>NZ_JACVAM010000010.1 GCF_014851865.1 Pseudomonas sp. PDM16
TTGCTATGTATGTAATGGCAAGGGGGAGGCACAGGATGAAAATATAGCCCGCAAAGGTGAGGATCATTGCCTTGGGCTCTGAAAATCCGTTCTCGAAGTAGACGCTCATCCTTGGCTGCCTCTAACGATTAAGCTAACGGGCAGGCAAAAGCGTAGCTTTTGACTGTCCAGCGAACGAAGTGAGCGGCAGTTGAGCGCATTGTTAGGCAACATGCAAACCTGACCCGTCACGCCAGTACATAAGTGATTCGTATTGAAATGAAACCAGAAAATGGGCTTCACACTCCGCAGAAATGCGCCTTAAAAATAGCTCTAAATCGCGCAGCGGTGAAAGCCCCTCTGGCTCTGGGCCTTTTACCCTGAAATAACAGCGTGTTGCTACAGGAAAAGATAAGCCCTTTGCTTCTTCTGCATAGATGGCTGCATCTGATGATTTTGTGGCACTTACTGAAAGGCCAGACTCAAAATAGGCATCAACAGACCGTTCAGTTAGTTCAATATTGTGTGCGCCAATTTTTTCGAGAATTCTGGCTATTTCGGATGTTGCAAGACGGCTATCTGCTTCGAGATGGATGTCGAGTCCCATTTTGTTGCCTAACTATAAGTAGGCGACAAAAGTGGGGTAATGTTTTCCGCCATTTGTGTCGCATAACGTTCCTTGTTACGAGCTAAGCTTTTGATTTTCCTGCTTCGCTGAGAGGCAAACGCGACTTGCGGCAGGATGAAAAGCGACACTCGCCAAGACCGTGGCACCAGACGGCGCCGTCAAGAGAGAAAGCTACGGGGGCGGAGGTAAGAATGTCTAGGGAGACTGTCGAAAAGGTGTCGAAATCACAGACCAAGGAATGCCAACCTTAGCCAGATCGACCACATCGGGAGGCCCAGATTCACCAGCATTGGTCAATGAAGGCCATCAGTGAACAGAGCTAGAAGCTGGTTCAAATCCCCCCGGCTCCACCAAATAAACCCCTGATTTTCCTAGAGAAATTCAGGGGTTTTTCTTTGGGTGTCGAAAAGCTGTCGAAGAATCACGTCGGGGAGGCTTCGGCACCAATCTCGGCAAAGTTACTGATCTTCACCGCGCCGTCAGGGAAACGGGCGATGACTTCCAACTGGCCACCCATAGCCTCGATATGGCTGCGCAGGGTGGAAATATACATATCAGTCCGCTTTTCCAGTTTGGCAATCGACGGTTGCTGTACATGCAGGACCTCAGCCAGCACCTTCTGTGAAAGACCGCGAGCCTGACGCAGCTCATTGAGCGGCATTTCAGCTAGCAGCTCCTGGGCCTTTATCTCGACTCGGGCCTGAGACTCAGGCCCCATCTTTGCGCGTAGCTCTGCAAATTTCTTAGCCATCTATCAAGCCCTCCTTCCGAAGCTGTTCCAGATGTTCGTCATACAAACGGTCAGCCAGCGGGACATTAGTTTCATACCAGCGGCCATCGCCAGTCTTGTCACCACCAATCAACAGAATGGCCGGACGCCAGGTACAACCGTGTACAGCTCTACAGTTGATCAAACTCAACTCCACCCCGTCCCTTTCCGCAAAATTGACAAGAATCATTACTGATTAGCTTTGAGCTTCATACGCTGGCGCCAACACTTCTCAACTGGAGCCCATATGAAGCCCACTGCCCTGCTTCCCCTCTGCCTCCTTCTCGCCACAGGCGCCACCATGGCCAAGGAATACCCCATCGGGGAGCCCCGACAATGCGCTGGCATGGAAGTCGGTGCCGTTTATCTGCAGCCGATCGAGATGGACCCACCGGGCATGATGCGCCCTGCCGCCGAATCAGACGTGCACATGGAGGCGGACATCAGTGCCTTGGAAGACAACCGCCACGGCTTTCAGGAGGGGAGCTTCGTGCCCTATCTCTCCATCTCATACACCCTGCAACGGATGGGTAGCGACAAGGTGATGCGCGGGGACTTCCACGCGATGGTCGCCAGCGACGGACCGCACTACGGCGACAACCTGAAACTGGACGGCCCCGGCCAGTACCAGCTCACCTACAAGGTGTCCCCTCCTGGCGGACATCACGCCTTCGGTCGCCATACCGACAAGGAGACCGGCGTAGCGGCCTGGTTCGAGCCCTGCGAGCTCGAGTACAGCTTCACCTTCGCCGGCATCGGCAAGAAAGGCGGCTACTGAGCTGGCCCGGTGCGCCATGGAGCGCACCTGCTCGCAGGAGAGCACATGAAAATCCTTCCCCTCATCGTGCTGATGCTGGCACTTCCTGCCTGGGGAGCGCCGCTGCCGACCTATGAGCTGCAGATCAGCGACGGTCACTTCACTCCACCCCGCCTGACCGTGCCTGCTGGGCAGCGCTTCAAGATCATCGTGCACAACGTCGGCCAAGGGCCGATCGAGTTCGAGAGCCTGCCCCTGCGGGTGGAGAAGGTGCTCAGCCCCGGCGTCACCTCGTTTGTCGTGATCCATCCGCTAAAGCCTGGTCGGTACAGCTTTTTCGACGAATTCCACCTCGATCTGCCCGGCGGCTACATCGAGGCGCAGTAGGAAGCAGATATGGAACAGGCATTACTGATTGTCTGGCGCGAGAGCGTCGAGGCCCTGCTGGTCATCGGGCTGCTTTACGCGTGGCTGAAACGGCAGCAGGAACGGCACCGATACACGCACCTGCTCTGGCTCGGGGTGTTGGGCGGTATCACCCTGGCCGTTGCGCTGGCCGCACTGATGGTCCTTGCGGGCAGTTGGATGAGCGGAGAGGCCGGCGAATGGTTCCAGGCGGCCATGTGCGCCACGGCCAGCGTGCTGATCCTGCAGATGGTGATCTGGATGCGCCACAACGGCCGGGAACTGCGCGGAAGCCTGGAAGAACGTGCCGAACATGCTCTGGACCAGAGTCGACGCAGTGGCCTGGTAGCCCTGGTCGCTATCGCCGTGGCGCGTGAAGGTAGCGAGATTGCCATCTTTCTGTACGGCTCCGCCGGATCCACCAGCGCATCCGGGATGCTGCTCGGAGCGGGGCTGGGTGCACTGCTCGGGGCATTGAGCTTCGCCTTGCTGCAGTTGGGCAGCCGAATGATGGACTGGCGCCGCTTCTTCGCCATCAGCGAAATACTGATGATCTCGCTTGGCGGCGCCATGCTGATGAACGCCCTTGATCGAGCCACGGGGCAGCTGATGGGAATGGATCTGCCTGACCAGTTCTACGGCTGGCTGGGCGACCCCGTGTGGGACAGCTCTGCCTGGCTGGACGACGGCTCCAGCGTCGGCGGAATGATCGCAGGGCTGACGGGCTACCGGGCCATGCCTTCAATCCTCTCAGTTGCTCTGCTCGCCGGTTTCTGGACGCTCGCCTACTGCTGGCGGCGCACTCCCCGGCAGTACCGGCAGGGAGCCCCTCGGGGCCTGGTATGACAGCAGGCCTGAATCGCTGGCTCGGCGCACTGGGCGACGCCATGAGGCGTCGCGCCGGGCTCATCCGCAAAGCGCAGTGGGCTGTCGTAATGAGCTACGCCATCCTGCTGGTGATTCCGGCAACGCTTCCTCTGCCGGACAATCAGGCGCGCATTCTGGACAACCTGACGCTGCTGGCCCAGTTCATTTTCTGGGGCATCTGGTGGCCCTTCGTACTGCTCTCGATAGTGCTGTTCGGGCGCGTCTGGTGTGGACTGTTCTGCCCTGAAGGCTCGCTGACCGAATGGGCCAGCCAGCATGGGCGGGGGCGCGGCGTGCCGCGCTGGATGCGCTGGGGTGGCTGGCCGACAGTCGGCTTTCTGCTGACCACCCTGTATGGCCAACTGATCAGCGTCTACGACTACGCCCAGGCAGCCCTGCTCATCCTCGGGGGATCGACCCTGGCCGCCATGCTGGTGGGCTTCCTCTATGGCCGTGGCAAGCGGGTATGGTGCCGCTACCTCTGCCCTGTCAGCGGTGTCTTCGCCTTGCTGGCGAGGCTGGCGCCGGTGCACTTCCAGGTCGATGAACAGCGCTGGCGAGAGAATCTCCCGCCCCATCTGCCTCCGCCCAACTGCGGGCCGCTGCTGGACATCCGCCGCATGCGCGGAGCTTCCGCCTGCCATGCCTGCGGACGTTGCAGCGGACAACGCAATGCGGTTCGCCTGATCGCACGCTCCAGCAGCTCGGAGATCGTCGAGCAGGGCAATGAAACGGACAACCACTGGGAGCCTCGCCTGCTGCTGTATGGCGTCATCGGGTTGGCCATCGGCGCATTTCAATGGACCATCAGCCCCTGGTTCATCACGCTGAAGCAGACCATGGCCGAATGGCTGGTCGGGCAGGACATTCTCTGGCCGCTTCACGCCTCGGCCCCCTGGTGGGTGCTGACTCACTACCCTCAGAACAACGACGCCTTCACCTGGCTCGATGGCCTGGCTATCTGTCTCTATCTGGCCGCCAGTAGCATGCTGCTGGGCGGCGCGCTGCAACTCCTGCTGCAGACCGGCAGCAGGCTGGTCGGGCAGCCTGCTGCCTTCGCTCGTCACCTGAGCCTGTGCCTCATTCCCCCCGGCGCGCTCGGCCTGTTCCTCGGCCTCTCCTCCACCACCGTCAAACTCTTGCGCTACGAAGGGTTCCTGCTCACCTGGGTGCAACCCGCGCGGGCAGCCCTTCTGGCCGGCGCAGCGTGCTGGAGCCTCTGGCTTGGCTGGCGAATCTGCCAGAAGCTGTCGGCGCACCAGCAAGTAGCGCCGCTGGCCGGCCTGCTGCTGGCCAACGGCTTGCTGGGATACTGCTGGTGGCTGCAGTTCTGGGGATGGAGCGCCTGAGGGAGTCTCAGGACTGCAACGGGCGCTGCCGCGCATTGCGCTCCCGGTGGACTATGTAGGCGCTGGCGGTGGTGTAGTAGCCGGCCTCCATGAGGATCAGTTCGACCTTCTCCTGCACCTGTTCCACCGCCAGGCATTGGAAGTCCAGCAACCGGGACAACACGGCATCGGCCAAAGCCTTCGCCTCATAGGCGCCGAACTGCCTGGTGGCCTGACCTGCCGCCTCGATGGCGCGCTCGATCTTGTCGATATCGAAAGACACCTCGCTACCGTCGCGCTTGATCAGCTTCTGCGGGCGATAAGGCATTTGCTCGGGACTCATTTCCAACCCTCCTGAGGCACATCATCTAGTCGTTTTTCTTGCTGCGAACACAAGACAGGATGAATGTACGGCGGGAGATTGAGCTTCACTTGATCATGGTCAAATCTGATCCTGCCGCGTTCGTGAACCATGTCACTACCACGCCGATCAGCCACCAACACCTCGGCAAAACACTACCAGGCGCTCTACTTTTTTTGGCGGGAGACTCCTCCCACACCTTCACGAACGGAAACCGTCGGTCAGACGTCCTCTTCGCTAGCCAGCTATAAAAACACACATCGACTGCGGCACTTACGAGGTGCCGCAGCACCAGGCGCCAAACCGTGCGCCTAGCCTGTTGCAGAGACCTCCTGTGTAGAGCAGAGGTCTGGAAGGAGTAGATTTACATGACACACGCCTTGAGCTTCGACCGTTCCCTGGTCAAGAAATATGATCGACCTGGCCCCCGCTATACCTCCTACCCCACCGCGCCCCAGTTCAACCAGGCCTTTGCCCTGGACGACTATCTGCAGGCCGCCGCGCTGAGCAATCAGGCACCGGCCAAACAGCTGTCTGTCTATATCCACATCCCGTTCTGCAAGAGCCTCTGCTATTACTGCGCCTGCAACAAGATCATCACGCAGAAGACCCACCGAGCCGTCGAGTATCTGGAGTACCTCAAGCGCGAAATCGCCATGCAGGCGCAACTGTTCGATCAAACCCGCAAGCTGACCCAACTGCACTTGGGCGGTGGCACTCCGACCTACCTGACCAGCGAGCAACTCGACGAGCTGATGGGCTGCCTGCGCGAGCATTTCAACCTCGACGAGAGCGACAACCACGAGTTCTCCATCGAAGTCGACCCGCGGACCATCAGCCTCGAACGCATCACCGAGCTGCGCGCACAGGGCTTCAACCGCCTGAGCTTCGGCGTGCAGGACTTCGACGAGCAAGTACAGGCTGCCGTCAATCGCGTGCAGAGCGAGCAACAGATCTACGATCTGGTCAGCGCCGCTCGCCAGGCCAGGTTCAAATCCGTATCGGTCGACCTGATCTATGGCCTGCCGTTGCAGACAGTGGCCAGCTTCGACACCACGCTGAGCAAGATCATCGCCCTGCGCCCGGACCGCATCGCTGCCTACAGCTATGCACACCTGCCCGAACTGGTGCGAGCACAACGCCTGATCCGCCGCGAAGACATGCCGCCACCGGAGCGCAAGCTCGAGCTGCTGGAGCTAACCATCCAGCGCCTGACCGCAGCGGGTTACGTCTACATCGGCATGGATCACTTCGCCCTGCCGGACGACGAGCTGAGCCTGGCCCGCGAACAGGGCACCCTGCAACGCAACTTCCAGGGCTACTCCACCCATGCGGACTGCGACCTGATCGGCCTCGGCGTCTCGTCGATCAGCAAGGTGGCCGACAGCTACAGCCAGAGCGTCAAGGAGCTCTCGCAATACTATGCCCGCATCGATCAGGGGATGTTGCCGGTGCACCGCGGCTATCGCCTGAGCGCCGATGACGTGCTGAGGCGTGATGTGATCAGCGCCCTGATGTGCCACGGCCGGATCGAGTACGCCGAGGTGGAGGCCCGCCACGGTATCCGTTTCCTCGAATACTTCGCCGAATCACTGGTGCGACTCGAAGAACATCTGGCCGATGATCTGGTAGAGGTAACAGAAGACGCACTGGTGTTGTTGCCGCAAGGGCAATTGATGATGCGCAGTGTGGCGATGGCATTCGACGCCTACCTGGGCGAAGGTCAGAACGGCCGTTTCTCACGCACCATCTAGCACACGCCCTCGACGGCTCCCTGGCCCATGGAAGGGCCATCGCCAGCAGCCGCTGGCCTGGCAGTTGGCCGATATGTCGGGCAGACCGATGACGCTCGAGTCGCCACACCTCGAATGAGCCTGCTTCATCCCGCCGGCCACGAGTATCCTCACTCCCCCTCCTGCGCCGACATCCTTTCCTTCTTGATCCCCGTCAAGGAGGCAGCGACGACCCGAGTCCTAAGATCCTCGCCAGATACCTCTAAAGAGATACCCCGCCCAAGACAGAGGGATATCTGACGGAATCGACACTGCATCGGAACTCAGCAGGAGGTTGGCCAGCATGCTGGATTGGCTGAAGGGCTCCCTGCCCGCTCGCGCAGGCCTCTCGGTCCTGTTGATCGCCACGCTCACCCTATGCAGCGCACTTAGCGCCGTACTGATCGCCTGGGTCAGCGAGAATGACGCGGCCGCCATCAACACTGCCGGCTCCCTGCGCATGGCTACGTACCGCCTCGCCTGGCAGCTCGAAGCGAGCGCGGCGCCCCAGGAGATAGGCCTGCTGCGCGACGACATGCAGCGGCGCCTGAACAGCGATACTTTGAAGCACATGATCGAAGACGACCAGGATAGTCCGGTCGCACGTGCCTACGGTGATATCCGGAGGCAATGGCAGGAGCACCTGCTTCCAGCGCTCGAACATCGCGACAGCGGCGTCTTCCAGCAACAGTCAGAGCTGTTCGTCGAACGGCTCGAACAGTTCGTCATGTTGCTGCAGCGGCAGAGCGAGCACCGCCAGAACTGGCAGCAGAGTATCCAGGGAGCATCACTGCTGATGACCGTGATCATCCTGCTGGTTGGCATGCTCGAGCTACAGAACAGCGTGATCAGGCCCTTGCAGAAGCTGCTGAGCGCAACCGACCGCTTTCGCGCAGGTGATCTCGATGCTCGGGTCGAGTACCGCTCCACCGACGAACTCGGGCGGATGGCGGACAGCTTCAACGCCATGGCCGACGCCATCGAAGAATCCCATCGCACCCTCGCCTCCCGCGTCGCGGAGAAAACCCAGCAGTTGGCACAGAGCAATGCGGCACTCGAGCTGCTCTATCAGAGCAGCCGCAGCCTCGCCAGTGCCACGGCGAGCGCCGCCCAGCTCGACACCCTGATCGACTGCTTTCAGCAGCGCCTGCCCGGTCTGCGCCTGAGCCTGTGCCTGAAAGGCGAATCCCAGGGGCCGGTGGAGCATGTGCTTGCCCTGCATGGCAGCGCGGAAAGGGACATCTGCGCACGCAACGACTGCTCCAACTGCAAGCGTCACTGCGGCCCCAACAGCCTGATCTACCCCATCAGCTCGCAAGGCAACAACCTCGGCGAACTGCGTGCCCACTACCTCGACGGCCACCCACCACGCCCCTGGGAATGCGAGCTGATCCAGGCTCTGGCACACCTGGTCGGCACCTCACTGTCGCTGGAGCGTCAACGCGAACAGGACAATCGCCTGCTGCTGCTGGACGAGCGCACGACCATCGCCCGCGAGCTGCATGACTCCCTGGCCCAGGCCCTGTCCTACATGAAACTGCAGGTGAGCCGCCTGCAGACACTCATTCGTCGAGGTGAAAGTGACGAGCATCTTCTCGATGTCAGCGACGAGCTGCGGGATGGTCTGAACAACGCCTACCGCCAACTACGCGAACTGCTCACCACCTTCCGCCTGCAGATCCAGGACGGCGGCATCACCCAGGCACTCGATGATGCGGCGCGCGAGTTCGCCGAGCGCGGCGCCATTCGCGTGTTGTTCGACAGCACGCCGCTGGCCTTCAACCTGTCCGCCACCGAACAGATACACCTGCTGCAGATCGCTCGCGAGGCGCTTTCCAACTGTGCCCGCCATGCCCTGGCCAGCCAGGCCTGGCTGCGCCTGCGGCAAAGCGCCCAGGAAGTGGAACTGCTCATCGAAGACGACGGCATCGGCATCACGCCGGGCTTCGACCCGCGCCAGCACCACGGCCTGAACATCATGCACGAGCGCGCCCGCAGCCTCGGCGGCAGGTTGACCATCACCTGCCGCGAGCAGCAGGGCACACGCGTCGAGCTGCACTTCAGCCCCGCGTTTCTGGGGCAATTGAAACATGAGGCCACCCTATGAATGCCCACACCCTGATGCTGGTCGACGATCACCCGATGATGCGCCGTGGCATCCGCCAGCTGATCGAACTGGAAAGCGATCTGGTCGTGGTCGGTGAAGCGAGCAATGGCGAGGAAGCCTGCGCCGAAGCCCTGAGGCTTGCGCCGGACCTGGTGCTGCTGGACAACAACATGCCCCAGCTCGGAGGCCTGGAAACGCTGAAGCGCCTGCGCGACCAGGGCTTCGCCGGCAAGATCCTGCTGTTCACCGTCTCCGATGCGGAGAGCGACGTACGCGACGCCATGCGCTTCGGTGCCGACGGCTATCTGCTCAAGGACATGGAGCCCGAGCTACTGATCGCACGGCTGCGTGACGTGCTGGGTGGCACCCTGGTAGTGAGCCCTTCGCTGGCCACCGTGCTGGCGCAAGCCCTGCGTACCCCGCAGAGCGCCGGCTCACTGGACCTGACCGAGCGCGAGCACCAGGTACTCAAGGGGATCGCTTCCGGACTGAGCAACAAGATGATCGGCAACACCCTCGGCATCGCCGAAGGCACGGTGAAGGTCCATGTGAAGAACGTGCTGCACAAGCTGGGACTGCGCTCACGCGTCGAGGCAGCGGTATGGGCCCTGGAGCATCTGCGCTGAGACCGTCGGCGGGACATTCACCGAGAGCGGCCCACCTCTTTGGAGGTAGTGCCTAGGAGGAATGGGAGCACCAGGGTACCCCACCTACCATTTGGCCCATGGAGGTGAACCATGCTTACCGATTCTTCGACACGGGCGTTCCTGCGCCAACACCACTTGTTCGACCGACTGCCAGAGGCGCTCTTCCAGGAGATCTGCTGCCTGGCGATCCACCGGCGCCTGGAGGTGGGCTCCGTGCTCTTCCACCAGGGCGATGAGGCCGACCGCTTCTATCTGCTGCTGGAAGGCCAGATCACCCTGACCCGGGTATTGCCCGAGGGCCAGGAGAAGCTCGTGGAAGTCATTGCCCCGGGGCAGAGCTTCGCCGAGGCGCTGCTGTTCAGCGGCAGCCGGAACTATCCGGAGACCGCCAACGCACTCAAACCCAGCAGCCTGATCAGCATCGATGGCGCGCACTACCGGCGTGTGCTGGAAGAGCAGCCCAAGGCCTGTCTGGAATTGCTGACCAGCCTCAGCACCCGGCTGAGCCAGAGGCTCAACGAGATCGATACCCTGGCCCTGGGCAACGCAAGCCGCCGGGTCGTTCGCTATCTCTGCCAGGAGCAGGAAAGCCCCGCCGGGCAGATACGACTGAGCGTGCCAAAACGCATGATCGCCTCGCAGCTCGGCATTCAGCCGGAGACCTTCTCGCGAATCCTGCACCGGATGATCGACGCAGGCCTCATCGCGATGGAGCGTCGTGTCATCCGCGTTCTCGATCGCCCCAGCCTCGTCAGCTACCAGGAGTAGTCCGCAGGCAACGCCGACCAGGAGTCCCCCATGAAAAACCCGAAACTGCCCCTCGTGTACTCCTGCTCCGGCTGTTCCAACGTCGCACAACTCGCCAACACCATTGCCGTTCGCCTGGACCGTGCCGGCCTGGCCGAGATGTCCTGCATCGCCGGTGTTGGCGGGCGCGTGTCGTCACTGGTCAGCACGGCCAACAGTGGCCGCCCCATCCTGGCCATAGATGGTTGCCGCCTGCAGTGCGTGCGCGGCTGTCTCGACCAGCACGACGTACAGGCCAGTGTCCACCTGGTCCTCAGCGAGCAAGGCCTGAAGAAACGCTACGGAGAAGACTTCTCCAGCGAGACAGTCGACGAGGCGTACCTGGAAGTCGTCAGGCTGCTGGATAGCGAGGAGATGCAATTCCGTCCCCTCGTCACCGTCGATGACTGAGGCACCCTCAGGCGGAAGCTTGCCGAACCTCTTCGCCCATCCGGCGAAGCAGGAGCCAGAGCCGGGGCGGAAGCTGATCCGGGTCCAGCCCGTCCAGCAGGTTCTTCACTCCCAGTCCCAGGTCAGTATCGCCCTCGATCACCAATCGGCGTCGGAAGAACAGGGTGTCCGGGTCTTCCTGACGGCTGGCCAGCAGGAGGAACTCCCGCCAGCGGCCACGGATGCAAACGTCTCCGGAGGCCCGCTCTTCTATGCGCAGGCGCACGCCGTCGTAGGTCAGGCACCAGGCCAGCTGGAGATCGGATATCTCCAGACGCAGCCAGCGGCCCTCGAGAAGGTTGAATGAACCATCGGCAAGCGGCTCGGCGAACACTTTCGCCACGGCTCGCTCCATCAGCTCGCGCTGCAGGACAAAGGGCAGGTGTCGCCCAAGCGGCAGAAGGGGCTCACCCACGCGTAACGCCAGGCTGACAAGGTTCATAGTTCGGCTCCATCGATTCGCAACATGCCCGGCTGGCCATGCCAATACCCATTGCAACCATCCAGCGCCAAAGGCGGCATCGAGCCGGCACGGACCTCGGCGAAGGACTGAATGATGCTGGCCATGCCTTCGTAGCGAGGGCTCAGGCGCAATACGTCGATACCGGTCGCCGCCATCTCCGGATAGTCCGGAAGCAGGTTGCAGACTTCGGCAGACATGGTCTGGATGCCATTGAGCGTGAACAGCGCCTGGTTTTCCTGGCTGTACATGGGGATGCCCTCGGGATAGTTCAGGCAACAGAAACGACAGTCATCCTTGGGCCGGTTCTCTGCTCGCGCGGTGAAGCAACGGGCCGAATAGGCCAGGGGCAGGTGGCCATAGGCGAACAGCTCGACCTGAGGCCGTTGCCGCCCCAGCACGTCCAGCTGATGCAGGCAGTCCTGCAGCAGGTGCCGCGAGATTTCCACGGGCGGCACCCAGCGCCGCAGGCCGCAATCGATCAGCTCACTCAGCGCATGGGCGTTGTACAGATTGAGTGCCGGCCCGGCCACGAACGGTGCGTTGCGTTCACGCAGCAGCTGCACGGCGCCGATGTCGTTCGCCTCCACCAGCAACTCGCCGTTATCGCACAGGCGTTTCAGGCTGGACAGCTCGGACGACGCCTCGACCAGCGTCAGGCCGGAGAGCACCAACTCCGCACGGCTGCACTCGCGCAGCTCGCGCGCCAGCCCCAGCCAACCATCGAGCGACATGGCCCGGCGTTTGGAGCAGACCGTCTCGCCCAGGTAGATGATGTCCAGCGGCTGCTCCGCCATATCGGCATAGAAATTCAGCAACCTCTCGCGGCTCCAGTAGAACAGCACGGGACCCAGACTCAGCTTCATATCGACCTCACTGCCAGGATCTGTGGTAGGCGCCGAGCGTGGTCTGGCTGCCTTCGGATAGCCCATCCAGCGCCTTGCGCCACTGTTCTTGCACGGCGAACTGCCGCGGTGCCCGTGCATAGGCATCCAGTGCCTCACGCCAGACCCTGGTCACCTGTTCGACATAAGCGGGGCTGCGCTGGCGGCCCTCGATCTTCACGGCGGCGATACCCATGCCCACCAGCTCCGGAATCAGGTCCAGGGTGTTCAAGCTGGTCGGCTCTTCCAGCGCATGGAAACGGTTGCCGTCCACCACGAAACGCCCCTTGCACAGGGTCGGGTAACCGGCGGACTCCGTCGGGGAATAGCGATCGATCAGCACGCCCCCCAGGCGCGAACTCAGCCCCTGGGCATCCTCCTGCCAACGGACCGCCTTGGCTGGCGAGCACACCCCGCAGAGGTTGGGCGACTCACCGGTGACGTAGGAAGACAGGTGGCAGCGGCCCTCGGCCATGATGCACAGGCTGCCGAAGGCGAAGACCTCCAGCGGTACCGTGCATTTCTCCGCCAGTTGGCGCACCTGGGCCAGCGAGAGTACGCGAGGCAGCACGGCACGTCGGATGTTGTAGCGCTGCTGGTAGAACGCCAGCGCGGCAGCGTTGGTAGCCGAGCCCTGGACCGAGAGATGCAAATTCAGATCGGGGTGGCGCCGACAGGCATAGGCCAGCACGCCAGGGTCGGCGGCGATCAGCGCATCCACCCCCAGGTCAGCGGCACGGTCCACAGCACGCTGCCAGCGTTCCCAGCCACCTGGCTGGGCATAGGTGTTGACCGCCACGTAGAGTTGCCGCCCGGCACGACGTATCAGCTGGAGACCGGTGTCCAGCTGCCGCTCGCCCAGGTTGAGCCCTGCGAAGTGGCGTGCGTTGGTGTCATCTCGAAAACCAACATAGATGGCGTCAGCCCCCTGCTGCAGTGCAGCTTTCAGGGCAGGCAGACTGCCCGCCGGGCATACCAGATGCATGACTCGACCTCTAGTGCTTGGGGTGTCGCGATACTCTAGGCAGGCCGGCTGCCCGCGCCTTGACTGCAATCAAGCCGCTCCCCGGCCATCCCTCTCCGGGGTAGGGTTCGCACCGCGCTGCTGATACGACCGGTTCAGGAGGCGAATGGAGTCAGATAGGCAGCCGACTGCCCAAAGCGGGTAGAACTCTCGCCGAGCTCCCATCTGGCCAGGCTGCGTAGATGAACTTCGTCAGGACCATCCGCGAATCTCAGCGCACGTCCCCAGGTGAAGAAATCCGCCAGCGGGGTATCAGGGCTCATCCCCATCGCCCCGAATACCTGCATCGCACGATCCACCACCCGGCAAAGCACCCGAGGTATCTGAGCCTTGATCATCGCTATTTCCCTGCGCGCGACCTTGGCTCCGACCTCATCGAGCATCCACGCAGTCTTCAGCACCAGCAGACGCGCCTGTTCGATATCCAGGCGAGACTCTCCGATCCAGTCGCCGATGTTCGCGTACTGCGATAGATGACGGCCAAATACGCACCGCTCCTGGCAGCGTTCCAGCATCAGCTGCAACGCCAATTCGGCCATGCCGATGGCCCGCATGCAGTGGTGAACCCGCCCGGGCCCCAGCCGTGCCTGGGCCATCATGAAGCCATCCCCCTCTCGCCCGAGCAGATTGACCGCAGGCACCCGGACGTCGCGCAGAAGAATCTCCGAATGCCCCTCGGGAGAGAGATGGTTGAGCACCGGAATGTTGCGCAGCACCCGCACCCCCGGCGTGTCGAACGGCACCAGGATGATGCTCTGCTGCCTGTGCGGCTCGGCCTCGGGATCGGTCTTGCCCATCACCAGCAGCAGCCGACACCGAGGGTGAGAGGCATTGGTGATGAACCATTTGCGACCATTGAGCACGTAGTGATCGCCATCCCGGCGAATAAGGGTCTGCACATTGCTGGCGTCCGAGGACGCAATGTCAGGCTCGCTCATCGCGAATGCCGAGCGGATCTCGCCCTCCAGGAGAGGATTGAGCCAGTCCTGGCGCTGCTCGGGTGTCGCAAACAAATGCAGCAGTTCCATATTGCCGGTATCGGGAGCGCTGCAATTGAACACTTCCGACGCCCACGGAACCCTGCCCATGATTTCCGCCAGGGGGGCGTACTCCAGGTTACTCAGCCTCGTCCCTGGCTCGTCACTGCCCAGTGTCGGCAGGAACAGGTTCCACAAGCCCTCGCTGCGCGCCAGGGCCTTGAGATCGGCCATGAATGAGACCGGAAACTGCCCATCACGAACCTCGGCCAACCACTGGCCGTGGCGCGGAACCACGTGGGTGTCCATGAAGTGCTGCAGTCGCAGGCGCAGCTCCTCCACCTTGGGGCTAAAGGAGAAATCCATTGGGTCATCCTCAGGTTGGGATCAGGGGAATCCCAGCCTAAGGAGGGCTATCCGGACCTCAAAGGATACTGGACGGGGTAAATAGGCTGATCATCACGCGGCCTTGATTCACCCAGGGCTTGACGGCGATCAAGGCGCTCATCCTCGACCAGACGAGCTCTGCTCGGCTATCTGCGACAGACACTGCCAGTCGGGATTTCGACCGAAAGCATCAAGCAGCTTTGCACTTAGGCTCGACGGTGAAGGTCTGCGTGACGTCCACCGTTCCCAGCCTTTCCAGCGTGCGCCGCCCGATCAGGACCGGGTAGAGCATCTTGCTTCGGTTGTTGAGGGAGAATTCCTCGTCGTAGATCTTGTTACCTATGCACATCTTCAAGCGCACCACCGGACGGCGGTCGGCCCCGCCAGCGCCCCTCACCTTGATGTTGCGTATCACCTTGCGCTCGAACGGAATGCTCACCAGTTCGTCGGTATTGCTGTCCTTCACCTCGACGCTGAATTTCACCCATGTCTCACCATCCTTATCGAAGCGTTCAATCTCGGATGCATCGACGGACGAGGTGAGCGCTCCCGTATCCAGCTTGAGCTTGAGGGATACGCTTTCAGGCAGCAGCAGCCCCTCCTCGACCCAGCCGAAGCTCCTGGTCTGGCTTGCGGACAGAGCTGGTGCACATAGAAACACTGGAAGCAGAGCAAACAGGGCAAGTAGGCGGTTCATGGCAGATTCCTGCGAAAGAGCACCGAATCTATGGCGTCTGGCAGCAGCCAATGTTCCGTAAAAATCACCTTCTGTCGATGAATGGAGGCGTAACGCATCGCACGTGCAGACAGGCGTCTGGTGGCGCGAGTGGGGGGACGGAAGCAGCGGGTTGGCGACCACCATTTCTTGGTATTCGGGCGCGACTCGGATCGCCGTGAATATTGCTGAAACTTCCCTGCAGCCCTCGCGGTCATCCCAGCAGATCGACCAATATCAAGGGCACGGACATGACATTCATCGGCGTACTAGGCGGCTCGTTTTTCCTGATTGTCGGATGGCTGTGCCTGGAAGCAATCGGGTCGCAGGTTCCAACGTCCAGCCCTCCCCGATGACCGCCCCCCCCCCGGTGGCGGGGCCCGATAAGTCGAGGAGCGATGCACCACCATGACATCGAGATATCTGGCTGCTGCAGAATGGCAGGGCGAACGAGGCAGGCCGTCCAGCCGCCACCGTCGCTGTCCTACCTCAGATGCAGAGGATCGATCAGCTTTACGGCAATCGCCATGCCGACCAGATCGGCCAGGCGCTCTGCCTGCATTCGCTTCATGACGCGGGAGCGGTAGAGGTCGACCGTCTTCACACTGATATCCAGCTGCTCGGCAATTTCCCGATTGGTATAGCCCTGTACCAGAGGCAACAGCACATCGCGCTCGCGCGGCGTCAGGCTGGCCAACCTGCTCAACAGGCCGTCGTGATCGCTGTTGCCGGAACGGCTATGTTCGAAGCGGCTCAAGGCCTGCTGAACGCTGTCGAGCAACAGCTGCTCGTTGTACGGCTTCTCGATGAAGTCGCAGGCACCGGCCTTGAACGCCCGAACCACGATGGGAACATCGGCATGACCACTGACAAAGATGATGGGCAAGACGTTGCCTCGTGTACGCATCTCTTCCTGCACATTCAACCCGCCCATTCCGGGCATGCGGACATCCAGCAGCACACAAGCATTCAGGTCCGCATCGCAAGCATCGAGAAATGCCCGGCCACTGGTAAAGGGAATCGCCTGCAAGCCTACCGACTCGAGCAGCCAGACCGTGGAATCGAGCATTCCCTGGTCATCGTCCACCACATACACCACCTGCTTGGCAGCAGTCATCCCGTCGTCCTCATTGTTGTTATCACTGTAAGGGCAGCCGGCAACGCATCAGCAACCCGCCGTCGGGCAGACGCTGCCCATCCAGCGCTCCACCGAATCCCTCGATGATGCTGCGGCTCATCGAAAGCCCCAGACCCAGGCCATCTGGCTTGCTGGTGTAAAACGGCGTGAACACTCGCTCGAGTTCCGCATCATCGAGCCCCGGCCCCTGGTCGCGCACATCCACCTGTACTTCACCACCCGGCACATGGCTGGCCGCGAGAATGATGCGCGACGAACACCCTGCATGGGTTTCCCGATTGGCGTCGATGGCATTGCGCAGCAGGTTGAGCAGAACCTGTTCCAGCAGAACCCGATCGGCGTATACCGGCGGCAGATTGTCGGGCAATTGCTCCTCGATCACCACCAGGCAGGCCGACGCCTCCCAGGCGCACAGGCGTACTGCCTCCCGGGCCACCTCGGCCACATCCAGCGCCTGCATGCGCCGCTGGCCCTTGCGCAGGAAACCACGCAAGCGCTTGATCACCTCGGAGGCATGGTTGGCAAGCTCGGTGATGCGCTCCAGCCCCTGGGCCACGCGTTCGGCTGCCTGCGGGTTGCGATCCAGAGACTGCAGGTAGCGCTGGCTGGCGCTGGCATAGTTGACCACGGCAGCCAGCGGCTGGTTGATCTCGTGGGCTATGCCGGAAGCCAGCTCCCCCAGGGTCACCAGTCGCGCGGTGTGCGCCAGCTCGTCCTGGTGGCGTCGCTGCTGTACCTCCCGCAGCTCTCGCTCGGTCATGTCGCGCGCGACCAGCGAGTAGTACCGCTCTCCTCCCGCAGCACGATGGGCCAACAGAACCAGGGATACCGGCACCGAGGCGCCCCCCGAAGGAGGCTGCAGGCGGGAGTCGTGACTCCAGACGCCCGTCTGCTGAGCCTTGTCGCGCCCAGCCTGCAGGCGAACCAGATCGTCCTGGGCGAACAGCGCCGCGAGCGCAGGCATCGGCTGCTCTTCGTCCAGTTGCAGGACGTTGCGGGCCGCTGGATTGAGGTAGGTGATCTGGTCGTCCGAGTCGATGAACAGCACAGGATCGGTATTGGCCTCGACCACTTCGGCCAGCCGCCGCTTGTTCTCTTCGGCCTGCACCCGTGCGGTGATGTCACGCGACACGCTCACCACCTCGACCACCGTTCCGGTGTAGGTTTCGCGAATCGCTCGGCTGGCAGTCTCGAACCACAGGTAGCGCCCATCCCTATGGCGAATGCGATAGGTCATCGTGTGGTAACCGTCGGTCTCCAGAGCGTCGCGGGCGCGCTGGATCAGCTGTGCCAGATCCTGAGCGTGGAACAGTTTCTGAGCCAGCTGGCCGCGTAACTCCTCCGGCCAGTAGCCGAGCAGGGTCCACGAGGCCGGGGATGCGTCGAGAAAGCAGCCATCGGGGGTATGCCGGGAAATCAGGTCAGTCGTGTTCTCGGTGATCAGTCGATACAGGCGCCTGGCCTTGGCCGCCTCACGCTCGGCCAGAACCTGCTCGGTGGCTTCGCGGCAGCGAGCCAGCACACGCCGCTCCTGAGGGTCGGGAATGAAGCTCCAGATCAGTATCCGTCCGTCGCATTGCGCCTCAACCTCCTCAACGGCCCGACACTGATCGAGACAAGCCCGCACCAGCGAGACGTGGTTGACCGGCAGGAAACGCACCACCGAGCCGGGCGGCTGATCGGCCAGCAGCGCCAGCAAGGCCGCATTGAGTTCCAGCGGGTCACCCTCGGCATCCAGCAGCAGGCTGGGCTGTGGATCGTGGCCGAGCAGCGGGGAGGCCCTCAGCAGGTCGCTGGACATCGCCAGCAGCGTCGAGAGCAGCTCCTGCACCCAGCCCATCCAGTCTAGGCTGACGCCGTCACGAACATCCACCAGCAACAGGCCGTGCAGGCCGGGTTGCAAGGCGAGGGCAAACACCTGGCCATGACTGATCGCCGCCCTGCGCAAGCGACCTGACAACCAGCAATCGAGGCCGCGTACACGCTCCAGGCTCAGCCGCCCCTCACCCATCAGGAGATCGAACAGCACCTGATCGCTGGCCAGCGATGGGTCACCCTGCCCTGGGGGTAGCTGCTGACCGCTACCCTCATGGCCGTATATGCCGACGCCCTCCAGCCAGCTCAGGTAATAGGCCTGCTGCACCTCGGGGCAACCCCGCAGCGCTCGGCACAGAGCATCGGCGCGGGCGGATAACGACACGCCCTCGCGCTGCAGGCGCAGCCAGGTATGCAGGCGGACCGGATTCAGACTCATCGAGGGCTCCATATGGAAAACGACGACAGCATATATCCATGCCTCACACCTAGGCTGTACACCTTCTGTCTAAATCAAATTAATATAGTAAAAATACTATACTACTCAGGTAGTAATTCCATACTCGCTACGACTTGATGTATAAAATCCGTCGAATGATCTGCCGTTCGCCCTATCTCGCGAAAAAAAGCAGACAAATCAGAGCTAACAATCAGCCACCGGATGCCCAGCATGTCGATCTTCGAACAGGGTCTTGCCCCTGCAGCCGTGAACCACATCGCCCTCTCGCCGCTCAGCTTCATCGAGCGCACCGCCAGCGTCTATCCGAACTACCCGGCCGTGATCCATGGTTCCATCCGCCGCACCTGGGCGGAAACCTATGTCCGTTGCAGGCGCCTGGCCTCTGCACTGGCAGGACGAGGAATCGGCAAAGGCGACACGGTGGCAGTGATGCTGCCGAACATCCCGGCCATGCTCGAGGCACATTTCGGCGTGCCGATGATCGGTGCGGTGCTCAACACCCTCAACGTGCGCCTGGATGCCGAGGCGATCGCCTTCATGCTGCAGCACGGCGAAGCCAAGGTGGTGATAGCCGATCGCGAGTTCTTCGACGTCATCCATGCAGCCATCGGCATGCTCGACCACCCACCGCTGGTGATCGACGTCGACGATCCGGAATATGGCGAGGGCCAGGCGGTCAGCGATCTGGACTACGAGGCGTTCCTCGCCGAAGGTGACCCCGAGTTCGCCTGGCAGTGGCCGGACGACGAGTGGCAGGCAATCAGCCTGAACTACACCTCAGGCACGACCGGCAACCCCAAGGGGGTGGTCTACCACCACCGCGGTGCCTACTTGAATTCCCTGGGCAACCAGATGACCTGGGCCATGGGCAATCACCCGGTCTATCTGTGGACCCTGCCGATGTTCCATTGCAATGGCTGGTGCTACCCCTGGACCATCACTGCGTTGGCGGGGGTGCATGTGTTCCTGCGCCGCGTCGACCCGCAGAAGATCCTCAACCTGATTCGGGACGAGCAAGTCACGCACCTATGCGGCGCCCCCATCGTGCTCAATGCCCTGGTCAATATGCCGGCCGAAGCCAAGGCGGCCATCGACCACCCCGTCAACGCGATGGTCGCCGGGGCGGCACCGCCAGCCAAGGTGATCGGTGCCGTGGAAGAGATGGGCATCCGCGTCACCCACGTCTACGGTCTGACCGAGGTCTATGGCCCGGTGACCCTGTGTGCCTGGCATGAGGAATGGGACGCCCTGCCACTGGAGCAGCGTGCCGAAATCAAGGCACGCCAGGGTGTTCGCTACCCGACCCTCGAAGGAGTGATGGTCGGCGATCCGAAGACCCTCGAACCAACGCCACGCGACGGCCAGACCATCGGCGAGATCTTCATGCGCGGCAATACCGTGATGAAGGGTTACCTGAAGAACCCCAGCGCCACGGCCGAGGCCTTCGGCGGCGGCTGGTTCCATACCGGTGATCTCGCGGTATGCCACCCGGACGGCTACGTGGAAATCAAGGACCGCCTGAAGGACATCATCATCTCCGGTGGCGAGAACATCTCCACCATCGAGCTCGAAGGCGTGCTCTATCGGCATCCGGCCGTTCTGGAAGCAGCCGTGGTCGCACGACCGGATGAGAAATGGGGCGAGACCCCGTGCGCCTTCATCACCCTCAAGGCCGACCACCAGTCGGTGCGCGAGATGGACATCATCGGTTTCTGCCGAGATCACCTGGCCGGCTTCAAGGTTCCCCGCACGGTGGTCTTCACCGTATTGCCGAAGACCTCGACCGGGAAGATCCAGAAGTACGTCCTGCGCGACATGGCCAAAGCACTGTAACCCCCACGAGTGGCACCAGGCGACCGGCTCCAGCCAGTCGCCCTGGCGTCCTTCGCCCGCAAAACGGCACTACAACCTCGGCAACAACAAAAACAAGGAGCCATCCCTATGACCAACGCTGAACTGTCCCACGCGCAGAGTTGCGATCGCATCCGCGCCAATCCCAAGTTCCAATACCTGGTACGAAGCCGCTCGCGCCTGGCCTGGTCGTTGAGTGCCGCCGTGCTTGGGGCCTACTACCTGTTCATGCTGGTGGTCGCTTTTCAGCCTGACCTGCTGCACAGCCCTGTGGCCGAAGGCCGTCAGATGACGGTGGGGATTCCAGTGGCCGCAGCGGTCATCGTGCTGTCCTGGCTGTGCACCGGCTGGTACGTCTACCGCGCCAATACCCGCTTCGACGCCCTCGGCGCCGACCTGCTGGAGGAGCTGAAATGATGCGCCTGCGCACTCTCGGCCTGGCCAGTCTGCTGCTGGCCCCCTGCAGCGCCTTTGCCGCCCCGATCGTCGCGGAGCAGCAACCGATCAATCTGCACGCCATCGCCATGTTCTTCGTCTTCGTCATGGCCACGCTGGCGATCACCTGGTGGGCCGCCCGGCAGACCAAATCGACCGCCGACTTCTACACCGCGGGAGGTGGGATCAGTGGCTTCCAGAACGGTCTGGCGATCGCCGGGGACTACATGTCCGCGGCCACCCTGCTGGGGCTTTCCAGCCTGGTATTCGCCAAGGGCTATGACGGTTTCGTCTACACCGTGGCGTTCTTTGTCGGCTGGCCGATCATCACCTTCCTGATGGCGGAACGCCTGCGCAACCTGGGACGCTATACCTTCGCCGACATCGTTTCCTATCGCCTGGACCAGACGCAGATTCGCACCTTCGCCGCCTTCGGCTCGCTGACGGTAGTCTGCTGCTACCTGGTGGTGCAAATGGTCGGCGCGGGTCAGCTGATCAAGCTGCTGTTCGGTCTCGACTACACCACGGCGGTCATGGTGGTGGGCGTGCTCATGCTGGTCTACGTGATCTTCGGCGGCATGATCGCCACGACCTGGGTTCAGATCATCAAGGCCGTCCTGCTGCTCGCTGGCGGCACCACCCTGGCCGTACTGGCACTGGCCGAGTTCGGCTTCAGCCTGGAAAACCTGGCCAGCCGCGCAGTCGAGGCTCATGCGATCGGCTGGGACATCATGGGCCCCGGCTCGATGCTGGCCGACCCGATCAACGCTGCCTCGCTGTCCCTCGGACTGGTGTTTGGCATCGCCGGACTGCCCCACATCCTGATGCGCTTCTTCACCGTGCCCAATGCCAAGGAAGCGCGTAAATCGGTGTTCTACGCCACCGGCTTCATCGGCTTCTTCTTCCTGGTCGTGATGGTGCTGGGCTACAGCGCCATCGTGATCGTCGGCACCGACCCGCAATTCTTCGTCGACGGTGACATCAAGGGCGTGCTGATCGGTGGCGGCAACATGGTCGCCATGCACCTGGCCAAGGCGGTGGGCGGTAACCTGTTCCTCGGCTTCCTCTCGGCAGTGGCCTTCGCCACCATCCTCGCAGTGGTGGCCGGCCTGGCTCTGGCAGGTGCATCGGCCATTTCCCATGACCTCTATGCCACCGTGCTGAAGAAGGGTGCCGCGAGCGAAAGGGACGAGATGCGCGTAACTCGCATCGCCACCGTGGCACTGGGTGTAGTCGCCATTGGCCTGGGCATTCTCTTCGAGAAGCAGAACGTTGCCTTCCTCGTCGGCCTGACCTTTGGCATTGCCGCCTCGACCAACTTCCCGGTGCTGATCATGGCCATGTACTGGAAGAACCTGACGACCCGCGGTGCCCTGGCCGGAGGCTTCACCGGACTGGTTACCGCGCTGGTACTGGTGATCCTGTCGCCGGCGGTATGGGTCTCCGTACTGGGCCACGAGCAGGCGATCTATCCCTACGACCACCCTGCCCTGTTCTCCATGCCACTGGCCTTCCTGGTCATCGTGGTGGTGTCCCGGCTGGACCGGAGTGCCCGGGCCGCTCGCGAGCGCGCAGCGTTCGACGACCAGTTCGTCCGCGCCCAGACCGGCCTCGGCGCTGCGGCGGCCTCCAGCCATTGAGCACGAAAACCATAGTCGGCGGTAACTCGGTGGCCGCCTGACCCTACGGGTCGCTGCATACGGCGACCCCTTTTTATTCCCCATGCGCCGGACATGCATGTCCGGCGCTCCGAACGAGGTGACCGATGCCCGAGTACAACGCCCCGCTGCGCGACATGCGCTTCGTCCTCCATGAAGTGTTCGAGGCCCCAGGCCTGTGGGCCCGCCTGCCGGCCCTGGCCGAGACAGTCGATGCCGAGACCGCCGATGCCATCCTGGAGG
>NZ_JACVAM010000011.1 GCF_014851865.1 Pseudomonas sp. PDM16
CTATTACGGTGTCTGAGCCCCGTGTTGTAATAAAGCGCGCGCCATAGAACCAGTCCATTTCATGTGTCCACTCAGGCTCGGACTCAAAAAATTCAATAAAGCTGAGGAGTTCCAATTTATTGCTCATAGCTGCTAACGATTAAGCTAACGGGCAGACAAAAGCGTAGCTTTTGGCTGTCCAGCGAACGAAGTGAGCGGCAGTTGAGCGCATTGTTAGCCTATGAGCGTGTAGATGAAGTAAGCGGCGGAAATAATCCAAGCTAGAATCAATGCTCGGAGAAATAGCCAAATAAGAAATAAGAGCTTTTGTTGTACGGAGTGCATCCAAGGCTTTGAATTGTTTGCTTTTGTAAAGATCATGGGTAGCATGCGTAGTGGTAAGAGTGCCACATTTAGCGCAAGAGCCTTAATGCCAACAAGCCCTGCAATTGAAAGCGCATTCTGGCTCTCTACAAATGACCAGAAGCTACCCAGATATTTTTGTGCGTCAGCAAATGGCGAAAGCATACCAGTAAAAGGCTGGTACAACCCTGAAATAAATGACTTAATTATTATTGAGTGGTTGTAGGGGATGCCTACCAATGCTAAAGCGAAGGAGCCCGCCAAGAGCCAAACCATCTGGAATATTAATGGCTTGCGCTCTAGTGGGCTTACCATTGCAGGCTCTGCCTCAATTAGCTGGAGCTCTAGATTTGCCATGATGGGAAGCAAGTGAAAATTTACCTTCTTGTACTTAAAGATTATTTTTCCACGACCGATGGATATTTTTTGTATCGGCATTCTTGCAAGCAAAGCTAGTAGTAAGCACGCGGCGGCTGGGATGATTAGATATATAGCCCATGCGTATATGAGTTTTTCAGCGATTCCCATGTATTTCTCGTTAGGCTAACGATTAAGCTAAGGGGCGGCGGAACGCCGTCCCAGCGAACGAAGTGAGCGCTTTGAGCGCATTGTTAGGTGGCAACACGACAAGGCTTTGTGCTCTTGGCTTTTCGGCATTTTCTACGCGGCCTAGTAGTGGTGTTGATAGCTTTATGGCCTCCTAGTAAAGATGCTAGAAGTGTTTCGGCCTCTGCTTTTTCTGCTGCTGAATAGGATTTGAGCAAGACGCGAGCGCGTTTTTCATGCATCCGCCGAGCCAGAAGAGGGGCTAATTCGTATAGAAAAGGCTCTTTCTCTTCAAAGAGTACAAATGATTCAAAAGTGACTATTTGGCCATAGCCTTGTGGATGCGGGACTCGGGTAGGGTTCAGGCCAACCCAGTTAATACGACCTTCGATACCATAGCTTCTAGGTTGTTCCGGGCCATACCCTCCAACGCCGATAACAGCATCAAAGCTCCATCCACGTACGCGGCCCATACAGTCGTTGATTCCAAATCTGCCTGCAGAGTCTGGGTCGCCCGTATGCGTCCTTTTGTAGGTCAGTATCTGCATTATTTCATTGCTGCCTAACTATTAAGCTAACGGGCAGACAAAAGCGCAGCTTTTGGCTGTCCAGCGAACGAAGTTAGCGGCAGTTGAGCGCATTGTTATGAGCCTTAACCTCAATGGCTGGTGCCGTTTTCGTAGGGGTTTAGATGCGGATAATCATTACCCAACATATCGAGAACATCGAAGCTCAGCGCCAGCATGTGCGATAGCTTATTTAAATAAGGGGCGTATTCATCTTTTGTCAAAGACTCTTTCATGTCCCCGATGATCATGGATAGCCTGCGGTTAAAAATAACGATCTGATCGCTTAGCTCCGTTGCAATTTTTTCGTCCATGGCTGCTCTCGGTTTTAGAAAGGCTTATAACGATTAAGCTAACGGGCGGCCAAAAGCGCAGCTTTTGGACGTCCAGCGAACGGAGTGAGCGGCAGTTGAGCGCATTGTTAGGTGCTCACTTCAGTGCTGCCAGAAGCGCTTCACTTTGGCTTTTGGCCGGAATTGCCTTGGCGATGATTACACATTCCTTTGCAATAACATCGATTGTTCTGTCTTGAAACGTAATAACCCAGTGGGTTGGATTGAGCGCTTTCCAGTAAGAGATTTTTGATGAATTTTTAAGGATATTGAATTCGTACTGCTTTAGGCCGAACTTATAAAACTCGTGACTCCCTAGATTTTCCTCTGTGAAAGGTTGAATGCTCATCTCTATGAGGCCTTCGAACCTGACCGTGGTGAACGTTTCTTCCGTATGTGCTTCGAAACACATATAAAGATCGCCGCTGTCAGAGTAAAAGCTAGGGTCAGCCCAACTGGGGAACTGAGGAGCATCGGACCAAATTTCAGCCCCCGATGCTGAGGCAGGTTGTTGCATGAAGGGCATTCACCGCTCTCCTAGTTTTAAGTGCGCCTAACGCCTGAGTTAAGCCGAGCCGCGAAGCGGCTTCGACTTGAATGAATTGTTAGCCCTCTGTACTAGCGAGCCACTCTTGCGAGGACCGGTAATTCCCAAGACCCACAGAGCCGAACTCATCATGTTCTTCAGCGCAAACTTTGACTCCGAGAAGTCTCAGTACGGAGTTGATGTGCTCTTCATCACCGAATGACGGCCCATAGATGATTTCGCCGTTTGAAAGGAGTATGGCTCCTTGGCCGCCATCACCACCAAAGTAGTCTGTCTCAACGTAAGCAAGTGTTTGTTCAATAGAGACGTGCTTAAGCCATGAAAGAAATTCTGGTGTTAGAAACTCAAACTGCTGGATTACGGACGGCGGGTCGATCTCACACTTTGCGCGATAGAAGACGTCGTTGACGGGGACGAGAAACAGTCCTTGCGGCAAGGGAATGGCCTTGCTTGGATCGGCGAAGGCGTTGACTTCAAATCGGCCGATCAGTGCTTGAACATTGTGCATCGCGGAATTCCAGAAAGAAGGCTAACGTTTGGTTAAGGGGCTGGCTTTAGCCAGTCCCAGTGAGCGAAGCGAACGGTTTGAACCTATTGTTAGGCTTAAACCGCGCGACCCGCCCGAAACTCCCGCCCTTCGTGAAGGTGCTCAAGGATGCTAGCTGTCAAAAAGGTGTAAATGCTTTCTGGCGGGCTGTCATCTTCAACGTACTTTATGTGCGACACCCTATAGCGCGTACCAAGGCGCTCATTCGCTTCAGAAACGCCCAAGAGAACAGCGTCGATCAACTTGGCCTCGACCAGCGGTCGAGCCGGGATGGCTCCTCTGCCGGGAAGACGCTCGCAAACAGGGTTGCCAACGAAATCATTCTCTACACGAACCATGAGCAAATTCCATTGGTTTCCAGTTTCGCGGGTTACCGCTAGGAAATTTCCCATGCACACGAAGTTCATCTGTAGACCTAACGATTAAGCTAACGGGCAGACAAAAGCGTAGCTTTTGGCTGTCCAGCGAGCGAAGTGAGCGACAGTTGAGCGCATTGTTAGGTGCTTCTTTTGGATTTTTTTGAAAGGACAAAAGCTACTAGTAGAGAAGAAAGCAGCGCAGTAAAAAAATGAGAGATAAAGACCGCCTTTAAGTACCATATTGTGTTAGTGCCTAACTGAACTCCAAAAAGCCCACCGCTGATTTTGTAGAACACCCCTGGCGCCACCAAAGCTCCAACACCAGCAGAAATTAGAGTAGCTAGTAACGCGATTAGCAGGCTGACTCCAAGCACACTCGCAATTTTCATGTGGCACCTAACGATTAAGCTAACGGGCGGCCAAAAGCGCAGCTTTTGGACGTCCAGCGAGCGAAGTGAGCGGCAGTTGAGCGCATTGTTAGGCGAAACTACCGCAGCGTGCGATATGCAAAGGCGAATAGGGAAATTCCAATTGCGGACCAGATAAAGCCAACGACATAAGCACCTACTTGTGGACCGAAAAATAGAGAGAAAAGCAGCCCTAAGCCACAGACACTTCTACAGCTTGAGTCAGATTCTACTGGCAGTGTTTGCATGCCAAAAATGAAGCTGGCGCCTAGGAGCAAGAATAATGATCCGATTAGAGCAATGAGCAGGAACGAACTCGATTTCATTTTTTGCCTAACGATTAAGCTAACGGGAGGCCAAAAGCGCAGCTTTTGGACGTCCAGCGAACGAAGTGAGCGGCAGTTGAGTGCATGGTTAGCCGTGCGCTACCGGAACAGAGTTGCCCATGGCTTAATTCTTTCCCATACTGAAATTGGTGCTTCGACGTAGATGCCCAAGTTCTTGTGAAGGTGTAAACCATTCTTAGGGAGCTTGTTTTCCATAGTTAAAAAAGTATCGCATCCGAAGCGCAGCGCATCTACTAGTAATGCACGATCTCCCGCGCCTAAATACTGAATGCGCCCTGATTCAATGGCTTCAAGCCCTGTGGCATTTGGCTCGGGCGGGCCGCTTTCCTCAATGCATGCATTCCAGTGATCGAGAACATCGTAAGCCCAGCGTAAATAAGAGGAGTCTCTTGCACGCTCTACTTCTTTAAAGCTATTTCTTGAAATGGCGAACTCGAAAGGCGCTCGCTCGGAAATAAGCATGATTTTGCGAAGCGCTTCAAGCTTTGCTATTCCGAAGGAATCTTTATGAATTGGATCATTTATCCCAATATCTTCGTCCTCATACAAAAATCCACCGTAGTTAAGCATCGTCTGTAAGGATGACGAGTCTAAAAAAATACGTTGCGGGAAGTCGGTGGCTAGGGTCATATCAGCTAACGATTAAGCTAAGGGGCGGCGGAACGCCGTCCCAGTGAACGGAGTGAGCGCTTTGAGCGCATTGTTAGGTGTTGACTGCACTACCTTATGTTCCATAGTTTGAATGTACAGCCTGACTTGCAGTATTGCCCAGGGTGCATCCAGCCGCTCTCGATGATTTGCGCCGCCTCTTTGAGTCTACATTGCTTTGCAAATGAAATTATTTGCTCTTTAGTGGTTGTGCCGGGAGCAACGACAAAAAATGGCTCACCGCACGACTGGCAGTGCTCTTTAGATGCCACATATGCAAGTCCTTCTTTTTCTAGAACATGCTTAAGCCCAACGAACTTTCGCTTGCTAACTGCTAGGTAAGCGCTCCTCCCTAACTCTGACTCCACTTCAAGAGCATGCTTTTCCCACCAGCTCTCAAGTTCCCAAGCTGGGCGCTTGCTCTCAGCGAAACGTTGGATTTCTTGAAGCAGCGCCGTGCGCATTTGAAGCACCTAACGATTAAGCTAAGGGGCCGGCTTTAGCCGGTCCCAGCGAACGAAGTGAGCGATTTGAGCGCATTGTTAGCTCTCACGCACTTCGGTTTTTGCTTTTTTGAGCGCAGATAGAAGGTTTTCTTCTGGCTTCGCAGTGAATCTGTGTCCTGTTGATGTGTAGGCAACTAATTTTAAAGTGCTTAGTGCATGATTTTTTAGGAAGCCATTTGCAAAGTATCGGAACCAGCCTTCCTGCACGTTGGTTGGGATATGCCATTGAGCTTCTTTCCCATACTCCAAGCTAACGGGAACCCCTTGGCTAAAAGGGGTTGCGTTTACTATTTGCATGGCATAGCTCTTTTTCCAAAACCCCACCTGCCAACCCAGGCTTGTTATGTGGATGGGTCGGTCTCCCATATTTACTAACTTTGCAGCAACAATTTCCTCATGCTCGCCATTTTGTCCAGGGGTGATTATTAATCGGACCCCGATAGAAAGTCTGGCTTTGGGCTTTGTGGCTCCAGTGGCTAAATAGAGCGAAACAATTACCGCAGCCACGGTACCAATTGCTGATATCCAATTAGCAAAGCCATTTATGAAGTCCCAGTGCTGCTTTGTAAGGCCTAAGAAGGTTAAATTTTCCATTTCGTGATAGCTAACGTTTGGTTAAGGGGCCGGCTTTAGCCGGTCCCGAGTGAGCGAAGCGAGCGACTTGAACCAATTGTTATGTGGCATCACGCGATTTAGATTCGCGATGTGCAACACACGCTCCAAGGTATGTAATTAGAAGCCCAAAAATAACCGTGAACCAAATGTTAAATAATCCGGCTAGCTCAACTTTTTTGTGCGCCTCTGGTGGGATTTTTTTTACGAGTTCGTAAATTCGGTTGTCTGGCACTGCGGGTGTTAGTGGTCCTTGTTTTATTATATTTTCGTAATCTTCAAGAAGCTGGCCCTCGAAGTGGGTATTCTTGACGTATTCTTTGTATGCTTTTGAGGTTAGGTCGCTGACGACTGAAAAAACAAAACCAATACTTATAAAAAGTACTGTGGTGGAAATTTTTCTTCTGGTTGGCCTTAGGAGGTGCATAGATATTATTCTGCTACATAACGTTTGGTTAAGGGGCCGGCTTTAGCCGGTCCCGAGCGAGCGAAGCGAGCGGCCTTGAACCAGTTGTTAGGCGAAGAGGCCGGGGCGCACTGCTTTGTTGATTGCGGCACGATGACCGAGCCGCTGCGGAGATTCAAGTGCGAACGGCAAAGCAGGAAAACACTTGTGCACGGCGCGTGTGCGCTAGCCAAGGCAGCGCTTGGGCGAGAGCCCGCGCGAAGATCACGGCAAGTTTTCAGGCCGCGCAATCGTCGCGTAGGAAATGCAGAACGTGCGGTGGCTAACCCAACTTCCATGTTTTGCACCGAGTTAAAAAGTTAATAACGCCTAACGATTAAGCTAACGGGCAGACAAAAGCGTAGCTTTTGGCTGTCCAGCGAACGAAGTGAGCGGCAGTTGAGCGCATTGTTAGGAGTCGCCTTCTCGGAGTTTATCGTTTAATTCGCGTGCTTTTTTCTTGCATAAGATCATGGTTTTGTAAGCAAGATTCTTGAACTCTATGTGATCTAGCTCTTCTAGCACCTGATCTATGGGGACGAAAGTAACTCCGAAGCCAGTGCCGGTTGAGGGAATGCGATTCACAGGCCTTAGATCATGGTCCGAGTGTGCAGCAACACGATTTCTTAAGTTTAGAATTTTTTTGTGAAGCTCAAGCTCATCAGGGCTAAGATCTTTTTCTAGCTTAAGCGACACCATTGGGGTTGCGCCTGATCCGTCGCTTTTTAAAAAGGGCCGAGAGTAAGCAACGATTGCTGCGACGATGAGGCCGCGTTTTATAATTGCGTGGCTTGTCTCTATGTAGGCATCTAGATACTGATACGCCTCGCAGGTATCGTCATCTGACAGGCTTGCTCTATTAAATTGCAGTTCAATGTTGCTTAAGCGCAGCATAATTAATGCTACTCCTAACGTTTGGTTAAGGGGCCGGCTTTAGCCGGTCCCGCAGTGAGCGAAGCGAACGACTTGAACCAATTGTTAGGCTTGTACGTCGTTTGCATATTTGCAAATAATTCGATGCCCCCAGACTCTTGTGGAATGCCCTGGTCCTGAGCTTTTTATGTCAGTGGATATTCTCTCTAGCTCTGAGTTGGCTAGTTTGGAGGCTATATTTCCAACTATGGGTGTGTTGTTCTCTTTGAAGCATTTAATGTGGAGTAGTGCATGCTGCAAGAGTGAAATTTTCTCTGGCAGTTCATCGGAGTTGCGAATGACGATGTTGGCCAGAGCTCCAAAGAAAGATGATCGATCATTGTCACGCCGGCCAAGATACACGAATGGCACAAAAGCCCCGTCATCTCTTGGGACTAAGCAGTAATCTCCGATTACTAACTTTACTGTGGACTTTGGGATCATGCTCTGGGGGCCTAACTATAAGTAGGCGACAGAAGTGGCGTAATGTTTTCCACCACTTGTGTCGCATAACGTTCCTTGTTACGAGCCAAGCGCTTGATTTTCCTGCTGCACGGAGAAGCAAACGCGACTTGAAGCAGGATAAAAAGCGACACTCGACAAGACCATGACGGCGAGCGGAATCGCCAAGAGAGAAGCTACGAGGACAGAGGGGAGAATGTCTAGCGGGACTGTCGATGAAGTGTCGAAATCAATGCGCCGGATAGCTACGCACTGAGAGGGAGAAGGGCTGCAAAGCTCCAGATTGAGCGGGTTTGCGACGCAACGGCACGGCAAAAATAGGGTTCGAATCCCTCCTTCACCGCCAGATAAAGAAAGCCCTTGAGATTCCTAAGTCTCAGGGGCTTTTTGCTTTCTGGGGACATTGCCAAGCCGCCAAATTGGTACACAAAGGCGGTACACAGATGACGGCATATCCTCGTACTATCCCGCGAACAATCCCTCTGCGTTCGCGTTCCTTTATGGCTCAACCTTGGAAGCACCCATCTTCAGGTCTCTTCTATATACGTCGCCGGGTTCCTGACGAGCTTCGTCCTGTCTTGGGGCTTGAGTACAAGCGCTCGCTTAAAACGCGTGAGCCTGGCAAGGCGAAGGCGCTCTTCGCTGCGGCATGGGTCCGTAGTGAGGAGGTGTTCTCCGCTGCGCGTGCGCAGGTGGCTGGTCTTCCTGCTCTCACCGCGCGGGATGTGCAGCAGTTGGCTGCTCGTTGGTTCAGGCAGGAACTGGAGGAGATGGAGCGTACTGGTGAATTTAGGTCATACCTAATCCCAGGTCAGCATTTGATTAATGAAGGGCCTGATGGGCACATCGAGTATCAAGAGTGGGAGAGCTTAAGCTCGGCGCCAGAGCATGGGATTGATATTGACCGAAGTGAATTCGTTAGCTCCCACGTACTGAGGATGCTACAGGCTGAGGGGATTCCTCTCCCGGCAGCTAATAGCCCGGAACTTGTAGGGCTGGTTGATGCGTTTTGGGTGCATTGCTTAAAGCTATCGGACTTGGCTAAGAGGCGGTATGACGGAGATTGGCTAACGCGCCCGGAGATCATGCCAGTCGAAGCGCTTTCGTTTCGCGCGGCTGCAACCGCTCCCTCTATGGGGAAGACGCTACTTGAGTCGTTCTCTGCATACAGTGCTGCCAAGCTCCTTGATGATGGTGAGAACAGAAGTACGCTGCGTACTCTTGCTGATTTCAGGGGTACGATTGACCGCTTCGTTCAGCTGTTCGGGGATCTGAGAGTTAAGGATATCTCTCGGTCAGTAGTTCAGGAGTACCGGTCAAAACTCGCAGGGTTCCCCAAGAAGTTCCCAGGTTCTGGCGAGATGCTAGCCCCTGACTTAATTGCTAGGGCGCAGGCCGAAAAGTTGCCTACCTTGGCACAGGCCACCATTCGCAATCGACTGCGTGCTTTGGGTGCCGTGATGGGGTATGCCCACAGAATGGGGTGGGTGAGCGAGAACCCTGTAGATGCGTCTGGCGTGGCGAAAGCAGCGGGCAAAGCACAAGGTGCAGTGGTCCGCAAGAAACGGGACTACAGCGAGGCGGAGTTAAAGCAGATATTCCAAAGCGCGCTGTTCACTGCTGAGGGGGTGGACTCGTCGCGTCAGGTATATGGTCGCGCTATGTATTGGCTGCCGTTATTGATGTACTACACAGGCGCCCGTAGAGAGGAGCTATGCCAGCTGGCTGTCCGGGATGTGTTGCCTGGGGCGCCTTCTGAGGGGGGCGCTGACGGGGCTCCTGAGGGCGCTGAAGGGGCTATTTGTGCCGAGGCTGGGATACCCTATATCTCCATTTTGGAGGGGCTGGAAGGCGAGTCTGAGGGGCTTCCTGATGGGCGCACGGTCAAGACCGCCGGCAGTCGCAGGAGGATACCTCTCCACCCTGATCTATTGCGGCTAGGCTTCCTTGAGTATGCTCGTGGGCTGCCCTGTAAGGGCCAGCTCTTCCCAATGCTCAAGCCGAACCCAGCGGGCTTCTACGGTGCGAACATTGGTAAAGCGTGGTCCAAGTACCTGCGGGATGTGGTTCGGTTGAACACTACAGCGAGCCCATCTCATGGATTCCGCCACACGTTCAAGACGCTCAGTCGCAAGGTTGGAATATCTGAAGATGTACATGATGCTCTGACAGGGCATACGAATGGCCATGTCGGTCGAGACTATGGTTCTATGCCACTGTCTCGAATTATAGAAGAGCTAAAGAAGTATCCATCGGCCCCGCTGTTAGAGTGATTTGGGTTGGGTATTTATAATGCTCATTTAAGGCTATAGATGCTGGCTGTTGTCTGTAGCCTTCACTGCTCTAGTGGTCATTGTTTGTTGGTGATTATATTTGTATGTGTTGATGGTTCTGTTCGTCAAGTGTTAAGATGTATTTCTGTTATTGTTGTGGTTGTTCTCTACTATATCTCTCTACTATATATCTCTGCTATATCTCTCTGCTGTCTTTCTCTTGCTGTCTCTCGTTGGTGGGTGGCTGCGTTGCTGGAGTTCACTGTAGACAGATGCCGGCTGGTTGTTTCCTGTCCTGTAGGTGGTCCAATTAATTGAAGTAGTGAGCCACTCAGGTATTAAACGACAGACCAAGTCGTTTCATGGTCCGAGATACGGCGATGGGAGTGAAGGCTCCTCCTCTAGGTGTCTTGTATCCCTTCATATTTAGCCAGTTAGCGACTTCTCTTAGGCTCTTCATTCCGTCGAAGAGTGCCGCCTTAAAGATGCTATCCACGCTCTCGGCGTAAAGATTGGCTTTGACCTGTGCGGCCCTCGTGGCTGCCAATGGTCCCCGACTGTGCGCCATAGCCCGGCCTGCTGACCGGCGATCTATCTTGGCTTGAGCCTCCGCGTCACCTGATGCAGCACGCGATTTGAGGCGCTGAAGGGCGTCTTTAGTCCGGCCTGCAATGAACTCCCGTTCCTGCTGAGCTAGCGCCGCATAGATATGGAGTTGGAAGGCATCGGCATCCGGCATTGTCGCGACCTTGAACGGCACTCGCTTCACCATTGCGGCTATGTGCTCGACGTCTCGGCTCAGTCGATCCAGCTTGGCAACCACTAATAGGGCGCCCGCGTCCTCTGCTGCTCGAATGGCTTTGAGGCATTCCGGGCGCTGGGTCGGTGCGATGGTGCCTGACATCGTATCCATAAATTCACCCAATACCTGCCAGCCCTTGGCTGCGGCTGCTTGAGCAATGTAGTTGCGCTGCGCCTCTAGCCCCAGGCTGCTTCCTCCCTGCTGTTCTGTGCTCACCCTGAGGTAGGCCATCACCTTGGCACCATCGACGGCTGGCGGGGCTCCTGGGGGGCTTGTTCGGGGCGTTGAGGGAGGGCTGGTGCGATGTGGGTGCTTGCTCATGGGGGGCGGCTCCTAGCCGAAGTGGCGAGAGCTTTTATGCTGTATCAATCCATAGACGAACGTCAATGAAATGATAATGGTGTTGCGCGAGGGGGAGATGGGGGGAACGATGCTCCTCGCTTTAAGGGGAGGGGCTCGCGTAAGGGCAGGGGAATTGGGTCGGAGGGATTGAGCTTGCGTTACATATGAATATCCGTATATTTGAATATTCATATGTATCGAGTACCTGCCGTGATGACGCCAGCCGAACTCTTCAAATGCCTATCCGACGAGACCCGCGCCAGAGCCACACTATTGATTGCCGAGCACGGTGAGCTTTGTGTATGCGAGCTGATGTGTGCGCTGGACGATAGCCAGCCCAAGGTATCGAGACATCTAGCATTACTTCGCGGCGCCGGCCTGTTGCTCGATCGTAGGCAAGGCCAGTGGGTTTATTACCGGATTAATCCAGAGCTTCCTGCTTGGGTAGAGGAGGTGCTCAACGTCACTCTGCGAGCTAACACCGACTGGCTCGAAAACGATGCGTCCCGCCTTCGGGACATGGACAGTCGTCCTACTCGTGCCTGCTGCTGACCGTAAGAGCCCATGATGCTGATCGCCGCTGCTGTCTTTCTATTCACTCTTGTTTTGGTCATCTGGCAACCGAAGGGGCTCGGCGTCGGCTGGAGTGCCGCACTAGGTGCGGGCATCGCTCTTGCTGTTGGCGCGGTGTCGCTACAAGACATCCCTGTTGTATGGGCCATCATTTGGAATGCGACCGCCACCTTTATTGCAGTCATTATCATCAGCCTGTTGCTCGATGAGGCCGGCTTCTTTGAGTGGGCCGCTTTGCATGTGGCCCGTTGGGCGGATGGTAATGGACACCGCCTGTTCTCATTCTGTGTGCTGCTGGGCGCCGTCGTCTCTGCCCTGTTTGCCAACGATGGCGCAGCCCTGATCCTCACACCCATCGTTATCTCAATGCTGCTAGCTCTGCGCTTCTCCGCAGCGACTACGCTGGCGTTTGTTATGGCAGCCGGTTTCATCGCGGATACCGCTAGCTTGCCGCTCGTTGTGTCGAATCTGGTGAACATTGTTTCTGCCGACTACTTCAACTTGGGGTTCGCCGAATACGCATCAGTCATGGTGCCGGTCAACCTGGTTAGTGTTTCGGCTACCTTGCTGGTGCTGTACCTATTTTTCAGGCGAGACATCCCAGCGCAGTACGCCCCGGAAGAGCTGAAAGTTCCGAGTGAGGCGGTACGTGATCGCTCGACTTTTGTTGTCGGTTGGTGGGTGCTGCTCTTGCTGTTGGTTGGCCTATTTGCTCTGGAGCCATTGGGTATCCCGATCAGTGCAGTGGCGGCGGTGTGCGCAGCCATCCTCTTTGCGGTAGCTGGTAGGGGTCATGTGATATCTACTCGCCGGGTGCTGCGTGAGGCGCCTTGGCAGATCGTGGTCTTCTCACTGGGCATGTACCTAGTTGTCTACGGGCTTAAGAATGCCGGTCTCACCGACTTCCTCACTTTGGTTCTGAACCGCTTGGCTGAGGAGGGACTGTGGGCCGCCGCTCTGGGTACCGGTCTGCTATCAGCAGTGCTGTCCTCTGTGATGAACAACATGCCTAGTGTGTTGATCGGCGCTCTGTCCATCCAGGCTAGCGAGTCCAGTGGGCTCATCCGCGAGGCAATGATTTACGCCAATGTAATCGGCTGCGACCTCGGTCCAAAGATCACTCCTATCGGGAGCCTAGCCACGTTGCTCTGGCTGCATGTGTTGGAGCGCAAAGGCATCCGTATTACTTGGGGGTACTACTTCAAGGTTGGCGTTCTGCTGACGTTGCCGGTTCTGTTGATCACCCTTTCGGCTCTGGCACTACGCCTAGCCCTTTGATCGTCGCCCCATCGGGCACGGGAGATAGCATGCGAGTTCTCTTTATGTGTACGGCCAACAGCTGCCGCAGCATCCTTTCCGAAGCCATGTTCAATCATCTATCTCCCGATGGTTTTGAGGCAGTCAGTGCGGGCAGCTTCCCCAAAGGGCAGGTACTCCCGCGCAGCCTGGCGACTCTTGAGCAGGCCGGCATCTCTATTGAGGGATTGAGCAGTAAGGGAAATGACGCGTTTGAGACCAGCCCGCCCGATGTTGTTATCACTGTTTGCGATAAGGCGGCAGGCGAAGCGTGCCCTGTCTACTTTGGGCCGGCACTGAAAGCACATTGGGGGCTGGAGGACCCGTCTGATGTACAGGGTAATGATGCTGAGGTGGATGCTGCGTTCCGAGGAGCGTTGGCCCGGATAGAACTGCGTTGCCGTGCGTTCCTTGCGCTGCCCTTCGAACAACTAAGCCGCGATGAACTTAAGCGCGAGTTAGACAACATCGGAACTATGTGAGCGAGAGCCTGAGCGATGACTGATCACCTACCCAACCTTGACCGCTCGCTCTTTGAGGATGAGCGTGAGGCTATCGGAGCTAGCGCCCATAAGCCTCGTATCTTGCTTCTGTATGGTTCGACTAGAGAGCGTTCTTTCAGCCGGCTATTAATAGAAGAAGCTGCGCGCTTGTTGGAATACTTCGGTGCAGAAACACGCATCTTCAATCCGTCTGGGCTCCCGCTGCCCGATGACGCCCCTGTTGAACATCCAAAAGTTCAAGAGCTACGGGATCTAGTTCAATGGTCGGAAGGGCAGGTCTGGTGTTCGCCGGAGCGACACGGCGCTGTATCAGCTGTGTTCAAAGCCCAGATAGATTGGGTTCCTCTCGCCCTCGGTGCCATCCGCCCCACGCAAGGTAAGACACTTGCAGTGATGCAAGTCTGTGGCGGCTCGCAGTCGTTCAATGTCGTTAACCAGCTTCGTGTACTTGGCCGCTGGATGCGAATGTTTACTATCCCTAATCAATCATCAGTGCCAAAGGCATACATGGAGTTTGATGACTCTGGTCGAATGAAACCGTCGACATACTATGATCGCGTCGTTGATGTAATGGAGGAGCTGGTAAGGTTTACTCGCCTGTTACGAAATCATCCGGAGCTAGTCGACCGCTATTCAGAGCGCAAGGAGGCGGCCGAAGCATTGTCACAGCGCGTCAATCTCGGTTCGATTTGATGCATGAAAGCGCTATGAACCAACTTCTTATTGGTCGAGCTTGCTTCATTGTCAGGGCTAGCGCGTTGCCTAATGGCTACAACCAGCGCCCAGGAATGACACTACTGTTGGCAGATCGCGAGCAGCTAGAGCTGGAGATTGATGGCCGGTCCGTTATGGCTGCAGACGCTTGGCTATTAGCCCCGGAGATTCGCCGCCGTTTCACGAACCCGCAGCCACACTACAGCATTACAGTTGAGCCGGGCCATCCAGCATATGCACAGTTATTGTTCTGGGCACGACAAAGCGACGGTGCTGCCCATCGGCTAGATGTGACCTGGGCTGATCGTGCTCAGCTGGCAGAGGTGACAACTCAGCGGGCATTCGATGCGTGGCTGGATGACCTGCTGACCGGTAATCAACAGAAGCCGGTGGTTGCTAGCATTCGCTTGGACTATCTGTTGGCTTTGGTCGAAAAGTCAGATATTGAGACCACAGCAGAGCAAGTCTGGCGCTCTTTCCGTTTGCGCTATCCGAGCACGCAAGCTCATTGTTCGCATTGGTTGCAGAACAGTATCGGTATTCCACTGCGCAAGCTGCTGCTTTGGCAGAAGCTGCGTCGGGCGCTAGAGGCCCTTAGCACCGCCGGCGGTGCTACTGAGGTGGCCCATGCCTCCGGTTTCGCCGACTCAGCCCACCTGTCCCGTATCTGCCTACGCACATTTGGACTTCGGCCTTCCCAAGCCAATGACCACAAAATCCTTCAAGTAAACCGCTTTCCAGATTACTGACACTGGCGCCCTCGAATCATGAGGAATGTGTCATGCCATATCTAGATACCTGGGTAGTGAGTGGTCTGTTGATAGTGCTGGGGAGTTTGGAGCTTCTTGCCGGGCGCATGTTCAACAGGCGACAGCCCGACGAGCTAGCGGTTGATATGGTCAGCCTTGCTCAGTTCGCACTGCTGATTAAACCCCTGATAATTGCCTGCGCCGCGCTTGCGCTCACGCAGTGGGCTCCATACTTGGAGGGCCGTCTAGCCTCGTTGCCGCTTTGGCAGGCTGTTCTACTGGTGGTCATTCCGGCTGACTTTCTGCACTACTGGTATCACCGCCTCGGTCATACGCTGCCCTTCATGTGGCACATGCACCGCACTCACCACACAGCCACTGCGATGAGCATTAGCGTTGCCTACCGGGAGAACTGGCGATGGTTCTTGTTCATGCCTGACATCTGGTACGCGGGGGTGATGGTTTATCTTGGGCTAGGGGAGGCGGTATTGATCGGTCACTTAATCTTTGGGTGTGCAAACGTGTTGGTTCACAGTGCATTTGCATGGGATCGCGTGCTTTATCGGGTACGCTGGCTGTCGCCTCTAACGTGGATTCTTGAACGCTTGGTTCAGCTGCCGAGTACGCACCGAGCACACCACGCGGAGCTGGATGACCAAGGCAATCCCCCACACTATAACTTCGGACAATTGCTGTACATCTGGGACACGATGTTCGGCACGGCCAACTTTACCCGCGATAACTACCCTAAGCGATATGGCATACCAAACGACCCAGGCGACTCGTGGTGCTCGCAGGTATGGTGGCCACTTTGTAGATCGGCCAAACCGGACAGTGAATACAACTGACTTTCAAGCATAGGGCGTGCGTACGCCGCGCGAGCCCCGTTGATGCATGGGGGCTCTCGCTCAGTCTGCGAACGATTCAAAGAACACGTCGGGGTCCAAAGCCAGGCCGTTCTTTATAAGTTTGTCCATGAGAGACGCCATAGCATGCAGCCGATGTGTCCTCCCTAATCCCTGAGCCATCTGCATGTTCTTCAATAGTGCCTTTGTGACTTCGTGCCTCGGGTAACGATTTAGCTTGAACAGCAGGTCTGGGATTTGATGTCTGACCTGCTGCTGCCTCCACACAGGCAGAGCATCTATCCCTCCGTTGGCGCCGATAGGGCTTGTCGCGTTCGGCCACAGCTCCTCCTCAATGTTGGTGAGCTTCGTCAGGTAATACCCGAGCTTCAGGTCTGCCAGGACTCCCATAGTCCCTCCTCATGCTAACGATTCCGAAGCAGGATACTACCGAATTGGTAGTAAAGGGGCCAGCTAACGCTACGACCATCAGGCATTTACGCGAGATGGTTATGTCAGTGCTTGCTAAACGGCTGAAAGAAGCGCGGCTCCGAGCGGGTATATCTCAGGAGCGCTTAGGGTTGGCTGCTGGCTTGGACGAGATGTCGGCTAGCACGCGTATGAATCGATACGAGCAGGGGAAGCGCTCGCCAGATTTGGAGTTGGTGGAGCGGATTGGTCAGGTATTGGGTTTGCCAGCCGCGTACTTTTTCACGGCAGATGACGATATGGCGGAGATGCTCGCCCTGTTCTACCGCCTCGATACTAAGTCGCGCCTTAGCCTAGTTGAGTCTCTGCGCACCCAGGTAGAGGTTGGCTAGTGCACCCCCCATTCTGGTACATAATTCTGGTACACTAATCGGCGAAGGGCTCCTCTGGGGCCCAGTAGAATTAGGGCTTGGCGCTTCTTGTTCCGTGTCGAGGGTTCGAATCCCTCCTTCACTGCCAGACCTCAATGCTAAGGCCCTGAAAACATAAGAGTTTTCGGGGCTTTTGCTTTTCTGGACCGTGAAAGCGCCGAAGCCTTACATCTCAACACTAGACTCCGATTGACCCAGAGCTCTACGGCCGTAGCGTTTACTGGGTGTACTCCCAATTTGTCACGGTCATATTGGGATGTGTGCAGCTTTGTGCGCTGAAAGCATCTGTGCTTTCGGCAAGGCACTTGTAATCGGGCTCATGCTGGTTCACGTCGCTTAGGCACTGCTTGTACAGCTTCTCTTCTAGGGTGCCTGCCTGCTGATCTTGGTACATCGCTCTCACCGACAGGTTCTTATCAGCCGGGCTTTGCTTGATGAATTCGTGCCAGCCTTCAATGATCTTCGGGATGTTGGTCGAGACTTGCGTACATAGCTCATTGCTTGCCTGCGCTGTAAATGAGGCCATGACTAATGCGAGAGCACCAATTACCTGTTTCATATGAGTCCTTTCTGGAGAGGTATGACTCCGTTGAGCAGCTTCTCAGGGCTCGCTCGGAGCTTTGGCAGTGTAATTCGGCCCTAGGCTAGGAAGCTACGTTCAGCCGTTGCCGGTTAGGTAGCGGACTGGCTAGCCGCCCCTTCCAGTCCAATGTCTATTCCGTCACTATTCATGCCGAGAATTGGCCCTGTGTTCTCGCCAGTAGCTGAGAGGCGAGTGCTTGCGGCAGGTGCCGGGGGAGTTTGCTTTGACCCGGTTGGCGCAATGCCAGCGGTCAATCCCGAGTAGGCAGGCGTTGGCGCGTCTTGCGGCAGTAGGAGAGGGTAAGGAAGTGGGCATGGATAGGCAGGAAGTAAGCAGGCAGTCCAAAGGCCTGCGCCTGGAGGAAATGGAGAGTCGTAGCGTGCGTCCGGAGTCGCGGCTGAACACCCGCTACGCCATGATTCTGGGGGCGGTGCTCATCGTTGCCGGCCTTGGTGGCGGAAAGTTGATTTACGATTATCTTCAGGCCCAGCGTGAAAAGGCGGCTCTCAACGAGGCGATTTTGCGGAAGCAGGCCGAGGCTTATGAGAGAGCTGCTCAGTATCAGCCTGAGCCCACCTCTTGGGAAGAAAAGTACCGTGCCAAGAAAATTGCTGAGGAGGAGGCACGGGATCAGGCTGAACAGGCGAGAGAAGCAAGAGACAGGCGGCTGAACTCGGTGGAGTGCCAGTTCTGGACCCAGCAGCACGGATTGAAGCCTTCTAATCGCACGGCCCAGAAGAAGCTGGAGTTCTGCGGCGAGTAATTGGCTGTGCTGCTGGTCGGGTGCGTGGAGGGTGGGTAGTGCGGCCTGCTGGTCGAGATCAACTCGACTTCAGATGGGCCGGTGGGTAGCTACTGGTGAGCATGTCCCTACGCGGCCTCCACTGTATCTTCTGTGCATGCGGCTGGGTCAAAATCAGCAGTTCGAAGGTAGAGCCCGCTTCCTGACTATCTAAGTAGGCTCCCAGCATGTTGCGCGGATGCTCCGGCTCACCGTTAGCCACGTTCCCTCGTCCAGCGACGTACGCCCTGAAAAAGGGTGTGGGGTTCCTTCGAGACGTACCATACCTGGCTAGAGGTGATATCGCGTGTTGCGCCGTAGTGATCGCGACATGCTGCCTCTACGTCGATCGTGATGTAGGCGAAGTCCTTGTGAGCAACTGCCATCCCGACGGGAGAATGGATCTTGCGCACCTCGCATTCTGCGTCTCGATACTCCTGTCGAAGCGAGGCGACTATTTCTTCGTCGCCTGGGTATGCGGGCAGGCCGCAGGCGCTCAGTGATAATGCAGAAAGGCAGATGGCTGAGACGCTGATTGTCTTGTGCATTACTTCAGTTCACTCCTTGAGCCGATGCTATGGATTTTCATCTCGCCGGACCTGAGTGGCTTCTGCCCTCCTAGTTGGTGATAGGGAATCTAGCGGATTTCAAGGCAAATGAACCTTCAGACTCGATCCTGCTTCGGCACGCAGGCTGCCTCCCTACCAAAGTGGCGCCGGTGTGATTGGTGTGAGGGGCGCCGTGAGGAAGTTGAGACCTGTTCGTCGTTTACGACAGTCTCGAATTGTTGTGGCGGGCCGGTTCGGGTGAAATCCGCGCACTGATCGTCGCTGGAGTGCGGCGTTCTGTTTGAAGCTTGCATGGAGGCGGGCTGATGAACCGAGTACTTAACGTCACCACGGTGTTTGGTGGCGATGCGCTGCGCTTCTCGACACTCGATGGTCGCGAGGAGATTTCCCGGCTGTTCGACATGGCGCTGGTCATGAAGAGCGAACAGAAGGGCCTGGACCCCCAGGCCATCCTGGGTACCCCGGTGACGGTGGACATCGAGTTGCCCGGTGGCGCGCGGCGTCATCTGAACGGCCAGTGCGAGCAATTCGCCCTGGTCGGCAAGGAGGGCCGCCACTACCTCTACCAGGCCCGGCTCAAGCCCTGGCTGTGGTACGGCACGCGCCGCAGCGACTACCGCATCTTCCAGAGCATGACCGCACCGGACATGGTCAAGCAGGTGCTGGGCAACTACCCGTTCCCGACCCGTTTCATGCTCACCCGCAGCTACCGCGTGTGGGAATACTGCGTGCAGTACCGCGAGAGTGACACCCAGTTCGTGATGCGCATGCTTGAGAACGAGGGCATCTGGTTCTGGTTCGAGCACAGCGCCGGCGAGCACGTAATGGTCATCTGCGACGATATCGGGCTGTGCAATTCCTATCCGGGCTACGCCAGCATTCCCTACTTCGACCCGGACGTGACCTACCCGGACGAGGACCACCTCGACACCTGGTCATCGGGCGGAGCCGTCAAGCCCGGCCAGTACATGTCCCACGACTACAACTTCACCATGCCGCGCTCGGATCTGGCCGTTCGGCGGGACCAGTCGGCCGGGCATGCGCACGGCAGCTACGAGATCTTCGACTACCCGGGCGGCTATACCAGCCTGGCCGAAGGCGAGACCTACGCCCAGGTACGGGTCGAGGAATTGCAGAGTGCACATCTGCGAGGCCGCGCAACGGGCCGGGCTCGCGGAGTGGCACCGGGGTATCTGTTCAGTCTGCAGCGCCACCCCAGCGCGAGCCAGAACCGCGAGTATCTGGTGGTGGCGGCGCACTACCGGTTCAGCGACAACGATTACGAAGCAGCCACAGGCTCCAGTAGTCATGTGTTACGCATAGACGTCGAGACGCACCCTTCGGACCAGCCGTTCCGCGCCCAGCGGCTCACGCCTCGGCCGCAGACCACAGGGCCGGACACTGCCACGGTCACCGGGCCGAAGGGCCAGGAGATCTACACCGACGAGCACGGCCGGGTGAAAGTGTCCTTTCCGTGGAACCGCTACTGCAGCAAGGACGAGAACAGCTCCTGCTGGATTCGCGTGTCGCACCCCTGGGCGGGTTCGAGCTTCGGCGGCATCCACCTCCCACGCATCGGCCAGGAAGTGCTGGTCGACTACCTGAATGGCGATCCGGACCGGCCGGTAATCACCAGCCGACTGTACAACGCCTTCCAGATGCCGCCGTGGCAACTGCCGGCCAACGCCACCCAGTCGGGCATCCTGACCCGGTCGAGCCTGGGTGGGGGCTACGAGAACGCCAACGCGCTGCGCTTCGAGGACCGCAAGGGCGAGGAGCAGCTGTGGATTCACGCCGAGAAGAATCAGGACATCGAGGTCGAGAACGACGAGACGCACTGGGTGGGCAACGACCGCAGCAAGACCATCGACCGCGACGAGACCAGCCACATCAAGCGCGACCGTACGGAGACGGTGGACCGTGACGAAACGATCACGGTGCATGGCAACCGCAAGGAAGAAGTGGACGGCAACGAGACCATCGACATCCACCAGAACCGGACGGAGACGGTGGATGGCAACGAGAAGGTGACAATTCACAAGAATCGCACGAAAAAGGTGGACTTGAATGAGACGGACCGGATCGGCAAGAACTGGTCGATCAACGTGGGGATGAACAAGACCGAGACGATCAGCCTGGCGTACATGCAGAACGTGGGGCTGGGCAAGATGGTGAACATCGGCGCGGCCTACAACCTCAACGTCGGCATGATGATGGTGACCAACGTGGGCATGAGCCGGACCGACACCATCCTCAAGAACCACAGCGCATCGGTCGGAGACGTCTACACCCTGACCGCCGGTGGCAACAGCACCGTCGTCATGGACGAGAAGAGCATCCTGCTGCAGGTCGGCAAATCCAAGATCGTCCTGGAGGACAACGGCACTATCACGATCGAAGGGCTGAACATCGCAGTCAACGGAACGGAACTGGTCGACGTAGACGCCAAGAAGATCGACCTCAACTAAGGCAAGGACGCCATGACGATCATTGTCAGCCAGTCCTCGTTCCCGGCGCAGGGATTCGAGCATCGCTTCTATCACGGCAATCGCTATCACTGTCTCTCCACCAAGGTGACCCTGGCCTGGGACGCCGACGGCAGGCTCGAAGCGCTGGAGCGCCAGCCTCCGCTATGCCTGCACGACACCTGGCGTGACCAGCCCGAGCGCTCCAGCCTGCTCTACCCGAGCGACCTGATTCCGTTCAAGCCGAGCACGGACGTGCTGATCCTGGGCACCGTCCGCCCGCCGGAAGAGCGGCCCCTGCCCATGTGGTACGCCTCCCTGCAGATCGGAGAGCTGGAAAAGCGCCTGCGCTTCTTCGGCCCTCGCCACTGGCAGCACGGCGCCTTGGGCGGCTGGACGCTGAGCGAGCCGGAACCCACCGACGGCGTCGCGCTGCTCTACGAAAACGCCTTCGGCGGATGCATCGGCGACAAGCCGCATTACGATGACGGCGAATACTTCCCCGAAAACCCCGTCGGCTGCGGCTTCATCGACGTTCGCCAGGCGGACAGGGCGCAACGCTACCGGGCCGCCCAGATCGAAGCCTGGGACGCACCGCTGCGGGAATTCGGCCGGCCGGTGCGCCCGGGTGGCTTCGGACCGCTGCCGGCCTACGTGCCGGAGCGCCTGCAGCATGCCGGCACCTACGACGAGCAGTGGCAGCAGGAAGTGGCGTCGAACATTCCCCTCGACATGGACCTGCGCTACTGGAACACCGCGCCCGCCGACCAGCGCCCGGCCGGCTACCTCAAGGCCGGTGACCGCATCCGCCTCGCGGGCATCCGTCCCGGCGCGCCCCTGGAACTGACCATCCCGCCATACGACGCGGCGGCCGTGTGCAGCTACGACGACGGCTCGCGGGTTTCCCAGGCCATGTCGCTGGACACGGTACTGCTCGACCTCGACGCCAGCAGGATGACCCTGCGCTTCCACGCCATCGTGGCCCAGGCTGCGGGGATAAAACGCATCAATCTCTACTGTGCTTCCACGGCTCTTGCTGGCACGGAGGCGTGCCGTGGGTGATCCGATCAAGGCCGAGCGCACCGCCAAGCACTTCGCCGCTGTCGTCTCCCCCGCACTGGCCGCGACGCCTTTCGGCAGCCGCATGGTGCCGAGCGTGCCTGCCGTGAGTTTTGCGGTGGCCGAACAGGTCGCCGAGCGCACCTACGGCAACAGCGCCAACCTGTTCCTCGAACGCTCGGTTGCCATCGACAACGGCAAGTTCTTCAAGCCGGTCGAATTCCTGCCCGACAACGCGGTGGAGGGTGGTTTCTCCACCAGCCATGGGCACATGGGCGTGATCAGCGGTCCCGCCATCA
>NZ_JACVAM010000012.1 GCF_014851865.1 Pseudomonas sp. PDM16
ATTTGGCAAAGTGCGGTCTAGGCCGCCCATCAAGAAGAGCGTCTAATGGCTGGCCTAACAAGTGGTTCAAACCGTTCGCTGCGCTCACTGGGACGGGCTAAAGCCCGCCCCTTAACCAAACGTTAGGTGACAAAGGTTATCCATGGAAGTTCGTAGCGGGAAAAAGTCCGTTGAAAAGCGCTATGGTTTTAGGTCCGGCGGCAGCGCTAGCCACACACGCTATGATCACAAGCAGCGAGCCAGAGAAATCCATGTTTTATGCCCTAAGTGCGAACACATGGCTCAGGCAGTGGATGTAGAGGCAGCCCCAAAGCAAGTAATTGTCGGAGACCTGAGTCCATCCTGGAGGAGTAAGCCCTTCACTCTGGCCTGTACAAAATGCAGCTATACAGCTGCAGGCCTGAGCTATGCAGAGCTTCCAAATCCGTACCATTGCATCGAGGCAAAAAAAGACGTCTTGTGGGCGTATAACTGGGCTCACCTTGACATGATCACAAAAGCTCTTGAAGGGCTATCGGTCGCTGGTCATCCATATGAATTTCTTGCCACCTACATACATGGCAACTGGAAAAAGAATTCGAAACTTTGGTTGCTCGAAATCAACGAGCATGTAAAGCAAAGCGACTCAAGGCACCAATTCAGCAGTAAATATCACCAACTCAAGAGCGGCACCTAACAATGCGCTCAACTGCCGCTCACTTCGCTCGCTGGACAGCCAGAAGCTACGCTTTTGTCTGCCCGTTAGCTTAATCGTTAGGCTACATATGAAAATCAGCGCAGACCAGCTTGCTCAAGAGTCACTGACCGAGTTCGGCGCGCTGGCGGCTAAGCTTCTGGCAACGCGAGAGCTTTGCCAGTTGTCCGAGCAGTTTGGGTATGCACTGGCCTTCGGAAGGGAGCCGGCGACTGCCATAGCTGAGGACCTTGCTAGGTGCTTGTGCGGGCAAGATGCTTCGCCGGCATCTGAATCCCCCAAAATCACCGTTAAGTATTTCAAGGAAAACGAAAGTAGCCTGTTGGCACTCGTAGAGTGTTATGTACAAATGACCGCAAGCGCAAACATTCTTTTAGAGCTAATTGCCGCACGAAATGGAGAGGCAATAAATCTCTATCTAGAAGATTTGAGTGTTGCAGCCTAACAATGCGCTCAACTATCGCTAACTTCGTTCACTGGGCGTCCATAATCTGCGCTTTTGGCCGCCCGTTAGCTTAATCTTTAGGCAAATCATGTGGAACACCGAGTACGAGAAGCACTTCGAGCCCTGGAGTCTCCTTTCCGAAAAACAACGAGAAGAGTTCTTCGTTGGAGATGACTACTTGCCCCTCCCCGCAAGTCACGCTGATCACATACGTGTGCTCCAAGGTGCGAAGGCACGTGAGTTCATCAAAAGAGCTCTCATTGGAGTTCCTGGCTATTCCTCTTCTGGTACATCAAGGTTCAGTAGCGAAGCATCAGTTCTTCTGTCGGAAGTTTGGAATGATCCAAAAAGAATCCAACAAGTCCGAGATTGGCTTCATCACAGAGGCCTCAGTTATTCAAACCCGGTCTATCTCTTGTACGACGATGTTGTCGTTGCGACAGACTGGAAAATCGTTGTCAAGTACTGGGATGCGCTTGCTTGGTCAGTTGGAATAGAGATGCTGGCACTCGATACGAGCAAATCATGGCTTTGTTGCTTCCATCATGAAGATGTGATCACTTTCTCTAGCTATGAGCGGGTGCCTAACCCTTCCATCGAGCTGACATCCAACGGGCTACGCCCGCCGGCCGTAGCTCATGTCAAACGTTAGGTTCCTCGGAGGGGGCTTTGGAAACCCGATCCTTAGTGAGTGAGATCTACAGCCAAATTTGTCTCCCTGCACCGCGAGAGATAATAGAGTTTTCTAGTGTCGAAAAGGCGTTCGGTGAGTTTCATGCGTGGTCTCGGCGCGCTGAGGGTGTTCTTACTTGTTTTTGGTCGTATCAGTTTCTCATGGCTATTCCATCTTCCTATCGGAATAACTTCTATCTAAAGAAAGACGGATATAGATTTGATGTTGTCAGAGCCTCAAATAGTTATGGATGCTTTGTCTACGGAAAATACATTGAAAGCGAATTGATACATCCGTTTAACGAAGTCGCCTACTTGAAAATTTGTGATGAGTTGAAGCAGGTTAGGTTTAATTCAACGACTGAGTCGCTAGTCAGCGAAATTCTAGAAAATCACGAAATCGAGATCGATTTTTTCGATGCTACGATGGCGTCTGAAGATCCAACATGTCAAATGGGTATTGATGACTTTATCTTCTTAGGGGATTTCGAGTGGGTGCAACAAGAGCTTTGGTTGCTTAATAAATTCAAGGAGGATTGCAGCATTGCCATAAATCAGCGTATGTTTGATACGTTGAGCAATATTGTCAACTGCAATAAGCTGCTGTTCACGTTTAAAAATATGGTTATTGCAGTAGGTGAAATCTAAGAATGGTTCAGGCCGCTCGCTTCGCTCGCGCGAGATCGGCTCAAGCCGGCTCCTTAACCAAACGTTAAGTATTAAGGGCTGCCAATGCGTACACCAGTAATGCAAGAAGAAACTAGTGGGTGCGGAATTGCATCGGCTGCCAACATCCTCGGCAAAATATATTCAGAAATGAATGTAATAGCCAATGGTATGAATATTCATGCGTCGGATGAAGCATTGTGGTCCGACACGCAGTATGTTCGCCGCATGCTGGCCTACGCGGGCGTTCAAACATCAAAGAGCGAAACTCCTTTTGTATCTTGGGAGTCATTGTCTGATCTGGCATTGTTGTCCATCAAGCATCATCAAAAAAATGGTGTAAATTTCTGGCACTGGGTTGTATTCAAACGCGTGGATGGCCAACCTTTCGTGCTGGATTCAGCTAGCTATCTGCCCTCCAATATTCGTCACGACTTCGAAGCCATGCAGCCCAAATGGTTTATCGAGGTGCTTAATGCTTAACCACAGATTTGAATCGGTCGCTCCGCTTGCTGGGAGGGGCTAAAGCCGGCCCCTTAACCAAACGTTAGGTTCTATCATGTGCTACATGACCATAGTAAGCACCACATCAGAAGCTGATCTAACGAAGCTGAACACTCCCCTTGTTCAATTTTCGAAAGACATCACCGCAATACCAGAGGTAACATTTCTAAATTATCCGAATAAATGGTTTATTGGCTCAAAGGACGGTTGCAGCTGTGCATTCAGGCATATTGGCGATGGAGCTATAGAACTCGGATTTTCAGAGCCAGTCGACTGGTGGGAAGAAGACCAAGAGGATTTAGACGCAACACTTCAAGTCGTAGAGGCGTTTCGCATGATATTACGTGACGGCCATAAGCTTGATTGCATCGACGCTTGGGCATCCGGCAATCAAGAACCTCAAAATCTTACAGGTGAGCTAGCAGTTAACTTAAATGAAATGAGCGCGAAAAGTTTTCGTTTTTTTGAAGGATATCGCTTTGAGCTATCAGCAAGAACCTAACAACAGGCTCTGGAGGGGGGATGGCCCATTTGGCTTATATGCACCAATTGACTCCGCCGCCCCGACCTAGTGTGGCTGCCACGCCTTGGGGCGTGTGCTGACGACATGCCTCGAAATGCGCCCCATGCTGGTGCATTGTGCTTCGCTTGAATGTTCAACTTATTGAAATTAAACAATAAAATTTCGTGGCACGGCCCTTGCGATGGCTCTCCTGTCCGGGTGACAAGGAGTACGGCATGGCCCGCACCTTCTATGACGAGATGTACGACGCGAGCGGCGCAGTCCGCCCGCACTATCGGGAATTCGCCCGCTGGTTGGCGGATACCCCCGAGGAGCTTCTGGCCCAGCGCCGCCGCGAAGCCGACCTGCTGTTCCACCGTGCAGGTATCACCTTCACCCTCTACGGGGACGAGCAGGGCACCGAGCGCCTGATCCCCTTCGACACTATTCCCCGTAGCATCCCCGCCAGCGAGTGGCGCATCGTCGAGTCCGGCTGCATCCAGCGGGTCAAGGCGCTGAACATGTTCCTCGCCGACATCTACCACGAGCAGCGTATCCTCAAGGCCGGCATCATCCCGGCCGAACAGGTGCTGGCCAACGAGGGCTACCAGCTGGCGATGCAGGGCCTCGACCTGCACCGCGACATCTACGCCCACATCGCTGGCGTCGACCTGGTGCGCGACGGCGACGGCACCTACTACGTGCTGGAAGACAATCTGCGTACTCCGAGCGGCGTCAGCTACATGCTCGAAGACCGCAAGATGATGATGCGTCTGTTCCCCGAGCTGTTCTCCATGCAGCGCGTGGCGCCCATCGATCACTACCCGAGCCTGCTGCTGGATACGCTAAAGAGCTCCAGCCCGATGGACAGCCCCAGCGTGGTGGTGCTCACCCCGGGCCGCTTCAACAGCGCCTACTTCGAGCACGCCTTCCTCGCCCGTGAGATGGGCGTGGAGCTGGTGGAAGGCGCCGACCTGTTCGTCCGTGACGACAAGGTGTTCATGCGCACCACCTCCGGCCCGCAGCCGGTGGACGTGATCTACCGCCGCCTGGATGACGCCTTCCTCGACCCGCTGGCCTTCAACCCGGATTCCATGCTCGGTGTGCCCGGCCTGCTGGCCGCTTACCGCAGCGGCAACGTGGTGCTGGCCAACGCAGTCGGCACCGGGGTGGCGGACGACAAGTCGATCTACCCCTACGTCGGCGAGATGATCCGCTTCTACCTGGACGAAGAGCCGATCCTCAAGAACGTGCCCACCTGGCAGTGCCGCAAGCGCGACGAGTTGTCCCACGTGCTGGCCAACCTGTCCGAGCTGGTGGTCAAGGAAACCCAGGGCTCCGGTGGCTACGGCATGCTGGTCGGCCCCGCCGCGACCAAGGCCGAGATCGAGGCCTTCCGCGAACGCCTGAAAGCGCGGCCGGAAGCCTATATCGCCCAGCCCACCCTGAGCCTGTCGACCTGCCCGACCTTCGTCGAGAAGGGCATCGCCCCGCGCCATATCGACCTGCGTCCGTTCGTGCTGTCCGGCCGCGAGACCCGCCTGGTACCCGGTGGCCTGACCCGTGTGGCGCTGCGCGAGGGCTCCCTGGTGGTCAACTCGTCCCAGGGCGGCGGCACCAAGGACACCTGGGTGGTCGAGGATTAAGGAAATCGCATCATGCTGAGTAGAACTGCCTCCGATCTGTACTGGATGTCGCGCTACCTGGAGCGCGCCGAGAACCTCGCGCGCATGCTCGACGTCAGCTATTCGCTGTCGCTGATGCCGCAGGACGGGCGTGGCGACGGCCTCGACGAACTGGCCTTGCCGCTGCTGATCACCGGCACTCTGGACGACTACCTGACCCGCCACGGGCAGATGCACGCCGAGCGCATGCTGCACTTCTTCGCGCTCGATGCGGAGAACCCGGCGAGCATCTACTGCTGCCTGCAGGGCGCGCGGGCCAATGCCCACGCCGTGCGCGGGCGGATCACCGCCGACATGTGGGAGAACATCAACGCCACCTGGCTGGAGATGCGCGGCATCGCCGCCGAGGGCCTGGGCCGCTACGGCATCAGCCGCTTCTGCGAGTGGGTCAAGGAGCGCTCGCACCTGTTCCGCGGCGCCACCTTCGGCACCATCATGCGCGGCGAGGCTTATCGCTTCATCCGCCTGGGTACCTTCATCGAGCGCGCCGACAACACCCTGCGCCTGCTCGATGCGCGCTACGAGATGCTCGGCGATGCCGCCGACGAAGTCAGCGACACTTCGGCGCGTGGCTACTACGAGTGGAGCGCGCTGCTACGCGCGCTGTCGTCCTTCGAGGCCTTCACCGAGATCTATCGCGGCTCGCCGCGCACCCACAAGATCGCCGAACTGCTGTTGCTGCGCCCCGAGGTGCCGCGCTCGCTGCGCGCCTGCATGGAGGAGCTCAACCTGATGCTCGCCGGCCTGCCCGGCGACAACGGCCGCCCGGCCCAGCGCCTGGCTGCCGAGCTGGACGCACGCCTGCGCTACACCAGCATCGACGAGGTCCTCGACGAGGGCCTGCATACCTGGCTCACCGATTTCATCCTGCTCGTTAGGCAGTTGGGCAGCGCCATCCACACGTCCTATCTGGAGGTCGTATGAGACTCTCGATCCGCCACGACACCACCTACAACTACGACGACCAGGTGCGCGCGAGCATCCAGTACCTGCGCCTGACCCCGCAGGAGAGCGCGCGCCAGCGCGTGATCAGCTGGCAGCTCGACCTGCCGCGCCCGGTGCGCGCGCAGCGCGATCCCTACGGCAACATCCTGCATGTGCTGACCCTGGACGAGCCACACGAGGCGCTGGTGATCGGCGCCCGTGGCCAGGTGGAGATCGACGAACACTGCGAGTCCGAACGCGACAGCCGTTCGGCCCTGCCGTACCTGCGCAGCACGCGCCTGACCCAGGCCGACGACCCGCTGCGCGAGTTCGCCCGCGCCAGCAGCGCCGGGCGCAGCGACCGCGAGGGGCTGATCGGCCTGATGCATGGCCTGCATGCGCAGATGCCCTACAGTCCGGGCGTGACCCAGGTCGACAGCACCGCCGCCGAGGCCTTCGCCGGCCGCGCCGGTGTGTGCCAGGACCATACCCATGCCTTCCTGGCCTGCGCACGCAGCCTGGGGGTGCCGTCGCGCTATGTGTCGGGCTATCTGTACACCGAGGATAGCGGGCACCTGGCCAGCCATGCCTGGGCTGAGGCTTGGTTGGGGGATGGTTGGTACAGCTTCGATGTGACCAACGAGCTTTCGCGGCCGGAGCGGCATTTGAAGTTGGCGGTTGGGCTCGACTATCTGGATGCCTGTCCGGTGCGGGGGATGCGCCGGGGTGGTGGTGGCGAGCAGATGCATGCGCGGGTGAATGTGGCGGCGTTGATGCAGACGCAGCAACAACAGCAGTGAGGTGTGGCGCGCGGAGCGCGCTTCTCTCTTAATCCCTCTCCCTGTGGGAGAGGGGCAGGGGTGAGGGACTGATGTCCTGTGCATTGGCCTGGTGTTGTTGGTTTCGTGCCGCTGCTTTCTTGTTTGTTGATGCATCTGTTCCGCCCTGCTGGGCGGGTTCCTTTTGGCAGTCGCCCGGATGGCCGGCCCCGCCAAAAGGTACCAAAAGGTCTTGCCCCGCCATCCGGCCCTACGCTTCGCTCCGGGTTCGTTACTCGCTTTGCTCGCCCTTCGGGCCAGCCTGCGGCTGTTACTTCGCTTCGCTACGTTGCGCTCCATCGCCGCTCCAGGGGCCCGCCGCGAAGGGCCATCCTTGGCCCATCGCGCCTCTCGCGGCATCCATGCCGCTCAACCCCTTCCACGACGATTCCACTCACCCTTCTGAAGGGGCGTTTGGAGTTGCCTGATAGTTTTTCGTGGGTGGCGTTTTGCTAGATATCAGGCGGTGAAGACCGGTCGGAAGAAGGAGCGCTCGTAGCTGATGATGCATTGGGTCTCTGCCGCATATTTGAACGCGGCAATGCACTCCGGATCGGCAGCCGACTTGATCCGGTACTGCTCGTATTCGGCGAGGCTGGGGAAGGTGAACATGGCGAGGCCGACGTTGTTGGCCCCTTCCGATGGCAGGAAATAGCCATGGTGTTGGCCGCCGAATTTCTCCACCAGCGGTATCCAGAGCTTTCCGTAGTGCTCGAATTCTTCGAGTTTCTGCGGGTCGAGGATGTATTTGAGGTAGCAGGTAACCATTTGAATTTCCTTTCTGAGCTATTGATTTTTGATGCCGTAGCCTTGCGAGCCGATAAAGAGCTCCGCCTCATCTTGAGCCACTGTGGCGAGCGCGGTGTCAGCGCCTGTTTGGGTCTCAAATGCGCTCCATGGAACCAGTCAGCTTCATGAGTTCTGGTGGGGACTGCCTCAAAAAAGTTGATGAAGCTTTCTAGCTCAGGCGCGCTATTCATCTACAACCCAATTCCCCGCTTCCAGATTTCTCTTCCATCTTCTGACTCCCCAGGCAGCCAGGAGACCCGCAGAAAATAGGCCGAAGCAGAACAAGACTGTCAAATGCGCCCAGGTGAAAGCGATGCAATCGTTTTTTGAGTCGCTGGGGCATAGTCTGAAGAACGCTGCATTCGGTATGGTTGTATCGAGATAGGCCAGCAGAGCTACTGACGCCGCTAGTAGAGCGATGGCCGCCAGCGTCGCGGCTGCGGCTAGCAAAGTGGTAGTGGCTAGCTTGTTCAACATGGTCGGAATTTCAAAATCCTCTACTAGTGTCCTGAGATCAGAGCCTTTGGGCTTGTAAAGCACCTGGCTGTAGCAGAGGAGGCTGCTTTCTTTCTCCGGGCTCTGTGAGAGTGCTACTCGTGGCGGCCTTTTCGCTCAGCCATATGCCCCAAATACCCAATCAACTCCCCCAACTCCCTATCACTCAAAACCTCCTCACTAAACCCCGGCATCCGCCCTTGCGGCCACTTCCTCAGGCTCTGCGGATCACGAATGTACTGCCGCAGAAAATCCCCCGCGAAATACTCCGTCGGGTTATGCGGAATATTCAGGTCCGGCCCGAAGTGCGAATCCCCCGCGCTGTTCAGGCGATGGCAGGCCAGGCAGTTCTTTTGGAACACGGCAAACCCCGCCTGCACCTCGGCGCTGGCATCGGTTGCCGGTAGCAGCGCGGGGAAGCGCTGAGCCACCGGTGCGAGCAGGCGGAAGGTGGAGACCTGGAAGGGCCATTGCTCCGGGCCGATCTGCGCGGCTTCCGGCTGTTGCCAGACGAGGTAGAAAGGCCCGGCGCTGGGTTTGTTCTTCGACAGGCGTGGCCAGGGCTGCGCCGGGTCTTCCACCGCCAGCCAGGCGCGGGCGCCTTGGGGGCTCAGTAGCGGGGCGGCGGGGAGTTCGGCGGCGAAGCCGTCCAGGGCTACGGCCTGCAGGTGGTCGCCGGGCTGTACGCCTTCGAGCAGGGCCGCCAGCGGCACGGCGCGGTAATACATGGTGCGCTTGTAGGACACGTCGCCCGGTATCTCCACCTGTTGGGCTTGCGGGTGGGTCAGTAGCTGTTCGGTGCTCCAGCTACGGCTGCCCTGCGGCAGCTCAAGCTTGAGTTCGGCGGCAAAGGCGGAGGGTGCCAGCAGGGCGGCGAGCAGGGGCAGATGGGCGAGGCGTTGGCGCGTGGTCCGCATGGGCGCTATCGGTCCTTGAGCAGGGGTTGCAGTTGTTCGTAGCCGCCGGCGTTGATCACGTTGCTGTAGCCCAGCTCCAGTAGGCGGTCCTGGGCGATGCCTGAGCGGCGGCCGCTGCGGCAGTAGAGGACGATGGGCGCGTTCTTGTCCGGGGCCAAGGTGGCGATACGCTGGGCGATTCGCTCGTGGGGAATCGGCGTGGCGCCGGGCAGGGCACCGCCGGCGAATTCCTCCGCAGTGCGCACATCAATCATTATGGCGCCTGGTTCTTTTAGGGCTGCCAGGGCAGCGGGTTGATCAATTTCGCCCGCATGGGCGGCGAGCGATAGGCTCAGGCTCAGACTGAGCAGCAGGGTTCGCATGGCGATGGCCTCGAACGTGAAGGGAATTCCACGCTAGCACAGAGGCTCTGACCTTGGAGAGCGGCGTGCCGATAGTGGGCGCCCCATGGACTGCACGGACTCCGTGAAGGCACCACGCGGTAGCTAGAGATAGCCTTGCTTCAAGGTTTGCCGGGTGTGGTCCATGGTCGGTCGTGCGAAGAATGTCGGGCGATGGGGTGGTTGTCGGCTGAACGGCTGCTGGCGAGCGTAGACAGTCGCTGTAGCTGCTTCGGTACAGCGGAAGCGGCCGGCAATGACCTGCTTGGGGCGTTAAGCTGTTTGCCCGGACAGCTTTTAATCCAGTAGATTGTTTTGTTTCAATTTCTGTCCGGGATCCGCACTTTGTCCACCGAGCTTTCCGTTTACCGCCAACCCGGTTTCTTGCCTTTCCTCGCCGCCCGTGTGCTGGCCATGTTTGCCGTGCAGATCATGGCGGTGGTGGTGGCCTGGCAGGTCTACGACCTGACCCGCGATCCGATGTCGCTGGCCTATGTTGGCCTGGCGCAGTTCCTGCCGATGCTGTTCCTGCTGCTGCCGGCCGGCGACTTGATCGACCGTTTCGATCGCAAGTGGATTCTTGGTTTGAGCTGGGCGGTGGAGGCGGTGTGCGCCGCGGTGCTGCTGTGGCTGTCGCTGATCCATGGGCCGGTTGAGGCCTTCTACGGCGTGCTGGTGGCTTACGGTTGCGCCCGCGCCTTCACCGGCCCGGCGCTGTCCAGCCTGCTGCCGCAGATCGTGCCGCGAGAGAGCCTGGCGGCGGCCATCGCGGCCAACAGCATGATCGTGCGTGCTTCGACTATCTCCGGCCCGGTGCTCGGCGGCGGCCTCTACGCCCTTGGCGGCGGCGAGCTGACCTACGCGCTGTGCCTGTTGTTCTTCGCCGCCGGCGTGCTGATGCTGGCCTTCGTCCAGGTGCGTTTCCGCGAGGAGAGCAAGCCGCTCGAGGCTACGGCCTGGAAGCGCTTCACTGCCGGCATCCACTTCATCCGCTCGCGGCCGATCATCCTCGGCACCATCTCGCTGGACCTGTTCGCTGTGCTGCTCGGCGGCGTGGTGGCGCTGTTGCCGATGTATGCCCATGAGGTGCTGCAGGTGGGGCCGACCGGCCTTGGCATCCTGCGCAGCGCCATGGCCATCGGCGAGGTGCTGGTGGGCTTCTATCTGAGCATGCGACCGTTCAATCGCCACGTGGGCATGCGCATGTTCATGGCGGTGGCGGTGTTCGGCCTGGCCAACCTGGTGTTCTCGCTGTCCAGCCTGTTCTGGCTGTCGTTCGCCGCGCTGATGGTGGCCGGCGGCGCGGACATGGTGAGCATGTACATCCGCTCCTCGCTGATCCAGTTCTCCACCCCGGACGCTATGCGCGGCCGGGTGAACGCGGTGAACATGCTGTTCATCGGCTCTTCCAACGAGCTGGGCGAGTTCCGCGCCGGCAGCAGCGCCGCCTGGTTCGGCGCGGTGCCGGCGGCGGTGCTGGGCAGCCTGTGTACCCTCGGCGTGGTCGGTGGCTGGATGTGGGGCTTCCGCAGCCTGCGTACCGTCGACCGCTTCGAGGATGCCTCGCCCGAGGCGAGGAAGGACTAGACCGGGCGATCACCCAGGATGGTGGCGCGATGCATCACCCGCCGCGTCGGACGGTAGTCGTCCACCGCATAGTGCTGGGTGATGCGGTTGTCCCAGAAGGCCACGTCGTTCTCCTGCCAGCGCCAGCGGATGCTGAACTCCGGCCGTGTCGAATGGGCGAACAGGAAGCGCAGCAGGGCGTCGCTCTCGGCCGGCTCCAGCTCGTTGATCCGCGTGGTGAAACCCTCGTTGACGAACAGCCCCTTGCGCCCGGTGACCGGGTGGGTGCGTACCACCGGGTGGGTTACCGGTGGATGCTGGCGCTGCACCTCGTGGTAGCGCTCCAGCGCCTCGGGGGTGTTGCCGAAGCGCTCCAGCGGGAATGAACGGGTGAAGTCGTGGCTGGCGGTGAGGCCGTCGAGCAACCGTTGCAGGGGCTTGGACAGTGCCTCGAAGGCCGCGCTGCTACTGGCCCACAGGGTATCGCCGCCGTAGGCCGGCAGCTGTTTGGCGGCCAGCACGGCGCCGAGGGCCGGGGTCTCGAGGAAGGTCACGTCGGTGTGCCAGATGGCGTTGTCGCGTACGTCGGTGACCGCCGTGTCGAGCACCAGTACTTCCGGCTGCTCGGGGATATTCGGGTAGATCGGGTGGATATGCAGGTCGCCGAAGCGTGCGGCGAAGGCCGCCTGCTGCCGCGGTTCGATCGGCTGGGCGCGGAAGAACAGCACCTGGTGATCGAGCAGGGCCTGCTCGATGGCCTGCTGGTTGGCGTCGCTCAGCGGCTGGCGCAGGTCGATGCCACCGACCAGGGCGCCCAGGGCCGGGCTCAGCGGAGTGATGTTGAGGCTCATGACTGGTTTTCCGAATCAGTGGGCCTGGCCGTGCCAGGGCACCAGCTTGCGTTGCAGGGCGCGCAGGCCCAGCTCCAGGGCGAAGGCGATCACCGCGATCAGCAGGATGCCGAGGATCACTACGTCGGTGACCAGGAACTGCGCCGCCGACTGCACCATGAAGCCAAGGCCGCGCTGGGCAGCGATCAGCTCGGCGGCCACCAGGGTCGACCAGCCGACGCCGAGACCGATGCGGATGCCAGTGAGGATGTCCGGCAGGGCGCTGGGCAGGATCACGTGGCGCACCAGCTGTGCCGGTGTGGCGCCAAGGGCCTGCGCGGCGCGCAGCTTGGCCGGGTCGGCGCTGCGCACGCCGGTGGCGGTGGCGATGACGATGGGCGCGAAGATCGCCAGGTAGATCAGCAGCACCTTGGACAGCTCGCCGATGCCGCACCAGATGACGATCAGCGGCAGGTAGGCCAGTGGTGGGATCGGCCGGTAGAACTCGATCAATGGGTCGACCAGGCCACGCACCAGGCGGCTGCGGCCGATGGCGATGCCCAGCGGGATGGCGGTGAGCACGGCAAACAGCAGGGCCAGGCCGATGCGGCCGAGGCTGGCGCCCAGGTGCTGCCACAGGCTGGCGTCCAGGTAGCCTTCGCTCATCAGCTTCCAGCCGCGTGCCAACACGGTCTGCGGGCTGGGCAGGAACAACGGCTCGATCAGCCCGGCGGCGGTCACCGCCCACCACAGCCACAGCAGGCTGCCGATACTGATCAGGCCGAGGCTAACTAGGCTGAGCTGGCGCCGTGGTGTGCGCTCGGCCTGCTGTTCGGCCTCGCTCTTGCTGTAGAGGTATTCGAAACTGCTCATACAGGTTTCCTCTGGCGCTGGGCGAAGACCTGGGCCAGCACGTGTTCGCGGGTTTCGATGAAGGCGCGGTCGGACTTGATCGCTCGTGCGCTCTCGCCGGCTGCATAGCGGCGCCCGAAGTCGAGCTGCAGGCGCTCGGCGATGCGCCCGGGATTGGGTTCCAGCAGCACCAGGTCGGTGGCGAGGAACACCGCTTCCTCTATGTCGTGGGTGATCAATAGCACCGGCTTGGCAGTGCGCCGCCAGACCTGCAGTAGCAGCTCCTGCATCTGTTCGCGGGTGAAGGCGTCCAGTGCGCCGAAAGGCTCGTCCATCAACAGCACGCGTGGATCAGCGGTGAGGGCGCGTGCAAGGCCGACGCGTTGCTTCTGTCCGCCGGAGAGCTCCCAGATATGCCGTTGCTCGAAACCGGCCAGGTCGACCAGGGCCAGCAGCTCACGGGCCTTGGCTTCGCGCTGGGAGCGTGGCACACCGGCCAGTTGCAGGCCGAAGGCGACGTTGGCCAGCACGTTTTGCCAGGGCAGCAGGGCGTCATCCTGGAACACCACGCCGCGTTCGGCGGAGGGACCGGTGACGGGCTTGCCGTCGAGACTGATGCGTCCGTCGCTGGGTGCGGTGAAGCCGGCTATCAGGTTGAGCAGGCTGGTCTTGCCGCTGCCGGAGGGGCCGAGGGCGACCAGCAGTTGATCGGGGCCGAGGGTCAGGGAGATGTCGTGCAGTACCGGCGCGGCCGAGCCGGGGTACTGTGCGCTGATGCGCTCCAGTTCGAGTAGGGCCATGGTGCTCTCTTTAATTTAGGTGCATCCGGCGACGGCATCCGTGCCGTCGCCGAACCTCGCCTCGGCGAACCAGCTTCGAGTCTCTTGATCGTCGGCCAGGCTGCGTTGAAATCAGGCTCGGACTGCTCATTTACACTTCGTAAACTCCGCGTCCTCGCCCAATTTCGCCTTGCCTGGCTCTAGCTCAAAAGCCCCGAAACAGGTTCTGAGGCGAGGGCCCGATGCTCAGTTGGTGACGTACTGGTTGCTGACGTAGGGCGTGTAGTCCGGCAGCACGGCGTCGACCTTGCCTTGCTCCTTGAGGAACTTGGCGGTGTCGGTGATGGCCTGGGTGGTCGGCGCGCCGAGGGCGGTGGCCTGGTCGGCGGCCAGCGGGAAGACGTTGCCCTGCAGCAGCAGCGGGATGTCCTCGGCCTTGGCGCCAGAGAGTTTCACCACCTTGGCGATGTTGTCCTGGTTGGCCAGCCAGGCTTTCGGGTCCTTGCGGTAATCGGCGTAGGCGTCGAGGGTCACCTTGGCGAAGGCGCGCACCACTTCCGGGTGCTTCTGGGCGAAGTCCTTGCGCACGATCCAGGCGTCGAAGGTCGGTGCGCCCAGCTCGCTCAGCTCGCCGGAGGTGATCAGCACCTTGCCGTTTTCTTTGGCCACGCCCAGAGCCGGGTCCCACACGTAGGTGGCGTCGATGTCGCCGCGCTTCCAGGCGGAGATGATCGCCGGTGGCGCCAGGTTGAGGACCTGCACTTTGGCCGGGTCGATGTTCCAGTGCTTGAGCGCGGCCAGCAGGCTGTAGTGGCCGGTGGAGACGAACGGCACGGCGACTTTTTTGCCGATCAGATCTTCCGGCTTGCTGATCTTGCTGCCGTCACGGGCGACCAGGGCCTCGGCAGCGCCGATCTGGGTGGCGATCAGGAAAGTCTGTACCGGCAGCTGGCGGGTGGCCGCGGCAGCCAGCGGGCTGGAGCCGACGTAGCCGATCTGCACGTCGCCGGAGGCCACGGCGGTGATCACTTCGGCGCCGCCGTCGAATTTGCGCCAGTCGATCTCGGACTTGCTGGCTTTCTCGTAGGCGCCATCGGCCTGGGCGACCTTGGCCGGGTCGACGGTGGTCTGGTAGGCGACGGTGAAATCGGCGGCCTGGGCAGTCAGGCTCAGGCTGGAAATCGTCAGTACCGCCAGCAGGCGGCGGGCGAAGGGAATGCTCATGGGGATGCTCCTCGGGCGGGCACGTACCGTTCCGGGGAAGGTCGAGCCACTGGACAGATGTCGTTCTTTTTGGGGTTTGTCCGGTGGTCCGGTAGAGCAAAGCTAATTGATAAAAATGGAATAGATAAATACTTTTTTAGACTATTTTTATATTCATAAGTCGCGCTTCGCTGTTGCCTTCTATCGTGGCCATAGGGAAAAGACGTTTGTTTAATGATGTCCATCATATAATATGACGACCGTAATCCAGCGAGCGCTGGCCAACAACACAGAAGCGGAGAGACGAAGATGAGCAAACAACTGGGCAAGGCGCTGATCACCGGTGCATCGGCAGGCATCGGAGCTACCTACGCCGAGCGTCTGGCGCGTCGCGGCCACGACCTGCTGCTGGTCGCGCGTGACATTCAGCGTCTGGAAGCCATGGCCGGCCGCCTGAGCCAGGAATACGGCGTGAAGGTCGAAGTGCTCAAGGCCGACCTGGGCGACAAGGCCGAGCTGAAGGCGGTGGAAGATCGTCTGCGCAGCGATGCCCAGATCGGCGTGCTGGTGAACAACGCCGGTATCGCCACCAACGGCAGCCTGGCCGAGGCTGATCTGGACCTGGCCGAGAAACTCATCCAGCTCAACGTGGTGGCGCTGACTCGCCTGGCATCGGTCGCCGCCGCACAGTTCTCCGCCCGTGGCCGTGGTGCCATCGTCAACGTCGCCTCGGTGGTAGCTCTGGCGCCAGAGATGTTCAACGCCGTGTACAGCGCCTCCAAGGCCTATGTATTGAGCCTGACCCAGACCCTGAATGGTGAGCTGGCGGGCAAGGGCGTGCAGGTCCAGGCCGTGCTGCCGGGCGTGACCCGCACCGAGATCTGGGAGCGCAGCGGCATGGATGAGAGCAAGTTGCCGCCGGAGATGATCATGGAGGTTGGCGAGATGGTCGACGCAGCACTGGCCGGCTTCGACCAGGGCGAGTTGATCACCATCCCCTCGCTGCCGGATGCGGCCGACTGGAAAGCCTTCGTCGCCGCTCGCGCCGCTCTGGGGCCGAACCTGTCGCGCAATCACGCGGCGCCACGCTACAAGCGCTGAAGCCGGAAAGTAAAAAGCCCTCGCGGGAGATCGCGAGGGCTTTTTTGTGGGCGCTATTCAGGCCTCGGTTTGTTGTAGCAACAGATCGCGAGTACCGGCGCGCAGCAACTCCGCCAGTTCGGGATCGGTCACGCTGCGCGACAGCACCAGGGCGCCGACCATGGCGGAGAGGATTAGCGCGCTCTGCTTCTCGGCATCCTCGCCGGAGAGGCTTGCGGAGATCGTCTGCAGACGATCGCGCACGATCCGGTCGGTCACCTCGCTAGGCTGACCGCGCTGGCCGAGCTCGGCGGACATGGTCGGTAGCGGACAGCCGAGGCCGGGCGACTGGCAGTGGGCGGCGGAGAGGTAGCGCTTGATCAGCTCCTGCAGCGGATTCGAAGCCTGATCGAGGTCGGTGAGACCCTCCTTGAGCTGGTCGGCGCTTTGCTGCAGAGCCTGTTCGACCAGATCGTCCTTGGACTTGAAGTGGGCGTAGAAGCCGCCGTGGGTCAGTCCCAGGGCCTTCATCAGTGGCTGCAGCCCGGTGGCCAGCACGCCGTCACGACGAAAGCGCAGAGCGGCTTCATCGATGATGCGTTGGTGAGTCTTGGCTTTATGGTCTTCGGGATAGCGCATGAGGTTCAGTTCCAGACAGGAATTTGAATGCTGACCTTAATCTTACACCCGCAAAGACGAAAACGGGCGTGGCAGTCCGTCGCTCCCGTCAGGTGCAGACATTACTGGTGGGCTTTCTGGATGGAGTCGTGAGAGGTATTGCGGCTGAACGTCTGGGATGGAGGGGCATGAACGAACGATCCGGGACATTGCGTCCCGGATCGTTATCTTCGCTACGGAGCAGCGGCTGCGTCTGACGCAGCCAGGGTTCAGACGGCTTCGAGCAGGGTGGCTACGCCTTGGCCGCCGGCGATGCACTGGGTGGCGATGGCATAGCGGCCACCAGTGCGCTTGAGCAGCGATGCAGCCTTGCCGGTGATGCGCGCGCCAGTGGCGCCCAGCGGGTGACCGAGGGCGAGGGCGCCGCCATCGATGTTGACCTTGGCCATGTCCAGGCCCAGCTCGCGCACGCAGGCGATGGACTGGCTGGCGAAGGCTTCGTTGATCTCGACCAGGTCGATGTCGTCGATGCTCAGGCCGGCGCGCTCCAGCACCTTACGGGTCGCCACCACGGGGCCCATGCCCATGATCTCCGGGGCGCAGCCGCCAACAGCGACGGCCTTGATGCGCGCCAGGATCTCCAGCTTGTGGCGGCGGGCAAACTCTTCGGTACACACCAGGACGGCGGCGCTGCCATCGGTGAGCGGCGACGAAGTGGCGGCGGTAACGCTGCCGCCGAAGGCCGGCTTCAGCCCGGCCAGGGCTTCGGCGTTGGTACCGGGGCGGATGCAGCCGTCTTCGTCGATCACGCCTTCAGGCGTTTCCACGGCGAGAATCTCGTCCTTGAAATAGCCCAGTTCGCGGGCGCGCACGGCCTTGGCGTGGGATTCGACCGCCATGGCTTCCTGCTCCTCGCGGCTGATCTCGAAGCGCTTGGCTACCTCTTCGGCAGTGTGCCCCATGGCCATATAGACCTGCGGGAAGCTGCTCATCAGGGCCGGGTTAGGCGAGATGTTGAAGCCGCCCATGGGTACGCGGGTCATGGATTCCACGCCAGCGCAGAGGAAGGCCTCGCCGGCGCCGAGCATGATCTGCCCGGCGGCGAAGTGCACCGAAGTCATCGAGGAGCCGCAGAAGCGGTTGACGGTCGCGCCGCCCAGCGTCTCCGGGAAGCCTGCGCGGAAACTGGCGATGCGGGCGATGTTCATGCCCTGTTCGGCCTCGGGGTAGGCGCAGCCCATGATCACGTCCTCCAGCAGGCTGGGATTTAGATCGAGCTTGTTGACCAGTCCCTTGAGCACCTGGGCGGCCAGGTCGTCAGGGCGCAGGTTGATCAGGCCGCCTTTCTTGGCGAAGTGGAAGGGGGAGCGGGCGTAGCCGGCGATCACGATGGAGGTCATGGCTGTGGTCCTGTGCGGGTGTGGAGGGCGGGTTCGCCCTCGGTAAAAAATGATAGGCGTAATTCAAACGAGCGTATAGATGTCGGGTGTAATTTAATTGTTTGTGGCGAGTTTCGGCGATGAATGGCCGTTTGGACTTTGCGGGTTCCTGGGTGATGGGTTGTGAGGCGATCCTGGCCGGTACTGAGTAGCCCGGCCAGGCTGTCGGGGAGGTCAGCCGTGCAGGCTGAGGATCATGCAAGTGGTCGAGCCAACTGCATACAGGCGGTCGTCCACATCGTATAGGCGGCCTTCGGCCAGCGCGGTGGAGCGCCCTAGGTGGACGATACAGCCTTCGGCGCGCAGTGGGCCGACTTTGCTGGTGATTGCCCGCACGTAGCTGATGCGCAGGTCCATGGTGGTGTAGCCCTGGCCAGGTTGCAGCTGGGTGTGCACAGCGCAGCCCATGCAGGAGTCGAGCAAGGTCGCCGCATAGCCGCCGTGCACGCTGCCGAGTGGGTTGTAGTGGCGCGAATCCGGCGTGCCCTGGAACAGGAAGCGACCAGGCTCCCATTCCAGCGGGATGAAATTGACCAGATGGCCGAAAGGCGGGCAGGGCAGTTCACCGCTACCGATGCGGTCGAAGAATTCCTGTGCGCTCAACTCGCTGACCTGCTTCAGCGACAAGGTGCCGGGTTCGCCGAGTCTGGCACGGGCGATTTGCTCGGCCTCGTGCCAGATGGCGAGGGTCTGCTCGCGAGTCGGGTTTTGCATGGGGTGTTCCTCTGATGGGATTGATGATGGACAGCATTCAATATTTCATATTATGGTTGAAATATAAATGGTGCGGCCGGTTCGGCAGTGCCCAGGCCTCGGAGAAAGAACATGCCGAAACCGTCCAGAACCCTGCTGCTGATGCTCATGACGCTGACTGCCTTGGGCGAGATATCCACCCAGTTACTGATTCCCGCACTCGGCGAGCTGGAGCGGGATTTTGCGACCAGGCCCGGATCGAGTCTGGCGGTGCTCTCGGTCTTCGTCGCTGCGTTTGGCCTGGGGCAGCTGCTCATGGGGCCATTGTCGGATCGCCTCGGTCGCCGGCCGATTCTGATCGCAGGTCTATTGGCCTATCTGCTGGCGAGCGGCTGGATGCTGCTGGCCACTGATCTTGCCGAGTTCATTGCCGCCCGCGCACTGCAGGGGCTGGGCGCTTGTTCGGCACTGGTGTTGGCGCGGGCGGTTGTGCGCGACGTCTGGCAGGCCCAGGCGGGACCGACTCTGGCGCTAACCGTGATCGGCATGCTGACTTCTATCGCACTGGCGCCCATGGTTGGTGGCCTGCTCACCCTGCAGTGGGGCTGGCAGGCGCCGGTTTTGGCGGCCATGTCCGTTGGGGCTGTGGTCCTGCTGGCGGTGTTGTTCTTCTATAAGGAAAGCAACGCGCATCTGGACCCGCAGGCCGGGCGTCTGCTGAAGTTGGCAGGGGATTACTGGGATCTGCTGCGCGGACGCTCCGTGCGAACTTTCGCCCTGACGCTGGCCTGCACCTATGGCGCGATGTTCTGCGTGATCGCCGGCTCGTCCACTGTCTATATAAAGCTGCTGGGGCTGAGCCCCGCGGAATACGGCCTGACCTTCGGCTCCATTGTGTCGGGGCTGATCGCCGGGGCGCTCTTCACGCAACGCAAGATCATGCAGCTCGGGCCGCAGCGCATAGTTGCCATTGGCGTCACCCTGGTGGCCGCTGGTGCAGCGCTGACTCTGCTGGTGCATGCGTTGTTCGGGCTTTCAGTGCTCGGCCTGTCACTGCCGCAGGTACTGGTGACTGTTGGGGGCGGCATGGTGCTGCCGGCCTCGGTGGCCGGTGCGGTGATTCCCAATGCTAATCGCGCAGGGCTCGCGGCGGGCTTCATGGGCTTCTCGCAGATGGCCGGCGCAACCCTGTCTGGAGTGCTGCTCACGCATCTGCAGGACGGAACGTCCTGGCCTATGGTTCTTCTTCATGGTCTGTTCGCCGGGGCGGCATTCGCAGCGTTCTCTCTGCTGAGGCGCGTGCCTGGTGCCGCCGCTCTGCCGGCTGGTGGCTAATTCGAGAAGGAGTGCTTCATGACTGCATATGATGTCGTGGTGATCGGTGGTGGCCCTGGTGGGTACAACGCGGCTATTCGTGCAGGGCAGCTAGGGCTAAAGGTGGCGTGCGTCGAAGGGCGTGAAACCCTTGGCGGCACCTGCTTGAACGTAGGCTGCATGCCCTCCAAGGCGTTGCTACATGCTTCCGAACTCTACGAAGCAGCGGTGGGCAGGGAGTTCGCTAACCTCGGCATCGAGGTCACGCCCAAACTCAACCTGCCGCAGATGATGAAGCAGAAGGATGAGAGTGTTGCCGGCCTGACCAAGGGCATCGAGTTCCTCTTTCGTAAGAACAAGGTCGACTGGATCAAGGGCTGGGGCAAGCTGGCAGGAGCGGGGCGGGTACAGGTCACCTCGGCCGATGGCAGCCAGCTTGAGCTGCAGGCCAAGGACATCGTGATCGCCACCGGCTCGGAGCCGACGCCTCTGCCGGGCGTGGCCATCGATAACCAGCGCATTCTGGACTCAACTGGAGCGCTATCGTTGCCTGAGGTACCCAAGCATCTGGTGGTCATCGGTGCGGGGGTTATCGGCCTGGAGCTCGGCTCGGTTTGGCGTCGTCTGGGCAGCGAAGTGACGGTGGTCGAGTATCTGGATCGTATTTGCCCTGGCCTGGACGATGAGACAGCCAAGACCCTGCAGCGCTCGTTGAGTAAGCAGGGCATGGCTTTCAAGCTAGGCAGCAAGGTTGCCGGTGCAGTAGTGAAGGGCAATAGCGTGGAACTGAGCATCGAGCCTGCTGCTGGAGGCGCAGCCCAGATGCTGGAGGCCGATTATGTGCTGGTCGCCATCGGTCGGCGCCCATACACGCAGGGGCTAGGGTTGGAAAGCGTTGGGCTTTCCGTGGACAAGCGCGGCGTGCTCGCCAATGAGCACCATAAGACTGCGGCGTCGAACGTCTGGGTGGTCGGCGACGTCACCTCTGGGCTGATGCTGGCGCACAAGGCAGAGGATGAGGCGATTGCCTGCATCGAGAAGATTGCCGGTAAAGCGGCCGAGGTGAACTACGAGGTTATCCCTAGCGTCATCTATACCAAGCCCGAGGTTGCTTGCGTCGGTAGGACCGAGGAACAGTTGAAGTCCGAGGGGCGCGCCTACCGCGTAGGCAAGTTCCCCTTCACGGCTAATAGCCGCGCCAAGATCAACCACGAAACGGAAGGGTTCGTGAAAGTGCTGGCAGACGAGCGCACCGATGAGATTCTCGGCGTACATATAGTAGGCCCGAGCGTGAGCGAGATGATTGGTGAGTATTGCGTGGCCATGGAGTTCGCTGCGTCTTCCGAGGACATCGCCCTGATCTGTCATCCGCACCCCACGCGTTCCGAGGCATTGCGCCAGGCTGCTATGGGGGTGGAAGGCTGGATCATGCAGGCGTGATGCGAAATTTTCAGAAAAGAGTTGACTGGCGCGTATGAATCCCTAGAATGCGCACCTGTTCCGGCGCGGCCTGATCTGAAAACTCCTTGTTAAACAAGAGGTTATACGAAATTAAGGGTTGCGTTGGCGGCGAATTCGAGTAGAATGCGCCGGGCTGACAAGGTGCTGGATTGGTCTTGTTGGCGCTTCGATCGGCTCTGATCGAAGGCGGTTTAAAGAGGTGGTTG
>NZ_JACVAM010000013.1 GCF_014851865.1 Pseudomonas sp. PDM16
TGCCGGAAGGCGTTGAGATGGTCATGCCGGGCGACAACATCAAAATGGTTGTCACCCTGATCAAACCGATCGCGATGGACGACGGCCTGCGTTTCGCAATTCGCGAAGGCGGCCGTACCGTTGGTGCCGGCGTGGTTGCCAAGGTTATCGAGTAATCGATTGATCTAGCATGGTAAGGCCGGCATAATGGTCGGCCTTACTCCGTTTTAGGCCAGTAGCTCAATTGGCAGAGCGGCGGTCTCCAAAACCGCAGGTTGGGGGTTCGATTCCCTCCTGGCCTGCCAGATTCCTGAATAGAAGTGGATCTGGCGTTTCTTTCGACAGGGTTTTCTCATGAATGCCAAGGCTGAAGCTCAAAACTCCCGCTTTGATGTGCTGAAGTGGTTCGTGGCAGCCGCTCTAGTCGTCGCTGGTGTTGTCGGCAATCAGTATTTCTCGGCTGAACCGCTTTTGTATCGCGTGCTGGCTCTGCTGGCTCTCGCTGCAGTTGTCGGTTTTGTCGCGTTGCAGACCGCGAAAGGTCAGGCGTTCTTTGCTCTGGCAAAAGAGGCGCGTATCGAGATTCGCAAAGTTGTCTGGCCGACTCGCCAGGAGACTACTCAAACCACTCTGATCGTGGTTGCGGTTGTCCTGGTGATGTCGCTGGTCCTGTGGGGCTTGGATAGCCTGCTGGGTTGGCTTGTTTCGTTGATTGTCGGTTAAGGGTGTCCCGTGGCTAAGCGTTGGTACGTTGTGCATGCTTACTCGGGTTACGAGAAGCATGTCATGCGCTCGCTGATCGAGCGCGTCAAGCTGGCTGGCATGGAAGACGAGTTCGGCGAAATTCTGGTTCCCACTGAAGAAGTGGTGGAGATGCGTAACGGCCAGAAGCGCAAAAGCGAGCGTAAGTTCTTCCCTGGCTATGTGCTGGTTCAGATGGAAATGAACGAGGCAACTTGGCACTTGATCAAGGACACGCCGCGCGTCATGGGCTTCATTGGTGGTACTGCCGACAAGCCGGCGCCGATCACCGAGAAAGAGGCTGACGCTATCCTGCGTCGTGTTGCCGATAGTGGTGACAAGCCGAAGCCGAAGACTCTGTTCGAGCCAGGTGAGACTGTTCGTGTGATCGACGGGCCGTTCGCTGATTTCAATGGTGTCGTCGAAGAAGTTAACTACGAGAAAAGCCGGATCCAAGTGGCCGTGCTTATTTTCGGTCGCTCCACACCGGTGGAGTTGGAGTTCAGTCAGGTCGAAAAGGCATAACTGGACAATGCATCCCGTACCCCGCAGCCGCTGGCTGTGGGGTTTTTTCGTCACTGGGATAAATGCGTACTAACCGGGGAGCTTCGTTGAAGCGTCTGACCCGATATTGGAGTAGCTCATGGCTAAGAAGATTCAGGCTTACATCAAGCTGCAAGTAAAGGCCGGCCAGGCCAACCCGTCGCCGCCCGTTGGTCCTGCTCTGGGTCAGCACGGCGTGAACATCATGGAATTCTGCAAGGCGTTCAACGCCAAGACTCAGGGCATGGAACCTGGTCTGCCGACTCCTGTGATCATCACCGTTTACAGCGACCGGAGCTTCACCTTTGAAACCAAAAGCACCCCGGCTTCGGTGCTGCTGAAGAAGGCCGCCGGCCTGACCAGCGGTTCTGCTCGTCCGAACACCGTCAAAGTTGGCACCGTTACCCGTGCTCAGCTGGAAGAGATCGCCAAGACCAAGCAGGCCGATCTGACCGCAGCTGACCTGGATGCGGCCGTGCGCACCATCGCCGGCTCCGCGCGTAGCATGGGCCTCAACGTGGAGGGTGTGTAATGGCTAAGCTGACCAAGCGCCAGAAGGCTATCGCCGAGAAAGTAGAAGCCGGCAAGGCCTACAACTTCGAAGACGCCGCCAAACTGCTGGCTGAGCTGTCCACTGTCAAGTTCACCGAGTCCTTCGACGTTTCTGTGAACCTGGGTGTCGATCCGCGTAAATCCGACCAGGTTGTCCGTGGTGCCACCGTGCTGCCGAACGGCACTGGCAAAACCGTCCGCGTCGCTGTGTTCACCCAAGGTCCGGGCGCTGAAGCCGCTCTGGCTGCCGGCGCAGACAAAGTCGGTATGGACGAACTGGCTGCCGAGATGAAAGCTGGTGATCTGAACTACGACGTAGTCATCGCCTCGCCGGACGCCATGCGCGTCGTCGGTCAGCTGGGTCAGGTTCTCGGCCCGCGCGGTCTGATGCCGAACCCGAAAGTCGGCACCGTGACTCCGGACGTTGCTACCGCTGTCAAGAACGCCAAGGCTGGTCAGGTGCGTTTCCGTACCGACAAGAACGGCATCATCCACACCTCCATCGGCAAGATCGGCTTCGAAGCCGGCGCGCTGAAGCAGAACGTGGAAGCCCTGCTGGCTGACCTGAAGCGCCTGAAGCCGTCCACCTCCAAGGGTGTGTACGTCAAGCGCGTGACCCTGAGCACCACCATGGGTCCGGGTCTGGTGATTGATCAGGCTTCCCTGGAAGCCTAAGTGATTTGGCCGGCGGATTCGTTCGTCGGCCTCGAAAGATTGGGGTCCCTGCCTGGCGGGGGCTATCCAAGACCGTAGGTGGTGCAAGCCTTAAACCTCGGAGAGCGATCTCCAGAACCTACGCAGATGGTGCTCCCGATTCGTACCGAATCAGACACCAAAACGACGTCGAGCTCCGGCTCGACGAAACGGTAAATCCAGGAGTAAACCCGTGGCAATTAAACTCGAAGACAAGAAGGCCATCGTCGCTGAAGTCAACGAGGCTGCCAAAGCCGGTCTGTCCGCTGTTGTGGCTGATGCCCGTGGCGTGACTGTCGGCGCAATGACCGGACTCCGTAAAGAGGCCCGCGAAGCTGGCGTGTACGTACGTGTCGTACGTAACACCCTGCTCAAGCGCGCCGTTGAAGGCACTCAGTTCGACGTGCTCAACGACGTGTTCAAAGGCCCGACCCTTATCGCTTTCTCCAACGAGCACCCGGGCGCTGCTGCCCGTCTGTTCAAAGAGTTCGCCAAGGGTCAGGACAAGTTCGAGATCAAGGCAGCTGCGTTCGAGGGCAAGTTCCTCGCAGCAAACCAGATCGACGTACTGGCAACTCTGCCGACCCGCGACGAGGGTATCGCGCAGCTGATGAGCGTGATCCAAGGCGCCACCAGCAAGCTCGCTCGCACGCTGGCAGCTATTCGCGACCAGAAAGAAGCTGCTGCTGCCTAAGGCTGCGTGAGCGCTTTCGAAATCACATGTTTAATTTGATGGCTGTGTAGGCCGTCACCCCAATACAGGAATTCATAGTCATGTCTCTGACTAACGAGCAAATCATCGAAGCTATCGGCCAGAAATCCGTTGTGGAAATCGTTGAGCTGATCAAGGCGATGGAAGAAACCTTCGGTGTTACCGCCGCCGCTGCCACCGTTGCTGCTGCTGGCCCGGCTGCTGCCGCTGCTGAAGAGCAAACCGAGTTCAACGTCGTTCTGGCCGAAGCTGGCGACAAGAAAGTCAACGTGATCAAGGCTGTTCGCGAACTGACCGGTCTGGGTCTGAAAGAAGCCAAAGAGAAAGTTGACACCGCTCCGCAAGTCATCGCCGAAGGCCTGACCAAGGAAGCCGCTGAAGACGCCAAGAAGAAGCTGGAAGAAGCTGGCGCCAAGGTCGAGCTCAAGTAAGCTCGCGTCTTGCGTCTGCAGCCCGAGCGTTAAGCGAAAGGCTGATGGCTGGTGGCAGATGCCACCGGCCTTTTTCCGTTATGGGCGACGAGCCGAAAGGTAGTCGTCCATGGCGCGAAAACACCGCCCGAGGGCGGCGCAAACCAAGGGGTTTGCACGATTTTCTGGCCTTTGCCGTCGGCAGGGGCCAAACAAGCAGGTGACCAAGCTGGGGAACGCTGATGGCTTACTCATACACTGAGAAAAAACGTATCCGCAAGGACTTTAGCAAGTTGCCGGACGTGATGGATGTGCCGTATCTCCTGGCCATCCAGCTGGATTCGTATCGCGAATTCCTGCAGCAAGGAGTGAGCAAGGAGCAGTTCCGCGACGTTGGCCTGCATGCGGCCTTCAAGTCCGTATTCCCGATCATCAGCTACTCCGGCAACGCCGCTCTGGAGTACGTCGGCTATCGTCTCGGCGAGCCTGCGTTCGACGTCAAGGAGTGCGTGCTGCGTGGCGTGACCTTCGCTGTACCGCTGCGAGTCAAAGTCCGTCTGATCATCTTCGACAAAGAGTCGTCGAACAAAGCGATCAAGGACATCAAGGAACAAGAAGTCTACATGGGCGAAATTCCGCTCATGACCGAAAACGGTACCTTCATCATCAACGGTACCGAGCGCGTGATCGTCTCCCAGCTGCACCGCTCTCCGGGTGTGTTCTTCGACCACGATCGTGGCAAGACCCACAGCTCCGGTAAGCTGCTGTACTCGGCCCGCATCATTCCTTACCGTGGCTCCTGGCTGGACTTCGAGTTCGACCCGAAAGACGCTGTCTTCGTTCGTATCGACCGTCGCCGCAAGCTGCCGGCTTCCGTTCTGCTGCGCGCCCTGGGCTATAGCACCGAGGAAGTCCTGGATGCGTTCTACGACACCAACGTCTACCACGTGAAGGGTGAAACCCTGAACCTGGAGCTGGTGCCGCAGCGTCTGCGTGGCGAGATCGCCGCGTTCGACATCAAGGACGAGAAGGGCAAGGTCATCGTTGAGCAGGGTCGCCGTATCACCGCGCGCCACATCAATCAGATCGACAAGGCCGGCATCAAAGAGCTGGAAGTGCCGCTCGACTATGTGCTGGGGCGCACCACCGCCAAGGTCATTGTGCATCCGGCCACTGGTGAGATCGTGGCGGAGTGCAACACCGAGCTGACCACAGATGTGTTGGCGAAGATCGTCAAGGCACAGGTTGTTCGCATCGAGACCCTGTACACCAACGACATCGATTGCGGTCCGTTCATCTCCGACACGCTGAAAATCGACTCCACCGGCAACCAGCTGGAGGCCCTGGTCGAGATCTACCGCATGATGCGTCCTGGCGAGCCGCCAACCAAGGATGCTGCCGAGACTCTGTTCAACAACCTGTTCTTCAGCGCCGAGCGTTACGACCTGTCCGCCGTTGGCCGCATGAAGTTCAACCGCCGTATCGGTCGCACCGAGATCGAAGGCTCCGGCGTTCTGTCCAAAGAGGACATCGTCGACGTACTGAAGACTCTGGTCGACATCCGTAACGGCAAAGGCATCGTCGACGACATCGACCACCTGGGTAACCGTCGCGTACGTTGCGTCGGCGAGATGGCCGAGAACCAGTTCCGCGTTGGCCTAGTGCGTGTAGAGCGCGCGGTCAAAGAGCGTCTGTCGATGGCTGAAAGCGAAGGCCTGATGCCGCAGGACCTGATCAACGCCAAGCCGGTTGCGGCGGCGGTGAAAGAGTTCTTCGGTTCCAGCCAGCTCTCGCAGTTCATGGACCAGAACAACCCGCTCTCCGAGATCACCCACAAGCGCCGCGTCTCCGCACTCGGCCCAGGTGGTCTGACCCGTGAGCGCGCCGGCTTCGAAGTCCGCGACGTACACCCGACCCACTACGGTCGCGTGTGCCCGATCGAGACCCCTGAAGGTCCGAACATCGGTCTGATCAACTCCCTGGCCGCCTATGCCCGCACCAACCAGTACGGCTTCCTGGAAAGCCCGTACCGCGTGGTGAAGGATACCCAGGTCACCGACGAGATCGTGTTCCTGTCCGCCATCGAAGAGGCCGATCACGTGATCGCCCAGGCTTCGGCGACCATGAACGCCAAGGGCCAGCTGGTCGACGAACTGGTGAACGTGCGTCACCTCAACGAGTTCACCGTCAAGGCGCCGGAAGACGTGACCCTGATGGACGTGTCGCCGAAGCAGGTCGTTTCCGTCGCTGCCTCGCTGATTCCGTTCCTCGAGCACGACGACGCCAACCGTGCACTCATGGGTTCGAACATGCAGCGTCAGGCCGTGCCGACCCTGCGTGCCGACAAGCCGCTGGTCGGTACCGGCATGGAGCGCAACGTCGCCCGTGACTCCGGTGTCTGCGTCGTGGCCCGTCGTGGTGGCGTGATCGACTCCGTCGACGCCAGCCGTATCGTGGTTCGTGTAGCCGACGACGAAGTCGAAACCGGTGAAGCCGGTGTCGACATCTACAACCTGACCAAGTACACCCGCTCCAACCAGAACACCTGCATCAACCAGCGTCCGCTGGTGAGCAAGGGTGACAAGGTTTCGCGCGGCGACATCATGGCCGACGGTCCGTCCACCGATATGGGTGAGCTGGCTCTGGGTCAGAACATGCGCGTGGCGTTCATGCCGTGGAACGGCTTCAACTTCGAAGACTCCATCTGCCTGTCCGAGCGCGTGGTCCAGGAAGACCGCTTCACCACGATCCACATCCAGGAACTGACCTGTGTGGCCCGTGACACCAAGCTTGGCCCAGAGGAAATCACCGCGGACATCCCGAACGTGGGTGAGGCTGCGCTGAACAAGCTGGACGAAGCCGGTATCGTTTACGTCGGCGCCGAAGTACTGGCGGGCGACATCCTGGTCGGCAAGGTCACTCCGAAAGGCGAGACCCAGCTGACTCCGGAAGAGAAGCTGCTGCGTGCGATCTTCGGTGAGAAGGCGTCCGACGTTAAGGACACCTCCCTGCGCGTGCCGACCGGCACCAAAGGTACCGTCATCGACGTACAGGTCTTCACCCGTGACGGCGTCGAGCGCGACAGCCGCGCCCTGGCCATCGAGAAGCAGCAACTCGACGAGATCCGCAAGGACCTCAACGAAGAGTTCCGCATCGTCGAAGGTGCGACCTTCGAGCGTCTGCGTTCCGCCCTGGTGGGTGCCAAGGCCGAAGGCGGTGCTGGCCTGAAGAAAGGCGCTGTCATCGATGACGCCTACCTGGACGGTCTGGAGCGCGGTCAGTGGTTCAAGCTGCGCATGGCCGACGACGCCCTGAACGAGCAGCTGGAGAAGGCCCAGGCCTACATCAGCGACCGTCGCCAGCTGCTGGACGACAAGTTCGAAGACAAGAAGCGCAAGCTGCAGCAGGGCGATGACCTGGCTCCGGGCGTCCTGAAGATCGTCAAGGTCTACCTGGCCATCAAGCGTCGCATCCAGCCGGGCGACAAGATGGCCGGTCGTCACGGTAACAAGGGTGTGGTCTCCGTGATCATGCCGGTCGAAGACATGCCGCACGATGCCAATGGCACCCCGGTCGACATCGTCCTCAACCCGCTGGGCGTACCGTCGCGTATGAACGTCGGTCAGATCCTCGAAACCCACTTGGGCCTGGCGGCCAAGGGCCTGGGCGAGAAGATCAATCGCATGCTCGAAGAGCAGCGCAAGATCGCCGAGCTGCGCAAGTTCCTCAACGAGATCTACAACGAGATCGGTGGTCGTCAGGAAAGCCTGGATACCTTCTCCGATACCGAGATCCTGGATCTGGCGAAGAACCTGAAGGGCGGCGTGCCGATGGCTACCGCCGTGTTCGACGGTGCCAAGGAAAGCGAGATCAAGGCCATGCTGAAGCTGGCCGATCTGCCGGAAAGCGGCCAGATGCGCCTGACCGACGGCCGTACCGGTAACCAGTTCGAGCGTCCGACCACCGTCGGTTACATGTACATGCTCAAGCTGAACCACCTGGTCGACGACAAGATGCACGCTCGTTCCACCGGTTCCTACAGCCTGGTTACCCAGCAGCCGCTGGGTGGTAAGGCGCAGTTCGGTGGTCAGCGCTTCGGTGAGATGGAGGTCTGGGCGCTGGAAGCCTACGGCGCCGCCTACACCCTGCAGGAAATGCTGACCGTGAAGTCGGACGACGTGAACGGCCGGACCAAGATGTACAAGAACATCGTGGACGGCGATCACCGCATGGAGGCCGGCATGCCCGAGTCCTTCAACGTGTTGATCAAAGAGATCCGTTCGCTCGGTATCGACATCGAACTGGAAACCGAATAACACGCCTTGCTGCGGCCGCACCGTCGGCCGCAGCGAGTCTGTGAGGAGGAAAGGCCTTGAAAGACTTGCTGAATCTGTTGAAAAACCAGGGTCAGGTTGAAGAGTTCGATGCGATCCGTATCGGTCTGGCTTCGCCTGAGATGATCCGCTCCTGGTCTTTCGGTGAAGTTAAAAAACCGGAAACCATCAACTACCGTACCTTCAAGCCCGAGCGTGATGGCCTGTTCTGCGCCAAGATCTTTGGCCCGGTCAAGGACTACGAGTGCCTGTGCGGTAAGTACAAGCGCCTCAAGCATCGCGGCGTGATCTGCGAGAAGTGCGGCGTGGAAGTGGCCCTGGCCAAGGTCCGTCGTGAGCGCATGGCGCACATCGAACTGGCTTCGCCGGTCGCCCACATCTGGTTCCTGAAGTCCCTGCCGTCCCGTATCGGCCTGCTGCTGGACATGACCCTGCGTGACATCGAGCGCGTGCTCTATTTCGAGAGCTACGTAGTGATCGATCCGGGCATGACCACCCTGGAGAAGGGCCAGCTGCTGAACGACGAGCAGTACTTCGAAGCCCTCGAAGAGTTCGGTGACGACTTCGACGCGCGTATGGGCGCCGAGGCCGTTCGCGAGCTGCTCAACGCCATCGACCTGGATCACGAGATCGGCCGCCTGCGCGAAGAGATTCCGCAGACCAACTCCGAGACCAAGATCAAGAAGCTGTCCAAGCGCCTGAAGCTGATGGAAGCCTTCAAGGACTCCGGTAACCACCCGGAGTGGATGGTCCTGACCGTCCTGCCGGTACTGCCGCCGGACCTGCGTCCGCTGGTTCCGCTGGATGGCGGCCGCTTCGCGACTTCCGATCTGAACGATCTGTACCGTCGCGTGATCAACCGTAACAACCGTCTGAAGCGTCTGCTTGACCTGGCCGCTCCGGACATCATCGTGCGCAACGAAAAGCGCATGCTGCAGGAAGCGGTCGACGCCCTGCTCGACAACGGCCGTCGCGGTCGCGCCATCACTGGCTCGAACAAGCGTCCGCTGAAGTCCCTGGCCGACATGATCAAAGGTAAGCAAGGTCGCTTCCGTCAGAACCTGCTCGGTAAGCGCGTGGACTACTCCGGTCGTTCCGTGATCACTGTGGGCCCGACCCTGCGCCTGCACCAGTGCGGTCTGCCGAAGAAGATGGCTCTCGAGCTGTTCAAGCCGTTCATTTTCGGCAAGCTCGAAGCCCGTGGCATGGCCACCACCATCAAAGCGGCCAAGAAAATGGTCGAGCGCGAACTGCCTGAGGTTTGGGACGTTCTCGCCGAAGTTATCCGCGAACACCCCGTGCTGCTCAACCGCGCACCGACCCTGCACCGTCTGGGCATCCAGGCGTTCGAACCGGTTCTGATCGAAGGTAAAGCCATCCAGCTGCACCCTCTGGTCTGCGCCGCGTACAACGCCGACTTCGACGGTGACCAGATGGCCGTGCACGTTCCGCTGACCCTCGAGGCCCAGCTGGAAGCGCGCGCGCTGATGATGTCGACCAACAACGTACTGTCGCCCGCCAACGGCGAGCCGATCATCGTGCCGTCGCAGGACGTGGTTCTGGGTCTGTACTACATGACCCGTGAAGCCGTTAACGCCAAAGGCGAAGGTCGCGTATTCGCCGACCTGCAGGAAGTCGACCGCGTATTCCGCGCCGGCGAGGCTTCTCTGCACGCTAAGGTCAAGGTACGCATCAACGAGACCGTCAAGCAGAAGGACGGCAGCCTGGTCAAGAACACCCGCATCGTCGACACCACCGTCGGCCGCGCGCTGCTGTTCCAGATCGTACCAGCCGGCCTGTCCTATGACGTGGTCAACCAGTCGATGAAGAAGAAGGCGATCTCCAAGCTGATCAACCAGTGCTACCGCACTGTGGGTCTGAAGGACACCGTGATCTTCGCCGACCAGCTGATGTACACCGGTTTCGCCTACTCGACCATCTCCGGTGTGTCGATCGGCGTGAACGACTTCGTCATCCCGGATGAGAAGGCGCGCATCATCGACGCCGCCACCGAGGAAGTGAAGGAAATCGAATCGCAGTACGCCTCCGGCCTGGTCACCCAGGGCGAGAAGTACAACAAGGTGATCGACCTCTGGTCCAAGGCCAACGACGAAGTGTCTAAGGCGATGATGGCCAACCTCTCGAAAGAGAAGGTCATCGACCGCGAAGGCAAAGAAGTCGACCAGGAGTCCTTCAACTCCATGTACATGATGGCGGACTCCGGTGCTCGTGGTAGCGCCGCCCAGATCCGTCAGCTGGCCGGTATGCGTGGTCTGATGGCCAAACCGGACGGCTCCATCATCGAGACGCCGATCACCGCGAACTTCCGTGAAGGCTTGAACGTACTGCAGTACTTCATCTCCACTCACGGTGCTCGTAAAGGTCTGGCGGATACCGCACTGAAGACCGCGAACTCTGGTTACCTGACCCGTCGCCTGGTCGACGTGGCCCAGGACCTGGTCGTGACCGAAGTTGACTGCGGTACCGAGCACGGTCTGCTGATGACTCCGCACATCGAAGGCGGCGACGTGGTTGAGCCGCTCGGCGAGCGAGTACTTGGCCGTGTGATTGCCAAGGATGTGCCGAGGCCGGGTAGCGACGAGATCATCGTTCCAGCCGGTACGCTGGTTGACGAGAAGTGGGTCGAGTTCATCGAGCGCAACAGCATCGATGAAGTGGTCGTGCGTTCGCCGATCAGTTGTGAAACCCGCTATGGCATCTGCGCCAAGTGCTACGGCCGCGACCTGGCCCGTGGTCACCAGGTGAACATCGGTGAAGCGGTTGGCGTTATCGCCGCCCAGTCCATCGGTGAGCCGGGTACCCAGCTGACCATGCGTACGTTCCACATCGGTGGTGCCGCCAGCCGTACTTCGGCTGCTGACAGCATTCAGGTGAAGAATGGCGGCGCGATCCGTCTGCATAACCTGAAGCACGTCGAGCGTGCCGACGGCGCCCTGGTCGCGGTCTCGCGCTCCGGTGAGCTGGCCATCGCCGATGAGTTCGGCCGCGAGCGCGAGCGCTACAAGCTGCCGTACGGTGCCGTGATTTCCGTGAAGGAAGGCGACAAGGTCGACGCTGGCGCCATCGTCGCCAAGTGGGACCCGCACACCCACCCGATCGTGACCGAAATGAAGGGTACTGTGACCTTCGTCGGCATGGAGGAGGGCATCACCATCAAGCGCCAGACCGACGAACTGACCGGTCTGACCAACATCGAGGTGCTGGATCCGAAAGATCGTCCGGCCGCTGGCAAGGACATTCGTCCGGCGATCAAGATGGTCGACGCGAACGGCAAGGAATTGCTGCTGCCAGGTACCGACGTACCGGCCCAGTACTTCCTGCCGGCCAACGCCTTGGTCGGTGTGGCCGACGGTGCGCAGATCGGTGTGGGTGACGTTATCGCCCGTATCCCGCAGGAAACCTCGAAGACCCGCGACATCACCGGTGGTCTGCCGCGCGTTGCCGACCTGTTCGAAGCCCGTCGTCCGAAAGAGGCTTCGATCCTGGCGGAGATCAGCGGCACCATCGCCTTCGGCAAGGAGACCAAGGGCAAGCGCCGCCTGGTCATCACCCCGACCGATGGCAGCGACCCCTACGAGGAGCTGATTCCGAAGTGGCGTCACCTGAACGTCTTCGAAGGCGAACAAGTGAACCGCGGCGAAGTTATCTCCGACGGCCCGAGCGATCCGCACGACATCCTGCGTCTGCTGGGTGTGAGCGCGCTGGCCAAGTACATCGTCAACGAGATCCAGGACGTTTACCGTCTGCAGGGCGTGAAGATCAACGACAAGCACATCGAGACCATTCTGCGTCAGATGCTGCGTAAGGTTGAGATCAGCGAATCCGGCGACTCCAGCTTCATCAAGGGCGACCAGATGGAACTGACCCACGTCCTGGGCGAGAACGAAGTGCTGGCCGGCGAAGACAAGTTCATCGCCAAGTTCGAGCGCGTTCTGCTGGGTATCACCAAGGCCTCGCTGTCCACCGAGTCGTTCATCTCCGCGGCTTCCTTCCAGGAAACCACTCGCGTACTGACCGAAGCGGCTGTGACCGGCAAGCGCGACTACCTGCGCGGCCTGAAGGAGAACGTTGTTGTGGGTCGTCTTATTCCGGCCGGTACCGGCCTGGCCTACCACAGCGAGCGTAAGCGTCGTCGTGAAGCCGACAAGCCTCAGCGCGTGAGCGCGAGCGAGGTCGAAGCGGCTCTGACCGAAGCGCTGAACTCCAGCGGCAACTGATCGGATAGGGCCCTGGGCGAGCAATCGCCCGGGGCCTTGTCTTGACTGGGGGTGGGAGTCTCTTTAGACTCATGCACCCCTAAATTTGGCAGGGCGACTAGCTCTGCCATTTTGCTTTAGGGCAATAGCGTCGAAAGACAACAGTGGAGCTTATAGATGGCAACTATCAACCAGCTGGTACGCCAGCCGCGCAAGCGTCTCGTCGAGAAGAGCGACGTGCCTGCGCTGCAGAACTGCCCGCAGCGTCGTGGCGTGTGCACTCGCGTGTACACCACCACGCCGAAAAAACCGAACTCCGCACTGCGTAAAGTGTGCCGTGTTCGTCTGACCAACGGTTTTGAAGTCACCTCCTACATCGGCGGTGAAGGTCACAACCTGCAAGAGCACAGCGTCGTGCTGATCCGTGGCGGTCGTGTAAAAGACCTTCCGGGTGTGCGCTACCACACCGTGCGCGGTTCGCTGGACACCACTGGTGTCAAAGACCGTAAGCAGGGTCGCTCCAAGTACGGTACCAAGCGTCCGAAGTAATTCGGCTCGCCATTTTTCTTTTTATTGAGTCGATAAGAGTAAGGTCGGGCGTAACCTGTTGGTTATGGTCCCGGGCTAACCTGAAGACCGTTTGAGGGCTTATCATGCCAAGACGTCGTGTAGCAGCTAAGCGTGAGATTCTGGACGATCCGAAATACGGAAGCCTGATCCTCGCCAAATTCATGAACCACGTGATGGAAAGCGGCAAGAAGGCTGTCGCCGAGCGCATCGTTTACGGTGCCCTGGAGACTGTCAAAACCCGCAAGAACACCGACCCCCTGGAAGTCTTCGAGAAAGCTCTCGACGCCATCGCTCCGCTGGTCGAAGTTAAGTCCCGCCGTGTAGGCGGTGCTACCTACCAGGTTCCGGTCGAAGTTCGTCCGTCCCGTCGTAATGCTCTGGCCATGCGTTGGCTGGTGGAGAGCGCGCGTAAGCGTGGTGAGAAGTCCATGGCTCTGCGCCTGGCTGGCGAGTTGCTGGATGCCTTCGAAGGCAAAGGCGCTGCCGTCAAGAAGCGTGAAGACGTGCACCGTATGGCTGAGGCCAACAAAGCGTTCTCGCACTACCGCTTCTAATTACGGCTTCAATACTTCTGCGAGGGCTTTATGGCTCGTAATACAGCAATCAACCGCTACCGGAACATTGGTATCTGCGCCCACGTTGACGCGGGCAAGACCACCACTACCGAGCGGATCCTGTTCTACACAGGTCTCAGCCACAAGATGGGTGAGGTGCACGACGGCGCTGCTACCACCGACTGGATGGTGCAGGAGCAGGAGCGTGGTATCACCATTACCTCGGCGGCGATCACTACCTTCTGGGAAGGTTCGCGCGGCCAGTACGACAAGTACCGCGTAAACGTCATCGACACCCCTGGCCACGTAGACTTCACCATTGAAGTTGAGCGCTCCCTGCGCGTACTGGACGGTGCTGTCGTGGTGTTCTGCGGCACCTCCGGCGTTGAGCCGCAGTCCGAGACCGTGTGGCGTCAGGCCAACAAATACGGTGTTCCGCGTATCGTCTACGTGAACAAGATGGACCGCGCTGGTGCCAACTTCCTGCGCGTTGTCGGTCAGATCAAGAACCGCCTGGGTCACACTCCGGTTCCGGTTCAGCTGGCCATTGGTGCGGAAGATGACTTCCAGGGTCAGGTTGACCTGATCAAGATGAAGGCCATCTACTGGAACGAAGACGACAAGGGTACCTCCTACCGCGAGGAAGAGATTCCTGCCGAGCTGGTGGACCTGGCTAACGAGTGGCGCAGCAACATGGTCGAGGCGGCTGCCGAGGCCAGCGAAGAGCTGATGAACAAGTACCTGGAAGAGGGTGAGCTGTCGATCGAAGAGATCAAGGCCGGCCTGCGTCAGCGTACTATTGCCTGCGAAATCGTTCCTGCTGTTTGCGGCTCCTCGTTCAAGAACAAGGGCGTGCCCCTGGTTCTCGACGCCGTCATCGATTTCCTGCCTGCTCCGACCGAGATTCCGGCTATCAAGGGTATCCACCCAGACCTGGCTGACACTCCGAAGGACGAGGTTACCGAAGATCAGCTCGACGAGCGTCAGGCTGACGACGCCGCGCCGTTCTCCGCTCTGGCGTTCAAGATCGCTACCGACCCGTTCGTAGGTACTCTGACCTTCGTTCGCGTCTACTCGGGCGTTCTGGAGTCTGGTAACTCGGTTATCAACTCCGTGAAAGGCAAGAAAGAGCGCGTTGGTCGTATGGTGCAGATGCACGCCAACCAGCGTGACGAGATCAAAGAAGTGCGCGCTGGCGACATCGCGGCTCTGATCGGCATGAAGGACGTCACCACCGGTGACACCCTGTGCGACATCGACAAGCCAATCATCCTCGAGCGTATGGACTTCCCGGAGCCGGTAATCTCGGTAGCTGTTGAGCCGAAGACCAAGGCTGACCAGGAGAAGATGGGTATCGCCCTCGGCAAGCTGGCCCAGGAAGACCCGTCGTTCCGCGTCAAGACCGACGAAGAAACCGGCCAGACCATCATCTCCGGTATGGGTGAGCTGCACCTGGACATCCTCGTCGACCGCATGAAGCGCGAGTTCGGCGTTGAGGCCAACATCGGCAAGCCGCAGGTTTCCTACCGCGAAACCATCTCCAAGGACAATGTCGAGATCGAAGGCAAGTTCGTTCGTCAGTCCGGTGGTCGCGGTCAGTTCGGTCACTGCTGGATTCGTTTCTCGACTCCGGACGTGGATGACAAGGGCAACATCACCGAAGGTCTGGTGTTCGTCAACGAAGTCGTCGGTGGTGTGGTTCCGAAGGAATACATTCCGGCGATCCAGAAAGGTATCGAAGAGCAGATGAAGAACGGCGTTGTTGCCGGTTATCCGCTCATCGGCCTGAAGGCCACTGTGTTCGATGGTTCCTACCACGACGTCGACTCCAACGAGATGGCGTTCAAGATTGCTGCCTCCATGGCGACCAAGCAACTGGCCCAGAAGGGCGGTGGTAAAGTGCTTGAGCCGATCATGCGGGTAGAGGTGGTGACTCCTGAGGACTACATGGGTGACGTGATGGGTGACCTGAACCGTCGTCGTGGTCTGATCCAGGGTATGGAAGATTCGGTTTCCGGTAAGGTGATCCGTGCCGAGGTTCCGCTGGGCGAGATGTTCGGTTATGCGACCGACGTTCGTTCCATGTCCCAGGGTCGCGCAAGCTACTCTATGGAATTCTCCAAGTACGCCGAAGCTCCGTCGAACATCGTCGAAGCACTGGTTAAAAAACAAGGCTAACCCCGCCCTTTAAGTAAGAGGTTTACTGTCGTGGCTAAGGAAAAATTCGAACGTAACAAACCGCACGTCAACGTTGGCACCATCGGTCACGTTGACCACGGTAAAACCACTCTGACCGCTGCTCTGACCCGCGTTTGCTCCGAAGTATTCGGTAGCGCCAAGGTCGACTTCGACAAGATCGACTCGGCTCCGGAAGAGAAGGCTCGTGGTATCACCATCAACACCGCTCACGTTGAGTACGACTCGGCCGTGCGTCACTACGCGCACGTTGACTGCCCGGGCCACGCCGACTACGTGAAGAACATGATCACCGGTGCTGCGCAGATGGACGGCGCTATCCTGGTTTGCTCGGCCGCCGATGGCCCGATGCCGCAAACCCGTGAGCACATCCTGCTGTCCCGTCAGGTAGGCGTTCCTTACATCGTTGTCTTCCTAAACAAGGCTGACATGGTGGATGACGCTGAGCTGCTGGAACTGGTTGAGATGGAAGTTCGCGACCTGCTGTCCACCTATGACTTCCCGGGCGACGACACTCCGATCATCATCGGCTCCGCGCTGATGGCTCTGAACGGCCAAGACGACAACGAAATGGGTACCAGTGCTGTTAAGAAGCTGGTCGAGACTCTGGATGCCTACATCC
>NZ_JACVAM010000014.1 GCF_014851865.1 Pseudomonas sp. PDM16
ACCCGATTGCTCGGATGGGGGTTTGGGGATAGGAGCTTGACGATGACCTACTCTCACATGGGGAAACCCCACACTACCATCGGCGATGCGTCGTTTCACTACTGAGTTCGGGAAGGGATCAGGTGGTTCCAACGCTCTATGGTCGTCAAGCAATTCGGTTGGGGAGTCGGTGTTTAGTCGCTTCCCCTAATGGGTATGTGATGTGGCGTTGCGGTTCTTAGCGAACTTTCGGTTCGTTTGTCGACTTCACCATCACCGACAATCTACAGATTGTTTGGGTGTTATATGGTCAAGCCTCACGGGCAATTAGTATTGGTTAGCTCAACGCCTCACAGCGCTTACACACCCAACCTATCAACGTCGTAGTCTTCGACGGCCCTTTAGGGAGCTCAAGGCTCCAGTGAGATCTCATCTTGAGGCAAGTTTCCCGCTTAGATGCTTTCAGCGGTTATCTTTTCCGAACATAGCTACCCGGCAATGCCACTGGCGTGACAACCGGAACACCAGAGGTTCGTCCAACCCGGTCCTCTCGTACTAAGGTCAGCCCCTCTCAAATCTCAAACGTCCACGGCAGATAGGGACCGAACTGTCTCACGACGTTCTAAACCCAGCTCGCGTACCACTTTAAATGGCGAACAGCCATACCCTTGGGACCGGCTTCAGCCCCAGGATGTGATGAGCCGACATCGAGGTGCCAAACACCGCCGTCGATATGAACTCTTGGGCGGTATCAGCCTGTTATCCCCGGAGTACCTTTTATCCGTTGAGCGATGGCCCTTCCATACAGAACCACCGGATCACTAAGACCTACTTTCGTACCTGCTCGACGTGTCTGTCTCGCAGTCAAGCGCGCTTTTGCCTTTATACTCTACGACCGATTTCCGACCGGTCTGAGCGCACCTTCGTACTCCTCCGTTACTCTTTGGGAGGAGACCGCCCCAGTCAAACTGCCCACCATACACTGTCCTCGATCCGGATAACGGACCAGAGTTAGAACCTCAAGCATGCCAGGGTGGTATTTCAAGGATGGCTCCACGCAGACTGGCGTCCACGCTTCAAAGCCTCCCACCTATCCTACACAAGCAGGCTCAAAGTCCAGTGCAAAGCTACAGTAAAGGTTCACGGGGTCTTTCCGTCTAGCCGCGGATACACTGCATCTTCACAGCGATTTCAATTTCACTGAGTCTCGGGTGGAGACAGCGCCGCCATCGTTACGCCATTCGTGCAGGTCGGAACTTACCCGACAAGGAATTTCGCTACCTTAGGACCGTTATAGTTACGGCCGCCGTTTACCGGGGCTTCGATCAAGAGCTTCGCTTGCGCTAACCCCATCAATTAACCTTCCGGCACCGGGCAGGCGTCACACCCTATACGTCCACTTTCGTGTTTGCAGAGTGCTGTGTTTTTAATAAACAGTCGCAGCGGCCTGGTATCTTCGACCGGCATGAGCTTACGGAGCAAGTCCTTCACCCTCACCGGCGCACCTTCTCCCGAAGTTACGGTGCCATTTTGCCTAGTTCCTTCACCCGAGTTCTCTCAAGCGCCTTGGTATTCTCTACCCAACCACCTGTGTCGGTTTGGGGTACGGTTCCTAGTTACCTGAAGCTTAGAGGCTTTTCCTGGAAGCATGGCATCAACCACTTCGCGTCCTAAAGGACACTCGTCATCAGCTCTCGGCATTAAGATCCCGGATTTACCTAAGATCTCTGCCTACCACCTTAAACACGGACAACCAACGCCGTGCTGGCCTAGCCTTCTCCGTCCCCCCATCGCAGTAACTAGAAGTGCAGGAATATTAACCTGCTTCCCATCGACTACGCATTTCTGCCTCGCCTTAGGGGCCGACTAACCCTGCGTCGATTAACGTTGCGCAGGAAACCTTGGTCTTTCGGCGTGCGAGTTTTTCACTCGCATTGTCGTTACTCATGTCAGCATTCGCACTTCTGATACCTCCAGCAAACTTCTCAGTTCACCTTCACAGGCTTACAGAACGCTCCTCTACCGCGTCACTTACGTGACACCCGTAGCTTCGGTGTATGGTTTGAGCCCCGTTACATCTTCCGCGCAGGCCGACTCGACTAGTGAGCTATTACGCTTTCTTTAAAGGGTGGCTGCTTCTAAGCCAACCTCCTAGCTGTCTAAGCCTTCCCACATCGTTTCCCACTTAACCATAACTTTGGGACCTTAGCTGACGGTCTGGGTTGTTTCCCTTTTCACGACGGACGTTAGCACCCGCCGTGTGTCTCCCACGCTCGGCACTTCCAGGTATTCGGAGTTTGCATCGGTTTGGTAAGTCGGGATGACCCCCTAGCCGAAACAGTGCTCTACCCCCTGGAGTGATACGTGAGGCGCTACCTAAATAGCTTTCGAGGAGAACCAGCTATCTCCGAGCTTGATTAGCCTTTCACTCCGATCCACAGGTCATCCGCTAACTTTTCAACGGTAGTCGGTTCGGTCCTCCAGTCAGTGTTACCTAACCTTCAACCTGCCCATGGATAGATCGCCCGGTTTCGGGTCTATACCCAGCGACTAAAGCGCCCTATTAAGACTCGCTTTCGCTACGCCTCCCCTATTCGGTTAAGCTCGCCACTGAATATAAGTCGCTGACCCATTATACAAAAGGTACGCAGTCACCTAACAAAGTAGGCTCCCACTGCTTGTACGCATACGGTTTCAGGTTCTATTTCACTCCCCTCTCCGGGGTTCTTTTCGCCTTTCCCTCACGGTACTAGTTCACTATCGGTCAGTCAGTAGTATTTAGCCTTGGAGGATGGTCCCCCCATATTCAGACAAAGTTTCACGTGCTCCGTCCTACTCGATTTCACTTCTAAGACCTTTTCGCGTACAGGGCTATCACCCACTATGGCCGCACTTTCCAGAGCGTTCCGCTAAAATCAAAGAAGCTTAAGGGCTAATCCCCGTTCGCTCGCCACTACTAAGGGAATCTCGGTTGATTTCTTTTCCTCAGGGTACTTAGATGTTTCAGTTCCCCTGGTTCGCCTCTTGCACCTATGTATTCAGTGCAAGATACCTAACTTATGTTAGGTGGGTTCCCCCATTCAGAGATCTCCGGATCAAAGTCTGTTTGCCGACTCCCCGAAGCTTATCGCAGGCTACCACGTCTTTCATCGCCTCTGACTGCCAAGGCATCCACCGTATGCGCTTCTTCACTTGACCATATAACCCCAAGCAATCTGGTTATAGATTCGTAACGTGAAGACGACATTCGCCGAAAATTCGCGCTTGAACTCGCAAATTTTGCCTTGATTTGCTGAATGCAGTGAAACATTCAACAAGTCACTTCTATCACATACCCAAATTTTTAAAGAACAGTTCTGGCGCAAAGACCAGAAATCAACATTGAACTACCAATGTTCATTTCTGAGCTTTCAGCGATTTTGAGTTAATGGTGGAGCCAAGGAGGATCGAACTCCTGACCTCCTGCGTGCAAAGCAGGCGCTCTCCCAGCTGAGCTATGGCCCCATCTACGGACTTGGCCACATCCCTTGACAATTGGTGGGTCTGGGCAGATTCGAACTGCCGACCTCACCCTTATCAGGGGTGCGCTCTAACCAACTGAGCTACAGACCCAATCGTCTAACTCTCGGGTCTAAACCCAATCGCTTTTCGCAAGTGAATCAAGCAATTCGTGTGGGAGCTTATGAAGAAGCTGATGTCTTCGATTAAGGAGGTGATCCAGCCGCAGGTTCCCCTACGGCTACCTTGTTACGACTTCACCCCAGTCATGAATCACTCCGTGGTAACCGTCCCCCTTGCGGTTAGACTAGCTACTTCTGGAGCAACCCACTCCCATGGTGTGACGGGCGGTGTGTACAAGGCCCGGGAACGTATTCACCGTGACATTCTGATTCACGATTACTAGCGATTCCGACTTCACGCAGTCGAGTTGCAGACTGCGATCCGGACTACGATCGGTTTTATGGGATTAGCTCCACCTCGCGGCTTGGCAACCCTTTGTACCGACCATTGTAGCACGTGTGTAGCCCTGGCCGTAAGGGCCATGATGACTTGACGTCATCCCCACCTTCCTCCGGTTTGTCACCGGCAGTCTCCTTAGAGTGCCCACCATAACGTGCTGGTAACTAAGGACAAGGGTTGCGCTCGTTACGGGACTTAACCCAACATCTCACGACACGAGCTGACGACAGCCATGCAGCACCTGTGTCTGAGTTCCCGAAGGCACCAATCCATCTCTGGAAAGTTCTCAGCATGTCAAGGCCAGGTAAGGTTCTTCGCGTTGCTTCGAATTAAACCACATGCTCCACCGCTTGTGCGGGCCCCCGTCAATTCATTTGAGTTTTAACCTTGCGGCCGTACTCCCCAGGCGGTCGACTTAATGCGTTAGCTGCGCCACTAAAATCTCAAGGATTCCAACGGCTAGTCGACATCGTTTACGGCGTGGACTACCAGGGTATCTAATCCTGTTTGCTCCCCACGCTTTCGCACCTCAGTGTCAGTATCAGTCCAGGTAGTCGCCTTCGCCACTGGTGTTCCTTCCTATATCTACGCATTTCACCGCTACACAGGAAATTCCACTACCCTCTACCGTACTCTAGCTCAGTAGTTTTGGAGGCAGTTCCCAGGTTGAGCCCGGGGATTTCACCTCCAACTTGCTGAACCACCTACGCGCGCTTTACGCCCAGTAATTCCGATTAACGCTTGCACCCTTCGTATTACCGCGGCTGCTGGCACGAAGTTAGCCGGTGCTTATTCTGTTGGTAACGTCAAAACAGCAAGGTATTAACTTACTGCCCTTCCTCCCAACTTAAAGTGCTTTACAATCCGAAGACCTTCTTCACACACGCGGCATGGCTGGATCAGGCTTTCGCCCATTGTCCAATATTCCCCACTGCTGCCTCCCGTAGGAGTCTGGACCGTGTCTCAGTTCCAGTGTGACTGATCATCCTCTCAGACCAGTTACGGATCGTCGCCTAGGTGGGCCATTACCCCACCTACTAGCTAATCCGACCTAGGCTCATCTGATAGCGCAAGGCCCGAAGGTCCCCTGCTTTCTCCCGTAGGACGTATGCGGTATTAGCGTTCCTTTCGAAACGTTGTCCCCCACTACCAGGCAGATTCCTAGGCATTACTCACCCGTCCGCCGCTGAATCATGGAGCAAGCTCCACTCATCCGCTCGACTTGCATGTGTTAGGCCTGCCGCCAGCGTTCAATCTGAGCCATGATCAAACTCTTCAGTTCAATACTGCTTGGGTTTTGAGAAAACCCTAAACTTGGCTCAGCAATCGCATGCTCTATTTAAAGAGCTAAAACTCTCGAATTCACGAGTGTTACTTGCGTTGCTGATAATCAGTCGACTATCAGTCTTACACCACAAGCACCCACACGAATTGCTTGATTCAGTTGTTAAAGAGCGTTTCGGCGAAGTCTTTCGTCTCAACCGAGGCCGCGCATTCTACAGCAGCCTTTCAACCTGTCAAGCTGTTTTTGAAGAATTTTTCGTTTCTTCTCAACCGCTTGCGCTTCGGATCAGAACCTCTTCTCGTCAGCGGGAGGCGCATTCTACAGCGATCAAAACCACTGTCAACCACCTCTTTAAACCGCCTTCGATCAGAGCCGATCGAAGCGCCAACAAGACCAATCCAGCACCTTGTCAGCCCGGCGCATTCTACTCGAATTCGCCGCC
>NZ_JACVAM010000015.1 GCF_014851865.1 Pseudomonas sp. PDM16
CAGTAGTGAAACGACGCATCGCCGATGGTAGTGTGGGGTTTCCCCATGTGAGAGTAGGTCATCGTCAAGCTCCTATCCCCAAACCCCCATCCGAGCAATCGGGTGGGGGTTTGGCTTTTGTGCGCGGGAAAATCAGAAGCGACGAGTGTATGGGAAAGTCCTGAGACAGCTGGCGGAGTAGAGCGGGCCCATCCCACGTAGCGCGCATAAAGGCCACCATCTGCGGTGGCTTTTTCATGGGTGAATGGAACAGCGGGTGCTCCTCGCACTCCCAGTTCTCCATTTCTAGGCAATTCAGACTCGCATCGCTATGATGCCTGCCTCTCTATCCCGGCGTTATTTTGATGCGTGAAGTGTTGCAATTGCTGCGCGACGGCCAATTCCATTCCGGTGAGGCCATTGGGGGCTTACTGGGTGTTAGTCGGGCGGCAGTGTGGAAGCGGCTGCAGCATCTTGAGGATGAGCTAGGCCTAGTTATTCATCGCATTCCTGGGCGAGGCTATCGTTTGAGTTCGCCGCTTTCCCTTTTGGATGAGGGTGTCATCGTTCAGAGGTCGTGGGAGGCTGGTTGGCATGCTGCTGTGCTCGAATCGACGGACTCCACTAATTCGGAGGTGCTTCGTCAGCTCGCAGGTGGGGCCCGCGGGCCCTTACTGGTTGTAGCTGAGCGGCAGGAGAGGGGGCGTGGCCGGCGTGGTCGGGAGTGGGTGAGTCCGTTTGCAGTGAATCTTTATTACAGCCTAGGTATTCGCCTTGAGGGGGGCTCCTTCCCGCTCAGTGGCCTTAGTTTGTCAGTGGGGCTGTCTGTCTTGGGGGCCTTGCGTGAGGTCGGATGTTTGGGTGTGGGTCTCAAGTGGCCGAACGATCTGCTGCTTGGCGGTCGAAAGATCGCTGGCGTGTTGTTGGAGTTGGCGGGAGATCCGGCGGATGCCTGTCATGTAGTTATCGGTATAGGCATCAATGTGAATATGCGGGCTGATGGCTCGATATCTATTGATCAGCCCTGGACGTCACTCCGAGAAAGCCTTGGGCATGTCGTTGATCGTACGGATTTGGTGTTGTCCCTGGGGCGCTGGTTGCGCCATTACCTCGACTTGCATGGCTCGGGCGGTTTTTCCGCGTTACGCGAGGAGTGGGAGTCTTGGCATTTGTGGCAGGACAAGGAAGTCAGCTTGCTGGCGGGGACGCATCGCATTGATGGGCGAGTGCTGGGCGTCGATCGACTTGGGGCGCTTCGTCTAGACGTTGCGGGCGAGGAGCGTCAGTTCAGTGGGGGCGAGTTAAGCCTGAGGTTGCGTGATGATTCTTGAGCTGGACTGTGGCAATAGCCTGATCAAGTGGCGAATTCGAGAGCTTTCCTCAGGCGGTGTTGTTGACTCCGATGTCGAGCTGCTGCGGGTTTTGCGCGGATCTGTTGGCCTCTCGATCACAGGATGTCGCCTAGTGAGTGTCCGCACCGATGCGGAGACATCTGCCTTGGCTGCCATGCTGACGTCAGAGTTCGGTTGCGCAGTGCTTTGCGCTCAGCCGTCTCGGCAGTTGGCAGGCGTGCGTAACGGATATGACGACTATCTGCGGCTGGGGTTGGATCGGTGGCTGGCGGTGGTTGGGGCTTATCAGTTGTGCGGTGGTGCGTGTCTCGTGTTGGATCTCGGAACTGCCGTGACCTCGGATTTTGTAGCATCCAATGGGGAGCATTTGGGCGGTTATATCTGTCCGGGGGTGCCGCTCATGCGCAACCAGCTGCGCACGCATACCCGACGGATTCGATACGATGACGTAGCTGCGGAGTTGGCTATGCGTAGCACTCGGCCTGGCCGGTCGACTGTCGAGGCTGTGGAGCGAGGCTGCGTTCTTATGCTTCGTGGCTTTGTGCTAACTCAGGTGGAGTTGGCTCGAGAGTCCTTCGGTGGCGACTTTCGCATCTATCTCACAGGTGGTGATGCGGATCTCGTGTGTGAGGTTCTGCCGCAAGCTGAGTTGGTTTCCGATTTGGTATTTGTTGGTTTGGCCAAAGCCTGTCCGCTACCGGGGGAATAGGGATGCGCTGGTTCTTTCTGCTTCTATTGGTTCTTAACCTTTTCTATTACGTTTGGCATCAGCAGCAGGCTCCTCTGCGCGTCAAGCAGGTTGAGCCCATGGCTTCATACCAGGGAGATCAACAGGGCATTCGGCTTCTGGATGCTGGTGACCGTGCGAAGGTTCGGCCTGAGCTGGCTCGGTCTTCTGTATCTACCGTGGACGAGACATGCCTGTTTCTGGGTAGCTTCCAGCGGGAGGCAGCCGCTCGCCAGATTGAGCAGCGCCTGATGGCATTGGACATCCAGGCGCAAGTGCGCTCCGTAGATGCTGCTGCTGGGCTGGATTACTGGGTCTATCTCGCTCCATTGGCTTCTCGCCAGGCATCATTACGGCAATTGAAAGAGTTGCAGGCGCGTAAGATTGACAGCTACATCATTACTCAGGGCGATCTGTCCAATGGCATTTCGCTTGGCATTTTCCCGCGCAGTGACTCGGCCGAGAGTGTGGTGCAGCGCCTGCGCGACGCGGGTTACGACCCGCTGATGCGCGAGCTGTCCAGGGCGCAGCGTAGTTTCTGGGTTCGTATTGCGCCTGAGAGTCGGCGCTTGGCTGATGACGCCTTGCCGCAACTGGCTTCAGAATTTAAGGAACTGCAGCATCAAATAATGCCGTGCGAAAGCGTTGCAACCTCTCAATAGTTTGAATAGAATGGCGCCCGCTTTAAGAGGGTATCCTCAAGAGGCTGCTGTCAAAGAGCGCTAACCTCAAGTTTTTATTGAGAAAAGGCTTGACAGTAGAGGGGCATGAGAAGAGAATGCCGCCTCACTTTGGAGGGGTTCCCGAGCGGCCAAAGGGATCAGACTGTAAATCTGACGTCATAGACTTCGAAGGTTCGAATCCTTCCCCCTCCACCAGATTAAGCGTGAGCTGCAGGCTCCGCGGGCATAGTTCAGTGGTAGAACCTCAGCCTTCCAAGCTGATGATGCGGGTTCGATTCCCGCTGCCCGCTCCAGGTTTGCTGTTTGTGCAAGGTGTTTCGCTCATGTAGCTCAGTTGGTAGAGCACACCCTTGGTAAGGGTGAGGTCAGCGGTTCAAATCCGCTCATGAGCTCCACTTCAACAAAGGCAGATATGCAGATATCTGCCTTTGTTTTAATGGCAGTGTCAGTTCTCAATTCCTTGTTCGGAGACGGGTCAGATGGCTAAGGAAAAGTTTGAGCGTAACAAACCGCACGTCAACGTTGGCACCATCGGTCACGTTGACCACGGTAAAACCACTCTGACCGCTGCTCTGACTCGCGTCTGCTCCGAAGTATTCGGTAGCGCCAAGGTCGACTTCGACAAGATCGACTCGGCTCCGGAAGAGAAGGCTCGTGGTATCACCATCAACACCGCTCACGTCGAGTACGACTCGGCCGTGCGTCACTACGCGCACGTTGACTGCCCGGGCCACGCCGACTACGTGAAGAACATGATCACCGGTGCTGCGCAGATGGACGGCGCTATCCTGGTTTGCTCGGCCGCCGATG
>NZ_JACVAM010000016.1 GCF_014851865.1 Pseudomonas sp. PDM16
CGTACCGACAGATTGCTAGGCCGTGAATGACGGCTGCTACTTCACCATCCTCGTATAGTACGTTCCCAAACGGTGCGTCTGACCAAGCCCACTCGACTACGTGTGCCCCGTCGATTTTTTCAGGTGGCTTCATGATGGCCATCCTTTGCCTAACGATTAAGCTCACGGGCAGACAAAAGCGCAGCTTTTGGCTGTCCAGCGAACGAAGTGAGCGACAGTTGAGCGCATTGTTAGGCATCCTCGGTAGCGTCGTCGTACGGATAGATTGAAAGCCCAAGCGTTATATTGGCTTTGCCTAATGCAGTAAGTAGCGCTGGTGGGAAGCTGTAGCTTTGGGAGAAAGGATTGTTGATTTCTGCGCCAAAGTCTATGACCGCACCTTCTAGGCCTGGAGCTGAGGAAAGGCATACCAGCCATGAATGATGTGTGGCTAGGAATGAGGTGGCATGCTCAATTTGCAATGGGAGCTCCGAAAATTCTGCGGCGCTCACGAGGAAGTTAACCCCCGAACTTTTGTTCAGGTTCAATGCCTTTGTGCTTTCAGGAAAGCGCCTTTCGCCAACAAGCCAGAGTTTATCCGCCGCAAGCGGGACTCCCTCAATTGCTTTTTGGGGGTTGAAGTCCTTTCCCCAGAAACGAAGGATGCAACTCATTTATTTGCCTAACACCTGAATTAAGCCGACCCGCAAAGCGGGTTCGGCCTGAATGAACTGTTAGGTGTCAACTCTACTTTCTAGCCGATTCAAAAAATCTTTTTTCGGCTAACAAGTTATCGGTAGCCATCTCTGCAGCCTTTACGAATACATCTGGATCGCCGGTCGCGCTGAACTCTGCAATTGTGGATGCGCCAGACGTTGAGAAGATTTGTGACTGGTTACTTTTGTTGTCCACAACTTCCCAGTCGAGCCGCAGCGACGCGCTACCCTTCATTCCGTCAACGGAGTAGCAGATATTGGCTCTAATGTCATTGATGGCTACGCCAATAAGGATGTCTGCGTCTTTCTCCGCTTTTGATCGAACAAGTCCGGAATATACGTTGTAGCCGTTTTTCTTTAATGTTTGTTCGATTTGGTTCTGGATTGCAGTCAAAGCCGACTGGTTGTCAGTCCAAATAAGATCTGCACCGCCAACACACAGAGTGCCCGCCTTCATCTGACCAATCTTTTTGTCGATGAGCTTGGCAGTAACGTCTGAAACGTAAATTACTTTCTGGGCTTCTTGAGGCCCTTGGATTGGCTTCAGCGCTTCAGGATTTGCAATTGTGGCTGGCGGAACTGAAACGCAGCCGCTGAGGAGCAAGAGCGGCAGAACAGCAAAGCGAATACGCATAACACCCCCATTAAAGTTGCAATAATAGCGCCATCAGTTTACAGCGATGCCGCATGTTGGCACCTAACGTTTGGCTAAGGGGCCGGCTATGCCGGTCCCGAGTGAGCGAAGCGAACGACTTGAGCCAATTGTTAGATTGCCCCGACGAACGCCGGAAATGGTGCCAGCACCGAGCTTAACCGGCGGTGCGCACGGCGTGTCGGTTGTGGCCCGGAAGGTTATTTGTGCTGTGCACATTCTTTTAAAGCAACTCCTTTGCTGGCCACAAATAACGGCCTCTACTGCCAGGCGACCATTCGATTCAGGAACACTGCGCCGATGCGGTTATTGTGTTTCCTGGCTCGGTGCTGAATAACCAATATTGCCCTTGCGCCTAACGCTTTGAGTTAAGCCGCGCCGCAAAGCGGCGTCGGCTTGAACGAATTGTTAGGCGTCTCTCGAGGCATATGAGACCTTGATCGTGCGCCCGTAGTAGAACAGAGAATCTTGACCTGCAATACAAGAGTTGGAAGACACGATACTCAGATGGTTTGGATCCAACCAAGCGAGGCTAACGGAGTCTAAAGCGCACTCACCATACGCGACGCCACCACCACCAACAGAGCCATTGGACACCATTTCAATAGAGATTTGCGTATGACCAGGTTGGAGCTCAAAAGCTGTGGCATGTGCACTGCCGTCCGGCGAGTCGACCCGGAAAGACGGAAAGTCTGGCGCCTTTATTTTTCGCGGACGGCGGAAGGCTGGCTGGCTAGAGTTAAGACGTTGCTCTAGCGCATCGAGTACACGCTTGCGGCGCACCCACTGGGAATCGGACCAGCGGTGTCGATCTGCGTTTGAAGAAATACTCTTTAGAGCAGTCTCGCGAGTTCCAGAATCTAGGCAACCGTACTTGTGCATTGTCTCGGCTAGAGCGAGCCAAAAGACGGGCCCGTCGTCTAGATCATTGGCCTCTGCAGAGAACTCCGCAATAACTCTTTCTCTTGCCTCGATCGGGTCTAGGCTGGCGAGAAGTTCTCGAAAGCTGTCCCTCACGTCACAGGCTAAATCATCCGAGTACAAGCTGTATCCAGTCGTGCCCATATTGCTCCCTGAGACGCCTAACGTTTGGTTAAGGGGCCGGCTTTAGCCGGTCCCGAGTGAGCGAAGCGAGCGGCTTGAACCACTTGTTAGGCCGTAACTATGGTGTTGGTGTAGCATCTAGGAAATTCTCAATTTCTTGATTTCGGCAAAGACTAGAGAAGTTAACCGGATGGAGCTGAGAGCTGCTTCCATCCGGGCTAACTTGTGAATATGTCATGTCAATAATTTTTGCATTGGCAAGGTTGAATATTATCGAATATCCAGAATTTGCCCACTTCTCTGGATTGTACCCAGGGTCGTAAAAATTGACATTAATGTAGTGTGGTAGCGAGGACGCCTCGTGATACCAAGAGGCGGATAGCGATATGTCAGATGCATTATTTGTTTTGAGTAGTTGCATAATGCATTGCGGTAGGCTTAATTTGTTTTTTGCAATTTCTATTTGAATTTTTTCTACTGCGGTGGCAGTGGCGTCGGTAGAAAGCTCTATCTCTAAAGTTGCTGGCAGATATTGCTCTGGCAAGCCGACTATCGCTCCGCTATTTCCGAGGCTGAGCATTGTGTCCTCATGCCCAAAACAGTGACTGCTCAGAGTGCAAAAAATCAGTGACGCCGAAGCTAGATTTTTCATAGGGCCTAACGATTAAGCTAACGGGCAGACAAAAGCGTAGCTTTTGGCTGTCCAGCGAACGGAGTGAGCGGCAGTTGAGCGCATTGTTAGGGGCCTGTACTTGAGCAGACTGTGGCTATTAGTGAGGCAACTGAAACAATAAGTGCAAGGATGGCAATTAGATTTGCGCGACTTGCTTTGGATACGGATTTTTTGGTTAGAAGCCGACGCTCAAGCTCAGCTTCGGATGCCACACCTCGTAGCTCGGCGTAGACGCCAGATGAAGATTCAGACTCGTCATCTGTATAGATTGAGACGTCGTGCTTTT
>NZ_JACVAM010000017.1 GCF_014851865.1 Pseudomonas sp. PDM16
TCATCGACATGCAGGGGCGCCGGACCCGCTTCCCGGTGCTGACGGTGGGCGAACGGTTCTTCTCCAAGTACGAACACACCACCCTGCAGCGTAACCAGCGCAACCAGTACGAATTGATCGGCCCGGATGGCCTGCGCCTGATCTTCGGCCTGGGGCCGCTCGACCAGGCCCGTCTGCGCGAAGTCGAGGAGCAGGAGGCGCAGCGAGAGTTGCGCGAAACCGAGGCCTGGCAACAACTCCTGGCCAGCCGAGCTGCGCGAGGTGAAGAGCCGCTGCCCGAACGCACACCGGATGCACGTGGCAACCTGCCGCCGCAGGCCCAGACCCTCTACCTGCTGGGGATGATCGACCCCAACCACAATCATCTGCGCCTGCATTACAGCGACGATGGGCTGCCGCGACACCTCGACACCAGCAGCGGTCGGCGCATGGGCTTCATCTTTGACCGTACCCGCGCTGAACCGCGCCTGACCCATGTGGTGGAGCTGCTTGGCGGGGCCGACGAAAGAGGCCACTACCCGCGCGAACAGCAGCAGTGGCTGGTCGAGTACCGCTACAGCAGCGAAGGCGACCTGATCGAGGTCCGCGATGGCGACGGCCAGCTCGGCCGCACCTTCGCCTGGCGCAACCACATGATGGTCGAGCACACCGAGCCGGGCGGGCTGATCGCGCGCTACCAGTGGAACCAGCTCGATCCCAAGGGGCGTGTGTTGCGCAGCTCCACGGCGCTGGGGCAGTTCTGGGTCTTCGACTACGACGAGGTTGCCGGCTGCACCCACGTCACCGACGCCAGTGGGCGAGAAGAGCGTTTCTTGTACGACAAGGACAAGAACCTGATCGGTCTGGTCGACGCGTCGGGTGGCGAGACCCGGTACGAGCGGGACGTCTATGGCAACCTGATCACTCTTACCGACCCGGCCGGACGGGTCACCCGCCATCAGCACGACGCTCGCGGCAACCTGCTCAGTGTCACTCAACCTGACGGTGCACGTTACCAGCTGCGCTGGCACGAGTGCTGGCGCAAGCCGGTGGCCGTCACCGATCCCTTGGGACGCACCACCCATTACCGCTACGACGAACGCGGCAACCTGATCGCCGTTACCGAGCCCAACGGCGCGGTTACCGAGTACCGGCTGGACGGGCGTGGCCTGCCCACGACCATCATCGATGCGCGCGGTGGTCACAAGCGTCTGGAGCACGATGTCCAGGGTCACCTGCTGGCCTACACCGACTGCTCCGGCAATCGCACCCAGTACAGCTACGACGCCCAAGGCCGCCTGGCCAGCGTGACTGACGCCTTGGGCCACAACACCCAGTACGGCTATGCGCGCATCAACCGCCGCGACCGGCTGAACAGCATCCGCCACGCCGATGGTGCCATCGAGCGCTTCGCCTACGACCCACTGGGTCGCCTCATCGCCCACCACGACCCGCTGGGTCGGGTGACGCGCTATCAGCTGGATACCGAAGGCCGGCCGCTGCAGCGCATCGATCCCCTCGGTCACAGCCTGCGCTACGAATACGACGTGCATGGCCGTCTGGCCCGTCTGCACAACGAGAACAACGCCATCTACCGCTTCGCCTGGGATGCGCTGGATCGGCTGGTGGCCGAACAGGGCTTCGACGGGCGCCGCATCGACTATCGCTACGGTGCCACCGGGCAACTGCTGGAAAGTGTTGATGGCGTGCCGGCGGGCAGTGCTCATCTCGGTAGCGGCACAGGGGCGCTGCTACGCACCCGCTACCAGCGCGACGCCATGGGCCGCCTGCTGGACAAGTTCAGCTACAAGCCGGGGACCGATGGCAGCCCCCAGTTTGCCCACAGCCGCTACCACTACGATGCCGCCGGTCAACTGGTCTGTGCCCGCAATCGCCAGGCCCGGGTGGAGCTGTTCTACAACCAAGCCGGCCAGCTGGCCCGCGAGGTGCTCTACAGCCGGGGCGGACAACGCAGCGAGCTGAGCCACGCCTACGACCTGCTGGGCAACCGGGAAACCACCACGTTGCCCGATGGCCGTCAGCTCAACACCCTGACCTACGGCAGCGGTCACGTCCACCAGATCAACCTCGACTTCGAAATGATCTGCGATTTCGAGCGCGACGCCCTGCACCGCGAAACGGGCCGTACCCAAGGTGCCTTGTATACGCACTTCGAGCTCGATCCGCTGGGCCGCCTGCTGCGCAGCCAGGCCAGCCTACAGCGGCAGGCCGCCAATCCCCAGGTTGGTCCAGGGCTCGATACAAGCGAGCCGAGTCAGGGCCAGCGCATCGCCCGCCGCTTCCAGTACGACTTGGCCGGGCAGCTGCTGGGCATCGACGATCGCCGCAACGGCACGACCCGCTACGGCTACGACGCCCTGGGACGCCTGCTCAGCGCCCAGGCCCCCCAGGCCAGCGAAGTGTTCGCCTTCGACCCGGCCCACAACCTGATGCAACCCGAGGAAGCCCAGCGGCAAGAGGTACGGCTCAAGCAGACTACCTGGAGCGAGGATGAGTGGTCCGCCTACGTGCAGGCCAACCTGGACAACCCCGACTTCAACCCGCTGCTCACAC
>NZ_JACVAM010000018.1 GCF_014851865.1 Pseudomonas sp. PDM16
TCATCGACATGCAGGGGCGCCGGACCCGCTTCCCGGTGCTGACGGTGGGCGAACGGTTCTTCTCCAAGTACGAACACACCACCCTGCAGCGTAACCAGCGCAACCAGTACGAATTGATCGGCCCGGACGGCCTGCGCCTGATCTTCGGCCTGGGGCCGCTCGACCAGGCCCGTCTGCGCGAAGTCGAGGAGCAGGAGGCGCAGCGAGAGTTGCGCGAGACCGAGGCCTGGCAACAACTCCTGGCCAGCCGAGCCGCGCGAGGTGAAGAACCGCTACCCGAGCGCTCGCCGGATGCACGTGGCAACCTGCCGCCGCAGGCCCAGACCCTCTACCTGCTGGGGATGATCGACCCCAACCACAATCACCTGCGCCTGCATTACAGCGACGACGGTCTGCCACGCCACCTCGATACCAGCAGCGGCCGGCGCGTGGGCTTTATCTTCGACCGTACCTGCACCGAGCCCCGTCTGACCTATGTGGTGGAGCTGCTTGGCGAGCCCGGCGAAAGAGGCCACTACCCGCGCGAACAGCAGCAGTGGCTGGTCGAGTACCGCTACAGCAGCGAAGGCGACCTGATCGAGGCCCGCGATGGTGACGGCCAGCTCGGTCGCACCTTCGCCTGGCGCAACCACATGATGGTCGAGCACACCGAGCCGGGAGGGCTGATCGCGCGCTACCAGTGGGACCAACTCGATCCCAAGGGGCGTGTGTTGCGCAGCTCCACGGCGCTGGGGCAGTTCTGGGTCTTCGACTACGACGAGGTTGCTGGCTGTACCCACGTCACCGACGCCAGTGGGCGAGAAAAACGCTACCTGTACGACAAGGACAAGAACCTGATCGGCCTGGTCGACGCGTCGGGTGTCGAGACCCGGTACGAGCGGGACGTCTATGGCAACCTGATCACTCTTACCGACCCGGCCGGACGGGTCACCCGCCATCAGTACGACGCACGCGGCAACCTGCTCAGTGTCACTCAACCTGACGGTGCACGTTACCAGCTGCGCTGGCACGAGTGCTGGCGCAAGCCGGTGGCCGTCACCGATCCCTTGGGGCGCACCACTAATTATCGTTATGACGAATGCGGCAACCTGATCGCCGTTACCGAGCCCAACGGCGCGGTTACCGAGTACCGGCTGGACGGGCGTGGCCTGCCCAAGACCATCATCGATGCGCGCGGTGGTCACAAGCGTCTGGAGCACGATGTCCAGGGTCGCCTGCTGGCCTACACCGACTGCTCCGGCAATCGCACCCAGTACAGCTACGACGCCCAAGGCCGTCTGGCCAGTGTGACCGACGCCCTAGGCCACAACACCCAGTACGGCTATGCGCGCATCAACCGCCGCGACCGGCTGAACAGCATCCGCCACGCCGACGGTGCCATCGAGCGCTTCGCCTACGACCCACTGGGCCGCCTTATTGCTCACCATGACCCGCTGGGACGAGTGACGCGCTATCAGCTGGATACCGAAGGCCGGCCGCTGCAGCGCATCGACGCTCTCGGTCACAGCCTGCGCTACGAATACGACGTGCATGGTCGTCTGGCCCGTCTGCACAACGAGAACAACGCTATCTATCGCTTTGCCTGGGATGCGCTGGATCGGCTGGTGGCCGAACAGGGCTTCGACGGGCGCCGCATCGACTATCGCTACGGTGCCACCGGGCAACTGCTGGAAAGTGTCGATGGTGTGCCGGCGGGCAGTGCTCATCTCGGTAGCGGCACAGGGGCGCTGCTACGCACCCGCTACCAGCGCGACGCCATGGGCCGCCTGCTGGACAAGTTCAGCTACAAGCCGGGGACCGATGGCAGCCCCC
>NZ_JACVAM010000019.1 GCF_014851865.1 Pseudomonas sp. PDM16
GGGCGGCTGGGTCGGCCTTTCCGGCAATCCTCAGCATGGCGGCATGGGCATGCCCAAGATGCTCGCCGTGCAGTTCGAGGAGATGCTCTACGCCGCGGGCTCCAGCTTCGCCCTGTACTCCGCGCTGAGCTCCGGTGCCTGCCTGGCGATCGATGCGCATGCCAGCGAGGCCCTGCGCAGCACCTACCTGCCGCCGATGTACGAGGGCCGCTGGGCGGGTTCCATGTGCCTGACCGAGGCCCACGCCGGCACCGACCTGGGCATCATCCGCACGCGCGCCGAACCGCAGGCGGACGGCAGTTACGCCATCAGCGGCAGCAAGATCTTCATCACCGGCGGCGAGCAGGACCTGACCGAGAACATCATCCACCTGGTACTGGCCAAGCTGCCGGATGCACCGGCCGGTCCCAAGGGCATCTCGCTGTTCCTCGTGCCCAAGATCAAGGTCAATGCCGATGGGTCGCTGGGTGCGGCCAATGCCGTGAGCTGCGGTTCCATCGAGCACAAGATGGGCATCAAGGCCTCGGCCACCTGCGTGATGAACTTCGACGGTGCCGAAGGCTACCTGATCGGTGAGGAGAACAAGGGCCTGGCGGCCATGTTCACCATGATGAACTACGAGCGGCTGTCCATCGGTATCCAGGGCATCGGCTGCGCCGAGGCTTCCTATCAGAACGCCGTGGCCTACGCCCGCGAGCGTATCCAGAGTCGCTCGCCCAGCGGCCCGCAGGCGCAGGACAAGATCGCCGACCCGATCATCGTGCATCCGGATGTCCGCCGCATGCTGCTGACCATCCGGGCGATGACCGAAGGTGGGCGTGCCTTCGCCAGCTACGTGGGCCAGCAGCTCGACCTGAGCAAGTTCAGCGAGGACGCCGCGGAGAAGCAGGCGGCCGAGAGCCTGGTCGCGCTGCTCACCCCGGTGGCCAAGGCATTCTTCACCGACAGTGGCCTGGAAAGCACGGTGCATGGCCAGCAGGTGTTCGGCGGCCACGGGTACATCCGCGAGTGGGGGCAGGAGCAGTTGGTGCGCGACGTGCGCATCGCGCAGATCTATGAAGGAACCAATGGCATCCAGGCCCTCGACCTGCTCGGGCGCAAGGTGGTGGCCAACGGCGGCGCCGCGCTGCGCCAGTTCACCGCAGAGATACGCCAGTTCGCGACCGCGGAGGTTCCCCACCGCGCCGCGCTGCTGGACGCGGTCCAGCGCCTGGAGAACACCACCGACTGGCTGCTGCAGCAGGCTCGGAACAACCCCAACGAAGTCGGCGCCGCCTCGGTGGAGTTCCTGCACCTGTTCGGCTACGTCGCCTATGCCTGGCTGTGGTCACGCATGGCCCAGGTCGCCCGGAGCCGGCGTGGCGAGGACGAGGCCTTCTACGGCGCGAAGCTGGCAACGGCGGACTTCTACTTCCAGCGCCTGCTGCCTCGCATCCTCGGTCTGGAGGCCGCCATCCGCGCCGGCAGCGAGCCTCTGTTCGGCCTGGCGGCCGAGCAGTTCT
>NZ_JACVAM010000001.1 GCF_014851865.1 Pseudomonas sp. PDM16
ATTCTACAGCGATCAAAACCACTGTCAACCACCTCTTTAAACCGCCTTCGATCAGAGCCGATCGAAGCGCCAACAAGACCAATCCAGCACCTTGTCAGCCCGGCGCATTCTACTCGAATTCGCCGCCGGCGCAACCCTTAATTTCGTATAACTTCTTGTTTATAAAGGAGTTTTCAGATCAGGCCGCGCCGGAACAGGTGCGCATTATAGGGAGACAAATCTAACCGTCAACACTTTTCTGAAAACGTTACTCAGACTTAAGCGTAATGCGCGCGAAGGCCTTCTTTCCAGCCTGGCAGACATGGTTGCAGCCCAGTTTAAAGACGAAGCCGCGCTCAACCACCTCACCATCGACCCTCACGCTACCCGCGCTCAGCAGGTCACGAGCCGCAGCAGCGTTCTTCACCAGGCCTGCCTTATTAAGGACAGATGAAATCAGCATATCTTCGGCAGAGAGCAGCACCACCTCAGGCAGATCATCTGGCAGCTCGCCATCCTTCAGGCGATTGCCCGCTGAACGATGGGCATTCGCCGCAGCCTCTTCACCGTGGAAGCGCGCAACAATCTCTTCGGCCAGCTTGATCTTGATGTCACGCGGATTGGCACCCGCCGCGACGTCGGCCTTAAACTGCTTAATCTCTTCCATAGAACGGAAGCTCAGCAGCTCGAAGTAACGCCACATCAGCGAGTCAGGCATCGACACCAGCTTGGTGTACATGACGCCTGGCGCTTCCTGGATGCCTATATAGTTGCCCAGCGACTTGGACATCTTCTTCACGCCATCCAACCCTTCCAGCAGCGGCATGGTGACGACGCACTGGGAAGACTGACCGTAGGCGCGCTGCAACTCACGCCCCATCAGCAGGTTGAATTTCTGATCAGTGCCGCCGAGTTCGACGTCTGCGCGCAGAGCCACCGAGTCATAGCCCTGCACCAGCGGGTAAAGGAACTCATGGATAGCAATCGGCTGGCTGCCTTCGTAGCGCTTCTGGAAGTCATCACGCTCGAGCATGCGCGCGACAGTGTACTGCGACGCCAAGCGAATGAAGTCAGCAGGAGTCAGCTTGTCCATCCACGTGGAGTTGAAAGCCACCTCGGTCTTGGAGGGATCAAGAATCTTGAACACCTGATTTTTGTAGGTCTCGGCGTTATCCAACACCTGCTCGCGGGTCAGCGGCGGGCGAGTAGCGCTCTTGCCACTGGGGTCGCCAATCATCCCGGTGAAGTCGCCTATAAGGAAGACCACCTGATGACCCAGCTCTTGGAACTGGCGCAGCTTATTAATAAGCACAGTGTGACCGAGATGGAGATCGGGAGCAGTGGGATCGAATCCCGCCTTGATGCGCAGTGGTTCACCGCGCTTGAGCTTTTCAACCAGCTCGGACTCGACTAGGACCTCTTCTGCACCGCGCTTGATCAGCGCCAGCTGCTCTTCAACCGACTTCATGACAGGACTCTTGCTACCCGCAGACCAAAAGGGAACCAACCATACAAGATCACTGACCAATTACAAGCTTTACGCCCCAGCAGCCGCTCGACAGACAGGGCAGGCTTAGGGTTGCCTACTGCGGATTATGATTATATTTTAGGCAGTTAATGCACTATTCCAAGAAACACCCCGAGCCATGACCCAATCCTCTTCAAAAGCCACGTCATATCCGCGGAGCCACTTGCTGGCCGCCAGCGGCATTGCAGCGCTACTGAGCCTGGCCTTGCTGGTGTTCCCATCCCGCGAGGTTGAAGCACGGAAGACCTACCTATCCATGGAGCTGGATAACGGTGCCGAACAAGCACCGCAGGGAAAAGAAGGCCTTCAGGCAGAGCAAGTGCTCGGAGCCAACGATGCATCCCCTTTTGCAACTGATTATGCAACGCCGGGCAGAGATGCTCTGGCCACTGACAACAAGGCGGAAGGCAGCCAGGCATCTCCGCTAGATCCGCTGCAGAAGAGCGTTATCGTCGCCAGCGGCGACACGCTCTCCACCGTATTTTCACGCGTTGGACTCAACGCGAATGCGCTGCATGAAGCTATCGATAGCAGCAAAGAGGCGAAGCGCTTCAGCCGCCTGCATGTCGGACAGACATTGGATTTCCGGCTGAGCACTGACGGCCGACTTGATCACCTGAGCAGCAAGCTCAACGATCTCGAGAGCATCTCTCTCACTCGCAGCGAAAGTGGTTTCTCCTTCAAGCACGAGCAGGTCAAGCCTGACGTGCGCACAAGCTATGCTCGCGGCGTCATCAATAGCTCGCTATTTCTTTCCGCCAAGCGAGCGGGGCTGTCACATAATCTGACCATGGATCTAGCCAATGTCTTTGGCTACGACATCGACTTCGCTCAGGACCTGAGAGAGGGTGATGAATTCGAGATGGTCTATGAAGAGCATGTGGTAGACGACAAGCGTGTCGGCAACGGCAACATCCTGTCCGCGCGCTTCACCAACCGAGGCAAGACCTACACGGCCGTCCGCTACACCAGCAAGCAGGGCGTGACGAACTACTACAACGCCGATGGCATGAGCATGCGCAAGGCGTTCATTCGTACCCCAGTGGACTTCGCGCGCATTAGCTCCAAGTTCTCCCTGGGCCGCAAGCATCCAATTCTGAACAAGATCCGCGCGCACAAGGGCGTCGACTACGCCGCACCGCGAGGCACGCCGATCAAGGCGGCCGGCGACGGTCGCGTATTGCTGGCAGGCCGCAAAGGCGGGTATGGCAACGCAGTGGTCATTCAGCATGGAAACAGCTACCGCACCCTCTATGGCCATATGCAGGGCTTTGCCAAGGGCGTGCGCACAGGTGTGAATGTCAAGCAGGGCCAGATCATCGGCTACATCGGTACCACCGGCCTCTCGACGGGACCACACCTGCACTACGAGTTCCAGGTCAATGGCCGCCATGTTGATCCGCTGAGCCAGAAGCTGCCGATGGCCGACCCCATCGCTCGCAATGAAAAACAGCGTTTCCTGGAGCAGAGCAAACCACTGATGGCTCGCATGGATCAGGAAAAAGCCACGATGCTGGCGGCCAACAAGCAGCCCTGATATGCCGCGCTATCTGGGGGTGATGTCCGGCACAAGCCTCGACGGACTGGACATCGCCCTGATCGATCTGGGCAGCCGCCCCACCCTTATCGCCCATCATTACCTTCCCATGCCCGACGCCTTGCGCGTCGAGTTGCTGTCACTCTGCACTTCCGGTTCTGACGAATTGGCGCGTACCGCTATCGCTGAACAAAACTGGGTCGAACTGGCAGCCACGGGCATCAATGCGCTGCTACGACGTGAAAGGTTAAGCGCCAGCGAGATCCGCGCCATTGGCAGCCATGGCCAGACCGTACGCCACGAACCGGCACGCGGCTTTACCATTCAAATCGGCAATCCTGCCTTGCTGGCAGAATTGACGGGCATCGACGTGATAGCTGACTTTCGGCGCCGAGATGTGGCTGCTGGCGGCCAGGGCGCGCCCTTGGTGCCGGCCTTCCACGAAGCCTTGTTCGAAAGCAGTGCACAGCCCAAAGCAGTGCTCAACATCGGCGGTTTCAGTAACCTCAGCCTGATCGAGGCCTATCAGCCAGTACGCGGCTTCGACTGCGGCCCGGGCAACGTACTGCTGGATGCCTGGATCGACAAACATCAGGGTAAGGCCTTCGACCGCGAGGGCGCCTGGGCGGCCGGCGGCACGCTGAACGATACGCTGCTGAACCGACTGCTGAGCGACCCCTATTTTGCCGGTCTGGGCCCGAAGAGCACTGGCCGCGAGCTGTTCAATCTGCCCTGGCTGGAAAACCATCTGAGCATGATTCCGACGCTGCCTGCGGCCGACGTTCAGCGCACACTGCTGGAGCTGACCGCACGCAGCATCGTCGACTCGCTACAACAGGCGCAGAACGGTACCGCCGAGCTGCTGGTCTGCGGTGGCGGCGCCCATAATTTTACGCTAATGCAGCGCCTGCAGGAGTTGCTGCCAGCCTGCCAGGTGGCCAGCACCGCCGCACGTGGTGTGCCTCCTGATTGGGTCGAAGCCATGGCCTTCGCCTGGCTGGCCCACTGCTGCCTGGAACGGATCCCCGCCAACCGCCCCAGCGTTACCGCCGCCAAGGGACTACGGGTGCTCGGCGCGATCTACCCGGCGTAACGAGCGCGCTAGATCAATCGAGCCCCAACAAAAAAGCCGCGCAGATGCGCGGCTTTTTCATGGCCTGAAACTCAGATCGAGAAGGACGAACCGCAACCGCACGTCGTGCTGGCGTTGGGGTTGTTGATCACGAAGCGCGAACCTTCCAGGCCTTCCTGATAGTCCACTTCGGCACCGGCCAGATACTGGAAGCTCATCGGGTCGACCACCAGGCTGACGCCCTCACGCTCGACGATCGTGTCGTCGTCGGCCACGTCCTCATCGAAGGTGAAGCCATACTGGAAGCCGGAGCAGCCACCACCGGTGACGAAAACACGCAGCTTCAGGCGCGAGTTGCCCTCTTCATCGACCAGGCTCTTCACCTTGTTCGCCGCGCCCTGGGTGAAAATCAGAGGGGTTGGAGTGAAGGTCTCGACGCTCATCTTGCTGCTCTCCTGGCGCCAGGCGCCATGTTACGTACCACACACGGGCGGCGATTATCCGCTTACCCGAGCAAATCGGTCAATTATTGGGCGACAACGCAGCCGCTGCCCAACTGCTTAGATGGGCGCGCCGGCGGCGAATTCAAGTCACCGCGGGCGCACAGGCTTAGGGCAGCATCGCGGCGTGGGACAGGCCCAGGCGTTCATCCAGATCGAAGAGAATGTTCATGTTCTGTACCGCCTGGCCGGACGCGCCCTTGACCAGGTTATCGATGGCCGAGAGCACGACCACCAGCTCACCGCCCTGGGGACGGTGCACGGCGATGCGGCAGACGTTGGCGCCCCGCACGCTGCGAGTCTCAGGGTGGCTACCGGCCGGCATCACGTCGACGAAGGGCTCGTTGGCGTAGCGCTTCTCGAACAACGCCTGCAGGTCCACGCCGCGGTCGGCGACGGTGGCGTACAGGGTGGCGTGGATGCCACGAATCATCGGCGCCAGGTGCGGCACGAAGGTCAGGCCGACCTGGCCACCCGCGGCGCGGCGCAGGCCCTGGCTGATTTCCGGCAGGTGACGGTGGCCCTTGACCGAGTAGGCCATCATGCTCTCACTGGCCTCGCACAGCAGCGAACCGACCTTGGCACCACGGCCGGCACCGCTGACGCCGGAGGCGCAGTTGGCAATCAGGCGGCTCGAATCAGCCAGGCCGGCCTCGAGCAGCGGCAGCAGGCCGAGCTGGGTGGCCGTCGGATAGCAGCCTGGCACGGCAATCAGGCGCGCGCTCTTGATCGCCTCGCGATTGACTTCGGGCAGGCCGTAAACCGCTTCCGGCAACAGGTCTGGCGCGCCGTGCGGCTGGCCGTACCACTTGGCCCACTCTTCGGCATCCTGTAGTCGGAAGTCGGCGGACAGGTCGATGACCTTGGTGCCAGCGGCCAGCAGCTCGCCGGCAAGGGCGTGGGCCACACCGTGCGGAGTGGCGAAGAACACCACGTCGCAGGCGCCCAAGGTGGCCACGTCCGGCACGCTGAAGGCCAGGTTGTCATAGTGGCCGCGCAGGTTGGGGTACATGTCGGCGACCTTGACCCCGGCCTCGGAGCGCGAGGTGATCACCGCCACCTCGGCCTGCGGGTGCTGGGCCAGCAGGCGCAGCAGCTCCACTCCGGTGTAACCCGTGCCGCCGACGATTCCGACCTTGACCATTGCATACTCCCGCTGCGTGACCGTTAAGAAAGACTGCCGATGATAAGGCCCAAGGCTGCGGCGGCCAACCTCAAGGGTGACGCGCGGCCATGGCTTTCTCTACTATCGGCGACAAATCTCTCGCTGGATGTCATCGATGCTCTATCTGTGGGTCAAGGCCCTGCACATCATCGCCCTGGTCTGCTGGTTCGCCGGCCTGTTCTACCTGCCGCGCCTGTTCGTCTACCACGCCATGGCCGAGGATCAGCCCAGCCACGAACGCTTCAGCGTGATGGAACGCAAGCTGTATCGCGGCATCATGAACCCCTCGATGATCGCCACCCTGCTGTTCGGCGCCTGGATGCTCTATCTCAATCCGGCCTGGCTGAAGATGGGCTGGCTGCATGCCAAGCTGCTGTTGGTGGCACTGTTGGTCGGCTATCACCATGTTTGTGGCGCCCAACTCAAGCGCTTCGCCCGCGGCAAGAATGCCCGCAGCCACGTGTTCTACCGCTGGTTCAACGAGGTGCCGGTGCTGTTCCTGCTGGCCATCGTGATATTGGTGGTGGTGAAACCCTTCTAATTAACGACAAGAGGAAAGCCCATGTCTCTGCCCGCTCTGTTCGACCAGCGTCTGCTCCTACCTGTGGTGGCCGCACCGATGTTCCTGGTGTCCACTCCGCCGCTGGTCCAGGCCTGTTGCAACAACGGCGTGGTCGGCAGCTTTCCGGCGCTGAACCAGCGCGAGAGCAGCGGCTTCAAGGCATGGCTGGAAGAGATCGAGGCGGGGCTCAAGCCGGACGCGGCGCCCTATGCGGTCAACCTCATCGTGCATGGCAGCAACCCGCGCCTGCAGGCCGACCTGGCCATCTGCGTCGAACACAAGGTACCGGTAGTCATCACCAGCCTCGGCGCGGTAAAAGAAGTGGTCGACGCCGTACACAGCTATGGTGGCCTGGTGTTCCACGACGTGACCACCCGCCGCCATGCGGAGAAGGCCGCCGAGGCCGGCGTCGATGGCCTGATCGCAGTGGCCGCTGGTGCCGGCGGCCATGCCGGCACCTGGAGCCCGTTCGCCCTGATTGCCGAAATCCGCCAGTTCTTCGACAAGACCCTGCTGCTCTCCGGCTGCCTCAACCACGGCCATGAGATTCTCGCCGCCCAGCTGCTGGGCGCCGACCTGGCCTACATGGGCACCCGCTTCATCGCCACCCAGGAGAGCAATGCCGACGGCGACTACAAGCAGATGATCCTCGACGCCCGCGCTGCCGACATCGTGCACACCCCGGCGGTGTCCGGTGTGCCGGCCAGCTTCATGCGCCAGAGTCTGGAGAAGGCTGGCTATGACCTGAAGCAGCTGCAGAACAAGGGCGACATCAACTACGGCGAGAAGCTCAAGCCGATCAACGACGAGGCCAAGGCCTGGAAGACCGTCTGGTCCGCGGGCCAAGGCGTGGGCGACATCAGCGACGTACCGACAGTTGCCGAGCTGATTGCCAGGCTCGACGCGGAGTACCGTGCAGCACACAGCCGCAGACAGCATCTGGCTGGAGCGTGGCCGCACTAAAAAACAGAGTTGCCGGACGCTTGTTCGCGCCCGGCAAAGCCCCTAGGCTCAACGCATTTAAAATACTGAACAGGGATGCAGCATGACCGACACACGCTACAAGATCGTCTTCGAAGGCCAACTGATGCCGGACCAATCACTGGAGACGGTGAAAGCCAATCTGGCCCGCCTCTTCAGAAGTGACCAGGCCAAGATTGATGTGCTCTTTACCGGCGGCCCGGTGGCTCTCAAGCGTGACCTGTCGGAAGCCGAGGCGGACAAGTACCTCGGCGCACTGCAGCAGGCAGGTGCCCAAGTGCGCAAGGAGCAGGACCTGGCGGCCAAACTGAGCCTGGTAGACATCGAGCAGGAAGCCGTGAGCAACGAGAGCATGGACTGCCCCAAATGTGGCACTCAGCAACCCAAGGCCGTCGCCTGCGCCTCCTGCGGCATCGTCATCGAGAAATACCTGACCCGTCAGGCCCAGATTGCGCAGAACCCACCAGAGCCAATTGCCAACGCATCACCCTACGGCACACCGAAGTCCGACGTGGGCGAGAGCATGCCGGAACATGGCCGGCTGAAAGTATTCACCACTGACGGACGCATCGGGCGCCTGCGCTATCTGGGTTGGTCGATGGCGCTCCTGCTGCTGGCCATGGTGGCCTATCTCATCGCCGCTGGTGCCATGGCCGTTTCGCCAATCGTCGGCGGCATCCTGATGATTCCTGTAGTGATAGGCACCGTAGTGATCAGCGTGATGATCGGAGTACAGCGTCTGCACGATATAGGCTGGTCCGGCTGGCTGTGGCTGCTCAACCTGGTGCCACTGATCGGCAGTATTTTTGCACTGTTGATGCTGGTTGTACCGGGTAGCCAATCTGCCAACCGCTACGGCCCGCCGCCGCCGCCAAACAGCCCCGGAGTGATTGCCATGGCTTGGGGTGGCCTGGTGCTCTGGCTAGTTGCAACAGTAGGCATTCTCGCGGCCGTCGCTATCCCCGCCTACCAGGATTACGTCGAGCGTGCGCAACAGAGCCAATCACTGCAATACACCCCAGAAGGCGAGGAGTAACCCGTTGAGTGGTTACGCCCTGATCACCGGCGCCTCAAGCGGCCTCGGTCTTTCATTGGCCGAGGCCCTGGCCCGGCGCGGGCATAACCTGATCCTGGTCGCTCGCCAGCGTGATGCTCTGGAGAGCATTGCCTGCGAGCTGAGTCAGCGCTTCGGTATCGAAGCGCTGTTCCGCGTCTGTGATCTTTCCGAGCCGCTGCAACTCACTGGACTGATCCAGGAGCTGGAGCAAGGCGAGCGGCAGATCGACCTGCTGGTGAACAATGCTGGCATTGGCAGCGCCGGGATTTTCGTGGACCAGGACTGGGCGCTCGAGCAGCAGCTGATCGAGCTCAATATCCTTGCCCTCGCCCGACTCTGCCATTCGCTCGGCCAAGACATGAAGCGCCGCGGCAGCGGACAGATTCTCAACGTAGCCTCACTGGCCGCCTTCCAGCCCGGTCCGCTGATGGGCAACTATTTCGCCAGCAAGGCCTACGTGTTGCACTTGTCGGAGGCACTGCGCAACGAGCTGGCACCGTTTGGCGTGAAGGTATCAGCTCTATGCCCGGGGCCGGTGGCCACCGCCTTCTTCCGTCGTGCCCAGCTGTACAGCGACGGCCTGGAACGGCACCAGCAGCTGGCCCGTCCCGAGGAGATCGCGCTGATAGCAATGAACGGCCTGGACAAGGATCAGGCCATCATCATTCCCGGCTGGCGCCACCGTCTGGTGCCACAGTTGCTGCGGCTCACTCCACGCGCGCTGGTAAGGCACATCGCCATGAAGATGGTTCGCCCGCTGCTGCCCCGGACAGGCACCGATCAGGCCTAGCTGGCGCTGACCGTACGACCGTCCGCCCAGGCACGCAGCGCCGCGAGATCCTCGGCCATGACCACGGACAACGGCGCCGTGCTCTGAATGTTGCTGAGCAGCAACCCTTGATCGACCGCTTGCTGACGCGCCTGGGCCGCGTAGAGCGCGCTAACCACGACCTGCTCGATTTCCGCCCCGGAGAAGCCATCACAAGCCGCAGCCAGCTCCGCCAGATCGAACTGCTTCGGCTCCAGCTCGCGACGGCGCAGGTGGATGGCGAAGATATCCGCACGCACCCCGGCATCCGGTAGGTCGACAAAGAATAATTCGTCGAAGCGCCCCTTGCGCACCAGCTCCGGCGGCAGGCGATGGATCGCGTTGGCGGTGGCAACCATGAATACCGGCGCCTTGCGCTCAGCCATCCAGGTCAGCAGGGTGCCGAGTACGCGCTGACTGACCCCATCGTCGTTGTCACCCGTGGCGAGTCCTTTCTCAATCTCGTCCATCCACAACACGCAGGGCGCCATCTGGCTGGCCAGCCTCAGGGCCTCTCGCAAGTTGCGCTCGGTCTCGCCGAAGAACTTGTTGTACAGGCTCGCGAAGTCCAGACGCAGCAGCGGGAGGCCCCACAGTCCGGCCACCGCCTTGGCGGCCAGACTCTTGCCGCCGCCCTGCACACCGACCAGTAGCATGCCGCGCGGCACATCAGCACCCTTGCCATTGAGGAAGATGTCCTGGCGCTCACCCAGCCAGCGCTTCAGGTTGCTCAGCCCTCCCACCTCGGCAAAGCGCGCGGTGTCGTACTCGAAACTGAGCACCCCCTCCAGGTCGAGCAGTTGGAACTTGGCTTTGTTCAGCTCGGGTATATCTTCCTGAGTAATCGCACCGTCATCACAAATAACATTGCGCGCCAACGCCCTGGCCTCGGCATGGGTCAGGCCTCGCAGATTCTTCACCATCTGCTGCAAGGTGCGGTTATCGGTACGAACCCGGGCCCCGCGGTTGCGCTCGCTCCATCGCGTAGCCTCCTCGCGCACGATGGCCAGCAGCTCGTCTTCGGTCGGCAGCGCCAGACTGAAGCGGGCCGCATAGCGCTGCACCTCGGCCGGCAGCTTCACGGCGTGCGACACCAGCACCAGAGTGGGCTTGTGCGCCGCCTCGCTCATGGCGACCTCCTTGAGCAGACGAACCAGCTTCGGGTTGTCGCCCAGGAACGGATGCAGATCGCACATCACGTAGAGATTGGGCGACGGATCGGCCTTGATCAGACGCAAGGCCTCCTCAGGCTCGCGGCTGTCCTGGCTTCCAATCGGATCTCCGCCAAAGGCCAGCCGCTGTAGCCCTTCCGTTACGGACCAGGTATGGATGCCCTGGCCGCGCCTGATCGCCAGTGAGGTGAGTGTTTCCAGAACCCTCGGTTCATCCCAGGACTCGATCACCACCAGCTTGACGCGGGACTCCAGGACCAGACTCAAATCGTGAACATCGTTCTTCAACACGCACTCCTTGTGCTGCCGGCATGCACTATTAAACTCGCAGGATATCCAAAGCGGCTGGAGGAAAGTGCATGGACTGCCTGTTCTGCAAGATAATCGACGGCTCCATTCCCGCCCGCAAGCTCTACGAGGATGATCAGGTACTGGCCTTCCATGACATCGGCCCGCAGGCGCCAGTGCATTTCCTGGTGATCCCCAAGCGACACATCGCCACTCTCCATGAGCTGAGCGAAGCAGATCGACCGCTGGCCGGGCACATTCTCTACACCGCTCAGCGCCTGGCCGCCGAGCAGGGTTGTGCAGAGGGATTCCGCGTGGTGATGAACTGCAACGACCTGGGCGGCCAGACCGTGCATCACATACACATGCATGTGCTCGGCCAGCGGCAGATGAACTGGCCACCGGGCTGAAGGACATATCCAGAGAACGGCCTTTCATTGATATTCGTGTGCCGCCTACGCCCCAGAGCAACATTGGCTCAGGGCCAGCGCCGGGGCATCTGGTCGCCAGACGGGTTTCTGCCTGGGGGTTCAGGTAAACTGCCGGCATGCTTTCCGTGGAGACGGCCATGACCAACGAACGCCAGTTTTCCCCCCTCGACCGCCTGCTGATCCAGGCCGACGCCGCCATGCGTACCCTGCTGCCGTTCAGTGGCGCACCGGCAAGGCCGTCTCCAGCCATCCTGCAAAACGAAATTGAGCTGAGCGACGAAGATGCTCGACACGTTGCCGGGCTGATGCGCATCAACCACACCGGCGAGGTGTGTGCCCAGGCGCTGTATCAGGGCCAGGCCCTGACCGCCAAGCTGCCGGAGGTGCGCAAAGCGATGGAGCATGCCGCCGATGAGGAAGTGGACCACCTGGCCTGGTGCGAGCAGCGTATTCGCGAACTGGGCAGCCACCCAAGCGTGCTCAACCCGCTGTTCTACGGCCTGTCCTTCGGCGTCGGAGCAGTCGCTGGCCTGATCAGCGACAAAGTCAGCCTGGGCTTCGTCGCGGCCACCGAGGATCAGGTGGTCAAGCATCTGGATGAGCATCTGGAGCAGATCCCAACCGATGATGCGAAGACCCGCGCCATCCTCGAACAGATGCGCGAGGACGAAGAGCAGCACGCCACCAGCGCCCTTGAGGCCGGAGGTCTGCGCTTCCCGGCACCGGTCAAGTTCGGCATGACTCTGTTGTCCAAGGTGATGACCAAGAGCACCTACCGCATCTGAATCGCAGGCATGAAAAAGGGCGCCAGACGGCGCCCTTTTTCATTGGTTCGCGCGAACGGATCAACCCAGCTCGACGATTTCGTAGTCGTGGGTGATTTCCACGCCGGCGCGGCCGAGCATGATCGAGGCCGAGCAGTACTTCTCCGCCGAGAGCTCCACCGCGCGCTTGACCTGGGGCTCCTTGAGGCCACGGCCCTTGACCACGAAGTGCAGGTGAATCTTGGTAAACACCTTGGGGTCTTCGTCGGCACGCTCGGCCTCGAGGAAGGCCTCGCAGCTTTCCACCGGCTGGCGTGCCTTCTTCAGGATGCTGACCACATCGAAATTGCTGCAACCGCCCAGGCCGATCAGCACCATCTCCATCGGACGCACGCCGAGATTACGACCACCGGCTTCTGGCGGACCATCCATGACCACCACATGACCGCTGCCGGACTCACCGAGGAACATGGCCTCACCGGCCCATTGAATGCGTGCTTTCATCACCTTGGCTCCACTACCGGAAAAAATGCGCGTCAGATTATCACAGCACTCTGAGCAGTCTTTTAGACCAACCGGTCAGCCATGCGCACCAAGGCACTGCAGACTGCGTCGCAAAATCGCATTGCCCCCGACCGCGCGTCTGTTAAGCTGCCGTCGGATAACTGGCACACTTGTTCGGATAACTAATAAGAAATTCGCCTGCTGGACAAAGGCTTACTCAAAAATTTCGGGACTCGGGCATGGTAGCTATTACCCTTACACCAAAGATCAAGAACATCGACAAGCTGCTCGCGCACTGTCACCGCCGTCGCTACACAGCCAAGAGCACCATCATTTATGCAGGGGATCGTTGCGAGACCCTGTTCTTCATCATCAAGGGCTCGGTCACCATTCTCATCGAGGATGATGACGGCCGCGAAATGATCATCGCCTATCTCAACGCCGGTGACTTCTTCGGCGAGATGGGCCTGTTCGAAAGGGAAGGTACCGAGAAGGAACGCAGCGCCTGGGTCCGCGCCAAGACCGAGTGCGAGGTGGCGGAGCTGAGCTACACCAAATTCCGCGAGCTGACCCAGCAGGACCCGGAGATCCTCTACGCCCTGGGCAGCCAGATGGCCGATCGCCTGCGCAACACCACGCGCAAGGTAGGCGACCTGGCTTTCCTCGACGTCACCGGGCGCGTAGCTCGCACCCTGCTCGACCTCTGCAAGCAGCCGGACGCTATGACCCACCCGGACGGCATGCAGATCAAGATCACCCGTCAGGAAATCGGCCGCATTGTCGGCTGCTCCCGCGAGATGGTCGGCCGCGTGCTCAAGTCCCTGGAGGAACAGGGCCTGGTGCATGTGAAAGGCAAGACCATGGTGGTATTCGGCACTCGCTGATCGGGCTGCTGCGCGTCGGCGAGTCGTTGTCGCAAGCTGCTTCGGGATGCTCATTTACTGCATGTAAACTCCGCTCCCTCAGCAGCTCGCTCCTAGCCTCGCTCTAGCTCGCGCTAGCCCGATGAATGAAAAAGCCCGCCAATCGGCGGGCTTTTTCATTCAGGACGGATCAGTCCGGGTCGACGCCCGGCACCACGCGGCTGCCAGCAAAGAACAGGCGCTTGAGTTCGGTGCCCGGTTCCTCTGCGCGCATGAAAGCCTCGCCAACCAGGAACGAGTACACCTCGTTGATCTCCATCAGCTCCACGTCGGCGCGGGTGAGGATGCCGCTCTCGGTGATCACCAGGCGGTCACGGGGAATGCGCGGCAGCAGGTCGAGGGTGGTCTCCAGGCTGACTTCGAAGCTGTGCAGGTTGCGGTTGTTGATGCCCACCAGAGGCGTATCGAGTGTATTCAGCGCACGCTCCAGCTCATTACCGTCATGCACTTCCACCAGCACATCGAGACCGACGTCCTTGGCGGTGGAGGCCAGCTCGGCCATGAGTACGTCGTCCAGCGCCGAGACGATCAGCAGCACGCAGTCGGCGCCCAGAGCACGGGCCTCAACGACCTGGTATGGGTCGATCATGAAATCCTTGCGGATCACCGGCAGCGAACAGGCCGCACGGGCCTGCTGCAGGTACTCGTCGGCGCCCTGGAAGAAGTCGATGTCGGTGAGCACCGACAGGCAGGCCGCACCACCTGCCTCGTAGCTCTTGGCGATCTCGGCCGGCACGAAGTGCTCGCGCAGAACGCCCTTGCTCGGCGAGGCCTTCTTCACCTCGGCGATCACCGCTGCCTGCTTCTGCGCCACACGCTCCTGCAGGGCACGGGCGAAGCCGCGCACAGGGTCGGCCTGACGGGCTGCAGACTCGACCTCCGCGAAGCTGACGCGGGCGCGGCGCTCGGCCACTTCCTCGGCCTTGCGGGCGAGGATCTTCTCCAGCACGGTTGGAATGCTCACCCTTCGTTCTCCACACGGAATACAGCGGTAAAGGACACCAGCTCTCCCAGTTTCTCCCAGGCCAGACCAGTATGCAGCGCGTCATGTGCAAGCTGCACACCTTCCTTGAGGCTAGTCGCCAGATCGGCAGCATAGAGCGCGGCACCCGCATTTAGCACGATCATGTCGGCGGCCTTCTGGCCATGCTCGGTCTTGCGCCGGCCGAGGGCGTCGCGGATCAGCGCCAGCGAGCCTTGGGCGTCTTCGACGGTCAGGCCCATCAGGGTCTGGCTCTTGATGCCGAAGTCCTCGGGCTGGATGCGGTACTCGCTGACCACGCCGTCCTTCAGCTCGGCGACATGGGTCGGCGCGGCCAGGCTGATCTCGTCCAGGCCATCCTGCGCATGCACTACCAGCACGTGCTGGCTGCCCAAGCGCTGCAGTACTTCGGCCATAGGCCGACACAAAGCCTGGCTGAACACGCCGATCACCTGATGCTTGACCCCGGCCGGGTTGGTCATCGGGCCGAGCATGTTGAAGATGGTGCGCAGGCCCAGCTCGCGGCGCGGGCCGATGGCATGCTTCATCGCGCCGTGATGGGCCGGGGCGAACATGAAGCCGACGCCGACGTTCTCGACGCAGCGCGCCACCTGTTCCGGCGTGAGGTTCAGGTAGACGCCAGCGGCTTCCAGCAGATCGGCGCTACCGCTCTTACCGGACACGGCGCGGTTGCCGTGCTTGGCCACACGCCCACCCGCTGCCGCGACCACGAAGGCCGCAGCGGTGGAGACGTTGAATACGTTCATGCCATCGCCACCGGTGCCGCAGGTATCGACCAAGCGCTCGGCATTGATGTTTACCGGCGAGGCCAGCTCGCGCATGACAGTGGCGGCACCGACGATCTCGTCAATGGTCTCGCTCTTCATGCGCATGCCCATGAGGAACGCGCCGATCTGCGCATCGGTGCACTGGCCAGTCATGATCAGGCGCATCACGTCCTGCATCTCGGCGGTGGTCAGATCCAACTGGGCGACCACCCGGTTAAGAGCTTCCTTGATGTCCATCAGCGCACCCCGCCCTGCTGCTTGAGGAAGTTGGCGAACAGTTCGTGGCCCTGCTCGGTAAGGATGGATTCCGGGTGGAACTGCACGCCCTCGATGTTCAAGGTCTTGTGGCGCAGGCCCATGATCTCGTCGACGCCGCCGTCAGCATGCTGGGTCCAGGCGGTGATCTCCAGGCAGTGCGGCAGCGTCTCTCGCTTGACCACCAGCGAGTGGTAGCGGGTCACGGTCAGCGGCTTGTTGAGGCCGGCGAACACGCCCGAGTCCTCATGGAACACCGGACTGGTCTTGCCGTGCATCACCTGGCGCGCGCGCACCACGTCGCCACCGAAGGCCTGGCCGATGCTCTGGTGGCCCAGGCACACGCCGAGGATCGGCAGCTTGCCGGCGAAGTGCAGGATGGTCTCGATGGACACACCCGCCTCGGTCGGCGTGCACGGGCCGGGCGAGACCACGATGCGCTCAGGCTTCAGCGCCTCGATCTCGGCGACCGTCAGTTCATCGTTGCGAATCACGTGGACATCGGCACCCAGCTCGCCCAGGTACTGCACCACGTTGTAGGTAAAGGAGTCGTAGTTGTCGATCATCAGCAGCATGGTTGGGCCCCTTACTCTACGGACTGTTCGGCGAGGCTGACCGCGCGGAACATGGCGCGGCGCTTGTTCAGGGTTTCTTCCCACTCCAGGGCCGGTTGCGAGTCGGCAACGATGCCGGCGCCGGCCTGCACGTGCAGCTCACCGTCCTTGATCACCGCGGTACGAATGGCGATGGCGGTGTCCATGTTGCCGTTCCAGGCGAGATAGCCGACGGCGCCGCCGTAGACACCACGCTTGACCGGCTCCAGCTCGTCGATGATCTCCATCGCCCGCACCTTGGGTGCGCCGGACAGGGTGCCGGCCGGCAGGATGGCGCGCAGAGCGTCCATCGCGCTCAGACCCTGCTTCAGCTGGCCGGTGACGTTGGAGACGATGTGCATGACGTTGGAGTAGCGCTCGATCACCATCTGCTCGGTGACCTTCACCGAACCAGTGGCCGACACGCGACCGGCATCGTTGCGTCCCAGGTCGATCAGCATCAGGTGCTCGGCGATCTCCTTGGCGTCGGACAGCAGGTCCTTCTCCAGCTCGATGTCGGCTTCCTCGGTAGCGCCGCGCGGACGGGTGCCGGCGATCGGCCGCACGGTGACCAGGTTGTCCTCGACACGCACCAGCACCTCCGGCGAGCTGCCCACCACGTGGAAGTCGCCGAAGTTGAAGAAGTACATGTAGGGCGTCGGGTTGATGCAGCGCAGCGCGCGATACAGGTCGATCGGCGCGGCTTGGAACGGGATCGACATGCGCTGGGAAATCACCACCTGCATGCAGTCGCCGGCCAGGATGTATTCCTTGATCGCGCCGACCGCGGCCTCGTAGTCGTCACGCTTGAAGCTGGAGACGAAGTCCGGCTCCTTGCCGGCCGGCTTGCTCAGGTCCACACCCAGGCGCGGCGTGATCGGCTGGCGCAGCTTGTTGAGCAGTTCGCGCAGCTGGGCCTGGCCTTGTTCGTAGGCGTCGGCCTGGGCCGGGTCGGCGAGGACGATGGCGTGCATCTTGCCGGCCAGGTTGTCGAACACCACCACGGCATCGGAGACCATCAGCAGGATATCCGGGGTGCCCAGCGGATCGGGGTTCGGGCACTGCGCCAGCTTCTTCTCCACGTAGCGCACGCTGTCATAGCCGAAGTAGCCGACCAGGCCGCCGTTGAAGCGCGGCAGACCGGCGATGGTCGGTACGTTGTAGCGCGCCTTGAACTGCTCGACGAAAGCCAGCGGGTCTTCGCTTTCCAGGCTCTCCACCTCGACGCCGTCGACACGCACGCTGACATGGTGGCCATGCACGCGCAGCACGGTGCGCGCCGGCAGGCCGATGATCGAGTAGCGGCCCCACTTCTCGCCGCCCTGCACGGATTCCAGCAGGTAGGAGTTGGGGGTGTCGGCCAGCTTGAGGTAGATCGACAGCGGGGTGTCGAAGTCAGCCAGGGTTTCGAATGCAAGCGGAATGCGATTAAAGCCGTCGGCGGCCAAACGCAGGAAGGCTTCGCGGGAAAGAGTTTCGCGGGTCATGCTCTGCCTCGTGGTATGAGGAGGTGAAACGGATGTTGGGCAAACGCGCCGGAACCAACCGGCCAGGACGAAATCAGGCGCGCCAGCGCCAGCGGGCCAGGGCCTTGATGACTTTCATCCATTGTTTGCTGGCAACTACCACGATGCTGTCTCGATGAGGCGGGTAATCGGAAGAGTCCGGCGACATTAGCGCAGCGCCATCGGCCGCGCAACCGGGGAGCAGCTGGCGCAGATCATCGAGCACCCGTGCGGGGTTCTCCTCGGCGATCGGCCGGCCATGGTTGTAGCCGTAGCTCAGGGCCACGCAGGGCACGCTGGCGGCGCGGGCGGCCAGCACATCGTTGCGCGAGTCGCCGATGAACAGCGCGCGCGCGGGCTCGACATTGGCCAGGCGCATGACGAACAGCAGCGCAGCCGGATCGGGCTTCTGCTGCGGCAGGGTGTCGCCACCGACGATCCAGCGGAAATAGCGGCCCAGCTTCATCTCGTCCAGCAGCGGGGCGACGAAACGCTCCGGCTTGTTGGTGATCAGCGCCAGCTCCACGCCCTGCTTCTTCAGCCACTTGAGGGTGGCGGTGACGCCTGGGTAGACGGTGCTCAGCGAGTGGCTGCCGGAGTAGGCCTCGTTGAACAGCTCGAGGGCCTGCTCGGTATCGGCGTCGCTCACCTCGGTGTGCTCGATGCCGCCGGCCAGGGCGCGGCGCACCAGCACGCGGGCGCCGTTGCCGACCCAGTCACGCACGCGCTCGACGCCGGCAGCCGGGCGACCGAGCTGCACCAGCATGCAGTCGATGGCGGCGGCCAGGTCGGGCACCGAATCCACCAGGGTGCCGTCCAGATCGAACATCACCAGGCGCGGCAGGCGCCCGTCGAACAGCTCGTGGATCACGCGCGCACCTGGGCCAGCTCGGCGCGCATGGCGTCGATCACCGCCTTGTAGTCGGGCTGGTTGAAGATGGCCGAGCCGGCGACGAAGGTGTCGGCGCCTGCCTCGGCGATCTCGCGGATGTTCTTGGCGCTGACCCCGCCGTCGATCTCCAGGCGGATGTCGTAGCCGGAGGCGTCGATCAGCGCGCGGGCTTCACGCAGCTTGTCCAGGGTGCCGGGGATGAACTTCTGCCCGCCGAAGCCGGGGTTGACGCTCATCAACAGGATCATGTCGACCTTGTCCATCACGTACTTCAGGCATTCCAGCGAGGTCGCCGGGTTGAACACCAGGCCGGACTTGGCGCCGCCGTCACGGATCAGCTGCAGCGAACGGTCGATGTGCTGGGTGGCTTCCGGGTGAAAGGTCACGTAGGTGGCGCCGGCGTCGATGAAGTCGCCGATGATGCGGTCGACCGGCGAGACCATCAGGTGCGCGTCGATCGGTGCGGTGATGCCGTACTTGCGCAGCGCCGAGCAGACCATCGGGCCGATGGTCAGGTTGGGCACGTAGTGGTTGTCCATCACATCGAAGTGGACGATGTCGGCGCCGGCGGCGAGCACCTTGTCGACTTCTTCGCCCAGGCGGGCGAAATCGGCGGACAGGATCGACGGAGCGATGGCGAAGGGTTGCATGGCGGCCTCAGGCTTCAATCACGGTGGTGCGATTGTAGCCTGAGAGCAATACGCAGCGGTTGTCGTACGTCAGTAAGGCGCTGCGACCATGGTCGAACGCCTTACTCGGGTACGGCGGTACGCATCTTCTCGCTGCGCCCGCGCAGCCATTCCAGGGTCAGCAGCATGACCACCGAGAAGGCGATCAGCAGGGTGGCGGCGGCGGCGATAGTCGGCGACAAGTTCTCGCGGATGCCGCTGAACATCTGCCGCGGCAGGGTGGCCTGCTCGGGGCCGGCAAGGAACAGAGTCACCACCACTTCGTCGAACGAGGTAGCGAAGGCGAATAGAGCACCGGAGATCACCCCAGGGGCGATCAGCGGCAGGGTCACCCGGCGGAACGCAGTGATCGGCGAGGCGCCCAGGCTGGCGGCGGCGCGCACCAGGTTGTAGTTGAAGCCCTGCAATGTCGCGGACACGGTGATGATGACGAAGGGTACGCCGAGCACGGCGTGCACCAAGATCAGCGAGGTGTAGCTGTTGCCCAAGCCCAGCGGGGCGAAGAACAGGTAGCTGGCCACACCGACGATGACCACCGGGGCGACCATCGGCGAGATCAGCAGGCTCATCACCAGCGCCTTGCCGCGGAACTCGCCACGGGTCAGGCCGATCGACGCCAGGGTGCCGAAGACCATCGCCAGCACCGTGGCGGCCGGCGCCACGATCATGCTGTTCTTCAGCGAGCGCATCCACTCGGCCGAGGTGAAGAACGACTCGTACCAGCGCAGGGAGAAACCTTGCAGCGGGTAGACCAGGAAGCTGCCGGAGTTGAACGACAGCGGGATGATCACCAGCACCGGCAGGATCAGGAACAGCAACACCAGCGCGCACAGGCTGCGATGGGTCCAGAACCAGGCGCGCTCGACGGGGGACTTGTAGGGGCTCAGCATTTCATTGTTCTCCTGATCAACCCAGACGCAGGCGGCTCGCGCCCACCAGCCAGCTATACACCACGTAGAGCAGCATGGTCGCCAGCAGCAGCAGGCCGCCCAGCGCCGTGGCCATGCCCCAGTTGATGGTGCTATTGGTGTAGAAGGCGACGAAGTAGCTGATCATCTGGTCGCCCGGGCTGCCCAGTAGCGCGGGGGTGATGTAGTAGCCGATGGACAGGATGAACACCAGCAGGCACCCGGCGCCAACGCCGGCCAGGGTCTGCGGGAAGTACACCCGCCAGAAGCTGGCGAACGGGTGGCAGCCGAGCGAGATGGCAGCACGCATATAGCTCGGCGAGATGCCCTTCATCACGCTGAAGATCGGCAGGATCATGAACGGCAGCATGATGTGCACCATGGCCACGTAGACGCCGGTGCGGTTGAACACCAGTTGCAACGGTTGATCGATCACGCCCATGGCGATCAGCGCGCTGTTGATCAGTCCACCGGACTGCAGCAGCACGATCCACGCCGCCACGCGCACCAGGATCGAGGTCCAGAACGGCAGCAGCACCAGAATCATCAGCAGGTTGCTGGTACGGGTCGGCAAGTTGGCCAGCAGGTAGGCCAGCGGGTAGGCCAGCACCAGGCAGATGGCGGTGATCACCAGGCCCATCCAGAAGGTACGCGCGAAGATGTCCAGGTAGATGGCCTGGTCCGGGGTAGCGGACGCCAGCTCGCCGAGATCGTCGATCCGGTGATCGAGGGACGCCAGCAGGAAATAGGGGGTGACACCACTGTCGTTGCGACGGATCACCTGCCAGTAGGCCGGGTCGCCCCAGCGCTCGTCGAGGTTCTCCAGCGCATCCTTGTAGGACACAGGCTCCTGCTTGAACGGCAGGGCACGACCGGTCTTGGCCAGCAGGCTACGGTAGCCGGCCAGCTCCATGTTCAGGCGTTTGGAAAGGTCGCCAATAGTCTGGTTCTTCCGTGCTTCGGCCAGGTCCTGGGCCAGGGCCTGGTACACCGGCTCGTCGGGCAGGCCGCGGCCATCCCAGGAAGAAATAGCCTCGACGGTGCGCGGCAAGCTGCCAACCACCTCGGGGTTCTCGACGCTCTTGTACAGCAGGATGCCGATGGGCAGCAGGAAGACCACGAAGAGAAACACCAGCAGCGGCAGGATCAGGCCCTGGGCCTTGAGCCGGTTGATGCGCTCGGCGCGGGCCAGCTTCTGCTTCAGCGTCAGGCCGGCGAATTCGGTGAGGGATACGGTAGTGGCCATCGCGGGCTCCAGAGGCACTGGGACAAAGCGCCCTCGCCCAAGGGCGGGCGAGGGTTCGGAGGGACGAGGGAGCGCCCCTCCACCAACTCCCCTTCACCAGGAAGGGGCACTGCACGGGATACTTACTTCGCCGCCCAGGCGTTGAAGCGCTGCTCGAGTTGCTCGCCGTAGTCGGCCCAGAAGGTCACGTTCATGGCCACCTGGTTGGCAATGTTCTCCGGTGTGGTCGGCATGTCCTTGAGCAGCGAGGGGTCGAGCAGCTCGACGGCCTTCTTGTTGGCCGGGCCATAGGCGATGTTCGACGAGTAGACCTTCTGCTGCTCGGGCTGCACGCTGAACGCGGCGAAGGCCTTGGCGGCGTCGGAATCCTTCGCACCACGCGGAATGGCCCAGGCGTCGAAGTCGTAGATGCCGCCGTTCCAAACCACCTTCAGGTTGCTCTCCTTCTGCACGGCAGCAATACGGCCGTTGTAGGCGGAACTCATGACCACGTCGCCGGAAGCGAGGAACTGCGGCGGCTGGGCGCCGGCCTCCCACCACTGGATGCTCGGCTTGATCTGGTCGAGCTTCTTGAACGCGCGGTCCTGGCCTTCCTGGGTGGCGAGCACGGTGTAGACGTCCTTCGGCGCCACACCATCGGCCATCAGGGCGAATTCCAGGGTGTACTTGGCGCCCTTGCGTAGGCCACGCTTGCCCGGGAACTTGGCTACGTCCCAGAAATCGGCCCAGCTGGCCGGCGCAGCCGACAACTTGTCGGCGTTGTAGGCGAGCACGGTGGACCAGACGAAGAAGCCGATGCCACAGGGCTGGATGGCGCCCTCGATGAAGTCTTCCTCGTTGCCGAACTGGGCCGGGTCCAGTTCCTCGAACAGGCCCTCGTCGCAACCGCGAGCCAGCTCGGGGGACTCCACTTCGACCAGGTGCCAGGACACGCTGTTGGTGTCGACCATGGCCTTCACCTTGGCCATCTCGCCATTGTATTCACCGGCGACGATCTTGCCTTTACCGGCCGCCTCCCATGGCTGGTAGAAGGCCTTGACCTGGGCGTCCTTGTTAGCACCACCGAAGGAGATCACGGTCAGGTCGGCGGCCATCGCCTGGGTGGCGCCCAGCAGGCCGATGGCCAGTGCGCTATGACGGAAGATGCTGCGGATGTTGCTCATTGTTGTTTTCTCCACTGTGCAGGGTTGGTGATACGCGGTGTCGTCACTCGACGACGAGTGGGTCTAACGCCCTTACGTGCTCCACATGCCAGCCGAGCGGCACCACGTCGCCCACACCCAAGGCGGGATCGAGCTCGGCGATCGGCTGCTTGACGAAGAAATTGGGGTTGCCACACACCTCCATGCGGATGCGTACGTGGTCGCCCAGGTAGATGAACTCGGCCACCCGGCCACTGAAGCGGTTGGCGCAGCTCTCGCTGGCGGCGTTGATGCGCACGCGCTCGGGACGGATCGACAAGCTGACCGGCTCACCGGTCGTTCCGACCTTCACCGCCAGCGCCTCGACCTGCTCGCCACGCGCGGTGCGCACGGTGCAACGCTCGCCGTCACGGCTGACCAGCTCACCGGCCAGGCGATTGTTCTCGCCGATGAAGTGGGCAACGAAGGTGTTGCTCGGCTCTTCGTAGAGGTCGCGCGGTGGGGCGATCTGCTGGATCTCGCCCTGGTGGAACACCGCCACGCGGTCGGACATGGTCAGCGCTTCGCCCTGGTCGTGGGTCACATAGACCACGGTCACGCCCAGGCGCTGATGGATGTGCTTGATCTCCATCTGCATGTGTTCGCGCAGCTGCTTGTCCAGCGCGCCGAGCGGCTCGTCCATCAGCACCAACTGCGGCTCGAACACCAGCGCGCGAGCCAGCGCCACGCGCTGCTGCTGGCCGCCGGAGAGTTGCGCCGGGTAGCGGTTGCGGAAGTTGTCGAGCTGGACCATGGACAGCGCGCGCTTTACCCGCTCGGTGATGTCGGTCTTGTTCATGCCGCGCACGGTGAGTGGGAAGGCCAGGTTCTCGGCCACCGTCATGTGCGGGAACAGCGCGTAGTTCTGGAACACCATGCCGATGTCGCGCTTGTGCGGCGGCACGTTGTTGATGGCACGCCCGGCCAGGAGGATCTCACCGGCGGTGGGCGTCTCGAAGCCGGCCAGCATCATCAGGCTGGTGGTCTTGCCGGAACCGGACGGCCCGAGCAGGGTGAGGAACTCACCCTTGCGGATATCCAGATTGAGGTCTTTGACGATCAGGCTTTCGCCGTCGTAGCTCTTCTGCACGCCCTTGAAACTGACGAGCACGTCGCTGGAAATATTCTCGGCCATCACCCACACCTTTGTTCTTGTTGCCGTGCTGTAAGACTAGAAAGCCCTGCAGCCGGCGCAAATCGGGCGGTATGAGAGATTGCTATAAGGCTTGCGGACGAGGCGCTGTAGGGATCGCCCTACAACACCTCTCCGCCAGTCACTGTTTGGCCCAGCGCTCGAAGCGCGCCTCCAGCGCCTCGCCGTTCGCGGCCCAGAACGCCGCATCCATGCCCACGCCTCCGGCCAGATTGGCCGGCGCGGTGGGCAAGTTGGCACTGATCTTCGGGTCCAGCGCGGCGATGGCGCGGCGGTTCACCGGACCGTAGGCGATATTTTCGGCAAAGCGCTGCTGCGGCTCGGGCTGGCTGGCAAAGACGACGAAGCCGCGCGCCTGCTCGGCCTTACCGACACCCTTGGGCAGCGCCCAGTAGTCGAAGTCATAGATGCCGCCGCCCCAACTCAGCGCCAGCTGCGGCTGCTCGGCCTGGGCGGCGGCGACCCGGCCGTTGTAGGCCGAACTCATGGCCACGCGACCATCAGCCAGCAGACGAATGGGCTCCACGCCAGTCTTCCACCAGTGCAACTGCGGTTTGAGCTCATCGAGCTTGCGGAAGGCACGATCCTGGCCTTCGACGCTGGCCAGCACGCCGTAAACGTCGCGCGCCGGCACGCCATCAGCCATCAAGGCAAACTCCAGGTTGTACTTGGCACCCCAGCGCAAAGCACGCTTGCCCGGGAAGCGCTTGGTGTCCCAGAAATCGGCCCAGCCCTGAGGCGCGCCTTTCACCTTGGCGCTGTTGTAGGCCAGTACCGTGGACCAGACGAAGATGCCGACGCCACAGGGCTGGATCGCACCCGGCAGAAAGTCCGCCGGATCGCCAAACTGGCTCGGGTCGAGCTTCTCGAACAGGCCCTCCTCACAACCACGCGCCAGCTCAGGTGCCTCCACCTCGACCACGTCCCAGGAAACATGGCTCATCTGCACCATCTTGCGCAGCTTGGCCAGGTCGCCGTTATAGGAGCCATGCACCACGCTGGTTCCGGTGGCCTGCTTGAAAGGAGCGTAAAAGGCCTTGCTTTGAGCCTCCTTGTTCGCGCCGCCAAAGGAAATCACCGTCACGTAGTCCGCGTAGGCGGGTAGCGTGGCGGCTAACAGGCTGGTCGCAAGGATCTTCTTGTACATCTTTTCCCTCATGCACAGAGCCCCGGACACACCGTCCAGACGGGCAAAAATGGCGCGCCAGAGCGGCCACCACAATGCTGACCAATCAGCCACGAAGCGAACGTCATGTAAAGAAATGAAACCAGCCAGATTGTCGCAGTGCATCCCCAAACCACGAGGCGCGGGGATGAGTCAGACCAGCTTGTGCTCGACGGCGTACTTCACCAGATCAGCCACCGAGTGCAGATTGAGCTTCTGCATCAGGCGCGCCTTGTGGGTACTGACAGTCTTGCTACTGACCGACAGCTGCTGGGCGATCTCGTTGACACCTTCGCCACGCACCAGGCGCTCGAACACCGAGAACTCGCGCTCGGACAGCAGCGAATGCGGCGGCCGCGAGTCGGTCAGGCCGACCTCGAAGACCATGCGGTCGGCCAGCTCCGGGTCGATGTAGCGACCACCGGCGGCGACCTTGCGGATAGCAGTCAGCAGCAGGGCAGGATCGCTGTCTTTGGTCGCATAGCCGGCTGCGCCGATCTTGAGCGCGCGGGCGGCCATCTGCGCCTCGTCGTGCATGGACAGCACCAGTACCGCCGGAGGCTCGCTGAGCGCACGGATGCGCGGAATCGCCTCAAGACCATTGACGCCCGGCATGGAGATATCCAGCAGCACCACCTCACAGGGCGTGTGGCGCAACGTCTCCATCAGCTGCTCGCCATTGCTCGCCTCGCCAACCACCGTCAGGTCCCTGGCCAGGCCGATCAGTTGCTTGATGCCCTCGCGGACGATGGTGTGGTCTTCGGCCACCAGCACTCGAATCACTTCACTCTCCCGTAGGGTGGATGGCCACCCCGTAACAAACCGCGCAGCGCTTTCCACCGCTGATGGTGGATGTGAACAGCGACATCCACCCTACTCCAGTGCCACTCGCACGCTCAGGGTGGTGCCCTCCCCCGGCATGCTGTCCAAGGCCAGGTTGCCGCCGAGCATCAGCACGCGCTCGCGCATGCCGACCAGGCCGAAGGATTGTGCGCGCTGCGCGGCTGTGTCGAAACCCCGACCATCGTCACTCACGGTCAGGCACAGTTCACCGCCCTGCACTTCCAGATTCACCTCGACGGTATGTGCTTCGGCATGTCTCAGCACATTGGTCAGTGCCTCCTGCAGCACACGAAACAGACCGATGGCCTTGGCATCGGAAAGCTGCGGCAGCTGTTCCGGCACCTGAACCAGGCATGGGATATGGCTGCGCGATTCGAAGCGCCGCGCCTGCCACTCGATGGCCGAGGCGATACCCGCGTCGAGGATCGGCGGGCGCAGGGCGGTAGCCACATCACGCACCAGCTGGAACAGGTTGGCGATCAGCTTCTTCATGCTGTCCAGGCGAGCCTGCAGGCCAGGATCAAGATCGGCGTAGGCCAGCTCACACATGGAAGTCTCCAGCTTGAGCACGGTCAGCACCTGGCCCAGCTCGTCATGCACCTCGCGGGCAATGCGTGCCTTCTCTTCCTCACGCACACTCTCCAGGTGGGCGGACAGCTCGCGCAATTGGGCGCGCGACTCGGCCAGTTCCAGCTCGATGGCCTTGTTGTCACTGATGTCCCACACCACGCCGTCCCACACCACATGGTCGGCACTCAGCTGGCGCGCGCTGGCTTTGATGTCGGCCCAGCGTACACGGCCGGCACTGGTGAGGATGCGCCCCTGCCACTGCCAGTCGCCAGATGCCTCGATGGCCGCATCCTGAGTCGCGTGATACCCCGCACGGTCCTGGGGATGGACCAGACTACGAATGCCGAAGTCGGCCGCCATGATGGTCGCCGCCGGGTAGCCGACAAGTTGCTCGCTGCCCTCGCTGATGAAAGCGAAGTCCACCGGCGCACCGGGAACCGGCCGCTCCAGGCGAAACACCAGCCCCGGCACATTGCCGGCGATGCCCTTGAGCCGCGCCTCGCTCTCCTCCAGCGCGGCATGGGCACGCCGCCGCTCGGTGACGTCGGTGAGGTAGACCACCAGATACTCGGCATCGCGAAAGCGCAGGAAGCCCAGGGTCACGTCGGCCGGCATCCAGCTACCGTCGGCACGTCGGCAGTTGCTCTCGAAACTCAGCGCACCCTCCTCATGCTGACGCACGCGCTTCCACAGGTTGAGCCAGCGGTCCATGCCCAGGTTTGGCTCGAACTGCTGCAACGGCTGGTCGACCATCGCGAGGCTGTCGTAGCCGAGCATCTCCGCCACCGCCTGGTTGGCATAACGCACCCGGCTGTCCCAATTGACCCAGAGAATACCGACGGTGCTGTGGTCGAGGGAGAACTGCGCCAAACGCAGTGCCTCCTCGGCCACCTCGCGCTGGGCCAGGGTGTGCCGTGCCTCCAGCAGGCGCCGCTCCAACCGGGCGCGCTGGCGCCGCAGCACGGTCAGCAGCAACAGGCTGATCAGCAGCACCGCCGCGAGCAGCATGCTCAGGCTGCGCCAGAACTGCGGCGACTCGCCGAGGCTCGGCGTCTTGGCGGTCAGCCAGCGCTGCTGGATCTGCTCCAGTTGCTCGCCCGGCAGCTGGCGCAGCCCCGTATCGAGAATGCCGGCCAGTTGCGGCCAGTCGCGGCGCGTGCCGAAGCGCAACAGCTGCGGCAGGCCCACGTCGGCCAGCACGGTAAGCCCGGCAAACTCGCTCTCCTGGCTCAGTCGGCTGAGCTGGGCCTGATCGATGGCCGCGTAGCGTGCCCGCTGTGCCAATACCGCCCGCAACGCCTCTCGGTCGGACGACTGGGCTTGCAGGCGCAGATTGAAGTAATTGCCACGCAGGTAATCGGCGACAGCACTGGGCTCGCGCACGGCAATTGGCTCGCGATCGCCGAGGTTCTCCAGTTCCACCCCCATTTCGCCCAGGCGCTCTCCCACCAGCAAGTGCGGAACACGCAGGTAAGGGTCGGAGAACTGCCACAGGCGCAATCCTGCAGGAGTCTGCGTCAGGCCTGGGGCGAAGTCGATGCGACCGGAACGCAGGGCCTGGTCCAGGGTGGCCTGGTCCGGGTAGCTGAGCCAGCTCAGTTCGACGCCGAGCACCTTCGCCAGTGCTTCGGTCAGTTCGATGTTGAGCCCGCTCAGCTGCTGCTGACGACGCTGGTACTCGGCATAGGGCGCCTGCAGCACCACCCCCGTCCGCAGCCGCGGGTGCTCGGCCAGCCAGGCACGCTGGTCCGCATCCAGCTCACCACCGCGCGCCAGCAGCGGGCACAGCAGCATCAGCCAACAGAGCACTCGAATCCTGCGCACAGCGTCGATCCACATCATCTCGGGTCCGCTTTCTACCTTACCTGACAAACCGCGACGAAGCGCTTAGGCTGCAAGAACCTTCCCGCTACCAGAAGTGCTGAGATGCGCCGTACAGTCCTGCCGACACTCCTGACTCTGTGCCTGAGCCTCGCCTTGCCCGCCGTGGCCGAAGAAGACCCACCAGCCAATCCCGAAACGCCTGCCGAGGAAAGTGCCGCCCCCGCCGAGCCGCCACGCATACCGCTGGAGGAGCGCAGCCAGGACAGCGCCCAGGGGCTGGAGCGCCAGCTTCCCAAAGACGAGCAGCAGACTCTGCAGGCCGACCAGGAGAGTTTTCTGGCCCTGTGGAAGCCTGCCAACGCACCGGAGGCAAAGGGGCTGGTGATTCTTGTGCCAGGTGCCGACGAAAGTGCCGACTGGCCACGTGCGATCCAGCCGTTGCGTCTCAAGCTGCCTGACGTAGGCTGGAGCAGCCTCAGTCTGACACTGCCGGACAGCAAGTCCGCGCCATTACCGGAGGCCGTTCTGCCACGCACGCCGGAGCCGGTCGCCGTCGATACCGAAGCAGCCGCAACCGAAGGTGACAAGCAACCCGCCCCCGAGGGCGACAGCGCTGCCACACCGCCCACGGAGCCCACCCCATCGGAAACACCAGCGCCCCCCCCGGTCGACCCGGCCGTACGGATCTTCGCGCGCATCCAGGCCGGTATCGCTTTCGCCGAGCAGCAGGACAGCAAAAACATCGTGCTGCTCGGCCATGGTGACGGAGGCTACTGGGCCGCTCTGTATCTCAAGGAGCACAAGCCCGAGCAGATCAAGCAGTTGGTCGTGGTCGCACCCCAGCTGCCGGCAGGCCAGACGCCATCGCTGGACGAGCTGATCCCTGGCCTCAAGCTGGCGACCGGCGACTTCTTCTACAAGGACCTGGCAGCTGACCGCGGCAATGCTGTGCGGCGCAAGCAGGCTAGCAAGCGCCTGGACCACGATGGCTACACGCAGATCGCGCTCAAGGCACTGCCAGGCAACCTGGAGGCCGAGCAGGAGCAGTTGTTCCGCCGGGTACGCGGCTGGCTGGACAAACAGTAGTCGCGGGAAGGCATGGGCAGGCCGCAGCGGCCACTCTGGTGGCCGTGCCCAAGAGAACGAGCGCGGCGAAGTAACGAGCAATAGCTTGCCTGTTGGGCGATTCGCAACTTGCGCACTGGCAGCGCCAACGCCCCAGCCAAGGCCCATCAACGCAGGAGGCTTTCCGACAGGCGGCTAGCGGAAACCGCGACGCTGGCGCACCACTTCATAAGCGACCTGCAACTCGCGGGTCTTATCGGTAGCCGCGCGCAGCTGTGCTGGGGTCGCACCGGAGCCGCTCAGCTTGTCGGGATGGTGACGACTGAGAAGCCGGCGATAGGCGCGCTTAATGGTCGCCGGTTCGCTATCAGCCTGCACGCCCAGCAGGCGCATGGCAGCCTGATAGTCCCCGGCCTTCACCTCCGTCGTCTTGCGAGCCGGCTCGTACTCGTCAGCCAGGGTATCCAATGCCTCGCGCTTCCAGCCCAGCCAGCCCCCCCACATCTGGATCATCTCATACTCGCGCTCGCTGACTCTCCCGTCGGCCCAAGCCATGCGCCAGCAAGTACGCAACAACGTCTCGGCGCGTTCCGGGCGTTTGTGTAGCCCACGCAGCGCCCTGCGCAACGGTTTATCCTCGGCTTGCTTGCCACGATTGAATGCCAGCATGGCCTGACGCCGCGCCTGCTCGTCCAGGCCCAGGCGCAGCATCTCGTTGCGGGCGGCCTGGAGATGGCTGTCGAGTACCCGACCATCGCTTTTGGCCAGGCGTCCGATCAACATGAACAGCAGTTCCTCATCGTCCAGAGACTCGCGTTTGCTGCTCAGCAGATCGCGAAGATGCTCGAAGGACTGAAGACGCAATCGACGATCCAGCACCTGTCCGAGCAGCCCTCCAAGCAGCGCACCAGGGATACTGGCGACAGCCATCCCGGCGACTGCGCCGACCAGCGTCACCGGCCAGAGCATGTCAGGCCTCCGCCGCCAGCAGGCGCTCGACGTCTGCCAGGCGCTCGTGGGTACCTACATCGATCCAGCGGCCCACAAAATGCTCTCCGCTGACCCGGCCATCGGCCATGGCGGCACGCAGCAACGGCGCGAGCTTGAAGGCACCTGGCTGGCTATCGGCAAACAGCTGCGGGTGCAACACCGCCATGCCGCTATAGGTCAGCGAGGGCTCGCCAGCGACGGCGTCGCTCACCCGCCCCTCATGCAGGCGGAAATCACCGGCCTGGTGATGATCCGGGTTGTCCACCAGCACCAGATGGGCGAGGCCTCTTGGCGGCAGGCGCAGATCGGCGAACTCATAGTTAGTCCAGATATCGCCATTGACCACTAGGAAGGGCTTCTCGCCGAGCAACGGCAACGCCTTGAAGATACCGCCGCCGGTTTCCAGAGGCTCACCCTCGGCCGAGTAGTCGATACGCACACCGAAGCGTTTGCCATCGCCCAGATAGTCCTCGATCTGCTGACCAAGCCAGGCGTGATTGATCACCAGCTCGGTGAAACCGGCAACCGCCAGGGCACGCACATGAAACTCGATCAGCGGTATACCACCGGCACGCACCAGGGGCTTCGGCGTATGCAGGGTCAGCGGGCGTAGGCGCTCACCTTTGCCTGCCGCAAGGATCATCGCCTTCATGCCGGCTGTGCCTCACGCGCCGGCAGGCTTGCCAGCAACTGGCCGAGCACCGCCAGCTCCGGCCTCCGCGCCAGAACTGCTTCTATATATGAGAAGAAACGTGGCACGTCGGCCAGATACTTGGGCTTGCCGTCGCGGTGGCAGATCCGCGCAAAGATGCCGATCACCTTGAGATGGCGTTGCACCCCCATCAGGTCGCTCATGCGGTGGAACTCTGAAAAGTCGGCCGGCACCGCCAGGCCCGAGTCACGCGCCAACTGCCAGTAGCGCTCCAGCCAGCCGCGCACCCGCTCCTCCGGCCAACTGAGGAAGGCGTCCTTGAACAGACTGGTGACGTCATAGCTGATCGGGCCGTATACCGCGTCCTGAAAGTCCAAGATGCCGGGGTTGGGCTGGCTGAGCATCAGGTTGCGGGGCATGTAGTCCCTATGAACGAATACCCGAGTCTGCGCCAGGGCACTGCCTACCAGCACGTCACAGACCTGCCGCCACTGCTCGCGCTGCGCGTCATCCATCTCTAGGTCCAGGTGGCGCTGCAGGTACCAATCCGGAAATAGCTGCAGCTCGCGACGCAGCAACGCCTCATCGTAAGACGGCAGCATGTCGTCGATGGGTCTCTGCTGACAGGCGATCAAGGCATGCAGCGCCACCTCGAACAGCTCGTCGGCGTTCTCCGGGTCCAGCACCTCGAGCCAGGTTCGCGAGCCCAGGTCGTCCAGCACCAGGAAGCCGCGCTCCAGATCATGAGCAAGAATCCGCGGCACGTGCACGCCTGCCTCTGCCAGCATGGCGGCGACCTTAACGAAGGGGCGGCAGTCCTCCTGAGGCGGTGGCGCATCCATCAGGATCAGGCTGCGGCCCTCGGCCAGCCAGCGGAAATAGCGGCGAAAACTGGCATCGCTACTGGCCGGCGCCAGGCTCGCGGCAGGTACCTCGCCCCAGCCCTCACGTTCGAAAAGGGCAGGCAAACAGTCTTCCAGCCAGCTCTCCAGGAGCTGGAGACGCACATCTTGATCAGGCATTACAGGGGTCTCCGACGGCGCTAGCCGTTGCGCGGGTCATGCTTTATTATCCAGCATCTTTTTCAGCCCATCGAGAGGCGTGCGGCCCCCGCGGGTCGAAGGCGCGCAGGAAGCCCGGACTAACAAGATGGCAGTAAACCTCCCCCTGTTCCGTAAAAAATTCCCGTTGCTGGTTACCGGCGGCCTGCTGGCTCTGCAACCCCTGGCCTCGTCCTTTGTCGTCGCCGCGGAGCAGTACGACTGCTCCGCCTCCGCTACGGGCGGCTGGGCCTGCTCGCCGAAGTCCAGCGCATCCAACCCGTTGCCGCGCCCTCAGCACAGTGAGTCGGCCGTCAGCTCAGTGGCTGGTACCGGCACCACGCAGTCGAGCAAAGGCCAGGCGCAGGGCGAGCAGGCAACACTCGTCACCGAGAGCGGTGGCCGTGCTTTGAGCAGCCGCAGCGCCGATTACAGCCACCTGGACTGGGTGCCTCGCGACCAGTTGACCACCGCCCAGCTGGCAGAAGTCGGCCCTTACTGTGCAGGCTCCTATATCGAGCCGATCCGCCCGGGCATGAGCGACGATGCGCCGATGGACGAATCACCGATGTTCGTCTCGGCCAAGGCCTCTCGCTATGAACAGGAGAAGCAGACTGCAACGCTGGCCGGTGACGTCGTCCTGCGTCAGTCGAGCATGCAGGTTGAGGCTGACGAAGCCAGCCTGCATCAGGCCGAGAACCGCGGCGAGCTGAAAGGCAACGTACGCATTCGTGACAATGGCATGCTGGTGGTCGGCGACCGTGCCGAGATCCAGCTGGATAACGGCGAGGCGAAGGTCGAGAACGCCGAATACGTGATCCACAAGGGTCATGTCCGTGGCAGCGCGCTCTACGCCAAACGCGAAGAGAGCGCCATCGTCCGTCTCAAGGACGGCACCTATACCCGTTGTGAACCGGGCAGCAACGCCTGGCACCTGAAAGGCAACAACATCAAGCTGAACCCGGCCACCGGTTTTGGCACGGCGACCAACGTGACGCTGCGGGTAAAGGACATTCCGGTCTTCTACACGCCGTACATCTACTTCCCGATCGATGATCGTCGCCAATCCGGCTTCCTCGCTCCGGGCATCAGTACCTCCAGCGATACCGGTTTCTCGCTGTCGACCCCGTACTACTTCAACCTCGCGCCGAACTATGACGCCACCCTCTACCCCACCTACATGGCCAAGCGTGGCCTGCTGATGGAGGGCGAGTTCCGCTACCTGACCAAGAACAGCGAAGGCCAGGTCGGCGGTGCATGGCTGGACGACAAGGAAGACGAGCGCGAGCTGCAGTCCGACTACGAAGATCAGCGCTGGATGTACAACTGGCAGCACCGTGGCGGCCTGAATGATCGCCTGCTGGCTGAAGTCGACTACACCGCCATCAGCGACCCCTACTACTTCCAGGATCTGGACAGCGATCTGGAAAACCTGGAAACGCCAGACTTCCTCAATCAGCGTGGCACGCTGACCTGGCGTGGAGACACCTTCACCGCCCGTCTGAACGCCCACGCGTATGAGCCGACCAGCGTAATCGACATCACGCCTTACGAGCGCCTGCCCCAGCTCACCCTGGACGGCAAACTGCCCTTCCAGCCAGGCGGCCTGAACTTCGCCTACAGCACCGAGTACGTTCGCTTCGATCGTGACCTGCGCAGCGGCAACTTCGTGGACGAGGACGGCAACCCCGAGCCCTGGTACGACAACAACGTGTACGGACTCGCCCGCTCGACCGGTGATCGCCTGCATCTGGAGCCCTCCGTCAGCCTGCCGCTGGACTGGACCTGGGGCTTCATCAAGCCGACGCTCAAATACGCCTACACACAGTACGATCTGGATCTGGACTCCATCGGCAAGGCCCAGGTGGGCAACAACTTCGAAGACGCCCCCGATCGCAGCGTACCGATCGCGAGCATCGACAGCGGTCTTTACTTCGACCGCAACACCCAGCTCTTCGGCACGGCGTTCCGCCAGACTCTGGAGCCACGCGCCTACTACCTGTACGTGCCCAAGGAAGACCAGGAAGAAATCCCGGTATTCGATACCGGTGAAAACACCTTCAACTACGCGTCCCTGTTCCGCGACAACCGTTTCTCCGGTCGCGACCGTATCGGTGACGAGAACAAGCTGTCGCTCGGCGCGACCAGCCGCTGGATCGAAAACAACGGTTTCGAGCGTCAGCGCTTCAGCATCGGTCAGGCGATCTATTTCGCCGACCGCAAGGTGCAGATGCCGGACATCGACTACCGCACCCGCGATGACGCCACTGCCGACCTCTCGCCGTATGCGCTGGAGTACATGTACCGCTTCAACCGCGACTGGCACCTGACCTCGGACTTCAACTGGGACGGCGAGACGCACAGCACTCGCTCCGGCAGCCTGATGTTCCACTATCAGCCTGAAGACAACCCGAACAAGGTCATCAACGCCGGCTATCGCTATCGTAACGATACCATTCGCTACGACCAGGCCAGCGGTACCTGGACCTACGGCAGCGACTTCGGCACTCCGGGCAGCCCGAACTACATCAAGGATTACTACAAGATCCAGCAGCACGACTTCTCGGCCATCTGGCCAATCGTGCCGCAATGGAACGTGATCGCACGCTGGCAGCACGACTATGCCCGTAGCCGTACGCTGGAGGCCTTCGGCGGCTTCGAATACGACAGTTGCTGCTGGAAGCTGCGCCTGATCAACCGTTACTGGATCGACTACGACGAAACCAGTCTCAACCCCGACACCAACGAAGAGCCGGATCGCGGCATCTTCCTGCAGATCGTCCTCAAGGGCCTCGGCAACGTACTGGGCGGCAAGACCGACAGTTTCCTCGAGCAAGGCATTCAAGGTTATCGTGAACGTGAAGAACAAGCTTTCTGATTGCCTGCGCCCGCTGTTGCTGGGCGCAGTTTTTCTGGCCTCTGGCGCTCAGGCGCAGTTCCAGTCCCTCGATCGCGTAGTCGCCATCGTCGACAACGACGTCATCATGTACAGCCAGCTGGACCAGCGCCTGCGTGAAGTCGAGCAAACCATCGACAAGCGCGGCGGCCAGCTCCCACCCCAGGACGTTCTGCAGCAGCAGGTCCTGGAGCGCTTGATCGTCGAGAACCTGCAGCTGCAGATCGGTGATCGCTCCGGTATCCGCATTACGGATGAAGAGCTGAATCAGGCGATGGCCAGCATTGCGCAGCGCAACAACCTGACCCTCGATCAGTTCCGTGCGGCGCTCTCACGCGATGGATTGTCCTTTGAGGACGCGCGCGAGCAGATTCGCCGGGAAATGGTCATCAGCCGCGTGCGCCAACGCCGTGTGGCTGAGCGGATCCAGGTCACCAATCAGGAAGTGCAGAATTTTCTCGCCTCGGATCTCGGCCAGATGCAACTGTCCGAGGAGTTCCGCCTCGCCAATATTCTGATCCCGGTGCCGGAAGCCGCCTCGCCCGAGCAGATCCGCGCCGCGGCGCAGAAGACCTCTGACGTCTACGACCAGCTACGTTCGGGTGCCGATTTCGCCCAGACAGCGATCTCCAACTCCGCCAGCGAAAATGCCCTTGAGGGCGGGGAGATCGGCTGGCGCAAGTCCGCTCAACTACCACCAGCCTTCTCCGACATGATCCGTGACCTGCCCGTAGGCGGCATCACCGAGCCCGTGCGCACACCCGGCGGCTTCATGATCGTCAAGCTGTTGGAGAAACGCGGCGGCGACACTCTGGTGCGCGACGAAGTTCATGTGCGCCACATCCTGATCAAGCCCAACGAAGTGCGTAGTGAGGCGGAGACTCGTCGCTTGGTGGAGCGCCTGCACCAGCGCATCGCCTCCGGCGAAGACTTTGCCGAACTGGCGAAGAGCTTCTCGGAAGACCCAGGTTCGGCCCTCAATGGCGGCGACCTCAACTGGATCGACCCCAACAGCCTTGTTCCGGAGTTCCGCGAGGTAATGGCCAAAACCCCAAGTGGCCAGCTGTCCGAGCCGTTCAAGAGCCCTTACGGCTGGCACGTGCTGGAAGTCCTTGGCCGCCGCGCCACTGACAGCAGCGAGCAGTACCGCGAGCAGCAGGCGATGAACGTCCTGCGCAACCGCAAGTACGACGAAGAGCTGCAGGCCTGGCTGCGCCAGATCCGTGACGAAGCCTATGTCGAGATCAAGCTCTGATAGCCTGATCGACAAAGAAAGAGCCCGGCACCGCCGGGCTTTTTTTCGTCCACGCCTTTGCGCGTAAAGTATTCCCCTCCGACCCGGTATTCCTACGAGGCCGACCATGACCATTCCACGCCTGTTTGCCCTGACCCCCGGCGAGCCCGCCGGCATCGGCCCGGATCTCTGTCTACTGCTGGCCCGCGAAGCCCAACCCGAGGCGCTGGTCGCCGTCGCCAGCTGCGACCTGCTGGCCGAGCGTGCCATCCAGCTGGGCCTGAGCATCGAGCTACACTCGGTCGGGCCGAATAACTGGCCAGACAGCCCGGCTCGGGCTGGCAGCCTATATGTCTGGGATACCCCGCTGGCTGCGGAGGTCAGCCCAGGACAGCTGGATCAGAACAACGCCGCCTATGTGCTGGAGACCCTGACCCGAGCTGGTCAGGGCTGCATCGACGGCAACTTCGCCGGGATGATCACTGCGCCAGTGCACAAGGGCGTGATCAACGAGGCCGGCATTCCCTTCTCCGGGCATACCGAGTTCCTCGCCGAACTGACCAGCACCGAGCAGGTGGTGATGATGCTCGCCACCCGCGGCCTGCGCGTGGCCCTGGTAACTACCCACCTGCCGCTCAAGGACGTCGCTGCCGCCATCACTGCCGAGCGCCTGGCGCGGGTCACCCGCATCCTGCACACGGATCTGGTGAAAAAATTCGGTATCGCCAAACCGCGCATCCTGGTCTGCGGCCTCAACCCGCACGCGGGCGAAGGCGGTCACCTTGGGCGCGAAGAAATCGAAGTGATCGAGCCAACCCTGGAGCTATTGCGCGGTGAAGGCCTGAATCTGATCGGCCCGCTGCCGGCCGACACTCTGTTCACCCCCAAGCATCTCGAACATTGCGACGCGGTGCTAGCCATGTACCACGACCAGGGCCTGCCGGTGCTCAAGTACAAGGGCTTCGGCGCAGCGGTGAATGTCACCCTGGGGCTGCCGATCATCCGCACCTCGGTCGACCACGGCACCGCCTTGGACCTTGCCGGTACTGGCCGGGTCGACAGCGGCAGCCTGCAGGTCGCCCTGGAGACTGCTTACCAGATGGCCGCCGCACGCCAGGCTTAGAGCCTGGCCACTTGGCTGCTAAACTGCCGCTCTTTGCATTGCGCTTTGAGCTTGTGGCTTGAAGCTTGGAGCCGTACCCATGTCCGAATACCAACACCGCGCGCGTAAGCGCTTCGGCCAGAACTTCCTGCACGATGCCGGCGTGATCCATCGCATCCTGCGCGCCATCCACGCCAAGGAGGGTGAGCGCCTGCTGGAGATAGGCCCAGGCCAGGGCGCCCTCACCGAGGGCTTGCTGGGCAGCGGTGCACAGCTCGACGTGATCGAGTTGGACCTCGACCTGATCCCCATCCTGCAGAGCAAGTTCGGCGGCAATCCCAACTTCCGCCTGAACCAGGGCGACGCGCTGAAGTTCGACTTCAATCGCCTGGAAGCTGCGCCACACAGCCTGCGCGTGGTCGGCAACCTGCCGTACAACATCTCCACGCCGCTGATCTTCCACCTGCTGGATAACGCCCCGCTGATCCGCGACATGCACTTCATGCTGCAGAAGGAAGTGGTCGAGCGCCTGGCCGCCGAGCCGGGTGGTGGCGACTGGGGCCGCCTGTCGATCATGGTCCAGTACCACTGCCGCGTGGAGCACCTGCTCAACGTCGGCCCAGGCGCCTTCAACCCGCCGCCCAAGGTCGACTCGGCCATCGTCCGCCTGGTGCCGCACGAGACCCTGCCGCACCCGGCCAAGGACCATCGCCTGCTCGAGCGCGTGGTGCGCGAGGCCTTCAACATGCGCCGCAAGACCCTGCGCAACACCCTCAAGCAGCTGCTGCCGGCCGAGGCTATCGAGGCCGCTGGCGTGGATGGCGGACTGCGCCCGGAACAGCTGGACCTGGCAGCCTTCGTCCGCCTGGCCGACCAGCTGGCCGAACGCCAGCCCGCCGATCAAGCGGACTAAACTGCCCTTTCAGCCTGCCGAGTTTGTACAGATGGCCGACCCGCGTTACCAGATCGACGTCAGCGTCGAGACCCGCTACCTGCCGGAGCAATCCACCCCGGAGCAGAACCGCTACGCCTTCGCCTACACGGTGACCATCCACAACGGCGGCAACGAGGCAGCCAAGCTGCTCAGCCGCCACTGGATCATCACCGACGGCGACGGCCGCGTGCAGGAAGTCCGCGGTGCCGGCGTGGTCGGCCAGCAGCCGCACCTGCAGCCGGGCGAAAGCCACACCTACAGCAGCGGCACCGTGATGGCGACCAAGGTCGGCAACATGCACGGCAGCTACCAGATGGTCGCTGACGACGGCAAACGCTTCGACGCGACCATCGCGCCGTTCCGCCTTGCCGTGCCTGGAGCTCTGCACTGATGGCGACCTACGCCGTCGGCGACCTGCAGGGTTGCCTGCAGCCGCTGAAATGCCTACTCGAACGGGTCGCCTTCGACCCGGCCCAGGACAAGCTGTGGCTAGTCGGCGACCTGGTCAACCGCGGTCCGGAGTCCCTGGAGACCCTGCGTTTCCTTTATTCGATCCGCGACTCCCTGGTCTGCGTGCTAGGCAACCACGACCTGCACCTGCTGGCCGCCGCGCACAATATCGAGCGCCTGAAGAAGCACGACACCCTGCAGGAAATCCTCGACGCCCCCGACCGTAAAGAGCTGCTTGAGTGGCTGCGGCAGCAGAAGCTGGTACACCATGACGAGCAACGCGACATCGCCCTGGTGCATGCCGGCATCCCGCCGCAGTGGACGCTGAAGAAGGCGCTCAGACGCGGCGCCGAGGTCGAGGAAGTGCTGCGTGATGATGCCCGCCTGCTGCTGTTCCTAGACGGCATGTACGGCAACGAGCCGGCCAAGTGGGATAGCGACCTGCAGGGCGTCACCCGCCTGCGGGTGATCACCAACTACTTCACCCGCATGCGCTTCTGCACCGCCGACGGCACCCTCGACCTGAAGAGCAAGGAAGGCGTGGGCACCGCCCCGCCGGGCTATGCGCCCTGGTTCGCCTGGCCCGAACGCAAGGCGCGCGGGCAGAAGATCATCTTCGGCCACTGGGCGGCGCTGGAAGGCAACTGCGACGAACCCGGCCTGTTCGCCCTCGACAGCGGCTGCGTGTGGGGCGGCGCCATGACCCTGATGAACATCGACAGCGGCGAGAAATTCCGCTGCGACTGCAAGGAGATCGCCCAATGAGCGAATTCAAACGTATTCCCCCGGAACAGGCCCAGTCCCTGCGAGAGCAAGGCGCCGTGGTCGTGGACATCCGCGACCCGCAGAGCTTCGCCAACGGCCATATCAGCGGCTCACGCCATCTGGACAACCACAGCCTGCCGGACTTCATCGCCAAAGCAGATTTCGATGCGCCGCTGATCGTCTCCTGCTACCACGGCAACTCCAGTCAGAGCGCTGCCGCCTACCTGGCGCACCAGGGTTTCGCCGAGGTCTACAGTCTCGACGGCGGCTTCGAACTGTGGCGCAGCCAGTACCCTGATCAGGTATCGCAAGGCGACGCCGAGTAAAAAAATCTGCCGCGGCGCAAAGCCGCGGCCTGCGCCGCTTGCGGGTGACTTACCGACGAGCGGCAACACCTTGTCACCCTCCTGCAACGCTTGACGACCGAGAAACCGAACTACTCTTAGGACGAGGCCATCCAGAAGGGAGAGCCGGCACACCGGTTCCGGGCCATCGGTAGCGTTTTTGTGGTGTCTGGGGGATTTCCAACGGCTGAGCAGCCGTATTCCCGCGCACCCGCCCGAATGACCCGCGCCGGCTCCACGCAAGCGAGCGAGGTGCAGTCATGAGTATTTTCAGCCACTTCCAGCAACGATTCGAGGCGACTCGGCAGGAAGAATATTCCCTGCAGGAATATCTGGAACTGTGCAAAACGGACCGCAGCGCCTATGCCACCGCTGCCGAACGCATGCTGATGGCAATTGGCTCGCCCGAGCTGCTGGACACCTCGGTCGACCCCAGGCTGTCGCGGATCTTCTCCAACAAGGTGATCCGCCGCTACCCGGCCTTCGCCGACTTCCACGGCATGGAAGAGTGCATCGACCAGATCGTCTCCTACTTCCGCCATGCCGCTCAGGGCCTGGAGGAGAAGAAACAGATCCTCTACCTACTGGGCCCGGTAGGCGGCGGCAAGTCCTCGCTGGCCGAGAAGCTCAAGCAACTGATGGAGCACATCCCCTTCTACGCCATCAAGGGCTCGCCAGTGTTCGAGTCACCGCTCGGCCTGTTCAACGCCGATGAGGACGGCAAGATCCTCGAAGAGGAATACGGCATTCCGCAGCGCTACCTGCGCTCGATCATGTCGCCCTGGGCCACCAAGCGTCTCAATGAGTTCGGCGGCGACATCAGCAAGTTCCGCGTGGTCAAGCTGCATCCCTCGATCCTCAACCAGATCGCCATCGCCAAGACCGAGCCGGGCGACGAGAACAACCAGGACATCTCCGCCCTGGTCGGCAAGGTGGATATCCGCAAGCTCGAGGAATTCCCGCAGAACGACGCCGACGCCTACAGCTATTCGGGCGCCCTGTGCCGGGCCAACCAGGGCCTGATGGAATTCGTCGAGATGTTCAAGGCGCCGATCAAGGTGCTGCACCCGCTGCTGACCGCCACCCAGGAGGGCAACTACAACAGCACCGAGGGCCTCGGTGGCCTGCCCTACAGCGGCATCATCCTGGCCCACTCCAACGAATCCGAGTGGCACAGCTTCCGCAACAACAAGAACAACGAGGCGTTCATCGACCGCATCTACATCGTCAAGGTGCCCTACTGCCTGCGCGTCACCGACGAGATCAAGATCTACGACAAGCTGCTCACCCACAGCTCGCTGGCCAACGCCCACTGCGCCCCCGACACCCTGAAGATGCTCGCCCAGTTCTCCACCCTGTCGCGCCTGAAGGACCCGGAGAACTCCAACATCTACTCGAAGATGCGCGTCTATGACGGCGAGAACCTCAAGGACACCGATCCCAAGGCCAAGTCGATTCAGGAATACCGCGACAGCGCCGGTGTCGACGAGGGTATGAACGGCCTGTCGACCCGCTTCGCCTTCAAGATCCTGTCCAAGGTATTCAACTTCGACCCGCACGAGATAGCCGCCAACCCGGTGCACCTGCTCTACGTGCTGGAGCAGCAGATCGAACAAGAGCAGTTCCCCGCCGAGGTGCGCGAGCGCTACCTGCGCTACATCAAGGAATACCTGGCGCCGCGCTACATCGAGTTCATCGGCAAGGAGATCCAGACCGCCTACCTCGAGTCCTACAGCGAGTACGGCCAGAACATCTTCGACCGCTACGTGCTGTACGCCGACTTCTGGATCCAGGATCAGGAGTACCGCGACCCGGAGACCGGCGAGATCCTCAACCGCGTGGCCCTCAACGAGGAGCTGGAGAAAATCGAGAAACCGGCCGGCATCAGCAACCCGAAGGATTTCCGCAACGAGATCGTCAACTTCGTGCTGCGCGCCCGTGCCAACAACAACGGCAAGAACCCCACCTGGCTCAGCTACGAGAAGCTGCGCGTGGTGATCGAGAAGAAGATGTTCTCCAACACCGAGGACCTGTTGCCGGTCATCAGCTTCAACGCCAAGGCCAGCAAGGAGGATCAGCAGAAGCACAACGACTTCGTCAAACGCATGGTCGAACGTGGCTACACCGAGAAGCAGGTACGCCTGCTGTCCGAGTGGTATCTGCGGGTTCGCAAGTCGCAGTAACCCGCCGTCGGCGCGCCGTGTCAGGCGCGCCGGCTGCCATACGCCCGCAAGGGCGTATGCGCTAAGGAGACGCTATGAGCTATGTGATAGACCGGCGCCTGAACGGCAAGAACAAGAGCACGGTGAACCGCCAGCGCTTCCTGCGGCGTTACCGTGAGCACATCAAGAAGGCCGTCGAGGAGGCGGTCAGCCGGCGCTCCATCACCGACATGGAGCACGGCGAGCAGATCAGCATTCCCGGCCGCGACATCGACGAGCCGGTGCTGCACCACGGCCGTGGCGGGCGGCAGACCATCGTTCACCCCGGCAACAAGGAGTTCAGCTCCGGCGACCATGTGCCACGTCCGCAGGGCGGTGGTGGCGGGCGCGGCCCCGGCAAGGCGAGCAACTCCGGCGAGGGCATGGATGAGTTCGTGTTCCAGATCACCCAGGAGGAATTCCTCGACTTCATGTTCGAGGACCTGGAGCTGCCCAACCTGATCAAGCGTCACCTGACCGGCACCGACACCTTCAAGACGGTGCGCGCCGGCATCAGCAACGAGGGCAACCCGGCCCGCATCAACATCGTCCGCACCCTGCGCTCGGCCCATGCCCGGCGCATCGCCCTGTCCGGTTCCAGCCGCAGCAAGCTGCGCGAGGCCAAGGCCGAACTGGAGCGACTCAAGCGCGAGGAACCGGACAACTTCGGCGACATCCAGGCGCTGCAGGAGGAGATCGAGCGGCTCAGCGCGCGCATCCACCGCATCCCGTTCCTCGACACCTTCGACCTCAAGTACAACCTGCTGGTCAAGCAGCCCAACCCCAGCTCCAAGGCGGTGATGTTCTGCCTGATGGACGTTTCCGGCTCGATGACCCAGGCGACCAAGGACATCGCCAAGCGCTTCTTCATCCTCCTGTACCTGTTCCTCAAGCGGAACTACGAGCGCATCGAGGTGGTGTTCATCCGCCACCACACCAGCGCGAAAGAGGTCGACGAGGAGGAGTTCTTCTACTCCCGCGAGACCGGCGGCACCATCGTCTCCAGCGCCCTCAAGCTGATGCAGGAGATCATGGCCGCGCGCTACCCGACCAACGAGTGGAACATCTACGGCGCCCAGGCGTCGGACGGTGACAACTGGAACGACGACTCGCCGGTGTGCCGCGACATCCTGATCAACCAGATCATGCCGTTCATGCAGTACTTCACCTACGTCGAGATCACCCCGCGCGAGCACCAGGCGCTGTGGTACGAGTACGAACAGGTCAGCGATACCTTCGCCCAATCCTTCGCCCAGCAGCAGCTGGTCTCCGCCGCGGACATCTATCCGGTGTTCCGCGAGCTGTTCCAGCGCCGCATGGTCACCTGAGGGCCGCACCATGAGCGCAGCCGAGAAACGACGCCAGCCGCTGTCCACCGGTTCGGAGTGGACCTTCGAGCTGATCCGCCAGTACGACCGCGAGATCGCGCGCATCGCCGAGCGCTACGCGCTGGACACCTACCCCAACCAGATCGAGGTGATCACCGCCGAGCAGATGATGGATGCCTACGCCTCGGTGGGTATGCCGCTGGGCTACCACCATTGGTCCTACGGCAAACACTTCCTGGCCACGGAGAAGGGCTATTCGCGCGGGCAGATGGGCCTGGCCTACGAGATCGTGATCAACTCCGACCCATGCATCGCCTACCTGATGGAAGAGAACACCATCTGCATGCAGGCACTGGTGATCGCCCACGCCTGCTACGGCCACAACAGCTTCTTCAAGGGCAACTACCTGTTCCGCACCTGGACCGACGCCAGCTCGATCATCGACTACCTGGTGTTCGCCAAGCAGTACATCATGCAGTGCGAGGAGCGCCACGGCATCGACGCGGTGGAGGAGCTGCTGGACTCCTGCCACGCCCTGATGAACTACGGCGTGGACCGCTACAAGCGCCCCTACCCGATCTCCGCCGAGGAGGAGCGACGCCGGCAGAAGGACCGCGAGGAACACCTGCAGAAGCAGATCAACGACCTCTGGCGCACCATTCCCAAGGGCAGCGGCAAGGGCGTTGATCAGGACAACAAGCGCTGGCCGGCCGAACCGCAGGAGAACATCCTGTACTTCCTGGAGAAGCACGCGCCGCTGCTGGAACCCTGGCAGCGCGAGGTGGTGCGCATCGTGCGCAAGATCGCCCAGTACTTCTACCCGCAACGCCAGACCCAGGTGATGAACGAGGGCTGGGCCACCTTCTGGCACTACACCCTGATGAACGACCTGTACGACGAGGGCCTGGTCACCGAAGGCTTCATGATGGAGTTCCTGCAGTCGCACACCGGCGTGGTCTACCAACCCGGCTTCGACAGCCCCTACTACAGCGGCATCAACCCCTACACCCTGGGCTTCGCCATCTACAGCGACCTGCGCCGCATGTGCGAAAAACCCACCGAGGAGGACAAGCGCTGGTTCCCGGACATCGCCGGTAGCGACTGGCTGTCCACCCTCAAGTTCGCCATGGCCAACTTCAAGGACGAGAGCTTCATCCTGCAGTTCCTCTCACCCAAGGTGATCCGCGACCTCAAGCTGTTCAGCGTGCTCGACGACGACCAAAAGGACGACCTGCTGATTCCCGCCATCCACGACGAGCCGGGCTACCGGCAGATTCGCGAGACCCTGGCCGCGCAGTACAACCTGGGCAACCGCGAGCCCAATATCCAGATATTCAGCGTCGATCGCCGCGGCGACCGCTCGCTGACCTTGCGCCACTACCAGCACGATCGCAAACCGCTGGGCGACTCCACCACCGAGGTGCTCAAGCACCTGCATCGCCTGTGGGGCTTCGACATCCATCTGGAGAGCATACGCGGCGAGCAGGTGGTCGGCGTGCAGCACGTGCCCCCGAAAAACGAGCAGGACAGCGACAACGAGTACCCACGCCTGGACCTGGTGATCCCGCCCATCTGAGCCCTTCCGCCTGAGCACCGGAAGAGGCGAAGCAGCATAGCCAGGCGCTTTCGCTTATCCTCCGCGGCAATGGAGGAATCGACATGCAGATCTACAAGGTTGGCGGCGCCGTGCGCGACCGCCTGCTCGGCCGCGACGTCAGTGACATCGACTGGGTAGTGGTGGGCGCTACCGCCGAGGCCATGCAGGCCCAGGGTTTTCGCCCGGTTGGCAGCGACTTCCCGGTATTCCTCCACCCCAGCAGCGGCGAGGAGTACGCCCTGGCTCGCACCGAGCGCAAATCGGGCAAGGGCTATGGCGGTTTCACCTTCCACGCCAGCCCGGACGTGACCCTCGAAGAAGACCTGATCCGCCGCGACCTGACCATCAATGCCATGGCCGAGGACGACCAGGGCCGCATCACCGACCCCTACGGCGGCCAGCGCGACCTCGCCGAACGCGTGCTGCGCCACGTCTCCCCCGCCTTCGCCGAAGATCCGCTACGCGTACTGCGCGTGGCGCGCTTCGCTGCACGCTATGCCCCACTGGGCTTTCGCGTGGCGGACGAGACCCTGGCGCTGATGCGCCAGCTGGCCGATTCCGGCGAGCTGGAAGCGCTGACGCCCGAGCGCAGCTGGAAGGAAATCTCCCGCGCCCTGCTGGAGCCACGCCCGGATGTATTCATCCAGGTGCTGCGCGACTGCGGCGCCCTCGCCCATTTGCTGCCGGAGCTCGATGCGCTGTTCGGCATACCGCAGCCCGAGGCGCACCATCCCGAGGTGGATACCGGCACGCATTGCCTGATGGTTCTGCAGCAGTGCGCCCTGCATGAGCAGCCGCTGACCGTGCGCTGGGCCTGCTTGCTGCACGATCTGGGCAAGGGCCGTACTCCGCAAAGCGAATGGCCGCGGCATATCGCCCACGAGCATCGCGGCCTCAAGCTGATCGACACGGTGAATCGGCGCTGCAAGGTACCGAAGGACTGCGCCGAGCTGGCCCTGCTGGTCGGCGAGTATCACACCCATAGCCATCGCGCCCTGGAGCTGCGCGCCAATACCCTGCTGGAGCTGCTGCAGAGCTTCGACGTCTATCGCCGGCCACAGCGCTTCGAGGAGTTTCTCGCCGCCTGCGAGATGGACGCCCGCGGCCGCCTCGGCCTGGAGCAGCGCGACTACCCACAGGCGGCCTATCTGCGCGGCGCCATGCAGGCCGCCCGCGCAGTCGCAGTGCAGCCTTTGGTCGAGCGAGGCCTGAAGGGAGCGGAGCTGGGCGAGGCGCTCAAAGGCGAGCGCCTGAAAGCATTGAAGGCCTACAAGGCGCAGGCCGAGGCCTAGAGCGGCGCGGGATTGTCCTGGATCAGCGCTGCCGGAGTCAGCTCGGCGCCGCGCCACTGGAAGGCCACCGGCCACAGCTGCTGCTCGATCTGCGCCTCGCGCCACAGCTCGGCGAAGGCCCTGTGGGTGCCGGAATGCCGCACCGCAGGCGCTAATAGCGCCAACGGCCAAAGCACGAAGGCGTTCTTCAGGATCTCCGCGCGCGGCAGCACCAGGCCATCGAAACTGCCGACCTGATCGCCATACATCAGCACGTCGATATCCAGCGGCAAGCCTTTGCGCTCCGGCGCGTAACGGCCGTTGTCGGCCTCGATACACTTGAGCCGGCGATCCAGCTCCGCCAGCGGCAGATCGGTACGGGCGCTGACCGCCAGGTTGTAGAAGTTGCCGCTCTTGATGCCGACCGGGCGGCTCTCGAACACTGGAGAACAACGCAGATCGACAAGAAATTCGGCCAGGGCGTCGAGCCCCGCACTCAGGTGCAGCTCGCGCTCGGTATTGCTGCCAAGGCCGAGGAGGATCGCAGTCATGGCTGGCTGCGCTCGATTTCCACGCCGACGGCGCGGGCCTGCGGGTTGGCGCCCGGCTTGGTCACCTTGAGGCGCAGCCAGGGCATGCCGAACTCCTGCAGCAGTTGTTCGGCCAGGCGCTCGGCAAAGGTTTCCACCAGTTCGAAACGCGCGGCGTTGGCGAAGGCCTGGACGCTCTGGTTCACCGCGGCGTAATCGAGTGCCTTGCTCAGGTCGTCATCAGCGGCGGCCGGGCGAATGTCCCAGGCAAACGTCAGGTCGAGCAACAGGCACTGACGAATGCCACGCTCCCAGTCGTAGGCACCGATCAGGGTGTCGACTTCCAGACCCTCGATGAAAACCTTGTCCAAACCTTGTCTCCGCTGCACGACAAGACCCTGGTCCCGCCGCTAGAATCGGGACTCTCTCGCCCCGGAATGGATACCATGTTCTGGCTGCTGGCACTGCTCGCCTATCTGCTCGGCTCGCTGTCCTTCGCCATCCTGCTCAGCCGTCTGGCTGGCGGCCCAGACCCTCGCGCCAGCGGCTCGGGTAATCCAGGCGCCACCAACATGCTGCGGGTAGCAGGCAAGAGGCTCGCCGTACTCACCCTGCTCGGCGATCTGGCCAAAGGCCTGCTGCCGGTCATGGTCGCCTATCTGCTCGGCCTCTCGATTCAAGAGCAGGCCTGGATCGGTCTGGCCGCGGTGATCGGCCACCTTTATCCCATCTACTTCCGCTTCCGCGGCGGCAAGGGCGTGGCCACCGCCGCCGGCATGCTGCTCGGCCTCTATCCACCAGCCGCCCTGCTGGCCCTCGCCGCCTGGGCGCTGACCTTCTTTCTCACGCGGACCAGTTCGCTGGCTTCGCTGATCGCCACACCACTGACCCTGCCCTTGCTAGCCTGGCAGCAGCCGGCGGCGTTACTGCCGATGTGCGTGCTGACCGGGCTGATCGTCTGGCGTCATCGCGGCAATCTACGCGACCTGTTGGCCGGACGCGAACGACATTTCTAATCGCTGAGCTGAGCCCGGCTCATATCGCCGGCAGCTGCTCCATCGGCCAGCGCGCCTGTACCTTGATCTCCGGCCCTTCGTGCTGGCCGGCCAGCAGGCGCTGGCAACCGGCGTAGGCGATCATCGCGCCGTTGTCGGTGCAGAAACGCGGCCGGGCGTAGAACACCTTGCCCTTGAGCCCGGCCAGCATGCTTTCCAGCGACTGACGCAGGGCCGAGTTGGCACTCACCCCGCCAGCGATCACCAGGCTGTTAAGGCCGGTCTGCTTGAGCGCGCGCTTGCACTTGATGGTCAGGGTGTCGACCACCGCCTCCTGGAAGGCACGGGCGATGTCGGCGCGAGTCTGCTCGCTAGCATCACCGGCGTCGCGGCATTGCTGCCAGGTGTTCAGGGTGAAGGTCTTCAGGCCGCTGAAGCTGAAGTCCAGGCCCGGTCGGTCGGTCATCGGACGCGGGAAGGTGAAGCGCCCCGGCGTGCCCTGCTCGGCCAGGCGAGCGATCTCCGGGCCGCCCGGATAACGCAGGCCCATCAGCTTGGCCGTCTTGTCGAAGGCCTCACCGGCAGCGTCGTCCAGCGACTCGCCGAGCAGCTGATAGCGACCGATGCCATCGACCCGCACCAGCTGGGTATGACCGCCGGAAACCAACAAAGCGACGAACGGGAAGGCCGGCGGTGTTTCTTCCAGCATGGGCGCCAGCAGGTGGCCCTCCATGTGGTGCACACCCACCGCCGGAATGCCCCAGGCGAATGCCAGAGCCTGGGAGCAGGCGGCGCCAACCAGCAAGGCGCCGACCAGGCCGGGGCCGGAGGTATAGGCGATTGCCTCGATCTGCTCACGCGTCGCGCCAGCCTCGTCCAGCACCTGGCGGATCAGCGGCAGCATACGCTTGACGTGATCGCGCGAGGCCAGCTCCGGCACCACGCCGCCATAGACGCGGTGCAGGTCGATCTGGCTAAACAAGGCATCGGCCAACAGGCCGCGCTCGCTGTCATAAAGAGCGACACCGGTTTCGTCGCAGGAGGTTTCCAGTCCCAGCACTAGCATGGGTTCAAACCTTCAACACTGGGCTAATAAAGAAGGCGCGCATGATAGTCGCCGCCTCAGAGACCGGCCAGCGCTTTTCGATCAGAGGCTTTGCATTCCGTGGCGCGAGGCGTTAATATCCGCAGCCCTTGAAAACCGACGTATTCCCGTGCCCTTGCCGGATCGCGTCGTCCATTCGGTAAAACAGTGAAGGTACGACCTGGATGCCAGCCGTCAAAGTAAAAGAGAACGAACCCTTCGACGTAGCTCTGCGTCGCTTCAAGCGCTCCTGTGAAAAAGCCGGCGTTCTGGCCGAAGTTCGCAGCCGCGAGTTCTACGAGAAGCCCACCACCGAGCGCAAGCGCAAGGCAGCTGCTGCTGTTAAGCGTCACGCCAAGAAAGTGCAGCGCGAGCAGCGTCGCCGCGAGCGCCTGTACTGAGTTATCAGCTACACCGCTAAGGCTTCCGCGATACCCGGCTTAGGCCGGGTTTTGCATTTCAGGCTTCCATCGACTCCGCTTCGCCAACCGGCGAATGATCGGAGTTTTTTCGTTTATGCTCCCGCCTCTGGCAACCGCACGCTGACAACCCCATGGCCGGCCTGATCCCACAATCCTTCATCGATGACCTGCTCAACCGCACCGACATCGTCGAAGTGGTGAGTTCACGCATCCAGCTGAAGAAAGCAGGCAAGAACTACACGGCCTGCTGCCCGTTCCACAAGGAGAAGACCCCCTCCTTCAGCGTCAGCCCGGACAAGCAGTTCTACTACTGCTTCGGCTGCGGCGCCGGCGGCAATGCCCTCGGCTTCATCATGGATCACGACAGCCTGGACTTCCTCCAGGCCGTCGAGGACCTGGCCAAGCGCGCCGGCATGGACATCCCGCGCGAGGAAAGCGGCCGCGGCCGCACTCCGCGCCAGCCGACCGATTCGCCGCTCTACCCGCTGCTGACCGCCGCCGCCGATTACTATCGGCAGGCCCTGAAGAGCCACCCAACCCGCAAGTCGGCAGTCGACTACCTCAAGGGCCGCGGCCTGACCGGAGAGATCGCCCGCGATTTCGGCCTCGGCTTCGCCCCGCCAGGCTGGGACAACCTGCACAAGCATCTGGCCGGCGACAAGCTGCAACAGAAGGCCATGATCGATGCCGGCCTGCTGATCGAAAACGCCGAGAACGGCCGCATCTACGACCGCTTTCGCGACCGCGTGATGTTCCCCATCCGCGACAGCCGCGGGCGCATCATCGCTTTCGGCGGTCGCGTGCTGGGCGACGACAAGCCCAAGTACCTGAATTCCCCCGAGACCCCGGTATTCCACAAGGGCCAGGAACTCTACGGCCTGTATGAGGCACGCAAGAACAACCGCGACCTCGACGAGATCATGGTGGTCGAGGGCTACATGGACGTCATCGCCCTGGCCCAGCAAGGCCTGCGCAACGCGGTGGCGACCCTCGGCACGGCCACCAGCGAGGAACACCTCAAGCGCCTGTTCCGCCTGGTGCCGAGCGTACTGTTCTGCTTCGACGGTGACGCCGCCGGACGCAAGGCTGCCTGGCGCGCCTTGGAAGCCACCCTGCCCAACCTGCAGGACGGCCGCCGCGCGCGCTTCCTATTCCTGCCCGAGGGCGAGGACCCGGACACCCTGGTCCGCAGTGAAGGCACCGATGCTTTCCGCGCACGCATCAACCAGCACGCCCAGCCGCTGGCCGACTATTTCTTCCAGCAACTCTCGGAAGAAGCCGACCCGCGTTCGCTAGAAGGCAAGGCGCACCTGGTGACCCTGGCCGCCCCGCTGATCGAGAGGATTCCCGGCAACCACCTGCGCGCCCTGATGCGCCAGCGCCTGTCCGAGATCACCGGTCTCTCCGGCGAAATGCTGATGCAAGTCGCGCAGAGCGCACCGCCCACCCCCAGCACACCCGCCAGTCACGAGCCGGCAGCGGACTATGGCCACTACTACGAGTCTCAGCCGGACTACGGCGATATCGCCGACTATGCCAACCACATCGAGCCGCCCGCCGAAGCCTACGAGCAGAAAAAAACCTGGCAGAAGGGCGAGGGCAAATCCTGGAAGAAGGATGGCGACTGGAAGAAGGGCTCGCGCGACGGCGCGCCGCCGCGCAAGCCGGTGCATGTCGAATTGCCGACCCTGACCGCCCTGCGCACCCTGCTGCACCACCCAAAACTGGCCCAGAAGGTCGAGGATGTCAGCCACTTCTCCGACGAAAACGATACCTACGCCCAACTGCTAGCCGCCTTGGTCGGCACCCTGCAAAAGAGCCCCAAGCTGCGCTCGCTGCAGTTGATCGCCCGCTGGCACGGCACCGAACAGGGCCGCCTGCTACGCGCCCTGGCAGAGAAGGAATGGCTGATCGAAGGCGACAATCTTGAAAAGCAGTTCTTCGACACCATTACTACACTTGCCAATGGCCAGCTGAAGAAACGGCGCGACCAGCTACTGCGGAGTGTCATGCACAAGAGCCCCAGCGAACTGAGCGATGAAGAGAAGGCCCTGCTAAGAGAGCACTTCAGCCACGCGTCATCACCCGAAAGCAAGCCCCCAACTGGCGCGTGACGCGCCTGATCTGGTATAATCCTCGGCTTATTTTCAGCCCGCCAAGACCTTCAGTGGATAGGGTTTTATGTCCAAAGAACAGCAGTCACGCCTAAAAGAGTTGATCACCCGCGGCCGCGAGCAGGGCTACCTGACGTACGCCGAGGTCAACGACCACCTGCCGGAAGATATCTCCGATCCGGAACAGGTCGAAGACATCATCCGCATGATCAACGACATGGGCATCAACGTCTTCGAGAGCGCACCGGATGCTGATGCGTTGTTGCTTGCCGAAGCCGACACCGACGAAGCCGCCGCTGAAGAAGCCGCAGCCGCCCTTGCCGCAGTGGAGACCGATATCGGTCGTACCACCGACCCGGTGCGCATGTACATGCGCGAAATGGGTACCGTTGAACTGCTGACCCGCGAAGGCGAGATCGAGATCGCCAAGCGCATCGAGGAAGGCATTCGCGAAGTGATGGGGGCCATCTCCCTGTTCCCCGGCACCGTCGACAGCATCATTGCCGAATACCAGCGCGTCACCACCGAGGGCGGTCGTCTCTCTGATGTTTTCAGCGGCTACATCGACCCGGATGACGGCATCCTGCCAGCCGAGGAAGTCGAGCCAGAGCTGAAGGAAGCCGCTGCCGAGACCAAGGATGACGAGGACGAGGAAGAGGAAAGTGACAGCGACTCCGATGACGAGGGCGATGGCGGCCCGGATCCGGAAGAAGCCGCTCGCCGCTTCGGCGCAGTTGCCGAGCAGCTGGAAAAGACTCGTAAAGCTCTGAAGAAGCACGGCCGCGGTAGTAAACAGGCCAATCAGGAGCAGGCGCTCCTGGCCGAGTTGTTCATGCCGATCAAGCTGGTACCCAAGCAGTTCGACGTACTGGTCGAGCGTGTACGCGGCTCGCTGGAGCAGGTTCGCGCCCAGGAACGCGCCATCATGCAGCTGTGCGTACGAGATGCCCGCATGCCGCGCGCCGACTTCCTCAAGCTGTTCCCCGGCAACGAAGTCTCCCAGGACTGGGCCGCCGGCCTGGCCAAGGGCAAGGCCAAGTACGCCGAAGCCATCGGCAACCTGCTGGCCGACATCCAGCGCTGCCAGGAAAAGATGTCTGCCATCGAAGCCGACGCCGGCCTGGTGATCGCCGAGATCAAGGACATCAACCGCCGCATGTCCATCGGTGAAGCAAAAGCTCGCCGGGCGAAGAAAGAGATGGTCGAGGCCAACCTGCGTCTCGTGATCTCCATCGCCAAGAAGTACACCAACCGTGGCTTGCAGTTCCTCGACCTGATCCAGGAAGGCAACATCGGCCTGATGAAGGCGGTGGACAAGTTCGAATACCGTCGCGGCTACAAGTTCTCGACCTACGCCACCTGGTGGATTCGTCAGGCGATCACCCGCTCGATTGCCGACCAGGCGCGCACCATCCGTATTCCGGTGCACATGATCGAGACGATCAACAAGCTCAACCGCATCTCCCGTCAGATGCTGCAGGAGATGGGCCGCGAGCCGACTCCGGAAGAGCTTGGCGAGCGCATGGAGATGCCTGAGGACAAGATCCGCAAAGTCCTGAAGATCGCCAAAGAGCCGATCTCCATGGAAACGCCGATCGGCGACGACGAAGATTCGCACCTGGGCGACTTCATCGAGGACTCCACCATGCAGTCGCCGATCGAGGTGGCTACCGTGGAAAGCCTCAAGGAAGCCACCCGCGAAGTTCTGGCCGGGCTGACCGCTCGCGAAGCCAAGGTCCTGCGTATGCGCTTCGGCATCGACATGAACACCGACCACACCCTCGAGGAAGTGGGCAAGCAGTTCGATGTCACCCGCGAGCGTATCCGCCAGATCGAGGCCAAGGCGTTGCGCAAGCTGCGCCACCCGACTCGCAGCGAACACCTCCGCTCGTTCCTCGACGAGTGATCCAGAAACCCCGGCCAACGCCGGGGTTTTTGTTTCTGTCGGCAAAAGCTCGCGGCTACACTGCAACCATCTTCGGCGCCTCCGGAACCTCATGCATGTCGCGTCACCTGGCCACTCTCCTGTCGTGTCTGGCTCTCTGGTCGTTGCCAGCGACTGCTCTAGAGCTGACGACGGAAGAACAGGCATGGCTGGCCGACCACCCGCAACTGCAACTGGGTATAGATACCTCCTGGCCTCCCTTCGAGTTCCGCGATGAGCAGGGCCGTTACAAAGGACTGAGCGCCAGCTATGTCGAGCTGATTGAAAAGCGCCTGAAAGTACGACTGCTACCCGTTGAGTCGAACAGCTGGAGCGAGGTGCTGGACGGGGCAAGGAAAGGCCGACTGGATCTGCTACCCGGCATCATGTCGACGCCCGCTCGCCAGCGCGACCTGGCCTTTACCCGCCCCTATCTGGACTTCCCCATTGTCATTCTCGCCCACCGGAATGGTCCGCAGCCGCGCAAGCTGGAGCAGCTATACCGCCTGAAGATCGCCGTGGTGCAGGACTATGCCCCGCACGAGCTCCTGCGCAGCCGCCACCCCGACCTCACACTGCTACCGCTACCCACCGTCGATGCCGCCTTACAGGCATTGGCAACCGGTCAGGCAGACGCAATGGTCGGCGACCTTGCTTCCAGCGTCTGGAGCCTGCGTGAGCTCAAGCTCGAAGGCCTGAGTATCAGTGGCGAAACCCCTTATCGCTATCAACTGGCCATGGCCACTCCGCCCGCCAACGCTCCGCTGATCGGCATCCTGGACAAGGTTTTCGCCGAACTGACACCAGAGGAGATTGCTCGACTGCAGGAGCCCTGGGTAGGTAGCGTGCTGGACCAGCGCGGAGCCTGGCAGGATGTGCTGCCGTACGGCATTCCGGCGCTGCTGCTGGCATCTTTGATATTGATCGCCGTGTTGCGCGTCAATCGTCGACTGCGGCAGGAGATGGACAAGCGCAAGGCTCTCGAAGAGCGCCTTCGCTCAAGCGAACAGCACTATCGGGGCCTGGTCGAAAGCCTCAGCGCTGTAGCCTGGCAGATGCGCCTGACTGACCAGTGTTTCACCTATGTATCGCCACACGCCGAGAAGTTGCTCGGCTACCCGCTGGATGAATGGAGAGTACCCGGATTTTGGCAGCGAACCCTGCATCCGGAGGATGCCGAATGGGTAGAGCAGTATTGCCTGAGGGAGAGCCTGGCAGGGCGCGACCACAGTCTGAGCTATCGCATGCTCGCGGCAGATGGCCGGACGGTATGGATTCGCGACATCGTCACCCTCATGCCTGATGAAGAAGGCCCTCTGCTGCGAGGGCTGATGGTCGATATCAGCGAGGCCAAGCGAGTGGAACAGGCCCAGCGACTGTCCGAGGAGAAGTTTGCCAAGGCCTTTCACGCCTCCCCTGACGGCCTGCTGATCACGCGCTCGCGTGACGGCATGATTCTGGAGGCTAATGAAGGCTTTACCCGAATTACGGGCTACAGCTCCGCAGAGGCACTCGGGCAAACAACCCGGCAATTGAACCTGTGGGCACAGCCCAGCGATCGACTCCACATGGTCGAACAGGTATTGAGCCACGGCCGACTCGGAAATCTTCGCGCCTGGATCAACACCCGCAATGGACAGCTGCGCCTGGGCGAGCTTTCAGTGCAGGCAATCATGATCGAGGACGAGCCCTGCATGCTGACCATTGCTCGCGACATTACCGACAAGGAGCAGATGGAAGAGCGTTTGCATCTGGCCGCAACCGTCTTCGAAAGCACAGCGGAGGGCGTGATGATCACCGACCTCGAGCAGCGTATTACTGCGGTCAACCGAGCATTCAGCGAAATCACCGGCTACAGCGAGGCCGAGGCGCTCGGCCAGAAGCCAAGTCTTTTCGCCTCTGGGAGGCATGACAGCGCGTTCTACAAAACCATGTGGCAGCAGCTGACATCCGAAGGCCACTGGCAGGGCGAAATATGGAATCAACGCAAGGACGGTGAAGTATTTCCGGAGTGGCTGACCATCAGCGCGGTAAGTGACCACGACGGACACATCACTCACTTCGTGGGAGTATTCGCCGACATCAGCTCACTCAAGCAAGCACAAGCCCGACTGGACTACCAGGCGCATCACGACCCCCTCACCGACCTACCCAACAGGATCCTGTTCGAGCAACGCCTTCTCAGTGCGCTGCAGGATGCAAGCGCCGAGCAGAACCAAGGTGCGCTCCTATTCCTCGATCTCGACCGCTTCAAGCACATTAACGACAGCCTGGGCCACCCGGTCGGCGATCAGCTACTTCAAGGCATCGCCCAGCGCCTGCGCGACCAACTTCGAGATATCGACACTATTGCCCGACTGGGCGGCGATGAATTCATCATCCTGCTTCCCGGTGTGAAGCTTCCCGATGAAGCCGAGCGCGTGGCAACCAAGATGCTGACCTGCTTCAGCAACCCCTTCCATGCGGAGAGTAGCGAGTTCTTCATCAGCGCCAGCATCGGAGTGAGCCTGTACCCCAAAGATGGAGCGGACGTGGCGACCCTGGTGAAGAATGCCGATGCCGCCATGTACAGCTCCAAGGCCAAGGGCCGCAACCGGATCGAGTTCTACACCAGCGACCTGACCTCCCAGGCTACCGAGCGCATGAGGCTGGGCCTAGAGTTGCACAGGGCCGCCGAGCGCAATGAGCTGAGCCTGCATTACCAACCCAAGCAGTGCCTGCGCACTGGCCAACTGGTAGGAGCGGAGGCCCTTTTGCGCTGGAACCATCCAGAGCTAGGGGCCATTCCGCCTGATCGCTTCATTCCGCTGGCCGAAGATAACGGCATGATCCTGGCTCTAGGCGAATGGGTGCTACGAGAAGCCTGCCGACAGATGCAGCTCTGGCGCGCCAGTTATGCCCCTTTTGGTCCACTGTCCGTCAACCTGTCCGGCAACCAGCTGCGCCAACCCCAACTGGCCAGCCGCATCGCCAGCACGCTCGCAGAGTTCGGGCTGCCTGCAGACAGCCTGCAACTGGAGATAACCGAAGGCTTCATCATGACTCAGACCGAGGACTCGCTTCTGGTCCTGCATGAACTCAAGGCGCTCGGCCTGCAACTGGCCATCGACGACTTCGGCACCGGATACTCGTCGCTGAGCTATCTCAAACGCCTGCCGCTGGACGTCCTGAAAATAGACAAGTCCTTCGTCAGAGGCCTACCCGACGCATCGGAGGACGTCGCCATCACCCGCGCCATCCTTGCCCTGGCGCGCAGTCTGCAGATGAGCGTCATCGCCGAGGGCGTCGAGTCCGAGGCACAACGCAACTTCCTCGCCAGAGAAGGGTGCGAGCAGATCCAAGGCTATGTGGTAAGCCACCCACTCTCGGCCGCTGCATTCGCCGCGAGCTTCTTGGCTCCATTGCCAATTGGCAGCATGGAAAATGCGCCGGTATAATCCGCCGCTCCTTCTGAGGGCCTATAGCTCAGTCGGTTAGAGCAGAGGACTCATAATCCTTTGGTCCACGGTTCGAGTCCGTGTGGGCCCACCACCAAAACGAAGAAGCCGCGCAGATGCGCGGCTTTTTTACGCCTATAGGAAAACTACTCAAGGCGGCGCTGAGCCGAATAGCAGGCTTAATCGGCTCAATCAGTGAGCCGAATAGGCTCGCACGGGCTAATCCACCATCAGGCTAGCAACTGATCTACATCAGTAATTAGTAGCGGGGCTATTGAGCTAACGCAGGCGATTGGCCATTATCCGAGCCAATGCCAAGCAGCTCACATATTGGCAGTGGGCTAGCACCGCCGACTTTGCGTTGTTCAAGGAAGAAATCGCATGGAATTGCTCCTAGCTGCAGCCCTCATCTGTGTTTCCGCCTTTGCGGTCAGGAATTATCTAGCCGCTCGAGATGATCGAAAAGTTCATGTCCGAGAGCGTGCAATACACGACCTGCGCATCCACGAGTCCGAACAGAGCCTCGCTCAGCAAAGCTCGCAGATAAAACTGCTGAAGCTAGAAATCACCCTCCTTTCTCAAGAGCGTAATGAGCTTCTTCAGCGCATCGCGGCGCTCTCTCGTTATACGCAGATAGTTGATGCTGAAGCTGCAGCCCGAGGAATCGCGGCAGACGCAGAAGAGCTGCTTCAGAAAGCCCAGCGTGAAGCCGAACACTTGCGCCTGCAAGCCAGCCAGACGGCCAAAAACACAATAGACCAAGCCAACCAGAAGTCTTGGGCGACACTGGAGCAGGTCGAGCGGCGCATAGAGGCGGCAGGGCAGGAGGCGGCAAAAATCATAGAAGCCGCACGACTGCACGCCGATGAAATTGCGGGCGACGCATATACAGCAATGAGCCGTGCCAAAGAGTTTTCCAGTACAGCTCAAGCGATGAAGAACCTCATCGACGGGTATGGCAACGCTTACATCGTACCCACCTACAACCTGCTAGATGACCTTGCCGACGAGTTCAGCTTCACGGATGCAGGGCAAAAGCTGAAAGACGCTCGCAACACCAGCCGAATGATGGTGAGAAGCGGTCTGGCAGCTACCTGCGACTACGTTGAGCCCAATCGAAAAGAGACCGCAATTCGCTTCGTCATTGACGCCTTCAACGGCAAGGTCGACTCGATCCTTTCGCGCAGCAAAACCGATAACCACGGCAAGCTCGAGCAAGAAATCAAGGATGCCTTCTCTCTGGTCAACCACAACGGGATGGCGTTCCGCAGCGCAAGAATCACGAGCAGCTATCTGGCCGCCCGTCTTGATGAGCTGAGATGGGCCGTCACTGCCAAAGTTCTCAAAGATGAAGAGCGCGAGGAGCAGCGGCGACTTCGCGAACAAATGCGTGAGGAAGAAAAAGCCCGCAAGGAATACGAGCTCGCCCTCAAGGATGCAGCCAAGGAAGAAGACACTCTGCGCAAAGCGATGGACAAGGTGCAGAAGCAAGTAGCCGCTGCCAGCGAAGCACAACGGGCCGAGTTCGAAGCTCGACTGGCAGAGCTCCAATCGAAGCTCCACGCTGCGGAAGAAAAAAATCAACGTGCGCTATCCATGGCACAGCAAACCCGCTCAGGGCACGTCTACGTAATTTCCAACATCGGCTCGTTCGGCGAGGAAGTCTTCAAGATCGGCATGACTAGGAGGCTTGAGCCACAAGACCGAATCCGAGAGCTCGGCGATGCCAGCGTTCCATTCGAATTCGATGTCCACGCGATGATCTTCAGCGACGATGCACCAGGCCTGGAAAAGAGCCTGCATCGCCACTTCCTGCGCCAGCAAATCAACAAGGTTAATCCTCGCAAAGAGTTCTTCCGCCTGGGCCTGGAGGATATTCGCCAGGAGCTTGAAATACTTGGCGTGGAAACGCACTGGACGATGACCGCTCGCGCACACGAGTACCGCGAAAGCATGCGTATTGAGCAACAGATTATCGAGAACCCCGAGATCGAGCGGGAATGGACAAGGCACCAACTGGAAGTCGAAGCGCAAATAGAGGAAGAGGCTGAGGTGGCTCTCAGCTAAAGCAATCCGGCAAGCGCTCTTCTACGCATCGAAGCAAAGTAACCGTAAGTACCGGAGGATCGGAAAATGGATTACCGCCTCATCCTCGCCCCGCTGTTCGACACCATGACCTGGCTGATCCCGGCCATGCTGCTGATCGGCCTGCTCAAGTCGCGTTGGGCCAAGGGGCATATCGGCGAACTTCTGGTGCGGATGTTTGCCCATTGGCAACTGGATAAGCAGACCTACCGCCGCCTGCACAATGTCACGCTGAACACACCAGACGGCACCACGCAGATCGACCACGTATTCCTCGCGCCCTACGGCATCTTCGTGCTGGAAACAAAGAACATGAGCGGCTGGATCTTCGGCAGCGAGACGCAGCCACAGTGGACGCAGAAGCTCTACAAGCGCACATTCAAATTCCAGAACCCGCTACGCCAGAACTACAAGCACCTCAAAGCCCTGGAAGCCACCCTTGGTGTTAACCCCGAGCACCTGCACTCGGTGATCACCTTCGTCGGCGGCAGCACCTTCAAAACCGAAGTGCCGGCCAACGTGACCCAGGGCATTGGTTTTGTCCGCTATATCAAGTCATTCCAGCAACCGGTATTCAGCGAGGCTGAAGTCGACGCCATGCTGCACTCCCTGCAAACCGACCGTCGCGCGCCAACCTTCGCCACCCACCGCGAGCACGTGCAAAACCTTAAACGCCGTAGCGATCCGACAGCCGAACGGCAATGCCCAAAATGCGGCAGTGCGCTGCTGATTCGCACCGCGAAATCAGGGGCAAAAGCAGGGCAGCCGTTTTGGGGATGTTCGGAGTTTCCTAAAATGTAAAACGACACAAAAAATATAAGCCAAACCCAAACTATGCGAAGCCTATCTGCTCATATGCAAAAAACCAAAAGCACTGAGCAGTGCTAAAAACAATTTAGAAGGAACAAAAAGTGTCAGGAATAACAATTTCTCAACTTGCATTAGTTGTCGACACTCCCGTCAAGCGACTACTTGATCAGCTAAAACAGACTGGAATCGACAAAAAATCAGAATCAGATATTATTTCCGACGCAGAAAAGCTCACCATTCTAAAATACCTGAAAGAAACATACTCCAAACCAGAAAAAAGAATCATAACAACAAACGCCGGTGGAAAATCCATCAAGGTAGAGGTTCGAAAAAAGAAAACCTACATCAAAGCTTCCACCACCCCCGAAGCCATACCGGAACTTTCTCCACCACCCACAACCCTTGAAACAGACCCCATAGAAAAACAAATAAAATGGTCGAAAATAAAATCTATCAAAGTCAATAACTTCAAGGCCATTGAAGAAATCAGCCTTGACCTAGCAGATGTAACAATATTGGTAGGCCCCAACGGATCTGGAAAGTCATCTGTTTTGCAGGCCCTCCACTGGGCTGCGCGGGCAGCAAGCTACATTGAGCCTAAAAAACAGTCTGAAGTTATCGCATTCGACAGACTCGACTACTCACCATCAAGTGAACCATTGCGAACCGCGCACAAAGCTGAATTATCTTCAGATCGGGGTAGCGAACCAACGTCGATTGTATTTAATCACGCCAGCAGCAGTAGCGATACTTCGGCATCCGCAACAATAAAAATATGGGCCGCACGCAACAAAAGCGGAATCTCAGTAAATATAGAAGGCGGGCCAGCTGTAACTCCATTTAAACAGAGATCAGAACTTATAACAGCCTATATACCAGGACTGGCTGGCTTATCCGAGAGAGAAACAATATTAGTCAAGCCACTACTTCGAAGGCAAGCAGCGAGCGGCGACGCTGGAAGCGTCCTAAGAAACATCTTATTCAACATTGCTAGCAGACAGCCTTCGGAGACTGACTTTGAGCCCGCGCTTCAAAGGCTATCCCAACTAAATAAGCTCGTCCAGATGGTTCACCCCGGCGTATGGGTAGAAGTTTTTTTTGACGAAAGAGAAGATTTCCACATACAAGCAACTTTCAAAGATAGCAAACTCAACGTAGAAGGCAGACCACTTGAGAGCGCAGCAACCGGCATACTTCAGGTTATCCAAATATTCGCATACCTAATTCTATTCAGACCAAAACTAATACTTATCGACGAGCCAGACGCACATCTTCACCCGGACAAACAAGAACGTCTAATTGAAGCCTTGGAATTTGCCGTTTCAGAATTTGGTGTTCAATCAATACTAACAACCCACAGCCCACATATAGCCAGAGCAGCCTCGCACAACGCTAAAATTGCTTGGGTTAAAGACGGTCGAATCATTGACCAAGATGATGAAACAGTAAAATCTCTACTGGGATGGGGAGGACTAGACAAAAAAATCCTCTTCTTTGTAGAGGATGAGGACTCAATAGCTATTAAAGCAATACTCCGACAGTGGCCAAACCTTTACAGACAGATTGCCATCTGCCGTTGCTTTGGCGTAGAAAATCTCCCAAGAAACAAGATGCTCAAAGGGCTCATTGGAGACAACAACTTCGGCATTGGTATTTTACTTCATCGTGACGGTGATTTCATGACGCCCGAAGACGCTGAAAAATGGAGCGCACGCTATCAAACACCAGGCGTATACACCTGGGTAACCGACCATGTAGATGTGGAAGCCTTTTTCTGCCAACCAGACTATCTGCAAACTCTTTATGAAATCGACAAAAAGGATGCAGAAGAGCTTATATCAATAGCAGTAAAATCCTGCACAAACACAAGAAAGACATTTTTTGAAAAAAGAAAAGTCATCATAAGAACCCTATATGAAAATGGCGGCGGCGCCAGCTCAGAAGAGCTTTGGAAAAGCCTAGAAGAAACACCATCTGCGGTGCTCGGAAAAACACTTCATGCGGCACTAAAAACAGCGGTTAAAGAAAAGGGCCATGATGACAAGCTACTAAATAAATTCCACATACCAAGCAGCATAGAAGTTGCCAAAAGCCTTAGGCTAAAGATAGAAAGCATGCTTGAGGAAACGATACAACGATAAATCGACTCATAACTAACTCGCCTGGTACGTGGCTGCGATAACATACTACATACTTAAATTCCAGCATGGCATCATCGCAGCCCCAAGGGAGCTCTCCGTATCGCGGTCTAGAAAACCCCAGGCAGAAGTCGACTTCTCCGGCCCACTCACATACGAGTTCATAGGCCTCTCTGAGTTTCGGAATAGCCGCGCTGCTGATTGCCGATTTCACAGTACAAAAAACGGTACGCTGACGGTACAGTGCCCAGCTTTTAAAGACTTCGCTCAATTACGCTAAAACCCATCTACGACGCTACTTTCAGCTCACTGTACCTGCGCTAGGCTACGCCCGATTTCACTGGGTTTGCAGCGTTTCTAGGCAACTCATAATCCTTTGGTCCATGGTTCGAGTCCGTGTGGGCCCACCATTCAATCAGCGTCTCAGGTCAGCCCCAGCTGACCTTCCCCGAGGATCCTAGGATCCTCTTCTACAGAGCCTCTCACTTGCTGCTGTCCTCATACTCATCAACGATAGCCATGAGTGCTGATCGGCAAGGCACATCTGGCCTGCCGCCACACATATCCCCGCCCCTAAGCATGTGTGCCGATATTGACCTGAACTCCACACAAGTTTACGTTTACGTAAAGGGCAAAGGAGTCCATCGTGTCTGTCACCTATTCCATTTCCGACCTCGCCCGCGAGCTGGACATTACTACGCGCGCCATTCGCTTCTACGAGGAGCAAGGCATGCTTGCCCCAGAGCGCCGCGGCCAGGAGCGCATCTACCGGCCCAAGGACCTAGTTACCCTCAAGCTGATCCTGCGCGGCAAGCGCATCGGCTTCTCCCTCGCGGAGTGCAAGGAGCTAATCGACCTCTACGACCCCAGCAGCGGCAACCGCAAACAACTCGAGACCTTCATGACCAAGATCGCCGCACGCCGCGCCCAACTCGAGCAGCAGTTGCTGGACATCGAGCAGATGCAGCTGGAGTTGGATACCGCCGAAGAGCGCTGTCTGGCGGCACTGGCAGATACAACCGCATAAATCAGCGTCGCAAACCTATCTGGCGTACAGCGCCCCACAACAACAAGACTAGGTGTCCCATGAGCTACCCGACCCTCAACTTCGGTCTCGGCGAGACCATCGACATGCTGCGTGACTCGGTGCACCAGTTCGCTCAGGCCGAACTGGCCCCGCGTGCGGCGCTGATCGACCGCGACAACGAGTTCCCCATGGACATGTGGCGCAAGTTCGGCGACATGGGCCTGCTCGGCATGACCGTGGAAGAGGAATACGGAGGCACCAACATGGGCTACCTGGCCCACGTGGTGGCGATGGAAGAGATCAGCCGCGCCAGCGCCTCGGTTGGCCTGTCCTACGGCGCCCATTCCAACCTGTGCCTGAACCAGATCCGCAAGAACGGCACCCACGAGCAGAAGGCCAAGTACCTGCCCAAGCTGTGCTCCGGCGAGCACATCGGCGCCCTGGCCATGAGCGAGCCCAATGCCGGTTCCGACGTGGTGTCGATGAAGCTGCGCGCCGAGAAGCGCGGCGACCGCTACGTGCTCAACGGCAACAAGATGTGGATCACCAACGGCCCCGACGCCAACACCTACGTGATCTACGCCAAGACCGACATCAACGCTGGTTCGCGCGGCATGACCGCGTTCATCGTCGAGCGCGACCTCAAGGGCTTCTCCCGCCACCAGAAGCTGGACAAGCTGGGCATGCGCGGCTCGAACACCTGCGAACTGGTGTTCGAGGACGTGGAAGTGCCGGAAGAAAACATCCTCGGCGGCGAAGGACGCGGCGTGGCCGTGCTGATGAGCGGCCTGGACTACGAGCGCACCGTGCTCTCCGGCGGCCCGACCGGGATCATGAGCGCCTGCATGGACGTGGTGCTGCCCTACGTGCACGAGCGCCAGCAGTTCAAGCAGTCGATCGGCGAGTTCCAGCTGGTGCAGGGCAAGCTGGCCGACATGTACGCCGGCATGAACGCCTCCAAGTCCTACCTGTACACCGTGGCCAAGGCCTGCGACCGCGGCGAGGAATCGCGCAAGGACGCCGCCGCGGTGATCCTCTACACCGCCGAAATGGCCACCAAGATGGCCCTCGACACCATCCAGCTGCTCGGCGGCAACGGCTACACCAACGAGTACCCAGCCGGCCGCCTGCTGCGTGACGCCAAGCTGTACGAGATCGGCGCCGGAACCAGCGAGATCCGCCGCATGCTGATCGGCCGCGAGCTGTACAACGAGACCAAGTGATGCACGACCAGTCCCCTCTCCCACTTGTGGGAGAGGGTTAGGGAGAGGGGCTCTGCGTCGCCTGCACAGCCCTCTCCCCCGGCCCCTCTCCCGTGAACGGGAGAGGGGAGCTAAAGCCTGCAACTCGGAGTGCGCCCCATGGCCATCCTGCATACCCAGATCAACACCCGCTCGCCGGAGTTCGCCGCCAACAGCGCGGCCATGCTCGCCCAGGTCAGCGACCTGCGCGCCCTGCTCGCCCGCGTCCACGAGGGCGGCGGTGCCAAGGCCCAGGAACGCCACACCTCGCGCGGCAAGCTGCTGCCGCGCGAACGCATCAACCGCCTGCTGGACCTCGGCTCGCCCTTCCTCGAAGTCGGCCAGCTGGCCGCCCATGAGGTGTACGGCGAAGACGTGCCAGCCGCCGGCGTGGTCGCCGGCATCGGCCGCGTCGAAGGCGTCGAGTGCATGATCATCGCCAACGACGCCACGGTGAAAGGCGGCAGCTACTACCCGCTGACCGTAAAGAAACACCTGCGCGCCCAGACTATCGCCCAGCAGAACCGCCTGCCATGCATCTACCTGGTGGACTCTGGCGGCGCCAACTTGCCGCGCCAGGAAGAAGTGTTCCCGGATCGCGAGCACTTCGGCCGCATCTTCTTCAACCAGGCCAACATGAGCGCCCAGGGCATCCCGCAGATCGCCGTGGTCATGGGTTCCTGCACCGCCGGCGGCGCCTACGTGCCGGCGATGAGCGACGAGACCATCATGGTGCGCAACCAGGCCACCATCTTCCTGGCCGGCCCGCCCCTGGTGAAGGCCGCCACCGGCGAGGTGGTGACTGCCGAGGAACTGGGCGGCGCCGACGTGCACTGCAAAACCAGCGGCGTTGCCGACCACTACGCCGAGAACGACGAGCACGCCCTGGCCCTGGCCCGGCGCTGCATCGCCAACCTCAACTGGCGCAAGCTCGGCCAGCTGCAGGCCCGCACGCCCATCGCCCCGCTGCATGGCAGCGAGGAGCTGTACGGGGTGATCCCGGCGGACGCCAAGCAGCCCTTCGATGTACGCGAAGTGATCGCGCGCATTGTCGACGGCAGCGAACTGGACGAATTCAAGGCGCTATTCGGCACCACCCTGGTCTGTGGCTTCGCCCATATCCACGGCTACCCGGTGGCGATCCTGGCGAACAACGGCATCCTGTTCGCCGAAGCGGCGCAGAAAGGCGCGCACTTCATCGAGCTGGCCTGCCAGCGCGGCATCCCGTTGCTGTTCCTGCAGAACATCACCGGCTTCATGGTCGGCAAGAAGTACGAGGAAGGCGGCATCGCCAAGCACGGCGCCAAACTGGTTACCGCCGTGGCCTGCGCCCGGGTGCCGAAGTTCACCGTGATCATCGGCGGCAGCTTCGGCGCCGGTAACTACGGCATGTGCGGCCGTGCCTACGACCCGCGCTTCCTGTGGATGTGGCCCAACGCGCGCATCGGCGTGATGGGCGCCGAACAGGCCGCCGGCGTCTTGGTGCAGGTCAAGCGCGAGCAGGCCGCTCGCGCCGGCCAGCCGTTCAGTGACGAGGAAGAAACGCGCATCAAGCAGCCCATCGTCGCCCAGTACGAGCAGCAGGCCCACGCCTACTACTCCAGCGCCCGCCTGTGGGACGACGGCGTGATCGACCCGGCGCAGACCCGCGACGTACTTAGCCTGGCCCTGTCCGCCAGCCTCAACGCGCCCATCGAGCCGACCCAGTTCGGCGTGTTCCGGATGTAAGCCATGACCGACTTCACTACCGTACAGCTGGAAAAAGACCCGCGCGGCTTCGCCACCCTGTGGCTGAGCCGCCCGGACAAGAACAACGCCTTCAACGCCGAGATGATCCGCGAGCTGATCCTCGCCATCGACGCCATCGCTGCCGACAAGAGCCTGCGCTTCCTACTGCTGCGCGGCCGTGGCAAGCACTTCTCCGCCGGCGCCGACCTGGCCTGGATGCAGGCCAGCGCCAAGCTCGACTACAACGCAAACCTCAACGATGCCCGCGAGCTGGCCGAGCTGATGTACAACCTCAACGCCCTGAAGATCCCGACCCTGGCCGTGGTCCAGGGCGCAGCCTTCGGCGGCGCGGTGGGCCTGGTCAGTTGCTGCGATATGGCCATCGGCGCGGACGACGCGCTGTTCAGCCTGTCCGAAGTGCGCATCGGCCTGGCCCCGGCGGTGATCAGCCCCTTCGTGGTCCAGGCCCTGGGCGAGCGCGCCGCGCGCCGCTATGCGCTGACCGCCGAACGCTTCTCCGGCAGCCGCGCCCGTGAGCTGGGCCTGCTGGCCGAGGCCTACCCGGCCGTCGAACTGGAGGCCCAGGTCGAGAGCTGGGTCAGCAACCTGCTGCTCAACAGCCCGCAGGCCATGCAGGTGAGCAAGGACCTGTTGCGTGAAGTGGCCAGCGGCGTGCTCAACCCGCCGCTGCGCCGCTACACCGAGAACGCCATCGCCCGCATCCGTGTCAGCCCAGAAGGCCAGGAGGGGCTCAACGCCTTCCTGGAAAAACGCACGCCCGCCTGGCAGGAGCCGCAAGCATGAGCCGCACGCACATCGACACCCTGCTGGTGGCCAACCGCGGCGAGATCGCCTGCCGGGTGATGCGCACCGCCAAGGCCCAGGGCCTGAAGACCGTTGCCGTGCACAGCGCCATCGACGCCAATGCGCGGCATGTGCGCGAGGCCGACCTGGCGGTGAACCTCGGCGGCGCCAAGCCGGCCGAAAGCTACCTGCTGGTCGACAAGATCATCGCCGCGGCCAAAGCCAGCGGCGCCCAGGCCATCCACCCGGGCTACGGCTTCCTCTCCGAGAACGCCGGCTTCGCCCGCGCCATCGAGGCCGCCGGCCTGGTGTTCCTCGGCCCGCCCGCCACCGCCATCGACGCCATGGGCAGCAAGTCCGCAGCCAAGGCACTGATGGAAGACGCCGGCGTGCCGCTGGTGCCCGGCTACCACGGCGAGGCCCAGGACGTGGAGACCTTCCGCGTCGCTGCCGAGCGCATCGGCTACCCGGTGCTGCTCAAGGCCGCCGCGGGTGGCGGTGGCAAGGGCATGAAGGTGGTCGAGCGCGAGGCCGAGCTGGCCGAGACCCTGGAATCCGCCCAGCGTGAAGCCCAGTCGGCTTTCGGCGACTCGCGCATGCTGGTGGAGAAATACGTGCTGCAACCGCGCCACGTGGAGATCCAGGTATTCGCCGACAGCCACGGCAACTGTCTGTACCTAAACGAGCGCGACTGCTCGATCCAGCGCCGCCACCAGAAGGTGGTCGAGGAAGCCCCGGCACCGGGCCTCTCGCCCGAGCTGCGCCGCGCCATGGGCGAGGCGGCGGTCAAGGCCGCCCAGGCCATCGGCTATGTCGGCGCCGGCACCGTGGAATTCCTGCTGGATGCCCGTGGCCAGTTCTTCTTTATGGAGATGAACACGAGGCTCCAAGTTGAGCACCCTGTCACCGAAGCCATCACCGGCCTCGACCTGGTGGCCTGGCAGATCCGCGTCGCCCGTGGCGAGGCGCTGCCGATCACCCAGGAACAGGTGCCGCTCAATGGCCACGCCATCGAAGTTCGCCTGTACGCCGAGGACACCGATAACGATTTCCTGCCCGCCTCCGGCGAGCTGAAGCTGTATCGCGAACCGGCCGCCGGTGAAGGCCGTCGCGTCGACAGTGGCGTAGCCGAAGGTGACACCGTGTCACCCTTCTACGACCCCATGCTCGGCAAGCTGATCGCCTGGGGCGAGGATCGCGAACAGGCCCGCCAACGCCTGCTGGCCATGCTCGAAGAAACGATGGTCGGCGGCTTCGCCAGCAACCTGCCCTTCCTGCGTCGCGTGCTGGCCCATCCGGCCTTCGCCGCTGCCGAGCTGGATACCGGCTTTATCCCCCGCCACCAGGCGCAACTGCTGCCCGCCGTGACCGAACTGCCGAGCGAATTCTGGCAACTGGCCGGCGAAGCCTGGCTGCAGAGCGAGGCGCCGCGCCGCAGCCACGAGGACTATCACTCACCGTGGAGCGGCCACGCCGGTTGGCGCGCCGGCCTGGCCAACGAGACCGATCTGCAGCTGAGCTGTGGCGAGCAACGCCAGACCGTGCACCTGCGCGGCGCGCTGCAGTCGCAGCTGCTGGGCGAGCAACTGTGGCTCGAGCGCGATGGCCTGCGCCGCGCCCACCGCGCCATCCGCCAGGGCAATGCGCTGTATCTGGAGTGGCAGGGCCGCCTGCATGAGGTGCGCAAGGTCGACCCGATCGCCGAGGTCGAGGCCAGCCACGCCCAGCACGGCGGGCTGACGGCGCCCATGAACGGCAGTATCGTGCGCGTGCTGGTCGCACCCGGCGAGCTCGTTGCAGCCGGCACCGCCCTGGTGGTGCTGGAGGCCATGAAGATGGAGCACAGCATCCGCGCGCCCCACGCCGGCACGGTCAAGGCGCTGTACTGCGCCGAGGGCGAGCTGGTGGCCGAAGGCACCGCGCTGGTGGAGCTGACTGAGACCTGAGCAACGCCACTATTCCCTCTCCCTCCGGGAGAGGGAGAACCGCACCAATTACGAGGACATCCATGAACCTGCCGCAACACGTCCGCCTGGTCGAAGTCGGCCCGCGCGACGGCCTGCAGAACGAGAAACAGCCGATCAGCGTGGCCGACAAGGTGCGCCTGACCGATGACCTGAGCGCCGCCGGCCTGAGCTACATCGAGGTGGGTAGCTTCGTCTCGCCCAAGTGGGTGCCGCAGATGGCCGGCAGCGCCGAGGTGTTCGCCGGCATCCAGTACAAACCCGGCGTGGTCTACGGCGCCCTCACCCCCAACCTCAAGGGCTTCGAGGCCGCGGTCGAGGCCGGGGTTGAGGAAGTGGCGGTATTCGCCGCCGCCAGCGAGGCCTTCTCGCAGAAGAACATCAACTGCTCCATCGCCGAGAGCCTGGAGCGCTTCGTGCCGGTGATGGAAGCGGCCAAGGCCCACGGCATCACGGTGCGCGGCTATGTCTCCTGCGTGCTCGGTTGCCCCTACGAGGGCGAAGTGGCGCCCGAGCAGGTCGCCGCCGTGGCCCGCGAGCTGTTCGCCATGGGCTGCTACGAGGTGTCGCTGGGCGACACCATCGGCACCGGCACCGCCGGCAAGACCCGCACGATGTTCGACGTGGTCGGCCGCGACATCCCGCGCGATAAGCTGGCCGGGCACTTCCACGACACCTACGGCCAGGCCCTGGCCAATATCTACGCAAGCCTCTTGGAAGGCATCGCCGTGTTCGACAGCTCGGTCGCAGGCTTAGGCGGCTGCCCCTACGCCAAGGGCGCCACCGGCAACGTCGCCACCGAGGACGTGCTCTACCTGCTGCAGGGCCTGGGCATCCACACCGGCATCGACCTGGACAAGCTGATCGACGCCGGCGCACGCATCTGCCAGGTGCTCGGCAAGGACAACGGCTCGCGCGTCGCCCGCGCACGGAGAGCGCAGGACCGGTAATCAGCTCGGTACTCAACAGCTGCCGAAAGGTTCTACAGACCTACCGTGACCTGACCAGCCGAGCCCATGGAATCCGGCAGAAACGGCTACAAGCCTGGCTACCGGGCGGGCTCCCCGGTTCTATGCATCGATCAAAACGATCTAGCCTGGGCAGTCGTTCATTGACTCAGCGCATTGACCGGCCCTCCACGTTTTTCACATGCTGCGTGCCTTCCAAACCGCCGAAGGACCGCCTTGCATGAAACTGGAAACCCTCGCCATCCACGCCGGCTACAGCCCCGATCCGACCACCAAGGCTGTAGCCGTACCGATCTACCAGACCAGCTCCTACGCTTTCGACGACACCCAGCACGGTGCAGACCTGTTCGATCTCAAGGTCGCTGGCAACATCTACACCCGTATCATGAACCCCACCAACGACGTACTGGAGCAGCGCATCGCCGCGCTCGAGGGCGGTGTCGGCGCCCTGGCCGTGGCCTCCGGCATGGCGGCCATCACCTACGCCATCCAGACCGTGGCCGAGGCTGGCGACAACATCGTCTCGGTGGCCAAGCTGTATGGCGGCACCTACAACCTGCTGGCCCATACCCTGCCCCGCTTCGGCATCCAGACCCGCTTCGCCGCCCACGACGACATCGCCGCCCTGGAAGCGCTGATCGACGACAAGACCAAGGCGGTCTTCTGCGAATCCATCGGCAACCCGGCCGGCAATATTGTCGACCTGCAGGCCCTGGCCGAGGCCGCACACCGTCACGGCGTGCCACTGATCGTCGACAACACCGTGGCCACACCGATTCTCTGCCGCCCGTTCGAGCATGGCGCCGACATCGTCGTGCACTCGCTCACCAAATACATCGGCGGCCACGGCACCAGCATCGGCGGCATCGTGGTCGACTCCGGCAAGTTCCCTTGGGCGGACAACAAAGCGCGCTTCCCGCTGCTCAACACACCAGACCCGTCCTACCACGGCGTGACCTACACCGAAGCCTTTGGCCCCGCCGCCTTCATCGGCCGCTGCCGCGTGGTACCGCTGCGCAACACCGGAGCGGCACTGTCACCGTTCAACGCCTTCCTTATTCTGCAAGGCCTGGAGACCCTAGCGCTGCGCATGGAGCGCCATACCGAGAACGCGCTCAAGGTGGCGCAGTACCTGAGCCAGCACCCGCAAGTGGCCTGGGTGAAATATGCCGGTCTGGACGACCACCCGGAGTATCCGCTGGCCCAACGCTACATGGACGGCAAGCCGGCGGCCATCCTGTCCTTCGGTATCCAGGGTGGGCAGGAGGCTGGGGCGCGCTTCATCGATGCACTGCAACTGGTGGTACGCCTGGTCAACATCGGCGACGCCAAGTCACTGGCCTGTCACCCAGCCTCCACCACCCACCGCCAGCTCAACGACGAAGAGCTGGAGAAGGCCGGCGTGCCGCGCGACATGGTGCGCCTGTCGATCGGCATCGAGCACAGCGACGACATCCTCGCCGACCTGGAGCAGGCCCTGGCCGCCGCTCGCGGCTGATCAGGCCACCGCGCGCGCTGGCTGCAAGCCGAGCGCGCTTTCCAGCCAAGCCAGCTGTTGGTCCCACAGCGCGGCCGGGGTATCGCGGCGAAAGAAGCCGAAATGCCCCAGGCCACGCAGCCCCCAGTCGAGCGGATCGATCACCATCAGCTCGCGCTGCGCCCCGTCATAGAACGTCATCAACGCCTCCACCGCCCGTTGCGGGCCGAAGTCATGGTCATCACTGATCGCCAGGAAGCGTGCCGGCGCGCGCACATCGGCGAAGTGTGGGCGCCACGGCGCCCCTTCCGGCGTACTGATGAAGGCTGGTGTACGGCACCAGCGCGCCCACTCCAGCGCCACCTCGCGCGGCAGCGGCTCACCGCCCATGGCCCAGCTCGGTAGCTGGCCGAACAGGCGAGCGAGCAGCGGGAACAGTACGTACCAGTTGAACGCCAGCCGTGGCTGTCGCGCACCAGGCCACAAACGCCAGTAGCCGGATTGCGCCGCCACGCCAAGCAGTGCCTGGATGCGCCCGGCATTGTCGGCCAACCCAGGTAACTGGCCACCCACTGAATGGCCAAGCACGCCCAAAGGCAAATCCTCGGGCATCTGGTCGATCAGGCTTGCCAGATCCAATCGCCCCCAATCGGACATACGCGGCCGGGCACCTTGCCAGTCCGGCGCCTGACTGGCGCCCATGCCGCGATAGTCATGGGTGAACACCCAGGCGCCACGTTTGGCAGCATGTTCGGCGAAGTGTTTGTAGTAGCGCTGCGGCACCCCGGTGGCGGCATTGACCAGCAACAGATAACGCGGTTGCTCGGGCCGAAAACCGGTGACGGCCAGTGGATAGCCGTCGCGAGCGAATAGACGGTAGTGCTCGGTCTGCATGAAGGATTCCCCTGTGAACTGCGCCAGTCTGGGCAGCGACGCAGCAGGGGAAAAGCGAGATTTCAGCTCTCCAGAGCTGAGAAAAACTCAGCGCAACGTCGCTCCATCTGATCCAGTCTGCGCTCCAGCCAATCCACCACCCGTAGTAGCGCCGGGCTCTCCGCCTCGGCAGGCCACACTGCCCAGAGCGCACCGTTGTCGACCCGTCGCGATGGCCACAGTGGACGCAGGCGCCCGCTCTCCAGTGCATCGATACACAGCGGTAGAAAACCCATGGCCACGCCCAGGCCCTGCTCGGTAGCCGTCAGCACGGCCGCATAGCTGTCCAGCACCAGCCCCTCGGCATCCGGCTGCCAGCCATGTTGCATCGCCCATTGGCGCCAGCTCTGCTGCTCCTTGCTCAAGCGAATCGGCAACAGACTCGACTGCGGCGGCCAGGGCTGTTCGGGAAAATCGCGCGCCACCAGCGGCGACAACACGAAACCGCTGAGGCGCCGCGAACGCAATGCCCCCCAGTCCGTCGTGTCGGCGGCGAGGCGTAGCCCCACGTCGATGCTGTGGCTGGCCAGATCGATGAACTCGCGCCGGGTGTCCAGCGTCAGCAAGCGCTCACCGAGCAGCGCCTGCACTTCACCCAGGGCAGGAAGCATCACAGACTGAGCCAGGTAGGGAAAACTGGACATGCGAAACGGCCGCTGCGCCTGACGCGCGCGGGTAGCACTCTCCAATTGTCGGATCGCCGGGGCGACCTCTGCCCAGTAGCCCTGTCCCGCATCGGTCAGCGCCAGACCACGTGGCAGGCGCTGGAACAGCTTGCAGTCGAGCGCCGTCTCCAGCTCGCGCAACTGGTGGCTCACCGCCGTCGGCGTGACATGCAGGCGCTCGGCAGCGCGCCTGACGTTCAGCGTGTCACCGAGCACGGCGAAGGTACGCAGCAGATTCAGCGATGGCAGCGACATGAGCTCTCCTCGAATGGCGCCACTCTACCCTTGTTTTAACGGCTGTCAGCCACCACCTTGCTTCGAGGAGGAACCCCCTATGAGCCAACCCCTGCTGATTCCCTGCCCGAGCTGTGCCGGCCTCAACCGCATTCCGGCCGAACGCCTGGGCGATGCGCCGCGCTGCGGCCGCTGCAAGAGCGAGGTGCTGCCCGCTGCGCCTTTCGAACTGACCCAGGCAGGTTTCGCCGCGCAGCTCAAAGGCGACCTGCCGCTGCTGGTCGATGTCTGGGCCGACTGGTGCGGGCCATGCAAGGCCTTCGCGCCGGCCTTCCAGCAGGCCGCCAGCCAGCTGCAGGGCCGCTGCCGCCTAGGCAAGCTCGACAGCGAAGCCAACCAGCAGCTCGCCGGCCAGCTCGGTATCCGCTCCATCCCCAGCCTGATCCTGTTCCGCGGCGGCGTCGAAGTTGCCCGCCAGGCCGGCGCCCTGCCGCTGCCGCAACTGCTTGGCTGGCTGCGCAGCCAAGGCATCGCCTAGCAGCCTTTCCATAAACAGGCGCTGAGCGGATCGGTCAGCGGCGGCGAGCACAGCGGTCATTGCCCCGCCGGTGCCAGCGGCTAGTCTCGGAGCTCCCGCATCAGGAGCCTCCCCATGCCGTTACCCGCCGAGATGGCCCGCGTCTTCACCGAAGAGAAGATCGACTTCGTCAAACGCAGCGGCCTCAAAGCCGAGGAGCTGCAGCCCGGCTTTGTCCGCCTGCGCATGCCGCTGGCCGGCAACCAGAACCATATCGGCACCCTCTACGCCGGCGCGCTGTTCACCCTGGCCGAGATGCCCGGTGGCGCCCTGTTCCTGACCAGCTTCGATGTGCAGCGCTTCTATCCGCTGATCAAGGAGATGAACCTGCGCTTCCGTCGTACGGCGACCACCGATATCTCGGTCGAGGCGCGACTGGATGCCGCAGAGATCGAACGCATCCAGGGCGAAGCCGAACGCGAGGGCAAGGCCGACTACCGCCTGGATCTGCAGCTGCGCGACGGTAGCGGCGAAGTGGTGGCCGAAACGAGCGCCCTGTATCAATTGCGCAAACACTGACGTACGGGACTTGTCCCCGGACCAAAGCAGGTCTATTTAGAACTCTTATTCTAAAAACCCGCAGAGGTTTTCACTGGCGCCGCGCATGGACGAGGCGCCCAAGGGGAACGAAATGACAGGACACGTCCTAATCGCGCATGACCTGCGCAGCACCGCAGATCTCGCCCTCCGTCGCGCCGCCCAGCTGGCTCGCCAGCACAATGCCCGGCTAACGCTGTTGCACGTGTTCGACCCGAAGCTGGATCAGGCAGAGCGTGAGCGTATCGAACAGACCCTCGACCGCAGCCTGACCGAGTTCGCCCCGCCGGGCAGCCAGCTGCGCCTGTGCCAGGGCAAGCCCGCCGACGGCGTGCTGGAACAGGTGCAGCAGACCGGAGCGGACCTGCTGGTACTCGGCGCCCATCACCAGCGCCACGAATTCTTCTCCGGCACCACGCTGGACCGCATCGCCCGCCGCTGCCCGGTGCCACTCTTGCTCGCCGCCCAGGACGATGCCACGCCCTATAGCAGTGCGGTGGCGGCCATCGACTTCTCCCTGTGCGCCTGCACCGCCCTGCACCACGCCGGGCTGCTGCTGCCGAGCGAGGCGAATATCCACGCACTGCACGTGTTCGAGCCACAGAAGGGCAATGCCCAGGAAGCAGAACTGCTGACCCAGCGTGCGCTGATCGACCAGTTGATCCACGACGAGGCCCAGCGTCTGCCGGCCAATGCTCCGAAACTTAGCCATGAGGTGCGCACTGGCGGCATCCTGCGCACCCTGCAGGAGCACATTTCCAGCCAGCAGCCGCAACTGCTGGTGCTCGGCAGCCACGGTCGCAGCGCGCTGTCCCAAGCCCTGCTTGGCAGCCTGGCCCAGCATTACCTGCACAAGGCTCCCTGCGATGTGCTGGTAGTTCGCTGATAGCCCTTGCTCGCACATGAAAAAGGCGCCCGAGGGCGCCTTTTCTGTTTCTGCCGTGCTCAGCTTTCCAACAGGTTGTGCAGTTCGACGAACTGCTGGGTCAGCTTGTGGCTGCGATCCAGGTGGATCAGCGGGGTGCAGACCTGATGCGACTCGCGCATCTTCACCGAACTCATCAGGTTCACCGGCAGCACCGGCAGCCCCTCCGCGACCAGTTCGTCGAGCAGCTGCTGCGGCAGGGTGGCACGCGGCTGGAATTGGTTGACCACGATGCCCTCCACCTCCAGCGCTTCGTTATGGTCTTCCTTCAGTTCCTCGATCTCCTGTAGCAGGCCATACAGGGCATTGCGCGAGAAGCTGTCGCAATCGAAGGGGATCAGCACGCGATCGGCGGCGATCAGTGCGGAAACCGTGTAGAAATTCAGTGCCGGGGGCGTATCCAGGTAGATCCGGTCGTAGTCCTCGGCCAAGTCGTCCAGCAGTTTGCGCAGCTTGTTGATCTTGTGCTTCTGCTCCAGCTTGGGCTGCAGCTCGGCCAGCTCGGCCGTGGCGGTGATCACGTGGAGGTTGTCGAACGGCGTCTCGTAGATATCGACCTTGCCCTTCTTGAAGGCGGTGGCCGAGAGCGTCTGCTTGAAGAATTCGGCAATCCCCATGGGAATATCGTCACCGGTCAGACCGGTCAGGTAGTGGGTCGAGTTGGCCTGAGCGTCCAGGTCGATGAGCAGGGTACGAAAGCCCTCGGTAGCGCTGACAGCCGCCAGATTGCAGGCAATGCTGGACTTGCCCACGCCACCCTTCTGATTGAACACCACGCGCCGCATGTGACACCTCCCTGATCGCAGATGGTTGGGGATTCTATGCAAAGCCCGTGTCAAGGGCGAGGAGTTAAGCGCGGTGGCAGCCAACCTCCGGTCAGGGCGTTCGCTCAAAATTTGCACGGGCCGCGTACCGTCTGGATAATGTCGGCACCTCGCCATAATCCCGGCCACCCCTCCTGCGGGCGGGATCGCAGTAGACAAGGACGCCCTCGGAAGGGCCGAGATAGAGCTCTCAGCGTGACAAACTTCAGGATCGAACACTGGCGCGCCTGGGCTCCCGGCCTGGACAGCGCAGCCGACTGGCACGCCTGGCAACAGGCCCCATTCGCCCCGCAGGACGGCGGCGAACAGCCCGATGTCGGCTTTCTCCCGGCCCTGCAGCGCCGCCGCCTGAGCCGCCTCGCACGCATGGCCTTTCACGTCGCCTGGCCGCTGGCCGAAGAGCATGGCCCCATGCCCCTGGTGTTCGCCTCGCGCCACGGCGAGACCCCGCGCACCCTGGCCATCCTCAGCGACCTGGCCCACGACGAGCCGCTCTCGCCCACCCAGTTCAGCCTGTCGGTACACAACGCGATCATCGGCCTGTGGTCGATCCAGCGCGGCGATACCAGCGAGATGACCGCCCTGGCTGCCGAAGGCGACGGTCTGGAGCAGGCCCTGCTGGAGGCTGCCACCCTGCTGGGCGAGGGCTCGCCCAGCGTGCTGCTGATCGTCGCCGAGGAAACACCGCCCGAACTCTATCGCCCCTATATCGACGACGTGCCCTTCCCCTACGCCGTGGCCCTGCTGCTGCGCCCGGGCGCGGAATGGCAGCTGCAACTCGTCGAAGGCTCTGGCCCGCGCGCTGCATGGCCACATGCCCTGGAACTGGTCCGCGCCCTGAGTGGCAATGTGGACTCACTGCAACATCACTGGAAACGCCGGCAATGGAACTGGTCACGCAACAGGGGTTGAGCCCCTACAGCGCCCCGTACTGGTGGCGCCTGATCGCCACCGCGCTGAGCTTCTCGCTGTTCGGCGTCGGCGGCGTATTGCTGCGCATCGTCGTGTTCCCGCTGCTATCCCTGCTGCCGGGCGACGCCCTGGCCCGTCGCACCCGCGCCCGCGCCGTGGTCAGCCGCTCTTTCTACTGGTTCGTCCAGTTCATGTTCCGCACTGGCGTACTGACCTACGAGGTCGAGGGCGCCGAGCGCCTCGGCCGTCCGGGACAGATGGTGATCGCCAACCATCCCTCGCTGATCGACGTAGTGGTACTGATCGCCTTCATCCGCGACGCCAACTGCGTGGTCAAGCAGAGCCTGTGGGACAACCCGTGCATGCGTGGGCCGATCCGCGCTTCCGGCTACATCAGCAACAGCGGCAGCATGGACATGCTCGAAGAGGCCGCCGGCGCCCTGCAGGATGGCCAGACCCTGATCGTGTTCCCCGAAGGCACGCGCACCACGCCAGGGCAAGTACCGGAATTCCACCGCGGCGCCGCCGCCATCGCCGTGCGCGGCGCCAGCATCGTCACCCCGGTGGTGATCAGCGTGACGCCCACCACCCTGACCAAGGCCGAGCCCTGGTACAGCATTCCGTCGCGTCGTTTCCATTTTCGCCTGCGGGTCGGGGAGGATATCGACCCGCGGCAATTCACCGAGCAGGCTCCGCTGCCGATTGCCTCGCGCAAGCTCAATGACCATCTGCATCAACACTTCATGAAGGAGCTCGCAACAGATGAGCGATCTGCAAACTGAGATCAAGCACCTGATCATCGAGGCCCTAGGCCTGGAAGACATGGCCGCCGAAGACATCGCCGCCGACCTGACCCTGTTCGGCGAAGGCCTCGGCCTGGACTCGGTGGACGCCCTGGAGCTGGGCCTGGCCATCCAGAAGCGTTTCGGCATCAAGATCGACGCCGAGGCCAAGGACACCCGTCAGCACTTCGCCAACGTGGCCAGCCTGGCGGCTTTTGTCGCCTCGAAACAGGCCGCCTGAGGACGTTCGCGATGAAAAGCCGTGAAGAGATTTTCGCTACCCTGCGCGATGCCCTGGTGGAGCTGTTCGAGCTGGACGCCGAGCGCGTCACCCTCGAGGCCAACCTCTATCAGGACCTGGAGATCGATAGCATCGACGCCGTCGACCTGATCGACCACATCAAGCGCCAGACCGGCAAGAAGATCGCCGCCGAGGAGTTCAAGGCCGTACGCACCGTTGGTGACGTGGTCGAAGCTGTCTACCAGGTGGTCAACGCCGAAGCGGCCGCCGGCTAAGCCATGGGGCGCTTGTTCGGCCTGCTGCTGGTGGTGGCCGGCCTGCTCTACCCCTTTGCCGTGTACTACGGCATGGAGCACCTGTCGCCACGCCTGTTCGCTGCCCTGCTCGGCGGCCTGTGGCTGGCGCGCGTCCTGACCCAGCGCAACAAGCCTGGTGGCCTATGGATGGCCGGTGCCGCCCTGGCCTTTTGCGTCCTGCTCGGCCTGGCCGGCGAGCCGGCGCTGCTGCGCTGGTACCCGGTGCTGCTCAACCTGATGCTGCTGGCGCTGTTCGGCCTGTCGCTGAAGTTCGGACCGCCCGTGATCGAGCGCCTGGCGCGCCTGCGCGAGCCGGAGCTGCCCGAACACGCGGTGCGCTACACGCGCAAGGTCACGCTGGTCTGGGCCGGCTTCTTCCTGGCCAACGCCCTGCTGATCAGCGCCCTGACCCTGTGGGCGCCGCTGAGCTGGTGGATGCTGTACACCGGGCTGATCGCCTACGCCCTGATGGGCCTGTTGTTCGCCGCTGAGTGGTTGATCCGCCAGCAAGTAAGGAGACATGGATGAGCTGGCTGCCGCTTGCCGATCATCTGCTGCAACCCCTGGCCGGCCGTGCCGTGGCGCTGGAGCCGGCGCTCGACCACGCCCAGCTGCAACAGCGCGCCCTGCGCCTGGCCGGCGCCCTGCAGGCGCGCGGCGCGCAGCGCGTGGCGCTGTATCTGGAGGATGCCGGCGAGCTGACCATTGCCCTGCTCGGTGCCTGGCGCGCCGGCGCTGCCGTGCTGCTGCCGGCCGACGCCCAGGCGCAGAGCCGCCAGCGTCTCGCCGAGCAGGCCGATCTATGGCTGGACTCACTCGACAGCCTGGACGGCGAAGCCCTGGCACCCGTCGCCCTCGATCTCGACGCCTGCCGCCTGACCCTGTGCACCTCCGGCTCCAGCGGCGAGCCCAAGCTGATCGACAAGTCCCTACGTCAGCTGGCCAACGAGGTCGATGCCCTGGAGCAGCTGTGGGGCAGTGACCTGGCCGGCGCGACCATCTTCGGTAGCGTCGCCGCCCAGCATATTTACGGCCTGCTGTTCCGTGTGCTCTGGCCGCTGTGCGCCGGCCGCCCGTTCTGGCGCCGCGCCCTGCCCTTCCCCGAAGACCTGCAGCGCGAGAGCCTGAGCCAACCGGCCTTCGCCTGGGTGGCCAGCCCGGCGCTACTCAAACGCATGGGCGACAATCTCGACTGGAACGCCCTGGGCGCCGGGCGCCGTGTGTTCTCCTCCGGCGGCGCGTTGCCAGCGGAAGTCTCCGTCGAGCTGGGCAGCCAGCTCGGCCAACAGCCGACCGAGATCTACGGCAGCTCCGAGACCGGTGGCATCGCCTGGCGCCAGGGCGGCGAACTGTGGCAGCCGTTCCCCGGCGTGGAGCTGTCCCTGAACGACGAAGGCGCCCTGCGCATCGCCTCGCCCTACCTGCCGGCCGGGCATGTCGAGCAGAGTGCGGACGCCGCCGAACTGCAGGCCGATGGCCGCTTCGCCCTGCGCGGGCGCCTGGACCGCATCGTCAAGCTGGAAGAAAAACGCATCTCCCTGCCCATGCTGGAGCAGGCGCTGAGCCAGCACGAATGGGTCGCTGACGCCCGCCTCGGGGTGATCCAGGAAGGCCGCGCCTTCCTCGGCGCCCTGCTGGCGCTGAGCCCGGCCGGCCTGCACGCCCTGCGCAACCAGGGCCGCAAGACCGTCACCGAGACCCTGCGCAAACATCTGGCCGGCCACTGCGAGGCCATCGCATTGCCGCGCCGCTGGCGCCTGCTGCTGGAGCTGCCCTACAGCAGCCAGGGCAAGCTGGCGCAGAGCACCGTCGACGAGCTGGTCGCCGCGCCACGCGCGACCCGCGTCGAGCCGCGCAAGGCCGAGCTGGTCGACGGCGAATGGCAGCTGGAACTGGACGTACCGCCGGACCTGGCCCATTTCACCGGCCACTTCCCGCAGACCCCGGTACTGCCCGGCGTGGTGCAGATCGACTGGGCCCAACAATTGGCGCGCGGCCTGATCGAAGAGCTGCCGCCGCGCTTCTGCGGCATGGAAGTGCTCAAGTTCCAGCAACTGGTACGCCCCGGCGACCGCATCCAGCTAACCCTGCGTTTCGACACCGAGCGCGGCAAGCTGTACTTCGCCTACCGCAATGGCGAGGCGCCGTGCTCGTCCGGGCGCATCCTGCTGGGGGCGGTGCAGTGAGCCTGTTCGTGCCTGGCAGACCCTCACCCCTAGCCCCTCTCCCAATGGGAGAGGGGAACCCCATGGGTATACCCCGCACGGTCTGCTCCCTCTCCCTCCGGGAGAGGGCTGGGATGAGGGAAAACCATGCATAACCCCTGCGCCGTCATCCCAGTCTACAACCACGAGCACGCACTACCCGTGGTGGTCGCCGCATTGCACGAGGCCGGCCTGCCCTGCGTGCTGGTCGACGACGCTTCCAGCCCGAGCTGCGCGGCGGTGATGGACCAGCTGGCCACCCAGGACAACACCTATCTGGTGCGCCTGCCGCTCAACCAGGGCAAGGGCGGCGCGGTGATGGCCGGTCTGCGCGAGGCGCAGCGCCTGGGCTTCACCCACGCCCTGCAGGTGGACGCCGATGGCCAGCACGACCTGGCCGATATCGCCACCTTCCTCGGTACCTCCCGCGAGCATCCGCAGGCGCTGGTCTGCGGCTACCCGCAGTACGACGCCAGCGTGCCGAAGAGCCGCCTCTATGCGCGCTACCTGACCCACGTGTGGGTGTGGATCAACAGCCTGTCGCTGTCGATTCGCGATGCCATGTGCGGTTTCCGCGTCTACCCGCTGCCGGCCACCGTGGCGCTGCTCGACGCCAGCAACCTGGGCAAGCGCATGGACTTCGACCCGGAGATCCTCGTACGTCTGGCCTGGCGCAACCAGCCGATGCAGTGGCTACCGACCAAGGTGCACTACCCGCTGGATGGCCTGTCGCATTTCCGCCTGTTCCACGACAACGCGCTGATCTCGAAGATGCACGCCAAGCTGTTCTTCGGCATGTTGCTGCGCGCGCCGCTGATCCTCTGGCGCAGGTGGCGCGGATGAACGGGCAGAAGGCTGAACACTGGGCAGGCCAGCGCGAGCGCGGCCACTTCCTGCTGATGAAGTTCACCGCCGGCGCCGTGCGCCTGCTCGGCCGCCGCGCGCTGACGCCCGTGCTGTACGCCATCGTCCTGTACTTCTTCGCCTTCGGCCGCCAGGCGCGGCGCAGCATCCGCCAGTACCAGCACAACCTGGCCAGCTGGAGCGGGCGCAGCGAGCTAGCGCCGCGCTTCGGCTCGGTGTTTGCCCAGTTCATGGCCTTCGCCGATGCCCTACTGGACAAGCTCGACGTGTGGAACGGCCGCCTCGGCCTGGAGCAGATCACCCTGGTCGACCCCGACGGCATCCGCCAGCGCCTGCACAGTGAGCCGCGCGGGCAGATGCTGGTCGGCGCGCACCTGGGCAACCTCGAGGTGTGCCGCGCCCTGGCCGAGCTGGGCGAGAAGGTGCAGATGAACGTGCTGGTGCACACCAAGCACGCCGAACAGTTCAACCGCCTGCTCGGCGAGGCCGGCGCCAGTCACCTGCGCCTGATCCAGGTCAGCGAACTGGACGCAGCGATCATGCTGCAATTGTCCGAGCGCCTGGAGCGCGGCGAGTGGCTGGCGATCGCCGGCGACCGCGTGCCACTGCATGGCGGGCGCAACGTCAGCGTGAATTTCCTCGGCCACTCGGCCGCTTTCCCGCAAGGGCCCTGGCTGCTGGCAGGACTCCTGCAATGCCCGGTCAACCTGATGAGCTGCCTGAAGATCGACGGCCGCTACCAGGTGATCCTCGAACGCTTCGCCGAGCGCGTGCAGTGGACGCGCAAGGAACGCGACGAGGTGATTCGCGGCTGGGTACAACGCTATGCCGAGCGCCTGGGCCAACACTGCCTGAACGCTCCGCGGCAATGGTTCAACTTCTACCCGTTCTGGAACGCCAATGACGACCTTCCCGCTTGACCAGCCGCGACACAAGCGTCGCGAGCGCAGTCAGATTGCCCTGCGCCGGAGCGCAGAAACCGCAGTTTGCATGTCGGCAAATGAGGATTTCGAGCACCGCCGGAGGGCGATATGACTAGCGCAGTAGCTTGTGCCGTGGCTGACCACGTGACCTTCGGCGAACAGCAGCTCACCATCGAGCAGGTGGTCGCCCTGTCCCAACGCAGCGCCCGTGCCCAGTTGCAGAACGATGCCGCCTACCGCGAGAAGATCGCCAAGGGCGCGCGCTTCCTCGACACCCTGCTGGACAAGGAAGGCGTGATCTACGGCGTGACCACCGGCTACGGCGACTCCTGCGTGGTGGCCGTGCCGCTGCACCAGGTCGAGGCGCTGCCCAAGCACCTGTTCACCTTCCACGGCTGCGGCCTGGGCAAGCTGCTCGACGAGGCCAGCACCCGCGCCGTACTGGCTGCGCGCTTGCAGTCGCTGTGCCATGGCGTGTCCGGGGTGCGCGTGGAGCTGCTGGAGCGCCTGCAGGCCTTCCTCGAACATGACGTGCTGCCGCTGATTCCGGAAGAAGGCTCGGTCGGCGCCAGTGGCGATCTGACTCCGCTGTCCTACGTCGCCGCCACCCTTAGCGGCGAGCGCGAGGTGATGTACAAGGGCGAGCGCCGCAGCGCGGCGGACGTGCATAAAGAACTCGGCTGGACGCCACTGACCCTGCGCCCGAAAGAAGCGCTGGCGCTGATGAACGGCACCGCGGTGATGACCGCCCTGGCCTGCCTGGCGTTCTCCAGAGCCGACTACCTGCTGCAGCTGGCCACGCGCATTACCGCGCTCAACGTGGTGGCGCTGGAAGGCAACCCGGAACACTTCGACGAGCGCCTGTTCGCCGCCAAACCGCACCCGGGCCAGACCCAGGTCGCCGCCTGGCTGCGCGAGGACCTGGCCGTGGCCGAACCGCTGCCGCCGCTGCACCGTCTGCAGGACCGCTACTCGCTGCGCTGCGCGCCGCACGTGCTTGGCGTGCTGGCCGACAGCCTGGGTCTGCTGCGCCAGTTCATCGAAATCGAGCTGAACAGCGCCAATGACAACCCGCTGTTCGACGCCGAGACCGAGCGCACCCTGCACGGCGGCCACTTCTACGGCGGACACATCGCCTTCGCCATGGACAGTCTGAAGAACCTGGTCGGCAACGTCGCCGACCTGCTCGACCGCCAGCTCGCCCTGCTGGTCGACACCCGCTACAACCACGGCCTGCCGAGCAACCTGTCCGGCGCCCCGGCGGAAACCGCGATGATCAACCACGGCTTCAAGGCCGTGCAGATCGGCACCAGCGCCTGGACCGCCGAAGCGCTGAAAAACACCATGCCGGCCAGCGTGTTCTCGCGCTCCACCGAGTGCCACAACCAGGACAAGGTGAGCATGGGCACCATCGCCGCGCGCGACGCCCTGCGCAGCCTGGAGCTGACCGAGCAGGTCGCTGCCGCCACCCTGCTGGCCGCCAACCAGGGCGTGTGGCTGCGCGAGCGCGCAGGTAAAACAGACATTCCCGCACCGCTGGCTGCCATGCGCGAGCAGCTGGCCACGGACTTCCCGCCGGTGATCGAGGATCGTGCCCTGGAAGGCGAGCTGCGCCTGTGCCTGGTACGCATCCGCACGCGCCACTGGGGGCTGTATGCGTAAGGAAGGCGTGCTGCAGGCGGACGTTGAAATCCTCGTGCCGTTCTTCGACGTCGACATGATGGAAGTGGTCTGGCACGGCCACTACGTCAAATACTTCGAGGAGGCGCGCTGCGCCCTGCTCGACAAGCTCGGCCACAACTACCGGCAAATGCGCGACGCCGGCTACGCCTGGCCGGTGATCGACCTGCAGCTGCGCTATATCCGCGGCGCCCAGTTCGGCCAACGCATCAAGGTGCGCGCCGACCTGGTCGAGTGGGAGAACCGCCTGAAGATCAACTACCTGATCACCGACGTGGCGACGGGAGAACGCATGACCCGTGGCAGCAGCGTGCAGGTGGCGGTGGAGATCGCCACCCGCGAGATGCTGCTGGCTTCGCCCAAGGTGTTCACCGACGCCGTCGCCAAGGTCGTCGGGTGAAACTGCGCTTCGGTATAGGTCTGTTGCTGCTGGCGCTGATGCCGGCGGCGCAGGCCTTCGACCTGGCCGAGCTCAGCGCTCAGCTGGCCAAGCCGGCGGTGGTGCGTGGGCCGTTCGTGCAGGAGAAACACCTGCGCGCCCTGCCCACGCCGCTGACCAGCCAGGGCCAGTTCACTCTGTCCCGCGAGCATGGTCTGCTCTGGCTGCTGCAGAAGCCGCTGAAGCAGGACTACCGCATCGACGACGCCGGCATCGCCCGCCGTACCGCCGAAGGCTGGCAACAGCAACCGGGCCAGGACGTCGCCGCCCAGCAGAGCCGCCTGTTCCTCGCCGTGCTCAAGGGGGATCGTTCGGGCCTGGAGCGCGACTTCGAGCTCAAGCTCAGCGGCGAACACAACGCCTGGCAGCTCGAACTCACCCCGCACTCGCTGCTGCTCAAACAGATATTCAGCGCCATCCGCATCGACGGCGGCGCGCTGGTCGAGCGCATCGAACTGATCGAGACCCAGGGCGACCGCACCGTCCTGAAACTGCCGCAGAGCCAGGCTGGCGACGCGTTGACTGCGCAGGAGCGCACCGACCTTGTCCATTAGCGTCCAGCGCCTGCTGCCGCGCCTGTTTGGCGCCCTGCTGCTGATGCTGCTGGCGCTGGCCGCCTGGCAATGGCGCGACGGCCCGCCGGTGCAGGCCAGCATGCTCGCCCTGCTGCCCAAGGGCGCCGGCGACGAACTGGTACAGCAGGCCGAGCAACGCATGCAGGAGCCGCTGTCGCGCGAGCTGCTGATCCTTATCGGCCACCCGCAGCGCGAGCGCGCCATCGAACTGGTGCGTCAGGCCGGCGAGCAGTGGCAGGCCAGCGGCCGCTTCGACAAGGTGCAGTGGAGCCTGCAGGCCGACCTCGACGCCATCCGCCAGCAGCTGCGCGGCGAGCGCCTGGCCCTACTGGCGCCGGCCGACCGCCAGCTGCTGATCGAGCAGCCGGACAGTTTTATCGAGCAGCGCACGCAACAACTGTTCGACACCTTCGCCGGCTTCGGCCTGCTGCCCACCGAGCAGGACTGGTTCGGCCTCGGCCTGCGTGCCCAGCAGACGCTGAATCCCGGCAGCCGCATCCAGGCCGACCTTGGCAGCGGTGCCCTACTGCTGCAGGACGACGGCACCACCTGGGCCCTGCTGCGCCTGCGCACCCGTGGCGATGCCTTCGACATGCAGGCGCCGCCGCAGATCGCCGCCGCCGTGGCCGAGCTGCGCCAGCAGGTCGAGAACGCAGGCGGCCAGCTGCTCGCCGCCGGTGGCGCGCTGCACGCCGCGGCCGGCCAGGCCAAGGCCACCCAGGAGATCGCCCTGATCGGTGGCGGCGCCACCCTCGGCACCCTGCTCCTGCTGCTGCTCGCCTTCCGCCGTCCGCGCATCCTGGTCAGCCTGTTGCCGATGGGCGTGGCGCTGCTGGCCGGCTGCACCGCCTGCGTGCTGGTGTTCGGCCAGATCAACGCGCTGACCCTGGTGCTCGGCGCCAGCCTGGTCGGCGTCGCCGCCGACTACCCGCAGCACTACCTGAGCAAGAGCTGGGGCGACGGCCCCTGGTCGAGCTGGGCCGCCCTGCGCGAGACCCTGCCGGGCCTGAGTCTGAGCCTGGGCACCAACCTCGCCGGCTATGTGGCGCTGGCCTTCACCCCTTTCCCGGCGCTGACCCAGATCGCCCTGTTCTCCGCTGCCGGGCTGATCGGCGCCTACCTGTGCTCGGTGTGCCTGCTGCCGGCCTGGCTGAACAACCTGCGCCTGGCACCACCGGCCAGCCTGCGCCGCGCCGCCGAAAATCTGGTCGAGCGGCGTGCACGCCTGCTCGCACGCACCGGCAGCTGGCCATTGTTGCTCGCGCTGCTGGCCTTCTGCGCCGGCGGCCTGTGGCAGCTGACGCCGCAGAACGACCTGCGCCAGTGGCTGGGCCAGGAGCCGCAGCTGATGGCCGAAGCCAAACGCATCGCCGAGCTCACCGGGCAGCAGCCCACCAGCCAGTTCTTCCTGGTACGCGGTGCCGACGAACAACAATTGCTGCAACGCCAGGCCGAGCTGAGCCAACGCCTGGACGCCGCCATCGCCGCCGGCCACCTGCGCGGCTATCGCGCCCTTAGCCAACTGGTCGCCCCCGAAAGCGAGTTGGCGCCGCTGCACACCGCGCTGAACAATCTGCCACAACACTGGCAGCCGCTGCTCGACCTCGGCCTGCCGGAAGCCGCGCTGCGCGCCGAGCTGGACGAGTTGCAGCACGCGCCGCAACCGAGCCTGGAGCAGGCCCTGGCCGGCCCGCTGGGCGAGGCCTGGCGTTCGCTGTGGCTGGGCCGCAGTGAGAGTGGAGTAGCCGGCATTGTCAGCCTGCAGGGCCTGAATGACAGCGCCCTGCTGCAGCAAACGGCCGAGGGTCTGCAGGGCGTACAGCTGATCGACCGCCTGGGCGAGCTGAACCAGCTGTTCGCCGCCACCCAGCTCAGCGCCGCCGAACTCAAGCTGATCTCCAGCGCCGCCATTTTCCTGCTGCTGTGCCTGCCCTTCGGCCTCGGTGGCGCGCTGCGGGTGATCTGCCTGCCGCTACTGTCGGCCTTGGCGGCGCTGGCCTGCCTCGGCTGGCTGGGCCAGCCGCTGACCCTGTTCAGCCTGTTCGGTCTGCTGCTGATCACCGCCATCGGCGTCGACTACGCCATCCTCATGCGCGAGAACATCGGCGGCCCGGCAGTCAGTCTGCTCGGCACCCTGCTCTCGGCGCTTACTGCGTGGATGTCGTTCGGCCTGCTGCTGATCAGCCAGACCCCAGCCATCGCCAACTTCGGCCTGGCCATCAGCCTCGGCCTGCTGTTCTGTTTCCTGCTTTCACCCTGGGCCGCCACACGGCCACACAAGGAGGTTGTCGCGTGACCGTGCTCGGATTCTGGCTGCTGGCCCTGGTGATCTACGCCCTGGTGGCGATCGTCGGCGGGCGCCGGCTGATCCCCATCGTCGGCCAGTTGCTGGTGGCGGCCATCGCCATTCCCGCCCTGCTGCTGTTGTGGGTCGAGCCGCACTGGCAGCTGAGCGCCCAGGACCTGCTGGCGCCGACCTGGCTGAGCATGGCCTACGGCCTGTGCTTCGCCCTGCTGCTCGGCTACATCCTCAGCGACGTGATCGACCTAGACCTGAGCCCGGCCTGCGTGAAGATCGCCCTGCCCAGCTTCCTGGTGCCAATGCTGGCCGGCCTGGCCTGCTCGCTCTGGCTGCTGCCCGGCGACCGTAGCTGGCTGAGTTCGGTGGGCATCGGCCTGCTGTTCTCGATCACCGCCATCCCGGTGCTCTACCTGTTCCTGCAAAGCATCGGCTACCCGGCGGCGGACACCAAGCGCCTGCTGCACGCGGCGATCCTCATGGACTTCCTGTGCTGGAGCCTGTTCGGCCTGGCCCAGGGCAGCAGCCATCCCGCCGCGCTGCTCTGGCCGCTGCTGGCCGCCGCGCTGCCGTTGGCGCTGCGCCTGCTCAAACTGCGCCACCCGCTGTTCTACAGCCTGCCGTTCTTCGCCCTGATGTTGCTGTTCCAGCAACTCAAGCTCAACGCCCTGGTGTTCGGCATTGCCTACATGCTGTGCCTGGCCTGGATCAAGCAGCCGTTCGTACTGCCGCTGCCGGAGCGCGCCTGGAAGCTGCTGATGAATGGCCTGGCCGTGCCGCTGATCCTGACTTTCGGCGTGCTGCGCGTGGACTTCCATGGCATAGGTCAAGACTACTCATGGCTGGCCATCGGTATGCTCATCCTGCTGCCGGTCGTCAGCAAGGTGCTCGGCAGCTGGCTCGGCCTGCACTGGGCGGCCCCAACCGCAGCCGCACGGATCAAGTGGCGGGAAAGCCTGCTGCTGAACATCCGTGGCCTCACCGAAATCGTATTCCTCAACCTGCTCCTGCAGCTGCAGCTGATCGATTCGATGATCTATTTCGGCCTGTTGCTGATGAGCCTGTTCTCTACTCTGCTGCCCGCCCTGCTCGGCCGGCATGCCAACAACCATGAAGCGAGAGGTCGTTATGAAGTCTCCTGAAGTCGAACAACGTCAGATCGTCGTCATCGGCGCCGGCCCTTCGGGGGCCATCGCCGCCGCCATTCTCAAACGCCAGGGCCACGACGTGCTGGTGCTGGAGCGCCAGCGCTTCCCGCGCTTCTCCATTGGCGAGAGCCTGCTGTCGCACTGCCTCGACTTCGTCGAGGAGGCCGGCATGCTCGAAGCAGTCCAGGCCGCCGGCTACCAGACCAAGCATGGCGCCGCATTTGCCTGGGGCGAGCGCTACACCGAGTTCGACTTCCGCGACAAATTCACCGAGGGCAAGGGTTCGACCTACCAGGTGATTCGCGCCGATTTCGACAAGCTGCTGGCCGACCAGGCCGAGCTGCAGGGCGTGGAAATCCGCTACGAGGAAGAGATCTTCGCCGCCGACTTCACCGGCGACTGCCCGCGCCTGTCGGTACGCCGCCTGGCCGATGGCCACGAATACCAGGTCGAATGTGCCTTCGTCCTCGACGGCAGCGGCTATGGCCGCGTGTTGCCGCGCCTGCTCGACCTCGACACGCCGTCATCCTTCCCACTGCGTCGCGCCGTGTTCACCCATATCGAAGACCGTATCGATCCGGCGTCCGGCTTCGACCGCGAGAAGATCCTGATCACCACACACCCGACGCTCAGGGACGTATGGTTCTGGACCATTCCGTTCAGCAACGGCCGCTGCTCGCTGGGCGTGGTTTCTATCGCTGATCACTACGCTAACTACCCGACGGACCTGGACGCCTGTCTCAAGCAGTTCGTCGAAGAAACACCGTCGCTGAGCAAGGTCCTGAAGAACGCCGTGTGGGACACCCCGGCGCGCGAGATCAATGGCTACTCGGCCAACGTCAAGACGCTGCATGGCCCTGGCTTCGCCCTGCTGGGCAACGCCGCCGAGTTCCTCGACCCGGTATTCAGCTCCGGCGTGACCATCGCCATGCGCTCGGCAAGCATGGCCGCCGGCCTGCTGCATCGCCAACTCAGCGGTGAGGCGGTGGATTGGGAGAACGAGTTCGCCATCCCGCTGAAGCGCGGCGTGGATACGTTCCGCGTGTACGTGCAGGGTTGGTACGATGGCAGCTTCCAGGACGTGATCTTCTACGAGAAGGCCACGCCGGAGATCCGCCGCATGATCTGCTCGATCCTTGCCGGCTACGCCTGGGACGAGAAGAACCCCTATGTCGCCGAGCCCAAGCGCCGCCTGGGCGTACTGGCAGAGATCTGCGCCAGTAATTGAGGAACACCTGTCGATGGAACGCGCCGCCCCTACCTATGTCGAGGAAACCCGCTTCGGCTTCTGGTTCCTGCAGAGCCACGTCTGGCAGCACCATGTGCTGCGCGTGGCGATCAACGACCTCAAGCGCCTGGTCGATGCACCGCTACCGCAGGCGCCGGTGCTGCTCGACGCCGGCTGTGGCCAGGGCCGCTCGTTCGGCCTGCTGCAGGAGGCCTTCGCCCCGGCACGGATGATCGGCCTGGATGCCGACCCGCACAGCCTCGACTGCTCGCGCGCCGAGGCCGAGCGCCTGGGCCTCGACGTACAGCTGATCGCCAGCGACTGCGCAGCCATCGACCTGCCGGACGCCTCTGTCGACATCCTGTTCTGCCACCAGACCTTCCACCACCTGGTCGAGCAGGAGCAGGCCCTGGCCGAGTTCTGGCGCGTACTCAAGCCGGGCGGCCTGCTGCTGTTCGCCGAGTCGACCAAGTTCTACATCGACACCTGGGTGATCCGCTGGCTGTTCCGCCACCCGATGCACGTGCAGAAGAGTGCCGAGGAGTACCTGGGCATGCTGCGCCAGCAGGGCTTCCAGTTCGAGGAACGCAACGTCTCCTACCCCTACCTGTGGTGGAGCCGCTCCAAGGACTTCGGCCTGCTCGAACGCTGGGGCATCATGAAGGCAAAGCCGTTCGGCCAGCGCGACGAGACCCTGGTCAACGCGGTGGCGCGCAAGCCGTGATGCTGCGGGTTGTTCTGCTCGCCATGACCTTGCTGCTCGGCGCCTGCGCCGGGCACACGCCCGTGCCGGCGAGCAGCCCTGCATTGACCGCCGCACTGCCGATCAGCCTGCAGATCGAGCGCACACAGAGCGCCGAACAGCGCGACTGGCTGCTGGTGATCCAGGCCGAAGGTGAGGCCCTGCGCTGGTCGCTGTTCGACCCGCTCGGTGTGCCCCTGGCGCGTCAGCTGCTGGAGCACGGCGAGTGGCGCAACGAGGGCCTGCTGCCACCCAATGCCGAGGCCCGCGAGCTGTTCGCCGCCCTGCTGTTCGCCCTCACCACCGATGACGCGCTGGCCGCCTACCCCGCGGGCAGCTGGCAGCGCGGCGCCGATGGTCAGCGCCGGCTTAACCCGGACTGGCGAATCCGCTACCGTTCCGCACTGGACTTCACCCTCGCCGCACCGCAGCTCAGCTATCGGGTGCGCGCGCTGAACCAAGAAGAAGGCAACTGATGCCCAGCTATTTAAATGCCCTTGGCCTGCTGTGCGCCCTGGGCGAAGGCAAGCAGGCGGTGGCCGACGCGCTGCTGGCCGGCGATGCCTCCGGCATGCGCGCCGAGGACGGCTGGGTCACTGACCGCCGCCTCACCGTCGGCGCCGTGCGCGCTGCCCTGCCGGCCATGCCGGCGGGCCTTGAAGCCGCCCATAGCCGCAACAACCAGCTGCTGCTGGCCACCGCGCAACAGATCGAGCCCGAACTGCGCGCCGCCATCGCCCGCTACGGCGCTGCCCGCGTCGGCCTGGTGCTGGGCACCAGCACCTCGGGCATCCGCGAGGCCAGCGACGGCATCGCCCGCTTCCTCCACGAGGGCGAGCTGCCCGCCGCATACGACTACGCCCAGCAGGAGATGGCCGCACCGGCCACCTTCCTCGCCGACTGGCTGCAACTGGCTGGCCCGGTGTACTGCCAGTCCACCGCCTGCACCTCCAGCGCGCGCGCCCTGCTCAGCGCCCATCGCCTGCTGCAACAAGGGCTGTGCGATGCGGTGATCTGTGGCGGCGTGGACAGCCTGTGTCGCCTGACTCTCAACGGCTTCTCGGCCCTCGAAGCGGTATCCGCCGAGCCCTGCAATCCCTTCTCGGTGAATCGCCACGGCATCAATATCGGCGAGGGCGCCGCGTTGTTCCTCATGACTCGCGAGAGTAGCCCGATCGCCTTCCTCGGCGGCGCCGCCACCTCCGATGCCCACCATATTTCCGCACCGCACCCCGAGGGCCTCGGCGCCCGTGCGGCGATGCAGCAGGCCCTGGCCAACGCCGGCCTGGCTGCCACGGATATCGACTACCTCAACCTGCACGGCACCGCCACAGCGCACAACGACGCGATGGAGAGCAAGGCCGTGCGCGGCCTGTTCCCCGCTGGCGTGGCCTGCTCGTCGAGCAAGCCGCTGACCGGCCATACCCTGGGCGCCGCCGGCGCACTGGAAGCGGCCTTCTGCTGGCTGACCCTGAGTGAGTACAACCGCGACGGCCTGCTGCCACCGCACCTGTGGGACGGCCAGGCCGACCCGGCGCTGGAACCGCTGCAACTGGTCGGTGCCGGCGATCAACTTTCACGCAGCAGTGGCCGCCGGCTGATGAGCAACTCCTTCGCCTTCGGCGGCAACAACGTCGCGCTGATCCTGGGTGATGCGCCACAGGGAGACGCATCATGAGCCTGTGGCCCATCGCCGAGCTGGTGCCACACGCCGGCGACATGATCCTGATCGACGAAGTCGTCAGCTTCGGTGACGAAGACATCGAGACCCGTCTCACCGTGCGTCCCGGTGGTCTGTTCAACCAGGCCGACGGCAGCCTGCCGGCCTGGGTCGGCATCGAGCTGATGGCGCAGAGCGTGGCCGCCTACGCCGGCTGCCAGGCGCGCCAGGCCGGCCTGCCGGTGGAGCTGGGCTTCCTCCTCGGCACACGCAAGTTCGAGTGCAACGTCGAGCGCTTCCCGGCCGGTGCCGAGTTGCGCATCAAGGCCCTGCGCTCGCTGCAGGACGACAATGGCATGGGCGTGTTCGAGTGCCATCTCGACGGCCCCGATATCCATGCCGAGGCGCGCCTCAACGTGTTCCGCCCGCCGGAAGTGGCAAGCTATCTACAAGAGCAATCGCAATGACTGAAACCATTCTGGTCACCGGCTCCAGCCGTGGCATCGGCCGCGCCATCGCTCTGCGCCTGGCCCGCTCCGGTTACGACCTCGTCCTGCACTGCCGCTCGCGCCGCGACGAGGCCGAGGCCGTGCAGGCGCAGATCGCCGAGCTCGGCCAGCAGGCGCGCATCCTGCAGTTCGACGTCTCCGACCGCGCCGCCTGCCGCGAGGCGCTGGAAGCCGATGTCGAGCAATACGGTGCCTACTACGGCGTGGTGTGCAACGCCGGCCTGACCCGCGACGGCGCTTTCCCGGCGCTGACCGACGAGGACTGGGACCAGGTGCTGCGCACCAACCTCGATGGTTTCTACAACGTGCTGCACCCGCTGACCATGCCGATGATCCGCCGCCGCAAGGCCGGGCGCATCGTCTGCATCACCTCGGTCTCCGGGCTGATCGGCAACCGTGGCCAGGTCAACTACAGCGCCTCCAAGGCTGGCGTGATCGGCGCGGCCAAGGCCCTGGCCATCGAGCTGGGCAAGCGCAAGATCACGGTCAACTGCGTGGCGCCGGGGTTGATCGACACCGAGATCCTCGACGATCTGGTGCCGGTGGACGAGATACTCAAGATGATTCCGGCCGCGCGCATGGGCACGCCTGAGGAAGTGGCCGGGGCAGTGAATTTCCTGATGTCCGAGGAGGCGGCGTACATTACCCGCCAGGTCCTCGCGGTGAACGGTGGTTTGTGTTGATGAAACGTGTAGTCGTCACCGGCATGGCCGGTATCACCTCGCTGGGCAGTGACTGGCCGACCATCTCGGCCGCCTTCAAGGAAGGCCGCAGCGGTATCCGTCGCATGGACGAATGGGATCGTTTCACCGAGCTGAACACTCGCCTGGGCGGCCCGGTGGACGACTTCGTGCAGCCCAAGCACTGGTCGCGCAAGCAGACCCGCAGCATGGGCCGGGTGTCCAAGCTGGCGGTGTACGCCGCCGAGCGCGCCCTGGAGCATGCCGGCCTGCTCGGCGATGAGCGCATCCAGGACGGGCGCATGGGCGTGGCCTGCGGCTCGTCCACCGGCAGTACCGACGAGATCAAGGCGTTCGGCAATATGCTGCTCAATTCGGTAGCAGACGGCCTTAACGCCAACTCCTATATCCGCATGATGCCGCACACCACCGCGGCCAATATCAGCATCTTCTTCGGCCTCAAGGGTCGCCTGATCCCGACGTCCAGCGCCTGTACCAGCGGCAGCCAGGGCATCGGCTACGCCTACGAGGCGATCAAGTTCGGCCGCCTGAAGATGATGCTGGCCGGCGGCGCCGAAGAGCTGTGCCCGACCGAGGCCATGGTGTTCGACGCGCTCTACGCCACCAGCCTGAAGAACGACACCCCGCACCTGTCGCCGCGCCCCTACGACGCCGGCCGCGACGGCCTGGTGATCGGCGAAGGCGCCGGCATCCTGGTGCTGGAGGAGCTGGAGCACGCGCTGGCGCGCGGCGCGACCATCCATGCCGAGATCGTTGGCTTCGGCTGCAACTCCGACGGCATCCACGCCACCAAGCCGGAGCAGGCGACCATGCGTGGCGCCATGGAGCTGGCCCTGGAAGATGCCGGCCTGGCGCCCGACGCCATCGGCTACGTCAACGGCCACGGCACCGCCACTGCCCAGGGCGATGTGGCCGAGAGCCTGGCCACCAGCAGCCTGTTCGGCCCACGCATGCCGATCAGCTCGCAGAAGAGCTTCTTCGGCCACACCCTGGGCGCCTGTGGCGCGCTGGAGTCCTGGTTCAGCATCGAGATGATGAACAGCGACAGCTATGTCTACACGCTGAACCTGGACAATGTCGACCCGGAATGCGGCGAGCTGGACTACCTGCGCGGCGAGTTCCGCCAGATGAGCCACCAGTACGTGATGAACAACAACTTCGCCTTTGGCGGGGTGAATACCTCGCTGATCTTCAAGCGCTGGCAGTGAGGTAAGTGCCATAAACACTCACCTGAAAGCGATCCTGCTGGCCCTCTCGCTGATCGTCCTGACCGCTTGTTCCACCTCCAAACCCCTGGACAATCCCGCTCTGGGCCTGCCGCCGGAGCGAGAGTTCAGCCAGGTCGAGCTGCAGCAGGCAATCGTCAGTTCGTTGGAGGCTCGCCGATGGCGGGTCGGCCGAGTGGAGCCGGGAATGGTCTACGCCTCCATAAACGTGCGCCAACGCCACCACGCATCAATCGTCGTGGAGTACAGTCCTTTTGACATTCAGATCCGTTACCGCAGCAGCCAGGGGCTGGAGTACAAGAACGGAAAAATCCATCGCAACTACAATCGCTGGGTCAATAGCTTGCGCGCGGACATCCAGCATCGGCTGAATCTCCCGAAAACCCAATGAGTCACTTATCGTCAAGGAGACGACCATGAAATTGAAAACCTGGACCCTGGCAGCACTCTTCCTCGCCACCGTTCCCGGCATCAGCCAGGCGCGTGATACTGCACACTTCCTGCCCTTCGATCAGGCTCTGCAGGAAGCTCTGAACGCTGGCCGCCTGGATGGCAGCGTAAAGTTCCACCTGGCAGGTACCAAGCCGGCTGGTGCGGTCAGCGTGGTGCGCTCGGGCGTGACAACCAGCCAGAAGACCAATGCCTTCAACAAGAGCGATGAAGCTGCCTGCTCCTGGGCCCTGCAATCCGCGCTGATCCGTATGCAGAACGCCGCCAAGCAGGCCGGCGCCAATGCCGTGGTCAACATCGTCAGCAACTACAAGAACGTGGTCTACTCCGACGCGCAGAAGTACGAGTGCCATGCAGGCGCCGTGATGGCGGGCGTCGCCCTGAAAGCCGACCTGGCCAACGTCAAGTAACGGCAATACCCCTGCCGGCCGCGGCTACGCGGCCGGCTTACCCATCCGGGCGCATCCGCTGTTCCCATGCGGCCCATCGAGGACTCCGCATGTCGCTACCGCGCCTGTGCCTACTGTTGCCGCTGATCGCCCTGAGCAGCGCCTGTACCACGATCCGAGTCGATCCTCTGGAGGCTCCCGCCACGGTGGTCTGCATCGAGGAGAACCCCGAGGTCCGGGTGGATGACTTCATCGGTACGCTGCAGCGTGGCTTTAAGCGCCATGGCATAGAAACCCGTCTGCACAAGCAGATACCTAGCGGGAGTTGCCCGCAGATACTGAGCTACACCGCCCGGCGTTCATGGTCGGTCGTCACCTATCTCTCCATGGCCGAGCTGAGAATTCGCGATCCCGAGGGACGCCTGCTGGCTAGCGCCTACTATCGTTTCCGCGGACGCGGTCTTCTCGCCGTCAGGAAATGGCAGAGCACCGAAACCAAGATGACTCCGGTGATCGATCAACTACTGGCCGCGAAGCCCTAGGCATTATTTCTCTTTCGCTCTATGTCGCCTGGCACAATCGGGCAAAAACAGAAACGCCGGCTATCGCCGGCGTTTTGGTTACTGCGCGATCTCGACCAGATCGACGTCTATTTCCCGACTCATCAGCCCCTTGTCAACTTCGCCGCTCAGCTTGACCTGGGTCTTGTCGTCGAAGGCCACTGGCGGCAGGTCTTCATCGTCGATTTCCACGGTGATGGTGCCAGTACTGTCCTTGAACTCGTACTTCTCGTCGCCGAGCTTGCGGGTGATGTGGCCCTGCAGCACCACATGCGCATCGTCACCAGCCTCCTGGGCCGCCGCGACGCTGTTGATGGCCTGGGCACCAGGGCCGGTGTAGCCGGCGGCCAGTACCGCGGTGCTGAACAGGGGAGCGACGAGCAGGGTGAGATAGCGAGCTTTCATGATTCCGATCCTTACCGGGTGGGTGTGGGATCAGACTATCCAGCCCAGCTGAAGCGAAGCTGAATCGGCGACAAAGCAAAACGCCCGGCACAGGCCGGGCGTTGCGGATACCGCGAGAGCGATCAGACGTGGTACTGCGCCGACAGCTCGTGCACTGCCTCGAAGAAGGCCTTGGCGTGCTCCGGCGGCACTTCCGGGGTAATGCCGTGGCCGAGGTTGAACACCTGGCCATTACCCTGGCCGTAAGCGGCGAGGATGCGCGCCACCTCGGCGCGGATGGCTTCCGGCTTGGCATGCAGCACGGCCGGGTCCATGTTGCCCTGCAGAGCCACCTTGCCGCCGACGCGAACACGCGCGCTGCCGATATCACAGGTCCAGTCCAGGCCCAGGGCCTCGGCGCCGGTGTCAGCCATCGACTCCAGCCACAGACCGCCACCCTTGGTGAACAGGATCACCGGGACGCGGCGACCGTCGTGCTCGCGGATCAGACCATCGATGATCTGCTTCATGTAGCGCAGGGAGAACTCCTGGTAGGCCGCCGAGGACAGCGCGCCGCCCCAGGAATCGAAGATCTGCACGGCCTGGGCACCGGCCTTGATCTGGCCGTTGAGGTAGGCGGTGATCGAGCGGGCCAGCTTGTCGAGCAGCGCGTGCATGGCCTGCGGGTTGTCGTAGAGCATCGCCTTGGACTTGCGGAAGTCGCGGCTGGAGCCGCCCTCGACCATGTAGGTGGCCAGGGTCCAGGGGCTGCCGGTGAAGCCGATCAGCGGCACGCGGCCGTTCAGCTCGCGGCGGATGGTGCGCACGGCGTCCATCACGTAGCCCAGGTCCTGCTCGGCATCGGGAATCGGCAGCGCCTCGATATCAGCCATCGAGCTGATGACCTTCTTGAAGCGCGGGCCTTCGCCGGTCTCGAAGTACAGGCCCTGGCCCATGGCGTCGGGGATGGTGAGGATGTCGGAGAAGAGAATCGCGGCGTCGATCTGCGGGTAACGGTCCAGCGGCTGGATGGTGACCTCGCAGGCCAGCTCGGGGTTCTTCATCAGACTGACGAAGTCACCGGCCTTGGCGCGGGTGGCGCGGTACTCCGGCAGGTAACGGCCGGCCTGGCGCATCATCCACACCGGGGTGACGTCGACGGGCTGCTTGAGCAGGGCGCGCAGGAAACGGTCGTTCTTCAGGGCGGACATCGGCAGGGTTCCTGGAAATCGGGGAGCGTTGCGGCGGGAGTATGCGGTGGCCGCTCGGCGGCGGCCCCCTTCCTCCGGGCGGGTTCCCGGATCGCAGGAGCCCGCGCGCCTTGGCGCAGAAAAAGTGCGGGCATTTTCGCAGACCCAAAAACAAAAGGCACGGCGAGTGCCGTGCCTTTTGTCTATCGCGACGATATGCCGCGTGGAGCGTCGACCACTAAGCGTCGCGAGCGATGGTCAAGCTAGGCGCTACGTTAGTAACAGCCTCCGGCTGGTCAAACAGGTGACGAAGCGCAGTTTACGAGTTGTAAATGAGCATTCCGAACCTGTTTTCAACAACGCCTGACCGAGCGCAGCAGCTTAGACCTGCAAGTAGTCGAGGATGCCTTCGGCGGCGTTACGACCTTCGAAGATCGCCGTCACCACCAGGTCGGAACCACGGACCATGTCGCCACCGGCGAAGATCTTCGGGTTGCTGGTCTGGTGCTTGAACTGGTTCTTCTCCGGCGCCACCACACGGCCCTGGCTGTCGGTGTCGATCTTGAAGTCGCTGAACCAGGCAGCCGGGCTCGGACGGAAACCGAAGGCGATCAGCACGGCTTCGGCCGGGATGATTTCCTCGGAGCCCGGGATCGGCTCGGGGCTGCGACGGCCACGGGCGTCCGGCTCGCCGAGACGGGTCTCGACCACCTTCACACCTTCCACCTTGTCCTCGCCGACGATGGCGATGGGCTGGCGGTTGAAGAGGAACTTCACGCCCTCTTCCTTGGCGTTCTTCACTTCCTTGCGCGAGCCCGGCATGTTCTCTTCGTCACGACGGTAGGCGCAGGTCACGGCCTTGGCGCCCTGGCGGATGGAGGTGCGGTTACAGTCCATCGCGGTGTCGCCACCGCCGAGCACGACCACGCGCTTGCCCTTCATGTCGATGAAGTCCTCGGGGGACTTCTCGAAGCCGAGGTTGCGGTTGACGTTGGCGATCAGGAAGTCCAGCGCGTCGGTCACGCCCGGCAGGTCTTCGCCCGGGAAACCGCCCTTCATGTAGGTGTAGGTACCCATGCCCATGAACACGGCGTCGTACTCATCCAGCAGTTGCTGCATGGTGATGTCGACACCGATCTCGGTGTTCAGACGGAACTCGATGCCCATGCCGGTGAAGACTTCGCGACGACGGCTGAGCACGCTCTTCTCGAGCTTGAACTCGGGGATACCGAAGGTCAGCAGGCCACCGATTTCCGGGTTCTTGTCGAACACCACCGGGGTCACGCCGTTGCGCACCAGCACGTCGGCGCAGCCCAGGCCAGCCGGGCCGGCACCGATCACGGCAACACGCTTGCCGGTCGGCTTGACCTTGGACATGTCCGGACGCCAGCCCATGGCGAAGGCGGTGTCGGTGATGTACTTCTCCACCGAACCGATGGTCACCGCGCCGAAACCGTCGTTGAGGGTGCAGGCACCCTCGCACAGACGGTCCTGCGGGCACACGCGGCCGCACACTTCCGGCAGGGTGTTGGTCTGGTGGCTCAGCTCGGCGGCGGCCAGGATGTTGCCTTCCGAGACCAGCTTGAGCCAGTTCGGAATGAAGTTGTGCACAGGGCACTTCCATTCGCAGTACGGGTTACCGCAACCCAGGCAACGGTGTGCCTGGTCGGCCGCCTGGGCCGGCTTGAACGGTTCGTAGATTTCCACGAACTCGCGCTTGCGTTGGCGCAGGAGCTTCTTCTTCGGATCCTTGCGCCCGACCTCGATGAACTGGAAGTCGTTGTTCAGACGTTCAGTCATTTCAAAACCTCATCAAACCACTTCAGGCGCTTGTTATTGCGGATTGGCACGGGTGCTGGAGAGCAGCGAACCGAGGCTTGCGGCCTTCGGTTTGACCAGCCAGAACTTGCGCAGGTAATCGTCCAGGTTCTCCAGCAGGTGAGCACCCCACGGGCTGGCGGTTTCCGCCACGTACTCGGCGAGCACGCCGTGCAGGTGGCTGCGGTACGCCTCCATGGACTCATTGCTGATGCGCTGGATTTCCACCAGCTCGTGGTTGACGCGGTCGACGAAGCCGTTGTCCAGGTCCAGCACGTAGGCGAAGCCGCCGGTCATGCCGGAACCGAAGTTGTAGCCGGTCTTGCCGAGCACGCAGACGAAGCCACCGGTCATGTATTCGCAGCAGTGGTCACCGGTACCTTCAACCACGGCATGCGAGCCGGAGTTACGTACGGCGAAACGCTCACCCGCGGTGCCAGCGGCGAACAGCTTGCCGCCAGTGGCGCCGTACAGGCAGGTGTTGCCGACGATGGCCGATTCCTGGGTCTTGAACGGGCTGCCGGCCGGCGGGGTGATCACCAGCTTGCCGCCGGTCATGCCCTTGCCGACGTAGTCGTTGGCATCGCCTTCCAGGCGCAGGTGCAGGCCGCCGGCGTTCCACACGCCGAAGCTCTGCCCGGCAGTGCCCTTGAAGCGGAAGGTGATCGGCGCGTCCTTCATGCCCTGGTTGCCGTGCTGCTTGGCGATTTCGCCGGAGACACGGGCACCGATGGAGCGGTCGCAGTTGCAGATATCCAGCTCGTACTCGCCACCGGTCTTGCCGGTGATGGCGGCCAGGGACAGCTCGACCATCTTCTCGGCCAGCAGGCCCTGGTCGAACGGCGGGTTCTTCTCGACTTCGCAGAACTGCGGCTTGTCGGCCGGGATATGGTCGCTGCCGAGTAGCGGGGTCAGATCCAGGTTGCCCTGCTTGTCGGTATCGCCCGGCAGCACGTTGAGCAGATCGGTACGACCGATCAGCTCGCCGAGGCTGCGCACGCCCAGCTTGGCCAGCCACTGGCGGGTGTCTTCGGCGACGTAGGTGAAGTAGTTCATCACCATTTCGACAGTGCCGATGAAGTGGTCCTTGCGCAGCTTGTCGTTCTGGGTGGCTACGCCGGTGGCACAGTTGTTCAGATGGCAGATGCGCAGGTATTTGCAGCCCAGGGCGACCATCGGGCCGGTGCCGAAGCCGAAGCTCTCGGCGCCGAGGATGGCGGCCTTGATCACGTCGAGGCCGGTCTTCAGACCACCATCGGTCTGCACACGGACCTTGCCGCGCAGGTCGTTACCGCGCAGGGTCTGGTGGGTTTCGGCCAGGCCGAGCTCCCACGGGCTGCCGGCGTACTTGATCGAGGTCAGCGGCGAGGCGCCGGTGCCACCGTCGTAGCCGGAGATGGTGATCAGGTCAGCGTAGGCCTTGGCCACACCGGCGGCGATGGTGCCGACACCGGCTTCCGCCACCAGCTTGACCGAGACCAGCGCGGCCGGGTTGACCTGCTTGAGGTCGAAGATCAGCTGCGACAGGTCCTCGATCGAGTAGATGTCGTGGTGCGGCGGCGGCGAGATCAGGGTCACGCCAGGCACGGCATAGCGCAGCTTGGCGATCAGGCCGTTGACCTTGCCGCCCGGCAGCTGGCCGCCCTCACCGGGCTTGGCGCCCTGGGCCACCTTGATCTGCAGCACTTCGGCGTTGACCAGGTACTCCGGAGTCACACCGAAGCGGCCGGTCGCAACCTGCTTGATCTTCGAGCTGCGCACGGTGCCGTAGCGGGACGGGTCTTCACCGCCCTCACCGGAGTTAGAGCGCGCGCCCAGGCGGTTCATCGCCTCGGCGATGGCCTCGTGGGCTTCCGGCGACAGGGCGCCGAGGGAGATGCCGGCGGAGTCGAAGCGCTTGAGCACGTCGTTCAGCGGCTCGACCTCGTCCAGGCTCAGCGGCTGCTCGGCCAGCTTGAGCTGGAACAGGTCGCGCAGCATGGACACCGGACGCTGGTCGACCAGCGCGGCGTACTCCTGGTACTTCTCGTAGCTGCCCTGCTGCACGGCGGCCTGCAGGGTGTTGACCACGTCCGGGTTGTAGGCGTGGTACTCGCCGCCGTAGACGAACTTGAGCAGACCGCCCTGCTGGATGGCCTTGCGGTTGTTCCAGGCCTCGAAGGCCAGCAGCTTCTGCTCGCCTTCGATATCGATGAAGCGCGCGCCCTGGATGCGGCTGGCAACGCCACGGAAGCACACCTCGGTGACTTCGTCGGCCAGGCCGACGGCCTCGAACAACTGGGCACCACGGTAGGAGGCGATAGTGGAGATGCCCATCTTCGACAGGATCTTCAGCAGACCCTTGGAGATGCCTTTACGGTAGTACTTGAACACCTCGTAGAGGTCGCCCAGCACTTCGCCAGTGCGGATCAGGTCGCCCAGCACCTCGTAGGCGAGGAACGGGTACACGGCGGAAGCACCGAAACCGAGCAGCACGGCGAAGTGGTGCGGGTCACGGGCAGTCGCGGTCTCGACCAGGATGTTGCAGTCGCAACGCAGGCCCTTCTCGGTCAGGCGGTGGTGCACGGCGCCGGTCACCAGCGCGGCATGCGCCGGCAGCTTGCCCGGAGCGATGTGACGGTCGGAGAGCACCAGCAGCACCTTGCCGGCGCGCACGGCTTCCTCGGCCTGATCGGCCATGTTGCGTACCGCAGCCTCGAGGCCAACGGACTCGTCGTAGTTCATGTCGATGACATGACGCTCGAAGCCCGGAGTGCTCAGGTTCAGCAGCGCGCGCCACTTGGCCGGGGAGATCACCGGACTGCTCAGCATGACGCGGCTGGCGTGGGCCGGGGATTCCTCGAAGATGTTGCGCTCGGCGCCCAGGCAGACTTCCAGGGACATCACGATCGACTCGCGCAGCGGGTCGATCGGCGGGTTGGTCACCTGGGCGAACTGCTGGCGGAAGTAGTCGAACGGCGAGCGGATGCGCTGGCTCAGCACCGCCATCGGCGTGTCGTCGCCCATCGAACCGACCGCTTCCTGGCCCTGCTCACCGAGCGGGCGCAGCACCTGGTCACGCTCCTCGAAGGTGACCTGGAACATCTTCATGTATTGCTTGAGACGGTCGCTGTCGTAGAACGGCGAGCCGTGGTCGCGGTCTTCCAGGCTAGCCTGGATGCGCACCGCGCCCTGACGCAGCCACTGCTTGTAGGGGTGGCGCGACTTCAGGCGGTTGTCGATGGCATCGGTGTCCAGCACCTGGCCGGTCTCGGTGTCCACCGCGAGGATCTGGCCCGGGCCGACACGGCCCTTGGCGATCACGTCTTCCGGCTTGTAGTCCCACACGCCGATTTCCGACGCCAGGGTGATGTAGCCGTTCTTGGTGGTGACCCAGCGCGCCGGGCGCAGGCCGTTACGGTCGAGCAGGCAGACGGCATGGCGACCGTCGGTCAGCACCACGCCGGCAGGGCCGTCCCACGGCTCCATGTGCATGGAGTTGTACTCGTAGAACGCGCGCAGGTCGGCGTCCATGGTCTCGACGTTCTGCCAGGCCGGCGGAATGATCATGCGCACGCCGCGGAACAGGTCGATGCCACCGGTGACCATCAGCTCGAGCATGTTGTCCATGCTCGAGGAGTCGGAGCCGACACGGTTGACCAGCGGGCCCAGCTCTTCCAGATCGGGGATCTGGTCATTGGCGAACTTCAAGCGACGGGCCAGGGCCCAGTTGCGGTTGCCGGTGATGGTGTTGATCTCGCCGTTGTGGGCGAGGAAGCGGAATGGCTGCGCCAGCGGCCACTTCGGCAGGGTGTTGGTCGAGAAGCGCTGGTGGAACACGCAGATCGCGGTCTGCAGGCGCTCGTCGCCGAGGTCCGGATAGAACTGCTGCAGGTCCGCCGGCATCATCAGGCCTTTATAGATGATGGTCTTCGGCGAGAAGCTGCAGATGTAGTGGTCGGTGTCGGCGGCATTGGCTACCGAGGAGCGACGACGGGCGCTGAACAGCTTGATGGCGAACTGCTGGTCATCCAGGCCTTCACCACCGATGAACACCTGCTCGATCTGCGGCAGGCGCTCCAGGGCCAGGCGGCCGAGCACGCTGGTGTCGATCGGCACCTTGCGCCAGCCGATCAGCTGCAGGCCGGCGGCCTCGATTTCGCGATTCATGTTGGCGCGGGCGGCCTCGGCCTTGGCCGAGTCCTGATTGAAGAAGACCATGCCCACCGCATATTGCTGCGGCAGGTCACTGCCGAACTGCTCCTTGGCGACTGCGCGCAGGAACAGATCGGGCTTCTGGATCAGCAGACCACAACCGTCACCGGTCTTACCGTCGGCGTTGATACCACCGCGGTGGGTCATACAGGTCAGGGCTTCAATCGCAGTATTCAGCAAATGATGGCTCGCCTCGCCCTGCATATGGGCGATCAAACCGAAGCCGCAGTTATCCTTGAACTGATCAGGATGGTATAGACCTGCTTTCATAGACACTCTCACCAGGCTGCCTCTAATGGGCAAATTGCTTTCTAATTCATCGACCTAGCTGCCGACCGCGCAGGGAAACACCCCAGCTTGGCGCAGGCAAAGGGGGGTCATTGTACATAGCCACCTAGGTCGTCACAAATCTTCGATGACGACCTGATGAAACCTTCTGTCGCTTGCGCGAAAGGCGATGACCGAAAGGCCGTGCTAGCACCAATCGGTCATCAAATGAAAGGCAATTCACGGGCCATCAGCGAGCCCGCACTGCCTCCTGCTGGATGCTGGCGAAGCTGCGCGGCCAGGGCTTGCCGGCCTGCACGCTGGCCGGCAGCGATTTGATCGCGGCCTGCGCCGCCGCACGACTGGAGAACTGCCCGTAGGTCACCACGTAGAGTGCCTGCCCTTGGTGCAGTTTCTTGAAATAGCGGTACTCGCCGCCATTCTTGCCGACGAACGCCTTGGCACTGCTCTCCGAGCGGGTGCCCAGGATTTGCAGGGCATAGTTGCCGGCCGGACGGCTGGCATACCACTCCGCACCCGGCACAGGCGCGGCACTAGCAACGGTCGGCGCCGCACTAGCCGTCGGCGCAGCTGGCTTGGCAGGAGCCGGCTTCGGCGCCTGAGCAACAGGTGCCTGGACCGGCTTGGCGCTAGCGACAGGTGCAGGCTTCGCCGGAGTCGGAGTCGGAGTCGGAGTCGGAGTCGGCACGATTGGCTGGGCGACCGGACCGCTGGCAACGGTCGGCACCACCGGCACCGCGACAGGTACCGGAGTAACCACCGGCGCTGGCGGCGTGGCAGCCGATGCCGGCGCTTGCGCGCCAGCGGAACCAGCCTCGTCACCCTCATCCATGCCAGAGGCCTGGGCCAGCGGCTCACGAATCACCGGCTGAGCCTCGCCCACCAGCGGCAACGGCAACGGCTGGCTGGCACCATTGAACTCGACAGAGGCCCCCGGGGACGGCGCAGGAGCGGCCGGATTATCCGCAACCGGAGGCGCTGTTTGTGGCACCAACTCGACAGGAGATTCAGTCACCATTGGCGGGGTACTCTCCGTACGCCCCTGCATCAGCCAGGCCGCACCCAGCGCGACAGCCACCACAGCCGCTGCCAGAACGTGCTTTTTGGGCAGGCCCACACCAGACGTCCTTCCACCCGAAGCACGACTCGCCAACATCGCCTCGACCAACACCTCACGTGCCGCCAAATTGATCGTCCCCGGCCAGCCGCCAGAGCTCAGATGAATGTCGGTGATCTGGTCGTCGCTCAACAGATCTATACCCTGTCCTGCACCATCGAGGCGCTGGGCCAGGTATTCGCGAGTCTCATCTTCGCTGTAGGGCAGCAGCTCGACGGCGTGGAAGCGCTCCTCGCCATCAGCCATCAATTCGAGCCGAGACAAAATATCGTTCTCGGCGAACAGGAAGACATGAGGGCGACCATCGGCATTGCCGGCCGCTAACGTGAACAACGCCTCCAATGCTGCATCAGCCAACTGTTCAGCATCATCGATCAGCAGGTAGACCTCTTGCCCGGTCAAGGCCAGCTGCGCAACCTGAGCCAGGATGCTGCGCACATCCATCTGCTGCATACCCAAGCCCTGAGCAACCTGGCGCAGCACACCAGCAACATCTCCCGCGCCGCGGGCGGAGACCACCACGGATTGCACAGCCTGCTTGTTGGTACTGGCCACCAGCGCCTGACGCAACAGCGTCTTGCCACTACCTTGCGGCCCGGTCACGACCAGAAGCAGCTGGCTGTATCGAGCCAGATGGTGAAGCTGCCCCAGCACAGGCTTACGCTGCGCCGGAAAGAAACGGAATCCCGGAACCCGCGCAGCAAAGGGGTCATGACTGAACTGGTAGTGCGCGAGGAAGGCCTCGTCGGCATGCAAACTGGTCATGTAACTCTCTTAATCTCCAAGCTGAGCCAGCAGCACGCGATAATCGGCGCGCAGGGTGGCATCAAGAACTTCCCGCGGGAAGTCGTCGGTAATAACTGCCTCGCCGAGCTGGCGCAGCAACACCAGGCGCAGGCGGCCATCCAGGACCTTCTTGTCAACAGCCATGTGCTCGAGAAAATCCTCAGGCGTCATCTCGTCCGGCGGCATTACAGGCAAGCCGGCTCGCAGGAGCAGACGAATGCCCCGATCGCGATCCGCCCCCGAAATCCAGCCCAGCCGCGAAGACATCTCCAGCGCCATGACGGTACCGGCGGATACCGCCTCACCGTGCAGCCATTCGCCATATCCCATATGGGTCTCGACTGCATGGCCGAAGGTATGACCGAGGTTGAGGATCGCACGCAATCCGGACTCGCGCTCGTCTGCGCCGACCACGCGAGCCTTTGCAGCACAGGAGCGCTCGATAGCCTGAATCAAGACATCCGGCTTCAAATCGCGCAGCTCGTCGATATGCTCCTCCAGCCAACCTAGAAACTCGAGATCACAGATAAGTCCGTACTTGATCACCTCGGCTAACCCAGCCGACAGCTCTCGCGGCGGCAGGGTATTGAGCACCGACGTATCAATGACAACCGCATTGGGCTGGTAGAAAGCTCCTACCATGTTCTTCCCAAGCGGATGGTTGATGCCTGTCTTGCCGCCCACGGACGAGTCCACCTGAGACAACAGAGTGGTCGGCACCTGAATGAAATCGACACCACGCTGGTAACAGGCTGCCGCGAAGCCGGCCATATCTCCAACTACACCACCGCCCAAGGCGATGACCGTAGTCTTGCGATCATGGCGAGCACGCAGCAATCCATCAAAGATCAGTTGCAGGGTTTCCCAGTTCTTGAAGCTCTCGCCATCTGGCAACACCACAATTGCAATATCCTGCCCTGCAAGGCTCTCTCGCAGCGCATCGAGATACAGGGGAGCGACCGTCTCATTGGTGACGATAGCCACCTGGCGCCCGGCAAGATGGGGCTTGAATAGATCCGCGCGAGAAAGTAGCCCACCACCGATATAGATGGGATAGCTGCGGTCACCGAGATCGACAGTAAGAGTCTGCATGAAGCCCCCGAACGGAAAGGGCACTAGGATAACGCAGATGAGTGCGCTCTTTAACGGGGAGGTAAAACACTGAGGTGATCGATGATCTCCTGCACCACCAGGCGCGGAGGGCGCTCATCCGTCTCGATGATCACATCAGCAATTTCCCGATAGAGCGGGTCGCGAATCTCCATCAGATTGCGCAAGACCTTGCCCGGCTCAGCATTGCGCAAGAGAGGCCGGTTTCTGTCGCGAGAGGTGCGCTCCAGCTGCTGCTCCACCGAGGCATGCAGGTAGACAACTCGCCCACCTGCTCGCAGCGCCTGCCGGTTTTCAGGCTTAAGAACAACACCCCCACCGGTGGCGATCACCACTCCACCAAGCTCACAGAGCTCCGCAATCATCGACTGTTCGCGCTCGCGAAAGCCCTGCTCACCCTCCACATCAAAGATCCATGGGATATCGGCACCTGTACGCTGCTCGATTTCCTTGTCCGAATCCTTGAAGTGCAACTTCAGCTCTTTCGCTAACAGACGCCCGATGGTGCTCTTACCAGCGCCCATCGGGCCTACCAGAATTACGCTCTGCACTATTAGTTGCTTACCGCAATGGCCTGGTTGTTCATGATACGCGGAGTGATGAACACCAGTAGCTCATTTTTGGTGTCGGTCACAATATCTCGACGGAAGAGGCGCCCCAGATACGGAACGTCACCCAAGAAAGGCACTTTTTCCACCGATTTATTCTGAGTATTCGAGAACACACCACCAATAACAATCGTCTCTCCATCATTAACCAGAACCTTAGCATTCACCTCATTCTTGTTAATAGGCGGAACACCTCCTACTTGCCGACCAAAGTCAGCCTCATCCTTATTAACCTTTACCTCCATGATAATCCTGTTATCAGGCGTTATCTGAGGGGTCACCTCAAGAGACAAGGCAGCCTCTTTGAATGAAACCGTAGTGGCACCACTGGAACTGGCTTCCTGATAGGGAACTTCTGTGCCCTTCAGAATCTTTGCAGTCTCTTTGTCTGCGGTGACAACCTTGGGCTGGGAGATAACCTCGCCATTCCCGGTACGCTCCATTGCCGAGAGCTGCAAGTCCAATATCGCGTTATTTGTGACGAGGCCGATACCTATACCCGATGTCGCATCGGGAACGCCCATATCTACAAATGGCACAGGGTAGTTATCCCTAGTAGGCAGGGTACATTTCGCCGCGAATGGACCGCAGCTGGAGCCCTCCTCATCCTCCACACCGGTAGCACCATCTTTACCATACGCATGCCATTTGCCGCCGATAGCCCCCCCCCAACGAACACCAAGCTTCTTGTCGTAATTTACGCCAGCCTCGACAATTCTCGCCTCAATCATGACCTGACGAACGGGAATATCCAGCTGAGCAACTATGCGACGGAGCTCATCCAACTTGTCCTGAGTCTGATAAGCAATGATGCTGTTAGTACGATCATCTACCGTAACGGTACCACGATCACTGCTACCCCCCTCGGTTGCAGCTACAGATTGAAACAGCTTCGCAATATCGGATGCCTTTGCATAATTGACCTGAATCAACTCTCGCCGCAACGGGGCTAGCTCAGCAATTTGCTTGCTCGCCTCGAGCTCCTGCCGCTCACGAGCTGCAATCTCATCTGCCGGAGCAATCAATAGAACGTTACCTACTTTTCGCTTATCAAGGCCTCGAGTTTTCAAAACAAGATCTAACGCTTGATCCCAAGGCACATTCTGAAGTCGAAGGGTGATATTACCCTCGACTGTATCGCTAGCCACCAAATTCAAATCAGTAAAGTCTGCAATCAACTGCAGGACAGACCTAACGTCAATATCTTGGAAATTTAGAGACAACTTCTCGCCAGTGTAAGCAAAACGCTCAGCCTTTCGCTTCTCCAAGTCATCCTGGGTTAGCGGTTTAACGCTAACAGTTAGCTTTCCATCAGCCTGGAAAGCCAAATAATCATAAAAACCAGTAGGCTCAATCGAAATATTAACAACACCACTGGATTCGGATGCACTGACAAACTGAACCGGCGTGGCGAAATCCTTAACATCTAGTTTGACGCGTAGATTTTCCGGCAGTTGAGCCTTGGCAAACTTAAGATTAATCTTGCCGCCCTGCTCCTGGATATCCGCATTAAGCGACGGATCGGACAGGTCGATAACGATATTACCCTCCCCTTGCTCCCCGCGCTGGAAATCCAAACCTGTAATAGCCCGCCCCGCAGCAGCAACGCTCTTCACAGGAGCACCAGTAGCAACGGGCACTGCCGAAGCAGAGCGAAGCGCCGAATCACCAACAACCAGATACAGATTATTCCCTTCAGCACGAGTGCTATAGGGCACAAGCGTCGTGAGATTGACAATAAGTCGAGTACGATCTTTCGCCTCAACAACAGTGACACTGCGAGCATTGCCAACACCCAGCTCACGACTCTTCTGCCCGAGCTTGCTGGAAACACCAGGCAAATCCAGCGCTATACGCGCAGGCTGTTCTATTGTATATCCTCGAGGATTAGATACAGGCTGATCGAAGGACAACTTCAGTTCAACCTTGTCTCCCGGCAGAGCTGCGACGTCGATCTTCTGAAGATCCGCAGCCATAAGCACAGGCGCAAAAGTTGCAAGAATAAGCGCCCCGGCAAGGCGAGATAGATAGCTGGTCATTGGCATGTTCCGTTCGACAGATCCAATATTATTCTTCATACAAACCCCGCGACTAAGTGCGCTCTTTAAGAGTTATACTTCGAGGACGCTCTAACCAGCCACCTTCGCCATCGGGGACAATCTCCAAAACGCTGATCACAGCTTCGTCAATCGCAGTCACTCGCCCGTGATTACGCCCGAGGTAATCTCCAACCTTTACTCGATGCACCCCACCAGCTCCACGAACCAAAGCATAAACCCCCCCATCTTTGGCAAGCGTTCCGACCATCTCAAAGACTTCAATATTGAAGCCTTCCAAGAACTGCCGAACTCGAGTCTCATCCGGCTTTACATCTCGAGAACCTTTAGAGGATGCAGTGACGTCAACTTTAATCGGCGGTTGAAACGGGCTACGAAGCCCAGCTGCCGAATATGTAAACGCCTCGTACGGAACGAACTTTGGCAAAGGCTCAATCGCCCCCTTAGGGCGCGCCCTAACCTCATCCATAAAGGCTTGCAGATCCGAAAAATCCCCACCACCACAACCACCAAGCACAAAAGCCACAAAAACCACATATGAAAAGCGGGAAGCTTTCATTTACCGACCCCCTCTTCATTATAACGATACGTTTTTGCCAACACGCTCATTCGCAACTTGCTGCTGCCACCAGCATCTTCTTTCTTAGGTAACTCAACATGGAAATCATGCAGAGTCACAATCCTCGGCAAGCTAGCAACACCGCTGACAAAGGTGGCTAGATCATGGTAGCCACCAACAACAACTATCTGGATCGGCAGCTCTATATAAAACTGCTGAGCAACCTCAGGCTGCAGTTTTATTTCTTCGAACTCCAAGCCACTACCCAAGCCGGTCCTGGTAATATCTTCCAACAACCCCGGGACCTCAGTATCACCTGGCAACTGACGCAACAAAGCCCCGAACGACTCTTCCATCTCCTTCATTTGAGATTTATAAACGTCCAGATTGGCAGCTTGAAATGCTTTTGCAGAAAACTGCTCTTTCAGCGTCTGCTCAGTTGCCCGATTTTGGTCAAGAGTTGACTGGAGGTCTTTAAGATAGAAATTGTACCCCAGCGCTAGCGCTGCAATCAGAGCAAGCACACAAGCTATGACTTTTACAACAGGAGGCCACGAACCAAGGTTATTAAGGTCTAGCTCGGATATATCTACCCGCTTAAGGGAATTCAGAGATTCTGCAACACTCATGGCTTCTGACCACCGTTAATAGATGCTACAGGGCTTCCAGGCTCCCCAGCTGCGACTCCCGGCTGAGTTTGTTGCACCGTCAACTGGAAGGTGTTCGCCTGATCAACTGCACCGGCAGTTGTTGCCTTGACCTCGGTAAGATTGGGAGCCGTAAACCAATCAGAAGCATCCAGATTTCGCATAAGACTCGAAACCCTGTTATTGGACTCCGCAGCCCCGACAATCAAAATACTACTTCCAGTTCTTTTCAGATCTGTAAAATAAACACCATCCGGCAAGGTACGAACCAACTGATCGAAAATCCGACCTATAATTGGACGATTGCCTTGAAGATCCTGGATAATTTTCATTCGTTCAAGAAGCAATTGGCGACGCTGCTTGAGCTCACTAATTTCCTGAATACGCGCATCCAGAACTGCAATCTCTTTTTTAATGAACTCATTGCGGGCGTTTTGCTGATCAATCGCCTGGTGAAGATATTGCCCCCCCAGAAACACCAAACCGCCAGCAACAATTAATGTCCCAAGGATTGTGGCAACGAACCGCTGCTTGCGCTCCTCTCGCAGCTGCTCACGCCATGGGAGTAGGTTAATTTGCGCCATCAGTCAAAACTCCTCATCGCCAGACCACAGGCAATCATCAGGGACGGCGCATCGCTAGCCAGAGCACCAGCGTTGACCTTGCCACCCAGTGCCATATCGGCAAACGGATTGGCTACCAAGGTAGGAGTTCCGATCTTCTGCTGAATCAGCCGATCGAGATCGGGAATCGACGCAGTGCCACCAGCAAGGAGGATGTAATCGACATCATTGAACTGGCCCGCAGCGAAGAAGAACTGAAGCGAACGAGAGACCTGCTGCACAACAGCCTCTTTGAAAGGTTGCAGCACCTCGCTTTCGTAATCATCAGGGAGACCTCCCTGCTTCTTCGCCAGCCCTGCCTCTTCTACGGACAAGCCGTAACGTCGCTGAATTTCCTCAGTCAGCTGGCGACCACCAAAGAGCTGTTCGCGCGTGTAGATTGTGCGCCGATCATGCAAAACGCTCAGCGTCGTCATGGTCGCACCGATATCGACGACCGCAACCGTCAGCTCGTCGGCGTTACCACCCAGCTGCGACTCGAGCAATCCGAAGGCGCGCTCCAGCGCGTACGCCTCGACGTCAACTACCTTGGCGGTCAAACCCGCAAGCCCGAGAGCCGCCTCGCGAACCTCGACATTCTCCTTCCGACAAGCTGCCAGCAGAACCTCAACACGCTCGGAGTTGCGCGCAGAACCCCCCTGTACCTCGAAGTCGATGGCGACCTCTTCGAGCGGATAGGGAATGTATTGATCGGCCTCGATCTTCAGCTGATTTTCCAGCTCGTCGTCATTGAGGCCGGCTTCCATTTCGATGGTCTTGGTGATCACCGCGGAACCGGCCACAGCAACGGCAGCGGTCCGTACACCGGTCTTAGACTTGCTGAGAACGCGCGAGAGGGCCTGACCGACCCCCTCGAGCTCAGCGATGTTTTTCTCGACCACAGCATTTGGGGGGAGCGGCTCGACGGCGTAGGCCTCTACCTTGTAGCGGCTTCCGGAGCGACTCAATTCAAGGAGCTTGACTGAGGTCGAACTGATGTCGATCCCCAGAAGCGTATTCGCTTTCTTATTGAAGAGCCCTAGCACGACCGATTTCCTATCTGCATCCGAGACTTACGGACTATTTATGTTTTTCCACATTAAATAACAGTCTTGACAGAAGCGCAAATGGCTCCCCCGCAAAAAAACCGCTTATAATGTGAACAGTTTTCCCCTTTTCGCACCGCACAACACTTAACCCTTTCTTTTATCTGGAATTCCAAGAACCTTGATGCGTTTGCTGAAGTTTTTCTGGTGGTCCTGCGTCGCCGCTTTTTGCGGGTTAGTGCTCAGTTTCAGCGGAGCCTTTCTCTATCTTAGTCCCGGCTTACCTTCCGTCGAATCGCTGCGCAGCATCCAGCTGCAGATCCCTCTGCGGGTCTATAGCACAGACGGCAAGCTGATCGCTGAATTCGGCGAGATGCGTCGCTCGCCGATCCGCTTCGAGGACATCCCTCCCGACTTCATCCGCGCCCTGCTGGCGGCCGAGGATGACAATTTTGCGAACCATTATGGCGTCGACTTCACCAGCCTGATGCGCGCTGCTACGCAGTTATTGGCAAGCGGCCACATCCAGTCGGGCGGAAGCACGATTACCATGCAGGTCGCGAAGAATTTCTTCCTCACTAGCGAACGCAGCTTCTCACGCAAGATCAATGAAATCCTGCTCGCGTTACAGATAGAGCGTGAGCTCAGCAAGAACGAGATCCTTGAGCTCTACGTCAACAAGATCTATCTAGGCAATCGCGCCTACGGCATCGAAGCCGCCGCACAGGTGTACTACGGCAAGTCCATTCGCGATCTGAGTCTCGGCCAGCTCGCAATGATCGCCGGCCTCCCCAAGGCTCCGTCACGCTACAACCCCCTGGTCAACCCCCAGCGCAGCATGGAACGTCGAGACTGGATTCTCGGGCGCATGCACAAGCTGGGCGCCATCGATCAAGCCAGGTACGAAGCTGCACTGGCGGAGCCGGTTGGGGCTCGTCATCACGTTCAACCAGTAGAGCTCCACGCTCCCTATATTGCCGAGATGGCTCGCGCCGAGATGGTTGGCCGCTACGGCAGCGACGCCTACACCGAAGGTTTTCGTGTCACTACCACGGTACCGTCGACATTGCAGGAGTCTGCCAACGCCGCCCTTCACGATGGCCTCATCGCTTATGATCAGCGCCACGGTTTCCGCGGCCCCGAAACACGCCTGCCGGGCCTGACCCGCGAGGCCTGGCTGCAGGAGCTGGCCAAGTACAAGAGTATCGGGGGCCTGCAGCCTGCCATCGTCACACAAGTGGAGAAGAGCGGCGTCATGGTCCTTCTGCGCAGCGGCGAAGAGCAGCCAGTGGCCTGGGGCAGCATGAAATGGGCTCGCCCCTTCCTCAACACCAACAGCCTGGGGCCGCGCCCTCAGAAGCCGGCTGATGTAGCTCAGATCGGTGACCTCGTCCGTGTTGAGCACGATGCGAAGAATGATTCACTGCTGTTCCGCCAGATACCCTTAGCCCAGAGCGCGCTGGTCTCGCTGGACCCACAGAACGGCGCGATACGCGCCCTGGTCGGGGGCTTCTCCTTCGAGCAGAGCAATTACAACCGTGCTGCCCAGGCCAAGCGCCAACCCGGCTCCAGCTTCAAGCCATTCATTTACAGTGCTGCCCTGGATGCTGGCTTCACAGCCTCCAGCCTGGTCAACGACTCGCCCATCGTCTTCCAGGAAGCCGGCATGGAAGAGGCCTGGCGACCGAAGAATGACAACAATACCTTCCTCGGCCCCATTCGCCTGCGCGAAGCCCTGTACAAGTCACGCAACCTGGTGTCGATTCGCCTATTGCAGACCATCGGCATCGACTACACCCTCGACTACATCAGCACCTTCGGCTTCAACCGCCAGGAGCTGCCGCGCAACCTGTCTCTCGCGCTCGGCACGGCCGGGCTGACCCCCCTGGAAATCGCCAGCGGCTGGAGCGCCTTCGCAAACGGGGGGCGCAAGATCCAGCCCTACCTCATTGAGCGCATCGATAGCCGCGACGGCAAGCCGTTGTTCACCGCCAACCCACCCCGCACACCGGAGAGCGCTCAGTTGGTCGAGGAACAGAATGCTGCCCTGCTGATCGAGGAGCCGAATGCTGAGCTGCAGGAACCGGTACTCGCCGAGCAGATCATTGACGAACGCACCGCCTACATCATGACCAGCATGCTGCAGGACGTGATCAAGCGCGGCACCGGCCGTCGCGCGCTAGCTCTGGGCCGTGGCGACCTGGCAGGCAAGACCGGCACCACCAACGAGTCCAAGGACAGCTGGTTTTCTGGCTACAACGCCGACTACATGACGACAGTCTGGGTCGGTTTCGATCAACCGGAAAGTCTTGGTCGCAATGAATACGGCGGCACCGTGGCCCTGCCGATCTGGATGAGCTACATGGGAGCCGCGCTCAAGGATAAACCCGACCACCTGCCACCCGAGCCAGCCGGCCTGCTCAGCCTGCGAGTCGACCCGGTTAGCGGCCGCGCCGCCTCACCGGGCGCTCCGGACGCTTACTTTGAGCTGTTCAAGAGTGAAGATTCGCCACCGCCAATGAGCGAGCTAGATCCCGGCATGGGCATCCCAGGCAGCCCATTGCCAGCCGACGAATCTGCACCGCTCGATCTGTTCTGACCCGTTAATGTCGACCAATAAAAAGCCCCGCTTTGCGGGGCTTTTTATTGGTCTGGCAATCAGCCGTTGAACACGTCGTCTACCGACTTCAGCGGATAGTGCTTCGGATACGGCAAGGTCGCCACGCCGGTCTCGATCGCGGCCTTGGCCACTGCATCAGCCACCACGGTAATCAGGCGCGCATCCATCGGCTTCGGAATGATGTATTCGCGACCGAAGGACAGCTCGATACCACCGTATGCGTCGCAGACTTCCTTCGGCACCGGCAGTTTGGCCAGATCGCGCAGGGCGTTGGCGGCAGCAATCTTCATCTCCTCGTTGATGCGGGTGGCGCGAACGTCCAGGGCTCCGCGGAAAATGAAGGGGAAGCCAAGCACGTTGTTGACCTGGTTCGGATAGTCCGAACGGCCGGTGGCCATGATCACATCTGGACGCGCCTCGCGAGCCAGCTCCGGCTTGATCTCCGGGTCCGGGTTGGAGCACGCGAACACGATCGGGTTCGGCGCCATGCGCTTGAGGTCGTCCGGGCTCAGCAGGTTGGCACCGGATAGACCGACGAATACATCGGCACCGTCGAGGGCATCGGACAGACTGCGCTTCTCGGTAGAGTGGGCGAAGACCGCCTTGTACTGGTTGAGGTCGTCGCGATCAGCATGGATCACGCCCTTGCGATCAAGCATGAAGATGTTCTCAACCTTGGCGCCCATGCTCACCAGCAGCTTCATGCAGGAGATAGCCGCGGCGCCAGCGCCGAGGCAGACGATCTTCGCTTCCGGCAGGGTCTTACCGGCGATTTCCAGGGCATTGAGCATGCCGGCCGCAGTGACGATAGCGGTGCCATGCTGGTCATCGTGGAACACTGGAATGTCACACTGCTCGATCAGCGCGCGCTCGATCTCGAAACACTCAGGCGCCTTGATGTCTTCCAGATTGATGCCGCCGAAAGTAATGGAGATGCGCTTGACGGTATCGATGAAGGCCTGCGGGCTTTCGGAATCGACCTCGATATCGAACACATCGATACCGGCAAAACGCTTGAACAACACGCCCTTGCCTTCCATCACCGGCTTGGAGGCCAGCGGCCCCAGGTTACCCAGGCCAAGGATCGCGGTGCCATCGGAAATCACTGCCACCAGGTTGCCCTTGCCGGTGTAGCGATAGGCCAGTTCGGCATCGCGGGCAATCTCGCGCACCGGCTCGGCCACGCCCGGGCTGTAGGCCAGGGACAGGTCGCGGGCGGTGGCGGTAGGCTTGGTCAGTTCGACGCTCAATTTGCCCGGACGGGGCTGCGCGTGATACTCGAGAGCGGCAGTTTTCAGATCAGACATTTCGGCTATTTCCGCTTTGCTGTGAAAGGCAGGCGAGCGAGCATACGCAAGATGGCCAAGGCCCACAAGATCGGGCCTCCGAGCGGATCAGCGAACTACCTTGAGCCAATCGCCAGGATGTGGCTGACCGGTCGGATAGAGACCATTCAACAGGCGCAGACGCTTCAACCTGTCACCCTCGCCACCCATCTCCTGGCTCAACGCCTCCAGGCTTTGCCCAGCCTTGAACTGCACCAATCTCAGGCGCCAGGGCTCACCCTGCTGGCGCTCGTTCGCCTGCAGCGGTCGGAAACCATGCACCACCTCCATGAACTGTTCGTCGGCACTCTCCAGCGAGCCGCGACCTTTCACCGCACCGATAAAGAGGAAAGCCTCACTCTCGCGAGCGACCACCGCCACTCGCTTGGCGCCATCGCCGGTCAGCACGCCAGTGGTGACGTCCAGGCCATTCTGCTTGAAGCTCTGTTCGTTGGTCAGGCCACGGCCACCTGTGCGCTCGCGAACGAAGGTGCGCGAGTCCATGCCAGCCTTGAGCGGCTGCATGCTCATGACCATGAAGGCCTGCTGATCGCCGCTGTGGACGATCACCGCATCCGGGCGGTTAATCAGCTCCCAGCCCTGCGGAATGGTCAGGGTGAAATCCAGGCCGACGTGATAGAAGCGCTGGCCACGACGCACGCCCGCTTCCGCCGAATCACCGAAGGGCATGCCCTCGATGCGCTTCAGGTAGCTGTCGCGCCCCACCTCGCCCTGCGCGGTCGCCAGTGGAGTTGCCGAAGCCACCACCTGGCGCAGGCGGGTGTCGTTGTCCGGGTGGGTATCGAACAGGCCGTGATAGCCGGCCGGCGGTACTTCCTGGCCCTTGGCCTGGGCCTCGTCGCGAGCAAAGTCCTCCTGGCTCTTCAGCACCTTGACCACTTCGATCATCGCCTGCGGGTCATAGCCGCTACGCGCCAGGTACTGGGCACCGAAGCCGTCGGCCTCCAGCTCCATGTCGCGGCCGTAACCACTCACGAGGGCGCCGCCCAGCACATTGGTGATATCGCCGGCAGCACCAACGCCGGTGCCGATCGCCACGGCCTGACCGAGGATGTTCCAGGCCGTCGACTGGCTCTGCTGGCGCACGCTATGGCGGGCGGTGACGTGCCCGACTTCATGCCCGAGCACGGCGGCCAACTCCGCTTCGGAGCCGAGATAGGCCATTAGCCCGCGGTGGATATAGATGTGCCCACCCGGAATGGCGAAGGCATTGATGTCCGGCGAGTCGATGACAGTAAAGGTGTAAGCAAGGTTGCTGCGATGACTGGTGCGCGCCACCCGCTCGCCCACCTGCTGTACGTAGGCCTGCAGCTTTTCATCGGCGTAGCGCGGGTACTGTTTGGCGATCTCCTGGGCGTAGTTGCGCCCCAGGTCGATCTCCTGTTGCTCGCTCATCATCACGAAATCGGTGCGCCCGGTAGCCGGATTGACCGCGCAACCGGCGAGTTGGACAAGCAGGGATAGCAGCAGGAACAGACGCAACTTCATGGCAACACCTCTAGCATGGCCGCGTGGCTCAGCGGCAGCATCCAGCGGGCTTGATCCGGTTGTACGCCGCCGCGCCGGGAACGGTCAATCACCCAGCCGCGCACCTCGATCTGCCGCCCCGCCAGGCGCTGCAGCGCCGCCTCGTCGAAGTGGCGCAGCAGCTTGGGCTCGACGCGCAGCACCAGCGGCCCATCCATCTCGAGCCACAGGCCACCACGATTGCGCTGTACCCGCGCAACCTTGCCGCGCACCAGGGCGAAGCCGCCGCTGCGCAGATCGAAAGGAGTGACGATCCGCGTCTGCTGCCAGAGCCCGACGCGCCGCTCGCGTGCCTCATCCTCGGCGCTGCCCTGGCAGTCTTCCAGGCCGCTGGCCGGCTCGAATGCCACGCGGTAGCCCAGACCCTCGGCCAGCAGCTGTGCCTCTAGATTGCGTCCACCACCATCGTAAGCGTGTGCCAGAGTGCGACCGTAATGGTCACGAGCCTTGCTGCCGACACGCAGGCCGATGCGCCCGTCATTAGCCGCCACCAGAGCCTGCAGGCGCTTGGTCGCCGCTTCGGCGAAGGGCTCGGCCGGGCGGCCGTCACGCGCACGCTCCGGCGCGTTGATGCCAATCAACCGCACGCTGCGACCATCGGCCAGGCGCAGCGTATCGCCATCCACCACCTTGACCACGCGCAGCGGCGCCAGGTCGTCGACCAGCGGGCAGAAGGCCTGAGCCGGCAGAACTAGGCAGACAGAAACGAAAAAGGCGCCCACCAGGGACGCCTTTTTCAGCAAAGTGGTTTGAGCCACTATTATTCGGTCTTGGCGCCGAACATGCCGAAACGCTGCTTGAAGCGGTCAACACGACCACCGGTATCCAGCATCTTCTGCTTGCCGGTGTAGAACGGGTGGCATTCGGAGCACACGTCCAGGCTCATCGGCTTGCACAGGGTCGAACGGGTCTTGATCACGTTGCCGCAGCTGCAGGTGGCGACCATTTCTTCGTATTGCGGATGGATATCGGCTTTCATCGTACTTTCCTCGGTTTAAGTGTGCCGCCACTCGGCTCGTTGCCAAGTACCGCACGGAAATAGGCCGCGCACTATACCAGACCATCACCACTGCGCAAGCCGCCGCCGGACCGTGGCGACGTGCGGCCGTGCGAGGGGCTGCTGACGCTTTGGCGCCATTTGACGCTGCAACGCGGCTTGCACCAAAACGTCAGCAGCCCCTAGAGTCGCCGCTTCGATTCCGGAGCCCGCCGTGCCTGACACCATCCTGCGCCTCGCCCTGCCCTCGCCGCTGCGCCGCCTGTTCGACTATCGCGCGCCCGAGGGTGTGTCCCGTTCGATGCTGCAGCCTGGCGTACGCCTGCGCGTATCGTTCGGTCGGCGCGAGGTGATTGGCGTGCTGGTGGAACTGGCGGACAGCACTGACGTGCCGCAGGACAAGCTCAAGCCCGCCCTGCAACTGCTCGACCGCACCCCGCCGCTGCCGGCGCAGCTGTTCAAGCTGTGCCTGTGGACCGCGCAGTACTACCAGCACAGCCTCGGCGACACCCTGAGCTGGGCGCTGCCGGTATTGCTGCGCCAGGGCGAGCCGGCCGAAGTACGCCAGGAACGCTACTGGCACGCGACCGAGGGTGCCAGCGCGGATGACCCGCGCCTGGCCCGTGCGCCGCGCCAGCGCGAGGCGCTGCGCGCCCTGGCCCAGCACCATCACGGCGTACCGCACGGTCTGCTGAGCAAACTGCAGCTGAACAAGGACAGCCTCGACCTGCTGCTGGAAAAGGGGCTGGTCCGTGTCGAGGTGCGCCGCAGCGCACCGCTGCAGCGCCACGGCGGCTGGCTGGCGCAACCGGAGCTACCACTCAACGCGGAGCAGCGCGCCGCCTTCAACGCGATGCAGGCCGGCATGGGCGGCTTCGGCGCCTACCTCTTGTATGGCGTTACCGGCAGCGGCAAGACCGAGGTCTACCTGCAGCTGATCCGCCACTGCCTGGAAGCCGGCAAGCAGGCCCTGGTGCTGATCCCCGAGATCAACCTGGGACCGCAGACCGTCGAGCGCTTCTCCCGGCGCTTCAACGCACGCATCGCCCTGCTGCACTCCGGGGTCAACGACCGCGAGCGCCTGGACGCCTGGCTGGCCGCCCGCGACGGCGAGGCCGACATCATCATCGGCACCCGTTCGGCACTGTTCACCCCGATGAAGAACCCGGGGCTGATCATCATCGATGAAGAACACGACGCCTCCTATAAACAGCAGGAAGGCCTGCGCTACCACGCCCGCGACCTGGCCTTGGTGCGCGCACGCCAGGAAAACCTGCCGATCGTGCTCGGCTCGGCCACGCCGTCACTGGAAAGCCTGCACAACGCCCACGCCGGCCGCTACGCCCTGCTCAAGCTTGGCCAGCGCGCCGGCAACGCCCAGCCGCCGCGCTTCCTGCGCCTGGACGTAAAGAGCCTGCCGCTCGACTCCGGCATCTCCGGCCCGCTGCAACTGGCCATCCGCCAGACGCTCGAAGCCGGCCAGCAGGTACTGGTGTTCCTCAACCGCCGCGGCTTCGCGCCCACCCTGCTGTGCCACGACTGCGGCTGGATCAGCCAGTGCCCGCGCTGCGATGCACGCATGACCCTGCACCAGCGCCACAACGAGCTGCGCTGCCACCACTGCGGCCACGTCGAGCGCACGCCGCGCAACTGCCCGGACTGCCAGAAGGTCGACCTGCGCCCGGTGGGCGCCGGCACCGAGCGCGCCGAGGAGCGCTTGGCCATCCTCTTTCCGCAGTTCCCGGTACTGCGCATCGACCGCGACACCACCTCGCGCAAGGGCGCGATGGACAAGCTGTTCGCCACCATCAACAAGGGCGAGCCATGCATCTTGGTCGGCACGCAGATGCTCGCCAAGGGCCACCACTTCCCGCGCGTCACCCTGGTGGCCATCCTCGATGCCGACGGCGGCCTGTTCTCCGCCGACTTCCGCGCCAGCGAGCGCATGGCCCAGCTGATCGTCCAGGTCGCCGGGCGTGCCGGCCGCGCCGAGGAGCCGGGCAAGGTAATCATCCAGAGCCACCTGGCCGACCATCCCTTGCTGGTCCAGCTCACCGAGCAGGGTTACCCGGCCTTCGCCGAACAGGCTCTGAGCGAACGCCGCGGCGCCGGCCTGCCGCCTTTCGCCCACCTCGCCCTGCTGCGTGGCGAGGCACACAAGCCAGGCCAGGCCGAAGGCTTCCTTGACGAAGCCTGCACCTATGCCGAGCAGTTGCGCGACGAGCTGAAGCTGGCCGGCATCGAGCTGCTCGGCCCGGTGCCGGCACCGATGGAACGCCGCGCCGGGCGCTTCCGCGCGCAACTGCTGCTGATGGCCAGCGCCCGCGCGCCACTGCACAAGCTGCTGGCCCACTGGCTGCCGATACTGGAGGCGATGCCCAGCGGGCGAGCGGTACGCTGGTCGCTGGATGTCGACCCGATCGACCTGTTCTGACCGTCAAAGCTTGAAGCCGCGCCCCTCGGGCGCCGATAATGCACAGTTTTCGACCAGCCGCGGCCGACCCGAGCAGACCATGAAAGACACGATTCGCCACCTGATCCAGCAAGCCCTGACCCGCCTCACCGCCGAGGGCATGCTGCCCGAGGGCCTGAGCCCGGCCATTCAGGTGGAGAACACCAAGGACCGCAGCAACGGCGACTTCGCCAGCAACATCGCCATGATGCTGGCCAAGCCCACCGGCATGAAGCCGCGCGACCTGGCCGAGAAGCTGGTCGCCGCCCTGCCGGCCGACGACGGTATCGCCAAGGTGGAGATCGCCGGCCCCGGCTTCCTCAACTTCTTCCAGAACAGCGACGCCCTGGCCCAACGTCTGGAAGCCGCCCTGGCCGACGACAAGCTCGGCGTGCGCAAGGCCGGTAACCCGCAGCGCGTGGTGGTCGACCTGTCCGCGCCGAACCTGGCCAAGGAGATGCACGTCGGCCACCTGCGCTCGACCATCATCGGTGACGGCGTGGCCCGCGTACTGGAGTTCCTCGGCGACAGCGTGATCCGCCAGAACCACGTGGGCGACTGGGGCACCCAGTTCGGCATGCTGCTGGCCTACATGCAGGAAAACCCGATCTCCGCGGAAAGCGAGCTGTCCGACCTGGAAGGTTTCTACCGCGCCGCCAAGAAGCGCTTCGACGACTCCGCCGAGTTCGCCGATCGTGCTCGTGAGCTGGTGGTCCAGCTGCAGGCCGGCGACGCCGAGTGCCTGCGCCTGTGGAACCGCTTCAACGACAAGTCCCTGTCGCACTGCCAGGCCATCTACGACCGCCTGGGCGTGAAACTCTCCATGGCCGACGTCAAAGGCGAGAGCGCCTACAACGACGACCTGGCCAACGTTATTGCAGACCTGCAGGCCAAGGGTCTGCTGACCGAGGACAACGGCGCCCAGTGCGTCTTCATGGACGAGTTCAAGAACTCGGAAGGCAATCCACTGCCACTGATCGTACAGAAGGCCGGCGGTGGCTATCTGTACGCCACCACCGACCTGGCCGCCACCCGCTACCGCGCCAGCGTGCTCAAGGCCGACCGCGCCCTTTACTTCGTCGACCAGCGCCAGGCCCTGCACTTCCAGATGGTCTTCGCCGCCGCGCGCCTGGCCGGCTTCGTACCGGCCAGCATGGAGCTGGAACACATGGGCTTCGGCACCATGAACGGTCCGGACGGCAAGCCGTTCAAGACCCGCGACGGGGGCACCGTGAAGCTGGTCGAGCTGCTCGACGAAGCCGAGCAGCGCGCCTATGCCCTGGTCAAGGACAAGAACCCGGAACTGGCCGAGGACGAGCTGCGCCAGATCGCCCGCGTGGTCGGCATCGCCTCGGTGAAGTACGCCGACCTGTCCAAGCACCGCACCAGCGATTACCGCTTCAACTTCGAGCTGATGCTCAGCTTCGAGGGCAACACCGCGCCCTACCTGCTGTACGCCTACACCCGCGTCGCCAGCATTTTCCGCAAGCTGGGCAAGGTAGTGGCCGAGATCGGCGGGCAGATCCGCATCGAGGCGCCGCAGGAGCAGGCCCTGGCCGGCAAGCTGGCGCAATTCGCCGACACCCTCAACAACGTTGCCATCAAGGGCGAGCCGCATCTGCTGTGTGCTTACCTCTACGACCTGGCTGGGCTGTTCTCCAGCTTCTACGAGAACTGCCCGATCCTCGCCGCCGAAGACCAGGCCACCCAGCAGAGCCGTCTGCGCCTGGCCGCCCTCACCGGGCGCACCCTCAAGCAGGGCCTGGAACTACTGGGCCTGGAAACCCTGGAGCGCATGTAAGTGGCGGCGAAGAAGAAGCCTGCACCCAAGCGCGGTGCCAGCCGCTACCAAGCGCCGGCGAAGAAACCGGTGCCGGGCTGGGTATGGATGGTCTGCGGCCTGGTGATCGGCGGCTTCTTCATGTTCTTGTTCAGTCTGGAGCCGGGCCGTGATGACGTGAAACGGGCCAAGCCCGAGGAGCAGAAACGCGTCACCGAGCAACAGAAGAAACCGCAGGTGGCGCCGGAGCCGGCCAAGCCGAAGTACGACTTCTACACCCTGCTGCCGGAATCCGAGGTCATCGTGCCGCCGGATGCCCTGCCGCCTGCCGATGCCGTAAAACCACCGGAAAGCAAACCGGTGAGCCCGGAAGAGGCGGCCAAGATTGACGCTGCCCGTGCCGAAGCCGCGCTCAATGGCGAGACCCCACCTCCGCCACCGGTTGTGGTGGCCAAGGCGCCGGTCACTACCCAGTTCTTCCTGCAGGCTGGTTCGTTCCGCAAGCGTGAGGACGCCGACAAGGTACGCGCGCAGATCCTCCTGCTCGGCCAGAACGTACAAGTAGAGTCCGGCAAGGTGCGTGACGAGAACTGGTTCCGCGTGCTGGTCGGCCCCTACGCCAGCCGCGAACAACTGGCCAGTGCGCAGAAACAGCTAGCCGGCAGCGGCTTCAGCAATCTCTTGCTACAACAGCGGCAGAGCCGCTGAGCCATCAAAGTACCCGCTCCGGTTGAAAAACCGGACGGGCCACCCCATCTGATCTCCATTCGGGCACATCTGCCCCGCTGCGTGGAGATCCACCCCTTGACCACCATCGTTTCAGTCCGCCGCAACGGCAAAGTCGTCATGGGCGGCGACGGCCAGGTTTCCCTCGGCAACACCGTGATGAAGGGCAACGCCAAGAAGGTCCGGCGCCTCTACCACGGCCAGGTATTGGCCGGCTTCGCCGGTGCCACCGCCGACGCCTTCACCCTGTTCGAACGCTTCGAGGGTCAGCTGGAAAAACACCAGGGCCACCTGGTGCGCGCCGCCGTCGAGCTGGCCAAGGACTGGCGCACCGACCGCTCGTTGAGCCGCCTGGAAGCCATGCTGGCGGTAGCCAACAAGGACGCCTCGCTGATCATCACCGGCAACGGCGACGTGGTCGAGCCCGAACACGGCCTGATCGCCATGGGCTCCGGCGGCGGTTTCGCCCAGGCTGCGGCCATGGCCCTGCTGCAGAAAACCGAGCTGTCCGCCCGTGAAATCACCGAGGCGGCATTGAACATTGCCGGCTCCATCTGTGTCTTCACTAACCAGAACCTGACTATCGAAGAGGAAGACTGCGCTGAGTAAGCGCGGTTTCTGCTGGAGCCAACCTGCATGTCCATGACGCCCCGCGAAATAGTTTCCGAGCTCAACCGCCACATCATCGGCCAGGACGACGCCAAGCGTGCCGTGGCCATCGCCCTGCGCAACCGCTGGCGGCGCATGCAGCTGCCGGCCGAGCTGCGCCAGGAAGTGACGCCGAAGAACATCCTGATGATCGGCCCTACCGGCGTCGGCAAGACCGAGATCGCCCGCCGTCTGGCCAAGCTGGCCAACGCGCCCTTCATCAAGGTGGAAGCGACCAAGTTCACCGAGGTCGGCTATGTCGGCCGTGACGTCGAATCGATCATCCGCGACCTGGCAGACGCGGCGCTCAAGCTGCTGCGCGAGCAGGAAGTGCAGAAGATGAGCCACCGCGCCGAGGACGCCGCCGAGGAGCGCATTCTCGACGCCCTGCTGCCCCCAGCCCGCGCTGGTTTCAACGAAGACCCGGCGCCGAGCCAGGACTCCAACACTCGCCAGCTGTTCCGCAAGCGCCTGCGCGAAGGCCAGCTGGACGACAAGGAGATCGACATCGAGGTGGCCGAGCAGCCAGCCGGCGTCGAGATCATGACCCCGCCGGGCATGGAAGAGATGACCAGCCAGCTGCAGAACCTGTTCTCGGGCCTGACCAAAGGCAAGAAGAAGTCCCGCAAGCTCAAGGTCAAGGAAGCCTTCAAACTGGTGCGCGACGAGGAAGCCGCGCGCCTGGTCAACGAAGAGGACCTCAAGGCCCGCGCCCTGGAAGCGGTCGAGCAGCACGGTATCGTGTTCATCGACGAGATCGACAAGGTCGCCAAGCGCGCCAACGTCGGCGGTGCCGATGTATCCCGCGAGGGCGTGCAGCGTGACTTGCTGCCGCTGATCGAGGGCTGCACGGTCAACACCAAGCTGGGCATGGTCAAGACCGACCACATCCTGTTCATCGCCTCCGGCGCCTTCCACCTGGCCAAGCCCAGCGACCTGGTGCCCGAACTGCAGGGCCGCCTGCCGATCCGCGTCGAGCTGAAGGCCCTGTCGCCTGAGGACTTCGAGCGCATCCTCACCGAGCCGCACGCGGCACTGACCGAGCAGTACACCGAGCTGCTGAAGACCGAGGGGCTGAACATCGAGTTCGCCGCCGACGGCATCAAGCGCATCGCCGAGATCGCCTGGCAGGTCAACGAGAAGACCGAGAACATCGGCGCCCGCCGCCTGCATACCCTGCTCGAACGCCTGCTGGAGGAGGTCTCCTTCAGCGCCGGCGACCTGGCCAGCCAGCACAACGGCGAGCCGATTCGTATCGATGCCGACTACGTCAACGGTCACCTCGGCGAACTGGCAAAAGACGAAGACCTGTCGCGCTACATTCTCTGATGCGCGCGCGGGGTGGATAATACGTTATCCACCCCGCCAGGACTCCTCCCATGCGCATGCCCACCGCCATCAAACTGCACAAGGCCTCACGCACTCTGGAACTGGTCTACGACGACGAGCGCTATAGCCTCGGTGCCGAGTTCCTGCGCGTGCACTCGCCCTCAGCCGAAGTGCAGGGCCACGGAAATCCCATCCTCCAGCACGGCAAGCAGAACGTGGGGCTGAGCCGCGTCGAGCCGGCCGGTAACTATGCCCTGAAACTGTGCTTCGACGACGGCCATGACAGCGGCCTGTATACCTGGGACTACCTCTACCAGCTCGCCACCCGTCAGGATGAGCTATGGTCCGACTACCTGCAGGAACTGGCGCAAGCCGGCAAATCTCGCGACCCCAGCGAATCAATCGTCCGCCTGATGCTCTAGGCCATTCCAAAGGTGCCCATCGCACCGCTCTACCTCGCACCTTCCGCCACACCAGTGTCATACCTAGGGCGCATTTTCTAATCGCCGTCGGCATACTCCCGCGCGCTGCGCACCACACATTCGTGAACTTGCGCAAAAGTGGAAACTCGGGTAACCAAGGAACTGGCAGGTTCCATGCATTTGCCGACGGTAAATGCGAAGAAAGCGCGGAGTTCACTCCGCACCCGGTAACCCGAGCAGTACCAGCCCTTCGCCCTGTGCCCGCAACACAGCTGCAGTTGGTATTCGTCTCAGGACAATGGAGCGTCGTAGATGACCCAAAAGAATAATGAAGACCTGCATCGCCAAGCCTCGGAAAACACCTTGGGTTTGAACCCGGTGATCGGCTTGCGCAGCAAGGATCTACTCACCTCTGCCCGCATGGTGCTGGCCCAAGCCATCAAGCAGCCCTTGCACAGTGCCAAGCACGTTACCCATTTCGCCTTCGAACTGAAGAACGTGCTGCTCGGCCAGTCCGAACTGGCCCCCGACTCCGATGATCGTCGCTTCGCCGACCCCGCCTGGAGCCAGAACCCGCTCTACCGCCGCTACCTGCAGACCTACCTGGCCTGGCGCAAGGAACTGCACGAATGGATCGAGGACAGCAACCTCTCCGAACAGGACACCAGCCGCGGCCACTTCGTCATCAACCTGATGACCGAAGCCATGGCCCCGACCAACAGCATGGCCCACCCTGCGGCCGTGAAGCGCTTCTTTGAAACCGGCGGCAAGAGCCTGCTAGACGGTCTTTCCCACCTGGCCAAGGACATTGTCAACAACGGCGGCATGCCCAGCCAGGTGAAGATGGATGCCTTCGAGGTCGGCAAGAACCTGGCCACCAGCGAAGGCGCCGTGATCTTCCGCAACGATCTGCTGGAGCTCATCCAGTACAAGCCGACCACCGAGCAGGTACACGAGCGGCCGCTGCTGGTAGTGCCGCCGCAGATCAACAAGTTCTATGTGTTCGACCTGTCGCCCGAGAAGAGCGTCGCCCGCTTCCTGTTGCGCAACGGCGTGCAGACCTTCGTGGTGAGCTGGCGCAATCCGACCAAGGCCCAGCGCGAATGGGGCCTGTCGACCTATATCGAAGCGCTCAAGGAAGCCGTCGACGTCGTCACCGCCATCACCGGCAGCAAGGACATCAACATGCTCGGTGCCTGCTCTGGCGGCATCACCATCTCTTCACTGCTCGGCCACTACGCCGCCCTCGGCGAGAAGAAGGTCAACTCGATGACCCTGCTGGTCAGCGTGCTCGACACCAAACTCGACACCCAGGTCGCCCTGTTCGCCGACGAGAAGACTCTCGAGGCCGCCAAGCGCCGTTCCTACCAATCCGGCGTGCTGGAAGGCAAGGACATGGCCAAGGTGTTCGCCTGGATGCGCCCCAACGACCTGATCTGGAACTACTGGGTCAACAACTACCTGCTGGGCAACGAACCGCCGGTGTTCGACATCCTCTACTGGAACAACGACACCACCCGCCTGCCCGCCGCCCTGCATGGCGACCTGATCGAGCTGTTCAAGACCAACCCGCTGACCCGCGCCGGCGCCCTGGAAGTCTGCGGCACACCGATCGACCTCAAGCAGGTCACCAGCGATATCTACTGCGTGGCGGGCACCACCGACCACATCACCCCGTGGGAGGCCTGCTACAAGTCTTCGTTGCTGTTCGGCGGCAAGGTCGAGTTTGTGCTCTCCAACAGCGGTCACATCCAGAGCATTCTGAACCCACCGGGTAACCCCAAAGCACGCTTCTCCACCAACAGCGAGCAAACCGCCACCTCCAGACAGTGGCTGGAAAACGCGACCAAGCACGCCGACTCCTGGTGGCTGCACTGGCAACAGTGGCTTGGTGAGCGCTCGGGCAAGCTGAAGAAGGCGCCGACCACCCTGGGCAACAAGGTCTACACGCCAGGCGAAGCCTCGCCGGGAACATACGTACACGAACGCTGAGGCAAGCACGCTGCACCTTGCGCAGTACTGCCCGCGGCACCTGGAAGTGCCGCACGCCGCTCGGACCGAAGGTCGGGGCGGTGCCCGCCAGCCGGCGGAGACTGGCGAGCGGCCCCGGAAGGTCGCTCTCCGCTGATCCATGTATAGGGCCTAGCGCATGCCGCAACCTTTTGTATTTCGCACCATCGAGCTGGACGGCCAGACCATCCGCACCGCGGTCCGCCCGGGCAGCAGCAGCCTCACGCCGCTGCTGATCTTCAACGGCATCGGCGCCAACCTGGAGCTGGTGATGCCGTTCGTGCGCGCCCTCGACCCGGACCTGGAAGTGATCGCCTTCGACGTTCCCGGCGTCGGCGGTTCATCTACACCGAGTACCCCCTACCGCTTCCCCGGCCTGGCCAAGCTGGCGGCACGCATGCTCGACTATCTGGACTACGGCCAGGTCAATGCAATCGGTGTGTCCTGGGGCGGGGCGCTGGCACAACAGTTCGCCCACGACTACCCCGAGCGCTGCAAGAAGCTGGTGCTGGCCGCCACCTCGGCGGGCGCGGTGATGGTGCCGGGCAAGCCCAAGGTGCTCTGGCGCATGGCCAGTCCCAAGCGCTACATCCAGCCGTCCTACGGCGTGCATATCGCCCCGGACATCTATGGCGGCGCCTTCCGTCGCGACCCCAAGCTGGCCCTGGCACACGCCAGCAAGGTACGTTCGGGCGGCAAGATGGGCTATTACTGGCAGCTGTTTGCCGGCTTAGGCTGGACCAGCATCCACTGGCTACATCGCATCCGCCAACCTACTCTGGTATTGGCCGGCGACGACGATCCACTCATCCCGCTGGTCAATATGCGCCTGCTTGCCTGGCGCATCCCCAACTCGGAACTTCATGTCATCGACGACGGTCACCTGTTCCTCGTGACACGTGCCGAAGCGGTGGCACCTATCATCATGAAGTTCCTCCAGGAGGAGCGGCAGCGTGCGGTGATGCACCCGCAACCGCAGCCGGCCCGCAGTCACTGACCGCACAACTGTAGTGCTGTTTCTGGCAGGATCGCCCTAAGGCGAACCTGCCAGACAAGGGAGATTTTTTCGCGCGGCAGTCTGGAATGCCCTCCGGCGCGCTTTGGTACAAGCCTTGCTGTCACTGGACGTGACAGTACGATGACGGAGCCAGCCCCATGCGAGACAAGACTGCACCGGGATCCATGCCGGTACCCGCACACTTCATGAACGCGCAGAGCGCGATGGTCGGTCTGCGCGGCCGCGACCTGTTCTCCACATTACGGACGCTAGCCTTCCAGGGCCTACGTCAGCCGATGCACAGCACGCGCCACCTGCTGTCGTTCGGCAAGCAGCTGGGCCGGGTAATGCTCGGCGACACCCCTCACCAACCTCATCCACAGGACAGTCGCTTCGCCGACCCGACCTGGCATCTCAATCCGTTCTACCGCCGTAGCCTGCAGGCCTACCTGGCCTGGCAGAAACAGCTCAAGGCATGGATCGACGAGAGCGATCTGTCGCCAGACGACCGCACCCGTGCGCACTTCCTGTTCTCCCTGCTCAACGACGCCCTGGCCCCCTCCAACACTCTGCTCAACCCGCTGGCAGTCAAGGAGCTGTTCAACAGCGGCGGCAGCAGCGCGTTGCGCGGTGCACGCCAGCTACTCGACGACGTGCTGCACAACAACGGCATGCCGCAGCAGGTCAACAAGCAGGCCTTCGAGGTCGGCCGCAACCTGGCCACCACGCCCGGCTCGGTAGTATTCCGCAGCGAGATGTTCGAGCTGATCCACTACAAGCCGATGAGCGAGAAGCAGTACGAGCGACCTTTGCTGGTAGTGCCGCCGCAGATCAACAAGTTCTACATCTTCGACCTCAGCCCGGAGAAAAGCTTTGTCCAGTACTGCCTGAAGAACGGCCTGCAGGTGTTCATGATCAGCTGGCGCAACCCCGACGCGCGCTATCGCGAGTGGGGTCTGTCCAGCTATGTGCAGGCGGTGGACGACGCCACCGAGGTGTGCAGGCTCATCACTGGCAGCAAGGAAGTGAACCTGATGGGCGCCTGCGCCGGTGGCCTGACCGTCGCCGCCCTGCAAGGCCACCTGCAGGCCAAGCGCCAGCTGCGCAAGATCGGCTGCGCTACCTACATGGTCAGCCTGCTGGACAGTCAGGTGGAGAGCCCGGCGATGCTGTTCGCCGACGAGCAGACCCTTGAGTCGGCCAAGCGCCGCTCCTACCAGAGCGGCGTGCTCGATGGCCGTGATATGTCGCGAGTGTTCGCCTGGATGCGCCCCAACGACTTGATCTGGAATTACTGGGTCAACAACTACCTGATGGGCAAGGAGCCCCCGGCATTCGACATCCTCTACTGGAACAACGACAACACCCGCCTGCCCGCCGCCCTACACGGCGACCTGCTCGACCTGTTCAAGCACAATCCGCTGACACGCAGCGGCGGCCTCGAGGTGTGCGGCACCCCAATCGACCTGTCCAAGGTCGGGGTGGACAGCTTCAGTGTCGCCGGCATCAACGACCATATCACTCCGTGGGATACGGTCTACCGCTCGGCGCTGCTGCTTGGCGGCAACCGTCGATTCATCCTGTCCAACAGTGGGCATATCCAGAGCATCCTCAACCCACCGGGAAACCCCAAGGCCACTTACGTCGAAAACACCAAGCTGACCAGCGACCCACGCGCCTGGTACTACGATGCGGAGAAGAAGGACGGCAGCTGGTGGCCGCAGTGGCTGGAGTGGATCCAACAGCGCTCCGGCGAACAGCGTGAGACAGCGTTCAGCGTCGGCAGCAACAAGTACCCGGCGATGGAGGCCTCACCCGGCACCTACGTTCACGTGCGCTGAGATACGGCGAAAAGCACTGGCCGGGTCCCGCCCCGGCCGGTTATCGTCGACACTCCGGCGGCCAGACAAGATCATGGAATGAAGACCCGCGACCGCATCCTCGAAACCGCCCTGCAGCTGTTCAACGACCAGGGCGAGCCCAACGTCTCCACTCTCGAAATCGCCACCGAGATGGGCATCAGCCCAGGCAATCTTTACTACCACTTCCACGGCAAGGAGCCGCTGGTGATGGAGCTGTTCGAGCGTTTTCAGAACGAGCTGGCGCCCTTACTTGATCCACCCGCAGAAGCTGAACTGGGCGCCGAGGACTACTGGCTGTTCCTGCATCTGATCGTCGAACGCCTGGCCTCGTACCGCTTTCTGTTCCAGGACCTGTCCAACCTCTCCGGCCGCCTGCCCAAACTGAGCCGTGGTATCCGTCAGTGGCTCAATCAGCTCAAGCGCACCCTGGCCAGTCTGCTGGCCCGCCTCAAGGCGTTAGGGCAGTTGCGCAGCGACACCGAGGCACTCGGCCAGTTGGTCGAACAGATCACTCTGACCCTGCTGTTCTCCCTCGACTACCAGCGCATCCTCGGCGCCAGCGGCGAAGTACGCCTGGTGGTATTCCAGGTAATGATGCTGGTCGCCCCACATCTGACCGACGACTCACGCCATGCCGCCGAACGCATCGCCCATCGCTATCTCGAAGCCTGAAGACGCCGCCCGCCCTCACCGAACGCCCTTCTGAAATGCAAAACGCCCGGCACTAGGCCGGGCGTTTTGTCATCCTGCGGAACAATCAGGACGGAGTAGCGGGCGTTGCCGGTGCAGCGGCCGGAGCCGGGGTAGCAGCAGGAGCCGGCGCCGGAGCGGCAGGCTTGGCGGCAACCGGTTTAACGGCCGGCTTCGGCGCTGCGGTCTTCTTCACCACCGGCTTCTTAGCGGCAGCCGGCTTGGCGGCCGGTTTTGCAGCGGGTTTAGCGGCGGGCTTGGCAGCAGCAGGTTTAGCTGCGGGCTTAGCGGCCGGTTTGGCGGCGGGTTTGAGCGCAGGCTTGGCAGCCGGTTTAGCGGCAGCTTTGGCGGCCGGCTTGGCTGCAGGTTTCGCAGCGGCCTTGGCAACCGGTTTGGCGGCAGGCTTGGCAACCGGCTTGACCGACTGACCGGTGAGCTTCTCGATCTGCTTGGTCAGGCTGTCGACCTTGGTCTGCAGCGACTTCACTTCGTTGCGACTAGGTACGCCCAGGCGAGAGATGGCGCTGTTAAGGCGCTTGTCGAAAGCCTCTTCCAGTTCGCTCCACTTGCCGATGGCCTTGCCTTTGACTTCGTCGACTTTCGACTTGGCCGAACCGACAGTGGTGCCGACGCTGGACTTGACCACATCCAGCTGCTTATCGACTTCGGTCTTGGCCTTCTTCTCAGCTTTCTCACCATCCTTGACCAGACCGTCGAACAGCTTGTTGCCGTCCTTGCTGATCTTCGAATAGGCGCCGAGGCCGGCCAGCCAGATCTGGCGCGAGTATTTCTCGATCTCGCCGACCCAGGAACTGCTTTCCTTCTTGGCAACCGGCTTTTTCGGTGCCGGTTTTGCAGCGGGTTTTGCTGCGGTAGTTTTCTTAACAGCCATCCTGCTCTCCTTAATTAGGTACGCGCCACTCGCTCAAGCAAAGCATTCAACTCATCCAGCTTAGCAGAGAGTGCCTCAACATCCTGCTTGGAGGGAATACCCAGACGGTTCAGAGCGCTGGCCACACGATTGTCGAAGGCCTTCTCGATTTTGTCGAACTGCACTTCGACCTTGCCTTTGACATCGGAAACGCCATTTTTGACGCTTTTGATTTGGGTCTCGATCTGGCTGTTGGCGGCCTCGACCTGCTCGTTTACCAGTTTCTTGCCCTGTTTCTCGACGCCTTCGCCAGCCTTGACCAGCTCCTTGAAGTAGTCGACGCCCTCGGCGCCAGCCTTGGCATAGGCGCCCAGGCCAGCCAGCCAGACCTTGCGGGCGTAGGCTTTGACGTCGGTGAGGACAGTGACTTTGTCTTCGACTTTATCGACTACAGCTTTCTTCTTGACGGCGACTTTAGTGGCCATGATGCACCTCGCGTTCAAAGTAATGGACTGGTCGTCCTTTGCCAGGACTTGAGCGCAAGGTAGTGGGAAAAATTAGAAATCACATACTAGGGCCTTGGACGTTTTGCCGCAGCTGACTCAGGCCTGCAGATGCTTATCGAGAGTCTCCTCGATCTCGCGCTTGATGGTGCCGCCCAGGGCGGATAACAGCAGACCCAATTTGAGCTCGACGCGCACACTATCACCGCCAACCGCGATGTTCCCATCGACGCCACTGCGCTTGAATTCCAGGGTGTCGCCGCTCCAGCGATACTTCACGTCATACTCGCTGGCCAGCCGTTGAGCCAGCGCCTCGGCCTTCTCGCGAGCGGCAGGGAGGCCTAGGGAATGGGAGCGTTCGACGGTGATGCGGGACATGGGCGACTCCTACTGCGACCTTGTGTCACGCGACTATATCAGCTCTGCCCGGCGCCAAGACAAAGGCCGGCCACGGGTTTAGAATGGCCGCCACTTCGATTCAGGTGACGGCGACATGAATGACCCGCGCAAGGCCGCAGAGCAGGACAAGACCACCCACTTCGGCTTCCAGGACGTGCCTGAGAGCCAGAAGGCGGAGAAGGTCGCCGAAGTCTTCCACTCGGTGGCGGCCAAGTACGACCTGATGAACGACGTGCTCTCCGGCGGCCTGCACCGCCTGTGGAAGCGCTTCACCATCGAGCTGTCCGGCGTGCGCCCGGGCAACCGCGTACTGGACATCGCCGGCGGCACCGGTGACCTCACCCGCAAGTTCTCCAGCCTGGTCGGTCCGACCGGCGAGGTGGTGCTGGCCGACATCAACGACTCCATGCTCAAGGTCGGTCGCGACCGTCTGCTGGACAAGGGCGTGGCCGGCAATGTGCAGTTCGTCCAGGCCGACGCCGAGGCGCTGCCGTTCCCGGACAACCACTTCGACGTGGTCACCATCGCCTTCGGCCTGCGCAACGTGACGCGCAAGGAGAACGCCCTGCACTCCATGCTGCGCGTGCTCAAACCGGGCGGCCGCCTGCTGGTGCTGGAGTTCTCCAAGCCGGGTAACCCGCTGCTGGCCAAGGCCTACGACACCTACTCGTTCAGCTTCATGCCGCTGGCCGGCAAACTGATCACCAACGACGCCGACAGCTACCGCTACCTGGCCGAGTCGATCCGCATGCACCCGGATCAGGAGACCCTCAAGGCTATGATGGTCGAGGCCGGCTTCGAGCGCGTCACCTACCACAACATGACCGGCGGCATCGTCGCCCTGCACCGCGGTATCAAGCCCTGATGCTGCTCACCGGTCTGCTGGCCGGCGTCGAGCTCGGCCTCAACCGCGTGCTGCAGATGGACAGCACCGCGCTGCCGCGCCTGGCCCGACTGGAAGACAAGGTGATCGAAGTCGACTGCCTGAGCCCGGCGCTCAAGCTGTTCGTCCTGCCCAGCGACGAAGGTCTGCAGCTGGCCAGCCAGTGGAGCGAGGCCGACTGCACCCTCAGCGCGCCGGCCAGCAGCCTGCTGCGCCTGGCCCTGGCCAAGGACAAGACCGCCATCCTGCACCGCCCGGAAGTCACCCTCAACGGTGACAGCGCCGTGCTGCTGGAGCTGGCCGGCATCCTCCAAGACCTGGAGCTGGACTGGGAATACGAAATCTCGCGCTGGCTCGGCCCGGTCGGCAGCCAGCTGCTCGCCGGCCACCTGCGCAGCCGCGTGAGCTGGGCCGGCGACAGCCTGGACAGCCTGCGCCAGACCCTGGCCGACTACCTGGCCGAAGAATCGCGCAGCCTGGTCGGCGAACGCGAAGCCCAGGCCCGCTTCGACGAACTGGACGACCTCAAGCTGGCCCTCGATCGCCTCGACGCACGCATCGACCGCCTTGCCCGGAACCTGAACAAGACCCCATGAGCCTGCTCGCCACCCGCCGCCTGCTGCGCATCCTGCGCGTGGTCATCCGTTACCGCCTGGACGACCTGCTGCTGACCCTGCCGCTGCCCACCTGGATGCGCGCCCTGCGCTTCGCCCTGCCCTGGCGCTGGCTGCCGCGCCGGCCACTCGAACTGAGCCGCGGCGAAGCCATGCGCCTGGCCCTGGAAGACCTCGGCCCGATCTTCATCAAGTTCGGCCAGCTGCTCTCCACCCGCCGCGACCTGCTGCCGCCGGACGTCGCCGACGAGCTCGCCAAGCTGCAGGACCAGGTGCCGCCGTTCGATCCGGAACATGCTGTGGAGCGCATCGAGGAGCAGCTCGGCGCCAAGGTCGGCGAAGTGTTCGCCCGCTTCGACGTGGCCCCGCTGGCCTCCGCCTCCATCGCCCAGGTCCACGCCGCGCAGCTGAAGAGCGGCGAGGAAGTGGTGGTCAAGGTGATCCGCCCCAACCTGCGCCCGATCATCCGCTCGGACCTCGCCTGGCTGTTCCTCGCTGCGCGTATCGCCGAGAAGACCTCGGTCGACGCCCGCCGCCTGCGCCCGGTGGAAGTGGTCTCGGACTACGAGAAGACCATCTACGACGAGCTCGACCTGCTGCGCGAGGCAGCCAACGCCAGCCAGCTACGGCGCAACTTCGAAGGCTCCGACCTGCTCTACGTGCCACAGGTGTACTGGGACTGGTGCCGTCACAAGGTGCTGGTCATGGAACGCATCTACGGCGTGCCGGTGACCGACCTGGCCACCCTGGCCGACCAGCGCACCAACATGAAACTGCTGGCCGAACGCGGCGTGGAGATCTTCTTCACCCAGGTGTTCCGCGACAGCTTCTTCCACGCCGACATGCACCCCGGCAACATCTTCGTCGCCACCCGCACGCCGTGGAGCCCGCAGTACATTGCCATCGACTGCGGCATTGTCGGCAGCCTCACGCCCGAGGACCAGGACTACCTGGCGCGCAACCTGATCGCCTTCTTCAAGCGCGACTACCGCCGCGTAGCCCAGCTGCACATCGACTCCGGCTGGGTGCCGGCAGAGACCAAGGTCAACGAGTTCGAGGCGGCCATCCGTACCGTGTGCGAGCCGATCTTCGAGAAGCCGCTGAAAGACATCTCCTTCGGCCAGCTGCTGCTGCGCCTGTTCCAGACCGCGCGGCGCTTCAATATGGAAGTGCAGCCACAACTGGTGCTGCTGCAGAAGACTCTACTCAACATCGAGGGCCTCGGTCGCCAGCTGTACCCGGACCTGGACCTGTGGAGCACCGCTCAGCCGTTCCTCGAGCGCTGGATGCGCGAACGCATCAGCCCGCTGCACCTGCTGCGCAACCTGCAGCAGCAGGCCGAGCAGGTGCCGCACCTGTCGCAGATGGCCCGCGACACCCTGGAGAAGCTCAACCAGCAACGTCCGGTGCCCAGCGTGGAGGCGCCCGCCCAGCGCGGCTGGCCGCTGCGCCTGCTCGGTGCGGCGCTGGTGGCTGGCGGCGTCAGCCAGGGCCTGGTGCTGGCACCGGCGGCCTGGGCCGCCTGGCTCAGCCTGGGCGCCGGCCTCGCGTTGATCCTGCGCCGATAGCCAGTGCCGGCCATGGCTGGCACACTAACCGGATAGTTAACCGACTCACCACAAGGCCGCCCACCGCGGGCGGAGCCCCGAATGACTGATTGGCTCGACGAAATTCGCTGGAACGAGGATGGCCTGGTCCCGGCCATCGCCCAGGATCACAAGACCGGGCGCGTACTGATGATGGCCTGGATGAACCGCGAGTCCCTGGCCCTCACCGCCGCCGAGCAGCGCGCCATCTACTGGTCACGTTCGCGTGGCAAGCTGTGGCGCAAGGGCGAGGAATCCGGCCACGTGCAGAAGCTCCACGAACTGCGCCTGGACTGCGACGCCGACGTGGTCATCCTGCTGGTCGAACAGCTCGGCGGCATCGCCTGCCACACCGGTCGCGAAAGCTGCTTCTACCGGGTCTTCGAGAACGGTGCCTGGCAGACCGTCGACCCGATCCTGAAAGACCCGCACGCCATCTACCAGGGGCACAAGCATGAGTGACACCCTCACCCGTCTGGCCGAGGTGTTGGAGGCGCGCAAGGGTGCGGCGCCGGACAGCTCCTACGTGGCCAGCCTGTATCACAAGGGCCTGAACAAGATTCTGGAGAAGGTCGGCGAAGAGTCGGTCGAGACCATTCTTGCGGCCAAGGACGCAGCCGCCAGCGGCGACTGCAGCGACCTGATCTACGAAACCGCGGACCTCTGGTTCCATAGCCTGGTCATGCTCGCCGCCCTCGGCCAGCATCCGCAGGCCGTGCTGGACGAGCTGGACCGCCGCTTCGGACTTTCCGGGCACGACGAGAAAGCGGCGCGCCCCACTTCCTGAATTCATAACGAGGACTACTGGCATGGGTATCTTTGACTGGAAACACTGGGTCGTCATCCTGATCGTCGTGGTACTGGTGTTCGGCACCAAACGCCTGAAGAACCTCGGTTCCGACCTAGGCGAGACCATCAAGGGCTTCCGCAAGGCGATGAACACCGACGAGGACAAACCGGCCGAAGCGCAGCCGCAGGCACCGGTACAGCCCGCTGCCAGCGCCGACGTGCAGCACAAGCCGCAGACCATCGACGCCCAGGCTCAGCGAGTCGAAGAGCCGGCGCGCAAGGACTAACCCGTGTTCGATATCGGCTTTTCCGAGCTGCTGCTGGTCGGGCTGGTAGCGCTCATCGTCTTCGGCCCCGAGCGCCTGCCCGGCGCGGCACGCACCGCTGGCCTGTGGATCGGCCGCCTGAAGCGCAGCTTCAGCGCGATCAAGGCTGAGGTCGAGCGCGAGATGGGCGCCGACGAAATTCGTCGCCAGCTGCACAACGAGCAGATCCTGCAGCTGGAGCGCGAACTCAAACAGTCCATCCAGCCGCCTACGCCGCCGGCTGCCGAAGCCCCGGCGATCACGCCACAGAGCGAGGCACCCGCTGTCCCGCCAGCGGCGGCAGCCCCCGCTGCCACTCCCCCGGCCCAATCCTCAGCCAATCCGGAGCCGCCGCGCCAGCCATGACCGACCCGAATACCGAGATGCCTCTGGTAGCGCACCTCACCGAGCTGCGCTCGCGCCTGCTGCGCTGCGTGATCGCCATCTTCATCGTGTTCGCCGGGCTGTTCTACTTCGCCCAGGACATCTACACCATCGTCTCGGCGCCGCTGCGCGCCTACCTGCCGGAAGGCGCGACGATGATCGCCACCGGTGTCGCCTCGCCCTTCCTCACCCCGTTCAAGCTGACCGCGTGGTGCTCGCTGTTCCTCGCCATCCCGATCATCCTGCACCAGGTGTGGGGCTTCATCGCCCCGGGGCTGTACAAGCACGAGAAGCGCATCGCCATGCCCCTGCTGGTCTCCAGCATCTTCCTGTTCTACGGCGGCATGGCCTTCGCCTACTTCCTGGTGTTCCCGCTGATGTTCCACTTCTTCGCCAGCGTGACCCCGGAAGGAGTGGCGATGATGACCGACATCAACGAGTACCTGGACTTCGTCCTCACCCTGTTCTTCGCCTTCGGTGTGGCCTTCGAGATTCCGGTCGCCACCTTCCTGGTGCTGTGGGTCGGCATCGTCGACATCGACACTCTGAAGAAGAGCCGCCCCTACGTGATCGTCGGCTGCTTCGTGGTCGGCATGATCCTCACCCCGCCGGACATCTTCTCGCAAACCCTGCTGGCCGTGCCCATGTGGCTGCTGTTCGAGGTCGGCCTGTTCTTCGGCGGCCTGGTACGCAAACGCAGCGAGCACGAGCCCGAAGAGTCGAGCGACGACCAGCCGCCTGCTCCGCTGCAATGAACCTGCTGCTGCTGGAAGAGGCCGACTTCGTCGCGCCGGATCGCGCCGTGCTGCAAGGCCGGCGCCTCAAGCACCTGCACGAGGTGCACCGCGCCGAGGCCGGCGACCAGCTGCGCGTCGGCCGCCTCGACGGTCTGATGGGTCGCGGCACCCTGCTGGCACTCGATGAGCAACACGCCGAGCTACAGGTGACGCTGGATCAGCCGCCACCAGCCAAGCTGCCACTGACCCTGCTGCTCGCCCTGCCACGACCGAAGATGCTCAAGCGCGTGCTGCAGACCGTAGCCGCCATGGGCGTGCCGCGCCTGGTGCTGCTCAACAGCTACCGGGTGGAAAAGAGCTTCTGGCAAACGCCCTTCCTCGATCCGGGCGCTATCCGCGAGCAGCTGATTCTCGGCCTGGAACAGGCCCGCGACACCGTGCTGCCCGAGGTGATCATCGAGAAGCGCTTCAAGCCCTTCGTCGAGGACCGCCTGCCGGCCATCGCCGCCGGCACCCTGGGCCTGGTCGGCCACCCAGGCGACTACCCCGCCTGCCCACGCGCCCTCAGCGAACCGGTGACCCTGGCCATCGGCCCGGAAGGCGGCTGGATTCCCTACGAAGTGGAAAAGCTGGGCGAGGCAGGCCTTGCGCCGGTGCAACTGGGCGAGCGCATCCTGCGAGTAGAAACCGCGGTGACGGCGCTACTGGCGCGGTTGTTCTGAGGCTCAGGCCAGTACACGACTAGCCAGGGCAACGCCCAAGGGCAATGCAAACTCCAGGCGCCAAAGCGTGACGAGTCCCATGGAAAGTCTGGATGGGCCATGCAGAATGTCAGTGCTCAGAAATCAGCGGAAATGAATCTCGCCCCCGATACCCAGCATGGAAGCTGGGACCACCCGACGCCGGATTGATCGTGTCCTCGCCCTGATTGCACCTGCAGGGGAAACGGCCCTCCACCTACGCAAAGGATTGCGATATGTCGATAAAACTCTCTGTTGAAGAATTCTTGAATGCGCCAGGCGTGGGGTATCCAAACCTCGCCTTTGTCTGCGCAAGAAATAGTATTGGTCTGGTAGATGCCATCAATGAGCGCGCTGAAAATCCACACCGTATTGCTCAAGGTCTTACGCCACTCTGTGGTCCGGCTGCTTTCATGTACTGCTTGGCCAAGCACCACAAGGAAGTATACAAGCACTACGTAGTAGAACTGCTGCTCCATGGAGAGGCGAAACTGGGAAAGCTACACGTCAAACCCAGTCAGGCCTGCCGCAATGGCTCTGCCTCGGAGACACATCCTGTGGACTGGGTAGCACTGGCCAGCCTGCGTGACTCATCCAACGGACTGCTGAGCCTGAGCAGCGGAGATTCGAACATGGCAGGTATCACAGCAGCTGGTCAGATGGTCGAATGGTTCAAGTCCTGCGGACTGTTCAGTGGTGCCGATAGCAAGGTCAACTATGTCTTCGGCAGCTCAGCCAAGACGCTGATGGAGGCCAACCAGCACTACGGCTCAAACAGTCTGGTCTGCCTACTTGTACGCGCGGCGATTCTCGGATCTTCAGCGGGAACAGTACCGCTCGACAAGCTGAAAAAGGGTACTCCCAAAACCCTTCTGGGCACACCAGATCACTGGATCGTGCTTGGTTCTCCCATCCGCGTAGGCAGAGACAGCTGGACTCCTGCCACCTATGGGTCGGAGAAATTCCTCGATGCCCCTCTCAAGTTTGAATGTTACACCTGGGGAAATGGAAATCGCCGCTCAAACAGCAGGGTCACGAACTTAACCGTCAGACAATTCCTGCCGTATTTCTATGGCTACGTGCACGTGTCCCTGTAGCCGCATGAGAGAACGTCACTATGCAGAGACTCCACCTTCTGTTTCTTCTGGCTCTCGGTCTGGAAACCAGCATTGCCCATGCCAGCCGCGATGTCGAAAGCCAGCGCGCCAGCGCCAGACCGCTGATCCCGATCAATAGTGGTATCGCCAGTCAGAACATCTATGCCCTCGCCTACTTTCCGGACGGAAAGCACTACTTAATAGGTGATCTATACGCCGGCGTGAGCATCTTCCAGGTCAAAGCCGCAGCCTTAATCACGAAAGAACCTATTGAGTCGCTCTTCGCAGGAAGTCAAACAGGGGATCCTAAAAGCTCTACGACTCCTCACCTTTGGTATGCCGGCGTCATTGACGACAATACCTATTACTATGCTGCTGGGGATATGCGTAATAAACCCCATGATTTCCGGGTGAACATCCAGCAGATAAACCCGCCCAAGCGCCTGCATGTCCACCGCCCTCCCGATTTACGCGACACTCGCCCAGTTCGAGTGAACCGCACCTACATCAACTATCCCGATAAGCTGATCAACTGGCATACCGGCCAGGAATATCCCGTCAGAACCTTCAGCCCGGCAGGCTTCGACCATGCTCTGACAGACAGCGGCAAGGTCTTCTCGAGCAGCTACCCCGGCAATTGGGCAATGCTCTACGACCCATTCAGCGACAGCAGCACCCAGTGGAAGTTGGGTATCGCCCCCGGAGATGCCGCACTCACAGGCGACAGCCGCCATGTCGTGGTACAGGCCCCAGATGGCGCTTGCCGGGTATGGCCAATGCCCGAGCTGAAGCCAGTACGCGATTGCGGCCGCGCTCCATGGTTCGCCAGCTCGGGCTCCACTGCCCTGGTTACGGACCCTTCCGGCGATAACTTTGCAACAGCCTGGCGCAAGCGCGTCCACGTCTATCAGGTCGAGCCCTACCAGCGCACGTTCGAACTGGAGATGAACAACGACGTGCTGGCCATGGCGCTCTCGGCCAACGGCCGCCTGGCCATCTCCAGCCAGCAGGACGCGGTCGAGGTGTGGGACATCCCCAGCAAAAAGCTGCTGGGGCGGATTACCACTGACACCTTTCCTCGCCTGCTGGCGATTTCCCCCGCTGGCGACGAAATACTGCTCGTCGGCAAGACCCTGCAACGCCTACGCGTGCCCGAGCCGGAATGACAGGAATGACGACAGTTACCAATAGGCTCGCAACACTGGCGCTGGTGGGCCCACTGCTAGCACCTGTGGTGACTCAGGCCAGCGAAGCCTCGCCTCGCGATCAGGTGATCGCCGCCCAGCAGCGGGAAGTAATGCTGCGAATGGCCGACTTCGGCACTCGCATCGAGGAATGCCAGGCGCTGGCGCGTCGTATGCCACCTCGACTGGACGCCGCAGCGTTGAGCCTGCCCCGGGAGGCGCTGGTCAACGCCATTGGCCATCTGAGCTTCCGCAACAAGGAGCTTTGCGACCAGAAGGAACGGCTGGCCCTCGCCTATGCACTGGGCTCGCAGGCCTTTGTGCGCGAGCAATACGGACTGGGCGATGTTCCTCTCACCCAGGACCTCCTGATGGAAGCCATCTATTCCAGCCCACGGCGCCATGAAATGGCGCTCGCCTATACGGGCCTGCCGGAACAGGCGAAAGAGTATCTGGAGCAGACGCTGGGACAGACACCTTTCAACCTATCCGCCGCACTGGACCAGATACGAGCCGCCACCGAGCCCGCCACCGACGGCTCGCAGTAAGGCCACTGCACGGACGAAACGCTACAGCACCTGACGCAGGAAACTCTGCGCCCGTGCATCTTGCGGTTGGGCGAAGAACTGCGCGGGCGGCGCGTCTTCCAGCAGCTTGCCGTGGTCGAAGAACAGCACCCGGTCGGCCACTTCACGGGCGAAGCCCATCTCGTGGGTGACACAGACCATGGTCATGCCTTCCTGGGCCAGCTGCTTCATCACGTCCAGCACCTCGCCGACCATTTCCGGGTCGAGCGCCGAGGTCGGCTCGTCGAATAACATGACCTTGGGCTCCATGCACAGGGCGCGGGCGATCGCCACGCGCTGCTGCTGGCCACCGGACAGGCGCGAGGGATACTCGTGGGCCTTCTGCGCGATGCCGACCTTGGCCAGCAGGGCCTGGGCCTTGGCTTCACGCTCGGCCTTGCCGCGCTTGCGCACGATCTTCTGCGCCAGGCACAGGTTCTCCAGCACGGTCATGTGCGGGAACAGGTTGAAGTGCTGGAACACCATGCCCACCTCGCGACGGTAAGCGTTCACATCGGTCTTGGGATTGGCCAGGTCGACACCGTCGATGCTTACCGAACCCTCATCGAGTTCTTCCAGGCCGTTGAGGCAGCGCAGGAAGGTGGATTTGCCGGAGCCGGACGGGCCGATCACCACCACCACTTCGCCACGCTGCACCTGCGTGGTGACGTTATCCACCGCACGCACTTCATGGCCGCGGGCGTCGAAGACTTTTACCAGGTTGCGGACTTCAATCACTTTTGCCGAGCCTCCGCTCCAGTCGGTTGGCGATCTGCGACAGCGGCAGGTTGATCACCAGGTACAGGCCGGCCACGCAGAACCAGATCTCGAAGGTGGAGAACGAGGTGGTGATGGCTTCACGGCCACTCTTGGTCAGCTCGGTGATGGCGATCACCGAGACCAGCGAGGTGTCCTTGACCAGGCTGATGAACTGCCCGGCCAGCGGCGGCAGCACGCGTTTGAAGGCCTGCGGCAGGATCACGTGACGCATGCTCTGCGCTGCGTTCAGGCCCAGCGAACGGGCCGCCTCGCCCTGTCCCTTGGCCACCGACTGCACGCCGGCACGGACGATCTCGCCGACATAGGCGCCGGTGAACAACGCCAGCGCAGCCACTCCGGCGAACTCGCGGGACAGGTTGAGCACGGTGCCGATGAAGAAGTAGAAGATGAAGATCTGCACCAGCAGCGGCGTGCCGCGTACCAGCTCGACGTACACAGTGGACAGGTCGCGCAGGGTCGGGTTGCTCGACAGCCGGCACAGGCCGGTGACCAGGCCGATCACCAGGGCCATCGCACCGGACGCCACGGAGATCCACAGCGTGGTCCACAGCCCCCAGAGCAGCGGGCCGGCGGCCCAGTGGCGGGTGACGCCGATCTCGTCGCCTTCGCTGACATCGTCGCCCTCGGCCACCCGCAGGCTGTCGCTGGCGATCTCCAGCACCTGCTCCTCGCCACCCTCGGCGGTGAGGGTCACGCGGGTCTGCTCGCCACTCGCGGTGATGGCGCTGACGCTGCCGTAGTCGGCGGCGCGCTGCGCCTCTTCAGCCTGGTAGGCGAAGTACTGCGGCACGCGGTTCCAGTGCCACTCGTAGGCAATCAGCGAGGTAGAGTACCAGAGGCTCCAGGCCACCAGGGCCAGGATCAGTCCGGTGAGGACATGCCAGGGCCAGGTACGACGATGTTTTCTAATCACGGGAAATCTCGCTCATGGCGGGGAACAGAAACAGGCCCGACCTTGTGGGCCGGGCCTGTCGTCACCAGCGAGGACCGAAGTCCGACGCGGGGTTTATTCCATCTCTTTCAGCCAGTCGTTCTTCTTGAACCACTTGGTGTGAATGCGCTCGTAGGTGCCGTCGTGCTTGATCTGGTTCAGCCAATTGTTGATCCAGTTCAGGCTGTCGTGGTCGCCCTTCTTCAGGCCGAAGGCCAGCGGCTCGAAGGTGAACGGCTGGTCGAGGAACACCAGCTTGCCGGCGCCGGCCTTGTTCACCGCCACCACGTTGTACGGGGCATCGTAGATGAAGGCGTCGGCCTTGCCGTTGACCACGTCCATCACCGCTTCCTGCTCGTTGTCGAAGCCGTGGTACTGGGCCTTGGCGATCAGCTTCTTGGCGACCATTTCGCCGGTGGTACCGATCTTCGAGGTGATGCGGTACTTGCCATCGTTGAGGTCCTTGTAGGACTTGATCTCGCCTTGCAGCTCCTTGCGGATCAGCAGGGTCTGGCCGACCACGATGAAGGGCTCGGGGAAGTTGACCCGCAGGTTGCGCTCCTGGGTCACAGTCATGCCGGAGCCGATCATGTCGAACTTGTCGGTCAGCAGGGCCGGGATGATGCCGTCGTAGCTGGTGGAAACCAGCTCCAGCTTGACGCCCATGGCCTTGGCCATGGCTTTCAGCAGGTCGACTTCGAAGCCGATGATCTCACCGCGCTTGTTGGTCATCTCGAAGGGCATGTAGGTCGGGTCCATGCCGACGCGCAGGGTGCCGCGCTTGACCGCGTCGTCGACCATGCCGGCGTGGGCCAGGCCGCTCACCGCGCAGGCGGAAAGCAGCAGAGATGCGAGAAACTTCTTCATTCCTATCTCCTAAGGGACAGCTCGTAATACGGATGCGCCCCCACGGACACCGGGGCAAGGCGGGCAATCCTAACCGCCCGAACTGTGGATGGCGAGTCGCAAAACAGGCAGGAATCGAGCCAGATCGCCGCACCGACGACCGGTCGCTTCAGATGTCGAGGAGAAAAGTCACCGGACCGTCGTTGACCAGGTGCACCTGCATGTCGGCGCCGAAGCGCCCGGTGGCCACCTGCGGATGCTGCTCGCGGGCCAGCGCCACCAGTTGCTCGAACAGCGCCAGGCCCTGAGCCGGCGGCGCGGCGGTGGAGAAGCTCGGGCGCAGGCCGCTCTTGGTATCGGCGGCCAGGGTGAACTGCGAGACCAGCAGCAACCCGCCGTTCACGTCCGTCAGCGACAGATTCATCTTGCCTTCGGCATCGCTGAAAACGCGGTAGGCAAGCATCCGTTTCAAGCCCTTGGCCAGCGTCGTCGCATCGTCCTGCGGCTCGATACCGACCAGCGCCAGCAGGCCCTGGTCGATGGCGCCGACGATCTCGCCCTCGACTTCGACGCGGGCGCCACGCACCCGCTGGATCAATAGCTTCACGCGTCCTCCAGGGGCAGATCGAGCAGGCGCCGGGCCATCTGGTCGGCGGCGCGCACCAGGGCGTCGGTGATGCCCGGCTCGGCAGCCGCATGGCCGGCATCGCGGATGATCTGCAGCTCGCTGTTGGGCCAGGCCTGGTGCAACGCCCAGGCGTTATCCAACGGGCAGATCACGTCGTAGCGGCCATGCACGATCACGCCCGGCAAATGGGCGATCTTTGGCATGTCGCGCAGCAGCTGGTCTTCCTCGAGGAAGGCCTTGTTGACGAAGTAGTGGCACTCGATACGCGCGATCGACAGGGCGCGGTGCGGCTCAGTGAAACGGTCGACCACCTGCGGGTTGGGGCGCAGGGTGGCGGTACGCCCTTCCCAGCACGACCAGGCCTTGGCCGCGTGCATCTGGGCGATCTGGTCCGGGCCGGTGAGGCGCTTGTAGAAGGCCTGCATCAGGTCGCTGCGCTCCTCGGCCGGGATCGGTGCCAGGTAGTCTTCCCAGTAGTCGGGGAACAGGCGGCTGGCGCCCTCCTGGTAGAACCAGTCGAACTCCTGCGGACGGCACAGGAAGATGCCGCGCAGGATCAGCGCATGCACCCGGTCCGGATGGCTCTGGGCGTAGGCCAGTGACAGGGTCGAACCCCAGGAGCCGCCGAACAGCACCCACTTGTCGATCCCCAGGTGCTCGCGGATCAGTTCCATGTCCGCCACCAGGCTCCAGGTGTCGTTGCCCTCCAGGCTGGCGTGCGGCGTGGAACGGCCACAGCCACGCTGATCGAAAGTAATGATGCGGTACAGGTTGGGGTCGAAGTAGCGGCGGCTGGCGGCGTCACAGCCGGCGCCCGGGCCACCGTGGACGAACACCACCGGCAGGCCATCCGGAGAGCCGCTCTCGTCCACATAGAGGACGTGCGGTTCCTCCACCGCCAGCTCATGGCGGGCGTAGGGTTTGATCTCCGGATACAAAGTCTGCATGGCGCACTCCCGCGTCTGTGCGTAAGGTCCTTGGACCGTCTGCCGACGGTCAGCCGTGCCGGGCATCATAACCATGAATCGGGAGTTGAACATGCCTACCCAGCGATTTGCCCTGGCTTTTCTACTGATCTGCACGCTGCTCACCGGCTGCACGCCAAGCGATCCGCAGGCCGCGCTGGAAGCTGCCGTCCAGCAGTTGCAGGACAATATCGAGGCCAAGCGCAACGACGAGGTGCTGGACCAGTTGCACCCGCAGTTCAGTGCCCAGCAGCAATACGACCGCGAATGGGCACGACGCACCATGGCCCTGCTGTTCCTGCGCCACAAACAGGTGCGGGTATTGGCCATCGGCACCAGCAGCGAAGTCGACCCGACCTATAGCGACAAGGGCCACACCCGCGCCGAAGTGGCCATGACTGGCGCCGAAGGCCTGATTCCGGACAGCGCCCGGCACTACAGCGTCACGCTGGAATGGTGGCAGGAAAAGGGTGAGTGGAAGCTGGCGCGGCTGAACTGGGAGTAGTCGCTTAGTACGTCTACAGCTCAGAACAGATAGGGGATGAACATCCGACTGCGGCCCATGTACGCGCGGTAGCCCTCGCCAAAGTAGGCCAGGCACTCCGCCTCGTCGCGGCGCGCCGCCAGGTACAGCAACACGCTGGCCACCACAGCCAAAACCAGCGTCAGGGCATGTAGGTCTTTCCAGGCGATGCCCCAGGTCAGCAGTAGCAGCGAGCAGAACAGCGGGTGGCGGATGAAGCGATAGATGCCGCCAGTGACCAGCTGCGAGGTGCGCTCGAAGGCGTACAGCTCGTCATCCTGGCGCTGTTCGCTGGGCCGGCCGTCGCGGCGCAGCTGGTAGAGGCCGCAGAACAGCACGCTCAGCGAGGCGAACAGCAGCACCCAGGACACCTTCTGGTGCAGCGCGTAGCGGTCCTCGAACCAGACCGGCGCGTTGAGCACCAGCAGCCCCAGCATCGCCTCCCAAGCGAGGAAGCGGTAGAAGCCGTGGGACTGCGGATTCTTCAGCGCTCGCCAGGAAATCCCCAGCAGCACCAGTGAACCCAGCACAAACCCCGCCACCTGCAGCCACACCATCCGTCTTTCCTCCTTTTGCCGCCTCGCCAGCCCTGTCCAGGCCTCTGATACACTGCCGGCCTCTTCAGTTCCGGCGTACGCAATGGACCGCACCCAACTGCACAGCCTGCTGCCACACCAGGGCCAAGCCCTGTGGCTGGATGCCCTGCTCGGCCACGACGCCGGCCGCATCGAGGGGCTGTCCGCCTGGCATCACCTGAACGCCTTGGGCCACGACGCCTCGCCCTGCCTGCTGTTCGAGGCCGCCGCCCAGCTGTGCGCCGCGCATGGTGCCCTATATGGCGAGGATAACGCCATCGACATGGCCCTGGTGGGCAAGCTGTCCCAGTTACAGCTGCACCATGAGCCGCAACACCGCGAGGGCGCCCTGCACGTCGCCGCTACCCAGGAGGCGCTGAGCCCGTCCGGCGCGCTCTACGCCTTCAGCATCCACGCCGAGCAGCGCCTGCTGCTGGACGGCAAGCTTCTGCTGGTACTGGTCCGTGCTTGAACTGAGCCACCTCAGCCACCGCTACCCCGGCGCCGACACCCCGGCCCTGCAGGGCATCGACCTGCAGCTGCAGGCCGGCCAATGCCTGGGCCTGCTCGGCAGCAACGGCGCCGGCAAGACTACCCTGCTCTCCCTGCTGGCCGGCGTGCTGCCGCTGCAACAGGGCGAAATCCGCTGGGACGGCGAGCGCAGCCTCGGCCTGGTGCCGCAACAGCTGGCCTTCTATGCCGAACTCAAGGTGCGCGAGAACCTCGAGCTGTTCGCCGACCTCTACCGCCTGCGCGGCGCCGAACGCGCCCGCCGCCTGGAGCTGTGCATCGCCAGCACCGCCCTGGAGAGCAAACTGCAGCGCCGTGCCGCACGCCTGTCCGGTGGCGAACAACGCCGCCTGAACTTCGCCATTGGCCTGCTGCAACCCGCGCGCCTGTACCTGTTCGACGAGGCCACGGTCGGCGTCGACGCCGCCAGCCGCCAGCTGCTGCTGGGCGCCGTCGAACGCCTGACCGGCGAAGGCCACGGTGTGATCTACACCAGCCACTACCTCGACGAGATCGAGCGCGTGGCCCAGCGCATCGTCCTGCTCCACGAAGGCCGCGTGCGCCTGGACCTGGACAGCCGCCAACTGCTCGGCGACAGCCACGGCCTGCTGCTGGAATGGCAGGGCGAGGAACCCGCCGGACTGCGTGAGCTGCTGAGCAAGCTGCACCTGAGCGCCGAGACGCTGCCGGGCGGCCTGCGCATCGCCGCGCTGGATGGCCCGCAGCTGCTGGAGATCACCCGCTTCCTCGCCGAGCGCCCTGAGCTACCGCACCTGCTGCGCTTTGGCCGGCCCTCGCTGGAGCAGCTCTACCTGCGCCTCAACGGAGGCCGGCTATGAGACTGCGGGCCTTGGTGCGCAAGGAATTCCTGCTGATGCTGCGCGACCCGCATGCGCTGGCCGTGCTGTTCATCATGCCGACCCTGTTCCTGGTGCTGATGGCCGGCGCAATGTCCAACTACCTGCAGGACAAGCCGCCGGCGCTGCGCCTGGTATTGCAGGCCGAGCCCAACGGCAGCTACGAACAGGTGTTCCGTGCCGCCCTACAGGCCCAGCTGCCGGGCAGCGAACTGCTGGCGCAGGGCGATGCGCGCAGCGCCAGGATCAGCCTGCCCGCCGACTTCAGCGAGAGCCTGCTGGACGATGAGCGCCAGGGCCTGGCCCTGAGCTTCCCGCCGCAGCTGGACAAGCTGTCGCGCCAGCACCTGCGCGGCGCCGTGCGCATCGCCCTGGCGCAGACCCGCCTGCTCGCCTTCCTCGAAGATAGTGGCGACGTGGATGCCAGCCTGCCATTGGCCGAGCGCCTGGCCCTGGTGCAGCAGCGCACCCAGAGCCAGATCGAGGAGCACGAACTGCTGGCCAGCGGCGACCTCAGCGGCCGCGCCAACGCCAGCCAGCTGAGCGTGCCGGCCTGGCTGATCTTCGGCATGTTCTTCGTCGCCCTGCCGATGGCCGGCGGCTTCCAGCGCGAGCAGCAGAGCGGCGCGCTACTGCGCTTCCGCGCCCTCGACCTCAGCCTGGCCACCCTGGCGCTGAGCAAGCTGCTGCCCTACTTCGCCATCAACCTGGTGCAATTCGCCCTGCTGCTGAGCATCGGCGTGCACGGCCTGCCGCTGCTCGGCCTGCAAGGCCTGAACCTGCCCGGCAGCCCGGCGGCCTACGCCCTGCTCGCCATCAGCCTGAGCCTGGCCACCTGCGGCCTCGGCCTGCTGCTGGCGGCATTGGCGCGCAGCGCCGAGCAGGCGTTGTTGCTCGGCGGCGGGATCAATATCATCCTCGCCGCACTGGGCGGCATCATGGTGCCGAAGAGCGTGATGCCGGCGGCCATGGGCCAGCTGGCGGAAGTCTCGCCGATGAGCTGGGCGCTGGACGCCTTCCTCACCCTGCTGGTGGGCCAGGGCTCGCTCGCCGACATCGCCCCCTACTGTTTCCGCCTGCTGCTGATGGCTGCCCTGCTGGGCGGCGGTGGCTGGCTTCTGTTCCGCAGACGAGTGCAGCAAACGCAATGGACGAACGACTAGAACAACAACTCAAGCAATTGCTGATCCGCGAGTGCGACAAGGAAGACGACATCGACTGGCAGAGCATCGCCGACGACGAGCCGCTGTTCGGCGCCAAGAGCCGTGTGCAGATGGACAGCCTGGACGCCCTGCAGGTGTCGCTGGCCCTGCAGCAGCACTATGGCGTGCGCATCGAAGGCGCCAAGGATGGCCGCAAGATCCTCGCCAGCATCGCCGATATCGCCGCCTTTATCCGGCAATCGAAGTGACCCCGGTCTACCTGCAGCACGGCGCCCTGCACAGCGCCCTGGGCGCCAACCTGAGCGACGCGGCGAGCAACCTGCAGGCCGACCTTCGGCCGCAGCCGACGCCCTTCCAGCTGCACGAACTGCAGCAGCCGCGCCCCTACTTCACCGTCGCCACTGACGAGACGCTGGATGCGCGCCTGGATCGCCTGCTGGGCGAAACCCTGGGCAACACGCCGGCCGGCGACTGCCTGCTGATCGTCGCCAGCACCGCGCTGGACATCACCGAGCTGGAAGCCCAAGTGGCGGCCGACGGCGGCTTCCGTTTCGAACACTCCACGCCGCTGGACCTGATGGCCGAGCGGCTGCGCCAGCGCCACGGCTTTGTCGATGCCTTCACCCTCAACACCGCCTGCACCAGCGCCGCCAACGGTCTGCTGTACGGTGCGCGCCTGCTCGCCAGCGGCGCATACAAGCAGGTACTGGTGCTGGCCTTCGAGACTCCCAGCGCCATCGCCCAGCAGGGTTTCGGCGCCCTCGACCTGACCAGCCCCAGCGGCGCCTACCGGCCCTTCCATCCCGAGCGTGACGGCTTGGTGCTCGGTGAGTGCTACTGCGCCACCCTGCTCGGCCTTGAGCCCGGCCCCGCGCCGCTGGCCAAACTGCTCGGCGGCTTCAGCGCCTGCGACACCAGCAGCCTGACCACCACCCGCGAGGACGGCAGCCATATCGACTGGGTGATGCAACGCGCGCTGAACACCGCCGGCGTCACCGCCGAACAGATCGGCCTGGCCAAACTGCACGGCACCGCCACCGGCGCCAACGACCTGGCCGAGAGTGCCGGCATGCGCTTGCTCTACCCCGAGGCGATGCCGCCGCTGGTCGTGCTCAAGCCCTGGCTCGGCCACACCCTCGGCGCCTGCGGCCTGAGCGAAACCCTGTTGCTGCTCGCCGCCCTGCGCCAGGGCACTTTGCCGGCGCTGGACTATGCCGACGCGGCGCTGCTGCCATTGCCTAGCGAGCCGACGGCGATCGCCCCCAACGCCCTGCTGCTGGCCAACTTCTTCGGCTTCGGCGGCAACAACGCCAGCCTGGTGCTGCAGGGCTGCGTTGCGGGAGAACAGCCATGAAGGTTATTGCCGCCAGCGAAATCCACGGCAGCGCCGAGCTCGACGACAAGGCGCTGAAGGCCGCGCTGAGCCAGTACCTGGCCAGCCCGCCACGACGCATCGACCGCCTGATCTTCCAGGCCCTGCTCGGCGCCGCCCTGCTCAAGGAGCAGGTGCGCAGCGACTGCGGCCTGTACCTGGCCTCGCGCCACCCGGCGCGGCCGACCATGGGCGCGCTGCTCGACGCCGTGTGCGTGCAGCAGCGCCAGCCCAAGCCCTTCGAGTTCGTCAACAGCGTGAGCAACGCGGCCGGCTTCCATGTCGCCCAGCAACTGGGGCTGGAAGGGCCGAACCTGTTCGTCGGCGCCGGCCCGCGAGTGTGGCCGCAACTGCAGCGGCTGGCCGCGCTGGACCTGGCCGACGGCCTGGTCAGCCAGGCGCTGCTGGTGGCGGTGGAAGACTTGGGCGATTTCCGGGTGCAGGCGGTGCTGATGGAGCCTTCAAGCTGTCACGTGCTGGCACATGGGTTCGACGAGCTGACCATAGGGAGCGATGTCTGCCACCTGAGACTGGACGTACCCACCTGAGCAGGTATTCCCCTCCCCGGCGTCAGTCCTCGTCACCGCCCGAGTCCAACCCATGCTTGCGCAACTTGTCGTGCAGCGTCTTGCGTGGCAACCCTAGTGCCTCGGCCAGGCTACGCACCGAGCCATGCCCCTTGGCCATCTCCGACGCGATCAGCCCCTTCTCGTAGGCCTCCACCCGCTCTCCCAGACTGAGTTCCGAACTGCCGATCGGCGGCATCCCTCCTGGCAGGTCAAGCCCCAGGTCCAGGCCCATGGCAAAGCGCTCGGCAGCATTCTGCAGCTCACGCACATTGCCCGGCCACGCATGACTGAGCAACTGAGCCCGCTGTCCTGGCTGAAGCTCCCGCGACGGCAACCGGTGGCGCTGAGCTGCTACATCGGCATGGTGCTGGAACAGCAGCAGGATATCTCCGCCACGTTCCCGAAGCGGCGGGATTCGCAACGGTGCGACGTTGAGCCGGTAGTAGAGATCCGCTCGGAAGCGACCCTGATCGGCGGCGATACGCAGGTCCTCCTTGGTTGCCGCGACTACTCGGATATCCAGCGGAATCAGCTGATTGCCACCAAGCCGCTCAACCACGCGTTCCTGCAACAGGCGTAGAAGCTTCACCTGTACATCCGGACTCATGCTCTCGATTTCATCCAGAAACAGGGTGCCGCCATTGGCGAACTCGAACTTGCCGATTCGTCTCTTCTGAGCACCGGTGAAGGCTCCCGGCTCATGACCGAACAGCTCGCTCTCGACGACCGACTCGGCCAAGGCACCAGCGTTGATGGCCACGAAGGGGCCTTTCCGGCGTGCCGACAAGTCATGCAGTGCTCGCGCGACCACCTCTTTGCCGGCGCCCGTCTCCCCCAGGATCAGCACGTCGGTATGAATGGCCGCCAATGCGCCGACCTGCTCGCGCAAGCGCAACATCGGAGCGGACTGACCAACTAAGCGTCCCCCCAAGGCGTCACGGTCAGCCAGTGCGAGGCGCAGGCTACGGTTCTCCAGCACCAGGCGACGCAGCTCCAGCGCGCGGCGCACACTGTCCAGCAGGGCGTCGCTGGCGAAGGGCTTCTCCAGGAAGTCGTAGGCGCCAGCCCGCATCGCCTGCACGGCCAGCGGCACATCGCCATGGCCGGTGATCAGCAGCACCGGCAGCTCGGGGTCATGCGCATGCAGCTGCTCCAGCAGCTGCATGCCGTCCACCCCCGGCATGCGGATATCACTGACGACCACTCCGGGCCAGTCATTTGCAATACGCTCGACCACACTGCGCGCATCTGCCAAGGTCTCGACTCGCAGCCCTGCCAGATCGAGGGTTTGCGCCAGAGCCAGGCGCAGGTGCTCATCATCATCGATCAGAAGGACCTGTACGCGATCGTCGATGAAACTCATGAAAACTCCTCGGGGGGGTGCAGGTTGGCGCCTGGAGCCGCGCTACGCAGCTGCAGGGTAATCAGAGCGCCACCATCCGGATGGTTTGCCAGCAGGAGCTCCCCGCCAAGCGCTCTCATCAGCGTCTCACAGATGGCAAGGCCGAGGCCGAGGCCCTGGGTGCTGGTCTTGGTGGTGAAGAATGGCTCTCGAGCATGGGCGAGGGCCTGCTCGCTGAAACCGGGACCATTATCGCGCAAGGTCAGATTGACACCTTGCTCCGTCACCTCGGTATTCAGCCAGATACGTCGCGGCGGAGCCTTCTCAGCGAGGGCATCCAGCGCATTGGCCAGGAGATTGCCGAGCACCTGGCGCAATCTGGTCTCACCCGCCTGCACCCAGAGCGTGGCGTCAGGCAGATCGCGGATCAGTTCAACATCGAGCGCGCGCCGACGCTTTGCAACCAGGGCAAGTGCATCCTCCAGCGCGGGCTGGAGAGCAACACTTTCCGGCGCGTGGCGATCGCGACGGGCGAAGGCCCGCAGATGGGCAATGATCGAGGCCATCCTGCCGGTCAGTTCGCTGATCTGCCGCAGGTTCCCCCGAGCGTCATCGATACGCTGATGATCCAGCAGCACACCCGCGTTGTCGGCGTAGCTGCGAATGGCCGCCAGCGGCTGATTGAGCTCGTGGCTGATGCTTGCACTCATCGTTCCGAGCGCTGTCAGCTTGCCGGCCTGAACCAAGTCGTCCTGAGTACGCAGCAGCTCCTGTTGCGTCTGCTCCCGCTCGAGCACCTCGTCCTTGAGACGATGGTTCAGGGTCTCCAGATCGCGGGTACGCTCCAACACGCGCATCTCCAGTTCGCGCCGAGCCCCGGCATCCATCGCGATGCGGTCGATGTAGTGACGGCGGCGCTGTAGCAGCAAACCGAGTAGCAGCAGACCGACCAGCAGAGCCGCCCCTCCTACCGCCAGCGCAGTGCTCACCTGTCGATCCACCAACTGGCGAGGCGCGAGGATACTGACCGCGAGACCGCTCTCTGCCAGCCCCCGACTCTGAATCAGCCACGCCCGATCATTCAGTTGGAGCGGCGCGGGAGCCTGGGTCGGATACGGCTGGTTGGCGACGATGGCGGCACGTTCGACATTGTCCAGATCGCGGGTGGCACGGAAGCGCCAATCGGGACGCGAGGAAACGATGACCACACCATTGCTGTCGGTCACCATGAGCTGCTCGGGGGTATTCCCCCAGAGCCGCTCCGAATCATCCAGATCGACTTTGACCACCAGAATGCCCACCACTTCGGCGCCATCCCAGACCGGGCTCGAGAAGAAATAGCCACGCTTGCGCGAGGTCGTCCCGAGCCCGAAGAAGCGGCCGTGCTTGCCTGCCAGCGCCTCACGGAAATACGGGCGATAACTGAAGTCACGACCGATGAAGCTATCCACCTGATCCCAATTGGACGAGGTCAGCGTCAACCCCTGAGGGCTCATCAGGTAGATCACATCGGCGCCGGTCTCGTTGCGCACCCGCTCCAGCAGATGATTGGCCCGCTCCTGCAGCGGGCCCTCGTCCGGCTCGGCGAGCAGCGCCCGCAGAGGTGGCAAGTCGGCCAAGATGTAGGGCAGCATCTCATAGCGCCGCAACGTACCGGACAGGTTGGCGACATACAGGTCCAGAGTCTGTCTGTTCTGTTCGAGCAACTCGCCGCGGTAGTAACGCTCTGCAAAATAGTGCAGCGGCCACATGAGCGGCGCCAGCACGAGTGCGAGCAAAGCCAGGCTGCGCCAGCGGGGGCGATAGGGTGCGTTAGGCATACGGAGCGGTCCGATGGGCCTCCGAAGCCTGGCTATCAGGTGCTATCAATGAAATGGCCTCAGCTCAAACTTATCGTTCATTTTTTCACATGGCGCTGCCAAGATCGAACCAACGACCTCGCAGTATCCCAACCATCCAGCGCATGCAAGAGACTCAAATGTTACCTTGACGAGCAGTAGCCGCAGTATGCCAACTGCGACGGATGGAATGGCTCCATGCTGGTTATCCTGTCACGGGCAGGCTAGCCCGGAACCTGCACGAAAAACCCGCGCAACCTATATAAGGAGGGATCCAGTGAAAATCTGTTGTCGACATGCTGATAGCGCCACAGCTTTAGTAAAGAGCGAAGGTTGAAAGCTCTGCCGAAACTCGCACTCACTCTAAATGCCGAAGAGCATCAAAGTGACTCTGAGCCAATCTGTTGACCGCACGCAGCTGCCTCCGAGAGCACATTAACGGCGCCCCAAAAGCAGACAATAATGCCAGACAGAAAAATCGCCCCTAAAAAAGCAATGGTCTTACAACGAACCACCTACGCGAGCCTGATCTTACTGATCTGGGCTTTCGCCGCCATGGCACTGATCAGCGGATATTACGAATACTCAGTTATTCCTTATGCCGACGCCTGGCATGGCTATCTGGGATTCTACAACGAGCTATCCAAAGAAAATCTTAGCCTCTGGTGGGCGCAGCACAACGAACATCGCATTATTGTTGCACGGATACTTTTCTGGCTAGATTTGCATTTTTTAAAAGGAACGACACCAACCCTGGTCGTCTTGAATTATTTCTTCTCGATCAGTATAGGACTAATATTCTGGAAAATATGCGAGAAGACATCTATAGGCTTCTCCAATCTCACCATCATCTCGTTTCTTCTAATCCCAAGCCTGTCATTAGTGCAGATACAAAATCTATACCTGCCATTTCAAGGACAATTTATCCTTGCGTATCTGCTTCCTCTTGCATCGTTCTACATGCTGACCATCTCAGCCATTCGACCAGAACAGCAACGCTGGTTTTATGGAGCCTGTCTGACAGGTGTAGTCAGCGCAGGAACCATGGCCAACGGGCTGCTGGCTCTGCCTGTTCTCGCACTACTCAGTGTGACACTTAAACTTCAGAAGCAGAAAACCCTAATAATTGCAACGCTAGCAACCCTTATATTTTTTCTGTATTTCTCTTCATATCAGCACTCTGTTAAAAACACCTCAATTCCTTATCAGTCCCTTTCAAACTCTGTCGACTTCATCCATTTTCTTCTTCTTTATCTAGGATCTCCCTTCCACTACATTTTCCAAGCAAGCAACCGTCCAGCCGCACTAGCTGGAGCCGTAGTTATCTTCCTATCCATCACCTATTTCATCAGAGCACTGCGGAGTAAGGAGCCCCTTTATTTTGAATGGATACTCATAGCCTTCATCGCCTTTGTAGGAGGCGGCGCACTTGCAAGCACTCTAGGGAGGCTAGGCCTCGGACTGGAGCAGGCAGTAACATCCCGCTACTGCACACCAGTCATCTGGGCATGGACCGCCCTGGCCATCCTATCCTTCTCGCCCAAGATTGGGTTCCCGAGACACAAGAAGTTACTAGCCATACTTTCAGTATTCATATTCCTTCTTTTCCTAGCCTATCAGGGCTCGGTAATCGCAAAAGGAAAACCAGAGCAGCGCCTCTTCTCCATGAAAGCAGCAACGCTAGCTCTTCAATTTCAAATCAAGGATACGGAGATATTTAGAACAATCTCTCTAGACAAGCCAGAGCGACTCCTGAGAAGTGCACAGGGAGCCAAATCACTTTCGGCATTCACACTTGATGAATTCACCAAAGCCAAAAACTACCTTGGTCGCAAAGTATATGTAAGTGGCGTGATTCCCGAATGCAGCGCTAACATCAACGTCTTCTACACGCTGGACACCGACAAGTCATACAATCGAATAGAGGGCTGGGCATTCGATGTAACCAGCGGCGCTCCACCCAGCAGGATAATTGCCGTGAGCCAGACCAACGAGGTCATCGGCTATGCCATTGTCGGACACATCAGAAAAGATATAGTCCATCTAACGGGAGAGGCTGGACTGCGCTCGGGTTTCTTTGGATACATTAAGTCAGGAACGCCACCCGAAAATATAAGACTAATTGGCCTAAATCCGAATTGCATTATATCACCCACTTGGCCCGACACCTTTACCCAAGACTCTCCCCCAATCCATACGGCACCAGAAACCGATTGCCCAGCCGGCATTGACTCGCTCGCACTATCCGGAAAAAACCTTGAAGTAAAAGGATGGGTGGCAGGCAATATCTATACGGGAGGAGCACCCCAGAAATTAATACTCAATATAAAATCAAAAAACACGGATACCAACATACCAGTCACACTTGCTCTCAGGACGGATGTCAACAAACACTTTGAAAAGCCAGATATGGGACCTGTTGGCTTTTCTATTTCAGTCGACCTGCCTGTCACGAATGCCCCCTATAAACTAAGTTTCATTAGAAAATATCGCAACAAATGGGAACAATGCAGCAACATCAATCGAACATTGCTGCAGGATAGGACATCAGGCCCGTGAACAAGACTGCAAAGATCCTTCTGCCCGGCGGTGCCGGACTGGTTGGCCAGAACCTGATTGCTGAACTCAAGACCCGTGGCTACGACAATCTCGTCGTCCTGGACAAGCATCGCCCGAACCTGGAAATACTGCGCCAGCTCCACCCGGACATCACCGCCGAGTACGCGGACCTGGCCGAACCAGGCGACTGGCAGAAGCATTTTGCCGATGCCGAGACCGTGGTGATGCTGCAGGCCCAGATCGGCGATCCGAATCCGGAGCCCTTCGTTCGTAACAACCTGACGTCGACGGAACTGATTCTTCAACTGATCAAGCGACACGATATCCCCTACACCGTGCATATCAGCTCATCAGTGGTGGAATCGGTTGGTGACGATCACTACACCACGAGTAAACGCGCTCAGGAGCAGATGGTCATCGCGAGTGGCATTCGCTGCGTGGTCCTGAGACCAACACTGATGTTCGGCTGGTTCGACCGCAAACACCTGGGATGGCTGTCGCGCTTCATGAAGAGAGTTCCGGTATTCCCCATTCCCGGCCACGGTCGTTATATGCGCCAACCCCTGTTCGTCGGCGACTTTTGCCGGATCATCATCAGCTGCATCGAATCCAGGCGCAGTGGAGAAGTTTTCAACATTACCGGCCAAGAGCGCATCGACTATATCGACATCATTCGCTGCATTAGAGAAGCGGTCCGCGCGCGCTGTCTGATACTCAGGATTCCCTACGGACTGTTTTCGGCGCTACTGCGGCTCTGGGCTCTGTTTGATCGGAATCCGCCCTTTACGGCAGATCAGCTGAAGGCCTTGACCGCGGGCGACGAGTTCGAGGTAATCGACTGGCCGGCGATATTCGGCGTGCCCGCTACTCCATTCAGCGAAGCAATTGGGCAAACCTTCGGCCACCCTGTCTACAGCAAGGTCACCCTGGAGTTCTGAGCATGCAGAAACAGCGTATTGCCGTGCTCGGCGCTGGTCCGATGGGGCTGGCCGTGGCCTACCAGCTGGCCTGCGACGGCCACCAGCCCGTGTTGTTCGAAGCAGATGACCGCGTTGGAGGTATGACAGCGACCTTCGATTTCGATGGTCTGGAGATAGAGCGCTACTACCACTTCCATTGCACCTCGGATCATGCGTTCCTGCAGGCTCTCGAGGAGTTGGGCATCGCCCACCTGATGCACTGGAAAGAGACCCGCATGGGCTTCTACTTCAACGGAAAGCTGCACGCCTGGGGTAATCCGCTAGCACTCCTGCGCTTCCCCGGCCTTGGCCTGGTTGCCAAGTTCCGCTACGGCTTGCACGCCTGGCTCTCTACTCTGCGCCGTGACTGGCATCCGCTGGATACTCTGGAGGCCACCGGCTGGCTGAAGCGCTGGGTGGGAGATGAAGCCTACAGCGTGCTCTGGGATAAGTTGTTCGCCTACAAGTTCTACGAGTACGGGAATCAGCTCTCCGCCGCCTGGATCTGGAGCCGGATTAGACGCGTCGGGCGCTCTCGATACGACCTGATGAGAGAGAAGCTCGGCTACCTCGAAGGCGGATCGAGGACACTCCTGCACGCCCTGCAGGCAGCCATTGAGCAACGTGGTGGCGAGGTTCGGCTGAAGACCCCGGTTTCACGCGTGGTGCTGGAGTCCGGCCGGGTCGTTGGTGTCGAAGAGGGCGGCAAACTGCATCACTTCGACAAGGTGATCAGCACCATTCCCCTGCCGTTCGTACCCAGACTGATTCCGCAATTGCCGCCTGACCTACTGAAGCAGTACGAAGGCCTGCGCAATATCGCCGTCGTGTGCATCATCGTTAAACTGCGCAAATCCCTCAGCCACAACTTCTGGCTCAACGTGAACGACCCGCAGATGGACATCCCTGGTCTGGTCGAATACAGCAATCTACGACCACTGGATCAGCACATCGTGTACCTGCCCTACTACATGCCTGGCGAACACCCCAAGTTCCAGGAGCCTGATCAGGCGTTCATGGACAAGGCCCGCCGCTACCTTCGACGCATCAATACCGACTTGGAGGACGAAGACTTCCTGAACATGCGAGTCAGCCGCTACCGCCACGCACAACCCATCTGCGGCCCCAGCTTTCTTGACCAGCTGCCGCCTGTACAGTTGCCGGTTACCGGGTTGTGGGTAGCCGATACGTCCTATTACTACCCGGAAGATCGAGGGATTTCCGAAAGCATTGCATTCGGCAGGCAGATGGCCAGGATGGCCACTGCATGATTCGACACTTCCTGAGTTGGCAGTTCATTGGCTTCCTGGCGGTCGGCGGGACCGCCGCCCTGTTGCACTGGCTGGCGCGGATTCTGCTGAGTCAATGGCTACCCTTCGACATCGCGGTAGCCGGCGCCTACGGAGTTGGCATGGCAACCGCTTTCACGCTGAACAGCCTGTTCGTATTTTCCAACTCAAACAGGGCGCGCCGCCTGCAGATTCGCGATTTCACGCTGATAAACCTGGCCTTCTTCCCTTTGGTCTGGCTGACCTCGATGCAGCTCGACAAGCTGCTGATCGATACCGTCCGATATCACCAAGCACTGGCACACGCGATAGCGATCATCATGCCGATGCTGGCCACCTTTCTCTTCTACAAGTTCTTCGTGTTCAGGGGGCATCGCACGTGAATAGCGACGAACTGTCCGAGCTATACCAGATTCGCTTCGCCCAGGAAGAATTGCCGCGCAAGAACGCCATCTGGCGAGAAATATGCGGAGGCTTCCTGAATCACTTTGTGCAGCCGAATGACACCGTGGTGGACGTCGCCTGCGGATACGGTGAATTCATCAACAACATCCAGGCCGGGAAAAAAGTAGCTGTCGATCTGAACCCGGATGCACGCAAGTTCCTGCACGATGATGTGGCCTTCCATCAATGCGCAGCCACGGAGCTAGGCAGCGTGGTACACGGCAGCGCCGATATCGTATTCACCTCCAACTTCCTAGAGCACCTGCCGGACAAGCCGACCCTAGAGCGATTTCTCGATCAGGTCATGCTGGCACTCAGGCCCGGAGGGCGCTATCTGATCCTGGGTCCCAACCTACGCTATCTTCCTGGCGAATACTGGGACTTCTATGATCATCATCTGGGCCTGACCCATCTGTCCCTAGGCGAGGCCCTGAGGCTCCGGGGCTTCCAGATCGAGCGCAACATCGACCGCTTCCTGCCCTACACCACCCAGGGCGCTCTACCGACGCACCCACTGCTGGTACGTGCCTACCTGAAGGTTCCCCTGGCCTGGAGGCTGCTGGGTAAACAGTTCTTCATCGTAGCCCGCAAGCCCGACTGATAGACCTCAACGCGGGCTGCTCAGACACTCCGACAGCGCCTCACGCCAGTCGGGCAGTTCGATGCGCCATTCGTGTTGAAGGCGCGAACAATCCAGGCGGGAGTTGGCCGGTCGTTGCGCCGGTGTCGGGTATTCGCTGGAGGCGATAGGCGTCAGGCGCGCACAGGTGCGACCCTGGGCCTGGAGATGAGCGGCGATGGCTTCGGCAAAGCCGAACCAGGAGGTTTCGCCCAGCCCTGTCAGGTGATAGGTCCCCCACGCCCCCGGTTGCCCATCACGCCAGCGACGGATCAGCTCGACGGTGGTGCGCGCAATGGTGCCGGCCCAGGTAGGCGCCCCGACCTGATCGGCCACCACGCGCAGCTCCTCCCGCTCCTGCAGCAGACGCTGCATGGTCAGCAGAAAGTTGCGCCCATGCAGCGAATACACCCAACTGGTACGCAGGATGAGGTGCTGCCCGCCACACACCCGAATGGCCTGCTCCCCCGCCAGCTTGCTGGAGCCGTAGACACCCAGCGGCCCGGTGGCATCATCCTCGCAGTATGGGGTTGCCTTGTGACCGTCGAACACGTAATCGGTGGAGTAGTGGATCAGCGGCACGCGCAGTGCCGATGCCTCTTCCGCAAGAATCCCAGGCGCGGTCGCGTTGATTGCATAGGCCAGCTCTGGCTCGCTTTCAGCCTGATCCACTGCTGTGTGAGCAGCGGCGTTGATCAGCAGATCCGGACGCAGCTCGCGCACCTGGCGGCGAACGGCCTCGCCATCTGCCAGATCGAGCTGTTCGTGACCCAGCACCAGCAATTCTGCCTCGCTGCCCAGAGCCCGCTGCAACTCGCGGGAAACCTGTCCATGACGCCCAGTGATCAACACCCTCATGAAAACAACTCGGCATCGCGCAGGAACGGCGCGGCCTGATCTTTACCCGAAAGTTGCGGAGCCCCATCGAACTGCCAATCGATGGCCAGTTCAGGATCGTCCCAGCGAATGCAACGCTCGTGAGCCGGAGCGTAGTAGTCGGTCGTCTTGTAGAGAAACTCAGCGTATTCGCTGAGCACTACAAAACCATGTGCAAAGCCCTCGGGAACCCAGAGCTGACGCTTGTTCTCCGCTGACAGATGCACGCCCACCCATTGGCCGAATGACGACGAGCTGCGGCGAATGTCCACAGCGACGTCCAGCACTTCGCCGGAAACAACGCGGACCAGTTTCCCCTGGGGCTGCTCGATCTGGTAGTGCAGACCACGCAGCACGCCGCGTGCAGAACGGGAGTGATTGTCCTGCACGAACTTCCGTGTAACCCCGGTAGCCTCCTCGAACGCACGAGCGTTGAAGCTCTCGTAGAAGAAACCGCGTTCGTCACCGAACACACGCGGCTCGAGAATCAGTACCTCCGGAATCCGCGTCGGAACAACCTTCACCGGGACTCTCCCGCCAGTTGGTAGAGATACTGACCATAGCCTGTCTTACCGAATGCCTTGGCCTGCAACAGCAGGCACTCGCGGTCGATCCAACCCTGCTGGAAGGCGATTTCCTCCAGGCAGGCGACCTTCAGCCCCTGGCGGTGCTCGATGGTCTGCACGTACTGCGAAGCCTCCAGCAGGCTGTCGTGGGTGCCGGTGTCGAGCCAGGCGAAGCCGCGGCCAAGCTTCTCGACACGGAGGTCGCCACGCGTCAGGTAGGCGTTGTTGACGTCGGTGATCTCCAGCTCCCCCCTCGGCGAGGGCTTCACCGCCTTGGCGATGTCGATCACATCGTTGTCGTAGAAGTACAGCCCGGTGACGGCGTAGCTGGACTTGGGCTTGGCGGGTTTCTCTTCGATGGAGATGGCCCGACCCTGCTCGTCGTATTCGACGACGCCGAAGCGTTCCGGGTCCTTGACCCAGTAACCGAACACCGTGGCGCCATTAGGGTTGCTGGCGGCTCGTTGCAGTTGCTCGCTGAAATGCTGGCCGTGGAAGATATTGTCACCGAGGATCAGGCAGACGGAGTCGTCACCGATGAAGGACTCGCCAATAAGGAATGCCTGTGCCAACCCATCCGGCGAAGGCTGCTGGGCATAGCTGAAGCACACACCGAACTGGCTGCCGTCGCCGAGCATCTTCTCGAACTGGGGCAGGTCGTGGGGGGTGGAGATGATCAGAATGTCGCGGATACCGGCAAGCATCAGTACCGAGATCGGGTAGTAGATCATCGGCTTGTCGTAGATCGGCAGCAGCTGCTTGGAGACACCCAAGGTGATGGGGTGTAGACGGGTGCCGGAACCTCCGGCGAGGATGATGCCTTTCATGCTGAAGCTCCTAGACGCTCGCGTTGATAACTGCCGTCCTGCACGTGTCGGCACCATTCCAGGTTGTCCAGATACCACTGCACTGTCTTGCGCAGGCCACTGGCAAACGTTTCTTCCGGCACCCAGCCCAGTTCATGCTGGATCTTTCCGGCATCAATGGCGTAGCGCTGGTCGTGGCCGGGGCGATCCTTCACGAAAGTGATCAGGTCCTCGTAGCGTGCAACGCCGGCAGGCCTTGCCGGCGCCAGCTCCTCCAGCAGCGAACAGATGCCACGCACCACGTCGATGTTCCGCTGCTCGTTATGGCCACCGATATTGTAGGTTTCTCCAACCTGCCCCTCGGTCACGACCCGCAACAGCGCACGCGCATGGTCCTCCACGAACAGCCAGTCACGCACCTGCAGGCCGTCACCATAGACCGGCAGCGGCTTGCCCTCCAGCGCGTTGAGGATGACCAGAGGGATCAACTTTTCCGGGAAATGGAAAGGGCCATAGTTGTTGGAACAGTTGGTGATCAACACCGGCAGGCCATATGTGCGATGCCAGGCACGCACCAGATGATCGGAAGCGGCCTTGCTAGCCGAGTAGGGCGAGCTAGGGGCGTACGGCGTGGTCTCGGTGAACAGGTCGTCGACACCGTGCAGGTCGCCGTAGACTTCGTCGGTGGAGATGTGGTGGAAGCGGAAGGCCGCCTTGCGCGACTCCGGCAGTGCCATCCAGTAGGCGCGCGTCGCTTCCAGCAGGGCATAGGTACCGACGATGTTGGTCTGGATGAAGGCAGCTGGACCATCGATGGAGCGGTCCACGTGCGATTCCGCGGCCAAGTGCATGATGGCGTCTGGCTGAAAGTCGGCCAGGGCAGCACTCACCGCGTCGCTGTCGGCGATGTCAGCTTGCAGGAAACGGTAGCGCGAGCTGTCCGCAACCCCTCTCAGGGACTCCAAGTTGCCGGCGTAGGTCAGTTTGTCGAGATTGAACACCTGATGCTCGGTATCTTGAATCAGGTGGCGGATCAGAGCCGAGCCGATAAAACCGGCCCCGCCGGTAATCAGGATGCGCATTGAGGTCGCCCTTGCAAGGAGTGGGTCTGCATAACGCCGAATGATAAGGCATCCGGACCATGACCGGGTGTCTCTCGTGATGCGCCAGCAGCAAAGCACCACCGCCTGAATCCCGCGCGAGCGCGGGCTGGCCATCAGAGCCTCCTCAGGGCTCCCGCACCAACCGCAGCCCCAGGTGGGAAGGCGGAACGCCCGTCGAGCACGCACCGCCAACCGGATCGCGGACGAAGTCCGACAACCCGCTCGGGTGTCGGCCTGCCGCCACGCGAATGCCACAGAAGCCGTCGCCCGGCAGCGCACCGGCGGGCTGGCCGAAGCAGCTGTCGGTCCACTCCCAGACGTTGCCGGCTACATCGAGCAAGCCACTGGAGCTTTGCCCGTGAGCCCCGAAGCGCATCAGTTCGACCGAAGGCACACCGCGACGGGCCTCGCGCTCGTACTCGGCCAGCCAGCGGCGCGACGGGTCGCGCGGATCGTCGATGATCGGCTCATCCTCTTCATACGCCGACCCTGCCGCCAACACCCACTCGCCATAGCGCGGCAGGCGGTAGCGCTCACCGCTACGCTGCGACAACCAGGTGGAGTAGGCGCTGGCATCGATCCAGCTGAGGCCGACCGCCGGCAGATCGCTGGCCGCCGCCTCGCTTGCCCTGCCGTCCAGAACCTGGCAAGCCTCGGCGACAACACAGGCCTTGTACTCGGCCTGGCTGACCTGACGGCGCATGATGGTGAAGCCATCCACATGCTCCTCCACCGGCGCCGCTGCGCCCGGCAGCTGGTAGCGCACCACACCAGCCGGGATATCCACCAGCCCCACCTCGAGAGGCGGGGCCGTCGGCCCACAGCCCGGCAACAGCAATGTGCCGAGCAGGGCCAGGCTCCGCGCTTTCACGATGAGTTCCTCACTCGTTGGTGATCGGACCAGGTGCCTTGACCTGCTTCATCAGGTCGTCGTTCCACTCGCCCTCGACCTTGACGTGGCCGGCAGCGCCCAGCTCCATCGCCTCGATCAGGTTGTGGTTGACGTAGGCGTACACCCCGGGTTGTTTGAAGGTGTACAGCGCCGCGCCCGCCGAGCCGCCCCGGATGAACCAGGTTTCCAGGTTCTTCTCCGGCGCGTTGGCGAACTTGCCGGTTTCCCAGACCCAGTCGCCGTGGCCGCCAATCAGGTGCGGGCGGGTGTCGCGGTTGGCCTGGGAATGGATGAACAGCACGGTCTCGCCGACCTTGGCCTTCATGGCGTTCTCGCCGGTCAGGGAACCGACCTTGCCGTTGAACACCACATGCGTCGGTGTCAGGGTGCGCATCGCATCGCGGGTATCCGGGTAGCTGGCCATCAGGCTGGGGTAGTCCTTGTATTTGCCGTCCGGGCCTTTGGGGATGTAGAGGTCGAACTCGCCGATGGTGTAGGCACGGTCATAGTGCAGCGAGTTGCCGTCCGGGTCCTTCAGGCCTTCACGCGGCAACACCATCAGGGTACCGCTCATGCCGGCCAGCACGTGCCAGGCGACCATGCCCTCGGGCGCGCAGTGATAGACGAAGGTGCCACTGCGGTCAGCCTTGAAGCGCAGCACCGCCTCCTGGCCCGGAGCCACGAAGGTCAGCTTGGCGCCACCCAGTGCGCCGGTGGCGGCATGGAAGTCGATGTTGTGCGGCATGCTGTTGGTGGCCGGGTTGACCAGGGTCAGCTCGACGTAGTCACCCTCGTGCACGACCATGGTCGGGCCGGGCATGGAACCATCGAAGGTCATCGCCTGCAGGGTGGTGCCCTGGTTGTCGATCACCACCTTCTTCTCCTGGATGACCATGCGGAACTGCACCACCTTGGGCGCAGTGGTCACCGCCTGTTCGTGAGCATGCACCTGCGGAGGGGCGACCAGATCGACCTTGACCCGCTGCAAGCCATCGGCGCCATCGGCCAGTGCCTGCCCCACGAAAGCCAGTGCCACGGCCATTGCCAGAGGTTGGAAGACGTTCATCGCGATGCTCCTTATTCGTTGACTTGCCCCCATTTCAGGGCAAAGCCATTAGCGCCTTCTTGTCATGGAGCAATGAAAGCGACGGGAATGGCGGAGCGAGTCCATTTGCCGCAGGCACGGCTATTGACCAAAGCGATGCTGACCGAACGGACAGCCGCGAGCAGCGGGTTTAGAATCAGCGCTTTCCGCCCCACCACAGCAAGGAATCCCATGGCCACCGCCAACCCGCAGCGCGGGTACATCCTCGGCATTGCCGCCTATCTCATCTGGGGCCTGTTCCCGCTCTATTTCAAAGCCATCCAGGCCGTACCGGCACTGGAGATCATCGCCCACCGGGCAATCTGGTCCGCGCTGTTCGGCGCGCTGCTGCTAGCCCTGTGGAAGCACCCCGGCTGGTGGCGCGAGCTACGTGACAACCCCAAGCGCCTGGCGGTACTGACCGGCAGCGGCCTGCTGATCGCCAGCAACTGGCTGGTGTATGTCTGGGCGGTGAACAACGGACGCATGCTTGAAGCCAGCCTGGGCTACTACATCAACCCGCTGGTCAACGTGCTGCTCGGCATGCTGCTGCTCGGCGAGCGCTTGCGCCGCCTGCAATGGGTCGCGGTTGGCCTGGCGGCCCTCGGCGTGCTGCAGCAGCTATGGCAGGCGGGCAGCATTCCCTGGGTATCGCTGGTGCTAGCACTCACCTTCGGCTTCTACGGGCTGATCCGCAAACAGGCGCCGGTAGCCGCCCTGCCCGGCCTGGTAGTGGAAACCTGGCTCCTGCTGCCGCTGGCTCTTGGCTGGCTGTTGCTGCACCCGGCAGCGATGAGTACCCAGCCGGCGTTCTGGAGCAGCAGCGAGGCGCTCTGGCTGATCGCCGCCGGCCCCATCACTCTGGTACCGCTGCTGTGCTTCAACGCCGCCGCGCGCCACCTGCCCTACACCACCCTGGGCTTCCTGCAGTACCTGGCACCGACTCTGGTGCTGCTGCAGGCGGTACTGCTGTTCGGCGAAACGCTGGAGTCGAGCAAGCTGCTGTCGTTCGTGTGCATCTGGGCGGCGCTGTTCATCTACAGCCTGGACATCTGGTTGGGCCTGCGTCGTCGCGGCCAAGCTGGCTAGAAAACAGCCAACCGGCGGAGAAGCGCAGCGAGACTGGGCTGAGACGGTTATTCCCAACCTTTTCCACAGCTCCATCCCCAGGCTGTGTGCACAATCCAACGGGGCTGCTCAGTTCCTGATCGATACGCTGCAGGCCCCGCCATATCTGGCCTGCAGCCCTAGCTCCCCAGGCTGTCCACAGGACTATCCCCGGTGAACGGGGATAGTCTGGCGCAGCGGCGCGGGGAGCGTTATCCACTGCGGCCAGAAGACCAGGCACTGCACAAATATCAGCCAGCGCGCTGCAGGCCGCGCCAGCGTTGAAGCGCAGCGCTACATCCCCGCCTTATCCACAGAACAATCCCCGGCCTTTGTGCACAAACCATTGATACTGCTGGTTTTCTGAGCGAAGCGCGGGAAGCCACGGCGTGCCTGGCCTGCAGCGGCCATCCCCCAGGCTGCCCACACCTTCATCCACAGCTTTCGGGGATATCCACCTGTCACGCCGGCCTGGACGAAATTCGCTCAGCGGCTTGCAGGCCGCGCCGGCCGTATGCTGCACGAGATGATCCCGCACTATCCACAGCTCCATCCCCGACCTTTGTGCACAAGCCGCTGAATATGAAGGTTTTTTGATCAGGCAAAGAAAAGCCCCGGGGCACTAGGCAGTGCGCCGGGGCTCCCCAGACTATCCACAGCTTCACCCACGCAAACTGGGGATCACTCCTCGGTGGTGCGCAGGTTCAGCTCCACCATCATGTCATCGGCCAGGCTTTCCAGCTTGTCGCGCAGCAGGTCCAGCGACAGGGTCAGCGGCACGGCCAGCACCGCGTCGGCGTGGAACAGCGGCTCGCTGCTCATCGGTGCCGGCGCCACCTCGGTGGTCAGGCTTTCCAGGTTGATGCCGTTCTCGGCCAGCAGGCGAGTAATGTCACGGACGATGCCGGGGCGGTCGTTGCCGACCAGGTCCAGATGGATCGGCTTCCAGGTGCAGACCGGCTCGATGCCGCTCTCCGCCACCAGCACGCGGATGCCATGGGCATTGAGGCCTTGCAGGCCGTCCACCAGCTCGTCGTAGCCTTCGGCCGGTACGGCCACGCGCAGGATGCCGGCGAACTGCCCGGCCATGCGCGACATGCGACTCTCCAGCCAGTTGCCGCCGTGGGCGGCGATGCACTGGGCGATGCGTTCGACCAGGCCCGGTTGGTCCGGGGCGATGACGGTGAGTACCAGATGATCCACGTGCGACTCCTCGTTCAGGTTTCAGGCCGGGTCGTTCAGGCCGAGCCAGTAGGTATAGAACACCTCATCGCGCACATAGCCAAGTTTTTCGTAGAGCGCCTGGCCGGCGAAATTGTCCTTCGCCGTCTCCAGCTGCAGGCCGCAGGCGCCATTGGCCTCGGCATGGGCGCGAGCCGCGTTCATCAGCGCCTCGGCAAGGCCCTGGCGACGTGCAGCCGGGCTGACGTACAGATCGCTGAGCAGGAAAGCCGGCTTCAGCTGTAGCGAGGCGAAGAACGGATACAGTTGAACGAATCCCAGCGCCGTACCGGTGCCGTCGCGAGCCAGCAACAGCACCGAGTCATTGCCGGCCAGGCGCGCAGCGAGGAAAGCCTCGATCTCGGCAACCGGACGCGGCACCTGGTAGAAGCTCAGATAGCCGGCAAACAGCTCGGTCAGTTCGGGGAGATCGGCGGGTACGACACGACTGACCGGCATGGCAGCTCCACAGGGAGAAAAATGATGCGCGCAGTATAGGACGAGCAGGCCCGCAGCCACCCGGCAGGCGAGCACAGCTTGTGACTGATTTTTCCGAATGAGTCATGTAGTATCCGCCGACTCTTACTACATGGCCTTCCGGCCCTGTTCTGCATCAAGTGAGGCAAGCAATGACTGAGCGCGTTCAAGTAGGTGGTCTGCAGGTCGCCAAGGCCCTTTACGACTTCATCAATAACGAGGCCATCCCGGGCACCGGCATCGCTGCCGACAAGTTCTGGGCCGGCGCCGAAGCCGTGATCAACGATCTGGCTCCGAAGAACCGCGCTCTGCTGGCCAAACGTGACGACTTCCAGGCCAAGATCGACGCTTGGCACCAGGGCCGTGCCGGCCACGCGCACGACGCCGCCGCGTACAAAGCCTTCCTCCAGGAAATCGGCTACCTGCTGCCGGAACCGGCCGACTTCCAGGCCACCACCCAGAACGTCGACGAAGAAATCGCCCGCCTGGCCGGCCCGCAACTGGTCGTCCCGGTGATGAACGCGCGCTTCGCCCTGAACGCCTCCAACGCCCGCTGGGGTTCGCTGTACGATGCCCTGTACGGCACCGACGCGATCAGCGAAGAAGGTGGCGCCGAGAAAGGCAAGGGCTATAACAAGGTCCGTGGTGACAAGGTCATCGCCTTCGCCCGCGCTTTCCTCGACGAAGCCGCCCCGCTGGAGGGCGCGTCTCACGTCGACGCTACCGCTTACACCGTCGCCGCTGGCGAACTGGCAGTAGCCCTGAAGAACGGCGGTACCGCCAGCCTGAAGAATGGTGCTCAGTTCATCGCCTTCCAGGGCGACGCTACTGCGCCGATCGCCGTGCTGCTCAAGCACAACGGCCTGCACTTCGAGATCCAGATCGACGCCTCCAGCAACATCGGCCAGACCGATGCCGCCGGCGTGAAGGACGTGCTGATGGAGGCCGCCCTGACCACCATCATGGACTGCGAAGACTCCGTCGCCGCCGTCGATGCCGATGACAAGGTCATCGTCTACCGCAACTGGCTCGGCCTGATGAAGGGCGACCTGGCTGAAGAAGTCAGCAAGGGCGGCAGCACCTTCACCCGCACCATGAATCCGGATCGCGTCTACACCAAGGCCGACGGCTCCGAGCTGACCCTGCATGGCCGCAGCCTGCTGTTCGTGCGCAACGTCGGCCACCTGATGACCAACCCGGCCATCCTCGACGCAGCCGGCAACGAAATTCCGGAAGGTATCCAGGACGGCCTGTTCACCAGCCTGATCGCCATCCACAACCTCAACGGCAACACCAGCCGCAAGAACACCCGCACCGGCAGCGTGTACATCGTGAAGCCGAAGATGCACGGCCCGGAAGAAGTCGCTTTCACCAGCGAAATCTTCAGCCGCGTCGAAGACGTGCTCGGCCTGCCGCGCAACACCCTGAAAGTCGGCATCATGGACGAAGAGCGCCGCACCACCGTCAACCTGAAAGCCTGCATCAAGGCTGCTAGCGAGCGCGTGGTGTTCATCAATACCGGCTTCCTCGACCGCACCGGTGACGAGATCCACACCTCCATGGAAGCCGGCGCCGTGGTGCGCAAAGCCGCCATGAAAGCCGAGAAATGGATCAGCGCCTACGAGAACTGGAACGTCGACATCGGCCTGGAAACCGGCCTGCAAGGTCGCGCTCAGATCGGCAAAGGCATGTGGGCCATGCCCGACCTGATGGCCAGCATGCTCGAGCAGAAGATCGCCCACCCGCTGGCCGGCGCCAACACCGCCTGGGTACCGTCGCCGACCGCCGCCGCGCTGCACGCGCTGCACTACCACAAGGTCGACGTGTTCGCCCGCCAGGCCGAACTGGCCAAGCGCGAGCGCGCGTCCATCGACGACATCCTGAGCATCCCGCTGGCGCCGAACACCAACTGGTCGGCCGAGGAAATCCAGAACGAACTGGACAACAACTCGCAGGGCATCCTCGGTTACGTGGTGCGCTGGATCGACCAGGGCGTGGGCTGCTCCAAGGTGCCGGACATCAACGATGTCGGCCTGATGGAAGACCGCGCTACCCTGCGCATCTCCAGCCAGCTGCTGGCCAACTGGCTGCGCCATGGCATCGTCACCGAAGAGCAGGTGGTTGCCAGCCTCAAGCGCATGGCACCGGTGGTTGACCGTCAGAACGCCGGTGACTCCCTGTACCGTCCGCTGGCACCGAACTTCGACAGCAATATCGCCTTCCAGGCTGCCCTGGAACTGGTGGTCGAAGGCACCAAGCAGCCGAACGGCTACACCGAGCCGGTCCTGCACCGCCGCCGCCGCGAATTCAAGGCCGCCAACGGTCTGTAATTCGCCGCTGCTGTAAAAGAACCGCCCTCCGGGGCGGTTTTTTTATGCCTGAAAAAGGCGCATCGCCCGCCGGCTGCTTATCGGGATAACCCCAGGTTATGCACGCCGAAGCCACGCCAAGCCCACAACCATGCGGTTCGCGGGCCTTTGCCAACGCCCCCGTCGATCGAGCGACCGAGCCGACCTCACCTTTGGCTATGGGCATAAGGATTTTTCAGAAGTCAGGGCGCCGGGGCTTACCTAGGATGCCCCGGCACCTGTCATCAGGCTGCAAAGAAGCGAGGCGCTGCGCGGCGTGTGCCGCGAGCCTTCTTTGATCAGCAGGAGAGCACCATGAAAAGAACAAGAACAGGCGCGGGGGCAATGCATCCCCACGCCCTGGCACTGGCCGTGGCATTGGCAAGCGTGTCTTCGGTTCAGGCCGCCAGTTTCAACATCGGGGAGATCGAGGGTCGTCTGGACTCCTCGCTATCGGTTGGCGCCAGCTGGTCCATGGCCGATGCCGACGACAAGTTCATCGGCAAGGCCAACGGCGGAAGCGCCTCCACCCGCACCAGCGACGACGGCCGCCTGAACTTCAAGAAGGGCGAGACCTTCTCGAAAATCTTCAAGGGTGTGCACGACCTGCAGCTGAGCTACGGCGAGACCGGCATATTCCTGCGCGGCAAGTACTGGTACGACTTCGAGCTCAAAGACGAACATCGCCTGCTCTACGACATCGATGACAGTGGCCGCGACAGCGCTGCCCAGTCCTCCGGCTTCGAGCTGCTGGACGCCTTCGTCTACCACAACTACCTGATCGGCGACCTGCCAGGCAGCGTGCGCGCCGGCAAGCAGGTGGTGAGCTGGGGCGAGAGCACCTTCATCCAGAACAGCATCAACGCCATCAACCCGGCCGACGCCGCGTCCCTGCGCCGTCCAGGCTCGGAGATCAAGGAAGGCCTGATCCCGGTGAACATGCTCTATGTCACCCAGGGCTTGACCGACAACCTCTCCGCCGAGGCCTTCTACCAGATCGAGTGGGAGAAGACCGTCCTCGACAACTGCGGCACCTTCTTCGGTGGCGACCCGTCGCCCAAGGGCTGCAACTACGGCATGACCACCTACGGCAGCGACTACGACCGCGATCCGTCGGTATACGGCTGGGTGCCACGCGGCAAGGACCACGAGGCCCGCGACAGCGGCCAGTTCGGCGTGGCCCTGCGCTGGCTGGTGCCGGAGCTGAACGACACCGAGTTCGGCTTCTACGCCATGAACTACCACAGCCGTACTCCGGAAAGCGTGTGGACCGGCGGCTCCGCCGACTTCAGCGCCGTCACCGGTGCGCCCGGCCCGGCCAGCGCCAGCTACTACCTGGACTACCCGGAAGACATCCGCCTGTACGGCATCAGCTTCGCCACCACCCTGCCCAACGGCACCGCGCTGTCCGGCGAGGTCAGCCACCGTCCGAACATGCCACTGGCACTCAACAGCACCGACGTCTCCACCTCGGCCAGCGTCGGCGGCCTGGTCAACCTGCTCGGCATCGAAGGTCTGGCGATCTACGACAACGACTGGGCCAGCGCCGGTTACGGTAACCCGGTTCAGGGTTACAAGCGCATGCCCTTCAGCCAGGCCCAGGTCAGCGCCGTGCACACCTTCGACAACGTGCTCGGTGGCGACCGCCTGACCGTCATCGGCGAAGTCGCCTATAGCCACATTAGCGACCTCGGCGCCAGCGACGGCAGCGACCTGCGCTTCGGCCGCAGCAGCGTCTACGGCATGGGCCAACTGCCGGACTACGCCTCGGCACTCGGCCTGACCGGCAACCAGCTGTGCACCGCCCTGCTCAACACCGCCAACCCCGACCAGTGCACCGACAAGGGCTTCTACACCCAGAACTCCTGGGGCTACCGCCTGCGTACCCAGCTCGACTTCAGCAACGCCATCGCCGGGGTCAACCTCAAGCCGAACCTGGCCTTCGCCCACGACGTCGAGGGCTACGGCCCGACCTTCACCGAAGGCAACAAGTCGGTGAGCATCGGCCTGGATGCCGACTACATGTCCACCTACAACGCCAGCCTGAGTTACACCAACTACTTCGGCGGCGACTTCAACACCAACACCGACCGCGACTTCCTCGCCTTCAGCGTCGGCATGAGCTTCTGAGGTTTATGCACATGAAGTTTTCCCAGATCCATCTGCAACTGGTGCGCGCAGGCGCACTCGGCCTCGGCCTGCTCGCCGCAGGCCAGGCCCTGGCCGCAGTACCGGCCGAGCAGGTCGCCCGCCTCGGCAAGGACCTGACCCCGGTCGGCGCGGAAACCGCCGGCAATGCCGACGGCAGCATCCCGGCCTGGACCGGCGGCCTGGCCAAGGACGCCGGCAGCCGTGACGCCGACGGATTCCTCAGCGACCCCTTCGCCGCCGACCAGCCGCTGTTCACCATCACCGCGCAGACTGCCGAGCAGTACAAGGACAAGCTGACTCCCGGCCAGCTCGCCCTGTTCAAACGCTACCCGGAGAGCTACCGCATCCCGGTCTACCCGACCCGTCGCTCGGTGACCATGCCAAAGCAGTACCTGGACACCAGCCGCATGAACGCCGCTGACACCCAGCTCGCCGAAGGCGGCAACGGCCTGCAGAACTACCGCAGCGGCGGCCTGCCGTTCGCCGTGCCGCAAAACGGCCTGGAAGTGGTGTGGAACCACATCGGTCGCTACCGCGGCCTGTCGTTCCAGCGCATGGTGGTGCAGGCCTCGCCGCAGACCAACGGTGCCTTCACCCCGAGTCTGATCAAGCAGCAACTGGCCTACCCGGTCGGTCTGTCCGACCACGCGCCGGCGGAGATGGCCAACCTGCTGTACATGTACCGCGAGGAGTTCCTCGCTCCGGCGCGCCTGGCCGGTGGCGTGCTGCTGGTCCACGAGACCATCAACCAGGTCAAGGAACCGCGTATGGCCTGGCAGTACAACGCCGGTCAGCGTCGTGTGCGTCGCGCTCCGCAGATCGCCTACGACAGCCCCGGTGCCGAAGGCATGCGCACCATGGATGACTTCGACATGTTCAACGGCTCGCCGGATCGCTTCGACTGGCAGCTGGTGGGCAAGAAGGAGATCTACATCCCCTACAACAGCTACAAGCTGAGCTCGCCCAAGCTGAAGTACACCGACATCATCAAGCCGGGCCACCTCAACCCCGAGCACACCCGCTACGAACTGCACCGCGTGTGGCACCTGACCGCCACCCTGAAGCCGGGCCAACGCCACATCTACTCGCGTCGTGACCTGTTCATCGACGAGGACAGCTGGCAAACCGCCGAGGCCGACGCCTACGACGGTCGCGGCCAGCTGTGGCGCGTCTCCGAGGGCCATGCCACGTTCTTCTATGACCAGCAGACCCCGCAGTTCAGTGCCGAGACCCACTACGACGTGCTCTCCGGTCGCTACGCCGTCGGCGCGCTGTTCAACGAGCAGAAGAACGCCTACGACTTCGGCGTGCAATACAGCCGCAAACAGTTCACCCCTAACGCGCTGCGCGCCTCGGGCATTCGCTGAATCTCCACGCAACACTCCACCTTGGCGGCCTTCGGGCCGCCGTTTTTTATCTGTGGTTACATCGCCGCGGCACGCGCCTGGCGCTTTTGTTTTACAGTCGCCTTCCGTTCAACGATCACCGGCGTTGCCCATGAAGTTGCACCAGCTCCGCGCCATGCTCGCCATCAGCGAAAGTGGCAGCATTCAGGAGGCCTCGCGCCTGCTGCACATCTCCCAGCCGGCCCTGTCCAAGGGCATCAAGGAGCTGGAAGCCGAACTCGGCGTGCCCCTGCTGGTGCGCTCCAACCGCGGCATCACGGTGACCGAATTCGGGGAACGCCTGGTGCGTCGCGCGCGCCTGATCCTCGAGGAAGTACGCCGCGCCCGCGAGGAGATCGACACGCTCAAGGGTGTGATGGACGGCAGGCTGTCGATCGGCGTCTCGCCGGTCACCCCAGGCGCGCAGTTCATCAGCAGCCTCAACCGCTACCGCAAGCGCTACCCCAAGGTGCAGGTGCAGATCCACGAGCTGCGCCCGTCCAAGCTGATGGAGGGCCTGCGCGAAGGCCAGCTGGATCTGGTGCTGACTTCGCTGCCGGAGTCACGCAGCGCCGATGGCTTCCACTGGACCGAGCTGTACGAGCAACCCGCCGTGCTGGCCGTGCGCAAGGGCCACCCGCTGCGCGGCGCGCGCTCGCTGCGCGAACTGCTCGGCGAGGAGTGGCTGCTGCAGGACTCCCTGGAGCAGTCCAAGGTCGGCATGATGTTCGTCGACAACCACATCGAATACCCGCAGAACGTCACCGAGTGCGCCTCGGTGGTGCTGTTCTCCGAGCTGGCGATCAATTCCGATGCCGTCAGCTACTGGTCGCGCCGCCTGCTCGAGCACCTGCAGCGCCTCGGTCAGGAGCTCGACGTGCTCGACCTGATCGAACAGGTGCCGCCGATGAATATATCCCTGGTCTGCCGCGACCAGGAGCTGATGACCCGCGAAGCCAAGGCCCTGGCCGACGAACTGGTGTACGCCTACAAGAGCCCGCACGCGCCCAAGCTGGGCGAGTGAGTCAGGCTCAGCTGTAGCGCGGCTCGCAGCGTACCTCGCTCTTCACCGAACTGGCGATGAAGCATTCCTCGTGTGCCTCGTGGTGCAACGCATCGAGTTGTTCGCGGCTGGGCGCCGCGCCGGCGAAGCTCACCTCAGGACGCAGGATCACGCGCGTCATGGCCAGGCGGCCCTCGGCGTTCTTTCCCATCTTGCCCTCGGCCAGGTCGTGGTAGCCGTCCACGCGCCAGCCGTCGCGCGCCGCCAGCGAGAGGAACCAGAGCATGTGGCAGCTGGACAGCGAGGCGACGAAGGCCTCCTCCGGGTCCACCGCGTCTTCGCGCGAGCCGGGCAGCGGCACCACATGCGGCGAGGACGAAGCCGGCACTTCCACGCCACCGTCGAAGCGCCACAGATGGCCGCGGCTGTAGCGGTTGTCGAGGAAGTCCTGCTCGCCACGGGACCAGAGGATTTCTGCGGTGTAGAGCGCCATCACGCACCTCGTGCATCAACTCGGACCGGGAGCATAACCAAAGCCGATATACATGCGCAGAGGTGATTATCCAGCCCCAGCGTCCTGCGGCATGCTGCGCCCCATCCTATGCAGCGCTACAAGGACAACAAGATGCAGCTGATCCCGCAGATCCTCGCCTGGCAGGATGAATTCGCGTCGATTCGCCGCGACATCCACCAGCACCCCGAGCTGGCCTTCGAAGAGCAGCGCACCAGCCTGCTGGTCGCCAGCCTGCTGCGCCAGTGGGGCTACGCGGTGCACGAAGGCATCGGTGGTACCGGCGTGGTCGGCGTGCTAAAGAGCGGCAGTGGCAGCAAGGCCATCGGCATCCGTGCCGACATGGACGCCCTGCCGATCCATGAGGAAAGCGGCGTGCCGCACTGCAGCCGCCACGCCGGCAAGATGCACGCCTGCGGCCACGACGGCCACACCGCCATCCTGCTCTGTGCGGCGCGCTACCTGGCCGAGACCCGCGCCTTCGACGGCACCCTCAACCTGATCTTCCAGCCCGCCGAGGAAGGCCTGCGTGGCGCCAAGCGGATGATCGAGGACGGCCTGTTCGAGCGCTTCCCCTGCGACGCGGTGTACGCCCTGCACAACATGCCCGGTCTGCCGGTCGGCATGTTCGTCACCCAACCGGGCGCGATGAGCGCATCCTCCGATGTGGTGACCATCAAGCTGCTCGGCGTCGGCGGCCATGGCGCCATGCCGCACAAGGCCAAGGACCCGGTGATCGCCGCTGCCGAACTGGTGCTGGCACTGCAGAGCATCGTCGCGCGCAACGTGCCGGCCGGTGAAGTAGGCGTGGTCACCGTCGGCGCCGTGCATGCCGGCGAGGCGGCCAACGTGATTCCGGATGTGGCCACGCTCAAGCTCAGCGTGCGCTCGACCAACCCGGAGATCCGCAAGCTGCTGCGCAAGCGCATCACCGAGATCGCCAAGGGTGTGGCGATGACCCACGACCTGGAGCTGGACCTGGACTACGACGAGCGCATCGGCGTGCTGATGAACACCCCGGCCGAGACCGCCTTGCTGCAACAGGTGGCGCGCCAGGTCAGCGGCGACAAGGGCGTGCTGACCAGCGTACCGAGCGGCTATCTGGGCAGCGAGGACTTCGCCTCGATGCTCGAGGTGCGCCCCGGCTGCTACATCGTCACCGGCAACGGCAACAGCGGGCCCAGCGGTTGCATGGTCCACAACCCCGGATACGACTTCAACGACCTGGCCATCCCCTTCGGCGCGAGCCTGTGGGTACGCCTGGTGGAAACCTACCTGAGCGAGACCTGATTCATGCAGTCCCTCCCTAATAACAAGCGGCCCCTGGTGGTCCTGATGCTGCTGGCCGTGATGGTCATCAGCGTGCTGGACAAGACCATCTTCGCCTTCGCCGGTCCGCAGATCATCGACGAGCTCAAGCTCACCCCCGAGCAGTTCGGCTTCATCGGCAGCGCCTTCTTCTTCCTCTACTCGGTGTCCGGCGTGCTGGTCGGTTTCCTCGCCAACCGCGTGGCCAGCCGTTGGATTCTCTCCGGCATGTCGGTGGTGTGGATGGGCGCGCAGATCCTCACCGCCATCTCCACCAGCTTCTACGCCCTGGTCGCCAGCCGCATGCTGCTCGGCGCCGGTTGCGGCCCGGGCACCGCGGTGACCCAGCACGCCGCCTTCAAGTGGTACGCCCCGCGTGACCGCGTGCTGCCGGGCGCCTGGATTCATATCGCGATCATGGTCGGCGCCATTCTCGGCGCGCTGTCGCTGCCTCTGCTGATCCAGCACCTGGGCTGGCGTGTCGGCTACCTGATCCTTGCCGGCATCGGCCTGCTGTGGCTGGTGGTCTGGCTGTTCGTCGGCCGCGAGGGTCAGCATGACGATGCGCCTGGCGAGATCGGCGGCGGCACCGCCAGCTATCGTCACCTGCTGCTCAATCGCACCTTCATCTTCATCACCCTGCTCGGCTTCTGCAGCTACCTGCCCAACGCGCTGATCTACAGCTGGGTACCGACCTACCTGCAGAAAGGCCTGGGCATGAGCCCGATGCAGTCCGGCTACGTGGTGATGGCCGCCACCCTCGGCGTGATCGCGCTCAACCTGCTGGTCTCCAGCCTGTCCCAGCGCGCCCTCAAGCGCGGCGCCAGCGTGCGCCTGGCCATGGTCTTCCCGCCAGCCATCGCCTGCGTGGTCGGCGGCATCGCCATGGCCCTGATGGGCTTCGTCGAGCAGGGCGTGGCCATGACCATCACCCTGTACCTGATCGGCGGCATCGTGGTGAACCTGGTGACCACCTTCTCCAACACCACCGTCGCCTACATCGCCCCGGCCAAGCAGCGCGGCAGCATGCTGGCCCTGCACATCGGCCTGATGACCAGCGCCGGCATGCTCGCCCCGCACGTGGTCGGCCAGGCCATCGGCTGGGAAGGCGGCGACCTGGTCAAGGGCTTCGAGCTGGCCGTAGGCCTGTTCGGCATCGCCCTGATCGCCGGCGGCGCGCTGGCCCTGCGCCTGGTCGACCCCGATCGCGATCTGCGCAGCATCGGCGAACTCACTCGCCAACCCACTTCCGCATCCAACAACGAGCCGGCCGCGAGCCAGGCCTGAGTCAGGAAATCTGCCCCATGCACAAACGAGTCCCCTCGCCCCAGCAACGTCCCGAACGCATCACCCTGCCGGACAGCTGGCGCGACGCCGACGTGGAAGACGGCTTCTGCGTGGTCGCCGTCGGCGACATCATCATCACCCATGCGATTGCCGACAAACTGGCGCGCAAGTCGCCCGAGCTGCTCGACATCCTCAAGCGCGGCGATGTGGTGGTCGGCAACTACGAATGCACTGCGATCGACTTCAACCGCTACGACGGCTACCCCGAGGCGCTGTCCGGTTTCTCCTGGCTGCTCAGCGATGCCGACGCCCCGGCGGACCTGGCCAGCATCGGCTTCAACATGATGTCGCGGGCCAACAACCACGCGCTGGACTGGGGCGCGGCCGGCCTGAAGATGACCGACGAGCTGCTGGATGACGCCGGCATTGCCCACGCCGGTACCGGCGGCAGCCTGGCCGCCGCGCGCGCGCCGGCCTTCGTCAACACCGACAAGGCCCGCGTCTCGCTGATCTCCTACGCCACCACCTTCGAGGCCAACGCGCCGGCCGCCGACGGTCTGGGCATGGTACCGCCGCGCCCGGGCCTGAGCCCGCTGCGCACCACGCCGCACCGTCTGGTCAGCCCGCAGGACTTCGCCGTGCTCAAGCGCCTCAACGAACAGGAGGCCTTCCAGGACCACTACCTGCTGCGCACCCTGCACGGCGAGCACAGCGTGCACCTGGGCATGGCCCTGCACTACCGCGTCGACCCGAATGCCGCGCCGGGCACCGTGCGCATCCACTACGAGTGCGACAAGCTCGACCAGGCCGCCATCGTGCGTGACCTGCGCCAGGCCAAGCAGAGCAGCGACTTCACCATCGTCGCCCAGCACACCCACGAGCCGGACAACCAGTGCATCGAGGTGCCCAACTACCTGCCGACCCTGGCCCGCAGCCTGGTCGACAACGGCGCCGACATGCTCTGCGGCCACGGCCCGCACCAGATCCGCGGCATCGACATCTACAAGGGCAAGCCGCTGCTGTATTCGCTGGGCAACTTCTGCTTCATGGACAACAGCATGAAGCTGATGCCGGCGGACAAGTGGGAGAGCCGCGAGTGGCTGGCCGCCGAAGCCTTCATCGGGCCCAAGGGCATCACCAACCCGCGCCTGACCACCGCCGCCGAGTTCCTCGAGTGGAAGCGCGTGGTCGGCATCTTCAGCGAGCCGGTGTGGTTCGAGAGCGTGGTCGCCGAGTGCCACTTCAAGGCCGACGGCACCCTGCGCGAAATGCTCCTGCACCCGATTGAGCTGGGCTTCAACGGCCGCGATGCCGAACGCGGCATCCCGCGCCTGGCCTTCGACACCGCGGAGAACGATGCCCAGGCGCAGAGCATCATCGAGCGCCTGCGCGACCTGTCTGCCGAGTTCGGCACCGTCATCGAGATCGAGACCGTGCAGGTCGGCGAACGCCAGAGCAGCATCGGCCGCATCGTGATCGACTGATGCCTGACCAGGGCTAGCGCCCCACAAGGTCGCCAGCCCGGGGCTACGCCCCAACCCAACGACTGATCCGTCGCCCGGCACAGGCCACAAGCCTGCGCCGCAGGCCCGGCCATGCCCGCGAAACCCCGCGGGCCGCTTTCACCACAAGGAATTCCACACATGGATCTCTCCAGCTTCTCGCAGAGCTACGCCGAAGCCCGGCAGAAATTTCTCGCTGCCAGTGCCGCCGCCGGCCTGAGCGTCGAATCCCATGTCCACCCGCTGCGCGGCCGAGATGGCGAGGAGCTGGCGATGGACGTCGCCCGCCTCGGCGCCCCTGACGCCGCCAACCTGCTGATCCTCAGCAGTGCCTGCCACGGCGCCGAGGGCTTCTGCGGCTCCGGCATCCAGGTCGACCTGCTGCGCGACAAGGCCTGGATCGAGCGCTGCAAACGCGATGACCTGGCCGTGCTGTTCATCCATGCACTCAACCCGCACGGCTTCTCCTGGCTGCGCCGGGTGACCGAGGACAACGTCGACCTCAACCGCAACTTCATCGACTTCGACCAGCCGTTGCCGGACAACCCCGACTACCGCGCCATCGCCCACCTGCTGCTGCCCAAGCGCCAGCCGCCGACCCTGCTCAGCCTCCTCGGCCTGATCGGCTACTCCCTGCGCCACGGCCGTATGGCCCTGCAGGGCGCCATCTCGCGCGGCCAACACAACGACCCCAAAGGCATGTTCTTCGCCGGCACCGCGCCGACCTGGAGCAACCTCACTCTGAAGCAGGTGCTGCGCCAGCACGCCCGGCAGTGCCGCCGCCTCGGCTGGATCGACATTCACACCGGCCTCGGCCCGCGCGGCATCGGCGAGCGCATCTACAAGGGCAAGCAGACGCCGGAAGACATCGCCCGCTGCCGCCGCTGGTGGGGCGAGCAGGTGACCAACAGCGCCGAGGGCAACTCGGTGTCAGCCAAGCTCAACGGCACCATCGACAACGTGGTCCTGGAGATCTGCCCGCAAGCCGAATACAACGGTCTGACCCTGGAGTACGGCACCCTGCCGGGCCTGCAGGTACTCAACGGCATGCGCGGCGACCACTGGCTGTACCGCAATCCGCAAGCCCCGGCGGCCCAGCAGCAGCGCATCAAGCAGCGCCTGCGCGACGCCTTCTATGTCGATGCCGACGACTGGAAACAGCAGATCATCGAGCAGGCTCGCGAAGTAATGGACCAGACCCTGGCCGGTCTCGCCTCGCCGCTGCCGGCCACTTAGCAGCGGCTCATCGGCCCGCGTACAGGCTCGTCGCGAAACAGGCTGCGCTCGCTGAGCGGCGCACCGGCGGCCAGCAGTGCGGCGCGCTGCTCGGCGATCGGTGTGCGCGCGGCCACCATCTCGAAGGCGGCCAGGCGCACGAAGGCCGGCTCGGCCAGCACAGTGTCGATCCAGGCGGCCAGGCGCGGCCAGCGCTGGGCGTCGCCCCGGTAGCGAGCGAACTGGGCGTTGCGGAAGAAGCAGGCGACGGAGATGTCGGCGATGGACAGTTCGCCAAACGGCAGCCCCTGCTCCGGTAACTGGCCCTCCAGGTAGCTGCAGATCTCCGGCAGATCCTCGTCGTAGGTCCGGCGCAGCACTTCCTGGTCCGGCTCGCGGCCCCACACCGAGCGGCCGATCACCAGTTGGTTGAACAATTGCCAGATGATCACCTGGCCCAGGCGGCTGTCGGCGTATTCCTCCAGCCAGCGCGCCTGGGCGCGCCGGGCGATGTCCTGTGGATAGAGGCGCGGTTCGGGATAGCGCTCCTCCAGGTACTGGCAGATCACCGAGGAGTCGTTGAGTGCCAAATCGCCGTCAACCAGCACCGGCACCTGGCGCAACGGGCTGAGGCGGCCGAAGTCCTCGTCACCGAAGAACGGCACGATGGGGGCGACCCGGTAGGGCACGCCCTTCAGCTCCAGCAGCACCAGCACCTTGCGCACGTAGGGCGACAGATAGGAGCCGACAATCAGCAGCGGTTGCGTCATCTCTAGGTCCTCATTGCAGGCTCAGGCCATGTTTGCGATACAGCGCCTGAACCCGGCCCTCGCGGTACATCTGCCGCAATTCATCCTGCAGGCGCTGCAGCTCGATGGGGTCGATGCGCGGATGACAGGCGATGTCCTCCATCAAGGTCAGAAACGGCAGCACCTCACGCGGCCTAGGCTTGGCCGAGAGAGAGTCGACCACCGCCGAACTGGTGGCCCACAACCGCGCGCGGCTGCGCTGCAGCATGCTCAGGTTGAGCGATTCCTTGTTCGAGTAGATCACCTCGACACCGATACTCTGCAGGTATTCACCGGCTCCCGATCCCTGGTGGCTGAGTACCCGCAGGCCACGTACCTGCTCCAGGCTGCTCAGCTGCACATCGTCATCAGCCTTGGCGTACAGGCTAAGCCGCGACACCAGCAGTGGCCCGACCCAGGCGAACAATGGCTCGCGCTCCTGCTGACGCTCTACCAACAAGACGCAGCTGTTCGGTTGTTGCTGGACCAGGTGCAGGGCACGCTGCAAGGGCAGGAAGCTCAGGTGATAGGCAATACCGGCGCGCCGGAACAGCTCATCGGCCAGCTCTGGCACCAGCCCGGCGGCTCCGCCATCCGAGCGCTGTTGTACCAGCGGTGCCCGCTCCCAGGCGTACAGTTGCAGCTCCGCAGCCGCCAGGGGCCAAGCGAGCAGGCTCAGCAACAGCAGACTAATCCCACGCACGCAGGGCCTCCTCGTAGGGCAGGGTGCGCCCAGGCGGGCGTTCGTCTTCCAGTCTCGGCCAGGGCGCTCCTGGGCGCGCTAGCCACTCAGCCGCATCACGCGGAGCGTTGAGCCGGGGAGCACAGGGATGTTGCTGACGCTGGGCAACGATCTGCAGGTGCTGATCGAAGCGTCGAGCGAGATTACCCAAGGCCTGGGCCGCGCTGAGCTCGCCGGACACCGCGGGATGCAGCTGGCGCCACCACAGACTGGCCATGCCGCTGTAGTCCGGCACATTGGCGCCGGTGGGCGTCCAGCGGCGCGCCGCCGGGCTGCGGTAGAACTCAACCAATCCACCGAGACGTGGTGCCTCGGTCTGCAGCGCGGGCGACTCCATATCGGAACGGCGGATGGGAGTCAGGCCCACCAGGGTCTTGCGCAGCGAGACGCTCTTGGCGGTGACGAACTGGGCATACAGCCAGGCCGCCTGGCGCTGACGCAGCGGTGTGGCCTTGAGCAGCGTCCAGGCACCGACGTCCTGATACCCGAACTTCATCCCTTCCCGCCAGTACGCACCGCGGGGAGAGGGGGCGACCCGCCACTTCGGCCGCCCCGTAGCATCCACCACTGCGCTGCCCGGCCTGGTGTAGTCGGCGGTAAAGGCGGTGTACCAGAATATCTGCTGGGCCACGTGCCCCTGGGCAGCGACACTACCGGCCTGGTTGAAGCTCATCCGCTGCGCCTCCGGCGGCGCATAGTGTTGCAGCCAATCGACATAGCGCTGAATCGCGTAGACCGCCGCCGGGCTGTCCAGCGCACCACCCCGAACCACACTCGCACCAGCCGGGCGACAACCCTCGACGCGTACGCCCCAGTCGTCCACCGGCAGACCATTGGGCAGGCCTGGGTCGCCCACCCCGGCCATGCCCAGCCAGGCATCGGACAGGCGCCAGCCGATGGAGGGATCGAAGCCGCCGTAGTCCATATGGCCGTACACGCGCTGGCCATCGATCTCGCCGACCTGCTCGGTGAAGAAAGCGGCGATGTCCTCGTAGGCCGACCAGTTCTGCGGCACGTCCAGCTCATAGCCGTAGCGCTGGCGAAAGGCCTTGCGCAGCTCCGGGCGCTCGAACCAGTCGCGCCGGTACCAGTAGAGGTTGGCGAACTGCTGGTCGGGTAGCTGGTACAGCCCCCCATCGGGAGCGGTGGCGAAGGGCAAGCCCAGGAAATCGTCAAGATCGAGGGTTGGCAGAGTGACTCCAGCACCTTCGCCCTTCATGAATTCGGAAAGCACCAGCACCTGTCCGTCACGGAAGTGCTGGCCGAGCAGGTCGCTGTCGCTGACATAGGCGTGGTACAGCGGCAGGCCGGTTTCCTGCTGGGTACGCAGCTTGTTGACCACGTCGTCCTCGCCGCTGATCTCGTGGATCACGCGGATGCCGGTGAGCCGAGTGAACAGCGGTGCCAGCACGTTGGCTTCGTACCAGTGGGTGGGAATGCGCTCTGCGATCACCCGCACCTGTACATCCCGGAACGGCTTGCCCGCCTCGACGAACCAGGCCAGCTCGGCGCGCTGTTGCGCGGCAGAGAGAGAGCTGGGCTGCAGTTCGGCCATGGCCTCCTGCAACGGGTCGGCAGCATGCGTGGCCGCGCTCAGCACCAGGCCGAGCAAAATCGCAGCGCGCATCGAAGACTCCTTATTGTTATGTGTCGAGTCTAGGCGACTGTCCGGCTTCCCCGCCAGAGCACAACGGCGTCAGAAAATAGGCATTTCCGACGATATGCAGCTATAGAAGTAAAAAGGACAGCCGACATACCCATAACACACAAGCATTACATTTGGTCACGGGATGACCGACAAATGGCTTTCAGCCACTAATCGGCTTTCTGTACACTTCTGCGCCCCCGATTTGGGTACCTGCCATGTTGAAGAATCTGTCGCTGACTCTGAAGTTGTCGCTGCTGCCTGCCGTCGCCCTGTTCGGCCTGCTGCTGTTCGTGGGCTACACCTCGGTGCAGCTGTCGGCCAACGACGACCGCCTGGATACACTCGAGACCCACAGCTTCCCAACCCTGGAGAAGGCCGACGCGGTGAACTTCCAGTTCTCCCGCCTGCCCGGCCTGCTCAACAGCGCGGTCGCAGCCGGTGAGCTGGAGACCCTGGGCGAGGCTCGCAAGGTGCTCGACGAGATCGCCAACCTGCAGCAGGCCCTGCAGCCGCTGACCCGCGCCAACGGCGACCGCGCCGGCGAGCTGGACGCCTGGCGCCAGGCCATCGGCCGTTACGCCGACAACGCCCTCGCAGCGTCGGAGCAGCTGATCAAGGGCAGCGCCAGCTTCGATGACCTGCGCCCGAACCTGGATCGCATGGCCACCGACCTGGCTGCCGCGCAAAAGCTTGGCGAAACCTTCCGCGCCCACGCCTATGAGGACTTCCAGAGCACCCTGGGCCAGGCCCGTACCGACAACGCCGAAACCACCCGCGCCGGATTCATCCTCAGCGCCCTGCTGGTCGGTCTGGTCGGCCTCGGCGCCTGGGTGATCATCCGCGGCATCATGGCCAACGTGCATGGCGTGATCGAATCACTGCAAGCCATCGCCCAGGGCGATGGCGACCTGACCCGCCGCGTCAATGTCGACTCGCGCGACGAGATCGGCGAAATGATCCAGCTGTTCAACCGCTTCCTCGACAAGCTGCAGGGCACCATTCGTCAGACCATCGACGCCGCCAGCCCACTGGGGCAGATGTCCAAGGACCTCTACCGCCTGACCCAGGACGCCACGCAGAACGCCCGCTCGCAGCAGGGTCACACCGACTCGATCGGCCGTGATATCCAGACCATGACCAGCAGCATCCAGGAAGTGGCGCAACGCTCCCAGCAGGCCTCCGAAGGTGCCGGCGCCGCCTCGCGCCAGGCCGGCACTGCGCGCGCCAGCATCGGCAGCCTGTCCAGCAGCATCAGCGACCTGGGCAGCAGCGTGATGGGCGCCGTGCAGGCAATGGAGCAGTTGGAGGAAGAAACCCAGCAGGTCGGCTCGGTACTCACCGTGATCCGCAGCATCGCCGAACAAACCAACCTGCTCGCGCTCAACGCCGCCATCGAGGCCGCCCGAGCCGGCGAACAGGGTCGCGGCTTCGCCGTGGTCGCCGACGAGGTGCGCAACCTGGCGCAGAAGACTGCCGCCTCCACCGCCGAGATCCAGCAGATCATCCAGCGTCTGCAGAACAGCGCCAACGGCGTGCTCAACGTCATGACCGCCAATGGCGAGAAGGCGCAGAACAGCATCGAGCGCTCGGTGGAAGCCACCCGCATGCTCGAGTCCATCGCCGTGGCGGTGGGCCAGATCGACCAACTGAATGCCGGTATCGCTCAGCTCACGCAGGAGCAGATCGGCCTGTCCAGTTCGATTCAACAAGAGACCCAAGTGTTGCAGCAGGACGCCCAAGCAACCGCACATGGGGCCGACGCCACCGCGCGCCTCGGCGAGCAGTTGGTCAGCACAGGGGACCACCTGCGCGCGGCAACGGCCCAATTCCGCGTTTAACCTTTCAACGGAGCATCACTGCATGACTACTGCCCGCGTTCTCGGTCTGGCCATCTGCCTGGCCAGCACCTCGGCATTCGCGCTGGAACAAGGCGAAGCCCTCATCAACGGTTTCGGCACCGTCGGCGTCACCCACCTGGGCGGCGAAGACGATGGTCGCGGCTACGGCATTTCCGGCCAGACCAACGATTCCTGGCGCGGCGACCAACTGAGCAAGTTCGGCGCCCAGCTCACCTACGGTGTCACCGATACCGTAGGTCTGACCCTGCAGACCACCGCCAAGGCGTACGGCGACGAGTGGAAGGCCAACCTGGAATGGGCCTACCTGTCGTGGCAGAGCACCGACAACCTGATGGTTCGCTTCGGCCGCCTGCGCACCCCGGTGTACATGTATTCCGAGAGCATCGACGTGGGCTTCGCCTACCCCTGGCTGCGCCTGCCGGACGAGGTCTATAGCCAGGTCCAGCTGTCCAACTACGAAGGCGCGGACTTGGTCTACAACCTGCCACTGTCCTTCGCCACCGCCTCCTTCCAGCTGGCCGGCGGCCAGGCACGCAACCGCGACTACTACCTGTACGACGACGAGTTCGATATCGACTACTCCAAGGTCTTCGGTGCCAGCGTCAGCCTGGCTACCAATGACTTCGGCACCATCCGCCTCGGTTACGCAGAAGCCGACATCGAGACCGAGATCTCCGGCAGCTTCACCGACATCTTCGGCAACCCGGGCTCGGCCACCCTGCTGGCACTGGACAAGGACAAAGGCAAGTTCACCTCCATCGGCTATCAGTACGACAACGGTACCTGGCTGACCGCCAACGAGTGGACCCGCCGTGTAATCGAGAACGACGGTAGCGCCAGCACCGACTCGTTCTACCTGATGGGCGGCCACCGTTTCGGCGACTTCCTCGCGCACGTCACCTATGCCCAGCTGGACGAAGACGAAGGCCGCCAGAACTCCTGGACCCTCGGCCTGAACTACAACGTGCTGCCGACCGTGGTTCTGAAAGGCGAGTACAAGCGCGTCAACACCACTGGCGGCTATGACGGCGTGTTCGTCCGTGGCGCCCAGGAGCTCTACGACAACACCGTGCATGACCGCACCGGCGGCCTGGCCGGCGTACCGGCTCGTAACTACGACGGCGATATCATCAGCGCCGGCGTCGACTTCGTATTCTGAGGAGCATGCACATGAAGCAGTCCATCCGCATTCTCCTTGCCGCTGCCAGCCTAGGCGTCGCCGCCCTGGCCCAGACCGGCATGGCCCAGGCCGAAGTCGCCGTGATCGTCAACGCTGGAGCCTCCGCCGCACCGTCGCAGGCCGACGTGGCCAACATCTTCCTGGGCAAGAACAAGTCGCTGAAAGGCGTCGACCAGAAAGACTGGAACCCGACCAAGGAGAAGTTCTACACCGCGGTCACCAACAAGAACGAAGCCCAGCTGAAGTCTTACTGGTCCGGCCTGGTGTTCACCGGCAAGGGCCAGCCACTGCCGAGCGTGGCCGGTGATGCCGACGTGGTGGCCAAGGTCGCCGCCGAGGCCGACGCCATCGGCTACGTGGACAAGGCCGCCGTGACCGACCAGGTCAAGGTGCTGTTCACCCTGCCCTGATGTCGGGGTAGCGCAATGAAAAAGGCCGGCGGGGTAACCCACCGGCCTTTTTCATGCCTGCTGCATTTCCTCCACCAGCACCGCCACCAGCTCCGCCGCAGGCAGTTCGCGGGCCAGTGGTGCGCCCTGCCCAGCCCATTGGGCGGCAAAGTCCTGGTTGCCCTGGGCACTGGCCGCCGCGTGCAAAGCCTTGGCCGCGTCGTAGCAGATTGGGTAATCCGGCAGGGCAGCGCCCAGGTCGCCGAATAGGCGATTGGGCAAGCCGCGGGCCGGGCGGCCGGAGATGTTCGCGGTGATCTCGGTGCGGTAGGCCTTCTCGCCCTTCAGCGCCGCACGATAAGCAGCATTGGCGGCGGACTCCGGGCAGAGCACGAAGGCCGTGCCCAGCTGCGCACCGGCTGCCCCCAAGGCGAGCGCGGCCTTGATACCGGCACCATCCATGATGCCGCCGGCCGCGATGATCGGCAGGCGCGACCGTTGTGCCAGCAGCCGGACCAACGCCAGCGTGCCGAGGCCGACATCACCCTGCTCAGGCACGAACACGCCGCGATGACCGCCGGCCTCGATGCCCTGCGCGACCAGTGCATCCACACCGGAGACTTCGGCCAGCCGCGCCTCTTCGAGAGTGGTCACGCAGGCCAGCAGGCGGACACCGGCGGCCTTCAGGCTTTCGATCCATGCCTGCGGCGGCAGGCCGAAGTGGAAGCTGACCACCGCCGGACGCTGTTCCAGCAACAGCTCCAGCATGGCAGGGTCGGCCAGGAAGCTCTGGTATATCTCGCGCAACTGCATCGGCGGTTCGGCGCCGAACTCGGCGAACAGCGGCCGCAGACGCTCCAGCCAAGCCTGCTCACGCGCAGTGTCGGCGGTCGCCGGCACATGGCAGAACAGATTGAGGTTGAACGGCTTGTCGGTCAGCGCCCTGGTCTGGACGATCAGCTCACGGGCCTGCGCCGGGGTGCTGGCACCCAGTCCCAGCGAGCCCAGGCCGCCGGCCTCGGACACCGCCGCCGCCAGTTTCGGCGTGGAGACGCCGACCATCGGGGCCTGGATGATGGGGTGCTGGATACCAAGCAGCGCGCACAACGACGACATGGGAAACCTCCGCGGGATTGACCAATCAATCTCAAATAAAGATTATTGTAAAAATATTATTCTTATTTTGAGATTTATAGAAGCCCATGGATCTCACCAACCTCGCCATCTTCCGTGCCGTTGCCCTCGAACAGAGCGTGACCCGCGCCGCGCAAAACCTGCAGCGCGCGCAGTCCAACGTCACCACGCGCATCCAGCAGCTGGAAGAAGAACTGGGAGCCAGTCTGTTCCTGCGTGAGGGCAAGCGCATGCTCCTCACCGAGCAAGGCCGCGCCTTCCTCGCCTATGCCGAGCAACTGCTGGCACTGGCTGACGAAGCGCGCCAGGCCCTGCATCCGCAGCACCCCGCCGGCACCCTACGCTTGGGCAGCATGGAGAGCACCGCCGCCGCCCGCCTGCCGCAGCCCCTGGCGCGCTTCCACCGTGAGTATCCGCAGGTCAGTCTGGAAGTCAGCACTGGTCCCAGCCTGGCACTGCTCGACGCGGTGCTGGCACGACGCCTGGACTGCGCGCTGATCGCCCAGCCTTACAGCTGGCAGCAGGGCAGCTGGCAGGCCGAGGAACTGCCGAGCGGCGTCGACGCGCAGGCGGTGTTCCGCGAGGAACTTTTGCTGGTGCTGCCGGCCGACCACCCGCCGGTCGAGCACCCTGAGCAGGTGCAAGTCCGTACTCTGGCGGGTTTCGCCCAGGGCTGCAGCTATCGCCATATCGCCCTGAGCTGGTTGGGCGCCGGTGGCCCGCCCATGCGCGTGCAGGAAGTGGGCTCTTACCACAGCATTCTCGCCTGTGTGGCGGCCGGCGCCTGCGTCAGTGTGGTGCCGCGCTCGCTGCTCGAATTGCCCCGCCAGGCTCCAGCCGTGCAATCTGTGCCGCTGCTGCAACTGGACACATTGCTGGTGCGCCGCAGCGGCAACAGCAGCGTGGCCGTCGAGCGGTTGCACGAGTTCCTGCAGCGCCCCGCATGAACAACCGAGCGCTGACCGATGCACTGGCCGGCGCCCTGATGCTGGCAGTCGGCATGGGCTTCGGCCGCTTCGCCTTCACCGGGCTCTATCCGCAGATGATGGCTGATGGCGTGCTCGACCTGCGCGGCGGCGCCCTGACCGCCTCGGCGAACTATGCCGGCTACCTGCTCGGCGCCCTGCTACTGGCGTGGAAGCATCCTTGGCAGCCGGCGACGCTATGTCGCGTCGGTCTGCTCGGCAACCTGGCCTGCCTGCTGGCGATGGCCGCCGCACCGAGTGTCGCCAGCGTCCTGCCGCTGCGTTTCCTGGCCGGGGTGGCCAGCGCCCTGACCCTGGTCGGCGCCTCGCTGTGGCTGCTGCGCGCCGGCCACCATCCACGGGCAGCACCGGTGCTGTATGCCGGCGTCGGGCTGGGCATTCTGCTGTCCGCCGAGCTGATTGCCGTTGGCCAGACGGCAGGTTGGCACAGTCACACGCAGTGGCTGTTGCTGGCACTGGCCGCACTCGCCCTGCTCCTGCCCGCCACTCGGGCGCTGCGCCATGTAGCCGCTCCAGCCTCCACAGCCGCGCCTACTATGGAGCGGTCGCTACCGGCCGGCCGCCTGGTCGCGCTCTACGGGCTGGCCGGCTTCGGCTACATCGTCACCGCCACCTATCTGCCGCTGTTGCTGCGCAACGGCCTGGGCAGCGTCGACCCGTTGCAAATCTGGGCCGCCTTCGGCCTGGGCGCCGTACCTTCGTGCTTCCTCTGGCACAACCTGCGTGAGCGCCTGGGCACCCGCGTGGCGCTGGCACTCAACCTGGGACTGCAAGCTGTCGGCGTGGCCCTGCCAGCCTTCGACAGCGGCGTCGCGGCCTGCCTGCTCAGCGCGCTGCTGGTCGGCGGCACTTTCATGGGCACGGTGACCATCGCCATGGCCGCAGCCAGGGGCGAAGCGCTACATAAACCGCAACTGGCGGCCTGGATGACTGCCAGCTACGGCGTCGGGCAGATCGCCGGCCCGTTGCTCGCCGAGGCCCTGCACAGCCGCTATCAGCACTTCGCGCCCGCCCTGCTGTGCGCCGCCGCAGGCCTGGCCCTGGCGGCACTGATGAGCCTGCCGCGCCCCGCGCCTGCGACCTAGGTCCAATAGCTCGCGCGCGGCGCACGCGCGAGGATGGGACGATTCGAGCACCGGAGCGTCGCATGTCCTCCACCTCTGCGGGCAAGACAGCCGTACTGCAGAACATCCACGGCACCATGGAGTTTCTGCGCAAGTACCCGCCGTTCAATCAGATGGACAGCGCCCAGCTGGCCTATCTGGTGGAGCACTGCCAGCTGCGTTTCTATGCCGCCGGCGAGAGCATCATCAAGCCCACTGACGGGCCGGTGCAGCACTTCTACATCGTCAAGCAGGGCCAGGTGGTCGGCGAACGCCCGCACTCGGCCCGGCGCGGCACCGAGACCACCTTCGAGATCGCCAGCGGCGAGTGCTTCCCGCTGGCCGCCCTGCTCGGCGAGCGCGCTACCCGCACCGAGCACCTGGCCGGCGAGGATACCTTCTGCCTGCTGCTGGCCAAGGAGGCCTTCGTCCGCCTGTTCTCCCAGTCCGCGCCCTTCCGCGACTTCGCCCTGCGCGGGGTCAGCAGCCTGCTCGACCAGGTCAACCAGCAGGTGCAGATGCGTGCCGCCGAGAACCTTGGCGCGCAGTACTCGCTGGATACCTCGTTACGCGAGTTGGCGCCGCAGCAGCCGGTGGCCTGCAGCGCCGACACGCCGTTGCGCGATGCGGTGCGACGCATGCATGAGCAGCATGTCGGCAGCATCGTCATCGTCGACGACCACGCCCAGCCCAACGGCATCTTCACCCTGCGCGACCTACGCCGGGTGGTGGCCGACGGTGAATCGCTGGAGCAGCCGATCAGCGCGCTGATGACCCAGCGCCCGTTCCACCTCTCGCCCAACGCCAGCGCCTTCGACGCCGCCCTGGCGATGACCGAGCGGCACATCGCCCACGTCTGCCTGGTGGAAGGCGGTCGTCTGGTCGGCGTGGTGTCCGAGCGCGATCTGTTCTCCCTGCAGCGCGTCGACCTGGTCCACCTGGCCCGCACAATCCGCCATGCCGGGCGCATCGAGACGCTGGTGGCGCTGCGCGGCGACATCCGTCTGCTGGTCGAGCGCATGCTGGCCCACGGCGCCAGCTCCACCCAGATCACCCAACTGGTGACCCTGCTCAACGATCACACCGTATGCCGGGTGATCGAGTTGGTGCTGGAGGAAATGGGCGACCCCGGCGTGCCGTTCAGCTGGCTGTGCTTCGGCAGCGAAGGCCGCCGCGAACAGACCCTGCACACCGACCAGGACAACGGCATCCTCTTCGAGGCCCGGGACACCGCCGATGCCGAACGCATCCGCCAGCTCCTGCTGCCACGCGCCCGGCGCATCAACCAGTTGCTCGCCGACTGCGGTTTCACTCTGTGCCGCGGCAACATCATGGCCGGCAACCCGGAGCTGTGCCTGTCGCGCCAGGAATGGACGCGGCGCTTCTCCACCTTCGTCCGAGAAGCCACCCCGGAGAGCCTGCTGGGTTCGAGCATCTACTTCGACCTGCGGGTGGTCTGGGGCCCCGAGCTGGGCTGCCGGCAGTTGAGCCAGCACCTGCTGGCCGAGATCGCCGACAACAGCCTGTTCCAGCGTCAGCTGGCAGCCAACGCCCTGCGCCATCGCCCGCCGCTGGGGCGTTTCCGCGACTTTGTGGTGGCGCGCAAGGGTGCCGAGAAGGACACCCTCGACCTCAAGGAGGAAGGCCTGACGCCTTTCGTCGATGGCGCCCGCCTGCTCGCCCTGGCCCATGGCATCGGCGAGAGCAGCACCCTGCGCCGCTTCGCTGAACTGGTACGGCAGCGGGTGATCGACGCGCAGGACGGCGCGGCCTACGAGGAGGCCTACCACCTGATCCAGCAGATGCGCCTGCAACTGCACCAGCAGCAGGCGGCCCAGGGCCTGGACTTTTCCAACCGCCTCGACCCGGACAGCCTCAACCACCTGGACCGGCGCATCCTGCGCGAGTCCTTCCGCCAGGCCCAGCGTCTGCAGGCCAGCCTCGCGCTGCGCTACCAGCTATGAGGAAGATGCTCGAATGGCTGCGCCAGAGCAGCCCCGTCGTCGACCCGCGCGGCCTGCGCCTGCCAGCCCCGGCCTCGCTGGACGAACGACCATTGGCTAGGCAGCGCCTGGTTGTAGTGGACCTGGAGACCAGCGGCCTCAACCTGCAGCGCGACCACCTGCTGGCGATCGGCGCAGTGGTGATCGAAGACGGCGCCATCGATCTGTCCCAGCAATTCGAGTGCACCCTGCGCCAGGCCGATCACCGTGCCGGACCCAGCACCCTGATCCACGGCATCGCGCCCAGTGCAGTCGCCGCCGGCCGCGAGCCGGACGAGGCACTGCTGGACTTCATGCACTTCGTCGATGACAGCCCGTTGCTGGCCTTCCACGCCCCCTTCGACCAGCACATGCTCGAACGCGCCCTGCGCGAACAGCTTGGTTATCGCCTGCACCACCCCTTCCTCGATGCCGCCGTGCTGGCCCCGCTGCTCTGCCCGGAGGCGCCGCCCTACCGGGGCCTGGACGAGTGGCTCGGCCACTTCGGCCTGCTCGCCAGCGAGCGCCACAACGCCAGCGCCGATGCACTGGCCACCGCCGAACTGGCGCTGATTCTGTTCAGCAAGGCCCGCCGTCAGGGCCTGGACAACCTGGCCGAACTGCAGCACAAGACCCAGGCCTGGAAGCGTCGGCGGCAGGTTCCCTCACTCTGAATCGATAGAGCAAGGCAATATCAGTTGTAAAACATTCTCGATTCAAAACAGCACCCCACCTCCACTAGAATGCGAGCCCGTTCCTCGCTTCGAACCGCCACCATGCGCTCCACCACCATCCGCCGCTGGTCCGCCGTCCACACCTGGACCAGCCTGGTGTGCACGCTGTTCCTGTTCCTGCTGGCGCTCACCGGCCTGCCGCTGATCTTCCATCACGAGATCGAACACCTGCTGGGCGAAGCGCCGGAGCTGCGCGAGATGGCGCCTGACGCACCGCGTCTGGACCTGCAGCAACTGGTCGAGGCCGGCGAGCGCCATCGCCCCGGCGAGGTGGTGCAGTACCTCGGCTGGGAAGACGACGAGCCCAACGGCGTGGTGACCATCATGGCCGCCACCGCCGGCACCGAGCCCAACTCCTCTCACACCTTCATGCTCGATGCGCGCACTGGCGAGGCGGTAGAGATGCCGGCGGCCAATGGCGGCTTCATGATGCTGATGCTGCGCCTGCACGTGGACATGTTCGCCGGCCTGCCCGGCAAGCTGCTGCTGGCCTTTATGGGCATTCTCTTCGTCGTCGCGATCATCTCCGGCGTGGTGCTCTATTCGCCGTTCATGCGCCGGCTGGATTTCGGCACCGTGCGCCAGCACAAGTCCACGCGCCTGCGCTGGCTCGACCTGCACAACCTGATTGGCATCGTCACCCTGGTCTGGGCGCTGACCGTGGGCATCACCGGGGTGATCAGCGCCTGCGCCGACCTGCTGATCAGCGCCTGGCGCAACGACACCCTGACGGCCATGGTTGCGCCCTACCGCGACGCCCCGCCGCTCACCGAACGTGCCCCGGCCACGCGCCTGCTGGACATCGCCCAGCAAGCCGCGCCCGGCATGCAGCCGGACTTCATCGCCTTCCCCGGCACACGCTTCTCCAGCGAGCACCACTACTCGGTGTTCATGAAGGGCAGCACGCACTTGACCTCGCACCTGTGGACGCCGGTGCTGATCGACGCCAAGACCCTGCAGGTCACTGCCGTGGCCAGCCGTCCCTGGTACATGGATGCCCTGGCCATGTCGCAGCCGCTGCACTTCGGCGACTACGGCGGCCGGCCGATGCAGATCCTCTGGGCAGTGCTCGACGTGCTGACGATCATCGTCCTCGGTAGCGGCCTGTACCTCTGGTGGGTACGCCGTCGTGCACCGCGCGCTGCTCTGCGTGACGAGGTAGCGGCATGAAGCGCTGGCGCGAATCGACCTTCGCCATTCCCACGCTGATTGGCGTGCTCAGCGCCGTTGGCCTGTTCGCCGCGCTGCTCGGCGACGGCCCCTGGGATGCCCTGGCCTGGCTCGGCCTGGGCCTGCCGGCCGTGCTCGGCGTCTGGCCACTGCTGCGCCGCTGAAAAGAACTGGCGAAAGCGCAACGCCAGCCTAACGTGAGAGAAGGCAGAGATCGGAAGCACAGGAGTGCACCGCTGTCAGTCCCTTCTCCCTCGCTGTTCTGCCGCCACCGCCGTATTCGCGGCATCGACGCCAACAGCCAGGGAGCATCGCCATGCTGTTCATCACCAATCGTTTTCCCAAAGGCTCGATCAAGAGTGAGATCGACCGCCCCTTCGCCTTCGACCTGGACAACAACGCGCCAAGCAACTCGGTGTTCTTCTGCGAACGGCAGAGCAAGAAGAAGCTCGTTGAGCTAGGCAGCCAGGCCTTTCTGGGCCGCCTGCAGGAGGCCAAGCAGCGGCAGATCCTGCTGTACATCCACGGCTACTCCAACCTGCCCGACGACGTGTTCGCCGCCGTCGACGAATTCCAGGACCTGTGCAACCAGCGCAGTAAGGATGAGGTGCTGGTGGTGCCGGTGATCTGGCCCTGCGACAACGATAAAGGCATCGTCCAGGACTACTGGGACGATCAGAAATCCGCCGACTACAGCGCCGTGTCCCTGGCTCGCGCCCTGTGCTTCTTCCTCGCCTGGCGCAAGGAGCGCGAGGAAGCCGGCCAGGCCAGCTGCCTAAAGCGCATCAATGTGCTGGCCCACTCCATGGGCAACCGCGTGTTGCGCGAGACCCTCTGCGAATGGGATCGCTACGACCTGGCCAACGGCGTGCCGATGCTGTTCCGCAACACCTTCCTGGTGGCAGCCGACATCGAGAACGAGTCGATCCACCGTGGCCAGCGCGGCGAGCTGATCTCCCACGCCTCGCGCAACGTGGTGGTGTACTACGCCTCCGACGACATGGCCCTGCGCAGCAGCAAGGCAGCCAACCTGAAGAACCGCATCGCCTCGCGCCGCCTCGGCCACAGCGGGCCGGAGAACCTGGAGCTGACACCGCAGAACGTCTACGCGGTGGACTGCGACGACATCAACACCCTGTATGACTTCCCCAAGGGCCACTCGTACTTCCGCAGCGGCCGTATCAAGGGCATTCCCGGCGTGGTGTTCGACCACCTGTTCGAGTGCCTGGTCAGCGGCCGGGTGTTCCCGCAGGACGAGTTCCGCCGCACCACCATCCTGCACGACAGCGCCGCCTGAACCACGGACAAAAAAGGGCCCCGGGAGTGGGGCCAAGCGCAGGGTGACAAGCGCGAATCAGGTCAGATGGGCGTGGGGCCCGCTGAGGTAGTCGAGCAGACGGAACAGGCTGGACTTGAGCGAGGCGCAGTGGGCGCTACCGGCCTGGATGGTGGCGGCGTCCTGCACCGCACCAGGGCGTTGCAGATCTTGTGGGCAGGCGGCTAGCAGTTGCTCGATGCTCTCCGGGCTGCTTTCCAGATGACATTGCAGCGCCACGGCGCGCTCGTTCCAGACAAAGCCCTGCATCGCGCAGGCCGCCGAGTGATAGAGCGGGATGGCACCGGCCGGCAGGCTGAAGGTCTCGCCATGCCAGTGCATGGCCATCAGCCGCTGCGGCAGCATGCGCCCGAGCGGCGACTGGCAGGCCTCGGCATGTTGTTCGATCAGGTGCCAGCCGATCTCCGCCGTGTCGGCCAGCCGCACCTCGCCGCCCAGCGCCTCGGCCAGCAACTGGCCGCCGAGGCAGATGCCCAGCACCCGCTTGCCAGCTTCGAGCGACGCGCGCAGCAGGTATTTCTCGGCCACCAGCCAGGGATGCTCGGCCTCGTCGTGCACGCTCATCGGCCCGCCCATGACCACCAGCAGGTCGAAGTCGTCGAGCGCCGGCAGCGCATCACCGGCATACAGGTGATGTACCCGTGCCAGCAGATTGCGCTGATCCAGCCACTGGCCGATCTGCGCCGGCCCCTCGAACGCCACGTGCTGCAAGATGGATACGCGCATCACACCACCTCCTGCGCCGGCCGGCGCGCTCTCTCCAGCGCCCGGTGCAGGCGCCGCAGCATTTCCTCGATATTGCCCGGGCTGACCGTCAGCGCCGGGGAAAAGCGCAGCACGCCGGGTTGCGGGGCGTTGATCAACAGGCCTTCGCCCAGCGCCGCGCGGGCCACCTGGGCGGCGTTGTGCTCAGCCAGCGGCAATCCGAGCAACAGTCCATGACCGCGTGGCACACCAGCGCCGAAGCGGCGACCAACCCTTGCCAAGCCATCACGCAATTGCTGGCCGGTGGCACGCACCTGCTCCAACAGGCCTGGCTCCAGCACGGTATCCAGCACCGCCAGGCCGGCGGCGGTCATCAATGCGTTGCCATGGTAGGTGCCGCCCTGCTCGCCCGGCTCGAAGCAACAGGCATTGCCGCGCGCCAGCAGGGCTGCCAACGGCACGCCACCGCCCAACCCCTTGCCCAGGGTGATCACGTCGGCACGCACGCCATACAGCTCCTCGGCCAGCAGGCTGCCGCAGCGGCCGATGCCGGTCTGTACCTCATCGAGGATCAGCAGGATGCCGCGCTCGCGGCACAGCCGCTCGGCGCCCTGCAGGTAGTCCAGTTCGGCGGGCAACACGCCAGCTTCGCCCTGCACCGGCTCGAGCATCAGCGCCACCACGTCGTCGTCCAGCGCCGCGTCGAGGGCCGCCAGGTCGTTGTAGGGCACCTTGGTGAAACCCGGCACCTTGGGCTCGTACAGCGCCTGGAAGGCCGGCTTGCCGGAGGCGGACATGGCGCCGAAGGTGCGCCCGTGGAAGCTGTTGGCGGCAGTAACCATGCGGTAGGCACCGCCCTTGTGCAGCTGGCCCCACTTGCGCGCCAGCTTGATCGCGCCCTCGTTGGCCTCGGCCCCGCTGTTGAGGAAGTAGGCCTGGTCGCTGCCGGTGGCCTGGCATAGGCGTGCGGCCAGTTCGAGCATGCCGCTGTTGTAGTAGGCCGGGCCGGGATTGATCAGTTGGCTGGCCTGGCGCTGCAGCGCCCGCACCAGCGCCACCGGACTGTGGCCCAGGCTGTTGACCGCCCAGCCCTGGGTGAAATCCAGGTAGGAGCGGCCGTCGGCGTCCCACAGCCAGGAGCCCTGGCCGCGCACGAACAGCTGCTCCGGGCGCTGCACGGTGTTCATCAGGCGGTCGCGAGACCAGTCATCACGCATCTTCGTACTCCAGATACTGGTACTGCACACCAAGCAGGCGAATGCCGTCGGGACCGCATTCGACGATGCGGCGTTGCTCCTTGCGCTGCTGCACGCGCAGGCTGAAGCCTTCGGCAGTTGGGAAACGGCTCCACAGCTCGCTGCGCACCTCATTCAAGCGGGCACCAGCGACCGTCAGCTCGGCCCACAGACAGCCATCGCGATGCAGCTGGATCAGGTAGTCGTTCATGCAATCAGCGCCGGCCTGGCCGGGCCCTCCAGACGGTTGCGCCAGTCTTCCAGCTGGCCGCTGGACAGGCGTCGCGCGGCGCTATGGCGCCAGCGCTCGGACAAGGATTCGCAGGCCAGCAGTTGCTGCAAGCCACCACGCTCCAGCGGGAACTGGAAATAGCTGCGAATGGCCTGGGCCACGCTCAGACCAGGGTGGCTACGCTGCACCAGCTCCAACGGCTGCGCGGCGCTGACCCAGCCTGGGCGCAGCACGCGGAAGAACCAGCCGCACAGACCGTTGTTCTGCATCTCCAGCGCCAGTCCTGGCAGCTCCCAGCGCTCGGCCAGGCGGTAGCAGGGCGAGCGTGGCTGACTGACCTGCAACAAGGCGTCCCCCCAGCGGAAGATGTCGCCGATGCACACCTGGCTCTCCAGCAGGCCACGGCTGGACAAATTCTCGCCGAAGGCCGGCTGTTGCCAGTCGCGTTGCGGGTAACGCTGGCGCCACTGCGCGTAGTGTTCGGATGGATAGAGGTGCAGGGCGCGCTCGGGGCCGCCGTGGTGGCGACTGTCGCCCTGCTGGTCGCCCTCAAGCCCCAGCGGGCCGAGCCATACCTCGGTGCTCACCGGCAGCTTGTCCAGCGCACTGACATAGCCACGACCTTCATCCATGGCTTTTCCTATGAATAACCCCGCCACCTCTGCCTTGATCATTTTCTCCGCCACCCTTGTCGCGGCTGTCGATGCAGCAATGATAGGGATGGCGTGGACGAGACGACATTTCGATTTCCCAGCATCATTGATAAGCTGAAGTTATTGATAATTGAGGTAGGTCCCGTGGACTTTCGCCAGTTGCGCTACTTCGTCGCCCTCTACGAAGAAGGTCATGTCGGTCGCGCCGCCGAGCGCCTGAGCCTGTCGCAGCCGGCGCTGTCGCAGCAGATCCGCCAGCTGGAACAGAACCTCGAAGTGGCGCTGTTCCAGCGCAGCGGCAAACGCCTGCTGCCGACCCTCGCCGCCCATACCCTGTACAGCCACGCCCTGCCGTTGCTCGATGGCCTGGAACGAGCCCGCGATGCCCTGCGCGGCTTCCGCGGCCGCGCCCCACGCAGCCTGGCCATCGGCGTGCTGCAGACGGTCAACGCCAGCCTGGTGCCGCATCTGCTGGAAAAGCTCCGCGCCGCCCAGCCGCAGCTGGTAGTACAGATCTATGAATTGTCCGGCCTGGACATCGAAAGACGCCTGCTCAGCGGCAGCCTGGACATCGGTATCGGCTTCCTGCCGCCGCGCCAGCCCGGCCTGCATAGCCTGGAGCTGTACGAAGACGAGCTACAGCTGGTGGTGCCGCCAGAGCATGCGCTGCGCGAATTCAGGAAGGTGTCGCTGGCCCAGGCGGCGGAGCAGCCCATGCTGCTGCTCGGCGAGGAGTTCCGCGTGCGGCAGATCTGGCAGGAGCAACTGGCCCTGCTCGGCCGCCGTCCGCATGTGCAGGCCGAACTCAACCATATGAGTGGCATCCTCGACAGCCTGCCGCACTCGGCCGGCCTGGCCACCGTGCTGCCGGGCCGCGCGCGCCAACTGCATGCGAATCAGGGATTGCTGTGGAAGCCGATCAGCGAACCGCGCGTGCCGCTCAAGGTCGGCCTGGTATTCCGCGATGCACAGCGCCAGCAGCCGACACTGGACCTGCTGAGCAAGCTGCTGAGCGAGGTGGTAAAGGGAAATGGATGATGCAGAAAAGAAAAAACCCCGCTTGCGCGGGGTTCTGCAGACTGGTTCCTGACATCCGTGGTCGGTGCGCCCTCCTGGCGAACACTCCCTCATGTCCCTGTTCTTTTCGTGCGCTTCCTGCGCTAAGTCCTTGAAAGCAAGATTAATCTGACTGATGGCATGCTGATAGCAGCCTTCGCCAGCACGCTGTGTAAGCCAAAGATTACAAGGCCGCCGAGCGGGAAGGGGTTCACAAAGTCGGCACGGCCGTTATCATCGCGCGCCTGATTGCCTGCGCCCCGCGCCATCGAGCCTGAAATGAGACCGCAACTGATCGCCGCCGCGGAAATCGACCGCGTCGAAACCTGGACCAAATACAACAAGGACATGTGCACCAGTTGCATGTCCACCTGTTGCACCATGCCGGTAGAAGTCCGCATCGTCGACCTGATCCGTATCGGCGTGGTCGACGAGTTCGAACGTGGCGAGCCGCCGAAGAACATTGCCAAGCGGCTGCAGAAGGATGGCCTGGTCGAGCGCTTCAACCAGAAGTCCGGCATCTTCACTCTGACGCGCATGAGCAATGGCGACTGCATGTACCTGGACCGCAAGACCCGTCTCTGCACTGTCTATGACAAGCGGCCGGACACCTGCCGCAACCATCCCCGCATCGGTCCGCGCCCGGGCTATTGCGCCTGGCGCCCGAAACAGGGCTGATCCTGAGTCACCTGCTAGCGGCGGTATGCAGCCGCCCAATGCTCAGCTCAGATGAAAGTGCGCGGTGTTCTGCACCAGGGCCCGGCTGCCTTCGCTGAGACGATCGGCAACACCATGCACGGCCTGGGCACCGTGCAGCAGATCGGAGGCAGCCTGGTCGACCTGCTGGATGTTGCCGCTGACCTCCTCGGCCGTGGCGGCCTGCTGTTCAACGGCAGTGGCGATCTGCGCGATCATGTCGCTGACCCGCTGCACGGCGCCGGCGATTTCGCCCAGGTGATCGCCCAGTTCGGTGACCGAGCCAGCGTCGACCTCGGCCTGGCTGCAGGCGGTCTGCATCAGCCCCACCGATTGCAGCACCACGCGCTGCAGGGTCTCGACCGTGGCGCTGATCTCGCGGGTCGACTCCTGGGTGCGCTGCGACAGCGAACGCACTTCGTCGGCGACCACGGCGAAGCCCCTTCCCTGCTCACCCGCCCGCGCCGCCTCGATGGCGGCGTTGAGCGCCAGCAGGTTGGTCTGCTCGGCGATGCCCTTGATCACTACCACCACTCGGTCGATCTGCTGGGCCTGCTCGCGCAACTCGCTGAGAGCGGCAGCGGTGTCCCCCAGGCGCGTGGTGAGTTGGCGCATGCTGGCAGTGGTCTGCTGGCTGCGCTGATTGCTCTGCTCGGCAATGTGGCGGGTCTGGGTCGCATCCTGGGCGGCCATTTCGCAGTTTTCCGCCACGCTCTGCGCGGTGGCGGCCATCTGCGTGGCGGCGGCGGCGATCTGGCTGACCTGCTGCTGTTGCTGTTCCACGGCACGCAGGGCTGACTGGGCCTGCTCGCTGAGAGTGACCACGGTGTCGCTCAGCTCCGCACTTTCGCGGTTCACGCCCTGCAGCGAACCGCGCATCTGCGCCACGGCGTCGTTCAGTGCGGCACCGATCAGCGCCAGCTCGTCGTTACCGTGCACGGTGACATGCCGACGCAGGTCGCCGTCGCGCAGGGACTGCGCCAGCGAGGTGATACGCCAGCTGCTGCCGCGGATCGAGGCCTGCAGGCAGACCAGGGCATACAGCGCCAGCGCCACCAGCACGCCGAAGGCGCCGAGGGTGATGACCAGTGCGCGCAGGGCCTTGGCCCGGTACTGGCCGAGCCGGGTGTCCAGTGCGTCCAGGGTGGCGCGCTGCAGCGCCTCGATATGGCCCTGGGCCGCATCCATACCCTGCTCGAACGCCGCCACGTCGAGCTGGATACCTGCATCACCGTACATCTTCTGATCCAGCTGCTTGAGCCAGTCGTCCAGGCCGGCCAGGCTCTGGGCATAGGTCTGTCTCCATGCCGAGAGCGACTTGGGCAACTCGCTTTCCAGACGCTCGCCGAGCTTGGTCAGTTGCTGGCGCGACTCACCGGCTGCGGTGCGGATCTCACGCAACTGCAGGCGGCTCTGCAGGCTGAACTGGCCGGCCGCCACCGCCCCCTGGCCGACGCTGGCGAGCACGCCCAGACGCTGCTGCAAACGCGGCGAATCCTCGGTGGCCAGCTGCATCAGCAGGTAGGTTTCCAGCCAGGGGTCAAGGATCAGCCCGCTCTCGGTGGCGATCTGCTCGCGCAGGGCGCCGAGCTGCTGCAGGCTCAGCGTGAAACGATCATAGGCATCAGGCCACCAGCCAACGCTGCCCAGAGTCTGGGCACGCAGGCCATCGCGCTGGCCCTGCAGGGTACGCAGGCTGGCTTGTGCGGGCTCGCTGGCGCCTTCGGCGACCAGCATCTTCTGCAGGTCATCCAGGGTCTGGTCCAGTTCGGCTTCGCTCTGCTGCAGACGGGACATCGCGGCCTGGGTCTCGGCCGATGCTTCACGATTGCGCTCGGTGGATTTCCAACGGGCAGTCAGGTTGCGCTGACGCACCAGCACCTGCTCGACGCGATCCAAGGCCTGCAGCTGCAGTACCCCGGAGTGCTCGTCGTCGACGACCCTGAGCTTGCCCAGATAATTGTCGCCGATGGACCACGCCGCATAGGCCAGCGGCAGGATGAACAGCAGCGCCAGTAACTGGAACTTGCGGGCGAAGCTGAATTTCTCGAGTGCGTTGACTCCGGGCAGCAACAGCGCATTCATCGTCGAACTCCTGAATCGGACGAAACTGCGAAGCGCTTGGACTAGCAAATGCCGCGCCACGCCTTCGCTACTTCGAAGCCATCCATCAGCGTCGCGGGCGCGACGACTCGGCAGAGACCTTAGATATCCGAAGCCTCGCCGACTTCATGAGTTAAACGATAGAAGGCATTGCGCCATCAAGGTGCAAAAAGACGTCATCTCGCCGGGCGGTGCTCGACCCGTGGCAGCACCTGCAGGCGCTGCCCGATCACCTCCCGCTCGGACTGAGGCTTGGCCAGCCACCAGCGACGCACGGCCGAAGTATCATGCGGCGCAATCCAGTCGGCGTACTGCCGGTACTGTGCCTGCGGAAAACCGTTGTCGCGGCCGCGCAGGTGACGGTCGAGGAAGCCGAGAACGAAGGCGTTGGCCGCCCCGATCAGCACCTCATTCGGCGCCGTGCCAGCCAACGCGTCCCGCAGCGGTCCGCGCAGCAGCAGGCCATTGTCGGTGAAACCCGCGTGCACCGAGCCCTTCATCACCGGGCGGTAGATGTCGCTCCGTGCCCCCGCCTGCTCGAAGCGCTCGTAGGAAAAATCGTTGAAGCCGTACAACGGCCCCTGCGGTTCCACACCCAGCATCCGATAGAAGCCGTCGAGATCCGCATGAAACATCAGCAGCGGCACCGGCAACTCGTCCCCAAAGGCGAGGAAGTGAAAGTCGCCGCCATCCAGGTTGATCGCCGCCGCACAACGGCTGTCAACCATACAGACCGCACCTGCGGTCGAACCACCGAAGGACATGCCCATCTCGCCGGTGCGAGTGAAATCGCTGGCAGCCACCAGGTCGGCGACACTGGCCGGCACCGTACCGACCTGCAGCCTGTCGTGTACGAACAGGCGATCGGCCAGCCATACCGGTGCGCTGAGGGCGATGCCACGACTGCCCGGCGGCGGAATCTCCAGCGCGGTGCGTAACTGACCATCGAGGCGTTCATCCAGATCGGCGGACGAGTAACCTCGCACCATCACCTCCGGCAGACCTGCGCCGAACACATGGTGCATGTGCTCGACCAAACCGGGGTCCATCGGCACGACCTCGCCGTCGGGCAACAGGGTCGGCGAAGCGTCGCCGCTGTGCTGCACGGAATAAACCGCATAGCCGTGACTGGCCAGATCCTCCATCAGCGCCGAGTTGGCAGCCGTATAGCTGGCGTAGCCATGACTGAAAAAAACCACCGGCAGCTTGCCGTCCGAGGTGGCTACAGGGGCGTCCTCGTAGGCATTGCTGGTGATGTGGCGCAGATGGCTGAGCAACGGCGGGAAGCCGAGCAGCGTGCCGAAACCACGCGCAGTGCTGCCGGCCTCCGCTGCCGTGAAGTAAGGCCTGGGCTCTGCGCCAGTAGTCGGCTTGGCCGGATACCAGACGCGCACCAGCAGGCGCCTCGGTGCATCAGCAGGCGCGCCCAGCACGCCACGGCGCTGAGCATCGACCAGTTCGAAGTCGCGCACGCCGACTGCGTGTAATCCGCTGGGCGGCGGCAGACGATCCACCGGAAACAGATAGATCGGCGCTACGGCGACGGCGGCCAGCATCACGAACACCAGCGCGGAAAGATAAGGCACTCCGCTTCTTCGCCCCCCCTGCCGCCGTCCGCTGAAGAACAGCACTACCAGCCACAGCAGGCCAAGCAGCAAACCACCGCCCGCCTGCCAGCGGTCCACGAAGACCCCATAACCGCCGCTGGTGACCACCACATTCGCACTCAACCACAGCAACGCGCTGCGTCGCGGCAGCCCGGGCCAGCACCAGGCGAGCAGGAACAGCGCCAGTGCGCCAAGCAGGAAAATGTCGCTGGCGATCACAGGGCGTGCTCTTGCGCGGCAGGTGTACGCTCCGGCCAGAGCACGCACAGCACCAGCAAGGCCGCGATGAGCACGAAGGGCGCGCCGGGGTGGAGTTCGTAGACCAGGGTGCCGGCCAGCGGCCCGACGATCATGCCCACGCCGTGGGAAGCCGCCAGGGTGCCGGCGGTCGCGCCCTGCTCATGGGCTTCCACCGCGTTCGCCGCCAGGGCCGAAACCGAGGGGAACACCCAGCCCATGCCGGCGGCCGCAACGAAGTACGCCGCCCATAGCAGCGGTGCGCTGGTGGCGAAGATCACCGCGGCGAACCCCAGGGCCGAAATCAGACCACCGACGCGGATCAGCCGCTGAGGCGGCCAGTTCAGCTGGCGCAACAGCAACTGCGCGAGGATCAGCGCCACGCCGACGGAAGTCAGGGCGATGCCGGCCGCGCGCGCCGCCTCGGTAGCCTCCAGCCGTAGCTGGTCGAGCGCGAAGAACCCCACCGCGACCTGAGCAATGGTGACGCTGAACATGGCCGCGAAGCCCAGCACCAGCGGGCGGCGCAGCCGGGCGTCACGCAAGCGCAGGGGAGGTGCATCCTGCACCTGCGGGCGCTCATCGCGCGGCAGCCAGCGCCACATCACCAGCAGCGCCACCAACGGCAGCACGGCCGTCACGATCAGCGGCAACTCCAGACCATGGACGGCGAGCAGGCCGGCAAGCCCCGGCCCGACCACCATGCCAACCGCGCTGGAAGCACCGAGCCCGGCAAGCGCCCGTGCACGCTGCTGCGGCTCGACGTGGTCGGCGACCAGTGCGGCGCCCGTGGTCGGCACCGCCGCGTAGAAGCCGCCGGCGATACCGCGCAGCACCACCACGCCGGCAAAGGCCAGCCAGGCCGGCGGCAACCAGCGCAGCGCGAGTACCACGAACAGGCACAACGCCAGGTAGGACAGTACGAAGCCTCCCAGCCCGCGCAGCAGGATGACGCGGCGACCGTGGCGGTCGCTCGCCGCCCCCCAGACACGGGCCAGCAGCACCCAGGCGATGCCGCCTACCGTGACAGTGACGCCGGCCTGCCAGGGTGCCAGGTCCAGCACCCTGGAAATAGGCCCGATCAGGGCGACGAAGGACATCATCGCCAGCGTGCAGGCGAAGGTCTCGAAAACCAGCGGCAGCATGTTGAAACGTGGCGGCGCAGGTGTACCCGGCATGGCCGCCACGTCGCTCATCTCAGCGTTCCCGCGTGCGGCGCGGCATGCGCCACCAGACCCAGCCGAGCAGCACCAGCGGTATGCCCAGGGAAAGCCAGGACAGCAGGTCGTAGACCTCGTCGCCGACCAGCGCCGAGATCAGGCCGAACAGGCTCAGCACCGCCAGCAGCAACGGCCAGCGGAAGATCATCCAGAGTCCGCGTCTCATGCCTTGCCCTCCACGACGAGACCACCTGCATCCAGCTCCTCCAGACGCTTCTCCAGTGGCGCTTTGCGTCTCCCGAGCCACAGGTACAGGCCACTGCCCAGGACAATGATGGCGATGATGTCGAGCAACGCCCAGATGATCTTCAGCGGCAGGCCGCCGTAATCACCAAAGTGCAGCGGCTGCGAAATCAGCAGCGTCTGGACATACATCGGCATCTCACGCATGTCGGTCAGCTCGCCGGTCGTGGCATCGACCAGCGCCGGCTTGAGCAGGCGCGCGGTGAGCGGCGTGTTACCACGCATGAACACCGCGTAGTGGTGCTGGCTGCTGAAATCGGTGCCGGGGTAGGCGACGAAGCTCGGCTTCATGTCCGGTGCAGCCGCCTGCGCAGTCTCCAGCGCCTTGTGTAGCGAGCCGAGCTCGGTCAGCGGCGGCAAGTCCTTGTACGGCGCGGTCATCTCGGCCAACTGGCCGTTCTGCCACAGGCCGAGAATCGGCAGCGCCAGGGTGTTGATCACCCCGGTGACGCCGACCACCAGCACCCAGGCCAAGGTGACGATGCCGAGCACGTTGTGCAGGTCCAGCCACTTCAGGCGACTGCTGCGCGCGGTACGCACGGTGGCGAAATCCAACTTGCGCATGAACGGCGTATAGACCACCACGCCCGACACCAACGAGGCCACCAGCAACAGGCCCATGAAGCCGAGGAACAGGTAGCCGGGCAGGCCGAGGAACATGTCGGTATGCAGGCGCAGCATCAGGTTCATGAAGCCATCGTCCGGCGGCTCCGGCGGGAACAGCTTGCCGGTGCGCGTATCGAACGGCTGGGCATAGGCATCCAGCGGCGGCGGCACCAGGGTCGGCGCAGTGAACACCGCACCGAGCGGCTCCTCCGGATCGAAGCCGACGAAGCGCACCACCTCGCCGGGGCGCGCTGCCAGTGCGCCGGCGATGACCTTGTCGTAGTCGATACGCGGCGCATCAGCGCTGAGCTCACCCAGCTCCGGGTGCGGTTCGAAGTAATGCTCGATCTCCTCGTGGAAGATCAGCGGCAACCCCGTCAGGCACAACATCAGCAGGAAGATGGTGGAGATCAGGCTGGTCCACTTGTGGACCAGGTACCAGTTACGCAAGGCTCGGGCGGTCATGTTCAGCTCGTTTTATTAGAAGTCCACGCTCGCCGAGAGCTGCAGGGTACGGCCGGCACCCAGGTACAGGTAGCCGGCAGTCGAGGTACCCCAGTAGTCCTCGTCGAACAGGTTGTCCAGATTGGCGCGCACGACGACAGGCGTGCCCAGCGACTCGAAGCTGTAGCGAGCGCCGACATCGACGCGCACCCAGTCCGGAATGGTCAGTTGGTTGGCCTGATCGACGTATTGCTCGCCGGTGTAGATTGTACGCGCGGTGAGGGTCAGGCCGGGAACGGCACCGAGATCCCATTCGCCACCCAGATTGAACTGCTTGCGGGGCACGCCGATGGCATCGTTGCCGTCGTTGATGCCGCCCTGCGTGCTGGTCAGCTTGGCCTGGGTATAGGTAGCACCGCCAAGCACGCGCAGGCCCTGAGCCACTTCGCCGAACAGGCTCAGCTCCAGTCCGCGGTTGCGCTGCTCGCCGCCGTCACTGAACCGGCCACCCTCCACCACACTGCTCGGGCGTTCGATCTGGAAGGCAGCCAGGGCTGCACCGAAGCCAGCCCACTCACCCTTGACCCCGATCTCCTTCTGCTTGGAGACGTAGGGCGCCAGCATCTCGCCAGGGTTGCTGACGCTGGTGTCGGTCGGTGCAGTTTCCCCCTGGCTCAGGCCCTCGATGTAGTTGGCATACAGCGAGATGTTCTCCCAGGGTTTGAAGACCACGCCGACCAGAGGCGTCAGCTCCTGCTCGTCGTAACCTTCGCCTGCCGGCGTGCCGATGTTCATCACATAGTTCTGCGCCTCGACCCGTTGCTGACGCGCGCCGAGAGTCAGCTCGTAGCGACCGTTGTCGAACGACAGCGTGTCGGCCAGGGCGTAGCTGGTCAGAGTCGCGCCATTGTATTTCTCAGCGTGCTTGGCGATGCCATCGGTACTCGGCGTACCGGTGTAGACAGGATCGTAGAGATTGGAGAGACGCGCGCCGCCGAAGGAAGAGAAATCGAAGAAGATGTCGGAGTGCTGCACCACACGGGTAGCGCCGAAGCTGAGGCTGTGCTGCACGGCACCGGTGTTGAACACGCTGCGCAACCCGGCCTCGGCGGAGTGCGAGGAAACGTCGAAGACCTGCCAGGCGGGGCTCGAGGCGAAGTCGCCCGCATCGTTCAACAGCGAGACGTTCCCGGCCAGGGCATCCATTTCGCTACGGCGATCACCATAACCGGCATAGGCGGTCAGCCAATCGTTCAGATCGTATTCGCCACGCAGGATGACGATGCGGTCCTGCATCTGCGAATAGCCGTAGCCCGGGTAGTTGAGATCGTTGTCCGGCGCATCGGGAATGTCCGTGACACCAGCCCCCACCGAGAACTGCCGAACCACATTGTCGATGTCCTCGCGCTGGTAGATGTAGTCGGCGGACAGCCGCAGGCGCTCGCCGGCGTAGTCGAGGCCGAAGGAGCCGAGACGGCCCTCCTGAGACTGCCTGTCAATCGCAGTATCTCCATCACGGTAGGCACCGTTGAAGCGCACGCCGAACTCACTGTTCTCGCCGAAGCGGCGACCGAGATCGACCTCGGTACCAAGTACCGAGTCGGACAGGTAGCTGACGCCGACCCGCGTCAGCGGCTCGGCGCCGGCGCGCTTGGTCACCAGGTTGACCGCGCCACCGATGGCCCCACTCGGAGCCATGCCGTTGAGCATCGCACTCGGCCCCTTGACCACCTCGACCCGCTCGGCCATCTCCACCGGCACCCGGAAATGCGGAGCCAGGCCATACATGCCGTTGATGGCCACGTCGGCGCTGGCCACCGGGAAGCCGCGCAGGGAGAAGTCTTCGTTGAGATTGGTGCGGGCACTGCCGATCTGCGCCGACGGCTCATTGGCCAGCACGTCGGCAACACTGCGCGCCTGCTGGTTGCGAATGGTCTGCGCGGTATAGCTGGTAATACTGAACGGCGCATCCATCAGGTCGGTGTTGCCGAGAACACCGAGCCGGCCGCCACGGGCGACCTGGCCGCCGGCGTATTCATCAGGCAGGTCGCCCACGGCCATCTGGCGCCCCGTCACCTGCGATGTCGGCAATTCCACGGCGCCCGCATCATCGGCCAGGCGGACCAGGGTGTAGCTGCCGTCATCGCGGCGTTGCAGCTGTAGGCGATTGCCGCCAAGCAGGCGATTGAGCCCCTCGACCGAGGAGTAGCTGCCGGTGAGACCCGGACTCTGCAGGCCATCGGTCAATGCCGGATCGAACGACAGCGATACGCCCGCCTCGCTGGCGAAGGTGGCCAGCGCACGTCCCAGCGGTCCGGACGGGATCTCGTAGCTACGCGCTTCGTCGGCCGCCAGCAGCGGCTGGGCCGCGCCAGCCAGGGCCAGCGAAAGAGCGGCGTGGCGTACAGCGAGACGAAGCGAACGAGCGGTGACACGAGGCAGGAGCGCGCGCGAAACGGACATGCGGAGTGTTCCTCTGGCCCTGAGGCCTTGGCAATGGACGGATTTGCTGTCCTTGCCAGGCGAGATCGAAAAAGGTCTCACCCCTGGTGTGATTTCTTTCACCCGTACATCGGCTCCAGGCTGATCCAGTAACTGGTCAGGCGGCGTACACGCAGGCTGTAGGTCGCCTCCAGCATCGCCAGCGAACGATCCCGGTCACGCACCGGAAAAGCACCGGAGACCGCCAGCTCAGCCAGTTCGGGCGCGACTCGGAGCACGCCGCGGCGGTAGCGCCCCAGCTCGGTCACGAACTCGGCCAGCGGCATGCGATCAGCCATCAGCATGCCGCGCGACCAGGACACCGCGGTACCGTCGGCAACGCTCAGAGGACCGACGGCACGGCTATCGAAGACCCCCTGATTTCCTGCCTCGACACGCACCGCACCACCCTCGCGCGGCACCACGCGCACCGAGCCCTCGAGCACCACCAGGTGCGCCTGGTCGCCGCGCTCACGCAGGCTGAAGCGCGCTTCACGGGTCAGCAGGGTGCCGGCAGCGACCGCCACACCGAAGGGCCGTGCATCATCGCGCACACTCAGCAGCAGCTCACCACGCAGCAGGTGCAGGCGACGGCGCTCGGCATCGAAGCGCAGATCGATGGCGCTGTCGGTGTTCAGCATCAGCTGGCTACCATCCGGCAGTTCGCTCTCGTGCAGTTCGCCGACTGCCGTGCTGCGGTCGGCCAACCAAGGCTGCCAGGGTTGCTGTCTCCAGGCGACCCATGCGAACGGCGTGGCACCGGCCAGCATCGCCAGTTGCTTGAGTGCGCGCCGCCGCCCCTGGCCACGGTCACGCCCCAGAGCCGACATGGCCAGTTCCGGCGGCAAACCACCGAGACGCGCCAGTAGCCGCTCGGCTCGCTCCCACGCCTGAGCATGTTCGCTGCTGAGCTGACGCCAGCGCGCGCAGGCCTGGCGGTCGGCCTCGGTCTGCTCGCCGCAGTGCAGCTGCATCAGCCAGGCGGCTGCCTCGTCGAGAATCGCCGGGGCGATAGGTGCCTGCCCACTCATGCCATCAGCTCCAGACACTGGCGGAACGCCTGCTGCATGTAGCGTTTGACCGAACCCAGCGAGACGCCGAGTTCGACGGCGATGGCTTCGTACTTCATGCCTTCGAGTTGCGACAGCAGGAAGGTGCGGCGCACCCGCTCGGGCAGGCTGTCGAGCATGGCATCGATCTCATGCAGGGTCTCCAGCACCAGCAGGCGTTGCTCGGGCGGCGGCGCCAGCTCATCCGGCAGCACCGCCAGGGCATCCAGGTAGGCACGCTCCAGGGACTGCCGCTGGTACCAGTTGATCAGCAGCCCCTTGGCCACAGTGCTCAGATAGGCGCGTGGCTCTCGCGCTTCGAGCACCCGACGTGATGCCAGCAGACGGGCGAAGGTGTCCTGGGTCAGGTCGGCGGCATTTTCGGCACAGCCCAGCCGGCTGCGCAGCCAGCCGAACAGCCAGCTGTGATGGTTGCGATAGAGATGACTCACCGCGTCTTGAACGGAAGTATCGGCCGCGGACATGGGGCGCTCGCCTTGCCGGTGGCGCCCGGCTTTATTTGAGAATGCTTCTCATATTATCCAGGCAAAACGCTACCCACAAGAGTCTTCCCTCAGTCGAGCACGAAGCGACAGCCGCCCCGTGCCCGAATCAGGTCTACCAATCCAACGACAGATTCAAGCCAATGCCATGCTGATCGTCGTCCCCGGCTCTGCGGTAGTCATAGCCGATCTGCAGGGCCATATCCGCAGCCAGGCGCTGGCGCACTCCCACGGTCAGACGGGTCAGATCCTTCTCACGCTCCGCCCCTTCGAGACTGAAGCCGACACCGGTCACGCTGTTCAAGCGCATGTCGACCTCGCCCTGTTCATCCTCGAACTCCCGTTCCTGAGCGAGCTCGCCGAACAGTTCGGCATCCTCGGCCAGCCGGAAGCGCCCTTGCAGTCCTAGCCCCAGACGCCGTGAGTCGCGGGTCTGGTCGTCGTAGGTCAACGCGGTGGAGCTGGAACCATCCTCGCGGTAGCCATCGACCTCGATGCGCGCCACATCGGCACTGAAGAAGGGGCGCAGGCTCATGCGCGGGGTGCCCAGGTCCAACTCAACACCCAGGCGCCCGCCCAATGCCAACAGGCGGCCGTCGGTATCGCCACGCTCGGTTCGGGTGGTCTGGCCCAAGGCAAAGCGCCGCTCAAGGTCCCGGTAGTCCAGATAGCCCACGCTCAGGCTCGCGTCCCCCCAGAACAGGCCGTCGTCATACTGGACGAAAGCGTTGGCTAGATAGCTACGCAGGCCATAGTCGGAGTCGCGCGGGCCCAGCTGCAGGTCCTGCTCTTGCACACTCAGCACTGCACCGAGGCGCCAAAGCTCGCTCAGGCGATAGCTACCACCGAAGTTCAAGGCCTTGCCGCTGGCGTCGCCGGCAGCACTGGTGTCGCTGCCGTCCAGGTCGGCGCGGCGCACGCTGCCATCGGCAAAGCCACGCCAGCGACCTGCAGCCTGCCAGGCGCCTGCATCACCCAGCCATTGCTGGCGCTGGCGATCCTGACTGTCACGCAATGCCGACTCCGCGGCCTGGGGCAGCAGGCTCAGCTCCCACGGCGCAGCCAGGATCGAATAGCCCTGGTCGGCGAGGATCTGCTGCATGGCCGTGGTCGGGTGCACGTAGTCGGCATAGATCAGCCGGTCCGGATCAGGTGTGGCGCTGCCCAGGCCATGGATCGGGTTGACCCCTCCACCACAACCGGAGAAGCAGGTGCCAAGCAGGTTTTGCGTCGGGTCGAAACCGAAGGCCGCGGGATTGGCCAGCACCTCGCGATAGAGCAGCGGTACGTTGAGCGGGATGACCTCGGCATGGACCGCGCCCAGCTGCGCCGCCAGTTCGGCGTTGAACGCCTGAGCCAGCGGCACCTGGGCGGTGTTGACCACACCACCGGTGACCGGGCTGGCCACGTCCACCAGCAGCGGCACCATGAAATAGCGTCCTCCCGCAGCCTGCAGGGCGCGTACGCCAGCGGCCAGCCGGCCTGCGGCGGCGCGCGCACTGGGATCGTCGACGATCAGCCCCTGGAGGAAGTCGTTGCCGCCACCGTTGAGGTAGAAAAGGGTGTTCGGGTCCACACCCAGACCGCTGTTGCGCAGGTGCACCAGGTAGCCATCACGCTGGCGAATCAGCGGATCGCTGTAGTTCAGCCCGGCACGCACCTGGGAGCCACCGATACCGGTGAGCGGATCGAACACGCTGGTGATGGAGTCGTAGACCTGTTCGGTCCGATAGCCGCCGACCGCCCAGTTGTTCCCGTCGGCCTGGCCATCGAGCGCACGCATGGCGTTGGTCGAGGCGACCTGCGGAGCCAGGCCCAACTGCTGATTGATCAGCATTGGCGAGGTGTAGCCGTAGGCCTCGCCCAGTCCGAAGCCGGGCCCCACACGATTGGTGTGGCGCACCGGATTGCTCGGCGCGCCGGCCTCTGGGCGCTGGCCGGCGTCGCTCAGGCTATCGCCGAACACTACCATGCCACTGTAGGCGCCCGCCTGGGCCGGCCCGATGCTGGCCAGCAGGCAGGCGAAGGCCAGCGGATTCAGTACTCGCTTCATGATCCATGTCCCTTGTTCTTGTTGTGATGGGCAAGCGGCGAGGGACTTTAGGGGACGAGGGCACGGAAACGCACGATCGCTCCGCGCAATTTCCCTCCTAAGACTGAAACGCCGCGCGACGGATTACTCCATCGTGCGGCGCTCGTACCAACGAGGGATGACGCTGAAGCTAGAGCGGCTGAGCGCGGCTCTTGCGCGGCTCCTGCTGGGCCAGCTCGCTGTCGACCGCCTTGGGCTTGATCAGGCTGAAATCGATCAGGTTCTGCGGCTGTTGCGGGTTGCCGATCAACAGTGGGCGCGGCTTGAAGTCTGCGCTCACCAGGCTGCGGCTGCGGTCGCGCTCGGCGAAGTCGAGCCCGGCCAGGTCCGCCCAGGTGTGTATCAGGCTGGAGCTGCTGAACGGCCGCCCCAGCGCCAGACTGAAATCGCGCGGCTGCCGGGCCTGCCACTTCGGCGAATTCCACAGGATGAAGGGAATGGTGTACATCGGTCCGGTCGGCGCCGCCTCGTTGCGCCCCAGCACCTCGGCCTTGGGCGCGTCGAACACCGCCTCGCCGTGATCGGAAAGATAGAGCAGGAAGCCGTTGGGGTCGGTGGCGGAGAAGCGCTTGATCAGGCTGGAGACGACGAAGTCGTTGTACAGCACCGCATTGTCGTAGGCGTTGTAGGTCGGCAGTTGGTCATCGCTGACATGCTCCGGGACGCCCTGTCGATCGGTGAAGCGCTCGTACTCAGAAGGGTATCGGTACTGGTAGCTCATGTGGGTGCCGAGCAGGTGGACCACGATGAACTTGCGCGGCGCATCCTCGGCCAGCACCTTGGCGAACGGATCGAGCACATCGCCGTCGTACTGGCGGGCATTCTGCTCACGGTTGTTGTTCAGGTAGAACTGCTCGTCCGCCTGCTTGGAGAAGGTGGTGAGCATGGTGTTGCGTTTGGTGATGGTCTGCTGGTTGGTGATCCAGTAGGTCTTGTAGCCGGCCTGTTTCATCACGCTGACCAGCGAGGGCGTATCCAGGTAGGCATCGGGATTGTTCTGATCGGCGAAGGTCAGTACCTGCTGCAGCGCCTCGATGGTGTACGGCCGCGGCGTGACAGCACCGGTGAATACCTGCAGCTGGTCGCGCAGCTTGTCCAGCTCCGGCGTGGTCGGGCGATCATAGCCATACAGACTCATGCGCTGGCGGTTGGTCGACTCGCCGATGACCAGCACCAAGGTCGACGGCTGATCGGCATGGGCGTCGGTCAGGTCGGTCAGCGGCGCGATGCGCTGGCGACCTTCCAGCAACGCCTGCATGTTGGCCAGTTGCGCACTGTACTGGCGATAACCGACCACCAGCTGCCAAGGCGTAGCCGGCTCGATGCGCTCCTCGAAGTTCTCCAGAGCCACTTGTGGGTCGTCATGCTTGCTGAACTGGCGCAGCGCCGGATAACCGATCGACGAGAACAGCAGGAAAAACGAGGCGAGCAGCGCCACCGGCTTGGGCAGGTACACCGGGCGCACTTTGCGCCATAACAGCCACGCGCCCATTCCGTAGGCCAAGAACGCCGGCACCATCCACCAGGCGAAGTATTGCGCCAGGTACTCGGTGCCCTCGCTGACGTTGGATTCGAAGAGAATGAAGATGACGCTCTGCGAGAATTCCTGGCCGTAGATCAGGAAATAGCCGAAGCCTGCCAGCGAGCAGAGCCACAGAGGTACACCGATCAATGCTGCCAGCAGGCGCGCTCGCGCCGGGAGCAGCAGCAGAGGAACCAGCCATAGCAGGCTGAGCACCAGCGACTGGCGCAGCCCGGAGAATCCGGCACTGTCGCTGGCGTAGATCAGCGCCTGGGTCACACCCGAGAAGTACCAAAAGAACAGGAAAGCCCAGCCGAGGCCGGCCCAGTCGATCCTGCCGATCCCGAAGCGAGAAGCACCGGCGCTTTGCGCGTTTGTCATTGCGGCCTCGAGGCGAAGCGGGAAGTTTGGTCCGCCACGCTGCCGACTTGGGCGTGAAAACTTCGTCAAAACGCATCAGAGAAGGCCATGCCCGCCCTTTTCGTGTCACAGCACAGCATCCAGCAACAGCTATATCAAAACTTTTTGATATAGCTGTTGCTGGATGAAAAGTGACCGACTAGACTGCCGCCTCTATGAACATGCGCGCCTCTCAGCTCCATTTCGAGCCAGCCGACGAGCTCGCCGCCCTGTGCAAGGCCGGCGGCGATCCGCTGCGCCTGAACGTGCTGCGCGCACTGGCCAACGATTCGTTCGGCGTGCTGGAACTGGCGCAGATCTTCGCCATCGGCCAATCAGGCATGAGCCACCACCTCAAGGTGCTGGCCCAGGCCGGCCTGGTGGCCACCCGCCGAGAAGGCAATGCGATCTTCTACCGCCGCGCCCTGCCGCACAGCGAGCTGCTCGGCGGCACCCTGCACGGGGCGCTGCTGGCGGAGGTCGACGAACTGCAGCTGCCGGCCGACGTCGAGGCGCGCATTGCCGCTGTGCATGGGCAGCGCGCCGCGGCCAGCCGCGACTTTTTCGCCAAGACGGCGGACAAGTTCCAGGCCCAGCAAGACCTGATCGCCGGCCTGCCGCAGTACCGCGACAGCGTGCTGGCCCTGCTCGATGCGCTGGGCTTCGCCGCGGGCAGCACCGCGCTGGAAGTCGGCCCCGGTGACGGCGGTTTTCTGCCGGAGCTGGCGCGGCGCTTCGCCCATGTGGTGGCGCTGGACAACAGCGAGGCGATGCTGGAACTGGCCCGCCAACGCTGTAATCAAGAACAACTGGGCAATGTCGAGCTACTGCTTGCCGATGCCCTGAACGACGAGCTCGGCGCCGCCGACTGCGTGGTGGTGAACATGGTCCTGCACCATTTCGCCGCCCCGGCCGAAGCGCTGAAACAGCTGGCCCGCCTGGTAAACCCACGCGGCAGCTTGCTGATAACCGAGTTGTGCAGCCATGACCAGAGTTGGGCCAGGACGGCCTGCGGCGATCTCTGGCTCGGCTTCGAACAGGAAGATCTGGCCCGTTGGGCCGATGCCGCGGGGCTCACGCCCGGCGAGAGCCTCTATGTGGGCCTCAAGAACGGCTTTCAGATTCAGGTACGGCACTTCGCCAAGCCGGATGCGAAGCAAACCCAGGTATGAATAGGATTTTGAAATGAGCGAATACTCCCTGTTTACCTCCGAATCCGTGTCCGAAGGCCACCCGGACAAGATCGCCGACCAGATTTCCGATGCCGTCCTCGACGCCATCATCACCCAGGACAAACACGCCCGCGTGGCCGTGGAAACCCTGGTCAAGACCGGCGTCGCCATCGTCGCCGGCGAAGTCACCACCAGCGCCTGGGTCGACCTGGAACAGATCGTCCGCGACGTGATCTGCGATATCGGCTACACCAGCTCTGACGTCGGCTTCGACGGCGCCACCTGCGGCGTGATGAACATCATTGGCAAGCAGTCCCCGGACATCAACCAGGGTGTCGACCGCGCCAAGCCGGAAGACCAGGGTGCCGGCGACCAGGGCCTGATGTTCGGCTACGCCAGCAACGAAACCGACGTGCTGATGCCGGCACCGATCCGCTTCTCCCACGCTCTGGTCGAGCGCCAGGCCGAAGCGCGCAAGTCCGGTCTGCTGACCTGGCTGCGCCCGGACGCCAAGTCCCAGGTCACCTGCCAGTACGAAAACGGCAAGGTAGTCGGTATCGACGCCGTGGTGCTGTCCACCCAGCACAACCCGGAAGTGTCGCTGGCTGACCTGCGTGAAGGCGTGATGGAGCTGATCATCAAGCACGCCCTGCCGGCCGAACTGCTGCACAAGGACACCCAGTTCCACATCAACCCGACCGGCAACTTCGTGATCGGCGGCCCGGTGGGCGACTGCGGCCTGACCGGCCGCAAGATCATCGTCGACTCCTACGGCGGCATGGCTCGCCACGGTGGCGGCGCCTTCTCCGGCAAGGACCCATCCAAGGTCGACCGTTCGGCTGCCTACGCCGGCCGTTATGTAGCGAAGAACATCGTTGCCGCCGGCCTGGCCGACCGCTGCGAGATCCAGGTGTCCTACGCCATCGGTGTGGCCCTGCCGACCTCCATCTCGATCAACACCTTCGGCACCCACAAGATTGCCGAAGACAAGATCATCAAGCTGGTGCGTGAGGTGTTCGACCTGCGTCCGTACGCCATCACCAAGATGCTCGACCTGCTCCATCCGATGTACCGCGAAACAGCGGCATATGGCCACTTCGGCCGTGCCCCGCAGCAGAAGACCGTCGGCAACGACACCTTCAGTACCTTCACCTGGGAGAAGACCGACAAGGTCGCCGATCTGCGCGCCGCTGCAGGTCTGTAAGGTTTCCCCGGAATGCAAAAAGCCCCGCCTAGTGCGGGGCTTTTTGTTGGCGCTCAGAAATTGAAGGAGAAACCGAGACCACTGTCCGCAAAGCTCAGAGCGCCAGCGAGGTACATCAGCACAAACCCCGCGACCATGGTCAGCAGAGGCGCCCGAATCGGCGGCTCGTAGAGCGAGAAGATGCCCTGGGCTAGCGGCGGGAAGATGAAATTCAACACAACACAGAGCAACGAAATCTGGATACCCCTGGCCACAGACCAGATCCAGCCACCCAGCAGCAAAAAGAAACCAATCGCAGCCATACCACTCTCCTTGTGAAGCCGATGTGCAAAAGCGAAGCGATGCTAAGGCAGACCGCCCAAAGACGGCTAGCTTGCATGGAGCTTATAGATTGCCCGCAGTCGCCCAATCACTAGAGGAACAGGACATGTCACAGCTCTCTTCACTATTCGCCCTACTACTGGCCAGCGCTACCCTGCTTAGCGTGCAGGCCAACGCTGCCGATACGACTGGTTGCGCCGCCAAACGTGAGCACCTGCAACAGCAGATCGAGGCCGCCAAGACGCAAGGCAACCGTGATCGCCAGGCCGGCCTGGAAGAAGCACTAAGTCAGGTAAGGGCGAACTGCGACGACGCCAGCTTGAGCAAGTCGCGCGAGGAAAAGGTGCTGGAGGCGGAACACGAAGTACGTACTCGCGAAGCCGAGCTGAAGAAGGCGCTGAGCAAGGACGATCCGGAGAAAGTCGAGAAGCGCAAGGCCAAGCTGGCCGAGGCCCATGATGAGCTGCGCGAGGCCCAGGAGGCACTGGAACGCTGATACACGGAGGGCAACCGGTGATCCGATACAGCGCCTGGCCGTTTGCATAAACCGGGAGTTCGGCCCTGTCGCGGATCATTCCGCCGGGCCGAAGCTCCTCGAGATGATCAGATTCCGGCGTTTTTCCTGAAGGCCGCCTCGACTTCCGGACCGGCCTTCTCCGCCAGCTGGGCCGCCGGCACCTTGGCACCGTCAAAACCCTCGAAAACCTGCTGACTGTTGGCCCCTGCCTTGAGCAGGGCCTCGACAATGGCCGGTGCATCCGGCTGTTTTCCGATCAGAGCCCAGAGCAAAGGCGTGCGTCCGTTCGCGTCAGCGTCCACATCCGGTGCTGCTCCCGCCGCCAACAACGCGTTGACCACCCCCAGGTGCCCCTTGTAGGCGGCCTCTCGTAGCGGTGACGCTCCCGTCCCGTCACCCTGCTGCTTCACATCGGCCCCCTCTGACAGGAGGAACTCCACGACAGAGGTGTGCCCCATGCGTGCGGCCTGCATCAATGCAGTGCGCTCCCACACATCCTCTGGATCAACGGCGTTCACCTTAGCCCCTGCGGCCACAAGCTGCCTGACCTCGTCCAGGCTGCCATTCTTCGCCGCGATCGCGAGCGGCGTGTCCGCAAACACCACGCTTGAGACCAGTAGCAGGGCCATACCACAGAGATTTCGCACCATCGTTTTTCTTCCTTGGCTGCAGTTGCAAAAAGCCGCCCCGAGCGATCCGTGACACTCTGGCGGTTATCTCCAGTAGACCAGATATTCCTGATCAACGGCGACAACAGGGACTTTGTGTCATCGCAAATGACTGACTAACCTGCCTGAGCCACAAGCAGAGCAAGGATGCTCGCCATGTACCGCTCGATCGTCGCAGCTGTCGTTCTGTTCACCTGCACCGCCCACGCCACAACCTGTCCCGACTGGCCCGCCAGTCGCGCCACCGACGAGATCTCCGCGCTAGACCAGCGTATTCGCGAATGGGATCGGGCCTACCATGTCGATGGACAGGCACTGGTCGCCGATGACTTGTACGACCAGAGCCGTGCGCTTCTCTCGCGATGGCAGGCATGCTTCCCTGGACACACAGCTGGCTCAGCCAACGCCTTGCGCGATGCCGGCGGGCCGGTCAGCTCTCCCATCGCGCAGACCGGGCTCACCAAGCTGCACGACGAGGCGGAGTTGCGTACCTGGATGGATGGCCGGGAAGACCTGTGGATTCAACCCAAGGTCGACGGTGTGGCCGTTACCCTGATCTATCGCGACGGCCAACTGCGCCAGGCGATCAGCCGCGGCGACGGCAGCAGCGGCCAGGACTGGACCACCCAAGCCCGCCAGATACCGGCCATTCCTCAGCAGCTGGCAGCAACGGATGAACTGATCCTGCAGGGCGAGATTTACTGGCGCACGCCCGGTCATGTGCAGGCGCGCGATGGCGGCAATGGTCTGCGAGGCAAAGCCGCCGGCGCCATGGCCCGAAGCACGCTGGACGCCGAGCGCGCCACCATGATCGGCCTTTTCGTATGGGATTGGCCCAACGGGCCGGACGACATGCGCACGCGCCTGCAAGGGCTACGCGCACTGGGCTTCGGTGACAGCGCCGACATGACGCAGCCGCTGCGCTCACCTGAGGAGGCCAGGCAGTGGCGCGAGCGCTGGTACCGCACATCACTGCCTTTCGCCAGCGACGGAGTGGTACTGCGCCAAGGGCAGCGACCGCACGGTGGTCTCTGGATAGCCCAGCCTCCGAGCTGGGCTGTCGCCTGGAAGTACCCGCCGCGCCAGGCACTGGCGGAGGTACGCAAGGTGCATTTCCAGATCGGTCGTACCGGTCGCATCACGCCGCTGCTGCAGCTGCATCCCGTCGAACTGGACGGGCGCATGGTTAGCCGCGTCGGACTCGGCTCTCTGCAACGCTGGCAGGATCTGGACATCCGCCCCGGCGATCAGGTGGCAGTCGTCCTGGCAGGCCTCACCATTCCGCAACTAGACGGTGTGGTCTGGCGTACGCAGCAGCGCAGCCTGCTAGCCATACCCGATCCGGCCGAGCACCATCCACTCAGCTGCTGGCGACCTACGCCTGGCTGCGAGGGGCAATTCGCCGCCCGCCAGCAGTGGCTGAGTGGCAAGCGGGGGCTGGCTATGCCCGGTGTCGGCGCCGGTACCTGGGAGAAGCTGCGCCTGCAGGGGCTGCTGGACTGGCTGCCATTGCAGGAGAACGAGCTCGCTCAGCGTCCAGGGTTCGGTCAACGCAGTGCCGCCAACCTGTACGGCAGCTTCGCCAGCGCGCGGCAGAGACCGTTCAGGCAATGGCTCCGCGCATTGGGTCTGCCGCCCAGCGGCTCGGCACCGCTGGAGGGAGATTGGGAACGCCTGGCCGCACGCACAACCATGGACTGGGACGCCTACGGCGGCATCGGACCGACCCGCGCAGCCCAACTGGTCGCATTCTTCCACCATCCGGAAGTGCTGCATCTGCGCGAGCAGCTGCGCAGCGCCGGGGTCAACGGTTTCTGACGGGATATCCAGCGTTAGAACCGCGTCGCCTCATGGCACGGGGCGTACGCCTCAGTAGATGCGGAACTCTTCGTGGCAGGCCTTGCAGGCGATCTCGACCTTGTCCACTGGGGCGATCAGCGCGTCAGCCTTCAGCGGCTTGATCTGGGCAGCGGCACGCAATTCGGCGGTGCTCGCCTCCAGATCGCGGGCCAACTGCTGGAAGCGTTCCTGGCGCTGCCAGACTTCATCACGCGCCTGGCTGCTATCGCCCGAATCCTGCACCTGCGGGAAGTGCTGCCAGGGTTGGCGCGACAGGTCGTCGAGCTTGACCGCACCTTCCGCGAAGCGCTTCTCGTTGAAGCTCAAACGCCCGCGCAGCATGCCGCCCAGATCTTCGCTGGTGCGAAGCATCTCCTTGAACAGCGTCTGGCGCTTGCCCAGCGGCGAATTGGGATCGACCCGGTCGCAGCCGGCGATCAGGGTGCAGGCCAGCAGGGCCAGGAGCAGTTTGGACTTCATCATCTACAGCCGGTGAGGGGCGGAAGGGGCGACAGTATTGCCACTCTCCGCCCTCCCGCCAAGCGCTAGGCTGTCGCAGGCTCTTCCTTGAAGCGGTCGCGGATGTAGCTGATCTCGGTCTTGCCGTGCGGCGCCGGCAGGCCATCCTCGCCGAGGTTGACGAACACCAGACGGTCGATGGTCAGGATGCTCTTGCGGGTGATCTTGTTGCGCACCTCGCAACGCAAGGTCAGCGACGAACGACCGAACTCGGTGGCGGTGATGCCCAGCTCGATGATGTCGCCCTGGCGCGCCGAGCTGACGAAGTTGATCTCGGAGATCAGCTTGGTCACCACCTTCTGGCTGTCGAGCTGGATGATGGCGTAGATCGCCGCCTCCTCGTCGATCCACTTCAGCAGGCTGCCGCCGAACAAGGTGCCGTTGGGGTTGAGGTCTTCAGGCTTGACCCATTTGCGCGTGTGGAATTTCATCGCCACTTCTCCTGTCTAGTCGGTCAGTTTCGAGCGACAGGATGAACCGCAACGGCGCCGTTGTCCCGGCAAGGTTTTCAATCGCCCCGATAGCCCCAGAACCTGCTTATGATCTTCTGGATTAGAGCCAGACGGTGGCAAAAACGGCAGAGGAAGCGGAGTTTACGAGTGGTAAATGAGCATTCCGATGCCGTTTTTAACGCCGCATGGCCGCGAGCCAGGAGATCGTAAGCGGGTTCTCAGGTGCGAAAGCGGCCGAGCTGCTCATTGAGCCGGCGCACCTCGGCCTGGATCTCCGAACTGGCCTCCACCACCCGGTCGGCATCGCCGTGGCTGCGCTCGGCCAGACCGGAGATGTGCACGATGCGCTGGTCGATCTCCGCCGCCACCTGGCTCTGCTGCTCGGCGGCGGTGGCGATCTGCGCATTCATCGCGTTGATGCTGTCCACCGCACCAACGATATGCCCGAGCACCGCCGTGGCCTCGCCGATGTGTTCCAAGTTCTGCCGCGCCATGCCCTCGCTCTGCTGCATCGCCAGCACGGCCTGGCGCGCACCGTCCTGCAGGCGCTGGATCATCGCCTGAATCTCGCCGGTGCTCTGTTGGGTGCGGCTGGCCAGCGTGCGCACCTCATCGGCGACCACGGCGAAACCGCGCCCGGCCTCGCCGGCACGCGCCGCCTCGATGGCCGCGTTGAGCGCCAGCAGGTTGGTCTGCTGGGCGATGCCGGTGATTACCTCCAGCACCTGGCCAACCCCGGCGGTTTCCGCCTCCAGCTGCTCGACCTGGCGCCCACTGTGCTGCAGCTGCCCGGTCAGCGCCTCGATCAGCTCGGCGCTGCGGCGTACCGCCTGCTGGCCGGAGCGAGCGTGGCCGTCGGCACCCCGCGCCGAGTCGGCGGCGCCCACCGCATGCCGGGCTACCTCGGCCACGGTGGCGCTCATCTCGTTCATCGCCGTGGCCACCTGATCCAGGTCCTCGTGCTGCTGGCGCACGTCTTCGCCCGCCGCACCGGCGGCGCTGGCCGCCTGGTCGACGTGGCGGCGAGTGCGCTCGCCGCTGTCCTTGACCTGTGCCAGCAGCGCGCGCACCTGCTCCTGCATGCGGTTGTAGCCGGCGAAGATGCGGCCGATCTCGTTGTCCGCCTGGCCGCCCTGCAGGGCGCTGGTGAAATCGCCGGCGCCGACCTTGGTCAGCGCCCCCTCCACCGCGCGCAGATCACGCATCAGCGGGCTGAGGCCGAACTGCCGACCGAGCACCACCAGGGCCAGGATGCCCAGCACGCAGGCGAAGGCCAACCAGATCTGCCGGCGCTGCGAACTCTCGGCATGCGCAGCCATCAGCCCCACCGCCTGGTTCATCTCCTTGAGCAGAGTCAGCGAGGCTGCCTCCAGCGCGCCCAGGTCGGCCTCACCACCACCGGCCACCTGCTCCAGGCGTGGGCGGAAGGCGCTCCACAGCTGGCCGACCTTGGCCATCTGCGCCTGGATCTGCGGCGAGCGGATCACGCTGATGTTGCGCACCGGATTGCCGGCCAGCAGGTCACGATGGGCCTGGTCGAACTGGGCGATGGTCGCCTCCAGCGTCTTGCGCTCGCTGGCGCCCTGGCGCAGCAGCAGCGCCTCCTTGGTCATCTTCTGGCTGAGCATGCGCTGGGCGCCGGCCACGTTGATGGTCTCCGGCGACACCGACATGCTCAGGTACAGCGCCACCGAGGCGGTGACCGCCAGCACGAACATCAGCGCGTAGGAGAACAGGAACTGCTGGTTGAGGGTGCGCATGCCGAGCAGGCGCAGCAGGTTGTCGAAGAAACGGGTGGGCGACATGGCGGTGACTCCGGGGCAGAACGGTCGCCAAACCGGCGGCCAATACCTGCGGCAAGCAAGATCATGGCCAGCGCCAGCGGCCCTGGCGGGCGGTCCTTCGCCGGATTTCGCACCAACCGAGTGCGCCGCGCCGCCACTGCGCCCCATCACGTGACGACGGAAGACCTTGGGCTGAGCCGTCTGGCTGGCTATAATCGCCGGGCTTCACGCGATCGGCTCCGCCCGGTCGTGCCCGCCACCTGTCCGAGGGGCGCTGCAGCAGCCTGAAATATCTGTTTCGAATCCCCAGCCCCGCATTCCAGCAATGCTCGGCGGCGGACTCGAACCGGACACTCAGTCTGTCAGGCTCGGATGGGGCGTTAACCATACGCATCAACGGCGCCCATTCGCAGACAACGAATGGAGTGCTATTGCATGGCTTTCAATGATTTCAAAGTCGCCGACATTTCCCTGGCCGAGTGGGGCCGCAAAGAGCTGATCATCGCCGAGTCGGAAATGCCGGCACTGATGGGCCTGCGCCGCAAGTACGCCGGCGAGCAGCCGCTGAAAGGCGCCAAGATCATCGGCTGCATCCACATGACCATCCAGACCGGCGTGCTGATCGAGACCCTCACCGCGCTGGGCGCCGAAGTGCGCTGGTCGTCCTGCAACATCTTCTCCACCCAGGATCAGGCCGCTGCCGCCATCGCCGCCGCCGGCATCCCGGTATTCGCCTGGAAGGGCGAAACCGAGCAGGAGTACGAGTGGTGCATCGAGCAGACCATCCTCAAGGATGGCCAGCCGTGGGACGCCAACATGGTGCTGGACGACGGCGGTGACCTGACCGAGATCCTGCACAAGAAATACCCGCAGATGCTCGAGCGCATCCACGGCGTGACCGAAGAGACCACCACCGGTGTGCACCGCCTGCTCGACATGCTCAAGGCCGGCACCCTGAAAGTCCCGGCGATCAACGTCAACGACGCCGTGACCAAGAGCAAGAACGACAACAAGTACGGCTGCCGTCACAGCCTGAACGACGCCATCAAGCGCGGCACCGACCACCTGCTGTCGGGCAAGCAGGCCCTGGTGATCGGCTACGGCGACGTGGGTAAGGGCTCCGCTCAGTCCCTGCGCCAGGAAGGCATGATCGTTAAGGTTTCCGAGATCGACCCGATCTGCGCCATGCAGGCCTGCATGGACGGCTTCGAGCTGGTTTCCCCCTACAAGAACGGCCTCAACGATGGCAGCGAAGCCAGCGTCGACGCCGCTCTGCTGGGCAAGATCGACCTGATCGTCACCACCACCGGTAACGTCAACGTCTGCGACGCCGGCATGCTCAAGGCCCTGAAGAAGCGCGCCGTGGTGTGCAACATCGGCCACTTCGACAACGAGATCGACACCGCCTTCATGCGCAAGAACTGGGCGTGGGAAGAGGTCAAGCCGCAGGTGCACAAGATCCACCGCACCGGCGCTGGCAGCTTCGATCCGGCCAACGACGACTACCTGATCCTGCTGGCCGAAGGCCGCCTGGTGAACCTGGGCAACGCCACCGGCCACCCGAGCCGCATCATGGACGGCTCCTTCGCCAACCAGGTGCTGGCGCAGATCTTCCTGTTCGAACAGAAGTTCGCCGACCTCTCCGCCGAGAAGAAAGCCGAGCGCCTGACCGTGGAAGTGCTGCCGAAGAAGCTGGACGAGGAAGTGGCGCTGGAGATGGTCAAGGGCTTCGGCGGCGTCGTCACCCAGCTGACCAAGCAGCAGGCCGACTACATCGGCGTTACCGTTGCCGGCCCGTTCAAGCCGGACACCTACCGCTACTGATGCACCGGGAAGGCGGGGCGGCAACGCCCCGCCTTCTGCGCGTCTGCAAGGACCAGATTTATGTCGCAAGAACGTCGTTACAGTTTCGAGTTCTTCCCCACCAAGACCGAGGCCGGTCACGAGAAGCTGATGGGCGTGGCCCGCCAACTGGCCGGTTACAACCCGGACTTCTTCTCCTGCACCTACGGTGCTGGTGGCTCTACTCGCGACCGCACCCTCAACACCGTACTGCAGCTGGATGGCGATGTCGGCGTGCCGACCGCGCCGCACCTGTCCTGCGTTGGTGACAGCAAGGACGAGCTGCGCAGCCTGCTCAGCCAGTACAAGAACTCCGGCATCAAGCGCATCGTCGCCCTGCGCGGCGACCTGCCGTCCGGCATGGGCATGGCCAGCGGCGAGCTGCGCTACGCCAACGAGCTGGTGGAGTTCATCCGCAGCGAGACCGGCGACCACTTCCACATCGAAGTGGCGGCCTACCCGGAAGTACACCCGCAAGCCCGTAGCTACGAAGACGACCTGCAGAACTTCGTGCGCAAGTGCCAGGCTGGCGCCAACAGCGCCATCACCCAGTACTTCTTCAGCGCCGACTGCTACTTCTACTTCGTCGAGCGCGTGCGCAAGCTGGGCGTGGACCTGCCGATCGTGCCGGGCATCATGCCGATCACCAACTACAGCAAGCTGGCGCGCTTCTCCGACGCCTGCGGCGCGGAAATCCCGCGCTGGGTGCGCAAGCAGCTGGAAGCCTACGGCGACGACCTGGAGAGCATCCAGGCCTTCGGCGAACACGTGGTGAGCGAGATGTGCGAGCGCCTGCTGCAAGGCGGCGCCCCGGGCCTGCACTTCTATACTCTCAATCAGGCCGATGCCAGCCTGGCGATCTGGAACAACCTCAAGCTCCCCCGCTGAGGCGAGCGCGCCGCCGGAGCAACTTCGCGACGGCGGCGCGATCTCATACCAGACACACCCTGCGCGCCGCCATTCCGACGCGGGCGCGCGTCCGACACGGAAGCCTCGATGACTCTGGTACGCAACAAGATCAATGCCTCGGTAAGCCCCAAGGGCAGCCTGGAAACCCTTTCCCAGCGTGAAGTGCAGCAGCTGCGCGAGACCGGCTCCGGCAGCATCTATGCGCTGTTCCGCCAGTGCGCACTGGCGATCCTCAACACCGGCTCGCACAGCGACAACGCCAAGACCATTCTCGAGGCCTACCCGGACTTCGAGGTGCTGATTCACCAGCAGGACCGCGGCATCCGCCTGGAACTGCGCAATGCCCCGGCCGACGCCTTCGTCGATGGCGAGATGATCGCCAGCACCCGCGAGATGCTGTTCAGCGCCCTGCGCGACATCGTCTACACCCAAAGCGAGCTGGAGAACCAGCGCATCGATTTCGACAGCTCGCAGGGCATCACCGACTACGTCTTCCACCTGCTGCGCAACGCCCGCACCCTGCGCGCCGGCGTCGAGCCACGGATGGTGGTGTGCTGGGGCGGCCACTCGATCAGCACCGAGGAATACAAGTACACCAAGAAGGTCGGCCACGAGCTCGGCCTGCGTCGCCTGGACGTCTGCACCGGCTGCGGCCCGGGCGTGATGAAGGGACCGATGAAGGGCGCCACCATCGCCCACGCCAAGCAGCGCATCGTCGGCGCGCGTTACCTGGGCCTGACCGAACCGGGCATCATCGCCGCCGAGGCGCCCAACCCGATCGTCAACGAGCTGGTGATCCTGCCGGACATCGAGAAACGCCTGGAGGCCTTCGTCCGCGTCGGACACGGCATCATCATCTTCCCCGGCGGCGTCGGCACGGCGGAGGAATTCCTCTACCTGCTCGGCATTCTCACTCACCCGGAAAACGCCGAGCTGCCCTTCCCCGTGATCCTCACCGGCCCGCGCAGCGCCGAGCCCTATCTGCAGCAACTGCACGACTTCATCGGCGCAACCCTGGGCAGGACCGCTCAGCAGCGCTACCAGATGATCGTCAACGATCCGGCCGAAGTGGCCCGGCGCATGGCTGCCGGCATCAAGGAAGTGGAGCAGTTCCGCCGCGAGCGCAACGACGCCTTCCACTTCAACTGGCTGCTTAAGATCGACGAAGGCTTCCAGCACCCGTTCGAGCCGACCCACACCAGCATGGCCGCGCTCAACCTGACCCGCGAGCAGCCGCTGCACGAGCTGGCCGCCAACCTGCGGCGCGCCTTCTCCGGCATCGTCGCCGGCAACGTCAAGGCACACGGCATCCGCATGATCGAGGAACACGGCCCGTACGAGATCAAGGGCGAGCCGAGCATCATGCGTCCGCTGGACCGGCTGCTGCAGGCCTTCGTCGAACAGCACCGCATGAAGCTGCCAGGCGGCAGTGCTTATGTACCCTGCTACAAGGTGGTCAGTTAGCCCCGCATTCGACCAATTGATCACTTCTGCGCCAGCGGAGGACGCATCTACCCTGGCACAATGGCATTATCCGAGCGCCATTTTTTTCCCTCGCGCTGCTCGGCAGCCTTACCTTCGAGGCACAGTAGGCCGCTACGCACGGCCGCCGAGCTATGCCGCTGCAGACGCGATGCTGCCCACATTCGCCTGCGAATCCACCACACCGAACCCAACCGGGCACCAATCGCCGCAAAAGGATTGATCCAGGGCACGAAATTCAGGCGACGGGCAGCTAGCAGCATCACCGTATTGCTCTGTTATACTCCGGGCTCCCGCCAGGCTTGCGCCCGGATGCTCGGCAACCCATCGCCCAGCAGTACCGGACGGGATCGTTCAGCAAGAGCGATTCAAGCCAGGCAACTTCCCCATCGGGGCTTTCGCCCCCACTTTGACAGGATGACTCATGTCCTTTGTTTCCCTCGGTCTCTCCGAGGCATTGGCCGGTGCCGTAGAAGCGGCCGGCTACGCCCAGCCCACTCCGGTGCAACAGCGGGCCATTCCCGCCGTGTTGCAAGGTCGCGACCTGATGGTCGCCGCCCAGACGGGTACTGGTAAAACTGCAGGCTTCGCCCTGCCGATCCTGGAGCGACTGTTCCCGGGCGGCCATCCAGACCGCGAACACCGCCACGGCCCGAAACAACCACGGGTACTGGTACTGACGCCGACCCGCGAACTGGCTGCCCAGGTGCATGACAGCTTCAAGATCTATGCCCGCGACCTGAAGTTCGTCAGCGCCTGCATCTTCGGCGGCGTCGGCATGAATCCCCAGGTACAGGCCCTTGCCAAGGGCGTCGACGTCCTGGTCGCCTGCCCCGGCCGCCTGCTCGACCTGGTCAACCAGAAGGCCATCGACCTCTCCCACGTGGAGATCCTGGTCCTCGACGAAGCCGACCGCATGCTCGACATGGGCTTCATCCATGACGTGAAGAAGGTGCTGGCCAAGCTGCCGGCCCAACGCCAGAACCTGCTGTTCTCGGCGACCTTCTCCAAGGACATCACCGACCTCGCCGGCAAGCTGCTGCACAACCCTGAGCGCATCGAGGTCACACCACCGAACACCACGGTCGAGCGCATCGAGCAGCGCGTGTTCCGCCTGCCGGCCAGCCACAAGCGGGCCCTCCTCGCCCATCTGGTCACCCAGGGCGCGTGGGAACAGGTACTGGTGTTCACCCGCACCAAGCACGGCGCCAACCGCCTGGCCGAGTACCTGGACAAGCACGGCCTGCCGGCCGCCGCGATCCACGGCAACAAGAGCCAGAACGCCCGCACCAAGGCCCTGGCCGACTTCAAGGCCAACCAGGTACGTATCCTGGTCGCCACCGACATCGCCGCGCGCGGCCTGGACATCGACCAACTGCCTCACGTGGTCAACTTCGAGCTGCCCAACGTCGAGGAAGACTACGTCCACCGCATTGGCCGTACGGGTCGTGCCGGTCGTAGTGGCGAGGCCATCTCGCTGGTGGCGCCGGATGAGGAGAAGCTGCTCAAGGCCATCGAGCGCCTAACCAAACAGCGCATCCCCGATGGCGACACCCAGGGCTTCGACCCGGCCACCGTCGAGGCGGAAAAACCGGAAGTACGCGGCCCGCGTCCCGAGCGCCAGCCGCGTGCCGACAAGCCTAAGCACGAAGCCAAGCACGAGCCCAAGGCCAACGGTGAAGCAGGCGAAGGCCAGGGCAAGAAGCGCAAGCGCCGTCGCGGCAAAGGCAAGGGCGCCGGTGAAGGCGAGCAACAGCCGACCCAGGGCCAGCAGCAGGCCCGCCAGCCGCGTCAGCCCAAGCCGCAACAATCCCAGGCCCCGGTGGCACAGCCCAACCGTGATCCGGAAGAGTTCCTCGACGACGATTTCGACAACTTCGGCAACCGCGCCGACTACGTCCCGACCCAGCCGAAGCCTCAGGGTCGCAACCCGAGACGCGGTGGCCAAGGCGGCGGACAGGGTCAGGGCCAGCGCAGCCAGGGCGGCGGCCAGCAGGGCCAACGTCAGGGCGGTGGTGGTCAGGGCGGTCAGCGTCAGGGCAAGCCTGCAGGTCAGCGCCAGGGCCAGGGTCAGAACCGCGGCCAACGCCAGGGCGGTCAGCGCGCCCAGGGCGGCGGTCGTCGCGACGAGGCGCGCTACGAACGCCAGGAGCCAGCCGTCCAGGACAGCCGCGCCACCAAGCAGCCGCTGATCATCCGCAAGGGTGAGCGCCTGCCGACCATGGAGCAACTGGAAAGCCTGCAGGACAGCCGTCCGCGCAGCGAGAAGCCGGCACTGCTGACCCGCAAGAGCGAGTCCGCGGAGTAATCTCCGCGCAATGAAAAAGCCGGCCCAGGGCCGGCTTTTTTATGCCACCTTTAAAGTGGCGAGGGTTTAGCGCGCTAGAGCCAAACTAGGCCTGCCTAGGCGGCCCTTTTCCAACGACGCATGGCCGGCGCGGCAAACCCGAATTACTGGCGAACGCCCTCGACGGAGAGGGTCAGCTCCACTTCCTGGGAAGCCGGGCCGAGGTCTTTCTGGATGTCGAAGTCCTTCAGCTTCAGTTTAGTGCTGCCCTCGAAGCCGGCACGGTAGCCACCCCACGGGTCGTTGCCTTCGCCGATGAACTTGGCAGCAATCACCACTGGCTTGGTCACGCCGTTCAGAGTCAAGTTGCCGGTGATATCGGCAGTGCCTTCTCCGGTGCTCTTGACCGAGGTGGACTCGAAGGTCGCAGTCGGGTTCTTGTCGACGTTGAGGAAGTCGCCGCTGCGCAGGTGCTTGTCACGCTCGGCGTGGTTGGAGTCGACGCTGGCGGTATTGATCTTGACGCTGACCTTGCTGGCTTCCGGCGCCTTGGCGTCGAAGCTGAAGCTGCCGTCGAAGTCCTTGAAGGTGCCGTACAGCCAGCTGTAGCCCAGGTGGCTGATCTTGAAGTTGATGAAGGCGTGCTGGCCTTCCTTGTCGATGGCGTAGTCGGCGGCCATGGCCTGGCCAGCGAACAGGGCAGCGCCCAGGGTCAGGGCGGCGAGGGATTTCTTGAGCATTAACAATCTCCTTGTGGGTTACTTGCCGGTGCGACCGAACATGCGCACCAGGGTGGCGTCACGGTCAATGAAATGGTGTTTGAGGGCCGCCAGGGCATGCAGACCGGCGAAGATCACCAGAGCCCAGGCAAGGTATTCATGGACCACACCAGCGATGTCGGCCTGGTCCGGAATGCTGGTCAAGGTAGCTGGCACTTCGAACAGGCCGAATACAGGAATACCGCGGCCATCGGCGGTGGAAATCAGGTAGCCGCTGAGCATCAGCACGAACAGCGCCAGATAGAGGAAGGCATGACCGGCCTTGGACGCCAGGCGGGTCACAGCACCATGGTTGGCTGGCGCCGATGGTGGGGGGCTGAGAAAGCGCCAGGCCACTCGACCAAGCATCACCACGAACAAGGTGATGCCGATGCTCTTGTGCAGGTCGGGCGCGGTGCGATACCACGTGCTGTAGTAGTCCAGGCCGACCATCCACAGGCCGAGACCGAACAAGCCGAAGACTGCGAGCGCCACCAGCCAATGCAGCGCGATGCTGATCAGGCCATAGGTGGAATTCGAATTGCGCCACTGCATGAGAACACTTCCGAATAGATGATGAAGACAGCCTAGCGGCAAACGCATCGAATAAAAGCGGAAAATTTCGCTGCGAAATATCGGGTAACCAGATGATTACCGATCCAGCGATTAGTCCACCCGCACCGGCTCGGGTTCGCGCGATGGCTCTGAATGGCGCTTTTCCCGGCACCAACGGTGATCACGTGCCGCGGCAGGCCATCTGGTAGTCTCAGCCACTGTCGTAGCGGAGATGAACCATGAGCCAGAACACCCAATGGATGCAGCGCGACCTCGCCGTGCTGTGGCACCCCTGCACCCAGATGAAGGACCACGAACGCCTGCCGCTGATTCCGATCAGGCGCGGTGACGGCGTCTGGCTCGAGGACTTCGACGGCAAGCGCTACCTCGATGCCGTCAGCTCCTGGTGGGTCAACGTGTTCGGCCACGGCAACCCGCGTATCAACCAGCGCATCAAGGATCAGCTGGAAAGCCTGGAACACGTGATGCTGGCCGGCTTCACCCACACGCCGGTGGTCGAGTTGTCCGAGCGCCTGGTGCAGATCACCCCAGCCGGGCTGAACAAGGTGTTCTACGCCGACAACGGCTCCTCGGGCATCGAGGTGGCACTGAAGATGAGCCACCACTACTGGATCAACACCGGTGCGCCTGCGAAGAAGCGCTTCGTCACCCTGAGCAACAGCTACCACGGCGAGACGGTGGCGGCGATGTCGGTGGGCGACGTGGCGCTGTTCACCGACACCTACAAGGCGCTGCTACTCGACACCATCAAGGTGCCGAGCCCGGACTGCTACTTGCGTCCCGAGGGCATGGGCTGGGAAGAACACTCACGCACTATGTTCGTCGCCATGGAGCAGACCTTGGCCGAGCATGCCCATGAGGTGGCGGCGGTGATAGTCGAGCCACTGATCCAGGGCGCCGGCGGCATGCGCATGTACCACCCGATCTACCTCAAGCTGCTGCGCGAGGCCTGCGACCGCCATGGCGTGCACCTGATCCACGACGAGATCGCCGTCGGCTTCGGCCGCACCGGAACGATGTTCGCCTGCGAGCAGGCCGGCATCACCCCGGACTTCCTTGTGCTGTCCAAGGCACTGACCGGCGGCTACCTGCCGATGGCCGCAGTGCTCACTACGGACGAGGTGTATGGCGCCTTCTACGACGACTACGCGACCCTGCGCGCCTTCCTCCACTCGCACACCTACACCGGCAACCCGCTTGCCTGCGCCGCGGCCCTGGCGACCCTGGACATCTTCCGTGACGACAACGTCATCGAGAACAACAAGGCCCTGGCTGCACGCATGGCCAGCGCCAGCGAACACCTGAAAGACCACCCGCACGTGGCCGAGGTGCGCCAGACCGGCATGGCTCTGGCCATCGAGATGGTCAAGGACAAACCGAGCAAGACCGCCTACCCCTGGCAGGAACGCCGCGGCCTGGCGGTGTACCAGCACGCCCTGACGCGTGGCGCCCTGCTGCGCCCGCTGGGCAGCGTGGTGTACTTCCTGCCGCCCTACGTGATCGCGCCCGAGCAGATCGACTTCCTCGCCGAGGTGGCCAGCGAAGGCATCGATATCGCCACCCGCGAATCGGTCAGTGTGGCCGTGCAGGCCGATCTGTATCCCAACCATCGCGACCCCGGCTAGTCAGCGGGTAAACTGCGCGCCTGTCACCCAGCACGAAAATCGCCATGCGCCTGTCCCGCTTCTTTATCGACGCCCCGCTCTCCCTCGGCCAGCACGAGCTGCCCGAGGCCCAGGCCCATTACATCGGTCGCGTGCTCAGGCACAGCGCTGGCGACGCCATTCAGCTGTTCGACGGCAGCGGCCAGGAGTACCTGGGTGAGCTGATCGAGGTAGGCAAGAAGGCCGTGCGGGTCGAGTTGCGCGAGCAGTTCGACGGCCAGGCCGAATCGCCACTGCGTGTCCATCTGGGCCAGGGCCTGTCGCGCGGCGAACGCATGGATTGGGCGATCCAGAAGGCCACCGAACTGGGCGCCAGCGAGATCACCCCGATCGTCTCAGAGCGCTGCGAAGTGCGCCTCAAGGACGAGCGCGCCGACAAGCGCCTGGCCCACTGGCGCCAGGTGGCGATCAGCGCCTGCGAGCAGTGCGGCCGCTCGGTGCTACCGGTTATCCACGCCCCGCAGACCCTGGCCGAATGGCAGGCCAGCGTGCAGGCTGAGCTCAAGTTGGTCCTGCACCCGGTGGCGGCGCCATTGGAGAGCCACGCCAAGCCGCAGACCCTGGCCTTCCTGATCGGCCCGGAAGGAGGCCTGACCGACGCCGAGGTGGAGCAGGCCAAGACTGCAGGTTTCCATGCCGCCCGCCTCGGCCCGCGGGTATTGCGTACCGAGACCGCGCCGGTGGTGGCGCTAGCCGTGGCTCAGCAGCTGTGGGGCGACTTCTAGCCCCACTGACCCCAAGCAGCGACGTCTGTCACCTGTGCGTAACAACATGCGACTTCAAGGGATGGCAAGCGGCCACGCCTCTGGCATCCTCTGCCCACCATAAACGCGGCGGCGGCTTACCGCCCTGCCTCGTCGTTGTCGAAATCGGCGTGCATCGCGCCGTTTCCCCTCCAATAACAACTCGTCCAGCTCAGCGCTCTCCCACAAGGGAGCGTCACGGTGCCGAGGCAAAGGAGTCTCTACGCAATGAACGAACTGGTCTCGACCCTCAACGGGCTGGTCTGGAGCCCGGCGCTGATCTACCTGTGCCTCGGCGTCGGTCTGTACTTCTCGCTGCGCGGCCGCTTCCTGCAGGTCCGTCACTTCAAGGAAATGATCCGCCTGATGTTCAACGGCCGCACCGATGAACACGGCATCACCTCGTTCCAGGCCCTGACCATGACCCTCGCCGGCCGAGTCGGCACCGGCAACATCGCCGGCGTCGCCACAGCCATCACCTTCGGCGGCCCGGGCGCGGTGTTCTGGATGTGGATGGTGGCCTTCCTCGGTGCCAGCTCGGCCTTCGTCGAATCCACACTTGGCCAGGTGTACAAGGAGAAGATCGACGGCCAGTACCGTGGCGGTCCGGCCTTCTACATCGAGAAGGGCCTGGGCATGAAGTGGTACGCCTGGATCTTCGCCGTGGTCACCGTGTTCGCCTGCGGCCTGCTACTGCCGGGCGTACAGGCCAACTCCATTGCCTCCAGCGTGGAGACCGCCCTCGGCGTGCACCCGAACACCACCGCCGCCATACTGGCGATCATGCTCGGCCTGATCATCTTTGGCGGGGTCAAGCGCATCGCCCGCTTCGCCGAGTTCGTGGTGCCGTTCATGGCCCTGGGCTACATCCTGGTGGCCTGCGTTATCGTCATGCTGAACATCGAGAAACTGCCGGAAGTGATGTCGCTTATCTTCCGCAGCGCCTTCGGCCTCGACGCCGGCTTCGGCGCCATCCTCGGCCTGGCCATCATGTGGGGGGTGAAGCGCGGCGTGTACTCCAACGAGGCCGGCCAGGGCACCGGCCCGCATGCCTCCTCCGCCGCCGCAGTCAGCCATCCGGTCAAACAGGGTCTGGTACAGGGCTTCTCGGTGTACATCGACACCCTGTTCGTCTGCTCTGCCACCGCCTTCATGCTGCTGATCACTGGCCAATACAACGTGCAGGCACCGGACGGCAGCGCGCTGTTCACTGGTATCGCCGGCGTCGCCGCAGGCCCAGGCTACGTGCAGACGGCGATGGAGAACATCATGCCCGGCTTCGGCAACATCTTCGTCGCCGTGGCGCTGTTCTTCTTCGCCTTCACCACCATCGTGGCCTACTACTACATCGCCGAGACCAACATCGCCTACATCAACCGCAAGGTGCACCGCCCGGTGCTGACCCTGCTGCTGAAGGCCGGCATCATCGCCGCTACCGTCTACGGCACGGTGAAGACCGCCGACCTGGCCTGGGGCCTCGGTGATCTGGGCGTTGGCCTGATGGCCTGGCTGAACATCATCGCCATCCTGCTGATGCACAAGGTCGCCTACAAGTGCTTGAAGGACTACGAGGCGCAGCGCAAGGAAGGCAAGGAGCCGGTGTTCCACCCGGAGAAGCTCGGCATCAAGAATGCCGACTACTGGAGCGGCGAGCGAGCCGAAGCCAACCTGGCCGAGGAGCAGGCTGCCCAGTCCGGCAACCCCGTGGAGTCGCACCGCTGATCGCAGCGGCGTGAAGCAGAGCCCCGGCACCGCAAGGTCCGGAGCTTTTTGTTGGGGGTCTCAGAGCCCACGCAGGGTCAGAGCAGCCAGCGCCAGCAACAGCAGGCCGCAGCCGGCATAGCTGATGCGATGCCAGAGCTGCGAGGTATGGCGCCGCAGCCAGTCCACCAGCGCCGCGCAGATGAAGCACCAGAGCACTGAAGCGAGCATGAAGCCGGCGAAAAACACCGCCATCTCCATGCGGCTCGGCGTGCCCTCGACGATGCCCGCCAGCGCACTGCCCAGCGCGCCCCAGAACACGATGTTCTTCGGATTCGACAGTGACAGCAGCGCGCCGGCGCCGAAGGCATTGCGCCCTTGCTGGCTGCCCTCCTCCTGTGCCGGCGGCTGCCAAGCATCGCGCAGGCCCTGGATACCGAGCCAGACCAGGTAGGCCGCGCAGGCGATGGTCAGCGGCACACGCACGCTGTCTTGGGCAAGCAGCAAAATCAGGCTGGTCAGGCCTATCACCGCCCACACCGCATCACCGATCAGCGAGCCCAGCTGCACCAGTAGCGCCGGGCGGAAACCGCCGGTCAGACCCCGACGCAGGGTCTCACTGAATACGGCGCCCGGGGACGCACAGAAGGCCAGGCCGAACAGCATGGCGGCGAGGAAGATGGTCAACATGAGGCAGGCTCTCGATCACGAATGCGCGGATTATCGCCGAACGACCGGGGCCCGACTTGAACCGGATTGCTCTGCTCAGCCGCGCACGCAGGCCTGGTAGCGCCCCGGGCTGATGCCATAGGCGGCGCGGAAGTGGCGATTGAGGTGGCTCTGATCGGCGAAGCCCAGGCTATACGCCACTTCGCCAGCCGGCAGACCGAGGCGCAGCAGGCCCTGGGCGCGGCGAGTGCGCAGCTGCATGGCCCACTGCCGCGGACTCAGCCCGGTGTGTTTCTGGAAGCTGCGCAACAGGTGGAATTTGGACAGGCCGAGCTCGGCCGCCATCTGCTCCAGGCTGGGCGTGCTCTCGAGGTTCTGCGCCAGCAGCTCCTGCAGCCGCGTCACCGCGGCATGGCCCATGTGGCGCTCTGCGGAAAGGCGCACTCCGGCACCACTGGCGATGCTGCCGAGCAGCAGGGTCACGCCCTCCTCGCCACGCTCGCGCAGTAAGGGGTCTTCGCTCAAGCAGGCCTCGACCGCGCGGGCCAGCTCATGAGCCAGGGCCGGCGCCTGCTGCAGCGGCCGCTCGAACTGCAACTCGCTGCGCCCCAGGCTGGCGGCAAGCTGCGCGGCCGGGACATAGAGGCTGACATAGCGCCAGGGTTGGCCCTCAGCCGCGCCACCGCCCTGGATATCGCCGGGATTGTAGGTGGTGATGGCGCCGACACCGGCGCTGAACTGACGCCCGTCGAGCCAGATGTGCTCGTCGCCAAGCAGGTTGGCGCCGATGACGAATTCGTCGTGGCTGTGCTTCTCGAACTGCTGGCCAGCGACACAGCTGCTAGCGACTTCCAGGTCGCCGAGGCGTGCCAGCCGAACCTTGTCCATGTCAGATCAGGCCAGCGTCCGCCAGCTTCTGCTCCAGACCAATAAGATCGGGGATCTTCACGACCGCCTCGCCGAGCTGCACGGCGTCCAACTCCAGCGGCGCCAGCTCGGCGCTGGCACGTTGCAGGTTGCCATCGACTTTCATCGAGCGCGGGATACCCTGTACCAGCAGGGCGATGAACTTGATCTTGTCACGGCCGCCCATGGCATTGAGCACGGCCACACGCACACCGGGGCCGATTTGCGGTTGGCCGTCGGAGGCTGCCTCGAACGACAGCAGAGGCAACTGCAGGTCGCGCCAGGCCACCTGACCGAGGAACCAGGACGGTAGCCCTGGCGTGACATGTGGTGGGCGGTAGGGAATCAATTCCGCCACCGCCACGTTAGGCAGCAGCAGGGTACGATCAGCCAGCGGAACCAGCAGTGCGGTAAGGCTGCTGACGCTACTCTGGCTGGCGATGGCTTGGCTCATGGCGGCTCCTTGAAAGACAGCTGAGGCCGTTACTGGCACTGCGCGGCCAGGTGGTTGACCAGGGCGGCGGCCAGCTCACGCGGGTCACCACTGAGGCTGCTGTAGCCGCCCTCACGCAGGCTGTCGGGCATGCTCGGGCTGGCGCAGCTGTCGGCCCTCTGGGTCCAGATCACGCCCCCCTGACGGCGCACGTAGGCAGCGGCGGCGCTGCCGTCACTGCCCATGCCGCTGAAGGCGATCACGCCGCAGTTGGCGCCGAACTGTTGGGCCAGGTTGAGCATCATCTGATCGATGGAGGGGCTGTAGGGCTCCGGCCAGCCGCGGTCGGCCAGCTGCATGGAGCCATCCTCGGTGAAGCCGAGTTCGTTGCCGATCGGCGCCACCACCACTTCACCACAGCGCACGGCATCGCCCTGGCGAGCCGGGTTGACATGCCACTGGCTGTGGCGGCCTACGGCCTGCGGCAATGCAGATTCGAAGGCAGCGTCGATGTGCTGGGCATAGATGAAGCCGATTGGCAGACCGCCTGGCAGCGCGTCGAGGAACTCCTTGACCGCCGCCGGACCGCCGAGCGAGGCGGCCAACAGCCAAATCTGCCTGGCCGGCTCACCGGCCACCAGCGGCGTTTCGGCCAACGATGCCGGCAGTTCCAGGCGGCTGGGACGTTGCGCCTCGGCCAGCAGGGCCTCCAGGCTCGGGCCTACGGCCTGTGCCGGATCACCGACCAGGCGCTTGAGCTTGCCGAACAGGCGACGCTCCCAGCGCGGGTAGTTCTCCGAGTGACGCTCGGGGGCATGCCCCTCGCCGAACAGCACCGGGGCGCTGGCTTTCTCCAGCAGGTTGTCGACCAGTGGCGAGTCTTCCGACTGGGCTAGGTCCACCAGCCACAGGTCGGTCTCACAATCGGCCAGAGCCGCCTCGTCGAGGCGCGCCGGGTCGCTATTGAGCACGACTTGGTAGCCGCTGCCGGACAGAGCCTGCTGCAGCACGTGGCGCTGCAGCGAGGTGTCGGCGATGACCGCAATACGAGCAGCAGTTCTGTCAGCCATTGGCCTTGTCCTTGACCAGTTTCAGGATATTTTCCAGCAGATCCGATTCCTGGTACGGCTTGCCCAGGTATTCGTTGACGCCGATGGCCATGGCCCGATCACGGTGCTTCTCGCCGGTCCGCGAGGTGATCATGATGATCGGCAGATCCTTCAGGCGCTCGTCGTGACGCACCAGGGTGGCCACTTCGAAGCCATCCATACGCGGCATCTCGATGTCGAGCAGCATGATGTCCGGCTTGTGCTCCTGCAGCTGGGCGATGGCATCGACCCCGTCCTTGGCAGTCAGCACGTTCATCCCGTTGCGTTCCAGCAGGCGGCTGGTGACCTTGCGTACGGTGACCGAGTCGTCAACCACCATGACCAGCGTCGGCCGCGTAGCATCGCTCTCGGTCGATAGCGCTTCCTGGTTGACCAGGCGCGGGGCCTGGACCTGGCCCAGCAGGTGGGCGTGGCGCACACGGATGTTGGCCAGCAGGTCGAGGATCACCACCACGCGACCATCACCGAGGATGGTTGCACCAGAAATGCCGTGCACCCCGGCGAACTGCGGCCCGAGGCTCTTCACCACGATCTCGCGGGAGCCCGCCAAGCCGTCCACCTGAACCGCTACGGCGTGCTCGCTGGAGCGCACCAGGATCACCGGCAGCGGCAGGCTCTGCCCCACCAGCTTGGGTTGCTGGCCATTGTTCAGCAGGTCGCCCAGGTACTTCAGTTCGTAGGCCTGGCCGGCGTACTCGAAGCGCGGGGCATCCGGCCCGTAGTAGGCCTCCAGCTCATACGGCGAGACCCGCACGATACCCTCGATGGTGTTCAGCGGGATGGCGTAGAAGTCTTCCCCGGAGGTCACCATCAGCGCCCGGTTCACCGACACGGTGAACGGCAGGCGGATCAGGAAGCGAGTACCTTCTCCAACGGTCGACTCGATGCTCATGGAGCCACCGAGTTGCTTCACCTCGGAATGCACCACGTCCATGCCAACACCACGGCCGGAGATCTGCGTGACCTTCTCGGCCGTGGAGAAACCGGCTTCGAGAATGAACTGCAGGATCTCGTGATCGCTGAGATCGCTGTCATCGGTCATCAGGCCACGCTCAAGAGCCTTGCGCTTGACCGCGTCGAGGCGGATACCGCCACCGTCGTCGGCCAGGGTCAGAAGGATGTCACCACCCTCTCGACCCAGGGTCAGACGTATGTTGCCGACCTCCGACTTACCGGCCGCGCGACGCTTGTCGCCCGGCTCGATACCGTGGTCAACGGCGTTGCGCAGCATGTGCTCCAGCGGCGCGACGATACGCTCCAGCACGGTGCGGTCCATCTCGCCTTCGGCGTTGCCGACATGGAACTCGACCTGCTTGCCCAGCTCGCCGGCCACCTGGCGGACGATACGGCGCAGGCGCGGTACCAGGCGGTCGAAAGGCACCATGCGGGTGCGCATCAGACCTTCCTGCAACTCGGTGTTTACCCGTGCCTGCTGCAATAGCAGGGTCTCGGCATCGCGGTTACGAGTGGCCAGGGTTTCCTTCAGGTCGAGCAAGTCGGAGGCCGACTCGAACAGCGCACGGGACAGCTGCTGCAATTGCGAGTGACGGTCCATTTCCAACGGGTCGAAATCTTCGTAGCCGGCACGCTCGGCCTCGGCCTGGTAACGGCTGAGAATCTGCGCCTGGGTCTCGATATCGAGGCGGCGCAGCTGATCGCGTACCCGCTCGATGGTGGCTTCCATCTCGCCGAGGGTGAATCCGAAATCGCTGACCTGTTGCTCGACACGGCCTCGGAAGATCGAGGTCTCACCCGCCAGGTTGACCAGACCCTCGAGCAGCTCGGCCGGGACCTTGACCAATTCCTGCGGCGCACGCTGAGCGGCTGCGCGGGCGGCAGCCTCGGCAGCACGTTCGACGAAGGGGAGAACCTTGAGCTGATGATCCTGTTGCGGCTGGGCACTGGCCGCCACTATCGGAGTGCTCAGCGTCACCTGCGCAGGCGCCGCTTCTACCGAAGGAGACTCGATCTCAGGCTCGGTCTGGACGTCGGACACTTGGCTGTCATCCAGACGCTTGCGTAGCTGGTCGAGCTCCTGCTGCAAGCCCTCGAAGCCGGACTGCACATCGAGGAACAGGCTCTCGGGCCACGGCGAGCCCTGTTGCTGGGCCTCGGTCAGATGTTGTTCGAGATCATGACTGAGGTCACCCAGACGCTTCTGTCCAGCCAACCGGGCACCGCCCTTGAGGGTGTGCAGGATGCGCAACAGTTCGTCAATGGCAGCGCCGTTCTCACGGTCGGCCTCCCAACGGCCGATCGCTGCTTCCATGGCCTCCAGCAGGTCGTCACCTTCCTCGAGGAAGATATCGAGAATGTCGGCCTCTGCACCTGCGTCTTCCTCCACCACCGGCTGCAGGTGCACGCTGGTAGGTACGCTTAGCTGGGCCTCGGGATCGGCACGAAAACGCTTGATGGTTTCGATCAGCGCCAACCCATCGGGAATGGTGCTGTTGCTGCGCACCGCTTCGAGCATCTCGGAGAGCCGGTCGTGGCAGGCCTGCAGCACACCGAACAGGTCTCCGTTGGCCTTCAGGCGGCCATCGCCAACGCCTTCGTAGAGAAACTCCAGCTCATGCGCCAGATCACCGATCTCGCGGATCTCGGCCATGCGCGCGCCGCCCTTCAGGGTATGCAGATCACGCTGCAGGGACTCGACTTCGAGGGTATTGGCGACATCGGTCATCCACCGCTGCAATGCAGCAGAGGCGCTGTCCATGATGTCGAAGCCTTCCTCGAGGAAGATCTCAACCAGTTCGGGGTCACGATCCACCACCGGTATCGACTGGGCAGAAACGACAGGGGCAACTGGCTCTGGCTCTGGAGCGTCGAGCGGTGCTGGAGTTGCATTAACCGGCTCGAGTGCCTCGGCGCCCAGTGCCGGCAGGGATTCATCCAGATGCCACTCATCCGAACTCAGCGCCGGCAGTTCTTCCGGCAGAGTCTCTTCCGGCTGCTCACCGGACGTCTCTATGGTCAGCTCGGGCAGGTCGTCCATCTGCGGCGCGACGAAGTCCACCTCTGTCAGCTCACCCAGATCGATTTCCGCTGACGCCCCCTGATCCTGCTGGACAGGCTCGGTCGGGTGCAGATCAACTGTCGGCTGCTCTTCCAGCGCCTCGGCGCCGAGTGCAGGCAGTGATTCGTCCAGGTGCCACTCATCCGCGCTCAGCGATGGCAGCTCTTCGGGAAGAGACTCTTCCGGCTGTTCAGCGGCGGCTTCGATATTCAGCTCAGGCAGTTCGTCCAGCTGGGGCGCGACGAAATCCACCTCGGCCAGTTCGCCCAGATCGATTTCCGCCGAAGGCTGCTCATCCTCGGCTGCCGGCTCGAATGGAGCCAACAGCTCGGGCTCGCTATCGATACTGATCTGCTGGCTTTCGCTGCTGGCCGAGACACTCGGCGCGGCTATCGTGCCGCCTTGGCGAAAGGAGCGGATCGCGTCGATCAACGCTGTGGAGTCCAGCAGGGGCTGCCCCCGCTGCAATTGCTCGAGCACGACGGCCAGGCGGTCATGGCTCTGCTGCAGCAAGCCAGCCAGAGCCGGGGAATAGCTGAAGCGGCGATCGACCAGGCCTTCATACAGGGATTCCAGCTCATGAGCCAGATCACCGATGGCACGGATCTCCGCCATGCGCGCGCCACCCTTGAGGGTATGCAGGTCGCGCTGCAGGGAGGACAGCGCCAGCGTGTTATCTGGATCGCCTAGCCAACGGTCGAGCGCCTGACCGGCACTGTCCAGGATGTCGACGGCCTCCTCCAGGAAGATCTCCACCATCTCGGCGTCAAGGTTCTCCGGCATGCTTGCCGGCACAGCCGGCTCTGGCGCGGCAAACGCGATAGGCTCGGGCTCAGGTGCCAGTATTGGTTCGGGCTCCAACTCCGACTGCGGCTCGAACTGGGGCTCGGCTGACAGCTCGTCCAGTTCGATCACTTCCAGGCCGGCATCGCTATTGGCGTCCAATAGTGCGAGGGTGGCCGGATCCAGCGCCTGGTCGAGCAGATTGCGCAAGGCGGCAACACGCTCAGGCTGCGGACTGACCTCCAGAGCGGCAGCCACCTGATCCATCATGCCGATCAGCGCCTCATGGGCTGCCTCAGCTTCGGCGAAGAAGTGCTCGCTGACCGCCAGGCGGCCGTCGAGAGCAGCCTGGTAGAGCGCCAGCAGGGCTTGGCACAACTCGTCGATCTGCGGCAGCTCCGCCATTTCGGCACCGCGGCCAAGGGTGGTGAGCTCATCCAGTAGCGCAGACAGCTCCTGCTGCTCACTGGGATGTTCACGCCATTTGCGTAGCAGATCCTCCGCGTCCAGCAGGATATCCATGCCCTCGGCGAGGAAGATGGAGATCAGCTGCGGATCGCGCTGATCCGACTCATCCAGACGAGCGCTTTCGGCACTCTCGAGGCGAGACTGATGCAGCTTCTGCACGCGTTCGAGGAATTCGGCGGCTCCTGGAATCGGCGCCAGCGGCTGACTCTCCAGCTGCTCCAGGCCGGCACGGAACAGATGCTCGGCATCGCGCAACAGCTCAGCCTCGCCCAGATCCATATCGATCAGATTGGTCTTGAACTCCTTGACCAGTTTTTCCAGCGGAGTGGCAATCTCGGCGATCGGCAGAATACCGGCCATGTGCGCACTGCCCTTGAGGGTATGCAGGGCGCGTTGCAGGTTGTCGGTGACCGGCTGCGGCAATACCTGGGCGCAATCCGCTAGGAAGCCAACCAGGGTATCCAGGTGGGTCTCGGCCTCATTGCGGAAAATTTCCAGCAACAGCGGATCGAGAGCCTCTTCATTGTTCGACACAACGGAGGCGGCGACCTCCGGTACGGCTTCCTCTGTCTCTACCTCGATCGGCAGTTCGGCGACAGGTTCTTCCAGCGGCTCACCCGCGGCTTCGATCGCGACCGGCGTACTGACAAAGCCAGGCACTTGGCCTCGGGCCAATGCGTGGGCGGTAGCGGCCAAGCGGTCGACATCATCCCGCTGACGCTGCGCCTTGGCGGCGAACTCGTCGACCAGTGACGGCATCAGCTCCACTACGTCGACGATCACCTGCTGCACCGGCTCGTCGGGCTGAATGCTGCGATCCAGTACACGGTTGAGCATGTTCTCGATGGACCAGCCCAGCTCGCCGATGATCAGCGCGCGGACCATGCGACCACTACCCTTGAGGGTGTGGAAAGCGCGCCGCACTTCGGTCAGCGCCTCCTTGTTGTCAGTGTCGGCACGCCACTGCGGGAGGTACTCGTTGATGGTCTCGAGAACCTCGCCGACCTCTTCGATGAAGACTTCCAGCAGCTCTTCGTCCACCGGTTCTTCGTCGGCGGGCGGGGGCAACAGGCTAGGCGGCACGTCCTGGGCCGGCGGGTTGATCGCCTGCACCGGAGCGGCCATCACTTCGGCCATGGTCATCGGCTTTTCGGCTGCCGGCTGAGGCAGCTCGGGCGCCACTGGCGCGCTCGGCAGCTCGACCTCCGGTAGCTCCAGATCGGCGATCTCCAGCTCGTCCCACTGTGTCGGCGTGCTGTCGAGACTCAACTCCTCACCATCGAGCGACAGTTCCGGCAGGCTCTCACCTAGCGCCGGTAGTTCATCGGCAGCCGGCAACGCACCAGTTTCCGCAGTGAAACTACTCTCGAACGTGAACACTTCCGGCTCGGCGGACATCTCGAGCGGAGCATCCAGGCTCAGATCGATACCTGAGGACTCGTCTGCTGCTGCCTCGCCCAGGCTCCAATTGTCGTCGGATACCAGCAGCTCGCCGGCATCTTCGGCCAGAAGCTCGAAATCGGCGCTCAGTTCCTCACTTGGCTCGTCGAGAGACAACGCCGGCAGTTCTTCCAACTCCAGCGCCTCTTCCATCAGGGGCTCCTGGAAGGAGATCTCTTCAGCGGCCAGAACCTCGATCTCCTGCAGCGGGTCGGCTAGCGGGGCAGGCATCTCCTCGCGCGGCTCGATGCGGTCGAGGATCGACGGTCGCTCCTTGAGCGGGTAACCCAGGCTCTCCAGGCTCTCTTCGGCAACATCGAGAATCAGGTCGCCCTGGCTGGCATGATCCTCGGCCAGTCGCTCCAGGTAGTACTCGACACTGGTGATGGCATCGGCCAGCGTGTCCAGGTTCTGCCAGTTGGGTACGGCCTTGCGTACCAACAGCTGCTCCTGGATGTAGCGTGTGCAGGCCTGCAGCAGGCTGGCGGCACGAGTCAGAGGGATCATGGCCAGGCCACCACGGACCTGCGTCAGCAACTCCGGCACGCGGGCCAGATGTTCGTGGTTCCACTGCGAGGCGATGAACTCGATGATCGCGTCCTTGGCCTGCTCCAGACCGGTACGCGCCTCTTTAATGACAAGCTGATGAATCTGCGCCACGTCGGTGGTAGGCAGGTGACTCTGCTCGTTCTGTGCATCGTCGCCAGGGCCGACCATACCGGCCAGCGTGGCCTCGACATAGAGCAGCGCCCCGGCTACATCCATCAGCACCGCATCATTCGGCTCACGCTGGCCGAGGGACAAGGCGTGAACCACGTCTAGCTGATCGAGGATGACCTTGCGCGGCTGACCGAAACCGAGCACGGCCAGGGTATCCGCGATCTGTTTAAGCGGAGCCAGTAGGCCGTCGAGCTCGGTGATCTGCTTGCGATCACTGCGCACGAACAGGTCGAGGCTGTCCTTGACCCTGACCAGCTCCTCGCACAGAGCTCCGACCACCGAACGCATGGCGTCGCGGTCCGGACCAGCCAGGCGGGCGCGTTCCTCATCAACCACGCCGCTATCGGGTAGCGCCTCGTCCAGACGATACTGGTCCTTCAGGGCGCGCAAGCGCGGCGACTGGGCCGAGGCCTTGGCGACATAGAAGAGCAGGTTCTTGGTTAGCTCATCCGGAGCGCCCTGATTGATACCATCCGCACCCTGGTCGACCAGGCGTTTGAGCTCCTTGTCCACCTGACGCAGCAGGGTACGTACGGAGGTGCTGTTCGCCACGCTGCCATTGGCCAGCCCCTCGACCATGCCAGAAGCGATCTGCCACAGCGGGCCGAGCGGCGCCTCCTTGCACAGGGTCTCCAGGCGTGCGAACACGCGGGCCATGTAGCCCAGGTTGGTCGCCAGGTCCTGGTTGCGGATCACCCCGACCAGAGCCATCTGCAGCATCTGCCGTAGCTTGCGCAGGAGCACTGGCAGCTCGGCGGTCCGCAGTTTTTCAAGGGAGTCGAGGGACAGGGCAGGTAGGCGGCCAGACAGATCGGGAGAGAACAGGCTGGTTTCCGACAGCAGGTTCTCGCCGCGCGCGGCGCGCAGATCGTTGAGCAGCGGCAGCACGACCATCGGCAGGTCGCGGCGAGCGCTCTGGATACGATCGAGGTAGGCCGGCAGCTGCAGAATGGCCTGCATCAACACTTCCAGAGCTTCGTTCTGGTTGCCTACGCGACCATCCAGGAGCGCCTGAGCCAGCTGCTCCATCTCCTCGGCCAGCAGGGCAGCGCCATAGAACTCCACCATCTGCAGAGTGCCATGGACCTGGTGTACGTAGGTCTGGCAGAAACGCATTCGCGTGGCGTCCTGCGGGTTCTCGACGAACGCCTCCAGGGCCTGACGCGCCTGCTTCAGGGTTTCCGCGATCTCGCCCTTGACCCACTCCAGGGCGACATAGTCGTGCCGATCACCCATACCGACTCCACTCATATTCTTGTCTTAGCCCTTGCGGGTGAACGCCAGAACCCGCTCGTCAGCCACCGGTTCCAGATCCGGGTGCTGCCAGCCGATCACCTCTCCCACCCCGACCACCAGCAGGCCCCCAGGAGCCAGGCGTTCGGCCAGGCGATTGAGGATTTCCCGGCGGCGCCAGCGGCGGAAGTAGATCAGCAGGTTCTGGCAAAAAATGACATCCATGCCGGATTGAGGCGCCTTGGCCAGCTCCAGCACATTTAATCTGGCAGCGCAGACACGCGCTGCCAGATCCGGCACTACCTTGTAACGACCATCCGCCTGGGCGAGGAAGTAACGCTCGCACAGGTCGCTGTCCATCTGTTCCAGCTTGCGGGCACCGTAGACAGCCTCGCGAGCCTTACCCAACGCGCTCAGGCTGATATCGGTGCCCGTCACTCCGAACTGCCGTTCGCTCCCCAACTCGCGCAGCAGACTATCGACGCAGATTGCCATCGAGTAAGGCTCCTCACCGCTGGAGCAACCTACGCTCCAGAGTGCCAGAGGCTGCGATGTCTCATCCGTGACTAGGTGCGCGCGCAGGTAACTTTCGAGCACATCAAAGGACGGCCGATGCCGAAAGAAGCGGGTTTCCTGCACGGTGAGGCGGTCCAGCAGGGTCGACCACTCGACGGCACCTCGCGGCCCGTCGGTAACCTGGCGGTAATAGCTGGCGTAATCGTCGACACCCAGTTCCCGCATGCGCGCAGTCAGGTTGGTCTGCAGAAAAGCCCGGCGCTGTTCGTTTATCACCACGCCAGTGCGCTCTTCCAGCAGTGCCTGCCAGTCGCGGAACTCTCCCTGTGTCATGTCGGCCATGGGTTTCAGAGCCCAGACGCCGCTTGGCTGCATGCCTTGCCCCTCGCTCATGGCCGAATACGCCGGGCGGCGACCCTCTCAGGCCGCCGCCCTGCCCCTGATCAGGCCTGGCCTTCCGGCAGGGTAAAGCCGGATACCGAACGTCGCATCTCACTGGCCATCTTGGCCAGGTTACCAATGCTCTTGGCGGTAGCGGTGGTACCTGCGGAGGTCTGCGAGGTGATCTCCTGAATCACGTTCATGGTGTTGGAGATGTGGCCAGCAGACGAAGCCTGCTGACGGGCGGCGTTGGAGATGTTCTGGATCAAGGCCGCGAGGGTCTTGGATACCTTCTCGATCTCTTCCAGGGCCACACCGGCGTCCTGCGCCAGGCGGGCACCGCGTACCACTTCGGAAGTGGTCTGCTCCATGGAGATAACCGCTTCGTTTGTGTCGGTCTGAATCGTCTTAACCAGCGCCTCGATCTGCTTGGTTGCCGCGGAGGAACGTTCTGCGAGGCGTTGTACCTCGTCCGCTACCACGGCGAAGCCTCGACCGGCGTCACCGGCCATGGAGGCCTGGATCGCGGCGTTCAGTGCGAGGATGTTGGTCTGGTCGGCAATGTCGTTAATCAGGCTAACGATGTCACCGATCTCCTGGGACGACTCACCGAGGCGTTTGATCCGCTTCGAGGTGTCCTGGATCTGCTCACGGATGTTATCCATGCCGGTGATGGTGTTGTGCACCACCTCGTTACCCTTGTTGGCAATGGCTACGGAACGTTCCGCTACCGCGGACGATTCCGCGGCGTTCGCCGATACCTGGTCAATCGACACGGCCATTTCGTTGATCGCCGCGGATGCGCCGGCGATCTCCTGGGCCTGGTGTTCGGACGCTTCGGCCAGATGCATTGCCGTGGCCTGGGTTTCCTGGGCAGCGGCGGCCACCTGCACGGCGGTCAGGTTGATCGTCGCTACCAAGTCACGCAGCTGGTCAATGGAGTAGTTGATGGAGTCAGCGATCGCACCGGTGAAGTCCTCGGTTACGGTTGCGGCCACCGTCAGGTCACCGTCTGCAAGGTCGGCGATTTCGTCGAGCAGTCGCAGAATCGCAGTCTGGTTACGCTCGTTCTTCTCGGCAGTCTCGCCCAGACGGCGGTTGGTCTCGCGCACCATCACCAGACCGATGAGGATGATCGCGGCCAGCGCGATGGCACCCAGCACATAGCCGGCGATGGTATTGAAGTAACGGCCGTCTGCCAGATCCTCAAACTCGCCAGCCAGGCCGGAGGTCTTGTCCAGCAGGGTCTGCGAGCCGGTGAAGATAGTGTTGGCGGACTCACGGACCTGGAACAGTTCCGGGGAAGTCTCGAGAATCTCGTCCACCGAACCGGAAACGAACTGGAACAGTTCGGAAATCTCGGCCAGACGCTCCAGGGCGTCTTCGTCGGTCACCGCGGAGATCTCCATGGCACTGTTGCCTTCGATCATCGCCTTGAGCACGCGACCGAACAGGCTGGCGTCACGACCGAACATGTCGGCGGCCTGGACGGAGTCGTCGTCACCGGCCAGCACCTTGTTCACCGAACCAAGGATACGTTCGGCAAGCAGGGATTGACGCTGGGCAACCGACACCTGGGCGGCGGGTGCGCCGCTCTGCAGCAGGATATCGACCACCTCTTCGTACTCGACCTGCAGCTGCGGAATGGTTTCGGCGAGGGTCGCCGCTACCTGATGCAGGGACAGTACGGTCTGCTCACTCTGCAGGATTGCGTCGGCGTTCTGCCGCAGCACATCCCAGTCTTTCTGCACCTCGTCCATCTGCGGCTTCACCGACTCCGGCGCGCCCGGCAGGCCGCTGGCTTCGTTACCAGAGGTCAGGAATCCCCAGCGCTCTTCGAAGTCACGGCGTGCTTCCTTCAGCAACGGGAAGGCCTCTGCCTTACCGGTCGCCGCTTCCGTGGCGTTCTTCGCGATACGCTGGGACAGCACGCGCAGTTCACCCGCGTGGCTGATGTATTCCTTGTCGTAGTTCGACTGGGTGTTGAGGTAGGCGAAGTTGGCGAACAGCAGCACGATGGAAATGATCAGGACTATGAAGAGTCCGGCGATCAGCGTGTTACTACGCACACCTGCCAAGAGATTGCCTGCATCGAGTTTCTTCATTATTTGGCCCCCGCCTGGACCGACCGCACAACGATTTCCATGTAACGCCAAAGGGCCGGCAACTACCGACCCAACCGAAATTTCTTATACCGCTACGTCGAGAAAACCCTGGTGCTGCGCCAACGCATGCGGGCTGAACACCAGCCAAGGTCGCTCACGCTGGAAAACCCCATGAATGAAAGGCGAAATCGTCGCCTCCAACGGTGGCAGCTGCTCGGAGAAGGTATCCACCGGAAAATGCTGCATACCGAACACTTCATCGACCGTAAGGCCGGCGAAGACTTCATTATGATCTACCACTAGCACGCGTCGCTGCTTGCGCAGAGGCGACAGCTCACTGCCGAAGAAGCCGCAAAGATCCATGACCGGCAAGAGCCTGCCACGCACGTTGGCCACTCCCTTGACCCAGCTTTTGACGCCGGGAAGAAGGGTATGCCGAGGCTCATGCAGGACTTCGCCAACCTCTCCCATGGGCGCCACGAAATAGCGCTCACCCATGCGAAACCCGATGCCACTCCAGGTCTGTACCGCTTGCTGCTGGGATGGCAGACCTGCGGCCAGCACACGACAGTGACGGTCGAGTTCGACGAGAAGCTGGAAGGGGGTTTGGGCGTCCGACATGCCGACCTTGGCCTTTTCTTCTTATGTGACTACAGGCTGGCGCGGCGTTAGCCGGCCAGCACCGAGTTGAGGGTCTTCATCAGCGTGTCTTCGTCGACAGGCTTGGTCAGGTAGTCACGCGCGCCTTGGCGCTTGCCCCAGACCTTGTCGGTCTCCTGATCCTTGGTGGTGACGATGATCACCGGGATGTGACTGGTTTCGGCGTCCTTGGTCAGTTGACGGGTCGCCTGGAAGCCGTTCAGGCCGGGCATGACGATATCCATCAGCACGGCATCGGGCTTTTCCTGGCGAGCCAGGGCAACACCGTCGGCACCATTCTCCGCCTTGAGTACCTGGTGACCGTGCTTCTCGAGCATGGCGGTCAGCTTGTACATCTCGGTCGGTGAGTCATCAACAATCAGAATACGAGCCATGAAGTTCCCCATTCGGAATAGGCATCACCGGCTTGTGGCCGGACATCAGGAGGCTTGCTCCACCGGGACGAACTCGGGCACATGCGTCTTGATGGCTCCGAGAAGCTCCTCCTTGCTGAAGGGCTTGGTCAGGTACTGGTCGGAACCAACGATACGCCCCTTGGCCTTGTCGAACAGGCCGTCCTTGGAGGACAGCATGATCACCGGGGTGGATTTGAAAGCACTATTGTTCTTGATCAGGGCGCAGGTCTGATAGCCATCGAGGCGCGGCATCATGATGTCGACGAAGATGATGCTCGGATGCGTATCGGCGATTTTGGCCAATGCATCGAAACCATCTACTGCGGTTATGACCTCGCAACCCACCTTCTTCAGCAGAGTCTCGGCGGTGCGACGAATCGTTTTCGAATCGTCGATCACCATGACCTTCAAACCCTCGGAATGCTGTTCCATGTCTGCCCTACCATCGCCTCGGTGAGTCATTTGTTTTATCGATACAGCACAGTGTGGCTGAGGCCGTAACACTGACGGGCTGCGACCCGATCGTCCGGACTTTTTAGCACACTCTCCTGATGCAATCTATAAGCCCCTAATACTGGGGGTTTTTCTTGACCGGCAGCGCCCTGCGGCGCCACCCTTGTGCATCCCTTCCGCCACCTTGAAGCAGGTTTCACCCCGATGAGCATTCGCCTGGGGATCGTCATGGATCCCATCGCCCAGATCAACTTCAAGAAGGATAGCTCGCTGGCCATGCTCTTGGCTGCGCAAGCACGTGGCTGGTCTCTCTACTATATGGAACAGCGCGATCTCTACAGCAACGCCGGTCAGGCCCGGGCCCGCATGCAGCCGCTTCAGGTATTCAACGACCCGCAGCGCTGGTTCGAACTGAGCGAGGAGAAAGATGCCCCTCTGGCCGACCTGGACGTGATCCTGATGCGCAAGGATCCGCCCTTCGATAACGAGTTCGTCTACTCCACTTACTTGCTGGAGCAGGCCGAACGTGAAGGCGTATTGGTGGTCAACCGCCCGCAGAGCCTACGCGACTGCAACGAGAAGCTGTTCGCCACCCAGTTCCCCCACTGCATGCCACCTACCCTGGTCAGCCGCAGGGCCGACATTCTGCGCGAGTTCGCCGAAACGCAGCGTGACATCATTCTCAAACCCCTGGACGGCATGGGCGGTTCGTCGATCTTCCGCCATCGTGTCGGCGACCCCAACCTCTCGGTGATCCTCGAGACGCTGACCGCTCACGGCACCCAGCAGTGTATGGCGCAGGGCTACCTGCCCGCGATCAAGGATGGCGACAAACGCATCCTAATGATCGACGGCGAACCGATCCCCTACTGCCTGGCGCGCATTCCGGCCCAGGGCGAAACCCGCGGCAACCTGGCCGCCGGCGGCCGCGGTGAGGCCAGACCACTGACAGAGCGCGACCGCTGGATCGCTGCCGAAGTCGGCCCGGCGTTGCGCGAGAAGGGCCTACTGTTCGTCGGTCTGGACGTGATCGGCGAGCATCTCACCGAGATCAACGTGACCAGCCCGACCTGCATCCGCGAGATCGACAAGGCCTTCGACACCCGCATCGGCGAGCGCCTGATGGACGCCATCGAGAGCAAGCTTGCAGCGCGCAAAGCTTGATCCAGGTGGCAGCTTGGCGCATGCGGCTTGCAGGTCGCCGGCCCTAGCCGGCAGACTGCGCGGCAATTCGATTCCCGCCGTCGCCAGATGAACGCAGCACTGAAACCTCCAGCCGAACTGACCAGCTCAGGCATCCGACCCGCGGATCGCCTGGGCTTCACCCTGTTCGTCGCCACCCTGCTGCACCTGGCGCTGATCCTCGGCGTCAGCTTTACCCTGGCCGAACCTGGACAGATCAGCAAGACCCTGGAAATCACCCTATCCACCTTCAAGAGCGAGAAAGCCCCAGAAAAAGCCGACTACCTGGCGCAGAACAACCAAGAAGGCAGCGGCACCCTGGAGCACAAGGCCGCGCCGAAGACCACCGAGCAGGCCCCCTTCCAGGACAGCAAGGTCAACAAGGTGACCCCGGCCACGGCTCCACAGCCGACTCAGCGTAAGGAAGCCGCCCCTGCCAAGACCTCGCTGACCACCACCAAGCAGCAGCAACAGAAGGCCGCCACCAAGCAGAAGGAAGAAGAGCCGCAGCCCGACGCACAGCCGGCTCCGGTGTTCGACACTGCCCAACTTTCCGCCGACATCGCCAGCCTGGAAGCCGAACTGGCCCAGGAGCAACAGCTCTACGCCAAGCGCCCGAAGATCCACCGACTGAACGCCGCCTCGACCATGCGCGACAAGGGAGCCTGGTACAAGGACGAATGGCGCAAGAAGGTCGAACGGGTCGGCAACCTCAATTACCCGGAAGAAGCGCGCCGCCAGCGCGTGTACGGCAGCCTGCGCCTGCTGGTATCGATCAACCGCGACGGTACCCTGTATGAAGTCCAGGTGCTGGAGCCGTCCGGCCAGCCGGTACTGGACCAGGCAGCCCTGCGCATCGTGCGCCTGGCCGCGCCCTTCGCCCCGTTCACCGGCGACCTGGCCGACATCGACCGCCTGGAAATCATCCGCACCTGGCGCTTCGAGCGCGGTGACCGCCTTTCCAGCAATTGAACCAGCCCACCTGGCATGCTGCGGCATTTCCGCCCGGCGCTTGAAGCCGGCGCCGTCAGGGTCGAAACTAGCGCCCATGAAGACCGCCGCCAGTTACCTCAAGCACCACTTCCTGATCGCCATGCCACACATGGCCGATCCCAACTTTGCGCAGACCGTCACCTACCTGGTGGAACACAACGAGCAGGGCGCCATGGGCCTGGTGATCAACCGCCCCAACGGCCTCAACCTGGCCGACGTGCTGGAGCAGCTGCGCCCCGACGAGACGCCCCCCGCCCTCTGCCAGAGCCTGCCGATCTTCGCCGGCGGCCCGGTACAGACCGATCGTGGCTTTGTCCTGCACCGGTCGGGACAGAGCTTCCAGGCCACCTTGGAGCTGGGCGAGCTGGCCCTGTCCACCTCCCAGGACGCGCTGTTCGCCATCGCCGACGGCAGCGGACCCGCCAAATATCTGATCACACTCGGCTACGCCGGCTGGGAAGCCGGCCAGCTGGAGACAGAACTGGCCGACAACGCCTGGCTGACCTGCCCGGCCGACGCCGCCATCCTCTTCGACACCCCCGCCGAGCAGCGCCTGAGCGCCGCCGCCGCACGCCTGGGCATCAACCTCAGCCTGCTCACCGCCCAGGCCGGCCACGCATGAGTGCCGCCCTGCGCCTGCTGCTGGGCTTCGACTACGGCACCAAACAGATCGGCGTCGCCGTCGGCCAGGCCATCACCGGCCAGGCCCGCGAACTCTGCGTGCTCAAGGCGCAGAACGGCGTGCCGGACTGGCAGAAGGTCGAGGCGCTGATCAAGGAATGGCAGCCGGACGCCATCGTCGTCGGCCTGCCGCTGAACATGGATGGAACGAAGAGCGAGATGAGCGAGCGCGCGGAGAAGTTCGCCCGCCGCCTCAACGGCCGCTTCAACCTGCCGGTGCACACCCACGACGAACGCCTGACCACCTTCGAGGCCAAAGGCCAGCGCCTGGCCCAGGGCCAGCGCGGCGGCTACCGCGAGCGCCCGGTGGACGCCCTGGCCGCCGCCCTGTTGCTGGAAGGCTGGCTGGAACAGAATCTTTCGAACTGATTGCGAGGAACGCCATGACCCTGCCCGATCCCCAACAGCTGCTGCCGCGCATGGCCGGCGACCTGCAGGCCCTGCTCAAGCGCCGTGGCGTCGAACAGGTGCACTTCATCGGCATCCGCACCGGTGGCGTATGGGTCGCCGAGGCGCTGCTGCGCGAGCTGGGCTTGGAGCAGCCGCTCGGCACACTCGACGTATCGTTCTACCGTGACGACTTCACCCGCAGCGGCCTACACCCGCAGGTGCGCCCCTCGGAGCTGCCGTTCGAGATCGAGGACCAGCACCTAGTATTGGTCGACGACGTACTGATGAGCGGCCGCACCATCCGCGCCGCCCTCAACGAACTCTTCGACTACGGCCGTCCGGCCAGCGTGACCCTGGTCAGCCTGCTCGACCTGGACGCCCGCGAGCTGCCAATCCACGCCGACGTGCTCGGCGCCACCCTCGCCCTGCTCCCTGCTCAACGGGTAAAATTGTCCGGCCCCTCGCCGCTCACCCTCGAGCTACAAAGCCTTTCCGCCTAGGAATACCCCATGCCCACCGACGCCAAGCGCTCGCTGCAACTCAACGACCAGGGCCAGCTGCGCCACTTCCTCTCGCTCGACGGCCTGCCCCGCGAGTTGCTGACGGAAATCCTCGACACCGCCGACTCCTTCCTCGAAGTCGGCGCCCGCGCGGTGAAGAAGGTCCCGCTGCTGCGCGGCAAGACTGTGTGCAACGTGTTCTTCGAGAACTCCACGCGCACCCGCACCACCTTCGAGCTGGCGGCCCAGCGCCTGTCGGCCGACGTGATCAGCCTCAACGTGTCGACCAGCTCGACCAGCAAGGGCGAGACCCTGTTCGACACCCTGCGCAACCTGGAAGCCATGGCCGCCGACATCTTCGTCGTGCGCCATGCCGACTCCGGCGCCGCGCACTTCATCGCCGAACACGTGTGCCCGAACCTGGCGATCATCAACGGCGGCGACGGCCGTCACGCGCACCCGACCCAAGGCATGCTCGACATGCTGACCATCCGCCGACACAAGGGCAGCTTCGAGAATCTATCGGTGGCGATCGTCGGCGATATCCTGCACTCGCGGGTGGCGCGCTCGAACATGCTGGCACTGAAGACTCTGGGCTGCCCGGACATCCGCGTGATCGGCCCGAAAACCCTGCTGCCGGTGGGTATCGAGCAGTACGGGGTGAAGGTCTACAGCGATCTCGCCGAGGGCCTCAAGAACGTCGACGTGGTGATCATGCTGCGCCTGCAGCGCGAGCGTATGCAGGGCGGCCTGCTGCCCAGCGAAGGCGAGTTCTACAAGCTCTATGGCCTGACCGAGCAACGCCTCAAGCTGGCCAAGCCGGACGCCCTGGTGATGCACCCGGGGCCGATCAACCGCGGCGTGGAAATCGAGTCGGCGGTGGCCGACGGCCCGCAGTCGGTCATCCTCAACCAGGTCACCTACGGCATCGCCATCCGCATGGCCGTGCTGTCGATGGCCATGAGCGGCCAGGCCGCCCAGCGTCAACTGAATGCCGAGGAACACAACTGATGCGCACGCGAATCCTCGGAGCCCGGGTGATCGACCCGGCCAGCGGCCTGGACCAGGTCCGCGACCTCTACCTGGACGGCGGCAAGCTCGCCGCATTCGACCAGGCGCCGGCCGGCTTCGTCGCCGATCAGGAACTGGACGCCCGCGGCCTGATTGCCAGCCCCGGCCTGGTCGACCTGTCCGTGGCCCTGCGCGAGCCGGGTTACAGCCGCAAGGGCAATATCGCCAGCGAGACCCTGGCCGCCGCCGCCGGCGGTGTCACCAGCCTGTGCTGCCCGCCGCTGACCAAGCCGGTGCTGGACACCCCGGCCGTGGCCGAGCTGATCCTCGACCGCGCCCAGGAAGCCGGGCACACCAAGGTGTTCCCGATCGGCGCCCTGACCAAGAATCTCGCCGGCGAGCAGCTGGCCGAGCTGGTCGCCCTGCGCGACGCCGGCTGCGTGGCCTTCGCCAACGGCCTGGCGCCGATGGCCAACAACCGCACCCTGCGCCGCGCCCTGGAATACGCCGCCACCTTCGATCTGACCGTGGTGTTCCACGCCCAGGACTTCGAGCTGGCCGAAGGCGGTCTGGCCCACGAGGGCGCCACTGCCAGCTTCCTCGGCCTGGCCGGCATTCCGGAAACCGCCGAGACCGTGGCCCTGGCCCGTGACCTGCTGCTGGTCGAGCAGAGCGGCGTGCGCGCCCACTTCAGCCAGATCACCAGCGCCCGCGGCGCCGAGATGATCGCCGCCGCCCAGGCTCGCGGCCTGCCGGTGACCGCTGACGTGGCGATGTACCAGCTGATCCTCACCGACGAGGCCCTGCTGGGCTTCTCCAGCCTGTACCACGTGCAACCGCCGCTGCGCACCGCCTTCGACCGCGACGGCCTGCGCGAAGCGGTGAAGAACGGCGTGATCGGCAGCATCGCCAGCCACCACCAATCGCACGAGGCCGACGCCAAGCTGGCACCGTTCGGCGCCACCGAGCCGGGCATCAGCAGCGTCGAACTGCTGCTGCCGTTGGCTCTGACTCTGGAACAAGACGGTCTGCTCGATCTGCCGACCCTGCTCGCCCGCCTCACCAGCGGACCGGCCAAGGCCCTGCGCCTGCCCGCCGGCCGCCTGGCCGTGGGCGCCCCAGCTGACCTGCTGCTGTTCGACGCGGAAGGCCAGACCCTGGCCGGCGAGACCTGGCGCTCGAAGGGCAGCAACTGCCCATTCATCGGCCACTGTTTACCTGGCCAGGTGCGCTACACCCTCGTAGATGGTCGCATTAGCTACCAGCGCTGATAACCATCCCGGAAACGAAAAAGCCGCCCGAAGGCGGCTTTTTCGTTGGCCTACTGCTGACTTATAGCTGTGGGCCAGCGTTGCGGATGGCGTCGGAGACGTCGAACTTCTTGAAGTTCTCGACGAACTGCTGGGCCAGGCCCTTGGCGGCTTCGTCGTAGGCATTGCCGTCAGTCCAGGTGTTGCGCGGGTTGAGCAGACCGGTTTCGACACCCGGAACGGCCTTCGGCACGCTCAGGTTGATGATCGGCAGTTGCTCGGTCTCGGCACCGACCAGAGCGCCGCTCTGGATGGCAGCGATCACGCCACGGGTGGTCGGGATGTTGAAGCGCTTGCCTACGCCGTAGCCACCGCCGGTCCAGCCGGTGTTGACCAGGTACACCTTGGAGTTGAAGCCACGGATACGCTTGATCAGCAGTTCGGCGTACTCGCCAGCCGGGCGCGGGAAGAACGGCGCGCCGAAGCAGGTGGAGAAGGTCGACTTGATACCGCCGCCCGAACCCATTTCGGTGGAGCCGACCAGTGCGGTGTAGCCGGACAGGAAGTGGTAGGCAGCCTGTTCTTCGCTGAGGATCGACACCGGCGGCAGCACGCCAGTCAGGTCGCAGGTCAGGAAGATCACGGCATTCGGCTCGCCACCGAGGTTCTTCTCGGAGCGCTTCTCGACCAGTTCCAGCGGGTAGGCCGCACGGCTGTTCTGGGTCAGGCTGTCGTCGGCGTAGTCAGGTACGCGGTTCTCGTCGAGGACCACATTTTCCAGTACGGCGCCGAACTGGATGGCTTTCCAGATTACCGGCTCGTTCTTCTCGGACAGGTCGATGCACTTGGCGTAGCAACCACCCTCGATGTTGAATACCACGCCCTCACCCCAACCGTGCTCGTCGTCACCGATCAGGTAACGGCTCGGGTCGGCGGACAGGGTGGTCTTACCGGTGCCGGACAAACCGAAGAACAGGGTCACGTCGCCTTCTTCGCCAATGTTGGCGGCGCAGTGCATCGGAAGCACATCGACTTCCGGCAGCAGGAAGTTCTGCACGGAGAACATGGCCTTCTTCATCTCGCCGGCGTAGCGCATACCGGCCAGCAGAACCTTCTTCTGGGCGAAGTTGATGATCACGCAGCCGTCGGAGTTGGTGCCGTCTCGCTCGGGAACGCACTCGAAGTTGGCGACGTTGAGAATCTGCCACTCGGCCTTGGCGCCCGGGTTGTAGGTTTCCGGGTTGATGAACAGGCAACGGCCGAACAGGTTCTGCCAGGCGGTCTGGGTGGTCATCTTGACCGGCAGGTAGTGAGCATCGGCGGAACCGACATGCACGTGGGAGACGAAGTGCTCCTGGGCATTGTTGAAAGCCTCAACGCGGTCCCACAGGGCATCGAATTTGTCGGCGGGGAACGGGCGGTTGATGTTGCCCCAGGCGATCTTGGAATCGGTGCTAGGCTCCTGGACGATGAAGCGGTCGGCAGGCGAGCGGCCGGTGCGATGACCAGTACGGACAACCAGAGAGCCGTTAGCGGCCAGCTCACCCTCGCCACGACTGATGGCCTCTTCGACCAGTTGTGCAGCGCTGATGTCGGTGTAAACGGCGGTGTTGGCTTGCGTCATTTGGGTCCCCGTCGGCCGGCGGCCGAGTCTTCCGAACATTGTGTAGTGGCGAAAAATCTTCACTACAGCGATAAAAAAGTCGCGGGAGTATGCCAGAAAAGCGAAGCCCTTGGCAGCCTCTTGTCCACGAATGCTATCAATAGAACCAGGCTATTACCCTCAGTGCCGGGTCGCCGATGGTGCCTGGCTGTCACCGGTGGCGAACAGTTGGGCCACATCGCTGGCATCGAAGAAATAGCGCTCGTTGCAGAACTGACAGTCGATTTCCACCTGGCCACCGCTCTCCTCCAGCAACGCCTCGGCATCGGCTTGGCCGATGCTGACAAGCGCCCGCGCCGAACGCTCGCGCGAGCAGCTGCAGCGAAACCGCAGCGGGCTCGGGTCGAACAGGCGCACAGTCTCCTGGTGATAGAGGCGATGCAGTACGGTTTCGTTGTCCAGGCCCAGCAGCTCTTCGGCAGTCAGGGTATCGGCCAGCGTCAGCAGGTGGTTCCAGCTCTCCTGGCGCTCTTCAGGCTCGGTCTGATGATGCGGCGGCAGCTGCTGCAACAGCAGGCCGCGGGCGCGCTGGCCATCGGCGCGCAGCCAGAAGCGGGTCGGCAGTTGCTCGGACGTGGCGAAATAGGCGCTCAGGCTATCGGCCAGACTGTCGCCTTCCAGCTCAACGATACCTTGGTAGCGCTGGCCCTTGGCCGGGTCGATGGTCAGTGCAAGAACGCCGTCCGGCATCATCTCGCGCAGGCCAGCACCAGCGTCTATGGCCTCGGCATCGTAGCGGGCAATACCACGCACTTCACGCTCGCTGGAGCACTCGATCATCACCAGCGGCACGGGGCCGGACGAGCGCACCTGCAGCACCAGCAGCCCCTCGAACTTCAGGGTGCCGACCAGCAGGGCCGAGGCCGCGAGCATCTCGCCCAGCAACTGGGCCACCGGCTGCGGATAGGGATGCTTGGCCAACACATGCTGATAGCTCTCGGCCAGGCTGACCATCTCACCACGGACGTCGTTATCGTCGAAAATGAAGCGCTGGGAGTGATCGAATTCGTGCATCGGGGACCGCCTGACAAAAAAGGATGACGGGCCACCGACGCCTTCAACGAAGCGCCGCGCGATATGACCCGGGAATGAGCAAGATTCTAGGGATAAACGCCGACGCATCCAAGCCATACGACGATGGCCGGCCGCCAGCCGGTCAGTCGCCCCGCAGACCGAGCAGTTGGCGGCGCTGCTTCTTGTTCGGTCGCCCGTCGGTCTGCACGCCGAGTGCTCCAGCTTTGCGCAGCGCCGCCGCCCCTTCGCGTCGAGCAATACTATCGGCCGTCTCCTCGTACAACAGCTGCGCCTCCGGCGCACCGCGTCGCACCATGGACAGGGCGCGCACTACCACGGTCCGCTCGTCGAAGCCCGCGCGTATCACATATTCATCGCCGACCTTCGGCTCCTTGCCCGGCTTGCAGCGCTCGCCACGGCAGTGCACCTTGCCGCCCTCGATGGCCTCCTTGGCCAGGGAGCGGGTCTTGTAGAAGCGCGCCGCCCATAGCCACTTGTCCAGGCGGGACTTGTCATTTTTGTCGCTCATTCATCACCTGTAGAACTCGTCACGCGGTGTGAATCTTGCCTGATGCAGTTGTCACATGGCACATCTAGAATGCCTTCATCGCTGATGGAAGCCTGTATTGAAGACTTTCGACCAACTCTCCGTGATCGGCCTGCGCGAATGGATCAACCTACCCGAGCTGGGCATGATCGGCCTGCGCGCGAAGATCGATACCGGCGCCAGTACCTCGACCCTGCATGCCAGCGACATCGTGCCTTTCGAACGCGACGGGGTACGTTGGGTACGCTTCACTGCCCACTTCGGCACCCTGGTGCAGCGACGCCACCCGTGCGAGGCCAAGGTGGTCACGGTGAAGACCATCAAGAGTTCCAACGGCCAGGCCCAGACCCGCTATGTGATCAGCACCCTGCTGACTCTCGGTGACCACAGCTGGCCAGTGGATTTCACCCTGGCCTGCCGCAAGACCATGCGCTACCGCGTGCTGCTCGGCGCCCATGCGCTGGTCGACGGCCAACTGGTCGTCAATCCAGCGCTCACCTATGTACAAGACAAACCGCAGCTTCCTATTCCTTCCGGTGCCCAATGAAGATCGCCATCCTGTCACGCAACCCGCGCCTGTATTCGACCCGTAGGCTGATCGAGGCCGGTGAGCAGCGCGGCCACGAGATGGTAGTGATCGACACGCTGCGCGCGTACATGAACATCGCCAGCCACAAGCCGCAGATCCACTATCGCGGGAGGCCGCTGGAGGGCTTCGATGCGGTGATCCCGCGCATCGGCGCTTCAGTGACTTTCTATGGTTGCGCCGTGCTGCGCCAGTTCGAGATGCAGGGTGTGTTCCCACTCAACGAGTCAGTGGCGATCAGTCGCTCGCGGGACAAGCTGCGCTCCCTGCAGTTGCTGTCACGCAAGGGCATAGGCCTGCCTGTGACCGGCTTTGCCCACTCGCCGGACGATATTCCCGACCTGATCCAGATGGTCAACGGCGCGCCGCTGGTCATCAAGGTGCTGGAAGGTACCCAGGGCATCGGCGTGGTGCTGTGCGAAACGGAGAAGGCCGCCGAGTCGGTGATCGAGGCGTTCATGGGCCTGAAACAGAACATCATGGTCCAGGAGTACATCAAGGAAGCCGGTGGCGCCGACATCCGCTGCTTCGTGGTCGGCGACAAGGTGATCGCGGCGATGAAGCGCCAGGCCAAGCCCGGTGAGTTCCGCTCCAACCTGCACCGTGGCGGCGAAGCCAGTCTGATCAAGATCACCCCGGAAGAACGCATGACCGCCATCCGTGCCGCCAAGGTCATGGGCCTCTCCGTGGCCGGGGTCGATATCCTGCGCTCCAACCACGGCCCGCTGGTGATGGAGGTGAACTCCTCCCCCGGCCTGGAAGGCATCGAGACCACCACCGGCAACGACGTGGCCGGCATCATCATCCAATACCTGGAAAAGAACGCTATTCCCGGCCAGACCCGGACCAAGGGACGGGGGTAAGTCTCTCTACAACGCTCCGCAGGCGAAGGTGAACGGAGCCATAAGCCACACGCCACATCGAAAGGGAGGCCCCAGTACAGCCGCCCCTACCGCCGCACCAGCAGTTATCCGGCGTTATGCTGCATCCACTCGAGAAATGCCTGCTCCTCCAGCGGCTTGCCCAGCAGAAACCCCTGTCCGAGCGCACACCCTTGCCGGCGTAGCCAGTCGAGCTGAACCTCGTTCTCCACTCCCTCGGCCACGCATTCCAACCCGAGATTGCGGGCGATCATCAGGATGGTCTCCACCAGCATGCCGCCACTGGCGTCGCCTTCCAGGTCGTGGATAAAGCTGCGGTCGATTTTCAGGCGGTCCAGCGGCAGACGCTTGAGATAGGTGAGCGATGAATAGCCGGTGCCGAAATCGTCGATGGCGAAGCGCACCCCCTTGGCCTTGAGCGCCAGCATGGTGGCGATGCAGTGCTCGACATCCTCCAGCAACACGCCCTCGGTGATCTCCAGCTCCAGCGCGCCATTGAGCAGACCGTAGCGCTGCAGGCAGGCGCCGACCCGCGCGGCGCAATCGGCCTGACGTAGCTCGCGCGGGCTGAGATTGACCGCCAGCACCAGCTGCGGCCAGTCCCACTGCCAGCGGGCCAGGCAGGCACAGGCATGTTCCAGCACCCAGCGCCCTAGCTCGTGGATCAGCCCGGTTTCCTCGGCCAGCGGAATGAATTTCTCCGGCGCGATATCCCCTCGCTCCGGATGGTGCCAGCGCAGCAACACCTCGGCACCGACGACACGCCCAGTGGCCAGCGCCAGCTGCGGCTGGAACACCAGATACAGCTGGTTGCGCGTCATGGCCTGGCGCAGTTCGCTCTGTAGCTGCAGCCGCTGGTCGATGACCGCCTGCATCTCTGGCGCGAAGAAGTGCAAGGCGTTGCGCCCGGATTGCTTGGCTCGGTACATGGCCGTGTCCGACTGTTTGAGCACATCGGCCGCGTCCTGCCCCGGCAGCGGATGCAGGGTGATGCCGATGCTGGCGCTTACCGCCAGATCATGCCCCTGCACATGGAAGCTGCCGCGCAGGCTTCCCAGCAGCTTGTCACCTACCTCGGCGGACAGCTCGGCCGCCAGCTCCGGGCTATCGCCCAACGTCTCCAGCAGCACCACGAATTCGTCGCCACCTAGCCTGGCAAGGGTGTCCTCGGCCCGCAGGCCGTGCGCCAGACGCGCAGTGACCTCACGCAGCAATGCATCGCCAACGTGGTGGCCGAGGCTATCGTTGACTGTCTTGAAATGATCCAGATCGATGAACAGGAGCGCGCCAAAACTCCGCTCACGTCGCTCTCGCGCCATGGCGTGTTGCAGGCGGTCCTGCAGCAGGCGGCGATTGGGCAGGCCAGTCAGCTCATCGCTGAAGGCCAGGCGCTCAATCTCGCGCTGGTAGCGCTGGCGCTCGGAGATATCGGTGATGCTCGCGCGGATCAGCAGCGGCTCACCCGGCATCCGTACCAGGCGGATCTCGCAGGGCAGCTGGCGGCCTGCCAGATCACGGTGCAGCCACTCGAACACCGGTGTCTCGCCGGCGATGGCAGCCTCCACGTGCCGCCGGCCGATCGGCTCGGACGCACTACCATCAGCCTGACGCAGAGGGCTCAGTTCGCTCGGCTTGCGCCCGATCAGTTCGCTGCGGCTGCAATGGAACAGGCGCAAGGCATTGGCGTTGGCGTCAATGATGCCGCCATCCGGGCTGAACAGCAGGATCGCCTCGGGTGCATGCTCGACCAGGGTGCGGTACCGCGCCTCTGCCTCATGACGTGCGGTGATATCCTCGACCAGGGTCAGGCAGGCCTCCAACAGGCCCTCCGGCCCACGAACCGCGCGCAGGCTGAGGCGGGTGTAGACGACGCTGCCATCCTTGCGCAGGAAGCGCTTCTCCAGCTCGTAGTCATCGCGCTCGCTGCTGCAAATGGCGGCGAACAGGGCCTCCTCGCGCTCGACATCATCCGGGTGGCTGATTTCCAGCCAGCGGCTGGCGCGCAATTCCTCACGGTTGCGACCGAGTATCTGGCACAGCTTGTAGTTCACCTCCAGCCACTGGCGCTGCGGACTGACCATGGCCATGCCGATCAGCGGCGCCTCGAAGAACAGGCGCAGCCACTCGTCGCGCTCGCGCAACTGACGCTCCCTGCGCCGCCGCTCAGTAACGTCCTGAATCGCGCCATAGAGACGCAACACCTGCTCGCCATCGCGCTCGGCGAAGCCCTTCAGGCGCACCCAGCGTACCGTGCCGCGGGCACCGAGCAGGCGCACCTCCAGATCAAACGGTTCGCCGGTCTGCAGCACCCGCTCCAGCGACTCGTTCATCAGTTTCTGGCTGGGTTCGTCGTAGCGATCCAGCGAGCCCTGCATATCCGGCGCGCCGCCGGCCGGGTCCAGCTCATTTAGGCGGAAGCAACCCTCGGTCCAATACATACGCTGGGTCGCCAGGTCCAGCACCCAGCCGCCGATGTCGGCCACTTCCTCGGTCTGGGTCAGCAAGTGCGTCTGGCGCAGCAGCTCCTCGCGACGCTGGGCCAACTCGGCGCCGAGGCGCTCGCGCTCACTGACATCATTGTTCAGCGCTACCAGGTGGCTGACCTCACCATGCTCGTCGAGCAGCGGCGCCACCGTTACTTCGTTCCAAAACTGCTGACCGTCCTTGCGGTAGTTGCGCAGCACCTCCTGGTGCGCCAAGCCATGACGCATGGCATGGCGGATGCGCAACAAACCGTTCTGCGACTCGTCCTTGTCGATCAGCAGGCGACTGGGTGCGCCGAGAATCTCTTCGCGGGAGTAGCCGCTGATGCGCTCCAGCGCCGGGTTGCAATAGATGAAGGGCACACCGGGTTGGCGCAGGTCGGAAATCGACACGCCAAGCGGGCAGGACTGCAGCGCCAGGTTGGCCAGGGCCAGCTCCCGTTGCATCGTCGCGCCCCGCCGCAAGGTGTTGCGTAGATCGCCGAGGGCGCGCCCCACCAGCAGCGCCGCGACCATCAGCAACAGCACGCTGAAGTGCATCTCCAGACGCTGCGCCTCGCTCAGCACCAGCTCGCCGCCGAAGCGACCGGTGAGCGGCAGGATCAACACCGCCAACGCCGTCAGCACAGCGCCCAGCAGCGCACCGGCAAAGCCCCAGAGCAAGGCCAGCGCCAACAGCATGGCGCCGATCAACGGCAGAATCAGCAGCAAAGGCAGGTAGCAGAGGGAGAATGGCAGCACGATCAGGAGCAACGGCAACAGCCACCAGGGCAACAGACGTACACTGTTCTCCTCTTCAGCCGACGCTGGGCTCCCACCCAGCGCCCAGCCACGCTGGCGTAGGCGACCGGTCAGCAGACACAGCAACGGCAAGGCCACACCCAATCCGGTCAGACCATCCAGTAGCCAGAAGCCAAGCACCGCCTCACGCCATGCCCCCACCGGCTGGCTGCTCAGCCACAAACCAGCTTGTACCAGTAACGCGTTGAGCAAGGCCGGAGCGAGCACGCCCAGGAGAACGAAACGCAGCAGGCTGGCGACATCCACCGGTACCGCGTCACGCCGCCGCCCCAGGATCAGCCAGGCGAAGCCGACAGCGAGTGTTTCTGGCAGCGCATGTAGCGGCGCCCATTGCCAATCGAGCCCCCACAGCGGTGCGCTGATCATGGCATTGAGGTACAGCGCCAGCAGCACCCGCGGCCCCCACCAGAGCACGGCGCACAGCCCCAGTGCGAACGGCAGATAGCAGAGCGCTGCGCCCGTGGCGAACTGGGTCGAAAGCGACAGCCAGGTGGCCAGATGGAGCAGGGGTAACGGCAACCACCAGGTCCATCTGGGCAAGCGGGCGGAATCTACGACCATGCTGACCTCGCGCTGAACACCAGAGCAGCATAGATCAGGCCGGCTAGAGAGGCTGTCGCTCCCGGGGCCAGCAGCTCCAGCGCAACGCGGCGATAGCGTGTGTCAGCTGGCGTCGCGCGGCAGCAGCAGGCCCAGCGGCAGACAGATCCGGGCTTCCAGGCCGCCGCCGGAGCGGTTGCGCAGCTCCACACTGCCACCGTGCAGCGCAGCGATGCGCTTGACGATGGCCAGACCGAGGCCGGTGCCCTTGCCGCCACGGGCGCGGTCACCACGAATGAAGGGATTGAAGATCTCACCCATTTCTTCCGGGGCGATACCCGGACCACGGTCGAGCACGCTGAGCACCACATAGGGAGCGCTTTCGTCACCGGCCAGGTTGGTCACCACTTCGACACTCTGCCCTCCGTAGCGCAGGGCATTGTCCAGCAGGTTGACCAGCAGCCGCTTGATCGACACCCGGCGCAACGGGAAAGCCGGCAGATGCTCCAGATACAAGCGCACCTGTTCACTCTGCTGGTTGTAGGGCGCCACCACCTCACGCACCAGCTCGCCCAGGTCGCAGGGCTCCGAACGCTCGTCGCGGCCGTCGCGGATGAAGGCGAGGAACTGGTCAAGGATGGTATCCATATGTTCGATGTCGCGGACCATGTCCTCGGTCATCTCGGCGTCGCCGCCGAGCATCTCCAGCGACAGGCGCAGGCGCGTGAGCGGCGTGCGCAGATCATGCGACACCCCGGCCAGCATCAGCTCACGCTCGCGGGCGCCCTGCTCGATGTTCTCCGCCATCTGGTTGAAGGCGCGATACACCTCGGTCATCTCGCTCGGCGTGTCGCTCACTGGCAGACGTACGCTGCGGCCCTGGCCGAACTGCCTGGCGGCAAACACCAGGCGCTTGAGGGGTGCGTTAAGCTGGCGCACGAAGATCCAGGCGGCGGCGGTAGACAGAAGGCCGATACCAAGGAACCAGCCGAGCACGCTCCAGATCTTCTGCCCACGCAGCGGGTGCGGGTAGAGCGGCACCTTGAGCCAGTCGACACCCAAGCTAGGCGCGCGCACCCAGAGGGCCGGCGGGCTCTGCACCCGCACCCGTACCTCGGTGTCCGGGCCCAGCTCGGTCTGCATCTGGCGCAGGAATATTTCCGAGTAGGGCCAGTGCTGCTCGGTGGCCGGCACTTTGTCCTGCGGCACGCGCGTCAACGTCGCCGCCTCGGCGATGTGTGCACGGTCCTCCGGTTCCGCCGCCCAGTAGGCACGCAGGGTCAGCGCCGCGCCGTGGCTGTACTGGCGGTCGACCAGCATGTCCTCGTTCATCATCAGGTAGACCAGGGTCAGCGCCTTGGAAAACAGCACGACGATGAGCACCAACCACAAGGTGCGGGCGAAGAAGCTCTGCGGGAACCAGACAGGGGTTTTCATCAGGGATTGGGCTTACTTGTTACCGTCCGGCACAAAGACGTAGCCCACACCCCAGACGGTCTGGATATAGCGCGGCTTGGACGGGTCCGGCTCGATCAGCCGGCGCAGACGGGAAATCTGCACGTCGATGGAGCGTTCCAGGGCGTCCCACTCGCGGCCACGGGCCAGGTTCATCAGCTTGTCGCGGGTCAGCGGCTCGCGGGCGTGCTGGACCAGAGCCTTGAGCACGGCGAACTCGCCGGTGGTGAGCATGTGTACTTCGTCGCCCTTCTTCAGCTCGCGGGTGGCCAGGGACAGCTCGTAGTCGCCGAAGGTGACGGTCTCGTCCTCGCTGGCCGGCGCTCCGGGCACTACCGGCGCCTGGCGGCGCAGCACGGCCTTGATCCGCGCCAGCAGCTCGCGCGGGTTGAACGGCTTGGCCAGGTAATCGTCGGCGCCGCCTTCCAGACCCTGGATGCGGCTGGCCTCATCGCCCTTGGCGGTGAGCATGATGATCGGCATCTGGTTGTTCGCCTCGCGCAGGCGGCGACAGGCGGAAAGGCCATCCTCGCCCGGCAGCATCAGGTCGAGCACCAGCAGCTGGAACAGTTCGCGGGCCAGCAGGCGGTCCATCTGTTCGACGTTCTCCACCGCGCGCACGCGGTAGCCCTGCTCGCTGAGGAAGCGCTCCAGCAGGCGGCGCAGGCCGGGATCGTCGTCGACGATAAGGATCTTTTCGCCTTCGGCGGCGGGTGTGCTGCTCATGTTCTCTCCTGTCCAGGTGGCGGCGCATTATCGCCCAGCAGCGAGGCGTGGCGGCTCGACCATTGTTAGCAGATTTTTCCCCGAACGGTTCCCAATGCTTTCCGACCCGGTGTTTATAATGCGGCGCTTTCGCGTCGGCATCGGCGTGGTTTTTCTGTCAGGTAGGGTTCATGGATAGCATCAACAAGCGTATCGCCGCCGAGCTCGGCGTCCTCCCGCAACAGGTCGCCGCCGCGGTGGCCCTGCTCGACGAAGGCTCTACCGTGCCCTTCATCGCCCGCTACCGGAAGGAAGTGACCGGCAGCCTGGACGACACCCAGCTGCGCCACTTGGAAGAGCGCCTGCGCTACCTGCGCGAGATGGACGAGCGCCGTGCCGCGATCCTCGCCAGCATCGAGGAACAGGGCAAGCTGACGCCCGAACTGACCCGCGAGATCAACGAAGCCGACACCAAGACCCGCCTCGAAGACTTGTATCTACCGTACAAGCAGAAGCGCCGCACCAAGGGCCAGATCGCCCTGGAAGCCGGCCTCGGCGAACTGGCCGACGGCCTGTTCAACGACCCGAGCCTGAACCCGGAAGCCGAGGCCACGCGCTTCATCGATGCCGAGAAGGGCTTCGCCGACATCAAGGCCGTGCTCGAAGGCGCCAAGTACATCCTCATGGAGCGCTTCGCCGAGGACGCCAGCCTCCTCGACAAGCTGCGCTCCTTCCTGAAGAACGAAGCCACCCTCAGCGCCCGCGTGGTCGCAGGCAAAGAGGCCGAAGGCGCCAAGTTCAGCGACTACTTCGAGCACGACGAAGCCCTCAAGGGCGTGCCGTCGCACCGTGCGCTGGCGATCTTCCGCGGCCGCAACGAGGGCATTCTCGGCGCCAGCCTCAAGGTCGGCGACGAAGCGCCGGGCACCATGCACCCGTGCGAGCTGATGATCGCCGAGCGCTTCGGCGTCGAGCAGCGCGGTCGCGCCGCCGACAAATGGCTGGGCGAAGTGGTGCGCTGGACCTGGAAGGTCAAGCTCTACACTCACCTGGAAACCGACCTGCTCGGCGAGCTGCGCGAGAAGGCCGAGGACGAGGCGATCACCGTGTTCGCCCGCAACCTGCACGACCTGCTGCTGGCCGCCCCGGCCGGTCCGCGCGCCACCCTGGCGCTGGACCCGGGCCTGCGTACCGGCTGCAAGGTGGCCGTAGTCGACGCCACCGGCAAGGTGCTGGAAACCTCCACCGTCTACCCTCATGCGCCGCGTAACGACTGGAACGGCACCCTGGCCATCCTCGCCAAACTGTGCGCCAAGCACGCGGTGGACCTGATCTCGATCGGCAACGGCACCGCCAGCCGCGAGACCGACAAGCTGGCCATCGACCTGATCAAGCTGTGCCCTCAATTGAAGATGACCAAGGTGATGGTCTCCGAGGCCGGCGCCTCGGTGTACTCCGCCTCCGAGCTGGCCGCCCGCGAATTCCCGGATATGGACGTGTCGCTGCGCGGCGCCGTCTCCATCGCCCGCCGCCTGCAGGACCCGCTGGCCGAACTGGTGAAGATCGATCCGAAATCCATCGGTGTCGGCCAGTACCAGCACGACGTGTCCCAGCTCAAGCTGGCCCGTTCGCTGGACGCGGTGGTCGAGGACTGCGTGAACGCCGTCGGCGTGGATGTGAATACCGCCTCCGCTGCCCTGCTGGCACGCATCTCCGGCCTCAACAGCACCCTGGCCAGCAATATCGTGGCGTTCCGCGATGCCAACGGCGCCTTCGCCTCGCGCGCCGACTTGAAGAAGGTGCCGCGCCTGGGCGAGAAGACCTTCGAGCAGGCCGCCGGCTTCCTCCGCGTGATGAACGGCGACAACCCGCTGGACGCCTCCGCCGTGCACCCGGAGACCTATCCGCTGGTGCAGCGCATCGCCGCCGATACCGGCCGCGATGTGCGCTCGCTGCTGGGCGACTCCAGCTTCCTGCGCAGCCTCGATCCCAAGCGCTTCACCGACGAGAGCTTCGGCCTGCCGACCGTCACCGACATCCTCAAGGAACTGGACAAGCCCGGCCGTGACCCGCGTCCGGAGTTCAAGACCGCCGAGTTCCAAGAAGGCGTCGAGAGCCTCAAGGACCTGCAGCCGGGCATGATCCTCGAAGGCGTGGTGACCAACGTCACCAACTTCGGCGCCTTCGTCGACATCGGTGTGCACCAGGACGGCCTGGTACACATCTCGGCGCTGTCGGAGAAGTTCGTCAAAGACCCCTACGAGGTCGTGAAGGCCGGCGATATCGTCAAAGTGAAAGTCATGGAAGTGGACATCCCGCGCAACCGCGTCGGCCTGACCATGCGCATGAGCGACACCCCTGGCGAGAAGGTCGACGGCCCACGCGGCGGTGCTCGCGGCAACAGTGGGCAGAACCGCGGCGGCAACCAGCCGCGCAGCGAGCGCCACTCCAGCCAGGACAAGCCGGCCCCGGCCAACGCGGCCATGGCCTCGCTGTTCGCCAACGCCAAGCAGCTGAGGAAGTAAGCCATGAGTGACGCGCCCATCGGCAAGCAAAGCAACTTCAGCCGCCTGCTCGGCATCCGCATCCTGCGTGCCGAGAACGGCGAGTCCGAGCTGCGCATGGACATGCAGGAACAGATGCTCAACCTGCACGGACGCATGCACGGCGGTGCGCTTTATTCGCTGATCGATACCGCCCTCGGCCAGGCCAGCCACAGCCTGTTTGGCGGCGAGGCCGGCAGCATGACCCTGGAGTGCAAGGTCAACTACATCCGCGGCGTCGAGTCCGGCGAGGTGGTCTGCCACGCCCGTGTGCTCAACGGCGGGCGCAAGGTGCATGTACTGGAAGCCAAGGTAGAACAGGGTGACAAGCTGATCGCCACCGCCCAGGCCACTTTTATCTGCAAATAAGCGCGTGCTTCACCCGTACGCACAAGAAGCAGGGTGGATCTCGTTTCACCGATCCACCGAGTGGCGACCCACCGGATGGCGATTCATCTAGTGGCAGCCCTCCGAGCAGGGCCATTGGTGGATGAACAGAGCGTCATCCACCCTACGTAGAAGCTAGAAAGCCGCGAGGCGCTATCCCAGCGCCTTTCTCAGGATTGCACCTACCGCCTCGTCGGCGCATCCTCCCCTTCCGGTCAGGCGACAGCGTCCGTCCGTGTATCCGACTTGCAGTGTGGCGGCTCCACCCCCATATAGGGGCGACCGTCGAGTGAAGGAACAAGAATCTTGAGCGATCTCCTCTCCCGCCGCCTGGCTCTGCTCGGCGACGCTGCCCACCTGCCGCTGCTCACCCAGTGCCTGCATGGCATCGAGCGCGAGACCCTGCGCGTCGACGAGCAGGGCGAGCTTGCGCAGACCGGCCACCCGACCGCCCTCGGCTCAGCGCTGACCCATGCACAGATCACCACCGACTATTCCGAGGCCCTGCTGGAGTTCATCACCCCGGCCGAGCCCGACCCGGCCGACACCCTGGCCAATCTGGAACGCATCCACCGCTTTGCTGCCAGCCAGTTGGACGGCGAATACCTGTGGAGCCCGTCGATGCCCGGCCTGTTGCCGGACGAGGCGGATATCCCGATCGCCCGCTATGGCAGCTCCAATATCGGCCGCCTGAAGTACGTGTACCGCCAGGGCCTGGCCCTGCGCTACGGCAAGACCATGCAGTGCATCGCCGGCATCCACTACAACTTCAGCCTGGCCGAGGGTCTGTGGCCGCTGCTACAGCAGCTGGATGCCGACCGCCAGGAGCCGCGCGACTACCAGTCCGCCGCCTACATCGCGCTGATCCGCAATTTCCGCCGTTACAGCTGGTTGCTGATGTACCTGTTCGGCGCCTCGCCAGCACTGGACGCCAGCTTCATGCGCGGTCGCCCGCACCAGTTACAGACGCTCGACGACGACACGCTGTACCTGCCCTACGCCACCAGTCTGCGCATGAGTGATCTGGGCTACCAGAGCAGCGCCCAGTCGGGCCTGACGCCCTGCTATAACGACCTGGCCAGCTACACCGAGAGTCTGCGCGCGGCGGTAGCCACGCCCTACCCGGCCTATGCCGAGATCGGTACCAAAGACGCCAATGGCGAGTGGCTGCAACTCAACACCAACATCATCCAGATCGAGAACGAGTACTACTCGAGCATCCGCCCGAAGCGCGTCACCTACTCCGGCGAGCGACCGATCCAGGCGCTGATGAGCCGCGGAGTGCAGTACGTGGAAGTGCGCTGCCTGGACATCAACCCCTACCTGCCACTGGGGATCGACCTGGACCAGGCACGCTTCCTCGACACCTTCGTGCTGTTCTGCGCCTTGCAGGAGAGCCCGCTACTGGCCAATGGCGAGTGCTGCTCCTGCACCGACAACTTCCTCAAGACGGTCAAGGAAGGCCGCCGCCCCCGCCTGCACCTGCAACGTGACGGCGAACAGATCGAACTGCAGACCTGGGCCGGCGAACTGCTGGATGCCTTCGCGCCAATCGCTACGCTGCTCGACCGCGCCTATGGCGGTGACGCCTACCAGACCGCCCTGCACCTGCAGCGGCGCAAGGTCGAAGACGCCAGCCTGACGCCATCAGCGCAAGTGCTGACCGAGCTGAAGGCTACCGGCGAAAGTTTCCGCGAATTCGCCCTGCGCCAGAGCAAGGCCCACGCCGCTGCTTTCCGAGCCCAACCATTGAGCGCGGCTGAGCAGGCACAGTTCGTCGAGGCTGCCCGCGCCTCTCTGGTGGAGCAGGAGGAACTGGAGCAGGCACCAGCCGGTGATTTCGACACTTTCGTTGCGGCCTACCAGGCGAGCATTCTCGGCATCAGCATTTAAGGGCGGCACTAGCCGCTTCACCGCCGAAAAAGTGCTTTTGCAATCAATAGCCTGGGAAATGGAGGGGCTTCTTTAGGGGAGTCCGTCACAAATCCGCCACTCCGACCGTTCGGCTCTGACCAGCGGCGCACCAACCACTCTGGCACGGGCTAGCCTGTGGGGAAATCCGCATTGGCGAATAGCCATGACGCCCGCAGCAGACGATCACGACTGGAGCCTGGAAAGCCTGAACAAGGCCTACCAGCAAGGCTATATGGCCGGGCTCACTGGCCAGCCCCAGCATGCGCAACCCTATCCCGTGGAAGTGCTGGCCGCTGCCTGGGAGGCGGGCTGGGACGACGGTAACGAACAGTTCAAGCAGCATCAGCGCCGCAGCGCCTGATCCTGAAACCCAGAAAAAGGCCGCAATCGCGGCCTTTTTTCTTGCAGGGTTTCTTGAAGTATTGCGAACTCGTGACGACCTACGCGGAACAGGCTGTCAGAGCGACTTTTCAAAGATCTTCGAGTTGCGCTGATAGTTGTACAGCGACGCCCGTGCCACCGGCATGCGCTCGACACCGCTGGACTCGAAGCCGCGCTCCTGGAACCAGTGCGCAGTACGGGTAGTGAGCACGAACAGCGTCTTCAGGCCCATCGCCTTGGCTCGCTCCTCGATGCGCTCCAGCAGCTCGTCACCACGACCGCCATGGCGGTATTCGGGATTGACCGCCAAGCAGGCCAGTTCGCCGGCTTCGGAATCGGCGATCGGGTAGAGCGCAGCGCAGGCGATGATCAGGCCGTCGCGCTCGACGATGCTGAACTGGCCGATCTCGCGCTCCAGCACTTCGCGCGAACGACGCACCAGGATGCCTTGATCCTCCAGCGGGGTGATCAGCTCGATCAGGCCGCCCACATCCTCGATGGTCGCTTCACGCAGCGACTCGAACTGCTCCTGGTCGACCAGGGTGCCGCCACCGTCGCGGGTGAACAGCTCGGTAAGCAACGAACCGTCTTCCATGTAGCTGACGATATGGCTGCGCTTGACCCCGGCGCGGCAGGCCTGGGCCGCCGCATCGAGCAACTCGGCCTGATAGCAGCTACCGAGCCGTGCCAGATGTGCCGGCACCTGCTGCGGGCGTAGCTCGCGCACCAACTTGCCACTGGCGTCGAGCAGGCCACGCTCGGCGCTGAACAACAGCAACTTGTCGGCCTGCAGATCAATGGCGGCACGGGTGGCGACGTCCTCACAGGCCAGGTTGAAAATTTCCCCGGTGGGCGAGTAGCCGAGCGATGACAGCAGCACGATGCTGCGCTCGTCGAGCAGGCGGCCGATGCCCTTGCGGTCGACCCGGCGCACTTCGCCGGTGTGGTGATAGTCGATGCCATCGACCACGCCAATCGGCCGCGCGGTGACGAAGTTGCCGCCGGACACACGCAAACGCGAGCCCTGCATCGGCGAGGCGGCCATATCCATCGACAGGCGCGCCTCGATAGCAATGCGCAGGCGCCCAACAGCATCGATCACGCAATCCAGAGTCGGTCCATCGGTGATGCGCAGGTCACGGTGATAGCGCGGCGTCAGGCCACGCTCGGCCAGGCGCGCTTCGATCTGCGGGCGCGAGCCATGCACCAGCACCAGGCGCACACCGAGACTGTGCAGCAGCACCAGGTCATGGACGATATTGCCGAAATTCGGATGTTCCACGCCTTCGCCGGGCAGCATGACCACGAAGGTGCAGTCCCGGTGAGCGTTGATGTAAGGCGAAGCGTGGCGAAGCCAGTTGACGTAGTCGTGCATTGAGAAGCCTGTGAGCAAGGACGGACGAGCGATGTTTTGCCTCTCCACACTCGGAGAAGGAAGGTCGGTCTAGCGTCGTCGCAACATCGGTGCTCCCCTCTGGGCTGGGCGAATTACAGGCAGTAGTGCTGGATCAACTGGCGCAGCAGCACCACGGTCGGCTCGATGCGCGCCAGCTCGAGAAACTCCCCCGGCTGGTGAGCACAGGCGATATCGCCGGGGCCGAGGACAATGGTCTCGCAACCAAGCTGCTGAAGATACGGGGCTTCGGTACCGAATGCCACCGACTGCGCCGCATGCCCGGTGAGCTTCTCGGCCAGGCGCACCAGCTCACTATCGGCGCTCTGCTCAAAGGGCGGCACATTGGCGAACAGTGGCGCGTAGTCGATCTTCACCTGGTGCCGTTCGGCCAGCGGCCGCAGCTTGCTGCGAATGGCCGCGCGCAACTGCTCCGGCTCCATGCCCGGCAGCGGGCGCAGATCGAACTCCAGCGAACACTGGCCGCAGATGCGGTTGGGGTTGTCGCCACCGTGGATGCAACCGAGGTTGAGCGTCGGCTGCGGCACGCCGAACTGCGGGTTGTTGAACTCGCGCTGCCACTGACTGCGCAGCTCCCGCAGTGCGCCAATGGCATCGTGCATGGCCTCCAGGGCGCTATGACCGAGGCTCGGGTCGGAGCTATGGCCGCTCTGCCCGAGGATGTCGATGCGCTCCATCATCACGCCCTTGTGCAGGCGTACCGGCTTGAGCCCGGTCGGCTCGCCGATCACCGCAGCACGCCCCAAGGGGCGCCCAGCCTCAGCCAACGCACGGGCGCCATCCATGGAGCTTTCTTCATCGCAGGTGGCGAGGATCAACAGCGGCTGCCTGAATGGCCAGTCGAGCATGCCGCGAACAGCCTCGATCACCAGAGGGAAGAAGCCTTTCATGTCGCACACACCCAGGCCGACCCAACGATCACCCTGGGCGGTCAGCCTGAGTGGGTCACTTTGCCACAGGGCCCCGTCGAACGGCACGGTGTCGCTATGACCGGCCAGCACCAGCCCACCGGGACCACTGCCGAAGGTGGCCAACAGGTTGGCTTTTCCCGGCGCCACTTCCTGGATCTCACAGGCGAAACCAAGATCGCTCAGCCAACCCGCCAGCAGCTCGATCACCAGGCGATTGGACTGATCCCAGTGCGGTTGGGTGCAGCTGACCGACGGGGTGGCAATCAGCGCAGCGAACTGGTCTTGCAGAGAGGGAAGCGACATAACGGATCTCCGTGGCCTGAACCCATCATAGAGAGGCCGCCGCCCACTGCCTATGCTGAACAGGCACGACCTTTCGTCCGGGCTGACATGCCTGGAAACGACCGTTCGAGCAGAAACCGTTGTCATCTGGCATACTTCGCGCCCCTTTTTCCGGTCACAAAAACGTCATGTTCGAACTATTCAGCGGGCTCGATGCCTGGGTCGCCATCAGCCTGGTGCTGGCTCTGACCTTTGTCCTGACCTTCGAATTCATCAACGGTTTCCATGACACCGCCAACGCGGTGGCCACGGTGATCTACACCAAGGCGATGCCGCCGCACCTGGCAGTGATCTTCTCGGGCATCTTCAATTTCCTCGGCGTGGTCCTCGGCGGCGTCGGTGTGGCCTATGCCATCGTCCACCTGCTACCGGTGGAGCTGCTGATCAACGTCAACACTGCCCACGGCCTGGTGATGGTGTTCTCCCTGCTGACCGCCGCCATTGCCTGGAACCTGGGCACCTGGTACTTCGGCATTCCGGCATCCAGCTCGCACACCCTGATCGGCTCCATCCTCGGTGTCGGCCTGGCCAACGCCCTGCTCTCGCATATTTCCCTGGCCGACGGCGTCAACTGGCAGAAGGCGATAGACATCGGCCTCAGCCTGCTGCTATCGCCGCTGGCCGGCTTCGCCGTCGCCGGTCTGATTCTGATCGGGCTGCGCCGCGCCTTCGCAGACTCGAAGATGCACGAAACCCCGGAGAGCCGTAAGGAGATCAAGGGCAAGAAGAAGCCACCGTTCTGGAACCGCATGGTGCTGATCATGTCGGCCATGGGCGTGAGCTTCGTACACGGCTCCAACGACGGCCAGAAGGGCATCGGCCTGATCATGCTGGTACTGATCGGTATCGTTCCAGCCAAGTTCGTGCTGGACCTCAACAGCACCACCTATCAGATCGAGCGCACCCGCGACGCCGCCGTGCACCTGCAGCAGTTCTACCAGCGCAACCACGACGAGCTGAGCGAATACCTAGCACTGGGCAAGGCTGGCAACGTAGAACTGCCGAAGCAGTTCCGCTGCGACGCCAAGCTGACCGAGGCAACCATCTCCACCCTGCTGAAAGACCTGCAAGGTGTGACCGATTACAACCAGATGGACCAGGAGAAGCGTACCCAGGTACGTCGTTACCTGCTGTGCCTGGACGATACCGCCAAGAAGGTCAGCAAGCTGGACACGCTGCCCAAGCGCGAGAAGGCGGATCTGGATAAGCTGCGCAAAGACCTTACCGCCACCACCGAATATGCGCCCACCTGGGTGATCTTCGCCGTGGCCCTGGCGCTGGGTATCGGCACCATGGTCGGCTGGAAACGCGTGGTGCTGACCGTCGGCGAGAAGATCGGCAAGCAGGGCATGACCTATGCCCAGGGCATGAGCGCGCAGATCACCGCATCCATCGCCATCGGCCTGGCCAACGTCTACAGTCTGCCGGTGTCGACCACCCACGTGCTGTCATCCGGCGTCGCCGGCACCATGGTCGCCAACAAGAGCGGCCTGCAATTCGCTACAGTGCGCAATATCCTGATGGCCTGGGTGCTAACGCTGCCGGCCACCATCCTGCTGTCCGCAGGTCTGTTCTGGCTGGGCGTGAAACTGTTCGTCTGAACGCCACCCGCCGCATGACAAGGCCGCCCACGGGCGGCCTTGTCGTTTTCCGAATCGCTCAGAGAGTCCCGAAATGGCCAAAGAAACCGAGATCAAGCTGCGCGCCAGCCGCGAAACCCTCGCCGCCCTGCGCGACCACCCGCTGCTGAAGAAGCGCAACAAGTCCGGCTGGCAGACCCATGAGCTATTCAACCAGTACTACGACACCGCCGAGCGCGACCTGGCCGGAGCCAAGGTCGCCCTGCGCCTGCGTCGTGATGGCGAGCAGTTCATCCAGACCCTGAAGAGCCGAGGCCAGAGCGTGGCCGGACTGTCCGAGCGCAACGAGTGGGACTGGCACCTGAAGAAGGCCAAGCTCGACCTCAAGCTGCTCAACGACGACTGCTGGCCGGCCAGCCTGGCCGGGCTGGACAAGAAGAGCCTGCAACCGATTTTCACCACCGACTTCGTCCGCCAGAAGGCCGAGATCGCCTGGGGTCGCGGCAAGGCCAAGACGGTGATCGAGGCGGCCCTGGATCTGGGCAAGGTGGTGGCCGGCGAGGGCGAGGAAGAAATCTGCGAGCTGGAACTCGAACTGCGCGAAGGCGAACCGGCTGCCTTGCTGGAGCTGGCCTGCGAACTGGCCGCCGACCTGCCCCTGATGCCTTGCGACATCAGCAAGGCCGAGCGCGGCTATCGCCTGTTCGACTCCGGCAGCTACAGCCTGAGCCTACCGCTGCCTGAACTGAACGCCGAGATGACGCTGGACGACGCCTTCGCCGCCCTCGCCTGGCACCTGCTCGGCAGCAGCCAGCGCTTGGCGGAACAGTACCGCTGGAACGGTCACTGGAAGCTGCTGGAGCAGTGGCTGCAACAGCTGATCGATCTGCGTGCGCTGCTCGGCAGCCTCGGCCAGGCCGCGCCACGCGCCTCCAGTCGCGAGCTTCGTGAGGGCCTCGATGCACTGCTGGGAGATTGGCGTCCGCGTCTGGCCACCGGTCGCGACGACGAAGTGTTGCGCCACAACGCCCCAGCCATGTTCGCCGGCGAGCTCCTGGGCAATCGCTGGGGCCTGCTGTCCCTGCAGCTGTCGCGCTGGCTGCTGCAGCGGAGCTGGACGGTCGGCCGCAATTCCCGGGGCGAGCGCCAGGGCACGGCGCCGCTGGGTAACTGGCTGCCGACCCTGCTGGCCGAGGAGGCCGAAGGGCTGCGACTGAAGCACTACCAGCAGTTCCCCGAGGCACTGGCCGAGCAGCTGCCGCGCATCGAGCGCCTGCAGGCCTGGCTACGCCTTGCCCGCCAGGTATCGGAGCTGCCGGAGCTGGATCGTCTGTACGGCGAACTGAGCAAGCTGGAGACGCTTGCAACTCTGGGCAACGATGCCGAAGTGCTAGTCGCACGCCAGGCACAAGCCCATACTGTGGCGACGCTCAAACCCTGGAAGCTGCTGCTGAAATAAGCTGCTCACCCCGTTATCCAGAACCAAGGGAGCTCCATGTCCTCCTTCGCCTCGCCCGCACAGGATCGCTGGCTCGACCTCAACGACATCCTTCGTGAGCTGGTCGCCCAAGGCAAAGTGTCCCAGGAAATCGCCGAGCAATGCATGGTGCTGCGCCGCGCCTCGTCCAACGCGCAGCTGCATCCCTTGGAATTCCTTGCCGCCCAGCAGATCGATGATCTGCAGCGGCCCGGCAAGAAGCATGATCTGGAGGGCCTCACCGTATGGCTGGCCAACTTCGCGGGCCAGCCATACCTGCGCATAGACCCGCTGAAGATCGACGTGGCCGCCGTCACCCCGTTGATGTCCTACGCGTTCGCCCAGCGCCACAAGATTCTCGCGGTGGCGGTGGACAGCGAGTCGGTAACCATCGCCAGCGCCCAACCTTTCGTGCATGGCTGGGAAAGCAACCTGACCCACGTGCTCAAACGCCCGATCAAGCGGGTCGTGGCCAACCCGGCAGACATCCAGCGCTTCACCACCGAATTCTATCGCCTGGCCCGCTCCGTCACCGGTGCCACCGCCGTGGATCAAAAGATCAGCGGCGTTGGCAACTTCGAGCAGTTGCTCAACCTGGGAGCCCAGGACCAGGAACCTGATGCCAACGATGCGCACATCGTCAACATCGTCGATTGGCTGTTCCAATACGCCTACCAGCAGCGCGCCAGCGACATTCACATCGAGCCTCGTCGCGAGGCCGGCACGGTGCGCTTCCGCATCGACGGCGTGCTGCACAACGTCTACCAGTTCCCGCCACAGGTGACCATGGCCGCAGTCAGCCGCCTGAAGAGTCTGGGGCGGATGAACGTGGCCGAGAAACGCAAACCCCAGGACGGTCGCATCAAGACCCGCACCCCCGACGGCGGCGAGGTGGAGCTACGTCTGTCGACTCTGCCCACCGCCTTCGGCGAGAAGATGGTGATGCGGATCTTCGATCCCGAGGTCCTGTTGAAGAGCTTCGACCAGCTCGGCTTCTCGCCCGAGGACCTGCGTCGCTGGGAAAGCATGACCTGCCAGCCCAACGGCATCATCCTGGTCACTGGCCCCACCGGCTCGGGAAAGACCACTACCCTGTACACCACGCTCAAGCAGTTGGCGACCGAAGAGGTGAACGTCTGCACCATCGAGGACCCGATCGAGATGATCGAGGGTGCCTTCAATCAGATGCAGGTGCAACACAACATCGATCTGACCTTCGCCAGCGGCGTGCGCGCCCTGATGCGCCAGGACCCGGACATCATCATGGTCGGCGAGATCCGCGATCTGGAGACCGCCGAGATGGCCATCCAGGCTGCCCTGACCGGGCACCTGGTGCTCTCAACCCTCCACACCAATGATGCCCCCAGCGCCATCAGCCGCCTGCTGGAGCTGGGCGTCCCGCACTACCTGCTCAAGGCTACGCTGCTCGGGGTCATGGCCCAGCGCCTCGTCCGCACCCTGTGCCCACACTGCAAGGCCCCGGCAGAGTTGAACGAGGAGGACTGGCAGAGCCTGACCAAGCCCTGGAGCGCACCGCTGCCGAACCAGGCGCAACGTGCCGTTGGCTGTCTGGAATGTCGCGAAACCGGCTACCGTGGCCGCGCAGGCGTCTACGAGATCATGCTGCTTAACGACAACATCAAGCCGCTGATCACTGCCGACACGGACCTGATCGCGTTGCGCAGGGCCGCGTTCAAGGATGGCATGCGCAGCCTGCGGCTCTCCGGGGCGCAGAAGATCGCCGCCGGGCAGACCACCATCGAGGAAGTACTGCGGGTCACCCCGCAGAGCGAACAGAAGTGAATCCACGGGCGGACAGCAGAGTCCTTCCCGAGCAGACCAGCAGAAAAAGGAGTTCCTATGGAAGTCGGCAGTGTGATCTTTCTCTTCGTCGGTCTGGCAGTGGCCGTCGTGTTCATGGGCTTCAAGGTGGTACCACAGGGCTATGAATGGACAGTGGAGCGATTCGGTCGCTATACCAATACCCTCAAGCCGGGCCTGAATATCATCGTACCGGTGATGGATCGTATCGGCCGCAAGCTCAACGTCATGGAGAGCGTACTCGACATCCCTCCCCAGGAAGCCATCAGCGCCGACAACGCCATCGTCACCATCGATGCAGTGTGCTTTTTCCAGGTGATCAACGCGGCCCAGGCGGCCTACGAGGTCAACGATCTGGAACACGCCATCCGCAACCTGGTGATGACCAACATCCGCACGGTCCTGGGCTCGATGGAGCTGGACGCCATGCTCAGCCAGCGTGACGCGATCAACGAGCGCCTGCTGCGCACCGTCGACGAGGCGACAGCGCCCTGGGGCATCAAGGTCACCCGCATCGAGATCAAGGACATCAGTCCGCCCGCCGACCTGGTCGAGGCCATGGCCAGCCAGATGAAAGCCGAGCGCCTCAAACGCGCACAGATCCTCGAAGCCGAAGGCTCACGCTCCGCCGCCATCCTCACTGCCGAGGGCCACAAGCAGGCAGAAATTCTCAAGGCCGAGGGCCAGCGCCAGGCCGCCTTCCTCGAGGCCGAGGCCCGCGAGCGCGCCGCCCAGGCTGAAGCAGAAGCGACCCGCGTGGTATCCGACGCCATCGCCGGCGGTAACGTGCAGGCGGTCAACTACTTCGTCGCGCAGAAGTATGTCGAGACCCTGGGCCAGCTGGCATCGGCCAACAACAGCAAGGTCATCCTCATGCCGCTGGAAGCCAGTCAGGTAATCGGCGCGGTCGGCGGCATCGGCGAGATCGTCCGCGCCACCTTCGACAAGGACGGCAAGAAGTGATCGAGTACCTGCAGCACCTGTCGTTCTGGGACTGGCTGGCCTTCGGTACTGTCCTGCTGATCCTCGAGGTATTCGGTGCCGGTGGCTATCTACTGTGGATCGGCGTCGCAGCTGCCGCAGTAGGCATACTCACCTACCTGTTTCCGGAGCTGCCCTGGGCCTGGCAGTTCCTGGTGTTCGCTGTACTCTCAGTACTCACCGCCGTGCTCTGGTGGCAGCGCCAGCGTAGTGCTGCCAAGCCCTCGGATGCCCCCGGCCTGAACCGTCGCGGCAGCGAGTTCGTCGGTCGTACCTTCGTGCTACACGAGGCCATCGTAGGCGGGCGCGGCAAGATCAAGGCAGGCGATACCCTGTGGCTGGTTATCGGCACCGATCTACCGGCAGGAAGCTCGGTGCGGGTCGTAGGCCAGGAAGGTGTCCTGCTGAAGGTCGAAGCGCTCTGAGTTTTTGCATGCGCCGTGCGAACGACTAAGGTGCACACAGGGCGAGGGGCGCGAAGCATGCAAGAAAGGCATACACGACCACGGGGTGGCGGCAGCCAGACCGGGCTGGAGGACGGTGATCGGCGTTCGCTGATGAGCCTGATCTTCAACGCCACCGGGCTGACCATCGGCGCCTTCTCGCTACTGCAGTTCAGTTCGGGGAACACCCTGTTCGCCAGCCTAGAGGTGCTCGCCTGCATCGCCCTGCTTGCGGCGGGACGGAGCGTCCATCGCTCACGGCATCTGGAACTGTGGATCTATCTGTACCTGCTACCGACCTTCGCCTTCATCCTCTATATCGGCCTGATGCCAAAGGCTTCCGCGGCAGCCTTCGTCTGGGTCTACCTGATTCCGGTCCTGTCCTACCTGATGCTCGGCAAGCGTCGTGGTGTACGCCTGGCGCTGCCGTTCATGCTGCTGGCATTGACACTCCACTACCTCAGGCACCCCCTTCCTTCCACCGCCCTGGAGTGGATCGACGCCGGCAACGCCATCCTCTGCGGTGCGCTGATCGTGGTTTTCGTCCATCTCTACGAAACCCGCCGGGCAGCCGCCTTCGCCGAACTCCAGCGCCAGGCGCAAACCGACCCACTGACCGGCACCGACAGCCGCGGCCATTTCAAGCAGGAACTGAGGCGCGCGCTGAAAGAGGCGGGCCGTAGCCAGAGCCCGGTCGTGATAGCGCTGATGGATATCGACCATTTCAAGAGCGTCAACGACCGCCACGGCCACGATGCCGGTGACCACGCCCTGCGCCACGTCTGCGATCTGCTGTACCAACGCCTGCGCACCACCGACAACCTCGGCCGGCTAGGTGGCGAGGAATTCGGCCTACTATTGCGCAACACCGATGCAGCCAGCGCCATGCCGCTGCTGGAGTCGCTACGCGAGCTGATCTGCATCCAACCGCTGGACTACGCCGGACAGACCATCGAGCTGTCTGCAACTTTCGGTCTCGCCGAATGGCCCCGCGATGGCCAGACTCCGGACGAGCTGTATCGCTGCGCCGATCGACGTCTGTACCAGGGCAAGCAGGACGGCCGTAATCGCGTGATTGGCGAGTCCCTGGCAGAAGCCTGACGTACGAAGGGTGGAACTCCCCAGTCACCGGTAGGCTCAGAACTCTCAGATACAGTCGCCAATGGAGTCACCCGCCATGCGTATTCGCCCGTATGTCGCCACCCTCGCGTTGATCGCCATGCCTATCGCCCCCGCCATGGCGGACGCAGGTTTCTGGCGTGACGTTCTCTCCTCCGGTGCCACCACCGCCTCGACCTACCTGACATTCAAGGACAACAAGCAGGTCATGGCGGCCCGTGACGATGCCAGCGCGTTCATCGCCAGTGGCGGGCAGATTCGTGGCGCCCATCTCGAAGCCGCTATGCAGCGGGTTCGGGCCGACCATCCCCAGCTGCAAGCCAGCGATGAAGAGCTGGCCCAGGCCCTGCTGATCCAGCCGACGAGTTTGCAGACCCCGCGCTGATGCATAGCGCGGCTAGACTCCAGCCAATGCACCGGCTGGAGAACAGGGATGGTGAAATCATTGCTGCTGGTACTGCTGACAGGGCTGCTCGGCGGCTGCCAGCTATTGGAGCTGGACCGCCAGATGGATCTGGCGCGGCAGACTCAGGTGCTGATTCCCGGCAACCTGCAGGTCGATGCCAAGCAGCCTGCGCTGGTCGCCCTGCTGGCCGACGACCATGTTCGTGCCTACCGCAGCGTTCAACCCGGCGGACTGTTCTATTTCAGCATGGCCGCCGGCGACTACCAGCTCCTGGCCTTCGAGGACCTCAACGGCAACCTGCGCCTCGACCCCGGCGAGCCCTACCAGCAGCTGGCTGATCCCCGCACCGCGCCGTTCCAGGTTCAACCGAGCCCAGAACAACGCCTCGCCCTGGGCCAGCTCAACACCTTGCGCCCCTCGACCATGACCAGCACGACGCCACCCGATCTGGACCTGAGCCTCGAACGCCTTTATCGCGACCTGCCGCGCGCGCGCCACAACTACCTGCGGGTGACCGATTTCGACGACCCCCGCTTCTCCGCCGCCCGCGTCGCCCAAGGCGCCTGGCAGCCTTTGGATTTTCTCAGTGAGGTGGGCTACGGCTTGTACCTGCTGGAACCCTGGGACGAGGACAAGGAGCCCATCGTACTGGTCCACGGCATCAACAGCTCGCCGACTGTATGGCGTGAGCTGACCGCCGGCATCGACCACGAACGCTTCCAGTTGCTGCTGTTCCACTACCCCAGCGGGCTGCCGCTGAACAACAGCGCCTACCTGCTCAGCGAGGCACTGCGCGATGTGCAGCTGCGCCTCAAGCCCGAGCGCCTGCACCTGTTCGCCCATAGCATGGGCGGCCTGGTCGCCAGGCGTACCGTGCAGCTACTGGCGCCAGGCGGTGCTGATGAGCGCCTATGCCTGTTCCTGACCCTGGCCACGCCCTGGGACGGCCACCCCTCGGCCGCCACCGGCGTGTCGCGGGTGCCGGTGGATGTGCCGGTATGGCGCGACATGTCGCCCGGCAGCAACTACCTGCAGGCGCTGTTCGCCGCGCCCCTGTCGGCGCATATCCGCCAGTGGCAACTGGTCAGCTACGCCGGCAACAGCCGCATGCTCGCCGAACCCAACGACGGCACCGTGCCGCTAGCCAGCGAACTGCTGCCGGCCGCCCAGGACGAGGCCGAGCGCCTGTACCTGCTGGAGGAGAACCACACCAGCATCCTCGCCAGCACGCGCAGCCAACTGCTGCTGCGGCGGGCACTGGATTCACTGCCGAAGCAAGGTTGCCGGCCCTGAGGTAGCCCGCCCCAGAAACAACAAGGCCGCCCGAGGGCGGCCTTGTCACGACAACGCGCGGATCACTCGCGATAGTCGTCCATCGGCACACAGGCGCAGAACAGATTGCGGTCGCCGTAGACGTTGTCCACGCGGTTCACCGCCGGCCAGTACTTGTGCGCGCGAGTGTGGGCGGACGGGGTCACCGCTTCCTCGATGCTGTACGGTCGCTCCCACACGCCGATCACGTCGGCCAGGGTGTGCGGGGCACGCTTGAGCGGGTTGTCCTCGGCCGGCCACTCGCCGGCGGCAACCTTGGCGATCTCGGCGCGGATGCTCAGCATGGCTTCGATGAAGCGGTCCAGCTCTTCCTTAGACTCGCTCTCGGTCGGCTCGATCATCAGCGTGCCCGGTACCGGGAAGCTCATGGTCGGGGCGTGGAAGCCGTAGTCCATCAGGCGCTTGGCCACGTCTTCCTCGCTGATGCCGGTCTCGGCCTTGAGCGGGCGCAGATCCAGGATGCACTCGTGGGCGACGCGGTCGTTGCGGCCGCTGTACAGCACCGGGAAGGCACCGCCCAGCTGACGAGCCAGGTAGTTGGCGTTGAGGATCGCCACCTCGGTAGCGGTGGCCAGCTGCGGACCCATCATGGCGATGTACATCCAGCTTATCGGCAGAATGCTGGCGCTGCCCCAGGGCGCGGCGCTGACCGCCGTGTTCTGCGGGTTCGGGCCTTGCAGCTCGACCACCGGGTGGTTGGCAACGAAGGGCGCCAGGTGTGCGCGCACACCGATCGGGCCCATGCCCGGGCCGCCACCGCCGTGCGGGATGCAGAAGGTCTTGTGCAGGTTCATGTGCGACACGTCGGCGCCGATATCGGCAGGACGTGCCAGACCAACCTGGGCGTTGAGGTTGGCCCCGTCCATGTACACCTGGCCGCCATGGGAATGCACCACTTCGCAAATCTCGCGGATGCCTTCCTCGTACACGCCGTGAGTCGACGGGTAAGTGATCATCAGGCAGGAGAGCTTGTCGCCGGCCTCAGCGGCTTTGGCCTTGAGGTCGTCCATGTCGACGTTGCCGGCGGCGTCGCACTCCACCACCACCACCCGCATGTTGAGCATCTGCGCCGAGGCCGGGTTGGTGCCGTGGGCCGAAGCCGGGATCAGGCAGATGTCACGGTGGCCGTCGTTGCGGCTCTCGTGGTACTTGCGGATGGCCAGCAGGCCGGCGTACTCGCCCTGGGCACCGGAGTTGGGCTGCATACAGATGGCGTCGAAACCGGTGATAGCGCGCAGCCAGGCTTCCAGCTCGTCAATCATCAGCTTGTAGCCGGCAGCCTGCTCGCGCGGGGCGAAGGGGTGCAGCGCGCCGAATTCCGGCCAGGTCACCGGGATCATCTCGCTGGTGGCGTTCAGCTTCATGGTGCAGGAACCGAGCGGGATCATGGCCTGGTTCAGGGCCAGGTCCTTGTTCTCCAGGCGCTTGAGGTAGCGCAGCATGTCGGTTTCGCTGTGGTGGCTGTTGAACACCGGGTGGGTCAGGTAGGCCGAGGTGCGGCGCAGATCAGCCGGGATGCCTTCCGGCACGTTGCCGGCGTCCAGCTCAGCCACGCTCAGGCCGTGGTCGGCACCGAGGAAGATCGACAGCAGCTGCTCGACGGTCTGTGCGCTGCTGGTCTCGTCCAGGCTGATGCCCAGCTTGCCGCGACCGAGGATCCGCAGGTTGATGCGCGCAGCCTTGGCCGACTCGAGGATGGCGGTCTGCATGCCGCCGACTTCCAGGGTCAGGGTGTCGAAGAAGAACTGGTTGTCGCGCTTCAGGCCTTTCTGCTCCAGGCCGGAGGCCAGTACGGAAGTCAGGCGATGCACGCGCTGGGCAATGCGCTTGAGGCCTTCCGGACCGTGGTACACGGCGTAGCAGCTGGCCATGTTGGCCAGCAGCACCTGCGAGGTGCAGATGTTGGAGTTGGCCTTCTCGCGGCGGATGTGCTGCTCGCGGGTCTGCAGGGCCATGCGCAGCGCGGTGTTGCCGCGGGCGTCCTTGGACACGCCGATGATGCGGCCGGGCATGGCGCGCTTGAAGGCGTCACGGGTGGCGAAGAAGGCCGCGTGCGGGCCGCCGTAGCCCATCGGTACGCCGAAGCGCTGGGCGGAGCCGAGTACCACGTCCGCGCCGAGCTCGCCGGGCGGGGTCATCAGCAGCAGGCTGAGCAGGTCGGTGGCGACGCAGGCCAGGGCGTTCTTGGCGTGCAGCTGTTCGATCAGCGGCTTGATGTCACGGATCTCGCCGTGGGTATCCGGGTACTGCAGCAGCGCGCCGAACACGTCGAGGCCGGCCAGCTGGTCCAGCGCGCCGACCTGGACTTCGATGCCGAAGCCTTCGGCACGGGTCTGCACCACCGAGATGGTCTGCGGGTGGCAGTTCTCGTCGACGAAGAACATATTGCTCTTCGACTTGGCCACGCGCTTGGCCAGGCCCATGGCCTCGCCAGCAGCGGTAGCCTCGTCGAGCAGCGAGGCGCTGGCCAGGTCCAGGCCAGTCAGGTCGATGGTCAGCTGCTGGAAGTTCAGCAGCGACTCCAGGCGACCCTGGGCGATTTCCGGCTGATAGGGGGTGTAGGCGGTGTACCAGCCCGGGTTCTCCAGCAGGTTACGCAGGATCACGGTCGGGGTGATGGTGCCGTGGTAGCCCATGCCAATCAGGTTGGTCCACAGCTGGTTCTGCTCGGCGTAGCCCTTGAGCTTGGCCAGGGCACCCTGCTCGTCCAGCGCCGCCGGCAGGTCCAGCGGGCGGTTGAGGCGGATGGCCGGCGGCACGGTCTGCACGATCAGCTCTTCGCGGCTGGCGACACCGAGGGCGTCGAGCATGGCCTGTTCTTCACGGGCATCCGGGCCGAGATGACGGCGGAGGAAGGCATCGGGCTGTTGCAGTTGGTCGAGACGGGGCGTGGACATGACGGGGCTCTCGAAAAATGACAGAGCCTCGACGGATCGAGGCTCGACAGCGGAAATCGTGATTCTGGACGGCAGGCCGCGTGCTAGACGCGCCCACTCATCTTAGAACCTGTTTACGATCTTGCGAGCTAGAGAAAAACAAAGCGAAAGTGGCTGAGGAAGCGGAGTTTACACAACGTAAATGAGCATTCCGAAGCCGCTTTCAACGCAGTTTTTCCGACGCGCAGCAGATCGTAAATAGGTTCTCAGGCATCGGCGGAGCAGACGGCTTCGTAGCCGGCAGCGTCGAGCAGCTCTTCCAGCTCGGCCGGATTGCTCGGCTGCAGCTTGAAGAACCAGGCCTCGTAGGGCTCGCCGTTGACCTGCTCGGGAGCGTCGGCCAGGGCCTCGTTGACGGCGAGGACTTCACCGGCGATCGGCGCGTAGATGTCGGAGGCGGCCTTCACCGACTCGACTACACCGGCTTCCTGGCCGTTGGCCAGCTGCTTGCCGACTTCCGGCAGCTCGACATAGACCACATCACCCAGCGCTTCCTGAGCATGATCGGTGATGCCGACGGTGACCGAGCCATCGGCCTCCAGGCGGATCCACTCATGGCTGGCGACGTAACGCAGATCGGCGGGGATATTGCTCATTGTTGTAATCCTCGGAATCGGTAGGCGGAACGTCCGCCCGGAAAATTTAGCAGCTGGCGCGGGGCCTGCCCCGCACTGTTCGAATCAGATCACGGCCTTGCCATTGCGAACGAAGTTCGCTTGCACGACCCGTACCGGATACCACTTGCCACGAATCTCCACCTCGGCACGGTCGCCGGTAGCGGCCGGTACCCGGGCCAGGGCGATGGACTTGTTCAGCGTCGGCGAGAAGCTGCCGCTGGTGATCTCCCCCTCGCCAACGCCTTCCACCCGCACCACCTGGTGAGCACGCAGCACACCGCGCTCCTCCAGTACCAGGCCGACCAGCTTGAGCTGGTCGCCGGCGGCGCGCTGGCTTTCCAGGGCGCTGCGGCCAATGAACTGGCGCTCGGTCGGTTCCCAGGCGATGGTCCAGGCCATGTTCGCGGCCAGTGGGGAAACCTCTTCGTCCATGTCCTGGCCGTACAGGTTCATGCCGGCCTCCAGGCGCAGGGTGTCACGGGCGCCCAGGCCGATCGGAGCGATGCCGGCACCGACCAGCTCGCTGAGAAAGCCCGGAGCCTCGGCCGCAGGCAGCATGATTTCCAGGCCGTCCTCACCCGTGTAACCGGTACGGGCGATGAACCAGTCGCCTTCCGGCAGGCCCTGGAACACCTTGAGCTCCTGAATCAGAGCAGCGCGGGCCGTGCTCACCAGTTCGGCAGTCTTGGCACGGGCATGAGGCCCCTGGATGGCCAGCATGGCCAACTCGGCACGCTCGGTAAGAGTGACATCGAAACCAGCGGTACGAGAACGCATCCAGGCCAGGTCCTTGTCGCGGGTGGCGGCGTTGACCACCATGCGATACCCCCAATCGGTGAGATAGACGATCAGATCGTCGATCACCCCGCCACGCTCGTTGAGCATGCCACTGTAGAGGGCCTTGCCCGGGGTCTTCAGGCGCTCGACATCGTTGGCCAGCAGATGCTGCAGCCAGGCCTTGGCCTGGGCGCCGGTGATGTCGACCACGGTCATGTGGGAGACGTCGAACACGCCGCAGTCGCGGCGCACCTGATGGTGCTCCTCGACCTGGGAACCGTAGTGCAGCGGCATGTCCCAGCCACCGAAATCGACCATCTTGGCGCCGAGCGCCAGATGCTGTTCATACAGGGGTGTACGCTGTCCCATGGATAACTCCTTGATGCGGGCCCTGCCCTGGTGGGTACGGGCTCATGGACGGCTGCGTCAGCAGGCGCGCATTGTAGCCCCGTGCAAAGAAACTGGACACTCCGTGTGGTCAATGCCCCGGCTGGCGGGCGGAGCGGCGGATCAGGCCGATTACCGGCAGCAGGCCGACCAATACCAGGGTCAATGCCGGCAGCGCGGCACGGGCCCACTCGCCCTCGCTGGTCATCTCGAAGATACGCACCGACAGAGTGTCCCAGCCAAAGGGTCGCATCAGCAGGGTCGCCGGCATTTCCTTGAGTACATCGACGAATACCAGCAACGCGGCGGACAGCGCTCCCGGCGCAAGCAACGGCAGGTAGACGCGCAGGAACAGTGACGGCCCACTCACCCCCAGGCTGCGCGCGGCCTGCGGCAGCGAAGGACGGATACGCGCCAGGCTATTCTCCAGGGGACCATAGGCCACTGCCATGAAGCGCACCAGATAAGCCAAGAGCAGAGCGAACAGGCTGCCCAGCAGCAACGGCTTACCGGCGCCACCGAGCCAGGAGGATAGCGGGATCACCAGTTCGCGATCGAGGAAGCTGAAGGCCAGCATGATCGACACCGCCAGCACCGAGCCGGGCAATGCATAGCCAAGGTTGGCCAGGCTCACCGCGCTACGGATCGGCCGGGTCGGGGCCTGGCGCCGGGCGAATGCCAGCAGCAGCGCCACTGCGACCGTGATCAAAGCCGCCAGAGCACCGAGGGAAAGGGTATGCAGGATCAGGCCGGCGTATCGCTCGTCCAGATCAAAGCGGCCGCGCTGCCAGAACCACACCAGCAGCTGCAGCAACGGCACCACGAAGGCGCAGGCAAATATCAGGCCGCACCATGCACTGGCAGCGAAGGCCTTCCAGCCGTGCAAGCGGTACAACGCCCTGCCCCGCGGCCGCTCGCTGGCCGGGCGACTAGCGCCACGGGCACGGCGCTCACCGTAGAGCACCAGCATCACCGCCAGCAACAACAGACTGGCCAGCTGAGTGGCACCTGAGAGGCTGTAGAAGCCGTACCAGGTCTTGTAGATGGCGGTGGTGAAGGTATCGAAGTTGAACACCGCCACCGCGCCGAAGTCGGCCAGGGTTTCCATGATTGCCAAGGCCAGTCCGGCACCGATGGCCGGCCAGGCCATCGGCAGCGCCACGCGCCAGAACGCCTGCCAGGGTGATTGGCCGAGCACTCGCGCAGCCTCAAGCAGTCCTCGGCCCTGGGCCAGGAAGGCGCTGCGCGCGAGCAGGTAAACGTAGGGATAGAACACCAGCACCAGCACGGCGATCACGCCGCCGGTAGAACGGACACGTGGAAAACGTATGCCCGTACCGAACCACTCGCGCAAAGCGCTCTGCACCGGCCCGGAAAAATCGAACAGACCGATGAAGACGAAGGCCAGCACGTAGGCGGGAATGGCGAAAGGCAGCATCAGCGCCCAGTCCAGCCAACGCCGACCGGGAAACTCGCAGAGGCTGGTGAGCCAGGCAAGACTGACACCGAGCACCGTCACCCCAATACCGACACCCAAGACGAGCACCAGGGTATTGCCGAGCAGACGCGGCATCTGGGTATCCCACAAATGGCTCCAGATCTCGCCATCGATCTCGTGCCAGGACAGCGCCAATACCGACAGCGGCAACAGCACCAGCGCAGCGATGGCAAAGGCTATGGGATACCAGCGACGTTGAGCAGGGTGGGCCACGCAGACTCCTTGGCGGTGGAAACGAAACGCCCCGGACAGGCCGGGGCGTCGAGTATATAAGGCTCAGCCTATCCCACGAGCAGGCGCATCAACCGGAGGATGGAAACCGCACAGCGTTTTACACCGATTGGCACCGCAGGCGTTAAACGGTGGGATGGAAAAACGCCATCCACCTGACGCAAGCCCCGCTCTACTTCAGTTCCAGCCACCGTGAGCCGGAGCGTTCTCGGTGTAGTGCGACAGGGCGACACCCGTGATCAACTCATACTCGCGACCAAACAGGGTAAACAGCCCCCGGAAAGATAGGCATCGCGGTTGTTCTACCGTGGCGCTCCCGACCAGCGATTGGGGGTACATGCAAGCGCGGAACCATCTACCACACGGGAAGAACCGTTCATGTAGTTGATCAGTTGATCGAAGCCCATGACGCTGTGACTGAGTTCGGCCTTGCCACTCCAGCAATTGCCTCAATTCAGACCCTTAGCGACTGCGCCATGGAAATTTAGTTGCGAACATACACTGCCACTTACACCCTCAGATATTGGGGCAGGACGTCATTACGCTTGTGCCATCAAGGGTTTTCGATACACATCTGCACGCTGCCAACGGCGAACAAAGTCTGGCGGCAACCGTCTACCGGCCCTACACGCGGGGATATGCTGAGTTGGATCAGGCGCTGCTGCCAGGTCGTCGGTGTGCCGTCGAATTCCGGCGCGTTACCCGGCACGATGCGCACCGCGCTGCCCTGCACTGCGACGTCCGACAGTATCTGCGTGATGGCACCATTGGTGGCGATCACATTTTTCAAGGTGAAGGTAAGCGCCGCCCCATTCACCAGCACACCCGCGATGGCGATGGTCCACCCCAGTCGCAGCACCCAGGCCCAGCGGGAATCAGCCTGCGTCGTCGCACGGCGCCGCCAGACCAGGGGCAACACCGCCACCAGCCAGAACGGCGATACCAACCGCGCCCACCAGGAAACCGGGAATAGCAGGGTTGCAGTGAACACAGCCAGCGTCCAGAACGGTCCCAGCCACGCCTGATCCTGACGTATCGACCGGCGCATCTGCCAAAGCGCGACGCCTCCGACCAGCAATACACCCAACACCTGCACCCCGAACCAGGACCCGAACCCGCCGATGCGAATGTCGAAAATCGAGACGAATTCGTCAGCCGACCATTGCCCTGGCCACTTGAGCTGGGCCAGCTCCGGCGCAACCGGGTTGCTGCTTTTGCCGAACACCAGGAAGGTCATGCGCTGCCAAGCGCCGGCATCTCGCAGATTCAGCGGGCCCGTAACGACCTCGGTCGTGGTGCCGAAGACCTGACCGGTCTCCAGCGGTATCGCCAGATATGGGCGCCATCCCACGATCACCAGCGACACGGCGAGGACCGCAAGCAACAGCCCGCCCAGCCTCACTGGCACGCGCCGCTGGTCAAGCGCCGCCTGGAGCACGACAACCAGACCGATCACCCCGGCCCAGTACAGGCCGGTGATCTTGCTGTTGATCAACAGCAGAATGGCGCCGCACAACACCACCAGGCCAGCCCGATGATGACGGGTGGGCAGCAGAATGGCCCCGGCAATCGCGATGACGACCAACGAATAGACCACGCCATCGAGTTCGAAGCTCGTCAGTTGAAGCAGCATGACGGGGTTCGCCTGCACCAGCACCGCAGCCAACGCGACCGCCGGCGTCCAGGCACCACGCAACTGGCGCATCGCCACGGCGATCAGGGGCATGCTCGCAAAAGCAAGCAGCCATGCGGGCGCCTTGCCCGCTTCGAGCCCCGACTCAAGCCAGGGAGCCAAGGAGATGAAAAGACCCTGCAACGTCCACAGGCCGTTCGGATATACCGTCGAGAAAAACCACTGTGATCGGGTGGTGAGCGGATTGAGTCCGTTGGCGATCTCGAGTGCGCTCGGAAGATGAATCGCCTGTCCGTCGTAGGAAATATCGCGAACACTCGCCCCCAGAAGCACCGCGATCAGGCCAAGCAGCCCGACCGTCAGCAAGGAGACCAGGAAAACACCACGCGAGGGCCGCATGCTCCACCAGACCACCAACCCGGCCACCGACAAGGCCAGCGCGGCACTGATGAGCGGTGACACCGCCCCCAGCCCGCGCAATATGCCCGTCACAACCAGGAACAAGGCAAACGACGCCACCACCCATACGCCAAGACTCAGGCCATGGTTCTCAAGACAAGCAGTGCGGGAAACTGTGCTCATTTCACGGGCCATAAAAACCAAATACCTTTGCCGACCCACAGTGCAATCACCGCCAGCAACTGCACGTCCGAGGTCAGCGCATCGGTCGGTGACTCGCCCGCGGCAAGCTGGTCGGCCAGGAACCTGTAGCGAAACACGCCGAACAGCACCAGCGGAATAGTTACCACCAGTTCCGACCGGGTCGACATCACGAACATGCTCATGCTATAGAAAAGTAAGGCCTCGACGGCCGACATCTCGGCATACCGACTCACCAAGGCCACAGAATACTGCTTGAGCACTTCTCAGCCACCTGCTGCTGCAATTTCTGACTCCACTTGATCGCCGCCAGAAACAGGGCCAGGCAGAGTAGGTGACGAACATCCAGCTACTGACCGGAACGGCCTCGGCGACCACCTCCACGTACTGGCGGAGCACAAAACACATGGCGATCGTGAAGTTGCGAGCACCAGCATGTATTTGAGAATTGCGCTGTAGGCCAGATTCAGGACGAGAAGGTGGCAATGACCGCGACGACCTTGGGAAGCACGATGAGCGCGGCCGATACCAGGAGTGCACCCAACTCCAGCGGCTGGGGCCGCGCCTTGGCGAGATGCTGTCGGTCGAGCTCGACGTCGAAAAGGTCGTTGACGATATAAGTGGCCGATGCGGCGACGCAGAGCAAGGCCATTGCCAGCACGGCATGCCGGATGGCCCTGGGTCAGAAAAAATGGCCGGAAAAGATCAGCAGTACCAGGACGAAGCCGTTCTTGATCCACTGCTTTAGGCTCAGCAGCCTCAGCGCACCGCGTAGGCGGGCCCGGAAAGACTGGATGGCTGGGCCTATCATCCATCGTGCTGCACTCGGGCGGGTTTCATTCACTCGGATTGACCGAGATGCCGGCAATTCAGCCGCACAGGATATCCCGATTCGTGCGCAACGCAGCACTGTCAAATTCTCGGAAACCCAGGCGGGCTGACAGCAAGAGATCGCGGACTTGCCCTCGAATGGCCATGGCGCCGGAGTAGAGGTAGTCACACCGTCGATAGCGAAGTTGTCGATGGAGAAGCCACGCGACCAGAACGAACTGTCTGTCCATCCATTCACCCTCGCCGATCATCTCGGAAATGCGTAAGGCCGAACGGACGCATCAGCAGGGTCGCGGGCATTAGCACCGCAGCATGGGCCACGCAGGCTCCTTGGCGGCAAAGACGAAACGCCCCGGACAAGCCGGGGCATCGAGTATATAAGGCTCAACCTATCCTACGAGCTCGGTCCATCAGCTGGAGAATGGAAATACTCCATTCACCCTACACACGCTCCGCTCTACTTCAGTTCCAGCCGACGCGGTCCATCAGCTTGATGGCTTCGGCCTGGCGCTTGCCAGCCACTTCGACCGGGATACTGTCGGCCTTGAACTCGCCCCAGGCCGCGACCTCCGCCGACGGCTTGACCGCCGGATTGGCCGGGAACTCCTGGTTGATCTCGGCGAACAGGCCCTGGGCCTCCGGCGTGGTCATCCACTCGACCAGCTTCTTCGCCGCCTCCGGATGCGGAGCGTGCTTGGTGAGGCCGACGCCGGACAGGTTCACATGCACGCCGCGATCAGTCTGGTTGGGCCAGAACAGCTTGGCGCGCAGTTCGGGATTGGCCTTGTGCAGGCGGCCATAGTAGTAGGTGTTGACGATGCCAACGTCGCACTGACCTGCATCCACCGCCTGGACGACGGAGTTGTCGTCGGCAAATACGTCAGTAGCCAGGTTGTTTACCCAGCCCCGGACGATCTGCTCGGCCTTCTCCGCACCGTGGGCCTCGATGAGGGTACCGGTGAGGGACTGGTTGTAGACCTTCTTGCTGGTGCGCAGGCACAGACGGCCTTCCCACTCGGGGCCGGCCAGCGCCTCATAGGTGGTCAGTTCGCCAGGCTTCACACGCTCGGTGGAGTAGACGATGGTCCTGGCGCGCAGCGACAGGCCCGTCCATGCATGGTTACTGGAGCGGTATTGGGCCGGGATATTGGCGTCGATGATCGGCGAGGTGAAGGGCTGCAGAATGCCCATCTGCTCGGCCTGCCAGAGATTACCGGCATCCACCGTGATCAGCAGATCGGCCACGCCATTCTCACCCTCTGCCTTGATGCGCTGCATCAAGGGCGCCTCCTTGTCGGTGATGAACTTGATGTTCACCCCGGTCTTGGCGGTATACGCATCGAAGACCGGTTTGATCAGCTCATCGATACGCGAGGAATAGACCACCACTTCATCGGCGGCCGCGGCGGAACCGGCGGCAACGCTCAGGGCCAGGAAGGCGAGCAGGCTTTTGGACGGCGACATGGCAAAGGCTCTCGTGACAGCGAAAGGATCACAAATGGTAGTGACTCTCAGCTACGAGCTATAGTGCTTTTATGTCGCAGTGTTTGTCCGGGCCGATTCCTCTCCGGCGCCGAAGCACTCAGGCGCTGGCCAGCTCGGGTAGGTCACCGACCAGGCCGAGGGCACGGCGGACGAACATAGCCTTGGCATCCGGCAACTCGTCGATCCAGTTGAGGCCACTGTTACGCAGCAGGCGAATCGGCAGCGGATCAGCCTGGAACAGACGCTCGAAACCTTCCATGGCCGCCATCATCGCGAGATTGTGCGGCATGCGACGGCGCTCGTAGCGACTGAGCACACGTACGTCATTCGGCTGTTCACCACGCTGCAGCGCATGCACCAGCACCTCGGCCAGCACCGCGGCATCGAGGAAGCCGAGATTGACTCCCTGCCCCGCCAGCGGATGGATGCTGTGTGCGGCGTCGCCGATCAGCGCCAGACCACTCTCGACGTAGCGCTTGGCATGGCGCTGACGCAGCGGAATGCACACACGTGGATCGGTCGCGGTCACAGGGCCCAGGCGCCACTCGAATGCCTTGCCCAGCTCATGGCGGAAGGCCTCGTCGCTCAATGCCATCAGGCGTTCGGCCTCGGCAGGCACGGTGGACCAGACGATCGAACACCAGTGTTCGTCGCCCTGGCGATTCAGCGGTAGGAAGGCCAGCGGGCCGTCGTCGGTGAAGCGCTGCCAAGCGGTAAGCTGGTGGGAGCGCTCGCAGCGCACGCTAGTGACGATGGCGTGATGCAGGTAATCCCACTCGCGGGTGGCGAAACCGGCCAGGCGACGTACCGCCGAGTTGGCGCCATCGGCAGCGACCAGCAGGGGAGCACGCAGCTGGCGGCCATCGGCCAGGGTCAGCAGCCAGCCATCGCCACTGCGGCGTAATTGCTCAAGGCGTGCGTTGCCGAGCAGGCCGATCTGACTGTCATGCAGACGCTCGAGCAGGGCGTCCTGCACCACGCGGTTCTCGACGATATGCCCGAGCACCTCGGCGTGCACACTAGCCGCGGAGAAGTGCACGCTGCCGGTACCGGAACCGTCCCACACCCGCATGTCGCGGTAGGGCGACGTCCGCCGGGCAGCGATGCCTTCCCAGACGCCGAGACGCTCGAGAATGCGCTGGCTCGCCGCGGACAGGGCGCTGACCCGCGGCTCGAAGGCCCCACTGGCATCGAAGGGTTTGACGCTGAGCGGGCCACCGTCGACCACCAGGATCTCCAGGCCGCTGTGCTCCAAGGCCAGCGCCAGGGCACTGCCGACCATGCCGGCGCCAACGATGATCAGGTCCGCTTGCATGCTGCTTCCTTAAGCCACTTGCCGCGCACGCGGCTTGAGACGTACGTAGAGGGTCTTGTGCACGCTGGCCACCAGAGTGCCTGCGCCGTCGCGAATATCCACCTGCAGCTGGGGCAGGTACTTGTCGCCCCCTGCCGTCTGCTCGCGAATCTGCGCCAGCAGGGCATCATCAATGCGGAACTCGGCGAACACCGGCCCCTTGCCGGGGCTGACGAAGTCAATGCTGGCGGCCTTGTCCCAGACGATGTAGTCATCACCCAGCAGCGGCATCAGCAACAGCATGTAGAACGGGTCGATCATGCTGTAGAGCGAGCCACCGAACTGGGTGCCGACGAAGTTGCGGTTGTACCAACGCAACGCCATCTTCACCCGCGCCTCACGGCAGTCGGGGGAAATATGCTGTACCCGGATACCCGCGCCGATGTACGGCGGATAGAGGTTAAGGCCCAGACGCAGAAGGCGCGCACGGCGCGACAGTTTCGAATCACTCATACAGTTTTCTCAGAACCTGTTTACGACCTTCTGGATTAGAGCCAGACAAGGCCTTGGCGGCCCCACAAAAACGGCCGAGGAAGCGGAGTGTACAAGCAGTACTGAGCATTCCGAGGTCGCTTTTAATCCCGTATGGCCGACAGCCAGGAGATCGTAGACAGGTTCTCACAGACTACGAGTTCCCAGGCCCATGGCCTGGCGGGCGAACCAGCGCTTGGCTGGCGGCAACAGATCGAGGCCAAGCAGGCCTAGTGTGCGCCCGGCCACCAGCAGCGATTCGTCGCGGCCGAACAGACGGGTGACGCGGTCGGAGAAGCCGACGGTCAGCGCCTGATCCTGGCTCTGCCGCTCCAGGTAGCGCTGCAGGCCGGCGAAATCGCCGGGTTGTTCGCCACCTGCCAGGAGGGTTTCGGCCAGGGCCTGTGCATCGCGCAGAGACAGGTTGAAGCCCTGCCCCGCCACTGGATGCAGGCTGTGCGCGGCGTTGCCGAGGATCACCAGGTGCGGGCGCACCTGCTCGGTAGCCTCCACCAGCGCCAGCGGGTATACATGCCGTGCGCCGACCTGGCGCAAGGCGCCGAGACGATAGCCGAAGGCCTGTTGCAGCTCGCCGAGGAACTCACGCTCGGGTATCCGCTGCAGGCGCTCGGCATCCACCGGCGGACGGGTCCAGACCAGTGCGCAGCGCTTGTCCGGCATTGGCAGCAGAGCCAGTGGGCCCTGTTCGGTGAAACGCTCGAAGGCCTGGCCAGCATGCCCTTCGGCCGGGGTGATATTGGCAATCAGTGCACTCTGGTCGTAGGGCGAGTGGCGTACGGCGATGCCGAGCTGCTCGCGCAACCCGGAGCGACCGCCGTCGGCCAGCACGGCCAGGTCACAATCGAGGCGGGAGTCATCACCGAGGAACAGGCGGTAGCCATCGTCCAGCGCCTCCATGCGGGTCACTTCCGCCGGGCAACGCCACTCGACCACTTCGGGGTCCAGGGCGCGCCACAGACAATGACCCATCCAGGCATTTTCCAGCACGTACCCCAGGGCTGGCACGCCTTCATCGGCGGCGGATAGGCGGGTAGCACCAAAGCGGCCCTGATCGGAAACCTGGATCTGGGTGATGGCCTCGGCCCGCTCGGCCAGTGCTGGCCAGAGGCCGAGGCGCTCGAATATCTGCCGGCTGCCGTAGGAAAGAGCACTGGAACGCGCGTCATAGCTGGGCTGCCAGGCATTGCCCGGAGCGAAGGGCTCGACCAATACGATACGCCAGCCGCGCGCGCGCGCCCCGGCCTGCAGTGCCAGAGCCAGGCTGGCGCCGACGAGACCACCACCGACAATGGCGAGCTGAACGCGACTCATCAGGCCGCCTGATGCGCAGCGGCCATCAGCGCCTCGATCTCGGCGACTGTCTTGGGCACGCCGTTGGTAATGACCTCGCAACCAGTCTTGGTCACCAGCACATCATCTTCGATGCGCACGCCGATGCCACGCCACTTCTTCGCCACCTTGTCATTGTCGGTGGCGATATAGATGCCCGGCTCTACGGTCATGCTCATGCCTGGCTCGAGCACACGCCACTCGCCGCCGACCTTGTAGTCGCCGACGTCGTGCACATCCATCCCCAGCCAGTGGCCAGCGCGGTGCATGTAGAAGGGCTTGTAGGCCTCCGCCGCGATCAGTTCCTCGACGTCACCATCGAGCAGCCCCAGCTCCACCAGGCCTGCAGTGATCACCTGCACGGTTGCCTCGTGCGCCTCGTTCCAGTGCTTGCCTGGAGCGATGTGCTTGAACGCTTCCTCGTTGGCCTGGAGCACCAGCTCGTAGATGGCCTTCTGCTCGGGCGAGAACTTGCCGTTGACCGGGAAGGTACGGGTGATGTCGCTGGCGTAGCAGTCGATCTCGCAACCGGCGTCGATCAGCACCAGATCACCATCCTTCAACGGGGCGTCGTTCTCGCGATAGTGCAGGATGCAGGCGTTCCTGCCCGCGGCGACGATGGAGCCGTAGGCCGGCATCTTCGCGCCGCCCTTGCGGAACTCGTAGTCCAGTTCGGCTTCCAGGTGGTATTCGAATAGTCCGGCGCGGCTGGCCTGCATGGCCCGGACATGAGCCCGCGCGCTGATCTCAGCGGCCTCTTTCATCACCTTGGCCTCCGCCGCGCTCTTGTACAGACGCATATCGTGCAGCAGGTGGTCGAGGGCGACGAACTCGTTAGGTGGAATCGCTCCCTGGCGCGCTTTCGAACGGATCACGTTGACCCACTCCATCAGCCGATGATCGAACTCCTGATGCGTCCCGATCGCATAGTAGACGCGCTCGCGCCCCTCGATCAGGCCGGGCAGGATGTCGTCGATATCACTGATAGGGAAGGCATCGTCAGCTCCGTACTGCGCGATCGCGCCATCCTGGCCGGCACGCAGGCCGTCCCACAGCTCGCGTTCGGGATCCCGCTCGCGGCAGAACAATACGTACTCGCCATGCTCACGCCCTGGAATCAGGGCTAGCACCGCTTCCGGCTCGGGGAAGCCGGTGAGGTACTGGAAATCACTGTCCTGGCGGTAGACATGCTCGACATCACGGTTACGGATATACACCGGAGCGGCCGGTAGGATGGCGATACTGTTGGGCTCCATCTGCTCCATCAGCGCCTTGCGCCGACGGGCATATTCCGCCTTGGGGATACTGACCATGACTCGACCTTAATGCAGGGAAGGTTTCGGCTCAGGCACGGCAGCCTTGCCACACTCGGCGAACAGCAGCAGCGGAGCCACGCGTAGGTATTCCATCACTTCCATATAGTCGCTCTCGCCATCCTCGGACTCCTCCAAGGCACTTTGCACCTGGGCGATCGCAGAAAGATCCTGCAGCACTTCCATCGCCTCGGCGCTCAGGGCAGCGTTGCCGAGAATCATGCCGAAACCGTCCAGGAAGCCCTGGCACCACTGGCCTAGCGCCTTGGCCCGCTCGGCCAATGGCTCATCGTCGCCGGGCAGCAGCAGAACGACCGTGATGTCGTTGCCGGACAGCTCGCCCTTGACCATCTCCTGCAGGCCTACCAGGGCCTGGCGCACGTTGTCGGACGGCTCGGCACCGAGCAGCTCGACCGCATCGGCAATCCAGGCATCGGCGTCGAAGCCGGCACCAGCGCAGCTACGGCCAAGCAGCAGGCCGTGCAGTTCGGCCGGGGAAACGGGTTTGCCGGTGCTCGCCAGCAAGGCAGCGAAGGCGGTGTAAGGGGAATTCGACATGGACATGGCAGCTAGGCGCTGAAACGCGCAATCTCTAGAATGGAAGCCTCGTATCCTAGGGCCTGCAGCCCGTGGTTTCCACCGCATCGTTGCCGCACGCTGCTTGCAGCCACCTCCCTGCGATCCTTTATAGTGCCCAGATCACTGCCCAGGTATGGAGTCGATGGATAACCCCGAACTGCAAGCCCTAACAGGCAAACTGGAACTACTGATCCAGCGCGTCGAGCAGCTCAAGACGCAGAATCGCTCTTTGCTCGCGGCCGAGAAGACGTGGCGGGAAGAACGCGCCCATCTGATCGAAAAGAACGAAATGGCCCGGCAGAAGGTCGAAGCGATGATTTCGCGCCTGAAAGCCCTGGAGCAGGACTCATGACCCAGTCGAACACCGTAACCGTGCATATCCTCGACAAGGAATATTGCATCACCTGCCCGGCGGACGAGCGCGCCAATCTGGAAAGCGCCGCGCGCTACCTGGATGGCAAGATGCGCGAGATCCGCTCCGGTGGCAAAGTCATCGGCGCGGATCGCGTAGCGGTGATGGCTGCTCTGAACATCACCCACGATCTGCTGCACAAGCAGCAGCGTCTGGATCAGGAAGCCAGCGCCACCCGCGAACAGGTACGTGACCTGCTCGGTCGGGTCGACTCTGCCCTGTCCGCCGATCTGGATGGCCACTCGCACTGATTGCAGAGCGGTCGAATGGGGTATACTCGGTCCCGAGCTCCCTGGTGTGTTGGCCAGTCGGTGATGTCCCTGAGCCGATACGCACAACCACGGGGGTTGCCAGCGGGGCCGGTGTGCATGTCCGCCTGACGGAAAGCCTTAACGCCTCCTGCAATCTCCACCTTGAACTTTCGGGTTCAAGGGCTAACCCGACAGCGGCACGACCGGGGAGTCCCGAATTCAATGATCCTGGCTGGTGATCTATCCCGTGCGGCCCTACGCCGCCAGCTCCGCCAGGCTCGCCGCAATCTCTCCCCCCTGCAACAGCGGCATGCCGCCCGCTGCCTCTACCGGCAGCTGGTGCAACACCCACTGTTTCGGCGCTCCCGCCACATCGCTCTGTACCTGCCCAATGATGGCGAGATCGACCCACGCCTACTGCTGAGTGAAGCCCAGCGCCGGGGCAAGGCCACCTATCTGCCGGTACTCAACGCTTGGCCTCGCACCCAAATGAGGTTCCAGCGAGTGCGCGCAAACGAGTCGATGGTGCGCAACCGTTTTCAGATCAATGAGCCGCGAGCGAATCCAGCACGCCAACGCAAGGTCTGGGCGCTGGACCTGGTGCTGATGCCGCTGGTGGGCTTCGATCTATACGGAGGGCGTCTGGGTATGGGCGGGGGATTCTATGATCGGAGCCTGGCCTACCAGCGCGTGCGCAAAAATTGGCACAAACCGACGCTTATTGGCGTAGCTCATGAGTGCCAGCAGGTGGACAGACTAACCCTGGCGAGCTGGGACATACGACTCGGCGCAGTGGTGACGAATCGGCGTTGGTACGCCTGAGGAAGCGAAGCCGCCGCACTCCCTGCGGCGACATCAGCGGCGTTACTCCTGGCTCTGGCTGACCGGCGGGTTGCCCTGCCGGTCCCATAGCCCCTGCGTGTAACCTGTGGTAACCATCCCCAGGCTGAACAGAATGACCAGGACCCACAATAGATCTGGCTTGCGTTTCATCGAGTTGCCTCCCCCTTTCGGCACACTGCTTCTATTTACCGGTGGCGGTGTTTTTATTGGCCGTTACGGCGGCGCCTGGCTTGGGGCTTCGAGCCATCATGAGATGGCAGAGACCCCAATATTTTATGACGTCATCCGGCAGTCAGTTGCGGGAACGATTTTCAGTACCCGCGAAAGGACCGGCAAACAGGAGCAAAGTTCATGCCTTATTGGCTGATGAAATCCGAACCCGATGAACTGTCCATCCACCATCTGCAGAAACTGGGACGAGCGCGATGGGATGGGGTGCGAAACTACCAGGCACGCAACTTCCTGCGTAGCATGCAGGAGAGCGATCTGTTCTTTTTCTACCACTCCAGCTGCCCGGAGCCAGGCATAGCCGGGATCGCCCGCATCGCTGGCCCGACCTACCCGGACCCCACTGCCCTGGACCCACAAAGCCCCTACCACGACCCCAAGGCCAACGCCGAGAAGAATCCCTGGAGTGCGCTGGATGTGGAGTTCGTCGAGGCGTTCGAGCAGGTGCTGCCACTGGCCCGCCTGCGCGACAACCCGGCACTCGTCGGGCTGTCGCTGGTGCAACGCGGCAGCCGTCTCTCCGTGATGCCGGTCAGCGAGGCGCAATGGCAGGCGATTCTCGCCATGCGTTGAGCCGCCATCGGCACTGTGCTATCACCATGACATAGCCTGCGGAGCCGATCATGCGCGTACGATCCGTCTGGCCCGCGCGGGTGGCGCTGGCCCTTGTTTTCCTGGCGCTCAATCTGGCCAGCCTGATGCTCTGGCACCAGCTGAAGCAAGATCAGCAGGAGCGGGTAGATGAGCGAGTCAGCTACGAAGCTCACAGCCTGGCACGCCAGCTGGAGTCGACGCTGCACACGGAAGTGGAGAGCCTGGGGCGCATCGCCCGCCTGTGGAACAGCCTCGGGCGATTGCCCCGCGACAGTTGGGAACACGAGGCGGAGCTGGCCCTCGCGGACTTCCCCGCCTATCAGTCGGTGCAATGGGTCGGAGCGGACCTGCAGATGCGCTGGCTGCTGCCCCTGCTCGGCAACGAGGCCGCGGTCAACTTCCGTCTGACCCCTGACCATCCCAACTACCCGCTGGCCATGCAGGCCAGGGTGAGTGGTGAACAACGCTTCTCCAACAGCTTTCCACTGGTCCAGGGTGGCCGGGGATTCATTCTCTACACCCCCCTCTACCTGCAGGATGTCCAGGGCAGGAAGCAGTTCGATGGATTCCTGCAAGGCGTGTTCCGTGTCGAGCCACTGATGGATGAGCTGCTATCCCAGCTCGACCGCGGAAGCTTCGGCGTGCGGTTGCTGGAGAACGACCAGAGCCTGTACAGCTATGAGCATCCCGACACCCAGCCGCAGATGTCCCGCGAGGTAGAGCTACACTTGCTCAACAATGACACCTTCAGTCTCCAACTGAGCCCTACAGCCACTCTGTTGCGCAACCTTGATACCCCGCTGCCGGAAGTGGTTTTGGGAAGCGGTCTGGCCATCAGCCTCCTGCTGGTGGCGGCTCTGGCGCTTGCCCTGGAAAACGCACGACGCGCCGGTGCCATGCAGCAGGCCAACATCCTCCTGCAGGAAGAAGCCGACCTGCGTGAAGAAACCGAGCGACGCCTGCGTGACAGCAGTGAGCGCTTGCAACTGGTACTGGACCTCACCGACTCCAGCCACGACAGCCTGTTCATCTTCGATACCAGCAGTCGCGAAGTACTGCACATGAACCAGGCAACCTACGCTGGCCTGGGCTACCGTGCCGAGCACTTCGCCCGGTTGCTGCGCGACAATCCCGAACAGCTACTGCCGGGCTTCCACACATGGCTGGAGGAAGCGCGCACGGCGCAGGGTGATAACCAGTCGCGGATATTCCAGCGCGAGCTGTGTCGGCGCGATGGCAGCCGCCAGCCGGCAGAGATCAACACTCAACTGGTCCAGCTGGGCGAGCGGGAATACCTGATCGCCGTATCCCGTGACAACAGCGAACGCCTCGCGTTGGAAGCCCGCCTGCAGCGCCTGTCGCAACTGGATGGCCTGACCGGGCTGTACAACCGGCGCTTCTTCGACCAGCAACTGCAGAGCGAATGGCGACGCCTGCGCCGCATCGGCGCACCACTGACATTGCTGATGCTGGATATCGATCACTTCAAGGCGTTCAACGACAGCCTTGGCCACCTCGCCGGCGATGATGCACTGCGTCAGGTTGGCGAGATTCTGCAGAGCAGTCTGCAACGCGAAGGCGACGTGGCCTGTCGCTACGGCGGCGAGGAGTTCGCGATGATCCTGGCCAATACCGCACAGGATGGCGGCGAGCATGTGGCGAGAAGAGTCCACGACCTGGTCGCGGAGCTGGCCATCGCCCATCCCGCCAGCCCCGTCGGGCGCCTGACGCTTAGCATAGGCCTGGCGGTGGCCGAGCCAGTCGGCGAAGAGCAGCCGTGGGACCTGGTGGCGCGCAGTGACCGCGCGCTGTACGAAGCCAAGCATCAGGGTCGGAATCGTACGCACGTCTGGAATCCTGACCAGACGGGCAACGGCAAGCCACGCGTTTGACCTGAGTCACTCCGCCACAGGGGCAAGCGGAAGAGAATGGAAGCCTGCTAATCATCCGCCCACAGAAGGGAAGCCAAGATGAAAGTGCAACGCACCCTACCCTATCTGATCGCAACCGGCGTCGTCCTGATTGGCACCATTGCCTGGTGGCAGCTCCGCCCGGCAGGACTGGGTGAAGGCTTCGCCAGCGGTAACGGCCGTATCGAAGCGACGGAGGTGGACGTCGCCACCAAGCTGGCCGGGCGCATCGCCAGCGTCGAGGTCGACGAAGGCGATTTCGTCGAGCCCGGGCAAGTCCTCGCACTCATGGACACCCAGGTATTGGAAGCCCAGCTGGCCCAGGCCCGAGCGCAATTGAAACAGACAGAGAACGGCCGCATCACCGCCACCAGCCAGATCAGCCTGCGCGAGAGCGAAAAACTCAGCGCCGAGGCCGTGGTGCGCCAGCGCCAGGCCGAACTGGACGCGGCGCGCAAGCGTCATACGCGCAGTGCCACCCTGGTCAAGCGCAATGCCATGGCCCAGCAGCAACTGGATGACGACCTGGCACGCCTGCAAAGCGCCGAAGCGGCGCTGGCCGCGGCCCGCGCACAGGTCAGCTCGGCCGCCGCCGGTATCGCCGCCGCCCAGTCCCAGGCGACCGAGGCGGAGTCCGCCATCGAGGCCGCTCGCGCCAGCGTCGATCGCCTGTTAGCCGACATCGACGACAGCCGGCTCAAGGCGCCACGTGCCGGCCGCGTGCAGTATCGCGTCGCGCAGCCCGGCGAGGTGCTCGGCGCAGGAGGCAAGGTCCTCAACCTGGTCGATCTCACCGACGTCTACATGACCTTCTTCCTGCCCGAGCGTCAGGCCGGACGGGTGGCGCTCGACAGCGAAGTACGCCTGGTGATCGATGCTGCGCCCCAGTACGTGATTCCGGCCAGGGTCAGCTACGTCGCTAGCGTCGCCCAGTTCACGCCGAAGACGGTGGAGACCGCCAGTGAGCGTGAGAAACTGATGTTCCGGGTCAAGGCGCGTATCGATCCCGGGCTGTTGCAGAAGCATCTGCAGCAGGTGAAGACTGGAGTGCCCGGCATGGCCTACCTGCGGCTTGACCCTGCCCTCGAGTGGCCCGAGTTCCTGACGATCAAGGTACCGCAATGAACGAGGCGGTCGCCCGGCTTGCCGGCGTCGGCCTCGACTACGGCCAGACCAAGGCGCTTGAACGAATCGACTTGGAACTACCGGCACGGCAGATGGTTGGGCTGATAGGCCCGGATGGCGTCGGCAAGTCCAGTCTCCTGGCGCTGATAGCCGGCGCCCGCCGGATTCAACAGGGCAGTGTGCAGGCGCTGGGCGGCGACATGGCCGACCCTCGGCATCGGCGCAACGTTTGCCCCCATATCGCCTACATGCCTCAAGGGCTGGGCCGGAACCTCTACCCGACGCTATCGGTGTTCGAGAACCTCGATTTCTTCGGACGCCTGTTCGGCCAGAATGCCACCGAGCGCGAGCGGCGCATCGATGATCTGTTGCGCAGCACAGGAATGGCAGCATTCCGCGAGCGACCGGCGGGCAAACTCTCCGGCGGCATGAAGCAGAAGCTCGGCTTATGCTGCGCCCTGATCCACGATCCGGATCTGCTGATCCTGGACGAGCCCACTACGGGTGTCGATCCGCTGTCACGCAACCAGTTCTGGGACCTGATCGATCGTATCCGCAGCCAGCGGCCGCAAATGAGCGTACTGGTGGCCACCGCCTACATGGAGGAAGCAGAGCGCTTCGACCATCTTGTGGCAATGGACGCCGGCCACGTGCTGGCAACCGGCACCCCCGGCGAGTTGCGCCAACGTACGGGCTGCGACAGCCTGGAGCAGGCCTTTATCGCCCTGCTACCGGAGCAGCGTCGGCGTGGCCACCGGAAGGTGGAAATCCCCCCCCTGAAGGACAGCAGCGAGATCGCCATCGAAGCACGCGATCTGACCATGCGCTTCGGTGATTTTGTGGCGGTGGACCGTGTGTCGTTCCGTATCCGTCGTGGCGAGATATTCGGCTTCCTAGGCTCCAACGGCTGCGGCAAGAGCACCACGATGAAGATGCTCACCGGCCTGCTGCCGGCCAGCGATGGCGAGGCTCTGCTGTTCGGCCAGGCGGTGGACCCGAGGGACATGGCCACCCGCAAACGGGTCGGCTACATGTCCCAGGCATTCTCGCTCTACAGCGAGCTGACCGTGCGCCAGAACCTGATACTGCACGCTCGCCTGTTCCATGTTTCGGGAGAACTCATCCCTGCACGCGTGGATGAGATGGCCGAGCGTTTCAACCTGCGAGAAGTCATGGACGCTCTGCCCGAGCGCCTGCCACTGGGCATACGTCAGCGCCTGTCGCTGGCCGTGGCAGTGATTCACCAGCCGGAAATCCTGATCCTCGACGAGCCCACCTCGGGGGTCGACCCGGTGGCACGAGACGGCTTCTGGCAGTTGATGCTCGACCTGTCGCGCAATGATGGGGTGACCATCTTCATCTCCACCCATTTCATGAACGAAGCCCAGCGCTGTGACCGTATCTCGCTGATGCATGCCGGCAAAGTGCTGGACAGTGACACCCCGCAGGGGCTGATGGAAAAGCGCGGGCTGGACAGCCTGGAGGCCACTTTCATTGCCTACCTGCAGGAAGCGGTCGGCGAGCAACCGGTCAGCGAAGCTCCGCCGCTGGAACAGGCCCGACCTCGGCAGCCCCAGCGCTTCAGCCTGAGGCGGCTGCTCAGTTACGCCCGGCGAGAGTCGCTGGAGTTGCGCCGCGACCCCATTCGCGGCGGCATGGCCTTGCTCGGCACCGTGCTGCTGCTCTTCATCATCGGCTACGGCATCAGCCTGGATGTGGAGGATCTGACCTTCGCGGTGCTCGACCGAGACCGCACCACCACCAGCCAGGAGTACCACCTGAACCTGTCCGGTTCGCGCTACTTCCTGGAAAAGCCGCCGCTTACCGATTACTCCGATCTTGAGCGCCGGCTACGTAATGGCTATATCAGCCTGGCGGTGGAGATACCTCCGCACTTCGGCCGCGACCTCAAGCGCGGCGCGAACCCACAGATCGGCATGTGGATCGATGGCGCCATGCCCACCCGCGCCGAAACCATCAAAGGCTATGTGAGCGGCCTGCACCAGCATTACCTGGCCGAGCTGGCACGGCGATCATCGCAACCCCAGGCGGCCAGCGCCGCGGAGCTGGAAGTGCGCTACCGATACAACCCGGACGTGGAAAGCCTTAAAGCCATGGTGCCGGCGGTCATCCCGCTGCTCTTGATGCTGATTCCCGCCATGCTCACGGCCCTTGGCGTAGTGCGCGAAAAGGAGTTGGGCTCGATCACCAACCTCTACGTCACCCCGGTAACGAGGCTGGAGTTCCTCCTCGGCAAGCAACTCCCCTACATCGCCCTCGGCCTGTTCAACTGTGCGTTGCTGGTGCTGCTGGCAATCGTCGTATTCGATGTGCCGCTCAAGGGTAGCTGGCTGACACTGGGGTTCGGTGCCCTGCTCTACGTCGCCTGTGCCACGGGCCTGGGCCTGCTCATGTCGACCTTCACCAAGAGCCAGATTGCCGCCGTGTTCGGCACCGCCATCGCCACCCTGCTGCCGGCCGTGCAGTTTTCCGGGCTGATCTATCCGGTGGCCTCGCTGGAAGGCTTCGGCGCGCTGATCGGCCAGCTCTACCCGACCTCGCAGTTCCTGGTGATCAGCCGCGGTATCTTCTCCAAGGCGCTCGAATTGCAGGATCTCGCCGGCTATTTCATCGCCCTTGGGCTGACCGTGCCGTTACTGACACTGCTCAGCGCCAGCCTGCTGCGCAAACAGGAGGTGTGATGGAGCGCCTGGCCAACATCTTTCACCTCGGCATCAAGGAGCTGCGCAGCCTGCAGCATGACCTGGCGCTGGTTATCCTGATCGTCTGGGCGTTCAGCCTGGGCGTGTACTCCTCCGCAACCAGCATGCCGGAAAGCCTGCACAATGCCGCCATCGCGGTGGTCGACGAGGACCAGTCGCAGCTGTCAGAGCGCCTGATCCAGGCCTTCCAGGCACCCTACTTCCGTACACCGGAACGCATCGATCTGAGCCAGATGGATCGCGGCATGGACTCCGGACGCTACACCTTCACCCTGAACATTCCTCCGAACTTCCAGCGCGACGTGCTCGCCGGTCGCAGCCCGGCGATCCAGCTCAATGTCGATGCCACCCAGGTGAGCATGGCGTTCACCGGAGCGGGGTACATCCAGAACATCGGTGCCAGCGAGGTTGCCGAGTTCGCTCGCCGCTACCGCGGCGAACTGCAACAACCTGCGGAGCTGGCGGTGCGGGTCGCCTTCAACCCCAACTTGATACGTGCCTGGTTCGGCTCGGTGATGGAGGTGATCAATCAGATCACCATGCTATCGATCATCCTCACCGGCGCGGCACTGATCCGCGAGCGCGAGCATGGCACGGTCGAGCACCTGCTGGTGATGCCGGTGACACCGCTGGAAATCATGCTGGCCAAGGTATGGTCGATGGGGCTGGTGGTCCTTTGCGCCGCCACACTGTCATTGCTGCTGGTGGTCCAGGGTTGGCTGAAGGTGCCGATCGAGGGTTCGCTATTGCTGTTCTTGGTGGGTGCTGCGCTGCACCTATTCGCGACCACCTCGATGGGCATCTTCTTCGGTACGGTAGCGCGTTCGATGCCTCAGCTGGGGCTGCTGATCATTCTGGTGCTGCTGCCGCTGCAGATTCTTTCCGGCGGCACCACACCCCGCGAGAGCATGCCGGAACTGGTACAGCAGATCATGCTGGCGGCGCCGACAACCCATTTTGTCGCACTGGCTCAAGCGATTCTGTATCGCGGAGCCGGGTTGTCCATCGTCTGGCCACAGTTGCTGGCCATCGCCGGGATCGGTGCTCTGTTCTTTGCTGCGGCGCTGCTGCGCTTCCGCAAGACCTTGGCGCAGATGGCCTGAGCAAGCAACACCAGAACCTGTTTAGGAGCGTTTGAACCAGGGCCAGGCAAGGCGAAATGGGGCGAGGGCCGGTCATAGCCGCGGACGACTTTACGAGCTGTAAATGAGCAGCCCGAGTCCCGTTTCAACGCAGCCTGGCCGACGATCAAGAGATCCTGAACAGATTCTCACTGGATGATCAAGTTGTTGAACAACAGGTCCTCGACGATGGGCTTGCCTTCCTCCTGGGTCAGCACCTCCTGCACCTGCTTGAGCGCTTCCTGACGCAACGTCTCCTTGGCCGCCTCGTCCGCCATGCTGGCGTCGGTCTGCTGGGAGAACAGCATCACCAACTGATTGCGGATCAGCGGCTCGTGATGCTCGACCTTCTCCTCGGCTTCGCTGCCGGTCACGCGCAGAGCGATATCAGCCTTGAAGAACTTCAGCTTTGGCCCGGCGCCGAAGTTGCCCACCAGGGCAGGCACCAGGCTGACATAGGCGACCTTGGGCGCAGCGTTCTCTTCCTCACCACCGCCGCTGTTGGCCAGGGCGGCGCAGGGCAGGATCAGGGCCAGCAGCAAAGCGATGCACTTTTTCACGAATGAGTCCTCGAAGGCAGATGCCGCCTAGCATAGCCATAGAGCCTCTCGTGCCCAAGCCCGACGCTTATGGTGTGCCATCAGGTGTGGGCATGCTCGTTGACCCAATGGGCGTGCCTCCTACACTGCCGGTCAGTCACGAACCCGAGGAAAGTGCGATGAAAGCCCTGCTCTGCAAAGCCTTCGGCCCGGCGTCCAGCCTGGTCCTGGAAGACCTGCCCAGCCCCGAGCCGAAGAAGAACGAGGTGCTGATCGAGGTGCACGCCGCCGGGGTCAACTTCCCCGACACCCTGATCATCGAGGGCAAGTACCAGTTCAAGCCGCCCTTCCCGTTCGCCCCGGGTGGCGAGGCCGCTGGTGTAGTCAAGGCGGTCGGCGAGAAGATCACTCACCTCAAACCTGGCGACCGCGTGATGGCACTGACCGGTTGGGGTGGCTTCGCCGAAGAGGTGGCAGTGCCGTCCTACAACGTGCTGCCGGTGCCGAAGAGCATGGAGCTCACCACGGCAGCCGCGTTCGGCATGACCTATGGCACCTCGATGCATGCCCTCAAGCAGCGCGCCAACCTGCAGCCAGGCGAGACCCTGCTGGTGCTCGGTGCCTCCGGTGGCGTGGGCCTCGCCGCTGTGGAAATCGGCAAGGCCATGGGTGCCAAAGTGATTGCCGCAGCAAGCACCGCCGAGAAGCTGGAAGTGGCGCGCAACGCCGGCGCCGACCACCTGATCAATTACAGCGAGCAGAGCCTGAAGGACGAGGTGAAGAAACTCACCGGCGGTCAGGGCGTCGACGTGATCTACGATCCGGTGGGCGGCGAGCTGTTCGAGGAAGCCTTCCGCTCCATCGGCTGGAATGGCCGCTTCCTGGTCGTCGGCTTCGCCGCCGGCGGTGGCATTCCGGCCTTGCCAGCCAATCTGCCGTTGCTCAAGGGCGCGGCATTGGTCGGCGTGTTCTGGGGCTCCTTCGCCCAACGCCAGCCACAGGACAACGCCGCCAATTTCGAGCAACTGTTCGCCTGGCACGCCGAGGGCAGGCTCAAGCCACTGGTGTCCCAGACCTTCCCGCTGGCACGTGGGGGCGAAGCCATCGACGCCCTGGGCCAGCGCAAGGCCGTGGGCAAAGTCGTGGTGACTGTTCGCTGATCACCCTTCGAAGGGCGTGCTTGAGCGCGCCCTTCGCACCACTCGTGACTCGCCTCTCAAATCCGACTGTTTTACTCGTAGTATCAAAAAGCCTTCACCGCGCCGCGCATTTAGCCGTTAGAATCGCCGACCTCGCAGTGACCGACTAGTCCGATTTAGCCCTGTCGTTACTGCAGCCCCCGCCGCTTATCCAATAACAATTCATGCACTCCGGGGCACGCTGCGCCACTTCCGGCGCCGGCGTCATCGTCTATTTGTCCGAAAATGGAGGTTTGAAGTGTTCAAGAACTGTATGTCCGCCTTGCTGATGATCACCGCCCTCGCCCTGAGTGGCCCTGCCGCGGCACAGCTGTCGCCCGGTGAAGCGATGAACATGACCGGTCTGCAGCGCTCGCTGGTGCAGCGAATGACCAAGAACTATCTGATGATCGGCGCCGATGTGCGCGTCGACACCGCCAGCCGCCAGCTGGAGGAATCGGTGACCCAGTTCGACAACGCCTACCAGGCGCTCAACGAGTACGCTCCTACTCCCGAGAGCAAGGCCAAGCTGGCCGAAATCGGCCAGACCTGGACGACCTTCCGCCAGCAGGTTACCGCCCAGCCGGACCAGGCGCAGGCCGCAGCCATGCTGGCCAACAGCGAGCGATTGCTGAAGGAGTCGCAGGAGCTGACCGATATGATGGCCAATCACGTCGGCGCCATGGGTGGGGTGGTCAACCGCAGCGGCTGGGCACGCGTGCAGAGTCAGCGCATCGCCATGCTCTACATGGCCAAGGCGTGGCAGGTGCAGGCGCCCGATCTGGACGCCAAGCTGGACACCGCGGTGGCGGACTTCGACAGCATCCTCAAGGAGCTGGAGGCCAACCCCGCGCCGAACGAGCAGGTCGCTACCTCGCTACGGCGCGTGCGGGCCAACTGGGCGTTCACCCTCAAAGGCATCGACCTGCATGCCACCAGCGCCTTTGTGCCGACCTCGATCACCGTCAGCACCGACTCACTGTTCCGCCACATGAACGAGCTGACTCGCCTCTACGCCGGCTTGCAGGGCTGACGCACAGCTACGCGCCGCGCCTCACTCGCGCGGCGCGTAGGCGAATACGTCGGCGCGCATCTGGTGCGGGTCCATGCCGGCGTCCACCAACGCGTCGAGCGTCCCGTAAACCATCCCCGGCGAGCCGCTGGCATAGACATGCAGCGCCTTGAGGTCAGGAAAGTCCTGACATACCGCCTCATGCAGCATGCCGCAACGCCCCTCCCAACCACAGGCGTCGCTAACCACCTTGTGCAGATGCAGGCCGGGCTGGCTTTCCCAGGCTTGCCAGCTGTCCAGCTGATAGAAATCGTCTGACAGGCGCACGCCCCAGTACAGGTGCAGCGGGTGCGTGAAGCCGGTGGCGCGGCAGTGCTCGATCAGGCTGTGCATCTGCGCCATGCCGGTACCGGCGGCAAGCAGCACCAGCGGCCCTTCCGGCAGCTCGGCCAGGTGGGTATCGCCAAACGGCATCTGCACCCGCGCCAGGCGCGTGCGGCGCAACTGCGCCACCAGTTGGCGGGCACTGTCCTCACGGGTAAGGATGTGCAGCTCCAGATCGCGCCCCTTGTGGGGTGCCGAGGCTAGGGAGAAAGCCGACCACTCGCCATCGTCACGCTGCAACAGCAGGTACTGGCCAGCGTGGTAGCGTGGCGCCTTGCCGGCCGGCGCGCGCAAGCTCACGCGACAGACATCGCCCCCCAGGTCGGTAAGGTCGAGCACCTGGCAACCGAAGGTGCGCACCGGCAACTCGCCCGGGGCCAACACGCCGTCCCAATGCAGCACGCAGTCTTCCAGCGGCTCGGCCAGGCAGGTGAACAGTTCGCCATGATCCAGCTCAGCGCCGGCCTGGCGCACCCTGCCCTCGACCAGCAGCGCCGCACATATATGGCAGTTGCCGTTGCGGCAGCTCTGCGGGCACTCGTAGCCCAGGCGCCGTGCGCCATCGAGGATGCGCTCGCCGGGCTGGATCTCGAGCACCGCGCCCGAAGGTTGCAGAGTGACCTTCATGACATGAATGCCTTCAGCTGCGTCGCGAGCGAAGGGTGGGCAAGGCGAAAGGGCGCGAGGGCGCGGAGTTTACATCGAGTAAATGAGCAGCCCGAGCGGCCTTTCAACACAGCCCAATCAAGCGCAGCAGCAGATGATGCATTCATCAGTCGATGCCCAGCTCTTTCCACATGTCGTCGATACGTGCGACCACGGCCGGGTCCTTCTCGATCACCCGACCCCACTCGCGCGTGGTCTCGCCCGGCCACTTGTGAGTGGCATCCAGACCCATCTTCGAGCCCAGGCCGGACACAGGCGAGGCGAAGTCCAGGTAGTCGATCGGCGTGTTGTCGATCATCACCGTGTCGCGCTTGGGGTCCATGCGCGTGGTGATGGCCCAGATCACGTCGTTCCAGTCACGGGCGTTCACATCGTCGTCAGTAACGATGACGAACTTGGTGTACATGAACTGGCGCAGGAAGCTCCAGACACCGAGCATCACGCGCTTGGCGTGGCCCGGGTACTGCTTCTTCATGGTCACCACCGCCATGCGGTACGAGCAGCCTTCCGGCGGCAGGTAGAAGTCGGTGATCTCCGGGAACTGCTTCTGCAGGATCGGCACGAACACTTCGTTGAGCGCCACGCCGAGGATCGCCGGCTCATCTGGCGGTCGGCCGGTATAGGTGCTGTGATAGATCGGCTGCTTTCTGCGAGTAATGCGCTCGACGGTAAACACCGGGAAGGTATCGACCTCGTTGTAGTAGCCGGTGTGGTCGCCGTACGGGCCTTCCGGCGCGGTCTCGCCCGGATAGATATGACCTTCCAGGACGATCTCGGCGCTGGCCGGCACCTGCAGGTCGGAGCCGATGGCTTTGACCAGCTCGGTGCGGTGGCCGCGCAAGAGCCCTGCGAAGGCGTACTCGGAGAGGGTGTCCGGCACCGGAGTCACGGCGCCGAGGATAGTCGCCGGGTCCGCGCCGAGGGCCACGGCCACCGGGTAGGGGCGATCCGGGTACTTCTGGCACCACTCGCGGTAGTCCAGCGCACCGCCACGGTGGCTGAGCCAGCGCATGATCACCTTGTTGCGGCCGATCACCTGCTGGCGGTAGATGCCGAGGTTCTGTCGTTCCTTGTTCGGCCCCTTGGTGATGGTCAGGCCCCAGGTGATCAGCGGTGCCACGTCGCCCGGCCAGCAGTGCTGGATCGGTAGCTTGCCGAGGTCGACGGCGTCGCCCTCCTCGATCACCTCATGGCACGGCGCATCCTTGAGCACCTTGGGCGCCATGCTGATGACTTTCTTGTATATCGGCAGCTTGCTCCAGGCGTCCTTCAGCCCCTTGGGCGGCTCGGGCTCCTTGAGGAAGGCCAGCAGCTTGCCGATCTCGCGCAATTCGCCGACATCCTCGGCGCCCATGCCCAGCGCCACGCGCTTGGGCGTACCGAACAGGTTGCCGAGCACCGGTACGTCGAAGCCGGTGGGCTTTTCGAACAGCAGCGCCGGGCCGCCCTTGCGCAGGGTACGGTCGCAGATTTCGGTCATCTCCAGCACGGGAGAGACCGGGGTCTGGATGCGCTTGAGCTCGCCGCGGCTTTCCAGCTCGCGGATGAAGTCGCGCAGGTCGCGGTACTGCATGCTTGGGCCTCACAGGTCGGGGCGCAAAGTTTAGCGCCGAACTGGGTTATTCAGAAGGCTGCGCAAATGCAAAGGCCGGGTTTCCCCGGCCTCGCGTGCAACGATTGGTGCTTACTTGCGCTTCATCGACAAGAAGAATTCGTCGTTGGTCTTGGTGTCCTTCAGCTTGTCGGTGAGGAACTCGATGGCGGCGATCTCGTCCATCGGGTGCAGCAGCTTGCGCAGAATCCACATGCGCGCCAGCTCTTCCTCGCCGGTCAACAACTCCTCGCGGCGGGTGCCGGACTTGTTGATATTGATGGCCGGGAACACACGCTTCTCGGCGATGCGGCGGTCCAGCGGCAGCTCCATGTTGCCGGTACCTTTGAATTCCTCGTAGATCACCTCGTCCATCTTCGAGCCGGTCTCGACCAGCGCGGTGGCGATGATGGTCAGCGAGCCGCCTTCCTCGATGTTACGGGCAGCACCGAAGAAGCGCTTGGGCTTCTCCAGGGCATGGGCGTCGACACCACCGGTGAGCACCTTGCCGGAGCTCGGGATCACGGTGTTGTAGGCACGCGCCAGGCGGGTGATGGAGTCCAGCAGGATGACCACGTCCTTCTTGTGCTCGACCAGGCGCTTGGCCTTCTCGATCACCATCTCGGCAACCTGCACGTGGCGGGTCGGCGGCTCGTCGAAGGTCGAGGCGACCACTTCGCCGCGCACGGTACGCTGCATCTCGGTCACTTCTTCCGGGCGCTCGTCAATCAGCAGGACGATCAGGTAGCACTCGGGGTTGTTACGGGTGATGTTGGCCGCGATGTTCTGCAGCATGATGGTCTTGCCCGCTTTCGGCGGGGCGACGATCAGGCCGCGCTGGCCCTTGCCGATCGGCGCGCAGAGGTCGATCACGCGGCCGGTGAGATCTTCCTTGGAGCCGTTGCCGGCCTCCATGGTCAGGCGCTTGGTCGGGAACAGCGGCGTCAGGTTCTCGAACAGGATCTTGTTCTTGGCGTTTTCCGGACGGTCGAAGTTGATGGTGTCGACTTTGAGCAGGGCGAAGTAGCGCTCACCTTCTTTCGGCGGGCGGATCTTGCCGACGATGGTGTCGCCGGTACGCAGGTTGAAGCGGCGGATCTGGCTGGGCGAGACGTAGATGTCGTCCGGGCCGGCCAGGTAGGAGGAGTCCGCGGAGCGCAGGAAGCCGAAGCCGTCCTGGAGAATCTCCAGCACGCCGTCGCCGGAGATCTCTTCGCCGCTTTTCGCGTGCTTTTTCAGCAGGGCGAAGATGATGTCCTGCTTGCGCGAACGGGCCATGTTTTCCAGACCAGCCTGGTCGGCCATGTCCAGCAGTTCGGCAATCGGCTTTTGCTTGAGTTCGGTCAGATTCATAGGAATGACGTAGATATATGAGGAAGGAAAGGAAAGCCCTGGGCTTTGCTGGCCGCGCCGTGGGAAGGCGACTGGATCGCTCGATATTATCGGGAGGAGTGCATCGGCGGCGGCTTGGGGGGCAGCGGGGAACCCGTTGCAGGCCCGAATGTAACACCGCATTTATCGTGACGTCCAGCCTGCGCCCAAAGAAAAAGCCCCGCAATGTGCGGGGCTTTCTGCTTACAGCGGCGAACGTCTCAGATGTTGGCGTCGAGGAAGGCAGCCAGCTGCGACTTGGACAGGGCACCCACCTTGGTGGCCTCGACGTTGCCGTTCTTGAACAGCATCAGGGTCGGAATACCGCGCACGCCGTACTTCGGCGGGGTTTCCTGGTTTTCGTCGATGTTCAGCTTGCAGACCTTCAGCTTGCCTGCGTAGGTCTGGGCGATTTCGTCCAGCACCGGAGCAATCATCTTGCACGGACCGCACCATTCGGCCCAGTAGTCGACCAGAACCGGACCTTCGGCCTTGATCACATCGTCTTCGAAGCTGGTATCGCTGACGTTGGTGATGAATTCGCTCATGTACAGTCTCCGTGATCGGAAGCAAAAAAGTGGCGGCAATGATAGCCCGGCTGAACCACCGCTGAAAGCCGCAAGCCATTGAGCTTGGCTATCGGTCATCCGGGAAAAGCTGATGAAAGAATACGGCATAGAGCTCGCGGGCGGTTAACATGCCACTCATTGGAGCTCCTGTCCGGTTGCGACAGGATGCCGTGTTTCCTCAAGGGACCCGTTCATGCCCAACACCTCCAAGCAATTTCCCCTGATTGCCGCCATCGATCTCGGTTCCAACAGCTTCCATATGGTTCTGGCCAAGGCCGACCACGGTGAAATCCGCATCCTTGAGCGGCTCGGCGAGAAAGTACAGCTGGCCGCCGGCCTGGATGAAAACCGCATGCTTAGCGAGGAAGCCATGCAGCGCGGCCTGGACTGCCTGCGCCGCTTCGGCCAGCTGATCCAGGGGCTGCCCCAGGGCGCCGTGCGCATTGTCGGCACCAACGCCCTGCGCGAGGCGCGCAACCGCGCCGAGTTCATCCGCCGCGCCGACGAGTTGCTCGGTCACCAGGTGGAAGTCATCTCCGGCCGTGAAGAGGCCCGCCTGATCTACCTCGGCGTGTCCCACACCATCGCCGACACCCCCGGCAAGCGCCTAGTGGTGGACATCGGCGGCGGCAGTACCGAATTCATCGTTGGCCAGCGCTTCGAGCCGCTGCTGCGCGAGAGCCTGCAGATGGGTTGCGTCAGCTACACCCAGCGCTATTTCAAGGACGGCAAGATCACCCCGGCGCGCTACGCCCAGGCCTACACCGCGGCACGCCTGGAGCTGATGAGCATCGAGCAGGGGCTGCAGCGCCTGGGCTGGCAGGAGTCGGTGGGCGCCTCCGGCACCATTCGCGCCATCGGCTTGGCGATCAAGGCCGGCGAGCTGGGCAATGGCGAAATCAATCCCGAGGGCCTGGCCTGGCTGAAACGCAAGGTGTTCAAGCTGGGCGAGGCGGACAAGCTGGAGATCGACGGCATCAAGCCCGACCGCCGACAGATCTTCCCGGCTGGCCTGGCCATCGCCGAGGCAATCTTCGACGCCCTTGACCTGCAGCGTATTGATCATTCCGAGGGTGCGCTGCGCGAAGGCGTGCTCTACGACCTGCTCGGCCGCCACCACCATGAGGACGTCCGCGAGCGTACCCTGGGCGCGCTCATGGAGCGCTACCACGTCGATCTGCAGCAGGCCGCACGGGTCGAGGCCAAAGCCCTGCAGGCCCTGGGCAAGGTTGCCGACACCTGGCGCCTGGACGAGGACTGGCACAGCGACCTGCTGCAATGGGGCGCCCGAGTGCACGAGCTCGGCCTGGACATCGCCCACTACCAGTACCACAAGCACGGCGCCTACCTGATCGAGCACTCCGACCTGGCCGGCTTCTCTCGTCGCGACCAGTTGATGCTGGCCCTGCTGGTACGCGGCCACCGTCGCAACATCCCCAAGGACCGTTTCGCCGAATTCGGCGAGGATGGCGTGCAACTGCTGCGCCTGTGCGTGCTGCTGCGCTTCGCCATCCTCTTCCACCACATCCGTGGCACCCAGGAAATGCCCAAGGTCCAGCTCAAGGCCGGCCCGCAAAGCCTGGATCTGACCTTCCCCTCCGGCTGGCTGGAAGCCAACCCGCTGACCCAGGCCGACTTCGAGCAGGAAGCCGAGTGGCTGACCCGTATCGGCTTCGTGCTGACCGTGCGCTGAGCAAACGGCGAGCATGAAAAAGGGAGGCCGAGGCCTCCCTTTTTGCTTTGTAGGGTGGATGGCCGAAGCCATCCACCACGGTGGGTAAGCCTACGGCGTTATCCACCGTACACTCAGCACCCTCAGAACAGAACGCGGCTGCGGATGGTACCGGTAACGTGCTGCAGCTTTTCCAGCGCCAGGTCGGAGTACTCGGCGTCGACGTCGATCACCACGTAGCCGACCTTGTCGTTGGTCTGCAGGAACTGACCGGAGATGTTGATGCCGTTGTCGGCGAACACCTTGTTGATCTCGCTCATCACGCCCGGCACGTTCTCGTGGATGTGCAGCAGACGGTGCTTGCCCGGGTGGGCCGGCAGGGCGACTTCCGGGAAGTTCACGGAGGACACCGAGGTACCGTTGTCGCTGTACTTGACCAGCTTCTCGGCCACTTCCAGACCGATGTTGGCCTGCGCTTCGGCGGTGGAACCACCGATGTGCGGGGTCAGGATCACGCGATCCAGGCCACGCAGCGGGCTCTCGAACTCTTCGTCGTTGGACTTCGGCTCGACCGGGAACACGTCGATGGCGGCGCCGATCAGGTGCTCGTCCTTGATCGCGGCAGCCAGGTGCTCCAGCTCGACCACGGTGCCGCGCGCGGCGTTGATCAGGATGCCGCCCTTCTTCATGGCGCGGATTTCCTTCTCGCCGATCATCCACTGGGTGGACGGCAGCTCAGGCACGTGCAGGGAGACGATGTCGGCCATGCCCAGCAGGTCGTGCAGCTTGGCCACCTGGGTAGCGTTGCCCAGCGGCAGCTTGGTCACGGTGTCGTAGAAGAACACCTGCATGCCCAGGGCTTCGGCCAGGACCGAGAGCTGGGTACCGATGGAGCCGTAGCCGACGATGCCGAGCTTCTTGCCGCGGATCTCGAAGGAGTTGGCCGCCGACTTGATCCAGCCACCACGGTGGCAGGAAGCGTTCTTTTCCGGAATGCCGCGTAGCAGCAGGATGGCCTGAGCCAGAACCAGCTCGGCGACCGAGCGGGTGTTGGAATAGGGGGCGTTGAACACGGCGATGCCGCGCTCGCGGGCGGCGTCCAGGTTGACCTGGTTGGTACCGATGCAGAAGCAGCCAACGGCGACCAGCTTCTTGGCGCAGTCGAAAACTTCCTCGGTCAGCTGGGTGCGCGAGCGGATGCCGATGAAATGGGCGTCGGCGATCTTGCTCTTCAGCTCGTCGTCGGACAGCGCGCCCTTGAGGTACTCGATGTTGGTGTAGCCAGCGGCCTTCAGGGTGTCGACGGCGTTCTGGTGCACGCCTTCCAGCAGAAGGAACTTGATCTTGCTCTTGTCGAGAGAGGTCTTGCTCATCGGAGTACCTGTTGTCCCACAAAAAGTGTCAGGAAATCGGCCAAGGCCGACCCCGCGGATCGGCGCAGGGGCACGATTGGCGGGGTGCGTATGCTAGCATACGCACCCCGCGAAACGCTCACCCCTGACCGATGAAGCGTTCTCAGGGTGACCATGAATCGTTTGAGAGTTCCCAGATGACCAATCCTGCCCTGATCGATGAGCTGAAGACCCTGGTGGAACCCGGCAAGGTGCTGACCGACGCCGACTCCCTCAACGCCTACGGCAAGGATTGGACCAAGCATTTCGCGCCCGCCCCGTCCGCCATCGTCTTCCCCAAGACCACCGAGCAGGTGCAGGCCATCGTGCGCTGGGCCAACCAGCACAAGGTCGCCCTGGTGCCTTCTGGCGGCCGCACCGGCCTGTCCGCCGCCGCCGTCGCCGCCAATGGCGAAGTGGTCGTGGCCTTCGACTACATGAACCAGATCGTCGAGTTCAACGAATTCGACCGCACCGTGGTGTGCCAGCCGGGCGTGGTGACCAAGCAGCTGCAGCAGTACGCCGAAGACAAGGGTCTGTACTACCCGGTGGACTTCGCCTCCAGCGGTTCCAGCCAGTTGGGCGGTAACATCGGCACCAACGCCGGCGGGATCAAGGTGATTCGCTACGGCATGACCCGCAACTGGGTAGCCGGCATGAAGGTGGTCACCGGCGCCGGCGACGTGCTGGAGCTGAACCGCGACCTGATCAAGAACGCCACCGGCTACGACATGCGCCAGCTGTTCATCGGCGCCGAAGGCACCCTGGGCTTCGTCGTCGAAGCCACCATGCGCCTGGAGCGCGCGCCGAAGAACCTCACCGCGATGGTCCTCGGCACCCCGGACTTCGACTCGATCATGCCGGTGCTGCACGCCTTCCAGAACAAGCTGGACCTGACCGCCTTCGAGTTCTTCTCGGATAAAGCCCTGGCCAAGATCATGGCCCGTGGCGACGTGCCGCCGGCCTTCGACACCGACTGCCCGTTCTACGCCCTGCTGGAGTTCGAGGCCACCACCGAGGAAGTCGCCAACCAGGCACTGGAGACCTTCGAGCACTGTGTCGAGCAGGGCTGGGTGGTCGACGGCGTGATGAGCCAGAGCCAGCAGCAGCTGGAAAACCTGTGGAAGCTGCGCGAATACATCTCCGAAACCATCAGCCACTGGACGCCGTACAAGAACGACATCTCGGTGACCGTCGGCCAGGTGCCAGCCTTCCTGCACGACATCGACCGCATCGTCGAAGCCAACTACCCGGACTTCGAGGTGGTGTGGTTCGGCCATATCGGCGACGGCAATCTGCACCTGAACATCTTGAAGCCGGAGAACCTGTCCAAGGACGAGTTCTTCGCCAAGTGCGCCATCGTCAACAAGTGGGTGTTCGAGACCGTGCAGAAGTACAACGGCTCGATCAGCGCCGAGCACGGCGTGGGCATGACCAAACGCGACTACCTGCACTACAGCCGCTCGGAGGCCGAGATCGGCTATATGAAGGCGATCAAGTCGGTGTTCGACCCGAACGGGATCATGAACCCAGGGAAAATTTTCCCGCTCTGAGCCTTACCACCCCTCTCCCCACGGGAGAGGGGCCGAGGGTGAGGAATGCCGGGCACAGCTCGGTGTCTCCCCCCTAACCCTCTCCCGGAGGGAGAGGGAATCAACGCCCTATCCGAGGAGTGGCCCCATGAGCTACCAGCACCAGTACATCGACGGCACCCCGATCCACTTCCCGCTGGGCAAGGTGGTCTGCGTCGGCCGCAACTACGCCGAGCACGCTGCCGAGCTGAACAACCCGATTCCGACCGAGCCGCTGCTGTTCATCAAGCCGGGCAGCTGCACCGTGCCGATGGATGACGGTTTCGCCATTCCGCAGGACCGGGGTGGCGTGCACTTCGAGGCGGAGATCGCCGTGCTGATCGGCAAGCCGCTGTCGAAGAAGCCCAGCGAAGAGGAAGTACGCGACGCCATCTCCGGCTTCGCCCCGGCCCTGGATCTGACCCTGCGCGACGTACAGGCCAAGCTCAAGGAGAAGGGCCTGCCCTGGGAGCTGTCGAAGAGCTTCGACGGCGCCTTCGTGCTAGCGCCCTTCGTCGCCGCCGACGCGGTCGAGGATGTGCGCGACATCGGCATCCGCCTGAGCATCGACGGCCAGGTGCGCCAGGACGGCAACGCCAGTTCCATGCTCAACCCGATCATCCCACTGATCCAGCACATCGCCGCTCATTTCAGCCTGCAACCGGGCGACGTGATCTCTACCGGCACCCCTGCCGGTGTCGGCCCACTGACCAGCGGAGAAAGCCTGCAGATTGAACTCGTCGGCCTGTCGAGCTTCACCACCCGCGTACTCTGAGAAAGGTCGCGGCGGGGCCGCTCCGCCGCTCTTCACAGAACTTTCACCCGCGCCGAGTACTCTGAGAGGCTCGATATCCCCGAGCAGTCCCCGATGTCCTTCGCGCTCTCCCTCTCCAGCCGCCGCGGCCTCACCCTCGTGCTGGTTGTCGCCCTCGCCTGTACCGTCGCCGTGATTCGTTATCTGCACTGGGATGACCAGGCGCTGCTCTGGTTCAAGGAGCAGAGCGTATCCATGGCTGACCGCGACGCCAGCATCTGGCTGCCGGGTTACAAGGTCAGCGTCGAGGGCAAGCCACTGGCTGGCCTGGACGAGGATGAGACATCCGATTTGGCCTACAGCCCGCTGACCGGTACCCTGTTCACCGTTACCGGCAAGCTGCCGATGCTGGTGGAGCTGAGCCGCACTGGCGAGGTACTGCGACGCATCGCCCTGAAGGGCTTTTCCAATCCGGAAGGCGTAGCGGTGTTGGAGAACGGCAACATCGCCGTGACCGACGAGCGCAAACGCAACCTGTCGATCTTCGAGCTGACCGCGGATACCGAAGAACTGGACATCGCCGATGCCCAGCCCTTCGACCTAGGCTTCGCCGATGCCGGCAACAAGGGTTTCGAAGGCATCGCCTGGGACCCGGCGCAACAACGCCTGCTGCTGGGCAAGGAGCGCGCGCCCACCGCCATGTTCAGTTTGGGCAGCGACGGTCAGCACCTGCTCGACCAGGAGCTGCAGCCACTGCCCAGTTACGGCCTGGGCATGCGCAACCTGTCGGCGCTCAGCGTCGACCCACGTACCGGCCACATCCTCGCCCTCTCCGCCCAGTCACGCCTGCTGCTGGAGCTGGACGAGAAGGGCGACCCGGTCAGCTTCATCAGCCTGATTGGCGGACGCAGCGGCCTGGAAGAGCGCATTCCGCGCGCCGAAGGCGTGGCCATGGACGAGGACGGCACCATCTACATGGTCAGCGAGCCGAACCTGTTCTACGTGTTCCGCAAGGACGAGCCCTTCACCGCACCACAAGGCTGAGAACCTACTTATGCTTTGCTGCGCATCGGCCAGGCTGTGTTGAAAGCCAACTGGATCGCCAGCCCGGTCGAAATGCTCATTTACCATTCGTAAACTCGCGTGCGAGCCCAGTCCGCTTCCTCACCGGCTTTCGCCTTGCCTGGCTCTAGCTCGCAAGAGCCTAAGCAGGTTCTAGGCGTTTAACGGGTAACGCTGTCGAAGCCCTGCAGCACGTTGATGGCGTTGATGCCGATCTCCTCCACCGCATAGCCACCCTCCATGACAAATAGGGTCTGCAGGCCCAGCGCGCCGATGACCTCGCCCATGCGCAGGTAGTCCGGGCTGTCCAGCTTGAACTGCGAAATCGGGTCTTCCTTGAAGGTGTCTACCCCCAACGACACCACCAGCGCGTCCGGTGCGTAGGCGGCGATCTGTCGGCAGGCGGCGGCCAGCGCCAGGCTCCAGGCCGACCAGTCACTGCCGGCGGCCAGCGGGTAGTTGAAGTTGAAGCCGCGACCTACGCCCTCGCCCTTCTCGTCGGCATAGCCGAGGAAGAACGGATACTCGAAGCGCGGGTCGCCGTGGATCGAGGTGAACAGCACGTCGGCGCGGTCGTAGAAGATGTCCTGGGTACCGTTGCCGTGGTGGTAATCCACGTCGAGAACGGCTACCCGGCTGGCACCCTGGTCGAGCATGGCCTGGACAGCGATGGCGGCATTGTTGAAATAGCAGTAGCCGCCCATGTAGTCGGCGGCGGCGTGGTGGCCTGGTGGACGGCACAGGGAGAACACCCCGCGCGCCCCCTTGGCCAACTCGGCCTGGCCGGTCAGCGCCACGTTCACCGAGCTGCTCACCGCCTGCCAGGTGCCTGCAGTGATGGGTACGCCAGCATCGAAGCTGTAGTAGCCGAAGCGCCCATCGACACTGTCGGGAATGGTCTGCCGCAGGCGCCGGTTGGGCCAGGTGAACGGCAGCATGTCGTAGTCGCGACCCATCGCCTGCCATTCGGCCCAGGCGCCCTTGAGGAAGTGCACGAAGCCTTCGTCGTGCACCCGCAGGATCGGCTCCAAACCGAACTCGCGCGGCGCCGCCACCTCGCCCAGCTTCACCTTCTGCGCACGCGCCAAAACCATGTCGGCGCGGCTGGGCTTCTCGAAGCAGGGCGTGAGCTGGCCGTCGATCAGTTCGAACTTGCCGTGGTGCAGGTGATGGTCGTCGCTGTAAATCGTCAGCATGAGGGGCTCCCCGGACTCGCAAGGGTCCGTGAAATGAGGGAATGAATCTTCCTGTCGGGATGGTTCAGGCGAGGATCGAAGCACCCTCACCCCTACACGGGCCGCCCAGCCCCTCTCCCGATGAGAGAGGGGAGCCAAGCGCTTATTTCTTCAATTTGGTCCAGACCTTGGTACGCAACGACAGGGCCTTGGGCGAGCAGAGCTTGAAGGGGCGCAGGCGTTCGAGCTTGTCCTGCGGGGTGTTGATCGCCGGATCGTCGAACAGGGCCTTCTCCATGAACTGCTCGGAGCCGGCCACGGCGTTGTGGTACTTGGCGAAGTTGGAGGCGGCGGCGATGTTCTCCGGCTGCAGCATCCAGTTGATGAACACATGCGCCTCCTCGACGTTGGTCGCGCCCTTGGGGATCACGAAGTTGTCGATGAAGGTCGAAATGCCTTCCTTCGGATAGACGTAGACCAGCGAACCGCGCTGCTCCTTGGCACGGTGGAAGGCGCCATTCCACTGCTGGTGCATGGCCACTTCGCCGGCCGCCATGCGTTCGATGGTGCCGTCGCTGTTGTACATGGCGAGCATGTCCTTCTGCTGGCTCAGCAGCTCCATAATCTTCTTCACCTCCTGCGGGTCCTCGGTGCAGCGGTCGATGCCGAGGTAGAAGGCGGCCGGCGGAAACAGGTCGTCCATCGAGTTGAGCGCTACCACCTTGCCCTTCAGCTCGGCTGGCGGGGCGAAGAACGGCCCCCAGCTCTCGTCGAGCTTGCCGCCCGGTACCTGGGCGCTGTCGTAGCTGTAGCCGGTGGTGCCCCACAGGTAGGGCACGCTGTAGTCATGCGCCGGGTCGAAGTCGAGCTTCTGGAAGGTCGGCGTCAGGTTGGCCAGGTTCGGCAGCTTGTTCTTGTCGAACTTCTGCAGCAGGTCCTCCTGGACCATGATCTGGATGAAGCTGTCCGACGGCACCACCACGTCGTAGTTGCCGCCGCCGGCCTTGAGCTTGGCCAGCAGCGTCTCGTTGGAGTCGTAGGCATCCAGGGTGGCCTTGATGCCGGTGTCGGCCTCGAACTTCTTCAGCAGTTCCGGCGGGTAGTAGTCCGACCAGTTGGCGAAGTTCAGGCTGCCGGCAGCCTGAGCGGCGCCGGAGAGGCCGAGGGCGAGAACAACGGATAGCGCGAGCGGGGTACGACGGATCATGGTCTGGCTCCTAGCGTTTGCGTTGGCCTAAGTAGTACGACAGGGTTACAAAAAGAATGGAAAGCACGAGCATGATCGAGGAAATCGCATTGATCTTCGGCGATATGCCCATGCGGATCGAACTGAAGATGTACACCGGCAGGGTGGTCGAGCCGGCGCCAGCGACGAAGTAGGTGATGACGAAGTCGTCCATCGAGATGATGAACGCCAGCATCGCCCCGGAGAGGATGCCGGGCAGCAGCAGTGGGAAGCTGACCCGCCAGAAGGCGCGCCAGGGCGAGGCGTACAGATCGGCGGCAGCTTCCAGCAGGCGCGGATCCATGCCCTGCAGGCGGGCGCGGATCGGCAGATAGGCAAACGGCGTGCAGAACACCACGTGGGCGATAAGGATGGTCAAAAGGGAAAGTTTCAAGCCGATAAAGGCGAAGAACATCAGGATGGCCACCGCGCAGACGATGTCCGGCACCAGCAGCGGCAGGCCAAGCACGCCCTGCAGCGCGCCCTGGCCACGGAAGCGCCGGCCATGCATGCCCAGCGCTGCCAGGGTCGCCAGGCAGGTGGAGATCAGCGTGGCGCTCACGGCGATGATCAGTGAGTTCTTCGCCGCGCGGAGAATCTCCGGGTCATTGGCCACCACCCCATACCACTTGAAGCTGAAGCCCTGCCACAGGGTGGCCGACTGGCCGGCGTTGAAACTCAGCGCCACCAGCACGATGATCGGGATGTAGAGGAAGGCGAAGAATCCCCAGGCCATAGGGCGCACGCCGGTGAAGCGCCACAGTGGGCCCTGCAGGTTCATGCGCGCACCTCCTGGCCACGCTGGCGCAGGCCGTTGAACAACAAGGCCAGCAACACCAGGCTGAACAGCGAGAAGGCCAGCGCCGAACCCAGCGGCCAGTTATGCCCGGAGCCGAACTGCAGCTGCACCAAATTGCCGATCATTAGCGCCTTACCACCCCCGAGCAGCTCGGGGATGATGTAGTTACCCAGCGCCGGGATGAACACCAGGGTCGCCCCGGCCAGCATGCCGGGCAGCGCCAGCGGCAGGATCACCCTTTTCAGCGCCTGCCAGCGGTTGGCGCCGAGGTCGAACGCCGCCTCCACCAGGCGCCAGTCGAGCTTCTCCAGGCTGGTGTAGATCGGCAGCACCATGAACGGCAGGAAGCTGTAGAGCAGGCCGATCATCACCGCACCGTTGCTGTACAGCAGGCCGATACTGCCCTCCGGCACACCGAACACGCCCAGCGCGCCATCCACCAGCCCACCATTGCGCAGCAGCAGCATCCAGGCATAGACCCGCACCAGCAGGTTGGTCCAGAACGGCACCGTGACTAGAAACAGCAGCAGGTTGCGCTTCTTCTCGCTCTGCAACGCCAGGTACAGCGCCGTAGGAAAGCCGATCAGCAGGCAGCCAACGGTGGTCGCCACGGCCAGCCAGAAGGAGCGCTGGAAGATGCCCAGATAGTCGGTGTTGAACACCAGGCTGTCATCGAAATCGCGCTCGTAGAGAAAGCTGACGTATGCCTCCGTCGAGTACTCGCCCCACTTCACTCCGCCGTAGTCGCCGGGCTGCAGGAAGGACACCAGCAGCATGATCACCAGTGGCGCGACCAGGAACACCGCCAGCACCGCCATGCCCGGCGCGATCAGGCCGAGACGGCTCAGCAGTTGGCGACGCTCGGCCAGTTGCTTGGGGCTCTTCATTCGCTCAGCACCCGGATAGCGGCCGCCGGGACATCCAGACGCACCTGGGCACCCCGCTGCAAGGGCGGGCGCACCCCGCCGCGGTTCTGTTGGCGCACGCGGAAGCCCGATTGGCCGGCAACTCTGAGCAGGTAGAGGGTATCGGTGCCGATGTAGACCACCTCCTCCACCTCGCCCGTCAGGTTGCCAGACTCACTCAGCGCCACCCGCTCAGGGCGAATGGCCACGGTCACCGCGCCCTGAGCGACGGCGTATCCGGGCAGGGTCTGGCCGTCGGCCAACTGCAACTGCTCGCCGACCGCGCAGGCTTCGAGGAAATTGGTCTCGCCGATGAAATCGGCCACCGTGCGATTGACCGGGCTTTCGTAGATCTCGCTCGGCGTGCCGATCTGCAGGATGCGCCCCTTGCTCATCACCGCGATGCGGTCGGACATGGTCAGCGCTTCTTCCTGGTCGTGGGTGACGAAGATGAAGGTAATGCCGGTCTCGGCCTGCAGGCGCTTGAGCTCGATCTGCATTTCCTTGCGCAACTTCATGTCCAGCGCCGAAAGCGACTCGTCGAGCAGCAGCACCTTGGGCCGACTGGCCAGCGCGCGGGCTAGGGCAATGCGCTGTTGCTGGCCGCCGGAGAGCTGGTCGGCGCGGCGGTTGCCAACGTCCGGCAACTTCACTAGCGCCAGCATGCGCTCCACCGTGGCGGCGATCTCGGCCTTGGGCTTGCCCTGCATCTCCAGGCCGAAGCCGATGTTCTGCGCCACCGTCATGTGCGGGAACAGTGCGTAACTCTGGAACACGGTGTTGACCGGGCGGCGGAAGGGCGGGAGGTCCTGCATCGGCTCGCCGTACAGGCGGATCACCCCGGCGGAGGGCTGCTCAAAACCGGCGATCAGCCGCAACAACGTGGTCTTGCCGCAACCCGAAGGGCCGAGCAGGGTGAAGAATTCGTTGTCGCGGATTTCCAGGGAGACTTCGTCCAGGGCCTTATGGCCACTGCCAACGGCGCCGTACTCCATGCTCAGGGTTTCGATCGAGATCGCACTGCTCATCCGCGAATAGCTCCTAACCAATTGTTTTTATTGGCGATTAAGAGGCAGAAAGCGGCCAAGTGGCCTTGCGATCGATTCTAGGCAGCACCGCGCTTGCGGCAGAACGATAGATGCGGACAAAAGGGGATAGATGTGGCCAAGTTGTATGCATCCACTATGAACGGATATAGCGCTCTTTTAGGAGAGGAAGCGACTGGCAGCCTATCTGGAATCACGCTAAAACTTTGAGCAGGTCTAGGCCGCCCTGATGGGTCGCTGACAAAACGGACAAAGCAACAAGGAGGTCGCGTGGAGAACATCCAACCACCAAAAATCCGGCCAGCATCAGCTCTCTACTGGCAAGAGCCCCGTCGGAAAATTTTCTGGATACTCGTTAGCGCTTTTCTTTGTGCAACCTACGTAATCAGCATCGCCTCTGCAGCAGCATTCAATTTCTCCCTTTCCTCCCTACCTCCATGGCTGCGAGGCGGTGCTGTTGTTGGCGCGTTATTGCTAGCACTACTGCCGATTCTTTTCTGGTGGCGTCAGACTTGGCACTTCGAGACATGGATTCAACAGAACCCGCTCAACCTGACTGAAGCCGCTCTGGAGTTTGAGAAAACTCGCTTCAAGACAAACAGCGAGTTTGCCCGCGCTTTATGGTCAGCCATCGTCGTGATCTTTACGGCACTACTTATCACCACGGCTCTCAAGTCGGAGCCACATACAAAGCCAAAGAGCTGCTCCCAGCAGCCGGAGCTCGTAAACCAGGTTGGACAATAGGTGTCCTGGCCGCCTTATGCGCCCGACGTGAGATGCCGCGCAATCCCCTTCTTCAACGGCAACAACCCCTGTGCCACCCGCAGCCCGGCTCCGCGTAGCAGCTTCGCCGGTAGGCGGTCATTGGTGTAGACATCCACCAGCAGATTGGTGGCCTGGTACAACGGCCAGGTCGCCAGACGGTGCTGGCGCTCGTAACGGGATAGCACCGCAGGCGCGGCGATATCTTCGCCGCGAGCCTTGGCGGCCAGTACGGCCTCGCTGAGCCGCTGTACGCTGCTCAGACCGAAGTTGAAGCCGTGAGCGGTGACCGGATGCATGCCGACAGCTGCGTCACCGAGTAGCGCGCAACGCGCGCCAACCAGGCGTTCGGCATAAGCCCCCACCAACGGATAGGCGCGACGAGTGCTGACCAGTTGCATGGCGCCGAGCCGGCGGTCGAAGCGCTGCTCCATCTCACGAGAGAAGGCGTCTTCATCCAGCTCGCGCAAACGCTCGATTTCGCGCGGCGGCAGGGTCAGCACCACGGAGGACTGGTTGCCATTGAGCGGCAGCAGCGCCAGGGTCTGGCCATAGCCGAACCATTCCCAGGCCACCTGCTGGTGAGGCTTCTCGTGGTGCATGCGGCATACCAGCATGGTCTTTCCGAAGTCCTTGAGGCGGGCACCGATACCAAGCTGGCGGCGCGTCTCGGAGAAGCGGCTGTCGGCGGCCACCAGCAGGCGCGTACGCAGCGACTCACCATTGGCCAACTCCAACTCGACCTCCCGCGCGTGATGGCGAATGGCACGCACGCTCACCTCGCAGCGCAGCTGCACGTCGGCACACTCGGCCACCGCCTCGAAGGCCGCCCGGCGGATCGCCTGGTTGGCGACCAGATGACCGAGACGCTCGGCGCCCGCCTGTTCGGCGCGGATCTTCAGGGCGAACAAAGAAGGCCCGTTGAGCACCTGGGCATCGCGCAGCACGGCGACCTCTTCAGCCGGGAAGCGCTGCCACATGCCGAACTTTTCCAGCAACGCCTGGGAAGCATGGGTGAGGGCAATTTCGCGGCCGTCGAAGGCCGGCTCGGCCAGCTCCTTCTCGGCCTGGCGCTCCAGCAGGATGACGGACAGGCCATGCCCGGACAGGGCACGCGCCAGGCACAGGCCAGCCGGCCCGGCACCGATGATGGCGACATCGTGGATCATGAGCGGCTCTCCCAGCACTGGCGATGCACGCGAGTCTAGGCGCTGGAGGATAAGCCGATCTTGTCCTGGATCATGTCGCTGCCTCAGCGGCGCAGCTCGCTCGGCGCCAGGCCACTCCAGCGCTGGAAGGCATGGCGGAAGCTGGCGGTTTCGCTGTAGCCGAGTTCCTCGGCGATCAGATAGATCGGCTTGTCGGTATTCAGCAGCAGTTGCCGCGCCTTGTCGTAGCGCACTTCGTCGAGCAGGTTCTGGAAACTGGTGTTGAGCTGCTGCAGGTGACGACGCACGGTGCGCTCGGAACGGTGCAGGCGGGTTGCGACACGCTCCAGGCTGGAGCACTCGATCAGGTCGCCGGACAATTGCTGACGGATCAGGTCGCGCAGGTCGTGGCGGTTGTGCAACTGCGCCTCCAGCTGCATGCATTGCTGCAGGCCGTGCTGGTGGCTGACCGGGTCGGCCAGCGGCAACGGCCGTTCCAGCAGTGCCGGGTTGAAGCACAGGGCGTTGCAGCCGGCATCGAACTCGACCGGGCAACCGAGCCTCTCGCCGTAGCTGGCGGCATGAGCCGGCGTGCGATAGGCCAGCAACAGGCGCCGCGGCCGCACCGATTCGCCAAGCAGGTCCTGCACCACGGTGAGCAGTGAGGTCAGGCACAGCTCGGTGTTGAACAGGCTCAGCGCCGGGTCGTAACGGTAGCCGCTGGCACTCAGCCGCACCTCGTCGCCGACCGCCTGCAGATCCAGCTGGAAGTAGGTACCCAGCAACGCAGGATGGGCGATGGCCAGACGCAACGCCTCACCCAGATTACGGCTAGCCAGCAGGGTGTAGCCGAGCATGCCGTAGGCGGAGACATGCATGCGCTTGCCCAGCAGAAGCCCCAGCGCGGGGTCGGTACTGAGTGCCAGGGCATTGGCCAGCACCCGCAGTTCCTGCGCATGGCTGACCAGGCGAGTCGGGCTGGCCAGATCTCCGGCCTGGATGCCACTACCCTCCAGCACCCGCTCGATATCGATACCCATGCGCTGCAGACCTTGCACGGCCAGGGCGACCGTGTGCAGGGTGGTCAATACTCGCTCTTCCGGTAACACTGACATGACTGCCGTTTCCGCTGCGGTGGTATTCGGTAACTTCGGCCGGCGACCGTTTTCAGCGCCCTTAAGGTTGAATTCAGCTGCAGCTGTTTTGATTCAGCCCCCTGACTCGGAACCTCGATCCATGCGCCGCCTGACCCAAGCTCGCGTGCTGCTGCCCACCCTGGCAGCGCTTGTCCTCGTGGCCCTGCTGGTAATCGCCCAGCAATGGCGCTTGTTCGAACGCGGCTGGTTCGTGGTGCAAGAATGGCGCCATGCCGCCGAATGGCGGAACAAGTCGATCTGGCTGCCGGACTATCGTGTGACCGTGCAGGCCATGCCGATCGAAGGACTGAGCGCCGATGTTTCAGCGCTGACCTTCGATCCGGACCGGCGCACGCTCTTCACCGTGACCAACAAGAATCCTGAGATCATCGAGCTGTCGCTGGACGGCAAGGTGTTGCGCCGCCTGCCCCTGGTCGGCTTCGGCGACCCTGAGGCCATCGAGTACATCAGCCGTGACCTCTACGTGATCACCGACGAACGCCAACAACGCCTGTTTCGCGTGCATCTGGACGAGAACACCGACTTCGTCGACGCCGCCGATTCCGAGCAGCTATCGCTGGGCATCGGACTCAACGGCAACAAGGGTTTCGAAGGCCTGGCCTACGATGCCGCCAACCACCGCCTGTTCGCCGCCAAGGAGCGCGACCCGGTGAGCATCTACGAGATCCACGGCTTCCCTCACACCCAGCCGAACAAGCCCTTCGCCGTGCACGTGGTGGAGGACCCAGAGCGCGACGCCCGGCTTTTCGTGCGCGATCTCTCCAGCCTGCACTACGACGCTCAGACCAATCACCTGCTGGCGCTATCGGATGAATCGCACCTGATCCTCGAGATCAACTCGAACGGACGCCCGATCAGCTCGCTGTCACTGCTCGGCGGCCAACACGGGCTGGAGCGCCGAGTACCGCAGGCGGAAGGCGTGGCTACCGACGACCAGGGCCGTATCTATGTGGTCAGCGAGCCGAACCTTTTCTACGTGTTCGAACGCCAGGACAGGCAATAGCGGGGAAGCAAGGACGCCTTATCAGGTGTCATCTTGCAGGCTCGCACCGGGCGCGTTGTTCTTCACCGACTCGGTACCGGCCTTGGCACCCGCCTCGCTGGCGTACAACTGGCTGCTGCCGATCACCTGGCCATTGGTGGCCTTGAGTACGAAGTGAAACTTGCCCCCGGAGGCAGCCTTGACCTCGAAGGCCCCTTCACGCTGCGAGTTCTTGCGCACCGATTCGATACCATCCAGGGCCGACTGCTTGGCCTTGTACTGCTCGCTGCTGAGGATGATCTCGCCGTTGCCGGCATGCAGGTTGAAGTGGAACTGACCGTTGCTGGCACTCTTCAGTTGAAACTTGCTGGCCATCGTCAAATCTCCGTGGATGAATGGTCAGCTAAGCGTAGCCGCAAGTAACCAACCGGGCAGGCCGACGGCCAAGAGAAGGCCGATCGATGCCATGGCAGCGCGCCCCTCGGAATCGATACCCCATGATCCAAAGCTCCAGCGATGCATTTGATATCCGTAGGCTGTTCCGGGCGTAACCGAGCTCCTACCGGGAGCCCGGCTACGCTGGCGTGGCGAGCGGTCAGAACATCCACTGTGCGCCGAGCGAATAGGCGGTCTGACTACCTTCGTCATGCCCCATGCGCCCATTGACCTCGACGAACACGCCCAGGCTGTCGCCAATCCGCAACTGGCTGCCGATACGCGCACGACCGAAACTGGTGTCTACCTGGCCCAGGTCGGCTACACGTACCTGACCGTCGGCCTGGCTAGTGAGAGCGATGTCCTCCAGACGACCGTCACCCAGCTCCTTGACCCAGGCCACGCTGGCATACGGCAGCAGATACAGCGAGCCGCCGAGCGCCAGGTTGCCCTGCAGGCGCCAACCGACACTTGCTTCCAGACTATCGAAGTCCTGCTCCTCGTAGCCAAGGGCGGTACGCTCGGAACCATCCTCGGAGAAGTCATCGATGCGGCTGTGACTGTAGTCCAGTCCTGCGAATGGGCCGGTGCGCAGTTCGCCGACGCTGAAGTCGTAGCCGCCTAGCACGCGTGCGCCCCAGGTCAGTGCGTCCGTATCGCCGGAGAAGCGCCGCTCCAACAGGACCGGGCCGCCATCAGCCTGGATGCGCAGCGCCCGCTCACTGTCGAAGCGCGTGTGCGCCACGCTCAGGTCAGCCCCCAGCCATGCCGGGCCGCCGTCGCTGAGCAGCGCAAACGCGCCGAGTCGCCAGGCGTCGCTGTCGAGCTCGCCGCCATGTTCCAGATCGTCGTTACCGTTCTGATAGCTCAGGCTTCCACCCACCGACAACAGCTCGGTCAGGCGTACATCACCCAGTGCATGAATCCCATAGCGACGCGCCTCGGGGTGGGGAGCCTCGTCGAAACCGCTGTCAGGCGCATACTCGCCGTCCACACCGATCTCGCCGTCGAAACTGCCGACCTCGCGCTGCATGGCCTGCAGCAAATGCCAACGCCGCTCGTGCAGCAGGTTCTGCGCCTGATACTGGCGCTGCAGCTGATCCTGCATGTTGCGCGCAGTGGCGCCGCCAGAGGCGGTGGATGCCAACAGATCGGCATTGGTCAGTTCAAGCAACAGGCGGCTTAGCAGTCGGGAGTAGTCACGCAGACGCTGATTGACCCGCTCTTCACCGAATGCGCCAACGAGCACCTCCTCGTTATCCTCGACCGGGTCATGCCAGGTCGAGCCCCCGGGGATGGCCGGGTTGGTGGTCTGATCGTAGCCATCCAGATCACCGATATCCCAGTTGGTCGATTCGACGTAGAGAATCGGTACGTTAAGGTCTTCGAAGGCCTCGCCATCGCTGCAGCATCCGGTACCGGCCGGGTACTCTGGATTGAGTCCGGGATTGGACTGGACCTCGATGCCCAGCTCCTGGGCTATGCGCACGGTGTGCTCGCGGAGGCTGGCCAGCTCTGGGTTGCCCTCGCTGTTCTGCCCGGCATGGGCATACATCTTGTCGCCGGTGATCAGGCTGTCGATATTCACCATCGCCAGCAGGTTGGTACGCTGAGTGGGATCGAGCGATTCGACGTAGGCGCGCGATCCGCGCAGCCCCTCCTCCTCCGCGCCGAAGCCGACGATCTCTAGGCCATTTTCCAACTGCAACCCAGACAGATTCCGGGCCACCTCAGTCAGCACACCCGCACCCGAGGCGTTGTCATCCAGCCCCTGCAGCGTCGGCCGGCCGAAGTAGGTATCGAAGTGGGCGCCGATGACGACGAACTGATCATTCAGCCCCGCTGAAGAGGCAATGACGTTCTGCGAGGTCCGAGACCCGGCATTCCAGCTGAAGTCCTGCCTGCTCAGTGTGTAGCCGCTACCCATCTGAGCTTCCATCCAGTTTGCAGCACCGGCGAAGCTGACGGTGTCCCGGTAACGGCCGGGGTAATCGTGAATCAGCTTGTCGACAGTAACCGCTGCATGTTCACCGAACTGATAAGCGCCGGCCAGGGGCGCACAAACCAGGCTGCCGATACCGACAGCACGAGCGAGAGATTTGATCACTTCACTTTCCTTGTTGGTTGGGAGGTAACAACGAGGAAAGCAATAGCAGGATGCGGACCCAAAACCTGTCAACACGGACAGATTGGCGCATCAACAGAAATGCGGGTCGCCTGGCTGTAACTTGCACATACTCGACGGCACAACCAGGCGGCTTGGGCGCCCCGAAGCGATGCAAAAAGGGGCGAACGGGGCCGAGCCGGCCCCAAAATCAGGCCTTGAGCGTCTTCACGCCTTCGCTGGTGCCGAGCAGCAGCAGGTCGGCCGGGCGCGCGGCGAACAGGCCGTTGGTGACCACGCCGACGATGGCGTTGATGTCCGCCTCCAGCTTCACCGGGTCGGTGACGCTCATGTTGTGCACGTCGAGAATGATGTTGCCGTTATCGGTGACCACACCCTCGCGGTACACCGGGTCGCCGCCCAGCTTCACCAACTGGCGAGCCACATGGCTGCGCGCCATGGGAATCACCTCGACCGGCAGCGGGAAGGCGCCGAGCACCGGCACCAGCTTGCTGCCGTCGGCGATGCAGACGAAGGTCTTGGCCACCGCTGCGACGATCTTCTCGCGGGTCAGGGCCGCGCCGCCGCCCTTGATCAGGTTGAGGTGCTCGTCGCTCTCATCGGCGCCGTCGATGTAGAACTCCAGGCCGTCCACCGCATTCAGGTCGTAGACCGGGATGCCGTGACCCTTGAGGCGCGCAGCGGTGGCTTCGGAGCTGGCCACAGCGCCATCGAAGGCCATCTTGTGCTGGGCCAGGGCGTCGATGAAGAAGTTGGCGGTGGAGCCGGTGCCGACGCCGATCACGCTCTTGCTGTCGAGGTGGGGAAGAATATGGTCGACGGCGGCCTGGGCCACCGCCTGCTTGAGCTGATCCTGGGTCATGACGCTTCTGCCGGGCTGGAAAACCGCGATTATAGCCGCCCCGACAGGCTCGCCGCAGCGCCGATCAGCCGCCACCCAGCGCCGCACCGGCGAGCAGCGCCAGATTCAGCCAGGCATCGCCGCCGTCCTGCGCCGTGCAACAAGACGGCGGCACGCTCAGGCTGGCCTGGGGCGCCAGCGCCGCCGGCAGGCCCACGCGCTGGCGCACCGCGGCCTCGTCGAGCACGCTGCCGTCGTCGAAGACGATCTTCTCGACCACGAAGGCCCGGTCGAGAAAGTAGTTGCCGATGACGATGCGCTGCTCGGTGTACAGCTCGATGATCAGGTCGCCACCCGCCACGCCGTTCAGGCGGATACCGGCCGCACCACCGACATCGCCACGGATCTGCAGGGTATCGAGGTTGCCCGGTGTGGGGTCGTAGTCGTAGACCTGATGGTCACCGAAGTCGACCACCGACTCGACCTGGTAGTAGTCGTTGCCCGGCCCGCCGTAGAGGCGATTCCAGTGATTGTCGCCGAGGAACATCGGCTTACTGCTGCCGCCGTTGAGCACGTCGCCATGGCGGCTGCCGATCAGCAGGTCGTTGCCGCCACGGCCCAGCAGATAGGTCGGACGATCCGCCGCCGAGAGGCGATTGGCCTGCTCGTTGCCGGTCAGGCGGATCAAGTCGCCGGTATAGGTCGGCGGATTGTCGGCGCTACGACCGATGGGCATGGTCGGGTCGATGTGGAAGTTGCGCAGGATCTGCTCGTCGGTGATCACCGTGTTGCCGAAGCGGAATATCTCGATGCGGAACGCCGGGTCGAGGAAGAAGTATTTGACCGTCACCACGCCCGGCTCGCCGCTCAGGCCGATCAGCAGATCGTCGCCACGGCGCTCGAAGGGCCCGAACTCCTCCAGGCTCTCGCTGATGATCAGGGTGTCGAGGTTGACGTTGACCCAGGACGGGCTGGGATCGAAGTCGAGGATCTCGTCGCGCCCGGCGGCGACCAGGTCGTAGGTGTAGTAGTCGCTGCCGAGCCCGCCGTACAGGCGGTTATGCCCGGCGCCGCCGACCAGGGCATCGGAGCCGGCGCTGTCGATCAGGATGTCGTCGCCGGCACCGCCGACCAGGCGGCTGGGTTCGGCGGGCGCGACCAGCAGGTCATTGCCGGAAGTACCGGGCACAGTGACGCGAGAGGGAACGGCCATGGCGAGTCCTCATGAAGTGGGTGTGGGAGCGGCACGCCACTGCACAAGGGGCCTGAGCTGACTGACTGACTGACACGCGCGGCAAAAGATTCCCGCCGCCGGTCGGCTCGCCAGCGCAGCCGCGCGGGTGGCCGCGCGCGGTGCGGGCGGAGTAGACTCCCCTCTCCCTCCTTCTCTGCGCCGTGATACCCGTGATGCTCGAACAGTACATGAAGAAGATCCTCACCTCGCGCGTCTACGACGTCGCGGTGGAAACCCCGCTGCAACCCGCCCGCCAGCTCACCGAGCGGCTGGGCAACCAGATTCTGCTCAAGCGCGAGGATCTGCAGCCGGTGTACTCGTTCAAGATTCGCGGCGCCTACAACAAGCTGGCCCAGCTGACCGCCGAGGAACTGGAGCGCGGTGTGGTCACCGCCTCCGCCGGCAACCATGCCCAGGGCCTGGCCCTGGCCGCCAAGCATCTGGGCGTGAAGGCGACCATCGTCATGCCGCGCACCACCCCGGAGCTGAAGGTGCAGGGCGTACGCTCGCGCGGCGGCAAGGTGGTGCTGCACGGCGACGCCTTCCCCGAAGCGCTGGCGCATTCGCTCAAGCTGGTGGAAGAGAAGGGCTACACCTACATCCACCCCTACGACGATCCGCTGGTGATCGCCGGGCAAGGCACCGTGGCCATGGAAATCCTGCGCCAGCAGCCGGGCCAGCTGGACGCCATCTTCGTGCCGGTCGGCGGCGGCGGCCTGATCTCCGGCATCGCGGCCTATGTGAAGTACCTGCGCCCGGACATCCGCGTGATCGGCGTCGAGCCGGACGACTCCAACTGCCTGCAGGCCGCCATGGCCGCCGGTGAGCGCGTGGTGCTGCCGCAGGTCGGGCTGTTCGCCGACGGCGTGGCCGTGGCGCAGATCGGCCAGCACTGCTTCGACGTGTGCAAGGATCACGTCGACGAGGTGATCACCGTCAGCACCGACGAGATCTGCGCGGCGATCAAGGACATCTACGACGACACCCGCTCGATCACCGAGCCGGCCGGCGCGCTGGCCGTGGCCGGGATCAAGAAGTACGTGGAGCGCGAGGGCCTGCAAGGCAAGGTGCTGGTGGGCATCGATTCGGGCGCCAACATCAACTTCGATCGCCTGCGCCACGTGGCCGAGCGTGCCGAGCTGGGCGAGAAACGCGAGGCGATCATCGCCGTGACCATCCCCGAGCGCCCGGGCAGCTTCAAGGCCTTCTGCGAGGCGATCGGCAAGCGCCAGATCACCGAGTTCAACTACCGCTACCACACCGACCGTGAAGCGCACATCTTCGTCGGCGTGCAGACCCACCCGGAGAACGACCCGCGCCAGGCGCTGGTAGAAAACCTGCGCGAGCAGGGCTTCCCGGTGCTCGATCTGACCGACAACGAGCTGGCCAAGCTGCACATCCGCCACACCGTCGGCGGCCATGCGGCAGCGGTGGCGGACGAGATGGTGTTCCGCTTCGAGTTCCCCGAGCGGCCGGGCGCGCTGTTCAACTTCCTCAACCGCCTGGGCGGGCGCTGGAACATCACCATGTTCCACTACCGCAACCACGGCGCCGCCGACGGTCGCGTGCTGGCCGCGCTGCAGGTGCCGGCAGACGAGCGCAACCAGATTCCGGCCGCGTTCGACGCCATCGGCTATCCCTACTGGGACGAGAGCGACAATCCGGCCTACAAGCTTTTCCTCGGTTAGCAGGCTGTTGAAAGCGTTGCCGAAGCAGTTTGGCCTAGGCAAAAACATCCGAAAAAGCGCAGTTTACGCGCTGTAAATGAGCATTTTGAGACGCCGTGTCTCGGGCTGTTTTTAACAACGGCCAGACAACGCAGGTAGCTTTAAACAACCTGCTAAGGGAACACTGATGGAACATTACCAACTGCTGAAGTACGCCCACCTGATTCCCGCCGTGCTAATCCTGGCGGGCTTCATCGCCCATACCTTCATGCTGTGGAAGGCCAACCGCAGTGGCGACGCCGCCGTACTGACCCGCAAGCTGCGTGTCACCCGCCTGTACAGCATGCCGGCCATCGGCCTGGTCACCCTGAGTCTGCCAGTCAGCGGCTGGTGGCTGGTGCACACGGTCGGCCTGTCGCTGGGCGCCACCTGGCTGCTGTTCAGCGCCAAGCTGTTCGGCGTGCTGGTGCTGTTCGGCCTGCTCCTGCACAACCGCCTCGGCGCCTGGCAGAAGGCCGTCGCCGCCGGCAACGTGCCGGTCAAGCTGCTGCGCTTCGTGATCGCCTATGCGGCGGTGATGCTGGTCCTGCTGCTGGCGATCTTCGCCCTGATGGGGGCCAAGCCGGCCTGATGCGCATCCTGCTGGTCGGGGCCGGCGGCTTCATCGGCCGGCACCTGCTCGATGCCCTGAGTCTGGCCGGGCATTCGCTTATCGCCACCCACCGTCAGGCCACAGCCCCCTCGTTGCCCGGCGTGGAGTGGCGCACGCTCGACCTGCTGCAGCTGGCGGAGCAGCCCCACAACTTCGCCTGGCCGGACGATATCGAACTGCTGATCAACGCCAGCGGCGAGCTTTCCACCGACAGCGATCACATGCAGCGCCTGCAACGCGACGGGGCCTGTGCGCTGTTGGGGCTGGCCAAACAGCATGGCGCCGCCGTGCTGCAGATTTCTGCCCTGGGCGCCGGCGAGCATCCCGACATTCCGTTCCTGGCCAGCAAGGCGGAGGCCGACCGGTATCTGCTGAACCTCGGTATCCCGGCAGTGGTACTGCGACCTTCGCTGGTGGTGGGGCCGGGGGGCACCAGCAGTGAGTGGCTGCAGCGCCTGTCGCCCTGGCCACTGATCCCGCTGCTGGGCAACCAGGCACGCCTGCAGCCGCTGCATATCGCCGACCTCTGTGCCGCCGTTCTGGCATTGCTGCGCCACTGGCCGGCACAGCCAACCATGCTGCCACTGGTAGGCCCGCAGGCATTTACTCAGGGCGAACTGATCAATGTCCTGCGCCAGGCCCAGGGCTGGCGCCCGGCTCGCTACTTCACCGTACCGACGCCACTCGCGCGGCTCGGCGCGGCACTGGGCGAGCGACTGGGCTGGCAGGCGCTGAACCGCCAGACCCTGCGGCTGAGCGACCACGACAACCTTGCCGACCCCGCCTTACTGGAGCAGGCGTGCAGCTATCGCGCGGCGCCACTGGCGAGCCGCCTGTACTACTGGCCACAACCGGCACAGAGCCTGGCCCTGGTGCTGCAACCCCTGGTTCTGCTGGTGCTCGCGTTGATCTGGCTGGGGACCGCGGTGGTCTGCCTGGGGCCGGGTTTCGACTGGGGCCTGCGCATCATGGCGGAAGCCGGTATCGACGGCCTACCGGCCAGGCTGGCGGTGATCGGCGGTGCCCTGCTGGACGGCGTGCTCGGCCTGGCACTGCTATCCCAGCGCTGGCGCAGCCGTGCCCTGCAGGCACAGATCGTTCTGATGCTGGTCTATAGCCTGGTGATCAGCCTACTGCTGCCCCACTACTGGTTCGACCCCTATATGGCAGTGGGCAAGAATTTCGCGGTTCTGCTGCTGAGCGCCTGGCTGCTGGGACTTTCCGCCTCCACGACGAGACACCGATGAGCCTGTACCTGCTGCTCAAGACCCTGCACATCCTCTCCTCCACCCTGCTGTTCGGCACCGGTCTTGGCTCGGCGTACTACGCCCTGCGCGCCTGGCGCAGCGGGCGGGTGGAAGTGATCGCCACCACCTTCCGCCACCTGGTCACGGCCGACTGGCTGTTTATCGCGACGACGGCTGTCTTTCAGCCACTCTCCGGCTTGGCCTTGGCCAAGCTTGCGGGCTGGCCGCTGAGCCAGTCCTGGCTACTGTGGAGCACTGGGCTGTTTGTCCTGGCGGGGCTGTGCTGGCTGCCGGTTCTGTGGCTGCAGATCCGCGTACGCGATATGGCCGTCGAGGCATTGCACAATGGCGGCGCGCTGCCGGAACGGGCCAACCGCTATATGCGCATCTGGTTCGTGCTGGGCTGGCCGGCCTTCATGGCCTTTATCGCCATATTCTGGCTGATGGTGGCCAAGCCGTTGTAATGCCAAGACGCAGAGCCTGTTTGCGATCCTCTGGATTAGCGTCAGACAAGGCAAAAGCGGCCGAGGAAGCGGAACTTACGAGCTGTAAATGAGCATTCCGAGACCGCTTTTAACGAAGTCTGGCCGACAGCCAGGAGATCGTGGACAGGCTCTCAACGCAGGCTGAGCACCGGCCAGCCACGCTCGGTGGCGATGGCGCGCAGGGTGTCGTCCGGGTCGACCACCACCGGGTTGGCCACAGCCTCCAGCAGCGGCAGGTCATTGCGCGAGTCGCTGTAGAAGTAGGCGCCATCCAGGCTCAGGCCGCTCTCGGCCAGCCATTCGTTCAGACGCACCACCTTGCCGGCCTGGTAGCACGGCACACCGGCGACCTGGCCGAGGTAGCGACCATCTTCCATCGCGCACTCGGTGGCGATCAGAGTCTCAACGCCCAGGCGTGCGGCGATCGGCGCGGTGATGAAGCGGTTGGTGGCGGTGATGATCACCAGCTTGTCGCCAGCCTCACGGTGCTCCTGCAGCAATGCCTCGCCCTTGGCCAGGATGATCGGCTCGATCACTTCGGCCATGAACTCGGCCTGCCAGCGCGCCAGTTCTTCGGCCTCGGTGCGACTGAGAATGGCCTGGGTGAAGCTCTGGTAGGCCACCACGTCGAGCTTGCCGGCGCAGTAGTCGGCATAGAAGGCATCGTTGCGCGCGCGGTACTCGACGGCGTCGACCCGGCCGGTCTCGCAGAGGAATTCGCCCCAGCTGTGGTCGCTGTCGCCGGCCAGCAGGGTGTTGTCGAGGTCGAAGAGAGCAAGGCGCACGTCGGATTACCTGGTTCGGAGGATCATGAGGGGGCGTCAGAATAGCCGCTTTCACCGCCACTGCCCATTAGCCGAGCCGCGCGTTTGCTGCGCCCGCGGGCTTTGTGGAACAATGCCGAAACATGCGTTTTCGAGGTGTTGTGCCGTGATTGATTCCGATGGTTTTCGCCCTAATGTCGGCATCATCCTGACCAATGATGTTGGCCAGGTGCTGTGGGCACGGCGAATCAACCAGGATGCCTGGCAGTTCCCCCAGGGCGGTATCAACCCCAACGAGTCAGCGGAGCAGGCGCTCTACCGCGAGCTGAACGAAGAAGTGGGGCTCGAGCAACAGGATGTGAAGATTCTCGCCTGCACCCGGGGCTGGTTGCGTTATCGTCTGCCCCAGCGTCTGGTGCGCACTCACAGCCAACCGCTGTGCATCGGGCAGAAGCAGAAATGGTTCCTCCTGCGCCTGACCGGCGACGAGAGCCGGGTACGCATGGACCTGACCGGCAAGCCCGAATTCGACGGCTGGCGCTGGGTCAGCTACTGGTACCCGCTGAACCAGGTAGTGACATTCAAGCGCGAGGTCTACCGTCGCGCCCTGAAGGAATTAGCCCCGCGCCTGCTGGCGCGCGACTGACAAAGGAGTTCGATAGCGAGCCATGCTCAACACCCTGCGCAAGATCGTCCAGGAAGTAAACGCCGCCAAGGATCTCAAGGCGGCGCTGACGATCATCGTGCAACGGGTAAAAGAGGCCATGGGTAGCCAGGTCTGCTCCGTCTACCTGCTCGACTCCGAGACCAAGCGTTTCGTGCTGATGGCCACCGACGGCCTGAACAAGCGCTCCATCGGCAAAGTCAGCATGGCGCCCAACGAAGGCCTGGTCGGCCTGGTCGGCACCCGCGAGGAGCCACTCAACCTCGAGTTCGCCTCCGAGCACCCGCGCTACATGTATTTCCCCGAGACTGGCGAGGAGCGCTACGCCTCCTTCCTCGGCGCACCGATCATCCACCACCGCCGGGTGATGGGGGTACTGGTGGTGCAGCAGAAGGAACGCCGCCAGTTCGACGAGGGCGAGGAAGCCTTTTTGGTCACCATGAGCGCCCAGCTCGCCGGGGTCATCGCCCACGCCGAGGCCACCGGTTCGATCCGCGGCCTCGGCAAGCAGGGCAAGGGCATCCAGGAAGCACGCTTCGTCGGCGTGCCCGGCTCCCCCGGCGCCGCCGTGGGTTCCGCCGTAGTAGTCCTGCCACCGGCCGACCTCAACGTAGTGCCGGACAAGTCGATCGACGATATCGAAGCCGAGCTGGCGTTGTTCGGCAAAGCCCTGGAATGGGTCCGTGAGGACATGCAGGAGCTGTCCGCCAAGCTCGCCAGCCAGCTGCGCAAGGAAGAGCTGGCGCTGTTCGACGTCTACCTGATGATGCTCGACGACAATGCCCTCGGGAACGAAGTGCGCAAGGTCATCAAGACTGGCCAGTGGGCCCAGGGCGCGTTGCGCCAGGTAGTCAACGAGCATGTCTCGCGCTTCGAGCTGATGGACGACGCCTACCTGCGCGAACGCGCCTCCGACGTACGCGACCTTGGCCGCCGCCTGCTCGCCTACCTGCAGGAAGAGCGCAAGCAGAGCCTGGTCTACCCGGACAACACCATCCTGGTCAGCGAGGAACTGTCCCCGGCCATGCTCGGCCAGGTACCGGAGGGCAAGCTGGTCGGCCTGATCTCGGTCCAGGGCTCGGGCAACTCGCATGTGGCGATCCTCGCCCGCGCCATGGGCATTCCCACGGTCATGGGCGTGGTCGACCTGCCCTATTCCAAGGTCGACGGCATCCAGCTGATCGTCGACGGCTACCACGGCGAAGTCTTCACCAACCCCAGCGAACTGCTGCGCAAGCAATACGCCGAAGTGGTCGAGGAAGAGCGCCAGCTGGCCCAAGGCCTCGATGCCCTGCGCGAGCTGCCCTGCGAGACGCTGGACGGCCAACGCATGCCGCTGTGGGTCAACACCGGCCTGCTGGCCGATGTAAAACGTGCCCAGGAGCGCGGCGCCGAAGGTGTCGGCCTGTACCGCACCGAAGTGCCGTTCATGAACGGCGAGCGCTTCCCCAGCGAAAAGGAACAGCTGGCCACCTACCGCGAGCAACTGGCGGCCTTCCACCCGCAGCCAGTGACCATGCGTACCCTGGATATCGGCGGCGACAAGGCCCTGTCCTACTTCCCGATCAAGGAAGAGAACCCCTTCCTCGGCTGGCGCGGCATCCGCATCACCCTCGACCATCCGGAGATCTTCCTGGTCCAGGTACGCGCCATGCTCAAGGCCAGCGAGGGCCTGAACAACCTGCGCATCCTGCTGCCGATGATCTCCGGCATCCAAGAGATGGAAGAAGCGCTGCACCTGATACACCGCGCCTGGGGCGAGGTGCGCGACGAGGGCGTGGACATTCCCATGCCGCCGGTGGGCGTGATGATCGAGATTCCCGCTGCCGTCTACCAGATCCGCGAACTGGCCCGCCAGGTCGACTTCATCTCGGTCGGCTCCAACGACCTGACCCAATACCTGCTGGCAGTGGACCGCAACAACCCGCGCGTCGCCGACCTCTATGACTTCCTCCACCCAGCCGTGCTGCACGCACTGAAGCTGGTGGTCGACGGGGCGCATGCCGAAGGCAAGCCGGTGAGCATCTGTGGCGAAATGGCTGGCGACCCTGCTGCTGCCGTTCTGCTACTGGCCATGGGCTTCGACAGCCTGTCGATGAACGCCACCAACCTGCCCAAGGTAAAGTGGCTGCTGCGCCAGATCAGCTCGACCCGCGCCAGGGAACTGCTCAGCCACCTGATGGCCATCGACAACCCGCAGGTGATCCACAGCAGCCTGCACCTGGCGCTGCGCAACCTCGGCCTGGGCCGGGTGATCAACCCGGCGGCGACCATCCAGAGCTGATCCTCCAGGCCCCCGCCTATCCTTCCGACTCCCTCATCAGCTTGGCCCGATAGGCATCCGGAGCGATGCCGTACCAGCGGCGGAACGCCCGGTAGAACGGCGATAGCTCGGCGAAGCCGCAGGCACGCGCCACCTCACGGATCGCCAGTCCGCCCTGTAGCAACTCATGGGCTCGCGCCTGCTGGATCGCTTCGCGCACCTGGCGCAGGTGACTGCCCTGAGCGGCCAGGCCTCGCTGCAGGGCGCCGGGCGATATGCCCAATTCGGCGGCACAGGCCTGCAGGGAGCAGTCCGCCTGGCCCAGACGCACACCGATCAGGTAACTCAGACGGTTGAGCAGATCGTTCTCCACCAGTGCTGCCAATTCCACCTCGGCGTGCTGCCAAAGCAGACGGTGCAGCGCAGGGTTGGCGTTGCGCGACGGGCGCTTGAGCAGCGCAGCGGGGAACCACAGGGCGTCATGCTCGCGGGCAAAGTTCGGCTGCAGGCCGAACAGACGGCGGTGCTCTCCGAGCCGCGCCGGCTGCGGATGGCGGAAGTCGAGACCGTCAACATGAAACTCATCATCAGTGACCAGCCGCAGCAGCTTGATGAACAGCAGGGCCAGGCACTCCATCTGCTGGCGCAACGGGGCGAAGCCGCGATAGTTGAGGTCCAGCACCAGGCAGGCCCGTCCGTCTTCGAGGTGCAGCTGGGCGACGAATCCACCGGCGAGGATGTGCTGGAAGTTCAGGAAACTGTCCAAGGCCTGCTGCAGATCGCGGCTGGCCAGCAGCAGATAGCCGACCACATCGAGCAGGCGCGGCTTCATCACCTCACCCAGGTGCAGGCCGATATCGGCATCGCCGGTCAACGCATCGGCCGCCAACCAGAACAACGGTGCCTCATCATGACTCAGACGGCCCTCGATCGGCGGCGGTACAAGACGACGGTGCTGGTTGGTGCGCCGGTAGATCGCCGCCGGATCGTGACCAAGCTCGGCCAGGGCCTCGTAGAGCAGGCGACGCAGAGTGGCGGAATGGGTCAGCGGCGCGGCGCCGGCGAGCGGGTTCATGATGGCTCCTTGTTTGACCGGAGAATTCCAGCCACAGGCTCGACGGTCAATGCCGTTGGCCGAAGCGCTGCGCAGAATGGCCGCACAACAACAAGGAGCGCGTCATGAAACGCAGTCTGACCTTCCTCGCCGTGGCCATTGCTGCGGCTGCTGTCGGCGTCACCTGGTACACCCAGGACAAACTTCCCGTGCGCGACGGCACCCTGCCCCTCGCCGGCCTGCAGGCCCCGGTAGAGGTACGCTACGACGAACGCGGCGTGCCACATATCCAGGCACAGAACGAAGCCGATATGTACCGCGCCCTGGGTTTCGTGCATGCCCAGGATCGCCTGTTCCAGATGGAGATGCTGCGCCGCCTGGCGCGCGGCGAACTGGCGGAGGTACTCGGGCCGAAGCTGGTCGATACCGACCGCCTGTTCCGCACCCTAGGTATCCGCCAGCATGCCGACCGCTATGCCCAGACCCTCGACCGCAACAGCCCGGCCGTGAAAGCGCTGCAGGCCTACCTGGAGGGGATCAACCAGTTCCAGGACAGCCGCCCGGCACCGGTGGAGTTCGACCTGCTGGGCATCGACAAGCGCCCCTTCACTCTCGAAGACACGGTGTCCGTGGCCGGCTACATGGCCTACAGCTTCGCCGCCGCGTTCCGCACCGAACCGGTGCTGACCTATGTACGTGACCAGTTGGGCAGCGATTACCTCAAGATCTTCGATCTCGAATGGCATCCCGGCGGCGCCGTCGCGCAGAACCTCAGCGGCTCCGACTGGCAGACACTCAACGGCCTCGCCCACCTCAGCCAGCAGGCGCTGGTCGAGGCGGGCCTGCCGCAGTTCGAAGGCAGCAACGCCTGGGCCATCTCCGGCAGCCGTACGGCCAGCGGCAAGCCATTGCTGGCCGGCGACCCGCACATCCGCTTTGCGGTGCCGGCGGTGTGGTACGAGGCTCAGCTGAGCTACCCGGGTTTCGAGCTGTATGGCCACCACCAGGCACTCAACCCCTACGCCTCGCTGGGTCACAACCGGCAGTTCGCCTGGAGCCTGACCATGTTCCAGAACGACGATCTCGACCTGATCGCCGAGAAGGTCAATCCGGACAACCCCCAGCAGGTATCGATCAATGGCCAGTGGCTAGACCTGGAAAGCCGCACGGAGACCATCCGAGTCAAAGGTGCCGAGGATGTGACCGTCACCCTGCGCCGCTCACCCCACGGCCCCATCGTCAACGATGCCCTCGGCGCCAACGCGGGCCAGACGCCGATTGCCATGTGGTGGGCCTTCCTGGAAACCGAGAACCCGATCCTTGAGGCCTTCTACCAGCTCAATCGCGCCGACAGCCTGGACAAGGCCCGCGCTGCCACCGCAAAGATTCATTCGCCAGGTCTCAACGTGGTGTACGCCAACGCTGGCGGCGACATCGGCTGGTGGGCCGCGGCCAAGCTGCCACAGCGCCCGGCAGGAGTGAACCCGAGCTTTATCCTCGATGGCGCCAGCGGCGAGGCGGACAAGCCCGGTTACCTGCCATTCAGCGCCAATCCGCAGGAGGAAAATCCCCCGCGCGGCTATATTGTCTCCGCCAACTACCAGCCGGCATCGCCGACCGGAGTGAGCATCCCCGGTTACTACAACCTCGCCGACCGCGGCGAGCGCCTGAACCAGCGCCTGGCCCAGCCGGACATGAAGTGGGACACGCAGAACAGCCAGGCCCTGCAGTTGGACGACGGCACCGGCTACGGCCAGCGCCTGCTGGCGCCGATCCTCGACGACCTACGCGCTGCCACAGCGGACGAGGCGGAGCGCGCCCTGGTCGAGCAACTGGCCGCCTGGGACGGTAGCCACCCGCTGCAGTCGACCGCAGCCACCCTGTTCAACCAGCTGACCTTCGAGCTGGCCAACCAGGCCATGCACGACGAGCTGGGCGACGCCTTCTTCGACAGCCTGCTGCAGACCCGCGTGCTCGATGTGGCACTACCGCGCCTGACCGCCGATGCTGATTCCGCCTGGTGGGACAAGCGTGGCACTGAGGCCGTGGAGAACCGCGCTGATACGGTCAAGGCAGCCTGGCAGGCCAGCCTCGCTCATCTGCGCCAGAGCTTCGGTACGGACAGCAGCCAGTGGGCCTGGGGCAAGGGCCACACGCTGACCCATGAACATCCACTGGGCGCACAGAAGCCGCTGAACCTGCTGTTCAACGTCGGCCCCTTCGCCGCACCGGGCGGCCACGAAGTACCGAACAACCTGTCGCACCGCGTCGGCCCGGCACCCTGGTCGGTGGTCTACGGCCCCTCGACCCGTCGCCTGATCGATATGGCCGATGCCAGCAAGGGCCTGGGCATCAACCCGGTTGGCCAGAGCGGCGTACCGTTCGACCAACACTACGCCGACCAGGCCGAAGCCTATATCAGCGGCCAGTATGTGCCGATGCACTTCACCGACGACGAGGTACAGGCCAATACCCGCAGCACGCTGAAGCTGCAGCCGACCGAAGCGCCGTAGGATGCACCGTGTACAACCTACGCGGCAGGCAGAAAGATTTGATCTGCCCTGTGCAGCATGAAAAAGGCCACCCGAAGGTGGCCTTTTTCTTGGGTAGGAAACGGTCAGGCAGCCTGAGCCGGTTTCCAGTTGGAGCTGGTGGCCTCCTCGGCCATGGACTCCATCGCTTGCTGGATGGCGCGCTTGCGGCGCTCCTCGGCACGGCGGGCGAAGAACCAGGCGAAGAAGGTGAAGATCGACACGGTCAGCAGGATCAGGCTGGCGATCGCGTTGATCTCCGGCTTCACGCCCAGGCGCACGGCGGAGAACACTTCCATCGGCAGGGTTGTGGAGCCAGGACCGGACACGAAGCTGGCCAACACCAGGTCGTCCAGCGACAGGGCGAAGGACATCATGCCGCCGGCCGCCAGGGACGGCGCGATCATCGGGATGGTGATCAGGAAGAACACCTTCCACGGCTTGGCGCCCAGGTCCATGGCTGCCTCTTCGATCGACAGGTCCAGCTCCCTCAGGCGCGCCGACACCACCACCGCCACGTAGGCCGAGCAGAAAGTGGTGTGGGCGATCCAGATGGTCAGGATGCCGCGCTCGGCAGGCCAGCCGATCAACTGGGCCATCGCCACGAACAGCAGCAGCAGCGACAGACCGGTGATCACTTCCGGCATGACCAGTGGCGCGGTAACCAGGCCGCCGAACAAGGTGCGCCCCTTGAAGCGAGTGACCCGAGTCAGCACGAAGGCCGCCAGAGTACCCAGCGCCACCGCAGCGACCGCGGTATAGAGGGCGATCTCCAGGGAGCGCAGCACCGAGCCCATCAGCTGGCTGTTGTCGAGCAGGCCGGCGTACCACTTCACCGACCAGCCCCCCCAGACGGTGACCAGCTTGGAGGCATTGAAGGAGTAGATGACCATGATCAGCATGGGCAGGTAGATGAACAGCAGACCTACCCAGAGCATGATGTAGGAGAAGCTCAGCTTTTTCATGCGCGGCTCTCCATTTCAGTGGCCCGTTTCAGCGTTTGAAAGCCGGTCGAACAGATGGCCCGGCACGACAGTGTCATGTTGCTCATGCTCGACCCTCCATTTCCTTGGCCTGGTTACGGTTGAACAGGATGATGGGCACGATCAGGATCGCCAGCATCACCACCGCCAGGGCGGATGCCACCGGCCAGTCGCGGTTGTTGAAGAACTCCTGCCACAGCACCTTGCCGATCATCAGGGTCTCCGGGCCGCCGAGCAGTTCGGGGATGACGAACTCACCCACCACCGGAATGAACACCAGCATGCTGCCGGCGATGATGCCGTTCTTGGACAGCGGTACGGTGATCTTCCAGAAGCTGTTGAAGTTGCTCGAGCCCAGGTCGGAAGCTGCTTCCAGCAGACTCATGTCGTGCTTGACCAGGTTGGCGTAGAGCGGCAGCACCATGAACGGCAGGTACGAGTAGACGATGCCGATGTACACCGCGAGGTTGGTGTTGAGGATCTGCAGCGGCTCGTTGATCACCCCGATCATCTGCAGGAAGCCATTGAGCAGGCCGTTGTTGCTGAGGATGCCCATCCAGGCATAGACGCGAATCAGGATCGCGGTCCAGGTCGGCATCATGATCAGCAGCAGCAGAACGGTCTGTGCTTCCTTGCTGGAACGGGCGATGGAGTAGGCCATCGGGTAGCCGATCAGCAGGCAGAGGATGGTGCTGAAGAACGCCATCTTCAGCGAGCCCAGATAGGCCGCCAGATACAGCTCGTCCTCGGTGAGGAAGATGTAGTTGCCGATGTTCAGCACGATCGACAGCTGATTGTCGGCCCAGCTGTAGATATCGGTGTACGGCGGGATGGCCACGTCGGCTTCGGCGAAGCTGATCTTCAGGACGATGAAGAATGGCAGCAGGAAGAACAGGAACAACCAGAAGAACGGCACACCGATCACGGCATGCCGCCCGCTGGGCAGATAGCGCTTCAGTTTGCCGATTCTCATGATTGCAGTACCACGCCGCTGTCGTCTTCCCAGTACACCACCACGTTGTCGTCCCAGGTCGGACGCTTGCCGCGGCGTTCGGCGTTGGCGATGAAGCACTGCACGATCTGCCCCGAGGCCAGTTTGACGTGGTACACCGAGTGGCCGCCCAGGTAGGCGATGTCGTGCACGGTACCGTTGCACCAGTTGTAGTTCGGGTGCTCGTGGTCTTCCGGCAGGGTGGTGGCCATCAGCAGCTTTTCCGGACGCAATGCGTAGGTCACCGACTTGCTCTCGGCACGGGTGGTGACGCCGTGGCCGATGTAGATCGGCTTGTCCAGCTGCGGGCAGTCGATGATCGCGTGGTCGGCCTCGTCGGTGGTGATCACGCCATCGAACAGGTTGACGTTGCCGATGAACTCGCAGACCAGGCGGCTGGCCGGGGTCTCGTAGATATCGATCGGGCTACCGGTCTGGGCGATCCAGCCGAGGTGCATGATGGAGATGCGCTGGGCCATGGTCATGGCCTCTTCCTGGTCATGGGTCACCATCACGCAGGTCACGCCCACGCGCTCGATGATTTCCACCAGCTCCAACTGCATCTGCGAACGCAGCTTCTTGTCCAGGGCCCCCATCGGCTCGTCGAGCAGCAGCAGCTTCGGACGCTTGGCCAGCGAACGAGCCAAGGCCACGCGCTGGCGCTGACCACCGGACAGCTGGTGCGGTTTGCGCTTGGCGTACTGGGTCATGTGCACCAGCTTGAGCATCTCGGCGACACGCTCGTCGATCTCGGCCTGGGGCAGCTTGTCCTGCTTGAGGCCGAAGGCGATGTTCTGCGCCACGGTCATGTGCGGGAACAGCGCGTAGGACTGGAACATCATGTTGATCGGCCGCTCGTAGGGCGGCATGTCGGTGATATCGACACCATCGAGCAGGATACGACCCTCGGTGGGGCGTTCGAAGCCGGCAAGCATGCGCAGCAGGGTCGATTTACCCGAGCCGGAGCCGCCGAGCAGGGCGAAGATCTCGCCCTTGTTGATGGTCAGCGAGACATCGTCAACGGCGATGGTCTCATCGAATTTCTTGGTCACGCGGTCGATCTTGACCAGCACCTCTTTGGGTTGCTGGTTGCCCTCGAGGGCTTTCTTGTAGGCGCTGGAGGCAACAGCCATTTCCAAAACTCCCGGAAAAAGAAATCGCGCCCGGCCAACGGCCGGGCCATGAACTCACTTACCCGATTTGACCTTGGTCCAACTGCGGGTCATCAGGCGCTGCACCTTTGGCGGCAGTTCGGCGGAGATGTACAGATTATCCAGTACCGCCTGCGGGGGGTAAACGGACTCGTCGCTGCGCACTTCCTGGTCCATCAACTCCCCGGCCTTGAGGTTCGGATTGGCGTAGCCGACGTAATCGCTGACCTTGGCGATGGCGGCCGGATCGAGCAGATAGTTGATGAAGGCGTGGGCTTCCTTGACGTTCTTCGCGTCGGCCGGAATCGCCATCATGTCGAACCACAGATTGGCGCCTTCCTTGGGAATGGCGTAGCTGATCTCCACGCCCTTGCCGGCCTCGTCGGCGCGATCCGCCGCCTGCAGAATGTCGCCGGAGAAACCGACGGCCACGCAGATGTCGCCGTTGGCCAGGTCGCCGATGTACTTGGAGCTGTGGAAGTAGGTCACGTACTGGCGTACGGCCATCAGCTTCTCTTCCGCCACCTTGTAGTCATCGGCGTTGGTGCTGTTCGGGTCCTTGCCCAGGTACTTGAGCATGGCCGGAATCATCTCGTCGGCCGAGTCGAGGAAGGCCACGCCGCAGGCGCTGAGCTTCTTCATGCTCTCCGGCTCGAAGACGGCGGCCCAGGAGTCGATCGTGTCGACGCCGAGCACGGCCTTGATCTTCTCGGCGTTGTAGCCGATGCCGTTGGTGCCCCACAGGTAGGGGACCGCGTACTGGTTGCCAGGGTCGTTGGTTTCCAGTTGCTTGAGCAGAACCGGGTCGAGGTTCTGCCAGTTGGGCAGCAGGGAGCGGTCGAGTTTCTGGAACGCGCCGGCCTTGATCTGCTTGCCGAGGAAATGGTTGGACGGCACCACCAGGTCGTAGCCGGAACGGCCCGCCAGCAGTTTGCCTTCCAGAGTCTCGTTGGAGTCGAACACGTCGTAGACCGGCTTGATGCCGCTGGCCTTCTCGAAGTCCTCCAGCGTGGTCTCGCCGATGTAGTCGCTCCAGTTGTAGATGTGCACGGTGGGTGCAGCCTGTACGGCGCCCGCCACGCCCAGAGTCACCGCAACTGCGGTCAGGGTTTTGCGGAAGGAAATTCGCACACGTCAGTCCTCTTTTTTGTTGATCTAGCGAAGTGCCAACGCACTCCGGGGGTGGTGGAAATGCTGTGTTCTATCCCTGGCGCCCATGCCGATCGCCCAGCCGCCCTCGCACGGAGCTGTGTGGGGCTCGTGTGTAACGGTAGTCGTGGTGGGTCATGGGACCTCCTGGCGGTTGCTCCGGCGGGAGCACCCGCCGGAGGGTGTCTCGTGTGGCTTACTTGCCGGACTTGATGGTGGTCCAGCTGCGGTTCATGGTGCGCTGAACTTTCGCCGGCAGATCCGGGAAGGTGTAGATCTTGGCCATGGTCGCTTCGTTCGGGTAGATGCCCGGGTCGTTGCGGATCGCATCGTCAACCAGCGGGGTAGCCGCGGCGTTGCCGTTGGGGAACTGCACGAAGTTGGTGATCTCGGCCATGATTTCCGGCTTCAGCAGGAAGTTCAGGAAGGCATGGGCACCCTCCACGTTCTTCGCGTCGGCCGGTACGGCCAGCATGTCGAAGAAGCTGCCGGCACCTTCTTTCGGGATGCTGTACAGGATGTTCACGCCGTTCTTGGCTTCTTCGGCGCGGGACTTGGACTGGTACAGGTCGCCCGAGTAGCCGATGGCCACGCAGATGTTGCCGTTGGCCAGGTCGCCAATGTACTTCGAGCTGTGGAAGTACGAGGTGCTCTTGCGGATGGAGAGGAACAGTTCCTCGGCCTTCTTCAGCTCATCCGGCTTCTCGCTGGTGGGGCTGAAGCCCAGGTAGTTGAGGGCGGCTGGCAGGATCTCGGTCGGCGAGTCGAGGAAGGAAACGCCGCACTCCTTCAGCTTGGCGATGTTCTCCGGCTTGAACACCAGGTCCCAGGAGTCGACCGGAGCGTTGTCGCCCAGTACGGCCTTGACCTTGTCGACGTTGTAGCCGATGCCGATGGTGCCCCACATGTAGGGGAAGGAGTACTGGTTGCCCGGATCGCTCGGCTCCAGCGCCTTGAGCAGGGTGGTGTCGAGGTTCTTCCAGTTCGGCAGCTTGGACTTGTCCAGCTTCTGGAACACGCCGGCCTTGATCTGCTTGGCCAGGAAGGGGTTGGACGGTACGACGATGTCGTAACCGGAGCTGCCCGCGAGCAGTTTGGCTTCCAGGACTTCATTGCTATCGAAGACGTCGTAGACGACCTTGATGCCGGTTTCCTTGGTGAACTTCTCCAGGGTTTCCGGGGCGATGTAGTCGGACCAGTTGTAGACGTGCAGTACCTTGTCATCGGCCTGGGCCATGCCGGCCACGGCGCCTGCCAGGGTCATGGCAAGCAGAGTCTTGCCGAAGGTCTTGATCATGCGGGTTAGCTCCATTGTCGTTTGAAGTATCCGGGGCTGCGTCGCCTGAGCGACGCACCCTCCGGTGAGCCTGGCCAACGCACCCTGCAGTCTGGCAAGGTCTGGCCTGTCACTCAAGCCTTACGCCAGCACTGCCCGGGCCGTCAGATCCAGGCATTTGCGCGCCTTTTCGACCAGCTCGTCGATCTCGCTTTTGCTGATCACCAGCGGCGGCGCGATGATCATGGTGTCGCCCACGGCACGCATGATCAGTCCGTTCTCGAAGCAGTGGCCGCGACAGATCATGCCGACGCCCATTTCGCTCGGGAAACGCTCGCGGGTCTGCTTGTTCTTCGCCAGTTCGATGGCGCCGAGCATGCCCACACCGCGGACTTCGCCCACCAGCGGATGATCCGCCAGCTCACGCAAACGCTTTTGCAAATAAGGTGCCGTTTCGCTCTGCACCCGCTCGATAATTTTTTCTTCTTTCAAGATGCGCAGGTTGGCCAGGCCGACGGCGGCGGCCACTGGGTGACCGGAGTAGGTGAAGCCGTGGTTGAAGTCACCGGCGGTGTTGATCACCTGGTACACCTTGTCGCTGACGATCAGGCCACCCATCGGCACGTAGCCGCTGGTCATGCCCTTGGCGATGGTCATCAGGTCGGGCTTGTTGCCGTAGAACTCACTGGCGAACCACTCGCCGGTACGCCCGAAGCCGCAGATCACTTCGTCGGCGACAAACAGGATGTCGTACTTGGCGAGGATCTCGCGGATGCGCGGCCAGTAGCTGTCCGGCGGAATGATCACGCCACCCGCGCCCTGGATCGGCTCGGCGATGAAGGCCGCGACGTTGTCTTCGCCAACTTCGAGAATCTTCTTTTCCAGCTGGTCGGCGGCCCACACGCCGAACTCTTCCGGGCTCATGTCGCCACCCTCGCCGAACCAGTACGGCTGCGGGATGTGCACGATGCCGGGGATCGGCAGGTCGCCCTGCTCGTGCATGTACTTCATGCCGCCCAGGCTGGCGCCGGCCACGGTGGAGCCGTGATAACCGTTATGACGGCTGATGATCACCTTCTTGCTCGGCTGGCCCTTGCTCGCCCAGTAGTGGCGGACCATGCGCAGCATGGTGTCGTTGCCTTCCGAGCCAGAGCCGGTGAAGAACACATGGTTCATACCTTCCGGCGCAACGTCGGCGATGGCCTTGGCCAGTTCCAGGGCAGGCGGGTGGGCGGTCTGGAAGAAGGTGTTATAGAAAGGCAGCTCGCGCATCTGCGCGGCAGCAGCCTCGACCAGTTCTTCGCGGCCATAACCGACGGCAACGCACCAGAGGCCGGCCATGCCATCGAGAATCTTGTTGCCTTCGCTGTCCCAGAGGTACACGCCGTCGGCCTTAGTAATGATGCGCGGGCCCTTCTCGTGCAGCTGCTGGTAGTCGCTGAACGGCGCAAGATGGTGCTCACGGCTCATGGCCTGCCACTCGCGGGTTTTCGGGTTGTTCGCTTGGTTAGTCATTCTTCACCTCAGATTACGCATCCGGTCGGGGTGCCGGCTCATGCCCGGCACCCGCTCCCATCAGACGGAGAGCAGCAGGAACTCGCGCTCCCAGGAGCTGATCACCCGCTTAAAGTTTTCATGCTCGGCGCGCTTCACCGCGACATAGCCGCGGACGAACTTCTCGCCCAGGTACTTCTCGGCGACCTTGCAGGCCTCCATGCGCTCCAGCGCGCTTTCGATGGTCACCGGCAGACGCAGGTTGCGACGCTCATAGCCACGCCCCTTGACCGGCGCGCTGGGCTTGAGGCCCTCGACCATGCCGATGTAGCCGCACAGCAGCGAGGCAGCCAGCACCAAATAGGGGTTGGCGTCGGCACCGGCCAGGCGGTTTTCCACGCGGCGGTTCTGTGGACCGGCTTCCGGCACGCGCAAGCCCACGGTGCGGTTCTCCTCGCCCCATTCCACGTTCACCGGCGCCGAGGTATCGGGCAGGAAGCGGCGGAACGAGTTGACGTTCGGCGCGAACAGCGGCAACACCTCGGGGATGTACTTCTGCAGGCCGCCAATGTGATGGAGGAACAGCTCGCTCATGGTGCCGTCAGCGTTGGAGAACAGGTTTTTGCCGGTCTTGATGTCCACCACGCTCTGGTGGATGTGCATGGCGCTGCCCGGCTGGTCGGTGATCGGCTTGGCCATGAAGGTGGCCGCCACGTCATGCTTGAGCGCGGCCTCACGCATGGTGCGCTTGAACACGGTGATCTGGTCAGCCAGGTGCAGGGCATCGCCATGACGGAAGTTGATCTCCATCTGCGCCGGACCGTCTTCGTGAATCAGGGTATCGAGGTCCAGATCCTGCAGCTCGCACCAGTCGTAGACGTCTTCGAACAGCGGGTCGAACTCGTTCGCCGCGTCGATGGAGAACGACTGACGACCGACTTCCGGGCGACCGGAGCGGCCCATCGGCGCCTCCAGGGGGAAGTCCGGGTCGCTGTTGCGCTTGGTCAGATAGAACTCCATCTCCGGCGCGACGATCGGCTTCCAGCCCTTGTCCGCATAGAGTTTGAGGATGTTCTTGAGGATGTTGCGCGGGGACAGCTCGATCGGGTTGCCCTGCTTGTCGAAGGTGTCGTGGATCACCATCGCAGTGGGCTCGATGGCCCAGGGTACGAGGAACACGGCGTTCTCGTCCGGGCGGCAGAACATGTCGATGTCCGCCTCGTCGAGCAGCTCGTAATAGATGTCGTCCTCGACGTAGTCGCCGGTCACGGTCTGCAGCAGCACACTCTCGGGAAGGCGCATGCCCTTCTCGTCGAGGAACTTGTTGGTCGGCGAGATCTTGCCGCGCGCAATGCCGGTAAGATCGCTGATCAAGCATTCAACTTCGGTGATTTTGCGTTCTTTCAGCCAGCTGGTGAGCTGGTCTAACTTGGTACTCATAGAGACCTCAGGGTTGTAGAGCGGCTACTGCGGACCGGCTAAAGCCTAGCGAAACCTCCGAGTTTCACCGACCGGTTGCTCACCTACTCAGCGTTGTCCCGCCCTCTTCCTGCATGCCTCACCAAAGGCCTGGAAGATGGCGAGATAATTCGGGTTGGATCCTACCTGCCACTCCGGATGCCACTGCACCCCTAGAGCGAAGCTCGGCGCACCTTCGACGGAGAAAGCTTCGATCAACCCGTCAGGCGCCAGTGCTTCTACGCGAAGGCCCGGCGCCAGACGCTGAACGCCCTGGCCATGAATGGAATTGACTCTGATCTCGTCCGGCAAGCCGAGGCCGGCGAGCACCCCGCCCGTCTGCACACGCACGGTGTGACGGGGGGCATATTGCACTTCGACCGGCTCGTCAGCCGGTTCGCGGTGGTCCATCAGGCCGGCCACTTCCTGCACACGCTGGTGCAGACTGCCACCGAAGGCCACGTTCATTTCCTGGAAGCCGCGACAGATGCCCAGCACCGGAATCCCGGCCGCGATGGCCTTGCGGATCAGCGGCAGGGTGGTGGCGTCGCGGGAAGTATCGTGGTGCGTGCCGGGCGCGCTGGCCGGGCCACTATAATGATGGGGCTCGACATTGGACGGCGAGCCGGTGAACAGCAGACCATCGACGCTGGCCAGCAAGGTGTCCTGATCGATCAGATCGCCCAGCGCCGGAATCACCAGGGGCAGCCCTTCGGCTCCTACCGCCACCGCGCGAACGTATTTGTCGCCGACGATGTGATTGGAATGAAGGCCGACCTGCTTGGTGCAGGCGGTGACGCCGATGATCGGCAGGCGCAACATGGGACACCCGTTCTTATGCTGTTGTCAGGTGAGGCCGAGATTAGCCTTGTTCAATTTATTACACAATAGGGCTGTAAAAAATTGAACACGCCCCGCTGAGCACCGCTAGAGACGGGGCTATGGAGCCGGTCAAAGGGGCCTGAAATGCCCCAAAACTGGCCATCGAGCCCCGTTTCGGGGCAGAATGGGTCACTATTGACAGCCTTGGGTGATTGAGATTGACTCACAGCTGATCGAATGAATGATTGAAATTTTTAACAATAAAGGTGTTGCATCATGTCGGTACCCCCGCGTGCCGTTCAGCTCAACGAGGCGAACGCGTTCCTCAAGGAACATCCCGAGGTCCAGTTCGTTGACCTTCTGATCGCAGATATGAATGGGGTGGTGCGCGGCAAGCGCATCGAAAGAAACAGCCTGCACAAGGTGTACGAAAAGGGCATCAACCTGCCCGCTTCGCTGTTTGCCCTCGATATCAACGGCTCCACCGTCGAAAGCACCGGCCTCGGCCTGGACATCGGCGACGCCGACCGCATCTGCTTCCCCATCGCCAATACCCTGTGCAACGAACCCTGGCAGAAGCGCCCCACCGCGCAGCTGCTGATGACCATGCATGAGATGGACGGCAAGCCGTTCTTCGCCGACCCGCGCGAAGTGCTGCGCCAGGTCGTGGCCAAGTTCGACGAGATGAACCTGCGCATCTGCGCGGCCTTCGAACTGGAGTTCTACCTGATCGACCAGGAGAACGTGAACGGCCGTCCGCAGCCGCCGCGCTCGCCGATGTCGGGCAAGCGTCCGATCTCCACCCAGGTGTACCTGATCGACGACCTCGACGAGTACGTCGACTGTCTGCAGGACATGCTAGAAGCCGCCAAGGAACAGGGCATCCCGGCCGATGCCATCGTCAAGGAAAGCGCCCCGGCGCAGTTCGAGGTGAACCTGCACCACGTGGAAGACGCCATCAAGGCCTGCGACCACGCACTGCTGCTCAAGCGCTTGATCAAGAACATCGCCTATGACCATGAGATGGACACCACCTTTATGGCCAAGCCCTACCCGGGCCAGGCGGGCAACGGCCTGCACGTGCACATCTCGCTGCTCGACAAGACCACCGGCAAGAACATCTTCACCAGCGATGATCCCCAGGAGAACGCCGCACTGCGCCATGCGATCGGCGGTGTCCTGGAGACCATGCCGGCGTCCATGGCCTTCCTCTGCCCCAACGTCAACTCGTACCGCCGCTTCGGCGCGCAGTTCTATGTGCCCAACGCGCCGAGCTGGGGCCTGGACAACCGCACCGTAGCCGTTCGCGTGCCGACCGGCAGCGCCGATGCCGTGCGCATCGAGCACCGCGTGGCCGGCGCCGATGCCAACCCGTACCTGATGATGTCGGCGATCCTCGCCGGCATTCATCATGGCCTGACCAACCAGGTCGAGCCGGGTGAGCCGATCGAGGGCAACTCGTACGAGCAGCTGGAACAAAGCCTGCCGAACAACCTGCGCGATGCCCTGCGCGAGCTGGACGACAGCGAAGTACTGAACAAGTACATCAGCCCGGACTACATCGACATCTTCGTCGCCTGCAAGGAAGCCGAGCTGCAAGAGTTCGAGACCACCATCTCCGACCTCGAATACAACTGGTACCTGCATACCGTTTGATGCAACACCCGACGCCGGCCTCAGTGCCGGCGTTGTTTTTTCTACTGCCCGGGTTCCGCCATCCGCCAGCTCCATTGGCTGGAATGGCGAAGCCTTGCCCATTCACTGCCAAGGAGGTCGTCATGTTTCGCATTCTTGCTCCGCTGCTGCTGACTCTGGCTCCCGGTCTGGCCTTCGCGGCCGATAGCATCCGGGTCTACAACTGGAACGACTACATCGCCCCACAGGTGCTGGAGGACTTCACCAAGGTCACCGGCATCACCGTTGAGTACCACACCTATGCCTCGGCCGAGGAGCTAAACAAGATCCTCGCCAGCGGTGAGAGCATCGACATCGCCGTGCCCTCGCAGAACGACTTGCCGCCGCTGATCAAGGGCAATCTGATCCAGCCGCTCGATCCGAAGCTGCTGCCGAACCGCAAGCACCTGGACAAGCAGCTGTTGAGCAAGCTGGCCGCCGTGGATCCGCAGAACCGCTACGCAGTGCCTTATCTCTGGGGCGCCGTCGGCCTGGCAATCAACACGCCGCAAGCGGAGGCCGCCTACGGGGGCCCGCTGCCACATAGCTGGAGCCTGCTGTTCGATCCGCAGGAAAGCGCCAAGCTGGCCGGCTGCGGTATCAGCGTGCTGGATGCCCCGGACGAGTTGCTCTACAACCTGCTCAGCTATCAGGGCCGCAGCTTCGGCAACAGCTCTCCGGGTCGCATCCGCAAGGCCAGCGAGCCGCTGCAGAACCTGCGTCCGAACCTGCGCTACGTGGACAGCGAGCGTTATATCGAGGACCTCAATCAGGGCAAGCTGTGCATGGCCGTTGCCTGGGTCGGCGATGCGCTGAGCGCCAGCGATGCCGGCCAGCCGGTGCAGTTCGTGGTGCCGGAAGAGGGCTCCACGCTGTTCATCGACAATCTGGTGATCCCGACAAGCGCTCGCCGCGCCGACCTGGCGCACAAGCTCATCGACTACCTGATGCAGCCGCAGGTAGCCGCAAAGATCAGCGCCGATACGCTCTACCCCAGCGCCAACACCGGCGCCGAGCAGTACCTCGAACCCAAGCTGCGAGAACAGCTGGGGCGCGATCTGAACGATGCCAAGAGCCGCCTGTTTGCCCTGATGCCGCTATCGGACAAGCTCAAGGCCGCGCGCGACGAGGTCTGGAGCCGCTTCCGCGACGGCAGCTGAGCCGCGGCTTGCCTCCCCTGCCCCGCCTGGCGTCCAATAGCGCCTCTTCAGGACAGGATTCCGGCATGCCCCGCACCGTCATCGCCCGCAAGCCCCGCGCCAGCAGCCAGGCACGCATCGAGCTGATCCTCCAGGCGGCCCGCGAACTGCTCGGCAGCGAGGGCTTCACGGGGCTGACCATCTATGCGGTGGCCGAGCGTGCAGGCATTCCTCCGTCTTCCGTGTACCACTTCTTCGCCAGCGTACCGGCGCTGCTCGAAGCCCTCACCGCCGATATCCATGCCGCCTTCCGCGACTGCCTGCTGCAACCGGTCGAGCATGCTGCGCTGCGTGACTGGCGCGACCTGTCCCGAGTGATCGAGGAGCGCATGTTGGCGATCTATGCCCGCGACAGCGCCGCTCGCCAACTGATCCTGGCCCAGCACGGTCTGTCCGAGGTGACTCAGGCCGATCGCCAGCACGACCTCGAGCTGGGCCGGCGCATGCAGAGCCTGTTCGATCGCCACTTTCCGCTGCCGCAGCTGCCCGAGGACGTCGACGTGTTCACCCTGGCCATGGAGCTGGGTGACCGCGTCTACGCACGTTCGGTACAACTGCACGGCGAGATCACCCCGCGCATGGCAGAGGAAGGCATGCGCGTGTTCAACGCCTACCTGGCCCTGTACCTGCCTCCCGCCCTGCCCAAGCGCGACCACCCCCTGCCCTAAAGCCGATATCTATCGGCAAGCCCCCTAAATCCCCCACCTACTCTTCCCAGGCCGGCGGCCGCCCTGGCTTCCAAGCCTCCTCTGCCACCCTTTCAATCCGATACTTATCTGCCCTTGAGCGAAAAACCTCAACAATCTCTATTTAATTTTCTTTAAAAGTCGATTTTTATCGGATATAAATCGAACATCAACTTGCCCCGGCTGATGCAGCAACGGGGCGCAGCCATGGGTCTCTGCTAGTGTCAGACGACCTCCTTTACGTGCTCCTGTGAGGTGTTCCATGTCGCGTATCGTTACCGTCGCCGCCACCCAGATGGCCTGTTCCTGGGATAGCGCAGCCAATATCGCCACGGCCGAGAAGCTGGTGCGCGAGGCCGCCGGCAAGGGCGCGCAGATCATCCTGATCCAGGAGCTGTTCGAGACGCCCTACTTCTGCCAGAAGCCCAACGCCGAGTACCTGCAGCTGGCCACTCCGACCGAGGAAAATTCGGCCATCCTGCATTTCCAGAAGGTCGCCCGCGAGCTGCAGGTGGTGTTGCCGATCAGCTATTTCGAACGCGCCGGCCGCGCACGCTTCAACAGCATCGCCATCATCGACGCCGACGGCAGCAACCTTGGCGTGTACCGCAAGAGCCATATCCCGGACGGCCCCGGCTACCACGAGAAGTACTACTTCAACCCCGGCGACAGCGGCTTCAAGGTATGGGATACCCGCTACGCGAAGATCGGCGTGGGCATCTGCTGGGACCAGTGGTTCCCCGAGGCCGCGCGCAGCATGGCGCTGCTCGGCGCCGAGCTGCTGTTCTACCCAACCGCCATCGGCAGCGAGCCGCATGACCCGAGCATCACCTCGCGCGAACACTGGCAGCGCGTGCAGCAGGGCCACGCCGGCGCCAACCTGATGCCGCTGATCGCCGCCAACCGCATCGGCCGCGAGGAACAGGACGGCTACGACATCACCTTCTACGGCTCCTCGTTCATCGCCGACCCGTTCGGCAAGAAGGTCGAGGAACTGGGCGAAACCGAGGAAGGCGTGCTGGTGCACAGCTTCGACCTCGACCAGCTCGAACACGTACGCAGCGCCTGGGGCGTATTCCGCGATCGCCGCCCGAACCTATACTGGCCGCTCTCGACCCTCGACGGCGAAAGCCTGTCCGAGTAACCGCACACCACGGGGTAGGGTGCGCCGCGCGCACCTCGCCACCCAGATACCTTCGCCGGTGCCCATGGCGCACCCTACGGAGCCAAGCAATGCCCACTTTGACCAACACCCCACGCGCCGACGGCTTCCGCATGCCTGCCGAGTGGGAACCCCACAGCCAGACCTGGATGGCCTGGCCTGAGCGCCCGGACAACTGGCGCCTCGGCGGCAAGCCGGCACAGGCCGCCTTCACCACCGTGGCGAAGGCCATCGCCCAGTTTGAACCGGTGACCGTGTGCGTCTCGGCCGGCCAGTACGAGAACGCCCGCGCGCGTCTCGACGACAGCAACATCCGCCTGGTGGAAATCACCACCGACGACGCCTGGGTGCGCGACACCGGCCCGACCTTCGTCACCAACGCCAGCGGCGAAGTCCGTGGCGTGGACTGGACCTTCAACGCCTGGGGTGGTTTCGACGGCGGCCTGTACTGGCCGTGGCAGCGCGACGACCAGGTGGCCAGCAAGATTCTCGAGATCGAGCGCCGTGACCGTTACCGCACCGAAGGGTTCGTGCTGGAGGGCGGCTCCATTCACGTCGACGGCGAAGGCACCCTGATCACCACCGAAGAGTGCCTGCTCAACCGCAACCGCAACCCCCATCTGTCCCGCGAGCAGATCGAGGCGGTGCTGCACGATCACCTGGCCATCGACACGGTGATCTGGCTGCCCGACGGCCTGTTCAACGATGAGACCGACGGCCACGTCGACAACTTCTGCTGCTACGTGCGCCCAGGTGAGGTTCTGCTGGCCTGGACCGACGATCCGCAAAACCCGAACTACCCTCGCTGCCAGGCGGCGATGCAGGTGCTGGAGTCGGCTCGCGATGCCAAGGGCCGCCAACTGGTCGTGCACAAGATGCCGATCCCCGGCCCGCTGCATGCCACCGAGGAAGAATGCGCCGGTGTCGACGCCGCCGAAGGCAGCCAGGAACGCAGCCCCGAAGTGCGCCTGGCCGGCTCCTACGTCAACTTCCTGATCGTCAACGGCGGCATCGTCGCGCCGAGCTTCGACGACCCGAAGGACGAGGAAGCCCGTGCCATCCTCCAGCAGGTGTTCCCCGAGCACCGCGTGGTGATGGTGCCCGGCCGCGAGATCCTGCTTGGCGGTGGCAACATCCACTGCATCACCCAGCAGCAGCCGGCCCCGCAAGGCCGCTGAACAGGCCGAAAGAAAACGCCCGGCTCATGCCGGGCGTTTTCGTTGAGCTCAACGGAAGGGTTGCGGGGGCGGCGTAGCGCCAGTGGAAGGCGGCAGGATCGGCATGGCAAAGCTCGGCTGCTCGCCGGTCAGGGTCTTGAGGAAGGCAGTGATCTTGCCCACCTCGTCAGTGTTGAGCTGGCGGCCCAGCTGCAGCCGCGCCATCACGTCCACCGCCTCTTCCAGCTTCCAGTAGGCACCGTCATGGAAGTAGGGGTAGGTCAGCTCCACGTTGCGCAGGGTCGGCACCTTGAACTTGAAGCGGTCGGCGTCCTTGCCGGTCAGGCCGGCCACACCCTCGGCGGGGTTCTTGGTCTGGTAGGGCTCGACCAGGCCCATCTTCTGGAACGAGTTGCCACCCAGCGCCGGGCCGTTGTGGCAGGCCACGCAGCCGATCGACTTGAACAGCTCATAGCCCTCCAGCTCGGCTGCGCTGATGGCCTGGGCATCGCCCTTGAGCCATTTGTCGAAGCGCGAGCCGGGGGTGACCAAGGTCTTCTCGAACTCGGCAATGGCGTCGGTCACTTCATCCAGAGTGATGTCGTCGGTCTTGTACACCGCCTTGAACGACTCACGGTACTGCGGGATGGAACGCAGCACGTCGAGCGCCAGGATGTGGGTGAAGGCCATCTCCTTAGGGTTGGCGATGGGACCGGCGGCCTGCTCCTTGAGGTCTGCAGCGCGGCCATCCCAGAACTGGGCGAGATTGAGGCTGGAGTTGAGTACGGTGGGCGAGTTGATCGGCCCCTCCTGCCAGTTGTGACCGATGGAGGTGGGCAGGTTATCGCTACCGCCCATGGACAGGTTGTGGCAGGAGTTGCAGGAAATGAAACCGGAACGCGACAGACGCGGATCGAAGAACAGCTGCTTGCCCAGCTCGACCTTGGCGGCATCGGTAACTTCGGCGGGGGCAATGGGCTCCACCGGCTCCTTGTTGGCCTGGGCCATGGTGGAGCCGAGACAAAGCCCGGCGAACATCAGGGTAGCGACGCGCATGATGGATCTCCTCATTATGGTGTTGGCACGGTCTGCCTCGACCATGCGCGCGCCACCCCGGCGAAGCGCTGACCCAGGTCAACGCCTGCCGCCTCGCTTACATCCGGACACAAAAAACCCCACCAACGGTGGGGTTTTTATCAAGAAAACCGCGAATCAGGCAGCGGTCGGGCGTAGCGAGTATGTCTTCAGCTGTTCGGCGAATTCACGCAGCGACTGGATACCGCTGGCCTCGGCCTCGTGTACCCACTGCTTGATCGCCTCGAGCATGTCGTGACCGTTGCTGCTGGTCTTGACCCAGATCTGCTGCAGGGCGATGCGCTTCTCGTAGATCACCTTGAGCGCCTGGCTCTGCGCCAGCAGCTCGCTGATACGCGCATGGTGCTGCTCGTCGAGCAGGCTGGTCTCGCGCGACAGCAGGCGCTTGGCGCGACGGAACAGGTGGCGCACCGACTCGTCTGCCTTGGCCAGTTCCTGCTGCACCAGCGGCTTGATCACCAGCTTGCGGTACTGGGCCATGATCTGGAAACGGTTGTTGAGGATGGCCATGGCGGTGTCCATGTCCAGGTTGTGCTTGCCCTCGACGCGGTGGGCGATGGGCGCCACGCGCTGCACCTTGGCCATACCCAGCCAGCTGAACAGCTTGATCCAGGCCCAGCCCATGTCGAACTCCCACTTCTTCACCGACAGCTTGGCGCTGTTCGGGTAGGTGTGGTGATTGTTGTGCAGCTCCTCGCCGCCGATCAGGATGCCCCAGGGCACCAGGTTGGTGGCGGCGTCGCGGCACTCGAAGTTGCGGTAGCCGACGGCATGGCCCAGGCCGTTGATCACGCCTGCGGCCCACACCGGAATCCACATCATCTGGATCGCCCATACGGTCATGCCGAGCACACCGAACAGGGCCAGGTCGATGATCGCCATCAGAATGATGCCGCCCATCGGGAAGCGTGAGTAGACGTTACGCTCGATCCAGTCTTCCGGGCAGTTCTTGCCGTAGATGCGCAGGGTCTCTTCGTTCTTCGCCTCTTCCTGATACAACTCGGCACCCTTGCGCAGCACAGTGCCCAGGCCCTTGATCACCGGGCTGTGCGGGTCATCGGCGGTTTCGCACTTGGCATGGTGCTTGCGGTGGATGGCAGTCCACTCGCGGGTGTTCTGGCCAGTGGTCATCCACAGCCAGAAACGGAAGAAGTGCTTGAGCGCCGGGTGCAGCTCCAACGCGCGGTGCGCCGAGTAGCGGTGCAGGTAGACGGTGACGCTGACGATGGTGATGTGGGTCAGCACGAGGGTGACCGCCACCAGTTGCCACGGCGACAGATCGAGAAAACCGTTGTACCACATGAAGGGTGTTGCCTCGCGGGGAGAGATAGCGGCCGGGGCCCTGGCCTTGCGGGCATTATCACCAAGACGTCGGAGAAAGCCAGCCCACCCTTAGACGAGAATGCACTCGATGGCGAGTTCTCTATAATGTGCGGCCGTGCACAATTTCCAAGCCAAGCCGCCCATGAAACTCCAGCGTTCCCCGTTACAGCTGACGCTGTTCTATCTCCTCTTCGCCGCGCTGTGGATTCTCCTGAGCGACAGCCTGCTGATATGGCTCGGGCTGGACGGCCCGCTGCAGGTTGCCCTGGAGATACTGAAGGGGCTGGTATTCGTGACGATCACCGCTGCGCTGCTGTACTTCTCGCTGAACCAGTACCAGCACGAGCAGCGACGGGTACAGCTGCACCTGCAACGCAATGAGGAACGCCTGGCCCAAGCCATGGATGCGGCGCAGGAGGGCATGTGGGACTGGGACCTGAAGAGCGCCCGGGTGTTCTTCTCGCACCGCTACTGCGACATGCTTGGTTACACACCCGAGGAGTTCGGCGACAGTCAGCAGGTCTGGCGCGACCACCTGCATCCGGATGACCGCGACCTGGCCATCCAGCGCCTGGAAGCCCTGCTCGGCGAGCGCCAGCCCTATTACGAGAACATCTTCCGTCTGCGCCACCGCGACGGCAGCTACCGCTGGCTACATTCACGCGGTCAGCTGTTGCTCGACGAAGAGGGGCGGCCGAGCCGCTTCATCGGCACCTCCAGCGATATCACCCAGCGCCGCGCCGACGAGGATAGCCTGCGCCAGGCGGCCGCCGTGTTCGACAGCACCCAGGAGGGCGTGCTGGTCACCGACAACACACGCAGGATCGTCCACGTCAATCCGGCCTTCTCGCGCATCACCGGCTTCAGTGCTGAGGAAGTACTGGGCAAGGAGCCCAACCTGTTCAAGTCCGGACGCCATGACACGGCCTTCTACCAGACCCTCTGGCATGCGCTGGATCAGCGCGGTTCCTGGAGCGGCGAGATATGGAACCGGCGCAAGAGCGGCGAAGTGTTCCCCATGTGGCAGTGCATCCGCAGCATCCACGATGAACGAGGCAAACTCAGCCACTATGTGGCGGTGTTCTCCGACATCAGCGCGCTGAAGCGCTCGCAACGTGAACTTGACTTCCTCGCTCACCACGACCCGCTGACCACCCTGCCCAACCGCCTGCTGTTCAGCGAGCGTATCGAACAGGCACTGCAGAGAGCCGGGCGCGACAAACTCCGCGGCGCGCTGCTGCTGTTCGATCTGGACCACTTCAAGATCGTCAACGAGAGCCTCGGCCACAACATCGGCGACCAGTTGCTCAAGATGATCGGCGAGCGCCTGGCCCAATGCCTGGCTCCACAGCTGACCCTGGCCCGCCTCGGGGGCGACGAGTTCGGCCTGCTCAGCGACGATTGCGCCAGTGCCGAACAAGCATCGCTGCTGGCCCAGCTTCTGCTGGATGAGCTGGCCCTGCCGTTCATGATCGATGGTCAGCCACTGTTCATCAGCGCCAGCATCGGTATCAGCCTGTTCCCCGAGGACGGCGACAGCGTCGAGCAACTGATGCGCAATGCCGACTCGGCGCTGTTCCGGGCCAAGAGCAGCGGCCGCCAGACCTTTGCCTTCTATAGCCAGGACATGACCGCCATCGCCCAGCAGCGCGTGCGCCTCGAATCCGAGCTACGCCAGGCGCTGGAAATGGATCAGCTACGTGTGCACTACCAGCCGATCCACAGGCTGGACGACCGCCGCATGATCGGCGTAGAGGCGCTGATACGCTGGCAGCACCCGCAGAGGGGGCTGGTGGCACCCGGCGAGTTCATCCCGATTGCCGAGGACAGTGGCCTGATCGGTGCGATCGATGCCTGGATTCTGGAACACGCCTGTTCGCAGATGCAGGCATGGCGAGCGGAAGGAAGTGACCTGGAGTTTATCGCGGTGAATGTCTCCAGCCGCCTGTTCGGCCGGGGAGATCTGGGCCTGAGGGTCGAGCAGGTCCTACGTGAAACCGGGCTGGACCCTGCCTGCCTGGAGCTGGAAGTGACCGAGAGCGCCGTGATGGATGACCCTGAACATGCTCAGGTGATACTCACTCAGCTGCGTGAGCTGGGCGTGCGACTGGCCATCGACGACTTCGGTACTGGGTATTCATCGCTCGCGCGACTCAAGCGACTGCCGGTACACAAGCTGAAGCTCGATCAGAGCTTCGTGCAGGGCTTGCCAGACGATCACGAGGATGCGGCCATCGCGCGCGCGGTGATCACCCTGGGGCAGAGCCTGGGGCTGCGTGTGTTGGCGGAGGGAATCGAGGAGGAATCCCAGGCGATTTTCCTACGTGGCCTGGGCTGCAATCTGGGGCAAGGTTACTGGTTCGGTCGACCGCAACCGGCCGAGCAACTGATGAGCTCCCGCAGCACCGTCTGAACACTCGCATCGGCGGCGCGGAGTGCGGCCGGCCGCCCAGCGAGCGATCATCCTTACAGCTTGGCGATCGAGACTTCAGTGGATTTGACGAAGGCGATCACTTCGCTGCCGACCTGCAGGTCCAGCTCGCGCACGGAGCGGGTGGTGATCACCGAGGTGACGATACCGGCAGCGGTCTGCACGTCGATTTCCGACAGCACGTCGCCGATGACGATTTCCTTGATGTTGCCTTTGAACTGGTTGCGGACGTTGATGGCTTTGATGGTCATGGTCTAGCTCCTTTACGGTTTGGGTAGCCCGGAACGGTCCGGGCCTGAGGGCCTGCTTAGAGCGCCCAGCGCAGTTGCGTGGGCAATGGGGAAACGGGTTCGGGTTGTGGCGGCGTGGCCGGCAGCGCCAGCACGCGGTCGAGCACTTCGGCCTCCAGCGCGGCCAGGCGCGCCGAGCCACGATGACGCGGACGCTGCAGGTCGACAGCCAGGTCGAGGCCGATCTCGCCGTCCTCGATCAGGATCACCCGGTCGGCGATGGCCACGGCCTCGCTGACGTCGTGGGTCACCAGCAGCACGGTGAAGCCGTGTTGCTGCCACAGGCCTTCGATCAGCTGCTGCATCTCGATGCGGGTCAGCGCATCCAGCGCGCCCAGCGGCTCGTCGAGCAGCAGCAGGCGCGGCTGGTGGATCAGGGCACGGGCCAAGGCCACGCGCTGCTTCTGCCCGCCGGACAGGGCGGCCGGCCACTCATTGGCCCGGTCGGCCAGGCCGACGGCGGCCAGCGCCTCGCGGGCCCGCGGTTTCCAGTCACCGGACAGGCCCAGGCCGACGTTGTCGATCACCCGCTTCCATGGCAGCAGGCGCGAATCCTGGAACATCAGCCGGGTGTCTTCGCGGGCTGCGGCCAGCGGGCCGTTGCCGGCCAGCAGCTGGCCGCCGGTGGGCGCATCGAGCCCGGCCAGCAGACGCAGCAGGGTGCTCTTGCCGCAGCCACTGCGACCGACCACGGCGACGAACTGCCCGGCCGGGATGTGCAGGTCGATGCCCTTGAGCACCTCGCGCTCACCGAAGGCCTTGCGGATGCCTTCGATGGCCAGCGGGATGCCCTGGCGAATACTGTGCAGAGCAGTCATTGCGCACCTGCCTTGGTCTGATAGGCCGGATGCCAGCGCAGCCAGGTGCGCTCGAGCAGGCGGGCGGCAACGTCGGCCAGCTTGCCGAGTACCGCATAGAGCAGGATGGCCAGCACCACCACGTCGGTCTGTAGGAACTCGCGGGCGTTCATCGCTAGATAACCGATGCCGCTGCTGGCGGAGATGGTCTCCGCGACGATCAAGGTCAGCCACATGAAGCCGAGGGCGAAGCGCACGCCGACCAGGATCGACGGCAGCGCGCCGGGCAGGATCACCTGCCAGAACAGGGCGAAGCCCTTCAGGCCGTAGCTGCGCGCCATTTCCACCAGCGCCGGGTCGACGTTGCGGATGCCGTGGTAGGTGTTCAGATAGATGGGGAATAGGGTGCCGAGGGCGACCAGGAAAATCTTCGCCGCCTCGTCGATGCCGAACCACAGGATCACCAGCGGGATCAGCGCCAGGTGCGGCACGTTACGAATCATCTGCACCGAGCTGTCGAGGAAGCGTTCGCCCCAGTTGGACAGGCCGGTGATGAAGCCGAGCAGCAGGCCGATGCCGCCGCCGATGGCGAAACCGATGGCCGCACGCTGGCCGCTGATGGCCAGGTGAGTCCAGATCTCGCCGCTGGAAAGCAGCGCCCAACCGGCCTCGATCACCGCGCTGGGCGCCGGCAGGATGCGCGTGGACAGCAGGCCGAAGACCACTGCGCCCTGCCACAGGGCCAGCAGTGCGACCGGCAGCGCCCAGGGCGCCAGACGGTGGCCAATGTTGTGTAGCTTGTGCGTCGACATGGCAACGCTCCTTCTCTGGTAGTGCGGGAACCGGGGCGGTGGGCCGCCCCGTTGTCGTTTCAGCTCGCCGAGGCGGCCTTGGGCAGAATGTCGCTGGAGATCATCTCGCCGAACGGGCTGACGTAGCCGCGGCTGGCCGGGCGCTCAGGCTGGGCGACGTCGAGGTGCGGGAACAGCAGCTCGGCGACTCGGTACGACTCTTCCAGGTGCGGGTAGCCGGAGAAGATGAAGGTGTCGATGCCGAGGTCGGCATACTCCTGCACCCGCGCGGCCACGGTCGGGCCATCGCCGACCAGTGCGGTGCCCGCACCGCCGCGCACCAGGCCGACGCCGGCCCAGAGGTTCGGCGACACTTCCAGCTTGTCCTTCTTGCCACCGTGCAGGGCGGCCATGCGCTGCTGGCCGACCGAGTCGAAGCGCGCCAGGGAGGCCTGGGCACGGTCGATGGTGTCCTGGTCCAGGTGGCTGATCAGGCGATCGGCGGCGGCCCAGGCTTCCTCGTTGGTCTCCCGCACGATCACGTGCAGGCGGATGCCGAAGCGCACTTCGCGGCCCTGGGCAGCGGCTTTCTCGCGCACGGCGGCGATTTTCTCGGCCACCGCGGCTGGTGGCTCGCCCCAGGTCAGGTACAGCTCGACCTGCTCGGCGGCCAGGTCCTGGGCGGCTTCGGAGGAACCACCGAAGTATAGCGGCGGACGCGGTTGCTGGATCGGCGGGTAGAGCAGCTTGGCGCCCTTCACCTGCAGGTGCTTGCCGTCGTAGTCGACAGTCTCGCCCTCCAGTACGCGGCGCCAGATGCGGGTGAATTCGACGGAGGCCTCGTAACGCTCCTCGTGCGACAGGTGCAGGCCGTCACCGGCCAGCTCGTCCGGATCACCACCGGTGACCAGGTTGAACAGTGCGCGGCCGTTGGACAGGCGGTCCAGGGTCGCCGCCTGGCGCGCGGCCACGGTGGGCGAGATGATCCCCGGGCGCAGCGCGACCAGGAACTTCAGGTTCTGTGTCGCCGGAATCAGCGAGGCGGCCACCAGCCAGGAGTCCTCGCAGGAACGCCCGGTGGGGATCAGCACGCCGCCGAAGCCGAGGCGGTCGGCGGCCTGGGCCACCTGGGTCAGGTAGCCGTGGTCGACGGCGCGCGCGCCTTCGCTGGTGCCGAGGTACTTGCCGTCGCCGTGGGTGGGCAGGAACCAGAAGATGTTGAGGCTCATGGAGTGGTCTCCTTAGATGAAATCGGTGTCGCCGCGGCCGTCTGGCCGCGGCGTAGGGCTTACTGCTGCGCGACCTTGGCCGGCGGAGTCCAGATCACGTCCTTGATGCTGAGCTTCTTGGGGATCAGCTTGAGGTCGGTGAAGGTGTCGGCGATCTTCTGCTGCGCGGTGATCACCTCCGGGGTGATGAACTGCGCGCCGTAGCCCTGGCGCTCGACGGCCTGACGGGTGATTTCCGGCGACAGGCCGATCAGCGGGGCGACCTGGCTGGTGGCCTCATCAAGGTTGCCCTTGACCCACTCGCCGACGCCGCGGATTTCCTCGACCAGCACGCCGATCACCTGCGGGTTCTTCTCGGCGTAGGGGCGGGTGGCCAGGTAGAACTGGTGGTTGTCGACCAGGCCACTGCCATCACGCAGGCTGCGTGCCTGCAGCTGGTGCTCGGCGGCGGACTGGAAGGGGTCCCAGATCACCCAGGCGTCGACGCTGCCACGCTCGAAAGCGGCGCGGGCATCGGCCGGCGGCAGGTACACGGGCTGGATGTCGCTGTATTTCAGGCCGGCATCTTCCAGGGCGCGCACCAGCAGGTAGTGCACGTTGGAACCCTTGTTCAGGGCGACCTTCTTGCCCTTGAGTTCGCTCACCGACTTGATCGCGGAATCCTTCGGTACCAGGATCGCCTCGCCGGTCGGTGCTGGCGGCTCGTGAGCCACGTAGAGCAGGTCGGCACCGGCAGCCTGGGCGAACACCGGCGGGGTCTCGCCGGTCACGCCGAAGTCCACCGAGCCGACGTTGAGCCCTTCGAGCAGCTGCGGGCCGCCCGGGAACTCGGTCCATTTCACCTCGACGCCCTGCTCGGCCAGCCGCTTCTCCAGCGTGCCCTTGGCCTTGAGCAGCACCAGGGTGCCGTATTTCTGATAGCCGATACGCAGTGTCTCAGCCTGAGCTTGGGTGATGGCGCCAAAGCTGATGGCCGCTGCAAGCAGGGCGACCAGGCTCCGACGCAAAGTGATGGTGCGCATGGCGCTCTCCTTTGCAGTGGGTGTCTTGGTTGGCTACCTGCTTGCCCGTTGGCGGGCGAGTAAGGTGGGGTATTACGGGACTTACAGGCGGGCAAAGCCCGGATCAGATACTCCAGCGGGCGTTTACCAGCCGGTCGTTCAACAGGTTCGGGTCGATCGGCTTCGGCCGGCGCGCCAGGGCGGCAACCAGCTGTTCCACCGACTCGTCGAGACGCTCGCGCAATTCATCGTCGATGCGGGCGGGATGGTCCCCTTCCGGATAGGCGATCTGCTTGTCCACGGCGAACACGCCGGGGAGCATCTCCTGGGCTTTCAGCGCCGCCAGTACCGGCTTCAGCGCATAGTCCACGGCCAGCAAATGGGCGGGGCTGCCGCCACTGGCGATGGGCAGTACCGCCTTGTGCGCCAGGGCGCGCTCCGGCAGCAGGTCGAGCAATACTTTCAGCGCGCCGGTGAAGGACGCCTTGTACACCGGAGTGGCGACCACCAGGCCATCGGCACTGGCCACCGCCGCCTGTAGCTGCTGCACGGCAGGGCTGGCGAAGTCGGCATGCAGCAGGGCCTCGGCCGGGAAGTCACGGACCCGTAGCAGGCTGACCTCCAGACCATGGGCCTGCAGGCGCTGGCTGACGTATTCCAGCAGCAGTTCGGTGCGTGAGCGCGCCGATGGGCTGCCGGACAACAGAACAACGTGCATGGGCGCCCCTTAGCGGTTCGGCTGCGGCGTCAGACGCAGGTACGGCTTGACCGCGCGATAGCCTTTCGGGAAGCGGCGGGCGATTTCTTCCTCATCCTTCAGCGACGGCACGATCACCACCTCGTCGCCGTCCTGCCAGTTGGCCGGGGTAGCGACTTTGTGATTGTCGGTGAGCTGCAGCGAGTCGATGACGCGCAGGATCTCGTGGAAGTTGCGCCCGGTGCTGGCCGGGTAGGTGATGATCAGGCGCACCTTCTTGTTCGGGTCGATGATGAACAGCGAACGCACGGTCAAGGTGTCGTTGGCGTTCGGGTGGATCAGGTCGTACAGGCCGGAAACCTTGCGGTCGGCGTCAGCCAGGATCGGGAAGTTGACCCGGGTGTTCTGGGTCTCGTTGATGTCGTCGATCCACTTGATGTGCGAGTCCACCGGGTCCACCGAGAGGGCAATGGCCTTCACCCCGCGTTGGGCAAATTCATCCTTCAGCTTGGCGGTGAAGCCCAGCTCGGTGGTGCACACCGGGGTAAAGTCGGCGGGGTGGGAAAACAGCACGCCCCAGCTGTCGCCCAGCCAGTCGTGGAAACGGATGCGACCCTCGCTGGAGTCCTGCTCGAAGTCGGGGGCGATGTCGCCCAGGCGAATGCTCATGGTGCTCTCCTTCAGGTTCGTTGCGTGGGGCCTACTATGCTCAGGAACTTAAAGGATGAAAAAGAATAAATAATGATTTATTTATTCCTTTTTAAGATATAAAAATCCACAACAAATGCATAAGCATCTAATCAATTATTCTTTCAATGAATAAGCAACAACTCATATAGTCTGCACCGCTCTCCCATTCCAAGGACGCCAGATGAAACGCCTACTACCCTTCTCCCTGCTCGCCGCCAGCTTCGTCTTCGCCACTTCCGCCCAGGCCGCGAGCCTGCTCAACGTCTCCTATGACGTGATGCGCGACTTCTACAAGGGCTACAACACCGCCTTCCAGAAGCACTGGCAGGCCGAAGGCAACAAGCCGGTGACCATCCAGATGTCCCACGGCGGCTCCAGCAAGCAGGCCCGCGCCGTGATCGACGGCCTGCCGGCTGACGTCATCACCATGAACATGGCCACTGACATCAACGCCCTCGCCGAGCACGGCAAACTGATCCCCGAAGACTGGGCCACGCGCCTGCCGAACCACAGCGCCCCCTTCACCTCCGCCACCGTGTTCATCGTGCGCAAGGGCAACCCCAAGGCCTTGAAGGACTGGCCAGACCTGCTCAAGGATGGCGTACAGGTCGTGGTGCCAAACCCGAAGACCTCGGGCAACGGCCGCTACACCTACCTCTCCGCCTGGGGCTACGTGCTGCAGAACGGCGGCGACGAGACCAAGGCCAAGGACTTCGTCGGCAAGCTGTTCAAGCAGGCACCGGTGCTGGACACCGGTGGCCGCGCCGCCACCACCACTTTCATCCAGAACCAGATCGGCGATGTGCTGGTGACCTTCGAGAACGAGGCTGAGATGATCGCCCGCGAGTTCGGTCGCGGCGGTTTCGAAGTGGTCTACCCGAGCGTGTCCGCCGAGGCCGAGCCGCCGGTGGCGGTGGTCGACAAAGTGGTCGACAAGAAAGGCACCCGCGCCGAGGCCGAGGCCTACCTGAAGTACCTGTGGTCCGAGGAAGGCCAGCGCATCGCCGCCAACAACTACCTGCGCCCACGTGACGAGAAGATCCTTGCCGAATTCTCCGACCGCTTCCCCAAGGTCACCTTCCTCAACGTGAACAAGACCTTCGGCGACTGGCCGAGCATCCAGAAGACCCACTTCAATGACGGTGGCGTGTTCGACCAGATCTATGGCGCCCAGTAAGCACCGCGTGAAACAAGCCCGGCCTGATGCCGGGCTTTTTCATGAGCGTTCTTTATTGATTCAAGCCAACACCGGCTCCGAGCGTTTCATGCCGAGCAGCTCCAGCTCCAGGAACAGCAGCACCAGCGCTGCCTGTGTAACGACGAACACCTGGCCGAGCAGGTTGGGCGAGATCCAGCCGGAGAACAGCAGTACCAGGCTGTCGATCGCCCACATGGCGTTGATCGCGATGACTACCCACACGAGTCGGCGACTGATCGTCTCCTGGCTGCCCATCCACACAAGGAACAGGCCGAGTGGCAGCAGGATCAACCCCGCAGCCAGCAACAGATCGCCGGGCAGGGCCAGCAGGTTGGCATACCAGCTGTTGAGCAGGATAAGCAGCGAACCGCAAGCGAGCCCCATCAGGCCATCGGCAAGCAGGGCACGGCGCAACAGCGGAGAAGCGTTCAGGGTAGTCATGGCGAAACCTCCAGAGAGCGGCGCCGGATTGGCGCCTGGCCATAGCGTTCTCCCAATGCGCGATGCCAGTCGATTACGCGCCAGGTAATGGCCGCGATAACGCCCCTGGTCTATCGTCCGCAACCATGAACACAGCCAATCATCCCGTCGGCGCCCTGTTGCGCCAGTGGCGCCAGCGCCGCCGCCTGAGCCAACTCGACCTCGCCTGCGAGGCGGACATCTCCACCCGCCACCTGAGCTTCGTCGAGACGGGCCGCGCCCTGCCCAGCCGCGAAATGCTGCTGCACCTGGCCGAGCAGCTGGAGATTCCGCTGCGCGAACGCAACCGACTGCTTACCGCGGCTGGTTATGCGCCGCTGTACAGCCAGCATGGCCTGGACGACCCCGCGCTGGCCGCCGCCCGTGCCGCCATCGACCAGTTGCTCAAGGCCCACGAGCCCTATCCGGCACTGACCATCGATCGCCAGTGGAACCTGCTGGCGGCCAACCGCTCGGTGGCCCCCTTCCTCGCCGGCCTGCCGGCTGAACTGCTCGGCCCGCCTCTCAATGTGCTGCGCATCTCGCTGCACCCGGAAGGGCTGGCACCGCGCATCGTCAACCTGGCGCAATGGCGCGCCTACCTGCTGATGCGCTTGCAGCACGACATCGACATCAGCGGCGATCCGCAATTGATGGCCCTTCAGCAGGAACTGCTGAGCTACCCCGCGCCCCTGGAGCCAGCCGAGGCGCTGCCGGAGAGCGTGCTGATGCCGCTGCAGTTCCAGACCGACCAGGGCGTGCTGAGCATGATCAGTACCACCACGGTATTCGGTACACCCAACGACGTGACCCTGGCCGAGCTGGCACTGGAAACCTTCTTCCCGGCCGACGAGGCAAGCGCGGCGTACCTGCGGCAACTGACTCAGAGCTAGTCCGCGCTTGCAGGTCGGCACGCTTGCCCCCATCTTGAACACCCCATCAGGAAAGCGGACAGCGCCATGCTCGAACTCGTCTCGGTCGTCACCATCACCCTGCTCGCCGTGATCAGCCCCGGTGCCGACTTCGCCATGGTCAGCCGCAACAGCATGTTCCTCTCGCGCCGCGCCGGCCTGCTCACGGCGCTGGGTATCAGCCTCGGCGTACTGGTCCACGTGACCTATTCGATGCTCGGCATCGGCCTGCTGATTTCCCAGTCGATTGTGCTGTTCAACCTGGTCAAATTCGCCGGCGCCGCCTACCTGATCTGGCTCGGTATCGGCATGCTGCGCAGCCGCAAGGTCGACCCGCAGCAGGTGGTCACCGCGTCGCAGCTGAGCGACTGGCAGGCGCTGCGCATAGGCTTCCTGACCAACGCGCTGAACCCCAAAACCACGCTGTTCGTGGTCGCCCTGTTCACCCAGGTGATCAGCCCGGACACGGCCACCCTGACCCAGCTCGGCTACGGCCTGTTCATGGCTGCCGCCCACCTGTTCTGGTTTGCCCTCGTGGCTTATGGATTATCGTCGGAGGCTGCACGCGGCTTCGTCGCCCGCAGCCGACACCTGATCGAGCGCGCCATCGGCGGTGTGCTGGTCGCACTGGGTCTTGGCCTGGCCGCTTCTTCGCTGCAGCGCAGCTGATAAAAAAACCGGGCCATAAGGCCCGGAAACAGCTTCCACCTTGAGGTTCGTTTACAGCGTCAGCTCGGTCAGCTCGGTCAGCGCCTCGCCACGCAGGTAGGCCAGCTCGGCCGAGCGACGATCGCGCGGATGCGGCAGCGGCACGGCCAGCTCGCGCTGGATACGACTAGGGCTGCCGCCGAGGATCAACACCCGGTCGCTGAGGTAGAACGCCTCGTCCAGGTCGTGGGTGACCAGCAGCAGGGCGATGCCATAGGCGTCAGCCAGATGTACCACCAGGTCCTGCAGTTTCATCCGGGTAAAGGCATCCACCGCGCTGAACGGCTCGTCCAACAGCAACACCTGCGGACGCTGGTACAGTCCACGGGCGATCGCCACGCGCTGCGCCATACCGCCGGAGAGTTGCTTGGGCAGCTTGTCGCCCTGGCCGCCCAGGCCTACGTCTGCCAGCAGCTGTTCGATCCAGGCGCCGTCGGCCGCGCGACCCTCAGCGAAACCGATGTTCTGCGCCACGTTCAGCCAGGGCAGCAGACGCGGCTCCTGGAACACCACGCCGATGCCGCTGCCACCACCGAAATCCAGCAGCGGGTTATGCGCCAACCCGCCGGTGAAATCCTGATCGAGACCGGCGGCAATGCGCAGCAGGGTGCTCTTGCCGCAGCCACTGGGACCGAGCAGGCTGATGATCTCGCCGGGCGCCAGGGCCAGGCTGACGTCATCGAGCACCCGCACGCCGGCGTAAGACTTGCGGATGTCTCGCAGCTCCAGCAATGCGCTCATCTCAGCTCTCCCCGCCCGTGAAATTGTCGCGCCAGCGCAGCGTGCGTTGTTCCAGACGCTTGAGCAGGCTGTCGCTGAGCTTGCCCATTACCGCCAGGGTGATGATGGCCACCAGCACCAGGTCCGGGCGCGAGGTTTCGCGGCCATCGGTGAGCAGGTAGCCGATGCCCTCGGTGGCCGCCAGCAGCTCGGCAGCAACCACACACAGCCAGGCCATCGACAGGCCGTTGCGCAACCCGGTGAACAGGTAAGGCTGGGCGGCCGGCACGAAGATCCGCCGGATCTGCTGGCTGCGCGGCAGGCGATACAGTTCACCGAGCTCCACCAGCTTGCGGTCGACGTTGCGGATGCCGGCCACCAGGTTCATGTACACCGGGAAGAACGAGCCGATGGCGATCAGGGTGACCTTGGAGGTCTCGTCGATGCCCAGCCAGATCAGCAGCAGCGGTACCCAGGCCAGGCCGGGCACTGCGCGCAGGGCTTGGAAGGTCGGATCGAGATAAGCCTCCAGACGCTGGCTGATACCTACCGCAGAACCCAGCAGCAGCGCCAGCGAGGCGCCGATGGCGAAGCCGGACAGAACCCGCAGGGTACTCGCCAGGATGTGTTCCCACAGCGGACCTTCGGCCAGCTCCAGCACGCTCTGCGCCAGTTCGCTGGGCGCCGGCATCAGGTAGCTGGGAATCCAGCCCAGGCGCACCACGGTTTCCAGCAGTACCAGCAGCACCACCGGCACTGCCCAGCCACGCAGCGCGCTCAGGCGGGCAGCGAGCGCGGTCGGCCGCGCCGAGGCACGTGGCTTCGCCTCCGTCCCGGCCGCCACGCTGGTTGCGCGTGTCATCTCAATTGGCCTCGATCACGGGCTGCGCCAGGCGCGCATCGATCAGGCTGCTCAGCGTGCCCTGCACATCGGCATTGCGACGCAGCACGCCATCGGCCTGCAGCAAGGGAACCACGGGTTCGATGGCGGCCAGGTGCTGCTGGCCCGGCAACGGGCGGCTGAGGTCGTAGCGACCCAACTGCAGCTTGATCACCTCGACCGGCAACTGGGTCTCACCGGAGATCAGCGTGGCGGCTTCGTCCGGGTTGGCGATGATCCAGCGGCGCGCCCGCTCGTAGGCCTGCAGCACGGTGCCGACGGCATCCGGATGGTCGTCGAGGAAGCTGTCGCGGGTGTTGAGGAAGGCGCCGAGGCCGAAGCTGTCGTTGCGGTAGAGGAAACGCGCACCGGCCAGTTCGGCGGCGGCCATGTGCGGGTCGAGACCGGCCCAGGCATCGACACGTCCCTGCTCCAGAGCAGTGCGGCCGTCCGGGTGTTGCAGGTGGACAATCTTGATGTCATCCGGCGTCAGGCCATTGGCCTGCAGCGAACGCAGCAGGAAGAAGTAGGGATCGGTGCCCTTGGTAGCGGCGACCTGCTTGCCCTTGAGTTGATCGATCGAGCCGAGCGCCGAATCTTTCTGTACCAGCAACGCGCTGGGCACATACCAGAGGTAGCTGTAGATGGCCTTCACCGGCTGGCCGTTGGCCCGGCTGACGAACGCGGAGATGCTCGAGGTCAGGGCGAAATCGGAGGCGCCGCTGTTGAGGAATTCCAGGGAGTTGTTGCTGCCGCGCGACAGCACCCAGCGCACCTGTGTGCCCTGTTTGCCGAAGGCGTCCTCCAGCCAGCCGTTGTGTTTCACCACCAGGCTTTCCGGGGAGTAGAAGGCGTAGTCGAGACGGATTTCGTCGAGTTTTTCGGCGTGGGCGCCGAAGGACAGGAGCGCTGCCAGAACGGCAGTCAGCCCCCGACGCAAGGTATGCAGACCCATGGGTCTTCTCCTCATGCTTGGGGTTGATGCCTTCCGGCCCGAATGTCGGACTGGTCAGGAAGGTACCGGGAGGGGACTTTTCCCCTCCCGGGAATGGGTTACAGCAGCGGCAGGGTGTAGCTGACGATCAGGCGGTTCTCGTCCTGGTCATTGGCGGTGGTATTGCCCCGCAGGGAGGCGTTGCGCCAGGAGAAGCCAAGGCCTTTCAGGGCACCGTTCTGCAGGGTGTAGTCCAGACGGAAGTCACGCTCCCATTCCTTGCGGTCGCCACCAACGGCGTCGATGTTGTCACCCGACAGGTAGGTGATGATCGCCTTCAGGCCCGGTGCGCCGACGGAGGTGAAGTCGTAGGCGTACTCGGCCAGCCAGGTGCGCTCTCCGGCCGACAGGAACTTGCCGATCTGGCGGTCGGTAATCAGGTAGGCGGTGGAGCCATCGCCCTGGTTGAGGAACGGGAAGGCGCTGTCGCCCGAGACCTGCTGGTAACCGCCGCTCAGCGCATGGGCACCCAGGGTGTAGGTGAACAGGGCGCTCCAGGTCTGGTTGTCGACCTCGGTGGCGGTGATGGTGTTGGCAGCGCTGATTTCGCCCTGGGCGCGGTAGCCCTCGGCACGGCCGGCGACGCTGCCGTTCTTGCCATCGGAGTCGCTGTGGAAGTAACGCAGATCGGACTTCAGCACGCCCGGGCCGATGGACCAGTTATGAGTCAGACCGAGGAAGTGCTGTTTGTAGAAGTCTTCCAGGTTGCCGTAGTAGTACTGCGCCAGCAGATCCTTGGTGATCTTGTAGTCGGCGCCGCCGTAATAGAACTTGTTGCTGTCAGCCTGCTGGCCGTTGACCACGCTGGCGCCAGCGATGCGCAGGCCGATGCTGTCGGAGGAGGCGCGAGTCGTGGTGTGCTCCAGCTGGCCGGCGGTGAGCAGCAGGTTGTCGATCTCGGCGGAGGTGATCTGGCCACCCTCGAACAGCTGCGGCAGCAGGCGGCCGTCGTTGAAGTTCACCACCGGCAGTTTCGGTTGCAGGGTGCCCAGGCGGGCCTCGGTCTTGGACAGGCGCACCTTGGCGGTCAGGCCGCCCTTGCTGAACTCGTCCTCGGCGCTGCCATCGGTGTCGAGCGGGAACAGCTGACCCGGCGTGCGATCACGACCGGTCTTGGTGTTGGAGCCGCCGGAATCCAGCTTGACGCCGAGCAGGCCGACCGCGTCGAGACCGAAACCGACAGTGCCCTCGGTGAAGCCAGAGGTGTAGTTGAAGATGAAGCCCTGGCCCCACTCGCTGGCCTCGCCATTGTTATTGGCGGTGTTCTTGGTGTTCAGGTCGTAATAGAAGTTGCGCAGGCCCAGGGTGGCCTTACTGTCTTCGATAAAACCGGCGGCAGTGGCCTGCTGGGCGATCACGCCGAGCGCAACGGCGAGAGCCAGGGTGGACTTGTTCATGCTGATGCTCCAGATGCTTTTCTATTTTGATCCGGGGCGTCGACGAGGAAGCCCCTTCGGGGTGCGGAAACTGGCTCGCAGCGGAGGCCCGCTAACGGCTTGGCGGCCAATCTAGGGGATTTTTGTAATCCCCAAAAAGAATTATTTTTCACTTTTATGAAACTAAAAAGAATAAATGAACCATCGGTCAAAATCCATAAGCTAATTCCCGAAAAGTATTTGCCGGTCATTTTTAAGATCGAATAGCTTTTCGCGTACCGGACCACCGGACTTCTCACGCTTCCCTCCCTAGAAGTTTCCGTGTTCCGCCGCCTCATATGGCCGGGACGCCATACAAGAGGCCTTTCATGTCCCGCCATTCATTTTCCCGCCGCACCCTGCTCGGTGCCGGCCTGAGTCTCGGTCTGTTCGCCGCCCTGAGCGCCCCCGTTCATGCAGAGACCGCCTTGCGCATCGGGTACCAGAAATCGTCCACCCTGATCAGCCTGCTGAAGAGCCAGGGCACCCTGGAAAAAGCCTTCGCCGGCCAGGACATCAAGGTCAGCTGGCACGAATTCGCCAGTGGCCAGCCCCTGTTGGAGGCACTCAATGTCGGCAATGTCGATCTTTCCGCCGATGTCGCCGACACCGTGCCGGTGTTCGCTCAGGCCGCCGGTGCGCAGCTCGCCTACTTCGCCCAGGAGGCACCCTCACCGGCCGCCCAGGCGATCATCGTGCACGAGGGCTCTCCGCTGCAGAGCCTTGGCGAGCTGAAGGGCAAGAAGGTCGCCGTGACCAAGGCAGCCGGCTCGCACTACCTGCTGATCGCCGCACTGGCCAAGGCCGGGCTGAAGTTCAGCGACATCCAGCCCGCCTACCTGACCCCGGCCGACGGCCGCGCAGCCTTCGAGAATGGCAAGGTCGACGCCTGGGTGACCTGGGAGCCCTTCCTCAGCGCCGCCCAGCGCCAGTTGCCGACCCGCACCCTGGCAGACAGCAAAGGCCTGGCCAGCTACCAGCGCTATTACCTGACCAGCGCCACCTACGCCAAGGCCCATCCGCAGGTGCTCGAGACCGTCTACGCCGAACTGGTCAAGGCTGGCGACTGGCTGCGCGCCCATCCGGCCGATGCGGCGAAGATCCTCGGCCCGCTGTGGGGTAACCTCGACCCGACCATCGTCCAGCAAGCCAACGGTCGCCGTAGCTATCAGGTAGGCCCGGTGCGCAAGGACGGCCTGGGCGAGCAGCAGAAGATCGCCGATGCCTTCTTCGCCGAGGGCCTGCTGCCCAAGCGAGTCGACGCCACCGACGTGGCGGTGTGGCAGCCGGAGTCGCACCATGCCCAATGAAGCCCGCCATCTGCCACTACAGGCCGAGCCGCTGCTCGACCCGCGCCTGTTCCCCACCGACTTCGGCAACCTCACTGCCAAGGTCGAGCGCCTGGCGCGCAAGCTGGCCGAGAACGCCATCGAGCGAGACCGGCGTGGGGGCCATGCACGGGCCGAGCGCGAACTGATCCGCGAAAGCGGCCTGCTGACCCTGTCCATCCCGCAGCGGTTCGATGGCCAGGAACGCCCCTGGCCGGAGATCTACCGCATCATTCGCCACCTGGCCGCCGCCGACAGTTCGCTGGCTCACCTGTTTGCCTTCAACCACCTGCAGGTCGCCACTCTGCTGTTACACGGCAGCGTCGATCAGCAGCGCCACTGGTTGACCCGTGCAGTGCGCGAGCGCTGGTTCTGGGGCAACGCCACCAATGGTCGCGACCTAGGACTGACACTGGCCCCACGGGAAGAGCACTTCGAGCTGAACGGGCGAAAATCCTTCTGCTCCGGCGCACTGGGCGCAGACGCTCTGGTAGTCAGCGCCCCTCGCGGCGGTAATGCGGGTGAGCGGGTGTTCCTGGTAGTCCCGGCGCAGCGCGAAGGCCTGGCGGTCAACGACGACTGGGACGCCTTCGGCCAGCGCCAGACCGACAGCGGCACCGTGCAGTTCGAAGGAGTCTTCGTCGACCGCGACGAGCTGCTTGTGTCGGGCGGCCAGAGCCCCCGTAGCAGCCTGCGGGTATGTGTGTCGCAGCTGATCCTCACCCAGCTCTACCTGGGCAATGCCCAGGCGGCACTGGACGGAGCGTTGCGCTATGTGCGCGAGCAGGCACGCCCATGGATCGGCGCTGGCGTCGAGGCGGCAATCGAGGATCCATTCATCCAGAAGCGCTACGGCGAGCTCTGGCTGCTCTACCGCGGCGCACTGCTGCAGGCGGAGCTGGCCGCCGAGCGTCTACAGCAGGCCTGGGAAAAGCCAGCCGTGGGCGCCGCAGAGCGCGCTGACCTCGCCCTGCTGATCGCCGAGGCTCGGGTAGCCTCGGCTCGCGCCTCGCTGGAGATCACCAGCCAGGTGTTCGAGACCATGGGCGCTCGCTCCACCGCCTCGCACTTTGGCTTCGACCGCTTCTGGCGCAATGTGCGGGTACACAGCCTGCACGATCCGCTGGATTACAAGGTGCGCGACATCGGCCAATGGCTGACCAGCGGTGTGCCACCGACACCGTCTCTTTATTCCTGACGGATGCCACTCGCCGGGAGCAGCCCTCAGGCGCCGCTCCCGTTCTGCCATCGCCAGCCCCGCCGTGCAGCCAATCGCCACGCGCCTCGGCCCGGTAACGGAAACCGAAGCGAGACTGCCGGAGCAATCGCGCTCAGCCCGCCAGGCGCCTCAGCAGCAGTTGACGCTCCTCGCTGCCAAGCCGTTCCAACTGCCGCTCTAGGCTCTGCAGCGACACGGCGGATGGCAGATTGAGATGCTGCGGCAGGATTTCCTCGCCGACACTGACCAGCAGAGCGAAGTGGATGACGTTTTCCAGCTCGCGCGTATTGCCGTGCCAGGGATGCCCTTCCAGCGCGGCCTGAGCCGCAGGGCCAATCTGCGGAATATCCAGGCCTAGGCGCTGGGCATAGATACCCAGGAAATATTCGGCCAGCGGCAGGATATCCCCTGGCCGCTCGCGCAACGCCGGCAGGACGAGGCGACCTTCGTCCAGATAATGGAAGAGCCGCTCACTGAATTTGCCTGCGGCCACGGCCTGGGCCAGATCGATACTGGTGGCGGTCACCAGGCGCACATCCACCGGCGTCGCCTGATGCCCGCCGACGCGGTGCACCTCGCGGGTCTCCAGCGCAGCCAGCAGCTTGTCCTGCAACGCCAGCGGCAGGTCACCGATCTCGTCCAGATAGAGGGTGCCGCCATTGGCCGAGCCGAACCACCCGGCGCGGCTGCTGGCGGCACCGGAGTAGGCGCCGGCGGCATGACCGAACAGTTCCGCATCGCCCCACTGCGGGCTGATAGCACCGCAGCTGACGGCAACGAAGAGGCCTCCGCGCTCGCTCTCACGGTGAACATGGCGGGCCAACAACTCCTTGCCGGTACCGGTCTCGCCAACGATCAGGACCGGTAGATTGGCAACAGCCAAGGTGTTGGCCTGCTCACGCAGCTGGCGCGAGCGGGGGTCAACGAATACCAGCGCCTTGGCGCGGATGCTCAGAGGGCTCTTCTCGGTGTCGGCGAAGGTCAGCAGGGCCTGCTGGGGAAAGGCGGGGCGGCTCATTGGGCAATCTCGTGTCGGTGCGAGCCGCCAGCCGACGGCTCAGGTAGGAATGGGGTGAAAGCGGCGCCGACGCGCGCGCATTCGCGTCACGTCGGTCGGGTTCATGCGCGAAGGCGCTCCTGTTGCTCGATCTGCCGCTGCAGGCGATAGAGATAGGCGAACCCCTGCTCCCAGCGCTGGTGCCCGGACTTGACGTTTATATGACCGGCGCCCGGCAGAATGGCCGGTTGTGCACCCCAATCACGCGCCATCTGCAACGCCCGAGGAGCGCTGGCGGCGTGATCGTTGTCCGAGCCAACCAGCAGGCTTGGGAAAGGCAGTAGCTCGCGGGAGATGGGGGCAAAGCCCTGCAGGGCCTCGGGACAATTGGGACGCTCGACGTCCGCCGGAGCCACCAGCAGTGCACCGCGCACCTTGCGCAGCGAGGCCAGCGAAGCCTGGGCGGCCCAACGCGCCACGGTGATGCAACCGAGACTGTGGGCTACCAGAATCAATGGCCCGCGCGCGGCAGCTACTTCGCGCTCCACGGCTGCGACCCAGGCACGCGGGTCAGGGTTGTTCCAGTCCGCCTGCTCCACTCGGCGAGCGTTCGGCAGGCTGCGCTGCCAATGGCTCTGCCAGTGTTCGTCCGGCGAACCCTGCCATCCCGGCAGGATCAGGTAACTGGTGGTCTGGCTGGCCATGTCGGGCCTCCTCGATACGTTCCGAGGGCCAGTCTAGGCAGGGATCAAACACATGTTAAGGAATAAGAATTCATTTACTTATTCCATAAATTACAATCAGCCGAGAACGATGCAATCCTTGCCCTGGCGTTTGGCCTGGTACATCGCGGCGTCGGCACGATTGTAGAGATCGTCCAGTTCGTCCCCCCCGCCCAGCACGGTAATGCCCTGGCTGATGGTCACGCCGAAGTTCTCGCCCTCATCGCTGAACTGCAGGCGCTGCACCTCTCGCTGCAGGCGTTCGGCTACCTGGCGCGCCTGCTCGGCGTCGCAGTTGGGGAAGATCGCGGCGAACTCCTCACCACCGATCCGGCCGAACAGGTCGTCGCGGCGCAGCACATAGGCAGCACAATGGGCCACCCGTTGCAGCACGCGATCGCCCATCTGGTGGCCATGACCGTCGTTGATCTTCTTGAAGTCGTCGATGTCCAGCAGCAGGAAGGACAACGGCCGTCCATGGGTTCGAGCCTCGGCGAACAGGTCGTCGGCACACTCGAAGAAGTGTCGGCGGTTGCTCGCGCCGGTCAGCACATCGCTGGTAGCCAGGCGGTGCAGCTCATTCTGCAGGGCCTTCTTCTCGGTGATGTCCTCGGCGATGCCGACGATCAGTTGCTGACCGCCGAACAGGTTGGGCGGACTGATGAAACACTTGTCGCTGAGCCAGCGCACCTCGCCGTCGCCCCGGATGATGCGGTACTCGCGGTGCTCGACCGAGCCGACCTCCAGCACCGACTGCAGGCTTTGCGCGGCGTACTCCATGTCGTCCGGGTAGATGCTGTTCAACCATTCGCCGTAGTCGGCCAGCACCAGCGCGGCACTGCGGCCGAAGATCTGTTCATACGCCGGACTGACGTAGACCACCCGCTGCTGCTCCCAGTCGAAGGCCCAGAGCACGGCGTTGAGGCCGGCCAGCAGACTGCTGACCAGTTGCTCGCGCTCGCGCAAGCGCTCGACCTCGCCGCGGCTGTGCAACAGCGCCAGGGTTAGGGTTTCCAGCTCGCTGGGAGCCTGGTCATTTTCGTCCATGGGACGCTGCCTGATCACGTTCATGAATCAAGACTATGCGCCCTGCGGAAGCGCTGGCGATGCCTCGAACAGCGCGTTGTGACGAGCGGCAGGATTTTCGACGCTGCGGTCAGGAAGCGGGAACCCGTGCAAGATTTTGCGGTATTACACTGCCGCTTAGACCTGTAATGAATAAATAAATCGTTAAATATTCTTTTTAAGACTAAATCTCCTGCCCCTAATATCCGCTCCACGCCCAACCCCGGGCACCCATCCAAGGAGCAGAGTCATGAGCGCAACCCTCAGAAGCATCGAAGGCCAAGACGAAGCCGGCATCCTGCGTGAAATTCAATCCGCCCTGCAGGGTCTGCGTTTTGGCTCGGTAGAAATCACCGTACATAACGGCCAGGTCGTACAAATCGAGCGCAAGGAAAAATTCCGCCTGCAGGCACAGAACACCAAGCAGGCCTGAGTTCCCGCCAACCCGACTGGACAACCGGAGGGCGTCACCCATGAGCACGAATACACCCGCCATGAGCATGTCCCAGCAGCGCTCGCTTCGCTGCCGGGAGCGAATGCGCCGCTGAGCGCAACCGCACCTCCGCAAGACCCTGTAGCCAACACAGAACAACTTCCAAGATCCAGGAGCTTCAACATGTCCATTCGTCGTTTCGCCCTGGCCGCCCTGACCTCCGCCCTGTTCGCCGGCCAAGCTGCCGCCGCCAACGAACTGCTCAACGTGTCCTACGACCCGACTCGTGAGCTGTACCAGGAATTCAACGCTGCCTTTAACAAGCACTGGCAGGCCGAAGGCCACGAAGCCGTGACCATCCAGCAATCCCACGGTGGTTCGGGCAAACAGGCCCGTGCCGTGATCGACGGCCTGCGTGCCGACGTGGTGACCCTGGCCCTGGCCGGTGACATCGACGAGCTGAACAAGCTCGGCAAGCTGATCCCCGAGGACTGGCAGAGCCGCCTGCCGCAATCCAGCACCCCGTACACCTCGACCATCGTGTTCCTAGTGCGCAAGGGCAACCCGGAAGGCATCAAGGACTGGGACGACCTGGTAAAACCGGGCGTCGAAGTCATCACCCCGAACCCGAAAACCTCCGGCGGCGCCCGCTGGAACTTCCTCGCCGCCTGGGCCTACGCCCAGCAGAAATACGGCAGCGAAGAGAAGGCCCAGGAATTCGTCGAGAAGCTCTACAAGAACGTGCCGGTACTCGACACCGGTGCCCGTGGCTCGACCATCACCTTCGTCAACAACCAGATCGGCGACGTGCTGCTGGCCTGGGAAAACGAAGCCTTCCTGGCCCTCAAGGAACAAGGTGGCGACCAGTTCGAGATCGTCGCACCGAGCCTGTCCATCCTCGCCGAGCCGCCGGTGGCCGTGGTCGACAAGAACGTCGACAAGAAAGGCACCCGTGAACTGGCCAATGCCTACCTGAACTACCTGTACAGCGAAGAAGGCCAGCGCATCGCCGCGAAGAACTTCTACCGCCCACGCAACGAGAAGGTCGCAGCCGAATTCACCAAACAGTTCCCCGAGCTGAAACTGGTGACCATCGACAAGGACTTCAACGGCTGGAAGACTGCGCAGCCCAAGTTCTTCAACGACGGTGGCATCTTCGACAAGATCTACCAGGCACAGTGATTTCGTAGCGCGGCACGGGTGGGTAATACCCATCCCCTGCTTCGCTAGCGCTCACAGTGGTTAGAATCGCCGCCCCGCGCAACACGCCAAAGGGAAGCCCACCGCTTCCCTTTGGCACAAGCGAAACCAGGCGAGTCAGGACAGGCGGCCCTGCCGCCTCTCCGAGCGTTCCAACGCAGCTATAAGGACAGACCATGTCACGCCGTATCTCCCCCGTCATACCCGGCTTCGGGCTGACGCTGGGCTACACCCTGGTGTACCTCAGCCTGTTGGTGCTGATTCCCCTGGGTGCCATGTTCGTGCATGCCGCCCAACTCACCTGGGATCAGTTCTGGGCCATCATTTCCGCACCGCGCGTGCTCGCTGCACTGAAGCTGAGCTTCTCCACCGCGCTGTTCGCCGCCATCCTCAATGGCATCATCGGCACCCTGCTGGCCTGGGTGCTGGTGCGTTACACCTTCCCCGGCCGCAAGATCATCGACGCGATGATCGACCTGCCGTTCGCCCTGCCTACCGCCGTCGCCGGTATCGCCCTGACCGCGCTCTACGCACCGGCCGGGCTGGTCGGCCAGTTCGCCACGGCGCTGGGTTTCAAGATCGCCTACACGCCGCTGGGCATCACCCTGGCGCTGACTTTCGTCACCCTGCCCTTCGTCGTGCGTACGTTGCAGCCGGTGCTGGCGGACATCCCGCGTGAGGTCGAAGAAGCCGCCGCGTGCCTGGGCGCCAAGCCGTTCCAGGTGTTCCGCCACATCCTCATGCCGGCCCTGCTGCCAGCCTGGCTGACCGGCTTCGCCCTGGCCTTCGCCCGTGGCGTCGGCGAGTATGGCTCGGTGATCTTCATCGCCGGCAACATGCCGATGAAGACCGAGATCCTGCCGCTGCTGATCATGGTCAAGCTCGACCAGTACGATTACCACGGGGCCACCGCCATCGGTGTGCTGATGCTGGTCGTGTCCTTCATCCTGCTGCTGCTGATCAACCTGCTGCAGCGCCGCATCGAACGCCCGTAAGGAGGCCGCCATGTCATCTGCAACCATCGGCGCCGCCGCTACCGCCAACGCCGCCCGCCGCGGCAATGCCGCCGGGCGTATCGCGCTGATCATCGGCGCCTGGCTGGCGTTCGCGCTGTTTCTTCTGCTGCCGCTCTACGTGGTGCTGAGCGAGGCGCTGAAGCTCGGCCTCGGCACCTTCTTCACCGCGCTGATCGAGCCGGACGCGGTCTCCGCCCTGAAGCTGACCCTGCTCGCCGTGGGCATCTCGGTGCCGCTCAACCTGGTGTTCGGCGTGGCCGCCGCCTGGTGCGTGAGCAAATACGAGTTCACCGGCAAGAGCATCCTGGTCACCCTGATCGACCTGCCGTTCTCGGTCTCGCCGGTGATCGCCGGTCTGATCTACGTGCTGCTGTTCGGCGCCCAGGGCTTTTTCGGCGAATGGCTGCAAGAGCACGACATCCAGATCATCTTCGCCCTACCGGGCATCGTTCTGGCCACCGTGTTCGTCACAGTGCCCTTCGTCGCCCGCGAGCTGATCCCGCTGATGCAGGAACAGGGCACTCAGGAAGAAGAGGCCGCGCGCCTGCTCGGCGCCAACGGCTGGCAGATGTTCTGGCACATCACCCTGCCGAACATCAAATGGGGCCTGATCTACGGCGTGGTGCTGTGTACCGCGCGCGCCATGGGCGAGTTCGGCGCGGTGTCGGTGGTGTCCGGGCACATCCGCGGCTTCACCAACACCCTGCCGCTGCACGTCGAGATCCTCTACAACGAGTACAACCACGTCGCCGCGTTCAGCGTCGCCAGCCTGTTGCTGGCCCTGGCCCTGATCATCCTGCTGCTCAAGCAGTGGAGCGAATCCCGCCTGTCCCGTCTGAAATCCGCAGACGACGAGGAATAAGTCATGAGCATTGAAATCCGCAACGTCACCAAGAATTTCGGCGCCTTCCGCGCACTCAACGACATCAACCTGGACATCCAGAGCGGTGAACTGGTCGCGCTGCTCGGCCCGTCCGGCTGCGGCAAGACCAGCCTGCTGCGCATCATCGCCGGCCTGGAAACCCCGGACACCGGCAACATCGTGTTCCACGGCGAAGACGTGTCGCAGCACGACGTGCGTGATCGCAACGTCGGCTTCGTGTTCCAGCACTACGCGCTGTTCCGCCACATGAGCGTGTTCGACAACGTCGCTTTCGGCCTGCGCATGAAACCCAAGGGCGAGCGCCCGAGCGACGCGGAAATCGCCAAGCAGGTGCATGAGCTGCTTGGCATGGTCCAGCTCGACTGGCTCGCCGATCGCTACCCGGAGCAGCTGTCCGGCGGCCAGCGCCAGCGTATCGCCCTGGCTCGCGCCCTGGCGGTGAAGCCCAAGGTGCTGCTGCTCGATGAGCCCTTCGGCGCCCTCGACGCCAAGGTGCGCAAGGAGCTGCGCCGCTGGCTCGCCCGCCTGCACGAGGAAGTGCATCTGACCAGCGTGTTCGTTACCCACGACCAGGAAGAAGCCATGGAAGTGGCCGACCGCATCGTGGTGATGAACAAGGGCGTGATCGAGCAGATCGGTTCGCCGGGCGAGGTCTACGAGAACCCGGCCAGCGACTTCGTCTACCACTTCCTCGGCGACTCCAACCGCCTGCACATCGGCGAGGATCAGCACGTGCTGTTCCGCCCGCACGAAGTCTCGCTGTCGCGCCAGGCGGTGGAAGAGCATCGCAGCGCCGAAGTGCGTGATATTCGCCCGCTGGGCGCGATCACCCGGGTGACCCTCAAGGTCGACGGCCAGGACGAGCTGATCGAAGCCGAAGTGGTCAAGGACCACGACAGCCTGGCTGGTCTTGCCCGTGGCGAAACACTCTACTTCAAGCCGAAGGTCTGGCAGCAACATCCCGCGATCTGACCCTTCTCTCGCCGCCGCACGGCTCTCCCACCCAGCCTGCGGCGGTGTTCTTCCCCCTTCCGCTCTCGACCCGCTCGTACGTGCGATAGCACAGACCCGGGAACGCCGACTCCACGACGCCAAAATTGCGATGTAAATCACTCTTTTGGCTCATCCCTTGCTATTGCAAGCGCAGTAGGCTGTTGCGACTGCGCGGACGGCCACTGCCCAACCGAACGACACGCGCCGACAAGAATAATAAGGAGCGACCGGGGATGAATCGTAATCCTATGATTCGATTGATTTTTTCCACCATGCTAGGGATTTTGGCAACTTTCTCGGCCATCGCCCAGGCGGCGGCCATGACCGCTGCCGAACAGGTACAGGTGTACGCTAGCCGAGCCACCAGCAGCCTACTGCTGGTTCGTGGCGAGGGCTTTCAGGAGGAGTATCTGACTCGCCTGGAGAAGGACATCGCCGATCTCGAGACCGCCTCCCAGGCGGCCATGAGCGCCAGTTCGGAAATACCCGGATTGACCACCAAGCTTGTTACCCAGTTACGCCTGGGTGTTTCCTTTGGCCCCAAAGAAGACGACATGCCTTGGGACTATCCCCAGGACCTGGCCCAGTCACTGCGCGCGCTGCTCACCGTGGCCCGTGCCGTACCCAAGGCCGACCCGGCCGGCGAGCTACCGGCTCAGGTCGAGTATCTGGGTGTCCAGTACCTCAGCCGCGCCTACATCGGCAGCTTTGAAATCGCCCGCGAGCAGACCGATAACTACGTCGGCCAGGACGAGCGAGTACTGGTACCGAAGATTGACCAGGAGCTGGGCGCCCTCGACGGCAAGACCAACCCCGCCGTAGCCAAGCTCAAGACCCGCTGGAAATTCCTGCGCGCCGCTCTGCTGGACATGAACAGCGGCAGCAACACCCTGGCCAGTACTTCCGGCCGCGCCTTCGCCCCCACCACCGTGGATCGCCACACCCGCTCGATGACCGGCCAGTGGATGTCCCTGGGCCAGGTCGCCGGATCGCCATGAATCGCTAGAGCATGTATCGAAGAGCCGGGCCCCAAGCCCGGCTTTTTATGGCCGGCTCTCGCCCTGATAGGCCCGTGCGACCTGCAGCAGCCAGTCACGAAACGCACGCAGGGCCGCAGACTCGGCCTTGCGCTCGGGAATCATCAGGTAATAGGCCTTGTCGCTGCTGTGCAGCGCCGCCGGGTGAGCCGGCACCAGCCTCCCCTCCGCCAGCTCGCGCTGGATGAGGAACGGCGGGATCAGCGCTACGCCCATGCCATGGCTGGCGGCCTGGGCCAGCATGGAGAACAGTTCGTAGCGCGGCCCGCCGAGGTCGTGCGGCACGCTCAGGCCCTGGGCGGCAAACCACTGACGCCAGGCGTAGGGTCGGGTGGTCTGCTGCAGCAGCGGCATCGCTGACAGCTCGGCCGCCTCAAACTGTCCACGGCCGGCCAGCAGTTCAGGGCTGCAGACCGGTTGCGGCTCCTCGGGCATCAGGAAGTGCGCCTCGGTACCCGACCATTCGGCATCGCCGAAATAAATCGCCGCATCGAACGCGGTATCGGCGAACAGGAACGGCCGGGTGCGGTTGGTCAAGTGCACCGTCACCTCAGGGTGCAGGCGCTGGAAGTCCTTGAGCCGCGGCACCAGCCACTGGGTGGCGAAGGTCGGCACCACCGCCAGTTCGATGGCTACTGCGCCCTGCTGGCCCATGGCGGCGAGCGTATCGCGCTCCACCGCGTCGAGCTGCGCCGCCACCTTGCGGCTGTAGGCCAGTCCCGCCTCGGTCAGCTTGACCCCGCGCCGCGAGCGACGGAACAGCTCGATACCGAGGAACTGCTCCAGCCCGGCGATCTGCCGACAGATCGCGCTCTGTGTCAGCACCAGCTCGTCGGCGGCCTTGGTGAAGCTCTGGTGGCGAGCCGCAGACTCGAAGGCCACCAGGGCGGCAGTACTGGGTATTCGGCGGCGCATCTATGCCATGACCTCACTTGCAAACGAATAAATTGCCTGATCAGGCTATCTCGGAGTGAGTTATTCGCACAACAGCGTGCGAAATCCTCGTTTGCCCGCAGCCATCGTCGGGCCTAGTCTCTCTCCATCGCCCGGCCAAGCGCCGGTTCATGACTGCCACTGCTTCGAGGATTCGCCCATGGCCGCCAAGGCAAGCTTCAACTGGATCGACCCGCTCCTGCTGGACCAGCAGCTGACCGAGGAAGAGCGCATGGTGCGCGACAGCGCCCAGCAGTTCGCCGCCGACAAGTTGGCTCCGCGCGTGCTGGAAGCCTTCCGCCACGAGAAAACCGACGCGGCGATCTTCCGCGAGATGGGCGACACCGGTCTGCTCGGCGCCACCATCCCCGAGGCGTACGGCGGTAGTGGTCTGAACTACGTGTGCTACGGCCTGATCGCCCGCGAGGTGGAGCGTGTGGACTCCGGCTACCGCTCGATGATGAGCGTGCAGTCATCGCTAGTGATGGTGCCGATCTTCGAATTCGGCAACGAAGCGACCAAGCAGAAGTACCTGCCCAAGCTGGCCAGTGGTGAGTACATCGGCTGCTTCGGCCTGACCGAGCCGAACCATGGCTCGGACCCGGGCTCGATGATCACCCGCGCCAAGAAGGTCGATGGCGGCTACCGCATCACCGGTAGCAAGATGTGGATCACCAACAGTCCGATCGCCGACGTGTTCGTGGTCTGGGCCAAGGACGACGCCGGCGAGATCCGCGGCTTCGTTCTGGAGAAAGGCTGGGAAGGCCTGAGCGCCCCGGCCATCCACGGCAAGGTCGGCCTGCGCGCTTCGATCACCGGTGAGATCGTCATGGACAACGTGTTCTGCCCGGAAGAAAACGCCTTCCCCGACGTGCGCGGCCTCAAGGGCCCGTTCACCTGCCTCAACTCCGCCCGCTACGGCATCAGCTGGGGGGCTCTGGGCGCCGCCGAGTTCTGCTGGCACACCGCGCGCCAGTACACCCTGGACCGCACCCAGTTCGGCCGCCCGCTGGCCCAGACCCAGCTGATCCAGAAGAAGCTGGCCGACATGCAGACCGAGATCACCCTGGCACTGCAAGGCTGCCTGCGCCTTGGCCGGATGAAGGACGAAGGCACCGCCGCGGTGGAAATCACCTCGATCATGAAGCGCAATAGCTGTGGCAAGGCGCTGGACATCGCGCGCATGGCCCGCGACATGATGGGCGGCAACGGCATCAGCGACGAGTTCGGGGTGGCCCGCCACCTGGTCAACCTCGAGGTGGTCAATACCTACGAGGGTACCCACGACGTGCACGCGCTGATCCTCGGCCGTGCGCAGACCGGTCTGCAGGCGTTCTTCTGATCTGCTCCCCCTCTCCCTCCGGGAGAGGGGCCGGGGGTGAGGGATTTCCGGGCCGCTCCGAGTTGCCTATAGCCCCCTCAGCCTCCGCGGCCCGCCCCAACCCTCTCCCAAAGGGAGAGGGAGTTCTTACCCATTCGCCAGCCTGTGAGGTTTCCCATGCCCGGCGCCCTGTCCCATATCCGTGTCCTCGACCTGTCCCGCGTGCTGGCCGGCCCTTGGGCCGGGCAGATACTCGCCGACCTCGGCGCCGAGGTGATCAAGGTCGAGCGACCGGACACGGGGGACGACACCCGCCACTGGGGCCCGCCCTACATCAAGGATGCCGACGGCAACGACAGCCGCGAGGCGGCCTACTTCCAGTGCGCCAACCGCAACAAGCAGTCACTGACCCTGGACTTCACCCAGCCCGAGGGCCAGCGCCTGGTGCGCGAACTGGCGGCGCAATGCGACGTGGTGCTGGAGAACTTCAAGGTCGGCGGCCTGGCCGCCTACGGCCTCGACTACGAGTCGCTGAAGGCAGTGAATCCGCGATTGATCTACTGCTCGATCACCGGCTTCGGGCAGGACGGCCCGTATGCCAAGCGTGCCGGCTACGACTTCATGATCCAGGGTCTGGGCGGGCTGATGAGCCTGACCGGCAAACCCGATGGCGAAGACGGCGCCGGCCCGATGAAGGTCGGCGTCGCGCTGACCGACATTCTCACCGGTCTCTACGCTACCGTTGCCGTACTGGCCGCGCTGAACGCCCGTGAGCAGAGCGGCCAGGGCCAGTACATCGACGTGGCCCTGCTCGACGTGCAGGTGGCCTGCCTGGCCAACCAGGCGATGAACTACCTGGCCACCGGCAGCGCGCCCAAGCGCCTGGGCAACGCCCACCCGAACATCGTGCCGTATCAGGACTTCCCCACCGCCGACGGCGACTTCATCCTCGCCGTGGGCAACGACGGGCAGTTTCGCAAGTTCTGCGAGGTCGCCGGGCTTCCGGCTTTGCCCGACGACCCGCGCTTTTCCACCAACAAGGCACGCGTCGCCAATCGTGCCGAACTGATCCCGCTGCTGCGCCAGGCCACGGTATTCAAGAGCACCGCGGAATGGATCGCCCTGCTGGAGGCCGCCGGCGTGCCGTGCGGGCCGATCAACGACCTGGCCCAGGTATTTGCCGATCCGCAGGTACTGGCCCGTGGCTTGCGGGTGGACATGGCCAACGGCATGGGCAGCACTACGCCGCAGGTAGCCAGCCCGCTGCGCCTGTCCGCCACCCCGGTGGACTACCGCCTGGCGCCACCGCTGCTGGGCGAGCACACCGAAGAATTACTGCAGAGCCTGCTCGGCCTGGACGCCGAGCAGATCGCCAACCTGCGCCGAACCGCCGTGATTTAACCCACCGCCCTCCAAGGTCCGCCTGGAGCGCCAGGCGTATACTTGAGCTTCAACCAGACTCAAGAAGTCGACAATTTATCGACCATATCGCCGTTGATCGCCGAAATTTTCGCTCTTGAACGTAATTGGTAACAGACATCAGCGAGCGGACATCAATCTGATTCAACTCGCTGATAGTACCTTCGAGCGATACTAAGCCGCGCTTATACGGACCTAAGCTGGGGTCACCCGTAACCCCCCATCGCGTGCCAGGATGGCGCCGCGGAGCCTTGCCCATGACCAATAACAACAACGGCTATCCCTCCAGTCTTTCCGCCTGGGTCACCGTGACCATCCTGATGGTCGCCTACGTCCTGTCGTTCATCGATCGACAGATCCTCAACCTGCTGGTGGGCCCGATCCGCCGAGATCTGGACATCACCGACACGCAGATGAGTCTGCTGATGGGGCTGTCGTTCGCCCTGTTCTACACCGTGTGCGGCATCCCCCTCGGACGCCTGGCCGACACCAAGAGCCGGCGCGGCCTGATCGCCGTCGGCGTGCTGTTCTGGAGCGCAGCCACCGCCGCCTGCGGCATGGCGAAGCAATACTGGCAGTTCCTCCTGTGCCGGGTCGGCGTCGGCGTCGGCGAGGCGGCCCTGTCGCCCGCCGCCTATTCGCTGATCGCCGACAGCTTCCCGCCGGAGCGTCGCGCCACCGCCATCAGCGTGTACTCCATGGGGGTCTACCTGGGTTCGGGCATCGCCTTCCTGCTCGGCGGCCTGGTGATCAAGTTCGCTTCGGCCCAAGGCGATGTCGTACTACCGCTGCTCGGCGAGGTGCGCCCGTGGCAGCTGATCTTCCTCATTCTCGGCGCCGCCGGCGTGCTCTTCACCCTGCTGATGCTGGCCGTGCGCGAGCCGGCGCGACGTGGAGTCGGTGCCGGCGTGGCAGTGCCGCTGGCCGAGGTCGGCCGCTACATCCGCAGCAACCGCCGCACCGTGCTGTGCCATAACTTCGGCTTCGCCGGCCTGGCGTTCGCCGGCTACGGCAGCGCGGCCTGGATACCCACGTTCTACATCCGCACCTATGGCTGGGACGCCGGCCAGGTGGGCATCGTCTATGGCTCCATCGTCGCCGTGTTCGGCTGCCTCGGCATCGTCTTCGGCGGGCGCCTGGCGGACTGGCTGGCCAAGCACGGGCGCAGCGACGCCAACATGCGAGTCGGCCTCTACGCAGCGGTCGGCGCACTGCCTTTCGTCATCGCTTTCCCGCTGATGGGCAATGCCTTCTGGGCCAGCGTGCTGATGGCGCCCACGGTGTTCTGCCTGAGCATGCCATTCGGCGTGGCGCCCGCGGCAATCCAGGAAATCATGCCCAACTCGATGCGTGGCCAGGCCTCGGCGCTGTATCTGTTCGTCATTACCCTGATCGGCCTGGGCCTGGGCCCAACTGCCGTGGCGCTGGTGACCGACTTCGTGTTCATGGACGACAACGCCCTGCGCTACTCGCTGCTAATCGTTACCACGCTCGCCGTAGTGTCGTCCGTCATCCTGCTCTGGAGAGGACTGCATCCCTACCGCGAGAGCCTGCAGCGACTCCAGCAGTGGTCGCTCGGCGCCGCCTGAGCACTGCTCTTGCGTGCCCTGACAAGCCCCGCCTCGGCGGGGCTTTTTCGTTATCCATCGCCTTTGGCTGATGACGTCCCATTCAGCATATTGCTGGCCCCTCCAGGGCCCGCCACACAGAGCCTTTAATACTTTCGAGCGACAAACCAAATACATCCTTGGTGCGCTTATGCGTCTGTCATCCGCTGGGTAGGGTGCTGCCAGTTGCACCCCCATTCACGGAGAGCCTCATGACAAAAACAACAAGGCCCGGAATCTTCCAGCCGCACACCCTCGCCCTGGCCATTGCCCTCGGAACAGTTGCTCCGGCGCAGGCCGTCACTTTCAACATCGGGGAAATCGAAGGCCAGCTCGATTCGTCCATGTCGGTAGGCGCCAGTTGGGCCATGCGCAGCGCCGACCGCGACCTGGTCGGCCAGGCCAACGGCGGTACCGGCTTCACCCAGACCGGTGACGACGGCCGCCTCAACTTCAAGAAGGGCGAGACCTTCTCGAAAATCTTCAAGGGTATCCACGACCTCGAACTCAAGTACGGCGACACCGGCGTATTCGTGCGCGGCAAGTACTGGTATGACTTCGAACTGAAGGATGAGCACCGCCAGTGGAAGGACATCGACGACTCCAACCGCAAGCAGGCCGCACAGTCCTCCGGCGCCGAGATCCTCGATGCCTTCGCCTACCACAACTACAGCATCGGCGAACTGCCAGGCTCCGTCCGTCTGGGCAAGCAGGTAGTCAGCTGGGGTGAGAGCACCTTCATCGGCAACAGCATCAACGCCATCAACCCGATCGATGCCGCCGCCTTCCGTCGCCCCGGCGCGGAAATCAAGGAAGGCCTGATCCCGGTGAACATGTTCTACATGTCGCAGAGCATCACCGATCAGCTGTCCGCCGAGGCCTTCTACCAGCTCGAGTGGGACCAGACGGTGGCCGACAACTGCGGCACCTTCTTCGCCAGCGCCGACGTGGTCGCCGACGGTTGCGACAATAACTACAACATCCTCGATGCCAGCACCGTACGCACCCTCATGGGCATGCAGTCCACCCTGGCCGCCCTCGGCGTCCGGGTCGAGCCCGAAGGCCTGCTGGTCAATCGCGGCGGCGACCGCGACGCTCGGGACGATGGCCAGTTCGGCGCAGCCTTGCGCTGGATGGGCGACGACGCCGAATACGCCGCCTACTTCATGAACTACCACAGCCGCACGCCCAACCTGAGCATGCAGAACGCCAGCGCGGCGGACATCACCAACGCGCTGACCCTCGCCGGCGGCGCCCTGGCACAACCGATCCTGCTCGGCCGCGGCAGCTACTTCCTCGAATACCCCGAGGACATCCGCCTGTACGGCCTGAGCTTCTCCTCCTCGCTGCCTACCGGCACCGCCTGGTCCGGCGAGATCAGCTACCGGCCGAACATGCCGCTGCAGATCAACACCACCGACATGACCGGCAAGCTGGCCACCTCGGTAGCCGGCGCGCTCGGCACCGGTGGCTTCCCGGCAGCCCTGGCCCAGGCCGGCGCCATCAGCCGCGGTTACAACCGCAAGGAAGTGACCCAGGCGCAAACCACCCTGACGCACTTCTTCGATCAGGTGATGGGCGCCGACCGCCTGACCCTGGTGGGCGAGCTGGGCGTGACCTACATCGGCGGCCTGGAGGACAAGGACGAGCTTCGCTACGGCCGCGACTCCATCTACGGCTCCCCCTACGGCACCGCCGCCTCAAACGTCGCCGCCGCCAGGGAATACGGCTACCACGGCTTCTACACCAATAGCTCCTGGGGCTACCGCGCCCGTGCCATCTGGGACTACAGCAACGTGATCGCCGGCATCAACCTGAAGCCGAACATCTCCTGGTCGCACGACGTCGATGGCTACGGCCCGGTATTCAACGAAGGCTCCAAGGCCATCAGCGTCGGTCTCGATGCCGAGTACCGCAACACCTACACCGCCAGCCTGTCGTACACCGACTTCTTCGGCGGCGACTACAACCCGACTACCGACCGCGACTTCCTCGCGTTCAGCGTCGGTGTGAACTTCTAATCGGGCTCTACAGAGAATCAGTCAGCATGAAAACAACAAGACAACTGATCAGCGCCATCACCCTCTCCCTGCTGGCCGGCAGCGTACTCGCCGCCGTGTCCCAGGAAGACGCCGCCAAACTCGGCTCCAACCTCACGCCGCTGGGAGCAGAGAAGGCGGGCAATGCCGACGGCAGCATCCCTGAATGGACCGGCGGCCTGGCCAAGAATGCGGCCACGGTCCTGCCAGGCGGCTTCCTCGGCGACCCGTTCGCCAACGAACAACCGTTGTTCACCATCACCGCCCAGAACCTCGACCAGTACAAGGACAAGCTGTCCGAAGGGCAGGTCGCCATGTTCAAGCGCTACCCCGAAACCTACAAGATGGCGGTCTACCCCAGCCATCGCAGCGTGGCGGTTCCGGACAGCATCTACGAGGCAGCCAGGAAGAGTGCGACCAATACCAGCCTTATCGAGGGTGGCAACGGCCTGAAGGGCTTCTCCGACAGCCGCTACTACGCCTTCCCGATCCCGCAGAACGGCCTGGAGGTGGTGTGGAACCACATCACCCGCTACCGCGGTGGCAACCTGCGCCGCAGCATCGTGCAGGCAGCTCCGCAGGCGAATGGCTCCTACACCCTGGTGCACTTCGAGGACGAAGTGGCATTCCCCAGCCAGACCAAGGGACTGGATGCGAAGAAGGCCGAGAACGCCCTGCTGTTCTTCAAGCAGCGTGTCACCGCGCCGTCGCGCCTGGCAGGTAACGTGCTGCTGGTACACGATTCGCTGGACCAGATCGCCGAGCCGCGCATGGCCTGGCTGTACAACGCCGGTCAGCGCCGCGTACGCCGCGCCCCGCAGGTCGCCTATGACGGCCCGGGCACTGCCGCCGACGGCCTGCGCACCTCGGACAACTTCGACATGTATAACGGTGCTCCCAACCGTTACGACTGGAAGCTGGTCGGCAAGCGCGAGCTGTACATCCCCTACAACAACTACAAGCTGCAGTCGCCGGACGTGAAGTACAGCGACATCATCAAGGCCGGCCACACCAACCAGGACCTGGCGCGCTACGAGCTGCACCGCGTCTGGGAAGTCGAAGCCACCCTGAAATCCGGCGAGCGCAACATCTACGCCAAGCGCCGCTTCTTCGTCGACGAGGACAGCTGGCAGATCGCCGTGTCCGAGCACTACGACGGCCGCGGCCAGCTGTGGCGCGTGGGCCAGGCCATGCTGGTGCAGCAGTTCGACCAGCAGGTACCGGTCTACGCCTTCGAGGCCCTGCACGACATCATCGCCGGCCGCTACCTGGCCATCGGCATGGCCAACGAGGAGAAAAGCTCCATCCAGTACGGCATCCAGGCCTCGGCCGTGGACTTCACTCCGGCCGCCCTGCGCAACGCCGGCGTACGCTGAGCTCCAACGCAACGCTGCTCCTTTCGAGGCGACCCCAGTGGTCGCCTTTTTTGTCCGCGGGCAACCGTCGGGCAACGAATTGGATAAGATCGACCTCTCGCTTACAACAACTACAAGAGCCGAGGCCACGACCATGCACGAGAAGGTTCGCGCCCTGCATCCGGCCGCTACTCCGCGCCAGCTGGATCCATCATTGCCCCGCCTGCCGGCGGCGCACATCGCTCGCCCGCGCCTGACCCAAGCCCTGCTGGCCGGCGACTGCCGCCTGACGCTGGTCTGCGCCCCCGCCGGCTTCGGCAAGAGCGTGCTGCTCAACGACTGCGCGCGCCAGGCGCCTCATGGTACCCGCGTGGTCTGGCTCGACCTGCTCGGCCATCCGCACAGCCCCGCCGAACTGCTCACCCGCCTGTCCGCCGCCCTGCAGCTGGCGCATGGCGACGGTGAACCGTGCGCCGAACTGGGCCTGCTGCTCGGTCGCATCGAACAACCCTTGTGGATCATCCTCGACGATTACCCACGCCAGCCCTGCGCCGAACTGGACGCCTGCCTGGACCGTTTGCTGGAGCGCGCCCCGCATACTCTGCGCTGGTGGATCGGCGGCCGCCGTCGCCCGGCCTGGAACCTGCCACGCCTGCTGCTGCAGGGCGACCTGCAGGAGCTCGACGCCCATGTGCTGGCCCTCGACAGCACCGAGCTGAACCATCTATTGCAACAGCGCCAGCAGGCCCTGCCGGACGATCTCGCCGGGCAATTGCTGCACCATAGCGAAGGTTGGCTGGCCGGCATCTGCCTGCTGCTGATCGGCGGCAATGCCGACAACCTCAACCAGCGCCTCGCCGCCGGCACCCCGCTGCTGCTGGAGTACCTGGAACGCGAAGTGCTGGCTACATTGCCGCCGTCACTGCTGCACGCATTGTTCGTGCTGGCTCATATGCCGCGCTTCTCCGCCGCCCTGTGCGAACACCTGCTGGAGGAGCACGGCGGTGCCGGCGTGCTGGAACAGCTGCGCCAGCGCCAGCTGTTCCTCCATGGTCTGGACAGCTGCGGCGAGTGGTTCCGCCTGTGGCGCCCGCTGGCCGCCATGCTCAAGCGCCTGCCGGGAGGGCATGTACCGCTGCAGGCCCACGTGCGCGCCTGCCAGTGGTTCGCCTCACGCGACCAGGTTCGCGAAGCGGTAGAGCACGCCCTATGGGCCGAGCAGCCGGATGTGGCCGCCAACTATCTGCAGCGCTACGGACAGGATCAGCTACTGATCGGTCACACCGTTGCCCAGTTCCTGCACTGGCGCGACGAGCTGCCCGCTAGCCTGTTCAACAGCATGCCGCGACTGATCATGCTGCAGGCCTGGGCGCTGATCATCTGCGCCCGCCTCGACGAGGTGGATGCCTGCCTCGCCGATCTGCCCCGCTTCATGCCACAACCCGACGCCCGCCGCCAACAGCAGCTGATCGCCCAGTACCAGGCGGTTCAGGGCGTGCTGCAGCGCCAGCGCGGCCAGGCCAGCGCCCGCCAGCACTGCCTGGAGGCCCTGGCCGTGCTGCACGAGTCAGCCTGGTCGCAGCACATTCTCTGTCACCAAGCCCTGGCCCAGCAGGCCATGGCCGAGCTAGACCTAGCCAGCGCCCAGCAACACAGCCATGAAGGCCTGCGCCTGGCCCGCTTGCGCGGCAGCGTGCTGTTCGAGGCCTTGCTCAGCGTCGACCACATCCACCTGCAGGCCATGCTCGGGGAGCGAGAACGCGCTCTGGAGCAGACCGACCAGTGCCTGCATCTGCTGCAGGGCGCCGCCCAACGCGGCCCGGTGCTGGCACGGCTGCTGCTGCTGCGAGGCACGCTACTGGCCAGCCGTGGCGAGGTCGAAGCGGCCAAGGCCATGCTGATGCAAGGCGTGCAGGAGGCAGAAAGCTGCGAAGACGCCTACCTGCTGTTCGGCTATCTCGGCCTGGCCGAGTTGGCCTGCACCCAGAGCGATGCGGAGTGCGTCCAGAACCTATTGCGCCGCGCCGAACGACAGATGCAGTTGCTGCACGTGCCGGAGGTGCGCTATCGAGAAATGCTCCAGCTGGCCCACGGCAGCCTGTGGCTGCAACAGGGCGAGGTCGAGCAGGCACGCAACGCCTTCCTGCGCGTGCGCCAGCGCCTGGAAAACGAACGCCTGCTCGCCCCCTCGGGCTTCTATGATCTGCTACCCAGGGCCCGACTGTATCTGGCCCAGGCCGAGCTGGCCCGAGGCGAAACCGACGCCGCACTAGCCGCCCTGCAGGAGCTGCACGATGACTGCCGCCACAGCGGCCACCACAGCCTGGCTACCCAGGCCCGCCTTAGCCAGGCCGAAGCGCTACACCTTAGCGGCCGCCACGCAGAGTCGGACGCCATCCTGCGCATCGCCGTGGGAGAGGCCCAGCGCCAGCATCAGCTGCTCCCGCTCATGGCGCTGCAGAACCGCCAACCGGCCTGGCTGAACGGCAACCCGGCCTGGCCCCATGGCCTGCTGCAATCCATGTCCGGCCCGGGTGAAGCGCAAGCGGCCAGCGAATCGCTGCTGAGCAAGCGCGAACTTGCCGTGCTCGGGCTGATCGCCCAGGGCCACTCCAACCAGCAGATCGCGGAGCAGCTGTACATCTCCCTGCACACGGTGAAAACCCATGCCCGGCGAATCAACGTCAAGCTCGGTGTACAGCGCCGTACCCAGGCCGTAGCACGGGCCAAGACCGAGGGCTGGCTCGGCTGACTAGAGCGCCGCGCCGGCCAGCTGCACCAGCCGCTCGCTCATGCCACGCGTATGGCGACCGACCATCAATGGTGCCAGCGGCCGGCCGGAGCGGCCCAGCCGGGCACGACCGGCGCGATCGAAGTCGCCAAGCGCCATGTGCAGGTAGCGCCAGTCCGCACGCGCCCGACGCCCCGCGTCGGGCGCACTCTGCGCCAGTTGAGGCAACACCTGCTCCATGACCGCATCCAGTTCGGCCAATAGTTGCAGCTCGCCCTTGCTGACGTAGGAATCGTCCGCGCCCGGCGTTGCCTCGAAGTAGCCGAGGTAAGCCTGTGCGGCGTACTGGGCATTAAGCAACTCCAGCTTCACCGCGCTCATCCGCACGCCTTCCTGCCCTCCACCGTCCAACGCCTCGGCGGCCTTCAGCAGATCGACCAGGGCACGGCTGAGCTGCTCGGGATAGTGCCAGGGCAGATCGTCCTCGGAAGGCCCGTAGGTCAACCCTTCGTCCAGGCGAGCGAGCAAGTGCGAATAGGGTGCCTGCAGCGAAGAGCGCAAGCTGGCATCGAGAGCCTCGAAGCTGGCACGCAAACTCTCCGTATCTCGCTCGAACACCTGTAAGTGCATGGGCTGAAGCCCCTCGCCGCGCAGGCTGAGAAAGCTGCCGATGCTGCGGCAGGCCTGCAGCTGCAACAACTCCAGCGGAACATGCCCCTCGGCCCGAGCAGGCAGGCTCAGGAGCAGGGCGCAACCTATCAACAATAAGCGAAATGCCCGCATGGGGGGTTCTCTTCAATGAGGGGGAAATGACGCCATCGCGGCACAGGGTGGCAGGGCGATTCTAGAGCCAAGCCAGCAGGCCACTGGCTTCCGATCTCTCATGCCCATGCACTTCGGTAATCGCCAGGCAAAAGAAAAGGCCCGCGGCGTCCACCGGGGCCTTCTTGTGACGATGATGGAGGGGCGCGCTGATCGCCCATCCGCTGACAGTCGTCGGCGCTATTTCTTGCCCGGAATCGGGAAAGACTTGAATGCCTCGCGCAGAATCTTCTTGGCGACATCCTCAGGCGACGAAGGGGCCAGGTCAGACAGCGACTCCACCGGCTCATCAGCGACTGCCGGCTCAACCACCTCCGATTCGCGCTCCAGCCCTTCCTCAGCCTCTCGCAGATCCTCGTCCGAATTGACCATGTCGTGCCCCGTCGCTGTGCGGCTATTGTCTTTTACCGAACCCTATAGCAAATGGCGCCACACGGATACGGATCGCGACAGACGCCAGACAGACCACACGGAGCCGCGCTTGCAGCCTCAGGCCCGGAAACGACGAAGCCCGCACAAGGCGGGCTTCTCTGGCGGCTTCTGTATCGAGGAAGCCAGTATCTGGCGCATCCGGCGGGATTCGAACCCACGACCCCTGCCTTCGGAGGGCAGTACTCTATCCAGCTGAGCTACGGATGCGTTGCGGGGCGCAATCATACGCATCCGCCTCGCGGGCGTCCATGCGGGCTGTCGGTCAGAGCTCCTGCATATCGAAGTCGGCCTTGCTCACACCGCAGTCGGGGCACAGCCAGTCGTCCGGCACTTCGGCCCAGGGAGTGCCGGCGGGGATGCCATCGTCCGGCCAGCCCCTGGCCTCGTCATAGATCAGGCCGCAGATCACGCAGATCCAGGTCCTCATGCCGGCACCTCCTGCTGCAAGGGATTCAAGGCACGATCAAAACCGGCCAGCGAAGGGAAATGCATTGGCTCGACGAGCTCCAGCTGCCGCAGGTAGTCGGCATAGCGCTGCAGAACCTCCTCGCGCGCCTCCTGGCTGATGTAGGGCACGTGGTAGGCGGCGAAAGGCGGCAGCACACTCATGCCGACGTAGGCCAGAGTGCCGCGCTGCAGCGGGCGCAGCATGGGCTCCCAGTCGCCGTGCACCGCCTGCTCGTCGGCAAACATGTGCTGCTGCCCGCCGAGGGTGAAGCTGAGCAGCGCACGCTTGCCGGCCAGGCCTCCACGGTCGTAGAAACGCAGCCCGCCGTAGCAGGTGCCGGAGACCAGCACGCGGTCAATCCAGCCCTTGAGCATGGCCGGTACCGAGCACCAGAACAGCGGGAAGCTGAGGATCAGCAGATCGGCCCACAGCAGTTTGTCCAGCTCGGCGGCGATATCCGCGGCAATGACGCCGGCCTTGACTGCCTCACGCTGCTCCAGTGCATATACCAGATAGTCGGGATTGCTCCGCACACCGAAGTCGGCGGCCGAGGCCACGGGGTTCCAGCCCATGGCGTAGAGGTCGGAGACTCGCACCTGGTGGCCGGCCCCCTCCAGGGTGGTGACGGCCAGGTCCTTCATGGCCGTGCAGAAGGATTGCGGCTCGGGATGAGCATGAACGATCAGGATATTCATCGGGGTTCCAGCGCAAACGGCGGGGGCCTAAAGACCCCCGACAGGATTGGATCAGACGGCCTGGCGCAGCGGGGCGGCCGCCGGCTGGTTCAGCGGGTGCCAGCGGTTGGCGCGGGAGAAGGTACCGAAGTCGTTGAAGCGCACGCCCATCTCGCGCATCACCTTGTGCGCCACCTTCGCGGTCATTTGGCGGACGTAGAAGGGCTCCTTGACCACGAAATGGTGGATCGCATGGGTGCTGCCGAAGTTGAAGCAGAATGCCTGCAGCGGCCACAACCACCAGGGGTTGAGCACCTGGGTCTGCTGCACCACGTTGCCCAGCTCGACATCGCCGTAGTAGTGCATGTTGGAGCTGACGAAGTGCAGACAGAAGGTGCGCAGGACATTCGGACCGACCAGTACCACCACGGCGAAGGTGATACCGTCCATCACCGCCAGAGTGGTAGCCGACCAGGCGACCGGGGTACCCGCCGCCGAGGCGACGAAGTCGATCAGGTGGAAGCCCAGGAACACATACCAGGCGCCCCAGTTGAGCAGCCCCAGCGGCGCGTAGCCCTTGAGCGTACGGCTGACGATCATCTTGCGACGTTCCCAGGTCGGCGCACGGAGGAAGCGGATGAACGAAGACATCACGTTGTCGCCGACCATCAGCAGACGCGCGAAGCCCCAGGGCTCACCGTTGGTGATGGCGCGTTCCTCGAGGTCGGTCTCGGTGCCGGAGACCTTGTGGTGATTCAGGTGCAGGTGACGACGGATCCACGGGTTAATGGTGCTCGGCCGCGCCATCCACACCAGCCCCATCATCAGGTTGTGCGGCACGCGCTGCTTGCGAAAGTACATCGAGTGGATCAGGTCGTGCTCCAGCTCATGAGTCAGCGAGGCGAAGAAGGCGTTGGCCAGCAGGCAAGCCCACCAGGCGATGGCACCCTCGGCATAGAGCCAGGCAGAACCGATCATGCCGGCCAGGGCGAAGGTCAGGATGCCAGCGCCGATAGCATCCTGATGTTTCAGAATCGGGTAGCGCCGGCGCAGCTCATCGCCGTACGCCATCACCACGGCGCGGACGTGCGCCGAGCGTTCTTGATGGGTTGCAGGAGTCGGGGTCATGCACGCATCCTCTTGTTCTCTTGCGACGGCCCCACGCGGGCCGCGGATTGTGGTTGTGATCAGGCCACCCTAGAGTGCATCCGCCTTCGCGGCACCGCCCGACCGACGACGCCAACCTGTTGACCGAGAATGCCAACCTGCCACCTCAAGTTGAGTTGCCCGGCAGGGGCTGGAACCATAGCGCCCTAGCCCAATACCGGAGCCGACATGGCCATTGACCTGGCACGCACCTTTCTGGAGATCGTTCGCTGCGGCAGTTTCATCGGAGCTGCAGAGCAACTTCATCTGACCCAGGCGGCGATCACCGCTCGCGTGCAGAGCCTGGAAAGCCAGCTCAACTGCAGCCTGTTCGTCCGCAATCGTTCGGGTGCCCGACTGACCCCCGATGGCGAGGCGTTCGTCGACTTCGCCACCCGCATGGTAATGGCCTGGGAAGCCGCACAGCAGGAGTTGCCGCTCCCCCAGAGCTGCGCGCAGATACTGCACATCGGCGGCGAGCCGAGTCTGTGCAATCCACTGATGCTGAAATGGGTGGGCGCCATGCGCCAATCCGCACCCCAGCTCGCCGTGCACACTCACATCGGCGACGGCGTCAACCTGCTGCGCAGGCTCGAACAGGGCGCACTCGATGCCGCTCTGGTCTACCACCCCTTGTACTGGCAGGGCGTTCAGGTCGAGCTACTGATGGAGGAGAAGCTCGTTCAGGTACGCAATCCACATCAGTCCGGCCCTTATGTATTCGTCGACTGGGGCGAGGACTTCAGGCATCGGCACAATGCGGCGCTGCCGCAGAACACACGTGCCGAAGTCAGTTTCAACCTCGGCCCCCTGGCGCTCCAATACATTCTCGAGTACGGCGGCGCGGGCTACTTCCGCACGCGGGTCGTACAGAGCTACTTGGATTGCGGCATGCTCGAACTGGTACCGCAGGCGCCGGAGTTCACCTACCCGGTCTACCTGCTGTATTCCCGTGATCGGCACCCCGCCTCGCTGCGTCAGGCCATCGAATGCCTGCACGACCTGGTGGCCCACGTCAGCGACTGGTCCCAGCGCTGGGACCCGATGATCTAGCGCCGCTCTTGTACCCAAGATGAGAGCAGATACCACGCATCTGCAATCGCGATCAGCCCAGGTGCTCGAGCAGGTTGCGCTGCAGCGCGGCGATCAGATCCGTCTGGGTAACGATGCCAACCAGTTCCTCCTGCTCCAGCACCGGCAGACAGTGCAGCCCCTGGGTGGAAAGCAGGGGAATCAGCTCCACGACATGAGCCTGACTCTGCACATGGCGAACAGGGCTGGTCATCAGCTGGCCGACGAGAACGCGCTTGCCCAGCTTCCAGGGCAGGAACGGGCTGACACCGCGGGGCCGGCTGATGAGGTCGACCAGGCTGACGATTCCCACCAGCCGCCTGTCGTCGTCCAGCACCGGCAGGCTGCGCAGGCGGTGACGGCGCAGCATGGCCAGCGCCTGCTCGCGGCGAGTACTCGGGCTGACGCAGCGTAGATCGCGCGACATGATCTGTTCGGCCACCATTCGTCCCATGCCACGCCGAAGCGCATGGCGCTCGGTCGCACGGACCAGGCGCGCGAGGTCGTCCCGGGTGATGTCGACGAACTCGCCGAAGTCTTCCAGTGCGTGCTCGAGGTCATCGTCGGATATGCCGACTCGAAGCTCCGACGAGGGATCGCGTGTCCGATGCAGATCGGGGCTTTCCAGACGCTTGGGATACCGCGCCCCAGTCAGGTTGTTGTAGATCAGGGCACAGACGAGCAGGCAGGTGGCCGCACTGATGATCGGCACGACCAGCCCGAAGCCATGCTGCTGCACCGCCGCGCCACTGAGATGAACGCATAGCGCCACCGCGCCGGCGGGAGGGTGCAGGCAACGAAGCAGGCTCATGAGCAGTACGCTGAGCCCAACCGCGATGCAGGCATGCGTCAGCGAGTAACCCAGCCAGTGACCGAGGCTTACGGCTACCAGACTGGACACCAGGTAGCCGACCAGGAAAGACCAGGGCTGAGCCAACGCACCCGACGACACGGCAAACAGGAGCACGGATGACGCGGCCAAAGGACCGAACAGGTACATCAACAACTGTTCGGGAAAGAGTTGCAGGCAGAGCAGCAGACTGATCAGCATGCCCAGGAAGCAGCCGCAGGCTACCCGCAGCCATTCTCCCGGCCGCGTGGCAGGCACCGCCGGAAGGAATCCGGAGAGCCAGGTTTTCAACGATGTAAGAACTGTCATTTGGCGGTACAGGGCAAGAAAAAAGGCCCGCCAGCGAACGCGGGGGGCCTGAAGACGCTGGGTCGCGTCAGGAGCGTCCTTCCATGGACTAAGAAATAATCAAACCGCCCTGAACAGGCAGCTTAAAAACATCGACGGTGGCTATGGGGCTCTGGTGGCCTGCCAAAATTCTGGTGGCGCGTAGTGTGCCGATCCGAATAAGTCACAACAAACTAATAATATCTAACAGACAGTTCATTTATTTTTACTTAAAGGATGCACGGCTCACCCAGCCTCACTCCGAGAGTCGGTCATGCACGGACTCGGGCCTGCCTGCGGAAATCGATCAGAAGGTTCCTTTGGCAGCGGATATCGATTAAGAATCGACGCCTTGAACCCGACAACGACAGACCGGGGAGCCGCTTTGACGGTCGCGGACAGCTACCATCCGGTTACCCAGGCGAGCAGAACCAAAGCCGATGCCCAGCCCGACCACACCCCTGCCATCCACACTTGCCAGCTGGACACGAGCCCTGCGGCTCCAACTGGATGCCCTCGGCCTGGATAGCGCAGCGTTGTGCAGGGAGGCCGGCCTCGACCCGGCGCTGACGGATGACGCCAACGCGCGCTTCCCTCTCGATGCCACCACTCGTCTCTGGCACCTGGCGGTCGCCGCCAGCGGCGACCCCGCACTGGGCCTCAGCACCTCGCGGCATGTCGCGCCGACCACCTTTCACGCCCTTGGCATGGCCGTCATGGCCAGCAGCAGCCTGCGCGAGGTGTTCGAACGCATCGTGCGTTACCACCAGGTTGTCAGTGACGCCCTGGCCTTGAGCCTGCACGACGCTGGCGACACCTGCGAGCTGCACTTCGGCCTGGCACCGGACACCCCTGCCCCGGCACCCGAGGCCATCGACGCTTTCGCCGCCATCTACGTGCGCACCTGTCGCAACCGTCTGGGCCGTGATTACGCACCACAAGCCGTGCACCTGCGCCGCCCTGCCCCGGAAAATCCACAGCCCTGGTTGCAGGTATTTCGCGCGCCGGTGCACTTCGCCGCCAACGAAGACATGCTGTGCTTCGCCAGTGCCGACCTGGACCGCCCCTTGGGCGACGGCAATCCGGAGCTGGCCGCACATAACGAGGCGGTGCTGCAGCGGCGCCTGGAAGCGTTGCAACCCGACACCGTGGCCCGCCGCCTGCGTCGCTCGCTGGAACAATGCCTGCCGAACGGCGAACCCTCCGCCGAGAGCCTGGCCCACGGCCTGCACCTGAGCCTGCGCAGCCTGCAGCGCCACCTCAGCGACGAGGGCAGCAGCTACGAACAGGTGCTGGCCGATACCCGCCGTGACCTGGCGTTGAACCACCTGCGCGAGGCCGACTGCTCAATCAGCGAGGTGGCCTACCTGCTCGGTTTCTCCGACAGCAGCAGTTTCAGCCGCGCCTTCAAGCGCTGGACCGGGCAGAGTCCCAGTCAGTACCGCGATAGCGTGCGACCAGCGCTGTAGCGCTTGGCGAACGGGGCTACAACGCGTGGCCAGCACAAACGTTCTTTATATCGAACACTCAGAGCGAATTCCTCCGAGGCACCCGAGGCCGGCGAAATGCACGCGCCGCCTCGCCTGACACATGATTGAGCACGAAATAATCAGCCGCAGGTCAGTCGTCATTCTTTTTGATTATTTTGTTGGTTTTATCGAACATAGCTATTGCCCTTTGTCGACGTCGGCCCTAGCATTCGTTTGACATTTCAAACGCCCAGCCCGCTCCGGTCGGCTACCTTTTACCTTCCTACTGCCTGCCTCCGTGGCGCCGCGTGTACAGGAGAACGCCATGCAACTGAAAGACGCCCAGCTCTTCCGCCAGCAAGCCTATATCGACGGCACCTGGCTGGACGCCGACAGCGGCCAGACCATCAAGGTCAACAACCCGGCCACCGGCGAGATCCTCGGCAGCGTGCCGAAGATGGGCGCGGCCGAGACCCGTCGCGCCATCGAGGCAGCCGAGAAGGCACTGCCGGCCTGGCGTGCACTGACCGCCAAGGAGCGCGCACAGAAGCTGCGCAAGTGGTTCGAGCTGATCATGGCCAACCAGGACGATCTGGGCCGTCTGATGACCCTGGAACAGGGCAAGCCGCTGGCCGAAGCCAAGGGCGAGATCGCCTACGCCGCCTCCTTCATCGAGTGGTTCGCCGAAGAAGCCAAGCGCGTCTACGGCGACGTGATTCCGGGCCATCAGCCGGACAAGCGTCTGATCGTGATCAAACAGCCTATCGGCGTGACCGCAGCCATCACCCCGTGGAACTTCCCGGCGGCGATGATCACCCGCAAAGCCGGCCCGGCCCTGGCCGCTGGCTGCACCATGGTGCTCAAGCCTGCCTCGCAGACCCCTTATTCCGCCCTGGCCCTGGCCGAACTGGCCGAGCGCGCCGGCATCCCGAAAGGCGTGTTCAGTGTGGTCACCGGTAGCGCAGGTGACATCGGTAGCGAACTGACCAGCAACCCGATCGTACGCAAGCTGACCTTCACCGGCTCCACCGAAATCGGTCGCCAGCTGATGGCCGAATGCGCCCACGACATCAAGAAAGTGTCCCTGGAGCTGGGCGGCAACGCGCCGTTCATCGTCTTCGACGACGCCGACCTGGATGCCGCCGTCGAAGGCGCGCTGATCTCCAAGTACCGCAACAATGGCCAGACCTGCGTCTGCGCCAACCGCCTGTACATCCAGGATTCCGTGTACGACGCCTTCGTCGAGAAGCTGAAAGCGGCAGTGGCCAAGCTGAAGATCGGCAACGGTCTGGAAGACGGCACCACCACCGGTCCGCTGATCGACAACAAGGCCGTGGCCAAGGTCCAGGAGCACATCGAGGACGCCCTCAGCAAGGGCGCCAAGCTGGTCGCCGGCGGCAAGGCGCACGCCCTGGGCGGTAGCTTCTTCGAGCCGACCATCCTCATCGACGTGCCGAGCAACGCTGCCGTGGCCAAGGAAGAGACCTTCGGTCCGCTGGCGCCGCTGTTCCGCTTCAAGGACGAGGCCGAAGTGATCGCCAAGGCCAACGACACCGAGTTCGGCCTGGCCTCCTACTTCTATGCTCGTGATCTGGGCCGTGTATTCCGCGTGGCCGAGGCCCTGGAGTACGGCATGGTCGGCATCAACACCGGCCTGATCTCCAACGAAGTGGCGCCGTTCGGCGGCGTGAAGGCCTCTGGCCTTGGCCGTGAAGGCTCCAAGTACGGCATCGAGGACTACCTCGAGATTAAATATATGTGCCTGGGCGGCGTCTGAAGCCGGTCCATGGCCTGCTGCGCGTCGGCCATGAATCAGTTTCAAGCTTTCCAGATATGAATCCGTGGGTGTCGGGTGACAGGCAGGAGTCGTGGTCACCCGGCGTCGGCGTTTCCGGTGGTGGCACCGGCTAACCCAGCCGACGGCCAGCGGGTAGGCGACAGTTCGATCATCGTTAGCTGTCACGCCCACCCAGCCCCGTCATCATCCTTGGACCGAGCCGCCATAAGCGGCTTATGAGGACAACATGAGCAAGAACGAATCCCTCCTGCAACGTCGCCAGGCTGCCGTGGCCCGTGGCGTTAGCCAGATCCACCCGATCGTCGCCGAGCGCGCCGAGAACGCCACCGTGTGGGACGTCGACGGCCGCGAGTACATCGACTTCGCCGGCGGTATCGCCGTGCTGAACACCGGCCACCTGCACCCGAAGGTGATCGCCGCCGTGCAGGAACAGCTGACCAAGCTGACCCACACCTGCTTCCAGGTGCTGGCCTATGAGCCCTACATCGCCCTGTGCGAAGAGATTGCCAAGCGCGTACCGGGCGACTTCGCCAAGAAGACCCTGCTGGTCACCTCCGGCTCCGAAGCCGTCGAGAACGCCGTGAAGATCGCCCGTGCCGCCACCGGCCGCGCCGGCGTGATCGCCTTCACCGGCGCCTATCACGGCCGCACCATGATGACCCTGAGCCTGACCGGCAAAGTGGTTCCGTATTCCGCCGGCATGGGCCTGATGCCGGGTGGCGTGTTCCGCGCCCTGGCACCGTGCCCGCTGCACGGCATCAGCGAAGACGAGTCGATCGCCAGCATCGAGCGCATCTTCAAGAACGACGCCCAGCCCCAGGACATCGCCGCGATCATCATCGAGCCGGTGCAGGGCGAGGGTGGCTTCTACGTCAACTCCAAGCCGTTCATGCAGCGCCTGCGCGCCCTGTGCGACCAGCACGGCATCCTGCTGATCGCCGACGAAGTACAGACCGGCGCTGGCCGTACCGGCACCTTCTTCGCCACTGAGCAACTGGGCATCGTGCCGGACCTGACCACCTTCGCCAAATCGGTCGGCGGCGGCTTCCCGATCTCCGGCGTATGCGGCAAGGCCGAGATCATGGACAGCATCGCCCCGGGCGGCCTGGGCGGCACCTATGCCGGCAGCCCGATCGCCTGCGCCGCGGCCCTGGCCGTGATGGAAGTGTTCGAGGAAGAGAAACTACTGGAGCGGTCGCAAGCCGTGGGCGAGAAGCTCAAGGCCGGCCTCAACGCCATCGCCGCCAAACACAAGGTCATCGGTGACGTGCGCGGCCTGGGCTCGATGGTCGCCATCGAGCTATTCGAAGGCGGCGACCACAGCAAGCCGGCCGCCGAACTGGTCGGCAAGATCGTTGCCCGCGCTCGCGAGAAGGGTCTGATCCTGCTGTCCTGCGGCACCTACTACAACGTGCTGCGCTTCCTGATGCCGGTCACCATCCCCGATGCCCAGCTGGAAAAAGGCATCGCCATCGTCGCCGAGTGCTTCGACGAACTGGCGTAAGACCTGCGCGCCGCCCGCACGCGGGTGGCAGCGGATTCGTCCGGGCCTCGACACTCCGGACGTCTACCCCCCGTGACCCGCCTCCTCGGCGGGTCTTTTTTTGCCCATGACATGGCAGGCGACTAGTCTGCTTGGGACTGGCCGCCACGCGGCTGTCCCCAGAGAAGTACTGTCATGGCCCAGTCGCTGCGGGCTCCCCGCGTCATCATCGGCGAAGCGGACCGCTGGACCGCCGACCTCATCTGCCAACTGGTACGCAGCGCCCGTTGCGACGCCGACATCGTCGCGCTGGGCGACGGCGACAGCGTGCTCCAGCAATGCCGCCAGGCCACCCCGCAATTGATGATCGTCGACTTCGGCCTACCCGGCATCGGTGGCCTCGACCTGCTGCGCGAGGTGCGGCGGCAAAAGGCCCAGCCGCCGTTGCCGTTCTTCCTGATCACGGAGAAGATCGACGCCAACAGCGTGCGCGCCGCCGTGCCGCTGGCGCCCACCGCCTATCTGGCCAAGCCGTTCGATGCCGAAGACCTGCTGCGCCGCTTGCGCCAGGTCCTGCTGCAGCCAGGCGAGGACATCAGTTGTCCACTGCCGGAGCTGGTGCCACAGGAAACGCTCGATCAGTACCTGGAGAAGGCCCGCGAAACGGCGGCTGGCGCACCGCTGCTGAACCAGATCCACGCAGGTTTGGAGCTGCTCCAGGCGCCTACGGCTCCGGATCTGGAGGAATTGGAAAAACGCTTCTACAACGACCCGCAGCTCACCGCCCAGCTGATCGCCGCAGCCAACAGCGCCGCGGCGCATCGCGGCGGCAGCTGCCAAACGCTGGCCCAGGCGCTGCATCGCCTGGGCACCAAGCACAGCCTCAATCTCGCACTGGGCCTGGCCATGCAGCGCGGAGCGGCTCTCGATGACCCACTACTGTCGGCCATAGGCGTGAAGTGCTGGTCCAGATCACAACGTGTGGCAGAACTGGCCCACTGGCTCGCCAGCAGGCTGGATGCCAACGCCGAACGTTGCTTCACCGCCGGCCTGCTGCACCAGCTGGGCGACCTGGCATTGCTGCGGTCTCTGCAGGACTGGCACACCCGTGGAGGGGCTCTGGACGACAAGCTCATCGAGGACGCACTTGCAACGCACGCCGCCCCCTTCGGCTCGTCGCTACGCATACGCTGGCGCCTGCCGCTGGAGCTGCGTCAGCTGGTGGCTGCGGTCTATCAGCTCGACAGCGGCGTCTATTCGCGCGAGGCGCTGGTGCTCAACCTGGCGGCCCAGGCGGCCGACGTGGCACCGGATCAGTCATTCGCGGCACTGGCCAACCACAAGAGCGCGCGCATGTTGCGCCTGGACGCCACCCTCCTGGAGGCGATGCCGCGACTGGCCGACGTACGTTGACTCAGGCCTTCAGGGCTTCGCGCACGAAGTCCAGGCGGTCCTGGCCGAAGAACAGCTCATCGCCGACGAACATCGCCGGCGCACCGAAAACGCCACGTTTGATCGCCTCCTCGGTAATGGCCTTGAGCGCATCCTTCACTTCCTGCTCGGCGATCAGCGCCAGCATTTGCTGCGGATCGAAGCCGTCGGATGCCAGTACCTCGCCCAATACGGCCGGGTCACCCAGGTTGCGCGCTTGCACCCACATGGCTTCGAAGATCAGCTTGAGAAACGCTTCGAAGCGCTCCGGCATGCGTTGCTGAACGGCCACTGCGGCGCGCATCAGCGGCAGGGTATTGATCGGGAAATGTGGGTTGAACTGCATCGGCACCTGGTAGCGCCGCGCGTAGCGCGCCAGATCCTGAATCATGAAGCGGCCCTTGGCCGGGATGGTCACCGGCGAGGCGTTGCCGGTGGCCTGGAACACTCCGCCCAGCAATATGGGCTTGTACACCAGAGCCGCTCCGGTCTCGGCACACAGCGCCGGCAGCTGGGTCCAGGCCAGATAGGTAGTGGGGCTACCGAAATCGAAATAGAACTCGACCGTCTTGCTCATGTTTTTTGCTCTTCTGCTTTGTTATTGGAGCACGCAACCACGACTCGCCAACGACGCCTCACCGTCGCGCAGCCAGTCGTTACCATTTTTCCATCCAGGGGCGGAGATCGAGCTCGAAGGTCCAGGCATCGCGCGGCTGGCTGTGCAGGAACCAGTAGTTGTCGGCGATATGCTCGGGGTTGAGGATGCCGTCCTGGTCCTTGCGCGCGTACATATCGGGGAAAGTGTCGCGGATAAAGGCGGTGTCGATGGCGCCGTCCACCACCACGTGGGCCACGTGAATGTTCCGCGGCCCCAGCTCGCGCGCCATGCTCTGCGCCAGGGCGCGTACACCGTGCTTGGCGCCGGCGAAGGCAGCGAAGTGCGAGGCCCCGCGCAGACCGGCGGTGGCGCCGGTGAAGAGGATGGTGCCGCGGCCGCGGGTGACCATGCGTCGGGCCACAGCCTGGGCGGATAGGAAGGCGGCGAAGCAGGCCATTTCCCAGATCTTGAAGTACTTGCGCGCGGTCTCGTCGAGGATGCTGCACGGCACGTTGGCGCCGATGTTGAAGACGAATGCCTCGATCGGACCAATGTCGCGCTCGATCTGCTCGACCAGTTCGGCAACCTCCTCCTCCTTGCGCGCGTCGGAGGCGAAGCCATGGGCCTCACCTCCCTCTGCGCGAATGCTGTCCACCAGCGGCTGCAACTTTTCTGCACTGCGTCGGGTCACGCAAGCGACGTAGCCCTCGCGGGCAAAGCGTTTGGCGATTGCACCTCCAGTGGCATCGCCAGCGCCAATCACCAGCACCACTTTCTTGTCGTTGTTATCACTCATGTCGCTCACCTCTTTGATAAACGATCGTTTAGTAAACGAACGTTATGCTAAGCTTTCGACACCCGTCAAGCAGGAGTTCGTCATGCGCTATTCCGCCGAGCACAAGGCCCAGACCCGGGAGAAGCTGCTGCAGGCCAGCGGTGTTCTGGCCAAGCGGGGTGGTTTCGCCGGCACCGGTGTCGACGGCCTGATGAAGGCCATCGGTCTGACCGGCGGCGCCTTCTATGGGCACTTCTCGTCCAAGGACGAACTGTTCGCCGCCATCGTCGAGCGCGAGCTGAGCCACAGCCTGGAGCTGCTCGGCAGCGGCGAGGCCAGCCGCGACAAGCTTAGGCGCTGCCTGGCCATGTACTTGAGCATGAAGCATGTCGAGCAGCCCGACAGCGGCTGCGCCATACCCACCCTGGGTGCCGAAATAGCCCGCGCCGATATCGGCGTGCGCGAGAACGCCGAAAATTGGTTGGTGCGTCTGCAACAGGCCTGGGCCGCAGAGCTCGGCGACCCGCAACTGGCCTGGGCCATCCTCGCCCAGTGCGTCGGCGCCCTGGTGGTCGCTCGGATGATGGCCACCCCCGAGCGCCAGGGGGAAGTACTCGAAGCGAGCAAGGCACTGATCGCCGTGAGCGTGCCCGCGCACGACGAAAATTACTCCCAAAGTAGTAAGAAATAAGAGCCGAGTATTGATCCAGAGCGCTCGTAGCAGCTATTCAGTGGCGTTATCCTGACGTCATGTTCAGCTTTGGCGGCCAACCAGCCCCAAGGCCTGATGGCCGGCGAAAACGCCAGCCTCACCTGCTGACGGAATCGTCTTGAAATCACTCGAGGTCTCCATGCCTGCCGCGGCCGCAGCCCCGGAAGTTCTGATCGCCGAAGCCGACCCCTGGACAGCCGACCTGTTGACTCAGTTGGTGCTCGATATCCGTAGCGACGCCCAGGTACAGCGCTTCACGGACGGCCAGTCGGCCCTGCTGAGGTGCCGTCGTCGCCTACCGGATCTGCTCATCGCCGATGGCGAACTGCCTGGCCTGGATGGCATCGAACTGCTGCGCCAGTTGCGGAGACATTCGCGCTCGCCCGCCCTGCCATGCATCCTCATCAGTAATCGTGTCGATGCCAGCAGCGTGCGCGCGGTGCTGCCGCTGGCACCCGCCGCGTACCTGGCCAAGCCCTTCAATGCAGAGCACCTGCGCCAGCGCCTGGCCAGCCTGCTGCCGACTGCCAGCAACGAAAGCGGCTCGACGCCGGCGCCGCCGCTCGTCAATGATCTCGCCCAGTATCTCGACAACATGCGCGAAGACAGCGAAGGGGCACCCCTCCTGGCAGACGTGCGCGTGGCCGTCAGCCGGAGCCTTCAGGCCAGTGAAACCGACCTTGGCTCGCTCTCCCGCGAGTTCGTGCGCGACCCGCAGATAACCGCCCGCCTGATCGCGGCTGCCAACAGCGCCGCCGAGCGGCGCGGGGCCACCTGCCAGACGCTTCCCCAGGCGCTGCAACGTCTGGGCGTACCTCGGGCACTCAATCTGGTGCTGGGCATGGCCGTACAGCGCAACGCTCGCCTGCAAGACTCACGACTGGCTGAAATTGCCGTACGGGCGGGAAAGAACGCCCAGCGCTGTGCCGAGCTTGCGCATTGGCAGGCAGCTCAGCTGCGCCTGGACCATGAGCTTTGCTACACGGCCGGGCTCCTGCACAACATTGGCGAACTGGCCCTGTTGCGCTGCCTGCAGGACTGGCAGAAGTGCGGCGGCAGTCTGTCGGACGACGATATAGCGCAGGCGCTGCAGCAGCGAGCTGCCGGCTTCGGCTCCGCACTGCGCATTCGCTGGCGCCTGCCGCTGGGCCTGCGCGAGCTGATCTCGGCCTACTACACGGTAAGCGGCGGCGTGTTCTCGCGAGAAGCACTGGTGCTCAACTTCAGCGCTCTTCTGCTCGACCTGCCCGAAGGTCAGCCCGCCGAGTCGCTGCTCGAAAGCCGACCTGCACGAATGCTCGGCTTGCGCCGCGAGTTTCTCGCACGTATTCCCTCACATCTACTGGCGGAAGGTTGAGCGCGGGCCTCACCCGCCAGAAAGGCCGCCGGGGCCACCCCATCCGGATCAGTTGCTACTGTGAGAGATCATCAGCCAACTCGGCCAGGGGACGTGGGCGATCGATGAAATAGCCCTGTGCGTAGTCGATTCCCAGCTCGCGAAGGCAATCCTGCGCCGCATCGCTCTCGACGAACTCGGCCACCGTGTGCAGATCCAGCTGGCGGGCAATCTGTACCATGGAACCGACCATGGCACGGTTGATCGGATCGCGCTCGATACCGCGCACGAAGGTGCCATCGATCTTCAGCAGGTCCAGGGGCAGATGGCGCAGGTAGGCGTAAGACGCGAAGCCGCTGCCGAAGTCGTCCAGCGCCACTTTGAGGCCGCGCCGACGCAGGCGCTCGATCCAGCCGGCAGAGCTCCCCAGCTCGGCCAGCGCGACCATCTCGGTAATCTCCAGGCACAGCTTGCCGGCAGGAAGCCGGTGGGTGTCGAGCAGCTCGTCGAGCAGTGCATGGAACTCCGGATCGAGCAATGAAGGAGCGCTGAGGTTGATGTTGACCTGGCTCAGCGCCATCTGGTGCTGCGGATTCTCCGCCAACCATTCGCAGTAGCGACGGAGCACCCAGCGGTCGATCTGAGCGAGGAAACCGTAGCGCTCGGCAGCGGCAAAGAACTGCCCCGGCGCCACCCACTCGGCAGACTGCGGATCGCGGTAACGCAGCAGCACCTCGTAGTGCAGCCCCTCCTCCTCGCGCTGCAACGCTCGTACCGGCTGATAGAACAGCTCGAAGTGCTGCTGTTCGATGGCCTCGCGCAGGCGGGTAATCCATTGCAGCTGGCGCTGGTGCTCGACCAGCGCGCCATCGGCCGGGTTGAACAGGTGCACGCGGTTGCGCCCCTGCGACTTGGCCAAGCTGCTGGCGTTATCCGCCCAATTCAGCGCCTCCTCCCAGTCACGCACACCGGACTCCAACTCCAGCACACCGATGCTCACGCAAAGCCGGAACGGCCGACCACCATAGCTGAACACGAACTGCTCTACTGCCAGACGCAGGCGCTCTGCCTGTTCCAGCGCCTGGGCCCGGTCGCAGTCAGCCAGCAGCACGGCGAATTCGTCGCCGCCGATACGCGCCAACTCGGCCTGGCTCGGCACACAGCCGAGCAGATGGTTAGCCAACTGGCGCAACAGTTGGTCACCAGCGGAGTGACCGCAGAGATCGTTGACCTGCTTGAATTGGTCCAGGTCGAGGAACAACAGGTGGCTGAAGCGCCGGCCACCACCCTCCAGGCTCCCCTGCAGCAGGCGCTCCAGTTCACGCCGATTGACCAGCCCGGTCAGCGAGTCGTGGGCGGCCAGGCGTGCCAGGCGCTGCTCCAGCGCCCGTCGTTCGCTGAGGTCGACGACGATACCCTCGATACAATGCTGGCCACGCTGCTCGTGCAACGACAGATGCACCCAGCGACTGAGGCCATCGGCGGTCTGCAACTGCACCTCACCACTGGCGATGCTCTGTGTCTCGCTCAGTTGCGCACACAGCCGCTGCCAATCACCGGGCGCCAGCAGGCCTTGGATCGGCTGCGCCTGCAGCAGTTCGGCATCGGCATCGGTACGCCCGAGCAGGCGCAGGAAGCTGGGGTTGGTCTCCAGCAGCAGCCCCTGGCGATTGCAGCGGAAGATACCTTCGCCGGCGTTACGGAATAGCCCGCGATACTGCTCCAGGTTGACGATGGCCTGTTCGCGGGAGGCCAGCAGGGCCTGGCGCACGTCCTCCAACTGGCGGCCATTGAGGATGCCGAATAGGAATACGCAGACCACCGGCAGCCAGGCGTGCAACACATCAACCCACGCGTTGCGCGGCACCAGACCGGCACGGCTCAACGAGAGCATCAGCATGAGCAGGATCGCCGCGCTCCAGAACAGCGCGAACCAGCCGGCATAGGGGCGACGCAGGTAAAGGGCGAGCAGGGTCAGGCCGAGCTGGAACAAACCGGTCGTCAGCATCATCAGGTTCATCGTCTGGGCTGCCAGACTGTGACCCTGGCTCAGCAACACCCATACAAGCGCACCCGCCAGGCCAGCTACCAGCACGTTGCGCAGCAAACGTGGCAGTCCCTCGTCCAGGCGTAGCGACGCGCTGATGAACAGGGTGCTGAAGATCAGCGTGAGCACACCGAACAGGTTGGTCTCGAACTGCATGGCAGGCGGCCAGTTGCGCCAGAGCAGCAGGTTGGTCAGGTCGTTGATTGCGGCCGCGTACCAGGCAACGCTGAGGATCGTCGCGCAGTAGTAACCCAGACGGCGGTCCGGGGCGATGACGAACTTGAGCAGATGAAACAGCGCCATCACCAGCAATGCGCCGACAATCAGGCCGTTGTTCAGCCAGGTGGTGGCCAGCAGGCGGTCCTTGTTCGCCGCTGGCAGGATCTTGACCGGCAGGCTGATCGACGAGGTGCTGCGCACCCGCATGATCACCTCCTGCTCGCCGACACCCAGGGTCGGCAGTGGCACCATGAAGGCGCGCAGCGGTTCGTCACGGCGGGCGAACGGCAGATGGTCACCGACCTGGCGATAGAGCTGCAGGCGCTCGTCGACGAACACCCAGATCTGCACATCATCAAGGTAGGTATGGTCGAGCCAGAGGTAGTAGCGCTCGCCCGAGCGACCAGCCAGACGCAGACCGAACCACCAGGCACTATCGCTCCAGCCCAGCGAAGGAATGCTCTGCAGAACACGCCCCTCACTCAGCAAATGGGCTCTCGCCTGGTGCAGCGACAGCTGCTCTGACACATCCTCCAACAGCCGCACGGCGGGTACCGTGTCGACATCCGCGCCGCGCAGGTCAAGCAGTGGTAGCTCGGCCCGGGCAGCACCGCAGAACAGCGCCAGACACAGCATTGGCACGAGCCAACGGAAAGCAGACGACATCGGGACGACCTGAAAGCGGAGGGGGATACTGGCGAAACGCCTTCTACCAGATTAGCTCAAGCCTCAGCCGATGCCTGCAGCCTGACGCAAGATCCCGAGATCGGTGATCTCGATTTCGCCATAGGTCAGGCGCAGAGCACCGCGCGCCTCCAGGTCCTTGAGGATCTGATTGGTCGTCTGCCGCGACAGACCGAGCATCAATGCCAGCTGCTCCTGAGCCAGGTGCAGCACCCGACGGGGCCCCGTTTCACCGTAGCCCTCCGCGATCATCAGCACGCGCCGAGCCAGACGTGGTGCGGCCGGTAACAGGCTCATCTCCTCCAGCGCGATGAAGGCCAGACGCAGCTTCTGGCTCATCAGCAGGGCGAAGTCGCGCCAGTGGCCGGGCTCGCGAGCTAGCAGCGCCAGCAACGCAGCCTGAGGCACCTGCAGCAGGCGGGTCGGACCCTCGGCGTAGGCATCGTGGGTGCGCGGCTGGCCGTCGAACAGCGAGATTTCTCCAAACCAGTACGGCGGCTCGACCAACGTCAGCAATGCCTCCTTGCCGTCACGACTGACCGCGCCGACCCGCATCATCCCTTCCAGCACTGCGTACAGGCCGCAGGGAGGGTCGCCCCGACGAAACAGAAGCTGCCCTGGCTCCAGCTGCAGGACGCGCGCCTCGCCCAGCAGCTCGTCGCGCAGGACGGTCGGCAGATGGCTGAACCACTGACCGCTGTCCAGCAGGGAACGGTAGGTAGCAGGAGTTTCGGACATGGCTTTGTCGCCTAACTGACAGTCGTGATGCAGGAGCTGGCGTGATCATGCCATCAACCCTGCCTTGCTGAGGACATAACAATGAAAACCCTCGTCGATCATCTCGGCCAGTACGCGGAATACCACCGCGACCGGCGCAACATTCTCAGCCACTTCATCGGCATTCCGATGATCGTGGTCGCCGTAGCCGTTCTGCTGTCGCGCCCCGGGTGGGAGGTAGCCGGCCTGTGGGCCTCGCCGGCTCTGCTCACCGCGCTTGCCGCAGGCTTCTTCTATCTGCGCCTGGACCTGCGCTTTGGCCTGCTGATGAGCGCATTGCTCGCCCTGTGCCTGTGGGCCGGCGCCGTCTTGGCCCAGCAGAGCACGATGGTATGGCTGAGCGGCGGCCTTGGCCTGTTCGTGGTCGGCTGGATCATCCAGTTCATCGGTCACTACTATGAGGGCCGCAAGCCGGCCTTCGTCGACGATCTGATGGGTCTGGTGGTCGGTCCGTTGTTCGTGGTGGCCGAGCTGGGCTTCCTGCTCGGTCTGCGCCCCGAGGTGCAGGAAGCCGTGGAGCGCTGCGCCGGTCCGACGTGCATCCACCCTCGCAAGGCCTTGGCCTCCTGATCCAGTTCGCGGTCGCCCCTGAGCGGCCGCGTCCTTCGCCAGAACGTAGTCCCCCATAGCGCCCACTACAAGGCGTCGCCTTCACGACATTTCCTGCCGCCTTCTCGTACGACTACTCCCTATCCAGCCAAATCGACGAACGGCCATTCACGACCCGAATGCCGCTCTGCGCCGCGATCTACCGCAAATCTGTCAGCATCCCAGCAACAACGGCACTTTGCGATGCCGATCAATAACTACAAGTCACGCTGTGACTTGTAGTTATTAAACAGTACCGCTTCAGAATTTCTTGAAGGCCTTCGCATTCGCCTGCAAAATGCCGCGCCCGCCCTCTTCCGGTGCGGCTTTGTGCTGATCCCACACCCCGCGTGCCACACGTAGTGCGCTGGTTCATCAAAACGATCACGCAGGAGATTTCTAAGTGCACATCGGTGTTCCTCTCGAGACCCACGCCGGCGAGACGCGGGTTGCCGCGACGCCCGAAACCGTCAAGAAGCTGGTTGGCCAGGGCCATCAGGTGACCGTCCAGGCCGGTGCAGGCGTCAGCGCCAGCATCCCGGATAGCGCCTATGAAGCCGTTGGCGCCAGCATCGGCAACGACGCCGCCGCCTTCGGTGCCGACCTGGTGCTGAAAGTGGTCGCCCCGACCGAAGCCGAACTGGCTCACATGAAGTCCGGCGCCGTGCTGGTCGGCATGCTCAACCCGTTCTGCAACGACACCATCGCGCGCATGAACGCCCGTGGCGTCACCGCCTTCGCCCTGGAGGCCGCCCCGCGTACCTCCCGCGCGCAGAGCCTGGACGTACTGAGTTCGCAGGCCAACATCGCCGGCTACAAGGCCGTGATGCTCGCCGCCAACCATTACCCGCGCTTCATGCCCATGCTGATGACCGCCGCCGGTACCGTGAAGGCCGCCCGCGTGCTGATCCTCGGCGCCGGCGTGGCTGGCCTGCAGGCCATCGCCACCGCCAAGCGTCTGGGTGCTGTGATCGAGGCCTCGGACGTGCGTCCGGCCGTGAAGGAGCAGATCGAGTCGCTCGGCGCCAAGTTCGTCGACGTACCGTTCGAGACCGATGAAGAGCGCGAGTGCGCCCAGGGTGTCGGCGGTTACGCCCGCCCGATGCCCGCTTCGTGGATGGAGCGTCAGGCCAAGGCCGTGCACGAGAAGGCCAAGCAGGCCGACATCGTCATCACCACCGCGCTGATCCCGGGCCGCAAGGCGCCGACTCTGCTGCATGAAGCGACTGTCGCCGAGATGAAGCCGGGTTCCGTGGTCATCGACCTGGCGGCTGCCCAGGGTGGCAACTGCCCGCTGACCGAGGCCGATCAGGTCGTGGTCAAGCACGGCGTGACCCTCGTCGGCCACACCAACCTGGCCGCGCTGGTGCCGGCGGATGCCTCCGCCCTGTACGCCCGCAACCTGCTGGACTTCCTCAAGCTCGTGATCGACAAGGAAGCCCAGTTCCAGCTCAACCTCGAAGACGACATCGTCGCTGCCTGCCTCATGTGCAAGGGCGGTGAAGTCGTGCGCAAGAACGGTTAAGGAGTCGCGAGATGGAACTGATCTCCCCCAGCATCTACAACCTGATCATCTTCGTACTGGCCATCTACGTGGGCTACCACGTGGTATGGAACGTCACCCCGGCCCTGCACACCCCGCTGATGGCCGTGACCAACGCGATCTCCGCCATCGTCATCGTCGGCGCCATGCTGGCCGCCGCCCTGACCGTGACCCCGCTGGGCAAGTCCATGGGCACCCTGGCCGTGGCCCTGGCCGCGGTCAACGTGTTCGGTGGCTTCCTGGTTACCCGCCGCATGCTGGAAATGTTCAAGAAGAAGGCGCCCAAAGCCAAGGCAGAGGGCAAATAAGATGAGCATGAACCTGATCACCCTGCTGTATCTCGTCGCCTCGGTGTGCTTCATCCAGGCGCTGAAAGGCCTGTCCCACCCGACCTCGTCCCGCCAGGGCAACGCCTTCGGCATGGTCGGCATGGCCATCGCCGTGGTCACCACCGTGTTCCTGGTGTTCAAGCTGGGCGCGGAAATGGCCGAAGGCGGCGCCGCCAAGGGCCTGGGCTACGTGCTGGTCGGCCTGCTGGTCGGCGGCACCGCCGGCTCCATCATGGCCAAGCGCGTCGAGATGACCAAGATGCCGGAACTGGTCGCCTTCATGCACAGCATGATCGGCCTGGCCGCAGTCTTTATCGCCATTGCGGCGGTAGTGGAGCCGCAGTCGCTGGGCATCGTCCACGCCCTGGGCGACGCCATCCCGGCCGGTAACCGCCTGGAGCTGTTCCTCGGCGCGGCCATCGGCGCCATCACCTTCTCCGGTTCGGTGATCGCCTTCGGCAAGCTGTCCGGCAAGTACAAGTTCCGCCTGTTCCAGGGCGCCCCTGTGGTGTTCAAGGGCCAGCACATGGTCAACCTGGTGGTTGGCCTGGCCATCGCCGGCCTGGGCCTGTACTTCACCTTCACCGGTGACATCCGTGCCTTCGCCGTACTGGTGGCCCTGGCCTTCATCATCGGCGTGCTGATCATCATCCCGATCGGCGGCGCCGACATGCCGGTCGTGGTGTCGATGCTCAACAGCTACTCGGGCTGGGCGGCGGCCGGTATCGGCTTCTCGCTGAACAACTCGATGCTGATCATCGCCGGTTCGCTGGTAGGTTCTTCGGGCGCCATCCTCTCGTACATCATGTGCAAGGCGATGAACCGTTCGTTCTTCAACGTGATCCTCGGCGGCTTCGGCGGCGCGGCAGAAGCGTCCGGCCCGGCTGGCGCCCAGGAAGCCCGTCCGGTGAAATCCGGTTCGAGCGACGACGCCGCCTTCCTGCTGACCAACGCCGACACCGTGATCATCGTTCCGGGCTACGGCCTGGCGGTAGCTCGTGCCCAGCACGCGCTGATGGAACTGGCCGAGAAGCTGACCCACCGCGGTGTCACCGTGAAGTACGCGATCCACCCGGTTGCCGGTCGTATGCCTGGCCACATGAACGTCCTGCTGGCCGAGGCCGAAGTGCCCTACGAGCAGGTGTTCGAGATGGAAGACATCAACTCCGAGTTCGGCCAGGCCGACGTGGTGCTGGTGCTGGGCGCCAACGACGTGGTCAACCCGGCTGCGAAGAACGATCCGAAGTCGCCGATCGCCGGCATGCCGATCCTCGAGGCCTACAAAGCCAAGACCGTGATCGTCAACAAGCGCTCGATGGCCAGCGGCTACGCCGGCCTGGACAACGAACTGTTCTACCTGGACAAAACCATGATGGTCTTCGGCGACGCCAAGAAAGTCATCGAGGACATGGTCAAGGCCGTCGACTGAGACGACCCGTGCCATTGAAGAACCCGGCCTTGCGCCGGGTTTTTTATTGGGCAGCAGCCGCCCGTCAGCCAGGGCCAGAAGGCGGCACGCATCTGCGCCAGATCAATAGGCAGCGGTGCACTCGCCTCTAGAATCGCCTCCCCGTCATGACAGGGCGATCCGATGATTCCCGAGCTTCTCTCCCCCGCAGGCACCCTCAAGTCCATGCGCCATGCGTTCGCCTACGGCGCTGACGCCGTATACGCCGGGCAACCACGCTACAGCCTGAGGGTCCGCAACAACGAATTCGATCACGCCAACCTGGCCATCGGAATCGACGAGGCGCATGCCCAGGGCAAGCGCCTGTACGTGGTCGTCAACATCGCCCCGCACAACGCCAAGCTGAAGACCTTCCTCAAGGATCTGGAGCCGGTCGTGGCCATGGCCCCTGACGCGCTGATCATGTCGGACCCAGGGCTCATCATGCTGGTGCGCGAGCGCTTTCCACAGATGCCCATCCACCTGTCGGTCCAGGCTAATGCAGTGAACTGGGCCAGCGTCGAATTCTGGCGCCGCCAGGGGCTGACACGGGTAATCCTGTCCCGCGAGCTGGCACTGGAGGAGATCGAAGAGATCCGCCAGCAGGTACCCCAGATGGAGCTGGAGGTGTTCGTTCACGGTGCCCTCTGCATGGCCTATTCCGGGCGCTGCCTGCTGTCCGGCTACATCAACAAACGCGATCCCAACCAGGGCGCCTGCACCAACGCCTGCCGCTGGAAATATCAGGTTCACGAGGGGCACGAGAACGAACTGGGCGGCATCGTGCAGGGCTGCCAGCCTACGCTCGGGGCCGGCGCACCGACCGATCGTACCTTTCTGCTAGAGGACCAGACCCGTCCGGGCGAGATGATGGAGGCCTTCGAGGACGAGCACGGCACCTACATCATGAACTCCAAGGACCTGCGCGCCGTCCAGCACGTCCAGCGCCTGCTGCAGATGGGCGTGCACTCGCTGAAAATCGAGGGTCGCACCAAGAGCCATTTCTACGTGGCGCGCACGGCCCAGGTGTACCGCCGGGCCATCGACGATGCATTGGCCGGCCGGCCGTTCGACCCGCGCCTGATGGGCGACCTGGAGTCGCTGGCCAACCGCGGATACACCGAGGGCTTTCTGCGCCGTCACGTGCACGATGAGTATCAGAACTACGAGCGCGGCAGCTCGCTCGCCGAACACCAGCAGTTCGTCGGCGAGTTCACTGGTGAGCGGCGTGGCGCACTGGTCGAGGTGAGGGTGAAGAATCGCTTCGCCGTCGGCGACCGGCTGGAACTGATGACGCCACGTGGCAACCTGAACTTCCTGCTCGGGACCCTGGAAAAGTCCAATGGCGAAGCCACCGAAGTGGCACCAGGCGACGGCCACGTCGTCTATCTGCCGCTGCCGGAGGACATCGACCTGCGCCACGCCCTGCTGCTGCGTCAGTTGGCTTGAGCCGGGCATCCCCCTATACTGCGCGCCCTCGCAGGAGAGCGAGGGGCCGCGAGCCCCTCCGCCGAAGGCGCAAACTCCCATGATCGCTCAGGCCCAGCACTGCGAGATTCCGATATAGCCGACTGGAGAGCGGTCGCCACGGGCGACCCACCGAAGGGGCAAGCGGCAACGCCGCACAAACTCTCAGGTACAGAGGACAGGGGGAGAGGCACCGAACACAGGAGTTCTGTGTGCTGCTCTACGTCTATCTGATAGCCATCACCGCCGAAGCCATGTCCGGAGCGCTCGCCGCCGGCAAGCGCGACATGGACCTGTTCGGCGTCGCCCTCATCGCTTTCGTCACCGCGCTCGGCGGCGGTACCGTGCGCGACATCCTGCTGGGCAACTTCCCGGTGGGCTGGACCCAGCACCCCAGCTACATCTACCTGACCATCTGCGCCGGCCTGTTCACCATGCTCATCGCACGGGTCATGCATCACCTGCGTCGGCTGTTCCTGCTGCTCGACGCGATGGGCTTGATCGCCTTTACGGTGATCGGTTGCAACGTCGCCCTCGGCCTCGGCTATCCGCTGGCAGTAGTGGTGATGGCCGGGGTGATCACCGGCATCTGCGGCGGCATCCTGCGCGACATCCTCTGCCACCGCCTGCCACAGGTGCTGCGCCACGAGCTGTACGCCAGCGTCTCTCTGCTGGTCGCTTTGCTCTATCTGGGATTGCGTCACCTGGGAATCGACGAGGACCTCAACCTGCTGGCGTCCTTCGCCAGCGGCCTCGCTCTGCGCCTGGCAGCGATCCGCTGGCGCTGGTCGCTGCCTGTCTTCTCCTACGCACCAGGTCGCTGGGACGGCTGATCAGAACGCCTCCACCCGACCGCGCAATATCTCGGCGAAGCGCTCGGCCGGCACTGGTGGACTGATCAGGAAGCCCTGAATCTCGTCACAACGCTGTGCCCTGAGGAAATCCAGTTGTGCCTGGGTTTCCACGCCCTCGGCGACCACCTTCAGCTCCAGTCCGTGGGCCATGGCGATGATCGCTCGGGTGATCGCCGCATCCTCGCCGCCAGCGGAGAGATCGCGGACGAAGGTCTGGTCGATCTTCACGTAGTCCACCGGGAAGCGCTTGAGGTAGCTGAGCGAGGAATAACCGGTACCGAAATCGTCGATCGCCAGCTTCACGCCCATATCGCGCAGCTGCTGGAAGGTGGAGATGACATTCTCGACGTTGTCCAGCAGATGGCTCTCGGTGAGTTCCAGCTCAAGCAGGTGCGAGGGCAAGCCGGTTTCGTCGAGCACCTGGCGGACCAGGGCGATCAGGTTGCCCTGACGCAGCTGATGCACCGACAGGTTGACCGATACGCGGAGGTCCGCCAGACCCTGGCGCTGCCACTCGCGAGCCTGCTTACAGGCCTGGCGCAGCACGAACTCGCCGATGGGGGCGATCAGGCCGGTCTCCTCGGCCAGGGGAATGAACTCCCCTGGCGGCACCAGCCCCATGCTTGGATGGCGCCAGCGTACCAGCGCCTCGGCAGCATTGAGACTGTCATCGGCCAGGCACAGCTTGGGTTGGTAGAACACCTCCAGCTGCCCATCCTCAATACCCTTGCGCAGTTGGGTTTCCAGCTGCAGACGCTCCAGGGTGCAGGCCTGCAGGTTGTCGGTGTAGAACTGGAAGGTGTTGCCGCCCAGGTGCTTGGCATGCTGCATGGCCATGCCGGCCTGGCTGATCAGTACCGAGATTTCACGAGCGTTGTCCGGCAGCAGGCTGATCCCTACCGAGGCGCTGACCACCAACTCATGCCCGCCGACCGACATCGGCGTGCGCAGCTTGCTCAGCAGCCGGCTTGCCGTCCGCGCCAGCGAGGAAAGGCTGCCGTAGTCATCGAGCACGATAGCGAACTCGTCACCGGCCAGGCGCGCCACCGTATAGGCCTCGGGAACCGTTTGTATCAGGCGTCGCGCCATCTGCCGCAGCAGTTGATCCGCCACTTCGAGACCCAGGCTGTCGTTGAGCAGCTTGAAGCGATCCAAGTCCACGTGCAGCAGGGCCAGTTGCAGCTCATCCTGCCGGGCCCGCTCGCCGGCTTCATGCAGGCGTTCACGGAACAGGCTGCGATTGGCCAGGCCGGTCAGCTCGTCGTAGTGCGACAGGTAACGAAGACGCTCCTCGGTCTGCCGACGCTGCGACAGGTCGGAGAAGAAGCCGACGATGTGGCTGACCCGACCACGGCTGTCACGCACCACGTTTAGCTGCAGCCACTGCGGGTACAGCTCGCCGTTCTTGCGCGTCTCGGTCAGCTCGCCGCGCCAGCTGCCGTGGCGCTCCAGCTCCTGGCGAATCAGTTGGTACTGGCGACGGGCATCGCGGCTGCTGATCAGCGTCGCGACGCTGCGGCCAAGAACCTCTTCCTTGCGATAACCCGTAACCTCGCTGAAGGCCTGGTTCACCGAGAGCAGCAGGTAGTCGGCATCGAGGATGACGATGCCCTCGCTGGTGGCCTCGAACACCGTGGCGGCGAGGCGCTGCTCCTCATCCCGGCGCTTGCGCTCGGTGATGTTGCGGCGCGTGCCGAGCATGCGCAGCACCCGCCCTTGCGAATCACGCTCGACGGCGCGGCCCCGGTCCTCGACCCACAACCAGCGGCCATCTGCATGCCGCACCCGGTACTCCACGCAGTAGTCGTCCGTGCGCCCCTTGAGGTGCTCGACCAGCGCCCGGCGCAGGAACTGCAGATCGTCCGGATGCAGGCGCGGCTTGAGGTGGCTGAGCACCCCTTTCACTTCGTTCTGGCTGACTCCGAAAATGCTCTCCAGGTGGCTGTGGTGCACTTCGTCGGTGGTCAGGTCCCAGTCCCACAGCCCCAGCTCGCTGGCCTCCAGAGCCAGGGCCAGACGTGCCTCGCTCTTGCCGAGTGCATGGCTGGCGTCGTCCAGCTCCAGGGTGCGCTGGGCCACGCGTATCTCCAGTTCATCGTGCGCCTTGCGCAGCTCCCGCTCGGCCCGGCGGCGCTGTTCCACCTCACGGGCCAGCTCCTGATTGAGCCCCTCGGCGCTTTCCCGCGCGTGCTGAAGATGCTGTATCAGTGCCTGGTTCTGGAAACGCCGCAGCAGGTTGCGTTCGACCAGCCGATTGACCTGCCAAGCCACCACACCAAGGCTCAACAGCAGCAATAGACCTAGGAGGCCGCCCACCCGGTGGGCGGCACCATCGCTGAGCAGCAGATAGAGAATGGTCGGCAGCAGGCACGGCAGGGCGAACGCCAGGAAGGCGGGGAGACTGACGGCATATGCCACGCTGGCGGAAAGAATGGCAGCAACGATCAGGCCGTAGACCATCGCCTGCACGATGAACTCGTCGCTCGGCACCAGAAAGATCGCGACGAACGCCAGGGTCAAACCACTGGCTCCGGCGCCAACCAGGAACATGCGCCCCCATTGAGGATGCGCCTGGCGCGACGGCAAGGCGGCCTTGAATGCGGTCATCTGGATCAGCCGCATCACGGCGAGCAGCACCACCCAGACCAGCCACCCGGCCAGGAGCAGGCTCTGATGGGGCTGCCAGAGGAGAGCGGCGCATGCCAGGGCATTGAGTAGCATGAACAGGGTGGGGACCTGGGAACCCTGATACAGCAGCCGAGTCCTTTCCACCGCAATTTCAGTGGCGAACTGCTGGTGGATGACCCGCGACTCCTCCGCCGCCACGCTGGCGGAGCCTCCCCCGAATGGTTGTGTCATAGGCGATGTTCTTGTAATGGAATGCCTGACTTTTCCCGAGCATACCCGAGCTAGAGAGGCCGCCCAAGCCCGAATGATGGCTTTTTACCAGCTGACGGGGACAAATTGCGAACATTTGTTCACTGAAGCTCGGCAACGTCACCATCGAGAGGTTTTCAGGCCGCAATAAGCGCCTCCAGCAGTAGATTAAAGCGGGCTTCGCGCTGCGCTGCTCAGCATCGCACCCGTCCGCCTGTGGTTTGCCGCTCCCCTGGTGGGCCCGTAGAATGCCGCGATGCAGAACACTCCCGCCTTCGACCCAGAACTCCTCCTCGCCTCCCTCAACGATGCGCAATGCCAGGCCGTGGCCGCCCCGCTCGGCCGCCAGCTGGTGCTGGCCGGCGCCGGCTCGGGCAAGACCCGTGTGCTGGTGCACCGCATCGCCTACCTGATCCAGTTCCTCGGCGCCTCGCCGTACAGCATCCTGTCGGTAACCTTCACCAACAAGGCCGCCGCCGAGATGCGCCAGCGCATTGAGCAGATGCTTGGCATGAGCCCCGCCGGCATGTGGGTCGGCACCTTCCACGGCCTGGCCCACCGCCTGCTGCGCGCGCACTGGCAGGAAGCCGGCCTGGCCGAGAATTTCCAGATCCTCGACTCCGACGACCAGCAGCGCCTGGTCAAACGGGTGATCCGTGAACTGGGCCTGGATGAACAGCGCTGGCCGGCCAAGCAGGCCCAGTGGTTCATCAACGGGCAGAAAGACGAGGGAATGCGCCCGCAGAACATCCAGCCCGGCGGCGACCTGTTCCTCGCTACCATGCTGAAGATCTACGCCGCCTACGAGGCCGCCTGCGCCCGCGCCGGGGTCATCGACTTCGCCGAGCTACTGCTGCGCGCCCTGGACCTGTGGCGCGACAAGCCGGACCTGCTGGCGCATTACCAGAAGCGCTTCCGCCACATCCTGGTCGACGAGTTCCAGGACACCAACGCCGTGCAGTACGCCTGGCTGCGCCTGCTCGCCAAGGGCGGCGAGAGCCTGATGGTGGTCGGCGACGACGACCAGTCGATCTACGGCTGGCGCGGCGCGCGAATCGAGAACATCCAGCAGTTCTCCAGCGACTTCCCGGATAGCCAACTGATCCGCCTGGAACAGAACTACCGCTCCACTGCCGGTATCCTCAAGGCCGCCAACGCCCTGATCGCCAACAACAACGGGCGCCTGGGTAAGGAACTGTGGACCGACGGTAGCGACGGCGAGCCGATCAACCTGTACGCCGCCTTCAACGAACACGACGAGGCCCGCTACGTGGTCGAGTCGATCGAGTCGGCACTGCGCAAGGACGGCCTGAAGCGCAGCGAGATCGCCATCCTCTACCGCTCCAACGCCCAGTCGCGGGTGCTGGAAGAGGCCCTGCTGCGCGAACGCATCCCCTACCGCATCTACGGCGGCCAGCGCTTCTTCGAACGCGCCGAGATCAAGAACGCGGTGGCCTACCTGCGCCTGCTCGACGGCCGCCACAATGACGCCGCCCTGGAACGGGTGATCAACGTGCCGACCCGCGGCGTCGGCGAGAAGACCGTCGAGGCCATTCGCGAGCACGCGCGCCACGCCGACCTGTCGATGTGGGCAGCGATGCAGCAGCTGATCGCCAACAAGGGCCTCACCGGCCGCGCCGCCACCGCCCTGAGCGGCTTCGTCGAGCTGGTCGAGAATCTCTCGGCAAAAGTGCTGGATATGCCGCTGCACCTGATGACCCAGACCGTCATCGAGCAGAGCGGGCTGATCGCCTGGCATCAGGCCGAGAAAGGCGAGAAGGCCCAGGCCCGGGTGGAAAACCTCGAGGAACTGGTCAGCGCTGCGCGCAACTTCGAGAACGAAGAAGACGAGCTGTCGCCTCTCGCCGCCTTCCTCACCCATGCCTCGCTGGAGGCCGGCGATAGCCAGGCTGAGGAACACGAGGACTGCGTGCAGCTGATGACCCTGCATAGCGCCAAGGGCCTGGAGTTCCCGCTGGTGTTCCTGGTCGGCATGGAGGAAGGCCTGTTCCCGCACAAGATGAGCCTGGAAGAGCCCGGCCGTCTCGAGGAAGAGCGCCGCCTGGCCTACGTCGGCGTGACGCGTGCCATGCAGCAGCTGGTGCTGACCTACGCCGAGACCCGCCGTCTGTATGGCAGCGAGACCTACAACAAGGTCTCGCGCTTCGTCCGCGAGATTCCGCCAGCGCTGATCCAGGAAGTACGCCTGAGCAACAGCGTCAGCCGCCCTTATGCGGCGCCGAGCCGCAGCATGAGCGGCAGCTCGATGTTCGCCGGCGCAGCCGTTCCCGAGACTCCCTTCAGCCTTGGCCAGGCCGTGCGCCACGCGCTGTTCGGCGAGGGCGTGATCCTCAATTTCGAAGGCAGCGGCGCCCAGGCCCGGGTGCAGGTCAACTTCGCCAGCGAAGGCAGCAAGTGGCTGATGCTGGCGTACGCCAAGCTGGAAGCGCTCTAGCCCCGCCCGTCAGGCCACGGTGACCGGTCGCGCAGGCTGGTCATACTGTCGAGCGGAGGTACTCCGCATGCCCCGCTCGACGCCGACCGCCAACAAGATTCTCGATACCGCTCTGGACCTGGCAGAAACCTGCGGCTGGGAGCGCCTTTATCTGCATGACGTGGCCGAAGCGCTGAACTGCGACCTGGCCGCCATCGCCCGCCACTACCGGCAGAAGGACGACCTGGTCGAAGCCTGGCTGGACCGCGCCGACCAGGCGCTGTTCGAGCGCGCCAAGAGCGTCGATCTCGCCGCCTTGAACGCCAGCAAGCGCCTGGAAGAACTGCTGATGGCCTGGCTGGCCGGCATGGCCGCGCACCGCGCGCTGACCGGACAGATGCTGCTGTACAAGCTGGAGCTCGGCCATATACATCTGCAGGCCGGCGCGCTGCTACGGATCAGCCGTACCGTGCAGTGGTGGCGCGAGGCGGCGCGGCGGCAGAACCTGCACTTGTCGCGCGTGGCCGAGGAGAGCCTGCTCAGCGTTGTGTTCCTGCGCACTTTCACGCATTGGCTGCGCCACTCCGGGGAAAGCGATGCCGATCTGCGCGCACTATTACGTCGTCAGCTGCGTGGCGGACCGTTGAACTGGTTGCTACGCCGATAAGGATTCCGTAGCGCCCAGTGCGCCATGAACAAGAGCCTGATCCGGCCCACCTGATGCGCCCTGCAAGCCGGCACACATAAATCCGGAAACATTCTGCGGCTGGCCAGGGTCCCAACACTGCGGCAGCATGACGCGCGAATCACAACCTCAGCGGGATTACCCCACATGCAGCGTTTTCTCAGCATCACCCTGGCCCTGTGCCTGGGTCTGACCCTCAGCCTCGACGCCAGCGCCGCCAAGCGCATGGGCGGTGGAAAATCCTTCGGCTCCGCGCCGACCCACCAGACCCGCCAGGCGGATGCTCCCAAGGCCAACCAGCCCGCGGCAGCCAACAATGCAGCCGGCGCTCAACGCCCGGCCGCCAGCGGTGCTTCGCGCTGGCTCGGCCCGCTGGCCGGCATCGCCGCCGGTGGTCTGCTCGCCTCCATGTTCATGGGTGACGGCTTCGAAGGCTTCCAGATCTTCGACTTCCTGATCCTCGGCCTGATCGCCTTCGTCATCTTCAAGCTGTTCGCCGCCCGTCGGCAGCAGCAGGGGCGCCCGGCCGTCGCCGGCGGCATGCAGCGCGAGATGCCGCAACAACAGTCGCCGATCTTCGGTAGCTCCGCACCAGCCGCTGCTGCGACTACCATCAGCGCCCCGGCCTGGTTCGACGAGCAGCGCTTCATCGAAGCCGGCCGCACCCACTTCCTGGCCCTACAGCAGCACTGGGACGCCGCGGAAATGGACAAGATCGCCGAGTTCGTCACGCCGCAGATGCTCAGCTTCCTCAAGGAAGAGCGCGCCAGCATGGGCGAGGGCTACCAGTCCACCTACGTCGATGACCTCAGCGTGCAGCTGGACGGCATCGACGAGTTGGCCGACAAGACAGTCGCCACCCTGACCTTCCGAGGCGTTGCCAAGACCTCGCGCTTCGACCAGGGCGAGGCGTTCAGCGAAAGCTGGCGCATGGAGCGCGCCAATGGCGACAACCAGCCGTGGCTGGTCGCCGGTATCCGCCAGAACGGCTGATCCATATGCGTCACGAAGAACCCGGGCCTGGCCCGGGTTTTTTATGGCTGCCCGACTGCTAGAGTGCCGCCAGTCCCTGGCAAGAGAGCGGCGATGCACACCCTGTTCCTCGATACCGAGTTCACCAGTCTCACGGCCGATTACCGGCTTATCAGCCTGGCACTGGTCGACCCGACCGGTGCCGAGCTCTACATCGAGCTCTACGATGGCTGGAGCCGGATAGAGTGTTCCACGTTCGTCCACGAAGTGGTTCTTCCTCAGCTGGACCTTGCACGCCATGGACACAGCCGAGCCGCCGCCGGCGAGTTGCTCCGTGGCTTCCTTGCCCGCTACGACGACGTAGAGATCGTCAGCGATGCGCTGACCTGGGACTGGCCGCTGCTGCTGGGGCTGCTAGGTCACCAGGGTCTCCCATCACATGTGCACTGTCGTGAAGACAAGGGACTGCTGGCAGACCTGCCCGCGGCAGACATTCCCCACCATGCCCTGCTGGACGCCCGGCTCATGTGCGAGTCCGCGCGGCGTCGAGAGCGTTAACCCTCTCTCACCGCATCGAATCGCCACACAATCGTCATCGTTCCGTCTCCATCACTCGCTAGCGTCGTGGCTCCGTCGCATCCTCAGCAGAAGGAACCGAACCGTGAGCCTTGATGAACAGAACGCCGTGCTCTTTGGCAACGGCGACGAACTCCCCAGCAACCATTCCGCCAACCCGCACATGAACGAGCTGATCGACCAGCGCCGCCGGCAGATACTCGCCGGTGGCGCTGCCGTCGGCGCGCTCGGCTTCCTCGGCGTGCTGCCCACCATCGCCGAAGCGGCGGAGCAGAGCCCGGAACTACCGTTCACCAGACGTAACCGCCTGCCCTTCGACGCCATTCCGGTAAGCCGTGCCGATACCATCACCGTACCGGCCGGCTATCGTGCCAGCGTGCTGGTGCCCTGGGGCACCCCGATCAGCGGTAACCTGCCGCCGTTCCTGGAGGATGCCAGCAACAGCGCCCAGGACCAGGCCGAGCAGGTCGGCATGCACCACGACGGCATGCACTTCTTCCCTATCGACGGGCGCCATGGCGGCGGCAACAAATCCAACCATGGCCTGCTCGTATTCAACAATGAATACATCGACGCGCCGCTGCTGCACCCGAACGGCCCTACCACGGTGGACGGCAAGCGCACCGTGGCGGAGGAAGTGCGCAAGGAAATCAACGCCCACGGCGTGACCATCGTCGAGATTCGCCGCAACCAGCTGGGCGACTGGGAAGTGGTGCCGGGGCGCTACAACCGCCGCATCACCGCCGCCACACCGATGCAGATGCAGGGACCCGCACGCGGACACGCACTGCTGCGCACCCTGTACAGCCCCGGCGGCACCGCCACCCGCGGCACCCAGAACAACTGCGCCAATGGCTTCACGCCGTGGGGCACCTACCTCACCTGTGAAGAAAACTGGGCTGGCTACTTCGCCACCCGCGACGCCGATCTGCCCCGCGAGCTGAAGCGCTACGGGCTGCGCGACTCCAGTCGCTTCGGCTGGGAAACACTGCCGGGCGACGAATTCCAACGCTTCGACGCCACCCGCAAGGCCGCCGATGGGCGGGGCGACTATCGCAACGAGCCGAACCATTTCGGCTGGATCGTCGAAATCGATCCGTTCGATCCCGAGTCCACGCCGATCAAGCACAGCGCACTGGGCCGCTTCGCCCATGAAGGCCTGATCTTCGCCCCCATGAAGCTAGGCAGCCCGTTGGTGTGCTACTCCGGGGACGACTCGCAGAACGAGTACATCTACAAGTACGTCAGCAACGGCCGCTACATGCCCGTGGTCGGCAAACCGGATCGTCTGCTGGACGATGGCACGCTCTATGTAGGTCGCTTCAATGCCGACGGCGGCGGCGACTGGTTGCCACTGGACATCAAGGACAAGGCCTTCCAGGCAGCCTGCAGCAAGGCCGGAGTCAGCTTCGCCAATCAGGGTGAAGTGCTGATCAATACTCGCCTGGCGGCGGACATCGTCGGTGCCACCAAGATGGACCGCCCCGAGTGGGGCGCGGTCAGCCCCGACAACGGCGAGGTGTACTTCACCCTCACCAACAACAGCTCGCGCACCAAGGCCGATGCGCCCAATCCGCGCGCGGCCAACCCCTATGGCCATATCATTCGCTGGCGCGAGGACAGCAGCGATCATTCCGGCAAACGATTCCGCTGGGACATCTTCCTGCTGGCCGGTCCGAACGAAGACAGCCGTGGCCCGAACGGCAAGCCACTGGACGAACGGAACATCCTGGCCAGCCCGGATGGCCTGTGGTTCGACCCCGATGGGCGTCTGTGGATCCAGACTGACATGAGCGGCAGCCAGCTCTCCAGTGGCCCATTCGGCCACAACCAGATGCTGGTGGCCGACCCGCGCAGCGGCGAAATCAAGCGATTCCTGACCGGCCCGCTGGGCGCAGAAGTCACCGGCATCAGCGCCACGCCGGACTTCCGCACACTGTTCGTCAACATCCAGCACCCCGGCGAGGGCTCCACCGCCACCAACCTGCTGAGTGCCTGGCCAGATGGCCCGGGTCGGCGGCCACGCTCGGCCACCGTGGTCGTCACACGCGAGGACGGCAAGCGGTTGATGTAGGAAGGGCCGCGACGCAAAGAAACCCGGGCCTGCCCGGGTTTCTTTTTGTCCCCACTTCCCCTCTCCCGCCGCACAGGGTAAAACGCGCCTCCGATCGGCTACCCTTGTGCGCTGTCACGACAACAATCGCTCAATTCGGCTGTCGTCTTTTCCCCCATCGCTGTGCTTTGGCTCATCGCGAGCAGAAAGGTCCGTTCACCCGCCTGAACGTATTACCGAGACAGCCACCAGCCAAATTCCGCCTTGCCAGGAGACACCCCGTGGAAGAAGTCATCGAACAGCTGCGTGAACTCAACGAGCCGGTGCCGGTGCCGCTGGAGCTGCCGGAAGAGGAAACCCTGGTGGAGATCCAGGAGCAGATCCTCATCCACCTGCCATTCGAGTTGCGCGAGTACCTCCTCAAGGCCAGCGACGTGGTCTATGGCCGCCTGGAGCCGGTCACCGCCAGCGACCCCAACTCACATACCTACCTGCCGGAAGTCGCCTCCGTGGCCTGGGACCGAGGCCTGCCGCGCGATCTGGTACCTCTCTGCCAGGATGGCCGCGACTACTATGCGGTGGACGTCGAGGGCACCGTCTGGCTATGGGACGGTAGCGAGGAAGAACTGACCGACGAGAGCTGGGACTCGGTGTGGCACTGGTGTCGTGACGTCTGGCTGGAAAGCTGAGTCCTCGCCCCTCGAGAAGAGCCCATGCTGCTAGCAGCTCCATGGGAGAGGCCATGCCGCGTCGCGAGCTCGGCGGAATGCCAGGCCGTCATTGCTTACCCCGGTCCAGTTCGAGCAGGTTGAGCAGGAAGCGGGCGAAGTAGATCAGGTCCTGCTCCATGGCCTTACGCGCGGCCTTGGCGTCGCCGGCCTCGATGGCGGCGAAGGCTTCCTCGTGGAAGTCGTTGAGCCGCAGCGACAGGTCGGCGCCGGTGAACAGGCGGTTGAAGAACGGGCCGATCTGCAGCCACAGCGACTCGATCGAGCGCAGCAGTATCGGGTTGCCGCAGGCGCCGTAGAGGTGCAGGTGAAAGCGGCTGTTGGCCTCCAGGTAGTCCTGGATCTGGCGCTGCTCGATGGCCACGTCCATGCGCGCCACGCAGTCGCGCAATTCGGCCATGTCGGCGGCAGTCAGGTTGGGCGTGGCCAGCTCCACGGCCAGACCTTCGAGGCCCAGGCGCACCTGGAAAATATTCTGGTAGCGCTCGCGAGTCATCGCCGGCACGCGCACCGAGCGCTGCTGCTCGCCTTCCAGCGCGCCCTCGGCAACCAGGCGTTGCAGGGCGGCGCGCACCGGCATCGGGCTGGTGCCCCACTGCGCGGCGAGGTCACGGATCTTCAGGCGCTCGCCGGGCTGGAAGCGCCCCTCGAGCAGGCTTTCGCGAATACGTTGGTAGAGGGTTTCCTGCAGATTATCGGCCATGGTGTTCAGTGTCCCCGTGGTGGCGCGGGGAGCTGGCTGAGGGTCAGAGAGCAGTCACGCATAAAATGCACCTTGTCTTTTGTGATCACACAATTGATTTAAAAGACTCTAATAAAGGCTATTAAACCACTCATTGCTATTTCTGTGATCACAAAATAGCATGTGCAGAAATTCGAACGAGGTGTGCAACATGACTGCCAGCGGTATCAGTCCATCCGCCGTGGAGACCTTCACCGCCCGCGAGCGCGAGCGCTTCATCGCCCGCAACCCGAAGTCGGTAGCCCTGGCCGAGCGCGCACGCAACTCCCTGTACGGTGGCGTGCCGATGCACTGGATGGCCGACTGGTCGACTCCGGTACCGCTGTTCGTCGAGCGGGCCAAGGGCGCGCGCTTCTATGACGTCGACGGCCACGAGTACATCGACTTCTGCCTGGGCGACACCGGCACCATGTTCGGCCACTCGCCGGACCCGATCGCCAAGGCCATCGCCGAGCAAGGCAACAACGGCCTGACCACCATGCTGCCGGGTGAAGACGCGGTGGTCTGCGGCGAGTTGCTGGCCGCGCGCTTCGGTCTGCCGTTCTGGCAGGTCACCGCCACCGCCACCGACTCCAACCGCTACGTGCTGCGCTGGGCCCGCGCGATCACCCAGCGCAAGACCCTGCTGGTGTTCGACGGCTGCTACCACGGCACCGTCGACGACGTGATGGTGCGCTACCGCGACGGCGAAACCGTGCCGCGCAGCGGCCTGGTCGGCCAGGCCTACGACCTGACCCAGTACAGCCGCTCGATCCCATTCAACGATGTCGCCGCGCTGGAAGCCGCGCTGGCCAAGGGCGACGTGTGCGCCCTGCTCTGCGAGCCGGCGATGACCAATATCGGCATGGTCCTGCCCGAGCCGGGCTTTATGCAGAAATGCCGCGAGCTGACCCGCAAGTACGGCGCGCTGCTGATCATCGACGAGACCCACACCATCTCCACCGATATCGGTGGCTGCACCCAGCTGTGGGATCTCGACCCGGACTTCTTCGTGGTCGGCAAGCCAATCGCCGGCGGCGTGCCATGCGGCATCTTCGGCTGCAGCGCGGCGATGGCCGAGGCCATGACCGAGTCGCGCAAGCGCGCCAGCGAAGGCAGCCACGGCCACGGTCACAGCGGCATGGGCACCACCCTGTCGGCCAACGCCCTGGCCATGCACTGCATGCGCGCCAACCTGGAACAGGTGATGACCCCGGCCGCCTACGCGCACATGCTGCCGCTGGCCAAGCGCCTGGCCGATGGCTTCCGCACGCTGATCGGCAAGTACGACCTGCAGTGGTCGGTGACCGAGCTGGGCGCGCGCAGCGAGTTCCAGTTCTGCCCGGTGTCGCCGAAGACCGGCGCCGAGGCCGAGGCGGCCTTCCACGACGAGCTGCAGATGGCCCTGCACCTGTACCTGATCAACCGCGGCATCCTGATCACCCCGTTCCACAACATGACCCTGTGCTGTCCGAGCACCACGGCGGAGGATGTGGACAAGCTGATTGGCATGCTCGACCAGGCCCTCAACGAGCTGCTGGCCATCCCCGGCGCCCGCGAATAACCGAGACGATTCCATGAACTTCGCCGATATCCAGGAAGCCCGCGACTTCCTCGCCGCCCATCCCGAAGTACGCAGCATCGAGCTGATGCTGATCGACGCCAATGGCATTCCGCGCGGCAAGCTGCTGCACCGCGACGAGCTGCTGGCCATCTACGAGAACGGCCGGCCGCTGCCCAGCTCGATCCTCTCGCTGACCATCCAGGGCGAAGACGTGGAGGCCAGCGGCCTGGTCTGGGAAGTGGCCGATGCAGACTGCTGGACCTACCCGATTCCCGGCAGCCTGACCCTGCAACCCTGGCGCACGGTACCGACCGGCCAGCTGCAAGTGAGCATGCACCCGACCCAGGGCCTGCCGGCCACCCCCGGCGATCCCCGCCATGTGCTGGCCCGCGCCATCGACGCGCTCAAGGCCGATGGCTACCACCCGGTGATGGCGGTGGAGCTGGAGTTCTACCTGCTGGATAAACAGCGCGACGCCAATGGCCGTCCGCAACCGGCGCTGCAAGCCAACGGCGTGCGCCCGCAGGCGCCGCAGGTGTATGGCGTGTACGAGCTGGAGCAGTTGCAGCCGTTCCTCGACGACCTCTACGCCGCCTGCGAAGTGCAGGGCCTGCCGGTGCGCACGGCGATTTCCGAATACGCCCCGGGCCAGGTCGAGCTGACCCTGGAGCATCGTTTCGACGCGCTACAGGCGGTCGATGAAGGCGTGCGCTACAAGCGCCTGGTCAAGGGCGTGGCCAACAAGCACGGCCTGCAGGCCTGCTTCATGGCCAAACCGTTCGGCGACCTGGCCGGCAGCGGCCTGCATATGCACGTCAGCCTGGCCGACGCCGACGGCAACAACCTGATGGCCTCGGAAGACCCGCATGGCACGCCGCTGCTCAAGCACGCCATCGGCGGCATGATGGCCACGCTCAATGACGCCCTGGCGATCTTCTGCCCCAACGCCAACTCCTACCGGCGCTTCCAGGCCAACAGCTACGCGCCGCTGGCCAAGAGCTGGGGTGTGAACAACCGCACCGTGTCGTTCCGCGTACCGGGCGGCCCGGCCAAGAGCCGCCACGTCGAGCACCGCATCTGCGGCGCCGACGCCAACCCCTACCTGGCGGCGGCGGCGATCCTCGCCGGCATCCACCACGGCATCAAGAATCAGATCGACCCGGGCGAGGCGATTGTCGGCAACGGCTACGAGCAGGCCCGCGAGACGCTACCGACCGACTGGCTGACCGCGCTGCGCAACCTGGAGCAGTCGAGCTGGGCCAAGGAAGCGCTGGGTGAGGATTTCCTGAAAATCTTCCTGGCGATCAAGTGGGAGGAGTTCCGCCAGTTTGTCGGCGAAGTGGGCGAGCAGGATTGGCGCTGGTACCTGACCCACGCCTGAGCCGCTACTGCGCTATGCCTGGCGTTATTGGCGGCACACTCGACAATGCTCATTGGCTATCTGCCAATTGCGCTTTTCGAGCACGCCCCCGCCTAGCCAGGCCTTCGCTCGCTACGCTGCTCCGCCGCTAGATCTCACATGCCATTGCCGAACTGCGGCTCGCTCCAATCGATGCGCTGGGGCAGGCCGGCGCCAGCTAGCGCGGTTCGACCTTGAAGTACTCGCCGGCCACGCTGATGCCGGCACCGCCGTACTCCTGGCAGGCGTCGGCGAACACCTCCAGCACGCGCAAGCGCATGCCGTCGCGCAACAGCTGTACCTTGCACTCGGTCGCCAGGCCGGCGTCCTGCAGCTCGAAGTAATCACCCGCGCCGCTCAGGCGACCGTCCAGCTCACCGATGGCCGCCGGCCCCCACTCCTCGATATCCCTGCCGGCACGTATCGGCCCGAAGGAAGCACGGTAGGCCGCGCCTTCGCGGCGGATCTGCAGGGTGCTCCAGGCCGCCTGGCCGGCGTAGCGCCGATACTCGCCCTCCACCACGGCGGACAGCGCGGACACATCGCGCTCGCCGACCTTGGCCAGGTTATGGCGGGTCGCCGCGCCGTCGAAATCATTGCGCAGCGCCACCTGCAGCCAGGCGCGGGCCATACCGGCATGACCCGCCTTGAGGTTGGCCAGCATCAGGTTGTTCAGGGCCAGCTCCTGAGCGGCACGGTCCTCGGCCTGTTCCGCCTGTCTGAGCTGACGCTCGAACGCCGCGATGGCTTCTGCATGGCGGCCCGCCTGGTAGGCGACGGTGCCAGCCTGGTTACAGGCGGCCGGGCTGTCGCAGCCTGGCTGCGCGGCGGTGCAGAACGCGCCGAAAGGGAGCAGCAACAAGGGCAGATAGTGAGCACGCATGATCGGTCTCCTGGCGCAAAAGCCCCAGCTTAACGCCTCGGCCATGCTCTGTCGGCTGGCGGCCACAAAGTTGCATGCCTGGCGGCGCTGGCGCAGCGAAGTAAACAGGCAGCACCTATAACAATCAGCAGACCCCGCAGGAACTGCACAGCCAGCCCCCTCAAACTGCCTATGAGACACACGATGGAACTCGCAACCAGCAAACTCTCCATGACCGTACTGATGACCCCGGACATGGCCAACTTCTCCGGCAACGTACACGGCGGCACCCTGCTCAAGTACCTCGATGAAGTGGCCTACGCCTGTGCCGCGCGCTACGCCGGCTGCTACGTGGTGACCCTGTCGGTGGACCAGGTGATCTTCCGCGAGCCAATTCACGTCGGCGAGCTGGTCACCTTCCTCGCCTCGGTCAACTACACCGGACGCACCTCGATGGAGATCGGCATCAAGGTCATCACCGAGAACATTCGCGAAAAATCCGTGCGCCACACCAACAGCTGTTTCTTCAGCATGGTGGCGGTGGACGACCAGGGCCAGCCGACCCCGGTGCCCGCCCTGCAACCGGAGAACGCAGACGAGAAACGCCGCTACGCCCTGGCGCAGAAACGCCGCGCCATCCGCCAGGAACTGGAGCGGCGCTACCAGTCGCTGGATAGCGAAGGCTGAACCATTCTTCCGGGGATAAGCCTTTGGGCCTGGTCGTCCGAGCCGCATCAGTGCACGCAGCTGGGCGGTCCAACCAACCTCTCTGTGGCTCGTCTCGCTTAATCGTAGGAGCGCCCAAGCTTCAGCCAAGCGAGGGCGGCAGCGCCGCCAATAGCAAGAGAGTGCAGGCAAGGTGCACTGCAGGGCTACGGTCACCCGTGTCGGCAACGCAAGGGCGCCAACGTGCTCCCACCCTAGCCGCTACTGCGCGGCGGGTGCGGTCCAGGGCAGGCAGCGAAGATGGTGCTTGTCCACTAGCGGGCCGCTGAAACAGTATGCCTGGAGCGTCTCGTCCCACTCCGCGCGCTCGCCTGGTCGATAGGGATTGTCCGCCTCAGGTACCCCCTGCCCGAGAGCATTGAACAGGGTCAGCTTCGCCTCCAGATCATGCAGGCGTGCGAGGTAGTTGTTGAAGTCGGGCACTGCGACACTGCCGAGTATCGTTCCTACTGGATTCCGAGTACGGCGCCAGAAACTCGGCTGGCTGCGTGCTGGAGTTCCCAGGGTACGTACGAAGGCAGAGGTATCCAGAAGAGAATTGGTAGCCATCCGCTGATAGCCCGGCAGGATGTCGTTCACCGTCATATGCGGCTTGTACATCAAGCGCAGCCGCCATTGGGCTACGCCGGCGCTCTGCGGATTGTCCACCAGAGTCAGCATCCCGGAGCCCACCAAAACGAACTCGCGACGCATCGCCGCCCCCAGCGAACGCTCCGCCTCGCTCAGTGGCGACTCGGCGGCCGGCAGCGGCACCAGGCCAGCACGATACAGCGCTGCGACGGCATTCAGATCGCGACCCAGCAGATTCACCAGCATCATTTTAAGGATCAGATTGTCCGCACGTGCCAGCCATCCCCGCAGATGACGCACATCCTGCTGCAGGAGCGCCAGGGCTTCACCACCACGGCCATCCTCCGCCAAGGCCATGGCCTGTGCGGCACGCAGCAGGTTGGCCCTGCCCAGGCTGCTGTAGTTGGCCAGCGGCTCATCCACGCTCGGCTGAGCAAGGGTACGGTAGTCGTCCAGTGCCAGCAGGCTGTCGTAGCGCCGTAGCAACTCGCCGTGACGGGCCAGCAGTGCGGCCAGCCCTGCACTATCCTGGCGCAACCGCTCAAGACAGCCTGCATCACCGAGGGCGCAGAGGTTCTTTCCGGGCAGCTCCAGACGTTCGCCATCCGTGGCCGAGACCATCAGATCGTAGGGGCCATGTTGCGCCCGCCATTGCAAGTGCGCCTCAACCATCTGACGGCCAGCCTCCTGCGGATGCTGCCCGGCGGGGGCATCCAGGCCCAGCAACTGGTAGTAGGCCTTGCTGTCGGCAGTTGCTACCGATTCTTCGAGCCAGGCTCTGGCTACCGGCCCCAGAGGCTCATCCTGCCACCACGCCCATGCACCCGCTCCCAGCACCATCACGGTACCGAGCAAGACCTTCTTCCAGTTCTTCATCGCCGACTTCACTCGTGGCCGATGTAATGCAGCAGCTCCCTGCGCTGCGGGTGGTCCTTGAGCCAGGCTCGGACCTCATCGGCGCGGGCAATGGAGTCGGCGCCGGCCAGGCGGGTGAAGCGCTCGCGGCGAGACTGCTCGGCACTCTCCTGGCGTACCCGGCGCTGCCAGGCCTCGCTGAAGATCGCCGGCATGCTGCGGCTCAGCTCCAGAGCCTTGAGCAGCTGCCACTCGCCGCCATCCAGCCAGGCCTCGTCGCACGAGGTACAGAGGTCCAGGCGATTGCTGCGGGTACCGCTGATCTGGAACTTGCTCATCAGCTTGGCGCATTTGGGGCAAGTCAGCGCCTGAGGCGTTTCCTTGGCCGGTTCGGCCTGTAGCCCGGTATCCATCGCCTCGGGTTGCGGCGCACGCTCGGCCCAGTCACGGTAGTAAAGCAGCGCCACCAGTGCGCCGGCACACTGCTCGCAGCCGTGAGCCAACAGGCCGTCTTCGAGCTTGGTGGGTTTCAATTGGGAGTCACGGCAGGCAGGGCAATGCATGGGAAGATCCTTTTCGTGGGTTGAGCGCAGGCCGCGACCCTATCCAAGAAGCCCTGTCGGCTCAAGCGGTAGCTGAGCACGGCGTCACGGATCGGTTAAGCTTGGCCTGTAAACACCGGAGTCCACATGATCGATCTGCTGGATGTAATGCTTCTGATGCTGTTCGCCGCTGGCGGCGCCTGGTTATGGCGCGGGCATGGCATTCGCGAGCGCGCGCTAGCTCTTGCCAAGCAACACTGCGCCAAGCTGGATGTGGAGCTGCTGGACGGCAACGTCGCCTTTCGCCGCCTGGCGATCGTTCGTGACATCCGGGGACAGCGGCGTGTGGCGCGGATCTACGGTTTCGAGTTCACCGTCACCGGCGAGCAGCGTCTGACCGGCACCGTCAGCATGTATGGACGTCACCTGGGCAACATCGAGCTGGAGGCTCACCCCTTCCAGGCACCCCCGCTGGACGATAAGGTCATTCAGCTCGACGATTGGCGCCGCAGCCACCCGCGGGCGGACGACCAGCGCCGCGTCGACTGACACCCTATCCGCCCAGTTCCTCGAGTCGCAGCAGCACCTGTTGCCATTCCGGCTCGGCCGCATAGGTCATCGGCTTGCGCAAAAGACGGCAGCGCCAGCGATGCCAGCGGCGTCCTCGCAATGCCTGGAAGCGGCGACAACCAGCGCTCAGCCAGTTCGGGTCGAAGCCGCTCCAGGCTCCCGCCGCCACCCAATGGTTGCCCCACAGCAGAGGGGCGACCTCCTCCAGATAGATGGCCTGCAGCTCCTCCAGGGGCAAGCCGCTGGCGTGTAATACCCTCGCGATATGGCGGTGGTCATGGTCGTCCAGCTGGTTATCCAGCCACAACTCGGACAGCACCAGCCACACATCCTCGCGGCTGGTGCTCATGTCAGCGCTCGGGTTGCAGGAAGGCGATGACCCGAGCGGCTGTGTCCTCGGGGTGTTCCTGCATGAAGCAATGACCGCCCGCGACCTCGGCAATGCTTACGGCCCCGTTCAGGTCGCGCAGACGCCTGGCGGACTGGCCAACGAAGGGATAGGTCTTCGCCCCGTATAGCAGCAGGGTCGGTGTGTTCATTCTGGCAAGCGAGGGCCATAGTCGCCGGGGGAAGGAGCTGAAGATATCCACCTCGCGACTCGGCCGGCACTTCAACTCCACACCGCCGTCTTCGGCATCCTTCAGCGCGTGATCGACATAGGCGTGCAATGCGGAGTCGGCCCAGCCACGGAAGATGCCACGTCCCTGCAGGAGGGAGAATGCGTTGGCTCGATCCGGCCAGTGGCGGCGGCGCGCCGCCGACTTTTGCGCCATGACGTTGCGTCGATGCAGACCGACCAGCTCGGACAAGGCCATCACACCCACCATGGCCTTGCTGAACAGCACCGGGTCGAGTAGCGCCGCGCGCTGGAACAGCTGCGGATGGCGCGCCAGGATAAGGCTGGTCAGTACGCCGCCGAAGCTGTGGCCGAGAGCGAAGCATGCCACGTCGCCGAAGCGCTCGCGGCCAGCCTCGAATGCCTCCACCGCTAGCTCGGCACTGCGATTCCAGCCATGGAAGCGGCCGCCGTGCTCGGTGTCGCCATGTCCTTGCACATCGCACAGCCAGAGGTCGAAATGCTCTGCCAGTGGCTTCAGCATGGGCTCATAGGCACGTCCGCAGAAACCGTTGCCATGCAGAAAGTGCAGCAGCGGCTTGCCACTGGGTGGGGTGTGCCAGCCCGTCAGAGTAAAACCGGCTGAGGAGGGGTGAGACCAAGGGAGCAGGTGCATGTAAAAAAGGCGCCGCAGCGGAAACTGCGGCCAGTGTAACGGTGCATCGCGACCGAGTCAGGCCGGCATAGGCGCCGAATGCTCGGCGATAAAGGCCTGTAATAGCTGATTCAATCGCTGCGGCTGGTCCAGCGGTGTGGCATGCCCCGAATCTTCGATTACCTCTAGGCGGGCATTGCGTAGTTGGCCCAGGTAGGCACGCTTGTATTCCAGTGGGGTGTAGTCGCGATCACCGCTGATCACCAGCAACGGCACATTTGCCTGACCCGCCGCCGGCATGGCAGACCAACCGGGAATGGCTCGCATGGCGTGCAGATAGGATGTGGGATCATTGCTGGCGATACGCTCGGCCACCCTCTCGCGCAGCGCCTCCTGCTCTGGCTTGGGAAACAGCTTGCCCGCCAACATCCCGGCCAGCGCCGGCAGGCCGATCAGGCGCACCAGGCCTAGACGCAACCAGACCTGACCACGGACCTTCCAGGTGTCGACGGGAAAGCTCGGCGCGCTATTGACCACCACAGCCGCGCGCACCAGGTCAGGATGTTCGGCCAGTAGTTGGAAAGTCAGCATGCCCCCCATGGAAATGCCCACCAGGATGCATGGTGCAACATCCATGGCGCGGATAAAGTCGGCAACGTCGCCAGCCAACTCGGCGATGCTTACCGGCGCCCGCAACGGCTCGCTCTGGCCATGGCCACGCACGTCCATGGCGATCACCTCGCAAAACTGCGCAAGGTGATCGATTTGGGGCTGCCAGTCGAGCAGCGAAGACCCTAGCCCGTGCAACAGCAATACCGGGTATCCCTCGCCTTGCCGGATATAGGCGAAACGGCCATTGGCCAAATCCAGATATTCCATGAAAGTTCTTTCCTTCAATAATAGATGGCAATAGATCGCCGTCCCCAAAGCAACTTGCACGACTAGACAAGTTGTTCGATCGGATAACTTTCCAGCGGAACTTTGTTGTTATCTTTCCGTTATTTGCCTTGCCCTGGCAAACCCCCTAGAATCGACCAGCGCCGTTTCGAGAATTGATCATGTACAGTATTGCCAGTCCCACCCAGGCACGTAGCAAGAAGGCTCTGGAGCGCTTCTTGAATGCCGCTGCCGACTTGCTGGCCAGCAACCAGTTCGAAGAAACCGGTATTTCCCAGATCGCCCAGTTGGCCGAATCCTCGGTCGGTACCTTCTACCGCCTGCTCGGCGACAAGGATGTCCTGCTGTATGCCGTGCACGAGCGCTTTGTCGAACAGAGCCGCGCCGCCGTAAACGCCCTGCTGGACGATCTGGCGCGCGAGGCGTTGCCACTGGACGCCCAGGTCGAAGCCTTCATTCGCGGGGTGGTTGGCCTGTTCGAGGGCAGTGAAGGCCTGCTTCGCGCCCTGATCCGCCGCAGCTCGATGGACCCTCAGTTCCGTCAGCGCTTCCATCAGCTCAATGCCTATATCGGCCAGGCCTTCGGCCGCATCGTGCTCCACCATCGCGACCATCTGCGCCATCCCTCCCCGGAGCAGGCGGCCGATCTCAGCGCCCACATGCTGCTCTCCGGCCTGAACTACTTCACCATGGTCGGTAGCCTCGGGGCGACCCCTCGGGAAGTTCTGCCCGCAGAACTTTCCCGAATGATCTGCAACTACCTTCAAGTTACGCAAAGTTAAGCGAGCTTATATATCCGCCCAACTTAGCGCCGACTATCACGGCGTAATTGCGCCGGCGTGAAGTCGGTCGGTTTCAGAGCAATATCGAACTGATCCGCCGGCTCTTCGTTGGACAATATGCCGATCACGTAGCGACCACCGATCAAGTCATATACCGCATCTCCCTTGGTCCAGATCAGCGGCTGGTCATACATGTTGAGCGTATAGGACTCGCCGAGGCGCCAGAGGTTGTCGCGGTTGTCGTAGTGGTCCACCACCAGGATCTGGTAGCTGTCTTCATCGAAATAGAAGTCACGCTGCTTGTACTGGTGGCGCTGGCCGGCCTTGAGGGTGGCCCGTACGTGCCACACACGGTGCAGCTCGTAGCGCAGCAGGTCCGGATTCACATGGCCTGGTTTGACGATGTCGCTGTACTTGTTGGTCTTCGATGCGAAGCGGTAGCTGTTGTAGGGCACGTACAGCTCCTGCTTGCCCACCAGCTGCCAGTCATACCGATCCGGCGCGCCGGAAAACATGTCGAAGTTGTCGGTGGTACGCATGCCCTCGGATGCAGTGCCGGGCGAGTCGTAGGCCACATTCGGCGTGCGCCGCACACGGCGCTGTCCCGATGCGTAGAGCCAGGCCAGACGCGGCTCTTTCACCTGATCGACGGTCTCGTGGACCAGCAGCTCGGTACCCGCCAGGCGCGCCGGCGCCAGAACCGACTGGCGGAAGTAGAACAGCACGTTGCCGTTGTCTTTGCTCGCGTCGCCGGCGTCCTGATTGAACAGGAACAGGTCCTCGATCTGGGTCATGAAGTAACTGCCGCTCGCATGCGGCACGGCCTGGGCGTAATAGCGCTTCACGCTGTCGCCGCGGTAGCGCACCAGGTGATTCCACATTACCTCTAGGGCCGACTGCGGGATCGGGAAGGGTGTGGCCACCTTGAAGTCGGCGATACCGTTGCCGTTCTCGATCAGCTTGGCAGTGGAGGCATTGCCCTTGATCGCCGCATATACCTTGTCCGGATAGGAGGCCGAGCGGCGAGTCGGGTAGATATTGAGCTTCCAGCTGTTCGAGTAGCGCTTGAGCATGGCCATCTGGCCAGGGCTCAGATGCTCCCGATACTGCTCGGCGTTGGCGCTGGTGATGCTGAACAGTGGCTTGTCAGAGGCGAACGGGTCCTTGTAGCCAACCTTCGCATCGAAAGCGGCGGTATCCCTGGGCAGGCCACCATCCCAGGCAGGAATGGTACCGGCGGCATTGCCAGCCTTCTCGGCGCCCAGCGGGGTAAGGTCCTGGCCCAGACGAGCCGCCTGGTCGGCGCCTACCTGGGCCATGGCCAGAGGGGCGGCCATGAGGGCGGCCGCCAGCAGGGTGATTCTCAGACGATGCATGGCGTTCCCTCTCAGAAGCTGTATTTGACGTTGACGGTCAGGTAGTCGCGGTCGGTGCGCTTGTTCGACAGCCCACCACCGCTGTAACCGACGTACTTGGCACCTACCGTCAGCGACTCCTGGTAGATCGCGTCCAGACCCACCGACCAGCTCTGCGCCTCCTCATCCAGACCGTTGGTGAGCTGGGGAGCCACGCCGTTGATGCTGTACTGGTAGCTGACACTGGGTACCAGGTTCACCAGGTTGAGCACGTTGCTGTAGGTAAGGCTCATGCTGGCCTGGGCGCCGTAGGCGCTGCTGGTGGCCTCGTAGTAGTCGACGTCCGACTCCAGGCCCTGCACACGGCTGGCAACCACCTCGGAGAACAGGGTCGCCGAGTCCGCACCGAGCACGCCGGTGAAGTTGTAGATGGCTGCCAGGGAAGCCTGGAACATGTCCTTCTCGCGATAGCCATCCAGGTGAGTGCCTGCCGGCAGGCCACCCGGATTGAGCAGCGCGGTCGGCAGGTACTCGTTGAGACCTAGTGCAATCGGCGTGTCCGGCCGGTAGCTGAGCTCACCGGCCAGGGACAGGCCGTTGAAGATGCTGTCTCCACCGATGGAAGTGTTGAAGCTGATACCGAACAGGTCGCGCTTCTCCAGGTACTCCGCGTAGTAGCGCGAGCTGCTGGCGTTGGGCAGCGCGCCAACCACCGGCAGCACCAGCGGCTGGCCGACCGTCAGGCCGATCATCGGCACCTGCATGTTGTAGCGCAGGTAATAGAAGCCCAGTTCGGTATCGTTCAGCTGCGGTACATACCAGCGCAGGGCCAGACCGTACTGGGCCGAGTCGTCTCCATCGATGTCCTTGGAGCGCGGAATAAAGGTGGTCGGGATATAGCTGCGCAGCAGATCGTTGACCAGTCCGGGCGGCAGGCTGCTGGCCCAAGCCTGCGCTGCGGCTGGGTTGTCGAAGGCCATGGCCTGACCGGCGAGCCCGGTGACCTGCTCCTGCAGCGGCGCGGCCGACAGGTACTCGCAATCTTCGCCGAGCGGATCGAGCGTCGAGAAGTAGGTGCCACAGGGGTCGATCTTCGAGGCCTCCCAGGCCTTGCCCGGCTGCCAGTAGCCCTCGACGGTGAGGTTGTCGCGCAGCTCGTACGAACCGTAGATCATGAAGGTCGGCAGGTAGGCCTCCTTGATCTCCGAGCCGGGAGCCCGCAGGGCATTGATGTCCACCGGGTTGGTCGCACCGATGCCGTTCTGATAGAACAGCCCCTCACCCCAGTTGATCACCTGACGACCGAGTCGGGCGTTGAGGTCGCGCTCATTGACCGTCCAGCTGCCGTAGACGAAGGCGTCCAGCAGATCGACGCTGGAGCCGGCCTCGTCCAGCCCGCCGTCGCTGATTTCGCGATGACGGCGCGAATCGTCTTTCAGCTCGAAGTCATAGAACGCGCGACCACGGATGAATACCCCATGGCGCTCCTGATAACGCAGATCCATTTCCGACACGACCTTGACCATCTCGGAGAAGAGATCGCCCTTGCGGAAATTCAGGTTGCCATCGTCGGAATTGATCAATCCCGAGTTGCTGCCACTACCGCCGTTGGCACGGGCGATCAGCTTGTCGTCCTGGCCCTCCATGCGATAACTGACACCATAGGAAACCGTGGTATCGAGAGAGGTGGTCCAGTCTCCCGAACGCACCTGAAATGCTTGTGCCACCCCGATGGGTAGCGCGCCGAGCAATGCCAGTCCGGCGACTGCCAGGCCCCTTCCTTGATGCATCACGATGACCTCCAGCTGTTGTTTTTATCGGAATCGGAACATCGGTTCCGTTAGAATCTAAACCTCAAGCGAACCGCTGGCAAGCGGGAGTGGCGATATTTTTTTGCCACCGACTCGCAAAGTTAGGCGCGCCACCTATCGCAAGTCGTTAATTTGGCGCCAAAAACCGGTGAAATCTCGTCACAGAGTGCGTCTAATCCTCCGAGCTTCTCGCTAGCCGGAGTCACCACATGCCTACTCGTCATCTGCCCATGATCATCAGCGTCGTCCTGCTGGCGGCATTCAGTCTTACATCCGCGCAAGCGGCATCGCGATGCGTCGCGAAGGCAGCCAGCGGTACCCAACCAGCCAGCATCAGCTGCAGCACTCAGACGACCTCCATCAACTCTGGTGGAGAGGCTCCTCGGAAGGTCGTTTTCCAAGTGCCGATGGGCACTCCTCCAGCTAACGGGTGGCCGGTGGCCCTGCTGTTCCACGGCTCGCTGGTCAAGGTCACCGGCTTCAGCTACAACACCGGAGCCCCGTTCGGCGGTTACTACCAGGGCGAACTGATACGGGCCCTGCTCGACAGCGGCTACGCCGTGATTGCTCCGAACGCCCTGACGGCGGCAGAAGCCTGGCAAACCAATGAGCCGGCGTGGGCGAACAATTACGCCCAGAGCAACGATCAGCTGTTTTTCAACAATCTCTTCGCGGCCATGAACAGCGGCGTATTCGGCAAACTGGATGCCCGCCGCTGGTATGCAGTGGGCATTTCCAGCGGCGGCTACAACACCAGCCGAATGGCGGTTTCCTTCCCTGGGCGCTTCAAGGCGCTGGCCATTCAGTCGGCATCTTTCGCCACTTGTGTCGGCGCTCGCTGCCCTCTGCCCCAGGAGCTGCCAGCCGGCCACCCAGCTACCCTCTTCCTGCATGGGATGGCCGACCGGGTCGTGCCGTGGTCAAGCATGCAGCCGTACCACGATCGCCTTCTCCTCCAGGGAGTCGATACGGCGCTGTATACGGAGGCAGCAGGAACCCATCAATGGTTTGCCGCCTCGCCGAGCAGGATTCTGGACTGGTTCCAGCGCCATCCTTAATTAGCGTTCGGCACTCAGGCCAGAGCGGTGCAGCCTTCCCCTGACCCGGAAAATCACCTTTGCAGCGATTGATCAAATGGAATCGATCGCTTGACGGAATCGGAATTCCTGTTTCTATTTGAGAGGTAATCAAACAACAAGAACAACGGGAGATACTTCCATGATTGCCTTTCGCTCCGTGCTTTTCTGCCTGCTCGTCCTCGCCGGACAACAGGCGCTGGCCGAATCCCGCTGCAATGAGCGCCCTCGCACACTATTGCTGCCCGCCAAAGTGAGCTGCACTCACCAGACGACCTGGATCGACTCCGGCGTCATCGGTGCCCGCCAGGTCATCTACCAGCTTCCGCTGGGAACGCCTCCGACCAGAGGATGGCCCGTGGTGTTGATCTATCAGGGGTCGTTCTTCCCGCTCGATGACTTCAGTTACACCAGTAACCTGCCGTTCGGTGGCTACTACGAAGGCAAGCTGGTGCAGAGGCTGCTGGACAGTGGCTACGCGGTCGTCGCTCCCAGTGCGCCAGCTGACCTGTTCTGGCAGACCAATATCCCCGGCCTGGCTCAGGCCTATGAGCTGAGCACGGACTATGACTTCCTCGGCAACGTACTGGACGCCATCTCCGCCGGCCACTTCGGCCGTCTCGATACGCAACGTCAGTACGCCACCGGCATCTCCAGCGGCGGCTATAACAGCAGCCGAATGGCGGTTTCCTTCCCCGGTCGTTTCAAGGCACTGGCCATCCAGTCAGGCTCATACGCCACCTGCAGCGGCCCACTGTGTGTGGTCCCCGACCAGCTTCCCGTCGACCACCCTCCGACCCTATTCCTGCATGGGTTCGTCGACACCGTCGTACCTTGGTGGAGCATGGACCTCTACTACGACCGCCTGCTCCAGCGGGGCTTAGAGGTGACACGGTATACCGAGCCCCTGGGTGGGCATGAGTGGTTCGCCGCCTCGCCGGGCAAGGTGCTGGACTGGTTCAACACCCACCCCTAGATGGACCGCTATACTTGGTTCGCCTGACAGGCGGCCAGCGACGCAGTGAGCGCATCCGCGACTTGCGGCGTGGAGAAAATCAGCTCCAGCCGCGAGTCCCTGCGCCACTCGCTGACGCGCCACAGCGGCACGCCATCTTCTAGGAGATTGGCCGAATACCATCCGGCATCGCTGTGCAGAACCATCTTCGCACGCCGCCACGGCAGTCGGGCCAGCCAACCCTGGATACGAGCCAGATCGAATACCTGGCCCGGGTGAAAACGCCAACCGATACTCCATCCGTCTGCCTGAGCCTGTACCTGGCAGATGGGCCGCCGAGGCTCACTCCATACCTGGGCGAGCGGTTCCCGGCCCTCAGGCAGGATCTGACCAGTGCCCGCAGCACGTGCGACCGACGCCCCTCCGGGCAAGTCGGCGAAATCCAGCTCACTCTCGTGAGCCCAGTGCAGTGTCGACTTAGGTAGCTGCGCCTGCAGGCGCTTGCGGGCCTCTGAGCCCAGGAGCTCGCCTCTGTTCAGCACCAGGAGATCCGCCAGGGCCAATACAGCCTGCTGGCTCTCGGCAAGAGGTAGGCCCGATGCCATGGCTGACGCGTCCAGCACCAGCACCAATGGCTGCAGCGCCAGAACCTCCGACCAGGGTGCCGCTTGCAGCTGGCGAACCAGCTCCGTCGGATGCCCTAGGCCTGAAGGCTCGATCAGCAAGCGATCCGGCCTGGCCCTGCGCAAGAGTCGAGACAGGCCCACCTGAAACGGGACACCATTGACGCAGCACAGGCAGCCACCGGGAATCTCGGCGAGGGCGACGCCATCCTGGCCAGTTGTCAGCAGCGCCTGGTCCAGCCCGATCTGTCCGAACTCATTGATCAGCACGGCCCAGCGCTCATCTGTCGGCTTTTGCGCCAACAGGTGGCGAATCAGGCTGGTCTTGCCGGCGCCCAGCGGCCCGGCGATCACATGAGTGGGGATGTTCGTATGCATCGCGCTATGGTGCGGTTTTCCAGAGCGGTGGGAAAGGCTAAAGTCGCCGCACCATTCGAGGAGAGACGCCATGCGCGCGATTGTCACCCTGTTGCTGCTGGGCTGTGCCGGCCACGTCTGGGCAGAGGCCTGCGTAGTACACAGCGAAGGCCAGCAGATGGAGGTGAAGCTCTGCCAGCAGAACCGCACCATCCCCACCAACCTCTTTCGCTCCGGCTTCTGTGCTCCGCAGTTGAAGGGGCAGAAGGTCGAGGTGAGCTTTGTGGAGCAATGCCCTACCGGGGCCTTCGGCGAATGCAGAAACGCCCGGGTGCAAGGCACCCCATACCAGCAGGACATCCACTACTACGGAGTGGCCACCGACGCACGCTATCTCAAACCAGCCTGCGAGCAGCAGAACAAGGGCGTCTGGATGGACCGCTGAGGCTCATGCAACCAGGGCGAACGGATCCGGTAGCCGCTCCCAGGCCAACGGTCCGGCAGCCATCTCGGCGTCGTCCAACAGGCATGCATCCAGCTCGGCCCGCAGACGGTCGAAATCGATGTCCTGGCCGATGAATACCAGCTCCTGGCGGCAGTCTCCGACCTCCACATCCCATTTGCCCATCACGCTTCGCAGGCCTTCCTCGTCCTGCGGCCATTGCTCGCGCGGCACGAAACGCCACCAACGCCCGGCCTGCCCGTAGCGCATCAGCCCCCCGGCCTGTGACCAGCTGCCGGCCTCGCGATGCTGGCTAGCCAGCCAGAAATATCCCTTCGAACGCAGTAGCTTGCCGTTGACCCACTCACGATCGAGAAACGCGAAGAAGCGCTCCGGATGGAATGGCCGGCGCGCCTGGTAGGCGATCGAGGCAATCCCGTACTCCTCGCTCTCCGGCACATGTTCACCGCGCATCTCCTTGAGCCAACCCGGTGCCTGGGCGGCGCGCTCGAAATCGAAACGCCCGGTATCGAGCAACCGCTCCAGCGGCACCTCGCCCATGCGCATCGGAAATATCTCGGCGTGGGTATTGAGGCGACGCAGAATCGCCTGCAGCTCGTCACATTCCTCGGCGCTGATGAGGTCAGTCTTGCTGATGAGCAGCACGTCGGCGAATTCAACCTGCTCTATCAGCAAGTCAGTGATCGCCCGGTGATCCTCTTCCCCCAGCGTTTCACCGCGGCTGGCAAGGCTTTCGGCCGCGTGGAAATCCCGCAGGAAATTCACGCCGTCAACGACAGTGACCATGGTGTCCAACCGAGCCAGATCGGACAGGCTCTGCCCCTGCTCGTCACGGAAGGTGAAAGTCTCGGCCACCTGCAAAGGCTCACTGATGCCCGTCGACTCGATCAGCAGGTAATCGAAGCGGTCCTCCCTGGCCAGCCGGCCCACCTCTTCCAGCAAGTCCTCGCGCAGGGTGCAACAGATGCAGCCATTGCTCATCTCCACCAGCTTCTCCTCAGCACGGTTGAGACTCACATCGCGCTGCACCGCGTCACCATCCAGATTGATCTCACTCATATCGTTGACGATCACCGCCACGCGCAAACCGGCACGGTTCCTCAGCACCTGATTGAGTAGGGTGCTCTTGCCGGCCCCGAGAAATCCGGAAAGCACGGTGACGGGTAGACGCTTGTTCATCCAATTTTCCTCGCAGGTCACGATTCTTCTCTGAGCGCATCGATGAGTTCATCGGCAGGCTTTATTTGATAGTTATAACATAACATTTTCACAGAGAAATCTATCTTCTCAACTCCGGCGTACCGGTTCCTCCGAGCCGTCAAACCAATTGCTCCGCAGAGGGCAAACAGAATCGCGACTTGAGCCACAGCAGGGCGATGGGGCTCGCTGCGCACTGGATGATGGCTACCTCTGTCGCTACCCTGAGCACACTCCCATTGCCGTCCATCAAGGACACCGAGCCGGCAGGCTTGAACCGTCGACACCGGTTCCCGTCCAATAGGCATCTGTTCAAACCGAAGTCAGGATCCAACATGCGCCATCTGCCTCACCTCATGCTCGCCGCCACTCTATTCCTGGGCACTAGCGCCCAGGCACAAACCCTGGTGGCCACCAGCAATATCATCGTTCGCGCACTGGACCGCAGTCTGGACTTCACCTCGGACACCACCACGTCGGTGCGTGACATGAAGGTGGTACTGGCCGCTCGCGACGATGCCGCCAGCTTCGTCGCCAGCCAGGGCGACATCCGTGGGGCAAGTCTTGAAGCCGCATTCGCCACCCTGCGCGAGCAACTGCCGGAGGCCCGCGACGCCTCGGACCAGCAACTGGCCGAAGCCATACTCGCCCTGTGATACCCCATGCTCTGCGCTGGCTGGTGGCGCTGCTGCTGGCCTCGGCCAGCGCCTGCGCACAGGCTGGATTGCGCCTGAGCCTGGATACAGACGGCCTCTCCCGTAGCGAATACCAGGCCAGCCAGGCGCTGCTCGAAGAGGCCGAGGCCGCCCTGCCCCCCAGCTTTATCGAACGCCTGGACCGCGAGGTGGAGGTACGCTGGTCGGACGACCTGCCAGCGGACGTCTATGGCCGCATCACTCGCCCCGACTCGCTCAGTCTGAATGCTCGCCTGCTGCCCCGCCTGCTTGATCCCCAGCTGGCCGATGCTGACAGCGGCCGTTCGCATGGCAGCCTGCGGCGCGAGCTACTGGCCACACTACTGCACGAACTGACTCACCTCTACGACCGAGCACGCCTGTGGCCGGCAAGCGAGCGTCTGCAACAATGGCGCTGCAGCACGGAGTTCGGTAGCAGCGGCCCCATCGGTCAGCGCGACCTCTGCCGCGGTCAGACCCAACGCCGCTTCAGCCTCAGTGACGATCCCCGGCTCCTCGACCTGGCCGGCTGGCAGCAACTGGTCGGTCGACGGGGCTCCCGCGAGCAGGACAACGGCCAGGTCGCCCGCAGCCCTGACCCCTACGAGCTGAGCAACCCGCGCGAGTTCGTCGCGGTGAACATGGAATACTTTCTGCTCGACCCGACCTACGCCTGCCGTCGCCCCACGCTACAGCGCTACCTGCAACAGCACTTCGCCTGGCAGCCGGCACGGCAGGCGGAGTGTCCCGCCGACTACGCCTACCTCAACGCTGGCCGCGACTTCGGTCGCCAGCCGCTGGGCAGGCTCGACCCGGAGCGGGTCTATGAGGTCGACTATCTGCTCGCCGAACCCAACCAGCAATGGGCCAGCCGCTGGGGCCACAGTATGCTGCGCCTGGTGGTCTGCGCACCGGGCAGGCCACGCGGCCCGGCCTGTCGGCTGGACCTGGACCAGCACCTGGTGCTGTCCTATCGCGCGTTCGTCGGTGACGTGCAGCTGTCCAGCTGGGATGGCCTGACCGGCGCCTACCCCTCGCGCCTGTTCATCCTGCCGCTGGCGCAGGTGATAGAGGAGTACACGAAGGTCGAGCTACGCGGCCTGTCCTCGATCCCACTGCGCCTGTCACGTGAAGAAACCGAGCAGCTGGTGGCACGTGCCGCCGAGCAGCACTGGAGTTACGACGGCGACTACTGGTTCCTCTCCAACAACTGCGCGGTGGAGACCCTCAAGCTGCTGCGTGGCGGCACCGGGCGCCGCGAGCTGCAGGATCTGGACAGCATCATGCCCAACGGGTTGCTGGACATCCTCGAGTCCCGCGGACTCGCTGATCGCAGCGTGCTGGACGACCCACGAGAGGCATTGCGCCTGGGCTATCGCTTCGACTCGTTCCGCGACCGCTACCAGGCCATGTTCGTCGTACTGCGTGACCGCCTGGCGGTGCCGCAGCAAGAGGTGGAGGAATGGCTGGCCCTGCCACCCGAACAGCGCCGCACCTGGTTTGCCCAGGCCGACCTGCGCGCCAGCGCCGCGCTCCTGTTGCTGGAGCAGGCCGCTTTGCGCCGACAACTGCTGCTGGCCCAGGAGCACCTCAAGCAGCGCTATCTTGGCGCGCGCAAAGAGCCAGGTGACGGGCGTTTCGCCGAGGCCGATGCCACTCTGCGACAGATCCTCGATAACAGTGGCTTCCTCAGTCGCCCGGCGGAGCTACTGGACGCCGGCTATGGCCTGCCACAGCCCGGCGAGTGGCAACAGCTGGAGGCCGCCACCAACGAGCGCCAACACCGCCTGCGCCAGCTCACCGACAACCTCGACCGCGAAGTGCGTCGCCTGCTCGAGCCGGAACTGGTGGCTGAGATCGAGGCCGGCGAAGCCAATCTGGAACAGCTTGGTCAGCACCTGCGCACCCTGCACAAAGCCAGCGGCGGGCTGACATTACCGTAGGTGCCGAGTAGCGCACGCGACCGGCCTCTATCATCCGGGATCGCCCTGCTATGCACAGCCTGTGGGCTCCTCATAGAAAAACCTGGGCGCTACAACCGCTCCTCGCGCTCTTCCGGCAAGCCCTCGTCGAGATGCAGCCAGGGCAGACGGCTGTCGGTCCAGATATGCCGGTCCGCCACCGCCCGCTCCGGGTGATCGAGGCTGGCCACGGTGATGTCCAGAGAGTTCGGGCTGTGGGTAGTGAAGAGGGTCAGGTGGCAGCCGCAGTGAGCACAGAAATAACGGGTGCAACTGGCCGAGGAAGCGTAGGCTGCGGCGCTGCCATGGGTCCAGCGGAAGCTGGTCATTGGCAAGGTGAGCCAGGTGGTGACGATGCCACCGGTAGTCCGCCGGCAGATCGAACAATGACAGTGGGCGATGTCCTGCAGCGGGGCCTCGAAGGCGTAGCGCAGGCGGCCACAATGGCAACCGCCGGTCTGGGTCTCGGTCATGACCAGCTCCTTTTTTGCGAGCCCCCACCCTAGCGCCCATCCGCGTTTTTGCCCATGATGGCCGGCGTTTTTTCTCCGGATGTTGTCGTGATCGCTCTCCTGCAATCGCTCTGGCCCCTGTTCGCTCTGATCGTCGGCGGTTACCTCTTGCGCCGCCGCGACTTCCCCGGCGAAGCCTTCTGGCCGGCCGCCGAGCGGCTCAACTATTTCATCCTGTTCCCTGCCCTGCTGTTCAGCAGCCTGGCCACCGCGCCTCTGGACAACCCTGCACTACCACGCCTGGCCCTGGCCGTACTACTAGGGCTCGGTGTCAGTTGGCTGGCACTGTTGTTGATGCGCCGTCTACGCGGCTGGTCGGCGGCACGCTTCGGTGCCATCGCCCAGGGCATCCTGCGCTTCAACACCTATCTCGGCCTGGCGGCCATCGGCAGCCTGCATGGCCAACCTGGGCTGGTCCTTGCGGCGTTGCTGCTGGCACTGATGGTGCCGGCGGTGAACGTGCTCTCAGTCTGGTCGCTCAGTGCCGACCGCGAGGTCCCTCTCGCAGGCCTTCTGCTGCCGATCCTGAAGAATCCGCTGATCCTCGCCTGCCTGGCCGGGATGGCGGTCAACCTGCTCGGCACCGGCCTGCCGGGTGGCAGCGACCGCCTGCTCGCACTACTGGCAGCCGCCAGCCTGCCCTTGGGGCTGCTCTGCGTCGGCGCTGCGCTGCGCCCGCAGGAGCTGACCGGGGAGAAGGCCGCCCTGGCCTGGAACTGCGCCCTGCGCCTGCTGGCGATGCCGGCTCTGGCGTTGCTGGTAGCGCACGTGCTGCGCCTGCCGCCCCTGGAAAGCTCGGTGCTGGTGCTGTTCTTCGCCCTGCCCACCGCACCGACCGCGTATGTGCTGACCCGCCAGCTCGGCGGCGACGGCCACCTGATGGCCGGCATCATCACGCTGCAGACGCTGCTGGCTGCTATCAGCCTGCCGCTGGTGCTGACCCTGCTGTCATAGCCACGCATCAGCCAGTACCAACCAAAAAGCATGCAGCCGGTCCTAGACTCTTTAGCGGACGCGACGAAACGTCAGCTATTCACCGACGGAATTTTCACGACAAGCCAGATAGAATCGCGCGCGCCCCGCGTGACCTCCGCACACTTCGTATAAAGGAACTCATAATGGAATGGCTGACCAACCCGGAAATCTGGGTTGCCTTTCTCACCCTGACAGCCCTGGAAATCGTCCTCGGCATCGACAACATCATCATGATCGCCATCCTCGTCGGCCGCATGCCACCGCACCTGCAGGCCCGCACCCGGTTCTTCGGCCTGGCGCTGGCGATGGTCACCCGTATCGCCCTGCTGCTGTCGATCACCTGGATCATGCAGCTCACCAACGACCTGTTCCACATGTTCGGCCAGGGCATCTCCGGGCGTGACCTGATCCTGTTCTTCGGCGGCCTGTTCCTGCTGTGGAAGAGCACCACCGAGATGTACCACGGCCTGGAAGGCGAAGACGAAACCGAGCAGCCGTCCAACGGCGCCGCGCGCAACTTCATCGGCACCATCATCCAGATCGCCATCATCGACATCGTGTTCAGCCTGGACTCGGTGATCACTGCCGTCGGCATGGTCTCCCACGTGCCGGTCATGGTCGCCGCGATCATCGTCGCTGTACTGGTGATGATGCTAGCCGCCGGCACCATCAGCGACTTCATCGACAAGCACCCGTCGCTGAAGATGCTGGCCCTGGCCTTCCTGGTCGTGGTCGGTACCGTGCTGATCGCCGAAGCCTTCGAAGTCCACGTGCCGAAGGGCTACGTCTACTTCGCCATGGCCTTCTCGCTGGGCGTCGAAGCACTGAACATCCGCATGCGCGTGCTCAAGGGCCGCAAGGAAGACCCGGTCAAGCTGCGCAAGGATATTCCGGGCGAGTAAGCCGGAACGCGTAGATAAGAGAACGGGGCCGAAAGGCCCCGTTTTTATTTCACTCGACGAAGCGCTCGCCGCGGAAGGTGCGCCGCGGATTGCCGCGCTCCAGCCGGTGGTGCCGCAGACGCCGCTCGGCACGTAGCTGGTCGTCGGCCTCTTCGGCGCGCTCGGCCAGGCGCCGGGCGATCAGCAGCAGCGCCAGACGCTTGTTGGCATGCTGGCTGCGCTCGCTCTGCACCTTGACGCTGATGCCGCTGGCCAGGTGAGTGGCACGCACCGCCGAATCGGTGGTGTTGACATGCTGGCCACCGGGGCCGGACGAACGCAGCGTCTCGAAGCGGATCTCGCTCTCCAGGCTGGTCGACGGCGCAGCAAAACACGCACCGCCGAAGAACCAGTTCTTGCGCCCGTGGCTCGGCCGGTAACTGCTGGCACAGACCCACAGCAGCGAACCGCTCCAGGCCTCGGCCAGCACCTCGGCGCCCTCACCCTGCAGCGCCACCAGTACGGAGCGCAGGGTATCGCGCGACACCCCGGCTTCCTCTTCCAGCACACGCACCTCGACCCGCGCCGCCTCGGCTTCCGCCAGCAGCCGGCGCAATGCCTTGGCCACCGCCAGCGCACACTCCTCGGGGCCTTGCCCCGCCGACAATTGCAGGAGGATCATCAGCAGCACCCTCCCCGCGTCTTGTAGGTGAGCACCGGCTTCAGCCGCGCCAATACCCGCACCAGTCCGGCTTCACGCAGGGCACCTACCACCGAATCGATAGCCTTGTAGGCCTCCGGCGCCTCCTCGTAGATCAACGCCCGGTCGGCGCAGATCACCCGGCTGCCCAGCGCCGTGCGAACCAGCTGCTCGACGCTGTAGCGCGACGCCAGGCGATCCTTGCACTCGCTGCGCATCCATTTGCGCCCGGCCCCGTGGGCCAGGGACAGCAGGCTGCGCTCGTCGGCAAGCGGCTCGACCAGGTAGCTGAAGTCGCCGCGCGAGCCAGGGATCACCATCACCCCCTGGTCCGCGGGCGTGGCGCCCTTGCGGTGCAGCCAGCCGTCGCGACCGTCGATGCATGCCGGCAACACCAGGTTGTGGTTGACGTCCAGCAGCGGCTCGCCGTCGGCGCGCAAGCGCTCCAACATGCGCCGGGCGATCAGCTGGCGGTTGGCCTCGGCAAAACGCAGGGCGCCGTCATGCCGCGCAAGATAATGCGTGCAGGCCTCGCTGCCGGCCTCTAGCCCGGCATGGCCGAACAGGTCGACCTGCTCACGCAGGATCGCCTCGCCCAGCCCCCGCGAGCCGCTGTGCACCAGCAGAAGCAGGCGGTTGCGGGCGATGCCGAGCCGCTCCAGCGCGGCATCGTCATAGCTCAGGTCGAGCTGCTGCAGCTCGGCGAAGTGGTTGCCACCGCCGATGGTGCCCAGCGAGCGCTCGTGGCCGCAGGGTGGCAGGCCGAAGGCGGCAATCGCCTCGGCCCAGTCCTCGTCGAGCGGTGCATCGAGGCTGCCCAGGCGCTTCTCCAGCTTGTCCAGGTGCAGCTTGGCCGTCGCTATATCGGTACGCCACAGCGCCATGCCGCAGCCGATGTCGTTGCCGACCAGCGCCGGGTACAGACGGCCGATGGAAAAGAACGCCGCGCCGACCGGATAGCCGCGCCCCGGGTGCAAGTCCGGCATGCCGGCCACCCGTTGCATGCCCGGCAGGCGAGCGGTGGTTTCGAGTTGTTGGATCGCTTTTCCTTCGATCCAGGTGTCGTCCGCGGCGATCAATACGACGCCGTCGGACAGATTGCGGATGCAATTGCCCATGGTCCAATCCCTATGGGTTGAAACGAAAAGGTTGGGAGTGGCAGGACCGGGCCGGGTGACGCGCGCCGCAGCGAAGGCGGCGGAGAGAATCAGACCAGACGCGACCTGCAAAGGGTGATCAGCTGTTGCATGATGTGCCTCCTTTACTGTCGGTTGAGGGAAGAAGGCGCGCATCCTAGGCCGATTGAACGTAGCTCGCAAGAGCGCCCCACATTTTCATGGAGAGACCCGCATGGCCGACCAGGACCTTGCCGAAGCACTGCACCAGCAAGCCATGGCCCTGCACGACCAGGGCGAAGACGAGCAGGCACTGCAGGTCTACCACCGCGCCCTTGAACTGGACTGGGCCCGGCCGGAAACCCACTACAACATCGGTCTGATCCACAAGTACCGCGGCGAATGGGAAGAATCGCTGAAGCACAACCAGTACGCCGTGCAATTCAATCCCGAGGACGAAGCCAGCAACTGGAACCTGGCCATCGCCGCCACCGCGCTGCAGGACTGGCGCACCGCGCGCGACGTGTGGCAACGCCTGGGGTTATCGATCGAGGCAGGCGATACGCCGATCGAGGCCGACTTCGGCATGACGCCCATTCGCCTCAACCCGGACGACAGCGCCGAAGTGGTCTGGGCCCGACGCATCGACCCGGTACGCGCCCGCCTGCTCAACATCCCCTATGCCGAATCGGGCTCATGCTATGGCGATGTCGTCCTGCACGACGGCGCCTCCGTCGGCCATCGCGAATACAATGGCCATCAGTATCCGGTTTTCAACGCGCTGGAACTGTTTCAGCCGTCACCCAACAGCACCTACGAGGCCAGACTACAGATAGGCAGCCAAGCCGATATCGATGAATTGCTGAGCCTGTTGGAGCAACGGCAGATCGCCGCCGAAGACTGGTCTCGCTCGGTACGCGTGCTCTGCAAGCAGTGCTCCGAGGGCACGCCACATGAACATCACGATGCCCCCGATGAGAGGCCTACCGAGCTGGGCAACGAGCGGCTGCTGGCCATCGCCAGCCCCGACGAGGCAGCCATTCGCGAGGTGCTGGAGGGATGGAGCACTGCATCACGCAATCTCATCGACCTGCAATGCACTCTCGCGGCCGATCAGTTCGAGGAGGACTGATCCTAGAACAGATCCAACTGGCCCGGCGGCGGCGCCGACAGTTCTGCTGGCGACGGTTCGACCAAGGTAACGCCTAGGCGCTGCGCCAACCCCGCCGCCCGCTCGGCTTTGGTATTCACCGCCTCGCTCAGGCGCGCCGGCAGGCCCCAGATTTCCACCTTGTGCTTGGCGCGAGTGATGCCGGTGTAGAACAGTGCTCGGGTCAACAGCGGGCTGGGGCTTTCCGGCAGGGCCAGCAGCACTTCGCTGAACTCCGAGCCCTGGCTCTTGTGCACGGTCATGGCGAAGGCGCTGTCGTGGCTGGGCAGGCGTGCCGGGGCGAAGGCGCGGAAGCCTTCCTCGCCTTCGAAATAGACGCGCAGGCCGTACTCGCTGGCCAGGCAGATACCGATATCGCCGTTGAACAGGCCCAGCGCGTAGTCGTTCTGCCGCACCATCACCGCGCGGCCGGGGTACCAGCGTTCGCGCTCGGCCAGCGAGTAGCGGCGGCGGATGCGCGTCTCCAGCGCCTCATTGAGCCCGCTGACGCCCCAGGGACCTTCGCGCTGGGCGGTCAGCGCGCGGAAGGCGGTGAAGGCGGTGAAGGCCACCGCCGGTTCGCCTTTGCGCGCGGCCTGCAGGTAGGGCAGGTAGCCGCGCTCCAGGCGCTCCAGCAGCGCGGACTGGCTCGGCTCGGCCTGCCAGGCCAGGTCCGCGCGGTTCTCTCTGAGCAGATTGAGTGTGCCGGCGGCATCCCCACCGTTGATGCGCCGCGCCAGCTCTCCGATGCCGCTGTCACCGGCGAAACGGTGGCTGTGGGTGAGCAGCACCACGGCGTCGCCCAGCGCCGAACGTGGCGCCTCGACCGGCACCGTCTGCCGGGTGATGCGCTGCAGCTCGGCGGCCGCTGCAGCGTCGAAGCCACGGCCTTCGCACAGCTCGGCGAATACCGCACCGGCTTCCACGGCGGCCAGCTGGTCCTTGTCGCCGAGCAGGATCAGCCGCGCCTGCGGTGGCAGGGCGTCGACCAGCTTGGCCATCAGCGCCAGGTCGACCATCGACGCCTCGTCCACCACCAGCACGTCCAGCGCCAGCGGCCGCGCTGCATCGTGGCGCACCGCCGGGCTGTCGCCGCGGCTGCCGAGCAGGCGGTGCAGAGTACGCGCCTCTTCCGGCAGCAACGCCTTGAGTTCGTCGGCCAGCGGCAGCTCGGCCTTGGCGTTGCGAATGGCTTCAGCCATACGCGCGGCGGCCTTGCCGGTCGGCGCGGCCAGGCCGATGGCCAGCCGGTCGCCACCCGGTTGCTCCAGCAGCGCGGCGAGCAGGCGCACCACGGTGGTGGTCTTGCCGGTACCGGGGCCGCCGGAGATCACCGCCAGCCGGCGGCGTACCGCCTGGGCGGCAGCCAGGCGCTGCCAGTCCGGTTGTTGCTGGTTGAAGGCGAACAGGCGCGCCAAGCTTTCAGCTAGACGGGTCTCATCTACTTCGGGGCGCTCGGCGGACATGACCAGCAGGCGCTCGGCCAGGCGCTGTTCGTAGGCCTGATAGCGCGCCAGGTACAGCCGTTCGCCTTCGAGGATCAGCGGCGCAAAGGCGCCGGGGGTGCCGACCAGCGCGGAAGATGCCAGCACGGCACGCAGCTCGGCCAGCGCCGGCAGGGCGAAGTCGAATTCCGCCCAGGGCCGGCGACCCGCCACCCGCGCCAGCGGCAGGCACACATCGCCGCTGGCCAGGGTCTCGCTGCACAGGGCGGCGCAGGCCAGCACAGCCTCCGGCGCTTGCGGTTGCAGGCGCTGCAGGCTGGCCAACAGAGCGCGCTCCAGCGGGCCGAGAGGCAGTTCTTGCAGCCTCATGCCGCACCTCCGAACAGCGCGTCCAGCGCATCCAGCAGCCCATCACTGGGCCGGGCGAAATACACCCCGGCCGCCGGCATGCCGCGCAGGAACAGGTACCAGGCGCCGCCCAGCTGCTCGTCTCTGAAGCCGGCCAGACGCGTGCGCAGGAAGCGGCGCAGCGCCACCAGGTAGATCAGGTACTGCAGGTGGTAGTGCTCGGCGGCGATGGCCTGCTCCAGGCGCTCGGCACCGTAGTGCGCGGCGGTCGGGCCGAGCCAGTTGGACTTGTAGTCGAGGATGTACCAGCGCCCGGCGTGCTCGAAGGTCAGGTCGATAAAGCCCTTGAGAAAGCCCTTGAGCTCGTCGAACTGCAGACGCTCGGCGGCCTGGCGCATGGCCGGTGGCAAACCGTGGGCCGGGTCGGCCAGCAGCTCACGCAGGCGCTCCACGTCCAGCCGTTCGACCGGGAAGGTGAAGCCCAGCTCGGGCAGGCGGCGACTGGGTTGCAGGGCCGACAGGCGCAGGCCCTGGCCATCCAGATCGGTATCCAGCACCGCCTGCAGCTTACTGGTGGCGATCTCGCCCCACAGCTCGGCGTCGATACCGTGGGCCTGCAACGCGGCCGGCACCAGCTGCTCCAGGCTGCCCTTGTCGCGCATCCAGTCTTCGAGGATGGCGTGCAGGCAGGTACCGGCGCGGGCGCCGCGGGGAAAAGCGAAGAAGCCGGCACCCGGCTCGCTGGCATCGACCAGGGCCAGGGTGTCGCGGTCCGGTGCCTCCATATGCATGCCGGCGGAGAGGCCGGAGAAGCTGCCGATGCGCCAGGCGCTGCCGAGGCTGCGGATGAAGGGCTGCAGCGCCTGCGGCGCTTCGGCGCGGCTCTCGCCGGCGGCCTGGGACTCTTCGCCGAGCGGGGCCAGGCGGGCGATCAGCCCGGCGCTGGCCTCGGCCAGGCGATCCAGTTCGGCGGCCAGGGCCGGGCCTTCGCGACTCGACAGATACTGCGCCAGTTCGCCCAGAGCATCGGCGCCGGGCAGCTCGCGGCCGTGCAGCAGCCAGGCCAGGGCGCTGCTGTGCAGGCCCTCGTCGGGCAGCGAGCCGTCCTTCTTGGCCTTGGGCAGGGCGGCCGGACCCCAGTGCAGCCACAGGCGATCGCGGGCACGAGTCAGGGCCACGTAGGTCAGGCGCAGCTTCTCGGCGAAGCTCTCGCGGCGCGCCGACTGCAGGCGCTCGTCCAGGCGCTCGCTGCCGAGGTCGAGCAGCGGCTGGCCGTGTTCGTCGTGGCAGCGCGCGCTGTCGGTGTGCTGGCCGAGCAAGCGGCCGTCCCACAGGAAGGGGCAGAACACCAGCGGATATTCCAGGCCCTTGGAGGTGTGGATGGTGACGATCTGCACGCGCTCGGCATCGCTTTCTAGGCGCAGCAGGGCATCCTCGCCGGCGCCCTCGCTGCCGCGCTGGCCCTGGAACCAGGCGAGCAGCGGCTCCAGCCCAGGACGCTGCAGGCTCTCAGCCTGCAACAGCTCGCCTAGGTGCAGCAGGTTGGTCAACCGCCGCTCGCCATCGATACCGGCCAGCAGACGCTCAGCCACTCGCTCCTGGTCCAGCCAGGCCCTGAACACCCGCATGAAACCCTGTTGCTGCCACAGCTGGTGGTACTGCTCAGCAGCAGCGCGCTCGGCGTCCCAGGCGCGTTCATCATCCTGGCAACGGGCGATCTGCGCAGCATCACGACCGAGCAGGCGGGTGGCCAGGGCATAGCGCAGCACGCCCTCACGACCGGGCTCGGCGTAGGCGGCCAGCACCGCGGCCAGCTCGCCGGCCTCCTCGCTGTGCCAGACGCTGTCACGGCCACGGCGCACACTGGGCACGCCGCGCGCGGCCAGCTCGGCGGCGACCGACGCGGCCTCGCGGTGGTTGCTGACCAACACCGCAATATCGCCGCCTTTAAGCGGAGTCCGCTTAAAGCTGCTGCGCCCCGCGATAGCTGCGCCAGGTCCTCGCTCCGAACTCGCCGTACTATTCGTACTGTCTCGTTCGTCGCTCCGGGCCTGACTTGCTCTCACGGGGCTCGCGACGCTTTGCACGGACTCCGACGGCTCTATTTCTTCCTCGAAATAGGCGACACCTTGCGCACTGGCGGCAAGCAGCGAGGCGATCCGTCGCGCCGTGTCCAGCGCCGCCAGTTCGCCGGCCCAGGCCTTGTTCATACCCTCGTCGCCGAGCCATACGAGGCCCAGCGGCGCACTGCCGTCCTGCTCAGGCAGCACCAGCGCCGCCCGCGACTTCTTGCCGGCGCTGACCGGCGGATAGACCAGTCCCTCTTCGGCAAAAGGCTGCGGACGGTCGAACAGCTGGTTCAGCGCGGCGATCAGCTCGGGCGTGGAACGGTAGTTGAAGGGCAGATCGTACTGCCGCTCGGCAGCGTCGCGCGCCTGTAGGTAGGTGGCCAGGTCCGCACCGCGAAACGCATAGATGGCCTGCTTGGGATCACCCACAAAACACAGGTCGCCGCCATACCGATAGATGCGGTCGAAGATCGCGTACTGGATCGGGTCGGTGTCTTGGAATTCGTCGATCAGCGCTAGCGGGTACTGCTCGCGTAGGCGCGTGGCCAGATCATCACCGGCGGCGCTTTGCAGCGCCTGGTTCAGATTGTTGAGCAGGTCGTCGAAGGCCAGCAGGCGCTGCGTCGCCTTGCGCTTGGGCAGCTCGACATTGAGGCGGTCGAGCAGCTCGACCTGCAGGGCGATCAGCTTCTGCTGGCCGGCCGGCACGGCGGCGGCCAGCGCCTCGCCCAGTGCATCCAGGGCCTCGGCCACGCCACTCTGCGGCGCGTCGAAGCCCTTCTTGGTGGCCTTGAGTAGCGCGGCCGCGCCCAGCTTGGCCAGGCCGTCCGGCGCCTCGAACAGCGCCGCCGGGTCGGCGAAGTAGGCATCCAGCTCGGCCGACCACAGCGGCAGCTTGGCCAGCTTGTGCGTGCTCTGGCTGAGGCCGCCGTGCTCGCGCAGCACCTCGACCCAGGCGTAACCCTCAGCCCGCCACAGCTCGGCGGCGCGCTGCCAGGCGGCGCTGGCGGCATTCAGCTCGCTCTCACCCACGCTCTCGCGCGGCTCGATGCGCAGGTAGGGCTTGCCCAGATGACTGCGCAGGGCCTGGCGCAGGGTCGTCGGGGTGATGCGCTGCTTGGCCAGGAAGCGCGCCCAGGCCGGGTCGGCCTCGGCCAGCACATGGCGCCAGGCGTCACTGAGCAGGGCGTCGAGCACTTCGCGGTCGTCCTGGGTTAGCTCGGCGTCGAAGTCGCCGCCGGCCTCGAAGGCCGAGTCCTGCAGGGCGCGCTGGCAGAAACCGTGGATGGTGAAGATCGCCGCCTCGTCGAAGCCGTGCACGGCCAGCAGCAGACGGCGGCGTGCCGCCTCGCCGGGATGGCGGCGATGCAGCTCATTGAGGAAGTCATCGCCGCTCGTACCACCCTCGTACAACGTCAGCAACTCGGCCAGGCGTGCACGGATACGCTCGCGCAGCTCGGCGGTAGCGGCGGTGGTGTAGGTGACCACCAGAATCTGCCCGACGCTCAGCTGCTGCTCCAGCAGCAGGCGGGCGTACAGCGCGGTGAGGGTCCAGGTCTTTCCGGTACCGGCGCTGGCCTCGATCAGCGAGCGGCCGGCGAAGGACGAGTCGTGCAGGTTCAGGCCGCTCATTCGGCGTCCTCCTCGGCGCTGGCCAGCGCCTTGAGCCCGGGGCCGAGCAGGCGTTCGGCGAGGGCCTCAAAGCGCGCATCGAGCGGCTCGCGCTGGCGGAAGGCGAGGGCGTACCAGGGGTCGTCGATCTCGCCCGGAATCGGGCTGAATTCGGCACCGTGCCAGGCGGCCTCGGCCTTGTCGCGGGCGGCGTCGAGCGGTTCCTTGCGGCTCTTGGCGCTGGGCGTGACCAGCGCCTTGGCGAATTCGTAGCTGCTGCGGGTGATAAAGGGCGACGGCTCGCACAGCGCCTCGCGGTAGGCGGCCAGCCAGGGCTCCAGCAGCGCCTGGGCATCGCTCAGCGGACCGAGTTGCCAGTCACCGGCCGGTGACACCAGCAGGCTCTCGCGGGCGATATCCGGCGTGGCGGCCACATTCAGCAGCAGATGGCGCAGCCAGAAGCCGGGCAGGTCCCAGGCGCCGGGAGCGGCCAGGCGCCAGTCGAACAGGCCGCTGGAAGTCACGCCGTCCAGCCAGCCATGCAGGCGCACGCCGGCCAGTTCGATATCCACCAGCAACGGTTGCGGCGCCTCCTCCGGGCGCGCTTCGAACAGGCGCGGGGCGAAAGCACGCACCGGGCCACGCTGCTTGCCCCACAGGGCATGGCCCAACTCGCCGGGCGGCAGCCAGCCGGCGGCGCGGGCGATGCGCCGCTCCTGCTCCTCGGACCAGCCACGTTCCACCGCCTGCAGGGCCAGCTGGCGCAGGCCACGCCGCGCCGGACCTTCGAGGGCGAAGGGTTCATCGGCGGCGATGGCCTCGTCGGCATCGGCCAGGCGCAGGCCCAGGCGCTGCTCCAGCAGGAAGCGCGCCGGGTGCTTGAAGCAGTAGAGCAACTGGCTCGGCTCGATCACCAGCCAGTCGGCATTGGGTTCCGGCAGACGCTGGATAAAGGCCGGCGCGCTGGCCGCCGGCGCCTCGGCCAGGCGCTGGGCGGCGCGGAACCAGGGCGAGGCGAAGCCACGCCGCGCGCCCGTCTGCTCGAAGTTGCCGGGGGAGAAGGGCTGTAGCGGATGTTCGATGATGATCTGCGCGCTGGCCTTACCGCCTGCGGAAATGCTCGTGAGATCGACCGCCTCCAGCAGCTCGCTGACCAGCACCGAGGGCGGCAGCTCGGCGTTGTCGCGCGGGTCTCGGCCGACATAGCTCAGGTACAGACCATCGCGGGCACTGAGCAGGGTCTCGAGGAACAGGTAGCGGTCGTCCAGGCGCCGAGCGCGGTCGCCACGGCGTGGGCGTTTGGCGATCAGGTCGAAGCCGGCGGCCGGGGTGCGCCGGGGCAGGGCGCCGTCGTCCAGGCCAAGCAGGCAGACCTGGCGGAACGGCAGGCTGCGCATCGGCACCATGGTGCAGAAGGTCACCGCGCCGGTGAGGAAGCCCGAGGCGCCGCTGCCGCTCTCCAGCGCCGCGCCGAGCTGCTGGCGCACCAGCGCCAGTTCCACTGGCCGGGTGATGGCGGAGTCCTCGGCCTGGCGTGCCAGGGCCGCGCAGGCCTGGCTGAGCAGGAGCAGGGTGTCGCCGGACTCGCGCTCATCGAACAGCGCGTCGATCAAGCCTTGCAGGTCCAGCGCCCAGTCGGCCAGCGGACGGGCGCGCTGCAGGCGTTCGGCGAGACCGGCAAGCTGTTCGACGAAGGCGCACAGGCGCCCGAGCAGCTGCGCGCGGGCGCCTTCCAGGGCATCCAGCGGCAGGCTGTCGCCGAGCAATGGCACGCCATCGCCGGCCAGTTGCGGCGGCGCAAGGAAGCCCAGCAGTAGGCGATCCAGGCCCTGGCGCCAGGTGAAGGCATCGTCAGCCGGCAGGTCGAGGGCGGCACGATGGCCGCCGTCACGGCCCCAGCGCACGCCGGCCTGGCGCAGCCAGTCGCGCAGCAGTGGCAGGTCCTCGGCCTCGATGCCGGCGCGACGGGCAATGGCCGGCTGCTCCAGCCAGGCGAGGATTTCCTCGGCGGCGAAGCGGCTCTCCGGCAGGCTGAGCAGGCCGAGGAAGGCCTCAATCAGCGGCGTCTCGGCGCGCAGGCTGCGGTCGGCCAGGCTGTAGGGCACATAGGGCGCACCCTCGCGGCGGGCAAACACGGCTTCGATATAGGGCGCGTAGCGCTCGATATCCGGGGTCAGCACCACCACCTGATCCGGGCTCAGCTGCGGGTCGGCAGCGAAGCGGGCGAGCAGCTGGTCATGGAGGATTTCCACCTCGCGCAGCGGCGAGTGGGCGATATGCAGCTCCAGCGAACGGTCGTCCGCGCGCAGACTCAGGCGCTCCTCGGGCGTACGGGTGCGCAGGCGCAGGATGTCCTGCTGCAGGGCGTGCAGCAGGCTGTCGTCGGAAAGCTCGTTGTCCTGCGGGTAGATGCCGTGCTCCTCGGCGATCTGCCCGAGCAGGCTGTCGAAGAAGTCGCGGCCCTGCTTGCCCAGGCTGGCCAGCAGCGGATGGCCGACATCGAGGTACCAGTCGTCCGGGCTGACCTCGGACTGCGCCAGCTCGCGCACATCGCGAATCTCGCCCCAGGCCTCGCGGCAGGGATTGAGGGCGAACACGATAACGTCGGTGTGCCGCGCCAGCCCTTCCAGCACGCGCAGGTGATGCGGCGGCAGCGAGCTGATGCCGAACACCAGCAGGCGCTCGGGCATCTCGGCAATGGGCTGATCGGCATGCAGCCGCGCCAGCAGCTCGCCGAGCAGGCGCGCGCGGTGCGGGTGGCCGTCCTTGGTCAGCTCGGCCCAGAGCAGCGCCTGCCAGGCTTCGTCCGGTCCCAGCTCGCACAGTTCGCCACGCTCCCAGGCCGCCAGCCAGTCGTCGCGATAGAGCAGGTACTGGTCGAACACGTCGGCGATCTTCGCCGCCAGGGCCAGGCGGCGGCGTTCGTCGCCGCCGTGCAGATAACGTTCGAGGCGCTCGGCGCGGGCCAGGTTGGCCGGCTCGCACAGCCAGTCGTACAGGCGCCAGGTCATCGCCTGGGGATTGAACGCCGACTGCTCGGGCAGGGCGCCGAGCACCTGGCGCGCCAGGGCCCAGACGAAGCTCGACGGCAGCTGCACTTCAAGGTGCATGGCGATGCCCTGCTCGCGTGCCAGCTGCAGGGTCAGCCAGCGGCCGATGCCCTGGCTCGGCACCACCACCCGCGCCGGCGCCAGCACATCCGCCTGCGGCTGGGCGAGCAGCTTGCAGGCCAGCAGGCCGAGGGTTTCCAGGTCGGGGGCGTGGTACAGACTGAGCATCGAAGAGTGTCGGTGAATGGACTGCCGGCAAGGTTAACAAGAAGCACTGGGAATGCGGCTTTTTTGCTACCGTGCCAGCGCCAACATAACAACGACGCAAGGAGCGCAACATGGCATCTGGCAATCCCTCGCTATCCGAAAAAGCCTTCAGCAATCTGGACGTATCCGCGGACCCGATGACTCTCGGCGGCACCGTCAACAAGACCGCGATGCTGCTGGCCCTGACGCTGATCTCGGCGGTCTGGGTGTGGAACAGCTACTTCAGCAACCCCGAGGCCGCCGCCGGCCTGATGCCCTGGGTGCTGGGCAGCGCCATCGGCGGCTTCGTGCTGTCGCTGATCATCATCTTCGCCAAGCGCACCGCGCCCTACCTGGCGCCACTGCACGCGCTGGTCGAGGGTGTATTCGTCGGCGCCATCTCGGCGTTCTACGAGGCCAAGTTCCCGGGCAGCGTCGTGCAGGCGGTGGCGCTGACCTTCGGCACCCTGTTCTGCCTGCTGGCCGCCTACCGCAGCGGGCTGATTCGAGCCACCGAGAACTTCAAGCTCGGCGTGGTCGCCGCCACCGGCGCCATCGCCCTGCTGTACCTGGTCAACCTGGGCCTGCGCCTGTTCACCGACCTGTCGATTCCCTTCATCCACGAGAGTGGCGTGCTCGGTATCTGCTTCAGCCTGTTCGTGGTAGTGATCGCCGCGCTCAACCTGGTGCTGGATTTCGACTTCATCGAACAGGGTGTCGAGCAGCAGTGCCCGAAATACATGGAGTGGTACGCCGCCTTCGGCCTGATGCTGACCCTGGTCTGGCTGTACCTGGAAATCCTCCGTCTGCTGGCCAAGCTGCGACGCTAAGCCGCCTTCGGCGGCTCGCCCCGCCGGGCACTTGTCCCGGATCAACAAGGGGCGCACCGCACTGGCTATTCTTCTGCCATGACCTTTAGTGGTGAGTCAGCCGATGCACGAAACCAACGCCCCCGACACCCTGGACATCTACGACTACCTGCAACGCATGCAGAAGCGCAACGCCTCGGACCTGTTCCTCAGCGTCGGCGCACCAGCCCACGCCAAGGTGGAAGGCCGCAGTCAGCCCATGGACGAGCGAGTGCTGGTCGCCGGTGACGTGCAGCGCATGGCCTACCAGCTGATGAGCCAGAAGCAGTCGATGGAGTTCGAGCGCGACCTGGAACTCAACCTGGCGGTGAGCCTGCCGGGCAGCGGGCGTTTCCGGGTCAACATCTACTACCAGCGCGGCGAGGTAGCCATGGTGGTACGCCTGATCCGCAGCCAGATCCCCGGCTTCGACGCCCTGGGCCTGCCCAAGCTGCTGGGCAAACTGGTGATGCAGGATCGCGGCCTGATCCTGGTGGTGGGCGCCGCCGGCTCCGGCAAGTCCACCACCCTCGCGGCCATGCTCGACTTCCGCAACCACCACCGCGACGGCCATATCGTCTGCATCGAGGACCCCATCGAGTTCCTCCACCAGCATGACAAGTCGATCATCGACCAGCGTGAGGTCGGTCTCGACACCCATAGCTTCGCCGATGCCCTGCACAACGTGCTGCGCGAATCACCTGACGTGATCATGCTCGGCGAGATTCGCGACGCCGCCACCATGCAGCACGCCCTGCACTATGCCGAGACCGGCCACCTGTGCCTGGCTACCCTGCACGCCACCACCAGCAGCCACGCCATGGAGCGCATCGTGCGCTTCTTCCCGGACGAGGCGCGCAAGCAGGTACTGGCCGATATCGCCCACAACCTGCTGGCGGTGGTCGGCCAGCGCCTGGTGCCGGGGCTTAAGCAGAAACGTGTGGCCGCAGTGGAAATGATGCTCGGCACGCCCTATATCCGCGACCTGATCCAGCGTGACGAACTGGACCAGCTGCGCGAGGCCATCGCCCGCGCAGCCGAACACGGCCTGCAGACCTTCGACCAGCACCTTTTTCTGCTGCTTGAGGAGGACCGCATCAGCCTCGCCGATGCACTCAAGTTCGCCGACTCGCGCACCGATCTGAGCCTGCGCTTCAAACTCGAACGAGGCTTCTCCGCCGATGACGCTGAACGCAAGGTACTGCGCGACGGCTGAGTCGATAAACGGGCAGCCGCGCATCACGGGCGCTTGACACGGATCAATGGCGAATGGCCATCATCGTTTAAGGTGACGCATCAGCCTCTCCCCCGGGATCACCATGCCCAGCCCTACTCCACTCCTCGTGTGCAGCGATGCCAACCAGGCCGCTCAGCTGCGCCGCCTGCACCCCGACTGCGAAGTGATCGCCGACCCGCTCGACTGCAGCCACGCCCCACTCTGCCGCTGGCTGGAAGGTTCGCGCCTGGGGACCGACGCGCGCGTCCATTCCGCGCTGTGCGATGCCGTGTCCATCCTGGATCGCACCCGCCACGCCTTCCGCTCACGCGAGCTCGGCCAGTTGCGACGGCGCCTGGAATTACTCTTGGTCGAATTGTCGGCACCTCCGGAATGAGGTAGAACCCCCTTACACCCCAGGTTCCGCCAGGTGGCGGAGACCGGCTTTGCCGGGCAGGACATACGGGCCTGCAAGACGAAGCGCCGCGACGCCCGTTCTCACGAACGCGCCGTCCGGCGCTTTTTTTGTGCCCGCAAAAAGGTAGTGGAAGGGAAACACCATGACATCCGAGGAAACCCTGATCGAGCTGATGCGCCGCATCGGCCTGGACCGCGAGGAGGTCGATGAGCGCCACCGCCTGCTCGACTGGCAGCGCGATGACGCCCTGCGCCTGTCCCGCGCCGCCAACGACATGACCGAGCCACACCAGCGCTTCGTCGAGCGCCTCTACGAACACCTGGGCGCCTTCCCCGGACCCGCGGGACTGATCAACGAAGAGAGCACCTTGGCACGCCTCAAGCACAGTCAGCTGGAGTATTACGAGCGCTTGTGGCGCGGCCCCTTCGACCGGGAGTATCTGAACGGCCGTCTGCGCATCGGCCTGATTCACCAGGTAGTAGGCGTGGAACCGAAGTGGTATCTGGCCGCCTATCGCCTGTACCTGGACGAGATGAACGACGCGCTGTTCGGCGATCATCCCCAGGCCGCGACCGCTGCCAGTCTGCTCAAGGCCGTGTTCTTCGACATGACCCTAGCCATCGATACCTATGGCGCTGCTCAACGTCGCGCCCTGGAAGACAGCGAAGCACGCTTCGCACGTGCACTGCGCGGCGCCAACGATGGCCTCTGGGACTGGCATCTCGAGCATGATCGCCTGTACGTCTCCGAGCGCTGGGCGCAGATGCTCGACCTGAGCCGGGACGCCCTCGGCGAGGGCTGTGCTGCCTGGTTCTCCCGCGTCCATCCGGATGACCTGCCGGGCCTGCGCCAGGCCATCGACGGTCATCTGGGCGGCCGCACTGCGCTACTGCACCACGAATACCGCATCCGCCGCAGGAGCGGCGACTACCTGTGGGTGCTGGCTCGCGGTGTGGTCGAGCACGACCAGGATGGCCAGCGCCGCATGGCCGGTTCGCAGACCGATGTCAGCGCCCGCAAGGCGGTGGAAGAGCAGCTGCGCCACGCTGCCCGCCACGATCCGCTGACCGGCCTGGCCAACCGTCTGCGCCTCGACGAACTGCTCAAACAGACCCTGCAGCAGCTGCGCAAGCCAGGCGCCCGCGACGCCGCGCTGCTGTTCGTCGACCTCGACCGTTTCAAGCTGATCAACGATAGCCTCGGTCACCACACCGGCGACCAGGTTCTGGTAGAGGTTGGCCGCAGGCTGTCTCAGTGCCTGCGGCCCGGCGACCATCTGGCCCGCTTCGGCGGTGACGAGTTCGTCGTGCTGCTCACTGACCTGGCCTGCATCGCTGACGCCGAACAGGTGGCCCAGCGCATGCTCGACGGCCTCTATCACCCGATGCACATCGGCGAACACACGCTGGTGGTCAGCGCCAGTATCGGTGTCGCTCCGTTACGCGCCAGCGCCGACGCCTCCGAGGCGCTGCAAGCCGCCGACCTGGCCCTGTATCGCGCCAAGCAGGCCGGCAAGGCGCAGTTCGCCCGCTACAGCCAGGAACTCCAGGCGGCCGCGCGACGCCAGCTGGAGCTGGAAAGCGCCCTGGGCCAGGCCCTGGAACAGGACGAGTTCATCCTGCACTACCAACCGATCTGCCGTATCGAACAGGACGGTCCCTATCTGGTCGGCGTAGAGGCCCTGCTGCGCTGGCGCCACGGCGGCCAGCTGATTCCGCCGCAGGAATTCATCTCTTCGCTGGAGGAATCCGGGCAGATACTGCGGGTCGGCGACTGGGTGCTGCGCCAGGCCTGTCAGCAGGTTCGGGCCTGGCAACAGGCGGGCCACGACCAGTTGCGCTGCTCGGTGAACCTGTCCAGCCGCCAGCTGCAGCAGGACGACTTCGTTGCCCGACTCACCGACATCCTCATGGATACCGGCCTGGCACCTGACAGCCTGGTGCTGGAAATCACCGAGAGCCAGCTGATGCGCGACTGCACCGCCACCCTGATCGCCCTGCGCGAGCTGGGCAGCCTCGGGGTACGCCTGGCACTGGATGACTTCGGTACCGGGTACTCCTCGCTGGGCTACCTCAAACGCTTTCCGCTGCACATCCTCAAGGTCGACAAGAGCTTCATCGACGGAGCGGACCCGGAGTCGCTGGCCATCAGCCGGGCCATCATCGGCCTGGGGCGCAGTCTTGGCCTGGAGGTAGTGGCCGAAGGTGTGGAGCGTGCCGAGCAGCTCGACTTCCTGCTGGGGGAGAACTGCCGTCTGGCCCAGGGCTACTGGTTCAGTCGACCGCGACCGGCGGCAGAGCTGGTTCAGCTCTTTGGCGAAGAGAGAGGCGCCGATGGGTTCCGGCGTCTGATGCCCGAGCCTCGCTCATTCACTTCTCGACGGGAAAGACAAATATGAAGATCAACTTGCCGATCACCCGCCACGAGGTGGCGGTCGACCCGCGGGCCAACATTCTCTCCACCACCGACCTGAAAGGCGTCATCACTTACGTCAATCCCGACTTCGTCACCATCAGCGGCTACAGCGAGACCGAACTGCTCGGCCACAGCCACAATCGGGTTCGCCACCCGGACATGCCACCTGCGGCGTTCGCCGAGCTCTGGCAGACCCTGAAGCAGGGACGGTCCTGGATGGGTGTGGTGAAGAATCGCTGCAAAAATGGCGACCACTACTGGGTCAGCGCCTTCGCCACCCCCGTGGTGCGCAACGGCGTGGTAGTGGAGTATCAGTCGGTTCGCAATCAGGCAGCTCCGGAGATGGTCGCACGGGCCGAGCCGCTGTACGCCGAGCTCGCCGCCGGGCGCATGCCGCGCTCGCTGCGCCCGCGACGCCTGAGCGCCGTGGCCAGCCTGGCGCTACTGGTCGGCCTCGCTCCGCCGCTGAGCGCCGGGCTGCTCGGGCTGATCGGGGCTTTGCCGCTGCTGCCTGCCGCGGCCGCAGGTATCGGGCTTGGTGTCGGGCTGGCGGGCCTGGTGCACTGGCGCCTGCGGCCGCTCGACGAACTGGCGCGCAGCGCCCGGAGTATCGCCGACAATCCACTGGGCCAGTTGGTGTACTGCGGCCGCAACGACAGTTTCGGCCAGATCGCCTTCGCCCTACGCAGTCTCGAAGCCGAGTCTGGAGCCATGGTCGGTCGCATCGCCGACTCGGCGCGCCAGCTGAATGACAATGCCGGCGAACTGGCGGCGGCCATGGACTGCAGCCGCGGCGCCAGCGTGCTACAGCAGCACGAGACCGAGCAGGTGGCCGGCGCGGTGGATCAACTGGCAGCCAGCGTGCTGGAAGTGGCTCGCCACGCCCAGCTCAGCGCCAGCGCTGCTGCCGAGGCCAACCAGGCCACCGATAGCGGGCTGCGCCAGGTGGAGCAGACCCGCCAGTTGATTGCCGAACTGGCTACCGAGGTTCAGCAGGGCAATCAGGTCATCCAGCAGCTGCAGACCCACAGTCTGGAGATCGACCATGTGATCGAGGTCATTCAAGGCATCGCCGAGCAGACCAATCTGCTGGCGCTCAACGCCGCCATCGAGGCCGCACGAGCCGGTGAGGCCGGGCGTGGCTTCGCTGTGGTCGCCGACGAGGTACGCGGCCTGGCCACCCGAACCCAACAGTCCACCGCGCAAATCCAGACCCTCATCGAGCGCCTGCAGTACGGTACAGCCGCCGCCGTCGAAGCCATGCAGCGCAGCCAGCAACAGGCCGAGAGCAGCGTGGAGAACGCCTTGCGCACTGCCGAGGCCCTGGCCGGAATCAATCGCCAAGTGGAGGCCATCAGCGGCATGAGCCTGCAGATCGCCACGGCGGTGGAAGAGCAGAGTGCGGTCGGCGAGGACATTCAACGCAATCTGGAAGGCATCCGCGAGGCCGGCCACAGCAATGTCGCCGCCAGCGGTCGCAGTCGCAACAGTGCCGATCATGTGGCCGCGCTGGCAGAGCGCCTGCAATTGCTGGCGGAGCAGTTTCGCCGGCACCAGCAACTGAGCTGAACGCCTCGCGCGCAGGTCGATCTACACTTCAATCCGAGGGTCCTGTGCGATCTGCCCAGCACGGCTGACCGCTACGGCGCGCCCGACAGGAGCGCCAAGACCTTCGGACAGGAGGGCTGCCGGGAGATTCGGCCCCATCGAAGAAGAGCGAGCCCCAGGACATGGGAGGCTGCGCCATGCTCACCCTGCTCAACCTGCTCTCGGCCATTGCCTTGCTGGTCTGGGGCACCCACATCGTACGGACCGGTATCCTGCGGGTGTACGGCTCACAGCTGCGGCGCGTGCTCAGCCACAGCGTGGCACACCGCCCACGGGCGTTCGCTGCCGGCATCGGCGTCACTGCCCTGGTGCAGAGCAGCAACGCCACGGCACTGCTGGTCACCTCCTTCGTCGCTCAGGACCTGATGGCGCTGGCCCCGGCCCTGGCCATCATGCTCGGTGCCGACGTCGGTACCGCCCTGATGGCACGGGTGCTGACCCTAGACCTGTCCTGGCTGTCGCCGCTGCTGATCTTCGTCGGCGTGGTGCTGTTCCTGTCACGCAAGCAGAGCCGATTGGGCCAGATCGGTCGAGTCAGCATCGGCCTGGGCCTGTTGATCCTCGCCCTGCAGCTGATCGTCCAGGCCGCCAAGCCGATCGCCGAGTCGCACAGCATCGAGGCTCTGTTCGCCTCACTGACCGGCGACCTGCTGCTGGATGCACTGGTTGGCGCGCTGTTCGCCCTCATCACGTACTCCAGTCTGGCCGCCGTGCTGCTCACTGCAACCCTGGCCGGCAGCGGGATGATCGGCCTGCCGGTGGCCATCGGCCTGGTGATCGGTGCCAACATCGGCAGCGGCGTGCTGGCTCTGCTCAACAGCAGCTTGCAGTCGGCCGCCGGGCGACGGGTGGCCCTGGGAAGTTTGCTGTACAAGCTGCTCGGCCTGCTGTTGATCCTGCCCTTCGTCCACCCGCTGGTGGACTGGATGAAGGAGCTGGACTGGTCCGCCGCCACCCTGGTGATCGGCTTCCACCTGGCCTACAACAGCCTGCGTTGCCTGCTGATGCTGCCCAGCGTCGACCTGATGGCGCGGCTATGCAACCTGCTGCTGCCGGAGCGGCCGCGCGACGATGGCGTTGCCCGGCCTCGCCACCTCGACCAGGCAACACTGGAAACACCGAGTCTGGCCCTGGCAAACGCGGCACGCGAAACACTGCGCATCGGCGACCTGATCGAACAGATGCTGGCGCACTTGCTGGAAGTGCTGCAAGGCGGCTCCAACGGCGCCAGCCAGCAGGTGCGCCGGCTGGACGATGACGTCGATGCGTTGTACGGCGCGGTCAAGCTGTACCTGGCACAGATGCCGCGCGACGACCTGCCGAACCACGACAGCCGACGCTGGGCCGAGATCATCGAGATGGCCGTGAATCTGGAGCATGCCGGCGACCTGATCGAGCAGATGGTCGGCAAGCTCGACAACCATAAGCGCGCCCGCCACTACAGTTTCTCCGACAGTGGCCTGGAAGAGCTCAGGAACCTGCACGGCCTGCTGGGCAACAATCTGCGCCTGGGGCTCACCGTGTTCCTCAATGGCAATCGTGAGAATGCCCAACACCTGCTGCAGGAGAAACGCCGCTTCCGCCGCGAGGTGCGTCGGCTGGCCCACGCTCACGTCGACCGGCTCAGCCGGCAGGTGGTGCAGAGCATCGAGACCAGCGCGCTGCACCTGGAGCTGATCGCCGATATGAAGCGCCTCAACTCGCTGTTCTGCGGCAGCGCCCATGTGGTGCTGGAAGACGAGGGCAGAACAGAGAACGCAGACAGTCCACCCCTGAATCCGATACGGTCGCTGGGCGATTAAGCGAAATCACGATCCCGACACGCACAGGGATGACCTGGTCGGCGCTTCGCAGCGCCAACGCTGGACTGGCCTGGGGCCTGAAAGTAGCCTCCCATGAGCCGTCCCTAGGCCCTGTCGATTTCGCTTGGGCAGGTAACCGGCGCGAGACAAGGAACGCAGTCGGCACCCTGCAATATCGCCACTGCAAAGGCAGTCATAAGCCGCAGGAAAGCGCCATGGCGGATAACACCCAAAGCACCCAAGCCAGTCGTTCCGACATTGGCCCCAATCCTCGTCTCGCTGGCGTGTACATGCTGCATAGCGGCCCGACCGATCGCTCTGCCAGCGCCCACCACCGCTAGCTTCGGATGTGATATGCCCGCAGAAACGCTCACCGAATTCGACGCGCTGGCCTCCGAGATCGGCCTCGCTCTACCCGATCTGTTGCGAGACCTTCTGGCGACGGGCAACACCGTCTACGGCCCCGAGTGGGCTGCGACATGGCAAGAGAGGTCTCTTCAGGGGACATCTCCCTTCATCAGTTGGTATGACTTCGAGTGGATCGAAGCATCCGATGCTCGCCGCGAAATTGAAGAATGGCTCAACCCGGAAGAGCAGGCAGGCAAGATCTTTCTGCCCTTCGCCCAATCGGGTGCAGGCGATCTCTACTGCCTGATGCCCTTCGACGAACACACCATCGGTGTGGCACTGATATGGCACGATCTCGAGACCAGCCAGATCGGCTATCGGTCTTTCGATGATTTCGTCGCCGTTCGATTCCTGGAAACCTTCGCCGACCTCAACCACCTGACAGATGATTTTTCCGAGGAAGAGGCCATCCAGAGCCTTCGAAGCGACGTATCGTCCGTGACCGAGCTGATGGAAGCAGAAATGCGGCATCACCTGAGATCGCTTGCGACGCTCCCAGTCATGTTCCGCGAGTTTCACCATGGTCCTGAATGCCGCTCCGAGACAGTGCTCTCGCTGATATCCCAGGAACAGCTGGAGCTTGAGTGCCGCAGATTCCCAGCGCCGGATATCGCGCCCTTCTCTATTACCGCCCGCTGGAAAATCGACCCGCCGACCTTGGGGGCCACTACGATTGCCGCACCACCCGCCCCTGACTGGCGCACCCAGGCGTTGGAAGCGGACCAGAAGTTCGCCGCCATTCAGTCCTACCGGCAGGAATTCAAGGTCAGCCTTGCCGAGGCCAAAAGTGCGATAGATCAATATATCGCCAACAACCGCCAGGTTTAATTAGGCTCTGGCGAGCAGCTCTTGCAGTAGCGGGAGCATGCATTTGCCAAGGCCCTTGCGCCCACCTACCCCGCCAAGGTCTCTGCATCTGAAGTGACGGAAACATCATGAAGCCAGCTATTTGCGGCGTTTGCGGAAGATTCCAGATCGCGGGCGACTGGGTCGAATTCCAGGACTATGACGAGAGCCAATTGACGAGTTTGACGCACCCGGCGGGGCTCGAATTCTTCTGTAATGAGCATCTCGGAGAGGCGCTCAAGCTTGCCAGCCAGGATGCGTCCAGCGCGCTGAACGCACTGAAGATGACATACCTCAGCGACTCCTCTGTTTAGCGCCAGTAACGCCACGGATGGAGAAACAGCTGACCCAATGCAATCCGTCGGCTATCAGCTCCCAAAGAACCGCAATATCCTGATAGATTGCCCCGCGCGCCTGGGAACAAGAAAGGCACGACCGAAGTACCGACCTGGAGAAATCGCCTTTATGGATAAGAAGTTGTACGCCCTTGGCCTTTCATTGCTGATAGGCACGGCACAGGCGCAAAGCCTCGATGAGTTGGCCCCTGTCGAGGGTTCGCAGGGAACCGACATCACCTACCAGCCGTCACGGCAGATCGAGCAACCAGCGTTGATTCAGCTGGGGCCGCTGGACCAGACCAAGACTAGCAAGCTGAATCGACAGCCGGAGGCAGGTCAACCCATGCAGGTCGGCGTCCGCCGCGATGTGGCAGCCTTGAAGAGCGTCAGCCTGACCCAGGCACAACTGAACTGGCAACCGACCGCTAGCGGCGGACATATCGCCGCCATCGAAATCGCCTCGGACGATGCAATTGCGGTGCGCCTGGCGATAACCGTCGGTCACCTCCCCTCCTCCGCTACGCTGTCTTTCTATGGGGCGAATGCTGATGAAGCAATCGTGGTCCATGCCAGCGAAATCCTCGCCCTGCTACAAGCCAACCGTGAGGCGGGGGATTTGAGCGCCGAGGCGAGCGAATACTGGTCGCCGATGATGAGCGGGGAAACCATCGGCATAGAGATCGAACTGCCTGCTGGAATCGAGCCGACCAATGTGGCAATCGGCCTCCCGAAGATCTCCCACTTCTACCGCAGCCTTCAGACCGCCAAGGCGATCGGTGACTCCAGCTATTGCCAGATCGATGTGGCCTGTTCACTGGACGCCGATCGCGACCTGGACAACAAGAGTCGCGCCACCGCCAAGATGACCTTTATCGAGGACGGTGACAGCTACGAATGCAGTGGCACGTTGCTGAACAACCGGAAAGCCGATCGCACACCCTATCTGCTCAGCGCCAACCACTGCATTTCCTCGCAGACGGTCGCCTCGACCCTGATCACTCACTGGTTCTTCCGGGCAGATAAGTGTCTGTATGGGGTCCCGAAGGATACAAGCACGCTCTCGGGCGGCGCTAAGCTGCTCTACAACAGCAGCAAAACCGATACCACCCTGCTGCAACTGAATAAGCCGGCTCCCCAAGGGGTGGTATTCGCAGGCTGGAGCACTGACCTGGCCACGCAAGCCTGGATGCGGCCGGTTGTCGGCGTCCACCACCCGGAGGGTGACCTGCAGAAGGTCAGCTATGGCTACATCGACGACTTCCTTTCCTGCAGCGAGCTCAACTCGTGGGGAAGGTTCTCCTGCAGCCCCGGCAACCTCGCCAGCTCCAACTATATAAGCATCAGATGGCAGCAAGGCTTCACCGAGGTCGGTAGCAGTGGCTCCGGCCTGTTCAGTGATACCCGGGTTATCGGCCAACTGCTCGGCGGTAACTCCACCTGTACGGGCGGCACTGACACCTACGGGCTGCTGCGTCCCGCCTACGAGGATGGATTGAACAAGTGGCTCAACCCCGCCGGGAAGCCAATTACTGTCAACGGTACGGTGGTCGAGTTCTATAACCCTGATCAGAACCGCTACTTCATCACCGGCGACGCCGCGGAGCAGCAATTCGTCGATGGCGGCAGTGTCGGGCGCTGGATACGCACCGGCCAGTCTTTCAAGCACGGCGGAGATAGTTCGGTCTGCCGTTTCTATGGCAACACCAATGTCAACCCGGCCACCGGCAACATCTACGGCCCACCCTCACACTTCTACTCGGTACTGCAGCATGAGTGTGACTCTCTGATCGAGATTTACGATCCGACGACCCTGAGCTGGAAGTTCGAGAGTTACGACTTCAAGAGCAACAAGCCAGACGCGGAGGGCACCTGCCCGGCGCAAACCAAGGCTGTACACCGCCTCTATAACAACGGCTTTGCCAAGGGAATACCCTCCAATCACCGCTATGCCACCAGTCCCGCCATCATCGACCAGATGATCGACGAAGGCTGGGACTACGAGGGTGTGAAGATGTGCGCGCCGCTCTAAGCCGGATAGCCGTCGCTACAAAGAAAAAATGTCGATTCAAGCCGGCCCCTCGCGGGCCGGCTGCCGGACAAAGCCGGTAGTCCGATTTGCGTGAATGGGCTACCGCACCGCGCTCCCGGCGTGTGGCGCTGCTGGTATTCTGCCGAACCCGCCGCCGCCCACTGCATGCTCGATGCCGAACTGGAAACCTCACCTGCTCCACCTCCTCGCTCTGCTACAGCGCTACCCCGGCCTGATCGCCGCTTTCGGGTTCTGCTCCGGCGTTGCCAGTTTCATTCTGGTCGATCGCCAGGAGGGAGTGGGCAAGGTGATCGCCGTGCTGATGTTGCTGAGCTGGCTGGCTCTGCTGCTGGAAGGCGTGCTGACCCGCAGTGCGGCGCGCTGGCTGGGATTGGAGATGCCACCGGTGGTGCTGCGCTACCTGACGCAGCTGATCCACCAGGAAAGCCTCTTCTTCGCCCTGCCCTTCTTCCTGATCACCACAGCCTGGAACAGCGGTCAGGCGCTCTTCACCGGCCTGCTCGGCGCCTGTGCCCTGCTCGCCATCATCGACCCGCTCTACTATAAGTGGCTGGCCGCTCGGCGCTGGCTCTACCTGGCCTACCACACCCTCACCCTGTTCGCCGTGCTGCTCGCGGCGCTTCCCCTGATCGTCCACCTGACCAGCTACGACAGCTACCGGCTGGCCCTCGGTATCGCGTTGCTGCTCTCGGTGCCCAGCCTGGCCAGCACGCTGCGTATTCAGCAGGCCTGGCGCTGGCTGGCCTTGGGCGGCATGGTCTTGGCAATTGGAGCGGGCGGCTGGCTGGCACAACGCTGGATTCCACCCGCGACCCTCTGGCTCACCGAGGTGGCAGTGACCGAACGCATGGCCAATCGCGCGCCCGGCGCCAGTCTGCGCTCGATCAGCTCCAACCGCCTACGCCACGAGGGGCTCTATGCCTATACCGCCATCAGCGCGCCGCGCGGCCTGAACGAACGTATCTACCATGTGTGGCAGCAGAACGGCGTGGAGATGGACCGCATCGCCCTGGACATCCATGGTGGACGCAAGGCCGGCTACCGGGCCTGGACCCACAAGAGCCACTTCCCGAGCGCCCCGGCCGGCGAGTGGAAAGTGCTGGTATTGACCGAAGGTGGCCAGCAGATCGGCGTGCTGCGCTTCACGGTCACCGACTAGCCAGCGGATGCCCTCTCGGGCAAGCTGCCGGCTCGCCCGCTGCAAGGATTGCATCATGCTCAGACCCCTGGCCTGCCTGCTGGCCGCGTTGCTGCTCGGCGGCTGCATCGACCAGTCGCAACCCACCGAGGCGGAGCGCCAGCTGCTGCTGACCGATATCGACTTCGGCTACGGAGAAGAAGGCCACTACAGCAAGACCACCACCTACTGGACCCGCACCACCGATATCACTTACGACTCGCCGCCGCTGAGCGGCTTCTACCTGCACAGCACCGTATCGCTCACCCCGAACGCCAGCGAGGCAGTCCTTGCCAGCTATGGCTCCCTGAAAGGAGCAGGTGTTGCCTTGGGATTGATGAGCGAAGGCCTGACCGAAGAAGAAATCGAGCTGACACGCGAGTTCGGCAGCCATGCCAAGCTCATCCTCCTGCGCAAGGATGGGAAACCGGTCGGCAACATGTTCTCCGTCAGCATCGGCAAGAAGGTGATGTATACCTTCTTCACCGGAAAGCACTACTTCGACTCGGCAGACTCGTTCGAATCCTTCATCGCCCCCAAGATCAGCGCACTCGAAGCACACGAATACGACGACCCGCTGCTGGAGTGGGGCAAGGGGCTGTTCGCCGACGAGGAAGGCGACGAACAGGAAGCCCTCTGACCCACTACAGACGGAAGCGCTGCACCATGCCGTTGAGCTCCGTGGCCAGGCGCGCCAGCTGATCACTGGCCACCGAGGTTTCCTGGGCGCCGGTGGAGTTCTGCTCGGCTATGTCACGAATCGCCACCAGGTTGCGGTCCACCTCACGCGCTACCTGAGCCTGCTCCTCGGCGGCGCTGGCGATCACCAGATTCATCTCGTTGATCTGCCCGACCCGCTCGGCTATCAGCGCCAATGCGCTGTCCGCCTGGGTGGCCATCTCACTACTGCGTACAGCGTACTCGCTGCTCTGGCCCATGGCATCGACCGACTCCTGACTGGCGCTCTGGATCGCGCTGATCATCCGTTCGATCTCCTGGGTGGAACTCTGCGTACGCTGGGCCAGCGCGCGCACCTCGTCAGCCACCACGGCGAAGCCTCGCCCCTGGTCGCCGGCCCGAGCTGCCTCGATGGCGGCGTTCAGCGCCAGCAGGTTGGTCTGCTCGGCGATGGTGCGGATGACCTCCAGCACCCTGCCTATGGCGATGGCCTCATCCGCCAGACGGGCGATGGTAGTGGAGGTCAGCTGCAGACGGTCACTGAGCTGCTCGATGGTACTGCGTGTGGTGCTGACCTGTCGGCGCCCAGCCTCGGCCGTCTGCTCCGCCTCACGTGAGGAGTCCGAGGTGTGATTGGCATTGCGCGCCACCTCGTCGACCGCTGCAGACATCTCGGTAACGGCGGTGGCGGCCATCTGGATCTCGTCATTCTGCCGGGTGATGCCCTTGGCCGACTCTTCCGTCACCGCATGCAGCTGTTCTGCCGCAGATGCCAGCTGGGTAGCCGAGCTCTGAATGTTCTGCAATGTGTCGCGAAGGGTGTTCTGCATGTTGCCCAGCGAACGCTGCACCTGCGTCACCTCGTCATTGCCTTCGGCACTGACCTTCTGCGTCAGGTCGCCTCCGGCGATGCGCTGCGCCGATACCGAAAGCTGCGCCAGCGGTACGGTAATACTGCGGCTGAGCAGCCAGGCAGCCATGATGGTGAAGATCACTGCGGCGGCGAGAATCACGCTGAAGGTCGCGGTTGCCGAATTGGCGCTCTTCTCCGCACGTTCACCGGCACCCTCTGCACCTTTGTTGTTCAGACCGATCAGCTGATCGAGGGCGGCGATCAGCGCATCGAAGCTCTGCTCCGATTTGGCCAGCAGAGCAGGCTCCACCGGCCCTGCTGCCAGGCTCGTCAGCACCTGCTCGAGGTTCTCTTCGTAGGCCCCACTCTTGGCCTGATAGGCATCGAACAACCGCCGGTCCTCATCGAGGATGATGGTCTTCTCGTAAGCATCGTCGTTACCGCGCACCCGCTGCTCCAGCGTACGAATCTCCGCGCGTAGCGCTTCCATCTCCTGGGGCTGGGCCATCGCCTCGTTCTCGGCGAGACGCATCTGCTGCCGGTCGGACTTGATCTTGGCCATCAGATCGAGACCCTGCATCCACACATCCTTCACTTCGAGGAGCTCCCCCCGCAAGCTGGACAGCTGCGCGAGGGCCACGCCACCCGTGCTGAGCAGAATCAGGACGAGTATCCCGAAGCCAACGGTATTACGAAGACCGACACTGTATGAACGCAGGAACATGGCGAACTCCCAAAGCGAGAGGGGGTTCGCTGAGTCTAGTCAGTGGCTGGATGCCTGCACGCACGACGCCGAGCCGGTAAACCAGGCATCGCGGTGCAGACACAGGGCCCGTCATCAGAACGGGAAAACTCCATCAGGCGTCGAGCGACGAGGCCGGTCCGAAGAACTCGTAGCGGGCCTGGGCATCCGGCACACCGAGTTCGCGCAGGTTGCGCCTGACTGCACTCATGAACGGCTTGGGCCCTAGGAAGTAGGCATCAACGTCGCGCTCCGCCGGCAGCCAGGCCTTCAGGCGTTCCAGGGACAGGCGACCGTGGGCATGGGCGCCATCGTTCGGGCGCTGCTCTTCCAGGCAGTAGAAGCGCTGCACCTGCGGGTTGGCCGCCACCAGTTCCTCCACCCGGTCGGTGAAGGCCTGGACGCCGGCGTGGCGAGCACAATGGATGAAGCGAATCGGCCGGCCGCTGTGCACCGCCGCCTCCAGCATGGTCATCAACGGCGTGATACCGACCCCCGCGCTGATCAATACCAGCGGTTTCTTCGACTGATTGAGGGTGAATTCGCCCGCCGGAATGAACAGCTCGACCTCGTCGCCATCGGCAACCCGGTCATGCAGGTAGTTGGACACCCGGCCACCCGGTTCGCGCTTGACGCTGATGCGGTACTCCCGGCCATTCGGGCCAGCGGACAGCGAGTAGTTGCGGCGCACTTCCTCGCCGTCGATGAACAGGCGAATGCCGATGTACTGGCCGGGAATGAAATCGAGGATGCTGCCGCCATCGGCCGGCTGCAGGTAGAAGGAAGTGATCTCCTCGCTCTCGTTCACCTTGCTCGCCACGCGGAAAGCGCGGCCACCGCGCCAGCCACCGTCGGTACGCTCGGTAGCGGCGTAGATTTCTTCCTCGGCACCAATCAGCAGGTCGGCCAGTTGACCGTAGGCCAGGCGCCAGGCCTCGATCACCTCATCGGTTGCGATCTCGGCGCCCAGCACTTCGCGGATGGCACGCAGCAGGCAGCTGCCGACAATCGGGTAGTGCTCGGGCAGAATCTGCAGCGACACATGCTTCTGCACCACCTGCGACACCAGCGGGCCGAGAGCCTGCAAGCGGTCGATGTGCCTGGCGTACATCAGCACGCCGTTGGCCAGCGCTCGCGGTTGGTCGCCGCTGGCCTGGTGCGCCTGGTTGAACAGCGGGCGCACCTGCGGGTACTCCGAGAGCATCATGCGGTAGAAATGGGTGGTCAGTGCCTCGCCGCCGCTTTCCAGCAGCGGTACGGTGGCCTTGACGAGAGCAATGTGTTCGTTGGACAACATAGGTATTTCCTCTTGCACGCAGGGTTGTTATGCCTGAGGAATATCAGTATCCATGCCAATATTTTTATTGTTTAAAATCATGTAGTTATATTATTTGCAGTCACTTAGACAGCTTATAAATACGAGTCTAATAGACATCACGGAGTCATGATGACCACCCACCCGCTGCTTCAGGCCCTGCTTCCGCTGGTCGACGATCTCAGCCGTGAACTGGACGAAGACGAGCGTTATCGCCGCCTGCTCAGTGCCCTGCGCGCACTGATCCCGTGCGATGCCACTGCGCTGCTGCGCCTGGAAGGCGACCTGCTCATCCCACTGGCGGTGGATGGCCTCAGCCCCGACACACTGGGGCGCCGCTTCACCCTGGCCGAACACCCGCGTTTCGAGGTGCTGCTGGGCGACCGGCGGCCGACCCGCTTCGCCGCCGACAGCGACCTGCCCGATCCGTACGACGGCCTGGTGGAAGAGCACGTCGGCCATCTGGAAGTGCATGATTGCCTGGGCTGCCCGCTGTTCATCGACGACCGTCCATGGGGCCTGATTACCCTCGACAGCATGGAGCCAGGCAGCTTCGCCCAGAGCGACCTGGACAATCTCGAAGCCTTCGCCCGCCTGGCCGCCGCCTCGGTGAAGGCCAATGATCGCCTGCTCAGCCTGACCCAACGCGCCGAGGCCGAACGTCAGCTGGCCGCACGTTTCCGCGAGGTGGCCGGCCAGGCCGCGACAGCCGAACTGATCGGCCAGAGCCCCGCACACAAGCGTCTGCAGGCGGAGATCGATACCGTGGCAGGCAGCGACCTGACCGTGCTGATCGAGGGCGAGACCGGAGTTGGCAAGGAACTGGTCGCGCAGTCCATTCACCGCCGCTCACCGCGCGCCGGCAAGCCGCTGATCAGCATCAACTGCGCGGCATTGCCGGAACAATTGGTGGAGAGCGAGCTGTTCGGCCACGTACGCGGCGCCTTCACCGGCGCCAGCGGCGAGCGCAGCGGCAAGTTCGAACTGGCGGACGGTGGCACGCTGTTCCTCGACGAGGTCGGCGAGCTGCCCCTGCCCGTCCAGGCCAAGCTGCTGCGTGTGCTGCAGAGCGGCCAGTTGCAGCGCCTGGGCTCGGACCGCGAGCATCGGGTGGACGTACGCATCCTCGCCGCTACCAATCGCGACCTGGCCGAAGAGGTACGCGCCGGGCGCTTCCGCGCCGATCTCTACCACCGCCTCAGCGTCTACCCGCTACAGGTGCCGCCGCTGCGCGAGCGTGGCCGCGACGTGCTGCTACTGGCCGGCCACTTCCTCGAACAGAACCGCGCACGCTTTCACCTGCGCGGCCTGCGACTGGCCGCCGAGGCCCAGGCCGCGCTGCTGGGCCATGCATGGCCGGGCAACGTGCGCGAACTGGAACACCTGCTCGGCCGTGCCGCGCTCAAGGCCATGGCACGTCAGCCAGAACGACCGCGCATCCTCAGCCTGGAGACTTGCGATCTGGATCTGGGACCAGCACCTGCCGTGCCGCAGCTCATCACTTCGGAAGCCCCAGGAGAACCAGCCGCCGAGGCCGTCGGCGATCTGCGCCTGGCGGTGGATGCCTACCAGCGTCAGCTGATCCAGGCTGCCCTGCGCCGACAGCAGGACAACTGGGCCGCCGCCGCCCGAGAACTGGGCGTGGACCGCGCCAACCTGCACCGTCTGGCGACTCGCCTCGGCCTCAAGTGAGCAGCTCCCGGCAATCGTTAAACCTCTACCGAGGCGGTTCCGACGCCCGCCTCCAGCTTGCGCCACAACAGGCGCACCGCCGCCTTGCGCGATAGCACACAGCGGTACAGGCGAATCTCCAGCGGCACCTGCCATTTCTCCCCGCCGCACACCACCAGCTCACCACGGGCCAACTCGGCGGACACCGACAGGCGCGGCACCCAGGCCACGCCCAGGCCTTGCAAGGCCATGGTCTTGAGGCTGTCGGCCATGGCCGTCTCGTACACCGTGGTCGAACGCAGCGCGCGCTGACGCAGCAGCTGGTTCACCGAACGACCGAGAAAGGCGCCGGCGCTGTAGGCCAGCAGCGGCACGCTCTGCCCGGTGTCCAGGTCGAACAGCGGCGCCCCATCCTCGCCGACCGTGCACACCGGCAACATGGCCGTGGCACCCAGATCCAGCGAGGGAAAGATGTCCGGCGCCAGCTGCACGGCCGCATCCGGGTCGTAATAGGCGAGGATCAGGTCGCAGCTACCCTCGCGCAGCGAGTGCACCGCCTCACCAACGTTGGTCGCCACCAGCCGGGTCGACAGCGGCAGACCCTCGCGCCTCAGGCGGCCGATCCATTCGGGGAAGAAGCCGAGGGTCAGCGAATGCGCGGCGGCAATCTGCAGCACCTCGCCCTGCTGCCCCTCAAGATTGTGCAGGTGACGCACCACCTCGCCCAACTGCTCGACCATGCTCCTCGCGGTGACCAGGAACAGCTGACCAGATTCGGTCAGCTCCACCGGCGTGCGGGTGCGGTTGACCAGGGTCAACCCTAGTGCCGCTTCAAGGCTGCGGATGCGCCGGCTGAAAGCCGGCTGGGTGACGAAGCGCTTCTCGGCGGCCTGGGAAAAGCTGCGGGTACCAGCCAGGGCGACGAAGTCTTCCAGCCATTTGGTTTCGAGATTCATCGGAACTACCCAGCCCGTTACGTTTGAAATTATGCACGCGCGACATTCAACCTAAGTCACGGCGACATTATGCCGATTCTGCATACCATAGCGTTTAACAGCATTGGCCGACAAACGGCAGGAAGCCTAGATTATTGGGCATCGCGGCACCAAGCCGTATTTCCCAGAGAAAAGACATATCATGTCCGCTGCTGCATCCGCCCGCATCGAAAAAGATCTGCTCGGCACCCTCGAAGTCCCCGCTGAAGCCTACTACGGCATCCAGACCCTGCGAGCCGTGCAGAATTTTCGACTGTCCGGCGTACCGCTGTCGCACTACCCGAAACTGGTGATCGCCCTGGCCATGGTCAAACAGGCCGCCGCCGACGCCAACCGCGAGCTGGGCCACCTGTCCGCCGCCAAGCACACCGCCATCAGCACCGCCTGCGCCCGCATCATCCAGGGCGAGTTCCACGACCAGTTCGTGGTCGACATGATCCAGGGCGGCGCCGGTACCTCGACCAACATGAACGCCAACGAGGTGATCGCCAACATCGCCCTGGAAGCCATGGGCCATGAGAAGGGCGAGTACCAGTACCTGCACCCGAACAACGACGTGAACATGGCGCAGTCGACCAACGACGCCTACCCGACCGCCATCCGCATCGGCCTGCTGCTCGGCCACGACAGCCTGCTCAACGCCCTCGACAAGCTGATCCAATCGCTGGCCGCCAAGGGCCTGGAGTTCGGCCATGTACTGAAGATGGGCCGCACCCAGCTGCAAGACGCCGTGCCGATGACCCTCGGCCAGGAATTTCATGCCTTCGCCACCACCCTGGGCGAAGACCTGCAGCACCTCAAGCGCCTGGCGCCGACCCTGCTCACCGAGGTGAACCTGGGCGGCACCGCCATCGGCACCGGCATCAACGCCGACCCGAAATACCAGAAGCTCGCCGTGCAGCGCCTGGCCATCGTCAGCGGCCACCCGGTGGTACCGGCGGCCGACCTGATCGAGGCCACCTCGGACATGGGCGCCTTCGTGCTGTTCTCCGGCATGCTCAAGCGCACAGCGGTGAAGATGTCGAAGATCTGCAATGACCTGCGCCTGCTCTCCAGCGGCCCGCGTACCGGCATCAACGAGATCAACCTGCCGGCGCGCCAGCCGGGCAGCTCGATCATGCCGGGCAAGGTCAACCCGGTGATTCCGGAGGCGGTGAACATGGTCGCCTTCGAGGTGATCGGCAACGATCTGGCGCTGACCATCGCTGCCGAAGGCGGCCAGCTGCAGCTGAACGTGATGGAGCCGTTGATCGCCTACAAGATCCTCGACTCGATCCGCCTGCTGACCCGCGCCATGGACATGCTGCGCGAGCTCTGCATCGACGGCATCACCGCCAACGAACAACGCTGCCGCGAGCTGATGGAGAACTCCATCGGCCTGGTCACCGCGCTCAATCCCTACATCGGCTACGAGAACGCCACCCGCATCGCCAAGGTGGCGCTGGAGACCGGTCGCGGTGTGCTGGAACTGGTGCGCGAGGAGAAGCTGCTGGACGACGCCACGCTAGCCGACATCCTACGCCCGGAAAACATGATCGCTCCACGCCTGGTACCACTGCAGCACTGATTGGAGAACGCCCCGTGCAAACGTCCAAGCCCCCTGTCACCAAGGCCCTGTTCCTCGCCCTGCATCCGCCGCGTCGGTGCTGGCCAGGCCTCGCCGGCGTCTATACCTCGCCGAGCCAGGCGAAAACACCCGCCCGAAAAGCGGAAACCGCTTCATAGACGAGGCCCTCACCAGCCTCACCACTCTGGGATGGCCTCGGCCATCCCTTTTTTTGCGCGCCGCTCTGCCAGCTAGCGCTGTTCCCCTTAGCCGTACCAGTCAGATCAGAGCAGCCAGGCACGACGCAGCATACGAATCGCCTCGGCGATCTGCGCCTCGGGCACGGCAGCGAAACCCAGTACCAGCCCAGACCGCTCATCCACCGGCTCGGCGCTGTGCTCCAGCCAGTAGTCGCTCAAACCGTTCATCTCCACGCCAGCGGCACGGGCCGCCGCCAGCAACTCTCGCTCGCGGGCCAGATTGTCGACCCTGATGCAGAGGTGCAGGCCAGCCTCCACTCGCGGCAACGGCGAGCAACCGGGAATCGCCTCGGGCCAATCACGCACCAGCGCCTCCAGCCGCGTCCGCGCCGCCAGGCGCATGCGCCGCACATGGCGCTGGAAATGCCCGGTGGCGATGAACTCGGCCATCACCGCCTGGGTGCCCACCTCCGAGTGGCGCATGTCCACCGCGCGGCGGCGGGCGAAGGCCTCGGCCAGCGGCGGCGGCAGCACCAGGTAGCCAAGGCGCAAAGCCGGGAAGGCAATCTTGCAGAAGGTGCCGACGTACAACACCCGCCCCTGCCGATCCAGCGCCGCCAGGGGCGTCAGCGGCGTACCGCTGTAACGGTACTCGCCGTCGTAGTCGTCCTCGATGATCCAGCCGTCACGCTGCTCGGCCCATTCCAGCAGCTCCAGGCGCCGCGCCAGCGACAGGGTGACGCCAGTCGGGTACTGGTGCGAGGGCGTGACGTAAACCAGCCGGCAGTCCTCGACGGCGGCCAGCGCACCGGTATCCAGGCCGTCGCCATCCACCGGCACACCACACAACTCGGCGCCCGCCACGGCAAAGGCATGACCAGCGGCACGGTAGCCAGGGTTCTCGACGGCCACCCGCTCGCCCGGCTGCACCAGCAGTTGCGCGCACAGGCTGATGGCCTGCTGGGCACCGCAGGTAATCACGATCTGCGCCGGGTCGCAGCTCAACCCGCGGCTGCTGCGCAGGTAGGCGGCCACCAACTCACGCAGGGCCGGGTCCCCCGCCGGGTCGCCATACCCCAGGCGCGCGGCCGAGGGCTTGCGCCAGAAGCGCGCCTGCAGCCGCGCCCAGGTCTCGAAGGGGAACAGGTCGAAGGCCGGTACGCCGATGCGAAAGGCCCGCGGCGCACCCGTCACCGGTGGCGGTAGATGATGATGTTGCAGGCGCTGCAGCGCCACACCAGGCGCCGGTCCGCTGGCCTGCGGCTGCGGGGCCGGACGCTCGCTGGCCAGGTCGGCCACATAGGTGCCGTCACCCACGCGCCCCTCCACATAGCCTTCGGCATACAGCTGGTCGAAGGCACGAGTCACGGTATTGCGCGACACCCCGAGCAACTCCGCCAGATCACGACTGGCCGGCAGCCGGGTGCGCCCCGCCAGGCGGCCATCGAGGATACGCTCGCGCAGGGCCTGGTACAGCTGGCGCGCCAGGCCCTGGTCGGGGTCGAGGCGAATGCCGGAGAGGTCGACCGGTAGCGGCGGAGTGACGGACATGGATTGGCTCCATCGAACTGGCGGTAAATGGATCTTACAACAGGCCAATATCCTGCCTAGCATGGAACCATTCCGCCAGGAGCCGTCACCATGTACATGCCTGCATCCTTCCGCCAGAACGACCTCACCGAACTGCACGCGCAGATGCAGGCCAACCCCTTCGCCCTGCTCGCCAGCAGTGGAACTGACGGTATGCAGGCCAGCCATCTGCCGTTGCTGCTGGAGCCCGGCGAAGGCGAGTTCGGCACCCTCTACGGTCACTTCGCCCGGGCCAATCCGCACTGGCGCGACCTGCAGGGCGGTGCCGAGGCGCTGGCCGTGTTCTCCGGCCCGGATGCCTACATCAGCCCCAGCTGGTATGCGGCCAAGGCCGAGCACGGCAAGGTGGTGCCGACCTGGAACTACATCGCCGTGCACGCCCGCGGCCCAGTCGAGCTGATCGAGGAGCCGGAGCGCCTGCTGCAGATCGTCAGCCGCCTCAGCGACCAGCACGAGAGCGGCCGCGCACAGCCCTGGGCGGTCAGCGATGCCCCGCGCGAGTACATCGACACCATGCTGCGCGCCATCGTCGGCTTCGCCCTGCCGATCCGTCGCCTGGACGGCAAATGGAAGCTCGGCCAGAACCGCTCGGCCGTCGACCAGGCTGGCGTGCAAGCCGGCCTGAACGACTCCACCGCCCCGCGCGACCGCGAGATGGCGGCGCGCATGACGCTCAACCACTGACCCGACAGAAGGGAATCCCATGTCCAGCTCGCCACTCACCATCCGCCCGCTCAGCGCCGCCGACCATGCCGTCTGGCTGCCGCTGTGGCAGGGCTACCAGCGCTTCTACAACGCCACGATTGCCGACGAGACCAGCGCCCTGACCTGGCAGCGCTTCCTCGACCCCGCCGAGCCGATGCATGCCGCCCTGGCCTGGCGCGACGGCGAGGCCGTCGGCCTGGTGCACTACATCTATCACCGCAGCTGCTGGACCACGGGCGACTATTGCTACCTGCAGGACCTCTACGTGGCCGAGGGCATCCGCGGCGGCGGCATCGGCCGCGCGCTGATCGAGCATGTCTACGCCGAGGCGGCGGCCGCCGGCGCCAGTCGCGTGCACTGGCTGACCCAGGACACCAACTACCAGGGCCGCATGCTCTACGACCGTATCGCCGACCGCTCCGGCTTTATCCAGTACCGGAAGCTGCTGGGATGAGCGCCGACCTGAGCCAGTGGCAGACACGCCCCTTCCCACCTCACGAAGTGCAGCAGGGCCGTTTTATCCGCCTGGAGCGGCTGGATGTCGTTCGCCATGGCGACGATCTCTGGCAGGAGCTACAAGGCCCGGACCCGGCGCTGTGGGACTACCTGCCCTACGGCCCCTTCACCGAGCGCACCGCCTTCGATGCCTGGCTGGCCGGTAATGCCGACAGCCACGACCCGCAGTTCCATGCCGTGGTCGAGCAGACCAGCGGACGCGCCCTGGGCCTGATCGCCTACCTGCGCATCACCCCCAAGGACGGCTGCATCGAGATCGGCCATGTCGCCTTCGGCGGCACCATGCAGCGCACGCCAGGCACCACCGAGGCGGTCTTCCTGCTGGCCCGACACGCCTTCGACGATCTCGGCTATCGCCGCTTCGAGTGGAAGTGCAACGCCAGGAACGCCCGATCCAAACGTGCGGCCGAACGCTTTGGCTTCGTCTACGAGGGTCTGTTTCGCCAGCACATGGTGGTCAAGGGCGAGAGTCGCGACACCGCCTGGTACGCGATGATCGACAGCGAGTGGCCAGCGTGTCGCACAGCCTTCCAGCGCTGGCTGGCGGTCGACAACTTCGATGCCGAGGGTCAGCAGAGACACCGACTGGAGGCACTGCGCAACGAGGGCTGATCCTCCCGCTCTCAGCACTTGCCCGCAGGTGCCAAAGCCTAGCGTCGGGTCAGTTGCCGGTAGAGCTGCGGCAGGTACAGCGGCAGGTGCTGGGGCTTGTCGATCAGGGTGTAGCCGCCAGCGCCGAACATGTAGGGCAGGTAGTCGCCGGCTTCCTGGTCGATGGTGATGCAGAACGGCAGCACGCCGGCACGACGCGCCTCCAGCACCGCCTCACGGGTGTCTTCCACGCCGTAGCGGCCCTCGTACAGGTCCAGGTCATTGGGTTTGCCGTCGGTGACCAGTAACAGCAGGCGCTGGCTCTGCGGGCGTTCGCCGAGCAGGCGGGTGGCCTGGCGGATCGCCGCACCCATGCGTGTGTAGTAACCCGGACGCAGGGCCAGGATGCGCCCGCGCGACTGATCGTCGTAGCGCTGGCCGAAACGCTTGAGCTCCTGCATGCGCACCTGCTGGCGGCGCAGCGAGGAGAAGCCGTACAGGGCGAAGTCGTCACCAGCCGCCGACAGCGCTTCCGCGAACAGCAGCAGGCTGTCGACGATGACATCGATGACCCGCTGCTGGTCGTTGAGGTGCGACTCGGTGGACATCGACAGGTCGGCCAGCAGCAGGCACGCCAGTTCGCGACGGGTGCTGCGCTGTTCGAGGAACAACCCCTTCTCGCTGGCCTTGCCCTGTCGGCGCTGCACCTGGAAATCGAGCCAGGCGCTGAGGTCCGGCTCGCTGCCCTGCGGCTGCTGGCGCAGCCACTGGCGGTCGTTGCGCAACACCTCGAACTGGCGGCGCAATTGCCTGGCGGGCGGCGCCAGGCGCGCGGGCAGGGTTTGTGCCTCGGCGGCACGCGGGTGGTACATCTGCAGGGATACGTGGCGCTCGTGCAGCGCCGCCTGGCGATAGTCCCACTCCGGCAGGAGTAAGCCCTCGCCCAACGGCAGGTCGTCCTGTTCCGCCGACGGCAGGTCGAGGTCGAGGCGCAGGCCGCCGCCCTTGCGCGTGCGCTGGCGCGACAGGGTCAGCTCGTCGAGGTCCTCGGCCACGCGGGCGGCGTCGAGGTCTTCGCTGTCGTCGTTGCAACGGTCCAACTGGACGTGCTCGGACCAGCTGAACAGATTCTCCAGGCGGAACAGCAGCAGGCCGCCCTTGCCGCTGCTGTCGTCGATGCGCGAGGCGCGCTTGCGCAGCGAGCGTTGTGTCGGATTGGGATTGGCGGCGCTGCCCTCGCCTTCCTCGGGCAGTTCGCTGGAGGCGCCAGGACCTTGGCCCTGCGCCGGATAGAGCCATAGCGACAGCGGCCATGGCGCGTGCTCGTCATGAGCGAAATGAGTGACGCTGCCAGGCTCGCGGAGCGCCTGGCGCAGGTCGCGCTCCAGCGCCGCGCTGGCAGGCGGCAGGCTGTCGGGGGCCGGGCGCAGGCGCAGATGAGCCTCCACCAGGCGTTGATAACGGGGCCGCATGGCCGGATAGCGTTGCAGCAACTCACAGACCCAGCGCTGATTGTCGCGCCCCCAATGGCGCATGCCATCCGAGACGGCGGCCAGCATGGCCAGCCAGCGATACAACTCACGGTTGAGTTCGGCGTGAGGAAATACCGCGAGGCTGGGTGGAAGACGCATGTTCTGCGCATCGCACCAAGCCACGGGCATCTGTTGGCAGGTGCCGGCGATCTGCTGCAGCAGGCTGCGCCGCAGCAGCAGTTCGCGCGGCTGTGCCGCCTGGATCTGCACCGCACTGGAACCACCCAGGGCGTGATAGAGCAGCGCCAGGGAGCGTTGCAGGTCGCTCAACTGCACCTGTGCGTGCGTGAAGTCCGGGGCGGCGTGGCGTGTGATGAAGCGATGCCAGACGCTACCGGCCCACTCCTCGACTTCGATGCTGAAAGCCATGCAGGACTCCCCGGGAGAATGGGCGGTGGGAGGGGCCGCAGCGGCGATGGCCGCAGCTGAAGCACCTCCCACGGGTTAACACCGGTCGCCGGTCAGGCAGTGGCGATGATGTTGTTCTTGCGCTGGATGAAGCTCAGCAGGTAGCAGACCAGGCCGGCCGCGAAGCCAAGACCCGCCACCAGGCGTGCCCAGAAGTACGGCGCCAACTGATCCATCGTGGCCATGAAGGCCAGGGCTTCGTTCTCCGCAGGCCAGCGTTGCAGCCAGATCTGCGCCACACCGGCGGCGGTCAGCAGCAGGGTGATCAGCACCATGGAGATGGTCATCAGCCAGAAGCCGAGGATTTCAACACGCTGGGCGCGCTCCTCCGGGGCCTCACCAATGCCGCGCAGGCGTGGCATGGCGTACGAGATCATGGTCATCACGATCATCGCGTAGGCGCCGTAGAACGCCAGGTGGCCGTGGGCGGCAGTCAGCTGGGAGCCGTGGGTGTAGTAGTTCACTGGAGCCAGGGTGTGCAGGAAGCCCCACACGCCGGCACCGAAGAACGCAGTCACGGTAGTGCCCAGTGCCCACAGACCGGCGGCGCGGTTGGGATGCTGACGGCGGCGACGACGCACCATGTTGAAGGCGAACAGCACCATGGCGAAGAACGGCAGCGGCTCCATCGCGGAGAAGATCGAACCTAGCCAGAGCCAGACACCCGGTGCACCGATCCAGAAGTAGTGGTGACCGGTACCGATGATGCCGGTGATCAGGGCCATGGCGATGATCACGTACAACCACTTCTCGATGACCTCGCGGTCGACGCCGGTGACCTTGATCAGCACGAAGGCCAGCATCGAACCCATGATCAGTTCCCACACGCCTTCCACCCACAGGTGCACGACCCACCACCAGTAGTACTTGTCGCGGGCGAGGTTTTCCGGGTTGAAGAAGGAGAACAGGAACATCACCGCCAGACCGATCAGGCCGGTCATCATCACCACGCTCACCGTGGTCTTGCGACCTTTCAGCATGGTCATGCCGATGTTGTAGAGGAAGCCCAGGGCAACCACCACGATGCCTGCCTTGGTAATGGTCGGCTGCTCGAGGAACTCGCGCCCCATCGTGGGCAGCAGGTCGTTACCGGTGAGCTTGGCCAGGGTGGCGTAGGGCACCATCAGGTAGCCGAGGATGGTCAGCACGCCAGCGGCGGCGAACACCCAGAACAGGATGATGGCCAGCTTCGGGCTGTGCAGCTCGCGGTCGGCTTCCTCGGGGATGAGGTAGTAGGCCGCGCCCATGAAGCCGAACAGCAGCCAGACGATCAGCAGGTTGGTGTGCACCATGCGCGCCACGTTGAAGGGGATCAACGGGAACAGGAAGTCACCGACCACGTACTGCAGGCCCATGATCAGGCCGAACAGAATCTGCCCGACGAACAGCATGAGCGCGAAGACGAAGTAGGGCTTGGCCACGGCTTGCGAGGCGAACTTGAGATGCGGATTGGCAGTAGTCATTGCTCAGCCCTCCCTGTTTGGCGGCCAGTCGTTGGTATCGATCTTCGAGGTCCACTTGAGGAACTCGGCCAGATCGTCCACTTCCTTGTCGCTCAAGTTGAACTGAGGCATCGCACGACGCCCGGGGATGCGCAGCGGCTGGGCCGCCATCCAGGCATGCAGGAAGCTGCTGAACTGCTCCTCGCCACCACGGCGCACGAACACGTTGCCCAGCTCCGGCGCGAAGTAGGCACCTTCACCGAGCAGGGTGTGGCAGCCGATGCAGTTGTTTTCTTCCCAGATCAGCTTTCCGCGCACCACCGACTCGGTCATCAGGTGCTCGTTGGTTCGCTCCGGGAATTCTTTTTCGGTGTGGTAGGTCAAGGCCAGGAATATCAGGATGAAGAACACGCTCCCCCCGAAATAGATATTTCTGGCCATCCCTTTAGTGAAGGTTTCTGACATGGTCATGTCCTCAAAGGCTTGGCGATGTCATTCTCGGGTGACACCTGGCGAAAACCGCTTGATGGCAATCAAGAAGCTGAAAACGGACCCGACGCCAGAAACAGCACAAGGGCCATGCACAGCGACCAGCCCAGCAGCAGAAAACGCCACAGGCGCGGCCCGTTGTGCAGCTCCATGAAGCCGTCGACGATCAGCCAGGCCTTGCCCAGCGCCGCCAGCGCCAGGGCCAGGGTCGCCCAGGACGGCACCGGCTCGGCCACCAGCCACAGGCTCAGCAGCGACAGCAACAACAGGCCCGACCAGCAGGCAAATGCGATCACCTCGTTCACCTCTGCAGATAGAGCAAGGGCAGCAGCAGTACCCAGATCAGATCGATCATGTGCCAGTACAGAACGCACGACTCCAGCTCGCCGTGCTTGTCCGGCCGGTCGTACACGCCTCGCCAGCAGCGCCGCGCCAGCCCGCCGAACAGCAGCAGGCCCGGCAGCACATGGAGGAAGTGGAAGCCGCCGAGAATCCAGTACAGGGCGAAGAAGCGGTCGTGCTCCATGTCCAGCCCGGCTTCGATCAGGTGCGCGTACTCGTTGCCCTTGACCACCACGTAGATGCAGCCGCTGGCCAGCGCGGCGAGCAGCCAGAGCGCGGCCTCACGGCTGCGGCCGGCGCGCACACGGTGCACGGCGAACGCGGCGAAGAACCCTGCGGTGAGCAGACTGATGGTCAGCACCAGGCCGATGGAACCGTCGAGCAGGGCCCGGCTGGCGGCGAACTGCTCACCCGACACCACCTGGGTAATGGCGAAGGTGAGGATCAGCAAGGCGAACACCGTCAGCTCGGCGAGGATCAGGAACCACATGGCCAGGTCGCCCGGCAGTCGGGCGACCTGGCGCTCAGCCGAGGTGGACATCGACCAGGTCCATCAGCGCCGCGACGGTCTGCGCGTCATCCGACAGCGGCTCGGCCAGGCAGGCACGGCAAGCCGTGCGCACATCCATACCAGCGTGGATCAGGCGCGCCGTGTAGATCAGCAGGCGGGTCGACGCCACCTCTTCCAGATCGTGCTGCTCCAGGCGCCGGATGTCCTGGCCGAGGGCGACCAGGCGGCGTGCCAGCGACTCGCTGACCTGCGCCTCGCGGGCGACGATCTGGCACTCCTGCTCCTGGCCGGGATAGTCGAAGCGCAACGCCACGAAGCGTTGCCGGGTGCTGGGCTTCATGCCCTTGAGCAGGTTCTGGTAACCGGGGTTGTAGGACACCACCAGCATGAAGCCCGGCGGCGCCTGCAAGGTTTCGCCGGTACGCTCCAGGTACAGCTCGCGACGATCGTCCGCCAGCGGGTGCAGCACCACCACGGTGTCCTGGCGGGCCTCGACCACTTCGTCCAGGTAGCAGATGCCGCCTTCGCGTACGGCGCGGGTCAGCGGGCCGTCCTGCCACCAGGTGCCTTCGCTGCCGATCAGGTGGCGGCCGACCAGGTCGGCGGCGCTCAGGTCGTCGTGACAGGCCACGGTGTACAACGGCAGTTGCAGGCGCTGCGCCATGTGCTGGACGAAGCGCGTCTTGCCGCAGCCGGTCGGCCCCTTGATCAACACCGGCATGCGCTGCTGCCAGGCCTGTTCGAACAGCAGCTGTTCGTCACCCTGTACCTGATAGAACGGCGTGCTTTGCATGACTCCTCCAAGATCCATTACGGCTTCGAGTGCACGCTAACGGCCCACAAGGAGTGCTCTCAAGCGCTACGCGCGCGCTACTTGATTGCGGTCAAGCGGTTGAGGAATCACCTCTGTATATGATCGGTCCCAAACAACGCGCCAGCCGCCATGCATCTCCGGCGGGCCACATACGATGAGGAAATGATCATGAAAAAAGCACTGATTCCGCTGGTCGCCGTGATAGCGATGGCGAGCCTGTCCAGTGTTCACGCTGCGTCTGGCGAGGAACTGTTCAAAAGCAAACCCTGCGGCGCCTGCCACAGCGTGCAGGCCAAGCTGGTCGGCCCGGCCCTGAAGGACGTGGCTGCGAAGAACGCCGGCGTCGAGGGTGCGGCTGCCGTTCTGGCTGGCCACATCAAGAACGGCAGCACCGGCGTCTGGGGCGCCATGCCGATGCCGGCAAACCCGGTGACCGACGAGGAAGCCAAGATCCTCGCCGAGTGGGTGCTGACCCTGAAGTAAGAGCCGCAATGCGGGTCGGCAGTGAGCCGACCCGAATGTGAACGAGCCAGCAGGCAACCCACCCTGGGCGGGTTGCCTGCTGGCTCTGGAAACGAACGCGAAAACCAAGAGTCAGGCTCATCGCCCGCCAACTTGATTCTGGTCAAGGAGACTGGCGCGGCAGCATACCTACCATGCACTCAAATAGAGCAGTGGATGTAGGTTGCCTGATGAAGCCCCTCTCTTCTGTCGCCAGTGCGTTGCGCACCTGGGGACAAAGTCTCGTCGTTCTGCTGGCCCTGATGGCGGCCATGTTGCCCGCTCAGGCCAAGGACTACGACGTCGAACGGCAGCGCATCGAGCAGGTGTTCCCCACCGTCGAGCACATCTCCGAGCCCGAAGGTCAGTACCAGGTCCGTACCCTGCGCCAGGGTGACGAGATCCTCGGCTACGCGTTCCAGAGCATCAACGTCACCGAAATCCCTGCCTACTCCGGCAAGCCGATCAACATGCTGGTGCTGCTCGATCCGCAAGGCGTGATTCGCGACGCCTACATGCTCGAACACCACGAGCCGATCGTGCTGATCGGTATTCCCGAACAGAAGATCCACGACTTCAACGCCCACTACAGTGGCATCAAGGCCAGCCAGCGCGTGGTCGTCGGGCGTTCGAACGACCCCAACGCGGTCACCGTGGACGCGGTCACCGGCGCCACCGTGACGGTCATGGTGATCAACGAGATCATCATGCGCGTGGCGCACACGGTGGCGGTCGACCTGGGCCTGATCGACGCAGGTGCCAACATGCGTCCGCGCCCGTCACGGGTGCGCGAGGAGGTGTTCCACCCAGCGGACTGGAACGAGCTGACCGGCAACGGCGCGATCCGCCGCCTGCACCTGACCCGTGGCCAGGTCGACGATGCCTTCAAGGGCACCGCGGCAGAAGGCGTCGATATCGCCCCAGCGGAGCAGCGTGATGAAACCTTCATCGATCTGTACGTCGCACCGCTGAACCCACCGACCATCGGCCGCAACCTGCTCGGCGAGCATCAGTACGCGGACTTCATGGCCAGCCTCAAGCCGGGCGAGCAAGCCTTTGCCGTCCTGGGCAACGGCCTGTACTCGTTCAAGGGTTCAGGCTACGTGCGTGGCGGCATCTTCGATCGGGTGCAACTGCGCCAGTTCGGTGATGTGATCAGCTTCCGCGACCTCGACTTCATTCGCCTCTCGGATGTCTACGCCGAGGGCATGCCCACCTTCTTCGAGATGGCTATCTTCATCGCCCGCAAGCAGCACGCCTTCGACGCCGGCTCGCCGTGGCACCTCGAGTTGCTGGTGCGCCGCCAGACGGGCCCGGTCGAGGGCATCTTCACCAGCTTCGAGCTGCCGTACCAGATTCCCGAGGACTACATCGAGCGACCGCAGCCGACTGCAGCAGAGCTGGCCGCCATCGAGGAGGCCAACCGGCCGCTGTGGGTCAATATCTGGTACCAGAAGAGCTTCCAGATCGGCGTGCTGCTGGCGGCACTCGGCCTGCTCACGGTGATCCTGTTCCTGCAGGACAGCTTCGCCCGCAAGCCGCAGTTCCTGCATTGGCTACGCCGTGGCTACCTGCTGTTCACCGTGTTCTTCATCGGCTGGTACGCGCTGGGCCAGTTGTCGGTGGTCAACGTGCTGACCTTCGTCCACGCGGTGTTCCAGGACTTCCGCTGGGAGCTGTTCCTCACCGACCCGATCATCTTCGTGCTCTGGGTATTCACCGCCGCCAGCATCCTGCTCTGGGGCCGCGGTGTGTTCTGCGGCTGGCTGTGCCCGTTCGGTGCGCTGCAGGAGCTGCTCAACGAGCTGGCACGCAAGATCAAGATTCCCCAGTACGAACTGCCCTTCGCCGTGCACGAGCGGCTGTGGGCGATCAAGTACATCATCCTGCTGGCCCTGTTCGGCCTCTCGCTCGAATCGATGATGCTCGCCGAGAAGGCCGCCGAGGTGGAGCCGTTCAAGACCGCCATCACCCTGAAGTTCGACCGCCAGTGGTGGTTCGTCCTCTACGTGGTGGTGCTGCTGGTGGTCAACCTGTTCACCCGCAAGGTCTATTGCCGCTACATCTGCCCGCTCGGCGCCGCCCTGGCGATCCCCAGCAAGTTCCGCCTGTTCGACTGGCTCAAGCGCCGCAAGGAATGCGGCAACCCCTGCCAGCTCTGCGCGGTGGAGTGCGAGATCCAGGCGATCCACCCGGACGGGCGAATCAACGGCAACGAGTGCCACTACTGCCTCGACTGCCAGATGACCTACCACAACGACGCCAAGTGCCCGCCGCTGATCAACAAGCGCAAGAAGCGCAACAAGCAGGCGCCTGCGCCCGAGCCGCAGCTGATCCCCGCCGTCGAGGTGAACGAGACCTGAGCCGAGAGCCGAACGCGGCATCGGAAAGGCGTGTTTTTCCCCAATAGGAGCAATCCCCATGAACGACAACAAATCGGATAAGGATGACAAGGCCGGCCTGAGCAGGCGCGGTTTCCTCGGCGCCAGTGCGGTTACCGGCGCAGCCGTGGCGGCAACCGCCCTGGCCGGCAGCGTGATGACCCGCGAAAGCTGGGCCGCGGCAGCCAAGGACTCGCAGCTGAAGGTTCATGTCGCACCAGGTGAGCTGGACGAGTACTACGGCTTCTGGAGCGGTGGTCACCAGGGCGAAGTGCGCGTGCTGGGCGTGCCGTCGATGCGTGAGCTGATGCGCATCCCGGTGTTCAACGTCGACTCGGCCACCGGCTGGGGCCTGACCAACGAGAGCAAGCACATCCTCGGCGAGAGCGCGAAGTTCCTCAACGGCGACTGCCACCACCCGCATATCTCGATGACCGACGGCAAGTACGACGGCAAGTACCTGTTCATCAACGACAAGGCCAACAGCCGTGTCGCGCGCATCCGCCTGGACATCATGAAGTGCGACAAGATCACCACCATTCCCAACGTCCAGGCCATCCACGGCCTGCGCCTGCAGAAGGTGCCGCACACCAAGTATGTGTTCTGCAATGCCGAGTTCATCATCCCGCATCCCAATGACGGCAAGGTCTTCGACCTCGAGGACGAGAACAGCTTCACCATGTACAACGCGGTGGATGCCGAGACCATGGAGGTGGCCTTCCAGGTCATCGTCGATGGCAACCTCGACAACACCGACATGGACTACACCGGCCGCTTCACGGCCGCCACCTGCTACAACTCGGAGAAGGCCTTCGACCTCGGCGGCATGATGCGCAACGAGCGCGACTGGGTCGTGGTCTTCGACATTCCGGCGGTGGAGAAGGAGATCAAGGCCGGGCGCTTCATCACCCTCGGCGACTCCAAAGTGCCAGTGGTCGACGGGCGCAAGAAGGACGGCAAGGACAGCGCGGTCACCCGCTACATCCCGGTGCCGAAGAACCCGCACGGCCTCAACACCTCCCACGACGGCAAGTACTTCATCGCCAACGGCAAACTGTCGCCGACCTGCTCGATGATCGCCATCGACATGCTGCCCGACCTGTTCGCCGGCAAGCTGCAAGACCCGCGTGACGTGGTGGTTGGCGAACCGGAGCTGGGCCTCGGCCCGCTGCACACCACCTTCGACGGCCGCGGCAACGCCTACACCACGCTGTTCATCGACAGCCAGGTGGTCAAGTGGAACATCGAGGAAGCCCGTCGCGCCTACAAGGGCGAGAAGGTCAACTACATCAAGCAGAAGCTCGACGTGCACTACCAGCCAGGCCACCTGCACGCCTCGCTGTGTGAAACCAGCGAAGCCGACGGCAAGTGGCTGGTGGCGCTGTCCAAGTTCTCCAAGGACCGCTTCCTACCGACCGGCCCGCTGCACCCGGAAAACGACCAGCTGATCGACATCTCCGGCGATGTGATGAAGCTGGTGCACGACGGCCCGACCTTCGCCGAGCCGCACGACTGCATCATGGCCCGCCGCGACCAGATCAAGACCCGCAAGATCTGGGATCGCAACGACCCGTTCTTCGCCCCGACCGTGGCCATGGCCAAGAAAGACGGCATCAAGCTGGAGGAAGACAACAAGGTCATCCGTGAAGGCAACAAGGTCCGCGTGTACATGACCTCCATGGCACCGGCCTACGGCCTGACCGAGTTCAAGGTGAAACAGGGCGATGAAGTCACCGTGGTGATCACCAACATGGACCAGATCGAAGACGTTTCCCACGGCTTCGTCATGGTCAACCACGGGGTGAGCATGGAAATCAGCCCGCAGCAGACCTCGTCGATCACCTTCGTGGCCGACAAGCCGGGGCTGCATTGGTACTACTGCAGCTGGTTCTGCCACGCGCTGCACATGGAAATGGTCGGCCGCATGATGGTCGAGCCGGCATAAAGCCAAGCGCCCGGCACATTGCCGGGCGCGCACTGCACCTGGCGGCGGGCGGTTGGAAACGTCCCGCCGCCAACCCACCCAATCTGGACGCTGAAGAAGGTAACTGCCGTGCCCGGATCTCAGGGTATTCAAGGATTTCCAGCCTGGGTGCTGTGTGCACTCACGCTGTGCAGCTGGAGCGCCCAGGCGGCGCTGCAGCCCATCTCGGCCCTGCCGCTACAGGCGCAGGGCGAGAACCTCTGGTTGCTGCCGGCCGGCGAATACCGCGGGCAGTTCCACATCGACCAACCCATGCATCTGCGTTGCGCCGCCGGAGCGGTGCTGCAGGCCGAGGGACAAGGCAGCGCACTGACCATCGAGGCCAGCGACGTCACTGTCGAGGGCTGCACCCTTCTCGATTGGGGCCGCGACCTCACCGCCATGGACGCCGGCATCCATATCGGCCGTGCCGCCAGCAACGCGGTGGTGCGTGATAACCATCTGCGGGGCCCGGGTTTCGGTCTCTGGGCCGATCGCAGCCAAGACGTCAGCCTGATCGGCAACCACATTGAGGGCGACCCGAGCATTCGCTCCCAGGATCGCGGTAACGGCATTCACCTGTTCGCCGTGCGTGGTGCACGGGTGATCGGCAACCAGGTGCGCAACACCCGCGACGGGATCTACATCGACACCTCCCACGGCAACCACCTGGAAGGCAATGTCCTCGAAGACCTGCGCTACGGCGTGCACTACATGTTCGCCAACGACAACCGCGTGATCGGCAACGTCACCCGGCGCACCCGCACCGGCTTCGCCCTGATGCAGAGCCGCAAGCTGACCGTGATCGGCAACCGCTCCGAGCAGGATCGCAACTACGGCATGCTGATGAACTACATCACCTACTCGACCATTCGCGACAACTTCGTCAGCGATGTGCAGCCCGGCGACACCGGTGGCGACAGCATGATCACCGGCGACGAGGGCAAGGCGCTGTTCATCTACAACTCGTTGTTCAACACCATTGAGCACAACCACTTCGAGCGCAGCTCACTGGGCATCCACCTGACCGCTGGCTCGGAGGACAACCGCATCTCCGGCAACGCCTTCATCGGCAACCAGCAACAGGTCAAGTACGTCGCCACCCGCACCCAGGAATGGTCGGTCGATGGCCGCGGCAACTACTGGAGCGACTACCTGGGCTGGGACCGCAATGACGACGGCCTCGGTGATGTCGCCTACGAGCCCAACGACAACGTCGACCGCCTGTTGTGGATGTACCCGCAGGTGCGCCTGCTGATGAACAGCCCGAGCATCGAAGTACTGCGCTGGGTGCAGCGCGCCTTCCCGGTGGTCAAGTCACCCGGCGTGCAGGACAGCCACCCGCTGATGCGCCTGCCAACCGAACATCTGTTGACCATCGGCCAGGAGCCAAGCCAATGAACGCCGTCGAAATCCAGGGCGTCAGCCAGCGTTACGGCAGCATGACCGTGCTGCACGACCTGCATCTGAACCTCGGTGCGGGCGAGGTGCTGGGGCTGTTCGGCCACAACGGCGCCGGCAAGACCACCAGCATGAAGCTGATCCTCGGCCTGCTCGCCCCCAGCGAAGGTCAGGTGCGGGTGCTCGGCCACGCCCCGAACGATCCCCAGGTGCGCCGCCAGCTCGGTTACCTGCCTGAGAACGTCATCTTTTATCCGCAATTGAGCGGCCGCGAGACGCTACGCCACTTCGCCCGCCTCAAGGGCGCAGCCGCGAGCCAGGTGGACGAACTGCTGGAGCAGGTCGGCCTGGCCCATGCTGCCGAGCGGCGGTTGAAGACCTACTCCAAGGGCATGCGCCAGCGCCTCGGCCTGGCCCAGGCACTGCTCGGCGAGCCGCGCCTGTTGCTGCTCGACGAGCCCACGGTGGGCCTCGACCCCATCGCCACCCAGGACCTCTATCAGCTGATCGACCGCCTGCGCCAGGGCGGCACCAGCATCATCCTCTGCTCGCACGTACTGCCCGGTGTCGAAGCCCATATCAACCGCGCGGCGATCCTCGCCAAGGGGCGCCTGCAGGCCACCGGCACGCTCGCCGAGCTGCGTAGCGAAGCCGGCCTGCCGGTGCGCATTCGCGCCAGCGGTATCAGTACCCGAGAGCAGTGGCTGCAGCGCTGGAGCGCGGCCGGGCACAACACCCGCAGCTGCGGCGAACGCAGCATCGAAGTGGAAGCGGTCAATGGCCACAAGCTGCCGTTGCTGCGTCAGCTGCTCGGTGAGGATTCGCCGGAAGACATCGAGATCCACCAGCCTTCGCTGGAGGATCTCTACCGCTACTACATGGAACGCGCCAGCGATGTGCCGGCGCAGGAGAGGCGAGCATGAGCCAGGTGTGGAACATCGCCCGCAAGGAGCTCAGTGACGGTCTGCGCAACCGCTGGTTGCTGGCCATCAGTCTGCTGTTCGCCATCCTCGCGGTCGGCATCGCCTGGCTGGGCGCCGCCGCATCCGGCCAGCTGGGATTCACCTCGATCCCGGCCACCATCGCCAGCCTGGCCAGCCTGGCCACCTTCCTCATGCCGCTGATCGCGCTGCTGCTCGCCTATGACGCCATCGTCGGTGAGGACGAAAGCGGCACGCTGATGCTGTTGCTGACCTACCCACTGGGGCGCGGGCAGATCCTCCTGGGCAAGTTCGTCGGCCACGGGCTGATCCTCGCCCTGGCGGTGCTGCTCGGCTTCGGTTGCGCTGCGCTGGCCATCGCCCTGCTGGTCGACGATATCGAGCTGGGCATGCTGGCCTGGGCCTTCGGCCGCTTCATGCTGTCTTCCACGCTGCTCGGCTGGGTGTTCCTGGCGCTGGCCTATGTGCTCAGCGGCAAGGTCAGCGAGAAAACCAGCGCCGCCGGCCTGGCGTTGGGCGTGTGGTTCCTCTTCGTACTGGTCTTCGACCTGGTGCTGCTGGCGCTGCTGGTGTTCAGCGAAGGCCAGTTCAACCCCGAGCTGCTGCCCTGGTTGCTGCTGCTCAACCCCACCGACATCTACCGGCTGATCAACCTGGCGGGCTTCGAAGGCAGCGCCATGGGCGTCCTGGCGCTGGGCAGCGATCTGCCCGTGCCCGGCGCGGTGCTGTGGCTGTGCCTGCTGGGCTGGGCCGCAGCGCTGCTGCTGCTGGCCTATGCGGTGTTCCGCCGGCGCCCCACCTGATTTTCAACGACTCGAGGAATCGACCCCATGAATAACCTGTATCGCAGCGGCGCCAAGGCGCTGTTCGCCACTGTCCTCGCCTTCGGCCTGGCCGGCTGCGGAGACGACAAGGAGGCCGTCCAGCAGACGCTGGAACCGGTGGCCTTCCACGCCAGCGACGAATGTCACGTCTGCGGCATGGTCATCGCCAGTTTCCCCGGCCCCAAGGGCCAGGCCGTGGCAAAGGAAGGCGTGAAGAAATTCTGCTCCACCGCCGAGCTGCTCGGCTGGTGGCTGCAGCCGGAAAACCGCCTGCTCGACGCCAAGCTGTATGTGCACGACATGGGGCGCAGCGTCTGGGAACACCCGGACGATGAGCACCTGATCGATGCCACCACGGCCTACTATGTCGTCGGCACTTCGCTCAAGGGCGCCATGGGTGCCTCACTGGCCAGCTTCTCCAGCGAACAGCAGGCACAGGACCTGGCTGCCAAGCACGGCGGTCGTGTGCTGCGCTTCACGGATATCGACCAGGTACTGCTGCAGGAGGCCGCGAGCATGCAACACGGTGGCATGTCCGCACACCAGCCGGCGCATGACAGCGCCCACACCGCTCACTGACCCGTTGCTCGACACATTGAGGTACACGAAATGATGGGACTCAGTGCCTGGAAAATCCTGATCATCGTCCTGCTCGTCGTCATGCTGTTCGGCACCAAGCGCCTGCGCCATCTGGGCTCGGACCTGGGCGGTGCGATCAACGGCTTCCGCAAGTCGATGCGCGAGGAAGAAGACACCGCTCAGGGAGATGCCCCCAAGCGTGAACTGAAGTAGCGGCATCATGCTCATCGAGGTCGGGCAGGTTCTGGATGAGCACGCCCTACTTCGCTGAGCCATCGACATGAACCGCATAAAAACGCCCCACCCGCCTTGCCGCGGGTGGGGCATTTCTTTCATCACTCAGTCGCGTACCAGACGGAACCCCAGGTTGCTCGGCGGAACCCCGACCGAGCAGGCACCGCTGATAGGGTCACGCACGAAGTCGGACAGCCCGCTCGGGTGCTGCCCGGCCGCCACGCGGATGCCACAGAAGTCACCCTGGCCGAAACAGCTGTCGGTCCATTCCCAGACATTGCCCGCCACGTCCAGCAGGCCATTGCCGTTGCGGCCCTGACTGCCGAATGCGAGTGGACGCGGATCTCGCGGCTTGCGCCCGGACTCGCGCTCGTACTCCGCCAGCCAACGCTGCGCCGGGTTGCGCGCATCGTCGAAGACCTGGGGTTGCTCGTCTTCGAAGGCTTCGCCAGCGGCCAGCACCCATTCGCCATAGCTGGGCAGACGATGCGTCACGCCCGTGCGCTGCGTCATCCACTGGGCATAGGCGCTGGCATCCATCCAGCTGATGCCCACGGCCGGCAGATCCGAAGCCGCCGCCTGGCGCAAGGCACCGTCCAGCGGCAGGCAGGCCTGCTCCGCGACGCATGCCGCGTACTCCGCCTGGCTGACCTGGCGGCGCATGATCGCAAAGCCGGCGCTGTGTTCCTCGATGGCCGCACCGCTGGCGTCGGTGGACTGGAAATGGGCGGTACCAGCGGCAATCCGCACCCATTCGCCCTCGTCGATGTCGATGGCCGGAGTACAGCCACCAAGCAACAACAGCCCACCTACCAGCAGTGCTCTCATCCCCGTGCCCTTACTTGGAAGTGATCGGACCGGGGGCCTTGACCTGCTTCATCAGGTCGTCGTTCCACTCGCCCTCGACCTTGACGTGGCCGGCAGCGCCCAGCTCCATCGCCTCGATCAGGTTGTGGTTGACGTAGGCATACACCCCAGGTTGCTTGAAGGTGTACAGCGCCGCCCCCGCCGAGCCGCCACGAATGAACCAGGTTTCCAGGTTCTTCTCAGGCGCGTTGTCGAACTTGCCGGTTTCCCAGACCCAGTCGCCGTGGCCGCCGATCAGGTGTGGGCGGGTGTCGCGGTTGGCCTGGGAATGGATGAACAGCACGGTCTCACCGACCTTGGCCTTCATGGCGTTCTCGCCGGTCAGTGCACCGACCTTGCCGTTGAACACCACATGGGTCGGGATCAGGGTGCGCATCGCATCGCGCGTGTCCTGGAAGCTGGAGCCGAGGTCCTTGTAGTCCTTGTACTTGCCGTCCGGACCTTTGGGGATGTACAGGTCGAACTCGCCGATGGTGTAGGCGCGGTCATAGTGCAGCGGCTTGCCTTCCGGGTCCTTCAGGCCTTCGCGCGGCAGCACCATCAGGGTGCCGCTCATGCCGGCCAGTACGTGCCAGGCGACCATGCCCTCTGGCGCGCAGTGGTAGACGAAGGTCCCGCTGCGGTCGGCCTTGAAGCGCAGTACCGCCTCCTCACCAGGCGCCACCTGGGTCAGCTTGGCGCCGCCCAGCGCACCAGTGGCAGCGTGGAAGTCGATGTTGTGCGGCATGGTGTTGGTGGCCGGGTTGACCAGGGTCAGCTCGACGTAGTCACCCTCGTGCACGACCATGGTCGGGCCGGGCATGGAGCCGTCGAAGGTCATCGCCTGCAGGGTGGTGCCCTGGTTGTCGATGACCATCTTCTTCTCTTCGATGACCATGCGGAACTGCACGACCTTGGGCTTGGCGCTGGTGGCCTGCTCGTGGGCATGCACCTGCGGCGGGGCGAGCAGGTCGACTTTGACACGCTGCAGGCCGTCGGTAGTGTCCGCCAGCAACGAGGTGCTGGCGCAGCTGAGGGCAATGGCACTGGCGATCAACAGCGGTTTGAAAGCATTCATAGCGTCTTCCCTTGTATGGTTGGCTGGCACCATTGCAAGGCATCGCGACGCCGGCTTCTTTGTTCTGGAACAAACAAGGGGTGGGCAGCGACAACATACCGCACCAGTACAAGCGACCGGCGCGTTACGATCAGCTCATCTTCTGCGCTGCCCCGATTTGGTGCCTTATGCCACCCGAGCTCGAGCTGATAGGACGCCTGCCTCTGTTCTCGCCACTGAGCGATAGCGAGCTTGATGACGCGTTGGCGCATGCCCAGGAGTGCCACTTCCTCAAGGGCGAGTTCGTTTTCCAGCAGGGCGAAGCCGCCCGCCACTTCTTCTTCCTGCTCAGCGGCCACCTGCAGATTTCGCAGCTGACGCCCGCGGGCGAGCGCGTGGTCGTACGTTATGTGTGCAGCGGCGAACTGTTCGGCATCGCCCAGGTGTTGGCGATGAGCCACTTCCCGGCATCCGCCGTCGCCGTGGAGAACAGCTGCGCACTGCGCTGGCCGTCCGCACAGTGGGAGCCGCTGAGCCGGATCTGTACGCACCTGACCGAACACGTGGTGCAGGCCGTCGGAAAGCGCCTGCAGGACGCGCACCAGCGCATCCGCGAACTGTCCACCGAACGGGTCGAGCAGCGCCTGGCCCATGCACTGCTACGCTTGGCACAGCAGGTCGGGCGCAGCACCGCCAATGGCGTCAGCATCGATTTTCCGCTGTCGCGCCAGAACCTCGCGGAGATGACCGGCACCACCCTGCACACGGTAAGCCGCGTGCTCAGCGCCTGGAAGGAGCGCGGGCTGCTTGAACTGGGGCGCGAGCACGTGGCGCTGCTCGACCTGGAAGGCATCGCCCGCTACGCCGAACCACCGGAGACCGACCATGCTCAATAACACCATCCCGACCCGGATGATCGCCACTTCGGGCCATCAGGACCCGGCCATGGTGCTGCACCGCGTGCACCACCAGATCCTGCGCAGCCACCACCTGTTCGAGCCAATGTCCGATGAGCAGCTGGACGAACTGCTCGCCGACAGCCAACTGCTCAACCTGGACAAGGGCGACATCCTCTTCCTCCAGGGCGAACCGGCGCACTCTTTCTTCTTCGTGATTTCCGGCGCGGTGAAGGTCTATCGACTGACCCCGGACGGCCAGGAGAAGGTGTTCGAGGTCATCGGCGAGCGGCAGACCTTCGCCGAAGCCATGATGCTGATGGACACCCCCAACTATGTCGCCTCAGCCCAGGCGCTCGGCCCGGTACAGCTGTATCGCTTCTCCAACACCACGTACATGCGCCTGCTGCAGAGCAACTCACGGCTGACCTTCGCCCTCCTCGGCAAACTGTGCATCCGCCTGCACCAGCGCATCAACGAGATCGAGACACTGTCGCTGAAGAACGCCACCCACCGCGTGGTGCGCTACCTGCTCACCCAACTGGCACGCAGCGATAGCGACGAGCTGGAACTGCCAATGGCCAGGCAGTTGATCGCCGGACACCTGTCGATCCAGCCGGAAACCTTCTCGCGAATCATCCGCCGCCTGATCGACGAAGAGATCATCACCCAGCACGCCCGGGTCATCTGCATCCTCGATCGCCAGCGCCTAGAGCAATTCGAGTAGTACCATGTCGACACCCACCTGCCTGTACTGCCAGCGCCCGCAACCCGAACAGGCCGTTGCCTGCACCGATTGCGGCATGCCCCTGCCCACGGACCGGCCCCAGCAACGTCGCCTGCAACGCTTCTTCTGGTTCTGCATTGCACTGGCGGTGTTCTGTGCGGTGATGATGGTGTGGCTGCCGCGCAGCGTGTAACTCGCTTCGGCTCCAGCACCTGCCGTGACAACACGCGACTGAAGCTCAGTAGGCCTGGCACGCGCCCGCGCTGATCGTATCCACCAGTCGCTGGCGATAGTGGCTCTCGCCGTCGAATTCGGCCACCGGTGATCGGTCGGAGAAGGGCTCGCGAAACTCCAGGCCTAGCTGCAACTTGTAGACCTGATAGCGATTACGCACCAGACGATGGCCGGGGCAATCGGGGAAATTGCCCTGTTCATTCACCGAGCGCTCCTCGCAGTTGTCGTCATCCTCGTGCTTCTCGTAGCGCTTGCCGCCCTCGCGATAGCTCTTCTTGCCACACTCCAAATACTGCACCGGTTTGCTGCAGTAACCGGGAGCGGTACAGCTCTCGGACACCTCACCCTCGAGAGTCTCCCCATGTACCTCCCGCCAGCGCGCCTGGATGTCGTAGTTCAGTCCGCTGTCCTGGCTGTCGATGAAGAAGGAATTGCCGGCATAGTCACCGGAAGAGACCCAGGTGCTGAAATCGGACTGCGCATGGTGCAGACGCAGACGCCCTATCAGCCAGGGATCGGGGTTGAACTCCAAACGCATGTGCCCCTGTTCCAGGGTCACATCGTCCGCCAGTTGCAGTGGCTTGCTGTCCTGGGTGAACAGATAGCCCTGGCCCGACAGGCTACTGCTGCAGCCCCCCATCAGCAGACATAACGACAGCACCGCAAGACGACGCAGCGGCGCCCCCAACCAGCAGATTGCGAACACGCTTGATCACTCCTTGATGGGCAGATACCGCCCTGGCATCCGTTCGACCTTGCCGCTGCGCTTTGATTCGCCGCCCTACTCGATCTCGAACAACCCGTTCTTCAGCGGCGCTACGTCCAGGCGCTGACGCACATCCTCGTCGATACGCGGATCGTCCGGGCGGTACAGGCGCACCTGGCGGTAGGCGCTGATGCGGTTGATCTCGCTGCCCAGGTATTCCCACACCACGCGGGTGCAGGCCGGGTTGCGTCGGTCGCCGCTGGAGACACCGGTCTTCAGGCCGTTGAGGCGGGTGATGCGGCTCTTGTAGCTGGGGATGAGGATGGTCTGGCTCATCTCGTTGAGGGTCAGCGACTCGTAGTCCATCAGGAACAGGCGGTCCTGCAGCTGGAAGGCCGCGCCCAGGTAGCGGCAGCGCACCCAGTCCTCGGCCTGCACGTCGGCGCTGGCCGAGCGCTCCTGGCGCTCCTGGCGCTCGAACAGGAAGGCGCCGTCCTCTTCCCACAGGTGCACCAGCGACAGCAGCACGTAGCCGGGTACCGACATGCAGTTGGAGTACTCGAAGTAATAACCGCAATAGCGCCGCAGGTCGCCACCCTGCTCACGCAGCGGCTTGAGCAGCTCGATCAGGGCGTCCGTGCGCTTGGCGGCAAGCCCGGGAGAGCGCGCGCCGAGCAGACGGGCGAACTGCTCCGGCGGCAGCAACAGCTCGTAGTCCTCGACGCCGAAGAAGTCGCAGATACGTTTGAGGTTGTAGGCCGTCGGCCGGCTCTGGCCACTGAGGTACTTGTTGAACTGGGCGCGATTGATCGCGAGCTTCCGACAAACCTCGGCGATCGAGCGGTAGTGGCTGCAGAGCAGCTTGAGGTTGTCGCCGAAGGCTTCCGACATGAGGTCTTTCCAGATGGTGCGAGCGACGCAATTCTAGCATCAACTCGCATCACATAGCCGCCACCCGCGAAATTGCCGCCACCGTGCAGCAGGTCGACCATGCGCCCCCACGGCCCCATGCCGTCTCGTACCTACCACTCGAAGAACAAGAATCGAGGTCCTCGCCATGCTGGAAATGCTTAATGATTTCCTGTCCGGAAAACTGCTGATCGTGCTGATCGTGGGTCTGGGCAGCTACTTCACCATCCGCTCCCGTTTCGTCCAGTTCCGCCATTTCGGCCACATGTTCAGTGTGTTCAAGGAATCCATTCGCGGCAGCGCCGGCCAGCTGAGTTCCTTCCAGGCCCTGATGCTGAGCCTCGCCGGCCGCGTCGGTGCCGGTAACATCGCCGGCGTCGGCGTCGCCGTGACCCTCGGTGGCCCGGGCGCGGTGTTCTGGATGTGGGTGACCGCCCTGGTCGGCATGTCCAGCAGCTTCTTCGAGTGCACCCTGGCCCAGGCCTACAAGCGCGCCGATGGTGACGGCCTGTACCGCGGCGGCCCGGCCTATTACATCCAGCACGGTCTGAAGCTGCGCTGGATGGCGCTGACCTTCGCCGTCCTGCTGCTGGTCACCTACGGCTTCGCCTTCAACGGCCTGCAGTCCTTCACCGTGACCCACTCGCTGGAGAACGCCTTCGGCTTCCCGGTGCACTACACCGGTCTGGCCCTGGCCGTGCTGCTGGGCCTGGTGTTCCTCGGCGGGATCAAGCGCATCGCCGCCGTCTCCGACCTGCTGGTACCGGTCAAGACCCTGGCCTACATCGCTGTGACCCTGTATGTGATCGCCAGCCAGATCGAGCTGGTGCCGGACATGCTGGTCACCATCGTGAAGAGCGCCTTCGGCCTGGAGCCTGCGTTCGCCGGCCTGCTCGGCAGCGCCATCGTGATGGGCGTGAAGCGCGGCGTGTTCGCCAACGAAGCCGGCCTGGGCAGCGCGCCGAACGTGGCCGCCGTGGCCGCGGTGAAACACCCGGTAGCCCAGGGCGTGGTCCAGGCGTTCAGCGTGTTCCTCGACACCTTTGTCATCTGCACCTGCACCGCCCTGCTGATCCTGCTGTCCGGCTTCTACACCCCGGGCTTCGAGGGCGACGGCATCATCCTCACGCAGAACTCGCTGGCCGCCGTGGTCGGTGACTGGGGCCGGATCTTCGTCAGCGTCGCCCTGTCGCTCTTCGTCTTCACCTGCATCCTCTACAACTACTACCTCGGCGAGAACGCCCTGCAGTTCCTCGTCGGCCGTGGCCGCGGCCCGCTGATGATCTACCGCGGCCTGGTGCTGGCGCTGATCTTCTGGGGCTCGATGCAGAACCTCGGCACCGTGTTCGCCTTCGCCGACATCACCATGACCCTGCTGGCGCTGGTCAACCTGGTCGCTCTGGCCATGCTGATCAAGGTCGGCCTGCGCCTGATGCGCGACTACGACGCCCAGCGCAAGGCCGGTGTCGCTACCCCGGTGTTCGATCCGAAGGACTTCGCCGACCTGGACCTCGACCCCGTCGCCTGGCCAGCCAACCCGCAGCCGGCTGCTGCCGACGAGCGCATCGAGATCGCTCACGGCCTGCACCAACGCTGAGTCATCCGATGTAATAAAAAGGGGGCACGTAGCCCCCTTTTTCTTTGTCCTACCTCGGCAACCAGGCCGTTACACTCGGGTGACACACCCACCCGTACCGCTACCTGTTGGGATACGCGCATGACCCCTTCTCAGAACCTGCTGGTGCTCTACACCGGCGGCACCATCGGCATGGAAATGAGCGAGTCGGGCCTTGCCCCGGCGTCCGGTTTCGAGGATCGCCTCATGGCCGAACAGGCCCTGCACCCGGAGCGCCCTGCCCCGGCCTGGCAGTTCCGCGAGCTGAGTCCGCCGATCGACAGTGCCAACATGCGCCAGGCCAACTGGCTGGCCATGCGTGAAGCCATCATCCAGGCCGTCGACGAGGACGGCTTCGATGCCGTGCTGCTGCTGCATGGCACCGACACCCTGGCCTACAGCGCCGCGGCACTGAGCTTCCTGCTGCTGGGCATTCCGGTGCCCGTGGTGCTGACCGGCTCCATGCTGCCGGCCGGTGCAGCGGGCAGCGACGCCTGGCCCAACCTGTTCGGCGCCCTGGCCGCGCTGAGCCATGGCTGCTTGCCAGGTGTGCACCTGTATTTCAATGGCCAACTGCTGCATGGCGCTCGCACCAGCAAGATGAAGAGCGAGGCCTTCGACGCCTTCATCAACATGGCCCGCGTACGCCACGGCCAGCATGAGGAGCATCTGCCAACAGCTCTGCACTACCGCCAGCCACGTCGCGAAGTGGTGCTGGCCGTGCAGCCGCTGTTCCCCGGACTGACCACGGGGCAGCTGCGTGCCGTGTTGGACAGCGGCGTCGAGGCTCTGCTGCTGGAGTGCTACGGCAGTGGCACCGGCCCCTCCGACGACCCCGAGTTCCTCGCCGTATTGCGCGAAGCGCGTGAGCGCGGCGTGGTGCTGGCCGCCATCAGCCAGTGCCCACTCGGCCATGTCGACTTCGAGGTCTATGCCGCCGGTAGCGCTCTGGCCGAGATCGGCCTGATCAGCGGCGGCGGCATGACCCGCGAGGCGGCCCTGGGCAAGCTGTTCAGCCTGGTCGGCAGTGGCCTGTCCCCATCAGAGATCGAGCGGCTGTTCGCTCATGATCTCTGCGGGGAAATGGCGGACTGAGATTCGACGGCATCGGCGACTGGCTCCTCCGACGGCGCGGCGATGGTGATTGTCTCCATCGGTACAAAGCGACGGGACATGAATGGAAGCTCGACCCAGGCGTAGGTCAGGCTGGATAGCAAAAGAACGAGTGGCAGCACGACCATCAGAAGGCTGCCATCTCTGAAATCGGTATTCACCACCAGCAGCCAGATGATTGGCCAGTGCCACAGGTAGATGCTGTAGCAACGCTGGCCCAGGAAAATGCTCAGCTTCGAGCTGAATACTCGCTGAACGAAACCGATTCGCGGAGACACCAGCAGGATCACCATGACGGCCGACAGCACCACCGACGCACTCTGCTGCCAGTAGAAGTACTCGACTTCCCGGGGGGTCCCGACATAGAGCAGTACCCCCAGAGTCAGCACACCGAGAGTCAACAATACGTGGGCGACCGCACCGCGGCTCCAATCACGCAGGTAGGGGTAAATCATCGCCAGTATCCCGCCTATGGCGAACGCATCCATGCGGGTATCCAGGGCATAGTAGAGGCGTGACCAGGATGCTCCCCCGGCGATCAGGTAATAGCGCCAGGCCATGCATGTCAGCGCCAGCGCAACCAGAAGGGTCACCGTCTGAGGGACGCTCAGACGCAGCTTGAGCGCAGCAAGGAATATCAGCGGCCACAACAGATAGAACTGCTCCTCGATCCCCAGCGACCATGTCTGGCCGAACAGCGTCGGATAGATGCTGCCTTCCAACTTGGTCCAGTTCGAGTAGTACAGTAGCGTCGCCAGAGCGTCCTGCAATGACGGAACAGGGTCCTCAACCAGCGCACAAGCCATTAGCGTACAGCTGACGACCACCAGCAGCAGTGCCGGGTAGAGGCGCATCAGGCGGCGCCTCCAGAAGCGAGCCAGGCTGACGCGCTTCCGCTTTCTGACACTTCGCCACAGAATGGAAGTGATCAGAAACCCCGAGATGACGAAGAACAGATCCATCAGGATCATGGCACCGGGGAACCAGGCCATATTCACGTGCGCAACCAGAACTCCGATGGCCGACCATCCACGCGCACCATCCAACGCCGGAAAATAGGCGGCCCTTCCCCTGTTCAGGACATGCTGGCTCATTGGTTCTTATCCTTATCGCCATTTCATGTACCGGCCATCCAGCCGGGTGACGTCAGAAAATATCTGCAGCAGAGAAAAACCGCCGAGATTAATTCGTCAGTTTTATGATGCGACACCCCGTATCGCCCCCTTCCCGGGGAGGGGTAATGTCCCAATCGAAGATAAAGAGGTAAGCCGGGTAGAGAGAACTGTCGCAAACTACCCGGAAATCATCCCGCCGCATCGGCAATACCTGGGTCACGCTATGGCGGGTACCACTCCATGTCGCGCCGGCGCGATGCAACTCGTCGAAAAAGAATGCTTCGACCCCGCTGTAGCCGAAAGAAACGCGTGTCCCCTTGGGTAAATCACTTATCCAGTCACGAACGCGCTCGACTTCGGACGGAGACAGAAAAGATTGGGTCAGCAGCTCGGCACGGGGCCAGAGCGCAGCAAAGTGCTCACGCTTGCCATAGCCGTGGCCCAACAGAGCTACTGATAGACCAGCAGCCAACATCAGACCAACTAGTCGCCGCCAGCGCCTCTCCGCTCTCGCAAGAGTTGCCAGAATGCTCAGCAGTAGCAGCCAGTCCGCCAGAACGAAAGCGAAGTCGTACCACATGCTCTGACCATGCAGCGCCAAAGCCATGAAGGCCGTGCCGTAGAGAGATAGCACCACATCCGAGCCAAAGCGCCGAGAGTAAAGAAGCTGCCCCCCAGCAATCGACAACGCCAACCCCAGTTTCAGCCAGCCTGAGCTTCCTCCCATTGGCTCGCCCAGACTCTTGAACGCGAACTGGAACTTCATATCCTCGATGAAGCCGCCTGGGTTGCCGGCCACCATCAGGCCGTAACCGGTCAGAGCCAAGAGCGCCAGCACCAGCGCCAGCAAGTCCGTGGCATTCAGGGTCAGTGTATGTCGGCGCATGATGGTCCAGAGCACCAGCGCGGCGTAGGGCAGCAGCATGTACACCGCATTGAAGTGCACAACGGCACCGATCAACACCAGTGCCAAACCGAGGCCGGGGCGGCCCTTGAGCAGAGCTAGCAGCGACGCCAGGAACAGTGCGGTGTACAGCGCCTCCATCCGGGCGATATTGCTGGCCGCCAGCATATAGGGCGACAGCAAGGCCAGCAGAGTGGCTGCCAGCGCCAGCCACAAGTAGCGTCCGGGCAGCACTAGCTGCCGTACCAGCACCAGCGCCAGCACGGCAATGGACAGGTAGCAGAGAGTCGATACCCAGCGTGCAGTATCGAAGCTGTAGCCGAACACTTCGAACACGCCTGCCAGCAACAACATGTAGCCCGGTGGCATCCACATCACCACCCGTTCGGCATTGAGAGCATCGACGAAGAAGGTGCCATCGGTACTCAGCGCATATGCCTGAGCGATAAAAGCCGTCTCGTCACTCCAAGGAACGGGAAACTCGAAGGCCATGCCCAGCCGCACAATAAATGCAGCCAGCAACAACACGGCGAAAACCCCCAGGAACAGCCTTTCACGGCGCATAGCGGCAGAGAAAGCCGATAGCGCCATCTGCCCGCTCACTCCGGTTTGCGGGCGATGATGGCCTGGCTTTTCGGCATGGCCTGGTCCAGAGCCTTCTTGATGCGAGGGCCATCAGGAGTGGACAACAGCATGTTCCAGGTCTGTGTCCAGCTTTGCAGCAGCGGATGCCATGGCGGGCTGAGGTCCTGCTTGCAAGCCCAGAAGAAGAACCACCAGATTGACCAATAGAAGCCGTAGCTAGTGCGGCGCTCAATGACCAAGCCGGACTCGACCACCAGACGCTCGAACTCGTCCCGGCCGAAAACCCGAATGTGATTAGGCGCCTCGAAGTAGCTGGGTGGCGCCAGATCGCGCTGGACTCCCTCGCCCACAGGATCAGGAACGGTCAGCAGGAACTGGCTACCCGGCTTGGCCACACGTACGATTTCACGCATGAACGCCGCTGGGTCCTCGACATGCTCAAGGACCTCCATCGCAATGACCTTGTTGACCCGGCCATCCTCCAGCGGGATCGGCTTGGCATCGGTCACTAGGGGCATCACCGCACGCGCATTGGAATCCTTGAGCATGGCGCTGACGGCGTCCACCTTGCTCGCATCGATATCGGCAAATATAACCTCGGCCCCGCGAGTCGCGCAGAAGTGGGCGAAGGGACCATCGCCGCAACCGATATCGAGAATCGAGTCTTCGGGATCGATGCGGAAGCCCTCGAACAACTCCCCGGTCTCATGCCGAAACCAGCCACTCAGATAGGTATCCGTCAGAGTGGAATCGTCCCGCTCCACTATCTCTGCCGCCGCGGACTGGGCGGTAGAGGGCGGTTCCTGCATAGGCACAGGCACGCCATCGCTCCCCCGAAAAAGCCGCTTCAAGCCAGCCAGCATGTCATTCTCCTTGCATATTGGTGACGCCTTTTAAGCCTCAAGCGGACAGCTCACGCTGACGTCCACTCGCATCGGTATCGTTGCCTGTTTGCTCTTGTCGAGCGAACCGGGCCGCGATTCGACCTCCCCGGCGACGCAAGGGCGTTTCCACCAAGCGATAGTTCAGCTCGCTGAGAAGCAGGATCAGCAATCCGGCAGTCAAGACATAGCGATAGAAGAACGCATCGTCAGCCGGCTGTCCCGGAGCCAGTCTGGCCCAGACCTCCCTAGTCAGGAAGAAAGCGGGGATGTGGATCAGATAGATCGCGTAAGAACGTGAGCCCAACCAGGCGAAAATCTCTCGTAGCGGTGAAAACAGGAACACGTCATCGTTGTAGGAGGCAAGCCAGACCATCAGCACGCTGAGCAAGGCCAGCAGACTCATGCGATGCGACGTGATCTTCAGAACATCCGAGCCCAGCATACCCATGAAGAGCATGACGAGCAGCAGAACTAGAGTCCCTTTTGCCGGAATTCGCAGCAGGAAAGTGGGGCGTGCCAGTGCATATGTCGGGTGGCGACTCCAGATAGCCAGCAATACCCCCAGCAGAAGGCCATCGCATCTGAACAACATCATCGTCAGGCTGCGCTCGGTCACCAGTTGCCAGGCCACGATTAGCAGCAGAACGGGCACCAGCCATCGGCGCAGCAAAAGTACCGCTAACGGCAGTAGCAGATAGAACTGCTCCTCCAGCGACAGGGTCCAGTAAACGAAGCTAGCACCATACTCACCCCGTCCGAATGTTTCGAGGAAGCGTAGGTTAGCGACCTGCAGTACTCCCGCTATTGTGGCCTCCAGATTGGCGCGGACATCACCGAAAACATCAGACTCCCGAAACACGATTGAAGCCACGAGAATCAGCGCCAGCCACAACCAGGCGGAAGGCAGAAGTCGCCATGCACGACGAATCCAGAAGGCCAGAGTCACTCGGAACGCGCCAACACTGTCACTGCTGGCCTGCAACTGAGGCAGGAGACTGCGCCCGATTACGAACCCCGAAATAGCAAAAAACAGATCCACACCCACCCAGCCACCGAAATAAACCTCCAGTCTTTCCAGGCCGGGAGAAGTCCAAGTCAGTAGGTTACCCCTGGCGTGATGCACCACGACGGCCAGAACCGCCACCGCGCGCAGTACTTCGATGTCGAGGATGCGTTCCTTGCTCATGAGCTCTTACTTCAGACCAGGGGTTTGCGCGCAATGATGATCTGGCTTCTGGGCAGCGCCTCATCCAATGCCTTGCGCATGGGTGCTGCCTCGGGGAGGCTGATAAGCCGACCCCATACCGATGTCCAAGCATCCAGTAGCGGGAAATAAGGCGGTTGAGCAGCGTCATGGGACACCTGCTCAGGCGTTCCATCGACGGCTTTCTTGCAAATCCAGTACATGCATAACCAGAGGTTCCAGAAAAAGCCATAGCTGGAGCGCTCTACAACTTCCAGGCCGGCATCCGTGACCAGCTGCGCAAGTTCGTCGCGCTCGAAGATGTGGATGTGATTCGGCTTCTGAAAATACTCTGGCGGAGCGAAGGGAATCTGCATCTTTTCGGTCACGGCATCAGGCACCGAGATCAAGTACAGCGCACCCGGCCGGCCGATGCGCGCCAGCTCGCTGAGCACAGCGGCAGGATCATCGACATGCTCGAGCATCTCCATCGAAATCACGCGCGAAGCGCAGTTGCTCTCCAGGGGAAGCGGTGTGCAGTCAGTGACGATGCCCTGGCTGGCGCGCGCAGGAGTTTCACCAATGCGCTCCGAGAGCTGCTCGATGTTTTTCTCGCTGACATCGCAATAGATCACATGGGCACCGCGTCTGGCGCAGAACAGTGTGGCGCCACCGGCGCCGCAACCCACATCCACGACGATGTCGTCGGCAGTGATCGGAAAGCCGCGGAACAGCTCGTCGCTATCGTTTTGGTACCAGCCAGCATTGACCGCGTCGATCAATCCGACGTTGCGGGAGTCCAGGAAGTCGGGCTCCAGCTTCTTCTGCTCCCATTGCTCCAGCGTGGGCATGCGCAGCCATTCGGGAATCATGCTGGCTCCTTGGTCATCATCTGTTCTAGTAGAGTGGTCAGCCGCGGGCGCGCCGTCGCCAGCGAGCAATGCTCGTGCATCCTCTCGATAGCGTTCCTGGCCATCTGCCGATACCGCTCGGGATCATCCCGATAGCAACGATACGCGGCCCCGAAGGCTTCGCAGAGCGACGACCAGTCCACCTGCTGGCGCAAGGTCCGGTAGGCCACCCGGGGATCGTGCGGCCAGGCGGTCGCATCAGCCCAGCTGTCGACGAGGAAGCCCACGCTTTCATCCATATAATCGGTTAGTGCCGAATGGCGAGGGGCCACCGCCGGTTTGCCGCAGGACAGGTACTCCATCAACGGCAGACACTGGCCCTCGCCGTAGGACGCGTTGACCACGAAGTGGGTGGCGCGCAGCAGGTCTGTATAGGCCTCATCGCTCAGGTAGCCGTGCATGACCACGACCCGGCAGCGAAACGTTTCCAGGCGCGGCAGCACCATCAGAATGCCCTGAATGGCGTCTTCGTAGCGATGATGGCCCAGCTTGAACACGAGGGTCGCGCTCGGCTCATCCTTGAACACGGTGCAGAACGCGGTGAGCATGTCGACCCAGTTCTTGCGCCCGTCATGAGGGTTGAACAGGCTGGTGAACACCACTCCGCCCAGCTTGACGCTCCGCTTGCCAGCGTGCCAGGGATCACCAATTAGCACGTCGACGAGCGGCCGCAGCGGCAACGGCAGACTCGGGGTGAGCACCTGCCTACACCAGGCCACCAGATGCCTGTAGGTAATCGCCCTCACGCCCTGGCTCATGCGGCGATAGCCCTGTTCCTCGTCGATGGGGATCAGTCCTCGGGACTCCGCCACTGCGCGGATCATGTGCTCCTCGCTCGGCAGCCAGCGGGACAGCTTGGGATCGTGGGTATCGAACACCACTCCCCGTTCGATACAGACAGGCGCCAGGGCTTCGACAGGCGCAGTCAAGAGTTGCGCACGCATCGCATCCAGGCGGTCCCACAACGGCGCGGGAATCGACACCACGGGGAAGTCCTCTCCCATCAGTTCGCGCACCACCCGCGCGCTCTGCTGCGAATGGACGATGGCAGCGCCGCAATGCTGCAGGCTCAAGCGCCAGTCGTTTTCAGGACAATCTTCCCACCAGGTCTCGCCGGGCATGCTGCTGAACTCCCAGGCAAAGACCGGGATAGTCGGGCAGGCGAGATCGCGGCGGGTCAGATGTGGCGGAGAGAAGCTGAGGAAGACGCAGTTCTCGCCCTGCTCGACGGCCTCTTGATAGATCGCGTCGACCTCCCTCTCTGGATCGGCGATCACCACCACCTCGCCCAGGCTGTGCAGCAGCGGCATGAACTCGCGCAGCACAAAGTAGTAGCTGTACTCCGGCTCGCCGAAGTTGTGCACCACCGTCTCGGCGTTCATTGCCGAATACACCAGAAACTTCATGCACTCGCCCCCAGACGCTTTTCGGCTGCCGAGCTTGCTGCCAGCGGAGCCAGGAACGATTCGAGCTGGTCCGCCACCAGCGGGACGTCGGAAAAGTCGCGCAGGCGCTGCCAGGCCCGCAGCGACATGTGCCGGTAGCCTTCAGCATCCTCGCGGGCAAGGCGATAGCAGGCACGGTAACCTTCCATCAGCGACTGCCAGTTCAGCCGGTGGCGCCGGGTGCGCATGATTCCGCAGGGATCGTGCGCCCAGCATGCCAATTCGACGGAGGTCTGAACCACACAAGCCACGTCTTCATCCACGTAATCGAGCATCGCAGTGTGCCGCGGCGCCAGGGCCGGCTTGCCGCTGGACATGAACTCCATCAACGGCAGACACAAGCCTTCACCGGTAGAGGCATTGACGTAAAAATCGCTCACGGAAACCAACTCACGGTACTGCTCGTCATCGAGGAATCCGTGTAGCACCAGCACCCGACACTGAAACGGAGCCAACCGGGAGAGCAATGTCAGAAGGACAATCCGGTAGTACTCCAGATCGTGATGGGTCATCTTCAGGATCAGTGTGGCATCGGGCGTACTACGAAAGGCCCAGCAGAACGCCGTGACAATGTCGATCCAGTTCTTACGTCCGTCACGGGGGTTGAGGACGCTGGTAAACACGACGCCAGACAGTTCGAAGCGACATGCCTGTACCGGATGAGCCCCTGCCTCGCTCGGAGGCGGTTGCTTGCCCGCAGGCATGGCGGCCTGACGTGCGAGGTGGCGGTTACGCATTGCCTCGCGCCACGACCGAAAAAGAATCCGGCTACGCTCCTTGCGCCCTATAAGTCTTTTGGCATCTACCGAGGGCTGAAAGGCTTCGGGGCGCGCCATGTGCTGTACCAGTCCGTCAGCGGACAGCCCCAGGATGGGGCTGTCGATGGCGTAGCCGGTGAACTCGAACACACGTCCTTCCCGACAGGATTGCCAGCCTTGTTCAGGCATCAGGTCCTGAAAGCGTGTCCATACCGGCGCCGGAATGGATACCACAGGGTAATCCGCCCCCATGAGCTTACGCACGGCATCTGCCGACTCACGGCTGCAAGCTATCGCCCCAGCGATACGCTGCAGAACATATCGCCAATCATTGCGGGGCTCACCTTCCCAGGGCTGATCAGGCACATTGTCGAACTCCCAGGCGAACAGACAAACCGTGGGGCAAGACAGGTCAACTGGCGTCTGCTGCGGTGGACTCACACTAAGGAAAACCACCTTTTCGCCGACAGCAGTGTGCTGGCGATACAGCTCATCGACTTCCTGGACAGAATCGACCGGGATGACCCGGGCAATGCGCTCCAACGCTGGCAGAAACTCCTTGAGCAGGAAGAAATAGCTGTATTCCGGCTTGCCCAGGGATGCCTGAATGTTCGATTGAGTGATTTTTGAACTGACAAGAATGATCATGGGTTTTGCTTATTTAGGCCGCGGGATCGATACCTCAATGTTGCCGCTGTATGGCTGAGGTTCCCGCGGGATGGAGGGCACTGGCCCTCATGGATTGAAGATCCGCCTAAGATGTCGGCGTGCATAGCAGCAGCATTTATCGATCGTTGCAAGCTGCATGAGACGCTGACCGCATAGTCATGAATTGCTTGGCATTCCATTTCCCCCAAGTTACCCATCCGCCCCCTCGCTCAGATGCAAGTCCTTGAGCTTCACGTAGTTGGCCGCGCTGTAGGCGAAGAAGGCGCGCTCCTTGTCGCTCAGCGCGCGGGCCTGCTTCACCGGGCTGCCGACGTACAGGTAGCCGCTTTCGAGCACCTTGCCCGGCGGCACCAGGGAGCCGGCGCCGATCACCACCTCGTCCTCGACCACCGCGCCGTCCATCACGATGCTGCCCATGCCGACCAGGATGCGGTTGCCCAGGGTGCAGCCGTGCAGGGTGACGTTGTGGCCGATGGTCACCTCGTCGCCGATCAGCAGTGGGTAGCCGTCCGGGTTGAACGGCCCGGCGTGGGTGATGTGCAGCACGCTGCCGTCCTGCACGCTGGTGCGCTTGCCAATCCTGATGCGGTGCATGTCGCCGCGCACCACGGCCATCGGCCACACCGAGGCATCCTCGCCCAGCTCCACGTCACCGATGACCACCGCCGAGGCGTCGACAAAGGCGCGCGGGCCCAGCTGCGGAGCGGTGCCCTGGTAAGTTCGAATCGCCACGATAGTCTCCTTCAGGCTGCGGATGGCGCCGATTGTAATTAACATTCGGCGCATTCCGGTTGTTAAAGGTCGCTCGCGACCCCATAACCTGTATCTGCATTCGCACAATCAAAGGTGCCTCGCCGTGACCGCTGCCAATCCCCTGCTGCAAGACTTCGACCTGCCGCCCTATTCCCTGATCAAGCCCGAGCACGTCGAGCCGGCCGTGGACCAGATCCTCGCCGACAGCCGCGCGGCCATCGCCGAGCTGCTCAAGACCCAGCAGGCCAATCCGAGCTGGGACGGTCTGGTGCTGGCGCTGGATGAGCTCAACGCCCGCCTGGGCCGCGCCTGGAGCCCGGTCAGCCACCTCAACGCGGTGTGCAACAACGCCGAGCTGCGCGGCGCCTACGAGGCCTGCCTGCCCAAGCTCTCCGAGTTCTGGACCGAGATGGGCCAGAACAAACCGCTGTTCGAGGCCTACGACGCCCTGGCCAAGAGCTCGGCCGCAGAAGGCTTCGACGTGGCGCAGAAGACCATCCTCGAACACGCCCTGCGCGACTTCCGCCTGAGCGGTATCGACCTGCCGGCCGAGCAGCAGAAGCGCTACGGCGAGATCCAGATGAAGCTGTCCGAGCTGGGCAGCCGCTTCTCCAACCAGCTGCTCGATGCCACCCAGGCCTGGACCAAGCACATTACTGACGAGGCGGCCCTGGCCGGCCTCACCGACTCGGCCAAGGCACAGATGGCCCAGGCCGCACAGGCCAAGGAGCTGGACGGCTGGCTGATCAGCCTGGAATTCCCCAGCTACTACGCGGTGATGACCTACGCCGACGACCGCGCCCTGCGTGAAGAGCTGTACACCGCCTACTGCACCCGCGCCTCCGACCAGGGCCCGAATGCCGGACAGAACGACAACGGCCCGGTGATGGCCGAGCTGCTCGACCTGCGCCAGGAGCTGGCCCGCCTGCTCGGCTTCGCCCACTACAGCGAACTGAGCCTGGCCAGCAAGATGGCCGACAATACCGACCAGGTTCTGCATTTTCTCCGCGACCTGGCCGTGCGCAGCAAACCCTTCGCCGCCCAGGACCTGGAAGAACTCAAGGCCTTCGCCGCCGAGCAAGGCGTCAGCGACCTGCAGAGCTGGGACGTCGGCTACTTCAGCGAGAAGCTGCGCCAGCAGCGCTACAGCATCTCCCAGGAGGAAGTGCGCGCCTGGTTCCCGATCGACAAGGTGCTCTCCGGCCTGTTCGCCATCGTGCAGAAGCTCTACGGCATCGAGATCAACGAGCTCAAGGACTTCGATACCTGGCACCCGGACGTGCGCCTGTTCGAGATCCGCGAGAACGGCCAGCACGTCGGCCGTTTCTTCTTCGACCTCTACGCCCGCGCCAACAAGCGCGGCGGCGCCTGGATGGATGGCGCCCGCGACAAGCGCCGCGCCGCTTCGGGCAGCCTGATCAGCCCGGTGGCCAACCTGGTGTGCAACTTCACCCCTGCCGTTGGCGGCAAGCCGGCGCTGCTGACTCACGATGAAGTCACCACCCTGTTCCACGAGTTCGGCCACGGCCTGCACCACCTGCTGACCCGCGTCGAACATGCCGGTGCCTCCGGCATCAACGGCGTGGCCTGGGATGCGGTGGAGCTGCCGAGCCAGTTCATGGAGAACTGGTGCTGGGAGCCCGAGGGCCTGGCGCTGATCTCCGGCCACTACGAGTCCGGCGAGGCGCTGCCCCAGGCACTGCTGGACAAGATGCTGGCGGCGAAGAACTTCCAGTCCGGCCTGATGATGGTGCGCCAGCTGGAATTCTCACTGTTCGACTTCGAGCTGCACGCCAGCCACGGTGATGGCCGCAGCGTGCTGCAGGTGCTTGAAGGCATCCGCGATGAGGTCTCGGTGGTGCGTCCGCCGGCCTTCAACCGCTTCGCCAACAGCTTCGCGCATATCTTTGCCGGTGGTTACGCGGCCGGTTACTACAGCTACAAGTGGGCCGAAGTGCTGTCCGCCGACGCCTTCTCCAAGTTCGAGGAAGAAGGTGTGCTCAACCCGGCCACCGGCCGCGCCTTCCGCGAGGCGATCCTGGCCCGTGGCGGCTCGCAGGCGCCGATGGTGCTGTTCGTCGACTTCCGTGGCCGCGAGCCGAGCATCGACGCCCTGCTGCGCCACCTCGGCCTGAGTCAGGAGGCGGCGTGATGAGCGAGCCGAAGAAGCGTTTCATCGCCGGCGCCGTGTGCCCGGCGTGCAGCGCTATGGACACCATCAAGATGTGGGACGAAGATGGCACGCCGCATCGAGAATGCGTGGCTTGTGGCTATGCCGACACGCTCAACGCCCAGGGCCAGTCGGTACCCAAGGAGCTAGGCACGAGGGTCAGCAAGGCGGCGGCCAAACCAACGGCGAGCACGGGTCAGACGGTGCAGTTCTTTCCCAATCCCAAGTTGAAGAAAAGCTGACGGGCACTGCCGGTCGGGCCAAAAGCACAGTGTCACAAGGAAGTGAACATGAGCAGAGACGGGAACAGTCGGATATTGCCGATCTCTCAAGCGAGGGAAGGCGATCGCTTTCCACACCTGGATACGCTCAGAGCTGTCGCGATCATCTTCGTGCTGCTGGTCCATCTCCCGATCGATGAAAACTCCTGGCCAACCACCCTTCCCCGGTTCTTCGACCTGTGGAGCGGGGTAGACCTGTTCTTCGCCATCTCAGGTTTCCTGATCACCCGCTCCTTGGCGGGATTCATGCAGGCTCGAGCCCTTGGTCGCGACTGGTGGCCAGCGCTGCGAGCCTTCTGGATCAGACGAGCCTTTCGCTTGCTGCCCGCCGCTTGGCTCTGGCTGCTCCTTCCACTTCTGCTCTCCCTGCTCATAGGCCCTGCTCTGCTGTATCCGTCGATATCCGGCATGGCTGCCGATGCGCTGGCCGCTTTTCTTCAGATAGCCAACGTGCATTCGGCCGGCTGCTGGTCCAGCGAGGCATGGCGCTCGCATTGCGGGAGAGGCCTTGGGGTCAGTCACTATTGGAGCCTGTCCCTCGAAGAGCAGTTTTACCTGCTGCTACCGATTCTCCTGTTGCTGCTGCCCCGACGGCTGCTGATACCCGCCATCCTGCTGGTGATCGTCACCTTGGTTCCATGGCATCGGCCCCTGTTCAGCCCTGCCTGGTTCTTCCGTGTGGATGGACTCCTATGGGGCGTCGTGCTCGGGCTGTTCAGCCTGTACTCGCAGAGTACCTTCCGCATCGCCGGCAAGCTGGCCCGATACCATGCGGGACGCATGATGACTGTCGCCCTCATCCTGCTACTCGGCTGGCTGCCCACCTTCGGCGCCGAGATAGTCCCAGGCGTCTCAACAGCGGCGGGTTTGGCACTCACCAGTGCCGCCCTCGTGTGGCTAGCCGCCTGCAATGTCGGTATCGGCTCTGGATCCGTGCTGAACTGGGTGAGCTCGCGCTCCTACGCTCTCTACCTGGTCCACTTCCCCCTCTATGGTGCCGCACGAGCGCTAGCTTTCCCCGAACCTCTGCTGCTGCAGGCCTGGCCGGATATAGTTCTGTTCATGTTGTCCACCGGGCTTGCCATCGGCCTGGCTGCGGAGATGACCTATCGCCTGGTGGAAATGCCTTGTCGTCAATACGGTAGGCAACTGGCTCGCATGCCCACTCAGGAGTCCGCAGAGTCGATCGAACAAATGGAGCCGGCGAGATAGAGCGCAGCGGGACCTATCTGCGAAAGAACTCGCCGGGCGTAGTACCGTATTGCTGGCGGAAAGCCGCGATGAAGGCCGACAGCGAGTCATAGCCACAAGCCAGAGCGACATCCGTCACCCGCTCGCCACGCTCCAACGGAACCAAGGCCTCGAGCAGGCGATAGCGCTGGCGCCACTGGCGAAAGCTCAGCCCGGTGTCGCGAAGGAACAGGCGGCTCAGGGTTCTTTCGGACACCCGCAGGCGCAAGCCCCACTCCGCCAGCCCCAGGTGCTGCAGTGATGGCTCGGCCAGGCCAGCACATATGGCCTGCAGACGCTCGTCACTCGGCAACGGCAATGACAGCTCGACCGATGGAGCGATGCATAGCTGATCGAGCAACACGGCCGCCAAACGCCCAGGTGCGCCTGCCTCGTCGTACTCGACCGGTACCGCACTGAAGCTGTCGATCAGCTCCCGCAGCAGTGGGCTGACCGCCAGCACCTGACAGCTTTCCGCCCCCCAAGGCACCGCGTCACTGGCAATGTACAGGCTGCGCATTTCCGTACCGGCGGAACTGAACACCCGATGCTCGACCCCCGCAGGAACCCACACAGCTCGTTGCGGCGGCGCGAGGAAACGGGCGCCTGCCGTTTGTACCTCCAGCACACCGGAGATAGCGTAGGAAAGCTGCACCCAGGGATGGCTATGGATGAAGGTCAATGCCTGGTTGGGCAGCGATTCGACGCGCCCGTACAATGGCCTGGGCAGTCCCACCAGACCTGGTACCTGGCGTTGCACTACATCGCTCTGTCTGTTTGGCGACACTGATTGGCTCTTTGGCGTTAGTCGGCAACGATGGATCAAGATAAGTTGAGCTCCATCGTCCCGCAAGCCGAGCCTATGCCATGCTCCGTCGCCTTCTTCCCGACCCGTTCACCCAGGCCCTTGTCGCCGTAGTGCTGGCTGCCAGCCTGTTGCCAGCCGAAGGCCAGGCAGTGGTAGCAGTCGACTGGATCACCAACCTGGCCATCGCCCTGCTGTTCTTTCTGCACGGCGCGAAGCTGTCGCGCTCGGCCATCATCGCCGGTGCCGGACACTGGCGCTTGCACCTGCTGGTGTTCGCCTGCACCTTCATCGCCTTTCCTCTGCTCGGCCTGGCGCTTCGCCCGATCCTGGCACCTCTGGTAGGCCCCGAGTTGTACCTCGGCATGCTCTACCTATGCGCCCTGCCTGCCACGGTGCAATCAGCCATTGCGTTCACTTCACTGGCGCGGGGCAACGTGCCGGCGGCGATCTGCAGCGCAGCAGCGTCCAGCCTGTTCGGCATCTTCCTCACGCCGCTGCTGGTGACGCTGCTGCTGGACGTGCACGGCGACGGCGCCTCGACCCTGGACGCCATCGGCAAGATCACCGTACAGCTGCTACTGCCGTTCATTGCCGGGCAGATCGCGCGGCGCTGGATCGGCGACTGGGTCGGGCGCAACAAGCACTGGCTGCGCTTCGTCGACCAGGGCTCGATCCTGCTGGTGGTCTACGGCGCCTTCAGCGCGGCGGTGGTCGAGGGCTTGTGGCATCAGGTACCGCTGCCGGCGATGGCCGGCCTGGTGCTGGCCTGCTGCGTACTATTGGCGCTGGCGCTACTGGTGACGCACGGCGCCGCGCGGCTGTGCGGCTTCGAGCTGGAGGATCGCATCACCATCCTCTTCTGCGGCTCGAAGAAGAGCCTTGCCACCGGCGTGCCCATGGCCCAGGTGCTGTTCGCCGGCAGCAGCATCGGCCTGCTGATCCTGCCACTGATGCTGTTCCACCAGATCCAGCTGATGGTTTGCGCGGTGCTGGCGCAGCGCTATGCGCGGCGCCCGGAGTCGATCCGCGAACTGATGGGGCAGGTCGACCCCTAGCCGGGTAGTCGGCGCGGCGCTAGAGTGCCGCAGCACCCTGGAGGGTCATGAACGATGAGCAAATACTCATGGAAGAGGTTGATGGGAATGTCATTGCTCGTTGCCTCGCTGGACCTGGTCGCTGCTGAAGGTTTCGGCCCATCGATCTACTCCGGAATGAACGCACGCTTCGACCCAGTCGCCGAGGCCCGCTACCGCCAACCCGAGGCCGAACTGCGTCTGCTACTGGCCTATCAGAAGGCGAATACCGCCACCAACCATTTCTGCCTACTGGGCTATCGCTGGGACTACGGCCTGGAGTTCGTCTCGGTGCATTGGCGCGAGGCGCAGATGATCCTGCGCTGGCATGGCGAGGGGGACTGGGTCGAAGATTTCCTCTCGGCGGTAGTGAGCGATGGCGTCGACCTGCAGACCGGCGTGATCGACGCCGAGGATTCGCGTGGCAGCACCTTCCTGGTGACCCGGCGTAACGCTGAAGGCACTCTCGAGGATTGCCGCCGGCATGGCCGCGAGTATGTGATCGAGCCCTTCACGCCGCCTCCGCCGGTCAAAGAGGAGTAGTCGCCGCTGGCGTGTGGGTGCGAATCATAATACTGTTCATGCATACAGTATTATGGAGCAATATCCATGTCCGTCATCTTGCCGCCCCGTGGCCGCGGCACCGCCAGCAATCCACACAATCGCTTCGCCCCGACTCGCAACGAGGTCGAGGACGACGGCTGGTTCCAGAGCGAAACACCGCCCTGCCGCGCTAGCGAGGTACGTGCCGAGCGAGCCAAGACGGTGATCACCCGCAACCAGTCGCCCGACGTCGGCTTCGACCGCTCGGTGAACCCTTATCGCGGCTGCGAGCATGGCTGCATCTACTGTTTCGCCCGACCCAGTCACGCCTATTGGGACATGTCGCCGGGCATCGACTTCGAGACCCGGCTGATCGCCAAGACCAACCTGGCCGAACGTCTGGAGGAGGAACTGAGCAAGCCCGGCTATACGCCACAGCCAATTGCCCTGGGCATCAACACCGACGCCTACCAGCCGATCGAGCGCGAGCAACGCCTGACCCGCCAAGCCCTGGAGATTCTGCTGCGCTTTCGCCATCCGCTGCACATAGTCACCAAGAGCTCACTGATCCTGCGTGACCTCGACCTGCTGCAGGAGCTGGCCAGCCGCAACCTGGTCAGCGTGGCGTTCAGCCTGACCACGCTGGACGACGAACTGAAGCGCATCATGGAGCCGCGCACCGCCTCGCCCGGCGCGCGCCTGCGGGCCATGCGCAGCCTGCGTCAGGCCGGGGTACCGGTGACGGCGCTGGTGGCGCCGATCATCCCGATGATCAACGACATGGAGCTGGAGCGTATTCTCGAGGCTGCCCGCGATGCCGGCGCCAATTCGGCCGGTTACGTGCTGCTGCGCCTGCCGTTGGAGATTGCCGAGCTGTTCGAGGAATGGCTGCAGAGCCATTTCCCCGAGCGCGCCGAGCACGTGATGAGCCTGATCCGCCAGTCCCGCGGCGGCAAGAACTATGACAGCCGCTTCGGCAGCCGCATGCGCGGCGAAGGTGCCTTTGCCGACCTGCTGTCGCAGCGCTTCCGCCTGGCGCGCAAGCGCTTTGGGCTGACCCACCGTGACGGCTTCAATCTCGATTGCAGCCAGTTCGCCCCGCCTGGACAGCAACTGGCGCTGCTGTAAACGAAATGTGACTCACCGATGCTGGCAACTGTCCGCATGCCAGGTCGATAATCCACACCGCGCTCAAGCGCGACGGTCCAGCACGAGGTGAGACGCCATGCCCTACAAGCACAACGCCATTCCCCTGCAGGCGCGTACAGCGCCGGAAAGCGCCGACGAGGCCCTGAGCGCCATCGTTGGCGGCTTCAAGCGCTTTCGCAACGAGGTCTTCCCGCAGCAGGAAGAACTGTTCAAGGCGCTGGCCAGCGCGCAGAACCCGCGCGCCATGTTCATCACCTGCGCCGACTCGCGCATCGTCCCCGAGCTAATCACCCAGAGCGCGCCGGGCGACCTGTTCGTGACCCGCAATGTCGGTAACGTGGTGCCGGCCTACGGGCAGATGATGGGGGGGGTTTCCACCGCCATTGAGTACGCGGTGCTGGCCCTGGGCGTGCAGCACATCATCGTCTGCGGTCACTCCGACTGTGGCGCGATGAAGGCGGTACTGGCTCCCGAGACTCTGGAGAGCATGCCGACGGTAAAAGCCTGGCTGCGCCACAGTGAGGTAGCGCTCAAGGTGGTCGAGGCCAACTGCGGCTGCGACGGCCACGACACCCTGGGCATCCTCACCGAGGAAAACGTGGTGGCCCAGCTCAACCACCTGTGCACCCACCCTTCGGTGGCGGCGCGCGTGGCCAGCGGTCAGCTGTTCATCCACGGCTGGGTATACGACATCGAGACCAGCGCGATCCGTGCCTACGACGCCGAGAGTGGGAACTTCCTGCCGCTGGACGGCGAGGTGGTGCCGATGGCCACGCCCAAGGCGCGCTATCCGGCGCGCTGAAACGACAAGGCCCGCATAAGCGGGCCTTGTTGCATCTGGAACGAGCTCAGGCTGGCAGGCCCAGCTCCACACCCAGCTGGCGCGACAGGCATGGCCAGTTCTGCCAGGCCGCCACCGTCTGCGGGTTGCTCAGGCGAGTGCGATATTCCTGCACCGAGTCCTGCTGGAACACCTGCTCGCCCAGCATCTCTTCCACCGCATGGTGCACGGCTTCGTCGAGCTGGTTGGCGAACGGTTCACCGATCAGCTGGTGGGCGATCACGTTAGCCACTGTGGTATCCAGCGGGATCAATGGCTGGCCCAGATGAGCGATATAACGGTCGTTCACTTCCTCGACCATGCGGTGGGCCAGATAGGCCTCGTCCAGCAGCGCATCCAGGCCCTGATGCCCCTCCATGATGCTCGGCGGGCTGAGGAAAAACTGCTCAGCCAGCTTCAGCACTGGCTTCACCTGCGGTTCGATGCCAGCCTCTCGCGCCACGGCATTGGCCGCATCCAGCACATCCGGCACCTGCTCCACATAGGCGGCGACGAAGCGTTCGAGCACGCCACGAGCATCACTGGCGGGCAGCCGGATGGTCGGGTGCAGACGATCGAGCTGGCTGTCGAGCTGGCGGGCGAGAGCGCCGCTGGTGGATTCATGAGAGAGGGCGAGCTGGATCTGTTCGCGCAGGGCGGCGGTGTTCATGACGACTCCGGATGGACATGAAGTGGAAGCAAAAAACTCACATTAGCTGGCATCGGGCAATGACTAAGATCGGATTGTCATAATTATTTCATGGTTATGCGGACGGGCTATAAAAAGCGCCACCGCTCTGCCATGCAGCTTGCGCCGCCCTAGCGCGACGGGGGCTGGCAGAAATCGGGCGTTATTTTTCTGGCTGCGTTGTGATGTCGCAGTCGCTGTCTATACTCGAACTCGCAAGGCGTGAACCTGATGGAACCGGACGGGCTTCGGCACGGAGAGGTTTCGACAAGTTGTAGGCCAGCAGTATCGGCAGTCGATCCCTTAGCCGCAGGCTTAGCCGGCGGGATAACAAGAACAACGAGGGGAACCCGCAATGATGCGACATCCACGAGTCTGGATGGGCCTCCTGCTGTGGTTGGCATTTGGCTCGGCGCACGCCGAGTGGGCAGTGAACATGCTGCCGGGTGTCACCGAGGTCAGCCGTTCAGTCTTCGATCTGCACATGATCATTTTCTGGATCTGCGTCGTGATCGGCGTGGTGGTATTCGGCGTGATGTTCTGGTCGATGCTGGTCCACCGCCGCTCCACCGGGCAGAAGCCCGCGCACTTCCACGAGAGCACCACGGTCGAGATCCTCTGGACCGTAGTGCCCTTCGTCATCCTGGTGGTGATGGCCGTACCGGCCACCAAGACCCTGATCGACATCTATGACACGTCCGAGTCCGAGCTGGACATCCAGGTCACCGGCTACCAGTGGAAATGGCACTACAAGTACCTGGGCCAGGATGTGGAATTCTTCAGCAACCTGGCCACTCCATCCGCCCAGATCTACAACAAGGCTGAGAAGGACGAGCACTACCTGCTGGAGGTCGACGAGCCGCTGGTGGTGCCGGTGGGGACCAAGGTGCGCTTCCTGATCACTGCTGCTGATGTGATCCACTCCTGGTGGGTGCCAGCTCTCGCTGTGAAGAAGGACGCCATTCCCGGCTTCGTCAACGAATCCTGGACGCGTATCGAGGAGCCCGGCATCTACCGTGGCCAGTGCACCGAGCTGTGCGGCAAGGACCACGGATTCATGCCCGTGGTAGTCGAGGCCAAGAGCAAGGAAGACTTCGCCAAGTGGCTGGCCGAGCGCAAGGAACAGGCTGCCAAGATCAAGGAGCTGACCAGCAAGGAGTGGACGCTGGAAGAGCTGGTCGAGCGCGGTGACAAGGTCTACCACACCGCCTGCGCCTCCTGTCACCAGGCCGAAGGCCAGGGTCTGCCGCCAATGTTCCCGGCACTCAAAGGCTCGAAGATCGCCCTCGGACCGAAGAAGGATCACCTCGACATCGTCTACCACGGTAAGCAGGGCACGGCCATGGCCGCGTTCGGCAAGCAACTGTCGGAAGTGGATATCGCCGCCGTCATCACCTACGAGCGCAACGCCTGGGGCAACAACGTCGGAGACATGGTGACCCCGAAAGAAGTGCTTGAGCTCAAGCAGGCCGAGGAGAAGTGACATGAGTGCTGTGATCGACTCTCACAAAGAGCATGGTCATGCCGGGCATGACCACCACCACGGCCCCGCCAAGGGCCTGATGCGCTGGGTGCTGACCACCAACCACAAGGACATCGGCAGCATGTACCTGTGGTTCAGCTTCGCCATGTTCCTGCTCGGCGGGTCCATGGCCATGGTGATCCGCGCCGAGCTGTTCCAGCCGGGCCTGCAGATCGTCGAGCCGGCGTTCTTCAACCAGATGACCACCATGCACGGCCTGATCATGGTGTTCGGCGCCGTGATGCCGGCCTTCGTCGGCCTGGCCAACTGGATGATCCCGCTGATGGTCGGCGCGCCGGACATGGCCCTGCCGCGGATGAACAACTTCAGCTTCTGGCTGCTGCCGGCGGCCTTCGGCCTGCTGGTCAGTACCTTGTTCACGGAAGGTGGCGGGCCGAACTTCGGTTGGACTTTCTATGCGCCACTGTCGACGACGTACGCACCGGAATCGGTGACCTTCTTCATCTTCGCCGTGCACCTGATGGGCATCAGCTCGATCATGGGTGCGATCAACGTGATCGCCACCATCCTCAATCTGCGTGCCCCCGGCATGACCCTGATGAAGATGCCGCTGTTCGTCTGGACCTGGCTGATCACCGCCTTCCTGCTGATCGCGGTGATGCCGGTGCTAGCCGGGGTGGTGACCATGATGCTGATGGACATCCACTTCGGCACCAGCTTCTTCAGTGCGGCCGGTGGCGGCGATCCGGTGCTGTTCCAGCACGTGTTCTGGTTCTTCGGCCACCCCGAGGTATACATCATGATCCTGCCGGCCTTCGGTGCCGTCAGCTCGATCATCCCGGCCTTCGCGCGCAAGCCGCTGTTCGGTTATACCTCGATGGTCTACGCAACTGCAGCTATCGCCTTCCTGTCGTTCATCGTCTGGGCGCACCACATGTTCACCGTCGGCATCCCGCTGACCGGCGAGCTGTTCTTCATGTACGCCACCATGCTGATTGCCGTGCCCACTGGAGTGAAGGTATTCAACTGGGTAAGCACCATGTGGCAGGGCTCGATGACCTTCGAGGCTCCCATGCTGTTCGCCGTGGCCTTCGTCATCCTGTTCACCATCGGCGGCTTCTCCGGGCTGATGCTGGCCATCGCCCCGGCGGACTTCCAGTATCACGACACCTACTTCGTGGTGGCACACTTCCACTACGTGCTGGTGCCTGGGGCGATCTTCGGCATCTTCGCCTCCGCCTACTACTGGCTGCCCAAGTGGACCGGCCACATGTACGACGAGACTCTGGCCAAGCTGCACTTCTGGATGAGCTTCATCGGCATGAACATGGCCTTCTTCCCGATGCACTTCGTCGGCCTGGCCGGCATGCCACGGCGAATTCCGGACTACAACCTGCAGTTCGCCGACTTCAACATGATTTCGTCGATCGGCGCGTTTACCTTCGGTGCCACCCAGCTCCTCTTCCTGTTCATCGTCATCAAGTGCATCCGTGGCGGCAAGCCGGCACCGGCCAAGCCTTGGGACGGTGCCGAGGGGCTGGAATGGACGGTGCCGTCGCCAGCGCCCTACCACACCTTCACCACGCCACCGGAAGTGAAGTAGGAGAACGGCCATGAGCGAAGCCCTGGACAACCGCCGTCTGGTCCTCCGCCTACTGGCGGTAGTGGTCGGCATGTTCGCCTTCGGCTTCGCCCTGGTGCCGATCTACGACGTGATGTGCCAGGCCTTCGGTATCAACGGCAAGACCGCCGGCGCCTTCCAGGGCGAGCAGGTGGTGGACGAGCAGCGCCAGGTGCGCGTGCAGTTTCTCGCCACCAATGCTGCGGACATGGTCTGGGAGTTCCGCCCCACGGCGGACGAGCTGACGGTGTCGGCCGGAGCGAGCAACGAGATGCTGTTCATCGCGTACAACCCCACCGACAAGCCGATGACCGCCCAGGCTATTCCCAGCGTGGCGCCGTCCAAGGCCGCCGCCTTCTTTCACAAAACCGAGTGCTTCTGCTTCACCCAACAGGTGCTGCAGCCGGGCGAGCGCATCGAGATGCCGGTGCGCTTCATCGTCGACCGTGACCTGCCCAAGGATGTAAAGCACCTGACCCTGGCCTACACCCTGTTCGATATCACTGCGCGCAAACCACCCGTCGCGCAGGCGACTCTTGCCCAGACAGCCCCTACCCGGGCGGCTCCATAAGGAGAACAAGAAAAATGTCGAGTCACGAGAACTACTACGTTCCCGCCCAGAGCAAGTGGCCGATCATCGCCACCATTGGCATGCTCACCACCGTCTACGGTGTCGGCACCTGGTTCAACGACCTCAAGGCGGATCGCGCGGAATCCAATGGCCCGCTGATCTTCTTTATCGGTGGCCTGATCCTCGCCTGGATGCTGTTCGGCTGGTTCGGCAACGTGATCAAGGAAAGTCGCGAGGGGCTGTATAGCCCGCAGATGGACCGCTCGTTCCGTTGGGGCATGAGCTGGTTCATCTTCTCCGAGGTGATGTTCTTCGCTGCCTTCTTCGGCGCCCTGTTCTATATCCGCATGTGGGCCGGCCCGTGGCTCGGAGGTGAAGGCGACAAGGGCGTCTCCAACATGTTGTGGCCGAACTTCGAGTACACCTGGCCGCTGCTGAATACGCCGGACCCGAAACTCTTCCCGGCGCCCAGCGGGGTGATTTCGGCCTGGGGGTTGCCGCTGATCAACACCCTCCTGCTGGTGACTTCCAGTTTCACCGTGACCTTCGCCCACCACGCGCTGAAAAAGAACAACCGCAAGCAGCTGAAAATCTGGCTGGCCTTGACCGTGCTGCTCGGCATTGCCTTCCTGATCCTGCAGGTCGAGGAGTACGTGCATGCCTATAACGAACTGGGTCTGACCCTGGGCTCGGGCATCTACGGCGCCACCTTCTTCATGCTCACCGGTTTCCACGGTGCTCACGTGACGCTCGGCGCGCTGATCCTGACGATCATGTTCGTCCGCGTGATGCGGGGGCATTTCGATGCCGACAAGCACTTTGGCTTCGAGGCGGCCAGTTGGTACTGGCACTTCGTCGATGTGGTGTGGATCGGGCTGTTCGTCTTCGTCTACGTGCTGTGACGAGGGCTACCAGGTGACATGAGAGACCAGTTGGCCGCTGTAGAAACCCCAGGCGACCAGTGCCAGGGTAGCGGCGGCCAGAATCACGCGGACGGTCAGGGCGTTGACCACCCGCGAGCCGTGGCCCTCGTCCTTGACCAGGAAGAACAGGCCGCTGAACAGGCTGACCAGGGTGGCCAGCAGCAGGAGGATGATCGCGGCCTTGAGCATGCGTGACTCCGGGGGATGAGGTAGATGGGGTGCAGTTCCAGTATAGCCAGCCGCATTCGGGCGTTCGGGGGAAGGCCTTGAACAGTTTTCGCCCGGGTGTGCTACCCAGCATCGTGGTGGCTCTGTTGCTGCCGCTGCTGATCGGCCTGGGCTTCTGGCAGCTGTCGCGTGCCGAGGAGAAGCGAGCCTTGCTCGCCGGTTTCGAGGCCCGCGAGCATGAGGCGCCCCTGGCTATGGACGATCTTGAACGACGTGCCGACCTTGCTCACCTGCGGGTTCGCCTGCAGGGCCAGTTCGACGAGCGTCACAGCCTGCTGTTGGACAATCGCCAGCGCGGTGGTCAGGTCGGTGTCGAGCTGCTGCAGCCTTTCTACGATCAGTCCAGCGGCCTGTGGATTCTGGTCAACCGTGGCTGGCTGCCTTGGCCGGATCGACGCACACCGCCCGCCTTCAGCACACCGGAACAACCGGTGGAGCTGGTGGCGAGGGTGTATGTGCCAGTCGGCAGCACTTTTCAATTGCAGGCGGACCCGGCTGGCGGCGACTGGCCTCGGCTGATCACTGCCGTCGATCCCGAGCGCCTGTGGCGTCAGCTTGGCCGTGGCGGCATGGCCTATGAAGTTCGCCTCGAACCCGGCCCCGCCGCCTACCAGGCCGAGTGGCCGCTGGTGGCCATGGGGCCGGAGAAACACATGGGGTACGCCGTGCAGTGGTTTGCCTTGGCCGCCGCTCTGGTCGGCCTCTACCTCTATCTCGGTGTGCACAACTCTAGACAGACCGCGCGGGAGAATCAGCATGAGCCCAGCCATGAATCCGGCACTTTCCACCTCTGAGGCGCCATCGGCCCGTGGCCGCGGGCGCTGGCAACTGATCCTGCTGCTGTTGGTGGCAATCGGCCCGATGATCCTTGCCACCGCCATGTACCAGTGGCGCTTCTGGGTGCCGGACGGACGCAACTACCACGGCACGCTGATCGGCGACGGCAGTCAGCTGGCCGATATCGGCGTGCAAGGCGCCGCTCGGGAGAGCTGGCAGATGCTGGTCACCGCACCCGGCGACTGCGCCGAAGATTGCCGCCAGTTGGTCTACACCGCCCGGCAGATCCATGTTGGCCTCAATCGTGATGCGACGCGCGCGGCTCATGGTCTGGCAGTGTCCCGCCCGCTAGCCACCGACTACGACGAGACACTGAAACGCGAATACCCGCAGCTGGGTCGCTACAGCCTGGACGCGTCGCGCTACGACAAGGCAGTACCGGCGAATCAAGGTGCCCAGCTGTGGATAGTCGATCCGCAGGGCAATCTGGTACTGCGCTACGACGTCAAGGCCAAGGGCAAGGACATCCTCAATGATCTGCGGCTGCTGCTGAAGCTCTCCCAGATCGGCTGATCGGCTCGCACTGCCGGCCCATAACATTAAGAGAGGCCCCGGATGAGTGAACGCAAGACCCTGCCCGGCTACCGCCTGGCCCTGTTTGCCACGCTGCTGACGGTGCTGGTGGTATTGCTCGGCGCCTATACCCGGCTGACCCACGCCGGGCTCGGTTGCCCGGACTGGCCTGGCTGCTATGGCTTCATCGGCGTGCCGATGAGCGAACACAAGCAGACGCTGGCCGAGGCGCGCTTCCCCCACGCGCCGGTGGAGGTGGAGAAGGGCTGGAACGAGATGGTCCATCGCTACTTCGCCGGCACCCTGGGCCTGGTCATCCTCGGTCTGGCCGTGCAGGCCCTGCGGCGTCGAGGCAGCGACGGCCAGCCACTGAAACTGCCACTGCTGCTGCTCGGCGTCGTGGTCGCCCAGGCGGCTTTCGGCATGTGGACGGTGACGCTGCAGCTGTGGCCTCAGGTGGTGACCGCGCACCTGCTCGGTGGCTTTACCACCCTGGCGCTGCTGTTCCTGCTGACCTTGCGCCTATCCGGCCGGCTGCCGGTGCTGGCGGGATTATCGGCGCGTCTGCGACTGCTCGCCGCCGTAGCACTCTGTCTGGCTGTGGGGCAGATCGCCCTGGGAGGATGGGTCAGCTCCAACTACGCGGCGGTGGCCTGTGTCGATCTGCCCACCTGCCACGGCGAATGGTGGCCGGCGATGGACTTCGCCAATGGCTTCCACCTGACCCAGCACATCGGCCCCAACTACCTCGGAGGCCAGCTCGATAGCGATGCCCGCACTGCCATCCATATGACCCACCGCCTCGGCGCCGTGGCTCTCAGCCTGGTCCTGCTGCTGCTGGCCTGGCGCCTGCGCGCTGCTGGCCTCGGTCACCTGGCCGGCTTGTTACTGCTGGCCCTGGCCGTGCAGGTCAGCCTGGGCGTGAGCAACGTGTTACTGCACCTGCCGCTGGTGGTGGCGGTGGCGCACAACGCCGGTGGCGCTGCGCTGCTGCTGGTACTGGTCCTGATCAACTATCGCCTGCGGGCGGTTTCCCTGGCGGCGCCCGGCCGAGCGGAGGCCGATCTGGCCAACGCCCGCCTCGTCCCGCTTGGAAAATAAGTAAGGAGACACGCCATGGCTACTGCGCTGCGAGCTCACTCCGAATCCGCCAGCTGGCGCGACTACCTGGAGCTGACCAAGCCCCGGGTGGTGTTGCTGATGCTGATCACCTCGCTGGTCGGCATGTTCCTCGCCACCCGCGCCGGCGTGCCCTGGACCGTACTGGTGTTCGGCAACCTCGGCATCGGCCTGTGTGCCGGGGCGGCGGCGGCGGTCAACCACGTGGTCGACCGGCGTATCGACTCGATCATGGCGCGCACCCACAAACGTCCGGTCACCACCGGGCGGCTATCGGTAGCGGCGGCACTGGGCTTCGCCCTGTTCCTGGCGGTGGCCGGTCAGGCGCTGCTGCTGGCCTTCACCAACGAGCTGGCCGCCTGGCTGACCTTGGCGTCCTTGCTCGGATATGCGGTGCTCTATACCGGCTTCCTCAAGCGCGCCACGCCGCAGAACATCGTGATTGGCGGCCTGGCCGGCGCAGCCCCGCCGCTGCTCGGCTGGGTCGCGGTAACTGGGCATATCAGCGCCGAGCCGCTGCTGCTGGTGCTGATCATCTTCGCCTGGACGCCGCCGCACTTCTGGGCCCTGGCCATCCACCGCAAGGAGGAGTACGCCAAGGCCGATATCCCCATGCTGCCGGTGACCCACGGCGAGCACTACACCAAGGTGCACATCCTGCTGTACACCGCGGTGATGCTCGCCGTGACCCTGATGCCCTACGCCATCCACATGAGCGGACCGCTCTATCTCGCCGCTGCGCTGGTGCTCGGCGGGCGCTTCATGTTCTGGGCCTGGGTGCTGTACCGTGACAGCCGACCGCACGCGGCGATCAACACCTTCAAGTACAGTATCTGGTACCTGTTCCTGCTGTTCATCGCCCTGCTGGCCGACCATTACCTGCTGCTCAACCTGTGAGCCCTGGGTGTTCGGTCGCCCTGCATGCGACCGAACCTCGACCCGAAGAGAGACTTCATGAGCCGTACCCAGAAGACCGTCATCGTTCTCGCCGCCTTCGTCGCCCTGGTGCTGGGCCTTACCGTCAACAAGGTGCTCAACAGCAAGGGCGATGGCACGGACAAGGTGGCGCTGCTCGACGCCGGCATCGTCCTGTTGCCGCAAAGCCGCAGCCTGCCGGCGCTATCCCTGATCGATCAGAACGGCCAGACGCTGAAGGCCGATGAGATGAAGGACAAGTGGAGCCTGCTGTTCTTCGGCTACACCTTCTGCCCGGATATCTGCCCGGCCACCCTGGCGCAGATGCGCCAACTACAGGGCATGCTGCCCGCCGAAGCCAAGGACAAGTTGCGCATAGTCCTGGTGACGGTGGACCCGCACCGTGACACCCCGGAGCAGTTGAAGAAATACCTGGCCTACTTCGATCCCGGCTTCCAAGGCCTGACCGGCAAGCAGGAAGACATCCAGAAACTGGCCAGCGCGGTGAGCATTCCCTTCATTCCGGCCGATACCAGCAAGGAAAACTACACCGTCGATCACAGCGGCAACCTGGTGATCATCGGGCCAGATGGCACCCAGCGTGGTTTTATCCGCGCGCCAGTGAACAACGACAAGCTGGCCACCCAGCTGCCGGGCCTGCTCAAGTCGAGCTGATCCCCCTCACTTGGCGAACAGCTGGCCGATGTCCTTGAACGCCTTGAACTCCAGGGCGTTGCCGCACGGGTCGAGCAGGAACAGGGTGGCCTGCTCGCCAACCTGGCCCTTGAAGCGCACATAGGGTTCGATCACGAACGCCGTGCCATGTGCACGCAGGCGCGCGGCCAGCATCTCCCAGTCCTGCCAACCCAGCACCACGCCGAAATGCGGCACTGGCACGTCGTGGCCATCCACCGGGTTGCTGTGGGCGGCTTCCTGATACGCCATCTTCGGCGCCTCGTGGATCACCAGTTGGTGGCCGAAGAAATCGAAGTCCACCCAGTGCTCGCTGCTGCGGCCCTCGGCGCAGCCAAACACCTCGCCGTAGAAATGCCGGGCGGCGCCCAGGTCATGGACTGGAATGGCCAGGTGGAAGGGGGCGATGCTCATGGGGCGGTCCTCATCATGATTTTTCGTCCACCTTAGCCTCAATAAAATCCATTAAAAGCGAATATTCTTGCTCGCGAGCGCGAAGAATTTCGATCAATGGAGGGCGAGATGCTGCGTGAGCTGAAGACCTTCGTCGCGGTGGCCCGGCATGGCACTTTCGCCGCCGCCGGCCAGCGTGTCGGCCTGACCCAATCGGCGGTCAGCGCGCAGATGCGCAATCTGGAGCAGGCCCTCGGCCAGCGCCTGTTCGACCGTAGTGGGCGTAGCGCCGAGCTGAATGCCGCCGGCCGCCATGCCTTGCCGTTGGCCGAGCAGATGCTCGCGCTGTTCGCCGAGATGGGCCGCCCCGAGGCGGCCGGCGAGTGGCGTGGCGAGCTGCGCCTGGGCGCCATCACCAGTGTGCAGACCGGCCTGCTGCCGCAGGCGCTGCCGCGTTTTCGCCAGTTGGCGCCACATGTCGAGCTGAAGCTTGTGCCGGGCGTGTCTCTCGACCTGCTCAGCCGGCTGGATGCCGGCGAGCTGGACCTGGCGCTGCTGATCAGGCCGCCGTTCGAGCTACCCAAGGACCTGCAGCAGTTGCCGTTGGCCCGCGAGCCCTTCGTGCTGATCGTGCCCGAGGCACTGCCGGGTGACGATCCGCTGCAGCTGCTCGCCAGCCAGCCGTTCGTGCGTTACGACCGCAGCTCCTTCGGTGGCCGCCAGGTCAGCCGCTTCCTGCACGAGCAGCAACTGCAGGTGAACGAGGCTATGGAGCTGGACGAACTGGACGCCATCGTACGCATGGTCGAGGCCGGGCTGGGGGTGTCGCTGATCCCGCTGGCCGGACTGTGGCGCGAGCACGGCGCGCGGGTGCGGGTGATCGAGCTGGGTGAGTTGACCTTCCACCGCGAGCTAGTCGCGCTGCTGCGCCGCGCTCAGCGCCAGCCGGCCCTGGATTGCCTGCTGCAGTACCTCGGCGCGCAGGCATGAAAAAGCCCGCACGCGGCGGGCTTCTTCGAGAGCGTCAGGCGGCGGTGATCAGAACGCCGGCACCACGGCACCTTTGTACTTGTCGGCGATGAATTGCTTCACTTCCGGGGTGTGCAGGGCCTTGGCCAGCTTCTGCAGGTCGGCGTTGTCCTTCTTCTCGCTGGTGGTCACCAGGATGTTGACGTACGGCGAGTCGGAACCTTCGATCACCAGAGCGTCCTTGGTCGGATTGAGGCCGGCTTCCAGGGCGTAGTTGGTGTTGATCAGGGCCAGGTCGACCTGGGCCAGCACGCGCGGCAGGGTGGCCGCTTCCAGTTCACGCACCTTGATCGCCTTCGGGTTCTCGGCGATGTCCTTGACGGTGGCGGTGATGCCGGCGCCGTCCTTCAGCTTGATCACGCCAGCCTTCTGCAGCAGCAGCAGGGCACGGCCGCCGTTGGTGGCGTCGTTGGGGATCACGACCTGGGCGCCTTGCGGCAGGTCGGCGAGGTTCTTGATCTTGCTGGAGTAGGCGCCGAAGGGCTCGACGTGTACGCCGGCGATGCTCACCAGTTGGGTGCCACGGGTGGAGTTGAACTCGTCCAGGTACGGCTGGTGCTGGAAGAAGTTGGCGTCCAGGCGACCTTCGGCAACCTGTACGTTCGGCTGCACGTAGTCGGTGAAGACCTTGATCTTCAGCTCAACGCCCTCTTTGGCCAGGGCCGGTTTGACGAATTCGAGGAGCTCCGCGTGCGGCACGGCGGTGGCCGCGACGCTGATCTCGCCAGCGTGGGCGGCGGCGGAGGTGAGGGCCGCAGCGGCGGCCAGGGCAGTCAGCAGTTTTTTCATGTTCAGCTCCTTGTGGGATATGGCGCGGGGTCCGACGGGTGGCCGGTCGCCCGCTGTTCTAGGTGTTGCGAATTCGTTACTTGCGCGAGAAGTGAATGACCAGCTTGTCGCCGACCATCTGCAGGACCTGCACCAGGATCAGCAGGAGGATGACGGTCACCGCCATCACGTCCGGCTGGTAGCGCTGGTAGCCATAACGCACGGCCAGGTCGCCGAGACCGCCACCGCCAATCAGGCCGCTCATCGCGGTGTAGGAGACCAAGGTAATGGCGGTCACGGTGGTGGCCGCGATCAGCCCCGGCAGTGCTTCCGGCAGCAGGGCGCGGAAGATGATCTGCAGGGTGCTGGCGCCCATCGCCTGGGTCGCCTCGATGATGCCGCGGTCGACTTCGCGCAGCGCGGTTTCCACCAGGCGGGCGAAGAACGGCGTGGCGCCCACCACCAGCGGCGGGATGGCGCCGGCGACGCCCAGCGAAGTGCCGGTGATCAGCACGGTCAGCGGGATCATCAGGATCAGCAGGATCACGAACGGCACTGAGCGCAGCACGTTGACCACCAGCGACAGCACGGCGTACAGCGCGCGCTGCTCGAACATCTGCCGCGGGCCGGTGAGGAACAGCAGCACGCCGAGCGGCAGGCCGAGCAGCACGGTGAACAGGGTGGCACCGCCGAGCATGTTGAGGGTGTCGAGGCTGGCGTAGCCGATTTCCTGCCAGTCGACGTTGGGTAGCAGTTGCTCGAACATCAGCGCAGTACCTCCAGGTGCACGTCGGCGGCCTGGAAGCGCACCAGCGCGGCGTCGATGTCGCCGCCGGTCAGGGCCAGGGTCAGCTGGCCGTAGGGGGTGTCCTTGATGCGGTCGATGCGCCCGGCGAGGATGCTGTAGTCGACCCCGGTCTCGCGGGCCACGGTGCCGAGCAGCGGCGCATAGGTGGCCTCGCCCTGGAAGGTCAGGCGCAGGATGCGGCCGTCGACATGGGCGAAGTCGTCGCGCTGTTCGCTCTCGTCGACCTGCTCGTCTTCCAGCACGAAGCGGCGCGTGGTCTCGTGCTGCGGGTGGAGGAACACCTGAGCCACCGGGCCCTGTTCGACGATGCGCCCGCCGTCCATCACCGCCACCTGGTCGCAGACTCGGCGGATCACGTCCATCTCGTGGGTGATGAGGACGATGGTCAGGCCCAGCTCGCGGTTGATCTCGGCCAGCAGTTGCAGGACCTGGGCGGTGGTCTGCGGGTCGAGAGCGCTGGTGGCTTCGTCGCAGAGCAGGATCTTCGGCCGGGTGGCCAGGGCGCGGGCGATACCGACGCGCTGCTTCTGGCCGCCGGACAGCTGGGCCGGGTACTTGTCGGCATGCTCGGTGAGGCCGACGCGGGCCAGCAACTCGGTGACGCGCTGATTGATCTCGCTACGGCCCAGCTCGCCAGCCAGCTCCAGCGGCATGGCCACGTTGGCCGCCACGGTCTTGGAGGAGAGCAGGTTGAAGTGCTGGAAGATCATCCCGACCTTGCGGCGGAAGCGGCGCAGGCCGTCGGCACCGAGAGCGGTGACGTCGACGCCATCGATGACGATGCGTCCGGCGCTGGGCTCTTCCAGGCGGTTGATCAGGCGCAGCAGGGTGCTCTTGCCGGCGCCGGAATGGCCGATCAGGCCGAAGACCTGGCCCTGCTCGATGCGCAGGTCGGTGGACTGCAGGGCGGGAACATCCCGCCCGGAGACCCGATAGGTCTTGTTGACGTGGTGAAACTCGATCACGGAGCGAACCTTGTGGGTACGTGGGAGCAATGGTCGCATCCGGTGGGGGCGACGATTCCCTCTAGCCTAGGCGGTTAGCCGAAAGGCGCGCATTTTAGCCGTTTTGTTTATACGCTCTTATTCTTATTTGGCCTGAATTGCATCCGGAATGACATAACAAAGCAGTCAGAGTGCAGCCTATCGCTACAAGAGCCCGCGCTCTGTAGAGCGCTAGCTGCGATCGGCCTTCACCTGGGGGCTGAGCACCAGGCGCGGCTCCTGATCCGGTTTCAGCACTTGCGAATACTGCGGCGTGAAACCCGGGGCAAGCTTCTTGATCCGCGCCGAAAGCAGGGCCGCCACGAAGGGATAGTCCTTGGCCTCGCGCAACTCCAGGCGCACCGCACAATCGAAGGCCACCACATCGGCAGCAACCTGATCCAGAAGATCACGCAGGCTGTCACGGTCATTGGCATCGAGCATCGGCATGGCCACGCTGCTGCTGGCGGCCATCGGGTCGATCAACAGGGCCCGCGGAGCGGCTGCGATGACCGGCGCAGGCACCTCGACTTTGACTGCCGGAGCGACTGTCGGCTTGGCCTGTGAGGCGGCTGCCTTCTCGGCAGCTTCGCGTTCGGCCACGGCCTTTTCTTCAGCCAGCTGCTGTTGGCGAATACGCTCGGCTTCCTTTTTGGCGATGGTTGCCTCAGCCTCGCGCAGACGCCGTTCTACGTCGTCGCGGCGAGTCTCGGTGCTTGCAGCGGCGGGAGCGGCAGGGGCAACCGGAGTCGCCGGCTTAGCTGCAACAGACGGTTGCACCGGCGGGGTCGCGACCTGAATCTGCTTGGTGGCTGGCGCAGTGCCGCTGGCAGCCAGGGTTTTCTCGTATTGCTGCTTGAGTGCCGGAGAGGCCGCTCCCAAATGACGCTCACCCTGGGCCAGACTGGCGTTGGCCGCGACAGTATTGCCGGCCTGCAATTGCTGGCGGCTCTGCTGCAGGTAGGCACTGGCCAGCTCCCGCTGGTATTGACCAATGCGCACATCATTGCTGGCGGTGCGCTGGCGCAGGGCATCCAGCCCGGTTTCGGCAGCTTGCAGCTCGCCGCGAGCAATCTGGGTTGATACCTGGTTGAAGCCCTTCACCAGTTCATCGACGGTCCAGTACTCCGCATGGGCATTACCCAGCAGCAGGCCGAGAGCGAGCGCGACGAGATAGCGACAGCTTCCCTTGTTCATCATATGACCCGTTGGTTTCGAAGCGTTTTGGATTGGGCAAAAAACGCCCAATGCTAACGAGCCCGACGAGGCAGAGCAAAGCCTATGAGGAAAATTGCTGCCGCTGATACCACGATAGAAGGCCCGGCTGGCGTGTCTTGGAACCAGGAAAGGCTCAAGCCTGCGGCTACCGCGAGCATGCCGAGCAGACTGGCGCCGATCGCCATCTGTTCCGGGGTGCGTGCATGCCGCTGGGCGGCGGCGGCCGGAATGATCAGCAGCGAGGTGATCAGCAGTACCCCGACTATCTTCATGGCCACCGCGATGACCACCGCGATCAGCAGCATCAGCGCCAGGCGCAGGGCTCCCACAGGCAGGCCTTCGACCCGCGCCAGCTCCTCGTGCACGGTGATCGCCAGCAGGCGCCGCCACAACGGCAGCAGCAGCGCCAGGACCAGGGCACAGCCGCCGAGAATCCAGGCCAGGTCGGTGGTACCGACGGCCAGCAGGTCGCCGAACAGGTAGCCCATCAGGTCGATGCGCACCTCGTCCATGAAGCTCAGTACCACCAGCCCCAGCGACAGGGTGGTCGGCGCCAGGATGCCCAGCAAAGTGTCCGATGCCAGGGCCTGGCGTTGCTGCAGCGTCACCAGCAGCACGGCCAACAGCAGGCAACCGGCGGTCACCGCCAGGGTCGGGCTGAGGTCGAGCAGGAAGCCCAGTGCTACGCCGAGCAGGGCGGCATGCGACAGGGTATCGCCGAAATAGGCCATGCGCCGCCAGACCACGAAGGAACCGAGCGGGCCAGCCACCAGCGCCAGAGCCAGGCCGGCGAGCAGAGCATTGAAGAGGAAATCGGGCATCAGTGACGGCAACCTGGACCATGGACGTGTGCCGGACCATGAATGGTCAGGCCGGGCGCCTCGACCACGGCGCCGTGCAGGTCGTGGCTGTGGTCGTGGTGGTGGTGGTAGATGGCCAGGCTCTTGGCATCCTGGCCGAACATCTCGACGAAGGCCGGATCGTTGCTGACCTGCTCCGGGTGGCCAGAGCAGCACACATGACGATTGAGGCAGACGACCTGGTCGGTAGTGCTCATCACCAGGTGCAAGTCGTGCGACACCATCAGCACGCCGCAACCATGACGATCACGCAGACGTGTTATCAGGCGATACAGCTCGGCCTGGCCGGCCACGTCGACGCCCTGCACGGGCTCGTCGAGCACCAGCAGTTCCGGCTCGCGCAGCAGGGCGCGAGCCAGCAGTACGCGCTGCAGCTCGCCGCCGGAGATGCTCTGCAGGGGGCTGTCGAGCACTTGCTCGGCGCCCACTTCGGCCAGCGCAGCCATGGCGGCGGCACGGTCCACGCCCGGCACCAGACGCAGGAAGCGCAGCACCGACAGCGGCAGGGTCGGCTCCACGTGCAGCTTCTGCGGCATGTAGCCGACGCGCAGGCGCGGCTTGCGCTGCACGCTTCCGCGGTCGGGATTGAGCAGGCCGAGCACGGTGCGCACCAGGGTGGTCTTGCCGGCACCGTTGGGGCCGATCAGGGTGACGATTTCGCCGGAGTGTACGGTCAGCTGCACATCCTGCAGTACCGCCTGGCCGGCGAAGCCGACTCCAACGCCGTCTAGGCAGATCAGCGCATCACTCATCACGAGGCCTGGCAGCCGGAGCAGAGGCCGACCACTTCGACGGTCTGGCTCTCCACGGCAAAGCCCACTTGGGCGGCACCGTCGACGATGGCCTGGCTGATCGAATCCTGTTCAAGCTCGATGGCGGTATGACAGGTGCGACAGATGAGGAACTGACCCTGGTGCAACTCGCCCGGGTGTATGCAGCCGATGAAGGCATTGAGCGAGGCGATCCGGTGCACCAGCCCGTTCTCCAGGAGGAAATCCAGGGCGCGATACACGGTGGGCGGCGCGGCGCGGCGGCCATCTTCGTCGCTGAGCACGCCGAGAATATCGTAGGCGCCCAGTGGCTTGTGGCTGGCCCAGACCAGCTCCAGCACGCGCTTGCGCAGCGCGGTCAGGCGCGTGCCCTGCCTGGCGCACAGCACCTCGGCCTCGGCCAGAGCTTCGGCCACGCAGCGCGAATGGTCGTGTGGCAGGCAGGCCAGCGGAGTGTTGCCGATGACGGGCTTGAACATGGCGAGACGTCCGGATGAAGAGACGTTATTCTATTACTCTTTTATCCCGCGAGTCTTGCCGTCGTGTTCCGTTTCGCTGCTTTTATCGCCCTTTTCCTCTCCAGTTTCGCCGTGCAGGCCGCCGAAGTGCGCGTGCTGACCAGCATCAAGCCGCTGCAATTGATCGCCTCCGCGGTGCAGGGCGATCTCGGCCAGCCCGAGGTGCTGCTGCCGCCCGGCGCCTCGCCGCACCACTTCGCCCTGCGTCCTTCCGATGTGCGACGGGTGCAGAGCGCCGACCTGCTGTACTGGATCGGGCCGGACATGGAAACCTTCCTGCCGCGGGTGCTGAGTGGCCGCGAGCAGCCGAGTGTGGCCGTGCAGTCTCTGCCCGGCCTGACCCTGCGCCATTTCGGCGAGGGCACAGACGAGCATCAGCATCACGCCGAACATGGCGCGGACGAGCATGACCACGAGCACCGTCCCGGCAGTCTGGATGCCCATCTCTGGTTGCTGCCGGACAACGCCCGGGTGATCGCGGCGAAGATGGCGGCCGACCTGTCTGCCGCCGATCCGGCCAACGCCGCGCGCTACCAGGCCAATCTGCAGGCCTTCGAGCAGCGTCTGTCCGCGGCCGATGCGGCGACCAAGGCCCGCCTGGCGCCACTGGCCAGCAAGCCCTTCTTCGTCTTCCACCAGGCCTTCGACTACTTCGAGGCTGCCTACGGTCTGCAACATACCGGCGTATTCACCACCGCCAGCGAGGTGCAGCCGGGTGCGCGCCATGTGGCGGCAATGCGCGAACGACTTAAGGCGGCCGGGCCATCCTGCGTGTTCAGCGAGCCGCCACTGCGCCCGCGCTTGGCGGATACCCTGTCCGCCGGCCTGCCGGTGAAGCTGGCCGAGCTGGATGCGCTGGGCGCCAAGGCCGCAAGTTACGAACAGCTACTGACGGATCTGGGCAGCGGCCTGGCCGGCTGCCTGGAAAACCTCTGAGGAATGAGCATGCGCAAAGGATGGCGCTGGCCGGCGGCGATGCTGGTGATGATGGGCGTCAGTGCTCTGGTGGGTTATCAGGCCGCGCGCTGGCAGGCCGGGTTGCAGGACATCCTGTGCCCCGGTGATTTCCGCGACTACCGCACCGATGTGGCTTTGCACGATGGCGGTGGTCTGCAATTGCCGGCTGGCACTCGTCTGCGTCTGCGCTTCTGCGAGTACAACGCCCAGGCGCAGCTGGAACTGCTGATCGACAAGAGCGAGTTCGCGCGGCTGCAGCCGGTGGATAATGGTCGGAACGAGCGCTGGCTCTACAACCTGCAGCCGGTCTCAGAGGGCGAAAGGTAGCGGCAGCGCGACTTGCTGGCGCCTGGCCAGGCGGCGCTGGAACTCGGCCGGGTCCTTGACCAGCACATCGCGTCCCTGGAAGCGGCGGGCGGCGATCAGCCGTGACAGCCAGAAACGCAGGCAGGCGATGCGCAGCATGGCCGGCCACAGCTCGGCCTCGGCACGGGTGAACGGGCGCAGTGCGGCATAGGCGCCGAGCAGCGCGCGGCCGCGGGCCAGGTCCAGAGCGTCGTCGGCCTGCGAGCACCAGTCGTTGAGGGTGATCGCCAGGTCGTAGAGCATCGGCCCCGAGCAGGCGTTGTAGAAGTCGATCACTCCGGCCAGCTGGTTGCCGTCGAACAGCGCGTTGTCGCGGAACAGGTCGGCATGCAGGTTAGCCCGTGGCAGAGCGAGGATGCGTGCCTTCAGTTCGCCTACTTCGTGCAGGCTGTCGCGCAGCAGCGGCAGCTGCTCGTCGTGCAGCTCCAGGGCCAGTACCGGGCCTTCTTCCAGCATCCAGTCGAGGCCGCGGTCGCTGCGCCGTTCCAGGATGTTGTCGCGGGTCGCCAGGTGCAGACGTGCCAGCCAGGTGCCGACCTCCGCGCAGTGGTGCGCGTTGGGCTGGCTGACATGCTTGCCGGCCAGGCGCGGCTGCAGGATGGCCGGCTTCTCGGCCAGTTCACGCAGGGCCTCGCCGCTCTGTGTCAGTACCGCGTAGGGCACTGGCAGGCCGGCCTGGTGCAGGCGTTCAAGCAGGCCGATGAAGAACGGCATGTCGGCCCGCGGGCCGCGCTCCACCAGGGTCAGCACGAACTCGCCGCCTTCCAGGCTGACGAAGAAGTTGCTGTTCTCGGTGCCGGCGGCAATGCCCTGGAAATCCTTCAAGCGGCCGAGGCCGTAGGGGGCGAGGAAGGCTTCCAGTTCATGGCGTTCGAGGGGCGTGAAGACCGACATGGGGCGTTACCAGCTGAAGATTTCCCAGGCGGGAATCAGCATGTCCGGTTGGTCGGAGCGCACGAAGTTGCCTTCGCTGCCGTCGGCACGTACCAGGAAGTACGGCTTGCCATTCTTCGGCGTGACCTTGATGGCGTAGAGGAAGCCGTTCTGCCGGTATTCGGTGATGGTCTTGTCGCCATCCTGGCGGATGGTCACGTCTGGGTCACCGGTGACCGCTTCCTCGGCCATGGCAAGCATCGGGCTGGCGGTCAGCAAGACGGCCAGAGTCAGGCGGGTAAGCATGCGCATGATAACCTTGTCCCTTTCTTCAGGTTGGTGAGGCCATTCTAGCGCTCGCCCCCGGCAAAAGGTTGATCTTGCGAATGTCCAATGCCCCTCTCGTCCTGGTCGACGGCTCCTCCTACCTGTACCGCGCCTTCCACGCTCTGCCGCCGCTGGCCACCTCCAAGGGCCTGCAGACCGGCGCGGTGAAGGGCGTGCTGAACATGCTCAAGAGCCTGCGCAAGCAGTACCCGGACAGCCCGTTCGCGGTGGTATTCGACGCCAAGGGCGGCACCTTTCGCGACGAGATCTTCGCCGAGTACAAGGCCAACCGCCCGCCGATGCCCGATGAGCTGCGCGGCCAGGTCGAGCCGCTGCACGCCAGCGTGCGCGCCCTCGGTTATCCGCTGCTGTGCGTGGAAGGCGTGGAGGCCGACGATGTGATCGGCACTTTGGCCCGCCAGTGCGCGGCCGAGGGGCGCGACGTGGTGATCTCCACCGGTGACAAGGACATGGCCCAGCTGGTCTGCCCGCACGTCACCCTGGTCAACACCATGACCGGCAGCGTCTACGACATCGAGGGGGTGAAGGCCAAGTTCGGCGTTGGCCCCGAGCTGATCATCGACTACCTGGCCCTGATGGGCGACAAGGTCGACAACATTCCCGGTGTGCCGGGGGTGGGCGAGAAGACCGCACTGGGCCTGCTGGTCGGTGTCGGCGGCGGCCTCGATGTGCTCTACGCCAACCTCGACAAGGTGCCGGAACTGCCGATCCGCGGTGCCAAGACCCTGCCGGCCAAGCTCGTCGAGCACAAGGAGATGGCCTACCTGTCGTACCAGCTGGCGACCATCAAGCTCGATGTGCCGCTGGATATCGCGATCGAGTCCCTGCATCCGGGCGAACCGGATCGCGAGGCGCTGGTGACACTCTATACCGAGCTGGAATTCAGAGGCTGGCTGGATGAGCTGCAACGCAGCCAGCCGAAGAGCAAACCGGCGGCCAAACCAGCACCGGCTGCGCACACGGGCGGTCTGTTCGACGAGCCGGCCGCGTCGGTCGAGGTAGAACAGCAGGCTGCCAGCAGCGATTCACGCTACGAAACCGTGCTGGAGCAGGCGCAGTTCGAGGCTTGGCTGAAGAAGCTGGAGCAGGCCGAACTGATTGCCTTCGACACAGAGACCACCAGCCTCGACCCGCAGCAGGCCCAGGTGGTTGGCGTGTCGTTCGCCGTCACCGCCGGCGAGGCGGCTTATGTACCGCTGGCCCACTCCTACATGGGCGTGCCCCAGCAGCTCGACCGCGACGCGGTGCTGCGTGCGCTCAAGCCGATTCTCGAAGACCCGGCCAAGGCCAAGGTCGGCCAGCACGGCAAGTACGATATGAACGTGCTGGCCAATGCCACCACGCCCATTGCCGTGCAGGGCCTGGCCTTCGACACCATGCTCGAGTCCTACGTTCTGGATTCCACCGCCACGCGCCACGACATGGATAGCCTGGCCATGAAGTACCTCGACCACAGCACCATCCGTTTCGAGGACATCGCCGGCAAGGGTGCCAAGCAGCTGACCTTCGACCAGATCGCCATCGAACAGGCCGGCCCCTACGCCGCCGAAGACGCCGACGTGACCCTGCGTCTGCACCAGACCTTGTGGGCCAAACTCTCGGCCACGCCGGCGCTGGTCAAGGTACTCAAGGAAATCGAAATGCCGCTGGTACCGGTGCTGGCGCGCATCGAGCGCCAGGGGGCGCTGGTCGACGCCAAATTGCTTGGCCAGCAGAGCCTGGAACTGGGCGAGAAGATGGTCGGCCTGGAGCGCGAGGCTTATGCCATCGCCGAGCAGGAGTTCAACCTCGGTTCGCCCAAGCAGCTCGGTGCCATCCTCTACGAAAAACTCGGCCTGCCGGTACTGAGCAAGACCTCTACCGGCCAGCCCTCCACCGCCGAGGCGGTGCTCGCCGAGTTGGCCGAGCAGGACTACGCGCTGCCCAAGGTGATCATGCAGTACCGCTCGCTGAGCAAGCTGAAGAGCACCTATACCGACCGCCTGCCAGAGCAGATCAACCCGCGCACCGGGCGCATCCACACCAGCTATCACCAGGCGGTGGCGGCTACCGGACGGCTGTCGTCGACAGACCCGAACCTGCAGAACATCCCGATCCGTACCGCCGAGGGCCGGCGCATTCGTCAGGCCTTTATCGCGCCCAAGGGCTACAAGCTGATGTCAGCGGACTACTCACAGATCGAGCTGCGCATCATGGCCCACTTGGCCAAGGACGAAGGGCTGCTGGACGCCTTCCGCCACGACCGCGACGTGCACCGCGCTACTGCCGCGGAAGTGTTCGGCGTGGCGCTGGAAGAAGTGAGCAACGATCAGCGCCGCAGCGCCAAAGCGATCAACTTCGGCCTGATCTACGGCATGAGTGCCTTCGGACTGGCCAAGCAGATCGGCGTCGACCGCAAGCAGTCCCAGGCCTACATCGACCGTTACTTCGCCCGCTATCCCGGCGTACTTGCCTACATGGAGCGCACCCGCGAGCAGGCCACCCAGCAGGGCTACGTCGAGACCCTGTTCGGCCGCCGCCTGTACCTGCCGGATATCCACGCGAAGAATCCGTCCCTGCGCAAGGGCGCCGAGCGCACGGCGATCAACGCGCCGATGCAGGGCACGGCGGCGGACATCATGAAGCGCGCGATGGTCGCCGTGGACCAGTGGCTGCCGCAGTCCGGGCTGGATGCGAAAGTCATCCTGCAGGTACACGACGAACTGGTGCTGGAGGTACGCGAGGATCAGGTCGACGCGCTCAGGGCTGGTCTGCTGCCATTGATGAGTGGCGCCGCCGAACTGGACGTACCGCTGGTGGTGGAAGCCGGGGTGGGTGACAACTGGGATGAGGCGCACTGATAACCCGCGGCATAAGGTCGCATGGCTTATGCCGTTTTTAGCTGTCCAGTTATTCGCTTATGGCAATGCGATTTAAAAAAAACTGAACTAACAGCCAAATCGGCCGGTCAGAGAACACGAATGGCATGTAAGCCCTTCGATGCTCCTAGCTGTGTTTTAGTGTTGGCAGATCTCTGAACCCCGCCCTAGCGGTTCAGAATTGAACCCCGGACTTCTCCCTCCCCATACGAAGCCCGGGGTTTTTTTTGCCCGCGATTCAGGCCTCTTCGCCCGCCGCCTCTTCGTCTTCGATCAGTCCCAGCCACTGGGCCAGTACCAGCTGCGCTTCTTCCACACCCTGACGCTTGGGTGCCGAGAACAGCTGGATGCTAGCGACCCCGTCGCCCCAGCTCTTGCGGATCTCCTGGCGTACCTTGAGCAGCGTGTTCTTTGCCGCCCCGAAGGTCAGCTTGTCAGCCTTGGTCAGCAGGATGTGCAGCGGCATACCGCTGGCTTTCGACCAGTCCAGCATCATGCAGTCGAACTCGGTCAGCGGATGACGGATATCCATCATCAGAATCAGCCCTGACAGGCTCTCGCGGCTGCCCAGATAGGCTTCCAGGTGCTTCTGCCAATGCTGCTTGAGTGGAATCGGCACCTTGGCGTAGCCGTACCCCGGCAGGTCGACCAGCCGACGTTCGTCGTCCAGGCGGAAGAAGTTGAGCAACTGGGTGCGACCCGGCGTCTTCGAGGTGCGCGCCAAGTTCGCATGGGTGATGGTATTCAGCGCGCTAGACTTACCAGCGTTGGAACGACCGGCGAAAGCCACTTCCAGACCCTGGTCCTCCGGGCATTGGTCGACCTTGGCGGCGCTGATCAGGAAAGTTGCCTGCTGACACAGGCCGATAATGGGATTTTTAGATGACATGGAAAGTCCGTATGGGCGGGGAGCCGGAGGCGCCTGCCAGCGGCCGGGAAGCCCCGAGGCGCGGCATGGTGTCGCTTCCGTTTCAGCGACGCCAGTATATAATGCCGCAGATTTTGTGTGCGCTTTGTCCTTCCGCCGGGAACGAGACGAAACCGCTGCGCGACCAGACGCAGGCCGTTCCCTCCCTGATGAGGTGGCTATGAAGAGAGTGCTGATCGCCGGCGTGGCGTTGTTGTGGTTGTCGGGCGTCGCGAATGCGTCGCAGGATCCCGAAGCTGTTTATGCCAAGGCCTGTGCGGCCTGCCACAATGGTCAACTGCCTATGGCACCCAAGCGGGGCGATAAGGCAGCTTGGGAACCCAGAATGGCAAAGGGCATGGACGCGATGGTACTGAGCGTCACCAACGGTTTGAATGCCATGCCACCCGGTGGCCTGTGCATGGATTGCAGTGCCGAGGACTACCAGGCCGTCATCAAGGTGATGAGCGAGTAGCCCCGTAAGAAAACCTTATTACCTCTAGCCGTTATTGGATTAGCTGATGAACAAAGTACTCGTGAGTCTCCTGTTGAGCCTGGGTGTCTCCGTGGCAGCGCAAGCCGCCGACGCTGGCAAGATCGTCGGCGATGCCGAGGCTGGCAAGGCCAAGACCGCCGTCTGTGGTGCCTGCCACGGTGCCGATGGCAATAGCCCTGCTCCGAACTTCCCCAAGCTGGCCGGCCAGGGCGAGCGTTACCTGCTGAAGCAGCTGCATGACATCAAGGGCGGCAAGCGTACCGTACTGGAGATGACTGGCCTGCTGACCAACCTCAGCGACCAGGACATGGCTGATATCTCCGCCTACTACGCCAGCCAGAAGATAAGCGTCGGTGCTGCCGATCCCGCATTGGTCGCGCGTGGCGAGGAACTGTTCCGCGGCGGCAAGCTGGAAGAAGGCATGCCGGCCTGTACCGGTTGCCACTCTCCGGATGGTGCCGGTCTGGCAGCAGCAGGCTTCCCGCACCTCGGTGGTCAACACGCACAATACATCGGCAAGCAGTTGACCGACTTCCGTGAAGGTGTCCGTACCAACGACGGCGACGCCATGATCATGCGTGCTATCGCTGCCAAGCTGAGCAACAAGGATATCCAGGCCGTGTCCAGCTACATCCAGGGCCTGCACTAAGCTGCACTGACACGCGGAAACAAAAGGGTGGCCATGGCCACCCTTTTTCATTTGAGCAGCCGCTACAATGCGGGAACCCGCCGCGGCATTGCTGGTCGAACCGAGCCGCCGCGCTTGCGCGGTCCCCATTCTCAAGGAGTTCCTGCATGCGTAACCTGCTTCTCAGCGCCGCCCTCATCAGCCTCAGCATGTTCGGTCTGAGTGCTCAAGCCGAAGGTATCGAAGCCGGCCGCCAGTACACCGAACTGAATAGCCCTGTTCCGGTTTCGCAGCCGGGCAAGATCGAAGTAGTTGAGCTTTTCTGGTATGGCTGCCCGCACTGCTACCAGTTCGAGCCGACCCTGAATCCGTGGGTGGAGAAGCTTCCTGCCGATGTCAATTTCGTAAGGGTCCCTGCCATGTTCGGTGGTATCTGGGACGTGCACGGCCAGCTGTTCATTACTCTCGAATCGATGGGCGTCGAGAAGCAGGTTCATGATGCCGTGTTCGAGGCCATCCACAAGGAAAAGCGCAAGCTCGCCACTCCCGAGGAAATGGCCGAGTTCCTTGCCGCTCACGGCGTCGACAAGAGTCGATTCCTCAGCACCTTCAACTCTTTCGCCGTGAAAGGTCAGATGGCCAAGGCCAAAAAACTGGCCATGTCCTACCAGATCACTGGAGTTCCGGTTCTGATCGTCAATGGCAAATATCGTTTCGATATTTCCTCCTCTGGTGGCGAACCTCAGACACTGGAAGTCGCCAACTTCCTGATCCAGAAAGAGCGTTCCTCCAACTGAGTACCTAGCCATGTTGCGCCGCTGGAGTTCCGGGCGTTCCGCGGGCCTGCGCCAGACGCAGGTCAACGACCTTTATGCGGACTCCAACGGCCACTGTGGCGACGGCCGCTTGAGGCTACTCAGCTTCAACATTCAGGTCGGCATCAGCACTGGACGCTACCACCACTACCTGACCCGTGGCTGGCAGCACTTGCTGCCAGCTCCTGGCAGGGCCGGTAACCTGCAGCGCATCGGCGCACTACTTGGCGACTACGACCTCGTCGCTCTGCAGGAGGTCGACGGCGGTAGCCTGCGCTCGGGCTACATCAACCAGGTCGAGCGCCTGGCCGAACTCGGCGCCTTTCCCTACTGGTACCAACAGCTCAATCGCAATCTCGGCCGCCTGGCCCAGCACAGCAACGGCGTGCTCAGTCGACTGCGTCCAGACCAGCTGGAAGACCATCCCCTGCCCGGCCCTCCCGGCCGTGGGGCCATCCTCCTACGCTTCGGTGAGGGTTCGGATGCCCTCGCCGTGGTAATGATGCATCTCTCCCTCGGCGCGCGCACCCGCACCCGCCAACTGGCCTATGTACGCGAGCTTATCCAAGGCTATCGCCACGTGGTGCTGATGGGTGACATGAACACCCATGCCATCGACCTGCTACAACATTCCCCTCTGCGTGATCTTGGATTGATGGCACCGCAGATCGAGGCGACCTTCCCAAGCTGGCGTCCACAGCGCTGTCTGGATCATATTCTGTTGAGTCCGGAACTGGTCCTGGAACGGGTAGAAGTGCTCAGTCAGCCGATTTCCGATCATTTGCCGGTGGCCGTGGATATACGTCTGCCAACCGGCTCCAATCTGCCTATGCTGTAGTGGCTTTGCCACTGGATCGCCACCATGACCGATGATGCCCAGCGCTGGAAAGCCAAGTACCTGGAAAGCCTCGAACAGCAGGAACTAGAGGAGAAGCGCTGGAACGAGCGCCTCGACCTTCTACGCCGTGGACTGGTACGCAGCTCCCTGGCCGCCGAGGGCAGCGACAAGGCGGTGGACCAGTGCATGCAGGAACTGCGTGACCTGATCCGGGGCGAGCAGATGGATGCAGGCCTGTCGGCTCTCATCCCACGCCTGGAGAAGGCGGTGCTGGATTCCGAGCAGCGTCGCCAGCAGCGCATCGAACAGAATATTGCCGGCATCACCGGCCTGACTCAGCAATTGCTGGCCATGGACCCACCACGAGAGGTCCGCAAGGCGCTCAAGCAATTCTCCAAACGCATCGAGGAGCGAGCCAGCCAATCCCGCGAACTACCGGCTCTGCTGGCGGAGCTGAGCAGCCTTCAAGGCAAGACGCTGAGCGTGCTGGGTAGTGAACAGGAGGCTCGCCCCGGTCTGCTACAGCGGCTATTTGGCGGCCGCGACGAAACCCAGGCGGAAACATCGGTAGATACTGCGCCACCCCCATCTCAACCGGCAGTTGTCGAGATGGCTGATGTCGACGATCAGCCTCCTCCTGCTCATGTAGCACCACCAGAGAAGACCCAGGATCAGGGTAGTCTGACGCCCGTGGTTAGTGCCGCCGAGCCTCAAGAGCCTGCTTCGTCATTCGCTCCAGCGGCGGTCACGGCTCGATCCACATTCACTCAAGCTGCGCCAGAGAAGCCGTTTTCCTCGGCTCTGGACAGCCTGCCTCTGGATGCCCGCATCATCACCGGTGATGGTGACCCTGCCTTTGCCCTGCCCGAACGCCCCGAGCCTGGTTACAGCGCCGTGGCACCACATATCGCCGAGAGCCTACTGGGACTACTCGACGAGCTGGACCTTCCCGAACATCACAAGCCGCAGGGTGAGGCGCTTCGCGAACGGTTGCTAGCTGGGCTGAACTGGTACGAACTGGTCCCACTGTTGGACGATTTGGCTGTGCTGGTTCTGGCGGTGACCGACAGCGGCCATCGTGAGTTCGCCGGTTACCTCAAGCAGCTCAACGAGCGCCTAGCCGCATTTCTCGGCACCCTTACCGAGGCCCATGAGGGCTACAGCGAATCGGTGGAGAGCGCGCGTAACTTCAATCAGGAGCTACGTGAGCAGGTCAGCGGCCTCCAGGCAAGCGTGCAGGAGGCGGCTGATCTACCCAGCCTCAAGCGCGCCTTGGAACAACGCCTGGACGGCCTGCTCAGCACGGTGAGCGATCATCAGCGTCAGCGCGAAGGCCGTGAGGAAGAAGTGGCTACGCGTCTGCAGGCCCTGGCGCAGAAAGTTACCGAGATGGAAAAGGAGGCCCAGGGCTTCCGTGACCATATCGAGGAGCAGCGGCAGAAGGCACTGACCGATCCGCTCACCGGCCTGGCCAATCGAGCCGGCTGGGCGGAGCGCCTGGACCTGGAGCTCGCACGCTGGCGGCGCTACGGCGGCGAGCTGCTGCTGGCGGTGCTCGACATCGATCACTTCAAGCGAATCAACGATGGCTATGGTCATCTGGCTGGCGACAAGGTGCTGAAAATCATCGCTGGCGAGCTGGCCAAGCGCCTGCGCAAAACCGATTTTCTCGCCCGTTTCGGCGGTGAGGAGTTCGTCCTGCTGATCCCGAGCACGCCCCTCGAAGGGGGGCAGCAGCTGCTTGAGACCCTGAGAGCGGCTATCGAGGCATGCCCTTTCCACTTCCGAGGTGAGCCAGTCACCATTACCGTCTCATCGGGGCTGACCGCCTTCGTCGACGGAGACAATAGCGAAACGGCCTTCAGTCGCGCCGACCAGGCGTTGTACAAAGCCAAGCACGAAGGGCGGAATCGAGTGGTACTGGGCTAGCGGCAGATCAAGCACTGCCGCTCCAAACTCGATCAGGCGGTCACGCCATCCTCATCGGATTGATCGCGTCGACTGAAGGCCTTCCAGATACGTACCTAAAGCAACCAGGCGCTGCTGGGGGTTTATCTGGCGAACCATTTCCAGCGGCCCTGACTGACTTTACCTACTCCACAGTCACGCTCTTCGCCAGGTTCCGCGGCTGGTCCACATCAGTGCCCTTGAGCACGGCCACGTAGTAGGACAGCAGCTGCAGTGGCACGGTGTAGAGAATCGGGGCCAGCACGTCGTGGATGTGCGGCATGTTGATTACCTGGGTGCCTTCACCGTTGCTCATGCCAGCGGCGCCATCGGCGAAGACGATCAGCTCGCCGCCACGGGCGCGGACTTCCTGCAGGTTGGATTTGAGCTTTTCCAGCAGCTCGTTGTTCGGCGCCACGGTGACTACCGGCATGTCGGCGTCGACCAGGGCCAGCGGGCCGTGCTTGAGCTCGCCGGCCGGGTAGGCTTCGGCGTGGATGTAGGAGATTTCCTTGAGCTTGAGCGCGCCCTCCATGGCCACCGGGTACTGGGCGCCACGACCGAGGAACAGGGTGTGGTGCTTCTCGGCGAACAGCTCGGCGACCTTCTCCACAGTCTTGTCCATGGCCAATGCCTCACCCAGACGGGTCGGCAGGCGACGCAGTTCTTCCACCAATTCGGCGCCGACGGCAGCATCCAGGGTCCCACGTACCTGGCCAAGGGCCAGGGTCAGCAGCAGCAGGGAGACCAGCTGGGTGGTGAAGGCCTTGGTCGAGGCCACGCCGATTTCCGGGCCGGCCTGGGTCAGCAGGCACAGGTCGGATTCGCGCACCAGGGAGCTGGTGCCGACGTTGCAGATGGTCAGGCTGGCCAGATATCCGGCTTGCTTGGCGTTGCGCAGGGCGGCCAGGGTGTCGGCGGTCTCGCCGGACTGGGAGATGGTGATGAACAGGCTGTCCGGCTGCACGGCCACCTGGCGGTAGCGGAACTCGCTGGCCACTTCGATCTGGCAGGGGATGCCGGTCAGTGCCTCCAGCCAGTAACGGGCGACCATGCCGGCGTGGTAGCTGGTACCGCAGGCGACGATCTGTACGTTGCGTACCTTGGCGAACAGCTCGGCGGCCTGCGGGCCGAAGGCCTGCACCAGGACGTGGTCGCCGCCCAGGCGGCCTTCCAGGGTGCGCTGCACGACCTTGGGCTGCTCGTGGATTTCCTTGAGCATGAAGTGGCGGTATTCGCCCTTGTCGGCGGCCTCGGCACCCTCGTGGTACTGCACCGATTCACGCTGTACGGATTGGCCGGCGACGTCCCAGATCTGCACGCTGTCGCGGCGGATTTCGGCGATATCGCCCTCCTCCAGGTACATGAAGCGGTCGGTGACCTGGCGCAGGGCGAGCTGGTCAGAGGCAAGGAAGTTCTCGCCCAGGCCCAGGCCGATCACCAGCGGGCTGCCGCTGCGGGCGGCGAGGATACGGTCCGGCTGGGCGGCGCTGATCACGGCCAGGCCGTAGGCGCCATGCAGCTCGGGAATGGCGGCCTTGAGCGCGGCGGTGAGGTCGCCGAGCTGCTGCAGTTTGTGGTGCAGCAGGTGGACGATGGTCTCGGTGTCGGTATCGGAAGTGAAGACGTAGCCGAGGCCCTTGAGGCGCTCGCGCAGGGCTTCGTGGTTCTCGATGATGCCGTTGTGTACCACGGCCAGTTGCTCGCCGGGCTCTTTACCAGAGAAATGCGGGTGGGCGTTGCGCTCGCTCGGTGCGCCGTGGGTGGCCCAGCGGGTGTGGGCGATGCCCAGGTGGCCGGTCAGCGGCTCGCCGGCCAGGGCCTGCTCCAGCTCGGCGACCTTACCGACGCGGCGACGACGCTGCAGTTCGCCGGCCTGGGTGAAGACCGCCACACCGGCGCTGTCATAACCACGGTACTCCAGACGCTTGAGGCCTTCGACCAGGATCGGGGTGATGTTGCGTTCGGCGACGGCGCCAACGATGCCACACATAGCGGTTCTCCTCAGGAAGCAGCGGCGAGGATCAGCTGGACCCCACGCGCGCGTATCTGTTCGGCCACCTGGCTATCCAGGCGGTCGTCGGTGATCAGGGTATGGAGGCTGCTCCAGGGCAGCTCCAGGTTGGGAATGCGGCGGCCGACCTTGTCGCTCTCGACCATGACGATGACCTCGCGGGCCACCTCGGCCATCACGCGCGACAGACCAAGCAACTCATTGAAGGTGGTGGTACCGCGTGCCAGGTCGATGCCATCGGCGCCGATGAACAGCTGGTCGAAGTCGTAGGAACGCAGCACCTGCTCGGCGACCTGGCCCTGGAAGGATTCCGAGTGCGGGTCCCAGGTACCGCCGGTCATCAGCAGTACCGGCTCGTGCTCGATCTCGCGCAGGGCATTGGCCACGTTCAGCGAATTGGTCATCACCACCAGGCCGGGCTTGTGGCCGAGCTGGCGGATCATCGCCGCCGTGGTGCTGCCGCTGTCGATGATGATGCGCGCGTGCTCGCGGATCAGGCCGACGGCGGCGCGGGCGATGGCCTGCTTATGGCGGGAGATGGGCTGCGCCGGCTCGCCGATCAGTTCCTGCGGCATGGGCACCGCGCCACCGTAGCGACGCAGCAGCAGGCCGTTTTTCTCCAGCTCGGCCAGGTCCTTTCGAATCGTAACTTCGGAGGTGGCGAAATGCTGCGCCAGGGCGTCCACGACCACCTCGCCCTGTTCGTTGAGCAAGGCCAGAATCGCGTGGCGGCGCTGGGGAGTGTTGCGTTTCGACATTTAAGTTTCGATTCGAAAGATAAGTGCTCGAATCAAAACCTAACGAAAGCTTTCGGTCAAGCTCAGAATGCACAAAAGGCGGCCAGGGCCGCCTTTTGTTTGCTCGAAGTCGACTACTTCGGCGTCTTCTGCGGGCGCTTCCAGCCTTCGATGTTGCGCTGCTTGGCGCGGCCCACAGCTAATGCGGCAGCCGGTACGTCCTGGGTCACGGTGGAGCCGGCACCGGTGGTGGCGCCGTTGCCCAGGATCACTGGAGCGACGATGGAGCTGTTGGAGCCGATGAACACGTCCTCGCCCATCACCGTCTTGTGCTTGTTGGCACCGTCGTAGTTGCAGGTGATGGTACCGGCACCGATGTTGGTGCGCGCACCGATCTCGGCGTCCCCCAGGTAGCTCAGATGGCCGGCCTTGGCGCCCTCGCCCAGCACGGCGTTCTTCAGCTCGACGAAGTTGCCGACATGGGCCTTGGCACCGAGCTTGGCGCCAGGACGCAGACGGGCGAACGGGCCGCAGTCCGCGCCCTCGCCCACTTCGGCACCTTCCAGGTGGCTGTTGGCTTTGACGATGGCGCCGCGGCGCAGGATGGAATCCTTGATCACGCAGTTGGGGCCGATCTGCACATCGTCCTCGATGATCACGCGGCCTTCGAGGATCACGTTGATGTCGATGGTGATATCGCGGCCTACGCTGACCTCGCCGCGCACATCGAAACGATGTGGGTCGAGCAGGGTCACGCCCTGGGCCATCAGCTGACGGGCCATGCGCTGCTGGTAGTGGCATTCGAGCTGCGACAGCTGGATGCGGTCATTGGCGCCCAGCACTTCCATCTCGTCCTGGGCGGTCTCGGTGGCCACCACCAGGCCGTCGGCCACGGCCATGGCGATAACGTCGGTGAGGTAGTACTCGCCCTGGGCATTGCTGTTGGACAGGCGGCCCAGCCAGTCGCCGAGGCGCTTGCCTGGTACGGCGAGGATGCCGGTGTTCCCTTCGCGGATGGCGCGCTGCGCCTCGCTGGCGTCCTTGTGCTCGACGATGGCCTGCACCACGCCGTTGGCATCGCGAACGATGCGCCCATAGCCGGTGGGGTCGGCCAGGTTGACCGTCAGCAGTCCCAGCTGGGAGTCATTGGCCTGCTCGAGCAGACGGGTCAGGGTCTCCACCTGGGTCAGCGGCACATCGCCATAGAGGATCAGTACTTTCTCCGCTTCCAGCGCCGGCAGCGCCTGGGCCACGGCATGGCCGGTACCCAGTTGCTCGGCCTGCAGCACGAAGTGGATATCGTCGGCCGCCAGGCGCTCGCGGACCAGTTCGGCGCCATGGCCAATGACCACGTGGATCTTGCGCGGCGCCAGCTTGCGGGCGGTGTCGATGACATGGCCGAGCATGGGTTTGCCGGCGACCGGATGCAGCACCTTGGGCAGGGCCGAGCGCATGCGGGTGCCCTGGCCGGCGGCTAGGATGACGATATCGAGGGACATAGCGGAATCCTGAACGGGCACAGGCGGAACACCACCTGTGGATAAAAACGGCAGAAAAGAAAAAGGGTAGCCAAGGCTACCCTTTTACTCGCTAACGCTGAAGTCGGAGTGCGGGACTCAGTACTTCTTGCGCAGCTGCTGGACGGTACGCAGCTGGGCTGCGACTTCGGCCAGGTGAGCGGCGGCGGAACCGTAATCGAATTCCGAGCCTTTCTCGTTGAGTGCCTTCTCGGCGGCCTTGAGGGCCTCCTGGGCAGCAGCTTCGTCGATGTCGCCAGCGCGGGTCACGGTGTCGGCCAAGACCTTCACCATGTTCGGCTGAACTTCGAGGAAACCACCCGAGATGTAGAACACCTCATGCTCGCCACCCTGCTTGACCAGGCGGATTGGGCCCGGTTTCAGGTCGGTGATCAGCGGGGCGTGGCCCGGAGCGATACCGAGATCGCCCAGGTTGCCGTGCGCAATCACCATCTCGACCAGACCGGAGAAGATCTCCGCTTCGGCACTGACGATGTCGCAATGGACAGTAATGGCCATACGCTTGCCTCACGAGCGCCCGTTGCCGGGCGCACAGGGGATTACAGTTTCTTGGCTTTCTCGATGGCTTCGTCGATGCTGCCAACCATGTAGAACGCCTGCTCCGGCAGGTGATCGTAGTCACCTTTCAGGATGCCGCTGAAACCAGCGATGGTGTCCTTCAGGGAAACGTACTTGCCTGGCGAACCGGTGAAGACTTCGGCCACGAAGAACGGCTGGGACAGGAAGCGCTGGATCTTACGAGCACGGGATACCAGCTGCTTGTCGGCTTCCGACAGTTCGTCCATACCGAGGATCGCGATGATGTCCTTCAGTTCCTTGTAGCGCTGCAGAACGTACTGCACGCCACGCGCGGTCTCGTAGTGGTCCACACCTACAACCAGCGGATCGAGCTGGCGGGAGGTGGAGTCCAGCGGGTCCACGGCCGGGTAGATACCCAGGGAGGCGATGTCACGCGACAGTACGACGGTGGCGTCCAAGTGGGCGAAGGTGGTCGCCGGGCTCGGGTCGGTCAGGTCGTCCGCAGGTACGTAGACGGCCTGTACCGAGGTGATCGAGCCGTTCTTGGTGGAGGTAATACGCTCCTGCAGAACGCCCATCTCTTCGGCCAGAGTCGGCTGGTAACCTACTGCGGAAGGCATACGGCCCAGCAGTGCGGATACTTCGGTACCGGCGAGGGTGTAACGGTAGATGTTGTCGACGAACAGCAGAACGTCACGACCTTCGTCACGGAACTTCTCGGCCATGGTCAGGCCGGTCAGCGCCACGCGCAGACGGTTGCCTGGCGGCTCGTTCATCTGACCGTAGACCAGGGCCACTTTGTCGAGAACGTTGGAGTCCTTCATCTCGTGGTAGAAGTCGTTACCCTCACGAGTACGCTCACCCACACCAGCGAACACGGAATAACCGCTGTGTTCCATGGCGATGTTACGGATCAGTTCCATCATGTTTACGGTCTTGCCGACACCGGCACCACCGAACAGACCGACTTTACCGCCCTTGGCGAACGGGCAGACCAGGTCGATTACCTTGATGCCGGTTTCCAGCAGCTCGTTTCCGCCAGCTTGCTCGGCGTACGACGGAGCAGCGCGGTGGATTTCCCACTGCTCTTCTTCGCCGATCGGGCCAGCTTCGTCGATCGGGTTGCCCAGCACGTCCATGATCCTGCCCAGGGTCGCTTTACCGACCGGTACGGAGATGGCCTTGTTGGTGCGGGAAACGTCCAGGCCACGCTTGAGGCCTTCGGTCGAACCCATGGCGATGGAACGAACCACGCCGTCGCCCAGCTGCTGCTGGACTTCCAGGGTGGTTTCGGCGCCGACTACTTTCAGCGCTTCATAAACACTCGGCACTTGATCACGCGGGAATTCCACGTCGATAACGGCGCCGATGATTTGAACGATACGTCCGCTACTCATCTTTGGTTCCTCTGAATATTTGAACCGTTCTTAAACCGCGGCAGCGCCGCCGACGATTTCCGAAATTTCCTGGGTGATCGCTGCCTGACGCGCCTTGTTGTAAATCAGCTGCAGGTCTTTGATCAGATCGCCAGCGTTGTCGGTGGCGTTCTTCATTGCAATCATCCGCGCCGCTTGTTCAGCAGCAGCGTTCTCGACCACCGCCTGGTACACCTGCGACTCCACATAACGCACCATCAAGCCGTCGAGCAGCTGTTTGGCATCGGGTTCGTACAGGTAGTCCCAGTGGTGCTTGAGACCTTCATCCGGAGTCGCCACCAGGGGAACGAGCTGCTCCACTGTCGGCTTTTGCGTCATGGTATTGACGAACTTGTTCGAGACCACGGACAGACGATCGATGCGACCTTCGAGGTAAGCATCGAGCATGACCTTGACCGAACCAATCAGATCGTTGATCGACGGTTCTTCGCCCAGGTGGCTGATCGCAGCAACGACATTGCCACCGAAGCTGCGGAAGAACGCCGCACCTTTGGTACCAATCACGCAGAGATCAACCTCTACGTTTTGCTCGCGATTGCTCGCCATGTCCTTGACCAGAGCCTTGAACAGGTTGGTATTCAGACCACCGCACAGACCACGGTCCGAACTCACCACCACGTAACCGACGCGCTTGACCTCACGCTCGATCATGAACGGGTGACGATATTCCGGGTTGGCGTTGGCCAGATGACCAATCACTTGACGGATACGCTCCGCGTAGGGACGACTAGCAGCCATGCGCTGTTGAGCTCTGCGCATTTTGCTGGTCGCCACCTTTTCCATGGCGCTGGTGATCTTCTGCGTGCTTTTGATGCTCGCAATCTTGCTGCGAATCTCTTTTGCGCCTGCCATGTAACACCTATCAGGTTAGCAAGCGGGGGCCTCGCGACCCCCACTGCGGCTTACCAGGTTTGGGTGGCCTTGAACTTCTCGATACCGGCTTTCAGCTGGCCATCGATGTCGTCATTGAAGTCGCCCTTCTCGTTGATCTTCGCCATCAGAGCGGCGTTCTCACGGTTGAAGAAGGCGATCAGGGCCTGCTCGAAGCTGATGATCTTGGCGACTTCGACGTCGGTCAGGAAACCACGCTCGGCGGCATACAGGCTCACCGACATGTCGGCGATCGACATCGGCGCGTACTGCTTCTGCTTCATCAGCTCGGTAACGCGTTGACCATGATCCAGCTGCTTGCGGGTAGCCTCGTCCAGGTCAGAAGCGAACTGGGCGAAAGCCGCCAGTTCACGGTACTGAGCCAGAGCGGTACGGATACCACCGGACAACTTCTTGATGATCTTGGTCTGAGCGGCACCACCCACGCGGGAAACCGAGATACCGGCGTTGACGGCCGGACGGATACCCGAGTTGAACATGGCCGATTCCAGGAAGATCTGACCGTCGGTGATCGAGATCACGTTGGTCGGAACGAACGCGGAAACGTCACCAGCCTGGGTTTCGATGATCGGCAGAGCGGTCAGCGAACCGGTCTTGCCAGTCACGGCGCCATTGGTGAACTTCTCGACGTACTCTTCGGAAACGCGGGAAGCGCGCTCCAGCAGACGGCTGTGGAGATAGAACACGTCGCCCGGGTAAGCTTCGCGGCCCGGCGGACGGCGCAGCAGCAGGGAGATCTGGCGGTAGGCAACGGCCTGCTTGGACAGGTCGTCGTACACGATCAGAGCGTCTTCACCGCGGTCGCGGAAGTACTCGCCCATGGTGCAACCGGCGTACGGAGCCAGGAACTGCAGGGCAGCCGATTCCGAAGCCGAGGCGGCAACCACGATGGTGTTGGCCAGAGCGCCAGCCTCTTCCAGCTTGCGAACCACGTTGGCGATGGTCGATTGCTTCTGACCGATAGCCACGTAGACGCAGCGGATACCGCTGTTCTTCTGGTTGATGATGGCGTCGACGGCCAGAGCGGTCTTACCGATCTGACGGTCACCGATGATCAGCTCGCGCTGGCCACGGCCTACCGGGATCATGGCATCGACCGACTTGTAACCGGTTTGCACCGGCTGGTCGACCGACTTACGCCAGATCACGCCCGGAGCGACTTTCTCGACGGCGTCGGTGGCTTGAGCATTGATCGGGCCTTTGCCATCGATCGGGTTGCCCAGTGCGTCGACTACGCGACCCAGCAGTTCCGGACCAACCGGTACTTCCAGGATGCGGCCGGTGCACTTGGCACTCATGCCTTCGGCGAGGCTGGTGTATGCACCCAGCACTACGGCACCGACGGAGTCTTGCTCCAGGTTCAGCGCCATACCGTAGACGCCGCCCGGGAACTCGATCATTTCGCCGTACATGACGTCGGCCAGACCGTAGATACGCACGATACCGTCGGAGACGGATACCACGGTACCTTCGTTGCGGGCTTGGGAAGAGACGTCGAGTTTCTCGATACGTCCCTTGATGATTTCACTAATTTCGGAAGGATTGAGTTGCTGCATTGCTCTGCTGCCCCTTCAAACTCAAGATTTCAACGCTTCGGCCAGCTTCGCGATTTTGCCGCGAACCGAGCCATCGATAACCAGGTCGCCCGCGCGGATCACAACACCACCGATAAGGGAGGCGTCTTCCGTCACGTGCAGACGCACTTCTCGGCTGAGCCGTGCGTTGAGAACCTTGGCGAGTTTGTCTTGCTGTTCGGTGCTCAATGCGAAGGCACTGGTCACTTCCACGTCTACCGACTTCTCCTGCTCGGCTTTGTACAGCTCGAACTGGGCGGCGATTTCCGGCAACAGATCGAGACGATCGTTTTCGGAGACGACGGAAATGAAGTTGCGTGCCTGGGCATCAAACTTGTCACCACACACTTCGTTGAAAGTGGTGGCCTTTTCTGTACTCGTCAGACGCGGGGCCTTGAGCACGCGTTGCATAGTGTCGTCTTGCGACACCGCTGCAGCCAGGCCGAGCATGGCTGACCAGGAGGCCAGTTGCTGGTTGGCCTGAGCGTGCTCGAAAGCAGCCTTGGCGTAAGGTCGGGCCAGCGTGGTCAGTTCTGCCATGATCGCCCTCGCTTAGATTTCGGCGGCCAGTTTGTTAACCAGCTCCGCATGCGCGTTTTGATCGATGGATGCACCCAGGATCTTCTCGGCACCGCCAACGGCCAGGGCACCCACTTGGGCACGCAGGGCGTCTTTGACGCTGTTCAGTTCCTGTTCGATCTCGGCCTGAGCCTGAGCCTTCACACGGTCAGCTTCGACACGAGCCTGATCACGGGCTTCGTCGACGATCTGAGTACCGCGTTTCTTGGCTTGCTCGATGATTTCAGCAGCCTGGGTTTTGGCTTCGCGCAGTTGCTGGGCCACTTTCTCGTGGGCCAGTTCCAGATCGCGAGCCGCACGGTTGGCGGCGTCCAGACCATCAGCGATCTTCTTCTGGCGTTCGCGCAGAGCCGTGATGACCGGAGGCCATACGAACTTCATGCAGAACAGCACGAAAATGAAGAACGCAACGGCCTGGCCAATCAGGGTTGCATTAATGTTCACGCCAATACCTCGCTCGTTCGTTGTCTATCCAGCTAATCAACTCGAAGAGTTGATTAGGCCGGGATCTGAGCGATGAACGGGTTAGCGAAGGTGAAGAACAGGGCGATACCAACACCGATCATGGTCACGGCGTCCAGCAGACCGGCGACGATGAACATTTTCACCTGCAGCATCGGAACCATTTCCGGCTGACGAGCAGCACCTTCCAGGAATTTGCCGCCCAGCAGGCCGAAGCCAATGGCAGTACCCAGAGCGCCCAGACCGATCAGCAGGGCAACAGCAATCGCGGTGAGACCAACTACAGTTTCCATTTTTCCTCCCGACTTTTACGTCGTATTTGTTTAAAGGTTTAAGTGAAGCGGTAAAGCGGTTTTGGTTACCTAAAGAGGCCGAAGCCTCTTAGTGGTTGTCTTCGTGTGCCATCGACAGGTAGACGATGGTCAGCATCATGAAGATGAACGCCTGCAGGGTGATGATCAGGATGTGGAACACAGCCCACGCCCAGTTCAGCGCAACACCCAGGGTGCTGAGCAGGAACAGACCACTGCCGAACATCACGGCAATCAGGATGAAGATCAGTTCGCCGGCATACATGTTGCCGAACAGACGCAGAGCCAGAGAAATCGGCTTGGCGATCAGGGTGACGAACTCGAGCAGGAAGTTCACCGGGATCAGCAGGATCTGCACAACGATGTTGCTGCTGCTGAACGGGTGCAGGGTCAGCTCGCCGAGGAAGCCGCCGATGCCCTTGACCTTGATGCTGTAGAAGATGATCAGCGCGAACACCGACAGGGCCATGCCCAGGGTGGCATTCGGGTCGGTGGTCGGTACGACTCGGAAGAACAGATGGTCGTTGCCGGCGATCTTCGCAGCCAGGACCGGCAGGAAGTCCACCGGCACCAGGTCCATCAGGTTCATCAGGAAGATCCAGACGAAGATGGTCAGGGCCAGCGGGGCGATCAGGGCGTTACGGCCGTGGAAGGTGTCCTTCACGCTGCCGTCGACGAACTCAATCAGCACTTCGACGAAGTTCTGCAGACCACCCGGTTGACCGCTGGTGGCGCGCTTGGCGGCCATGCGGAACAGCAGGATGAACACCAGGCCGAGAACTACCGACCAGCCCAGGGTGTCTACGTGGAAGGTCCAGAAGCCCATTTCCTTTGCTTCTTGCGCGGTGTGGGCGAAGCCCCAGTCACCATTCGGCAGCTGCCCGAAGGTCAGGTTCTGCAGGTGGTGCTGGATATAGCCCGAAGCGGTTTGTTCTGCCATGTTTGCCTCAAACGCTCTAAGGTCTCGAAAGTCTTGTTCTCATCAGCAGCGGAGCGAACCAGCCGACGCTGAGCGCCAGCACAAAGACGCCAAAAAGAGCAGGCGCCTCCAGTGGTTTCACCACTACGAACGCCAGCGCAAACAGCACTGCCGTCAGAATCAGCTTGCCCGCTTCGCCGGCATAAAAAGACCGGACGATGTTCTGGGCGGCCCTGGCGCCGCTGAAGCGGAATGCCTTGTGGGCGAAGTACAGGTTGGGAAGCCAGGCAATCAGCCCCCCACAGAGTCCCGAGTAGCCACTTACCGGTCCGCGCCAGCCGTACAGAACGGCGGCAGCCAACAGGATCACGACCAACTGGGCCAGCAGCACCGGAAAGACCGGTAAACGATGGAAGGGCAGGCGCTTTTGCATGCGGACATCCATCTCTTGCTGTTCCTCTAGGTCGGCACGTCAAATCAACAACTTGGCATACTTTGTGCCGACAAAATGCGCGCAGAGTATAGGGGCGGTTCCCACCCCGTTCAACTGGCCGGTAGTGAATTCCGACCGCTCGCTACATGTGCAATTGTGTCCGGATTTCAGCGGATATGAGCGAGGACACCCTGAAGCTCATCCAGCGAGTTGTAGCGGATCACCAGCTGACCCTTACCCTTCTGACCATGTTTGATCTGCACCGGAGCCCCTAGCTTCTCGGCCAGGCGCTGTTCCAGACGGTTGATGTCCGGGTCGGCCTTGACCTTCTCAACAGGCTTTTCCTTGCTGTTCAGCCACTGACGGACCAGTGCCTCGGTCTGGCGCACAGTCAGGCCGCGTGCGACAACATGTCGCGCGCCTTCGACCTGCTGTTCCAGCGGCAGGCCGAGCAGGGCACGGGCGTGGCCCATCTCCAGATCTCCGTGGGCGAGCAGGGTCTTGATCTCTTCCGGCAGGGCGATCAGGCGCAGCAGGTTGGTGATGGTGACGCGCGACTTGCCCACTGCATCGGCGACCTGTTGCTGGGTCAGTTCGAACTCCTGCTGCAGGCGCTGCAGGGCCACGGCTTCCTCGATCGGATTGAGGTCTTCGCGCTGGATGTTCTCGATCAACGCCATAGCGATGGCGGCTTCGTCCGGCACTTCGCGGACCATGGCCGGAATCTTGTCCAGGCCGGCCTGCTGGCTGGCACGCCAGCGACGCTCACCTGCGATGATCTCGAAACGGCCACCACCGATGGGGCGCACCACGATCGGCTGCATCACGCCCTGGGCCTTGATCGAGTTGGCCAGCTCTTCCAGAGCAGACGGGTCCATGTCTCGGCGCGGCTGGTACTTACCACGCTGTATCAGGTCCAGTGGCAGGTGCTGCAGCTCGCGGCTGTCGGCTTTGACCGCCTGTTCTTCCAAGGTAGCGGCGGTGCTGCCACCGAGCAGGGCGTCCAGTCCGCGGCCGAGCCCGCGCTTCTTGATGGCCATGGGATTCCTTATACGGTTGCGGTTTTCGCGGCGGAGCGTTGACGACGCACCAGCTCGCCGGCCAGTGCCAGGTAGGCAATGGCGCCACGGGATTGCTTGTCGTAGGCCAGCGCCGGCATGCCGAAGCTGGGCGCCTCGGCCAGGCGCACATTGCGCGGGATGACCACGTCATACAGCTGCTCGCCGAAATGGCTCTTGAGCTGGGCGCTGACATCGTTGGTCAGGCTGATGCGCGGGTCGTACATGGTGCGTAGCAGGCCTTCGATCTTCAGAGTCGGGTTGAGCAGCTCGCCAATGCGCTGGATGCTGTTCATCAGGTCGGTCAGGCCTTCCAATGCGTAGTACTCGCACTGCATGGGGATGATCACGCCATCGGCGGCGACCAGGGCGTTGACCGTGAGCATGGACAGCGCCGGTGGGCAGTCGATGAGGATGTAGTCGTAGTTCTCGCGGATCGGCGCCAACGCATAACGCAGGCGGCTTTCCTTCATCTTCATTTCGAGCAGGACGACTTCAGCGGCGGTCAGGTCGCGGTTGGCCGGCAGCAACTGGTAGCCGCCGTGCTCGGAGAACTGCATGGCCTCGCCGACGGTGCTCTCGCCGGTCAGTACGTCGTAGATCGAGTGCTCCAAGGTCTGCTTATCCACACCACTACCCATGGTGGCGTTGCCCTGGGGATCGAGGTCGATCAGCAGCACGCGACGCTTGGTGGCCACCAGCGAGGCGGCCAGGTTGATGCAGGTGGTGGTCTTGCCGACCCCGCCTTTCTGATTGGCGATCGCGAATACCTTGGCCATCTTGCTTCCCCCTAGACCGAGCGACGCAGTATCAACAGATGGCGCTGGCCTTGGCAACCGGGAACCCGCAGTACCTCGCAGCTTTGCAGGCGGAAGTCCGCCGGCAGGGCTTGCAGCTCGTCGTCCGGCTGTACGCCCTTCATCGCCAGCCACTGGGTGTCAGCGTCACCGAGGTGGCGGGTCCAGTTGCTGAAGTCCTCCAGCGAACTGAAGGCGCGCGAGCAGATGCCGGCGAACGGCACCTCCGGGCGGAATTCCTCGACGCGGCTGTGGACAACTTCCAGGTTGGCCAGCTTGAGTTCCAGTTTCACCTGGGTGAGAAAACGGGTCTTCTTGCCGTTGGAGTCGAGCAAAGTGAAGCGCCGCTCGGGGAACAGGATGGCCAGGGGGATACCGGGCATGCCGCCACCGCTGCCGACATCCAGCCAGCTAGCGCCGCGCTCAGCGACAAAGGGCACCACGGACAGGCTGTCGAGCAGATGGCGCGAGACCATCTCGTCCGGGTTACGCACCGCGGTTAGGTTGTAGGCCTTGTTCCACTTGATCAGCAGGGCCAGGTAGCCGAGCAGTTGTTCCTGCTGCGTCGCAGTAAGTGCGACGCCAAGCGTCTGCGCGCCTTGCGCGAGTTCCTCGGCATGGCATTGGGTGACCTGGGACATCAGGCGCTCTGCTCCAACTGACGGCCAGCGCCGCGTTTCTTCAAATGGATCAACAGCAGCGAGATCGCCGCCGGCGTCACGCCCGGGATACGACCGGCCTGACCGAGGGTCTCGGGGCGGGCATTGCCGAGCTTGTGCTGAATCTCCTTGGACAGGCCGGAAATGCTTGCGTAGTCGATATCGGCCGGCAGCTTGGTGTCTTCACTGGCGCGCAGACGCTCGATCTCTTCCTGCTGACGGTCGATGTAGCCGGCGTACTTGGTCTTGATCTCGACCTGCTCGGCGACCTGGGCATCGACCTGCGGCGCTTGTGTCACTTCGGCCAGGGCCGCGTAGTCGATTTCCGGGCGGGCCAGCAGGTTGAGCAGGTTGTACTCATGGGCCAACGGCGTGCCGAAGCGCGCGACTATGGCATCGCCCTGCGGCGTGCCGGGGCGTACCCAGGTGCTCTTCAGGCGCTGCTCTTCCTGGACGATGCCCTCGCGCTTGGCCTCGAAGGCAGCCCAGCGGGTGTCGTCGACCAGGCCCAGCTCGCGGCCTTTCTCGGTCAGGCGCAGGTCGGCGTTGTCCTCGCGCAGGATCAGCCGGTATTCGGCGCGTGACGTGAACATGCGATACGGCTCCTGGGTACCCAGGGTGATCAGGTCGTCGACCAGCACGCCGATGTAGGCCTCGTCGCGACGGGGGCACCAGGCATCCTTGCCCTGGGCACGCAGCGCGGCGTTGGCGCCGGCCAGTAGGCCCTGGGCACCGGCTTCTTCGTAACCGGTGGTGCCATTGATCTGGCCGGCGAAGAACAGGCCGCCGATGACCTTGGTCTCCAGGCTGTACTTGAGGTCGCGCGGATCGAAGTAGTCGTATTCGATGGCGTAGCCGGGACGCACGATGTGGGCGTTCTCCATGCCGCGGATGGAACGCACGATGTCCAGCTGCACGTCGAACGGCAGCGAGGTGGAGATGCCGTTGGGATACAACTCGTGGGTGGTCAGACCTTCCGGCTCGATGAACACCTGATGGCTGTCCTTGTCGGCGAAGCGATGGATCTTGTCCTCGATCGACGGGCAGTAACGCGGGCCGATGCCCTCGATCACCCCGGAATACATCGGCGAGCGATCCAGGTTGCTGGCGATGATCTCGTGGGTGCGCGCATTGGTATGGGTCATCCAGCAGCTGATCTGGCGTGGATGCATGTCCTTGTTACCAAGGAAGGACATCACCGGGATCGGCGTATCACCGGGCTGCTCAGTCATTACTGAGAAATCCACGGAACGGCCGTCGATACGCGGCGGGGTGCCAGTCTTCAGGCGACCAACACGCAGCGGCAGCTCGCGCAGGCGCTTGGCCAGGGCAATCGAGGGCGGATCACCGGCACGGCCGCCTGAGTAGTTCTGCAGACCAATGTGGATAAGTCCGCCGAGGAAGGTACCGGTGGTGAGTACCACGTTGTCAGCCATGAAACGCAGACCCATCTGGGTCACTACGCCCTTGACCTGACCCTGCTCGACGATCAGGTCGTCCGCCGCCTGCTGGAATATCCACAGGTTCGCCTGGTTTTCCAGGATCTCGCGGATTGCCGCCTTGTACAGCACACGGTCAGCCTGGGCACGAGTGGCGCGCACGGCAGGGCCCTTGCGGCTGTTGAGCACACGGAACTGGATGCCGCCTTTATCGGTAGCCAGCGCCATGGCGCCGCCGAGGGCATCGATTTCCTTGACCAGGTGGCTCTTGCCAATACCGCCGATGGCTGGGTTGCAGCTCATCTGGCCGAGGGTTTCCACATTGTGGGTCAGCAGCAGGGTCTTCACGCCCATGCGTGCGGCTGCCAGCGCAGCCTCGGTACCGGCATGACCGCCGCCGATCACGATCACGTCAAAACGGGAAGGGAAGTCCACCACGCACCTCGTGCCTGTTGAGAAAGGGGGATTGGAAAAGGGGTGGCAAGTATAGGGAGTTGGCCTGTCCGAATGAAGTCTTCTGCACAAAAAATAGCCAGGCTGATGTCTTTCAGGAAAATAGAGAATAAAAGAGAGAAATCTTATAAAGCTTAGTTTTTATGTTTATGTATGGTGTAGCGGATTTCTGTGGATAGATTGCTACAACCTCCATATGCCATGATCTGCAGCGATGTATAAGACTGTGCCATTCCTGGCGTTATCCGCTGGGAAAGCTGGAGAGCACCTGTGGATGAAAACGTAATTTATGCACAGGCAGTTTTTCCAACCCCTTATCACCAGGCTTATCGACTGGGCTCAGGCGTGGTTTTCCACAGGGTTCAGAAAGCTTATTTGCCGATGCAGAAGCTGGAGAAGATGCGCCCGAGCAGGTCATCCGAGCTGAAGGCACCGGTGATTTCACCCAAGGCCTGCTGGGCCTGACGCAGATCCTCGGCCAACAGCTCACCGGCGCCCATCAAAGTCAGTTGATTGCGGCCGTGCTCGAGGCTGGTCTGGGCCTGGCGCAATGCTTCGAGGTGGCGACGGCGGGCGCTGAAGCCGCTTTCGGCTGTCTGCTCGAAGCCCATGCAGGCCTTCAGGTGTTCTCGCAGTAGATCCAGGCCTTCGGCTGATTTGGCAGACAGCGCGATGGTCACATGGCCATCCTCACAGGTATCCAGCAGCACCGCTTCGCCGGACAGGTCTGCCTTGTTGCGGATCAGGGTGACCCGTGCCGGATCAGGCTTGGCGTCGAGAAACTCCGGCCACAGGGCAAAGGGATCGGTTGCCTCCGGGGCGGTGGAGTCGACGACCAACAGCACCCGATCCGCCTCGCCGATAGCCTTGAGTGCACGTTCCACGCCGATACGCTCGACCTGGTCATCGGTATCACGCAGGCCGGCGGTATCGACCACGTGCAACGGCATGCCGTCTATGTGGATATGTTCGCGCAGCACGTCGCGGGTGGTGCCGGCGATATCGGTGACGATGGCCGCCTCGCGCCCGGCCAGGGCGTTGAGCAGACTGGACTTGCCAGCATTGGGCCGGCCAGCGATCACCACGTTCATGCCGTCGCGCAGCAGGGCGCCCTGGCCGGCTTCGCGAATAACTGTGGATAAGTAGTCGCGCACTCCATCCAGCTGGCTCAACACATGGCCATCGGCGAGGAAGTCGATCTCCTCCTCGGGGAAGTCGATGGCTGCCTCCACATAGATGCGCAGCTGGATCAGGCGCTCGGTCAGTTCATGCACCCGCCGCGAGAACTCGCCCTGTAGCGAGCGCAGGGCATTGCGCGCAGCCTGGGTCGAGCTGGCTTCGATCAGGTCGGCGATAGCCTCAGCCTGGGCCAGATCGAGCTTGTCGTTGAGGAAGGCACGTTCGCTGAACTCCCCAGGTCGCGCCTGGCGGGCGCCGAGCTGCAGGCAGCGCTGTAGCAGCATATCCAACACCACCGGGCCGCCGTGGCCCTGCAGTTCCAGCACGTCTTCGCCGGTGAAGGAATGCGGGCCGGGGAAGAACAGCAGTAGGCCCTGGTCGATCACCTGGCCATCGCCGTCGTGCCAGGCACCATAGTGGGCGTGGCGCGGCTTGGGCTGCAGGTCGCCGAGGCTGATGCCGATGGCCCGCGCCTGCGGCCCAGAGACCCGAACTATGCCCACACCTCCGCGACCCTGGGCGGTGGCGACGGCGGCGATGGTTTCGCGGGCTGTGGTCATGGTTCGGTTCTCGGCTGTGGATAAATTGCGGATAGCAAAACGCCCCACGAGGGGGCGTCTTGTGCAGCTTCAGCGGACTCAGGCTTTCGCCGTCGCGGCCTCGATCTGCCGGGTAATGTACCACTGCTGGGCGATGGACAAGCAGTTGTTGACCACCCAGTACAGCACCAGACCGGCAGGGAACCAAAGGAAGAAGAAGGTGAAGATGATCGGCATCAGCTTCATCACCTTGGCCTGCATGGGGTCCGGCGGAGTCGGATTCAGGCGCTGTTGGATGAACATGGTGGCGCCCATGATGATCGGCAGCAGGAAGAACGGATCCTTGATCGACAGGTCGGTGATCCAGCCCAGCCACGGGGCCTGACGCATCTCGACGCTTTCCAGCAGCACCCAGTAGAGGGCCAGGAATACCGGCATCTGCACCAGGATCGGCAGGCAGCCACCGAGCGGGTTGATCTTCTCCTTCTTGTACAGCTCCATCATCGCCTGGGACATCTTCTGGCGATCGTCGCCATGCTGTTCCTTCAGCGCAGCCAGCTTCGGCGACACGGCGCGCATGCGGGCCATGGAACGGTAGCTGGCGGCGGACAGCGGGAAGAACGCCAGTTTGATGATGATGGTCAGGACGATGATCGACCAGCCCCAGTTGCCGAGCAGGTTGTGGATATGTTCCAGCAACCAGAAGATCGGCTGAGCGATGAACCACAGGATGCCGTAGTCGACGGTCAGCTCGAGGCCTGGGGACAGCTGCTTCAGGTGTTCCTGGATCTTCGGACCGGCGTACAGGACGGCACCGGTTTCGGCGCTGGCGCCGGCGGCGACACTCAGCTGCGGGCCGGTGAAGCCGATGATGTAGTTGCCCTGGCTGTCCTTGCGGGTCTGCACGCTGTTGCTGTCGTCCTTGTTGGCGACCCAGGCGGTGACGAAGTAGTGCTGTAGCCAGGCGACCCAACCACCCTGCACGGTTTCGCGCAGGTTCTTGTCGTCCATGTCGCCCATCTTCACCTTTTTGTAAGGCTCTTCGGCGGTCCACAGGGCTGCGCCCAGATAGGTCGCAGTGCCGGTAGCGGTTGTGGACGATGGATCGGCGCTGTTGTCGCGCTTGAGCTGGGCGTAGAAGTTGCCGCTCCAGGCTTGGCCGCTCTGGTTGTCGACCTTGTAGGTGACGCCCAGGTCGTACTGGCCGCGCTCGAAGCTGAAGCGCTTGACGTAGTTGACGCCGGCTTCTGCGTAAGTGAGCTCCACCACCAGCTTGTCCTGGCCTTCTGCCAGTTCATAATTGCGCTTGTCACTGCTCCACAAAGCACGTCCGCTGGACTTGTCCGGTGCGTTGGAGCCAATCAGGCCGCTCTGTGCCAGGTAGGTACGCTCGCCGCCGTTGTCGAACAGCTGGAATGGTACGTCCGGGCGGTCCTGGCGACGTGGGTAGAGTGGCAAGGTTAGTTGGACGATATCACCGCCTTTTGGATCGATAGCCAGTTCCAGCACATCGGTCTTCACACGGATCAGTTCGTCACTGACAGCCGCAGGGGCAGCCAGCTGCGGGTTAGCCTCGCCATTGGCAGTCGGCACATCGTCAGCGGCATTGCTGCTCGGAACGTCCGGCAGGTTCGCGGCGGGTTTACCACCCACGGTGGCACTGGCGCTGGCTGGGATAGCAGCCTGGCCGTAATCCTCGTTCCACTGCAGAACCATCAGGTAGGACACGATGGCCAGTGCGACGAGCAGGATCGAGCGTTGGATGTCCATGGATTACTCGGTCATCGAAGAGGGGGGAGAGGGTGGAACCGGATCGTAGCCACCGGGATTCCAAGGATGGCAGCGGCCGAGGCGACGTATGCCAAGCCAGCCACCATGCAACACACCATGGGTCTCTATGGCCTGTTGCATGTAGCAGGAACAGCTGGGATAGAAGCGACAGTGGCTGGCCATCAAGGGGCTGATAGCATAGCGGTAGAACTGGATCGGGAGGATCGCCAGTTTACGCATGGGGTCTGTCGCTTACCCCGGGAGGTGCGGCTTCGGAACGCTGCTTGGCCAGGCGCTTCCAGAGTTTGCCGAACTGCTGGTGCAGTTCCGGGTTATCCAGATCGCCAAGACCCTTGCGTGCCACCACGACAATGTCCATACCTGCCAGAAACTCTTGATTGAGCCGGAAGGAGTCCCGGATCAGACGTTTCAGGCGGTTTCGCTCGACGGAGAGCTTGACGCTTTTCTTGCCGATCACCAGTCCCAGTCGGGGATGCTCGAGATCGTTGGCGCGTGCGAGGAGCAGGACATTCTTGCCAGGAGCCTTGCCGCTCGGTGAGTCAAAGACTGCTTTGAAGTGCCGGGGGGTCAGCAGACGCTTTTCCCGGCCGAAGCCTCGACTCACCACCCGTTCCGGCTTATTCAGACGGTCAGACGCTTGCGACCTTTGGCGCGACGGCGGGACAGGACTGCACGGCCGTTCTTGGTGGCCATGCGGGCACGGAAGCCGTGAACGCGAGCGCGCTTGAGGGTGCTGGGTTGGAAAGTACGTTTCATGGCGATCTACCTGGGTGGTCCATACGGGCCTGGATGGCCCCCGTTTAAAGAGACCGGCGATTCTAGTGAAACCGAGGCCTCAGGTCAATTTCCAACCAGCTCGAATGTACAAAGAAAGATAAAAGGAAAGAAATTCTCTAAAGAGCTTGTTCTTGTAAAACCTAATAGGGGGTAGCGGCGCTGTGGAAAAGTACCCCTAGCGCACGGTAGGGCTACCTTGTATGGAAGGATAAGGTTGTCGGAAAACGGTGCGCGAGGTGTTTGCAGCAGGTGCAAGACCTGTGCAGGAATCGTCGATTTACCCACAGATGGTTTTTCCAGAGGGTTACTCCCAGGCTTTTACCCAGCCCTCAGTTACCTTTATCCACAGCGTTTCTGAATTTCCCTGGGAATCCTGGAAACATAAATAAATCATTGATTTTGCTCGGTTGAAATCGCTTATTCGTGTGGATAACTCTAGCCCCCAGGACTACAATGCAGGCTGATTTTTTGCTTCGCCAATCGTAGCGATCCCAGGGGATATCAGTGTCCGTAGAACTTTGGCAGCAGTGTGTGGAGCTGCTTCGCGACGAGTTGCCTGCTCAACAATTCAATACTTGGATCCGCCCCTTGCAGGTGGAATCCGCTGGCGACGAGCTGCGCGTCTACGCGCCCAACCGTTTCGTGCTCGACTGGGTCAATGAGAAATACATGGTACGCCTGCTGGAGCTGCTGGCTGAGCGTGCCAACGGCCTGGCTCCCGCCCTTTCCTTGTTGATCGGTAGTAAGCGCAGTGCCGCTCCACGCATGGCCACGCCGACGCCCTCTTCTTCTATTAATAGTGCACCGGTAGCTGCTGCTCCTGTTGCCGTGGCCGACGAGCCTCTCGCCAGCGATCCGCTGGTGAGCACTGCTCCGGCTCCAGCGGCCAGTCGCCCGACCGAACGCACCGTTCAGGTTGAAGGCGCGCTCAAGCACACCAGCTACCTGAACCGCACCTTCACCTTCGAGAATTTCGTCGAGGGCAAGTCCAACCAGATGGCTCGCGCTGCGGCCTGGCAGGTAGCGGACAACCTCAAGCACGGTTACAACCCGCTTTTCCTCTATGGTGGCGTCGGCCTGGGCAAAACCCACCTGATGCACGCGGTGGGCAACCACCTGCTGAAGAAGAACCCCAACGCCAAGGTGGTGTACCTGCATTCCGAGCGCTTCGTCGCAGACATGGTCAAGGCGCTGCAGCTCAACGCGATCAACGAGTTCAAGCGTTTCTATCGTTCGGTCGATGCGCTGCTGATCGACGATATCCAGTTCTTCGCCAAGAAGGAGCGCTCCCAGGAGGAGTTTTTCCATACCTTCAACGCACTGCTTGAAGGCGGCCAGCAGGTGATCCTCACCAGCGACCGCTACCCGAAGGAAATCGAGGGCCTGGAAGAGCGACTGAAATCGCGCTTTGGCTGGGGCCTGACCGTCGCGGTCGAGCCGCCGGAGCTGGAAACCCGCGTCGCCATCCTGATGAAGAAGGCCGAGCAGACCAAGGTCGATCTGCCGCACGACGCTGCCTTCTTCATTGCCCAGCGCATCCGCTCCAACGTGCGTGAACTGGAAGGCGCGCTGAAACGGGTGATCGCCCACTCGCACTTCACCAACCAGCCGATCAGCATCGAGCTGATCCGCGAGTCGCTGAAGGACCTGCTGGCCCTGCAGGACAAGCTGGTGAGCGTGGACAATATCCAGCGCACCGTGGCCGAGTACTACAAAATCAAGATTGCCGATCTGCTCTCCAAGCGGCGTTCCCGTTCGGTGGCGCGACCACGTCAGGTCGCCATGGCGCTGTCCAAGGAATTGACCAACCACAGCCTGCCGGAAATCGGTGATGCTTTTGGCGGAAGAGACCACACCACAGTACTGCACGCCTGTCGTAAGATTGCTGAATTGCGCGAAGCCGACGCGGATATCCGCGAGGACTACAAGAACCTGCTGCGCACACTGACCACCTGAATACGCAGCCCATAAGGCAAGGGACGAGACCATGCATTTCACCATTCAACGCGAAGCCCTGTTGAAACCCCTGCAACTGGTCGCCGGCGTCGTCGAACGCCGTCAGACCTTGCCGGTCCTGTCGAACGTGTTGCTGGTCGTCGAAGGCCAGCAGCTGTCGCTGACCGGTACCGACCTGGAAGTCGAGCTGGTCGGTCGGGTGGCACTGGAGGACAGCGCCGAGCCGGGCGAGATCACCGTGCCGGCACGGAAGCTGATGGATATCTGCAAGAGCCTGCCCAGCGACGTAATGATCGATATCCGTGTCGACGAGCAGAAATTGGTGGTCAAGGCGGGTCGCAGCCGCTTCACCCTGTCGACCCTCCCGGCGAACGATTTCCCAACCGTGGAAGAAGGTCCTGGCTCGCTGACCTTCAGTCTGGTGCAGAGCAAGCTGCGGCGCCTGATTGATCGCACCAGTTTCGCCATGGCCCAGCAGGACGTTCGCTACTACCTCAACGGCATGCTGATTGAAGTACAGACTGGTGTTCTGCGCGCTGTCGCCACCGATGGTCATCGCCTGGCTATGTGCGCCATGGAAGCGACTATCGAGAACACCGAGAAGCACCAAGTCATCGTGCCACGTAAAGGCATTCTCGAGCTGGCTCGCCTCCTCACCGAGCAAGACGGCGAAGTGGCCATCGTGCTGGGTGCCAACCATATCCGCGCTACCACCGGCGAGTTCACTTTCACCTCCAAGCTGGTCGATGGCAAGTTCCCTGATTACGAGCGCGTGCTGCCGCGCGGTGGCGACAAGCTGGTGGTTGGTGATCGACAAGCCCTGCGTGAGGCCTTTAGCCGTACCGCGATCCTGTCCAACGAGAAGTACCGTGGCATTCGCCTGCAGCTGGCTAGCGGCCTGCTGAAAATCCAGGCCAACAACCCGGAGCAGGAAGAAGCCGAAGAGGAAGTGGTAGTCGACTACAACGGCGGCTCCCTGGAGATCGGTTTCAACGTCAGCTACCTGCTCGACGTGCTGGGTGTGATGACCACCGAACAGGTGCGCCTGATCCTCTCCGATGCCAACAGCAGCGCCCTGGTGCAGGAAGCCGGTAACGACGATTCGTCCTATGTCGTCATGCCGATGCGTCTGTAATCTCGCTGAATGTCCCTCTCCCGCGTCACCGTCACCGCGGTGCGAAACCTGCACCCGGTGACGCTCTCCCCCTCCCCTCGCATCAACATCCTTCACGGCGCTAACGGCAGTGGCAAGACTAGTCTACTGGAAGCCATTCACCTGCTCGGCCTTGCCCGCTCCTTCCGAAGCAACAAGCTGTTGCCGATGATCCAGTACGAGCAACCCGCTTGTACCGTATTTGGTCAGGTGCAGCAGCTGGATGGTTTGCAGAGCAATCTCGGTATTTCGCGCGACCGCCAGGGCGAGCTGCAGATCCGTATCGACGGACAGAGCGCTCGCAGCACGGCGCAGCTTGCCGAATTGCTGCCGCTGCAGGTAATCAATCCGGACAGTTTCCGCTTACTGGAAGGTGCGCCCAAGGTGCGACGACAGTTCCTCGACTGGGGAGTGTTCCACGTGGAACAACGCTTCCTGCCAGCCTGGCAGCGCCTGCAGAAGGCCCTGCGGCAGCGGAACTCATGGCTGCGGCATGGTACACTCGACGCCGCGTCGCAAGCGGCTTGGGACCGTGAACTGTGCCTGGCGAGCGACGAGTTGGACGGTTATCGGCGTGCCTATATTCAGGCCCTGAAGCCGGTGTTCGAGCAGGTGCTGCACGAGCTGGTGGAGCTGGAAGGGTTGTCCCTCAGCTATTACCGGGGATGGGACAAAGATAAGCCACTGACCGATGTCCTGGCTTCTACCCTGCCCCGTGATCAGCAGCTCGGTCACACTCAGGCCGGTCCGCAACGTGCTGATTTGCGCCTGCGTTTGGGGGCTCACAATGCCGCGGAGATTCTGTCCCGCGGTCAGCAGAAGCTGGTGGTATGTGCTTTACGCATCGCCCAGGGGCATCTGCTGAACCAGGCCAAGCATGGCCAATGCATCTATCTGGTGGACGACCTGCCGTCGGAGCTGGATGAGCAACATCGACAGGCCTTGTGCCGACTGCTGGACGATTTGCAGTGTCAGGTGTTTATCACCTGTGTCGATCACGAATTACTGAATGATGGCTGGCGCACGGACACGCCGGTCGCCATGTTCCACGTGGAACATGGCTGTATCACCCAGACACGACCATCGGGAGTGAAGGCATGAGCGAAAACCAAACGTACGACTCCAACAGTATCAAGGTCCTCAAGGGCCTGGATGCCGTACGCAAGCGGCCAGGCATGTACATCGGCGACACCGATGACGGCAGTGGTCTGCACCATATGGTCTTCGAAGTGGTCGACAACTCGATCGACGAAGCGCTGGCCGGCTACTGCAGCGACATCAGCATCACCATCCATCCCGATGAGTCCATCACGGTGCGCGACAATGGTCGTGGCATCCCGGTGGATATGCACAAAGAAGAAGGCGTCTCTGCAGCCGAGGTCATCATGACCGTGCTGCACGCCGGCGGTAAGTTCGACGACAACAGCTACAAGGTATCCGGCGGCCTTCACGGCGTGGGCGTCTCGGTGGTCAACGCTCTGTCGAAGGAACTGGTTCTGACCATTCGCCGTAGCGGCAAGATCTGGGAGCAGACATACGTACATGGTGTGCCTCAGGCCCCCCTGGCTTCGGTTGGTGACAGCGATGGAACCGGTACGCAGATCCATTTCAAGCCATCGGAAGAAACCTTCCACAACATTCACTTCAGCTGGGACATTCTGGCCAAGCGCCTGCGCGAACTGTCCTTCCTCAACTCCGGTGTCGGCATCCTGCTTAAGGATGAACGCAGCGGTAAGGAAGAGCTGTTCAAGTACGAGGGAGGTCTCAAGGCATTCGTCGAGTACCTGAACACCAACAAGACCATCGTCAATCAGGTGTTCCACTTCAACATCCAGCGCGAGGAAGATGGCGTGGGTGTGGAAGTCGCTCTGCAGTGGAATGACAGCTTCAACGAGAACCTGCTGTGCTTCACCAACAACATTCCGCAGCGTGACGGTGGTACCCACCTGGCGGGCTTCCGCTCCGCCCTCACCCGTCACCTGAACAACTACATCGAAAGCGAAGGTCTGGCGAAGAAGTTCAAGGTTGCTACCACCGGTGACGACGCCCGCGAAGGTCTGACTGCGATCATCTCGGTCAAGGTGCCGGATCCGAAGTTCAGCTCGCAGACCAAAGACAAGCTGGTCTCTTCCGAGGTGAAAACCGCGGTGGAACAGGAGATGGGCAAGTACTTCTCCGACTTCCTGCTGGAGAACCCCAACGAAGCCAAGGCCGTGGTCGGCAAGATGATCGACGCCGCCCGTGCTCGTGAAGCCGCCCGTAAGGCGCGTGAGATGACCCGCCGCAAGGGCGCGCTGGATATCGCCGGCCTGCCCGGCAAGCTGGCTGACTGCCAGGAAAAAGACCCGGCGCTGTCCGAACTCTACATTGTGGAAGGGGACTCCGCGGGCGGCTCTGCGAAGCAGGGCCGTAACCGCAAGACCCAGGCGATCCTGCCGCTCAAGGGCAAGATTCTCAACGTCGAACGTGCTCGCTTCGATCGCATGATTTCTTCCCAGGAGGTCGGCACGCTGATCACCGCCCTCGGCTGCGGTATCGGTCGCGACGAGTACAACATCGACAAGCTGCGTTACCACAACATCATCATCATGACCGACGCCGACGTCGACGGCTCGCACATCCGCACCCTGCTGCTGACCTTCTTCTTCCGTCAGCTGCCGGAGCTGGTCGAGCGTGGCTACATCTATATCGCCCAGCCGCCGCTGTACAAGGTGAAGAAGGGCAAGCAGGAGCAGTACATCAAGGACGACGAGGCCATGGACGAGTACATGACCCAGTCGGCCCTCGAAGATGCCAGCCTGCACGTCAACGAGAATGCCCCGGGCGTTTCCGGTGCCGCACTGGAGCAGCTGGTCAACGAATACCGCGCGGTGATCAAGACCCTCGGCCGCCTGTCTCGTGTCTACCCGCAGGACATCACCGAGCACATGGTCTACCTGCCGCGCGTGTCGGTGGAACAGTTGGCCGACCAGGCTGCCATGCAGAGCTGGCTGGAGGCTTTCCAGGCGCGCCTGAAGGCTGCCGAGAAGTCTGGCCAGACCTACACCGCCAGCCTGCGTGAAGATCGCGAGCGTCACCTGTGGCTGCCGGAAGTGGAAATCCTGGCTCACGGCCTGTCCACTTACATCACCTTCAACCGCGACTTCTTCGCCAGCAACGACTACAAGTCGGTTACCGCTTTGGGCGACCAGCTCAACAGCCTGCTGGATGACGGCGCCTATGTGCAGCGTGGCGAGCGCAAGAAGGCGGTCTCCACCTTCAAGGAGGCCTTCGATTGGTTGAAGACCGAGAGCACCAAGCGTCACAGCATCCAACGCTATAAGGGGCTGGGTGAGATGAACCCGGAGCAGCTGTGGGAAACCACTATGGACCCGACCGTTCGCCGCATGCTCAAGGTGACCATCGAGGATGCCATCGCTGCAGACCAGATCTTCAACACCCTGATGGGTGATGCCGTGGAGCCGCGTCGCGACTTCATCGAGTCAAATGCTTTGGCAGTCTCGAATCTGGACTTCTGACAGTTCCCTCTCCCAGGCAAAAAAACCCGGTCATTAAGCCGGGTTTTTTTCTTTCTGAATCATGGAGTTGTGTTAGTAGCCGAATCGCTAAAGCGGAGCGGTTGGTGCAGGTCTGTCGAATGCCGCTAGACTCGCAGAAAAACCCCCGGCCAATCATGGCTGCTGGCGGGATAGAGCTCATGATCGCCCATACGCCGACCATCTTTGCTTCGGTTGCTCTGGTCGCCATTACCATGGTGGCCTGCCTCGTCATTGTGGGACGCTTCCGGCGCGAGGACGGTCTGTTCACGATCGGCTGCGGCCTGTTGGCCCATGCCTGCGCCTACGTCTGCTATACGCTTTACGGCCATGCCAGCTTGTGGATCAGCTACGCGCTGGCCAACACCTTGTTGTCCACCGCGCTGGCGTTCTATACGGCGAGCATCTTTCGTATTCGCACCCTGCCCGTTCCCTGGCTCGCGATATTCAGCCTTCCGGCAATCATGGCTCTATGTATGGCGTTACTGGTAGAGACAAGAGAGCCGCGCATGCTGGTGTCATCGGTAGTACTGATGGCGCAGTGCGGGCTGATTGTCCTCTGGGCTCATCGCACCGCGGCGCCGGAAGGACGGGCCCATCACTTGCTGATGATTGGCGGAGCCGTGAGCCTGGTGGGATTGCTGATTCGGGTACTGGCGATCCTTGGTGGCTCGGTCACCGACATGCGTTATGACGTGAGTAACCTCAAGCAGAGCATCTCCGTGAGCATCGGTACTGTGACGGTGATGACGCTCTCGCTTGGTCTGATATTGATGGCCAAGGAGCGCAGCGAGTCGGCGCTGCGCCAACTGGCTCTGCGTGATGGTCTGACCGGCCTGCTCAACCGAAGGGCGATACTGGATCGAATGATCGAGGAGATGGAGCGAGCCAAGCGCTCTTCCACGCCTCTGGCGGTGGCGATGCTCGATATCGACCACTTCAAGCAGATCAACGATCGCTTCGGCCATCTGGCAGGTGACCAGGTGCTGGGTCACTGTGCCAGACACATGGGATTGCGCCTACGCAAGATCGATGGCCTAGGACGCTATGGTGGTGAAGAGTTCCTGTTGCTGCTTCCGGATACAGACCCGCATGGTGCCATGGCGGTGGTAGAGGAACTGCGCGAGTCCATTGCCGAGAGCGTAGTGATGTTCGAAGGGGAACCCATCAGCGTAAGCTTCAGTGCGGGTGTCTGGTGTGACGTACCGGCCCTCGATGACAATGCGGACAAGCTTATCGGTAAGGCCGATGCCGCCTTATACCAGGCCAAGCATCAGGGCCGTAATCGTTCGCGCATGCTGCCCTGTGAGCGTGTACTGCCGGACAACCTCAGCCTGCCCGGCTATCCCTGGGAATGAGGTGGGCCGTCAGGTCCACCAATAGCGCACGAAGTGGAAGAAGATCGGCGCGGCGAAGCACACCGAGTCCATGCGGTCGAGCATGCCGCCGTGGCCCTCGATCATGTGGCCCCAGTCTTTCACTCCACGGTCGCGCTTGATCGCCGACATCACCAGGCCGCCGGCGAAACCCAGCAGGTTGACGGTCAGCGCCATCAGCGCGGCCTGCCAGAAGCTGAACGGGGTGATCCAGAACAGCGAGGCGCCGACCAGGCTAGCCAGGGCCACACCGCCGACAAAGCCTTCCACCGTCTTCGATGGCGACAGCTTGGGCGCGATCTTGCGCTTGCCGGCCAGCTTGCCGCAGACGTACTGCAGCACGTCCGACAGCTGCACGACGATGATCAGCCAGGCGATCAGCAGCAGGTTGCGCCCTTCGTAGCCGGGGATATCCAGAGTCAGCAGCGCCGGCACCGCGGATACGCAGTACACCGCGATCATCAGCCCCCATTGCACTTCCGAGGCGCGTTCGAGGAAGCGCGTGGTATCGCCGGCCAGCGAGGCGAGGATCGGCAGCAGCAGGAACAGGTAGACCGGGATGAAGATGGCGAACAGGCCGTACCAGTCCAGCGCGATCAGCAGGTACTGCATCGGCAAGGCGAAGTAGAAGGCTGCCACCAGCGCCGGGTAGTCGCTGCGCCGGGTCGGCGTCAGGGTGAGGAATTCGCGCAGGGCGTAGAAGGACACGAAGTAGAACAGCAGGACCACGCCGTTGTTGCCGAACAGGAAGGCGATGCCGATGACCAGCACCATCACCCACCAGGCATCGATGCGCGCATTGAGGTTCTCGATTACCGCATTGGGTACTTCACCGGCACGATGGCGCAGGACGCGCGCGATCAGGGTGGCGATCAGCAGTACGGCGCCGATGCCGGCGAACAGCAGGATTGTGTTGCGATCCATCTCAGACTACCTCCGGGGCCAGTTCCAGCAGGGCGTTGCGGGCGCGTTCGAGGAAGGCGGCCTTGTCCTCACCCGCCACGCGCTGCAGCGGCGCACCGAAGCTCAGGGTGCACAGCAGCGGCAGCGGTAGCGCCCTGCCCTTGGGCATCACCCGGTTGAGGTTGGCGATCCACACCGGAACCAGCTCCACCTCGTGCTTGGCCTGGGCCAGGTGGAACAGACCGCTCTTGAACGGCAGCAGCGGCTCCTCGGTGAGGTTGCGGGTGCCTTCGGGGAAGATGATCAGCGAGTCGCCCTGGTCCAGCGCCTCGAGCATCGACTGCAGCGGGTTGGTCTGTGGCGAACGCTGTTCGCGATCGACCAGCACGCCGTTGAACACGTCGCGGATCAGGAAGCGGCGCAGGTCGCCACTCATCCAGTAGTCGGAGCCTGCTACCGGGCGGGTGCGCCGGCGCAGTTCCGGCGGCAGCGAGGCCCACAGCAGGACGAAGTCACCGTGGCTGCTGTGGTTGGCGTAGTACAGGCGCTGTACCGGTTGGGCGGTGCAGCCCAGCCAGAGGGCGCGGGCGCCGGTCAGCAGGCGGGCCGCCGAGGTGATGGCGAAGGCGGTAAGCGAGGCGAGCATGGATCTGACTCCTTTATCCAGCCAGGGAAAGCCAGGGGGTGGCGAGAATGATGCTGAGGGCCAGCAGCAACTGGGCGACCAGCCAGGCGGCCTGCAGGCGCAGCAGGCGCACGGCGCCGCTGCTGCGCTGCTGCCAGTCGCGTGGTTGAGTGCTGGCGGGCTGCAGGCCGAGGCTGTGCAGCGCCTGGTCCAGGTCGCTGGTATGAGCGGCCAGGCGTGAGGCATCGGCGGCCAGGCGAGTGAACAGCTCGGCATCCAGCGCTACGCGGATGGCCCAGTACTTCTGCGCCAGGCCGAGCATCACCAGCAGGCCGCAGAGCAGGCTGCTGGCGGCGCTGTGTGGCGCGCCGAGCAGCGGCGCCAGGCCGTAGGCGAGAGCGAGCAGGGTCAGGGCGTTGGATAGCAGGTCCAGGCCACGGCCGCGACGCAGCAGGCTGGCGACCAGGGCCAGTTGCATCTCAGAGGCCATGCGCCACCTCCAGGCTTGCGACCGGTTGCAGCAGACCCTGCAGCGCCAGGCGCTGCGCATCGCCGAGCACGATCTGCGGACGCTCGGTGCGGATCAGTTCGATGGCCTGCTCGACGCTACTGGCGCGGCCGCTATGCAGCAGCCAGGCGGCTAGCAGGGTGGCGCTGCGCGAGTAGCCGAGGGCGCAGCAGACCAGCAATGGCCCCTGTTGGCGCAGTTGCTCGATCAGCTCGGCGCCCTGGCGGCAGGCCTCGGTATTCGGTGCGACCAGGTCGAGCAGCGGCAGGTTGCGATAGGTCTTGCCGGGCAGGCTGACCGGCAGCTCGGCGCTTAGATCCAGCACCGCGGCGAAAGGCGCCGCTTCATCTGCGCTTGGCACACGACCGAGCCAGATGCCCTCCACCACCTGATCCGGCTGCGGATGCTTGCGCGTCCACAGCCGCGAGTTGATCCAGGCGCCGAGCAGGTAGGGCGCGAGCAGCCAGGTGCTGGCGGAGCCGAGCGAGCCGTTCGCTTGTTTCTGGAACCCGGCGGCGCCGAACAGCGCATAGTTCAGTGCGACCAGCAGTAGCGAAGCGCAGGGCCACAGCAGCCAAAGCCAGGCGCCACCGAGATTGACCGCCAGGGCGGCGCAGACGGCGCTGCCCAGCCCATAGCGCAGGGCCAGGCGCCAACGCTGTGGTTCGCGGGCCAGACGCAGGTTGTGCAGCGGGCTACGGCCTTCGATTGGCCAGAGCCAGACGCACAGCCAGCCGGCCAGGGCACCGGTCGGCACGTCGATGAAGTGGTGCTGCCAGGTAGTCAGCACCGACAGGCCGATCAACGCCATCCAGCCATGCAGCAGTCCGCGCAGCAGCACGCCGCGGGTATGCCGGGCAAACATCGTCCAGATCACCACCAGCAGGGCGATATGTAGCGAGGGCGCCTGGTTGAACGGTTTGTCGAAGCCCATCAGCACATCGAACATCCAGCCGAAGAAGCCGCTCAGCTCCGGGCGCTCGAAGGTGAAGCGCAACGGCCAGAGCAGAAAGCAGGCGACGCAAATTATCTGCGTGCTGAGCAGACGCAGGGCATGCCGGTCCATCTCCCGGCGCGTGGCCGGGAGCAGGAAGGACAGGCCGTAGAGCAGGTCGATCGACCAGTAGGGCACGATGGTCCAGGCCCACAGCGGCGTTGCATGTTCCCAGGCAAAGACCAGACTGCCGACATCGTCGTGTTGAGCCGTCAGCCAGTTGGCGAAGCCGTAGCTGGCGAAGAACAGCGGGGCGAGCAGCAACAGCCAGAGGACCCCGCGCTTCCACAATCCGGTCTCGCGGGCAGCCTGCATCAGGACACCCGCTGAGCCAGGGACACGCTGAAGATGCCCCACTCGTCGATGCGCTGTTCCAGCTTGCGGAAGCCGGCGGCCTCGACCAGCTGGTCCATCTCCGCCTGGCTACGGCGGCGCATGACCCAGGCCTGGCCTTGGCGATGGCTGGTCAGGGCGCGGGCGATCAGCTCCAGCTGCGGGTGCCAGGGCTGGCCGGTGTAGACCAGGTAGCCGCCCTCCTCGACCGCCGCAGCCAGGCCGGCCAACGAGTCGCCGATCATCTGGTTGCTGCCGAACAGCTCGTACAGGCCGGAGACCACCGCCAGGGTTGGTTTGGGATCGAGGGCGGCTAGGTCGGCCTTGTCGAAGGCATCGCCTTTGACGAAGCGGGCGATGTCAGCCAGGCCCTTTTGCTCGATCAGCGCACTGCCGTCGCGCACGTTGATGTCGCTGTAATCGCGCAGCAGGATCGAGTCCGGCTTGTGCTCTAGCCCTTCGAGCGATTCGAGGATGTAGCGGCCATGGCCGGCAGCGATATCGACGATACGTACGCCTTTGCCCGACTCGCGCAGCTTGTCCATGGCCAGGCGCAGCAGCTCCTCGGCATGCACCTTACGCTGGCGGATGCCACGCCAGCCGATGGAGTTGAGGTAGTTCTGATCGATCAGGCGGCCCAGCGCAGACTTGCCGGATGGTTGGTTGCGGTAGACGTAGTCGAGGGTGCTGCCGGAGTCGAAGCCAGTCTCGAAGCCCAGCTTCACGCCGTCGGACAGCCCGCTGCCGAGCTTGAGGCCGGCACGGGTGGCTCGCCAATACAGGTCGCCGAGGGAGTTTTTCGGCAGCGGCGCGGCTAGGCTCTCTGCCTCGGCGCAGCTCCAGCCGCAACGGTCGGCATCCAGCAGTGAGGGACGCGTGGCCGGCTGCTCGAAGCTTTCCAGGATAAAGCGCCGCGCACGGCCCAGGGCATGGGCGCGGTCGCGCTCGCCGAGGGTGTCGTGGAAGAAGCCGGGAAGGATGTGTTGCTCCTTACGCAGGCTGCCCAGGCGCTGGAAGAACTGCTCCTGCGGCTTACGGTGCACCACGAAGTCGGCACCGGAGATCAGCAATTGGGTCGGCACCTGGATCGCCTGGGCATCGGCCACCACACGGTCCGCCGCTTCATACAGGCCGAGCAGCATATTGACCGAGATCGGCCGGGTGATCAGCGGATCGTTCTCGAACGAGGCGATGCGCTCGGGATCGTGGCTGAGGAAGCGCGCCTTGACGTAGCTGTTGACGAAGAAATTACCGCGCCACTGGCGCAGCAGCTTCAGGCCCGGGCGGGCGAAGGGTACATAGAGCTTGACCTTGAACGCCGGCGAGGCGAGCACCAGGCAGCGCACTTTCGGCGCGTAGTCATGGGCCCAGGTGCTGATGATCACCGCGCCGACGCTCTGCGCCAGCACCGCCATATCGGTCTGCTGGATATCGTGCGTTGCGCTGATATGGTCGAGGAAGGTCTGCACGTCGCGCACGCTGGTGGCGAAGCTCGGGCTGTCGCCGCGGGCTCCGGGTGACAGGCCATGACCGCGGGCATCCCAGGCGAAGAAGTCGTAGTCGGGCAGGTCCAGTTCGGCCGGCAGGTGGGCCATGCGCCCGCCATGCTCGTGGCCGCGGTGGAACATCACCACGGCCTTGCGCGGGCCGTCGCCAGGTTGGCTGGCGGGCCAGTGGCGATAGAGCAGTTCCACGCCGTCGTGGGTGAGGAAGACCGCCGTCTTGCAGTCGCGCATCGAAATGTCCCTATTCCGATTGAGAGGGTTGTGCCACCTCGGCCAGGCCTTGGCGCACACGGTTGACCAGGGTCGCCATCAGCAACAGCAGGATCACGGCCAGCAGCCCGTTTATCCAAGACGCCGGTAGCAGGCCGCACGCCACACCGGCGCCCAGCACGCCGAAGCAGAAGGCGCGGTCGCTCTTGCCCATGGGGCCGTCGTAGCGCCGCGAGGCACCGACCATCGGGCCGAGCACGCCGGCGTATTCACTGATCACCGCCAGCACTACCACCAGCACCACCAGGGTCGGCGAGACGCCGGCAAGCAGGGCGAAGGGCAGGTACAGGGCGCTGTCGGCGACCACGTCGCTCAGTTCGTTGAGGTAGGCGCCGAGCTTGGACTGCTGGCCGAACTCGCGGGCGAGCATGCCGTCCACGGCGTTCAGTGCCATGCGCAGCAGCATCCACAGCGGGATCAGGGCGAACAGCCAGGTGATGTCGGGGAAGATCGCCAGCAGCGCGCCGAGCAGTACGGAGACCACAGCTGCGGCCAGGGTCACCTGGTTGGCGGTGACGCCACGATCATAGAGACGCTGCACGCCGGGGCGCAGCAGGTTCTGGAAGCGTGGCTTGAGCTGGTAGATCGACGGCATGGAGCGAAAATCCCTTTCACGATGCGAAGTGCGCTTAGCTTAACCGCTTTGCCGGGGCGGCGTTCCGCGCAGAACGTGCGCTGCCGCGCGAAAAACTTATACCCCGTCGAGCCTATCCCTGGTCTTTCGAGTAATCGCATTAAAATCAGCTAGTTACGCTCTGTAATGGCACTCTGCTGGTATTTCTTGCACAGCTTATCCACAGATGCTCAGGCGGCGCTGGAGGCGCTCTCCTGGGCCACTTCCGGCGTGATGCCGCTGATTTCCTGCTGCGTCTTGGCGACCCAGGCGTAGGCGCGCTCGTTGAGCTCGGCGATGGCGCGCGGGCCTTCGCCCTGGGCGTGCATGACCGGGCCGATCACCACCTGGATGGTGCCCGGGTACTTGGCCCAGCCCTGCTTGGGCCAGAACTCGCCGGCGTTGTGGGCGATCGGCAGCACCGGCAGGCCGGCGTTCACCGCCAGGGCCACGCCGCCGCGGGAGAACTTGCCGATCTGGCCCGGCGGAATACGCGTGCCCTCGGGGAACACCAGCACCCAGGCGCCCTGCTTGATGCGCTCGTCGCCCTGTTTGGCCAGCTGCTTGAGTGCGGCCTTAGGATTGCTGCGGTCGATGGCGATCGGGCGCAGCATGGCCATCGCCCAGCCGAAGAACGGCACGTACAGCAGCTCGCGCTTGACCACCTGCGACAGCGGCTCGAAGAAGGCGGAGAGGAAGAAGGTTTCCCAGGTGCTCTGGTGCTTGGCGAGGATCACGCAGGGCTGCTGCGGGATGTTCTCCAGGCCGTGCACCTCGTAGCGGATGCCGACCACCACCTTGGCCAGCCAGGTGGCGCAGCTGCACCAGGCCTGCACCACCAGGCGGTAGCGGGCACGGAACGGCAGGAAGGGTGCAATGAACACGCAGAGGATGCACCAGAAGAACGAGCTGGACGACAGCAGCAGGTAGAAGAAGAAGGTTCTGATGGCCTGCACTGTCGTCATGGGACTCGGGCTCTCCTAGAGCAGAAGCTGGTCGGCTATCGCCGCCAGATCATCGAATATCAGGGTTCCCGCTGGCAACGGCTTGGCCAGCGTGCGCTCGCCCTTGCCGGTCTTCACCAGAACGGGTTGGCAATGGACGGCCAGGGCGGCTTCCAGGTCACCCTTGCTGTCGCCTACGAACCACACACCTGCCAGTTCCGTGCCGTAGTGCGCAGCGATCTGCAGCAGCATGCCCGGCTTGGGCTTGCGGCAGTCGCAGCCATCGTCCGGGCCGTGCGGGCAATGCACGATCAGGCCGACTTCACCGCCCTGCTCTGCCACCAGTTGGCGCAGGCGTGCGTGCATGGACTCCAGTGTGGCCAGGTCGTAATAGCCGCGCGCCAGGCCCGACTGGTTAGTGGCTACGGCCACGGTCCAGCCGGCGCGGCTCAGGCGCGCGATGGCGTCGATGGAGCCGGGAACCGGGATCCATTCGTCGAGAGATTTGATATAGGCGTCGGAGTCTTCATTGATGACGCCGTCGCGGTCGAGAATCAGCAGTTTCATACGCGTACCAGGGTGACCGGGCGGCCTTGCGCCGCCCGGTTGGCCGTCAGCCCAGCAGGGAGATATCGGCGACGCCGAGGAACAGGCCACGCAGCTGGTTGAGCAGCGCATAGCGGTTGGCGCGCACCGAGGCATCCTCGGCATTCACCAGCACGGCCTCGAAGAACGCATCCACCGGCTCACGCAGGGCGGCCAGGCGCTCCAGCGACTCGCGGTAGCAGCGCGCGGCGGCCATCGGTTGCACGGCCTGGGCGGCCTGCTGGATCGCCGAGTACAGGCTGAACTCGGCCGGGTTGTCGAAGTAGTGGGCTTCGGCGCTGGCGGCGACCTGGCCTTCGTACTTGCTCAGCAGGTTGGACACGCGCTTGTTGGCGGCAGCCAAGGCGGCGGCTTCCGGCAGCTTGCGGAAGGCCTGCACGGCCTGCACGCGCTGGTCGAAGTCCAGCGGCGCGGCGGGCTTGAGCGCACGCACGGCCTGGTACACGGCAACGTCCACGCCTTCGTCTTCGTAGCGTGCACGCAGGCGGTCGAAGATGAAGTCCAGCACCAGGCTGGCCAGGCCTTCGGCCTTGACCTTGTCGCCGTACAGGCCGATGGAGAAGGCCACGGCCTCGACCAGGTCGAGGTCCAGCTGCTTCTCGATCAGGATGCGCAGCACGCCCAGCGCCGCGCGACGCAGGGCGTAGGGGTCCTTGGAGCCGGTCGGCAGCATGCCGATGCCGAAGATGCCGACCAGGGTGTCGAGCTTGTCGGCTACGGCCACGGCAGCGCCGGTGAGGGTCTGCGGCAGCTCGGCGCCAGCGCCACGCGGCATGTACTGCTCGTTCAGCGCCTGGGCCACGTCGTCGGCTTCACCGTCGTGCTTGGCGTAGTAGTAGCCGGCGATGCCCTGCATCTCCGGGAACTCGCCGACCATCTCGGTGGCCAGGTCGCACTTGGAGAGGATGCCGGCACGCGCCGCGCGGGTGGCGTCGCCGCCAGTGCGCTCGGCGATGAAGGCGGCGAGCTTGGAGACGCGCTCGGCCTTGTTGAACACGCTGCCGAGCTGGGCCTGGAACACCACGTTGGCCAGGCGCTCGTTGCGCTTCTCCAGCGGCTGGCGCTTGTCCTGCTTGAAGAAGAACTCGGCGTCGGTCAGGCGCGGGCGTACGACTTTCTCGTTACCGGAAACGATCTGCGCCGGGTCTTTCGACTCGATGTTGGCCACGGTGATGAAGCGCGGCAGCAGCTTGCCGTTGCCGTCGACCAGGCAGAAGTACTTCTGGTTGTCCTGCATGGTGGTGATCAGGGCTTCCTGCGGCACGGCGAGGAAACGCTCCTCGAAGGAGCAGACCAGCGGCACCGGCCACTCGACCAGGGCGCTGACTTCATCGAGCAGGGCCGGTGGGACGATGGCGGTGCCGTTCTCGGCGCGGGCCAGTTCCTCGACACGAGCGGCGATCTGCTGGCGGCGCTCGGCGAAGTCGGCGACCACGTAGGCGGCGCGCAGGTCTTCGGCGTAGCTGGCCGGGCTGCTGATCTGTACGTCACGGTTGGCGTGGAAGCGATGGCCACGCGAGATGCGGCCGGACTTCTGGGCGAGGATTTCGCAGTCGACCACGGCGTCGCCGAACAGCATCACCAGCCACTGGGTCGGACGTACGAACTCGTCCTTGCGCGCGGCCCAGCGCATGCGCTTGGGAATCGGAAGCTCGCCGAGGGAAGCCTCGACGATGCCCGGCAGCAGGCCGGCGGCCGGCTGGCCGGCGATCGACTGGCTGAATTTCAGTTTCGGACCGCTGGTGTCGATCTGGCTCAGCTCGACGCCGCACTTCTTGGCGAAGCCAAGGGCGGCCTGGGTCGGGTTGCCATCCTTGTCGAAGGCGGCTTGCACGGGCGGGCCGTCGAGGTTGACGGTGCGGTCCGGCTGCTGCGCGGCGAGCTGTTCGACCAGCACGGCCAGGCGACGTGGCGCGGCGTAGTAGCGGGCCTTGGCATAGCTCAGGCCGGCGCCCTTGAGGCCTTTTTCCACGCCGGCGAGGAAGGCTTCGCCGAGGCTTTTCAGAGCCTTGGGTGGCAGCTCTTCGGTGCCCAGTTCAACCAGAAAATCCTGAGCACTCATTATTCGGCCTCCTTCAGCTTGGCCAGTACTTCGTCACGCAGTTCGGGGGTGGCCATCGGGAAGCCGAGCTTGGCGCGGGCCAGCAGGTAGCTCTGGGCGATGTTCCGCGCCAGGGTACGCACGCGCAGAATGTACTGCTGGCGCGCGGTCACCGAGATAGCGCGGCGGGCGTCGAGCAGGTTGAAGCTGTGCGAGGCCTTGATCACCATTTCGTAGGCCGGCAGCGGCAGCTGCAGTTCCATCAGGCGGTTGGCTTCGGACTCGTAGAAGTCGAACAGGTCGAACAGTTTGTCGACGTTGGCGTGTTCGAAGTTGAAGGTGGACTGCTCCACTTCGTTCTGGTGGAACACGTCGCCGTAGGTGACCTTGCCGAACGGGCCGTCGGAGTAGACCAGGTCATACACCGAGTCGACGCCCTGCAGGTACATGGCCAGGCGCTCGAGACCGTAGGTGATCTCGCCGGTGACCGGGTAGCACTCGACGCCGCCGACCTGCTGGAAGTAGGTGAACTGGGTGACTTCCATGCCGTTCAGCCACACTTCCCAGCCCAGGCCCCAGGCGCCGAGGGTCGGCGATTCCCAGTTGTCCTCGACGAAGCGGATGTCGTGCACCAGGGTGTCGACGCCGATGCGGCGCAGCGACTCCAGGTACAGGTCCTGGATGTTCTCCGGGTTCGGCTTGAGCACCACCTGGAACTGGTAGTAGTGCTGCAGACGGTTGGGGTTCTCGCCGTAGCGACCGTCAGCCGGGCGGCGCGAGGGCTGCACGTAGGCGGCGTTCCAGGTCTCCGGACCGATGGCGCGCAGGAAGGTGGCGGTGTGGAAGGTACCGGCACCCATCTCCATGTCGTAGGGTTGCAGGATCACGCAGCCTTGCTCGGCCCAATAGCTTTGCAGGGCGAGGATCAGGCCTTGGAAGGTGCTCACGTCGGGCGTTGTTTGGCTCACGAATTCCACCGGTGTCGAGGCGTTTGCAATAAAGCCGGGCAGTATACCCGATCAACCCCGCGCGGGAGGTGGCGGCAGGCATACTCCGTCAGCCCTGCGCGCACGCATGCTGAGTACCCTGTAGCATTACCGCCCCTTGCCGGTCTCGGCAGCGTTTATTCAGGCCCTTGTCATGTCAGTCGAACCCCAGCCCTCCGCCGCCACAGCCGCCCGCGACGAGTTTCTCGCCCTGCTGGAAACCAGCGTGGTGCAGAACACCCTGGTCAAGCTGCTGCTGAGCAAGTACCAGGGCGAGGAAGCCGAGCTGCAGCGCCTGACCATTCGTCCGGTCACGGTCAAAGGCCAGGCCTGCCTGTCGTTCGTCTCGACCTACAAGACCCGCGATATCACCAAGAACCTGCCCGTGGCCGAAGCCCTGGCGCATATCGCCAGCCTGCTGCCGACGGCGTTCAAGAACGCCCACCTGCTGTCGCTGACCGACGATGTGCAACTGACCTTCGGCAAGAAGGACAAGGCGCGCCTGTTCGTCGGCAAGACGGTCGAGCGCGAAGCGCCGGCCGCCGGCCATGATCGGGAGAAGAAGCGCTTTCTCGAACTGAGCCGGCCGTTCCTCACCGATCTGGGCGTGACCACCGCCAAGCACGAACTGGTGCCGGCGATGGCGCGCAAGTGGAAGCAGATCAACAAGTTCATCGAGGTGTTTTCCCACGCCCTGAGCCATTCGCCGCTGCAGCAGCGTGATCCGCAGTTGCCGATCCATGCCGTCGACTTCGGTTCGGGCAAGGGTTACCTGACCTTCGCCATGCACGACTACCTGCGTAACAGCCTGGGCCTGCAGGGCCAGGTCACCGGCGTGGAACTGCGCGAAGACATGGTGCTCCTGGGCAACACGGCGGCGGCCCGCCTGGAGCAGCCAGGCCTGAGCTTCGAGCATGGCGATGTACGCACCTACACCCCGGCCGCCATCGACATCATGATCGCCCTGCACGCCTGCGATGTGGCCACCGACTACGCCCTGCACCTGGGCATTCGCAGCGGCGCGGCGATCATCATGTGCTCGCCCTGCTGCCACAAGCAGATCCGCCCGCAGATGCAGATGCCGAGCCTGCTCAAGCCCATGCTGCAGTACGGTGTGCACCTGGGCCAGGAAGCCGAGATGGTCACCGACAGCCTGCGCGCCCTGCTGCTGGAAGCCAGCGGCTATGAGACCAAGGTGTTCGAGTTCGTCTCGCTGGAGCACACCAACAAGAACAAGATGATTCTGGCGGTGAAGCGCCCCGAGCCGGTGGAGCCGAGTGCGCTGCTGGAGAAGATCCAGGGCATCAAGCAGTTCTACGGGATTCAGGAGCACTGCCTGGAAACCCTGCTGCAGGCGGACGGGCGTTTTTAACGGTCACCGCGCGCGCTGCGCTACAGTGCGGCACGACTCCCTCTGGATATAAACGCCATGCCCCGCTGCTTCTGGTGCAACGACGACCCGCTGTACATCGCCTACCACGACGAGGAATGGGGTGTGCCACAGCGCGACCCGCAGTGGCTGTTCGAGATGCTGCTGCTGGAAGGCTTCCAGGCCGGGCTGTCGTGGATCACCGTGCTGAAGAAGCGCGAGCGCTATCGCCAGGTGCTGTTCGGTTTCGATGCCGAGCGCCTGGCGGTGATGACCGACGAGGAGATCGAGGAGCGCATGCAGGACCCCGGCATCATCCGCAATCGCCTGAAGCTGCAGGCCGCACGCAAGAACGCGCGAGCCTGGCTAAAGCTGGAGGACCCGGCCGGCTTGCTCTGGTCCTTCGTCGGCGGCGCGCCGAAGATCAACCAGTTCAGCGGTCGCGGCGACGTGCCGGCGGTAACGCCGGAGGCCGAGGTGATGAGCAAGGCGCTGAAGAAGCTGGGCTTCACCTTCGTCGGCCCGACCATCTGCTACGCCTACATGCAGGCGGCGGGCATGGTCATGGACCACACCCGCGACTGCGATCGCTACCGCGCCCTCGGCGGCGCCGACTGAGGCCGCCGGCGCGGCTAGGCTGATCCCGACGGTCACAGCCGTTACAATGCCGGCCCAGCCAATTTTCAGGAGTCTTCCGTGGAGAAGCTCAAAGGTGCCCTGGTCGTCGGTTTCCTGCGACTGTTCGCTCTACTGCCCTGGAGGGCCGTGCAGGCGACAGGCTCTGCCATTGGCTGGCTTATGTGGAAGATACCGAACAGGACGCGCGAGGTGGTGCGCATCAACCTCGCCAAGTGCTTTCCCGAGCTCGACGAGGCGGCTCGCGAGCGCCTCGTCGGCGCGACTCTGCGTGATATCGGCAAGATATTCACCGAGAGCGCCTGCGCCTGGATCTGGCCGGTGGAGCGTACCCTCAAGCTGGTGAAGGAGGTGGAAGGGCTGGATGTGCTGCAGGATGCGCTGGCGTCAGGCAAGGGGGTGGTCGGTGTCGCCAGCCACTTGGGTAACTGGGAGGTGCTCAACCATTACTTCTGCTCCCTGTGCAAACCGGTGATCTTTTATCGCCCTCCCAAGCTCAAGGCTGTCGACGAGCTGCTGCAGAAGCAGAGAGCGCAGATGGGCAATCGGGTCGCCCCTTCGACCAAGGAGGGAATTCTCAGCGTGATCAAGGAAGTACGCCGTGGTGGTGTGGTGGGCATTCCCGCTGATCCGGAGCCCAGTCTTTCTGCCGGCGTCTTCGTCCCCTTTTGTGCCATCCAGGCCCTCACCAGCAAATTCGTACCCGGGATGCTTGCCGGCGGCAAGGCACGCGGAGTGATCCTCAACGCCGTTCGTCTGCCGGACAATAGCGGCTTCAGGGTGATCTTCGAGGCTGTACCCGAGGACATGTACAGTGAAAATCCTGAAATAGCGGCTGCTGCGATGAGCCGGGAGCTGGAGCGCTATGTTCGCGCTTACCCGAGCCAGTACCTGTGGAGCATGAAACGCTTCAAGAAGCGCCCCGAGGGTGAGAAGAAGTGGTATTGATGCGGGGCGCGATAGCTATTACCGTCAGAACAACTTCTTCGCTCGGAACAGGACAGGCATGGACAACAAGCGCGAGCACAAGAGATCCCCGCTGAAAGTCCAGTTACGCATCGACCATCCTATCCATGGGCGGATGATGGTAACGACCCGTGATATCTCGGAAAGTGGGGTGTTCGTGGTCATCGACGATGCCCAGCGCCTGCTGCAGATCGGCGAGGTGGTCAGCGGTCAGGTTCAGGGCCTGCCGATCCCGGCCCCAGTGGTTCAGATGCAGGTGGTGCGTTTCGAGCCCAGCGGCGTGGCGCTGATCTTCCAGCGCGAGGACTAACCGCTCGCGCTACCTGCCGTCTTCTCCAGACGGCGCAAGAACACCGTCATTTCTTTTTCCGTCTGCTTGTCACCGCGCTTGCGAGCCACTTCCAGGCCGTTGTGCCAGGCCTGGCGCGCCTCTTCCAGCATGCCCTGGCGCTGGCACGCCTGGCCGAGCAGTTTCCACGCCGCTGAATAGTTGGGGTCGAAGCCTAGGCACTTCTGCAGGTGCTCGGCAGCAACCTCGGGCTGGTTACCGTCGAGGTAGGACTTACCCAGGCCGAAGCGCAACAAGGCGTTGTCCACCCCGCGGGCCAACAGTTTTTCCAGGGAGTCCGGCGCTGTCATGCCATGGGCCTCGGTGAGAACTCGTTATCAGAAGAAGGTCAGTCCGACCTGGAACAGACGCTCCACGTCGCGGATGTACTTCTTGTCGACGAGGAACAGTATCACGTGGTCGCCGGATTCGATCACGGTGTCGTCGTGGGCGATCAGCACTTCCTCGTCGCGGATCACCGCGCCGATGGTGGTGCCCGGCGGCAGGGCGATCTCCTCGATCATCTTGCCGACCACCTTGCTTGAACGCGTGTCACCATGGGCAATGGCCTCGATGGCTTCTGCCGCACCGCGGCGCAGGCTGTGCACGCTCTCGATGTCGCCGCGGCGCACGTGGGTCAGCAAAGTGCCGATGGTGGCCAGCTGCGGGCTGATGGCGATATCGATATCGCCGCCCTGGACCAGGTCGACGTAGGCCGGGTTGTTGATGATGGTCATCACCTTGCGCGCGCCCAGGCGCTTGGCCAGCAGCGAGGACATGATGTTGGCCTCGTCGTCGTTGGTCAGGGCCAGGAAGATGTCGGCCTCGTTGATGTTCTCTTCCACCAGCAGGTCGCGGTCGGAGGCGCTGCCCTGCAGGACGATGGTGCTTTCCAGGTTGTCCGAGAGGTAGCGGCAGCGAGCCGGGTTCATCTCGATGATCTTCACCTGATAGCGGCTCTCGATGGCTTCGGCCAGGCGCTCGCCGATATGCCCGCCACCGGCGATGACGATGCGCTTGTAACTGTCTTCCATGCGCCGCAGTTCGCTCATCACCGCGCGGATGTGGGCCTTGGCGGCGATGAAGAACACCTCGTCATCCGCTTCGATCACCGTGTCGCCCTGCGGCATGATCGGCCGGTTGCGCCTGAAGATAGCGGCCACCCGGGTGTCGACGTTGGGCATGTGCTCGCGCAGCTGGCGTAGCTGCTGGCCAACCAGCGGGCCGCCGTAGTAGGCCTTGACCGCCACCAGCTGGGCCTTGCCCTCGGCGAAGTCGATCACCTGCAGAGCGCCGGGGTATTCGATCAGGCGCTTGATGTAGTTGGTCACCACCTGCTCGGGGCTGATCAGCACGTCGACCGGGATGGCCTCGTTATCGAACAGCGCCTCGCGGGTCAGGTAGGCCGACTCGCGCACCCGGGCGATCTTGGTCGGGGTGTGGAACAGGGTGTAGGCGACCTGGCAGGCGACCATGTTGGTCTCGTCGCTGTTGGTCACCGCCACCAGCATATCGGCGTCATCGGCACCGGCCTGGCGCAGCACGGTGGGGAAGGAGCCGCGGCCGACCACGGTGCGGATGTCCAGGCGGTCGCCGAGGTCGCGCAGGCGGTCGGCATCGGTGTCGACCACGGTGATGTCGTTGGCCTCGCTGGCCAGGTGCTCCGCCAGGGTACCGCCGACCTGCCCTGCGCCGAGAATGATGATTTTCATCGAGTAGCTCCGTTAGACCCTGTCTACGATATCGCGAGCTAGAGCCAGGCAAGGCGAAAGCGGGCGAGGAAGCGCAGTTTACAGACGGTAAATGAGCATTCCGAGTCCGCTTTCAATGCAGCTTGGCCGACGCGCAGCAGATCGTAGACAGGGTCTAGCCGCGTGGTACCGCGGAGATCTTTATCAGCTTGGCATAGTAGAAGCCGTCGTGGCCGTCGGTCTGCGGCAGCAGCTGGCGACCGTGGGCCTGCTTGAGGCCGAAGGCGCCGGGGATGTCCAGCTCACGCGCACCGGGGGTGCGGGCGAGGAAGGCGGCGATGTTGTCGCGGTTCTCTTCCGGCAGCACCGAGCAGGTGGCGTAGAGCAGCACGCCGCCGACCCCCAGGGTCGGCCATAGGGCATCGAGCAACTCACCCTGCAGTTTGGCCAGCGCGGTGATGTCGTCGGCCTGGCGGGTCAGCTTGATGTCCGGGTGACGGCGGATCACCCCGGTGGCCGAGCAGGGCGCGTCGAGCAGGATGCGCTGGAACGGCTTGCCATCCCACCAGGTGCTCACGTCGCGGCCGTCGGCGGCGATCAGGGTGGCTTCGAGCTTGAGGCGGTCGAGGTTCTCTTGTACCCGGGCCAGGCGCGCTGGCTCCAGGTCCAGGGCGATGGCTTCCTTGAGGCCTGGCTCGGCTTCGAGCAGATGGCAGGTCTTACCACCGGGCGCGGCGCAGGCGTCCAGCACGCGCTGGCCAGGCGCCAGGTCGAGCAGGTCGGCGGCCAGTTGGGCGGCCTCGTCCTGCACGCTGACACGGCCTTCGGCGAAGCCCAGCAGGGTCTTCACGTCACAGGGTTGCAGCAGGCGGATGCCGTCGCGGCTGAAGCTGCAGGGCTCGGCTTCGATGCCGGCGGCGCGCAGCTCGGTGAGGTAGGCATCGCGGCTGCTGTGGCGGCGATTGACCCGCAGAATTAGCGGCGGGTGCAAGTTGTTGGCGGCGCAGATGGCCTGCCAGTGCTCCGGCCAGTCGGCCTTCAGGCGCTTCTGCAGCCAGCGCGGGTGCGCGGTGTGTAGCACCGGATCGCGATCCAGTTCGGCGAACAGCGCCTCGTGATCGCGCTGGGCATTGCGCAGCACGCCGTTGAGCAGGCCCTTGAGCGAGGACTTCTTCAGCTTGTCGACGCAGGCCACCGTCTCGCCGATGGCGGCGTGGGCCGGGATGCGGGTATGCAGCAGCTGGTACAGGCCGACCAGCAGCAGGGCCTCGACGTCGCGGTCGGCGGCCTTGAACGGCTTTTGCAGCAGTTTGTCGGCGAGCAGCTGCAGGCGCGGCTGCCAGCGTGCGGTGCCGAAGGCCAGGTCCTGGGCCAGGCCGCGGTCACGTGCCTCGACCTTTTCCAGCAGCGGTGGCAGGCTGCTGCCCAGCGAGGCCTTGCCGTTGAGTACGGCGGCGAGGGCGCGAGCGGCAGCCAGGCGTGGATTCATTGGCCGAGTACCAGGCCGGGGGCGAACTGCTCGCGGCGGCTGTTGTACAGATCACTGAAGGCCAGCGGTTTGCCGCCAGGCAGCTGCAGGCGGGTCAGGCGCAGAGCGCCTTCGCTGCAGGCTATTGTCAGACCGTTCTTGTCGGCGGTGAGCACGGTGCCGGGCGCGCCGTTGCCCTCGCCCAGTTGCGCGGCCAGCACCTTGAGCGGTTCGCCGTTCAGCGTGCTGTGGCAGATCGGCCAGGGGTTGAAGGCGCGTACCAGGCGCTCCAGCTCATCGGCCGGACGGCTCCAGTCGAGGCGCGCCTCGTCCTTGTTCAGCTTGTGTGCGTAGGTGGCCAGGCAGTCGTCCTGCACTTCGCCCTTGAGCCCGCCAGCGGCCAGCTTGGTCACGGCCTCGACCACTGCCGCCGAGCCCAGCTCGGCCAGGCGGTCGTGCAGGCTGCCGCCGGTATCTTCGGCGGTGATGGTGGTGGTGACCTTGAGCAGCATGGGACCGGTGTCCAGGCCCGCTTCCATCTGCATCACGGTGACACCGCTGCTGGCATCGCCGGCCTGCACAGCACGCTGGATCGGCGCGGCCCCACGCCAGCGCGGCAGCAGCGAGGCGTGGCTGTTGATGCAGCCCAGGCGCGGGGTGTCCAGCACCACCTGCGGCAGGATTAGGCCGTAGGCGACCACCACCATCAGGTCCGGTTTGAGCGCGGTGAGCTCAGCCTGGGCGGCCGGGTCGCGCAGGGTCTGCGGCTGGTACACGGCGATATTGTGTTGCAGGGCCAGCTGCTTGACCGGGCTGGGCGCGAGCTTCTGCCCACGGCCGGCGGGGCGATCCGGCTGGGTGTAGACGGCGACGATGTCACGTCCTGCATCGAGCAGGGCCTGCAGATGGCTGGCGGCGAATTCCGGGGTGCCGGCAAAGACGATGCGCATGATTCACTCACATGAAAAGAAAAAGGCTTGCCGGAGCAAGCCTTTGGGATTCGGGTTCAAGCCTGCTGGCGGTGCTGTTTTTCCAGCTTCTTCTTGATCCGGTCGCGCTTGAGGTTGGACAGGTAGTCGACGAACAGCTTGCCGTTGAGGTGATCGCACTCGTGCTGGATGCACACGGCGAGCAAGCCTTCGGCGATCAGTTCGTAGTGGTTGCCATCGCGATCCTGGGCCTTGATCTTGACCTTCTGCGGGCGGTCGACGTTCTCGTAGAAACCGGGCACCGACAGGCAGCCTTCCTGATACTGGTCCATTTCCTCGGTCAGCGACTCGAACTCGGGGTTGATGAACACTCTTGGTTCGGACTTGTCCTCGGACAGATCCATCACCACCACACGCTTGTGCACGTTGATCTGCGTGGCCGCCAGCCCAATGCCGGGGGCGGCATACATGGTCTCGAACATGTCGTCGATCAGCTGCGATAGAGCAGCATCGAAGACGGTCACCGGCTTGGCGATGGTGCGCAGGCGCGGATCGGGGAATTCGAGGATGTTGAGAATGGCCATGGCTGTTTGTGATGCACTTGTGGAATAAAGTAAAAAACCGCTGCTAAGATGATGAGCAGCTTTGAAAAACGGCTCAAAAGCCGCGGATTTTGCGGCTTGTAGGCGCCAGCCACATAATAAAGGGATTCACCGCATGAGGAAATCACTACTCGCCCTGCTGCTGGTCGCTGCAGGCGGTCTGGCACAGAGTGGCCTGGCCCTGGCCGAGGTCAAGCTCAAGGAAGGTCATCCGGACCGTTACACCGTGGTCAAGGGTGACACCCTGTGGGACATCTCCGGCAAGTTCCTCAGCCAGCCGTGGAAGTGGCCCGAGTTGTGGCATGCCAACCCGCAGATCGAGAATCCTCACCTGATCTATCCGGGCGACACGTTGAGCCTGGTTTATGTGGATGGTCAACCTCGCCTCGTGCTCAACCGTGGCGATTCCCGTGGCACCATCAAGCTCTCACCCAAGGTGCGCAGCACCCCGATGGCTGATGCCATCCCGACCATCCCGCTGGACAAGATCAATAGCTTCCTGCTGACCAACCGGATCGTCGATTCGTCCGAAGAGTTTGCCGGGAAGCCCTATGTGGTTGCCGGTGAGCGCGAGAGTGTGATCAGCGGTGCGGGCAATCGCATATACGCCCGTGGTGGGTTCGAGGAGGGCCAGAGCGTCTTCGGCATCTTCCGCCAAGGCAAGACCTATACCGATCCGGAAACCAAGGAGTTCCTTGGTATCAATGCGGACGATATCGGTACCGGCGAGATCGTTGCCGAGGAAGGCGACATCGCCACCTTGAATCTGACGCGCTCCACCCAGGAAGTCCGTCTGGGCGACCGCCTGTTCCCTACCGAAGAGCGTGCGATCACCTCAACCTTCGTGCCGAGTGAGCCTCCGACCGATGTCAACGGCGTGATCATCGATGTACCTCGTGGTGTCGCGCGGGTTGGCCAGTACGATGTTGTCACCATCAACAAGGGCAAGGTTGATGGCTTGAATGAAGGTAACGTACTGGCTATCTACAAGACAGGCGAGACCGTACGTGATCGGGTCAGCGGTGATTCGGTGAAGATTCCGGATGAGCGCTCCGGCCTGCTGATGGTATTCCGCTCCTACGAGAAGCTCAGCTACGGCTTGGTTCTCTATGCCACCCGCGACCTGGCGGTGATGGACAAGGTGAAGAACCCGTAAGACAAACCCCCGCCTCGGCGGGGGTTCTGTTTTCTGTACGACGATCAAGGATGATCGCATGCCACAGCTCTCTCCCTCCGAACTGGAGGCGCGACTGCGTCTCCACAGCCTTCCTGAACTGGGACCGAGGCGATTTCGCCGGCTACTGGACGCCTTCGGCAGTGCCTCTGCGGCCTTGAGTGCTCCTGCCGCGGCTTGGCGATCCCTGGGATTGCCTGCCGTCTGTGCCGAGCCCAGACGCAGCTCGGAGATTCGCGAACAGGCGGCCAGCACCCTGCGCTGGCTGGAGCAACCCTTCCACTCGTTGCTCATGTTCGATGATCCGGCTTATCCCGCCCTTCTTGCCGAACTCGTCGATGCGCCGCCGGTCCTGTTCGTGGCGGGAGCCCCCGCCCTGCTCGAGCGCCCACAACTGGCGGTGGTTGGCAGCAGACGGGCATCGCGCCCTGGCCTCGATAGCGCCTATGCCTTCTCTCGCATCCTCGCTGGCGGTGGTTTCGTCATCACCAGCGGGCTGGCTTTGGGCATAGACGGAGCGGCACACCAGGCTGCCTTGGATGTGAATGGGTCGACCGTTGCCGTGCTGGGCACCGGGCTACGGCATGTCTATCCACGTCGGCACGAAGGGCTTGCCGTCCGTATCATTGATCAGGGCGGTGCGCTGGTTTCGGAGCTGCCGCTGGACAGCCCTCCTCAGGCAAGTAACTTTCCCCGGCGTAACCGGATCATCAGCGGCCTGTCGCTGGGTGTCCTGGTGGTCGAGGCCAGTCCTTCGAGTGGTTCGCTGATCACTGCGCGTCTGGCAGCCGAACAGGGGCGTGAGGTATTTGCCATTCCCGGTTCGATTCATCATCCCGGGGCCCGTGGCTGTCATCAGCTGCTCCGCGAGGGGGCAACGCTAGTGGAAGATGTCGAGGACATCCTCCAGGCCCTGCGGGGATGGCAACGTATTTCGCCACAAGAGACCAATTGCGCCGGCGAATCCGATCACCCCCTGCTAGAACAATTGCGCGCCGCACCGCAGACCAGTGAAGGGTTGGCGCTGGCCTGCGGGCTCGAGCTGGGTGAAACGCTGGCCGCGTTGACCGAGCTTGAGCTGGAGGGCCTAGTTGCCTGCGAGTCGGGGCGCTGGGTACACCGCTTGCCTTGAGCTGGGTAAACTCGTCGCCAGACAAACGATCGAGGTCGAGCATGCGAAGCAGTTGGCGAGTTCAGCAGGTGGCAAGGGTGGTCCGGGAAGGCGGTGTCATCGCCTACCCTACCGAGGCTGTCTGGGGGCTGGGCTGCGATCCATGGAACGAGATGGCGGTGGATCGCCTGCTGGCACTCAAGGACCGACCTGTGCACAAGGGGCTGATCGTGGTGGCGGACAACATCCGCCAATTCGATTTCCTGCTCGATGATCTGCCCGAACGCTGGATAGACCGTCTGTCCAGCACCTGGCCCGGGCCGAATACCTGGCTGGTTCCGCACCGTGAACGCTTGCCGCTCTGGGTTACCGGGCAACATGACAGCGTTGCCCTGCGAGTCAGCGATCATCCTTTGGTAAGAGAGCTATGTGCCTTGGTGGGGCCATTGATCTCCACCTCGGCGAATCCTGCCGGCCGTCCGGCCGCCCGTAGTCGCCTGCGTGTCGAGCAGTACTTTCCGCGCCAGCTGGATGCGGTGCTGGGCGGGGCGCTGGGCGGCCGCAAGAACCCAAGCCTCATTCGTGACCTGCGGACAGGAGACGTGATACGCCCTTCCTGAGCCCATAGTGGAATAGCAGATGATGGTTGTTCAGCGCCGTAGCCGGGTGCCAGAATCCTGAAGTTGCGGCTCAGCACAGGGTTCTCATGGACGACATCAGCCCCTCCGATCTCAAGTCGATCCTGCATTCCAAGCGCGCCAACCTTTACTACCTGCAGCACTGCCGAGTGCTGGTCAATGGCGGCCGGGTCGAGTACGTCACCGATGCCGGCAAGCAGTCGTTGTACTGGAACATTCCCATTGCCAACACCACCACGATCCTGCTCGGCACCGGTACGTCGATCACCCAGGCGGCGATGCGTGAGTTGGCCAAGGCTGGTGTGCTGGTCGGCTTCTGCGGAGGAGGTGGCACGCCGTTGTTCTCGGCCAACGAGATGGACGTGGAGGTCGCCTGGTTTTCGCCGCAGAGCGAATACCTGCAGAAATGGGTCGGCTTTTGGTTCGATGACGGCAAACGGCTGGATGCGGCCAAGGCCTTTCAGCTCGCCCGCCTGCAACGCATCCGCAGCAGCTGGCTGGGCAGCAGGCCGTTGAAGGATGCCGGTTTCCTGGCCGATACCACGGCGCTCGAGCGTGCTCTCGAAGCCTCGCAGATCGCCATTCAGGGCGCACCGGACAACACCTACCTGCTCACAGAAGAAGCACGCCTGAGCAAGCAGTTGTTCGCGCTGGCAGCACGCGCGGTGAGTTATGGCGATTTCACACGCGCCAAGAAAGGCAGCGGCAGTGATCCGGCCAATCGCTTTCTCGATCATGGTAATTACCTGGCCTACGGCCTGGCCGCCAGCGCTACCTGGGTACTGGGCATACCCCACGGCTTGGCTGTGCTGCACGGCAAGACACGGCGTGGTGGCCTGGTGTTCGACGTGGCCGATCTGGTCAAGGATGCCACCATCCTGCCGCAGGCGTTCGTCAGTGCAGTGCGCGGCGATGAGGAGCAGGAGTTTCGCCAGGCCTGCATTGAAAGCCTGACGCGAAACGAGTCACTGGATTTTATGATCGACGCGCTCAAGGCTGTGGCCGAGCAGGTCGGCGCATGAACATCCTGCTGATCGCCCAGTGCGATAAACGCGCGCTGGTGGAAAGCCGCCGCATCCTGGACCAGTACGCCGAACGCCGTGGCGAACGCACCTGGCAAACGCCCATCACCCAGGCCGGGCTCGACACGCTGCGCAAGCTGCTGAAGAAGACCGCCCGACGTAATACGGCGGTGGCCTGCCATTGGATACGCGGCAAGGATCACAGCGAGCTGCTGTGGATCGTCGGCGATGCCAGCCGCTTCAACGAGCAAGGCGCGGTACCCACCAATACCACCCGGCGCGATGTGTTGCGCAAGGGCGACGAAAACGACTGGCACAGCGCCGAGGACATCAAGCTGCTGGCGCAAATGGCCGCGCTGTTCCATGACATCGGCAAGGCCAATGTGGCGTTCCAGGCCAAGCTGCGTGGCAAGGGGCCGCTGGCCGATGCCTATCGGCACGAATGGGTGTCACTGCGCCTGTTCGAAGCCTTCGTCGGCAGCGGCAACAGCGATGCCGACTGGCTGCAACGCCTGATCAGCGATGACGATGACAGCTGGTTCGCACGATTGCGTGCAGACCATCCGCAGGCGCAACCCGGCCCGTTCACCAGGAATCATCTGCCGCCACTGGCCCAGGCCATCGGCTGGCTGATCGTCAGCCATCATCGCCTTCCGACCGGCGACCTGGCAGCGCCGGGATTGAAGCTGCTGCCCTTATCCATCCGGGCCGACTGGTGCGGCGCCCGCAACGAGGCGACCGCGGCAGAGAAAGCTGCCTGCTGGCAGTTTCCTGCCGGGCATCTGCCGTTCTCCAGCAAGGCCTGGACAAGCCGCACCGCCGCTTGCGCGCAGGCCCTGCTCGACCGACCGGGGCTACTGCAACGCGCCAGCGAGCTGCTTACAGATCCCTACCTCATGCACCTGTCGCGCCTGGTGCTGATGCTCGCCGACCATCACTATTCGAGTCAGCCAGCCAATCCACGCTTGGGCGATCAGGGCTTCCCCGCCCACGCCAACACCGAAAAGGGTGGTGCACTGAAGCAACGTCTCGACGAGAATTTGCTCGGTGTTGCACTGGGCGCGCGACGCATTACCGGCATGCTGCCGCGTCTGGAACGCAGCCTGCCACGTATCGCCCGGCACAAAGGCTTCAAGCGTCGTGCCGCGGATGAGCACTTTCGCTGGCAAGACAAGGCCTTCGATCTCGCCTGCGGGCTGCGCGAGGCATCTGCCCGCCACGGCTTTTTCGGCGTCAATCTGGCCTCCACCGGTTGCGGCAAGACCCTGGCCAACGGCCGTATCCTCTACGCCCTGGCCGACCCGCAGCGCGGCGCGCGCTTTAGCATTGCTCTCGGCTTGCGTACGCTCACCCTGCAGACCGGCGAGGCTTATCGGGAAAAACTCGGCCTCGGCGAAGACGACCTCGCCGTGCAGGTTGGCGGCCTGGCCGTGCGCGAGCTGTTCGAACTCGGCGCCCGCCAGCGCCAGGCCGAAGCGCGGGGCAGCGAGTCCATCGAAGCGCTGGTCGATAATGGCCACGTACATTACGAAGCCAACCTCGAAGATGACCCGCTAAAGGACTGGCTGCAGCACGATCCGTTGGCGCACAAGCTGGTCAGCGCTCCCGTTCTGGCCTGCACCGTCGACCATTTGATCCCGGCCTGCGAGAGCACGCGTGGCGGTCGGCAGATCGCACCGATGCTACGCCTGCTCACCTCTGATCTGGTACTTGATGAGCCGGATGATTTCGACCTTGCCGACCTGCCCGCGCTGACCCGCCTGGTGCACTGGGCCGGTCTGCTTGGCAGCCGTGTGCTGCTGTCTTCCGCCACCCTGCCACCGGCGCTGGTGCGCGGATTGTTCGAGGCCTACAGCGCTGGCCGCGCCGCCTATCGCAAGCACCGCGGTGAACCGGGTACGACTGCGGATATCTGTTGCGCCTGGTTCGACGAGTTTGGCTGCCGAACATCGAATCACATGGATGGCAACGCCTTCGTGGAGCAACACAACGCCTTTATCCACACGCGTCTGGCTGCGCTGAGCAAACAGCCGGTGCGCCGTCGTGCACGCATCGTGCCCATCACCAGCAGTAGCCGGGAGCGCAGCGTCATCTGCAGTGAACTGGCCAGGCAACTTCCAGCCTGGATGAACGAGCTGCACCAGCAGCATCACAGCACCGCAGCCGACGGCCAGCGCGTCAGCTTCGGTTTGGTGCGCCTGGCCAATATCGACCCGCTGATCGAACTGGCCCAGGCGCTCTATGCCCAGGGCGCTGCCGAAGGCATGCGTGTACACCTGTGTGTCTATCATTCGCGCTTTCCGCTGCTGCTGCGCTCGGCCATCGAACGGCAACTGGACGGTTTGCTGCGCCGTCATGAGCCGCAGGCAATCTTCAGCCAGCCAAGCATGCGTGATGCCCTGGAGCGCTATCCCGAGCGCGATCACTTGTTTGTCGTGCTCGCCTCACCCGTTGCCGAGGTAGGCCGCGACCATGACTACGACTGGGCCATCGTCGAGCCGTCCTCGATGCGTTCGATCATCCAGTTGGCCGGGCGCATTCGCCGCCATCGCCCCGGCGCTTGTGAGCAGGAAAACATCTACCTGCTGTCTCACAATCTCCAGGCCTTGCAGGGCGCTCCGGTCGTCTTCACTCGACCAGGATTCGAGAGCGAGCGATTCCGCTTGGGCAGCCATGATCTGCACGAACTGCTACCTGACGGCACGCTTGCCATCGACGCCGCACCGCGAATTGTTGAACCGGTAACGCTGCAGCCGAAAACCCGCCTGGTGGATCTGGAGCACGCACGCCTGCGCGCCGAGCTGCTTGCCGAAGGTGCCAGCAACACGGCCTTCACCGCGCCACTCTGGTGGCAGAGCCCTGCCGCACTCAGCGGCGTGTTGCAGCTAGCGAAACCTTTCAGACGCAGCCAACCGCGACTCGACTACGCCCTGCTGCCAGATGACGATGATCAGCTGCCGTTCATCTTTCACCGCGCTGAAAACGACGGCTGTTGGCGAACACTGGGCAACCTGCTCGACGATTTGCCACTGGAACATGGCCCCCGTGTTCACAGTTGGGGGCATGCCGGCTATGAGGAAGAACTGATTTCACTGGCCGACCAGAAAGGCCTGACGTTGAGCGCCTGCGCCATGCGCTACGGGCGCGTAAGCCTCTCCTGTGACCGCAATGACAGCGGTACGCTGACGGATCGCGCCTGGCGCTGGCATCCTCGCCTCGGTTTCGTCAGCAAAAAATAATCCTCATGATCGTGAGGATTTTAATTCGATACACCATGGAATTCCTTCAATCCTCACGATCATGAGGATTGGCTTGCCTAAAGACCCTTTGCATGCCAAATTCCTCACGACCATGAGGATTAGCCATGCAGACCACGCTCAAGAACGCTACTGAACTCGGCAGCCTGATCCGCCTTGCGCGCAAGGCGCAGAACATCCGCCAAGACGATGCTGCCGGCAGCATCGGTGTCAGTGAGAATTTCCTCGGCAAGGTCGAGCGCGGCAGCGAGAACGTGCAGTGGGGCAAGCTGTTCCAGGTAATGGATGGTCTGGGCATTCGATTGATCGTCGATCTGCCGGATGAAGTCACGGCACTCCCCTCCGAGCCCGATGCATGAAGCGAGAACTGCTGGCCTGGATCGGCAACCGTCTGGTCGGGCATCTGCGCGACGACAACGGCATCTGGAGCTTCAGCTATGCAGATGGCTGGGCCGATTTCGATCTTTGCCCGAATCTGCCAGCGAAAAACCGAACCATCGTCGATGGCAGCAGCCATCGTCCGGTGCAGTGGTACTTCGACAACCTGCTTCCCGAGGAAGGCCAGCGTCAGCTGCTGGCCGGCGATGCCCGTCTGGACGCCAGCGATGCCTTTGCCCTGTTGACGCATTACGGTGCGGAGTCGGCCGGCTCGCTGACCCTGCTTCCGCCGGGGCAAGAGTTGCCGGAGGGTGCATTGCGCCCCCTCCCCGACGCCGATCTGTCGCGCCGTATTGAAGCCATGCCACGCCTGCCGCTGACCCATGAGGCGAACAAACGCATGTCACTGGCCGGCGCCCAGCACAAGCTGGCCGTGGTCTTCGATCAGGCCGAGCTGTACGAGCCGGTTGGTGCCTTGCCCTCCACCCACATCCTCAAACCCGATCACCCCGAGCAGGCCTTCGCCCATTCGGTGATCAACGAATGGTTCAGCATGCGCCTGGCCGCTTGCGTCGGCCTTTCGGTGCCACAGGCCAGCCGTCTGTATGTGCCGCAGCCGGTTTACCTGATCAAGCGTTTCGACCGCGAGCAACGTGGAGGAAACTGGCAGCGCCTGCACAGCATCGATGCCTGCCAGATGCTCGGACTGGATCGTCACTTCAAGTACCAGGCTGGAAGCATCGAGCGTTTGGCAGAGCTGTCGAGCCTGACTACGGCGCCAGCCATCGCTCGCACACGGCTGTTCGGCTGGCTGGTTTTCAACGTACTGCTGGGCAATACCGATGCACACTTGAAGAACATCAGCTTCCTGGTTACTGCACGGGGCGAGCAGTTGGCACCGTTCTATGACCTGCTCTGCACTGCGGTATACGAGACACGCGCCTTCGACCAGGACCGCTGGCCCCAGGCAACGACCCTGGCCTGGCCAATCCTCGGCGAAGCCAACCTGGCACGTATCGCCCGTAGTCATCTGCTCGACGCTGCCGAAGCGCTCGGCATAAAGCGCTCGCCCGCCAACGCACAATTGCAGCGCATGCAGGAACGTATCGTTGCTGAGGCGGATGCATTACTGGTGGAAGTGGAGCAGGAGAATGCGCAGATATCGGCAGGGCGCCCAGAGCTGCGTGCCACTTTTGCTGGTGAAATGCGCTGCCTAAGGGCAATTCGGGCGCTGATTGCGGAGCAGGCCCAGCGCTTGGCGGACTGAGTGGCAAAGAAATTGATCAATGCCTCTGAAGAGCATGATACGTAGCGTGCTTTGGTCGCAGGCCTACGGCCTTGTATAGCTATTGGCCATTAGCTATGTTCGGGGCTCGGACAGCCCAGGATGTCCACCTGGCTAGGTCCATGGCCAACAAGGAGGTGCCTTTTGCGCGATTCTGCTCCTGTCACCACTGCTGCACTCCGCGACCTGATCCACACCTTCATTCACACCCGCCTGCAGGCCAAGCTCGACAAACTGGCCGACGACGATCCCAAGCACCAACAGTTGCTCGAAGACCACCGCCCAGAAATCTGGCTAACCGACGCAGCAAGGCGCGTGGCGCAGATCCAACTCGCCACCCACACTCTGAAACCTATCCACCCGGATGCCCGTGGCAGCAACCTGCATGCTTCCCCAACCGAAAGAGAATTGCCGGGTCTGGTTTCCAGCCATTGCCTTGCGGGGCAATGGGACGATGATGTGGTGGGCAACGCGGCAGCACTTGATGTATTCAAGTTCCTCAAGCTGGAACATGACGGCCGCACCTTGCTGCAGCGCGTTCTGGAACATGACAGCGATCTGCTCGCTGCGCTTAGCGACGATGCCGAACAAGCCGAGGCATGGCGCAGCAGCTTCGCAGCCATCACCGAAAGCCGTGGCCCGGCGACCTCCCATACCCTGGCCAAGCAGGTTTACTTCCCCCTACCGGACGGCAGCTACCATCTGCTGGCACCGCTGTTCCCCACCAGCCTGGTGCATCGAGTGCAACAGCGCATGCGCGCCGATCGCTTCGGCGATGCAGCGAAAGCAGCACGTGATGCGCGAAGAGCCAAACAGCCTTCCGAGCATGGCTACTGCGAATACCTCGATCTGGCGATTCAGAAGTTCGGCGGCACCAAACCGCAAAACATCAGCCAGCTGAACAGCGAACGCTACGGCGAAAACTGGCTGCTCGCCTCATTGCCGCCGCAATGGCGCAGCCTCGATCTGCAGTCACCGCTGCGCCGCGACTCTGCCTTCGAGTTCATCTACCGCAACAGCAAAGTTCTGCGCGCCCGGGTTGCCGAACTGCAGCACTTCCTGCGGGTGACGGCGCACAACAACTGGCAGATCCGCAACAAGCGCGCCCGCCTGCTCGGCGAGATCACCGATGCGTTTCACCAGTACGCCGCCGAGCTGCTGGAGGCCAATCGTAGCGAGACGCTGGCGTCCGGCTGGAGCGCGCATCCCGATTGCCGCCTGGACGACAGCGAGCGCCACTGGCTCGACCCGCTGCGCGTTCATCAGGACGCAGAATTTCAGAGCACCCATCTCTGGCGTGACTGGCCGGAGCAGGCCAGCAAGCGCTTCGGCAACTGGCTGAACGGCAAGCTCGACCACGATGAGCTGCGCCTGGCGCAACCCGAGGTTGAGCACTGGAGTGGCGTGCTGCACGACGAACTACGGATGTTCAAGGAGATCCTCGACGATGGACGCGCCTGAAGCCCTGCTCCTGCTGCCGCGCTTGCGCGTGCAGAACGCCAACGCCATTTCCGGCCCGCTGACCTGGGGCTTTCCGGCGGTCACTGCCTTCACCGGCTTCGTCCACGCTCTGCAACGCGCGCTGCGTGAAGAGATGGAGATCAGCCTGGATGGCGTGGCCATCGTCTGCCACCAGCACCAGGCGCAGACCTCCCAGCCGGCAGGCAAACGCACCCAGGTGTTCCACCTGTCGCGCAACCCGGTCGGCAAGGATGGTTCGACCTCCGCCATCGTCGAAGAAGGCCGCATCCATCTGGAAATCAGCCTGCTGATCGGTGTGACGGGTGACGCCCTGTACGACGGCATGCTCGATCATCAGAGCATCGCTCAGCGCGCCTGGGACGTTGCCCTTGGCATGCGCCTGGCCGGTGGCAGCCTGCTACCGCCGACCGGGAAGCTGGGCTCGCGCAGCCAACCCGTTCTCGCACCCTGGCCCGGCACAGTAGATGAAGAAGCACGACTGAGCCGTCACCTGGGACAACGCCTGCTGCCCGGTTTCGCGCTGATTCCACGCGACGACCTGCTGGCCCGTCATACCGCCGCCTCGCAGGAGAAAGATCCCAGCCTGACCACGCTCGACGCCCTGCTCGATCTCTCGCGCCTGAACATCGAGCCGCCCGGCTCGCTGGATGAAAGCGGCGAGCCACGGGAACACTGGCAAGTGCGCCAGCGCAGCGGCTGGCTGGTGCCCATCCCCGTTGGCTACCGCTCGCTGTCGGCGCATGAGCCCGGCAGCGTGCGCAATGCCCGCGACCGCAGCGTGCCGTTCCATTTCGTCGAAAGCCTCTATGGCCTGGGTGAATGGCGCAGCGCGCATCGTTTCAGCGATATCCGCCAACTGCTCTGGTATCACCAGACCGAAGCCGACCTGTACCGCTGCACCGCCCCCTTTCTCGATCTCGAAGCCCTCGCATAAGGACGTCCGACCATGGCCAAGAACACCGAACTGACCACCGCCTCCGTACTCGCCTTCGAGCGCAAGCTCGACCCCTCCGACGCCCTGCTCTACGCCGGGCGCTGGAGCGAACGCGATGCAGGCACCTGGCAACCCGTGCCGATCCGCGAGAAGTCCGTGCGAGGCACCATCTCCAACCGCCTCAAGACCAAGGACCGTGACCCGGCCAAGCTGGACGCTTCGATCCAGTCGCCCAACCTACAGACCGTCGACGTCGCCGCCCTGCCTGCCGATGCAGACACGCTGAAAGTACGCTTCACCCTGCGCGTACTGGGCGGTGCCGGCATACCTTCGGCCTGCAATGACGCGGACTACCAGAACAAACTGCTAAGTACCGTGCGTGCCTATGTTGACACCCAGGGCTTCGCCGAACTGGGTCGCCGCTACGCCGCCAACCTGGCTAACGGCCGCTTCCTCTGGCGCAATCGCATCGGCGCCGAAGCCGTCGACGTGCGTATCTCCCGGCTGCAGAACGGCGAAGCAGCACAGCGCTGGGCATTCGATGGCCTGGCCTTGTCACTGCGTGATTTTGCCAGCCACAAGGACGTCGACAGCCTGGGCGCGGTGATCGCCGACGGCCTGGCCGGCAAGGGCCACCTGCTGCTGGAAATCGTTGCCTTCGTGCGCATCGGCGATGGCCAGGAAGTATTCCCGTCCCAAGAGCTGATCCTCGACCGTGGCGACAAAGGCGGCAAGAGCAAGACGCTTTACCGCGTACGCGATGTGGCCGCGATCCACTCACAGAAGATCGGCAACGCCCTGCGCACCATCGACACCTGGTACCCGGAGGCCGGTGAACTCGGCCCCATCGCCGTCGAGCCCTATGGCTCGGTGACGTCCCAGGGCAAAGCCTATCGTCAGCCCAAGGACAAGGCCGACTTCTACAGCCTGTTCGACGCGTGGGTGCTCAAGGACGCCGTGCCGGCAACCGAGCAGCAGCACTATGTGATCGCCAACCTGATCCGTGGCGGCGTGTTCGGGGCGGCCGAGGAGAAGTGATATGGACCACTACATCGACCTGACGCTGCTGCCAGACCCGGAATTTCCGGCCACGCAGTTGATGAGCGCATTGATCGCCAAGCTGCACCGTGGCTTGCACGACCTACGCCGTAGCGACGTGGGCATCAGCTTTCCCGATGTGGCAGGCGCTACTCATGGTCTTGGCCAGCGGCTACGCCTGCATGGTTCGGTCGAGGCCTTGGACAACCTGCTGGCGCTGAACTGGCTGAGCGGCATGCGCGATCACATACGCCTGAGCGAACTGGCGCCAATCCCTGCGCAGGTGCAATGGCGCTGCGTCAGCCGCGTGCAGGTGGACAGTAGCCCGGAGCGAGCCCGCCGGCGCCTGGTGAGGCGCCACGGCATCAGCGATGCCGAAGCCCGGCAGCGCATTCCCGACAGTGCAGGTAAACGCTGCGAGCTTCCCTATGCAACCCTGCGCAGCAACGGCAATGGCCACAGCTTTCGCCTGTTCATCCGGCATGGACCGCTGCTCCACGCACCTACTGCAGGTTCTTTCAACGCCTATGGCCTCAGCAGTACCGCGAGCATTCCCTGGTTCTGACCCTCTTTTGGGATGTAATACGCAGGCCCTTTGAAATCAGTTACTTGCATGGGACTTCGGATAAAGGGCTATTTGCTGGTACGGGCTGTTTGATCTTTAACAATCAACGAGTTAGCTGATTATCAACCTACTGCACTGCCGTATAGGCAGCTCAGAAACTGACCGCCCGCAAGGCGGACAACAGCAACGGCTGCACTGCCGTATAGGCAGCTCAGAAATGAAGCGCGGCACGCAGCAGGGCATGGGGCGCGCTGCACTGCCGTATAGGCAGCTCAGAAACGGAAGTCCTCAAGCGATCCGAACGTATCAGCCTGCACTGCCGTATAGGCAGCTCAGAAATGCGCGTAATCGTGACGGAGTGAACATGGCAGCTGCACTGCCGTATAGGCAGCTCAGAAAGGTTGAGTGCCGTGTCCAACGCCGCATCGCCCCTGCACTGCCGTATAGGCAGCTCAGAAAAGTACCCAGGAATCAGCGCGAGGATCTGCTCACTGCACTGCCGTATAGGCAGCTCAGAAATATGCCCGCAAATCCTACTCACCACATCTGCCCTGCACTGCCGTATAGGCAGCTCAGAAAGATGCTCAGTGTGTTCTCGACCGCGTTGTTGACTGCACTGCCGTATAGGCAGCTCAGAAACGAGCCGCCGTGCATCATCAGCCGCGTACGCACTGCACTGCCGTATAGGCAGCTCAGAAATTCGACGTCGAGTTTTCGGACGGATCTGTCATCTGCACTGCCGTATAGGCAGCTCAGAAATCTACCACGCCGTTGGCACCGTCAAAGGCACCCTGCACTGCCGTATAGGCAGCTCAGAAAACTCCGAGCAGAACGCGGCATGCTCAACCTGCCTGCACTGCCGTATAGGCAGCTCAGAAAAGCACGCCAGCGCCTGGCAGAGTGCCGTCAGACTGCACTGCCGTATAGGCAGCTCAGAAATATGCCCGCAAATCCTACTCACCACATCTGCCCTGCACTGCCGTATAGGCAGCTCAGAAAGGAGTCACCACCCAGCCGCGCACGGCCCGTCCCTGCACTGCCGTATAGGCAGCTCAGAAAGGCCAGCGCATACGCGCATTCGTTGACGACTGCTGCACTGCCCTATAGGCAGCTCAGATCGCCTACCGGTCGCTGTCGGCGCTCCAGCCTCCGCCCAGCGCCCGGGCGAGGGCAACGTCGGCCTGCAGTCGTGACAGGCGCAACTGGGCGCTCTGGTCTTCGGCGGCGTAGAGGGTGCGCTGGGTGTCGAGCAGATTGAGCAGGTCGTCGGCGCCGGCGCGATAGCGCTGCTCGGCCAGCCGCAGAGCTCGTTCGGCCTGGGCCTGAACTTCCTGCTGGGCCTGCCACTGGGCATCGATACCGGCGCGCGCGTTGAGCGCCACCTGCACATCGGCAAAGGCGGCGACGATGCTCTGCCGATAGTCGGCCAGCAGCTCCTCGCGCCTCGCCTCGTTGCGGTCACGCTCGGCGGCCAGTGCGCCGCCGTCGAAGATCGGTGCGGTCAGGGCGGCGGCCAGCGAGTAGACCGGATCGGCGAACACCCGGCTCAGGCCGCCGGCGGAGCCGCTCGCGCCGGCCGAAAGATTCAGACGTGGCAGCAGCGCGGCGCGGGCCGCGCGCAGGTCGGCGTCGGCGGCAGTCAGGCGCGCCTCGGCCCGGGCCAGGTCCGGACGGCGTACCAGCAGTTCGCTGGGCAAGGCGCCGTCCGGCGCGGGAGCCTGAAGCTCGGTGAGCGAGCTGCGCGACTGGGTGACCGGCTCGCTCTGGCCGAGCAGTATGGCCAGGCTGCTGCGCACATCGTCCGCCTGCTGGCGCAGTTCTTCACGGCTACGCCGTTGCTCGGCCACCAGACCGCGCTGTTGCGCGAGCTCTAGTGGCGTGGCGGCGCCTGCCGCCTCACGGGCCTGAACGGTGGCCAGCACGCGCTCGGCGTTGTCGAGGTTGAGGCCGGCCAGGCGCAGGCGTTCGGCCAGTGCAACCTGGCGCAGCCAGGTATCTGTCAGGGTGGCCGTCAGGCTCAGTGTCAGTGCATCACGGTCGAAGCGGCTGGCGGCGAGTTCGGCTAGCGCGGCGTCATGGTTGGCGGCCAACCTTCCCCAGAGATCCACCTCATAGCTGGCGGCCAGCCCTCCCCGGTACTGGTTGCCGGCTGTCTCGGCATCGCCACCCAGGCGCCCTTCCCGGCTGGCACCGAGGTTGCCGTCGAGCGCGGGCAGCAAGGGCGCGCCAGCGGCACGGGCCGATGCCTGGGCCTGGCGCAGGCGTGCCGCCGCCGCCGCCAGATCATGATTGCCGGCCAGGGCCTGTTCGACCAGACCATCCAGCTCGGGGCTGGCGAAGCCGCGCCACCAATCCGCAGGTACCGGCTCGTCGGCGGGTATGGCGTGCTGCCACTCGTTCGGCGGAGTGGGCAGGACATCCACGGGACTGGCGGTGTGGGAGCAGCCGGCGAGTAGCAACAGGGCGAGGGGTGACAGCAGGTATCTGGGCATCGGCAACTCGTTATTCGCTGGCCAGGGCGGCGACCGGGTCGAGGGCGGCGGCAGTCTTCGCCGGCAGGTAGCCGAACAGCAGGCCGGTACCCACCGCGCAGGCGAAGGCCAGCAGCATCGCCGAGAGCGAGAAGATCAGGGGCACGCCGGCCAGCAACAGGCCGGTACCGGTGACGAGACCGATCAGCACGCCGGCGCTGCCGCCGACGATGGTGACCAGTACCGCCTCGCCGAGGAACTGGCGGAGGATGTCGCGCTGCCTGGCGCCGGTGGCCATGCGCACGCCAATCTCGCGGGTGCGTTCGCGCACGGTCATCAGCATCACGTTCATCACGCCGATGCCGCCAACCAGCAGCGATACCGCGGCGATCAAGCCGAGCATGCGGGTCATGCTGTCCTGGGTTTCGGCCTCGGCCTGGACCTTGGCCGCGGCGTTGTCCACCTGGAAGTCCTCGCGGCCATGGCGTGCCAGTAGCAACTCAGTCACCGCATCCTCGGCGGCCTGCACCTGGGCGGTGGTGCGCGCAGTGAAGGTGGCGTATTCCGGCTCCAGGATGTCCTGATAGACCCGGGCGCGCCCGGCATCGTAGGGAATGAACACCATCTCGTCGTAATAGTCGGCACCGGACTCCTTGCCCTTCTCGGCCATCACGCCGATCACCTCGAAGGGAGCGTCGCCGATCAGCAACTGCTTGCCCAGCGGGTTGGCCTCGTCGCGGAAGAAGAACTGCCGTGCCTTGTGGCCGAGGACCACTACCGGCGCCAGCTCCCGGTCCTCGCCGGCGGTGAAGAAGCGACCGCTGGCGAGCGGCCAGTGGTGGATGCCAGGCAGTTGCTCGTTGCTGGAGTAGACGTAGATTTCCCGTGCCGCGTTGCCGTACTGCACCATCAGCGGATTGCCGATCACCGGGGTCAGCAGGTCGACTTCCGGCAGGCGCTCGATGGCCTCCATGTCACCGAGGCTGAGTTCGCCCCAGGGGCCACCTTCCGGAGGCTGCGCGGCATAGAGGTAGAGGGTGGTGGCGCCCATCGAGGCCATCTGCGCCATCACCCGTTGCTTGGTACCCAGGCCGATGGCCAGCATGACGATCACCGAAGCCACGCCGATGACGATGCCGAGCAGGGTCAGCGCGGTGCGGAACCGATTCAGCAGCATGACCCGCCAGGCCGAGCGCAGTACCTCGCCAGCGGCACTCCAGCCGCCGGCGTGCTCGCTCATGTCCTCGAAGCGCGGTGCCGGCAGGGCGGCGGGGTTGGATTTTCTGGCGTCGAACGGCGCGCCGCTGTCGCCGATGATCGAGCCGTCGCGGATCTCGATGACCCGCTGGGCCTGGGCCGCCACCTCGCGGTCGTGGGTGATGAGGATCACCGTGTGGCCGGCGGCGGCCAGCTCGCGCAGCAGGGCCATGACCTCTTGGCCGCTGCTGGAGTCGAGGGCGCCGGTAGGTTCGTCGGCGAGGATGATGCGGCCGCCGTTCATCAATGCGCGGGCAATGGAAACGCGTTGCTGCTGGCCACCGGACAGCTGGCCTGGGCGATGGTCGAGCCTTTCGCCCAGGCCGAGGCGGGCCAGCAGCGCGTCGGCCCGTTCCCGACGCAGGTGGGCCGGCATGCCGGCGTAGAGCGCAGGCACCTCGACATTCTCGCGGGCCGACTCGGTGGCGATCAGGTGATAACCCTGGAACACGAAGCCGAAGGCCTCACGGCGCAGCCATGCCAACTGATCGGCGTCCAGGCCGGCCACGTCGCGCCCGGCGAAGTGATAGCTGCCGGCGCTGGGCCGGTCGAGGCAGCCGAGCAGGTTCATCAGAGTCGACTTGCCGGAACCGGAGCTGCCGACAATGGCAACGAATTCGCCAGCGTCGATGCTCAGGTCGATGCCGCGCAGCACCTCGACTTCCGGCGCTCCTCCCTCGCCGCCATAGCGGCGGCGAATGCCGCGTAGCTCGATAAGCGGAGCGATGTCGCCTACCACTGGAACCTCGAGGGCTTCTGCGGCAGTTCGCCGGTGACCAGGAGATCGCCTTCGCCGAGGCCGTCCAGCACTTCCACCAGCTGGCGGCTGCGCGCTCCCACTCTCACCTCGCGCGGGATGGCGCGGCCCGAGGCTTCCAGTACCCTGGCGCGGAACATTCCAGCCTGGCCCTCCACCGGTTGCAGGGCGGCCAGCGGCGCGGTCAGTACATCCTGGGCGGCGGCGGTGATGAAGTTGACCTGGGCAGTCATCTGCGGCATCAGCTCGCCGTCGTCGTTGGCCACGTCGAACAGCACGGTGTATTGCACCGCCTTCACCGTCTGCGGCGCTGCGCTCGACTCGCCAGAGGCGGTCGGGGCCACCGGTGGTGCTGGCAGCACCTGACGCACCTTGCCATGCCAGCGCCGGCCGTCGCCGCCGAGGGTGGTGAAATACAACGGCATGTCGACCCGCACACGGCGGATATCGGCCTCGGAGACCTTGGTCCAGGCGGTCATCGAGCCCAGGTCTGCCAGGCGCAGCACGGTGGGTGTCTGGTAGGTGGCGTTGAGGGTCTGCCCCTGCTTGACGTCGATGCCGATCACGGTGCCGGCGATGGGCGCATAGATGCGCGTGTAGCTCAGTTGCGCCTCGTTGCCGCGCAGGCGCGCGCTGGCTTCGGCGATTTGCGCGCGCAGCTGGCGCAGGCGCGCCTCGGCCGAGCGCAGGGTGGCGACGGCGATCTGCACGTCTTCCTCGCGGGTTGCCTCGGCGGTGGCCAGGCGCTGCTGGCGCTGGTGCTGCTGGCGTGCCAGGTCGAGTTGCGCCTGTTGCTCGGCGAGCTGCGCGCGTAAGCCATCGAGTGCGGCCCGGTCGGCTTCTACCGTGGCCTGGTGCAGGCTGGCGTCGATCTCGGCGAGCAGCTGGCCCCGTTCTACCTGATCACCCGCCTGCACATGCAGCCGGGTGATCTGCCCGGACACCTGGGCGCCGACATCCACGGACTCTCTCGGCTGCAGGGTGGCGATGGCGGTGACGCTGGCCTCGATGTCGCCGCGGCCGATGGCGACTGTCTCGTAGGCGGCGGAGTCTTCCCACCACAACCAGGCTGTCGCAGGCACGCCGAGAATCAATGCGGCCGCCAGACCGCGCCGCAGGATCGAGGGGAAACGCGAGCTCATCAGTACATCCTTGAGGGTGCCGGCTCAGCCGGCGGTCAGCAGCAACACCGGCAGGCCAGCGCCGGCCGCGATGGCGGCCAGCAGGACGGCAGTACGAGGGCGATAGGGCAGCAGCAGGACCAGGGTGAAGGCGCCTACGCTGAGCATGCCGCACCAAACGACAGGGCCGACGGCGCTTCCCCAGATCAGCACGCATGGCCATGCGGCCAGTGCCAGCAGCAGCCAGCCGGCAATCCGCAGCAGGCGCTGGCGGTTGGGCGCCTTGGTCTTCCACACTTGCGAGTGGTGGCGATCCATGGCCAGGCACAGGCCGGCCATGCCCGCGTAGCAGAGCGCGGCGGCGAGAATCACGGCGAGCGTCAGGCTCATGATTGCGCCTCCGCCACGGCCGCCCGCTGGCGGCTGCGCGCCGGCGCCACCTTCGGTCGGGTCAGGCGCCACGCGCCCCACAACGACAGGACTCCACAGCCCAGAGCAACCAGCTCGACACCGGCGCGCTCGCCATCGCCGCGTTGCAGGTAGGCGAACAGCTGGTCACCCACGGTCAGCCAGTTGAGCAGCGGCAACAGCAGGCACAGCGCCGCCAGCGCCAGCAGTTGCTCGACCCAGGCGCGCGATGTCGGGCGCAGGGCGGCGTGGACGAAGGTCAGCAGCCAGACGACGAAGAATACGGCGATCTCCCACTCCGGCCGGTCGGCGATGCTCAGCGGCACCAGGCGGTTGCCCCAGAAGAAGGCCACGCAGGCGATGGACAACCCGGTGAGAGTGCCGATGTTGAGCACCTCGATCACCCGATACACACGCTGGGTGGAGGCGCCGAACTCGTTGAGCGAGCGCTGGCGCCGCTTGACCATGAACAGCAGGGCGCCGGTGGCCAGCATGGCCGCGCCGGCGAGGCCGCTGAAGAAATACAGCCAGCGCACCAGGTGACCACCGAATGCGGCGAAGTGCAGGTTGGCCATCACCGACTGCACATCCTGCGCCGAGCCACCGCGTAGTTCGCCGGGCATCTGGATATCGGTCTGCCCGCCGGTCACGCCGTTGAAGAACACCTGACCGCCACCGTCGCCGAGCAGGCGATACTCGCCCGGCCTCTCGATGAAGCGGCCAAACAGGCGCACGCTGGAACTGCTGTCGTTGGGATGTTCGATGCTGACGAAGCTCACCGGCCGCTGCAGCTGCTGCTCGCCGCTGAGCAGCATGTCGTCCAGCTTGGCCAGCGGTGCGGCGATGCCGGTCATCTCCTGCGGCACCGGGCGGGCCAGCAGGTCGGCGAAGTAGGCGTCCTCGTTGTCGTAGTGCGCGGCGACGCCGGCGGGCATGTATAGCGCGTAGAAGGTCGCCAGGCCGGTGTAGGCGATCATCAGCTGGAACGGCAGGCTCAGCACCGACAGCGCGTTGTGCGCGTCCAGCCAACTGCGCTGGCCCTTGCTCGGGCGGAAGGTGAAGAAGTCCTTGAAGATGCGCTTGTGGATGACGATGCCGCTGACCAGCGCCACCAGCATGGCCATGGTGAAGGCGCCGACGAACCAGATGCCGGCGGTGCCACCATGGAACTCGAAGTGCATGTGCACGAAGTGGTGGCCGCCCTCGCTGTCACGCTCGTGCGCGCTGTCCACCGGCTTGCCGGTGGTGGCGTCGATACTGGTGTTGTGGAAGTTCTCCTGCGGGTCCATCCAGAACAGGCGAATGGACGGGTCTTCGTCCGAGGGCAGGCCGATGCCCCAGAAGTGCGCGCCGGGCTGGTTCTCCTCGAACCAGGCGCGGCCCATGCGTACCGCCTGTGGCCGGTCGAAGCCGTCATCCAGACCGGTATCGCCGGTGGCTTCGCTGGCTTGCGGCAGGTGTGGCTTCATCCAGCGGGTGATGGGCTCGTCGAACACCCCCAGGCTGCCGGTGAGGAAGATCACGAAGAGTACCCAGCAGGCCCACAGCCCACCCCAGGTGTGCAACCAGGCCATGCTCTGGCGCAGACCGCCCTGGGCCGCTCCGCTATCGACCTTGCTCATGCATCACCTCCGATCAGCATGCCGGCACCGGTCAGCACCAGCGAGGCCACGCCCAGAACCAGCCAGATGCGGCGCAGGTTGGGGGTGGCGAACGCCCAGACGATGACCGCGGTGTACACCGCGAAGCTCGCCAGCGACGAAGCGAGGATGGCCTGGCTCTTGGGCAGCGGCAGGATGGCGCCCAGGAAGATGACGCTGGCACAGGTCAATGCGTAGCCGCCTAGGATCGCGGCGGCGACGCGCGATAGGAGGACGAGCGCCGTCCCTGGAGGTGAAGCGAGAGGTTTCATGGGGTAATCACTGGCTGGCGGGAACATCGGTCGGCAAGCGAGGTACGGGTGGGATGTACCGAAAGCTGCCACTCACTGTTCATGACGGATGAGCGCGGCAAAACCTGCATACCGGTTGTCGGTGAACTGCAACAGATTGTGTCAGCGCCGCTCGGTGGGTCCGCACTGCCCATGCAGCCGCAGGGTTTGCATGCTGCCGCTCGCAGCCATCCGGCGGCGTCGAGCTAGGCCATGCGAGCAGGCGGAACCTCAGTCGTTTCTCTGGTAAATGATTTTGCGGCTGCCGCTTTCGCAGCTGCCGACCACCATGCTCGGGTCCTGCACTTCGGCCGCCGGCACTATCTCCAGCGTGTAGCTGGTGACCTTGGCGGCCTGGATCTTCACCTCGATCTCCCGCTTCAGCTCTTCGCAGGGCTTGGGCGCGGCAAGAGCATTGCCACACATGACGAGGGCCGTGACGGTCACATACCAGCGCTTCATTGCATCGCTCTCCTTGGGGTGTCCTTTCGTTGTTCGACCAGTGCCGCCAGGGCCTGCTCCCGTTCATCCGTCGCCAGCTCGCCGAGGGCGGCGGCCCGGCGGTAGAAGGTAGGCCAGTCGCCGCCCGCTGCGTGGAACAGCGTGGCAAAGGCGTCCACCCAGCGATCATAGAGGCCGAACGGCAACAGGCGCGCGTTGTTCAGCGGCTGCGCCATCCAGGCGTCATATCGGCGGTCGCCGTTCCAGTGAGTCTCGCGCAGTTTCCGGTACTCTGCCCGCAACCGCTCGAACTCCGCTGCCTTGCCGGCGCGCTTGGTGTCCTCCGTGGCCGGGCTCTCGTAGAGCGCCTGCAGGCGCGCGCGGCTGGCGAGGATCATCTCGGTGAATTGGCGACGCTGCAGCTCATCGGCCGGATGCGCGGGTGCCAGGTGGCGAGTGGCACGCCATTGGCGCAGGCCCTCCTGCTCGACGAAGCTGGCGAAGGACTCGTTGAACGCGGTATCACCGGCCACGTACAGCTGCTGGTGCGCCAGTTCGTGGAAGATGACTGCGGCCAGGCGCTCGTCGTCCCAGTGCAGCATGGTGTTGAGGATCGGATCATCGAACCAGCCCAGCGTCGAATAGGCCTCGATTCCGGCCACGTAGGTGTCCATTCCCTCCCCCTTCAGCAGCGCCGCGGCACCGAGCGCGCGACCCTGCTGGTAGAAGCCCCGATAAGCCACGCAGCCTGCGATGGGGAAACAGTGGGTCACCGGTTCCAGTGACAGCTCGGGCGTGGCGAAGACGTTCCAGACCACGTAGGGTCGACCGAGGTCGGCATAGACGCGATAGCTGCGGTTGTTCGGCAGGGCCAGGCTGGCGCTGGCGAAGTCCCGGGCCTGCTGGGCCAGTGCCAGTCGGTGCTTGAGGTCGTCGCTGGTGCTGGCATCGGCGAGCAGATCGTCCACCGGGCGGCGCGCTGCGAGCAGGTCGAGTTGGCCCCGGCCGATCTGGCTGTAGTAGTCGAGGCTGGAGCAACCGCTGAGCAGAGCGCCGAGCAGTAGCGGAACCAGGCACCGGCTGGGGCGGTCGAGTAGGGCGATAGGCATGTTCGTGAGCCTATTGCATTGCCCCTCTGCCAAGGAAGCCTGTCATGCGTATCGCCCTTATCATTGCCCTCCCCGTCCTGCTTTCCGGCTGCTCACTGCTGATGCCCCGGCACGACCCCGAAAAGGCCTGGGTCGAGCTTCCAAAACACGAGGAGGGTCGACTGGAGGCCGTGCAGGTTGATGGCCAGGACTTGGAGGACGATCGCTACTTCCAGATTGCCCCGGGCCGCCACGAGCTGCAGGTGCGCATGAGCTTCGAGGTAGAGGCGGCCAATGTCGGCGCCGAACAGACGCTGCCTCGCACCTGTTTGCTGACGCTGGACTACGGTGACTTCGCGGCCGGTCAACGCTATCGGCTTGAGGCCGGCAGCCGCGGGTTCAGACCCTGGGTACAGCTGCAGGACGCGCGGGGCGAGAGTCTGGCGAGAGCTCGTGAGGGTCGCTGCGGCGCGGTCTGATCGGCGTTATGCTGGGCCAGTCATCCTCCGAGGACACGCCCATGCGTCTGCCACTGCTGCTGCTCACCCTGCTCGCGCTTGGCGCCTGTGCGAGCCCTCTCCCCGAACCGTCGAAGGATCAGGCCTGGGTCGACTTCTGGGCTTCCGGCAGCGAACTGCTGATGGCACACAAACTGGATGGCCGACACCTCGACGACGGGCGCTTTTTCCAGGTTCCACCAGGTGCTCACGAACTCGAGGTGCGCTATCAGTTCGAGGTCAGCCACGGAGCGGTTGGCAGTCTCAGCGAGCCACGCCAGGTGACCTGCTACCTGCAGGTTCGCTACGACCACTTTGGCCCCGGCGAACGCTATCGCCTGGAGGCCAGACCGCAGCTGCTCAAGGCCCAGGGCTGGCTCTACGATGAGCAGCGCAACCTGGTGGCCCGTGCCAAGGTACTGCGTTGCGGGACGTTCTAAGCCAGCCTGCGAAGGGAGATAGCGCGCGCGCAGGGTCTAGTTTTCCAGCGTCGCCTGCAGGGTAATCTCGGCGTTCATCAGCCTGGAGACCGGACAGCCGGTCTTGGCGGCTTCCACGGCCTGCTCGAACGCCTCGCGGTCCGCGCCTTTCACCTTGGCCTTGAGTGTCAGGTGGCTGGCGCTGATGCGAAATCCGCTACCGTCCTTTTCCAGCGAGACCTCCGCCTGGGTATCGATGCTGTCGGCGGTCATCCCGCGCTCGCCCAGCTCCTTGGACAGGGCCATGGAGAAGCAACCGGCGTGAGCTGCACCGATCAGCTCCTCGGGGTTGGTGCCGGGCTGGTCCTCGAAGCGGGTATTGAAACCGTAGGGGTTGTCCTTCAGCGCGCCGCTCTGGGTTGAGATACGGCCCTTGCCGTCCTTGATGCCGCCCTGCCAATGGGCCGAGGCTGTTTTCTTGATGGTCATGTCGTGCTCCTCTCAAGCGGATGGGGTACCCAGTTGAGAGGAACGCGAAGGCGGCAAAGTTCGCCCGGTTTTCAGCGCAGGCCAGCCACGATGTCGAAGCTGCGCAAGCGGTGCTCGGGCTGATACAGGTCGCAGGTGAAGATCAGCTCGTCAGCCCCGGTCTGCTCCAGCAGAACGTCCAGGCGCGCGCGTACCTTCTCCGGCCCGCCGATCACCGCCAGGCCGAGGAAGTCGCCCACGGCCTGTTGCTCGTGGGGCTGCCAGCGGCCGGCCATGCTCTCCACTGGCGGACGCAGCAGCAGGCTCTGGCCACGCATCAGCGCCAGCACCCGCTGGTAGGCGGTGGTGGCAAGGAATTCGGCTTCCTCGTCCATGGGCGCGGCGATCAGTGGCACGCCGATCATAGCGTAGGGCTTGTCGAGCACGGCCGAGGGCTGGAAGTTCTCACGGTAGATGCGCAGTGCCTGGTGCAGGTAGCGCGGCGCGAAGTGCGAGGCGAAGGCATAGGGCAGGCCCTTCTGCGCGGCCAGCTGCGCGCTGAACAGGCTGGAGCCGAGCAGCCAGATTGGCACGTTGCTGTCGACGCCCGGTACGGCCACAACCGTCTGGCCGGGCTGGCGTGGGCCGAGCAGGGTTTCCAGCTCCTCGATGTCCTGCGGGAAGTCCTCGGCGCTGCCCAGGCGGTCACGGCGCAGAGCCCGCGCGGTGGCCTGGTCGGCACCAGGGGCGCGACCCAGGCCCAGTTCGATGCGATTCGGGTAAAGCGCGGCGAGGGTGCCGAACTGTTCAGCCACCACCAGCGGGGCATGGTTGGGCAGCATGATGCCGCCGGAACCCAGGCGCAGGGTGGCGGTATTGGCCGCCAGGTAGCCGAGCAGCACGGCGGTGGCGGAACTGGCGATGCCCTCCATGTTGTGGTGCTCGGCCACCCACATGCGTGAGAAGCCCAGCTTTTCCACGTGCCTGGCCAGGTCGAGGGATCGTTGCAGGGCGGGGGCGGGGCCGATGTCGTCGTCGCGCATCGGCGCCAGGTCGAGTACGGAGAATGGCGTGTTGGACAGCTTGCTCATGGGGCCTCCTCAGGTCGTCCCTGCTTTATGGGGTCGCCCTGGCGAAAGGCAAGCGACCGTTCAGCAATTGCCCGGTGCGGAAGGATCGCAGAACACCTCGCCCACAGAATGAACCGCGTCCGGATCACGCTCGCCGAGCCAGCGACGGAAAGCCTCCGGCCGTCCCAGGAAACGACCGATCTCGACCCGCTCGAAACGCCCATCACGCTCCAGCGCCAGCGTGGGGTAGCCGTTGCCGCCGAGTCGGGCCAGCAACTGACGGCTGTCGGCCATGTGCGCCTCCAGGCGAGTGGTCAGCTGATGCTGCAGCTCGGCTGCGAAGCCGGCCGGCGGTAGCCCCAGGTCTTCCGCCAGTCCTTGCAGCACCTCATGCCGGGCGATGTGCCGTCCTTGCTGATAATGCGCGACCTGCAACGTGTGCAGCATATCGAGGCCGCGTCCGGCGAGGGCATCGGCGGCGAGTACGGCGGCGAGCGGCGGAGCGGAGTCGAGCACCGCGGTGGCGTCGTTCAACAGCTTCTCGCGATAGTCCTCGCCAAACGGCTGTCCGGTGAGGGCGGCGATGCGTTGGTCATGCTCGAGGATATGCCGTCGTAGCGACTCGCCGAGCTGCTGACGGCTGGCACCGACGAACAACCCGCCGCCATGCAGGACGATGCGCAGGTCCGCCACATCGCGCGCCGCCTCCAGCAAGGGCGCAGCGCCATAGCACCAGCCGCAGAGTGGGTCATGAAGGTAGTGCAGGTCTGTCATGGCCACTGCATTTCCCCCTTCAGCACCTTGGCGCTCAGCTCCAGGCTGGACTCGCCTGGCAGGCCCGGATAGCGGCGCTGCATGGCATCGACCAGCGCTGCCGCGCTGTCGGCTTTGGGCAACTCGGTTTCCAGGGCGATCAGGTAATCACGGGTAAAGCGCAGGGCGCTGAGATCATGCGCCACCTCGCCGAGGTAATGACCTGGCACCAGCACATCGGGGTGCAGCGATTCGATCTGTGCCAGCGTTGCCAGCCAGGTACGCCGTGCCTCGGCGCTCTGGGTATCGGCCGTCCACACATGCTCGCCGGCCTCCACCAGAACGCCGCCGACCACGGCCTTGATAGAAGGAACCCACAGGGCAGTGCGCTCAGGGTCCAGGCCGACCACCTGCAGCTCATGCCCTTCCAGACTCAGACGATCTCCGTCCAGCGGCTCGGGAATGATCACCTCGCTCGGGGCGTCTTCCTTCAGGATCGGCCCCCAGTAGGCCAGCTTGGCCACCTGGGTGGCGCGGATATGCTCGACGGTGGCGGCGGTGGCAACCACGCGGGCCTCGGGGAAGGCGCGCTTGATCGTCTGCAGGCCGAAGTAGAAATCCGGGTCACCATGGCTGATGTAGATGGTGGTCAGGCGTTTGCCGCTCGCCTCGACCCGTTTCACCAGCTCGGCGGCTTCCTTGCTGGAGAACTGGGCATCGACCAGCAGGGCATCATGCTCACCGCTGATCAGGGTGGAGCTGACCGAGAACACGGCTGCTTCGCCAGGGTTGTAGACCTGCAGTTGCAGCCCGGCGGCGTGGACCAGGCCACCGGCGAAGAGAAGTGCGGCGCCGATCAGGGAACGAAGAGACATGCTGACCTCACGGAGGAAGAGGGGAATGGCAAGCATGTTAGTTGCTCGAAAGCATGCAAAAATCCGGTTAATCTGCCCATCTCTGTTGCATGAATCGAGCGAATCATGGATCGAATCACTGCGGCCCGGGTCTTCGTTACCGTGGTCGATAGCGGGAGCCAGACCGCTGCGGCCGAGCGCCTGGAGATGTCGCGGGCCATGGTCTCGCGCTACCTGGGTGAGCTGGAGGCCTGGGTGGGCGCGCGGCTGCTGCATCGCACCACGCGCCGGCTGAGTCTGACCGGCATGGGGGCCGAGTTGCTGCCGCGCTGCCGGGAGATGCTGTTCCTGGCCGACGATCTGCAGGACAGCGGCCGGCGTGCCGAGTCCGGCCCCAGCGGCAACCTGCGTATCGCCAGCAGTCAGTCCTTCGCCAGTGCGTGGCTGGCGCCGGCGCTGGCCGAGTTCGTCGCTCGCCATCCGGGGGTGACGGTGGATCTGCAGGCCAGCAGCCAGGCGGTGAACCTGGTGGAGGAGCGTATCGACCTGGCGCTGCGCATCACCAATCAGCTGGACCCCAATTTGATTGCACGCCGCCTGGCCACTTGCCATTCGGTGATCTGCGCCACGCCTGCCTACCTGGAAAAACACGGGGCACCGCTCGCGCCTGCCGAGCTAAGCCGCCACAACTGCCTGACCTACGCCTACTTCGGCCGCAGCCTGTGGCTGTTCGAGCATGAGGGCGAGCCAGTGGAGGTTCCGGTGAGTGGCAATTTCAGCGCCAACGAGTCCAGCGTGCTGCTGGAGGCCTGCCTGGCTGGCGCGGGTATCGGTCGCCAACCGCTGTATGCCGTCGCGCCACTGTTGCGTGACGGGCGCCTGGTGTCGCTGCTGCCGGAGTATCGGGTCGAGGCGCTGGGTATCCATGCCGTGTACGGGTCTCGCAGACAGATGCTGCCTGCGCTGCGCGCCCTGCTCGACTTCCTCGTCGCACGGCTGCAGGCAGATCCCCACTGGGACCAGGCATCCAGCGCACCATGAAAAAGGCCGGAGCCCCTTGCGGTGGCTCCGGCCTGATGGCGGCGACGATCAGCCGCGCTGGTAGGCGATCTCCTTGGTGCCGGCCTCGCAGGTGCCTACGACCTGCTTGTCGCCGGCGCCTCCCTTGTCGACCACCTCCAGGGTGTAGGCGGCAACGCCCTTGTCCTTGAGCTTGGCATCGATCTCCGCCTTCAGCTCTTCGCAAGGTTTGCCGGCGGCCATGACCGAGCCGGCGAGGGAGAACAGGGCCAGGCCCAGCATCATTCGCTTCATGGGTAACGCTCCTTCGTTGGTGGACTCTCTACAGGTCGTCCGGATCTTTGACGATGTGCCGGACGCCAGGATGCAGGTTAGCTGTCGCTGATGCGGAAGCCGACCCGGATGCTGACCTGAAAATGTGCGACCTGGCCGTTTTCTATATGGCCGCGGGTCTCGGTGACTTCGAACCAGTCCATGTTGCGCACGGACTTGGCGCACTCGGCCAGCGCGTTGTTGATGGCATCCTCGATGCTGGTCTTGGATGAGCCGACCAGATCGATCAGCTTGTAGGTGTGGTGATCGGACATGACGGTTTCCTCGATATGACGAAAGTTGCCTTGGACGCTGTTGTGGCCAGCCATTGGCGGAATAAGTTCAGATTAGCTGCACTCGCGGAGAATGCCGGTCCGGAGTTCCGCAGCCTGCCAATCGCGATGCCGCATAGCACGTGTGCGAGCTGGGCGATTGCGGAGCGGGTGGTAAGCTCTATAAAATGCGAAAAATTCTCATTTGCCATGTGCGCCCGTGTCCACTACCCACAAGCTCGGATACTTCTTCAGTGACCATCACCGCTGGTTGCTCCTGCATGTGCAGCGCCTGCTGCGCAACCGTGCGGACGCGGAGGACACTGCGGCCGAGACCTTCTGCCAGCTGCTTGCCGCGCAAGTGGACCCCACCACCATCGACCAGCCGCGGGCATATCTATCGACCATCGCCCGTCGGCTGATCTTCGACCGTCACCGCCGCCGTCGTCTGGAGCAGGCCTATCTGGAGCGCCTCGCCTTGCTGCCGGAGGAACTGGCGCCCTCGCCTGAGGAGCGCCTGCTGTTGCTGGAGGCTCTGACCGCCATCGACCGGGCGCTGGCCGGGTTGCCCCTGGCGGTGAAGAAGGCGTTTCTGCTCAGCCAGCTCGATGGGCTCAGCTACGCCGAGATCGGCCGTCGACTGGGGGTTTCCGAGCGGACCGTGGGACGCTACATGAGCCAGGCGCTGCGCCAGTGCTTTCTGAGTGGCGCGCAGCCATGAGCCGGAGCGGGCTAGGCGACGCTGCCGAACAGGCCATCGCCTGGATGGTGCGCTTGCGCTCAGGGCGGGCAGATGCGTGCCAGCAGACCCTGTTCGAGCAGTGGCTGGGTCAGGATCCGGCCAACGCCGATGCCTGGGCGCAACTGCAGCGTGGTTTGGGCGGGCACTACGACGTGGTGCGCCGCGCCCCAGGTACGCTGCGGGATACACTGCTGCAACCGGAGCTGGGGCGTCGGGATCTGCTGCGTGGGTTGGCCGGGCTCGGCCTGTTTGGCGGTGGTGTCTGGTTGGCCGCACGTAGCGATAGCGGCCAGGCGCTGATGGCCGATCTGCGTACCGGCACCGGCGAGCGCCGCAGCCTTTCGCTGGACGATGGCAGCCGGCTGAGCCTGAACGCCGACAGCGCCGTGGATGTCGATTTCTCCGCCGGCCGCCGCCTGTTGCATCTGCGACGTGGTGCGCTGGTGGTGCAGGTAGCGCCAGACCCTGCGCGGCCTTTCGTGGTGCGTAGCGGACAAGGCGACATACGCGCCCTCGGCACGCGCTTCCTAGTCGAGCAGCAGGCCGACTCCACCCGAGTGGTGGTGCTGGAGCACGCCGTGCGTGCCACCCTTCCCGGTGGCGCCACGCTGGATATAGTGCAAGGCCAGGCCGCACTGCTGCACGCGCAGCATATCGAGCCGTTGCCGACCGGCCAGGCCTACCGGGCCGACTGGGTCGAGGGCCGTCTCAGCGTGCTGGACGAGCCCCTGGCGACGGTGGTCGACGCCCTGCGTCCCTACCGCTCGGGGTTCATCCGTATCAGCCCGCAGGTACGTGGGCTGCGCGTGCAGGGCGTGTTTCCTCTGGACGACAGCGAGAGCACCCTCGCCGCATTGGCGGAGACGTTGCCGATACGTGTCGAGCGCTACGGGCCGTGGCTGACCCTTATCGAAGCGCGCTGATCTGGTGAGAGTGAAAATTTTTCTCATTCATGTCCGGTTTTTTCAGCTCGTTGCACCTCTCTCCTGACAACGCCAACACATTCAGGAGAATCCACGTGCTCAAACCCTGGCCCCTTGCCTTAGCCATCGCGCTGGCCTCCGGCCTGCCGGCTGCCCTGGTCCATGCCGAATCGACCGTTCAGCAGATGCAGCTGTTCGACCTGCCGACTGGCAACCTGGGCGAGACCCTCAATGCCATTGCCCGCCAGAGCGGCCGGATCGTGTCGCTCGACCCGCAACTGGTCAGCGGCAAGCAGGCCCCGGCAGTACACGGGACGATGACTGCCCAGCAGGCCATGCAGCAGGCATTGGCCGGCAGCGGGTTGCAGCTGGTGCTGACCGATAGCGGCAACTTCAGCGTGCTACCGGCGGGGGAGAATCATGGGGCGCTGGAGCTGGGCGCCAGTCATATCACCGGGGCGGCCCAGCAAGACCCGCTGGGGCCGGTTGGTGGCTATCTGGCCTCACGCGCCACGACCGCGACCAAGACCGACACGCCGCTGATGGAAACCACCCAGTCGGTATCGGTCATCACCCGTGACCGCATGAAGGCCCAAGGCGTGCAGACGGTCGGCGACAGCCTGGCCTATACCGGTGGCGTGCGCTCGGACGTATCGGGCAACAACCCGACCGACAACACGATCATGGTGCGTGGGTTTCAGCAGATAAACACCAACGCCTATACCGACGGGCTGCGCAACAACAACGTCGGTTACTACGCGCCCGAGCCCTATGGCATGGAGCGTATCGAGGTGCTCAAGGGCCCTTCGTCCGTGCTTTACGGGCAGGGCTCGCCGGGCGGAACGGTCAACTTCGTCTCCAAGCGCCCCACCTTCATGGCGCATCGCGAAGTCGGCTATTCCACCGGCAGCAATGACCGCCAGCAGCTCAGTCTCGACATCGGCGACGTGCTGGATGAGCAGGGCGCCCTCAGCTACCGCCTGGTCGCACTGGGCCGCGATGCCGACAACTCCGTCGACTACATCAAGGACGACCGCGTCTACATTGCGCCCAGCCTGACCTGGAACCTGAGCGATGCCACCTCGCTCACCCTGCTGGCCTCCTATCAGCGCAACAAGAACCTGTTCACCAGCAACCTGCCTTACTCGGTCTACGACGGCTCCAACCCCAATGGTCGGCTGTCCCGCAGCCGTTCGCTGAACGAGCCGGGGTTCGATGGCGAGAAGGCCGAGCAGACCACTGCCGGCTACGAGCTGACCCATGAGCTGAGCGACAGCTGGACCTTCAAACAGAACTTCCGCTACAGCCATTTCACCGGCTACTCGCACCAGCTCTATCGCAACAGCGGCGTGATCGGTGGCAATACCATCAACCGCTACTACCAGCTGCGCGATTACGACAACGACAACTACGCGCTGGATAACCAGCTGGTGGGCAAATTCGACACCGGCGCGCTCAGCCACACTCTGCTCATGGGCACGGACTACCAGCGCAGCGAACGCAGTTCTTTTAACCAGACCGGTAATGCGCCGGCGATCAATGTCTATGCGCCGGTGCGTGGAGTGGTCATCGATACGTCGCAGTACACCGGCCTGCTGAGCACGGCGGAGAAGAGCCGCCAGCTCGGGGTCTACCTGCAGGACCAGATCAAGCTGGACAACTGGGTCGCCTCGCTGGGCGGGCGCTATGACTGGGCCAGCATCGACACGCACAACCGCCGCCTCGATACCCTGCAGAGCACCGACGCCGAAGACTTCACCGGTCGGGTCGGCCTCGGATACCTGTTCGACTTCGGCCTTTTCCCGTATGTCAGCTATGCCGAATCCTTCACCCCGACCAGTGGCAATGACCACGCTGGCACGCAGTTCGAGCCGGAAACCGCCAAGCAATACGAAGCAGGCGTGAAGTACCAACCAACCGGCTCGGACAACTACGTCACCCTGGCCGCGTTCGATCTACGCCGGCAGAACGTCCTGACCACCGACACCGCGCACCCCGGATTCAGTGTGCAGGAGGGTGAGGTCACCTCGCGCGGGATCGAGCTCGAAGGTGTGCTCAAGCCGCTGGAGGGGCTCAATGTGATCGCCTCCTACACGGTCAACGACGTGGAGGTGACCAAGGACAACCCGAATGCGGCCGGCGTCAGTAACAAGGGCAAGGTACCGGTTCGGGTACCGGAACACCTGGCAGCCCTGTGGGCGGACTATACCCTGCAGTCGGGCCCGCTGGCCGGACTCGGTCTCGGGATGGGCGCCCGATACACCGGCGATACCTTCGGCGATGCGCAGAACACCTTTAAGGTACCGAGCTACACCATCTTCGATGCGATGATTCGCTACGATTTCGGTCATGCCGATCCCTCGCTGGAAGGCCTCTCCGCGGCGCTCAACGTGAAGAACCTCACCGACAAGTACTACGTCGCCGGCTGTTTCCTGGCCGCGGCCTGCCGGGTCGGTGCGGAGCGCACCCTGACGGCGGATGTCTCCTACAACTGGTAGCCGGGAGATCCCCGCGGCACCCGCCGCGGGGATCTCCGTTGCTCGGCTGGCACTTGTCGCCATCAATCTGCTATTTCCTGCGCAAGCCATTCCCAATCGCCTGTTCGCCGAATAGAATTGCGATGAATTCTTATTCGCAACATATTCGATGGAGACGGGATGGCCGCTGTGCTGCCCGAAACACCCCCCGACGCGAACCTGGACAGCCTCTACCGTGAGCACAACGGTTGGCTGCAGGGCTGGCTGCGCAGGCGCCTGGGCGATCGTGAGCGTGCCGCGGATATCGCCCAGGACACCTTCCTGCGACTGATCGTCGGAACGGTCGCACAGCCGCTGCGCGAGCCGCGTAGCTTCCTCGCGACCGTCGCCAAGCGCGTGATGGTGGATCATCTGCGTCGGCGCAGCGTCGAGGATGCCTACCTCGAGGCCTTGGCACTGCAGCCCGAGCTGCAGGAGTGCTCCCCCGAAGAACGCCTGCTCATGCTGGAAACGCTATTGCAGCTCGACGCCATGCTCGACGGTCTCGGCTACCGGGTGCGCCAGACATTCCTCCTCGCCCAGCTCGATGGACTGAGTTACGCCGAGATCGCCCAGCGGCTGGGTGTATCGATTAGCTCGGTGACCAAGTACATGGCCAGGGCCACGGAACAGTGCCTGTTGTTTGCGCTGGATGCCGAGGCATGAGCCTGGCCGACCAGCGCCTGGCCCTGCGCGACGCCGCGCAATGGCATGCGCACCTGGGCGCTGCGCCCGAGTGCCAGACCACGCGGCAGCAATGGCAGAGTTGGCACCAGGGCAGCGATCTGAATCGATGGGCCTGGCAGCGCCTGGAACATCTGCAGGCCGAGCTGCAGGGTCTTCCCGGTCCGCTCGCCCGACGAGCCGTTGGCGAGGCGGGCCTGCCGCGCAGGACGTTGCTCAAGGGTCTGGTACTGGGCGTCGGGGCTTCCGGGCTGGCCTGGAGCGGCTACCGCCACTCGCCGGCCTGGTTGGCGGATGTACGCACGGGCGTCGGCGAGCGGCGCAGCCTGAACCTTGAGGATGGCACGCTCCTGACCCTGAATACCGCCAGTGCGGTGGACATCCGCTATACCGAGTCACAGCGCCTCATCGTGCTTCGCGCGGGGGAAATACTGGTGGAAACCGCCAAGGACCCGCGACCGCTCAGCGTGCGCAGTGACTTCGGCGAGATGCGGGCGCTGGGGACGCGCTTCAGCGTCCGTCAGTACGACGGACATACCGAGCTCAATGTGCTGGAGCACGCCGTGGCGGTGCGCGCTGAACCCATGCCGAACGCCGTGCGGGTGGACGCCGGCATGCGCCTGAACTTCGGCAGCGGCCGGCCGTTCGCCCCGGAGCGGGCCGATCCCAACCAGGCCGAGTGGCGCAACGGCCGCCTGGTGATCGATGACTGGCGACTGGACCGGGTGCTTGCCGAGCTGCAGCGCTATCGCCCGGGCTTTATACGGTGTGCGGAGGACATCGCTCATCTGAGGGTGTCCGGTGCTTACCCGCTGGACGATACCGACCGAGCGCTGGCGGCGATTGCCAGGGCGCTACCGGTGCGCATCGACACCCGGACGCGCTTCTGGGTCAGCGTCGGACGACGTGCCTGAAAATATTTTTCATTCTCGATTGTCGATTTGCCGGTGTTCGCTCGACCCCTCCTGCAAACCGCCTCATGGCATTTGAAGGAGCCCCCCCATGCCGCGCACCGCAACTCGCCAACCCTTCGCCCGGAAACCACTGGCCGCCGCCATCCTCGGCGCAACCCTGACCTTGTACGGAGGATTGGTCCAGCCGTTGCTATCGGAGGCGGGACAGGCCAGGGCCGAAGCGTCGGTCAGGAGCTATGCCATCCCCGCCGGCCCGCTGGGCGCGGTGCTCGGCCGCTTCGCCAGCGAGTCGGGCGTGGTGTTGTCGTTCGACGCGGCGCTGACGGCCGGTAAGCAGAGCCAGGGCCTGCAGGGCCGCTACAGCGTCGAACAGGGTTTCGCCCGCCTCCTGGCCGGCAGTGGTTTGCAGATCGTCCTTAGCGGCTCGGGGGACTACACGCTCATCCCACAATCGGACGGCGAGGATGCGGTGGTGCTGGGTGCCACCAGCGTCAACGCCGTCGGCCTCGGCACCACCACCGAGGGCTCCGGGTCCTATACCACCGGCGCCGTGACCATTGGCAAGACCGCGCAATCCATTCGCGAGACGCCGCAATCGGTCACCGTGATGACCCGCCAGGTGATGGACGACAAGAACCTGACCAGCCTGGAGCAGGTAATGGCCCAGACTCCGGGCATCACCTTCAGCCAGCGCAACTACGGCGCCCACGTATTCCAGTCGCGCGGTTTTGTGCTCGGCGAGGAAAGCTACCTGATGGATGGCGTGCCCGGTCAGGCCTATACGGTCACGGGCTGGCTACCGCCGGATATGGCCATCTACGACCGCGTTGAAGTGCTGCGTGGTGCCGCGGGCCTGTTGGTCGGCGCCGGCGATCCGGGTGGCGCCGTCAACCTAGTGCGCAAACGCCCCACTGCCGAGCCGAAGTTCTCGGTCAGCACCCGTGCCGGCTCCTGGGACAACTACCGGCTTGATCTCGACGGCAGCAGCAGGCTCAACGATGCCGGCACCCTGCGTGGTCGCTTCGTCGCCGCTTATGAGGACAAGGGCTCCTACCTCGACGAGAAGCAGTCGAAGACGCCGCTGCTCTACGGCATTGTCGAAGGTGACCTCGGTGAAGACACCACCATGACCCTGAGCCTGCGCCGCCAGACCGGCCGGATCGACGGCTATTCGATCTTCGGCCTGCCGCGCTACAGCAATGGCCAGTCCCTCGACATCTCCCGCTCCACCGCCCTGGTGCAGGACTGGAACCGTCATGAAACACAGATGAACGAAGCCTTTGTCGAGCTCGACCACCGCTTCAACGACAACTGGACCAGCACCACCTCCTTCACCTATTCCGACGGTGGCTTCGAACAGGACCTGGCCTACGCCCGTGGCGCGATCGACCCCGTGACCCAGACCGGCTCTACCTTCCGTGGCGTGCAGTTCCGCGAGCTCGACGTGACCAGCAAGAGCGTGGACAGTCACCTCGACGGCACCTTCGAGGCCTTCGGCTTGAATCACCAGGTCACCGTGGGTGCCAACTGGTCGCAGCAGAACGTGAAGGACAAGATGGCGGACATCTTCTTCGCGGGGGCTGACCGGATTCCGGTCAATGTGTTCGATGTCGACCACCACGCCTTCCCCAGGCCGGCAAAGCCGGCCTGGACCTCGATCACCGATCTGGTGGACGAGCGCTATGGCTTCTATGCCAACAGCCGCCTGCACCTGTCCGAGCCGCTGAGCCTGATCCTGGGCGCGCGGGTCAGCTGGTTCGACTATGACTTCGACTACCAGATGGAGGGCATGGACTACGTCACCAAGGAAAGTGGCCAGGTGACGCCGTTCGCCGGACTGGTCTACGACATCGACCAGAACTGGTCCTGGTACGCCAGCTACGCCGACATCTTCCAGCCGCAGAGCCGATATCGCGACGTCAGCGGCGCGGGGCTCGAGCCGGCGGTCGGCGTCAACTACGAAACCGGCATCAAGGGCGAGCTGTTCGACAAGCGCCTGAACCTGTCCGCCGCGCTGTTCTACGTGAAGCAGGAAGACGTGATGGTGGAGGACACCGCCAACGGTGGCCAGTGCATGAGCAACGACGAATGGGGAACCTGCTACATCAACGGCACCATCCAACGCAGCAAGGGCATTGATCTGGAAGCCAGCGGCGAAGTGCTGCCGGGCCTGCAGGTGTTGGCCGGCTACACCTATAACATGACCCGCAGCAGCAACGGCGGCCCGGTGGCCAGTGAAACGCCCAAGCACCTGGCGCGGGTATCGACCAGCTACACGCTGCCGGGCGACTGGAACCGCCTGACGGTCGGTGCCGGGGTGTCCGCGCAGTCGCGTTATGAGAACGAAACCTGGGACGGCTACAAATACGGCGCGGCAGGCCGTGCCATCTGGGATGCCCGCGTGGCATGGAAGCTCGATCAGCACTGGCTGGTCAGCGTGACCGGGGAAAACCTGCTCGACCGCAAGTACTACGTGGCTGCCGATGGCACGGATCGGGTCAACCTGTTCGGCGCCCCACGCAGCTACATGCTGACCCTGCGCGGCGACTTCTGATCGCCCTGCCCCAGGCGCATTTCTCTTGGAATGCGCCTGGCCTCCCCTCCTGGCACGGCTCTGCTGGCGCCCCGCGCACTGACCAATATCCAGATCAGCCGCTTGGCCGTGGGCATGGGCGCGTGCGCTTTCATCGTGGCTGCTGCTGTTCCCAAAGCGCTCTCGCCTGCTTACAATTGCGATCAATTCTTATCCGCAACTTGTGAGTCTGGGAGAACCGGGTGTCCACTGCTCCGCCCTCCGCATCGCTGCATGACGAACTGCACGGTCTCTATCGCGACCACCATGGCTGGCTGAGTGGCTGGTTGCGCCGGCGGCTGGGTGATCGCGAGCGGGCCGCGGATGTTGCCCAGGACACCTTCCTGCGCCTGATGGTGACCCGCCGGATGCCAGAGCTCGGCGAGGGACGCCGCTACCTGGCGCAGATCGCGCGCAACCTGATCGTCGATCAATGGCGCCGCCAGCGGATCGAACAGGCCTACCTGGAGAGTCTATCCGCCCTGCCGGAGCCGGAAACCCCGTCGCTGGAGACGCGAGCCATGGTCATTGAAACCCTGATGCAGATCGACGCCATGCTCGATGACATGCCGACCAAGGTGCGTGAAGCCTTCCTGCTGTCGCAGTTCGAAGGGCTGACCTATCCGCAGATCGCCGAACGCCTGCAGGTCAGCGTCAGCTCGGTACAGAAGTACATGCTGCGTGCGATCGCTGCCTGCTATCAGGTTCTCTACGCCGAATGAAAGCCGCCAGCGACGCCCCCATCGCCCCTGCCATTGTCGAACAGGCCAGCCACTGGCTGATGCTGCAGTGGGGGGGCGAGCTGGATGACGAACAGCAGCGTCGTTTTCGCGAGTGGCGCATGGCCGATCCCGAACATGGTCGGGCCTGGCAGCGTCTCGAACGCCTGCAGGGCACCCTCACCGGTGTGCCGGCCGATACCGCACGGGCGGTCCTGCGCGAGATGCCTGATGCGCGTCGGCGCCAGGCGCTCAAGCTGCTCGGCGTGTTGATGGTGGCTGGCGGCAGCAGTTTCGTCGCCCATTCGCAGTTGCCCTGGCGTGAGGCTATGGCCGATCTGCGCAGCGGGACCGGCGAGCGTCTGCAACGCACTCTGGACGACGGCAGCCAGTTGAGCCTGAACAGTGGCAGCGCAGTGGATATCCGCTTCAGCGCCAGCGAGCGGCGCATTCGCCTGTTCGAGGGAGAGCTGCTGCTCGACAGCGGCCATGACCCGGCGCAGCGCCCCCTGATCGTGGAAACCCCTGCGGGAGAGATCCAGGCGCTGGGCACGCGCTTCTCCGTGTATCAGCGTAATGGTGGCAGCCATGTGGAGCTGTTCGAGGGCGAGCTGGAGCTGCGCCCGCATCATGCGGCGATGGTACGGCTGGCGAGCGGGCAGAGCCGCTGGTTCTCCGCTGGCGCCTTGGGTGAGGTCGCCCCGGCCGACATCAATACCATCGCCTGGAACGAGGGCCGCCTGATTGCCGAGCGCATGCCGCTGGGCCTGTTCATCGCCGAGCTGTCGCGCCATCGCCCGGGCATGCTCCGCTGCGATCCCGCCGTCGCGGGGGTGCCCTTGACCGGTGTATTCCCTCTGGCCGATACCGACCGGGTGCTGCTGGCGCTGCAACAGTCGCTGCCAATCAAGGTCAGCCGTCTGACGCGCTACTGGGTCACCGTCGGTCCGGTGTAGGGAATACGGCGCAGCCTTTCCACCACTGCCCCATGATCGACCGGTGGAAGATCGCGGCGCGAGTTTTCCTCCTACGTCTGTGGGAGTGGCTTCAGTCACCAATCGCCGCTCAAGAAGCGCCCACATTGCGGCCTCGGCTGCCCTGATCAGGATTCGGAAAAAATAATTCGACCGTCTCTTGTCGGTTTTACAGCCTCGTTCGGGATACCTCTTGAACTCAACAAAGAAGCATTCTCAAGAGGATCACCCAGAATGCCGCATCTGCCCGCTCCGACCCGCTCCCGAATGAGCCTCGCGGTTCGCCATGCCCTGTTCGCCGGCCTGCTGGCCGGTGGCCCATTGCTGCTCGCCGTGCCCATGGCACAGGCTGAGAGCAGTGCCAGCCAACAGACTCGCAGCTACGCCATCCCTGCCGGCAATCTCGACCAGGTGCTGAACCGCTTCGCCAGCGAGGCCGGCATTCTCTTCTCGACCGATGCACAGCTCACCGCTGGCAAGCGCAGTCCAGGGCTAAGCGGCAACTATTCCGTGGATGAAGGCCTGGCTCGCCTGCTGGCCGGCACCGGACTGCGGGCGATAAACGCCGGTGGCAACTACGCGCTGCAACCCGTGGGGGATGGCAGCGCGGTGGAGCTCGGCGCCACGGCCATCAACGCTAGCCAGTTGGGCACCACTACCGAGGGAACCGGCTCCTATACAACGGGTGCCGTCACTATCGGCAAGCGTGCGCAGTCGCTGCGGGAAACTCCGCAGTCGGTCACCGTAGTCACCCGCAAGCTGATGGACGACAAAAACCTTGTCTCCCTGGACCAGGTGATGGCCCAGACACCTGGCATCACGCGCGCCAACCGCGGCTATGGCAACCACCACTTCAGTTCCCGCGGCTTCGACCTGACCGACGACAGCTACATGGTCGATGGTGTGGCCGGGCAGGCCTACGCCTACACCGGCTGGATGATTCCGGACATGGCGGTGTTCGACCGCGTCGAGGTACTACGCGGTGCCAGCGGGCTGCTGGTGGGTGCGGGCGGCCCAGGCGGGGCGGTGAATCTGGTGCGCAAGCGGCCGACATTCGACCCTCGCCTGTCCATCACCACCCGTGCAGGTTCCTGGGACAACTATCGTCTGGACCTGGATGCCAGTGGCCGGCTCAATGCCGAAGGCACGCTGCGCGGTCGCATGGTCGCCTCCTACGAGGACCGCGGCTCCTTCATTGATGTCACCGAGTCCAAGCGACCCCTGCTGTACGGTATCGTCGAGGGCGACCTGAGTGACGACACTACGGTCGCCGTGGGTCTGCGCAGGCAGACCTCGCGCGTTGATGGCTACAGTGTGCTGGGCCTGCCCAACAACCCCGATGGCAGCAACCCGCATCTCCAGCGCTCGACCTTCCTGGGCCAGGACTGGGCCAAGTTGCAGACCCGCACCGACGAGGTGTTCGCCGATCTGAACCACCGCTTCAATGACAACTGGAGCGGCAAGGTGGCGCTGTCCCATTCCGAAAGCAGCTTCAACCGCAGTGCCATCGAGTGGACTGCGGAGGACACGCTGGAGTACGGCAGCCCGACCGGTCCGGTGATCACCGGAACCAGTTTTCACAAGTTCGATGTCACCTCCAACGCTGTCGACGGCCATCTGGATGGCGATTTCGAGGCGTTCGGCCTGACCCACCAGGTAACGCTGGGGGCCAGCTGGTCCAGGCGTGACATGAACGACAAGGATGCCACGGTCAGGCTGGACAGCCCTCTGCCACTCAATGTGTTCGACCCGAACCATCATCTGTTCCCCGAGCCCGTTCGGCCGAGCTGGGACTACAAGGAAGACACCCGCGACACCCGGTACGGTACCTACCTCAACACCCGCCTGCACATGAGCGAAGACCTGAGCCTGGTCCTCGGTGGGCGCCTGAGCTGGTACAAGACCGAGGCCTGGAGTGGTTCGCAAGTCACCATCAATGAGCAGAAGCACGAGTTCACGCCCTTCGTCGGCGCCATCTACGATCTCGACGATGCCTGGTCCCTGTACGCCAGCTATGCCGACATCTTCATGCCCCAGGCCAACTACCGCAGCGTCGGCGGCGGCACGCTGGATCCGGCCATCGGCTCGAACTACGAAACCGGTATCAAGGGCGAGCTGTTCGACAAGCGCCTGAACGTATCTTTCGCAGTGTTCTACATCGAGCAGGAAGACGTGGCCGCCCGTGACTACGCCAATGACGGAAAATGCCCGCAGGACGTGGCGGCCCTGTGCTTCGTCAACAGCAATGGCATCAACCGCAGCAAGGGCTTCGAGGCGGAGGCCAGCGGCGAAGTGCTGCCGGGCCTGCAGGTCGCGGCCGGTTACACCTTCAACACCACACGTGCGGAGAGTGGCGAGCCTATTTCCGCGCAAACACCTAAGCACATGCTGCGCCTCAACACCAACTACACCCTGCCGGGTGAATGGAACCGTGTCAGCATCGGTGGCGGCGTGTCGGCACAGTCCCATTACGATGATGCCTACAACGGCGTGAGCAACAGCGGCCGCGCGCTCTTCGACGCCCGCGCCGCCTACAAGGTCGACCAGAACTGGACCGTGGCTGTGGATATCGAGAACCTGCTGGATCGCAAGTACTTCGACTCCACCGGCTACTGGACCCGAGGCACTACCTATGGCGCTCCACGCAGCTACATGCTGACGCTGCGCGGCGACTTCTAACCGCTCTCGATCATGCAGGCTTACAGGCCTGCTTCTCGGCAGTGGCCAGGCGTTTTCCGATGGTTGCGTCTGGCCACCGCAGCCATGCGGCACAAGACATTCCCCAATCCCTCGTCTATCTCGTAGAATTGCGACAAATTCTTATTTGCACTCGATTCAGAGGTAGATGCGAGCATGTCCTCCGACGCTCTCGATGCGTTGTATCGCGCGCACCATGGCTGGTTGCGTGACTGGCTGCGCCAGCGCCTGAGCAACTCCGCCGATGCCGCCGACCTGGCGCAGGACACCTTCGTTCGCGTGCTGCTGGCCCGCAGCGCGGCCAACCTCCGCGAGCCGCGCCACTACCTGACGACCATTGCCCGCGGGTTGGTCATCGACCTCTACCGGCGCCGTTCGCTGGAGAAGGCCTACCTCGACGTGCTGGCCAGCCTGCCCGAGGCGGTCCAGCCCTCGCTGGAAGAACAGGCGCTGATGCTCGAGGCGTTGCTGCAGATCGAGCGCATGCTCGACGGCCTGGGCGCGAGGGTGAAGCAGACATTCATCCTGTCTCAGCTCGAAGGGCTGAGCTACGCGCAGATCGCCCAGCGGCTCGGCATTTCCCTGCGCACGGTGAACAACCATATGGCCAAGGCGATGGAGCACTGCTGCCTGATGCTGGCCGAAATGCCATGAGCCAGGAACAGCAGATCAGTACGGCCGAGCGCGAGGCGATCCGCTGCGCGGCACAGTGGTACGCACGGCTGACAGCAGAAAGCGCTGGTGAAGGCGAGCGCTTGGCCTGGCAGCGCTGGCTGGAGGCCGACCCCACGCATCACGCGGCCTGGCAGCGTATCGAGTCGGTTCGCCGACAGATGGGGTTGGTGCCGGGGCAACTGGCGGCCAGTACGCTGGCCGCCGCCGGCCAGTCGCGTCGGCGTGTATTGCTGGGCATCGCATTGCTGGCCTCTGCCAGTGGCATCGCGGGTCTGGGGTGGCGCAGCGAGGCGGGTAGACGCCTGTCGGCCGATTTCCGTACGCCGGTTGGAGAGCGGCGCAATTTCACCCTGGCGGATGGCAGCCGGCTGCTGCTCAACACCGACAGCGCCGTGGATGCTGTCTTCGATGGACACCAGCGCCTGCTGGTCCTGCGTGGCGGCGAGGTACTGGTCGAGACGGCGCCGGACCCACTCGGCCGCCCTTTCAGCGTGATCACCGAGCATGGCAGCGTGCGTGCTTTGGGCACGCGCTTTACCGTGCGTCTCGATGCGGATGGCAGCACGGTGGCGGTGCTGGAGAAGGCCGTCGAGGTCACGACTCCCGGCATGCTCGCAGCGTTGCGCCTGGAGGCCGGCCAGCAGGCCCGCTTTACCCGCGCGGGTGTGCAGCCTCCCCAGGCCAGCGATGCCGGCGTGGCTGCCTGGCAGCACGGCAGCCTGATCGCCATCGATCGCCCGCTGGGCGAACTAGTAGAGGAGCTGGCGCGCTACCGCGGCGGCTGGCTGCGCTGCGACCCGAGCATCGCCGGAGTGAAGGTCTCCGGCGCGTTCCCGCTGGACGACACCGACCGTGCGCTGAACGCTCTGGAAAGAGGCTTCCCGGTCCGAGTGGTGCGCCGCACGCGCTACTGGGTGAGCCTGGTGCCGCGCGCCTGAATCATCCGCCGCCGCTACCTTGTCCGCCCGCTCAGCGGCCCATGCGGAAGAAAATTTTCCGATGCTTTGCACTTTTCCCACCCCTGGTTCGGCTTTCGCTGCATCAGTGGCCCGCTTGGCCACCCACATCGGGGGAACCACCATGTCGCATCCATTCATTCGCCACCGCCTGGCGCGCCACCTGCAAATCGCGCTGTTCGGGATGGGCGCCGCCGGCGCTCCGCTGCTGCAGGCCGCCGAACCCGCACCGACCAAGGTCGCGGTCGAACAGGTCCGCCAGTACGACATCGCTCCAGGCCCGCTCGCCGAAGTGCTCAGCCGCTTCGCCGCCGCTGCCGGCGTTGCGCTGTCATTCGATGCGGCGCAGCTCGGCAATCGACAGTCCGCAGGCCTGCGTGGAAACTATTCGACCGATGCCGGCTTCGCCCTGCTGCTGCAGGGCAGCGGCCTGCGCGTGCTGAATGCCGATGGTAGCTATGTGCTGGAGAAGGCGGTCGATAGCGCTGCCATGGAACTCGGCGCCACCAGCATCAACGCCAACAGCCTTAGCGCAACGACCGAGGGTACTGGCAGCTACACAACTGGAGCGACCGCGGCTGCCACCGGCCTGCCGCTGTCGATACGCGAAACGCCCCAGTCGGTCAGCGTCATCACGCGGCAACGAATGGACGACCAGAACATGGTGACCATCGGTGACGTGCTGGCCAACGCCCCAGGCATTGCCACGCCGCAACTGGATAGCGAGCGCACAACCTTTACCGCGCGCGGATTCTCCATCAGCGACATCCAATACGACGGTATCTCCAACTACTACAAAAGCAACTACGCCGCCGGTGAGTCGGAGCTGGATACGGTGCTCTACGATCGCATCGAAGTGGTACGCGGCTCCACCGGCCTTCTCACGGGTGCGGGAGAGCCCTCTGCGTCAGTCAACCTGGTGCGCAAGCGTGCCGACAGCAAGGCGTTTCGTGGCGAAGCGCAGGCGCATGCCGGCTCCTGGGACAACTACCGCAGCACCCTGGATATAGCTGGACCGTTGACCGAGGACGGCGCCATACGCGGTCGTCTGGTCGGGGCCTATCAGGACAAGAAAGCCTTCTTCGACCGTTATTCTCGCGAGAACCAAACGCTCTATGGCGTGGTGGACATAGACCTGAGCGATGCAACGACCCTGAGCCTGGGTGCCAGTTACCATAAGTTCGACGCTGATGGGCTGACCTATGGTGGCGTGCCACTTTGGTACAGCGATGGCTCGAAAACCGACTATGGCCGCTCGTTCAGCATTGCCCCTGATTGGAATACCGAGGAAGTCGAGGTCGAGAATCTTTTCATCAATCTCGACCACCGTTTCGATAACGAATGGCTGGCGCAATTTCGCGTGATGCACAATCGCAACGAGGTGGACAACGCACGTATCTTCAATTGGGGCTTCCCTGACCGCGATACCGGCATGATCGCCGCCGAGCCCTCTCAATCCCGTTTCCCTGGCGAGCGCGAACAACGAAGTGGCGATCTGCGGCTGTCCGGCCCCTTCGCACTTCTGGGGCGCGCACACGAAGCCGTCTTTGGCGCCAGTTACTTCGACCACGAGTCTTCCTTCGACTGGATCGGCAACAGCACCCCTTGGCAATCACCCGTCAGCGTCCATGACTTCGGCCATGTGGCAGAACCAGAGTGGGACTATGCGAACCGGGAGCTTTCCGAGCGCAATCACACCAAGCAACGCGCCGGCTATGGCGCATTGCGCCTTTCCCTGGCGGATCCGCTGAAACTGATCCTGGGTGGCCGCTTCACCCACTATGACCGCGAAGGGGCGGGCTGGGCCTCATCAGGCGAATACGACTACAGCGATCAGAAATTCATCCCCTATGCGGGTCTGGTCTACGACCTCAGCCAGAACTACTCGGTGTACGCGAGCTATACCAGCATCTTCAATTTCCAGGATCTGCGCGACCGGAATGGTAGCTGGCTTGACCCTATCGAGGGCGATGCCTATGAGGTCGGCATCAAGGGCGAGTTCTTCGATGGTGGGCTGAATGCGTCCTTGGCCGCCTTCAAGATCATCCAGGACAATCTGGGCCAGCAGGACACTGGCTATAGCATCCCCGGTGATCCCTCCAGCCCAGCGTATTACGCCACCGACGGCGCCACATCCAAGGGTGTTGAGTTCGAACTCTCCGGCGCCCTTACTGAGAACTGGAACGCCTTCTTCTTTGCCACTCACTACAGCGCCAAGGATGCTGACGACAACAACGTCAACACCCAGTTGCCACGCACCATGGCACGCCTGTTCACCACCTATCGCTTACCGGGTGAGTGGAACCAACTGACCGTTGGCGGCGGCGCCAACTGGCAGAGCCACATCTACTACGACAACGTCGGCCCCCAGGGCCAGCGTCAGGAGCAGTCCGACTACCTGCTCGCCAATCTGATGGCTCGCTACGACATCACTCCTCAGGTCTCCGCCCAACTGAACGTCAACAACCTGTTCGACAAGAAGTACCAGACTGCAGTGAACTGGTACGGCCAGGGCATGTGGGGCACCCCTAGGAACCTGCTGGCAAGCTTGAGCTACAAGTTCTAAGCGGTCCAGGCGACGGGGGGATCTCCCGTCGCCATGGCTATTTAGTGCTTCATGTCCTCCTGCGTACTAACGCCGCAGTCATTTCCAAACCGCTTACCGCGCCTGTATGATTGAGACAAATTCTTATTTGCACTCGATTCAGGGGTAGAGACGGGCATGTCCACCGAGGCTCTCGACGGCGCACATCTGGATGCGCTCTATCGCGCGCACCACGGTTGGCTGCGCGGCTGGCTGCGTCAGCGTCTGAGCAACTCCGCCGATGCTGCCGACCTGGCCCAGGACACTTTCATACGCGTGTTGCTGGCCCGTACCGCCGGCACTCTCCACGAGCCACGCCACTATCTGGCGACCATTGCCCGCGGGTTGGTCATCGACCTCTACCGCCGCCGCTCGCTGGAGCAGGCCTACCTCGAAGCGCTGGCCCTGCGCCCCGAGCAGTACGCGCCGTCCGCCGAAGAGCGCGCCGAGATACTCGACAGTCTGATCGCCATCGACCGCATGCTCGACGGTCTCGGCCCTCGCACCCGTGCCATCTTCCTCGCCGTGCAACTCAATGGCCTGACCTACGAGAAGGCCGCCGAGCGGGTTGGCGTATCAGTCAGTACCGTTCGCAAGCACCTGGCCATCGGCCTGTTGCACTGCCTGCAGCTGGGTGCTGCGTGAAGGCCGTCCTCGGCGAGGCGGTGGACTGGTATGTACGCCTGCACGACAGTTCGGCGAACGACAATACCCGCGCCAACTGGCGAGCCTGGCTGGCGGCCGACCACCGCCACGCCGAAGCCTGGGCACGCATTGAGGTACTGCAGCGCCAGCTCGGCCAGGCTCCTGCCGGTTCCGGCCGCACGCTGGAGCGCGCCCGCCACAATCGCCGCGATGCGTTGAAGACCCTGGCTCTGCTGCTGGGCGTCGGTGTGGTGGGTTGGCAGGGCTACCGGGTCTCGCCCTGGAGCGCGGATTACGTCACCCGGGTCGGCCAGCGCCTGCAGCTGACCCTGGCCGACGGCAGCCGCCTCGATCTCAATACCGATACCCGCGTGGATATCCGGTTCGATGCCGGGCAGCGCCTGATCCTTCTGCATCACGGGGAAATCCTCGTGGAAACCGCCAAGGACTCGCGGCCGCTGAGCGTACAGACGTCCGCCGGACGCGTGCTTGCCCTAGGCACCCGTTTTGGCGTGCGTGAGGTCGACGGGGCGACACGGGTCACGGTCGAAGAGCATGCCGTGGAAATCCACCCGCTCCTGGCCGAGGGGGCCGTGGTGCGAGTCGAGGCCGGCCAGTCCCGTGATTTCAGCGCTGGCTCGGTCGGCGAATTGCGTGCGCTGGAGACCAGTGGTTCTGCGTGGACGCGGGGCATGCTGGTGGCTGTCGATTGGCGTCTGGACGATCTGCTTGGCGAGCTGTCGCGCTATCGCCACGGCTACCTGGGTTGCGCACCCGAGGTGGCGGCCATGCGCCTGTCCGGTGCCTTCAACCTCAACGATGGCGAAGCCGCGCTGGCCAGCCTGCAGGATGCCCTGCCAATTCGTGTACGTCGCATGAGCCGATATTGGGTGCGGATCGAGCCGCGAGGCGCGTGACGTTCGGAGCATCGATCTTTGCCGCTTGCGTGTGGAGGCGAACACGACTGGGACGTGCCGCCACAGGCTCCGGCGAAAGCAGTTTGTGGAATGGCGCGAATTTTTTTACACGAGGGGTAACAGATTTTCATTCCCGCTTCGGCTCCATGTTCACGCGCGCAGCAGACGCCCGCATACGCCATCCGAACAGGAGCCCCTTGATGTCCGCATGTCCCTCTCCCCTCGCCCGCAGCATTCGCCACGCCGCACTGGCGCTGAGTCTTTCCGGCCCGCTGCTGGCGGCCTCCGCCTGGGCCGAGCCCATTGCCTACAGCATTCCCGCCGGCAGCCTGGCCTCGGCGCTCAGCCAGTTTGCGGCCGCCAGTGGTGTGACCATCAGCTTCAGCACCCAGGAAACCGCCGGTCTGAGCAGCAATGGCCTGCAGGGCGAATACGAGGTGGAACAGGGTTTCGCCCTGCTGCTGCAAGGCAGTGGCCTGCAGGTTCAGCAGGCGAGCGAGAAACGCTACGTGCTGCTTCGCCCCACCGAGGGCTCCGCCCTGGAGCTGGGTGCAACCAACGTGTCGGACGTCCAGCTCGGGGCCACCACCGAGGGCACCGGCAGTTACACGACCGGTTCGGTCAGTACCGCGACCGGGCTCAACCTGTCGATGCGCGAAACGCCGCAGTCGGTCAGCGTGGTGACGCGCCAGCAGATCGAAGACCAGAACCTCACCGACGTCGCTCAGGTGCTCGAGCAGACGCCGGGGGTTGTCGTCAACAGCATGGGGCCGGCCGGCAGCGACGCCAACCAGATCTACGTGCGCGGCATGGAGATCGACAACATCCAGGTCGACGGCGTCAATCGCACCGACAGCTACGGCTTCAGCGACGATCTCGCCGACATGGTGACCTATGACCGCGTCGAAGTGGTGCGTGGCGCTACCGGGCTGATGTCGGGTACCGGGGACCCCAGCGCCACCGTCAACCTGATTCGCAAGAAGCCGACCCTGGAGACGCAGCGCAAGCTGACCGTACAGGCGGGCTCGTGGGACAACTACCGCACCGAGCTGGACGTGTCCGGCAAGCTCTCGGAAGGCGGCCATGTACGCGGTCGTTTCGTTGCCTCGAAGACCGACAGCAAGAGCCACGTCGACCGCCAGGAACTGGAGAGGCAGGTCGCCTACGGCGTACTGGAGTGGGACATCAGCGATGCCACCATGCTGACCGTGGGCGCCGAGTACCAGGACATGGACAACGACGGCGCGGGCAACCACGGCTTCCCGATGTACTACGCCAACGGCGCCCATTTCAAGCCGTCGCGCTCGTTCAACTCCGGCTCCGAATGGAGCTACCACAAGCGTAAGACCAAGACGCTGTTCACCACCCTGGAACATGCACTGGGTAACGGCTGGCAGGTTAAATTCAACGCCGAACACAATCGTCGCAGCTATGACGACGCCTTCGCGACAGCGGCCAGCGGCAGGGTCAACCCCGATGGCAGTGGTATCGAAACCTGGACCGGCCGCTGGGCAGGCGATCCGCGCCAAACCTCATTCGACTTGTCCGCCACCGGTCCCTTCGAGCTGTTCTCCCGTGAGCACGAACTGCACCTGGGCGCCAACCACACCAAGGCTTACTACCGCGACAACGGTTACGACCTGTGGACGTACCAGACCATCGATGACATCCATAACTGGGATGGCTCGTTGGCGGTGCCGGATGCGATCCATAACAAGACCACCGAGAGCGTGCTGGACGAGACCCAGCTGGGCCTGGTCGCCGCCGCACGCTGGAGCCTGGCCGACAGCCTTTCGCTGATCACCGGGGCACGAGTGATCGACTGGAAGCGCGACAAGTCATCGCGCACTCTGGGCACAGACGCCGTCAGCGCTACCAGGGAGAAGGAGAACGGCATCGTCACCCCGTATGTCGGCCTGATCTACGACCTCAACGAAAACTGGTCGACCTATGCCAGCTACACCACCATCTTCAAACCGCAGGACAGGCAGGACGTCAACGGAACGTACATCGAGCCGAAGGAAGGCGAGAGCTACGAGCTGGGCATCAAGAGCGAGTTCTGGGACAAGCGCCTGACCGCCGGCCTCAGCGTCTTCGAGGTGCGCCAGGACAATCTTGCCGTCGCGGACGGCAGCAACATCGCTCCGAACGGAGACCAGGCATATCGCGCCGAATCCGGCACGAAAACACGTGGCTTCGAGGTCGAAATGGCGGGTGAAATCCTGCCGGACTGGCAGGTTTCCGCCAGCTACGCCTACGCCGTGATCAAGGACTCGGACGATGAGCGTCTGAACACCGAAACCCCGCGCGACACCCTCAAGCTGTTCACCACCTATCGCCTGCCATCCGTTCCGCAGCTGAAAGTCGGTGGTGGCGTGCGTTGGCAGGGTGCGGAGTACTACGAGAACTCCGGCCCCAACAAAGAGACCTTCCATCAGGATGACTACAGCGTGGTGGACCTGATGGCGCAATACGCCTTCACACCGGAAACCAGTGTGTCGTTGAACCTCAACAACGTGCTCGACGAGCACTATTACACCGCGATCGGTTCACGCGGCTGGTACGGCACGCCGCGCAGCGTCACGGCCACACTGGCGCACGCGTTCTAGCCCTGTTCCCATGCGCACCGACCCTGATGGCCGGTGCGCATGGCGCTCGGTGATCGGCATCGGGCCGATGCTCTTCTACGCCAACACCGCCTGCAGTTGTTCGCGCAACCACTGTGCCAATTGCTCGGCGCGCCTGTCGGCACGCCGTTGTCGTACCCACAGCGCCAGGCGCGCCGAGGTCTCGACGAAGCCCCAGGGTGCGACCAGCCTGCCGGCTGCGAGGTCATCGGCGACCAGTTGCTGTGGTGCGATTGCCACTCCGAGCCCGGCGCTGGCTGCCTCCAGCAGGTAGTAGAGGTGTTCGAAGCCCTGGCCCTGTTGCAGGCGGGCGCCGTCGAGGCCTGCGGCCAGTGCCCACTGCGGCCAGGCCTGGGGGCGGGAGGCGGTGTGCAACAGCGGCTCGCCAAGCAGCACGGCGGCCGGCTTGTCGGCCAGCTCTCCACTACGGGCATAGCGTGGGCTGAGCACCGGTCCGATGCGCTCTACACCCAGCTCGAACACCTGCATGTCCGCTGGCCACGGCGGCTCGGCGAACAACAGGGTGGCGTCGACCTCGGGGCTGCGTGGGTCCAGTTCGCCCTGGCTGGTGGACAGCTGCAGGCGCAGTTCCGGCAGATCCCTCTGCAGACGGTCCAGTCGCGGAATGAACCAGCGCGCCAATAGGCTGCCGGGGCAACCGAGGACGAAGGGGCGCTCATTGTCCTGCTGGCGCAGCTCGGAGCAGACCTCGCGCAAGCGCTCGAAGGCATCGCTGCTGACTTCGCGCAGGCGCCGGCCGGCATCGGTGAGCTTTACGCCGCGCCCATCCTTGTCGAACAGGGGCACGCCTAGCTGCTCTTCCAGCAGTCTGATCTGCCGGCTCACCGCTCCGTGGGTCACATGAAGTTCTTCTGCCGCCTGGCTGACACTCTGCAGTCGGGCGGCGGCCTCGAAGGCGCGCAAGGCATTCAGCGGGGGCAGTTCTCGGCTCATGGATCAGTGATTTTTCCTGACGGGTCAGGGCAATCTAATCCGTTTGTACCGACCCTGCCACTGCGTGCGCCGGTTCATTTGCGCTCGATGCGATGGTCCGTGCCACTGGTGGCGATGTCCGGCTCGTCACCCTCCCAGGAGAGCTGCTGGCCGATGCCGTTGACCTCCACGCTTGCCGGACCTTCCAGAACCAGCTGCAGGATGTTCTCCGCGCCATAGACGGCTACCGTTGCGGCCTGTCCTTCGCCCCGGATCTCGGCGTTGATGCGATGGCCGCTGCCATTGACCGCGAGTCCACCGATACGCTCGGCGTCGACACGGTTATCGGCTCCGGTCACCTCCAGACTAGTGGCGCTGTCCAGCCCCAGCACATGCTGTGAGCCCTGCACCTCGACCTGGCCGCAGCCGCCCTCCAGGCGGAATTCATTGGCGTTGCCGGTGATGATCACGTCCCGCCCTTTGCACGGTACGTCGCGCGAGACGCCGATGCCTCCAAGCTCCATTGCCTCCTGAGCCTGAGCGCCGCCAGCCAGCGCCAGTAACAGCACCCCCGTTCCCAATACCTTGTGCATCGCCATGTCTCCAGTCGATAGCGGCCCCCTTGGCCGTCTGCTGCTGGGACAGGGCTGCGTGTGCCGAGTTCTACGTCTTCTGCCGGCGGAGCGAGGAATGCGCAGGGGATCACTTCTACGCGTTGAGTAACATGTGAGTATTTCTCACATATTAACGCAATCTAATCGCTTTTCCTGTCTGCTCGGATGGATAGAATGGCGCCATCACCCACTCTCCCTCGCACCGATCCTGTTAGCGAGGGCAGCAGAGCAGGAGCACGCCATGACCTCTTTACGCAACGGCCCGGATAGCACCGGCCTGTTCGGCCACTTCGGCGGCCAGTACGTCGCCGAGACCCTGATGCCGCTGATCCATGACCTCGCCGCCGAATACGAGAAGGCCAAGGCCGATCCGGAATTCGCCAAGGAACTGGCCTACTTCCAGCGCGACTACGTCGGCCGCCCGAGCCCGTTGTACTTCGCCGAGCGCCTGACCGAGCACTGCGGCGGCGCCAAGATTTATCTGAAGCGCGAAGAGCTGAATCACACCGGCGCGCACAAGATCAACAACTGCATCGGCCAGATCCTCCTGGCCAAGCGCATGGGCAAGAAACGCATCATCGCCGAGACCGGCGCCGGCATGCACGGCGTGGCCACCGCCACCGTGGCCGCGCGCTTCGGCATGGAATGCGTGATCTTCATGGGCACCACGGACATCGATCGCCAGCAGGCCAACGTGTTCCGCATGAAGCTGCTCGGCGCCACCGTGATCCCGGTCACCGCCGGCACCGGCACCCTGAAGGATGCGATGAACGAGGCGCTGCGCGACTGGGTGACCAACGTGCACAACACCTTCTACCTGATCGGCACCGTTGCCGGCCCGCACCCGTACCCAGCCATGGTCCGCGACTTCCAGGCCGTGATCGGCAAGGAAACCCGTGAGCAGCTGGCCGAGAAGGAAGGCCGACTGCCCGATTCCCTGGTCGCCTGCATCGGCGGCGGCTCCAACGCCATGGGCCTGTTCCACCCGTTCCTTGACGATAAAGATGTGCAGATAGTCGGCGTAGAAGCCGCCGGCCACGGCATCGAGACCGGCAAGCACGCCGCCAGCCTCAACGGCGGCGTACCGGGCGTGCTGCATGGCAACCGCACCTTCCTGCTGCAAGACGACGACGGCCAGATCATCGACGCCCACTCGATCTCCGCCGGCCTCGACTACCCCGGCATCGGCCCCGAGCACGCCTGGCTGCACGATATCGGCCGCGTCGAGTACACCTCGATCACCGATGACGAAGCCCTGGCCGCCTTCCACCAGTGCTGCCGTCTGGAAGGCATCATCCCGGCCCTGGAAAGCTCGCACGCCCTGGCCGAAGTCTTCAAGCGCGCGCCGAATCTGCCCAAGGACCACATCATGGTGGTCAACCTGTCCGGCCGCGGCGACAAGGACATGCAGACCGTGATGCACCACCTCGACCTGTCCAAATCGGAGAACAACTGATGAGCCGTCTGCAGAGCCGATTTGCCGAGCTGAAACAGCAGAACCGCGCCGCCCTGGTCACCTTCGTCACCGGCGGCGACCCGGACTACGACACCTCGCTGGCCATCCTCAAGGGCCTGCCGGCAGCCGGTGCCGACGTGATCGAGCTGGGCATGCCCTTCACCGATCCGATGGCCGACGGCCCGTCGATCCAGCTGGCCAACATCCGCGCCCTGGGTGCCAAGCAGACCCTGGCCAAGACCCTGCAGATGGTTCGCGAATTCCGCCAGGGCGAGCAGAACACCCCGCTGGTGCTGATGGGCTACTTCAACCCCATCCACTACTACGGCGTGGACAAGTTCATCGCCGACGCCAAGGAAGCCGGCGTGGACGGCCTGATCGTGGTCGACCTGCCGCCGGAACATAACGCCGACCTGTGCTTCCCGGCCCAGGCCGCGGGCATCGACTTTATCCGCCTGACCACCCCGACCACCGACGACAAGCGCCTGCCGACCGTACTCAACGGCAGCTCCGGCTTCGTCTACTACGTCTCCGTGGCCGGCGTGACCGGCGCTGGTTCCGCGACCCTGAACCAGGTGGAAGAAGCCCACGCCCGCCTGCGCCGCCACACCGACCTGCCGGTGTGCATCGGCTTCGGCATCCGCACCCCGGAGCACGCCGCCGACGTGGCGCGCCGCGCCGAAGGCGTGGTGGTGGGTTCGGCGCTGGTTGACCAGATCGCCAAGGCGTCCACCTCGCAGCAGGCCGTCGAGGGCGTGCTGAACCTGTGCGCCCAGCTGGCCGAGGGTGTGCGCGGCGCTCGTCGCTGAGTTCGTCTGCTGCACAAAAAAGCCGCCCCGAGGGGCGGCTTTTTCATTCCGGCACCATTCAGCGCAGCTTGCCGGCCATCACCGCAAGCACGCTCAGCACATCCCGCGCCAGGCGCTTGGAGCGCGCCCCGTTCCAGCCGGTACGCGGGTCTGGTGAGAGATCGTGGTCCTTGAATGGCATCTCCACCGTGTAGGCCAGGCAGTCGTAGGTCTGCCCGACCCAGTTGCAGGCCAGTGCCAGATTGGCCTGGCCGGGCTCGTCGCGCGGATAGCCATGCTCCACCTGGAATTCGCCAACAGCCATCAGGCGCTGGCGGAACTCCTGCTCCAGCGCGTCCAGGCGCGGGGTAAAGCCAGGATTGCCCTCGCAGCCCGCGGTGAACACGTAGGGAATTTCCTCGTCGCCGTGGATATCCAGGAAGCAATCGACGCCATGAGTGGCCATTTGCTGCTGGACGAACAGCACCTCCGGGCTCTCGCTCGCCGAGGGCGCCTGCCAGGCACGGTTGAGGTCCCGGCCGGCGGCGTTGGTGCGCAGGTTGCCGAGGAAGGCACCGTCCGGATTCATGTGTGGTATCAGGTACAGATCCGCCTGGGCCAGCAGACAGCGCAGCTCCTCGTCGTCCTTTGCCAGGCGCTCGATGAGGCCCTCCATGTACCACTCGGCCATGTGTTCGCCCGGGTGCTGCTGGGCGATCAGCCAGATCTTGCGCGGCGCACTGGCCGTGCCGCGCACATGCAGCAGCGGCAGCTCGCGACCCTGCAGGCTGCTGCCGCAGGCCAGCAGCTCGACGCTGGGCAGCGCCAGCGCCTTGACCAGCAGCTGGGCGTGGCGGGCACGGCTGTAGGGCTCGAAGTAGGCGAAGCGGGCTTGAGCCTGCTCGGCCAACAGCTCGACGTGCAGGCCACCGTCGTCGAAGGTGGTCGGTACGCGGAACCAGTCCTCGCCGTCATAGCTGGCCACGGCCTGGTAGCCGCTCCAGGCGAGCGGGTAGCTGGACTGGCGAGCATTCTCCAGGCTGAAGCAGTGCGTCTGCCCCGGTGTCAGGCCGTCGGCAAGAAAGTGGAACCACTGGAAATGATCGCTGGCGAAATCCTTGCGGATGGCCAGGCGCACGCGGCTCGGATCGCTGGCATCCAGCACCTGGATATTGCCGCTATCGAAATCGCTGCGAATCTGCATGGGGAACTCCTGCCGAACAATGCCGGCAGGATACCCCCCACGACGCGTGGGAGCACGCGCCGCAGGGTGGGCGGCGGTCAGATACGGAAGCGGCTGACCATGTTCTGCAGCTCGCCACCGAGACGGGCCAGCTCGACGCTGGAGGCGGCAGTTTCGTCGCTGGCCGCGGCGCTCTGCTCGGAGACGTCGCGGACGTTGATCACGCTGCGGCTGATCTCCTCTGCCACCGCACTCTGCTCCTCGGCGGCAGCAGCGATCTGCAGGTTCATCGACTGGATGCTGGAGACCCGGCGGGTGATGCCCTCCAGTGACTCGCCGGCCTTGCGTGTCAGCGCCACGCTGCTGTCGGTCAGGGTACGGCTGTTGTTCATCACCTCGGCCACCTGCTGGGTGCCGTTCTGCAGGCCGGTAACCAGCTCGGCGATTTCCTCGGTGGACTTCTGGGTACGCTGGGCCAGGCTGCGTACCTCGTCGGCGACGACCGCAAAGCCACGCCCGGCCTCACCGGCACGGGCAGCCTCGATGGCGGCGTTGAGCGCCAGCAGGTTGGTCTGATCGGCGACCGCGCGGATCACGTCCATCACGCCGCTGATCTTGTCGCTTTCCTGCTGCAACACCTGAAGGGCGTCTGTGGAGCGGCCAACCTCGTCGGCCAGGCGCTCGATCTGCGCCACCACCTCGGCTACCACGCGGTCACCCTCACGGGCTTCGCCGTCGGCCTCGTTGGCTGCCTGGGAAGCGCTCTCGGCGTTGCGCGCAACTTCCTGCACGGTTGCCGCCATCTCGTGCATGGCGGTGGCAACCTGGTCGGTCTCGACTTTCTGGATGTTCACCCCCGCGCTGGTCTGCTCGGTCACGGCGGACAGCTGCTCGGCGGCGCTGGCGATCTGGGTGACGCTGTCGCGGATGCCGCCGATCAGCTCGCGCAGGCTCACGCCCATGCGGTGCACGCCCTGTTGCAACAGGCCCAGCTCGTCGCGGCGGTCGGTGTTCAGGTCGGCGGTGAGGTCGCCGTCGGCGATGCGCTCGACCACGCTCAGGGTTTCGCGCAGCGGGCGGGTGATCTGGCGGGTGATGATCACCGCGGCCAGGCCGCCAAGGACCAGCGCCAGCAGGGCGCTGATGGCCTGCAACGACAGCGCGCGGGCGCTCTCCTCGTCGCGACGCTCGAACTGGATCTTCATCAGCTCTTCGTCGAGTCGGACAATGATCTGGCCCTGCTCGGTCATTTCCGCACGAGCCTTGGTAATCTGCTCGACGGTGTTCTTGTACTGTTTCACCGCCGCCTCGTAGCGAACCAGGGCCTGGTTTGCCGGGCCGGTGAGCGATGCACCGAAGCTGTCGTCAAGGCCGCCGAGCGCGGTCTTGGCCTTCTCCAGTTGCTGGATGGCCAGCTGCTCGGATTTGGCATCCGAGTTGAAGATGAAGCCGCGTACTTCATAGCGCGCCATCAGCAGCTCTTCGCGGGCACTGGCTACCGCCTGGAAGTCGATGAAGCGGTCGGCGTCATCCGGGCGCTGCTGCACCGAGGCAGCCAGGGCGTCGAAGGCGGTCAGAGCCGCCTGGGCGCTGCCGACCATTTCCTGGCGGGCGGCCGCGCGTGCCTGGTAGCCGGCGCGCATGGCGTTGAGAGAGGCGCGGTACTGGTCGATGACATTGCCCTGCTGCTTCAGACGCTCGAGGTTCTCCGGGCTCTTGAAGTGGCTGGTGACCTCTTCCTGCAGGCGCTCGTACTTGTCGAGCGAGTCGACCACCGTCTGCGCCACGGCCTCGTCGCCATTGGCGAGCATGTACTGAAGACGGGTGATGCGCAGCTTGGTCAGCTCGGAGTCGAGGCTGGCGATGTCGCCCATCCAGTTGCTGCGGTCGATCAGGCCGTTGATGCTGCTCCAGCTGGTGAGCGCCAGCAGCAGAGTAAGAGTCAGCACCAGGCCGAAGCCCAGGCCGAGTTTGCGGGTGACGCTGAGGTTGCCAAGCAAGGTATTCATTATTGGATCCCAAGAAGTCGGAGTTCGTTGAGTGACTGGACTCTTGTTCTTCTTGGGCCAGCCTCCGCGCGCGCGGAGGCGAACTTGATCATAAATGGCCATCATTTGCCAAGCCATTGGCGCCAGGGAATCATCGGTCAAGATGTGTCGAGCCAGGCGTCAGGCGCGCCGAGAGATCAGGACGATTCGAGCACCCGCAGGCTCACCTGGCGCACCCACTCGGCGGTTTCCCGCTGAAAATCCAGCAGGTGCGGTGCCGTGAGATGGGCCTGCAGATGCTTGAGGCTCTGCCACTGCTCGATGATTACCAACCCGTCGACATCCTGGTGCTGCTCGGGCAACCCTGCGGTCAGATCGGTCGCCACGCGATAGGCCAGACAACCAACCTCGGCCTGTACCCGCGGCTGGTTGGCTCGCACGGCGTCCAGCAGCGGCTGACGCTGACCCGGCACACAGCTGATCTCTATGATCACCTCGATCATCGGACACTCCTCGCCGCCGCAGGCGGCCATGGTGGCACTCCCTTGTTGGGACACCCCGCCATGCATTTCGTCCGACTTGCCGTCAGTCCCAGGACGGAGCGAAGTCCGGGTTGGCGATGCGCTCACCGCCAGTTGAGCTGGAGGTCGGTGAGCAGCGAGTCGATGACTACCTGGCCCTTGAGGCGGAAGGTGCCGAGGCCGAGTGAGGGAATCTGCATGGAGCGTCTCCCGTTTCATGTGCAGAGCGATTGCCGAGCCGCAGTGTCCACGCCACACTCGTGTGGAAAACCTAGCATCGTGGCAAAGATAATTGCCCCGGAGTCACGAATGAAGACGACCCTGGACGAGCTACAGGCCTACACCCAGGTGGTGGACTGCGGCTCCATTACCGCTGCCGCCGAGCAGTTGGGGCAGACCGCCTCTGGCATCAGCCGCGCTCTCGGCCGCCTGGAGGAGAAGCTCGAGGTCACTCTGCTGCGTCGTACCACGCGCCGCCTGGAACTGACCGAGGAGGGCGCCGCCTTTCTCGCCCAAGCTCGACGCATTCTCGCTGCCGTGGAAGAGGCCGAGGAACAGATGGCGCTGCGCCGGCAGGTACCGGCCGGACGCCTGCGGATCGATGCCGCCACGCCCTTCGTGCTGCACGTGCTGGTACCGCTGGTGGCCGGCTTCCGCCAGCGCTACCCGCAGATCGAGCTGGAGCTGACCAGCAACGAGCAGAACATCGACCTGCTGGAACAGCGCACCGACCTGGCCATCCGCATCGGAGCCCTGCGCGATTCCAGCCTGCACGCACGCCCGCTCGGCTGCAGCCGCATCCGCGTGCTGGCCAGCCCGGCCTACCTGGCCGCCCATGGCACCCCGGCGAGCCCGATGGAACTGAGCGGCCATGCGTTGCTCGGTTTCACCCAGCCGGAGAGCCTCAATGCCTGGCCGCTGCGTCATCTGCATGGCGACGGACTGGTCGTTGTGCCTACGCTCAAGGCCTCCAGTGGGGAGACCCTGCGCCAGCTCGCCCTGGCCGGTGCCGGGCTGGCCTGCCTGTCGGACTTCATGACCGACCGGGACCGTGCGGAGGGCACGCTGGTGGAGGTGCTGGCCGAGCACAACGTCGATACCCGCCAGCCGATCAACGCCGTCTACTATCGCAATACCGCGCTGTCGGCGCGAATCGCCTGCTTTCTCGATTACCTGAGCGAATGCCTGGCTGGGCAAGGCTGGACGCGGTGCGATGGCGCCAGACGCTAGCCGTCTATTCAGGCTTCCGACAGCCGCTTTCCCGCAGCGCCACCACCTGCAGCGCTCCGTCTTCCAGCGTGCAGACGAAGGTGTAGCAACCCGGCGCCAGTGGAGCGTCGGGCAGCACGCCGGTGAGGTGGCGCGAGGCCAGTTGCACGCGGGTCTTGCGATAGTGCGCCTGGGTGCCTGGCAGGCGATGCCAGCGGCTGGTCTGGCCGGGGGCCAGCGGGCCCAGGTCGACGTCGGTGCCGAGCTGGGGTTTGCCCTGCCAGACATGCTCGAAGGATTCGCCGCTGTCGTTGCGAATGCGTAGCTGGATCTCATCGGCGGCCTGCGCATGCAGGGCCAGCAGCAGACCGTACAGGGCCGGCAGACTGCGCCACATCACGGCGAATCCTCCAGGCTTGCCAGGTCGAGCAGCAGGTCGCACACCCGTGCCCTGCGCCGATCCAGAGAGGCGCCGCCCAGGTTGAGGGCGGTGGAGCTGCCCTGGTCCGCATAGACGGCCGCGTTCCATTGTTCCTGAGCCTGGTCGAAGGTCAGCCAGGCCCGCTGTGCCGCACGCAGGGCCTCGCGTCGCTCGGGGCCAGCCACGGCGATCAGTTCGCGGTAGACGCGATTGAGCTCCTTGTCCCAGGCACTCCAGGCGTCGGACTGTGCATCGAGCAGGTCGGCCGTGACGCCGGCGCTGCGCGCTGTGGCCAGCGCCAGTGCCTGGTCGATGGGGTGAGCCGTTTCGCGCCCGCAGAATGGCTCGCCGGCGCGGGCCGCGGGTGCCAGGGACACGAGCAGCGCCAGCGCGGTGTACAGGTAAAGACGGTTAACCATGCGGATCTCCTTTCGGGCGGGTATTCAGCGCCAGCGCACCGGTACATCGGCATCGCAGGTGGTCACCCCCGACACGCTGTCGCGCGCTACCTGCAGGCGCACGTCCTGTGTGGCGACCGGTACGATAGCTCGCCCCTGGCGTCGGGCATATGCCTCGGCTACGCGGAAGGCAGCCTGCGTGCAGGCGAAGGCCACGGCCGCGTCTTCCGCCACGAACCAGTACCGCGCGTAGCGCACCGCCAGGCCGAAACCCTCTGTGCCGGGCCGGACGGTGAACCAGGTGTTGCGGTCATGCCGATGCATGTACCCCGGTGCGGCGCTGCAGGCGGCGATCACCAGCGCCGCACCCAGCAGGGCGGCGCCAGGCTTCATTCGGCCACCGTGTAGCTCAGCAGGTCGAGCGACTGCGTATCCCTGAAGTTCCATGACAGGGCGTCCGAGCGCGCCACGATGCTGTAGGTCTTGCCCTGTTCGAGCTTGCCACCGGGCATCAGGTGCTCGCTGCGCGGGTCGAGGTAGAGCATGGTGGTCATGCCCTCGGCGCTGCGCATCAGCACGGCCTTCTTGCCGTTGCTCACCTTGGCTTCGTTGACCCAGGCACTCTTGTCGTTCAGCGGCGGGTCGAGGTTTTCCACGGTGCCCGACAGGCGCACGATCTTGCGCCAGGTCTGGCTCTGCTGCGGGGCGGTGGCCTCGCTGCTTGCCGCTGCCTCCGCCCGTTGCAGGTCGCCCAGCGAGTTGTAGGCGATGGTCCAGTCCGAAAGACGGGTGTCGCGGCGGATATGATCGGCCGCCAGCATCAGGTTTTCCGTCCAGCCACCACAGGCGCCCTTCTTCTGACACAGCGGCCAGGCCAGGCTGATCCAGTCCTGCAACTGGGCAGCCTTGTCGTGCCCGGCCATGTCCAGCTGGATACCCGCACCGAGTGCCACACCAGCCTGGTTCTGCCGCGGAGCCACCACCAGCACGGCGCCGTTGCCCACGTCGAGCTTGCCCACGCGCAGCTGGCGCATCATGGCCCAGGCATATTCTTCCGCGGTTTTGCCGTCCAGATCGTCGACCAGCAGGGTGACGATCTCCACGCCCGTCTGCTGTGCGTGGTCGTACATCTTCTGCTCGAACTGCGCGCGGATGGCGGGGTCGAGGAAGCCGAATTCGTCGTAGATGAACTGGGCGCCCTTGGTCGGCAGCGCATTGGCGTCGGCCTTGGGCAGGTGCTGCGCCACGGTCATGGCAGGTGCTTGTGGCTCGGCGACCGGCGCAGGGCCGGTCGGTGCCGTTTCCGCGGCGGGCGGTTGCGCCGCACTCATGGCCTGACCGCCCCGGCACTGCGCCCCGCCTTGCAGCTCACAGGCCTCGGTCCAGCCGTTGGCGATGGCTTCGAGGCGCTTGCGGCGGCCGGGGTGGGTCTGCCCATCGGCCTCGGGGATCAGCGTGGCAATCGCATTCTGCGCGTCGCTCAAGGGGGCCCCCATCTTGTAGAGCACAAAGCCGCTGAACTTGTCCGATTCCAGCTCGATGGGCGGCTGGCTGCCGCCGGGCACGATGGTATGGCCCGAGAGGTGGTGGCCGATCTCATGCGCCATGATGCTCACGGGCGCCCAGTTGTTGGCCTGGGTGGCACGGATCACCTCGCCCATGAACTCGGGGTTGTAGGCGATCACCCGGCGCGGAATCCGGTCCGCTCCTGCCATGATCACCGCCGCCGCGTTGGGCACCTGCCCTTCGACGACCACGAAATTGGCCGGCAGGCCGGTGTAGCGCATGATTTCCGCGACCACGTGCGTGCCACTGTTGCCGCCCTTGGACAGATCGGGCGGCGAGAAGGCCAGGGGGCTGCCGTCGTAGGAGCAGGCTTGCAGCGTGGCCGCCAGTTCGGCCGCCAGCTGCGCGCGGCTGGATTCGGCGTTCGTGGCTGTTTCTTGTGCCCATGTCGGACTCGCGCCGGCCAGGCCAGCGAACAGGGCGCAGGCGAGGGTGGCGGGACGGAAGCTGAACGGCAGATGAGCGGGTTGCTTGGGCATGATCGGGCTCCTCGGAGATCGTCGGCCAGCGATGCCGCCCACGCGGGTTCGTGTCGGCAGCGCTGTCTTCCTTGTGGCGGCGGCTATGGTATGCAGGCATCCGGACGGCGCCCATCATTCAGGTGAATGAGCCTCTTCTTCATCCCGCGTCCCTCTGCCACAGCACCCACGCCACCACGGCGTGGGCATAGAGTTGCGTGGCCTGCCACTTGAGCAGGGCGAACAGCGCACCGGCCAGCACCAGCCGCCAGCCATCGCGGCGCAGCTCGGCGAGGAAGAACTGTCGCAGCGCGCCGATGAACACCAGCGCCTGCAGTGTCGTCATGTACCAGGGCGACCACTGCCTGTGCCAGTGCAGCAGTGCCGGGGAGGGCGCCAGCACCAGAGGCAACTGGTTGATCATCTGCCAGGCGATGAACACCGCCTGGCAATACAGCGCCAAGGCCAGCAGCTCGGTGGCGTTGTAGCCCAGGCGACGGCGGAACAGACACCACGCGCTCAGGTAGGCGGCTACCACGCCCAGTGAGAACGACCACTTGGAATAGCTCGTGACCAGCGCGTACACGCGTTGCGCTGCCTCGCTCGGCAGCACGGGCCTGAGGTATTCGGTATGGCTCAGCACCAGTAGGAGCAGGCCGATGGCCAGGCAGAGCAAGGTCAGCGGATGCGGTAGGTCCTTGCGGCGGCCGAGTACGTACTCGCGCGCCATGCCACCTGGCGCGCGCAGGACACGCAGGGCATTGAGCAGGACGCGCCATTCGAACCAGCGAAAGCGCGCCCAGGCTTCCTTGCGCACGGTGGCCACGCCCATGCGCCCCGCCTTCTTCTGTCCGCACTGCGCGCAGTAGGGGCCGCCGAGCGGTGCCGCGCAGTTCAGGCAGGAGGTGGTATCAAACAGGGTGTCGGTGATCGTATTCACCAGGAGACGTTCCATGACGATCGAAGTGGACGACAGCTTGAGCATCGATCGGCGGCGGCGAGGCCGTGCTCATCGAGGCAACAACACTGTGACGGGGATCTTAGAAAGCCCACCGAACACCGCCTATCCGTCACCTAGAGGATGGGCGTGCGGTGCGGAGCCTCTATCATCAGACGTCTCACAGCTTGAAAAGGAATTGCCTTGCATCCGGCATTGGGCGATCTGATGGGCGCGGTGGCCGACGAGACGCGCTTCAGCGACGCGCTGTCGCGCTATGCGACCAGCTTTCGTGCCGACCTGCTGGGGGGAGCCTTTTTGGCCAGCGGGCTGGAGCAGCTGGCCCAATGGGGCGCCGAGTTCGCCATGCATCCGGACGTGGATTACTGGCTGCGTTCACCGTCGAGCGAGGGCACGCCAGCACTGCTGGCGATGGGGGTGACGCCCGAGGCCGCGCAGCGCTACGCCAGCCACTATCGACTCCATGACCCGCTGTGGGACGCCGCCATGGCCGAGCGTGAGCGCCTGGCGGTGCGGGGTACGCCGGGCGTATGGGTGGCCACGGACGCCCCGGTGCAACATACGCGTGGCTTTCGCCATAGCGAGATCTACAACGACTTCCTGCGTACCTATGGCATCGGTACGCGCATGTTCGGCGGCGGTCAGGGCGCGAAGCATCCGGTGGGCAACCTGTTCATGTCCATCTATCGCCAGGGCGATGACCAGGGCTTCAGCCATGATGAGGTACGACGCTTCCAGACCGAATTCGTCGCCGTGCAGCACGCCGCCTTCCTGCATCGCGAAATGGTGGCGCTGCGTTCCCGTGCGCGCGGTCTCGAAACCTTGATGGAGCGGCTTCCCCTGGGGGTACTGTTCTTCGACAGTGGCGGTCGCCTCCTGCATGCAAATGCCCGTGCGCGCGTGCTGTGCGAGCGCCCGGAGGGCGGTGTGTTGCGTGCACTGCAACGTGGCAGCGTGCTTGCCAGCACGGCGCCGGCCGTGCTGCGGGCGCTGTTCCAGCAATCGCTGCAAGGCCGCAGTGGCTGCGTGGAGCTGCCGGGTGGCGTGTTGCTGGTCACCCTGGCCATTGCCGAACTGGCGGAGCTGGGCCTGGACCATGGCGCGCCGGGGGTGGCCTGGGTGGCAATGGAACGCAGCCTGGATAGCGCCGCCGCGGTTGCTCTAGCACGCCAGGCATATCGCTTGAGCCCGGCGGAGTCCGAGCTGCTGCTGGCACTGATGCGGGGGCAGACCCCACAGGGTTTCGCCGCGGCGCGTGGCGTGCGCATCTCCACCGTACGTACCCAGATGAGCACGCTGCTCGACAAGACGCAGACACAGCGCCAGCAGGAGTTGCTCGCGCTGGTGGCGCGCCTCATGTTGCTCGCCCCCGCTCAAGCCGCAGCGCTGTCATAACGGTATCCGGTGCCGGTTCTGGCAAGTCGCTCTTGCCATGTGAAATTATTCATGAGATTTTTCATGAAAAATAAATGAATAATTTCACATGGCTGCCATGTTCAAGCAATCCGCCCAGCACATCGGAACCTACTACGCCGGCACCTATGGCCAGATTCCCCTGCGCCCGCGCCTGCAGGAGCGGACCGACTGCGACGTGCTGATCGTCGGCGGCGGCTTCAGCGGCCTGCACACCGGGCTGCGCCTGGCGCTCGCCGGCAAAAAGGTGGTGATCCTCGACGCCAGCCGCATCGCCTGGGCCGCTTCCGGGCGCAACGGCGGCCAGGCCCTGCCGGGCTGGTCCTGCGACATGCCGCCGCTGGAAAAGGCCTTGGGCCTTGAACGTGCCCGCCGGCTGTGGGACAGCATGGTCTGGGCCGCCGAGGAAATGCGCGAGCTGCCCGAGCGTCACCGTTTCGACATCGACTACCGCACCGGTGCCCTCTACACCGCCGTGCTGCCGCGCCGGGTCCGGCAACTGCAGGAAAGCCTGGACGAAGCCGAGCGTCAGTACGGCTACCAGCGGCTCAGTTTCATCCCCAGGGAGGAACTGCCGGCATGGATCGCCAGCCCGCGCTACCTGGCCGCGCTGCACGATTCCGGCGCCGCCCATCTCAACCCGCTGAAGCTGGCCCAAGGGCTGGCCGGCGCCATCGAGGCGGCCGGCGGCCGGATCTTCGAGCAGACCCGGGCACTCGACTATCGCGAGACCGATGCCGGCTTCGTCGCCCGCACCGAGCAGGGGGAGGTTCGCAGTGATGTGCTGGTGCTGGCCTGCAACGCCTACCTCGACCGCCTCGACCCGGAGCTGTCCCGGCGCCTGCTGCCGGTCGGCTCCTACCAGGTCGCCACCGCGCCGCTGGAGCCGGAACTGGCGCGCTCGCTGTTCCCGCGCGGCACCTGCGCCATCGACAACCAGTTCGTGCCGGACTACTTCCGCGTCACCCCGGACAACCGCCTGCTGTTCGGCGGCGGCTGCACCTACCTGGGCGGCATCCCGGCGGACGTGCCGGCGGCCACCCGGCCCTACCTCGAGCGGGTCTTCCCGCAGCTGCGCGGGGTGCAGATCGACTACGGCTGGGGCGGTCACATCGACTGCACCCTGCACCGCACGCCGGACGTCGGCCGTCAGGGCCACAAGTTCTGGCTGCAGGGTTTCTCCGGCCACGGCATCCTGCCGACCCTGGCTGCCGCGCGCGCCGTGAGCGACGCAATCCTCGGCGACGAGGAGCTGCTCGGCCTGTATCAGGGGCTGAGCAACCCGCGCTTCCCCGGCGGCGACCTGCTGGCCGCGCCCATCGAGGCCGTGGGCAAGGCCTGGTACCGTCTGCGCGATGTGATCTGAACTCAACCGGATACGGAATCGGCATGGACAAGCAGGAACAAATCGAAGGCCTCGCGATCCTGGTGCGCGACCTGCGCAAGCACAAGAACCTGACCCTCAACGAACTGGCCGAGCGCATTGGCCGCTCGGTGGGCTTCCTGTCCCAGGTCGAGCGCGGCCTGTCGCGCCCGACGGTGGCCGACCTCACCGCCATCAGCGAAGCGCTGGGCGTGCCCACCACCTATTTCTACAACCCGGGCCACCCGCGCGCGGTGCGCTGGGTGACCCGCCCGGACGAGCGCCGCACGCTGTACTACGCCGGAGGCATCACCGATGTGCTGGCCTCGCCGGGCATGGCCGGAGGCTTCGCCATGCTCGAGAGCTTCCTCGAACCCGGCGCCACCAGCGGTGAAGGGCACCTGAATGACAGCTCCGAGCAGGGCGGCTTCGTCCTCGAAGGCGAGCTGACCGTCTGGTACGGCGACGACGCCGAGCCCGTCACCCTCGGCCCGCGCGACAGCTTCCAACTGCCGCCGCACGCCAGCTTCCGCTACGCCAACCTTACCGACCAACCCACCCGAGTGCTCTGGGTCTTCACCTGACCCGCCGCAGATATCGCCATGACAACAACAAGATTCCCCGACCTGCTCAGCGAAGTCCGCGCCTTCCGCGCCGCCCATCCCGAGGTACGTTACGTCGACCTGATCTGCCTGGACATTCCCGGGCATTTCTATGGCAAGCGCTACCCACTCGACATGCTGGAGAAGGTTGCCGCCGGCAGCCCGCTCAAGCTGCCGCAGAACTGCGTGCTGCTCGGCGCCCAGGGCGGCCTGCACCCCATCGGCGACTACTGCTTCAACGACGGCGACCCGGATGCCCCGCGCCGCCTGATTCCCGGCAGCCTCAAGCCGGTGCGCTGGGAAAACCAGCCGCTGGGGCAAATGCTGATCAGCTCCGACGGCACCGAGGCGCCCATCGAGTTCGAGCCGCGCGAAGTGTTGGCGCGCGTGATGAAGCGCCTGGAGGCCCGAGGCATCCGCCCGGTGGTGGCCTTCGAGCTGGAGTTCTACCTGTTCGACCGCAAGCTGGATGCCGGCCTGCCGCAGTACCCGCGCGATCCACTGACCGACGACGAAGACGACCAGCCGAACATGCACATCGAGCGCCTGTCGCGCTTCTCCGACGTGCTCCACGAAATGGTCGAGGCGGCACAGGAACAGGGCGTGGACGCCAACGTGATCACCGCCGAGATCGGTCCCGGCCAGTTCGAGATCAACTTCGCCCACTGCGATGACGGTCTCCACGCCGCCGACCAGGCCGCCCTGTTCTGCCGCAGCACCCGAGGTGTGGCGATGAAGAATGGCTACCGCGCCAGCTTCATGAGCAAGCCCTACCTGGATGCACCGGGCAGCGGTATGCATGTACATGTCAGCCTCTACGACGAGGCCGGCAACAACCTGCTCGACGGCGATGGCCAGCGCCCATTGCGCCACGCCGTGGCCGGCTGCCTGGAGCTGCTGCCGCACTGCATGCCGATCTTCGCCGCCAACCACAACGCCTATCGCCGCTACGGCTCGCGGGTCAACGCAGCCAGCCAGGCCAGCTGGGGCTTCGAGGACCGCGACGCGTGTATCCGCATTCCCGAGTCGGACGGCAAGAACCTGCGCATCGAACACCGCCTGGCCGGTGCCGACGCCAACCCCTACCTGGTGCTGGCGGCCATCCTCAGCGGCATGGAGTACGGCCTCGACCAGGCACGTGAACCGATTCCTTCGCTGAACGACGACCGCAGCAGCGGCGTAGCCTTCCCCACGGACATGCTCACCGCGGTGGCGGAGATGGAGTCGCACGACGTGGTGAAGGAGAAGCTGGGCGCCGAGTTCGTCTTCGTCTACTGCGAGAACAAGCGTCACGACCACCTGGACTTCATGAACGAAGTCAGCGCGCGGGAGTACCGCTGGTTCCTCTAGACTCGCCCAAGCGATGCAGGGCCGACCTGCCTGATCAGGAGGAGTGGATGTACATCGGAGAACTGGCACGCCTGACCGGTGCCTCGCCCAAGGCCATTCGCCTCTATGAGAGCCAGGGGCTGCTCGGGGCGGTGCCGCGTGCCGGCAGCTATCGCCACTACGGTGACGACCAGCTGCAGCAGGTGCAGCTGATTCGCCAGGCCCAGCGTCTGGGCTTCAGCCTGAGTGAACTGCGTCAGGCCTTGGGCGAGGATCCTGCTCAGCCCGACTGGCAGGCCCTGCAGATCCGCATCGAAGACAAGCGGCGCGACGTGCAGGCTGAAATCGTCCGTCTGCGGCGACTGGACCGGGCCCTGGCAGAGGTAGCCGAGGAAATCGCCAGTTGCACCATCGGCACCGAGGATTGCGCCTTCGACACGCCTTGACTCTGCCCCTAGGGGCAAGCGTCAGGATGGCCGACGTGAATTTCAGGGAGACCTCACGCCATGGGCCAACGCGTCCTCGTTCTGCTCGGCCATACCGACCCACAGAGTTTCTGTGCCGCCATGGCGGCGCGCTATGCTGAGGCCGCCCACGCTGCCGGCCATGAAATACGCCGGCTGGATCTTGCAGCGCTGAATTTCGATCCGGTACTGCACCTGGGTTATCGCCAGCGCCAGACCCTGGAGCCGGCGCTCGAGACGGTCCGCGCCGATTTGCTGTGGGCCGACCATCTGGTGATCGTTTTCCCCATCTGGTGGGGTGCCGCCCCGGCGCGCTTGAAAGGCCTGTTCGACCGTCTGTTGCTGCCGGGCTTTGCCTTCCGCTATCGCCCGGGCAAGGCGATGCCAGAGCCGCTGCTCGCCGGGCGTACGGCCGAGTTGCTGGTGAGTATGGATACCCCGCCCTGGTACTACCGCTGGGTCTATCGCGATGCGGGCATTCGCCAGATCCGGGCTAACGTCCTGGAGTTCTGCGGCATCCGTCCGGTGCGGGTATGGCGGGTAGGCCCGCTGATCTCCAGTAGCGTGCCACAGCGTGAGCGCTGGCTGGATCAGGTCGCCGCACGAGCCGGGCAACTGCGAACCACACCTGGGAGGAGGCACCCGACACGGCTGAACACACCTGCGCCCAGTGAAGCCCGACGTACTCTCGAATGAAAAAGCTCGGCATCGAGCCGGGCTTTGCTTGCCGATGTCGCTACTGCGCCGCCTGCATGGTCTGGGCGTGCTCGGCCTGCATCTCGATGATCCAGCCTAGAGGCCAAGCCTGCGCAGCCACGGATGTCATACATCACGCGCACTGAGGGGTAAGAGGTGAGCACAATTCGACAATCGCAGGAAGAACTGCTGGCTCTGAGCGGTGCCATGGTGCCGGCTCTGGTGGGTGCCAGCAGCCGCATGCTGATGGGGCTGGCGGCGGGTAATACCGAGTCGTACGCGCCAAGCTTAAGACCATGAAGTTCCTGAGCCTGAACGAGGTGACATAGGACATGCGGATAACTCGGGGCAAGTACTACATTATTCTCTCAATAGCGGCACACGAGGATTTTTTCCTCTACCGCCTGCTGGACATAGACACGGGCAGGCCAATCTAGCCCTAGCCTCGCACGAGTTGCAGACATGGAAGGAAAGCTGGCGGTCGCGTTGGTTTTAACTTTTATATATGATGCTATTGATAGGAATAGCCAAGAGAGTCTTGGGTCTCATTGCTACTAATTTAGTTTAGAAGAATAATGAAAGTTACTTCAGTGAACTCCTCTCCTTTCCACCCTAAGTATAGAGCCGACATTGATGGCCTTCGTGCTATAGCGGTTTTAGCTGTTGTGATGTTTCACGCGTTTCCAAAAAAGCTTGTAGGTGGCTTTGTTGGTGTGGATGTATTTTTTGTTATATCCGGTTTTTTGATATCCACGATCATTATGAAAGGTCTGGCCGTAGACGGGTTCAGTTTTTTTGATTTTTACGGGCGACGAATAAAGAGAATTTTCCCGGCGTTGTTAATTGTTCTAGTCTTCTCAGTCAGCTTTGGTTGGTTTGCTTTATTGGCGGATGAGTATGCGCAGCTTGGAAAGCATGTTGTCGCAGGGGTTGGATTTGCTTCAAATATTGTGCTGTTCCGGGAGTCTGACTATTTTGATTACTCGGGCGAAACCAAACCGCTGCTCCATCTTTGGAGTTTAGGGGTTGAGGAGCAGTTCTATATCATATGGCCGCTGGTGTTATGGGGGGTGTGGCGTTGGCATAGAATTACCTTGCCTTGTCTGATTGTTCTTCTGCTTGCATCGTTTTTTTGCGGGCTGAAGTCTCTCTCAGAAGACAGTTCAGCTGCTTTTTACCTTTTTCATAATCGTGCTTGGGAGTTGATTGCCGGGGCAATATTGGCTTGGTACGTTGTGCGTGGTAGGCAAGAAATGGTTTGCTCTCGCTTAAAGGCCAAGCTGAATGACTTGCTATCTGTTGTAGGTGCTGGGGTCATATTAGCTTCTATAGTTTTTATAGGGAAAGATAATTTTCCTGGCTGGTGGGCTTGCCTGCCGGTACTAGGTGCCTGCTTGATTATATATGCAGGGAAAGATGCCGCTTTTAATCGAATTGTATTGTCTAATCGGATAGCTGTTTGGTTTGGGCTAATCAGCTTTCCTTTGTACTTGTGGCACTGGCCACTGCTGTCATTTGCAAGAATTCTGGAAAGCGATACTCCCTCTGCGGAGATACGCCTTGCGGCTGTGGCCCTGTCGATTTTTTTGGCCTGGCTAACATACTGCTTTATCGAAATTCCCTTAAGAAATAAATTTTCCAGCAAGGCTAAAATAATTTCTCTTTCAGTCCTTATGGCATGCGTCGGAAGCGTAGGGTATGCCATCTTCAAACTGGATGGAGTTCCACAGAGAGGAAGCCTGGAAAGCATTCGAGATGTACAAGCAGAGCTTGAATTTAAAATGAAAAGAGGCGAGGCATGGATATGCAAGGACTATCCTGCCTCTGATTGCATCTATTCCGATATCCCCGATGGCATAGTACTTGGTGATAGTCATGGGCCCAGAATCTACGCAGGGTTGAAAGACGTCTATGCAGAGAAGGGTATGAAGCTGGCCAGCTTCGGGGGCAGAGGAGGATGTCTGCCTTTCTACAATGTTGCTTCAAAACCGGGGCCAGGCGTCGATAAGGTAAGGTGCCATGAGAGTGTCTCTAAGGCTATAGACAAGATAGTGGTTATGCCAGAGATCAAGCGAGTGATAATTGTGAACAGAGGTCCGCTGTATACATCGGGCAAGGGCTTTGGTGGATTTGCCGGAGATTATTTCACGGATTGGAGTATTGCGCTGGGTGGAAACTTTGATTCGGGGATGACGAATACTGAAGTCTTCCGGGAAGGATTAAAAAATACTCTAGATATTCTGGTCAAGGCTAATAAAGAAGTTATATATGTGCACAATGTGCCAGAGTTGGGTTTTGATATAAAGTCATGTATCGAGGCGCGACCTATTAGATTGACCAGCGTGTTTAGATCGCCATGTGCTGTCAGCAAAGAAGCGTTCCTGAAGAGGAACAGCGAACATCGGCGTCTTGTTGAAGAGATACTTGCTCAATTTCCACAAGTCGGGCAATTAGATCCATCTAAAGTTTTGTGCGATGAAAAGTATTGCTATGGAAGGAAGGATGGCAGGTTCTTGTACTCTGATGATGATCATCTGAGCGGTTACGGATCAACTGTTCTAGCGGAGGGGTTGCGCGAGCAGCTGCTTTGGTGAACCTGCGTATAGGCTTATTTCGCCCCCTTGGTACATTCAATCGTACTTCACGAGCTTTTCTATACCCCGCGCTCGTTGCGCCAGAAAAAAGCCCGGCATAGTGCCGGGCTTGGTCTCACCGATGTCGCTTACTGCGCTGCCTGCATGGTCTGCGCACGCTCAGCCTGCTTTTGCTTCTTGTAGGCCAGCGCCGCCGGCGCCACCTTGCTCACCTGGCCGGTCTCCAGCCATTTCTTAAGGCGATTGGCGTCGGCCATGTGGGTGTACTTTCCGAAGGCATCCAGCACCACGAAGGCCACCGGCTTGCCAGCCATCTGCGTACGCATCACCAGGCAGTGGCCGGCGGCGTTGGTGAAGCCGGTCTTGGTCAGCTGGATGCTCCAGTTGTCCTTGTGCACCAGGCTGTTGGTATTGCGGAAGCCCAGGCTGTAGCGCGGCTTGGCGAACTGCTGGACATGCTCGCGGGTGCTGCTGAACTGGCCGATCAGCGGGTACTGGCCAGCTGCCTTGACCAGCTTGACCAAGTCGTTGGCGGTAGAGACGTTCTTTTCCGACAGGCCGGTCGGCTCGCGGTAGCGGGTGTTGCTCATGCCCAGGGCTGTGGCCTTGGCGTTCATCGCCGCGACGAAAGCTGGCACGCCGCCCGGGTAGTGGTGGGCCAGGCTGGCAGCAGCGCGATTCTCCGAACTCATCAGGGTCAACAGCAACATGTCGCGACGGCTCAGCTGGCTGCCGATACGTACACGGGAGTACACGCCCCGCATCTCCGCCACGTCCTTGATCACGATGTTCAACTGCTCATCGAGCGAAGGCTTGGCGTCCAGCACCACCATGGCGGTCATCAGCTTGGTCACCGAGGCGATCGGTACCTGCAGGTCGGGGTTACTGGAGTAGAGGATCTGGTTGGTCTTGAGGTCGACCAGCAAGGCACTGCCGGAGGCGAGTTCCTGGGTCTTTGGCGCCGCCTGGGCGACAGGGTTGACCAGGGCCAGGCCTGTCAGCAGCAGGCCGGCGAGAAAGGAGATTTTTTTCACGAGTAGAGTCCGCACCTATGAAGTGATGCCTGGGCGGTCCGTGCCGGCGAATGGGCGGAGTATAAGTGTGCTGCAGGTCTCACGCGAGTGCGCGGGGCAGGCGGTTGTGCTGGTGTACACGACCGCCTTGAACGGTGGCGATGTGATATCTGGATGTCTCGCGGGTGCGTCGCACTGCGCGCAGCCACCTAGTCTTCCCACTCACGACCTGCCAGCTCCAGCAATGTGCTGGCCTGGTCCGGACCGTTGCTACCGGCGGTGTAGGGGCGAGGGTCCTGGTAGTTGTCCTGCCAGCCCTTGAGGATCGGGTCGATCCAGGACCAGGCCGCCTCCACCTCGTCGCGACGCATGAACAGCGTCGAGTCGCCCTCGATCACGTCCAGTAGCAGACGCTCGTAGGCGTCCCAGCGGCGCTTCTGCGGGAATACCTGGGCCAGGTTCAGGTCCAGCTCCATCGGTGTCAGGCGCATGCCCTTGCCTGGGCTCTTTCCCATCAGTTGCAGGGTGATGCGCTCTTCCGGCTGCAGGCTGATGACCAGGCGGTTGGCCTGGCTGCCGTCGAACAGGCGGTGTGGCACCGGCTTGAACTGGATGACGATCTCCGAGCGCTTCTTCGCCATCCGTTTGCCGGTGCGCAGGTAAAAGGGCACTCCGGCCCAGCGCCAGTTGTCTATCTCTGCCTGCAGGGCGACGAAGGTCTCGGTGTCGCTGTCATTGTCGACGTGCTTCTCGAAGTAATAGGCCGGCACTTCCTGGCCGCCGATCTTGCCGGCCACGTACTGGCCGCGCACGGTCTTGTCGTGTACGTCGAGGCCGGCGATAGGTTTCAGCGCTTCGAGGATCTTCACCTTCTCGTTGCGCACCGACTCGGCGTCGAAGCGCACTGGCGCTTCCATGGCGACCAGGCACAGCAGCTGCAGCAGGTGGTTCTGCACCATGTCGCGCATGGCGCCGGCGTGGTCGTAGTAGGCGCCGCGGTTCTCCACGCCGAGCGTCTCGTTCACGCTGATCTGCACGTGGTCGATGTGCCCGGCGCGCCAGATCGGCTCGAACAGGGCGTTGGCGAAGCGCAGCGCCATCAGGTTCTGCACCGTCTCCTTGCCCAGGTAGTGGTCGATACGGAACACCTGCGCCTCGCTGAACGCCGCGCCGATGGCGGCGTTGATCTCGCGGGCCGACTCCAGCGAGCGGCCGATCGGCTTTTCCAGCACGATGCGCGTATCGCTGCCAGCCAGGCCGACAAGGGCCAGGTTCTCGGCGATGGCTTCGAACAGGTCGGGGGCGGTGGCCAGGTAGTAGATGCGTCCGCGGTTGCAGGCGCTGGTACCGAGGAACTTGCCGAGGCGGCCGAATTCGGCGGTGTGCGACAGGTCCATGGCGAAGTAGTCGAGGCGCGCGGCGAAGCTGGCCCAGGTATCGTTGTCGAAGTCGCTGCGGGCGACCTGGGCGCGCACCCGGCGCTCAGCCAGCGACTGGTACTCGGCCCGATTCAGTACGTTGCGCGCTACCGCCAGGATGCGCATGTCCATGCTCAGGCGGCCGTCGCGGTGCAGGTGGTAGAGCGCCGGCAGCAGCTTGTGCAGGGCTAGGTCGCCGGTACCGCCAAACACCAGCATGTCACAAGGACTGTTCAACGAGGGGCCTCCGGGCTGGTTTGCCTGTGCGGGTTTGGCATTCATGTAGTATAACTACAAGATCACTACAGCCCGATCATAACAGCCTGGGTGAAACCGCAGCGAGCCGGTTGGCCATCGCACCTGCGGTTTCCATCGAACCGACAACAGAGTCCCGCCTGTGAATCTTCTGCAGCATATCGCCCAGTCCCGTCACCTGCTCCGCAAGTCCGAACTGAAGGTCGCCGATCACGTCCTGCAGGACCCTTCGGCGGTGATGCACAGCTCCATGGCCGACCTGGCCCACGAGGTCGGCATCAGCGAGCCGACCATCGTGCGCTTCTGTCGTGCAATCGGTTGCAGCGGTTTCCAGGACCTCAAGCTGAAGCTGGCGCAGAGCCTTGCGGCGGGGGCCAGCTTCGGTCAGTTCTCGATCAGCGAGAACGACTCGGTGGCGGACTTCAGCCTGAAGATCTTCGACACCACCCTGCACACCCTGATGGAGGTGCGCGAGCGCCTCGACCCGCGCGAGCTGGAGCGGGCCGTCAACGCCATTGCCAATGCCCAGCGTATCGAGTTCTACGGTTTCGGTGCCTCCGGTGCGGTGGCGGCCGATGCCCAGCACAAGTTCTTCCGCCTGCTGCTGACGGCTGCAGCGTACTCGGACCCGCATATGCAGGCGATGAGCGCGGTGACGCTGAAGCCCCACGATGTGGCCATCTGCATTTCCCAGTCCGGCCGCTCCAAGGACCTGCTGATCACCGCCAACCTGGTGCGCGAGTCCGGCGCCACGCTGATCACCCTGTGTCCCAGCCAGACCCCGCTGGCCGATCTGGCTACGGTCAACCTGGCCATTGATGTGCAGGAAGACACCGAGATCTACACCCCGCTGACCTCGCGTATCGCCCATCTGGTGGTGATCGACGTGCTGGCCATGGGTGTGGCCATGGCCCGTGGCCCGGACCTGGTCAATCACCTCAAGAGCGTCAAGCGCAGCCTGCGCAGCCTGCGCCTGTCGCCCAAGTCGGTGCGCAGCGCGGAAGATTAGGTACTGCTCCGGCTTCGTTCGCGAACCGGGAGCAGACCCTTGGTCACGCAAGATTCATCGACGCGCCCTCAAAGCGTCACGCTCAGGCGCGCATGCTGAGCTCCCGGTAAACGGACCAGGAGCGCCGCGATGAACCTGCATTTCGAAGAACCCATCCTCGACAGCAAGACCCGCCGCAAGCTGGAAGACCAGCGTCGCATGGCGTTCCGCCGCGCCATCGAGGAATACGCCGAGCAGCGCCGGATGCAGCAGGAGCTCGGCGGCTACCCCGATCTGATCCTCACTGATTTTCTCTCCATCACGCGCAGCCCGCAGCGCCACGCGGCCTGAACCCTGCGCACGGTATGCCGAATTCGGCATGCCGCACGTGCAAAGCGATCAAGCCTCGGCAGCGGCAAGAGGCCACTGTAACGGGCAGACTGCCAGGAGCCCGTTATGACCCGACTGACCCTCACCGAGGCCCATGAGCTGGCCGCCGACATTCTGCGCCACGCCGGTTTCAGCGAAGCCTTTGCACAGGCCATCGCCGCCACCGTGACCGCCGGCGAACGCGATGGCTGTACCTCCCACGGCCTGTGGCGCCTGCTCGGCATCGTGCGCACGCTCAAGTCCGGCAAGGCGGTGGCCGATGCCGAACCCGAGGTGATCGACCAGGCACCGGCGCTGGTGCGGGTGGACGCACATGGTGGCTTCTCCCAGCTGGCATTCGCTGCCGGCCTGCCGCTGCTGGCCGACAAGGCAAGGCGCAGTGGCATCGCCGCCATGGCGATCAACCGTTGCGTGCACTTCTCCGCGTTGTGGGCGGAGATGGAGGCGCTCACCGAGCTGGGTCTGGTGGCGCTGGCCTGCAACCCCACTCAGGCCTATGTGGCGCCGACCGGCGGCAGCCGTCCGCTGTTCGGCACTAATCCCATTGCCTTCGGCTGGCCGCGAGTTGGTGGTCATCCCTTCGTCTTCGACTTCGCCACTAGCGCCGTAGCGCGTGGCGAGATCGAGCTGCACCGTCGCTCCGGCGCGCCCCTGCCGGCCGGCTGGGGTGTCGATCGCGATGGTCAACCGAGCAGCGAGGCCGCCGAGGTGCTTGACCACGGCGCCATGCTGACCTTCGGCGGGCACAAGGGCTCGGCCCTGTCGGCGATGATCGAGCTGATCGCCGGGCCGCTGATCGGCGACCTCACCAGCCTCGAATCCGGTGAATTTGACGGGGGCGTGAATGCCCTGCCGTACCACGGCGAACTGATCATCGCCCTCGACCCGCAACGCTTCCTCGGTGAACAGGCCGACCAGCACCTGGCTCGCGCCGAAGGGCTGTTCGAGGCTATCCAGGGTCAGGGCGCGCGGTTGCCGTCGCAGCGCCGCTACGAGGCGCGGGCGAAGAGTCTGGTGGAGGGCGTGGAGATCAACGATGGCCTTTACCACGATCTGCAGGCGCTATTGAAATAGCGTTCTCGCAGGCAAAAAAAGCCCCGGCGAACCGGGGCTGAGGGAGAGAATCGCTGGTGTCTGAGCCGACACAAGTTGTGTTTCAGGCCAGAGATTCTCGCGTGGTAATGCCGTCGACCAGCCGAGCCAGGCCCAGCGGGTTGGCGTTTTTCAGGGCGTCCGGTAGCAGGGCGTCCGGGCAGTTCTGGTAGCACACCGGGCGCAGGAAGCGGTCGATGGCCAGGCTGCCGACCGAGGTGCCGCGTGCATCCGAAGTGGCCGGGTAGGGGCCGCCATGGACCATCGCGTCGCACACTTCCACGCCAGTCGGATAGCCGTTGAACAGCACCCGACCAACCTTCTGCTCCAGCAGCGGCAACAGGTCGCCGTGGACTTCCAGATCGGCTGGGTCGGCGGTCAGGGTGGCGGTCAGCTGGCCGCGAAGACCCTGCAGCGCGCGGATCAGCTCGGCCTTGTCGGCCACTTCCACGATCACGGTCACGGGGCCGAACACTTCTTCCTGCAGCAGCTCGTCGCCGTTCAGCAGCAGGGAGACATCGGCCTGGAACAGCTGTGGGCGGGCCTGGCGGCCTTCCTGTGGCTGACCGGCCAGATGCTTCACGCCCGAATGGGCGCGCAGTGCGGCCAGGCCGTGCTCGTAGCTGCTCAGGGTGCCGGCGTTGAGCATGGTCTGCGCCGGGCGCTGGCCGATCTCGGCAATCAGGCTGGCGGTGAACACGCTGAAGGCTGGCGAGGCGATGCCGATGACCAGGCCGGGGTTGGTGCAGAACTGGCCGCAGCCCTGCACGACCGAGTCGGCCAGTTCACGGGCGATTTTCTCGCCACGCGTCTGCAGGGCGGCGGGTAGCACCAGCACCGGATTGATCGAGCTCATCTCGGCGAATACCGGGATCGGCTGTGGGCGCGCAGCGGCCATGTCGTACAGGGCGCGGCCACCCTTCAGCGAGCCGGTGAAGCCGACCGCCTGGATTGCCGGGTGCTTGACCAGCCACTCGCCGACTCCGCCACCGTAGACCATATTGAACACGCCGGCCGGCATGCCGGCTTTCTCTGCCGCGCGGACGATGGCTGTGGCCACGTAATCGGCAGTGGCCATGTGGCCGCTATGGGCCTTGAACACTACCGGGCAGCCGGCGGCCAGTGCGGCCGCGGTGTCGCCACCGGCGGTGGAGAAGGCCAGCGGGAAGTTGCTGGCGCCGAACACCGCTACCGGGCCGACGCCGGTGCGGTACTGGCGCAGGTCCGGGCGCGGCAGCGGCTGGCGTTCGGGCAGGGCCCGGTCGATGCGCGCGCCGTGGAAATCGCCGCGGCGCAGTACTTTGGCGAACAGGCGCATCTGGCCGCTGGTACGGCCGCGCTCGCCCTGGATGCGTGCGGCCGGCAGGGCTGTCTCTCGGCACACCAGCTGGACGAAGTCGTCGCCGAGGGCGTCGATCTCGTCGGCAATGGCATCGAGGAAGGCGGCGCGGCGCTCCGGGCTCAGCTGGCGGTAGATCGGATAGGAGGCTTCGGCGGCACGGACGGCGGCATCCACCTCGGCCTCGGTGGCCTGGTGGAAGCTGTAGGGCAGCGCCTCGCCGGTGGTGGCGTCGAGGCTCTGCAGGGTGATCTGGCCGGCGGCGCTACGGCTGCCGGCGATGAAGTTGTGGCCGATGGTGGCGGACATTGTTAGCTCCTGTTGGGACGGGTAGGGAAAGGCCTTACCTGCCCGGTTGATAGCGGCAGTAGCCGATCAACCTGGTTATTGCATGCCGGATCGGCCGGATGCGCTGGAAGCACCCGGCCGAAGTATGGCGGTCAGGCGAGGTTGTGTTCGGCCGACCAGTTGGCGTACCACTGGCGGAACAGCTTGTACTGGGTCTCGGCGTAGTTGCGCTGGGCATCGCTCAGTACATCGGTCTCATTGAAGTGCAGGGCATATTCCTGGTCGCCGTTCAGCACCATCAGGTACTTGTAGTAGAGGACCAGGTCGCAGCCCTCGTCGAAGGACGACAGCACGTTCAACGCGTCGGACAGCTCCAGCGCACGGCGGCGGGCCACGGCGTCGCCCTTGGCAGCCTGCTTGCTCAGCTCGACCAGCTGTAGCACTTCGCGCGGCAGGGCGTTACCGATACCGGTAATGGCACCGGTGGCACCGCAATTGACGAAGCCATGCACCACCTGGGTATCGACACCGGCCATGAGGATCACCTGGTCATCCTTCGAGGTGATGTGCTCGGCGGCGTAGCGCATGTCGGCGGCGCCGCCGAACTCCTTGAAGCCGATCAGGTTGGGGTACTGGCGACGCAGCTTGAAGAACAGGTCGGCGCGGGTGGCGAAGCCGTAGTACGGGCTGTTGTAGATCACGGCCGGCAGCTTCGGCGCCGCCTCGAGAATGGCGGCGAAGTGGGCTTCCTGGGCGGCTGGCGACGCGCCACGGGACAGCACGCGCGGGATGACCATCAGGCCATGGGCGCCGACCTTGGCGGCGTGGGCGGCGTGGGACACCGCTTCGCGGCTGTTCACCGCACCGGTGCCGACGATGGTCGGGATGCCGGCGGCGACCAGGCGTGCCACCCCTTCCTGGCGCTCGGCCTCGGTGAGCAGCGGCCAGTCGCCCATGGAGCCGCAATAGACCACGGCGCTCATGCCGGCTTTGATCAGCTCTTGGCCCTTGCGCACCAAGGCATCGAAGTCCGGCTTGCGATCGGCGGTGCAAGGGGTCATCAGGGCGGGGATGGTGCCAGTGAAGATGTTGCTGCTCATGCTAGTGCCTCCTGGGCAGAGTCAGAGTATTTCGTATACGAAAACAAGTGGTCGTTATGAACCCTTGTTTCCATGGGTTGGGCCGGGGCCCGGTTCATAGCGCCGGCGAGCCGGCGGTTTTCAGATTTTTAACAAAACAGGTACTACAGCTTCAGCTCGACCGGCCAGGTGTCCGACAGGCGATAGCCGGTCGGCCACGGATCGCTCGGATCGAGCAGGTGCTGGTGCGTGCCGGTGATCCAGGCGCGCCCGGACAGGCAGGGGTAAATCGCAGTACGACCGGCGACTTCGGTCAGCGAGTCGATGCGGCAATGGAACTCCGAACCGATGATCGAGCGGCCGATGAAGCGCTCGCCCACCGCCAGTTGACCCTTGGCGTGCAGCACCGCCATGCGCGCCGAGCAACCGGTGCCGCACGGCGAACGGTCGATCTTGCCGGGGCGGATCACCACCGCATTGGCGCCGGTGGCGATGCCGTTCTCGCGCACCACCGGGGCGGCGATCTGGCAGAAGGAGATATGGCTCCAGTCCGGATTCAGCGGATGGCTGAAGCCGAGCTGCTGGTTGGCCGCCCGGGTGATCTTCAGCCCGGTGGCGACCAGATCCGCCGCCTCGTCCGGGGCGATGGAAAAGCCCAGCTTGTGTGCGTCGACGATGACGAAGCTGTCACCGCCATAGGCGGTGTCCACCTGCAGCGAGCCGATGCCTTCGACCTCGATCCAGGCGTCGAGCTTGTCGGCGAAGGACGGTACGTTCTTCACCTCGACACGTTCGGCCTTGCCGTCCTTGCAGTCGGCGACCACTTCCACCAGACCGCCAGGGGCTTCCAGGGTCAGCCGGGTCTGCGGTTCGGTCATCGGCAGGATGCCGCTGTCGAGTAGCACCGTGGCCACGCACAGCGAGTTGGAGCCGGACATCGGCGGTACGTCGGCCGGCTCCATGATGATCCAGCCCATCTGCGCTTTCGGATTCTTCGCCGGGACCAGCAGGTTGACGTGGCGGAACACGCCGCCGCGCGGCTCGTTGAGCACGAAGTTGCGCAGGAAGTCGTCCTGTTCGATCCAGCGCGACTGCTGCCACAGGGTATCGCCCGGCGGGGGGGTGACGCCGCCGACGATGACATCACCCACCTCGCCCTCGGCGTGGCAGCTGACTACATGAATGACCTTACTGGAGCGCACGGCGTTGGCCTCTTAGTTGACGGATTTGAGGAAATCGGCGGTTTCCGGCCGCTGTGGGTTGCCGATGACCTGCTCGGGCGAGCCGATCTCATGCACCAGGCCATTGCGGAAGAACGCCACGCGGTCGGACACGTCACGAGCGAAGCGGATCTCGTGGGTGACCAGGATCATGGTCATGCCTTCCTCGGCGAGCAGGCGCATGGTGTCCAGCACCTCGCCCACCAACTGCGGATCAAGGGCGCTGGTGGCTTCGTCGAACAGCATGTAGTCAGGACTCATGGCCAGCGCGCGGGCGATGGCCATGCGTTGCTGCTGGCCACCGGAGAGCTTGTTGGGGAACACCTTGAACTTGTCGCCCAGGCCCACGTGGGTAAGCTGCTTGACGGCCATGGCTTCGGCTTCTTCCTTGCTCAGGCCGAGCACCTTGCGCGGCGCCAGCATGACGTTCTCCAACACGGTCAGGTGCGGGAAGGCATTCCACTGCTGGAACACGATGCCGATCTTCTGCCGCAGCTTGTTCAGATCGGTGCCCGGTGCATGCACCTCGGTGCCGTCGACGCGGATACTGCCCTTCTGGATCGGCTCCAGGCCGTTGATGCACATCAGCAGAGTCGACTTGCCGGAGCCGGAGCCGCCGATGATCGACACCACCTCGCCTTTTTCCACTGTCAGGCTGACGCCCTTGATGACTTCGAGGTCGCCGAAGGATTTATGGACGTTGTCGATCTCAATCATTTTCCTGCCACCTTTTTTCCAGCCGGGCGCCCAGGCGGGCCACCACCAGGCTCATGACGTAATAGATGAGGCCGGCGATGCACAGCACCAGCAGCGGCTCTTGAATGCGGGTAACGATGGTCTGCGAGGCTCGCAACAGCTCGACGATGCCGATCCACATGACCAGCGCGGTGTCCTTCATCACCGACAGCACCAGATTGAGCCAGCCGGGGAACGCCACGCGGGTGGCGATCGGCAGCACGATGTGGCGCATGTCCTGCCAGTAGCTCATGCCCAGCGAGCGTGAAGCGCGACGCAGGTTTGGTGGCACGGCGAGCACGCCACTGCGGACGATCTCGGTGCAGAACGACGCGGCATACACGCCGAGCACGACGCAGCCGACAGCGAAGGCACTTATGTCGACCCCTGCGATGCTCTTCAGGGAGTTGAACAGGACGAACTGGATCAGCAGCGGCACGCTGCGGAACACGTCCAGCACCCAGGCCAGCGGCAAGGTGGCGCGGGGCAGGACGGAGCGCAGCAGGCCGAACAGCACGCCGGCAATGGTGCCGATCAGCATGGCGCCGACGGTCAGCTCCAGGGTGACCCAGGCGCCCTTGAGCAGGAACAGCAGGTCATTCGAGGTGAGACTGGTTTCGAACATGCTCAGTCCTTCCTCAGTAACGGAACAGGCGCCAGGCCATCAGGCGTGCGACGAGCACGATGGTCTTGGCGATCAGGTAATAGAGCACCGCCGCGATGGCGAAGTACTCGAAGGTGCGGAAGGTCTTCACGTTGAAGTCCTGGGTGACGCCGGTCAGGTCGTTGTTCAACCCGACGATCACGCCCAGCGACGTCATCAGCACCGCCCAGACCATCTGGTTGGACAGTGGGTAGAAGACGATGCGCAGCAGCTGCGGAATGATGATCATCCGGTAGGCCTGGAAGGCACTCATGCCCAGCGAGCGCGCCGCGCGCATCTGGGTATCGGGCACCGCCTTGAGGCCTCCGCGGAAGTTCTCCGCCAGGTAGCCGGCATTGTTGAAGGTGATACCGGCGAGCAGAGCGACCCACGAACTGACGTGTAGGCCGAAGCTGCCGAGACCAAAGTAGAGGATGTAGATCTGGAACAGCGACGGGGTGTTGCGGGCGATGGAGACCCAGGTGTTGGCGAAGTGCCGGGGCACCGGGTGCTGCATCTGCCGCATCACCGTCAGCAGCAGGGCGATCAGGGTACCGAAGAGCATCGACAGGGCTGCCGTCTCCAGGGTGACCCAGGCGCCCGACAGCATGTCGGGTAGCGCCTTGAGCGCTGTGCGCCAGTGGAAGGTGTAATCGAACATCGATCAGCGATTTCCTTGGGGTTGGTTGTGGCCCAGCCAGGCCGGGAGTTGTCCTTGGTTGTACCCGGTGCAGGCGGCCTCGACGCAGGCGGCGAGGCTGCCGAAGTGCACGCGCCGGCCGACGAGGCCGGGGGCGTAGTGGGCGTACTTGCCCGAATTGGTCATCAGGGTGGTGCTACTCGGAGGTACCACGGGTTCGCCGAGCATGCACCAGCAGGTGTCGGTCACCAGTCGCGCCCCGAATCCTTCCAGCGTAGCCACATGCCCGGCTCGCGCCGCCCGTTCATACACGGCGCGCCCGCAGGTCACTACCAGAGCCGTGTCCGGATGCTTGTTGCGTCCCTCGCACAATTTGGCCAGGGCGGCCAGTTCGTGGCTGGAGAAGTGCGGGTTGCCCAGGGCCACCAGCTCGACGCGAGGTGATTCGGCGCTGTTGAGTTCCCACCAGCTGTCCAGCAGGTCGGCGATGGTTACGCGCAGGTGCTTGGCCGGCGCCTTGCCACCGAGGGCACTGGCTATATCCGGCGCCTCCGGGGTGATGCCGGCGATATGGAACATGGGCGCCGCCGAGGTGGTAGCGAAGGCGGCACCGAAGGCCTTGAGCGCATCGCTGTCGGCGGCGCTGCGCTCCAGACCGCAGAGCAGGGGAATATCGCTGCCGGCCAGCAGGCCGACGTGGTAGCCGAGCAGCGGCCAGAAGCTGTCGTCCGGCTCCTGCGGCGCTTCCACTTCGATCAGCAGGCTGGCGTGGCGGCCCTCGTCCAGATGGCTGCCGCTGCGCGGCGCACGGCCGGTGAGGGCGATGCAGATATCCAGGTAGTCCGGGTACTTGAGGGTACGGGCGCCGAGCACGCTGTTGGCGTACACCACGGCGTTGGACTCGGCCCAGACGATCTGCTCGCCGACCTTGGGCGCGCTGTCCAGCAGGTAGGGTGCACAGGTGTAGCTGAGCGCCGCACCCATGGCCATGTACACGTCGCCGAGGGCGCTGGCCGGCTCGCCGAACGCTGGGTCGATGCCGAGTGCACGCCACTGGCGCTGGTCCACCGAGATCGAATTGAGGGTAGTGGGTACGCAGACCCGGCCGCCCCAGTCCAGCAACTGCTGGGCGAAACGCAGGCAGGCAGGGCCGGTGTAGATGCAGCCGTCGATATGCGCCTGGGTCACGTCGAGCAGCTCGCTAGCGCCTTGCAGCTCGGCCATGCGCAGCACCAGCTGCATGGCCACCTGGGCCGCCTTGCCATGCTCGCCAGCGAGAATGGCGAGGTCGTGTTCGCTAAGGGAGATACCGCTTGGCTGGGTATCGTCATGGGCAATAGGTTCGGCGCGCCAGTCGTCATCGGGTAGGCTGCTGAAGAGTTGCAGGCGCTCGCCGTCGATGCGGGCGATGGTGCCGGCATGACGCTCCAGCTGGGCGAAGGCCGCATGGCCGATGCACAGCACCGGTAGCTGGACGCCGAATACGTGCTCGGCGACCAGGGCGCCGAGGCTGAGAATCTCGTCGGGCTCGGCCAGCACCAGTGCCGCCGGTGCCGGACCGTTGAGGATCAGCTCCAGCAAGACGCTGCTGCCAGTGCAGGAGCCGCGTCCGCTGGGAATGGCCAGTACGCGCCCGGCCAGGGATTGCCCGCTCAGCGGATGGTGTCGGTCGATCACCTCGCCGCTGAACGGGTCGACGCCGCCCCAGAAGCTCAGGCCAAGGTCGGCATACAGCAGAGGCCCTTGGCCTCTACCGCTCACCAGGCTACGGCCGTCGATTCGTATTGCGGACATCGTCATCTCTCCGGGGCGCGCGTGATCAGTAGTACACGCCAGGCACTGTCAGGTTGGCCGGCTTGATCTCTTCGCCGACCCACTTCTTCCACAGCTCGTCGTAACGGCCGCTGCGGACCTGCTGGTTGACGAACAGGTTGAGGTAGTGGATCAGGCCGTACTCGTTGCGCTTGGCCGCCAGGGATACATAGTCGACGACGTATGGCGCGTCGCCAGCGACCTTCAGGCCCTTGTACTTGCCGGACTTGAGGGTGGCGGCAGCGACGGTGTTGGTCACCACGGTGGCGTCGATGTGGCCCTGGGCCACGGCGAGGATGGTGTCGTTCTGCGACTGGTAGGCGCGGAAGCTGCCCTCGTTCCAGGCCTTCTGGTCTTTCTCCAGGGCGATGGCCTCGTAGGTGCCGCTGGTGTTGCCCAGCTTCTTGCCCTTGAGATCGGCGTAGCTGTTCACGCCGGCGTCCTCACGGGTCAGTACGACCATCTGGAAGGCGAAGTAGGGCACGGTCATGCCCACGGTCTTGGCGCGCTCCAGGGTGTCGGAAGTGGAGGCGACAATCACGTCGGCACGGCCGGAGACCAGCGCCGGGATACGATCCGGGAACGGGGTTTCGACCACTTCGGCATCGACGCCGAGGACCTTGGCCAGGTCGTTGCAGTAGTCCACGTCGAAACCGGCCGGATTGTTGTCGCCGTCACGGAAGCCCATGGGTGGGAAGTCCAGGGTCACGGCGCAGCGCAGCTTGCCGGACTCGATGATGTCATCGAGCTTGTCGGCCTGGGCGTTGGCGGCGAGGGAGGCGCTGAGGGCAGCGCCGAGGGCGATGGCGAGGGTCTTTCTATTCATGTGCAGCCTCATGTCTGTCTGATGGTTGGCAGATGAAACAGATGTATCTTGAATTTCGTATACGATATTTACTTTGCAAGCCCTATGCCGGATCGCCCGTTCCAGACGGCACGAACGCGCCAGCCCCCGTCGCGTATGGCCGCAATGGCCAGATCAGCGAGACGGAGGGGTGGCTATCAGACTAGTCGGGCGATTTCGTGACTGCAGGGTGTTACATAAGGAAGCACGGTCGCCTCACCGTGCCCCCAAACGGAACACGGCTGGCAGAAGCCTCAGCGAGTGCGGTGGGAATCGCGGTACTGGCTGGGGGATAGGCCAGTGAGAGCCTTGAACTGGCGACTGAAGGCGCTGTGGTCGGTGTAACCGCAGCGCAGGGCGATCTCGGTGATCGGCAGCTCACCAAGTAGTAGTTGTGAGGCCGCGCCCAGGCGAGCCTTGTGGATCATCTGCCGTGGGGTGAGCTGGAAGATGCGCTTGCAGTGGCGCTCCAGCTGCGCCACCGAGAGTCCGGCGATGGCGGTCAGCTCGGCCAGGCTGATCGGCTGGGCATAGTGCCGGCGGATATGTTCGTCCACCGCCGCCAGCTTCTGGTAGGCAGGGTGGGCGGCCTGGGCCGCCGGCAGGTCGCAGGAGATGCCGGCCATGCCGATGATGCGGCCTGCAGTGTCACGCAGGGCCAGCTTGTGGGTCAGGCACCAGCCGGGCTGGCGGCCGGGATAGAGGTGCAGTTCCAGCTGATCCTCAAGACCGTTGCCGGCATCCAGCACCTGCAGGTCCTGGGCGGTGTAGAGCGGGCCGAAGCGCGAGGGGAAGACCTCCTCGGCGGTGCGTCCGAGCAACTCGGATTTTTCCTTCACCCCGCAGCGGGTGGCCAGGGTCTGGTTGACCAGCACGTAGCGTGCCTGCGGGTCCTTGATGAAGAACACCACCCCGGGCATCACGTCGAGCAGCGGTGCGACGGCGCCGAGGCTGGCGAGCAGGGTGGGCAGGTCGGCGGGAGCGGATTGCGGCAGCAGGTCGAGCATGGAAGGGGTAGGGCATTGGCCGATGGAGCACCCATTCTGCGCAGCGGCGGGTGGCGGGGACAAGCGGCCGCCACCACCCGGGCTATGGGGTCAGTCCTTTGCCAACCGCAGCAGCGTATCTATGCGTGCCGGGCTGAACGGCGGGCGCGGCGCCGGCGGTTGCCAGCCGAACAGCGCCTGGGCGGCACCGCCGCAGACACGGCCCTGGCAGGCGCCCATGCCACAGCGGCTGGCCATCTTGGCTTGGCTCCAGCCGTGGTGATCGACCACGGCCGATAGCGGCACGTCTTCGCAGCGGCAGATCAGGGTGTCCGACCTGGCCAGGTGCTTGACCTCGTCGCGCAGGGCGAAGGCGGCATTCAATGCAGTGGCGAAACCGTGCCAGCGCTGGCGCTGCGGCCACAGGCGCTGCGCCGCGTCGCGCTCGCCCGCCGCGGCATGGCCAGCGATGGCGCCTTCCACCAAGGCCTTTTCGCTGCCGCCGAAGCCGGTACTCTCGCCGGCCGCATAGTGATCGGCCAGGCTGGTGGCCTGCCAGGCATCGACGGCGATGGCGCTGTTATCGACACGGCAGCCCAGGGCTTGGCCGAGCTGCAGATTGGGGATCAGGCCGAAGCCGCAGGCCAGGCGATCACAGGAGACTTCCCGGATCTGTCCGCCGATGTTCAGGCGCACCGCTTCCAGCCGGCCATCGCCCAGGGCTTCGAGCACATGGCTGCCCGCCCGATAGCCGGGATGGAACAGACCGAACGACTGCAGCAGTTTGTGTGGCCAGCGCGGCAGTTGCGCGGCGAAGCCGGCCACGGCCGACCAGCTCGCCTGTTCGGCGATGTTCAGCACCTGGGCGCCGTTTTCCTTCGCCGTGGCCGCACTGGCCAGCAGCAGCGGGCCGCTGCCAGCGATGACGATGCGTTCGCCAGCCACCGGCATGCCGCCCTTGATCAGTGCCTGCAGGCCGCCGGCACCGGTAACACCGGGCAAGGTCCAGCCGGGGAAGGGCAGCAGCAGCTCGCGGGCGCCGGTGCAGATGATCAGTTTGTCGTATTCGATCACCCGGCCCTGCTCGGGGTCTTCCACCAGCAGCGCCTTGGGTCCGGCCAGGGCGACCACGCGGGTGGCCGGCAGCAGTTCGATATTGGCCTGGGCCTCCAGGCGCTGGCGATGCTCGCGGGCCAGTGGCGGCAGGTGTGCCTGCGGACCGTCGCGCCAGATCTGTCCGCCGGCGGCGGGGTTGTCATCGAGCACGGCGATACGCGCGCCACTCGGCGCGGCGGCCAGGGCTGCGGCCATGCCGGCAGGGCCGGCGCCGATGATCAGGATGTCCACCTTCATGCTCGGCTCTCCACCTGCATGCCATCACGGCACAGGGTTTGGCAGGCCAGGCGGCGCTGACCGTCGATGGTCACTCGGCATTCCTGGCAGATGCCCATGCCGCACACCGGCGCGCGGCGCTGGCCGCTGACCGAGGTACGGCTGGTGCCGTCGCCGCCGAGCATCAGCGCGGCGGCCACCGTGGTACCGGGCGCCACCTGCAGTGGGCGGCCGTCGAGGATCAGTTCAGGCATGCGCGCGGACTCCGGCGAAACGCTGCGGCAGATAGGGTTCCAGCGCCAGAGGCGCGGTTTCGCCCAGCAGTTGGGCGATCAGCAGGTCGGCGCTGCCTGGCGCGGTGGTCACGCCGAGGCCTTCGTGGCCGACCGCCAGCCACAGGCCGGGGCGTTGCGGGTGTTCGCCGAGCAGCGGCAGGCCGTCCGGGCTGGCGGCGCGGAAGCCGGTCCAGGCGCGGATGCCGTTGAGTTGGGCCAGGCTTGGCACGTAGTCGACGGCGCGCTGCAGCAGCTTCGCCAGCATCCATGGCTCGACTGCAGGATCGGTGGTGTTGAACTGCCGCGAGGCGCCGATGAACAGCTGGCCGGTCGGGCGCGGCTGGATATTGGCGGCGGTCGATGGGCCCGTGGCGTTGTGCGCGCTGGTGACGTAGCCGAGCTCCACCAGGGTATGGCTGATGCGCCCGGGATAGCGGTCGGTGATCAGCAGATGGCCCTTCTTCGGCTCGATAGGCAGTTCCGGGCACAGCTCCGTGACATGGGTGCCGCCAGCCAGGACCACCGCCTGGGCGCTGAGCCAGCTGCCGTTTTCCAGACGCACGCGGTTGCCGTCGATCTCCACGACCAGGGCCTGGCGTTGTTCGATCAGCGGTTGGTCGAGCAACCAGCGGGCAGCGTTGGGCGCGTAGAGAATGCCGTCGCCGATGACCCGCAATCCGCCATGCAGGCCGTCGCGCAGTTCCGGTTCGGCATGGCGAAGAGCGTCGGCGCCGAGCAGCTCGCAATCCATGCCGTGGTCGCGCAGCACCTGGTACTTGGCCTCGGCTACCGCCATCTCCTCGGCATTGGCGGCCAGCCACAGGGTGCCGTTCTGCCGGTAGGCGCAGTCGTCCGGCATATCGAGGGCCCAGTCGCGCCAGCGCTGCACCGAGTATTGGCTGATGGCCAGTTCGGCCGGGTTGTCGTCGAGCACGATCAGGTGGCCCATGCCGGCAGCGGTGGCGGCGCGCAGACCGGCATCCAGCACCAGCACGCGATGGCCACGTCGGGCCAGCTCATGGGCGCAGGCGGCGCCGACGATACCGGCGCCGATGACGATGAAGTCGGCGCCGTCACTCACGGCACGATGCCCCAGGCGAACGGGTCGTCCTCTTCGATCAGCAGGGTGGCCTCGGCGCTGATATTGGCTCGGCCACGAATGGTCGGGATGATGCGGCCGCCTTCGGCGCTCTCGTAACTGCCCTCGAACTGGCTGCCGATGACGCTGGCCTGGCGCCAGATCGCCCCGGGCTGCAGCTTGCCGTCGGCGGCCAGGCAGGCCAGCTTGGCGCTGGTGCCGGTGCCGCAGGGCGAGCGGTCGTAGGCCTTGCCGGGGCAGAGCACGAAGTTGCGGCTGTCGGCCTCGGCGTCATCGGCGAACAGTTCGATATGGTCGATCAGGCCGCCGTCTTCACCGCGAATGCCCTGATCTTCCAGCGCTTGCTGCACGGCCACGGTGTAGGCGGTCAGCGCGTCGAGGTTGTCGCCGGCCACGCGCAGGCCGTGATCCGAGATCAGGAAGAACCAGTTGCCGCCCCAGGCGATGTCTCCGGTCGCCTTGCCGTAGCCCGGCACGTCGACCTCGACTGCCTTGCGATAGCGGTAGGAAGGCACGTTGCGCACGCTGACCGAGCGATCGTCGTGCAGGGTGGCTTCGACGGTCCCGACCGGGGTTTCGATCTTGTGCACACCCGGACCGATGCGCCCCAGGTGCGCCAGGGAAACCACCAGGCCGATAGTGCCGTGGCCGCACATACCGAGGTAGCCGGTGTTGTTGAAGAAGATCACACCGGCACAGGCGCTTGGGTCTACCGGTTCGCACAGCAGGGCGCCGACCAGCACGTCGCTGCCGCGTGGTTCCAGCACGCTGGCGGCGCGCCACTGGTCGTGCTGGCTGGCCAGCAACTGGCGGCGGTCGGCCATGCTGCCGGTGCCCAGGTCGGGGAAGCCTTCGAGAACCAGGCGGGTAGGTTCACCGCCGGTGTGCGAGTCGAGTACACGGATGCGTTGCATGAAGACCCCTGCCAATCAATGGTTTTGGCAAGGGTGCCGCCGGAACGAGGTCGGCGGCTTGAGTCATTTCAGCTGACGCTATGACGATTTCTGCATAGCGGAGCGTTCACTCGTGCCGCAGCAGGTCTCGATAGAGTTCCGCCATCTGCCTGCCCATGCGCTCTGCGGTGAAGAGTGTCCGATACCGTTCTGCAGCGTTCCTGCCCATCTCTGCGGCTCGTTCGGGGTTTTCCCAGAGAGTACGCATGGCTTCGCGAAGCGCTGCCGCATCGCTGGGAGGCACGACCAAACCGGTCTGGCCGTGCAGATTGATGTAGCTGGTGCCGCTCCCTATCTCGCAGGAGATGAGCGGCTTGCCATGGATTGCTGCTTCTAGCAGGGATATCCCGAAAGACTCGGCGCGCAAGTGGGAAGGGAAGACGAAGGCGGTACAGAGTTGCAATAGTGCGCTCTTGTCTTCTTCGTCGATGCGCCCGGCGAAATGGATGTTCTTCAGACCGAGATGGCGAGCCTGGCGCCGCAGTGCTCGCTCCATCGGGCCGGCTCCGGCAATGACGAGGGGATAGTCCGTCTCGGCAATTGCCTCCAGCAGAACATGGAGTCCCTTGTAGTAGCGCATGACGCCGACGAAGAGGAAGAAGTTGGAGCCGCAGCGCTCCGACCAATGCTGAAGGCGCTGCTGACCAGGGTCGGGAAACTCGGCCTGGTCCAAGCCATAGGGGATGACTTCCACCCTGTCGCGGTAATGCTGCAGCACCGTGCTGGTTTCCAGATAGTTCGGCGAGGCTGCGACTATCCTGCCGGCCTGACCGAGGAAGCGGCTCATCAGCGGGCGATACAGCCGCAACAGGTGCTTCTGGCGCACGATGTCCGAGTGGTAGGAAACCACGTAGGGCTTGTCGATGCCCGCTATCAGATGCAGCAGGTCCATGAATGGCCAGGGGAAATGGTAGTGCACGATGTCCGCTTGAGCGGCCAGGCACTTGAGCCGCCCCGGGGCCTTGAAGGAAAAACCGGTCGACGCCAGCTGCAGGTCGAGCTTTACCCTGTGCACCTGGTGGTTGCCGACTGTGACCGTGGCAGGGCGCGGGTCGGGGCTGAGCGTCAGTACTGTGTTCTCGACACCATGCGCCGAGGTGCTCTGGCAGAGCTGGTAGATGACCTGTTCGATTCCTCCGACGGTTTCTGGCAGGTAGGTCTTGAAGACATGCAATATACGCATCAGGACTTTGCTGCCTCGCGATAGACTCCCGCCGTGATGTGAGCGCATTGCTGCCAGGTGAACGTCTTGGCGCGCAGCAGGCCTGCTGTGCGCAGTGCTCCCCACTTGTCCTGATCTTCGATCAACATTTCGATGGCGGCAGCGCAGGCCACGTCGTCCATCGGGTCTATCAGTACCCCGGCTTCTCCCAGAACCTCGGGTATCGAGGCACGGTTGCTCGCGATCACAGGAGTGCCGCTGGCCATGGCCTCCAGAACCGGTAGCCCGAACCCTTCGTAGAGGGAAGGGAACAGCAACAGGCGTGCGCCGGCGAACAGTTCGGCCAGTCCGAGATCATCCTGATAACCGAGCAGACGAACCTGCCCACCAGCCAATGCCCGCTGCAAGGGCTTCTCCAACTGCTCCGCCCGCCAGCCGGGCATTCCTGCCAAGACTAATGGATATTGCCTGCGCAGTGTACCCGGCAAGCGTTCATGGGCTCGCAACGCCAGTTGCAGGTTCTTGCGCGGCTCGAGAGTACCGACGCACAACAGATAGCCTCCGGGCTGCAGCCCCAGCCTGGTCAGTCCGACAGCCAGATCACCGGCCTCCCGGGGGCGAAAACGCGCCGAATGACCCAAGGGGGCGACCACGATACGCTCGGCTGCAAGGCCGTAGTGCTGGCGAACTTCCTCGGCGATGAAGTGTGAGTCGACCAGAATACGATGGGCTTGCGCCACGCCGCGCTCGGAATAGCGGTGGATGGCGGCGAGCCGATCTGCGGGCTGAGTCTGGGGGTAGTGGACGTGCGTCAGGTCATGCAGAGTCATGACCATCGGGCCATCAAACTCGAACGGCCACAGGCTTGGTTCATGGTACAGCCCTATGCTCGAGGCATTGCGGTCAAAGCGCCTTTGCTCGGCGACACGTCTCAGCGCATAGGCTCCGGGAATGCGTTTCAGGGCGCTGCTTAGCCGGGAATAGCCGGGCATAGCTGCGGCGGGCAGCTCGGACTGCCAATTCCAGCCATTGAAGAGCTTCAGTTCGAATTCGGGGTGCGCGGCTAGCGCGCCTACCAGCTCGACCAGATATTGGCCGATGCCGGTACGGGGCGCGCGTAGTATCGAGGCGTTAACGGCAACCGAGTACATCGGTATCGGAGGTAGGGCCTGCAAGAAGCCGCTGTGTCCCAGTGTGGTAGTGCACCCGCCCGATCAGTTGGACAGCCGAATCCTTCCACGAGAGCCACGTCCATTTGCTGACTGCTGTTTGCGCAGGGAACTCACCGCTGCCTTCGAAGCGCCTTACCAGACGACAAAGCGACTCCGGCTCGGACAAGCCGAAATATGCCATCGAGGTTCCGCCGATTTCGCGGAAGACGGGAATGTCGCTCGCCATTACCGGCAGTCCACGTTGCATGGCTTCCACCAGGGGGAGGCCAAATCCTTCCACATAGGAGGGGAACACCAGCGAGCGTGAATGGCTGTAGCAGTACTCCAGCTCTCGATCACTGAGGTCGTTGAACATGAAGAGGCGCTTGTTCATCTGCGGATGCTGCTTGATTCGCTCGATCAGCTTTTCGGTTTTCCAGCCGATCTTGCCGACGAAGCAGAGCGCCACTTCGCTCCCTTCATCCCAGAGGCGCTCGAATGCATTGAGCAGGTAGACGTGATTCTTGCGTGGTTCGATGGTACTCACCATGAGGTACACCGAGCGCGCCTTGCACATGCGCTTCACCTCATGGCGAACGGTCTCCCCCGGACGAGACTGATCCAGCTCGCTGCCCAGGTAGAAGTGATCGAACCAGCGGAGCTCTGCTTCCTCCCGGCCGAGGCGCCACTGGACTTCACTACGCACCTGGTCACCGATGGTCTTGGAGATGGCCATGAAGCCGTCGGCCGTACGGACGATCCAGTCGAACCACTGCTCGAAGACCCGTACCAGCCCTTCGTCGCAGAACTGCGGATGAGTCAGGGGGATCAGGTCATAGATGACCGATACGATACCTACACCCTCGCGCTTCAGGCGCTCAGCAACGGGGAAGAAATCGGCGTGCCAGGACGAGTCCAGCAGCACGAGAACGTCGCCTGGCAGGCAGTTCATTTCTTCGGCACGGGACTTATCCACGTAATTCAGCGAAACCTTCGCCAGCAGTTTCTGAGGAACCGCCAATGAGGCACTGGTGGCTTTGCACAGAGCGCGCAGCAGGAAGCGCAAGACTGGAGAATTCTGGAAGGGCCATTTGCGTTCGCGCTGTGCATAGGAAAGCCAGATTCTGTTGCGCAACCGGCCCAGGCGGTCATGGGTCAGCGACAGCAGGGTCTGATAGTTGCGGGACCAACTGCCGGAGCGTGCCGGGTAGAGTTGGGTCACGCTGTAGACCTTGCCGTTCTTCAGGATAACGGGGATGCATACAGTATCGCGGCCCACTTCACCGAGATTCTTGATGATGTTGCGCACTACTCGTTGGATACCCGAGTTGTCCTGAGGGTGCTCGTAGACATAAGTGCATTCAATGAGATAACGCATGGTGGTTCTCGTGAAGGCTCAGACCTGGGCCGCTTCCATACGCTGTATGCTGATTTCGGCATCCAGAGAGGCGCAACCGACGAAGTCGGGTTTGTTGATGTTGATGACGTGGAATACCAGGGCGAAGTCGCGCCATTCGTAGTTGGTGTCGAGGTGCGAGTCGAAGCGCGACAAGGACAGCGCGATGGAGTAATTACCCTTGCCCAGATTTGCCGGGAAGGCGAACCGGTAGACGATGCGCTCGCCGGCCGAGAGGTGTTCGAGCTCCCTGTGTATCCGATGCGTATTGATGCCGTAGATCGCCTGTCCCATGCGGTCCTTGATCATGAAACCGAGTATCAATCGCGGGATCGGCTTGTGAACATCGACGGTCACCTCGAGCGTCGTCTGGCTGCCGACCTCCAGCACATCCACTCGTTTGCCCTGGGCGTTGAGCAGCGCGATATCGGCGAAGCCCGCTTCGCCGGTACCTGAGATGGTGCGGATCTTGCCGTTTTCGAGCCGCTCCTGACGGACCGTCTGCTGTTCCCTTTCTGCCAGCATGGCACCATAGAAATCCATGACCTCCTCAGGAGCGCCTTCCAGGGCCAGGCGCCCCTGTGCCAGCAGGATGGCCCGGTCGCAGAGGTTCTGGATGGCCTGTCGATCATGCGAGACGATCAGCAACGTGGTACCCAGGCTTCGAAATTCGCGGATACGCCCGAAACTCTTGTGCTGGAAGTAGGCGTCGCCCACCGACAGTGCTTCGTCGATGATCAGAACGTCCGGCCGTCTGGCGGTAGCCACGCTGAATGCGAGGCGCATTTGCATGCCGCTGGAATAGGTGCGTACGGGTTGGTCTATGTAGGCACCGATTTCGGCGAATGCCTCGATCTCTGGCATCAGTGCCTGGAGCTCTTCCACGCTCAAACCCAGCAGTTGCCCCGCCATGAAGACGTTCTGGCGACCGGTGAAGTCTGGGTGGAAGCCCATTCCTAACTCGAGCAGACCTGCCACGCGGCCCTGGAGATGAATCTGGCCGACCGTAGGCTGGGTGGTGCCGGTGATCATCTTCAGCAGCGTACTCTTGCCCGCACCGTTGATGCCGACGATGCCTAGAGCCTGCCCTGGTTCGACGGTAAACGATACGTCCTGAAGGACCCATTTCTGCCGGTGGCGTGGGCCAGAAAAAGGAACCATCCACTCGGCGAGCCGAGCCCAGCGCGTGGGGTATTCCTTATAGGCCTTGCCTAGCTGGACAACCTGAATACTACCCATCAGAGCTCATCCACCATTTCGCCGGAGCGCTTGCGGAACAGGCGCAGACCCAGGGCACAGAGCACGACAGCGAGCAAGGCGGATGGCCAGAGCGCCGACCACTCCGGCCATTGGTCGTACACGAATATCCCTTGGTAAGCGGAGATCAGCGGATACATGGGGTTGGCCTCGATCACCGGGCGAATACCTTCCGGCAGGATAGAGGCTGGATAGACGATAGGCGTCAGCCAGAACCAGAACTGCAAGGCGATGCCTACAAACTGCCCCACATCGCGGAAGAAGACGTTGAGTACACCGAGAATGATGCCGAGGCCAATCGCGAAGGCAGTCTGGATCAGCAGTACCGGAATCACCCCCAGAATGGCCCAGCCAGGGAAGTTGCTGGTTACCAGCAGGAAGCCGAGGAACAGGGCAAAAATGATAGCGAAGTTCACGCTGGCATTGAGCACCACGATCAGCGGCAGGCAGATGCGCGGAAAACTCAGCTTCTTGATGAGATTGGCGTGCTCGAGAAACACCGATTGGCTACGACCGATGATCTCAGCGAAGAATCCCCAGGCGAGAATGCCTGCGCACAGGTAGATACCATAGGCCAGGCCATTCTCTACGCCGGGCAGTCGGGCCTGCATCAGCTGGGAGAAGATGACCGTGTACACGATGATCATCGACAGTGGATTGAGGATGGTCCATGTCGCGCCGAACAGGGAGTTGCGGTAGCGGGTCTGGAACTCTCGCTTGACGCTGCCCACGACGAAGCCGCGGTAGCTCCAAACGGAGCGAGCCATGCCGACGGCCATTATTTGGCCCTGCCGTACTGATCCTCGAAGCGGACGATGTCGTCCTCTCCGAGGTATTCGCCGCTCTGGACTTCGATCATTACCAGATCGATCACCCCCGGATTTTCCAGCCGATGCTTGTGTCCTGCGGGAATGAAGGTCGATTCGTTGCAGCTGATCAGCAGCGGATTATCTCCGTTGACGACCCTGGCCATGCCCTGGACGACTATCCAGTGCTCGCTGCGGTGGTGGTGCATCTGCAGGGAAAGTGCTGCACCAGGCTTGACGACGATTCGCTTGATCTTGAAGCGAGAACCCTCCTCGAGCACCGTATAGGTTCCCCAGGGGCGCGATACGGTGCGGTGAAGGCGGTATGCTTCGTGGTTCTCCTGCTTCAGGCGCTTGGCCACCTGGCGTACTTCCTGGGCGCGGTCTGCGCGCGAGACCAGGATGGCATCAGGCGTCTCGACCACCACCAGGTCGTCGACCCCCACGGTGGCGACCAGGCGTCCTTGCGTCTGCACGTAGGTATTTCGGCTGTCGACAAAGATGCATGAGCCCTGTGCACGGTTGCCCTCATCGTCAGGCTCTACCAGCTGGGCTAGTGCATTCCAGGAGCCGATATCGCTCCAGTCGAAAGATGCAGGTACCACGGCGACCCGAGAGGATTTCTCCATGACGGCATAGTCGATGGAGATGTCCGGCAGCGCGACGAAGCTGTCGCGATGCATCTCCTGCCAGGCTTCACTCGTTCCACCGCTATGGGCAACGCAGTCACGTGCTTGTGCCAGCAGTTCGGGAGCGTGTTCCTGCAGTTCCCTGATCAGGTTACCGGCCGTAAAGCAGAACATGCCGGAGTTCCACAGAAAGCGACCGCTATCCAGGTAAGCCTGTGCCGTTGCGACGTCGGGCTTTTCGACGAAGCGCTTTACCTGGCAACCACCAAAGTCGTCCAGCGTATCGCCTGCTTCGATGTAGCCGAAGCCTGTCTCGGGGGCGGTGGGGCGTATGCCATAGGTGACTAGGTATCCCTGCTTGGCCAGTTGCACGGCGTGATTGGTCGCCTTTTTGAAGCCTGCCAGATCCTGGATGAGGTGATCTGCGGCCATGACCACCATCACCACATCCTCGCCATGCTCTGCTGCCAGCACGAGAGCGGCCACCGCTAGAGCGGGGGCTGTGTTGCGCCCCTGAGGCTCCAGCAGGAAGCGCGATCGGCAACCCGGGATGCCGGCTTCGGCGAAATGATCCTTGCTCTCGAAGTAGTGCTCGCGGTTGGTGACGGTGACGATTTCTCCCCCGACACCCGTGAGGTCCGCTGCCCGGAGATAGGTCTTGAGCAGCAGGGACTGCCCATCGGGCAGGCGCATGAAGGGCTTGGGATGATCCTCGCGCGACACCGGCCACAGGCGAGTGCCTGCACCTCCCGAGAGAATGACGGGGACGATCATTTACTCAGTGCTCCCGATCGACGCGGCGCAGGTCGGCTTCGACCATCATCCCGATCAGGGTGGATAGGCTGGTCTTTGGTTTCCAGCCCAGTTGACGCTCCGCCTTGGCGGGGTTGCCTAGCAGAATGTCCACCTCGGCAGGGCGGAAGAATTGCGGGTCGATGACCACATGGTCCTCATAGTTCAGGCCCACATGGGCGAACGCAAGCTGGCACATGTCGCGGACCGTGGTGGTCACGCCGGTGGCCACTACATAATCATCCGGCTTGTCCTGCTGCAGCATCAGCCACATGGCCTCGACATAGTCGCCAGCGAATCCCCAGTCGCGCTTTGCATCGATGTTGCCCAGGCGCAGCTCTTGCTGCTTGCCGAGCTTGATACGCGCCACTGCATCCGTCACTTTGCGAGTAACGAACTCGATGCCGCGCAGGGGCGACTCGTGGTTGAACAGAATGCCGCTCGAGGCATGAAGGTCGAAGCTCTCGCGATAGTTCACGGTAATCCAGTGGCCATAGAGCTTGGCGACACCGTAGGGGCTGCGCGGATAGAAGGGCGTGTTTTCATCCTGGCGCTCAGCCTGAATCAACCCGAACATTTCGCTGGTGGACGCCTGATAGAAGCGGGTTTCCGGGTTGAACTGGCGGATTGCTTCCAGCAGATGAGTCACGCCGAGGCCGTCGACGATGCCAGTAGTCACCGGCTGATCCCAGGAGCTGCCAACGAAACTCTGGGCGCCGAGGTTGTAGAGCTCATCGGGGCGGGACTTGATGACTGCTCGCTGCAGCGAGGTAGCGTCAGCCAGATCACCTTCATGGTAGGCGATCTCGGACTCGATACCCAGCTCACGCAGGCGCCAGCGCGTATCGCTGCTGCGTCGTGCCACCAGGCCATGAACCTGGTAGCCCTTTTCAAGCAGGAGCTTGGCCAGGTAGGCGCCATCCTGGCCGGTAACGCCGGTAATCAATGCTGATTTTGTCATTCTTCTAGTACCCGTTCTGCCCAGTCCGACAGGATCGTCTTCAGGGTCTCTTCCATCGAGATTGCTGGCGCCCAGCCGGTGGCTCGTGCCAACCGTGCATGGCTGCCTTTTACCTGGCGCTGTTCAGAGCGCCGCATGCGCGAGCTGTCCTGCGCCAGCTCAAGCGTGATGCCAGATAGTGTGCCCATCTGGCTGATCAGGTCTCGGACCGAGCGCTCAAGCCCGGAACACACGTTGTAGATCTCGCCACTCTTTCCTGAGGAAAGCAGGGCGAAGTAAGCCGCGATGACATCCCGTACATCGAGAAAGTCTCGTGTGACATCGACATCGCCAACTTCAATACGGGGAGCCTGCAAGCCGCGCTGGATGCGAGCGATCTGCCTCGCCACGCTTGGGAGCACGAAGTCCGGCTTCTGCCCCGACCCTACATGATTGAATGGGCGCGCGACCATGACGCGCCAGCCCTCGCTGATTCCCCATTGCAGAGACAGATACTCGGCGGCCAGCTTGCTCACGGCATAGGGGTTGCGTGGGGCTGGTAGCTGGGTTTCGAGGATTGGCAGGTCCTCCGGCTCTACCTGGCCATAAATGTCGCCGGAGCTGACATATAAGAAGCTGCCAGTGAAGCCGCCGGCCTTGAGAGCCTGAAGCAGATTCAGGGTGCCGAGCAGATTGATTTCCAACGTTCGCGCCGGATCTCGAAAAGCCTCGGGCACGAAAGTTTGACCGGCGAGGTGGATGACCGCGTCGGGGCGCTGGCCACACCAAGCTGCCAGAGTTTCCGGGCGTGTCAAATCCATGCCTTCGGGCGGCAGTAGCAGATGCCATTCCGGGGCGGCGGAACGAAGGTGAGCTTGCAAATGCCCTCCCACGAATCCGGTAAGCCCGGTAACCAGCAATTTTTTATGCACAACGACCTCTTCGCTCCGCTCATCCTGAGACGGAAATGGATCATTCATCAGCGGGTTGCCCGGCACGGGTGACTCTCCCTCGGTGGGGCCGCTCTTATAATTTGCGCAACAATCTGAAAGAAAATATGCGGCGATACAACAGAAAAAAGCGTGACCGGCAGGTTTTGCTGTCTGGCTACGTTTTGTCGGTCGATCGCCACCAGATCGCCGCGCTCTAACGCGCGTTTTTCAAGCGGCCGATGTTTAGGTCAGCAAATATTGCGCCGCGAGTGCGACCACGGCGCCCACGGCCAATCCGGCGACGATCTCGACCTTGCTATGACCCATTCGTTCACGCAGCAGCTTCTTTTCTGGTTCGCTTTTGCCAAGCCGATTGATCGCTTCCGCATGGAGGCCGACCTGGCGGCGAAGGCTGTTGGCATCGAGCAGAACGATAAAGGTCAGCGTGAGGGCTGCTCCGAAAGCCGGGTGATCGATACCCTCCTGTAGCGCGATGAGCGTGGTCATGCTGCTGACGATCGCGCTGTGGTTGCTTGGGAGCCCGCCGTAGCCGATCAAGCCAAATGCAGGCCGTCCTGCTTTGAGGCTATTGATTGCGAACTTCATCGAGCCGGCGGTCAGCCAGGCGGCAAAGGGGGTTATCAGATAGGACAGATCCATGGCCAGGCCCTCTTAAAGTGCCCAGGCACATGTGCCTGCCCATAGCAGAGCTACCAGCATCAGCTGCCAATCGGTGAGCAACGCATCGGTGGGAGATTCGCCGCCGCCCTTTTCCACCACGAACCAGTAGCGGAACAGCCCATAGAGCACCAGGGGGATGCTGATGATCATCTCCGGGCGGCTGGTGATGACAAACAGGCTGTAGAACAGCAGAGCTCCGATGGCGGAGATTTCGGCATAGCGATCGACAAGCGCGATGGAATAGTGGCGTAGCACTTCTCGACTCTCGCTGCCATTGCTGCTCAGCTCCTGGCGACGCTTGATCGAGGCCAGATACAGCGCCAGGCACAGCGTGGTGACGAACATCCATCCTGATACCGGTACCGACAGTGCCATGGCGCCCGCATACACACGCAGAACGAAGCCCAGCGCGATGGTGAAGATATCCAGTACCGGTTGATGCTTGAGTACGAAGGTGTAGGCGAGGTTGAGCAGCAGGTAGCCAATGATCACGTAGATCACTTCGGGAAAGCGGAACCAAGCTGCGATCAAAGCTCCGTAGAGGAGGGCCAGCAGAACGAGAGCTGCACGGGGAGACACCAACCCCGATGCCAGGGGGCGGGTGAGCGACTTGCGTGGGTGGCGACGATCATGCTCGATGTCGTGCAAATCGTTGACGATGTAGGTGGCTGACGAGGCGATACAGAACAAGCCTGCGGCGATCAGAGCCGAAATGACCGAGTCCAAATCATGAAATTCGCCTGAGAAAAGCAGTGGTGCGAGGACGAACGCATTCTTGACCCATTGGCGAGGGCGCATCAGCGCCAGGAGTCCTTTCAACTGGGCTAGAGGGGAGTGGGTCCGTAAGGTAGCATGCATGCCATTTTACTCCGCATGGCTTCTAGTTCTTGATGAGAATTGCGCTGATCTACTCGTTACTGGCTGCGATCGCTACCGCTACCAATATCTTTTCTCAGGACATGGTCACCAGGGTTTATCACGGCCCTTATGCCATTCTGCTATCAGTGCTGGTGGGGACGGGGGTGGGACTCATTGTCAAATACGTGCTGGATAAACGCTACATCTTTAGCTTCACAGCGCGAAATATGGCGCACGATGGGCGCATCTTTCTTCTTTATACCTTGATGGGGCTCGTCACTACGGCGATCTTCTGGAGCTTCGAGTTCGGTTTTCATCATCTGTTCGAGAGCAAGGAAATGCGTTACCTCGGCGGTGTCATCGGCCTGGCCATCGGCTACTACGCCAAGTATCTATTGGATCGTCGTTTCGTATTTCCCCAGGAGTCGGGGCAATGCTGATCAGTGGATGGGGACGATACCCGACTATCGATGCGGAACTGCAAACGCTGAATACACCTAGCCAGGCTATTGAGAGTCTGGCGACTACACCGGCGATAGCTCGTGGCATGGGGCGCAGCTACGGTGACAGCGCGCTGGCTGCCCATATCCTTTCCACTCGCCCGCTCGACCGCCTGCATGCATTCGATGCAGATGAAGGCGTGGTCGACTGCGATGCGGGGGTCACCCTGGCCGAGCTGATCGATGTCTTCATGCCTCGAGGCTGGTTCCTGCCAGTCACGCCCGGAACACGATTCGTCAGCGTAGGTGGTGCAGTTGCCAGCGACGTGCATGGCAAGAATCATCATCTCGATGGTTGTTTCAGCGAGTTTGTGGACTCTCTCGATCTGTTGACAGCCAGCGGAGAAGTGTTGACCTGCTCCTCCAGCAGCCATGCCGAGCTGTTCCGTGCCACCTGTGGTGGCATGGGGCTGACCGGCGTGATCCTGCGCGCCAGGCTGCGTTTGCGGAGAGTAAAAAGCGCGTTTATCGAACAGGTCACGCTCAAGGCTGCGAATCTGGACGAGGCACTCGATCTTTTCGAGGCTCATGGAGCCAGCACCTATTCGGTGGCTTGGATCGATTGCCTGGCGAGCGGGGGAGCATTGGGGCGCTCGCTGCTCATGCTGGGAGAGCATGCTAGTTCGGGCGGCCTGGATCTTGCGCCGTCGCGGACGCTGAGTGTGCCAGTCGATATGCCTGGCATGCTGCTCAACCGCTATTCGATCAGAGCATTCAATACTCTGTACTTCCACCGCATTCGCCAGCCCCGTACGGAGCAGCGTATCGACTATCGCCCGTTCTTTTATCCATTGGATGGCATCGCCCAATGGAATCGCCTCTATGGCCGTGACGGATTCCTCCAGTATCAGTTCGTGCTCCCCCGAGAAACTGGGCGTGAGGGTATGCGGGCGATTCTCCAGCGCATCGCGGCTTCGGGGCGCGGCTCATTCCTGGCCGTGCTCAAGGCATTCGGCGCGGCCAACGACAACCCGCTGTCTTTCCCGATCGAGGGCTACACGCTGGCGCTGGACTTCAAGAACGAGCGCGGCCTGGCCTCGCTGCTCGATGAGCTGGACCGCATGGTCCTGGCCCATGGTGGCCGCCTCTATCTCACCAAGGATGCGCGGATGAGCGCGGAAGCCTTTCGCCAGAGCTACCCACGCTGGGAAGAATTTCAGGCGTTGCGCGAGCGCTACGGCGCCTTGGGAAAATTCGTATCGCTGCAAGCACAACGACTTGGACTGGAATGACCACTATGCAGAAACTGCTGATCATCGGCGCTACCTCCGCCATCGCCGAGGCCACCGCTCGCCGCTTCGCGCTGCGCGGTTATCGCCTTCACCTGCTGGGCCGCAATGGCGAGCGCCTGGCCAGCCTGGCTGACGACCTCCGAGTGCGCGGCGCCAGTGCCGCAAACCATGCCTTCTTCGACGCGAATGACCTGGATAGCCATCCTGCCGTACTCGACGCCGCCATCGCTGAGTTGGGTGGGCTGGACATGGTTTTGATCGCTCACGGCACCCTGGGCGACCAGAAGGCGTGCGAGCAGAGCGTCGAGCTGACGATGCAGGAGCTCAAGACCAACGTGCTGAGTGTGATCGGCCTGCTGACCACGCTGGCGAACCATTTCGAGGCTCAGGGCCACGGTAGTATCGCCGTGATCGGTTCGGTGGCCGGTGACCGCGGCCGCCAGTCCAATTATGTGTATGGCACGGCCAAGGGCGCGTTGGCGTTGTTCCTTCAGGGAATGCGCAACCGACTGAGCAAACGTGGTGTACAGGTACTGACGATCAAGCCCGGCTTCGTCGACACACCGATGACTGCATCCTTTCCCAAGGGCCCGTTGTGGGCGACGCCGGACAAGGTTGCCGAAGACATCGAGAAGGCCATCGACAAACGCCGCGACGTGCTCTACACCCCAGGTTTCTGGCGGTTGATCATGCTGATCATCAAGAGCGTTCCGGAAGCGATTTTCAAGCGACTGTCGCTTTGATAACGCTGCGAAGGGTCGCGTTTGGCCTGGTGCTGCTCGCCTGGTTGCTGGTACTGGTCAAGGTTGCCGCGCCGCAGTTGAGCCAGGCCTTTCAGCCGGATGGTGATCTGGCTGCCGACATGCTGCTGGTCAACCAGCTGCACGACGATGGTTACCTGTTAACCGGGCACTACTCGCGTTTTGGCTTCAACCACCCCGGTCCGTCCTTTCTCTACGTGAATGCGCTGTTCGAGCAGATCGGGGCTGTTGCCGGCATGCCCCGGGCGAATGCCTGGTTCCTGTCCAGCCTGGTATTCAACTTCGTATTTCTGTGGTTGATCGCCTGGGCAACGGCCCGACTATTTGGGCGCCGCCTGTCGCTTGCGGCACTGGCGGCCGTGTTACCTCTTTCCATCCTTCTGGGAAGCACGCTGTCCAACTTCTGGATGCCCTACCGGCTGGTTCTTCCCTTCGCCGCATTCTTCCTGACAGCGGTACTGGTTGCCTCCAGGGGAATGCGTTTCCTGCCGCTGTCGATGGCTCTGGCCTGCCTGCTGATCCACGGCTACGTCACCATGCCGGTCTTCACATTACCGCTGTTGTTGCTGGTGACTCTGTTCAGGCTATGGCAGGCGGATTGGCGTTTGGCTGGAGATGGTCGCTGGCTGCTGATCTCTCTGGGTATCGGTGTACTGTTCCTGCTGCCGCTCCTAGTGGATTTCCTGGTCAACCCTCAGCCGAACCTGCTGCGCATACTTCGTGCGCAATCCCATCTTGCGGGGGCAGACCATCCAACCTTGGCAGAGTCACTGACCTACGCCTTTTCCTATTGGCGCAGTACATTGCTCTTTCTTGTGCCTGCCGCTCTGGTTTTTCTGCTTCGGAGCCGTAGTCTCGGAAGTGTTAATCGTAGGCCGTTACTTTATGCGGCTGCTCTGGCGGCTTTTATCAGTGTGGTGTTCGTTCTGTATCACGCGACCGTGCCCAAGCCGCTTCATCCCTTCATGGGGAGCTATTACCAGGGCATACCCCTCGCAATGACTGCGTTGCTGCTCTATGCGTCGCTATGCAGCCTACCGCGGCCGGGAGCGAGCGTGCTGCTTGCGGGGGTGATGTTGGTCTGGCTATCGACCCTGCAGGTCCAGCTCATGGCGCCGCGAGAAGACATCCGCGAGCTCGGGGACTTCCTGATAGCGAACTCGGATCAGCGCGTCGTGATCGACTATCCCGACGACAGTGAGCCGTTCTGGATAACGGCGGGAGGCCTGTTGTTATATCTGAAGGACAGAGGAATAGACGCGTGCATCGCGAGGCCCGAGATGGATTTCCTCTATACCCCGAACGGGGTATGCCGCGAGCAAGTAGATTTCCGTCTTGAGCGGGCCGAGCGATGTGGTCCTGGTTGTCTTGCCACGAGCGGTGGAATTGCGTTGGCGCCACCCTCTGCTCGCCGGGACGGTTGACGCTTGGGCGGGGTGGTCGGAAAAGGTAGCGCCAATGATATGCTGCCAGCTCTTCTGAGCCGCCCGGACCCATGCCGTGAGTGAACGTACCCAGGCCGTGAAGGCCTATCTGCTCGACCTGCAAGACCGTATCTGCGCCACACTCGAGACTGAAGATGGCGGTACCCGCTTCTTCGAGGATGCCTGGGAGCGCCCTGCCGGCGGCGGCGGTCGCACCCGGGTCATCGAGAATGGTGCGCTGATCGAGAAGGGCGGCGTGAATTTCTCTCACGTGTTCGGTGACAGCCTGCCGCCTTCGGCCAGCGCCCACCGTCCGGAGTTGGCCGGGCGAGGCTTCGAAGCCATGGGCGTATCCCTGGTGATCCACCCGGAGAACCCGCATGTGCCGACTTCCCACGCCAACGTACGCTTCTTCAGCGCCGATAAGGCGGGTGAAGAGTCGGTGTGGTGGTTCGGTGGTGGCTTCGACCTGACACCTTACTACGCCAATGAAGAAGACTGCGTGCACTGGCACCAGATCGCCCGCGAAGCCTGTGCGCCGTTCGGTGCCGAGGTCTATCCGAAGTTCAAGGAATGGTGCGACCGCTACTTCCACCTCAAGCATCGTGGCGAGCCGCGTGGCATTGGTGGGCTGTTCTTCGACGACCTCAACGAATGGGACTTCGATACCAGCTTCGCCTTCCTGCGCTCGGTCGGTGATGCTTATATCCAGGCCTACCTGCCTATCATTCAGCGTCGTCGGCACACTCCCTTCACCGAGTCTCAGCGTGAATTCCAGGCCTTCCGCCGGGGCCGCTACGTCGAGTTCAACCTGGTGTTCGATCGTGGCACCCTGTTCGGCCTGCAGTCCGGCGGCCGTACCGAATCCATCCTCATGTCGTTGCCACCGCACGTGCGCTGGGGCTATGACTGGAAGCCGGAGCCGGGCAGCGATGAAGCGCGTTTGACTGAGTATTTCCTGACTGATCGAGATTGGCTCGGCGAGGCTGCGAAGTGACTGACCGTTACGGCGTGTTCGGCAATCCAATCGGCCACAGCAAGTCGCCGCTGATCCACGGTATGTTTGCCGCGCAGACCGGCCAGGACCTGTCCTACGAAGCGCTGCTGGCGCCTCTGGACGACTTCAACGGATATGCCCGCGCCTTCTTCGAAATCGGCAAGGGTGGCAATGTCACCGTGCCGTTCAAGGAGGAGGCCTACCGCCTGGCCGAAGAGTTGAGCGAGCGCGCCCGCCGCGCCGGAGCGGTGAACACCCTGAAGCGGCTCGACGACGGCCGCCTGCTCGGCGACAACACCGATGGCGCCGGCCTGGTCCGTGACCTGACGGTGAACGCGAGACTCGACCTGGCGGGTAAGGACATTCTCCTGCTCGGCGCCGGCGGTGCCGTGCGCGGTGTATTGGCCCCCCTCCTTGCGCAGGCGCCGCAGACTCTGGTGATCGCCAATCGGACGGTGGAGAGGGCGGAACAGCTGGCCCACGAGTTCGCGGAGCTGGGGCCGGTAGCTGCCAGTGGCTTCGATTGGCTGAGCGCGCCGGTGGACCTGATCATCAACGGCACTTCGGCCAGCCTGGCCGGCGAGCTGCCGCCGCTTGAGCCAGGCCTGATCAAGCCCGGCCACACCGTCTGCTACGACATGATGTACGGCAAGGAGCCGACGGCCTTCAATCGCTGGGCCGCCGAGCATGGCGCGGCGCGCTGCATCGATGGCCTGGGGATGCTGGTGGAGCAGGCCGCCGAGGCCTTCTTCCTGTGGCGCGGTGTGCGCCCGGATACCGCGCCGGTACTGGCCGAGCTGCGTTCGCAGCTGGTGGGCTGAAGCGGTTAGAGCTGGTGCGATTAAGACCCCTGCCGAGGGGCCTGGGGCAGGTTCCGGATTGTTCTGGTGGCTGGGCCACTTGCTCTCTGTCTCTGTCCTGACGAAGTGACGCCGAATCGCCCTGATGCGGGTGATAACACTTCTCAATTGCTGTAGCATGCGCCGCTTTCGGCGATTCTGCCGTTATGCATCAGGGCAGGATATGTCTCGCGGCGGCTCATCCGACTTGCTGGCCAGCTTCCAGGAACACTATGCGGATCTGCTTCGCTTCCTCGCGAGGCGGCTCGGCGATGTCGAGCATGCTGCCGATGTCGCCCAGGACACCTACCTGCGTCTTGCGGCTCTGCCCGCCGGCGAGCCGATCAAGGAGCCCCGAGCCTTTCTGTTTCGGGTTGCAGGTAACCTCGCCATCGACCGTCTGCGAGTTGAAAACCGCCTGGCTGCTCTGCACGCCGAAGAGGGGGCGGCAATGGACCTCCATGATCCGACGTCTTGCCCGCAGAGTTCGTTGCTGGCGGGGGAGGCATTGACTCAGCTGGACAAGGCCCTCGGTCAGTTGCCCGACAAGGCTCGCCTGGCTTTGCTGCTCAATCGCATCGAGGGTTTGACCCATGCGCAGATTGCAGAGCGCCTGGGTGTATCCGAGAGTATGGTCGGTAAGTACATCGTCCAGGCCATGCGCCATTGCCGCGCATGGATGCGGCGGGTGGACACAGCATGACTCACTCCGACAGACTGCCGCGCAATCACGGCTTGTGAAGTGCATGAACGAACCTCTTCCCCCTGATCGCGACCTCGAAGACGAGGCTATCGAGCGCCTAGTGCATCTGCACTCCGGGCGTGCGAGTGCGAGTGACCGTCTGGCATTCCAGAGCTGGCGCCAGCTCAGCCCGGCTCATCGCGCCGCCGCGCAGGCTGCCGAAGAACTGTGGGGGGCGCTGCCGTACACCGAGACCGCACGGCTCCATCAGTTCAGTCCATCGGTAAATGTGGTACCGAGGAAGCGCCTGCGACGTGGCATGTCAGTTGCGGCTAGCCTGGTCGCAGTGGTGTTGGCGCTCGGCCTTTATATCGAAGGCCCCGCACTGTACGCAGATCACCGCACCGGCACTGGTGAACGCCGTGAGATACAGCTAGCCGACGGCAGCCAGGTCTGGCTTAACAGTGGTACGGCTCTGTCGGTGGATTTCACCGAGACGCGGCGGGATATCCGCCTGCACGCTGGGGAGGCACTGTTCGTCGTGTCCAAAGACAGCGAGCGGCCATTCGTCGTGCATGCCGCAGATGGCGAAGTGCGAGCCGTCGGCACTCGTTTCGATGTCGACCTGCGCGGCTCGGCTGTCGAAGTACGGGTAAGCGAGGGGATTGTCCAGGTCGACTCCGCCGGTGCCCAGCCGGCTCGGCTGACCGCTGGTCTGGGTCTGCGATACCTGCAGGGACGAGCCCCCGGTGAGCCCCACGAGGTAGATTTGCGCTCTGCCGACGCATGGCAACGAGGCAAGCTGATCTTCAATCGCCAGCCCTTGGGCGAGGTGCTCGGGGAGCTGGAGCGTTACCTGCCCGGGCAGCTCTATCTGACCGACGACGCCCTGCGCGGTTTGCTGGTCAGTGGCGTGTTCGAGCTGGATGATCCTCAGGGCATGCTCAACACCCTGGCTCAGACCCAGCCGGTGCACATTACCCGGTTGCCGCTGTTCACCCTGGTGCGGCCGAAGAGTTAGGAAGCCCTCGGAAAATCGTATTCTCGATTTCCGGCCGTTAAATAATTTCATTTCTCATGGCAAGGTCGGCAAGGCTGATTCGTCGTAGGCATGAAGCGCGAATTATTCGCATTGATAACGCGCAGCCAACCCTACATCGAAGGCGCTTTCCATGCAGATCCATTTCCGTCCATCCCGCTCTGGTGCGTTGCGCCGGGCGATCTTCCTTGCAACCGCTTTCGGCTGTTCAAGCGTGCCCCTCGCTTCGCCGGCACTGGCGTCCGAGCAGTCGGCCAGCGTCGCGTTTTCTATTCCCGGACAATCGTTGGACAGTGCGCTGACCCAGTTCGCCGATCAGGCCGGTCTGCGCATCCTGTTCACCTCGGATGATGTGGCGGGCCTGCGCAGCAATGGTCTGGACGGCCAGTATCCGGTGTCCGAGGCGCTGTCACGGTTGCTGGAGGGTAGCGGTTACAGCTTTCAGTTCGTCGACGAGCGGACACTGACCCTGCGTAAGGCTGCAATCGATGATGGGGCCGTGGAACTGGGGGCGACGACGGTCAGCGGTGCGGTTTTGGGTAGCGTCACCGAGGGCTCTCGCAGCTACACCACAGGCTCCACCAATACCGCCACCAAGCTGCCGCTGAGCCTGCGTGAGACGCCACAGTCGGTAACCGTGGTGACCCGGCAGAAGATGGACGACGAAAACATGCAGTCGCTCGATGACGTGGCGCAGAGTGCCACCGGTATCAGCTACAGCAAGAACGGCCCGGAGCGTTCGTACTACTACTCGCGCGGTTTCGAGGTCTCGGAAATCCAGTTCGACGGCATGCCGGCCAACATCGCCAATGCCTATTCGATGGATGCGCTGTCGATCAACAACATGGCTCTATATGACCGTGTGGAGTTTGTCCGTGGCGCTAATGGCCTGCAGCAAGGCGCCGGCAACCCGTCAGCGGCGATCAACCTGGTGCGCAAACGTCCGACCCGCGAGTTTCAGCTGGGTGGTGAACTGGGTGCTGGCTCCTGGGACAACTACCGCACCCAGGTAGACGTTTCCGGGCCGCTGACGGAGGCCGGCAACGTGCGTGGCCGTACCGTGGTGTTCTACAACAACAGCAAGAGCTTTCGCGACGAAGCGGCCAAGGACAATCAGCTGGTCTACCTGATCGGCGAAGTCGACCTGACCGAGCGCACCGTGCTGACCGTTGGCGCCACCGCGCAGAAGGACAATAACAACGGCTACAGCTTCATGGGGCTGCCGACCAAGGTCAATGGCGAGTTCTACGATTTCTCTCGCTCCACCTCACTGGCGGCTGACTGGGGCTTTCTCGACAAGACCAACTACAACCTGTTCGGCGACATCACCCACAGCTTCGACAACGACTGGAAGCTGACCGCCGCCTTCAACCAGATCAAGGCCGACGCCGAGCTGCGTTCGCTGTTCTGGTTCCTGCGCAGCACGACCGACGACAACGTGTTCCCCATGCGCATCAACCGCACCAGCTATACGGATCGGCAAAGCAACGTCGATCTCTACGCCAACGGTCCCTTCCAGCTGCTGGGGCGTGAGCACCAGTTGATGCTCGGTGCCAGCTCGCGCAAGGACACCTTCAAGTGGAACGTGCGCAACCAGGCTAGCAACTACCCACAACAGATCGACGTCACCAACCCTGGCGCGTTTCCCTACCCGGACATCAATCCCACTCCTCTGTTTGCTTCCGACGTCACCGACGTGACCCGCGAAAAAGGCATGGTGCTGGCCACGCGCCTGAGCCTGACCGACCAGTTGAGCCTGATCCTCGGCAGCCGCCTGAGCTGGTATGAATACGAGGGCAGCCGCGGTGGCATTGACAGCCACTACAAGGAAGATAAGCGGCTGGTGCCCTATGCCGGCCTGGTCTATGACCTCAACGCCAATCACTCGCTGTATGCCAGCTTCACCGAGATCTATAAGACACAGAGCGCCTATGGCGAGAACAACGCCTTGCTCGATCCGATCGTCGGCGAGAACTATGAAGTCGGCCTGAAGAGCGAATACTTCGATGGCCGCCTGAACACGTCGCTGGCGTTGTTCCAGGTCGACCAGAGCCATCTGCCCGTGGCCATCGACGGGGTTGATACCTGTGGGCCGATGGCCGATGACACCTGCTTCCGGGCTGGTGAGAAGGTGCGCAACCGGGGTGTCGAAGTTGAACTGTCCGGCGCCATCACCCCCAACTGGAACGCCACCCTGGGCTACACCTACAACCACCCGGAATTCGTCGCCGGGCCGGACAAGGGTGATGACTACAACGGCCGGCCGAAAGAGCTGCTGAAAGTCTCCACGGACTACCGTCTGCCCGGTGCTCTGGAAGCCCTGCGCGTCGGTGGCAGTGTCTATCACCAGAGCCGGATGACTAGCGAGGATCGTGGTCAGGTGATTTCCCAGAGCGCCTACACGCTGCTTAACCTGCACGCCAACTATCAGGTCAACCGCAATGTGGACGTGCAGTTGAACCTCAACAACGCCTTGGACAAGAAGTACTACCAGTCCATCTCCAACCTCAACTTCACCAACTCCTACGGTGATCCCCGCAACGTCGGCGTTACCCTGCGCTATCAGTACTGAAGCTACGAATCTCTGATGCCAGAGGTGGTAGAAAAGGGAGTAGCCGGATTTCCAGACTGGTGCCTGCGAGCGGGGTAGTCGGGCAATCCGGGTAGCTCCATATGCCGGGCCGATATCCTTCGGCCCGGCTCAGCCGAAGAACCAGTAGCACACCAGGATCGAAGCGATCACCCCAACCAGGTCGGCGAACAAGGCGCAGCCCACCGCATGGCGCGCGCGCTGGATACCGACCGCACCGAAATACACGGCCAGCACATAGAAGGTGGTTTCCGTACTGCCCTGCATGGTCGCTGCCACCAGTGCGGGGAAACTGTCCACGCCCTGGCTCTGCATGGTCTCGATCAGCATGGCCCGTGCCGCGCTGCCGGAGAACGGCTTGACCAGGCCGGTGGGCAGCGCCTCGACGAAGCGGGTATCCCAACCCAGGCCCTCCACGCACCAGCGCACACCGTCGAGCAGCACATCCAGCGCCCCAGAGGCGCGCAACACACCGACCGCGCAGAGCATGGCCACCAGGTAGGGCAGCAGGTTCTTGGCCACCTCGAAGCCTTCCTTGGCGCCTTCGACGAAGCTCTCGTACACCGGCACCTTCTTCAGCGCGCCGAGCAGCAGGAAGCTGAGGATCAGACCGAACAGGGTCAGGTTGCCGAGCAGCGAGGACAGTGCAGTCAGCGCCGTGGCACTGAGGCCCGCCAGCACCGCCATGAAGGTGCCGATGGCCAGCGCCGCACCGCCCAGCCAGGCCAGCAGCACCGGGTCCCACAAGCGCAGGCGCTGCATCACCGCCACCGACAGCAGGGCACTGGCGCTGGACACGGCGTTGGCCAGGAGAATCGGCAGGAATACCAGGGCCGGGTCCTCTGCACCCTGCTGGGCGCGGTACATGAAGATCGATACCGGCAGCAGGACAAACGACGAGGCGTTCATCACCATGAACAGCACCTGGGCATTGCTCGCCGAGGTGGGGTTGGGGTTGAGCTCCTGCAGCGCCTTCATCGCACGCAGACCGATAGGCGTGGCGGCGTTGTCCAGGCCCAGGCCATTGGCGGTGAAGCTGAGGGTGACGAGACCGAGGGAATGATGGCCGCGCGGCACTTCCGGCATCAGCCGGGCGAAGAGGGGTGAGAGCAGGCGCGCCAACATGTCGACCAGACCGGCCTTCTCGGCGATGCGCAGGAAGCCCAGCCAGAGGGTGAGGGTGCCGAACAGCAGGATCATCACGTCGACGGACGTCTTGGCCATGGTGAACAGCGCTTCCACCATGGAGGCCCAGACGGTGGCGTCGCCGCCTATCCAGCGCACCACGGCAGCCAGTGCGGCCACCACGAAGAATCCCAGCCACAAGCCATTGAGCATCGTCAGTTCCCCCGGTCGGAGGCCGATGATAACGGCCGAACCGACACGGGGCGAGCGATGCCCGCGAGCGTCGACGATCAAATGGACGGTACAAATGAACGCGGCGGAAGTGCCGTCACCCTCGTGAGGTGACGGCACTTCCGCCATCGTTGCTGCCTGACCCGGCCCTTGCGGAGGTACTCCCTGTACCCCTAGGTCGCTCCGTCAACAGAGCATCCCGACCCCATGGTCACGCGCCTGTCCCCGCGCGGTTCTTCCAGGTCGTCAGGGAGCTCGACGACCGAAAACCATGGATACGATGAACATCACCAGGAAGACCACGAAGAGGATCTTCGCGATACCCGTGGCAGTGCCGGCGATACCACCGAAGCCCAGAACCGCAGCGATGATGGCGATGATCAGGAATGTAATAGCCCAACTCAGCATGATGCTTCTCCTTCTTTTCAACGTCAGAGGTCAGGCCAGGCGGTCGCCCCCCGGCTCGTCCTCGGATTCGGTATCCAGACTGAAGAACATGGCGCGCCCCAGACTCAGTGCACTGCCCATGACACCCAACACGGCAATCAGCAACGCAAAGATCAGGGTGAGCATTTCCATTTCTCCTCTGAATAGTGGGGGGAGCTTTCCGCTCCTTAGTTCAAGGTTCTTTTCAGTTCGCTCATGCGGTCATGGCTGGCGCGAACGTTCGGCAACTCCGCCGACAGCACCGTGCGCAACTCCGGATCGGCCTCCTCCAGCGCCTCCTCGAAGGCATGCAGCAGGCGGTCTTCGGCGGACTCCAGCTGAGCCACGTAGGTGGCATCGCCATCACTGGCCAGGCGCGCCCAGATATCGGCATACAGCTGGCGCAGCGCGCCACTGACCGTACCGCCCTCGGCAGGATGTTCCTGGTTCTCGGCAACCTTCAGCGCCAAGGCCTGAATGATCTGGGTCTTGGCCAGGGCCATGTCATGGAAGATCGCCTTGAGGCGCGGGTCGTGTACCGCCGTTTCGGCGTGCTGATAGAAGTGCTCACCATCTCGGGTGATCTCTATCAGTTCGTTGAGCACACTGGCCTGGCTGGTCATCTCGGTCTCCGGTTGGCGGAAGCGTTCCGCCCTGAGCTTTCCTTTCTTTTCTCAATTCGCATGCCAGTTTTTTTCGAGTAAATTTTCCTTTAATTTCAAATAGATAGAATATCAACCGAGACATCTGAGCGTGCAGCATGCAGGATCGTGAAAAAATATCCGTGCAACTTGCACGAAACTTCCGACACTAACCCTCCAGGCTGAAGCACCAAGAGATAGGAAACGATGCAAGAAGAAGCTGCCGCCAAGGGACGCATCCTGCTGGTGGATGACGAATCCGCCATCCTCCGCACCTTCCGTTATTGCCTGGAAGACGATGGCTATACCGTCGCCACTGCCGGCAGCGCTGCGCAGGCGGACAACCTGCTGCTGCGCCAGGTGTTCGACCTGTGCTTCCTCGACCTGCGTCTGGGTGAGGACAACGGCCTGGACCTGCTGGCGCAAATGCGCATCCAGGCGCCATGGATGCGTGTGGTGATCGTCACTGCGCACTCGGCAGTGGACACCGCGGTCGACGCCATTCAGGCCGGTGCCGCCGATTACCTGGTCAAACCCTGTTCCCCCGACCAGCTGCGCCTGGCCGCTGCCAAGCAGTTGGAAGTACGCGCCCTGGCCGCACGCCTCGAAGCCCTGGAAGGCGAGGTACGCAAGGCCAAGGACGGTCTCGACTCGCACAGCCCGGCGATGATGGCGATTCTCGAAACGGCCCGTCAGGTCGCCACCACCGACGCCAACATTCTGATCCTCGGCGAGTCTGGCACCGGCAAGGGCGAACTGGCCCGCGCCATCCACGGCTGGAGCCGCCGCGCCAAGCGCACCTGCGTGACCATCAACTGCCCGTCACTGACCGCTGAGCTGATGGAGAGCGAACTGTTCGGCCACGCCCGCGGCTCCTTCACCGGCGCCAGCGAGAGCACGCAAGGCCGGGTCAGCCAGGCCGACGGAGGCACGCTGTTCCTCGACGAGATCGGCGACTTCCCGTTGACGCTCCAGCCCAAGCTGCTGCGCTTCATCCAGGACAAGGAATACGAGCGGGTCGGCGACCCAGTGACCCGCCGCGCCGATGTGCGCATCGTCGCTGCCACCAACCTGGACCTCGACGAGATGGTCCGTGAGGGACGCTTCCGCGAAGACCTGCTGTACCGCCTCAATGTCATCACCCTCAAGCTGCCGCCCCTTCGTGAGCGACATGAAGACGTGTTGTCCCTGGCCGAACGTTTCCTGGCTCGCTTCGTCAGTGATTACGGTCGCCCGGCCTGTGGCTTCAGTCCCGAGGCCATCGCCGCCCTGCAGGCTTATCAATGGCCGGGAAACATCCGCGAACTGCGTAACGTAATCGAGCGCGCCAGCATCATCTGCCAGCAGGAAACGGTGGAAATTGTCCATCTCGGCCTGGGCGGTGGCACTGGCGAAGTGCCGAGCGGTGCCGCACGGGTAGGGGCGCCGATGAGCCTGGAAGAGCTGGAAAAGGCCCACATCGCCGCCGTGCTTGCCAGCAGCAATACCCTGGACATGGCGGCCAAGACATTAGGCATCGACTCGTCGACCCTCTACCGTAAACGCAAGCAGTACAACCTCTGACCATGGGGTCCCCATGAAGCTGCCGATGAAGCTTCGTACCCGCCTGTTTCTCAGCATTTCGGCGCTGATTACCGTGGCATTGCTCGGGTTGCTGCTTGGGCTGTTCAGCGTCACTCAAATGGCGCGCAGTCAGAGCGACCTGATCCAGCGTGGCTTCACCGCCGTGCAGATCAGCCAGAAGCTACGCCAGCACCTGGGTGATGAGCTGATGATACTTATCGACGCTCAGCCCAACCCGGTGGGCCTGGAGAACATCCGCCGGGCGTTCCGCGCCACCTTGGACAAGGGACTGGGGGCTGGTCTCGGCGAGCACTACGAGCGCGGACTGCGAGATGCCGAGTTGCTCTATGAGGAGATGGAGCAGGCCGTCCGCCGTGGTACCCCGGACGGCGAAACCCCTCATGACCTGGCCCGCTACGAGCCCTTCACTGGTTCCTTCGAGCGCCTGCGTGACCACCTGCGTAACGAGCAGGATCAGGTTGTGGCCCGGGTCATCGAGGCCGAACAGCGTGCGGGTGAGCGCTCGCAGCTGATCGCCGTGCTGCTCGGTCTGATGGGGCTGTCGGTACTGGGGATCGGCGTATTGACCGCCAATGGCATCGCCCGGCGCTTCGGTGCACCCATCGACCTGCTGGCCCGTGCTGCCGATCAGGTCGGCCGTGGCCAGTACGACGTGGTGTTACCGGTGTCGCCGGTGGTCGAACTGGCTGTGCTGAGTCGCCGCTTCGGGCTGATGACCGAGGCTCTGCGCCAGTATCACTCGAGCAACCTCAATCAACTGATGAACAGCGAAGGGCGTCTTAAGGCCGTGCTCGACAGCATCGACGACGGTCTGGTGATTCTCGACGACCAGGGCCGGGTCGAGCATGCCAACCCGGTGGCGCTGCGTCAGCTGTCGTGGAGCAGTGACGTGCAGAATCAGCTGATCGGCCCCCTCCTTCCCGGCCATGCGGTGGATGAGGCGTTGCGCCAGGTGCTTGCCGGCGAGCTGATGCGCGAGCTACCCGCGGACCTGCAAATCGACAGAGACGGTGAGTTCCGTCTGCTGGCCTGGGCGTTGACCCCGGTGCAGCTGCGTGAGGGCGGCAGTGTCGGCGCGGTGATGGTGTTGCGCGACGTGACCGAGCAGCGCACCTTCGAGCGCGTGCGCAACGAGTTCGTCCTGCGCGCCTCCCATGAGTTGCGCACACCGATCACCGGCATGCACATGGCTTTCAGCCTGCTGCGCGAGCGCCTGACTCTGGAGCCAGGCGGCCGCGAGCAGGACCTGATGCGCACGGTGGATGAAGAGATGCGCCGCCTGGTGCAGCTGATCGATGACCTGCTGGAGTTCTCGCGTTACCAGAACGGTCTGCAAACCCTGCAGCGCAAACCGTGCGACCTGGCCATGCTGCTCGAGCAGGCACGCCAGCGCTTCGCCGACGAGGCCGCGGAGCGCGGTATCACCCTGACCAGCGATTCCCAGGAGCCGTTGCCGCACCTCAACCTCGACATCCAGCAACTGGACCGGGTGCTGAACAACCTGATCAGCAACGCCCTGCGTCACAGCAATCCGGGGGGCGAGGTGCAACTGCAGGTCCGCCGACATGGCGAGCAGGTGATTCTCAGCGTGCAGGATCAGGGCGAAGGCATCGCCTTCGGCCAGCAGGCGCGCATCTTCGAACCGTTTGTCCAGGTCGGGCGGCGCAAGGGCGGGGTTGGGCTGGGCCTGGCGCTGGCCCGGGAGATCGTCCAGCTGCACGGCGGGCGTCTCGGGGTCTATTCGCGACCAGGCCAGGGCGCCAACTTTTATCTCAGCCTGCCGACCTGAGGGCCAATAAAAAAGCCGCCTCACTGGCGGCCTTGTCTCCCGTTCTACTCAGCGCAGGATCGGATCGAATTTGAAGCGGCGCCCCGCCATCAGCGCCACGACGAATGCCAGGCCGAAGAATCCGGACGTGCACTTCAGAGCCAACGCAGGCGTTTCTTCCAAGCCGGGGGTCAGCCAGAGAGTGGCCAGGCTCATCAGGGTCATGATCATGAGGAAGACGGCACTTCGGGACATGCTGAGACTCCTTTCGGTCAGATCAGAAAACCCAGCGTGGGGTGCTGTCGGCGGGGCGTGGCTGCCGAATGGCAGTGTCTGTTTCACCCTGATCGGAGATGCGCAGCCACTGGCCATCTTCGCGGGCAGCGCGGGAAGCCTGGCGACGCAGCTCGCCGAAGCCCTGCAGCATTGCTGCATCGCGGCTTTCGATGGTCATCGAGGTGGAAGTGGCGACAGTGAGGTCGGCGGTCTTGGCGCTGGCGCCGGCCGAACCGGAGAATTCGGTGGCGTAAGCTCCGTTGACCAGCAGTGCAGCTGCGCAGAACAGGCTCAGGTGGACAGTGTGCATGGCGCTTCTCCATTAGCGGTCAGTCGGGGCTTACGTGACTGATTCTGCAGCGCTCATGCCATTCCGATATCCGATATAAATTCCTTTTAAATCAATGAGTTATTTTTAAATGCACCAGCGTGTTCCATGCGCTTTGCAAGGTGCACGATCTTGGCGATTGCAATTTGCACGATCAAGCGCGGCGGGGCAGGACCACGCTGAAGCAGGAACCCTCACCGAGACGGCTGCTCAGCTCGATGCGCCCGCCATGTGCCTGGACGATCTGCTCGCTGATGAACAGGCCCAAGCCAAGGCCCTGGGCGACGCTGGTGTCACAAACCCTTTCGAACTGCTCGAACACCCGCCGCTGGTCCGCCTCGGAAATACCCAAACCGTGGTCGCGCACTTCCGCCCGCACCATGTCCGCCTCGCAATGCACGCTGACCTCCACCGGCTTGCCACCGCCATAACGCAGGGCGTTGGTCAGCAGATTGGCCAGCACCTGCTCGATGCGGAATTCGTCCATCAGCACTGGCGCAGGGCCATCCACCGTCAGCTCCACACGGCTGCCGGCACTGGTGAACTGGGGCGCCAGGTTTTCCACCACGCTGCCGGCCAGCATGCCGAGGTCGCCCGGTTGTGGGCGGATCGACAGCTTGCCGGTGCGGATGCGCGACACGTCCAGCATGTCGTCGATCAGGCGGGTCAGGCTGCGGATCTGCCGCTCATCACGGCTGGTCATGTCGCGCAGCTTGTCGAGCGTGAAGGCGTCGCTGCGCCCCTGCTGCAGGCGCAGCTTGCGCAGCTGCACGTCGAGGATCAGCCCATTGAGCGGCGTGCGCAGTTCATGGGAAACGATGGACATGAACACGTCGCGCATCTGTACCGACTTCTGCAGTTCGGCCTGGGTCTCGCGCAGCTCGGCGAGCAGCGCCTCCTGCTCGCGGCGGCCCGCCTCCAGCGCTTCGAGCTGGCGGCTCAGTGCCTTGCGATGGCGGTACAGGTCGACGAACATCGCCACCTTGCTGCGCACCTCGTAGGGCGACAGCGGTTTGTACAGGAAGTCCACCGCGCCACTCTCGTAGCCCTTGAAGGCGTAATCCATCTCGCGGCCCACGGCGCTGACGAAGATGATCGGGATGTGCTTGGTCTTCTCCGTGCCGCGCATCAGCTCGGCCAGTTCGAAGCCATTCATGCCGGGCATCTTCACATCGAGGATGGCCAGGGCGAACTCGTGTTCGAGCAGCAGCGACAGCGCCTCGTCGGCGCTGCTGGCCTGGAACACCGTGCGCTCCTCACCCTGGATCAGCGACTGCAAGGCCAGCAGGTTCTCCGGCAGGTCATCCACGATCAACAGCTTGGCTTCGATCATCCTCAGCATGGCGGGGCATCCAGTTCGGCCAGCAGCGTACGCATGGCATCGAGGGTCAGAATAAAGTCCGGTTGCAGCAAGGCCAGCGCGGCCTCCGGCATGGTCGGTACCAGGGCGTCGGAGGGTGCCTGAACCAGGGTCAGACCGCCAGCACCTTGGATCGCCAGCAGGCCGGCGGCACCGTCTTCGTTGGCACCTGTGAGCAGGGCGCCTGCCAGCCGCTCGCCATAGGCGTCGGCAGCGGACTCGAAGAGGATATCGATCGACGGCCGCGAGAAGTGCCGCGGCTCCTCGCGGCTGAGTGAGAAGCTGCGGTCGTTTTCGATCGACAGGTGGTAACCGGCCGGCGCCACGTAAACGACGCCTGCGCGCAGGCGCTCCTTGTCCTCGGCTTCCTTGGCCGGCAGCGCCAGCCGCCGGGCAAGCAGGTCGGCCAGCAACGAGTCGTTGCGGTCCGGTACGTGCAGCAGACAGACCACCGGCAGGCGATAGTCCGGCTGCAGCTCGCTGAGCAGTTGCAGCAGCGCCTCCACGCCGCCGGCCGAGGCGCCGATCACCAGCGCCTCCAACGGGGCACGCGAGTGACCGCGCAGGACGATCCGCTGCTCGCCACTCATCGCTTGCGGAAGATCCGTTCGGGCCGCACCAGCGCCTCGAACTGCTGGGCGTAGCCAGAGAAGTCGAGGCTCTCCTTGCTGCCCAGGCCGAGGAAGCCGCGGTGGCAGAGCGACTCGTGGAACAACCCCAGGGCGCGGTCCTGCAGGTCGCGGTTGAAGTAGATCAGCACGTTGCGGCAGGACACCAGGTGGGTCTCGGCGAACACGCTGTCGGTGGCAAGGCTGTGGTCGGCGAAGGTCACGTTGGTCCGCAGCGACTTGTCGAACAGCACGCGGTCATAAGCCGCCGAGTAGTAGTCGGAAAACGCGCGGGTGCCGCCGGACTGCTGGTAGTTCTCGGTGTAGGTACGCAGGTTGTCGAGGGCGAAGATGCCTTGCTCGGCTTTCTCCAGGGAGTGCGGGTTGATGTCGGTGGCGTAGATCATGGTGCGCTCCAGCAGCCCTTCCTCGCGCAACAGGATGGCCAGCGAGTAGACCTCCTCGCCGGTGCTGCAGCCAGCCACCCAGACCTTCAGCGACGGGTAGGTATGCAGCAGCGGCACCACTTGCTGGCGCAGCGCCAGGAAGTAGCTCGGGTCGCGGAACATCTCGCTGACCGGGATGGTGAGGTACTGCAGCAGCTGCATGAACGCCTGCGGGTCGTGCAGGATGCGCTCCTGCAGCGCCGAGATGGTCGTGCAGCCCAGCTGGCTCTGCGCCTGGCGCACCCGGCGCTTCAGCGAGGCCCCCGAATAGTCGCGGAAGTCGTAGCTGTAGCGCAGGTAGATCGCCTCGATCAGCAGGCGCAGTTCGATCTCGTCGGGCATCAGAGGCGTTCCAGCTTGGGCATCCACACGCGGATCAGCGAGAACAGGCGATCCAGGTCGATGGGCTTGGCCAGGTAGTCGTTGGCGCCGGCCTCGCGGCAACGCTCCTGGTCGTCCTTCATTGCCTTGGCCGTCACCGCGATGATCGGCAGGTTCTTCCAGCGTGCCTCCAGACGAATCTGCCGGGTGGCCTCGTAGCCATCCATCTCCGGCATCATCACATCCATCAGCACCAGGTCGATATCGTCATGCTCGCGCAGCTTGGCCAGGGCCTCGTAGCCGTTGCGGGCGACTTCCACCACGGCGCCCTTCTGTTCCAGCGCGCTGGACAGGGCAAAGATGTTGCGCACGTCGTCGTCCACCAGCAGCAGGCGCCGGCCCTCGAACAACTTGTCGCGGCTGCGCGCGGTCTTGAGCATGCGCTGGCGCTCGCTGGACAGCTCGGCCTCCACCTTGTGCAGGAACAGGGTGACCTCGTCGAGCAGCCGCTCCGGCGAGCGCGCGCCCTTGATGATGATCGAGCGCGAGTACTTCATCAGCTCGGCTTCTTCGTCACGGGTCAGGTTGCGCCCGGTGTAGACGATCACTGGCGGGAACGAGCAGATGTCTTCTTCGGCCATGCGCCGCAGCAGCTCGTTGCCGAGCATATCGGGCAGCTTGAGGTCGATGATCATGCAGTCGAACACCGTCTCGCGCAGTTGTTCCAGCGCCTCGCCGGCCAGCGCCACGGCAGTGATCTCGATGTCCTCGTCGCCGATCAGGCGGGCGATGCTGTCGCGCTGCAGCGGGTCGTCCTCCACCAGCAGCACACGCTTCACCTGCTGGTTGAGCTTGGCCTCCAGCTTGCCGAACACCTCCTTGAGCTGATCGCGACTGGTCGGCTTGAGTGCATAGCCGACAGCGCCCAGGTGCAGGGCGGCTTCGCTGTGATCCTCCACCGACACCACATGGACCGGGATATGGCGGGTCTGTGCATCGTCCTTCAGGCGCTGCAGCACGCCGAGGCCGGAGCCATCGGGCAGGTGCATGTCGAGCAGGATGGCACTCGGGCGGTACTGGCGGGCCAGCTCCAGGCCCTCGTCCGCGCTCGGCGCTACCAGGCAGGCGTAGCCCAGCTCGTGGGCCAGGTCGAAGAGGATGCGGGCAAAGCGGGACTCGTCCTCCACCACCAGCACGCAACGCTCGCTCTGCTCGTCGAGTCGCTCGCGATCGTCGGCGAAGGCCGCTGCCGGGCGTGGCACGGCCGCAGTGGCAACAGGCGCTTCGGCGGCACGCACGACCGCGGGCGGAAGGCTGGGTGCCGGCCGGATCTGTTCGACCTGCGGCGCCTGTTCGGGCAGCAACAGTGTGAAGGTGCTGCCCGCACCAGGGACACTGCTGACGCCAATGGAGCCGCCGAGCAGTTGCGCCAGGTCGCGGGAAATGGAGAGGCCGAGGCCAGTGCCGCCATAGCGGCGGTTGGTGGTGCCATCGGCCTGGCGGAAGGCCTCGAAGATCACTTCCTGCTGATCCGGGGCGATGCCGATGCCGCTGTCACGCACGGCAAAGGCCAGGGTGCCCTCGCTGTGGCGCGACACGGTCAGGATGACGCCACCACGTTCGGTGAACTTGAAGGCGTTGGACAGCAGGTTGCGCAGGATCTGCTCCGCGCGCTGGCGGTCGGTGAACAGCCGCTCCGGCAGGTCGGGCTGCAGTTCCACCTCGAAGGTCAGGCCACGCTCGCGGGCCAGGGGCCCGAAGACGTCGCGCAGGCCGTCGAGCAGACTCGCCAGCGGCATGCGCTCCGGACGTACCTCGAGCTTGCCGGCCTCGACCTTGGCAATGTCGAGGATGTCGTTGATCAGATTGAGCAGGTCGTTGCCAGCCCCGTAGATGGAGTCGGCGAACTTCACCTGCTCGGCATCCAGATTGCCCTTGGGGTTCTCAGCCAGCAACTTGGCCAGGATCAGCGAGCTGTTCAGCGGCGTGCGCAGCTCGTGACTCATGTTGGCGAGGAACTCGGACTTGTAGCGGCTGGCGCGCTGCAGGTCCTCGGCACGCTCTTCGAGCTGGACCTGGATGCGGCCGAGGGCCGTGTTGCGCTGATCGAGCTCGTCGCGCTGGTCGGCCAGCACCTGGGTCTGTTCGGCCAACTTCTCGTTGGTCTGTTCCAGCTCGGCTTGCTGGGTTTCCAGATGCGCCTGGGACTCCTTGAGCACGCGGGCCTGCTGCTCCAGCTCTTCATTGGCTGCGCGCAGTTCTTCCTGCTGGGTCTGCAGCTCCTCGTTGAGCTGCTGGGTCTCGCTCAGCACTTCCTGCAGACGCTGGCGGTAGCGCGAGGCTTCCAGCGAGGTGCCGATGCTGCCGGCGATGGACTCGAGAAACTCGCGCTCACGCTCGTTCAGGACGCGCATGAAGGCTAGCTCGACCACGCCGTTAACGCGGTCCTCGGATTGCAGCGGCAGCAGCGCGACACTGCTCGGCTGGCCATTGCCCAGGCCGGAAGCAACCTTGATGTAATCCTCTGGTAGGTTGTCCAGGCAGACCAGGCGTCGACCTTGCGCAACCTGCCCGACCAGCCCTTCGCCCCGGTAGAACTGCTGGTTGTCGGCTCCGCCGCTGAAGCCATAGCCGGCAATGCGCTGCAGATCCCCGGTCTGGCTGTCGCGCAGGTACAGCGCGGCCACCACGCAGCCCAGGTATTCGGCTAGGAACTCCAGCGAGCGGTCGGCCAGGCCTTGGACCTGCTGTTGACCGAGCAGACGCTCCGACAGTTGCGTCTGACCACCGCGCAACCAGGCGCGCTGGCGCTGTTCCTCGGCATAGTCGGCCTGCTTGGCCATGGCCACCGAGTAGGTCTGCGAGAGATTCATCAGCTCGCGGCGACCGAACAGGGCCAGCAGGCCACTGAACAGGATGCTGACGAACAGGTAGGCACCAGTGCCCCAGGTGGTGGTGACATTGACGTCTGCATTGCGCTTCTGGCGCAGGTCGCGTTCGCTGCCGATGAAGGCGTCCAGCTCGCGGCGCATGCCGTCGATGAGGTTCTTGCCGCGACCACGGCCGACCTCTTCCAGGTAATTGCCGCCGTCGCGGCGGATACCGATCACTTCCTGGGCGTACTGGTCCCACTGCTGCTGTAGCGCCAGTGCGCGCTGGGTGCGCTGGACCTGTGCAGGGTTGTCCTCGACGCGTTCGGCAAGATCCTCGACCAGGGGCCGGAATTTGCTGCGCGCCAGCTCGTAGGGCTCGAGATAATCCTCGTTGCCGCTGAGCAGGAAGCCGCGCATGCCAGTCTCCATGTCCAACGTCAGCTTGTAGACCTCGCTGGCCCGGTTGAGCACCTGGTCGGTGTGCTCTACCCACTTGATCACCGTGAGCAGATAGGTGATCACCGCCGCGAAGAACAGCGCACCGACCAGGCCCAGGCCTAATGGCAAGCTGACGTTGCGACTGAGAATTCGGCGGAAACTTTCCTCGTCCAGTGCGGACTCATTCGACATGGGAACATCCATTCAGTGTTGGTCTCGCTGCTTCTTATCCGGGCGCGTGTGGCACACTGACCGCGTGCATTCCCCGAAGTTTGCCAAACATTTGCGCACTCTGCCCGCCGTATGCCACCACGAGAGACCCGATGACAGGAACCACCGCCCCCAAGACCGTCCTGCTGGTCGAAGACGATGACGTCGTCCGCCAACTCACCGTGGAAGTGCTCGAAGAGTTCGGTTACCAGGTTCACGCCATGGGCGATGGCCCCAGTGCGCTGGACGCATTGCGTGACGGCACAGTGTTCGACCTGCTGATGAGCGATATCGGTCTGCCCGGCATGGATGGCCGCGAACTGGTCGAGGCTGCGCGCCAGTTGCGGCCGACGCTGCCAGTATTGTTCGCCAGTGGTTACAACGAGCGCGAGCTGCTTGAAGAAGTGCGCGCCCGCGACACCGAGGCACCCACCGACAGCATCGTCAAACCTTACGATCTGAACCTGCTGGCGACCCGCCTGAACGAACTGGCAGGCGGCTAGCCCGCGGCCTGGCGAGTTAGCGAAGCGACATCTAGGCTGCACGCATCCCCTCGGAACAGGAGTATCCGAAATGCGTCGAGCCAACTCGCTTTTCCTCGGTCTCATCGGCGTTTTGCTGCTGGCTGGCTGCGCCAGCCAGACCACTCAACCCTCCCAGTACTCGGGCTTCCTGGCCGATTACTCGCAGCTGCAGCCGACCACCTCCGCCAGCGGCGCCCCAGTGATGCGCTGGGTCTCGCCGGACTTCAAGGACAGCAACTACCGGTCCATCTACGTCGAAAAACCAGTGTTCTACCCGGCGCCCAAGCCCAGCGACCAGGTCAGCCAGGGTACCCTCGACCAGATCGCGGACTATCTGCAGCAAGCCATCGAGCGTGAGGTTTCCCAGCGTATGCCAGTGGTCAATGCTCCCAATCGGGACAGCCTGGTCCTGCGCAGCGCCATAACCGGAGTCGATGTGTCGGCTGAGGGCCTGCACGCCTACGAGGTTATCCCTATCGCTCTGGTGCTGGCTGCAGCCAATACCGCCGCCGGCACGCGTGATCGGGACACGGCGATCTACGTGGAGCTGGAAGCGGTCGATGGGGGGAATAGCAAGCCGATGGTTCGGGTGGTGCGCAAGGGCCATGGGCTGCAGCTGGAGAACAGCAGCACACATCTGACCCTGAACGACCTAAAGCCGGCGCTGGACATCTGGGCCAAGGATGCCCGCGGCTTCAAGCCCTGAGTCGACGCTCCATGGCTGGCCGAGGCATCTGCCGGAACCGAGGGCTGGTGCCTCTGGTCGGATGCGCCGGCGTGCTCAGGGTAGTGTGAGCACCTGGAGCATCGCGGCGCTCTCGGCATCCGGTTCGCCGTCATAGCGCGCCGGCCGGTACTTCATCTGGAAGGCGACCAGCACGTTGCGGGTCGCCTGGTCGAGTACCCCGGTGCGGGGCACGGGGTAACCCAGTTTGTGCAGCTGTTCCTGATACCAGATGACTTCGGCAGGCCTGGCCGTGAAGCGAGCTTGCTCGCGCGTGACGGCGGCTGGGTCCGGCCAGCGGATGAGACCCGCGTCCGCCAGGCGTTTCCAGGGGAATAGCGGGCCCGGGTCGACCTTGCGCTGCGGTGCTATGTCGTTGTGGCCGATGATGCTGTCGATCGGCAGGTCGTGACGCTTGACCAGATCCTTGAGCAGTACGATCAACGCCTGTATCTGGGCTTCACCATAGGGCTGCCAGTAACGTCCCGCAGGGCCTTCGTAATAGCCCTGATTGACCAGCTCGATGCCTATGGTACTGGCGTTCAGCCAGGTCCGGCCCTGCCACTCACTATCGCCGGCATGCCAAGCGCGGCGGTCTTCGTCCACCAGCCGATAGACTTTCGCCGACCCATCGTCGATCAGGTAATGAGCGCTGACCTCCCCTTGTGTCAGCAGCGCCAGTGAACGCAGCAGGTCGGTGGAGGTGTAGTGCAGGACGATGTACTGCACCCTGCTGCTTTGGCCTTGCGAGCGCATGCTGTCGTCGATCTGCGGGCCGCTGGCGCAGCCGGCCAGGAGCAGAACGGTGAGGGCGAAGGCAGCGAGTCTCATCGGTAGTGGATCGGTCGTCGGTTCGGAGCAGCAGTGTATCAGGGGGTGATGTGCAGGATGCTCTGCAGATTGTCGAGCAACATGTCGACGCTGAGCATGATCAGTAGCATGCCGGTCAGGCGCTCCACTGCGGTGAGGCCGCGTGGTCCGAGGAATTTCTGCAGCCAAGTGGCTTGCAGCAGAATGCTGGCGGTGGCGAGCCAGGCAAGACCCACCGCCAGGTACAGCTCCCAGATAGGCCCTTCATAGGTGCCGCGAAGGGTCATCAGGATCGCCAGGGCTGATGGACCGGCCACCGCCGGCGTGGCCAGTGGAACCAGCAGTGGCTCGCCATCCGGCAGATCGCCCAGTACACCCTCTGGCCTTGGGAAGATCAGGCGCATGGCGATGACGAACAGAATGATTCCGCCGGCGATGGCGGTCGCTTCGCGGGATAGGCCCAGGCCGCTGAGGATCTTTTCGCCGAAGGTCAGGAAAACCATCAGCAGAACCAGCGCGAGCAGCAGCTCCCGCAAGGCGACGCGCATGCGCCGCTCTGGGGCCACATTTTTCAATGCGGCAAGGTAAATGGCGATGTTGCCGAATGGGTCGGTGACCAGAAAAACCAGTACGGCAATGCCGAATAAATCCATGAGCGGTTCTCGGATGAGAGGGCAGGAGTCGGCCCGGCGACGGTCGGCCGGGCGGCTTGAGGCTCAGTTTACCGCTTGCAGGGGCGCACAGGGCTTCCGCGGGCCGAGAAAGCCTGTGGACATCATCAGACCCTGTTGGGCAGATGTTCGTAGAGCGTCTGGCACACGCCGTTGATGTGCTCTTCGATCAACCGGGCGGCGGTATCGGCATCGCCAGCTCGGCAGGCGTCGATGATGTCGCGGTGCTCGTGGTCGGCGCGGTCCTTGCCTTCGGACAGGCTCATCTGCATGCGCAGGTAGCGTTCCAGCTTGTCGTGGATCGAGCGGATCAGGTTGACCAGGAACGGGCGCTGCGCCGGTTCGTAGAGACAGGCGTGCAACTGCCAGTTGAGTTCGGCCCAGCGACCGACGTCCTCCTCGCCGAGGAAGGCCTCGCAGATGCGCTCGGCGGCGGCGAAGGTGTCTTCGGTCATGTTCGGTACCGCCAGGCGGATGGCGCGCATTTCCAGCAGCACGCGCACCTCGAACATCTGCGCCATCTCCGGCTCGGAGATGCGCGTGACCACCGCGCCCTTGTTGCGCTGGAACAGCACCAGGCCTTCGGCTTCCAGGCGCTTGAGCGCCTCGCGCACGGGAATCTTGCTGACGTTGAACAGCTGGGCGATGTCGTCCTGGCGGATCGGCTCGTCCTCGGCGAAATGCCCGGAGATGATCGCGTCGCGCAGGTGCTTGGCGATGACCTCGGATGCGGCAGGCGCTATTCCCAGGTTGGGGGCATTGAAGCGAGGTAGAGGCACGGCAGGTCACCGATTCGGCGGGCTGATGCGAATATCATATACGAAATCCTCGGAATACCAGCTCAACCTGCTCGGCTGAAGCGCTGTTCCAGCGCCGCGATCTGCGCGCGCTCGTTGCGGATGAAGTCGCGGAAGGCTTGAGCCACGGGTGACAGACGCTTGCCGCGGGCATGCACCACGCACCAGCTGCGCTGCAGCGGAAGCTCTTCCACTGGCAACTCGCGCAGCAAACCCTGGGCCAGTTCCAGGCGCACGGAATGACGAGGCAACAGCGCAACGCCAAGCCCGGCAATGGTTGCTTCGACCTGCGACTCGGTGGAGCCCACCTCGATGGTCTGGGCGAAGTGAGCGCGCTTCTGGTGGCAATACTCTTCGCAGGCGCGGCGGGTGCCGGAGCCAGTCTCGCGGATCAGCAACGGAAATGGCGTCAGATCGCCCAGGCGCAGTTTTTCCAGTGAGCACAGTGGGTGCTGCGGTGGTGCGACGGCGACGATCGGGTTGTTGATGAAGGGGAAGAAGTCCAGCGCCTGGTCTCCGGGTGGCTGGGACATGATCAGCAGGTCGTCGCGGCTCGCCGACAAGCGTCTAACTGCCTGGCCATGGTTGACCACCACCAACTGCAGGCCGACTTCCGGGTGCTGTTCGCGGAACGCGGCGAACAGGTGTGGTACCAGGTACTTGGCGCTGGACTCCACCGCCAGAGTCAGCTGGCCCTGCAGCGAGCCCTGCAGGTCGGAAAGCTGCATGTCCAGCGCTTCCAGGCGCCCAAATACATCCTCGCTGGCGCGCAGCAGTGCTTCGGCGGCGGGAGTCAGATAGAGCTTCTTGGCCACATAGTCGAAGAGCGGCTGGCCGACCAGCTCCTCGAGTTGGCGAATCTGCAGGCTTACCGCGGGCTGGGTCAGCGACATTTCCTCGGCCGCGCGGCTGTAGGAGCGGCTTTCGCACACCGCACGGAAAACCCGCAGTTGGCGAAAGGTCATTCTCATCAATGACTTGCGCATTCATCTAGGCACTCAGAGGCTCTGGTGGAGATAAATATAAGTCTTTACTAATGGTCACCCCAACAATTATTGATTTTGGTTAATTCATCGGCGGCGCTAGCTTAGAAGCAAGACCGCCGCGGGCTGTGCGGTCATCCGTCGACCGCTCTCTGGCGGTCCTTTGCTCACGTGATCGAGGACCAGGCTCGTGATCAAGAAGATTCTCATCGCCAACCGCGGCGAGATTGCGGTGCGCATCGTGCGTGCCTGCGCCGAGATGGGCATTCGCTCGGTGGCCGTCTACTCCGAGGCGGACCGTCACGCACTGCACGTCAAGCGCGCCGACGAGGCCCACAGCATCGGCGACGACCCGCTGGCCGGCTACCTGAATCCACGCAAGCTGGTGAACCTGGCGGTGGAAAGCGGCTGTGATGCCCTCCACCCAGGCTACGGTTTTCTCTCGGAGAACGCCGAGCTGGCCGATATCTGTGCCGAGCGCGGCATCAAGTTCATCGGCCCGTCGGCAGAAGTCATTCGCCGGATGGGTGACAAGACCGAGGCGCGGCGCAGCATGATCGCTGCCGGCGTGCCTTGCACCCCGGGCACCGAGGGCAACGTGGCGGATATCGCCGAGGCCCTGCGCGAGGGTGACCGCATCGGTTACCCGGTGATGCTCAAGGCCACCAACGGCGGCGGCGGTCGCGGCATCCGTCGCTGCAACAGCCGCGAGGAACTGGAGCAGGCCTATCCGCGGGTGATTTCCGAAGCGACCAAGGCCTTCGGTCGCGCCGAAGTGTTCCTGGAAAAATGCATCGTCAATCCGAAGCATATCGAGGCGCAGATCCTCGCTGACAGCCATGGCAACACCGTGCACCTGTTCGAGCGCGATTGCTCGATCCAGCGCCGCAACCAGAAGCTGATCGAGATCGCCCCCAGCCCGCAGCTCACCCCCGAACAGCGTGCCTATATCGGCGACCTGGCCGTGCGCGCCGCTCAAGCGGTGGGCTACGAGAACGCCGGCACCGTGGAGTTCCTGCTCGCCGAGGGCGAGGTGTACTTCATGGAGATGAATACCCGCGTGCAGGTGGAGCACACCATCACCGAGGAAATCACCGGGATCGACGTGGTGCGCGAGCAGATCCGCATCGCTTCCGGCCTGGAGCTGTCGGTGAAGCAGGAGGACATCATCCACCGCGGCTTTGCCCTGCAGTTCCGCATCAACGCTGAGGATCCGAAGAACAACTTCCTGCCGTCCTTCGGCAAGATCACCCGCTACTACGCACCCGGCGGCCCCGGCGTGCGTACCGACACGGCGATCTACACCGGTTACACCATCCCGCCCTACTACGACTCGATGTGCCTAAAGCTGATCGTCTGGGCGTTGACCTGGGAAGAGGCGCTGGACCGTGGCCTGCGTGCGCTGGACGACATGCGCGTGCAAGGCGTGCGCACTACCGCGCCGTACTACCAGGAAATCCTGCGCAACCCGGAGTTCCGCAGCGGCCAGTTCAACACCAGCTTCGTCGAGAGCCATCCGGAGCTGACCCAGTATTCGATCAAGCGCGAGCCGTCGCACCTGGCCATCGCCATCGCCACCGCCATCGCCGCGCATGCCGGCCTGTGAGGAACGAACAATGAGCAAGAAGATCACGGTTACCGACACCATCCTGCGTGATGCCCATCAGTCGCTGATCGCCACCCGCATGCGCACCGCAGACATGCTGCCGATCTGCGACAAGCTGGACAAGGTCGGCTACTGGTCGCTGGAAGTCTGGGGCGGCGCCACCTTCGACGCCTGCGTGCGCTTCCTCAAGGAAGATCCGTGGGAGCGCCTGCGCCAGTTTAAGGCCGCGCTGCCCAACACCCGCCTGCAGATGCTCCTGCGTGGGCAGAACCTGCTCGGCTACCGCCACTACAGCGACGACGTGGTGCGTGCCTTCGTGGCCAAGGCGGCGGTCAACGGTATCGATGTGTTCCGCATCTTCGACGCGATGAACGACGTGCGTAACCTGCGCGTGTCCATCGAGGCGGTGAAGGCTGCCGGCAAGCACGCTCAGGGCACCCTGAGCTACACCACCAGCCCGGTACACACGGTCGAGGCCTACGTCACCCAGGCCAAGGCCATGCAGGCCATGGGTATCGACTCCATCGCCATCAAGGACATGGCCGGCCTGCTCACCCCCTATGCCACCGCCGAGCTGGTCAAGGCGCTGAAGGCCGAAGTCGACCTGCCGGTGTTCATCCACAGCCATGACACCGCCGGCATGGGCTCGATGTGCCAGCTCAAGGCTATCGAGGCCGGCGCCGACCACATCGATACCGCCATCTCCAGTTTCGCCTGGGGCACCAGCCACCCGGGCACCGAGTCGATGGTCGCGGCCCTGCGCGGCAGCGAGTTCGATACTGGCCTGGACCTGGCGCTGATCCAGGAGATCGGCATGTACTTCCACGCCGTGCGCAAGAAGTACCACCAGTTCGAGAGCGAATTCACTGCCGTCGACACCCGCGTGCAGGTCAACCAGGTGCCGGGCGGCATGATGTCCAACCTGGCCAACCAGTTGAAGGAGCAGGGCGCGCTCAACCGCATCAACGAGGTTTTCGCCGAGATTCCGCGCGTGCGTGAAGACCTTGGTTTCCCGCCCCTGGTGACGCCGACCTCGCAGATCGTCGGCACCCAGGCGGTGTTCAACGTGCTGGCCGGCGAGCGCTACAAGACCATCACCAACGAGGTGAAGCTGTACCTGCAGGGCCGCTATGGCAAAGCGCCGGGCAAGGTCAACGAGGCGCTGCGCAAGCAGGCCATCGGTAGCGAGGAAGTGATCGACGTGCGCCCGGCCGACCTGCTCAAGCCGGAGATGGCCAAGCTGCGCGAGGACATCGGCAGCCTGGCCAAGTCCGAAGAGGACGTGCTGACCTTCGCCATGTTCCCTGACATCGGCCGCAAGTTCCTCGAGGAGCGCGCCGCCGGCACCCTGACTCCGGAAGTGCTGCTGCCGATTCCCGAGGCTGGCGGCGTGGCCCCGGCTGGTGCTGGCGGCGTACCGACCGAATTCGTGGTCGACGTGCATGGCGAGAGCTACCGCGTGGACATCACCGGCGTGGGTGTGAAGGGCGACGGCAAGCGCCACTTCTACCTGTCCATCGACGGCATGCCGGAAGAGGTGGTGTTCGAGCCGCTCAACGACTTCGTCGCCGGCGGGGCAGGTGGCAAGCGCAAGAGCGCCAGCGCGCCGGGCGATGTCAGCACCACCATGCCGGGCAACATCGTCGATGTGCTGGTCAAGGAGGGCGACACGGTCAAGGCCGGCCAGGCGGTGCTGATCACCGAGGCGATGAAGATGGAAACCGAAGTGCAGGCGCCGATCGCCGGGACCGTCAAGGCCATCCACGTGGCCAAGGGGGACCGGGTCAACCCGGGCGAAGTGCTGGTGGAAATCGCCTGACCGCGTAACGAGTAAGTCCCATTGGGGGGAGCGCAAGCTCCCCCTTTTTTATGGTGGATGCTCGGCGCTGCAGGCCGATGCGGCCCAGGCTGGCTTGGGGCTGGATCGTGGTGGTGGAATGGCGGGCAGAAAAAAGGGAAGCGTTCTGCTTCCCTTTTGGACGGCGGTGCTACGACTCAGCGCCAGAACGGCTTGCTGATCTCGACGGAGCGGTCGTAGGTGCTGATGCCGGCATCGGCCAGCAGGCGTTCGTCCAGGCGAGCCAGCTCGCGGCGGCTGCTGATACGACGCTGCCACAGCAGCAGGGTGCCCAGAACACGCAGGGGCATCATGCCGCCGCTGGCCGGGTTTTCTTGTTGGAACATCAGGTCGGAACTGAGTGCGCGTTCCATGGTGGTGCTTCCTTCCGCTGTCTAGCGGGGTTAGAGGGTGTCCTACTGGAAGCACATTTTCCTGACTGTACAGTCGATTTTGTAGGCACAGCTGGGATAAATTGCAGGGCTATTAGTTAGCCGGCTTTGTAACTGTTCTGTTTCTATGCGCACAACTGTACTGGTCATAAGTTAAAGCTCTCGTCTTGTTTTATATAGCCAGATTTTCAGCTGCAAACTTAGGAAGAAGCAGCAAATAGATATCGATACAGTTTTTTCTGAAGCCGGAATTATCGCCAATCTGTTATTGCCCCATTCGCCCCGTAGTCGACGTCCTCCGGAGCGCTATGCTGGCGTAAAGTAGATGGCGGCCCAGCAAGGAAATCTCCATGACCGACCAGACCCAGCAATTCGCCAGTGACAACTATTCCGGCATCTGCCCGGAGGCTTGGGCCGCCATGGCCGAGGCCAACCTCGGCCACCAGCGAGCCTATGGCGACGACCAGTGGACGGCCCGTGCGGCTGACCATTTCCGCCAGCTGTTCGAGACCGACTGCGAAGTGTTCTTTGCCTTCAATGGTACCGCCGCCAACTCGCTGGCCCTGGCCTCGATGTGCCAGAGCTACCACAGCGTGATCTGTTCGGAGACCGCCCACGTCGAGACCGATGAGTGCGGTGCGCCGGAGTTCTTCTCCAACGGCTCCAAGCTGCTCACCGCGCGTACCGAGCTGGGCAAGCTGACGCAGGACTCGATCCGCGAGGTGGCGCTCAAGCGCCAGGATATCCACTACCCCAAACCCCGCGTGGTGACCCTGACTCAGGCCACCGAGGTCGGCACGGTGTATCGCCCCGAGGAAGTGCGGGCCATCAGCGAGGTGTGCAATGAGCTCAATCTCAACCTGCACATGGACGGCGCGCGCTTCTCCAACGCCTGCGCTTCGCTCGGCTGCAGCCCGGCCGAGCTGACCTGGAAGGCCGGCGTCGACGTGCTGTGCTTCGGCGGCACCAAGAACGGCATGGCGGTGGGCGAGGCCATTTTGTTCTTCAACAAGGCTTTGGCCGAGGACTTCGACTACCGCTGCAAGCAGGCCGGTCAGTTGGCTTCGAAGATGCGTTACCTGTCGGCTCCCTGGGTCGGCCTGCTGCAGGACGATGCCTGGTTGCGCTACGCCAACCACGCCAACCGCTGCGCGCGTCTGCTGGCTGAGCTGGTGGCCGATGTGCCGGGCGTGAGCCTGATGTTCCCGGTCGAGGCCAACGGCGTATTCCTGCAGCTGTCGGAAGCCGCCCTGGAGCGTCTGCGCGAATGGGGCTGGCGTTTCTACACCTTCATCGGTGCTGGTGGCGCCCGCTTCATGTGCTCCTGGGATACCGAAGAGGCGCGGGTGCGCGAGCTGGCGGCCGATATTCGTCGAGCCATGGCCTGAGTGCCGACGAAAGGCAGGGTGCGGTGCAGTGGGGCTGACTAATGTTTTTAGTCCCACTGACCTTCTTTTCCGCTTCGCCGGAGAATCACCCTCATGGAAATCAACCGTCTCTTCGACCAGTTGCACAGCCTTCCCAGCATCCCCAAGGTCGCCCAGGACCTGATCCAGCAGTTCGACAACCCCAACACCAACCTCGACGCAGTCGCGCGCAACATCAACCTCGACCCGGTGATCGCCGCCAAGGTGCTGCGCCTGGCCAACTCTGCACGCTTTCGCGGCGCCCGCGAGGCAACTAGCGTCGAAGACGCGGCCTCGCGACTGGGCTTCAACACCCTGCGTACGCTGGTGCTGGCCTCGGCGGTGACGGGTGCCTTCAAGACCGATTCCGGCTTCGACCTCAAGGCTTTCTGGCTGCACAGCTTCCAGGTGGCGAGCATCTGCCGGTTGCTGGCCAAGACCCGTGGTGTGGCGATGGAGACGGCCTTTACCTGCGGCATGATGCACAACATCGGTGAGCTGCTGATCCAGACCGGCGCCCCCGAGCTGGCGGCACGCCTCAACCGCAGCGGCAAGACCGACGCTGCCGGCCGCGTGGCGCTGGAGACCCTGCAACTGGGCTTTGGCTTCCCCGAGGTAGGCGCCGAGCTGGCCCGGCGCTGGCAACTGCCGGAGGTCATCCAGCAGGCCATCGCACTGCAGGCTCGTCCGCATCAGGCACCAGTGGATATGCCGCTGCCGCGGCTGGTTGCCCAGGCGGTCCTCATTGCCGAGGCGCTGCGCCAGCACAACGGTGACCTCGGCAAGACCCGCGAGGAGCTGGACAGCCCGTTGTGCGAGGGTATCGACTTGGATGCACTGTTCGACAAGCTGCCCGAGGTGCTGGAAGCCGACAAGGGTTTCAGCCAGTTGCTCGATTGAGAACCGCTGCCCTGTCAGTGAATTTCTCAATAGTCGCCATGCAAATCTCCGGTTGGCCTGTGGCGGTCGCTTTGGTCGATGCTTCGCCCCATCGCGAACACAGGACAAAGGGAGATTCGCATGAAGACCGTAGCGCAGATGCTCAGCAGCAAATCGCAACCAGATGTGCACACCGTGGCGCCCGATGCCAGCATGCTCGAGGCGCTGCGGCTGATGGCCAAGCACAATGTCGGCGCGCTGCCAGTGGCCGATGGCGGCCGCTTGCTGGGCATCGTCAGTGAGCGTGACTACGCCCGCAAAGGTGTGCTCGAGGGGCGTTCCTCCATCGGCACCGCCGTGCGCGAAGTGATGAGCGTACCGGTGGTGACGGTGCAGCCGAGGCAGAGCATCCGCGAATGCATGAGCCTGATGACCGATGGCCATCTGCGTCACCTGCCGGTGGTAGAGGGTGAGAGGCTGCTCGGCCTGCTGTCCATCGGTGACCTGGTCAAGGAAACCCTGGCGGAGCAGGACGGCCTGATCCAGCACCTGGAGCAGTACATCCGCGGTGAGTAAGTGGACGCTATTGGAGGCTAGGGTGTTTTACCTTCCAGGGGCATCGACGTGCTCGGGCTCTGGCTGTCCGCCAGCGGCAAAACCAGCCAGCCGCATACCACGGCCTCGAACAGCAGCGCGCAACCATTTGATACGCCCAGCCTGCCTTGCATGTTGGTGCGGTGCTTGCGCACCGTCAGCTCGCTGATACCGAGCTGCCGGGCCACCTGCTTATCGCTCAGGCCGTGGGCAAACAGCCGCATGATCTGATCCTCCCGCGCACTGAAAAGTGTGCCCTGTGGTGTCGATTGTTTTTTTTACATGATTCGGCGAAGTGCTCCAGATAGTAGATCGTCAGCTGGCTGGCTTTGCGCAGGCCAAGTTTTCTTTGCACGTTCTCGCGGTGCTTCCTGGCGGTACTGAACGACACGTCAAGCAGCACGGAAATATCGCGATCGCTGAAACCGCGCGCTATCAGTGATAGCGCCTGCATCTCCCGGGCGCTGAGCACATCCGTGTCCTGTCCAGAGAAGCTTCCTTGCCTGTCAGCCTGAACTGCCCGGGCTGACAGCTATTGGCGGCAATCCATCGGGACAGGGCTCCCCCCCTGCAATACCGAATTTGCCCAATTTCCATGCCTCAGCCTAACCGACAGCATCGGCTTGTCGACTCACTCAACGAGGCTCTCATTCAGGGCTGAAGCGAGCGGACGTATTCGACGTACGCGCACCGACGGTTTGTCAGTGCGCCATCCATTTAGATAACTGCAAGGACTACAGTCATGAATTGGAATCGTACGTTTACCGATCTTATCCGCGCCGGGCGCGCCGCCTACTGGGGCAACTGGACCCTCGATCCGAAGATCAAGGTCGGTGCTGTCGGCATCGTCTCGCCAGACAACGGAGACTTCACCCTGGTACAGGAGGCTACCCCCGGCCTGTCCATCAGCAACCGTGGTATCCCCAACCAGTGGAAGCTGTCCTCCAGCAACGTCCGGCGCAGCCAGGCCAATGTCAATCTGGACGGCAACGCCACCGACCCGGAGACCGGCACCAAGATTACTGCTGGCACCGAGATCACCTGGGACTTCGCCAATGTTGGCTCCATGGCTTCCGAGTTCGGCATTGCCAACGAGGAGTTTCTCGGTGATCTCACTGCCCTGACCAAACCGGCGACTCTGAGCTGGCTGGCCCAGCAGGCCGGCTCGGTGAGCATGGGCAGCGGTGGCAACATCGCCCAGGGCTTTGGTGTGGTCACCAGCGTGATCTACGCCAACAGCGGACTGAACATCGGCTCCCAGGACAACAGCGCATCCTTCTCCATCAGCGGTTCGGTCGGTGCGGTGCAGGACATGCTGGCCGGCGCCAATGCCAAGGGTTCTTACACCTCGACCCGCGAGACCAAACAGGTCGACCAGCACCTGTGGCCGACTGGGGCGAACCAGGTCGCCAGTGGCGTGGTGCCGGTCGCCTACACCTTCGCTTCGTTCGACGGCAATCTGCTGATCCCCAACTGGATCACCCGCCTGGGTTCGCTGCAGATCCTGTTCAACAACAAGCCGGGCTGTACCTACATCACCAGCATCAACCTCAGCTACGACACCCCGCAGGGCAAGAAGAACGAGTCCTTCTCGCTGAGCGGCGGCTTGTCCAAGACCGTTGCCAACATCCCGCTGAGCGCCACCAACATCGTCGCCGATGTCAGCTTCAAAGGGATGATCAACAGCGATCACTACAGCTTCAAGTGGCCGAACCCGCTGGGCCAGTGGCTGACCGGCCAGCGCGAGATCGAGATGACCGGCGTCTGGCCGGGGCAGACCCACGCGCGTGACATCGCGCTGTAATCCCTGTCATCAAACTTAACAAGGAGCAACTGACATGCCGACTTCATGGTGCAAAGTAACCATCACCTACGGTCCGACCGGCTACACGCAGAACTACAAGCGGGATATCAGGGTTCACAGTGATCCTCTATCCCAGCAGTTCACTCGTGATGCGATGGCTGACGCGTTGGCCAGAATCAATGCTCATTTGCCGGTGGGCCACCTGCCCAATCCGGTCACCTCGAATTTGCTAGGCATTCTCAATCAAGGCGACCAGATTGATACCGATCCGGGGAGCAATTTCCGAGCGATCTGAAGCGGAGGTAATCCACCGCGGATGACATGGAAAGACCGGCCAATGGCCGGTCTTTTTGTATGAAGAGTGTTCGGCCTAGAGCAGGCGCGTTTGCACGGCGAGTGTTGCGGTTTACTCCTGCGGTTTTACCTCGTTGGCCGGAGCGGCCTCCGTCGTTTCGACTTCCTTGGTCACCTCGCAGATGCCGTTGGCGCCCTTTTTCCCGGTGTAGGACACCGTGGGCACGCCTTTGCCATCCAGGCTCACGGAAATAGTCACGCCTTCGCCCTTGGCCTCGAAGTACTGTTCGCTGAACTTGTGCAGGGTGGCTTGCTTGTCGTTGATCGTCACCGTGCCACCGGCCTTGGCTTGCACGCGGATATCGTTGGGGCAGGTGAAGTCGATAGCGGGCAGGTTCTGCGCGCTGGCGCCGCTGGCGACAACGAGCAGGGGCAGTGCAATCAGCAATCTATCCATGGCGGAGGCTCCTGGCAGTGGCGGCGGGCATCTTGCCCGACCACTGGTTAGGCACTCACCCTGATTGCTCACCTAAGCAGTTGCCCTCGGGCTTGTCCAACCTGCGCGGCGCGGGCCGGTGAGCTGCAGGCAGCAAAACGAAACCGGCCCGCAGGCCGGTTTTGTCACACGTGCCGGGCGGCTCAGTTGCCGGTCTTGATCTTGCTCCAGGCGCGGGTGCGCGCGCGCTCGGCGGCACGCGGCAGCGGCTCGAGGGTGTAGAGCTTCTGCATGGCCTCGGCGGTCGGGTACAGGTTGGGGTTGTTGCGGATCGACTCGGCGACCAGCGCGGTGGCGTCCTTGTTCGGGTTGGGGTAACCGACGAAGTCGGAGATCGGCGCGATCACCTGCGGCTGTAGCAGGTAGTTGATGAAGGCATGGGCCTCGTCGATGTTCTTCGCATCCTTCGGAATCGCCATCATGTCGAACCAGATCGGCGCGCCTTCTTTCGGCAGGCGCATGTCCACGGTCACGCCGTTCTTCGCCTGCTTGGCGTTGTTGGCGGCCTGCGAGAAGCTGCCCGAGTAGCCCACGGCCACGCAGATCTCGCCGTTGGCGATATCGCTCATGTACTTGGAGCTGTGGAAGTAGCGCACGTGCGGGCGGATCTTGCTCAGCAGCTGCTCGGCCTTGGCGTAGTCGGCCGGTTCCTTGCTGTTCGGCGGCAGGCCCAGGTAGTGCAGGGCCAGCGGCAGGATTTCCGATGGCGAGTCGAGCAGGGCCACGCCGCACTGCTGCAGCTTGGCGATGTTCTCTTCCTTGAAGATCAGGTCCCAGCTGTCCACCGGCGCATTGTCGCCGAGGGCGGCCTTGACCTTGTCCGGGTTGAAGCCGATCAGCACGGTGCCGTACATGTAGGGCACGGCGTACTGGTTGCCCGGATCGTTGGCCTCGATCAGCTTCATCAGCTGCGGGTCGAGGTGCTGCCAGTTGGGCAGCTTGCTGCGGTCGAGCTTCTGGAACACGCCGGCCTCGACCTGCTTGGCCAGGAACACGTTGGACGGCACCACCAGGTCATAGCCGGAGTTGCCGGTGAGCAGCTTGGCTTCCAGCGCCTCGTTGGTGTCGAAGATGTCGTAGGTCAGCTTGATGCCGCTGTCCTGCTTGAACTTGGTCAGGGTCTCCGGGGTGATGTAGTCGAACCAGTTGTAGACCTTGAGTTCGCGGTCGGCGGCCTGGGCGGTGCCGGCCAGGGTCAGGCCGCAGAGTGCGGCAGCGAGCAGTTTCTTCATCTTGTTGTTCTCCTGTGTAGGGCTCAGCCCTGGAAACCTTCGAGCACGTTGACGGCATTGATGCCGATTTCGGCGACCGCATAGCCGCCTTCCATGACGAACAGCGTCGGCTTGCCCAGCGCGGCGATGCGTTCGCCCATGCGCAGGTAGTCCGGGCTGTCCAGCTTGAAACTGGAGATCGGGTCGTTCTGATAGGTGTCGACGCCAAGCGACACCAGCACCACGTCCGGGCCGTAGGCGGCGATGCGCTGGCAGGCGGTTTCCAAGGCCGCGCCCCAGAGGTCCCAGGCGCTGCCGGCAGCTAGCGGCAGGTTGAGGTTGAAGCCCTCGCCACGGCCGGCGCCGGTCTCGTCGGCATAGCCGAGGAAGTGCGGATACTCGAAGCTCGGGCAGCCGTGGATGTTGGCCACCAGCACGTCGTCGCGGTCGTAGAAGATCGACTGGGTGCCGTTGCCGTGGTGGTAGTCGACGTCGAGGATGGCCACCCGTGCGGCGCCCTGGTCGAGGCAGGCCTGGGCGACGATGGCAACGTTGTTCAGATAGCAGTAGCCGCCCATCACGTCGGCGCTGGCGTGGTGGCCCGGCGGGCGGCACAGGGCGAAGGCGCTGTGGGCGCCGGCGGCGATCTCGGCCTGGCCGCTCAAGGCGATCTGCGCCGAGGTGTACGCGGCCTGCCAGGTGCCGGCGGTGATCGGCGCGAAGCAATCGAAACTGTGGAAGCCGTACTGGCCGTAGAGATCGTTGGGCCGCTTGGCGCGCATATGCCGGGCGGGGAACACGCCAGGCAGGAAGTCGGCCGTGTTGCCCTGGGCGGCCCAGCCGGCCCAGGCCTTCTGCAGAAAGTCCAGGTAGTCGCCGGTGTGGATGCGGGCGATCGGTGCCAGGCCGAAATCGCTTGGCGCCAGCACCTCGCCGAGGTTGCGCTCACGCACCCGTGCCAGCACATGGTCGGCACGCGCCGGCATCTCGAAGCAGGGTTTGAATTCGCCGCCAACCATCTCGCCCTGGGCGTGGTGCAGGCGGTGGTCGTCGCTGTAGTAGGTCAGCATCTTGTTGTTCTCCTCTAAGGGCTGGGCGAATTGTTGGCCGGCCCGGTGAGTCGGGTGAACGATAACGGCGGCCAACAAAGGGATAATTGCGGCCAAAATGCCCAGCGCATGCCTCCATAAGAGCTAGAACCGGCCAGCCGGAGCTGTGATTGCCCGGCGCGATCAGGCGTCTACTTCGGCACCCGCACAGGCAAGAGGTGGAACATGCAGGCGCTGTTGAACGAGATACTGGACCAGGTGCGCCCGCTGCTGGGGCGCGGCAAGCTGGCCGACTACATCCCGGCGCTGGCCGAGGTGCCGGCCGACCGTCTAGGTATAGCGGTGCTGGGCGTGGATGGCAGCCTGTACACCGCCGGCGACGCTGCCGAGCCGTTCTCGATCCAGAGCATTTCCAAGGTATTCAGCCTGGTGCAGGCGATCCAGCATTCCGGCGAGGACATCTGGCAGCGCCTTGGCCACGAGCCGTCCGGCCAGCCGTTCAACTCGCTGGTGCAGCTGGAGTTCGAGCGTGGCCGCCCGCGCAACCCGTTCATCAATGCCGGCGCCCTGGTGATCTGCGACATCAACCAGTCGCGCTTCGCTGCCCCGGCGCTGTCCATGCGCGACCTGGCCCGGCGCCTGGCCGGCAACCCGTTGCTGGTGGCCGATGCCAAGGTCGCCGAGTCGGAATACCAGCACCGCGCGCGCAATGCTGCCGCGGCCTACCTGATGCAGGCCTTCGGCAACTTCCACAACGAAGTCGAGGCGGTGCTGCGCAGCTACTTCCACCACTGCGCGCTGGCCATGAGCTGCGTCGACCTGGCCCGCGCCTGCGGCTTCCTGGCCAACCAGGGCGTGTGCCCGCGCAGCGGCGAGCAGATCCTCACGCCACGCCAGACCCAGCAGGTCAACGCGATCATGGCCACCAGCGGGCTGTACGACGAGGCCGGCAACTTCGCCTACCGCGTCGGCCTGCCGGGCAAGAGCGGCGTCGGTGGCGGTATCGTCGCGGTGGTGCCAGGACGCTTCAGCATCTGCGTGTGGTCGCCGGAGCTGAACGCCGCCGGCAACTCCCTGGCCGGCATGGCGGCCCTGGAGTCGCTCAGCGAGCGCATTGGCTGGTCGGTGTTTTCCCCGCTGTGCTAGCGGAGGGATTTATCCGGGCGCGCCATAAGAGGTCCTGGGGTGCTCTTCTCTTGAGAGCAGCGGCCGGGACGGTCAAAGGTCGGCGTGTCGAAACTCTGCAGCAGTTCTGTTGCTCGACATACCGTTATTGCAGACCGTACTTCTTCACCTTGTCGAACAGAGTGGTCTTGGCCATGCCAAGCTCCACGGCGGCCTGGCTGAGGTTTCCGGCGTGACGCTCCAGTGCGGCGCCAAGCAGGTTGCGCTCGAAGGCTTCCACTGCTTCGGAGAAGTTGCTGGGGTTGCCGTCCGGGGGGGCGCCGCTCTTCTTGAACACCGGAAGGCCGAGGGCAAAGCGCTCGGCCACGTTGCGCAGCTCGCGCACGTTGCCCGGCCAGTCATGTGCCAGCAGGGCCGCTGCGGTAGCGCGGTCGAGCTCTGGCATGGCGCGGTCGAAGCGCAGGGCGGAGAGCTGCAGGAAGTGCTCGAACAGCAGCAGGATGTCCTCGCGCCGGTCACGCAGGGGTGGCAACTCCAGGGTCACTACGTTGAGCCGGTAATACAGGTCGCTGCGGAACTCGCCGCGTTGACCCAGCTCGGCCAGGTCGGCCTTGGTCGCGGCGATCACCCGGCAGTCCACGGCGATCGGCTGGTTCGAGCCGAGGCGTTCCAGGCTGTGCTCCTGCAGTACGCGCAGCAGCTTGATCTGCAGGGCCAGCGGCATGCTCTCGATCTCGTCGAGGAACAGCGAGCCGCCGTCCGCGTGCTCGATCTTGCCGATGCGCCGCTTGCCGGCGCCGGTGAAGGCGTTGGCTTCGTGGCCGAATATCTCGCTCTCGAACAGGCTTTCCGGCAGGCCGCCGCAGTTCAGCGCGACGAACTCCTTGCCCTGGCGCCGGCTGAAGTCGTGCAGGCAACGGGCGACCAGTTCCTTGCCGGTGCCGGTCTCGCCCTCGATCAGCACGTTGGCGCCGGTGTCGGCGACGTTGGCGATCAGCTCGCGCAGCTGCTGCATGGCCGGTGAGCGGCCGATGATGCGGTGCTCCAGGGCCTGGCGCCCGGCCAGTTGGCGGCGCAATGCGCTGACCTCGCGGGCCAGGCTGCGTTGCTCCAGGGCGCGGCGCACCACTTCGACCAGCCGCTCGGGGGAGAAGGGTTTCTCGATGAAGTCATAGGCACCGTCGCGCATGGCGCCCACGGCCATGCCGATGTCGCCGTGGCCGGTGATCAGCACCACCGGCAGGCTCGGGTCGCGGCGCTTGAGCTCGGCCAGCAGCTGCAGGCCGTCGATACCCGGCAGGCGGATATCGCTGACCACGATGCCGGCGAAGTCGCCGTCGACCCTGGCCAGTGCCTCCTCGGCGCTGCCGACGCCGGTGCTGTCGATGTCCTCCAGCTGCAGCGCCTGCTGGCAGCCGAGCAGCACATGCGGGTCGTCCTCGACGATCAGTACGGTCAGCGCTTCAGTCATCGCGAGGTCGCTCCAGCGGCAGGGTGAGGGTGAAGGCGCTGCCGCCTTCATCCGGGTGACGCACGGCCAGGTTGCCGCCAGCGGCTGCGGCCAGGCTGGCGGACAGGGTCAGGCCGAGGCCCAGGCCCTTCTCGCCCGGTTTGGTGGTGAAGAAGGGCTCGAACAGGTGTGCGCGCAGGTCGGGCGGGATGCCGGCACCGCTGTCGCGGATCTCCAGGCGATAGCTGTCGCGTTGTGCCACGCCGCTCAGCCATAGTTCGCGACGAGGCTGCTCGCGCAGTGCATCGAGGGCATTGCTGAGCAGATTGACCAGGATCTGCTCCAGGCGAGTCTGGTCGATGGCCAGGCGTGCGTCGGCGAATTCACGGTGCAGGGTCGGATGTTCCTGCTCGATGCGGCTGTGCAGAAGGAACAGTGCCGCTTCCACCGCCTGCTCCAGGCTGGCCTGGCCGTGGTCGCCGCCGCGCCGGGCGAAGGCGCGCAGGCTGCCGGTGATGCGGCCCATGCGGTCGACCAGTTCGCCGATGGCCTGCAGGTTGCTGCCGGCGGTATCCAGCGCGCCGCGTTCGAGGAAGCGCGCAGCATTGGCGGACAGGGTGCGCAGCGCCGCCAGCGGTTGGTTCAGTTCGTGGGCGATGCTGGTGGACATCTGACCGATCACCGCCAGCTTGCCGGCCTGTACCAGGCCGTCCTGGGCCTGGCGCAGGTTGGCTTCGGTCTGCTGACGTTCGCTGACTTCGGCCAGCAGGCGGCGGTTGCTGGCGGAGAGGTCGATGGTGCGCTCGGTGATCTTGCGCTCCAGCTCGCTGTTGGCGCGCTGCAGTGCCTCGCGGGCGGCCAGGCGGGTGGCGATCACCTTGCGCCGCTGGTTCAGTGCCAGGCCGCCGAAGATCAGCAGGGCGCAGGCCACGCTGGCCAGCAGGCCGTGGCTGGCGGCAGTGCGGCGCTGCTCGGCCAGCGGGGTGAGCAGGGTCAGGTGCCAGGCGGTGTTCTCCAGCGCCCGGGTTTGTTGCAGGTAGTCCAGCGGCGTCCCGTCGGGCCCGTCCAGGCGAACTTCCTGCAGGCCGTTGCCAAGGTCATGGCGGGCCAGCGGTTGAAGCTCCTCCAGCGTCGCCCAGTGGTACTGCAGGCTGCGCGCCAGGCGTTCGCGGTCGGCGTCGTTGAGCGGGCGCACGGCCTTGAGTCGGCGCTCGGGGCGGCTGGCGAGGATGACGATGCCGTTCTCATCGCTGACATAGGCCTCGACACGCGCATCGGCCCAGCGCTTTTCCAGGGCGTCCAGGCGTACCTTGACCACGGCCACGCCGATCACCCGGCCGTTGGCGCGCAGGCCGTGGGCCAGGTAGTAGCCGGGCTCCCCGCTGGTGCTGCCAATGCCGTAGAAGCGTCCTGGTTCGCCGTGGACGGCCTGCTTGTAGTAGTCGCGGAACGACAGGTCTTCGCCCAGGTAGCTGTCCGGCTGATTCCAGTTGCTGGTGGCGACCACCCGGCCATCGAGGTCGAGCACGTACACGGCGAGGCTGCCGGCGCGCTGATTGAGGCCTTCGAGGTGATCGTTGAGGCGCTGCCGGCGGTAGCGGCCCGGCGTGAGCAGCAGACGACTGACGCCGCTCTCCAGTTCCAGCAGGCTGGGCAGGTAGGTGTACTTGCCAACCTCGCTCTCCACCGCGCGGGCGTTGAGTTCGAGCTGGCGCTCACCGACATCGGCCAGGTCACGGATGCCGACCGCCTCGCTCAGGCGGTAGCCGGCGTAGCCGCAGCCGAGTACCAGGGCGATACCCAGCAGGGTCAGCAGTATCTGGCGGAGCAGTTGTGGCTTCACGGTGAGGGCGGGAGGGACGCTGGGGGAGGGGCATTGCATCACAGTAGGCCCGGGCTGGGTAGGAGGGCGAAGGTGCCTGTGGCGCCCTCACCCCCGCCCCTCTCCCGGAGGGAGAGGGGAGTCTCCATCAGTGCTGGAGGATCTTGTTGAGGAACTGCTGGGCCCGCTCGGAACGGGCGTTGATGTCGCCGAAGAATTCTTCCTTGGGACAGTCTTCGACGATCTTGCCGGCGTCCATGAAGATCACCCGGTCGGCGACCTTGCGCGCGAAGCCCATTTCGTGGGTCACGCACATCATGGTCATGCCTTCGTTGGCCAGCTGCACCATGACGTCCAGCACCTCGTTGACCATTTCCGGGTCGAGCGCCGAAGTCGGCTCGTCGAACAGCATCACCACCGGGTCCATGGCCAGGGCGCGGGCGATGGCCACGCGCTGTTGCTGACCGCCGGACAACTGGCCAGGATGCTTGTGGGCATGTTCGGACAGGCCAACCCGGTCGAGCAGCTTGAGGCCCTTTTCGGTGGCCTCGGCCTTGCTGCGGCCGAGCACCTTGATCTGGGCGATGGTCAGGTTCTCGGTGATGGTCAGGTGCGGGAACAGCTCGAAGTGCTGGAACACCATGCCGACCCGCGAGCGCAGTTGCGGCAGGTTGGTCTGCTTGTCGGCGATGGAGGTGCCGTCGACCACGATGTCGCCCTTCTGGAAGGGTTCCAGGGCGTTGACGCACTTGATCAGGGTCGACTTGCCGGAGCCGGACGGACCGCAGACCACGACCACTTCGCCCTTCTTCACCTCGGTGCTGCAATCGGTCAGCACCTGGAAGTCCCCGTACCACTTGTTGACGTTCTGGATGGAAATCATACGGCTAACCTTTTCTGCAGGAGCTTGACCAGCTGCGAGGCGGCGAAGCTGATGGTGAAGTACACGAGGCCGGCGAAGATCAGGAACTCATGGGGCTGGCCGAGGATGTCACCGCGCGAGCGGGCGGCGTTGAGGAAGTCCATCAGGCCCACGGTGTAGACCAGCGAGGTGTCCTGGAACAGGATGATGCTCTGCTGCAACAGCAGCGGGGTCATCTTGCGGAAGGCCTGCGGCAGGATGATCAGGCGCATGGTCTGGCCGTAGGTCATGCCGAGGGCCTGGGCGGCACCCATCTGGCCTTTCGGGATGGCCTGGATACCGGCGCGGACGATCTCGCTGAAGTAGGCCGCCTCGAACATCACAAAGGCCACCAGGCACGAAGTGAAGGCGCCCACGGGGGTGTCTTCGCCGGTGATCCAGCGCAGCAGGAACGGCACTGCGAAGTAAAACCAGGTGATCACCAGCAGCAGCGGGATGGAGCGGAAATAGTTGACGTAGGTAGCCGCGAAGCCCGACAACAGACGGTTGTGCGACAGGCGCATGATGGCCAGCAGGGTGCCGAGCACCACGCCGCCGATCACGCCCAGCACCATCAGCTGCAGGGTCATCAGCATGCCGTTCCACAGGCCCGGCAGGGCCGGGACGATAGCGCTGAAATCCATCATTTACCTCCTGCGGAGATCAGGCCCGGCACCGCGACCTTCTTCTCGATCAGGCGCATCAGCAGCATCAGACCCATGTTCAGGGTGAAGTAGATCAGCGTGGCCAGGGTGAAGGCTTCGAACAGGTTGGCGCTGAACTCGGCGGTCTGCTTGGTCTGCGCCAGCAGCTCCATGAGGCCGATGAGGGAGGCCACCGAGGAGTTCTTGAAGATGTTGAGGAACTCGCTGGTCAGCGGCGGAATGATGATGCGGAATGCCTGCGGCAACAGGACGTTGGCATACACCTGCGGCAGGCGGAAACCCAGTGCGTAGCCGGCAGCCAGCTGGCCCTTGGGCAATGCCTGGATGCCGGTGCGCACCTGCTCACAGACGCGGGCGGCGGTGAACAGGCCAAGGCACACGACCACGCTGAGGAAGGCCGAGGTGGCCGGCGACAGGTCCTGCTTGAACCACATCTCCAGCGGCTCGGGCAGCAGGTCGGGTACCAGGAAGTACCAGAGGAACAGCTGTACCAGCAGCGGTACGTTGCGGAAGATTTCCACGTAGCAGGTGGCGAAGCCGCTGATCCAGCGATTCGGCACGGTACGCATGACGCCGAGCAGCGAGCCCAGCGCCAGGGCGATCAGCCAGCCGGACAGGGCAATGCCGATGGTCCAGCCCAGGCCGGTGATGAACCAGTCCAGGTAGATCTCGCTGCCGATGCCGGTGGACTTGAAGAATACGCCCCAGTCCCAGTTGTAATTCATGACGGGTTTCCCCTCGATTCTGGCCCGAACGGGCAGGGCGGATGGGAGCCGGGCGCCAGCGCGCCCACGCCGCTGTTGGCGGCGATGCTCCTGTCCTGATGGTGCGAGATGACGGAAGGCGAGCGCCTTCCGGCTTCCCGGGCCGCGCGCCCTCGTGAGGCGCGCGAACGGGGACCGACGTGGTGGGCCGTCAGAGTTGCTCGGCGGCCTTGTCGGTCGGATTGGCGATCAGCTTCTTCAGCTCGTCGCTCATCGGGAAGTTCAGGTTGAGGCCCTTCGGCGGGACCGGGTTGAGGAACCACTTGTCGTAGATGGCGGTGACTTCGCCGGACTGGAAAGTGGCGGTAATCGCGTCGTCGACCACTTTTTTGAACGCCGGGTCACCCTTGCGCACCATGCAGCCGTAGATCTCGAAGGATTGCGGGGTGCCGACCACGGTCCAGTCGTCCGGCTTCTTGGCCTTGGCCATTTCGCCGGCGAGCAGGGCGTCGTCCATCATGAAGGCCACGGCACGGCCGGACTCCAGCATCAGGAAGGATTCGCCATGGTCCTTGGCGGAGATGATGTTCATGCCCATCTGCTTCTCGGCGTTCATTGCCTTGAGCAGACGTTCGGAGGTGGTACCGGCGGTGGTCACCACGTTCTTGCCTTTCAGGTCGGGGAAGTCGACCACGCCGGAGGTCTTCTTGGTCAGCAGGCGGGTGCCCACTTCGAAGATACCGACGGAGAAGTCCACCTGCTGCTGGCGTTCGACGTTGTTGGTGGTGGAACCGCATTCGATGTCCACGGTGCCGTTCTGTACCAGCGGGATGCGGGTCTGCGAGGTCACCAGGTTGTAGCGCACCTTCAGGTCCGGCATTTCCAGCTTCTGCTTGAGCGCCTCGACCACTTTCAGCTGCAGGTCGTGGGAATAGCCTTCCGGCTGTTGCGGGTCGCTGCCGTAGTAGGAGAAAGGAATGGAGGAGTCGCGGTGGCCGAGGGTGATGCTGCCGTTTTCCTTGATCTTCTTCAGGGTGCCGGTCAGTTCTTCGGCCAGTGCCGGGGCGCTGCACAGGGTGGCGGCCAGGGCGATACCGATGGCGCGGGAGAGAGTGCTGTTCATGCTGATCCTCGCTGTTGTTGTTATCCGGGTCGATCGCGGTGTAGCGATGCGGAGTCCCGTGCGGGTTGGGCGGCAGAGCCGTCCTTGCGAGGTACCAGAGCAGGGAGTGTGCCAAAGCGATCTATATTCGCTAACTGGCTGATATTTAATGGATTAATTGATCTTTGCGACGGCTATGGAAACGGCCGGCGTTCGTCAGAGCGAACAGACCGGCCGTCTGTGTTCGGAAAACCGAATGCGGGGATGATCGAGGATCGATCAGCGGTTACGCAGGAAGGCGTTGATGAAGTCCCCCTGATTGGGCGCGTCCTCGGCGGTGTTGAACAGCAGCTTGCCGTTTTGCTCACGCAGCTTCATGGTCTTGTCGAAACGGCATTCCACGGACGTGATGCTGGCGGCCTCGCTCTTGAAGGATGGCTGGTTGCGGCAAAGATTGGCGATCTGGTTGACCACCTCGCCGCAGTAGCCGGAGATGCTCAATTGCTTCATCTGCTGGTCATCGATGGCACTCCAGTCCACGATGGTCTGCAGGGGCGTGCCGCAGTCATCGGACGCTGACTTGTCCATTTGCTGGAGACTGGTCTGGTTGGACTGCTCGCGCTTCTTGCGGTCGAACCTGGCCAGCTTGTCCTGCACGCCGTCCTTCTTCTGCTGTTCGTACAGTGCCAGTAGCTCGGCGGGTTTGATTGCCTTGCTGGCTTTTTCGTCGAAGCCCAGCTGGAAGCCTTCCGTACCGGGCAGGTACAACTGGTAGCTCTCGCCGCCCCAGCCTTGCCGTTTGAGCAACAGGTTGTACGGGCCGCCATCAAGGGTAGTGCCGTAGTCGCGTTCGTCATTGCCGCGCTCGTTCACGTCGGCGAGGAACACCACCTCGTCCAGCGGGTGGTTGACCCCGCTGACTTGCACCAGAGCCTGCTTGCCATCGGCGCTCGGCGCCAGCTTGACGCTTATGCCTTGCCCGGCGTCGAAACCCTGAGGGTACTTGGCCAGGTCGAGGGCATTGGCCTGGCCGGCGAGCAGCAGGGAGAGGGCGAGGAAGGATAGCTTGCGCATGACGGGTCCTTGTCGAGGAAAAGGGGGCCGAGTCTAGCAGCCCCCTCCGCTTCGAACTGTGAGCGTGCGCCCGCTCAGAACGCCAGGACGATGCGTCCCTCGATCTGTCCGGCGCGCATCTGGTCAAGCACCAGGTTGATGTTCTCCAGCTTGTCGCTATGGATGGTGGCCTTGACCAGCCCCTCCCCGGCGAAGTCCAGCGCTTCCTGCAGGTCGGCGCGGGTGCCGACGATGGAGCCGGTGATGTGCAGACCCTTGAGTACCACGTCGAAGATCGGCGTGGGGAAGTCACCCGGTGGCAGGCCGACCAGCGAGATGGTGCCGCCGCGCCTTGCCATGCCGATGGCCTGGCCGAAGGCGCTGTTGGATACGGCTGTGACCACCACGCCGTGGGCACCACCGATGTCGCGCTGGATCACCGCGGCAGGGTCTTCCTGGCGGGCGTTGATGCACAGGCTGGCACCCAGCTTGCGGGCCAGCTCCAGCTTGGCGTCATCAATGTCCACCGCCGCCACGTGCAGGCCCATGGCGCGGGCATATTGCACCGCCACATGACCGAGGCCGCCGATGCCGGAGATGGCGACCCACTGTCCGGGGCGGGCCTTGGTTTCCTTCAGGGCCTTGTAGACGGTGACGCCGGCGCAGAGGATCGGTGCGATCTCGATGAAGGGCACGCTGTCCGGCAGCAGGCCGACGTAGTTGGGGTCTGCCAGCACGTACTCGGCATAGCCGCCGTTGATCGAGTAGCCGGTGTTCTGCTGGCTCTCGCATAGGGTCTCCCAGCCGGTCAGGCAGTGTTCGCAACAGCCGCAGGCGGTATACAGCCAAGGCACGCCAACGCGGTCGCCTTCTTTGACCCGGGTGACACCGGTACCTACCGCAGCGATGTAGCCGACCCCTTCATGGCCGGGAATGAACGGCAAGCTGGGCTTCACCGGCCAGTCGCCCTCGGCGGCGTGGAGGTCGGTGTGGCAGACGCCGGAGGCCTCGATCTTGACCAGCACTTGGCCTGGGCCGGGCAGCGGGACCTTCACTTCCTCGATTCGCAGCGGTTCGCCGAAGGTATGTACCACGGCGGCTTTCATCGTTCTGTCCATGTTCGGGCTCCTTGCGCAGAGACGGGGAGCCGTCAGCCTAGGCCAGGCGAAGCCGGGCGACATTGCCCTGGAGCAAGGGATCAGTCGCGCTGAATAGCGGGTAGACGATCAAGGCGGATACCGATCCGTTCACCGTGATAGCGCAATGGCGCGCTCGGCGGGAGGTGACGAAGCGTACACCGGAGTGCTAACCAATCGGCGAGGGAAGCACATTCAAAACGCCCAGGGTAGCGGGCTCTTGCCTGTAGCTTGGCATCGGCTCAACCGGTAATCAGCAGGCCCCACAGGCCGAGCACGGCGAGGAAGTTGATGGTGAACACCAGGCCGCGCAGGCGTACGTTGCCGGTTAGTATCTGCACCGCACTGTGCACCAGCCGGCCGAGCAGGAACAACCAGGCCAGCGCTAGCGCGACGCTGCTTTCCACCTGAGCCTGGATCAGCAGCAGACAAGCCACGTGGAAGAACAGCGGAAACTCGAACTGGTTGCTCAGGTTGGCGCCGATGCGCGGCTCTATCAGGGCCCAGGGATTGGAGCCATCCGCCCTCTGACCGATGTGCCAGACCTTGGGCGCGCGGGCAACGGTCAGCAGTGCATAGAGAAAGGCGGTGAAGGCCACGTGCAGCGCCATCGGCAGAATCAGCGAGTGGGTCATGGGGAGCCTGTTCCGAGGAGTCTCAGGAGCGGTTGGAAATCTGCAGCAGGTTGCCCTCGGGGTCCTTGCCGTCACAGAAACACAGCGCGTCGGGCGTACCGACGACCTTGCCCATGTTCGCGCCCAGTGTGATCAGGTGCTGGCGGTCGGCAGCGATGTCGGTCGAATGGAAACAGGGTTTGAGCGCGCCGCCCTTGTCCTTCCTGCCCTTATGAAAGCCGATGCGCGTGCTCGCCGAGCCCGGGTGCCCGGCATCGACAAAGGAGCCATCGCGGGACAGGACCTCCATCGCGAAAGCGCGCACATAGAAGGCCGCGAGTGCTTCGGGATCGCTGCAGAAGATGATCAGGCGGTGCAGATGCATGTGGGCTCCCTGCTGGCTAGACTCGCGTCCGGGCGGTGCATGCTGATGTCGGCTGGCAGTCTGGCCCACCGCCGTAGCAGCCTCAAGCCTGCGGGACATATCTGTAAACATCCCTGTCGTGACTATTCGCTGACGGACGGTCACGCCATAGGCGCGATGGTCGTGGCTTTGCGATATACTGCGCCGCCTCCGGGCCACCCTGGCCCGAACCTCACATGACAAGCCACGCCGAATGCGTGGCTTGTTGGTTTTTGTCGCGCCACAAAGGCGCCCGAGCTAGAGGCAAAACGATGAGCGCACTGGTTGGCGTGATCATGGGCTCCAAGTCCGATTGGAGCACCCTCAGTCACACCGCAGAGATGCTGGAGAAGCTGGGTATCCCCTACGAAGTGCAGGTGGTTTCCGCCCACCGCACCCCGGACCTGCTGTTCCAGTACGCCGAACAGGCCGAGAACCGTGGCATCCAGGTGATCATCGCCGGCGCCGGCGGTGCTGCCCATCTGCCGGGCATGTGCGCGGCCAAGACCCACCTGCCGGTGCTCGGCGTGCCGGTGCAGTCCGCCGTGCTGTCGGGCGTCGACTCGCTGCTGTCCATCGTGCAGATGCCGGCTGGCATCCCGGTCGCAACCTTGGCCATTGGCAAGGCCGGTGCGATCAACGCCGCCCTGCTGGCCGCCAGCATCCTCGGCCACCAGCACCCGCAGTTCCATGACAAGCTCAAGGCGTTCCGCGACGAACAGACCCAGACTGTGCTGGACAACCCGGACCCGCGTTCCTGATCGAGGCCCTATAGATGAAGATCGGCGTAATCGGTGGCGGCCAGCTGGGCCGCATGATGGCCCTGGCGGGCACCCCGCTGGGCATGCACTTCTCCTTCCTCGATCCGGCCGTGGATGCCTGTGCCCAGGCGCTCGGCGAGCATATCCTCGGTGACTACGACGACCAGGAGCAGCTGCGCCGCCTGGCCGACCAGGTTGACCTGGTGACTTTCGAGTTCGAGAGCGTGCCGGCCGAGACCGTCGCCTTCCTCTCGCAGTTCGTGCCGGTCTATCCGAGCGCCGAGTCTCTGCGCATCGCCCGCGACCGCTGGTTCGAGAAGTCGATGTTCAAGGACCTCGGCATCCCGACGCCGGCCTTCGCCGACATCCAGTCGCAGGCCGATCTCGACGCCGCCGTGGCCAGCATCGGCCTGCCGGCGGTGATGAAGACCCGCACCCTGGGCTACGACGGCAAGGGTCAGAAGGTCCTGCGCAAGGCGGAAGACGTGGTCGGCGCCTTCGCCGAACTGGGCAGCGTGCCGTGCATCCTCGAAGGCTTCGTGCCGTTTACCGGCGAAGTGTCGCTGGTGGCCGTGCGCGCTCGTGACGGCGAGACACGCTTCTACCCGCTGGTGCACAACCGCCACGACAGCGGCGTGCTGGCCCTGTCCATCGCCAGCACCGCGCATCCACTGCAGGCGCTGGCCGAGGACTACGTCGGCCGCGTGCTCAAGCAGCTTGATTACGTCGGTGTGCTGGCCTTCGAGTTCTTCGAGGTCGACGGTGGTCTCAAGGCCAACGAGATCGCCCCGCGCGTGCACAACTCCGGGCACTGGACCATCGAAGGCGCCGAGTGCAGCCAGTTCGAGAACCACCTGCGCGCCGTCGCCGGCCTGCCGCTGGGTTCCACCGCCAAGGTGGGCGAGAGCGCCATGCTCAACTTCCTCGGCAGCGTGCCGCAGGTGAGCAAGGTGGTGGCTATCGAGGATTGCCACCTGCACCACTATGGCAAGGCCTTCAAGGCCGGTCGAAAAGTCGGTCACGCTACCCTGCGCTGCGCCGACATGGCGACCCTCAAGGCGCGTATCGCCCAGGTCGAGGCGCTGATCGAAGGTTGAACCCCGCCGTTGCGCTCCGGTCACAACAAGGCGTGCCTTTCGGCGCGCCTTGTTGGTTTCTGGCCCCTGAAAAGGAGTACGGCATGAGCATCATCGGCACCATCATCATCGGTCTGATCGTGGGTCTGGTCGCGCGCTTCCTCAAGCCTGGCGACGACAGCATGGGCTGGATCATGACCATCCTGCTTGGCATCGGCGGTTCGCTGGCGGCCACCTATGGCGGCCAGGCCCTCGGCATATACGCGGCCGGCGAGACGGCCGGCTTCATTGGCGCGGTGATCGGTGCCATTGTCCTGCTGCTGATCGTCGGATTGATCAGGCGCAACTGACGCGCGCTCGCCAAGCCGTTAGGCTTGGCGACTCCTCTTCGCTGCGAGATCGCCCATGCGTCGCCTGTTGTTGTCCCTGCTGCTGCTGCCCCTGTTGAGCCATGCCGAGCCTCCCGAGCTGGATTGGCTGGAGTTGATGCCGAAGGAGGACCAGCGTGCCCTCGAGGCGATGCCTGAAATCAGCCACGACAGCCCCGAGGCAGCCGGTGCCTTCGGCCAGCAGGGCGGTCTCAAGCAGGAGCTGGGCCTGCCGGCGGTGATGTACTCGAAGAAGACAGTGGCGCGCCTGGATGGCAAGGCCATCCGCCTGGGTGGCTACCCGGTGCCGCTGGAGAGCGATGCTTCTGGCAAGACCACGCTGCTTTTTCTGGTGCCCTATCCGGGCGCCTGCATCCATGTGCCGCCGCCCCCGCCGAACCAGATCGTGCTGGTGCGCTACCCCAAGGGCATCACCCTGGACGATATCTACGAGCCGCTGTGGGTCGACGGCACGCTGCACATCGAGGCCGTGGACAACGATCTGGCCGACGCCGCCTATGCGCTGGATGCCAGCTCGGTGCGCTTGGTGGAGGAAGACGATCTCTGACCCCTCACTCGAGAGGCGAGAGCTTCTTCGTGCTCTATGCGGGCTCGCTCCACAGACTCAAGCCAAGACGGTGATGCTCACCGGGCGCCAGCTCCACACAATCGTCCCAGACGTTGGCCGTCTCGATGCACAACATGCGCTGCCAGGCATCGTCGGCGAAGCTGGACAGACGGCCGGCCTTGTCGATCCACGGATTCCACAGCACTGCCGAGCGGGAGCTACGAGTCTGCAAGTGCAGGTCGCGCTGCCAGCCAGCATCGTGAAGGCGCAGCTGCGGCGGCAGGTCTAGGTAGATACGATCGGTTTCGCCGCTGAACCGCAGCTCGCCCTGCTGGGTGCGCTCCTGCCAGTCTTCCAGAGTCTCGATGTAGCGACTGCCTTCCAGTCCATGCACGGCCACCTGGCGGATGTCGCTGACGGCAAAGTAGCTGTGCAGCGCCTGGCTCAGGGCCAGCGGTGCAGTGCCGAGGTTGTGGCTGGCCAGGTCTAGGTGCAGACGTTCGTCCAGGCGGATATCCAGACGCAGCTCGGCCGCATGCGGCCAATTGGGCAGCGGATGCTGTCGAGTGTCGAAGGCGAACTGCAGATGCACTGCCTCGCCCTCGCTGTCGATGCCCAGCAACTGCCAGTCCAGCGCCCGCACGCCACCATGGAAGGGAGCGGTGGCCAGATTGTCGTGCTGCGCCTGTACCTGTAGCGGATTACGGCCGAGATCGCCGAACCATGGCCAGCAGATCGGAACGCCTCCGCGTACCGGCTGGTGACGCTGGTAGCTGGCATGCTCGCTGAGCCAGATCAGCGGTGGTTGCTCTCCTTGCTGGAAGCTCAATACCTGGGCGCCCTGCTGCGCGACCAGCAGCTCGGTATTGCCCCGGCGTACTCGCCAGCAGGTCAGCTCGTCCAGCTCGATGCGTTCGATATGGGCCTGGGTCATGGTCCGTCTCCCTGAAGATTCGGATATTTGACCGCAGCCCGGCGGAAAAGACCAAGCTCCATGAAAAACGCCGCCTCATGGGGCGGCGCTTGGTGCTGGGGTCAGCCGCGGCGGGGCGGTACTGGGCGGGTGCGGCCGCTGCCGTCGATGGCCACGAAGACGAACACCGCCTCAGTGACTTTGCGCCATTCGCTAGACAGCGGATCGTCGCTCCATACTTCGACGAGCATCTGGATCGAGCTGCGGCCGACCTCCAGTGCCTGGGTATAGAAGGACAGCTGCGCGCCCACGGCCACCGGTACCAGGAAGGCCATGCGGTCGATGGCGACGGTAGCGACGCGGCCCCCGGCCACCTTGCTGGCCATGGCGGTTCCCGCCAGGTCCATTTGCGAGACCAGCCAACCGCCGTAGATGTCGCCGAAGCCATTGGTCTCGCGCGGCAGGGCGGTGATCTGCAGGGCCAGATCGCCCTGGGGGATGGGGTCTTCCTGTTCGAGTTCGATCATGCTGTGGGCCCCGCTGGTGGATTCTTGTCTTTGGCTGCTCGCTGGCAGGCTACAGCCCGCTCTAGACGGGCCGTGCGCAGTATATCGAGGCTAACGTCAAACGACGACCGTGTGGTTCCGCTTTTCGCTAGCCGACTGCGCGGCAGCCTCGCAATTTGCTATGGTGCGCCAGCCTTGCCCATCCTAATAACGAAATCCTATGTCTGCCGAGCATGCCAGCCCAGCGTCCGTCGTGGCGCGCCCCCTGAATCGCAGCGATTACAAGACCCTCTCGCTTTCCGCCCTCGGTGGAGCGCTGGAGTTCTACGATTTCATCATCTTCGTGTTCTTCGCCGCTGTGGTCGGCAAGCTGTTCTTCCCGGCCGAGATGCCGGAATGGCTGCGCCAGCTGCAGACTTTCGGCATCTTTGCCGCCGGTTACCTGGCTCGCCCGCTGGGCGGCATCATCATGGCTCACTTCGGCGACCTGCTCGGGCGCAAGCGCATGTTCACCCTGAGCATTTTCATGATGGCGGTGCCTACGCTGATCATGGGCCTGCTGCCGACCTACGCGCAGATCGGCATCTGGGCACCGCTGGCGCTGTTGGCCCTGCGCGTGGTGCAAGGTGCGGCAATCGGTGGCGAGGTGCCGGGGGCCTGGGTGTTCGTTGCCGAGCACGTACCGCCCAAACACATTGGCTATGCCTGTGGCACGCTGACCTCCGGGCTGACCTTCGGCATCCTACTCGGCTCGCTGATGGCGACACTGATCAACACGCTCTACACCCCTGCAGAGGTGCTCGACTGGGCCTGGCGAGTGCCGTTCCTGATCGGCGGTGTGTTTGGCCTGTTCTCCGTGTACCTGCGCCAGTGGCTGCATGAGACGCCGGTGTTCGCCGAACTGCAGCAGCGCAAGGCGCTGGCGGAGGAAGTGCCGCTGAAGACGGTGCTGCGCGAGCATCGCTCGGCCATCGTCCTGTCCATGCTGCTGACCTGGGTGCTGTCGGCCGGCATCGTGGTGGTCATCCTGATGACGCCGACACTGCTGCAGACCGTGTACGGTTTCGAAGCCGCCACGGCGCTCAAGGCCAACAGCCTGGCCATCATTTGTCTGACGCTGGGCTGTATCGCTTCCGGCGCGCTGGCCGACCGCTTCGGTGCAGGGCGTACTTTCCTGATTGGCGGTGCCCTGCTGGCGCTCAGCTCATGGACCTTCTACATCAGCCTCAAGGCACATCCGGACTGGCTGTTCCCGCTCTACGCGATCACCGGCCTGCTGGTCGGCACTATCGGCGCGGTGCCCTATGTGATGGTCAAGGCCTTCCCGCCGGTGGTGCGCTTCTCCGGGCTATCGTTCTCCTACAACCTGGCGTACGCCATTTTCGGTGGGCTGACGCCGATGGTCGTAGCCCTGCTGATGAAGTGGGACCCGCTCGGACCGGCCTACTACGTGGCGGCGCTGTGTGGAGTGGCCATGCTGATCGGCCTGTATCTGCTCAAGCAGAAGCGCTGATCGACCGCAGGAGGCGCACCATTCCCGGGGGCGCCTTCTTTATTTATTGCGCTGGCGTTACCCGCCAGATCTTGTTGCCGACATCATCGGTCACCAGCAGTGCGCCCTGCTTGTCGAGCCTCACGTCGACCGGTCGGCCTTGGGCTTCGCCCTCTGCGTTGAGGAAGCCGGTGAGCACGTCGAGCGGAGGCCCACTCGGCTTGCCCTCGGCGAAGGGCACGAAAATCACTTTGTAGCCGCTGTGCGGCTTACGGTTCCACGAGCCGTGCTGGCCGACGAACAGGCCGTTCTGCCAGGCCGGTAGCGCGCTGCCCTGGCCGAAGGCGATGCCCAGCGAGGCGGTGTGTGGCCCCAGCGCGTAGTCAGGCGGTAGCGCCTTGGCCACCAGCTCGGGGCGTTGTGGCTGGACGCGCTCGTCGACGTGCTGGCCGAAGTAGCTGTAGGGCCAGCCGTAGAAACCGCCGTCGCGCACCGAGGTGATGTAGTCCGGCACCAGGTCGCTGCCGATCTCGTCGCGCTCGTTGACCGCCGTCCACAGTGCGCCGGTTTGTGGCTCCCAAGCCAGGCCGTTGGGGTTGCGCAGGCCGGTGGCGAACAGGCGTTTGCTGCCGCTGGCGCGGTCGACTTCCCAGATCGCCGCACGGCCATCCTCGATGTCCAGGCCGTTTTCGCCGACATTGCTGTTGGAGCCGACGGTGACGTACAGCTTGCTGCCGTCCTTGCTGGCGATGACGTTCTTGGTCCAGTGGTGGTTGATGCCGGCCGGCAGGTCGGTGACCTTCTCCGGCGTCGCGCTGATCCTGGTTTCGCCAGCGTTATAGGGGACGCGCACCAGGGCGTCGGCGTTGGCGATATAGAAGTCGCTGCCTACCAGGGCCATGCCGAAGGGCGAGTGTAGGTTTTCCAGGAACACTTCACGCAGGTCGGCAACGCCGTCGTTGTCGCTGTCGCGCAGCAGGGTGATGCGGTCGGCGCTGGGCACCCCGGCGCCAGCCCGCGACATCACCTTGCCGGCGATCCAGCCCTTGAGGCTGAAGGGCTTGTCGCTCTTCGGGGCATTACTCTCGGCTACCAGCACATCGCCATTGGGCAGCACATAGAGCCAGCGCGGGTGGTCCAGGCCTTCGGCGAAGGCATTCACCTGGGTGCCGCTGGCGGCGGTAGGTTCTTCGCCCTCTGCCCAGCCCTTGGCCGGGGCGATGTTCACGGTCGGCAGCAGGGTCTTGTTCGGTGCCGGCAGTTGCGGCTTGGCGTCGGTGCCGTCGCTGACATTCAGTGCAGCCTGTTCACCGCAGGCGCTGCAGGCGAGGGCCAGGGCCGTGATGGACAGCAGGTGCAGTCGATTCATGGGCAGTCTCCGAGGGGCAGTGGCGGTGCAAATTTTTTCGACAGCCATGCTGGCCATTCATCCAATTGTCATATTCCGTTCATAGAGTGTTCATCAGGCCTGCAGATACTTGGCCCCGTTCCATCCAACCCCTTCCTGCTAGGAGCAAGGCATGAAACTCAAGCGTTTGATGGCGGCCCTGACCTTCGCCGCCGCCGGCGTAGGCGCTGCAACTGCGTTCGCCGCTGTCGACCCGGCCATCCCCGGCTACGAAAAGACTACCGGTGTATCGGGCAACCTCTCCAGCGTCGGTTCCGACTCCCTGGCCAACCTGATGACCCTGTGGGCCGAGGAATACAAGAAGCTGTACCCGAACGTGAACATCCAGATCCAGGCCGCCGGTTCTTCCACCGCGCCGCCCGCTCTGACCGAAGGTACCGCTAACCTGGGCCCGATGTCCCGTGCCATGAAGGACAACGAGCTGCAGGCCTTCGAAGAGAAGTTCGGCTACAAGCCGACCGCCGTTCCGGTGGCCATCGACGCCCTGGCTGTGTTCGTGCACAAGGACAACCCGATCAAGTCCCTGGACATCGCTCAGGTTGACTCGATCTTCTCCAGCACCCGCCTGTGCGGTGGCGCTCAAGACATCAAAACCTGGGGCGATCTGGGTCTGACCGGTGAGTGGGCTGCCAAGCCGATCCAGCTGTTCGGTCGTAACTCGGTATCCGGCACCTATGGCTACTTCAAAGAAGAAGCGCTGTGCAAAGGCGACTTCAAGGCCAACGTCAACGAGCAGCCGGGTTCGGCTTCCGTGGTCCAGTCGATCTCCAGCACCGTGAATGCCATCGGCTACTCGGGCATCGGCTACAAGACAGCCAGCGTCCGTGCCGTTCCGCTGTCGAAGAAAGGCGGTGAGGCTTTCGAGGCTTCCGAAGAAAACGCCCTGGCTGGCAAGTTCCCGCTGGCTCGCTTCTTCTACGTCTACGTGAACAAGGCGCCGAACAAGCCGCTGAGCCCGCTGGACGCCGAGTTCCTGAAGCTGGTTCTGTCCAAGCAAGGCCAGGAAGTGGTGGTGAAGGATGGTTACATCCCGCTGCCGTCCAAGGTCATCGACAAGGCCAAGCAAGAACTGGGTCTGTAATAGCCCTGCCAGCGCACCGGGATCCCATCCCCGGGGCGCTGTCCGACACGCCCGCTACTCTTCTGGAGTCGCGGGCGTCGTCGCGTCACCGAGCTGTAATCTTTCTGTCACACAAGCCGGATAGATTGAAGTACCTCAAATTAAGCGGGCTGTGTCCGCCGCGCCCGAGAACTCCTCATGAATGACTTGGCCAACAACAGCATGAGCGCCTCCGCGAATAATCAACGGGTGGATTTCAATACTCCCGCCCTGCTGCGCAAACGTCGCATCCGTGCCCTCAAGGACCGCATGGCACGCTGGTACGTGTCCATCGGCGGCTTGGCCGTGCTGGCGTGTATCACCCTGATCTTCTTCTACCTCGCCTATGTAGTGGCGCCGATCTTCGGCGGTGCCGAGATGGAGGCGCGCGATGCTCAGCAGCCGGCCTGGCTGGCTGGCCAGAGTGAAGCGTTGCTGCTGTCCGTCGAGGAGCAGAACAAGGTAGCCATGCGCCTCGGTCGTAGCGGTCAGGTGCAGTTTTTCGGCCTGCGCGACGGCGTGGCCATGAATGCCTACCAGCTGGCGCTGCCGGCCGGCGCCAGCATCATCTCGGTCAGCCAGGATCAGCCCGGCAGTCACCGCGTAGTGCTCGGCCTGTCCAACGGCCAGGCGCTGGTGTTCGCACATGCCTACAAGGTCACCTACCCGGACAACGTCAAGACCATCACGCCTCAGTTGGAGTACCCGCTTGGCGAAGCGGCCATCACTCTCGACGCCCAGGGGCGTCCGCTGGAGCACGTGGCCATCAGCCAGAACGGCGATACGCTGATGCTCAGCTCTTCTACCGGTGCCGAGCTGCAGCTGCTGGCGATCGGTCGTGAAGAGAACATGATGACCGGCGAGGTGACCCTCAGCGAGGAGCGCATCGCGTTGCCGCAGATCGCCGAGCCAATCAAGTCGATGATCATCGATCCGCGCCAGCAGTGGCTGTTCGTGATAAACGGCAAGGCCACCGCCGACGTCTTCGACCTGCGCAACAAGAGCCTGAACGGTCGCTACAAGCTGCTCCAGGGCGACGCCGAGGTGACCACGGTCAACCCGCTGCTCGGTGGCATCTCGCTGATGGTAGGCGACAGCAAGGGCGGCATTGGCCAGTGGTTCATGGTTCGTGATGCCGATGGCAAGGCCGCACTGACCCATATCCGTGGCTTCCAGCTGAACAACGCAGCCATCACCCAGATTCTTCCGGAAGAGCGCCGCAAGGGCTTCCTGGCGCTGGACGCCGAAGGCCACCTGGGCATCTTCCACAGCACCGCACACCGCACCCTGCTGACCGAAAAGGTTGCCGAGGGCAGCGGTATCGCCGGCCTGTCGCCGCGCGCCAACCGCGTGCTGGTGGAGTCCAACGGCCAGCTGCAGCGCTTCGTCATCGACAACCCGCACCCGGAAATTTCCTGGAGCTCGCTGTGGGGCAAGGTCTGGTACGAGAGCTACGACGAGCCCAAGTACGTCTGGCAGTCGACCTCGGCCAACACCGACTTCGAACCGAAGATGAGCCTGGCGCCGCTGACCTTCGGCACCCTGAAGGCCGCCTTCTACGCCATGCTGCTGGCCGCTCCGCTGGCCATCTGCGCCGCCATCTACACCGCCTACTTCATGGCCCCGAGCATGCGCCGCAAGGTCAAGCCGGTGATCGAACTGATGGAAGCGCTGCCGACGGTGATCCTCGGCTTCTTCGCCGGCCTGTTCCTGGCACCGTATGTGGAAGGCCACCTGCCAGGCATCTTCAGTCTGCTACTGCTGACGCCGATCGGCGTGCTGCTGGCCGCCTACGCGTGGAGCCGCCTGCCGGAGAAGATCCGCCTGGTGATCCCGGACGGTTGGGAAGCGGCGCTGCTGATTCCGGTGATCCTGCTGATCGGTACTTTCGCGCTGGGCATGAGCGGCCACCTGGAGAACCTGTTCTTCGGCGGCGACATGCGCCTGTGGATCAGCAATGACCTGGGCATTGCTTTCGACCAGCGCAATGCCCTGGTGGTCGGCCTGGCCATGGGCTTCGCGGTGATCCCGAACATCTACTCCATCGCCGAGGACGCCGTGTTCAGCGTGCCGAAGAGCCTGACCTTCGGCTCCCTGGCCCTGGGTGCCACGCCCTGGCAGACCCTGACTCGCGTGGTGATCCTCACCGCCAGCCCGGGCATCTTCTCGGCCCTGATGATCGGCATGGGCCGTGCGGTGGGCGAGACCATGATCGTGCTGATGGCCACCGGCAACACGCCGATCATGGACATGAATATCTTCGAGGGTCTACGCACCCTGGCCGCCAACGTGGCGGTGGAGATGCCGGAATCCGAAGTGGGCAGTACCCATTACCGCGTGCTGTTCCTCTCGGCACTGGTGCTGCTGGCCTTCACCTTCGTGATGAACACCCTGGCGGAGCTGATTCGTACCCGCCTGCGCAAGAAATATGCGTCGCTCTGAGAACTGGGAAAGGTAGACGTCAGTGAAAACCAAAGAGCAAAACCTCAAGTCCTGGTTCAAGAGCGGCTCGCCCTGGGTATGGATGACCGCCAGTGGCGTGTCCATTGCCGTGATCATGACCATCGGACTGCTGTCGGTGATTGCCGTGCGCGGCCTGGGCCACTTCTGGCCAGCGGACGTGATCGAGGCCAAGTACCAGGTGCCGGGCGAAGCTGCCCGCATCATGGCCGGCGAGCTGGTGCAGGAAGAAGAAGTGCCGCGTGCCCGTCTGGCCGCTGCCGGCTTGCCGGTGGACGTGAAGGGCGGCGAGTTCATGACCCGCGAGCTGTTCAAGGTTGGCAACCGCGAGGTCTACGGTGCCGACTTCAGCTGGGTGGTCGCCGAATGGATGAGCGAACCGAACACGCCGGAAAACCTGGTGGTCATGGAGCGCCGCGAGTGGGGCAACTTCTACGGCTACCTGGTCAACGTCAAGGAGAACGGCCAGGTGATCGCCGAGGGCGATGCCGCCTGGGGCGATCTGCAGAGCCGCATCTCCCGCGTCGACGAGCTGCACTCGCAGCTGGTGAGCCTGGAGAAGAGCGACATCGGCCACATCAACCATGGTCTCGAGCAGCTGCGCCTGGATGGCCGCCGTCTGGAGTTGAAGGATCGCCTGGACGCCGCCGCCCAGGCCGACCTCGATGCCCAGCGTGCCGAGCTGAACGCCCAGTACAAGGTGCTCGAAGGTCAGCTGGTGGAGCTCAACCAGCAGCTCGCCCGTGACAGCGTAACGGTGAAGACCGTCGACGGCCGCGAGCAGGAGATTGCCCTGAGCAAGGTGGTGCGGGCCTTCCAGCCGAACGCCATGGGCGTCGGCGCCAAGCTGGGCTTCTACTTCGCCAAGCTGTGGGAATTCGTCAGCGACGAACCGCGTGAGGCCAACACCGAGGGCGGTATCTTCCCGGCCATCTTCGGCACCGTGATGATGACCCTGATCATGGCCGTGATCGTCACCCCGTTCGGCGTGCTGGCAGCCATCTACCTGCGCGAGTACGCCAAGCAGGGACCGCTGACCCGCATCATCCGCATTGCCGTGAACAACCTGGCCGGCGTCCCGGCCATCGTCTACGGCGTGTTCGGCCTGGGTTTCTTCGTCTACGTACTGGGTGGCTCCATTGACCGCCTGTTCTTCGCCGAAGCGGCGCCGGCGCCGACCTTCGGTACGCCGGGCCTGATGTGGGCCTCGCTGACCCTGGCAATCCTCGCCGTTCCGGTGGTGATCGTTGCCACCGAGGAAGGCCTGGCGCGTATCCCGCGGGCCCTGCGCGAAGGTTCCCTGGCGCTCGGTGCGACCAAGGCCGAGACCCTGTGGAAGGTGGTGCTGCCGATGGCCAGCCCGGCCATGATGACCGGCATGATCCTCGCCGTGGCTCGCGCCGCCGGCGAAGTGGCACCGCTGATGCTGGTCGGCGTGGTCAAACTGGCGCCGAGCCTGCCAGTGGACGGCAACTACCCGTACCTGCACCTGGACCAGAAGATCATGCACCTGGGCTTCCACATCTACGACGTCGGCTTCCAGAGCCCCAACGTCGAGGCCGCCCGGCCGCTGGTGTACGCCACCGCGCTGCTGCTGGTGCTGGTGATCGCCCTGCTCAACCTGAGCGCCGTGTTCATCCGTAACCACCTGCGCGAGAAGTACAAGGCGCTGGATCACTGATTAATTGCGTCGCTGCGGCACCCGCCGCAGCGGCATGAACGAATTGTTAGCGTAGGGAGCCTCCCATGCAGCACGAAGTACACACCCACGGTATCGACATGGCCGCCCTTGGCCGCCAGAAGCAGGGCCTCAACCTGGCAGACGAAACCGTCGCCCTGGAAGTGCCCGGTCTCAACCTGTTCTACGGCGACAAGCAGGCGCTGTTCGACGTGTCGATGAATATTCCGAAGCAGCGCGTGACGGCCTTCATCGGCCCGTCCGGTTGCGGCAAGTCGACCCTGCTGCGCACCTTCAACCGGATGAACGATCTGGTCGACGGCTGCCGTGTGGACGGCGAGATCCGCCTCGACGGCCACGACATCTACAAGAAGGGCGTGGACGTCGCCGAGCTGCGTCGTCGTGTCGGCATGGTGTTCCAGAAGCCGAACCCGTTCCCCAAGAGCATCTACGAAAACGTGGTGTACGGCCTGCGCATCCAGGGTGTGAACCAGAAGCGCGTGCTCGACGAGACCGTGGAGTGGGCCCTGAAGAGCGCCGCCCTGTGGGACGAGGTCAAGGACCGCCTACATGACTCCGCTCTTGGCCTGTCCGGCGGCCAGCAACAGCGTCTGGTCATCGCCCGTACCGTGGCGGTGCAGCCGGAAGTGCTGCTGCTCGACGAGCCTTGCTCGGCGCTGGACCCGATCTCGACCCTCAAGGTCGAAGAGCTGATCTACGAGCTGAAGAGCAAGTACACCATCGTCATCGTCACCCATAACATGCAGCAGGCGGCGCGCGTCTCCGACTACACCGCGTTCATGTACATGGGCAAGCTGATCGAATTCGGCGACACCGACACGCTGTTCACCAACCCGGCGAAGAAGCAGACCGAAGACTACATCACCGGCCGCTACGGCTAACCGCCGGCTATGGCAAATCGCGCTGCGCGTTGTCGGCGGCGCTTGCCGTACGTGTTTGTACTGTCTGCGCGCCGCCTCCTAGCTCAGCACGATTTGCCAAAGGCCGGCACGCTCCGATAAGAACTCCATCAAGATTCGCAAGGGCTCGACCATGATCAACAAAGACAGCCTCACCCATCACATCTCTCAGCAGTTCAACGCCGAACTGGAGGAAGTGCGCAGTCACCTCCTGGCGATGGGCGGCCTGGTCGAGAAGCAGGTCAACGACGCGGTCACCGCGCTGATCGAGGCCGACTCCGGCCTGGCCCAGCAGGTGCGCGAGATCGATGACCAGATCAACCAGATGGAGACCAACATCGACGAGGAGTGCCTGCGCATCCTCGCCCGCCGCCAGCCGGCCGCGTCCGATCTGCGTCTGATCATCAGCGTATCCAAGTCGGTGATCGACCTCGAACGTATCGGTGACGAGGCGTCGAAAATCGCCAAGCGCGCCATCGAGCTGTGCGAGAGCGGCGAGGCCCCGCGCGGTTATGTCGAAGTACGCCACATCGGCGATCAGGTTCGCCGCATGGTGCAGGAGGCGCTGGACGCCTTCGCCCGCTTCGACGCCGATCTGGCCCTGTCCGTGGCGCAGTACGACAAGACCGTTGACCGCGAGTACAAGACCGCCCTGCGCGAACTGGTCACCTACATGATGGAAGACCCGCGAGCCATCAGTCGCGTGCTGTCGATCATCTGGGTGCTGCGTTCGCTGGAGCGCATCGGCGACCACGCGCGCAACATCGCCGAGCTGGTGATCTACCTGGTTCGCGGTACCGACGTGCGGCACATGGGCCTGGCCCGCATGCAGGAAGAAGTGCAGGGCGGCAAGAGCGAGTAACTTCGCGTCGGGCGGCTCGTGAAGCAATCTCCGAGCCGTCAGCCCGATCACCGGGTGCGACACGTTGGCCTTGGGCCACTATCCACAGCTATGCTTGTCGACATCGTTGTCGGGAGTGGTCGATGAGCAAAGTCAGTGTGCTGGTGGTGGACGACGCCACCTTTATTCGAGATCTGGTGAAGAAGGGACTGCGCGACCACTTCCCCGGCGTCCATATCGAGGAAGCGATCAACGGCCGCAAGGCCCAGCAGCTGCTCGGCCGTCATCCCGTCGACCTGATTCTCTGCGACTGGGAAATGCCGGAGCTTTCTGGCCTCGAATTGCTCGCCTGGTGTCGCGAACAGGACAATCTGAAGACCACGCCCTTCATCATGGTCACTAGCCGCGGTGACAAGGAAAACGTGGTTCAGGCCATCCAGGCCGGCGTCTCTGACTTCATCGGCAAACCCTTCTCCAACGAACAGCTGGTGACCAAGGTCAAGAAGGCCCTGCACCGTGCCGGCAAGTTGCAGGCCCTGGCCGCCTCGGCGCCGCCGAAGATGCTCAGCACGGGAGCATTCGCCAATGACTCTCTGGCGGCCCTGACCGGTGGCAAGGCCGAGGTGGTGCAACCTGCCAAGCCGGCTGCCGCCCCCAAGGCCGCGCCCACTCCGGCGGCTGGCGCGAGCAAGCCCTCGGTCAACAGTGGTGGTCGTGGCCAGGGCCAACTGCGCCTGCCCGGTGGCAGCATGGCCTGCGTGATCAAGGCGCTGAGCCTCAAGGAGGCGCTGTTGGTGGTCAAACGCGCCGAGCTGCTGCCGCAGGTGCTGGAAAGCGCGGTGCTCGATCTGGAGCAGGGCGAGGCGGCCGAGACCGCACGTCTCAACGGCTACCTGCATTCGGTGGCGGCGCTGGAGCCGAAGCCGGACAGCGAGTGGCTGCAGCTCACCTTCAGGTTCGTCGACCGCGACCCGCAGAAGCTCGACTACCTGTCGCGCCTGATCGCTCGTGGTTCTGCACAGAAGCACTTCGTGCCGGGCGCCTGAGGCCAGGCTGCCCGCTATCGACGTGGCTCAGATGGATTGGCGCCAGGTCACCATGAAGTTGCGCGGCTCGCCGTAGAGCGTGCCCCACCAGGGTCCGCCTACCGACTGGAAGTACTTCCTGTCGAACAGATTGCGCAGTGTGAAACCCACATCCGAATGCTCGCTCAGTCGATAGTTGGCCATCAGTCCGACGATGGCGAGTCCGCCCTGGGATACCCGGTAGCCGTTGCCATCGATATGGATGTCGCTCTGCGCCCGCACATCGCCGCCGATGGTCCAATTGCTCTCGGGAAGCCGGTAGCTGCTGGAGGCGCGCAGGACGTGGTCCGGCAACTCGGTCATGTACGGGTCCCCGGTCTGCTCGCCCTTGCCGTACCGGCTCTTCACATAGGTATAGCCGGCTGCCAGTTGCCAGCCGGGTAGTACCTCGCCGTTCAGGCTCAGATCCAGCCCCTGGCTGATCACCAGGCCGGAAGCGGTGTAGCACCAGCCGGCGCAGGCATTGTTGGCGTTGTAGGGGACGCTGTCATCGCGCTTGGCGAGGTTTTCCTGCTCCAGACGGAAGATGGCCGCAGCCGCATTCAGACGCCCGTCGTAGAACTCGCCCTTGATACCCAGCTCGTAGTTGCTCCCCACTACGGGGTCGACCGTCGAGCCACTGGTCTGCCGCTGGCTCTGCGGTTTGAAAATATCGGAATAGCTCGCGTAGGCGGAGGACCAATCATTGAGCTCGTAGACCAGGCCGGCATACGGGGATACCACACCGCTCTCCTGCTGCTCCGTGGCTCCCTCGGCAGTTTCATAGTTGAAGTCGCTGACCCGGGTGCCGAGGATGAGCTTGAGTGGGTCGGCCAGGCTCAGGCGCACGGCAGAATACAGGCCGTGCTGGCTTGTCTCGTTGAAGCCCGGCCAGGCTGGCATGGGGTCTCCGGGTTTGGCGATGGACGAGGGCCGGTAGTCGTACAGGTTGATCGGCTCGCCACCGTATACGGCGCGATTCCTGTCCTTTTGCTCGATGCCGCTGGCCCCCAGAACCAGCTCGTGGTCACGCCCGGCAAATTCGAACGGCCCGGTGGCATGTACATCGAGCGAGTCGGAGGCGAAATGCCGTTCCAGGAGGTTCCAGTTGAGGCTGAGGCCATCGCCCGTGACGCGGTTCAGTTTGCCATAGAGATAACTGCCCCGATCGTCGGTATCCGTCTCGCTGTGATCGTAGGCGGCGCGCAGTGCCCAGCCGGCGGCCAACTGATGCTCCAGGCGCAGGCTGTAAAGCAGGCTCTCTCGCTTGATTCGCCCCCAGTCCGCGCCAAAGAAGCTGGAGCGACTGAGCCCGAGATCGCTACCGTCTGCTGCGGTCGGTATCCCCAGCGCCTCGACGGTCCGATTCTTCTGGTACTGGACGCTGCCAGTCAGCGTGGTGGCTTCGCCCAAGTCGGCCGCCAGCACACCATAGAACGCCTGACGCTGGTCCTCGCCATGGTCGATGAAGGAGTTGCCGTCTTGCCAGACGGCCACCGCACGTCCGCGCAGCACGGCGGAATCCACCAGCGGGCCGGACACATCACCTACCAGTCGCATCCTGTCCCATGAGCCGCCGCCGATTTCGACCGAGCCCTGCGCTTCGGTCGTCGGCAGCTTGCGTACCATGTTCACCGTCCCGCCGGGCTCACCGGCGCCACTGAGCAGGCCGGAGGCCCCCTGGAGAATCTCGACACGATCAAGAAAGGCGCTGTCCGGCGAGGGGCCACGGTTGGATTCGCCGATCCCCCAGGGGTTGGGAACGCCTTCGAACTGGGTCTGCATGGCGAAGCCGCGGCTGTAGGCGGTGTTGCCATTGCCGCCTGACTTCTGGACATACACCCCGCTGGTGCTCTCCAACACATCCACCATGCTGGTCAGGCCAAAGTCATCCATCTGCTGCCGAGTCACCACGGTGACCGTCTGAGGTGTTTCCCTCGGCGAGAGATTCAGCCGCGTGGCGGTCGACATCGATCCGCTGGTGTAGGAGCCGGTGCCTTCGGTGGCTTGCCCCAGAGAGCTGCCGCTGATGCTGGTTGCGCCCAGTTGCAGGGCCCCGGAAGCGTCGACGGAGGGGGACAGCCGATAGCCGCCATTGTGCAGCGGCAGAGCCTGAAGCCCGGTGCCGATCAGCAAACGAAGCAGAGCCTCTTCCGCGGTGAAGTCACCCTGTACGGCTGGATTGCGTTTGCCGGCCAGGTCGGAGTGCTCGAAGGCGACGTTCAGGCCCGTTTCCTGGCTCAGGCGGGTCAATGAACCATCCAGCGGGCCGGCCGGGATGTCGAAGTGTCGAGCTACGCTGGCATTGGCCTGTTCGCTGGCCTGGGTGACGGCAATCGGTGACAGGCCGAGGCCCAGGCAGAGGATGGCATGGCGGACGGCGACGCGAAGCGGCGTGCGCTGGGAGGGGCGGATGGTCACAGAGAGAGTTCCGTTGGCAGGTTTCTGGAGTGTTCTGGCCTGTATGCCGGGCCAGCGTGCCAATCCCCTCAACGAGAACGGTAATTTCTTTCCCTCCCTGAGGAGCCGATGCTGCAGGGGCGCTCAGGTAGAGAGTCGAACCCAGTAGCGCGTCAGATGATGCAATCTCAGCCCATGGGCTTCGGCGAGGAAGACCAGGGTGGTATCCGTGTCCGCCAGGCTGAAGTTGCCGCTGATGGGGCGGTTGGCAATCTGCGGGTCGCAGCCGAGATGGCCGTGCCTGTGGCGTCCCAGTTCATCCAGCACGCGAGACAGCGGCATGTCGCGAGCGACCAGCAGGCCCTCGCGCCAGGCGGCGATATCCTGTGACCCTCCTGCGCTCTGTGTTGCGCCTCCGGCGGAAAGGAGCCACACCTCTCCTGGTCGGGCCATTTCGCCAGGGCCTGTCTGAGGCTGCACGCGAACTGCCCCCTCCGTGACATCGAGGCGGCAGACATGCTCCTTCAGGCGGACACTGAATCGAGCGTCCAGCGCTTCGAGCAGAGCGAAGGGGGTTTCCACGCGCAGTGGCCGGGGTACCTGGCTACCGGCATCGGCTCCACTGATCAGATGCAACTCTCCGCGCAGGAGCTGCACCAGGCGTTGGGTATCGTCGAAGCGCAGGGAGACGGCGCTGTCGGTATTCAGGTCGAGCACGCTGCCGTCGGCCAGCGTCCACCTGCGTCGCTCTCCAGTGCGGGTACTCCGGTCGGCAACGAGACGTTGCCACGGCGTAACCTCGGCGGTACCCCAGGTACAGGTTCCGACTGCGCCGAAGAGAGCCAGGAGCTTGATGATCTGCCGGCGCTTCAGTCGTGCGTCTGGGAGCCTCTCCAAGGTCTGCATGGCGAGCTTCGATGGCAGGCCGGCGAAGCGGCCGCCAAGGCTCTGGATTCGCTCCCAGGCCACGCGATGCTCATCGGCATCCGCGAGCCAGGAAGAGAACGCCTTGTATGCTTCTTCCCCTGGCTGGTTGTAACCGAGCCTTATCGACCAGTCGATGGCCTGGTCGATCACGGCGTCCCGCAGCGGCGGTGGGGGCGTTTCGCTCATGTCGGGGTCTCGTAGACCAGGCGGTAGCAATGACGCAGGGCGCTGGCGATGTAGCGCTCGACGGTAGACAGCGAAACGCCCAGGCGCTCTGCGATCCTGGGGCAGGTCATGCCGTCCAGCTGAGCCAGCAGAAAGGCCTGCCGAACCTTGGGCTTCAGCTCGTCGAGCATGCGGTCGATGGCGATAAGAGATTCCACGACCAGCAGGCTGGTTTCTGGAGAGGGCGCCTCGTGCTCCGGAATATGGGCCACCGTTTCCAGCCAGGCCCGCTCGACGTCCCGGCGTCGCCATAGATCGATAACCAGGCCTCGGGCCACCGTGCGCAAGTAGGCGCGCGGCTCGCTGGGAGCTACATCGCCACGCCGTTGCAGCAGGCGGACGAAAGTATCCTGCGCCAGGTCCGCCGCATCGGCGGAGTTGTTCAACCTTGAGCGCAGCCAGCTCTGCAGCCAGCCGTGGTGGTCGGTATACAGCTGCGTGATAACGGATGCGGAGGGTGAGCCGGACATGCTTGATCCTTGCAGGAACGGTTGCGCGCAAATGATAAGTTTTCGCATTATCAACCGAAGCCGGTGCCGACGGCAAAGGGCTTGCAAGGGCGTGATCGAGAGCGGGCATCAGAAACGACCAGCGAGGGCCGCATCGGAGTGAGGTGTCCGCAAGAAGAGCACAGGGGGAAGAGCGCCACCCTGATAGGCAGTCGGAGAGATTCGACATGACGAGAAAAGCCGCCTCCGATCGTGGCAGAGGCGGCTTCGGGTATCCGAGCCTCAGGCCCGAATTCAGCTGGCCAGCATGCGGCCCGTTTCTTCCAGGTTGATGTGCCACTCCAGAGCTTCGCGCAGCAGGTGCGGGGTGTGCCCGCCCTTGGCGCAGGCACGCTCGAAATAGTCCTTGAGCGGGCCACGGAAGTCCGGGTGTACGCAGTTTTCGATGATCGCCCGAGCGCGTTCACGTGGCGCCAGGCCACGCAGGTCGGCCAGGCCGATCTCGGTGACCAGGATGTCGACGTCATGCTCGCTATGGTCGACGTGGCTGACCATCGGCACCACGCTGGAGATGGCGCCGCCCTTGGCGATCGATTTGGTGACGAAGATCGCCAGGTGCGCGTTGCGGGCGAAATCGCCCGAGCCGCCGATACCGTTCATCATCTTCGTGCCGCCGACGTGGGTGGAGTTGACGTTGCCGTACAAGTCGAACTCCAGTGCGGTGTTGATGCCGATGATACCCAGGCGGCGGACGATCTCCGGGTGGTTGGAGATTTCCTGCGGACGCAGCACCAGCTTGTCCTTGTAGCGCTCCAGATTGCCGAATACGCGCTCGTTGCAGCGCGCCGAAAGAGTGATCGAGCAGCCGGAGGCGAAGCGCATCTTGCCGGCGTCGATCAGCTCGAAAGTGGAGTCCTGCAGTACCTCGGAGTACATCTCCAGGTCTTCGAATGGCGATTCCAGCAGGCCGCACATCACCGCATTGGCGATGCTACCGATGCCGGCCTGCAACGGACCCAGGTTCTGCGGCAGGCGACCGGCATCAACCTCATTCTCGAAGAAGGCGATCAGGTGGTCGGCGATGGCCTGGGTGTCGGCGTCCGGCGCGGTGACCGTGGAGTACGAGTCGGCCTGATCGGTGATGACGATGGCGACGATCTTCTCCGGCGGAATCGGGATGGCGCCGCTGCCGATGCGTTGGTCGGCTCGTACCAGCGGGATCGGCGTGCGGGTCGGCCGGTAGGTCGGGATATAGATGTCGTGCAGGCCTTCCAGATTCGGGTTGTGCGCCAGGTTGATCTCGACGATCACCCGCTCGGCGAAGATCGCGAAGCTGGCCGAGTTGCCCACGGAGGTGGTCGGCACGATGTGGCCTTCCTCGGTAATGGCCACCGCCTCGATCACCGCGATATCTGGCTTCTTCAGCTGCAGGTTGCGGATCTGCTCGACGGTGTCGGACAGATGCTGATCGATGAACATCACGCTGCCGTCGTTGATCGCCTTGCGCAGGGTCGAGTCGACCTGGAACGGCATGCGCCGGGCCAGCACGCCTGCTTCGGTGAGCTGCTTGTCGAGGTCGTTGCCCAGGCTGGCGCCGGTCATCAGGCTGATCTGCAGTGGCTGGGCCTTGGCCCGCTCGGCCAGCGCGCGCGGTACGGCTTTCGCTTCGCCGGCGCGGGTGAAGCCGCTCATGCCAACGGTCATGCCGTCCTCGATCAGGGCGGCGGCTTCGGTGGCGCTCATCAGCTTGTCCAGCAGGGCAGGCAGGCGCACGCGATCAGAATACATGGGGTTTACTCGATGGCGGAAAAGAACAGCGGCGGAGTCTAGGGGCTGGGTCTGGCCATGCCAGTTCGACCAAGGTCGGATTGAGCGCCTTTCGTCGGAGGGTGTCGATTTTCTCGCAAGGCGGGATTTGGGTGCTCGCATGGCCCCCGGCACGCTGCTAGTCTTGCGGCTCTCGGGAATTCAACGACAAATTCGAAGATATGCTAGGGCGTTCATTCGTTTTCGGCGCATTGCTGTTGCTCGCCGGTCAGGCCAATGCGCTGACCATCTACAAGTATGTCGACAAGCACGGCACCGTGACCTACAGCGACAAGGCCATACCCGGCGCTCAGGTGCTGGTGTTCCGTGATCGCATGGTCGAGAAGCTGGACAGCCAGGTGAAGCTGGAGACCAAGAAGCACGACGGCGGCGAGACCCTGCAGGTGCGCAACGACCTGTATGCGCCGGTCGAGGTCGAGTTGCGCCTGGATAAGGTGGTCAACGCCGTCGGTGCGCCAGATGAGCCGATTCGCTGGGTGCTGCCGCCGCGCAGCCAGATACGCCTGGCCACCCTGGCGCCGCGCGAAGCGGACAAGCCAATGAGCTACAGGCCGAAATTGCGCTATGCCATGGGTGACCCGCGGCAGCTTCCGTTGCTGTACAACTATCCGCTGCCCTGGCGTGGTGGCCCATTCCGTCTGACCCAGGGAGCCAACGGCAAGTACAGCCACTTCACGCCCAAGGGCCGCTACGCCATGGATATTGCGATGCCAGAGGGCACGCCGATCGTCGCGGCACGCAGCGGCACCGTGGTGAAGACCGAGAACCAGCAGAGCGGGCGGGGCAACAATCCTTCCGGCAATTACGTGCGCATCCTGCATGATGACGGGACGATGGGCGTCTACCTGCACCTGATGCGCGGGTCCGTGGGCGTCAGCGAGGGCCAGTGGGTCGAGGCAGGCAGCCTGATTGCCCGCTCCGGCAACACAGGCAACAGCACCGGCCCGCACCTGCACTTCGTGGTGCAGCGCAATATCGGTTTGGCGCTGGAGTCCATCCCGTTCGATTTTGCCCAGCCGGTGAACAGCCTGCCCAACTTCGCGGTGGGCGGCGAATAGCCGTTGCGCATGTGCGCCGGCCGTCGGTCCGGCGGCAACACGTGCTGATCTGGTCTTATGGTGATGGAGCAGCCTTTCCGTCATGCGAGGCCAGAACCATGAAAAATCTTCACTGCACCTATCGCGACCACGCCATCAGCGCCGCCGTCATGGAGCACCCGGGCATCCCCACGCCCTGGGCGGCGGGCTGTCAGATCACCCTGCCGGACGGCCAGGCCAGCAAGCGCATACCTCTGCCGATGCAGTACGCCTTCCTCGCCGATTTGGAGAGCGCCCAGCGTGCTTCCCTTGCCCACGGCAAATGGCTGGTGGACCAGCATCTGGATCACGGTTTGAGTCTTGCCGGTACTCACCAGCCCCAGGCAGCCTAGCGCCAGAAAGCACGACGCCGTAGATAGCTGCGGCGTCGTTTACAGGCGGATGTGTCAGTCCAGCTTGAGAACCTTGGCCAGGACGATCTTCGGGCCTTTCATCTTTTTGATGATCACGTGCAGGCCCTCGGTCTCCAGCACCTCGTTCTCGGTGGGGACGCGGTTGAGGCTTTCGTAAACCAGGCCGGCCAGGGTCTCCGCCTCGATGTGATCGAGGTCGACGCCGAGCAGTCGCTCGATCTTGAACAGAGGGGTGTCACCGCGCACCAGCAGCTTGCCTGGCTGGTAGGCGAGGATGCCGCGCTCGGCCTTGTGGTGCTCGTCCTGAATATCACCGACCAGCACCTCCAGCACGTCCTCCATCGTCAGGAAGCCGACCACCTTGCCGTCCGCCTCTTCGACCAGGGCGAAGTGCGCGCCACCCTGGCGGAACTGTTCCAGTAGCGAGGACAGTGGCATGTGTTTGCTGACCCGCTCGATCGGGCGCATCAGCTCGGCCACGTTGAACTTGGACGGTAGCATTTCCAGCAGGGACAGCTGCAGTAGCAGGTCCTTGATGTGCAGCACGCCGACGAAGCCGTTGGTGGCTTCCTCGTAGACCGGGTAGCGGCTGAATTTGTGCCGGCGGAACAGGTTGAACATCTCGTCGAGCTTGGCATTGGCGTCGATGTACACCAGGTCCTCGCGCGAGTTGGCCCAGTCCACCACTTCCAGCTCGCCCATTTCCACGGCCGAGGCCAGCACGCGCATGTCCTGGTCACTGGGGTCGCGGGCGCGGCTGGAGTGGAGGATCAGCTTCAGCTCATCGCGGCTGTAGTGGTGCTCGTGATGCGGCCCCGGCTCGCCCTGGCCGGCAATGCGTAGGATGGCGTTGGCGCTGGCGTTGAGCAGGTAGATGGCCGGGTACATCAGCCAGTAGAAGGTGTACAGCGGTGCAGCCGTCCACAGCGACAGCAGCTCGGGTTTGCGGATGGCCCAGGACTTGGGCGCCAGCTCGCCAACCACGATGTGCAGGTAGGAAATGATGAAGAAGGCGAAGAAGAAGGCGATACCGTGGATCAGCTTCTCCGACTCGATGCCGATCATGGCCAGCAGCGGAGTGAGCAGTTCGGCGAAGGCCGGTTCGCCTACCCAGCCGAGGCCGAGGGAGGCCAGGGTGATGCCCAGCTGGCAGGCGGAGAGGTAGGCGTCCAGCTGGTTGTGCACGGTGCGCAGGATGTGCCCGCGCCAGCCGTGTTGCTCGGCGATGGCTTCGACCTTGGTCGCACGGAGCTTGACCATGGCGAACTCGGCGGCCACGAAAAAGCCGTTGAGCAGAACGAGGAAGAGGGCGAACAGAACGAGGCCGATATCGGCGAAAAGCGCGGAGGTGGAGAGACTAGAGGAAGGGTCCATGGTGGTCGGGGCTGGCGAAAGATCGCTACAGGTTGGCGGCAGAGGCCGGCGAATGCAAGCCGTCGCGCAGCGTCAGCCGCGCCGGCTGACTTGCTGGGCTGGGAAGTGACAGGTGAAGGTGCTGCCCTTGCCGATCAGGCTGGTGATATCCAGGCGCGCGCGGTGGCGCAACAGCACATGCTTGACGATAGCCAGGCCGAGGCCCGTACCGCCCGTGTTGGAGGCTCGGCTGGAGTCGACCCGATAGAAGCGTTCTGTCAGGCGCGGCAGGTGCTTGGCCTCGATGCCGATGCCGCTGTCGGCCACGCTGAAGTGCGCGCCTTGCTCGTCGCCCCACCAGCGGATGCGGATATCGCTCTCTTCGGGGCTGTATTTCACCGCGTTGAACACCAGGTTGGAGAAGGCGCTGCGCAGCTCTGCCTCGCTGCCCTTGAGACGAATCTGGTTGTCCGCCTCCAGGCTGATGCGATGGTTACGTGGGCCGGACAGGGCCTGTGCATCGTTGCGGATGCTCAGCAGCAGGAGGTCGACGGCTACTGGATTGTTGTCCGAGGGATAGTCTGTGGCTTCCAGCTTGGCCAACAGGAGCAGGTCGTTGAGCAGGTTCTGCATGCGTGACCCCTGCTGCTGCATCTGCTGCAGAGCCCGCAGCCAGCGTGGGTTCACGTCCTCGACGTTGTCCAACAGGGTTTCCAGGTAGCCGGCGATCACCGTCAACGGGGTGCGCAGCTCATGGGAGACGTTGGCCACGAAGTCCTTGCGCATCTGCTCCAGTTGGTGGAGGCGGGTGACGTCACGCACTAGCATCAGGTGTTCACGGTTTCCGTACTGGGTGATCTGCAGTTGCAGGCGCTGACGATCATTGACCGGCGAGGGCAGCTCCAGGGCTTCCTGGTACTGGCCGGCGTCGAAGTACTCCTTGAACTGCGGATGGCGCACCAGGTTGGTGATCGACTGGCCGCTGTCCTGCGGAGTCTTCAGGCCCAATAGCTGCTCGGCGGCACGGTTCCACCACTCCAGGTTGCCTTCGGCGTCGAGCATGATCACCGCGTCGCGCAGGGCTGCGGTGGATTCCTGCACACGATCTATCACCGCCTGCAGACGGCCACGCACGCGCTGGTCGCGACGTTGCAGGTGGTAGATGTTGTCGAAAACCTCCCCCCACAGACCGTAGCCCTCGGGCGGTGCCTCGTCGGGTTTGCGCTCGCGCAACCACTTGTGCAGCCGCAGCAGCTGTTTCAGGTGCCACAGCAGATAGCCGCCGAGACCGATAGCCAGGGCCCAGGCGTATTCACCAGTGATCAGGCCGAGCAGGCCACAGGCGATCAGTAGCAACAGCAGGTGGCGACTGATGGCGCCGTGCCAGTTCTGGTTCAACGGAACGCGTCCTTGATCGGATCAGCTCTTGGTGGAGAAACGATACCCGGTGCCGCGCACCGTCTGCACCAGGTTCTCGTAGGCCTCGCCGAGCGCCTTGCGCAGGCGGCGTATATGCACGTCCACGGTACGCTCCTCGACATACACGTTGCCGCCCCACACCTGATCGAGCAGTTGGCCACGGGTGTAGGCGCGCTCCTGGTGGGTCATGAAGAACTGCAGCAGACGGTATTCGGTGGGACCCATCTCGGCCGGTTTGCCATCGATGGTGACGCGGTGGCTGATCGGGTCGAGCAGCAGGCCGCCGACTTCGATCGGAGCTTCTCCATCGCTCGGCGCAGTGCGGCGCAGCACGGCCTTGAGGCGGGCCACCAGCTCTCGCGGCGAGAAGGGCTTGGTGATGTAGTCGTCGGCGCCGACTTCCAGGCCCTGGATCTTGTTGTCCTCTTCACCCTTGGCGGTGAGCATGATGATCGGGATGTCGTCGGTCAGTTCGTCGCGCTTGAGCCGGCGCGCCAGCTCGATACCGCTGGTGCCGGGGAGCATCCAGTCGAGGAGGATCAGGTCCGGCTTGCGGTCGACGATCAGCGCATGCGCCTGCTGGGTGTTCTCCGCCTCCAGACAATCGTAGCCGGCCATTTCCAGGGCCACGGCGATCATCTCGCGGATGGGTGCTTCGTCGTCAACGATCAGGATGTTCTTGCCAACCATGGGTCGAGCCTCGGGTCGTCTGTCTTGCGCCGCATTAGATAACAGAAATATTGCAGAGATGTGACAAGTGTGAGGGCTCTCATGATGTCCCTCTTGCACATGCAAGGCGTAACTCCTTGCGAAGTAATCTCCCAAAACAGGCGTTGCTCAGCATTTTTGTCAGAGGGTGATGGGTAATCTGGGTGCAATGTATCTCGGGGTGCATTAAGAACGGATTTGAACAAGGACGTTATATGACAGGGTATAGAGTGCCGGGGCCGGCGGGGATCGAGGATTTTGGCGACCGGAAGAACTACAGGGAGTTTGGGTTGAATCGGCCAGGCCCGCTTGGCATAGAAGACATGGGTGTTGCGTTCAATCCATTGGATCAAGAAGCCGTTGCGCCTTTTGTTTCTGCCCCGAAGTCATTGACTTCGTTCTCTTTTGAAATATCAAAGGGCATTTTCATTATTGACTCTCCTGAGTTTAAAGGAGCCATGTCCGCTACCAGCGGGCGCCCAGAGTCATGCATGAATAAAGCAGAGCTTTTATGTCAGATGATGGAAAGTACAGGGCCTATACCTGTTGGGATCTATTTTATTTATTCCGAAGAGCTGAGTGCTCCCGGGTTGCTGGGGAGTACCTATAGGTTGTTGCGTCGGCGTGCTGATTGGGGGTCTTTTCGAGTCCCTCTTCATCCAGCACCACAGACAATCACTTATGGGCGGACAGGCTTCTTCCTGCATGGAGGCAGCTGGCCTGGGTCGGCGGGCTGTATTGATGTAGGAGGGGGCTTGTCTGGGGATGAGGCTGTTCAGAGGCTTATAGAGTTAATTCGGAACAGTAAGGAACGCATCGTGATGGAGGTGCGTGTATGAAACCGTTCATCTATTCGCTCGCCTATACGTTCACTTCAGTTTTGGTTTATTCGCTTGTGCGTTTTCTCGGGCCGGCTAATAACCTTGCCTATGCTGATCTATCTGCCTTCTGGTTCGGCTTCGTCTTCGCCGCCTACTGGGCGCCGAACCTGGGTGCGATTCTGCTGAGCGCGGTGATATTCAGCGTGCTGTTCGTCGTCGACACCCATGGCGGCTTCTTCTGGCTGAGTGGCCCCAAGTCCGCCGAGTCCTACTGGCTGATTCCCCTGGCGGGCATTGGCTGGGTGATCCCGTTGGGCACCACCTGGCTGGGACGGCTGCTCTGGCAGAGGGTAGCGAGTGTCAGAGGTACCTAGCGCAACGCATAGTCGATGACGATGCCGAGCAGGATCGCCAGGCCGGCCCAGTGGTTGTGCAGGAACGCGGCGAAGCACTTCTGCGGGTCGCGATCACGGGTACTCCAGAACTCCCAGGCGAAACAGGCGGCAGCACCGAACAGACCGAAGAGGAACCAGATTCCCAGGCTGAAGCGTGCGCCGGCCATGGCCAGGCACAGCAGAGTCAGGCCCTGCAGGGTCAGGATGATGATGCGGTCGGCGTCGCCGAACAGGATGGCGGTGGATTTCACGCCGATCTTCAGGTCGTCCTCGCGATCGGTCATGGCGTAGTAGGTGTCGTAGGCCACCGTCCACAGTAGGTTGGCGATGTACAGCAGCCAGGCTTCGGGCGGCGGCAACTCGCCGGTCACGGCGGTGAAGGCCATTGGCATGCCCCAGGAGAAGGCCGCGCCCAGCACTACCTGTGGGTAATAGGTGTAGCGCTTCATGAAGGGATAACAGGCTGCGAGGGCCAGGCCGCCGAACGACAGCAGGATGGTGGTCAGGTTGGTGAACAGCACCAGGATGAAGCTCAGGCCCACCAGCACGGCGAACAACGTCAACGCTTCTCGCTCGGTCACGCGGCCATCAGCCAATGGCCTGGCTCGGGTGCGCGCCACGTGACCGTCGATGTTGCGGTCGGCGTAGTCGTTGATCACACAACCGGCGGCGCGCATGAAGAATGTGCCAAGCACGAAGATCAGCAAAAGTCCGAGGCTGGGTACGCCCTGGCTCGCCACCCACAGTGCCCACAAAGTGGGCCATAGCAGCAGATAAATGCCGATCGGCTTGTCCAGGCGCATCAGCTGGACGAAGTCCCAGGTGCGCGGATGAACACGATTCAGGGCGAGCAGGAAGGATTGGTACATCGACGGTTCTCCGGGCCAGGTCCGCCGATTATACGAGCAGTGGCTTGACCCAAAGCGAGGGCGATGTCTAGTTCCGGGTCGCGTGATCCCAGAACGCTGGCAGGAACACCTCCGCCACCAGCACGCCGAGGCCGTCCCGTCGGAAGCACGAGCGGCGCCCCCAGAGCTGCTCGACACGTACTTCGGCCGGCAGCCAGGCGCCAGGATAGCGGCAAGCCTGCAGCTCTCCACGGATGAAGGCGCGGTCGCTGAACAGCAGCTCGCCGAGAGAGCGGCTGCCAAGCTTGCCCAGATCAAAGCCACTACCCTCCAGAGCGGCGCGCGGCGCCACGCTGCGGGCGAACACCCAGGGCTGGTCAGCCCCGAGCAGATATACCTCGCGTACCCACCCCATGCTGCCCGTCGGTATCTGCAGCGCGGAGCATTCGTCCACACGCAGTACCTGCCAACCCTGCTGCAGCGGTCGTACGGAGAAGCGCGCGGCACTCAGGGTGGTGAGACGACGGGTCAGCGAGCCCTGGTCGAATAACCAGTCGCGCAGTAGTGGCGCAGGCGCGGGATGCAACTGGCCGGCGTTGAGCCAGCGCGGCGGGTGAGCGAGGGCGGAGGAGGGCACGACAACGGCTTCGGCTACCTGTGAAGGCGGCGAGCTTAACACGATGAGCGTTTTCCCCTGGCACTTGCGCCGAAGCTCTCATATCAGTACAAAGCCTGCTTGTTTTTTAACCAGGGCAATGTCCGCAGAGACGACCCGCGATGAGGTAGAGCATGAAGAAGTGGCAGTGTGTGGTCTGTGGCCTGATCTATGACGAGAGCCTGGGTTGGCCCGACGATGGCATCGCCGCCGGTACCCGCTGGGAAGACGTGCCAGCCGACTGGCTGTGCCCGGACTGCGGTGTGGGCAAGGCGGATTTCGAGATGATCGAGATCGGCTGATCGCGGCGTTTGGCGATGATGTGACGGCGGCCTTTGGGCCGCCGTTTGCATTTCTACGAACCAATTCGGAGCAACGATCAGATTCTGGCTGAAATAGCGGATGTTCTGTCTGGTTCGTCCTGTTCTAGGCCGGGCAAACTGCCCGGCAGCACTGGCGCAGTCCCGGATGGCGTGCCATTCTCCACCGGTCTGCCGCAGCGCAGAGCCGTTGCGGCGCCTTTGGCGCTGTTCTGGACGGACAGCACGGACACAACAACAACAAACCGTCAAAGAGGCATCTATGCGCAAACCTGAACTCGCCGCGGCTATCGCCGAAAAGGCTGATCTGACCAAAGACCAGGCCAACCGCGTACTCAACGCCGTGCTCGAAGAGATCACCAGCGCGCTGAACCGCAAGGACAGTGTCACCCTGGTGGGCTTCGGTACTTTCCTGCAGCGTCACCGTGGTGCCCGTACCGGCAAGAACCCGCAGACCGGCGCACCGGTCAAGATCAAAGCCAGCAACACCGTGGCCTTCAAGCCGGGCAAGTCCCTGAAAGACGCCGTCAACTGAGTAAGTCCCGGCCCGGAGCCTTCGGGGCTCCGGGTCATCCCGCCGCTCTCGCCGAACCACCCGCCAGACGGGATGTAGTGTTCCGCGCCATCCGCTACAATGCGCCGCCGATTTCATCACCCTCGAGGCCGCGCGCATGAAATTCCGCTTTCTCCTCTGGATGCTGGGCCGCCTGATGGCCAAGGCCAGCCGCACCAATGCCGAGTTCCAGCAGCAGCTGGAGGGCAAGGAGCTGGTGTTCCAGCTGCATACCCTCGACGGCAAGGTCGCCCGTCACTACCGCATCAAGGACAAACGCGTCACCAGCCATGCTGGTGCGGCAAGCGAGCCTGCCTTTGCCATCGGCTTCAAGGACGCCGTCTACGGTTTTGCCACCATGAATGCCAAGAACAAGCAGCTGGCCTTCATGCAGGGCATCCAGAACAAGGACATCCAGATCCAGGGCAACCCGGCGCTGGTGATCTGGTTCCAGGGTTTGCTCAAGCACGTAGTGCCGAAGAAGAAAAAGAAGACCGAGGTCAAGAAAGCGGCCTGAGCCGCTTTCCCTCGCTGGCCCGGTGGCCGCCACTTGGCTAGGCTGGGCCTTTTCCACGGAAGTCCGTTCATGCGTCTGTCGCTCTTTCTCGCCTCGCTCCTGTCACTGGCCCTTCCGGCTCAGGCGGCACCCGATGCCACCCTCAAGCGTGTGCTTGAGCTGGCCGGCGTACAGCTCCTGTGTGAGCAGACCGCTCCGCTGCTGCAGCGCGGTATGAGCGCCGATCAACAGAAAGTCCTCGGCAAGACATTCGCAGCCGTCGCGCTATGCGATGACCTTGGCAGGCGTGTGGCCGCCGAGGTCAAGAGCGAGCAGCTCGATGCCGCGCTCAAACTGCTCGAAAGTCCACTGGCCCAGCAATTCACCGAGGCTGAGCGTGCCGTGGGCGAAGACGGTGGCCTGACTGCCTACCGTCAACAGTTACAGGAGCGCCCGCCGCTGGGCAGGCGAATCGACCTGGTGCGTCGGCTGGACAAGGCCGCCCATACCACCGAGCTGGCCACTCTGCTGCGCTACGAAGTGGGTAAGACCCAGGCCCTGCTGAGCCTGCATGCCCAGGGCGGCGATCTCGACGAGAAAGCCCTGTCCGAGCAGACCGCTGCCCAGTTACCGCCTCTGCGCGCGTCCAGCGCCAGCGGGGTGGAAGCCTTCATGCTCTATGCCTACCGCCAGACTCCTAGCGACAAGCTTGGCGAGTACGCCGCGCTCTACGAGCAGGCGCCATTGCATGCGGTGCTGGAGGCCAGTGCCAAGGCGCTGCCGGAAGTGTTCGCTGCACGTCGGGCCAAGCTGAAGTAATCGCTGGAGTAACAAAAAGGGGCCTTTGGCCCCTTTCTCATTTCGATGTGATCAATGCGTATGGTTGAACTGCGAAGCCAGTTCCCGCAATGCCACTTCCGCCTGCAACACCTTGTTCAGGGCGTCTTCGGCCTTGTCACGACTGATCCCCAGTCGTTCGAACAGCGCATCCGGCAAGTCGTGTTGCGGGCCGCTGCCGATGCCACGGCTGCGCAGCAGATTGACCGCCAGGCACACCAGGTTGGGGTAGGCCGCGTGAGCGCCGTCGTAGTCCGGGTCGTGCTGGAAGCGCAGTGCGGTGGCCAGCTCTTCCGGCATGTCCCAGAAGCGCATCAGCCAGGCGCCGATCTGCTCGCGGGTGATGCCCAGCAGGTGCTGCTCGATGTAGCCGGTGCTGAGGTGCGGGTTGACCTCCAAATGCCGGCAGATCAGTGAGAAGTGTGGTGGGAACACGTGCGCCAGCACCAGGTAGCCAAAGTTGTGCAGGAGGCCGGCGAGATAGGTCAGGCCGGCTTCCGGACGCTGCGCACGTGGCATGGCTCGGGTCAGGCCCTCGATGATGGCTGCGGTGTAGATCGCCTGTTGCCAATAGGGTGTGGCCTGCTGCGGCTGGTCCTTGGGCAGGCTGAGGGTCTTGCCCAGCGCCAGGCCTAGGGCCAGGTTGATGACCAGGTCGAAGCCCAGTACGCGAACGATGGCGTCCTCCACCGAGCGGATCTTGCCAGGGGCGGCGTAGTAGGGCGAGGCCGCCCAGCTGACGACTTGGGCGGCCAGGGCCGGGTCGGTTTCGACCACGCCGGTGATGTCGTCGACGGTGGCATCTGGGTCGACACGTAGCTTGATGATCTTCTGTGCGGTTTCCGGCAGCGGTGGAATCTCGATGGTTTCTTCGAGCCGCTGCTGAATGCGCCGTGCGGTGAAGGCTTGCACGGCTTGGGTGATCTCCGCGCGGTCATCGTCTGGTCGGTTCAGGTTCGGACGAATGCTGCTCAGTGGTTCGCCGAAGCGGGCGGCGCTGGCCTTGGCCAGCAGGATGGACTTGTAGTGCTCACTATCGATTTCCAGCAGCACGCCGGCCTGACCGGATTCCACCAGCAGACTCGGCTCCTGCAACATGCGTTCGTCGTACAGGCAGGGAGAGCTGGTGAGCGGCGGCAGACCGGGAAGTAGGCCGAGGCTGTGCTTGGCCAGCATGCGCTCCATGCGCTCGGGTTTGACTGCCGTGAGCTTGCGCCCGGTCAACTCGGCCAGACGATTGAGGTCCAGTAGCTGGCTCTGCGGGAACAGCACCAGCAGTGCGCCGACCGGGTCTTCCAGCAGAGCGGCCTGCACGCGGCTGGCTGCCGGCAGGGCCTGGTGGTCCGGGCGGATATGACAAGGAACGCCGAGTTTCTCGAGGAGCTGCAGGATCACCGTCGGTGGGCGAGGAGTGGCATCGGGGGCGAGGGCAACTTCAGTCATGGACGGCATCCGGCAGAAGAACTACTGAACGGAGTATAACCAGCGCTTCGCCGGGTTCGCTCGGTTGCCGGACAAGTGACCAGTGGTAGTCTGTGCGCTGGCTCACACTTGGCCGTACTGTTGGCCGTGGCGCAGCCAGCGTTCGAGCAGCGGGCTGACATGCTGCGGCCAGCGCGCCAGCAGCTCCTGCGCGGCCTCGCGCACGGCCGGCAGCAGATCGGCGTCGCGCATCAGGTCGGCGACCTTGAACTGCAGAAGGCCGGTCTGGCGGGTGCCGAGCATCTCGCCGGGGCCGCGCAGTTCCAGGTCCTTCTCGGCGATAACGAAGCCGTCGCAGGTCTCGCGCATGATGCCCAGGCGTTCGCGGCCGAGCTGCGACAGCGGCGCGTGGTAGAGCAGCACGCAGTGGCTGGCGGCGCTGCCGCGGCCGACCCGGCCACGTAGCTGGTGCAGCTGGGCCAGGCCCAGGCGCTCGGGGTTCTCGATGATCATCAGGCTGGCGTTGGGCACGTCGACACCGACCTCGATGACGGTGGTGGCGACCAGCAGTTGCAACTCGCCGCGTTTGAACTCGTCCATCACCGCGGCTTTCTCGGCCGGCTTCATGCGCCCGTGGATCAGGCCGACGCGTAGTTCGCCCAGGGCGCTGGAAAGCTCCTCGAAGCTGGTCTCGGCCGCTTGGCAGGTGAGCTCCTCGGACTCCTCGATCAGCGTGCATACCCAGTAGGCCTGGCGCCCTTCACGGCAGGCCAGGCGCACACGCTCCACTACTTCGAGACGGCGGCTGTCGGCGATCACCAGCGTATTCACTGGGGTGCGTCCGGGCGGCAGCTCGTCGAGGATCGAGGTGTCCAGGTCGGCGTAGGCGCTCATCGCCAGGGTTCGCGGAATCGGCGTGGCGGTCATGATCAGTTGGTGCGGGCAGAGGCGGCCGTCGATGCCTTTCTGCCGTAGCGCCAGGCGCTGCTGCACGCCGAAGCGGTGCTGCTCGTCGATGATCACCAGCGCGAGCTTCTGGAAGCGCACCTCATCCTGGAACAGTGCGTGGGTGCCGACCACCATCGGTGCTCCGCCCGCGATCTGCTCCAGTGCGGCGGCACGGGCCTTGCCCTTGAGCTTGCCAGCCAGCCAGGCAACCTCGATGCCCAAAGGCTGCAGCCAGCGGGTGAAGTTGAGGAAGTGCTGCTCTGCAAGGATCTCGGTCGGCGCCATCAGCGCCACCTGGTAGCCGGCCTCCAGCGCCTGCAGCGCGGCGAGTGCCGCCACTACGGTTTTCCCCGCCCCTACATCGCCCTGCACCAGACGCAGCATCGGCTCGGACTGCGCCAAGTCATAGGCAATCTCAGCGCCTACGCGCTGCTGCGCACCTGTGGGGTTGAAGCCTAGGTTGGCGAGGAACTGCTGCGGCAGGCGCTTGGCCGGTGGCAGCATGGGGGCAGCCTGGGCGCGGACCTGCTCGCGCAGGCGCTGCAGTGACAGCTGGTGGGTCAACAGTTCCTCGAAGGCCAGGCGGTGCTGGGCCCAGTGGCGGCCCTCGGCCAGCTCCTCCTGGTCGGCGTCTGGCGGCGGTCGGTGCAGGTAGCGGATGGCGTCGGCCAATGGACCCAACTGGTAGTCGCGGCCTAGCTCGGCGGGCAGCCAGTCGGGCAGGCTCTGCGGGCCGAGTCGGGCCAGGGCCTGTTGGCTGAGCTGGCGCAGCCGCTGCTGGGTCAGGCCCTCGGTGGTTGGGTAGATCGGAGTCAGGGTCTGCTCTACCGGCGCCGGCTCGTCACTGTTCTGCGCGCGGTATTCCGGATGGTAGATCTCCAGGCCGGTGGCGCCGGGGCGCACTTCGCCGTAGCAGCGCAGGGTGGTACCACGCTTGAGGCCGTCTTTCTGCGCCTGGCTGAAGTGGAAGAAGCGCAGGGAGAGGGTGCCGGTGCCATCCTGGAGGCGCACCAACAGGCTGCGGCGGCGGCCCATGGCGACGTCTGCGCCGGCCACCACGCCTTCGACTACTGCGTCCTGGCCTGGGCGCAGGGCGCCGATCGGGGTGATGCGGGTGCGGTCCTGATAGCGCAGCGGCAGATGGAACAGCACGTCCTGCAGGCTTTCCAGGCCGACCTTGGTGAGCTTCTCTGCCAGCGCGTCACCGACGCCCTTCAGCACCGTGACGGGGACCTGTGCCAGCTCGGTCATGCCGAAGCGGCTTCACCCTGGGGGCGGGCGACCGAGCACAGGCGGATCGAGTCGGCCAGAACCTCGATGGCCTTGGGCCGCGGGAAGCTGGCACGCCAGGCGATGGCCACGGTGCGGAAAGGCGCTGGCGCGGTCAGCGGGCGTACCTCGATCACGCCGGGGGCGTAGTGGTGACTGTCCACGGCGGAGAACGGCAGGATCGAGATACCCAGGCCGGAGGCGACCATGTGGCGGATGGTCTCCAGCGAGCTGGACTCCACCGTGGTGTGCTTGGCCGAATCCTCACCGCCCTTGCGCAGCGACGGGCAGGCCTCCAGCACTTGGTCGCGGAAGCAATGCCCCTCGCCTAGCAGCAGCAGGCTCTTGTCGTTGAGCAGTTCCTTGTCGATGCTCTCGCGCTCGGCCCAGGGATGGCCGGCCGGCAGCAGGGCGAAGAACGGCTCGTCGTAGAGGGGCTTGGTGAGCACATCGGCTTCCTGGAACGGCAGGGCGATGATGATCGCGTCCAGCTCGCCGGTGCGCAGTTTGTCGCGCAGGATGTGGGTGAAGTTCTCTTCGATGTACAGCGGCATCTGCGGCGCGACCCGGTGCAGCTGTGGAATCAGGTGCGGGAAGAGATAGGGGCCGACGGTGTAGATGGCGCCGATCTTCAGCGGCGCGGCCAGCTGATTCTTGCCGGCCTGGGCCAGCTCGCGGATTCCCTGGGCCTGTTCCAGAACCTTCTGCGCCTGGGTGACGATGCCCTCCCCGACCGGGGTCAGGCGTACCGCACTCTTGCTGCGCTCGAAGATCAGCACGCCGAGCTCGTCTTCCAGCTTCTTCACGCCAACCGACAGGGTCGGCTGGCTGACGTGGCAACGTTCGGCGGCGCGCCCGAAATGCTGTTCCTGGGCGAGGGTGACGATATAACGCAGCTCGGTGAGGGTCATAGTCAAATTCCATTGAGATGCGGCCAAGCATAGCGGCTGCATTCGCGGGAACCAAGGCCGAACGGCAGGCAATCCGCCTTGTTCATCGAATCAGCGTCGATCCAGGGAGTAGACGAAGGGTGCCACGATCTCCAGCTGGCCGTTCTGCAGCATATCTGCGGGCGGCGGCGGCAGCGGCTGGGCACGACGGATCATCTCCAGGGTGGCGCGATCAAGGGAAGCGCTTCCGGATTTGCCCACCAGCGAGTAGGACAGCACCTTGCCGTTGGCATCGAGCACGAAACGCAGTCGGTTGACACCCTCGAAGCCACGACGACGCGCATCTTCGGGGTAGCGTTTGTACTTCGCCAGATGGCCGAGCAGCATGCTCTGCCAGCTCACCTGGGCCTGCGTCGGCGCGCTGACCGGGGCCTTCTGCGGCGCTGCTGCCTTCTCATCGCGTGCAACTACCGGTGCCTCCTCCTGGGGTGGCTTGACCTCAGGCTCCGGCGGCTTCGGCTGAGGCGGCTTCGGCTTGGGTTTCGGCTTTGGCTTGACGATCGCGATCTTGGGCTTCGGTGCCTCTACCACCTTGGGCAGCTCCGGCTCGTCAGGTTCGACGACCGGCTGCGGGGGCGGTGGGGGCGGCTCGACGGGCGCGACCAGTGGTTCGAGCTCGATCATCATCGCCGCCGGAGGCATCTGCATGGGCTCGACCTTGGGGTTCAACCGAGCGACCAGATAGAGGCCGACATGCAGTCCGGCCGCAATCAGTAGCGCTGTAGCCCATAGCGGTATGCGTCGCGATTGAGTCATTTCGCGCCGACCGTTTCCAGGCCCACCAAGCCGATTTTCAGGTAGCCGGCGCCCCGCAGGTTATCCATGACGCGCATCAGTTCTTCGTACTGCACGCCCTTGTCGCCGCGGACGAAGATGGTCTTGTCCTTGTCGCCGCTGGTGCGCAGGTCCAGTGCGGCACCGAGCTTGGCCGGTTCGACCTGCTCGTTGTCGAGGAACAGTGCGCTGTCTTCCTTGATGCTCAGATAGATCGGCTTGTCTGGCCGGGGAGCCGGCTTGGCGGTTGATGCCGGCAGGTCTATTTTCACATCCACGGTGGCCAGCGGTGCGGCGACCATGAAGATGATCAGCAGCACCAGCATCACGTCGATGAACGGCGTGACGTTGATCTCGTGGTTTTCCTGGAGGTCGTCACCGCCTTCGTGCAGATGCAGGCTCATGGCTCAGCCCACCTTGGCGATGGGCGCCTGGGTGCGCTCGCCGGCCGGATGATCCAGGTCACGGCTGACCAGAAGCAGGATCTGCGCCGAGGCGTCGGCCACCTGGGCCTTGTAACCGGCGATGGAGCGGGCGAAGACGTTGTAGATGACCACGGCGGGGATCGCGGCGACCAGGCCCAGTGCGGTGGCCAGCAGGGCCTCGGCGATACCCGGGGCGACCACGGCCAGGTTGGTGGTCTGCGACTTGGCGATGCCGATGAAGCTGTTCATGATGCCCCAGACGGTCCCGAAGAGGCCCACGAACGGTGCGGTGGAGCCGATGGTGGCCAGCACGCCGGTGCCCTGGCTCATCTTGCGGCCACTGGCTGCGACCAGGCGCTCAAGGCGGAAACTCACGCGCTCCTTGATGCCTTCCTTCTCGCGGCAGCCAGCGGACAGGCGCAGTTCTTCGCGGGCGTCTTCGATCAGGGTGGCGCTGAAGCTGTGTTTGGCGTTGGCCTGGTCAGCCGCTTGGTTCAGGTTGCGAGCACCCTTGAGGTCAAGCAGTTCGCGCTGCAGGCGGCGACGACCAATCAGCAGCTCGAGGCCTTTGGCGAGCCATACGGTCCAGGTCAGGATCGAGGCCAGTACCAGGCCGATCATCACGCTCTTCACGACCTTGTCGGCATTGTTGTACATGCCCATCGGCGAGAGGTCATGAAGAACCGCGTTCTCGTCTTCCTCGCTCAGCGCGAGATCGTCGCCCGGCTGCTCATCGACGGTCCGCAGCAGTTGGTCGGCTTCGGTTCCGGTGATGCCGTTCTGCTGCAGAAATTCCTGCTTGGCCGCCTCGACCTGCTCGAGGCTGGCTTCTGCGCCCAGGGCAGCCAGCTTGGCCTTGAGGGCTTCGACCTGTGGATTCTGGGCCGGCGTAACAGGAACAGATCCGTCGACACCTGGTGCGGCCGCTGCCGGCGCTGCCGTCTGCTCCTGTGCGGAGAGCGGGGCCTGGGTTGCGGTCGTTTCTTCGGCATGGCCGCCGATCGGCAACAACAGCCCGAACAATAGGGCTGCCAGGGACAGACGAGAGGATTGTGTGCGGAGAGCGTTACGGTTCATGCTGGCCGGACCTAAGTGGGATGTACGCTGAGCGGGCCCATTGGAATGGGCTCCCGCTAAAAAAGGCCAACATTATTGCAAGTAATTCTTGTTTATGAAAGTAACGATGTAACCTTTCTGCACGACTGCGGCCCCTCTCTTCCCTGTCGGACCGATCGGTCTGCTCGTTGCTTTTCGAGGTAATTTTTCATGTCAAAGCGCCTGGTTATTGCTGGCTGCGGTGATGTTGGCGGGCGCCTGGCGGTGCTTTTGGCTGCACGTGGCTGGACGGTATTTGGCCTGCGGCGAGATGTCGCGCAGTTGCCCAAGGGAGTCCTGCCGGTACCTGGCGATCTACAGCAGCCGATCGTCCCGGCGGCTTGGCCGCAGGGCGATCTGGAATATCTGGTGTATTGCGTGGCAGCAACCCAGCACGATGAGGCCGGCTACCATCGTGCTTATGTCGAGGGGCTGCGCAATGCGCTGGCCTGGCTGGCCGAGCGCGGCCAGCGGCCCCGACGTCTGCTGTTTGTCTCCAGTAGCGGGGTCTATGACCAGCAGGGGGGTGAATGGATCGACGAGGATTCGCCTGCCGAGGCCGCAGGGTACTCCGGACGAGTGATGCTGGAGGCGGAACAACTGGCGCTCGCCAGCGGCCTTCCCGCCACCCTGGTGCGCCTCACCGGTATCTACGGGCCTGGCCGCCAGTGGCTGCTCAACCAGGTGCGACAGGGTTACCGGGTAGCCAGCGAGCCGCCCCTGTACGCCAATCGTATCCATGCTGACGATGCGGCCGGCCTGCTGGCCTTCCTTCTGCAAGCCGATGCTAGCGGTGTCGAGTTGGCCAACTGTTACCTGGGCGTCGACGATGAGCCGGCGCCGCTGCATGAGGTAGTCGGCTGGCTGCGTGAGCAGTTGGCGGTGACCCAGTGGGCGGAGCAGAACAGCGTGCGTCGTGCCGGCAGCAAGCGTTGCAGCAATGCTCGGGCCCGAGCCCTGGGTTGGACGCCGCAGTACCCGAGCTATCGCGAGGGGTACGCAGCGGTCCTCAATGGGCGCGGCTAGGTGGAGGCGAACCGCCTGCTGGCGCGTGTGTGGCTACCGGGCGTGGAGCTGTTTCATGCGGACTTTTCCGGGCAGCAGTTCGGCCGGCACAGTCACGACGCTTTTGCCATCGGCGCGATTCTGCAAGGCGTGGGTGGCTATGTCTGCAGGGGTGCCAGGCACGCGCTACCTGCCGGCACCCTGTCGCTAATGAATCCCGAGGAGCCGCATACCGGCCACGCCGAATCCGAGCGGCTGATGTACCGCATGCTCTATGTGGAGGAGGCGCGTTTGCCTGCCCTGCTCGGGCGCAAGCGCCTGCCGGGTGGATTTCGTGAGCTCAACCCGGCCGATGACGGCCAGGTGGCTGCCGGCCTGGCGCGCCTGGCGCAGGAGTTCGAGCGCAGTGATGCCTTGGCGCTGGAGGTCGAGCTGCTGGAAGTGCTGGAGCGGGTCTTCGTGCGCCATGGCGGATTGGCCGAAGCTGCGCCGACGCTACGTGACGGTGGTATGACGGTTCGTCTGCGGGAGTATCTGGAGGCTCACTTCGCCGAGGCTGTCAGCATGGAACAGCTGGCCGGACTCGTGCAGCGGCATCCACGTCATCTGATCGAGGCCTTTCGTCGTGCCTATGGTGTTCCGCCGCATACCTATCTCCTGCAGCGCAGGGTGCGCGAGGCCAAGCGTATGTTGCTCGACGGTCAGCCACCGCTGGAAGTTGCCCTCGAGCTGGGGTTCTACGATCAGGCGCACTTCAGTGGCACCTTCAAGCGGTTCACGGGTGTTAGCCCGGGGCGTTTTCGCCTCGCCGCCACGACCTGACTTTTTTCCAATACGGCTCGTGCCTCTCTATCGACACTGATGCTCCCGTTCCGAGGAGATTCGTGGTCGTGTTCGCATTGTTCCTATTGGTTGCTGGTACCCACCTCGCGGCGCTGCTGTCGCCGGGGCCCGATTTCTTCCTGCTGGTGCGAGCGTCGTTGCTGCGTGGGCAGCGGCATGCAGATGGCTGCGCGGCGGGTATCGCACTGGCTAATCTGCTGAGCATGCTACTGGTGCTGCTCCTGCTAGGCCTGGTAGCGACGGCGGACAATGCCTGGTGGCTGGTGTTGCAGGGGGTGGGCGGGGGGTACTTTCTATGGCTCGGCGGCCAGGCGTTGTTGGCGCGGCGCCGTCTGGAATTACCTGAGCAGACTTTGGAGCGCCGAGGCCAATGGCGCCATGGTCTCATCGAGGGGGCGATCGCCAGCAGCCTCAACCCCAAGCTGCCGATTTTCTACGCCGGACTGTTCGGCGCGCTCCGCGAGGCCGCGATGCCTGTTTGGGGGGTGGTGGCAAGCGTGGTATGGATGACGTTGGTGGTGCTGGTCTGGGACATGATGCTGGTGCGTCTTCTCGGCCATGCGCGTTGGCGCGGATGGCTACAGCTTCGAATCTCGTTGCTTGATCGCCTGTGCGGCGCGCTGCTGGCGGCGCTGGGCCTCTGGCTGCTGGCTGGGCTGGGTAGCTGGTAGATCCTGCCAGCCGCCAGTCAGTCGCGCTCGAGCAGCCAGACCTGGCGACCCGGGCGGAGGTCGGGAACCTCGTCGGGCGCTGCCCGGTTGATGGCTTCGAGAATGCGCAGGTCATCGCCATTGCGCTCGAACAGCCAGGGTGCGCCCTGGTTGCCGAGCTGGAGCCATAGGCTGTCATGTTCGCCGGCCATGGCGGCACAGTCGCCAGCCAGGCACAGCGCGTATCGTTCCGTGCCGGGCAGGCCCTCCAGGCGACCGTCCGGATGGAACAGCACCAGGCCACCCTCGCCGGTACCTTCGCGAATCTTCCATTCGCCACCCAGGTAGGCATCGTACAAGGCCCATTCGAAGCTGCTGCCGAGCGGGGTGCCATCTTCCGCCACGTGCGTCGGGCGGCTGAAGTGCTGCTCGGGACCGTTGGCGCTGGCCTGCTGCACCAACTCCTCGCTCTCCTGGGTGAGGTCTTCCTGATAGTCACCCTGGTAGCTCACCTGCCAATGACCAGCCTTCTCGCCTGCAGTCATCTCGCCCTGTGGGGCTTCGAAGCCGTTGCTGTAGGTGGCCAGCCCGCGTTGGCTATCCAGTCGCCACTCCAGGACGGGGCCGTGGGCGAGCAGGGCTTCGCGCAGCGGAATGCCTTCGCGGGCGGCATCGATGATGGGCTGGTTGATCCAGGTTCCGTCGGGCGAGCCAGGGCCCGCGCAGCCAGCCAGCAGGCCGGCGCCTAGGATGAGCAGGGGAGCGAGGCGCATGGATTTATTCGAGAACCAGGATGCCGTCCATTTCCACCTGTGCGCCGCGCGGCAGGGAGGCTACGCCGATGGCGGCGCGGGCCGGGTAGGGCTGTTCGAAGTAGCGGCCCATGACCTCGTTGACCTTGGCGAAGTGGCTGAGGTCGGTGAGGAAGATGTTCAGCTTGACCACGTCCTTGAACGAGCCGCCTGCTGCCTCGATCACTGCCTTGAGGTTCTCGAACACCTGCACGGTCTGCTCTTCGAAGCCCTGCACCAGTTCCATGGTCTTCGGGTCCAGCGGGATCTGCCCGGACAGGTAGACGGTGTTGCCGGCCTTGATGGCCTGGGAATAGGTGCCGATGGCGGCCGGGGCGTTGGGCGAGGAAATGACGGTCTTGCTCATAACGAACTCCGATTCGATGAATTGTTGTTGTACTGCGGCACGGCGCCGTCAGGCGCGCATGCGGGTGATGCGGATGACACCCTTGAGGGCGCGCAGTTTCTTGATGACGCGCGCCAGGTGCACGCGGTCATGCACGCTGACGACCAGCTGGACCACGCTGATGCGGCCGTCGCGCTCGTCCATGCTGATCTTCTCGATGTTGCCGTCGGCGGCGTTGACACTGCTGGCGAGCAGGGCGATCAGGCCGCGCTGGTGCTCCAGCTCGACACGCAGTTCGACATTGAACTCGCCGGTGACATCCTTGGCCCAGTTGAGCTGAATGCACTTCTCTGGATTATGACGGATCTCGGCGATGTTCTTGCAGCTGTCCAGGTGCACGACCATACCTTTGCCAGCGGACAAATGGCCGACGATGGGGTCGCCGGGAATCGGTGTGCAGCACTTGGCGTAGCTGAGCACCAGGCCCTCGGTACCGCGGATGGCCAGCGGCCCATCCGGGCTGGGCGCGGCATCGCCGGTCTCGGCCAGCAGTCGGCGGGCGACTACATAGGCCATGCGGTTGCCCAGGCCGATGTCTTCCAGCAGGTCCTCGAGCACTTCCAGGCGGTATTCGCCGAGCACGGCCTGGATGCGCTCCGGGGTGATCTTCTCCAGATGGCTGTCGAAGCCGGTGAGCGTCTTGTTCAGCAGGCGTTCGCCGAGGTTGATCGACTCCGAGCGGCGTTGCAGCTTGAGCGCGTGGCGGATGTGCGTGCGCGCCTTGCCGGTGACCACGAAGTTGAGCCAGGCCGGATTCGGCCGCGCGCCGGGGGCGGTGACGATTTCCACCGTCGAGCCGCTCTCCAGGGCCTGCGACAGCGGCGCCAGGCGGCGGTTGATGCGGCAGGCGATGCAGCTGTTGCCGACGTCGGTGTGCACCGCGTAGGCGAAGTCGACGGCGGTGGAGCCCTTCGGCAGCTCCATGATGCGGCCCTTGGGCGTGAACACGTAGACCTCGTCCGGGAACAGGTCGATCTTCACGCTCTCGATGAACTCCAGCGAGTTGCCGGCGCGTTGCTGCATTTCCAGCACGCCTTTCACCCACTGGCGGGCTCGGGCATGGTTGCCCTTCGGCGTATCGTCGCCGTCCGACTTGTACAGCCAGTGGGCGGCGATGCCGTTGTTGGCCATCTCTTCCATCTCGCGGGTGCGGATCTGGATCTCGATGGGCACCCCGTGCATGCCGAACAAGGTGGTGTGCAGCGACTGGTAGCCGTTGGCCTTGGGGATCGCGATGTAGTCCTTGAAGCGGCCCGGCAGGGGTTTGTACAGATTGTGCACCACGCCAAGGGCGCGGTAGCAGGTGTCGACCTTGTCGACGATGATGCGGAAGGCGTAGACGTCCATGATTTCGTTGAACGCCCGGCGCTTGCCGCGCATCTTCTGGTAGATGCTGTAGAGGTGCTTCTCGCGGCCAATCACCTCGCCTTCCATGCCCTCGCGCTGCAGGCAGGCAGTGATCGATTCCTCGATCTTGGCGACGATCTCCTTGCGGTTGCCGCGGGCGCGCTTGACCGCGGTGCGGATGCGCTCGGAACGCATCGGGTGCATGGCCTTGAAGCCGAGGTCCTCGAACTCCACGCGCATGCTGTGCATGCCCAGCCGGTTGGCGATGGGCGCGTAGATTTCTAGGGTTTCCTTGGCGATGCGCCGACGTTTCTCGCCGGACAGCACTTCCAGGGTGCGCATGTTGTGCAGGCGGTCGGCCAGCTTGACCAGGATCACGCGGATGTCGCGCGCCATGGCCATGGCCATCTTCTGGAAGTTCTCGGCCTGCGCTTCGGCCTTGGTCTGGAAGTCCATCTGGGTCAGCTTGCTGACGCCATCCACCAGCTCCGAGACGGTTTCTCCGAACTGAGCGGTGAGTGCTTCCTTGGCGATGCCGGTGTCCTCGATCACGTCATGCAGCATCGCGGCCATCAGGCTCTGATGGTCCATGTGCATGTCGGCGAGGATGTTGGCGACGGCGAGCGGGTGGGTAACGTAGGCCTCGCCGCTGCGGCGGCGCTGCCCGTCGTGGGCTTGCTCGGCGTAAAAATAGGCGCGGCGGACCAGGTTGACCTGGTCCGGGGCCAGATAGGACGAAAGTCTGTCGGCGAGGGTATCTATGCTCGGCAAGGGATTGCCCCCTGCCGTGCTGGCGCTTGACCCGGTGCCGCGAGACTTCGACCAGGCATAGGCTTACAGAGGCTCGTTGGCCTCTTCCTCAAAGGCGGCGGCGAACAGCGGCTCGTCTTCGACCAGGTCTTCCTGGGCAACGAACTCGGCGTTTACCAGGCCGGCGGCGATTTCACGCAAGGCGACCACGGTCGGCTTGTCGTTTTCCCAGCCTACGCGCGGTTCTTTGCCGCCGGTGGCCAGTTGACGGGAACGCTTGGTGGCCAGCATGACCAGTTCGAAGCGGTTGTCTACGTTCTCCAGGCAGTCTTCAACGGTAACGCGGGCCATGGTGTTCCTCGTGGCAAATAGCAAATAAGGCTGGGCCCGGATGGGCGAGCGGACTGAATAGTCTAAAAAATCACCAGCAATTAGGGAAGCCCCGATCAGACCAGCAGTTCGCCGAGCAAGCCGGCATGGCGCTGCTGCTGGCTACCCTGAAGCAGCTGGTTGGCGCGGAAGATGGCTTTCAGGTCATCCAGAGCATGGGCGAAATCGTCGTTGATCACCAGATAGTCGTACTCGACGTAGTGCGTCATCTCGCTGACTGCGTCGCGCATGCGTCGCTCGATGATCTCGGCGCTGTCCTGTCCGCGGTTGGTCAGGCGATGGCGCAGGGCCTCCTGGGTCGGCGGCAGAATGAAGATCGATTTGGCTTGTGGCATCAGCCGGCGCACCTGTTGCGCGCCCTGCCAGTCGATCTCAAGAATCAGATCGGAGCCGGCGGCGAGGGTCTGCTCGACCCAGGTTTGCGAGGTGCCATAAAAGTTGTCGAACACCTGGGCATGCTCGAGGAATTCGCTGCGCTCGATCATCGCAGTGAACTGTTCGTGGTCGACGAAGTGATAGTTGACCCCGTTTTCCTCGCCTGGCCGCATGGCGCGGGTGGTGTGCGAGACGGATACGCGGATACGTACGTCGCTGTCGAGCAAGGCCTTGACCAGGCTGGTCTTGCCGGCGCCGGAGGGGGCGGAAACGATATAGAGAGTGCCGGTGGTGACGGTCATCTGTCTGTCCTGGAGTAACTGTGGCTCAAGCCTAGCGGCTTATTCGATGTTCTGGACCTGCTCGCGCATCTGCTCGATCAGGACCTTGAGGTTGACTGCGGCCTGAGTGCTGCGTGGGTCGAAAGCCTTGGAGCCGAGAGTGTTGGCCTCACGGTTGAGTTCCTGCATGAGGAAATCCAGACGGCGGCCCGCAGCGCCGCCGGCCTTGAGCACTCGGCGTACCTCGGTGACGTGGGTGCTCAAGCGATCCAGCTCTTCGGCGACGTCGCTCTTCTGTGCCAGCAGCACCAGTTCCTGCTCAAGGCGCTGCGGATCAAGCTCGGCCTTCATCTCAGCGAAGCGGGCCTCGATCTTCTGCCGCTGGTTGGCCAGCATTTCCGGGATCAGTACGCGCAGGGTCCCGACTTCTTGGAGGATGTTGTCCAGGCGCTCGTTGAGCAGCTTGGCCAGTTCGGCGCCTTCGCGGGCGCGGCCGTTCTTCAGCTCGCCCAGGGCCTGCTCGAACAGCTTGAGTGCAGCGGCATTCAGCGCCTGCGGGTCGCTGGCGTCGGCCACCAGCACACCGGGCCAGGCCAGCACTTCCAAGGGGTTGAGCGGAGCCGGCTGCTGGATCAGCGCGGCAACCTGTTCGGCGGCGGCGACCAACTGGCGCGCACGGCTTTCGTCCACCTGCAGGCTCTTGCCGGCATTCTCCTCGGAGAAGCGCAGGGTGCATTCCACCTTGCCACGTGACAGGCCCTGGCGCAGCGCTTCGCGCACGGCACCTTCAAGGTCGCGGAAAGCATCGGGCAGGCGCAGGTGCGGCTCCAGATAGCGGTGGTTGACCGAACGCAGCTCCCAACTCAGTGTGCCGTGGGCCTCGGCGCCTTCGACGCGGGCGAAGGCGGTCATGCTGTGCACCATGGTGAGAGCCTCATGAAATGACGAGTGGGCGCGGATTGTAGCGCAGAGCGACCGCTGGCCCAATCTGGCGTGTCGCGCCGTTCATGGTCGCCCTATAATGCCCGCAGGTTTGGGCGAAGGTGCCCGAAGATTTCCGCTTTTCTACAGGTACCAGCAGATGAAACGTCCCAGCGGCCGTGCTTCCACCCAGTTGCGTTCCGTGCGCATCACTCGCAACTACACCAAGCACGCCGAAGGTTCGGTGCTGGTCGAATTCGGCGACACCAAAGTGATCTGCACCGCCAGCGTCGAGTCCGGTGTGCCGCGCTTCCTCAAAGGCCAGGGCCAAGGCTGGCTGACCGCCGAGTACGGCATGCTGCCGCGCGCCACGGGCGACCGGAACCAGCGTGAGGCCAGTCGTGGCAAGCAGGGTGGTCGTACCCTGGAAATCCAGCGCCTGATCGGTCGTTCGCTGCGCGCCGCGCTGGACATGAGCAAGCTGGGCGAGAACACCATCTACATCGACTGCGACGTCATCCAGGCTGACGGTGGTACTCGCACTGCCTCTATCACCGGCGCCATGGTGGCTCTGGCCGATGCGCTGAAAGTGCTGAAGAAGCGCGGCGCGCTGAAGGGCGAGCCGCTCAAGCAGATGGTTGCTGCCGTTTCTGTGGGTATCTACCAGGGCGAGCCGGTGCTGGATCTGGACTATCTGGAAGACTCGGCTGCCGAGACTGACCTCAATGTGGTGATGACCGACACCGGTGGCTTCATCGAGGTCCAGGGCACTGCCGAAGGTGCCCCTTTCCAGCCGGAAGAACTGAATGCCATGCTGGCGCTGGCTCAGCAGGGTATGCGCGAGCTGTTCGAGTTGCAGCGCGCCAGCCTGGCCGACTGACATACTAATCCGCGGAGAACCCCATGGAAGAGCAGAATATCAACCCCACTCCGAGCCAGGAGGTGCGCCAATGGGCGATGTTCTGCCACTTCGCCGCCTTTGCCGGATTGCTGATTCCATTCGGCAACCTGCTCGGTCCGTTGATTGTCTGGCAGCTCAAGCGCGATCTCGACCCTTTTGTCGACGATCAAGGGAAAGAAGCGCTGAACTTTCATATCACCGTTTCCCTTGCTGCGCTGGTGTGCATGCTGCTGGCGGTGGTGGTAATCGGTTTCCTGTTGCTGCCTTTGCTGTGCCTGGGTGCGCTGGTGCTGACCATCATCGCCGGGATCAAGGCCAATGAGGGCAGGACCTATCGTTATCCGCTGTGTTGGCGGTTGATCAAGTAATAACGACCAGGCCCCGCATGCGGGGCCTTTTGCTGTGGCTGCTCTCCGTGGCGGCCGCCTTTGTGCAACCACTCATATTAAGGAAGTCAGAAGTGGCCGGAGCCAGTCTGTTAACTCTGCTCGACGATATCGCCAGTGTGCTGGATGACGTGTCGGTGATGACCAAGGTCGCGGCGAAGAAGACCGCAGGGGTGCTGGGCGATGATCTTGCGTTGAACGCCCAGCAGGTCAGCGGGGTCAAGGCCGAGCGCGAACTGCCGGTGGTCTGGGCCGTGGCCAAGGGTTCGTTGATCAACAAGCTGATCCTGGTGCCGGCGGCACTGTTGATCAGCGCTTTTGCCCCCTGGCTGGTGACGCCCCTGTTGATGCTAGGCGGTGCATTCCTGTGCTTCGAGGGCTTCGAGAAGCTGGCGCACAAGTTCCTGCACAGCAAGGAGGAGGATCAGCGGCATCATGCTGACCATGTTCAGGCCCTTGCGGACCCGGCAGTCGACATGCAGGCCTTCGAGAAGGACAAGATCAAGGGGGCGGTGCGTACCGACTTCATCCTCTCCGCCGAGATCATTGCCATTACGTTGGGCGTGGTGGCCGAACAGGCCTTCATGCAACAGGTCATCGTGCTGTCCGGCATCGCGTTGCTGATGACGGTTGGGGTCTATGGTCTGGTTGCAGGCATCGTCAAGCTGGACGATGCCGGTCTCTACCTCAGTCAGCGTGCCAATGCGGCTCTGCAGTCGTTCGGTCGCGGTATTCTGTGGCTCGCCCCCTGGCTGATGAAGCTGCTTTCGGTCGTGGGGACGGCGGCCATGTTCATGGTCGGCGGCGGTATCCTCACCCACGGTATTCCTGGTGCCCACGACCTGATCCATCACTGGGTCGAGGCGATCCATGCTGTTCCGGCCGTGGGTGGCGTGCTGGCCGTGCTGGCGCCGACGCTGATCGACGCACTGTTCGGCGTGTTGGTGGGTGCGCTGGTGCTGGTCGCGGTGAGTGCGGCGAGCAAGGCCTGGGGCGCATTGCGCGCTTGAGGTGGGTTGGCGAACTGGCTGCCTATATGCTGAGCAGCCAGTCGTAGTCGACGATCAGCGGTGCGTGCTGGGAGAAGCGTGGCTGGCGTGGCAACTTGGCGTTGCGCACGATCCGGCGCATGCCGGGTGTCAGCAACTGATAGTCGAAGCGCCAGCCGAGGTTTAGCAGGTCTGCCTGTTCGCTGTCAGGCCACCAGCTGTATTGGTCGCCTTCACGGCTGACTTCGCGCAGCGCATCGACATAGCCCATGGTGCCGATCACTTCGTCCATCCAGGCGCGTTCCGGCGCCAGGAAGCCCGGTAGCTGCTGGCTGTCGCGCCAGTTTTTTACGTCCAGTTTCTGGTGGGCGACATAGAGCGAGCTGCAGTAGATGTACTCGCGGCGCTTGCGGCGCTGTTTGTCCAGATAGCCAGTGAAGTCGTCGATGAACTTGAACTTGTGGTTCAGGCTCTCGTCGCCGTCCTGGCCGGACGGCAGCAACAGGGTGGCGATGCTCACCTTGTCGAAGTCCGCCTGCAGGTAACGACCGTAACGGTCGGCCATCTCGAAGCCGAGGCCGTGGATCACTGCCTTGGGTTGCAGGCGCGAGTACAGCGCCACGCCACCCTGGGCAGGCACCTCGGCGTCGGCCGCATAGAGAAAGTAGCCATCCAGCTGATAGGCCGGATCGTCCAGTTCGAAGGAGGAGACTCTTGTATCCTGCAGGCAGATCACGTCGGCATTCTGGGCCTGCAGCCAGCTGAGCAAACCTCGCTCGACTGCGGCCTGAATACCATTCACGTTCACACTGATGATCCGCATAAATGGCCCCCAAAAACACCTGCGTGTATGATACCCGAGCTCATTCCCATTAGCTAAATTCATAGCTAAATCCGTGCCGTACGGAGCTTTTTCATGCAGGCGTATCAACGCGAATTCATTCGTTTTGCCATCGAGCGCGGCGTGCTGCGTTTCGGTGAGTTCACCCTCAAGTCCGGGCGTACCAGCCCTTACTTCTTCAATGCGGGTCTGTTCAGTAGTGGGTTGGCGCTGGCCAAGCTCGGGCGTTTCTATGCCTCGGCATTGGTGGATGCCGGCATCGATTTCGACGTTCTGTTCGGTCCGGCCTACAAGGGCATCCCCTTGGCAGCTACCACCGCCGTGGCGCTGGCCGAGCAACATGAGCGCGACCTGCCCTGGTGCTTCAACCGCAAGGAGGCCAAGGACCACGGCGAAGGGGGCACGCTGGTTGGCGCGCCTCTGGCGGGCCGGGTGATGATCGTTGATGACGTCATTACTGCCGGTACTGCGATACGCGAGGTCATGCAGATCATTCAGGCCCAGGGCGCTCAGGCGGCCGGCGTGCTGATCGCGTTGAATCGTCAGGAACGTGGAAAGGGAGAGTTGTCGGCGATTCAGGAAGTGGAACGTGACTACGGCATGCCGGTAATCAGTATTGTTTCTCTGGAGCAGGTGCTGGATTATCTGGCGGAAGATGCTGAGCTGAAGAAATATCTGCCGGCGGTGGAGGCATACCGCGCTCAGTACGGCATCTAAAATCAACAATAAAACAGGACGTGTCATGCTCAAACCGGTCGCGCTCAGCTTGTCCCTGGCCATGGGGTTCGGCCATGCATCGCTTGCGGCAGCAGATGAGTACTACCGCTACCGGAACGATAAGGGCGTGACGGTGCTGGACCGCCTGGGTGTACCTCCGGAATATATCGAGAAGGGGTATCAGGTGGTGGATGAGCAGGGGCGGGTGATTCGCGAAGTACCGCCCGCGCCAACCATGGAGGAACGCCAGCGGATGATCGAGGAGAAGGCGAGGGCCCGATCTGACGTCCAACTGCTGCGTATCTACTCCGAACCTGCAGATGTGGATCGCGCTCGCACTCGAAAGCTCGCCGAGCTGGATGGGGTTATCGGGGTGGCTCACAGCAATCTGAGTTCGCTTCGTACCCAGCAGGCCAACCTTCAGTCTCAGGCGGCCGAGTTCGAGCGTGCTGGCCGCGATGTGCCGGAGCATCTGCTGGTCCAGATCGATAACATCAAGGCTGAACAGGTCGGCGTCGAGAAGGATATCCAGCGATACCAGAAGAGCCGTGCCGAGGCCGAGGCTGCTTTTGCCGCGGATCGCGAGCGTCTGGTCGAACTGCGGGGCGAGTGATCCCTCCCCGCAGTCAGCGTTCAGAGATGGCGTTTGCGATTACTGATCAGCGTGCCGACACCGCTATCGGTGAAGATTTCCAGTAGTACCGCATTGGGTACACGCCCATCGATGATGTGCGCGCTGGTGACCCCTCCTTGTACTGCCTCCAGGGCACAACGGATCTTCGGCAGCATGCCGCCGTAGATGGTGCCGTCGGCGATCAGATCGTCTACCTGCTCGGTGGTCAAGCCGGTAAGCACTTCGCCCTGCTTGTCCATCAGGCCCGCGATGTTGGTCAGCAACATCAACTTCTCGGCTTTCAGGGCTTCGGCGACCTTGCCGGCCACCAGATCGGCATTGATGTTGTACGACTCGCCATTGGCACCTACTCCGATCGGTGCGATCACGGGGATGAAATCGCCCTTCACCAGCATGCTCAGCAGGTCGGTATTCACGCCGACTACTTCGCCGACGTGGCCGATGTCGATAATTTCCGGTTGGGTCATCTCCGGGGTCTGGCGGGTCACGGTGAGCTTCTTCGCGCGGATCAGCTCCGCGTCCTTGCCGGTCAGGCCGATGGCGCTGCCGCCGTGACGGTTGATCAGGTTGACGATGTCCTTGTTGACCTGGCCGCCGAGGACCATCTCCACCACATCCATGGTCTGCGCGTCGGTGACGCGCATGCCGTCGATGAAATGGCTCTCGATCGACAGGCGCTTGAGCAGATCGCCGATCTGCGGGCCGCCGCCATGTACCACCACCGGGTTGATGCCGACTGCCTTCATCAGCACGATGTCGCGGGCGAAGCCTTCCTTGAGCTCGTCGCTCTCCATGGCGTTGCCGCCGTATTTGATCACCAGGGTCTTGCCGACGAAGCGGCGGATGTACGGCAGCGCCTCGGACAGGACCTTGGCGACATTGGTGGCGGCATCACGGTTGAGGGTCATGGTGAAACGGACTCCGAAGCAGATCAGAACGGCAGGTTGAGGTCAGGGGCGACGTTATACAGCTGGGCGCGGAACACTTCCTTGATCCGCTTGAGCTCTTCCTCGGTCTCCGCCTCGAAGCGCAGTACCAGCACTGGCGTGGTGTTGGAAGCGCGGACCAGGCCCCAGCCCTTCGGATAGTCGACGCGTACGCCGTCGAGGGTGGTCAGGTTGGCCTCGCCCCACACGCCGTCGCGTTGCAGACGGTCGACCAGGCGGAACTTGTTCTCGTCGGTGACGGTGATGTTGAGCTCCGGCGTAGAGATGTCCAGCGGGAAGGCGGAGAACACGTGCTCGGCGTCGCGGCGGTCCTGGCTGAGGATTTCCAGCAGGCGCGCAGCACTGTAGATGCCGTCGTCGAAGCCGAACCAACGCTCCTTGAAGAACACGTGGCCGCTCATCTCGCCGGCCAGCAGGGCACCGGTTTCTTTCATCTTTTTCTTGATCAGCGAGTGGCCGGTCTTCCACATCACCGGTCGGCCACCGTAGCCGCTGATCAGGGCGCCAAGACGGCGCGTGCACTTGACGTCGTAAATGATGTCCGCGCCTGGATTGCGGGAGACCACATCCTTGGCGAACAACATCATCAGGCGGTCCGGATAGACGATGGTGCCGGTGTTGGTTACTACACCGACGCGGTCGCCATCGCCGTCGAAGGCCAGGCCGAGATCGGCCCCTTCGCTCTTCACGCGAGCGATCAGATCTTTCAGGTTCTCCGGCTTGCCCGGGTCTGGGTGGTGGTTGGGGAAGTTGCCGTCCACCTCGCAGTACAGCGGGATCACACTGCAGCCCAATGCCTCGATCAGTCGAGGGGCGATGACGCCGGCCACGCCGTTGCCGCAGTCGACGACGACCTTGATCGGTTTGGCCATGGCGATGTCGTCGCGAATCTGTTTGAAGTAGCGATCAAGGATGTCGATCTGCTCGACGCTACCGACGCCAGTGGCCAGGTCGTTGTTGTCGATGCGAGTTTTCAGTGCCTGGATCTGCTCGTTGGCCTGGGTATCGCCGGCGATGACGATCTTGAAGCCGTTGTAATCCGGCGGATTGTGGCTACCTGTCAGCATCACCCCGGATTTACCTTCCAGCACATGGGTGGCGAAGTACAGGACGGGAGTCGGCACCATGCCGATATCGGTAACCTGGCAGCCACAGTCCAGCAGGCCTTGGATGAGTTGTTGCACCAGCTGCGGGCCTGACAGGCGGCCGTCGCGGCCAACGGCTACGTTAGGCTCGCCCTGCGCCAGGCTTTCCGAGCCGATGGCGCGACCGATCCAATAGGCGGCTTCTGGGGTCAGGGTGTCGCCGACCACGCCACGGATGTCGTAAGCGCGGAAGATGGTGGCGGGAAGTTTCGGCGGGGTCTGGTTGTTTAGCACGGCGCTATCCATGAAAGGTTGCTCCAATCCCAGGAGATCCTGGTCTTCGTCGAGAATATCGATATCGAGAATATCGGTGGCCTGAAACATCGGGTCGGCCAGTTGCGTCGGTTTGCTGCCTGTTGGCGCGATGCTCCCGGTGGGGCTGCCAGGTTCTGGCCTTGATGCTTCTTTCTTTGGTCGCGGAAGGCGAGCCAGGCTCTGCGCCAGCCCATCCAGGGCAGTGAAATGCAGGCTGAAGGCTTTGACCGACTTTCCGCTGGAAAGCTCCTGCAGCATCGCGGCGAGCTGTTGGACATCGCCACGCAGGCGGCCGAGCAAGTGATTTCGGGTCAGCATCAGGCCGATCAGAGCGCCGGCAAGTGCCAACAGGCCCGCAATGCCGAGGATGATCGGTGACATGGGCATGCCGCTGAGGGCTTGGCCTGGAGTGAAATCGAGTTGCCAGTTCGGGTTGCCGGTTTCGAAGCTTTGTGCTGTTCCAGCTCCCGTGCCGCGTGTCATCAGGGTCTGGGCTGGGGTCGTGGAGAACTTCTGATTCAGCTGCACCTGGCCAATGCCCTCGGGTAATGCAGGTAGAGCGGCTAGCAGGCGCTGCAGGTCGACCACCAGCAGCAGAGTGCCCTGTATCTGCTCGCTGCCAGGGCTGAATATTGGGGCTGCGCTATAAGCCAGCCAGCGCTCGCCTGCTTTGTAGGCTTCTACCGCCGGCTTCTGACCATTTTCCAAGCGCTGAAGCATGTCTAGAGCAGCGAAGTTCATTGGACCGGTGCGGCCGATGTCTAGAGCGGCGCGTCGCGGAAGGTTCAAGTGGGCATCGACCACGCCCTCCCAGTGCTGCAGGCTGCGCTCGGCCGCGGTGACCAGATTGCGATCACCGCTTTGCAGGGCCGCGAGCAGCGCAGGATTTTTGGCCGCGGCCTGGGTGTCGGCCTGCAACTGCAGTTGGGCTTGGTTGAGTGCGCTGGCTTGGCTGCTTCCCCAGGCATCGATCAGCTGCTTCTGGTGCTGCTTGCTGCTGTCGTTGAAGTTGAAGGCGATCAGCGCGCCCGCCAGCGTGAGGCCGACCATGGCGGCAATGACGCCCGGTACCAGCGCCTTCTGGTCGTTTCCGGTCTGGCGAGCAGGTTTCGCAGCGGGGGCGGTAAGGCTTTGATCGTTGTCCTTGGCGGTACGCTTGAGCAGTTTCACGCAACGTCTCCCTGGAGATTGATCCTGATGGGCCGCAGGTTCAGTGGCTGCCGGAGTGGCCGAAGCCGCCGGCACCACGCTGGCTGGCGTCGAATTCCTCGACCAGCTCGAAGTGGGCCTGTACCACCGGCACCAGCACCAGCTGGGCAATGCGCTCGCCGATGGCGATGGTGAACGGCGTCTGGCCGCGATTCCAGCACGACACCATCAGTTCTCCCTGGTAGTCGGAGTCGATCAGACCGACCAGATTGCCGAGCACGATGCCGTGCTTGTGGCCCAGGCCAGAGCGTGGCAGGACCAGTGCAGCTAGGTTCGGGTCGGCAATGTAGATGGACAGGCCGGTGGGAATCAGCACTGTCTGGCCTGGTTCGAGGACGCAGTCCTCCTTGAGCATGGCGCGCAGGTCGAGGCCGGCGGAGCCGGGCGTGGCGTACTGGGGCAGGGGGAAGTCGCTACCCAGGCGCGGGTCGAGGATCTTGGCTTGCAGAGCGTGCATGGCGGGTTCCGTAAACGAATAGGGTCAGGCGCGGTTCAGGCGCTCGGCGATGAAGGCCACCAACTGGCGTGCGATCTTGCTCTTGCTGGTCTGGGCGAAGGCGCTCGCCTGCAGATCGCGGTCGATCACGGTGATAGCGTTCTCTTCGCTATTGAAGCCGATGGTGGGGTTGGCCACATCGTTGGCGACGATCAGGTCGAGATTCTTGTCTTTCAGCTTGCGTGCAGCATAGCCGAGCAGATTCTCGGTTTCTGCGGCGAAGCCCACGCTGAATGGGCGGTCTTCACGCCCGGCGATGGTGGCGAGGATGTCCGGATTGCGCACCAGCTGCAGCAGCAGGCCTTCGCCGGTCGTGGGATCCTTTTTCATCTTGTGCGGCGCCACCACTTCCGGGCGGTAGTCGGCCACGGCGGCAGAAGCGATCAGCAGGTCGCAAGGCATGGCAGCTTCGCAGGCGGCCAGCATGTCGCGGGCGCTGACCACGTCGATGCGGTTGACCCTGTCGGGTGTCGGCAGGTGTACCGGACCGGTCACCAGGGTGACTCGGGCGCCGGCTTCCACAGCGGCCTCGGCCAGGGCGAAGCCCATCTTGCCGGAGCTGTGGTTGGTGATATAGCGCACCGGGTCGATGTTTTCCTGGGTCGGGCCGGCGGTGATCAGCACATGCTTGCCGGTCAGCGCTTGCCACTGGAAGCAGTCGGCGGTGCGTTGGGCCAGCTCATCGGCCTCAAGCATGCGGCCGAGGCCGACGTCGCCACAGGCCTGGCTGCCGGACGCTGGTCCGAACAGGTGAATGCCGCGCTTTTCCAGCGCCTGGGCGTTGGCCTGGGTGGCATCGTCGCGCCACATGGCCTGGTTCATCGCCGGGGCCAGGGCGACTTGGGCATCGGTGGCCAGCACCAGGGTGGTCAGCAGGTCGTCGGCCACGCCTTGGGTCAGGCGCGCCATGATGTCGGCAGTGGCAGGGGCGATCAGCACCAGGTCGGCCCACTTGGCCAGCTCGATATGGCCCATGGCGGCTTCGGCGGCCGGGTCGAGCAGATCGAGGTGAACCGGATGGCCGGAGAGGGCTTGCAGGGTCAATGGTGTGATGAACTCGCGACCACCGCGGGTCATCACCACCCGTACTTCTGCGCCCTGGTCGCGGAGGCGGCGAACCAGCTCGGCGCTCTTGTAGGCGGCGATGCCGCCGCCGACGCCCAGGACGATGCGTTTCCGATACAGCCGCTGCATAGGCCTGCCTTAATAATGAGGTGTGGATAGCAACGCGATGGAGGCGCCTCCCCAGGCCGACCTACGCGCCAAAAAAGCCGGGCTAAGATAGCACAGGGCCTGCGCCGGAACAGCGGGCCGACTGACAGGGAGATGTCATGAGCATACGCGATTGGCCCGCGGCGGAGCGCCCGCGGGAGAAGCTGCTGGAATTGGGCGCGGCGGCTTTGAGCGACGCCGAGTTGCTGGCGATTTTCCTGCGTACCGGCGTGGCTGGGCAGAGCGCTGTGGATCTGGCCCGCCACCTGCTGGCCGACTTCGGCAGCCTGCGCGCTCTGCTGGAGGCCGATCTGGAGTCATTCAGCCAGCGCCTAGGGCTAGGGCCGGCCAAGTTCTCCCAGTTGCAGGCGGTGCTTGAGATGGGCCGGCGCCATCTGGCCGAACGTCTGCGTCGCGACTCGGCGCTGGAGAGTCCGCAGGCGGTGCGCGACTACCTCAAGGCGCGCCTGCGCCACGAGCCGCACGAGGTGTTCGGCTGCCTGTTCCTCGATGCCAAGCACCGAGTGATCTGCTTCGAGGCGTTGTTCTTCGGCTCCATCGACGGAGCCAGTGTCTATCCGCGGCAGGTGGTCAAGCGTGCCCTGGCGCATAACGCCGCCGCGGCCATCCTTGTACACAACCACCCTTCAGGGGTGGCGGAGCCCAGTCAGGCCGACCGCCTGCTGACCGAGCGCCTGAAGGAGGCGCTCGGGCTGATCGAGGTGCGGGTGCTCGACCACTTTATCGTCGGTGATGGCGAACCGCTGTCGATGGCCGAGTTTGGCTGGGTCTAGTTCAGACGTACCTTGGCGAAGTCCTGGCGACCGAACGGGCTGACCTGGTAGCCGCTGACCTTGCCGCTGTGCAGGGCGAAGGCTGTGGGGTGGGCTAGTGGTAACCACAACGCTTGCTGCTGGATCAGCGTTTGTGCCTTCTGGTACAGGGCGCTGCGCTGTTCCTGAGTGTTGGCGGCCTTGCCGTCGGAGATCAGCTTGTCCAGTTGCGGGTCGCAGTAGCGGGCGAAGTTCAGCCCGGACTGCACCGAGGCGCAGGCGAATTGCGGAGTTAGGAAGTTATCCGGGTCGCCATTGTCGCCAGCCCAGCCCATGAACAACAGGTCGTGCTCACCGGCCTTGGCCCGGCGAATCAGTTCGCCCCATTCGATCACGCGGATTTCCGCCTGGATGCCGACCTTGGCCAGGTCAGCCTGCAGCAGCTGGGCGCCGAGGGTGGGATTGGGGTTGAGCAGGCTGCCCGAAGGCCTGGTCCAGATGGTGGTCTTGAAACCGTCTGCCAATCCGGCTTCGGCCAGCAATGCTTTGGCCTTGGCTGGATCGTGGGCGTAGCCTGGTAGCTCCTTGGCGTAACTCCAAGTGTTGGGCGGGTAGGGCCCGCTGGCCGAGGTGGCGCTGCCTTCGAACACAGCCTTCAGGTAGCTGGCCTTGTCGAAGGCCAGGTTGATGGCCTGGCGCACCTGCGGTTTGTCCAGGGGCGGGTGCTGACTGTTTAGGGCGACGAAGGCGGTCATAAAGGCAGGTGTTTCACTAACCGCCAGGCGACCATCCGCGCGCGCTGCCTGCACATCCAGTGGCTTGGGCGACAGGGTGATGTGGCATTCGCCGCGCTTGACCTTCTGTAGGCGCACGTTGGCGTCCGGGGTGATGGCGAACACCAGGCCGTCGACCCCAGGCTTGCCAGCAAAATGTTCAGGATTGGCGGTGTAGCGGATTACTGCATCCTTCTGGAAGCGCTTGAGGATGAAGGGGCCGGTGCCCACCGGTTGGCTATTGAGCTTCTCCGGCGCGCCGGCGGCCAGCAGCTTGTCGGCGTACTCGGCGGAATAGATGGAGGCGAAGCCCATGCTCAGGGTGGAGAGGAAGGTGGCGTCCGGGTGTTTGAGGACGAAACGCACGCTCATCGGCGTTGGCGCCTCGATGCGCTCGATCAGCTCCGGCCACTGCATGGACTGGGCGTGGGGATAACCGCTTGTGGAAACGTTGTGCCAGGGGTGGGCCGGATCGAGCATGCGCTGAAAGCTGAACAGCACATCGTCGGCATTCAGTTCGCGGCTTGGGGCGAACCATTCGGTGCGTTGAAACTTTACCCTGGGGCGTAGCTGGAAGGTCCAGCTCAGGCCGTCGGTCGCTACCTCCCAGTTCGTGGCCAGGCTGGGCAACAGCGTGCCGGTTGTGACGTCATAGTCCACCAGGCGGTTCATCAGTACGTCGGCCGAGGCATTGGTGGTGGTCAGCGAGTTGTACTGGACCACGTCGAAGCCATCCGGGCTGGCTTCGGTGCACACGCTGAGAGTGGCCGCCTGGCTCAGTAGCGGGGCAAGCAGCAGGGGCAGGGCGGCAACGCGCATCGTGGTTCCTCCGAGTGGCGAGAGGCCAACCCTAGAGCAAAGGGGGAGTGCAGACAATCGGATTGGGCGACGAGTGGTCATGCCTGGCCGACGCGAGAGGGCGCCGCTCCTGGCCTGGGCGGCTGTTCGCGGTGTATGCCGATCCTTGCGACGGGAAGGGTGTTCTGGTATAAAGCAGCGCTCTTTTCTAGGGGCCCGGTCCAGCGGAAACGCCAAGCGCCGGTAAGACCCCCGAGAAACGCGGCGCTGAGCGCCAAATGACTATTAAGTTCAAGCGGCCAACCCATGCCGGGTTGGGCATGTGGTTTAGAGGGCTGAGGCATGTCGAGAGTCTGTCAAGTTACCGGTAAGGGTCCGGTAACCGGGAACAACGTTTCCCACGCTAACAACAAAACCCGTCGTCGTTTCCTGCCGAACCTGCAGCATCACCGCTTCTGGGTCGAGTCCGAGAAGCGCTTCGTGCGTCTGCGCGTTTCCGCCAAGGGCATGCGCATCATCGACAAGCGCGGCATCGACGTAGTTCTGTCCGAGCTGCGCGCTCGCGGCGAAAAGGTTTAAGGAGCAAATCATGCGTGAACTGATCCGTTTGGTGTCCAGCGCCGGTACCGGCCACTTCTACACCACCGACAAGAACAAGCGCACCACTCCGGACAAGATCGAGATCAAGAAGTACGATCCGGTCGTCCGTAAGCACGTGACCTACAAGGAAGCCAAGATCAAGTAATTGATCCGGCCCTTGTACGAAGAAACCCGCCTCGGCGGGTTTTTTCTTGTCTGCGAAAAAGTGCTGCCCAAAAAGAAGCCCGCGTAGCGCGGGCCAAGGGGGTATCGCAGGATCAATCGGTAGGCGGCTCGAGTTCCGCCGAAACAACTGGCCTCAGGCCTTGGCCTCGAAGATCACGTAGACCTTGCGGCAATGCTCAAGCACCTCCCAGGTGCCCTTGAGTCCGGCCGGGATGACGAAGCGGTCGCCGGCGCGCACGGTCTTGGCGTTGCCATCCTGATCGCGGATAACTGAGACGCCCTGAAGAATCTCGCAGTACTCGTGCTCGGTGTAATGGATCGTCCACTGGCCGGGTGCGCCTTCCCAGATGCCGGCATTGAACTGGCCGCAGGGGCTGCCGTAGTGGTTGCGTACACTCTGCTCGGGCTCGCCCTTGATGATCTTTTCCTGGGCGGGGCGGTAGTGCTCGGGCGCGCTGGTGGCCGAGGCGAAGTCGACGATCTGTTCGATGTTCATGGCATTTCCTATTGTTGTGAGGCGCGAGTGGACGGAGTCTATGTTTGATAAAACGAACATTGCAAGGCGATGAGTGCCTGTCTGTCAAAAATATTGAAAAGGTCGCGCGCTCTGGTTTAGTGTTGCCTGCACAAGGGCCGGCCATCGGCCTGGCAGAATAATTGACAGTGCGTGTTGTCGATTTGCGACACGCTCCCACCGAGGATCCTTGCAATGACCACCCTGACCCGTGCCGACTGGGAACAGCGCGCCAAGAACCTGAAAATCGAAGGCCGCGCCTTCGTCCAGGGCGAATACACCGATGCGGTGGCCGGCGCTACCTTCGAATGCATCAGTCCGGTCGACGGGCGACTGCTCGGCCTGGTGGCCAGTTGCGACAGCGCCGATGCCGACGCGGCAGTCAAGAGCGCTCGCGCCACCTTCGAGTCCGGTGTTTGGTCACGCCTGGCGCCGGTCCAGCGCAAGGCTGTCATGCTCCGTTTCGCCGATCTCATTGACGCTCATGCCGAAGAGCTGGCCCTGCTGGAAACGCTCGACATGGGCAAGCCGATCGGCGACTCGTTGAGCGTCGACGTGCCGGCCGCCTCGCGCGCCATCCGTTGGAGTGGTGAGGCCATCGACAAGATCTACGACGAGGTCGCTGCCACTCCGCACAACGAGCTGGGGCTGGTCACCCGTGAGCCGGTTGGCGTGGTCGCCGCCATTGTTCCGTGGAACTTCCCTCTTCTGATGACCTGCTGGAAGCTCGGCCCTGCCCTGTCCACCGGCAACTCGGTGGTGCTCAAGCCTTCCGAAAAGTCGCCGCTGACCGGCATCCGTATCGCTCAGCTGGCCATCGAGGCCGGTATTCCAGAGGGCGTCTTCAACGTGCTGCCGGGCTTCGGCCATACCGTGGGCAAGGCTCTGGCCTTGCACATGGACGTCGACACCCTGGTGTTCACCGGTTCGACCAAGATTGCCAAGCAGCTGATGATCTATGCCGGCGAGTCGAACATGAAGCGCGTCTGGTTGGAGGCTGGCGGCAAGAGCCCGAACATCGTCTTCGCCGATGCGCCGGATCTCAAGGCTGCTGCCGAGGGTGCGGCCAGTGCCATCGCCTTCAACCAGGGCGAAGTCTGCACCGCTGGCTCGCGCCTGTTGGTCGAAAATTCGATCAAGGACAAGTTCGTGCCCATGGTGGTCGAGGCGATCAAGGCCTGGAAGCCGGGCAACCCCCTGGACCCGGCGACCAACGTCGGCGCGCTGGTCGATACCACCCAGATGAACAACGTGCTGGGTTACATCCAGGCCGGCCATGACGACGGCGCCAAGCTGGTCGCTGGCGGCAAGCGCGTACTGGAAGAGACCGGTGGTACCTACGTCGAGCCGACCGTGTTCGATGGTGTGACCAATGCCATGCGCATCGCCAAGGAAGAGATCTTCGGCCCGGTTCTGTCGGTGATCGGCTTCGACAGCACCGAGGAAGCCGTGGCCATCGCCAACGACACCATCTATGGCCTGGCTGCCGGTGTATGGACCAGCAACCTGTCCAAAGCGCATCTGGTGTCCAAGGCGCTGCGCGCTGGCAGCGTGTGGGTCAACCAGTACGATGGCGGCGACATGACCGCGCCGTTCGGTGGCTTCAAGCAGTCCGGCAACGGCCGCGACAAGTCGCTGCATGCCTTCGACAAGTACACCGAGATCAAGGCGACCTGGATCAAGTTGTAATGCTCCTGGGCGACCTCCGGGCCGTCGGCCATGCTGCGTTGCGCCTTCGCTTTAATGCTCACGTACTGCACTACGCTGCGGGACGCCTGGCCTGACTTTAGTCCCGAAACTCTGCTCGGGTGGTGGATTCGGTCGAGGTAAGACCAGAAGCGTTGTAGAAGGTCCGTTCTTCGTGAGAAGAGCCGGCTCCCTGTGAGCCACACCTGCGGCCGGGTTTCCTTGGAAACCCGGCCGTTTTGCTTTTTCGTCCGGCCGTACAGTGAAAGGACATGGCAATGCGTTGGGGAACCTACTTCGCGGTGTGTACCGCGGTGATCAGTATCGGCCTGGCCCTTGGGGTGACCATGCCACTGGTCTCGCTGCGACTGGAGGGCTGGGGGTACGGCAACTTCGCCATCGGTGTGATGGCGGCGACTCCCGCGGTGGGGGTGCTGCTCGGCTCGCTGATTGCCGGGCGGTTGGCCGCGCGCCTGGGCACCACCCTGGTGATGCAGTTGTGTCTGCTGCTCGGCGCGGTGTCGGTGTGTCTGCTGGCACTGGTCCAGCACTACCTGGTGTGGCTGGGATTAAGGCTGTTCCTCGGCGTGGCGCTGACCGTGGTGTTCATCCTGGGCGAAAGCTGGATCAACCAGTTGGCGGTGGAGCAGTGGCGTGGTCGCCTGGTGGCGTTGTATGGCACCGGCTATGCGCTCAGCCAACTGGCCGGCCCGCTGCTGCTGACCCTGTTGGGCACCACGTCCGATCTGGGGTTCTGGACCGGCACGGGGCTGCTGATTTTCGGTTCGATGGTGCTGTTCGGCCGTAGCGGGGCGCCGCGGGTCGATGCGCACAGTGCCTCGGGCCGTGGGTTGTTCGACTTCTGCCGGCGCATGCCGACCATCGCTTGGGCGGTCGGCCTGTTCGCCGCCTTCGAGGCGATGATGCTCACTCTGCTGCCGGTCTACGGCCTGCATCAGGGCTTCACTCAAGACGTGGCGCTGCTCATGGCCAGCGTGGTGGTGGTGGGCGATGCCGCGCTGCAGCTGCCGATCGGCTGGCTCGCTGACCGGGTGCCACGCCATGCACTGTTCCGCGTCTGCGGCGTGGTCCTGCTGCTGTCCAGCCTGGGGGTGCCATTGCTGCTGCATACGCCACTGATCTGGCCGCTCTGGGTGCTGTTCGGCGCCAGCGCCGGCGGGCTGTTTACCCTGTCGCTGATCCTGATCGGCGAGCGCTTCCGCGATGACGAGCTGGTGCGGGCCAACGCCCATGTCGCCCAGCTCTGGGGCCTGGGTTGCCTGCTCGGCCCGCTGCTGACTGGTGCTGCCAGCCAGTGGCTCAGCGGCCATGCGTTGCCGATGATGATGGCGCTTGGTGCCGCCGGTTTCGTCTGGCTGGCCTGGCGTGACAAGGGTGAGACGCTGGCGGTCGAGCGTTAGGTCGGATTGACCCCAGCTCCGTATCGGTAGGGAGCGGCTCTTCTAGAGCATGCTTTCCAGGCCGATCAGCTCGGCGAACCAGGCGTTGAAGCGGCGCCAGGTGTTGCCGGGCTCGCGGGTCAGCTCGCGTTTCTGCCCCTTGTCTTCGGTCAGCCACACCGGGCGCCCCTCGCGTAGCCGCACTTCGTAGCTGAGTGAAGGTTGCATGCCCTCCAGTGCCAGTTGGCGCACGTGTTCGCTGAGCTGCGGGCTGTCCACCAGCACGCCGACCTCTGTGTTCCACAGCAGCGAGCGTGGGTCGAAATTCAGCGAGCCAACGAAGCTGTAGCGGCCGTCCATGACGATGGCCTTGCTGTGCAGGCTGGAGGCGGAAGCACCACTGAAGCTGTAGGGGCCACTACCGCCGGAGCCGCTGCCGTCTGGCTGACGACGCAGCTCGAACAGGCGCACACCATGCTCCAGCAGCTCGCGCCGGTAGGGCGCATAGCCACCGTGTACGGCCGGCACGTCGGTAGCTTCCAGCGAGTTGGTCAGCAGGCGGATATTCACACCTGCGTCGGCGTGGCCGGTGAGGTAGCGCATGCCCTCCTCGGCCGGCACGAAGTAGGCGGAGACCAGGATCAGTTCATGCTTGATGCCCGCCAGCTTCGGCTCCAGCTGGCTGGCCAGCAACAGCTGCGGATCGGGCTCGCCGCGGGTCAGCACTTTGGCCGGGGCATCCCACATGGCCCAGCCCGGCGCCCAGATCAGCTCGCCGAGCCAGCGCTGCAGCCGCGGGTTGTCGCGGTATGCCTGCAGGCGTTGATACAGGTCCTTCTGCTGCACCCGTGCCTGGGCCAGATAACCGCGCAGGCGTTGACGTGCTTCGTCCAGGTCGTGCTCGCTCGGTGCCGTGCGCAAAAACTGCTGGATCGGCTTGCTCAGCGCGCTGTTCCAGTACTGGTCGAAACTGTGTGCCAGTTGGTCAGCCACCGGACCGACGGCCAGCAGGTCGATGTCGGTGAAGTTGCGGCTGGGCTCGGCGTCGAAGTACTCGTCGCCCAGGTTGCGCCCTCCCACGATGGCGGCACTGCCGTCAGCCAGCCACAGCTTGTTGTGCATGCGCCGGTGCTGCTGGCCGAGGTCGAGCGCGCGGCCGAGCACGCGGGTGACGCCGGTGGCGCGACCGAGATGAAGCGGGTTGAACACCCGCACCTGGATATTGCGATGGGCGGCGAGCAGGGCGATCTCATAGTCGCGGCCGTCGCTGGTGGTGTCGTCCAGCAGCAGGCGCACGCGCACGCCACGGTCGGCGGCGGTGAGTACCTCGTCGACCAGGGTACGGGTGCTGAGGCCGTCGTGGACGATGTAGTACTGCAGGTCGAGGCTGCTGCGGGCGGCGCGGATCAGCTCGGCACGGGCGGCGAATGCCTCGTCGCTGGCGGGCAGCAGGCGAAAGCCGGACTGGCCCCGATGAGGTGCCGCCAGGTCTTGTAGATGGCGGCCGAAGGCGGACTCTTCGGCCGGCAGGGTCTGGCTCGGTTGGGGGGCGGGCGGGCTGGCGCAGGCGGCGAGCAGCACCAGTAGACAAAGCACGAGGGGGCGATGCACGGTGACCTCCGGTCACGCTACGTCCTGTTCAGTAGGACGGTACCGCCGCGCTAAAGATTCCGGCAATCGCTCCGGTTCATTCCCTCTCGGCGAGCAGCCGCGTCACGGTCTCGCCGACCAGGCGCACGGCGGATTCCACATCCGTGCCGGGTTTGGCCGCATAGTTCATGCGCAGGCAGTTGCGGTACTTGCCGGCCGCGGAAAAGATACTGCCGGGAGCGATCTGCACGCCCTGTGGCATCAGTGTGCGGTTGAGGCGCTGGCTGTCGAAGTCCTCCGGCATTTCCACCCAGATCATGAAGCTGCCCTGAGGCTGGCTGACCTTGGTGCCGGCCGGGAAGTAGCGGTGAATCCACTCCTGCATCTGGTCGCGGCTGCGCTGGTACTGAGCGCGCATGCGCCGCAGGTGCGGCTCGTAGTGGCCGGCCTGGATAAATTCGGCGATGGCCAGCTGCGGCAGTTGGGCTGTCGAGCCGGTACCCATGTATTTCATGTGCAGAACGCGGTCGAGGTAGCGGCCGGGGGCGATCCAGCCGATGCGCAGGCCGGGTGCCAGAGTCTTGGAGAACGAGCTGCACAGCAGTACACGGCCGTCTTCGTCGAAGGACTTGATGGTGCGTGGCCGTGGGTAGCGGTAGGCCAGATCGCCGTACACATCGTCTTCGATGATCGCTACATCGTAGCGCTGGGCCAGGGTCAACAGCGCGCGCTTGCTGGCCTCCGGCATGATGTAGCCAAGCGGGTTGTTGCAGGTCGGGGTGAGCTGGATGGCCTTGATCGGCCACTGTTCCAGCGCCAGCTCCAGGGCCTTCAGGTTGATGCCGGTGAGCGGATCACTGGGCAGTTCCAAGGCCTTCATGCCGAAGCCCTTGAGTGCCTGCATCACACCGTGGAAGCTCGGCGAGTCCACAGCGACGATGTCGCCGGGCTGGCAGATAGCGCGCAGGGCGGCTGACAGCGCCTCGTGGCAGCCCGTGGTGATGACGATGTCATCGGCGGGAACATGGCAGCCGGAATCGAGCATCAGCCGTGCAACCTGTTCACGCAGACCGATATCGCCGTAGATGTTGCCATACGTCAGGCTGCTGAGATCCTGCCGCCGGCTCAGGCGCGACAGCGAGCGCAGTAGCGGCTTGAGAGTTGGGCTGCTGATGTCCGGGCGTCCGCGCCCGAGCTGAATGATGGATTCGGTCGGTGAGCTGGCTACCTGTTCGAGCACCTGGTCCCATTGAGAAACCTCGACTGGGCGCTGGGCGGTGCGGCTGACCTCCGGCAACGCCGGCGCCGAGCGAGTGCTGGGCACGTAGTAACCGGACTTCGGTTGCGGGCGCGCCAGGCCACGGTCTTCCAGCTCCCGATAAGCCTGCTGCACGGTACTCAGGCTCACGCCGTGCTCCTGGCTGAGTGCGCGAACGGAGGGCAGGCGGTCGCCGGGACGGTACAGGCCCTGTTCGATGCGAGTGCCGAGCAACTCGGCCAGGTTGAGATAGAGCGTCATGACAGATGCCTTCGCCAGATGCTGGATAGCAATACAGATGGCCAAATAATAAGCCATTCAGCTGTAGGTTCGAGCGATCTGTATGGATTTAATAGATTATCTTTGAATCTGTATCGTTGTAGTGGTCGTCGTCATCATGGTCTCCCAAGGGAGGAGCCTGGATGGAGGGCTGACCATGCGAGAGTTCGGTGATCTGTGTGTAGCGCTGCAGGAGCAGCGCGAACGTGGCGAAAGTCTTTCGCTGCAGGGTTTGGCATTGCGCTGGCAGCTTGCGCGTCGTCGCCTCGACACCCGGCGTTCGCTGCTGGAGCTGGATGCCCGGCAGTTGGCCGATGTTGGCCTGACTGCCGAGCAGGCGCGCAGCGAAGCCACCCAACCCCTCTGGCGTCTGTTCCGCTAGACGCTCGAAGTGAGCGAGCCCGTCTTGCTCGCGGGCTCAGACCAGGCCGACGGCTTCCTTCAGCCGATACCAGGCCATGCCCAGTGCCAGTAGCGGCGAACGTAGATGCTTGCCGCCGGGGAAGGTCATGTGGGGCACCTTGTCGAACAGTTCGAAGCCGCTGCCTTGCTGACCGGAGATGGCTTCGGCCAGCAGCTTGCCCGCCAGGTGGGTGGCGTTGACCCCGTGACCGGCATAGGCCTGAGCGTAATAGACGTTGCTGTGGTCTCTGAGTCGGCCGATCTGCGGCAGGCGGTTGGCTCCGATGCCGATCATGCCGCCCCATTGATAGTCGATCTTCACGCCCTTCAAGTCAGGGAAGACCTCCAGCATCTTCGGCTGCATATAGGCAGCGATATCTGCAGGGTCGCGACCGGAGTAGTGGCAGGCGCCGCCGAACAGCAGGCGGTTGTCGGCCGAGAGGCGGTAGTAGTCCAGCGCCACGCGCTGGTCGCACAGGGCCATGTTCTGGGGAATCAGCGCTTGAGCGCGCTCTGCGCCCAGCGGCTCGGTGGCAATAACATAGCTGCCGGCGGGGAGCACCTTGCCGCCGAGGGTAGGGTCGAGGCCGTTCAAATAGGCGTTGCAGGTCAGCACCAGGGTCTTGGCGCGCACACTGCCCTGGGCGGTGTGTACCTTCACTTCGGCGCCGTGATCAATGCGAATTACCGGTGAGTGTTCGAACAGCTTCACACCGAGTGAAGCGGCGGCGGCGGCTTCGCCCAGCGCCAGGTTCAGCGGGTGCAGGTGACCAGAGCCCATGTCGATCATGCCGCCCACGTAGCGGTCGGAACCGACCACCTCGCGCATCTGCTCCGGCTGCAGCAGGCGCAGTTCGTGGCGGTAGCCGAGGCTCTCCAGCTCGGCCTTGTCCTCGGCGAAGCCTTCCAGGTGCGCCGGTTTGTTGGCCAGGTCGCAGTATCCCCAGGTCAGGTCGCAGTCGATGGCGAACTCGTCGACCCGCTGGCGCACGATCTCCACTGCCTCCAGGCCCATCAGCTTGATGGCGTGTACGCCCTCCTTGCCGATCACCGGTTCGAACTGTTCGACGCCATGGCCGACGCCGCGAATCAGCTGGCCCCCATTACGCCCGCTGGCGCCCCAACCCATCTGGTGGGCCTCCAGCAGCGCCACCGAGAAACCCTTGCGGGCCAGTTCGATGGCGGTATTCAGCCCGGAGAAGCCACCACCGACGATGCACACGTCCGCCACCTGCTCGCCGCCCAGGGGAGGGTAGGCCAGCTGGCGATTGGCCGTGGCCGCGTAGTAGGACGCGGCGTGCTGGTCACTGTGGACGGGCGTATTGAGCCGGGCGTTCATGTGCGAAATCCTGATTTTTGTGTTTGGAAAATTTGACGCAGGATAAGCGTGGTCATTGCCATCCGCCAAGAGGGGGGTGGAAAAAGCTTCCGGTCGTCGCGCCGCTGCCTTGTACCGGGTGCTGACGCTAAGATGCGCAGCCTCGTTGCCCAGGCATTTATCAATGAGCTGTACCGACCGCAAGATCGACCATCTGCGCCGACAGATTCCCGGCTTCTCCTGCGTGCCGGACTGCCATGATTGCTGCGGTCCGGTCACCGCCTCGTCCGAGGAGTTGGCTCGCCTGCCGGTGAAAAGCGATGCCGAACACGACGCCGCGTTGGCCGAGTACAACTGCGTGCACCTCGGCCCGCAGGGCTGCACGGTGTATGACCAGCGCCCGCTGATCTGCCGCCTGTTCGGTACCACGCCTGGCCTGCCGTGTCCGCGTGGACGGGGGCCGGAAATACCGACCGAGCCGTCCGTCGAGCGCCAGGTTCACCAGTTGATTGCGAGTACGCGGCAGCGGCTGGTGTAGCGAGAATTCATCCGGCTATGGATATAATGCGATTCATTTTCAATTAGCCGCCGATCAACCCCGATGACCAAGTCCTCTCCCAGCGTCGAGCTGATCGGCGCCCTGGCGCTGCATTATGACGACCTGGTGGAGTACATCCGCCGGCGTTTCCAGGGCAGCCAGTTCGCGCATGACGTGGTACACGACGTCTGTGTACAGCTGCTGGAGAAGCCTCCGCAGCAGCCAGTGACCCTGCCCTTCGCCTTCCTGCGGCGCGTCACCTTCAATAGAGCTATCGACCGGCGCCGAGCCGACAACACACGCAATGCCTATTTCGAGATGTCGGGCGAGGTGCCGGACTGGCATGTGCACGAGCTCGATGGCGCCGCCGCCCTGGATTTCGAACAGCAGCTCGATGCCCTGGTAGCGATCATCGATGGTCTGCCGGCGCGTGCGCGCCAGGTGTTTCTCCTGCACCGTATCCATGGCATGCCTCAGCGCGAGATCGCCGACGAGCTGGGCATTTCCGCCAACATGGTGACCCAGCATTTCTCCCGCGCCATGCGCACCATCGCCCACGAGTGGGAGCCCGCGCGTCAGGCGCTGGCTCGAGAGTACTGACGCCATGGATCGCCCGGATCACGCTGAGCGCAACACCGGTACCGACCCGCTTTCGGCCTTCGAGGGTGCCCTGCGTGATCGTGTGCCGTCTCGTGAGATGTTGCTGGCGGAAGCCAAGGCGCAGACAGCGCGTCAACGCAGGCGTAAGCAGGCACTGGGTTGCGGGCTCTCCGTTCTGGTGCTCGGAGTGGCGCTGTGGGTGGGTGATCCGGCATGGCGCAGCGAGTATCTGCGGACCGTCGCTGGCCAGCGTGATGACGTGAAGCTGGCCGATGGCAGCCAGGTGGTGCTCAACGGCGCCACACACCTGCGCGTCGAGCACCGGCTGCGTAGCCGGCAAATCGAACTGGTGGAAGGCGAGGCGACTTTCACCGTGGCGCATGGGAGCAAGCCCTTCATCGTGCGTAGCCAGCAGGCTGTGGTGCTCGACATCGGCACGGTGTTCAACGTGCGCAGTGACAGTCGAGGTGTGGCGGTGACGGTGGTCGAGGGCGAGGTCGAAGTTTCCGCGCCCTCCGCTGTCCCGCAGCGCCTGGTGGACGGCCAGCGGGTGCTGGTGCGGGCGGACGAGGTTGGTGCGCCCGATCGTGTCGACCCCGCACGGGTCACTGCCTGGCAGCAGGGCAAGCTGCGTTTCGACGGCACGCCGCTGAGCGAGGTGATCGTCGATATTCAGCGCTACCGTCGGGCACCGCTCCGTCTGGCCGATCAGCGCCTAGGTGCGCTGAGGGTTTCCGGGGAGTACGACAGCGTTGCCATCGAGTCGCTGATCGACCTGCTGCCGGTGATCCTGCCAGTCCGCGTGGTGCGAACCGCCGACGGTGATGTGATAGTCAGCGGCCGCTAGAGGCTTGCGCTGAAAAAATAACGAGAATTTTTCTCAGGTGACCTCAACATTCCCCCGGACTCATCCGCCAGTCCCTGTGATCGCCAACTTCTGATCGTTCATGGGGGAGTTCCATGCAAACCAAATCGATACACGCGCCCGGGCGGCGTAGCCGCCTTTCCCTGTTGATAGCCGGCATGACACTGGCTGCCACGTTGCATGCGCAGGACGGCACCTACGCCGTGAATCTGCCCACCCAGCCGCTGGACCAGGCGATCAACGCCCTGGCCGGGCAGACCGGCAGCCGCATACTGTTCGCCACCGAGGTTGCCGAGGGCCTGAGTGCGCCAGCGGTCAATGGCGAGCTGACCGTGGAGCAGGCGCTGCAGCGACTGCTACAGGGCTCGCAGCTGCATGTGCAGAAGACAGCCGATGGTGGCTTTCTGGTCGCCGCACCCGTTTCGGAAGGCGCGGCGATCGAGCTGGGGATGACCACCATTCAGGGCCAGGGCATGGGCGAGGCCACGGAGAACTCGGGCTCCTACACCACCGGCCTGGTCAGCATCGGCTCGAAGACCCCGGTCAGCCTCAAGGACACCCCGCAGACAGTGTCGGTCATCAGCCAGCAGATGATCGAGGACCGGCGCATCACTACCCTGCCCGAGGCGATGAAACGCACGCCGGGCATTACCGTGCGCAACAACAACTACCACGTCGAAGAGTTCTTCTCGCGTGGCTTCAGCATCGACAACGTGCAGATCGATGGCGCAGCGCCGATGGATATCGGCAACGGCCTGGGCACCTTCTACAGCGACCGCCTGTACGACATGGCGTCGTACGACCATGTCGAGGTGCTGCGCGGTTCGAGCGGCCTGCTGGGCGGTACGGGCGACCCGGGCGGCATTCTCAACCTGGTGCGCAAGCGCCCGCTGGATAGCTACCAGCTGAAGTTCAATACATCCGCCGGCTCTTGGGACAACTACCGTACCGAGGTCGACCTGACCGGTCCGCTCGCGTTCGATGGCAAGCTGCGTGGGCGCATGGTGGCGGCCTATACCGACCGCCAGTACTTCATGGATAACCGCAGCACCGAGAAGCCGTTTCTCTACGGCATCCTTGAGGCGGACCTGACCGACAGCACCATGCTGACCTTCGGCGGCAGCTACGACAAGGTCAAGGAGAACGGCACCGGCGATGGCCTGCCGCGCTACAGCACCGGTGGCGACGTGCATCTGCCGCGCAGCACCTGGTACACCACCGACCAGGCCTGGTCCGATAGCTATACCCGCGAGTGGTTCGCCAAGCTCGACCACGAGCTCAATCAGGACTGGAAGCTCAACACGTCCTACACCTACTCCTACAACGGCTCCACCACCGAAGGCGTGATCCCCTACGGTTCGGTGGACGAAAATACCGACACCGGCCCGTATTGGTGGGGCAGCTATGTCTCCAGCTGGAGCAAGCAGTCGGTATTTGACGTCAACCTGTCGGGCTACTTCGATGCGTTCGGCCGCCAGCACGAGTTGCTGGTCGGTGGGGACTATCAGAAGGTTACCAGCCGCTGGCGTGGGGCCCCGGGCATGCGCGACAAGGGCGGCATGATCGATATCTGGAATCCCGGCGCCACGCCGCTGCCAAGCGGCGTGTCCAGCCATGAGTTCTGGCGTGACTACTCCCCCAATACCCGCGAGCAGTACGGCCTGTACTCGACCCTGCGCCTGCAGCTGACCGACCCTCTGAAACTGGTGGTGGGTGCCCGTGCCCAGCGCTACAAGTTCGAGCAGGCCTACAGCATGCGCAAGAGCGACGGCACCGGGCCCTGGGTGGAGCAGGACGACGTGTTCGACCGCGAGCCGACCACCGTGGTGCCGTTTGGCGGGCTGATCTATGCGCTGAACGATGATTGGTCGACCTACGTCAGCTATTCCGAAGTGTTCAAACCCCAGGCGCAGAAGCTCCAGGGCCCGGAAGACGCCGCCACCTCCATCGAGCCGATGACTGGCAAGACCTACGAGACCGGCATCAAGGGCGAGCTGTTCAGTGGCGCGTTGAACGTCAGCGCCGCACTGTTCTACACCACCCGCGAGCACCAGGCGGCGACCGACCCGGCGTATCCCAATCCACCGTTCAGCTACAGCAGCTCGTGCTGCTTCCTGGCTCAGGACAAGATCACCAGCAAGGGCATCGATCTGGAGGCCACCGGCGAGATTGCGCCGGGCTGGGACATCATGGCCGGCTACACCTACAACCAGGTACACAACGACACTCAGGAGACGCTCTACAGCACCGTCACGCCCAAGCACCTGTTCAAGCTCTGGAGCAGCTACACGCTGCCGGGCACGTTGTCCGACTGGCGCGTCGGTGCTGGCGTGACCGCGACGAGCGCGACCTATGTGGAGGGCGAAGCCTATCGCTTCGACAGCAACTGGAATGTCATCGACGCCCAGCCCTACAAGTTCAGCCAGTCGGGTTACGCGGTGTACGACGCGATGATCGAGTACGACGTGGACGAGCACTGGACCGTCGCCCTGAAAGGCAACAACCTGTTCGACCGACGCTACTACAGCAGCGTCGGCACCTCCGAGTACGGCAACTACTACGGTGAACCGCGCAACTACATGCTGACCCTGCGCGGTACCTTCTGGTAATTCGCTCGATGTGCAATGAAAACGCCCACCGCTGAGTGGGCGTTTTCATTCTGGTTGCCTGCCATGCTGGCCTGGGTTCATTGCGAACGATTCTCATATGCTGTAGTCTGATACCCGTTTCAGTTCCCCCGAATTCACTCTCTGGAGCGTGCCTTGGCTGACGATCTCGATCGGCTGTTTCGCCTCTATCATCGCGAGCTGCAGCAGATTGCCTACCGCCGCCTCGGAGATCGGGAAATGGCGGCCGACCTGACCCAGGATGCCTTCGTGCGTTATGTCGGCCTCGACCGTGAGCAGCGCACGGCCGATATCGAGAACCCGCGCTTCTTCCTGATCCGCATGCTGCGCAACCTGATCATCGATCTCGGTCGCAGCAGTTCGCGGCGGGGTACCACGGCGGTGCTGGAGGATGTCGAGGATGAACTGCTCGATCCCAACCCATGCCCGGCACGCTTGCTGGAGCTGCGCCAGCAGGTGCAACTGCTGCACGAGGCGCTGAGTGAGCTTCCGGAGAGCTGCCGCCGTGCCCTGCTGCTCAATCGCCTGGATGGCCTCGGCCATGCGGCGATTGCCGAACGTCTCGGCGTTTCGCCCAGCATGGTCAGCAAGTACATCATGCGCGCCCTGCGCCACTGCGTTTGCCGCCTTGGTCTGCTGGACGACTGAGTGAAACCGGCCCTTTCCGAACGGGCTCTCGACGAGCCGCTAGCCGATGAGCTGACCGAGCAGGCCCTGCAATGGCTGGTCGATCTGCATGCGGGTGAAGGCCAGAGTGCCAACTGGGACGACTACCTGCGCTGGTGCGAAGCCTCGGAGGAGCATCGGCGCGCGGCGCGTGCCGCGGAGCGACTCTGGGAGCGCCTGGGTAGTACGGTCGATCGCCCGAAAGCCAGACGCATGCCTCTGTTGGGCCTGCTGCTGGCCATCGGCCTGGCGGGCGGCGCGTACTGGCAGGCGCAAAGCCACGGCTGGATGGCGGATGAGCGCACGGCTGTGGGCGAGCGCCGCTCCCTGCTGCTGGCGGATGGCTCCCAACTGGAGTTGGCGCCGCGTACCCGGGTGGATATCGAAATCACCGATACGCAGCGTCTGGTGCGTCTCTATGCGGGCGAAGTCTTCGTGCAGGTGGCCGCCGATCCGCAGCGTCCTTTCGAGATCGAAGCCGGCAATGGCCGTATGCGTGCCCTGGGCACGGCCTTCGATGTTCGCAGTAGCGGCGATACCGTGAAGCTGGTGGTTACCGAGCATACGGTGCGAGTCACCCATGGCGATGCTTCGCAGGTTGCCGAGGTCGAGGAGGGGCAGGGACTGCAGTACGGCGCGCAATGGCTGTCCCGCCCGCAGGCTATGGATGTCAGTGCGGCCATCGCCTGGCGTCGTGACCGGCTGGTGTTCAACGAGCGGCCGCTGGGTGAGGTGGTCGATGAGTTGCGCCGCTACCACACGGGAGCGATCTGGTTGCGGGGCGATGAACTGAACAGCCTGCCGGTGACGGGCATCGTCGGTACCGGCGATGTGGCAGCCCAGTTGCAGCTACTGCAGCAGTCCCTGCCGCTGCGCGTTCGCCAATTGCCCTGGCTGACTGTGATCGAGCGCGATCCCGTCCGGACGAAATAATCGCGAAAAATATTCTCCATGCTGCTGTCAGGTTTTCGGACGCTGACGTCTTTCCTGTCGAGATCGATTTTTATTTCGCTAATTTGGCGGGGGAGACGCATGCGTTACATCATCAGACAGACAGCCCTGAGCCTGGCCATTGCAGCCAGTGCACTGAGCACGGGCGCATATGCGCAGACGGACAGCCATCAGCACGCCAGTGTGGTTTTCGACATCGCCCCCGGCCCTCTCGGCCAGGTGCTGACCCGTTTCGCCGAACAATCCGGTCTGCGCCTGATGGTGACCAGCGACCTGTTGGCGGGCCAGCGTTCGGCCGGCCTGCAGGGCAGTCATGAGGTTCGCGCGGCATTGCAGCGATTGCTGGAGGGCAGCGATCTGCGGGCTCATCTCGAAGGAGATGTCATCCTGATTGAAAAGGTCCCGGCTACCGGCACGGCGCTGGAGCTGGGTACGACCACCATTCAGGGCCAGGGCATGGGGGAGGCGACCGAGAACAGCGGCTCCTATACGACAGGCCTGACCAGTGTCGGCTCGAAGACCCCGACCTCATTGCGTGAAACCCCGCAGTCGGTGTCGGTGGTCACCGCCCAGGCCATCCAGGACCGGCAGATCACCAGTCTGGGTGATGCCATGCGCGCCACTCCTGGCATCACCGTGAAGAATGCCAACTACCGCAGCCCGCGCTACCTGTCACGCGGCTTCGAGATCAAGAACATCCAGGTCGACGGTGCCGCCAGCCTGGACTCCAACGGTGGTTACTCCAATCACCTGTACAACCTTGCCGAGTACGACCACGTCGAAGTGCTGCGCGGTTCTGCCGGGCTGTTCGGCGGTGTGGGTGACCCGGGCGGCATCATCAACCTGGTGCGCAAGCGCCCGATGGACCGCTACCAGCTCAAGTTCGAAGCATCCGCCGGCTCCTGGGACAACTACCGTTCCATGGTCGACGTCACGGGGCCGCTGGCCTTCGACGGCGCGCTGCGAGGCCGACTGGTCACCAGCTACAGCGACCGCCAGTACTTCATGGACAACCGTGGCACCGAGAACCCGATGATCTACGGCGTGCTCGAAGCGGACCTGTCGCCCGACACCATGATCACCTTCGGTGGGCGGTACGAGAAAACCAAGGAGTCCGGCACCGGCGACGGTCTGCCGTTCTATGCCGATGGCAAGAGCCCGCACTACAGCCGCAGCGACTGGTTTACCACTAATTGGTCGTATTCCGATCATGCGGCCAGCGAGCTGTTCTTCAAGCTCGACCACTATTTCACCGAGGACTGGAAGTTCAACACCTCGCTGACCTACGTGCACGACACCGTGGAAAGCCAGGGCGCGTTTGCCATCGGCAACATCGACAGAGCCGAGCAATCCGGCCCTTACTGGGCGGGCAGTTATCAACGCGGCTGGGCCGAGCAGACCGTTCTGGACATGAACCTTTCCGGCAAATTCGAGTTGCTGGGCCGCCAGCACGAACTGCTGATCGGTGGCGACGTGCAGAACATCCGCGCCCGCTGGCGCGCTGCACGGGGTATGACCGGCGGTTTTGGCTCGGCCTTCGAGCCGTGGCCAGAGGGCACCATCGACAAGGAGTTCCTGCGGGACTACTACCCGAGCAAGCAGCGCCAGTACGGCCTGTACTCGACCCTGCGCCTGCAACTGGCTGACCCGCTCAAGCTGATCGTCGGGGCGCGTGCTGCCCGCTACAAGTACGACCAGACCTACAAGGTCAAAGACATCGCAACTGGCGTCTGGGCGCCCGAGAACATCATCGACCATCGTGAGCCGACCAAGCTGGTGCCATACGGCGGCCTGATCTACGAGCTGGATGACGAATGGTCCACCTACGTCAGCTACTCGGAGATATTCAACCCGCAGGCAAGCTCGGTGTCTGGCCCGCCGGAGGCAAGCACTTCGCTGGAGCCGATGGAAGGAAAAACCTACGAGACGGGTATCAAGGGAGAGCTGTTCGATGGTGCGCTGAACGTCTCGGCGGCGCTGTTCTACTCCGAACGCGAGAACCAGGCGACCCGTGACCCTCGCTACGCCTTGGAGTCGTTCGTTTACGGTGGCGCCTGCTGCTTCTTGCCGCGTGGCAAGGTCACCAGCAAGGGTATCGACCTGGAGGTCAGTGGTGAGCTGCTGCCGAACTGGCAGGTCATGGCTGGGTACACCTTCAACCGCAACGAAGATCGCACCAACAGCGGCATCTTCAGCAGTGTGACGCCCAAGCATCAGGCCAAGTTCTGGAGCACCTACGTGCTGCCGGAAGAGCTGTCGGACTGGAAAGTCGGCGGCGGCGTGACAGTCCAGAGCGCCAACTTCGTCACTGGCGAGATCGAATACAGTGGCGTGAACTACGTCGGTCCAACCCCGGTGAAAATGTCCCAGGGCGGCTATGCGGTGTGGGATGCGATGCTCGAGTACAGGGTCGATTCGCACTGGACGGTGGCGTTCAACGCCAACAACCTGTTCGACCGCAAGTACTACGACACCCTGAACCACCCGGACTACGGCAACTACTACGGCACGCCGAGAAACTACATGCTGACCCTGCGAGGCGTCTGGGACTGACCCGGCAGCAGGTAACGAGCAGGGTGGATGACGCTTTATCGAGCCACCATTTCGGCGGATGTGAAAAGCGGCATCCACCATGCACGACTCAAAGGTTTGTCAGGGGGCCACCGCTCGGTGGAAAACGCTTCGCAGTTTTCCACCCTACGGCCAGGTGCCGTCTCTCGGTTTGGCAGGATGGACTGCAAGGTCACCATCCTGCTTACCGCTCAAAACGTGCGGCATACCGGTGTTTACTCCGGCACGGGCAGCGTCAGGCTCTCCTTCACCTCTTCCATCACGATATAGCTCTTCGACTCGCGCACATGCGGCAGCTTGAGCAGGATATCGCCGAGCAGCTTGCGGTAGCTGGCCATCTCGTTGATGCGCGCTTTCACCAGGTAGTCGAAGTCGCCGCTGACCAGATGGCACTCCAGCACGTGCGGCAGCTTGAGCACGGCGCGGCGGAAGTCATCGAAGGTGTCGCCGGACTTGTAGTCCAGGCTGATCTCGACGAACACCAGCAGGCTGGCCTTTAGCTGCTGTGGATTGAGGCGGGCGTGGTAGCCCATGATGATGCCTTCGCGCTCCAGGCGACGGACGCGCTCGGTGCAAGGGGTCGTCGACAGGCCGACGCGTTCACCCAGTTCGGTGAAGGAGATACGCCCATCTTCCTGCAGGATGCGCAGGATGTTGCGGTCGATCTTGTCCAGTTCTCGGCGGACCTGGTGCTGGGTTCTCATGGAGGATGCCTCGGAGGGGAGCCTGCTTTCGCAAGAAATCTTCGGCGAATATAGCCAGATGACCAGTGGAAATCACTGCATGTGGAAAACACCTTGATCTTGCTCCGGCGTGCCGCCACCCTGAAACCCGAATCGCCGGACGAGAACCGAGGGATGTCGTTTCCCCGCCTGATGCGGATTCTGCTGTTGCTGCTGATCCTGACTGCCGCGCTCGGCTGGCTGGCCTGGGGGCGCCTGCTGGCTTCCCAGGGCATCAGCGAACTGAGCTGGCAGGGCCTGGACCTGTCGCGAGCCGGTCTGGCATTGGACTCCCTGCAGATGCGGCGAGAGGGGGCCGATGGCAGTCGCCTGGCTTTGCAGGCGCAGCAACTGTTCCTCAGCTGGCCAGGCACCTACGACGGCCAGCGGCAGTTCGATGAGTTCCGTGCGCGGATGCTGCAGGTGAGCTGGCAGCCCGGTACTCAGATCGACCCTCAGCCAACCGATCCCCAGGCCTGGCTCGACAGCCTGCACTGGATACCACGGCGGGTGGACGTTGCCGAACTGTTCATGGATCTGCCCTGCGCCGCCGGCCGCTGCGCGCTGCGGGGCGGCCTGCAGCTGGACAGGACAGGGCCGCTCGCAACGCTGAATGCCGATCTCAGCCAGGGCGAGCGGCAGATGGTGATCAACGCCAGCGCCAGGCAGAACGATGGCGAGTGGCAGCTGACTGGTGAGGCCAGCTTCGACGGTAAGCCTTGGCTGACCCTGGACAGCCGGTTGCAGGCGAACACGGTCACTCCGCGCTGGAGTGGAAGCCTACAGGTGGCCCGGATGGCCGATACGCGCTTGTTGTTCCTCTGGCTCAATCAGTGGCTACCCGCCGATGAGCGTCTGCTGCATGCGGAGGCTGCGCTGCGCTTTGCTACCGACTGGCAACTGGTGCTCGCCGCCGCCGATGACCCGCTGGACTTGCGCAGGCTGCAGCATGGCAGTGGCACCTTCAATCTGCAGGTGCGACTGCAGAGCCCGCGGATCAGCCAGCAGTCGCTGCAGATGAAGGACATCGATGTCGATTTGCGCCTCCACGGGCAGCTCGCCGACGAACGTTTGCGGCTGGCCCTGCAGGCACCCTCCAGTGTCGCCCTGAGCAACCTGGGTGTGGCGGAAGTGTTCACTGCCAAGGCGTTGCGTGCCGAACTGGCCGGGCTAGTGCTCCACGTTGGCGACCCGCAGCGCCCGTTATTGCTGGAGGGTCCGCTACGGCTTGGCGTGGGAAGCCTGCTGCAGGCTCAGGTGCATCCGCTGGGTTGGCAGTTCAAGGGCGATGTGAAGGTGGCGCTCGATCGGCAGACGCTAGGCGGCACCTTGAGCAACGATGCTGGGATGAGCGTCGTTTTGCAGGGTAACCATGAGCGGAGCGGCGAGCTGGCGCTGGCCGCCGATCTCGGGGAAATTTTCTTCCGTGCCGGCAATCCGTTGAGCAAGACCCTGGTTGCCTGGCCGCCGCTGCTGGAGTTCGCCAATGGTCGCCTGGTGGGTGCGGCCAGCCTGCGCAGCACTCCGTCCAAGGCGCTGAATGTGGACCTCGGCCTGCAGCTAAAGGGGCTGGACGGGATCTACGACCGCAGCGAGCTGAGCGGTCTGGCGGGTCGGCTCGACATGCGCCTGCGAGGCCAGCAGCTGACCCTCGAAACCAGCGACCTGAGCCTGCAGCAGGCCAACCCCGGTCTGCCGGTCGGCCCTCTGCAGTTCCGTGGCCGTTACGCTGCAACGCTCGACCAGCCAGTTGCCGGACAGTTGAGCTGGAGTCGGGCGCATACCGGCCTGTTCAAGGGCGAGGCGTGGCTGGAGCCGGGCCAGATCGACCTGGGCCAGCCGAGTCAGCGCCTTTTGCTGAATCTCAAGGGCCTGCAACTGGATGAGATCTTCCGGGTCTATCCCGCAGAGGGGCTGGCCGGACGCGGCTCACTGACCGGGGAGCTGCCCATGTCGATCGACGCCCGAGGTGTGCGCATCGAGCGCGGTGTTCTCGGCGCTACTGCGCCGGGCTACCTGCAGTTCCGCTCGGAAAAGATCCGCGCCTTGGGGCGCAGTAATCCGAGCATGCAGCTGGTGGCGGATGCGCTGGATGATTTCCACTACGACCTGCTCGACAGCAGCGTTGGCTATGATGAGCGCGGCAAGCTGACCCTGGCGCTGCGGCTGCAGGGGCGTAACCCGGACCTGGAGAAGGGCAGGCCGATCAATCTCAACGTCAACCTGGAGGAGGATGTGCCCGCCTTGCTTACCAGCCTGCAGCTCACTGACAAGGTCAGTGAGACCATTCGCCAGCGGGTGCAGGAGCGTCTGCGCCAGCGCAACGTACCTGCCCCATGATCAGGGAGATTTCCATGCGCCTTCGTGGCCTGCTCTGCATCGTTCTGCTCGGTATTCTGGGCGCCGCCTGTACACCCACGGTGCAGCTGGCGGTGCCTAACGAACCGATCAACATCAACCTCAACGTGAAGATCGAACACGAGATCTACATCAAGGTCGATAAGGCCCTGGACTCGATCATCAATGAATCCAGCGGGCTGTTCTGAACCGCAAGGAGCCAAGCATGAAACTGCGTAGCAAACTGGGACACGGCCTGCTGGTGCTCTGCCTGAGCCTGCCGGCCTGGGCGATGAACCTCAACGAGGCGATGTCGGCACTGAGCTCGGCCAAGGCAAGTGGCCAGCTTGGCGAACAGCCAGATGGCTATCTGGGTGTGGTTGGTGCAGGCGGCCAGGCGGTGGAGATCGCCGAACAGATCAATCAAGCGCGGCGGGCCGAGTATCAGCGCCTGGCCAAGGAAAACGGCCTGCAGTTGGGGGATGTCGAGGCGATGGCCGGGCAGAAGGCACTGGAGAAAACTCCTTCAGGGCAGTACATCCAGGTCAACGGCAAGTGGGTACGCAAGTAATGGGGAGCCGGGCACGTCGCGACGTGCCCGATCAGGCGATACGCGAGATTATCCTGCCTGATGTTGATGGAAGCCCATTTTGACGTTGATTCTCTCTCTGAAAAATCTCATATAGCCGAGTTTTCCCCTCGAATATTGCCTTTTAAATAGTGAAAAGGCCTGTAGGGGAATTCCTATACTGCGCCCATTACAAGTCATTTTTCCGTGGCGGAGTTTTCCGCGGCGAGGAGACAGCGATGCGCGTTCTGGTTCTCGGCAGTGGTGTGATCGGTACCGCCAGCGCCTACTATCTGGCCCGTGCCGGTTTCGAGGTGGTGGTGGTCGACCGCCAGAATGGCCCGGCCCTGGAAACCAGCTTCGCCAATGCCGGCCAGGTGTCGCCGGGTTATGCCTCGCCCTGGGCCGCGCCGGGCGTGCCGCTCAAGGCGATCAAATGGCTGCTGCAGCAGCACGCACCGCTGGCGATCAAAGCCACCGGCGATATCGATCAATACCTGTGGATGGCGCAGATGCTGCGCAACTGCACGGCTGCCCGCTATGCGGTGAACAAGGAGCGCATGGTGCGTCTGTCCGAGTACAGCCGCGACTGCCTCGACGAGCTGCGCGCCGAGACCGGCATCGGCTACGAAGGCCGTCAACTCGGCACCACCCAGCTGTTCCGCACCCAGGCCCAGCTCGACAACGCTGCCAAGGACATTGCCGTGCTGGAAGCCTCCGGCGTGCCCTATGAGGTGCTCGACCGCGCCGGCATCGCCCGCGTCGAACCGGCCTTGGCTGGCGTCACCGACAAGCTGGCCGGCGCCTTGCGTCTGCCCAACGACCAAACCGGCGACTGCCAGATGTTCACTACCAAGCTGGCGGACATGGCCAAGGCCCTGGGCGTCGAATTCCGCTTCGGCCAGAATATCCAGCGCCTGGACGCCGCCGGCGACCGCATCAACGGCGTGTGGATCGACGGTAAGCTGGAAACCGCCGACCGCTACGTGCTGGCGCTTGGCAGCTACAGCCCGCAACTGCTCAAGCCGCTGGGCATCAAGGCACCGGTCTACCCGCTCAAGGGCTACTCGCTGACCGTGCCGATCAGCAACCCCGACATGGCGCCGAACTCGACCATCCTCGACGAGACCTACAAGGTCGCTATCACCCGCTTCGACAACCGTATCCGCGTCGGCGGCATGGCCGAGATCGCCGGCTTCGACCTGAGCCTCAACCCCAAGCGCCGCGCCACCCTGGAGATGATCACCAACGATCTCTACCCACAGGGCGGCGATGTCCGCCAGGCCGAGTTCTGGACCGGTCTGCGGCCGGCCACCCCGGACGGCACCCCAATTGTGGGCGCCACATCATATCGCAACCTGTTCCTCAACACCGGACACGGTACCCTTGGCTGGACCATGGCCTGCGGCTCCGGTCGTTTCCTCGCCGACCTGATGGCCAAGAAGCGTCCGCAGATCAGCGCCGAAGGCCTGGACATTTCCCGCTACGGCAATACCAAGGAGACCCACAAGCATGTCCATCCAGCGCCTGCACATTGAGAAACGCTACAGCAATATCGTCATTCACAACGGCACCGTCTACCTGGCGGGCCAGTTGGCCGACGACTACAGCGGCGACATCGGTGAGCAGACTCGCCAGACCCTGGCCAACATCGATAGCGCTCTGGCCGAGGCTGGCAGCGACAAGTCGAAGATCCTCTCGGTGACCATCTACCTGAAGGACATCGCCGCCGACTACGCCGGCCTCAACCAGGTATGGGATGCCTGGGTCGCCGAAGGCGCCACCCCTGCCCGCGCTTGTGTCGAGGGCAAGTTGTACGACCCGCGCGTACTGGTGGAGATGGTCGTCGTCGCCGCCCAGCGCTAAGAAACCCTGTTTGCCCGGCACCCCCGCCGGGCTTTTTTTTTAACTGAAACGAAGTAGCCGAAATGCGTCCCGCCCGTGCCCTGATCGACCTCGAAGCCCTGCGCCACAACTACCGCCTCGCCCGCGAGATCAGCGGTGCGAAAGCGCTGGCGGTGGTCAAGGCAGACGCCTACGGTCACGGTGCCACACGTTGCGCTCATGCGCTGGAGGCCGACGCCGATGGCTTCGCTGTGGCCTGCATCGAGGAGGCGTTGGAGCTGCGCTATGCCGGTATTCGCAAGCCGATTCTGCTGCTCGAAGGCTTCTTCGAAGAGAGTGAGCTGAGCCTGATCGATCAGCACCAGCTGTGGTGCGTGGTGCATGCCACGTGGCAGATCGAAGCCATCGAACGGGCGCGCCTCGGCAGGCCCTTGCGAGTGTGGCTGAAGGTGGACTCGGGCATGCACCGGGTTGGTCTGCATCCGGCCGAGTACCGCGACGCTCATGCGCGCCTGCTGGCCAGTGGCAAGGTCGACAAGGTCGTACTGATGAGCCACTTCTCCCGCGCCGACGAGCTGGAAAACCCGCGCAGCGCCGAACAGCTGGCGCTGTTCCAGGAAGCGCGGGGCAATCTGCAGGCCGAAGTCAGCCTGCGTAACTCGCCGGCCATCCTCGGCTTGTCCGGCCTCTTCAAGGATCAGCAGCCGGGTGACTGGGTACGCCCGGGCATCATGCTCTACGGCGCCACGCCTTTCGAGCAGGGCCAGGAGCAGGCTGCACGCCTGCGCCCGGTGATGACCCTGGAGTCGAAGATCATCAGCGTGCGCGAGCTGCCGGCCGGCGAGCCGGTGGGCTATGGCGCGCGCTTCGTCTCCGAGCGGCCGACCCGCGTCGGCGTGGTCGCCATGGGCTATGCCGACGGCTACCCGCGCCACGCAGCAACCGGTACGCCGGTGATGGTCGACGGCCAGGCCAGCCGGTTGATCGGCCGTGTGTCCATGGACATGCTCACCGTCGATCTCACCGATCTGCCTGGCGTCGGCCTCGGCAGCCGGGTCGAACTGTGGGGGCGCAACGTCTCCGCCAGCGCCGTGGCCTACGGCTGCGGCAGCATCCCGTACCAGCTGTTCTGTAACCTCAAACGAGTGCCAAGGCTCTATTCCGGGGGCTAGCCGCCGCCCTGTGGAGCAATCGCACTTGCCGTGTTGTAAATACTGAACACTGGCCGCATGATACCGCCACCCAAATGCCTTGCTCCCAAGGAGGACCCCCGCATTGGACGTCGGTGTTCGACTGCAATCTATTCGCAAACTTAAAGGCCTTTCCCAGCGTGAACTCGCCAAACGTGCGGGCGTCACCAACAGCACCATTTCGATGATCGAGAAGAACAGCGTGAGCCCCTCGATCAGCTCGTTGAAGAAGGTGCTAGGCGGGATTCCCATGTCGCTGGTGGAGTTTTTCTCCCTCGACCTGGAGCAGGACAACCAGACCCAGGTGGTCTACCGGGCCGACGAACTGACCGACCTTTCCAGTGGCGCCGTGACGATGAAACTGATCGGCAAGGCGCATCCGAACCGGACCATTACCTTCCTCGACGAGACGTACCCGCCGGGTACCGACACCGGTGAGGAGATGCTCAATCACGACGGCGAAGAGGCGGGCATGCTGATGGATGGCCGCCTGGAGCTGACCGTAGGCAGCGAGGTGTTTGTCCTCGAGCCGGGTGACAGCTATTACTTCGATAGCACCAAGCCGCACCGCTTCCGTAATCCGTTCGACAAGCCGGCACGGCTGATCAGCGCAACGACACCGGCCAACTTCTAAGAGCCGTGTCGCGCGGGCAATGCCCCTGCGACAAGTTGGGTTGTTCCGGCCGGGCGGTCTAACCGTTATACTGCGCGCGCTCGCGAAACCGTGGCCGCGAGCGTGACTAGCCACAATGAGGGTGTACCGTGAACCTGATCAAGAAGATGCTGGTGGCTCAAGCTGCCGTGTTGGCCCTGTGGGCTGTGAGCGCTCAGGCTGCGACCAACGATGAGATCGCCGAGCGTATCAAGCCGGTTGGCGAGGTCTGCATCCAGGGTGAAGAATGCAAGGGCGTCGGCGCTGTAGCCGTTGCCGCTGGTGGCGGCGCTAAGTCGCCTGATGACGTGATCGCTGCACACTGCGGCGCCTGCCACAATGCTGGCGTACTGGGCGCGCCGAAAGCCGGCGACACCGCTGACTGGAAGAAGCGTGCCGATGAGCAAGGTGGCCTTGACGGCCTGCTGGCCAAGGCCATCTCCGGCATCAATGCCATGCCGCCGAAAGGTACCTGCGCCACCTGCTCGGACGACGAGCTGATGGGCGCCATCAAGAAGATGTCCGGCCTCTGATCGCCGCCGTCTCTTGATAACCGCAAAGCCGCCTCCGGGCGGCTTTGTCGTTTTTGCCTGAGCAAAACCGCAGCGGGGCGGTCCAACTTTCGACGCTAATCGTGGAGGACGTTGGGTGCAGAGCTGCACACTGGAACAGGCCGTGGATGAAGTGTTGGCACAGATCGACGGGCCGATACGCCTCGGTTTGCCGCTCGGCCTGGGCAAGCCGAATCGATTCGTCAACGCGCTCTACCAGCGGATCAAGGTACTGCCGCAGCGCGAGTTGACCATCTATACCGCCCTCTCGCTGGCCAGGCCGCAGCCACGTAGCGAGTTGGAGCAGCGCTTCAGTGGCCCCTTCCTGCGGCGGGTGTATGGCGACCACGTCGAGCTCGATTACCTGACTGACCTGCGCTGCGGCGACCTGCCGGGCAACGTGCGGATCGAAGAGTTCTACCTGCAACCCGGCAGCCAGCTGGGCAATCCGCTGGCCCAGCAGAGCTACATCAGTCTCAACTACAGCCACGTGGCGCGCGACCTGCAGCGCAAGGGTGTCAACGTGATCGCCCAGCTGGTCGCGCTGGATGAGCAGCGCCACGGCTATCTCAGTCTGAGCTGCAACCCTGATATCACCCTCGATCTGCTGCCTGGCCTGCATGAACGCCGCCGAGCTGGCGAGCCGATCCTGTGCATCGCCCAGCCACATGTCGACCTGCCGTACATGGGCGGCGACGCCGAGTTGGAGGTGCAGGCGTTCGATCTGCTGCTGGAGCCGGTAGAGTGCAGTGCCCTGTTTTCCACGCCAAACCTGCCGGTGAATCCCCAGGACCATGCTATCGGCCTGCATGTCAGCAGCCTGGTGCGCGACGGTGGCAGCCTGCAGCTCGGTATCGGTGCGATGGCCGATGCGGTGGCCGCGGCGCTGCTGGCGCGGCAGGCGGATAACACACGCTATCGCAACCTGCTGGAGGCCATGGGCACCTTGCGCTGTCATGCCGAGCTGATCGAGCGCGAGGGCGGGCTGGAGTCGTTTGCCCAAGGGCTCTACGGCTGCAGCGAGATGTTCATGCACGGCCTGCTGGCCTTGCTGGAGGCCGGAGTGATCCGGCGCATGGTGTATCCCGATGAGCACCTGCAACGCCTGGCCGAGCAGGGCGGGCTGGACGCGGAAGGGCGCCTGGTCGGAGCCGAGCCGTTGCGTCAGGCTGGTATTCCCCTCCTGTTAGACGGCACCACCCTGGCTTGGCTGCAACGCCATGGCTTGCTCGATGCAGAGCTGAAGGTGGAGGGCGAGCAACTGTTGCTGCCCGATGGCCGCCGGCTTTCCCGTGACCTGGGCGACCCGACCACCTTTGCCGCGCTGGTGCCCCATCTGGGCGAGGTGGTTGGTGGTGTGCTGGTGCACGGCGGCTTCTTCCTAGGTCCGAAGGCGTTCTACCAGCGCTTGTGCGAACTGGACGAGGGGCGACGCAGACGCATCGGCATGACCGCCATCAGCCGCATCAACCGCCTGTATGGCGACGAATCGCTCAAGCGCCTGCAGCGGCGTGACGCGCGCTTCATCAACAGCTGCTTCGTGGTCACGCTGCTGGGCGCCAGTGCGGCGGATCAGCTGGAAGACGGTCGCGTACTCAGCGGGGTTGGCGGGCAGTACGACTTTGTCGCTCAGGCCCATGAGCTGGACGGTGCACGCTCGATCCTGATGCTGCGCAGCTGGCGCGAGGCGGATGGCGATGTCAGCTCGAACATCCGCTGGGACTATCGGCATGCCACTATCCCGCGCCACCTGCGCGACATCGTGGTGACCGAGTACGGCATCGCCGACCTGCGCGGCAAGAGCGATGGTGAGGTGATCGTGGCGCTGCTGCAGATCGCTGACTCGCGCTTTCAGGATGAACTGATCGCCGCGGCGCAGAAGGCCGGCAAGCTGGCCGAGGACTTCCAGCTGGGCCCCGCGTACCGACAGAACACCCCGGCTCGCCTATTGGCGCTGCAGGCTGAGTACCCGCAGTTGTTCCTCGAATACCCGCTGGGCAGTGACTTCACCACCGAGGAGCAGGACCTGCTGCGGGCGCTGCAGTGGCTCAAGAGCAAGCTCCGGCTCAGCGAGATTTTCGAGCTGGGCGCGGCCGCCCTATTCGATCTGCCGGACGCCGCCGACTATGCCGAGCACCTGCAGCGCATGGGCCTGGAGCAGCCGAGCGGACTGCGCGAGCAGCTCTACCAGAAGCTGTTGCTAGCCGGCCTCAAGGCTACCGCGAAGGTATAGCGACTCCGGCCGGCAGCTCGGCTTGGCCAAGTTACCGGGTTAGCGCTTCAATATCGCCCGCATATTGGCCAGTGCATCGTTGCCGCGGGCACTCTTTTCCTCGGGCGGCGCATCTTCCTGGCCTTCCCACACCAGGTCTTCCTGGGGCAGTTCGTCGAGAAAACGACTGGGCGAGCAGTCGATGATCTCGCCGTACTGCTTGCGCTTGGAGGCATAGGTCAGCGCCAGGTTGCGTTTGGCGCGCGTGATGCCGACGTAGGCCAGGCGGCGTTCTTCCTCGATGGTGTCGGCCTCGATGCTGGAGCGGTGCGGGAGAATCTCCTCCTCGAAGCCGATGATGTACACCGAGGGGAACTCCAGGCCCTTGGAGGCGTGCATGGTCATCATCTGCACGCCCTCGGCGCCGTCTTCCTCCTCCTGCTGGCGCTCCAGCATGTCGCGCAGCACCAGCTTGCCGATGGCGTCCTCGATGGTCATGTCGCCGTCCTCGTCCTTGTCGAGGGTGTTCTTCAGCGCCTCGACGAGGAACCAGACATTGCCCATGCGCGCCTCGGCGACCTTGTCGCTGGAGGCGTTCTGGCGCAACCAGTTCTCATAGTCGATATCCATGATCATGCTGCGAATGGCGCCGATCGGGTCGTTACCTGCGCAGAGTTCGCGAATCTTGTCCATGTAGCGCTTGAAGCGGCTGAGGCGCTCGGTATAGCGGCTGTCGAGCTGCTCGCCGAGGCCCAGTTCGTCGCTGGCGGCGTACATCGACACGCCGCGCTCGCTGGCGTAGTTGCCGAGTTTCTCCAGGGTGGTGGAGCCGATCTCGCGGCGCGGCACGTTGATCACCCGCAGGTAGGCGTTGTCGTCGTCCGGATTGACCAGCAGGCGGAAGTAGCTCATCAGGTCCTTCACCTCCTGGCGGGCGAAGAAGCTGGTGCCGCCTGACAGGCGATAGGGAATCTGGTGGTGCTGCAGCTTCAGCTCCATCAGCTTGGCCTGGTAGTTGCCGCGGTAGAGGATCGCGAAGTCGCTGTACGGGCGCTCGGTGCGCAGGTGCTCGGTGAGGATTTCCAGGGCCACACGCTCGCACTCGGCATCCTCGTTGCGCGTGCGGATCACGCGAATCTGATCGCCCATGCCCATCTCCGACCACAGCTGCTTCTCGAAGGCGTGCGGGTTGTTGGCGATGAGGATGTTGGCGCATTTGAGGATGCGGCTGGTGGAGCGGTAGTTCTGCTCCAGCATCACCACCTTCAGCGACGGGTAGTCTTCCTTGAGCAGGTTGAGATTCTCCGGCCGCGCACCTCGCCAGGCATAGATCGACTGGTCGTCGTCGCCGACCACGGTGATCTGGTTGCGCAGGCCCACCAGCTGCTTCACCAGCAGGTACTGGCTGGAGTTGGTGTCCTGATATTCGTCCACCAGCAGGTAGCGGATGCGGTTCTGCCACTTTTCCAGGATGTCCTTGTGCTCCTGGAACAGCTTCACCGGCAGCAGGATCAGGTCGTTGAAGTCCACCGCGTTGTACGCCTTGAGCGTGCGCTGGTAGTGCAGGTAGACGACCGCAGCGGTCTGTTCCTTGGGATTGCGGGCATTGGCCAGCGCCTCGTCGGGCAGGATCAGGTCGTTCTTCCAGCTGTCGATGTAGTTCTTGACCTCGTCGGCGCCGTCATCGCCGGCGTATTCCTTCTGCATGATGTCGGTCAGCAGTGCCTTGATGTCGCCGTCGTCGAAGATCGAGAAGCCCGGCTTGTAGCCCAGCGCGGCGTATTCCTTGCGGATGATGTTCATGCCCAGGTTGTGGAAGGTCGACACGGTCAGGCCGCGCGCCTCGGCGCCCTTGAGCAGCGTGCCGACACGCTCCTTCATCTCGCGTGCGGCCTTGTTGGTGAAGGTCATGGCGACGATGTGGCGGGCTTGGATGCCGCAGTTCTGCACCAGGTGGGCGATCTTGCGAGTGATCACGCTGGTCTTGCCGGAGCCGGCGCCGGCGAGCACCAGCAGCGGGCCGCCGACATAGTTCACGGCTTCCTGCTGCCGAGGATTGAGTCGGGACATGGAGGGCGATTCGGTCTGCAAAAAAGAGGCGGCATTCTAGCAGTCGCCAGCCAGGGGCGGGATGGGATGCAGACTGTTGTCCGACGGGGTGAGTTCCCTACAAAAAGCCTCAGGATTGTGTGATAAGTCACTATTTTTAAAGATGATGTACGATAGTTCCACCTACCCCCTGTTGTCGCTGCTATGTCTTTCCGGGAGGATGCGCAGAAATCTGCACAGGGACAGGCAGAAAGAGACGCCGAAAACGGCGCACACAGACGGGGTATGTCTGTTTCTTGACCTTGGGGAAGTCATTTGTCCGCGCACGTCGAAACCATGCGCTTGGTCCTGCTGGCCGAAAGGCCGGAGTGGGCGGCTTTGTTGCGTGCGCGGCTCGAGGCCATGGGTGGCGCATTTCCGCTGATCACCGCGCCCTCCTGGGAAGCTGCCAGCAGCCTGTTCGACGATGGTGGTTGCGGCCTGCTGCTGACCACCCCCGCCTGCCAGCCGGCCCCAGGCCGCTGCTCGTTGCCGACGGTGCTGCTGCTCGAAGACGAGCCTGCGGAGGCGCCGGCCGATGTCTACGACTGGCTGGTGCGCGACCACCTCAGCGTCGACCTGCTGCGCCGTTGCCTGCGCTATGCCGGCGAGCGTGCCCGCCTGCAGAACACCCTGCAGCGTCTGGCCGAGCAGGACCCGCTCACGGGCATCGCCAACCGCCAGGGCTTTCAGACCCTGCTGGCCGCGCGTCTGGCGGAGTACCAGGGGCGTGGCCTGGCCCTCGGTCATCTCGACCTGGATAACTTCAAGCACGTCAATGATGCCCTCGGCTACCAGGCTGGCGACCGTCTGATCCTACAGGTAGTGACGCGACTCAAGGCCCAGCTGGAGGCCGGTGACGACCTGGCGCGCCTGGGCAGCGATGAGTTCGCCCTGCTGGTCGATACCCGTCGCGATCCGCTGCGTGCCGAGCGCCTGGCCGAGCGCATCACAGAGGCCCTGTCCGAGCCTTACTGGCTGGACGGCGAGAGTCTGTTGCTTGGCTGCAGCCTGGGCCTGGCCCACTCCCGCGCCGGTGAGGGTGCCGATCCGTTGCTGTGGCATGCGCACATTGCCATGCAGCAGGCCAAGGCTGCCCAGGGCTGCACCTATCACCTATACGACGAGCGCATCCATCGTGGCGCGCGCAGCATGGCCGACCTGGAGGCGGAGCTGCGTCGAGCCCTGCGCCGTGATGAGCTGGAGCTGCATTACCAGCCGCGCCTGTGCCTGCAGAGCGGGCGCATCGTCGGCCTGGAGGCGCTGGTGCGCTGGCGCCACGCCGAGCGTGGTCTGCTCGGACCGGACGAATTCGTGCCGCTGGCCGAGGAGAGCGGGCTGATCGTGCCGCTTGGCTACTGGGTCATCGCCCGCGCGCTGCGCGATATGCAGTGGCTACGTGGGCGTGGTCTGCCGGCGCTGCACATGGCAGTCAACCTGTCGTTCCGCCAGTTCCAGGACAGCCAACTGCTGACCACCCTCGGCCGCCTGATCGAGGAACGCGGTGTGGATGCGCAATGGCTGGAGTTCGAGCTGACCGAGACCGCCGTGATGCGCCGCAGCGAGCAGGTGCGCCAGACCATGCAGGCCCTCGGCCGGCTTGGCGTGCGCTTCTCGCTGGATGACTTCGGTACCGGCTTCTCGTCCTTCGTGCACCTCAACAACCTTCCAATCGCCTTGCTGAAGATCGACAAGAGTTTCGTCGCCGGCATGGGTGAGCGTGCCGAGAACCGCCAACTGGTGCGGGCGATGATCAACCTGGCGCACAACCTGCACCTGGAAGTGGTCGCCGAAGGTGTGGAGAACGCCGAGCAACTGGCTCTACTGCGTCAGTTCGGCTGCGATCAGGTGCAGGGCTACCTGATCAGCAAGCCGCTGCCTCTGGCCGACCTGGCCCGTTTCCTGGTCTTCGGCATGCGCCAGCCGCTTCTGTCCGGCATGCCTTCCTGAGTCAGGGTAGGCATACCTCGCCGGTCGGAGTCGCCCGCGGCCGCAGCATGCATGTGGTCTTCCACTCGAAACCAAGGGTCAGGCCAAGAGCCGCGCAGGCCAGCCCGCCTGCCAGCCCCCACCACACGCCATGGGCGCCCCAGCCGAACGGAAAGGCTAGGGTCCAGGCCAGCGGAATACCTATCAGCCAGTAACAGCCGAGGCCGACCAGCAGGGTGGTCTTGCCGTCACCCAGGCCACGGATGGTGCCCATGGCGATGCTCTGGGTGCCGTCGAACAGCTCGAACACGGCGGCGACCGCCAGCAGGCTCACGGCGAGCGTGACCACCTCGGCGAAGGCCGGGTCGGAGCGGTCGACGAACAGCCCTACCACGGGCTCCGGCGCCAGCCAGAACAGCAGCGCGAAGAGCAGCATGCAGCAGGCGCCGCTGGCGATGCCCAGGTGCCCGGCGCGACGCACATCGGCAGGCCGACCGGCACCGTAGTGCTGGCCGACACGGAAGGTCACGGCATACGACAGACCCTGAGGCAGGATGAACGCCAGCGTCACTGCCTGGATGGCGATCTGGTGTGCGGCCAGCTGCACGCTACCGAGCGCGCCCATGCACAGGGCTGCGAAGGTGAACATGCCCTGTTCGGCAGCGTAGGTGCCGCCGATCGGCAGACCCAGGCGCAGTAGTGCACCCATCTCGGTCCGCTGCGGGCGCAGCAGCCCCCGCAGCAGCGCATAGTCACGGTAGGCCGGCGCATACAGGATGTGCAGCGCGAGGGCCAGGGCCATACCGCTGCTGACCAGGGCGGTGGTCATGCCAATGCCGCCCAGGCCCAGGCTGGGTAGGCCGAACCAGCCCTTGATCAACGCATAGTTGATGACGAAGTTGGCGATCGCGCCGACGATACCGATGGTCATCACCGGGCCGGGATGGCCGATGGCGCTGGTGAAGCCGCGCAGAGCCATGAAGACCAGGTAGCCGGGCAATGCCAGCGCCAGCGATCCGAGGAACTCCATCGCCCGCGCGGCAGCATCGGGCTGCTGGCCCAGATGCGGTAGCAACGGGCCCAGGGAGCGCAGGCAGAGGGCGCCGCCGATGCCCAATAGCAGGGCCAGCCACAAGCCGTTCTGCAGCAGCCGTGTGGCACCTTGAGAGTCGCCTGCGCCGTGGCGGATGGCGACCAGGCTACCCACCGCCGCCACCATGCCGACGCAGAACAGCGACAGCATGTAGTAGCAGGTGGCGCCGAGGGCGCCCCCGGCCAGCTGCTCGGGGCCGAGCATGCCCATCATGATGGTGTCGGTGAACACCATGAGCACATGGGCCAGTTGAGCGGCGATCAGCGGACCAGCGAGGCGATAGAGGGCGACCAGCTCGTGGCGAATGGCTTGCGGCATGATGAGTAAAGCTCAGTGAAGACTTGTCCGGGTGGCCAGAAGAGGCCGAGAATTGCGCAATTCTCAAGACTCATGAGGCATCGCACAAAAGGAAAATAGCGATGGCATTCATGACTAATACTCATAGGTGATTCGCATGGCCCGCCGTTTGCCGCCGCTCTACGCCCTGCGCGCTTTCGAGGCCGCCGCCCGGCATGCCTCCTTTACTCGTGCCGCCGAGGAGCTGGCCATTACCCAGAGCGCAGTGAGCCGGCATATCCGCACCCTGGAGGAGCACTTCGGCTGCCGCCTGTTCGAGCGGTCCGGCCGCCACCTGCGCCTGAGCGAGAACGCGCACCTGCTGCTGCCCGGCGTGACCGAAGGCTTCGATGCTCTGGAGCGTGCCTGCAATGTGCTCAGCACCGACGACGCCACCCTGCGCCTGAAGGCGCCGTCGACCCTGACCATGCGTTGGCTGCTGGCACGCCTGTCGCGCTTCCGCCTGCTCAATGCCGACATCGAGGTACAACTGACCAGCGCCTGGATGGATGTGGACAAGGTTGATTTCCACCAGGAACCCTTCGACTGTGCGGTGCTGCTCAGCAGTGGCGGCGTCTTCCCCGCCGAGTGGGAGAGCGTCGAACTGTTCGCCGAGTGGCTGATCCCGGTCTGCGCGCCGGAGGCGACGGTCGACGGCCCTTGGGACCTGGCCCGGTTGCAGGCGGCCGAACTGTTGCACCCGACTCCGGACCGTCGCGACTGGCGGCGCTGGCTGCAAGCCATGAGCCTGGACGAACAGGTGCTGCTGCGCGGCGGCCAGGTGTTCGACACCCTGGAACTGGGCATCGTCGCGGCCGCGCGGGGCTATGGCGTGTCGATCGGTGATCTGGTGATGGTCGCCGAGGATGTTGCCCAGGGTCGCCTGGGCTTGCCCTGGCCCAGTGCCGTGGCCAGTGGCGACAGTTATCACCTGGTCTGGCCAAAGGGCCGGCGTGGCGAGGAGCGACTGTGCCGGTTGCGCGATTATCTTCTGGCCGAGGTCGAGCAGATGCGTATGCCGGCGGTGGAGCGGATCGCCCGCTGAGGGATACAACAAGCGTAAAAAATAATGGACCTTGTTCCTGTGGCAGAGCGTGGCCTGGCAAGGGTTGGCGTCCTGTTATTGCCGTCTGTAGGCCGGTGGCCTTGTCTGTTTCTTGATGGGGCTGCGTTGAAATGTTTGACATATTTTACGCGCCTGAGGAGACTGTGCCGGCGGTTCGACTGTTATGCGGCCGTCGCGGGAGGTCCGTTACCTCCCACTCCCATGCCTCCAGGCGAGGCCCTGCTACGCCGCCGACAGACGGAACCGTGCCAAACAGGTAGTGCGTCGATCTCCCGACCACCCTGCACAGCAACGGCAGACCCGATCTGCCCCAAGGTGACGTATGTCCAATAACAACAGTGCCAAGTCCTCTTCTGCCAAACGCAAACCCGTCGTGCTGATGTCCATGGGCGCCCAGGAGCGCAAGGGCCACGACTATCAGGTGATGACCCATAAATACATCGTGCCGCTGGTGGAGATCGCCGGCTGCGTACCCGTATTGGTGCCTACCTGCTGCGGTACCGATGACCTCGAGCAGTACCTCGACATGGCGGACGGCGTGTACCTGACCGGTGCCGGCTCGAACATCGATCCGGCCTTGTACGGCCAGGAAAACCTCACGCCTGAGAAGGCTCAGGACCGCGACCGCGACCTGTTCGACCTGCCGCTGATCAAGGCGGCTATCGCTCGCGGCCTGCCGATCTTCGCCATCTGTCGCGGCATGCAGGAGATCAACGTGGCGCTGGGTGGCGACATCTACCAGAAGCTCTACGCCGAGCCCGGCTTCAACGACCACCGTGAGAACACCGATGACCCGGTAGACGTGCAGTACGCCGAGGCACACAAGGTGCGCATCCATCCGGGTAGCTGGCTGGCCAAGGTGCTGGGCAGTGAAGAGGTTGGCGTCAACTCCCTGCACGGTCAGGGCGTGAAGACCCTGGCCAAGGGGCTGGAGCCGCTGGCCTATGCCGAGGACGGCCTGGTCGAGGCCTACCATGCGCCGAGCCTGTCGCCCTTCCTGTTCGCTGTGCAGTGGCACCCGGAATGGCGGGCTGCGCAGAACCCGGTGTCAGTGAAGATCTTCGAGGCCTTCGGTGAGGCCTGCCGCCAGCGCCAGGCAGGCGTGAGCTTCGACCTGGTCAGCTGAACGATGCGGCCGAGGCGTGATGGCGTCTCGGCCGGGATCTGACTGAAAAGTTCTATTTTGCTCAACCGTTGATCAGATCTGATGGCATTTTGCCGTCTTTATGTAATTTCCTAGCTGTTTGATCAGGTATTCTCTCCGCCCTTCGAGGGCTGACGGCGATCCCGCTCCCTTGCGTGCATCCCAAAATATGTCCGGAGAGACTGATCATGTCCCAGCCCAGGTCCCGTATCGCCTGGCAGCTTGCCGTTGCCCTGGCGATACTCCTGATCCTGCTTATCAGCGGCAGTACCCTGTTCGCCCTGCGTTCCCTGGATCAGGCCAGCCTGACCACCCGCGAAGAGCACCTGGCCAGCGAGGCCCGTCTGCTCGCCGACCAGCTCACCACCTTCCACGGCACCCTGCGCGAGAGCACCAGCCGCCTCGCCGGCTTGTTCGAGCAGCGCTTCGCTAGCGGCTTGTCCGTTCATAGCGACGAGCGCGTGCCGGTTGCCGGCCTCAACCCGCCAGCGCTGTACCTCAACGGCCAGGCGCTGAACAACGATTTCACCCTGGTCGATGAGTTCCGCCACCTCACCGCCGGTGTGGCCACGGTGTTCGTCCGCGACGGCGCCGACTTCGTGCGCATCACCACCTCGCTGACCAAGCAGGACGGCAACCGCGCCATTGGTACCGTGCTCGATCACGCCCACCCGGCCTATCAGCGCCTGCTGGCCGGCCAGAGTTACGTCGGCCGGGCACTGCTGTTCGAGCGCTTCTACATGACCCAGTACACGCCGGTGCGTGACAGCAGCGGTCAGGTGAATGCCGTGCTGTTCGTCGGCTTCGATTACACCGATGCGCAGAACGCCCAGTTCGCCGACCTCGGCCGCTTCCGTATCGGCCGCAGCGGTTCGCTGGCGTTGCTCGACGAACAAGGCAAGTGGCTGGTGCCGCCGGCGGGCGTGCAACGCCCCGATGCCGTGGGTGATCGTCTGCAGGGGCTGCTGAACCAGCCAGGCGAGGGACACTTCTGGAGCGACGGCCAGCAGGACTTCTTCAGCGTTGCCGCGCCGTTTGCCGACGGCCCCTGGCAGGTGCTGGCGAACATGCCCAAGGAAGAGATTCGCGAGGTGACCTGGAGTGTCGGCGGCCAGCTGGCGCTCGGTAGCCTGACAGCCATGGTGCTGGCGGTGGCTGCGGTGATCGTACTGCTGCGCCGTCGCCTGCGCCCGCTGGATGAGCTGGTGGACCAGGCTCAGGCCCTCGGTGCGGGCAATCTGCGCGCCCGTTCGCAGGTGACCAGCAATGACGAGATTGGCGAGCTGGCGCGTGGCTTCAACCAGATGGGCGAGGCGCTGGCGACCATGGTTGCGCACATCCGCAGCGCGGCGCAGCAGGTCGGTAGTCGCTCGCAGATCCTCAGTGGGCTGTCCAGTGGTGCCTACGAAGGTATGGAGCAGCAGTCTGGCGAGATCAGCAGCATGGCCGGGGCGGTGGAAGAGTTCAGCGCCACCGCGCAGAACATCGCCGACAACATGCGCAATACCGAGCGACTGGCCAACGACAACGCCCAGCAGACTCGCATCGGCCGCGCGTCGATGGACGAGGCGTCGGCGGCGTTGCAGCAGATATCTGTCTCCCTCGACGGCACCGCTACCGTGGTCAACACCCTCGGCCAGCGTTCCCAGGAAATCGGCGGCATCGTCGGTGTGATCACCGCCATCGCCGACCAGACCAACCTGCTGGCGCTCAACGCGGCCATCGAGGCGGCCCGCGCAGGCGAGCAGGGCCGTGGTTTCGCCGTGGTGGCGGATGAGGTGCGCAACCTGGCAGCGCGTACCCGCGAGGCGACCACCGAGATCTCGACCATGATCGGCAGCATCCAGGAAGAAACCGCCAGCGCCATTCGCACCATGGAGCAGGGTCAGGAGCTGATGCAGGAAGGCCTGGCGCGCAACGCCAAGGTGGCGGCTGCGCTGGCGCAGATCGCCGAGCAGACCAATGAGGCCGGTGAGCAGTTTGCCGCCATCACCACGGCGACTCAGGAGCAGAGCAGCACTGCCACCCTGCTCAGCAGCAACCTGCAGAGCATTGCCCTGGCCAACAGCGAGCAGCGCGAAGTGGTGGCCAACCTGGCCGAAACCGCCCGTGAGATGGATCGCCTGGCCGAGGAGCTGCAGCGCGAGGTCAGCCGCTTCCAATAAGGGCGTGTGTTCCGAGGAAAGAAAAAGCCCGGCAATGCCGGGCTTTTTCGTCTCAGCGCACCAGGTGCAGGTAGTGCATGTGCTTCTCGTACTGGTCGAGGATGTCGCCGATCAGGTCGTCGCGGCTCCAGCCCATCACATCGTAGTCCTGGCCACCCTCCTTGAGATGCACCTCGGCGCGGAAGTATTTGCGCTCCTCGCGGCTGTCCTCCTGGCTGCCAACCAGGGCGAAGCCGGGCATGACGTAAGCGCGGGGGCGGATCTGGTAGATGAACTCCGCCGCTTCCGGTGTGCCGAGTAACAGGCGCACGCGGCCGTCGGCGCCATCATCCACCTGCACCGGGCAACCCTGCTTGCGCAGTTCCTCCGCCACCGATTCCAGCGCCGGCCTGGCGACCTCGGCCAGGAAACGCACCACATGGGCGCGCCGAGGGAACATCATCAGGTTGCGCAATCGGCGTTGCCAGCCACCTGCGTGGCGTGGCGGCGGGCGTGAGGTGTTCAGCGCCTGGTAGCGGATGCCGCGCTTGGTGGCGTCCAGCCGCAGTGCCTTGAACAGTCCCCAGATGGCGCACATCAGCGCCAGGGTGAAGGGCAGGGCGCTGACGATGGTGGCGGTTTGCAGGGCCTTGAGGCCGTCGGCCAGCAGCAGGGCGATGGCCACCAGGCCCATCGAGCTGGACCAGAAGATGCGTTGCCACGCGGGCGTGCGGTCCGCCCCGCCGGAGGCGAGCATGTCCACCACCATGGCACCGGAGTCGGCCGAGGTGACGAAGAACACCACCACCATGACGATGGCCATCAGCGACAGGGCCGAGGCAAAGGGGAAGTGTTCGAGGAAGGCGAACAGCGCCAGTGAGGAGTTGGCGTTCACCGCCTCGGCCAGGCCGTCGACCCGCTCGATCAGGATCATGTGGATGGCGGTGTCGCCGAACACGGTCATCCACAGCAAGGTGAAGGCGGTCGGCACCAGCATCACCCCGGTGACGAACTCGCGCACCGTGCGCCCGCGCGAGATGCGCGCGATGAACAGGCCGACGAAGGGCGACCAGGCCAGCCACCAGCCCCAGTAGAACAGGGTCCAGCCGCCGATCCAGTCGTTCGGCTCGTAGGCGTACAGGTTGAAGGTGGTGTTCACCAGGTTGGAGAGATAGCCGCCGGTGTTCTGCACGAAGGTCTGCAGGATGAACACAGTGGGGCCTAGCACCATCACCAGCAGCAGGAGCAACACGGCCAGGCCCAGATTGAGCTCGGACAGGCGGCGGATACCGACATCCAGGCCGCTGACGACCGAGGCGGTGGCCAGGGCGGTGGTGCCGATGATCAGGACGATCTGCACCGGCACGCTGATCGGCACGCCGAACAGGTGATTGAGACCGGAGTTGATCTGGGTGACGCCGATGCCCAGCGAGGTGGCGACGCCAAGCACGGTACCGAGGATGGCGAAGATGTCCACGGCGTGGCCGATGGGGCCGTGGATGCGTTCGCCGATCAATGGGTAGAGCGCCGAGCGCAGGGTCAGCGGCAGGCCGTGACGGAAGCAGAAGTAGGCGAGGATCAGCGCGACGATGGCGTAGATCGCCCAGGCGTGCAGGCCCCAGTGGAAGAAGGTGATCTTCATCGCTTCGCGAGCAGCGGCCACGGTGCCGCCTTCGCCTACCGGCGGGGTGACGAAGTGCATCACCGGTTCGGCGACGCCGAAGAACATCAGGCCGATGCCCATGCCGGCGCAGAACAGCATGGCGAACCAGGTGGTGCGGCTGTAGTCGGGCTCGCTGTGGTCGGGGCCGAGTTTGATATCGCCATAGCGGCTGACGGCGAGGAACACTACGGCGATGAGGATCAGGGCGACGGAGAGGACGTAGACCCAGCTGAGGTGGCCGATGATCCAGCTCTGCAGGTGATTGAACAGCGCCTGGGTGGGTTCCTGGAACAGCACGCTGAACAGGACCAGAGCGAGGATGAGGACGGAGGAGCCGAAGAAGACCGGCGGGTTGAGGGTGGATCGGGAAGACGCAATTGCCTCCATTGAGCTAGCTCTCCTTGTTATCGGATGGGCCGCCAAGGGCGGAAGGCCGCGCATTCTAGCATGAATCGATAGCGCAAATCTCTGATTGATTGAGGATCGATAGATTTGTGTGTGTCATGTGCCGCTGGCCGGGCGGTACTGCAGGGCTTCGGCCAGGTGCGGGCGAGCGATGCAGGCGGCGCCCTCCAGGTCAGCCAGGGTGCGTGCGACCTTGAGTAAGCGATGGGTGGCGCGCAAGGACAGCCGCAGTCGTTCTGCGGCCTGTTCCAGCCAGCGCTCGTCCTCCGTGAGCAGTGCGCAGTGCTGGCGCAGGCCAGTGAGATCAAGAAAGGCGTTGGCGCAGCCTTGGCGCGCATTCTGCTGCTGGCGAGCCATGGCCACGCGGGCAGCGATCTGAGAGCTACTGTGGTTGGTGTCGGGTGGCGCACCGAGCGCAGTGTGCTCGCGGGCCACGGTCAGGTGCAGGTCAATGCGGTCGAGCAAAGGGCCGGAGAGCTTGTTGCGGTAGCGTTGTACCTGGTCCGGCGTGCAGCGACAGTGGCCGCTGGGGTCGCCGAGGTAGCCGCACGGGCAAGGGTTCATCGCGGCCACGAGCTGGAAGCGCGCGGGGAAGCGCACCCTGTCGCGAGCACGGGCGATCACGATGCTGCCCGACTCCAGTGGCTCACGCAGGACCTCCAGGACTTTGCGGTCGAACTCAGGCAGCTCGTCTAGGAAGAGAACCCCTTGGTGGGCCAGGGTGATCTCTCCGGGTTGCGGTTGTCCGCCGCCACCAACCAGTGCCGGGCCGGAGGCACTGTGGTGAGGCGTGCGAAAGGGTCTCTGTGGCCAGTGTTCCAGCGGTACCAGACTGGCCACCGAATGAATGGCAGCGACTTCCAGCGCCTCATCTTCGCTCAGCGGCGGCAGCAGCCCCGGCAGGCGGCTGGCCAGCAGGGTCTTGCCGGTGCCAGGTGGGCCGCTCAGCAGCAGGTTGTGGCCGCCGCTGGCAGCGATCAGCAGGGCTCGCTTGGCGGCCAGTTGGCCCTGTACCTCGGCCAGGTCCGGGTAATCCGGCGTGGTGCGCAGCAGGCCGTCGGCCTGGTACGGCGCTAGCGGTGTCTGTCCATTGAGGTGCGCGGCGATTTCCAGCAGGTGATTGATCGCCAGTACCTGCAGGCCGGAGGCCAGGCAGGCCTCTTCGGCGTTGGCTTTTGGTACTACCAGAATGCGCCCTGCCGCGCGCGCGGCCAGGGCGGCTGGCAGCACACCACGTATCGGGCGCAGTTCACCGGAGAGGGCGAGTTCGCCGAGGCATTCCAGCGCTTGCAGAGAATCGACGGGAATCTGTGCGCTTGCCGCGAGGATGCCGAGGGCAATGGCCAGGTCGAAGCGGCCGCCATCTTTCGGCAGGTCGGCGGGTGCCAGGTTGAGCGTGATCCTGCGGGCCGGGAATTCAAAGCCGGAATTCTGGATCGCGCTGCGCACGCGGTCCTTGCTTTCCTTGACGGCGGTTTCCGGCAGGCCTACCAGGGCCATGCTCGGCAGGCCGTTGGCCAGGTGGGCCTCGACGGTGACGGCAGGCGCTTCTACGCCGACCTGTGCGCGGCTGTGGACGATGGCCAGGGACATGGATCACTCCTTGATCACATGCCCGCCGAGGGGCTTATTCGGCGGGTGGTTTCTGTTGGGCTTCCAGCTCTGCCAGCTTGGCCTCCATGGCCTCCAGGCGGGCACGGGTGCGGGCGAGTACGGTCATCTGGCTGTCGAATTCCTCGCGACTGACCAGATCCAGCTTGCTGAAGGCACTCTGCAGCAAAGCCTTGAGCTGCGCCTCAAGCTCGCTGCGCGGCAGCGGGTTTTCGCCGCTGAACAGGCGCGAGGCGTGGCTGGCGAGCGTATCGAGGATGGCTTTGGGCGGCAGCATGAGGGGATTTTTTCCTATGTTGAGCGGCGGCCAGTGTAGCACGGGGGGTGTTTTGGCCATGACATGCGCCAAGCGCACGATTTTTGATCATTTCCAGTTCGCTGAGTGCACCATTTTTGTGCAATGACTTGTTGGTCAACTCTCTGCTCCACCGGCTGCAATGGCCTAAGCGCATGAAAAAGTGGCCTTTTGGCATAGCTGGCAAGCTTTCTGCTTAACACCTCATGACGCGTGCACCGATGCAGTACCGGTGGACAGGATGAGGCGGGGGAGTGCCTCACCGGATGCGGTTGGTGAGCATCGGATCGACTGGATATCAGGTCGGGCGATGCGTTTCAAAAGCCAGACACTGCGCTTAGACTTGAGCCGGGTTCGTTTTCCTGGGGCGAGTCCATCAAAACGGGAGAGAGTTTTCATGAAGCTAGTCACTGCCATCATCAAGCCGTTCAAGCTCGACGACGTGCGCGAGTCGCTGTCCGAGATCGGCGTGCAGGGCATCACCGTCACCGAGGTCAAAGGCTTCGGTCGTCAGAAGGGCCACACCGAGCTGTACCGCGGTGCGGAATACGTAGTCGATTTCCTGCCCAAGGTGAAGATCGACGTCGCCATCGCCGACGACCAGCTGGACCGTGTCATCGAGGCGATCACCAAGGCGGCCAACACCGGCAAGATCGGTGACGGCAAGATCTTCGTCGTCAATCTGGAACAGGCCATCCGCATCCGTACCGGCGAAACCGGCACCGACGCAGTTTAAGCCTCAGAACCCAACACGCCCCAGGAGAAAAACACATGACTCTGCGTAAGATCGCAGGGCTAGGAGCCCTTTTGTCCCTCGTAACCCCTGGCCTGGCCATGGCTGACGAGGTTGTCCTCAACTCCGGTGACACTGCGTGGATGCTGACGGCGACCGCGCTGGTGCTATTCATGACCATCCCAGGCCTGGCGCTGTTCTACGGTGGCATGGTGCGTTCCAAGAATATTCTCTCGGTGATGATGCAGTGCTTCGCCATCACCGGCCTGATGAGCATCCTCTGGTTCGTCTACGGCTACAGTCTGGCCTTCGACACCACCGGCATGGAGAAGGGTGTCACCAACCTGAATTCCTTCGTCGGCACCCTGAACAACGCATTCCTGAGCAATCTGACCAAGGAAAGCCTGATCGCCGCGTTCCCGGAAAGCGTGTTCATCACCTTCCAGATGACCTTCGCGATCATCACTCCCGCTCTCATCGTCGGTGCCTTCGCCGAGCGCATGAAGTTCTCCGCCATGCTGATCTTCATGGCTGTCTGGTTCACCGTGGTCTACGCCCCGATGTGCCACATGGTCTGGTCCGGCGACGGTGCCTTCCTGTGGGATGAAGGCGTGATCGACTTCGCTGGTGGCACCGTGGTGCACATCAACGCCGGTATCGCCGGTCTGGTGGCCTGCCTGGTGCTGGGCAAGCGCAAAGGCTACCCGACCACCCCGATGGCCCCGCACAACCTGGGCTACACCCTGATCGGCGCCGCCATGCTGTGGATCGGCTGGTTCGGCTTCAACGCCGGCTCCGCTGCCGCCGCCAACGACACCGCCGGTATGGCCATGCTGGTTACCCAGATCGCCACCGCCGCCGCGGCCCTGTCCTGGATGTTCGCCGAGTGGATCACCCACGGTAAGCCGAGTGCCCTGGGCATCGCTTCCGGTGTGGTTGCCGGTCTGGTCGCCATCACCCCGGCCGCTGGTGCCGTGGGCCCTGTCGGCGCCCTGGTCATCGGTCTGGCTGCAGGTGTGATCTGCTTCTTCTGCGCCACCAGCCTGAAACGCAAGCTGGGCTACGACGACTCCCTCGACGTGTTCGGCGTGCACTGCGTCGGCGGCATCGTCGGTGCGATCCTGGTCGGCGCCTTCGGCTCCCCGTCCCTGGGTGGTTTCGGCTCCTTCGAGAGCATCGCCAGTCAACTGTGGATCCAGACCGAGAGCGTGCTGTTCACCATCGTCTACACCACCGTACTGACCTACATCATTCTCAAGGTCATCGACCTGGTGATGGGCCTGCGTGTGACCGAAGAGTCCGAGACCGTTGGCCTCGACCTCTCCGAGCACAACGAGCGCGGCTACAACCTGTAAGCCCTGAAGCTGTACCAGACGCCCGGTTCGCCGGGCGTTTTTTTGTCCGCGCCAACGGCGGCGCGCCTGTGCAACGGTACAACGGAGTACTTCATGGAAAGCACGGCTCTGATTCCTCTCCAGTATGCGCTGGATACTTTCTACATCCTGATCTGCGGCGCTTTGGTAATGCTCATGGCCTCCGGCTTCGCCATGCTCGAAGCCGGCCTGGTAAGGGCCAAGAACACCACCGAGATCCTGGCCAAGAACGTCGTGCTGTACGCCCTGGCTAGCGTGATGTATCTGATGATTGGCTACTACCTGATGTATAGCGGTGCCGCTGGTGGTGTGTTGCCCCACTTCGGCTTCCTGATCGGCGACGAGCACGCGAGGGATCTGGTAGCGGCCGGTGGTGGTGATGCGCCGGGATATTCGAAGCGCGCCGACTTCTTCTTCCAGGTGGTGTTCGCGGCGACCTGCATGTCGATCATTTCCGGCGCCGTGGCCGAACGGATGCGACTGTGGGCCTTCCTCGCCTTCGCCGTGGTGATGTGTGGGGTTATCTACCCGATAGAGGGCTACTGGACCTGGGGTGGTGGCTTCCTCAAGCATTTGGGCTTCAAGGATTTTGCCGGTTCCGGTGTCGTTCACCTGGCCGGCGCGTCCGCCGCCCTGGCCGGGGTTATCCTGCTCGGTGCGCGCAAGGGTAAGTATGGCAACCAGGGGCAGATCAATGCGATTCCCGGCGCCAACCTGCCGCTGGCAGCGCTGGGGACACTGATTCTCTGGGTCGGCTGGTTTGGCTTCAACGGTGGTTCCCAGCTGAAAGTCAGCAGCATTGAGGATGCGAACACGGTGGCTACCGTGTTCGCCAACACCAATCTGGCTGCCTCGGGTGGTCTGCTGGCGGCGTTGGTAGTGGCACGCATCCTGTTCGGCAAGGCCGACCTGACCATGATTCTCAACGGCGCCTTGGCCGGCTTGGTGTCTATCACTGCGGAGCCGGCTACTCCGAGCGCCCTGCAGGCCACGCTGATCGGCGCGGTGGGAGGTGTGCTGGTGGTGTTCAGCATCCTCATGCTCGAGCGTTTGCGCATCGATGACCCAGTCGGTGCCATCTCGGTCCATGGGGCCGGCGGTATCTGGGGTCTGCTGGCGGTACCGTTGACCAACAGCAGTGCCAGCCTCAGCGTGCAGATGCTCGGCGCGGCCTGCATCTTCGCCTGGGTATTCGTCGCCAGCCTGCTGGGCTGGGGGCTGATCCAGCTGGTCATGGGTCTGCGTGTCAGCGAGGAGGACGAGTACGAGGGGGTCGACATCGCCGAGTGCGGCATGGAGGCTTACCCGGAGTTCACCCGCAAGTGAACAATACAAGGGCGCTTCGGCGCCCTTTTTCATGCCTGTCCGAGGAACCGTCGACAACACGGAAAAATCCCGCTCGGGCTAGGTGAAATGGCTGGCGACTGGCTCTAAAATGCGCCGCCAACGGATTCGGCGGGTGTCTGAGATGTGGCAACAGCGTCTGATCAATCTGTGTGCGCGTTCGCGCGGCTTTCATCTGGTGACCGATGAACTGCTGGCGGCGCTGCCGGAGCTGGCCGATTACCGTGTGGGGCTGTTGCATCTGTGGCTGCAGCACACCTCGGCCTCTTTGACCATCAACGAGAACGCCGATGCAGCCGTGCGACGTGACTTCGAGCGCTTCTTCAACCGTCTTGTGCCCCAGGGTGCAGAAGGTTACGAGCACGACTATGAGGGGCCGGACGATCTGCCGGCGCATTTCAAGTCGAGCTTGCTTGGTTGTCAGCTGAGTCTGCCGATCAGTGAAGGTCGGTTGAACCTCGGCACCTGGCAGGGTATCTATCTCGGCGAGCACCGCGACCATGGCGGCGCGCGCCGGGTGCTGGCGACCCTGCATGGCGAGCTGCGCTGAAGGCGCGACCTGCCGATAATTTTTTCCAGCGGCATTTTTGCAATGCGTGTCGCTGGGCTATAAGTAACCTGCTCTGCGCAAGTCATGAGGTAGAACATGAGCGACGAAGAACTGGAACAGGACGACCTGGAAGGTGCTGACGAGGACGATGGCGAGGAGCTGGAAGCAGCCGACGCCGGCGACGACAGCGAGGACGATGGTGGCGGCGACGCACCGGCGTCCGGTGGTGGTAAATCGAAGAAGGCCAAAGCGGCCGAAGAAGTCGAGGAGCTGCCCAGCGTAGAAGCCAAGCAGAAGGAACGCGACGCCCTGGCCAAGGCCATGGAAGAGTTCCTCTCGCGGGGTGGTGCGGTGCAGGAGATCGAGCCCAACGTGGTCGCTGATCCGCCCAAGAAGCCGGACAGCAAGTACGGCAGCCGTCCTATCTGAGGACTGCTGTCGCCATGAAAAAGCCCGCCAATCGGCGGGCTTTTTCATGAGCGTCTGTTCAGCCCCAGCGCTCCAGCAGCCCCGGCAGCTCGGCCAGGCTCTGGATCTGCGCGTCCGGCGTATGCTCACCCTCCCAGGCCTTGCCCTGGGGGTTGAACCAGATGGCACGCAGGCCGGAAGCGCGAGCGCCGGCGATATCGTCACCGGGGTGGTCGCCGATATGCACAGCCTGCCCGGCTTCGACATTGGCGCGCTGCAGGGCGATCTGGAATGGATGCGGGTCGGGTTTGCCGATGCCCAGTTCCTCGGCGCACAGGGCGAAGCGGAAATAGTCGGCCAGGCCCAGGCGGCGCACGTCGGCGTTGCCGTTGGTGATCACCCCTAGGGTGTAGCGCATGGCCAGGCGCTCCAGGGTCGGATGCACCTCGGGGAACAGCTGCACCTGGTGGCGTGCAGCGAGGAATACCTGGAAGCCGAGCTCGGCCAGGTCATCGGCTTCGCCCTGGGGGTAGCCGGCATCCAGCAGGGCATGCAGCAGGATGCGCCGGCGCAGCTCGCTGAGGCGGTGCTTGAGGCCGAGGTCGGCGCTCATCAGGCGGGTGCGGATCGCCCACAGGTGCTCGATCGGTACCGGGCCCAGGCGCGGCGCCTCGGTGGCCAGCCAATCACGCAGCGTCGCCTCGGCGCTGTGCATTACTGGGGCCACGTCCCATAGGGTGTCGTCGAGGTCGAAGGTGACCAGGCGGATGTTCATGAGGATTCACTCTTGCGCTTGGCGCGCGGGTGGGCGCCGTCGTAGACCTTGGCCAGGTGCTGGAAGTCCAGGTGGGTGTAGATCTGCGTGGTGGCGATATCGGCGTGGCCGAGCAGCTCTTGCACGGCGCGCAGGTCCTGCGACGACTCCAGCATATGGCTGGCGAAGCTGTGCCTGAGCATGTGCGGGTGCAGGTGCTGGCCCAGCTCACGCACGCCGGCCTGGCGCACACGCAACTGGATGGCGCGCGGGGTCAGGCGCTTGCCCTGGCGGCCGACGAACACGGCGCCGTCCTGCGGGCTGGCCAGCGCACGCAGCGGCAGCCAGGCCTCCATGGCCTCGCGCGCCTTGCGCCCGACCGGCAGCTCGCGCGCCTTGTTGCCCTTGCCGCGCACCCTCACCAGTCCGGCGGGCAGGTCGAGGCCATCGAGATCCAGGCCTACCAGTTCGGACAGGCGCAGGCCGGAGGAATAGAAGAGTTCGAGCATGGCCTGGTCGCGGCGGGCGATGAAGTCGTCCTCCACGCCACCATCCAGCAGCTGCGCCGTGCGGTCGGCATCCAGCGCACGCGGCAGCCGGCGCTCGCCCTTGGGCGCGGACAGGCCGCCAGCCGGGTCATGCCGGCAGAGGCCTTCGCGGCCGAGGTATTGATAGAAGCCGCGCACCGCCGAGAGCAGGCGGGCCAAGGAGCGGCTGGACTGGCCCTGGCCATGCAGGCGGGCGACCATGGCGCGCAGGGTGCGGGTATCGAGGGCGTCCCAGTTGGTGACGGCGTGCTTCTCGCACAGGGCGAGCACTTTCAGCAGGTCGCGGCGGTAGCCGTCGAGGGTGTGCACGGAGACCTGGCGCTCGCGGCGCAGGTGATCGAGAAAGGCGTCGAGGCTGCTCTGCATGGCGACTCCGGCAGACGACGGGTGGGCCGCAGGCGGCCCCGGGATCAACGCACCGAACGCAGCGGGGCGGCGAAGCGTGGCAGCACGCGGGCCAGTACTTCGGCCACGTAGCCGAGGAACAGGGTGCCAAGGCTGCTTTTGTAGTGTTGCGGGTCCGGGCTGCCGATAGACAGCACGCCATGCAGGCCTTGGTGGCTGAGGCTGACCACGGCGGCCGAGCCGACTTGGCCATGCTCCTCGCCAAAGAGGAACTCCAGCTCGTTGGGGCGCAGCACGCCGCAGGTGGTCTTGCCACCGCCGAGCAGGCCGCCGATGGCCTGGTGAGCCTCGGCTGAGCTGACCGAGCGGCCGACGCCGAGCGGCGTCTCGCTGAACAGGATCAGGCTAACGAAGGGCACCTGGAACTCGTGGCGCAGGCTGTCTTCCACCGCGCCGATGACCTCTTCCAGGCTGGTGGCGTCGAGCAGATCGAGTACCAGGCGGCGGGTCTTGTCGAACAGGCGGTCGTTGTCACGGGCCACGTCCATCAGCTGCGACAGGCGATGGCGCATCTCGATGTTGCGTTCGCGCAGCAGTTTGACCTGGCGCTCCACCAGCGACACGGCCTCGCCGGGCTGGTGCGGGATGCGCAACTCGGGGATCAGCTCTTCGTAGTCGACGAAGAATTCCGGGTGCTGTCGCAGGTACGCGGCGACGCTCTCGGAGTCGAGTTGCACGAGCTGATCCTGATCACTCATAGACGAACCTGTCCTTCGTACACGCGAACGGCGGGTCCGGTCATCATAACCGGCTGGTCGGGCCCTGCCCACTCGATGGACAACTTGCCGCCCGGCAGCTCCAGCTGCACGGGCGAGTCCATCCAGCCCTGGCGGATGGCGGCCACGGCGGCGGCGCAGGCCCCGGTGCCGCAGGCCTGCGTCTCGCCGGCACCGCGTTCCCACACGCGCAGGCGTGCCTGCTTACGATCGACGATCTGCAGGAAACCGACATTGACCCGCTGCGGGAAGCGCGGATGGTGTTCCAGTTTGGGGCCGAGCGTGTGTACCGGCGCGCTGTCGACGCTGTCGACGCGCAGCACCGCATGCGGGTTGCCCATGGACACAGCCGCCAACTGATGGCTCTGGCCATCCACCTCAACCGGATAGCTGATCTCCTCGGCATCGGCCTGGAACGGAATCTGCTGTGGGACCAGGCGCGGTGCACCCATGTCCACGGTGACCTGGCCGTCCGGGCGCAGGTCCAGCTCGATCACGCCGCTCTTGGTCTCCACACGAATCTGCTTCTTCACGGTCAGGCGTTTGTCCACCACGAAGCGGGCGAAGCAGCGCGCGCCGTTGCCGCACTGTTCTACTTCCGAGCCGTCGGAGTTGAAGATGCGGTAGCGGAAGTCCACGTCCGGGCTGGTCGGTGCTTCGACCAGCAGCAGCTGGTCGAAGCCGACGCCGGTGTGGCGGTCGCCCCACGCCTTGGCGTGCTTGGGCTGGATATGCGCGTGTTGGCTGATCAGGTCGAGGACCATGAAGTCGTTGCCGAGTCCGTGCATCTTGGTGAAGCGCAATAGCATGATCGCGCCCTCACTGCGGCAGCAGGCTTTCGCCGGCGTAGAGTTCGGCCAGGGTTTCGCGGCGACGCACTTCATGGGCCTGCTCGCCATCCACCAGCACCTCGGCGGCCCGGCCGCGGGTGTTGTAGTTGGAGCTCATGACGAAGCCGTAGGCACCGGCCGAGCGCACGGCCAGCAGGTCGCCCTCGGCCAGCACCAGCTCGCGGCCTTTGGCCAGGAAGTCGCCGGTCTCGCAGATCGGCCCGACCAGGTCGTAGTTGCGGGCCTCGCCGTTGCGCGGCTGCACCGGAGTCACGTCCATCCAGGCTTGGTACAGGGCCGGGCGGATCAGGTCGTTCATCGCCGCATCGATGATGGCGAAGTCCTTGTGCGTGGTGTGCTTGAGGTATTCCACGCGGGTCAGCAGCACGCCGGCGTTGGCCACGATGTAGCGGCCCGGCTCGAATACCAGGGCCAGGTCGCGACCGGCAATGCGCTCGCGCACGGCCTTGATGTAGTCGCCGGCCAGCGGTGGCTGCTCGTCGCGGTACTGCACGCCGAGGCCGCCGCCGAGGTCGAGATGCTTGATCTGGATGCCTTGGGTGGCCAGTTGGTCGATCAGCGCCAGCAGACGATCAAGGGCGTCGAGGAAGGGCGGCAGGGTGGTCAGCTGCGAACCGATGTGGCAGTCGACGCCGACCACCTGCAGGTTTGGCAGCGCGGCGGCGCGGGCGTACACGGCCGGCGCCTGCTCGATATCGATGCCGAACTTGTTTTCTTTTAGGCCGGTGGAGATGTACGGGTGGGTACCGGCGTCCACGTCCGGGTTGACCCGCAGCGAGATGGCCGCGGTCTTGCCCAGCTCGGCAGCGACCACCTGCAGGCGCTCCAGCTCGTCCACCGATTCGACGTTGAAGCAGTGCACGCCTACTTCCAGGGCGCGACGCATATCGTCACGGGTTTTGCCGACGCCGGAGAATACGATCTTGGCGGGCTCGCCACCGGCGGCCAGCACGCGCTCCAGCTCACCGCGGGAGACGATGTCGAAGCCGGCGCCGAGGCGCGCCAGGACGTTCAGCACGCCCAGGTTGGAGTTGGCCTTGACGGCGAAACACACCAGGTGCGACATGCCGGCGAGGGCGTCGGCATAGGCACGGTACTGGGCCTCGATATGGGCGCGGGAGTACACGTATGTGGGCGTGCCGAAGCGCTCGGCAATGGCGGACAGGGCCACGCCTTCCGCGAACAGTTGCCCGTCGCGGGTGGTAAAGGCTTGCATGGAACCCCCTTAGAGGAAGACGTCTTTGTCGCGTTTTTCGGACGTTTTCTGATCGTCGGGTAGGTACAGCGGGCCTTTCTGGCCACAACCGGCGAGAGCGGTAGTGAGCACGGCGAGCGCGATGAAGGGCAGCAGCAGGCGCTTCATGGTGGAATCCTTTGCGAAATCGAGAATGGTTCGGAGTATACCCACCCCCCGCCGCCTTGCCTATGTACGCCCGGCGGGCCCGCCAGGTGGCGCCCCGGGCTTGCCTGGAACGGGTCGTTTGCGGCTAGCATGAGCTAAAAACGGAGTCTCGATGGAAGCCCCCGACACACTCGCCAGCTCGGTCTCGGTCGCCTACCTGCAAGGCCTGCTGGATTACCTCGCCCGCCAGGGCTTCGCCAGCGAAGCCTTGCTGGCCAAGGTGCACCTGAGCCCGGCGATTCTCGCCCAGCGCGACCAGCGCATCGCCGTCAGCACCTACCTCGAACTGCTGGGCGAGGGTGTGCGCCTGACCGGCGATGCCAACCTCGGCCTGCATCTGGGTGAGGCCATGCGCCCCGGCTACTACGGCGTGCTCGGTTACCTGATCATGAGTTGCGCGACGCTGGCCGACGCCCTGCATCGCCAGGCTCGCTACGCCGCTCTGGTGGGTAACCTGGGGCGCGTCGATCTGGACGAGGAGCCGGCGCGCGAGGGTCTGGAGCCGCAGGTGGCGCACAGCTGGGAGCCACTGGTGCGCGAGCAGCAGCGCCAGCACAGCGAGGAGACGCTGGCTGGCTGGCTGACGTTCGGCCGCTGGATCACCGGCCTGCAGATCCCGCCAACCGAGGTGCGCTTCCAGCATGCGGCGCCGGCCGATACCTCCGAACACGAGCGGATTTTCGGCTGCCCGGTGCTGTTCGGCCAGGCGGACAATGCATTGGTGTTCCCCAAGCGCCTGCTGGCCACGCCGCTGGGCCAGGCCGACGCGCAGCTGCGGCAACTGCTCGACGCCCACGCGGATCGTCTGCTCGGCCAGCTCAACCAGGGTCATAGCGTGCTGGATCGCGCTCGCCGCGAGCTGGCGCGCCAGCTACCGGAGCAGGGTGCCGATCTGGAGCGCCTGGCGCAGACGCTCGAGCTCAGTGCCCGTACCCTGCAGCGGCGTCTGCGCGAGGCGGGTCTATCGTTCAGTGGCCTGCTCGACGAGACGCGCCACCAACTGGTGCTGCACTACCTGCGCGATCCTGCGTTGGAACTGGCGGAGATCGCCTTCCTGGTCGGCTTCAGCGAGGCCGGCTCGCTGGCACGGGCGTTCCGCCGCTGGACCGGTCAGAGTCCGGGCGTCTACCGGCAAAGTCTGCTAGATTCCGCCGCTCATTCATGAGGATCCCGCGATGAGTTTGAGCGAAGCCCGTTTCCACGATCTGGTCGATGCTGCCCAGCAAGCCGTGGAGGACATTTTCGATGACAGCGACCTGGACCTCGATCTGGAAAACTCCGCTGGCGTGCTCACCGTACGCTTCGAGAACGGCAGCCAGCTGATCCTCAGCCGCCAGGAACCACTGCGTCAGCTATGGGTAGCAGCTCGTTCCGGTGGTTTTCACTTCGACTACGACGAAGCCCAGGCGCTGTGGATCTGCGACACCAGCGAGGAGCCGCTGGGCGAGCTGCTGAACCGGGTGACCCGTGAGCAAGCCGGTGAAGACCTCGAGTTCGACGAGCTCTGAGGTTGTCGATTCGCCCTGCCGTCGCCAGTGCTGCCTGGACGATCACGACCAGTGTCTGGGCTGCGGCCGCAGCCTTGCCGAGATACTCGAGTGGGGCAAGGCGGATGGCGTTCGCCGACGTGAGATCTGCCAGGCCGCGCAGCGGCGTCTGAATCCACCGCCTGGCGATGCATGACCTGCGGCCTTGCTTCTTGCCCTGCTTGTGGTAGCTTCATTCGAAGCTGACTAACCGTTCAAAACCCCGCCTTCGGGCGGGGTTTTGCTTTATCTGGCCCAAGGAGGAAGACCCACGCCATGAGCAGCACCCCCGCGATCATCATCACTCGCCTCGATCTGCAGCGCCTCGAGCGCCTGCTCGACAGCCTAGAGGACTTCGGCCCCACAGCCGAAGCTCTGGAAACGGAGCTGGCACGCGCCCAGGTGGTAAGCCATGACGAGGTGCCGGCCGGGGTGGTGACCATGAATTCGCGGGTGCACTGCCGTGAAGAGGGCAGCGGCAAGGATTACCACCTGACGCTGGTGTTCCCCGAAGACGCCGGCGGCGAAGGCCGGGTTTCGATCCTGGCGCCTGTGGGCTGTGCGCTGCTTGGCCTATCCGTTGGCCAGCAGATCGATTGGCCAGGTCCGGGCGGCAAAGCGCTCAAGCTGACCCTGCTGGCCGTCGAGTACCAGCCTGAGGCCGCTGGCGAGTACCAGCGCTAGGCGAGAATGAAGCGCCCCGCCATCGGCCGGGGCTCACGGCAAGGTGGCGTGTCGCTGCCGCGCCGCAGTTGCTCCTCCAGCTGTACGTTGCGCGCCATGCTCTGATTGCTCTCGATGGTGCGGGCGACACCACCACCGGACACTTTGCCGTTACCTGCGATGGCTGGGCCGTTGATCAATGCCAGTAACATTGCCAGGAGCATGGCCTTGGATGGGGACATCTGCATGTCTAGCTCCCTACCCGAACGGCAGAGAGAAGGTTCTGCAGCACTTCCGGCAGACTGGCCGTGTGGCTCTGCGCACGCAGGTCACCGCCCAGGCCCAGAACCAGACTCAGCAGCACGCTGGCGGCGATCGCGCACAGGCCGAAGCCGGCCAGAGCGCCGCTGTCTGCGTGTTTGCGAATGAGCCTGGCCATGTCGTTCTCCCGATGGGGATGCTGGAATGGCGTCAGGTTCGCCTAGGGCGATTCGATTGAAAAATGAGTGATCGGACTACCAACTATCAGCAGGATCGATGGGTGCCCTGCGTGTTGCCGGCCGGCAATGCCTTATCTGGCGAGACGGGTAAGGATGCGATCGAGGGCGTTGGCGAAGGACTGGCGATCCTTGTCCGAATAGGCCGACTGCCCGCCACCCATCTGTCCCTGGTCGCGCAGGTCGGTGAAGAGGTTGCGTACGGCTAGGCGCTCCCCCATGTTGCGCTCGTCGAACTCGCGACCTCGAGGATCGAGTGCGGCGATGCCCTTCTTCACCAGCCGATCGGCCAGTGGGACGTCGCTGCAGATGACCAGATCGCCGGGCTGGGCTTGCTCCACGAGGTGATCATCAGCGGCGTCCGGGCCGCTGGGGACCACCACCAGCTTCACGCAAGCGAAGTTTGGCCTGGCCACCGGCTGACCGGCCACCAGCACCACGTCGAAGCCACGCTTGAGGGCGAATTTCACCACCTGATCGCGGGCCAGGCGCGGACAGGCGTCCGCGTCTATCCATACGCGCATTTCAGGCGGCGGCGCGGCGCACGGTGGCGAGCAGCGCAGCAGCACCGACGAACAATCCGGCGAAGGTGCGGTTCATCAGGCGCTGCTGGCGAGGCGTGTGCAGGGCGCGCAGCACACGGGAAGCCAGCCCCGTGTAACCTGCCATGACGATCATGTCGACGATGATCATGGTTGTGCCCATGATCAGGTACTGCGCCAGCAGGGGCTGGTGCGGGTTGATGAATTGCGGCAGCACCGCAAGCATGAAAACGATCGCCTTGGGGTTACTGGCGTTCACCAGAAAACCGCGTAGTACCAAGGTTAAGGGGCGGCCGATAGGGCGCTCGGCGGAGTCGCTAGCCATGTTGCTGGGCAGGGCTTGCCACTGCTTGATCGCGAGCCAGACCAGGTAGGCCACGCCGAACCACTTGATGGCGGCGAAGGCAGTGGCCGATGCGGAGAGGATGGCGCCGACACCGGCGGCGACGACCGCGATCTGCAGTGCCAGGCCGACTTGCAGGCCTAGTGCGTTCCAGTATCCACGGGCGAAGCCATACTGCAGTCCACTGGACATGGAGGCGATGGCGCCCGCTCCCGGTGAAAGACTGATCACCCAGCAGGCGACGAAGAAAGCGAGCCAGGTTTCCAGAGCCATGGCGAATACCTCGGAGAGAGCGGATGAGACGGGCCGTACAGCCTACTCCGCCACCCTGCCCGCCACCAGCCCCGCTAGCGCCAGCGGCGCATGCTCTTCTGGAAGAACAGGCTGTTGGGGACCTGCAACAGTGCGCCACGAGCGTCCTCGCTCAAGTCTTCCAGCGTGGTGTAGAAGAGGTTGATGGCCAGAACGCGTCCCTTTACTCCCGGCTTGTCGGCGCTTTCGACCAGCTCCACCGTGTCGCCAAGGCGGAACGGCCCCATGCTGAAGATCAGCAGGGCGCAGAACATGTTGGAAAGCACGCTCCAGAGCGCGAAGAAGGCAACTGCAGCCACGGCGGCGAAGCCGGTAAGCGCGGTCCAGAGCACCTCGGCGGATACGCCCAGGCGCTCCAGCACCAGCATCAGTGCGCTGCCCATGATCAGCCAGCGCAGCAGTCCGCGCAGCGGCAGCAGCACTTCCTGGGGCAACATCGAGTAGCGTGTGCCGAGACGGGTGATGCCGCGGGTGACGATGCGTTGAGCGACCCACGACAGCATCAGGATCAGCAGTACCTGCGCCGCCACGATCAATGGCTCGCGCCAGGTAGTGAGCAGCTCCAGCTCTTCCATCAGTCGGCTTCCTCGAGCTGGCGCTGCAGCTCTTCGAGAGTTTCCAGGGCCAACAGCCAGGCCTCCTCCAGCTCACTCTCTGATGATTTCAGGTGCGCCTGCTCGGCCAGCAGCTCTCGCAGCTCGTCCTTGCGGGCTGCATCGTAGAGGCCGCTGTCACCGAGTTTTTCCTCGATGGCGGCAAGCTTCTCCTGAACCTTGCCGAGATCTTTCTCCAGTTTCTCTGCTTCGCGCTTGTGCGGTGCGAGTTGTTGGCGCAGGGCCGCGGCCGCCTGGCGTTGGGCACGCTTATCGGTCTTGTCGCCAGTTGGCGCGGAGGCGGAGGATGGCGGTAGCTGACGGGCGCGATAGTCCACGAGCCAGCGGGCGTAATCCTCCAGGTCGCCCTCGAACGGCTGCATGCGGCCATCGGCGACCAGCATGAACTCGTCGGTGGTGCTCTTCAGCAGGTGACGATCGTGCGAGACCACCAGCACGGCGCCGGCGAAATCCTGCAGGGCCATGGTCAGTGCCAGGCGCATTTCGAGATCCAGGTGGTTGGTAGGCTCGTCAAGCAGCAGCAGGTTGGGCTTCTGCCAGGCAATCAGTGCCAGGGCCAGGCGCGCCTTCTCGCCGCCGGAGAAATTCAGCACCGCCTCGTCGCAGCGTGCGCCGCGGAAGTCGAAGCCACCGAGGAAATCGCGCAGGGTCTGCTCGCGCTCGCCGGGGGCGATGCGCTGCAGGTGTAGCAGCGGGCTGGCCTTGGCGTCGAGTGAGTCGAGCTGATGCTGGGCGAAGTAGCCGATGGCCAGGTTCTCGCCACGAATGAGGCTGCCGCCGAGGATCTGCAGATCACCGGCCAGCGTCTTTATCAGGGTCGATTTACCAGCCCCGTTGGGGCCAAGCAGGCCGATGCGCGCACCGGGTGCGAGGCTCAGCTTGATCTTTTCCAGTACCGCCTTGTCGCCATAGCCGAGGCTCGCTTCGGAAAGGCTGAGCAATGGGCTGGAGACCTTGTCTGCCTCGCGGAAGACAAAGTCGAAAGGTGAATCGACATGCGCTGGTGCAAGCTCCTCCAGGCGTTCGAGAGCCTTGATCCGGCTCTGTGCCTGACGGGCCTTGGTGGCTTGGGCCTTGAAGCGGGCGATGTATTTTTCCATGTGCGCGCGCTGGGCCTGCTGTTTCTCGTAGGCCTGTTGCTGCTGCGCCAGGCGCTCGGCCCGGGTGCGTTCGAAGGCCGAGTATCCGCCGCGGTAGAGCGTCAGCTTCTGCTGCTCCAGATGTGCCACGTGGTCGACCACCGAATCGAGGAAGTCGCGGTCGTGGGAAATCAGCAGCAGTGTGCCTGGGTAGCCCTTCAGCCACTCCTCAAGCCAGAGGATGGCGTCGAGGTCGAGGTGGTTGGTCGGCTCGTCGAGCAGCAGTAGTTCGGATGGGCACATCAGCGCTTGGGCCAGGTTGAGGCGCATGCGCCAGCCGCCGGAGAAATCGCCGACCCGCTTGTCCATCTGCTCGGCCGTGAAGCCCAGGCCGGCTAGCAGCTTGCGTGCGCGGGCATCGGCGGTATAGCCCTGGGCATTGTCCAGTTCAGTGTGCAGGCGGGCGATGGCGCTGCCGTCGTGCGAGGCTTCGGCTTTCGCCAGCTCGGCCTGGATCATACGCAGATGCGCATCGCCATCCAGCACGTAGTCCACCGCCAGGCGCTCTAGATTGTCCACCTCTTGGCGCATGTGAGCGATGCGCCAGTCGGCCGGTAGCAGGCAGTCACCGGCATCTGGGCCGAGCTCACCGCGCAGCAGGGCGAACAGACTGGATTTGCCGGCACCGTTGGCACCGATGAGGCCGACCTTCTGGCCGGCGTGCAGGGTCAGCTCGGCGCCTTCGAGCAGGCGTTGCGGACCACGTTGCAGAGTAAGATTGAGCAGTCGAATCATGATGGCGGCGGAGTCTACCAGCTTCGCCCCGCCATATCCCGGAGAGCAACATGTCGTCGGACCTATGGAGTTTTGCCATCCGCTGCTACGGACGCCCCGGTGTGGAACAGACCTGTCTGCGTTTGCAGGATGGCGGCAGCGATATCTGCTTGGTGCTTTGCGCGCTGTGGCTGGAGCAAAGGCGAGTTGCCTGTGACGAGCAACGCTTTGGGCAACTGCTGAGCATTGCCGAACCTTGGCAACTTCAGGTGGTGCAGCCGCTGCGCGAACTCAGGCGTGGCTGGCGGGAGAGAGGTGCACAGGATCCGGATCTGGCGCAGCTGCGCGAGCAGCTCAAGGTGATGGAGCTGAAGGCCGAGCGAGCTTTGCTCGAGCGGCTGGAGACTGTCGTGCAGAAATGGCAAGCCACGGACGATGCCGTGGCTTGGCTGGAGCGGTTGTCGATTCCCCGCGACGCCCAGGGGCTTCTGCGTGCCGCGGCGAGATCGGTTTAGACGCCAGGCGGTGTGGTGCCGTTGCCGGCGGGTGCTGCTGGAGTCGGCGTCGCTGTATTGGCCGGGGCAGCTGGTTTGGCTGCTGCTGGCTTGGCGGCAGCCTTCGCCACTGGTTTCGCCGCCGGCTTTGCAACAGCGGGTTTAGCCGCTGCCGGCTTCTTCACTGCAGGCTTGGTTGTCGGCGTGGCCGCAGGCTTCGCGGCGGCTTTCGCAGCTGCCGGCTTGGCCGCTGGTTTTGCGGCGGGCTTGGCGGTGGGTTTCACTGCTGCTTTGGCACCCGGTTTTGCGGCCGGCTTGCTCGCCGGCTTGACCGCGGCAGTCTTGACCGGCGCTTTGGCTGTAGCGGGTTTGGCCGCTGGTTTTGCAACTGCCTTGGCCGCCGGTTTTGCGGCAGGTTTGGCCGCGCTTTTCGCAGCTGGCTTAGCAGCGGGCTTGGCTGCAGCCTTGGCGACTGGTTTTGCGGCGGCCTTGCTGGCCGGTTTGGCAGCAGGCTTGGTTGCCGGTTTCGCAGCAGGTTTTGCCGCAGGCTTGGCGACGGCTTTGGCAGCAGGTTTCACTGCGGCTTTCTTGGCTGCTGGCTTGGCTGCTGCTTTGGCATCAGGCTTGGCAGGAGTGCGGCTATCCAGTGCCTTGGCCGCAGCCTCGCTCACCTTGCCGACGCCTTGGGCCAGTTTCAGGCTTTCCTGGGCATCGCGCTTGAGCTGCACGATGTAGCTGCGCGTTTCGGCCTGGCGAGTCTTCAGGCCGGAGAGCAGGTCTTCCAGCTCGGCCACCGCGGCCTTGGCTTTTTCCTGGGCCTTGGCTTTGCCGGCCTTGGCTGCGCCTTGCAGCTTGGCGCGGCTGTCATGCAGCTTTTCCTGCGCCTTGACGCGTTGTTTCTCCAGCTTGGTCAGCATGCCTTCGGCGTCGACCAGAGCTTGCGCGCAGGCCTTTTCCAAATGTTCGAGCAGGCTATGGGAGAGTTGCTGGAGCAGATGCAAAGGGGTGCTTACGGACTTCTTATTGTTGGTCGGCATGGCGTGCCTCCTAACGGACGTTGGTGCTCCCCATACTAGACGGCTGACTCGCCGGTCGCTAGCACCCATGCGGGCAACAGGCATAATCACCGGCAAATTCCGCGGAGAGTTTCATCATGCTGCGTCATGTGTTGTTGCTGTTGTGCCTGCTTCCCGTCTTGTCGCCCGCCGCGCCCCAGGACGAGGACCTTGCATACAGCCTGGGTGCGCGACTCGGTGAAAGACTGCGCAGCGAGGTACCCGACCTGCCACTCGATGCCTTGCTCCAGGGCCTGCGCCAGGCATACCACGGTGATGAATTGAGGCTTCCTCCGGAGCGTATCGATGCGCTGCTCGATGCCCATGAACAGCACATGGCCAACAGTCGTGAAGAGCAGGCGCGCATGGCCGAAGGGCGCTTTCTCTCCAGGGAAAAATCCCGGTACGGTGTCCGCGAACTGGAGAGTGGTGTGCTGGTAAGCGAGCTGCGAGCGGGCAGTGGGCGCAAGCCGCATGCAGGTAGCCGGGTGAAGGTGCTCTACCGCGGAGAACTGGCCGATGGCACTCTCTTCGATCAGAGTGAGGGACCTCAGTGGTTTCGTCTTGGCGCCCTGATTCCAGGCTGGCAGGCGGCCTTGCGGCAGATGCCGGTCGGCGCCCGTTGGCGCATAGTGATCCCTGCGGCTCAGGGGTATGGCGAGGAGGGTGCTGGTGACCTGATTCCGCCGAACGCAACGCTCGTTTTCGAGGTCGAGCTGGTGGATGTGGCCGATTGAATCGCCAGTGATCGGCCATGAAAAAGCCGCCTGACGAGGCGGCTTTTTCTATATCGCGAGATACTCAGAGTGGGGCGGCAGTGGCCTGGTGTTGGTGCGCATTGTGCAATACCTCGATCAGGCAGTCTTCCAGCTCGAAGCGCTCATGCAGCAGCTGGCCTAGACGTTTCAATTCGCTATTGAGGGAGGCTGCATCGCGGCAGTCGCCGTTGTCGCAGCGATCATTGAATGCCAGCGCCACCTCGGTGATGGCTTCGATGCGCGGGTAGATTTGCTTGGCCAATTCGAGTCCGCGCTGGTCGCCGAATGCCTTGGCCTCGACGGTGAGCTGTTCGTATACCTCGAAGTGCCCGGCAGACACATAGTCGACCAGAATCTCGCAGAAGCGCTGCACGTCCTGGGTGTTGGCGACGATACCTTGTGGCTTGTCGCAGAGCGCACCGAAGGCGCTGACCAGCTCATGACGTTCCTGCAGCCAGCGGTCGATCAGCTGGTGTACACCGCCCCAGCGTTCCTGGGCGTTCTGGCAGCTCTCGAGCATGATGTCCTCACTTCCCTACTGGTGAATGCTGAATACGCCAGCCCCGAGACATTTTATTGTCAGCTCGCGGGTGCTCGGGGAGCGTCTCGCCGGAAACGGCGGATTAATGGCGAGACTTGGGGCCAGAGTATGCCCACTCGGCGCAGGCATCAAGTCGTGGCTATCGGAAAGGCCACGCCTCAGCGACGGCGCAGCAACTGGAACAGTGCGAACACGACCATGCCGATGAATGCCAACAGGCTCCATTCCGGTACGCTGAGGCCGAACAGCGTCCAGGTCACTTCCGCACAGTCGGCAGTACCGTGGAATACCAGGCGCACGATCTCCTGCAGCGGCAGGGCTTCCATCATGAACTCGAGACTGGGCAGACAGGCCTCCAGCTGGTCGGCCGGCACGCTCTGGAGCCATACCTGGCGTGCTGCAGTACCGGCGCCACCGGCAGCGAACAGCAGGGCGAGCACGGCATAGACCCGCTGGCCGGTGCGTGCCGGCCCATGGATGGCGGCGATCAGGCAGACCAGCGCGAAGAGGATGACGAAGACGCGCTGGACTATGCACATCGGGCAAGGGTTGAGGCCGACCGCATGCTCCAGATAGAGGGCTCCGCCCATCAGGGCCAGGCAGCCAAGGAAGGCGAGCAGGAACAGGGTACGCGGGGTGGCCAGCGCCATGGTAACTCCGATGCGGGGCAAGAAAGGCGCCTACGGTAGAGGAAAGCGGGGCGGGCTTTCAAGGCGCGGGTAGGCGCCCTGTCAGTGGCAGGGCGCCGCACGTCCGGCCGGCGGCTGTCCGCTAGTGCGATGGTTGAGGCAGTTGAGGCAGGCGCTGGCCCTGCAGCACCTGCATCTCCTGCATCAGGCGGTTACTACCCTCGATATCCCCCTGGCTGGCCAGCAGGCGGGCGAGCTCGGCGCAGGTTTCGGCGCTACGAGAAAACTCCAGGCTTACTTCGAAATACTCTCGAGCCTTGCCCCAGAGTTCATTCTGCAGGCAGAGCCGCCCAAGGCTGAGTAGCAAGATTGGGTCTTGCGGGTGCTGTTTGAGCAGGCCTTCGGCCGTCTGTAGCTGGCGAACCGGGTCACGTCCCCGCAGTTGCCCATACAAGCGAATCAGGCGTGCGTCGTAACCCTGCTTGAGTGCCTTGCGCAGTACCTCCTCGGCCTCCTCCTGAGCGCCGAGTGCACGCAGTTGTGCGGTATAGGCCAGCAGCAGGTCGACGTCTTGACGCTGCGAAGAGGAGAGCGATTGCCAGGCAGCGGTAAGTGGCTGCAGGGAAAGCTCGCCCTGATCCATTCCGCTTTCTCCTGCATGCTGCAGGCGGGCGGTCCACACCTTGCGCTCCAGTTCGACCAGCGCCTCGCCATCCAATACCTTGGACTTTCTCAGCTCCGGTAGCAGATCGAGCAGGGCCGCCCAGTCACCGTGCTCGGCCAGCGTACGCTGCAGTTGCTCCAGCACTAGGTGGTGGCGGGGGTGGCGCTCGCGCATGGCCTGCAGGGTATCCAGCGCGCCATTCAAGTCGCCCCACTCACGCTGTAGCTCGGCGTGGGTCAGCGCGACGGCCAGTTCGGCCTGAGGCTGGCGCCGCAGGGCGCGCTCCAGCAATTCCTCGCTTTCCTCCCGACGCCCCAGCCTGCTGGCGGCTCGGGCGGCCCCGAGATAGAACATCAATGGTTGGCGCTCGCCTTCGGCAGCCAGACGCAGGTGGCGCACCGCACGCTCCCAACGTCCCTCGATCAGGTCCATGAGCCCCTTGTCCGCAGCTAGCTGCAGGCGTCTTCCTCGTTGCCGGCGCGACCATGGGTTGAGCAATCCACCGGATGCCAGTAGCAGTCTTACAAGCCAGCGCAATGTCCAGATCGCCAGCAGGACGAAGGCGATCAGGAACAGGAACACCCACAGACTGGACTCGTAACGCAGGCCCTTCCAGGCGATCAGCACGTAGCCGCTGTGCTCTGCGATGGCCAGGCCCAGCGCGGTGGCAGCGGCCACCACCAGAACCAGAAGCAGGACGGCACGAATCATTGCCCATCCTCCTCGATTGCCTCGATACCTGGCTCGTGTTCCGCCTCGGCATCAGGCAGCAGCTCGGCAGCCTCGCGGCGTTTTAGGTAGGCCTGCAGGCCGCTCAGGGCGTCGTCCAGCTTGGGCATGCTGGCGACGACCTTCTGCTCGCTCAGCTCGCCGATGCGCTTCTGCATGGCCTGCACAGCCTGATTGTCGCGATCGAAATAGCTGTCCAGCACTTCGCTGGCCGAGGTCAGGGCCTGACGATAGACCGCCTGATCGCCGTTCAGCGCCCCCCACTGGGCCTGTTCCAGCGCCAGTGCCAGGGTCAGGCGCACCTGCGCCAGACTCTGTCCTGCCAGTTGTGGGCGCACATCCTGGTCGGCGTGGAGATCGATGCGCACGTAGCGTGACAGCTCCTGCCAGAGCTCATCCCAGCGACTGCTGTCGCTGGCGTTGGCGCTGCTCGGCACCTCGGCCGGCAGGATATATTCGGGGGCCAGCATCTGCAGTTGAGCAACCTGGCCACGCAGGGCGGCCAGTTGCAGGAACAGGCCGCTGCGATCCACCTGTGGCAGGCTGCGCAACGCCTCCAGCACCTTGATCAGCTCGCCGCGGGCTGCGAAGGCCTGTGGATCATTCTGAGCCCGAAGGATATCTTCGGCGCCCTGCACCAGTGCCACGGCACTGTCCACGTCCTGCAGGGCAGACAGGCGCAGCATGGCCAGGCGCAGCAAGTGCTCGGCCTCGGCCAGGCGCCAGTCCTGGCGACTCTTGCCGAGTACGCCGGACAGGTCCTGTGCCAGCCGCTGCTGCTCGCCCTGCACGCTCACCAGCAGATCGCGCTGGGTCGCCAGCTCGCTCGCGGTGGGCAAGCCAGCCAGGCGTTTGGCGACATGTTCTTCGCTGGCCTTTATACGTGCCTGCGCCGCCTCACCGGCCTGCTGGAACTGCGCCAGCTGCTGAGTCGCCTGTTCCTGTTGCTGGTGCAATTGCCAGGCGCTCCAGCCGCCCGCCCCCAGTGCAGCCAGGCCGATCAGCAGTGCCAGCCAGGCCGGGCCATTACTCCGGGCCTTGGGGGCGGCGACCTGCGGCTGGTCGATCTGAGTTTGCGGGCTTTGTTCGCCGATCTGCGGGGCTGTTTCGCTCACGTGTCCTTCCTTTGCTAGTGGGCCGGCGCCGGGTGGGCGCGCAGGGCCTCCAGAACAGCCGCAGCACTGGCGCCGCGACAATCGATGACCTGCCGTGCACCCGCCGCACGGGCCATGTCGGCCACTCGCGGGCTGGGTACCAGCAAGGGTAGCCGAGACAGCTCTTCCCAGGCGCTGGCAGCCAGTTGGCGGAGGTTGTCCAGGCCTTGTGCGCTGCTGACCAGCAATGCATTGAGGTGCGACTCTTCAACTACCCGTGCCAGCGTACCGGCAGGGTATTGAGGCCGTACACGGCGATAGAGTTCCAGATAGTCTACTGCTACGCCACGTTGGCGCAGGGTATCAGCGATCAGCTCGCGACCACCCTCGCCACGCATGATCAGCACTCGAGGGTTCGGGACCAGCAATGCGCTGGTCAACTGTGGCAACGCCAGCAGCGCCTCGCTGTCATCACCCTCGCTCGGGCAACAGGCGCGCAGACCGTGTGGTTGCAGGAACTGGTCGAGTACCCGGGCGGTGGCAGTGCCGACGCTGAACCAGGCCAGATTGGCTGGTGGCTGCTGGCGGTGGCGCATGAGCAGTTCGAGGCCCAGGCGTGCCGCAGTCTTGCTCACCACGACCAAGGCGCTGTAGTGCTCGAGGTCGAGGATAGCGGCGCGTTGCTCAGGTATTTCTGCCAGCGCCTCGGTCGCCAGCAAAGGGAGGCTGCGGCTGAACACTCCTGCCTCGGCCAGCGTGGCGGCCAGAACCTCGCACTCGGCAGCGGGGCGGGTCAGCAGCAGGCGCCAACCCGTCACTCGGCAGCGGCCTCGCCGTAGACCGCCTTGAGGATGGTTTCCGCACCCTGGGCCAACAGTTGCTCGGCCACCTGCACGCCGAGCACTTCGGCATCGCCGCCACGACCTTCAGCGCGCAGCAGCAGCTCGCCATCGGGCTGTCCGACCAGGCCGCGCAGCCACAACTGGTCGCCTTCGAGCAGCGCATAGCATGCAATCGGTACTTGGCAGCCGCCATTGAGGCGCTTGTTCAGCGCGCGTTCGGCAGTGACGCGGATGGCTGTCTCGGCATGGTGCAGTGGCGCCAGCAGGGCGTGAATCTCGCTATCCGCACTTCGGCACTCGATACCGACGGCGCCCTGGCCGCCTGCCGGCAGACTGTCGTCGACGCTGATGGAGGAGCGGATGCGTTCCGAGAAGCCCAGGCGGATCAGGCCGGCGGCGGCGAGGATGATGGCGTCGTACTCGCCGGCGTCCAGCTTGGCCAGGCGGGTGTTCACGTTGCCACGCAGGAACTGGATCTTCAGGTCCGGGCGGCGCGCCAGCAGCTGAGCCTGGCGGCGCAGACTTGAAGTGCCGACCACGCTGCCGGCCGGCAGGGCATCTAGGCTGTCGTAGGTATTGGAGACGAAGGCGTCGCGCGGGTCTTCGCGCTCGCAGATGCAGAACAGGCCGAGGCCTTCGGGGAAGTCCATCGGCACGTCCTTCATGGAATGCACGGCGATGTCGGCCTCGTTCTCCAACAGAGCGGTTTCCAGCTCCTTGACGAACAGTCCCTTGCCACCGATTTTCGCCAGGGGTGCATCGAGCAGCTTGTCACCGCGACTGACCATGGGAACCAGGCTGACTTTCAGCCCGGGATGGGACTCTTCCAAGCGGGCTTTGACATATTCGGCCTGCCACAGGGCCAGGGCGCTCTTACGGGTGGCGATGCGAATTTCGCGGGGCATGGGCAATTCCAGAAAAACGGACTGCCAGGGATGATAACAGGATGGCCAGCACACGCCCGCAGGCACAATCGCCGCAGGGAGTGCCGGCCTCCACGTTACAGGCTATGCATCAGCTTGCGCACGCCGGCGACATGGCGCCGGCTGACGGTCAGGGCGTCCGGGCCGAGGCCCTTGAGATAGAGCTGGAAATGCCCCAGTGGTGTGCGCTGCAGGCGCTCGATGCGCTCGCGAGCCACCAGGGCATTGCGGTGGATGCGCACGAAGCGATCACCGAACTCGTCCTCCAGCGCCTTCAGCGGCTCGTCCAGCAGCACCTCGCCACCTTCGTGGCGCAGGGTCACGTACTTGTGATCGGCGATGAAGAAGATCACCTGCTCCAGCGGAATCAGCTCGATGCCCTTGCGGGTGCGCGCGCTGATATGGCTGCGCGGGCCGGCGCCATTATCACCGCCGGAGGGGCGCGTAAGAGCGGCGAGCTGCACCCGGTTGGGCCGCTCGGCCTTCTTCAGCGCGGCAGCCAGAGCCTCCGGCCGAACCGGCTTGACCAGATAACCGACGGCGCTGACGTCGAAGGCCTCCAAGGCGAATTCATCATGCGCGGTGCAGAAGATCACCGCCGGCGGCGCCTCGCGCTCGCACAGCTTGGCCGCTACCTGCAGGCCATCGAGGCCGGGCATGCGGATATCCAGCAGGACCACGTCCGGCCGCAAGCTGTCGATCAGCGTCAGAGCCTCTTCACCATTGCTGGCCGAGGGCTCGAGGATACGGTAGCCATCGAGTTCACCGACCATGCGGGCCAGTCGCTCGCGGGCAAGGGGTTCGTCATCGACGATCAGCACATTCATATTGCTCGGGCTTCCTGCATGAGTCTCGAACAAGGATAGCGTAGACAGGTGAAGTGGCGCCCGTCACGGCGGTCCACGCTGAGACTCGCGCCGGGGCCGAAAAGTGCCGCCAGTCGCGCGTCGATATTCACCAGGGCCTGTTGGGTCCCGCGTGACGGTTGCTTTTCGTGGCCTTCCTGAAAGGGGTTGCTCACACAGAGCTGGAACACCCCGTCGCGGTAGTCCGCCTCGATCCGTACCAGCCCGCCCTCGATGCGCGGCTGGATGCCATAAATGAGGGCGTTCTCCAGCAGCGGCTGCAGGGTCAGCTGGGGGATCGGCAAGTCCGTCGGCACGTTTTCCACCTGCCAATCCAACTGTAGCCGTTCGCCGAGCCGATAGTGTTCGATCGACAGATATCGTTTGGCCAACTCCAGCTCATCGCCCCAGCTCACCAGGGTGCCAGGCTTGGCGAGGCTGGCGCGAAACAGGTCGGACAGGTCGAGCACCGCCTGCTCGGCCTTGTGCGGATCGATTGCTACCAGACTGGCGATGCTGTTCAGGCTGTTGAACAGGAAGTGCGGCCTGATGCGCGCCTGCAGTGATTCGATGCGTGCCTTGAGCTCGGCCTGTTGCTGGCGACGCCACTGACTCTGCAGATAGAAGTAGCGCAGTAGCAGCGCTGACATGATCAGTGCGATCAGTGCGTGGCGCAGATACAGATTGACCTCGCCGTCGCGCGGGAGTGGGCCGCCTAGCTCGAACTGGTCGGCCACCGCCGTACAGCCGAGCGTCAATGCAACCACCAGCACGCAGCACAGCCCGCCAGCCACTGCAGCCCGCAGCCGTGCCAGTAGTGGACGCAGGCTGCACAGCAGGGCGGCTGAGAGCAGCACGATCCACTGCACGAACAGCGAGGTCAGCGCCAGGCGCACCCAGTTGAAGCCTGGCTGCATGGGCTCGGACAACACCAATACCATGACCAGCAGCTCGGCCAGCAGCACCAGGCTGAGCAATGCCTCGGGCTCGCACAGCTCTGGCAGGAAGAAATCGTCATTCGGGGCGAGTCGACGCCCCTTGGTGAGCCTGGTGATTTTCATCCGCGCAGTTTCCTTGTGTGCGCCCTCGGGCGGCAAGCCAGAGCTCTCCAGCCGGGCCAAAACGGGGGCCCAAATGCCACCTTCCGCTGAAAACTGTGACGGGCGCGACAGATCGGCTCAGCGTCGGTTTTCCCGGCAAGGCTGTTATTATCGGCGCACTTCGTCCGTTTCGCAGGCGCCGTGCCTGCCTTGTCCGCGAGTTCTGCCATGAGCCTTGAGAAGACCAACCAGTCCTGGGGCGGCCGCTTCAGCGAGCCAGTCGACGCCTTCGTCGCCCGCTTCACCGCCTCCGTCGACTTCGACAAGCGCCTCTACCGTCATGACATCATGGGCTCCATTGCCCACGCCACCATGTTGTCCAAGGTCGGCGTGCTGACTGCGGACGAGCGGGACGCCATTGAGGCAGGCCTGAAGCAGATTCAGGCAGAGATCGAGGCCGGCAGCTTCGACTGGCGCGTCGATCTGGAAGACGTGCACATGAACATTGAGGCACGTCTGACCGACCGCATTGGCGTCACCGGCAAGAAGCTGCACACCGGCCGTAGCCGCAACGACCAGGTGGCCACCGACATCCGCCTGTGGCTGCGCGACGAGATCGACCTGATCATCAAAGAAATCACCCGCCTGCAGCAGGGCCTGCTCGGTCTGGCCGAGGCCGAAGCCGACACCATCATGCCCGGCTTCACCCACCTGCAGACCGCCCAGCCGGTGACCTTCGGCCATCACCTCCTGGCCTGGTTCGAAATGCTGTCGCGCGACTACGAACGTTTGATCGACTGCCGCAAGCGGGTCAACCGCATGCCGCTGGGCTCGGCCGCGCTGGCCGGCACCACCTACCCAATTGCCCGCGAGATCACTGCCGAGTTGCTCGGTTTCGACGCCGTTGGCGGCAACTCGCTGGACGGTGTGTCGGATCGCGATTTCGCCATCGAATTCTGCGCCACCGCCTCACTGGCGATGATGCACCTGTCGCGCTTCTCTGAAGAACTGGTGCTGTGGACCTCCGCGCAGTTCCAGTTCATCGACCTGCCCGACCGCTTCTGCACTGGCTCCTCGATCATGCCGCAGAAGAAGAATCCGGACGTGCCGGAGCTGGTGCGCGGCAAATCCGGCCGTGTGTTCGGCGCGCTGATGGGCCTGCTGACCCTGATGAAGGGCCAGCCGCTGGCCTACAACAAGGACAACCAGGAAGACAAAGAGCCGCTGTTCGACGCCGCCGACACCCTGCGCGACAGCCTGCGCGCCTTCGCCGACATGGTTCCGGCGATCAAGCCCAAGCGCGAGATCATGCGCGAGGCGGCCCGTCGTGGCTTCTCCACCGCCACTGACCTGGCCGACTACCTGGTGCGCAAGGGCCTGCCCTTCCGCGATTGCCACGAGATCGTCGGTCACGCGGTGAAGTACGGTGTGGACAGCGGCAAGGATCTGGCCGAGATGAGCCTCGACGAACTGCGCCAGTTCAGCTATCAGATCGGCGACGACGTATTCGCCGTGCTGACCCTGGAAGGCTCGGTCAACGCCCGCGACCATATCGGCGGCACCGCGCCGAATCAGGTGCGCGCCGCCGTGGTTCGCGGCAAGGAACTGCTGGCGACGCGCTGAGATGAGCGAGGTGGTGGCGCCGGGTCGGTGCATCTCGGTGGTTGGCTGCTCGGGCTCGGGCAAGACCACCCTGTCGCGCCAGTTGGCCCGGCTCCTGGGCTACCGCCATGTAGAGCTGGACGCCCTATACCACCAGCCCGACTGGCAGCCGCTGCCCACCGAGCAGTTCAAGCAGGCGGTCGGTGAGGCCCTAGAGGGCGAAGGCTGGGTAGTGGAAGGCAGCTATTCCGCGGTGCGCCCGCAGGTGTTGGAGAAAGCGGACATGGTGATCTGGCTGGATCTGCCGCGAGCGGCGGTGATGCGCCAGCTGATACCGCGCACGCTCAAGCGCCTGGTGCTGCGCCAGACCTTATGGAACGGCAACCGCGAGCGCTGGGCCAACCTGTTCAGCCTCACCCCCGAACAGTCCATCCTGGCCTGGGCCTGGACCCGCCACCCGATCTATCGGCAGCGCTACGACGAGGAAATGCGCACGTCACCGCAGTCCCGGCGCTACGTACGGCTGGATTCTCGCCGGGCCGTCGAGCGCTTCCTGGCGAGCCTGCCGAGCCGTTAGCGCCACCTACATCCATCTTCGGGAGACCCCGCATGCCCCTGCACATCCGTCCTGCCACCGCCGATGATTCCGCACTGATCCTGCGCCTCATCACTGACCTGGCCATCTACGAGAAGGCCGAGCACGAGGTGAAGACCGATGTCGCCGGCCTGCGCGATAGCCTGTTTGGTGCCGACAGCAGCAGCCACGCGCTGATCTGCGAGCAGGACGGCGTGCCTATCGGCTACGCCGTGTACTTCTTCAACTACTCCACCTGGCTGGGTAAGCACGGCCTGTACCTGGAAGACCTCTACGTCAGCCCTGAGGCCCGTGGCTGTGGTGCAGGCAAGGCGCTGCTGCAACACCTGGCGCGTATCGCCGTGCAGCGCGGCTGCGGCCGTTTCGAGTGGTCGGTACTGGACTGGAATACGCCTGCCATCGACTTCTACCAGTCCTTCGGCGCCCGCCCGCAGGACGAGTGGACTACCTATCGTCTGGCCGGTCAGGCGCTTATCGACTTCGCAGCAGACTAAAGCCATCCGGCGCCAGGCGCTTGGGTGGGGGAGTGGGGCTCACGTATGTTGGCTACGACACTCGGTTGTAGTCAGGTTGCCCGCCGTGCGCTCGCTATTCACTTCCCTCGTCCTGCTTTACCCGGGCCTCGCCTCGGCTGCCCCTCTGGCCATTCCCGCAGACGCCAGCTGGCATCTGCAACTCAATGGCGCGCTGCAGACGCCTGATCGCCAGGTCTACGACATCGACTTGTACGATACATCGACGCAGACCATCTCCAATCTCAAGACGCAAGGTCGCATCGTCATCTGTTATTTCAGCGCCGGAACCTGGGAAGACTGGCGCAGCGACGCCAAGCTCTATCCCAAGGCGGCCATCGGCAGGCCTCTGCCGGATTGGCCTGGCGAGCGCTGGCTGGACTACCGTCGCAGCGAGGTGCGCATGCTGCTGGCCAAGCGCCTGGACCTGGCGCGTAGCAAAGGCTGCAGCGGTGTCGACCCAGATAACGTGGATGGCTATGCCAACGATAACGGCCTCGGGCTGACCAAGGCGCAGCAGATCAACTTCAACCGCTGGCTGGCTGACGAGGCGCATAAGCGCAACCTCAGCGTCGGCCTGAAGAATGCCGTCGAGCTGCTGCCACAGCTGGTCGGACATGTCGACTTCGCGGTCAACGAGAGCTGCTATCGGTACGAGGAGTGCAGCGGGTACGCGGCCATGCGCCAGGAGGGCACGCCGATCTTCATCGCCGAGTATCGAGCCTACAACGCCAAGCTGTGCACCAGCGCCAAGGCTTCAGGATTTCGCCTGCAGTTCTTCAACCTGGACCTGACGGGAACCGGCAAGCCCTGTCCCTGAGCCTCAGGCCTTGCTCTTGAGGAAGGTCATGAAACCGGCCATGCCAGCCTCCTTCTGTGTGGCGATCATCTGCACGTGCGGGTTCTGTCGCAGCCGTTCGAGCAGTTCACGGGCGGCGGGGAAGTCTTCCAGCAGGTCGAGACCGAACACCTTCTGCGCTACCACTTCGGCCAAGTCGATGCTGTAGAGGAAATAAAGGTCGGCCAGGCTGAACTGCTCGCCTGCCACGTAGGGTGTGAAGCGACCGTGGCGCTTGAGTGTGGCGACACCGGCCAGCAGTTCACTGCGCGCCTTGTCCTTGATCGCGACGTCCACCGGATTGCGGAAGAATGCTTCCGGGTAGCAGCTACGCGCGGGCAGCTCGATGTACAGCTCGATTTCCTTGACCAGCGCGCGTACTTGCGCGCGGGCGAACGGCTCGGCAGGCAGCAGCGGCCGCCCCTCGCCGAGGTCCTCCAGATAGTCGAGGATGGCGCTGGTCTCGCTGATGTAGCCATGCTCGGTCTGCAGTACCGGCACCTTGCCGCGAGGGCTGATGGCGAGGAAGGCTTCGTCCTGGCAGCCGTAGACTGTAGCGGTGTCGAAGGCCAGTCCCTTCTCCAGCAGGGCCAGATGCACCATGTTGTAGTAGTTGCTGACGGCAAAGCCATGAAGTCTGAGCATGAGTTCGTACCAGGCTGGGAAATATCCCTTATAGCCCTCCCGGCTGTGGGGTGGTGCTCCATCAGACGGCTGAATGGCACGACCACCGCATGGCCGTGGCACACTGCAGGCCTTTAATCGAGGAGTTGCCATGAGCGAGCACGACGACAACGATGAAGAGGCCTTCGCTGAAGAGACTCTGGTCCGGGCCATCGAGAATCAGCTGGAGGCGGATAGCCCGCCAGCTGCCAAGGCCGTCTACAACAAACTGACTCTGGTGGGCTACGAGCGCGAGGAAATACTCGAGCTGATGGCTCTGGTGCTGGCCTATGAGATCGACGCCATGCTACGCGATGATCGGCCTTTCGACGGTGCCTGGTACGAGCAGGCGCTGCGTGCGTTACCGACCCTGCCGGGAGAAGAATGACCTGCCTTTGACCAAGGTCTATTCCGCTGCTGCCGGGTGGGCTGTTAAGTTGGCCGCACTCGCTCCGACGGAGGCACCTTGGACGTACGCGCACGCAGTCTGTCGCTGACCATCTGCCTGTTGGCCACTTGCTGGTTGCTGGCTCCGCTGGTCCAGGCCGACACCGTCTATGGCATCGGCGCCGAGAACGACTGGTACCCATTCACCGCCTATAGGGATGGCAAGGTGGAGGGGCTGTCGGTCGACATCGTCCGAGCTGCCTTCGCAGCCAGCGATACCCGCATCGAGCTGCTGCCCTATCCCTATTCACGTTGCATGGAGCTGACCCGCACGGGCCAGCTCGCCGGCTGTTTCAATACCTCGCCCGATGCCCGCATTGCCGCCGCGTTCAAACTGCCCAAGGAGGCTCTGTTCAGTGACGACATTCTGCTATGGGCCCGTAGCGACCAGGCAAAGACCGTTGACTCTCTCGATGCTCTGGCCGGCCGTCGGGTGGCGGTGACCATCGGCTACGAATACGGCAGCCGCTTCGACGGCGATCCGCGCCCCGTGCGTGTGCCGGTACGGCGTGATCTCAACGGTTTCCTCATGCTCCAGCGCGGCCGGGTCGACTACACCGTGGCTTTTCGTGCCACCGCCCAGGCGTTGTTCCATGAGCGCCCCGAGCTGCAAGGCCATTTCACCCCCGTGGCCACCATTCACCAGCCGCAGCTGTACCTGAGCTTCTCCCGCTACCACCCGCAGTCCGACCTGCTGTTGCAACGCTTCGATGAGGGTATGCGCAAGATCAGGGCGGATGGCAGCTACCAGCGTATTCTCGATCACTGGCGGCACGTGGAGGTAACGAATTGAGCTCCGACCGCTACACTCGACAGCATCCATCCCAACAAGAAGACGGAATAGACATGGCCTACACACCGGAACTGATTGCCGAGCTGGAAATCCTCGCCCTGTACAACCTGGACAACCATCAGGAGGGCCTCAAGGTGCACAACAACGCTTCCAGTCGTGCCCAGCATGCCATCACCCGCCTGCACGAGAAGGGCCTGGTGACCCAGGCCGACGGCGGCTACCTGACCAGCCTGGGACTGGACGCCGCCGAGCATGCCCAGGCGCTATTGACCATCCTCTGCCCGCAACCCGCTTGACCCCACCTCGGGCGCGACCGGTCCTGACCGCGCCCTACAGCCATGGCTGGAAGCCGCCGATACAGTGAGCAGGAATGACTGCCAGCCGCCCCTCGGCGCTGGTAGTCTTGCTGCCACCATCGCTGCGAGCAGTAAATGACGCGCACCCACGAAATCCGCCCGGATATCAACGACGGCATTGATCGCAAGGTCATGGCGCAGTTGCGCGCGCGCTTCCTGAAAATCAACGGCGGTCGTCTTGGGCGAGCCATGCAGGCGCTGTCGACGCGCCAGCAACTGGTACTCAAGCTGTTGCCGCTGTTGTTCCACGTGAACCACCCGCTGCTGCCGGGCTATGTCTCGACCAGTACACCGGCGGGGCTCTCCGGCTTCGAGCCGGACGATGACCTTCTCGCCGAGGCTCAGCGTCTGACCCGCTCGTTCACCTATAAGACCCGTCGGGGTGTGGCGGGCGGCAAGGCGCCCACGCCGATTCACGGCCTGTTCCTGATGGGCAGCCTTGGCACCGTGGCCCAGGCCGAGCAGAGCGATATGGACCTGTGGGTGTGCCACGACCCGGCGCTGGATGCGCGCACCCTGGCCGAGCTGCGCCGCAAGTGCGATCAACTGGAAGGCTGGGCCGCTACCCAGGGCGCCGAGGTGCACTGTTTCCTGATCGACCCGGCGCGCTTCACCGAGGGGGATCGCGAGGCGCAGCTGACCTCCGACGATTGCGGCACCACCCAGCATTACCTGCTGCTTGACGAGTTCTACCGCACCGCCATCTGGCTAGGCGGGCGCACACCGTTGTGGTGGCTGGTGCCTGTGTACGAAGAGGCCAACTACCGTGCTTATACCCACGCGCTCTTGAGCAAGCGTTTCATTCGTGCCGAGGAGGTTCTCGACCTAGGCCACCTGGCTCGTATTCCGCCAGGTGAGTTCATCGGTGCCGGCATGTGGCAGCTGTTCAAGGGTATCGACTCGCCCTACAAGTCCGTACTCAAGCTGCTGCTCACCGAGGTCTATGCGAGCGAGCATCCACGGGTGGAGTGCCTGAGCCTGCGCTTCAAGCAGGCGGTGTATGCCAACCGGCTGGACCTGGATGAGCTCGACCCATATATCGTGGTGTACCGCCGCCTGGAGGAATACCTCACCGCCCGTGGCGAACTGGAGCGTCTGGAGCTGATCCGGCGTTGCCTCTACCTCAAGGTCGGCAAGAAGCTTAGCGTTCCGCCACGGCAGCGTGCCAAGAGCTGGCAGCGGCTGCTGTTCGAACGCCTCACTGGTGAATGGCATTGGAGTCAGCGAGAGCTGGCCATGCTCGATAGCCGCAGCCAGTGGAAAGTGCGCCAGGTCAGCGCGGAGAGGCGCGCGCTGGTCAACGAGCTGACCTACAGCTACCGCTTCCTGTCGCAGTTCGCCCGCAACGAGCAGGCCGCCAGTCCGCTCAACAATCGTGACCTTGGCGTACTTGGTCGCCGCCTGTACGCCGCGTTCGAGCGCAAGGCCGGCAAGATCGAGTTCATCAACCCGGGCATCGCCCCGGACCTGGCCGAGGATACCCTTACCCTGGTGCAGACACCTGCGCCGGAGGCGCAAGGGGAAAGCCTCTGGGCCCTCTATCATGGCAGCCTGAACAATCAGGAGTGGCCGGATTTCGCACCGCTCAAGCGGAGTCGCCATCTCATCGACCTGCTTGCCTGGTGCCACCGCAACGGAGTGATCGACCCCAGCACCCGTCTGTCACTGCATCCGGGAACCAGCGACCTGACCGAGTTCGAGCTGTCCAGCCTGCTCACCAGTCTGCAGCAGAGCATTCCGTTGCCATTGCCTCCGGTAGGTGAGGAGTCGCTCCTGCAAGCCTCTGAGCCGGCCCAGGTGCTGTTGCTGGTGAATGTGGGAATGGATCCGCTGAAAGCCCACAGCCAGCTCAATGTGCATCTGACTACAGGCCGTACCGACTCGCTGGGATACGCCGGTGTACGCGAGAACCTGGTATTGACCCTGGACCAGGTTAGCCTGAACAGCTGGAACGAGCTGATGGTCAGCCGTTACGACGGTCCTCATGCGCTGCTCGAATGCCTGCGGGATTACCTCAATGCATTGCCCTCGGGCGAGCGTCGGCCGGAGTTCAAGGTGCGCTGCTTCTGCCGCAACCGAGCCCAGGCCATCGCTCAGAGGGTGGAGGAATTGTTCCGCGATGCCCAGGCCAGCCTTGGCGAAGAAGGTAGTAGTCGCTACCTGCTGCAGGTTCAGCAGCAGTATCACGTGCTGGAGCTGCTGCCCGGTCAGGTCAGCCATGCTGCTTTGAGCGATCTGCCCGGTTTGGTCGAGCATCTGGGGGAGGAGCAGTCCGCCTATAGCCCTCTGCATCTGGATCGCCATGCTCTGGAAGGGGAGGATCTGGCTCTTATCCTGCCCATGGGGCGCCCGCAGTGCATTCAGGTGTTCTACAGGGTCGATGGCGCCCTGGCCGAACTCTCGGTGCTGGACGAATACAACGCATTGTGGCGCCAGCGCCTGCCATTTCGTGACGAGCAGAGCCTGCTGACCCCGTTGCAACGTTTCCTGCAGTCGGTGCTGTATCGGCGCAATGCCTTGTTGCCTCTGGACAGCCCCCTGCCGCCGGCTGCGCTGGAGGTGCTGTATTACGAGGTGCTGCCGGCGCCGCCTCATCGTGCTCGCAATCTGGAGCGCCGAGCGCCGCCCCAGGCACCGGTGAGCCACTCCTTTTACGATGTACAGGCCATCGTCGAGCCGGCCGAACACGGGCAGGTTCATGTCACCCTGTACTGCAATCACCGCGAATTCTCGGAGCTGGAGTTCGGGGCCGACCTGTTTGGTGCGGTTGCCCGACATATCCTGGCTCAGCGCCGGGGGGCGGAGCGCTATCCGTGCTACATCACCGATCTCGACCTGTCTCGCATCGTCGGTGACGGCCATGCGCAGACCATCCATTACCTGCGCTACAAGGCTGAGCTGGAAGGGGCTTTGAACAGAGCTTTGCAGAGCGCCTGAGCATGAAGCCATGCCCTCTCAGGGAGAACATGGCTGCGGCGGTTACTGCGGCTGTGGCTGGGCCAGCTCCAGCACGCGGTCGACCAGCTTGTTGATGCCGGCGGCGGCCTGGGCGATGGACTCGGCCAGCATGTAGGCGGGGGTGCTGACCAGCTTGCGCTCGGGGTCTTCGACTATATCTTCCACCACGCACTCGGCGTGGCGCCCGCCCATGGCGGTCAGGCCCTCCACGGCCGGATCGTCTTCCGCGCCAAGGGTGCAGACTACGCCTTCACCATAGATCTTCGCGGCGAGGGCCGGGGCAATGCAGATCAGGCCGACCGGTTTGCCGGCCTGAGCAAAGGCCTGGGCCGCAGCAAGTACGTCCGGCTGCACGCTGCAACTGGCACCCTCCACGGCGAAGTTGGAGAGGTTCTTGGCCACGCCAAAGCCACCCGGCAGGATCAGGGCATCGAATTGCTCGGCCTTCAGCTCGCGGACATCCATCACATCGCCACGGGCGATGCGTGCCGCCTCGGTGAGCACGTTGCGGGTCTCCGGCATTTCCTCGCCAGTAAGGTGGTTGATCACATGCATCTGCGCAACGTTGGGGGCGAAGCACTGGACCTGGGCGCCACGCTGATCCAGGCGCAGCAGGGTGATCACGCTTTCGTGGATTTCCGCGCCGTCATAGACGCCACAGCCGGAAAGGATGACCGCGACTCGTTTATGCATGCTGTTCTCCAAAGGACAACCAAATAAGACGATGCTTCAGTTTCGCCGATACCTCGTACGAGCGTCGAGTGACGGCATGTCGTCAAATGCCACATTCGCTGGCATTTGCCGTCGCGAGTGCCAGGGCGCGTGGGTCTAGGATCAGCTTAGGTCAACTGTGCCGTGCCCAACCATGAACCTGATCCTGCTCGCCGTACCCTTCTTCTTCCTGCTCATCGCCGCTGAGCTGATCGCCGATCGTCTGCGCGGTATCAGCACCTATCGCCTGGCCGACTCGCTGAATAGTCTCAGCGCCGGCGTTCTGTCCCAGGCCAGCGGCCTGTTGAGCAAGGCTATCGCCGTGCTCGGTTATGCCTTCGCCTATGAACACCTGCACCTGACAGAGCTGCCCAACGAGCCCTGGGTCTGGGTGCTGGCGTTCGTGTTCTATGACTTCTGTTACTACTGGAACCACCGCTTCGGCCATGAACGCAACGTATTCTGGGCATCCCACGTGGTGCATCACCAGAGCGAGGACTACAACCTCTCCACCGCGTTGCGACAGACTAGTACGGGCTTCCTGCTGAGCTGGATCTTCTTCCTGCCGATGGCAGTGGCCGGTGTGCCACCGCTGGTGTTCGTCACCGTCGGCGCACTCAACCTGCTTTATCAGTTCTGGGTGCATACCCGCCACGTGCCCAAGCTGGGCTGGTTCGAGTGGTTCTTCATCACCCCCTCCAACCACCGCGTCCATCATGCGCAGAACGCTATCTACATGGACCGTAACTACGGTGGCGTGTTCATCCTTTGGGATCGCCTGTTCGGCACCTTTCAGGAGGAGCTGGACGAACATCCGGTAGTGTTCGGCGTGACCGTGCCGCTGCGCAGCTGGAACCCGCTGTGGGCCAACCTGCAGTTCTACGTGCAGCTGTGGCGCGACGCCGCTCGTGCCGGATCTTGGTGGGACAAGCTGCGCATCTGGTTTATGCCTACTGGCTGGCGCCCGGCCGACGTGGCGGCACGCTATCCGATGGAGAAACCGGACCTGGCCGAGTTTCGCAAGTTCGAGGTGCCGCTGGCGCGTGGGCAGAAGCTGTATGCCGGACTGCAGTTCGCCACCTATGTGCTGGGCACCAGTGGCCTGCTGGCTATAGCGGCGCAGCAGAGCATCGGTGTGCTGGCTGGTGCCTGGCTGTGGGTGGCTTTCGGGCTGTACTGCGTCGGCGTCTGGCTGGAGAACCGGCCATTCGCTCGTTCGCTGGAGGCGCTGCGTCTGGGGCTCAACTTGCCGGCTCTGGTCTGGGCCCAGCAAGTGGGCCTGATCGACGCTGGCAGCCTGCCCTGGGTGATACTGACGGTTTGGAGTCTGTTCAGCCTTGTCTGGCTGTTCTGGCCACGGAGGATGCACGTGCAGCCGGCCTGATCGCTCCGGCCCACGGCGACGGAACTGCGGCCCCCCGTCGCAGTCTGGGTGTGGCAGTCATTATTTGGTCATAATGGCCGGGTACAACTGTCACACTCGCCCGCTGTGCGGGTTCTGGAGTCCGTCGTGAGCTTTACCCCCGCCAATCGCCTGTTTCCCGCTACCCGCCTGCGTCGCAACCGTCGTGATGAGTTTTCCCGTCGCCTGGTGCGCGAGAACGTATTGACCACCAATGATCTGATCCTGCCGGTGTTCGTCCTCGACGGTGAGAACCGCCGTGAGGCGATTCCGTCGATGCCGGGTGTCGAGCGTCTGTCCATCGACCTGCTGCTGCAGGAGGCGGAGCGTTGGGTGGCGCTGGGTATTCCCGCCCTGGCGCTGTTCCCGGTGACACCGCTGGAGAAGAAGTCGCTCGACGGCAGCGAAGCCTGGAACCCGGACGGCATTGCCCAGCGTGCCATTCGTGCCCTGCGCGCCAAGTTCCCCGAGCTGGGGGTGATCAGCGACGTGGCCCTGGACCCGTTCACCACCCATGGCCAGGACGGCATCCTCGACGACTCCGGCTATGTGATGAACGACGTGACCGTGGACGCCCTGGTCAAACAGGCCCTGTCCCACGCTGAGGCCGGTGCCCAGGTGGTGGCGCCGTCGGACATGATGGACGGTCGCGTGCAGGCCATCCGCGAGGCGCTGGAGCTGGCTGACCATGTCAATGTGCGCATCATGGCCTACTCGGCCAAGTACGCCAGCGCCTACTACGGCCCGTTCCGCGATGCGGTCGGCTCGGCGGCCAACCTGGGCAAGGCCAACAAGGCCAGCTACCAGATGGACCCGGCCAATGGCGACGAGGCCCTGCACGAAGTGGCGGCGGACCTGGCCGAAGGCGCCGACATGGTCATGGTCAAGCCAGGCATGCCCTATCTGGACATCCTGCAGCGAGTGAAAAGCGAATTCCGCGTGCCCACCTTCGTCTACCAGGTCAGTGGCGAATACGCCATGCACATGGCGGCGATCCAGAATGGCTGGCTCAGCGAGGCGGTGATCCTCGAATCGCTGACGGCTTTCAAACGGGCAGGCGCCGATGGCATCCTCACCTACTTCGCCGTGCGTGCGGCAGAACTCTTGAACGAGGGGCGCTGAGCCGCCCCAGGGAAGCAAGGCATGAATACCGAGGGACTCAGCAAGATCCAGATCGCCGATGCGCAGCTCGAGGTCGAGCCGCAGGAGGCGCCGGCCGAGGTCATCGCCGAGGTCGCGCCGGAACCGGAGCCGGCCCCCGCGCCGGCGCCGCCGATCCCCGGCGTGGATGACAGCAGCCTGTACATCCATCGCGAGCTGTCGCAGCTGCAGTTCAACATCCGCGTGCTGGAGCAGGCGCTGGACGAGTCCTACCCGCTGCTCGAGCGGCTCAAATTCCTGCTGATCTTCTCCAGCAACCTCGACGAGTTCTTCGAGATCCGCGTCGCCGGCCTGAAGAAGCAGATCAACTTCGCCCGCGAACAGGCCGGTGCCGACGGCCTGCTGCCGAGCCAGGTGCTGGCCCGCATCTCGGAAATCGCCCACGAGCAGGTCGACCGCCAGTACGCGCTGCTCAACGACGTGCTGCTGCCGGAGCTGGCCAAGCACCAGGTCAACTTCATCCGCCGCCGTCACTGGACGACCAAGATCAAGACCTGGGTGCGTCGCTACTTCCGCGACGAGATCGCGCCGATCATCACGCCGATCGGCCTCGACCCGACGCACCCGTTCCCGCTGCTGGTGAACAAAAGCCTCAACTTCATCGTCGAGCTGGAGGGCATCGATGCCTTCGGCCGCGACTCCGGTCTGGCCATCATCCCGGCGCCGCGCCTGCTGCCGCGGATCATCCGCGTGCCGGAGGAAGTGGGCGGGGCAGGGGACAACTATGTGTTCCTCTCATCGATGATCCACGCCCACGCCGACGACCTGTTCCCCGGCATGAAAGTGAAGGGCTGCTACCAGTTCCGCCTGACCCGTAACGCCGACCTCTCGGTGGACACCGAGGACGTAGAAGATCTGGCGCGTGCTCTGCGTGGCGAACTGTTCAGCCGCCGCTATGGTGATGCCGTGCGCCTGGAGGTGGCCGAGACCTGCCCGGCGCAGCTGTCCGACTACCTGCTCAAGCAGTTCAACTTGGCCGAGAGCGAGCTGTACCGCGTCAACGGCCCGGTCAACCTGACCCGCCTGTTCAGCATCACCGGTCTCGACAGCCACCCCGAGTTGCAGCACCCGAGCTTCACCCCGGTGATTCCCAAGCTGCTGCAGAACGCCGAGAACATCTTCAGCGTGGTGGGCAAGCAGGACATCCTGCTGATGCACCCGTTCGAGTCCTTCACCCCGGTGATCGACCTGCTGCGTCAGGCCGCCAAGGACCCCAACGTCCTGGCGATCAAGCAGACCCTGTACCGCTCCGGCGCCAACTCGGAGATCGTCGACGCGCTGGTGGAAGCGGCGCGCAGCGGCAAGGAGGTCACGGCGGTGATCGAGTTGCGCGCGCGCTTCGACGAGGAGTCCAACCTGCAGTTGGCCAGCCGCCTGCAGGCTGCCGGTGCGGTGGTGATCTACGGTGTGGTCGGCTTCAAGACCCACGCCAAGATGATGCTGATTCTGCGCCGCGAAAACGGCGAGCTGCGCCGCTACGCTCACCTCGGCACCGGTAACTACCACGCCGGCAATGCCCGGCTGTATACCGACTACAGCTTGTTGACCGCCGACGAGGCGCTGGGCGAGGACGTGTCCAAGCTGTTCAACCAGCTGATCGGCATGGGCAAGACCCTGCGCATGAAGAAGCTGCTGCACGCGCCCTTCACTCTGAAGAAGACCCTGCTCGACATGATCGCCCGCGAGGCGCAGTTCGCCAGCGAGGGCAAGCCGGCGCACGTCATGGCCAAGGTCAACTCGCTGACTGATCCGAAGATCATCCGCGCGCTGTACAAAGCCAGCCAGATGGGCGTGCGTGTCGACCTGGTGGTGCGTGGCATGTGCTGCCTGCGGCCGGGTGTGCATGGCGTGTCACACAATATCCATGTGCGTTCGATCGTCGGTCGCTTCCTCGAACACAGCCGGATCTACTACTTCCTCAACGGCGGCGACGAGCAGTTGTTCCTCTCCAGTGCCGACTGGATGGAGCGCAACCTCGACAAGCGGGTGGAGACCTGCTTCCCGGTGGAGGGCAAGAAGCTGATTACCCGGGTCAAGAAGGAGCTGGAGAGCTATCTGTCCGACAACACCCAGGCCTGGGTGCTGCAGCCGGACGGGCGCTACCTGCGCACCAGCCCGAGCGGCAACGCCAACCCACGCAATGCCCAGGCGGCACTGCTGGAGAAGCTGACGGCGCCACAGGTGCGCTGAGTTCGGTGGATAAAAAGGGGAGGCAGATGCCTCCCTTTTCATTGGGCCGAAAGACTGCAACGGACGGGCGTCGGATGCCAGCACATGATCGTTGTCTGGAGGGCGGTGCAGCCAGTGACTGCCGAGCAGGGGCTACTCGGCCTCCAGCCTGGCCAGCTCGGCGGCGGCCTCGCTCAACTGGGTCTCGTTGAACACCCTTACGCCATGGCGCTTGAGCAGGGCGGCGGTGACTCCCTCGCCTTCGACCAGCTGACCGCCGAAGCTGCCGTCGTAGGTGTGGGTATTGCCGCAGGACGGGCTGCGCGCCTTGAGCACGGCCACGCGCAGACCATGCTGGCTGACCAGGCGCAGGGCGATCTTGGCTCCGGCAACGAAGGCGGCGGTAACGTCAGCACCATCGTCGGTGAGCACCGGCAGGCGGCCATCCAGCACGCCGCCACCCTGGCCACCGGGAATCTCCGCCGGTGGTCGTGGAGTGGGCAGGCCGCCAGCTACTTCCGGGCACAGGGCAACGATGCGGCCTTCGTCCTGCCAGTGTTGCAGCAAGTCGTAGGGGCCATGGGCGCCGCCGTCATAGCGCACCCTGTGGCCGAGCAGGCAGCGGCTGACCAGCAACTTCTCCATCCTTCCTCTCCCGCCTACTGCTCAGCGCCGGCGGAACCAGCCGGTGAGCGACAGGCGTTCGCGTGTGGCCGGCAGCACTTCGTGCGGCAGCTCGGCAGACATGAACAGGATCAGGGTGCCGGCGGCCGGCAGCACATCCAGCTCGGTTTCGTCCGGTAGATACATGCGCAGGGCGCCGCCTTCGTCGGCCTGCCAGTCGTCGTTGAGGTAGTACACGGCGGTGACGGTACGGCGGTCGTCATCGCGGAAACGGTCGAGGTGCTTCTGGTAGAAGGCGCCGGGCGGGTAACTGGCGAAGTGGCATTCGAAGTCTTCCAGGCCGAGGAAGAAGGCCTGGTTGAGTGCCTGGCGCACTTCGTCCATGGCCTGCAGGTAGCCATCGCTGGGCGGGCTCTGGCCGCTCTCCAGCCACTGGATGCTGTCGCCGCGGATGCCTTCGCGCACCGCCAGGCCCTGGCCGCGGCCGACGCCGGCAGGGCTCAGCGCGCCGTCGCGAGCGCGCTTGCGGCACTCGATGGCCAATTCGCGGGTCAGAGTTTCCGGCAGGATGTGAGTCTGCCGCGACCAGCCTTGTCCGGCGAGGTCGTCGATGATTTGCGGCAGGAGCCGCTGCAGGTGCTGATCGGTCATGCGCCGATTCTACCAGCGCAGCCTGCGGGCCCCTACAATAGCCGCCGCCAGACAGGAGTTATTCATGCGCGCCGTTTTTGCTCTGTTCATGCTGCTGTGCAGCTTCACCGTTGCCGCCGACGACCACGCCAGGCTCTACCAGAGCGCGGGCTGGCCGGAGCAGCGCGACCATTTCGGTGAGGCCCTCAAGGCCGCCCAGCAGCGTTACCAGTCGACCCTGCCGCCGGCGGTGTTCCAGGCCCTGGTGCAGAACAGCAATCGCCGCTTCGAACCCGCAGCGATGGATCAGCGCGCCCAGTCGGCATTCCGTACGGAATTGGCTGACCCGCAGCCGGCGTTGCAGTTCTTCGAGTCCCCGCTGGGGCGGCGCATCGTCGCCGCCGAGACTCGCGCCACCACCCGTGACCAGTTGGCGGCCCACGCCGATGGCCTGCCGCCGATCGAGGCTGACATCAGTCGGCGCCTGCTGATTCGCCACCTGGCCCAGGCCTTGCCGGTCACTGAAGCCGGTGCCGAGGTCAGCCTGGCCCTGGCGGGCGTTGCCGCCGACAGCCTGAGCTCGATGGTGCCAGGCCTGTTTGGCGGTGATCAGACGCAGATGCTGGTGCAGAGCCAGCGTGAGCGGCTGATGCAGCAGATCGAGGCGGATATCGACAACACTCTGATGCACGTCTACCGGGATCTGTCCGATCCGGAGCTGGACGAGTTCGCCACTTTCGCCGAGTCCCCGGGTGGCAAGGCCTACTACCAGGCTGCCGTGGCGGCGCTACGGGCGGCACTGGCGGCGCAGCAGAGCGGGCAGAGCATTCAGCCCGCCCAGCAGGGCATCTGACGCAGGTTCGCTAGCGCAGGTGCTCGCTGAGGAAGTCGAAGTACTCGCGGCGAATGCCTTCGCTCTCGTTGACCAGATGGTGGCGGGCGCCGGGTATGCGCAGGATCTCCGGCTGGTCGAACTTGGCCTGCAGCACCGGCAGGTTGTGCCGCCAGTCCACGGTCATGTCCGCTTCGCCCTGGATCACAAGCGGCCGCAACGGTTTGCGCGGCGCCTTCTCGATGCGCGGAATCCACCTGGCCAGGGCACCGACCCAGGCGGTCGGCAGGTTGCGCGGTTGCAGCGGGTCGCGGTTCTGCAGGAAGTCGAGGAACTCGGCATCGCTGGAGTTCTCCGAGAAACGCCGTGGGATCTCGCGGCGGAACGGGCCGATCAGGTGATAGCTGAGCCGGGACAGGCCCCACGCCCGTGGCCGTATCAGGGGGGCCAGGAGGATGGTGGCGCCAGGCTCCGAGCGCGGTTCGCCGAGTAGCAGGAAGTCCAGCAGGATGGCGCCTCCGGTGCTCTGCCCGCACAGATGCCAGGGTTGTGGCAGGTCGAGGCTGGTGGCTTCGGCGAACAGGCACTGCAGGGTGCGCTGGTAGGCGGAGAAGTCGTCGATGCTGGCCCGGGCGCCCTCGGACAGGCCATGGCCGGGCAGGTCGCAGGCCAGCACGGCGAGGTTCTGCCCCAATGCCCAATCCACCACATGGCGGTACAGGCCCATGTGGTCGTAGTAGCCGTGCAGCAGAATCAGCGTTGCCTTGGGCTCCGGCGGCAACCATAGCTGCGCCACCAGGCCAAGCCCGTCGCACTCGAAGCGGCCCAGGCGGCTGTGCACCCCGGCGTGCTGTGGCAGGTCCAGGCCGTAGTAGCGCTGGTAGGTCAGGATTTCGGCATCCGCCGGGGTGGTGGCCGCGACCAAGGGTCGCAGGGCGGCGCGCAGGCGCTCGGGCTGGAAAGGCTCTGGCAGGGGCTGAGGCATCGCGGTCATGGCATTCCAGCCGGCGGTGAGGGACAGCCGATATTCTGCTGTCGGGCGTGGCGTGGCAAGCTAGGCGTCTTTCCCCTGTGCCGTCGATCATGTCAGCCCGTCGCAAAACCATTCTCGTCAGCTTGCTCGTCGTTCTCTGGCTAGGCGCCATGGCTGCTGCCCTGTGGTGGTTCCAGACGCGCTATATCCGTCCGTTTGAATCGCGTACCGAACTGTTCGTTGGCGCCGAGCTGCGCCTGCCGGATGAGTTGGCCGGGCCGGGGCCGATTCGCCTGGTGCATTTCTGGGACCCGGGCTGCCCTTGCAACGTGGGCAACCAGCAGCACCTTGGTGAGCTGGTGCAGACCTATGTGCCGCGCGGTGTGCAGTTCTATGCGCTGCAGAAGGTCGGCAGCCACGGTCGCCTGCCGGACAACCTGCAGGCGTTGCAGCCACTGGAGAGTGTTCCCGGCAGCGAGCATCTGCCGGCCAGCCCGGCAGTGGCGATCTGGGACCAGGAGGGGCGCCTGGCCTACTTCGGGCCTTACAGCGAGGGGGCGCTGTGTACCTCCAGCAACAGCTTCATCGAGCCGATCATCGAGGCGTTGGTTGCCGGTCGGCCGGTGCGGGCCGACAGCAACTTGGCGGTGGGCTGTTTCTGCGACTGGCAGGATTAAGGGGCTGCTCACGCCCTGTTGATCGCTGGCCCTGTGACGCTGAAATGAGGTCGGGACTGCGCATCTGGCGCTTGTAGAACGTGTTCTGTTTGTTGGTCGGGCAAGCTCATGGCTGGGCCCTCCCCAGCTCAAAAGATCGTCAGCAGGGTCGAGCTTACTGCTGTGGTCCCAGCCGCAGATCCACCTCACCGATCACCTCGCCGCCGCCGCCGAAGCTGCGCTCCGTCAGGCGTATGCCGCCATTGCCCTGTAGCACCAGCGCGGTGCTGGCACGGGTACCGTAGCCGGGGCCGACGATGAACACGGTGGCCAGCAGCATTTCCCAGTCGATACCGACGCCAGTGTCCGGCAGCAGCACCCGTGGTGGTTGCTGACAATCGCCGAGCAATTCCAGCAAGTTATCCGGCTGCGGATCGTTCAGGGTTTTGGCGAGTGCCGCGGTGGCGCGCAGTACTTTGGGCCAGGGTGTGTCCAGGTCTGCGTTGGACAGGCCATAGAGTCCGGGCATCAGGCGGCGGATCTCGCCCTGCTCGGAGTTGAAGAAGTACAGGGCACGGCGGTCGCCAAGCAGCAGGTTGAAGCCGCTGTAGTCATCGACCCGTGGTGCCAGTTCGGCGAGGAAGGCCTCGGCATCCAGGTTGCCCTGCAGGAAGGCGGTCGTCAGCTCTCCGCGCGAGTTTCCGCCGCGCGGCTGGCGCGGATCGCGAATATTGGTCAGGGCGGCGAAACGGCCCTCGTCCGTCACCCCCAGCCAGGTACCACCGGCCAGCAGATCGCGGCCGGCGTAGAGCCCCGGCGACTCTTGCCATTCGCCCAGCGGTAGGGTGGCACGCTCATAGAACTCGTCGCGGTTGGCTGCCAGTACCAGCGGTTGCGGGTGTCCGGGGCGCCAGGCGAAGACGATCAGGCACATACCACCTCCAAGGGGCCTGTGGTCAGGTGCCTGGAGTCTAACAAAGCCATGGGCATCCATCGCCTCGGCTGGAGGGCAGGATGGCCATCCGTTACCATGCCGCTTCGTTTTCGGGGGACTGCATGGAATTCCTGCTCTATCTGCTGCTGGGTGCGGCGGCCGGTGTGCTGGCCGGGCTGTTCGGCGTGGGCGGCGGCATCATCATCGTGCCGGTGCTGGTGTTCAGCTTCACCGCCCAGGGCTTCGATCAGGCGATCCTGACCCACCTGGCGGTGGGCACCTCGCTGGCCACCATCATCTTCACCTCGATCAACTCGGTGCTTGAACACCAGCGCAAGGGCGCCGTGCTGTGGCCGGTGTTCGCCTGGATGGCGCTGGGCATCCTGCTCGGCGCGGCGGTTGGCGCGACGACCGCGGCGGCCATCCAGGGGCCGATGCTGCAGAAGATCATCGGCGTGTTCGCCATCGTCATCGCCATCCAGATGGGTATGGGTTTGAAACCCAAGGCCAGTCGCACTGTCCCAGGCAAGCCCGGGCTGACCCTGGCCGGCGTGGTGATTGGCTGGGCCTCGGCGATCTTCGGTATCGGCGGCGGCTCGCTGACCGTGCCGTTCCTGACCTGGCGCAGCGTGCCCATGCAGCAGGCGGTGGCGACCTCCTCGGCGTGCGGTTTGCCGATCGCTGTGGCCAGCGCCCTGAGCTTCATGCTGCTGGGCTGGAACGAGGCGCACCTGCCGGCGTGGAGCCTGGGCTACGTGTACCTGCCGGCGCTGGCCGGTATCGCCATCACCAGCATGTTTTTCGCCCGCATCGGCGCGCGCCTGGCGCACCGTTTGCCGGCAACCGTACTGAAACGACTGTTCGCCCTGCTGCTGTTGTGCGTGGGCGTGAGCTTCCTGATCTAAGGAGTCGCAATGCTGACTTATCCGCAGATAAACCCGGTGGCACTGGACCTCGGTGTCATCAAGATCCACTGGTACGGCCTGATGTACTTGGTCGGCATCGGCGGCGCCTGGTTCCTCGCCAGCCGCCGGCTGAAGGGCTTCGACCCCAGTTGGAGCAAGGAGAAACTCTCCGACCTGGTGTTCTGGGTGGCCATGGGCGTGATCCTCGGCGGTCGCCTGGGCTATGCGCTGTTCTATGACCTGTCCGCCTACGTGGCCGACCCGCTGAAGATCGTCCGCGTCTGGGAAGGCGGCATGTCCTTCCACGGCGGCCTGATCGGCGTGATGCTGGCCACCTGGCTGTTCGGCCGGCGCAACGGCAAGAGCTTCTTCGAGCTGATGGACTTCATCGCGCCGCTGGTGCCGATCGGCCTGGGCGCCGGGCGCATCGGCAACTTCATCAACTCCGAGCTGTGGGGCAAGGCCACCGACGTGCCCTGGGCCATGGTCTTCCCCAACGGTGGGCCGGACCCACGCCACCCGTCGCAGCTGTACCAGTTCGCCCTCGAAGGGGTGGCCCTGTTCCTGATCCTCTGGGCATATTCGCGCAAGCCGCGCCCGACCATGGCGGTGTCCGGCCTGTTCGCCATCTGCTATGGCGTGTTCCGCTTTATCGTCGAGTTCGTCCGCGTGCCGGATGCCCAGCTCGGCTATCTGGCTGGCGGCTGGCTGACCATGGGCCAGGTGCTGTGCCTGCCGATGATTCTCGGCGGCCTCGGCCTGATGATCTGGGCCTACCGCCGCCAGGCCGTTCAAGGAGCCGCGCAATGAAACAGTACCTCGACCTGATGCGCCTGGTGCGCGAGACCGGCACCTTCAAGAGCGACCGCACCGGCACCGGCACCTACTCGGTATTCGGCCACCAGATGCGCTTCAACCTGGCCGACGGCTTCCCGCTGGTGACCACCAAGAAGTGCCACCTGAAATCCATCATTCACGAGCTGCTGTGGTTCCTCCAGGGCGACACCAACATCAAGTACCTGAAGGACAACGGCGTGCGCATCTGGGACGAGTGGGCCGACGAGAACGGCGACCTCGGCCCGGTGTACGGCTACCAGTGGCGCAGCTGGCCGGCACCGAACGGCGAGTCGATCGACCAGATCAGCAAGCTGATCGCGATGATCAAGAAGAATCCGGACTCGCGCCGCCTGATCGTCTCCGCCTGGAACCCGGCGCTGGTCGACGAGATGGCCCTGCCGCCGTGCCACACCATGTTCCAGTTCTACGTCGCCGAAGGCCGCCTGAGCTGCCAGCTGTACCAGCGCTCGGCCGACATCTTCCTCGGCGTGCCCTTCAACATTGCCAGCTATGCATTGCTCACGCTGATGATCGCCCAGGTCTGCGACCTGCAGCCGGGTGATTTCGTCTGGACCGGCGGCGACTGCCACCTGTACGCCAACCACATCGAGCAGACCGACCTGCAGCTGACCCGCGAGCCGCTGCCGCTGCCGACCATGAAGCTGAATCCCGAAGTGAAGGACCTGTTCGCCTTCAAGTTCGAGGACTTCGAGCTGCAGAACTACCAGGCCCACCCGCACATCGCCGCGCCGGTCGCGGTGTAAGCCATGCTGGCGGCCGAGCTCAAGGCCTTTCACATGGTCGCCCGCCTGGGCAGCATCACCCAGGCGGCGAAGAAGCTCGGCCTCAGCCAGCCCACGGTCACCACGCAGATCCGCAGCCTGGAGGCGCAGTACGGCGTCGAACTGTTCTACCGTGGCGGCCGCCGCCTGACCCTGAGCGAGGAGGGCGCACGGCTGCTGCCGATGGTGCAGCAGTTGCTGCAGCAGGAGGCCGATATCGAGTTCTTCCTGCGCAACTGCGGCCAGTTGCAGGGCAGCCTGCGTATCGCCGCCACCGCGCCCTACTACGTGCTCGACCTGGTCAAACGCTTCCGCGAACGACTGCCGCAGATCCAGGTGACCCTGGAGATCGGCAACTCGCAGCAGGTGATCGAGGCGCTGGAGGAATACCGCGTCGACCTTGCCGCCTCCTCGCAGCTGGAACAGGACGCCCGCTTCACCCGACTCGTGCTGGGCCAGGACCCGCTGGTGCTGGCCGTGCACAGCAGCCACCCGCTGGCCGCGCACAAGCGCCTGCACGCCTCGGCGCTGGCCGGCCACTGCCTGCTGATGCGCGAAGCCGGCTCGACCACGCGCCTGCTCACCGAACAGATGCTGCGCGATGCCGGCGTCGCCCCCGGCCCGTTGCTGGAGATCGGCAGCCGCGAGTCGATCCGCGAGGCGGTGCTGCGCAATATCGGCGTCAGCGTGATCGCCCGCCACGAGGTGCCGGACAATCCCGAGCTGCGGGTGATCGAGTTGGACGATGCGCCGCTGATCCCGGAATACCTCTACTGCCTCAAGGAGCGCCGCGGCGCGCGCCTGCCGGCGGCCTTCCTGGCCCTGGCCCGCGAGCAGGCTGAGTAATTTCATACCCAAATCCGCCGATGCCACTATCGGCGGCTTTTGCCCAACTGCCATAAAGCTTTAGCACTGCGCGCGCAGCATGAGCCTCGTTCGATTCACAACGAGGTTCTGTCATGGCCACCGTCGACCTGCAGCTGCGCGATATCCACAAGGGCTTCGGCGCCTTCAAGGCGCTGGATGGCGTGTCGCTGGACATCGCCGCCGGCGAGCTGGTCTGCCTGCTCGGCCCGTCCGGCTGCGGCAAGACCACCCTGCTGCGCTGCATCGCCGGTCTGGAACGCCAAGACGGCGGCGCCATCCGCTTCGCCGGGCGCGACGTCTCCGAGCTGCCGCCGCAGGCGCGCGACTACGGCATCCTGTTCCAGTCCTACGCGCTGTTCCCCAACCTGACGGTGGCGCAGAACGTCGCCTATGGCCTGGCCGGCCAGGGCGGCGAGGCGATCCGCGCACGGGTCAACGAAATGCTCGAACTGGTCGGCCTGGCCGGCAGCGAGCAGAAGTACCCGGCGCAGCTCTCCGGCGGCCAGCAGCAGCGCGTGGCGCTGGCCCGCGCCCTGGCGCCGAGCCCGTCGCTGCTACTGCTCGACGAGCCGATGTCGGCCCTCGACGCCCGCGTGCGTGAGCATCTGTGTGGCGAGCTGCGCGCCCTGCAGCGCCAGCTCGGCATCACCACCCTGATGGTCACACACAACCAGGACGAGGCCATGCTGATGGCCGACCGCATCGCCGTGATGAACCACGGCCGCGTCGAGCAGTACGCCTCGCCCCAGGACATCTACCGCGCGCCGGCCACGCCCTTCGTCGCCGAGTTCGTCGGCCAGGGCAACTGGCTGCCGTTCGAGCGCGACGGCGAGCATGCCCGCGTCGGCGACCTCAGCCTGCGCCTGCAGAACGCCCAACCGGCCGAGCGCGGTCGCCTGTTCTGCCGTCCCGAGGCGGTGGTGATCAACCCGCCGGTACACGAGGACAACCTGTTCCCGGCGCAGATGCGCGAGATCACCTTCCTCGGCAACCGCTGCCGCCTGAGCTTCGAGCTGGACGCGCTGCCGGGCCACGCCCTGCTCGCCGAGCTGGCGCCCGAGTCCATGCCGCGCCTGAGCGGCGCCGAGATCTGGGTGGCACTGCCGCCGCGCAGCCTGCAGGTGTTCGCCTGATGCAGCAGGTCGCCATCCTCAAAGCGCTGCCCACGGCCAGGCGCTGGCCGGCCGACCTGGCCGACCGCCTGTTCGTGCGCGGCGGCCAGTGGCTGCTGCTGGTTCTGCTGCTGCTCGCCGTGCTGCTGCCGCTGGCGGCCATGCTCTGGCGCGGCCTGGCCGGCGATCCGGGGCAGGGCGGCGGGCTGGCTGCTGCGCGTGAGCTGGTGGCCAGCGCCAACTTCCGCTGGCTGCTCGGCAACAGCCTGAAGAGCGCCCTGGCCGTGGTGCTGATCGTGGTGCCGCTGGCCTACGCCTTCGCCTATGCGCTGCAGCGCACCTGCGTGCCGGGCAAGGGCCTGTGGCGCGGCATCTCGCTGCTGCCGTTGCTGGCGCCGTCGATGCTGCCGGGCATCGCGCTGATCTATCTGTTCGGCAACCAGGGCGTGCTGCGCCACCTGCTGACGGACAACGTCTACGGCTTCTGGGGAATTGTCCTCGGCCAGGTCATCTACACCTTCCCGCACGCGCTGATGGTGCTGCTCAGCGCCCTGGCCCTGGCCGATGCGCGGCTGTTCGACGCCGCCTCGAGCATGGGCGCATCCAGGTGGCGCGCGTTCCGCAGCATCACCTGGCCGGGCAGCCGCCAGGGCGTGTTCGCCGCGGCCTGCCTGGTGTTCACCCTGTGCGTCACCGACTTCGGCGTGCCGGTGGTGGTGGGTGGCGACTACCAGGTGCTGGCGCTGGAGGCCTACAAGGCGGTGGTCGGCCAGCAGCAGTTCGGCCGTGGTGCGCTGATCGGCCTGTTCCTCCTGCTGCCGGCACTGTTCAGCTTCACCGTCGACCTCTGGCTGCGCCGCCGCCAGCGCGACGCCATGGGCGGCCGTGCCCAGGTCTACCACCCGCAGCCCAGCCGCGGCCGCGATGGCACCTTCCTGCTGCTGGTGCTGCTGGTCAGCGCCTGCCTGCTCGGCGTGTTCGGCATGGCGGTGTACTCGTCGCTGGTCAAGTTCTGGCCGTATGACCTGTCGCTGTCGCTGCACAACTACGCCTTCTCCGAGCTGCCCGGCGGCTGGCTGGCCTACCGCAACAGCCTGCTGCTGGCGACCTGCTGCGCGCTGTTCGGCGGTGTGCTGATCTTCCTCGGCAGCTACCTGCTGGAGAAGACCCGGCAGAGCCCGTTGACCCAGCTGCTGCGCCTGCTCTGCTTCATTCCGATGGCGGTGCCCGGCCTGGTGCTCGGCCTCGGCTACGTCTTCTTCTTCAACCTGCCGGCCAACCCGCTGCACGGCCTGTACGGCAGCCTGGCCCTGCTGGTGATCTGCACCGTGGCGCACTTCCTGACCACCGCGCAGATGACCGCCAGCGCCGCCCTGCGCCAGCTCGATGGCGAATTCGAGGCCGCCGCGCTGTCGCTGAAGGTGCCGCTGCTGCGCCACTTCTTCCGCGTGACCCTGCCGATCTGCCTGCCGGCGCTGCTCGACATCGTCCGCTACCTGTTCGTCTCGGCGATGACCACGGTGTCGGCGGTGATCTTCCTCTACAGCCCGGACAGCCTGCTGGCCGCCATCGCCGTGCTGAACATGGACGACGCCGGCAACGTCGGCGGAGCCGCCGCCATGTCCACCTTGATCCTGCTCACTTCCGCCGGCGTCTCGCTGCTGCTGGCCGGGGCCTCGCGCGGCTTGCTGCGCCGGTCCCAGGCCTGGCGCGCGGCGCCCGGTCATTGATCCCTTCGGAGACTGCCATGCACTACCAAGCCCCCACCCGCCTCAGCGCCGCCATCCTCGACTGGGCCGGCACCGTGGTCGACTTCGGCTCCTTCGCGCCGACGCGCATCTTCGTCGAGGCCTTCGCCCAGTTCGACATCGAGCTGAGCCTGGACGAGGCGCGCGGGCCGATGGGCATGGGCAAGTGGGACCACATCCGCACCCTGTGCGATCAGCCGGCTGTGGCCGAGCGCTACCAGCGCCGCTTCGGTCGCCTGCCGAGCGACGCCGACGTCACCGCCATCTACGAACGCTTCATGCCGCTGCAGATCGCCAAGGTCGGCGAGCACTCGGCGCTGATCCCCGGCGCGCTTGAGGCCATCGCCGCCCTGCGCGAGCGCGGCCTGCGCATCGGCAGCTGCTCCGGCTACCCGCTGGCGGTGATGGGCACGGTGGTCGAGCTGGCCGCCGCCAAGGGCTACAGCCCCGATCACGTGGTCGCCACCGACGAGGTGCCCAAGGGCCGGCCGAGCCCGGCGCAGGCGCTGGCCAACGTCATCGCCCTGGGCCTCGACGACGTCGCCGCCTGCGTCAAGGTCGACGATACCGAGCCGGGCATCCTCGAAGGCCGCGCCGCCGGCATGTGGACCGTGGCCCTGCGCTTCTCCGGCAACTTCTTGGGCCTTTCCTGGGACGAGTACCAGGCGCTACCGGCCGAGCGCCGCGCCGCCGAGCGCACGCGCATCGACGACCTGTTCGCCGGCAGTCGCCCGCACTACCTGATCGACACCATCGCCGAACTGCCCGCCGTGATCGATCACATCAACGCGCGCCTGGCCCGTGGCGAGAGCCCGCAGGCCGCATAAACAAATGAGCGATTGAGCGAGCTAGAGCCAGGCAAGGAGGAGCTGGCCGAGGGAGCGCAGTTTACGAACGGTAAATGAGCATCCCGAGGCCTGTTCCGACACAGCCTGGCCGACGCGCAGCCAATCGCGACCGGACAACCAACGCCAACCGCTAGCCACACCACTAGGAGCTCCACCATGTTCAAACGCACCGCCCTGGCCGCCGGCCTGCTCGCCGCCTGCGCCCTGCAGGCCCAGGCCAACACCGAGCTGACCGTCTACACCGCGCTGGAAGTCGAGCAGCTCAAGCCCTACCAGGAAGCGTTCGAGAAGCAGAACCCGGACATCAGCATCAAGTGGGTGCGCGACTCCACCGGCATCGTCACCGCCAAGCTGCTGGCCGAGAAAGATCGCCCGCAGGCCGACGTGGTCTGGGGCCTGGCCGGTTCCAGCCTGGCGATCCTGAAACAGCAGGACATGCTGGTGCCCTACGCCCCGGCCAACCTGGACAAGATCGGCGCCAACTACCGCGACGCCGCCAACCCGCCGGCCTGGGTCGGCATGGACGTGTGGGCCGCGACCATCTGCTTCAACACCATCGAGGCCGAGAAGCAGGGCCTGCCCAAGCCGACCAAGTGGGAAGACCTGACCAACCCGGTGTACAAGGACAAGATCGTCATGCCCAACCCGGCGTCCTCCGGCACCGGCTACCTGGACGTCAGCGCCTGGCTGCAGACCTTCGGCGAGGACGGCGGCTGGGCCTACATGGACAAGCTGCACGCCAACATCGGCCAGTACACCCACTCCGGCTCCAAGCCGTGCAAGCTGGCCGCCGCCGGCGAATTCCCGATCGGTATCTCCTTCGAATACCCGGCCGTGCAGCTCAAGCGCAAGGGCGCGCCGCTGGACATCGTGCTGCCCAAGGAAGGCCTGGGCTGGGAGATCGAGGCCACCGGCATCGTCAAGGGCACCGACCAGCTGGAAGCGGCGCAGAAGCTCGCCGACTTTGCCGCCAGCCGCGAGGCCATGGACCTGTACAAGGCCAACTTCGCCGTACTGGCCCAGCCGGGCATCGCCGAGCCGTTCCAGGAGCTGCCGGCTGACTACGAGCAGCGCCTGATCAAGAACGACTTCGCCTGGGCCTCGGAGAACCGCGACAAGATCCTCGCCGAGTGGCGCAAGCGCTACGACGGCAAGTCCGAGCCGGTGGCTCAGTAAGTCTGCGCAGGCCCCTTCGCCCACATGGGCGGAGGGCGCCTGAGCTTTACCCGGCCATGACCGGGACAGTTTTTCGTTCGGCCGCGCTGGCGGCCGACCTTCTCGTTTCAGGAGTTTCCCCATGAGTCAGCACGACTGCGACCTGCTGGTCGTCGGCGCCGGCATGCTCGGCCTCGCCCATGCCTGGGCCGGCGCCAAGCGCGGCCTCAAGGTCAAGGTCTTCGAGCGCACTGCCACGCCGCTCGGCGCCTCCATCCGCAACTTCGGCCAGGCCCTGGTCACCGGCCAGGCGCCGGGGCCGATGCTCGACCTGGCGCGCCAGGCCCATGGCCTGTGGGCCGAGCTGGGCAAGGCCGCCGGTCTGGCGCTGAAGCAGCAGGGCTCGCTGGTATTCGCCCGCACCGAGGCCGAGGAGGCCATGCTCGAAGCCTTCTGCGCCGGCCGTGCGCGTGAGCTCGGCTACCGCGTCGAACTACTGCGCGGCGCGGCTCTGGACGGCCTCTACGCCGGCCGCTTCGCTCACCACCGCGCTGCCCTGCATGGGCTGGACGACCAGCAGCTGTACTCGCGCGAGGCGCTGCCGCAAATCGTCGACTACCTGCGTGGCCTCGGCGTCGAGTTTCACTTCTCCACCCTGGTCCGTGATGTCGAGTCCGGCAGCGCGCTGACCACCGCCGGACGCTTCACCGCGCGGCACATCCTGGTCTGCTCCGGCCATGACTACCAGACCCTGCTGGCCGAACCCATGGCCGCGCTGAAGCCTTCGGTGTGCCGCCTGCAGATGCTGCGCGCGCGCCTGGAACGCCCGCTGGACCTGCAGCACGCGGTGCTCACCGGCCTCAGCTGCGTGCACTACGGCGCTTTCGCCGACCTGCCCGAAGCCGAAGCGATCCAGGCCGAGATCCGCCGTGATTACCCGCTGCTGGAGCAGTACGGCATCCACCTGCTGGTCAGCCCGACGCCCTATGGCGAGCTGATCATCGGCGACTCCCACGACTACGGCAGCGACGCCGCGCCGTTCAACGCCGAGGACGTCGACCAGCTGCTGATCGAGCTGGCCGAGCACACCCTGGGTGGCCGCCTGCAGGTGGTTGAGCGCTGGCAGGGCGTGTACGGCTCCCGTGGCCCCGGCCCGTTCAGCGTGCTGCGCGCCGCCGAAGGCGTGACCGCGGTGCTGATGCACACCGGCCTGGGCATGAGCGTCGGCCTCGGTCTGGGCGAGCGCACCATCGCCGCGCTGCTCGGCGAGGGCGACTGGCCCGTGGCGCTGCCGACGTGAGTGCCGTGCTGGCGGTGGCCGAGCTGTTCGCCCTGTGCCGCCAGCAGGCCCAGGCCGACTACATCGGCGAAGCGGTCAGCCAGCTCGAACACATGGTCCAGGCCGCTGAGCTGGCGCGCGACGAGGGCGCCGACGAGGAGCTGATCCTCGCCGCCTTCTGTCACGACGTCGGTCACTTCTGTGTGCCACCGGCAGCGCACAACAGCATGGCCGGCCTCGGCCGTCAGGGCCACGAGCGGGTCGGTGCGCGCTGGCTGCGCGGCCTGGGTTTCTCCGCGCGGCTCAGCGGCCTGGTGGCCCGGCATGTCGAGGCCAAGCGCTATCTGTGCCGGCGCGAGCCGGGTTATCTGGCGGCGCTCAGCCCGGCCAGCCTGCAGACACTGAGCTGGCAGGGCGGGCCGATGAGCGAGGCGCAGGCCGATGCCTTCGAGCGCGATCCGCTGTTCGCCGACAGCCTGCGCCTACGCCACTGGGACGAGGCGGCCAAGGTGCCCGGCCGGCCAGCGGCCGAACTGGCCTGGCTGGAGGCGCTGGCCCTGCGCGTGCTGCACAGCGCCTAGCCGGCCAGCCCGGCCGCCAGGTGGTCGATCAGCGCGCGCAGCTTGGGTGGCAGGTGGCGGTTGGACGGGTATAGCGCCCAGGCGGTGCCGTGGTAGTAGCCGGTGTAGCGCCAGTCGCCGAGCACCTGCACCAGCCTGCCATCTGTCAGCGCCTCGGCGGCGGTGAAGCTCGGCAGGCAGGCGATGCCCAGGTGATTGAGCGCGCCGTTGAGGCGCACTTCGCTGTGGTTGCTGGCGAAGCGTCCGCGCACGGCCACCGTGCATTGCTCGCCGTCCTTGGCGAAGTGCCAGCGGTGGTCGTCGGCGCGCTCGTCCAGGTACAGGCAGCGATGGCGTACCAGGTCCTGCGGATGTTGCGGCGTGCCCTGGTCGGCCAGGTACTGCGGTGTGGCGCACAGCAGGTGTTCGACCTGGCACAAGGGCCGGCCGGCCATCTGCTCCGGCGGCTGCTCGGTGATGCGGATGATCAGGTCGAAGCCCTCGGCGATCGGGTCGGGGCTGCGGTCGCTGAGGTTGAGGCTGACGTCGACCTCCGGGTGCCTGGCCAGAAAATCCGCCATCAGCGGCGCCACCAGGTACTTGCCGAAGGCCTTGGGTACCGACAGGCGCACCTGGCCACGGGCATCGCTCATCAGCCGCTCGCCCACCGCCACGGCGGCTTCGGCGGCGCCGAGCATCTCCCGGCACCGCTCGAACACCTCACTGCCGGCCTCGGTCAGGCGCAGGCGTCTGGTGGTGCGTTCCAGCAGGCGCAGGCCCAGGGCCGCCTCCAGCTGGGCCAATTGGCGGCTTAGCGCCGAGCCGCTGGTATGCAGCTGGCGTGCGGCGGCGGAGAAGCTGCCGCACTCCACCACGCGGACGAAGCTGGCCATCAGCGGTAGCAGGTTATTCATGCTCATGGGGAACGAGTCTCGTGCGGAATGACCTGATTATCGCGATGAGGTTGGCAATGGACAATCGCCCCATTGCCACTGCGAGCCACCGTCATGACCAGCCTGACCGCCACCCATCGTTCCCGACTGCTGCACGGCAGTGACCTGCTCCTGCTGCTGGTGGCGCTGGTGTGGGGCACCAGCTACGGCGTGGCCAAGCAGGCGCTGGTGTTCTATCCGGTGCTGGGCTTCCTCGCCGTGCGCTTCTGCATCACCTTCCTGCTGCTGGCGCCGCAGCTGCGCGGCGCAGGCCGGCGTGCCTGGGCACCCGGCCTGCCGCTGGGCCTGGCCCTGCTGGCGATCTTCCTCTGCGAGACCTACGGCGTGCAGCTGACCACGGCGAGCAACGCCGCCTTCCTGATCAGCCTGTGCGTAGTGCTGACGCCCTTCGTCGAGTGGCTGATGCTCGGCCAGCGCCCGGACGCGCGCCTGCTGCCGGCAGTGGTGTTGTCGCTGCTCGGCACCTGGCTGCTCAGCGGTGGCGTCGACCTCGACTTCGGCCTGGGCGATGGCCTGATGCTGGCCGCCGCGCTGCTGCGTGCCTTCCAGGTGTGCCTGACACGGCGCCTTACCGCCGACCGCGAAGTGCCACCGCTGGCGCTGACCGCCGTGCAGTCCGGGGTGATCGGCTTCGGCTGCCTGCTGCTCGGCGCGCTGCTGTTGCCCGGCGGCTTGCCGCCGCTGCCAAGCGCGCCGGCGTTCTGGGTCGGCAGCCTGTATCTGGTGCTGTTTGCCACCCTGTTCGCCTTCTACGTGCAGAACTGGGCGCTGAGCCGCAGCAGCCCGACCCGGGTCAGCCTGCTGATGGGCAGCGAGCCGCTGTTCGGCGCGCTGTTCGCCGTGCTCTGGCTGAGCGAGGAGCTGAGCCTGCAGGCCTGGATCGGCGGCCTGCTGATCGTCGCCGCCACCTTGTGGACCAGCCTCAGCCGGCGCTGATCAGGCCATCGCGTACTCAGGAGAAGAGCGTCGTCTGCTCTTCGCTGGCAGCTTCAGTGGCTGGGATGCCATTAGTCTTCTCCTCCTGCTCCTTGGCCGCCTGCAGTTCGGCGCGTTGCTGCATGCGCTCGGCGATCTGCTTCTCGATTGCCTCCTGCTTCTCCGGTGGTAGCGCGTCGATCTCCTCTTCGGTCAGGCCCATTTCCTTGAGGATGGCGTCGCGCATCTTCTCGGCCGGGGTCATGGCCATGTATTCGCGGAAGGCTTTGACGGCCGGGTCTTCGTCGCCAAGGGGCTCGCTGAGCTGGCCCTGGTTGACGCTAGTGGCCACGCCATCGGCCTCGGCGCGGTTCTGCAGGTTGACGCGCAGCTTGGCGAAGGACTCCTCGTAGGCCTGCTCCGCCTGGTGGTTGTAGCCCGCGTCGGCCTTGAAGGCGGCGGGAGGTGCGACCGGCGGAGTCAGCGCCAGTTGTTCCTCCTCGCGAAAGGCCTCTTTGCTGCGCAGGCCGCTGATGGGCAGCGAATACTGCCCAGCGATGCCGCTGATGCTGTTCATGGCTCCTCCTGGATCCGCATGAGCGCGGACTGTGCCAGGAGCAAGGTCGATGCCAGGCCGGCTATTTTTTGCTCAAGGCCTCTCGAATCAGCGACTTGCCGGCGGGGCGAGGAGAACCGCCGGGGGATGCGGCGGCAAGCGGCTGCCGCCGGCGACGCCTCAGTTGCCGCTCAATTCCTCGCTCAGGCGCTCGACCTGTTCGCGCCGTTCGGCCTGTTCCAGGCGCGCATTGGCGTTGAGCGACGACCATTCGGGGTGAGCGCGGGCGCGGCGCAGTGCCTCGGGTAATTTGCCCTCGCGCCAGCTGTCGTCACGCGGGGCATCGAGCTGGATGGTGCCGGTCGCCGCATGGCCACGGGCGAGCAGGGCGGCCAGCAGCTGGCGTTGGCGCAGGGCGAGCAGGCGCAGCACGTTGTCGTCCACGCTCAGCTCGCGCTGGCCCTTGAGCTTGCCGAGCAGGCGCCCGCCATAGTTGCGCGCGGTCTGCAGGCCGCCGCCGGCCAATGCGCCGAGTAGCGCGGCGGCGCCCAGGGTGAGGCCACCGACCAGCAGGTCGACACCGGCGCCGGCAGCTGCGCCGGCGGCCATGCCGCCACCGACCTTCACACCGAGCTGGCGCAAGGTTTCGGGGTTGAACAGATCGTCACCCCAGCGCCCGTCGGCCAGCGGCAGGTCGCCGGCCTGGGCGTCGCCGGTACGGAAGGCGTACAGGCGCAGCAGGGCCTCGACGCACTGCTGCTCGCGCTGGCGCACGGCCTGGTGCAGCGCGGCGATCTCGCCCTGTTCGATCTGCGGCTGAGCGGCGACGCTACGGCGGCAGGCGGCGCAGTCCACCAGCAGCTCGGCGATCAGCCGTACGCCAGCCTGGCGCCGTGTCTCGGCCTGGGCCTCGTGGTCGGCGATCAGCCGGTCCAGCTGCGGCCGGGCCGACTCGATCAGCAGGGCCAGGCTCTCGTACAGGCGGCGTTCGCCATCCAGCGGCGGCGCCACGGTGTCGAAGCGCACCAGCGCATGCAGGCCGAGGCGGGCTAGGGCCTCGCGCCATTCGTTCTCGCGCTGGCGTTCGCTGGCGCTGAAATTGAGGATCGGCAGCAGCGGCTTGCCGCAACCGGCGAGCACCGCCAGCTCGTCCTTGTACTTGGCCAGCACCGGCTCGCGGGCGTCGATCACGTACAGGCCGGCGTCGCTGGCCATGAGCTGGCGCAGCACCTTGGCCTCCTGCTCGAAGCGCTGGCGCGCCTCGGCGCCGTCGAGGAAGCGCAGTGTGCGCGCCGGACCGTCCAGGCGTTCGCCCGGGCGGTCGAGACGTTCCAGGTAGTCGAGCAGGGCGATGGCGTCTTCCAGGCCAGGGGTGTCGTACAGCTCCAGCAGAGCCTCGCCGTTTATCGACAGGCGCGCGCCCTCGACATGGCGGGTGGTGCTGGGCCGGTGCGAGACCTCGCCGAAGCCGGCGTCGCGCAGCAGGGTGCGCAGTAGCGAAGTTTTGCCGACGTTGGTGTGGCCGACCACGGCCAGGCGCAATGCCTTAGTCATGGCCGCTCTCCAGCCAGCCCAGGGGGGAGGTATCGGCGCAGGCCAGGCCGAGGTGCTGCAGGGCCTCGTGCCAGTCGCCCAGGCGCTGGCTGTCGAGGGCCTCGCCCGGTGGTGGCGTGAGCAGCCAGATGCGCGTGGCGGCGGCCGTGCGCGACAGCTCACCGAGCAGCGCCAGGGTGCCACGGTCCGGCGAGCGGCGCGGGTCGACGGCCACCGCCAGGCGCGCCGGCGGGAAACGGGTCAGCTGCTCTAGCAGGTGGCGACGTTGTTCACGACTGTCGAGTACGCCGGCATCGGCCACGCCCTTGCCCAGTGGCGGCGGCCAGGGGCGGCTGTCGTCCAGCTCCACCGCCACCAGCAAGGCGCCGGCACTGGCCTGCACGGCGGCACCGGCCTGGGCTTCGGGCAGTGCGGCCGGGGCCGGGTCGATCACGCCCAGGCGTTCGGCCGGCGGTTGCAGGTGTTCGGCCAGCAAGCGGTAGGCGGGCAGGTTGAGGTCGAGGCTCAGGCGCCTGTGGCCGTGCTGCCAGCGCCACAGGCACAGCAGCAGGCACAGCGCGCGTGGCAGCAGGCCGAACACCAGCAGCACGCCGAGCAGCCAGCCGGCCCAGGCGTGGCGGGCGGCTTCCGCGGTCAGCGCGGCATCGCCGCTGGCGCGGATGGTGTCGACGTCTGGCAGGGGGAAGCCGAGCAGGGCGGGCAGGCCGCCGAGCAGGTGGGTGAGGGCGACGAAGGCGTCGCTGGAGAGCAGCGTGGTCTCCCAGACGAAGCCGTAGCGCCGGGTGCTGAGCAGGAGCAGTAGCATCACCGCCGCACAGCCCAGTGCCAGCAGCCACAGGCCGTGGACCAGGGCGCCGAGCAGCCAGCGGTTGAGGCGCCGGCGTTGCAGCAACAGGACCAGCGCCGGGCCGAGCTGGGCGGCTGCGGCGTCGCGCGCCAGCTTCTCGCTGAGCCACAGCCACAGGCGGCCGAGGGCGGCCTGGTGCTCGCCGGCCAGGAGCAGGCCGAGCAGCCAGCCGAACAAGGTCAGCAGGTGCAGGCCGAGCAGGCTGCCCAGGGCCCAGAACACATTGACCGGGCGCGAACCGTCGCCCAGGGCGGAGAAGGCCAGGCCGGCGCCGCTGAGCAGGGCCAGCAGGCTCAGCACCAGCAGGGCCAGGCGGGCGCCCTGCAGCCAGTGGCGCAGAGCGCGGGCCTGGCCGTCGCGGCCGGCGAGGAACAGGGCGCGGGTCTGGATGCGGGTAGCCAGGTCGCTACCGGCCTGGCGTGCCAGGCGGTTGGCTTCGGCGTCCTCCAGCGGGCCGGCGTGCTCCTCGCGCAGGCGGATGGCTTCGCACAGCCAGAGGCATTGCAGGTGGTTCGATCGGGCTTCGCTCACGCGGCGTCTCTTTCACCGGAATGAGGCCGCAGCATAACCGCACAACCGCCGTCGTGGCACGGCGGCGGCCATTTGCCCGCTCAGCGCTGCTGGCGCAGGCGCACGGCGATGTCCGGCTGGTCGGTGAACAGCCCGTCGATGCCGGCATCGAGGTAGGCGCGCATTTCCGCCGCGCTGTCGCCGCGTTGCTCGGGGCGCTCGCTGCTGCGCAGGCTGGTCGGCAGGAAGGCGTTCTCGGCGCGGAAGGTGTAGGGATGCACTTTGAGCCCGGCGGCGTGGGCGTCGGCGACGAAGCGGGTCGGCTGGCCGAGGTTGCCGGCGGCGTCGCGTGGGATCACGTAGCTCTTCTCCGGGCCGACGCCGGCGGCGTAGCGGGCGATGCGCCGCAGGCCTTCGGCCGTGGCCATCTGCGCGTAGCTCAGGGTCGAGCCCTGCGCCTGTTGATCGTAGGGCTGGCCGCTGCCGAACAGCTGGACCAGGCGCAGGCGGCTGCGCTGCGCCATCTGCCGCAGGTTGTCGACCTCGAACGACTGTATATACACAGGGTCGCGCTTGTCCTGGTAGCCGTTGCGCGCCAGGGTACGCAGCAGTGGACCTTCCATGGCCAGGCCGAGCTGCTGGAAGTGGGTGGGGTGCTTGGTCTCGATATACAGGCCGATGCGCCGCCGCTCGCTGCGCTCCAGGGTTTTCACCAGGTCGATGATCTCCTGCAGGGTTGGCACCGCGAAGGCACCGTCCAGGCGGGCGTTGCCGGGGCGGATGGTGGGGATGCGCTCGATGGCGTGCAGGCTCTTCAGTTCGGCCAGGGTGAAGTCCTCGCTGAACCAACCGGTGAGGCTGATGCCGTCGACCGTCTGGGTGCGCTTGCGCTCGGCGAACTCGGCGCGCGCGGCGACGTCGGTGGTCAGCCCCAGTTCGTTGTCGTGACGCGCCACCAGCTGGCCGTCACGGGTCATCACCAGGTCCGGCTCGATGTAGTCGGCGCCCTGCAGCACGGCCAGGGCGTAGGCGGCCAGGGTGTGTTCCGGCACATAGCCGCTGGCGCCGCGATGGCCGATGACCAGGGGCGTCGGTTCGGCGCGGGCAGTGGGCGCGGCATCGCCGGCGTGGGCGAACAGGGGCAACGTCAGGCTGGCGGCGACCAGCCAATGCCGCAGGGATTGGATCTGCATGGCAACGCTCCTTGCGGGGTGGGGAGAGGGTAACAGCGCATCCACCCTGACCGCCCGCGATGACCGTTTACCGAACATGTCATGGCAGGACGATGACCGCGCCGCGTGCTGCGCACTGCTTCACGCCGGGGCCTCTGGTATCCTCGCCGGCATGAACCAGACCCTGCCCCTCTGCCTGATCGCCGCCCTCGCGGAAAACCGCGTGATCGGCCGCGACAACCAACTGCCCTGGCACCTGCCGGCGGACCTCAAGCACTTCAAGGCCAAGACGCTCGGCAAGCCGATCATCATGGGCCGCAAGACCTGGGATTCGCTCGGCCGGCCGCTGCCGGGCCGCCTCAATCTGGTGGTCAGCCGCCAGGCCGGGCTGCAGCTGGAAGGGGCCGAGGTGTTTGCCTCGCTGGAGCAGGCCATCGTGCGTGCCGACCAGTGGGCGCATGAGCAGGGCGTGGACGAGCTGATGCTGATCGGCGGCGCCCAGCTCTACGAGCAGGGTCTGGCCCAGGCCGCGCGCCTGTACCTGACCCGCGTGGCCCTGCAGCCCAAGGGCGATGCCTGGTTCCCGGCCTTCGACGAGGCCGCCTGGCATTGTGGCGAGAGTGAGGCGCATGGAGCGACGGAAAACACACCGGCCTATCGTTTCGAAACATGGTGTCGAGCACTAACCTGACGGGAGATCGCGTGTGTTGAGTACCCTGGAAAAAGTCCGGCTCGCCTACTGGAAGCTGCGGGTGCGCTGGCACCTGCAGCGGAATGATGCTCACGGGGCGTTGGCGCGGGCCTGGCAATACGCTTCCGCCACGCAGTTGAGTGGTGACTACTACGAGTTTGGCGTTTATCGCGGCGATAGCCTGGCCAGCGCATGGCTGGCCTATCGGCATTCCCGGCGTTTCTTCGCGCGAACCGATCTGCCCTTCGAGCAGATTGGCGGGGTTACCGAGTTCGTGCTCAACTCCCCGACCTTCTATGGCTTCGACACCTTTGCCGGTATGCCTGACAACCATGAGGGGCAGGACAGTCTCGCCTCAGGCACCTTTTTTGCCCCTATGGAAGTGACCGAGGCACGTTGCAGTGCCGTAGGCCTCAAGGCGCCAGACCTGCGTCTGGTGAAGGGACTGTTCGCCGATAATGCCGACGCCATCGGCGATCGTCCGGCTGCCATCGTACATTTGGATTGCGATCTCTACGCCTCGTCGCGGGATGCACTCAACCTGATTCATCCTCATCTGGTGCAGGGCACGGTAGTGCTGTGCGATGACTACGACCTGTTCCTGGCCGACAACGCGAAAGGCCAGCGTCGGGCCTTGCGCGAGTTCAGTGAGGCCACTGGCATCACGTTTGAAACCTGGTTCGCCTATGGTGCGGCATCGCGGGCGTTTCTCTGCCATGTACCTAGCGTATAGCCGGTACTCTGAGTGCGATTGGCATGAGTGAGTCGGAAGCGCCTCTGGAGGCCTCGGACAGCATGTCGGCCCTCTTCGTCCGCCACCCGCTGTGGGAGGATGCCCTGGCCCTGCTGTTCGGCACCGCCCTGGTGGCATTGGGTATCGCCTTCTATACCCACGCCGGGTTGCTCACCGGCGGCACGGTGGGCGTGGCTTTCCTGGCCAAGTACCTGGCCGGCTGGCCATTCGGCCTGGTGTTCTGCCTGGTCAACCTGCCGTTCTACCTGCTCGGCATCTGGCGCTTGGGCTGGGGCTTCACCCTGCGTACCGGCTGCGCGGTGCTGCTGGTGTCGCTGCTGGCCGAGCTGACACCGGGCTGGGTCGCCTTCACCCACCTCAACGTGCTGTACGCCGCGTTGTTCGGCGGCGCGGCCATGGGCTTGGGGCTGCTGATGCTGTTCCGCCACCGTGCCAGCCTGGGTGGGGTGAATATCCTCGCGCTGTTTCTCCAGGAGCGCTTCGGCCTGCGCGCCGGCGCGGTGCAGATGGGTATCGACGCCGTCATCGTGCTGGGGGCGATCTTCGTGGTGACGCCGGACAAGGTCGCGCTGTCGGTGCTCGGCGCGGTGATGCTCAACCTGGTGCTGGCGCTCAATCACCGCTCCGACCGCTATGTCGGGGTGAGCTGATGGTGTTCCGAGACGTGCAAGTGCTCGAAGGCTCCCGTGCTTTAGGACGCTGAGTTCGAGTGCCGGCGAGGTAGGCGTGGTCGGCCACATACGTTTATCCCGTTGGATGATCGTGAGGCTGTGTGGCTACGCCAACAATAGTTGGCGAGGCTCTAGCGAGTGGCCATAGCCGCTACTCGTGCGGCTCATGTTCTATTGCGATTGCTTCTCATCTTCTGCTAGCGTGCGCGCTCTCTTTGTCACGCCTCAGGGTGCTGTCTTGTCGTCCTGGAATGCACAGCTCGCTCGCCTGTTTCTCGAACAGAGAAAGGCTCTGGAGGCTTTCGTGGCCCGGCGTACAGGGAATCGACAGGTCGCAGCGGACCTGACTCAGGAAGCATTCCTGCGTCTGGCGCGCCTGCCGGGCGATGAGCGCATCGACAATCTGCGCGCCTTCCTTTTCACGGTGGCCGGCAATCTGGTGCTCGATCATCAGCGTCAGGCCGCACGTCGTGGTTTGGTGGAGGGTGAGTTGCCGGATGACGAGCCGGCATGCGCCACTCCCGGGCTGCCAGAGCGACTGGCGGCCGAGCAGGAGCAAAACCTGCTGCGTGAGGCCATCGCTGCGCTGCCCGAGCCGCGGCGACGGATCTTCCTGCTCTATCACGTCGAAGGGCTGGCATATCGCGAGATCGCCGAGCGCGAGGCGACGACCGCGCGCAGCGTGGAATATCATCTGCGCCAGGCTTTGATCGATTGCCGCAGCTTCGTCAAGGCACGTATGCACCCGACACTCTCCCAAGGACTCCTCAGCAATGACCGATGACGAGCTGTTTGCTCAGGCCAGTGCCTGGCACTTTCGTCTGCGTGCCGAGGATGCTAGCGAGCAGGATCGCCTCGGTTTCGAAGCCTGGCTGGCGCAGGGTGATGCTCAGGTGCGTGCCTGGGAAGAGGCGCAGCTGTTGCTCGCGGCTATGCGGCCTGCTGCGCTCAGCATGCAGCCGGTGGTGCCGGTGCGTCGCCGCCGTAAGTTGCCCTGGGCTGCCGCTGCGCTGCTGGTGCTGGCCTTGGGCGCGGCCTGGCAAACGCCCTGGCCGGATCGCCTGCGTGCCGATCACTACACTGCTGTCGGTGAGCGCGAAGCCATAGAGCTGGCCGATGGCTCGCGTATCGAACTCAACACCGACGCTGCGGTGAGGCTTGAACTCACGGCGAACGAGCGGCGGGTGCAACTGTTGCGTGGCGAGGCCTGGTTCGACGTTGCACACGATGCGAGCAGACCATTCGTGGTGGAGGGCGGACGCGCCCGCGTGCAGGTACTGGGTACGCGCTTTGGTGTGTCACGTCAGGGTGAGCGCACGCGTGTGCAGCTGGCCGAAGGCCGCGTTGAAGCGTCGGTGGAGGGTGCCGGCAAGGTGATCCTGGCGCCGGGGGAGACTGTCGAGGCAGGACCGGGCTACTTGAGCAAGGTGCAACGCTTTGATCCGGCTGCCGCGTTCGCCTGGCGCCAGCGGCAACTGGTCTTCCGCCAGCAGCCGCTGGGCGAGGTGGTTGCCGAGCTCAATCGCTACTGGCCGGGGCACGTACTGATCTCCGACTCGGCACTCGAGCGCAAGGCGGTTTCCGGGGTGTTCGAGATCGACAAGCCGCAAGCGGTGATGCGGGCGTTGCAACTGACGCTTGGCCTGCGCGTGGATCACTATTCGCCCTATCTGACAGTGCTGCGCAAGGGCGAGCCTTGAGTCGCGGCTCATCTTCGCGAGGCCGGCAAAAAATTATTTTCAGGGTTTTCTACTGGATTGGCGTCCTTGGTTACTGAGGCGAAATAAAAAGCACTCGCAACAAGACGGGTGCGGCGCCGAATTCTAAGTTCGATCATTGGGGAACCCACCATGCATCACGCCACCGCCGTCTGCAGTCGCGGTCTGCCGACTCTGCTGTCTCTTGCCATCGCCATGGCCTTTTCTGCGCCTCTGATTGTCCAGGCTGCCGAACCGGCACAGACGCAGAGCAGCATTTACCGTTTCGACATTCCTGCGCAGGCGCTCGATGGTGCCCTGGCGGGGTTCTCGGCGGTAACGCGCATCCAGGTGCTGGTGCCGGCCGAGCTGACCCAGGGCATGAGTTCACCAGGCCTGGCAGGTGACCATGCGGCGAGCGAGGCATTGGCGCGTCTGCTGGCGGGGACTGGTCTGGTGGCCCGTTTCGTCGATGGCGATACGGTGACCTTGGAGCGCTCCACAGCCACCGACGGGACGTTGGAGTTGGGAGAAACCACCATCATCACCAACCAGTTGGGGGCGATCACCGAGGGTTCGCAGAGCTATACGCCAGGCTCCATCGCCACGGCCACGCGACTGGTGCTGACGCCTCGGGAAACCCCGCAGTCGATCAGCGTCGTCACCCGGCAGAAAATGGATGACTTCGGTCTCAACAACATCGATGACGTCATGCGTCAAACGCCCGGCATCACGGTTTCTGCCTACGATACCGACCGCAACAATTACTTTGCCCGCGGCTTCTCGATCAACAACTTCCAATATGACGGGATTCCCTCGACGGCCCGCAACGTCGGCTATTCCGCCGGCAATACGCTCAGCGACATGGCCATCTACGACCGTGTGGAAGTGCTCAAGGGCGCTACCGGCCTGCTCACCGGGGCCGGCTCGCTCGGCGCCACGATCAACCTGATCCGCAAGAAGCCCACCCGTGAATTCAAGGGCCATGTCGAACTGGGAGCCGGCAGCTGGGATAACTACCGCTCCGAGCTGGACCTCAGCGGGCCGCTGACCGAAGCGGGCAATGTCCGTGGTCGGGCGGTCGCCGCCTACCAGGACCGGCACTCGTTCATGGATCACTACGAGCGCAAGACCAACGTCTACTACGGCATTCTCGAAATCGACCTGAGCCCCGACACCCTGCTCAGCGTCGGCGCCGACTACCAGGACAACGACCCCAAGGGCTCGGGCTGGTCGGGTAGCTTCCCGCTGTTCGACAGTCAGGGTAATCGCAACGACGTCTCCCGCTCCTTCAACAACGGCACAACGTGGAGCAGCTGGGAGCAATACACCCGCACCGTCTTCGCCAACCTCGAGCACGACTTCGCCAACGGCTGGGTCGGCAAGGTGCAGCTCGACCACAAGATCAACGGTTACCATGCTCCCCTCGGCGCGATCATGGGCGACTGGCCCGCTGCGGATAACAGCGCCATGGTCGTTGCACAGAAATACACCGGCGAAACCAAGAGCAATTCGCTGGACATGTACCTGAGCGGCCCTTTCCAGCTTCTTGGCCGCGAGCATGAGCTGGTGCTCGGTACCTCGGCGTCCTTCTCCCGCTGGCAGGGCAAGAGCTACTGGAACCTGATCGGCTACGACAACACCACCGACGATTTCGCCAACTGGGATGGCGAGATCGGCATCCCGGACTGGGGTGCGCCTTCTCAGTACATCGACGACAAGACGCGCCAGTTGGGCAGCTACATGACGGCCCGTTTCAACGTGACTGACGACCTGGACCTGTTTCTGGGTGGGCGTGTGGCCGATTACCGTGTGACCGGGTTGAACCCGACCATTCGCGAGTCAGGACGCTTCATCCCCTATGTCGGCGCCGTCTACGACCTGGACGACACCTACTCGGTGTATGCCAGCTACACCGATATCTTCATGACGCAGGACAGCTGGTACCGCGACAGTGACGACCAACTGCTCGAACCCAACGAAGGCCAGAACTACGAGTTGGGCCTCAAGGCCGAGTACTTCGAGGGCCGTCTGAACGCCAGCCTCGCCTACTTCGAGATCCACGAAGACAACCGTGCCGAGGAAGACGCCTTCTACAACAGCAACCCGACCAACCCCGGGGTGTTCTTCGCGTACAAGGCCACCAGCAGCAAGACCAAGGGCTACGAGGCGGAAATTTCGGGTGAGCTGGCGCCGGGCTGGCAAGTCCAGGCGGGTTATACCCACAAGATCATCCGTGACGACGGCGGCAACAAGGTGTCCACCTGGGAGCCGCAGGACCAGTTGAGCCTCTACACCAGCTACCGGTTCCAAGGCGCCTTGGACAGGCTTACCGTTGGCGGCGGTGCCCGCTGGCAGGGCAATAGCTGGCAAAGGGTCTACAACAACCCCCGCAGTGAGTGGGAGAAGTTCTCTCAGGAGGACTACTGGCTGGTGGACCTGATGGCGCGCTACCAGATCACCGATGACCTGTCGGCCAGCGTCAACGTCAACAACCTGTTCGACAAGACCTACTACACCAACATCGGTTTCTACACATCGGCGTCCTATGGCGATCCGCGGAATCTGATGTTCAGTACCCGCTGGAACTTCTGAATCCGGCCAGCAAAGAAAACGCCCCGCATTGTGCGGGGCGTTCTGCGTTTACACCGTGGCGCATAGTCGCGTGGCGGGTGCTTGCGGCAAATCTCAATCCACTTCGGTGAACTGGATGATCTCGACCCAATAGCCGTCCGGGTCCTTGATGAAGGCGATGTCGCGCATGCGGCCGTCGGTCAGGCGCTTCTGGAAGTCCACGCCCAGCTCTTCGAAGCGCTGGCAGGCGGCCTTGATATCCGGTACCGAGACGCACAGGTGGCCGAAGCCGCGTGGGTCGCTGTTGCCGCTGTGGTAGGAGAACTCCGGGTCTTTCTCGGTCCCGTAGTTGTAGGTCAGCTCCAGCACACCGGGGATGGATTTGCGCCACTGGTGGCGAGCGGCCGGGTCGGCCGGGATCTGCGACTTGTCAGTGATCAGGGCGAGGAAGTACAGGCTGAACTCGGCCTCGGGGAATTCCTTTTTCTCCAGCAGGGTGAAGCCCAGTACGCGGGTGTAGAAATCCAGCGACTTCTGCAGATCCTTCACGCGGATCATGGTGTGGTTGTAGACGAAGTCGGCGGTGGCGACGTCGGGCTTGGCGGTCACGCCGGGGATGGCGTTGAGCTCGTCGAGGGTCATGGAGTTCTCCATCAGGCGTTAAAAAGGCTGTGCCTGCTTAGATGGCCTCTGCGCAGGCGTTTTCAAGGGTGGGGCACGTTTCAGTCGCGACTGGACGGGCGCTGGATTGCTCCTGACAACGCCGCGGGGGCTACACCGCCAGCATGACCAGTTCGGCGTGAGCGCTGCTTTCCTCTATATGCAGCCTGGCCACGCTGATCGGCAGCTTGAAGCGCCGCGGTCCGGCACTGCCGGGGTTGATCCACAGGTGACCGTCGCGCTCCTCGATCAGCGGTTTGTGCGAATGGCCGGTGACCACCACGCGTATGCCTTCCGGCAGTTGCGCCGGCACATGGGCCAGCTCGTGCACCACGTAAAGGCCGACACTGCCCAGCTGCAGCGTGGCTTGGTGTGGCAGCTCGGTGGCCCAGTCCAGGCCTTCGTCATTGTTGCCGCGCACGACGGTCAGCGGCGCCAGCGAGCGCAACGCATCGAGAATCTCTGGCTTGCCAATATCGCCGGCATGCACGATATGTTCGCAACCCTGCAGCGCCGCCAGGGCCTCGGGGCGTAGCAGCCCGTGGGTGTCGCTGATCAGGCCGATTTTCATGGGGCAGGTTTGGAAGGCAACGTTTCTAGGGCCAACTGACATTTAATACTCTTACGAACACTCTTTGACGCTCCTCCTCCGTTAACTGAGCTTCCAGCATTGTCTTCAGCTCATCAGGTGTCGCTGGCTTGGGCTTCCGGCTTGGTGGGCTTTTCAATCTCTTGTTATCGCCAAACCAGAGCACAAGGTAGACCCCGTGCCCCATAGACTTCGGCGCATGCACATATTGGGCAATCATCTGATTGCGCAATGCTGTCCATAACTTGTCGTGATCATCACGCTTGATCTCAATCGGCAGGGCCAACTGGTTGCGGTAGTCAAGTTGAAGATCGGCGCGCTTGTCTCCTGCATGGTCATATTCCGGGGCAACGCCAATGCCGTGAGCATCCAGGCGAGAGCGCAAGCGGGCCAATAGAACATCGCGGCATAGGTTTTCTCCGCGCCGGCTGGGGGGCTGCCCATTGGGAATATTCCAGAACATCCGATAACCGTCGTCATTGGCATGGCGTAGTTCATGGGCGATGTCGTCTAGGTGACTCAAGGTAAGGTGCATTAGATCAGCGATATTCGCTGGCGCCTTGTTGGCCAGCACATCGGCGACTGCTTCCAAGCCCAGGAAACGAAATTCAGCTTCCCTTCTGCGCGCTAGCTGCTGCTCCAATGTGCTCCGAATCCTGTAGTGCTGAGACGCCATGGCCGGGATATCAAGTAGGCGTTGAAGTTCATTGTGGGTCTCTACCGTAGTTTGCGTACCCAGCCAGTCGATCATTCCGCGAAGTTCGTCGCCAAGATCCATCGCTGCAGTGACAAAGCCGCCTTGTCCCCGCTCTAGGTCGGCATGAGGGATAAGTACCTCGATCAAGCGGCCCAGAATAAGTTCTGGTTGGGAGGGGCACAGGGCCTGCAGTTGAATGCCTTGCATCAGGGTTTCAACCGCTAGCTGCATGGCTACATCGGCTTCTTCTGCTTCGCTGATGCGCTGCCAGAACTCTTCACTGTCGTCAGAGCTACCAGTCAGTACCTGTAGCGCTAGCCACAGAAGGCGCTGTTCAGCATTGAGCTGTGGCGACTTCAACTTTTGTAGAGCCAGCGTAGCAAGACACTCCGGAGCGAACGCTAGAGCTGCCTTCAGCAACTGTCGCAGGTCATGGAGTTGCTGCGCAGTGGCCGCTTCGGGAAATTGCTGCAGCAATTCTGGAATTGCTAGCTGGGCGACCTTTGCATAGGAGCTATCCCCGCTCAGCAAGTACCCCATGCCGGCCGAGGAGTTGCCTGTAGCAAAAGCACTGGCAGCGTGGAGCAACAGTACGCGACTAAAAAGTTCGGGGCGCTGCTGTGCGATTTGTGCGCACCAAGCGTTCAGCTCATCCAGTCCAAAGTGTGGTGTACAGAGATAAATAGCTACCAGTATTTCGACCCTGTCATCTGGTAACTCATCTACTTGTTCGGGAGTATCGATCCAGTTCAGTTGCAGGCCAAGCAGGCAAGGCAGGCTGATGTAAAAGCGCTGCCCAGCCTGGTTCAGGTCAATGATCTCGGCAGCAGAGGGAAGGTCAGAGCGCTGCAGGCTTTTACGGAAACCAGATTCGGCAGCGCGCATAAGTTCATCGCCTAGATCGCTGTAGTTGGCGAAACGCTCGCTTGCTGTTTCCCCATGGATATCCAAAAATCCGAACAGCCAAACTGTTGCCAGCTCATCAAGACGGCCAGTTGCGGCTTTAGCAGTAGTAATTGCGGGAAGTTCGGGGCGAATGCTCTGGGTTCTTTGGTACCTTTCCTCGGCTTTTTGCTTCTTGTAGGTGAGGGTTTGTGCTGCAGTTTCTAAGCGCCAGCTATTTTGTGCCAGATCGCAAGTCAGCCATTCATTCAGCCAGTCAGCCCTATCTGGGAACCTTTGCCCCCATTCATTCAGTACCTCCAGCGATAGCCCACTGGCTCCTCGATCTTGCAAAAGTGCGTAAGCAGCTTGTTGTAGATGAGCCTTTGCTTCCGCCTCATCTGTGGTACCAGCCAGATGCAGATGCCAAAGCCCTATATCTTCTGGTGGCTTGGCGCCATGTAGCCGAAGGGCTTCATAAGGGAATGCTTCAGTTTTGATGCATTGCTCAAGCACGGCTCTGTACTGCTGTGGATGGTGTTCAAACCAACTTTGAATCTTCAGCTGTGAGTCGTGATCCCGGTTGAAGTAGCCATGCTGATTTGCACCGACGCCCAGCCAGTTAAAAAGCTGCTCGCCCGTGGCCGACTCACCTAGTTCTTCGAGGGTACGAGCCAGCAAGCGACCAATCGAACGAGAAAGCATCCATTCGGATCCGTGCTCGTCGAAAACTTCCTGTTTGGCGCCAAGTCCGTCCAGCAGAGCTGGCAGATGTGCCAGCGGCGCTCGCTCCGGCAGCCAGTGCTCCCAGAACATTTGGTAGCCGCCGATCAGGTGGGAGTCTTTAGGAGAGTGGAAACACTGAAGTAATTCAGTGGGCGACAGATGCTCGGGGTATAGCAAATCCAGCAATTTGCCCAACAGCTGGTCATCGTTGTCGTCAACCTGACCACTGCATATTTGCGACAGCACATCCTTGCCCTCATTAGGGGAGGCCATTTTCAGCCAGATACTGAGTGCGCTATTACGGAGTCGTGGCCAGAGCGAAATGTCTTTGATCATCGCGAGCAGCGGTGCTGCCAAGGTGGTATCAGCATGCCCGTATTTGAGAATATCCAGCACACAGTCCATATGTGACTGGGTTGCTTCATCGCGCTCGGAAGCCTGTAGAATGCGTTGAAAGTCCTCAAGCAGCGACTCGTCTGCCAAAGCCTTGAACCCAGTCATGTCTTGCCAAAGGTGCCAGCGGTATCCCGGAAACCTCTCCGACTGCTGGTGCAGGGCCTGCAGCAGATAGCGCTTGTCTGCGGTGCTGAACGGACCTACATCGCCATACAGCACAATACCGAGCGGATCTGCTTCTATCAGGCACCGACGTACTGAAGTGCTCTGTTGAGCCAGCCATGCGAGTAGCCCCCGCAAGTCGGCGACTACCCCCCCCATCGAAGCCGAGTAACAGATTAAGTAGCCGGCCATGGGGAAGGCTTTCCCGATCTAACTTGTCCGCCAGCCACCTTGCCGCCAGATATTCGGCGATGCTGCGGTGGTGAGGGATTAGGTGATCGGCGTTGCCAGGGGCCGGGGTGAATAAAGCGGATTGCAGTGCTCTTCTGGCTGCCGCAGGAATCTCGGGCTTGAACTGGTTGAGTTCTGGGTAGTTGTTGTCGCTGGAGTCTGAGTCGCTGGCAATGCCTGCTTTGCTCGAAAGCAGCTGTACGGCGAACAGCTGGCCTGCCGCTTTCAGCAGGGTTTCGTTATCGATCGCTTTGGCCTCACTGGTTTGCCGGTGGCGAGCATTGTTTTCTTCCGCCAGCTTTTCGCAGGCGAGTCGATAGACCTCGCTGCGGCTTTCTGGCCATTTTTCACCGCTGACGGCCCTGGCCATCAGACCGAGCATCTGTGGATTACTCAGCAGCGGGGCAATACCGTGGCGTTCGGCTTGCTCGATAAAAGCTTTGGGGTCGGCGACGTTGTAATTGCTGTGCAGGATTTGCTGGATGTCCTCGCCACTCAGCGGACATAGCTGCAATACCATCAACTGGCCATCAGGGCTGGCGCCCTGTAGATCAGAAATGTCTGTCGAGCCGTACCAGTCAGCTGCGCGGCAGGAGAGTCGGAAGGCTGGCTTGCCAAGCTGAAGCAGTTGTTGGCGGATGCGCAGAGGCAGGCTGTCTGCACCAGCAGAGCGGGCCTCATCTAACGCGTCGATGAATAGGGTTTTCCCGCGCCACCCCAGCGGCGGAGTCGTTATTAGAAGCTCGTTCACAGTGACGTATGCGCCACCGACCTCTATAGAGGCCTGTCTCAGGGCTTCACTCTTGCCAGCCCCAGGTTCGCCCAACAGAACCCATGCTGGCGTCATGTGAAAGCTGTCGAGTGGTAGCTCTTCTAGCCCGTGTTCTTCATCCTGCTTTTCAGCAACTATCTGCACTCGCCTGGCTACCAGCATCGTCCTTATCCCTCGAAACCTGCATGCCCGGCAGGATACAGGGCTGATCTGTGGTGCAGAAAGCAAAGCGCCCCGCTAGTGCGGGGCGCTTTTTAACTACTGAACGGGCTTAGCCGTCGAGCAGCGACTTGTCGCGCACAGCACCCTTGTCGGCGCTGGTGGCGAGCAGGGCGTAGGCCTTGAGTGCAGTGGTCACCTTGCGCGCGCGCGGGGCGACCGGCTTCCAGCCCTTCTGGTCCTGCACGATGCGGCGGGCGGCCAGTTCTTCATCGCTCACCAGCAGGTTGATGCTGCGGTTGGGGATGTCGATCAGCACCTTGTCGCCGTCACGCACCAGGCCGATGGCGCCGCCGGCGGCGGCTTCCGGCGAGGCGTGGCCGATGGACAGGCCCGAGGTGCCGCCGGAGAAGCGGCCGTCGGTGAGCAGGGCACAGGCCTTGCCCAGTCCTTTGGACTTCAGGTAGCTGGTGGGGTAGAGCATTTCTTGCATGCCCGGGCCGCCTTTCGGGCCTTCGTAGCGGATGATCACGATGTCGCCGGCCTTCACCTCGTCAGCGAGGATGCCCTTCACGGCGCTGTCCTGGCTCTCGAAGATCTTGGCGTTGCCTTCGAACACGTGGATCGACTCGTCGACGCCGGCGGTTTTCACCACGCAGCCGTCGAGGGCGATGTTGCCGTACAGCACTGCCAGGCCGCCCTCTTGCGAGTAAGCGTGCTCGACGCTGCGGATGCAGCCTTCGGCGCGGTCGTCGTCGAGGGTTTCCCAGCGGGTCGACTGGCTGAACGCAGTCTGGGTCGGGATACCGGCCGGACCGGCCTTGAAGAAGGTATGCACCGCTTCGTCTTTGGTCTGGGTGATGTCCCACTGGGCGATGGCATCGAGCATCGACGGGCTGTGGATGGTCGGCACGTCGGTGTGCAGCAGGCCGCCGCGGGCCAGCTCGCCGAGGATGGAGAAGATGCCGCCGGCGCGGTGCACGTCTTCCATGTGGTACTTCTGGATGTTCGGCGCCACCTTGCACAGCTGCGGCACCTTGCGCGACAGGCGATCGATGTCGCGCAGGTCGAAGGCCACCTCGGCCTCCTGGGCAGCGGCCAGCAGGTGCAGGATGGTGTTGGTCGAGCCGCCCATGGCGATGTCCAGGGTCATGGCGTTCTCGAACGCCTTGAAGCTGGCGACATTGCGCGGCAGCACCGACTCGTCGCCTTCGCCGTAGTAGCGCTGGCACAGTTCGACGGCCAGGCGCCCGGCGCGCAGGAACAGCTGCTCGCGGTCGCTGTGGGTGGCCAGGGTCGAGCCGTTGCCCGGCAGGCCGAGGCCGAGGGCTTCGACCAGGCAATTCATCGAGTTGGCGGTGAACATGCCGGAGCAGGAACCGCAGGTCGGGCAGGCGCTGCGCTCGTACTCGGCGACCTTCTCGTCGGAGCAGGAGTCGTCGGCGGCGACGACCATGGCGTCAACCAGGTCCAGGCCGTGGTTGGCCAGCTTGGTCTTGCCGGCTTCCATCGGGCCGCCGGAGACGAACACCACCGGGATGTTCAGGCGCAGGGCGGCCATCAGCATGCCGGGGGTGATCTTGTCGCAGTTACTGATGCAGACGATGGCGTCGGCGCAGTGGGCGTTGACCATGTATTCCACGGAGTCGGCGATGATCTCGCGCGACGGCAGCGAATAGAGCATGCCGTCATGGCCCATGGCGATGCCGTCGTCCACGGCGATGGTGTTGAATTCCTTGGCCACGCCGCCGTGTTTCTCGATCTCGCGGGCAACCAGTTGGCCCAGGTCCTTCAGGTGCACGTGGCCAGGCACGAACTGGGTGAAGGAGTTAGAGATGGCGATGATCGGCTTCTTGAAGTCTTCGTCCTTCATCCCGGTGGCGCGCCACAGGGCACGGGCGCCGGCCATGTTGCGGCCGTGGGTGGAGGTTTTCGAGCGGTAATCAGGCATGACACGGTTCCTGCGGCTAATCAGGTAAGCATTGGTTGTGGTGAGCGGGTCGGCGGTAGATGACCGCGTCGGAAGGGGGCGTGGAACGAGACGGGATCACCGTCCGCCCGGCCCGGGCTCACAAGCCCGCCGGAGGATGCCTGGCGAGGAATGCCTTGATTCTACGCCGCGCGCGGCTGCCGGGGAAAGGCTCGCGGTCTGCTGGTGGCAGGCTGGCGGTCGGACGGGGCACTGTACCGGCCCGTGGCGGTCTAAGCGGTTTGTCCAGAAGAGAGGTACGGCTATGCAGAAACTGACCATTTCCCTGTTCCTGCTGATCGTCGCAGGCCAGGCCCAGGCATCGTCCGAGCAGGCCTGGCAGGCGCAGGAGCGTGATATGCGCGAACGCTGCCTGGCGGCGAGCCAGTTGCAGCAAGCCAGGATCGCCGGCGAGCCGGTGCTGTTCGATGACCAGTTGGGCATCTCGGCCTTGGTCATCAGTGGTCGTTATCCACAGCCGCACATGCAGGGCCAGCGCGGCCGCGAGCTGTGTCTGTACCAGCGAAGCAGCGGTACCGCGCATATCGCCGAGGCCGACCGGCTTATCAAGGGTAGATAGGCCGGTCCGCTATGCGCACTCAGCTATTGGGCAGCAGGCGTACGGTCAGGCTCTTGATGTAGCGGGTCTCGGCGATGGCCGGGTGCACCGGATGATCCGGGCCCTGGGCGCCGCGCTCAAGCAGCTGGATGTTGCGGTCCAGGTGGCGGGCACTGGTCAGCAGGATGTTCTGCAGGTTGTCTTCTTCCAGGTGCATGGAGCACGAGGCGCTGACCAGGATGCCGTCCTTGTTGAGCATGCGCATGGCGGTTTCGTTGAGTCGGCGGTAGGCGGCCTCGCCGTTCTTGATGTCCTTCTTGCGCTTGATGAAGGCGGGCGGGTCGGCAACGATCACGTCGAAGCGTTCCTCGGCGGACTTCAGTTCCTTGAGGGCGGCGAACACGTCGCCTTCCACACAGGTGACCTTCTCGGCGACGCCGTTCAGCGTGGCGTTGCGCTCCACACCGTCCAGAGCGAAGCCGGAGGCGTCGACGCAGAACACTTCACTGGCGCCGAACGCCGCCGCCTGTACGCCCCAACCGCCGATGTAGCTGAACAGGTCGAGCACGCGCTTGCCCTTCACATAGGGAGCCAGACGCGCGCGGTTCATGCGGTGGTCGTAGAACCAGCCAGTCTTCTGGCCTTCCAGCACCGGTGCCTGGAACTTCACGCCGTTCTCTTCCAGGTCGACCCACTCCGGCACCACGCCGAAGGCGGTGTCGACGTAGCGCTCCAAGCCCTCGGCATCGCGGGCGGCGGAGTCGTTCTTGAACAGGATGCCGCGTGGCTTGAGCACCTGGACCAGGGCCTCGATCAGCGCGTCCTTGTTGCGCTCCATGGTGGCGGAGGCCAGTTGTACCACCAGGTGATCACCGAAGCGGTCGACCACCAAGCCCGGCAGCAGGTCGGAGTCGCCATACACCAGGCGGTAGAACGGCTGGTCGAACAGGCGCTCACGCAGGCTCAGAGCCACATTCAGGCGGTGCACCAGCAGTGACTTATCCAGTACGTGCTTGACGTCGCGCGACAGCAGGCGGGCGCAGATCAGGTTGTTCGGGCTCATCGCCACGATGCCCAGCGGCTTGCCACCGGCGGCTTCGAGGATGGCCTGGTCGCCGGCATGGAAGCCGTTCAGCGGGGTGGCCGCCACGTCGATCTCGTTGCTGTAAACCCACAGGTGGCCGGCGCGCAGGCGACGATCGGCGTTGGGCTTGAGGCGCAGGCTGGGCAGGGTCATGGCGGGCTCCGGAAAAAAGAGCGCGATTATACCCTGCCCATCCCCGCCGGAACCTGTTTACGAACTTTTGAACCAGGGCCAGGCCTGCCGCCGCGACCAATGGGCGTAACAGCCCTAGGCTGGCCTGAAGGGTGAGCGCCAGCGAATAGATGGGCGAGGGCGCGGAGTTACAGGTCGTAAAAGCAGCCCGAGGCTGCGCGCCCCGGCCAGATTTCAACGCAGCATGGCCGATGATCAAAACATCGTAGACAGGCTCTCAGGCTCTCAGGCTCTCAGGCTGCCAGCAGCTTCAGCAGGGTCTGGTTGAATGCCGGCAGGTCATCGGGCTTGCGGCTGCTGATCAGGTTGCCGTCGCGGATCACCTCCTTGTTCTGCCAGTCGCCGCCAGCGTTGCGGATGTCGTCCTTGAGCGACGGCCAGCTGGTCATGGTCTTGCCCTTGACCAGTCCGGCCGAGACCAGCAGCCAGGCGCCGTGGCAGATCACCGCGATCGGCTTGCCGGACTTCTCCGCGGCCTGCACCAAGGTCAGCGCGGCGGTGTCGGTGCGGATGGTGTCGGCGTTCATCACGCCGCCCGGCAGGATCAGGGCGTCGTACTCCTCGACCTGGGCCGTGTCGAAGGTGCCGTCGACCGTGAAGCTGTCACCCGGTTTGTCATGGTGCCAGCCACGTACCTGGCCTTTCTTGGCCGACAGAACGTCGGCCTGGGCGCCAGCCTGCTCCAGGGCCTGTTTCGGCTCGGTCATCTCGACCTGTTCGAAGCCGTCGGTGACCAGCAGGGCGATGCGCTTGCCTTTCAGGGAATAGGACATTTCGGTCTCCTCGCGTTGTGGGTGCCGTTCAAGGTCGGACCGGGCGTCGGCAAAAAAGATCAGGCAAAAACCGCGGCTGTGCCCGGTGGGTCAAATGGGTAAACTGGCACCTCCGTCCGATGTACAGCCGCCCCGACCATGAGCAACGAACTCACCGCCGAACAGATCCAGCAGGTGCTGCAGGGCATCAGCGTGCCGCCGCAGCCGCAGATCATGGTTGATCTGCAGATGGAGCAGGTCATGCCGAACCCGGACCTGCGCAGCATCGCCAAGCTGATCAGCCAGGATCCGGGGCTGTCCGGTGCGCTGCTGAAGATCGTCAATTCACCGTACTTCGGCCTGGCCAACAAGGTCAGCTCGATCCAGCGTGCGGTGAACCTGCTGGGCAGCCGCTCGGTGATCAACATGATCAACGCGCTGTCGATCAAGGGTGAGATGACCGATGAGACCATCGTCATCCTCAACCGTTTCTGGGACACGGCCCAGGATGTGGCCATGACCTGCCTGACCCTGGCCAAGCGGATCGGTTGCGAGGCGCCAGACGAGGCCTACACCCTGGGGCTGTTCCACAACTGCGGCATTCCGCTGATGCTCAAGCGCTTCCCGCAGTACATGACCGTGATGGAGGAGGCCTACTTCGGCGCTAGCCAGGAGCGGCGCATCGTCGATACCGAGAACCGCCTGCTCAACACCAACCATGCCGTGGTTGGCTACTTCACGGCCAAGTCGTGGAACCTGCCGTTGCACCTGTGCGAGGCCATCGCCAACCACCACAACGCCCTGGCGATCTTCAGCGATGAGTCCAGCCGCGATGTACAGCTGAAGAACCTGCTGGCCATCCTGAAGATGGCCGAGCACATTTGCGGCTGCTACCGCGTGCTGGGCAACCAGGAGCAGGACCATGAGTGGGAAAGCATTCGCCGCCTGGTACTGGACTATGTCGGTCTGTCCGAATACGACTTCGATACGCTCAAGGACACCATCCACGATCTGGGGGCCGGCTAAGCGGCGCTTAACCGCCGAGGGCCCGCCTGCTAAGGTAGGCGTCCCTTCCGTCGCAGTCTGACGTTCATGCCCGAACTACCCGAAGTCGAAACCACCCGCCGCGGTATTGCGCCTCACCTTGAAGGCCAGCGCGTCAGTCGTGTGCTGGTGCGCGAGCGCCGCCTGCGCTGGCCGATCCCGGAAGACCTCGATGTGCGCCTGTCCGGACAGCGCATCGAATGTGTCGAACGACGTGCCAAGTACCTGCTCATCCAGGCCCAGAGCGGCACCCTGATCAGCCACCTGGGGATGTCCGGGAACCTGCGCCTGGTGCCGGTTGGCGCGCCGGTGGCCAAGCATGAGCACGTCGATATCGAATTGGAGTCGGGGCTGGCACTGCGTTACACCGACCCGCGCCGCTTCGGGGCAATGCTCTGGAGCCAGGATCCGCTTAGCCATGAGCTGCTGGTGCGTCTGGGGCCGGAGCCGCTGACCGATGCCTTCGATGGCGAGCGTTTGTATCAGCTCGCGCGCGGGCGCTCCATGGCGGTCAAGCCGTTCATCATGGACAACGCCGTGGTGGTGGGTGTGGGCAACATCTACGCCACCGAAGCGCTGTTCGCTGCGGGCATCGACCCGCGTCGCGAAGCGGGTGGTATCTCCCGCGCCCGGTATATAGCTCTGGCGGTGGAGATCAAACGCATCCTCGCCCACGCCATCGAGCGCGGCGGCACTACCCTGCGCGATTTCATCGGTGGCGACGGCCAGCCGGGCTACTTCCAGCAGGAGCTGTTCGCCTACGGGCGTGGAGGTGAGTTCTGCAAGGTCTGTGGCAGTACCCTGCGTGAGGTCAAGTTGGGCCAGCGCGCTAGCGTCTACTGCCCCAAGTGCCAGCGCTGAGCGCGCCGATCCCCACTGCCGAGAACAATAACAAGAGGTCAAAGATGTCCGGCAATTACCTGCTGCCCAACCCGTTCGCCGAATGGGTCGGGCGCACCGCCCTGCGCCTGATGGGCTGGCGCATCGAGGGTGAACTGCCGCGGCTCGACAAGTTCGTCGCCATCGGCGCCCACCACACCTCCAACTGGGACTTCGTGATCTTCATCGCGCTGAAGTTCGTCCTGCGCTTGAATGCCCGCTGGTTCGGCAAGCACGGCATCTTCCGCTGGCCGTTCGGTTCTGTGCTGCGCAGCTGGGGCGGTATTCCGATTCAGCGCCATCTCAGCCTGAATATGGTGGAACAGGCGATCCAGGGTTTCCGCGACAATCGCGAGTTCATCCTGGTGCTCTCGCCAGAAGGCACGCGCAAAAAGGTGGAGCGCTGGAGAATGGGCTTCTACCATATCGCTGTCGGAGCAGGCGTGCCCATCGTTCCAGGGGCCTTGGACTATGCCAACCGGCGAGTCGTCATAGGTGCGCCCCTCTTGCCAACGGGCGATGCACAAGCGGACTTGACCACCCTGCTGGCGTTTAAGAAGCCGGAATATGCATTCCTCGGCGATTGACGGTGTTCACGCTGACATTTGCGCGAGCGCTGTTATAGTTAACGGCACTGCTCTGTCAAAACTAAACAAATGAAGGACCGCGCCATGAACCTGTTTCGCTCTACCGCCGCTGTCTTGGCTCTGACCACTGGCCTGCTGGCATTGCCGGCTCAGGCGGAAGTGGCTCAGCAGAATACCAGTGGCGACCCGCTCTACACCGTCGAAGCACCCAAGGGTTACGCCATGATCGGAGACCTGGTCATCGCGCGTCCGTTGCTGATTGCGGGCACTGTGATCGGTGCAGGTCTGTTCGTGATCAGCTCACCCTTCACCCTAGCCGGTGGCAATTTCAAGGAGTCCGCCAAGTCTCTGGTGGGTGAGCCGGCGATGGCTGCATTCGTACGTTGCCTGGGTTGCACCGAGAGCGGTTACAAGAGGGACTGATTTACTCGCCCTGAGCGAAAGGCCCCCGGCATGTGAATGCCGGGGGCCTTTTCATTTTCAGCCTGGTTAGTATTGGCGCCTGGGGCGGGATGGAGATTGATATGAAGAGCTACGGACGTGCGAGCTTGCTGGCCCTGCTGGTCGTCGGCCTGGGGTGGTCCTTCTGGAGCAGCGCCGGCTGGCTGCAGCTCTGCGCTGGTCTGGCCATGTTCCTGTTCGGCATGCAGTGCCTGGAGGAGGGGTTGCGCCAGCTGGCGGGCGGCAAGCTTGAGCAATTGCTTGCACGCAGCACGGCCACATCGGGCAAGGCCATGCTGTTCGGCGTTGGCGGCACCATGCTGCTGCAGTCGAGCACCCTGGTGTCGTTGCTGACCATCGCGTTCATCAGTACCGGGTTGATCCAGTTGGCCGGTGGCATCGCGATTCTGTTCGGTGCCAACCTTGGTGCTACCAGTGGCATTTGGCTGCTGGCGATGGCCGGGCAGAACCTTAGCCTCAGCCCGTTGGCGCTGCCGCTGCTGGTGTTCGGAGTGCTTGCTGGGTTCAACGGTCCACAGAGCAAGGCTGCTGGGCGCATTGTGCTGGGCATCGCCTTCATCTTCTTCGGCATCGATCAGATCAAGGATGGCTTTTCCAGCCTGGGCGGCGACCTGGACATGAGCGGCCAACAGGTCGATGGATTGACCGGGCAATTGCTGTTCACCCTGATCGGCCTTGTTGGCACGGTGGTACTGCAGTCCAGCCATGCAACGCTGATGCTGACCCTGGCGGCGCTGGCCGGAGGGCAGCTGGAGCTGGGGCAGAGTCTGGCCATCGCCATTGGCTCGAATGTCGGTAGCAGCGTGAGTACGGCGGTGGTCGGCTCACTGGGCGGTAATCGCAGCGGGCAGCGGCTGGCGCTGGCGCATGTGCTGTTCAACGTGGTTACGGCAATCCTGGCCTTCGTGTTGCTCACGCCACTCACCTGGCTGGTGCAATGGCTCACCGGCCTGGTCGGTCTCGGCAACAACAGTCTGATCCAGCTGGCGCTGTTTCACAGCCTGTTCAATGCCGGCGGCGTTCTGCTGTTCTGGCCCCTGCAGGCACATCTGGCTGCAGGGTTGCTGCGCTGGCTGCCGGAGGCGGCGGAGCCACATGTGCTGATCACTGAGCTGGCCATGCCAGGGCCCCAGGAGTTGCCGCGCACGCGTGCGCGCTATCTCAGCGAGCAGGCACTGGACTCGGTGGATGCCGCCGCCAGTGCGGTGATGCGCGAGCTACGGCATCTTGGCAGGCTGAGCCTGGAGGTGATTTGTCACGCGCTCTACCTACCTGTGGATCAGTTGTCACGTGTGCAGGGTGACGAGGTTCTGCTGCAGGCGGCCCCGGATGCTCATGCGCTGGATGCCGAAGCGCTCTATCAGCGCCACATCAAGGGTGTTTACGGTGATCTGCTGAGCTTCATGGGGCGTCTAGAGCTGCCGCTGGACGAAGCGCATCGGCAGTTCTGGCTGGCTGGCCAGCTCGCAGCGCTCCAGCTGGTAGATGCGGTGAAGGACGCCAAACACTTGCAGAAGAACCTTGGCCACCAGCTGCGCCAGCCGCCTTCTACCGTGCGCAATGCCTATGTCGAACTACGTCGGCATCTGCTGATGCTGATTCATGAGCTGTACGAGCTGGCGCGCATGGATGTCAGCGATACAGCCTGGAGCGAGCGGTTGCGCATGCTCGACGACGAAGGCGCAGAGTTTGATCGAGCTTATCGGGAGCGGTTGTTCGCCATGGTCCGCGAGGGCCAGCTCGATGGCCTGCAGACCAGCTCGCTGATGAATGATCTGGGCTATGTCGGGCGTATCTTCCAGAGCCTGCGTAACGTACTGCTGCTCGCCGAGGAGCAGGCCCCGCTGCATGGTATGCGTCAGGTCGAGACCGAGCGTGGTCCGCTGATCGTCATCGATTGATCAGCGCGGACGCTCCAATAGACTGGCGCGGCCTACGCCCCGTGGATCACTAGCCGCTTCCACCTGGCCGTTGTCCTTGCGCCAGAGCAGTACCTGCTGGTTGCCGTAGCTGCGTTCGACCCGTTTGAGTCGGTGTCCGCGCATTTCCAGACTGCTCAGTTGGCTGGCGCTGAAGGCATCGGCCTCATGTTCGATCACATCAGGCAGGAACTGGTGGTGGTAGCGCGGTGTGGCGGGCCATTGCTGCACCGGCTTGCCGTCCAGGTAATCGAGTACGGCCAGCAGCACCATGCTGGGGATGCGGCTGCCGCCTGGCGTGCCGAAGCTGGCCAGCTCTTTGTCGCTTTCGATGAAGGTCGGACTCATCGACGACAGCGGCCGCTTGCCTGGGGCGATGGTGTTGGCCTGGCTGCCGGACAGGCCATAGGCGTTGCTGCCTCGCGGGTCGGCGGCGAAGTCGTCCATCTCGTTGTTGAGCAGCACACCGGTACCGGGCACGGTGAAGGCGGCGCCGAACGGCAGGTTGATCGACAGGGTGGCGGCTACTGCGTTGCCTTCTGTATCCAATACGGTGAAGTGGGTGGTGTGATCGCCCTCGCGCCAGGCCGGCGAGGGTGGCAGGCTGGTGCTGGGGGTGGCGTTCTGCAGGGCGATGCTCTTGGCCAACCCTTTCAGGTAATCGGGTGCGAGCAGCTGCGGCAGCGGATTGCGCATATGGTCTGGATCGCCCAGTAGGCCTCGGTCGCGGTAGGCGCGGCGCAGGGTTTCCACCACGTAGTGGCTGCGCTGGACAGCGCCGGCCTTTTGCCACGGTAGCTGTTGCAGCATCAGCAGGCTCTGCGCTAGGGCCACGCCGCCGGCCGAGGGGGGCGGTGCCCCGATCAATTCGCGGCCGTCAGCCAGGGCCACACGCAGAGGCTGGCGCTCCACCACGCGATAGTCGCGCAGATCGTGGGCGCTCCAGATACCGCCACCGGCTTTCACCCCCTCCAACAGCAGGCGTGCGGTTTCGCCACTGTAGAAACCGGCGTGGCCATCGCGAGCCAGGCGCTCCAAGGTGCGGGCCAGTGCTGGTTGGCGCAACAGGCCGTGTAGCGGTGGAATACGGCCCTGGTCGAGGAAGATGGTTGTGCTGGTAGGGTCCTGTTTAAGGGCTTCCAGGCGCCATTCGGCACGCTCACGATAGATCCGGTCGATACCGACACCGTCGCGCGCCAGGCGGATGGCCGGAGTCAGCGAGTCGGTCAGCGGCAGCTTGCCGTAGCGTTCTGCCAGATGGGCCAGCGCTGCCGGCAGGCCGGGGATGGCGGCGGCCAGTGGGCCGTTCAGCGACAGGTCGCGCTGGACCGTACCGTTGCGCCGATAGAGGTCTGGGCCGGCGCCCAGTGGTGCGCGCTCGCGAGCGTCGATGAAGCGATAAGTCGGGGTTTCGCCGGCCTGGCGCAGCAGGAAGAAACCGCCACCCCCCAGGCCTGAGCCGTAGGGTTCGGCTACGGCCAGTGCGGCGGCGATGGCGACGGCGGCATCGAAGGCATTGCCGCCCTGGGCCAGGGTTTCCAGGCCGGCTACGGTGGCGGCGGGGTGGGCCGTGGCCACGGCAGCCTGTTCCGGCTTGGTTGATGCGGCCTGGGCGCTCAGCGTGCAGGTCAGCAGCAGGCCGGCGAGAAGAGTCTTGGGCGACATGGGTTCGATTCGGACAGGGCAGGGGTTACAGCCTAGCGGAGATCGATAGCCGGCGCGGTGAACGATGGTTCAGATCCGGGAAGTCAGGCTTTGCCGGTGATGATCCGATACTTGTCCATCAACTGCTCCTTGGTCTCGACGCGAGCCTCGTCGAGGGGGATGCAGTCTACCGGGCAGACTTGCTGGCACTGCGGCTCGTCGTAATGGCCGACGCATTCGGTGCACAGGTTGGGGTCGATCACGTAGATCTCTTCGCCCTGGGAGATGGCGCCGTTCGGGCATTCGGGCTCGCAGACGTCGCAGTTGATGCAGTCGTCGGTGATTTTCAGGGACATCGGGCAACTCCTGCCAGGCCCGACGGGCATGGCACTTTCAGGCATTCAATGGGCGAATTGTGCCGGATCGGAGAGCCTGGCGCCATGCGCAGGCGACTGGGGGAGTCTGTTCACGATCCCGCGAGCTAGAGATAAACGGTGGCGCAACGACCGGCGGGAGTAACAGCCGTAGGCTGGCCCGTAGGGCAAGCGCTAGCGAGTAAAGCGGCTGAGGAAGCGGAGTTTACAAGTCGTAAATGAGCATGACTCGCTCCGCTCACCCTTCGGGCCGCGCTGAAGCGCGTTAGCCGCAAGCTGCTTTCCGAAGCCGCTTTCAACGCCGTTTAGCCGACGCGCAGCAGATCGTGATCAGCGCTTGAAGCGCTCGGCCAGGGCGTCGGCCACCGCCGGGTGGACGAACTTGCTGATGTCGCCGCCCAGTGCCGCTATCTCGCGTACCAGAGTTGAGGAGATGAAGGAGTACTTCTCCGACGGAGTAAGGAACATGCTCTCCACGTCCGGCGCCAGTTGGCGGTTCATGTTGGCCAGCTGGAATTCGTACTCGAAGTCCGACACTGCGCGCAGGCCGCGCAGGAACACATTGGCGTTCTGTTCCTTGACGAAGTGCGCGAGCAGCGTAGAGAACCCCACCACTTCGATGTTGGGCAGATGCGCAGTGACTTCGCGGGCGAGCTCGACGCGTTGCTCCAGGGGGAACAGCGGGTTCTTCTTCGGGCTGGCGGCCACCGCGATGATCACGGTGTCGAACAGGCGCGAAGCGCGCTCGATCAGGTCGCCATGACCCTTGGTGATGGGGTCGAAGGTACCCGGGTACAACACTCGATTCATCGTCTCGTCCTGCTCGGAGCGGTAAGAGTCGCGGATGGTAGCGCAGCGCTTCCCCGCGGGAAAAGCCTCAGGCCGTGCGCAGGTGCAACGGCAACGCCAGCAGCAGGCAGGCCAGGGCCGCCCAGTCGGCCACCACCACGCGGCGCAAAGCCTCGTTGTAGAGCGGTGCGCTCCAGGCCAGCAGGAGGAAGCTGACGACGCTGATCAGCCCGCCAAGCAGGGCCAGAGTACGCAGCCCCGGGATGAACGCAGCAGCTACCAGCAGGGCGCCGAGCAGGCCAAACAGCACCGCGCGGTGGCGCATCAGTATCTGCAGGTTGGGCTCGTCCAGCGCCAGGCCGTACAGGGCATTGAGCCGTTCGCCGCCGAGCACGCCGGCCAGCGGCAGCAGGTGGATGATGCCGGCCACCAGCAGTAGCGCGGCAATCAGCTTGCTCATGCCTTGAGGCGCTCGGCCAGCAGGGTCGAGAGCTTGGCGGTGAGGCCGTAGATCGACAGCTGCGGGTTGGCGCCGATGCTGGTGGGGAATAGCGAGCCGTCGTGGATCGACAGGTTCTCCAGCTGGTGGTGGCGACCCAAGCTGTCGGTGACTGCCGTATTCTCGTCTTCGCCCATGGCGCAGCCCCCCATCACGTGCGCGCTACCCAAGCGGGTCTGGTACAGGCGCAGATCGAGGCGGTCGATCAGCGCCTTGGCTTCGGACGGCGTCTTGGCGAAATCGGCGGCGGCGTGTACCGGCAGCACAGCCTTGGCGCCGGCCGCGAACTGGATTTCGGCCATGTTGTGGAAGGCCCGACGAATGCCGTCCCAGGTGTAGTCGGTCATCTGGTAGTCGAGCACCGGCGTGCCGTCGCCGCGCAGCTCCACCGTGCCTTCGGCGCTGTCCGGGTGGAAGCCGTCGCGCATCAGCGCCAACATCATATTGGTATGTGGCAACTGATCCATGCGCAGAGCGTTTTCGGTGCCGAAGCGTCCAAGCAGGGTGGCGGCCAGGGCCGGCTGCAGCGGCGGCACCTCGAGCTTGTAGGACATCTGCCCGGTGGCGCCATCGTTCCACTGGAAGTGGTCGGAGTACACCGACTGCGGCGCGCCGTAGAAGGGGTTGATGACTTGCTCGAACTGCGCTGCGGAGAAGTTCACCACGTGCAGGAAGGTGCGTTTGCCGGCCCGCAGGTGTGGGTCCGGGGCTTTCGAGCGTAGCAGCAGAGCCGGTGAGTTGATGCCGCCGCCGGCCAGCACATAGTGGCGGGCCTTGACCATGATGCGCCGACCGTTCGGAGCCACTGCGCGCTCATCCATGCCCAGGCATTCCAGGCCGCTGATGTGATTGCCATCGTGTAACAGGCGCTCGGCTCGAGCCAGGTAGAGGAGGGCGCCGCCTTTGTCGAGCGCGGCCGGAATGGTGGTGACCAGCATCGATTGCTTGGCATTGACCGGGCAGCCCATGCCGCAATAGCCGAGGTTCCAGCAGCCGCGTACGTTGCGCGGGATGATGTGCCAGGCGTAGCCGAGCTTCTCGCAGCCGTCCTTGATCACTTGGTTGTTGGGGTTCGGCGGAATGGCCCAGGGCATCACGCCCAGGCGCTGTTCCATCTGCTCGAACCAGGGCGCCATCTCGGCGGCGCCGTGGCCCTGTACGCCGTGTGCATCGGCCCAGTGCTGCAGGGTTGGTTCCGGGGTGCGGAAGCTGGAGGTCCAGTTGACCAGGGTGGTACCGCCCACGGCACGACCCTGCATGATGGTGATGGCGCCGTCCTTGCTCAGGCGGCCGATGCCTTCCTGATACAGCTGTGGGTAGGCGTCGGCTTCCTGCATCTTGAAGTCGCTGCTGGTTTTCAGCGGGCCTTCCTCGATCAGCAGCACCTTGAACCCAGCAGCGCTGAGGATCTCGGCGGTGGTACCGCCGCCGGCGCCGCTGCCGATGATGGCGACATCGGCCTCCAGCAGCAGGTCCTTCTCCAGGCGTGAGCCGTCGTAGGTGGTCCAGCCGCGGGCCAGACCATCGCGGAAAATATCGGGTACAGGCATGTTCAGGTTCTCTTGTAATTATTCAGGGCTCTATCCCTGTTCGCGCATCGCAGGCTTGAGCGTCGATATGCGCGGTACATCTACCGTCGAAGTGCATGGTTGTCAGAACTGGGGTGGACCGGGGTAACCGCAGTGGGCCCACGACTGCGGCCGGCCATACCAGGCCATCTGTACCAGCTGCAGCAGCGAGGCATGGCCCATGCGCAGCAGGTCCAGCGAGCTGTGCTCCCAGCGTGCCAGGAACTGGCGGATATCATCGGCACTGGCATTCTCCCAGCTGCCCCAGATACCGGTCAGCGGGCCGCGGGTAACGGTCATGCCCAGCACGTCGAACAGCTGCTGGGTGAGTTTGAGCAGCTCGGGTGACAAGTAGCTCAGACTGCGGTCGATGCCTTGCAGGGTCGCATCCACGGCCGCCTGCAGGGCGTCTGGTTTCACCGCGCCCTCCAGTACTACCGGGATGAGCGCGCGCAAGCTCGGCAGGTCGCTGCTGCGCAGGGTGACGTAGCCAGCGGCCGGGCCACTGGACGAGCAGCCGCTGAGGCTGGCGGTGACACCTGCGGTGGCCAGGAACGCCCCACCGAGCAGGCCGACCTTGAGCAGGCCGCGACGCGAGAGCTGCGGCGCGGCTGGAGACATGTCGGTCATGGTGGCCCCTTAGCGGATGAACAGCTTCTGGATCAGCTTCTGGATCGCGGTGCCATAGGGCGGGTAGATGAAGCGTGCGGCGTTGAAGCGCTGCTTGATGAACACACCTTTGGCCTTGCTGAAGGTCAGGAAGCCTTCATGACCATGGTAATGGCCCATGCCGGACGGGCCGACGCCACCGAACGGCATGTCGTCCTGGGCCACATGTAGCAGAGTGTCGTTGAGGCAGGCACCGCCGGAGTGGGTCTCCGTCATTACGCGCTGTTGTTCGGCCTTGTCATAGCCGAAGTAGTACAGCGCCAGCGGGCGCGGACGGTCGGAAATGTAGGCGAAGGCGTCGTCCAGGCGCTGGTACGGCACCACCGGCAGTAGCGGGCCGAAGATTTCCTCCTGCATCAGCTTCATCTCGTCCGAGACGTTCAGCACCAGGCTGTGGGCCATGCGCCGGCCCTGGTCGGCCGGGAACAGGGGGACGATCTGCGCGCCCTTGCTTTCGGCGTCGCTGATGTAGCCCTTGAGGCGGTTCAGCTGACGCTCGTTGATGATCGCGGTGTAGTCGGCGTTGTCTTCCAGCTTGGGATAGAAGCGCTGCACGGCGGCGCGGTAGGCGGCGACGAAGCCCTCGACGCGGTCTTGCGGCACCAGTACATAGTCCGGCGCCACGCAGGTCTGCCCGGCGTTCATGGTCTTGCCGAAGGCGATGCGCTCAGCAGCATCTTCCAGCGGCACATCGGCGGAGACGATGGCCGGCGACTTGCCGCCCAGCTCCAGGGTCACCGGCACCAGGTTCTCGGCGGCGGCGCGCATCACGTGCTTGCCGATGCTGGTGGCACCGGTGAACAGCAGGTGGTCGAAAGGCTGACGCGAGAAAGCCTGGCCGACTTCGGCCTCACCCAGCACCACGGCGACCAGATCCTCGGGGAAGACCTTGGCCAGCAGGTCTTTGACCAGCTGCGAGGTGGCCGGGGTCGACTCACTCATCTTGATCATCACCCGGTTGCCGGCCGCCAGGGCGCCGATCAGCGGGCCAAAGGCCAGGTACAACGGGTAGTTCCACGGCACGATCACGCCGATCACGCCCAGCGGCTGGTACACCACGCGCGCCGAGGCGGGCTGGAAGGCCACGCCGACATGGCGGCGCGATGGTTTCATCCACTTGCCCAGGCGTTTGCTGGCGTAGTCGATGCCGTGCAGACTGGGCATGATCTCGGCCAGCAGGGTCTCGCTGGCAGCCCGGTTGCTGAAGTCACTGGAAACGGCGTCGACCAGGGCCTGTTTTTCACTCAGGATCAGCTCGCGCAGGGCCTTGAGCCAGGCGCGGCGCTGATCGGCGGAAGGCATCGGATTGGCGCGGTAGGCGGCGCGCTGGGCGGCCACCAGCGGTTCCAGGGCGTCTATCTGTTGTTGGTTTTGTTGGAGATAGGCAACGTCGGCGACCATGGCGGAGCGTCCTCTGTAGGAGCGGCGGATTGGATAGGAGTGATTTTTAGAGTAAATGCTCTAAACTGTCAATCGAAGGTCGAGCCGGTCGTCAGATCGGGCGTGTGCCTGTATTTTTGTCCCTTTCCCGCGTGAGCCGAACCATGGCCCCGAAGAACAAGACCCGTGAACGCATCGTCGAAGCCAGCCTGGAGCTGTTCAATGCCCAGGGCGAGCGCAGCGTCACCACCAACCATATCGCCGCCCACTTGGGCATGTCGCCGGGCAACCTGTACTACCACTTCCGCAACAAGCAGGCGATCATCGCCGAGCTGTTCGCCGAGTACGAAGGCCGGGTCGACGTGTTCCTGCGCCTGCCCGAGGGCCGTGCCCTGACGGTGGCGGACAAGACCTTCTATCTGGAGGCGCTGCTGGCGGCCATGTGGCACTACCGCTTCCTGCACCGCGACCTGGAGCACCTGCTGGAAAGCGACCTTGAGCTGGCCGAGCGTTACCGCGCCTTCGCCCATCGCTGCCTGCAGGCAGCCACCGATATCTACCAGGGCTTCGTCGCCGCCGACGTGCTGGCGATGGACGATCAGCAGATCGAGGCTCTGACCCTCAACAGCTGGATCATTCTCACCTCCTGGGTGCGCTTCCTCTGCACCATCCGCAACAACCCAGGCGACCTCAACGAGCAACTGATGCGCCGTGGCGTGTACCAGATCCTTGCGCTGGAGAGCGGCTACGTCACCGAGTCGGCGCGCGAGGCGGTGCAGGCGCTGTTGGGACGCCTGCATGTGCCGATGGCGGATGTGATCGGCTAGAGCCCTGTGCCCAGCCAGGCCGGGATGCGCCGCTCGAGGTAGAAATCCGGTTGGCGCAGTGAGCCGCCGATGAAGCCGACGTGGCCGCCGCGCTCGTGCAGCTCCAGGCGGGTGCTGGCCGACAGCTCGTGAGCCTGGGGCACGCTGTGGGGGAAGACGAAGGGATCGTCGCTGGACTGGATGATCAGCGTGCGCGTACGGATCTGTTCCAGGTAGTAGCGGCTGGAGGCGCGCCGGTAGTAGTCGTCGGCATCGGTGTAGCCGTGCAAGGGCGCGGTGAAGCGGCCGTCGAAGTCCCAGAAGGTGCGCATGCCTTCCAGCGAGCCGAGTTGCTGCAGCGCTGCCAATCGCTCGTGATGGCCTTCGTCGGTGAAGCGCTGCTGCTTGTCGCGCACATAGGCCACCAGGGCGCGCATGAAATGTGCCTGGTAGACCTTGGAGAAGCCCTGGTCGATGCGCTCGGCACAGTGGTCTAGACGAAACGGCACCGACACCGCTACCGCGCCCTGCAAACCGGAGTCTGCGCCGCTCTCGCCGAGATATTTGAGCAGCACGTTGCCGCCCAGCGAGTAACCCACGGCATGCAGCGGCGCCAGTGGCCGCTTGGCCTGCAGGTGGCGCACCACGCTGACCACATCCTCGCTGACCCCGGAGTGGTAGCCACGCGGCAGCAGGTTGGGCTCGCCGGAGCAGCCGCGCCAGTTCAGCGCCACGCTGGCCCAGCCCTGGGCCGCCAGTTGCCGTTGCAGGCCGAGCACATAGTGCGAACTGGAAGAGCCGGTCAGCCCGTGCAGCACCAGTACCAGCGGCGCCGTGGCTTCATGCGGGCCATGCCAGTCGAGGTCGAGGAAGTCGCCATCCTCCAGCCACAGTCGCTCGCGCTGTCGTTCCAGTCTTGGCGGCGTGCGGCACAGCGAGCCCCAGAGGGTCTGCAGGTGTGGGCTGGGCAGCCACCAGGCGGGATTGAAGAGAGTGGACATCGATCAGGGCTCGGTGCGGCAGGAGCCCAGACTAAGGCCAGCTGCTGGGTGAGAGAAGCTTTAGTCGCGCCCGAACAGATCGCGGGTATAGACCTTGTTCGCTACATCGCCGAGCGTGTCGCTCATGCGATTGCTGAGGATCACGTCGGCTTCGCGCTTGAAGCTTTCCAGATCGTCGATGATTCGGGCGCCAGCGTGTTCGGCTTGATCGAGCCCCGGTTCGTGCACTATCACCTCGACGCCCGCAGCCATGATCCGCTGCATGATGTCCAGGATACTGGAGGTGCGGAAATTGTCCGAATCGCTCTTCATGATAAGACGGTGGATTCCGACCACCCGGGGCTGTCGCTTGAGTATCTCCTCGGCGATGAAGTCCTTGCGAGTGTCGTTGGATGCCACGATGGCGTGGATCAGGTTCTGCGGCACATCGCGGTAGTTGGCCAGCAGTTGCCGAGTGTCCTTCGGCAGGCAGTAGCCGCCATAGCCGAAGGATGGATTGTTGTAGTGATTGCCTATCCGTGGATCGAGGCCAACGCCTTCTATGATCTGCCGGGTGTCCAGGCTGTGGCTGGAGGCATAGGTATCGAGTTCGTTGAAGAAGGACACGCGCATGGCCAGGTAGGCATTGGCGAACAGCTTGATCGCTTCTGCTTCCGTCGAGCCGGTGAGCAGTATCTCTACGTCCTGATTGAGCGCGCATTGCTTCAGCAGCTCGGCGAATATCTGGGCTCGTTTCGAGCGTTCTCCGACCACGATGCGTGTGGGGTGCAAGGTGTCGTAAAGGGCGCTCCCCTCGCGCAGGAATTCGGGCGAGAATATGAGCTTGTCGCAGGAGAAGCGCTGGCGTGCCTTCAGGGTGAAACCGACAGGCACCGTGGATTTGATGATCAGTACCGCATCCGGATTGATCGCCACGGCTTCGCCGATCACGCTCTCTATCGCTTGGGTATTGAAATGAACGGTGTGAGGGTCGTAGTCGGAGGGCGTGGCGATCAATATGTACTCTGCGCCCTCGTAAGCATCCTGCTTGTCCAGGGTGGCACGCAGGCTGAGCGGCTTGTTCTGCAGGTAATCCTCCAGCTCGGGATCGGCAATGGCGGTCTGACGGCGATTGAGCAGATCCACCTTGTCGGCGTCGATGTCCAGCGCGACCACTTCATGTTGTTGGGATAGCAGGACTGCATTAGACAACCCCACATAGCCCATGCCGACAACGGTAATCTTCATCTATAGCGCCTTCATCGATAGTTGATCCGTTCGAGCAGTAGTCGGGTGCTGGTCTCGCCTGTCGAACGGCGCATGATGCTCAGCGTTGGAACTATCATCCCATCGCCGTCTGTCATAAAGACGTAGTTAGAGGCTGTAGCGAGACTGCCTCAATGTTGCGTGATGGGCGGATGTTAGTCATCGATCAGGTGCCAGTCGCTGGCGTAGCGTGCGCTAGCCATTGAGGCCTCACCAGGCGTAGCGGTTGTGCTCGCTCGCCATAGCATCTTTCAGCAGTGGAGATTTGCCTTTCTCTGAGATTGAAATACTGACTGCTTTACAGCGTGCATGCTGCCTCAGGGCGGCAAAAAATAATAAATGGAATTCACTATGCGAGTGCTGGTAACGGGTGGGGCCGGGTTCATCGGTTCACATATTTGTCGACGCCTGCTGAAAGATGGGCACGAAGTTCTATCGGTAGACAACTACTTCACGGGTAGCAGACGTAACATTCAGGACCTCTTGAACGCCCCCCGCTTCGAGGCGATGCGTCACGATGTAACTTTTCCGCTGCATGTAGAAGTTGATCGTATATTCAACTTTGCCTGCCCTGCGTCGCCCATCCACTATCAGCGTGACCCGGTGCAAACGACCAAGACCAGTGTAATCGGCGCCATCAATATGCTGGGGCTGGCCAAGCGCACAGGAGCCCGCATTCTTCAGGCGTCGACCTCGGAGGTTTATGGAGACCCTGAGTGCCATCCGCAGACTGAAAGCTATTGGGGGCGGGTCAACCCAATTGGTATCAGGAGTTGCTATGACGAAGGCAAGCGCTGTGCGGAAACCTTGTTCTTCGACTATTACCGGCAGCATGCCCTCGATATAAAAGTGGTGCGTATTTTCAATACGTACGGGACAGGCATGCAGCTGCACGATGGTCGGGTCATCAGCAACTTCATCGTTCAGGCGCTACGTGGTGAAGACATCACCATATACGGTGATGGAACACAGACTCGCTCTTTCTGCTTCGTCTCGGATCTTATCGACGGCTTGGTCGCCATGATGGACGGTCCGGCCGATCTCGTTGGGCCGGTGAATCTGGGCAATCCGGTCGAGCACAGTATCGCCGAGATCGCCGAGGCCATCATCGCCTTGTGTGGCTCGGCATCCCGGCTGACCTACTTGCCGTTGCCCGAGGATGACCCGCGCCAGCGGCAACCGGACATCTCGCTCGCTCGCAAGCGGCTGGGCTGGCAGCCGAAGGTCGCGCTGGAAGATGGCCTGCGCGAGACGATAGGTTACTTCCGTGGCTTGCTCGGCTGAGCCGAGGCAGGTCGCGGCAAGCGCCGGGGCCGCACGAGGATTTTCCAGGTGGTAAACAGCAGAGCCAGCAGGGCCAGTGTTCGCTGTTCGGCCAGGCCGATCACGATACCGCCGCTCTCGCGCACGTTGATGCGGCTGCCCAGGTCAAAGGCGATCTCCTGATCCTTGAAGAGGAGTCCCAATGCGATGGCTGCCAGCAGCAGGTAAGGCAAGTTGTCATAGAGGAAGTCCTTCAACGGCCTCAGCACCTCTCCCACAACGAGTAGTAAACCTGCCCGGCCTTCTGTTCGCGATGCAAGCGCCAGTTGCCGGGCATGGCCAGGGTCGAGGGAGCGGTCTCGCTTTCGGTATAGATCCAGGCGTCCTTGGCCAGCCAGCCTTTTTCTTCCAGCGCCACACAGGCCGGTGCCAGCAGGTCCTGGCCGAAGGGGGGGTCGAGGAACACCAGGTCGTAGGGCGTGGCCGGCTGGTTGTCGAGGTGGCGCAGGGCATCGGTCTGCAGCAGCTGGCCGTTGCTGCATTTCAGCGTGGTGAGGATCTGCCGCAGGCTGGCGATGGCGTTGCTGTTGCTGTCCAGTGCCAGCGCGCTGCTGGCGCCACGCGACAGGGCCTCGAGGAACAGCGCGCCGCTACCGGTGAAACAGTCCAGCACATGGGCGCCCTCGATGTAGGGAGCTAGCCAGTTGAACAGCGTCTCGCGCACACGGTTGGGCGTTGGTCGCAGGCCGTGAGCCATGGGGAAGCTGAACTGGCGACTGCGCCACTCGCCGCCGATGATACGCAGCTGGCCGCTGCCATTGTGCTCGACAGTTTTTTTTCCAGGAGATTTGCGCATCAGTGCTCCGGCGGGCCGGCCGGCCGTTCGGCGGGCTTGTCGGTGGGTGGTGGCAGTGGCTTCTGCTCGACCGTCGGTCCGGCCGTGACGATGACCAGCTTGTTCACATCCAGGTGCTTGGCCATGGCGGCTTTCACCTGTTCCACGCTCAGCCCCTGCACTTCGCTCATGAAGTCGTCGAGGTAGGTCAGCGGCAGGTCATAGAAGCCCATGCTGCCGAGCTGGCCGACGATATCGGCGTTGCTCGCGGTGGTCAGCGGGAAGCTGCCGACCATCTCGCGCTTGGCGTCGTCCATTTCCTTCTGGGTCGGGCCATTGGCCAGATAGCTACCGAGGATATCCTGCACCAGCTTGAGGGTGCCTTCGCTCAGCTCGGCGCGGGTCTGCAAGTTGATCATGAACGGCCCACGTGCCTGCATGGCGCTGAAGCCGGAGTAAATGCCGTAGGTCAGGCCGCGCTTCTCACGCACCTCTTCCATCAGGCGGGTGCCGAAGCCGCCGCCACCGAGAATCTGGTTGCCCAGCATCAGCGCCGCATAGTCCGGCTCGCGGCGGTCGACGCCGAGCTGAGCCAGCATCAGGTGCGTCTGGTTGGACGGGAACTCGATATGGCTGGGGCCGGCCTTGGGTTCTTCGGGCTGGGCAATGCGCTGTAGCGCCGGGCCCTTGGGCAGGGAGGCGGAGACCTTGGTCGCGATGGCCTCGGCCTCGGCACGGGACAGATCGCCGACCAGGGCGATCACCACATTGCCGGCGGCGTAGGCTTTCTGGTGGAAGGCCTGCAGCTGCGCCACCGAGATGCCGGGGATCGACTGTTCGGTACCCTCGCTCGGGTGGGCATAGGGGTGGCTACCATACAGGCGCTCGAACAGCTGCAGGCCGGCCAGCTTGCCGGGGTTCTGCTTCTGGTACTCGAAACCGGCCAGCAACTGGTTCTTGATCCGCGCCAGTGCATCTTGTGGGAAGGTAGGCTGGCCGATGACCTGGTCGAACAGTGCCAGGGCCGGCTCGCGCTGCTCGGCGGCGCTGAGACTGCGCAGGCTGGCGATGGCCATGTCGCGGTAGGCGCCGTTGCCGAACTCGGCGCCCAGGCTCTCGAAGCCTTCGGCAATGGCGGTGACGTCCTTGCCGGTCACGCCTTCGTTGAGCATGGCGTTGGTCAGGGCGGCCAGGCCGGGCACTCCGTCGTCATGGCTGCTGCCGGCGGCGAAGGTTAGGCGCAGGTCGAACATTGGTAACTGGCGTGCCTCGACAAACAGTACTTTGGCGCCTTCGGCGGTCTGCCAGCGCTGGATGTCCAGGGTTCGCTTGCTCGGTGCCTTGCTTTCGAGGGTGGCCAGCGACTCCAGTTGTGTCGACGGCGCGGGGGTATCGGTCGGCGCCTGCGCGGTGCGCGTGGCGATGAATGTCAGCAGGCCGACCAACAGGATCAGGCCGAGGCCGAGCAGGCCGTAACGTATGCCGTTGCGCTCGCTCATGGCTGGGCTCCTTCTGCAGCTTTCTCGGGCAGGATGTGGGCGACTGACAGGCGTGACGGGGTGAAGTAGGTACGGGCTACCTTCTGGATGTCGGCCGGGGTAACGGCCTCCAGGGCGGCGAGATCCTGGTCCATCAGCTGCCAGGACAAGCCGACGGTTTCCAGCGAGCCAATAGTGGTGGCCTGGCTGGTGATCGAGTCGCGTTCGTAGACCAGGCCCGCTATCACCTGGGCGCGTACCCGGGCCAGCTCATCCGGGCTCGGTGGGGTTTGCTTGAGATCGTCGAGCTGCGCCCACAGTCCCGCTTCGGTCTGCTCCAGTGATACGCCTTTCTGCACGTTGGGCGTGGCGGAGAGCATGAACAGGCTGTCACCGCGGCCGAAGGCGTTGTACCAGGCGGAGGCGCCGGAAACCAGTTCCTGTCCGCGCTCCAGGCGTGACGGCAGGCGGGCACTATAGCCGCCGTCGAGTAGGGCGGAGAGCAGGCGTAGCGCGTGGATTTCGCGGGCATCGGCGCTGGTGGCTATGCCGGGCACGTTGAAGCCCATCAGCAGGCTCGGCAGCTGGGTTTTCACGTGCAGCGTGATGCGCCGCTCGCCTGGCTCGGCCAGTTCGCGCGGGGCCTTGGCTGGCGGCACGTCACGCCGCGGGATGGCGCCGAAGTAGTGCTGGGCCAGGCCCTGTACCTCATCCTTGGTGACGTCGCCGACCACCACCAGAGTGGCGTTGTTCGGCGCGTACCATGCCTGGTACCAGTGGCGCAGCTCCTCGACGGTCATGCGGTCGAGGTCGGCCATCCAGCCGATGGTGGGGGTGTGGTAGCCGCTGGCCGGGTAGGCCATGGCCTTGAAGCGTTCATAGGCCAGTGAGGTCGGTTTGTCGTCGGTGCGCAGACGGCGCTCCTCCTTGATCACTTCGATCTCACGGGCGAATTCGTCGGCCGGCAGCTTGAGACTGGCCAGGCGGTCGGCCTCCAGCTCGAAAGCGACGGCCAGGCGGTCGCGCGACAGCACTTGGTAGTAGGCGGTGTAATCGTCGCTGGTGAAGGCGTTCTCCTCGGCGCCGAGGTCGCGCAGGATGCGCGAAGCCTCGCCGGGGCCTAGCTTGCGGCTCCCCTTGAACATCATGTGTTCGAGGGCGTGGGACAGGCCGGTCTGCCCCGGCGTCTCGTAGCTGGAGCCGACCTTGTACCAGAGCTGGGAGACCACTACGGGAGCACGGTGATCCTCGCGGACGATGACCTTGAGGCCATTGTCCAACTGAAATTCGTGGGTCGGTTGAGGTTCGGCGGCGACTGCTGCCAGGGGCATGCAGAACGCGGTGAGGAGCAGGCCGGCGCAGCGGCGGGCAAGTTGTGTCATAAGGGCTCTTGACCTGTCGGGCGGCCCGGGCGGTCGTACCGCCGGCGGGCGAAGAGGTGCTAGGATACCGCATCCTTTTCCGGGGCGGCGCGGCGATCCGTGCGGCTCCCCTGAGATCAAGCGACCCATGTTTGGTTCCCAAGACGACAAGCCATCGCCGGAGCAACCCGGCGAGAAGAAATCTCTGTTTGGCTGGCTGCGTAAGAAGCCGGAAGCCCCGGTCACTCCCGGCCAGCCTCTCCCTGAGCCGGCGGCCGAGCTGGTCAGCGCTCCTGCTGAGCACGAGAACGATGCAAACACGGTTCCGCCTGCTGAGGCGAGCGTCGAATCCGTCGTGGTTCCCGCTGAGGCTCCAGCTGCCGAGCCAGTGGCCGAATCGCGCCCCGAGCCTGCAGCTGTTGCCGAATCTGTAGTGGTACAGCCGCCGATCGAGCGCCTGACCGTGGCGGAGTCTGCGCAGCTGGCCGACGAACCCAAGCCGGCCTTCTCACGCTTCCGCATCAATGCCGGTAGTGAGGTCACCCATCCGGTCCACGAAGCGCCTGCCGAGGCCGAGCCGCAACTACCGCCTGAACTGGTTGCCGCACCCGTGCCGGTCGAGCAAAGCAAGCCCGGCGACAACCAGGGTGGCTGGTTCGCCCGCCTCAAGCAGAGTCTGTCGAAGACCAGCGCCAGCCTCGGTGAGGGCATGGCCAGCCTGTTCCTTGGCAAGAAGGCCATCGATGACGATCTGCTAGACGAGCTGGAAACTCGCCTGCTGATGGCCGACGTCGGCGTCGAGGCTACCAGTGCCATCATCGGCAGCCTGACCAAGCGCGTGGCGCGCAAGGAATTGGCCGACAGTGGTGCACTGTACAAGGCGTTGCAGGAAGAGCTGGCTGGTCTGCTCAAGCCGGTCGAGCAGCCGCTGGTGATCGCCGCCGAGAAGCAGCCCTACGTGATCCTGGTGGTCGGCGTGAACGGCGTCGGCAAGACCACCACCATCGGCAAGCTGGCCAAGAAACTGCAGGGCGAGGGCAAGAAAGTCATGCTCGCCGCTGGCGACACCTTCCGCGCCGCTGCTGTCGAGCAGCTGCAGGTGTGGGGCGAGCGTAACAACATCGCGGTGATCGCCCAGCACACCGGTGCCGACTCCGCCTCGGTGATCTTCGATGCGGTGCAGGCCGCTAAGGCCCGTGGCGTCGATGTGCTGATCGCCGACACGGCCGGCCGCTTGCACACCAAGGACAACCTGATGGAGGAGCTGAAGAAGGTCCGTCGGGTCATTGGCAAACTGGATGAGACTGCGCCCCACGAGGTGCTACTGGTGCTGGACGCCGGCACCGGGCAGAACGCTATCAACCAGACCAAACAGTTCAACCAGGCCGTGACCCTCACCGGGCTGGCGCTGACCAAGCTGGACGGCACCGCCAAGGGCGGGGTGATCTTCGCCCTGGCCAAACAGTTCGGCCTGCCGATCCGTTACATCGGCGTCGGCGAGGGTATCGACGATCTGCGCACCTTCGTCGCCGAGGACTTCGTTCAGGCACTCTTTGCGGAGAAGGAACAGGGATGATTCGATTCGAGCAGGTCGGCAAGCGGTATCCCAATGGCCATGTCGGGTTGCACGAACTGAGTTTTGGCGTGCGCCGTGGAGAGTTTCTCTTCGTCACTGGTCACTCCGGTGCTGGCAAGTCGACCCTGCTGCGCCTGCTGTTGGCGATGGAGCGGCCAACCAGTGGCAAGTTGCTGCTGGCCGGTCAGGACCTGTCGCAGATCACCACAGCGCAGATTCCCTTCCTGCGTCGGCAGATCGGCGTGGTATTCCAGAACCATCAGCTACTGTTTGACCGCACGGTGTTCGATAACGTCGCCCTGCCGCTGCAGATCCTCGGCCTGTCCAAGCCGGACATCGCCAAGCGGGTCGGCGCGGCGCTGGAGCGCGTGTCGCTGTCCGACAAGGCCGAGCAATCGCCAGCGGACCTGTCCACCGGTCAGCAGCAGCGTGTCGGCATCGCCCGTGCCGTGGTGCATCGCCCGGCACTGCTGCTGGCGGACGAGCCCACCGGTAACCTGGACCCGCGCCTGGCTGCCGAGATCATGGGCGTGTTCGAGGACATCAATCGCCTCGGCACCACCGTGCTGATCGCCAGCCACGACCTGGCCCTGATCGCGCGCATGCGCCACCGCATGCTCACCCTGCAACGCGGCCGACTGATCGGCGACGGGGAGGCCAGCTGATGAGCGACAACCAGCGCAATATCAAGGCCGCCGAACGCGTCGGTGCTGTGCAGAGCAAGGCCGACAAGCCGATCAAAGAGGGCCCGGACTTCTCCACCCTGTTCGCCGCCTGGGTCGAGAGCCACCGCGCCAGCCTGGTCGACAGCCTCGGGCGCCTGGTCGGTCAGCCCATCGGCAGCTTCTTCACCTGCCTGGTGATGGCCGTGGCGCTGTCGCTGCCCATGGGCCTGGCCCTGCTGCTGGACAACGTCGAGCGCCTTGGTGGCTCCTGGCAGAAAGCCGCGCAGATTTCCTTGTATCTGAAGGTTGAGGCCGGTGATGATTCCGGTCTGCAGCTGCGCGATGAGATTGCCGCCATGCCCGACGTGGCAGAGGCCGAATTCATCGGCCGTGAGGCCGGTCTGGCCGCCTTCGAGGAACAGTCCGGCCTAGGTCAGGCGTTGCGCGAGCTACCGGACAACCCGTTGCCCGCCGTGGTGGTGGTGACACCGGACGAGATCGACAAGGTCGCGTTGGAAGCATTGCGCCAGCGCCTGTCGGAGCTGCCCGGCGTCGACCAGGCCCAGCTTGACCTGCAGTGGGTGGAGCGCCTCACTGCCATCCTTGGCCTGGGCGACCGTTTCGTCTTCGGTTTGACCCTGCTGCTGGTGATGGCGCTGTTGCTGGTAATCGGTAATACCATTCGTCTGCATATCGAGAACCGCCGCAGCGAGATCGAGGTGATCAAGCTGGTCGGCGGTACTGATGGCTATGTGCGCCGTCCCTTCCTCTATATGGGCGCTCTCTATGGTCTGGGGGCTGGTCTGCTGGCCTGGGGCCTGCTGGCGTTCGGCCTGGACTGGCTGAACGATGCAGTGGTGCGCCTGGCAGGTCTTTACGGCAGCGACTTCGCATTGGCCGGGGTGCCGACCGCCGACGGCCTGTCGCTGTTGTTGGGGGCTGTTTTCCTCGGTTACATTGGCGCCTGGCTTGCGGTGGCACGCCATCTGAGTGAGCTCGCGCCACGATAACAGTTTTGTTTTTGTACTGATCCTCGGCTTTCTGTATGGGAACTTTCGTCCAGGTTGCCCGTCTGAGGATCGACGGTGCTAGACTGCGCCGACCCTGTAATACCGGAGGTTTTTGATGACCACTTCCCTGCAACCTGTTCATGCCCTAGTCCCAGGCGCCAATCTGGAGGCCTATGTGCATGCGGTGAACAGCATTCCGCTGTTGACGCCCGAGCAGGAGCGCGAGCTGGCCGAGAGTCTCTACTACGAGCAAGACCTGGAGGCCGCGCGCCAGATGGTTCTGGCCCACCTGCGTTTCGTCGTGCACATCGCCCGTAGCTACGCCGGTTATGGCCTGTCACAGGCCGACCTGATCCAGGAAGGTAACGTCGGTCTGATGAAGGCGGTCAAACGCTTCAACCCGGAAATGGGTGTGCGTCTGGTGTCCTTCGCCGTGCACTGGGTCAAGGCCGAGATCCATGAGTTCATCCTGCGCAACTGGCGTATCGTCAAGGTCGCCACCACCAAGGCGCAGCGCAAGCTGTTCTTCAACCTGCGCAGTCAGAAGAAGCGTCTGGCCTGGCTGAGCAACGACGAAGTGCATGCCGTGGCCGAGAGCCTGGGCGTGGAGCCGCGCGAAGTCCGCGAGATGGAGAGCCGCCTATCCGGGCATGACATGGCTTTCGATCCGGCCGCGGAAGACGACGACGAGAGTGCATTCAAGTCGCCGGCCAACTACCTCGAAGACCATCGCTACGATCCGGCCCTGCAGCTCGAGGATGCCGACTGGAGCGACAGCTCTAGCGCCAGCCTGCACGAAGCGCTGGAAGGCCTGGACGAGCGTAGCCGCGACATCCTCTACCAGCGTTGGCTGGCCGAGGAGAAGGCGACCCTGCATGACCTGGCCGCCAAGTACAACGTCTCCGCCGAGCGCATCCGCCAGTTGGAGAAGAACGCCATGAACAAGCTGAAAGGTTCGATCCAGGCGTAAGCAGCACCACCTCGAAAAGCCGCACCCAGGTGCGGCTTTTTTCTGTCCGGAGCATTGCCGTGAAGCGTCGTCCACCTGCCCTGCTGTTTACCGTCGTGGCCCTGGCCAGCTGCCTGCTCGGCTACTGGTGGTTGGTGCCGCGCGCGGAGAAGGCGGAGCCGATGCCCTGGCTCGGCGAGTGGCAGGCCGAGGTGTTGCAGCCGCTGGCCGAGGATAGCCTGACCCTGGGCCAGCTCGATGCTCGCCTGTCCAAGGCCGAGCTGTGGCTGCAGCCGCGTCTGGATGGCCCGCGTCTGTTGCTGCGCGACGCGCAAGCCCTAGAGTCAGGCGCCTGGGCGCTGGAGGCGGAGCTGGCGCTCACTGCTGCCCAGCGCGACAGCCTGGCTGCCGCCAGCGGCGTGAAACCCAATGATGCGGAACAACCGCAGTCGGTGCAGATGCTGCAGCAACTGGCCGGGCAGCGCATCGAGGCGCTCAACCTGCACCCGCAGCAGGCCATTTCCGCTGCCACGCTCAGTGCCAGCCTGGGGGCGCCACGCCTGCGCCTGCAACTGCCGGAGGGCGAGGCCTGGATCTATCCGCAGCTGGGCCTGACTGCCCACCTCAAAGATGAGCGCCTGCAACTGCTGCGCGTGGTGCCGCGCCGCCTGCTCAGCCACTGACGTCTGCGGCCGGCGCTTCTGGCGCTTGAGGTTTTGGCGGGGGGCGGGGTTTGCCGGCAGGATCGGGGTTCGTCTCGAACAGGGAGTCTCGTATGACCGCCTTCCAGCGCCGCTGCTTTGTCGCCGCCCTCGGTCTGGGCTTGCTCTATCTGCTGCTATTGCCCCTGAAACCCTATCCGTTGGGCTGGCTGCTCAAGCCGCTGCCCATGCTGCTGTTCGCTGTGCTGACCTGGCGGGCGTTCCCTGGGGCGGTCGGACGCTGGCTGGCGCTGGGCTACGGCGCGGCGGCGGCGGGGGATTTCTTCCTCGATTTCGGTGATCGCGACGGCCTGTTCATCCAGGCGCTACTGGCCTTCCTGGTCAACCAGCTGGCCTTCATCGTCGCGTTCGGCCTGCTCGGGCGTAGCCATCCATGGCGCTGGCGGCGCTCGGTGCCGGTCGTGCTCTATGCGGCAGCGATGTCGGCCTGGATGCTGCCGGCGGCCGGGACGCTGCAGGTTCCGGTGGTGGTCTACCTGAGCTGTCTGTTGGCCATGGCGATTCTGGCCGGGCGCGTGGAGGCCAGGCCGGGCCCTCTGTGGCTGGGGGCGATGCTGTTCGTGGTAGCGGATTCGCTGATCGGGGTGAACAAGTTCGTGCAGCCCTTTCCGCACGCTGTACTGGTGATCGTCAGCTGTTACTTTAGTGGCCAGGCTCTGATCGCCTGGGGCTTGCTACGGCTCAGGGTTTCGGTAGCCACTCGGGCCACCACTGAACCAGCGGCTGCGGCGCGGACAGTTGCTTGAGGTAATGATTGCCGCCGAGCTGGTAGCTTTGCCTTCGAATCCAGTTGGCCCGGCGCTGCACATGAGGCCCCGGATGGCTGGCGCTCCAGGCTCGAGGGTTGGGCAGTACGGCGGCGAGCAGGCAGGATTGCTGGCGCGACAGATAGGTTGCGCCCACGTTGAAGTGGTGGCGCGCGGCAGCTTCGGCGCCAAACACGCCGTCGCTCCATTCCACGCTGTTGAGATACACCTCGAGGATGCGCTGCTTCGGCCAGAATAGCTCGATCAGTCCGGTGAACCACGCTTCCAGCACCTTGCGCGGCCAGCTGCGCCCGGACCAGAGGAACAGGTTCTTGGCTACCTGCTGGCTGATGGTGCTAGCACCACGCAGGTTGCCTCCGTCGGCGTTGTGCTGCAGGGCTAGACGAATGGCGGCGATATCGAAGCCCCAGTGATCGGCGAATTTCTGATCTTCGGCGGCGATCACCGCGATCTTCAGGTCGTCTGGCAGATCTCGCCAGGGGCGCCAGCTGCGCTGTAGGTCGATCGGTTTGCCATCGACCCAGGACTGGATCTTGCGTTCGGCCATCAGTGCGGTACTGGGCGGATCGATCCAGCGTAGCGCCAGCACCAGCAACGCCGATCCGACGACGAACCACAGCAGCAGTTTGGTCAGGCGGCGAAACAGGTTGCGCAGCATGGCTTGGCTCGATCTTGGGGAGCGGCCATTATAGCGGCCGCATCGCATCTGTCCGGGAACCCATCATGTTACGAGTCTTTCTTCTACTGGCGGCTGTAGCCGGTTTTACCGGTGTGGCGCTGGGCGCCTTCGCCGCCCATGGTCTCAAGGGGCAGCTGAGTGCGGAGTACCTGGCGGTGTTCCAGACCGGCGTCCACTACCAGTTGGTTCATGCGTTGGCGCTGTTCGGCGTGGCGCTACTCGCCGAGCGCTTGCCGAGGCGTTTGGTGACGGCCGCCGGCAGCCTGTTCGTCGTCGGTATCCTGCTGTTCTCCGGCAGTCTGTATGCCCTGACGCTGAGCAGCCTGGGCAAGCTTGGCATGATCACCCCGCTGGGCGGCGTGTGCTTCCTTGCCGGCTGGTTGTGCCTGGGCTTGGCGGCCTCGCGTTCCGGGCAGGCCTGACAGATGGCACGCACGTACCTTGGTCGCGGTCGCTGATCGGGCTAGAATGCCGACCCTTTCATGTTCTGACCGCCTAGCCATGCACATCCAGTTGAACGGCCAACCCTTCGAGCTGCCCGACGATGCCACCGTCGCCGACCTGCTCGTGCGCCTGGATGCAGCTGGCAAGCGGGTGGCGGTCGAGCTCAACCTGGACATCGTGCCGCGCAGCCAGCACGGCACCACCGTCCTGCACGACGGCGACCAGCTGGAAGTCGTCCACGCCATCGGCGGCGGCTAGTCGCCCGAGGAACTGCCATGAGCGCCATCATCGACAAGCCCTTCACCCTGGCCGGCCGCGCCTATGAGTCGCGCCTGCTGGTGGGCACCGGCAAGTACAAGGACCTCGAAGAAACCCGCCTGGCCATAGAGGCCAGCGGCGCCGAGATCGTTACCGTGGCCGTGCGCCGGACCAATATCGGGCAGAATCCGGGCGAGCCGAACCTGCTCGATGTGATCTCGCCGGACAAGTACACCATCCTCCCCAACACCGCCGGCTGCTTCAACGCCGAGGAAGCGGTGCGCACCTGCCGTCTGGCCCGCGAGCTGCTCGACGGCCACAAGCTGGTCAAGCTGGAAGTGCTGGCCGACCAGAAGACCCTGTTCCCCAACGTGATCGAGACCATCAAGGCCGCCGAAGTGCTGGTCAAGGAAGGCTTCGACGTGATGGTGTACACCAGCGACGATCCGATCATCGCCCGTCAGCTGGCCGAGATGGGCTGCATCGCGGTGATGCCGCTGGCTGGCCTGATTGGCACCGGCCTGGGCATCTGCAACCCCTACAACCTGCGCATCATTCTCGAAGAGGCCACCGTGCCGGTGCTGGTCGATGCCGGCGTGGGCACTGCGTCGGATGCCACCATCGCCATGGAGCTGGGGTGCGAGGCGGTGCTGATGAACAGCGCCATCGCCCACGCCCAGGACCCGATCCTGATGGGTGCGGCGATGAAGCACGCCATCATTGCCGGGCGCATGGCCTACCTCGCCGGGCGCATGCCGAAGAAGCTGTACGCCAGTGCTTCGTCACCCCTGGATGGGCTGATCAAGTGAGCATTCGCTAGGCGATCCGTGCCATAGAAACGGGCAGGAGCGCCGATCAGTCCGAATGCTCATCTACCCTTTGTAAGCTCGCCTGCGAGTCAACCCCCTTTTGCTCGCCCGCCGCTGCCCAGTCAGGCTCTGGCCGGTGAACCCTAAACAGGCTCTAAGAGAATCCGATGAGCGAAGTAATAGATCCGGCAGACGAAGGCGCTGTCGAGCGGCCGCTGCGCGGCATCAAGAGTTTCGTCATGCGCTCCGGGCGCATGACCGAAGGTCAGCAGCGAGGCCTGGATCAAGGCTGGCCGCAGTTCGGCCTGGATCTGGCCGATGGTCTGCGGGACTTCGACCAGGTATTCGGCCGCAGCGCGCCGCGCACCTTCGAGATTGGCTTCGGCATGGGCCACGCCACCCTGGAGATGGCCGCTGCCGCGCCGGACCAAGACTTCATCGGCGTGGAAGTGCACAAGCCGGGCGTAGGAGCCCTGCTCAACGGCATGCTCACGCAGAACCTCAGCAACATCCGCGTGTACAGCTGCGATGCACTGGAAGTGCTGCGCGACTGCGTGGCCGACGCCAGCCTCGACCGCGTCCTGCTGTTCTTCCCCGATCCGTGGCACAAAGCCCGCCACCACAAGCGCCGCATCGTCCAGCTGAGCTTCGCCGAACTGGTGCGCAGCAAGCTCAAGGTCGGCGGCGTGCTGCACATGGCTACCGATTGGCAGCCATACGCGGAACATATGTTGGAGGTAATGTCGCTGGCACCGGGCTACCATAATGTGGCGGGAGCCGCCGGTTATGTGGAGCGCCCCAGCGAAAGGCCGGTGACCAAGTTCGAGAAGCGTGGCGAGCGCCTCGGCCACGGAGTCTGGGACCTCAAGTTCCAGCGCTGCGAATAAGCATGCAATGCCCTGCGGGACGCGGGGCCATACGACCGGGATCACCCGGCGCCAGGAAGGCTGACCTCACAACGGCAATCTGTAAGCGTGACCTTTCGGTCTTGTTAATAGGAAAAGCGGCGTCCGAGTGCGCCGCGAGGAGAACGCTGTGCTGAGAACTTTTGCAGTCCTGTCTATGGCCGTCGCTTTCGCGCTGCCGGCCCATGCGCGTGTGGATGCTGCCCAGGCCTCTCGTATCGGGCAGGACCTGACCCCGTTGGGCGGAGAGCGCGCTGGCAACGCTGCCGGTACCATTCCGTCATGGGAGGGAGGTGTTACCCCACCAGCCAGCTACCAGCCCGGCATGCATCATCCTGACCCCTTTGCCGCGGATGCCGAGCTGTATCGCGTCGACAAGAACAACATCGCCCAGTACAAGGCGCTGCTGACGCCTGGGTACCAGAAGCTTCTTGAACTCAGTCCGGACTACTACCTGCGTGTGTTCCCGACTCGCCGCAGCGCCGCGTCGCCGCAGCGTATCTACGATGCCACGCGCTACAACGCAACCAACGCATCGCTGATCGCCGGTGGCAACGGTATCGAAGGAGCTGCTGCCGGTATTCCGTTTCCAATTCCGCAGAGTGGGTTGGAAGTGATATGGAACCATATTACCCGCTACCGCGGTGAGCAGACCCGTATGATCACCAACCATGCGGCAGTACTCGCGGGTGGTGACTACACGCTGGTCAAACGTGAGCGCGACATTCTGTTCGTCTACGGCCGTGATGGTGTGACTCCTGCCGACCTGGACAACACTCTGTTCTTCTACAAGTACGTGGTCACTGCGCCGAGCAAACTGGCCGGCTCGGCGCTTGTGGTGCAGGAAACTCTGGATCAAGTGCTTGCGATCCGTAAGGCATGGCGTTTCAGTCGTGGTGAGCGTCGCGTGCGCCGCCTGCCGATGCTGGCCTATGAGGCCATGCAGCCGGATACCAGTGGCATGGCCACTTCCGATGTGGTCGACGCCTACAACGGTGCTCCTGACCGCTACGAGTGGACGCTGGAAGGCAAGCGGGAGATGCTGGTGCCGTACAACAGCTACGCCGTGCATCAGAAGGGCATTGCCTACGAGAAGATTCTGCAGAAGAAACACGTCAATCCCGAACTATTGCGCCACGAGCTGCACCGCGTATGGGTCGTGGACGCCAAACTACGCAAGGGGCATAGCCACCCTTATGCCGAACGTCGTTTCTACATCGACGAGGACAGCTGGCAGATTCTCGCCGTTGATCTGTATGGCAAGGACGGTAACCTCATTGGTCTGCAGGAGGCGCACCCGATCAACTACTACGACGTGCCCATGTTCGCCAGTACCCTGGAAACCATCTACGACTTCAAGGGCAGCCGCTACTTTGTCGATGGGCTGGATAACAACGAGCCGATGTACAACTTCGGCGTGCAACTTAAGAAGAACGACTTCAGCGCCGCAGCGCTGCGCCGCGAAGGTATCTGATACTCGCTGCGTCTTCGGAAGCACAGCAAGGCCCGCCTCGGCGGGCCTTGTCGTTTTCCACCTCAGGCTGGCAGCGAGAGCTGGGCGCTGAGCTGGCGGTAGTCCTCGACGGCAGCGAACTCCTCGGTGTCCTTGGCCTGGCCACGGCTGTCCGGCTGGCGGACAGCCAGCAAGTGGGCGACGCCGTAGCGCCCGGCGCTGCGCAGGATCGGCAGGCTGTCGTCGATGAACAGGCTACGGTCTGGCTCGAAGGGGAAGTCCTGTTGCAGGGCGAACCAGAATTGCTGGTCCTCCTTGGGGAAACCATAGTCGTGGGAGCTGATCAGCCGGTCGAAGTAGGGCGCCAGTTCAACTCTCTCGAGCTTCAGCGACAGCGAATCACGATGCGCGTTGGTGATCAGCACCACGCGCTTGCCGGCGGTGCGCAAGGTGGCGAGGAAGGTATCGGCATCCGGACGCAGGGCGATCAGGTCGGCAACCTCGCGTTTGAGATCGCGAACCGAGAGATTCAGTTCGCGGCTCCAGAAGTCGGTGCAGTACCAAGGCAGCGTACCGGCATGATTGCGGAACAGCGGCAGCAACTCGGCATTGGCGGCTTCGCGGCTGATGCCGTGAAGCTCTGCGTAACGCTTCGGTAGATGCTCCAGCCAGAAGTGATTGTCGAAATGCAGGTCGAGCAGGGTGCCGTCCATGTCGAGCAGGACGGTATCGATGGCGGCCCAGGGCAAATGGGGCATGGCAAAGTCCGGAAACAGACGGAGGATGAATATCCGGCGCGGATATTTCGAGGTGGCGGGGTATGATACCCGTTCGAATCAAGGAGCGAATGATGCGTGAGAAACCCCAGGTGCTGGCCCGCGAGATAGTCGCCAGCAGCCGCCTGTTCCGCGTCGAAGAGTTGCAGCTGCGCTTCGCCAATGGCGTTGAGCGCACCTACGAGCGCCTGGTGGGCAAGGGCTCGGGCTACGGTGCGGTGATGGTAGTGGCCATGCTCGATGCCGAGCATGCCGTGCTGGTAGAGGAGTATTGTGCTGGTACCGACGACTATCAGCTGTCGTTGACCAAGGGGCTGATCGAGCCCGGCGAGGACGTGCTGGTAGCCGCCAACCGCGAACTCAAGGAAGAGGCCGGCTTCGGCGCCGAGCGCCTGGAACTGATCGCCGAGCTGAGCTTGTCGCCCGGCTACATGAGCCAGAAGATCCAGGTGGTATTGGCCCGCGATCTCTACGAAGAGAGCCTGCCGGGCGATGAGCCCGAGCCGTTGCGCGTCGATAAGGTCAGCCTGCGCGAGCTCAGTGTCCTGGCCCAACACCCCCAGTTTACCGAGGGCCGTGCCCTGGCCGCCCTGTACCTGGTCCGCGATCTGCTGACCCAACGTGGAGAGTTCAAGCCGTGAGCCATCCCTACCTGCCAGCCGTGATCGCTCTGGTTCAGCGCGCCGGTCAGGCCATTCTGCCGCACTGGCGCAACGATGTGGCCGTCACCGAAAAAGCTGACGCCTCGCCTGTCACCGCTGCCGACCTGGCTGCTCACGAGATTCTCGCCGCTGGACTGCGCGAGCTAGCGCCAAGCGTGCCGGTGCTGTCCGAAGAAGACGCCATCATCCCCTTTGCCGAGCGTGCCGAATGGCAGCGCTGGTGGCTGGTCGATCCGCTGGATGGCACCAAGGAGTTTATTTCCGGCAGCGAGGAGTTCACCGTCAACGTCGCGCTGATTGAGCATGGCCGCGTGGTGTTCGGCGTGGTCGGCGTACCGGCCAACGGCCGCTGCTACTTTGGTGGCGCCGGCCTGGGCGCCTGGCGTCAGGAGCCGGGCGGGGAGCCCGCTAGCATCGCCGTGCGCCTGGCGCCGGCCGAGGTCTTCACTCTTGTGGCCAGCAAGCGCCATTCAAGTCCGGCTCAGGAGAGTCTGCTGGCCGGGCTGTCCGAACGCTTCGGCGACCTGCAGTTGGCCAATATCGGTAGCTCGCTGAAGTTCTGCCTGCTGGCCGAAGGCAATGCCGACTGTTATCCGCGCCTGGCCCCTACTTCGCAGTGGGACACCGCCGCGGCGCAAGGCGTGCTGGAAGGCGCCGGTGGTGAGGTGCTTGATCTCAGAGGCGAGGTGCTGACCTATGAAGCCCGTGAGAGCTACCTCAACCCGTCCTTCCTCGGCCTGCCGCAGGCGGCCGAATGGCGCGCCGAACTGATTCAGCTGGCACGTGCCCTCGACTAGGGGGCGGATTTATAGAGCTGCTGGGGGCTCGGCTATGATTCGTGTCTATTGGGGCGACGGAGCTGAGAGTGAGTGTGATCACCGGTGAGGCCAGCGTCATCAGAAATCCAGCACACTGACGGCAGATGTCAGTGGTGAGCTGGTGCTGATGGGTGTGTCCAAATGGCCATTGTTTTTGGTTCAATCCAGTTGCTAGCAATATCCGGAAGCGCCTCTCGTTAGAAGTATTGCGCCCGCCGCCGGCGGGCGATTGCGACGCTGATATCAATGTAGTTCGCCAGGGTGTCATGAAGCCGCTTGAGATAAGTTTGTGAGCCGGGAGCTTTCCCAATGGTGGTTTAGGTTGAGGAAGCTCGTGCTCCATGTGGACAAGGTCATGGGTCTGATGCCGGCCTCTAGAGGGACGTTTCCGTTCCGCAGGCTCTCGGGGAAAGCAGGGTGAGCGGGATGTCCCGATTACGAACGCTGCTGGAATGGACGCGTTCCGTGGTGCACGTCCTGTGCGGCGGTGATCGGCGGCGCACCGTTCTGTTGATGTGGCGACGCCCACGAGGCTTGTTTCAGCCCTACGGTACAACGCAGGAGAATCGTTACCCCGGGCTGTTCCGCTTGCTTCGGCAAGGGCTCGACGATGTGCCGCAAACACGCGTTCTGTCTTTCGGCTGCTCCACGGGGGAGGAGGTCTTCAGTCTGGCCCGCTATTTCCAGCTGGCCAGGATTCACGGGGTCGATGTCGATGCCAACCGCATTGGCGCATGTATGAGACGTTGGCGACGAGAGGGGCATGATCCTCGTCTCAGTTTTGCATGTGCCGGCGACGTATCGCAGGAGGTTGCCGGAAGCTACGATCTAGTGGTGGCGATGTCGGTTTTCCGTCATGGCGCGTTGAGCCGAACGCCCATTAACTGTTCGACCTGGATTCGCTTTGCCGATTTTGATCGCGCGATTGACGACCTGGCCAGGGTGCTCAAGCCAGGTGGACTGCTGGTGATCCTTCACTCGAACTTCCGTTTTGGTGATACCGGTACTGCTAGCCAGTTTGATTGCGTGCGCCTCAGGTCCGTGCAGATATCCCCCATCTACGGATGCGACGATCGATTGATACCCGGTATGCCAGGCGACGATGGGGTCTACCGCAAGCGGCAGGCTCCCACCGCCTAGTCGAGCATGTCGCTGTAACGCTCGTCCTTGCGAAATGTCAGTGGCTGCTGGAAGCCTGGAACCACTACCCCATTTGTTGTGATGCTGAGGGCTTGATCATCGATCAGGCCATGGCCAAAGTTGTAGATGATATCCAGTTGGCCGCGCAGCGCGCGCTGGTCATATTGCGCCGCAGCGGCGCGAGTGGTTTCGCGCCTGATCTGCCAGTTGGCCATGGCGGGGTCTCCGTGGCGTTTGCGCAACATGCGCTCGACCACCTGCGGAGCCAGCACCACGCCGGTGGCGTTGTTGCCGCCGAAGCCCTTGGAATTGATGAAGCACACTTCCATATCTCTGGCCTGGCGATCGTATGTTTCCAGGCTCAGATGCTGGCGGTGCACGTCGTCGGCCACCTTGTCGATGGTCTTCAGGCCAGGCAGCAGGCCATGGCGGAAGGTCCCGAGGGCGGCGATCACCTGGTCGCCGCTGGCGGTGGCCAGCGAGTGACCGAGGAAGGCCTTCACTGCCGTGATCGGCCAGCTTTCGATACCGAAGGCTGCGGCGACCCGATCGAGCAGTTGGGACTCGGTGGTGCGGTTGGCCGGGGTGCTGGAACCGTGGGCGTGGACGAAGCTTCGCTGGCGAACGCCGTCCTCGCCGACCAGCTGCATGGCACTGGCCACGGCCTTGGCCAGAGTCAGGTAGTTGCCTGGGCCGGGGGCGGAGATGGATTTTTTGAAGCCGTCGGCGTTGATGAATACGTCCGGCACTGCGCCGTGAATATCGGCGCCCAGCTCCAGGGCCAGTTCGTCGTCCATCAACACTAGGAATTGGCAGGACTCGGACAGGGTAAAGCCGCAGTTGTCGCCGAACGGGCGGCTGGCACGCTGGAAGTCGACCGCGTCCTTGCCTTCGATCTTACGCAGACCTTCTTCGGTGGCCAGGGCGCCCATGGCGCCATAGCCATCGATGATCTCGGTAGTGATCGGCGCCTCGGCATTGCCGACCAGGGCGACGCGGGCCTTGCCGCTGGCGATCTGCTCGATGGCTTTCTGCAGGTTGTAGAGGAAAGTGGCGCAGGCGCCGGTGACGCTACCGGTGGTGCCGACACTGCCTAGTACATAGGCATTGATGAAGTCGGCAGGCATGGAATTGAGGCCCAGTGGGCATTGCTTGGCAGTGACGCGGCCGCCCTTGAGTCGTGACTGCAGCATGCCGCCGAAACCGTATTCGTCGAGTTGGCTCATGATGCTGCCAGCGAACACTGCTACTTCGTCCGGCTGCACATGGTCCTGGATGGTGCGCCAGTCCAGGCCGGTGGAGCGCAGCGCGTCGGTGGCGCCGGTCACTGCCAGTTGCAGGCCGCGTGGGTGGAAGTGCGAGTGGTACAACTCGCCGGGTTCGAAGCCGGTGGGCAACTGACCGGCGGACTTCACCGGCAGGGCGCGATAGCTGTCGACCTTGAACTCGCCACAGTCGGATAAGGTGACTCGGACCTGCTGTTCATCCACATCCTCCACCTGCCAACTGGCCGGTAGTGGCTCGGGCAGATGCTTGCGCAGAGTGGTGAACTGGGCGGCGCTGACGGCAAGGTTCTTCTGCCAGTGGGCAGCGTCGACATCCAGATGGCGCTTGTCGATGCGCCGTACCAGGGTACCTGCGAGGATTTCCGCGCCATGCTGCGCCTCGATCTCGGCCGGGCTCAGGGGCTGGCCATCGAGGCTGTGGAGCTGGCCATCGACCACCTGTACCAGCTTCATCATCACGGCCAGACCGGCCAGGGTTTCCTGGCGAGTAGTAGCGTCCAGAGACTCCTGCACGATACGGCGGAAGCTGTGGTGGAACGAGCTTCTACCCGCGGCGTTGTAGCCGCCGAAGCCGACGATGACGGGAAGACGAGACATCACGCAGAACTCCTGAGGGTCGCTTCGGGCCGAGCATGGATGGCCGGCTGGCAATACAGCGGCAACGGTGATCCAGCCAGGGGGCAGTACCGGATGGCGACTCAAAATGAATCGGAATGACTGAATGACGCGATCCGTGACCAAGAGGTCACGTTCGCGCTGTTATCTCGAGGGGAAGAAGGGCATCCATGCCCAGAAGCTTCAGCGGTAGCTGAGGCCGGGTTCGGCGGTGCTGATGCGGGTACCGGAAGTGCCCTGGACGATGGCCTCGATGTTGGCCAGGGAGCCGATCACCGCGACCTTGCCCGTGTTGCGGGCGAACTCGCAGGCCGCTTGGACCTTCGGCCCCATGGAGCCTGCGGCGAAGCCGAGGCGCTCCAGTTCGTCCGGGTGAGCCTGGGCTATGGACTTCTGGGTCGGTTTGCCCCAGTCGATGTAGGTGGCGTCCACGTCGGTAGCGATCACCAGCAGGTCGCTGGCCAACTGTTCGGCCAGCAGTGCCGAGCAGAGGTCCTTGTCGATCACCGCTTCCACGCCATGCAGCCTGCCGTTCTCATACATGGTCGGGATTCCGCCGCCGCCGGCACAGATCACCACACTGCCTTTTTCCAGCAGCCATTTCACCGGACGGATCTCGAAGATACGCTGTGGTCGTGGGCTGGCCACCACGCGGCGGAACTTGTCGCCGTCCGGAGCGATGCTCCAGCCTTTTTCGGCGGCCAGGCGCTCGGCGTCTTCCTTGCTGTAGACCGGGCCGATCGGCTTGGTCGGTGTTCTGAACGCCGGGTCGCCGCTGTCTACCTCGACCTGGGTAAGGATGGTTGCAAAGGGCACTTCGAATGGCAGCAGGTTGCCCAGCTCCTGTTCGATCATGTAGCCGATCATGCCTTCGGTTTCGGCACCGAGGACGTCAAGCGGGTAGGGGTTGGCCGCATCGTAGGCGTTGCCCTGCAGGGCCAGCAGGCCGACCTGAGGGCCGTTGCCGTGGGCGATCACCAGTTCGTTGCCGGGCGCTACCTTGGCGATCTGTTCGCAGGCGATGCGCACATTGACGCGCTGGTTCTCCGCGGTCATTGCCTCGCCACGCCGCAGCAGGGCGTTGCCGCCCAGGGCGATGACTAGTCGCATGGTTGTTCTCCTTATTCGTTCTCCCCTCTCCCGGAGGGAGAGGGGACTGTCCGTGCTGCCTGGTTAGACATCGGCCAGGGTCGAGACCAGGATTGCCTTGATGGTGTGCATGCGGTTTTCCGCCTGCTCGAAGGCGATGCACCAGGGCGACTCGAACACGTCGTCGGCCACTTCGATGCCGTTCTTCAGGTGCGGATACTGCTCGGCGATCTGCTTGCCGACCTTGGTCTCGCTGTTGTGGAAGGCCGGCAGGCAGTGCATGAACTTCACGCGCGGATTGCCGACGGCCTTCATCAGCTCGACGTTGACCTGATAAGGCATCAGTTCCTTGATGCGTTCGCCCCAGGCCTCCACCGGCTCGCCCATGGATACCCAGACATCGGTGTGGACGAAGTCGACGCCCTTGACCGCTGCCTTGGCGTCTTCGGTAAGGGTGATGCGTGCACCGCTCTCTTCCGCGAATTTCTGGCACGCGGCAACGTGCTCGTCGCTTGGCCAGAGGGCCTTGGGGGCGGCGATGCGCACGTCCATGCCGAGCTTGGCGCCGATCAGCAGCAGCGAGTTACCCATGTTGTTGCGGGCGTCGCCCAGGTAGGCGTAGCTGATCTCGTGCAGCGGCTTGTCGCTGTGTTCGCGCATGGTCAGCACGTCGGCGAGCATCTGGGTCGGGTGGTATTCGTCGGTCAGGCCGTTGAACACCGGGACGCCGGCGTACTGGGCCAGGTCCTCGACGATCTCCTGCTTGAAGCCGCGGTATTCGATGGCGTCGTACATACGGCCGAGCACGCGGGCGGTGTCTTTCATGCTCTCCTTGTGGCCGATCTGCGAGGAGCCCGGGTCGATGTAAGTAACGTTGGCACCCTGGTCATAGGCGGCCACTTCGAAGGCGCAGCGGGTGCGGGTGGAGGTTTTTTCGAAGATCAGCGCGATGTTCTTGCGCAGCAGGTGCGGCTGTTCGGTGCCGGTGTACTTGGCGCGTTTCAGGTCGCGCGACAGGTCCAGCAGGTAGCGCAGCTCGCGAGTGCTGTGGTGCATCAGGCTGAGCAGGTTGCGGTTGTGCATGTTGAAAGCCATGGTTCTTCTCCTTGTGGGTATGGAAACCGCGTCCGGCGGCGGATAGCCGCCGGGGTGGCTTTATCAGTAGTCGATCGGGTCGCGGATGATCGGGCAGGTCATGCAGTGGCCGCCGCCGCGGCCGCGGCCCAGTTCGCTGGCGCTGATGGTGATGACCTCGACGCCGGCCTTGCGCAGCAGGGTGTTGGTGTAGGTGTTGCGGTCATAGCCGACCACTACGCCGGGCTCCAGGCAGACCACGTTGTTGCCGTCGTCCCACTGTTCGCGCTCGGCTTCGAAGCTGTCGCCGCCGGTCTCCACTACACGCAGTTTTTTCAGATTGAGGGACTCGGCGACCACGTCGAGGAATGACTTGTCCTCGCGGCGCACATCGATGCCGCCTGGCTTGCTTTCGTCCGGGCGCAGTACGAACGGTACGATCTGATGGGCAACTTCCGGGAAGATGGTCACCAGGTCGCGGTCGCAGAAGCTGAACACGGTGTCCAGATGCATCGCTGCGCGAGACTTGCCGAGGCCTGCAACCACAACGCGTTCGGCGGCGCCGGCCTTGAACAGGGCCTGGGCGACCTGGCCGATAGCCTGGTGCGAGGAGCGCTCGCCCATGCCGATCAGCACGGTTCCGTTGCCGATCGGCATCACGTCACCACCTTCAAGGGTAGCGGCACCGTGGTCAATGTCCGGGTCGCCGTACCAGACCTGGAAGTCGGCGTTGGCGAAGTCCGGGTGGAACTTGTAGATGGCGCTGGCCAGCAGGGTTTCCTGGCGTCGGGCCGGCCAGTACATCGGGTTGAGGGTGACGCCGCCATAGATCCAGCAGGTGGTATCGCGGGTGAACTGGGTGTTGGGCAGCGGCGGGAAGACGAAGCTGGATTCGCCCAGATAGGCGTTGAACATCTTCGCAACGTCGGAATTCTTGTGCTTGGCCAGGTCGGCACCGGACACACCGCCGATCAGGAACTCGGCGATGCGCCGAGGCTCCAGGCCCTCGATGAAGGAACGCACCTCGTTCTGCAGGCCGAGGCCAACGCTGTTGGGGGTGATCTTGCGGTCGAGGATCCAGGCCAGTGCGGCCTTGTCGTGTACGGTCTCCTCCAGCAGGTTGTGCATCTCCACGACGTCGATGCCGCGTTCGCGCATCTTGGTCATGAAATCGAAGTGGTCGCGCTTGGCCTGGCTGACCCAGATCACATCGTCGAACAGCAGTTCGTCGCAGTTGTTCGGGGTAAGGCGCAAGTGGGCGAGGCCGGGTGAACAGACCATTACCTTGTGCAGTTTGCCGGCTTCGGAATGAACGCCTAAGGCTTTCTTGGACATGTCGAACTCCTTCTCTTACAGACTCAGGAAGCCGTCATACAGCCCGTAGGCGGCGATGGCGGCACCGATCAGCACGACGCCGAAGATCAGCTTCTCGACGCCGGTGAAAATGGGTTGATTGAGCTCGTGCTTGGCCTTGGCGAACAGGATGACGCCGGGCGCATAGAGCAGGGCAGAGAGCAGCAGGTACTGGATGCCGGCCGCGTATATCAACCAGATGGCATACAGGCTCGATACCGCTGCGATGAACAGGTCCTTGTTGCGCTCGTTGCTGGCGTTCTCGTAAGTCTCGCCGCGGACTGCCAGCAGCAGCGCGTAGGCGCTGGACCAGAAGTAAGGCACCAGGATCATCGAGGTGGCCAGGTACAGCAGGCTCAGGTAGGTGGAGCTGTTGAACAGGGTGATGATCAGGAACAGCTGGATCAGCCCGTTGGACAGCCACAGGGCGTTGGCCGGGACGTGGTTGGCGTTCTCCTTGCGCAGGAACTCCGGCATGGTGTGGTCACTGGCGCTGGCGAAGAGAATCTCGGCGCAGAGCAGGGTCCAGGACAACAGAGCTCCGGCCAGAGAGACGATCAGGCCGATGGAGATCAACTGGGCGCCCCAGGGGCCTACCACGTGTTCCAGTACGCCCGCCATCGAGGGGTTCTTCAGCCCGGCCAGTTCAGCCTGGGCCATGATGCCCTGGGACAGCACGTTGACCAGAACCAGCAGCAGGAGCACGCCGACGAAACCGATGACAGTGGCCTTGCCGACATCACTGCGTTTCTCTGCACGGGCGGAGAAGATGCTGGCGCCCTCGATGCCGATGAACACCCAGACGGTGACCAGCATCATGTTGCGCACCTGGTCCATCACGCTGCCCAGTTCGGTGTTGCCGCTGCCCCAGAAGTCCGAGGTGAATACGTCCATCTTGAAGGCGATGGCGGCGATCACGATGAACAGCGCCAGCGGTAGCATCTTGGCGATGGTGGTGATGGTGTTGATAAAGGCCGCTTCCTTGATGCCGCGCAGCACCAGGAAGTGCAGCAGCCAGAGCAGCACAGAGGCACAGATAACAGCGGGAAGGGTGTTGCCCTCGCCGAACACCGGGAAGAAGTAACCGAGAGTTGAGAACAGCAGCACCATGTAGCTGACGTTGCCGATCCAGGCGCTGATCCAGTAGCCCCAGGCCGAGGAAAAGCCCATGTAGTCACCGAACCCGGCCTTGGCGTAGGCGTAGACCCCGCCGTCGAGGTTGGGTTTGCGATTGGCCAGCGTCTGGAACACGAAAGCCAGGGTCAGCATGCCCACGCCGGTGATCAACCAACCGATCAGAGTGGCACCGGCGCCAGCACTGTTAGCGATGTTTTGCGGCAGTGAGAAAATCCCCCCGCCGACCATCGAGCCTACTACCAGGGCAACGAGTGCCCCCAATCGAAGTTTTTGCGCTGAAGAGGACATCGCACACCTCCAATCGTGGAGAGAAGTTATGTCTTATTGGGCGCGCCATTGAGGGGGGTAGTATTGACCTCGATCAATAGCGAGCTATCCATTTTCCTAGGCTTTCCCTGCAAGCTCCTAACTGATCGACCATCTGGCATTTGGCCAGCAGAACTGGCCCTGAACATCGCCTCTAAGCGAGGCGTGGGACTTAAGTTAGTTGAGGTTCGGCTATGCGCAAGTTTCGCGATGGGTGTGAGGCTAAGTATTGTGCTAGAGGGGCTGCGGGATTATTAATTGACCAGTCGATCAGTAAATTTCCTGCTTTGCGCCGGGATAATAGAAAAGCCGCCCGAGGGCGGCTTTTCATATGTCTGTCCGCCTGGCGGCTCAGGCATAGGTTGCAGCGTAGGGTTCCGGCCTGGCCGGATCGGTCTCGGGCCGCTCAGGGCGGCTGGCAATATCTGCGATGTTCTGTGCCCGGTCGTTGCGTTCCTGTGCATCGCGTAGCTCCACGGCGGTCTCCAACGGGCTTGGCGGGCTCTCGACTTCGCCTTCGCTGGCGACTGCCAGATAGGTTTCGATCTGCCTCTGCTGAGTGTTGGCGCTGTAGATCTGCGTGGTTGCACCGCGCTTGGATGCCTGGTCCAGTTCGCGGCTCTCCTGGCGCTCATTGACCCGGTCGGAAGCAGCGTCCACAGCCTTGTTCACCTGTTCGGGATTGGCTGGGCCGTACTTGTTGATGACCTGGGTCGAGGGCGGCAGATTACCGCTGTAGCCGTTGATCTGCATAAGGAGTCCATCTCCCTGTAGTTGCCTGGTTTCACTCTAATCCTCCAAAGGGGGAAGGGATTAGATTGATTGGCGATAGCCGTACCGCTTCAAAGCAGGCGGCCACGGGGCGGGAGGTTCGGCTCAGTCGATCACCTCCGCCCCCTGGATGGTCAATTCGGGCAGGGCGGCTGGCATCGGGCAGATCTGCAGGTACTTGATGCTCTCGCGTGGGATCATCAGTAGGTCGCCGTCCACTTCGATGCTCAGAAAGGGCGACTCCAGCTGCTTGCGCAGAGCACGCGCGACGGCCGCCGGATCCTCGCTCTGGCGCGGGAAACGCAGAGCCAGACGCTGACCGTCCTGGAAGTACAGATATAGATGCTTGAGTGGCTTCATGGGGCTCCCTCCGGGCGCCCCGCGGGCGACCCTAGCTGCGATCAGCCAATACGCCGATCAGGAAGAAGACTAGTAGCAGTACTGGCGACAGCGTGAAGTTGTTGAAGTAGCCCAGACCCTTGGCCAGCCAGGGGGTGAGGAAAACGATGGCCAGGCCATAACCGATGGCGCAGACCAGCACGAAGATCAGGGTGCGCAGGACGAAATTGAGGCCACCGATGGACTTCTGTACCCAGGCGTTGATGCCCGGTCCGAACAGGACGAAGAGGGTGGCCATGATCGCCAGCGAGATGTCGTACAGGTTGCCGCGACACCAGCGTGAGAGGGTGGCGATCATGTCGAGTAGCAGGTCCATCTGAAGTCCTTGTGTCGGTCGGAAAGGGTCAGCCCTGTTGTACCTGGTTGCGCCCGGCGCGTTTGGCCCGATACAGCGCGGCATCTGCGCGGTGTAGCAGTTGCTCCAGATTTTCGTCGGGCGTGGCGGTAGCGCAGCCGATGCTCAGGGTGATGGTGCGTGCCTCACCGTTGGGGTTGAACACCGTATCGGCCACTCGCTGGCGCAGGCGCTCCGCCACCAGCATCGCCTGCTCGGGGTTGGCATCACGCAATAGCAGGAGAAATTCCTCACCGCCATAGCGGCCTAGCGGCTCGTCCGGGCGCAGTGTGGCGCCCAGCGTGACCACCACGTGCTGCAGCACCGCATCGCCGACCTGGTGACCGAGGGTGTCGTTGACGCTCTTGAAGTGGTCGATATCCAGTAGCAGCAGCGAGACAGGGCGGCGGCCACTGGCCAGGGCGCGTTTGGCCATGTCGATGACGATGTTGCGGGTGTAGGCGTTGGTCAGCGCGTCGTGGCTCAACTGGTGTTCGAGCATGGCGTGCAGGCGTTCGTTGAGCATCAGGATGAAGCCGACGGAGATGCAGATTGCCAACAGGCTGTGGGTGGAGAAATACAGCACATTCATCGGCGTCGGGGCGAAGAAGTTCTCGCTGCCGGCCGTAGGCGAGAGCACCGCATTGATAATGCGCAGGAAGGACGCCAGCACATCGACGAACACGGTGACCGAGGTGAATAGGTAGGGGAAGCGCGCACTGCCATGATGACGGGGGCGGCGACGTGAAACGTCCAGGCCGTAGAGGAGCAGCAGTCCGCCGGACACCAGGGAGAAAACGATGACCCGTACCGAGAACAGGTCCTGTACATAGGTGCAGGCAATCATTACCAGGCAGGCAACGATGACCGTGAAGGCCAGCAGACCGTTGCGTGGTGTGAGACCGAAGAAGGCGCGACCGCCGGCGTAGATCATCGCTACCGAGGTCAGACTGGCGGCATTGGCCACCGTCACCGAGAGCAGGTCCGGGACGATGTCGCGCAGGCCGTAGAGCACCGAGGCACCCGCCAGTACCAGCATGGACAGGCTCCAGTGGCGTGCGCCACCGAGGCGCTGGCGGATCGACGCCGGCATCGCGAACAACACCACCGCCATCAGTAGGCTGAGTGCTGCCAGGATGAAGATGATGCTGCGTGGATCAAGCACTCGGAGCGAGCCTGCGGTGATGGATTGGCCGCATAGCCTAACGGATCGGGGTTGGCTCTGTCAGGGCAGGAAGTGCTGCAGCAGGTCGTTGAGAAACAGCTGGCCTTCGCGTGTGGCAACCAGGCGTGCTGGATCGGTCTGCAACAGCTGACGCGTCTCGGCCTCGCGCCGTGCCGCATCCAGGCTGGCCAATGGCTGGCCGGTGCGTTGCTCGAACAGTACGGCTGGCGCGCCCTCGGTCAGTCGCAGCACGTTCATCAGGAACTCGAAGGGCAGTTCATCGGCGTCCAGCAAGCGCTCGCCTGCCTGGAAGGTCTTGGTTGCGTCCAGGTAGTCCTTGGGTAGGCGGGTCTTCCAGGTGCGCACGATGCGTCCGTCCGGCGCGCTCAGCTTGGCGTGGGCGCCGGCGCCGATGCCGAGAAAGTCGCCGAAGGTCCAGTAGTTGAGGTTGTGCCGCGCCGCGCGCCCGGCCTGGGCATAGGCGGAAACCTCGTACTGCGCGTAGCCCTCGGCGGCCAGCAGGGCCTGGCCGGCTTCCTGGATGTCCCACAGCAGATCATCTTCGGGCAGCTCGGGCGGCTGGCTCCAGAACACCGTGTTGGGTTCCATGGTCAGCTGGTACCAGGACAGGTGCGTCGGGCCCTGGGCGATGGCGGTGCGCAGGTCGAACAGGGCGTCCTCGATGCTCTGCTCGGGCAGGCCGTGCATCAGGTCCAGGTTGAAGTTGTCGAAGCCGGCAGCGCGCGCCATGTCGGCGGCGCGGATCGCCTCGCCACCATCGTGGATACGGCCCAGAGCCTTGAGCTTGGCCTCCTGGAAGCTCTGCACGCCGATCGACAGGCGATTGATGCCGAGGCTGCGGTAGTCGCGGAACTTGGCCTGTTCGAAGGTGCCCGGATTGGCCTCCAGGGTGATCTCGATATCGCTGGCGAACGGCACGCGGTGCTGCACGCCTTCCAGCAGGCGGCCCAGGGCCTTGGCCGAGAACAGGCTGGGCGTACCGCCGCCGAAGAAGATCGAAGTCAGCTCACGGCCGTGGGCGTGTGCCTGGTCGGCATCGAGGTCGGCGAGCAGGGCGTCGACGTACTCCTCTTCCGGCAGGCTCGGACCGGCGGCATGGGAGTTGAAGTCGCAGTAGGGGCATTTGCGTACGCACCACGGGATGTGGATGTACAGCGCGAGTGGCGGCAGCTGGAAGCCACCGCCGGGCGAGGTGTTCATTGCAGGCCCAGGCGCTGCTTGAGCAGGGCCATGGCGCGGGCGCGATGGCTGATGCGGTTCTTCTCGTCGCTGGCCAGTTCGGCGCTGGAGCATTCGCGCTCCGGCACCCAGAACAGCGGGTCGTAGCCAAAGCCCTCGGCGCCACGGGCTTCGCGCAGGATGCTGCCGTGCCACAGGCCTTCGCAGAGGATCGGCAGCGGGTCGTCGGCATGCCGCACCAGGGCCAGGGCGCAGACGAACTGGGCGCCGCGCTCGGCGTCCGCCACGTCCTTCAGCGCATCGAGCAGCTTGGCGTTGTTGGCCGCGTCACCCTGGCCATCGGCATAGCGCGCCGAATAGATGCCCGGGGCGCCGCCGAGGAAGTCCACGGCCAGACCGGAGTCGTCGGCCAGTGCCGGCAGACCGGACACGCGTGCGGCGTTGCGCGCCTTGAGGATGGCGTTCTCGACGAAGGACAGGCCGGTCTCTTCCGGCTCGATGCTGGAGAATTCGCCGACCGAACGCACCCGCACATGCTCGCCGAGCATGGCCTGGAGTTCCTTGAGCTTGCCGGCATTATGGCTGGCCAGTACCAGTTCTTTTAAGGGCATGGTCATTCGTCCGGGAACACTTCCTGGTTGAAGGTAAGGGTGTGCGGCGCGCCTTCGCCGATCTGCACGTTAATGCTGAAGGTCAGCATCTCGCGCTCACGCAGCGGGAACTCGGCCAGGTAGTACACGGCGCCGCTCTCCAACACTTGCTTGAACTGCAGTTCGACGGTTTGCCCGAGCAGGTTCTTCAGGCTGCCACCGACCTTGGCCGGTTGGCCCTTGCCACCTTTGAGCGCGGCGATGTTGAGCACGCCGACGGTCTTGCTGCGGGTCAGGCTGGCGGCAGCGGCAATGTCTGGCTGCAGGAAGCTGGAGTTGAACACGCTGTAGTGCACGTCCAGTTCGCCGAAGGTCTGCTTGCGTTCGGCGGTGGCCGGCAGGGCAAGTAGCAGGCAGATAATGAGGGATGCTAAGCGGCGCATAAGAAGTTCTCCGGAGCGTCGAGGGGTTAGACGGCTACGCGGTGATCGGCCAGGCCGGACCCGCTGACGCGATAGATGCCGATCTCACCCAACAGGTTAGGCCAAAGCCGGCTACCCAGGTTGTGGCGATGTTCGTGGTCGACGGCCAGGCGTTCTTCCACCTTCGCACCCTGGGCATGGCACAGGCGTTCGAAGTCCTCGAAGGTGCAGAAGTGGATGTTCGGCGTGTTGTACCAGGTGTACGGCAGGAAGTCCGACACCGGCATGCGGCCCTTGGTGGTCAGGTACCAGCGGCAGCGCCAGTGGCCGAAGTTGGGGAAGGTGATGATGCAGGTCTTGCCGACCCGCAGCATTTCCGCCAGGACCTTGTCCGGGTACTTCAGGGCTTGCAGTGATTGGGTCATGACCACCACGTCGAAGCTGTTGTCGGCGAAGTTGCCCAAGCCTTCGTCGAGGTTCTGTTCGATGACGTTGACTCCGCGCTCGATGCACTTGGCGATCTTCTCGGGGTCGATCTCCAGGCCGTAGCCGCCGACCTGCTTGTGGTCGCGCAGGTGGGCCAGCAGTTCGCCGTCGCCACAGCCGAGGTCGAGCACGCGGCTGCCCGCGGCGATCCATTCCTGGATGATTTCCAGATCCGCTCGCATATCAGACCTCAATCCGGTTCATGTAGGCGCTGAAGCCCTGCAGGTAGCGCGGGATCGGCATGAGGAAGGCGTCGTGGCCCTGCGGTGCGTCGATCTCCAGGTAACAGACGTTCTTCTTCGCCGCCAGCAGGGCATCGACGATCTCCCGCGAGCGCGCCGGCGAGAAGCGCCAGTCGGTGGTGAAGGACATCAGGCAGAAGTCGGCCTTGGCCACGCTCAGAGTCCTGGCCAGATCGCCGTCATGGGCGGCGGCCGGGTCGAAGTAGTCCAGTGCCTTGGTCATCAGCAGGTAGGTGTTGGCGTCGAAGCGCCCGGAGAACTCCTCGCCCTGGTAGCGCAGGTAGCTCTCGACCTGGAATTCCACGCTGTGGAAGTCGTAGTTGAGCTTGTCGGTCTTCAGCTCGCGGCCGAATTTCTCGCCCATGGCGTCGTCCGACAGGTAGGTGATGTGGCCGACCATGCGCGCCAGCATCAGGCCGCGCTTGGGGATCACCCCCTGTTCCTGGAAATGGCCTCCGTGGAACTCCGGGTCGGTGAGGATGGCCTGGCGCGCGACTTCGTTGAAGGCGATGTTCTGCGCCGACAGCTTGGGCGCCGAGGCGATGCACAGGCAGTGGCGCACGCGCTCGGGGTAGCTGATGGTCCACTGCAGGGCCTGCATGCCACCGAGGCTGCCGCCGATGGTCGCGGCCCACTGGTGGATGCCCAACTGGTCGGCCAGGCGCGCCTGGCTGTTGACCCAGTCTTCCACCGTCATCACCGGGAAGTCGGCGCCGTAGGGCTTGCCGTTGGCCGGGTTGAGGCTGGAGGGTCCGGTCGAACCGTTGCAGCCGCCGAGGTTGTTCAGGCTGACGACGAAGAACTTGTTGGTGTCGATCGGCTTGCCGGGGCCGATGCAGCTGTCCCACCAGCCGGGCTTGCGCTCGTCGGCGCTGTGGAAGCCGGCGGCGTGGTGATGGCCGGAGAGTGCGTGGCAGATCAGCACGGCGTTGCTGGCCGCGGCATTGAGTGTGCCGTAGGTCTCGTAGACCAGCTGGTAGTCGGCCAGGCTGCGACCGCAGACCAGCGCCAGCGGCTCGCTGAAATGGGCGGTCTGGGGGGTGACCAGGCCGACGGAGTCTGCGGGGAAAACGGTCGGCATCGCGCCAGCTCTCGCTCCAGGAAAGTGCAGCAGTCTAAAGAGCACGGCCCCCGGCAGCAAGCGCGGGGGCCGTGGCTAAGCCGCTGATTTGACGGGGCTTAGGCAGGGTCGGCAGCGCTTTGTTGGCGGATCGCCGAGGGCAGCGTGACGACTTTTCCTTGTCGCTGGATCGGTGCCGGGCGGCGCAATGCACGGAGCATCTCGTTGGCCTGAGCCAGTTGGCCTTCCAGCTGGGTGCAATATCCCGCCAGCTGCTGGCCACGCTGGCGCGCCTGCTGGGTTTCCTGGGCTAGGGCCTTGAGGCGCAGCATGTGGGTTTCCAGCATCTGCTTGTGCTCGAGGGTGTGCTGCATCAGTGGCATCAGCGCGTCGTTGGCCCACTGTTCGGCCTCGTGGCGCAGTCGCCGATGCAGGCCGATCACCTCCTGCACCAGTGTGGCGAAGAAGCGGCGGCTGAGGCTGCGCTGCTCTGTCATCAGCGTCTTAAGATGCAGGCGGAACTGATCTGCCTTGGCTCGTAGCTGCTGCAGTTCGCGCTGGTGGGTCCGGCTGTTGAACTGTGGCGCATCGACGCCATGCAGGGGATTCTCGTCGTTGTGCCGGCGATAGATGGCGGCGACCATCTTGTTGGCCATTTCAGCCTCGTGCAGCAGATTGCCCAGATCGTGCTCCACGCTCTTGAAGAACTGGACAATGGCCTGGTTAATGCCGACGGTGGTCCAGCTGCCGTTCAGTCCTTGACGGACCTGCGTCAGGTGTTCCTCCAGCCGCTCCGGGCGCACCGCGGCACGAAGCAGATCACCCTGGCGTTTGAGCAGGCGCTGATTGGTCTTGAGGCCGAGCAGGCGCTTGTGGTGTTGGCTGTGATCGTCCTTGGTCTTGGCTGTCAGTTCGAATAGCAGCTGGCCGTTGTCGTTCTGGTGCGTCTGTAGCAGCGCCTGTTGCTCCCGCACCTTCTCGAGGCGTAACCCGAGTACGTGCTGGCTATTGTTGAGCAGGGCCAGTACCTGATTGACCACCCGATCCTCGAGCAGGCGCTCCTTCTGGGCGACGATGCGTTCACAGAGCAGGTTTTCCAGATCTGCCAGTTGGCTGCGTTCGAGCAGTTCCTTGTCCTGGCGTACCTTGGCGATCAGCGCTTGTTTGGCCGAGAGCGGCAGCACGCTGGCAGTCGAGATCCCCAGTTGCCTGGCGGTTGCGTCCTGCATGGTGCCGATCGCCTTGGCGACATGCTCGTCACCGGCGAGGTCGTCCCACAGCACGTCGATCTTGTTGAGGACGGCGAACAGGCTGGCCTGGCTGTCTCCGTCCAGCTGGCGGATATGCTCGTTCCAGATCGCCATGTCACTCGAGGTGACGCCCGTGTCGGCAGCCAGCAGGAACAGGATCGCCTGCGCGCTCGGTAACATCGACAGAGTCAGCTCGGGTTCGCTGCCCAGCGCGTTGAGACCGGGAGTGTCGAGGATGCGCAGGCCCTGGCGTAGCAGCGGGTGGTCGAAGTTGACCATGGCGTGGCGCCAGGCAGGTACCAGCACCTGGTCGGGTCGGCCAGTGGTCTCGAGCATGTCCGGGAGGAAACCAAGCTGAATGGCCTGCTCGACCGGCATCGGCTTGGTCTTCGCCACCTGGGCGAACGCCAGAGCCATGTTGTCGGGATCGCTCGGGTCGAGCGGAATGTTGACCCAGTGCCGAGGGATGCGCTTGAACTGCGCCACGCTGGCATCGGCCATGCGGGTTTCGATCGGCAGCAGGCGAATGTAGGGACGTTCGGAGCGGGGGTCGAAGAACAGCTCGGTGGGGCACATGGTGGTGCGCCCTGCATGCGACGGCAGCATGCGCTGGCCGTATTCAGAGAAGAAAAGGCTGTTGATCAGCTCGGTCTTGCCGCGGGAAAACTCGCCGACGAAGGCCAGGGTGATGTGGTCGGTGCGCAGCAGCTTGAGCGCGCGCTCCAGACGGGCATCCATCGCTTCCGAGCCGAGACGGTGCTCCGCCAGCCAGCTGCGATAGCGGGTGATCTCGCGCATCAGTTCGCGCTTCCACGCGACATAGGCGTCCACTTGCTGGCTGAGACGTTCCATGCTCATCCGGACACTCCTGGTTCGACGGTCGATTGGCTGGCACGCAGCCACGGAATAACTGCGGCTTTGCCGGAGATGGCCGCATTATGCGTGGGTGCGAACGCGCGTCAATCGGCCCGCTTCACAACTTCGGCTCGAAGGTCGCTCAGGGCGACCCGGCGGTCATGCCTGGCAAGTCCGGCAACTGACGCGGGGAGCGGACGCGGACGCGTTTCTGTCGGTTGAGTTCGCCACTTTCCAGGATGACCTGGCTCTTGGCGACGCCGAAGGCGGCCGCGAGGAAGGCCATCAGATGGGCATTGGCCTTGCCCTCCACCGGCGGGGCGGTGAGGCGGATCTTCAGGCGTTCGCCATGCAGCCCGGCGAACTCGTCGCGGCTCGCCTTGGGCTGCAGATGGCAGTCGAGGATCAGGTCGTCACCGTCCCAGCGATACCAGCTCACGTCAGATGAATGGGCTGAGCATCGCCGGCATTCCGCTCATGGCGGCCAAGTTGCCGATCACGAAGCGATCCAGCAGGTTCAGTGCGATGAAGGCGAAAATCGGCGAGATGTCCAGGCCGCCGAGATTCGGCAGCAGCTTGCGGAAGGGCGCCAGTAGCGGCTCGCAGATCTGATTGACCAACTGAGCGCCGGGGTTGTAGCTGCCGGGGGCGACCCAGGAGAGGATCACGCTGATGATCATGGCGAAGAAGAATATCTTCAGGAACAGCGAGGTCACCGCGATGATCGCCCAGACCAGTAGCTGCAGGCCGACGGCGACGGGGTTGTAACCAGCGATCAGGACGACGATGACCATCAACAACAGCTGTACCAAGACGGCCAGCACTAGCGAGGCCAGGTCGACGCCGCCAAAGCCGGGGATGATCCGACGCAGTGGCTTGAGCAGCGGCTGGGTGGCTTTCACGGTGAACTGGCTGAGAGGGTTATAGAAGTCGGCGCGCACCAGTTGCAGGATGAAACGCAGCAGGACGATCAGCAGATACAGGCTGCCGAGCGTCTGGATGATATAGATGAGGGCTTCTGCGAATCCGGACATGTACGTTCCTTATTGACCCAGTTGTTCGGCGAGTTCGGCGGAGCGCCTGGCGGCGGCGTCCAGTGCCTGTTGCACCAGTGCCTCGAAGCCGCCGGCCTGGAAGGTCTTGATCGCCGCCTCGGTAGTGCCGTTGGGTGAAGTGACGCGGCGGCGCAGCTCGGCTGCCTCGACGTCGCTCTCGGTGGCCATGCGCGCGGCGCCGAGGGCGGTGTGCAGGGTAAGTTGAGCGGCAGTGTCGCGCGGCAGGCCAAGCTTCTCGCCGGCGGCGGTCATCGCCTCGATCAGCAGGAAGAAATAGGCTGGCCCGCTGCCGGACACGGCGGTGACGGCATCGATCTGCTGTTCCTCTTCCAGCCACAGCGCCAGGCCGACGGCGGATAACAGTTGCTCGGCCAGCTGGCGTTGCATCGAGTTCACCCGTGCGTTGGCATACAGGCCGCTGACCCCTTGGCGCAGCAGTGCCGGAGTATTGGGCATGCAGCGTACCAGAGCCACATCGCCGAGCCAGGCACTCAGGCTGGCGCAGGTGATGCCGGCAGCGATGGAGACGATCAGCTGGCTTGACTGCAGGCTGGGCGCGAGAGTCTGGCACACGCCCTTGAGCACCTGAGGCTTGGTCGCCAGGACCACCACATCGGCATTGATGACCGCTTCGGCGTTGCTCTCGAACAGTTCGATGCCGTACTCGTGGGCAACCTTGGCGCGCTGTTCGGCTCCCGGATCGCTGGCACGGATGTGGGTAGCCGGGACGCCTTGGGCGAGCAGGCCGCCGATCAGGCTGGTCGCCATGTTGCCGGCGCCGATGAAGGCGATGCGGGGGTGGCTCATGTACGTGCTTCCTTAATTAGTGTGGCGAACCATCGTTGGGCGAGCCGTAGTTGCGGGCGCCGAACAGGGCGGTGCCGATACGCACCCAGGTGGCACCTTCGGCGACAGCTGCTTCCAGATCCTGACTCATGCCCATGGACAGGGTGTCGAGGCCAGGGTTCAGCGTGTCGCGTAGCTGGCGCAGGCGAGCCAGAGGCTCGCGCTGAGTCTGAGGATCGTCGCTTGGTTCGGGGATTGTCATCAACCCCCGAAGGCGTAGTCGCGGCAGTTGTGTAACCGCCTGTGCCAGCTCGGCAAGCTCTTCGGGCGTGCAGCCCGACTTGCTGACCTCGCCGCTGACGTTGACCTGCAGGCAGACATTCAGTGGCGGCAAGTGGGTGGGGCGTTGTTCGGACAGGCGCTGAGCGATCTTCAGGCGGTCCACCGAGTGCACCCAGTGAAAGTGCTCGGCGATGGCCTTGGTCTTGTTCGACTGTATGGGGCCGATGAAATGCCAGATCAGAGCGAGGTCTGCCAGCTCGGTCTGCTTGTTCAACGCTTCCTGCAGGTAGTTCTCGCCAAAGTCGATCTGGCCTGCCTGATGCGCTTCCCGTATGGCCTGGGCCGGTTTGGTCTTGCTCACGGCGAGCAGGCCGACTGTCTCTGGCTCACGCTGCGAGGCTTGCGCCGCCTCACGGATACGCTCGCGAACCTTTGCAATATTCTCTGCTATCGTGGACATTACTCGCGCTCTATAGCCCGCCCGTCAGGGGTCTGCGGCATTCTACCTGCTTGCATGTGATTGGGGAGTCCCATGGATATTACCGAGCTGCTCGCCTTCAGCGCCAAGCAAGGCGCGTCGGACCTGCACCTCTCGGCGGGTCTGCCGCCGATGATTCGTGTCGATGGCGATGTACGGCGGATCAACCTGCCGCCGATGGACCACAAACAGGTCCACGCGCTGATCTACGACATCATGAACGACAAGCAGCGCAAGGATTACGAGGAGTTCCTCGAGACCGACTTCTCCTTCGAAGTGCCTGGTGTCGCACGTTTCCGGGTCAACGCCTTCAACCAGAACCGCGGCGCGGGCGCCGTGTTCCGGACCATTCCCTCCAAGGTCCTGAGCATGGAAGACTTGGGCATGGGCGAGGTGTTCAAGAAGATCACCGACGTACCGCGCGGCCTCGTGCTGGTCACCGGCCCGACCGGTTCGGGCAAGTCGACCACCCTGGCGGCCATGCTCGACTACCTGAACAACAACAAGTACCACCACATCCTCACCATCGAGGACCCGATCGAATTCGTTCACGAGTCGAAGAAGTGCCTGGTCAACCAGCGTGAAGTACACCGCGATACCCACGGCTTCTCCGAAGCTCTGCGCTCCGCACTGCGGGAAGACCCGGACATCATCCTCGTCGGTGAGATGCGTGACCTGGAGACCATCCGTCTGGCGCTGACCGCCGCGGAAACCGGTCACCTGGTGTTCGGCACCCTGCACACCACCTCCGCGGCCAAGACCATCGACCGCGTGGTCGACGTGTTTCCGGCCGAGGAGAAATCCATGGTTCGCTCCATGCTCTCCGAATCCCTGCAGGCGGTAATCTCGCAGACCCTGCTGAAGAAGATCGGCGGCGGCCGGGTGGCGGCCCACGAGATCATGATCGGTACGCCGGCCATCCGTAACCTGATTCGCGAGGACAAGGTGGCGCAGATGTACTCGGCGATCCAGACCGGCGGTGCGCTCGGCATGCAGACGCTCGACAATTGCCTGAAGGGCTTGGTGGCCAAAGGGTTGGTCGGTCGCGAGGCGGCACGCGAGAAGGCGAAAACGCCGGAAAATTTCTGATAACGAGCGGGTAGCCGGTCACCCGGCGGCAATGCGCAAGACTCATGGGCGGTAAAAATGGAATTTGAAAAACTGTTGCGTTTGATGGTCGAGAAAGGAGGGTCCGACCTGTTCATCACGGCTGGTGTCCCACCTTCCATGAAGGTCAACGGCAAGATCATGCCAGTGACCAAGACCCCTATGTCTCCCGAGCAGACCCGCGAGACCGTGCACTCGGTGATGAACGAGCAGCAGCGCCGCGAGTTCGCCGAGAACCATGAGTGCAATTTCGCCATCAGTGCTCGTGGTATCGGCCGGTTCCGGGTCAGCGCGTTCTACCAGCGCAACCTGGCTGGTATGGTGCTGCGTCGCATCGAGACCAACATCCCGACCCTCGATGACCTCAAGCTGCCCGAAGTGCTGAAGAAACTGGCACTGACCAAGCGCGGCCTGGTGCTGTTCGTGGGGGCCACCGGTACCGGCAAGTCCACTTCGCTGGCGGCGATGATCGGCTACCGCAACAAGAACACCAGCGGTCACATCATCTCCATCGAAGACCCGATCGAGTATATCCACCAGCACCAGAGCTGCATCGTCACCCAGCGCGAGGTCGGTATTGATACCGAGTCCTTCGAGGTGGCGTTGAAGAACACCCTGCGCCAGGCGCCGGACGTGATCCTGATTGGTGAGATCCGTACCCGCGAGACCATGGATTACGGCGTGGCCTTTGCCGAGACGGGGCACCTTTGCCTCGCCACATTGCACGCCAACAACGCCAACCAGGCTCTGGACCGGATCATCAACTTCTTCCCGCCGGATCGACACAACCAGGTGTGGATGGACCTGTCGCTCAACCTCAAGGCCATTGTCGCGCAGCAGCTGGTGCCCACTCCCGACGGCAAGGGGCGTCGCGCGGTAATCGAGGTGCTGATCAATACCCCGCTGGCCGCGGACCTGATTCGCAAGGGCGAGGTGCATGAGCTCAAGGCGCTGATGAAGCGCTCTACCGAGCTTGGCATGCAGACCTTCGACCAGGCGCTCTACGCCCTCTACATACAGGGCGAGATCACCTACGAAGATGCCCTGCTTTACGCCGACTCTGCGAACGATCTGCGCCTGATGATCAAGCTCGGCTCGGAAACCGATGGCGACCACCTGACCAGCATGAGCCAGGGCCTGAGCCTGGAAGTCAGCGAAGAAGATCCGGGTCGCCGCTTCCGCTGATCCTTCAGGCCGCCAGCTGGCTTGCCTGACACAGGGCGGTAATCAACTCGTTGAAGCGTTGATTGCCGCCGTCTTCATTGAGCGCTGCTGCTGGATGAGGCGCCACCACCACCCAGAGCTCTTCGTGCCGGAATGGGCGACCTAGCAGGTCGTCCATATTCATGTACGGCAGTTCGTAGGTTTTCAGCAGCGATGCCAAAGCTGTTTTGCCAAGGGCCACGATGACTCGCGGCGCAAGCTGCTCCAGCTCCTGAACCAGCCAGCGACGGCAGGCCTCCATCTCTCCTTGGGTGGCTGCCACGCCCAAACGGTCGGAAGATCGGTCGAGTGGACCGCTGCCGGGTTGCCACTTGAAGTGTTTTACGGCATGGGTCAGGTACAGCGTATCGCGCGAAAGCTTGGCGTGATCCAGCGCCCTTTGCAGCACCTGGCCTACGGTACCGATGAAGGGCCGCCCGGCCAGGTCCTCCTGATCACCGGGCTGATCCCCAATCAGCATGATGCGCGCGCCGTTCGGGCCTTCGCCCGGAACGGCGCAGGTGGCGTCGCGCCAGAGCGTGCAGGCGCGGCAGTTGTCCAGCAACGTGCTTGAAGAGCGCTGCGGCTGCGCCCTGTCGCTGGCGATCAGCACCTCCTTGCCCGTCAGTTCCCCGACACTGGCGGTTTGCGCCAGACGCTGCTGGCCGGCACGCGCCTGGCTCATCAGCTGCGGAATCAGCGGCCCTTCGGGAAGATCTTTCCAGAAGCGTACCGGCATGTTGCTCTCCAGCACATCCTGGTTAAGTCGCGCAGGGTTGAACGTACTGCCGTAGTAGGCCAGCCACAGTTCGGCGCCCGGATCTTCGGCGCCCCTCGCCAGCTGGCTCAGCTCTGCAGGGCAGGGGCGCAGGATTTGCATTTTCGCACCATCCCACAGTGCCGCGGCGTCGGGAGTGGCGATCAGCCAACTGGCGCGGCCCAGACGTTCGGCGAAGTGTCCGGCAGCCATGTCGAGAATATCGTGGGCCGGCTCGTGCCAGGCGACAAAGTTCGGTGTCCCGTCTTCTGGCGTTCGCTCCCTGAAACGCAGGAACGCGTGCATGTGGTGGGCCTCGCGATGCACGCTCTTGATGCGACGCTGCAGGACGTTGCCATCGCGGTCGCCGGCAAGCATGGCCGTGCGGTCGCCATGGGCGACACGCCAGAGAATGCGGTAGAGCAGCGCCCAGCGATCATCGGCCCGAAAGCGAGCCGCGGTTTCGAGCAGTTCCGGCAGTTCGCGGGGGATTCGCGGTGGAGCTGCCGCCGAAATCCGTGGTGGTTCGGTGGCGAGTTCGGTGAGCAGGTCTGCGCCCGTCTCGCCTGCCTGCCAGCTCACTTCATGGGGTTCAGCGCCCGCCAGCAGCAGCCGGCGGGCCTCGCTGCGCCAGCCCGCGAAGCTGCCATTGAAATGAGCGACGAGCATTACCAGAGAGCCATCTGCGACGGCGCATCGCTGAGCTGGCGGCGCAGTACGGCGGACTCCAACGTGGCCTGCTGCGGGCGGTAATCCTGGGTGACGATAAATGGCTTGGCCTTGTCCATCGAGCAGCGCAGGCGTGCTACATCGGCATAGCGGATGCGGCGCTGGCGGCGCAATTCGACCAGTCGCCTGGCGCTGAGTACGCCGATGCCCGGTACGCGGGCGATCATCGCCGGTTCCGCGCGATTCAGATCCAGCGGGAAGTGCGCGCGATTGGCCAGAGCCCAGGCCAGTTTGGGATCGACGTCCAGTGCCAGGTTGCCTGGAGTGGCGATCAGCTCCTGGACATTGAAGCCGTAGCCGCGCAGGAGAAAGTCCGCCTGGTACAGGCGGTGCTCGCGCAGCAGCGGCGGCGCCTGGAACGGCACGCTCTTCGGGCTGTGTGGAATCGGGCTGAACGCCGAGTAGTACACGCGCTTGAGGCGGTAGGCGCCGTACAGGGTCTGTGCGGTGTCGAGGATGGTGCGGTCGTCGGTGTCGTCGGCGCCGACGATCATCTGCGTGCTCTGCCCGGCGGGGGCGAAGGCCGGTGCGCGGGTCTCCTCGCGGGCCTCGTCGACGCCGAGGCGGATCGAGCCCATCGCTTGCTTGATGGTGCCGACGCTCTTCTCCGGTGCCAGACGGATCAGGCTGGCCTCGCTGGGCAGTTCGATATTGACGCTGAGACGGTCGGCATAGCGGCCGGCCTCAGTGATCAGCTCGGGTGAAGCGTCGGGAATGGTCTTGAGGTGGATATAGCCGCGAAACTCGTGTTCCTCGCGCAGCAGGCGGGCAACGCGCACCAACTGCTCCATGGTGTAATCCGCCGACCGAATGATCCCGGAGCTGAGGAACAGGCCGCTGATGCAATTGCGCCGGTAGAAGTCCAGGGTCAGGCGTACCACTTCCTCGGGAGTGAAGCGTGCGCGTGGCACATCGCTGGAGCGGCGGTTTACGCAATACTGGCAGTCGTACAGACAGAAGTTGGTCAGCAGTACCTTCAGCAGCGCCACGCAGCGGCCATCCGGAGTGAAGCTGTGACAGATGCCCATGCCATTGGTGGCACCCAGGCCGGATTTGCCGCGAGAGTCGCGCTTGGGGGCACCGCTGCTGGCGCAGGACACGTCGTACTTGGCCGCGTCGGCCAATACGGTTAGCTTGTCTATAAGTTCCATGAGTAGCCAAATACTGTATTTGCATACAGTATTTGTGTAGTCGATTGTCGACGCAAGCGGTCGCATCGGCCGATCGTCGGTTCTGCGACCCATTCCGTTCCAGGGAGATCACATGCAACGTCAGGACACGCACAGCAAGGTCATCGGCTATCTGCTGTGGATATTCGGCTTCCTCGGTGCGCACCGTTTTTACTACGGCAAGCCGGTGACCGGGACCATCTGGTTCTTCACCTTCGGCCTGTTCTTTATTGGCTGGATCATCGACCTGTTCCTGATCCCGGCGATGGATCGTGAGGCCGACCTGCGCTTCACCGCCGGCGACACCGATTACAACGTGGCCTGGATCCTGCTGACCTTCCTCGGTGTGTTTGGCGTTCACCGCATGTATCAGGGCAAGTGGATCACCGGGGTCATCTACCTGCTCACCGGCGGCCTGTTCCTAGTAGGTGTTCTCTACGACTTCTGGACGCTTAACACGCAGGTATCCATACGCAACGCCTCGCGCAGTTGACCCGCTTCCGGACTGCTCAGTACAGCCGAAGCGGTTCTTCGTCGAGGGCGGCGATCTGTTCGCGCAATGCCAGAATCTGGTCTCCCCAATAACGCTCGTTGGCGAACCAGGGAAAGGCCAGGGGGAAGGCGGGGTCGTCCCAGCGGCGGGCGATCCAGGCGCTGTGATGAAGCAGACGTAGCGCCCGTAGCCCCTCGATCAGCGGCAGCTCTCGCGGGTCGAAGTCGCCGAACTCCTGGTAGCCGTCGATCAATTCGGCCAGCTGGCTCAATCGCTCATGGCGATCTCCGGCGAGCATCATCCACAGATCCTGCACCGCAGGCCCCATGCGGCAGTCGTCAAGGTCCACCACGTGGAACGCGTTGTCGCGATGAAGGAGGTTGCCTGGGTGACAGTCTCCGTGCAGTCGGATGGCGCTGTATCGGACTCGACCGAAGAGCTCATCCAGTTTGGCGAGCAGATCCCTCGCTACCGACTGATAGGCTGGTAGCAGTCTTGGTGGAACGAAGCCTCCCTGGAGAAGGGCCTCCATCGAAGCATGGCCGAAGCTGTCAACGGATAGGGTTTCCCTTTCGATGAACGGGCGGGTTGCCCCTATCGAATGCATGCGACCGAGAAGCTGCCCCAGGCGATACAGCTGCTCCAGGTTTCCCGGCTCCGGAGCTCGCCCTCCCCGGCGAGGGAACACCGAGAAGCGGAAGCCGGCATGTTCGAACAAGGTTTCTCCCTGAAGCTCAAGAGCCGCTACGACTGGGACTTCATGTTCGGCCAGCTCTCGAGTGAATGTGTGCTCTTCGCGAATTGCCGCATCGCTCCAGCGCTCCGGTCGATAGAACTTGGCGATGATCGGCTCGGCTGCTTCGATGCCGATCTGATAGACGCGGTTCTCGTAGCTGTTCAAGGCCAGCACTCTGGCATCGCTCAGGTAGCCGAGGCTCTCCACTGCATCGAGGACCAGATCGGGAGTGAGGGTGGCGAAGGGGTGGCTCATGTTGTGCTCCAGTCGGGGGCGCCAGTGTGCCACGGCCAGGAAAGCTGCGTGCTCAGGATCAGTCTCCCGGCTTGGGTGTGCGGGCCAGGCAATAGACGTCGACTCGCTTCGCACCTGCCTTCAGCAGCAGGCGGGAAAGCGCTTCGGCGGTGGCTCCCGTGGTGAGCACGTCGTCGATCACCGCGACATGGCGATCACGCACGGCGGCAGTCGGGGTGAGGGCGAAGGCCTGGCGCAGATTGCGTTTGCGCGCAGCCGCGTCCAGCTCCTGCTGGCGCGCCCCTTCCTGCGGACGCAGCAGCCAGCGGTCCTGCACCGGCAGCTGCAGGCTGTTGCCCAGCCAGTCCGCGAGCATCCCGGCCTGGTTGAAGCCGCGGCTGCGCAGACGCTTGCGCCCCAGCGGCACGGGCAGCAGCAAGTCGGGGCGTGGCAGGCCTTCGGCGAAGGCGTGTTGCAGATGATGTGACAGAAGCTCGACCAGCAGACGTCCCATTGGCCACTGCGCCTGGTGCTTGAAGCGGGTGATCAGGCTGTCGACCGGGAAGGCGTAGCGCCAGGCTGCTTCCACTCGGGTGAAGTTCGGTGGCCGCTTAAGGCAGGCGCCGCAGGTCAGGCCGGTGGCCGGCAGGGGCAGGGCGCAGACATTGCAGTGGCCGCCCAGCCAAGGTAGTTCGCCCTCGCAGGCGCTGCACAGCGGGTGCGCGGTGTCCGCCATTTCGGCGCACAACAAGCACGATTGTTTAATTTTCGTCCAGTTGTAAACCTGGCTATCGGTGAATGGTTGACAGCGCATGGTCCTTCCTTTGACTATGCCTCGCAGCCGTGTTGCACAGCCTAGAACAAGGAATATCGCCCATGAGCGCCAGTATCGCCTCCGTCACCCGTCACGATTGGTCCCTCGCCGAGGTGAAGGCGCTGTTCGAGCAGCCGTTCAACGACCTGTTGTTCCAGGCTCAGATCGTTCACCGGGCGCACTTCGACCCGAACCGCGTGCAGGTCTCCACCCTGCTGTCGATCAAGACCGGTGCCTGCCCGGAAGACTGCAAATATTGCCCGCAGTCCGGCCACTACAACACCGGCCTGGACAAGCAGAAGCTGATGGAAGTGCAGAAGGTGCTGGAGGCGGCCGCCGAGGCCAAGGCCATCGGCTCGACCCGCTTCTGCATGGGCGCGGCGTGGAAGCACCCGTCGGCCAAGGACATGCCCTATGTGCTGAAGATGGTCGAGGGCGTGAAGAAGCTCGGCCTGGAAACCTGCATGACCCTCGGCAAGCTCGACCAGGAGCAGACCCGCGCCTTGGCCGAGGCCGGCCTCGACTACTACAACCACAACCTGGATACCTCGCCGGAGTTCTACGGCAACATCATCACCACCCGCACCTACAGCGAGCGCCTGCAGACCCTGGCCTACGTGCGCGATGCGGGAATGAAGATCTGCTCCGGCGGCATCCTCGGCATGGGCGAGTCGCTGGACGACCGCGCCGGCCTGCTGATCCAACTGGCCAACCTGCCCGAGCATCCGGAGTCGGTGCCGATCAACATGCTGGTCAAGGTCGAGGGCACACCGCTGGCCGGCGAGAAGGACGTCGATCCGTTCGACTTCATCCGCATGCTTGCCGTGGCACGGATCATGATGCCGCAGTCCCATGTGCGCCTGTCCGCCGGCCGCGAGGCGATGAATGAGCAGATGCAGGCCCTGGCCTTTATGGCCGGCGCCAATTCGATCTTCTACGGCGAGAAGCTGCTGACCACCGCCAACCCGCAGGCCGACAAGGACATGCAGCTGTTCGCCCGCCTCGGCATTAAGCCGGAGGAGCGCGAAGAGCACGCCGACGAGGTGCACCAGGCCGCCATCGAGCAGGCCCTGGTCGAGCAGCGCGACGGCAAGCTGTTCTATAACGCCGCTTCGGCCTGATGTTCTGTTGGCTGGATGAGCAAGCCTCGTCCAGCCGACACTCCCCGTAGGGTGGATAACCCGCTTGCGGTTACCCACCAACTGCCGGTACCTGCGCCCATGACCTTTGATCTTGCCGCCCGCCTCGCCGAGCGCCGCACAGCCCACCTCTATCGCCAGCGCCCCTTGTTGGAGGGCCCGCAAGGGCCTGAGGTGGTGGTTGATGGCCAGGCGCTGCTGGCTTTCTGTTCCAACGACTACCTGGGCCTGGCCAATCACCCCGAGGTGATCGCGGCCATGCGTGCTGGCGCCGAGCGATGGGGCGTGGGTGGTGGTGCCTCACATCTGGTGATCGGCCACAGCGCGCCACACCATGAGTTGGAGGACGCGTTGGCCGAGTTCACCGGCCGCCCGCGCGCACTGCTGTTCTCCACCGGCTATATGGCCAATCTCGCCGCCGTCACCGCGCTGGTGGGGCAGGGCGACACGGTGCTGGAAGATCGCCTCAACCACGCTTCGCTGCTGGATGCCGGGTTGCTCAGCGGCGCGCGCTTCTCGCGTTACCTGCACAACGATGCGGTGAGCCTGAGCAATCGCCTGCGCAAGGCCGAGGGCAATACTCTGGTGGTCACTGATGGCGTGTTCAGTATGGACGGCGACCTGGCCGATCTGCCGGCGCTGTGTGCCGAGGCGCGGCGCGCGAACGCCTGGGTGATGGTCGATGACGCCCACGGCTTCGGCCCGCTGGGCGCCACCGGCGGCGGTATCGTCGAGCACTTCGGCCTGGGCCTGGAGGATGTGCCGGTGCTGGTCGGCACCCTGGGTAAGGCCTTCGGCACCGCCGGCGCCTTTGTGGCCGGCAGCGAAGAGCTGATCGAAACGCTGATCCAGTTCGCCCGCCCCTACATCTATACCACCAGCCAGCCACCCGCCGTGGCTTGCGCCAGCCTCAGGAGCCTGCAGCTGCTGCGTGACGAGAGCTGGCGCCGCGAAGACCTGAACCGGCTGATCGCGCGCTTCCGCGCCGGTGCCGCCGAGATCGGCCTGAGCCTGATGGACAGCCCGACGCCGATCCAGCCGATCCTGATCGGCGACAGCGAGCGCGCCCTGCAGCTCTCTGCCCTATTGAAAGAACGCGGCCTGCTGGTCGGCGCCATTCGCCCTCCCACTGTACCGGCCGGCAGTGCGCGCCTGCGCGTGACCCTCTCCGCGCTGCACAGCGAGGCGCAGCTGGAGCGCTTGTTCGACGCCCTGGCCGAATGCTGGCCGTTGGTGAACCGCGATGCGTGATCATCTGATCCTGCTGCCAGGCTGGGGCCTGGGCAGCCTGCCGCTGGAAGTGTTGGCTGAGGCCCTGCGTGGTCTTGCTCCGACGCTCAAGGTAGAAATCGAACCGCTGCCCGAGCTGACTCGTGGCGAGCCGCGCGACTGGCTGCTGGAGCTGGACGAACGCCTGCCGGGGCATACCTGGCTGGGTGGCTGGTCGTTGGGAGGCATGCTTGCCAGCGAGCTGGCGGCACTGCGCGGCGAACGCTGTCGTGGCCTGCTGACCCTGGCCAGCAACCCTTGTTTCGTTGCCGGGCCAGACTGGCCGTACGGCATGGACGAGGGCACCTTCAATGCCTTCGTCGACGGCTGCCGCGTCGATCCCGCCGCCACCCTCAAGCGCTTCAGCCTGCTCTGCACCCAGGGCTCGGGCGAGGCACGTGGCCTGGCGCGCCAGCTGCAGGCTGCGGCGCCGTATGCTGCGGCCGACGTGCTGCTGGCCGGGCTGGAGGTGCTGGGCAGCTTCGACGGGCGCAGCGCCTTGCAGCGTTTCGCCGGGCCGCAATTGCACCTGCTGGCCGGCGCCGACGCGCTGGTGCCGGCCGAAGTGGCCGGCGAGTTGCTGATGCTGCAGCCGGATATCGAGGTGGGGTTGATCGAGGATGTCAGCCACGCCTTCCCGCTGGAACGTCCGCACGAGATAGCGGCGGCGATACTGGCCTTCCTTGGCGAGGGTGGCGATGTCTGAGCGACTGCAGCAGGGCGACCTGCCGGACAAGCGCCAGGTCGCGGCGTCCTTCTCGCGTGCGGCGCAGAGCTATGACGGCGTCGCCGCGCTGCAGCGCGATGTCGGCAACGAGCTGCTGGCGCGCCTGCCGGCGCTGACCCCGGCCCGCTGGCTGGACCTGGGCTGTGGCACCGGGCACTTCACTCGCGGCCTGGCCGAACGCTATCCGCAGGGTAGCGGGCTGGCCCTGGACTTGGCCGAAGGCATGCTGCTTCATGCGCGGCCGCAGGGTGGTGCCCGCCATTTTGTCGCCGGTGATGCCGAGCGCCTGCCGCTGCGCGATGGCAGCTTCGACCTGATCTATTCCAGCCTGGCCGTACAGTGGTGTGGTGACTTCGCCGCCGTGCTGGCCGAGGCGCGCCGGGCGATGCGTCCGGGTGGTGTGCTGGCCTTCAGCAGCCTGTGCGTCGGCACCCTGCAGGAGCTGCGCGACAGCTGGCAGGCGGTGGACGGCTTCGTCCACGTCAACCGCTTTCGCCGTTTCGAGGACTACCAGGCGCTGTGCGCGGCCAGCGGTCTTGAACTGCTGACGCTGGAGCGCCAGGCCAGAACGCTGCACTTCCCCGATCTGCGCGCCCTGACCCACGAGCTCAAGGCCCTCGGCGCGCACAACCTCAACCCCGGGCGCCCGGGCGGCCTCACCGGGCGGGCGCGGGTTCGCGCCCTGGTCGAGACCTACGAACTTTTCCGCCAGCCCCAGGGGCTGCCGTCCACCTACCAGGTGGTCTACGGCGTGCTGTGCAAGGACTGATATGAGCCAGGCTTACTTCATCACTGGTACTGACACGGAAGTCGGCAAGACCACCATCGCCGCCGGCCTTCTGCACGCGGCGCGCCTGGCTAGTCTGAGCACCGCGGCGGCCAAGCCAGTGGCTTCCGGCTGCGAGGTGACGGTCGACGGGCTGCGCAACGGCGACGCCCTGGCCCTGCTCGGTGAGTGCTCGCTGGCGCTGGGTTATGACGAGGTCAATCCATTTGCCTTCGAGCCCGCCATCGCCCCACATCTGGCGGCTCGTGAGGCGAGCGTCGAACTGAGTGTGGCTCGGCTGCTGCCGGCAGTGCGCCGGGTGCTGGACAAAGGTGCGGACTTCTCCCTGGTAGAGGGCGCGGGTGGCTGGCGAGTGCCGCTGGCGGGGCGCGAGAATTTGTCAGACTTGGCCGTTGCGCTCGGCCTGCCGGTGATCTTGGTGGTCGGCGTGCGCCTGGGTTGCATCAACCATGCGCTGCTCAGCGCCGAAACGATCGAGTGTGACGGTTTGCGCCTGGCGGGATGGGTCGCCAATATCGTCGACCCACAGACCTCTCGCCTCGAAGAGAACCTGGCAACGCTGGCGGAGCGCCTCTCTGCGCCCTGCCTGGGGCGTGTTCCGCGCCTGGCTGTGGCAACGCCTGCAGCGGTGGCTGGGTGCCTCTCTCTGCGACCGTTGGAGACTTCGCTATAAGCCGTTGATCGGTCATAGTGGATTGCTTGTACGTTTTTTGAGCATTTTCTGCTTCAATTGTCCGCACGAGTCTGTCCCCGTCAGGGAGTCATCAGCATGCAAATTTCTGGTAGCGCGTTCAGCGCAGGTCTCAGCGGTATTCAAGCCGGGCAGCGCCGTGTCGAACAGGCAGCCGGCGAGATTGCCAGCAATACCCTGCCGGCCCAGCAGCCGACAGCCGTTCAGCAAGCTCAGTCGGTGGAGCCCAGTACGCAGGTGCGCGGCGCGAATGAGCCTGACCTGGCGCAAAGCCTGGTGGGTTTGACCCAAGGGCGCAACGAGGTGCAGGCCAGTGCTCGTGTGGTGGAAACCGCCGACGAGGTGCTCGGCACCCTGATTGATACCCGCGCCTGACAGGGGTTGTCGGCGCTGCAGTAACCACAGGGCTCGCCCGGTTGGGCGAGGAGGGGTGAGATGCAGATCGGTGGCGCCATTTCCTATGCTGCGCCCCTGCCGTCCTCCCAGGCGGCTCGCCCGCCTTCGTCCGATCTATCCCCCTCCGGCGATCTTGGTTCCAGGCCAGTGGAGCCTGGTAGTGATTCAAGCAAGCTGCGAGATGAAGACGATAGCTCCCGGCGTGCCGATGCCCAAGGTGAAGAGCAATCTCCACGTGAAGCCCAAGTGCTCCGTCAAGAGCAGCTCGAGATCGCCGAGCTGGTCAGCAGGGATCGCGAAGTCCGCACTCACGAGCAGGCACATGCCTCCGTCGGCGGTGCCTACGCCGGTGCTCCTACCTACACGTTCAAACGCGGCCCGGACGGCAAGAGCTATGCCGTGGGTGGCGAAGTCAGCATCGACACCAGTCCGGTTCCCAATGACCCCGAAGCCACCCTGCGCAAGATGGAGCTGGTGCAGCGCGCGGCTCTGGCCCCAGCCGAGCCCTCGGCGCAGGATCTGAGTGTCGCCGCCGAAGCGGCCGCCCAGGCGACCCAAGCCCGCGGCGAGCTAGCCCAGATGCGTCGTGAAGAGGCAGTCACCGCTGCCGAAGAGCGTGCACAGCTGCGCGAGGAGCGCCTGGCCGAAGAGGAAGAGCAGCGAGCAGCCGAGGAGGAGCCGCCGATGCAGCAGCAACCCGCCTCCGAGCCGCCTAAACTGGACCTGTACCTGCGCCTGTCCCAGCTGCAGGCCCCCGCATCGGCGGTCGACCTGATGGTCTGATGGGTGGCGGTCAGGTGCTTGACAAGGGTGGGGCGTAAACGTATGTTTCAAACGCCTGTTTGATTGCCGGGCCGGTTCGCGCCTGCCGGGCGCTGGGAGAAATCCCGCGAACGACCGCTCTAGACGGTCACCCAATACCAAGGAATCCACCGTAGAGGTTTACCGCTATGCCTGAGTACAAGGCCCCCTTGCGTGATATCCGTTTCGTTCGCGACGAACTGCTCGGCTACGAAGCGCACTATCAGAGCCTGCCTGGCTGCCAAGACGCCACCCCGGACATGGTCAGCGCCATTCTGGAAGAAGGCGCCAAGTTCTGTGAGCAAGTCATCGCTCCGCTGAACCGCGTTGGTGACCTCGAGGGCTGCACCTGGTCCGAGTCCGGTGTGAAGACCCCCACCGGCTTCAAAGAAGCCTATCAGCAGTTCGTCGAAGGCGGCTGGCCGAGCCTGGCGCACAACGTTGACCACGGTGGCCAAGGCCTGCCGGAATCCCTGGGCTTGGCCCTGAGCGAAATGGTCGGCGAAGCCAACTGGTCCTGGGGCATGTACCCGGGCCTGTCCCACGGCGCGATGAACACCATCGAAGCCCATGGCACCGACGAGCAGAAGCACACCTACCTGACCAAGCTGGTATCCGGCGAGTGGACTGGCACCATGTGCCTGACCGAACCGCACTGCGGTACCGACCTGGGCATGCTGCGCACCAAGGCCGAGCCGCAGGCTGACGGCTCCTACAAAGTGTCCGGCACCAAGATCTTCATCTCCGCTGGCGAACACGACATGGTCGATAACATCGTCCACATCGTGCTGGCCCGCCTGCCCGACGCTCCGCAAGGCACCAAGGGTATTTCCCTGTTCATCGTGCCGAAGTTCAACGTCAATGCCGACGGCAGCGTAGGTTCGCGCAACGCCGTTTCCTGTGGCTCCCTGGAGCACAAGATGGGCATCCACGGTAACGCTACCTGCGTGATGAACTTCGACGGCGCTACCGGCTACCTGATCGGCCCGGCCAACAAAGGCCTGAACTGCATGTTCACCTTCATGAACACTGCTCGCCTGGGTACTGCTCTGCAGGGCCTGGCTCACGCCGAAATCGGTTTCCAGGGCGGCCTGAAGTACGCTCGCGAGCGTCTGCAGATGCGTTCCCTGACCGGCCCGAAAGCGCCGGACAAAGCCGCTGACCCGATCATCGTCCACCCGGACGTGCGTCGCATGCTGCTGACCATGAAGGCCTTCGCCGAAGGTAACCGCGCGATGGTGTACTTCACCGCCAAGCAGGTCGACATCGTCAAGTACAGCCAGGACGAAGAAGAGAAGAAAGCCGCTGACGCGATGCTGGCCTTCCTGACTCCGATCGCCAAGGCCTTCATGACCGAAGTCGGTTTCGAAGCTGCCAACCACGGCGTACAGATCTATGGCGGCCACGGCTTCATCGCCGAGTGGGGCATGGAGCAGAACGTTCGTGACAGCCGTATCTCCATGCTGTACGAAGGCACCACCGGCGTTCAGGCCCTCGACCTGCTGGGTCGTAAAGTGCTGATGACCCAAGGCGAAGCCCTGAAAGGCTTCACCAAGATCGTGCACAAGTTCTGCCAGAACAACGAAGGCAACGAAGCCATCAAAGGCCTGGTTGCACCGCTGGCCCAACTGAACAAAGAGTGGGGCGACCTGACCATGAAAGTGGGCATGGCCGCGATGAAAGACCGTGAAGAAGTCGGCGCCGCTTCGGTGGACTACCTGATGTACTCCGGTTACGCCTGCCTGGCCTACTTCTGGGCCGACATCGCTCGCCTGGCTGCCGAGAAACTGGCTGCTGGTACCGACGACGAAGCCTTCTACAAGGCCAAGCTGCAGACCGCGCGCTTCTACTTCGAGCGCATCCTGCCGCGTACCCGCACCCACGCAGCGACCATGCTGTCCGGTGCCAGCAACCTGATGGACATGGACGAAGAGCACTTCGCTCTGGGCTACTAAGTCCGGTCCGACCTCAGGTCAGAGAAAGCCGCGACCTCTCGGGTCGCGGCTTTTTCATGGGCGTGTGAAAACGGTTGATTGACGGAATACGAACGTTTTCGCTGCCCTTTGTGTGCGATACAGGCAAAATGCCGCATCCCGCTCCAGCTTCGCGGGATGGAGAATCCGTAGTGCCTGGTCTTGCAGCCTATCGCCCCGCCCATCTGTTGACCGCCCTGCCGTTGCTGGTTGCCGGGTTGCTGATTGCTCGGATGGATCAGCTCAACGAGTTCTTCCTTTCTCTCTTCAACGTCTTGCCGACTCTGCTTCTGTTGCTCGGTGGAGCGTTCTGCATTGCATACGGGCGCCAACGCGAGCTATCGCTGCTGCTGGTCGTCTATCTCGCGTATTTCCTGCTGGATGACCAGACCGACCATTTCCGCGAGCACGGTAAGGTGCGTGATGATGCGGCGCTGGTGTTCCATCTATGCAGCCTGCTTTTGCCTGCGCTGTATGGCCTGTACGGTGCTTGGCGCGAGCGCAGTCACCTCGTGCAGGACCTGATCGCCCGTGCCGCCGTGTTGCTGGCTGTGGGCGGTACCTTCCTGGCTCTGGCACGGCGTTTCCCTCAAGGCCTGCAGACCTGGTTGGCGGAGATCCACTGGCCGCTCTGGCATGGCCAGTGGATGAGCCTGATCCAGCTTGCCTATCCGATGTTCCTGATCGCCGCTGTACTCCTGCTCGTCCAGTACCTGCGCCAGCCCCGGCCGGTGCATGCGGCCCTGCTCTGTGGCCTGCTGGGCCTGATATGGATGCTGCCCAATACCTTTATCCTGCCGCACGCGCTTCAGGTAATGAGCAGCCTGGTAATGCTGATGCTGGTGGCGGCCGTGGTGCATGAGGCATATCAGATGGCTTACCGCGACGAGCTCACTGGCTTGCCCGGCCGCCGTGCCCTGAACGACCGACTCGATCGGCTGGGGCGCAATTATGTGATCGCGATGGCCGATGTCGATCACTTCAAGAAGTTCAACGATACCCATGGCCACGACGTCGGCGACCAGGTGCTGCGTCTGGTTGCCAGTCAGCTACGCAGGATCGGTGGCGGCGGTAAGGCATATCGCTTCGGTGGCGAGGAGTTCACCAGCGAGGCGGACCTTTCGGTTGTCATCGACTCCGCCAGCGAGGCGCATGGCGACGGTTCCGCCGCGTTGCCGCTGGAGACTGTCGGTTGGGGATATCCGAGAGGCCTTGCGGGGATCGGTTCACTGCGACTTGAACGGTCAAGCAGCAGGCAGCTCAGATGGGGGCGCTCGACAGGCACTGTCGAGCGGATAGCACTTTCGAGTGCGGCTTCTGTTTTTTGGTCTAAAAGCGTCCTATTGGTCATAACTTGAATCTATGTCCTAAATCGGTGTTCTTATAGACTCGGCTCGTACTATCCACAGCCGACTCCTTTCGGCTGTTCGCTGCTCCGTCTGAGGAACGTTTCATGGCCGACTACAAAGCCCCCCTGCGCGATATGCGCTTCGTACTCAATGAAGTCTTCGAAGTCTCCAAGCTGTGGGCAGAGCTCCCCGGCCTGGCCGAAGTAGTCGACGCCGATACTGCCTCCGCGATTCTCGAAGAAGCCGGCAAGGTCACCGGTGGCACCATCGCCCCGCTGAACCGCAGCGGCGACGAGGAAGGCTGCTCCTGGACCGACGGCGTGGTGAAGACCCCGGCCGGTTTCCCGGAGGCCTATCAGACTTACGCCGAGGGCGGTTGGGTTGGCGTGGGTGGTTCGCCGGAATTCGGCGGCATGGGCATGCCGAAAGTGATCGGTGCCCAGGTCGAGGAGATGGTCAACTCGGCCAACCTGTCCTTCGGTCTATATCCGATGCTCACTGCCGGCGCCTGCCTGTCGATCCTCAACCACGCTAGCGAAGAGCTGAAGCAGCAGTACCTGCCGAACATGTATTCCGGTGTATGGGCCGGCTCCATGTGCCTGACCGAGCCGCATGCCGGCACCGATCTGGGCATCATCCGCACCAAGGCCGAGCCGCAGGCCGACGGCAGCTACAAGATCACCGGCACCAAGATATTCATCACCGGCGGTGAGCACGACCTGACCGAGAACATCATCCATCTGGTGCTGGCCAAGCTACCGGACGCTCCGGCCGGCCCGAAAGGCATCTCGCTGTTCCTGGTGCCGAAGGTCATGGTCAATGCCGATGGCTCTCTGGGTGAGAAAAACAGCCTGGGTTGTGGCTCGATCGAGCACAAGATGGGCATCAAGGCCTCGGCCACCTGCGTGATGAATTTCGATGGCGCCACCGGCTGGATCATCGACGAGCCAAACAAGGGGCTCAACGCGATGTTCACCATGATGAACTACGAGCGCCTCGGTGTTGGCATCCAGGGTCTGGCCCTGGGTGAGCGCTCCTACCAGAGCGCCATCGAATACGCTCGTGATCGTATCCAGAGCCGTGCTCCGACCGGCCCGGTGAATAAGGACAAGGCGGCCGATCCGATCATCGTGCATCCGGACGTGCGTCGCATGCTGCTGACCATGAAGGCGCTGAACGAAGGCGGCCGCGCTTTCTCCAGCTACGTCGCCATGCAGCTGGATACCGCCAAATACAGCGAAGATGCGATTGTCCGCAAGCGCGCAGAAGAGCTGGTGGCGCTGCTGACTCCGGTGGCCAAGGCTTTCCTCACCGACATGGGCCTGGAAACCACCGTGCATGGCCAGCAGATCTTCGGCGGTCATGGCTTCGTCCGCGAATGGGGCCAGGAGCAACTGATCCGCGATTGCCGCATCACCCAGATCTACGAAGGCACCAACGGCATCCAGTCGCTGGACCTGATGGGCCGCAAGATCGTCGGTAGCGGCGGCAGCTACTACCGCCACTTCGCCGAGGAGATCAAGGCCTTCATCGCCAGCGCAGACGCCTCCCTTGCCGAGTTCACCGGTCCACTGCAGGCGGCGGTAGAAAATCTCGACGGGCTGACGGACTGGGTGCTGGAACGCGCCAAGGCCAACCCGAACGAGATCGGTGCCGCCTCGGTGGAGTACCTTCACGTATTTGGCTACACCTCCTACGCCTACATCTGGGCACTGATGGCGCGTGCTGCTCTGGGCAAGGAGGGGCAGGACGACTTCTATGCCAGCAAACTGGGCACTGCACGTTTCTTCTTCGCACGCCTGCTGCCGCGCATCCATTCTCTGACCGCGTCGGTCAAGGCCGGCAGCGAGTCGCTGTATCTGCTGGATGCGGCTCAATTCTGAGCTTGATTGAGCTGTAAAAAGCCCCGCTTCGGCGGGGCTTTTTCATGGGCGCCATAAACTGCGCAGAACGTGAGCAAGCGAAGCGTTGTGTCTGTGCGCCAGTTGGCCTACGTCTCTGAGAAGTGGTCCTCGGTGCGCCGATATACTCGGCCACCCCTGGGTGGGGACTTCGCCTCAACGGCTCGGGAATTACTGCATGCAATGGATCTTCATGCTGGTCGGCCTGGTGCTCGGTGCACTGGCTGGTGAATCGATAACCTCGGCCCTGCTTGGCGGGTTGCTGGGGCTGGGCCTGGGGCAGGCACTGCGCCTGCAGCAGCTGGCGGCGGACAACGAGCGGCTGCGCAAGGAGCTGAAGGGTTTCGCCGAGCGCTTCGAGCATGGCACCACAGCCTTGTACGAGCGCCTGATCAAGCTGGAGAGCTCACCATCGAGTACGGTCGCGCCGGTCGCCGAGCCGCTCGCTCCCGAGACGGCCGCTGCTGCCGCTGCGGCACCCGACGTTAACCCGATTGCTGAACCCGGAGTCGAGCCCGAGTCTGCCGAGCTGGTCTGGGAGCTGCCGGAGCAGCTCAGTCCCGCCCCCCTGGTGGCCGTCGAAGCGCCGCGCCCGATTCCAGCACCGGTCACGCCCTTGCCGCAGATCCCTCCGCGCCCCAGCGAGCCACGTCGCCCGGTCGCGCCGCGCGAGCCGTCACCGATCGAGCGGGGCTTCGCCCTGGCCAAGGCCTGGCTGCTGGGGGGCAATACCGTTCTGCGGGTCGGCGTGGTGCTGCTGTTCCTCGGCCTGGCCTTCCTCCTGCGCTACGCCACCGAGGGCATGGTGGTGCCGGTAGAGCTGCGCTACGCCGGCGTGGCGGCCAGCGCCATCGCTCTGCTCGGGCTGGGCTGGTGGCTGCGCCGGCGCAACCCCAGCTACGGCCTGATGCTGCAGGGTACCGGTATCGCCGTGCTGTACCTGACGGTGTTCGCCGCCATGCGCCTGCACCCGCTGCTCGACCCCAAGCTGGCCCTCGGCCTGCTGGTGCTGGTGACCGCCTTCTCGGCCATCCTCGCCGTGGCGCAGAACGCCCTGGGCCTAGCCGTGGCCGCGGCGCTCGGCGGCTTCGCCGCGCCGATCCTCACCTCTACCGGCAGCGGCAACCATGTGGCGCTGTTCTCCTACTTCGTCCTGCTCAACACCGGCATCTTCGCCATCGCCTGGTTCAAGGCCTGGCGCTTGCTCAACCTGGTCGGTTTCGTCGGCACCTTCGGCATCGGCTTCGCCTGGGGCATTCGCTCCTATACGCCTGAGCTGCTGTGGAGCACCGAGCCGTTCCTGCTGCTGTTCTTCCTGATGTACGTGGCCATCGGCCTGCTGTTCGCCCGGCGCAAACTGCGTGAGGCGACGGATGCCCCCGAGGGGCGCGATGAGCAGCTGCGCTGGGCCCGCGGGCGCGCCGACTATGTCGACGGTACCGTGCTGTTCGGCCCGCCGCTGGTGGGCTTCGGTTTGCAGTACGCCATCGTTCAGCATCTGGAATTCGCCGCGGCCTTCAGTGCCCTCGGCCTGGGCCTGTTTTATATGATCCTGGCGCGCCTGCTGCGCGGGCGCAACGTGCTGTTGCTGATGGAGACCTGTCTAGCCCTGGGCGTGGTGTTCGCCACCCTGGCCATCCCGCTGGGCCTGGACGCTCGCTGGACCTCCGCCGCCTGGGCGGTGGAGGGCGCCGGCATCTACTGGTTGGGCCTGCGCCAGGGGCGGCCACTGGCGCGCACCTTCGCCTTGTTCCTGCAGTTCGCGGCAGCGCTGGCCTTCCTCGGCGGGATCGATTTCTCCATCCCCAGCGACACGGTACTCGACGGTGCACCGCTGGGTGCGTTGATGCTCGGGGTGGCGCTGCTGTTCAGCTTCTGGCAACTGCGCCGGGCGCCGCAGGACGTCAGCCGGGCCTGGGAGCGCCGTGGCCTGCCGCTACTGGCGACTGCCGGTCTGGGCTTCCTCTATCTGATCGCCCCGCTGTGCCTGGGCCCGGAAGGTACGGCCATCGCCTGGGCGCTGGCCGGCCTGGCGACTCTGTTTGCCGGCCTGCGCCTGCAGTCGCGCACCTTCCTGTTCAGCGCATTCGCCATCCAGCTGCTCGGCGGCGTGCTGTTCCTCGCGCGGCTGCGCGGCGCCGATGCGGATGGTGCCGGCGTACTCGACTCCGGCTGGCGCGGCCTGATGGTCTGCTCGCTGATCGGCCTGGCGCTGGTGGCCGGCATGCTGATCGCGGTACGCGACAAGCTGGTCCGCGAGGACCGCGGCCTGATGCGTGGGCTTTCGCTGGTGATGCTGGTCGGCCTGCTGTTCGTCAATCTGGCGGTGCTGTTCGTGCTGCCCTGGCAGAGCGCCGCGGCGGTGTGGGCCGGTACGGGCCTGCTGATCATCTGGCTCAGCCTGCGCCTGCAGTTACGCGCCGGTTTCCTGTTCGGCTTGGTGCTGCAGGTAGTCGGCGGTATCGCTTTCCTCGCCGCCAGCCCGCTGCTGCTCGGCTATCTGCCCAGCGAGGGGCTGCTTCCGTTGGCGCATGCCGGTTTCTGGGCGCCGCTGGTGCTGGCCCTGGCCGCGCAGGTTGGCGCCTGGCGCTTGCGCCATGTGCTGTTGCGCCAGCAGGCGGGCAACCTGGGTAGCCTGAGCCTGCAGCGCCTGTCACAGCTGTTGCTGGCCTGGGGCGCCGCCTGGTGGGCGCTGGCCCTGAGCAGCGAGGTGCTGCGCTTCGTCGCCGTCGAGTTGCAGGGCGCCGCGTTGCTGGCGCTGGCCGCGCTCAGCGTGGCGCTGTGGAGCTGGCTGGCCGGGCGTCTACGCTGGCGTTCGCTGGCACTGCTGTGCAGCCTGCTGGTACCGGCCGGCCTGGTGATCCTGCTGCACCTGGGCGAGCGCACCTACCATCCGGCGGCCGGTTTCGGCTGGCTCGGCTGGGGCCTGCTGTTCGCCGTGCACTTGTGGTCGCTCAGGCGTCTGGCCGAGTTGCTGCCAGCCGGTGTACGCAGCGCAGTTCATGTGCTGGGTTGCTGTTTGATCCTCGGCGTATTGGCCTTGGAACTTCGCTACCTGCTGATGCTGCTGGCCGAGCACTACAACGCCTGGCGCTGGCTGGGCTGGGCCGTGTTGCCGAGCGCCTTCCTCCTGGCAATGGCCGCGCCGCGTGCCTGGCCCTGGCCGGTAGCGGCCTACCCGCGCGAATACCGGGTACTGGCCGCCGCGCCGCTGGCGCTGCTGATGCTCGGCTGGCTGTGGCTGGCCAATATCGCCAGCGACGGCAGTGCCGACCCGCTGCCCTACCTGCCGCTGCTCAACCCGCTGGAGCTGGGCATGCTGCTGGTGCTGATGGCGATCTACAGCTGGTTGCGTGCCGGCCTACCGCAGCTGGGCCTGGCGGCGCACAGCGAGCGCATCGCGCAGGTAGTCGCTGGAGCCACGCTGTTCGCCGTGCTCACCGCCACCGTATTCCGCGCCGCCCATCACTGGGGCGGCGTGCCCTACGAGCTGGATGCGCTGCTCGACTCGATGCTGGTGCAGGCCGGCCTGTCCATCGTCTGGACCCTGATCGCCCTGCCGCTGATGATCGTCGGCCATCTGCGCGGCCGCCGCGAGCTGTGGCTGCTGGGCGCGGCGCTGATCGCCGTGGTGGTGGCCAAGCTGTTCTTCGTCGAGCTGGGCAACCGCGGAGGCCTGGAACGCATCATTTCCTTTATCGGCGTCGGCGTACTGCTGCTGGTGGTGGGCTACTTCGCCCCGCTGCCGCCACGCAAACCCGAATCTGCACAGGTGAATGCATGAACAAGTGCTTGTCGATCGTCCTCGCGGCCCTGCTCGCCGCGCCGCTGGTGCAGGCCGAATACGCTACCCAGGTGCCGCTGAAGCTGGAGGGCGAGGGCCCCTGGTATCGCCTGGAACTGCCGCTGGGTGTGCAGATGGCCGCCAGCCACGCCGACCTGCGTGACCTGCGGGTGCTCAACGCCGAGGGCGAGGAGCTGGCCTATGCCCTGACCCTGGGCAGCGCCCAGCCCGAGGAAAAGCGCCAGGAGGCGGCGGTGAAGTGGTTCCCGCTGCGTGGCCCGGCCGATGCCCAGGCTGCGCCGGCCATCCGCGTGCAGCGCGGCACTAACGGCACCTTGGTGGAGGTGGCGCCGGAGCAGACGGGGCAGGGCGAACAGATACTGCGTGGCTGGCTGCTGGATGCAAGCGCATTCGATGAGCCATTACACCGTTTGCTGCTGGACTGGAGCGCCGAACAGGAAGGCTTCCAGCGCTTCACTATCGAGGCCAGCGATGACCTGCAGCACTGGCAGCGCTGGGAAGATGGACAGATCGCCCGCCTGAGCTTCGCCGACGAGCGCGTCGAACAGCGCGAAGTGGAGCTGCCGGGCGCCAAGGCGCGCTACCTGCGCCTGCTCTGGCAAGCGCCGCAGCAGGCCCCGGCACTGCTGGCCGCGCGAGTGGTGAGCATCGAGAGCCAGGACCTGGCGCCGCCGCTGGCCTGGTCCGTGCCACTGTCGCCGACTTCGAGCAAGGTTGGTGAGTACAGATGGGAGCTGCCACTGTCGCTGCCGCTGGAGAAAGTTCGCGTGCAGCTGCCACCGGGCAATGTGCTGGCGCCGGTCAGCCTGTCCTCCCGCGGTGCCGGCAAGCTGGAGTGGCAGCCGCTGACCAGCGGCCTGCTCTATCGCCTGCCGCAGGATGGCAAGGAAACGCTGCAGGACCAGATCGAGCTATGGGGCACGCCGGTGCAGCAGTTGCGCCTGCGTATCGACGCCCGTGGCGGAGGCCTCGGTAGCGAGGCGCCAGCGATCCGCGTGGCGGTACGCGGCACCCAGGTGGTGTTCCTAGCTCGCGGCTCGGCACCTTATCGGCTGGCACTGGGCGATGCCTCGGCTCGTTCCGCGGCGCTGCCGCTGGGCACGCTGATTCCAGGCTATGAACCCAAGCACCTGGCTGGCCTGGGCCGCGCCGTGGCACCGGACGAAGTGCCAGCGGCAATGCGCCAGGTTGCCGATGCAGCGCAGTCGGCGGCGGACTGGAAGCGCATCGGCTTATGGGGGGTGCTATTGGTGGGTGTCGCTTTGCTAGGCGGCATGGCTTTCAGCCTGTTGCGCAAGCCGGAGGTCAGTGAACACTAGTTCTCTGTAGCAAGCGCTTGGTGAATTGAGACGGAAATCACGCTAGAGTCAGTCGGTGCCAACCGGTCAAAAAACAACGATAAGGACTTTCCGATGAAGCGCTTACTGACTCCGCTGGCGGCAGCCTGCCTGCTGGCCGGTAATCCCCTTTCCCTGCATGCCTCTCCGTATTCCTCCCTGGTCGTGTTCGGTGACAGCCTGAGCGACGCCGGCTGGACATCCGACGCTGATGGCCCCCGTCGTTTCACCAACAGGGTCGGGCCGACCTACCAGGCGGGCGAAGCCTATGGCCCGGTCGCTCCCATGTTGCTGGGCGGTCAGCTGGGGCTCGGTGCTGAGGGGCTGGCTGCTGCGAACGCCGGTGGCAACAACTGGGCTGTGGGTGGCTACCGCACTGATCAGATTCTGGACTCAGTCAATAACGAGTATCTGGCGCCCAATGCCTTCCAGGCCGACCCCAGCGCGCTGTACTACCTCACCGGTGGTGGCAACGATTTTCTGCAGCTGAGGATCAACCCTCTTCTGCCTTACGAGCAGGCGACAGTCCAGGCTCGAGAGGCTGCGGGGCGCCTCGTCGACAGCGTAGAGGCGCTGCAGCAGGCCGGTGCTCGTTACATCATGGTCTGGTTGCTGCCGGACGTGGGCAAGACACCGGCCATCTCGAATACCCCATTGGCTGGCGGTGTTTCCCTGTTAGGGGCCGACTTCAATGATGAGCTGGTGAAGCAGTTGTCCACGGTGAATGCCGAAGTCATTCCCCTCAACGTTCCGCTGATGCTATCCGAGGTCTTGGAGAGTCCGGGCAGCTACGGGCTGGCCAGCGATCTGACGACACAGCAGCTGATCGGTACATGCTTTGACGATTGCAGCAGCGAAAATCCGGCCTATGGGCTCAATGGCACCAATCCTGACCCGACCAAGCTGCTGTTCAACGATGGTGTGCACCCGACCATCACCGGCCAGAGGCTGATCGCCGACTATGCCTATTCGCTGCTGTCCGCGCCCTGGGAAATCAGCCTGCTACCGGAGATGGCGCATGGCACCCTGCGTTCGCACCAGGACCAGCTACGTGCCCAATGGCAGGCAGACTGGGAAGCCTGGCAGGCGGTCGGTCAATTCCGCTCCTTCGTCAATGCGGGCGGGCAGCGGCAGAGCTACGACGCCTTCGGTGGTGATGCCGATGGTAATGGCTACAGCCTGAATCTGGGCGGCAGTTATCGCCTCAATGACGCTTGGCGCGTAGGCCTGGCCGCCGGCCTGTACGAGCAGGACCTGGAGGTCGACCACACCGAAAGCGACTACAACCTGCGCAGCTACCTGGCCACCGCCTTCGCTCAGTACCAGCAGAACCGCTGGTGGGGTGAGCTGGCTGCCAGCGTCGGTTATCTGGACTACGACGACCTCAAACGTCAGTTCGATCTGGGCCCGGCCACTCGCAGCGAGAAGGGCGACACCGATGGTGACCTGTGGAGTCTGAGCGGTCGCGTAGGCTATGACATCGCCCAGAGCCCGGACAGCCAGTGGCACCTGAGCCCCTTCGTCAGCGCCGACTACGCACGGGTCGAGGTGGATGGCTATGCCGAGGATGGTCAGCGCTCCTCCGCCTTGAACTATGGCGACCAGACGCGTACGTCCAAGCGCCTTGGCGTCGGCCTTCAGGGGCTGTTCGACCTGAGCCAGCAGACTCGTCTGTTCGGTGAGGTGGCGATGGAGCGCGAGTACGAGGACGATGCCACCGATGTGGATATGTCCCTGCGCAGCCTGCCGACCATTGGCTACACGCTGGAAGGTTACACGCCGGACGACAAGACCTGGCGTGCCAGCGTCGGTGTGAGTCATAGGCTCGCCGAGGGCGTGGCCGTTCGTGGTGCTTACATCTACCGCGACGCCGACGACAGCGATCAGCACGGTATCAACCTGTCCCTGTCCTGGGACCTGTAAGCGTCCACTGTCTCCACGGCCCCGCAACGGGGCCGTGGTACTGAACTTCGCCCACATCGCCAACCTCTTATCTGCTGTCCGGTTCGGCAGAGGCGCCCGCGCGCGCAAACGGTTAAACTGCCGCCTTTCCCAGTTCCTGGAGCCCTCCATGTCGCGCGTCACCCTCAGCCGCTACCTGATCGAACAGACCCGCAGTCACAACACCCCGGCCGACCTGCGTTTCCTCATCGAGGTGGTCGCGCGCGCGTGCAAGGAAATCAGCCATGCCGTGTCCAAGGGCGCCCTCGGCGGCGTGCTCGGCAGCATGGGCACCGAGAACGTCCAGGGCGAAGTGCAGAAGAAGCTCGACGTGATCTCCAACGAGATCCTGCTGGAGGCCAACGAGTGGGGCGGCCACCTGGCCGGCATGGCCTCCGAAGAGATGGACAATGCCTACCAGATCCCCGGCAAGTACCCGAAAGGCGCCTACCTGCTGGTGTTCGACCCGCTGGACGGCTCCAGCAACATCGACGTCAACGTCTCGGTCGGCACCATCTTCTCCGTGCTGCGTTGCCCGGATGAATACCTGAGCCAGAACGACAGCCTGGACGAGAAGGCCTTCCTGCAGCCGGGCACCAAACAGGTTTGCGCTGGCTACGCCATCTACGGCCCGCAGACCATGCTGATGCTGACCCTCGGTGACGGCGTCATGGGCTTCACCCTGGACCGCGAGATGGGCAGCTTCGTGCTCACCCACGACAACATTCGCGTACCGGAGAGCACCGCCGAGTTCGCCATCAACATGTCCAACCAGCGCCACTGGGAAGCCCCGGTCAAGCGTTATGTGGACGAGCTGCTGGCCGGTAAGGAAGGCCCGCTGGGCAAGAACTACAACATGCGTTGGATCGCCTCCATGGTGGCCGACGTGCACCGCATCCTCACCCGTGGCGGCCTGTTCATGTACCCGCGCGATGCCCGCGAGCCGGAGAAACCGGGCAAGCTGCGCCTGATGTACGAGGCCAACCCGATGTCGATGCTGATCGAGCAGGCCGGCGGTGCCGCCACCAACGGCACCCAGCGCATCCTCGACATCCAGCCGGAATCCCTGCACCAGCGCGTGGCGGTGTTCCTCGGCTCGAAGGAAGAAGTCGAGCGCGTTACCGGTTACCACAAGGCCTGAAGCATGAGTGCCTGGCAGCTGCTGCTGGACTGGTGGTTCGGTGATACCGAGGCCTCCGCCAGTACGGTGGCTACCAGCCGCCAAGGCCTGTGGTTTGGCTACCGCGCCGAGCAGGACGACGAGGCTCGCCGACTGTTCGGCGAACCCTGCGCTGTGGCCCTGGCTGGCGGTCTGCAGGAGTGGGCCGCGCAACCGCAGGGCTGGCTGGCGTTGATCCTGCTGCTGGACCAACTGCCACGCATGATCCATCGCGGCGCCCCGCAAGCCTTCTCCGGCGATGCCCGTGCGCAAGCGCTGGTTCGCCAGGGCCTGGAGCAGGGGGTCGATAACCGGCTACCGGCGATCTGTCGGGTCTTTCCCTATCTGGTGCTGGAGCATGCCGAAGATCTTGCCCTGCAGGACGAGGCAGTCGCGGGTTTCGCCGCATTGCGCGACCAGGTTTCCACCGACCAGCGCGCGCCGTTCGACGGCTATCTGGATTACGCCGAGCGGCACCGTCAGGTGATTCGCCGCTTCGGCCGTTTCCCGCATCGCAACGACATCCTCGGACGCACCTCCTCGGCCGAGGAGCGGGCCTTCCTCGAACAACCGGGCTCGCGGTTCTAGGCGAGGTATTCGGCTCTCGCGAACTGTGCGCCGGTTCGAGGGTCGGAGAGGCGCAATCGGGCGCGTCCTGTGCCAAGCTCTCTCGCAGTTTTCTTCCCTCTGGAGTTCCCCATGTCGCTGCGTAACGTCGCTGTCCTCGCCGCCTGTGTCCTGCTCGCCGCCTGCAGCAAGATCAACCAGGAAAACTACTCCCAGCTCAAGGCCGGCATGGCCAAGAGCGAAGTGGAGAGCCTGCTTGGCAGCCCCGCGGAATGTTCCGGCGCCATCGGCCTGACCAGCTGCACCTGGGGTGACGAGAAGACCTTCATCAGCGTTCAGTTCGCTGGTGACAAGGTAATGATGTTCTCCGGGCAGGGCCTCAAGTAACCCCGAGTCGAGATAACTCGCTCCTTCGGCCAGGTTCGCGGTCGAAAATCGCACAGGCCCGAAGGAGATTCCGCCATGCGCCCCATCCTGCTTTCCCTGCTGTTGCTCACCCTGGTCGGCTGTGCCGGTTCCGGCGAGCCGGACGACCTGCCGCAGACCGCCGGCCAGGTCGACCTGCAGCGCTACCAGGGCACCTGGTACGAGTTGGCCCGTCTACCGATGTTCTTCCAGCGTCACTGCGTCGCCTCCGAGGCGCATTACCGTCTGCAGGATGACGGTCGCGTGGCGGTGACCAACCGTTGTCGTACCGAGGATGGCGAGTGGCAGGAGGCGAACGGCGAGGCCGAACTGCAACAGGCGGGGAAGACCGACAAGCTGTGGGTGCGTTTCGACAACTGGTTCAGCAACCTTTTCCCGGGCCTGAGCAAGGGCGACTACTGGGTGCTCTATCTCGAGGATGACTACAGCGTTGCGCTGGTCGGTCATCCGAATCGCGAATACCTGTGGCTGTTGTCGCGCACGCCGCAGGTCTCTGCCGAGGTGCGCGAGCGCCTGCTGGCCGAGGCCAAAGCCCGAGGCTACGACACCAGTGAGCTGATCTGGCGTGCGGATTAGCGCTTCTTGCGGCGCAGCTTCACCGTGATGTGAGTGTCGCCGGTACCGTGTTCGAACAGGCACCGCAGCGGTGTGGGCTTGCCCTTGAACAGGCTGGGGTTACCGGAAAACCCCACCGGCTCCTGCGGTACGCCGCGCGGGCTGAGGGCCAGAGCACCGTCGCCATCGAGGTCCTGGTACAGCTGCACGGCGTAGCGGCCGGGCGGCAGGTCGTCCAGGCGCAGTTCGCCACCGCTGCCCTGGATCTGCCGCAGGGTGCGCCCGTCCCAGTCCGACTGATCGGCAGATACCAGCGCGAGGTGCACCGGTGCATCGCCCTGGCGGTCCTCGACGCTGATCACGATATCCCCGGCAAAGGCTTGTGAACTGACGAACAGCATGGCCAGAAGGCACGGCCGGGTTACGGTTTGAAGAAATCGCTGTGGCATAATTCGGCCATTTTGCAGGGAATTGGCAAGGGATGCGTCAGGTTTTAGTGGTCCACTACTCACAAACCGGCCAGCTGGACCGTCTGGTCCAGTCGGTATGCGCTCCTCTCGAGAAAAGTGCCGGTGTGCAAGTCGACTATCTGCGACTGCAGCCCGCGCAACGCTTTCCGTTCCCCTGGCCTTTCCTGGGATTCTTCCGCATCTTTCCTGAAACGGTACTGATGCAGCCTCAGCCGCTGCAACCGCTGCAGGTGGATGCCGGAAAGCGCTACGACCTGGTGATCCTCGCCTACCAGGTATGGTTCCTCTCGCCGTCGATGCCGGTGACCAGTTTCCTCGCTTCGCCGGAGGCCGCACGGCTGCTCAAGGACACCCCGGTGGTGACCCTGATCGGCTGCCGCAACATGTGGCTGATGGCCCAGGAGAAGGTCAAGGCGCGCCTTTCCCAGCTGGGTGCGCGGCTGGTCGACAATATCGCCCTGACCGATGCCTGCGGCACCGCCGCCAGCTTCCTGGCCACCCCGCTGTGGATGTTCACCGGCCGGCAGAAACCCTACTCCTGGGTGCCGCGTGCCGGCATCGAGGAAAGCGAGATCGTCGCCGCCAGCCGCTTTGGCGAGGCCATGGCGCAGCGCCTGAGCGCCGACCAACTGCCTGTTGAGCAGCCCATGCTCAAGGGCCTCGGTGCCGTGCGTATCGACGAGAAGCTGATCGGCAGCGAGAAGGTCGGCAACCGCAGCTTCCAGCTATGGAGCCGCCTGCTCTCGGCACTTGGCCCGCAGCAGAGCCGTCGCCGTGGTGCCGGACTGGTGGTCTACATCGTCTTCCTGATCTGCCTGATTATCACCGTGGTGCCACTTGGCGCCCTGCTCAAGAAACTGCTGGCTCCGCTGTCCAGGGATCGGACTCTGCGTGAAAAGGCCTACTTCGCCGGTCCCTCCGGCGAGTGAAGTGACCCGAGGATTCAACGTGGCCAACCCTGTTTTCATCAATCGTATCAGTGCCTATCTGCCGTTCGACCCAGTGGACAACGAGCAGATGGAGGAGCGCCTCGGCCTGGTCGGTGGTCAGCCGTCGAGGGCCCGTCGCCTGGTGCTCAAGCGCAATGGCATCCAGAACCGTCATTACGTGATCGACCCGGCCAGTGGCGAGCCGGCGATGAACAATGCGCAGATCAGCGCCGAGGCGATTCGCGGTCTGCAGGGGCCTGGTTTCGATCTGGAGGAGCTGGATTGCCTGGTAGCCAGTACCTCGTCGCCGGACCAGACCATGCCCGGCCACGCCGTGATGGTGCACGGCGAACTGGGCAGCCCGCCCGGCGAGGTGGTGACCACTGCCGGCATCTGCCTGTGTGGCGTCACAGCGCTGAAGTATGCCTATCTCAGCGTGGCCAGCGGCGAGAGCCGCAACGCCGTGGCCTGTGGCTCGGAAGTCGCCTCCACGCTGATGCAGGCGCGCAACTTCGATGCCGAGTACGAACGCCGTACCGAGGAGTTGGAGAGCCACCCTGAGATAGCTTTCGAGAAGGATTTCCTGCGCTGGATGCTTTCCGACGGTGCCGGCGCGGTGTGGCTGCAAGGCCAGCCCAACGCCCGTGGCCTGAGCCTGCGCATCGACTGGATCGACATCCTGTCCTTCGCCGACCAGATGCCGCCCTGCATGTACGCCGGCGCCGAGATGGAGGAGGGTGGCCTGACCGGCTGGAGCCGCTTCGACGCCGCCGAGCGCAACCATCGCTCGGTGATGGCGATCAAGCAGGACGTCAAACTGCTTAACGACAACATCGTGCGTGTCACCGTGGTCGAGGCGCTCAGGCGCATCCTGCACAAGCGTGACCTGCGCGAGGCGGACATCGACCATTTCCTGCCGCACTATTCCTCCGAGTACTTCCGCGAGCGCCTGGCCGATGGCCTGGCCGAAGCCGACCTGCCGATTCCCCAGGAGCGCTGGTTCACCAACCTGACCAGCAAGGGCAACACCGGCGCCGCCTCGATCTTCATCATCCTTGAGGAGCTGTTCAACGGCGGCCGCCTGCGCAGCGGCGAGCGCCTGCTTTGTTACGTGCCCGAAAGCGGGCGTTTCTCCAGCGCATTCATGCATCTGACGGTGGTCGGCGATGAAGCTTGACGAGGTTCCCCAGGATCACAGCTCCACCTACGGCGGCCACAGCAAGCTGGTCTATGCCGTGGATGCCGAGGGCCACTACCAGCGCGCGCAGAGCGATGGCTGGGATACCGAGGCCTACGCCACCCAGCTGGCCGTGGCCGAGCTGGAGGCCCAGGAGGCCGAGGCCGAGGCGGCCTGGCAGCGCGGCGAGCTGTCGCCGCTGAAATGCCTGATGTACCGCTACCGCCTGGACGAGCCGGCGCTGGCGCAGATCACCGGGCTGTTCCAGTGGCGCATCCGCCGGCATTTCCGCCCGGCCATCTACCGGCGCCTGAGCGCCGCCATCCTCGCCCGTTACGCCGAAGCCTTCGGCCTGCCGGTGGAACAACTGATCGGCTACCAGAAGGCACCGGCATGAGCAGCTTCGAACCGCATTTCCAGCACCGCCAGAGCGCCCACTGCGAGAGCGGGGTGATGGCCAGCCTGCTGACCCACGCCGGCCTGCCGATGAGCGAGCCGATGGCCTTCGGCCTGGCCTCGGGCCTGGCCTTCGCCTACCTGCCGATCGTCAAGCTCAGCGGCATGCCGCTGATTGCCTATCGCATGCCGCCCAAGCACCTGATCAAGACCCTGAGCAAGCGCCTCGGTGCACGTCTTAACAGCCGTACCTTCGGCAACCCCGAGCAGGGCCGCCGCGAGCTGGATGCGCTGCTTGACCAGGGTCGCCTGGCCGGCTTGCAGAGCTCGGTGTTCTGGCTGCCGTACTTCCCGCCGGAGATGCGCTTCCACTTCAATGCGCACAACCTGCTGGCCTACGGCCGTGACGGCGACGAGTACCTGATCAGCGATCCGGTGTTCGAGGAGCCGGTGCGCTGCGCCAGCGCCGACCTGCAGAAGGCGCGGTTCGCCAAGGGCGCGCTGGCGGCCAAGGGCCTGATGTACTGGCTCGACGACGTGCCGCAGGAGCAGGACTGGGAGAAGCTGATCCGCCAGGCCGTGCTCGGCACCACGCGTATCCTTGACGGCATGCCGCTGCCGTGGATCGGCATTCGCGGCATCCAGCACCTGGCCAAGCAGGTCGAAAGCCTCGATCCGGCGCAGACCAAGTACAACCGCCTGTACCTGACCCACATCGTGCGCATGCAGGAAGAGATCGGCACCGGCGGCGCCGGCTTCCGCTTCATGTACGCCAGCTTCCTGCAGGAGGCTGGCGAGAAGATCGGCGCGGCCGAGCTGGGCGAAGCCTCGGCTCGTCTGACCGCCATCGGCGACGACTGGCGCCAGTTCGCCTCGGCCTGCGTGCGCGCCAGCCGCAGCAAGGGCGAGGCGCCGGACTTCCGTCCCATCGCCGAAATGCTGCGTGGCATCGCCGGCCAGGAGCGCGCGCTGATGAAGGAACTGGGCGCCTGGAGCAAGCGCAAGGGCTGAATCACGGCCCCGTCTGCTTCGCCGGTTGCCCTGGGTGAAGCGGCCGCGCCTGAGCCGTAAGGCCGGGGTGCGGCGGCATTAGTATTCCGGCTGTCTTGTTATTTTCCAGACAAAGGTGGAGTGCGCGGCGGTACCTGTCGCTTCGAACCGGTCGCTTCATAGGCCGCCGCCAGGCGTAGCAGCGTCGAGTCGTCGTAGGCGCGCCCGGCGAAGGTCAGGCCGACCGGCATGCCGATGTCTGCCATTACGCCCATCGGCACGGTGACGGTGGGCACGCCCAGGTGGCGGATGGCGAGGTTGCCATTGGCGACCCATACACCATTGCTCCACGCGATGTCGGCAGATGCCGGATTGACGTCCGCATCCGCCGGGCCGACATCGGCCACGGTGGGGAACAGCACGGCGTCGAGCCTCAGATCGTCCATCCAGTCTTCCAGGTCCAGCTTGCGGGTCTGCTCCAGGCCGCGCAGGCCATCTGGCAGTGTCTCGATCTGGTCCCAGGTCTTCAGACCGCGCTGGGCCATATTCACGTACTCGTCCATACCCGCGGCCAGGTCATCCTCGCGGTTCGGCAACGTGCCGGGGTCGTGCGGGAATATCTGCGGGCCGTCGACGTCGGCCAGACGGTTCAGCCTGGGGTCGTTATTGGCCCGCAGGAAATCGTCGAACGCCCAGCCCGATAGCTCCCACAGCTCGTCGTGCAGGAACTCCCTGGAAACGATGCCGCGGTTGAACACGGTCGGGGCGCCAGGGCGATCACCCTCGCAGTTGGATACCAGCGGGAAATCCACCTCGACCACCTCGGCGCCGGCCGCCTCCAGGGCCTGGCGAGTGGCCTCCCAGAGGGCGATGACCGAGGCGCGGGTGTGGATGCGCTGGCCGGTTGGACCGCCGATGCCGGGTTTCTCGCTGGTGCCGGCCAGTTCATCCTTGTTGATGAACATGCGTGGTACGCCGAAACGCTTGCCCTTGAGGGCGTCGGGCTGCGCGGCGAGGTCGAGGTAGGACGCCGGGCGTATCTCGGAAGCCCTGGGGATCGGTACCCAGGGTTGCAGGCGCCAAAGATCGCCACGGCTGTCGGGGTCGTCGGCCACCACCACGTCGAGCACCTCCAGCAGGTCGGCCATGGTCCGCGCGTAGGGCACCACCACGTCCATGGTCGGTGTCAGTGGCCAGTTGCCGCGTACCGAGATCACTCCGCGCGACGGGGTGTAGGCGCACAGACCGTTGTTCGAGGCCGGGCCGCGGCCGCTTGACCAGGTTTCCTCGGCCAGGCCGAAGGCCGAGTAGCTGGCGGCGGTGGCGGTGCCGGCACCATTCGACGAGCCAGAGGCGAAGGGCGCGGTCAGATAGGCAGCGTTGTACGGGCTCTCGGCACGACCATAGACACCGCGTTGCATACCGCCGTTGGCCATGGGCGGCATATTGGTCTTGCCCAGGCAGATGGCACCGGCGGCACGCAAGCGCTCAATGGTGAAGGCGTCGCGCTGGGCAACCAGGTCCTTGAAGGCAGGGCTGCCGGATGCGGCAGTGAGGCCCCTGACCAGATAGCTGTCCTTGGCGGTGTAGGGAATGCCATCCAGCGGGCCGAGGGTCTCGCCGCGGGCGCGGCGGGCATCCGAAGCCTCGGCCTCGCGCAGCGCCTCGGTGTTGCGCACCACCACGGCATTGAGCCTGGTGGTTGTATCGGGGCCGTCGTAGGCATTGATCCGGGTAGCATACGCCTGGACCAACTCGACCGCCGTGGTGTGGCCGGATTCGAGTGCTGCACGCAGCTCGGCGATGGAGACTTCGGTGACTTCGATCATGTCCTCAGCTCCTTTCGGCTAGGATGGGTGAGGGAGTCAGTCGATTTCAGGGCTTTCATGTCGGTCTTCTCGCTGGGCGGCACCGCATGCCGGCCGGATAATCCGGAGCGGTGCTGATGAGTTTCACGGGCGCACTGGCGCCGCAGAACCCTATGATGCCGCGTATCGGAAGCCGCGCCTATGGTGCTCGACCCAGGCGGGGTCCCAGGCTGACGAGGGTAGAGCCACTCACAGAAAAGGGCGCGAGATCAGCTCCAGACCCAGCAGCAACAGCAGTGACAGGAAGCATCGGCGAAAGAGCGCAGGGCTGATTTTCGCTCGGATCCTCTGTCCGAACATCATTCCCACCAAAGCGGGAGCGATGGCCAACGCCGAGACGCCCAGTTGCTCAGTATCCAGGGAGCCGTGGGCGGCCAGGCCAAACGCGAGGGCGACGGTCGATACGGTGAACGACAGGCCGAGCGCCTGCACCAGTTGATCCTTGCCCAGGTTCAGTGCCTGCAGGTAGGGCACCGCCGGGATGACGAATACGCCAGTGGCGCCGGTGAGAACACCGGTCAGCAAACCCGCGATGGGGGAGAGCCAGGTCTCGGCCCTCCTCGGTATGTGCAAAGTAGGTGCCGCCAGTGCATAGATGGCGTACGCAACCAGGCATGCACCTAGCGCGAGCCCTGACCACTGCCCATCGACCTTGGCCATGAAGCCCGCACTGCCGAGTGTGCCTAGTGCTATCCCTGCCATCATCGGCCACAGGCGATACAGCGTCTGCAGGGCGCCGGGGCCGGCCAGCAACTGCCACACATTGGTGACGAAGGATGGAACCACCAGCAATGCTGCGGCGCTGGCGGGTGCCATCAGGCTGCCTAGCAATGCCATGGCCAGGGTGGGAAGGCCCATGCCTGTGATGCCCTTGACCAGGCCGGCAGCCACGAAGATCAGCAGGATGCTCACGATGTATTCATTCATGCCTCCATTGGAGCTGGCACCTGTACCGGTGCACAATGCGGTTTTCTCGCTTTAGCCTTCGGCATTTCCGAAGGCCAGGAGTAGCTGGTGCGGCTGGATGTAGCGGATCTTCGGCTCTTTCTCTGCATAGTCGATGCCGGGAGCATCACGCGTGGTGCATCCGACGCGAACCTTTCACTCGCCTCCGCCAGCGAGCGGCTGCGCAATATCGAGGTCGATGCGGATGTCCCGCTGCTGCGTCGCCACCCACGCGGCATTGCGACCACTGAGGCGGGAGAGGCGCTGGCGCACCATGCTCGTCTGATCCTTCGCCAACAAGCTCTGCTTCGAGGCGAGCTGGCGGCCTTTGCGGCCGGAGAGCGCGGCACGCTCCACCTATATGCCAATACCTCGGCGCTGACGAGCTTCCTGCCTTCCCGGCTCGCGCCGTGGCTGGCCGAGCGGCCCGGACTGCATGTCGAGCTGAAGGAGCGGGCCAGTAACGAGATTGTTCGAGCTATCGGCGCAGGCCTCGCCGAAGCCGGCATCGTTTCCGACGCCGTCGAGGCTGCGGGGCTGCGGCTGGAGCCCGTGGCCAAGGATCATCTGGTGCTGATCGCGCCGCCCGGGCACCCCGTCGTTCGCCTGGGCTGTGCCCGCCTGGCCGATCTACTCGGCGAAGCATTCGTCGGCATGTCTCCCGGAAGCGCGCTGCAGGATCATCTCGATGAGCATGCGAGGTCGGCTGGCCGACCGCTGCAGTTGCGCATTCGCATGAAAACCTTCGAAGGCCTGTGTGAAATGGTCGCTCAAGGCGTGGGCCTCGGTATCGTTCCGCAGGGTATCGCCCTTCGCTACCGGCGTCGCTACGGCTACCAGGTACTGACCCTGGACGAGGAGTGGGCACGCAGGCGCCTGTGCCTGTGTTTCCGTGACTGGGACACCCTGGCGCCGCCCATGCAGAGCCTGCTTGCCTGCTTGTCTGGCCGTCGCCCTGCAGGCCTCAGGGCGCAAACCCGTCCGTCATGATCCGATGGCTTGCAGGCTGAGCCATCCGACGATGAAGAAGAACACGGCCCCGAGGAGGGCAAGAATGAGCATCATGTCCGTGTCTCGATATTGAGCTGCCTCGTGCAGTGACACCTGGAGCGGCCTTCAAACGGCATTGTGTCGTGGTTGGCGCAGACCGATCCGAGGCGATGTCCATGGGGCTGCCGCTCAGTGCTGCTCATGCGATTTCTCCGCGTAGGGCGGATATTGATCGCCCGGTGCTCTTCGCTGCTCCAGCGGATTGGAGTCCGTATCCGGGATGCGAGGGGGCGTCGGCGGATCTATCTGTGGATCGGTCAGGTCGGGAGAGTCCGGGTCGAAATCCAGCTCTCCATCGGGTCGAGTGGGCTTGTCGTGAGCCTTGTGCGGGTAACCGCACAAACCCTTATCATCGTGCACCTGAATATGGTGCCAGCTTGCGCTTCGGGTGTTTTCAGGGTGCGATTTCATGATCGTCTCCGCTGCCGGCCGTTGGCTTCATCGGGCCGCCGTTCGGTATCCGTTTTCCGAGCCGTTTCCGCCTCGGCTGTTTTCGTAGAAAGGTTCGAGCTTGGATTTGTCTCTCCCGAAACCCTCGATGGTCCTGGGCGGCGCTCTGTCGGGGCGTGTCTTTGGCTGTCTGCGCGCTACGGGGTTTCTCTGCGTCGCCCTTGAGTGGATGCCCGGAGGCGCAGGAAGGTTTCAGTCAATTGGCTCGTGCTCGATCTCCCCGGATGCTGGGGGCCAGCCTCTCCGGCAATGGGCCGGGAAGAAGTGCGAACGTGCAGGGGGACCGTGGTGAGGCAATATCTGCAGTGGCTACTGCTGTCGCTCGGGTTGCTGCTTGCCACCTGCGTGACCGCGTCGCCCACCTGTGACACGCAGGAGTTGTCGCTGGCGGACCACACCCTCGCGCTCGAGGACCCGACGGCTGGGCTGACAGCCGACGAGGTGCTCGCCTTGCCTGACAGCGCCTTCACTCCGGCCAGCCAGCAGGCGCTGCCGCCTCGCTACAGTCACTCGGCATTCTGGCTGCGCATACACCTGCAGGGCGCCGCCACGACCTGCAAGCGATGGATGACGATAGGTGACTCGCGCCTGGCCGATATCCAGGTCTACGTGCGTCAGAACCAGGCCTGGCAGATCATGCAGGCCGGCAGCGAATACCCGTTGGCGCAATGGCCCACCCCATCGCGACAGGCCATCTTTCCTCTCGAGCTGCCGGCGTCGGAGGAGCTGACGGTTCTGGTGCGAGTGGCTAGCGAAACGTTGATCATCATCGCCCCTCGGCTCTGGTCGGAGCAGGGGCTGCTCGCTCATCGCCAGACCAGCTACATGGTTGATGGCATGACGCTGGGCATCACCCTGCTGATGGTGCCGTTCAGCTTCGTCGTTGGCTGGATTCTTCGCTCGCGACTTCTGGTCGCTCATGCGTCATCCGTGCTCTGCTACGCGATGCTGGTCAGCGCGGTGAACGGCTATCTCATCTATCTGCCCGGCCTGCTGCCGTGGTCATGGGAGCTGATATGGTCGCTGAGCATGGTGCAGTACACCCTGTTCCTGGCCTATATCCGCGTGCTGCTGCAGGTGCGGCAGCTACCTCCCGCCTGGGGCGTGGCCTATAGCCTGTTCCTGGTCACGATAGTCGCCTGCTATTTCTGGATGTGGGTGGATAATCTGGTCGGTCGCGAGCTGTTCGACCAGGTTCGCAAGTTTTCCTACCTACTCATACCCGCCACTCTACTGGCCGGATGGCGATACAGGCTTGGATATAGCTGGCTGGTCTATCTGGTGTGTGGTCTGCTCATGCTGCAGGGACTCCTTCGGATGCTGGAGCTGGCGGGCATGCCCTGGCAGAGTGCCGACGACAAGTTGAGCCTGGGTTCCACCCTGCCGGGACTGTTGCTGCTGGCGTGTACGCTGATCATGGAGGTCAGTCGGGTTCGCGCGCGGGAGCGCCGTGCTCTCGCCGATCTGGACGGCCAGCAGAGGGCCGAGCATGAGCGGCTGGAGAGTACCGTTGCCATGCGAACGCGACAGCTGCGCGATTCGCTGCATGCTCGCAGCCTGCTGATGGCACGTATCAGCCATGATCTGCGCTCGCCGCTGGTTAGCATCGTCAACTACGCGCGGCTCCTGCCGAAGGATCTGCCCCAGGACTATCCGCGCCGAATAGAGCGCAGCGCCAGCCGGCAACTCGAGCTGATCGATGAGCTGCTGGAGTTCTCGCGCAGCGAACTGCATCAGCTGGAGATAGTTCTGGCGCCTGGCTATCTGTGGGGCTTCCTGCGCGAGATCGAGGAGGAAGGCGGGTTCCTGGCGGCGCAGCAGAACAATCGCTTCGAGTCGCGCCTCGACCCGTCGTTGCCGACGCTGGTGCAGGCCGACTTCCGTCGCTTGCGCCAGATACTGATCAACCTTCTGGCAAACGCTGCCAAGTTCACTCGTGACGGCCGGATACTGTTCGAGGTTCAGAACCTCGACTGCAATGGCGATGCCGTGCGCTTGCGCTTCGGCGTGCGGGATACGGGGATCGGCATTCCCGCGGATGAGCGCAAGCATCTGCTGCAACCCTTCTGGCGCGGGCGTGAAGCGGAGCGCTTCTCCGGAACCGGACTGGGGTTGTCTACCGTCAGCGAACTCCTGCAGCAGATGAGCAGCTGCCTTTCCGTGGACGAGTCGTTGTCTGGGGCAGGCTTCAGCTTCGAGGTGCAGTTCGCGCTCGCCCGTGAGGAGGACCTCGATGTTTCGTTCGACGAAGGCCCCGAGGTTCGGGTGAGCGGCTTCGGCCGCCATGTGCTGCTGGTGGACGATGTCGAGCAGAACCGCGAATGGCTGAGCGATCTGCTTGGTGGCTATGGCTTCGATGTCACGTCGATGTCCAGCGCCGCCGACGCTCTGGACGTCCTGCAGGACAGCGATATCGACCTGCTTGTCACCGACCAGGCGATGCCAGGCATGGATGGCTGGGCTCTGTTGGATGTCGCCCGGCAGCGGTGGCCGTCGTTACCTGTGCTGCTTTATTCTTCCGCGCCGCCGATGCGGCCGCCGGAGTATCCGAGCGATCTGTCGTTCGACGCCGTCCTGCTTAAGCCCTCCGATGCCGCCGAGCTGCTTATGACCGTTGAGCGGGTCGCTCCGGCGCGCATGTTGGCGATGGGGGACGATTCATGACGGAGGTTGAGCGTGGCTTGGGGTAATGGTTTCGGATGGTTAGGCGGCGCCTGTGCCCTTCTGCTGTCCTGTCCTGGGATCGCGCAGGCTGAGCAGAGCCCTGCCGAGAGGGCGCCGGCGGCGCTGGTGCTCGACGAGGTGACGGTCAGTGCACGCCATCGTGAAGAGAACGCCAGGCAGGTTCCCATCGCACTCGACGTGCTGGATGGTGCGCAGCTGAACGATGCCGGCATCTTCCGTATCGGCGACATGCAGCAGCGGGTCCCGAGCCTGCTGGTGTCCGCCCCCAACGAGCGATACACCAGCTACGGCATCCGCGGCCTTGGTTCCAGCTCGTTCAACGATGGTATCGACGGCAGCGTCGGGGTGTTTCTCGACGGCGTCTATCTGGGGCGTCAAGGCATGTCGCTCTCCGACCTCGTCGATCTCGAGAGGGTCGAGGTGCTGCGAGGGCCTCAAGGGACTCTCTACGGCAAGAACACCTCCGCTGGTGCGATCAATATCAGTAGCCGGGCGCCCACGTTCGAGCCGGAGGGGAACGCCGAGGTTTCGGCTGGCGAATATGGCCTGCGCCAGTACCGCGGTACGGTTTCCGGCCCGCTGGTCGATGGCGTGCTGGCGGGTCGCCTGACCGGCTACGACGTCGAGCGCGACGGGCTGGTTGACAATGTGTATGACGGCAACGACCTGCGCGACCAGAACCGCCAGGGCGGACGCGGGCAGTTGCTGTGGACGCCGAGTGACGATTTCAGTGCGCGGCTGATTGGTGAATATGCCTGGCAGGACGAGCACTCCAACGTGTTCACCACCAGCAACCGCAGTGCGTCCACGATCAGTCGTACGGCGTTCCTCGGCTACCGGCAGTTGCCTATCGATCCCTATGGTCGCCAGGTGCGGCAGGACGAAATGAATACCATCAAGACGCTGCAGACCGGCGTCACGCTCGAACTCAACCGTGTGCTGGATGGTGGGGCCACGCTGACCAGCATCAGCGGCTACCGGGACTGGACATACGATGCCGATCAGGATGGTGACGGGACGGCGTTGTCCATCGCCGAGAACGTCTCCGTAAGACTCCCCAACCACCAGTTCAGCCAGGAACTGCGACTTGCCGATTCGCCCAGCGAGCATCTCGACTACGTGGTGGGTCTCTATTACCTGCGCCAGAAACTGAATCGTGAGGTGGTCGCGCGCTTTGGCAAGGATGCGGCGGGTTTTTTCCTGGGTGACCGGCCGGAGATCGCGCTGTTCGGCATTACGCCTGAGATGATCCCCGCATCGTTGCTGGAGGGGGCGCAGCAAACCTTCGATGGAGAACAGCTTACGGACAGTCGTGCGTTATTTGGCCAGGCCACCTGGCATGCTACAGATCGCTTGGCTATCACCCCCGGGCTGCGTTACAGCCGTGATCGCAAGGAAGGCTGGCTTTCGCGCAGTGTGTCGGGGCTCGCGCCACTGGGGAGCGATCTGGTTTCACAAATCGGTGGCGCGTTACTGCGTGATACCGCGCTCGGTACTGAGTACTACCGCCGCGATGCGCTCGAGGAAAACAACCTATCGGGGCAACTGGCAGTCAGCTATCAGCTCCGTGCCGATCTGCTCGGCTATGTCAGCTGGGCACGCGGCTACAAGGCCGGAGGGATCAATCTCGATGTCGTTGGTCCCAGCGTTCAGCCGACATTCGATGCGGAGCAGGTCACCTCGATCGAGGTCGGTTTCAAAAGCCACTTCTGGGACGAGCGGGCCACACTCGATATCGCTCTATACCAGGCCGATGTCGACGATTACCAGGCGCTGACCAACCGCGCTCCGGTGAATGAATACGCACCGCCGATACGTGACAACCTGATCAACGTGGGGCAGGTCAGGCTGCGCGGCATAGAACTGGACGGCCTGTTGCGAGCCAGCGAGCGTGTCGACCTGCGCATGGGCATTGCCTGGAGCGATGCGCGTTACAGGGATTTTCCCAATGCTCCCTGTTCTCCGAGCAGCGCAAAGTGGTCATGCGATTTCGAGGGCAAACGGCTGTTCAACGCACCCGAGTGGAGCGTTACCGCTGGAGCGGACTATCGACACCCGCTGGAGTACGGGCTGGAGCTGTTCGGCGCCATGGATTACAGCTTCCGCAGTGGCTACTACGGCACGCTTGAGGGAGGAGAGGGCAGCTATCAGCCTTCGTACGCCCTGACCAATCTGCGCCTCGGGCTGCGTCGCAATGATAGGCGCTGGGAGGCGGAAGTCTGGGCCCGCAACCTGTTCGACGAAGACTATGTCACCGCCGTATATGCCCAGCTTGCCGCTGGCGACTACGGCGTGCTCACGGGCGATCCGCGCAGTCTCGGGCTGACGCTGCGTACCCGCTGGTAAGGCTCCTTCGGCAAGCTGTTTGCTGTTGCCTGGCGTTCAGGGATTGATTTGGCCAGGCTTGCCAATCATCAGGGCAAAACTCTTCCGAGTTGACCATCTCCAGCAGAGCCGACTGTAGGCTTGGGTGGCGCCGGCGCTTGTCCAGCAACTCCGCATGGCCTAGGTCGCGGTGCAGCAGCAGTCTCCCCAGTTGGGCTAACTTGCCGAAGTTGAGCCTCTTGTTCGGATAGTGTTCGTCATAGAGTTTTTCCAGCGCGACTAGAACTGCCATGGGCACACTCGTTGGCAAGACCGAAAAACGACTTGGCAGAATAGAAGAAGTGTCCCCGATCAGCGACCAATCATTGGGCCTAGGCTGCGGAGGTGTCCCCGCGCTTAACGAACACAGGTGCCTGCACTGAGCTGTGCGTCTGTGCGTCAGATGGTCGGCATGCCCCAACACATCTACTGTCCAGAAATGAAAAAAGGCCCGCATTGCTGCGAGCCTTTCATTCATATGGTGCCGGCACCAGGAGTCGAACCCGGGACCTACTGATTACAAGTCAGTTGCTCTACCAGCTGAGCTATACCGGCGAAGGGCTGCCATTATAGCCATTGCTTTGGTTCTGTAAACCGAGTCCTAGTTTAATGATGAACAGGCCCGGATTTGCAGCCGCTGGCGGGAGCCTGTAACCGTGGCTGGAAGGGGCATGGGTATCAGCAGATCTATCTTTATGCACAAAACGGAGCATGGCGAATTCGTCTTGTACGATTTCTGTGCGCCTTGTCCGCTTTTTTTTATAACACGTTGTTTTGTATGTTTTTTTTTGTGTTGATCAATAAATGGGCAGTTTCGGAAGGGCCTCGAACGGCCTGCTCTGCAGCGAGTTCTGCAGAAACTGCGCACAGAGTTATCCACAGCTTTTGTGGATGAGCGAATCAGCTTCGTTCGGCCAGTAGAAGCAGGTTGCGCGGAGTCAGGCTGCGCGGGCAGAAGGTGCCCAGGCGAACCCGATAACCCTGTTCCTCCAGATACAGGGCCCGATCCAGCAGCAGCCACATTTCCAGTGGCCGGCGGAATAGACCTCGGACCAGTTCTAGGTTGCGAACTTCGGCCAGGCGTCGCCAGCCAGCCGCTTCCAGAGTATGCCAGTCGATGTCGCCGTGGAGTTTGATGCCCTTCAGTTCGGCCAGGTCGCGGCAGTAATCGGAGAAGTCTTTGTTCAGCCAGCTGATCGGCAGTGAGGGCGTCGGCAGGTATTCGTCCGGGCTTCGCTGCTGACGCTGCAACTGGTCGAAGGCCAGTCGCCAGGCCATGGAGTGGTCGCGCTGGCGGCGCTGCCGCTGACCGGCGGTGACGGTCTCCGCCATGGGGAGGCGGAGATCGTCCAAGGACAGCCGCAGCGGCGAATGCTGCGCAGGCATCGACAACGGCTGGTAGTGGCTGTGTCCGGTGCGGTTGTAGCAGCAGGGTGCGATGGCCAGTTGGGTGCAGCCAGCTGCACTCGCTAACTGCATCAATCGCACGTGCAGGTCGCCACAGGCGTGAAGGGCCACGGGGCTGTGTCCTGCACTCAGGTGGGTGGCGGCATCATCGTCCAGAACGTCCTGCAGCATATGCTGCACGCCCATATGGAGACGCTCGCTCAATCGCTGGCCTGCGGCGACCAATTGCTCGTCGTACTCCAGGCAAGTCAGTTGTTGCCCGCCTTGTGCCAGCAAGCGGCCCAGGTGGCCTTTGCCAGCGCACCAGTCCAGCCAATGGTTCGGTACTTTCTGGAAATGCAGGCGGCTGGCGAAGGCTTCGATCTGCTGCCACTTGCGGCCTGGCACGTCGACGTCCAGTCGTGCGTGTCGTGCACCCAGCTCGTGAGCAGGCAGCTCGCCGACGGCCGCCAGCGTGGCTGCGCTGGCGGCCAGCTCTCGAAAGGGATAGGGCGCTTGCAGGTGTTCCGGGTGATTGTGTTCCGCCTCGGCCTGTTCCAGGCTGCGTCCGCGCAACCAGGCGCCCAGCTCGGGATGCTTCGTTTCCCAGGGCAGGACCGGGTTGGAAAATGGCTTGGGGCGCCACAGCTCCTGATGGGTGACGAGAAAGTCGTCCAAGGCCTGGAAGCGTTCGCGCAGGGCGGGGCCGGTGAGGATCATGGCTGTGAAGGCTGGGAGAGATACGGCACATTCTATCCCCCTCCCGCTGCGGGAGAGGGAAAGAGGTGAGTCAGCGACCCTGGCAGGCGTCGACGCGCAGTTTGCGCTCCAGCAGTTTGAAGGCGCGCACCATCACGTAGGCGATGACCAGGTAGAAAATCCCGGCAGCGAAGAATATCTCCACCGGCAGGTAGGTGCGGGCGATGATCGTGCGCGACATACCGGTCAGCTCCAGCAGGGTCACGGTGCTGGCCAGGGCGCTGGCCTTGAGCATCAGGATCACTTCGTTGCTGTAGGCCGGCAGGCCGATGCGCGCGGCGCGCGGAAGGATGATGTAGAGCATCGACTGGGCGCGCGACATGCCCAGCGCCCGGGCTGCTTCGATCTCGCCTGGCGGCACGGCCTGAATGGCACCACGCAGAATCTCGGCAATGTAGGCAGCGGTGTGCATCGTCATGGTGATGACGGTGCACCAGTACGGGTCGCGCAGGTAGGGCCAGAGCGGCCCCTGGCGCACCGCGTCGAACTGAGCCAGGCCGTAGTAGACCAGAAATAGCTGTACCAGCAGCGGCGTGCCGCGGAAAAAGAAAATGTAGCCATAGGGCAGGGCGCGCACGTACCAGTGGCGCGAGGCGCGCGCGATGCCCATGGGCAGGGCGAGGATCAGGCCGGCCAATACGGCGATGGCGACCAGTTCGACGGTCAGCCAAGCGCCTTCGAGCAGCCTGGGCAGGTACTTGTAGATCACTTCCCAGTTCATCAGGTGCTCCGGACGAAGCCGCGACTGGCGCGCTTCTCGAGGAAGTGCATGCCGATCATGGCAATGATGGTCAGGCTCAGGTAGATGAACGCAGCGACCACATAGAAGGTGAAGGGCTCCTTGCTGGCGGTCACGGCGATCTGCGAGCGACGCATGATCTCCTCGAGACCGATCACCGAGACCAGCGCGGTGTCCTTCATCAGGATCATGAACAGGTTGCCTAGGCCGGGCAGGGCGATGCGCCACATCTGTGGAAGGATCAGCTTCCAGAGGACGCGTCCCTTGGACAGGCCCAGGGCCATCCCGGCCTCACGGTGGCCCTTGGGAATCGCCAGGATGGCGCCGCGGAACACCTCGGTGGCGTAGGCGCCGAAGCACAGGCCGAGGGCGATGGTGCCGGCGGCGAACGGGTTCAGTTCCAGGCTGCCGACACCGAGGAGCTCACCGAGGGCAGCCAGGCCCTGGACAGTGCCAAAGTAGATCAGCAGTACCCAGAGCAGCTCGGGAATGCCGCGAACGATGGTCGAATAGGTGCCGCCAAGCCATTGCAGCGGCTTGTGCGACGAAGTCTTGGCCAGTGCGCCGAGCAGTCCCAGCACCAGGCCGAGGGCGAGGGCGGACAGGGCCAGCTGGATGGTCACCAGCGTGCCGGCGACAAGGGCGGGGCCGAAGCCGTGCAGGTCGAAGATCATGGGAGGCTACTGCAGAGGACGGCCGCCGCCGGTGAGGGCGGCGGCGGTCGGACGCATCAGTAGATGCTGAACGGGAAGTACTTGTCGTTGATCTGCTTGTAGGTACCGTCTTCGACGATGGCCTTCAGCGCGGTGTTCAGCTTCTCGCGCAGCGGGTCACCCTTGCGCACGGCGATGGCGATCTTGTCGTTGTCGAACACAGGCTCGCCCTTAAACTCGAAGTCCTTGCCGGCGTCGCTCTTCAGCCATTCCCAGTTGACGAACTTGTCGGCCAGCACGCCGTCGAGGCGGCCCGAGGACAGGTCGAGGTAGGCATTTTCCTGGGTGTCGTACAGCTTGATCTCGACGGTGTCGGACATGTTGTCCTCCAGCCAGGTGCCGGCGATGGTGGCGCGCTGGGCGCCGATCACCTTGCCTTTCAGGCTGGCTTTGTCGGCCTTGAAGTCGGAGCTCTTCGGCGCGATGAACTGCAGCTTGTTGGTGTAATACGCGTCGGTGAAGTCGACGGCAGCCTGGCGCTCTTCGGTGATCGACATGGAGGCCGCCAGGAAGTCGAACTTCTTGGCGTTCAGGGCCGGGATGATGCCGTCCCAGTCAGAAGTGACCACTTCGCACTCGGCGCCCATCTTGGCGCACAGGGCCTGGGCGATTTCGACGTCGAAGCCACCGACCTTGCCACTGGCGTCGATCAGGTTGAAGGGTGGGTAGGCGCCTTCGGTACCGATCTTCAGTTTGTCAGCGGCCATGGCCTGGGTACCGAAAGCCAGAGTGGCGACGGCGGCCAGCAGGATCTTCTTATAGTTCTGCATGCGTGTTGCTCCTAGTGATTGCTGGACATGAATTGTTTACAGCGAGCCGACTGCGGGTTGTTGAACACCTGCTCGGGTGATCCCTGTTCCTCCACCAGACCCTGGTGGAGGAAGACCACTTCACTGGACACCTGGCGAGCGAAGTTCATCTCATGGGTGACCAGCAGCATGGTGCGGCCTTCGTCGGCCAGCGCGCGGATCACGTTAAGCACTTCCTGTACCATTTCCGGGTCGAGTGCCGAAGTTGGCTCGTCGAACAGGATCACTTTCGGCTGCATGGCCAGAGTACGAGCGATCGCGGCGCGCTGCTGCTGGCCGCCGGAAAGCTGATTCGGATAGGCATGGCGCTTGTCGGCGATGCCGACTTTGGCCAGCAGCGCCTCGGCCACCTCGGTGGCTTCGGCACGACTCTGGCCCAGCACACGACGGGGCGCCTCTATGATGTTGTCGAGGATGGTCATGTGCGGCCACAGATTGAAATTCTGGAACACGAAGCCGATCTCGCTGCGCAGGCGATTGATCTGCTTGTTGTCGGTCGCGATCAGGTCGCCGTTCTTCGCGGCCTTCAGCTTGAGCTCTTCACCGGCGACGAATATCTGCCCTTCGTGCGGGTTTTCCAGCAGGTTGATGCAGCGCAGGAAGGTCGACTTGCCGGAACCGGAGGAGCCGAGGATGGAGATCACGTCGCCGTCGCGCGCGGTCAGCGAGATGCCCTTGAGCACTTCGAGTTCGCCGTAGCGTTTGTGCAGGTTGCGGATTTCCAGCGCGGGCGTTGCCTCGGCCATGGGGTGTCCTCTTGTTATGCGGATGCGCTCCGGCTACTGGCCGCCTTCCTAGCGTGCGGCTGAACCTAGCATAGCGTCGGCGGAGCGCCAAGCAGGGTTCCGGCGCCGCTTGCCGCGGCCGCGGCGAGTTGTCGCATCATGACAGTTGTGTGTCGCGCCCAAACAAAAAAGCCCGATGCGCGGATCGGGCTTCAGTCAGGGTGGCCGGATCATTTGTCGGCCGGATCGGAGTTTACTGGACTCACCGTTTCGGGTGAAGTCCGAAGGTCAGGCGCCTTGCGATGCCCTTCGGCGATGGCGGATGACCTCGATTACGCCCGGCAGGATCGAAACGAAGATGATTGCCACGATCAGGTAGTGAAGATTGCTCTGCACCACCGGCAAGTTGCCGAAGAAGTAGCCGGCGTAGCTGAACAAGGTGACCCAGACGACCGCGCCGATCACGTTGTAAGCGGCGAAGCGGCGGTAGGGCATGTGGCCCATGCCGGCGACGAAGGGGGCGAAGGTGCGCACGATGGGTACGAAGCGAGCGAGGATGATGGTCTTGCCGCCGTGCTTGTCGTAGAAGGCCTCGGTGACTTCCAGGTAGCGGCGACGGAAGATCTTCGAGTCCGGGTTGGCGAACAGTTTGGCGCCGAAGAAGCGGCCGATGCTGTAATTGACCGCGTCGCCGAGGATGGCGGCAATGATCAGCAGCACGACCATCAGGTGTACGTTCATCGTGTCCTGGGTGGCGATGGCGCCAGCGACGAACAGTAGCGAGTCGCCGGGCAGGAAGGGCGTCACCACCAGGCCGGTCTCGCAGAAGATGATCAGGAACAGGATGCCGTAGATCCACGGCCCATAGGCGGCGGTCAGCTCCGCCAGATGGCGGTCGATATGCAGGATGAAGTCGATGACAAGCTGGATGAATTCCATCAGGGCTCCACTCGCCGAAGCGTGGGCGCGATTCCTGCGCCGTAGATAGCAAAAACCCCTGAGACCTTGCGGAATCAGGGGTTTCTATATTTTGGTGCCCAGAGACGGAGTCGAACCGCCGACACGGGGATTTTCAATCCCCTGCTCTACCAACTGAGCTATCTGGGCAACGGGGCGCAATTAAACGGATTTGAACGGGTAGTGTCAAGCGAGGGAATGAAAAAATTTCAGTACAGACGGGCTGTTACGAGTATTCGGGGTGGCGCGGGCCGTTTTCGGCCCGCATCCGCATCATGCGCTTGGTGGCACGTAGCCGTCGGCTTTGGCGTAGTCCTCGCCGGAGAGGAATTTGTCCATCTCGGCCTGGAGGAACTTGCGGTCCTCGGCATTCATCATGTTCAGTCGGCGCTCGTTGATCAGCATGGTCTGATGTGCCTGCCATTCGTCCCAGGCCTTCTTCGACACGTTGTCGTAGATGTCCTGGCCCTTGGCTCCGGGGTAGGGTGGGCGGTCGAGGCCAGGCAGGTCTTCGTTGTACTTGCGGCAGTGGATGGTGCGGCTCATGGCTGTTCTCCTGCATTCAGTGCTTCCGCTGCTCGCTTGAGGAGCTTCTTCACCGGGGCGGCCAAGCCCAGGCGTGGCGGGCTGGCGAGGTTATACCAGAGCCAGTCGCCCTCGGCCATGACGTGGCCAGCCTGGTCCACGCGAATCAGCCAGGGCTCGATGGCCAACTGGAAATGGCTGAAGGTGTGTGTGAGTCCGCCCAGCTCATGGCGCTCGCCGACTCGCAGGGCGTGTTGGCTGACCAGCGGCTCGAGACCATCGAGGTCATCCAGCTCCGGCAGGCTCCACAGGCCGCCCCATAGTCCTGCGGACGGGCGGCGGTAGAGCAGGATGGCGCCCTCGTGGTTAGCCAGCAGTGGCATCAGTGTGCGCTTCTGCGGCAGTGCCTTGCGTGGCTTGGATTCGGGGAAGTCGGTCTCGCGACCCAGCAAGTGCGCGCGGCAGCCGTCGCGCACCGGGCACAGCAAGCAACTCGGCTTGCTGCGGGTACAGAGGGTGGCGCCCAGGTCCATCATCGCCTGGGTGTAGTTGTTGACCCGCTGGTGCGGGGTCAGTTGCTCCGCCAGTTGCCAGAGCTGATCAGCAATCTTGGGCTCGCCCGGGTGGCCGTGCTGGGCCTTGTAGCGGGCCAGCACGCGCTTGACGTTGCCGTCGAGGATCGGTGCCCGCAGACCCATGCTCAGGCTGGCGATGGCGCCGGCGGTGGAGCGGCCGATGCCGGGTAGCTCGGCGAGCTGCTCGACCGAGCGCGGAAACTCGCCGCCATGTTGCTCCACCACCGTCTTCGCCGCCTTGTGCAGGTTGCGTGCGCGGGTGTAGTAGCCAAGGCCGGTCCACAGGTGCAGCACCTCGTCTTCCGGCGCCTCGGCCAGCGCCTGTACGGTCGGCAGAGCTTCCATGAATCGATCGAAGTAGCCGAGCACGGTGCTGACCTGGGTCTGCTGCAGCATGATCTCGGAGACCCATACCCGATACGGGGTGATGCCCTGTTGCCAGGGCAGATCCTTGCGGCCGTGCAGGTCGTACCAGGCCAGCACTGCACCATTGAACTGTTCGGGGCTCATCGGTTGAACAGGCCCTTCAGCGCGTCCTTGAGTTCCGGGGTCACCTTGTCGCCGAGCTTCTCTTCCAGCTTCTCGCTGAGCTTGTCGCCGGCCAGCTTGGTGGCGATCTTGCCTAGGCCGTCCTTGTCGAGGCGACAGGCCTTGGCGCCCATCTCCAGCGGACCGCGGCAGCGCAGCGGCCACTCCAGGCCGACATAGCGCTCGTTGACCTGGCAGGCCGGGTCCGGCATGGCGCCTTTGTCGCCCTCGATAACGATACCGACGCGATAGTCCATGCCCAGCACTCGCAGATCGAGGTCGCCGTCACCGTTGACTGTCAGACCGGGGATGCGTGCCTTGAGGTCCGGGTTGCTGGCCACCCCATTGGTGAACTTCAGGTTGCCCTGCAGCTCCTCGAAGGGTGTGTCCATACTGCGCGGCTCTCCGGAGAGCGATTTGCGGTTGAGGGTGGCAATGCCCTGGCACAACTGCTGTTCGAGGTTGGCGTCGACCAGCACGCCATCGCTCAGGCTGAAGCTGGCGGTGCCGTTGAGGGCGTCGATCCAGGCCTTCTGGCTGTTGCCCTGGGTGCGCAGATCGGCGCTCAGATCCAGCTGGCCACGCACTGGGGGCTTCTCGCCGCGTGCCTCGAGCAGCTTCTCCACCGGGATGCGCTTGAGCTGTTTGCTGGCGGTCAGCAGCGGTACGGCCGGGCGTGTGTCGAGTTGCGAGCGTGCGGCGAATTCGCCGCCGTATAGGTCGCCACGCAGTTCCTGCAGGTCGAGCAGGCCGCCCTTGGCAGAGGCCTTGAGGGCAGCGCTCTCGATCGGCAGTTTGCTCAGGATCAACTGACCGAGACTGATGTTCGCTTGCACATCGAGCTTGCGCAGGCTTTCCAGCGGTAGCACCGGCTCGCTGCTCCAGGCCTGTAGGGTCGGTGCGTTTGGCAGAGGGGTACTGCCGCTGCTGCCGGCAGCGGCGACTGCCTCCTTGACCTCGTTCTGGCGTGCCTTGCCGGCCGAGGCCTCCTTGCTCTCCGGAGGCAGGTAGCGGTCGACATCAAGCTTGTCGCCCTTGAGCTGCAGGCGTATTGCCTGCTTGGCGAAGTCGCTGACCGCCAGGCTGCCGGTGAAGGCGCTGTCGTCCAGTTTCAGACTCAGGTCGTTGAAACTCAGGCTATTAGTGGTGCCAGCCAGTCGGCTGGACATTTCGACACGGGACAGGGTGCTGGTATCGCGCATGGCTGGCAGGGCCACGCCGAGGCCTTCCAAGAATTCGCGGAGATTGAACTGGGCCAGCGAGAGATTGCCTTCCAGTTGCGGGTTTTTCTCCAGGTCACGTAGCTTCAGCTCGCCAAGGACCCGCAGCTGGTTGGCGGATAGTTTGATTCCGGTCCACTCGGCCACCTGCGCGGATTGGTCGACCAGCAACTGGCCCTGACTGGCGAAGGTCAGGGTCTTGCCGTTGAGCGGCTCGCCAGAGGCCTCACCGGCCAGCTTGATGTCCTGTAGCTGGTAGCGCTTGAGGTCGCGATCGAAGCGCAGCAGACCTTGAAGTTCGGTCTTGGCGCGCAGCACCGGCTGGTTGGTGCCGAGGAATGCCAGCAGCTTGACCGGGATGTCCGCGCCCTCGCGGATGGCGCCGGTGGACAGCTCGATGCCCTCGGCGCTGAATTGCTTGCCGCTCTGACCGTCCTGATAGTCGACGCGCGAATTGCTGATCGTCAGGCTGTCGATATCCAGCTTGACCGGCTTGCCACTCTCTTCGGTGGTCTGCGCGGTGGTTGCGTTCGGCTCGGCCGGTGCGGTCGGCGCAGGTTCGCTCGATGCGGGTTTGGCGGGCTGGCCGACGCCTTCCCAGTTGCTGCGGCCCTTCTCGTCGCGCTGCAGGGTCAGATCGAGACCGTCGACGCGGATGTCGCTCATCTGCACTTCCTTGTACAGCAGCGGCAGTACGCGTACCGACAGGCCGAGCAGGCGCAGATTGGCGAAGGGTTTTTCCGGGGTGTCGGCACTAGCCAGGGTGGCGTCGGTCAGCTCCAGGCCGAGCCAGGGGAACAGGCTCCAGCCGATATCGCCGTTGAGTTTCAGCTCGAGATTGGCCTTGTCGCGGGCCAGTTGCTGGATCTCGTCCTTGTAGTCGTTGGGATCGAATAGATGGGTCAGGGCGAAGCCGAGGCCGACGAGGATCAGCAGCAGTCCGAGAAATACCAGACCCAGGATTTTGCCAAAGGCTTTCATGGACCAGTCCTTGTGAGGGTTCTTCATGTAGGGGCGGGAGTATACCGCCGCCGGGCTTGCGGCGAGCGCCAGGTTGGCGTCGGGCCGGCCGCGTTCGGCAGGGCTTTGGATGGTCAGGTCGACGAGCGGTTCCCCTGATACCGGAGACGCCCGCCCGTGGCGCGCGGAGAAAGCCGATTTGGCAGCGGCGGCCCATCCATCTGGGCGGCAGAGAGGTAGGCTGCTCACATAACTACAAGGATAGGTCTTGATGAATATCGTCGTGATGGCCGTGCCGCTGTACATCCTGCTGATGCTGCTGGAGCTTGCCTATGAGCGCTGGAGCGGTCGCCACACTTATCGCCTGGCCGACGCCACCACCAGCATCAACACTGCAGTGCTGCGCGTGCTGCTGGAGGGCCCGCTGCGCCTGCTGCTGGTGATCCCCTACGCCTGGCTGTACGAGCATGCGCGGTTGTGGACGCTCGACCCGAGCTCGCCTTGGACCTGGCTGCTCGGCTTCATCGCGGTGGACTTCTGCTTCTACTGGGCGCACCGCAGCCTGCATCGCTACAACCTGCTGTGGGGTGCGCATCAGCCGCACCATTCCAGCGAGGACTTCAACCTCTCCACCGCGCTGAGCAAGGGCGCCTTCCAGACCGCCTTCGACTGGCCCTTCTACCTGCCGCTGGCGCTGCTCGGCCTGCCGTTGCCGCTGTTCCTGGTGTTGCTCGGCGCGCAGCTGGTCTACCAGTTCTGGATTCACAGCCAGCATGTCGGGCGGCTGGGAATTCTCGAGTGGTTTATGGTCACGCCGACCAATCACCGCGTGCACCATGGCCAGAACGATCGCTACATAGACCGGAACCACGGTGGCGTATTCCTGATCTGGGATCGCCTGTTCGGCACCTATGCCGACGAGGACGAGCCGGTGCGCTACGGCGTGACCACCCCGGTGCGCACCTTCGACCCGATCCGCCTACAGTTCTCCTGGTGGCGCCTGCTCTGGGCCGACGCCGTGGCGACCCGCTCCTGGTGGGACAAGCTGCGCCTGTGGTGGATGCCCACCGGCTGGCGCCCGGCGGATGTGGCCGAGCGGCCCTGGCCGAAGATGGGCGCGGACAAGTTCGACTGCATCTATCCGGCTGGTCTGAAGTGGTATGCCTTCGTCCAGTTCGTGGCGATCAACGCCATGGCTCTGTGCTACCTGGCGGCGGTCAAGCGCGCCGAGCTGTGGCAGGCGCTGCTGCTTGTGCCGCTGGTGCTGGCCGGCTGCGTCGGCCTCGGTCTGCTGTTCGAGGGCAAGCGCGCCTTGTGGAAGGTGGAGGCGGGGCGCCAAGTGGTGATGGCGAGTGCGGCGCTGGCCTGGGCGCTGTGGCTGGCGCCGCAGCAACTGGTCGTGGGGCTCGGGCTGGTGGGGCTGTGTCTGGCCAGCCTGCTGTGGCTGGTCTGGTTGGCGGCCAGGCCGCAGCTGGCGCAGACGTCCTAAAGGCTATCCAGCGGCAGGCCGGTGCGTGCAGCCAGGGCCTGGCTTTCCAGATGATCCTTCGGCGCTGCCAGGCGCAGCGGCTTGCCGGCCTCGGACGCCAGGCGCTTGGCTTCGTCGAGGATGCGCCGGGCCACGCCGCGCTTGCGGGTGACCTTGCGCACGCACAGGTGCGACAGGTGCCAGCAGTCTTCGCCGCGCACCAGCAGGGCGGCGCCGAGCAGGCGGTCGTTGAAGCGCCCGGCGATCAGCTTGCCGTGGCCTATGCCATCGGCAAGCAAGGCGTCGACGCTGGCGTAGGGCTCAAGCAGCCAATCCGGCGCGTCGGCGTAGACCTTGCCCAGGTCGGTGTGGTCCTGGGTGGACGGGCGGCTGACGATTTCGACCAGAACGGGCATGGTGATTCCTCGCAAGAGCAGGCTGCGCAGTGTAAGGCCGAGTCGATTACACCGATAGCCACGGCTCCGACCACCGCCGGTAGCCGTGAAAGCCACGGCCCGCCTATAATGGCGGCCTTTTCCCGTGAGCAGCCTTGGAGCTGGAGAGATGGCCGAACGTACGGCGTCCGTCGAGCGCAACACCCTGGAGACCCAGATCAAGGTCTCGATCAACCTGGATGGTACTGGCAAGGCCAAGTTCGATATTGGCGTGCCGTTCCTCGAGCACATGCTCGACCAGATCGCCCGTCATGGCCTGATCGACCTGGACATCCATTGCAAGGGCGACCTGCATATCGACGACCACCACACCGTGGAAGACGTCGGCATCACCCTCGGCCAGGCCTTCGCTAAGGCCGTCGGCGACAAGAAGGGCATGACCCGCTACGGCCACTCCTATGTCCCGCTGGACGAGGCGCTGTCGCGCGTGGTGATCGACTTCTCCGGCCGTCCCGGCCTGCAGATGCACGTGCCGTTCACCCGCGCGGTGGTTGGCGGCTTCGACGTGGACCTGTTCCAGGAGTTCTTCCAGGGCTTCGTCAATCATGCCTTGGTGTCTCTGCATATCGACAACCTGCGTGGCAGCAACACCCACCACCAGATCGAGACCGTATTCAAGGCCTTCGGCCGCGCCCTGCGCATGGCCGTCGAGCTGGATCCGCGCATGGCCGGGCAGATGCCGTCGACCAAGGGCTGCCTGTAAATGCAGACAGTTGCAGTAATCGACTATGGCATGGGCAACCTGCACTCGGTGGCCAAGGCTCTGGAGCACGTTGGCGCCGGGCGAGTCATCGTCACCAGCGACGCCAATGTGATCCGCGAGGCCGACCGCGTGGTGTTCCCCGGCGTCGGCGCGATCCGCGACTGCATGGCCGAGATCAAGCGCCTGGGCTTCGATGAGCTGGTACGCGAAGTCAGTGTCGATCGCCCGTTCCTCGGTATCTGCGTCGGTATGCAGGCCCTGCTGGAGCGCAGCGAGGAGAACGGCGGCGTCGACTGCATCGGCCTGTTCCCCGGCCAGGTGCGCTTCTTCGGCAAGGATCTGCATGAAGACGGCGAGCACCTGAAGGTGCCGCACATGGGCTGGAACGAAGTCGCCCAAGTGGTCGATCACCCGCTCTGGCACGAGATTCCGGACAACGGTCGTTTCTACTTCGTGCACAGCTACTACATCGAGGCCGGCAACCCGGCGCAGGTGGTTGGTGGCGGTCACTACGGCAAGGATTTCGCTGCGGCGCTGGCCGATGGCTCGCGTTTCGCCGTGCAGTTCCACCCGGAGAAGAGCCATACCCATGGCCTGCAGTTGCTGCAGAACTTCGTCGGCTGGGATGGTCGCCGGTAAATGAGCCGGGGCAAGAAGGTCGCGCTGCTGGAGCTTGAGGGCGGTCAGCAACAGGCCGCGTTGCAGGTGCTGAAGAACTTCCTGGAAGACCGTTTCGAGCTCGAGCTGGGCTCGTTCGAGGTGCAGGAAGTGCTCGACCTGATCGGCCGCGAGATCGCCCCGCACTACTACAACAAGGCGATTGCCGATACGCAGGCCCTGCTGGCCGAGCGTTTCGCCAGCCTGGAAAGCGATTTGTGGGCGCTCGAGAAGAGCTGACCCATCTACGAATTCACGATTTGAGCAGGTTCACGCGATGCTGATTATCCCCGCTATCGATCTCAAGGACGGCGCCTGCGTACGTCTGCGCCAGGGCCGCATGGAAGACTCCACCGTGTTCTCCGATGACCCGGTGAGCATGGCTGCCAAGTGGGTCGAGGGCGGCTGCCGTCGCCTGCACCTGGTCGACCTCAACGGCGCCTTCGAAGGCCAGCCGGTCAACGGTGAGGTGGTTACCGCCATCGCCAAGCGCTACCCGAGCCTGCCGATCCAGATCGGTGGCGGCATCCGTACCCTGGAAACCATCGAGCACTATGTGCGCGCCGGCGTCAGCTACGTGATCATCGGTACCAAGGCGGTTAAAGAACCGGAGTTCGTCACCGAGGCGTGCAAGGCCTTCCCGGGCAAGGTCATTGTCGGCCTGGACGCCAAAGACGGCTTCGTCGCCACCGACGGCTGGGCCGAAGTGTCCAGCGTGCAGGCCACCGACCTGGCCAAGCGCTTCGAGGCCGACGGTGTGTCCGCCATCGTTTATACCGACATCGCCAAAGACGGCATGATGCAGGGCTGCAACGTCGAGGCCACCGCAGCCCTGGCCGCCGCCAGCAAGATCCCGGTGATCGCCTCCGGCGGCATCCACAACCTCGGCGATATCGAGAAGCTGCTGCTGGCTCGTTCGCCGGGCATCATGGGCGCCATCACCGGTCGCGCGATCTACGAAGGCACCCTGGACGTCGCCGAGGCCCAGGCCTTCTGCGACTCCTATAAAGGCTGAGGGCTGCTGACATGGCGCTGGCGAAACGCATCATTCCTTGCCTCGACGTGGACAACGGCCGCGTGGTCAAGGGCGTCAAGTTCGAGAACATCCGCGACGCCGGCGACCCGGTGGAGATCGCCCGCCGCTACGACGAGCAGGGCGCCGACGAGATTACCTTCCTCGACATCACCGCCAGCGTCGACGGGCGCGACACCACCCTGCACACGGTGGAGCGCATGGCCAGCCAGGTGTTCATCCCGCTCACCGTCGGTGGCGGCGTGCGTACCGTGCAGGACATCCGCAACCTGCTCAATGCCGGTGCCGACAAGGTATCGATCAACACCGCTGCGGTGTTCAACCCGGAATTCGTCGGCGAAGCCGCCGCGCGTTTCGGCTCGCAGTGCATTGTCGTCGCCATCGACGCCAAGAAGGTTGCACCGGGTCGCTGGGAAATCTTCACCCATGGCGGGCGCAAGCCGACCGGCCTGGATGCCGTGGCCTGGGCCAAGAAGATGGAGGACCTCGGCGCCGGCGAGATTCTGCTGACCAGCATGGATCAGGACGGCGTGAAGAGCGGCTACGACCTCGGCGTGACCCGCGCCATCAGCGAGAGCCTGAGCATCCCGGTGATCGCCTCCGGCGGCGTCGGCAACCTCGAGCACCTGGCCGCCGGCATCCTCGAAGGCAAGGCCGATGCCGTGCTGGCTGCCAGCATCTTTCACTTCGGCGAGTACAGCGTGCCGGAAGCCAAGGCCTATCTGGCCAGTCGCGGTATCGTGGTGCGCTGAGCCAGGTGTGCGCGAGATGCTAACTGCCGCTGCGCTGGCCGGCTAGAATATCGGGGTTAGTTCGCCGCCGGCGAACCCCCTTTGTTCGACAAGGAGTCTCTATGCTGCTCCCCAGGCTGCTGGCCCTGTTCCTGCTGTTGGTCGGCACCACTCAGGCGCGCGCCGAATCACTGGTGCTGCTCACCGAAAACCTTCCACCCTTCAACATGGCTGTCAGCGGCGGCAACTTCGCGCGTGACGACGGCATCAGTGGCATCAATGCCGAAACCACTCGCCTGATCTGCCAGCGTGCCGGCATCGAGTGCCAGCAGATCCTGCGTTTCCCTTGGGAACGGGTCTACACCCAGGCTCTGAGCGAGGCTGGCTACGGCCTGTTCTCGGTTGCCCGCACGGTCGAGCGTGAGGGCCTGTTCAAATGGATCGGCCCCATCGCCAGCGAGGATTGGGTGCTGCTCGCCCGTGCCGATTCGCCGATCCAGCTGAACAGTCTGGATCAGGCCAAGCCGTACCGACTGGGTGGTTACAAAGGAGATGCGCCGACCGACAAGGTGGTCGAGTCCGGTCTCGATGTGCAGCAGTCGTTATACGACAAGGAAAACCCAGTACGTCTGGCCGAGGGTCAGATAGATCTATGGGTGACCTCGTCGATCGCGGGCCAGTATCTGGCCCGCCAGCAGGGCTACAAGGACTTCCGTGTGGTGTTGACCTTCGGTCGTGGCGATCTATACCTGGCGCTTAACAAGCAGACATCCGATGCCACCGTGGACAAGCTACGCACCGCCTTGGAGCAGCTGCGCAGTGAAGGCCAATTACAGGCCATCGCGCAGAAGTACTGAGAAACGTCGCCTACACTCGAGTAGGCGCCAAACCGCTGGATATGGTTCGCTTCTTGCGTGATCTGCACGGCGAGCGACCTGTCCGCGCTGGCCGGCGTGACGCAGTTCAACGTAGTTGGCCGATGGCGTGGCACTATGCCCGCTTCCCACTGCGCCGGTCTGCGTGCCGGTCGGAGACCGCCCCGAGCGCAAGGCTCGAGGGGCGGCCATTTGCAGAGAAGTCGCCCAAACAACCACAATTCTGGAGCTGTACTGCAATGTTGAAGTATCTGCACAAGGCGCTGTTTTTCGGCCTGCTGGTCTTGGCCGGCAGCGCGCGAGCCGAAGTCTCCGAAGACTACAAGATGATCCTGCTGACGGAGAACTTCCCGCCGTTCAACATGGCCATCGATGACAAGAACTTCGCTCGCGACGACAGCATCGACGGCATCAGCGCCGACATCGTGCGCGAAATGTTCAAGCGTGCAGGCATTGGCTATAACCTGAGCCTGCGCTTTCCCTGGGACCGCATCTACCGTCTGACGCTGGACAAGGCCAACTATGGGCTGTTCTCCACTACCTTCACCGAAGAGCGCAAGCCGCTGTTCAAGTGGGTTGGTCCGCTGGCCAAGAGCGAATGGGTGCTGCTCGCCGCACCGGGTAGCACCATCAAGGTCAACAGCCTGGAAGAGGCGCGCAAATACAACATCGGCGCCTACAAGAACGATGCAGTGAGCCAGCATCTGGAGAGCAAGGGGCTAAAGCCGCTGAACTCCCTGCGTGACCAGGAGAACGTGGCCAAGTTGATGAGTGGCAAGATCGACCTGTGGGCCACCACCGATCCAGTCGGCCGCTACCTGGCCAAGCAAGAAGGCGCCAGCGGCCTGCAGGTGGTACTGCGCTTCAACAGTGCCGAGCTGTTCCTGGCGCTGAACAAGGAGACGCCAGACGAGGTGGTCGAGCGTCTGCAGAAGGCCCTGGATGAGTTGCGCGGCGAAGGTTTCGTCGACGAGATCACCAACAACTATCTATAAAGCCCTCGCGGGGCGCTATTCGGGCCCCGAAACCGAGCAGTGGCGGCACACCGCCACTGTCTTCTGGTTCGTGCTAACCTTTTGCCGCCCCGAGGCCGGTTAGCTGCCTTGAGCGGGTACCGGAGGGCATGCCCTCCCGCCTCTCCCGACTGTCAAGGAAACGGATATGTTGTTGAAGCGACTGACCATGGTGTTGCTAGGCATTGGCCTGCTGTTTTCCACCCTGGCGCGAGCCGAACTGCCTGCCGACTACAAGGTGGTGCTGCAAACCGAGAACTTCCCGCCATACAACATGGCTACTAACGGCAAGAACTTCGCCCGTGAGGAGAACCTCACCGGTATTGCTGTGGACGTGGTGCGTGAAACCTTCAAGGCAGCCGGTATTTCGTACACCATGACCCTGCGTTTTCCCTGGGCGCGAGTCTACAAGATGGCCCTGGAGACGCCGAACAACGGTGCTTTCGTAATGGCCAAGCTGCCGGAGCGCGAGAAGCTGTTCAAGTGGGTCGGCCCCATCGGTCCGGATGACTGGGTGATGCTGGCTCGTGCCGATAGCACCATCAACCTGATCAGCCTGGAGCAGGCCAAGTCCTATCGGGTTGGCGCCTACAAGGGCGACGCCATCGAGGAGCATCTGGTCAAGCAGGGGCTGGAGCCGATCAGCTCACTTCGCGATCAGGAAAACGCGCATAAATTGCAGGAAGGCAAGATTGACCTGTGGGCCACTGGCGACCCCGCTGGCCGCTATCTGGCCAAGCAGGAAGGCGTCACCGGCCTGAAGACCGTGCTGCGTTTCGACAGCGCCGAACTGTTCCTCGCGCTGAACCCGGATACCCCTGATGAGGTGGTCGAGCGTTTGCAGAAGGCTCTGGATGACCTGCGTGCGAGTGGCAAGGTTGACCAGATCTTCCAGAGTTACGTGCAGTAAGTTGGGTCTGCATCAAAAAAACCGGGCTTGCCCGGTTTTTTTACGGTTTGCCCTAGAGGCTGCTTGCGAGCTTTGCGCTAGAGCCATGCGAGGCGCAACGGCCAGCTGGAGCAACAGCAGCAGGCTGGCCAAAAAGGGTGAGCAGTAGCGAATAACTCAGACCAGGGCGCGCAGTTTACATGCGGTAAATGAGCAGCCGGAGACTGGTTGACCAGTCTCCGGCTGCTAGTTAGTGCGTTGCAACGCGGCATGACCGACGATCAAGAGATCGTCGGCGGGCGATCAGTCGCCGCGGGTGACACTCAGGCCTTTCAGCAGATTGAGCGCCTGGCTCAGCTGATAGTCGTCGTCTTGTGGGCGTGGGGCGCTCTTGACCTTCTTGCCACTGGGCTTGTCCTCACCACCGTTGCCGTTACCCAGGTGGCCAGCCAGATCGGCCTCCTTGATCAGTTCGCCGCCTTCCTCGCGGGTCAGCTTGGCGCGGGCTACCTCGATATCCGGCACGATGCCTTGAGCCTGAATGGAGCGGCCGTTGGGAGTGAAGTACAGGGCGGTGGTGAGCTTGAGGGCACGGTCGTTGTTCAATGGCAGCACGGTCTGCACCGAGCCTTTGCCGAAGCTGTCCGTGCCCATCAGCACGCCGCGCTTATGGTCCTGCAGGGCGCCGGCGACGATCTCCGAGGCCGAGGCGCTGCCACCATTGATCAATACCACCAGTGGCACGCCCTCGCTGGCGTCGGCCGGGTCGGCGTTGAAGCGCAGCTCGGAGTTGGCGATGCGGCCCTCGGTGTAGACGATCAGACCCTTCTTGAGGAAGTGATCGGAAACTTCGACCGCGGCCTGTAGCACGCCGCCTGGGTTGTTGCGCAGATCCAGAATCAGACCGCGCATCTTTTTGCCGTTGTCCTTGCGCAGCTTGGCCAGGGCCTTACCGACTTCCTCGCCGGTGTTGACTTGGAACTGGGAGATACGGATCAGGCCGTAGCCATTCTCCAGCATCTGGCTCTTCACGCTGCGAACTTTGATCACTGCGCGAGTCAGCTCGACATCGAACGGTCGGCCGCCCTCGCGCACCAGGGTCAGGTTGATCTTGCTGCCGGCTTTGCCGCGCATCTTGTCCACCGCCTCCATCAGCGACAGGCCCTTGGTTGGCTGGCCATCGATCTTGACGATCAGGTCGCCCGGCTGAATGCCGGCCTTGGAGGCGGGAGTATCGTCGATCGGCGAGACCACCTTGATGAAGCCGTCTTCGGTGCCAACCTCGATGCCGAGGCCGCCGAACTCGCCGCTGGTGCTTTCCTGCAGCTCGGCGAAGGCTTCCGGCTCCAGATAGGCGGAGTGCGGGTCGAGGTTGCTGAGCATGCCCTTGATGGCATTCTCCAGCAGGGTCTTGTCGTCCACCGGCTCGACGTAGGCGGCCTTGATGCGGTCCATCACCTCGGCGAAGGTGCGCAGCTCGTCCAGTGGCAGCGGCGCCTTGCCCTCGGTGGCGGCTGGCGCCTCGACGACGTCGGCGGCCAGGCTGACAGGGCTGCCGAGCAGCACGCCAAGGGCCAGGGCGATGGGGGTGAGACGACGGAACTGCTGCATGTGAACTCCCAATGTAATGAGGCGCTGACAGCGTCGGGCTGTCATCCCTGTGCGCGGCACCATTGTGCAGGGTCGCTTGGGCGACCCTGCTGGCGGATGGCGAAGTACAGCGCCGGGGTATCCTGGCCACCGCTGGTACCGACCGTGGCGATGGCTTCACCGGCCTTGACGATGTCGCCAGCGTCCTTCAACAGGCTCTGATTGTGACCATACAGGCTCAGGTAGCCGTTACCGTGGTCGAGGATGACCAGAAGCCCGGCGCCGCGCAACCAGTCGGCGAACACCACGCGTCCGCCATGTACCGCATGCACCTGGCTGCCAGCGGAGGCGCCGATCAGCACGCCGTCCCATTTGGCCCGGGAATCGCCATCGCGGGTGGAGCCAAAGCGTGCCACCAGCCGGCCATTGACCGGCCACGGCAGCTTGCCCTTGGCCTTGGCGAAGGGGCCGCCGAAGCTGGCGCCATCGCTCGAGACCGCAGGGCCTGGCGGCAGCGTTCTGCTGTTGGGGTTGCGGGCCTGCTGGGATTCCAGAGCGGCCAGACGTTTTGCTTCCTCAGCTTCGCGGGCCTGGCGGGCCAGGGTTTCCTCGATTGTCTTGAGAACACGAGCGAGCTCGATCTGTTCCTGTTCTCTTGCCTTGAGCTTCCGGTCGCCTGCGCCGTAATCCTTGTTTAGCTTGGCCAGTGCTGCCTGACGCTCCTTGCGCGCGGCGGCGAGCTCTTTGCGGCGGTTGTCCAGCGTGCCTTTCTGTTCGAGCAACTGTGCCTGCTGGCTGGCGATGTCGGTTTCCACGTTGGCCAATTGGCGCAGGGTTTCGTTGAAGGCGCTGAGCTGTTCCAGGCGTGCCTTGCCGAGGTAGTCGTAGTAAGTGAGGGTGCGCGAGAACTGTTCTGGCTGTTGCTGGTTGAGCAGTAGGCGCAGCGGTTCCTGCTGGCCACTCTGGTAGGCGGCGCGAGCCTGCAGAGCGATCAGGCGCTGCTGTTCAAGGCGCGATTGCTGGAGTTTTTTTTTCTCCTGGTCGAGGCGCTTGAGCTCCTCCTCGCTCTTCTTCAGGTCGCCTTCCAGGCCCTTGACCTGTTTCTCCAGGCCGCCCATTTCCTTCTCGGTGCGCTGCAGTTCTTTCTGCACGCCGGATTTTTCCTGCTGCAGCTTCTCCAGCAGCTTCTTCAGCTCGGCCACGTCGGCGCGGGCAGCATCCAGCTGCTTCTGGGCTTCCGCCTTTTCATCGGCGAAGGCCGGGATGGCAAGGCAGGACAGGAGAACGAAGGCGAGGGCGCGAAACATGGGCGATGCGGCACCTGGAGCGGGGGAGGGCCTAGTATGCCCGTGGCGCAGCGCAAAAAAAACGCCCGCCGGCGGCAGCCGGCGAGCGTTTCGCGGATTGCTTCGCTTAAGAGCCTGTTCGCGATCTCGCGAGCTAGAGAAAAACAAGGCGAAAGTGGCTGAGGAAGCGCAGTTTACGAATGGTAAATGAGCATCCCGAAGCCGCTTCCAGCGCAGTTTTTCCGACGCGCAGCAGGTCGCGGGCGGGCTCTTATTGCAGTTCGACGATGGTCTTGCCAGTCATCTCAGCCGGTACCGGCATGCCCATCAGGGTCAGCAGGGTCGGTGCCACATCGGCCAGTACGCCACCGGCGCGGATGGTCGCCGGGCGCTTGCCGACATAGATGAACGGCACCGGCTCACAGGTGTGGGCGGTGTGCGCCTGGCCGGTGCACTCGTCCTCCATTTGCTCGACGTTGCCGTGGTCGGCGGTGATCAGCGCTTCGCCGCCGACCTTGTCCAGCGCCTCGACGATGCGGCCGACGCAGCTGTCCAGGGTCTCGACGGCGGCCACGGCAGCGGCGAACACGCCGGTGTGGCCGACCATGTCGCCGTTGGCGTAGTTGACGATGATCACGTCGAAGCGCTGGTTCTCGATGGCGTCGACGATCCTGTCGGTGACTTCCGGCGCGCTCATCTCCGGCTTGAGGTCGTAGGTGGCGACGTTCGGCGACGGGATCAGGATGCGTTCTTCGCCGGCGAAGGGTTCTTCACGGCCGCCGGAGAAGAAGAAGGTGACGTGGGCGTACTTCTCGGTCTCGGCGATGCGCAGCTGGCTCTTGCCGTTGTTGGCCAGGTACTCGCCGAGCACGTTGGTCAGCGGTTCCGGCTTGTAGGCGCTGGGCGCCGGGATGCTCGCCGCGTACTGGGTGAGCATGACGAAGCCGGCCAGTTGCGGCACGCGCTTGCGCTCGAACTCCTTGAAGTCGGCCTCGACGAAGCTGCGGGTCAGCTCGCGTGCCCGGTCGGCGCGGAAGTTCATGAACACCACGGCGTCGCCGTCTTCGACTTTTACCGGCTCGCCGATGGTGGTGGCCTTGACGAATTCGTCGCTCTCGCCGCGCTCGTAGGCGGCAGCCAGGCCTTCCACGGCGTTGGCGGCGTTGAATTCGCTCTTGCCGTCGACGATCAGATTATAGGCCTGCTCGACACGGTCCCAGCGGTTGTCGCGGTCCATGGCGAAGTAGCGGCCGGTGAGGCTGGCGATGCGGCCCTTGCCGAGCTTGGCGAAGGTGGCGTCGAGCAGTTCGATGGACGGCTGGGCGCTCTTCGGTGGGGTGTCGCGGCCGTCGAGGAAGGCGTGCAGATAAATTTTCTCGGCGCCACGCTGGGCGGCCAGTTCGGCCATGGCCACGAGGTGATCCTGGTGGCTGTGTACTCCGCCGTCGGAGAGCAGGCCAAGAATGTGCACGGCTTTGCCGGCACCTGCGGCCTTGTCCACTGCGCGGGTGATCTCGGCGTTCTCAAAGAACTCGCCATCGCGAATCGCCTTGGTCACCCGGGTGAAGTCCTGGTACACCACGCGGCCGGCGCCGAGGTTCATGTGGCCGACCTCGGAGTTGCCCATCTGCCCGTCCGGCAGGCCTACGTCCATTCCGCTGCCGGAGATCAGGCCGTGCGGATAGGTCGCACGCAGGCGGTCGTAGACCGGAGTCTGGGCCGCGTAGATGGCGTTGTACTCGGGGCTGTCGCTGTGGCCGAAGCCGTCGAGGATGATCAGGACCAGGGGTTTGGGCGTGGCGCTCATGAAGACTGGCTCGCTGTGGGTGATCAAAAAGGTCGGGCATTCTACCGGCGCAAGCCCGCTGAGTCACCGCTGGGCGGGGCTTGGCCCGATGGGCGTGCTGTGTATACTGGCCGCCATTTTAAGGCTTTGGAACCTCCCGATGTTGGCCCAACTGATTGAATTTGCCACTAACCACTATGCATTGGCCGGCTGCTTCGTCGTGCTGGCGGTGCTGCTGTTGGTCACCGAGCTGCGCAAGGGCGGGCAGAGCCTGTCCAGCCGCGAGCTGACCGCGCTGGTCAATCGCGACGAGGCGGTGGTGCTGGATATCCGCAATAGCAAGGATTTCTCCAGTGGCCATATCGTCGACGCCCTGAATATTCCGTTCGACAAGGTTGCCAGCCGCATCGTCGAGCTGGAGAAGCACAAGGCCAAGACCATCATCGTGGTCGACGCCATGGGCCAGCATGCCGGTGGTGTCGCTCGTGACCTGAAGAAGGCCGGTTACACCGCGGCCAAGCTGGCCGGTGGCATCGCCAGCTGGCGTGGTGACAACCTGCCTGTGGTCAAGTGACATGGCTGAGGTGGTCGTCTATTCAAGCGACTGGTGCCCCTACTGCATTCGCGCCAAGCAGCTGTTGAATGGCAAAGGTGTGGCCTTCCGGGAAGTTCGTGTGGACGGCAAGCCCGATGTGCGCGCCGAGATGACCCGCAAGGCTGGCCGCACTTCGGTGCCGCAGATCTGGATCGGCGCCACCCATGTTGGTGGCTGCGATGACCTCTTTGCCCTGGAGCGTGCCGGCAAGCTCGACGTGCTCCTCGGCCAGTGAATTCCTTTCAGAAACCCCTAGTACAGAAGAACTGCCATGACTGAACAAGCGAACAACGGCGCTGCCGCCGAGCAAGAAGGCCCACAATTCTCCCTGCAGCGCATCTACGTGAAGGACCTGTCCTTCGAAGCGCCGAAGAGCCCGGAAATCTTCCGTCAGGAATGGGCCCCTAGCATTACGCTGGACCTGAATACCAGGCAGCGCCAGCTGGATGGCAACTTCTGCGAGGTGGTGCTGACCCTGTCGGTCACCGTGAAAACCGGTGAGGAAATCGCGTTCATCGCGGAAGTTCAGCAGGCCGGTATCTTCCTGATCCAGGGGCTGGATGCGGCTTCCATGAGCCACACCCTCGGTGCCTTCTGCCCGAACATCCTGTTCCCGTATGCCCGTGAAACGCTGGACAGCCTGGTAATCCGTGGCTCGTTCCCGGCGCTGATGCTTTCTCCGGTGAACTTCGACGCCCTGTACGCGCAAGAACTGCAGCGCCAGCAGCAGGCAGCCGCCGAGGCGTGACTCTCACGTTTTGCGCCGAAGGCCGCCGTAAGGCGGCCTTTTCGTTTCAGGCTCCGGCGAAATCCAACTGGCGCCAGCCTTCGTAGACGACCACGGCCACCGCGTTGGAAAGATTGAGACTGCGGCATTGGGGCCGCATGGGCATGCGCAGGCGCTGCTCGGCTGGAATCTGCCCCAGCACATCGGCCGGCAGTCCCCGGCTTTCGGGGCCGAATAGCAGCATATCGCCAGGACGGTAACTCATCTGTGCGTAGCTGTGACTGGCCTTGGTGGTAAAGGCCAGCACCCGATCAGGTCCGACATCCGTGATACAGTCGGTCAGCGACGAATGGCGCTTCAGTGTCGCGTACTCGTGATAATCCAGGCCGGCCCTGCGCAGGCGCTTGTCGTCCAGTTCGAATCCCAATGGCTCGATCAGGTGCAGGTGGCAGCCGGTATTGGCGCACAGGCGGATGATGTTGCCGGTGTTTGGCGGGATTTCCGGCTGGAAGAGTACGACATGAAACATGGAATGGGCTCGCTGATACCTGAGCCCTCATTCTACAGTGCTGCCACTATCAGTCAGTGGGCTGATGGTCCTTTCCCTGCTTAGGAGCAGTCTTGGCCTGGTTTCCCCGAAATTCTGAAGAGCGGAAGCCGGGGGAGGACTCGCAGGCGCAGGCGGACGCACGTATCGCCCGCATTGAGCGCATCGAGCGCCTGCGTCGGGCTTCATTCTGGTACTTGTCCGTGATGCTGACGGCCACGCTTATCGGCGTGATGATCGGGCGAGTGGTCAATGGCCAGATTCCCTGGGGCGGTGTGCCGCCCAAATCTGAAGCCGGCATTGTGAGCATCGCGGCCGACGCTCGCGACGGTGTGCTGCGGCTCCGGCTGACGGCTGACAGCCCGGTGGTGTACCGGCGTGTCGAGTCGCATGGCGCGGTGAGCCTTCAGTTGGCGGGTGTTCGGCTGGCCGGCGCCGCTGAAAGTGGGCGGGTTTCGGGGCCAGGCGGGGCGCTGTCCTGGCGTATCGAGCCGCGAGGGTCGGATGTTCAGGTGTTGCTGGTAGGGTTGGGCGAGGATCTGCAGGTGAAAGCGAGGGCGAACCCGAGCTCCGATCAGTGGGCCTTGGAGGTTGAGGCGCAGGTCCTGCCGCGCTGACCCACGGTGCTCTCAGCTGGTGTGATAGCTAAGGGGTAGCTCGGACCAGCCTGTCGTGGTGCATCGGTTTTGGGCGCTCTGCACTGGTTGGGGTCATTTCTCGGGGGCGGCGGCTTTTAGCCGAGGAGGGCATGGAGCGGCCGAATGATCGCATTGCGGAGTCATTTGTCATGCTAAAGGCGTGTAAAAGCACAAAGGCCACCGCGAGGGGTGGCCTTTGTGCCTGGCTTGTAAAAGAGGGGATTCCCCGGCCTGCCTGTACCAAGGTCCCCAAAACTGGAGTTGTCTGATACTAAGCATGAGGTGTGCCAATTTTGTTACGGCCGCTTCAGAATGCGTTGTAGCAGATCGTTCTGTGCTAGCGGAACTCACAGTACGGGCGTCTGATTTCGTCTATCGCCATTGAATCTCGGCCAAAGGGAGCGGTGCGGGCTAGTCTCTGATATCCCTGTACGCATCCGGATGTCATGCATGAAAGGGCTGTACGGACTCGCACTGGTCATCGCGCTTCTTGCCCAGGCCGCCATCGCGGAGTCGCTGCGGCTGGCTGGTGATTCCTGGCCGCCATTCACCGACCGGCGTCTGCCCGGCAATGGCCTGGCGGTGGAGCTGGTGAGCGCCGCCCTGAAGCGCGCAGGGCACACCAGTGAGTACGTGGAGGTGCCTTGGGCGCGCGTTCTTCGCGGGTTGCAACAGGGCGACTACGACATAGTGGTGGCCGCCTGGTACAGCCCGGAGCGAGCCCGCTATGCGCTGTTTTCCGACACCTACCTGATCAACCGTATTCGATTCTTGCGTCGAGTCGGTGCGCCTATCGAATATGAGGGGCTGGGGAGTCTGCGCCGGTTCAGCATCGCGGTAGTGCGTGGGTACAGCTATGACCCCGCATTCGACAGCGCCCAGGATTTGACCCGGGTGCCGGTGCTGGAGTTCGCCATGGGGGCGCGCATGCTGGCGGCTGGGCGTGTGCAGCTGACCCTGGAAGATGAGCTGGTTGCCCAATACCACCTGAGCCGCGGCTTACGGGAGATTCGTGATGCGGTGGAGTTCGTCGATGCGCCGCTGAGCGAGAACGGCCTGCATATCCTGGTGCGTCGCAGCCATCCGCTACACCAGCAGATCGTTCGCGAGTTCGACGAGAACATCTCGGCGATGAAGGCTGACGGTACCTACCGACAGATCTTCAAGCGTCATGGCCTGTGAGGCTGGTGACGGTACGTCCGCGTCCGCTGCGCTTGGCCTGGTACAGACGGATGTCGGCCAGGTGCAACAGACTCTCCAGATCATCCGGTGCGCCATGGTAGATGCCAGCGCTGAAATCCAGAGGTGGCGCGCCCATGGCGTACTTGAGAGCAGAGCACTGGCGGCGCAGCAGTGCCAGGCACTTCTCGACCGTCTCTCCATCGAGCCGGCTGACCAAGGCGAACTCCTCTCCACCCAGGCGGCCGAGCAGGGTGTCCGGGAATGCCTGGCGCAGCGTGCGTGAGAACTGCACGAGAGCGGCGTCGCCGCTGGCATGGCCATGCTCGTCGTTGATCGCCTTGAAGTGGTCCAGGTCGATCATTGCCACGCTGAGGTCCTGGCCACCCTTCTGGGCCTGGCGGATCATGTCGATACCTTGCTCGTAGAAGGCGCGGCGGTTGTACAGGCCGGTCAGCGAGTCGAACAACGCCGCCTGCTTGAGGGCGCGGAGCATGTCGCGTCGCTCCAGGCAGGACATGACCCGGCAGTTGAGCTCTTCGGGGCAGAAAGGTTTGCGCAGGAAGTCGTCGGCACCGTGCTTGATGAACATGGCACTGAGCGACCCCTTGGCGTCGGCCGACAGGCCCAGGATGATCAGCTCATTGCGTTTCATCTTCTGCCGTAGCAGCTTGACCAGGTCGAAGCCACTGATGCCCGGCATGCTGTGGTCTACCAGGAAGAGGTCGATGTCGGGCTGCTCGCGCAGGATGCGTAGCGCCTCGTCGCCGTCGCAGGCGTCGATGATCTGGTACAGGTGGGGCGTGAGCACGCGGCGAATGAAATGGCGGGTAGCCTCGGAGTCTTCCGCCACCAGAATCTTCACGTGGCTGTTGCTCTCCAGTCGGTGCAGCAGGCGGAAGGCGTACTCGTAGGAGTGCTGGCTCTCCTTCAGTACGTAATCCACCACGCCCTTGAGCAGCAGTTCGTCGCGGCGATGCTCGTCGTAGGAGCCGCTGAGCACGATGCAGGGCAGACCGAATTGCATCACCAGGTCGACGATCTCGCCACGCGGAGCGTCCGGCAGGTTGAGGTCGACGATGGCGGCGAAGAACAGCGACGAGGAGGTCTCGAGCAACACCTGGGCTTCGCCGAGAGACGCGCAGAACAGCGGCTGTAAGTCCGGCTCCTGGCGGAACAGGTGTTCGAGTATCTTCAATACCAGCGGGCTGTCTTCGACCACCAGAATGTTGCGCATCGTCGTCTCGCTCTAAATCATCCGTACCTTGACCGCCCGGCCCTTGATCTTGCCGCTCTGCAGGCGTTGCAAGGCCTGCCTGGCAACGCCGCGGTCCACGGCGACGAAGGCCTGATAATCGAATATAGCGATCTTGCCCACCTTGTCTCCGGGAATGCCAGCGTCGCCGGTCAGCGCCCCGAGGATATCGCCTGGGCGCAGCTTGTCCTTGCGCCCGGCTGCCAGGCAGAGGCTGTGCATCGGCGGCAGCAGCGGCTCGCCCTTGTCCTTCAGCTCGCCGAGCAGTTGCCAGGTCAGCGGGCTGCCCTGCAGTTCTTCGACGGCCTGCGCGCGCCCGGCCTCGCTGGGCGCCACCAGGCTCAGGGCGAGGCCCTTCTCTCCGGCGCGGCCGCTACGGCCGATACGGTGGATGTGCACCTGGGCATCACGCGCCAGCTCGACGTTGATCACCAGTTCCAGGCCGGCGATGTCCAGGCCGCGGGCGGCCACGTCGGTGGCCACTAGCACGCTGAGGCTGCGGTTGGAAAACAGGGTCAGCACCTGGTCGCGATCGCGCTGTTCTAGGTCGCCGTGTAGCGCGGCGGCGGAAATCTTCTCCGCCTCAAGTATCGCTGCCAACTCATCGCATTGCTGACGGGTGGCGCAGAAGGCCACCGCCGGCTGTTTGCGGAAGTGGCGCAGGAGGCGGATCACCGCGTCCATGCGCTGCTTGGGCTCGATCTCGTAGAAGCGCTGCTCGATCTGCCCGTCATCGTGCAGGGCTTCGACCTGAACGCGCTCCGGATCGCGCAGGAAGCGAGCGGCCAGTTGCTCGATGCCACTCGGATAGGTGGCCGAGAACAGCAGGGTCTGGCGGCGTGTCGGGGTCTGCTCGATGACTTCAGCGATGCTGTCGAAGAAGCCCATGTCGAGCATGCGGTCGGCTTCATCCAGCACCAGGGTGTTGAGGCTGTCGAGCTTGAGGGTGCCCTTGCGCAGGTGCTCCTGAATGCGCCCCGGCGTGCCGACGATGATGTGCGCGCCGTGCTCCAGCGAGCCGATCTGCGGGCCGAAGGGTACGCCGCCGCACAAAGTCAGAATCTTGATGTTGTCCGCCGCGCGGGCCAGGCGTCTCAGCTCCTTGGCTACCTGGTCGGCCAGCTCGCGGGTAGGGCACAGGATCAGCGCCTGGCAGCCGAAGAAGCGCGGGTTGAGCGGGTGCAGTACGCCGATGCCGAAGGCCGCGGTCTTGCCGCTGCCGGTCTTGGCCTGGGCGATCAGGTCGCGGCCCTTGAGGATCAGTGGCAGGCTGGCAGCTTGGATCGGCGTCATCTCGGCATAACCGAGGGCGGCGAGGTTATCGCGCATGGCGGCGGACAGCGGCAGGGTGGCGAAGGCGGTGGTCACGGGGTGAGCCTGGCAGAGGAATAGCCGCAGATTGTAACAGGCCGCGCCCGGAAGCTGGCCGGTCGCAGCGTCACACCTGCTGCTTCAGCTCGGCGATGCGGGAGTCCTTGTCCTGCCACAGTTGGGTGACCCAGTCCTGCACCTGTTGGCGGAATTGAGGGTCACTCTCGTAGTTGCCGCCCCAGAGGGCCGCATCGAGCTCGCGGATCTGGATATCCATGATCACCTTGGGCACCTGGCCGCTGATCAGTTTCCAGAATCCGGGTGGCGTCTGGCCCGGATAGACCAGGGTGACGTCGAGCAGAGCGTCCAGTTGCGGCCCCAGGGCCGCCAGGGTGAAGGCCACGCCACCGGCCTTGGGTTTGAGCAGGTGGCGATAGGGCGAGCCTTGCTGGGCCTGCTTGGCTGGGGTGCATCGGGTGCCTTCCAGATAATTGACCACTGTCACCGGCAGGTCCTTGAAGCGTTCGCAGGCGCGCTTGGTGATTTCCAGATCCTTGCCGGCCATCTCTGGGTGCTTTGCCAGGTAGGCCTTGGAATAGCGCTTCATGAAGGGGTAGTCGAGCGCCCAGAAGGCCAGGCCCAGGAGCGGTACCCAGATCAGCTCCTGCTTGAGGAAGAATTTGAAATAGGGAGTCTTGCGGTTGAAGGCCTGGACCAGCGCGGGGATGTCTACCCAGGACTGGTGATTGCTCACTACCAGATAGGAGCGATCGCGGCGCAGGCCCTCGCCGCCGCGGATGTCCCATTCGGTCGGGGTCAGCAGGGCGAATATCAATTTGTCGATCTCGGCCCAGGTCTCCGCCACCCACATTACCCCGCGCGAGCAGGTGTTGCGCAGCGATCTGCCGGGCAACACCAGCTTGAGCAGGGCGATCAGTAGCAGCGGGCCGATCAGGGTCAGCGTGTTGAGCAGCAGTAGCAGGACCACGCTGCAGGCGATGAGCAACCGACGCATGGGGACTCCTTGTCTCAAGGTGGCGCCATCATAGCCGCAGACGGAAAAATAAAGTCGCTAGTGGCAATGTGCCCGGTCTTGTCCTGGCGTATTCTGCATGGCAGAAATCAAACAAAGCAGCGGCCCATCCATCGTGCTCAAGCGTATCGCCGTTTCCGAGCTGATTCTCGGTATGTATATCCATGAGTTCTGCGGTTCATGGATGGACCATCCATTCTGGAAGGGACGCTTCCTGCTCGACAACGAACGTGACCTGCAGCGCGTGCGCGACAGTGATGTGCACGAGGTATGGATCGACGTCAGCAAGGGGTGCGACGTGGCACCGGGCCAGGCGAGTCGCAGCGTCGAGGAAGTCGAGGCGGAAACCGAGGCTCGCCTGCTGGCTGCCGACAGCCGCACGCCGCCGCCGCGTGCCAGCCTCGATCAGGAAGTGCAGCGGGCCCTCAGGCTGTGTTCGCAGTCCAAGGCCGCGGTGGTGGAGATGTTCAGCGATGCGCGCATGGGGCAGGCCATCGCCCTGGAGCATGTGGCTGAGCTGGTGGAGGAAATCTCCGACTCGGTACTGCGCCATCCCAATGCCCTGATCAGCCTGGCTCGTCTGAAGACCAGCGACGAATACACCTACATGCACTCGGTGGCGGTCTGTGCCCTGATGATCGCCCTCGCCCGCCAGCTGGGCCTGCCGGAAGAGCAGGTGCGGGAGGCTGGAGAGGCTGGCCTGCTCCATGACATCGGCAAGATGGCGATTCCCGACACCATCCTCAACAAGCCGGACAAGCTCACCGACGCCGAGTTCGGCACCATGCGCCGTCATCCCGAGGCGGGCGCGCGGATGCTCCTGGATTGCCGGCAGATCAGTGCGCTGGTGCTCGACGTTTGCCTGCATCACCATGAAAAGTACGATGGCTCGGGCTACCCGCATCGCCTGGCCGGCGAGCAGATCAGCCTGTTTGCAAGGATGGGGGCAGTGTGCGACGTGTACGACGCCATCACCTCCGATCGTCCCTACAAGAAAGGCTGGGATCCGGCCGATTCGATCCGCAAGATGGCGGAATGGAAGGGGCATTTCGACCCCCAGGTATTCCAGGCCTTCGTCAAGTCTGTCGGCATCTATCCGGTCGGCGCTCTGGTGCGTCTGGAGAGCGGTCGTCTCGGCGTGGTGCTGGAGCAGCATGAGAAATCCCTGCTCACTCCGCGGGTGAAGGTGTTCTTCTCCGCCCGCTCCAAACTGCCGATACCCCAGGAAATCATCGACTTGGCCAAGCTGGTCGGGCACGACAAGATAATCGCCCGCGAGTCTGCCGATGACTGGGGCTTCAAGAATATCGAAGAGCTCTGGTCGGGTATTCCGGCCGGCAAGGCGTCCCTGTTCGGCTGATACCCCATCCACCGGCAGCTCGCCGGTGTCTTCTCCCCCTCGTTGTCGCGACGAGCCCCTCGCCGCTCGTCGGCGCGTGCCCTACCGCTCTTCCGGGCGAACGAATCGCGAACGCTGCCTGCACAGAGTGCCCCCGTGTCTCCATGGTCCTGCCGGGCCGTTGAGGCACGGCTAACCACCAGGCGGGAAGTCGGTGGCTGATCCTTCCGGAACGAGGAACTCATCATGCACAAGCAACTGATCGCCAGCCTGTTGGCCCTGATCTTCTCCAGTGCCTGCCTGGCCAGCGGAGCATCGAGCGAAACCGCCAGCAAACCGGTGGTGAAGCCGCATCAACCCACCTCGGTGCATGCGCCGGACCGACAATGACCCGCTCGGGCTTCTCCAGGCTTCTGCTCCTGCCGTTGCTGGCCTGCGCTTCTTTGGTGCAGGCCGGCGAAGGGGCGAGGATGTTCGAGGGGGCTCCGTTCTACGCCCAGTACATCGTCGACTACTGGCGCCAGGCGCGTGAGCCCGAGTCTGCCGATCCGTCCCGCTCTGCGCCGGGGTGGACTACCGACCAGATCCACACCGGCGGTGGCCCGACCAGTGGGCCCGGTGTGCAGGCGCTGCGTGCCAAGCTCGGACGTCTGCAGGGCGAGTTGCTGCGTCATCCGCTGCTCCGTGATCCCCGTGGTTTCAGCATGACCACCAGCGGATCCATGGGGCCGGTGCGTGGAGGCCCCATGCCCGTGCCAGCCACTGGCGGTATCGGTGTCGGTGCCTACCCACTGAACCTGAGCGATACGGCGACCCGCCGACGGGCGGATGGGCGGTATCACACGCCGGGAGAAGCGACGTTCCTCGAGGTCCGCGCCAATGAGCTGGACGACCTGCGTCATCGCCAGCCGGTCGGGCGCTGGAACGATATCGCTCTGGTCGGCCGTGGTGACGGCTACATGCTGGTGCTGAACAACAGCGGTCGCCCCCTCTATCTGGCCGATCCGCCCTATGGCTACCGGCTCAATCCGAAGTTATTGGATTCCAGTCGCCCCGCGGAGGAAATCCAGTTCCTGACGGCGCGGGTCACCGGAGAGTGGCGCGGCGTGCCGCAGAAGCGGATGGACCCGGGCGGTACCGTGGGACGAATGATCGGCGTGCTATTCCTGACCGACTGGAAAAAATTATTGAAAGAAATAGAGCCTTCGTCCCGCTAGCGAACGCTGGGCGAACGTTGCTCGGGATGATGGCAGGGGCAGGTGGCGCCTTCGTGTCGGGAGAGCGTGTGAAGGGAGGCGCCACCTGCGCTTGCGGATAAATGGAGTGGTGAGCGGGATGAACGACATGAACTACCAGGCACGGCCGGTCGGCCCCCGGCTGACGGCCAGGCTGCTCGCGGCGGAGCCAGAGTTCGTTGGCCTGGAGCGCATTTCGGGCCTGGCCGGTGATGGCTACCTGCGTGTGGCAGCGGTCAGTGCGGACGGGCTGCACGTGGTGGGCATGCTGGCCGACCCGGGCGATGCGTTGAGCATGCATGCGTTCATGTGGACGCGGAGCGGAGGGCTGCGGCAGCTCGGAGGTCTCAATGGCGGTCGGTACTGCTCGGCCGAGGCTATCAGCGCCTATGGTCGCGTGGTCGTAGGGACCGCCGAAGACGGTGCGGCCGACGAGGCCGACCGAGCCTTCCGCTGGACGCGGCAGGGCGGCGTCTTCAGCCTTGGGACCCTCAACTATGGGCGGTACTCCCAAGCCTATGCCTGTAGCGCGGATGGTCTTGTGGTGGTGGGCGACGCTGCGGATGGCGCGGCGAATCATGCTTGTCGTGGGTTCTACTGGACCTTCGCCACCGGCATGCGCAGCATCGGCATGCTCAACGGCGGCATGACCAGTCACGCCTGCGCCGTCAGTGCCTGTGGGCGCGTGATCGCCGGTTACGCGGACGACGGGAGCCGGGCGAATGCTCGCTGTGCGGTGCGCTGGAGCGAGGCAGATGGTTTGCGCAGTCTCGGCACTCTCAATGGCGGGCACTATTCCGCTGCCTCCGCGATCAGTGCCGATGGCAGCACCATCGTGGGCGTTGCTACCGATGGTCAGGCTGGTGAGGCCCTGCGCGCTTTCGTCTGGCGCGAGGATACCGGCATGCGCAGCCTGGGTGGCCTCAATGGAGGCCAGGTATCCAGAGCGAATGCCGTCAGTGCTGATGGCAGCGTGGTGGTGGGGGTTGCGAGCGACGGCCGAGCGGGTGACGAGGATCGCGGCTTCGTCTGGACCGCCGACAGCGGCATGCGCACGGTAGAGTCGTGGCTGTACGAGAACTCCCTGGCCGCGGCTGCCGTACCGGTGGTCCAGGCCAGCGGTATCAGTGCCGATGGACAGGTGCTGGTCGGCCAGCTGGAAGGAGAGCGTGCCTTCATCGCCAGCATCAGGCCGCGTTGGCTTCTTTTCTGATTTGGGTGCCATGGACGGCGCCCTTCCTAATTTATCGAGTTGTCATGGGTCCACAGGGATGTGGCCCACCCTTTTTGATGGAGCAGATCATGCAGGAATGGCTGATCGTGGGAGGTCTGCTGCTGATCTACTGCAGTGGCCTGTATGTGGCCGGACTCCCCCGGCACGATTGACGCGGCAAAGGGCTTGGGGCACCGTGCCGGGCACCATACGACTGCCTGCACGGATGCCATGCCGCACATTCTTATCGTCGAAGACGAAGCCGCCATCGCCGACACTCTGGTGTTCGCCCTGCAGGGCGAGGGCTTCACTACCACCTGGCTGAGCCTCGCCGAGGCGGCGCTGGAGTTTCAGCAGCGCACCCCCGCCGACCTGTTGATCCTCGATGTCGGCCTGCCCGATATCAGTGGCTTCGAGGCCTGTAAACGATTGCGGCGTTTCTCCGAGGTGCCGGTGATTTTCCTCACCGCCCGCGATGCCGAGATCGATAGGGTGGTGGGGCTGGAAATCGGCGCGGACGACTATGTGGTCAAGCCGTTCAGTCCGCGTGAGGTGGCGGCGCGGGTCAAGGCCATCCTCAAGCGTATGGCACCGCGCTCATCCGAGGCCGTCGCGGAGGCGGGCGGTCCGTTCCGGGTGGATGCCGAGCGGGTACAGATCCACTACCGCGATCAGCTGCTGGTGCTGACCCGCCATGAGTTCCGGCTGCTGCAGGCGCTGCTGGCGCAGCCAGAGCGGGTATTCGCCCGCGAGCAGCTGCTCGATGCGCTGGGTGTGCCGGCGGATGCCGGCTACGAGCGCAACATTGACAGTCATATCAAGAGCCTGCGGGCGAAGCTGCGCCAGGTAGTTGTAGATGCCGAGCCGATTCAGACCCATCGGGGCCTGGGTTACAGCTACAGCCCCCGTCACGCCTGAGAGCCCACGGCCTGCTGCGCGTCGGCAAGCTGCGCTGAAAGACTTCGGAATACTCCTCTACTACTCGCAGACTCCGCTTCCTCAGTCCTCGCCTTGGTTTTCTCCGACTCACGATACATCGGGCAGGCTCTGAACCAGCAGGCTCGATGCGATGCGACGATCAGTACATTCGCCGCCGTCACCCTCGTTCAGCAATACCTGCAGTTGTTGGTGTGACTGTCGTGAGGGCTGTCTGCGCAGGCGACTGATGGCCAGCCGTAGGCGCAGGGAGCCGGCGCCGAGCGACTCCGCCAGAGCCTGTGCTTCCTCCAGCACGCTGGAGGCCCTGCCATCTTCACCCGTGTCGTACAGGGCCTCTGCCTGCAGCCGCATGGCCTCAGGCAGCAGATAGCGATCACAGCGCTCATGCGCCGTCTGCACAACCAGTTCGGCGCGCTGCAACAGCTCTTCATGTTGTCCGAGGCGGGCCAGCGCATCGAGTTGCAGGGTCGCCAGCGTCACCCCGATCACCGGCATGCTCTGGCGATTGGCGTCGATGCCCCTCTGCAGCTCCCTCAGCCCGTCGGCATCGCCGAGTGCCACGCGGGACCAGCCGACCATGACCGTCGCGATGTCTTCCCAGAGCTGCAGCCCCTTGCCTCGGCTGTGATTCAGCGTTTCCTGCGCCATCTCGGCGACGGCCGGCGCATCGTCCAGGAGGCAGTGCAGCATGCTCGCGAACACCAGCGCATGGCTGATGGCATTGGCGGAGCCCTGGGTGCGCACGTCGGACAGCAGCTCGGCGCATAGCTGACGGGCCCGCTGCGGGAAACCCTCTACCCAGAGCCCCAGACACAGGTAGGCCCGGCTGTTGACCAGTGGATCTTCACCGAAGCCGAGCATGCAGGCCTGGCGGGCGGGAGTGTCGCAAAGGGCGACTATGGTCTCGGCGATGGCTCTCGACTCGGCCAGTGGACGGCTCCAGAAGGCCCCTCCCAGGTGGCACATGTGGCCGAGCAGGCGGAGCGGCAGTTGCCCGCTCTGTTCCGCCGCCGCCAGGACCTGCTGCCCCAGCACGGTGGCCTTGTCGAACGAGTCGCAGCAGCCCCATACGCCCACGAGCGCTCTGAAGCTAGCCTCGGGCTGCTGCAGCTGCTGCCCCAGCACCAGTGCTCGCGAGAATGCCGCTTGGGTGCTCGCCGCACCGTAGCCCGCCGACGAGTTGAGGGCGGCTCCCAGTACCAGTTGGAGTGCCAGTTCTTCCCCGTCGCGCCAGGGAGAGGTGGGAAGACGGTCCAGGCAGCCCAGGGCTCGCTGGAAGTGGTCGGCGGCCTCGCGATTGGCCGAGAAGCGCTGTGCGCTCTCGCCGGCCTGCTTCCACAGCGGCAGGGCCTGCTCGAAGCGGCCGGCTTCGGTCAGATGGTGGGCCAGCTGCCCCGGGGCATGCTGGCAGCGTGCGGGGAATCGTTCCTGCAGCACTTCGGCGATGCGCTGGTGCGTCTCGCGGCGTTGGGCCTTGGGCTGGGCCTGATAGGCTGCCTGCTGGATCAGTGCGTGCTTGAACTGGCGCAGGCTGGCCTGGCTGCCTGGCTCGATCAGGCCGGCACGTAGCAGGGTTTCCAGATCGTGCCCCAGGGCCTGCTCGCCTTGTGGATGAAGCGCCTGGATCAGCTCCAGATGAAACTCCCTGCCGATGCACGCTGCGAGCTGCGCGGTGGTACGTGCATCCTCGAGCCCATCGATGCGCGCCATCAGCAGATCATTGAGGGTCAGTGGGATATCGCCCTGGGTGTTGTTCTCGGAGACCCACTGGACCAGCTCCTCGATGAACAGCGGGACGCCGTCGGCCAGCGCCAGCACCCGGCGCAGCTGCGGTTCGGCCAGTGCCTGTGGCAGCCCTTCGACCAGCATGCGCGCCATGTCCTGGCTCAGATGCGGCAACTCCAGCACCTGCATGCCGAGTGGCTCCAGAGCTTGCGTGGGGAACTCGGGGCGGGCGCTGAGCAGCAGAAGGAGCGGGCGACGTTCCGGCTCGCGAAGCAGCCGTTCGATCAGTTGTACGGTCGATGCATCGGCCCAGTGCACGTCCTCCATGACCAGCAGCAAAGGCTGGCTCCGGTTGGCGCGGACGATGGTCAGGAGGGTCTCCAGCATCCTTGCCCGCCAGATATCCCGGGGCATGTCGGTTACCGGTGAGCCCTGCGGCAGCGGGAGGCCGAGCAGGTCGGCAATCAGGTCACGTGCCTCGTTGTCCAGGGTGAAGATGCGCCGCAGCACATCGCTCAGTTTGAGATAGCGCTGCTCCGCGCTGCTACCGGGGGCGAAGGCGCAGAGATGGGCGATCAGCTCCGCCACCGGGAAGAAGGGGTCGCTGGTGTGCTGCTCCAGGCAGCGCAACACGACCTGTTGCCCCGGGTGGGTGGCATTCAGGCGCTTGCCCAGCTCGTGGAGCAGGCGCGACTTGCCCACGCCGGGGTCGGCACGCAGCAGTGCGCAGATGCTGGTGCGGCTTTCGCGAACCTGGGTCCAGATGGTCAGCAGTCGATCCAGCTCCGTATCGCGCCCCACCAATGGAGTGAGTCGTGGTTGCACGGCGAGACGGTGCCGGGCACCGCTGGCTTCCTCGACGTGGTACAGCGCGCCGGCGCCTGGCAGGCTGGCAGGCAGCGGCAGGCAGCGGAAGTAGCCCTCTAGCAGGCGATGGGTCGCGGTGCCCACCACTACCTGTTGATAGTCGGCGTGCTGGCGCACCTGGACGGCGATGTCGGAGGTGATGCCGGTGGCATCGGGCAGCAATTGGCCGGCCGCGGTCACGATCAATCCGGTATGCAGGCCGCATCGCACTTGGGCCGGTGCACATGCCTGCGGCAGCGCCAGGGCTGCCTGGGCGGCGAGACGCGCCGCGTTTTCCCGCGCGCGCGGATAACCGAAGTATGCGAGCAGCCCGCCGCCGTGGGCCTGAACCACATGGCCGCCATGGGCACGGATTACCTGCAGGCATTGGGCCTGGGGTGCGCCGAGCTGCTCCAGAGCCTCTTCGGGGTCGGCACAGCCGGGTATGGATATTTCGCAATAAAGAACGGTGACCTGGCGACGTTCTGCCGGAGGAGGCGGTACACCCACGGCACAGGCCTCTGCCAGCGGGATCTCCGCACGCAGCTGGCCATCACGAATCCTCTGCTGCAGCTCCTGGCAGTCCTTGCCGGGGTGAACGCCCAGCTCCTTCCACAGCTGGTTGCGGAAGCTCTCGTACTGGGACAGCGCCGCTGCGCTCTGGCCGTTCTGCGCCAGCAGGCGCATCAGGCGCAGCTGGCCGCTTTCCTGCCAGGGGTCGAGTTCGACCAGGCGCCGGGCATGGGGCAGAGCGCGTTGTCGCTCGCCACGCTGTTCGAACAGGTTGCTCAGATGCTCCAGCAGGGCGAGCGCATGGCAGCGCAGCGACTCGCGCTGCAGCAGCAACCAGTCCTCGAAGTCGGGGCAGTCCGGCAGGTCGAGGCCGGCGAGAAAGTCTCCTCGGTAAAGCGTGGCGGCCGCCTCCAGCTCTTCGATGCAGCTCGGGCATTGCTGGCAGGCCGGATGGCTGGTACAGCGCTGTGGGCCGCGGCGAAAGCGCAGCACGTCGATATGCCCGTCAGGGACGAAGCGCAGGCTGTTCTTGCTGGCCTCGAACAGGTCGAGGCCGGTAGGTGTCTCCAGCACGCGGCGCAGGTCGGACAGGGTGCGTCGCAGGTTGCCGCGCCAGGTCTCGGCTGGGCTGGACTCCCAGAGCAGCGCCGCAAGGGTCTCGCGGCTATGTTCGCGATGATGCTCCAGGCTCAGGTAGGCGAGCAGAGCGCGCATCTTGTCGTAGTTGAAACCGTCCAGTGGCTCGTTGTGCCAGGCAACGGAAAAGCCACCGAGCAGGGTCAGTTGCAGCGGCGCGATGGGGCGGGAAGCTTCCATGTTGTTTCCCGGCCTGCTCGGCACGGGCTCTTTGCGAGTTGGGCAGATCCGGTTCGGTTGTGCGGTATGCTGGCCTTGTCGTTCGAGCGTTCCGGCGCCTCTGGGGGCTGCGGGCCATGACCGCCGCGCCATTCTGCCATCCTTGCGTGGCGGCGGCGATACCCGCTCGGGTCGCTCGATGCTCGCCTCAACCAGCCTTACAGGGATGTGCCTCCATGCTTCAGCGCTTTACTCGTCACCCGGGAGGGCGGTCATGCCGCTAGGCGTGCGCATTTTCCTGGTGTACTTCCTGTTCGTCGGCCTGGCCGGCTGGTTCGTGCTCAGTACGGTAATGGACGAGATCCGCCCAGGCGTGCGCCAGTCCACCGAAGAGACGCTGGTGGACACTGCCAACCTGTTGGCCGAGATACTGCGCGAAGACGTCAAGCATGGGCGTCTGCAGCAGAGTCACTGGCCGGAACTGCTCAAGGCCTACGGCCTGCGCCAGCCGCAGGCGCGAATCTGGGGTGTGGAGAAGAGCGCGGTGAGCCATCGCATCTACGTCACCGATGCCAAGGGTGTGGTCCTGCTCGATTCCAGTGGCGTTGCCGTCGGCCAGGATTATTCGCGCTGGAACGACGTGCTGCTGACCCTGCGCGGCGAGTACGGTGCGCGCTCCACCCGCGAGGACCCGGCCGACGAGGACAGCTCGGTGATGTATGTGGCGGCGCCGATCCATGATGGTGAACAGATCATCGGCGTGGTCTCGGTGGCCAAGCCGAACAAGTCGCTGCAGCCTTATATCGAACGCTCGCAACACCGGCTGGGCTGGCTGGGTGCTGGCCTGATCGTGCTCGGGCTGCTGATTGGCGGGATGCTGTCCTGGTGGCTGAGTGGCTCCCTGCGCAAGCTCACCCGCTACGCTCAGGCAGTCAGCCAGGGGCAGCGCGCCGAGTTGCCGGCATTGCGTGGCGGCGAGTTGACGCAGCTGGCCCAGGCGGTACAGAAGATGCGCACTGAGCTGGAAGGCAAGGACTATGTCGAGCGGTACGTGCATACCCTGACCCACGAACTGAAGAGCCCGCTGGCAGCCATCCGCGGTGCCGCCGAGCTGCTCGAGAGCGAAATGCCTGTGGAGCAGCGCCAGCGCTTCGTGGCCAATATCGCCAGCGAGGGCGCCCGCCTGCAGCAACTGATCGAGCGTCTGCTCAACCTGGCGCTGGTGGAGCAGCGGCAGGGCTTGGAGGAGCGCGTGGCGGTGGACCTGCATGCACTGGCCGATGAGCTGCTGCAGGCCCAGGCGGCGCGAATCCAGGCCGCCGGGCTGCGTGGCGTGAATGCCATTCCCTCCGACCTGTTCGTGCAGGGTGAACGCTTCCTGTTACATCAGGCGCTGGCCAACCTGCTGGACAACGCCCTCGACTTCACTCCTCCGGGTGGCGAGCTGCGCTTCGACGCGGAGATCGATGCGCAGCGGGTGGAGCTGAGTCTGTTCAACCAGGGGGAGGCCATTCCCGAATACGCACTGCCTCGCCTGACCGAGCGCTTCTACTCTCTGCCGCGCCCCGCCAGCGGGCGCAAGAGCACCGGCCTGGGGCTGAATTTCGTACAGGAGGTGGCGCTGTTGCACGGTGGCGAGCTGGCCCTGAGCAACCTGTCCGGCGGAGTACGCGCCTGTCTGCGCCTACCGCTGGCCTGAACGATCCGCGAACGCTGCCGCACCATGCTGTGGCTCCCGACTGCGCCGGACTCGACCGGTGCCAATTTCAGGAGCCTCCAAATGATCCGCTCGCTGTTATCTGCCCTTGTTTCTTCCTGCCTGCTTGCCGGTTGCGCCGGCAACGGGCAGAACGCTCTGCTCGGCGATGTGCTCAGTCGCGCTATGCAGGAAACCTCGCTCAGCAGCGCCGATCAGGGTTTGGCGGTCAAGGCCGTTGAGGTGGCGGCGCAGAGTGCCGGACAGCGTCGCGAACGTTCGGGCGATGTCTCCAGTCCTGCGCCTGGTAATGGCGAGCCGGCGGCCGAAGACGTCGAAGTGTGGTGAGGTCGCCATGTACTCAGCTAAATGCATAGGTCTTTTGCTGGGACTGGGTTTTGCTTCCCAGGCATTGGGCAGCGAGCTGAGCAGCGCTCGTGGCGCCGTGGCTCCGGTGGGCTTCGATATTCAGGGCACGCCCTTGCCACGGTCTCAGGTGCCGCAGCTGCGTGGCCGTCTGGATGACATGCTGGTGCGCCTGCGCCAGACCCCTGCGCTGGCGCCTCTGCAGGGCTTCGCCATCAATCAGAGTATTCGCCTGTTCGAGCAGCCGTCCGCGCTAGGTTCTGCGCCTGCCGCTGGCTGGGCTCATCTGCTGGTGCGCCGGGTCGACCCGCAGCGCAGCGAGAGAGACGCGGCCAGTGGCGCGTTGCGGGGCGTTGGCGAAGGGCCTGCCATCGAGGTGCGGGCCAACGATCAGGGTGCGCTGTTCGGCTACCCGGTAGGGAAGGACGAGCAGGGCGACTATTACCAGGTCCCGGTCATTCCCCGTCGGTTGCAGGGGTTCCCTGTGTTGCAGATCGGTAGCAAGGACGTGGTGGTGCTGCACAAGGCCGGGCGTCAGCCGTTTGCTCACATCAATCGCGAGCGTTATCTGAAAGGGATTCTCGCAGATGCCCGCGAGCATCTGGCGCTGCTGCGGGACATGTTGAACGACACCGGTGATGAGCAGTTGCGTGCCGGACTGCAGGGCAATATCGCTGACTGGCAGCGAACGGTGGCTGCGCGCCAGACCGAACTGGAGGGCATGAGCGAGGCGGAGCGGCGTTCGCCTACCTGTCAGAGCAGCGATCAGCGTGGTGCAACTTTCGCGTCCTGCCGCACGCCGGGTGCGGTGTACTACGTCACCTTCTCTCCTGAGTATTTCGACCCGGCCCTGCCGCCCAGCAGCGTACAGCTGATGAGCATCAGCGTGGCCAACAAGGGTTTCCTCAACGACAGGGTGCTTGGGCAGAAGGTGCGCCAGGCGGTGGCTGAACTCGATCTCGCCGCATTGCGGGAGACCCTCGACTGAGCTGCGCTATTCTTCGTCTCAGTTCCTGCTGGCGCCGTGGCTGGCAGAGAACCTGCAAGATGGAGAAAACAATAGCCGGGAGGGGACACATGAAGACCGTTGCGGAGCTGCTCAGAACAAAGCCCAGTGCCTACGTGCACCACATCGCACCGGAAGCCTCGGTACTCGATGCGGTAAAACTGCTGGCCGAGCGGAAGATCGGCGCCTTGGTGGTGCTGGCTGGTGGGCGCCTGGTGGGCATCGTCAGCGAGCGTGACTATGTGCGCAAGCTGGCAGAGATGGAGCGAGGGGCGTTCGAGGCCAGGGTCAGCGAAATCATGACCGCCGAAGTCATCACCGTTGGCCCGCGCGACAGCGTGCAGCACTGTCTGCAACTGATGACAGACCATCGCTTGCGCCACCTGCCGGTGCTGGCTGAGGGTGAGCTGATTGGCATGCTGTCGATCGGCGACCTGGTCAAACAGACCATCGCGGACCAGGCAAGCCTGATCCTGCAGCTGGAGCAATATATACGCGGTGAATAAGGGGAAGCCTCCGGGGCGATCATCTGTCATTGCCCCTGAGTGCCCGGCTGGGCGAAAATACGCGCCTTTTTCGCCCCCCCTTCATCTAGAAGCAGCCCCCGCAGGAGATTCAGCGATGCCCAGCCGTCGTGAGCGAGCCAATGCCATTCGTGCCCTCAGCATGGATGCTGTGCAGAAAGCCAACAGCGGCCACCCGGGTGCCCCCATGGGCATGGCGGACATCGCCGAAGTCCTGTGGCGCGACTACCTGCAGCACAACCCGCAGAACCCGAACTGGGCCGACCGTGACCGCTTCGTGCTGTCCAACGGCCACGGCTCGATGCTGATCTACTCGCTGCTGCACCTGACCGGCTACGACCTGGCTATCGACGACCTCAAGCAGTTCCGTCAGCTGCACAGCCGCACTCCGGGCCACCCGGAATACGGCTACACCCCGGGCGTCGAGACCACCACCGGCCCGCTGGGCCAGGGCATCGCCAACGCCGTTGGTTTCGCCATTGCCGAGAAAGTGCTGGGCGCGCAGTTCAACCGCCCGGGCCACGACGTGGTCAACCACTACACCTACGCCTTCCTCGGCGACGGCTGCATGATGGAAGGCATCAGCCACGAAGTCTGCTCGCTGGCCGGCACCCTGGGCCTGGGCAAGCTGGTCGCCTTCTACGACGACAACGGCATTTCCATCGATGGCGAAGTCCACGGCTGGTTCACCGACGACACCCCGGCGCGCTTCGAGGCCTACGGCTGGCAGGTGATCCGCAACGTCGACGGCCATGACGCCGACGAGATCAAGACCGCCATCGAGACCGCGCGCAAGTCCACCGACCGTCCGACCCTGATCTGCTGCAAGACCGTGATCGGCTTCGGTTCGCCGAACAAGGGCGGCAAGGAAGAGTGCCACGGCGCTCCGCTGGGCAACGACGAGATCGCCGCCACCCGCGCCGCGCTGAACTGGAACCACGGCCCGTTTGAAATCCCGGCTGACATCTACGCCGAGTGGGACGCCAAGGAAGCCGGCGCCGCCCGTGAGGCCGACTGGGACGTGCGCTTCGCCGCCTACGCTGCCGCGCATCCGGAACTGGCCGCCGAGCTCAAGCGCCGCCTGGCTGGCGAGCTGCCGGCCGACTTCGCTGAGAAGTCCGCTGCCTACGTTGCTGAAGTTGCTGCCAAAGGCGAGACCATCGCCAGCCGCAAGGCCAGCCAGAACGCGCTGAACGCCTTCGGCCCGCTGCTGCCGGAATTCCTCGGCGGTTCCGCCGACCTGGCTGGCTCCAATCTGACCCTGTGGAAGGGCTGCAAGGGCGTGGAGGCTGGCGATGCCGCCGGCAACTACCTGTTCTACGGCGTGCGCGAGTTCGGCATGAGCGCGATCATGAACGGCATCGCCCTGCACGGCGGTTTCATCCCGTACGGCGCGACCTTCCTGATCTTCATGGAATACGCGCGCAACGCCGTGCGCATGTCTGCGCTGATGAAAAAACGCGTGCTCTACGTGTTCACCCACGACTCCATCGGCCTGGGCGAAGACGGCCCGACTCACCAGCCGATCGAGCAACTGGCCAGCCTGCGCGGCACGCCGAACCTGGACACCTGGCGCCCGGCCGATGCCGTGGAATCCGCGGTGGCCTGGAAGTACGCCATCGAGCGCAATGACGGCCCGTCCGCGCTGATCTTCAGCCGCCAGAACCTGCCGCACCAGGCGCGTGACGCCCAGCAGCTGGCCGATGTGGCCCGTGGTGCCTACGTACTCAAGGACTGCGCCGGCGAGCCGGAACTGATCCTGATCGCCACCGGTTCGGAAGTCGGCCTGGCCGTACAGGCTTTCGACACGCTGACCGAGCAGGGCAAGAAGGTCCGCGTCGTCTCCATGCCGTCGACCAGCGTGTTCGACCAGCAGGACGCCGCCTACAAGCAGGCTGTACTGCCGCTGCAGGTCGGTGCGCGCATCGCCATCGAGGCCTCGCACGCGGACTACTGGTACAAGTACGTCGGCCTGGAAGGTCGCATCATCGGCATGACCACCTTCGGTGAGTCCGCCCCGGCCGCGCAGCTGTTCGAGGAGTTCGGCTTCACCGTCGCCAACATCCTGGAAACCGCCGCCGAGCTGCTGGACGCCTGATGCGCCCGGCCCCCTCGCCACGAGGGGGCCACGCCGAGACCCCGCCATGGCCAAACGCCCGCTTAAAGTCGCCCTCAACGGATACGGCCGCATCGGCCGTTGCGTGCTGCGCGCTCTGCACGAGCGCGGCGCTGCGGCCGGCTTCGAGATAGTCGCGCTGAACGATCTGGCCGACCAGGCCAGCATCGAGTACCTGACCCGCTTCGACTCCACCCACGGCCGCTTCCCCGGCGAGGTGAAGGTCGACGGCGACTGCCTGCACATCAATGGCGACTGCGTGAAGGTGCTGCGCCAGAGCGAGCCCGAGGCTATCGACTGGGCTGGCCTGGGCATCGACCTGCTGCTGGAGTGCTCCGGCGTCTACCACAGCCGCGCCGATGGTGAGCGCTTCCTCAAAGCCGGTGCGCCACGGGTGCTGTTCTCCCAGCCGATGGCCGGCGAGGCGGATGTCGACGCCACCGTGGTGTTCGGCGTCAACCAGCAGCGTCTGACCGGCGCCGAGAAGCTGGTGTCCAACGCCTCCTGCACCACCAATTGCGCGGTACCGCTGCTCAAGCTGCTCGACGAGGCGGTGGGCCTGGAGTACGTCTCCATCACCACCATCCACTCGGCGATGAACGACCAGCCGGTAATCGACGCCTACCACCACGAAGACCTGCGCCGCACGCGCTCGGCCTTCCAGTCGGTGATCCCGGTATCCACCGGCCTGGCGCGCGGTATCGAGCGTCTGCTGCCGGAACTGGCCGGGCGGGTGCAGGCCAAGGCCATTCGCGTGCCGACGGTCAACGTCTCCTGCCTGGACATCACCCTGCAGGTGGCGCGCGACACCAGTGCTGCCGAGATCAACACGGTGCTGCGCCAGGCCGCAGAAAACGGTCCGCTCAAGGGCCTGCTGGCCTACACCGAGTTGCCCCACGCCAGCTGCGATTTCAATCACGACGCCCATTCGGCCATCGTCGACGGCAGCCAGACTCGGGTTTCCGGCCCGCGCCTGGTCAACCTGCTGGCCTGGTTCGACAACGAATGGGGCTTCGCCAACCGTATGCTCGACGTCGCGGAACACTTCCTCGCCGTCTCCAACCCATCCAAGTAACCAGCCCCCTTTGAAGGACTGACCATGACCGTTCTGAAGATGACCGACCTCGACCTCGCCGGTAAGCGCGTGCTGATCCGCGAAGACCTCAACGTGCCGGTGAAGGACGGTGTGGTGAAGAGCGATGCGCGCATCCTCGCCTCCCTGCCGACCATCAAGCTGGCCCTGGAGAAGGGCGCGGCGGTCATGGTTTGCTCGCACCTGGGCCGCCCGACCGAGGGCGAGTTCTCCGAGGAGAACAGCCTGGCCCCGGTCGCTGCCTATCTGTCCAAGGCCCTGGGCCGCGAAGTGCCGCTGGTCAAGGACTACCTGGGCGGCGTCGAAGTCAAAGCCGGCGACATCGTGCTGTTCGAGAACGTGCGCTTCAACAAGGGCGAGAAGAAGAACGCCGATGAGCTGGCCCAGCAATACGCCGCCCTGTGCGACGTGTTCGTGATGGACGCCTTCGGTACCGCCCACCGCGCCGAGGGCTCGACCCACGGCGTAGCCAAGTTCGCCAAGGTTGCCGCCGCCGGCCCGCTGCTGGCCGCCGAACTGGACGCCCTGGGCAAGGCTCTGGGCAACCCGGCCCGCCCGATGGCCGCCATCGTTGCCGGCTCCAAGGTGTCCACCAAGCTCGACGTACTCAACAGCCTGAGCCAGATCTGCGACCAGCTGATCGTTGGTGGCGGCATCGCCAACACCTTCCTCGCCGCTGCCGGTTTCCCGGTCGGCAAGTCGCTGTACGAGGCCGATCTGGTCGACACCGCCAAGGCCATCGCGGCCAAGGTCAGTGTGCCGCTGCCGGTCGATGTGGTAGTGGCCAAGGCCTTCGCCGAAGACGCCGAAGCAACCGTGAAAGCCATCGCCGACGTCGCCGACGACGACATGATCCTCGACATCGGCCCGCAGACCGCCGCGCAGTTCGCCGAGCTGCTGAAGTCGTCGAAGACCATCCTGTGGAACGGCCCGGTCGGCGTGTTCGAGTTCGACCAGTTCGGCAACGGCACCAAGGTGCTGGCCCAGGCCATCGCCGAGAGCCCGGCGTTCTCCATCGCCGGCGGCGGCGACACCCTGGCGGCCATCGACAAGTACGGCGTGAACGAGCAGATCAGCTATATCTCCACCGGTGGTGGCGCCTTCCTCGAGTTTGTCGAGGGCAAGGTGCTGCCGGCTGTGGAAGTGCTGGAGCAGCGCGCCAAGTAAGGCCCTGCCGACGATCATATCGTCGGCAGCTTGAGAGCATCGGCGCTAAACCAAAGGCCTCTCGGCGCGGTCCCTTGCACAGGAACCCCGGAGAAAGGAGCACGGTCATGCGCCAGCTCGCGATACTGTTACTCTGTGCCGGCCTCGCCGGTTGTAGTGGCAAGGGCTCGACCCCCAGCACCTGCGAGGTGTTGAGCCCGCCGGAAATCATCCTGCCGACCACTCAGGACGATCAGCGGGTCGAGGCGCAGAGCAGCGGCGACCCTACGGTGAGCGGCAGCGGGCAGCAGAACTGCCCCTGACGCCCTTGATAGGGCCCTGACATGGAGTGTGCGATGAGAGCTGTGATCCTGATGTTGTCCGCCGTGTTGCTGAGCGCCTGCGCCAGCCAGCCGGAGCCTGCCGACCAGTGGACCCGCTGGGTCTGCGATAGCCAGGCCGAAGTGCTGTGGCGGCCGGTGGGCGACGATGCGGTCGATCTGCGTCTGGGCGGCGGTGATATCGTCCACCGCCTGCAGCGCGAACCCTCGGGGTCCGGCGTGCTCTATAGCGACGGCATCCTGGCCTTCCACAGCAAGGGCGAGGAAGGCCTGGTGTACCGGGTGGCGGACAACGACCTGATCGGTCGGGGCTGCAAGGCACAGTAATTGCGGTAAGCAGGGTTCGGACCGTGGTCCGGGCCGCTGGTGCGGCGGGCGTGAGCCTCGCCGGATTCGAATCCCGCGCGCCGAACAGGGGCGCGGGGCGGGAGAGGGCGCCCCCCTATCCCCTGAAACTTGAACAACGCCCGCCCCTGCGGCAGGCTTGCACACTTAACGACCCTCATTTGGGAGCTTCACAGATGGCACTTATCAGCATGCGCCAGATGCTCGACCACGCCGCCGAATTCGGCTACGGCGTGCCGGCCTTCAACGTCAACAACCTCGAGCAGATGCGCGCGATCATGGAAGCGGCCGACAAGACCGACTCCCCGGTGATCGTCCAGGCTTCGGCCGGTGCTCGCAAATACGCTGGCGCGCCGTTCCTGCGTCACCTGATCCTGGCCGCCATCGAAGAATTCCCGCACATCCCGGTGTGCATGCACCAGGACCACGGCACCAGCCCTGACGTGTGCCAGCGCTCGATCCAGCTGGGCTTCAGCTCGGTGATGATGGACGGCTCGCTGCGTGAAGACGGCAAGACCCCGGCCGACTACGACTACAACGTCCGTGTCACCCAGCAGACCGTAGCCTTCGCCCACGCCTGCGGCGTGTCCGTGGAAGGCGAACTGGGCTGCCTGGGTAGCCTGGAAACCGGCATGGCCGGCGAAGAAGACGGCGTTGGCGCCGAAGGCGTGCTGGACCACAGCCAGCTGCTGACCGACCCGGAAGAAGCCGCTGACTTCGTCAAGCGCACCCAGGTCGACGCGCTGGCCATCGCCATCGGCACCAGCCACGGCGCCTACAAGTTCACCAAGCCGCCAACCGGTGACGTACTCTCCATCGAGCGCATCAAGGAAATCCACAAGCGCATCCCCAACACCCACCTGGTGATGCATGGCTCCTCCTCGGTGCCGCAAGAGTGGCTGAAGGTGATCAACGAGTTCGGCGGCGACATCAAGGAAACCTACGGTGTGCCGGTCGAGGAAATCGTCGAAGGCATCAAGCACGGCGTACGCAAGGTCAACATCGACACCGACCTGCGCCTGGCCTCCACCGGCGCCATCCGCCGCATGATGGCCGAGCACCCGAGCGAGTTCGACCCGCGCAAGTTCTTCGCCAAGACCATCGTCGCCATGCGTGACATCTGCATCGCCCGCTACGAAGCCTTCGGCACCGCCGGCAACGCCTCCAAGATCAAGCCGATCAACCTGGAAGGCATGTTCCAGCGCTACGCCAGCGGCGAGCTGACCGCCAAGGTCAACTAAGCCACCTGCTACACCGAAAGCCCCGCTCTGCGGGGCTTTCGTCTATCTGGGGGAGGGAGTATGCGGCTCATCGTTCGTTGCGTCTTGTGGGGAACCGTGATGGTGCTCACCGGTTGCGCTCAACAGACGCGGCAGGCAAGTCCAGTTGAACCAGCTACGCCTGTGTCGGTGCTGGCCGATCCACAGCGTTGCATCGAACGCGCCGACTGCACCACCAAGGTGTCGCGCACCCTGCTGTTTGTCTTCGACTACGCCGCTGTTGGCGGTCATCTGGTGCTGCGCCAGGAGCGCCTGCTGTTCACCCCGGCGGACGCCGCGGTGAACGACTGGCCGGCGATCTATATCCGTCTGGCCGAGCCGGCCGACAGCCGCTTCGACTTCAATGCCGGGTGCCGGGTAGACCACTGCCGCTACAGCACCGAGGAGCTTTTGCGGATCTACCGCAGCTACCTGGCGGGCGAGCCCTGTTCGCTGGATGGCGTAACGGCCTGCGCAGGGTACTAGCGGTTGGCATCGGCCCGTTCCATCACCTGCAGGGTATAGGTCTGCTCCACCTGCTGGCCGGAGCACTGGGTGCCCATGCCGCTTGCTTCTACGCGTATCTCGTAGGTACCGGACCTGGTGGGCTCGCCCTGGATAACGCCATGGGCTTCCGTGTCGACGTAGACGAACTCCAGCCCTTCCGGAAGCGGTTGGTCCTCAGTGCCAGCCCGTAGGCCACTGAGCAGGGAGAGCTTTTCGACCCCGACTTGGACATGGTAGGGCTGGCCTACGATGGCGGGCGGCAGCTGGGACGGGTACAGGTTTAGGCCGGGCCGCAGCATGCATCCGGCGGCTATCGGAATGACCATGAATGCCTCGCATCCGCTCAGCAGCGTGCAGAGGCCCAGGGCCGGCAGGGCAGCGGGTTTCATCTTCGGTCGTTCTCCTGACAGACGTGCGCGTCCGTTGCCAAGAGGCAGGCGCGGCGTGGTAGCAGGGCAGGGGCGTGGTGGCGGGCAGCCTCACAGGCCAATGTCCTTATCGGTGTGGGGTTGGCAGACAATGCGTCGTACCAGGCCGGAGCACCAGCGTTGCTCCGTCATTCTGTGAGCCCGTCATCAGCAGGCGTTCGTCCGCATTCGGCAAGCGCCCAGTGTTTCTTGATCAAGTCCGGTGCCCGCCAGCCGATATCCCGGATATGCTGGCACCAGGCCCATACCGGGCCTTTTTCCCGCTTGCATCGTGCGGGCGGGAGCACCGGCAGTCACAGCAGGAGCAACCATGGGCTCAATAAAAACAATCCAGGCCCGTTACACCCTTATCTTCGTCGTCTTCATCGCAGTGGTGTTCCTACTCACCGAGGAAGGCATCCGTCATTTCGTTGCGCCCAAACTCAAGGCTTCCGAGGAGCAGCTGGTCCTGAATCAGGTCAGCAAGATCTCCGAGTCGATCCTTTTCGAGCTGGCCAAGGTCGAGGCGCAGTCGCGCAGCATCACCCAGACCATCCCGCTGCTCGACAGCGACACCATCGACGTCGTGGTGCCGGGCCTGGTCGATCAGTACGGTGATCCCAAGGTGTTCGGCGGCGGCATCTGGCCGATGGCGCAGAAACGTTCGGAGCAGAACAAGCACAGCACCTTCTTCCACCGCGACGCCAGCGGCCAGATGACGGTGAACACCTACTGGAACTCTGACGCGGCGCCCGCCTACTACGAGCAGCCCTGGCACCGCGCCGGACAGCAGGCGCCTGCTGGACAGTGCGCCTGGGCCGCGGCCTACAAGGACGATGCCAGCGCCCAGCCGCGCACCAACTGCGCCATGGCCATCCGCAAGGATGGCGCGCTGTTTGGCGTGTCCACCATCGACGTGACCCTGGGCTTCTTCAATAACCTGGTGGCGGAGAAGGAGAAGCAGATCCAGGGCGAAGTGATGATCGTCGAGCCGGATGGCAAGATCCTCAGCAACCAGTCGCGCATCGGCGGCGAGATCGTGCTGAAGAACGTATCCGAGCTGGCTCGCCAGTCCGCCTTTGTCGGCGAGATCCAGGAGGGTCTTGGCAAGATCGGCCGCGATACGCTGTACAAGCACGAGTTCGACAACGCCGATGGTGAAGCCTGGACCTTCTACCTGCAGCCCATCGAAGGCACTCCGTGGTTGCTGGCGGCGGCATTGCCGACCCGCCTGCTGACCGAGAACAGCTCGGATGTGCTGAGCACATTGGCCTATATCCAGGTGCCGCTGGTGATCCTGCTGCTGGCCATCATGCTGTTCTCCATCTACCAACTGATGCAACGCTTGCACGTGCTGCGCGGCAACATCGACTCGCTGTCGGCCGGCGATGCCGACCTGACTCGGCGCATCGCTCTCAAAGGTGACGACGAGATGGACGCGGTGGGCCAATCGGTCAATCGCTTCATCGCCTACCTGCAGAACATGATCGCCGACGTCACCCAGGCCTCGGCGCAGATCGCCGAGGAGCTGGCCCAACTGCAGCAGCAGTCCCGTCGCACCAACGAAGTGCTGAGTCGCCACGCCAACGAGACCGACCAGGCGGTGACCGCCATCACCGAGATGAGCTCCACTGCCGACACCGTGGCGCAAAGTGCCACCGAGACTGCCAGCTTCACCCGCGATGCCAATGACAACGCCGAGCAGTCCAAGCAGGTGGTGGCCGAAGCCTCGGCCAGCGTGCTGGCTCTGGTTGGCGAGGTGGAGAGCGCCACTGCGCGGGTGCTGGCCATGCAGCAGGACGCCCAGCGCATTAACGACGTGCTCGGCGTGATCGGCGAGATTGCCGGGCAGACCAATCTGCTCGCACTCAACGCAGCCATCGAGGCTGCGCGCGCCGGCGAGCAGGGCCGTGGTTTCGCCGTGGTGGCCGACGAGGTGCGCGCTCTGGCGGGTCGTACCCAGCAGAGCACCTCGGAGATCAACGAGATGCTGTCCAAGCTGCAGCAGGGTGTGAGCTCCGCGGTGCAGGCCATGGAGCAGACCAAGGCCAGTTGCCAGGCCACTGCTGACCGCACTGCGCGGGTCAACGTTGGCCTCGACGACATGGCCTCGTCGGTCGGTCGCATCCACGACCTCAGCGCACAGATCGCCACGGCCGCCGAGGAGCAGAGCGCGGTGACCGAGGAGATCAACCAGAACATGGTCGCCATTCGCCACATGGTCGACGATCTGGTTGCCGGCGGGCAGCAGGCGGACCGTAGCACCGACGCGCTGCTGGCCTCCAACCGACGCCTGGTCGAGCTGGTCAATCGCTTCAAGGTGCGCTGACCGCTCGCCGCCGACGGGTGCCGGAAGCCACCCGTCGGCGGTTACACTGGCGCCCCATTTCTTCAGCGCCAGGCCATGACCACTCCCTTCAAATACCTTCAGCACTATCCGCCACACCTGCAGCAGCAGGTGATGCAGATGGTTGCTGAGGGGCGCCTGGGCGATTACCTGAGTAAGCGTTATCCGGGCCGCCACCAGGTGCAGAGCGACAAGGCTCTGTATGGCTATACCCTGGAGCTGAAGCAGGAATATCTGCGCAGCGCGCCGGCAATCGACAAGGTGCTATACGACAACCGGCTCGACCTGACCCACCGTGCGCTCGGTCTGCACACGGCCATCTCGCGGGTGCAGGGCGGCAAGCTCAAGGCGAAGAAGGAAATCCGTGTGGCCGCTCTGTTCAAGGAGGCGGCGCCGGAGTTCCTCAACATGATCGTGGTGCATGAGCTGGCGCACCTGAAGGAAGCCGAGCACAACAAGGCCTTCTACAAGCTCTGCCAGCACATGCTGCCGGACTATCACCAGTTGGAATTCGACCTGCGCCTGTACCTGACCTGGCGCGAACTGGTGGCCTGACAGGAACAGCTACTCATGGATGAAGTCGCACACTACGCCACGCCAAGCCATACCGGGCAGTGCATTGTGTGCCGATGCCGGCCGCGCGGGGGCTGCGGTTGGTGCAAGCGGGGCGGTCTGTTCCAGGGAGCGCTCTTCATAAGCGTTGGTTCGGCAGACCTCCAGGACTTCCTTGACCGGCGTCGTCATGGCGCTGGTCGTGTTTTCACCTCCGAGCGATTGGGCAAAAACTGAGCGCTGGCGCGCGGCCCGCGCGGGCCGTGGCTCACCGTGAATCATCACCGGCTTATCCACAGACTCATCCCCGGCACCTGTGTACAACGCACTGATTGAAAAGCGTTTTTTATACATATGACCAACGGACTGGAGCGCCCCTCCAGCTGGTGCCATAGTGGGTGGCACACCTCGTAGGAGAGCCATCATGAGCAGCGTCTCGCTCACTCCCGAGCAGTTGAGCAGCTTCAGCCCCATGGACTTCCTCACTCCGGCCTACCGGCAGCAACTGCACGCCAGCCTGAAGTACCTGCAGCGGCCGGCCGGTACGTTGCTCCTGCAGAAAGGCGAGCGCTCGCTGGCCCAGTATTACCTGCTGGAGGGCAAGGTGGCGGTAGATTCCGGGCCTGGGCGGCAGACCATAGAAGGTGGTTCGCCGCAGGCGCACATGCCGCTCAACCCCGGCCAGATCAACCCCAACAGCATCAAGGCCATCACCGACGTGCACCTTTTCGCCGTCGAGCACCAGTTGCTGGAGCGCCTGCTCGGCTGGAGCCAGGATGCAGCCTACCAGGTAAGCAGCCTGGGTGCCGACAGCGTGGTCGAGGAGCACAACGAGGATGACTGGCTGGCCCGCCTGCTCAGTACTCCACTGTTCGGCCGCCTGCCGCCTTCCCACCTGCATGCGCTGCTGGCGCGCTTCGAATATCTGCCAGTGGCTGCCGGGACCAGCGTGGTGACATATGGCGAACCGGGTGAGCACTTCTATGTGATCAAGCGCGGTCGCGCGCGGGTGAGCCTGCCCCAGGCTTATCGCGCTCAGCCCACTCAGGTGTTGGCATCCGGTGACTTCTTCGGTGAAGAGGCGCTGGTCAGCGGCGCCGTGCGCTCCGCCAGCGTGGTCATGCTGGAGGAGGGCGAACTGGCCCGCCTGCACCGCGACGTCTTCGTCGAGCTGGTGCGGCCAACCCTGATTCCACGGATCAGTTCCCATGATCTGGCGCGGATTGGGCAGCAGGGCAATCGCAAGCACCTGTTGCTGGACGTGCGCCTGGCCGCCGAGTACCGTTTGGCTCACCTACCAGACAGCCTCAACTTGCCGGTGGCCAACTTGCGCACCAACGTGCATACCCTGGATTACTCCACCTGCTACGTCGTCACCCCGGAGGGCGGCATCCGCAGCGAATTGGCCGTGCACCTGCTCAACCAGCTGGGCTTCGATGCCTACTTGCTGGGCGACATTCCCTCCGAGGCGGCCTGAGCATCTTGCCGGCGATATGTCTGCGGGCATTCCGTGCCTGGCTGTTGGGTTTCTGCCTTTTCACAAACATCGCTCAGGCACAAGAATGGCTGGTAGTGGGCACCTACTTCCCAAAGATTTACGAGCAGGATGACCAGGGAGCCTTCGTCGGCTTGGCTCCGGTGGTGCTGCGTCATCTCGCCGCCGAGCTGGGTGGCCAGATGCGCTTCGAGATGTATCCCTGGCCGCGCGCCCAGCGCATGGTCGAACAGGGCTCCGCGGATATTCTGGTTGGCCCCTATCGCACACCTGAGCGGGAGGGCCGCTTTGCCTTCGCCTCCCTGCCGTTCTATCAGGACCGCATCCTCTTCTATGCCCGCCGTGACAGGCCATCGCCCTGGAGTGGCGACTACGCCGGCCTGCAGGGCAAGCGCGTTGCGGTTATACGTGGCTGGATCTACGGTCCCCGATTCGAGCAGGCCCGTGAGAGCTTGCAACCGATCCCGGTAGAGTCGGTACGCAACGGCCTGCGCATGCTCGAAGCGGGACGCATCGACCTGCTCGCCAGCAACCAGCGCAACACGCTGCCGCATCTCAACGCGCTGTTGCTACAGGAGCAGGTGGGTGAGCTGTCACCGCTGATCGACACGCAAGGAGGCTTCTTCGCCTTCCCTCGGGACGCCGCGCACAACGAACTACGCCAGCGTTTCGACCGCGCCTTCGAGGCATTCGTCGCTTCGGGCCAGCTGGCACGGCTGGCGGAGTCGCTCGGGGTTGGCGTGCCCTGAGCAGGGCTCAGAGCACCCGAAGTATCCGCCGCGGGGATGGCCCTGCCTGGACTTCGTCACCCGGGCCGCGACCCAGTAGCTGCTGGCCGAGTGGTGCCTGCGCGGTGATCAGCATGATTTCCAGTCCCTCACGCTCAAGCTTCAGCCCGGCGCCGTCCGGTCCCAGCAGCAACCACTGCTCGAGCTGGCGGTCATCGACCAGGCAGATCAGTGCGCCGAGCTGGATGCCGGTGTCGTCGTCATAGGGACGTATCTGCAGGGTGCGCCAGGCGTTCAGTGCACGGCGGATTTCCTCCGCTCGGCGTGACTGGCCGGCCGCCAGGTAAGAGGCCTCCAGGCCGCGGGTGTCGTACTTGTTCTCGGCCTTGCTCTCCTCGTGGGTGGCGGCCTGGCGGGCGACGTCGGCGGCGGTGAGCAGCGTGGTCAGGTCGGCCTCCAGGCGCTGGCAGACCTGTTGCTGTAGCAATTGCTTGTCCATGGTGACTGATCGTCATGGGAGAGAGGTGCAGGTTAACAGTCCCGGCGCCCGCGGTCTGTCTTCAGGAGCGGCTAGCCGCATCCAGGCTGCGACAGTCGTTGCGCAGGCGGATGAAGGCTGCGCGGCTGATACGCTGCGGCGGTGAATAGCTGTAGTGGTACTCGCCCTGCGCCACAAGCACGATCTGCACCCGGTAGAACCCCGGCGGTTGCACGATCTGCACGGGGTCGGCGCCGACGGCGTTCAGCTCCAGTGTCTGTTTGCTTGCGCGGCTGCTGTAGGCGCTGAAGCAACTGACATGCACCTCGGCTTCTCCGTGTTGCGGTCGCGACCAGCGTAGCTGTATCTGGTCATCCTCGATTCCCAGCCGGCGTTCATCCTGGATATCGCCGATCAGGCCCAGCTCCGGGCGGTCGGGTGCCACGATGTCCTGTTCATCGTCGAGAGGGAACTGGTACATAGGACGGCCATGGACGTCGGCAACCACTACCAGGTCGGGTAGGCGGATCTGGTAGTGGGTGTCGCCTGCTAGTTTGTCCAGGACGCCGTTGCTGCTCTCGTATTCCCAACTGGCCCAATAGCTCACCTCGGGGCGAAAGCGGGCATAGTCGCTATGGAGCTGGGCCAGATTGGCATAGGCCTCAGGGTAGGCGAAGGCCACGGCGGCATCGGCCATCTGCTGGCGATCGGCGCGGCCCATGTGCTGCCAGCTGAAGCCATACAGGGCGCCCAACTCCCAGAGAAGTACACCCCCACACAACAGCAGGCTCAGTGCATAGCGGCGCAGGGCCGGCGACCAGCCCTGGCGTCGGCCTCGTAAGGGAAACAGCAATAAGGCGCGTATCAGCACCGTCAGGCAGAACAGTACGAATAGCAGAACACCCAGCAGGAACAGCATGGCTTATCTCCCTCGATCATTGGGGAGCAGTCTGTTTTACCTGTATGGAGCTTCTGCGGAGGCGGCAAGGAGATTCTGCGAGGTATCTCAGTCGCGCACCGGCTTCACCCGTACCGCCCACAGCACGCCGACGATCAACAGGGCGATACCGGCCAGGGTCAGTGGTGCAGGCCAATGGCCGCGCAGGATGAAGGCGTAGCTGAGTGCCGCCAGCGTCTCGAAGACGATCAGTTGGCCGGCGATAGAAGTGGGCAGGCGCTGGCTTGCCTCGTTCCAGCACAGAGTACCGACCCAGGAGGAGAGCAGGGCGATGGTCACCATGAGGGCGATAAAGTGTTCCGGGCGTGGCCCCAGGGGCATGACGAAGTCGCTGTCGCCGATCGCCATGCCGATCCACAGCAACGCGTAGCCGAGCAGGGCCATGGGCAGTGTCACCAGGCCCTGGGCTGTGGCCCAGGTGCGTGGGCTGCGGCCGGGATGGTCGCGTAGCCAGTCGGCGTTGCGCAGTGGGTACCAGGTCCAGCACGCCACAGCCACCACTGCCAGCAGTGCGCCGCTGGCGTAGCGTGCCCAGTCCGGCTCGCCGGCTGCTTCCAGTGCATGTAGCTCGGCCTGGTTGACGCAGGCGATCCCGGCCGCGATCAGTGCCAGGGAGGGCAGCAGCTGGCCCCAGGGCAGCCGGCCGTCGCGCTTGGCGTTGCGCAGGTTGGCAGCGATGGCGATAACCACTGGCAGGGTACCGATGATCATGGTCGGCAGTGGCCCGCCAGCGCGCTGGATGGCGCTGGCCAGGCACAGGTAGTAGATCAGGTTGCCTACTGCCGATAGCTTCAGCGCCTCCAGCCAGTCGCCACGCGACAATTGGCCCAGGCGCGCACGGTCGAACCAGGCCAATGGCAGGGCGATAAGACCGAAGGCCAGGTAGCGGCCGGCCGACAGCAAGGCGGCCGAGTACTCCGGCAGCAACAGCGGACCGACGAACACCAGCCCCCACATCATTCCGGCGATCAGGGCGAACAGCGTACCCATCCACATCAGCGCGAACCTCGAAAAGTGCCGGCCTGCCAGGCTCGGTCTTGATGAATCTATTGCGGCTGGCGGCGCATGCCGATGTGCGGGATGTCGTCTTCCAGATACTCGTCCGTCACTGGCACGAAGCCATAGCGACCGTAGTAGCCCTGCAAATGCGCCTGCGCCGAGAGGTAGACCGGTAGGTTTGGCCAGCGCTCGGCGCAGGCCTGCAGCGCCTGCTCCATCAGGGCATGGCCGAGGCCGATGCCGCGTGCCTCGGGAGCGATCACCACGCGGCCGATCACCACCTCGCCTTCGTGACGGATGGGGTCGAGCAATCGCAGGTAGGCGGCCAGGTCATCGCCCTGCCAGGCCATGATGTGACAGGTATCACCGAGCAGATCCTGGCCATCCACTTCCAGGTAGGGACAGTTCTGCTCGACCACGAAGACGCGGGTACGCAGGGCTAGGAGGGCGTACAGCTCGTGCTTGTCCAGTTCGGAATGGTGCTTGGTGTGCCAGGTGAGAGTCATGGATGGTGCGAGCTTCCGTGAGAGTGAAGGCGTGATTCTGTCATGCGTGGACCTCGGTAACGATCTTGCCGAGCAGCCACTGCAGACCGGCCAGATGCTGCTGGTCATGGCTGCACAGATAATGCACCAGGCTGTGCAGGGTCAGGTCGCCGTAGCCTTCGAAATGCGCTGGGCGTAGCAGCTGCTCGGGCGTGATCGATGTGATCAGTGCCAGGGTCTGGCTCCGCGCCAGCCGGAGGTCGGCCAGCACTGCCGTCGCATCGGCCCCTGCGTAGTCACGTTCGTGGGCGAGCCTCTCGCTATCCAGAGAGACCAGCAAGGGATTCTCTTCCGCGAGCGTGCGGCGGATGCGCACCTGATAGCCCTCCACTTCGATATCGCGAACATGACAGAGCTGCTCGATGGCCGTAAATGGCTCGCTCGGCACGCCGTCCCATGATGCGGGTGCCCAGTGCCGATACTCGACGGGAAAGGCCGAGTAATAGGCATCCAGCTGGTCGGGGAAGCTGGCGAGGGCCTCAAGGGTGGCGGTGAGCATGGTGGTGATCCGGTTTGATGGAGTCACCATGCTGGCATGGCTGAATCTGACTGACTCGATACAGATGAGGGATTTTTCGAGCCGACAGTGGCGATGCTCAGGGTAGGGTCGCCAGGTCGATACGGACCCGATTGCGACCCTCGGCCTTGGCCTGGTACATGGCCATGTCGGCCTGGCGGATCAGTTGGGTGGGGCTGTCTTCGCCGCGACTGAGAGCGATGCCGATACTGGCGCCGACCCGGACTTCGCCCTGAGGGGTGGCAATGGGCTGGCCGATCTGCGCAAGGATGCGTTCGGCCACTTCGCGGGCCGCTTCTTCGGAGGCGAGTGACTCGCAGACCAGCACGAATTCGTCGCCACCGAGGCGGGCCGGTAGGTCGCAGTCACGGGCGCAGTGCTGCAGGCGCTGCGCCACCTGCGCCAGTACCTGGTCACCGAGAGCGTGGCCGTGCTGGTCGTTGATCGGTTTGAAGCCGTCCAGGTCGATCAGCATTACGGCCAAAGGCTCGCCGCTGCGCAGGGAGCGGCGCAGGGCCATCTCCAGATGCTGTTGCAGGGCGTTGCGGTTGGCGATGCCGGTCAGCGGATCCTGCAAGGCCAGGGCCTGCAGGCGCTGGTTGGCAGCGGCCAACTCTTCCGTACGCTCGGCCACGCGTTGTTCCAGTTGGCGCTCCTGAGCCTGCAGGCTCGCTTCGCGCAGGCGCTTGTGCGCGTTGAAGCGGGCAGCCAGGGCGAACGACAGCAGGATCATCTCCAGCATCGAGCCGATCTGCATGGCGTGCAGGGTGAAGAAGTTCGACGGGATCAGGGCGAAGTTGCGCAGGGCCAACAGGGCGGCGCCGCACAGCAGCATGGTCCAGGCCAGGGCGAAGAAGCCGGCCCCCGGTACCCGGCTGCGCACGCTGACGAAGGCGACAGTCAGCAGCACGGCGCAGACGCTGACGCCGGAGATGGACATGGTCTTCAACGCCAGTGGCACCGGCAACAGTAGGGTGGAGAGCGCGCAGGTGAAGATCACCACGAACCACAGGCCGAGGAACCTGTCCCAGCGCGGTAGCCACTGGCGTGTATCGAGGAAGCTGCGGGCGAACAGCAGGGCGATGGCTCCAGCGGCGCAGATGCCGAAGGGCAGCGCCCGGTTCGTCCACCATCCGGCGCCTGGCCAGAGCAGTTGGGCGCCCAGGCCGTTGAGGCCGAGCAGGCCGACGCAGAAAGTGGAGACGAACAGCACGTAATAGATGAAAGGTCGCTCGCGCAGGGCGATGAACAGCAGCAGGTTATAGCTGCCTAGCGCGAGCAAAGCGCCGAAGTAGATGGCCTGGATCACGTAGCCGCGGATGCTGTGCTGCTCGTGCTCGGCCAGGCCATAGACACTGGCACTGAGTGTCATGCTGCCGCTGGAGCTGGCGCGCAGGTAGAGCGTACGGCGCTCACCCGGTTGCAGGTGCAGGTCGAAGACCGGAGTGCGGTTGCCGACGCTGCGCTGGTCGTACACCACCATGTCGCCGCCCTGGCTCATTCGGATGCCGTCGCTGCCGACGTCGAACAGTTGCACCAGATCGAGCGAGGGATAATCCACCTCCAGTCGCCAGCGGCTCGGATGGCTCGCTGCCGACTGCACCTCAAGCCGCAGCCAGATGGCACCGGTCACGTAGCCGAAGCCCAGGTCGCGGCGGGTGGCGCTGTTGCTGAACCGCTCGGGGTGAGCGATCAGGTCGTCCAGTTGCAGCTGGCCTTCGGGGTCGGCCAGGTAGTCAGCCACGCCATACAGCGGCTGCGCCTCGCCATTTTCTGTCAGTTGCAGGGGTGCGGCCCAGCCAGGCATTGCCAGCAGGCAGAACAAAAGCAGCAGCGAAGACAGGGCAGAGCGCATCAGGGTTCCATGGCGGAGTGCCGGTGGCTAATACTGGCAGAGCGCCATGGCCGCCGCCAAGCCGAACCTTGGCCTGGCTGGCATTGGCGGCGCGTTGCGCTGGCGTGTTCGGTCTGCCTCTGTGGGCGGAGGGCTGCTATGGTCTGTGCCCATCGCCCCTTCGAGAGCCTCGCCATGCCTGCTCCCTGCGTTCTTATTCCGTTGCCTCGCCGCGACTACGACCCCAGCGAGACTGCCCTGGCTTGGCGCCAGTTGCGCCAGGCCGGCTACCGGGTGTGCTTCGCCACACCGGATGGCCAGCCGGCGCGGCCAGACCCGCAGATGATCAGCGGCGAGGGCCTGGACGCCTGGGGGCTGATCCCCGGCCTGCGCAGGGTCAAGCTGCTCGGTCTGTTGCTGCGCGCCAACGGTGAGGCACGGGCGGCATGCGCGGAAATGCTGCAGGACCCGGACTATCTGAATCCGTTACGTCATGAGCGCCTGCGCGAGGAAGACTTCGCCGGCCTGATGCTGCCCGGCGGGCATTGGGCGCGGGGTATGCGTGAGTACTTGGAGAGCGAGGCGCTGCAGGCACTGGTAGTGGCGTTCTTCGTTGCCAACAAACCGGTGGCGGCAGTCTGTCACGGTGTGCTGCTGGCGGCGCGCAGCAAGGGTGCGGATGGGCGCTCGGTGCTGCACGGGCGCAAGACTACCGGGCTGACCTGGAAGATGGAGAAGACTGCCTGGGACCTGACCCGTTTCTATGGCCGCTGGTGGGAGCGCGACTACTACCGTACCTACTCCGAGGCGGCGGGCGAGCCGGCTGGGCATATGAGCGTGCAGGGCGAAGTGGCGCGCGTGCTGGCCAGCCCGGATGACTTCCTCGACGTGGCCAAGGACGCGCCCGACTTCTGGCGAAAGACCAGCGGCCTGCACCGCGACGCGCCGAACGACAGCCGGCCGGCCTGGGTGGTGCGCGACGGTAACTATGTATCTGGCCGTTGGCCCGGTGACATGCACGAGCTGATGCGGCGCTTTATCGAGCTGCTGCCCCGGCAGGCCGAGTGACACCTGCGAATGGCGTGCATGACGGGTAGGGTGCGCCGTGCGCACCGACGAATTTCTCACACATCCAGGCGCGCACGGCGCACCCTACGATCGTAGGGCGGGTGATTCCGCGTAATGGCCGATCAGACGAATTGCGCGGCCGCGTGGGCCGATGCCCAGGCCCACTGGAAGTTGAAACCGCCCAGGTGGCCGCTGACGTCCAGCACCTCGCCGATGAAGTACAGGCCCGGTGACTTCTGAGACTCCATGGTCTTCGATGACACCTCACGGGTATCGATGCCGCCCAGGGTCACCTCGGCAGTGCGGTAGCCCTCGGTGCCGGCTGGTACCAGGGTCCACTCGGCCAGTTTCTGCGCCACCGCCTCCAGCTCCGCCGGGGTGTACTGCTTGAGCGGCTTGCTGACGAACCACTGCTCGGCCAGCAGGCCGGCCATCTTCTTGGTGAACAGCTCGCTGAGCAGCGTTTTCAGCTCGGTATTCGGTCGTTCGCGCTGCTGCGTCGCCAGCCACTCGGGCAGATCGATATGCGGCAGCAGGTTGATCTCGATGGCATCGCCCGGCTGCCAGTAGGAGGAGATCTGCAGGATCGCCGGGCCTGACAGGCCACGGTGGGTGAACAGGATGTTCTCCTTGAAGCTCTGCCCGTTGCAGCTGACCACGCAGTCCTCCACCGAGGTGCCGGACAGCTCGCCGCACAAAGCCTTGAGCTGTGGCTCGGTGATGGTGAAAGGCACTAGGCCGGCGCGGGTCGGCAGCAGGTTGTGGCCGAACTGCTTGGCCACCTGATAGCCGAAGCCGGTGGCGCCGAGGGTGGGGATAGACAGGCCGCCGGTGGCGATCACCAGCGACTGGCAGGTGAACTTGCCGGCGCTGGTGTGCAGGGCGTAGCCAGCCTCGGTCTTGGCGATGGTCTCGACGCTGGTGTCCAGTCGCAGATCGACGCCGTGTTCGTCGCACTCGGCCAGCAGCATGTTGAGGATGTCGCTGGCCTTGCGGTCGCAGAACAGTTGGCCGAGTTTCTTCTCGTGGTAGGGCACGTCGTGCTTGACCACCAGCTCGACGAAGTCCCACTGGCTGTAGCGGGCCAGGGCCGATTTGCAGAAGTGCGAGTTCTGCGAGAGGAAGTTGGCTGGCTCGCAGTACATGTTGGTGAAATTGCAGCGGCCGCCACCGGACATGAGGATCTTCTTGCCCGGCTTGTTGGCGTGGTCCAGCAGCAGGACCTGGCGCCCGCGTACGGCGGCTTGTGCCGCGCACATCAGGCCGGCGGCACCGGCGCCGATGATGATGACCGGGAAGAAAGACACGGCTGAACCTCGATGAGTCGCGAAGTCGCGCATTCTAGCGGAAAGGCGCGATGAATCCGCGGGCGCTGAGCCTGCTGTTGTGGTTGTTGCCTTTGGGTTGCTTGCTGTGGGTCTCGCCACCGAAGCTCTGGTTGCGATCCTCCGCGCGCTTGCGGTTGGTGTTCTTGCTCTGGTCCTTGCAGTTGCTGCAGTACTCGGCCGATTCGGCCGGTGCGCTCTTGGCCAGCTGGGAGCCGCATTGGGGGCAGCGTTTCATGGCATCACCTCATCACTGAACGGCCCCGGAATGGGGCCGACAGTGCGATGGTCGGCGGCGGCTCCGCCGTGACGCAGAGGGAAGTGCCTCCTCAGGCGGCCTTGGCCTGCGGTGCCTCGGCCGGGCCCTTCTGCAGGTGTGCTACCAGGGTGCGCAGCGGCGCCAGCTGGCGGCAGATCAGGCCGAGCTGCACCTGCACCAGGCGGTGACCTTCGTCCATCTCCTCGGGCAGCTGCTCCAGCTCCTCGGCCAGGGCCTGGTCGGTTTCGTCGTACACCGCCACTGGCGTACCCGCCTGCAGGCCCGTGGCGATGGTGTCGAGGCTCTGACTGATATGGGCCACGGCGCGGTCGTGCAGGGCGTCACTGGCGTCGTCGCTCAGCGTCGCTCGGTGCGCGCCCAGGGCCGACAGATAGCTGAGCAGGGTGTGCGACAAGACCAGGAAGCGGAAGCCGGTCTCGGCATCCTTCCGGAAGTGTCCGGGCTCCAGCAGCATGTTGGACAGGGTGGTGGAGAGTGCGGCGTCGGCGTTGTGCGCGTTGCGCCGGGCCAGGCGGTAGCTCAGGTCGTCACGGGCGCCGGACTCGTACTGCTGCATGATCTGCAGCAGGTAGCGGCTGTTGCTGCTCAGGGTGCTGGCCAGCACCTGATTGAGCTTGCGCCCCTGCCAGTCGGGCAGGATGAAGAACACCGCCAGACCGGCGATCGCCGTGCCCAGCACGGTATCCACCAGGCGTGGCCAGAGCAGGGTGTACGCATCGCTGATCTGGTTGAAGCAGAGCACCACCACCAGGGTCATGGCCGTGGTGGCCAGGGTGTAGCGGTCGACCCGGTTGGTGAAGAACAGCACCCCGGCGACCACGGCGAACAGCGATTGCAGCAGCGGGTCGGGGAACAGGCGGATCAGCGCCCAACCGAGCACCAGGCCGATCAGCGTACCGCTGACCCGCTGCACCAGGCGCAGGCGAGTGGCACCGTAGCTGGGCCGGCAGACGAACAGCGTGGTCAGCAGGATCCAGTAACCCTGCTGCGGGTGGATCCAGTGCAGCAGGCCGTAACCGGCGAGCAGGGCGACGGACAGGCGCAGGGCGTGGCGGAACACCAGGCTGGTCGGCGTCACATGCTGGCGCAGGCGTTCGAAGGCTTCCTTGAAGGTCTGCGGCGAGCGGTCGAGCAGGCTGCTGTCCTGCTCATCGGCCAGGGCGTCGGGGTTGCTGGCGCTGGAGAGTTTGCGCTCCAGGCTACCGAGGTTGTTCGCCAGGGCGCCGAGGGAGCGCAGCAGACGGCGCCAGGCCGGGTTGTGCTGCTCGCGCAGGTAGGTCATGGAGGCTTCGAGATCGGCCATGGCCTGACTGTTGTCGTTGTAGTCGAACGGCTGGCGCAGACGGATGGCTCGCCCCAGGGCCTGGCAGGCCTTGCCCTGCTGGCTGAGCAGGCGGCCGCAACGGAACATCACGTCGCTGTGGAAGAAGGCTTCGGCCAGGGCGTTATACGGGTAGTGCGAGGAGCTGGCGCGCTCGTGGATGTCCTGGGCGATGAAGTACAGCTTGAGGTAGCGGTTGGTCTTCTGCCCGCTGCGCTTGCGGCTCATGCGGTTGAGGATGATTTCCTTGGCCAGGTTCAGCGCGGTCACTACTCGCCCGTTCTGCCGAGCCAGTTCCAGGCGTCGGGCCTCAAGGTCCATCTGCCGGACCGGCTCGAACAGCGAGGCTTTCAGCCGCAGGTAGGTGCCCAGCTCGTCGAATACGCGCGACAACGCCTGCTGCACCGGCTGTTGGCTGAACAGTGCGCTCCAGATAATGCCGAGCAGGCCGTACCAGGCGGCACCGGTGATCAGCAGCAGCGGCTCCTGCCAGAAGCTGCCCTCCACACCGCCTCGGTGTTCGAGGCCGATGGCCGTGTAGATCGCCAGGATTAGCGTGGCCTGGGCCACAGCAGCGTAGCGCTCGCCGATGCCGCCGAGCAGTGTCATGGCGAAAGCGGCCAGGGCCAGGCCGCTGCCGAACAGCCAGGGATAGGGGAACAGTAGCTGTACCGAGACGGCGGTAGCGCCGAAGCACACCAGCGTCACCACAAGGGCCTGGCTGCGACCGCGCCAGTGGTCGTCGTTTTCCGCCAGCGCGCTGGCGATGCAGCCGAGGAAGAGCGGGATGACGAAGGCGACGCGCTCCAAGTACCAGCACAGCGCCATGGCCCCGGCCAGGGCGATGAACACCCGCACGCCGTAGGTGAATTTTTCGCGCGCCCAGAGGTGGCGCAAAGTATGGCTGAACGATGAGGGCATGGGTGAACGGCTACCCGCCGAAAAATGGGTTGGTTGCCGGAGAAGACGGCAGAAGGCGCCGGCGAGGCACCATTTTTATTGACCTTGTGTACAGAGAATAGTCTGCCGCCGTCGCCAACGAAAAACGGGCCCGATAGGCCCGTTCCGTTCAGTGCAGGGTGCGCTCAGTCCTCGCCGTCGTCCTCGTCGCCGCCATCGACCTTCATGCCCAGCTCCTTGATCTTGCGGGTCAGGGTATTGCGACCCCAGCCCAGCAGCACGGCGGCATCGCGGCGGCGGCCGGCGGTGTGCTTGAGGGCGGTCTCGATCATGATCCGCTCGAAGGCTGGTACGGCGCTATCCAGCAGGCTGGACTGGCCGCGTGCCAGAGCCTGGTCGGCCCACTGGCGCAGGGCCTGTTCCCAGTTGGCGGCCGGTGCACTTTCCTGGGGCTGGGTCAGCAGTTCCGGTGGCAGGTCGTCGATGTGCACTTCGCGGCCGGAGGCCATCACGGTGATCCAGCGGCAGGTGTTCTCCAACTGGCGCACGTTGCCCGGCCAGGGCAGGTGCTTGAGGTAATCCTCGGTCTCGCTTTTCAGCAGCTTGGGCTCGACGGCCAGCTCCTGGGCGGCGCGGCCGAGGAAATGGCGGGCCAGGGTCGGGATGTCTTCGCGTCGATCCGACAGGCGCGGAATGTGGATGCGGATGACGTTGAGGCGGTGGAACAGGTCTTCACGGAACTTGCCGGCCTGCACCAGGGTTTCCAAGTTCTGGTGGGTGGCGGCGATGATGCGCACATCCACCTTGACCGGGGTATGACCGCCGACGCGGTAGAACTCGCCATCGGCCAGCACGCGCAGCAGGCGGGTCTGGGTATCGGCCGGCATGTCGCCGATCTCGTCGAGGAACAACGTGCCACCATCGGCCTGCTCGAAACGCCCACGGCGCTGGTTGGCCGCGCCGGTGAAAGCGCCTTTCTCATGACCGAACAGCTCGGACTCCATCAGGTCCTTGGGGATCGCCGCCATGTTCAGGGCGATGAAGGGCGAGGCTGCGCGCGGGCTGTGACGATGCAGGGCGTGGGCGACCAGCTCCTTGCCGGTACCGGATTCGCCGTTGATCAACACGGTGATGTTGGAATGGCTCAGGCGACCAATCGCGCGGAACACCTCCTGCATCGCCGGCGCTTCGCCGATGATCTCCGGGGTGCGGCCCAGCGAAGCTGGCGCCTCCAGGCTCTGTTGCTCCTGGGCGTGCTGGTTGGCGCGTTTGACCAGGGAAACGGCCTCATCGACGTCGAACGGCTTGGGCAGGTACTCGAAGGCACCGCCCTGGTAGGACGCAACGGCGCTGTCCAGGTCGGAATGGGCGGTCATGATGATCACGGGCAGGCGCGGGTGCATGTCGCGGATGCGTGCCAGCAGTTCGAGGCCGCTGGCGCCCGGCATGCGGATGTCGGAAATGATCACGTCCGGCTGCTGGCGGGTCAGGCGGGTCAGCACGCCATCGGCGCTGTCGAAGCTCTGGGTGGTCATGCCCTCCTGTTGCAGGGCTTTTTCCAGGACCCAGCGGATGGAGCGGTCGTCATCGACGATCCAGACGGTTTCACTGCGGCTCATGAAGGTGCGGCTCCTTGGTCCAGGGGCAGGAAGATCGAGAACACGGTATGGCCCGGATGGCTCTCGCATTCGATCAGGCCCTGATGCTGGCTGATGATGTTCTGGGTGATGGCCAGACCCAGGCCGGTGCCGTCGGGGCGGCCGCTGACCATGGGGTAGAAGATGGTTTCCTGCAGCTCGGGCGGAATGCCCGGGCCGTTGTCGATGATCTCCACCTTCACCACCAGACGGTGGCGGGTGTGGCCGATGGTGAACTGGCGCAGGGCGCGGGTGCGCAGGCTGATGCGGCCCAGGCGCAGATCGCTCTGAGCGGCCAACGCTTGCATGGCGTTGCGCACGATATTGAGCACGGCCTGGATCAGTTGTTCACGGTCGATCAGCACATCAGGGATGCTGGGATCATAGTCACGCACCAAGGTGATGCTGCCCTGGGCTTCCGCTTCGATGAGACTGGCGACGCGCTCCAGCACCTCATGGATGTTAGTGATGGAGAGCGACGGCAGCTTGTTCGAGCCGAGCATGCGATCGACCAAGTTCCGCAGGCGGTCGGCCTCCTCGATGATCACGTTGGTGTAATCCTTGAGGCTCTCTTCCGGTAGCTCGCGCGACAGTAGCTGAGCCGCGCCGCGAATGCCGCCGAGCGGATTCTTGATCTCGTGAGCTAGGCCGCGCACCAGCAGCTTGGTGGTTTCCTGCTTGGACAGCTGGGCCTCTTCCTTGGTGATGCGCAGCAGGCGATCGCGGGGATGCACTTCCAGCAGCAGCAGGGTCTGGCTGCGGTTGAGGATCGGCGTTACCGCGTAGTCGACGGTGATGGTCTGACCGGCCAGCGAGGTCAGCATGGCCTCGCGTTTGGTGAAGGGGTGGGCATGCTCGACCGCCTGGCGCAGCGAACTGAGCGCCTCGGGCGACTCGGTGAACAGTTCGCTGATGAACTGGCCGTGGCTGCGCTGGCCGCTGACTGCTAGCAGCATCTCGGCGGCCGGATTCATGTATTCCAGGCGCAGCTCGGCATTGAGCAGGATGGTTGCGGTGGTGAGGTTATCCAGCAGTAGGCGGTGCAGCGCGTCGTTGATCATGGCAGGTCTGAGTCCTGGCGATGGGCTGGAAAATGCAAGAAGCAAACCAAAGCCCTGAAAAGACGCGTGAATGTACTGTTCAAGGCCTCAAGAGGTGCGTTTCAGCGCACTCGTGGTGGGTGGGGGTGAATCAAAATGGGGATAGAGTAGAAAAGAGTGCGGTGATGAGCACCATAATGGTGCGATTAGCTTCGATCAAATGAAGGGTATGAAGGGGATGTTTTTGGGTGGGTCGGCGGGCTTGTCCTTCAGCGGACATTCGGGGCGTACCCCCCATTCCCCCTTCTTGCAGGGATTGGTGCGACGCTTATCGGCCAAGGTGGTGCGTTTCATATGAAACGGCTGGCTAGGAGTGCGCTCCACGATGCGTCCGTTGCTGTCGAGTATCTCGAGTGACAGCTGGTGGGTGCCTCGATCTATGTTCTGCAGCGGGAAAACCGGGCTTCGTCCGGGCTCTCCTAGGGGTTGACCGTCCATCAACAGTCGATAGCTGTGATCTTCGTGCAGGTTCGGCTCGCTGGTGACGGTGACCATCAGGTTGCCAGCCGCATCTCGAACCGTTGCGTCAGGTTCAGGGAACAGAATGCGTACTACATAGTATCCGGGCCTGACGCTCGGAGCTGAGTCGGGTTTTCGTGGCTGGACAGCCTGAGGGGTTGCCATGCGGTTGCTCGGGGTAATCTCTATTCGCTCGGCCTTCTCCGATGGAGGCTGGTCGGTGAAGACGCGATTGCCGTCGCTGTCGATGTACGTGTAGACCCCTGCATGGGCGGTGGGAAGACACAGGCATAGCAGGATGCATGGCAACAGACGGTGCATGGCGGGCCTTGATGCAGTATTGGGTTTGGGTGGGCTTTCAGCGTGGCATGGGTTTGGCGCGGGCAGGGCTGTTCACGCTGACTCGCTGCACGGTGAAGCTGATGCTGCCACTGCGCTGAATCGGCTGTTCGGCGGCCAGGACTTCCACAGCCAAAGTATGCTCACCACGATCTGCATTGGTTACCTGCAGGCTGGTCACGTTGGCGGGTTCGCCGTAGGGTTGCCCATCCATTACCAGGCGGAGCATGTGCCCGGGTTGAAGCTTGGGCTCCATGGCTACCCCAACGATAAAGGTCCCGTTATTGGCTCTGAGCGCTTCTTCGGTAGGCACTCCTGTTATTTCCAGGCGGCTGTAGACCTGCTGATTCTGCTCTGTTCCTTCTTCCGGCGTAGCCGGTGTGGCGACGGGCTTTTGTGACTCGACGGTGTTGGTGGGAGGAAGGTCGACCGACTCGGTGGGCTGCCCTTCGGGGGGCTGGTTGGTGAATACCGTATTTCCGTTGGAGTCCGTGTACTTGTAAATCTGTGCCGTAGCGGGAAGGGCCAGTGTGCACAGCAGGCAGGCAGTGAGCAGGCGCATTCGGTAGGCTCCTGAGTGATCCTTAGGCAAGGGTTGCACCGGTGGGCGTGTCTGGCAAGCCTGTGCATTGCTGAGCGTGGCTTGGCGCATAAAAAAAGGCCTCCCGAAGGAGGCCTTTTTCAAGCGAGCCGCCTAGGCGGTCGACGCTGGCTTAGACGCTGTAGTACAGGTCGTATTCCAGCGGGTGCACAAAGGTGCGCACCTTGATTTCTTCTTCCGATTTCAGCTCGATGTAGGCATCGATGAAGTCGTCGGTGAACACGCCGCCCTTGGTCAGGAACGCGCGGCCCTTGTCCAGCTCTTCCAGGGCTTCTTTCAGGCTGCCGCAAACCTGCGGGATCTCTTTCGCCTCTTCCGGCGGCAGGTCGTACAGGTTCTTGTCGGCTGCGTCGCCAGGGTGGATCTTGTTCTGGATACCGTCCAGACCGGCCATCAGCAGCGCTGCGAAGGCCAGGTACGGGTTGGCAGCCGGGTCCGGGAAGCGCGCTTCGATGCGGCGGGCTTTCGGGCTGGATACGTACGGGATACGGATCGAGGCGGAACGGTTACGAGCCGAGTAGGCCAGCATGACCGGAGCTTCGAAGCCTGGGACCAGACGCTTGTAGGAGTTGGTCGACGGGTTGGTGAAGCCGTTCAGGGCTTTGCCGTGCTTGATGATGCCGCCGATGAAGTACAGGGCGGTGTCGGACAGACCGGCATAGCCTTCGCCGGAGAAGGTGTTCTTGCCATCTTTGGAGATGGACATGTGTACGTGCATGCCCGAGCCGTTGTCGCCATACAGCGGTTTCGGCATGAAGGTAGCGGTCTTGCCGTAGGCGTCGGCCACGTTGTGCACGCAGTACTTCAGGGTCTGAACTTCGTCAGCCTTGTTGACCAGGGTGTTGAACTTCACGCCGATTTCGTTCTGACCGGCAGTCGCCACTTCGTGGTGGTGAACTTCGATGACCAGGCCCATTTCTTCCATGGCATTACACATGGCGGTACGGATTTCGTGGTCGTGGTCGCACGGCGGAACCGGGAAGTAACCACCTTTGACGGCTGGACGGTGGCCCTTGTTGCCGCCTTCCACGTCCTGGTCGGTCATCCAGGAGCCTTGTTCGGAGTAGATCTTGAACATGGAGCCGGAGATGTCGGACTTGAACTTCACTTCGTCGAAGATGAAGAACTCGGGCTCCGGGCCAACGAAGACGGTGTCACCGATACCGGTGGTCTTCAGGTAGGCCTCGGCGCGCTTGGCGATGGAGCGCGGGTCGCGGTCGTAGCCTTGCATGGTGCTCGGCTCGATGATGTCGCAGACCAGGATCAGGGTCGGCTCTTCGGTGAACGGGTCCAGAACGGCGGTGTCGTCGACCGGCAGCAGGATCATGTCGGAGGCTTCGATGCCTTTCCAGCCATGGATGGAGGAACCGTCGAACATCTTGCCGACTTCGAAGAATTCGTCGTCCAGGGCGTCACGGGCCGGCATGGTCACGTGGTGCTGTTTGCCCTTGGTGTCGGTGAAGCGCAGGTCAACCCACTTCACGTCGTGTTCTTTAATCAGTTGAATCGACTTCGACATGCTGTCCTCCAGGTGGATGGGGCCGGCTACGCCGGCCTCCAAAATAGGTGCTTGAGCCGGGCGCGATAGTCCGCCAGACCAGGCTGCCTCACAAGGGAGCAAATTGCATGCCAGTGCCCCGGAATGGGCTGGAGGCCTGAAAGTCAGGGGCTGTGCGGGCTGCGGCGAATCTCTGATCGTATTTGTGCACTCAATCGGTGCCTTTTGATTCCTTTGCGCACTATTGTGGTGCCAAATCTTGCGTGAGATTGTTTTTGGTCAAACCTTGAGCAATTTCCGCTATAATCCGCGCCCCTGTTTTTAGGCCTAACGCCCGGCGCTTGTTTTTCCATGAAGCTCATCGTCAAACCCTTCGCAGAAATCACCATCAAGAGCCGGCCGGTGCGCAAGCAGTTCATTCGCCAGCTGGCGAAGAACATTCGCACGGTACTGCGTGATCTGGACCCGGGTTTGGATGTGCAGGGCGAATGGGACAACCTCGATCTGATCAGTCAGGTCAGCGAGCCGAAGGTGCAGGCCGAGATGTTCGAGCGCCTGCGTTGCACGCCGGGTATCGCCCACTTCCTCGAAGTGCACGAGTATCCGTACGTCGATTTCGATGACACCTTCGAGAAATGCCGTGCGCATTTCGGTGCGCAGCTGGCGGGCAAGGTCTTCGCCGTGCGCTGCAAGCGCGCCGGCAACACCCACGACTTCACCTCGATGGAGCTGGCCACTCATGTCGGCAGCCGCCTGCGCCGCGAGTGCGGGGCCGCCGGCATCGACCTGAAGAAGCCTGAGGTCGAGGCGCGCTTCGAGGTGCGTTACGACCGCCTGCTGATCGTCCATGCCCAGCACGAAGGCCTCGGCGGCTACCCGCTGGGTTCGATCGAACAGACCCTGGTGCTGATGAGTGGCGGCTTCGACTCCACCGTCGCCGCCTATCAGATGATGCGTCGCGGCCTGCTCACCCACTTCTGCTTCTTCAACCTCGGCGGTCGTGCCCACGAGCTGGGCGTGATGGAAGTGGCCCACCACCTGTGGAGCAAATTCGGCAGCTCACACCGTGTACTGTTCATCAGCGTGCCGTTCGAAGAAGTGGTCGGCGAGATTCTCGGCAAGGTCGACAACAGCCAGATGGGCGTGGTGCTCAAGCGCATGATGCTACGCGCCGCCAGCCGCATCGCCGAGGAGCTTAATATCGATGCGCTGGTTACCGGCGAGGCGATCAGCCAGGTCTCCAGCCAGACCCTGCCGAACCTCTCGGTGATCGACGCGGTCACCGACACCCTGGTACTGCGCCCGCTGATCGCCGCGCACAAGCAGGACATCATCGACACCGCCACTGCCATCGGCACCGCCGAGTACGCCAAGAACATGCCCGAGTATTGCGGCGTGATCTCGGTGAACCCGACCACTCGTGCCAAGCCTGGCCGCATCGAACATGAAGAAAGTCACTTCGACATGGCGGTGCTCGAACGCGCGCTGGAGCGTGCGACTCGCGTGACCGTGGACAAGGTGATCGATGCGCTGGGCCAGGACCTGCAGGTCGAGGAAGTGCGCGAGGCGCTGGCCGGGCAGATCGTCATCGATATCCGCCATCCGGATGCTGCCGAGGACGAACCGCTGGAGCTGAGTGGCATCGAGGTGCAAACCTTGCCGTTCTATGCGCTGAACAACCGATTCAAGGAACTGGATGAGACTCGCCAGTACCTACTCTATTGCGACAAGGGTGTGATGAGCCGACTGCACGCTCACCACCTGCTCAGCGAGGGGCATGCGAATGTTCGCGTCTATCGCCCGCATTAAGCGTGCAGGTCTGCTCGGTGGCAGCATCCGCCACCGACCTCCCGACCCTTGCGCCGCGTAATCCCGAGTTCACAACGGCCAGGCAGACTGCAGGGCCAAAGCTTTCAGAATCATTAATCGAGACGACATCCGTGATCGAAAATCTCCGCAACATCGCCATCATCGCCCACGTCGACCATGGCAAAACCACCCTGGTAGACAAGCTGCTGCGCCTGTCCGGCACCCTCGACCGCAAAGAAGCGGAAAACGAGCGCGTGATGGACTCCAACGACCAGGAAAAAGAGCGCGGCATTACCATTCTGGCCAAGAACACTGCCCTGAAATGGGGCGACTACAACATCAACATCGTTGACACCCCCGGGCACGCCGACTTCGGTGGTGAAGTAGAGCGCGTAATGTCGATGGTCGACTCCGTGCTGCTGGTGGTTGACGCCCAAGATGGCCCGATGCCGCAAACCCGTTTCGTGACCCAGAAGGCGTTCAAGGCCGGCCTGCGTCCGATCGTGGTTGTGAACAAGATCGACCGTCCGGGCGCGCGTCCTGACTGGGTCATCGACCAGATCTTCGACCTGTTCGACAACCTCGGTGCCACCGACGAGCAGCTCGACTTCCCGATCGTCTACGCCTCGGCCCTGAACGGCATCGCCGGTCTGGACCACGAGAAGATGGACGACAACATGGACGCCCTGTTCCAGGCGATCATCGACCACGTGCCGGCCCCCAAGGTCGACGTCGACGGTCCGTTCCAGATGCAGATCTCCCAGCTGGACTACAACAGCTTCCTCGGCGTGATCGGCATCGGCCGTATTGCCCGTGGCCGCATCAAGGCCAACACCCCGGTAGTCGCCATCAGCGACGACGGCAGCAAGCGTAACGGCCGTATCCTCAAGATCATGGGCCACTCCGGCCTGCAGCGCGTCGAAGTAGCCGACGCCGAAGCCGGCGATATCGTCTGTGTTTCGGGAATGGATGAGCTGTTCATCTCCGACACCCTGTGCGACCCGCAGAACGTTGAAGCCCGTCCGCCGCTGACCGTTGACCAGCCGACCGTGAGCATGACCTTCCAGGTCAACGACTCGCCGTTCGCCGGTAAGGAAGGCAAGTTCGTCACCAGCCGCAACATCAAGGACCGTCTGGACAAAGAGCTGCTGCACAACGTGGCCCTGCGCGTCGAAGCGGGCGAGTCCGCCGAGAAGTTCAAGGTCTCCGGTCGTGGCGAGCTGCACCTGTCGGTACTGATCGAAACCATGCGCCGTGAAGGCTTCGAGATGGCCGTAGGCCGTCCGGAAGTGGTGATCATCGAGAAGGACGGCGAGAAGCAAGAGCCGTACGAGAACGTCACCATCGACATCGAAGAGCAGCACCAGGGCTCGGTGATGGAGCAGATGGGTCTGCGCAAGGGCGACCTGACCAACATGGTTCCCGATGGCAAGGGCCGCGTGCGCCTGGAATACACCATCCCGGCGCGTGGCCTGATCGGCTTCCGTAACAACTTCCTGACCCTGACCTCGGGCAGCGGCATCCTGACCTCGACCTTCAGCCACTACGGCGTGATCAAGGCTGGTGAAGTCAGCAACCGTCAGAACGGCGTACTGGTCTCCATGGCCACCGGCACCGCGCTGACCTACTCGCTGGAAACCCTGCAGAGCCGCGGCAAGCTGTTCCTGGCCCCGGGCGACGAGATCTACGAAGGCCAGCTGGCCGGCATCAACAGCCGCGACAACGACCTGGTGATCAACCCCACCAAGGGCAAGAAGCTCGACAACATGCGCGCCTCCGGCAAAGACGAAGTCATCGCCCTGGTTCCGCCGATCAAGTTCACCCTCGAGCAGGCGCTGGAGTTCATCGCCGACGACGAGCTGGTGGAAGTGACGCCGAAGTCGATCCGCCTGCGCAAGAAAATGCTCAACGAAAACGACCGCAAGCGCTACGAGCGCGCCAAGGTCTGATCGAAGACTTAACAAGAAGGCCGGGCAAATGCCCGGCCTTCTTGTTTCTGTGTCCTGTGATTGGCGCCGCCAGATGGCAGGATCTGACTAGTCCGGCTTCACTCGTGACCGATCCTGCTGATCGGGGGGACCATATTCGCGAATGACCAGATATTGTGCGCCGCTGACCTGGAAACGTGCCACTTCGCGATAAGGGAAGTCCGAGATAGCAAGGTTGGTGCCGTCCGCCCCAAAGGCTTCCAGGTTCAGCTGCAGGATGTGCTGGAACAACCCGTTCTCCAGATTCATCTTCAGGTCTTCCTGGCGTCTGGCGGCATTGTCCGGGTACAGGGCGGAGTATCCGAGAGAGGCATACATGCCGCTGCGATCGCTGATCACCAGCGAGTGCTCGGTGGGATAACGCTCGGTAAGGAAATCCTTCGCCAACTTGAACTCCCTATACAGCAGCAGATTCTTGCCCTGAACATTGGCCTGGCCGATGGTCAGCCCGTGGATCAATATCATCCCCGCCAGGCCACACGCATAGATCGCCTTGGTGCCCGTCAGTCGCAGGGCGAACAGAAGCGCCACTGCTGCCAACGGAACTAGCCAGGTCAGATGAATCTGTGCCAGGCGGCTTATCCACGGTAGGTGGTAATTGCCCGTGTAGTAGGCGAAATGCGCGAGCGATAGCAGCGCCAGGCCAAGGGCCATCAGCGCCAGGAAACTCCAGGTTTTGCTGTCCTGGCGCCGAATGCGCCAGAGCAAGAGAGCGCCACCGACCAGTGCGGTGTAGGAAAGCCAGGATTGTACCGGCAGCCCGGCACTGTCCACCTTGAAGAAAAAGAGCACGGCCTGCAGCGCGTTGCCCGGGATGTTGGCGATGGCGAAGGCCTGTTCTGCTGCGTCGCCGGCATTGGCGAAGTTTTCGGCGACCGCCTTCTGCCAGACGATGGGCAGTGCAAGCAACGGCACCAGTGCCAGCGATGCGCTGTAGTGCTGGCGCAGCAGAGTGCGTGCATGGAGGAGGAGAGCCAGTCCGATAGGCAGCAGAAGCACTGCAGTCTCATACCTGGCCTGGGCTGCGAGTATGCCGAGAACCAGCAGAAGCTCGGCCTGCTGCGATTCAGGTCGCTGGAGGAAGCGATACAGCTGAAAGTACACGGCCATGATCATCAGGCTGTTCAGGGCATCGAAGCCTGAGGACGTTATGTTGAGCTGGAACAGCGGGGCCGATGCCAGCAGGCATGCGCCCAGCAGGCCCAAGGCGCGGCCACCGGCTCTCGCCAGTCCTATCTGCACCAGTGTCAGGCTGGCAACGCCAACCAGGAAGTTGAGGACTATTCCGTTGCTCCAGCGAAATCCGCTGACGAAATGCAGCAGGCTCGTGAGGATCGGATAAAGCGCGGGGCGATGAGCAGGTTCGCTGTTGACGAGGAGCGTGCTGTCGAAGAAGTTCAGTTGCTCGGTGATGTTCAGGAGCTGGAGATGGCTGTGCAGGGCATAGCTGGTTGAAAGTAGATTGGTTTCGTCGGCGAGGATGCGGAACTCGGGCGTCACGTTGGCGAAGACGACTGCGCAGAGAAAGGTGGCCAGCAATGCAGCGAGGCCCAGTTCTCGCCATTTGTCCGTGGTCATCTGGATGCTGGCCAGCAGCCTGTCCAGGGCGATCAGGATCCCGACCACGCAGAGCAACGGAGCTATCTTGGCGAACCAGGCGGCCCTGGGGTCGCCGAGCATCAGGCTTCCCGCGAGAGCGAGCGCGATGAGGCCGCTCAGAAAGAAGATGCCGAGAGATCGATGCATGAAACGGTTTCCTGCTGACAGGTTGGGTAAGCGATGGCGAGGATGCCATAGATGGTCGCAAGCTAGGAGGGCAATGGCGCAGGATGGTTCGAGGCCATCCTCCGGCGAGGCTTGTGAGCTGTCTCGAAGCTCCACCACATAAACCCCACATGCTCTCCACACTTTCGGCACGTCCCCGCCATGGGGGCCGTAGAGACTCTCCCCACGGTCACACCCAAGGAGAGCTTTCATATGAACCGAAACCTGCTGATCAAGCTCGGGGCCATCGCCGTCCTGATCATTCTGTTGATGGTCCCGATCATCATGATCGACGGCATGATCGAAGAGCGGCAGAGCCTTCGCGATGGCGTGCTGGACGACATCGCCCGCAGTTCTAGTCACAGTCAGAAGATCACTGGCCCGCTTCTGGTCGTGCCCTATCGCAAGGCTGTGCGTGAGTGGAAGACCCACGCCAAGACGGGGGAGCGCTACCTCGAGGAGCGTGAGGTCAGTGGGCGAGTTTACTTCTTGCCGGAGCGCCTCGCGGTAGCCGGTGATATCGGCACCGAACTGCGTGCCCGCGGTATCTACCAGGCTCGTCTGTTCCACAGCAACAGCCGCCTCTCCGGCCATTTCGAGGTGCCGGCCAACTTCGGCGTCACCGAGGACCTGGATGACTACCGGTTTGGCGACCCCTTCGTTAGTGTCGGCATCAGCGATATCCGCGGCATCAAGAACAATCTGGTGCTGGAGCTGGGTGAGCGCAGGCTGTCTTTCCAGCCTGGTAGCGCCGACTCCCTGCTAGGCGCTGGCGTACATGCCCCACTGTTGGCTGCCGCCACCGATATGCACCAGGTGCAGCGTCTGGACTTCGCCTTCGACCTGTTGCTGCAAGGCACAGGTGAGCTAAGTATCGCCCCGCTTGGCAGAGAGACCCTGGTCGACCTCCGCGCTGACTGGCCGCACCCGAGCTTCATTGGTGAGTATCTGCCGAGCGAGCGCGAGATCACCGCCAAGGGCTTCAGTGCGCGCTGGCAGACCAGCTTCTTCGCCACCAACATGGAGGAGGCCCTGAACGACTGCGCCAGTGCCGGCGATTGCAATGCCTTCCTTGGCCGCCAGTTCGGTGTCAACTTCGTCGACCCGGTGGATCAGTACCTGAAGAGCGATCGCGCTCTGAAGTACGCCCTGCTGTTCATCGCCCTGACCTTTGCAGGTTTCTTCCTCTTCGAGGTGCTCAAGCGCCTGTCGGTGCACCCGGTGCAGTACGGCCTGGTCGGCCTGTCGCTGGCGATGTTCTACCTGCTGTTGCTGTCGCTGGCCGAGCACATGGCCTTCGTCCAGGCCTATGCCCTGGCAGCCTCCAGTTGCGTGCTGCTTATCGGCTTCTACGTCAGCCATGTGCTGCACAGCTGGCTGCGCGGCGCCGGTTTCACTGCTGCCCTGGCCGCGCTGTACGCGATGCTCTACGCCCTGCTCAGTGCCGAGGACTATGCACTGCTGATGGGGTCTCTGCTGGTGTTCGGCCTGCTCGCAGTGGTGATGGTGCTGACCCGCAAGCTTGACTGGTACAGCCTGGCAAAGTCGGCAGATTCCGCTGCCTGAATCGACCGGCGCGGCGTAAGCCGCGCCTCCAAAAAGGAGTTCACCATGATTCGCATGATGATGCAGTTTTCTGCCTGCTTTGCCCTTGGCCTCGTAATCGCAGGTCTGATCCTCATCGGCCTGATGTTTTTCGGTCAGTTCGATCTGATCCACGGGCTCAATCTCAGCGGCAAGCCGCTCGCCGGTGCTGCCCTTGCAATGCTGCCCGGTGGCTTCTGGGACTCCTTGACTGGCCTTAACGGCGCGGCCGATAACGCCAGTGTGCGATCCTTCCTGCAGCTGTGCGTCGCGCTTGTGCAGATGGCGCTTCTACTGGCTGCTGGCTTCTTTCGCCTGTGGTACCGCTCATGAGTGGCCATGTGGGTTTGCGAGAGGAGACACGGCTCGGACGAATGCTGGCCCGGCGAATATCACGCCTGTTCTCGCATAGGCTTGCTCATGTCGAGGGTGATCAGCGTACCCGGCTCAATCGCGCTGCAGGAAATGCACGCTGAAGAACTGCCAGGGGTCACGCCACATGGCGATCGAATCGAAACCACCGTCGGCCGCCAGCTGGCGGAAGCCTGCCGGGGTGTACTTGTAGGAGTTTTCGGTATGCCGGGGCTCGCCGGCGATGAAGTCGAACACGCGGTCCTCGATTCGAATCTGTTGGGAACGGCTGCTGACCAGGTACATCTCGATGCGTGATTCGGCTTCGTTGTAGAGAACCTGGTGCTGAAAACGGTTGGGGTCGATGTCGCTATCCAGCTCGTGGCGGATGCGTTCAAGCAGGTTGAGATTGAACTGGGCGGTGACGCCGGCCTTGTCGTTGTAGGCGCGCTCCAGTACCTGGCGGTCCTTGATCAGGTCCACCCCGATCAGCGCCCACTGCCAGGAGGCAGGGCAGCATGAAGATTGCGCAGGAAGGCGCGTGCCTGCACCGGGTCGAAGTTACCGATGCGGGAGCAGGGAAAAGATGCCAGCGGGCACGCGCCTAGCGTCTCGGCTGGTAATGTCAGGGGCTGGCTGAAGCCGGCACACAGGGCGTACACCTCGCTGACCGTCGGTCGCGACAGCAGGCCGCGGCGGGAGCGCTCGAAGGGGGGGCGTGGGGCTGGTAGTAGGAGTTGAAGAGATGCTCGTAGCGTGCATCCAGAGGCCGGTAGCCCTTCAGGAAAGGTTGCAGCACGAAGGCCTCGAAGAGCCAGCTTACATGTGCCAGGTGCCATTTGGGCGGGCTCACCTCCGGTGTGCTCTGGATGACATAGTCCTCACGCTCCAGTGGTTCGCACAGGCGTTCGGTGGCTGTGCGTACAGGCTGGTAATGAGTCAGATGTTCAAGTCCGGACCGTGAGGCGTCAGTCCTGCGAGCTCGGTTAGGCATGTCGCTGGGCCATCGCGTTGGTGCGACGGTTCATAGGACCGACTGGCCGGCCGAGGCAAAGGTTCAAGCGGTTTTCGCGAAGGAGAGGAGCCGGGTCGGGCGACCCGGCCGGAAGGTTCAGGCGTGATTCTGGATCTCGATCCAGCGGGCGAAGGTGTCGATGAACTTCTGCAGGAAGCTCTTGATGCTGTCGTTGGGTTTGCCGGCTTCGTCGAAGAAATTGCCGGCGCCGCCCAGATACGACTCAGGCTGTTGCAGCACCGGCATGTCCAGAAATACCAGAGACTGGCGCAGGTGATGGTTGGCGCCGAAGCCGCCGATGGCGCCTGGTGAGGCGCTGACCACCGCTGCCGGCTTGCCACTGAATACGCTCTGACCGTAGGGGCGCGAGCCCACGTCGATGGCATTTTTCATCGGTGCGGGAACCGAGCGGTTGTATTCGGGGGTGACGAACAGTACTGCGTCTGCGGCTTTCAGCTGGTTTCGGAAGGCGGTATAGGCCGCAGGTGGTGGATCGATGTCGATATCCTCGTTGTACAGCGGCAATTCGCCGATCTCCACGATCTGCAGCTTCAGCGAAGCCGGTGCTAGGTCCGCCAGGGCAAGTGCCAGCTTGCGGTTGATGGAGGCCTTTCGCAGACTGCCGACCAGGACGGCGACCGTGTATACCTTGCTCATAAATGCTCCTTTGGGAGGGAGTACAGGAAGTGGAGCTGGAACTATAGACGCCATGAGGTTGACGAATCAGGCTGCTGGGCAGAAATTGATCCAACCCCAGTGAGGCTGCAGTCGCGCAAGATGACCCGGCGAGAACAATCTGCAAGATTTCTGAACTGCCGATAGCCCGCGGTTTGCGCCGCACTTCACTGTTGAGGAAATCTCCATGAGTAAGCTCGATCTGTTCGATCCACGCTATCAGCTCGAAGCCGAAGCCGAAGCCGAAGCCGAAGCCGAAGCCGAAGCCGAAGCCGAAGCCGAAGCCGAAGCCGAAGCCGAAGCCGATGGCAGGCGCTCGAGTCGCCCCCTCTCACGCGGGGAGATACGCCACACGATCCTGATGCTCGATAGGTTGGCGCTCAGCCTTGATGCACGGGGGACTCAGGGCTCAGGCGAAGAAAGACAAGCGCGAGCCCCAGCTGGCGGGAATCGCTTCCCAAGCTGAGGGAGGTGGGCGCGTGGGCGTCGGGTAGGAGCAAGCGCAGTCGAAGCTCCGGGCCGGACATCAGCTCTGGAGGGATACGGAGGCTGTGCAGACCGTGATTGTTCGGTTGCTCGAAGACCCATTCGCCCAGCCATGTTTCCCCGAGATGAACGATGACGCGCTGAGCCTGACATTGCTCGGTAAGAAAGCACTGCCCCTCGATTTCCAGTAGCAGGCCGCCTTGCGCTGGGGATTCGAGTTTCAGATGGAGCTCCGCCTCTGCGCCGTCGGTCCAGGTGCCCCATGGTTCCGGGTAAGACCAGCCACGGCCCTGGAACGCGGTGGCGTTGCCCGCCGCAAGAAAGCAGATGTTGTCGCCGAGACGGTAGGGCGGAATGTTGTGCAGTGTGCGGTTGCGGATGACATTCAGGTTGCCGAATCGGTCTCCCTCCGTGGTCAGGCCTCGACGCTCACGCAATCCGCGGATGAGCTGGCCCTTGCCTAGCCCTCTCGCCCGATACTCCACTGCTGCGGGGAATACGCCCAGTTCTGCCAACAACCTGAACAGGATACGTTGCCAGCGGGGGCGGGGCGGATTCTCCGCGTTGCCTGCCCTGGCCAGCAGTTGCTGGCGCAGGGTAGGGTTCTGCCACACCTGATCCCAGAACCAGCGCTGCTCATGAGCCTCGCGTTTGACGTAGGCCGCCTCCCTGAGGCCGGAGTGGAATGCCAGCACCGAGATCCAGGGCAGCGCCCGTAGGTCCATGCCGAGGCGCCAGGCACGAAACAGTAGCTCGCGCGAGCTCTCGGTGACGCAGTCGGTTGCCGGCTTCCAGGGTCCGACGCGTTCCGCGGTTTCCCTGTGCATCAGCCAGCTCGAGGCTGGAGCGAAGGTGTCTACGGGGTCGAAGCGCCCGTCACGGCCCAGGCCGTGTAGATGAGTACGCCAGCGATGCTGCTCGAGTTGCTCGGTGGTGCTGGGCATGACGACTGCAGTGAGCGGAAATACCAGGTCGGCACCGGTTGCCTGCAACCACTCCAGCGCTGCTTGCAGGTGGTCGGGCAGCCACAGGTCATCGTGGTTGAGGAGTGCGATGTAGCGACCGCGCGCCCTTGCTATCCCCAGGTTGTTCGGGCCCGACTGCTCGCCGAAGTTGTGCATCAGGTTGATGTAGTGGATGCGCGGATCGTCGAGCGTGGCGATCAGCGCTCCGGTGTCTTCGTCGCAGGCATCGCCGATGATCAGCAGCTCCCAGTCTTCCAGGCTTTGAGCCTGGACGCTGGCAATGGCCAAGCCCAAGGTTTCCGGGCGGTTGTAAGTGGACAGAACCACAGATACCAAGGGCTGCATGGATGACGGCTCAGCTGAAACGATAGGGAATCTGTGGCGTGTCGGCAGGCAGCCGCCAGTGATCCGGGTCGTCGTAGTCGTAGGCCTTGTCCACCAGATTGATCAGCAGCGCGGGTTTGCTGCCGAGGCAGGCGACGCCGTGCCAGACACCCGGCGGAACCGTGACCAGCATCGGGCGCTCTTCACCGAGACGCACCTCGATGACCGTGCCATATGTGCTGGACTCGCTGCGCGCATCGTAGAGCGCCAGTTTGATCCTTCCAAACGCACAGAACATGCGATCCATGGTTTCCACGTGGCAGTGCCAGGCGGTGATGGCACCCGGTTCGAGCAGGCTCTGGAACACCTGGTCGATTGGCTGGTCGTCGAGTTGCCAATCACGGCGCCAGATCTCGGTCAGGCGAGCGCGATCTCCCAGCATGTTGGCGATCGACTTGATGCGCACACCTTCGATATGCGGCAGGTTGGCCGGCTGCCAGTCGGCGTCCACCAGTCGTGCGTCCTTCTGGCCATCCAGCGTCCATTCCGACATCGCGTGTCCCCTCGATAAAAATCCGATTGTACTCGCTGGTGCCAAGGTTAGTAGTTGGCAAAGCTCGCCAGCAGGTCCGCGTTGAGGGCCTGCTGCGCCTCGCTGGGTTGGCGCCCGCGGTGGCGGGTGAGGCGGAACTGCACGTTGAAGCCGACCTCGTTCGGCAGCAGCTCGCGCAGCTGCCCGCTGGCAACCCAGGGCGCCGCCACGTGCTGTGGCAGATAGCCGATGTGCGCGCCGGAGAGGATGAACGCCAGACTGCCTTCGACCTGCTCGCAGCGCGCGCTGCTGGTGCCGGCCTGCCATGGTTCGTCGGCGGCGATGAAGCGGTAGGGGTGCAGCACCCGGTCGCAGGCGTCGAGGTCGGCATGGCTGATCCTGGCCTGGCCAAACAGCAGGTGACCCTGGGCGCAATACAGCGATTGCTGTTCCTCGAACAGTGGCTGGTAGTCCAGCGCGCTCTGGTTGCCGGAGAAGTAGCCGATGGCCAGGTGCAGCTGGCCCTGCAGCAGACGCCGCTCCAGTTCGGCCGGGGTGGCGCTGATCAGCTCGATCTGCACCGCCTGGTTGCGCCGGCGAAAGCGCCCGATGGCGCCTGCCACGCGCTGCAGAACATGGCCGTCGAGCGATTCGGAGAGACCGACGCTGAGCTCACCGAGCAGCTTGTCGGCCATGCCCTGGGCCTCGCCCTTGAAGGTCTCGATGGCGCCGAACAGCTTGCGCGTGGCGGCCAGCACCTGCTCGCCCTTGGGCGTCAGGCGAAAGCCAGCCTTGCCGCGCTCGCACAGGCGAAAGCCCAGGCGCGTCTCCAGCTTGGCCATCTGTGTGCTGATGGTCGACTGGCCGATGCCCAGTTCGCCCTGGGCGGCGCTGAAGCCACCGTTCTCCACCACGCTGACGAACAGGCGCAGCAGCTGCAGGTCGAGGTCACGCAGTTGGCTGAGCATCGTGGCTCCATACATTGATAGATATCGATGCCAGAGTAGATCACTTCGTATTTATCGGAAGCAAACCGCGGCGCAGGATGGCTCCACTCCAGAGCCCCCAGCAGAGGGGCGCGGGCTACCGAATCTGCCGAGGAATCCGCTCATGCGTCTTGTCGCCAGCTTGCTTGTATTCGCCTTCGCCCTGCCGCTGCAGGCCGAGGAAAAAGTCCTCAATCTCTACAACTGGGCCGACTACGTGCCGGCGCAGGCGTTGCAGCGCTTCCAGGCCGAGACCGGGATCAAGGTCAAATACGACACCTTCGACAGCGTCGAGGTGCTGGAGAGCAAGCTGCTCACCGGCAACAGTGGTTACGACGTGGTCTTCCCATCCTCCAGCGTGCTGGCCCGCACCATCGGCGCCAAGGCGCTGCAGCCGGTGGGCGAGTTGGCCGGCAAGGGCAATCTCGATCCCGAGTTGCTGGCCAAGCTGGCCGGCGTCGACCCCGGCAACGCCTACGGCGTGCCCTACACCTGGGGCACCATCGGCCTGGGCATCAACAAGGAAGCGGTAGAGAAACGCCTGCCCGGCGTGGCGCTGGACAGCCTCGATCTGCTGTTCAAGCCCGAGTACGCCAGCAAGCTCAAGGACTGCGGCATCAGCGTGCTCGACTCACCGCAAGAGGTGATCGCGGTGGTCCTCAACTACCTGGGCAAGGACCCCTACAGCACCGCCGAGGCCGATCGCGAGGCGGCCAAGGCGTTGCTCGTGCAACTGCAGCCGAACCTGCGCTACGTCGGCCAGAGCCGGCAGATCGACGACCTGGCCAAGGGCGAGACCTGCCTGGCGCTGACCTACACCGGCGACGCCGGCATGGCCACCGCCCGCGCCATCGAAGCCAAGCAGCCGTTCACGGTGGTCTACCGGATTCCCAAGGAAGGCACGCTGATCTGGTTCGACACCCTGGCCATCCCGGTGGATGCGCCGCACCCCGAGGCCGCGCGCGCCTTCATCGACTACATGCTCAAGCCCGAAGCCATCGCCGAGCTGACCAACTCGCTGTTCTTCGCCAACGCCAACCGCGCGGCCACGCCGCTGCTGGACGAGGCGGTGAGTGGCGACCCGGACATATACCCGGCCGCGGACATACGCGCCAGGTTGTTCGCCGAGCAGAGCCTGCCGCTACGTGAGATGCGCCAACGCACCCGCCTGTGGACGGCGTTCCGCACCCAGTACTGATTGCCGTATGGCCACTCCGGCACTGAGTGGCCCGTTCTGCAGAAATCGAGCATCCGACCATGGAACAAGCCTTCGTCAACGATCAGGCCATCACCCGCGACAGCCTCTACGGCACTGCGGCCGAGCCGACCTACGCCGGCATCACCAGCTTCATGCGCCGCCGCTACACCCGCGACCTGCGCGGGGTGGATCTGGTGGTCAGCGGCGTGCCGTTCGACACCGCCACCACCAACCGCCCGGGCAGCCGCTTCGGCCCGCGCGCCATCCGCACCGCTTCGATCCAGTCGGCCTGGGCGCGGCACTTCCCCTGGGAGTTCGACCCGTTCGACCTGCTGGCCTGCGTCGACTACGGCGACTGCTACTTCGACCACGGCACCCCGCAGGACACCCCGGCGGCCATCGAGGCACACGCCGACAAGATCCTCGACGCCGGCTGCGCCATGCTCACCCTGGGCGGCGACCACTTCATCAGCTATCCACTGCTCAAGGCCCATGCCAAGAAGCACGGCACCCTGTCGCTGATCCACTTCGACGCGCACAGCGATACCTGGCCGGACGAGGAGGGCGCGCGCATCGACCACGGCACCATGTTCTACCACGCCGCCAAGGACGGTCTGGTCGACCCGGCGCGTTCAGTGCAGGTCGGCCTGCGCACCACCAACGATGACGTGATGGGCTTCCAGGTACTGGATGCGCGGCAGGTCAACCGCAGCACCCCGGAGCAGATCGCCGAGCTGATCCGCGCCCGCGTCGGCGATAACCCGGTGTACCTGACCTTCGATATCGACTGCCTCGACCCGGCCTTCGCTCCCGGCACCGGCACCCCGGTATGCGGTGGGCTGTCCAGCCACCAGGCCCTGGAAATCCTCCGTGGCCTGCGTGGCATCAACCTGGTTGGCATGGACGTGGTCGAAGTGGCTCCGCCCTACGACAACTCGGAGATCACCGCCCTGGCTGGCGCCACTCTGGCGATGGAGATGGTCTGCCTGTACGCCGCCCGGCATAAGCTCTGAGGCGGATCAGGGGGAAGGCAGGGCCGGGATATCGCTATCGCGGTCCTGCTCGCGGAGCAGCTGCAAGAGCTGCTCCGCCGCGGGCGAGAGGCTGTGTCCGGCTCGGCTAACGATGCCGTAGGCCGAGCTGGCCAGCGGCAGTTCGCTCAGCTGCAAAAGCGCCAGGCGCCCGGCCTGCACGTCGTGGGCGATTACGTCCCAGGGCGCCATGCTCAGCACATCGCTGCTCGATACCAGTTCCTTGAGCACCATGAAGTTGTCGCACTGGATGCTCAGCGCCTGGCCCCCGCCCAGGTGTTGCAGTGCATCCGCCACCGTCTGCGGCAGCTGCGTGCCAGCCAGGGCATAGGCATGTAGCTCGCCGCTCTGCAGGGTGCGGGCGTGTTGGCGCAGGGGATGCTGCGGGCGGCAGAACAGCACGCCGGGGTGGCGACGCAGCGCCTCCACCCGCAGTTGCGGGTCGTCGTGCAGCTCGCGGATATCGGCGACGAACAGTTCCAGCTGGTCGTTGAGCAGGCGCGCGCGCAGCTGCTGCCAGTTGTCGATCTGCAGATCCACGCGAACCTGCGGATAACGCTGGGCGAACTGGCCGATGGCCTGCGGCACCAGGCGCGCGGCGGGGTAGGGGCCGGAACCCAGGCGCAGTTCGCCGCTGGCCAGGTTGCCCAGCTGGCTCACCGCATTGCTCAGTGCCTGGCTGCCGGCGAGTAGGCGCCGCGCGTGCTCCAGCACCAGTTGGCCATGGGCGGTGAGGCTGATGCCCCGGCTGTGCCGATCCACTAAGGTGCAGCCCAGGCCGCTTTCCAGCGCCTGGATGCTGCGGCTCAGCGCCGGCTGGCTGAGGTGCACGGCCTCGGCGGCGCGGGCGAAGTGCCCGTGGTCGGCGAGGGCGACGAAATGGCGAAGCTGACGAAGATCATTCATGCGCTTTATGCATCGTTTGCTGAAGTGGAATGCATTGGAATTATTGAATGGGCTTTGTCAGTCTGCCAAGCGAGATAACAACAACGAGTCTGTCCCATGTCGTCTTTCAGCCGCTTCAGTGGCCTGCTGCTGGCCGCCGCCCTGCCTTTCACCGTTCAGGCCGATCTGCCTGAAGAGCGGATCGAACCCTCGATCAACGCCGAACTGGCCGAGCACACCAAGCACTTCAGCGAGAAGGTCTACCCGATCGCCGACAACGTCTGGTCGGCGGTGGGCTGGAACCTGGCCAACAGCGTGATGATCGAGGCGCCCGAGGGGCTGATCATCGTCGACACCGGCGAGTCGGCCGAGCAGTCGCGCAAGGTGCTCGCCGAGTTCCGCAAGATCAGCGACAAGCCGATCAAGGCCATCGTCTACACCCACTTCCACCCGGACCACATCAACGGCGTGAAGGGCTTCGTCAGCGAAGAGCAGGTGAGGAGCGGCGAGGTGCAGATCTACGCCCAGGAAACCCTGCTCGACAACGTCGTCACCCAGGGTGCGCTGGTCGGGCCGATCCTTTCCATGCGCTCGGCTTACAGCTTCGGCGCGGCCCTGCCGGACAGCGACAAGCAGCAGATGAACGCCGGCCTCGGCCCGCTGGCCCATGAGGGGCAATCGACCTTCATCGCGCCGACCATCACCTTCAGGGACAAGCTCGATACCACCATTGCCGGCCTGCCGGTGCAGTTCCTCCATGTGCCCAGCGAGGCGCCGGACGAGATCGTCCTCTACCTGCCGAACAACCGCGTGCTGATCAGTGCCGAAGTCACCCAGGGCCCGACCCTGCCCAACGTACACACCCTGCGCGGCACCAAGTTCCGCGACCCGGTGGTGTGGGTGAAGAGCCTCGACGCCCTGCGTGCCTTCCAGGCCGACTACATGGTGCCGCTGCATGGCCAGCCGGTGAGTGGCAAGGACAAGGTCGAGGAAGTGCTGCGCATGACCCGCGACGCCATCGCCTACATCCACGACCAGACCGTGCGCTGGATGAACAAGGGCCTGACCCCCGACGAGCTGGTCGAGAAGGTCAAGCTGCCGCCGCACCTGGCCGGCTACACACCCTACCTGCGCGAGTACTACGGTACGGTGAAGCACAGCGTGCGGCAGATCTACCAGGGTTACCTGGGCTGGTTCCAGGCCGACCCGGTGGACCTCGACCCGATCCCGCCGGTGGAAAAAGCCAAACGCCTGATCGAGCTGATGGGCGGCCGCGACAAGGTGCTGCTGGCCGCCGGCGACGCTTACCTCAAGGGCGACTACCAGTGGGCCGCCGAGCTGTCCGGCTACGCCATCCGCGTCGACCATGGCGACAAGCTGGCGCGTGACATCAAGGCCCGCAGCTTCCGCAAACTCGGCTACGCCAGCATGAACATCAACTGGCGCAACTGGTACCTGATGAGCGCCATGGAGCTGGAAGGCAAGTTCGACGACGGTGGTGCCGAGGAACTGGGCCGGCGCATCCGCGGTGCGTTCCTCTCCGCCGATATGCTGAAGAACCTGCCGGCGCGCATCTTCCTGCAGAACTGGGTGACCCGCATCGACCCGCAGAAGAGCGCCGACGTCGAGCTGACCCTGGGCTTCGCCTTCCCCGATATCGGCGAGGAGTGGGCCCTGGAAGTGCGCCGTGGCGTGGTCGAGCTGCACAAGGGCATTCCGGCCGGCACCGCGCTCAAGCTGACCCTGGACAAGACCTACCTGGACACCGTGATCAGCGGCGAGAACGGCCTGCTCAAGGGCGCCCTGCTGGGCGACGTGAAGGTCGATGGCAACCTGCTCGACATCAAGACCTTCCTCGGTTGCTTCGACTTCGGGGATGCCCCCATCGCCCTGACCGTGCGCTGAGCACCGGTCATCCGCCATGTGCAGCTGCCGGCTCGCCGGCAGCTGTCGACCATCCCTCGTCTGGAGGAATAGCGTCATGCAGCGTCGCGAACTGTTGAAGAAGGCGGCCGCGTTGTCCGCCGCAGGCCTGGCGGCTCCGGTGCTCGGGCAGCAAGCCGCCCCGGCGCTGGTACGGCCCGCCGGGCGCAAACCGAACATCCTGCTGATCGTCACCGATCAGCAGCGCGCCCACCACGACCTGCCCAGCGCCGTGCCGCTGCCCGGCCACGAGCGCCTGCTGCAGCGCGCAGCGAGCCTGGGCAACTTCCACGTCAACACCACGCCCTGTTCGCCGTCGCGCTCGGTGCTGTTCACCGGCCAGCACACACAGAAGACCCTGATCACTGCCAACGTCGGCCTGCCGCCGTTCCGCGAGCTGTCGCCGCAGATTCCCACCCTCGGCCACATGTTGCGTGAGCAGGGCTACCTGACCGCCTACAAGGGCAAGTGGCACCTGTCGCACATCGAGCAGTCGAGCAACCTGACCTACGGCGTGGTGCAACCGAGCACCGATGCGTTGCTGCCGTACGGCTTCGCCGACTACAACCTGAATGGTGACCCGCATGGCTCGCTGATGACCGGCTTCATCTACGACAAGGTAACCGCCAGCGACTCGGTGGCCTGGCTGCAGCAACACCGCAGTGACGAGCAGCCGTGGTTCCTCGCGGTCAACTTCGTCAACCCGCACGACATCATGTTCTATAGCTCGGGGATCAAGCAGGAGCAGAGCCGCCTGCGGCGCAACTTCCTCGGCCCGATCTCGCCGGGGCCGAGCACCGGGCTGTATGAGAAACACTGGGACCTGCCTCTGCCGAAGAGCTTCTACGCCGAGGACCTGAGCCGCAAACCCTGGGCCCAGCGCGCTGACGTGGAGCTGTGCAACAACGTCTACGGCCGCCTCGATCCCAAGGACGAGCAGGCCTGGCAGGGGCTGCAGAGCTACTACCTGAACTGCGTGCGCGACGTCGACCAGTCCATCGAGCAGGTGCTGCAGGCGCTGGAGAGCAGCGGCCTGGCTGACGACACCATCGTCATCCTCACCGCCGACCACGGCGAGATGGCTGGCGCCCACCAGCTACGGCAGAAGGGCCCGCACATGTACAAGGAGAACACCCGGGTCAATTTCATCGTCCGTCACCCGGACATCCAGCAGGGCTTCACCAGTGAAGCGCTGGGCTCCACCGTCGACATAGTGCCAACCGTGCTGGAACTGGCAGGGCTGGATGCAGTGGGGCAGGCCGAGCGCTATCCGCAGCTGGCGGGCGTCAGCCTGGCCGAGAGCATCGGCGGGGCGAGCAAGCGCTCCGTACGCGACGAGCGCGGCCACCTGTACGACTACGGCGTGGTCATGTACCTGGACCCGGAATTCACCGAGGCGGTGATGCGCGACCATGACCAGGTCACGCCCTGGGCGATCATCCAGGAGTCGCTGGCGCAGATGCAGCTCGGTCCGTCGATGAAGAACCGCGCGCTGTTCCGCGGTATCCACGATGGCCGCTACAAGTTCGCTCGTTACTTCGCCGCCAACGACCACCACATCCCGGCCAGTTTCGAAGACCTGCTGGCACGCAACGATCTGGAGCTGTACGACGCCGAGAACGATCCGGACGAGCTACACAACCTGGCCGCCGACCCACAGGCACAGCGCGCCCTGATCGAGCGACTGAACGGCCGGCTCACCGAACTGCTGGCCCTGGAAGTCGGCGTCGACGACGGCCGCGAACACCCGGGCCCGAGCTTTCTCTACAGCTGATAGGAGCTACTCATGCTGAAAATCGCCAAGGGCGCACTGGCCGTGTTCTGGCTGCTGGCGCTGGTCAACCTGCTACACCCCTTCGCTGGGCCCTACATGACCTGGGTCGCCGCACTGATGCTGCTGGTGCATGTGCTGGAGATTGCCCTGCTGCACCGCCGCCTGCAGCGCCAGGCCCAGCCCTGGCAGGATCGTTTGCAGGTGCTGCTGTTCGGCGTGCTGCATGTGCGTGGCATGAGTACCTGAAATTCAGGCTGAACCGCGCTTCGCTTCAACGGGTCTGTGCTAGTACGGCGATTTTGCCACCATGGACCCCAAGGAGTACCGCATGGACCTCATCCGCATTCTCATCGCCATCCTGCTGCCGCCGCTGGGTGTATTCCTCCAGGTTGGCTTCGGCGGGGCGTTCTGGCTGAACATCCTGCTCACCCTGCTGGGCTATATTCCAGGCATCGTGCACGCTGTCTACATCATCGCCAAGAAGTAGCCCAGCGACGAGGTGAGCCCAGGAGCGATCCTGGCTCATCCGGCGGCTACCTGTCTGGGGCCTGGCTTCAGCGTAAGGCCATATAGATGTTGAAGGCGCTGATCAGTGTGATCAGGCATCCGACGATGGTCATGAGGGTGCGGGCTGGCAATTTCTTGCACAGGAAGGCCGCTAGCGGTGCGGCGAACAGGCCGCCAAAGACCAGGCCGGCGACCATCAGCCAGGTATTCAGCTCTCCGGCCAGTAGGATGAAGGAGGCCGCGCTCGAAAGAGTGAGGAAGAACTCGGCGAAGTTGACCGAGCCGATGGTGGTGCGCGGGTCGCTGCCAGAGCCGAGCAGGCTGCTGGTAACTACCGGGCCCCAGCCGCCACCGCCAGCTGCATCGACGAAGCCACCGAACAGGGCCAGCTTGGCCACATGTTTCGGCTCCTTGCGCTGAGCCACGTGTTTGTAGGCCTTGCGCAGAATGTACAGCCCCATCAGCAGCAGATAGGCGGAGATGAAGGGCTTCATCACTTCGCCGTCGAACTGGGTGATCAGCACCGCACCGAGGACGGCGCCGATGATGCCCGGCAGCAGCAGGCGCAGGAACAGCGACTTGTTGACGTTGCCTAGCTTGGCATGGGAGATGCCGGACAGGCCGGTAGTGAATACCTCGGCAATGTGCACGCTGGCGCTGGCGGCGGCTGGGGAGGCACCGGCGCTCAGCAGGAAGGTCGTCGCCGTGATGCCGTACGCCATGCCCAGTGCGCCATCGACGACCTGGGCCAGGAAACCTACTGCTACCGCGCTCCAGAACGTCGGGCTACTCAGGGCGCTCTCGATGATCTCCAGGCCACTGTGGCCACCGTTGTCACCGAAGAACAGGCGCCACGCGAGGAAGCTCAGCAGGCTTATCAGGATCAGAACCGCCGCCCACATGGCGGCTCGCAGCACTGGGTGGTTGTCCGGATGGGAAACATAGTCCTCCACCGGGGGCAAGCCGAGTGCTTCATGTTCGGTATTGAGCGGGCTCTGGCTGAGGTCTAGATCGCGGATTTTCATGCACAGCTGCCTGACAGTGGGTGGTAGAACAGGCTGGAATAAGCAGGCTGCGAAGATAATGACGTTCGCTTATAGAGTCTAAGAATGTTTGTGTAGGTTTATATTCTTTTTAGTTTTGTGACTCTGTTGCTTCGCTTCCCCGCCCTGACCTAGGCTTGGCCACCTTTCTGTGGGAATGCTCCATGAATTCCGCTGACCGTCCTGGCAATGCCACCCTGATACTACTGGCGTCGCTTTACTGCGCACAGGGTCTGCCGTCCGGCCTGGTGGCGCATTCGCTGCCGGTGCTTCTGCGGCAGAACGGGGTAGACCTTGGGTTGATCGGCCTGCTCAAGCTGCTGGCACTGCCCTGGCTATTGAAAGTGTTATGGGCGCCGTGGATCGACCGCATCGGTTCCCGTCGCCTCGGGCATCATCGGGGCTGGATATTACCGTTGCAGGGTACGGTAGTCCTCTGCCTGCTCGGTCTGGCGTTGATCGCTCCGCAAGCGCTGTTTGGAACGGCCTTCTGGGGGCTGCTGGCAACCCTGCTGATCATCAACCTGGCGGCGTCCACCCAGGATGTCGCCACCGATGGTCTGGCCGTACGCTTGCTGCCGGAGCGCTGGCGGGGGCTGGGTAACAGCCTGCAGGTGGGAGGCTACAAGGTGGGCATGCTGGCCAGTGGCAGTGGGTTGCTGCTGGTGATCGGATCGCTGGGCTGGAACCTTTCCATCGGATTGCTGGCTGTCGCCTTGCTGCTGCTGACCCTGCCGATCTGGCTGTTTCCTGAAACACGCCTGTTGCCGCAACACATCGAGCAGGCTGAGCCTGCCGGTCCTGGCCTGCTGTGGCGTCACTACAAGGGGTTGTTAGCCCAGCCGGGCATGTTTGCCTGGCTGGCGGTAGTGCTGACATTCAAGCTCGGAGACGCTCTGGGCTCGCCCATGATCAAGCCGATGCTGGTTGATCAGGGCTGGGAGACAGCCGCCCTTGGCCAGCTGACACTGATCAGTAGCATCGCGGGCATCGGTGGCGCGCTGCTTGGTGGCTTGCTCTACGCCCGCTTTGGCGCGCTCCGCTCATTGCTGGCCTTCGGTACGCTACAGGCGCTGGGCATCGCAGCTATGGCGCTGCTAGTGGGAAGGGGTGGCGAAACCGTGGTGGTCTATGCGGTTTCGCTGTTTGAACAGGTCGCCGACGGAATGTCCACCGTAGCCCTGTTCGCCGTGATGATGCGCATGTGCCGACCGGAGCATGAGGGTGCCGACTTCACTCTGCAGGCGAGCGCGCAGATTCTCCTCGCGGGGATCATCGGAGCCTGCAGTGGCGTGCTGGCCAAGGCGGTCGGCTACGAAGCACTGTTCGCCGGGGCTGGCGCGCTCGCTGTCGTTGGATTGATCGTTACTGCCTGGTGCTTCACGAGCGGAGGAAGCGAGCCGCGGTACCGTCAGAATCCCAGATAGCAATCTGTATCGATCCCCATCATGGCGGCTACCTTGCTGTCAGCACGGACATAGCCTACATAGCCCGCTGTACGGAAGTTGTCGCCGGTGAACTCTTCGGTGTCAGGGCGAGGCAGTCCGCTCAAGGCGAAGCCCACTACTTCACCGCTGTCAGAAAGCAGCATCACCTGCCTAGGCACTGTCTGGCTGGCTGTTTCGAAAATCCAGCCCTCGACTCGCGACATATTTCCGCTGTCCAGGGGGGTAGTTACATCGAGGCCTCCGCGACAGGCCGCCTTGGGATGAGGCGGAGTCTGTGCCATCCAGCGCTCGGCATCGGCAATCAATGGATAGGCGAAGACCGATGTGTTGCGCTCCTTGGCCATTGTGGCGATGCGCTGCAGGTTCTTGGGGCTGAAATAGATCTGATCGAGGTACTTAGCGTCGACTGCATCGAGCTGCAGGGCGAGCCCCGCGACGAGTCTGTTGAACGTCTGGGGCAGAGGGACGGTAGTGCTCAATTGGGCTGGCAGCAGTAGAGCGGGCAAGAGAAGCAGCAAGAGGCTGTAGCGAGATACTCGCATGTGGCTTACGACCAGAAGGAGTAGCGCCGCCCATGCCAATAGCTGGGGCGTAAGGTATCGGCTGGAAAGTGACTGCTCTAACCCTATCGCCAGTCGCCCTGAGGCGGTTCCCAGGGCGGTTCCACCGATGAAAAGCAAGAATGCCAGCAAGGCCCATTGAAGTGGTGATGAAGAGACTCGCCAGGTTTTCCAGGTCATGGCTAGGCAGCCCGCTATCAGGATCGCCCCTGCAATCTGGGCGGCAAGGAGTGATTCGCTTCCCAGCATGAAGAACCACGGGCCACCCAGATAGGCCAGCAGATACTCCAGTAGCAGCGCCGGTTGGGACTGGATGAGCGTGCCGAGCGAAGGCGAGGAAATCACATCTGTCGGTGACGAGAAATACACCTGCCATACGAGCGCCGCCAGCGCCGCGAGAATGCCGATTCGGAGCCAGCCCAGTCTCAAGACCACGGCCAGAGGGACCAGTACTGCCGATGCCAGAAGGCCGTTGGCCATGGTGCCGGCACTCATGACACCCAAGGCAGCCGAGGCCAGGAACAGGGTAGAGGTGCGTTTTTGGCTGTACTGGGCGAGCAGGATGAAACTGATCAAGGGCAATAGATAGGAAAGGAAGAACTGGCTCTGGAAGGCCCATACGAAGTTGTCGACTTGTAGCCAGGAAAAGCAGAGCGCCCCCAGCACTCCAATCATTACATGACGCGCTATCTGATCCTGGTCTCTCAATAACAGGCGATTTGCCATCCATGCGAAGCAGGCGAAATTACAGGCTGCGAGCGCGACGTTGAGAGAAAAGAGAAGGGATAGAGAGTTGTTGAACAGTTGGCCATCCAGCCAGAAGATCGCCTTTGGGATGACCAGTCGGTGTTCGTTGTGTAGCTCCCACCAGGCCAGCCAGCCTTCCCCTGCCTCTACCCGAAAGTTGAACAGCAGCTGGCCGTTCCACATGTCCCAGAAGGGCACAGGGGTATAGTTCAGCCAGGTGCCGTAGGTGGCCAGAGCTGCGAAGAGTGCGACCAGCAAAAAGGTCGGTAGCCCGCGAACGGTATTGTACGGGCGCAACGTGTTGTTGGTGGACATTGAGAATCCTGCTACGGGCATGGCATGCACCAGGCAAAGCCGATGCGCTGACTTCCTGTCTGTTGCTGCTCCGGCTCAGAGCCAGTCATCAGACGGACGGGGCGTACTGCTTTCCATGGCGTATAGGCCTACGCTATTTCCAGTTCGGTCAGGAGCGGCTCGAGGTGAGGCGCGAATTTGAGCACACTCGGCAAGGCGAGGTCACCTGCGCCATTCTGATATCGTTCGGGGTGTCGCTAGTAATGTATGGAAAAGACTGTACCATTACCGGTTTGTCTTTTTAGCTTAGGTTGTGCCCGCTGTGAACGTGAGTACTTGGGGTGGCCTTTTGAGTCCAGCTGAACATACACCGGGTTGTAACTCGCCTAAAGCGGAGATGTGCGTAGCGATTTTGATGGCTACATACAATGGCGAAGGCTTTTTGCGTAAGCAGCTCGACTCAATTATGTGCCAGTCCCACCAGAATTGGGTGTTACATGTTTCGGACGATGGCTCCAGCGATTCAACACTCGATATAGTCAGGGAGTACGCTGAGAAGTTGCCTCAAGGGCGTGTGCATATACATGAAGGCCCGCGCATGGGCTTCGCCCAGAATTTTCTGTCACTGGTTCGCCGAAGGGAAGTGATTGGGGATTTCTATGCTTTTTGTGATCAGGATGATATTTGGCTTGAGGATAAGATTTCTCGGGCCTTAAGCATGGTGAAAGTGGGTGGTGGATATCTTTACTGCTCAAGAACCTTCCTGATAGATGAGGTTGGCTGCTCTATTGGATTGTCTCCTCTTTTTCAGCTTCCCCCCTCTTTTTGTAATGCGTTAGTCCAGAGTATTGCTGGTGCAAATACGATGCTGTTTGACTCGCGCATTCGAGAGTTGCTTGCTCAGGTGCCTGAGGATGCTAGGGTCATTTCTCATGATTGGCTAGCTTATATGTTGGCTGCGGGGTGTGGTGCCGTTGTTGATTACGATGCGCAGCCATCGTTGATGTATCGCCAGCATCAGCAGAATCTAATTGGCACTAATACAACCATAAGGGGCAGAGTTGCTCGTTTCTTCAGGATGCTGGAGGGGGACTACCGTGGGTGGAATTCTTCTAACTTGAGTATCCTTAAAGATTTTGAGGCTAGCCTTACGCCTGATAGTCAAATGGTGCTGCGGCGCTTTTCTGTCGCAAGGGCGTCGGCTGGAGCTAAGGGCTTGATTCTGCTAAGGCGCTCCGGTGTGCGTCGGCAAACCGCTATAGAGAATATGGGGTTGGGGCTGGCAGCGCTGCTTGGTCGTGTTTGAACTGGCTTTCGTGGGTTTGAGATGATATGAGCGCAGTTCAGTACCGATCAGATATTGATGGTTTGCGTGCAGTTGCTGTATTGGCTGTAGTTGCCTTTCATGCGTTCCCTCAGTTTCTGGCGGGGGGATTTATTGGTGTTGATATCTTCTTTGTTATATCAGGCTACCTGATGTTCTTTGCTTTGAGAAAAAAGGAGCTTTCCTTTATCTCTGTGCGGGATTTCTTTGTTCGGCGGGTAGTTAGAATTTTTCCCGCGCTTCTGCTTGTTTTGTCTGTTTGCTATTTGCTCGGCTGGGCTGTCTTGTTGCCTGAAGAGTATGTGTTTTTGGCGAAGTATATTGCCGCTGGCGCAGGGTTCGTTGCGAATTTCGTCTTGCTTGGTTCTGGTGGCTATTTTGAGCTGTCGTCTGACAGTAATGCTCTCCTGCATCTGTGGAGCTTGGGGGTTGAGGAGCAATTTTATTTATTTTTGCCGGCGTTCCTTTGGTTTGTATCCTGGCGTCGTTTGCATTTAGGGTTGTCGCTGGCTTCTGCTGTGCTGTTCTTTTTTTTGTTGGGTTTGTGGTTGGTAGAGATGTTTCCCTTGTGGGGGTTCTATTCGCCGTTCTCTAGGTTCTGGGAGTTGTTTTTCGGTGTTTTGTTAGGGTGGCTTGTTTATTCTTATCAAAAAGAAAGTAATTTTCTAATTGGATCGATTTTTTCATTGCTTGGAGCGTGTTTAATCGTTTTGGGCTTTTTCCTTTTGCGTGGGGATGAGCCGTTTCCAGGGGTTAGGGCGATATTGCCTTGTCTCGGTGCTGCATTGATTATTGGTGCGGGTGAGAAGGCTTTAATTAATCGATACATTTTGTCTCAGTCTTTTCTTGTTTGGGTTGGCCTGATTAGTTATCCGCTGTACTTGTGGCATTGGCCGGCCCTGGTATATATGCGCTTGTTATTTGGTGGTGATATTGATTTTTTCTGGCTGCTTGTTGTTTTGGTGGTTGTGGTAATTGTTTCGTGGTTGACATATTTGTACGTTGAGCAGCCCTTGCGTAGTGGCTCTGGGGTGCGAAAGGCTTTGTATTTGCTTGGGGGGATGGTTGTTGTCTTCTCTGTTGGGCTTGGGACTATGTATGCCGGAGGTTTTTCTTTTAGGCAGCCCGAGCTGATTCAGCAGCTGGTTTCATATCGCTATGACTATGCGGCGGCTTATCGAGAGGGGCGCTGTTTCTTGCGGCCAGAGCAGGGGGCAGAGGCCTTCTCTGAATGTGAGGATGTTGGTCATGGCTCCCTTGTGTACCTGTGGGGGGATTCGCATGCTGCTCATCTATACCCTGGCCTTGAGCTGGTGTATGGCCAGTCCTCTACTATTACTCAGAGAACAGCCTCCGGATGCCCCCCGGTTTTGGGGTTAAAGGTTGCGAATCGTCCGCATTGCCAGTCTATAAATCAGGCTGTAATGAAGGATGTTTCAGAGCGTCGCCCAGAGACCGTTCTGCTTTCTGCGCGGTGGGGTGAGTATGATTTAGATGGTCTGTCCGCGACTGTTTCGGATTTACGTGCGGCAGGCGTTCGTAATTTGATAGTTGTTGGGCCTGCACCTCTCTGGCAGGAGAGCTTGCCGCGCCAGTTATATCTTTATTACCGGCGTAATCTGGGATTGGCATTGCCGTCACAAATGAGTTTCGGGTTGGATGCCTCCTTCGAGGGCGTGGATGCTCAGATGCGCTCTTTTTCTGAGAAATCGGGGGTGCGATATATTTCTGTCCGAGATCTGCTCTGTGCGGCAGGTGAGTGCCGGACTTTGACGGATGAAGGGCAGTTAATGGTATGGGATTACGGGCATCTGACGCGGGAGGGCTCGCTGTACCTGATGTCGCGGATTGATTTGCAAGTTCACTGAGGTGGCAACTCTGTATGCCACATGGGAAGCCTTGTGCCAGTGCGGCGGGTTAGGTGTTTGTGGCTGGTGATTTTGAGTGTGTTAAGGCGGAGCTTCAGAGGCTTCGTTCGGGTTGGCTCCCCGTTGTCCTTTTCGTTACTCATGACCTGGGTGGGGGGGTTGAGACGCATGTGCGGGAGCTGGTGGCGGCTCTTCGTGGAAGGGCGGTTGTGCTTTTTTTGCGTCCTGGGCCGTTGGGGGGAATGGTCAGTTTGATGGGGTTGCAGCGTCGTCTGAGCTTTATTGGTTTTGAGGGGCTGCTGGAAGCGCTCTCATGGGTTGGATTTGATCGTGTCCATGTTCATCACGTAGCTGGTTTTCCTGCAGGTGTTGCCGACGCGCTGTTGCGTTTGGGAGTGCCCTTGGATCTTACCTTGCATGACCATTCCATTATTAATGGTAACCCGACGCTAACCGATCGTTCCGGCGTCTTTGACGAGCGCGCTCTGCTGGAGTGTATGCCCGATGGGGATGTCTGGCTTGAGCAGGAGTTGCGCCTGCTGGCTTCTAAGGCGGATAGGATATTTTTACCGTCTGCCAGGCAGAAACGTCTTATTGAGGCGTTTCTGCCTGATTTGGAGTTGCAGGTGAGGCCGCCGCCAGAGGCTGAGGGGGAGCGAACATTGCCGGTTGAGGCTCGGCCGTCGCATGCGGCTGGCAGCTTTCGCGTTCTGTGTCTGGGGAGTTTTACTCTGGAGAAGGGCGCGTCGGTATTGGCCGCCGTTGCGCGGCTTGCCAAGAGTCGAAGGATGGCAATTGACTTTATCCTGTTGGGAGAAAGCCTTTATCCAATGCCGGGGTGTGTGCGCCAATTTGGCCGCTATGACGAAGCGGAGCTTCAGGCGCTGATATCCGAGATGTCCCCCGACATTCTGTGGTTGCCGGCGCAGTGCCCGGAGACTTGGAGCTATACGCTGAGCGCGGGTGTCGATTGTGGCCTGCCTATCTTGGCAAGTGATCTGGGGGCGTTGGCTGAGCGCTTGGAGGGGCGGCCTCTTAGCTGGCTTTTTAGTCATCGTGCTAGTGCGGAAGGTTGGCTTGATGAGTTGATGAGGGTGCGGTCGCTTATAGAAGGAGGGGGGCGGTGTTCGTGGCTGATGCCCGGAGCGCCTGTGTTCTATGGTAGGGGTGGAGCGTACTTGTCGAGTGTGCGGGGCGGTCAGCATGAGGGCGGGGCATTGGTTTGGCTGCCTGCGGCCTTGCGGGATGGAGAAAGAGAGCCTGTTGCATGGCGCCGCTGGTGGCTGCGTCGGCTTGTACGTTTGCGCGGGCATCCCTTATTCGGGTTGCTCGGTAGTAAGCTGCCTAAGAAATGGTTGAGGATGGTGAGGCGTTTTTTGATGCGCTGATTTCGATTGGCTGTCTTGTAAAGGTTGTTGGGCTGCGAATACAATGGTAAGGCTCTAGGGCAATAGCGGCGTTCTGGCTCTATGCCGTGTTGTGTTGAGGGCCTGGTTGGTCGGAAGGTCAGCCAGGCCCTCAATTTTAGCAGGCAATGATGCCCGCTCCTGTTGCTGTAGGGTGCGCTAGCCGGAATCGGCGAGGCGGCTTGGCCGATAATGGCTGTGATCGCAAGCTGTAGTTGAATGGACGAAACCTTGACGCCAGCCTGCAAAAAATGAGTATGATTGTGCTGTCTTGCTTGATAAACCTGGGTGGGTTGGATAGCATCCCGCACGGTTTGCAGAGTTTGACTCTACAACACGTAACTTTAGAGCCTAAATAAAGGAATACCTGTGATGAAAAAATCACTGTCCAAAGCTGTTGCGCTGGCGGCGACTATTGGTGCTGCTGCTTCCGTGCAAGCGGTTAGCCTGAATCATGATGGTGTGGGTCAGGTTCTGCTGTATCCCATCTATACCGCTGAGAACGGTAACGACACCTATGTGTCCGTAACCAACACCACTAACCAGTTCAAAGTGGTTAAGGTGCGTTTCGTTGAAGGCATGAACTCCAAAGAAGTTCTCGACTTCAACCTCTTCCTGTCTCCGCAAGACGTTTGGACTGGCAACATTGTTCAGACTGCTGCTGGCGCCAAGCTGACCACCGCTGATACTTCTTGCACCGCTGGTGTTGTTCCGGCTGCTGGTCTGGAGTTCCGTAACTTCGAGTATCAGGCTGATGCTGCTGAGTTCCGTGGTACTGACCGTGCTCGCGTAGGTCACCTGGAAGTCATCGAGATGGCTGAGGTTCTGGATCCGGCTCTGCAAGCTGCCATCGACCACCGTGCCAACAACGGTGTTCCGGGCAACTGCGAGCTGGTTCGCAATGCCTATAAGACTGGCGGTGTATGGAATACTCAGGCCGGCCGTAACGGCGCTACTGTAAGCGTTCCTACTGGTGGTCTGTACGGTACTCTGACCGTTATCAACGTAGAAAGCGGCACTGAAATCAGCGCCGACGCTACCGCTCTTGAGAACTTCCGTCCGACTACCGGTGCTGGCGCTGCTCCGATTCACTTCGAGCCGGGCGACATGCTGCCGAACCTGGACCAAGCCTATCCGCAGGCTGAGTTCCCGGGTGTCGTCACTCAGTACGCTGGCTTCGCCAACGTTGACGCTGTATCGGCTGTGCTGATGAAAAATCGTATCGCTAACGACTACGCCTACGGCGCTGGTCTGAACGCGCAGACCGATTTCGTTATCACCTTCCCGACCAAGACCTACTACGTAAACGGTACTCTGCGCGCTCCGTTCGCTCAGCTGTGGAATCCGACCACTGCTAAGTCTTGCGACGCCATTGATGTTACCTACTACAACCGTGAAGAGCTGAGCCAGGTTATCGATCTGGATCAAATCTCCCCGCGTCCGCCGGCTGCTGAAGGCATCGCTCTCTGCCACGAAACCAACGTGTTCAGCATGGGTGCCGACAGCAACCTGCTGGGTGGCAAGTTCGTTCGTAGCGTCTTCAACCTGGCTGCTGGCTTCGAAGCTGGTTGGGTAGACATCAACCTGGCTGGTCCGGCTACCCGTATCCTGGAAGCCGACGGTGGTGAAGTTCAGCAGGGTCTGCCGGTTATCGGCTTCTCCGCTGTTGCCATCCAGAACGGCGACGTTGGTGGTCTGCTGTCTAACTACGCAACTGCTTACAACCACAAGTCCACTTCCGTGATCCCAGCGATCCCGTAAGCTTGTGTTTGGGCGAGTGGCGTTCCCACTCGCCGTCGCAACGCCAAAAAGCAGGACCAGTTATCTGGTTCTGCTTTTTTTTTTGTACTAACATCGGTGTACTTGCTGCGTTCGTTTTTCTTTTGAGGTGTGGAATGATGAGAAAATTATTGGGTCTTCCGTTCGTCGGACTGCTCCCTCTGCTGGCGATTGCGCCCTTTGCTAATGCTGCCGACGTGACGATCAATGGCACCAACTGCGGCGCATACAGCTCTGCCAGCTTCGATTCCAGTGGCAACCTGACTTTGGTTGCGTCAACTTGCTCGATTGGCACTGGCACCGGCACCGGCACCGGCACCGGCACCGGCACCGGCACCGGCACTGGTACCGGCACTGGCACTGGCACCGGCACTGGCACCGGCACCGGCACCGGCACCGGCACCGGCACCGGCACCGGCACCGGCACCGGCACCGGCACTGGCCCTATAACTTCGGGCACTGTAACTATGAGCGATGGCAAGATCGCTAAAGTATTCTCGGTCGGCACTATGGGTAATTTCAGCCGAGTTGAGTACGCATCCGGCAAGGATTACAAGGCGCTCGCTGTGCACTTCGTTGCGCCGGCAGGCAAGACTGGCAACTTCGCAACTGTGAAGTATGATGGTGCTGGTGGTAACAGGCAGGTCGTTATTTCAAGTGAGCCTGGTGTCTTTACGGGTGCCAGCATATGCGTTTCAGCTTATAGAGCTGATGTAAGTCGGTACTGGACGACAGAGGGTGGTCTGGGTTGTCCTCTGGTGGGTGGTCAGGACTACTACATTAATATCAGAGATCAAAATTCTTGCTCTGTAGATAACAATCCGGCATGTCGCTTTACTATGAATAATAGTATGTAACTATCTGCTGGTACTGTTTAAGAGAAGAGAGAGCAATGCTCTCTCTTCTTTATTTCGCTCTGTGTTGGTTTTAGGAGGTTGTTTTGCGGTCTTCTGTCAGTGTTTTTGTGCTAGGAGGAGTCCTCCTGTTTTCGTCTCTTCACGCCTCTGCTGCCCAGGTTCTTCTGGAGCGTCAAGGCATCCGAGTGACGGATGAAGAGCTGGAGCGTTTTGCTCTGGGTGCTGTTCCTGTAGAGCAGCGCGATGCGTGGAAAAAGAACGAGAAAGCTGGGCGTGAGCTACTGGCTGAACTCTTCCTTATGAAGGTGCTAGCGGCGGAGGCTGTAGAGGAAAAGCTGGACTCCAGGGCGGATGTCAAGGCCGGGTTGGAAAATGGCCGCCTGCGGCTTTTGGCTCAGGCTCGGCTGCAGCAGGTCGCGGAAACAAGCGAGTTGCCAGATTTGGAGGCGCTGGCCAAGGAGGATTACGTGACCAATCGTGATCGTTACAAAACTCCTGAGCTCGTAGATGCCTCGCATATTCTGATCGCCGTGAATGAAACGCGTACAGATGCGCAGGCTTTGGCTCGTGCGAAGGAAGTATTATCCAAGCTCAAGGCCGGTGAGAATTTTTCTACGTTGGCAGCGGAGTATTCAGATGACCCCTCTGCGAAAAGCAATGGTGGCGGCCTCGGGTATTTCCCCAAAGGGCAAATGGTCAAAGGCTTTGAAGATGCCGCTTTCGCTATGACCAAGGTTGGCTCGCTGAGTGAGCCGGTAAAAACGCAATTCGGCTATCATATTATTCGTTATGACGGGCGCAGGCCTGCTGAAACTCCTTCTTTTGAACAGCTCAAGCCGCAGCTAGTTGAGGCTGCAAAAGCTAAGGCGATTCAGCAGGCTCGCAGCCAGAAGGTTGAGTCCGTCCGTATGGCGAGTGATATAAAAGTGAATGAAAGTGCTGTTAAGGCATTCTTCTCACCGCAAGCCAAATAAGTGATGGAGTGCCATGGGTAGCTGCCGACTGGCTTTTGGTCGTCGGCCTACCCAGTGTCACTAATAGTTGGTTTCTGTTCGCGTGGGCGCGTAAGGACCTGTATGTATAAGGGGCTGAAGCGCCTGCGCTGGCAGCAGTTCGATCTTCTGTTTCAATTGATCCGCCGAGATATCAGCGCGCGCTATCGCGGCTCGTTGATGGGCGGGCTGTGGGCAATCGTATCGCCCTTGGTCATGCTATTGGTCTATACCTTCGTGTTTGGTGTGGTATTCCAGGCGCGCTGGGGGGCTGGTGGGGGGCAGGGAAATTCCGGCTTTGCACTAAACCTGTTTGCAGGCATGTTGGTGCATGGTCTGATTGCGGAGTGCCTCTCTCGAAGCCCGGCGTTGATTGTCCAGCACTCCAGCTATGTGAAGCGGGTGGTTTTTCCGCTCTGGATTTTGCCGCTTGTCGTGGTGGGCGGCGCACTGTTTCAGACTGCAATTGGCTTTGGCGTGCTTCTGGCTGCGATGCTTCTCTTGGGGCAGTTGCCTCACTGGGAGCTGCTGGCGTTGCCTTTGTTGCTCCTGCCGTTGCTGCTTTTGGCGGTGGGGCTTGGGTGGCTCCTCTCTGCGCTGGGTGCTTATGTGAGAGATATCGGGCACCTCATGCCGATGATAATCACCGTCCTGATGTTCCTTTCCCCTGTATTTTATTCAGTTGAAGCAATTCCTGAGGCTTACAGGTCATGGATGTATCTGAATCCACTGACGCCCGCCATTGAGGCGATGAGGGCATTGCTCTTCGGAGGTGATTTGCCTTCCGTTAAAGGTTACCTCACTTATTTGGGTGCGACCGCGCTCTTCGCCGCTGCAACCTGCTGGATTTTTAATCGTTTGCGTCGGGGCTTTTCAGATGTGCTCTGATGTTGTTGCGTCCATTCAGGGCGTATCCAAGCAGTATTCTCGTTATGGCTCGCCTTGGCAGCAGCTCTGGGGGGTCTTGCGAGGTCGCCATGAGTCCAAAGGCAGTTTCCATGCTGTCGAGGATGTCAGCTTCACACTCAAGCCGGGGGAAACCCTGGGAATCATCGGGCGTAACGGAGCGGGCAAGTCCACCCTTCTGCAGATGTTATGTGGGGTCCTAGTCCCTACTAGGGGGCGTGTGCAGTTGAATGGGCGAATCGCGGCTCTGCTGGAGCTGGGGGCCGGCTTCAATCCCGAGTTCACGGGGCGTGAGAATGTGTATCTGAGTGCTGCTCTATATGGGCTCGGTCATGCAGAAGTGACATCGCGCATTGAGTCCATTCTTGCCTTCGCGGAGATTGGTGAATTTATCGATCAGCCAGTCAAGACATACTCGAGTGGCATGTTTGTTCGCTTGGCCTTTGCCGTTATCGCGCATGTAGATGCGCAAATCCTGGTGATTGATGAAGCTTTGGCTGTGGGTGACTTCGCCTTCACGCAGAAATGCATGCGCTTCCTTGAGAGCTTTGCAGCGAAAGGGACGCTGATTTTCGTCAGTCACGACATCCATTCGGTGATTAAGCTGTGTCATAAGGCTTTGTGGCTCGATGCCGGGCGAGTGCGGGCATATGGTGCTGCACGGGGCGTTTGTGATGAGTACCTGGCCTCATTTTATGAAGAGACATCATCTGTTTCAGATGAGACCAAAGACACAGCACCCGACGATCAGGAGTTCAAGCGAGAGTTCGGTCTGGGTGGCGGACGAATTCAGCTGGTCGAGATGCTTGGCGAAGACCAGCAGCCGCTGCGGCTACTCGAGCGCCCCCAGCACGTTTGCCTGAGGGTCCGGGGCCTGGCGATAAAGGACATCGCAGCCCCGTTAATAGGCTTTTACATCAAGGACCGTTTCGGGCAGCCCATTATGGGTGAGAATACCCTCCGGCTGGTGGAGGGCTGGGCTCCCATTGCTGGTGGGATGACGTTTACCGTCGATTTTCATTTCTACCTGCCATTGCTGGCGACGGGGGAATACAGCTTCACCGTCGCGCTCGCTGAAGGGTCCCAGGCGGAGCACGTGCAGCATCATTGGATCCACGATGCGTTGGTTTTCAAGTCATCAGCTCCCTCCTATCTCGCAGGCTTTTTCCAGATGGAGAATGTTTCCTGTGAGATCAGGCTTCAGTAGCGCTATGACTTTTCCTGTTTTCTGAGCATTTTTCATGTCCGAAAAGCTTGATCTGATCGAATTTCTGCCTCTGGTTCAGCCGCCGGAGCGGCTTACTGCCATCGAGTCATGGCATCGCCATATGCCGTTTGCCATGGTTCTACTGGGGCTGCTCAGGCCGGGAGTTCTAGTCGAACTAGGCACCCATCGGGGAGACTCCTACAGCGCATTCTGCCAAGGCGTTGTCCATCAGGGCCTCGCGGCCCGCTGCTTTGCGGTTGATACCTGGCAGGGGGATAGCCAGGCTGGACTTTATGGCGATGAGATTCTGGCTGATCTGGCCGCTTGGCATGATCCGCGTTATTCGTCATTTTCTAGCCTGCTGCGCATGACGTTCGATGAGGCGCTGGAGCGTTTTGCGGACGGTACAGTCGATCTCCTGCATATCGATGGCCTCCACACCTACGACGCAGTGCGGCACGATTTCGAAACCTGGCTTCCGAAGATGAGTCGGCAGGGTGTGGTGCTGTTCCACGATACGGTAGTGCGCCATTCGGATTTTGAGGTTTGGCGCCTCTGGCAGGATCTGGAGAAGCAGTACCCCTCCTTCGAGTTTTCATTTGGCTTCGGTTTGGGCGTACTCGCTGTCGGGGATGCAGTGCCCAAGAGTGTTCTGGATTTTTTGGCATATGCCAGATCGAATCCCAAGGTAGTCACCGATTTCTTTCACCAGCTCGGCGACTCTATAGCCCTTCGTAGAGCAAGCACCCGTATTGCCGCATTGGGTGAGCAGGTCGAGTCGCTGGGAGGTCAGCTGACCCATGCTCGACATGTGGTGGAAGAGCGCGATGCTCAGCTGCAGGCTGCTTGCCCTCCTGACGTCCATTTCAATCTCCTGAGAGATTTCGAGGCCTATCGGTCTGCCATGGAGGCAGATCGGAGTTTTCTGAGAACATACTCCGATCAGGCTACCGCCCAAGTTCGTATTGCCGAGCTCATTTCGCGTAGCCGACTCTGGCGAGGGCGTAATCGGTTGATGCGGCTTCTGGGGCAGAAGGATCGCGTGCTGAGCGCGCAGGTCCCGTCTCTACCGACGCCGTCTCCATCTGGGCATCGACCTATCATCGACGTCATCGTGCCTGTCTATCGCAATTTCGAACTCACCCAGCGCTGCATCGAGTCCGTGCTATGCAGCGATATCGCTACTGAGTTTGAGCTGGTCGTGATCAATGACTGCAGCCCGGATCCGGATCTGGCGGATTGGCTGGATCAGCAGGCAGCGGCCGGGCGCTTTACGCTGCTGAAGAACGAATTCAACAGAGGTTTTGTTCAGACGGTCAATCTAGGCATGGCTCTGCATCCCGAGCGCGATGTCGTGCTGCTCAACAGTGATGCCGAGGTGGCCAATGACTGGTTGGATCGGTTGCAGTCGGTGGCGTATTCCGAGGCGGGAATAGGTTCGGTCACGCCCTTCTCGAACAACGCCACAATTTGCAGCTATCCGGTGTTGTGCGCAGACAATGAGCTGCCGGAGGGCTTCGACCTCGCCTCATTGGATAGGGTCTTCCGGGAAGCAAACGCTGGCGTCAAGGTGGACTTGCCCACGGCGGTGGGCTTCTGCATGTTCATTCGCAGAACCTGTTTGGAGCAAAGCGGCCCATTCAACGCCGAGCTGTTCGGCCGAGGCTATGGCGAAGAGAACGAGTTCTGCATGCGCTCCGCTCAACTAGGCTGGCGCCATGTTTTGGCTGCCGACACCTTCGTGCGCCACGAGGGTGGCGTCAGCTTTGCCGAGACCCAGAGCGAAAACCAGCGTGTAGGTCGTAAAGCGCTTCTTGGGGCGTTTCCGCAATACGATCTGGTCATTCGCCAGCATGTCGAGGCGGATCCTGTTGCTCATGTCCGCTTCGCAACCGATCTGGCGGTCAGCCGAAGCCGAGGGCTCCCGATCGTGCTGATGATCAGCCACAAACGAGGTGGCGGTACTGCTCGTCATCTGGAGATGCTGATTGCGCAGTTGGAGGGGCAGGCGACCTTCTATGAGCTCGTTCCCGTGGAGGAGGGCGGGCTGGTGTCGCTCGGTCTTCATGGCGATGGCCATGCTCGAATGGTCTTTGATCCGTTTGCGGATTTCGAGGCGTTGGTCGCGACGCTTGAAGCGCTGGGAGTGGCGCGTATCCATATCCATCACACCATCGGCCTGGCGGCTCCGGTGTTTACACTCCCTGAGCGCCTGCAGTGCCCGTATGACATGACGGTGCATGATTATTATCTGGTCTGTCCGCAAGACTCGATGACCGATGCTCAGGGGCGCTACTGTGGGGCGCCGGATGCAGTTGGGTGCAATCGTTGTCTGGCTGAACGCCCTGCGCCGGGAGGTGTAGACATTGCTGCCTGGCGCCGTTTTGGTGAGGTGCTGTTAGGTGGTGCTGAGCGCGTCTTCGTGCCCAGTCAGGATACTGAGCGGAGGATGCGGCGGTACGTCGACAAGGCTCGATACATCCACGCCATCCACGAGACGGGAGACCTGCGAATTCCCGTTGTGGCGAAGGGTGCCTTACCGGAGAAGCCGCTTAAGGTAGTTGTCCTTGGGGCGCTCGGAATCATCAAAGGGGCCGATCTCCTCGAGGCGGTAGCGCTTGAGGCGCGGGCCGCGCGAACCCCTGTAGAGTTTCATCTGCTTGGCTACTCCTATCGGAAACTCCGCTGCAAGCCTTTCAGTGCGCTAGAAGTGCATGGCGCTTATCAGGAGGCCGAACTCGCTGGGCTTCTAAAGGAGCTCGATGCCGACGTGGCATGGTTCCCGGGTAGTTGCCCAGAAACCTACAGCTATACCCTGTCCGCATGTTTGAGGGCGGGCCTGCCCGTTGTCGCGCCGCAGATCGGCGCATTCCCCGAGCGACTGGCTGAACGGGATCGCACATGGCTTTTCCAGGCAGATCCGACGCCGAGCGAGATGTTGGCTCTTTTGCTGGAGGTGCGTGAGCAATTGATCAAGGGGGCGCCAGTGAGTGAGGTGCAATCCGAGTCGCGTGCCGCTGAGTTCGACTATACGGTAGGCTATTGCGCTGAGCTGGCGGCATCGAAGATTGAGCCTCTTGATCGTGCGAGCTGGCAGAGCCTGTATGGGGTATGGAAGTCGCTGGCTACTATGCCGCGTGGCAAGCGTGCACCGGAGCGATTCAGTTCCCGCGTGGTTCGATTCGTGATTCGCCAGCCTTGGGCTCAGCCTTTGCTTGTGCAGGTTCCGCATGGTTTGCGCGCTCGTATCAAGCGATTGGTTTTCCGCGCTTGATCGCAGTACTGAATGATAAGTCGGCCCGGCATGCGGCCGTGAGAGGCGTTTGAATGCAATACCTGGGATCGCTGCTGGTCGAGGCTGGCAAACTGTCGGCAGAGGATCTGCAGCGCGCGCTGCAGGTTCGAGCTGTGTCGGGCGGGAAGCTCGGACATATCCTGGTTCGGCTTGGCATGGTTGCAGAGCGGGATGTCGCAGCATGTCTGGTGGAGGCATTCGGTCATCGCCTGGCAACTGCTGACGACTATCCGGCTGACCCTGTCCTGGAGGGTCTGATTTCGCCAGCGTTCATGCGTGACCAGCATGTGATTCCGCTGAAGGAAAGTGACGCGCTTGTCGTGGTGGCGATGCTTGATCCAGCCGATGAGTTCGTTCGGCAGGCTGTGGAGCTCGCTACAGGTCGTCCGGTCGAGGCATGGCTTGCCGTATCGTCGGAGTTGGATGCGGCTTATGAGCGCTTGTATGGCGCGGGTGCCTCGCGCTCCGACGTGGATGCTGCTCCCGGAGTCGAGCTCGATGGTGGCGAGGCCGATGTCGAGCGTCTGAAGGACATGGCCAGCGAAGTGCCGGTCATCCGCTTGGTCAACAGCATTTTCTCGCGGGCATTGGAAAGCCGGGCCTCGGATATCCATATCGAACCATTCGAGCATCAGCTGTCCATCCGCTTTCGCATTGATGGGGTATTGCAAGAAGTCGAAAAGGCTCCCGCGAAGCTCGCCCCCGCGGTAATTTCGCGACTGAAGATTCTGTCCCGGCTCAATATCGCCGAGCGCCGGCTCCCCCAGGATGGTCGCATCCAGCTCCGGATGCAGGGCCGTCTGATCGATCTGCGTGTTTCCAGTGTGCCGACCATGCACGGAGAGAGTGTGGTCATGCGTATTCTGGACAAGCAGAGCATGAATCTCGATCTGGATGCCATCGGTCTATCCGACACGGTGCTTCGTGGCTTCAAGGATGTGCTTGATCGCCCCAATGGAATCTTCCTCGTTACGGGCCCAACCGGTAGCGGTAAAACGACGACTCTCTATGCGGCACTGAGTCGTCTGAATACCGTCGATCAGAAGATACTGACGGTCGAGGACCCGGTGGAGTACCAGATTCAGGGGGTCAATCAGATCCAGGCAGCTAGCAAGCTTGGTCTCGACTTCGCCAGCGCACTGCGTTCTATCCTGCGTCAGGACCCTGACGTAGTGATGATCGGGGAGATGCGAGACCAGGAAACAGCCGGTATCGCCATTCAGGCGTCCCTGACCGGCCACATCGTGCTGTCCACGCTGCACACCAACGATGCGCCGAGCGCCATTACCCGACTGCTCGATATGGGTATCGAGGACTATCTGCTCACCTCCACCATCAATGCTGTGATGGCGCAGCGCCTGGTGCGAGTTCTCTGCCCGCACTGTCGAGAAACGGACGATGTGGATGACGAGCGAATCGAGCACATGGGTATTGTTCATCTGCTGGACGGACGTCCTGCCAGTTTCTGGAAGCCGGTTGGTTGTGGCGAGTGTGCTCACACTGGCTACCGGGGGCGTATGGGTATTCATGAGTTGCTGGTGATGGATGATGCGATCCGTCATCTCGTTCTCCAGCGGGCAGGTAGTGAGCAGCTCTATCGAGCGGCTTGCTCCGCCGGCATGCGCACGATGTTCGAGGATGGTGTCCTCAAGGCCATGCAGGGGCTTACCTCGCTGGCTGAAGTCCTACGTGTCGCGAAGATGTCTCGCTAATATGGCTCACTTCAAATACAAGGCGGTTGATCGCAACGGTAAGGCTGTCGACGGAGTCATCGAGCAGGCTTCGATAGACGCCGCTGCGGATTGGCTTGCCCGCGAAGGTATGACACCGCTCAGTATCGTGCCAAGCAAGGTCGGCGCCGGTGCCAAGCCTTCCGCGGCGGGGCGCAAGGGAGGGGGCAAGAGCCGGGATCGGGTTCTGCACTTCACTCGCGAGCTGGGAATAATGCTCTCCTCGGGGCTGCCGTTGGATCGTAGCCTGGGTATTCTGGAGGAGTTGTCCGATCCGGTTGCTCGCGAGATGGTGCATGAGCTGCGCAGCGAGGTTCGTAAAGGCAAGGGGCTGGCGGAGGCGTTTTCTGCTCGCGGAGAGTTCTCTCCTTTTTACATCAGCATGATTCGCGCGGGCGAGGCGAGCGGCTCCTTGGAAGGGTCGCTGTTGCGCATGACTGAATATCTTGAACGGTCGAAAGCGCTGAGGCAGATGATTTCTTCTGCCATGACCTATCCACTGATCCTGCTGGCCGTAGCGGTACTTTCTCTCGTATTCCTGCTGGCCTATGTCGTGCCTAGCTTTGCCGATCTTTTTTCGGACATGGGGGGAACCCTTCCAGCGCCGACGCGTCTAGTGATGAATGCCGGAGCCTTCATGGCTGACTGGTGGTATCTGGTGCTGGGCGCTGCCGTGGGTGCCTACATGGGGGGGCGACACTGGTTGCGGCAGCCGGCAGTAAAGGCTCAACTCGACCGAAGAATGCTGGGTTGGCCTCTGGTCGGTGACTTGGTGCGTAACCTGGAAACCTCTCGTTTCTCCCGGACACTGGGCGTGCTGATGCAGGGCGGGGTGCCACTGGTCGCCGCGTTGGGTATCGCTCGCGAGACCATCGGCAACGATCTTCTGCGCCAGTCGATCGAGGTAGCCATAGGCGAGCTGAAGGAGGGTAAATCCCTGAGTTCTTCCCTCCTGGCGAGTAATGACTTTCCGCCACTAGCCATGCACATGATGCAGGTCGGCGAAGAAACGGGGCGCCTGGAAGAGATGCTGGTGAAAGTGGCCGGCATATACGAGGACGAAGTCGCTGTCGTGACCAAACGTCTGCTGGCCCTGCTGGAGCCCGCGCTGATCCTGACGTTGGGGGTTCTGATTGCCGGTATCATCGTTTCCATCCTGCTCGGGATTCTTGGAGTTAACGAGTTGATCGGTTGATAGTTGATTCCCCATTAGTAAAAACAGTTCATTGATTCGGTTTCAGAGGTCGTTATGAAGCGTCAGGTTCGCAAGCAACAGGGTTTCACCCTTATCGAGCTGTTGGTGGTGTTGGTGATTCTCGGGCTGCTCATGTCAGTGGTCGGTCCGCGCGTGATGAAGTACGTCGGCGGAGCGAAAAGCGATACCGCTGCCATGCAAATCCAGGAGTTGTCCGCCGCTCTGGACATGTACCACCTGGAAGTCGGCAGCTATCCTGCGCAGAGTGCCGGTCTCAAGGCGCTGATCGAGCAGCCGTCCGGGGTGACACGCTGGAAGGGGCCATACCTGCGCAAGTCGGCCGTCCCGAAGGACCCTTGGGGTAACGACTACTCCTACCGCTACCCAGGTAAACACGGCCCGTTCGACCTTTATTCTCTCGGTGCCGATGGGCAGCCGGGTGGTGAGGGTGAAGCGGCAGATATCAACGGCTGGGAATGATTCGTGCGGCGAGCCGGCGGCGGCGGGTTCACCCTGCTGGAGATGATGGTGGTGCTGGCTATCGTTGCGATGGCCATGGCACTGGTGGTGCCGGCTGTTACTCGAGGTATGGAGACGAGTGTCAATGATGTCGCTCGTGATATTTCAGTGTCCCTTCGTAAAGCTCGCACCTCTGCACTGTCTGCCCAGCGATCATCTGTTCTTTGGATTGACCTAGACAAGAAAACCTACGCCGTGGGCGCTGGAAAGGCTAAAGATATCCCGAGTGATGTATCTATCCGTGCGAAGGTTGCGAGCACGCAGATCGACGCTCGCCGAGCGGGTTTCCGCTTTTTTCCCGACGGATCCGCGACGGGTGGGGCGCTCTTCCTGACGCAGGGCGATGCAAGTGTCTCTGTTGAAATTGATTGGCTGAGTGGCCGGGTCACTGTTCGTGATCAGGAGGCTGGTCGGTGAGGGTGGGCGCTCGTCAGGCTGGATTCACGATTCTGGAAGTGCTGGTGGCCTTCGTTGTGGCGGCGTTGCTCTTGTCAGTGATTTTGGGCGGTTTTTCTCAGGGGCTAAGTAATCTCCGGCTAGTTGACCAGCGCGCTCAGGCTGTTTTGGTGGCGCAGTCGCGGATGGCCGAGGTTGGAGTGGTCACGCCATTGCAGCCGGGGGTGTTCCAAGGCGTCGAGAATGCTGACCAACCTTTCCGCTGGGTGGTTAATGTAACCCCTCTGGAATGGGAGTATGCGGCTCGTGTAGCCGCAGTGGGAGCGGTGCTGTACCGGGTGCAAGTCGAGGTTAGCTGGGGTGAGCCAGGTGTAGAGAAGAGCCTTTCCCTTGTGTCACTGCGGACATTTCGTGAGGTGGCGAAGTGAGCCGGCAGCGGGGCTTCACGTTGTTTGAGGTTCTGGTTGCTCTTACGCTGATGGCGCTGCTGACCGTCGTGTTATTTGGTGGTTTCCGCGCGGGGCTGCGTTCCTGGCAGGCGTTAGATTCTCATGTCTCCTCGGTTGAAGATGCTCGGCGGCTTAGCGATCTGCTTTATCGCCATCTCAGCCAGGCAATGGACGCCCCACTGCAAGATGCGAATTTTCAGCCCACCCTTTCTTTCGATGGGGATTCGGTTTCGATGCGCTATATAGCGCCACTCTCGATGTCTGCTGGGGATGCACCGCATGTGGTGGAGATAGCCAATGCGCCAAATGGGCAGGCGGGAGTGTGGATGCGCTTTGCACCAATGCGCCTAGGCGTTTCACTTGATGATTTGTTTGCAGGGAGTGCTTTCCAGCTTGTCAGTGAAGGTCTCAGTGTCAGGTTCTCATACTTTGCCGACGGTCAATGGATGGAGCGCGTCTCTCCTGAGCATCGGCCGGTGCTGGTGGCGGTGAGTATCTCGGGGGGGCAGGGATGGCCGAGAATGGTGATCCCTGTGACCATGACGGCTATGCCGGGGGCGCAGCAATGAGGCGTCGGCAGCAGAGTGGAGTGGTCCTGATCGTTGTTCTTTGGGTGGTTGCGCTGCTGAGTGTTCTGCTCATGGGATTCGTTGCTGTCGCTCGAGTAGAGCGTGACAACGCCGCCGATGTGGTGAACCGGGCAGAGGCTCGGGCCTCTGCCGAGGCTGCATTGGCTTACCTCAGTGCGATGTATAACCTTGGTGGCGAAGAATGGCCGAGACTGATGGGGCGGGTCCTCTTGTTGCCCCTTGCAGAGCCAGTAGCGTTTCGTGTCGTCCCGGAGGATGCATTTGTCAGCCTCAACGGTTCCAGCCGGGAGACGCTGATGGCTTTTTTCACCGCTCTGACACCATCGGTACAGAATCCCGAGCATGTGGTGGAGCAGATATTTGCACGCCGTGAGCCCCCCGTATCTGAGGCGCCACAGGCGGGGCAGGAGCCTCGGCCTTGGTTTTCGGCCAACGAGCTCTTGTTGCTGGATGGTGTCAATCCAGCCGCGCTCCAGGGGGCTATCGGTCTTTTGACGGTCGACTCCTTCAATGATGCCGTTAATGAGCAGTTCGCACCTGCGGTGCTATTGCGCGCGCTATACCCGGATCGTGCTGATGACATTCTCGCGGCTCGTGCTGCGTTGTCGAATGACCCGGAGGCCGCTAGCGATCCCTCGGCAACCACCATGTTCTTTCGAGTTCAGGTGCAGCTCGGACGTCCTCCATTGGAGCGTCGTATAGAGGCGGTCGTGGCCTTTGAGGGTATTGAGTCCGGCTATCAGATCGTTCGATGGAACGAGTACAATGCTTCATTTACCTTCGATGAATAAGCTAGATGCGTATTGATACTGGCAGCCTGAGCCTGTTTGGGGTGGACCTGAGCAAGACTTGGCAATGGTGGCTTTCGGGGCTTGAGCAGATACTGCCAGCAGGTTGGCAGAGCTTCTTTTTCCGCACGCCACCACTTCTCGTCATCGAGCAGAATGAGTCTGGTCTGGTTCTTTCGCTGCAGAAACCAGCAGGCAATGTACAGCTATGTAACATTCCGCCGGAGATTGTGGCGGTCGCCGAGCCCGGCACCTTGAGGCGCTATCTGCCGCAAGGTGTACGCCTAGACCGTTTGGATGTTGTGCTCGTGCTGCCTTCGACGACAGTATTGGTTCGCCGCATAAGCTTGCCATCTGCGGCTCGCATGTCGTTGCTCGACTCCGTTCGCTATCAGCTTTCTCGTCTGACGCCATTTGCACCAAGTCAGGTCTATTTCGATGCGCGGGTCGCGGCCATCCATCAAGATGCTCAGGAACTTGAGGTCGATGTGCTCGTTGCACCAAGGCAAATGGTCGACCCTGCTCTAGAAGGTTTGCAGTCAGCGCTTGGCCTGCCAATTACCCGGGCGAGTAGGGTTGTCGAGGGCGATGTAGCGCCTTTCAACCTTTTGCAGGGGCATGTGCCGGGGAGACGCTGGTGGCGCCGTCTGAATCTCAACGCCTATCTGGCGTTGGCGTTGGTGGTTGCTCTTCTCGCGGCAGCGGTGGTACCTGTCATCAAGCAGCGTGCTCTGGTGGTCGAGCGCAAGCAAGAGCTGCTTGAGCTGAATGCTAGGGCGGCGGATCTCAAGGCGAAGATGCAAGGCCTGGATGATCAGCTGTCACTAATCAATTTCATGGCGGCTAGACGGCAGTCGGTTCCTACGCCAACTGCCACACTGGCCGAATTGACTCGGCTCATTCCTGCCTCTGCTTACGTCAATAGCTTCGTGGTTCGTGACGGAGCCATCGAGTTGGGAGGGGTGGGTAACGGCGTGGTGGATCTGATCGATATCATCAATTCGTCGCCTCTGTTCGAGGGGGCTCGGTTTTCCGCGCCATTGAGTCGTGACCCCCGCAGTGGTTTGGATCAGTTCCGAATTGCCTTGAAGTTTCGCGCGCCGGCCAAGGAGCCTGAATGAACGCCTCCTGGTTGCAATCGCATCGTCAAGGCTTAGCAAGCCTCACCATTGCCGCTGCGCTCTTCCTGCTGTTTGTCGCACTCGTCGCGACTCCTCTGATTTCTCGTTGGGACCGCTATCAACTGGAGCTGACCAAGGACGGGCGGGTAATGCAGCATTTGCAGGCGATGCTTGCCTCTCGTGATGATTTGGAGCAGGCATACGCAGACTTCCAGCAGCGAGGTTTGGATCGTTGGGTCTACCAGGCTGCTAGCGCCGAGGCGATCGAGCTGGATATTCAGAAACGGGTGACCGACCTTCTGAGCACTCAAGGGGTACAGGTGCGCACCGTATCTGCGCTGCGAGGGCTGCAGCGTGATGATCACCAGATCGTAGGGATGCGTTTCCTGTTTTCGGGCACCCTGCCCAGTGTTTTGACGGTTTTCGACGAGATTGAGCTCATGCGGCCACTGTTGCTTATCGAGGATGTAAGGATGTCCCCTGTTTTGCAGGGTGGTCGCCGAGATGCTCCTCAGAAGCAGCTGCTTGAAATCGAGATGTCCGTGGTGACCTTCCTTCCCCTGGTCAGTGAGGGGCAGGAGCCTTGAGAGCTGAGTTGAGTCGAACATCTATCTGGCTTGCGGGCGGGCTCCTGTTCGCACTTAGCCTGTGCGTGCTGGGATGGGTTTTGGTCGATGTTGCAGATGTGCGCACTCCGCGTCTTGCACCGTATGAGCTGCCCGTGGGGCTTGAGGAGAACAGGGCGGCCAGGCAGCTTGCTCTACAAGCTCCATTGTTCTGGCAGTCCCGTGTGCTTGAACAAGAGGGGGAACTACCAGCTGCTGTCTCTACTGGCACTATCGAAGGGCTCAGGCTGGCAGGAATATTGGGGCAGACGGTATTGCTCAAACCCAAGGATAAGCCAGTGAAAAAACTGATGGTGGGCGATGTCATTGAGGGATACAAGATCGAATCCGTGAGAGATCGCATCGTTGTACTCGTAGCCAATGATCGCCGTGTTGAGCTGAGTCTGGTGCCGGAGCGTGCCTCGAACGTCGTTCTGCAGCCTGTTAACGAATGATTAAAAATATTTCATCCAAGTTGGAAAATGATCAGATGAGAATCGAAATGCTCGGGCGCGGAAGGCTCCGGCTGACGCCGTTGGCTGCAGTGCTCTGCAGTCTCATGCTTTCCGGCTGCAGCTCGTTACTTGCGCCGCAGGAGCCAGAGCAACCTGCACTTCCCTCCAGCTTTGTGAAGATGTCTGCCGACGGCGAGATGCGCGAAGAGCAGCCCGAGGCCGAAGAACGGCAACCCGCTGGTCGTGTCCTTTTGGAACACAAGGGTAACCAGAACGTCATTTCTCCTCTGGCTACGCCTGTGCCGGCTACCGCATCGGATCAGCTGGTCAATGTGCACTTCGACGCGGCACCACTTTCGGACGTTCTAGGCGCTCTGTTGGGGGACATGCTGAAGGTTCCCTATACCGTAGCTGGAGAGGTTGGCGGCGAGATCACATTGGTCTCTACCGATCCAGTGCCTCGCGATAGCTTGCTGGATCTTCTGGAGCATGCTCTGGAGGTCCAGGGTATCGCGATGGTCAAAGACGTGTCGGGGGTTTATCGCATCGGCCCGGCTGATAAGCTCAAGGGCAGCGTACCGGTTGCGACCAAATCAGCTTCCACCGCCAGAGGGTACGGTGTTCGCATCGTGCCCTTGCGTTACCTGCCCGTGACCGAGCTCGAGAAGATCTTCGAGCCGCTGGGCATGAAGGAAAACATCCTCCGAATCGACCCGGTGCGCAACATCGTCATGGTCGGTGGCTCGGGGCCGCAGTTGCAAAACATGCTACGTACGCTGGACATGCTCGACGTTGATGTCCTGAAGGGCATGTCGTTCGGGATCTATGAGGTGCTGAACCTCGATCCGGAACTGCTGGTGGAGCGATTCAACAACCTATTGAGCAACCCGGACCTGAAGAGCCTATCCAGCTCGGCACGTCTGATGGCGCTGGAGGAATTGAATAGTGTCATGGTGGTCGCTGCGAGCTCCGAGCAGCTTGGCAGCGTAAGCCATTGGCTTCGCCAGCTTGACGGCGCGGCCCGTAATGACGAGCAGGCCGGCTCGCAGCTTTATGTCTACAACGTAGAAAACGGTGAGGCTGCCAACCTGGCTACCCTGTTGAGCCAGCTATACGGCGGTGGCAATGGCGCGGCCGCTCCGACTACCTCCGGCACAGTGGCGCCGGGGTTGGAGTCCAGCGAACTGTCGAGCTCCTCCTCCTTGAACTCCTCGTCCGGAAGTGACTCCAGCGGCAGCCTGGCTTTCAGCTCCTCCAGCCGCAAGTCGTCGACTACCGGGGGCGCAACCAGCACCACCACCGAGAGCGGTGCTCGTATTGTCGCGGATGAGGCCAATAACAGCTTGTTGGTGATGGCCTCCAATAAGGATTGGCGTGATATTCGTTCCGCGCTCAAGAAGATGGACAAGACCCCTGCGCAGGTGCTCGTAGAAGTTTCCATCTGGGAAGTTTCTCTTACCGATGAGCTTAACTATGGCGTCGAGTGGTATTTCAATGCCTCCCGTGATGCGCAGGGGGTTCTGACCAAGGGCGGCTTGTTCTCAATGAATGATGCCGGCGCGGTCGCAGCCTCTCCACCAGGTTTCTCCTACCTGTTCAGCGGGTCTGACTGGCGTGCGGTGATCAATGCGCTGCAGAAGAAGTCGAACGTACGTTCTCTGTCTTCGCCGTCTCTGTTGGTCTTGGATAATCGTGAAGCCAGCATCATGGTCGGTGACCAGCAGCCAGTGCAGACCAGTCAGACTGTCAATACTGGGAATACCGGGGTTCTCACTCAGAACGTCGAGTACAAGGATACTGGTGTTCAACTGAAGGTCCGTCCGCGCGTCAACTCTGGCGGACTGGTTGTCATGGATATCCTGCAGGAGGTTACCGATGTTGGGGAGCGCGACGTTGCGACAGGGCAGCGTTCCTTCCTCAAGAGAAGTATCGAGAGTTCTGTCGCCATTCAGGGTGGGGATACCATCATTCTCGGCGGTCTGATTCAGGACAAGAGCTCCGACGGAAATGGCGGAATACCGTATCTGAGGTCTATGCCGATTCTCGGCCCGCTATTTGGCACAACCACCAGCGATGGCAATAGAACAGAGCTGCTGGTGACTATTACGCCCAAGGCGATCAATCGTTATCGGGACTTCGGGCGGGTAGGTGAGGAGTTCCGTCAGAAAATGCCAGGAATAGCGGATAGTTTTCGTGAAGAGTTTTCCGGGAAAAATTAGTTATAAGTGAGGTTAGTGCAGATGGTTTTTAAGCGGTTGAGATTGTTGTCCGTAGCAGTACTTAGTCTTCTGGTGCTGGGGTGTGCGACTCATCAGGAGAAGACGGATGAGCAAGTAGTGGGTGATCTATCTCAGAAACGTCTTTCGTTGTTGAAGGCGGGAGACGTCAATGGTGCTTACGCGCTTATGTCTCCAGGCTATCGTGCGCAGAAAACCATCGAGCACTTCAAGATGGACTTTGGCGGCGCTGCCAATATCGTTTCATTCAAAGGACAATCGGTTTCGTGTGAGGTCGATCGGTGTGAGGTCTATGTAGATGTCGAGTACAGCCGACCTGCCTTCTCGCCAAACCTGAACATAGTGCGTACCAATATAGAAACGTGGATCAAGATCAATGATGAGTGGTGGTATGTAAGGACGCAGTGATTCTTACTGCCGATTTAACGCCGACTGATGTCGGCGTTTTTGTTTCTGATGCACATAAGTACGTCACACCCGTGAAAGCGGTAGTTCCCGATTACGACGAGCAACTGATCTCCAGATGCTTGCCCCACTCCGGTGGGCGCTCCGTGTAGCGTTCCATGCCGGGCTGGTCCTCAAAGGGTCGCGAGAGCACTGCATGTAGTTCGCGTACCGGTTCGTAGTCACCTCTCTCGGCAGCTTCGATGGCCTGCTGGGCCAGGTAGTTACGCAGCAGATAGCGTGGATTGACCGCATGCATGCGTGCCCGGCGCTCGGTCTGGGTGCCCTGTTCGCTGGCTGCCCGAGCCAGGTATTCCTGCCCCCACTGGTCGAAGCCGGCAAGGTCGACGAAGTCTTCGCGCAGCGTCTTGATGGCATCGGCCGGCGCCTGTTCGCCGAGGCGACGGAAGAACAGGTTGTAGTCCACCGCGCTGGTCTGCATCAGTTGCAGCAGGCGCTCGATCAGCGCGGCGTCGCGCTCGTCGGCGGTGGTCAGGCCGAGGCGGCGGCGCATCAGGTCCTGGTAGTGGGCCTGGAACAGCGGAAGGAACAGGCCCAGCGACTCGCGCAGCTGCTCCACCTCGACGAAGGGCGTCAGTGCCTGGGCCAGGGCGCTGAGGTTCCAGTGGGCGATGGGCACCTGGTTGCTGAAGCTGTAGCGGCCGGAGTCATCCGAGTGGTTGCAGATATGGTTGGCGTCGAAGTCGTCCAGGAACGCGTAGGGGCCGTAGTCGAAGGTGATGCCGAGGATCGACATGTTGTCGCTGTTCATCACACCGTGGCAGAAGCCATAGGCCTGCCACCTGGCGATCAGCTCGGCGTTGCGTTCGACGATCTCGCGGAACATCGCTGCCCACGGATTCTCTGCCGACAGGCACTCGGGGAAGTGGCTGGCCAGCACGTGCTCGCCCAGCTCCTTCAGACGTTCATGCTGGTTGGTGTAATAGAAGTACTCGAAGTGGCCGAAGCGCACATGGCTGGGCGCCAGGCGCAGCAGCATGGCCCCGCTTTCCTGCTTCTCGCGCCAGACTGGCGTGCTCGATCCGGTCACGCACAGAGCGCGTGAGGTCGGGATGCCGAGGGCATGCATATATTCGCTGGCGAGGAATTCGCGGATCGAGCTGCGCAGCACGGCGCGACCATCGCCCATGCGCGAGTAAGGGGTCTGGCCGGCGCCCTTGAGGTGCAGGTCCCAGTGTTCGCTGGCGTCGTTGACCACCTCGCCCAGCAACAGGCCGCGTCCGTCCCCCAGGCGCGGGTTGTACACGCCGAACTGGTGCCCGGAATAGACCATCGCGCGTGGCTCGGCATCGCTCCACAGCTTGTGCCCGGCGAACAGCTGGGCGAATACCTCGCTATTGGCCTCGGCCGGGTCGAGGTCGAGCAGGGCCATGGCCGCGGGACTTGCCAGCACCAGGCGCGGTTCGTCCAGTGGCTCGGGCAGCACCTCGGTGGAGAAGGCGTCGCCCAGGCGGGCGAAGCGGTTGTCGAACTTCAGCGCGTCGAGAGTCTTCATGGGCTCAGCTTGTCGTGAGGACGGGCCTGGAGGAAACCGCAGGACCGTCCTGGCATGGAGAGTCAGTTTGGTGTTGGCTGCGCGGACGCTTCGTCGGCTTCCACCTGAGCCTGCGGGGTGGCGATCTTGCGGCTGAGCACCACATCCATCTTCGGTGTCGAGGCGATGTTGATGTCATGCTCCTGGAACAGTTGGTCGATGCGCCGGTTCAACTCGTCGGTGGCCAGACCGCGGTCGCCGAGTTCGCGCACGTACACTTTGAGCTCATGCTCCAGGGTGCTCGCACCGTAGGTCTTCAGCTGCACGTTGGGCGCCGGGTCGCGCAGTACGCGGCTGTTCTCCTGGGCGGCCTGCAACAGCAGCTTGCGCACCATCTCCAGGTCCGCACCGCGGTTGACGCTATAGACCAGCACGATGCGGGTCACGGTGTCGGTCAGGGTCCAGTTGATCAACTGGCTGGTGAGGAGGATCTGGTTCGGTACGATCACTTCCTTGCGATCGCTGTCGGTGATGTGCGTGGCACGGATGCGGATACGGTTGACCGTGCCGGTGACGGTGCCGATGGTCACCAGGTCGCCGATGCGGATCGGCCGCTCGAACAGCAGAATCAGGCCGGAGATGAAGTTGGCGAAGATCGCTTGCATGCCGAAGCCGATACCGACCGAGAGCGCGGCCACCAGCCATTGCAGCTTGTCCCAGCTCACTCCAAGGGTCGATAGAGCGCTGACGAAGCCGATGCCGGCGATGGCGTAGGAGAGCAGGGTGGTGGTGGCGTAGGCGCTGCCCTGTGCCAGCCGCAGCTTGGACAGCACCAGCACCTCCAGCAGGCCGGGCAGGTTGCGCGCCAGGGCGATGGTGATGCCGGCGATGATCAGCGCGCCGAGCACGTCGAGCAGGCTGATGGGGATCTGCGCTGCGGTGGCGCCGGTACCGGCGGCGTACTGATACAGGTTGATCTGGTCGAGGTAGGCGAACACGCTGATCAGGTCGGCCCAGACCAGGTACATGCAGGCGAGGAAACCACCGAGCAGCGCCAGGCGGATCAACCGCAGGGACTGCTGGTTGATCTGGTCGATATCCATCACCGGCTCTTCGACCACTACCTCGTCGCCTTCCTCGTTCTCCTTGGTCTGTGCCTGGCGCTTGGCCAGTACCCGGGCGTAGGCCAGCCTGCGCGCAGCCACGGCCAGGCCGCGAACGAAGGCGGCCTCTATCAGCAGGGCGAGGATCAGCAGGTACAGGGTGTTGATCAGACGGTCGGTGAGCTTGAGCGAGGTGTAGTAGTAGCCGAAGCCAACGGCGACGATGAACGCTAGCGGCAGCAGGGACACGCCGATGCCCACGAGCAGGCGGAACGGCGAGGTCTGTTCGCGCATCGGCTCGGCCAGCAGCAGCTTGCCGAGGATCAAGGTCATCAGCGTATAGCCGGTGAGTACCACGAGGATACCGATCACATCGTCGGCCAGGGCCTGTGGTTGGTGCTCGGCGACGGTCACCACCGCCACCAGCGCCATCACCACCAGCCCCAGGCGCCGGACCTGCTTGCTCAGCAGTGCTACCTGCGGGCGCGGCCAGCGGAAGTGCAATTCAGCCACACCGCCTGGCGCGAGGATGCGGTACAGGGTGTAGAACACCAGCCAGGTCTGGGCCATCTCCAGCAACGCGCTGCCGAGGGTCGAGTTCTGGCCGCGAGCGTCGATCAGCAATGCCACGCCGCACAGGGTGAGGAACAGGGTCACCGGCAGCGCCAGCAGTACGTTGAGGAGGATCGCCATCGGCGTGTGCATCTGGCTGTCGCGCTTATAGTGGCCGATGTCCTCGTGCAGCGCCTGCAACTTGTCGTAGAGCCAGCGCCGACGCCATAGCAGCCCGCTGATCACCAGCAGCAGCGGGATGAACAGCCAGGGGCGGTCGACCAGGCCCGCGCCCAGCTCGCGTATGCCGGAGCCCCAGGGCATGGTCGCCAGCTGGTGCTCCAGCATGCGTGGCAGCTCCTGCAGCCAGGACAGGTCGAGTGGCTTGTTGCTGGGAATCCAGAACATCTGCTCGTCCAGCGTGGCGCGCAGTGTCCCGATCATTTCCTGCAGCTGCTTCTGGTTGAGTTGCAGGGTGATGGACTCGTTGAGCAAAGTGTTCAGCTCACGGTTCATGTGTTGCAGCAGGTCGTTGCGGGTGGTTACCAGGTCCAGGAGTGTCGCGCGCAGCTCAGGCGTTACCTGTTCCTCGGGTTGTCCGGCGAGCAGGTCGTCGACGTAGCCCGGCAGGTTGCCCAGCTTGTCACGCTCCTGGTTCAGCTCGAACTGGTAGAGGCGGATGTCGGCGATTTCGTCGGCCAGGTCACTGTCCAGATGCGGCTTTGGCAGCGCCTGCTTCTGCTCGTAGAGAATCTTGGCCAACAGCAGGCTGCCCTTGAGCACGGCGATCTGTTCGTCCAGGGCCTGATCGACCTGGCTCACGCTGTCCAGCTGCTGCTTGGTTTCCAGGTTCATCCGGGTCAGCTGGTTGAGCCGGTCGGTGGCGCGCAGCAGGTAGTCGGATATCTTCAGGTTGATGGCGCTCTCGCGCGCCACCAGGCTGTCCGGTGTGGCCTTCTCAGCCTCGCGTGACAGCTCCGCAACGGTCTTCTCTGAGCTGACCCGGCGCTTGTCGCTGATCAGGCCCTGCAGGTCGAGACTCTCTAGGTCCAGACGGCGGATGCGCTCCTGCAGCAGCTCGTGGCGGGCGCTGCCGAGGTCCTGCAGCAGGCTGTTGCCGGCTAGCTCCTGGCGGCGCAGCGCGGTCTGCGCATCGAGGGCGGCCAGTTCTGCATTGAGCTGGCTGCGTCGCTCGGCGGTCAAGGGCTTGCCAGCCTCCTTGCCGATCTTGAGCAGGCTGTTGATCTGTAGGGTGCGGGTCTGGTTGGCGCTGATTTCGGCCTGGGCGCGCTCGGGGCGCGTCTGCGCGGTGATCAGCAGACTGCTGGCCTCGGCTAGCTCCTGCTGCCAGCCGCTGAGCTGAGCGCTGCGCTCGCTGAGTAACTGTTCCAATTGTTCCACGCTGGCGCGCGTGTAGCGATTGGCGACATTGGCCGGCTGGCTGGCTTTCAGGCGTACCAGCTCGCGCTGTGCCTCGCTGGTCAGTCGTGGAGCATCACGCAGCTGGATCTTCAGCGCCTCAAGCTTCTGCTGGCTCTCGTCCCGAGCGGCGAGAAAGCTCAGGGTCTGTTCCAGTTGGGCCTTGACCTCGTTCTGTTCGGTTTCCGTCAGTTTGCGATCAGCCAGTGCGGCGAGGCTGTCCTGCACGGCTTTGGCGGCTGGTGGCTCGGCTGCAGCGAGCGGATTGGCGGTCAGGCACAGGCCGAGGAAGAGGGTGGCTAGAAGAGGGCGCAGAAGAGACATGGGCGCGGGAGTGACTCGTGAGCGGGAATGCGACTAATGATATGCCAGGCGCAATGCGGGCGCTGCCACCCGCGTCACTTTCATCCGGCCTAGAGGAAGAGTCCGGGCTTGGCCTGGCCTTCGGGGAATCGGACGCCAACCTTGCGTACCTTGTTCCCTTCCATCAAGGCGACGGTCCAGGTCAGGCCGTTCCACTCCACCTGGTCGCCGAGAATCGGTTGGCCGCCGATCTCATGGGCGATGAAGCGCCCCAAGGCCTGGTTGCCGTCCTCATCGCCGAGCTTGAGGCCGTAGAGTGCGGCGATCGCGCTGAGCTGGGCGTCGCCTTCCAGCACGAAGTCACCGAAGAAGCGCAGGTCCGCGCTACGCTGCGGTGCCTGGCTGAACAGCTTGCCGAGGGCCGAGAGGTCATGCTCGTGGCCGACCACACAGAGGATGTCACCGGCGTCCAGGGTGGTACTGCCGGACGGGTGCAGCAGTTCGGTGCCACGGAACAGCGCAGCCACGCGGGTGCCCTCCGGCATCTTCAGTTCGCGCAGCGGTGCACCGATACACCACTTCTCCGCGCCGAGGCGGTAGATGAACAGCTCCCACTCGCTGGTGGGGTGGATTTCCAGGCCCGCTCGGGAAATCGGCGCGGGCTCTGGCGGTACGGTCACCCGCAGCAGCCTGGCGGCCAGTGGCAGGCTGGCGCCCTGCAGCAGCAGCGAGACCAAGACGATGAAGAAGGCCAGGTTGAAGTAAAGCTGCGAGTGCGGCAGGCCGGCCATCATCGGGAACACCGCGAGGATGATCGGCACCGCGCCGCGCAGGCCCACCCAGGCGATGAAGGCTTTCTCGCGGTCGTGGAAGGCCTTGAATGGGTACAGGCCGATCAGCACCGACAGCGGGCGGGCGAACAGGATCATCCACAGCGCCAGGCCCAGAGCCGGGATGGCGATGGGCAGCAGGTCGTGCGGCGTCACCAGCAGGCCGAGCACCAGGAACATGCCGATCTGCGCCAGCCAGGCCATGCCGTCGAGCATGTGCAGGATGCTGTGGCGGCTGCGAATCGGTCGGTTGCCCAGCACCAGGCCACACAGGTATGCAGCAAGGATGCCACTGCCGTGCAGGAAGTTGGTCAGGGCGAATACCAGCAGGCCGCCGCTCACCACCAGCAGTGGGTACAGGCCGTTGGGCAGGCTGACGCGGTTGATCAGTTGCAGCAGCACCCAGCCGCCGCCGAGGCCGAGCAGGGCGCCGATGCCGAATTCGCTGAGCAGGTGGCCGAGGAAGGCGATGCTGATCTCGCTCTGGCCCTTGGCGAGCATGTCGATCAGGGTCACGGTGAGGAACACCGCCATCGGGTCATTGCTGCCGGACTCGATTTCCAGAGTTGCGGTGACCCGCTCGTTGAGGCCCTTGCCGCCGAGCAGGGAGAACACCGCGGCGGCGTCGGTGGAGCCGACGATGGCGCCGATCAGCAGGCCCTGCATCATGTTCAGGTCGAACAGCCAGGCGGCGGCCATACCGGTCAGCCCGGTGGTGATTAGCACGCCGACCGTGGCCAGCGACAGCGCCGGCCATAGCGCCACACGGAAGCTGGAGACCCGCGTGCGCAAGCCGCCGTCGAGCAGGATGATGGCCAGCGCCAGGTTGCCGACCAGGTAGGCCAGCGGGTAGTTGCTGAAGCCGATGCCGCCGGGGCCGTCGACGCCGGCGACCATGCCCACGGCGAGGATGATCACCAGGATCGGGATGCCCAGCCGTGAGGAAATAGAGCTCACCAGGATGCTTGCGCCGACCAGCAACGCGCCGATCAGGAACAGGCTGTTGATGGTGGCTGCATCCACGTGACGGAACTCCTGGGTACGGGGCGGGAAGGGTGGCGCGAGAAGGTGCATGCAGCGCGCATGCCAGCCGGATTCTAACCTGCCGACCGCGAGGCCCCGCAAGCGCCATCGGCGAGAAAGTGAGGTTGACTGGCGAAAGCCTCGTCGCCATTTCGACTCACGGGTCGTTGCCCATGAAAAAGCCCCGCATGGGCGGGGCTTGAAGGTGTGCTGCCGGCGATCAGAACCAGGTGGCCTGCATGTTCAGGCAGGTGTCGTCGCGCGCCTCGAGGATGGCCAGCTCGTGGTGGCAGCCCGGCACTTCCCAGGTCAGGAAGTAGCGCGCGGCTTGCAGCTTGCCCTGGTAGAACTCGGCGTCGGCGGCGTTGCCCTCGCCTTTAGCAATCAGGGCGAGGCCTTCCTCGGCGCGGATCGCCTGTTCCAGCCAGCGCCAGCCGATCACCGCGTGGCCGAACACTTTGAGGTACAGCGCCGAGTTGGCCAGGCCCTGGTTGACCTTTCCGGCGAGCAGGTCGCCGAGCAGGGCCAGGGTTACGCCGCCGAGGCGGTTGACCAGTTGTTCCAGCGGCTCGCGCAGGCGGTTCAATGACTCGAACGTCTCGGCGCGGCGGCAGGTGCCCTGGATCAGGGCCATCAGGCGCTTGAGTGCGGCGCCGCCATTCATCGACACCTTGCGCCCGAGCAGGTCGAGCGACTGGATGCCGTGGGTGCCCTCGTGGATCGGATTCAGGCGGTTGTCGCGGTAGTACTGCTCCACCGGGTATTCGCGGGTGTAGCCGTGGCCGCCGAGCACCTGAATCGCCAGTTCGTTGGCCTTGAGGCAGAACTCGGAAGGCCAGGATTTGACGATCGGGGTCAGCAGGTCGAGCAGCTCCAGGGCCTGGGCGCGCTCTTCCGGCGTGGCCAGGGTGTGGGTGTCGTCGAACAGCCGCGCGGCGTACAGGCCGAGGTCGAAGGCGCCTTCGACGTAGGCCTTCTGGGTCAGCAGCATTCGCCGTACGTCGGCGTGCTCGATGATCGCCACCTGCGGGCTGGTCGGGTCCTTGCCGTCGGCATGGCGACCCTGCGGGCGCTCGCGGGCATATTCCAGCGAGTACAGGTAGCCGGCGTAGCCGAGCATGATCGCGCCCATGCCGACGCCAATGCGCGCCTCGTTCATCATCTGGAACATGTAGGACAGGCCGTGGTGCGGCTTGCCCACCAGATAACCGACGCAGCCGTCGTTATCGCCCCCCGCGTTATCACCAAAGTTCAGCGCGGTCGAGGTGGTGCCGCGCCAGCCCATCTTGTGGAACAGGCCGGCCAGGGTCACGTCGTTGCGCTGGCCCAGCGAGCCGTCGTCGTTGACCAGGAACTTGGGCACCAGGAACAGGCTGATGCCTTTCACTCCGGGCGGGGCGTCCGGCAGCTTGGCCAGGACCATGTGCACGATGTTCTCGGAGATCGGCTGGTCGCCGCCGGAGATGAAGATCTTGTTGCCCTTCAGGCGGTAGCTGCCATCGGCGTGCGGCTCGGCCTTGGTGCGGATGTCCGACAACGAGGAGCCGGCGTGCGGTTCGGTCAGGCCCATGGTGCCGAAGAAGCGGCCGTCGATGATCGGCTGCAGGTAACGCGCCTTCTGCTCGTCGCTGCCGAAGGCCTCGATCAGGTTGGCCACGCCCATGGTCAGCATCGAATAGGAGCTGGTGGCGCAGTTGGCCGACTGGAAGTGGGCGAAGCAGGCCTGCGACAGCAGGTTGGGCAACTGCATGCCGCCGGCCTCGAAGTCGCGGGTGGCATTGAGGAAGCCGGCCTCGTGGAAGGCCTTGAGCGCCGGGGCAACTTCCGGGATCAGCACCGCGGCGCCGTCCACGTATTGCGGTTCGTGCTCGTCGTTCTTGCGGTTGTGCGGGGCGAACAGCTCCTCGGCGATGCCGCGCGCGGTGGCGATGGCCGCGTCGAAGGTTTCGCGGTTGTGGTCGGCGAAGCGCTCGCGCTGGGTCAGGGCTTCGGCATCCAGCACTTCGTAGAGTTCGAAGGCCAGGTTGCGGGAACTGAGCAGGGACTCGGACATGAAACGTGTCTCCGGTGGGATCTTTTCGAAGTCTAGAGCTGTGAATAGAGGCCGCCTAGCAAGATTCACTTCCCTGATATTGGCCTAGAACCTGCCGTCGTCATTCCTTCGGGCTACAATTCACGCCCCGCTCCAGGTGAAACGCCATGAACTACCGCCACGCCTTCCACGCCGGCAACCACGCCGACGTGCTCAAGCACATCGTCATCAGCCGCATCATCGCCCTGTTGTCGCGCAAGGAGGCGCCGTTCGCCTACCTCGACAGTCATGCCGGCGTCGGCCTCTATGACCTGCAGGGCGACCAGGCGACCCGCACTGGCGAGTGGCTGGAAGGCATCGCCCGCCTGTGGGATGCACCGGACCTACCCGAGTCCACCGCCGACTACTTCGGCGTGCTGCGCACGCTCAACCCGGACGGTGCGCTGCGCTACTACCCCGGCTCGCCGGAGCTGGCCTGCCAGCTGACCCGTGATGATGACCGGGTGCTGCTCAACGAGAAGCATCCGGAAGATGGCCAACTGCTCAAGGACAACATGAAGGGCGACCGCCGCGTGGCCGTGCACCTGGGTGAGGGCTGGCACGTGCCGCGCGCCCTGCTGCCGGTGGCGGAGAAGCGTGCGCTGCTGCTGATCGACCCGCCATTCGAGAAGGCCGACGAACTGGAGCGCTGCGTCACCGCGCTGGACGAGGCCATCGGCCGCATGCGCCAGACCGTGGTCGCCATCTGGTACCCGATCAAGGACGAGCGCCAGCTCAAGCGCTTCTATCAGGGCCTGGAGAAATCCAGCGCGCCCAAGCTGCTGCGCGTCGAGCTGTTCGTCCACGCGCCGGACGACGCCAATCGCCTGGCCGGCTCCGGCCTGGCCATCGCCAACGCGCCCTGGGGCCTGGAAGACGAGCTGAAACAGCTGCTGCCGTGGCTGGCCGACAAGCTGGCGCAGAGCCAGGGCAGCTTCCGCCTGGACTGGCTGATCGCCGACTGATCTCTTAAGGTCCTGCGCGTTCGAAGGCGCCCAGATCGCAGCGGGCGATGCCATCGCCGTCACCGTCACGCGGACGAGTCAGGCGCCGTTGGTCATGGTTGGGGCAGGCGCCTTCGGCGCTGTCCAGGGCGGCACTGTTGCGGCGTAGGGCGTGCGCCAGGGTGCCGTTGTTCTCCGCCAGGGGGAACAGTTCGCGCACCAGCACCTGATCGTTATCCACACTGATGCTGCCGGTGCAGTTGCCGGCATCGCTGCCCAGTAGCAAACCGCGCACATTCATCGCCACGGCGCTGTCCTGCTGCAGGCAGTTGCGCGGCTCGCCGGTCTCGCGCTCGCGGTTGCCGGCGATGATCACGTTGCGCAGGCTGACCGTGCCGTCCTCGTTGATCAAGCCGTAGCCGTCGTTCTCGACGATGGTCACGTGGCTCAACGTGGCGCTGGGCGTGCCGGTCTTTTGCGGGTTGTGGCGGTCGCCGTTGTCCAGTGCGGCACCCTTGCCGCCGCCGTAGTTGTCGCTGAGGGTGGCATTGGTCAGGACCAGGCTGCCCAGGTTGAGAATGGCTCCACCCATGCCATCGGGGCCGACGCGGTTGCCGATCAGTGCTACCCGCGCCAGGTCCGCCGTGCCGCGGTTGAGCAGGCCGCAGCCCATGCCGAATTCGTGATAGTCGAGGCAGAGGTTGCGCTCGATGCGGCTGTCGCGCACTTGCAGGGTGCCTTCGTTGTACAGCGCGCCGCCCTGACCCATGGTCATGTCGCCGCCATCCACCAGGTTGTTTTCCAGGCGGACGTGATGCAGCTGCGCCGTGGCGAAATTGGCCAGCGCACCGCCACGGCTCTGCACGTTGGTGACATAGGCATAGGTACGGTTGTCGCGCAGGGTCACGTCCATCGCGTGCAGGGTGCCGTGGTTGCGGATGCCGCCGCCGTCGTAAACCGAGAGTCCGCCGGTCAGGGTCAGGCCGCGCAGGCTGAGGCTGGCGTCTGGTTGGACGTCGAACAGGCGGTCGAGCCGCTTGCTGTCGATCAGCGTTTGCTCCGGGCCGGCGCCGAGAATGGTGACCTGGCCGAGTAGATCGAAGTCGCCGGTGAGGTTGGCGTTCTCCTCGCGCGGCCATCCTTGCGCGTCCAGGCCGTTGGCCAGGCTCAGTTGATAGGTGCCGGCGCCGAGCAGGATCAGGCTCGGCTGGTCGGGGCTGGCGTTGGCGGCGGCGATGGCTTCGCGTAGCGAGCAGTGCTGTGCGGTGCAGGTGCCGTCGAATTCATCGAGCAAGGTGGTAACGCGCAGCTCCTGAGCCAGGGTGGGTAGGCTCAGGCAGGCCAGCAGGCCGAGGGAGTACGACAGTGGGGCAGGGGATAGCGCGGACATGGCAGACCTCGCGGGTGGGGAAACGGGGACTGCTCGTTCCGGAGATGGACCCTACGGCGTGTGTCCGCGTTCCCGCCCGTTGCGATAGCCTGCTGGCGAACACTCTGCCCGGCAGGGTGCCGAGCAGAGGCGCGCCGATCAGTGGCGGCGGTTGGCGCGCTCGGCGGCGCGGATCACGTCGGCACCGATCAGTTGTTCGTTCTGCTGCCAGACCGGGCGCATGGCGTCGCGCCAGGCATTGCGGGCGGCGGCGTCCAGCTCGGTGATCTGCATGCCAGCGGCCTGCAGTTGCGCGCGGTCGTTCTGGTTCTGGCGGTCGGCGGCTTTGTTCACCGCGTAGGTGACTTCGTCGATGATCGCCTCCAGCTCCATGCGCACGGAGTGCGGCATCGAGTACCAGAAGCGCGAGTTGGTCACCAGCATGTAGTCGAGTACACCGTGGTCACTCTGGGTCGCGTGGGTCAGGTATTGGGCATAGCCCTGGCTCTGGATGTTCGACCAGGTGTTCTCGGTGCCCTGCACGGTACCGGAGCGCAGGGCTTCAGTGGTGGCGGCGAACGGCAGTTTGACCGGGGTGGCGCCTAGTTGGGTGAACTGGCTTTCGATGACCGAGGATGCCTGGATACGGAAGCTCAGGCCCTTGGCGTCGGCCGGTTGTTGCAGCGTGCGCTTGGCGGTCAGCTGTTTCATGCCGTTGTGCCAGTAGGCCAGGCCGGCGATGTCCTGCTTCTCCATGGAGCTCAGCAGCTGACGGCCCTTGGCGCCTTTCTGGAAGCGGTTGACCGCGTCCAGGTCATCGAACAGGAACGGCAGATCGAACACCTGCAATTGCGGCGCGTACTGGCTGAACTTGGCCAGCGACGGTGCCAGCATCTGCACTTTGCCGTCGAGCAGGGCCTGCATCTCGTCGGCATCGCCGTGGAGGGTGGAATTCGGATAGATCTCCACCGCGACCTGGCCGGCCAGGCGCTCCTCGACCAGCTTCTTGAACATCAGCGCACCCTGGCCCTTGGGGGTGTCGTCGGCGACGACGTGGGAGAACTTGATGAGGAAGGTCTTGTCCTCGGCGGACGCGAAGGCGGTCGTGCACAGCAGGAGCAGGGCGCACAGGCCGCGGAGAGACTTGTTCATGAGTACTGCCTTTGGTTGTTTGTTCTTGGTGAGGCGGCGCCGCTCGTGGCAGCACGCAAGCCGGCCAATTTACCTGAGTGGAGTCTGGGCGACAGCCTAGACATGGGTAGGGTGTGATCGGGCGCGCGGCCGGGCGTGGCCGCGCGGCAGCACAGAGCTCGATACAGAACTACCTTGAAATGGCGGTCGCTCGCCACCTCGTCGGCGGAAATCAGCCAGATTGCTTGGTGTGCCCAGGTGGTAGGCCGCGAAATACGGCGTTTCGCCCAGGCGGCACTGGATTTGCTAAAGGCAGCGCGACCTTTTGTCTCAGCCTCGAGCAGAAGCGTCAACTCCAGGCCAGTACGGCGGTCAACCGACCGAACGGCCTTTCGCAGCGACGCCCACACGTGATCCGAGCAGACCGAAGACCGCACCTCAGAAAGCGCGGCCCGGTCGTGGGGCTCCGTCGATTCGCCTTGCCAACTGCACATATATGGAATGGTCATTACCATGAAAAAACTACTACTGATCCTCGCCTGCTTCGTGGCGGTGGGATGCTCGCAACCTCCGAAGCCGGAGAAGACCGTCGATGTCCTGCTGATCGGCGGCGGCATCATGAGTGCCACCCTCGGCACTTACCTCAACGAGCTCGAGCCGGGCTGGAGCATCGACATCTACGAGCGCATGGACAAGGTCGCCGACGAGAGTTCCAACGCCTGGAACAACGCCGGCACCGGCCACTCGGCCTTCTGCGAGCTGAACTACACGCCGGAGACCGCCGACGGCGGCATCGACATCAGCAAGGCCGTGGGCATCAACGAGAGCTTCGAGATCTCCAAGCAGTTCTGGGCCTACCAGATCGACCAGGGCGTGCTGAAGGAGCCGAAGTCCTTCATCAACAACGTGCCGCACATGAGCTTCGTCTGGGGTGACGACAACGTCGCCTACCTGAAGAAACGCCACGCCGCGCTGCAGCACAGCAACCTGTTCCGTGGCATGGAGTACTCCGAGGATCCAGCGCAGATCGCCCAGTGGGTACCGCTGGTGATGGCCGACCGCGACCCCGCGCAGAAGATCGCCGCCACCCGCATGCCGATCGGCACCGACGTCAACTTCGGCGAGATCACCAAGCAGCTGGTCGGCTCGCTGGCCCAGCGCCAAGGCGTGTCGCTGCACCTGAGCCATGAGGTGCGCGACATCACCCGCAACGACGACGGTACTTGGAACGTGGTGGTAGCGGACCTGGCCAACGGCGAGAAGGAAACCAGCGTCAACGCCAAGTTCGTCTTCATCGGTGCCGGCGGCGCCGCGTTGCCGTTGCTGCAGAAGTCCGGGATTCCCGAGGCCGATGGCTACGCCGGCTTCCCGGTGGGCGGCCAGTTCCTGCTGACCAAGAACCCTGAGATCGTCGCCCAGCACCAGGCCAAGCTGTACGGCAAGGCCTCGGTCGGATCGCCGCCCATGTCGGTGCCGCACCTCGACACCCGCGTGATCGACGGCCAGAAGGTCCTGCTGTTCGGACCTTTCGCCACCTTCTCCAGCAAGTTCCTCAAGAACGGTTCGCTGTGGGACATGTTCGCCGCCATCAGCACCGACAACGTCGGCCCGATGACCCATGCCGGCTGGGACAACATGGACCTGACCCAATATCTGATCGGCCAGCTGATGCTGAGCCAGGAAGATCGTATGCATGCCCTGCGGGAATACTTCCCCGATGCTCGTGATGGCGACTGGGAGCTGATCACCGCCGGCCAGCGTGTGCAGGTAATCAAGAAGGACGCCGAGAAGGGCGGTGTGCTGCAGTTCGGCACCGAGGTGGTGAGCTCGGCGGACGGTAGCATCGCCGCCTTGCTCGGCGCCTCGCCGGGCGCCTCGACCGCTGCGCCGATCATGCTGACCGTGCTGGAGAAGACCTTCAAGGACAAGCTCCAGACGCCGGAGTGGCAGGCGCGCCTGAAGGAAATCATCCCGTCCTATGGGCTGAAGCTGAACGACGACATCGAGCTGACCAACCGCATTCGTGCTTACAGTAGCGAGCGCCTGCAACTGGTTCACGTGCCGGTGGAGCCGGAAGTCATCAGCCCGGACGCCGCAGCGCTGTAATCGATGCCAGGGGGCTACCGAAAGGGCGACTCGCTAGCGAGTCGCCCTTTTTCATGTGGTGATGGTTACTGGCTGCGTTGCCGAGGGTCGACGTAGTAGGTCAGCTGCTGGCGCGGATTCAGATACTCCAGTGCCTCCAGGGGCAACTGCGAGGGGCGTAGGCTGCGGGCAATAGCCAGATTCGGCTCCTGCTCTAGGTTGACGATCAGGGCTTCTGTCTTGGGAATATGCGGCTCGTACAGTATCAGTGTCGGTTTTAGCGGTAGGCTGGGATGCATGGCCAGCACCAGGGCATAGCGCTCATCCTCGAGTTGTACCAGGCTCCCCGGTGGATAGACGCCCATGCAGCGGATGAAGGCTTTCAGTGCTACATCGTCGAAGCGATCACGCTGCTGCTTGAACATCGATGCCAGGGCCTCGTGGGGGCTCAGGCCATCGCGCGGATTCAGCGGGTTGCACAGGTTGTCGAACGTGTTGGTGATCGTCACCAGCCGGCTGAGCCGGCCAATGCCGGCCTCGCGCAGGCCCTTCGGATATCCGCTGCCGTCGCAGTATTCGTGGTGCTCCTGAATGATCCGCAGCACCTCATCGTCGAGCATCAGCTGTTGGCCTCGGCGCGCGCCGAACTCGCAGTGCATCTGCAGCAACTGCTGTTCCGGGCGTGTCAGCGGTTCGGCCTTCAGCAGTACCTTGCTGGGAATCTCCAGTTTGCCTATATCGTGCAGCAGGGCGCCCAGCCCCAGGCTGTGGCAGGCCTCGCTGTCATAGCCCAGCTGGCGGCCGAGCATCACCGACAGCACCGTCACGTTGAGCGAGTGGAAGTAGGCATCGTCGGAGGCCTTGCCGTTGATGCTGTGCAGGGCCGCTCCATCATCCCCCAGCAGCGAGTCGACCAAATCCCGTACCACTTCACCGGCTAGCTTGACCGCCTCCTCAGGCTGACTGCGCAGGGACTGGTTGAGTGATTTCACCCGCTGGCTCGCCTGGACGAATCTTCGATCCACTTCTGCCAAGCGTTTGCGCAAGATACCCAGCTTGGCCGCGCGGGACTGGCGTGCGAGCTCGTCGGGATCTGGGGCGGACGGCGCCATCGGTGTCGATGGCGTTTGGGATTCGGGCTGCGACAGTGGAGGTGGCTCGCAGTCGCTACGGGCCGGCTCATAGCGGAGCTGTGACAACCCGAGATTGCGCAGGGCCCTGATCTGATCCTCGTCCTTGATCTTGAAGCTGTTGAACGTGAAGTCGTGCTCCCACCAGCTCAGGTCCAGATGCACGTACAGGCCGACGCACAACTGATCGGGATGGATGGAAACGGTGGCGGCGGCCATGCCTGCCTCCCTGTGTACTGGCTGTTTGCTGGCAGTCTAGCTTTTTGCGATGGACAGGGAAGAGGCCCGGGCATCATGACTGCACGGTATCGCTATCGCGGGGGTACTCAGGCCATCACATCGATGGAGTTGCCCAGGTTGGGCGGGTTGCTCGGCGGGGTAACCTGAGGAATGGCCTGAATCAGACCTATGGCGCTCTCCGCCTGCAGGTCGAGGGTCTTCCTCAGCATGAGAATCGCAGCCGTCGCAGAAGTCTGCGACGCGCTGGCATTGGAGACGGCGCTGGCGATGCTACTCAGTTCCATGGGGGTTCTCCGGGGTATCTCTCAAGGGTCGACCACTGCTCGGCTCCATGGGTTCCTTCAATCCGGCAGGCATACGCCGGTGCCACCCAGCCCACAGTAGCCTCTGGGGTTCTTGCCGAGGTACTGCTGGTGGTAGGGCTCGGCGTAGTAGAAGGGCGGTACGTCCCCTATCTCGGTGGTGATGGCGCCAAGGCCGGAACGCTGAAGTTCGCTCTGGAAGCGCTGCCGACTGGCTTCGGCCGCCTCGCGCTGGGTGGTGTCGAAGCAGTAGATGGCCGAGCGGTACTGGGTGCCGATGTCGTTGCCCTGACGCATGCCCTGAGTGGGGTTATGTGCCTCCCAGAAAACCTTGAGCAATTGTTCGTAGCTGATCTGCTGTGGGTCGAATACCACCAGTACGACCTCGGTATGGCCGGTCAGGCCGGAGCAGACTTCCTCATAGGTCGGGTTTGGCGTGTGGCCGCCGGCATAGCCTGCGGCGGTGCTCCATACCCCCGGTTGCTGCCAGAAGCGGCGCTCGGCGCCCCAGAAACAACCCAGGCCGAAAAGCGCCTGATGCAAGCCTGCGGGGAACGGGGGGGTGAGGGAGTTGCCGTTGGCATGGTGGTGTGCCGGCACCTGCATGCTTTCGGCTCGCCCCGGCAGAGCCTGTTCGGCTGCTGGCAAGTCGAGTTTGTGAACCAGGATTTGCGAGCGTAGAACCATGGGGCTGCTCCCGTGCGAGGTAAAAGAAACATAGCTTACTCCCCTGGGCGAATGGGAGGCATCGCTGGCGCGGCTGTCTTGCTCAGGCGCCGCTGGGACGGCCAGGGTAGCGGCGCAGGCTCTCCAGCAGCTCGCGGCTGGGAATGGGGCGGTCGAACAGGTAACCCTGGCCTACATCGCAGTGCTGGCGGCGGAGAAACCCCAACTGGGCAGCGGTTTCGATGCCTTCGGCGACGACCTTGAGCTTGAGGTTGTGGGCCATGGCGATCACGGCAGACGTGATTTCCATGTCGTCCTGGTTTTCAGGGATGTCCTTGATGAAGCTGCGGTCGATCTTGATGACGTCGATGGGGAATTTCTTCAGGTAACTCAGCGACGAGTAGCCTGTGCCGAAGTCATCCATCGTCAGGGTGAGCCCGAGCGCCTTGAGCTGCGTCACCTGCTGGCGGGTCACGTCGTCGCCCTCCAGAAGCAGGCTCTCGGTGAGCTCGAGCTCCAGCAGATGGGGTGGCATCTGTTCTTCGTCGAGGATCGCCGCGATCGATCCGACCAGATCGGGATCGGTGAATTGCTTGGCGGACAGGTTGATTGCCACCTGCACTTCGCCAATCCCCAGTGTCGCCAGCTCCAGGCAGGTGCGGCAAGCCTGGCGCGCAACCCATTTGCCGATGGGGATAATGAGGCCGGTCTCTTCTGCCACCCCGATGAACTGATCGGGGCTGATCATGCCCTTTTCCGGATGCTGCCAGCGCAGCAGGGCTTCCAGCCCTACCAGCCGGCCTGTCTTCAGGCACAGTTGGGGCTGGTAGTAGACTTCCAGTTCGTTCTGGGTCAGGGCGCGGCGCAGGTTGTTCTCGACGAAAAGCTTGTGGCTGGCCTCGGCATTCAGCGCTTCGGTGAACATCTGCACCTGATGCTTGCCGTTGGCCTTGGCCTTGTGCAGCGCCAACCCCGCATGTTTCATCAGGGTGTGGGGGTCGGCACCGTGGGTTGGGGCGCAGGCCAGGCCAACCGAGCCGGTGACGCTGATAAGCTGGTTATCGACGAACAGGGGCTTGTCTAGGGTGATCAGCAGGTCGTGAGCCAGCTGCAGGCCCGCCGCCTCGTTGGCGCCATCCAGCAGTACGGCGAACTCGTTGCTGGCGAAGCGCGCCAGGCTGGTGCCCTGGGTCAGGCTGTTGCGCAATCGGCGGGCGAGGTTGGCCAGCAGCTTGTCCCCGGTCTGATGCCCCAGGCTGTCGTTGATCCGCTTGAAGTTATCGATGTCTACCAGCAGCAGGCTGAAGGCGTGATTGTCCTTGCGCGCGAAGCGCTCTTCCAGGCAGCGAATGAAATAGGGGCGGTTGCCCAGGCCCGTGAGATTGTCGCTGTAGGCCAGGCGCTCGATACGCTGCTGGGCCAGCTTGCTCTGGGTGATGTCTTCGTAGATGCCGATGTAGTGAGTCAGCTCGCCATCGTCGTTGTATACCTTGGAGATCGACAGCTGGGCCCAATACGGCTCTAGGTTTTTGCGTCGGCTGCGAAACTCGCCCTGCCAGCTATTGCGCTCCGCCAGGCCGGCCTGGGCATCGAAGAGCAGATCGCCCAGGTTCTCCAGGGCCGGGAGCTGGGAGATGCGGCGGCCCTGGATCTCTTCGGCACCGTACTGGGTGATCGAGGTAAAGCTGGGATTGACGTACTGCACCAGGCCGTCGCAGTCGAACAGCAGGAAGGCGCTGGCACTCTGTTCCACCGCGCGCTGGAACAGGAACAGCGCGCTGGTCGCGTCGCGTCGCTGCTGATTGCTCATCACCTGGGCGAACTGGTCCGCCAGCTCTCCGGCGAAGGCGATCTCATCGGCCTGCCAGGTGCGTGCTGAGCCGATATGCTCCAGGCACAACACGCCGACTACCTCGCCGCCCAGGCGGATGCTGGCATCGAGCATGGCGCTGATGCCTTGCGACTTGAGATAGCCGCGCGTCAGCTCGCTGGTACGTGGGTCGCGCTGGGCGTTGTGTGCATCAATGGCGCGACCGCTCTGCAGTGCCTCCAGATACCGCGGGAAGCAGCTGGCATCGATGGCCGCCGGCATTTCGTGGCGGTCGATATCGCGGCGATACAGCGCCACAGGCTCCAGGCAGTCTCCGACCAAGTGCCAGATGCTGGCGCGCGCCACATCATAGGCCTCGCAGGCTGCCTGGGTGATCAACTCGGCGGCTTCCTTGAGCGGGTCCAGCGCGCTGTAGCGGTGGCGCGCGAGGCGCACAATCAGGCTCTGCTGGGCGCGAGAGCGAATCAGGTGCTGAAGGTGTCCTTCCTGGGAGTGCTGGTAGAGTTCCAGCGAGGTCTTCAGCTTGCTGTTCTGTTCCTCCAGCTCCTGTAGGCGCTGCTCGACCAGCGTCTCGCCGGCCTCCGCCGTGACCAGCAGGTACCCACGCAACAATCGGCGCCCGCGTTGCTGGAAGGCCTCGCCAATCTCCAGTAGATGGAGGGCGCCGTTGGGTGTGTGCAGACGATAGCGCACTGAGTAGTGCTGCGAAGCTGCCAACTGGACCTGGATCTCGTCATGCAGACTGTAGCGCGCCTCGGGCTCCATCAGGCTGGCATAGGGGCAGTCGAGAAGCGCGCAGAGCTCACCGGCACTGACACCGAGCTGGCGCTCGCAGGCCGGGTCGAGAAACAACAGGGTCCAGCTGGGTTCGTTGATGCGCTCGAAACGCAACATCCCCAGGCGTGACGGCACTGGCAACTGCGTCACAACCTCGGCCGCCTGACGGCTAGCGGCATCGGGATGGCTTTTCATCGAACGGCTGGCTTCCTTATTCTGCCGCTTCAGGGCAGGCTTGGATCCTGTTTCCACTTGTCATGCCTAAGTGAGCCGGGGCAAGCAGGTTCTTGAGACTCGTACATCAACCAAGTTCGGCAAGGGTGCATCATGCGGCAGGGACTGACAAGAAGACTGAGCGGGTTATTGCTGATGCTGAGCCTGGGCGCGGGCGCTCCCGCCCAGGCGAGCGAGGCCCAGCTGAGCGGTGAAGAGCAGGCGCGATATCTCGCCGAGCTGAAACGGCTGTATCTGACCAAGGATGAGCGCAAGGCGCTGCTGGCGCACAGCAACGCGCTGCTCGACACCTACGCCCTGCGTGCCGGCTACCAGCTGGGCAAGGCGCCGGCACAGCGCAGCGATCTGCGCTACCAACTGAGCATCGCCGCTCCTGGTGAGCTTCTGGTGCGCGAGGAGACTCGCCAGGAACAGAGCAAGAGCCTGTCGGTAAGCAATCATCGCCTGTCCGTATTCGGGCTCGATCCCTACATTCATTACGACTGCCCGAACACGGGTGTCACCTGCGTGCTCAACAATCCGGCCGATGGCAGCCCCTGGATCACCGTGTTGCGCGATCATCAGGGGGCGGCCGACCTGGCCAAGGCGATCAGTTTCCTGATCCGAAACTTACAGAGAAACTGACAGTCGAGACTGGTGGTCTTTTCCATGATGTGAGGCCCTCGATGCAGGAGCGCTAGCTGGGCTCTCCTTCCCATGGGAGGGAGCATGTCCATCAAGCGGTCAGTGCGGTCGCTTGATAGAAGCTGCATTTGCAACTGCAATGGTGGTAAGCCGGGTAGTACTGCGCATCTCTGGATAGCTACTTCAGCAACCGCAACTTCGACCGCTTTGTAGTGCGTAAGCTTGCTTAGCTGCCCGTCCCTTATAACCCCCTGAACTGAGTAATCGATGTACCGAAAATCAACCTACTGGGAAACAGCCTTCCGCGTTGTACAAGTGTCCTGGCTGCGGGCCGTGATGGGGTTGAAGTCGGAGTCGCGGGGAACGCGATTAGGGTATCTCTGGTGGATTGTCGAGCCTGCCATGCACCTGGCAGTTTATTACTTTGCCTTCGGCGTACTGCTCGAGCACGGGGGCGACGACTATGTGGCTTTCCTTCTGATAGGCATCGTGCATTGGCTATGGCTTTCCAAGAGCATCATGAACGCCAGCTCGTCCATTCTGGTGAGCCGGGGGCTCATACTCCAGCTGCCACTGCATACGGGGATTTTCCCACTTGCCGAAATATTCAGGGACCTGATCAAGCAGATCATTGTAGTGGTCATCCTGATGCTGATTCTCTGGCTGATGGGCTACGATCCAACAAAGTACTGGCTCATCTATCCTGTTATCTTCGTTCTCCAGGTGCTGCTGACCCTGCCGCTCGCCGGTTTGGTGGCGGCACTTATGCCCTTCGTGCCGGACCTGCGGGTGATCGTTCCCGCCTGCCTGCAGCTCGCCATGTTTCTTTCCGGAGTGTTCTTCTCGGCTGACCTAATTCCGGAGTCCTTCCACTGGCTGTTGAATCTCAATCCGGCCTATTTGTTGCTGGAAGCATACCGAGACATTCTGATCCGCCAGCAACCACCCGAGTGGGCATTGCTGGGCGGGCTACTCGTAGCGCTCTGCTTCTTCAATATTTTCGTGATCGCCCTGTTCGGTCGTTTCAATCGTCAATATCCCCGGATCGTTCAGGAGTGAGCATGGCGCGTCTTCTTCTGGAAATGCGCGATGTGCACATGGGGTACACCACGCGCAAGTCACTGCTGCGCAGCGATTACCACCCTGTCATCAATGGGGTGAGCCTCGAGATCCGTGAGGGGCAGCGGCTCGGTGTGATGGGGCATAACGGTGCGGGTAAGTCGACGCTGTTGCGACTCATCGCGGGCATCTATGCTCCTGATAGCGGGAAAGTGATCAATCACGGAGCTCGTGTTTCACTGCTTTCGCTCCAGGCGGGGTTCGATCCGCGCCTCAATGGTTGGGACAACGCCTTGCTGAGCGGGGTGCTGATGGGAATGACTCCGGCGCAAGCGCGACAGCGACTGAAGAGCATCCACGATTTCTGCGAGTTGGGTGATCAGATGAATGATCTTCTCGGCACCTATTCATCTGGAATGCGTGCGCGCCTTGGATTTGCGGTCGCTCTGACGATGGAGGCCGACCTGTTGCTGATCGATGAGGTGCTCTCGGTGGGCGATCAGAGTTTCCAGGAGAAGTCGGAGAAGGCGGTCATGAATGCCGTGGATCAGGGATGTGCCATGATCCTTGTCTCGCACTCTCCGTTCAAACTTCAGAAGTGGACTGACTCCATCGTGTCGTTCGAGGGAGGGAACATCCATCCGATGTCTCTGGACAGTCTGGAGGGCGGGGCATGATCAGCTACGCTCAGAATTTCGAGGATGTCATTCTTGAGCGAATATTCAAGAACCAGAAGGATGGTTTCTACATTGACGTAGGTGCTTGCCATCCAATGTATGACTCGGTCACCCAGCATTTCTATTTGAAAGGCTGGAGCGGCATCAACATAGAGCCGCAGCCGGATCTCCACGCTCAGCTACAGGCTGTTCGTGATCGCGATATCAATCTTCAGGTATGTGTTGGGGCGAAAGCCGGTAACAGTGTCCTGTCCGTAACTGTGGAAATAGGCACGTCGACTCTCAGAAAATCCATAGCTGATAGCTATCGCAGCGAGGGCAAAGTTTCTCAAGAGCTGGTGGTCGAGGTCGTTACGCTCGACTCTATCTGGGAAGAGTACGTTGGCGAGCGGCAAGTCGATTTCCTGAAAATTGATGTCGAGGGATTTGAAAAGGAAGTGCTTTCCGGGGCTGATTTCTCCAAGGTTGCCCCCAGTATTCTAGTTGTAGAAGCTACCAGTCCTAATTCGCCGTTACCTATATATGGTCAGTGGGAGCACCTGCTTCTAGATTGTTATGAATTCTTTTACTTCGATGGTCTGAATCGGTTCTATGCGCGCAAGAGTTTTAGTTTTGACAGCGCTGCCTGTGCTGTGCCGCCAAACGTATTCGATAACATTAAGACGTACCCGAGCATTCTTCTTGAGCAGGAGAGTAGAAATCAGAAACTTGAGAATGATGATCTCAATAAGCAGCTTAAAGAGGCTTTGGATCTGATTGTCGGTAAGGATGCCGCGCTGGTGGATGCCGGTGCAGCGTACGAGGCTCTGCAGGGTGAAGCGGTGTTGCAGCGCCAGCAGCTCGAAGAGGCTGCTGCGGTGGGTTCGGATTATCGCGGAGAAATTGCCAAGATTCAGAATGCATATGATGCATTGATGATTGCTATGGAAAAGAAAGAGCAGGACCTATTGGACGCTCTTGATCTGATATACGAGAAAGATGTTGGCCTGACCGAACTTGCATCAAGCTATGAGACGGTGCAAAACCAGCTTCAAGCCAAGGAAGAGGAGCTGCAACAAACTCAATGGATGCTCAAGGGTAAAGATATTGCGTTGCAGGATGCAGCCGCCGCATACGAGGCGCTGCAAATAGAACTCCAGCGAGTCCGTGAGCGCGCGGAGCTTCTCGGCGAAAGCCTTCGGACTGCGATGGAGCGAGGCCGCGATGCCGCCGACGCCTACAAGAGTTTGAGAGACCAGTTCGACTTGAAACTGGCTGAGCTGGAGGCAACACAAGGCGCATTGGCGCTCAAGGAGGCTCAACTGCTTCAATCAGCCCCTGCCTGCGAAGGGGCAGGTTGCGCTCCGCAAGTGCCCTCGGGGGACGCCTATAGCGCCTTGCTGCTCGACGAGCTGCAAATGAAGGACGATGCGTTGCTTGACGCTGCGCGCTCCTATGCAAGCCTGCGTGATGAGTTCGACAGAAAGCTACGTGAGCTGGAAGTGCTGCACGAGCGTCTTGCTGCATCGCCGGGAACTGAGGGGCGGTGAATGCTAGCCAATAATTCGAATGAGAGCCGTATGACTCGGACAGACATCAGCGACATCTGTATATTTACAATTGTTTCGAACAACTATCTGCACTATGCCAATACACTTTTTGAGAGTCTGCGGGAACACTGCCCTCAGGCGGATCTGGTGCTGGGGCTTTGTGATAAGAGAACAGATGCGACTGATTGTCCTGCGGCAGATATTGTTGAGCTTAGAGATTTAGATATTCCGGAGTTGGGTGCATTCATATATCAGTATTCGATCCTGGAGCTGAATACCGCCATCAAGCCATACTTGGTGGAATTGTTAATGAATCGCGGTTATCGAAAAATTATTTATTTCGATCCGGATATTTATATCTTTGGAACGCTCGATCCTATGCTTGGGTTGTTGGATCAGCATAATGTGCTTCTCACACCTCATCTGACGGATCTTTTGGATGACGGAAAATGGCCTACCGAGCTAAGTATCCTTCAGGCGGGATCCTATAATTTGGGTTATATAGGGCTTAGCAGCTGCGATGAAACTCGCAAGCTTGTTAAGTGGTGGCAGGCAAAGCTGTATAAAGAGTGTGTGGTGGATTTGCCGCGTAACTTGTTCGTCGACCAAAAGTGGATGGACCTTGTTCCGTCGATGTTCGAGGGGGTCTATATCAATCGAGCCTCCAGTTGGAACGTCGCTTACTGGAATTTGAATCATCGCAAGCTACAGCAACGGGATGACGGGGGGTTCGAGGTTGACGAGCGGCCTCTCACCTTCTTCCATTTCTCGGGCTTTTCCATTGAGGCTGGCACTCTCAGTAAACATCAAAATCGCTTTGATAAGGGGCCACGTGGCACACCGCTCAGGGCACTTTGCACCCTTTATGAAGAAGCGCTAATGCGAAACGGTCTGGAGCGGTTCCAAGGGCTTCCTTATGCCTTTGGCTCGTTCGCAGATGGTACAAAGGTGCCTGACAGTGCTCGACGCCTCATTCGAACCAGTGAAGATCTCATAGGCGTGGATTTCTTTGATGAGGCGCAGTGCGGCCATGTCCATGCAGTGCTCAATCGTCTGGTGCATTCTAAGAAAGGTGGAATCAGCCTGACGGCTTTGTCTCTTGCCTTGTGGGAGGCGCGCGCCGATCTGCGAGATGCGTTCCCGGCAGTGGAGAGTGTCGACAGCATTCGGTTTGCTGAGTGGTTCCTGGATGCAGCGCCTCGTGAGGCAGGCTTCAGCGAGATTTACCTTGCGCCAGTGCGCGAACAGCTCGAGCGGGCAAGGGCTAGCCCCTCTTCCTCGCCGCAGGCGGTGCAGAGCTCACTGTTGAGTCGGATATTCCGATTGGTATGGCAGAAGCGTCGGAGCATCCCTCTGAAATGGCGCATTGCTTTGTTTCCTTATGCCGGCTGGGTCCTGAAGCGGGCTTATCCGCGAACAGACCTTCTCCCCCCTGTGGAAAGTAGCAATGAGCCGGGGATTAACCTAATTGGCTATCTCCATGCGGAGAGCGGGGTAGGCGAGGCAGCTCGCTCCTCTCTTCGTGCGTTGCGACGGTCAGGGTTGCCGTTTTCTCTCATCGATTACCGGCTTGGTAATATTTCCCGTATGGATGAGATCGTGAACGGTAACGGCAACCAGATTAGGTATCCGATCAATCTGGTTCATGTGAACGCTGATCAGAGCAAAATTGCTCGCGACCATCTGGGTGGACAGCTTTTCCAAGGGCGTTACACCATCGGCTATTGGTATTGGGAAATGCCTATATTTCCGGACTTTCTCCACTTCGCCTACGATCAGGTAGATGAAATATGGGTCTCTACAGAATACAACCGGGTCGCTATTTCCAAGTTCACGGATAAGCCGGTAACGCTGGTGCCGCCGGCTATCGAGGTAAATATCGAAAAGCCGCTGACGCGCACAGAGTTGCATCTCGATCAAGGGGCGTTCATTTTCTTCCACATGTCCGACACTCTGAGCATGTCGGAGAGGAAGAATCCTGAAGGGGTAATAAGAGCGTTCCAGCAAGCGTTCGGCGACCGGCTCGAGGAAGATGTAAGGCTGGTCATTAAGCTGTCCAATCTTGAGCGTAGGCCCGAGCTTGCCGCAGAGGTCTATGCGGCAATGGAAAGAGACCCCCGCATTCAGCTTATCGATGGTTATCTGGACAGGAACACCCTCAACAATCTGATCAACGCCTGCGACTGCTATGTGAGCCTGCACCGTGCAGAGGGTTTTGGTTTGCCCATTGCCGAGGCCATGTATCTCGGAAAGCCGGTGATAGCCACATATTGGTCCGGCAATGTGGACTTCATGAATCAAGAGAACTCCATGCCGGTGCACTACACGCTGGTGGAGTTGAACGAGGACATCGGCCCCTATCAGAAAGGGCAGCTGTGGGCGGAGCCTGACATAGGTGATGCAGCGCAGAAGATGTCCAGCATGGTGGAAAACAAGGAACTGCGGAAGCGATTGGCAGATGCCGCTGCGCGGGACGTCAGAGCGATGCTCAGCCCAGGCAGAATTGCGGAATTGATCTCTGCTCGTACGGCTGAAATATTCCACTCTAAGCAGTGAATTATGGCTGCTGATATTCTTTCTTTTGAAGTCGGCTCGATAGTCTATCTGCCGCTGCCCGACGAGGTGGAAGGTTTCGGCTTAGACACGCCTGTTGCGCAGAGCAGGCTGGTTGGCCACAGGATATCTTTCGTGGGTTGGGCCGTTGGTCGCTTTCCATACACGGTAGAGTCCCTCAACCTCATGGATGGTCAGCGGCTGGTCAAGTGCGTTCCAGTGAACGTGCCTAGATCTGATCTGGCGGCCCTGTGTGGCCAGGGGTGGGAGGTTGAGGGAAGGCCCGGCTTTCACAGCTTCATCGGTGGGCTTGGGCTGCGCCGGGCTGTCGAGTTGGATATCGTGCTTAACCTCCATGACTCTAGGGATGGCAGTTGGCGGCAGGTGAAAGTCGCTACGGTTTGCGGTAGGACACGCAACCATCTGCAGGTTGATAGTAAATACCAGCCGCTTATGCTGACTGCGATAGCTCGAAGTGGAACGACCTTGGCCATGCAGATTTTCGGAGAGCACCGAGGGATTCTGACGTCGAACTTCTATCCCTATGAAGTGAAGCAATCTGCATATTGGGGGCATGTGCTTAAAGTACTCGTTGACCCCGCCGACTTTGATGGCTCTTCACATCCTGATGACTTCGAGAAGAATATTGGTTTTGTTGGCCACAATCCCTATTGTCACGAGGAAACACTTCGTCAGCTCAAGGGGCGAAGAAATTTCCATGAGCATTACAACAATCACTTGCCGTTGGAGTTGGCGAAATTTGCTGTTGCTCGCATCAATGAATTTTATGAGCTGATCGCTAAGGGCGAGCGAAAAACGAACGCGACCTACTTCGCTGAAAAGTTTTTGCCGACCCATCTTCAACCAATATTCCACGACATATTTCGGAGTCCCAAGGAGATCGTACTGACTCGGGATTTCAGAGACGTTATCTGTTCTGCGCAGTCATTCAATCAGAAGCGAAACAGCCAGTCGTTCGGGCGGGGGGAGGCGACGAATGATCTTGAGTGGATAACTGGGTTTAGCTCCGGAGTAAGGAGTGTTGCTGAGGCCTGGTTGGACAGGGGGCATTCGGCCCTTCATGTTCGCTATGAAGATCTCGTCCTACAGCCCGAAGCGCAGATACGAAGAGTTTTCGACTATCTTGAGGTCGAAGCCTCGGATGTCTTGATAAGCTTGATCAGACGGAAAATATTCGAGTCATCACAGGCGCTGCACCACATGACGGCTTCGAGTCCCGAAAAGTCAGTTGGTCGATGGCAGCGTGATATGCCCGATGAGCTGCTTGAGCATTGCCACGAGCATTTCGGTCAGGAATTGAAGCTTTTTGGATACCAATGACTCCACCTTGCCTGACCGTAGCTTGGTTGCGCTGGTAGAACTAACGACTGACGGAAGCCTGGCATCTGCTATCGAAGATTTTCAAAGCTCGTTGGTAGAGCTCTAGGTCCACATGGACTAATTCTGCGATGATCGATCTTAGCTGTGAGGACTCGTGAACTATATCGATGGATCTGTAGTTGCTTGTTTCGTTCATGAGTTCGGATAGCTCCATCTTTCGGCATATTGCTGCAGGCTGGGGGAGCTCTAGGCTATCGAAAATCAGCTCTACCGATTCCTCGTAGCGTTCCAATACGCCGAAAGCTGCCAGACCGGACAAGTGATCGAGAGCTCTCTCGCCCGCATCAGCAACACTGACAGCTGGAGCGCTTTCATCGATGGTGGGCCATATATCTAGCGAAAGTGAACCTGCCAATGCCCTGGTCAGTCCATTTTCTATATACGGATGGCTTCTGGTAACGGGGTGCAGAAAGAACTCCTCGGCGTCAAGCGCCGCTGCCAGCCTGGCAAGGCCCCAATTGTTCCTTTCAACCACATCTGGCTGGTGAGCCTTGAGAAAGTTGTATAGAGAAACTAGTCGAGAGACAGGGTCTCTGAGAAGAGTAACTATCCGCTTTTGGCCGGGGATGAGATGGCAGGAGGCTAAGTCGTAATGCCCGGAAAATAAGCGGTACTTGGCGAGCTCGCCGGTAGGGTAATTTCTTATGCCGTTAAATCTCTCCGGGCAAATGAGATTTTCTTGGAAGTGACCCGCTAAGAGGCTATGAAGGGTAGTGCCTCCTGTTTTAGGGCTATGCATGAAGACTACACGAGGAATGCTCAAGTCTTCCCAGTCAGGAAATGGGATATCTGACTCGCCACGTGTCTGGAACTGCAATTGGTTGAACTCTTCGGAAGCAAGTAGTGCTCGTCTGAAGGCAGAGAGGTTCTCGTGCTGGCGATGGTAGGTGATGATGCCTTCATCCTCTGGTTCGCGTCCGAGAATCATTCGGTAGCCCGATAAAACATCAGCTCGCGAAATCATGTCGGCAGATGCAGCGATTCGGGCATGAGAGCAGAGATATTACTCATCTGGCTGGCGAAATTGCATTCCGCCCACGTCACTAACTCCATATCTAGCTCGTTCTGGATTTGCAGTCGCTCTATCGTTTCCGTGGATATTTTTTTCGGGTGCTCTGAGGTATTTAGCCTATGTATGGTATGAGGCCTGAATAGGCCGAACTTGAAGCAGAAAATATCTATGGATTCTTCGAGTCTGGAGTTGATGGCATAGAAGTCCATTCTGCTTAAGTTCTCTATGGCTCGCTGCAGATGGCTGCGGTCAAGCTCTGTCTCCCTTCTAGGGGCGCCACTGAGAAATCGCGTCTGCATGTTGTTAAAGCTCTCGCTTATGGCGAAATCCTTGGATTCAACCAAGTCCACAAGCTCAAGCTCTCTGGCAGCCCTTATCTTGCTTGCACCTTCGTTTGACCAGCCGAGTCGGTCGGGATCCTGGCTTCTCCAGAAGGCGTACGTTGAAATACAGCGCTCGATGGGGTTTCTCAGCGTGGTTATCTGTTTATGGTTCAGCGTATTGGGTACTTGGCTGAGCCCAAGATGCCCGTGAATGAAGTCATAACGTCGAAGTTCTTCTTCATCGCATTTCATCAGTCCATTGGAGTCTTTCAGGTGCAGTATCCTGTCCGCTTGCACCGCGTTCTCAATGATGTTGCGGAAAGTCACGCCGCCAGTTTTGGGGATGTGCAGATACAGGAATCTGTGCATGGATGGGGGCTCAGGTGACGTGGATGGCCGATAACGCAATGCCGAGCAGCCGATTGTCTCCGCTGTCCGGTCTTTTTGTTTGCAGGGTAGTGATCTCTATGAAAGTGTAATCACGCTCTGTAAAGGCCAGCTCTGGAATTAGGTAATTCAATTTACCGTCGCTCTTGCATGCCGGAGTCAGAGGAACGCCGTTGTATCGGACTGTTAATGTGTCGAGGTGTTCGGGTGTAACGGCATGGAAGACTCGAAGTGAAAGAGTTCGCTGATTCGCCACTATTCTGGCGAAGTATAGCGTGGCCGTAGAGGCCGGCCCCGTAAATCTCCAATAGAGACGTCCATCGGTTTCCCGCGTATGCCATCCGTCGCCGTGGAGCGGCTGATCGAAGGTGTAATGAAGTTCGCTCAATGGCGGGAGCTTCTCCAGATTGCCTACGAACTGATCGCGAAGGGCTTCCCGAATTTTTGGAAGCAGGCGGTCATACGCCTGCGGATCGGAACTCGTCGGCATCGATTGTTTCCCCGCCTTGACGATTTGGATGAATTGCTAGCAGGCCATGCGGGGGCTACTGAGGATTAGAGGTACCGAGGGTACATCTTTCTAGTGTTCACAGACTATGTGATTGAAAGCACGGAGCGTGCTGCAGATGGCGCTGAGAGCTAGTCTAGGCATGGAGCCACTCCCCGGCGAGCTCCAGCGCTCGCCGGGGAGTGGCTGTTACAGCAGCAGGGTGCGGATATCCGCCAGCACGTCGCCCAGGCGCTTGGTGAAGCGCGCGGCGGCAGCACCGTTGATCACCCGGTGGTCGTAGGAAAGCGACAGCGGCAGCATCAGCTTGGGCTGGAACGCCTTGCCATCCCACACCGGCTGCATGGTCGCCTTGGACACGCCGAGGATCGCCACTTCCGGCGCGTTGACGATCGGCGTGAAGCCGGTGCCGCCAATGTGGCCGAGGCTGGAGATGGTGAAGCAGGCACCCTGCATGGCGTCGGCCGAGAGCTTCTTGGTGCGCGCCTTCTCCGCCAGTTCGGCGGCCTCGGCGGCCAGTTGCAGCAGGCTCTTCTGGTCGACGTCGCGGATCACCGGGACCAGCAGGCCATCCGGGGTATCGACGGCGAAGCCGATGTGCACGTACTTCTTGCGGATCAGTGCCTTGCCGCTCGGCGCCAGCGAACTGTTGAAGTCCGGCAGCTCCTTGAGCAGGTGGGCACAGGCCTTGAGCAGCAGCGGCAGCACGGTCAGCTTGACGCCGGCCTTCTCCGCCACCGCCTTCTGCGCCACGCGGAAGGCTTCCAGCTCGGTGATGTCGGCGCTGTCGAACTGGGTCACGTGCGGCACGTTGAGCCAGCTGCGGTGCAGGTTGGCGGCGCCGACCTGCATCAGGCGGGTCATCGCCACTTCTTCCACTTCGCCGAACTTGCTGAAGTCCACGGCCGGGACCGGCGGGATGCCGGCGCCGCCGGTCGCGCCAGCGGCCGGAGCGTTCTTGGCCTGTTGCAGCATGGCCTTGACGTAGTTTTGCACGTCTTCCTTGAGGATGCGGCCTTTCGGGCCGGTGCCCGGCACGGCGGCCAGGTCGACACCGAACTCGCGGGCGGTCATGCGCACGGCCGGGCCGGCGTGCACCTTGTTGCCGTCACGCACTGGCGCAGCGACCGCTGCAGCCGCTGCGGACAGCGCGGCGATGGCGCCAACCTCGGCGGCCACCGCAGGGGCGGCGCCCGGCGGCGTGCTGTGTATGGGCGCGGCGGCTGCTGGGGCTGCGGCGGCAGGTGCCGGAGCGGTAGCAGGAGCTGCACCAGCGACCTTGAGCTTGAGGATCAGGTCGCCGGTGCCGACTTCGGCGTCCAGCTTGACCAGTACTTCCTCGACCACGCCGGCGGCCGGCGAGGGGATCTCCATGCTGGCCTTGTCCGACTCCAGGGTGATCAGCGATTGATCAGCCTCGATGGTGTCGCCGGTCTTGACCATGACTTCGATGACCTTGACCTTGCCGCTGGTGCCGATGTCCGGCACATGCACGTCCTGCACGCTGGCGGCGGCCGGAGCCGCTGCGGGGGCTGCAGTAGGTGCGGGAGCCGGCTCGGTGGCCTTGGGCGCTTCGGCGGCAGCCGGGGCGGCTGCGGGCTCTGCGACCGGGGCGGCGCCCTCGACCTCCAGTTCCAGCAGTTCGTCGCCGGTCTTCAGCTTGTCGCCCAGCTTGACCTTCAGGCTCTTGATCACCCCCGCCTTGGGCGAGGGGACTTCCATGGAGGCCTTGTCGGACTCCAGGGTCAGGACGCTCTGGTCGGCTTCGATGCGATCACCGACCTTGACCAGCAGCTCGATCACTTCACCTTCGCCGCCGATATCGGGTACGCGAATCAACTCGCTCACAGTGCGTCTCCTCAGCAGTCCAGGGGGTTGGCTTTTTCAGGGTCGATGCCGAACTTGGCGATGGCGTCGGCCAGCACCTTGGCTTCGATCTCGCCACGGTCGACCAGCGCTTCCAGCGCGGCCAGGACCACCCAGTAACGGTCCACTTCGAAGAAGTGGCGCAGTTTCTTGCGGGTGTCGCTGCGACCGAAGCCGTCAGTACCGAGCACCTTGTATTCCTTGCTGGGCACCCACTGGCGCACCTGCTCGGCGAACAGCTTCATGTAGTCGGTAGACGCGACTACCGGGCCCTTGCGGCCTGTCAGGCATTCCTGGATGAACGCCTGCTTGGGCTTCTGCCCCGGGTGCAGACGGTTCCAGCGCTCCACGGCCAGGCCGTCGCGGCGCAGTTCGTTGAAGCTGGTGACGCTCCACACGTCCGAGCCGATGTTGAACTCGTCACGCAGGATCTTCGCCGCCTCGCGCACTTCGCGCAGGATGGTGCCCGAACCCAGCAGCTGCACGTGGTGTGCGGCTTCCTTCTTGTCCTCTTCGAGCAGGTACATGCCCTTGATGATGCCGTCCTCGGTGCCGGCCGGCAGGGCCGGTTGCTGGTAGGACTCGTTCATCACGGTGATGTAGTAGAAGACGTTCTGCTGCTGCTCGATCATCTCCTTGATGCCGTGACGGATGATCACCGCCAGCTCGTAGCCGTAGGTCGGATCGTAGGTGCGGCAGTTGGGGATGGTCGCGGCCATGATGTGGCTGTGGCCGTCCTCGTGCTGCAGGCCTTCGCCGTTCAGCGTGGTACGGCCGGCGGTGCCGCCGATCAGGAAGCCACGGGCACGGCTGTCGCCAGCGGCCCAGGCCAGGTCGCCGATACGCTGGAAGCCGAACATCGAGTAGAAGATGTAGAACGGCAGCATCGGCTGGTTGTGCGTGGAGTACGAGGTGGCGGCGGCGATCCAGCTGGACATGGCGCCGGCCTCGTTGATGCCTTCCTCGAGGATCTGGCCCTTCTTGTCCTCGCGGTAGAACATCACCTGGTCCTTATCCACCGGCTCGTAGAGCTGGCCGACCGAGGAGTAGATGCCGAGCTGGCGGAACATGCCTTCCATGCCGAAGGTACGCGCCTCGTCCGGCACGATGGGCACGATGCGCGCGCCCAGGTCCTTGTCCTTGACCAGCTGCGAAAGGATGCGCACGAAGGCCATGGTGGTGGAGATGTCGCGGTCGCCGGTGCCGTCGAGGATGGCCTTGAGGGTCTCCAGCGGCGGAGTCGGGATGCTGAAGCTCTGCGCGCGGCGTTGCGGCACGAAGCCACCGAGGGCGGCGCGACGCTCGTGCAGGTACTTGTACTCCGGGCTGCCTGGCTCGGCCTGCACGAACGGCAGGTTCTCCAGATCGTCGTCCTTGACCGGGATGTCGAAACGGTCGCGGAATTTCTTCAGGCTGTCGGTATCGACCTTCTTGGTGTTGTGCGCGGTGTTCTTCGCCTCGCCAGCACCGGTGCCGTAGCCCTTGATGGTCTTGGCCAGAACCACGGTCGGCTGACCCTTGTGGTTGACCGCCTGGTGGTAGGCCGCATACATCTTGTACGGGTCGTGACCGCCACGGTTGAGGTTCCAGATTTCCTGGTCGGAGAGGTCCTTGACCATCTCCTTCAGCTCGGGGCTGTTGAAGAAGTGCTCACGCACGTAGGCCCCGTCCTTGGCCTTGTAGTTCTGGTACTCGCCGTCGATCACTTCGTCCATGCGGCGTTGCAGCAGGCCGTCGACGTCCTTGGCCAGCAGCGGGTCCCAGAAGCGGCCCCAGACCACCTTGTTGACGTTCCACTCGGCGCCACGGAACACGCCTTCCAGTTCCTGGATGATCTTGCCGTTGCCGCGTACCGGACCGTCCAGGCGCTGCAGGTTGCAGTTGATCACGAAGATCAGGTTGTCCAGCTTCTCGCGGCCGGCCAGGGAGATGGCGCCCAGGGATTCCGGCTCGTCGCACTCGCCGTCGCCCATGAAGCACCAGACCTTCTGCTTGCCGGCGGGAATGTAGCCGCGGCTTTCCAGGTACTTCATGAAGCGCGCCTGGTAGATCGCCTGGATCGGACCCAGACCCATGGACACGGTGGGGAACTGCCAGAAGTCCGGCATCAGCCACGGGTGCGGGTAGGAGGAAAGGCCCTTGCCGTCGACTTCGCGACGGAAGTTGTTCATCTGGTCTTCGCTGATGCGCCCTTCGAGGAAAGCGCGGGCGTAGATGCCAGGGCTGGCGTGGCCCTGATAGAAGATCAGGTCGCCGCCGTGTTCTTCGGTCGGGGCCTGGAAGAAGTAGTTGAAGCCGATGTCGTATAGGGTCGCCGAGGAGGCGAAGCTGGAAATGTGGCCGCCCAGGTCCGGGTCCTGCAGGTTGGTGCGCATCACCATGGCCAGCGCGTTCCAGCGCACCAGCGAGCGGATGCGGCGTTCCATGAACAGGTCGCCGGGCATGCGTGCCTCATGGCCGACCGGAATGCTGTTGCGGTAAGGCGTGGTGATCGCGTAGGGCAGCTGGGTGCCGCTACGGGTAGCCAGTTCGCCCATGCGGGTCAGCAGATAGTGGGCGCGTTCTTCGCCTTCTTTGTCGAGGACGGAATCGAGGGCGTCCAGCCATTCCTGGGTTTCGACGGGATCGAGGTCTTGCATGGCTTGCTCCAGGGCGGAAAGGCTTCCAGAATCGGAGGCCTGGGCTCGTGCACGCTTTTTGGGCGCGCTACGTGAAGTCGTGGTCGACCAAGGTGCTCGTGGTCGCTTTTGTAGTTTTACTACATTTCGATGGCATCTGTAGAGCCCGGGACACATTCTTTAGTAGTAAAACTACAGTTTTCAGTAAGGGCAGTGGCGCCTGGGTGGATTCGGGGCTGGCTGCCCGCTCCCAAGGATAGACCATGAGTTTGCCGCCACTGGCCGCCCTGCCGACAACCCTGCAACCCCTTGCCGAGCGCGCCGCTGCGCTGTTGCCCCCTGCCTGGCCGGCTGAGCGGGCGCAGGCGCTGCAACGACTCTGCGGGCTCAGTGATTTCGTTCACGAACAGGCCGTGCGCAACCCTGAGCTGCTGCCGGCGCTGGGGGCGAGTGGCGAGCTAGAGCGGCGCTTCGCCGCAGGCGAGTTGCGTGACCAACTGCAGTGTGTGTTGGCGGATTGCGCCGATGAAGAGGAGCTTGGACGTCGGTTGCGCCGTTTTCGCAATCGCCAGCAGGTGCGCATCATCTGGCGCGACCTGACCCGCCAGGCCGACCTGGCCGAGACCTGCCATGACCTCTCCGACCTGGCCGATGCCTGCGTCGATGGCGCCTACCAGTGGCTTTACCCGCGCCACTGCGAACAGTTCGGTACGCCGATCGGTCATCGCTCGGGCGAGCCGCAGCACCTGGTCATCCTCGGCATGGGCAAGCTGGGCGCCCATGAACTCAACCTGTCCTCGGATATCGATCTGATCTTCGGCTATCCGGAGGGCGGTGAGACCGAAGGGGTGAAGCGCTCGATGGACAACCAGGAGTTCTTCATCCGCCTGGGGCAGCGCCTGATCAAAGCGCTGGACGCCATCACCGTCGAGGGCTTCGTGTTCCGGGTCGACATGCGCCTGCGGCCCTATGGCTCGGCCGGTGCGCTGGTGCTCAGCTTCAACGCGCTGGAGCAGTACTACCAGGACCAGGGGCGCGACTGGGAGCGCTACGCCATGATCAAGGCGCGCGTGGTCGGTGGCGACCAGACCGCCGGCAAGCAGCTGCTGGAAATGCTGCGACCCTTCGTCTACCGCCGTTACCTGGATTTCTCCGCCATCGAAGCGCTGCGCGCTATGAAGCAGCTGATCCAGCAGGAGGTGCGACGCAAGGGCATGAGCGACAACGTCAAGCTCGGCTCCGGCGGCATCCGTGAGGTGGAGTTCATCGCCCAGGCCTTCCAGCTGATCCATGGCGGTCGCGACCTCAGCTTGCAGCAACGGCCACTGCTCAAGGTGCTCGACATCCTGGAGGGGCAAGGCTATCTGCCGCCGCCGATCATCGCCGAGATGAAGGAGGGCTACGAATTCCTGCGTTACACCGAGCACGCCCTGCAGGCCATCGCCGACCGCCAGACGCAGATGCTGCCGGACAACGACACCGACCGCGCGCGGGTGGCCTGCATCATGGGCTTCGCCGACTGGGCCGCGTTCCATGAGCGGCTGATGTACTGGCGCGGGCGTATCGAGTGGCACTTCCGCCAGGTCATCGCCGACCCGGACGAGGAAGAGGGCGTGGAAGCCGAAACCTGTATCGGTGGCGAATGGCTGCCGTTGTGGGAGGAAGCGCTGGATGAAGAAATGGCCGGTCGCCAGTTGGCCGAAGCTGGCTTCAAGGAGCCGGCTGCCGCGCTCAAGCGGCTGATCGATCTGCGTGGTGGCACTCAAGTGCGCACCATGCAGCGTCTCGGTCGCGAGCGCCTGGACGCCTTTGTCCCGCGTCTGTTGGCCCAGGCGGTGGAACATGAAGATCCGGACCTGGTGCTGGAACGCGTATTGCCGCTGGTGGAGGCGGTGGCGCGGCGTTCGGCCTATCTCGTGCTGCTCACCGAAAATCCCGGTGCGCTGCAGCGGCTGATGACCCTGTGCGCGGCCAGTCCATGGATCGCCGAGCAGATCACCCGTTTCCCGCTGTTGCTCGATGAGCTGCTCAACGAGGGGCGGTTGTTCAAGCCGCCCCTGGCACCGGAGCTGGTCGCGGAGCTGCGCGAGCGGTTGACGCGCATCCCCGAGGACGACCTGGAGCAGCAGATGGAGGCGCTGCGCCACTTCAAATTGGCCCACGGCCTGCGCGTGGCTGCCTCGGAGATCGCCGGCACCCTGCCGCTGATGAAGGTATCGGACTACCTGACCTGGCTGGCCGAGGCGATCCTCGACCAGGTCCTGGCCCTGGCCTGGCGCCAGACCGTGGCCAAGTACGGCAATCCGCGCCGCGCCGATGGCAGCCTGTGCGATCCGGACTTCATCATCGTCGGCTACGGCAAGGTCGGCGGCCTGGAGTTCGGTCACGGCTCGGACCTCGACCTGGTGTTCATCCACGACGGCGACTCGCAGGCCGAGACCGATGGCGCCAAGTCCATCGACGGTGCGCAGTTCTTCGCCCGTCTGGGGCAGCGCATCATCCACCTGCTGACCACCCAGACTACCTCCGGCCAGCTGTATGACGTTGACATGCGTCTACGTCCTTCGGGGGCAGCGGGCCTGCTGGTCAGTTCCCTAGGCGCTTTCCAGCGCTATCAGGAGAGCGAGGCCTGGACCTGGGAGCATCAGGCCCTGGTGCGTGCTCGCGTGCTGGTTGGCTGCTCTCGGGTTGCTGCAGCCTTCGAGCAGGTGCGTGCAGACGTGCTCGGGCGCGAGCGCGACCTGCCCGGCCTGCAGGCCGAGGTCAGCGAAATGCGGGCCAAGATGCGTGACAACCTGGGTACTCCTGCGACAGCCGCCGGCACCGCCGCGAATGCCTTCGACGCTGCGTCTTCCTTCGATCTGAAGCAGGACGCCGGTGGTATCGTCGATATCGAATTTATGGTGCAATACGCGGCCCTGGCGTGGTCGCGGCAGCATCCCGAGCTGTATCGCTACACCGACAACATCCGCATTCTCGACGGCCTGCGCGACGTGGGATTGATGCCCGCCGCCGACGTCGAACTGCTGCAGGAGGCCTACAAGGCCTATCGCTCCGCCGCCCACCGGCAGGCGTTGCAGAAACAGCCGGGCAAGGTTGGCGGCGACCAGTTCGCCGCCGAACGGCGCAGCGTGATGCGCCTGTGGCGCGAGCTGGGCTTGAGCTGACCTTTCCCTGAACCGATGAAGACTGAGGAGTGGCAAAGATGTCGATGTCCGACCGTGATGGCGTGATCTGGTATGACGGCGAGCTGGTGCAGTGGCGCGACGCTACCACCCACGTACTGACCCACACCCTGCACTACGGCATGGGCGTGTTCGAGGGTGTGCGTGCCTACAACACGCCGGACGGCACCGCGATCTTCCGCCTGCAGGCGCACACCGATCGCCTGTTCGACTCGGCCCACATCTTCAACATGCAGATCCCCTTCTCCAAGGAAGAGATCAACGAAGCCCAGCGCGCCGCGGTGCGTGAGAACGGCCTGGAAAGCGCCTACCTGCGCCCGATGGTGTTCTTCGGCAGCGAAGGCATGGGCCTGCGCGCCACCGGCCTGAAAGTGCACGTGATCGTCGCCGCCTGGAACTGGGGCGCCTACATGGGCGAAGAAGCCCTGAAGACCGGCATCAAGGTGCGTACCAGCTCCTTCACCCGTCACCACGTCAACATCTCCATGACCCGCGCCAAGGCCAACGGCAACTACATCAACTCGATGCTGGCCCTGCAGGAAGCCATCTCCGGCGGCGCCGACGAGGCCCTGCTGCTGGACCCGGAAGGCTACGTGGCCGAAGGTTCGGGCGAGAACATCTTCCTGGTCAAGGACGGCGTGGTGTACACCCCGGAAGTGACTTCCTGCCTCAACGGCATCACCCGCAGCACCATTTTGACCCTGGCTGAAGAGCACGGCATCAAGGTGGTGGAGAAGCGCATCACCCGCGACGAGGTGTACATCTGCGACGAGGCCTTCTTCACCGGCACCGCCGCCGAAGTCACGCCGATCCGCGAAGTGGACGGTCGCCAGATCGGTATCGGCCGTCGTGGCCCGGTGACCGAGAAGCTGCAGAAGGCCTACTTCGACCTGGTCACCGGCAAGACCAGTGCCCACGGCGAGTGGCGCACCCTGGTCAAATAAGACCAGACTTGAAGAATCGTGACCGGGAGCCCATCTGCTGGTCATGATTGCCCCATTTTGAGTGGTCGTGGTTCGCTCGGGGCATACGAAAAAGAGATAACAGGGCAGTGACTGGGGAGGCGTGAGCCTCCCCGCTCATTTCCGGAGTCGTGATGAGAATACTGATCGTGGGCCCGAGCTGGGTCGGTGACATGGTGATGGCGCAGACCCTGTTCGTCTGCCTCAAACAACGCCACCCCGGCTGCGAGATCGATGTACTGGCGCCCGAGTGGAGCCGGCCGATCCTCGAGCGCATGCCCGAGGTGCGCGCAGCGCTGAGCTTCCCACTCGGCCATGGCGTGCTGGATGTCGCCACCCGTCGGCGCATCGGCAAGTCCCTGGCCGGCCAGTACGACCAGGCGATCCTGCTGCCCAACTCGCTCAAATCCGCCCTGGTGCCGTTCTTCGCCGGCATCCCCAAGCGCACCGGCTGGAAGGGGGAGATGCGTTACGGCCTGCTTAACGACATCCGCAAGCTGGATAAAGAGCACCTGCCGCTGATGATCGAGCGCTTCATGGCGCTGGCTTATGAGGATGGTGCCGAGCTGCCCAAGCCTTATCCGCAGCCTCGCCTGGTGATCGATGAAGCCAGCCGCACCGCTGCCCTGGCCAAGTTTGGGCTAGGCCTGGATCGGCCAGTGCTGGCCCTGTGCCCCGGTGCCGAGTTCGGTGAGGCCAAGCGCTGGCCGGTGGAGCACTACTCCAAGGTCGCCGAGATCAAGATTCGCGCTGGCTGGCAGGTGTGGCTGTTCGGTTCGAAGAGCGATCACCCCGGCTGCGAGGGCATCCGCGCGCGACTGATTCCGGGGCTGCGCGAGGAAAGTGTCAACCTGGCCGGTGAGACCAGCCTGGCCGAGGCCATCGACCTGATGTCTGCCGCCGGCGCCGTGGTCTCCAACGACTCCGGCCTGATGCACGTGGCCGCCGCGTTGAATCGCCCGCTGGTGGCGGTGTACGGCTCCACCTCGCCGCAGTTCACTCCGCCGCTGGCGGACCAGGTTGAAATAGTCCGCCTGGGTCTGGACTGCAGTCCCTGCTTCGACCGCACCTGCCGCTTCGGTCACTACAACTGCCTGCGCCAGCTCAAGCCGCGCCCGGTGATCGAGGCGCTGGACCGCCTTGCCGCCGACCCCGTCGAGGTCGCCGGATGAGGGTTCTGCTGATCAAGACCTCGTCTCTCGGTGACGTGATTCACACCCTGCCGGCGCTGACCGACGCGGCGCGCGCCATCCCCGGCATCCAGTTCGACTGGGTGGTGGAGGAGGGTTTCGCCGAGATTCCGGCCTGGCATCCGGCCGTGGCTCAGGTGATCCCGGTGGCGATCCGCCGCTGGCGCAAGCATCCGCTGCAGACCTGGAAGACCGGCGAGTGGAAGCGCTTCAAGCAGCGTCTGGGCGAGGTCGACTACGACCTGGTGCTCGACGCCCAGGGTCTGTTCAAGAGTGCGGTGCTGACCCGTTACTCCAAGTCGCCGGTGGCCGGCCTGGACCGCGACTCGGCGCGTGAGCCGATTGCCTGCCGTTTCTATGATCGCCTGTACGCGGTGCCCAAGGAGCAGCACGCCCTGGAGCGTACGCGCCAGCTGTTTGCTCAGGCCCTCGGTTATGAGGTGCCGCAGCAGATCGGCGACTACGGCCTGGACCGTGCAGTCATGGCTGATGCCGCTGCGCAGCCCTATCTGCTGTTCCTGCATGGCACCACCTGGGCCAGCAAACACTGGCCGGAGGCAGACTGGCGCGCCCTGGCCGAACGCATGGCCGGACAGGGCTGGGCCATCCGCCTGCCTTGGGGTAACGAGGCGGAGCGCGAGCGCGCCGTGCGCATCGTCGCCGGCATCGAGGGGGCTGCGGTGCTGCCCAAGCTGAATCTGGCCGGCGTGGCCAAGGTAATCGCCGGGGCCACTGCCTGCGTCGCCGTGGATACCGGCCTCGGCCACCTGGCCGCCGCACTCGATGTGCCGACCATCTCCCTCTACGGCCCGACCCTGCCCGGCAAGGTCGGTGCCTACGGTCGCGGCCAGGTGCATTTGTGCGCCAGCGGTCCGGGCGCCGGTCTGGGCGACCGTCACAAGCCGTGCTTTGACGGCCTCGATGCGCAACGCGTGGGCGATGAGCTGAACGCCTTGCTGCTGGCCCAGCAGGAGGCGGTGTGATGCAGCTGGCCTTCGTCCTCTACAAGTACTTCCCGTTCGGCGGCCTGCAGCGCGATTTCATGCGCATCGCCCTGGAATGCCAGGCGCGCGGCCACGCCATTCGCGTCTACACGCCGATCTGGGAGGGCGAAGTGCCCGCCGGTTTCGACGTGCGGGTGGCGCCGATCAAGGCGTTCTTCAATCACCATCGCAACGAGCGCTTCAGCGCCTGGTTGGCGGCGGATCTGGCGCGCGATCCGGTGGATCGCGTGATCGGCTTCAACAAGATGCCGGGCCTCGACGTCTACTACGCCGCCGATGGCTGCTACGAAGACAAGGCGCAGACCCTGCGCGCGCCGATCTACAAGCGCTGGGGTCGCTACAAGCACTTCGCCGAGTACGAGCGAGCGGTGTTCTCCCCGGAGTCGAAGACCGAGATCCTGATGATCTCCGAGGTGCAGCAGCCGCTGTTCATCAAGCATTACCAGACCCCGGATGCGCGTTTCCATCTGTTGCCGCCGGGCATCGCTGCTGACCGTCGCGCCCCGGCCAATGCCGCCGAGATTCGTGCCGAGTTCCGCCGCGAGTTCAAGCTGGCCGACGATGACCTGCTGCTGGTGCAGATCGGCTCCGGCTTCAAGACCAAGGGCCTGGATCGCAGCCTCAAGGCGCTGGCCGCACTGCCGAGCGAGCTGAAGAAACGCACCCGCCTGATCGCCATCGGCCAGGACGATCCCAAGCCCTTCCTGCTGCAGGTCAAGGCGCTGGGGCTGAGCGACCAGGTGCAGATTCTCAAGGGCCGCAGCGACATTCCGCGCTTCCTGCTCGGCGCCGATCTGCTGATCCATCCGGCTTACAACGAGAACACCGGAACTGTGCTGCTGGAGGCGGTGGTTTCCGGCCTGCCGGTGGTGGTCAGCGAGGTCTGCGGCTATGCCCATTACATTGCTGAGGCCGGCGCCGGTCGTGTGGTGCCTGCTCCTTTCGAGCAGGAGACGCTGAATCGCATGCTGGCCGAGATGCTGGCTGACGACGCGGCGCGAGCGAGGTGGGGTGCCAATGGCCTGGCCTTCGCCGCCAGTGCCGACCTGTATTCCATGCCGCAGCGCGCGGCCGACGTGATCCTGACGGGGGGCGTATGAAGCTGATCCTCGCCGAGCCGTTCAGGTCGCTATGGGCTGGGAAGGACGCCTTTGCTTCCGTCGAAGCCCTGCAGGGCCAGATCTACCGCGAGCTGGAAGGGCGTCGCACCCTGCGCACCGAGGTCGACGGGCGCGGCTACTTCGTCAAGATTCATCGCGGCATCGGCTGGGGCGAGATCGTCAAGAATCTGCTCAGCGCCAAGCTGCCGGTGCTTGGCGCCGGCCAGGAGTGGACGGCGATTCGGCGCCTGACCGAGGCCGGTGTGCCGACCATGACCGCGGTGGCCTACGGCGAGCGCGGCAGCAATCCGGCGGCGCAGCATTCCTTCATCATCACCGAGGAGCTGGCGCCGACCATCGACCTGGAACAGCTGACCCTGAACTGGACTCGGCAGCCGCCCGACCCACGGCTCAAGCGCACGTTGATCGCCGAGGTGGCGACGATGACCGGCAACATGCACCGCGCCGGGGTCAACCACCGCGACTGCTACATCTGCCACTTCCTGCTGCACACCGACAAGCCGGTGACGGCCGACGACTTCCGTCTGTCGGTGATCGATCTGCACCGGGCCCAGGTTCGCGGCGCCACGCCAACCCGCTGGCGCAACAAGGATCTGGCAGCGCTGTATTTCTCGGCACTGGACATAGGCCTGACAGGCCGCGACAAGCTGCGTTTCCTGCACCGCTATTTCCAGAAGCCTCTGCGCGACATCCTGCGCGACGAGTCCGCTCTACTGGCGTGGCTGGAGCGCAAGGCGGACAAACTCTACGAACGCAAGCAGCGCTACGGGGATGCGCTTTGACAGGGGACGTACCATTGATGCACATGGATTGGCGAAGCAAACGTGTGACGATCGTGCCCTGCACGGCCTTGGGTGATGTGACCATCTACCTGCGACTCGCCTGGCTGTTCCATGTGGCCGGCGCACACGTGCGTTTCGTCGCGCGAGCCTTGCACCCGGCCCGTGAGTATTTCGATTGGCTGCAGGTAGAGCCTGGACATGATGTGGATCTTCTGGCGCTCGCCGCTCAGAGCGATTTGCTCATCAGCTACGTCAACTGGCTTGGCGACGACGCGGCACACGTGGCCCGCGTGCTGGAAGTGGGCAATATCGCCTTCGTCACGGCCAAGAAGCTGCCATCGGCGCTGGGCATCGATGGGCGTGAAGTCCGGGTGGGCGAGCAGCTCATTCCGGGTGCCAGTCGCGCGCTTTGTCTGCGCTCCAGAGACGGCAGAAGCATGGTGCAGTGGGTGGACGAATATGGGGCCAGTGTCTATGGGCTTCGTTCCGACGAGCCTGTCGCGCTGCACTGCCCGGTAATCTGTCCGGACGCTTCGCGCAGAGTCGTCATTTTCCCGACCACACCGCAGGAGAAAAAGAACTACTCGCCTGCCGGCTTTCGTTGGCTAGCCCACCGTCTGCGGCGCCAGGGGTGGCTGGTCGAGTTCGTCGGTATGCCGCATGAGCGTGAGGTGCTCTCCGGACAGTACCCGGGCGTTCCTGTGCATGCCTTCGCTGACGTACGCGGTCTGATGGACTTCCTGGCCACCTGCTCGGTGGTCGTGAGCAACGATTCGGGCGGCGGTCATCTCGGCTCGTTGATGGGGCTGCGCAGCTTCACCATCACCCGCAAGAATGCTCGTTTCGTCTGGCGTCCTGGTTTCAACGAGCTCAACCATGTGCTGGCGCCGATGGCCAGTTTCAAATTGGCGGGGCGCTATGTCTGGCGGCCATTCATCCCGGTCTGGCGGATTCCGCGGCAACTGGGGAGGGCTCGCTGATGGCGGGCTGGACGCTTTTGCCGGAGTATTCCTCCCTGCAATCCGAGCTGGGCTCGTTGGAGTCGGTTTTCGCGCTGCAAGGTCGGCAGTTGACTTCGGACCCTCTGTCCGAGGTGATCCTGATCGAACTTGATGGCGTGCGCTATTACGTCAAGCGCTACAGCGGCGCCGGCAAGGGGTTGCGTCGCTACGTCGGCCGGCCGCGGGTCAAGGCTGAGTGGCAGAATCTGAAACACTTCGCCAGGTGGGGTATTCCCACCGCGCCCATCGTCGCCTACGGGCTGGAGCGCAAGGGAGCCGCCTTCGTGCGTGGCGCATTGATCACCCGGGAGTTGGAGGGCACCAGTGATCTGGCCGAGATGGCCAGGCAAGGTGATGAGCGCTTGAGCGATGCGAACTGGGTGGATGGCATCAGCCGCCAGTTGGCCCGGGCGACACGTGCCTTGCATGATCATCACTTTGCCCACAACGACCTGAAGTGGCGCAACCTGCTGGTCAACCAGGCGGGGGAGCTGTTTCTGATCGATTGCCCGACGGGTTCGTTCTGGTGGGGACCGCTGTTGCGTTATCGGATCGTCAAGGACCTGGCCTGTCTGGACAAGGTCGCCAGCAAGGTACTGTCGCGCTCCCAGCGCCTGCGCTTCTTCCTGCAGTACCAGGGGGGCGAGCGCCTTGGCGCCGATGACAAGCGCCGGGTTCGGCAGATACTGAGGTTCTTCGAGGGTAGGGAATGAGCGACTTCATCGCTGCGGAAGATCGGGCGTTGCTCGAGCGCCATGGATTGGCGGACTACGATGCGCTGTGGGCGCTCAAGCTGGTGGCGGTGGACGAGCCCAATACCGAGCGAGGTGGCTGGAGCAGCGTCTACCGTCTGGACCTGGGGGAAGCGGCCTATTACCTCAAGCGTCAGAGTAACCACCTCACCCGTAGCTTGCGGCATCCGCTAGGTGAGCCCACCTTCGCCCGTGAATTCCGTAATATCCGGCGTTACACCGAGCTAGCTATCCCGGCCTTGCAGGCCGCCTTCTTCGCCCAGCGCCGAGTACCGGGTGAGTGGCGCGCCATCCTGCTGACCCGTGCACTGGATGGTTGGCAGGACCTTGATCACTGGTTGTCGCGCTGGAGTCAGCTTGGTGATGCCGCGCGCAGTTCAATACTGCGGGCCTGTGGCGAACTCGCACGGCGCCTGCACGGCGCGGGACAGATGCATGGCTGCTTCTATCCCAAGCACATCTTCCTGCGTGAGGCCGAAAGTGGCTTCTCTGCCCAGTTGATTGACCTGGAAAAGACTCGCCCTTTGCTGTTCGGGGAGCGCGACCGGGTCAAGGATCTGGAACCATTGCTGCGTCGGGCGAGCGTTTGGAATGAGAGTGAGGTACGCCAGTTGCTGATTGCCTATCTGGGCGATGGTGGTGGCATCGAGCGCTGGAGCCAGCGGCTCGGCGCCCGTCGCCGATATAAGGAGGCGCGTTGATGCGTCTGGACGAGCTGCAACAGGCCGGGCGCGAGCCTGCACTTCCGCTCCAGCTGGAGTTGGGCGGCGACACGCTGGTGCTGGAGCGTCTGTTGCGGGTGCTGCCAGGGCAGCGATATGTCGGCCTGGCCCGCTGGCGAGGCCGTACGGTTCTGGCCAAGCTGCTGGTCGGAGGCAAGGCTGGGCGCCACTTCGAGCGTGAGCTGGCCGGAGCGCGTCTGCTCGCCGAGCAAGGACTGGTCACGCCGCAGTTGCTGACCGAAAGCTTCGTGGCGGGGCAGGGCGGTTGGCTGCTGTTCGAATATCTGGATGGCGCCGAGAGTCTGTGGGATGCCTGGCGCACCGTAGAGCGCGAGCCGATGCTGTCCGATGGTCAGCAACTGGTACTGGGTGAGGCCCTGGGCTCTATCGGCCAGCTGCACGCCAGGGGGCTATGGCAGGCCGACCTGCACCTGGACAACCTGCTGCGTCATGAGGGCCGCCCGTTCGTGATCGATGGCGGAGGCGTTCAGGTCGAGATGGCCGGCCAGCCACTGTCGCGCCAGCGGGTTCTGGAGAACCTCGGGGTGTTCTTCGCCCAACTGCCGGCCGAGCTGGAACCCTTCATCGAAGAGCTGCTGGTGCACTACCTGCTGGCCAATGCCGAGCATGCCTTGCCGCTGGAAGCGTTGCTGAAGGAGGTGGATAAGGTGCGGCGCTGGCGGCTGCGTGACTACCTGAAGAAGGCTGCGCGTGATTGCAGTCTGTTTGCCGCCAGGGTGGGGGCCTTCGGCCTGCGCGTGGTGCGCCGCGAGCACGAGGCGGAACTGGCGCCGCTGCTGGCGCAGATCGACGGGCACATCGAGGATGGACACATCTACAAGACCGGCGGCGCCGCCACCGTCGCCCGGGTCGGGCTGAGCGGTCGGCCACTGGTGGTCAAGCGATACAACATCAAGAACTGGCTGCACTGGCTCAAGCGTTTCTGGCGCCCGAGCCGAGCCTGGCACAGCTGGATGGAGGGTAATCGCCTGGAGCTGCTGGGTATCGCTACGCCGCGCCCGCTGGCAGTGATCGAACGGCGCTGGTGCTGGTTGCGTGGGCGAGCCTACGTGGTCACCGAGCACTGCGGCGGCGAGGATCTGATCGCACGCTTCGCCCCGTACATAGACGGGGCGCCGCCGGAGGACGAGTTGCTCGCCCTGGATCGACTGTTCGCTGCGCTGATTCGCGAGCGCATCAGTCATGGCGACTTCAAGGGCCATAACCTGTTCTGGGATGATGGCCGCTGGAGCCTGATCGATCTGGATGCCATGCGACAGCACGACGGCACGACTGGCTTTGCCCGGGCTTACGCGCGTGACCGTGCGCGCTTCCTGCGTAACTGGCCTGCGGAAACACCTCTTCATACTTTGCTTGACGCTCGGCTGCCGCGGCTCTAGAACCTGCGGTAAATCGGTCGAGCCGCCTGCTTCCCAGCGGCATACCCTCGGTCAGGCGCAGCGGCTATAATCCACCGCTTTCTCTGGCGGCCCCGTGCCCGCTTTCCACCATTTCTTCGCGGCGGCTCGCCCGCCCGTAGCTGCAAGAGGCTTTCCCGTGGCATTGACCATTCTCGGCCTGTCCGGCGCACTCAGCCATGACCCGTCCGCCGCCCTGTACATCGACGGCAAGTTGATCGCGGCGGTCGAGGAAGAGCGCTTCGTGCGCGACAAGCATGCGAAGAACCGCATGCCCTACGAGTCCGCCAAATTCTGCCTGGAACAGGCCGGGATCAAGCCGTCCGACGTCGACGTGGTGGCCATTCCCTTCGCCCCGATCAGCCTGTTCGGCAAGGCCCGCTGGCACTACGCCAAGCGCTACTGGTACGCACCGGACCGCTCGCTCGATGCGATCCTGATGGGCAACCGCCGCTACAAGCGCTACCACAAGAAGATTCAATGGTGCCTGGAGCAGCTCGGCTTCGACCTGAAGAAGGTCAAGATCGAGCCGGTCGAGCACCACCTGGCCCACGCCTCCAGCGCCTACCACTGCTCGGGCTTCAAGGAAAAAACCGCGATCCTCGGCATCGACGGCAAGGGTGAGTACGCCACCACCTTCTTCGGCTACGGCGAGAACGGCAAGATCCACAAGATCAAGGAATTCTACGACCCGGACTCGCTCGGCGGCCTGTACGGCGCGATCACCGAGTTCCTCGGCTTCGAGATGCTCGATGGCGAGTTCAAGGTCATGGGCATGGCGCCCTACGGCGACGCGGCTAAGTACGACTTCTCGCGCCTGGCCAAGTTCGAGAACGGCGAGCTGATCATCAACACCGACTACGCCAACGTCATCGGTTTCCGCCGCTACAAGGAAAACGGCAAGGGCTACTACTTCTCGCCCAAGCTGATCGAGTGGCTGGGGCCGAAGCGCCAGGGCGACATTGCCGACGACCCGTACATCCACTACGCCGCCAGCATGCAAGCGCTGTTCGAGAAGCTGGCGCTGGAGATGATGGAGTACTACCTCGGCGACATCCTCAAGGAAACCGGCAAGATCGCCTTCGCCGGCGGCTGCGCGCTGAACGTCAAGCTGAACCAGAAGATCATCGCCCGCGACGACGTGAAGGAGCTGTTCGTGCAGCCGGCCTCCGGCGACGCCGGTACCTCGGTCGGTGCCGCCGCCTACGTCTCGCACCAGCGCGGCGTGCCGGTGGAGAAAATGGAACACGTCTACCTCGGCCCTTCGTACTCTAACGAAGACGTGATCGCCGCCTGCGCCCGCCACCCGAGCAAACCGGTGTTCAAGCGCATCGACAACACTGCGCAGCGCATTGCCAAGATCATGGTCGACGCCAATCCGGTGGCCTGGTTCCAGGGCCGCATGGAGTTCGGCCCGCGTGCTCTCGGTGGTCGTTCGATCATCGGCTGCCCGAGCGTGCCGGGCGTGGCCGACCGCATCAACGAGCAGATCAAGTTCCGCGAGCGCTGGAGACCCTTCTGCCCGTCGATGCTCGACACCGTGGCGCCGCAGATGCTCAAGGTCGATCACCCGAGCCCGTTCATGACCTTCACCTTCGAGGTCAACGAAGAGTGGAAGAACCGCGTCGGCGAAGTGGTGCACGAGGACGGCACCTCGCGCGCCCAGGTGCTGGAGCGCCGCTTCAACCCGCGCTGGTATGACCTGATGCTGGAGCTGGAGAAGCTCACCGGCAACGGCGTGTCGCTGAACACTTCGCTCAACCGCCGCGGCGAGCCGATGATCTGCTCGCCGACCGACGCGCTGAACATGTTCTACGGATCCGACCTGCAGTACCTGATCATGGAAGACATCCTCGTGGTCAAGGACGGCAAGGACTGGTATGACAGCATCTGAGGTCAAAGGGGCCGGGCAGCAGTGGGTGCTGCAGTTCTGCCACGGCTATGACGGCCCCTTCCTCGATTGTGCGCGGCAGTACGCCGCGCTGTTTGCCGGTACGCCCTTCAAGGTCTGCACTGTCTACCTGACGGGTGCGCCGAGCGCCGAGGTTGAAGCCGGCTCTGCGTCCGACGAGGTGGTCTTCCTCGATTATTCCAGTCGCCAGGTGCGCGGTCTGAAGTTGGCGGCCATCCGCGACTTCAAGCGCATTGCCGCTTCCCGTGATTTCCGCCTGTGCATCGCCCACCGCTTCAAGCCGGTGTACGTCGCCCTGCTCGGTAGCGATCTGCCGGTGATCGGCGTGCATCATGCCTTTGGTGACTATCGGCGCCTGTCGCGCCGGCTGTTCGCCAACTTCTTCAAGGCGCGCCTGGCGTTGCTCGGCGTCTCCGACGCGGTGCGCGACGACATGCGCGCCTGCTTGCCGAGTTGGTCGGGCGAACGCATAGAAACTCTGTACAACCGCATCGACATCGCTGCGGTGCAGGCAGAGCAGATGTCCCGAGAGGTGGCTCGCGCGCATCTTGGGCTGCCGCAGGATGTGTGGGTGGTGGGCAATGTCGGGCGCCTGCATCCGGATAAGGACCAGGCCACCCTGATCCGTGGCTTCGCCCAGGCACTGCCCGGGCTGCCGGCCGGCAGCCTGCTGGCGATCATGGGCAGCGGCAAGCTGGAAGCTTCGCTCAAGGTGCTGGCCGCCGAGTTGGGCGTGATTGATTCGGTGCGCTTCCTCGGCCAGGTGGCTGGTGGCCGGCGCTACTTCAAGGCCTTCGATCTGTTCGTCCTGAGCTCCGATCATGAGCCCTTTGGCATGGTGCTGTTGGAGGCCATGGCCGCCGAGGTGCCGGTGATCGGCACCGACTGCGGCGGCGGGCGCGAGGTGGTGCAGGGCATCGGCGAGCTGTTTCCGCTCGGCGCTGTGAGTGGGCTGGCCGAAGCCCTTGAGCGTCAGGCACAGATCGGCGATCTGCACGCGCTGCGCCAGCGCATGCAGGAGCGCCTGCTGCAGCGCTTCTCCGACCAGGCGGTGCGCGAGCACTTCTGGTCCCTCCCCATGCGCGCCATGCTGGGCTGAACATGACGCAGAATGCAGTCGCCAACCCTTGGGCCTCCAAGGCCCGTGCTCTGGACCGCTACCGCTGGCTGCTGCTGCGTGAGCGTCACGGCCTGCTCGGCAGTGCGCTGCGCTTCACTCGCGAGGCGCTGAGTGACTGGTGGTTCGGCGTACGTGCAAAAGGGTGTCTCGCCGAGTCCGTCAAGGTCGAGCCCTGCGACTTCCTGCTGCTGCAATCGGCGCCCAAGGTCATCAAGTTTCAGCGCAAGAAGCTGCTGATCGAGGGGTTGCGTGGACGTGGCCACAATCTGGTGGAGACCGCGCTACAGGAGCCGAAGACGATCCTGCGCGAACGCCTTCTCAAGCGTCCGCCCCATCCGGTGCCGACCCGTTACTTCGGTATTGCCGCCTATGCCGAGTGGCTGGTGGAGCACCATCAGCCCCGTGTGCTGCTGAATGACCGCAACGGCAGTCTCTACGCCCCTTTCCTGCGCCTGTCGCTCAATGCGCGTCAGCGCCTGTTGGTACATCTGGCCCATGCCACCACGGTGGAGGGCTCGCGCCGGCTGGGCATGAACGACTACGACTACTACTTCCTGTTCGGCCAGAGTTCCCTGCAGGCGCTGCAGGCGCGCGAGTTGCGTTTCGGCAGCTCTATCGCGGCGCTTGTCGGTTCGCACATGATCGACCGGGAGTTCGACCTGGAGCCTGCAAGTCCCGCGTTGAAGGTGTTGCTGGTGCTCGGCGTCGGACCTGACAAAGAGAAGGAGCCGGGGTACAGGGCCACGTATGAGTTCTTATGTGCCTGGATTGCGGCTCATCCCGAGTACCGAGTTCTGATCAGGCCGCACCCGCGAAGCGGTGTGCCGTTCTGGCGGCGAGCTGCAGAGCAGTTGGATTCAGTCGAGGTGCTGGGGCCGGAGTACACCCTGGCGCAGTCGTTGGGGCGTGCTTCAGTAGTGGTCAACATCATGTCCAACGCGGTAATCGAGGCGGCACTGGCGCGTCGGGCCATCATCTATGCCAATGCGGGCAGCGATGAGGACATATTCGAGCAGGAGCGCTTCTTCGGTCCTCCGGCAGAGTCGCTGAACAGTTTCGGGAGCCGCCTGGACGCGGTGCAACAGCGCTTGCAGCGGGCACTGCAGGCCTCTCGTGACTTCGCGGAGTACCATCTCGCTCATGGTACCCAAGGGCTTGGATGCAATATCAATGCGCTCGAATCGTTGTTGTTGGGTGGTGGCTTGCCTGCCGAAATCGAGAGAGTTGCCCTGTGTTCTACTGAGTCGGAGGAGTAGCGATGGCTCAGCCCTGGCCATTTTTTGAGCATGTTCGAGTTATCAATCTCGATTCTCGCCCCGATCGCTGGGAGTCCATGCAGCGGCAATTCGCTCGCTTGAGTGTGGCAGGGGATGTGCAGCGTTTCTCGGCCGTGCGCCCGCCCATGGACGTGGTCGATCAGCCGGAGTTGGCTGGCCTTCGTGCATTCCTGCAATGCGTTGACGGCGATACCGAGGCGCTTGCGGGCAAGCTTCGCGCGACCTGGGGGTGTCTGCAGAGCCATTTGGCTGTCATCCGTATGGCCCAGGCTGAGGGATGGCCTCATGTTCTGATTTTGGAAGATGACTGCGAGTTTGAGTCCTATACGCTTCCAGTGCTGAAGCAGGTAGCTCGTCAATTGGATGGACGCGATTGGGGGATGATCTACTTGGGTGGCACCTTCAAGAAGGGGGGGCGTTTTCGTCGCTTTTCGGCCAACCTCTGGGATGCCGGACGTATCCGCCTTGGCCATGCCTATTTGGTTCACGAGCGCTTGTATTCACGCATTCTCGCGGAAGCGGAGGGTTCCTCTCTGCCAGTTGACTGGTATTACTCGGAAGTCTTGCACCCTCAGGTGGATAGTTTTCTCGTCGAGCCTGTCATTGCTTATCAACGTTTGCTGGATATGAGCGATATCGAGTCGGTAGTGCGCAGGCCGGAGTTCAAGACTCGGAAAGCCCTGCGTCGGTTTTGGAGTCGGATTCGCTATGCATTTTTTTGAGAGGGGAGCCATTGCCTCCGTTATGAGGCAATGGCTCTCGCTGGGCATGCTCTGGTGGCTTCTGGGCATGCTGTTGCTGCCGACGCACAAGCTCTATCAGCAGGGTGTGATCTTGCTGCTTTGGTTGCCAGGCGTGCTCAGCTTCGTGTTGTTGAGTGATGTACGGCGAGCCTGGTTGCAGCCGTTAGGGGGGCTGCTGGTGGCCTTCTGTTTGTGGTCATCCATTTCCGCCTCATGGAGCCGCGTTGGGGTGGACTGGGGAGAGCAGAAGATCTTCCTGTATGTGCTCATGGCTGCCAATGCGGTCATGGCATTGTCATGCCTGGACCCGCAGCGCCTGTGGCGCGTGCTGGCGATGGCAGGGCTGATCGGCGGGGTTCTGGCATGGGGCAGTCTTTTCTACTTCTATGGCTACGGTGGCCGCCCTCTGGAGGCACGTGCTCAGGGCCTCACTCTGACGTCCAATCCGATACTCGCGTCCCAGTTGCTGGGAGTGCTGGGGATTTTGCTGTTCTACCTGCGTGCCTACCTGCCCGCCTGGCTACGGGGGCTAGCCTGGGCGTCGTCGTTGTCGGGCCTGCTCGCGTTCCTTCTGCTCAGCCAGTCTAAAGGGCCTTGGCTGGCTGCGATTGCGGTGGTGATTCTTGCTCCCTTATGGGCTAGTCGCTATGACGTCAGGGGCGCGGTGATTTGCAGTGTCGTGGTGGCCGGCGCCTTGTTTGCATGGCCTGATGTCTTGTTGCAACGTGGCTTTTCCTATCGACCAGAGCTTATTCAGCAAGCCCTGCATCTGTTGGGCGAGGCCCCATTGCTGGGGCTCGGATATGGCTCCACCTATAGCTTGCCGATAGCTGCCCAGAACACCTCATACGAGCATGCTCACAATCTCTATCTGCATATCGCCGTTACCCTGGGCCTGGTCGGCCTTGCATTCTGGTTGTCGCTTGTCGCGTATGCGCTGGTTCAGGCATGGCGATCGCGCGGCGAGGTACCTGGGCGCCTACTGTGCTGCCTGCTGTGTTTTGCGGGGGTGGCTTTGTTCACCGACGGAGTAGGGCCGTGGGTGAAGCCGAGGGAAGAGTGGTTTTCGATGTGGCTGCCGCTATTCCTTTGCATGGCCTGGATGGTGAGGGGGCGGCGGTTGGAGCGGTGAGCGTTGCACGTGCCAAGCGCTCGGTGTTTCGATGGCAAGTTCTTGGCTGGAGTATGCTCACTTACCCGCTTTGCTGGCTGTCTCGTAGTGGCTTAGCAGCTGCTCCCACGGAAATCCCTGTACCTTTCGGCGCTCGAGATAGCGCTGCAGGTGGCGGAAGTTTCTGCGCACCAGCATTCGCCCCAGCGGGCGATTCTTGAAGCGGATGTCGAGAAAGTCGATCAGTCCGAAATCACCGTCGGTTGTCAGTAGGACGTTGCCGAGGTGCAGCGAGCGAAAGTAGATGCCCTGGCGATGTAGCCTGAAAATGTAGCTGGCGAGCCGTGGCAGTAGCTGATCAAACTCCGCTCGGGAGGCATTGAACAGTTTGTCCAGTGCTCTCCCTTCCAGCGGGTGATAGATACAGGCGCTGATGGCCTTCTCACGGTCTACCCAGCAGCATTCGATGATGTCAGGCGTACTGATGCCCAGGCTCTTCAGGCGCGTCGCCCTGTCAGCGAAGCGGCGAGCATCTGGGCTCATGCGGGCCAGGAGCGGCGTGCGGCGGCTGCGAAAAATCTTCAGCAGAGTGCCGTCTTCTCGACGGACTACCTTGGGGCCATTGCTGTCTTTTTCCAGCACCTCGCCCTGGCTCAGCCAATCTTGTAATTCGTTCGCTGCTACAATCCGCATCTTTTCTCTCTAGCCAGTCGTACGAGGCTCGCCGAATGGCCAATTCTAACCAGCAATCAAGCCTGAGGGTTTACCTGAGATTGCTGAAATATGTGATGCCGTATTGGATGCCGTTCACGGTGAGTCTGTTTGGCTTCCTGATATTCGCCTTGACCCAGCCCATGCTTGCGTACGTGCTCAAGTATTTTGTAGATGGTCTGGAGAATCCGGACGCCAGCTTCTTCGCCAACGCCCCCTTCCTCTCGAACATACCCTATATCGCCGATCTCAAGCTGCTGCTGGCGGTGCCGTTGCTGATCGTGCTCATCGCTCTATGGCAGGGCGTTGGCTCCTACTTGGGCAACTACTACTTGGCCAAGGTCTCCATGGGGCTCGTTCAGGATCTGCGCATCGCGCTATTCAACAACCTGCTGACCTTGCCCAATCGCTACTTCGATAACCACAACTCCGGGCATCTGATTTCCCGCATCACCTACAACGTGACGATGGTCACTGGCGCCGCTACTGATGCGATCAAGGTCGTGGTGCGTGAAGGGATGACAGTGATCTTCCTGTTCGCCTCTCTGCTGTGGATGAACTGGAAGCTGACCCTCGTGATGGTGGCCATCCTGCCGCTTATCGCCGTGATGGTGGGCAGCGCCAGTAAGAAATTCCGCAAGCAGAGCAAGAAGATTCAGGTTTCCATGGGCGACGTGACCCATGTGGCTTCCGAGACCATTCAGGGGTATCGGGTGGTGCGTAGTTTCGGTGGCGAGGGTTACGAACGGCATCGCTTCCAGGTGGCTAGCGAATCCAACAGAGACAAGCAGCTGCGCATGGTCAAGACCAACGCGATTTACACGCCCAGCCTGCAGTTGGTGATCTACAGCGCCATGGCCGTGTTGATGTTCCTGGTGCTGTTGCTGCGCGGTGACGCCACGACCGGCGATCTGGTGGCCTACATCACCCTGGCCGGCTTGCTACCCAAGCCCATCCGCCAATTGTCCGAAGTCAGCTCGACCGTCCAGAAGGGGGTGGCCGGTGCCGAGAGTATCTTCGAGCAACTGGATGAAGAGCCCGAGCTGGATCACGGAACCCAGGAGCGCGAGCGCGTCAGCGGGCGACTCGAAGTCCGTAACCTCTCCTTCCAGTATCCGGCTGCCGAGAAGCCGGTGCTGCGCGACATATCCTTCGTCGCCGAGCCGGGGCAGATGATCGCGCTGGTCGGCCGTTCCGGCAGCGGCAAGTCGACACTGGCCAGCCTGATCCCGCGCTTCTATCACCATGAGCAGGGGCAGATTCTGCTGGATGGCCTGGATATCGAAGAGTACCGCCTGCGCAACCTGCGCAAGCACATTGCCCTGGTTACCCAGCACGTCACCCTGTTCAACGACAGCGTGACCAACAACATCGCCTATGGCGATCTTGCTGGCTCATCGGCCGAGCAAGTGCGCCAGGCTGCCGAGGCCGCCTATGCCGCCGAGTTCATCGACAAGCTGCCTGAAGGCTTCGACACATTGGTGGGCGAGAATGGCGTACTGCTTTCCGGAGGCCAGCGGCAGCGTCTGGCGATCGCCCGTGCACTGCTGAAGAATGCGCCGTTGCTAATCCTCGATGAGGCCACTTCGGCACTGGATACCGAGTCCGAGCGACACATTCAGGGAGCGTTGGACGAGGTGATGAAAGGGCGTACCACCCTGGTGATCGCTCATCGCCTGACCACCATCGAGAAGGCCGACCTGATCCTGGTGATGGATCAGGGCGAGATCGTCGAGCGCGGCAGCCATGCCGAACTGTTGGCGCAGAATGGCTACTACGCCCGCCTGCATGCCAAGCAGTTCGAGGAGGACGGCGAGTCGCCACAGGCGCTGGAGCAGGGTGCCTGATGCTGGAATTTCTGCGCAGCTACCGCGAGCGTGGCTGGTGCGAGATTGATGCTTGCGCCTATGCCACTACCTGGCACCGCTTCGGTGGCAGTGTTGCCACCCATCCGCAGGTGGTCGAGCGTCTGGCCGGCCTGGCAGGCATCCCGGTTCGCTACCTGGGTTGCGAGCAGGACGGTGAGCTGCAGGCTGCCATTCCTGCCTGGGGGCGCCACCTGGCACTGTCCAAGGATGTGCTGAAGAAGCACGGTAAGCGTGGTCTGTTCGATCTGGGCAACGCCGAACTCATCCTGCCTGTCGCCGAAGGGGCGCGTATCACGCTACGCCACAAGGCGCGCTATCTTTCTCAGCTCAATGCCGAATCCATTGTCGGCCTGCGCGAACAGCCTGAAGGCCTGGCTCTGGCTCGTGAGCCGGAGGAGTACAGCAAGAAGTTCCGCTACAACCAGCGGCGCGAGCAGCGCCTGCTGGAAGAGGCTGGTGGGGTGATCCGGCCAATGCTGGAGCTGACGGCCGAGGAGCAGGCGCGTATTTACATTGAGTTGTTTCACCGCCGCTGGGGCTTCGAGGCCACAGGCAAGGAGCGTCTGGTCGAGGTCTTCGGTCTGCTGCGTGAATTCATGACGGGCTCGCTGGTCTACCTCAACGACGAGCCTGTGGCGATCCAGGTGCTATATCGGGTCGAGGCACCCAGATGGATTAGTCTGGAGTACATCAATGGCGGGGTCGATCCGCAGCAGCGTGAGTTCAGCCCTGGCAGCGTGCTCAGCTACGTCAATACGCAGGACGCATGGGCCGAGGCGCGCGCCATCGGTAAACCGCTGCGCTATTCGTTCGGTCGCGCTGATCGTGAGTATAAGGACCGCTGGTGCCACCGAGTGCCGGCCTATCAGGTGTAGCGGTGCTTTGCGAGCACACAGATAGCAACGGGTGACGACATCATGACCGGTCGCAAGCAGCAACTGCTCAAACGCCATCGTCGCAACAAGCGCATTGCCATGCTGGTGGCGCTGCTGCTGATGGTGTTGCTCGGCGTATTCGTCGCCTGGTGGTGTGTACCTCTGCTGCTGGCGCTTGCATGGGTCGCCCATGAGGCCTGGTTCGCCGACCACCTCTTCTACTCGCCGGACGACGACTACCACTACGATTTCCCCGCTGGAACGCCCTGCCTGCTGGCGCGTATCGCCGATGGTCAGTTGCGTATCGATGGCGAGCTTGGCAGTGCGGAAACACTGGTCCTAGAGCTGGAGGTCACCGCGACCTGGCTGGGCCGCTTTCTCGATCCGCGAGTTCGGCTGGGCGATGACCGGCAGGACCTGGAGCGTCGCGTCGATGGCCTGCGCTATTTCAATCTGTCGGGCCAGGGGGATGCATTGCGCGCTGGCACGCTGCGCCTGCGCGAGCGTTTCTGTCGGCTGGGCAGGGAAGGGCGCCTGTTCGCCATGACCAACCCGGATTATGCCGAGCGACGGATCATGGTTGTCGCCCCGCATGCCGATGACGCGGAACTGGCCGCCTTCGGCCTGTACAGTCGTTGCTCTCAGGCCAGTATTGTCACGCTGACCCAGGGTGAGATCGAGGCCGAGAGCTATCGGCGTCTGGGGCTCTCGACGCAGCTGGCGGCGACGCTCAAGGGTCGTCTGCGCGCATGGGACAGCCTGGCCGTACCACTTTGGGGCGGGGTGCCGCAGAGCCGCTGCGTGCAACTCGGCTACTACTGCCTGCAATTGCCGGCGATGGCCGATGCACCCGACCAGGCCTTTCCCTCGCGTGAGTCGGGTGAAGCAGATATCCGCAGTGTGCGTCTTCACAACCCGTTGACCTTGCCTGGCGATGCCGACGGCGCTCCCTCATGGCGTAACCTGGTAGCCGATCTGGCCGCATTGCTCGAACACTTTCGGCCCGAGGTGCTGGTCACTCCGCACCCGCAGCTCGATCCACACAGCGATCACGTTGCCAGTACTCGCGCGCTACTCGAAGCCGTTCAGCTCAGCGACTGGCAGCCGCAGATGCTGCTGCTCTATGCCAACCACCTGCACGACAACGATCGTTGGCCCATGGGGCCGGCAAATCACGGCATCGCCCTGCCTCCGGCGATAGTCGCCCTTCCGGCCGACGCCCTGTGGAGCCCGGTCCTGTCCGCCGAGACGCAGCTCGATAAGGCCATGGCGCTGGCCATGCAGCACGATCTGCAATCGCCGTTGGCGGGCAAGAAGCGCCTGCGCCGTCAGATCCAGCGCCTGCTTGCCGGCCGGCGCTGGCCGGTTACCGGCGAGGACGAGTTCTTCCGCAAGGCAGTGCGCCGTCACGAACTGTTCTGGGTGCGCCCACTGGGCGAGTGAGGCCGGCTGCTCGCACCTGGCGTGTTATGATCCGCGGCGATTTTTGCCGCTCCCACTCTGTCGAGAGTTCAGTATTCATGAAGCTGTCCATGCCCCGTTACGACCAAGCCCCCGTTCTGGTGGTGGGTGATGTCATGCTCGACCGATACTGGCATGGCGGTACCTCGCGCATCTCTCCCGAGGCGCCGGTACCGGTGGTCAAGGTCGAGCAGATCGAGGATCGCCCAGGTGGAGCCGCCAACGTCGCGTTGAATATTGCAGCGCTCGGGGCGCCGGCACTGCTGGTTGGTGTGACCGGTGAGGATGAGGCGGCCGAAAGCCTTTCGGACAGCCTCCATGCCGCCGGCGTGAAAGCCCACTTCCAGCGCATCGACGACCAGCCGACCATTGTCAAACTGCGCGTCATGAGCCGCCATCAGCAACTGCTACGCATGGATTTCGAGGAGCCCTTCCGTACCGATGCCGTCGCACTGGCCCAGGATGTCGACGGCCTGCTAGCCGGGGTCAAGGTGCTGGTGCTGTCCGACTACGGCAAAGGGGCTCTGCAGAACCATCAAGCGCTGATTCAGTTGGCCAGGGCTCGTGGTATCGCTGTATTGGCCGACCCCAAGGGCAAGGATTTTTCCATCTATCGCGGCGCCAGCTTGATTACGCCCAACCTCAGTGAATTCGAGACCATCGTCGGGCACTGCGCCGACGAGGCCGAGCTGGTGTCCAAGGGGGCCAGGTTGATGCGCGAGCTTGAGCTGGGTGCGCTGCTGGTCACCCGTGGCGAGCACGGCATGACACTGCTGCGCCCGCAGCATGCACCGCTGCATCTGCCAGCTCGCGCTCGCGAAGTGTTCGACGTGACTGGTGCCGGTGATACCGTGATCTCCACTCTGGCTGCCTCCATCGCCGCCGGCGAGGAGTTGCCGCAAGCCGTGGCTCTGGCCAACCTGGCCGCCGGCATTGTGGTTGGGAAACTGGGTACCGCCGCCATCAGCGCCCCGGAACTGCGTCGTGCCGTGCAGCGCGAGCAAGGCTCTGAACGTGGCGTGCTGAGTCTGGAGCAGTTACTGGTGGCCATCGAAGATGCGCGTGCCCATGACGAGAAGATCGTCTTCACCAACGGTTGCTTCGACATCCTGCATGCCGGCCACGTGACCTACCTAGAGCAGGCGCGTGCGCAGGGCGACCGTCTCGTGCTGGCGGTCAACGACGACGGCTCGGTGTCGCGTCTGAAGGGGCCTGGCCGGCCGATCAACTCGGTGGATCGGCGCATGGCCGTACTCGCTGGCCTTGGGGCTGTGGACTGGGTGGTGAGCTTCAGCGAGGACACGCCCGAGAATCTGCTGCGTGCGGTTCAGCCGGACGTGCTGGTCAAGGGCGGTGACTACGGCATCGATCAGGTGGTCGGTGCGGATATCGTCCGCGCCTATGGCGGCGAGGTGCGGGTGCTGGGGTTGGTGGAGAACAGCTCCACCACCGCGATCGTCGAGAAGATCCGCAACAAGTGACCTCCGCGGCCACCATGGGTGGCCGCTCTTGCTAACCGGCCAGGCGGCCGGGTTCCTTCTCCGCCTGGTTCAGGCGGGCCTGCCAGTCCTTCCAGTGGATGCGCTCGTCGCGTACCAGCCAGCCGTCCTGCGCGGCAAAACTCTCCGATAGCCAGACGCCACGGGTACTGGCCGGCAGCAATTCGCCCCTGCGCAGGGTGAATAGCTCGTCGGTGGGCTTGCCCTGTTTCAGCGGCAGCAGATAAAGATCAGGCCGGCGGCGCTCCAGGCAGGCCACCAATTGCTCGTCCTCCAGGCGCTCGTCGACATGGAACAGACTTGGCTGGCGGCAGTCTTTCGGCAGCTCCAGGTGCAGGTCATAGACCAGCTGTAGGGAGGCCGTCGGCAGATGCACATAGGCCCGCGGACGCTCCATCAGCATCAGGTTGCCGCATTGCACCGGGCGTGCGGCGCCGGAAAGTGGTGTGAGGCGGAAGTGGTCGCCTTCGCGGTAGCGCAACGCGCCTTGATAGGGGGTTGGCAGCCATGTGTCGGCGTAGCGGCCAGCCAGCCAGGTGCCGTCGTTCTCGATAAGGCACTCTTCGGCAACCTCCTGAATGGCAGTGAGCAGCGGCAGATTCAGCTCGTGAGCCGGCACATAGCCGGAGATCAGCTTGAGTACCACGTCGCCGCGGTCCGGACGGCGCTGACGTACCAGCAGCCAGTAATCTCGGCCCTGCCAGGATAGGGTCAGACGCACCGATACACCGAGATTGGCCAGCTCCAGGGCGAAGCGCTGGCTGTCGGCCGCTTCTACCGGGCGGCGCCGTTCGAGCATCTGGGCAAAGTTCAGTGGCAGGCCGAGGCTGCGGTAGTTGAGTCCGTCTGCTGTGGCTTCCACGTGCAGCGGAAGGGTCTTGAAGTTACCGGGGGCCTTGCGGGCCAGCAGTCTCGACATATCGGCTCCTCAGTCGGCAGCAATGGGGTGGGCTGCATCAGATGGATGGGGCGGGTTGAAGTTCTGACCGCGCCCGGAGCCTTGCAGTTTAGCCGCGGATAACCGCAGCGGCGGCCGCGGCATTTGCCGCCAGATGTTGCGGGTTGATGGTGCCGACAATGGCGGAGCTGACGCCGGGGTGGCCGAAGACCAGCTCGAAGCTGGCGCGCACTGGATCTTTCCCCGCGAGCACCGCATGGCCGCTGGCCAGGGCTTTCTTGATCAGGATGCCTTTGTGGTGGCTGGCCGCATGGTCGAGCACGGCGCGTTCGCCCTGCTCGGCGAGGTTGTAGGTGACCATGGCGCAGTCGCCCTGTTCGAGCGCCAGCAGGCCCCCTTCGACGGTCTTACCGGAGAGGCCGAAGGCGCGGATCTTGCCCTCGCGCTTGAGCTCGGCCAGGGCCTCGTACACGCCGCTGTCGCGCAGCACTGCTACGTCGTTGCCGTCCGAATGCACCAGTACCAGGTCGATGAAGTCGGTCTCCAGGCGCTGCAGGCTGCGTTCGACCGAGAAACGCGCGTGTTGCGGCGAGAAGTCGAAGTGCGACTGGCCGGCTTCGAACTCCTCGCCGACCTTGCTGACGATCACCCAGTCCTGGCGCTGGCCACGCAACAGTGGGCCCAGGCGCTGTTCGCTGACACCGTAGGCGGGGGCTGTGTCGATCAGGTTGATGCCGAGTTCGCGGGCCTGCTGGAGCAAGGCGCGCGCGGCGGTATCGTCGGGGATGGTAAAGCCGTTGGGGTACTTCACGCCCTGGTCGCGGCCCAGCTTGACCGTGCCCAGGCCGAGCGGCGAGACCAGCAGGCCGGTGTCGCCCAGCGGGCGATGCAGGTCGTGCAGACTCACGGCAGCAACTCCTCCCACACCGGTGTACCCAATGGCGGGCGTGGCAGTGCCGGCGCTGCCGCATGGCTGCCCGGAGTTATGCCGTCACGCTCGAGAGCGGCGATGGCGCGGTCGGCGAAGTCCGGCGACAGCGCCAGCTTGGTCGGCCAGCCGACCAGCAGGCGGCCCTGCTCGGCGAGGAAGGCGTTGTCCGGGCGCACCAGGCCGGATTGTGCCGGCTCGGCGCGATCGACGCGCAAGGTGGCCCAGCGTGCGTCGGAGAGGTCGACCCAGGGCAACAACTGCTGCACTTCCTTCTGCGCTGCGGCGATCTGCTCTGGCTCGCTACGCGCCACGCCGTCGGCCTCGGCGAAGTCGCCGCCGAGGTACCAGACCCACTGGCCGTCGGCGGCCGGGTGGCTGGTCACGGTGATACGCGGCTTGGGGCCGCCGCCCAGGCAATGGGCATACAGCGGCTTCAGGCTTTTACCCTTGACCAGCACCATGTGCAGCGGGCGCAGCTGCTGGCGCGGTTGCTCCACGCCTAGGGTGGCGAGCAGCGCAGCATTGCCGGCGCCGGCGCCGAGTACGACGCGCTGGGCGCGGATCTCGCGGCCGTCGACATTCAGCCCGACCAGCTCGTCATTTTCGCGCAGCGGCGTGATGTCACGGCCGGCCAGCAGGCTGTCGCCGGCCAGTTCCGCCAGGCGCGCGATCAGGCTGGGCACATCGAGGACCAGTTCGGCCAGGCGATAGACCTTGCCCTTGAATTTGGGATGTTGCAGCGCCGGTGGCAGCTGGTCGCCCTTGACCTGGTCGACACGGCCGCGCACCGCCTTGCTGGCGAAGAAGCTGGTCAGGTTGCCGGCCAGGCTGCCCGGCGACCACAGGTAGTGGGCCTCGGAGAGCAGGCGTACGCCGGTGAGGTCCAGTTCACCCTGGCCTTCCACGGCCTCGCGCCAGCGCCGCGGCATGTCGGCGATGGCTTCGGAAGCACCGGTCAGCGCGCCATGCAGGGCGTACTTGGCGCCGCCATGGATGATGCCCTGGGACTTCAGGCTCTGCCCGCCGCCCAGCGCGGCGTTTTCCACCAGCAGGGTGGCGTAGCCGAGCCGGCGCAGGCGCGCATTGAGCCAGAGGCCGGCGATACCGCCGCCGACGATCAGGATATCGGTGCTGAGGGACTGGGACATGCCGGGGCTCGCTGCAAAACGGTCCGGCAGTATAACGCGAGCGGCGCGGTACGCCCGATCAGTGTCCGGCGGTCTGCGAGAACAGCTGGATCACCACCACGCCGCTGACGATCAGGCCCATGCCGAGCATGGCCGGCAGGTCCAGGCGCTGCTGGTAGAGGAAGGTCGCGGCGATGCTCACCAGCACGATGCCGAGGCCGGCCCACACGGCGTAGGCGATGCCGACGGGGATGGTCTTGATCACCAGGCTGAGCATCCAGAACGAGATGGCGTAGCCAACCACTACCAGCACCAGCGGCAGGGGTTTGTTCAGGCCGTCGAGGGCCTTCATCGAGGTGGTGGCGATCACTTCGGCGGTGATGGCGATGGCGAGGTAGAGATAGCCGGTCATGTCGATTCTCCTGTTGAACCGCGCCATTCTAGATTCGTGGGTGATGGGGTAAAGTCATTACCTATCTTGTATGGAGATGGGTTATGCAGTGGAGCCTGGAGCAGATTCGCCTGTTCGTTGCGGTCGCCGAGGGCCAGTCCTTCTCCGCCGTGGCGCGCCGCATGCGCCGTGCGCAATCGGCGGTGAGCAACGCCATCGCCCTGCTGGAGACTGACCTTGGCGTGCTGCTGTTCGAGCGCAGCAGTGGCCGCCAGCCAAGGCTGACGGCGGCGGGCATCGCCCTGCTGGAGGAGGCCCGCGAGCTGTTGCGCCAGGAGGAGCGCCTGCAGTCGCGCGCCCAGGGCCTGGTGCGTGGTGAGGAGGTCTGCCTGCGCCTGGCCCAGGATGAGGCGATGCCCTATCAGCCGGTGCTGAACAGCTTGGAGGCACTGGCCAGGGCTTTCCCCCTGTTGGAGGTGCAGCTGGCCAGCGGCGCCCAGGGCGATGTGGCGCGCAAGCTGTTGGAGCGCCGTGCCGACCTCGGCCTGCTGTTCCACCACGAGGACATGCCGGCCGCGCTGGAGCGCCAGCGCCTGGGCACCATCGAGCTGGTGACCGTGTGCGGCGCCGGGCATCCACTGGCTGCGCTGGGTCAGGTCGATCGCCGCGAGCTGGCGCGTCACCGACAGCTACTGATGGCGCCGCAGGACAGCCACTACCCCGGCGGCGAGCAGCTCAGCCCGTCGGTCTGGCGCGCCGACAGCTTCTACGCCATGGCCGAACTGCTGATGCGTAACCTGGGTTGGGCCTGGCTGCCGCGCCACGTGGTGCAGTACCCGACCTATCAGGGCCAGCTGGTCGAGCTGAGTTGCGACTGGACGCCGCCGCCGCTGCTGGTGGAGCTGGTCTGCCGCCGTGACGAGGCGCTGGGGCCTGCTGCGCTGTGGCTGGCCGAGGCCTTCGCCGAGCACCTGCAGGCGATGGGCTGATCGGGCGCGGGACGCTCTGTTAAGCTGCGCGCCCATGAACAGAACCCTCTATACCCTGATCCTGCACCTGGCCCTGCCGTTCATCTTCCTGCGTCTGTGGCTGCGGGCGCGGAGCGCTCCGGCCTACGGCAAACGCATTGGCGAGCGCTTCGCCTTCGGCCTGCCGGCGTTCCGCCAGGGTGGCATCTGGATTCATGCCGTGTCGCTGGGCGAGAGCATCGCCGCCGCGCCGCTGATCCGCGAGCTGCTGGCGCGCCATCCCGAGCTGCCGATTACCGTCACCTGCATGACGCCGACCGGCTCCGAGCGTATCCAGGCGCTGTTCGGTGAGCGTATCCAGCACTGCTACCTGCCCTATGACCTGCCTTGGGCCTGCTCGCGTTTCATCCAGCGCCTGCAGCCGCGGCTGGCGGTGATCATGGAAACCGAGCTGTGGCCCAACCACATTGCCGCCTGCCATCGCCGCGGCATTCCCGTGGCGCTGGCCAATGCGCGCCTGTCCGAGCGCTCGGCAAGGGGCTATGCGCGTTTCTCGCGGCTGACCGCGCCGATGCTCGCCCAGCTGTCGCTGATCGCCGTGCAGACCGAGGCTGAGGCCGAGCGCTTCCGCCAATTGGGCGCGCGCTCCGACTGCGTGCAGGTCACCGGCTCGATCAAGTTCGATCTGAGCGTGGATGCCGAGCTGCCGCAACGTGCTGCTGCGCTGCGGCAGAGCTGGGGGGCGGCACGACCGGTATGGATCGCCGCCAGTACCCATGCCGGCGAGGATGAGGTGGTGCTGGCCGCGCATCGTCAGTTGCTGAGCGAGCATGCCGATGCGTTGCTGATTCTGGTGCCGCGCCATCCCGAGCGTTTCGAGCAAGCTTACGAGATGAGCCGGCGCGAGGGCTTCAGCGTCGTGCGCCGCTCCAGCGCCGAGCCGGTAGCGGCGGATGTGCAGGTGCTGGTCGGCGATACTCTGGGCGAGCTGCTGTTCCTATACGCACTGGCCGACCTGGCCTTCGTCGGTGGCAGCCTGATCCCCAATGGCGGGCACAACCTGCTGGAGCCGGCGGCGCTGGGCAAGCCGCTGCTGAGCGGCCCGCACCTGTTCAACTTCCTCGAGATCGCCGCGCAGCTGCGTGCGGCCGGTGATCTGCTCGAAGTGCAGGATGCCGCTCAGCTGCATGCGGCGTTGCGTGCGCTGTTCGCTGATTCGGGTGAGTCGACGCGTATGGCCGAGGCCGGGCTGGGCGTGCTACGCGCCAACCAGGGCGCGCTGGCGCGTCTGCTGGCTGGGCTAGAGCGCCTGCTGGCGCGGGCGTAACAGCAGGCGCAGCGCCGTTCCGCCCAGAGCCAGGCCCAGGCAGGGCAGCCAGACCCAGCGCGCTTCGGAGATCAGCACATCGATCCCGCGCTGGCTGAAGAAGCCATGCACGAAGGGCGATACCTCGATGGGCCGCCACGGCAGGAAGAAGCGCTGCTCGCTCCAGGGCCACAGCCAGGCCACGCCCAGGCCACCGTCGGTAGCGGCGTCCAGCAGGCTGTGCGAGGCGCTGGCCAGGGCGATCCAGCAGAAGGCCTTGAGCGGCCCGCAGCCGAGCAGACGGCAACTCAGTGCGCCCAGCACGCCACAGACTCCGGCAAACAGCAGCGAGTGGCTGAATCCTCGATGGCCGAATGCGTCGGCATAGGCGATGCCGAACTTGAAGGCCAGCACATCGGCATCCGGCAGCAGGGTGAAGAGCAATCCGGCCAGCAGCAGGCGCGGCGGTATTACCTGCGGCCCGAGCGCCAGTCCCAGGGCCAGGACCGGCAGCGGATGGGTGATCAGCGTGGTCACGAATGCTCGTGCATGCGTGCCAGCTGGCGCTCCAGCAGCGAGGGGTAGGGTTCGAGCAGGCGCTCGACGCAGCTGGCGCCCTCCGGGCTGGCGATGGCGCGGATGCGCGCGCGCTGGCGCAACAGCGGATCGTCGGCGACGCTGCGTTGTACCAGCAGCAGGTTGCGGCTGTGCTGGGCCAGGGCCAGGGCATCCTGGGCGACTTCGCTGAGCAGCAGTTCTGCCTGGCTCGGGCTGAGCTCCTCGTCGGTCTTGGTCAGGCCTAGCTGCAGTTGCAGGGTGATGCCGCTATCAGCCACCTCGATCTGCAGGGCATGGCCGAGGGCGCGCATCAGCTCGCCGCAGCACAGGGCGTGGGTCAGATAGTCCTCGTCGCTGTGCTCACTGGAGAACAGCATCAGGCTGCTGCCGTCGTTGAGGGTATACAGCTTGCCCTGGTACAGCGCAGCGGCCTTTTCCAGGCAGTCGCGATAGCGCTGCAGCAACTCCATCAGGCGCGAGCGGGGCAGGTGGCGCAGCTGCTCCTGGGCGCCGAGCTGGATGGCCAGCACGGCAGTGTTGATCTGACCTTGCTCCTGTTCCTGAGGCTCGGTCGGAGCAGCTTGCGGTGTCGGCAACTGCTCGCGCGCTTCGACGTCCTGGTGCAGGTCGCGCAGGTCGGCAAAGGGATCGTCTTCGTCATGGCGCTCGACGGAGACGGCACGCTGGATCGGCTTGTCGAACTCGTCGTAGTCATCCAGGCCGGCGCGCAGGTCGGGAGTGTCGAATTCGGGTTCGCGGAGGTCTTCCTGGTGGTAATCCTGTTCGCTATCCAGATTGAGATCGGCGTACTCGTCGTGCTCTTCGATGTGCGGCTCTGGCTCTGGCTTTTCCGGAACCAGTCGGGCCTGCAGCTGGCGAGCGAGGTCGCCGATTTCGTCCTGGCGAGCGGCACCCGGTGCGGGGTCATCGGGGTCTCGCAACCAGACGCGCAGTTGCATCAAGGGTGTGGAGATGTGCCGGCCGAGACGCAGGCTGAGCGACATGGCCAGGGCCAGCAGAATCAGGCTGAGCAGCCCCATGCTCTGCAGGCTGATGGTCATCGGTTGCTGGAACTGCTGCATGTCCAGGCTGATCCTCAGCTGGCCGGCGATCACTTCCTGAAAGGTGATCGGCGTCGAGTACAGGCCCTCGGTTTCGCCGAGGATGCTCTGGGTTGGGCGTGAGCCGGCCTCTGCGAGGATGCGGTTGTCCACGCTGTAGATGGCCGCATGGGCCACCAGCGGGTTCTTCGCCAGGTTGCTGAGGAGCACGTTGAGGCTGAGGATGTCGTTGGACACCAGCAGCTCGGTGGCCGAGGCGGCGGTCTGCACGGTCAGGCTCTGGCCGAGTGCGTCGGCCTGCTGCTGCATGGCCTGCTTGAACTGCATGCCCATGACCCAGGCGTAGATCACCAGAGCGAGGGCGACCAGCAGCAGGCTGTGGCTGGCAATGCGCAGGGCGAGCGGCACGCGACGCTGGCGCAGGGCATTAAACAGCAGCAGGAAGAAATTGTCGGGCTTTACCTGAACGGGCCGGTTCACAGAGCTCGGCTCTTCTCGAATGAAATTGCCGCGCAGTATAACCACCGCCCCCCAGCGGGCAAAGCGCCGCCCGTGCCCTGCGCCAGGCGAAACGGGTTAGAATGTGCGCCTTTTCGCTGACCCATTTGCAAGCTGGAGTGTGCGCCTTGCGCGAAATCGTCCTGATCAACATCACCGGGGAAGATCGCCCGGGCCTGACCGCGGCCATCACCGGCGTGCTGGCGCAGGGCGGGGTGAACATCCTCGATATCGGCCAGGCGGTGATCCACGACACCCTGTCGTTCGGCATCCTGGTCGAGATCCCGGATACCGAGCAGGCCTCCTCTGTGCTCAAGGACGTGCTGTTCACCGGCTACAAGCTGGACCAGCAGGTGCGTTTCACTCCGGTCTCTGAGGCGGACTACCAGCAGTGGGTCGGTGGTCAGGGTAAGACCCGCTACATGGTCACCCTGCTGACCCGCAAGGTTACCGCCGAGCAGCTGCAGCGGGTCAGCTCGATCACCGCCAAGTACGGCCTGAATATCGACCATATTGATCGCCTGTCCGGGCGCATGCCGCTGGACATGCCGGACGACCAGGGCAAGGGCTGCATCGAGTTCTCCGTGCGCGGCGAGCCGGCCGATGTCGACGCGCTGCGCGCCGAGTTCCTTAGCGTAGCTCAGGAACTCGATGTGGATATTGCCTTCCAGCGCGACTCGGTGTTCCGCCGCAATCGTCGCCTGGCAGTGTTCGACATGGATTCCACGCTGATCGAGGCGGAAGTCATCGATGAGCTGGCCAAGGCTCATGGCGTCGGCGACAAGGTGTCCGAGATCACCGAGCGCGCCATGCGCGGCGAGCTGGATTTCCGCGCTAGCTTCAAGGAACGCATGGCGCTGTTGCAGGGCTTGCCGGAAACCGTTCTGGCCGAGATCGGCGCTTCGCTACGTCTGACCGAGGGCGCCGAGGTGCTGTTCGCCGAGCTCAAACGCCTGGGCTACAAGACCGCCATCCTCTCTGGCGGCTTCACCTATTTCGCCAAGCAGCTGCAGGCCAAGCTGGGCATCGACTACGTGTTCGCCAACGAACTGCAGATTGTCGATGGCAAGGTCACCGGCGTGGCGATCGAGCCGATCGTCGACGCCCAGCGCAAGGCCGATCTGCTGCGCGAGCTGGCCGAGAAGGAAGGCCTGCGCCTGGAACAGACCATCGCCGTGGGCGATGGCGCCAACGACCTGCCGATGCTCGGCCTGGCCGGCCTCGGCGTAGCCTTCCGCGCCAAGCCGCTGGTCAAGCAGTCGGCCAAGCAGGCGATCTCCACTCTGGGTCTGGATGGCATTCTGTACCTGCTGGGCTTCCGCGACCGCGACGGTCAGGACTGATTCTCGGGCCGGAATAAAAAAGCCCCGCTTTGCGGGGCTTTTTTATAGGGCTGGATCACTCATCTCCGGCGGAGAAGTCGTAGTCCATCGACTGACTCGGGCCCTGCAGGTAGTAGCCCTGGATGTAATTGACACCTGCCTGCCAGAGCGTCGCCAATACGCTGGCGCTCTCGACGTAGGGCACGATGGTCATTTTCGCCTGGGCGTGCAGGCTGGCCAACAGCGTCTTCAGCGCCTCCTGGTTCTCCGCGCTGGAAAGATCCTGGGAGAAGGAGCCGTCCACCTTCACGAAGTCGACACTCAGGTACTTGAGTGTGTTGAAGGGGTTGATGGCGCAGCCGAACTGGCCGAGGCCCACCTTGCAATGCAGCTCAGCCAGCCCCTGCGTCAGCGCCTTGGCCTGTTTGAGATAGGCCACCGCGTCCGGCTCGCTGATTTGGAACACCAGCGAGTCCGACGGCAGTCGTGCGGCCTTGAGGGCCACGCTGAGCCAGGGCAGCAGAGTCTGGTCCTGCACACTGTTGGCGGACAGGTGGACGAACAGCCGGGTGCTGTGGCCCTTGCTGCGATGCTCGGCGAGCAGCTTGATCGAGTTGAGGATTACCCAGCGATCGATCTTCTCGGCCAGGCCGGCCTCTTTGGCTGCGTTGAGGAAATCGACCGGCGGGACTTCTTCGCCTTGTGGGTTGAGAAGGCGCAGTAGCACTTCGTAGTGCTCATCGCTATCGCCGCGCAGGCTGATGATGGGCTGGAACAGCAGGCGGAAGCTGTTGTTGTCCAGGGCTTGTTGCACCATGGCCACCAGGTTGCCGCGGCTCGCCGCCGCCGCCAGCTCGTCGGCCGGGTTGTAGATCTTGATGGCATTGCCGTCGAGTTCATCGGCGCAGCGGTGGGCGCGGTCGATGACTTCCTGCGCCTTGCTGGTTTGTTCGCTGAGGCCTGCGATGCCGATGGACAGTGTCGTCTGCACCGTTCGGCCGGCAACGTCGAACAGATGGCCTTCGACCTTTTTCAGTAGCGGTGACAGCTTTTCAGCGCATTGCTCTGGCGTGACGCCCGGTTGCAGCAGCGTGAACACGTCATCGCCGAAGCGCGCCAGCTGGGCGCCGGCGCCGAAGTGTTCGCGCAGCATGACAGCCAGGTCGGCGAGCAGAATATCGATGCCGGCCAGACCCACTTCGCTGACGATTTCGCTGTGCCGGTCGGTGCGGACATAGGCCAGGCTGGATACCTGCCCCTCGTTCACTGCCTTCTGAGCTGCGGTGTCCATCAGTTCGACGAAATGCGAGCGGTTGAACAGGCCGGTGACCAGGTCCTGACTGCTGATTTCGCGCAGTTTCTCTTCCAGCTCCGCGTTATCGCTTTCGGCGCGAATCACGACCTGGATGCAGGGCTCGCCATCATAGGCGGCAGGTGAGAAGGTCATGCGCGCCTGGAAACGCTGGCCGTCGGGCTTGACCCCGGCGCAGCTGAGCTCGGTACTGCCTGTGCCGCTGGCGTAGCCCTTGAGGAAGTCCTTGAAGCGAGACTGATCGTCGCAGTGGATCAGGTCGATCATGGGCATACCTTCCAGCTCGTCCGCGTCCTCGTAGCCGAATAGCTGGAGGTAGGCGCGGTTGGCGTAGATATGCATGCCATCGTGGACGTAGGTGATGGCGTCTACCGAACTGTCCAGGAGCAGCTGGCAGCGCTTCTCCGCTTCGCGCAGCGCCACTTCGGCTGCACGCCGTGAGCGGCGCTCCTCGAGGTTGGCCAGCTCGCGCCCGGCGACCAGGATGAGTCGCTCGTCTTCGCCCTGGGGCAGGGCGTCCTGGGCGCCCAGGGTCAGCGCTTCAGTGATGGTGTCGGAGTCATTGTCGGCAACCAGCTGGATAACCGGAATGTCCTTCGCTTGGCGGCGGATAGCGCTGATCGCCTCGCTTGGGTCCAGATGATCGCTGCTCGGTGCACTGATCAGCAGGTCCCAGCTGTTCTGCAGGGCTTCCGAAAGATTGTCGCTGGAAGTAATGCGATGCACTCGGGTGGCGTGCCCCGCATTTCTGAACAGGCTAACCAGGCGCTCGGCCTCGTTCTGCGAATCCTCAAGAATCAGCAGCCGTATGGTTTTTTTTTCGATGGCCATGAGGTTTTTTCAGATATTGCCGAAGAGCGGATAAAAAAAGGCGACGGATGGCTTTTTCGGCAGCCTACAGCGACTTCCATAGTGAGTCAAAGTCTTCATCGCCGCCCTTGTCCGGGGTGTTCGGAGCTGTGACGGAGGTCCCGGACGTGGGGTTGGCTTCGTCGAGAAGCCGGTACTCGAACTGGCTGAAACTGCCAGTGCTGGTCTGCTTGCGACTGAGGATCGCGCGGGTTTCGTCGCCGCTGCGATTGATGATCACCTTGTTGCTCTCCTGAAACGGCAGGCGCGGGGTGATGATCGTGGCGGGGCGGGAGATCACGCGGATCTCTGGCAGCAGCATGGCTCGCAGATATTGACTGTTCTGATCACTCTTGCGTACCAGCTGGACTCCGCAGGGTTGTGCGTGGGGCGCGATCAGTTCGATGCCCATCTGCGTTCCTCCCCCTCTGACCTGGCGTACCCATCGGACTATCGCCACGCTCCAGGTTTGATCGGGCGCATCTTGCACGCCCAGCAGTTCGCCGGCCTGCAGCTGAGCAGGCACTTCCTTCGGCCAGCTCAGGCAGTATCCCCCGGGGCTGTGATTGACGATGGGTACTTCGAAAGTGGGGTAGGTTTCCGGCGGCGGCTCGGTCGGCTCTCCCGGGCGCTGGTGGCTCTTGTACTGAATGACCTCCATCGGAATGCCGTTTTCCCACTGGCTTTCGCGTTGAGCGTCGAAGGCGTTGGCCCACACGTCCTTGCTGCTGTCACTGGTGCTGGTCGCAAATTGTGCGGCGCGTGGAGCCTCTTCCTGTTTGAGTACGTCGGAAAAATTACGCTTGCCCGCGAGGTAATAGTGGACTGCCGACATGCCGATGCACACCGTCAGGCTGCCGCGACCGGCGGTACGCTGGAACGTGCGCTCCGCAATGTCCCCCCAGGCGGATGTGAGATGTTGCAGAAGGTCGGTCGACATTCCCTCCGGCACCTGCAGGCGATTCAGCTCGGGGCTGTCCGGAGGCAGCAGCAGGTGCTCCTTGATGGCGTCGACCAGTGCCTGTGGGTCGAGGCCGAGCAGGCTGTTGAGTTCGGTATCGCTGAATAACGACTTGTAGCGGGGCGGGCCGTCAAGTTGCGGGGCGACCGCGAAAAGGCTGTTTGGTGCGTCCGCACTGTGCAGTGTGGCCATCTTGCTCCAGCTTTCTACCGCCTCTGCCAGCCGCGCTATGCCGCTCTGACGCATCTGGTTGCAGCGGGCGCAGCCGAGCAGTAGTGCGCCGATGTAGATCTGCTCGTGGCTGAGGCTAGTGCCGTTGCGTGCCAGCCCGTCGCGTACCTGTACCTGATGCAGGCCATGTTGGCGGGCGATGCGGTACAGCTGGTGCAACTCCAGCCACAGTCCCTCGGGGACCGGACAGTACAGTTGGCTGGCTCGAACGAGTGGGCCGCATAGCGCGTGGCTTGCTCGCTGCAGGGCCACCGTGAGCAGCTGTGCTCGTTCCTTGGAGAGGCGGGGCAGCTCCTGCGCGATAATCAGCTTGTAGCCGATAGCCATGTGGTTCTGGAGGGCCTGGCATAGGTTGGCGACCTTGCGCGGGCGCTCGTCTAGGACGATGGACTGGTTGAGGAAGTGGCGTTCCAGATGGGTGCTGACAAAGTGAACTTCGGGTCGCAGCAGCTCGAGTATCTGCAGGCGATTGTCGCTAGGGGTGATCAGCTGGTTCAGCTCGATCAGGCCCTGGTAAAGCTGGCGCGCCGTTTCTCCGATATTGGCTTTCGGTAGGCCGGCTATCCAGCGCTTCATGTCGCGCGGATTGGCTTCGCAGAAGGACAAGCCCTGTCTGTCGGGGGTGGGTACACGCAGGAGCAGGTGAGGGCTCTGTTTATCCATACCTTACAAGGGGTCCATAGCGAGCGGGGTGACGTCCTGGCCGGCGGGTTTTTCGGAACTCTAGCAGCATCGCGGATGAGTCGCAGCCCTTAACAGGGCTGACGAAGCTTTGCGGGCGTTGGAGTGCAAGGCCCGCATATGCCTCGGAACCTTCCGAGGCATATGCGGGAGGCCGGTATACAAGCCTCTAGCTGCGCGGCAAGGCCAATGCCTGTCCCATGCGCACCGGGCTGCCGGCGACAAGGCCCTCGGCCCATTGCACCTGCTGGGGGCCGAACAGGACGATGGCGGTGGAGCCGAGTTTGAAGCGGCCCAGTTCGCCACCCTTTTCCAGCTCGATAGCGGCGCGTGCGGCCTCGTCGTAACGAACCGTCTTCAGCTCGCGCTTCGGCGGTGTGACCAGTCCGGCCCAGACCGTCTCGATGCTGGCGACGATCATCGCGCCAACCAGCACCACGGCCATCGGCCCACGCTCGGTGTCGAACAGGCAGACGACGCGCTCGTTGCGGGCGAACAGCTCCGGCACGTTCTCTGCGGTGGTCTGATTGACCGAGAACAGGCGGCCCGGGACATAGATCATTTCCTTCAGGGCTCCGGCCAGCGGCATATGCACGCGGTGGTAGTCCTTCGGCGAAAGGTAGACGGTGGCGAAGTCGCCGCCCATGTAGGGCGCGGCGCGTTCGGCGTCGCCGCCCAGCAGCTCCAGTACGCTGAAGCTATGTCCCTTGGCCTGGAAGCAGCGGCCCTGCTCGATCGGTCCGAGCTGGCTGACTGCACCGTCGGCCGGGCAGAGGATGGAGCCAGGCGTCTCATCCAGCGGGCGCGCGCCGTCTTTCAAGGCGCGAGTGAAGAAAGCGTTGAAGTGCTCATAGGCGGTCAGGTCCTCGACCTGAGCCTCGGTCATGTTGACCTGGTACTGCTTGGCGAACCAGCCGATCAGGCGATCCTTGAACCAGGCTGCGCGGCACTCGGCGGCGAAGCCGATCAGGCGCGACAGCAGGTGATGCGGCAGCAGGTACTGGCTGATGATAAAGAGGCGCTGTTTCATCGTGGTTCCTTGAGATTCAAAGCTCGACCGGTGTGTCGGGGAGGTTGCCCCATTCGGACCAGGAACCGGCGTAGGCCCTGACCCTCGGAAAGCCCAGCGCCTTGGCCACCACGTAGGTGAAGCCCGAGCGGCGGTGGGTCTGGCAATGGGTGATCACTTCCTTGTCCGGGGTAATGCCCAGTTCTTCCAGAGCCTGAGCTATGTCTGTGCGAATGCGGAGCCCGCGTTGAGAGTCCATGCCGGCGGTCCACTCGAAGTTGATCGCCCCGGGGACGTGGCCGCCCCGCGCGGCGAGCACCTTCTCGCCCCTGAATTCGGCAGGCGAGCGAGCATCCCAGACGACGGTGTCGGGCGAACCCAGCTTGCTCTCCAGATAGTCGCGGCTGGCGGTGGGCCCCTCACCCAGGATTAGCGCTACATGGCCAGTTGCTGTCGGCGGTGTCTCCTGGCTGAGTTCGCGTCTCTCGCCCATCCAGGCTTGCAGGCCGCCGTTGAGGAAGTGGTAGTTGCCATGGCCAATCACGTCGAGCAGCCATATGAAGCGTCCAGCCCACCCGCCGCCCTCGTCGTCATAGACCACGTAGACTGCGTCCGGTTTGTGTCCGAGCTCACCGAATAGGGCCTCCAGCTGGGCCTTTTCTGGCAGCAGGCCGGGGGATGGAGGCTGGCCCAGTTGCGTTCGCTTGCTATCGACCCAGCGGGCGCCGGGAATGTGGCCTTCTGCATAGCGTGCTGCGGGGCTCAGATCGACCAGAATCAGCTCGGGAGCCTGCAGGCGGGTGGCCAGTTCGGCCGGTTCGATCACCAGCGGCAGGCCGGAGAAAGCGGACATGCATAGCCTCCGAGAAACGGAAAGGGACGGATTGTAGCGGAAAGGTCAGGTACCGCGGCGAGCGAAGGTGGCCAATGCCCGCTCGATGCATTGCACGGTTTTGCCGAAGACCTGTAGCGGCGTTGCGCCTATCTCCCCGCCACCTTGGTCGACTACCAGCAGCATCACCACTCGGCCGTTGCTCGCCAGGGAGCGCAGCACCAGGTGTTCACCGCTGAACAGCGCCTTCAGGCTGCCTGGCAGCAGAGCGGAAACCTGAGCCATATTGGTTGGGCTCAGGCGCAACTGGCCAGGCTCGGCGAGCAGTCGACGCAGGACCTGGCTCTGTGCCGGGTCCAGGCGCAGCTGCGCCGCGGCGGTAGGTAGTCCCGCTACCTGCTGGGCCTGCAGCCGACTGTGATTACGATCTACCAGCAGCACCAATACCCGCTGCATGCCACTGGCCGTCAGGGCCTGGCAGGCGCTGTCGGTCAGCTGCAGTACGTTGGCGAACGGCGTGGGTTGGGTAAGCAGCTTGGCGCAGTGCTGCTTCCATTGGTCGAGCCGAGCGTTGGCCATCGGAGCGGGCGGTGCCGGTGGTTGCAGGTCTTTCAGGCGGCAGGCATCCCACGGCCATATAAGGGCCTCTGCGGGATGCCACAGTCCGGGCAAGTCATGCTGGCGAGCGCTCTGTGCTGCCTGCTGGTGCACCAATTGCTGCAGTTCGGGCAGAGCGACATGCAGATAGAGCCCTGTCAGGCGTTGCCAGCGTAGATGGTGTTCGCAGGCCCAGTTGTGATGACTGGATAACGCCAGGCCGTTTGCCAGCAGAATGCTGTTGCCTGGTTGAGTCAGCCAGCGGCGCAGCGCCGTGTCTTCGTCCAGTTGCTGCTGCTGATGGAGCGGATGTTCGTTGTCGCGGGCGATGTGCAGGGCCTTGACCAGCAGGCGGCGGTCCTCCACTAGCAGGCGATAGCCCTGGACTATCCACTCCGGCAGGCGCCAGTGGCGAGCCAGAGCCAGGCAGAGTGCAGGCAGCGCAACCCCGAGCAGCTCCCGCTCGACCTTGCAGGCGGGTTCGCCGCGGCCGAGTACGCGACGCTCCCAGGTCTCGAAGAATTGCGGGTAGGTGGCTACCAGGGGCCATAGTGGTGCGAGAAACAACAGGCTTCCCCAATGAATCTCCTGCCACAGGCGTGCCAGGCGCCCGGCAAAAAGGCCGCTGGCCTGCTGTGCCGCGTGCAAGCCAATCAGCTGCAGCTGGCGTAATGGAAGGGGTATCTGGCTCTCTTCCTGCACCGGCATCTGGCTGAGAAGCGTTTCAGCGCGTTTCAGACCCAGGCGGTTGAGTGCCATCTCCAGGCTTTCGGCCGGCTCACTGAAACTGCTGGTGCTGCGATTGGCCTCGCGCAGCACGGCCAGTGCGATGGCCGGGCTCTCCTGCATCTGATCGGCGATCTCGCGCAGTGATTTGCGACTGTCCAGCAGTGTGCGGCGAACCGTCTCATGGTGATGGGTCGCGATAGGCAGGCGCACCTCGTCCAGCTGCTTGAGCCAGGTATCGAGGCTGCGAGGTATGGTCTTGTCAGTGGGCATGCAGGTTGAGCCAAACTGGCTTTTCGCCTTTACTGCCTATAGTCTGGCGCAATACTTCCGATAATTAGAAGGGTTGTTTTACAGAACCCTTTTCGACTGACTCTTCAAGCTTAAATTCCCATGGTCAAGATCATCGGCATCCTGGTTGTTTTCGGCTGCGTTTTTGGCGGCTTCATTTTGTCCGGCGGCAAGTTCATGGCGCTGGTGCACCCTTTCGAAGTCATGATCATCGGCGGGGCGGCGCTTGGAGCTTTCCTCCAGGCCAACCCCGGCAGTGCCTTCATGACGGTGTTCAAGAAGTCGCTGGCGATGTTCAGCAGCCGCTTCACCCACGCCTTCTACCTGGAGGTGTTGAAGCTGCTCTATGAGATCCTCAACAAGAGTCGTCGCGAAGGCATGATGGCCATCGAGGCCGATGTCGAGGACCCCAGCGCCAGTCCGATCTTCAGCAAGTACCCGGCCATCCTCAAGGATGCACAGATGACGGCGTTCATCTGCGATTACCTGCGCATCATGTCCTCCGGCAACATGGCTCCCCATGAGCTGGAAAACCTGTTCGACATGGAAATCTCCAGCCTGAAGGAAGAGCTTGAGCACCCGGCGCATGCGGTGTCCAAGGTGGCGGACGGCATGCCCGCGATGGGTATCGTGGCCGCAGTACTGGGTATCGTGATCACCATGTCCATCCTCGCTACCGCCGACAACGCGCAGATCGGTGAGAAGGTGGGTACGGCGCTGGTCGGTACCTTCCTCGGTATTCTCGCGTCCTACGGCTTCTTCGCCCCGCTGGCCGACGCCCTGACGCACGACGCCAAGGAAGAGCTCAACCTGTACGAGTCGATCAAGGCCACCTTGGTGGCATCCGCCTCCGGCATGCCGCCGACGCTGGCCGTGGAGTTTGGCCGCAAGGTGTTGTTGCCGGCGCATCGGCCGAGCTTCAGCGAGCTCGAACAGGCCATGCGTGGCAGCTGAGTTGGATCGCTGAGCCATGGAAAACAATCAGCCGATACTGGTCAAACGGGTCAAGAAGATCGCCGGCGGTCACCATGGTGGTGCCTGGAAGATCGCCTTCGCCGACTTTGCTACAGCCATGATGGCCTTCTTCATGGTGATGTGGCTGATGTCATCGGCTACCCCGGAGCAGAAGAAGGCCATTTCCGGCTACTTCCAGGACCCGATCGGTTTCACCGAGAGCGCCAGCCCCTACGTCATCGACCTGGGCGGCACTCCCACGCCGGCGCCGGATCGCACCCTCAACCCCGAGCTGAAGGATGCGCCGGATTCGGCCGAGGCGGCGGTCGACGCGAAGAGCGACCAGGCCGAGAACGACTCCGAAAAGATCAGCGATAACATGGCGGAAGCGCTGGCCGAGCAGGTCGAGCGCGAGCGCCTGGAGCTGCTGCTGCAGGAGCTGCAGACCAAGGTCGATGAAGACCCGCAGCTGCAGAAATTCAAGGACCAGATCCTCTTCGAAATCACCCAGGACGGCCTGCGCATCCAGATCATGGATGCCGAGAACCGGCCTATGTTCGATATCGGTAGCGCCCGGCTGCAGCCCTATTTTGAAGACATCCTGCTGATTCTCGCCGAGACCATCAAGGCGGTGCCGAACAAGATCAGTGTCAGTGGGCATACCGACGCCAAGCCTTTTGCGGGCCAGGCCGAGTTCGGCAATTGGGAGCTGTCCGCCAACCGCGCCAACGCCGCGCGGCGCACGCTCGTGGCTGGCGGCTATCCGGATGAGCGTGTGGCGCGTGTAGTGGGTTACGCCTCGTCGGCGCTGTTCGATCGCAACGACCCATTCAATCCTGTGAACCGCCGGATCGATATTGTGGTGCTAACCAAGAAGGCCCAGCGGGCCATCGAGGGAGAGCAGGACGGCGGTGCGGCGGAACAGGCGCCTACCGAAGCCGTGGCTCCCGGCTCTGCGCCGGCATCGTCGGGCGATCCCGCGCAGGCGGACGAGCTGCGCCAGCGCCTGAATATCTTCGAGGACGGCGCGCTGCAGTTCGACCAGCCCCAGGAATAGACAGAGGCCGCGATCATCGCGGCCTCTTCGTTTCAGTCTCTATCAATATTCGGGTGAGGGCAGGCTGGCGAGGATGTGCCGGTAGCTGGCCATCCGTTGCGGCTGGATGCGACCGTCTTCCAGTGCCTTGAGTAGGGCGCAGCCCGGCTCGCGGTCGTGCTTGCAGTCGCGGAAGCGGCAGGTGCCGAGCAGGTCACGGAACTCGATGAAGCCGGCTTCCACATCGTCACGGCTGACGTGGCCAAGGCCGAACTCACGGATACCGGGCGAGTCGATCAGCTCACCGCCGCCGGGGAAGTGGAACAGCCGCGCAGTGGTGGTGGTGTGGGTGCCCTTGCCGGTGACTTCCGACAGTGGCCCGACGCGGGTATCGACGCCCGGCAGCAGGCTGTTGACCAGCGACGACTTGCCCACCCCGGATTGACCAACGAACACACTGACGTGACCGTCCAGGCGCGCTCGCAACTGATCCATGCCGTCGCCTTCGTGGGCCGAAACCTCCAGCAGCGGATAGCCCAGCTGGCGGTAGGTGGTGAGCAGGCCGTTGAGGTGCTCGGAGTTCTCCTCATCGACCAGATCGGCCTTGTTCAGCAGCAGCTGAGGCTGAATGCCGGCGTGCTCGGCGGCGATCAGATAGCGGTCGATCAGGTTGGCGTGGGCATGCGGCAGCGGGGCGAAGACGATGACGATCAGGTCGACGTTGCCGGCCACCGGCTTGAGTAAGCCGCGCATGTCCGGGCGGCATAGCTCGGAGGTGCGTGGCAGTTGGGCCACGATCACCCCGTTGCCCTGGTTGCCGGGGCGCCAGACCACGCGGTCGCCAGTGACCAGGGTCGGCAGGTTGGCGCGCAGGTGGCAGCGCTGCACTTGGCCTGCCAGTTCGCCTTCCAGCGCCTCGACTTCTACCTGTACGCCGAAGTGGGCGATCACCAAGCCAGTCTGTTCTGGGCCGAGGTCGCCACCCTCCAGTTCTTCGAGCATGCGCGATTCACGCTTGGCGGCGCGGGCGGCACGCTCTTCCTGAACCTTGTCGATACGCCAGTTCTGGCGGCGGGTGAGTTGGCGTTTGGCCATAGCCTTTCCGATCAATAAGAAAACGGCGGCGAGTTTAGCACGGGCCCCGGCTGGCCCTGGCCTCGGCCTGCTGGTACAACAGGCGCCATGCTCGAACTCCTGCGCTCCCGTTACCCTGCCGTTCTCGCCCTGCTGGCCCAAGTTCTGGCCCTGGCTGGCGTGGCTCTGCTGCTGTTCGCTCTGGCGCGTCTGGGCGACTGGCGGCCGACGCTGTGGCAGGCGGCTCTGGGCCAGGGTGTGCTGGCGGCTGCTTTTGGGCATTGGCTGGGGTTGCGCCGCTGGTGGCTACCGCTGAACTTGGCCTTCGTCCCCGGATTGCTGGCACTGCAGAGTCGCGAGTGGCCGGCTTGGTGGTTCCTCGCGGCCTTCGTCGTGCTGCTATTGATCAACTGGAACAGCTTTCGTGAGCGGGTGCCGCTCTATCTGAGTGGTGCACGCACCCGCCAGCGTCTGAGCGAGCGGCTGGCTGGGCTACCTGCTGATTTTCGTTTCGTCGACCTGGGCTGCGGTTTGGGTGGCACCCTGGCGCAACTGGCGCGTGACTACCCGGCGGCGCGGTTGATGGGCGTGGAGACGGCGCCGCTGGTATTCCTGCTGGCCTGGCTGCGCTGCCTGCCGTATCGCAATTGCCAGGTGCGCTACCGCAGCCTGTGGCAGGAAGACCTGTCCGTCTACGACGCGGTGTACTGCTTCCTCTCGCCGGCGCCCATGGTCGAGCTATGGGCCAAGGCGCGTCGGGAGATGCGTCCGGGCACGCTGCTGGTCAGCAACAGTTTCGAGATTCCCGGGGTGGCGCCCGGCGAGATCATCGAGCTGAACGACTGGCGCAGTTCGCGACTGCTGCTCTGGCATCTGTGAGAAGGTGTTTCTGATCCTCTGGCTGTCGACCATACGGCGTTAAAAGCGGCCTCGGATGCTCATGTGCTACTTGTACACTCCGCTTCCTCGGCCGCTTTTGCCTTGTCTGGCTCTAATCCAGAAGATCATAAACTGCTTCTAAGCGGCTAAACTGGCGCCAATCTAGAAGGAGCCGACCATGCCGCAGAACCCCAACAACCTGATCTGGATCGACCTGGAAATGACCGGGCTGGAGCCGGAACGGGACGTGATCATCGAGATGGCTACCATCGTCACCGACAGCGAGCTGAACATCCTTGCCGAAGGCCCGGTGATCGCCGTGCACCAGAGTGACGAGCTGCTGGCCGGCATGGACGAGTGGAATACCCGAACCCACGGCGAGAGCGGCCTGACCCAGCGCGTGCGCGAGAGCAAGGTCGGCCCGGCCGAGGCCGAGGCGCAGACCATCGCCTTCCTCGAGCAGTGGGTGCCGAAGGGCAAGTCGCCGATCTGCGGCAACAGCATCGGCCAGGATCGGCGCTTCCTCTACAAGTACATGCAGAACCTGGAAGCCTACTTCCACTACCGCTACCTAGATGTGTCGACCCTGAAGATACTCGCCAGCATGTGGGCGCCGCAGGTCAAGGACTCGTTCCAGAAGCAGGGCACCCACCAGGCACTGGACGATATCCGTGAGTCCATCGCCGAGCTGAAGCACTATCGTCAGCACTTCCTGAAAGTGTGAGATGTCCCAAGGCCCGCCTAGTGCGGGCCTTTTTCATGGTGACGGGCCAGCGCCCATGCGACATGTTCACGTACCAGCTCCGACGGATACTCGCGCCGTGCCTGCAGGGCCTCCAGCACCGGGATGGTCGAAGGTGCATTGCCCAGGCCCACGGCCAGGTTGCGCAGCCAGCGCTCGTAGCCGGCGCGGCGCAGCGGCGAGCCTTCGGTGCGGGTCAGGAATTCCTCTTCGCTCCACAGGAACAGCTGGGCCAGGTTACCGCTGTCCAGGCCATGCCGTGGCTGGAAGTCGCCCTGTTCGGTGGGGCGGGCGAAGCGGTTCCAGGGGCAGACGATCTGGCAGTCGTCGCAACCGAACACCCGGTTGCCGATCGGTGCGCGCAGTTCCTCGGGGATTGGGCCCTTCAGCTCGATCGTCAGGTAGGAGATGCAGCGCCGCGCGTCCAGTACATAAGGTCCGACGAAGGCGTTGGTCGGGCACACATCCAGACAGGCGCTGCAGCGGCCGCAATGCTCGCTGGCGTGCGGTGCATCCACCGGTAGCGGCAGATCGACGAACAGTTCGCCGAGGAAGAACCAGCTACCAGCCTTGCGGTTGAGTACCAGGGTGTTCTTGCCGATCCAGCCGAGCCCGGCCTTTTCGGCGATGGCCTTTTCCAGCACCGGGGCGCTGTCGACGAAGGCGCGATGGCCGAACGGGCCGACGGCGCCCTGGATGCGCTCGGCCAGCTGCTGCAGGCGCTTGCGGATCAGTTTGTGGTAATCGCGGCCGAGGGCGTAGCGCGACACATAGGCGCTCTCCGGTTCGGCCAGGCGCTGGGTCATCTGCGTGTCGCCGGGCAGGTAATCCATGCGCAGCGACACCACGCGCAGGGTGCCGGGCACCAGTTCATCCGGATGCGAGCGTTTGCTGCCGTGGGCGGCCATGTAGTCCATCTCGCCCTGGTAGCCGGCGTCCAGCCAGCGTTGCAGATGCGCTTCGTGCTCGCCCAGTTCGACATCGGTGATGCCGACCTGCTGGAAGCCCAGCTCGCGTCCCCAGTCCTTGATGGACTGCGCCAGGTGAGCGAGGTCGAGGGTCGAATCGGGCATGACGGGACGGCAGGGCAGGGGAGATGGGTATAATTCTGCCAGACCTCGCTCGAATCGCCGAACCATGCCTGCCAGTCACGACCTGCCCCTTTCTCTCTATAGCGCCGCTCAGGTGCGCGAACTGGATGCCCGCCTGATCGCTGCCGGCACGCCCGGCTTCGAATTGATGCAGCGCGCCGCCCATGCTGCCTGGCGTGCTCTGCGTCAGCGCTGGCCGCAGGTCGAGGAAATTACCGTGCTGGCTGGGGCTGGTAACAATGCCGGCGACGGCTACTTGGTGGCCGAGTTGGCGCATAAATTCGGCTGGGCCGTACGAGTGCTGGCCGTCGCTGCGCCGGAGAAGCTGACCGGCGATGCCGCTGCGGCTCGCGATGCGGCGCGGGCGGCTGGAGTCGCCGTGGATGGCTGGAGCGATGGCAGCGAGCTGCGCGGCGTGCTGGTCGATGCGCTGCTCGGCACCGGCTTCAAGGGTGATCTGCGTTCGCCCTATGATTCCGCCATCGAGGCGATCAATGCCTCCGGCCTGCCGGTGCTGGCGCTGGATCTGCCTTCCGGCCTGTGTGCCGATACCGGCCGAGTGGCCGAGCAGGCGGTACGCGCCGATCTGACCGTCAGCTTTATTGGCCTGAAGCTCGGCCTGTTCACCGGCGATGCGCCGGATTGGGTGGGCGAGCTACTGTTCGACGACCTGCAGGCCGATCCACGACTGGTCGCCCAGCAGCCATACGTGGCGCTGCGCCTGGCCGGCACTGCGCTGCCGCATCCGGCGCCGCGGGCGCGCACCGCACACAAGGGCCAGTTCGGCCATGTATTGGTGATTGGTGGTGATCGTGGTTTCGGTGGCGCCGCGCTGCTCAGTGCCGAGAGCGCCCTGCGCGCTGGTGCCGGCCTGGTGTCCCTGGCGACTCGCCCTGAGCATGTCGCGGCCAGTCTGGCGCGCCTGCCGGAAGTGATGTGCCAGGCCAGCGAGTCCACCTATCAGCTGCCCGGCCTGTGTGAACGTGCCGATGTGCTGGTGGTCGGTCCCGGTCTCGGTCAGCGTGCCTGGGGGCGCAGCCTGCTCAGCGCGGCAGCGGCCAGCCCGCGACCACAGGTGTGGGACGCCGACGCGCTCAATCTGCTGGCGGACGGCGCCGTGACGTTGCCGGCCTACAGCGTGATCACCCCGCATCCCGGCGAGGCCGGCCGGCTGTTGGGTTGTTCGACCGCCGAGGTGCAGGTCGATCGCCCTGCCGCCGCTCTTGCCTTGGCGCAGAGATATCAGGCGGTAGTGGTACTCAAGGGCGCCAGCAGTCTGGTAGCTGCGCCGGATGGCCGCCTGCGCCTGTGCGATCTCGGCCATCCGGCCATGGCCACCGCCGGCCTGGGCGATGTGCTGGCCGGGCTAGTTGGCGCGCTGCGCGGCCAGGGGCTGGACGCTTTCGAGGCTGCCTGCTTGGGTGTCTGGTTGCATGCCGGTGCTGGCCAGCACCTTGGAGAGCTGGGCCGGGGCCTGGCGGCCAGCGATCTGATTCCGACCATTCGTCAGTTGTTGCAGGAGCATGCGCCATGTCAGTGACCCTCTATGCCGAAGGCGAAGACGCCATGCACGAACTGGGGGCGCGCATTGCCCAGGCGACCGCTGGTTGCGGCGTGATCTACCTGCATGGCGATCTCGGCGCCGGCAAGACCACCCTGTCGCGCGGCATCCTGCGTGGCCTGGGGCATGCCGGAGCGGTGAAAAGTCCGACCTTCACCCTGGTCGAGCCCTATGAGCTGGGCGAGGTGCGCGTGTTCCACTTCGACCTTTACCGCCTGGCCGATCCGGAGGAACTGGAGTTCCTCGGCATCCGCGATTATTTCGAGGGCGATGCGCTGTGCCTGATCGAGTGGCCGCAGCGCGGCGTAGGCGTTTTGCCAAAGGCGGACATGGACATTACCATTAGCCCGCAAGGAGTCGGCCGTGCGCTGCTGTTGCAGCCGCATAGTGCGAGGGCCGAGGCGTGGTGTGCTGCCTTATAAGAGTTTAAGAAAGAAGATGGGGAAGGCTATGCGCATGCGGGCACTGTTGGGTGCTGTGGGGCTGATGTTGGCGACCGTGGGCGCCGACGTGATGGCCGCCGCCACCGAAATCCGCAGCGTGCGTCTGTGGCGTGCTCCGGATAACACCCGCCTGGTCTTCGATCTGTCCGGCCCGGTGCAGCACAGCGTGTTCACCCTGGCCGCGCCCAATCGTATCGTCATCGACGTTAACGGCGCTCAGCTCTCCACCAAGCTGGACCAGCTGTCGCTGAGCAATACGCCGATCACCGGTGTCCGCTCTGCTCAGCGCTCGCCCACAGACTTGCGTCTTGTACTCGACCTGTCCACCACCGTGACGCCGAAGAGCTTCAGTCTGGCGCCCAACCAGCAGTACGGCCACCGTCTAGTCGTCGATCTGTTCGATCAGGAGTCTGCTGCGCCCGGCGTGCCCCAGGCACCGCAAGCCAATACGCCGACGGTCGAGATCAAACCTTCGGTGGCCACAGTGCCCGGCTCTCCACCGGCCAAGCTGCCGCCGGTTCCGGGCGGCAAGCGTGATATCGTCATCGCCATCGACGCCGGCCACGGTGGTGAGGACCCGGGGGCGTTGGGTCCGGGTCGCAAGGTCTTCGAGAAGAATGTGACTCTGGCCATTGCCAAAGAGCTGCAGCGGCAGATCAATGCCGAGAAGGGCTTCCGTGGTGAGCTGGTGCGTACCGGAGACTACTTCATCCCGCTACGCAAGCGCACCGAGATCGCGCGTAAGAAGGGCGCCGACCTGTTCGTCTCCGTCCACGCCGATGCCGCGCCGCGTGCGGCTGCCTTTGGCGCCTCGGTGTACGCTCTGTCCGAGCGTGGTGCGACTTCCGAGACCGCACGTTGGCTGGCCGACGCCGAGAACCAGTCTGACCTGATTGGCGGTGCCGGCAATGTCAGCCTGGATGACAAGGATCGTATGCTTGCCGGCGTGCTGCTCGACCTGTCGATGACCGCCTCGCTGTCCTCCAGTCTGAACGTCGGGCAGAAGGTGCTGAGCAACATGGGCAGTATTACCCCGTTGCACAAGCGTCGGGTGGAGCAGGCTGGTTTCATGGTGCTGAAGTCGCCAGACATTCCATCAATCCTGGTGGAAACCGGTTTCATCTCCAACCCCAATGAGGCCAAGAAGCTGGCTACGCTTGCCCACCAGCAGGCATTGGCTCGCTCGATCACCGCGGGCGTCCGCCAGTTCTTCCAGCAGAACCCGCCTCCCGGTACCTACATCGCCATGCTGCGTGATTCAGGCAAGATCGATGCTGGACCTCGTGAACATGTAGTCACTTCCGGCGAGAGCCTGGCGCTGATCGCTCAGCGCTACCAGGTCAGCCTGGCGTCGCTGCGCAGCGCCAACTCACTGAAGAACGACACCATCAAGGTCGGTCAGACCCTGAATATCCCGGCGACTGCCCTGGCGGCTCAGCCATGAGTGAGGCGCGTCGCATCCAGCTGCTGAGTCCGCGGCTGGCCAACCAGATTGCCGCCGGTGAGGTGGTCGAGCGCCCGGCCTCGGTGGCCAAGGAGCTGCTGGAGAACAGCCTGGACGCCGGCGCCCGCCGCGTCGACGTAGAGGTCGAGCAGGGTGGCATCAAACTGCTGCGCATCCGCGACGACGGCGGCGGCATTCCTGCCGACGACCTGCCGCTGGCCCTGGCCCGCCACGCCACCAGTAAGATCCGCGAGCTGGAAGACCTGGAGGCGGTAGCCAGCCTCGGTTTCCGTGGCGAGGCGCTGGCCTCGATCAGCTCCGTTGCGCGTCTGACCATGACCTCGCGCACCGCCGATGCCGAACAGGCCTGGCAGGTGGAGACCGAGGGGCGCGATATGGAGGCCCGGGTGCAGCCAGCGGCGCACCCGGTCGGCACCTCGGTGGAAGTGCGCGATCTGTTTTTCAATACGCCGGCTCGGCGCAAATTCCTGCGCGCCGAGAAGACCGAATTCGACCACTTGCAGGAAGTCATCAAGCGTCTGGCCCTGGCCCGCTTCGATGTGGCCTTCCACCTGCGCCACAACGGTAAGACGGTGTTCGCCCTGCACGAGGCGCCGGACGAGATCAGCCGTGCGCGCCGCGTGGCCAGCGTCTGTGGCCCGGCTTTCCTTGAGCAGGCCCTGCCGATCGAGGTGGAGCGCAGCGGCCTGCGCTTGTGGGGCTGGGTCGGCCTGCCGACCTTCTCGCGCAGCCAGGCGGACCTGCAGTACTTCTACGTCAATGGCCGCATGGTGCGCGACAAACTGGTCGCCCACGCGGTACGCCAGGCATACCGTGACGTGCTGTTCAACGGTCGTCATCCGACCTTCGTGCTGTTCCTCGAGATCGATCCGGGCGTGGTCGACGTCAACGTGCACCCGACCAAGCACGAAGTGCGTTTCCGTGACAGCCGCATGGTCCACGACTTCCTCTATGGCACCCTGCATCGGGCGCTTGGTGAGGTACGGCCGGAAGACCAGTTGGCGGCGCCGGCAGCGGTGGGGCAGATCGTCCGCCCGACGGGGCTGGCGGCCGGCGAGTTCGGCCCGCAGGCAGAGATGGGCCTGGCGGCCCAGGTGCTGGAGCAGCCGGTGACCCAGGGTTCGGTCTGGAGTTCGCCGGGGGCTGGTTACCAAGCGCCCCGCCCGCAGCCCGCGATTCCTCAGGCGGAGGCCCAGGGTGCCTATCGCGAGTACTTTTCGCCATTGCCCGAGTCGTCTGCTCTGGCCGGATTGCCGCAGACCCAGGGCGATATCCCGCCGCTGGGCTATGCCCTCGCGCAGCTCAAGGGCGTGTACATCCTCGCCGAGAATGCCCAGGGCATGGTGCTGGTGGACATGCATGCGGCTCATGAACGCATCACTTACGAGCGGCTCAAGACCGCCATGGCCAGCGAAGGGCTACGCGGCCAGCCGCTGCTGGTGCCCGAGTCCATAGCCCTGAGCCAGCGCGAGGCCGATTGTGCCGAAGAGCACGCGCAGTGGTTCCAGCGCTTGGGCTTCGAGTTGCAGCGTCTGGGCGAGGAGAGCCTGGCGATCCGCCAGATCCCGGCCCTGCTCAAGCAGGCCGAGGCCACGCAATTGGTGCGCGACGTGCTCGCCGACCTGTTGGAGTACGGTACAAGCGACCGCATCCAGGCCCATCTCAACGAGCTGCTGGCGACCATGGCCTGTCACGGCGCGGTGCGCGCCAATCGCCGCCTGACCCTGCCGGAGATGAACGGCCTGCTGCGCGATATGGAAAACACCGAGCGCAGCGGCCAGTGCAACCACGGACGGCCGACCTGGACCCAGCTCGGCATGGATGACCTCGACAAGCTGTTCCTGCGCGGACGCTGAGGTCGCGATTCCATCATGAGCGAGCGCCTGCCTCCCGCCATCTTCCTGATGGGGCCTACTGCTTCCGGCAAGACCGACCTGGCTCTGGCCCTGGCCGATGCCTTGCCTTGCGAGCTGATCAGTGTTGATTCGGCGCTGATCTACCGCGACATGGACATCGGCACGGCCAAGCCCGACAAGGCCACGCTGGCGCGCTATCCGCATCGCCTGGTGGATATCCGCGATGCGGCCGAGAGCTATTCGGCTGCAGAGTTTCGCGCGGATGCCCTGGCGGCCATGACCGACATCACCTCTCGCGGCCGTATTCCTCTGCTGGTCGGCGGCACCATGCTTTATTACAAGGCATTGCTGGAGGGGCTGGCAGACATGCCCAGCGCCGATCCGGCGGTGCGTGCCGAGCTGGAGGTCTGGGCTGCGGCGGAGGGTTGGGAGGCGCTGCATCGCGAGCTGGCGCGCATCGATCCTGAGTCGGCGGCGCGCATTCATCCCAACGATCCGCAACGGCTGACCCGGGCCCTCGAGGTGCACCGTGTCAGCGGTCTCAGCATGACCGAGCACCGCAAGCGCCAGACGGCTCAAAATAGCGGCTCGGAGGCGCCTGGGCCAGGGCATTTGCCTTATACTGTGGCGCAGTTTGCCATTGCCCCCGAGCAGCGCCAGGTCTTGCACGAGCGGATCTCCCGCCGATTTCACCTGATGTTGGAACAGGGCTTTGTCGAAGAGGTCGAAGCGTTGCGTCTGCGGGGTGATCTGCATGCGGGGCTGCCATCGATCCGCGCGGTGGGCTATCGCCAGGTATGGGATTACCTGGAGGGTGGTCTGAGTCGCGAGGAAATGGCGGAGCGCGGCATTATCGCCACGCGCCAGCTCGCCAAACGCCAGTTCACCTGGCTGCGCAGCTGGGAAAAGCTGCACTGGCTGGATAGCCTGGCTGGTGACAATCTATCTCGTGCCTTGAAATACCTGGAGGCGGTCTCCATATTGTGATGAGACCCGCCTATTCGCCGTCTATCCTTGCTTGAAAGGTTGTTACGGCATAAAGCCATATTGGCGTTACTACTATTTGACCCTGAAGGAGTGCGGCACATGTCAAAAGGGCATTCGCTACAAGACCCTTACCTGAATACCCTGCGTAAGGAACGCGTACCGGTTTCCATCTATCTGGTTAACGGTATCAAGCTGCAAGGACAGATCGAATCCTTCGACCAGTTCGTGATTTTGCTGAAGAACACTGTCAGTCAGATGGTCTACAAGCACGCCATTTCCACCGTGGTGCCGAGCCGTCCAGTGCGCCTGCCGAGTGCGACCGAAGGCGAACAGGTCGAGCCGGGCAACGCCTGATAGGAGCCTGACTTGTTCTTCGAGCGTCACGGCGGCGGCGAGCGGGCGATCCTCGTTCACCTGGAAGGCAGTAACCCCGAGGCGGCCGAAGATCCGCAGGAATTCCAGGATCTGGCCCTGTCGGCCGGTGCGGACATGGTGGCTCTGGTCACCGTGTCGCGCCACATGCCCACGGCCAAGTTCCTGATCGGCAGTGGCAAGGTCGAGGAACTACGCGACCTGGTCAAGGATTCCGAGGCCGAGCTGGTCATCTTCAATCACACCCTCACGCCCAGTCAGGAACGTAACCTCGAACGCGTCTTCGAGTGTCGCGTGCTGGACCGTACCGGTCTGATTCTGGATATCTTCGCCCAGCGCGCCCGTACCCACGAGGGCAAGCTGCAGGTTGAACTGGCCCAGCTGGATCACATGAGCACACGTCTGGTGCGTGGCTGGACCCACTTGGAGCGGCAGAAGGGCGGTATTGGCCTGCGTGGTCCGGGTGAAACCCAGCTGGAAACCGACCGCCGCCTGCTGCGTGTGCGTATCCGCCAGATCAAGCAGAAGCTCGAGAAGGTGCGCAGCCAGCGCGAGCAGGCCCGCCGCGGGCGTCGTCGTGCGGATATCCCCTCGGTTTCACTGGTTGGCTACACCAACGCCGGCAAGTCCACCCTGTTCAATGCCCTGACCACCTCCGAGGTCTATGCGGCCGATCAGCTGTTCGCCACTCTCGACCCGACCCTGCGCCGCCTGGAGCTGGATGACTTGGGCCCGGTAGTGCTGGCCGATACGGTGGGCTTCATTCGTCACCTGCCGCACAAGCTGGTGGAGGCCTTCCGTGCCACCCTGGAAGAGTCGAGCAACTCCGACCTGCTGCTACACGTGATCGACTCCCATGAGCCCGAGCGCGACCAGCAGATCGAACAGGTTCTGGCGGTGCTCGGTGAGATCGGTGCCAACGAGCTGCCGATGCTCGAGGTGTACAACAAGATCGATCTGGTCGATGGCGTCGAACCGCAGATTCAGCGCGATGGCGACGGCAAGCCCGAGCGGGTGTGGCTGTCTGCGCGTGATGGCAAGGGCCTGGAGTTGTTGCGTCAGGCCGTAGCCGAGCTGCTCGCCGAGGACTTGTTTGTCGGTACCTTGCGTCTGCCGCAGCGTCTCGGGCGCCTGCGTGCACAGTTCTTTGCGCTCAACGCGGTACAAAGCGAGGCGCACGATGAAATTGGGGATACCCTGCTCGCCATTCGCCTGCCACGCGCCGAGCTCAATCGGTTGGTAAGTCGCGAGGGTTTGGTGCCGCAGGACTTTCTGGCGCAACACACTTTGCAATAAAGCCTGAGTCGTGCTTTTTGCGACGGCTCAGGCGCTTTCGGTAGCATGGGCGGCGCGCCGTGGGCGCGTCTTTGCTTTATCAGATGGAGAGCGCTATGGCTTGGAATGAGCCGGGTGGCAACTCGAACAATCAGGATCCTTGGGGCGGCCGCAAAGGCGGTGGACGCCAGGGCCCGCCTGACCTCGACGAAGCCTTCCGCAAGCTGCAGGAGAGCCTGAACGGCATCTTCGGTGGCGGCAAGAAACGTGATGGTGGTGGTCAGAGTGGTGGCGGCTTCGGCCTGCTCGGCATCGGCGTCGTTCTGCTGCTGGTGATTTGGCTGTGGAATGCCGTCTACATCGTGGACGCTCAGGAGCAGGCCGTTATCCTGCGTCTCGGTAAGTACCACGAGACCGTGGGGCAGGGGCTGAACATCTATTTCCCGCCTATCGACAGGAAGTTCCAGGAGAACGTGACTCGTGAGCGCTCCTTCTCGAAAGAAGGGCAGATGCTGACCGAAGACGAGAACATCGTCGAGGTGCCGCTGACTGTTCAGTACAAGATCAGCAACCTCAAGGACTTCGTGCTCAATGTCGATGCGCCTGAGGTGAGCCTGCAGCACGCCACCGAGAGTGCCCTGCGCCATGTCGCTGGTTCTACCTCGATGGATGAGGTGATCACCCTCGGCCGCGAGCAGATGGGGCAGGACGTCAGCAAGCGCTTGCAGGACTTCCTCGACACCTACGGCACCGGCATTACCGTCACTCAGGTCAACATTCAGCGTGCCACCGCTCCAGCAGAGGTCAAGGATGCGTTCGATGACGTGATTCGTGCTCGTGAAGACGAGCAGCGCGAGAAGAACCAGGCCGAGACCTATGCCAATGGCGTGGTGCCGGAGGCTCGTGGTCAGGCCCAGCGCATCATCGAAGATGCCAATGGCTACCGCGATGAAGTGGTTGCTCGCTCTCAGGGTGAGGCGGATCGCTTCACCAAGCTGGTCGCCGAATACCGCAAGGCGCCGGAAGTCACCCGTCAGCGTCTGTATCTGGACACCATGCAACAGGTCTTCAGCAGTACCAGCAAGGTGCTTGTGACTGGTAAGGAGGGGCAGAACAACCTGCTCTATCTGCCGCTGGACAAGATGATCGACAGCCGCGGCAGCATTGGCTCGGGAGCTCAAAGCGTACCGAGCACCGGCGGCGAGACCGGCACCCGTGTCATCAATAATGCCGAGCGGGGCGATCTGCGCACGAGGGAGGGCCGCTGATGAGCAACAAGTCGCTGTTTGCCCTGATCGCCGGGGTACTGGTTGCCATTCTGGCGTGGAATAGCCTGTACATCGTCAATCAGACAGAGAAGGCCGTGCTCCTGCAGTTCGGTAAGATCCAAGTGGCCGATGTACCGCCGGGGCTGCACATCAAGGTTCCAGTGATGAACCAGGTGCGCAAGTTCGACGCTCGCCTGCTGACCCTGGAGTCGCCTATTCAGCGTGTGCTGACGCTGGAGAAGAAGGCTGTGATGGTCGATGCCTACGCCAAATGGCGTGTCGCCGATGCACAGCGTTACTACACCGCTACCTCTGGCATCCGTCAGATCGCTGATGATCGCCTGTCCCAGCGTCTGATCGCTGCGCTGGCCAACCAGTTCGGTAACCGCACGCTGCACGAGGTGGTGTCCGGCGAGCGTGATGCGCTGATGGCGGCCATCACCAAGTCGCTCAACACCATGGCGCAGAAGGAGCTAGGCATTGAGGTGGTGGACGTTCGCGTCAAGGCCATCGATCTGCCAAAAGAGGTCTATCGTAGCGTGTTCGACCGCATGAGCTCGGAGCGTGAGCGCGAGGCTCGCGAGCACCGGGCTAAGGGGCGTGAGCTGGCCGAAGGCATTCGCGCCGATGCCGATCGGCAGAAGCGTGTGATCCTCGCCGAGGCTTATCGCGAGGCGGAAGAAGTGCGCGGTGACGGCGACGCCAAGTCGGCCGCCATCTACGCCAAGGCCTACGGTCAGGACGCCGAGTTCTATGCGTTCTACCGCAGCCTGGGTGCATATCGCGACAGCTTCTCGAGCAAGAGCGATGTACTGGTGCTGGATCCGGATAGCGAGTTCTTCCGCTATCTGCAGCAGCCCAAGCCCTGATCGAAGCCACTCCGGCACGGCCGTTCGGCCGCGTCGGGGTGACCTCCGGGGAAAACGTGTTATCATGGGTCAGCCGGGAAAAAGCCCGGCTTTTTTGCGTCTGCGGGAATCATGTGGCAGGAACTGGGCATCGCGTTTTGTCTGATGTTGGTGCTGGAAGGCATCCTGCCCTTCCTCTATCCGCGGCGTTGGCGCGGAGCGATCACGCAACTGGCACAACTGCCCGATAGGCAGTTGCGTCTCATGGGGCTGGCCAGCATGCTGCTGGGGACCACCCTCCTGTATCTGCTTCACTGAAGGCTGCCGCCCGTACCGAGAGGGGAATGGCGAAATGGCAACGGTAGACCGCTGGCTGCTGCCAGATGGCATCGAAGAAGTACTTCCGCCGGAAGCGGCACTGATCGAGGCGGCACGCCGCCAGGTCCTGGATCTGTTCCAGCGTTGGGGCTACGAGTTCGTCGTAACCCCGCATATCGAATATTTGGAATCCCTGCTCATCGGTGCCGGTCAGGACCTGGATTTGCGCACCTTCAAGGTGACCGATCCGCTGTCGGGTCGGCAGATGGGTTTCCGTGCCGACATCACCCCGCAGGTGGCGCGGATGGATGCGCACACCCTGCGTCGCGAGGGTCCGAGCCGTCTGTGCTACGCCGGTAGCGTGCTGCATGCCAAGCCGCGTGCCTTGGCTACCTCGCGCAGCCCGATCCAGCTCGGTGCCGAGCTATACGGCGACGCCAGCCCGGCCAGCGACGTGGAAGTCATCAGTCTGATGCTCGACACCCTGGCCCTGGCACGCGTGCCGGATGTGCACATGGACCTCGGTCATGTCGGCATCTATCGCGGCCTGGCCCGCGCCGCCGGCCTATCCGGCGAGGCCGAGCAGCAGCTGTTCGACGCCCTACAGCGCAAGGCCGTCGATGAAGTCGATGCGCTCACTGAGTCCCTGCAACCGCACCTGGCCAGCATGCTGCGCGCGCTGGTCGAGCTGTGTGGCGGTCGCGAAGTGCTGGACCTGGCTCAGGCGTGCCTGGTCGAGGCGCCGGCCGAGGTGCATGCCGCACTGGACCAACTGGTGGCCATCGCCGACCAGCTGGAGCTGCGCTACCCCGAGCTGCCGCTGTATTTCGACCTTGGCGAGCTGCGTGGCTACCACTACCACACTGGTGTGGTGTTCGCTGCCTTTGTGCCGGGCGTCGGCCAGTCCATCGCCCAGGGCGGTCGCTATGACGATGTCGGCGGCAATTTCGGCCGGGCGCGCCCGGCTACCGGTTTCTCCACCGACCTGAAGACCCTGGTCACCCTCGGTGATATGCAGGTCGAGGCTCCGGCCGCGGGCGTCTGGGCGCCGGATCATCACGATCTGTATCTGTGGCAGGCCGTACAGCGCCTGCGCAGCGAGGGCGTGCGCGTGGTCCAGGCATTGCCCGGGCAGGATGTGAGCGCGGCGAGCGAGGCGGGCTGCGACCGCCAGCTGCAGCTGTGCGATGGGCGTTGGCAGTTGGCGCCGTTGGCGTCCTGATGGTTTTCCGCCGGCTATGGCCGGCATCGAGCTTCCAAAGAGGACAAGTGTTATGGGTAAGAATGTCGTGGTCCTGGGCACCCAGTGGGGTGATGAGGGCAAGGGCAAGATCGTCGATCTGCTGACCGAGCAGGCCGCCGCGGTAGTGCGCTACCAGGGCGGTCATAACGCCGGCCACACGCTGGTCATCGACGGTGAGAAGACCGTGCTGCACCTGATCCCGTCCGGCATCCTGCGCGAAGGCGTGCAGTGCCTGATCGGCAATGGCGTGGTGGTTGCCCCCGACGCCCTGATGCGCGAGATCACCAAGCTGGAAGAGAAGGGCGTACCGGTGCGCGAGCGCCTGCGCATCAGCCCGTCCTGCCCGCTGATCCTGTCCTACCACGTGGCCCTCGACCAGGCCCGCGAGAAGGCTCGTGGCGACGCCAAGATCGGTACCACCGGTCGCGGTATCGGACCGGCCTACGAAGACAAGGTGGCCCGCCGCGGCCTGCGCATCGGCGACCTGTTCCACCGCGAGCGCTTCGCTTCCAAGCTGGGCGAGCTGCTGGACTACCACAACTTCGTGCTGGTCAATTACTACAAAGAGCCGGCCATCGACTTCCAGGCCACCCTGGACGAGTGCATGGCGTTCGCCGAGCTACTGCGCCCGATGATGACCGACGTCACAGCCGACCTGCACGAGCTGCGCCGCGCCGGCAAGGACATCATGTTCGAAGGTGCTCAGGGCTCGCTGCTGGACATCGACCACGGCACCTACCCGTACGTCACCAGCTCCAACACCACCGCTGGCGGCACCGCCACCGGATCTGGTTTCGGCCCGCTGTACCTGGATTACATCCTCGGTATCACCAAGGCTTACACCACCCGTGTCGGCTCCGGTCCGTTCCCCACCGAACTGTTCGACGAGACCGGCGCCTACCTGGCCAAGAAGGGCCACGAGTTCGGCTCCACCACCGGTCGTGCCCGTCGTTGCGGCTGGTTCGACGCCGTGATCCTGCGTCGCGCCATCGAGATCAATAGTATCTCCGGCCTGTGCCTGACCAAGCTGGACGTACTCGACGGCCTGGAAACCATCCGCATCTGCACCGGTTACAAGGATGCCGCTGGCAACCTGCTGACCGACGCACCGACCGATGCCGACAGCTACATCGGCCTGCAGCCGGTGTACGAGGACATGCCGGGCTGGACCGACTCCACCGTCGGCGCCAAGAGCCTGGAAGAGCTGCCGGCGGCCGCTCGTGCCTACATCAAGCGCGTGGAAGAGCTGGTTGGTGCGCCGATCGACATCATCTCCACCGGCCCGGACCGCAACGAGACCATCGTGTTGCGCCACCCGTTTGCCTGATCCCTCTGTAGCAAAAAAGGCCGCTTTGAGCGGCCTTTTTCATTGATGCGGTAGGTCCTTGTTCTCAGGCCTGTAGGTGTTGCAAGAGAAGCCGCAGTGACGCGGCTTGATCCTCTGCCAGATCGATGATCTGAAAGCCGCACCAGCCATTGTGGCCAGGTTCGCCGGGGCGACTCCAGAGGCAATCCGCTCCTAGGCGAACCTCATGAAGGTCGTTCAGGGGCTGGTCGAGAACCAGGCGACATTCCCAGACCGAATCAGCCTGCGGTGGCGTGTCGCTGATCAGCATGAAGCCATCTTCCGACAAATCGACGACCCTGCCGAGACGATGACCGCTGTGCAGGTCCATTGCCTCTATATTCAGTTCCGTAGTATGTCGGCTATGTTGGCGGCGATCGTCCATTCAGGCTCCTTGTCCGGCTGGGGCGGCGCGTCCGGTGATACGTTGCAGCACCCGGTAGATGGCTCCAAGGGCGCGGTCCACCAGTGGGTTGCTGCGCTCCGGCGTGATGATGCGAGCGAGACCCTTCTCCATTTCGCTTGCTAGCAGGCGTATGGGTTTGACAGCCACTCGTTGGCCAGTGTGATCGACAAACATGTAGTTGTGAGTGGTCGGGCTGAACCATGACAGCTTGAGCGTGAGCGTATCCTGCCCCTGTACGAACTCAAACCAGGTGCCGAACTCCAGTCGCTGCAGTTCCTTCATCAAGGACTGGGCGCGAGGTGAGAGAGGTTCGTCGCGCTTGATTGGCTCGACCAAGGCAGCATCTTCACCGAGCATCGCGCCCAGTGTGCTTTCCGGTAGTTGTGTTTTGAGCTGTGCCGCCAGTTGCGGCTGCTGGGCCTGAATCGCATGCTGGCAGGCGACTATGTCCTGCAGCAGGCGTCGAATGCCGTCTTCATGGTAGCCACCGAGTCGCTCCAGTCCGCTGCGCAATTCGTCGAGCAAGTTGACTCGCATGCCCTGGAGGCGGTTTCTGCCCTCTTCATCGAGAGGGATGCCGCTCCAAGCCAGCGTTTCGGCAACTTGGCTGGCGCGTTCCCATTCAGTACTACGCTCTCCATGTCTGATGAGGGTAAATACCAGAACATCGGCCCAGGTCAGCTCGAGGAAGTTGTGGATGACGCCGGGCAGGTTGCGACCGCTCAGGGCTCCTTGAATAACCGTTACAGCCTGTTGCCTTGCTCCGAGCAGGCGATCACGGCCTTTTGCCGCCTCTACTGCGCGCCGCTCCCTTAGTTCGACCTTCTGCTTGAGGGTTGCAGTGAACTCGCTAAACTCGACAAGCAATCGGTCGAATAGCTTCAGGTCGCTGGCATAGTCGCGAACCACTGCTTCTACGACCCAGTAGATCTTGGCCACGATGCCCCTTTCATCACCGTCCCCGCCGTAGAGCACCCCGGCCTGGGCCATGGTGTTGAGAAGGCGGCGAGCCGGATGGTGATGCTGGGTGAACATTGCCTTGTCCTGCAGTGCTACTTTCAGATAAGGCGTGTGCAGATGAGAGAGGGCCGTTTTGCAAGCATGGGGAAGGTTCTCATCATCCAAGATGAAGTCGAACAGCATGCCGACCAGGTCGATCACGTCAGCTTCGTTATCCGCCAGTTTTTGCTGGCCTGGTAGCGAGCTGTAGGTCTCCAACTGCTGCTGGAGGTGGACCTTGATGTCCTCAACGGGCTGAGGTTGCTGCAGCCGCTGGGCCAGTGTGTTGGCCGACTGCTGTTGAAGTCGGTTTAGGGCTGCCAGAAGCTCGCTGGCACTGTAGGTGCTGGTCGCTGCGCGTGGCGCGAAGCTGGAGATGCTGCGAGTTCCGCCAGGCAGGGGGCTATCGGGATCCAGCTGGCGGCGCTCTCCCAGCAGGGCGGTCAGCCCGCCGAACAGCTGGCCCGCATCCTGCGGTGGAGGCGCATTGAGGTCGCGGGAGTACTCCTGCTCTTGTGGGGTGTACAGAGCCTTGGGAGTTTCCCGGCCTGTATCGGTCTTGGCCGAGGGCCTGTCGGGTGGAGTGGCGGAAGCCGGTGATCGCAGGGCGCTGTACTTGAGGTTTGGAAGGATGCCAGCGTTGATCAGGCGCTGATTGAGCAACTCGTACACCGTGTCCAAGCCCTGCATCACGTGGCTTTCGAACAGTACGTAGAGGATCACTTTGATTCGCAACGACAGGGGGTGCGCTGCCAGTGCGTCGCGAAATGCATCGGCCAACGCCTGGGGTCCGAATGGGTTGCTATCTTCGCCAAGCTTTTGGCCGTTATTGAGCAGGGCCAGGCGTTGATCGAGGGCGAAGAGCGTGCTGGCGTTGCGTGCCTTGACCTTGCTGACCATGTTGGTCACCTGAAGGCTTTCCTCATACTCTTCGTTCTGGATCAGGGCCAGGCTCTGTGCGTCGGTTTCGGCAGGCGCAGCAGATGACTGGATCTTGCCCTCCATGAACGTTGTGAAGTTCAGGGCAATGCGTTGGTGATAGCTGCGTTCTATCTGGGGGCGTAGCTTGCGCAGGTCATGCATGGCCTCGAAAAACAGGCTCTGAACCTTGTTGTTTTCCGCCTTCTCTGCGCCTTCGAAGAGGGTTTCGTCGGCCCTTACGAAAAGCTCTGAAAGATGTTCGGCCAGATTGCTCATCACCAGCTTGCGGCAGTCCTGCACTAACTCGTTGAAGTGCGGCTGTATGGCGCGCCGGGCGATGCCAGGTGTATGGGAAGGAGGAGGCGGATCCTGCGGGCTCATGCGGTGTCCTGTGCGAGACTAGCAACTCGCTGTATTCGGGCGATGCTGCGGATAGAGTAGCTGGGATGAAATAAGTTGTCGCCAGGGTTGACATGAGCGCTTCCGTCCGTAAAATGGCGCGCCTCTGATGCGGGAATCGGCCTGGCCGGACCAGTAGAAGAGGTGGAAGACCGTAGTTCCGCGATAGCTCAGTCGGTAGAGCAAATGACTGTTAATCATTGGGTCCCTGGTTCGAGTCCAGGTCGCGGAGCCAACTTCCTGTCGGGGTATAGCGCAGTCCGGTAGCGCGCTTGCTTTGGGAGCAAGATGTCGGGAGTTCGAATCCCCCTACCCCGACCATTTTTGGGTCGTTAGCTCAGTTGGTAGAGCAGTTGGCTTTTAACCAATTGGTCGTAGGTTCGAATCCTACACGACCCACCATAGATAAAGAGCCCGCCTAGTGCGGGCTTTTTATTGTCTGTGTGTTTTGCCTTGGTCGCTTGATTGGCTGCGCATGGATTCGACCCATGCGCAGTGTCGCTAGCTATCAGTGCAGCTTGAGGCGTGGTTCGGTGCTGCGACCGATGCGGTCGCCCAGCATCAGCAGGGCGGTGCGCAGTACGCCGTACAAGGCCATCTGGTGCATGCGGTACAGCGAGATGTAGAACATCCGCGCCAACCAGCCTTCCAGTTTCACGCTGCCCATCAGATTCCCCATCAGGTTGCCCACCGCCGAGAAGCGTGACAGCGAGATCAGCGAGCCGTAATCGCGGTAGTGAAATTCCGGCAGCGCCTGGCTGCTCATCTGCAGTTTGAGCGACTTGGCCAGCAGTGATGCTTGCTGGTGCGCGGCCTGGGCGCGCGGCGGCACGGTGCGTTCGCTGCCGTCGCCCAATGGGCAGGCGGCGCAGTCGCCGAAGGCGAAGATGCTGTCGTCCAGCGTGGTCTGCAGGGTAGGTCGCACCAGAAGCTGGTTGATGCGATTGCTTTCCAGGCCGTCCAGCGTTTTCAGGAAGTCGGGGGCGCGGATGCCGGCGGCCCAGACCTTGAGGCTGGCAGGTATCTCCATGCCTTGGGCGGTGAGCAGCGCTTCGCTATTGACCGTGCTCACCGAGGTGTTGGTGAGTACGGTGACGCCGAGTTTTTCCAGGGTCTTGTGCACGGGGCCGCTGATGCGCTCCGGTAGCGCTGGCAATACACGCGGGCCGGCCTCGATCAGGGTGATGCGCATGTTCTGCGGCTGGATGCGATCCAGGCCGTAGGCGGCCAGCTCGTGAGCGGCATGGTGCAGTTCGGCGGCCAGCTCCACACCAGTGGCTCCGGCTCCGACGATGGCTACGCTGATACGGCTATCGTCGCTCTTGCCGGCATGGGCGCGTAGGTAGTGGCTGAGCATCTGCCGGTGGAAGCGTTCGGCCTGCTCGCGGGTGTCGAGGAAGATGCAGTGCTCGGCCGCACCGGGCGTGCCGAAGTCGTTGGTGGTGCTGCCGACGGCAATCACCAGGCTGTCGTATGCCAGCTCGCGCTCGGGCAGCAGCTCGCCGCCGTCCTCGTCCAGGGTGGCTGCCAGGCGGATCGTCTTGCGAGCACGGTCCAGGCCACTCATGCGTCCGAGCTGGAACTCGAAGTGGTTCCATTTGCCCTGGGCCACATAGTTCAGCTCGTCCTCGGAGGAGTTCAGCGAGCCGGCGGCGACTTCGTGCAGCAGCGGTTTCCAGATATGGGTGAGGGTGGCGTCGACCAGAACGATGCTGGCCTGTTTGCGTTTGCCCAGGGTTCTACCCAGGCGGGTAGCAAGCTCCAGGCCGCCGGCGCCGCCGCCGACGATCACGATGCGATGGTTCATGGGGATATCTCACAAGGCTTAAGGAAATCGGTAGGCCCGGCTGGGCGAGCGCGAGGCAGCTCATAGCACCAGTCCGGCGAGTAGGCGGGAGAGCAAGCCGAGTCCGATCGTCACGGCGACGACCATTAGCAGGAGGAGCCAGGGGCGGAACGGCTTGCGCTCCACCTGGTGTTGCGGAGCGCTGAGATACTGCTCGACGCGTTGCTGGTCTTCCGGGTTGAGGCGGCTAGCCATGGGCGGTCCTCTCGAAGAATGCCTGCATTCTAGACGTGTGGATCATAAGGGCTCAACGCGAACGTCATCGCCCAGGCGGATGATGCCTCCTTCGATTACTCGGGCAGTGATACCACCGTGGCCGCGTATGGCCTGGAATATGCCAGGGCCGAGGCGTTCCTCCAGGCGGGCACACGGCTGGCACCATCCAGTGGTCTCCAGGATGGCCTGACCAATGCGGAAACGCCGAGCTTTGAGGCTGAACAGATTGATGCCGCTGATGGCGATATTGCGGCGCAGGTCCGCAGGCGTGATGTCGCGCCCGGTCAGCGAGCTGACCACGGATAGGTGTTCCCATTGGATCAGCGTGACCTGGCGCAGGTTGCGCGGGCCGGAGCGGGCGTGATCGCCGGTCAGGCCAGCCTCGCGCCTGGCTTCTACGGCCTCCGGCTCCAGCATGGCGCCGCGTGATTGTGGGCGCACCCCCAGCCAGCGAACCTGGCCGCATTGCGGAACACTGGCGAGCAGTTCCTGCAGGGGGCTCACAGGCTGATACCGACGTCGAACAGCACGGTGCGACCCAGGTTGCGACGCAGGAATTCCGGCGCGTCGCGATGGGCGAACAGCACCCGTGCGTAGTTGGGGCCAACCAGTGATAGCGAGCGCCAGCCCTGACGCAGGTATTCACTCGGGGGTGGAAAGGAGCTGTTGAGGTCTAGCATCTCACGCTTGAGGCTGATGTAGGCGAGTAGGTCCAGTTCGCCCAGATCGAGGCCGCGTTCGAGGTAGTTGTGCGCCTTCTTGCGCAGTGTTGGTCCTAGGCGTGCCTGAAGTTCCGAGGCTGGAATGCGTCTGGGACGAGGCTCGCGACGTAGCAGTTGACTGAGCGAGAGCGCGCTGCGCCTGCGTTGCAGTTCTTCTTTCCACTCGTCGTTGAGGCGGCGTCCCTTGTCGAGGACGAAGAACACCTCGAAGCTGGCATCGTGAAACAGAACGTCTGGCGGCTCGTTGCCGGTGCTGAACTCTTCCAGGCGATGGCGCAGGTTGAGCGCCGTCAGCAAGCGCTGACAGACCCAGCGCTCGCGTTCCCACTTGCGTGCATTGGACAGGAAGTCATTGGCCTGTTCCGCCTGGCGAGTGAGCAGGCGCAGATAGTCGGAGTCGTCCATGGGCGCAGCATAGCGTAAAAGCCCTCGCGGACTGGCCGGTGTAGACTGCGCCTGTCAGACATGAGGGCTCCATGCAGATACGTGCCATCACTCCTGCCGATCACGCGGCGCTGCTCGATCTGTGGCGACGTACACCGGGTATTCAGCTGCGTACCGATGACGAGTACGAGCCGTTCTGCCGCTATCTGGCGCGGAACCCCGAATTGAGCCTGTTGGTCGAGAGCAAGGGTGCCGTTGTCGCCAGCCTGCTGGTTGGTCACGATGGGCGCCGCGGTTACTTGCAGCATCTGGCGGTGGATTTGCCCTGGCGCGGCCGGGGCCTGGCCAGCGCTTTGCTGGATGAGGCGTTGCAGCGCCTGCAAGCACTTGGTGTGGGCAAATCCCATGTCTTTGTGCTCGGTGCCGCGCCTGAGGCGCTTGCCTTCTGGCGCAATCGTCCGGGCTGGAGCGAGCGCGAGGATATCGAAGTGTTTTCCACGAGGAGCGAATGAACATGAGGCAATGGCGCTGGTGGCTGGTGCCCTTGTTGTGCGGTTGGCTGGGCACGGCCCTGGCGCTCGAGAACGGCGAGCATCTGGCACCCTGGACCCTGCTGGACCAGCACGACAATGCCTACACCCTCGATGGCAATCTTCAGGTCCTGCTGGTGGCGCGCGGGATGGAGGCTGCCGATCTATTGCAGGTGGCGCTGAGCGAGCTTGAGCCAGGTTACTTGGAGGCACACCGAGTGGTCTTCCTTGCTGACATCAGTGGCATGCCGGCGCCAATCGCCAGCTTGTTCGCCATTCCTGCAATGCGTGACTACGGCTATCGGGTCATGCTCGATCGCACGGGGCGTGTTGCATCACGTTATCCGGGCGCCAAGGCCCAGTTGCTCTGGTTGCAGCTGGATGCCGGTCGGTTGCAGGGGCAGCGCCGCTTTGCCAATGCAGATGAGTTGCGCCTGGCATTGGAGGGGCTGGCACGTTGATCGCCGCTGATCTGCTGCAGCCTCTTAGTCATTGGCTGGGCTGGATTCTTTATGCCTCCGTCCTGCTCTGGGCAGTGTGGCGTATGCCATGGGTCGAGCTGTTCAGTGATCAGCGCCGCCAGCACCTGCTGTTCGGCACGGTGCTGGCGTTGTTCCTGCTGTGGTTGGTGCGGCGCGATTTTGCCTCGGGCCTGTCCTTCCATTTCATCGGCATGACGGCGGTGACCCTGTTGCTTGACTGGCCACTGGCGCTGCTCGGTGGTTTTGCTGCCCAGCTTGGTCTGCTCGCGTTCGGTCGTCTGGATCTGGCAGCGCTTGGCGTCAATGGCCTGTTGCTGGTGGCCATTCCGGTGGCGATTGCCGAATTCTTTGCAGTGCAGGTAGAGCGCCGTCAGCCGCGCAACCTGTTTGTTTACATCTTCTGCTGCGGCTTCTTCCCTGCGGCGCTGACCGCCCTGGTCTGCCTGCTCGGGGGGCTGGCGTTGCTCTGGCACGATGGCCTCTATGTCATGCCCCCCTGGCTGGAGGATTTCATCGGCTATCTGTGGCTGGTGATGTTCCCCGAGGCTTTCATCAACGGCATGCTGGTTACCGGCCTGGTGGTGTTCTATCCGGACTGGCTGGAAACCTTCAATCGCACGCGCTACCTGTCGGCGCCCTGGAAGGACAGTGACACGGATCGACATCCATAAGCGCGACTTATCTCGGTGGCGCAACTGACCTGGGTCAAGGCTCCATGCTCTACAGACTCCATGCTGGAGAAAACACGGAGGGCATGGATATGAGTGTGCATCTATGGGCGCGGCAAGAGCTCGAAAGCAGCCTGGAGCGGGCGCAGACAAGGGGCTTCGACCCGCTGATGAGTCTGCGAGCGCTGCTTAGCGAGGCGGTGGAGCTGAATCGTCTGGAACGTGAGGTGGCAGACTTGGCGCAGGAACTGGAGTTTCTCGCTGACAATCTGGACCCAGAGCGCGACTATGCCTTCATGCGCCCCTAAGGGCGCGTGCTCAATGCTCGCGCGGTGGCAGGTCGTCGGAGAAGGGCGAATCCTCCAGCGGGTCGCCGGGAATGACGTGCGCCTCGGACGCCCACGCGCCTAGATCGATCAATTTGCAGCGCTCGCTGCAGAAGGGGCGGTTGGGGCTCTGTGGCCCCCATTCGACCGGGGCTCCGCAGGTCGGGCATTCCACTGTGGCGCTCATGGTTGGCCTCCGCGCAGGGTCAGGTAGAAGTTATGCAGTCGTTCGACCTCGCTTTTCAGCCAAGTCAGATCGCGGTCGTTGGTCAACACGTCATCGGCATGGCGCAGGCGCTCTTCGCGACTGGTCTGCGCCTTGAGGATGGCGCGGATTTGCTCTTCCGTGCTGCTATCCCGGGCCATGCTGCGTTGCAGTTGCAAGTGCTCGGGGGCATCTACGACCAACACTCGCTGGGTCATGCTGTGCTGGCCGGACTCCACCAGCAGTGGTGACACCAGAACCGCGTAGGGCGACTCGGCTCGCGCCAGTGCTTGGTTGATCTCCTGGAATATCAGCGGGTGCAGCAGGCTTTCCAGCCAGCGGCGCTGCTGTTCGTCCTGGAATACTTGTTGGCGAAGGGTCGCTCGGTCCAGGCTGCCATCGGCCTGCAGCACGTGTTCGCCGAAGCGCTCGGCAATCTTCGCGAGGGCAGGGCGCCCTGGCTCGACTACCCAGCGGGCAGCATGGTCGGCATCCACCAAGTGGATGCCGAGGTCGATGAAGTGCTGGGCGACAGCGCTCTTGCCACTACCGATGCCGCCCGTGAGGCCAAGAATCCAGGGTTTGATCATTTAAAACCGGCGAACTGTAGATAGGTCCCGGTTATTTGATCACCCCAGAGCAATGCAATCCAGCCGGCAATGGCCAGGTAGGGGCCAAAGGGGATAGGGGTACTGGTTTCCTGGTTGCGCAGGCGCAACATGATCACGCCCAGTACGGCGCCAACCAGTGACGACAGCAGGATGGTCAGTGGCAGGATCTGCCAGCCACCCCAGGCGCCGAGCATGGCCAGCAGCTTGAAGTCGCCATAGCCCATGCCTTCCTTTCCTGTCAGCAACTTGAATACCCAGTACACCGCCCAAAGGCTCAGGTAGCCCGCAGCTGCGCCCCACAGGGCATCCTCCAGGCTGGTGAGCAGGCCGTCGTGGTTGGCGATCAGGCCCAGCCAAAGCAATGGCAGCACCAGAGAATCTGGCAGCAACTGATGATCGCAATCGATCATGCTCATCGCCAGCAAGCCCCAGGTCAGTACCAATATTCCGGCGGCTTGCCAGCCAAATCCGAAGTGATAAGCCACGTAGCCGGATAGCAGGCCGCAAGCCAGTTCCACCAGCGGGTAGCGTGCGCTGATCGGTGACTTGCAGCCAGAACACTTGCCTCGCAGAAACAGGTAGCTCACTACCGGGATGTTCTCCCAGGGGCGAATCTGGTGACCGCAGTTGGGGCAGCACGAGTGAGGCAGGATGAGATTGAAGGTGCCCTGCTTGGGCTCTTCGGGCAACTCGAGAATCTCCCGTGCCTGTTGACGCCAATCACGCTGCATCATGACCGGTAGGCGATAGATCACCACATTCAGGAAACTGCCGATGAGTAGGCCGATTAGGGTGGCCAGCAAAACAAAGGCCGGCAAATTGCCGGCCAGAGTATTGATCAGTTGCATGATTAGACGACGTTGCCCAGCTGGAAGATTGGCAGGTACATCGCAATGATCAAGCCGCCAACGAGTACTCCCAGTACCGCCATGATCATCGGCTCCATCAGTGCAGTCAGGTTGTCCACCATATTGTCTACTTCGGTCTCATAGAACGTGGCTACCTTTTCCAGCATATCGTCAAGTGCCCCCGACTCCTCGCCAATGGCTGTCATCTGCAAAGCCATCGACGGGAATGCACCAGTGGTGCGCATCGAGAAGTTCAGTTGCATGCCGGTTGAAACGTCTTGCTTTATCTTGTTGACGGCATTGCGGAACACCACATTCCCAGTCGCTCCTGCTACCGAGTCCAGCGCCTCGACCAATGGAACACCCGCCGCAAATGTAGTGGATAGTGTGCGCGCATATCGAGCTACGGATGACTTGTAAACAATGTCGCCAACGATGGGAAGCTTGAGCGTGCTGCGGTCAGTCCAGTTTCTAAACTTTTCGGACCTTTTATAGGATTCTTTAAGTGCAAAAGCGGCTGCGAACATTCCAATAAGAACGATAAACCACCAGCTTTGGAGTATCTCGGAGAGATTGATCACCATCTGGGTGAAAGCAGGAAGCTCTGCGCCAAAACTACTAAAAACTTCCTGAAATTGGGGGACGACTTTAATCAATAGAATGGCAGATACTATGATTGCTACCAAGACCACTGCTATAGGATAGGTCATCGCTTTCTTGATCTTTGCCTTGAGGGCCTCGGTCTTTTCCTTGTATGTGGCAACTCGATCTAGGAGTGTCTCTAAAGCACCAGCCTGTTCGCCTGCGTCAACGAGGTTGCAGTAGAGATCGTCGAAAAAGAGAGGCTTCTTCCGTAGCGATGATGCGAAGCTGTTGCCGGCCGCTACTTCCTGCTTGATATCGTCTACCAGCTTGCGCATGTTCGGGTTGTCGAATCCCTCCGCAATGATGTCAAAAGAGCTCAGTAGTGGAACCCCGGCCTTCATCATCGTTGCCATTTGTCGTGTGAACAGTGCTATATCCATGGGCTTGATCTTCTTGCCCGCACCGAAGATCGAAGCAGATTTTTTACGCACCTTGGTGGGGTTGATGCCCTGCTTGCGCAACTGAGCTTTGATCAGCGCAGGGCTTTGACCGCCCATTTCACCCTTTACTTTGGTGCCTTTCTTGTCAGTGCCTTCCCAGCTGAACAGGCTGGTCTTCAAAGCTTTTTCCGCCATGGTGGATTAGTCCTTGGTCACGCGGTTGATTTCCTCAAGGCTGGTGACGCCTTGCATGGCCTTGGACAGGCCGGAAGTGCGCAGGTCATTGAATCCATCCCGAACCATCTGCTCGGCGATTTCAATGGAGTTGCCTTCTTCCATGATAATGCGTTGTAGCGCAGGCGTGTTTTTAACCACTTCATAAATGCCGACCCTGCCTTTGTAGCCACCTTTGCAGTTCTCGCAGCCTACGGGGCCATAAATCTTGAAGGTGCCGATCTTATCCTCGGGGAATCCTTCTTGGATCAATACATCTTTGGGAACATCCACCACCTTCTTGCAGCTATTGCAGAGTTTGCGTGCTAGTCGCTGGGCGATGATCAGGTTCACGGAGGTCGCGATATTGAACGCGGGCACACCCATGTTGCGTAAGCGGGTCAGTGTTTCCGCCGCGCTGTTGGTGTGTAGGGTAGACATCACCATGTGGCCGGTCTGCGCAGCCTTGATGGCGATCTCTGCAGTTTCAAGGTCGCGAATCTCTCCCACCATGATGATGTCAGGATCCTGGCGCAGGAACGCGCGAAGGGCCTGGGAGAAGTCCATCCCCTGCCGCGGGTTGACGTTGACCTGGTTGATGCCTTCCAGGTTTATCTCGACCGGGTCTTCGGCTGTCGAGATATTCACGTCCGCGGTATTGAGGATATTCAGGCCGGTATAGAGTGACACCGTTTTGCCGGATCCGGTGGGGCCGGTTACCAGAATCATGCCCTGAGGCTGCCTGAGTGCGTTCAGGTACAGCTCTTTCTGATCCTCTTCGTAGCCCAGTGCATCGATGCCCATCTGTGCGCTGGTGGGGTCGAGAATCCGCATCACGATCTTCTCGCCCCAGAGGGTGGGCAGGGTGTTGACGCGGAAGTCGATGGCTTTGGACTTCGATATTTGCATCTTGATGCGGCCGTCCTGAGGCTTGCGTCGCTCCGATATGTCCAGGCTAGCCATGACCTTGAGGCGGGCTGCAATCCGAGGTGCAAGCTGAATCGGTGGCTTGGCTACCTCATGCAGGATGCCATCCGTCCTGAATCGAACCCGGTAGGCGCGCTCATAAGGTTCGAAGTGAAGGTCCGAGGAGCCTCCTCTGATGGCATCCAGAAGCATCTTGTTGACGAAGCGGACGACCGGGGCATCGTCTGCATCGCCGGTTTCTTCAGTTTTTTTATTATCGGTAACTGCTTCGATACTGGTGTTATCGAGGTCCGAGTCATCAATCCCCTCCAGCCCTCCGGTGGGGTCGTCAAACAACTTGTCGATTGCGTCGCCGAGCCTGTCGTCCTCGACCAGAATCATCTCGGTGTTCAGGCCGGTACTGAACTGAACATCGGTTACGGCCTGGTGGTTGGTCGGGTCAGAGCAGGCGATGAACAGTTTGTTATTGCGCCGCCACAGGGGAAGCACCCTGTGTTGGCGGGCCAGTTTCTCACTGATCAGATCTTTGGGCTGGTTTTCCAGATCCAGTGCGGAGAGGTCCATGTAAGCGATTCCGAACTGATCCGACGCCAGCTCGACAAGCGCCTTGCTTTTCACCAGTTTGTTCTGGACCAGGTATGTCACCAGGGGCAACTGGTTACGCTGAGCCTGGAGGCTGGCTTGCTGGGCCGTCTTAGTGTCCAGCAGCTCGGCAAGCACCAGCTGCTTTGCCAGGCCGGTCAGGTTGACGATGTCGTTCATGGAGTTGGCAGCTCGCTATGGTGTCCGCTTATAAGCGGGCTTATATAGCGTGTTTGGGGGTGGCTGCCAAATGGCGCGTCGTCGCGTGTCATTTTTTGTCACTTGCGGACCTGTTATGCCGTCGCTCAGTGCAGAAGGGCGTCGTGTCGGGCAAGAGAGTAAGCGTTTTAGTAGTTGGCATGAGTTCTGCTTTCTAAATTTCAGGTCTTGAGGCCTGCCAATAGCTCTCTAGGAGAAAAGAATGAAAGCTCAACTGCAAAAGGGTTTCACCCTGATTGAATTGATGATCGTGGTTGCGATCATCGGTATCCTGGCCGCCGTTGCTCTGCCGGCATATCAGGATTACACCGCTCGCTCCCGTGTCTCTGAAGGCTTGCTGCTGGCCAGTGAGGCCAAATCGCTGGTTGCGGACAACGCTGCTAACGTGATGCCAGCTATTGCTGGTGGCTTGGCCACCGGTTACCCGGCGATTGCCACTGTTGGTGGCGCTGCTACACCGTGCAACGCGCCTGGAGTATGTGTTCAGGTCGTAGGTAATGCTACTCAGGGTTCTGTCAACGTGCTGCAGTTGTCTATCGACTCGGTAGTGGGTGAAATTGAAATTCGATACTCCCCTCGTGTTTCAGTTGCCCCTAACAACGTCGTTGTTCTCAAGCCTACCGCCAACAACGCTGCTCTGGCTGCTGGTACTCGCCCGACTGGTCCGGTCATCTGGACTTGCCACGCTGCTGGTCGTGTCGGTGGTGTTGCTCCGACTGTCTTTACCGCTACTCTGCCGCTCAACCTGGCACCGGCCGAGTGCCGCGGTTGATTCTGTAGCACTGCTTCAACACAATGCTCTCATTGTGAAACAACGCCCGCGTCATGCGGGCGTTGTCTTTTCTGGTGGTTTCGATGCCTGCTCGATTTAAAGCCTTTCTAATTCATCTCTCCCTGTCTGCGGCCGTCGCAGGCCTGGTTCTGTTGCTGGTCTTCGGTCTGTGGTATCCCGCTCCTCTGCAGGTTGCGACCGGCGTTACCGGTATCTTCATGCTGTTGCTGGCGGTTGACGTGACGCTTGGGCCGGTGCTTACCCTTATCGTTTATAAGGTGGGCAAAAAGAGTCTGTTCTTCGACATGCTGGTTATCGCCTGCCTGCAGCTTGCTGCACTGAGCTATGGTCTATGGAGCGTGGCAGATGGGCGCCCGGCCTGGTTGGTGTTCAATGTCGATCGCTTCGACCTTGTACGCGTCCCCGACATAGATGACCGCAAGTTGCAGCAGGCTGAGGAGCGCTATCGAAGTCCCTCTTGGCTTGGGCCTCAGTGGGTCGCAGCCGTTTCCCCTGTGGATATCGATGAGCGTAATGCGCTGGTACTCGAGTCCACTCGAGGTGGAAGCGATCTGCCTCATCGCCCGAACTACTATCAGCCCCTGCCGGATCTGCGGGAGAAGGTGCAGGCCCGATTGAGGTCGCTGAAGGAGCTGGAAAGCTTCAACTCCTCTGATGCTGTTGAGAAGGTTAAACGGGAGTGGCCAGACGCGGATACTTGGTTGCCATTGAAGGCCAGTGTCCAATCCATGGTTGTTCTTATGCGTAGCGATCGGGCAGAAGTGGTTTCTGTTGTGGATTTGCGTCCATGGAATTAGCGGATGGGAAATCCGGGTAAGGCTAATCAGGCTTCCTGCTTTAGGTTTCTCTTTTCTGCAGTTTGATGGTTATTGCCGGTGTAGCTCAGTTGGTAGAGCAGCGCATTCGTAATGCGAAGGTCGCAGGTTCGACTCCTGTCTCCGGCACCATTAAACAGATTCATGCAGTGCCAAGCAGTGTCATGAATCTCTCAGGAAGCCCGCCTAGTGCGGGCTTTTTGTTTCATGCGGTGCCATTCGGTCTCATCCAAGCACTTGTCTTCTGAGTACCTCCGCGAGTACCTTTGGATTGTTCAATAATCTATGGGTACTCAGCATGCCATTGACGGCTCTGCAGGTGAAGAATGCTGCACCACGCGAGAAGGACTATGGCCTTGCAGATGGCGGCGGTCTGTTCCTCTGGATTCGTGCGGCAGGTGGCAAATCCTGGCGCTTCCGATTCCGCCTGGATGGCAAGCAGTCGCACATTTCCCTTGGCACTCTCGACAAGGTGACGCTCGCACAGGCAAGGCAGCTTGCTTTTGACGCTCGCCAGCTAGTGGCGCAGGGGCGGCATCCTGGGCTTGAGCGGAAGGTTGCGCGCGCCCAGGCGGCAATATCTCGCGCCAATACATTCAAGAGCCTTGCATTGGAGTGGCATCAGCATAAGTCGTCGCGCTGGTCGGCAGGTTATGCCGGTGACGTTATGGAGGCTTTCGAGCTGGACATATTTCCCCAGGTGGGGAACTTGCCGCTAACCGAAATCAAGCCTATGCACTGGCTACAGGTTTTCCGTCGCATCGAGGCGCGCGGAGCCCTGGAGAAGCTGCGCAAGGTTCGGCAACGTTGCCAAGAGGTTTACCGTTTCGCGATTGCCACGGGACGCGCTGAGTACAACCCAATCGCGGACGTGGGAGGGGCGCTGCAGACCCCTACGTCCCGACACTACCCCTTCTTGCCCATTGCTGAAGTTCCGGAGTTGATACGCAGCATTCAGGCGTGTCCGGGGCATGACGTCGTAAAGATCGCTACCCGTCTGCTAATTCTGACAGGGGTACGAACGGCCGAGCTGAGAGGGGCACCATGGGCTGAGTTTGACCTCGATAGGGAACTCTGGCTGATCCCCGCTGCGCGTATGAAGATGCGCCGTGCTCACCTTGTCCCGCTCTCCAGGCAGGCGGTCGCCGCGTTGCGTGAACTGCAAGGCATCACTGGCGGCTACACGCTGGCATTCCCGGGCCGTAACGACCCAGCAAAACCTATGAGCGAGGCTGCCATCAACCAACTGTTGAAGCGTTCCGGCTACGACGGGCGCGCTACTGGTCATGGATTTCGCCATACGATGTCAACCACCCTGCACGAACAGGGGTACCCCAGCGAGTGGGTCGAAACCCAGTTAGCGCATGTGGACAAGAACAGTATTCGCGGCACCTACAACCATGCTCAATATCTGGAGGGGCGACGAGAGATGCTGCAATGGTATGCCAACCATCTGGATGAGCTGCATGACTAGCCCTCAAGCCGCCCCCATTAAGCGCCGGCCACTTGTCACGCGTTGTGATCCGCTTCGGCTGTGCGATTTCATTGGCTACTACAGGCAGGAGTTGGGCTGCAGCCATGAGGAGGCAGCCTTTGCGACAGCAGATATCTTTCGGAGGCTTGAGACCAAATATCCGCAACTGAGCGCTAACACATGCTGGGCTGCAGAGGTGCTCGACCCAACCGCTCGACGCAGCTCCCGGGGATTTCAGACCGCCCGGATCGTCAGGTACTTTGAGCTTCAGGCTCTTAGTAAGAGCAAACGCGAGCCGTTTATCTTGATCGAAGACGATCTGGACGAGGAGTGCCGTGCCTCTGATGCAGCTGTCTACTTTTCACCATCGGTGTTGACCAGGCTAATCGAGGAATATTGGGGCTGGGATCAGATACCTCGCTTCATTCACTCGGATGTATCAGGCAGCAAGCAAGGTGAAAACGCCCAGCCAGTAGCAAGAGCGCACCTGAACACACGAGAGCTACTCACTGTGCAGCGACTCACTGGGGCTCTCATGGCGATGCTTACTGCGAGCGCCAACCAAGAGAGTGCGCGGCGCACGATCTTGAACTCGACACTTTGCTCAAAAGGAGTCCAGAACCAGGGGCCTTTCTCAGCCGCTCAAGGCCTTACATACATTGCCGATCGACTGGGTATCAGCGACTTCCCCGACACCGATACGGTGGCGAAGTACCTTCCGACGAAACAGGGTGAGACATAGAGCATCGCATCTGTTTTCCCGAATTCGGTTTTTTCTGCCGGCGCGTGCCATTCAATCCAGAGCCATCTCAACAGGACTCATGGAGACCTCGAATGGCACTGGCATCCCCCTTAACTCCCGCACTGATACGCCTCCCCGGTGTTTGCACACAGGTTGGTTTGAGCAAGTCACAGATCTACCGACTCATCCGTAGTGGCGAGTTCCCGCCCCCGGTACGGCTTGGCCCGAATTCGGTCGCCTGGCCTGCTGAGCATGTCCATGCTTGGATCGCAGACAAGGTTCTTGCGTCAGCTGGACAAAGGCCTTGATGAGTCGTCATGAGGAGCGCATTGCAAAGATTCGTCGCGGGCCTGGGAACGCTGCCAAATCCGCGCAGGTAGCGCCCCGCTCACGCCAAGAGAGCTCTCATGACGGGAAAGGAGAAGCTGCTTCCCGCCACATGTTCTTGCCCGGTTTTGCCATCGGGGCCTTTCCAAACCACCTCAATCGGTCGAGCCTGATTGCCCCGATCGCTCGCAATAAGCGGAAAGAACACTCGAAGACCAGGATGGTGACACGCCGAGATTGCGTCCTGGAGTACAGGGGAGAGCAGCTGGATGAGGCGGATGGAGACTTAATCATGGCGTTGATCGCGTTCGCCCAGCCGTTCCCGCTTGGCGACCCCGTTCTGCTGAATCGCAAACAACTGCTCAGGAAGATCAAACGTGGAGTCATCGGCAGCTCGCAATACGAGTGGCTTTATCGAAGCATGAAGCGTTTACGCCAGGCCACGTTGTTCCTCGAGGCGCTCAAACCAGATGGGTCTACCCGATACACGGTTGGGATGATGGAGTCATTCAACATTCTTAAGAGCCTCAGCTATGACAACGAGACCTACTGCTACACGCTCGACCCGCATTGGATTCTGATGTTCGGAAATCGGGAGTACAGCCTGATTGACTGGGGAAAGCGTTTACAGATCCGCCGCGGGCTGGACATGGCCAAAACGCTGCAGCGACTGATCGCCACGTCCTCTGACCGAGTGCAACGTTACGCACTTGAGGGACTCAGGGCCCAAATGGCATATGGCGGGCGCCTAAGAGACTTCCGTGACAGCCTTGGTCGAGCTGTATGCGAGCTGGAGCGTCTGAAGATCATCGTAAGGGGCTGCATTCAGGACAGCAGCCGGGGCAAGCCACAGTTGGTTCTATGGCTGCCTCCCGAGCGTTTTGACGCAGCGGCATAGCGCCGCGCTTCTGATGGCATAGCGTCGCTCCAGGGTGGCATAGCGTCGCGCAGCAGTGGCATAGCATCGCAGAGAGCGCTTATAACAATTTGATTTTATTAATAAAAAAAGAGAAAAACTGGCTACTACCTTTTATCTACCTTACTTCTACGCACAGAGCCTGTGGATAATATCCTCCTCCTTCGGCTCACTTGCCCAAGACGCAATGAAAGGCCTCGAAGCACGCGTTTATTCGCGTCGAACCTTGTCCAGCAAAGCCACGACCTGCTCTTCCGTCATGTCTGCCAGGGCAGCTACACCGGCACGGACAACGTCCGAACGAGAGGCCCGGAATCCACGCGGAATCAGACTGAGGCGATCAATTTCCTCACTGATTTGGTCTGTCAGCGAGAAGGTGACGCGCTTAAAGACTGCTGCGCTCTGTGTTGGGGTATTCGGTTTGACCATCGTGTTGCCCCTGATTGTTATTTAAGAGCAGCAACTTACGTAAGTGAGGTGCGCTTTTCAACCTGTGAAGGCCTTAGCTCGGTTGATCGCACCGCGACAGACAGGCTTCAGGCCAAGCGGGTAGCATGTTGAAAACAACACGCTTACGTAAGTTGCTTAAGTTAAGCGGATCACCTATGATTCCTCTACAGCAGGTCGCCCCATGTCTGCTCGCCGGAATCTGCCAGCCAGGAGGCGCATCATGGTTGTTGCTGAGTTCACGCTTGATGCAGGGCTCGTCGTGTCTAACGAGTTGCCGATCCTGGATGAAGGTGAGTCGATCATGTTCCGTAGGTGCAGCTACAAGGGTCGGACCTCAATGCTCATCGAGGTACTGAGCGATGGGCGCGTAGCAGACTCAATTGTCTTTCCGGGACTGGTCGCCGGCCCGTTTCCGATAGAGCTGTCTCCGTTGTAGGCGCGTTGGCTAAGTGGAGCGGACGGTGGCCCTGAATTCGCAGTTTCACGACATCTACCTGTCCATGCCGATGGACGCCACCCTGCTGCCCGAGCTCCAAGGCCTTTCGTACTGGGGGCGGACAGTCCACGAGATTCTTCAAGAGGTTAATCCGCGCCTCATGGGTCAACTGGCAGAAGGCCAGAGGCTGCGGACGTATATCGAGCGGAAGCAGGGCTATCTCCAGATTGAGGCTGCTCGGCTTGAACGGCAGTGGCGGCGGCTGCACCCGCTGAGTGCTGATGCCGGCTACCTGGCTCGCGCCAATTGGCAGCGACACTGCAAGCTGGCTGTGCGGGAAATGCTGATCGATGAGCTCGCCAAGAGCCTGAGCGGCAGCACAGCCGATATGTAGGAATCGATCGTTCAAATCCATTGATGGCAAAGGAGTTGCGGCTATGTCGGCAGTCAGGTCTTTCCTTGGGGCGGTTTGGTCGTATGGCGTTTCACTGCCGCTGTACGTGATGTGGAGCCTCATCGTCAGTTCCGTGAGAGCAGCCTTCGATTTCTTCTACCCGCGTGGCTACAGGCCTTGCAATGAGCTGGCGGATGCGTTCGTCGAGGAATGCGCCAATCGCCCTGCCGGGCAGTCCGTCCGTTTGCCTTGGGTGGATAGCTCGGCAACCCACTCGGTGGTGATGAACAACACGGGGCGCCTGCTCTCCTATGTGGCTATCGCCCGCGGCTGGTTTGGGGTGGCAGTGAAGAATTCCGGTACCCAGTACCAGCCCAAGCGTACCTATCGCTACTACTACCGCCGCAGCCTGACCGGTAACTGGTTTGCCGAAATCTGGTCGGTGCCGAAGTCCGGCTTCATTGCTGCCGCGCTGGCCATTCCGTTCGTGGACATGGCGCGGGACGTGATGCGGGGGCGCACCTTCGTCAAGCAGGACTCCTTTTCCATCGGAGAGTGGGTGCCGCTGCCTGGATATGAGGGGCTGATGCTGTTGATGGCCGGGTTGCTGCTGGTGATCTGCTTCCTGCCTCGGGCCCTCCTGGGGCGTGGCACTCACTTCGCGGCGATAGCGCCGATCAATGGCGGTGCCTTTGGTGGTTATGGCTGTGCCCAGGTCATCAACTGGGCGGCGGCAATGGCGGGTCTTTCCTACCTGTGGCTGGCGATGGGCGCCGAGTGGGATGTGGGGGCGGTGGTGAGCTTCATCACCAGTGGCTTCTCGGCCTTCGTGAGCGAGTTCATGGCGAGCATGGTCAATCCGGGACCGCAGGTTCTGTTGATGATCCCTGTCGTGATTGCGGTGGGAATCCTGTTTGGCATGGCCTGGACGGTGATCCCGGCAGCAGCTTTCTGGTACGTCTCCCTGCGCTTTATTGCTGCACGCAACGCCAAGGCACAGCTTGAGGCTCTGCCGTTCAACTCTACCCAGGCTGCCATGTACCTGGGCAGCGACTTCGAGAAGCTCGCCGAGCTGCGTGCTCCGCAGGTAACCCTCGGCTACCTGATGTACATAGGCCTGATGGTCGGCATCATCCTCTACCCCATCCAGACTTGGGTGCGCTCGCTTTTCTGATCTCTCCAGACGCGCTATGCGATGAAAGCCCCACACAGTGGGGCTCTTCCCGGGCTCACTGGCTCGGAAAATCAGCACCTTAGCCGGTCCCGGCTACTGGCCCGAAGCTATCCAACCGGTTAAGGTGCGGCATCGATCACACATAGCTCGCAGGGAAGTGTCGCGGCGCCGCCTTCCCCGCACAGTGGAAGGAATACAGCGTGAACCAGCAAAACCTCGCCGACTTCATCTGGAACGTGGCCGACGTGCTGCGCGGCGACTTCAAACAGTCCATCTACGGCCGCATCATTCTGCCCTTCACCTTGCTGCGCCGACTGGAGTGCGTGCTGGAGCCGACCCGCGACAAGGTGCGCAGCCAGTACGAGAGCATGAAGGCCAGTGGCGTGGACATGGACCTGATCCTGCCAACCACCGCAGGTGCCACCTTCTACAATGTCTCGCAGTTCTCGTTGGCGAGCGTGGGCTCCACCAGTACCCGCGCCAACCTGGAGGACTACATCGCCAAGTTCTCCGCCAACGCCCGCCAGGTGTTCGAGCACTTCGCCTTCTCCGATTGGCTGGTTCAGCTCGACAAGGCCAACCTGCTGTACTTGGTGACGCAGAAGTTCGCCAGCATCGACCTGCACCCGGAAACCATCAGCAACCACGAGATGGGCCTGGTGTTCGAGCACCTGATCCGCAAGTTCGCCGAATCCGCCAACGATACCGCCGGGGAGTTCTTCACCCCGCGTGACGTGGTACGCCTGGCCACCACCCTGGTGTTCGCCCCGGATCATCAGGCGCTCAATGGCGAAGGCGTGGTGCGCACCGTGTACGACTGCGCCGCCGGCACCGGCGGCTTCCTGTCATCGGCCATCGAGCAGGTGGCCGAGTGGAACCCCAATGCCCGCCTGGTGCCTTACGCCCAGGAACTGAACCCCGAGACCTACGCCATCTCGGTGGCGGACAAGCTGATCCAGGGCTTCGAGACCCGCAACATCACGCTCGGCAACACCCTGTCCAACGACCAGCTGCCCCATGAGCAGTTCGACTACTGCCTGGCCAACCCGCCGTTCGGCGTGAAGTGGGAGAAGGTGCAGAAGCAGGTGCAGGGCGAGCACAGCCAGCAAGGCTACGCCGGCCGCTTCGGCCCCGGCCTGCCGCGCGTGGGCGATGGTTCGCTGCTATTCCTCATGCACCTGCTGTCCAAGCGCAAACCCATCGAGCTGGGCGGCAGCCGCATCGGCATCGTGCTGTCCGGCTCGCCGCTGTTCAATGGTGGCGCAGGCTCCGGCGAGTCGGAGATCCGTCGCTGGATTCTGGAGAACGACTGGCTGGAAGCGATCATCGCCCTGCCCACCGACCTGTTCTACAACACCGGCATCGGCACCTATATCTGGGTGCTGTCCAACCACAAGGACGCGCTGCGCAAGGGCAAGGTGCAGCTGATCGACGCATCCAGCATGCATGCCCCTATGCGCAAGAGCCTCGGTAGCAAGCGCAAGTACCTGTCGGACGAGCAGATTGCCGATATCGCCAAGCTGCACGAGGCCTTCGAGGAAGGCCCGAACTCGAAGATCTTCGCCACCACCGACTTCGGCTACCGCCGCATCACCGTCGAGCGTCCGCTACGCCTGCGTTTTTCGGTGACGCCGGACAAGCTTGCCGTTTACCGGGACACCAAGGGCGCCGATCAAGTCGAAGCCTTTGCCGCCGTGCAGGGCGAGTTCGACAACCTGCCGGCCTTCCTCAAGGCCGCCGGTATCAAAAAGCTCGGCAAGGGCGCACTGAAAGCCGCGCTGGCCTGCTTTGGCGAGCGCGACGCCAACGCCCAGTCGGTGCTGGACGACAAGGGTAATCTGCAGGCCGACTCCGACCTGCGCGAGTTCGAGAATGTGCCGCTCAGCCAGAACATCGAAGACTACTTCGCCCGCGAAGTGCTGCCCCATGTGCCGGATGCCTGGATCGACACCGGCAAGACGGACGAGAAGGACGGTCTGGTCGGCATCGTCGGCTACGAGATCAACTTCAACCGCTACTTCTACGTCTACCAGCCGCCGCGCCCGCTGGTCGAGATCGATGCCGACCTCAAAGCCGTGGAAGCCGAGATCGCCGCACTGCTGGGCGAGGTCACGGCATGAGTCATTACAAGCCCTATCCGGCCTACAAGGACTCCGGAGTGGAGTGGTTGGGGCGGGTTCCGGAGCATTGGCAGATCAAGCGCCTCAAGCACATTGCCAATGTGCAAACTGGCGTAGCCAAGGGCAAAGATAACGAAGGCAAAGACACCATCGAGGTTCCCTATCTGCGCGTCGCCAACGTGCAGGATGGATATTTGTCGCTGGATGACGTGGCCACCATCGAGATTCCTCGGGAAGACCTGACGCGCTACAGCCTGCAGCCCGGCGATGTGCTGATGAACGAGGGAGGCGACTTCGACAAGCTGGGGCGTGGCAGCGTCTGGCAGGGAGAGATCGAGCCCTGCATCCACCAGAACCATGTTTTTGCTGTAAGACCTACTGCTGTGTCATCGGCCTGGTTGAACGCCTTCACCGGATCACTAGCTGCTCAGTTCTACTTCATGGGACGCGCCAAGCAGAGCACCAATCTGGCCTCCATTTCCTCCAGCAATATCATGGAGCTGCCGGTGGCAATACCGCCTGCAAATGAAGTTGATCTGCTGCTTGCCCACCTCGACCGCGAAACCGTCCGCATCGATGCGCTGATCGAAAAGAAAACCCGCTTTATCGAACTGCTGCGTGAAAAGCGCCAGGCGCTGATCACCCATGCCGTCACCAAGGGGCTCGATCCTAACGTGAAGATGAAAGACTCCGGCGTGGAGTGGTTGGGGGAGGTGCCGGAGCATTGGCGGGTAATGGCTATCAAGCATATTGTCGCGACGCCCATTACAGACGGGCCTCATGAAACACCCGAGTTTCTCGATGAGGGGGTGCCATTCGTTTCGGCCGAGGCTGTCTCCTCTGGCAGGGTCGATTTCGCGAAGATCCGAGGCTTCATCTCCCAAAATGATCATGAACGCTATTCGCAGAAATACTGCCCTAAGCGTGGCGATATCTTCATGATCAAGTCTGGTGCGACTACTGGTGTCACTGCGATTGTGGAGACTGACGATGAATTCAACATCTGGTCGCCCCTTGCCGTCATTCGCTGCGGAGAAAGCGCTGATCCTTACTTTGTGCTGAATTTCATGCGTTCCCGAAGCTTCCAGGAGGCTGTTGCCTTGAGCTGGAGCTACGGAACACAGCAGAACATCGGTATGGGGGTCATTGGAAACTTGGCCGTAACAGTGCCTCCTCTTGACGAGCAGAAACGTATCGCTCTTTCGGTTCATGCCCAGTGCGTTCGTCTGGACGATTTGATTGATAAGACTGAATGCAGCATCGCTCTCCTGAAAGAACGCCGCTCCGCCCTTATCACCGCCGCCGTCACCGGCCAGATCGATCTGCGGGAGGCGGTATGAGCCAGGGTCGCAGTCTGCGTCTGTTTCTGGTGGACGGCACGCCCAATGGCCTGCTGACCGCCGAGATCATGAACTGGACCGGCCATGTGCTGACCGGCCCGCGCTCCAAGTTGGCCGAACTGGTGCAGCGCCCCGAATGCGCGCGTACCGGCGTGTACTTTCTGGTCGGCCCCGACCCGGACAACAGCCTGCGCTCCAGGGTGTATATCGGCGAGTCGGACGACGTAGCCAAGCGTCTGAAAACCCATAACCGCCCTGAAGAGGCTGGCGGCAAGGACTTCTGGGAGCGCGTCTGCCTAGTCACCAGCAAGGACCAGAACCTGACCAAGGCCCATGTGAAGTACTTGGAAAGCCTGCTGATCGGCATCGCCGGCAACCTCGGCCGCTGCGAGCTGGTCAACGGTACCGCGCATGAATACGTCAGCCTGCCCGAATCCGATCGCGCCGATATGGCCTTTTTTCTGGAGCAGATCCGCACCGTGCTGCCGGTGCTGGGCTTCGACTTCCTGCGTGAGCTGACCAAACCTTCCGCGCCCGCTGCTGCCAGCACGGCGGCACCGGTCAGCCGCTCCCCGCGCTTCAGTCTGGAGGTTCCACGCTACCGCTTGAGCGCCCAGGGCCAGGAAATCGACGGTGAATTCTTCGTACTCAAAGGCTCCAAGGCTCGCGCCGAGTGGGTGGGCACCGAGCGCGGCTACCAGGGCTTGTTCAAACAACTGGTCGACGAGGGTGTTCTGGTCGCCGATGGCGGTGAGCACCTGACTTTCAGCGACGACTATGCCTTTAGTAGTCCCAGCGCGGCAGCGGCCGTGGTCTGTGGTCGCGCCGCGAACGGGCGTACTTCCTGGGTGGTTGAGGAAACCGGGCAGACTTATGCTGCCTGGCAAGAGCAGCAGTTGAATATCTCAGAGCTGCCGGCGGGGGCTGAAGCCTGTGAATGAAGCCAGACTGCAACAGTACCTGCTTGAGCATTTCCCCAAGGAAAATGCCGCCTGCGAGTGGAAGGAGTTCAAGAACCTGCGCCATGCCCTTACGGGCGCCGAAGGTAAGGATGTAATCAGCTACCTGTCGGCTATCGCCAATATGGAGGGCGGGCATCTGGTGATCGGTGTGGAGGACGCCACGCTGCGCATCGTGGGCATTCAAGACTTCAACAACCAGACGGTCGATAATGTTCGCCAGCGGCTGCTGGAGCGCTGCCGCGCACTCGACTCGGAAGCCTTCCGCGTCGAGCCCTTTACCACGGACGACACCGGCAAGACGGTGTGGGTGTTCCATATCCCCAAGCACCGGCCGCGTATGCCGGTGTATGCCCATGACAAAGCCTGGCAGCGCCTGGATGACTCCTTGGTGGAAATGCGCCAGGAACGCCTGGAGGCCATTCTGCACGAGCCGCTGGATACCAGCGACTGGTCTGCGCAGATTGTAGAAGGGGCAACGCTGAACGATCTGGACCCTGCCGCGCTTGCTCTTGCCTGCGAGAAATTCGCCGAGAAACACCGTAATACGGCTTTCGCCCAGGATATAGCCGGCTGGGATGTGGCCACCTTTCTCGACAAAGCCAAACTCACCATACAGGGCGGTGTAACCCGTACGGCTCTGTTGCTGCTGGGCAAGCCAGAGGCCAGCCATTTCCTGCCGGCACTGGCGCAAATCACCTGGAAACTGATGGGTGAGGAGCAGGCTTACGAACACTTTGGGCCGCCGTTTCTGCTGAGCACCACTCAGGTGCTGCACCGCATCCGCAATATCGGCTACAAGCTCTTCCCGCAGAATCAGCTACTGGCCACTGAGGTCAGCAAGTACGACACTCGGGTGATTCTGGAGGCTCTGCATAACTGCATCGCGCACCAGGACTACCAGTTGCGCTCGCGCATCCTGGTGACCGAGCGGGTGGACCGGCTGGTGTTCGAGAATGCCGGTGGCTTTTTCGAGGGTAAGCCTGAGGACTACTTCAGTGGTGAGGTCACACCGAGTCGCTACCGTAACCCCTGGTTGGCACAGGCCATGGTCAGCCTGAGCATGATCGATACCATGGGCTTTGGTATCAGCACCATGACCCAGTCCCAGCGCAAGCGCTATTTCCCGCTGCCCGACTACAGCAAGTCGGGGCCAGACAAGGTGGTGCTGGAGATCTACGGGCATGTGATCGACGAGAACTACACCCGCCTGCTGCTGGAACGACAGGATCTGCCGTTGAACACGGTAATGCTGCTGGACCGGGTGCAGAAGAAGCTGCCGATCACCGACGACGCCGCGGCGCTGTTGCGCAAGCAGGGGCTGATCGAGGGGCGCAAGCCCAACTACTACCCGGCTGCGCAAGTGGCTCAGGCCACCGGAAACAAGGGCGAATACATCCGCAATAGAGCCTTTGATAACGCTTACTACAAGGATCTGATCCTCGACTACCTGCGCAAGTTTGGCTCTGCCAGCCCGGATGACTTGAAAGTACTTGTTTTAGACAAGCTTTCGGATGCCTTAGACGAGAAGCAGAAGCAGAACAAGTTCCGTAACCTGCTGAATGCCATGTCGCAGCGTGATCAAACCATTGAAAAACAAGGCAGTCGGCAAACGGGGCGATGGGTGCTGTCCGGCTCCGATCAAGACAAGGTTTAGACAAGGTTTAGACAAGCTCCGCACTATTGGGCCTCATGATTTATTTGACGGGTATTTGATCGGAGGCCTGCCGCAAGGTGCATTGCTCCAGCGTAAGCCTTCTGTCTCGCGGGTTTGCGGTCTTGGCAGGAGCTGTTTTTTATTTGATGGGTATTTGACTGGCCGCCCGGCAGCTTCGATTACGCTGCTTTGCCAGGTCGGTAATACCCCGCAGTCCAAAGGAATGACCATGAGCCACATCCACCACGAATGCGAACTGGAACGCCATATCGTCGAGCAGCTTGAGGCTGCCGGCTGGCGGGTGGGTAAGTCTGCCGACTATGACCAGGGAAGGGCGCTATTTCCCGAGGATGTGCTGGGTTGGCTGGAAGACAGCCAGCCGCAGGCTATGGCCAAGATCCTTGCCATGAATGGCGTCGGAACTCGTGATGTGGTGCTGGATCGCCTGGCCAAGCAGCTGGAGAACAAGGTCGATGGCGGCACGGTGAATGTGCTGCGTTATGGCTTTGCCGTGGCGGGTGGCGGCACTCTGGCTATGAGCCAAGCACTGCCTGAGGACGAGCGCAACGACACTGTCATTGCCCGCTATGCGGCCAACCGCCTGCGTGTGGTGCCGCAGCTGCGCTACTCGCTGGATAAGGCTGACGAGATCGACCTGGCCTTTTTTATCAACGGCATCCCGGTGGCTACGGTGGAGCTGAAGACCGATTTCACCCAGTCGGTGCAGGCTGCTATGCAGCAGTACCGCATGGATCGCCGACCTGAGCGCAAGAGTGGCGGCCTGGAGCCGCTGCTGACTTTCAAGCGAGGCGCGGTGGTGCACTTCGCCATGAGCGACAGCGACATCCGCATGACCACCAAGCTGGCCGGGGATTCGACCTTCTTCCTGCCGTTCAACCGGGGTAACGATGGCGCTGCTGGCAACCCGCCGGGCGAGAACGGCCACTACCCGGTGAGCTATTTCTGGGAGCGGGTGCTGCAAAAGGACAACTGGCTGCACATCTTCCACCGCTTCGTGCTGCAGGAGCGCAAGGAAGCCCAGGACGTCAACGGCAAGACCTATTTCAAGGAAGGCCTGATCTTTCCGCGCTTCCATCAGTGGGAAGGCGTGACCAAGATGATCGACGCGGTGCGGGTTGAGGGGGCCGGGCAACCGTACCTGATCCAGCACAGTGCCGGCTCGGGTAAGACCAATACCATCGCCTGGACCGCGCATTCGCTGATTCGCGTGCGCCGCCCGGATGGCGAGCCGTATTTCCACAGCGTGATTGTGGTGACCGATCGGCAGGTGCTGGACCAGCAGCTGCAGGACGCCATCCAGCAGATCGAGCACCAGGCCGGCGTGGTCTGCGCCATCGACCGCCAGCAATCGAGCCTGCCCAAGAGCCAGCAACTCGCCAAGGCCATGCTGGATGGCGTGCCGATCATCGTCTGTACCCTGCAGACCTTCCCTTATGCGCAGAAGGCCATCCTTGGCGAACAGAGCCTGCGTAACCGCCGCTTCGCCATCATCATCGACGAGGCGCACAGCTCTACCGGGGGCAGCACAGCGGACGATCTGCGCTATGTGCTAACCGGGCAGAGCGAGGCGGAGTGGGAGAAGCTTTCCAAGGAGGAGCGACTGTCCGTATGGCAGAGCTCGCGTTCGCGTCCCGGAAATGCCAGCTATTTCGCCTTCACCGCCACGCCCAAGCATTCGACGCTGAGCCTGTTCGGCCGCCCGCGCAATCCGGCGCAGCCCGTCAGCACAGACAACCCGCCGGCACCGTTTCACCTCTACACCATGCAGCAGGCCATCGATGAAGGCTTCATCCTCGATGTGCTGAAGAACTACACCAGCTACGAGGTGGCGTTCAAAATCGGCAGCGAGATGGTTGATGACAAGCGCGTGGATGAGAAGAGCGCCGGGCGCAAGCTGGCCAAGTGGCTCTCGCTCAACCCGGTGAATGTGGGGCAGAAGGTCGAGCTGGTCGTCGAGCATTTCCGCAAGAACGTGGCGCACCTGCTCGGTGGCCAGGCCAAGGCCATGGTGGTGACCAGCTCGCGTGCGGCGGCTGTGAAGTACCACCTGGCGCTGGAGGATTACTGCAAGCGCAAGGGCTACGACAACGTGCAGGCGATGGTGGCCTTCTCCGGTGAGGTGCGCAACACGGATGTGCAAGCACCTAGTCTGCCGGCGGATCACCAGTTCAGTGAAACCAACCTGAACCCCGGCCTGCATGGCCGCGATATGCGCAAGGTGTTCGACACCCCGGATTACCGGGTGATGATCGTTGCCAACAAGTACCAGACTGGCTTCGACCAGCCCAAGCTGGTGGCCATGTACCTGGATAAGAAGATATCCGGCGTGGAGGCGGTGCAGACGCTGTCGCGCCTGAACCGCACCTTCCCCGGCAAGGACAAGACCTTCGTCATCGACTTCGCCAACAAAGCCGAAGAGATTCTCGCGTCGTTCAAGACCTTTTACCGCGATGCCCAGGTGGCGGACATCCAGGATCCGAACATCGTCTACGACATCAAGCAGCGTCTGGATGGCATGTTCATCTACGAGCAGGCCGAAGTGGAGGCCTTCGGCGATGCCATCGTCGATCCGAAGGTGACGCACCAGAAGCTGTTCTCGCTGACCCAGGCACCCACCGACCGCTTCAACGGAAAGCTGAAGACGCTCAACGACGCCATCGACCAGTGGGAAAAGGCCTGGGAGAAGGCCCACGACGAGGGCAACGACAAGGACATGGAGTACGCCGACGTCCAGTGCTCGGAGTACTGCAAGGCCCGCGACGAGCTGATGATCTTCAGCGAGAGCCTGACCAAGTTCGTGCGCAGCTACGAGTACATCGCCCAGCTCATCGATTTAGGCGACCCGAGCCTGGAGGCCTTCGCCAGCTATGCCCGCCTGCTGCGTAAGCGGCTCAAGGGCATTACGGCGGAGCAGGTGGATCTCGGCGACCTCAAGCTCAGCCACTACAAGATCAAGAAGGGCGGCAACCTCAGTGGCGTTGGTGTGCAGGCGGAAACGCCTGGACTCTACGGCATGACCGACAACGGCCTGCGCGATGCCCGTGACCGCGAGAAGAAGTACCTCACCGAGTTGATCGAGAAGCTCAACAACGCCTTCGGCAAGGACATCACCGACACCGACCAGGTGGCGTTTGCCGTGCACGTTTCCGAGAAGCTACGCGCCGACAGCATGGTGATGGCCCAGGTGCAGAACAACACCATGGAGCAGGCCATGAAGGCCGACCTGCCCACGAAAGCCATCTCCGCCATCGCCGCCGCCATGAACAGCCACACCAGCATGGCGACCAAGCTGCTCAGCGACGAGTCGACGCGGGATGTGTTCTTGACGGTTGTCTACGAGTTGCTGAAGAAGGATGCGGGAACGGATTTGCTGGGTGCTGCGCGAGATTGATTGCGTACGCACTCGCTCTGCTAGGGAAGGATGGCTCTTCGTTCTTAGAGATCAGCTCACCCATGACATCTGTGTCCGCAAGCCTACTGTCACGCGCTGTGTGAATCAGTCTCTCGCGGCCTGTACTCGCCCACCCCTTAGCGTCGCCATCGATAGCTAGGTGGTACTCCGTCGAACTCGGGGATCAGCAGTCGCTTCAAGAATGAGGTAATGCACGGCGGGATTTCATAGTGTTACGGAGATAACCTGCCAATCATTGCCATTTAATGGCAATGATTGGCAGGTTATGGCGCAATTGTGGATCTTCAGGAAGTAATTAGATGGCAATCATTGGCAATGATTGGCTTTCATTGCCAATGATTGCCATCAATTCGGCTGCCAGCAGCTGTCTTGCTCGCGCCTGAGCGCGGCTCTTCGCTTACCAGGGCTGCTCTGTCGATAAATGTCTTCGAGGCTGGCCGAATTGCCGTGTTTAGGCGGCATAAATGCCGCTGTATCACAGGCTGAACGCTGTTGGTGTATCACACGTTGCACGCGGTCCCTGTATCACACGCTGCACGCTCAAAAATCAGTGCGAGACTATTACGGGTAGACAAATAGGGTGATACACCGAGACCTGAAAATGGCCGCTCAGCGTAGGAATGAGATCGGGTTTACGTGTCGATCCCGGCTGTAGAGTTTGTGTTGTCGGCAGTGAAGCGAAATCCGCGTCTTGGTGTGTCATCCATCGATCCACGGCCGGCCGCACTGACTACAAAACGAAACCCTCGGCCAGCTGTGTCAGCAGTTCCTCGACGAGCCAGGCCCCTGCCGTAGATTTCAGCATCTGAATTGGCGAGTTGCCGGAGAACCTGTCTTGGGGCTTCGAGAGCCAGCGCTGCGCCTTATCACGAGAGCCAAAAAGGATCTCGGCCACCACGGTCGTATGCACGACGCGAAAGAGTCGGTCGCTCTCATCTGCAGACAGTCGATTATCTGGTGAAGCGTCCGGAACCGTAATTCTGTCTATTGGGCGTTGCTTTTGCCCAAGGGCTGGCGTGACTTGCTCACACGCATGGGCATTGATGTCACCGTTCCTGAGCAGCGTTGCCAAGTGAGCTACAGGGATGCCGTTGATGATGTGCGAATGCACGTCTACATCAGTTGCGTGCTCTGGTAGGCCTAGCAGCCTCGCCCTGCGTTGGCGGTAATCCTCCGCCTGGATTCCTAAAAGCATGGAGCACCTCAGATGGCAGAAATCACGCGTCCTACGTAAGCCAGCTCGTTGAGCTGGATATCAAGAGGCTCGTGCAAATCGGGCAGTAGCGGGTGCAGTAGCTGCTGAGACTCACCCGGATGCTCGACCCTGCCGATATAGGCTGTGCCAGCCTTGTGGCTGAAGTAGCAATGGATCTGATCCCGCCGCTCGTAGAAGTCGTCGACGTTCATCGCGTACACATCGGTGCTGATCAAGAACAGCATCGCCGTGTGATGTACTCGATAACCAGGCCTCAGCCAGAATCCGCGCTTGCGTACGACCTTGCCAGGCGGCACCTCCAGATATTCCGCGAAGCTCGGGACGGCCCCTTGATCCAGATAGGGCCCAATCTGTGTCGCCATCAGCACAGGGCATCCGCTATAGGTGCGCTCTCGGTTTCGCATGAGTCCCTCACTATCGGAGCTTTCGGTGAAAGGCTAAAGCGTTGCTATTCGCTCACAGCTCGGTGTTTTGGTCGCCCCCCAAGCCCCCGTGAACAGTCTTATCACTGGGGACGAGAGACGTTGCTTTCATCCAGGCAATCACGCCACCGATGATGAGGCTGGCGATCGCCGCCAAAGGAAAAGGAATCATCCTGGTGAGCAGAACGAGGGCGAGCGCGCCGGCAGTGCCGCCCCCGGCAATTGCCCCAAGCACAGGGGTTCTGCGAAACGCAGCGATGAGGCAACAAATGCAGTCAACCAAGAGCAGCAGCGCGCCAAGATAGAGCACCTCCAGTTCGGTTTCGATCACGCTTTGCTGGCCTGTTGGCGATACTTGTAGAGGGTGCTTCGGCTGATCTTCAGTGCCTTGCATATCTCGTCGGGCGTACGATTCTGATCACCTGCCAGGGCTTGTATCGCAGCAATCGTTTCTGGCGGCACACCAGGCCGCCCGCCTTGCCGCCCCCTGGCACGTGCCGCTTCGAGGCCGGCAAATGTGCGTTCTCGAATCAGGTTTCTCTCGAACTCCGCCATCGCAGCGAAAACATGGAAAACCAGGCGGCCGGCAGCGCTGGTGGTGTCGATCTGTTCCTTCAGGCTTTCCAGGCCCACGCCAGTGGATTCGAGGTTGGCAGTGAGGCGCAGCAACTCGGACATCGAGCGGCCCAGGCGGTCAAGCCGCCAGACAACCAAAACATCGCCCGGCCTGGCAAATGCCAGCGCTTCATCAAGACCGGGGCGCGATGCTTTGGCACCACTCATCTTGTCGCTGAAGATCCGCTCGCAACCGGCAGCGGTCAGCGCGTCATGCTGAAGATCGAGCTGCTGATCATCCCGTGATACTCGCGCGTACCCAATCTTCATTGTCCGAATTCTCGTCAGCATGGAAGGTTTACGTATTTTGATTTAAAGACGAGTTTAAATCAATCGTAAGCGCTGACTATTGGGCGCCGAGAGAGGTAGCTGTACGTGTCCGTAAAACAACCGTTTTGAGGACTTGGGGTTCCCACCTTTGACCGAATTCAAGGAATGCTATCGGCCAAAAGCAGCAGCTCGGACGCCTCTACAAAGGGGGCGATTCAACCTTGAACTGGGTGCAGTGGTATAACCATCAACGCCTGCTGAGCTCAATCGGGTATGTCCCGCATGCGGAGGCTGAGGCAAACTTCCACCTGAAACAAACAGCTCAGGCCATGACGGCCTGACTTAAGCGAAGCGACCTCCACGAAACCCGGGGCGATTCAATTTCCCTAAGAACTCGACGCGTTGTTCACTTCATTGAGGATGTTATGGGGCATCAGCTATATGCACATCCCTATCAAGACCGGTACCTAACAACAGCCAGTGGTGTGGCTCTTGTTTGGCCTTTCGTAAATATTGCGCGAGGTGATGGGCCGTATGAGTTATTTCTGGATACCAATGCTCTGACGAAGTCGAATTGGGTGACCCAACTGCCAAGGGAGGTGCGAGAGCGAGCAATTCTAAATCCGCTTCCTGCGCTCATGGAGCAATGGCTATCCAATCCTGCGTTCCAAGATCAGGCCGCATCTCGAATAGCCTCGATGACTGCTCCGCTGATCGAGGCGGGAATGCGGTTTAGGAAGGGGTTTGCCGAAAAGCAGGCTGAGCTCCTCAGGAGGAACGAAGCCCAGCTGCGAGCTCAAGCTAGCTTGCTTTTCCCCTATGTGGCCATCATGAAGTCTCTGACCCGGGAAAAAATCCGACCCGAGGAGGCGCTCGCGCGCTTGAGTGAGCTTGTGCTGGAAGAAATTCCCAGGTTCTCTGGCAGCATAATGCTTATAGCACTCGCACTACTGCTAAAGGCGCGGCAGTCATTGAGGCTTGCGGGTGATAGCAAGCCTGCGTATTCCTTCCTGGATTCGTTCCTAGCGTTTCAATCTGGCAAAAAGGACGAAACTGACCGGATCAGTATCCCCTACTTGCGAAACCGAGCTGGCGATCTCTCATTGTGGTACGTCATCCCAATGCTGCTACAGAACGGCTACAAGTTTGTTGGCGAACCCGTAGTCGTGACCGGGGATAAGGCGCTACATCGAGTCATTCTTCGAGTGCTTCCTGCTGGAGCGAGCCAAACGGGCCATGCAGCCTTCACGGTCGCTCCGGGGGAGCTGGATCAAAGTATGGAGTCTGAAATTCTTCGCATCGTAAGTGCTGTGAGGGTTCGGCAATCGATGTCTCCCGATGACCGAGAAAAGCAGGTGGAAAACCTCTTTCAGCTTGCTGAGGGTTTCTGTGAGCATGCTGAGGAGAGGGCAGCCCTGAGGGCTGCGTGGAAAGAGTGGTGTCAGCCGGGCCTTGGTAGGCGAATGGTGCTGAGCTGAGTTAAAGCTCAGGCAACGTGCAGCCTGGATTGAGGGGGCTGGTCGATGCCTTTTCGTTTGGCGCTAACCTTGCCCTGCGGTGGGCCAAAGCCCCGATCCCAAGAGGGAGCTCGGTGATCGCAAATGCGCGCGCGAAATGGCTGGGAATCCGTGACCTCTAACTCCGAGGAAATCTGTAGCTTCTCTACGCGGGCTATATCAGAGTGTGACGCCGATTTATGTCGGCACTTGGGTGTGGGCCTGCGTAGACGACGGCTATGTAATTTCTCCCGCAGTAAAGAAAGTCTTGATAGTAGATGCGAACAGCTGCCTGCGGGGTTGTATGGTCCCCTTGCTTCAGATGAACGTTTGAGGGCGTGCAACGGATTATCTCCCCGGGGCACGTGACTTCTAGAGTTGTGGTTATTCCACCTGTTTGTGCATGAGTGATACCACGCTGTCGGAAGAAGTCATCGACTCGACCCTCCGTTCCGATGCTTACCAGCTCAAGTAAGGCGTCCGCAGCATTCTTGAGGAAGGGGTATCTATGCGGCGCAACCATGTCGCAAAGATCTAGGGCGCCCTCGGTAATGATGAAGGTGTCGCAGTCTGCGCTGAGCGTGCGGAAATATTCAGATGGGAGGGTGGAGTCATTGTCCAGCAATGCTTCGCAGAGCTTTCTGTGGAGCGTGTTAAGGAAGGCGGTGTCAGGCTTCTGCCGCTTCTGAAGCTCTGGCCATCCATCTGTACCGGCTTGGGGATATTCAACATGCCCACCCAGTTCGACAAAGGTGTCTAGCTCGGTGACCAAGTCGTCGGGTAGCGGCGCGTAAGGCAAAACGATTACGCAGGCGTTTTCCAGTCCGTCGACACAGCTATTCCAAAAGCTGTTTAGCTTGAAGACCGCATGAGATGGATCTGGCTGAAGCTGGAACGTACCTTTTTTTCCGAGTCCTGCTGGAATGCTTGTTAGGCGCACGTCGTTTTGCCGCATGGCGGCTTCGGTCTTCGCGCGAAGCTCTACAGGGAGGCCTACAACACAGACGCCAGTCACTTGTTATCTCACTCAGAGGCGTGATTTCAGTAGCAGTGAGCTGAGAAGGGTTGGAATAACGATGCGAGCTATGTCCTCGTCATCCATGAGCTCAAGCAACTTGATCGCTTTATGGCGATTGAGGGCTTCCGGGGCGCGCGCTGTTTGTAGTGGCGGCGGGCTAGCTGATACTGATTGCGGTGCGCATAGATTGTCCATTGACACACTATGCGAGTCGGCCCAGGAGCGCACACGAGCAATGATGTGATTGGTACGGTAATGTCTCCAAGAGTTGCTGTGTTCCCCGAGGGCTCGAGTAAATGCTGCATTCACTCCGCTGGTGTACGTCTGCGCAGCTATTGCCTCTAGCGGTGTTTTGGTATCGTCGTTGAGCCTAAGTTGCTCTAGGAAGGCATGCATCCAATTTTGTTGTTGATCTCCGCCAATTGGGGTGATTTCTAACAGTGAATTGGTTATGCGCCCTGCAGGCTCGCCTTGGTCGCTTTCAAGATAGCTAACCACTTCTTGGGAGGCTGGGTCATAGAAGTGCTTGCGTTCTGGATTCGTGCTGGTAAAGGCCTGCCAGACGTCGCTGCGGATTGCACGGTGCTGTGACTTAACCGGTGCTTGCGAGTACTGGGATTGGGCTTTAAGGCGGACCAGGATATCCCCCGATGATGCGGGATGCTCGACAGTCACCTTCTCAGCCAGTGCGCGAGTGAGGTATTCACCGAATTTTTTGTAGCCGAAGGCGGTCTCGTCGAAGCGATTATGTCCTTCGCTGATAAGAAGCTTATTGAGTTTTTGCTTTAGACGGGCGCCTAGCTCTGGCGATTGGTCGGTAAGCAGGCGTAGGACGAATTGCTCAACCAAGCTGAGCTCAGTCATGAATCTCTCCTTGAAGCAGAAGCCATAAAATAAATAACCCGCCACATGAGTGGCGGGTATTCGCTTAAAGTGCTTCTGGTTCCCTAACTTTAGCCACGTCGTCTAACAAACAGAACCAAAACGAATGTCTGATAGCACACTGGCGCTGCTAAAGCCCTCAAGATGCGTTGCGGATTCACTTGATCCGACGGATCTCTCAGTTGCCACCTCATCCGAGGGGGCCGCTTTCATCATAGGCACTGATCCGAGCTCAGGTCAACGTGCATATGAAATCCCGCCTTAGTAGGTGGGAGGCGAGATTCTAGAGGTGTACCAGCGGTTCTGCAACCCCTGATGGATCTCCTTTTATCGTCTTAGGGGTTGAGTGCCTTAATGAGTACCTATCTCAAGACTTAAACCTAAGAATTCCCCTAATAAGATGACCTTGAGCGAGCGGGTTCGATTCCTGTCTCCGCACCATAAATGAAAAGCCCCGCATGTTCGGGGCTTTTCATTTACTGGGTGGCTACTACAGGCTCAGTCGCATCGACAGATCTACAGCCTTGATGTCCTTCGTCAGGCTGCCGATGGATATATAGTCAACACCTGTTTCGGCAATGTTGCGCAGAGTGGCTTCGCTGACTCCGCCGGAGGCCTCCAGCTTGGCTCGACCTGCTGTGATGGCTACGGCCGTTCGCATGTCGTCCAGGCTCAGCTCGTCGAGCATGACTATGTTTGCGCCGGCCGAGAGCGCTTGCTCCAGTTCTGCCAGGCTTTCAACTTCTATCTCCACCGGTTTGCCTGGGGCTATCTGGCGTGCGGCGCTGATGGCTTGAGCAACTCCACCGCAGGCTGCAATGTGGTTCTCTTTGATCAGGAAGGCGTCATAGAGACCGATGCGGTGGTTGTGGCATCCCCCGCAAGTGACGGCGTATTTCTGCGCTAGGCGCAGCCCGGGCAGGGTCTTGCGCGTATCGAGCAGTTTTACTCCGGTGTCGGCCACCTGGTCTGCAAAGTACTGGCAACGGGTGGCCACGGCGGAGAGGGTCTGCAAGAAGTTCAATGCACTACGCTCTCCACTGAGCAAAGCGCGTGCCGGACCTTCGAGATGAAATAGAGGTTGATTGGGGAGCACCCTGTCGCCGTCGCCCACCTGCCAGTGAACTGCCACTCGGGCGTCCAGTTGACGAAAAACCGACTCTACCCAGGCCGTGCCACATATGATGGCAGTGTCTCGAGTGATCACCGTGGCTCGGGCCAGGCGCTCTGCCGGGATCAGCTGTGCGGTGATGTCGCCGCTGCCGATGTCTTCGCGCAAAGCACCCCGCACGTTGGCTTCGATTTCGGCGCCAAGTTCGGCGAGGGTGAGGTTGGGCATGATGGCCTCCTTTATTAGTGGCGCGATTATAGGGAAGGCGATCAACACGGTGGAGAGAAAGCGCCGTTGGGCTGTCCGATAGGTGTCCGTCCAGCCGGCGGCGTGACCGTTCGTAACCGCACTTGCGCGCTCTGTGATCTGGGTCATGTCTTCCACAAGGGGTATTTGGTCATGCTGCGCTCGCCCCTATACTGGATTAAGCATTAACTTTGACGCCGCCCTTTTGACGTGCTGGCGTTCAGCCGATTGTGTGCAGGCCTTATCGAGATTGGATAGCCTGTGGGAGATGTGCAATGAAGACCGACGCGAAAGTGGTGCACCTGAGCAAGGTCGTTTCCGAACACTCGCAGACTCCTCCGGCAGGAAGGCTTCCCGTGGCCCTCATTTCCTTACGTGACAAAGCGGCCCAGCAACTGAAGCAGGCGATGCAAGGGCTGTTCGATAATGCGGACGACACGCTGTTCGAGATGGCTGACAGGGCCACCAGCAACGCTGAACAGAATGCGTTTTTCGAAGCTATGCGGGACCTGCGTCTTAAGCGCAAGACGATCGAGCGTGGCTTTCTGCAACGTGTCTTCGAAACCTTCGCCACTCTTAATCAGTATGAGATCGGCCGGACTCCGGCGCTTGAGGCGCTCTCGTCCGATTCATTGAGCCTGGTTCATAACGATACTCTGGAGGAAAACGTGGCGCTGGACGCCATGGTCTCCCGCGTCATGCACCGTGACGCACTGGCTTTGGGGCATCTGACTACTCGCCTGAACGCCGTCATCAGCAAGAAACTGGAGGACAAGACCAATCCTCTAGGGCCGCGGGCGCTGTGTGAGCAGTTTCTCGGTGCTTGCGAAGGGCTCGGTGTTGAGATTCGCGTCAAGCTGATCATTCTCAAGCTTTTCGAGAAGCATGTTCTGGGCGAACTCGACGAGTTGTATGCCAACGCCAACCAGCTCTTGGTGGAGGCGGGAGTCTTGCCGGAGCTGAAATCTGCTCCACCGGCACGTCGTCAGACAGGGCGGCAGCCCGCAACCGCGGCCAGGTCCGCCCGCGAAGGCTCTGCTCCTGCGAGTGTCGACGGTGGCTACAGCGGCGAGGATGTCCAGGAGGTATTTGGCGCCCTGCAGGAGTTGCTCTCTCAGGTCCGGGGCAGTTCGTTGCTGCCGCGTCGTGACATACCGGCTGATGCGATCCCGATCTCCAGCACTGATCTGATGCGCCTGCTCTCGCATATCCAGCAGCACCTGCCTACCCCTGGTGGCGCCTCGGTAGTGGATGACTTCGATCTGCGCAACCAGCTGGAAACTCTGTTGGCTCGTGCCAGTGCCCGTAGCGGTAAGGCGAGGGTGGTCGGTGAAGTCGATGAGGATGTGATCAACCTGGTTGCTATGTTGTTCGACTTCATTCTCGATGACCGTACGCTGCCCGACTCACTCAAGGCGCTAATCGGCCGTCTACAGATTCCGATGCTGAAGGTCGCGGTGCTGGACAAGGCCTTCTTCAGCCGTGGCAGCCATCCGGCTCGGAGGCTGCTCAATGAAATCGCTTCGGCCGCGCTCGGCTGGAGCGCTCAAGGAGATGAGCAGCGCGACACGCTATACCAGCGTATCGAGCAGGTGGTGCAGCGCCTGCTCAATGATTTTACCGACGATCCAGCGATCTTCTCCGATGTACTGGCTGAGTTCCTGGCATTTACGGGTGATGAGAAGCGTCGTAGCGAATTGCTCGAACAGCGCACGCGCGATGCGGAAGAAGGGCGTGCCAAGGCCGAGCTGGCTCGCCAGCAGGTTGAGCAGGCACTTAACTCGCGGCTGTTTGGTAAGACACTTCCTGAAGTAGTGGTGCGTCTTCTGCAGGAAGGGTGGAGCAAGGTTCTGCAACTGACCTGCCTGAAACATGGCGCCGAATCTCAGGAGTGGAATTCGGCCATGGCAGTGATGGATGACTTGATCTGGAGTGTAGAGCCCCACGAGTCCGCTGAAGACCGGCTGCGTCTGCTCGAGCTGGTGCCGAGCCTGCTCAAGTCGTTGCGTGACGGCCTTGCCAGCGCTGCAATCGATCCATTCGTTACCAGTGAATTCTTCAGCCAACTGGAGGCCGTGCATGTACAGGCCTTCCAGAGATTCAAGCGCGAGTCCGTGGCGCCTCTGGTTTCTCCTGCTCCGCAGGCCGAGGTCGAGGCCGGAGTTGTTACTGATGTGGCCTCGGAGGCACTGACCGCGGAGCCTCTGCTCGAACTGCCTCCATTCGAACCGGAGCCCGAAGCAGATGCTCCGGCGATGGTCGAGGTGGTGGAAGAGATCGTCCTGCTGGCACCTGGAGAGAACCGTGTTCAAGAGCCAGAAGTCAGTCTGCCGGACGACGATGAAGCCTTGGAGAAGGTCGATGGCCTGCGTGTCGGTAGCTGGGTGGAAATTCACGAGGACGAGGAGCACAAGCTGCGTGGCAAGCTGGCTGCGATCATCAAACCCACGGGCAAGTTCATCTTCGTCAACCGCACTGGCATGAAGGTGATGGAGAAGACCCGCATGGGCCTGGCCGTGGAGTTTCGCCGCGGAGCCATTCGCCTGCTCGACGATGCGCTGCTGTTCGACCGAGCGCTGGAGTCCGTGATTGGCAATCTGCGCAAGCTGAAGGGCGCCTGAGGTTCTCCAGGTAAACAAAGCGCCCGGCTCTAAGCCGGGCGTTTTCGTTCATACACTTCTGCTAGAGTGGGGCCAGTCTTCAAGGAGCCTGTGATGCGGCTGGACCCTGCCAGTGGCTGGTGTGACGAAGTTCGTCACTGCCCCTCGCCGAATTTCAATGAGCGCCCGCTGGGAGAGGTTTCCCTGCTGGTGATTCACAATATCAGCCTGCCTCCTGGGCAGTTCGGCACGGGCAAGGTGCAGCAGTTCTTCCAGAACCGCTTGCCGGTCGATGAGCATCCCTATTTCGCCGGGATCGCGCAGCTTACCGTGTCCGCCCACTTCCTGATCGAGCGTGATGGTGACGTCACCCAGTTCGTCTCCTGTAATCAGCGCGCCTGGCATGCGGGTGTGTCCTGTTTCGATGGACGGGAGAATTGCAACGACTTCTCGATCGGCATCGAACTGGAGGGCACCGACGAGCTGCCATTCAGCGAGGCTCAGTACCAGGCGCTGGTAGAAGTGACTCTGGAGCTACTGAGCGCCTACCCCGATTTGAGCGTGGAGCGTATCTGTGGCCACTGCGATATTGCTCCGGGGCGCAAGACCGATCCGGGGCCTTTTTTTGACTGGCAGCGCGTTCGCGCAGCCCTGCGATCCAAGGAGAGCGGCGAATGAATTTTCTGGTACTTCTGCTGGTGCTCTGGATCGAGAAGCTCTCATCCGGGCGCGCTCGTATTCAGCAGGACGGCCCCTGGTTGCGCTGGTTGGCTCGCAATGAGGGGCTGTCGCCCTGGCGGTCCCTGTTGCTGGTCGTGTTGCTGCCAGTCGTGCTGGTAGGCCTGGTGTTGCTGGCTCTCGAGCCTCTGGCCTACGGCTGGCTGGCCTTTCCGGTACATCTGCTGGTCCTGGTCTACAGCCTGGGACGCGGCGACGTACTGGCTGCTCTCGGGCCGTTTCGAGATGCCTGGCGCCGCGGTGACGATCAGGCGGCTCTGCATGTCGCGGAGCGGGATATGGGGGTGGCAGCCGATGGTGAGTCCGAGTTGCTTGAGCGAGTTCAAGACTACGAGCTGTGGCAGGCCTATCAGGGCTTCTTCGCCGTCATTTTCTGGTATGCGTTGCTGGGGCCGCTGCCGGCACTGGCCTATCGACTTCTCGCGCTGACGGCCGAGCACTCGGAGCGGCCTGGTGTTGCCGAGCGGGCTGCACAGCTACGCCATGCACTGGACTGGCTGCCGGCGCGAGTGCTCGCGGCCAGCTTTGCCTTGGTCGGCAATTTTGCCGCTGTCAGCCAGGCGGTTCTGCACGATCTGTTGGCCTGGGAGCTGCCTGCGGCCCGGTTGGTCGCCAGCGCTGGCCGGGCCGCCTGCGAGTTGGGCGAGCCGCAAGCGGGAGAGCAGGGGGTCATGTCTCTGGATGAGTTGTGGCAGTTGCTGATTCGCTCCGCCGTGCTTTGGTACGCCGCTTTCGCCGTGTGGATACTGCTGCTCTAGTACGATCCTGGCCACAGCCAGGCGGCGCCGCGAACTCCGCTGGAGTCCCCATGCCGGGCTTGTACCAGGCGCGTGTTGACCTGGTCCGAAAATACATGGCGAGCCAGCAGGTTGGGTACTTCCTGGTACAGCGCCGGCATGTTCGAAAGGCCCCCGCCCAGCACGATGACTTCCGGGTCGATGATGTTGATCACTGAGGCCAGTGCTCGCGCCAACTGCTCGCAGTAGCGGTGCACGGCCGAGCTGGCGGCGGGATGCCCCTCCAGTGCTGCCCTGGCCAGTTGTGACGCGTCCAGGCCCAGGTTGCTGCGCGCGGCCCAGGCAGGGCCACTGAGAAAGGTTTCGATGCAATCCTCCAGCCCGCAGTAGCAGGGTCGCGTCGGTCCGTCCGCCGGAGTGCGCCAGGGCAGAGCATTGTGTCCCCATTCGCCCGCGATGGAATTTGGGCCGCTCAGTAGTCGCCCGTGGATGACGATACCGCCGCCCACGCCCGTGCCGAGGATCACCCCAAACACGGTAGCGGCGCCGGCTCCTGCGCCGTCGGTGGCTTCCGACAGGGTGAAGCAGTCGGCATCGTTGGCCAGTCGGACCGGGCGTTCTAGCAATCGCTCCAGATCGCCCTGCAGGTCCTGGTCGATCAGGCAGGTGGAGTTGGCGTTCTTGATTCGTCCATGATCGGGCGAGCGCGTACCGGGTATACCGATGCCAACGCTCCCTGCCCCTCCCAGCTGTTGTTCGGCATCCTGCACCAATTGCACGATGACCCGCAGAGTGGCCTGGTAGTCACCCTGGGGCGTTGGCAGACGCCGGCGCAGCCGTTCGTCGGAGCCCGCGAGCGCAACGATCTCGGTCTTTGTCCCACCCAAATCAATGCCGAAGCGAAAAGGTATGCGCATTCTTAACCTTAAGTTACAAAGGCCGGGGCCGATATCCGGTATACAGGCTGTGGGGGGACTGCGCCTGGCAAATGGCCATTCCCACTAGTTACCCGGAAACACCGACATCTTGCCGTTCAATAGACCAGCCTGCTCCCGGCTGGCATACAACAATAATGGCAACAGGAGACGTCTAGTGAATAGCGTGTTGTACCCTGCCATCGCGCTGATGAACCGCCTCAGCTTCGGCATGAAATTCAGCCTGATCAGCGTGCTGTTCTTCCTGCCCATGCTGGTCACCAACTACTTCCTGGTGCGCGACTCCTACGACGCCTTCGTCGACACGCGTACCGAGCTGCAGAGCCTGACGTTGCTCAAGCAGAGCATGAAGATGCGCCAGGACCTGGAGCGTCTCAACGATCTCTACGAGATCAATGCTGTGCTGGGCCAGTCCGGTGAGGCGGACAAGCTGGCGGCGCTGATCGGTCCTCTGGAGTCTGGCATTAGCGAGACGCTGGGCGCCATCCAGTCCCCCAGCGAGGGCGCGCAGAAGACCGAGGAATTCAACGTTCAGCGCGATGCCATCAAGACTGCGCTGGATGCTGTTCAGGCCGAGAGCTCGTTACGTAGCAAGGCGGGCCTGGTGGTCAAGGCGCTGGATAACGCCGAAGTCTTCATCAAGTTCGTTGCCAGCCAGTCCGGCCTCAGCCAGGACAGCGATCTGACCGTACGGCAGATGGCCGAGCTCATGACCACCGTCACTCCGCCGGTAACCAAGGCACTGAGTACCGGTCGTGCGCTGGGCTCCTATTCTCTTGGCCAAGGTATTCTCGGCTCCTCCGACAGTACCAAGCTCGACGAACTCCTGCTGCAGCTGGAGAAGCTGCACGCCGAATATGGTTTCAAGATCCAGAATGCCCTGGAGGACAACGCCCGTGCCCAGCGCGATCTGAGCCAGCTCGCCGAGGCCAGCCGCAATAGCCTGACCGAGATCAGCTCCGTGCTCGAAGAGCAACTGCTCATGGCTGACAGCCTGGACACGCCCTGGCAGGGTTTCTTCGACCAGACCAGCGCGGCCATCGACAAGACCTACGCTTTGAACGGCGCCGTGCTCGACTTCCTCGAGCAGGAGCTGAGTGAGCGTCTGGGCGAGAAGCGCACCCAGATGGTGTTGCTGGTGGTAGCCCTGGTCGGTCTTTTCATTGCCATCGGCTATCTCTACGGCGGCTTCTACGTTTCCACCCGTGCAACCCTGAAAGGCTTCGGCAAGACCCTCAACCAGGTGGCCGGCGGTGACATGACCGTTAGCGTCAATGTGAGGAGTCAGGACGAGCTGGGCGAATTGGGCGAGGTGTTCAACGGTACCGTGGCGAAGATCCGCGACCTGATCGAGTTGGTCGGTCAGACCGTCACCGAAGTCGAGCGGCAGGCCGACCGCGTGGAGTTGGTTTCCGGTTCCAGTAGCCAGGCGGTGACTGCTCAGCGCGGTCAGATCGAGCAGGTCGCCACGGCAATGAACCAGATGTCCGCCACAGCCCTGGAGGTGGCACGCAGTGCCGCCGCCGCAGTCGGAAGTGCGCAGAGCGTCAACCAGGAGACGGTCAGTGGTCGCGAGTTGGTGGAGGCCCAGGTGGCGCGCATCCAGCGTCTGGCCAGTGAGATCGACCAGTCGGTGAGTGTCATCAACCAACTGGCTGCCGACAGCGCCGCCATCAGTCAGGTGCTGGAAGTCATCAAGGGCATCGCCGGGCAGACCAACCTGCTGGCGCTCAACGCGGCCATCGAGGCGGCGCGTGCCGGCGAGCAGGGTCGCGGCTTCGCCGTGGTCGCCGACGAGGTGCGCAACCTGGCCAAGCGTACTCACCAGTCCACCGAGGAGATCGAGCAGATGATCGGTCGCCTGCAGAACGGCGTGGGCGCCACCGTGACCGCCATGAACGGCAGCCACCAGATGGTGGAGAGCACTGTCAGCCAGTCGACCCAGGTGCAGCAGGCGCTGGAGAATATCCTCGGCGCGGTCGGCATGATCGTCGACCAGAACCAGCAGATCGCCGCCGCCGCCGAGCAGCAGACTGCCGTGGCCCATGATATCGACATGAACATCGTCGAGATCAACCAGGCCGGTGAGCGTACGGCTGAGGGGGCGGTCGAGACCGAGCAGGCCAGCCGCGAACTGTCCGACCAGGTCGCGCGTCTGAAGGAGCTGATCAGCGCCTTCCGCGTCTGATCCTCAGCCTGCAAGCAACGAGGCCCGCCAATCGGCGGGCCTCGTCGTTTCTATCAGGATCAAAGCTGCCAGCCGAACAGCTCGGCGGCGTTGCGGCTGCTGGCGCTGGCCAGCTCCTCGGGCGAAATACCGCGCAACTCGGCCAGCGCCGCGCAGATGGCCGGCAGATGCTCAGGGCTGTTGCGCAGGCCTGGGTACATGGCTGGCGCCATGTCAGGCGCGTCGGTCTCCAGCACAATGGCTTCCAGCGGTAGGCGCGGGATCACCTTGCGCAGGCGCAGGGCTTGCGGCCAGGTCGGCGCGCCGCCCAGGCCCAGCTTGAAATCCAGGCGGATGTACTCGCGGGCTTCCTCGTAGCTGCCGGCGAAGGCGTGAATCACCCCGCCGCGCGCCGGCTTGAGGCGCTTCAGCGTGGCGATGGTGGCGGCATGGGCGCGGCGCACATGCAGCAGGACCGGCAGCTCGCATTCGCCGGCCAGCTTCAACTGCGCCTCGAACAGCGTTTGCTGCTGCTCGCGGTCGAGGTTTTCCACGTAGTAGTCCAGACCGAACTCGCCCACCGCGCAGAGCTTGGGGTGGCCGGCCAGGCGTTGCAGCCAGTCGCGCAGTTCGCCCAAGTGTTCGGGGCGATGCTGCTCGAGATAGACCGGATGCAGGCCGAAGGCGGCGTACAGACCCTCTTCCTTCTGGCACAGGTCCCACAGGCGCTGCCAGTTGTCGCGGTACACGCCGAGCACCACCAGACGCTCCACGCCCAGAGCGCGGCTGCGTGTTAGCAGCTCGCCGCGGTCGGCGTCGAAGTCGGGAAAGTCCAGGTGGGTGTGGGTGTCGATCAGTTGCATGGCGGCGTCCGCATCGGGGCAGTCAGCATCGGACATTTCATTCGAGTGCGCCAGTTGGGGAGCATTCCCGCGTTTCGTCAGTCGAACCAGCATGGAGTAGATGCACGCCGGAGGTGAGGGTGCGGGTACGCAAGTGGTTGAGTGGGGCGTTCGCGGTACTGCTTCTGTCGTTGGCGGCACTGATGTTGCTGCTCGTGTTGTTCGACTGGAACCTGCTACGGCCGACTATCAATGAGAAGGTCTCGGCGGCGCTGAACCGACCGTTCGCCATAGAGGGCAACCTCAGCGTGGTGTGGCAGCGCGAACCCGAGGAGGGCGGCTGGCGCGCCTGGCTGCCGTGGCCGCACTTCGCCGCCGAACAGCTGGTGCTGGGCAATCCGGAGTGGGCCGAGGGCGACACCTTCGTCAGCCTCGACCGTGTGCGCTTCCGCCTGGCGCCGCTGCCGCTGCTGTGGAAGACCGTGAGCATCCCGCGCATCGAACTCGGTGCGCCGTTCGCCAACCTGCAGCGCCTGGCCGACGGCCGCGCCAACTGGACCTTCGACCTCGGCAGCCAGCAGCCTGACCAGACTGCGGAGCCGAGCCCCTGGACCCTGGATATCGGCACCATCGGTTTCGACCAGGGCGTGGTCAGCCTCGACGATCAGGTGTCCAAGACCCGCATCGAGGCACAGATCGACCCGCTTGGCGCGCCCATTCCCTTCGCCCAGATCGTCGGCGAGAACGCCGCCCAGCGCCTGGCCGAGGAACACACGGCGGCCCAGGACTACGCCTTCGCCTGGCGTGCCAAGGGGCGCTTCCAGGGCCAGGCGGTGAGCGGCAGCGGCAAGGTTGGTGGTCTGTTGGCGCTGCACAGCGCCAACCTGCCGTTCCCGCTGCAGGCCGATGTGCGCATCGGCGCCACGCGCATTCGCGTCGCCGGTAGCCTCACCGATCCGCAGCGCCTGGGCATCCTCGACCTGCGTCTGCGCCTGGCCGGAGCCAGCCTCAGTCAGCTCTACCCGCTGACCGGGGTGACCCTGCCGGACACGCCGCCCTATGCCACCGATGGCCGCCTGCAGGCGGACCTGCGCGATGCCGGTGGCGCCAGCTTCCGTTACCAGGACTTCAACGGCCGCATCGGCGACAGCGACATCCATGGCGACCTCACCTTCGTCACCCGTCAGCCGCGGCCCAAGCTGTCCGGCCAGCTAACTTCCAACCAGCTGCTGTTCGCCGACCTGGCGCCACTGATCGGCGCCGACTCCAATGCCGAGAAGCAGGAGCGCGGCGCTGCCGCCAGCCAGCCGGCGAACAAGGTGCTGCCGGTGGAGCAGTTCCGTACCGAACGCTGGCGCAGCATGGACGCCGACGTGCGCCTCACCGGCAAGCGCATCGTTCACTCCGATCAGTTGCCGATCAACGATCTGGATACCCACGTGGTGCTCAACGACGGCCAGCTCAGCCTGGAGCCGCTGCGTTTCGGCGTGGCCGGCGGCAGCCTGGATGCGCAGATCCGTCTCAACGGCGCGGTCGCGCCGATGCAGGGCCAGGTGCGCCTGAGCGCCCGCGAGTTGAAGTTGAAGCAGCTGTTCCCCACCTTCGCACCGATGCAGACCAGCCTCGGCGCGCTGAATGGCGACGCCAAGCTGAGCGGCACCGGCAACTCGGTGGCGGCCTTGCTCGGCACCGCCAACGGCGAGCTGAAGATGCTGATCAACGACGGCGCGGTGAGCCGTGGCCTGCTGGAGATCGCCGGGCTCAACGTCGGCAACTACCTGGTCGGCAAGCTGTTCGGCGACGACGAGGTGACCATCAACTGCGCGGCCGCCGACCTCGGCATCAAGCAGGGCCTGATGAGCACGCGGCTGTTCGTGGTCGATACCGAGAACTCGGTGATCCGCGTCGATGGCAGCGCCAACTTCGCCAGTGAGCGCCTGGACTTCGACGTGACCCCGGCGAGCAAGGGCCTGCGCATCTTCTCCCTGCGCTCGCCGCTCTATGTGCGCGGCACTTTCAAAGAGCCGAATGCCGGGGTGCAGGCCACGCCTCTGGCGCTGCGCGGTGTCGGCCTGGTGGCGCTGGGCGTGGCGGTGGCGCCGGCGGCCGGTCTGCTGGCGCTGGTAGCGCCCAGCGGTGGCGATGAGCCCAGCCAGTGCGCTCCGCTGCTGCGGCAGATGCAAAAGAGTGGTGGCAAGGGCTAACGCGCCACGCTGGCGGAGATGGCCACCGCCGCGGCGGCGGTGCGGGTCTCCACGCCGAGCTTCACATAGACGTGCTCCAGGTGCTTGTTCACCGTGCGTGGCGACAGGCCGAGGATGTCGCCGATGTCGCGGTTGGTCTTGCCGCAGGCCACCCAGCGCAGCACTTCCACCTCGCGCTCGGTGAGCTGGAAGCGCGCCGAGAGGGTCTCGAAGGTTGGCTCGTTGCTCAGGGTCAGGTCCACCGGCTGCGCGGCGGCGCGTGCCGACTGCAGGGTGCGCGCGGTGCGCAGGTGGGCGGCGACCCGCGCCAGCACCTCGTCGGTGTGGATCGGCTTGGTCACGTAGTCGCTGCCGCCGGCGGCGAAGCCTTCCACCACGTGCTCGCTGTCGGTCAGCGCGGTCATGAACAGCACCGGGATGTCGGCGCTGTCCGGCTCGGCCTTGATCCGTCGGCAGGTCTCGAAGCCATCCAGGCCAGGCATCATCGCGTCGAGCAGGATCAGGTCGGGGCGCCGACGCTGGATGCGGTTCAGCGCGCTTTGGCCGTCCAGCGCCACCAGCACCATGTAGCCCTGGGCGTCGAGGGCGTCGGAGAGCAGGGCGAGGTTGTCCGGCGTGTCGTCGACGATCAGCACGGTGCCGCGCTCAGCAAGCTGCGTGGCTGCATTCATGTTCGGCCTCCTTGAGTTGGCGGTTGAGTTCATCCAGGCGGAAGCCCTTGGCCAGGGCCCGCAGGCGTTTGGTGAAAGGCGCGCAGGCCGGGGTCTGGCGTTCGATGGCGTCGAGCTTGTCCTGGATGCCGCGCATGTAGCCGAGCGCCGCCAGCTCGCGCAGCTCGGCCAGTTCGCTGGCGCTGGGCAGTGTCTCGACCTGCGGCTGCGGCGCTTCCGGCTCGGCCGCGCGGTGCAGCCACTGCAGGTCGAGCTGCTGCTGGATGCGTTCGAGCAGCGCCGGGGTGTGCACCGGCTTGGCCAGGTAGTCGTTGCAGTAGGCGGCGATGCTGCGTTCGCGGTCGTCGGCGAAGGCGTTCGCCGAGATGACGATGATCGGTGCCTGGCACAGGGCGTTGCGGCGGATCAGGCGGCTGGTCTCGAAGCCGTCCATTTGCGGCATCGACAGGTCCATGAGGATCAGGTCGGGGCTGAGCAGCGCGGCCTGGCGGATTGCCTCCTGGCCGCTGGCCGCCTGCTCGACGCGAAAGCCCAGCGGTTCGAGCATGCCGGCCAGCACGCGGCGGTGTTCCAGGTGGTCATCGACCACCAGCACCAGGCGGCGCGGCCCCTGGTAGCCGATGATGTCGTGCGCCACGTGCACCACCGCCTGCGGCGCGCGTACCTCGGAGAGGAACAGGCGCACCTGGAAGCGCGTGCCCTTGCCCGGCTCGCTGTGCACCGACAGCTCGCCGCCCATCAGCGCGGTGAGCATGCGGGTGATGGTCAGGCCCAGGCCGACGCCGTTGTCCTGGCGCATCAGGTCGCCGCGCTCGAAGGGCTGGAAGATGCGCTCGATCTGTTGCGGGTCGATGCCGATGCCGGTGTCGACGATCTCGAAGCAGGCCGTCTCGCGCAGGTAGCTGACGCGCAGGCGCACCTCGCCCTGCTCGGTGAAGCGCACAGCATTGCCGAGCAGATTGATCAGGATCTGCCGCACGCGCTTCTCGTCGCCGCGCACCACTGCGGGAATCCGCCCGGCCGTCTCCAGGCGGAAAGCCAGGCCCTTCTCGGCAGCCTGCGGGGCGAACATGCGTTCGAGCTGGCCAACGAACTCGGGCAGGGCGATTTCCGATAGCTCCAGGTGGAGCTTGCCGGCCTCGATCTTGGCCACGTCGAGCAGGCCGTCGATCAGCGACAGCAGGTGCGAGCCGCTGCGGTAGATGGTGGCCAGGGCGTCGTGGTGGCGCTCGGGCATGGCCGCGTCGCGCTGCAGGATCTGCGTGTAGCCCAGGATGCTGTTGAGCGGCGTGCGCAGTTCGTGGGACAGGCCGGTGACGTAGCGGCTCTTCGCCGCGTTGGCACTCTCGGCCAGCACCTTGGCCTTCTGCAGCGCCTCGTCGGTCTTGCCGTGGGCCTCGATCTCCTGCATCAGCAACAGGGTCTGGCGGTCCGACTCCTGCTGCGCCACCTGGCGGCTCTCGCGGGTCAGGACGATCCACCAGGCGAGCATGCCGGCGAACAGCGAGAGGGTGAGGAAGGCCTTGAGGAAGGCCTGGTACAGCGTCTGCTGCACCTCCGGTGAGTGCGGCACCAGACCGTGGGAGACCTGGCTGTAGATCAGCGCCAGAGCGCCGAACAGCATCAGCACCAGTAGGGCGAGGAAGCCCAGGTACTGCGCCAGGCGGCTGTGCAGGCGCGGGATGCTGGCCCAGGGCAGCAGCCAGTGCAGCAGCGCGTCGACCTGCCGGCTCAGCCGCGCATGGGGTTTGCAGGCGTCGCCGCAGCGCGCGTCCAGCGAGCAGCACAGCGAGCAGATCGGCGTGCTGTAGGCCGGGCAGAAGGCCATGTCCTCGCTCTCGAAGGCGTTGTTGCACAGGCCACAGCGTGGTGCCTCGCGAGCGCCTGGCGGGTGGATCAGCACCGCCTCGCTCTGCCGCGCGATGTAGAAGCGTCCGCCGGTGAGCCAGGCCAGCAGCGGCGCGCAGATAAACGCCGAGAACAGCGCCACCAGTGGCGAGGCGGCCTGGGCCAGGGCGCCGAACAGGCCGAAGTGGGCCAGCACCGAGAGCAGCGAGGCGAACAGCATGGCGCCGACGCCAACCGGGTTGATGTCGTACAGGTGCGCGCGCTTGAACTCGATGTGCTTTGGCGACAGGCCCAGCGGCTTGTTGATCACCAGGTCGGCCACCAGCGCGCCGATCCAGGCGATGGCGATGTTGGCGTAGAGGCCGAGCACCTCCTCAATCGCCTCGAACACGCCCAGCTCCATCAGCATCAGGGCGATGGCCACGTTGAACACCAGCCACACCACGCGCCCCGGATGGCTGTGGGTGACGCGGGCGAAGAAGTTGGACCAGGCCAGCGAGCCGGCGTAGGCGTTGGTCAGGTTGATCTTCACCTGGCTGACGATGACGAACAGCACCATGGCGCCGAGCGCCCACTGCGGCGAGGCGAACACGTAATGGAAGGCCACCAGGTACATCTGCGTCGGCTCGGCGGCGCGTTCGATGGGAATCTCATGCTGCAGGGCGAGGAAGGCGAGGAAGGCGCCGGCGAGCATCTTCAGCGCGCCGGGGATGATCCAGCCGGGCCCGGCCATGAGCAGCGCGGCCCACCAGCGCTTGCGGTTCTGCGCGGTCTTCTCCGGCAGGAAGCGCAGGTAGTCGACCTGCTCGCCGATCTGCGTGACCAGGGCCAGGGCCACGGTGCAGGCGGCGCCGAAGTGCAGCAGGTTGAAGTTGCCGGCCTCGCCCTCGCGGCCGGCGAAGCTGGTCCAATCGCCGATCGCCTCGGGATTCTTGGCGATGACGAAGATGTAGGGCAGGAACAACAGAACCAGCCACACCGGCTGGGTCCAGGTCTGCAGGCGGTTGATCAGGGTGATGCCGTAGGCCACCAGGGGAATGATGATCACCGAACAGATCACGTAGGCCAGCGCCAGCGGGATGTCGAAGTACAGCTCCAGGGCCAGGGCCATGATCGCCGCCTCGAGGGCGAAGAACAAAAAGGTGAAGCTGGCGTAGATCAGCGAGGTGATGGTCGAGCCGATGTAGCCGAAGCCGGCTCCGCGGGTCAGCAGGTCCATGTCCACGCCGTAGCGCGCCGCGTAGTAGCTGATCGGCAGGCCGGTGAGGAAGATCACCAGGCTCACCGCAAGGATTGCCCACAGGGTGTTGGTGAAACCGTAGGACAGCGCCAGGGCGCCGCCGATGGCCTCCAGGGCGAGGAACGACACCGCACCGAGGGCGGTGTTGGCGATGCGCAGCTCCGACCACTTGCGGAACGCCCGCGGGGTGAAGCGCAGGGCGTAGTCCTCCATGGTCTCGTCGGCGACCCAGCTGTTGTAGTCGCGGCGAATCTTGACGATGCGCTGGGTTCCGGTGGGTTGCACGCCATGGCTCCTAGGGTCTGTTGACGTTTCGCTGCGATCGCGACGGAGCCAGTTTTGGCGCGGAGCTAGGCGCGAGACGCGAAGTTTGGTGGTCCAAATGAGCCGTCGAGTAACGACGATCCGCGCCAAAACTGGCCCGTCCCTTCGGGTTGCGTGCCAAATCGCGCCATGCGTCGTTGCAGGACTTGGCAAGGGAATGACCATTGCCTGCGTCCCGCGCCTAGCCTGGCGCGATTTTGCTCAGCAACGCGGTTCGTATCGAAACGCCAACAGACCCTAGTGGTGCTGGTCGATCTGCGAATTTGCAACATCCATGCCCCCAACTGCGGACCTCGTGCGCGTGCGCCCAGGCTTCTGTCTGGCTTCCTGCTCGGGCCCGAGAGTGCACCAGACTGGTGCCTGGCGCTGTACGTCAGATGACGTATGCGCTTACGTCATGCTGCGTATACCCCGGCGGGGAGGGCGCCCGCATTCTTGCGGCGAACCCGGAGCAGACCTGCGCAGACAGGCCGGCAACGACCCAACCGCACGAGGAGCACGACGATGGATGCACAACCGACCCGACTTCTACCCCGCCGGCTGGCGCTGGGCGCCGCCGCGCTCTCGCTGCTGGCCGCCAGCGTATTCAGCCAGGGCGTCATGGCCGATAGCGCCAACACCACCGGCCTGGCCGTGACCGACACCGAAGTGACCGTCGGCCAGCTGCACTCGGCCACCGGCACCATGGCCATCTCGGAAACCGGTTCGATCCAGGCCGAACGCCTGGCCATCGAGCAGATCAACGCCTCCGGCGGCATCCTCGGCCGGCAGATCAAGGTGATCCAGGAAGACGGCGCCTCCGACTGGCCGACCTTCGCCGAGAAGGCCAAGAAACTGCTGGTAGGTGACAAGGTCGCTGCCGTGTTCGGCTGCTGGACCTCGGCCTCGCGCAAGGCCGTGCTGCCGGTGTTCGAGAAGGAAAACGGCCTGCTCTACTACCCGACCTTCTACGAGGGCCTGGAGCAGTCGAAGAACGTCATCTACACCGGCCAGGAAGCGACCCAGCAGATCCTCGCCGGCCTCGACTGGATCGCCAAGGAGAAGGGCGCCAAGACCTTCTACCTGATCGGCTCCGACTACATCTGGCCGCGTACCTCGATGAAGATCGCGCGCAAGCACATCGAGAACGTGCTCGGCGGCAAGGTGGTGGGCGAGGAGTACTACCCGCTGGGCAACACCCAGTTCGGCTCGCTGATCAACAAGGTCAAGCTGAAGAAGCCTGACGTGGTGTTCACCGCCGTGGTCGGTGGCTCCAACGTCGCCTTCTACAAGCAGATGAAGGCCGCCGGCGTCACCGCCGCCAAGCAGAACGTGCTGACCCTGTCGGTCACCGAGGACGAACTGCTCGGCATCGGAGGCGAGAACATGGAAGGCTTCTACGCCTCCATGAAGTACTTCCAGAGCCTGGACAACCCGAACAACGCCGCCTTCGTCGAGGCCTTCAAGGCTAAGTACGGCAAGGACGCGGTCATCGGTGACGTGACCCAGGCCGCCTACCTCGGCCCGTGGCTGTGGAAGGCCGCCGTCGAGAAGGCCGGCAGCTTCGACGTCGACAAGGTCGCCGCCGCCTCGCCGGGCATCGAGCTCAACAGCGCGCCGGAAAGCTACGTGAAGGTCCACGACAACCATCACCTGTGGAGCAAGACCCGCATCGGCCAGGTGCAGAAAGACGGTCAGTTCAAGGTGGTCTACGAGTCCGGCCTGATCGAGCCGAACCCCTTCCCGAAAGGCTACCAGTAAGCCCAACCGCACCCCTCTCCAGCCACGCGGGGGAGGGGCTCCCGCATTCTTCCCGCCAGGAGACCATCAACATGGAATGGCTATCGGAATTTGGTGCCATCGCGGCCATGCAGGGCTTCAACGGCTTGTCCGTGTTCTGCGTCCTGCTGCTGATGGCTCTGGGGCTGGCGATCATCTTCGGCCAGATGGGCGTGATCAACATGGCCCACGGCGAGTTCCTCACCATCGGCGCCTACACCACCTTCGTGGTGTCCTCGCTGACCGAACAGTACGCCCCGGCCTTCGGGCCCTATTACTTCTTCTTCGCCATTGCCCTGTCCTTCCTCATCGCCGGCGCCATCGGCTGGCTGGTGGAGTGGGCGATGATCAGCAAGCTGTACCAGCGTCCGCTGGATACCCTGCTGGCCACCTGGGGCCTGTCCCTGGTGATGCAGCAGGCGTTCCGCTCGATTTTCGGTGCACGCGAGGTCAGCGCCACCCTGCCGGAGTGGCTGATGGGTTCGTGGAACCCCACCGAGGCCATCGACATCCCGCGTAACGGCCTGTTCGTCATGGGCCTGACCATCCTCCTCACCGCGACCATCTTCCTCATGCTCTACCGCTCGCGTTGGGGCCTGCAGGTGCGCGCCACCATGCAGAACCGGGTGATGAGCCGCGCGGTGGGCATCAACACCAAGCGCGTCGACCGCATGACCTTCGCCCTCGGCTGCGGCGTGGCAGGCGTGGCTGGCGCGGCCTTCACCACCATCGGCTCCACCGGCCCGACTGCCGGTTCGCTGTACATCGTCGACACCTTCCTGGTGGTGGTCTTCGGTGGCGCGGCCAGCCTGTTCGGCACCATTGCCTCGGCGTTCTCGATCGCCCAGGCCCAGTCGATCATGGAGTTCTTCATGAGCGGCTCGATGGCCAAGGTGCTGACCCTGTCGGCGGTGATCCTGATTCTGATGATGCGCCCGCAGGGGCTGTTCTCGATCAAAGTGCGTAAATGAGGAACCGCCCATGAACCCGACTCTCGACAAACTCCTGGGCGGCAAGCAGGGCGCCATCGGCATGGCGGTGCTCGCCGTGCTGATCCTGGTGGTGTTCCCGCTGCTGCTCGACGCCTTCCGCCTGAACATGGTCGGCAAGTACCTGACCTACGCCTTCGTCGCCGTCGGCCTGGTGCTGTGCTGGGGCTACGGCGGCATCCTCAGTCTCGGCCAGGGCATCTTCTTCGGCCTTGGCGGCTACTGCATGGCGATGTTCCTCAAGCTCGAGGCATCCGACCCGGAGAGCACCAAGATCCAGTCCACCCCCGGCATCCCGGACTTCATGGACTGGAACCAGATCACCGAACTGCCGATGCTCTGGCAGCCGTTCCACAGCTTCGGTTTCACCGTGCTGGCGGTGATCGCGGTGCCGGTGCTGCTGGCCCTGGTGATCGGCCTGACCATGTTCAAGCGCCGCGTCGGTGACGTGTACTTCTCCATCGTCACCCAGGCCATCGCGCTGATCCTTACCGTGCTGATCATCGGCCAGCAGGGCTACACCGGCGGGGTCAACGGCATCACCGACCTGAAGACCCTGATGGGCTGGGACATCCGCACCGACGAGGCCAAGCTGATCCTGTACTTCATCAGCGCCTTCCTGCTGTTCGGCTGCATCCTGCTGGCGCGCTTCATCATCGCCTCGAAGCTCGGCCGCCTGCTGCTGGCCATGCGCGACAAGGAGGAACGCGTGCGCTTCTCCGGCTACGACGTGGCCAGCTTCAAGATATTCGTGTTCTGCGTCGGCGCCGCCTTCGCCGCCATCGGCGGGGCGATGTTCACCCTGCAGGTCGGCTTCATGTCGCCGAGCTTCGTCGGCATCGTGCCGTCGATCGAGATGGTCATCTTCGCCGCCGTCGGCGGGCGCCTGTCGCTGCTCGGCGCGGTGTACGGCGCGCTGCTGGTCAACTTCGGCAAGACCTACTCCTCCGAGAGCTTCCCCGAACTGTGGCTGTACCTGATGGGCGGCCTGTTCATCGCCGTGGTCATGTACTTCCCCAACGGCCTCGCCGGCCTGTGGGACAGCCACGGCAAGCGCTGGCTGGCGCGCCTCAAGCCGAAGGCCAAGGCCCCGGCGAAGGCTGAACCGGTGGCCAAGCCGGTCGCCAAGGCCGCACCCACTCCCGAACTGGAGACCACCCCATGAGCCCCAATCCCGCTGGCTTTCAGATGCCCAAACCGGTGCTGGCCATCGAGGGCCTGACCGTGTCCTTCGACGGCTTCAAGGCGGTCGACGACCTCAACCTGTACATCGACCGCAACGAGGTGCGCGTGGTCATCGGCCCCAACGGCGCCGGCAAGACCACGGTGCTCGACCTGATCTGCGGCAAGACCAAGGCCACCGCCGGCAGCATCCAGTTCGAGAACCGCGAACTGACCAAGATGCGCGAGTTCGACATCGTCCGCGCCGGTGTCGGGCGCAAGTTCCAGAACCCGTCGATCTACGAGAACCTGACGGTGTTCGAGAACCTGGAAATGTCCTACCCGGCTGGGCGCAAGGTGTTCGGTGCGCTGTTCTTCAAGCGCTCGCAGGCGGTGATCGAGCGGGTCGAGCAGGTGGCCACCGAGATCATGCTCGGCGAGCATCTGCACATGCAGGCCGACCTGCTCTCGCACGGCCAGAAGCAGTGGCTGGAGATCGGCATGCTGCTGATGCAGGACCCGCAGCTGCTGATGCTCGACGAGCCGGTGGCCGGCATGAGCGTCAGCGAGCGGGTGGCCACCGCCGAACTGCTCAAGCGCATCAGCCAGGGCCGCTCGGTGCTGGTCATCGAGCACGACATGGAGTTCGTCAAGAGCATCGCGCACAAGGTCACCGTGCTGCACCAGGGCAAGGTGCTGGCCGAGGGCAGCATGGACGCGGTGCAGAGCAATCCCAAGGTCATCGAGGTGTACCTGGGGCACTGAGCCCCGGGTCAAGGAGTCCAGCATGTTCCAGATCAACAACCTCGTCTCCGGCTACGGCCAGAGCCAGATCCTCCACGAACTCAACCTCGACGTGGCGAAGAAGGAAATCGTCGCCGTGATGGGCCGCAACGGCATGGGCAAGACCACCCTGTTCAAGAGCCTGATGGGCGTGCTGCCGCAGTGGGGCGGGCAGATCAGCGTAGACGGCCAGGATATCTCCAAGCTGGAGACCCACCAGCGCGTCGAGGCCGGCATCGCCTACGTGCCGCAGGGGCGGATGATCTTCCCCAGCATGACCGTGCTGGAGAATATCCAGACCGGCCTGCCGGCGTCGGCCAAGGGCAAGGTGCCGGACGACCTCTATGCGCTGTTCCCGGTGCTGCAGGAGATGCGCCACCGCAAGGGCGGCAACCTCTCCGGCGGCCAGCAGCAACAGCTGGCCATCGCCCGCGCGCTGGCCACCAACCCCAAGGTGCTGCTGCTCGACGAGCCGACCGAGGGCATCCAGCCGTCGATCATCAAGGACATCGCCCGCACCCTGAAGGAGATCCGCAACCTGCGTGACCTGACCATCATCGTCTCCGAGCAGGTGCTGTCCTTCACCATGGAAATCGCCGACCGCTTCCTGGTCATCGAGAAGGGCAAGTTCGTCATCGAGGAGGCGCGCGACAAGGTCGACGAGGCGACCATCAGCCGCTACCTCTCGGTGTGATTTCAAGCCCTCTCCCGGCCGGGGGAGGGCAACGCTTCACCTGTTTACGGCCGGCGTGTTCTCCATGCGCCGGCCGCTTTTTCGTGTCTGCGCAAAAGCTGCCGCAAGCCGCGCCATTGCTGGCGCCACGCATACGTCATCCAACGTATTTTCGCCCTCGCTGCGCTCCCCGAGACTGGCCACCGTACCCCGGCGCATCAATGCGCCAGGCACCCACCACAGGTCCCAGGAGCACTGCCATGACCGACACCCTGATCAAGGTCGACCTCAACCAGGCCGCCACCGAGAACGAACAAGTCCACAACCGCTGGCACCCGGACATCCCGATGGCCTGCTGGGTCAAGCCGGGCGACGACTTCATCCTGGAAACCTATGACTGGACCGGCGGTGCGATCAAGAACGACGACGACGCCAGCGACGTGCGCGACGTCGACCTGTCCACCGTGCACTACCTGTCCGGCCCGGTCGGCGTGCATGGCGCCCAGCCGGGCGACCTGCTGGTCGTCGAGCTGCTCGATATCGGCGCCAAGGCCGAGTCGCAGTGGGGCTTCAACGGCTTCTTCTCGAAGAACAACGGCGGCGGCTTCCTCACCGATTACTTCCCGTCCGCGCAGAAGTCGATCTGGGACTTCGAGGGCATGTTCACCAAGAGCCGGCACATCCCCGGCGTGCGCTTCGCCGGCCTGATCCACCCCGGCCTGATCGGCTGCCTGCCGGACCCCAAGATGCTCGCCGAGTGGAACCGCCGCGAGCAGGAACTGATCGACACCAACCCGACCCGCGTACCGCCGCTGGCCAACCCGCCGTTCGCCAGCACCGCGCACATGGGCAAGATGACCGGCGCCGCGCGCGACATGGCCGCCGCCACCGGCGCGCGCACCGTGCCGCCGCGTGAGCATGGCGGCAACTGCGATATCAAGGATCTGTCGCGCGGCTCGAAGATCTTCTTCCCGGTCTACGTCGACGGCGCCGGCCTGTCGGTGGGCGACCTGCACTTCAGCCAGGGCGACGGCGAGATCACCTTCTGTGGCGCCATCGAGATGGCCGGCTGGGTGCACATGAAGGTCGAGCTGATCAAGGGCGGCATGGCCAAGTACGGCATCAAGAACCCGATCTTCAAACCCAGCCCGATCGTGCCGACCTACAACAACTTCCTGATCTTCGAAGGCATCTCGGTCGACGATGCCGGCAAGCAGCACTACCTGGACGTCAACCTGGCCTACCAGCAGGCCTGCCTCAACGCTATCAACTACCTGACCAAGTTCGGCTACTCGCCGGCCCAGGGCTACTCGCTGCTCGGCTCGGCGCCGGTGCAGGGGCATATCAGCGGCGTGGTCGACATCCCCAACGCCTGCGCCACCCTGTGGCTGCCGACCGACATCTTCGAGTTCGACATCAACCCCAGCGCGAGCGGCCCGACCAAGTACCTGGACGGCAGCATCGACATGCCCATCGCCTACGACAAGTGATGCACCTGCGCACGGCGCCGCGTGCGCCGTGCGCTCCGCTTCCCAGGAGGTCGATATGCCGATCTACGAATACGACTGCCCGCAGTGCGGCGACTTCACCGTGCTGCGGCCGATGGCCGAGCGCGACACGCCCTGCGCCTGCCCCTACTGCGAGACCACCAGCGAGCGGGTGATTCTCAGCGCTCCCGGCCTGGCCACCATGCCCGGCAGCCAGCGCCGCGTGCACGAGACCAACGAGCGCTCGCGCCACGCGCCGCAGACCCTCGAAGAGTACAAGGCCAACCGCAAGCACCCGGCCGGTTGCAGCTGCTGCGGCCCGAGCAAGCCGGTCGAGCGGACCAAGGCCAACCCCCATGGCCTCAAGGCCAGCCCCTCGGCGCGGCCGTGGATGATCAGCCACTAGTTTCCAGCCTCAACACAGGAGTTCCGTCATGCGTCACGGCGATATTTCCAGCAGCCCCGATACCGTCGGCGTCGCCGTCGTCAACTACAAGATGCCGCGCCTGCACAGCAAGGCCGAAGTGCTCGACAACGCGCGCAAGATCGCCGAGATGATCAAGGGCATGAAGCTCGGCCTGCCGGGCATGGACCTGGTGGTGTTCCCCGAGTACAGCACCATGGGCATCATGTACGACAAGGACGAGATGATGGCCACCGCCGCCACGGTGCCCGGCGAGGAGACCTCGATCTTCTCCGCCGCCTGCCGCGAGGCGAAGACCTGGGGCATCTTCTCGCTCACCGGCGAGCGCCACGAGGAGCACCCGCACAAGGCGCCGTACAACACCCTCATCCTGATCAACGACCAGGGCGAGATCGTGCAGAAGTACCGCAAGTGCATCCCCTGGTGCCCCATCGAGGGCTGGTATCCGGGCGACCGCACCTATGTCTCCGAAGGCCCCAAGGGCATGAAGATCAGCCTGATCATCTGCGACGACGGCAACTACCCGGAGATCTGGCGCGACTGCGCGATGAAGGGCGCCGAGCTGATCGTGCGCTGCCAGGGCTACATGTACCCAGCCAAGGAGCAGCAGGTGCTGATGGCCAAGACCATGGCCTGGGCCAACAACTGCTACGTGGCGGTGGCCAACGCCACCGGCTTCGACGGCGTGTACAGCTACTTCGGCCACTCCGCGCTCATCGGCTTCGACGGCCGCACCCTCGGCGAATGCGGCGAGGAGGAGATGGGCATTCAGTACGCCCAGCTGTCGGTCTCGCAGATCCGCGACGCACGCGCCAACGACCAGTCGCAGAACCACCTGTTCAAGCTGCTGCACCGTGGCTACACCGGCGTCTACAACTCCGGCGACGGCGACAAGGGCGTGGCCGACTGCCCGTTCGAGTTCTACCGCACCTGGGTGCTGGACGCGCAGAAGGCCCAGGAGGACGTGGAGAAGCTGACCCGCTCGACCATCGGCGTGGCCGATTGCACGGTGGGCGAGCTGCCGCACCCCGGCAAGGAAAAGGTCGCAGGCTGAGCCATGCCCTTCGCCAACGACCTGCTCGAGCACAACCGCCAGCGCCTGGCCGAAGCGGCGCCGGCCACCCTGCAGTCGCGCTTCCTGTTCGAGCCGGGCAAGGTCATGGTCCTGCTGCGCGAGCGCATCGTCGGCCAGGACGCGGTGCTGGAGCAGGTCGAGGCGCTGCTCAAGGTGGTCAAGGCCGACATCGGTGAGCGTGAGCGGCCGCTGTCGGTCAACCTGTTCATGGGCCCTACCGGCGTCGGCAAGACCGAGGTGGTGCGCCTGCTGGCCCAGGCCATCCACGGCCGAGCCGATGCCTTCTGCCGCATCGACATGCACACCCTGGCTCAGGAGCACTACGCCGCCGCGCTGACCGGCGCGCCGCCGGGCTATGTCGGCAGCAAGGAGGGCACCACGCTGTTCGACGCCGAGGCCATTGCCGGCACTTTCGGCCGCCCCGGCATCGTGCTGTTCGACGAGCTGGAGAAGGCCAGCCCCGAGGTGCTGCGCAGCCTGCTCGGCGTGCTGGAGAACGGTCGCCTGACCCTTACCGCCGGCAGCCGTACCCTGGATTTCCGCAACAGCCTGATCTTCATGACCAGCAACGTCGGCGCACAGCCGGTGCAGCGTTTGCGTGAGCGCTTCGCCCGCGGGTGGCGCAGCTGGCTGGGCCTGCGCGCTGACGAGGCCGGCGAGCGCGAGCGGGCGCTCACGCGCAGCTTTGACCCGGAGTTTCTCAACCGCATCGACCGCATCCTCGACTTCCAGAGCCTCGACGACGACTGGCTGGAGGCGCTGCTGGAGATCGAGCTGACCAAGCTCAGCCAGCGCCTGGGTCGCCAGGGGCGCTCGCTGTGGCTGGAGGAGGGTGCGGTGGAGTGGCTGTGCCGCGCCCACGACGCCCGCTACGGCGCCCGTGCCCTGGCACGGCGGGTGCGTACCGAGCTGGAACCGGCCATCGCCGACTGCGTGCTGCAGGACCCGGCGGCGATTCGCCTACGCGCGCAAGCCAGTGATGACGGATTGCGCGTGGTGGTCGAGCACGACTGAGCGAACGGTTAAACTTGCGTCTTTCCGTTTCTGGTTGCTCCGCCATGTCCTTCGAACCCCTCGGCCTGATCGAACCCCTGCTGCGTACCTTGGAGGCGCTCGACTATCGCGAGCCCACGCCGGTGCAGAAGCAGGCCATTCCCGCCGTGCTCAAGGGGCGTGACGTGCTCGCCGCGGCGCAGACCGGCACCGGCAAGACCGCCGGATTCGCCCTGCCGCTGCTGCAGAAACTGACCATGGAAGGCAGCCAGGTGGCCGCCAACTCGGTGCGCGCGCTGGTGCTGGTGCCGACCCGCGAGCTGGCCGAGCAGGTGGCGCAGGCGGTGCAGCAGTACGGGCAGAACCTGCCGCTGCGCACCTACACGGTGTACGGCGGGGTCAGCATCAACCCGCAGATGATGAAGCTGCGCAAGGGCATCGACCTGCTGGTGGCCACCCCCGGTCGCCTGCTCGACCTGTACCGGCAGAACGCGGTGCGCTTCGACCAGTTGCAGGCGCTGGTGCTGGACGAGGCCGACCGTATGCTCGACCTCGGCTTCGCCAAGGAGCTGGACGAGCTGTTCAGCGCGTTGCCGCGCAAGCGCCAGACCCTGCTGTTCTCCGCCACCTTCTCCGACGCGATCCGTCTGATGGCCAAGGAGCTGCTGCGCGACCCGCTGTCCATCGAAGTCAGCCCGCGCAACGCCGCGGCCAAGAGCGTCAAGCAATGGCTGGTAACGGTGGACAAGAAGCGCAAGAGCGAGCTGCTGCTGCACCTGTACCGCGAGCGTGGCTGGGACCAGCTGCTGGTGTTCGCCAAGACCCGCAAGGGCGTCGATGAACTGGAGCAGCTGCTGCTGGCCGAGGGCATTTCCGCCGACTCGATCCACGGTGACAAGCCGCAGCCGTCGCGCCTGCGCGCGCTGCAGCGCTTCAAGGCCGGTGAGGTGCGCGTGCTGGCCGCTACCGACGTGGCCGCGCGCGGCCTGGACATCAGCGAGCTGCCGCGGGTGGTCAACCTCGACCTGCCGATCGTTGCCGAGGACTACGTGCACCGCATCGGCCGTACCGGTCGCGCCGGTGCCACCGGCGAGGCGGTGTCGCTGGTCTGCGCCGACGAAGTCGAGCTGCTGGCGGCCATCGAGACGCTGATCGGCCAGATCATCCGCCGCGAGGACGAACCGGGCTTCGAGCCGGATCACCGGGTGCCGCAGACCGCCCCCGGCGGCGCGGTGTTGAAGAAGCCGAAGAAGCCCAAGGTCAAGGTGATCCCCGGCGCCGGCAAGGGCAAGATCCACATGGGCAACTGGTTCGAGGCCGACGACGACAAGCCCAAGGCCAAGGCCGTGCGCGCGGTACCCAAGTTCGGCGAGAAGCCGCGGCCGAAGAAGAAGTAACGCCGCTGCGCCGACCGTTCATGGTCGGCGCCCGCGTTGTTACGGCTCGCTGGTCTGGCGCAGTTGCGCCTCGGCCGCCTCGGTCATGTCGTAGATCACCATGCACACGTGCTGCACGTCGCCACCGGTGGCGGCCAGCGGCAGGATGGTCAGGTTCTGGTACATGAAGTCGGCCTGGCCGGTGATCGGTCGGTAGGTCTCGAAGCGCAGCAGGTACGGGCGTTGCTGCCACAGGCTGAAGGCACGGGTGCCCAGGCGCAGCACGGTGCCGACCTTGCGCTCGAGCCAGGGGCGGTCGATCTCGGGGAACAGCTGGAACAGGCTGCGGCCCTGCACCTGGTCGGCGCCGAGCCCTGAGTGGTTCTCCATGAAACTGTTCCACACCTCGACGCGGAAGTTGCGGTCCATCACCAGCACGCCGACGTCCAGGCACTGGACGATGTCGAGCAGCCAGTGCAGTTCGCGCAGGTCGATCTGGGCTTCGCTGGGCATGGCTTACTCCATCAGGTACTGAATTTTGGCGGTCAGCCGGGGCACCGAGTTCTCGGTGAACAGGATCAGCAGGTCGAAGTTCACCGCGTGATCCTCCAGGCCGTAACTGATCTCCACCGCCAGGGTCTTGCGCCAGCGCGCGCCGTTGAACTGGATCAGCTCGTCGATGCTGCGTGCATGCTGGCCGAGCAGTTGCGGGTGGCCCTGGGAGAAACGGATGTCGAGCTGCTCGGCGATGCCCGATAGGCAGGCGCCGATCAGCACGCTGGCCAGATCCAGCAGCATCTCCGAGGTGGCGACATCGCCGCCAGGGCGCAGGCCGAGCAGGTGGGCGATATCGGCCACCTGCGAGTCGTGGAACAGCAGCAGCGCCTCGCCGGCAATGGCCTCGCCGACGAAGCCCTGGCACACCGCGCTGAGCTGCTCGCCACGGTTGGCGTCGGCCAGGGCCATGTGCAGCTCGCTGGCCTCGAACAGGTTCACCGCCGGGATCGGCAGCTGCACGAATACGCCCAGCTCCTCCGCCAATAGTGCGGCGGCACGGCCCATGGCGACGTTGCTGACCTCGCGCAGGGCATCGCGGAAACCGACCTTGGTATCTACTGGGGCAGCTGGGGCGGGTACGGCTGCGGTAGCAGGCGCCGCGACATCTGCATCAGCGCTGAGCTGCAGCAGGCCGAGCTCGTCGAGGATCGCGCGCAGTTCTTCGGCCGGCGCCGGTTTGCGGATGAAGGCCAGGGCGCCCAGCTCGGTGACGCGGCGGCGCGCCTCGTCCTGCACGTCGCCGGAGACCACCAGAATGCGACAGCTGTGGCCTTCCTCCTGGACCTTGGCCAACACCTGGTAGCCGTCCATCACCGGCATGGTCAGGTCCAGCAGCACCACCTGACCCAGGCCCTGGCGGATTGCGGCCATGGCCTCTTCGCCGTGGGCGGCCTGGGTGATGGACACCGGCCAGTCGGGGGGCAGGGCGCGGATCAGCTGCTTGCGCGCCATGGTCGAGTCGTCACAGACCAGCAATGGAAGCACCGGATTCTCCAGATCGAGAGGGATTGCGATAGCGAAAGCATAGACGCCGCGAGAACGCCGGAGGTTTCGTGAACGCCTGGTGAGTGGCGGGTTAGGTCAGCGGCGCGAGTCGTGAGATTCGTAGCTGTAGGTGTTGCGCCCCGCGTTCTTGGCCGCGTACATGGCCCGGTCGGCCTGCTGCAGCAGCGATTCGATGTCTTCGCCGTCACGTGGAAAGAGGCTGACGCCCATGCTGGCCTGCACCTGCACCTCATGCCCCTCCAGCAGCATGGGCAACTGGAAGCGCTCGTGCAGCTTGTGCAGCACCGCCAACACCCGCTGCGGGTCTTCCATCTGTTCGATGAGGATGACGAACTCGTCGCCGCCCAGGCGCGCCACCGTGTCACTCTCTCGGGTGGCCGAGCGCAGCAGGGTAGCGACCGCCTGCAGCACGCGGTCGCCGACGCCATGGCCGAGGCTGTCGTTGAGCGTCTTGAAATGATCCAGATCGACGAACAGTACTGCCAGCGGCTTTGCGCTGCGTCGGGCGGTAGCCAGCGCATGTTCCAGGCGCTCGAAGAACATGCGACGGTTGGGCAGACCGGTGAGGGGGTCGTGGCGCGCCAGGTGTTCAAGTGCGTTGCGACTCTGATTGAGTTCGTCCAGCTGCTCGAGAATTTCCTCCTGCATCTGCGCGAAGCTGCGTGCCAGCTGCCCGAGCTCGTCGTGGCGACCGGTCGGTAGGGGGCCGATACGACGTTCTCGGGAGAACTGCTCCACGGCCAGGGTGATGCTTTTCAGCGAGTGGGTCATGGCGCGCGATGCGACGATGGCGATGCCCACTGCCAACAGACTGGACAGGATCACTACCTGGATGATGCGCTGGCCGAGGCGGTTGGTTTCCGCCAGCACATGTTCCTCCGGCTGGGCCAGGCCGAGGATGATGAAGCGCTCCGGCGTGCCGGTATTGATCCCAAGGCGGACGAAGGAGGCGACCAGATCATGCTCACTGCTGGCAGAGCGGCTTACCAGGCTGCTGTCGTTGTTGCTTTCCAGCAGGCTTGCGACTTCGGGGAATTCGTCCTGGATGAACAGTCGCCTACCCTGATCGAAACCGAAGGTGCGGCGATGGTCGGGATGGATCAGCAAGTCTCCCCAGCGGTTGCTCAGATAAACCTGATAGTGCTTCGGCAGGTCGCTCTTGAGCTGGTCGAACAATTGGTCGAGGTCGACGTTGATCACGATCAGGGCGAACACCTTGCCGTCGGCACCGAAGAGGGGAGTAGACACGTGCAGCGTCGGTTTGCCGAGGCCGGAGTGGGCCCCCAGTTCGTGATTGATGACGATGGGCGAAAGGCGTACTTCACCCGGTTGCAGGCGCAGGGTATCGAACACGTAGGCGTAGTGGCCTTTCTCTTGCAGCTTGGCATCGTCGATGCGCACCAGGCGTTTGCCATCGCGGTCTATGCGAACCTGCTCCAGGCCATGGCCGGCGGCGCTGATCAGGCGGATCTGCATGTACTCCGAATGCACATCCATCAGCGCGCGGAACAGCTCGGCCAGATCATGCTCACTGTGCTGGCGCACCTCCTCGGCTTCGGACTCGTGCAGGTGGCGGGAGGCGCTGACCGAAGCCAGCAACAGGGCATCGCGGGACACGCCGTCGATGCTGCCGCGCAGGTTGCGCCCGAGCACCTGGGTAGCGGTGAGCAGGTCGCGCTCGGCGGCCTTGAGCAGTGTGGTGCGGCTGCTGCTGTAGGAGTAGTAGCCGGTGAGGCCGCAGACCAGCACGCCGAACAGGGCGAGCAGGCAGCCGAGCTTGAAGGCGATACCGAATTTCATGGCGCCTCCACCAGCGGCGGGCGTTCGCCGGACAGGATGCGCTCCCACAGGTGCGCGCGGCGGTCCGCGTCCTCCACGGGCCGCAGCCAGATCAGGCGTCCGGCCACGTCGGTCCCCTCCGGCTCTTCGATGGTATTGGACAGGCCCTGGCGCTCGACCAGGGCACGGCTCATCGGCGGCTCCAGGGTGAAATCGATCCAGGCTTCGGCGAGCGCCACGTCACGGGCACCGCGGCTGATTGCCCAGCAGTCCAGCCACGCCAGTGCTCCCTCGCGCGGAATCACGTAGCCGACATCTGCGCCGGCATCACGAATCTGCTTGAGCTGCTGGCGGCCGTAGTTGGCGAACAGCAGCGCCACCTGGTGCTCCTTGAACAGGCTGGCGGCCTCCTCGGGCAACGAGTAGAAGGTCAATACGTTGCGCCGCAGGGCGATCAGCTGTTCGGCCAGCGAAGAGAAGTCGTCGGCGTCGATGCGGAACGGATCACGCCCGCGTGCCTGGCTGGCCAGGGCGAAGTTGTGGCTGCTGCCATTGAAGGCCAGCACCCGGCCACGCCACTGCGGGTCCCACAGGCTGGTGATGGATTGCGGCGGACTGGGAAACTGGCTGCGATCGTAGATCAGGCCCATTTCCGAGTAGGTATAGGGCACGGCGTAGACCTTTCCGTCGTGGCTGATACCAGGAATCTTCGGATAGTCACGGAAGCGCCAGAGCTGGCGCGTGGTGTTGGCGATGCGCGAGGGTTGCAGGGGCTGGAGCAGCCCCTGCTCGATGTAGTGGTCGATCTCGGCGGTATTGGCGGCGATCAGGTCATAGTCGCTGCCGCCGTTGGCGCTCAGCTTCTCGCGAAGAGCGTCGTCGTTGCCGACCAGTGTGACTTCCACCCGCACGTCGTGGCGTTTCTCGAACTCCGCCACCAGGTCTGGGTCGGCGTAGCCCGGCCAGGTCAGCAGGCGCAATGCATCTGCACCGGAGGCGGCGCCCGGAACCAGGGGAAGCAGAACTGCGAGCAACACCAGGAGCGGGCGCATGGGATGCAACCGAGGAGAATGAGGCGCCTACCCAGTGTAGATGACGGCAAAGTGCCCTGCAGCTCCGGCCCGGCGTTTCGCTGACGGCGTGCTAGCGTTCTTCCAGTCATTCACCGCATGTGGGAAAGCGCCATGGAAGAGGGACAAGAACTGATCACGGTGGGTACCACCAAGGTCAACCAGCTGATGGACGTGGTGGCGCAGTACGGTGCCGAATTCGCGGTGAAGATCCTGGCCGCCATCGCCTTCTGGGTGATCGGCCGCTGGCTGATCGGCTTCGCCGTCGGCCTGCTGCAGAAAGCCCTCGGCAAGCAGCGCGTCGACCCGACCGTGCTGCGCTACCTGGGCAACTTCGTCACCGTTACCCTCAACATCCTGCTGGTGATCGGCATCCTCGGCTACTTCGGGGTACAGACCACCACCTTCGCCGCGCTGATTGCCGCGGTTGGCCTTGCCATCGGCATGGCCTGGTCGGGGCTGCTGGCCAACCTGGCGGCGGGTGGCTTCATCATCGTGCTGCGACCATTCAAGGTCGGCGACTTCGTCACTGCTGGCGGCGTTACCGGCACGGTCACCGAGATCGGCCTGTTCGTCACCGCGATCAATACGCCGGACAACGTGCTGACCCTGGTGGGCAACAACAAGATCTTCAGCGACACCATTCAGAACTACTCGCACAACGCTTTCCGCCGCGTCGACCTGACCGCGCAGCTGTCAGGAGCAGCCGACTGGAAGGGCGCCGCCGCCCTGCTCAAGCAGCGCATTGCGGCGCTGGACAACGTGCTGGCCGAGCCTGCGGTGGATGTCGAGATTCTCGAGTTCAACCTGGTCGGCCCGGTGCTAGCGGTGCGCCCGTACTGCCATACCGACCACTACTGGCAGGTCTACTTCGACACCAACAAGGTGATCAAGGACGCCCTCGGCGAGGCCGGCTTCCCGGCCCCGATGCCGGCGCAGACGGTGATCGTCCAGCAGTCGGGCTGAGTCTGGCGGTTACTTCGGCTCGCGATCGACCCACTTGGGCGCGGCGGTAGGCTGCCAGGCTTCCAGACGGTCTAGCAGCTCGGCCGGGGACTCACCGACCTGCAGCATGGCGCGGTGCGGTTCGCGGACGAAGCGCTCGGCCACCAAGTGGTCGAGGAAGTCGGTCAGGCGGGCGTAGAAACCGTCGACTTCCAGCAGGCCCAGCGGCTTGGCGTGGTAGCCGAGCTGGCCCCAGGTCCAGACCTCGAACAGTTCTTCCAGGGTGCCCAACCCGCCGGGCAGGGAGATGAAGGCGTCGGATAGCTCCGCCATGCGTGCCTTGCGTGCGTGCATGCCGTCCACCACCTCCAGACGCGTCAGGCCCTTGTGGCCGATCTCGGCGCGTTCCAGACTCTGCGGAATGATGCCGATCACTTCGCCACCGGCGGCCAGGGCTGCATCGGCGACGACACCCATCAGACCGACGGCTCCACCGCCGTAGACCAGTGTCAGGCCGCGTTCGGCCAGGCTGCGGCCGAGGTTTTCGGCGGCTTCACGGTAGATCGGACGGGCGCCGGGGCTGGCGCCGCAGAACACGCAGATGGACTTCAGGCTCATGCCGGATGCTCCCAGAATCGAAAGGGCGCACAGGTTAACCCTGTCCGATCGGTCAGGCGAGCTCTTCGGGACAGGTGCCACACGCTCCTGCGGCGTAACTGGCCAGCAGGGTGCGAAGGAAGTCGTGGATGGACATGGTGGCGCCTCCGATTGGGTGGGGTGCCAGGTTAGGTAGAAGTGGAACAGCAGGCCCGTTGATTGTCTCGATGGCCGCCATAGCTTCAGTGTGGCAGCGAGGTCAGGTCCTTGTGCGGCCGCTCGGCGAAGAAGTGATCCAGCCAGTTCCGATAGTGGGCAAGGGTGGCGGGTGGGATGTAGGCCTTCTGCGCCTCGATGAACAGGGCGATCACCTCTGGCTGGCGGGCAATCCGGTCGATCCGGTGGACCAGTTCGGCACCCTCGGCGTTCCTGCTGCAGTAGATACCGCTGAGGTAGGGCGAGCTGGCCTCGGCCAGCGGTAGCAGGCTCAGGCCCTGGGCTAAACCCTGCTCGCGCTGCACGTACTGCACTACTTCGGCGTAGTCCAGCAGGTAGTCGATACGCCCGTGTTCGAGCATGCCGTAGAGGTTGCTGCCGGCACTGCTGGTCTGGATGCGCTGTAGTTGTGGGAGGGCCTCGGGGGCTTGCAGCAGGGGGTCGAGGATCGGACCGTAGCTGCGATCACGCACCAAGCCGCCGCGGAGGTGGTTGTCGCGCAGGAGTTGATGCAGCGATACCTCGCCACCGGTGGTCGCGAAGCGCGGCAGGTCGTGGGTGCGTACGACCAACTGGTGTGGCATGGCGACGAACAGGCCGACGTAATAGCCGTGCTGGTCGCGCTCGGGCGTGGGGAAGGTGGGCAGGAAGCAGCTCAGCGGCTCACGTTTGAGTTGTTCGAGGCCACGGGTGAGGTTGTTCATGCGGTAGTGGTGTCGGTACTCCGGCAGTCGTTGGACGATCTGCTGCAGCACATCGACGATGATGCCGTCGCTGGGACGGCCATCCTTCACGTTGATCAGGCCCGGCCAGGGGCTCATGTTCCAGGTCACTTCCTGGCCCCGGGACTCCGCGCGGCTGGCGAGCGATGAGCACAGCATCAGCAGGGCGAGCAAGGCGGGGAAGGAGCGAGCGACCATGGATGAAACCGCGAGGATGGATGCCTTCAGTCTAGCAAGAGCCCACCTGGTCAACCCGTGTGCACCGTCTCAGTCGGAGCCGCGGTTCAGTCGCGACCCTGGCCGAGGCCGCGCCAGTGCTTGGCGCCGATGAAGATGAAACGCAGCTGCTGGGTCATCTTGGCTTCGGGAGTGAGGTGCGCGGGCAGTGCCTCGGACGGCGGGTCGATCAGCTCGGGCAGGGTGGCGAATACGGTTTTCACCACCAGGTCGGAGACTACGTCCAGCGCCGAATCGTCCAGGTGCGGCGTGCGGTGCATCAGCTTGAGGTCGGCCGCCAGGTCGTCGGTGATCTGCTGGCGCAGCCGGCCGATGGCCTGGCGCACCGGTTGCGAGCCACCGTACTGCTCGCGAGCGAGGAAGAGGAACTGGCTGCGGTTGTCGCTGACCGCATCGAGGAAGATACGTGCGCTGGCTTCGATGATGCTGCCCATCTCGAACTGGCTACGGCGCACTTCGCGCAGGGTGCTGCGGAAGGTGGCGTCGACCTCGGCCACCAGGGCCAGGCCCAGTTCGTCCATGTCTTGGAAATGCCGGTAGAAGCCGGTCGGCACGATGCCGGCTGTGCGACTGACTTCGCGCAGGCTTAGGCTACCGAAGCCGCGGCCGCTGTCCATCAGGCTACGCGCGGCATCCATCAGGGCGTGGCGGGTCTGCTGTTTCTGTTCGGCGCGTGGCGACATGGCATTCGGGCGATGGCGGAATAGCGGCGCACTCTAGCAAATGCGTTTTGCCGGCGTCGAATGACAATCAGTGAACAAGTGTTGACTGAGATAAATGTGATCTGGCATTTTGTGAACACTTGTTCACTGAGATTGCTTCATGGCCGTGTTGCCTATTTTCTTGGTTCGTTTGCTGGCGCCGTTGCTGCGACCGGTGCGTGTGCTGGTTGCGCGGCGCTGGTTGCGCGAGGCGGAAGTGGATGCGGTGCTGGCCTTGCTGCATCCGGCTTGGCGGCTTAACCGTGTCTTCGCCCGCGTGACCGGGCGCGAGTGGGTCAGTGATGACCTGCTTGCCTTGCACCTGCGCTGCAATGGCAACGCTCGGGGCTGGCTCCCTGGCCAACATGTGCAGCTGTATTTGCAGATGGAGGGTGTGCGCTATGGTCGCAGCTACAGCCTGACCCGGGTCGGGCCTGGTGGGCGCGTCGAACTGGGCATTCGCCGCCAGCCCGCCGGGCGGCTTTCCAATCGGGTGCTCGATCACCTGCCGGTGGGCGCATGGGTGGAGCTGGGGGCTGCCGAAGGCGACTTATGCTGGCCGGAACAGGCCTCCGGTGTCGGCCTGCTGGCGGCTGGCAGCGGCATCACCGCCTTGCTTGGCTTGCTGCGCGACGCGCTGGATCGGGGCTACTCGGCACCGGTGATGCTGCTGCACTACGTGCGCGAGTCAGGGCAGCGTGCCTACCAGGCCGAGCTGCAGCAATTGATGCTGAGCCATCCCAACCTGCAGGTTCGTTGGCTACTCACCGGTCCGGATGCTTTAGTGGGCGCTCACGGCGGCCGTTTCCAGCCGGGGCATCTGCTCGGCATGGCGAATTTCAACCTGCTGGCCTGTGGCCCGGCCGGCTTCGTCGAGGCGGTACGCAGTTGCTGGGGCGGAACGATGCAGAGCGAAGCCTTCAGTCCGTTACGCCGGGTTGCCGAACCTGGCCAACCGGTGCAGCTGGACTTCGCCCGTAGTCGCCAGCAGGCAACCGGCGATAGCCACCGGAGCCTGCTGGAGCAGGCTGAGGAGCATGGGTTGCGCCCGGCCCACGGCTGTCGCCAGGGTATCTGCGCCAGTTGCACCTGCACTCTGCTCGGTGGCGCGGTGCGCGATCTGCGCAGCGGTGAAGCCTTCGCCGAGCCTGGCCAGCCCATTCGTCTGTGCGTCAGTGCCCCGTTGGGCGATGTGCAACTCGATCTTTAGGACTACCGCGATGCGACTGGACCGTGAACTCAACGCCGTTGAACTGGATGCCTTCGCCGCCGAGCTGGATAGCCTGCGGCGCAGCACCCTGGCCGACCTGGGCGATGTCGATGCCCGCTATATCCGTCGCGTACGCACCGTTGTGCGCCTGTGCTGCTGGAGCGGCCGGGCTCTGCTGATGCTTGGCTGGTTTCCGCCCACCTGGCTGCTCGGTACCTTGCTGCTGGGGTTGGGCAAGATCCTCGAGAACATGGAGTTGGGGCATAACGTGATGCATGGCCAGTACGACTGGATGAACGATCCGGAGCTGGCTGGACGCCGCTATGAGTGGGATATCGCTGGGCCGGCCGACTTCTGGCGGCACACCCACAATCATGTGCACCACACCTGGACCAACGTATTGGGCATGGATGACGACGTCGGCTATGGCGTGGTGCGGCTGTTTCCCGAGCAACGCTGGAAGCCCTTCTACCGCTGGCAGCCGTTGTGGGTGACCTTGCAGGCGCTGCTGTTCCAGTACGCCGTGGCTATCCAGCACCTGCGCCTGGACAAGCTGTACAAGGGCAAGATCGAGGCTGCCGAGGTCAAGCCGCTGGTCCGTCAGTTCGGTGCCAAGCTGCTGCGCCAGTGGTGCAAGGACTACCTGCTGTTTCCGCTGCTTGCCGTTGTCGTCGGTGCCAACGCCATGGCGGTGCTGGCAGGCAATGTAGTGGCCAATTTGCTGCGCAATCTGTGGACCTTCCTTGTGATCTTCTGCGGTCACTTCACCGAACGCGCTGCGGTGTTCCCGAAGGAGTCGGTGGAGGGAGAAAGCCGTGGCCACTGGTACCTGCGCCAGCTGCGCGGTTCCAGCAATCTGGAAGGCGGCACGCTGTTCCATATTCTCACCGGCAACCTCAGCCACCAGATCGAGCATCATCTGTTTCCCGACCTGCCGGCACGTCGCTACGCCGAGCTGGCGCCGCAGGTACGTGAGATCGCCAAACGCTATGGCCAGTTGTACAACTGCGGGCGATTGTCGACGCAGTTCGCCACCGTGTTGAAACGTATCTGGATCTACCGTCTGCCTCCGACGGCCACTGCTATCTGAGCGAATGCCACAGGCTGGCGTCAGCGGATTTCGGTCAGGCTGCTGGCCGGTTTTGCTTCTACCAGTGGTGGTTGCTCCTCGCCGGGCAGGGCGAAAGCCATGTGCGACAGCGCGGTGAGTATCAGGCCGATCAGGAGTGAGTGTTTCATGGCGGGCTTCCTCCGTGGAGGATGGTTGGGGACGCCGCTCATGGTACTCGGGGCCTGGTCAGGGGGAACTCAAGCCGGCCGATAGTGCACATCGATGTTGGCGATAGCAGGCGTGTCTAGTCGCTACTTGAGGGTGAAAAGACAAGTCAGATAGCGGTTGCTGAAGCCATAGCGCAGCATCGCCGCGATGCGGGATATCAGATAGGCCGGGTGGCGCCGGTAGTAGTCAAGCACCGCATTGCCTACACCTTCCGATCGGTGACGCTTGGCATGATCGGGGCGGCTCGAGAACAGCCCACGAAACTCCCACCACTGGATCTGTTCCAGATGCTGCGTTCCCGGAAGCAGGCGATGCCGGCGGAACAGGGCAAGGAAGGACCTGCGGCTGAAGTCGTGCAGGTGATGCGGGTTGCCATCCAGTGTCGGGGTAATGGGCACCGAGGCGATGACCTGTCCCCCGTCTGCCAGCAGACGAGCGTAATTGGCTATCAGGCGTGGAGGATTTGGCAGGTGCTCGATCGTTTCCAGGCTCACGATAGTGTCGAAGCAATGGTCGGCTTCGAAGTGCTCGGCATCGGCGCACAGGTAGCGCAAGTTGGGCAGCTGGTAATGACGCTGGGCGTAGGCGATGGCCGTCGGGTCGATGTCGACGCCGACGACCTGCTTTTCTGGGTGGCGTTCGGCCAGCAGGGCTGTGCCGTAGCCACAGCCGCAGGCCATGTCCAGCACGCACGCTCCGCTCAGGTGCTGTGCCGCGAACTCGTAGCGCTCCATGTGGATGCGCAGAGTTGCCTGGTCGCTGGGGCTCGCGGGGTCGAGGTCATGGGGATAGATCCTTTCGATACTGTGCATGCTTCCTGCTTTGCCCCCGTTCATGTCAGCTCCGCCTGTGTCGTCTCTGGCTCCACTGACCCCACTCGAAGCCGAGTACCACCAGCAGAGAAAGGGCGAAGGGTAGCAGCAGATAGAACATGCGGAACACGATCAATGCAGCGAGAACGTCTGCCTTGGGTAGCTCGGGCATGGCGGCGAGGAACGTCACTTCCAATACCCCGAGCCCGCCAGGTGCATGGGAAAGCAGCGCCAGGGAGAAGGAGGCGAGAAATACTCCCAGCACCACCAGATAGCCCGGATTGCTCTCCCCTGGTAGAGCGAAATAAATGATCGCCGCCGCACAGGCCAGCTCCAGCGGGCCCGCCAGCAATTGCCGGCCGACGATTCCCAGTCGCGGGTATTCGACGTGCAGCTTGCCCCAGGTCCAGGGTTTGAACTGGCGCCAGGAGCCCAGCACATAGAGGGCAACCAGCCCCAGGAGCAGAAGGCCGATGCTCACCGACAACCACGGCCCGACATCGGCCACGCGCTTGATCAGGTCGGGCTGGCATACCAGTACGGTGCCACCGGAAAGCAGCACACCAAGTGCGAAGGTGAACGAGCAGAAGACGATCAGAACGCCAATTTCAGAGGGCACCAGGCCCTTGCTCGTGTAGGCCCGATAGCGCACGACCGCTCCAGAGAACACCGATGCCCCGATGTTGTGGGCCAGGGCATAGGTGGTGAAGGAGCAGAGGGTGATGAACCACCAGGAGATTTTCTTGCCCAGATGGGCGATGGCAATGCGGTCGTACCAGGCCAGCGCAACGTAGGCACCCAGCGTGGCACCAGCGGCCATCAACCAGTTGTGCAGCGAGATCGCGTTGAGGCTGTCCTGCAATTCGTCCAGGGAGATCGTACGAATCTCCTTGTAGAGCAGATAGCAGGAAAATACGACTGCGGCCAGACCGATGAGAGTCCAGATCCAGTCGCTTCTTTTCATCATCGACGATGGCTCCCGTCTTTTTGCTGAAGGCAATCCATTGGCCATTGGGCGCATTCGCCGGATGAATGGTCAGGCGCTGCGCAAATCGGCGTGCAGTATCACGGAGCCGGGCGCTCGGCTCAAGCCGTGCGTTTTCAGCTGGCGTAACTGGCTGTTACAGAGCGTGACGGCATCAGGTGATATGTCGCGGTGCCGTACTGGGCTCCAGGCGGACGGCGATGAACTTGGAAGTGGGAGTATGGCTGCCGTCTCCCACGCTCTCCAGCGGTACCAGCGGGTTGGCTTCCGGGTAGTAGGCGGCCGCCTGGCCAGGAGGAGTGTCATAGGCGATCAGGGTGAAACCTCGCACGCGCCGTTCGATGCCATCGTCCCACTGCGACACTATGTCCACCCTTTGACCTACCTCGAAACCGAGGCGGTAAATGTCCAGGCTATTGATGAACAGCACCTCGCGCATGCCGTGCACGCCACGATAGCGATCGTCCAGTCCATACAGGGTGGTGTTGTACTGGTCGTGCGAGCGCAGGGTCTGCAGCACCAAGTGCGTGGTGTCGGCCTGGCTGCGTACCTGGGGCGGTAGAAGTTCGTCGGGCAAGGCATTGGCGACGAAGCGCGCGCGGCCACTCACGGTGTTCCAGCGACGGCTTCCGGCGGCATTACCCAGATGGAAACCACCGGGTTGGTCTAGGCGGTCGTTGAAGTTGGTGAAGCCAGGGATGGTGCTCGCGATCAGCTCGCGGATGCGACCGTAGTCCTCGATCAGGCGCAACCATTCCACAGGGTGCGGGCCGAGCAGGGCATGAGCGATACCGGCGATGATCGCCGGCTCGGAACGCATTTCCCGTGATAGCGGGGCGAGTTGCCCGCGCGAGGCATGGACCATGCTGAACGAGTCTTCCACCGTCACGGCCTGTGGGCCACCGACCTGCAGGTCGAGATCGGTGCGTCCCAGGCACGGCAGGATCAGCGCCTGACGGCCGTGCATCAGGTGGCTGCGGTTGAGCTTGGTACTGATCTGCACGGTCAGTCGGCAGCGCTGCAGCGCGGCGTGGGTGCGCGGGCTGTCCGGCGTGGCCTGGGCGAAATTGCCACCGAGGCCGATGAACACCTTGCTACGGCCTTCTTGCATGGCGGCGATTGCCTCCACGGTGTTGTGCCCCACCTCTCGCGGTACGCTGAAAGCGAAGTGGCGTTGCAGGGCATCGAGCAGACTGGCCGGCGGGCGTTCGTTGATGCCCATGGTGCGATCACCCTGCACGTTGCTGTGGCCGCGAACCGGGCACAGGCCGGCGCCGGGCTTGCCGAGATTGCCGCGCAGCAGCATCAGGTTGGTGATCTCCTGAATGGTCGCCACCGAGTGTCGATGCTGGGTGATGCCCATGGCCCAGCAGGCGATCACCCGCTCGGCACGCACATAGAGGCGCGCCGCCTGCTTGATCTCGGCGCGGTTCATACCTGATTGCCGTTCGATCTGCGCCCAGTCGGTGTGCTCTACCGCAGCGATCCAGTCGCGCAGTCCGTCTGTATGCTCGGCGATGAAGGCATGATCAATCACGCTGCCAGGAGCCTCCTGCTCCCATTGCAGGAGAAGCTTGGCCATGCCACGGACCGCAGCCATGTCACCACCCAGATGCGGACGGAAGTAGGCGCTGCTGGTCGGCTTGGAGCCGTTGCCGAGCATCTCCAGCGGGTGCTGTGGGTGCTGGAATCGCTCCAGACCTCGCTCTCTGAGCGGATTGAAGCAGACCACACTGGCGCCACGCTCCACTGCTTCGCGAAGCGGCTCGAGCATACGTGGATGGTTGGTACCCGGGTTCTGGCCGAACACGAAGATGGCGTCGGCATGGGCGAAATCGGCAAAGGTCACCGTGCCCTTGCCGACGCCGATGCTCGCTCCTAGTGCTACTCCGCTGGCCTCATGGCACATGTTCGAGCAGTCAGGAAAGTTGTTGGTGCCGAAGGCGCGCACCATCAGCTGATAGAGGAAGGCAGCTTCGTTGCTGGCTCTTCCGGAGGTGTAGAACTCCGCCTGATGTGGGCTCTCTAGATCACGCAGTGTATCGGCGATCAGGGTGAAGGCATCGTCCCAGGCAATGGGTACATAGCGATCACTGGTGGTGTCGTAGCGCAGCGGCTCGATCAGCCGGCCCTGGTGTTCCAGCCAGTAGTCGCTCTGCTCGCGCAATTGGGCCACGCTGTAGCGGGCGAAGAATTCTCGCCCTATGCCGCGCCGCGTCGCCTCCCAGTTCACGGCCTTGGCCCCGTTCTCGCAGAACTTCACCAGGTGATCTTCAGGCGAGTCACCCCAGGCGCAGCCTGGGCAGTCGAAGCCATGGTCCTGATTGGTCTTGAGCAGCGCCCGCAGGTTCTTGATCGGCTGTTTGCTGTCCAACCAGTGCTGGGTGACGCTGCGCAGCGCTCCCCAGCCGGCGGCAGGGCCCTGATAAGGCTGATAGCGGGGCTCTGCACTCATGGATGTTCCTCGAAGCTTGGCTCCGGACTGTAGATTCGCGGAGCGCTGTGATGGGGCAGGTGGATCAGGTTCAGGTGATGGCGTCGCGCCCAGTCCACCGTGAGGGCGGTGGGCGCGGAGAGACTGACCAGCGTGGCGAAGCCAGCGCGCACGGCCTTGTGCAGTAGCTCCAGGCTGCAGCGGCTGGTGACGACGGCAAAGCCGCCATGGGGCGCCAGTCGCAGGTGGGCCAGCGCTCCGATCAGCTTGTCCAGGGCGTTGTGTCGGCCAATGTCTTCGCGGCATAGGCGCAAGGCACCGTGCTCGTCGACGAACAATGCACCGTGCAGCGCGCCGGTGTCCTGTGCTCGTAACTGGACTTTGGCGATGCGCTCGCGCAGGCCGGCCAGGTGGGCGGCTGGCGGTAGTGGGCGCGGTGGCAGTGCTGGCAGATTCGGCAGCGCCTGTTCCAGCGCTGCCACTCCGCACAGCCCGCAGCCGCTGGTGCCAGCCTGATGCCGGCGCTGGCGCTTGAGTGCCCAGAAGGCGCGGGAGCTGATCTGGACCTCAGCCTGAAGGGCTTCGCCGATGCCACTCAGCGCAATATCCCGGATATCGTCGATGGAAGTCACCAGGCCTGAAGTGAGGCTGAAACCTCGAACGAAGTCTTCGAGGTCGCTGGGTGAGACCATCATTACCGCGTGGTTCAGGCCGTTGTAGCCGACGGCCAGGGCGCATTCTTCCGCCAGCGCGGCCGCCTCGTGCACGAAGGGGGCACCGAGTTCGGTATAGATGTAGCCACGCGGGGTGCGTGGCAGGTGGGGCACGATAGGCATCAACAACCCTTCTCGGTGAGGGAATGGCCCAGCCTAGGCCTATTGAAGACGTCTCGTCTAATGGTCCGTATCGGTGCCTGTCCGATGTCGTATCCGACAACAGGTGCTAAGTGCGCTCGCCCGTCTCATGCCCGCATGTGTCCACCGTGGCCTAAGGTGTGGAAGTGGTCGTGCTTTCCGTCCGTCGATTTCATTTCGTGGGCGTCGATCTCTTGAGATCCTTCCGGGGGCATCCACCCGTTGATATCTCGCCGCCCCGTCCGCAATCGAAAGGCATGTAATGAACGATGACCTAGAGGCAGCTCTGGAGCGCCTGTATCGCGAGGAATCGCGCCGGGTACTGGCTACCCTGATCCGCCTGCTGGGCGATTTCGACCTGGCCGAGGAGGCCCTGCACGAGGCCTTCCGCGCCGCCCTGGAGCAGTGGCCCGCGCAGGGCGTGCCTGATAATCCGCGTGCCTGGCTGGTGTCCGCTGGGCGCTTCAAATCTATCGACCAGTTGCGTCGCCAGGCGCGCTTCCAGGCCCTCGACGAGGTGGACGAGCCAGTCGGTGGCGAAGCCTGGGATGGCGAGCTGCTGGAAGATGACCGCCTGCGCCTGATCTTCACCTGCTGCCACCCGGCCCTGGCGCCCGACGCCCAGGTAGCGCTGACCCTGCGCGAAGTCTGCGACCTCACCACCGAGGAAATCGCCAGCGCCTTCCTGGCTACGCCGCCGACCATCGCCCAGCGCATCGTGCGCGCCAAGAACAAGATTCGCGATGCACGTATTCCTTATGAGGTGCCGGGCCGGCGCGAGCTACCCGAACGCCTGGAGGCGGTGCTACGGGTGGTCTACCTGGTGTTCAACGAGGGCTACTTCGCCAGCAGCGGCGAGAGCCTGACCCGCCAGCATCTATCCGCCGAGGCCATCCGTCTCGGTCGACTGCTCTGCGAGCTGCTGCCCGAGGCCGAAGTGCGCGGCCTGCTGGCGCTGATGCTGCTGCAGGAGTCGCGCCGCGCCGCGCGCAGCGATGCCGAGGGCCAGCCGGTGCTGCTGGAGGAACAGGACCGCGGCCTGTGGGACCACGCGCTGATCGCCGAGGGCGAGGCGCAGGTGCAGGCCGCCTTCGCCTCCGGTGAGATCGGCCCTTACTGCCTGCAAGCTGCCATCGCCGCCGTGCATGCCGAGGCGCCGAGCGTGGAGGCCACCGACTGGGCGCAGATCGTCGGCCTGTACGACGTGCTGCAGGGCGCCGCGCCGTCGCCGGTGATCGAACTCAACCGTGCCGTGGCCCTGGCCATGCGCGACGGTGCCGAGGCCGGCCTGCGCCAGGTGGAGGCCATACTCGAACGCGGCGAGCTGGGCGACTACCACCTGGCCCACGCCGCCCGCGCCGATCTCAATCGCCGCCTGGGCCGCTGGGGCGAGGCGCGCAGCGCCTACCAGCGCGCCCTGCAACTGAGCCAGCAGGGCGCCGATCGCCTGTTTCTCGAGCGGCGTCTGGCGGAGCTGCCGAGCGCCTGAAAATTTTTCTCGCGGCCCTGTCGAATTGTCGATGCGCCGCTCGACCAATGGATGACCGCAGCGAAAAACGCTGCCAGGGAGGAGAGCGATGAAATACCTGTGCCTTATCTATAGCGACGAGAAAGTCCTGCACGACTCACCGGACAGCCCGCGCGATGCCGAATGCCTGGATTACGCGCAAACCGTGCAGCAGAGCGGGCGCATGCTCGCCGCCGAACCGCTGGAGCCGGTCGCCACCGCCACCACCGTGCGCGTGCGCGGCGGCAAGCTGAGCATCACCGACGGCCCCTTCGCCGAGACCAAGGAGCAACTGGCCGGCTTCTATCTGATCGAGGCGCGCGACCTCAACGAAGCGCTGCAGATCGCCGGTGGCATCCCGGCCGCACGGGTCGGCAGCGTCGAGGTGCGGCCGGTGCGCCAACTGCAGGTCTGAGGCTTTCCCTCTTCTTTAGGGAGAAGGGCGCCACCCATCTAGGGAGGAATTGCGATGAATCCTGAGTACCCGAAAATCGCCAGCCACGAGGAGTGGCTGGTCGCACGCCGCCAACTGCTGGAACAGGAGAAGGCCCTGACCCACCAGCTCGATGCGCTCAACGTACAGCGCCGCGCGCTGCCAATGGTGGAAGTCACGGCCGACTACCGCTTCACCGGCCCGGAGGGTGAGGTCGGCCTGGCCGAGCTGTTCGCCGGGCGCCGCCAGCTGATCGTCTACCACTTCATGTACCACCGCGACAAAGGCGAGGGCTGCCCCGGCTGCTCCTTCCTCACCGACAACATCGGCCACCCGGCCCACCTGCATGCCCGCGACACCAATCTGGTGCTGGTCTCCAACGCGCCACTGGCGGAGCTGGAGGCCTTCAAGCAGCGCATGGGCTGGAAGCTGCCCTGGTACTCCTCGTTCGGCAGCCGCTTCAACTACGACTTCCACGTCACCATCGACGCCAGCCAGGCGCCGGTCGAGTACAACTACCAGAACGAAGCCGAACTCAAACGCATGGGCCAGCTGGACATGGTCAAGGGCGAGCTGCCCGGCGCCAGCGTGTTCCTGCGCGATGGCGAGCAGGTGTTCCACACCTATTCGACCTACGCCCGCGGCCTGGACATCCTGATGAACGCCCACCACTTCCTTGACCTTACGCCTTTCGGTCGTGGCGAGGGCTGGGACGGCATGGCCAACCTGGAAGGCAAGGGCCTGAACTGGGTGCGCCTGCACGACCAGTACGACGGCGCCAAACCCACCAAACACGATTGCTGCGCCTGAGCGCGAGGAGCGAACCCATGAGCAACGTACAGAGCGAACTGAAAGCCCTGGTAGGCAGCTGGGAAGCGGCCAACCAGGCCCGTGATGTCGACGCCATCCTTGGCCACTACGCCGACGATCTGGTCGCCTTCGATGCCATCCTGCAGCTGCAGTTCAAGGGCCGCGAGGTCTACAAGGCGCACTGGAAGGCCTGCCTGGAAATGTGCCCGGGGCCGGTGACCTTCGAGGTTCACCAGCTGCAGCAGTGGGGCGAGGGCGATGTCGGCTTCGGCCACTTCCTCTGCCACTGCGGCGGCAGCGATGCCGAGGGCAACACGCACAACTGCTGGATGCGCGTGACCCAGGGCTACCGGCGCATCGGCGGGCAGTGGCGCATCGTGCATGACCACTTCTCCGCGCCGTTCGACCCGGAGAGTGGCCAGGCGCTGTTCGAGCTGCAGCCCTGAGCCGGGTGCGGCCTCCCAGTGGAGGCCTCCAGGGAGATAACAACTATGCAAGGGAAGAGAAGCATGAGCATTTTGATGATCCTGGTATTGCTGGTCGCCGGCCTGGCCGTGTTCATCGCCACGCGCCCCGACCAGTTTCGCGTCGAGCGCTCGGCGCTGATACAGGCGCCGCCCGCCGCGCTGCAGGCGCAGATCGAGGACTTCCACCAGTGGCCACACTGGTCGCCCTGGGCCCGTCGCGACCCGGCGATGCGGGTGGATTACGCGGGTGCCGAGCGCGGCGTCGGCGCCACCCAGCACTGGGCTGGCAACAAGGAAGTGGGCAAGGGCAGCGCGACCATCCTGGAAAGCGTGCCGGGCGAGCGAGTGCTGATCCAGCTGGAGTTCCTCGAACCCTTCCGCGCCAGCAACCTGGCCGAATTCAGCTTCCAGCCCGAGGGCTCCGGCACGCGGGTGAACTGGAGCATGACCGGCCACAACGGCTTCATCGGTAAGGCCATGGGTCTGGTGTTCAACATGGACAAGATGGTCGGCGGCGACTTCGAGCAGGGCCTGCAGCAGCTGCGTATGCGCGTGGAGGAGAGCTGATCGGCGTACAATCGCGCCTTTGCCATTACTGCCTGGCTAAGGAGTAACCGTGGAATCGGTGATTTCCGTCGAGAACCTGAGCAAGACCTACAAGTCCGGCCATCCGGCGCTGAGCAACATCAACCTGAACATCCGCCAGGGCGAGATCTTCGCCCTGCTGGGGCCCAACGGCGCCGGCAAGACCACCCTGATCAGCATCATCTGCGGCATCGTCAATCCGGGCTCCGGCCAGGTGCGCGTGGCCGGCAACGACATCAAGGCCGACTACCGCGCCGCGCGCTCGGCCATCGGCCTGGTGCCGCAGGAACTGGTCAACGACGTGTTCGAAAGCGTCTGGGCCACGGTCAAGTTCAGCCGCGGCCTGTTCGGCAAGAAGCCGAATCCCGAGTACCTGGAGCAGCTGCTCAAGGATCTGTCGCTGTGGGACAAGCGCGACGCCAAGATTTTTGAGCTGTCCGGTGGCATGAAGCGCCGGGTGATGATCGCCAAGGCACTCTCCCACGAGCCGTCGATCCTGTTCCTCGACGAGCCCACCGCAGGCGTCGACGTCGAGCTGCGTCGCGATATGTGGAACATGGTCCGCCGCCTGCGCGAGCGTGGCGTGACCATCATCCTCACCACCCACTACATCGAGGAGGCCGAGGAGATGGCCGACCGCATCGGGGTGATCCGCAAGGGCGAGATCATCCTGGTGGAGGACAAGCACGTGCTGATGCACAAGCTGGGCAAGAAGCAGCTGACTCTGCAGCTCAAGCACCCGCTGTCCTGCGTGCCGGCCGAGCTGGCCAGCCACGGCCTGGAGCTGGCCGACGAGGGCCATGCGCTGGTCTACACCTTCGACGCCCAGCGCGAGCACACCGGCATCGCCGAACTGCTCAAGGACCTGGCCCAGCACGGCATCGACTTCAAGGACCTGCAGTCCAGCGAGAGCTCGCTGGAAGACATCTTCGTCAGCCTGGTCCACGAAAAGGAGCGCGTATGAATCTCTACGCCATCAAGTCCATCTACCTGTTCGAGCTGCACCGCACCTGGCGTACCCTGCTGCAGAGTATCGCCACCCCGGTGATCAGCACCTCGCTGTACTTCGTGGTGTTCGGCTCGGCCATCGGTTCGAGCATGACCGAGGTGCACGGCGTCAGCTACGGCGCCTTCATCGTGCCCGGCCTGATCATGCTGGCGCTGCTCACCGAGAGCATCGGCAACGCCTCGTTCGGCATCTACATGCCCAAGTACTCGGGGACCATCTACGAGCTGCTGTCGGCGCCGGTGTCGTTCTTCGAGATCCTGCTCGGCTACGTCGGCGCGGCGGCGACCAAGTCGATCATTCTCGGCCTGATCATCTTCGCCACCTCGCGTCTGTTCGTCGATTTCGAGGTGGCGCATCCGGTCTGGGCGCTGGTCTTCCTGGTGCTGACGGCGGTCACCTTCTGCCTGTTCGGCTTCATCATCGGCGTGTGGGCCGATGGCTGGGAAAAACTGCAGGTGGTGCCGGCGCTGATCGTCACGCCGCTGGCCTTCCTCGGCGGCAGCTTCTACTCGATCAGCATGCTGCCGGAGCTGTGGCAGAAGCTGACCCTGTTCAACCCGGTGGTGTACCTGATCAGCGCGTTCCGCTGGGCCTTCTTCGGCGTCGCCGACGTCAACCTCGGCCTGAGCATCGGCATGATCCTCGGCTTCCTGCTGGCCTGCGTGCTGGTAGTGAGCTGGATCTTCAAGACCGGCTATCGGCTGAGGCAGTGACCGCTGGTTTCAGTTGCACGCATGCCTGGGCTGGCCACCGGTCTCATCCAGGCATGCTTGATGCCTGGGTCGTTCAGCCGAACAGCGCGAGGTGATCGCCCCGTCGGCCGCAGGTGAATCCGCGTGCGAAGTTGCACTCCGCGTGGACCTTTTCAAGGAGCTTCATGCATGCGTTTCCCGCTTGAGAAAATCCTGCGGATGCAGTGATTTTCGTTATTGCTAGAATTCCCTGCAGCCCAGTATCCATGCGGCTTTGCGCTAATGCGAATCGCTCAGGTAAGCGCGACGTTTTGTTGCTTGACCAATGTGCTTCAAGAGCCGAAGCTGCCGCCCTGAGAGATCTTTTTAGCGGGAGCCGAGTCATGAAGGGCGCGACTGAAGTCGTCGATTATCTGAAGGATCTGCTGCGTGGCGAGTTGGCCGCGCGCGATCAATATTTCCTCCATTCGCGGATGTATCAGGACTGGGGCTTCGCCAAGCTCTATGAGCGGATCAACCACGAGATGGAGGAGGAGACCCAGCATGCCGACGCTCTGCTGCAGCGCATCCTGTTCCTCGAGGCCACCCCGGACATGACTCCGAAGGCGGTGCGCCCCGGTGCTACCGTGCCGGAAATGCTTCGCTCGGATCTCAATCTCGAATATGAGGTACGGGCCGCACTGGCCAAGGGTATAGAGCTGTGCGAGAAGCACGGCGACTACATGAGCCGCGACATTCTGGTGCTGCAGCTCAACGACACCGAGGAAGACCATGCCTACTGGCTGGAGCAGCAACTCGGGCTGATCGACCGCATCGGGCTGCAGAATTACCTGCAATCGAAAGCCTGATCGGTAAGACGCATGAAAAAAGGGAGCTTCGGCTCCCTTTTTTCATGCCTCGAATTCCTGCTCGATGGGATAGGAAATTCGTGTCTGCCCGGGCCCATATGCCCCATCTAAAGCCATCCGAGGAATGGAGGCAGTGAGCATGAAGAAATATGGCCTCTCGCCACTAGCAGAGTGAAATCTCATTTGCAATTCTTTCGCAATAAGACATATCCGATTATTATGATAATTATTCTCACCAGCAACCTCTGAATCCCTCGGAAGCACTTTCATGTCCCTGACCACCCTGCGTCATCAAGACGCCGCTGTTGTGCGCTCGCCCTTGGCCCTACGTCCGCTGGCTCTGGCTGTGCATATGCTGGCAGTCGGTACCGCCGCCGTCGCTCTGCCCGCGTATGCGGAGCAGGCCAAGACCGAAGAGGCCGTCGTTCTGGATGCCGTATCCATCACTGGCGAGGCCGAGCGCCGGCTCGATGACGTTACCGAGGGTACTCAGTCCTACACCACGGGGGCGGCGCGTACGGCGACTCCTCTGAAGATGTCGCTGCGCGAAACCCCGCAGTCGGTCAGTGTCGTGACCCAGCAGCGCATGCAAGACCAGGATATGCAGACCATCACCGATGTGATCAACAATACCACCGGTGTGACGCTGAACCGCTACGAAACCAGCCGCGGCCAGATCAACGCTCGCGGCTTCGAACTCAACTCGCTGATGGTCGACGGTGTGCCGACCATCTGGGAGCAGCCGTGGAGCTCTGGTGAAATCTTCAACAGCCTGGCCATGTATGACCGTGTCGAGGTTGTACGGGGTGCCAACGGCCTGATGACGGGTGCTGGTGATCCTTCCGCTTCCATCAATATGGTGCGCAAGCGCGCCAACAGTCGCGACCTGAAGGGCTCGGTGGAGCTCAGTGCCGGTAGTTGGGATACCTATGGCACCGAGGGTGACGTGTCCATGGCGTTGAACGAAGCCGGTACTGTGCGTGCGCGCCTGGTAGGCGAGTTCAACGATGGTGATAGCTGGATCGACATGAATTCGACCCAGCGCGAGACCCTGTACGGCACCATGGATATCGACCTGACCGAGAACACCACCCTGTGGTTCGGCATGAGTCGCCAAGAGACCAAAACCGATTCTCCGATGTGGGGCGGCCTGCCAGTCTGGTATGCCGATGGCAGCAAGACCCACTGGAGTCGCTCCAAGACCACTTCCGCCGACTGGAGCCAGTGGGACAGCACCTACGAGACCTACTTCGTCAATCTGGACCACACCTTCGACAATGACTGGCAGGTGAACCTCAGCTACAACCGCGGTGAACGTACTTCCGACTCCTCGCTGCTGTATCTCTCCGGCAATCCGGGCAAGAACGGCTCGAGCGGCATGTCGTCCTTCCCTGCGACCTACAAGACCGAAACCACGCAGGACGACTACAGCCTCCGCGTGAGCGGCCCTGTTGCGCTGTTCAGTCGCGATCACGAGCTGGCCTTCGGTTACATCGACAGCCAGCAGGACTTCACCGCCGACCAGGTACCGGCCCTGAGTGGCTTTGGCGGCCTGGCCAACTTCGATAGCTACAATGGTGGTTTCCCCGAGCCGATCTGGGGCCCGCGTAGCGACTACGGCTATGGCGAGGTCGAGCAGAAGGGCATGTATGCCGCCACTCGTCTGAACCTGACCGACGATCTCAAGGTGATCCTCGGTGCTCGTGACAGCAGCTACGAGAAGAAGAGCGACGATATCTATTCCCAGCCGAGCAAGGTCGACGTCGACCATGAGATCACACCGTATGCGGGTGTCGTCTACGACCTCACCGAGAATCTCTCGGCCTATGCCAGCTACACGGAGATCTTCCTGCCGCAGTCCGTACGTGACAGCAGTGGCCAGCAACTGGACCCGATCGTCGGCGAAAGCAACGAGCTCGGCCTCAAGGCCGAGTTCTTCGATGGCCGCCTGAATACCTCCCTGGCCGTGTTCAAGATCAAGCAGGACAATCTCGGCAAGAGCACCGGCGTGCTGATCGACCCGGCTAACCCGCAGGGCGGCTACGCCTATGAGGCAACCGAGGGTGCCACCAGCAAGGGCTTCGAACTGGAGGTTTCCGGTGAGCTGGCCGAGGGCTGGAACCTGACTGCGGGTTATACCCAGTTCAACGCCGAGGATGCCGAGGGTGACGACGTCAATACCCTGTATCCCACCAAGCTGTTCCGCACCTTCACCACCTACCGCCTGCCGGGCATCTTCAACAACAAGCTGACCATCGGCGGTGGTGTGAACTGGCAGGACTCCATCTACACCTACGCCACCAACCCGGCGGGTAACCGCGAGAAGATCGAGCAGGACTCCTACGCCCTGGTCAACCTGATGGCGCGCTACGAGATCACCGAGAACCTCTCGGCTCAGCTGAACGCCAACAACGTGACCGACGAGAAGTACTTCGACATCTTCGATGCCTACGGTGCCCTGACCTATGGTGCGCCGCGCAGCTTCACCGCTTCGGCTAAGTACAGCTTCTAAGGCAACACCGTTACGAGGCTCATCGCCTCGTGCAAGCAAAACGCCGGCCCTGGAGGCCGGCGTTTTGCTTTCTACCATTCCGTCACCGCTGACACCGCGCTTCCTGGGTGCAGGCATGTCCTCCGGTCTGGCTGCCGGACTCCAGGTCCCGCAGGATAGGGCAGTCCGGGCGATGGTCTCCCTGGCAGTGCTGCACCAGTTCCCCCAGCGTGTCGCGTAGCGCCGTCAGCTCGGTGATCTTGCGGTTCAGTTCCTCGACGTGGGCCAGCGCCAGCGCCTTGACGTCGGCGCTGGCTCGGCCTCGGTCCTGCCAGAGTGCGAGCAGCTTGCCGACTTCCTCCAGCGAGAAACCGAGGTCGCGGGAGCGTTTGATGAAGGCCAACACATGCAGGTCCTGCGGGCCGTACAGCCGATAGCCACCCTCGCTGCGCCCGGCCGGCTGAAGCAGCCCGATGGACTCGTAGTAGCGGATCATCTTCGCGCTCAGCCCGCTCTGCTTGGCTGCCTGGCCGATATTCATGGGCGTTTCTCCAGTTCGGGTTTCCAGGTGTTGAGCAGCAGGGCGTTGCTCACCACGCTGACGCTGGACAGGGCCATGGCGGCGCCAGCCACCATGGGATTGAGCAGGCCGAATGCGGCCAGCGGGATGCCGACCAGGTTATAGACGAAGGCCCAGAACAGGTTCTGCTGGATCTTGCTCCAGGTGCGACGGCTGATGGCCAGGGCGGCGGGGACCAGGCGCGGGTCGCCGCGCATCAAGGTAATGCCGGCGGCATGCATGGCTACGTCGGTGCCACCACCCATGGCGATACCGACATCGGCAGCGGCGAGCGCGGGGGCGTCGTTGATGCCGTCGCCGACCATGGCGACGGTGGCTCCGCCCTTCTTCAGCTCGGAGACATGGGTGGCCTTGTCCGCCGGCAGCACCTGGGCATGGATGCTGTCGATGCCCAGCGTCTTGCCCACCGCACCAGCGCTACCGGCGTTGTCGCCACTGATCAGGTGGCTCTCGATGCCCCGTTCGCGCAGCGCGGCAATGGCTTCGGCAGCGCCTTCCTTGAGGCTGTCGCCGAACGCCAGCAGCCCCAGTACTCGTACTGGTTCACTCTGCTCGATCAACCAGGATAGGGTGCGCCCTTCCGCCTCCCACTCGCTGGCCTGGCGCTGTAGTTCACTGCTCAGGCTCAGCTCGTCGAACAGGCGCTGATTACCCAGGACCAGGCTTCGGCCCTCCACCTCGCCGCGAATACCTCGCCCTGCCAGGGCTTGACTGTTGCTCACCGTCGGTACGATCAACCCTCGCTCACTGGTCGTGGCGAGCACGGCGCGGGCCAGAGGGTGCTCGCTGCCCTGCTGCAAGGCGCCCGCCAGCGCCAATAGCTGGTCTTCATCGATGCCCGCCGTGGCCAGATGGACGATGCGCGGTCGGCCGGAGGTCAGCGTGCCGGTCTTGTCGAATGCCACCACCGAGACCCTGTGCGCCAGCTCCAGGGCTTCGGCGTCCTTGATCAGGATACCGTGGCGGGCCGCCACGCCAGTGCCGGCCATGATCGCCGCCGGTGTGGCCAGGCCGAGCGCGCAGGGGCAGGCGATGACCAGCACTGCCACCGCATTGATCAGCGCCTGTTCTGCACCGGCACCGGCCAGCAGCCAGCCGCCGAGCGTGGCAAGGGCGATCAGCAGCACGACTGGGACGAACACCGCGCTGACACGATCCACCAGCTTCTGGATGGGGGCCTTGGCCGCCTGGGCGTCCTCCACGAGACGGATGATCCGCGCCAGTACCGTTTCACTGCCGAGTGCCGTGGCACTTACCACGAGACGGCCTTCGCCATTGATGGCGCCGCCGGTGACCTTGTCGCCCGCCGTCTTGGGAACCGGAAGGCTTTCACCACTGATCAGGGCCTCGTCGGCCTGGCTGTGACCCTCGAGCACTTCCCCATCCACCGGGAAACGTTCGCCGGGGCGTACCACGATGCGGTCGCCCAGGCGCAGCGCGGCTATGGCCACTTCCTCCTCGCGTCCATCCACCAGGCGGGTGGCGTGTTCGGGGCGCAGTGCTTCGAGAGCGCGGATGGCTGCACTGGTCTGGCGTTTGGCGCGACTCTCCAGATATTTACCTAGCAGTACCAGGGCGATGACCACCGCTGAGGCCTCGAAGTACAGGTGCGGCGTGTGGTGGCCAGCGGTGGCCCACAGGTAGAGGCTGAGTCCGTAGCCGGCACTGGTGCCGAGCGCCACCAGCAGATCCATGTTGCCGCTGCCGGCCCTTACGGCCTTCCAGGCGGCGACATAGAAACGGGCGCCGAGCACGAACTGCACCGGCGTGGCCAAGGCGAATTGGACCCAGGCCGGAAGCATCCAGTGCAGGCCTGCCCATTCCGCGAACATCGGTAGTGCCAATGGCATGGCCAGCAGCAGCGCGATGATCACTGTCCAGCGCTCGCGGCGCAGAGCGGACTGTGGGTCGACCTGCGGGGCACGAACCAGCAGCGAGGCGGAGTAGCCGGCGCGAGCCACTGCGGCGATCAGTTCGGCACCATCGGTACTGTCGATCAGCTGTACATGAGCGCGCTCGGTGGCCAGATTGACGCTAGCGCTGTGCACCCCTGGCACCTTGTTCAGCGCACGTTCGACGCGGCCAACACAGCTGGCGCAGGTCATTCCTTCGATGGCCAGCTCTAGGGTGGTCAGCGGCACGTCGTAACCCGCCTGCTTTACGGCGTCGATCAGCGTTGCCAGCTGGCTGCCGCCGACCTCGACATGGGCGTGCTCGCTGGCCAGGTTCACGCTGGCGCCTATCACCCCCGGCACCTTGCCGAGGGCTCTCTCGACGCGGCCGGCGCAACCGGCGCAGGTCATGCCGCGGATGGGAAGATCGAAGGTCTGAACTGTGCTCATGGGGCGACTCCATCGGATTCGCCCCTAGGATCAACCTTAACCTCGGGTCAAGGTCAAGTGCTTGTTCGCCGCATCGCCTCAATAGTTGAGTGGTGCCGGAATCAGGCGCAAGCCGACGGTATCCATGGAAATACGGTACTTGGCTACCGCGCCGGCAGTGATGTGCAATGTCTGGCTACGCAACTGCTCGAAGCGCGGCTGGCAATGGCCGCCACCGAGTTGGCCGAGGCGCACCAATATTTCTCCCGGTGGCAGGTTGAGGGTGACCGACTGTCCCTGATACAGCCGTGCCGCCAGGTTGCCCTCCAGGTACAAGCCTATGTCGCAAGGCGTGGAGACCTCCAGGCGCTCCCGGGAGACGGTCAGCACGCCATAGTCGATGGGTGCACCGAGGGTCATCGGTGCCATCGGGACTTCCGCTGGCGGCGGGGTGGGGGCAGGCGCCGGCATCTCGGTCGGCGCAGTCGCGGGTTCGGGGACCGATTCGTCCGCCAGGGCCGGCAGGCAGAGCAGGGCGAGCAGGGTAAAGGGCAAGCGCATGAGCAAACCTCCGAAAGCTGTTTGCAGCTTGGTCCAGGCCGGGCGCGACGACAAGTCACCGACCCTTGACCCTGACACGGTGGCAAGCTCGACACTGATGCCATCAGCCATTGATAAGGAGTACGACATGCAGATCCTGAAAGTATCCGGCATGAGTTGTGGTCATTGTGTTCGCGCCATCACTCAGGCGCTGCGTAATGGAGATCCAGCGGCCGAGGTGCAGGTCGACCTGGGGGCTGGAGAGGTGCGAGTGGCCAGTCGCCTGAGCCTGGAGCAGATGCTGGCGGCGATACGCGAAGAGGGTTACGTCGCCGAACCCGCCTGAGTTCAGGTCGGCGGGTTCCACTCGCGCAACAGTCCGCGCAGCTGGGCATCTATCAGTGGTGCGGTATCTTGCAGCGGGTCGAACAGTTGCTGGTCGCGGGTCCAGTCGGTGAACAGACCGACGATCTGCGCGTGCAACGCCCGGGCCGCGAGGCGCGGGGTCACGCCTTGTCGCAAGCGCTCGCGACAGGCAGGGCGAGAGAAGAGATTTTCCACCAGGTCGATGAACTGATTGATGAAGGCATTGTGCCGTTCCTCGGCCTCTCGCAACTCGTCGGTGAATTCGCAGCGATGCAGCAGGATGGTGAAAATGCGCCGGCGCTGTTCATCAATGGCCAGGTTGGCGATCGCCTCGATGCACAGGTCCCTCAGCGACAACAGTGGGTCCATGCCCCCGCATCCACTGAGGCGCTCGGTCATCTGCTCCGTGGGCAGCCGCACCTGGCTGAGCATCTCGTGGAACAGGTGAGCCTTGTTCTCGAAGTGCCAATACACGGCGCCACGCGTCACCCCCGCGGCCCGCGCGATCTGGTCCAGGGTGCTGTGGGCCACCCCTTTTGCCAGAAACAGCTGCTCGGCAGCCGTCAGGATGGCAATGCGGGTTTGTTCCGCTTGTTCTTTGGTTCTGCGCATGGCGGGCCGGTGGAATCGGTCTAGGCTCTGTTTGGGGAACTCAGTGTAACGATTTCAGTGCCGTAATCGTTATATACAGACATTTGTGTATGTATCTAGCATGGCACCGTCCCAAGCCCTTGCCTATTTCAAGACGTCACGGAGATGACCATGCTTGCTCGCTTGTTTCCTTTCGCGCTGAAAATTCTTGCTCTGGGCATGCTGTTGGCTTCCCAGTCGCAGGCCGCCGAATCTGGTGGACAACAGCAGATGCCGCCGCCTGAGGTGGTGGTGGAGGCGGTCAAGGTCGAGTCGCTGCCATTGCAGTTCGAGTATCCGGCACGTACCGCCGGCTACCGCGAGGTCCAGGTTCGGGCCCAGGTCAGTGGCATCCTGCAGGAACGTACCTATCAGGAAGGTAGCCAGGTCAAGCAGGGCCAGGTGCTGTTCCGCATCGACCCTCGCCCATACCAGGCGGCGCTGTCGCGTGCCAAGGGCACGCTGGCTCAGGAACAGGCGCGCTATCGGCAGACGGAGCGCGACCTCAAGCGCATCCGCGAGTTGCAGAAGAAGGGCTTCGCCAGCGAGAGCGAACTGGACAACGCCATCTCCAACTTCGAGCAGAGCAAGGCCAACATCGAGGCAGCCAAGGCCGAGGTGCAGTCCAAGCAGATCGATCTCGACTACACCACGGTGGAGGCGCCGATCTCCGGCATCACCAGCAAGGAGACGGTCTCCGAGGGCAGCTTGATGGTGGCGGGCGACCCCAATGCCAGCCTGCTTACCCAGATTACCCAGCTCGACCCCATCTACGTCAACTTTGCCGCCCCGGATCGCGAGGTATCCAATCTGCGTAGCGGTCTGCAAAGCGGCAGCCTGGTGCGTGAAGGTGGCAAGCAGATGAGTGTCGAGATCAAGTTCGGCGACGGCTCAAGCTACCCGGTAGAGGGCAAGGTCGACTTCACCGACAGCCTGATCGACCGCAGCACCGGCACCGTCAGTGCCCGCGCCGTGGTGCCCAACCCTGATGAGGCGCTGATGCCAGGACAGTTCGTGCGCGTGGTGGTCAAGGGCATCAGCAAACCGAACGCCATTACCGTGCCGGAGCGCGCCATCTCCCAAGGTCCCAATGGCACCTTCGTTTTCGTGGTGGATGACCAGGGCATGGCCCGAGCCAGGCCGGTCAGCACCGCGCATACCGCGGAGGGGCGCTGGGTGGTCGAAAGCGGCATCAGTGCCGGCGATCGGGTGATAGTCGAGGGCCTGCCCAAGGTGCATCCGAACGCGCCAGTGAAAGTCGTGGAGGCATCCTCCTCGACTGCTCAGCAGTAAGGGGCGCGTGCCATGATCTCGAAGTTCTTCATCGACCGGCCGGTGTTCGCCGCCGTCATTTCCATCGTCATCATCCTGGCCGGCCTCTCGGCTATGAAGGCGCTCCCTGTCGCCCAGTACCCACAGATCCTGCCGCCGCAGGTGTCGGTGTCGGCCAGCTATCCGGGGGCCAGCGCCCAGGTCATCGCCGAGACCGTCGCCGCGCCGCTGGAGCAGCAGATCAACGGCGTCGAGGGCATGATCTACCAGCTGTCCAACTCCGCAGCCAGCGGCGCCATGAGCCTGTCGGTGTACTTCGAAGTAGGTCGCGATCCGGATCAGGCCACCATCGACGTGAACAACCGGGTGCAGGCTGCCCTGGCCAAGCTGCCGGAGGAGGTGCGCCGGCAGGGCGTGAAGGTGGAGAAGAAGTCCTCGGACATCCTTCAGGTGGTCACCCTCTATTCGCCGGATAACTCCAAGGACCCGGTGTTCATCTCCAACTACGCGCTGATCAACGTCATCGACGAGCTCAAGCGCCTGCCCGGCGTTGGCGACGTCAGCCAGTTCGGCTCCAAGGACTACTCCATGCGCATCTGGCTACGGCCGGACAAGCTGGCCCAGTACGATCTGACGCCGACCGACGTGGTCAACGCCATTCGCGAGCAGAACTCGCAGTTCGCCGCCGGCAGCTTCGGCCAGCAGCCGCTGCAGACCGCCCAGGACTTCACCTACACCGTGACTACCCAGGGGCGCTTCAAGGACCCGAAGGAGTTCGAGAGCGTGATCCTGCGTTCCGATCCAACGGGTGCCAGCCTGCTGCTTGGAGACGTGGCGCGCATCGAGCTGGGCGCCCAGGATTACTCCCTGGTGACCTCGCTCAACGGCCAGCAGAACGCTGCTTTCGGTGTCTATCTACAGCCCGGTGCCAATGCCCTGGATACCGCCGAGGCAGTGCAGAACACCATGGCGCGCCTGGCCAAGCGCTTCCCCGAAGGCATCACGTACAAGATTCCTTACGACACCACCAAGTTCGTCAAGGTATCCATCGAGGAGGTGATCCACACCTTCTTCGAGGCCCTGTTGCTGGTGGTGCTCGTGGTGTTCGTCTTCCTGCAGAACTGGCGGGCCACGCTGATTCCGGTGCTGGCCATCCCGGTATCGCTGGTCGGTACATTTGCCGGCATGTATGCCCTGGGCTTCTCGATAAACCTTCTGACGCTGTTCGGCATGGTGCTGGCGATCGGCATCGTGGTGGATGACGCCATCGTGGTGATCGAGAACGTCGAGCGGGTGATGAGAACGAAGAAGCTCAATGCGCGCGAAGCATCGATCGAGGCGATGGAAGAGGTTACCGGGCCGATCATCGCCATCGTTCTGGTGCTGTGCGCCGTGTTCGTTCCGGTGGGTTTCCTCGGTGGCCTGGCGGGCGAGATGTACAAGCAGTTCGCAATTACCATCGCAGTGTCGGTGGTGATCTCCGGCATCGTCGCCCTGACCTTGTCTCCGGCACTGTGCGCGTTGCTGCTGAAGCCGGACCACAGTGAGCCGGCGGCGCCGTTCCGCGTCTTCAACCGCTTTTTCGACAAGGTCACCGACGGCTATGGCGCCGGTGTGGCCTTCTTCCTCAAGCGTTCGATCATCGGCCTGCTGCTGTTTGGTGGAATGATCGCGCTGATCGTCGTGCTGTTCGCCCGGGTGCCCGGCTCGCTGGTGCCGGACGAGGACCAGGGCTATGTGATCAACGCCTACTTCCTGCCGCCGGCCGCGTCGGTCAATCGCACCGATGCGCTGACCCACGACTTCACCGAACAGCTGATGCAGCACCCGGCCGTGCAGGACGTGGTGACCTTCGCCGGTTTCGACGTGCTGACCTTCGGCCAGCGGACCAACGCCGGGGTGAGCTTCGTACCGCTCAAGGACTGGTCCGAGCGCACCACCGAGGAGACCGATGCGCGCAACCTGACGCATACGTTCATGGGCATGGGCCTGAAGGAGAAGGATGGCGTGGTGATGAGCTTCAACCCGCCACCCATCACCGGCATGAGCACTACCGGCGGCTTCGAGGGCTATATTCAGGATCGTGCCGGCGGCAGCGTCGAGCAGTTGTCGGAGAAGGTCCAAGCCTTTGTAGCTGCTGCGGCCAAGCGACCGGAGCTGGCCGGGGTGCAGAGCACCTTCAATGCCAGCGTGCCGCAGTACTACATTGACCTCGACCGCACCAAGGCGCGTGCCCTGGGCGTGTCGATCAGCGATGTATTCACCGCCATGCAGTCGACCTTCGGCAGCTACTACGTCAACGACTTCACCCTGTACGGCCGTACCTGGCAGGTCAGCCTGCAGTCCGAGTCGGAGTTCCGCCGCAAACCGGAGGATTTGTCGCAGGTCTATGTGCGTGCCAGTGGTGGCGACCTGGTGCCGTTGACCACGCTGATCAAGGTACGGCGCATCCTTGGTCCGGACACCTACGCCCGCTTCAACGTTTACCCGGCGGCCAAGGTGCTTGGCGGGCCGGCGCCGGGCTACAGCTCCGGGCAGGCGCTGGCGGCCATGCAGGAAATCGCCGACAAGGAACTGGGCAACGACTACACCCTGGGCTGGATCGGTTCGGCCTACCAGGAGGTGGCGACCCAGGGCTCGGGCAGCACCGCGTTTATCTTCGGCCTGATCATGGTGTTTCTGATTCTCGCTGCCCAGTACGAGCGTTGGACCCTGCCATTGGCGGTGGTCACCGCGGTGCCTTTCGCGGTGTTCGGGGCCATTCTCGCCGTTTGGCTGCGGGGTATCCAGAACGACGTGTACTTCCAGGTCGGCCTGATCACGCTGATCGGTCTGGCGGCGAAGAACGCCATCCTCATCGTCGAGTTCGCGGTAATGCTTCGTGCCGAGGGCAAGAGCATCTTCGACTCCGCGTTCGAGGCAGCCAAGCTGCGCTTCCGCCCCATCGTGATGACCTCGCTGGCCTTCATCCTCGGTTGCGTACCGCTGGCCATCAGCTCCGGTGCCGGTTCTGCGAGCCGCCACTCCATCGGCACCGGGGTCATCGGTGGCATGCTCGCGGCAACTCTGCTGGCCACGTTCGTGATTCCCATGTTCTATTTACTGGTGGAATCTCTAGGGCAGAAGCTGAGTCGCAAGAAGAAGGTGGAGGCCGTGGAGCCTCACTGACCGACAACAGCCTGTGGTCGATTGCCGGCCGATGTGATTACCGGGCGCCCCACGGGGCGCCCTTCGTTTTCCGGGGTGCGCCCCGTAGTGGATAACTCATGAGCTTTCGCATCCTGCTGATACTCGGCACCCTCAGTGCCTTCGGGCCCATGGCCATCGACTTCTACTTGCCGAGTTTCCCGACCCTGGCGCAGGTGTTCGGTACCGATGTCGACCATGTGCAGATGTCGCTGGCCTCTTACTTCGCCGGTACCGCCCTGGGCCAACTGATCTACGGTCCACTGGCGGATCGCTTCGGGCGGCGCAAGCCACTGGTCGCGGGCCTTGTGCTGTTCACCCTGGCGTCGCTGGCCTGTGCCCTGGCGCAGAGCCTGGAATGGCTGATCATCGCGCGCTTCGTCCAGGCCCTCGGTGGCTGTGCCGGCATGGTGATTTCGCGTGCGGTGGTGCGCGATCTGTGCGACCCGCTGGCCTCGGCCAAGGTGTTTTCCAAATTGATGCTGGTGATGGGGGTGGCGCCCATTCTCGCGCCGCTGGGCGGCGGCCTGCTGTTGCAACTTTTCGGCTGGCAGTCGATCTTCCTCGGCCTGGTGTTGTTCAGCGCCCTGTGCCTAGTGGCCGTGCTGTTGTGGCTGCCGGAGACGCGCTCGGCGGAGTTTCCCATTCAGCCTCTCAACGGTGCGGCAGGGCGTTACCTGATGCTGCTGCGCGATCGCCTGCTGATCGGCTACGGCCTGACTGGCGGCGTGGCCATGGCTGGCATGTTCGCCTATATCTCTGGCTCGCCCTTCGTCTTCATCGACCTGTATGGCATCCCGGCGGAACACTACGGCTGGCTGTTTGGCGCCAACGCCGCCGGATTCATCCTCACCGCCCAGCTCAACGGCTGGCTGTTGCGCCACCACGGTCCGAACTACTGGCTCAAGCGCACGGTGTGGGTCTACTGTGCGGCGACCTTGGCGCTGCTGGCCGTGGCGATGGCTCGACCGGAGCAGCTGTGGCCGCTGCTGATTCCGCTGTTCATCAGCACCGCCAGCCTTTCCTGCGTGCTGCCCAATGCCACCGCGTGTGCGATGGCAGGGCAGGGGGCCCATGCCGGCAGTGCGTCGGCGCTCATCGGTTCGTTGCAGTTCACGGTGGCAGCGGGTGCTTCAGGACTGGTAGGTGCGCTGCATGACGGCAGCGCACGCCCCATGGCCATGGTCATCGCCGTATGTGGCGTGATCACGGTAGTGCTGGCACTGCTCAGCGCGAGCCATGCCCGGCGTCAGTCGCTGGAGTTCTGAAGGCCTTTCAGCTCGCCGTTCGCACCGCATTGGCGTTGCGCCAGGGCAGCGGGTGGGGCGCCTTGAGCCGTTTCTGCAGCACGTCGACGAAGTCGAGTGCCTCGGCCTCGCTACGGAAACTCACGCCCTGCTGGTCCAGGCATACCTGCCAGCGGGCACCTTCGGCGGTCTTTACCTGACGAATCTGGATGTTCATCGCAGGCCTCCACAAAAAGGGTGAAGCTCCAGTGTAGACCTGCGGTTTCGCTTTTCCCTGACCTGGGTCAACCGACCGACTGGTGGTCGCTGCGCAGCCAGTGGGCCAGTTGTACGGCACTCAGCGGGCGACTGAACAGGTAACCCTGGCATTGCTCGCAGCCGAGTTGACGCAGGGCCTGCAGCTGTTCGACGGTCTCCACCCCTTCGGCCAGCACGCAGAGCTTGAGGTTGCGCGCCAGGCCGATGATGGTCGCCGCGATCTCCAGGTTGGCCTGGTCCTCCGGTACGCCACGCATGAAGCTCTGGTCGATCTTCAGCTTGTCCAGCGGGAAGCGTCGCAGGTAGGCCAGTGAGGAGTAGCCGGTGCCGAAGTCGTCGATTGCCAGGCGCAGGCCCAGGCCTTTGAGCGCGGCCAGGGTGGCCTGGGTTTGTTCGATGTTCTCGATCAGCGCTCCCTCGGTGATTTCCAGCTCCAGGTGCTCGGCCGGCAGGCCACTGTCCTGCAGGGCTTCACGTACCTGTTGAAGCAGGTCCGCCTGGCGGAACTGGCGGGGCGACAGGTTGACCGCCAGTGTGTGCAGCTCCAGGCCCTGCTGGCGCCAGAACTGCATCTGCCGGCAGGCCTCGCGCAGCACCCAGTTGCCAATCGGCACGATCAGCCCGGTTTCCTCGGCCAGCGGGATGAACTGCGCCGGGGAGATCATTCCCTCGCTGCTGTTCCAGCGTAGCAGCGCCTCCACGCCGATAGGCTGGCCGTCACCGGCCCGCAGCAGCGGCTGGTAATGCAGCACGAACTCGTTGCGCTTGAGAGCCTGGCGCAGCTGGCCCTCCAGGGTCAGGCGAGTGTGTGCCTGCTGGGTCAGGCCCTGGGTGTAGAAGCGGAAGGTATTGCGGCCCTCCTGCTTGGCCTGGTGCAGGGCACTGTCGGCATTGCGCAGCAGGTCATCGCCGGACAGGCCATCGTCTGGGTACAGGCTTATACCGACGCTCGCGCCCAGGTAGACCTCATGCCCGCTACCCAGTGGCAGCGGGCGCTCCAGCAGCTCGATCAGCGTGCGGGCGATGCCGGCTGCCTCTTCGGGGCGCTGCAGGTTCTCCAGCACCACCAGGAATTCGTCACTGCTCAGGCGCGCCAGGGTGTCTTCATTGCGCAGGCGTTGCTGCAGCCGCCGGGCTACGGCTACCAGGAGCTCGTCTCCGACCTTGTGGCCTAGGCTCTCGTTGATGGTCTTGAAGTTATCCAGGTCGAAGTACAGCACCGCCACTCGCTCCTGGTGGCGCTGGGCATGCTCGAGGGCGTGGCCGAGGCGTTCCATGGCGTAGAGGCGATTGGGCAGGTCGGTGAGCGTGTCGAAGTGCGCCAGGTGCGCCAGGCGCTCCTGGCTGTCACGGTACTGGCTGAGGTCGGTGAAGGTCAGCACGTATTGCGGTTGCTGCGGATCGCAGTCGCGTACCCGGCTGACGGTGAGCCAGAAGGGAAAGTGCGAGCCATCCTGCCGCCGGCTGTTCATCTCTCCCTGCCAGTGGCCGCTGTCCTGGACCTTGCGCCAGAGCGTGCGGTAGCGCGCACGCTCCGGGCTGTTGCCGGGCAGCAGTGGCAGGCGGCGGCCGAGTGCCTGTTGCTGGCTGAGCCCGGTGATATGGCTGAAGGCCGGGTTGCTGGTGAGGATGCGCCGGCGGGCATCGACGATCACCACCGCTTCCTGGGTACTTTCGAATACCGTGGCGGCCTGGTGCAGGGCTCGTTCCTGCTGCTTGCGCAGGCCGATGTCCTCGACCACCGAGATGAAATAGTGCGGCTCGCCATTGGTGTGGCGTACGAGGGTGGCGCTGAGATTGGCCCAGAGCACGCCGCCGTCACGGCGCAGATAGCGCTTTTCCAGGGTCAGCCGGGACAGTTCTCCATCCAGCAGGCGGCGGGTCTGCTCCAGATCCTCCTGCAGGTCGTCGGGGTGGGTGATGTCCTGGAAGGTCAGCTCCAGCAGTTGCTCGCGATCGTAGTCGAGCATCTGGCACAGGCGCTGGTTGACTCGCAGCCAGCGGCCATCGGGTGCCAGGTGGGCGATGCCGACGGCGGCCTGTTCGAAGGTGGCGCGGAAACGCAGCTCGCTCTGCAGTCGTTCGGCGTCCCGCTGCTGCTGGCGCACGGCGAGCCCGGCCAGGCGGGTGAATTCGGTGACCAGCTCGATATCCTCGTGGCTCGGCAGTGACGTGCGCCGGTAATAAATGCCGAACACCCCGAGCACCTGGTTCTGGTCGTTCTTGAAGGGCAGAGACCAGCAGGAGCGCAGTCCCGCCTGGCGTGACTGTTCGCGAAACTCTATCCAATTGGGGTGGGTGCGGATGTCCTCGACGATGGTCAGTTCCCCACTGGCGGCGGCATGGCCGCAGCTCCCCAGTTCGAGGCGGGCGGGCATGCCGTCGACCGCGTCGGCATAGCTGGCCGGCAGGCTTGGCGCTGCCAGGACGCGCAGTACGCCACCCTCCATCTGCAGGATGGACACCAGCATCTCGGGATTGATGTGTTCCAGCCGTTTGGCCATGTCGCGGAGGCTTTCCCGCAGCGGGCGCTGGGCCAGCATGCGGTCGAGCACTGCATTGCGTGCCTCTTGCAGGGCCTGGGTGTGGCGCCGCTCATGCACATCGCCGAGGCTGCCTCGCAGCCCCAGTCCGTATTGCGGGCCGGCGGCCAGGCGCAGCATCACCCAGTGCGGCCTTCCGCTGGCATCACGCAGGCGCAGCTCGCCAAGCCAGCTGCTCTGCTGGTGCATGAGTACGGTGGACAGGTGCAGCCCGACTTCCTCCCGTTGGTCTTCCTCGACGAAGTCCAGCAACGGGCGGCCGACGCTTTCGCGGATGCTGTAGCCGGTGATGGTCTGCCAGGCCGGGTTGACGAAGGTCAATCGACCGGCACCGTCGGTGAGGAAAATCGCCTCGTGCAGCTGCTCCACCAATTCCCGGTAGCGCGCCTCGCTGGCCTCAAGTTCCTGATGCACGGCTTTTTGCTGGCCGAGGTCGATGTCCACGCAATACAGCTCCAGCTGGTTGCGTGTGTTGCGCAGGATCAGGTGGCTGGAGTAGACGTGCACGTTGCTGCCGTCGCGATGTTGCAGCGTCAGCTCTGCGGCGGGAATGGCCGGCCCTCCGAGCATCCAGCTCTGGATATTGGTCACCACCTGGGCGCGCATGGGCGGGGGGATGATCAGGTCTTCCAGGCGCCTGCCCATGGCGTCGGCCACGTCGTAGCCATAGAGCTGGGCGCTGGCCTGATTCCAGAAAATCACCCGGCGATCACGGTCGTAGCCCTGCACGGCGATGCGCGGCGTCTGCTCGAACAGCTGGCGAAAGCGCTGCTCGCTCTCGCGTAGCGCCTGCTCGTCACGCTTCTGGCTGCTGATGTTCTGCACCGTGCCATGGGCACCTCCGCTCGACTCCAGTGTGCCTCTGAGCATGAGCCATACCGGTGCCTCTTCGATCGGCCTGTTCAGACGGGCATTCACCAGCAGAGGGGCACCTACCTCGAACAGAGCGTTCAGGGCGCGCTGAACGGCGCCGCGGTCGGCGGGGTGGAGCCAGGTGAGCAGATCCTCGATTTGCCCGGTGTTGTCGCTGTCCGGGCGAGCGAACAGGCGCAGCGATTCGGGGGACCAGTGGAAGCGGTCGTCGTAGTCCCAGGTGCCGAGCCCCGCATCGCGCTGCGCCTGCTGCAGCTTCAGCGCCTGTCGGCGCAGACCTCGCTCCATGTCGTGCTGGGCGCGCTGGTCGTGGCGACAGATGAGGAAGATCAACAGGCCGTTGAGGCTGATAAACAGCAGCCCCTTGACGGTCTGTAGCCCGGCATTCAAGTCGGGCGACAGGTTCAGGGCGAGCAACAGCAGGTCGCCGCAGAAAATCCAGCCGAGGCTGAACATCAGGTAGACGGCGGTGACACGTAGGGGGCGGGAGAGTGTCGGGTGCATCCTGAACCCTCGTCATTCTCGATTACGGTCCGGCCAGGATCAGGTGGTCCTGACACCTGTGCAGTCTAGCTACTCGCTGCGCAAACGCTGCATGGCCGGTGTCTCTGTCGCAGCGCAGCTGGCAGCCCCGCTCGCTGTCATACCGGGACATATGCGCATCTCAGTCGGATCGTCGAGCGGCCTAGATCAGCATTTTCCCGTTGCGAAAAAGCGCTTTTCCTCCCAGGCAAAAGATTTGTCCTGTGTCACAAAATTGCTCATTGATTGCCCCTGTCAGGATACGGCCATAGCGCAAGGAGCGCCGCGGGCCCGAACAACTACATAAGCCAGGGGAATCTGCCAATGATCCATCCAACCCTAAAACTGCCGTCCCGTTACTGGGGGGAGCGCTCGCAGGGGAGGGGCATGCAGCTCTCCCTGGCCGCCTGTCTTGTCACAGGCCTGTTCTGTGCAGGCCAAGCGGGTGCTGTGGGTAGTCGCAGTCTGTATCCGGAGGGGTATTTCTCCGGAGAGACCGGCTACGACGCCGTACTCAATGCCAATGCCGGCCGCGCCAAGATGAATTTCACCGGCAACATTTATGGCGGCTCGGCCATCAGCGCACGTACCTTCATTTACGTCTATGCCCTGGCGGGCGAGCGCATCCTGCTGGGGCGTAGCGGCAACGGTGGCACCGCCACCATCTATGCGCCGGATAACGACCACGGCCCAAAGGGTAACGAGGCTCCCACCGGGGGAGCTTCCTCGAACTGTTCGATTGCCTCGGGTAACGGTCTGATCTCTAGCCGTGCGGCCGAGCTGGCCGGCCCGGGCCCCGTGGTAGGTGCGATGACATCCGACCAGTACCGTCCTTGCGCCTATTCGGTCACCCAGTCCGGCGTATACGGCGTGCTGATGAGCACAACCAACACCGAGCTGGACTACTGGGAAGTGGCGGTGCGCGCCGATGACACCAGCACAACTGACCTGTCCGGCCGTGTTTTCACCTATACCTTCGCGGGGCGGACCGGCAGTAACAACACCGATCCCAGTACCGGCGGTACGCCATATCGGTTGTATTCGACCTTCCACTACGTCACCCAGGATGGCTACCGCTACCGGCAGCAGATGAAGGGCCTGGACCCCAACGCCTTCGCCATCTATGCCAACGCCCGCGGCTTCCTTGATGCGGGCGAACCGCTCTACAAGAACGCGGTGGGTACTTCCGACTATCTCAACAGCGGCATCGAGGGCGGTGTGACGCTGGAGGCACCCGCCTACCCGATCTTCTTCGAGGATATTTCCGGCAGCCAGGCGGATGCCACTCTGACGGAGCTGGGTATTCCCCTGGTTCCGCCGGAGCCGGTGATCGACAACGTCGTCTTCAGCTACCCGCCGGGCGGCACCCCTCACAGCTATGTGGGACGCGGCGGTGTCATCAGCTTCGATGCCACCGACGTGATGAGCTACCAGATCGTGATCAGCGCGGGCGGCGACTACGATGTGGCCAACCCCCTGAACCGTGTGCTCGAAGGCTCGGCCGTGCCGGGGCGCAACGAGGTGCTCTGGGACGGTCTGGCCAACAACGGCTCGCCGGTGCCGGCCAATGCTGGTGGCACACCGTACAACTTCCAGGTGGTTGGCCGTAACGGTGAGGCGCACTTCCCGTTGCTGGATGCCGAGAAGAACTTCAACGGCGGCCCCGTCATTACCCAGCTCAACGGCCTGGGGGTGAACGGGACCACCATCTATTACGATGATCGCGCCTACAAGACCCGAGCAGGGGTAGAGGTGGGTACCATTGCCGCGGATGGCACGCCAGAACACCTGTGCGGCGGTACTCTGGACAGCCGTCATGTTACGACGCCCGTCGAGGGCCTGAATGGCCTCGACAGCTCCTCCACTGCGGGCTACGGCACCACCTCGAACGGCGCTCCGCGCTATCCGCGCTATTGGGGCGGCAATGCCGGGAATACTGGCGGCTGCGGCAGCTCCACCGAGTTCGCTGACAAGCTGGGCCTGGACCTCTGGGTGCTGCAGAAGTCCGATCCCGAGCAGCCGGCCATGGGTATCCTGATCTACGCCAGTGCCGACGTGACGGCTCGCGTTTCCGCGCCGACCAGCGTTGCGCCGGGCGCCCCCGTGATCGCGCAGATCGAATTCGGCAACGTCGGTTCCTCGACGGCTGCGGGCGTGAATTACAGTGCCAACCTGCCTGGCGGACTCTCCGGTGTCAGTTGCTCCGGAGCCACCTGCAGCTACAACCCGGTCACCGGTGCAGTGACGATCTCGGGCCTGCCGCCCACCCTGACCTCCGGCCAATGGGTGCCTCCGGTGACGCTGAGCTATAACGCTCCGGCCGCCGGCAGCGCATTGATCCAAGCGACCATCGCCACATCCAGCTCGCAGGAGCCGAACCCGGGGCATGCGCCGGATAGCGCTGGCGCCCTTACAGCAGTCGGCGTCGGCGGAAGCGTTGCCGACGTGATGGCCAGCGTTTCCGCACCTGTCCAGGCCGTGGCCGGGCAGTCGGTGAACGTACCGGTGAGCTTCCGCAACTTCGGTCCGCTGGATGCTGCCGATATCAGCTACGTGGTGCAGCTGCCGCCCGGAACCACCGGCGTGAGCTGCGGTGCACCGGCCACCTGCGGTGCGCCCGATGCTTCCGGGCAGATGCTGGTGACCTTCCCGTCGGGCAACACCCTGGCCGCGGGGCAACAGCAGTCCTTCGTGCTGACCTACACCGCGCCATCCGTGGGCAGCACCGTGCCGGTGTCGGCTCGGGTCACTACCAGCACCGACGAAGGTGGCAGCACCGCCAACAACAATGCCAGCGGCATGACCACGGTGATCGATCCTGGCACCGCCCTGGCCGACGTGACCGTCAGCATCTCCCCGCCTGCCAGCGCCACTGCAGGGCAGCCGGTCAGCGTGCCGGTGGTCTTCGAGAACAAGGGGCCGAACGAGGCTAGCGGCGCGAGCTACGCGGTGAGCATTCCGAGTGGCCTGACCAACGTCACCTGTGCGCCGGCGGTCTGCTCGGTATCCGGAGGCAGCATCACCTGGACCGGCCCGGCCACGCTGGGCAACGGCCAGCGCTTCAACGCGAGCTTCAGCTACACGGCACCGTCCACCGGTCCGGTGAACCACACCGCCACCATCGGCACCTCGTCCTCGGAGAGCAACACCGGCAACAACCTGGCGTCGGCATCCACCAGCATCATCGCGCCGGACATGCGCGTCGATCTCGGTGGCCTCACCCCGCCGGCGGCACAGGTGCCCTATAACGGCAGCTTCACCTGCACCAACATCGGTTCTTCCGCTGCAACCGACAACACCAGCTGCTCGGTGAGCGGTCTGCCATCGGGCCTCAGCCAGGGTGCATGCACCCTGACGCCGGGCGGTGGAGCCTGGAGCACCGGTGACGCCGTTCCGGTAGGTGGTGTGGTGACCTGTGCGGTGACCGGCACGCCGGCCGCTCCGACCAGCTCGACCACGGTAACTGGTAACACCGATACCGATGACGATGCCGACCCGAGCAACAACCAGGCGACTGTCAGCCTTGCCGTCCAGGCGACCACGGCGGCGCCGACCCTCTCGGGATGGGCGTTGATCCTGCTGTCCAGTCTGCTTGCCTTCATCGGCCTTAACAGGCCGCGGGCCAGACCTGCAGTGTGAATCGAAAACGCCCGGCTTGTGCCGGGCGTTTTCTTTGGGCCTCAGAAACCTTCGAGCACGATCTTGCCGCGTGCCTTGCCGCTCTCCAGCAGCGTGTGGGCACGGCGCAGGTTGGCGGCGTCAATGCGGCCGAAATGCTCGCCCAGAGTGGTCTTGAGCACACCGTCGTCGATCAACTGGCTGACCCGATTGAGCAGGCGGTGCTGCTCGATCATGTCGTCGGTCTGGAACAGCGACCGGGTGTACATGAACTCCCAGTGCAGTGACAGACTCTTGCGCTTGAGCTTGGTCACATCGAGCTGGGCCGGATCGTCGATCAGCGCCAGCTTGCCCTGGGGGGCCAGGGCTTCGATCAACTGATCCAGATGCTGATCGGTGTGGGTGAGGCTGGCGACCATGCTCACCTGGTCGATGCCCAGTGCCTTCAACTGTGGCTGCAGCGGCTGGCTGTGATCGATTACGTGATGTGCGCCCAGTTCGCGCACCCAGTCCTGGGTCTCCGCGCGTGAGGCGGTGCCGATCACGGTGAGGCCGGTGAGCTGCCGGGCCAGCTGCACGAGGATGGAACCGACGCCACCGGCGGCACCGATGACCAGCAGGCTCTGGCCGTCATCGCCCTTGCCTTCGCGCACGCTGAGGCGCTCGAACAGCAGTTCCCAGGCGGTGATGGCGGTCAGTGGCAGGGCTGCGGCGCGGGCGAAGTCCAGCGCACCGGGCATGCGTCCGACGATGCGCTCGTCCACCACGTGCAGCTCGCTGTTACCACCGGCACGGTCGATGGCACCCGCGTAGAACACGTTGTCGCCGGGGCGGAACTGCTTGACCTCGGCACCGACCTCGACCACCACGCCTGCCACGTCCCAGCCCAGCACCTTGGCCTGGCCGGCCTCCGGCGAGACGCGCTGGCGGATCTTGGTGTCCACCGGGTTGACCGAGATGGCGCGGACCTCCACCAGCAGGTCACGCGGGCCGGGTGTCGGAGCAGGCAGCTCGACATCGAGCAACGCCTCGGCATGATCGATGGGCAGGGACTGGTGATAGGCGACGGCTTTCATGGGCGGCTCCTCGGATGAAAATCGGATGTACCAGCTTAGCCGGCGTACCGTGCTGGCGTTGGGCGCATGTTCGTTTAATCGATTGGCAAGAAAAACCAGCCTGCCATAGAGTCTCCTTCAATATTTCTTTGAAAATGGCCCTCAATGCTGCGTCTCGATGATCTCTCCCTGTTCGTTAGAAGCGCCGAGCTGGGCAGCCTGTCGGCAGCAGCGCGCGAGCTGGACTGTTCGCCCGCAGTGGCCAGCGCCGCCCTCAAACGCCTTGAGGCCGAACTGCAGGTCCGCCTGTTGCTGCGCTCCACCCGAAGTCTGCGGCTGACGGCCGAAGGCGAGCAGTACCTGAGCCATGCCCGCGCTGCGCTGGCGAGCCTGGAGGTCGGCCGTCATCAGCTGGAGGGCGCCCGAGCAGAGATCAGTGGGATGATGCAAATCGCCGCGCCTTCAGATTTCGGCCGCAACGTCCTCCTGCCCTGGCTCGACCATTTCCAGACGGAGCGTCCGCAGATGAGCCTGCGGCTACTGCTGAGCGACCGCAACGCCGATCTGTTTCGCCAGCAGGTCGACATCGCCCTGCGTTACGGCGAGCCGGAAGACTCGAGCCTCGTCGCCTTGCCGGTGGCGGCGGGCAATCGTCGGGTCCTGTGCGCCGCGCCGAGCTATTTCACCCGGCATGGCAGGCCGCGCCAGCCGGAGGAACTGCTGGGTCACAACTGCCTGCTCTACATGCTCGGGGGGCGGGTACATGATCGCTGGAGCCTGGGGCAGGGCAAGCGGGCCCTGGCGCTGACGGTTTCCGGTGATCGGGTCAGCGATGATGCAGACGTGGTTCGTCGCTGGGCGGTGGCGGGGCGCGGGCTGGTGTACAAGTCGTGGCTGGATGTGGCCGACGATGTGCAAGCCGGCCGGTTGGAAGTGGCTCTGGCCGATTGGGAGGGCGAGCCGGCGCCGTTGAATCTGATCTGTGCCCATCGCGATCAGCTCAGCGGTCCGGTCCGTCTGTTGCGCGAGTTCCTGCAGGAGCGCTGCGCCGGGCTGTTGGCCCGGGCGCCTTGGCAATGAGCGGCGCCCGGAATCGGCTCAGTTGCTCTGCGGCGGAGTGAGGCCGCAACCCTTGAGAATGATGCGTTCCAGATTGCTGGCGGCCAGCTCGAAGTCGGTCTTCTTCAGGCCGTTCTTGCCAGTGAACATACAGATCTGGCTGGCGAAGTCGGCATAGTGCTGGGTGCTGCCCCAGAGCAGGAAGATCAGGTGCACCGGGTCGATGGGCTCCATCTTGCCTGCGTCGATCCAGGCCTGGAACACCGCAGCGCGCTGGCGGAACCACTCGCGGTAGTCCTGGTTGTAGTGGGCGGTCAGGTGCTGGCCGCCGCTGATCACTTCCATGGCGAAGATGCGCGAGGCCAGTGGCTGGGTGCGCGAGTATTCGATCTTGGCGCGAATGTAGCGACTCAGCGCCAGTGCCGGGTCATCGTCGACGTTGAGACTGTTGAAGGTGCTGTCCCACTGATCGAGGATGTTGTTCAGCACTGCGATATACAGCCCCTGCTTGCTGCTGAAGTAATAGTGCAGATTGGCCTTGGGCAGCCCCACCGCCTGGGCGATGCTGTTCATGCTGGTGCCTTTATAGCCGTGGCGAGCGAACTCCACTTCCGCGGCGGCGATGATGGCTTTTTCGTTCTTCTGGCGGATGCGGCCGGCGGGCTTGCCGGTGCCGGGAGCGGCTGCTGACATCGGGAGGGGTCCGTACTGATAATCGGTTTTGAGTGCGAACTGATACCCCACGGCGGGTCACTAAACAACCCTCCTGCGTCAAAAACGTGTGTTATTCAGACGAAGAAGCGGTTTTGAGCGAATTTTGCCCAGAAAAGCGCCATTAAAATGTCTTTTCAGTCAGCTTTTGTCATGTTGCATGAATGGCGGAACCTTAGTGGTACGGGCGTTCCAGCATGACTGGCCAGTCCGGAGGCGGATGCTCAGCCAGTCTTGGCCAGCGCCTCCAGGAAGGTCTCCAGTACCAGTTGCGGACGTCGCCCCTTGCGTGTCACCGACGCCAGGGTCAGGTCATAGAAGCGGCTGTCTGGCTTGAGCACGCGCAGGCGCCCCTGCTGTACCCATTGGCGGGCGTAGTGATCCGCCAGGTAGCCGATGTAGCGCCCGGTGAGGATGAGGAAGGCCATGCCCTCGCGGTCCGAGGCGCTGGCCGTGCAGTTGAGCACCTGGTACTGGCTCTGGATTTCCGGGGGCAGGCGAAAGGTCGGGGCGATAGCGTCCTGGGCATTCAGGCGAGTGTCGGAGAGCTGATCGTCATCCACATAGAAGAGGGGATGGCCCACCGCGCAGTACAGCTGCGAGCGCTCGCCATATAAAGGTTGGTACTCCAGGCCGGACAGCGCATGGCTCTGCGGCACCACGCCGACATGCAGGCTGCCGTCGAGCACGCCCTGTTCCACCTCCGAAGGTGGCGTCATGCGGATCTGGATGCGCACCTCCGGGCCCAGCTCCTTGAGCCGCGCCAGCGCATGGGTGATGCGCATGTGCGGCACGGTCACCAGGTTGTCGGTCAGGCCGATGTGCAGCTCGCCGCGCAACTCGCGGTGCAGGCCGTTGACCCCGTTGCGGAAGCTCTCCAGCGCGCCGAACAGCTGCAGCGACGACTGATAGACCTCGCGGCCTTCTTCGGTCAGGGCAAAGCCGGCGCGGCCGCGCTGACACAGGCGCAGGCCCAGACGCTGCTCCAGATCGCTCATCTGCTGGCTGATGGCCGAGCGGCCGATGCCCAGCACGCTCTCGGCGGCAGAGAAGCCGCCACACTCGACCACGCTGCGAAACAGCCGCAGCAGGCGGATCTCGAAGTCGCTGACCTGGGCCAGAGGGTCGGAACGGCGGCTGCTCATATGTTTAGTCTTGGCTGAACTTAAAGTGAGAAGATTTGGATTTTCGTGACTTTATGCCCGTGGCACCTTGCATGGCAACAAGACCCGAGTGCCGCTCTGGAGAGCCACGATGAACATGCCGCAGTCCGCCACCCCGTCCCTAGCCAGCCAGCTCAAGCTGGATGCCCACTGGATGCCCTTCTCCGCTAACCGCAACTTCAAGCGCGACCCGCGCCTGATCGTCGCCGCCGAAGGCAACATCCTCATCGACGACCAGGGCCGCCGCGTGTTCGACAGCCTCTCCGGCCTGTGGACCTGCGGCGCCGGCCACAGCCGCAAGGAAATCCAGGAAGCCGTGGCCAAGCAGCTCGGCACCCTCGACTACTCGCCGGGCTTCCAGTACGGCCACGCGCTGTCCTTCAAGCTGGCCGAGAAGATCGCCGACCTGCTGCCGGGCGAGCTCAATCACGTGTTCTTCACCGGCTCCGGCTCCGAGTGCGCCGACACCGCGGTGAAGATGGCCAAGGCCTACTGGCGCCTGAAAGGCCAACCAGCCAAGACCAAGTTCATCGGTCGCGCCCGTGGTTACCACGGCGTGAACATCGCCGGCACCGCCCTGGGCGGCATCGGTGGCAACCGCAAGATGTACGGTCAACTGATGGACGCCGACCACCTGCCGCACACCCTGCAGCCGGGCATGGCGTTCACCAAGGGCATGGCCGAGACCGGCGGCGTGGAGCTGGCCAACGAGCTGCTCAAGCTGATCGAACTGCACGATGCCTCCAACATCGCCGCCGTCATCGTCGAGCCGCTGTCCGGTTCCGCCGGCGCGCTGATTCCGCCGAAGGGCTACCTGGAGCGCCTGCGCGAGATCTGCACCCAGCACAACATCCTGCTGATCTTCGACGAAGTGATCACCGGCTTCGGCCGCATGGGCAAGTGGAGCGGTGCGGAATACTTCGGCGTCACCCCGGACATCCTCAACGCCGCCAAGCAGATCACCAACGGTGCCATCCCGCTGGGCGCGGTCGTGGCCTCCAAGGAGATCTACGACACCTTCATGCATCAGGCCATCCCTGAGCACATGATCGAGTTCACCCACGGCTACACCTACTCGGCCCACCCGGTTGCCTGTGCCGCCGGCCTGGCCACCCTGGAGCTGCTGGAGAAGGAAAATCTGATCCAGCAGTCCGCTGACCTCGCGCCGCACTTCGAGAACGTCCTGCACGGCCTCAAGGGCAGCAAGCACGTCATCGACATCCGCAACTGCGGCCTGGTCGGTGCCCTGCAACTGGCCCCGCGTGACGGCGACCCGACCATCCGTCCGTTCGAGGCCGGCATGGCCCTGTGGAAGGCGGGCTTCTACGTGCGCTTCGGTGGCGACACCCTGCAGTTCGGGCCGACCTTCAACACCAAGCCGGAAGAGCTGGACCGCCTGTTCAACGCCGTTGGCGACGTGCTGAACAAGCTCGACTGACAGGCAACTTCCTTCCCCTCTCCCTGTGGGAGAGGGAGCTTGATCGAGTAGGGTGGATGCCGCGGTTCGCATCCACCAGACCGGCAACCCCAATTTGCGGTGGATGAACAAGGCGTCATCCACCCTACGTGATACCAACGAGGAGTTTTCATGAGCACCGTCGCCCACTTCATCAATGGCGAAATCGTTCTGCGCAATGGCCGTACCGCCCAGGTCTTCAACCCGTCCATCGGCGAGCCGGTGCGTCAGGTCGAGCTGGCCGACCGCGCTACCATTCAGGCTGCCATCGACGCCGCCAAGGCCGCCTTCCCGGCCTGGCGCAACACCCCGCCGGCCAAGCGCGCCCAGGTCATGTTCCGCTTCAAGGTCCTGCTCGAAGAGAACAAGGACAAGATCGCCGCGATGATCAGCGAAGAGCATGGCAAGACTCTCGAAGACGCCGTCGGCGAACTCCAGCGTGGCATCGAGAACGTCGAGTACGCCTGTGGCGCTCCCGAGCTGCTGAAGGGCGAATACAACCGCAACGCCGGCCCGAACATCGACAGCTGGAGCGACTTCCAGCCGCTGGGCGTGGTCGCCGGTATCACCCCGTTCAACTTCCCGGCCATGGTGCCGCTGTGGATGTACCCGTTGGCCATCGCCTGCGGCAACTGCTTCATCCTCAAGCCGTCCGAGCGCGACCCGAGCTCCACCCTGTTCATCGCCCAGCTGCTGCACGAAGCCGGCCTGCCCAAGGGCGTGATCGGCGTGATCAACGGCGACAAGGAAGCGGTGGACGCGCTGATCGAAGCGCCGGAAGTCAAAGCCATCAGCTTCGTCGGCTCCACGCCGATCGCGGAATACATCTACACCGAGGCCAACAAGCGCGGTAAGCGCGTACAGGCCCTGGGCGGCGCCAAGAACCACGCCGTGGTGCTGCCGGACGCCGACATCGACAACACCGTCAACGCCCTGATGGGCGCGGCGTATGGCTCCTGCGGCGAGCGCTGCATGGCCATCTCCGTGGTGGTGGCCGTGGGTGACCAGGTTGCCGATACCCTGGTGGCCAAGCTGACCCCGAAGATCACTGCTCTGAAGATCGGTGCCGGCACCTCCTGTGGCCTGGACATGGGGCCGCTGGTCACCGGCGCGGCGCGTGACAAGGTCAAGGGCTACATCGACGCCGGCGTGGCGCAAGGCGCCAAGCTGGTGGTCGACGGCCGCGGCATCTCGGTCGCAGGCAACGAGGCAGGCTTCTTCGTCGGCGGCACCCTGTTCGACCACGTCACCCGCGACATGAGCATCTACCAGGAAGAGATCTTCGGCCCGGTGCTGTGCATCGTCCGCGTCGGCAGCCTGGAAGACGCCATGCAGCTGATCAACGATCACGAATACGGCAACGGCACCTGCATCTTCACCCGCGACGGTGAGGCCGCACGCCTGTTCTGCGACGAGATCGAAGTCGGCATGGTCGGCGTCAACGTACCTCTGCCGGTGCCGGTGGCCTACCACAGCTTCGGCGGCTGGAAGCGCTCGCTGTTCGGCGACCTGCACGCCTACGGCCCGGACGGCGTGCGCTTCTACACCAAGCGCAAGACCATCACCCAGCGCTGGCCGCAGCGCGCCAGCCACGAGGCGGCGCAGTTCGCCTTCCCGAGCAACAGCTGATGTAACCCGAGGGCCGGTCGCAAGACCGGCCCTTTTTGTTCTGTTTTACGCAGTAAACCAGCCGCGCGGGCGCGGCGTTGGTGCAGTAACTCGCAGGCGTCCTGCCGGCGGGAAACGGCACCCCTTGGGTGAGCGGGTTCACGGTTATTGTGACCCGGTAGCCCGCTGTCCCAAGGGCAGCCCACTTCAATTAAACAGAACCGACATAGGGTTGAGCGAGCTAGAGAAGAACAAGGCAGAAACGGCTGAGGACGCGGAGTTTACGTGTTGTAAATGAGCAGTCCGAAGCCGCTTCTAACGCAGTTTTTCCGACGCGCAGCCGACCCTAATAGGTTCTCAGAAGAGGACACCCTTGCAATGACTAAACCCATGATTGGCCTTCCCCTGTGCCGCTGGCAACTGACTGACCGCGACATCGGCTGGTTTCATCTGGTGGGCGAGAAATACATTCAGTCCGTCACCGGCTTCGGCGCCTTCCCGCTGATGATCCCGGCCTTCGGCGACGACCTGGACATGGAGACCGTGCTCGACAGCGTCTCCGGCATCATGTTCGGCGGCTCCCTGTCCAACGTGCACCCCAGCTTCTACGGTGACGACCATCCCGGCCTTGGCCTGGCCGACAAACCCCGCGACGCCACCGTGCTGCGCCTGATGCGCGCCTGTATCGACCGCGGCATTCCCTTCCTCGGCATCTGCCGCGGCGTGCAGGAACTCAACGTGCTGTACGGCGGCACCCTGCACCGCGAAGTACACAACGTGCCGGGCCGCCTCGATCACCGCGAGGTGAAGGACGTACCGGACAACGTGGCCTACGGCCCGATCCACGGCGTGACCCTCACTGAAGGCGGTGTGCTGCACCAACTGCTTGGCGAACGTGAACTGCGCGTCAACTCCCTGCACGGCCAGGGCATCGACCGCCTCGGCGAAGGGCTACAGGTGGAGGCGGTGGCCGAGGACGGGCAGATTGAGGCGGTCAGTGTGATTGGCGCCAAAGCGTTTGCCGTGGGGGTGCAGTGGCACCCGGAGTATCGCTATTGGGAGAAGGACGATTACAACGCGCTGATTGGGGCGTTTCATGAGGCGGCGAGGGAGTATCAGAAGACTAAGATCACCGGGCGGCCGGAGTTGGTAGCCTGATGTATCGTGTAAGGCCCGCTTTTTTGGCGGGCCTTTTTTTAAGCTTGAAGTTCGGCTAGTTGATTTTTCAATCGCTCAAGCTCCTCGCGGAGCTCTGTGTTTTCTTTTTCTAGTATCTTTGTTCTGGCAGCTTTTTTGTTTGCGTTGCCCGGTATTGATAGTAGTGTTTCGAGCTCGTCTTTGTAAGGCATTATTGGCTGGTAAAGTTGATGATAGGCTCTGCCAACAGCTCCCCTGTAAAGCTGCAGTTCTGGGCTTTGGCTTCCCACTAAAAGCGTGTGTTTAGTGGCAATTCCTGGGTATGGATCAATGTATATGATTTTGCTGATGCCAAGCTGGTAGGCTTTCTTTGAGCAAAGCTCGCAGGGGCTAGCTGTGGTGAAAAGAATTCCATTCCGTAGCTTCATCCCACCGTGCTTTGCAATTTGAAGAAACGCATTCTCTTCTGCATGTAGGGAGCGCGTATGTACCTGGTTCTTCTCGCCGTCAATTTCGTTTTGTAAGTCTTTAAAGCAAAATGATAAATTTCGACCATTCAGTAGATTTGATTTTCTTAAATCATTAAATTTTCCGTGCAGCGTTTCTCTGAATTTACTGTCGTTCCTTTCGTACTCACTATATGCGTATGTATCCTGCCCGAGCAGTAAGTCTTCAGCGTTTCTGAGCAGGCATGGCACTTGCCCTTGTGGTGTGTTATTCCATCCGACGGACTTGACGGAATATTCTTCGTCAGTTACGGCTGCACCAACCTGCCTTGATATACAGCCAGAGCTTTGCTTGACCGTATAGGCAATTTGCATACAGCTTTCTAGTGACGTGGGCATAACCAGGCCTGGATGTTGTATCAAGGAAACATACCAGGCGAGCTGACATTTAAGCTCAACGTTGTTGAATTGCTCTTTTCTGGGGTTGTGTACATGTATGTCGGATATTTCAATGCACTTCTGTATGTTTTGAGAGATAAATTTGTTGTATCCGATAAGTTTGTTTGGATATTCCTTTTCGTCCAGCTCTTTTATTTGGGATTCGGAGAACTTGTGTGTGCTGCGAAGATGTGTGAGCCTATTTTCGTTTTCTGTATTTATTGATACTAAGTAAAATCCGGCATATCGCTCTTTGAAGAATATTGCTTCGTATGGATTTCTGATGGCATCTATAACTATGAAGCATGATTCATTGTTTTTTCTGGCAGTATGGTGTGCTGCTTTTATTATTTTGTTTATGGTTCGTGGGAAATGGAAGACTTTTGAGTCGTCAAATTTTGAGCTATTGGCATGGCCGGACGCTCTAATATTGTCTCCGGCTCGCTGATAGATTTTTGTATATGCGTCAAGAGACAATTTTTTAAGAGTGTCTCGTATTTTGTTTGAGAAGATCGGCAATCTATTGAAGTAAAGGGCGAAGGCGAAGTCTTGTTTTTCTTCTATTTCTTTGAGTGTGGTTTCTGGGCTATTAAGATATTTTGATATTTCTATGTGAAATTTGTCGTATTCCTCTTTGATTTCTTTCATGGTCTCGGATACGACAGGTATTTCTCGATCTATTACATCTGAAATGAAGCGGCAAAACTCTGGAAAATTCAGTGTGAGGATGTATCTTGTTATCACGGTTCTTACTTGCAGGCATTTGAATGGCTGCCACCGATTCCCAATAAATTTTTTGATTATGCGATGCTTTCTAAGCTCATTTTTTGTTATTCCTGCGTAGGCGTTCTCTGGTAGTTCAATAGACGCTCCGCAAAGAATTTCTGCTGAAGTAGAGCAGCCGGAACCCGTTCTTCCTGTCAAGCCAATGACGACAAATCTTTTATTCTCTTTATAAACGCTTTCAATTGCTCTCGATGATGGATTTCCTGAGAGCTCTGGCATGTTGTTTTCCATTTATTTATTACCAGTTTTTTTGAGTTGATTGTCGCGAGTGAGAGGTTTTTTGCAGCTATGTGTAGCGCCTTGGCAATGCTTTTCGCCTTTCCGGCGAGTCACTTTCTCTTTGCTTGTGCAAAGAGAAAGTAACCAAAGAGAAAGCACACCCGACATCCGGGTCTCGCTGCGCGAGACTTCCTTCGTTCCATCATTATTGCTCCAGGGGCCCGCCGCGAAGGGCCATCCCTGGCCCATCGCGGCTCTCGCGGCATCCATGCCGCTCAACCCCTTACGCAACGATTCCACTCAGCCTCCTGACGGGACTCGGTCCCGGCCCTACCTGTTGGCGCAAGGGCGGCAGTGTGGTGTTGGCGTTTGAGTTCGTTTTACCGATGGTTCCCACGCTCTGCGTGGGAACCCCTCCTGGGACGCTCTGCGTCCCGCAGACGCGGAGCGTCTGTGGATGCATGCCCACGCGGAGCGTGGGAACGATCGAGTAGGGCGGGTGAAACCCGCATGGATCGGCTGCGCGGGTTGCATCCGCCCTACGGCGAGGCATACCGGCAGCTCCGAGCGGCTTGAAACTCAAAACCTGCATGCGCGCAAACTCCCCGTCAGCAGGCCGAGCGGAGGTGTTGCGTAGGGGGACGAGCCGCATGGATGCGGCGAGAGGACTAGGCGTCCCAGCATAAAGGGCCATGGAGGGTCCTTGTAAGCCGGCCCCCGGAGCGGCACCGGAGGGAGGGAAGTCGAGCGCAGCGAGACCCGGATGCCGGGGTGTGTTTCTTTGCTTACTCTTCTTTGCACCGGGCGGCGATCCGCAAGCAAAGAAAGTAAGTCGCCCAGCAGGGCGAAACCATGGCGCCAGGCACCTTCAACAATGAGCGAGCGCACCGCATGGGGCGGCACCAGAGCAGTCCATTGGCGAGGAATCGTGGCAGCGAAGGCCATGAATGCATCCTTGCAGTTCGATGCCCCGACCATACTTCGAATGCTGGCCCAACGCCATAGTCTCTGGCTTGGTCAATTTGTCGCGACATTCACTCGACGACCACAGCCGGAAAATCCAGGCATGATGCCGCGCTGGTTTCTCTTGCCGCGCACAGACCAAGGACTCCCCATGCCCACGCTCGACTGGCTCCGCAACCACCCCCAACACTGCGCACAACTGGGCGAGTGGCTCTACCGCCAATTCCCCTACGAGTTCACCGAACAGCCGCTGGCCGACTGGCAGGCCGAGTTCGCTGCCGGGCAACACAATGGCGAGTGGGACATGCTGATCGCCCAGGAAGACGGCGAGCTGCTCGGGAGTGCCGGGCTGGCACGGGATGACCTGCCGCAACGCCCCGAGCTGGGGCCCTGGCTGGCCTGTGTGTACGTGCGCCCGGAGGCACGTGGCCAGGGCCTGGCCGAACAGTTGATCGAGGCGATCTGCACCACCGTCGGGGAGCGTGGCCACGCGCGACTCTACCTGCACACCCATGACCGCGCCGACTATTACGCCAGGCGCGGCTGGACGTTGCTGGAGCGGTTTGAAAGCTGGGGTGCGCCGCAGCACCTGATGGTGCGTGAGCTGTAGGGCCGCTGCCCTGGCAGGCCGAGCGACTTGTGGTGAGACGCTGCTATGCCTCTACCGCTCGTTGGTCGCTACGGGCCGAGGCCCTGTAGCGGGCTGCCGGCCACTAGGGCGCCCATAGGCCGCCGCTAGGCTCGACCATTCACCGTGACGCTGATGGCAGCCAAACCTCGCCGATCAGCGCTACAACTCGCTATCTCCGGATTCGAGGAATGCCAATGCAGGCCCCCAGTCAGAAACGCCTGTTCCAACTCTCCAGCCTGGTCGCTCTCGGTGGCTGGGGCGTTCTCATCTTCCTGCCGGGATGGGCACAGGGGCCCGGCGTGGTGCTGGGCGTGGCGGTGTTGCTGCTCTGCGTGCTCTACGGCATCAGCCTGTACCTGGCCATGACCAGCCGCGGCGAGCGCAGCATGGGCAAGCCGGGCTTCTTCACCCTGCGAGGGGTGCTGGCACTGTTCAGCAACCCGAAGGCAGTGCTGGCGGGATGGATTCATATCCTGGCGTTCGACCTGCTGGCCGGTCTGTACATCCAGCAGCAGGGCGTGGCCCAAGGCATCGGCCACCTCTGGCTGGTGCCGTGCTACCTGCTGGCGCTGATGTTCGGCCCGCTGGGCGTGCTGCTGTTTCTTCTGATCGGTTTCCTGCACAGGCTCTGAGCCGCCGTGGCGAATCCGGCCGCCGCTGTTGGGCGCCACCCTCGATCACCTTCGCTATCGCATCCGCGATGCGGGTTAGCGCAGGCTCAGCACGCTGCGCTCCGGCTTTTCCGGGTCGTAGTACACCTTTACTTTCTTCCGCGCCGGATACTGGGCCAACTCGTTCTTGGCGGTTCCCTCCGTGCGGTATCGATTCGGGCGGATGCGTAGGCGGTTACTGCTGTAGTGGGTTCCGTTCGCTGAGTACGAATACAGGACGCGCACCTCATGCACCTGATCACGGCCGCCGAATTTGGTCGAGGTTTCGAGGGTGCTGAAGATGTGGGATTCGATGATGACCCCCTGGGTAGTGGGCCAGTCCCTCGAGTCGTCCATCTCCATCGCCTGCTGGATGCCGAAATACATCACCACGGCGAAGACCGCCGCATACAGCAGGTACTTCATTGGTTGTGCCACAACAGAAGCAGAGGGGGCATGGTTTCCATCCTTGGATCGGGCGCGACGCATCGGGACGGCGAAGCTAACTCAGTGCTCGGGCACGGCACAAGGCTGTAGTGCACGATGCCTATGGGCTGAATTTACCGAGGCTCTTTCCCTATACTCAGGCTTTATGGCCCATGGCCACTGCCTGGGCCGTTGAGGCCCGCCGCCAGGATCACGAGCAATGTTGTGGATTCGCTGTCTGCTGTGCCTGTTGATGCTTTCCGTCCCCGGAGCCTCGTTGCTCGCGGCGTCCGTTGTACTGGGGCCAGGCAGCAGCGGCCAGGGCCTGAATGGCCAGGTCGATCTGCTGGAGGACCCTTCCGGAAAGCTGGGTATCGCGGACTTGCAGCGCGCGGATGTGCAGGCCGGTTTCCGTCCGGCCGATGGGCGCGAGAGCGCCGGGCGCTCCCCCAGTGCCTGGTGGCTGCGCGTCACTCTGCAGAAGGGGACCGACGCACCTGCGCGCTGGTGGCTGGAGCTGGGCGGCATGCTGGTGCTCGATGCACGGTTGTATCTGCCGGACGGCCAGGATGGCTGGATCGAGCGGGTCAGTGGCGAGCGTGTGCCGTTCGCCGAGGGGCGTGACTATCCGTATCGGCGCGGCCTGTTCGAGTTGCCGGAGCTGGGTGACCAGCCGCTGACGATCTATGTGCGCAGCTACGATCCGGCGGGCAATCTCTTCCCCCTGCGCATCTGGCAGCTCGGCGACCTGCAGTTGATGAGCGGTGAGGAGAACTTCACCTACGGCCTGATCTACGGCGTGGTGCTGGCGCTGCTGCTGTACAACCTGTTCATCCTCTTCAGCCTGCGCGACCGGGCTTACTTCTGGTACGTGCTGACCACGGGTTGTTCGCTGCTGATGATGCTGGCCATGTCCGGGCATGCGCAGCAGTACCTCTGGCCGAATATCGCCACGCCGGTCTGGCTGGATCGCATGACGATGCCGTCGCTGTGGAGCGTGTTGCTGATGCGCTTCACCATTGCCCTGCTGTCGCGCCCCGGTGGTTCGCCCTGGCCGACGCGGGTGCTCAACGTGGTGTGTGGGCTGTACGGCGTCGCCATCCTGATCAATGCCCTGGGCATGCGCCATGAGGCGTCTCTGCTGATTGCCCTGCTGCCGGTACTGACCATGCCGATCGCACTGGGCTGGGCGGCCTTGCGTAGCTGGCAGGGCTTCGTGCCGGCGCGCTTTTACCTGATCGGTTACGGCTTCGTGCTGGTCAGTGCGGTGATTCTGCTGTTGCGTGCCGGCGGGGTGATTCCTCCGCTGCCACTGATCGGCTACTTCTTCCCTCTGGCCGTATCGCTGGAGGCCATCCTGTTCTCCTTTGCCCTGGCCTATCGCATCCAGATGCTGCGCCAGGAGAAGGCCGTGGCGTTGCGACTTGCCGACCGCGAGAAGAGTGCGCGCCTGGAGCAGATACAGCGCAGCGCCGAGGAGTTGCAGGGCGCGGTGGAGCTGCGTACTGCCGAGCTCGCGGACGCCAACCGCCAGCTGCAGCATGCGGCCTTCCATGATTCGCTGACCGAGCTGCCGAACCGTCGCTACCTGCTGGAGCGCCTGGATGCGGCGATGGCGGACAGCCTTCGGCGTGGCGAATCGCTGGCTCTGCTGTTGCTGGACCTGGATCACTTCAAGCCGATCAACGACCAGCATGGGCACGATGCTGGCGATTTCGTCCTGCGCGCGCTGGGGCAACGCCTGCAGGCGCACCTGCGGCGCGGGGATTTCGCGGCGCGCCTGGGCGGGGACGAGTTCGCCGTGCTGGTGACGGGGCCGGGGGTGAAGAGCGAGCTGCCGCAGATCGTGGAGCGCCTGCTGCAGGCGCTGAACCAACCGGTGGAATATGGCGGTGTGTCGCTGCTGGTGGGCGTGAGCATCGGCACGGCCCGTTTCCCGGACGATGCCGACCAGCTGACCGAGTTGTACAAGGCCGCCGATTCGGCTTTGTACCAGGCCAAGCAGCTGGGGCGCGGCACATACGTGATCATGCAGTAGCGATAGAAGGCGCGTCTCCGAATGAAGAAGCCCCGCATCAGCGGGGCTTCGACTTACCAGCGATAGTCATGGTGACGGTGGCGCGGGTGATGCCGCCAGGGCTTGTGGCGCGGCGGCGGTGCCGGCACGTAGTACACCGGGCCAGGGGTGTAGTAGACGGGCGGCGGCTGGTAGTAGACGGGACGGGGTTGGTAGTAGACCACCTGCGGCGGCGGAGCCTGGTAGACCGGAGCGGGCTCGTAGGCGCGGCCGGGGCGCTGGCTGGCCAGTACGCCGCCGATGATGGCACCGACCGCGACACCCGCGGCCACATCGCCGCCGTCCGCTGCTTGTGCCTGCTGCTCGCCGACCAGCGCGAGGCTGGCGATCAGGCCGGTGATGAGGGGGATGCGCGAAAGCATGGTCGAGACTCCTGTGGGGGAACCGGTTCTCCGGTCAATGTCTTCGACTGCCAGGCGAGACGGGCATTTCAAGGGGCAGTGTAAAACCTGTGTAAACGCGTGACCGTGTGTCCGATTGACGTCTGTGTTAGGTTGCGCCCCCGCCAATTCAAGGAGTGAAAACATGGCTCGTCTTAGCCGCCTGTCCACCGCCATTCTGCTCGGCCTCTGCGTATCCGCCTGGGTGCCTGTGAGCCAGGCCTATGACAGGATTCAGCCGCCGGTGAATCGAGCCGCGCAGTCGTTGCCTGACATGCGCGGCCAGGCACATGTGGGCAACCTGGCGGCTTCGGCGCGGACCTCGCCGGCGCTGGAGGCGTCGCTGCGCGACTACGCACAGCTGGCTCGGCGCGGCGAGCAGATCCGCCGACTAGACGAGGTGGTGAGTGCCTGGGCGGCCACCGCGACCTACCAGCCCTCGACTCAACTGCTGGCCGAACGCGCGGGTGTCTCCTATCGGCAGGGCCAGGCCGATGATGAGAAGGCGCTCGCTGCCCGCGAGATCGTGCACCGTATCGAGGTGCTGGAGGCCTTCACCGGCAAGTCGTTCTTCTCGTTCGTGTCCAGCGAGCCCCGTGCCGATGGTGGGCAGGTGCTCAACTACAAGGCAGGTGCCATCTCGCAGCGTATCGAACTGGCACCGGGTGAGGCATTGCAGGATGTGCAGCTGGTCATTTCGCCCAACCAGCGGCGGCTGCTGGACAACTCCTACTATGCGCTGACCGGTTCGCTGTATTGGGGCACTCTGCTTCAGGCGCGCCTGGAGCCCTATCTGCGGACCATCGACATGTCGATACCGTCGTCCGGGAAGCTGGACACCCGCGGCATGGTGGCGGCGTTCGAGAAGCAGGCCCAGGTCGATCCGGTCAAGGCACTGGGTGACCTGCAGGATCTGCTGGCGGTGGCGCCCAAATCGTTCACCGACGGTACGGGCCTGGTCGAGCTGCGTGATCGGCTGGCAACCGAGGTGCCGGTCGAACATACCGACGACTATGTCGCCGATTTCGGGCCGGACGTCAGTAAGCTGATTCCGCGCAGCAAGTCCTGAGGCCGCTGAAGGCTGCCTTCCGAAATCGCCATCGATTGCCCCTTCGGAGGCATGGCTCACGGTGAGCCCTGGGCTTTTGCGCTTTACTGCATGCCGATAGGTCTGTCAGTAGACGCAGGAGCGAGGCCAGCCGATGAGGTGGATGGTTGCCAATTGGAGCGGACTTGCCGTGGTGCTGATGGCACTGTGCATGGCCGGTTGCTCCGGGCGCCTGGCGCACGAGAGCATCGTCAGCAAGAGCAGCGAGCCCAGGGCGGGGGAGCTGCTGCAGAGCGACGTGGACCGCATGGCGACGCTGGCCATGCGCGACAATCTGAACAGCCTCTACCAGCTGATGAGCAAGCTGTATCAGCGCAACCCGCAGGAGTGGCGCAAGACGGGGTTGGCCAGTCGGGCCGAGGCGGAGCAGGCGATTCACCTGGCCATCGAGAGCAACCAGCCGCTGCCCCATCTCGGCGGCCGCCGCGATGTGGCAGCGCTCAGCTATGCCCTGGGTGCGGATTTCCAGGGTGACCGGGTCGGCGCCTTCATCTACGCCCTGGGCAGCATGCTGGTGACCGCCCACGGGGGGCGCACCGAGTTCTACCTCACCGACTCCTTCGATGCCCAGTTCATCTACAACGCTGCGCGCAATATCGAGAAGGCGGCCTGGATGCTCAGCCAGCGGCGTGACGCCAAAGGGCGCCCACTGCTGCTGTCCAACGAGGGCAGCAATCTCAGTTATGCGGTGGAGTTCGGCAAGATGACGGCCCGGCTGGACCTGCTCACCCATGTGCTGGAGGAGCGTTATCGCAGGCTCGGCGTCAACTACGCGCAGAGCCTGCTGTTCCTCAACTTCCTGCCGGTGCAGTGACGCTCGGGAGCGTGGGGGTCAGACCTTGCGCACGAATTCCGACTTCAGCTTCATCGGGCCGATGCCGTCGATCTTGCAGTCGATGTCGTGGTCGCCGTCGCACAGGCGGATGTTCTTCACCTTGGTGCCCACCTTGACCACCAGCGAGGTGCCCTTGACCTTGAGGTCCTTGATCACGGTGATGCTGTCGCCGTCCTGCAGCAGGTTGCCGACGGAGTCCTTGATCACGCGTGCGTCATCGCCCGAGTCTGTGGCGGCGGTGGCCGACCATTCGTGAGCGCATTCCGGGCAGACGAGCTGGCTGCCGTCTTCGTAGGTGTATTCGGAGTTGCACTTCGGGCAGGGGGGCAGGGTGCTCATGACGGTCCTCGGTCGAACGGAAAAGCCGCATATTGTATAGGGCTTTGTGGCCGTCGTGGGCGATTGGTCGAACCGAAGGCGCTGCCGTGCCGTCCCACCTTGCAGGAGGAATGCTCGAAAACGGGAGGAGGCATGGCATTCATCGACCTGCGCGGCGTTTCCTGGTGGACCATCGCACGGGGCACGGTCACCGACTTCATCGGTGACGAGCTGCCCATCTACGCGTCGGCTCTGGCCTTTCAGTTGTTCTTTTCGCTGTTCCCCTTCCTGCTGTTCCTCATCGCCCTGATCGGTGTGCTGGATGCGCAGCCTATCTTCGACTGGCTGCACCAGCAGGCGGAACTCGTGCTGCCGCAGGAGGCACTGGGGCTGGTCGACCCGGTGATCGCCCAGCTGCAGACCCAGCAGGCAGGCCTGTTTTCCATCGGTATCCTGCTGGCGCTATGGACCGCGTCCTCGGCGGTGCGCTCGACCATGGCGGCGATGAACCGCGCCTATGGGGTGGAGGACGGGCGCCCCGCCTGGAAGCTGGTGCCGCTGTCGTTGCTTTACACCATCGGTATCGCCGTTGCGTTGCTGCTGGCGGCGGCCTTGATGGTTGTCGGCCCCCAGGCAATGGACTGGCTGGCGGCCCAGGTAGGCCTGCAGGAGACCGTGGTGGTGCTCTGGGCCTGGCTGCGCTGGCCGCTGGCCGTGCTGATGCTCATTCTGGTGGTGGCGGCGGTGTATTACCTGGCGCCTGATGTCGAGCAGGAGTTTCGCTTCATCACTCCTGGCTCGATCCTGGCGGTGATCGTGTGGATCGCCGCGTCGCTGGGTTTCGGCTATTACGCGCAGAACTTTGCGAACTACAACGCCACATACGGCAGCATCGGGGCGATCATCATCTTCCTGCTCTACCTGTACATCTCATCGGCGGTGTTGTTGTTCGGCGCGGAGCTCAATGCGGTGATCGAGCATCATGCTCACGAGGGCAAGGAGCCGGGAGAGAAGCAGGTGTCTTGAGGGGCACTCCGGCTAGGCTATTTGCGTGATGTCCGAGAGTTGCCGGAACTCCCTCTCCGGCGCCAGTGCGCGCAGGGAGTCCGGCGTGGCGTATCCCCAGGACACGGCGCCGAAGTCGACTCCCGCCTTTCTCGAGGCCTCCAGGTCGGTGGCCTGGTCGCCGATGTAGATGACCTGCTCCTTCGGTATGCCGTATTTCCTGACGACCTTCCTGATCCTCGTGGTCTTTCCCAGGATCGACGCACCGCAGTCCAGGTGGCCGATGTACCTCATGCAGGCCGGCCCCAGGATGGTGGTTACATTGTCGGTTGCGTTGGAAGAGACGATGGCGATGGCTACGCCCCGTTCGTGCAGGGCTTGCAACGTGGCCTCGACCCCGTCGAATGTGCAGATGGATGCGGCGCTCGCGCGCATGAGGCCGATGAAGTCCCGCGAGACGAGCGGGAGTTTCCAGATCGGCATCTCGACGTGCTGCATCATCTGCCTGGCCCCATAGCCCCTGAGTGTCGGGATCTCGGCGGGCGATATCGACTTGAATCGGTGCTTCTCGGCGAGTGTATTGAACACGCCGATGAAGAAGGGGAAGGAGTCGGCCAGAGTGCCGTCGAAGTCGAATATCGCCAGCTTGTAGTTCATGGACGTGCGCACAGGTTTGGGGTGGCGGATCTGGTGCCGGATGTTGGGCTGCCGGTGGCTGCTCGTCCAGCGTCTGTGTATCGAGGGGGCCGCGTGCCGGCTCCAGTTGCCTGATGTGCTTCCTGGCACATCAGGCAGGATTTCAAGTTGCGCGCATTCTTTTCATCTTGAACGAGGATCGATTTCCTTGAGGGTTATGGCCTACAGAAAATCCATGTAGATCATGGGCTTAAATGTTTCTTGTGTTGTGGCATCGGTCTTGCTGTGGAAGAAGAAAATAAAAAGGCCGGTTCGACTACGGCTACTTCCCTCGGGAGATTCGCATGACCCATCGCATCAAGGTAATCATCCCCATCCCCATGGACCAGGCAGGTGCCGCCAATCGTGCAGCGCAGTTGCCGGCCAATCTGATTCTTCCCGGTTTCCATCCCGAGTTCGTGCCGGTCGCCAAGGGCGCCTCGCTGGCCGACAGCGCCTACGATGTGCTGCTCATGGACTTCTCGGTGGTGCAGGCCGGCCTGCGTGCGCAGGAGGAGGGCTACAGCGCCATCTGCATCGATACCGTGAGCGACTCCGGCCTGGCTGCGCTGCGTTCGCGCCTGGATATTCCGGTCATCGCGCCGGGCATGGCGTCGTTCCACACCGCCTGCATGCTGGGCAAGAAGTTCAGCGTCATCACCATGTGGGACGAATGGTTCCCGCTCTACGAGAAGACCCTGACCGAATACCAGCTGTGGCCTCGCGTGGCCTCCCTGCGCTCGATCAACACCCGGCCCGACCTCAAGGAACTGCTGGACGGCAAGGAGGAGGTCGTCTTCGCCAAGCTGGAGGCGGAGGCGCGGAGGGCGATGGACGAAGATGGCGCCGATGTGATCGTGCTCGGTTCCACCACCATGCACCAGTCGCATGCCTACCTGGCCGAGCGCCTGCCGATCCCGGTGATCAATCCCGGCCTGGTTTCCTACAAGCTCTGCGAGATGTTGCTGACCCTGGGCCTCAAGCAGAGCCGCAAAGCCTACCCTTCCCCCCAGAACCCGAACGACGCCGCCTATCACGGCTTCGCTGGCCAATAACACCCATAAGGAGAACAAGCACCATGAGTCGCCTCTCTCGTGAGCAACTGATCGATCTGGCTACCCAGAAGTACTTCGGAAACGTGGACAACAAGAACATGGAGGCCGTGCTGGACTGCTGCCATGAGGATGTAGTGTTCACCATCCAGACCGACAATCTCACGCACAACGGCCATACCGGCGTGCGCAAGATGTTCGACAACCTGTTCAACAACTTCGAGGAAATCTGGCACGGCGACTTCGAAGTGGCGGCCGACGTCGAGACGCAGACCGTCTGCTCGCGCTTCAACGTGTACCTGAAGGATGCGCAGGGCAACGAGACTCGCCTGCGCAACTGCAACTTCTGGTACGTGGAAGACGGCAGGTTCCGTCGCGTCTTCGTGTTCATGAGCGGCGAGAACGTGCTGCGCTGATCGCCCCGTGCCTGTCCCGGGGGCATTGCCGTGATGCACCCCGGGCTCCGTAGAAGCTGCCAGCGTGGCGGCTAGTGGCCCGTCCCACGAAGACGGACCTCGCTCCAGAACAAGAACAAAAGGATGAGGAACATGACCCAGCCCACGACGCCGGGGGAGCTTCGCTATCCCTCGCTTTTCACGCCGCTGAAGATCGGCAACATCACCATTCGCAACCGGCTCATGCAGACCGCCCACGCCAAGGGCTTTGCCTCGGCCGAGGGCCTGACCAATGACCGCGACATCCACTACCAGGCCGAGCGCGCCAAGGGTGGTATCGGCCTGATCGTGACCGGGGCGCGCCATGTGCATCCCAACTCCACCGGGCCCAACCGTTCCCTGGCCCGTGGCAACCGCCAAGAGATGATCGAGCGCGATGCCGAGATGGTGAATGCGGTACACGCCTTTGGCGGGCGCATCATCGCCCAGCTGATTCACTTCGGCCCGCAGGGGCGCAGCGGTGCGCTGGACGATTACCGTGTGCTGTGGGGGCCGTCGACCATGAAGTCGCCGGCCTACAACGAGTGGGCCAAGGAGATGACCAAGGCGGAGATGGACGAGGTGTCCGAGCACTTCGCCCAGACCGCGCTGAATGCTCAGGCCGCCGGCTTCGATGGTGTCGAGCTGCATTACTCTCACGGCTACCTGCACCAGCAGTTCCTGTCCTTCGTCTACAACAAGCGCGCCGACGAATACGGCGGCAGCCTGGAGAACATCGTGCGCTTCCCAATCGAGACGATGAGACGGGTGCGCGAGGCGGTCGGGCCGAACTTTGTGGTCGGTATCCGCGTCTCGCTGGACGAGTGCACTGTGGACGGCATGCACGCCGATACGGCCATCCAGATGACCAGCAGGATGGTGGAGACCGGGCTGATCGACTATGTCAGCGCCACCGCAGGTACTTATGCGGCCCATGCCGACCAGATTCCTCCTGGCGACTACCCGGAGAACTGGCTGGTGGACGACGGCGCTCGCCTGCGTGCTGCGCTGCGCGAGATCAGTGATATTCCGGTGTTCATCGTTGGCCATATCGTCGACCCGGAGAAAGCCGAAGCCCTGGTCGCCAGTGGTGCCACCGACATGGTGGCGATGACCCGTACGCAGATTGCCGACCCTGAATTCTGCAACAAGCTGCGTGAGGGCCGCGAAGACGAGATCAATCACTGCATCCGCTGCAACCAGGCGTGCATTGCACGACTGATGGCCGGCAATGCGATTTCCTGCGTGGTCAACCCGGCTGCCGGCCGCGAGCAGCGCTACGGTCTGCATACCCAGCAACCTGCGCAGGCACCGGGCAGCTGGCTGGTGGTGGGCGGTGGCCCGGCGGGGATGAAAGCTGCGCTGACCCTGCGTCAGCGCGGTCACCAGGTAACCCTGGTGGAGAAAAGCGAGCGCCTGGGCGGCATGCTGAACCTGGCGGCGCAACTGCCACGGCGGCAAAAGTTCGGCTTCATTCCGCGTGATCTGGAGCGCCAGCTGCGCAAGGCCGGGGTAGAGATCTGCCTGAACCGCGCGATGACTGCCGACGACGTGGTGGCCTTCGGTGCCGATGGGGTGATTGTGGCCACCGGCTCCACGCCGCTGAAAACTGCTTTCACCTCCACCCGTCCGGCGGTGGACCGCGTGCCCGGTACCGAACAGGCCAATGTGCTCAGTGTGGTGGAGGTTCTGGAAGACCCGAGTCGGGTAGGCAAGCGCGTGGTGCTGTTCGATGAAGATGGCGGCCGCTATGCCCTGGGCACCGCCGAGTATCTGCTCGACCGTGGCCATCAGGTACACCTGGTCAGCCGCTTCATCTCGCTGTCGCCCAACCTGGCGCTGACCCTGGATCTGCCGGTGAACTACCAGCATGTGTTCCGCAAGGGCTTGCAGTACACGCTCAACAGCTGGGTGCGCAGCATCGATGGCCAGCGGGCGCAGTTGCTCAACCTGTTCACCGATCTGGATGGCGAGTGCCTGGAGGCCGACACCTTCATCATCGCCGCGGGCCATAGCCCGCTCGACGACCTTTACCGATCCCTGCAGGGGCGGGTGGAGAACCTGCACTGCATCGGCGACGCGCGTCTGCCACGCGCCCTTCAGGACACCCTGTACGAGGGCATGCTGGCAGGCCGCGAGCTGCTGGACGACCCGGGACGCTTCATCGAACAGGGGGAGCTGGAAGGCTTTGGCGCCGACTGGCGCAGTGCCATGGGCGCACCTGCACGCTGACCGGCCGCTATCGCCGTGCTCGTCTGCGACCCTGCACGTGCGGGGCGTGGGCGGGTGTTGATCAAACCCGATGTCCGGCCTCAGCGCCGGTCCTGGGAGCATCGCAATGACCGTTGAACGTTATCCGCATCTGTTCCAGCCGTTGCGGCTGCGCGGGATCACCCTGCGCAACCGCATCATGCAGTCGGCCCACGCCATGGCCTTCAACTCGCCCGATGGGCTGACCAACAACCGTGACATCTTCTACCACGCGGCGCGGGCCAAGGGCGGCATCGGTCTGATGGTCACCGGCAATCGCCTGATCCATCCAACCTCCAATACCTTCTGCCGCGGCTACCCCTATGGCTACCGCGAGGAGATGATCGAGCGCGACACCGCGCTGACCGAGGTCGTACATGGTTTCGGCGCGCACATCTTCGCCCAGCTCAACCACTTCGGCGTGATGGGGGAAACCCACGCCATGGACGACTACCGGGTGCTGTGGTCGTCCTCCAACATCAAGTCGCCGGTGTTCGGCGAGATGGCCAAGGCCATGGAGCGCTCGGACATGGACGAGATCGTCGAGGGCTGGGTGCGCTCGGCGGAGTACTCGCGCCTGGCTGGTTTCGATGGTGTCGAGGTGCACCTGGCTCATAGCTATTTGCTGCACCAGTTCATCTCGCCGCTGTTCAACAAGCGCGACGACGAGCACGGCGGCAGCTTCGACAACCGCATGCGCTTCCCGCTGGAGGTGATCAAGGCGGTGCGCGATAAGGTGGGCCCGGACTTCGTGGTGGGTATTCGCCTGTCGATGGACGAGATGGTGCCCGGCGGCATGGAGGTCGCCGACTGGATTCAAGTGGCGCAGACCGTCGAGGCCAGCGGCCATATCGACTACATCATGGCCACGGCCGGGGTGTACCAGTCGGCCACCTACATCATGCCGCCGTATGACGTGCCCAATGGCTGGCTGGCCGACCCGGTGGCCCGTCTCAAGCGGGCGGTGAAGCTGCCGGTCTTCTGCGTGTCGGGTATCGGCAGTGCCGGTGAGGCCGAGGCTATCCTCGCTCGTGGCGGTGCCGACATGGTGGCAATGACTCGCGCGCAGATCGCCGATCCGGAGTTCGCCAACAAGACCGCCGAAGGCCGTGAAGACGAGATCTACCACTGCCTGCGTTGCAACCAGGGCTGCGTCTCGCGGCTGTTCCACGGCACCTCGATGACCTGTCAGATCAACCCTGCCACCGGCCGTGAAGAGGTCTTCGGTCCGCAGACCCTGGAGCTTGCACCGGATGCCAGGCACTGGGTGGTGATCGGTGGCGGCCCTGGCGGGATGAAGGCCGCCGAAGGGCTGGCCAAGCGTGGCCACCGCGTCACGCTGCTGGAGAAGGGCGCCGAGCTGGGGGGGCAGGTCAATCACATCGTGCGTTTGCCGCGCCGTGATTCCTTCGCCTGGATCACCGAGGACCTCAAGGTGCACATGGCCAAGGCTGGCGTGCAGGTGCGCCTGAACTGCGAGGCCAGTGTCGAGACGATCAAGGCGCTGCAGCCGGACGGGGTGATCGTCGCCACCGGCTCGCTGCCGGATCGCAGCGGCTACTCCGACATCAACCCGCTGGTCGACCGCGTGCCGGGGCTGGATGCCGACCACGTGTTCACCGCACTGGACGTGCTGGCTCATCCGGAGCGAGTCGGCAAGCGCGTGCTGGTGCTGGACGAAGAGGGTAATCGCTATTCCGCCGGCATCACCGAGTTGTTGGTGGAGAGTGGCCATGAGGTGCACGTGGTGACGCGCTGGAATGCGCTGTTCCATCGCCTGGGCACGACCCTCGACCAGCCGGTGGTCTATGCCAACCTGTTCAGTCGCGGGCTGACCTACACGCTGAACGCCTGGGTCAGTCGGGTACGCGGCTCGGCGGTTGATCTATTCAACTTATACAGCGCCGACGAGGAGACCCTGGATGGGTTCGACAGCATCGTTCTGGCGGTGCGCCACCTGCCGGTAGACGGCCTGTATCACGGGCTCAAGGCCGAGCTGCGGAACGTCCATCGGGTCGGTGATTGTGTGGTGCCACGCAAGACCGATCACGCGATCTTCGAGGGCTTCCTCGCCGGTCGTGAAATCTTCGATAACTGGAAGCGCTACATCGAACCAGGCTCCATCGAGCAATTCGACGGTCCCGTCGCGCAGCACCGCTTTGTTTGACGTTGCTCCCTAGTGTGACTTTCACCGGCACCTCGTGTGCCGTTTTTTTTTTGCCTGTCTGCTGCCGGTTTGCGCAGTGGGCGAGCGAAGCGGAGGTGCGGCAACAACCGGCTTGTCCCAGGCACTCGCAGCGGCCCCTCGGTAGTGCATGAATTCAGAATGAAATAACGATTTCAGCCTGCAATGAAATTGTCTTGAAAGGCTTTTTCATGAGTCTGAATATTTTAAATAAATATATATAAAACAATGAGTTGTATTTAATTTTAAGACTTGGCAAGGCCCTTGCTATCCCTCTTGTGCGGGCATTTCTAACAAGTACAAGAGAACGATCATGAGTAAACCGCTAGAGGGGATTCGTGTCCTCGATCTGACCCACATGCTGTCGGGCCCTTATGCCGGAATGATCCTCGCCGATCTTGGGGCGGAAACGATCAAGGTCGAACCACTGGCGGGCGAGGGGACCCGAGCCCTGCTGGCCAAGGACCCCAGGCATTCGTTCAAGGGCATGGGCGCCTACTTCCTCACCCTGAACCGGAACAAGCAGAGTGTCTGCATCGACCTGAAAAGCGAGGAGGGGCTGGCAGTATTCCATGACCTGGTTCGTCAGGCCGACGTGGTGCTGGACAACTTCAGTGCTGGCGTTCCGCAGAAGCTCAAGATCGACTACCCCCATCTCAAGCTCATCAATCCCCGGATCATTACCTGTTCCGTGTCCGGCTTCGGTCAGGACGGTCCCAACTACCTGCGCCCGGCATTCGATCAGGTGGTTCAAGGCATCGGTGGCGGCATGTCGATCACCGGTGATAACGCCGAGAACCCGACCCGCGCGGGCATTCCCATTGGCGACCTGGGTGGCGGCATGTTCGCGGTCATGGGCGTGCTCGCCGCGCTCCAGGCACGCCATAGCAAGGGCCATGGTCAGCACGTCGACATCAGCATGCTCGACTGCCAGATCAGCATGCTCAACTACATGGCCACCATGTACTTCCTCAGCGGTGAGAATCCCGCGCCGCTGGGCAATGGCCACTTCGTGCATGTGCCGTACAACACCTATCGCACCGCCGACGGTTTCATCATCGTCGCGGTGATCTTCGACAGCTTCTGGGACAACCTGGTCGGACTGCTCGACGTCGAGGCGCTCAGGGATCCCAAGTACAAGACGCAGCCCGCTCGCCTGGCCGACAAGAAGCTGATCGACGACACCCTCAATGCACTTTTCGCCACCCGCGACACGGCCCACTGGGTCGAGCGTCTGTCATCTGTGCGCGTGCCGTGCGCCCCGGTCAACCGTTTCAGCGATGCGCTGGCCGACCCCCAGGTGCGCCATCGCCGCATGGTGGTGGAGATTCCTCACCCGGAAGGCGGCTCGGTAGAGGCCCCGGGCAATCCGATCAAGCTCTCCGCCGACAGCGAAGACAGCTACAGCGCACCGCCGTTGCTGGGTGAACACACCGATGCCGTGCTCGAGCGCGTGCTGGGTTACGGCCCGCAGCGCATCGCCGAGCTCAAGCAACAGCGGATCGTGGGGTGAGGCATGAGCGATTTCGTGATCGTCAATGAGGTCGGCCCGCGCGACGGGCTGCAGAGCCAGGGCAAGACCCTGAGCATCGAAGAGCGTCTGCTGATGATCGATGCCCTGCTCGATAGCGGTATCCGCAGCATCGAGGCAGGCAGCTTTGTGTCGCCCAAGGCAGTACCGCAGATGGCCGGTACCGGCGAGCTGTTCGGGCTGCTGCCGATGACCGATGCGGTGGACTATTCGGCGCTGGTGCCAAACCTGCGTGGCTACGAGCTGGCGCTTGCCGCCGGCGTGCGCTCGGTGGCGGTGGTGCTGTCGGCTACCGAGACCATGAACCAGCGCAACATCAACATGAGCCTCGAGCAGGCCACGGACGTCTGCGCCGCGCTGATGCAGCGTGCGCGCCAGGACGGCGTCCAGGCGCGAGCCTACGTCGCGGTGGCGTTCGAGTGCCCGTTCGAGGGGCTTACCCCGCCGCCGGTGGTGGAGTATCTCAGCCAGCGCATGTTCGAGTCCGGTGCGGACAAGGTGATCATCGCCGACACCATCGGTGCGGCCAACCCGCGCTCGGTGCGTCAGGTACTGGAGCGGCTGGACTCGGCCGGCATGGCTCGGCAGCTGTCCTGCCATTTCCACGATACCCGTGGCATGGCCCTGGCCAACGTGCTGGCCGCTCTTGAGTGGGGTGTGCGCGAGTTCGATAGCTCGATCGGCGGCCTTGGTGGCTGCCCGTTCTCGCCGGGCGCGACCGGCAACCTGGCCACCGAGGATCTGGTGCTGATGCTCGCTGGCATGGGCCTGCGTACCGGTATCGAGCCGTTGGCCCTAGTCGATGTGGTGAAACGCGTGCAGGCCCTGACCGGTACGCCGTTGGGCGGTCACTCGTATCGCTGGCTGGAGCGTCAGGCCGGCAAGCGCCAGGGGGTGAGCCATGCTTAGGCACCTGCTTGGCTGGGTAGCCCGCCTGGCGCCCTGGATGGTCATCGGTAGCCTGGCTTACGCCGCCGTGTTCATCAAACCCTCGGTCAATCCCGTTCCGCTGGATCAGCCCTTGCTCGAGCGCCGCGACGCCTTCTTCGACGGCGCCGCGCTGGGCGAGCAGCTGTGGATCGTCGGGCAGAACGGCGCCCTGCTGTCGAGCCCCGATGCGGGGAAGAGCTGGATGCGTGAGGAGCTGCCAGAGCGCGGCAACCTGCAGGCGATTGCCATCTCCGACCAGGGCCGCCAGGTAGTGGTCGGCAACTGGGGACGCCTGTGGACCCGCCAGGGCGACGAGCCGTGGCAGAGCCAGGACCTGAAGGTGTCCGATCTGGCCGGCAAGCTCCTCAGCGTGAGCTTCATCGGTGGCCACTTCTGGGCCGTCGGGGAGATGGGGGCGCTGTTCCGCGGCGATGCGGATGCTGCGCACTGGGAGCCCATGGGCACTGGGGACGACGTCACCTTCAACAGCATCCGCGCCGGCGTGGAGAACGACCTGTGGATCGCCGCTGAATTCGGCCGTCTGCTGCGCAGCCGCGATGGTGGTGTGACCTGGACCACCGAGGAGCTGGGCAGCGAGAGCCTGCGAGCACTGGCTTTCGAGGGCCGCACCGGAGTCGCCGTGGGCAACCAGGGCCAGGCCTTCATCAGCCACGACGGTGGTGACAGCTGGCAATCACTGAAGCCTTTCACCCGCGAGCACCTGTTCGACGTTGCCGTGCACCACGGCGAATGGCTGGCCACGGGCGACCGAGGCGCGCTGTTCCGTACCCGCTCGCCGTCCGCGACCTGGCAGGCCTGGACACCGGAAGGGCTCGACAAGAGCTACCACAGCCGCCTGCTCGACACTGCCGATGGTGTGGTGCTGATCGGTCACCAGCTCGGCCTGCTGCGCCAGGACGACCTGCAACTCTGGCCCGGAGAGCAACAACAATGAATGCCGCAATGACTTTTGCCGCGCGCCTCTCGCTGTGGTCGATTCGCCATCGCCTGCTGGTGTGCGTGGTGGTCGGCCTGATCACCCTCGGATTTGCCGCCAGCCTGGTGCATCTGGATATCCGCACCCGCTTCAGCGACATGGTTCCTCACGACCATCCGTACGTGAAGGTGCACCAGAAGTACCAGGACAGCTTCGCCGCGAGCAACCGCGTGACCATCTTGGTCAAGGCCAAGGAAGGCGACATCTTCCGCGAGAGCGTGCTCGGTGAAGTGCGCCGGATCACCTACGACCTGCAGCAGGTCGATGGCGTCAATCCGATGCAGATCACCTCGCTGGCCTCGAAGAAGCTCAAGCGAGTCAACGCTTCCAGCGAGGGTATCGAGACCCGTCCACTGATGTGGCCGGACCTGCCCAAGGATGCGCAGCAGATGCGCGAGCTGCGCCAGGCCGTGCTGAACAACCCGCTGGTATATGGGCTGTACGTCGACCGTGAGCTGGGCTCGGCGCTGATCCAGGTCGACTTCTACGACCACCTGGTGGACTACTCGAAGATCTTCCCGCAGATCGAGGCCATCCTCAAGGCATCGCCGGTCAAGGACGAGGTCAGCCTGCACCTGGTCGGCGAGCCGATCCTGTACGGCTGGGTGGCGCACTACCTCGGCGAAACCGTGGGCATCGCCCTGCTGTCGCTGGCCGCCATGCTGATCCTGCTGTTCGTGTTCAGCCGTACCTGGCGAGGCACCCTGCTACCGCTGATCGCCGGTGTCGTGTCGGCCATCTGGGCGCTGGGTGTGGGCAGCCTGCTGGGCTACAACTTCGACCCGCTGGTGATCGTGGTGGCCTTCATCATCACGGCGCGAGCTTTCTCCCACTCGGTGCAGCTGATCACCCGCTTCGACGACCTGGCGGTGGGGGACTCCATCGAGCCACGCCGGGCTGCCGAGCAGACCATGCGCGAGCTGTTCCGTCCGAGCATGCTTGGTCTGTATGCCGACGCCGGGGCGATTCTCTGCGTGATCCTCACGCCGATCCCGCTGATGCACAAGGTGGCGATCATCGGTGCGATCTGGGTAATGACCATCGCCGTGTCGGCCGTGCTGCTGACCCCGGCGCTGCTGTCCTACGTCAAGCGCCCGGAAGGCTATGTGCATCCGGTCAACCTCGACGGCTTCATGCAGTTCGTCCTCAACGGTGCGAAGTGGATGGTGCGCACCCGTGCCCGCTACTGGGTCGCGCCGGTGACGCTGGTGCTGCTATGCGGCTTAATGTTCGAGGCCACCAGGATCAACGTCGGCGATGCCAGCGACGGTTCGCCGATCCTGTGGCAGGACTCTCCCTTCAATCGCGACAGCGCGCTGATCAATCGCCTCTACCCCGGCTCCGAGCAGATGTTCGTGGTGCTCGAGGGCAAAGAGCTGGACGCGATGAAGTCTCCCGAGGTGCTCGACTGGATGCTGCGCTTCTCTCGCTACATGGAGCGGCAGCCGGAGATCGGTGGCACCGTGTCGCTGGCCGACATCGTCATCGACATCCGCCGCAATCTCTACGAAGGCAACCCGCGCTACGGCGAGCTGGGTTCCAGCCGCATGGAGAACGGCGAGCTGATCAGCTTCTACATGCAGGGCGCCGATCCGGACGATCTCACCCAGTTCGCCGATGTGCAGTTCCGCAATGCCGCCGTGACGCTGTTCTTCCGCGATCACAAGGGCGACACGCTGCGCAAGGCCACTCATTACGCCAACGAGTTCATCCGCGACAACCCGTTGGAGGGGGCCGAGGTGAAGCTGTTCGGAGGTGTGCTGGGCATCATCGCCGCGGTCAACGAGATACTTCTCGGCGACCAGATCGAGGCGACCGCCCTGGCCTTCCTGGTAGTAGTGATCTGCTGCCTGGTGGTCTACCGGTCTTCGGTCAGCGGGATCTTCTTCATCATCCCGGTACTGATCTCCAACGTGGTGACCTTCGCCTTCATGGCCTGGCAGGGCATCGGCATGAGCATCAGCACGCTGCCGGTAGTCGCTCTGGGGATCGGCCTGGGCGTGGACTACGCGTTCTACATCGTCGATTCGATGAAGGAGTATCTGGAGAAGAACCCCAAAGCGGACCCGCTCGACGCCGTGCTGCAGTCGCTCGGGTCGGCCGGGCGCGGGGTGCTGCTGACCGCCTTCACCCTGGCTGCCGGGGTGCTGTTCTGGTCGTTCTCCTCCCTTCGTTTCCAGGCGGAGATGGGCATGCTGATCGGCCTCTGGCTGATGGTCTCGGCACTCACCTCACTCTTCGTCATGCCTTCGCTTGCGCTGGTGTTCAAGCCGCAATTCATCTTCGAACACGGCCATTCGAAAGATGCCCCTAGCACTGGGCATATCCACCAACCTGAACACATCGGGAACTGAAGATGAGCGCGAAGAAAAATAATACGAAGGTGCGGGCCATCGGCTCGCCGCTCGCCTCCGCGATAATGCTTGCCGGTATGGGGCTGAACGGAGCCGTGTACGCTGACGATGGATTTTTCGACAACTGGGAGGCCAGCGGTTACATCCGCCAGTACCTGTCCTGGAACCTCGAGAACCCCTACGTGCCGGACCCGGCAAACAATGGCGAGCCCAAGGGTGACTACCGCTACGACCTGTCGATGGCGCGCACGGTGGGCAAGCTCAACCTGTTCAAGGATTTCGGCAACTCGCAGTTCAGCATCTCCGGGCGCGTCTCGGAGGAGTACGAGACCGACTATCTCGAAGACCTTCAGGAGTCGATGGACGGCTACGCGGCGGGCGACCTGTTCAGCAATCGCCGCAAGTCCAGCGTCAACCTGATGGACGACGTGTACAACGAGGTGGAGCTGCGTGAATTCTGGTGGCAGACCGGGCTGACCGAGAGCACCACGCTGAAAGTCGGCAAGCAGCAGGTGGTGTGGGGCGAGACCGACTTCTTCCAGTCGCTCGATGTGGTGCACGGCTACGACTTCCGCTGGCGCTCGTTCCTCGAACCGGAGAACGAGGAGCTGCGCAAGCCGCTGTGGATGCTCAACCTGGTGCAGCGCTTCGACAGCGTCGACGGCACCCTGCAGGCCCTCTACATCCCCGGCAAGATGAACGCCGCTGACCAGCGCGGCAACAGCTATGACGTCGAGGGCGGGCGCTGGGCGAACAACCCGAACAAGGGCCTGACCTTCGCCTCCGCGCCATTCGGTGCCGACGTGCCGTACAACTACGACCACAAGGATGCCGACATGGATGACGGCTCCTACGGCCTGCGCTGGAAGGGCATGGCGGGCGAGTGGGAGTACTCGGTGGGCTGGTTCCACGGTCCGTCCGGCAACCCGGTGATCAACCCCAACCCGGACAACCCGCTGGGTGTGGGCGACTCGATCAGTGGTCAGCCGTTCCTCGGTGCCTACAAGGGCGAGTACAACTCGGATCGCTCCTCCACCGTGGGCGAGTTGATCTTCCCCTACATCGACACCTTCGGCGTCACCGCCAACCGCTATGTGGAAAGTGTCGACGCGGTGTTCTCGGCGGAGATCTCCTACATCCCCGACTCGCCTTACAACGTCGGTATCGATGCGGGCGAAGTCGGTGGCTGTGCCTTCTTCCCCGGCTTCTGCGGGATCACCGAAAAGGACGTGGTCAAGTCGATGCTGCGCATGGACAAACAGCTGGCGCTGCAGAACTACCTGGGCACCAGTCGCCCGTCGTTCTTCTCGCTGCAGGTGTTCAACACCTGGATCACCGACTACGACCGCAGCGACGAACTGGTCAATACCGCCGGCTTCAGCGGCCGTACCAAGGAGTACTCGACCATCGTCACCGCGATCCTCGCGGCCAACTATGACAACGACCGCATCAACCCGACCCTGGCCGTGGGCAGCGACCTGACCTATGGCGGCGGCTTCATCATCCCCAGCGTCGAGTTCGCCTATGGCGACAACTGGCGTGTGCGTGTGGAAGCCGACCTGTTCTTCGACGACGAAAGCCAGAGGCGCACCTTGCGTGATTTCAACAACACCAACCTGTTCGGCTATTTCGATGGCAACGACCAGCTGGCGGTCCGTCTGACCTATCAGTTCTGATGCAGGAGATAACAAAAATGACATGCCTCAAGAATCATCTCGTCGCTTCCCTGGCGCTGACCTTCTCGGTCGCGTTGACGGCCCAGGCCGCGGAGTTGACGCCCGGCACGCGGATCGATGCGAAGAACCTCGCTCAGCACCTGACCGATACCTTTGAAGGCCATAACATCGGGGATCTGCTGACCGAGCGCATGCAGATACTGATCAAGGACGAGGGGCTGGCTATCACGCTCAAGGCCTCCGAGACGATCACCCTGGGCAAGGACTACATGGCGGCTACCCAGGCCAACGAGGGCAAGGCGGTGTACAACCGTGATACCCGTCTGGTCGATGGCTGGGTGGCGGGCATTCCGTTTCCCAAGGTCAGCGAGGATGACCCGGATGCTGCCGCCAAGCTGATCTGGAACCACCACTACGCACAGCCGACCAAGAACCTGCAGGACTATCCGAAGTTCGGCTACCTGTTCCTCAACGACAAGGTAGGCCTGGAGCGGCGCCAGGAGTGGGCCTTCAAACGCTATTACATGAAGGGGCGTCTGGGTGATGGTGCGGTCGTCGAAGGTGACGGCAGCATCCTGACCAAGACCCTGCTGTACGCCACCTACCCCAACGACATTCGTGGTCTAGGCCTCTTCACCGTGCGCTATGACTCGCCGAAGCTGGAGGATTCCTGGGCCTACGTTAAGTCGGTGCGGCGTACCCGCCGTCTGTCCGGTGGCACCTGGATGGACCCCATCGGCGGTACCGACCAGTTGAGCGACGACATCGAGATCTTCAACGCCCACCCAACCTGGTATCCGGACTACAAGCTGCTGGGCAAGCGCTGGATTCTCGCGGTGGCGAACTCCACCGGCGAAACCTGGGACCAGAAGGCCAGTGGCAATGCCGAGTTCCCGGTGATCGACCTGGACAACGCTCCGCACTGGAACCCCAAGGCCGCGTGGGAACCACGTGAAGTGTGGGTGGTGGAGGCCACCACGCCGCCGGAGCATCCGTACAGCAAGAAGGTCATGTACATGGACACCCAGTTCCCGCGCTTCTATCAGGCCGAGGCCTATGATCGCAAAGGGCAGTTCTGGAAGTGGATGAACTATCACCTGCAGACCATCAAGACCGAAGATGGCGACGTGGGGATCATCTCGGCCGCCGGTTTCACCATTGACTACCAGCGCCGTCACGGCACGGTATTCGTGCTGGGTGGCCCGCGCCTGAACACTCCGGGTGTCACTGCGGACAGCGTCAACCTGCGAGAACTGGAAAAAGCTGCACGTTAGTCCTGTATGACCGGGACGCTCGCGTCCCGGTCGCTTTGCACGAATAAAACCAAGAAAGTGCTGGAGGCAACATGAGTTTCCGTTTGGGTGTCGATGTAGGCGGTACGTTCACCGACCTGCTCCTGATCAATGATGCGACTGGCGACAGCTACACCGCCAAGGTGCCGTCCACGCCTCACAATCCCTCCATCGCGGTGCTCAACGGCATCGAGAAGATTTGCCAGACATCGGGTGTCGCACCGTCCGACATCCGTTCGGTCATGCACGGCACCACCGTGGCGACCAACGCCATCCTCACCCGCCGGGGCGCCAAGGTCGGCCTGGTGACCACCAAGGGCTACAAGCAGGTGCTGCACATCGCACGTTCCTTCGTACCGGGTGGCCTGGGTGGCTGGGTGACCTTCAACAAGGGCGAGCTGCTGGCTCCGCTGGAGCTGACCGTCGAAGCCGACGAGCGCATCGATACCCATGGCGTGGTGGTGCGCGAGCTGGATCGCCAGGCGATCCGCGGCGAGCTGCTGCGCCTCAAGCAGGCCGGCATCGAAGCGCTGACCATCAGCCTGGTCAATGCTTACGCCAGCGGCGAGCACGAGCGCGCTATCCATGACATCGCCCGCGAAGTGATGCCCGGTGTGCCGGTGTCGCTGTCTTCGGAAGTGGTGCCGGAAATGCAGGAGTACGAGCGCACCGAGACCACCGTGGTCAACAGCTACGTGCGCCCGGAAGTAGCGAATTATCTGGAGCACTTGCAGGGCGAGCTGTGCAGTCGCCTGCGCCCGGATGTGCAGCTGTCCATCCTGCGCTCCGACGGCGGCCTGGCCACCAGCCAGTCGGCGGCCAGCACGCCGGTCAACCTGCTGCTCTCCGGCCCGGCCGGCGGTGTGGCCGGGGCGATCTGGTTCTGCTCCCGTGGTGGCTTCAGCAAGGTGCTGACCTTCGACGTCGGCGGCACCTCCACCGACGTCGCGCTGATCGACAACAACCATGCGCGTATCCGTCGTGAAACCCGCGTCGGTGACGTGGCCGTGCGTGCACCCTCGGTGGACGTGCGCACCATCGGTGCCGGCGGCGGCTCCATGGCCGCCGTCCCGGAGCTGACCCGTGCTCTGCGCGTCGGCCCGGAAAGCGCCGGCGCCGTGCCGGGGCCGGCTGCCTACAACAAGGGAGGCACAGTCGCCACCGTGACCGACGCCAACGTGGTGCTCGGCTACCTGCCGGCCGAGCAGAAACTTGGTGGCGACTTCCAGGTGCGCAAGGACCTGGCAACCACCGCCGTGCAGGCCATCGCCGACGCCATGGGCGTGTCGCTGTTCGAGGCCGCTGAAGGCATCGTGCGCATCGCCAACGAACATATGTTCGGTGCCCTGCGCCTGATCAGCGTTGAGCAGGGTTATGACCCGCGCGACTTTGCCCTGTGCGGCTTCGGTGGCGCCGGTCCGCTGCACGCCAACGCCCTAGGCATTCTGATGAACGCCTGGCCGGTGATCATCCCGCCGGGCCCTGGTGTGCTCTGCGCCTACGGCGACGCCACCACACGGGTCAAGGACGAGGCCTCGCGCTCGTTGGTGCGTCGCGTCAGCGACATGAGCGTCGAGGAGGTAACGCAGATCCTCCAGCAGCTGGGCGACAGCGTGCGCACTTCGCTGGCCTCGCAGAGTATCCCGGCCGACGTGCAGCAACTGACCTGGCAGGCGGATGTGCGCTACCAGGGCCAGGCCCTGCTGCTGACCCTGGATATCGACCTGGAGCGCCTGGCCAGCGAGGGCATGACGGCGATCACCGCCGCCTTCGATGCCGAGCACGAACAGCTCTTCACCTTCGCCCTCAGCGAGGCGCACGAACTGGTCAACCTGCGGGCCATCGCGCGCGCGCCGCGTCCGGAGATCACCGAGCGCGCCTTCGAGGGCGCCGACAACAGCCTGGCCGACGCCCATGTGGGCGAGACCCCGGTGCACTACGCCGGCAAGGATTACAGCGCTGCCCTCTACGCCCGCGGCAAGCTCAGCCCGGGGCTGGTGGTGCCGGGGCCGGCCATCGTCATGGAGATGGACTCCACCACCCTCGTTCTGCCGGGTTACGAAGCGGCTGTCGACCGCGTCGGCAATCTGTTGATCCGCCCGCTGGGCCATCAGGAGTAAGCGTCATGGTTGCGCGTATCAAACAAGAAAACAGCCTCGCCTTTCAGCGTGTCGACGTCGACGGCATCACCATCGACATCGTCGAGAATGCACTGGGCAACGCCCGCAACGAGATGGATGCGGTGCTGTTCCGTACCGCCATGAGTCCGGGCATCCGCGAGCAGGGCGATGCCTTCCCGATGATCGCCACCAGTGAAGGCAAGATGATCGTCGGCCAGTTCGGCTCGTTCATCACCGGCTTCCTGAAGAACTACGAGGGCGAGATCGAAGAGGGCGACGTGTTCCTCACCAACGACCCGTACCTGTGTGGCGGTGCGGTCAGTCACCTGCCGGACTGGCTGGTGCTGATGCCGATTTTCAAGGACGGTCGGGTGATCAACTACGCCGCCATGTTCGGCCACATGTCCGACGTGGGCGGCAAGGTGCCGGGCAGCCTGCCGACCAACGCCAGCTCGATCTGGGAGGAGGGCATCCGCATTCCGCCGGTGAAGCTGTACCGCCGCGGCGAGATGAACAGCGACATGCTCGACGTGATCCTGCACAACGTGCGCATGCCGCGCTGGAACCGCTCGGACCTCAACGCCATCGTCGCTGCCTGCCGCACCGCCGGCAAACGCTGCGTCGAACTGGCCGAGCGCTTCGGTGACGACGTGTTCTACAGCGCCCAGCAGGAAATGCTCGAACGCACCCATCGGGCGATGAAGGAAGTGATCACCCGCGTAGTGCCCGAACACCGCCAGGAGTTCGAGGACTACATCTGCGACGACGGCGCCGGCCTCGGCCCGTACACCCTGCGCTGCGCCCTGTGGCGCGAAGGCGACAAGGCGATCTTCGACTTCGAGGGCACCGACCCGCAGGCGCCATCCTCGGTCAACTTCTACGTCAACGAGGAGATGTTCAAGATCTTCTTCGGCGCGCTGACCATCAGCCTGTTCGACCCGGCGATCCTGCTCAACGACGGTTTCTACGACCTGGTCGAGGTGCGCATTCCGCAGGGCTCGATCCTCAAGCCGAACTTCCCCGCGGCGCTGTCCTGCCGTACCCACTTGCTGGGCCGGATCTTCGACATGATGGGCGGCCTGCTCGGCCAGGGCACACCGCAGGCGATGAACGCCGCCGGCTTCTCCGACTCGCCGCACTTCATGTACTCGGGCTACGACCAGCAGGGCGAGTGGTTCCAGCTGTTCCAGATCGGCTTCGGCGGCATTCCGGGGCGCCCGGCAGGCGACGGTCCGGACGGTCACTCGCTGTGGCCGGGCTTCACCAACGTGCCTAACGAGTTCGTCGAGGCCTACTTTCCGCTGCGTATCGAGACCTACGAGACGCTCACTGATTCTGGCGGTGCCGGCCTGCACCGCGGTGGCAACGGCCTGCGCGTGGCGTACCGCTTGCTGGTCGATGGCGACGTGTCGATCCATGACGACCGCTGGCTGACCTACCCCTGGGGCGTCAACGGTGGGGCACCGGGCGAACGCAGCCGCAAGGAGCTGATCCGCGCCGACGGCACCCGGCAGATGCTTCCGGCCAAGTGCGACAACATCAAGGTCAAGGCCGGCGACCTGATCCTCTTCGACACCTGGGGTGGCGGCGGCTGGGGCGACCCGCTGCAGCGCGAGCCGGGCAAGGTACTGACCGACATCCGCAAGGGCCTGGTCAGCGTCGAGGGCGCCCGCCGTTACGGCGTGGTGGTGGTCGACGGAGCGGTGGACGAACACGCCACCCAGGCCTTGCGTGAAGTGATGGCCAGCGAGCGCGGCGAGATCCAGCTGTTCGACCGTGGCGGCAGCCTGGACGAACTGAAGGCACGCTGCCTGGCGGAGACCGGCCTGCCGGCACCCGTCACGCCGGTCTGGGCATAAGGAGCGACCATGGCTCTGGACTCCCGTTCCCTGGACACCGCCCAGCGCTATGCGCTGGTGCTGGTGGACCTTTCCCTGGGTTTCACCGACCCGGCGCTCAGCCCGCTGGCCGCTGAGTGCACTGCCGTGGTGGAGGCCAACCAGCGCTTGCTGGCGGCCTTCCGCCAGCGCGGCTGGCCGGTGTTCTTCACCACCGTGGCCTATGACGACCCGTCCCAGGCCAGGGTGTTTCGCAGCAAGCTGCCGGTGTTGAATCTGCTCGAAGCCGGTTCGCCGCTGGTGGCGATCGACCCGCGTCTGGCGCCACAAGGCGACGAACCGGTGCTGGTGAAGTTCTGGGCCAGCGCTTTCTTCGGCACCGACCTGGCCGAGCGCATTCGCGCAACCGGGGCCGATGGGGTGATGGTCACAGGTCTCACCACCAGCGGCTGCGTGCGCGCCACGGTGCTGGACGCCTTGCAGAACGACCTGCGTGTGCTGGTGCCCGAGGAAGCCGTGGGCGACCGCGACGCCGAGGCGCACCGGGCGAATCTGCGTGACATGCAGATCAAGTACGCCGATGTGGTCGCGCTGGAGAGTTGCCTTGCGCTGCTTGCCTAGTGCGCTGCTGGTCGCCGCGCTTGCCGGCTGCTCGTCTACGGCACCTGCGCCGGTGGCGCAGCAGCCGGCCGCGTCACCGTCCTGCGCGGAGTTCGTCGACGCCTGGGTCGGCCACTTCCGCGCCAACGTGGCGCGTCTCGATGGCCAGGCCCGTACGCTGCCGGAGCAGCAGCTGCGCGAGGCGCGCGACGGCCTGGCGCGTGCCGGGGTGATGGAGTCGGACTGCCAGCGGCCGTTCTGCGTGGTACGGCCGGAGGCGGGCGGCCGCCTGAGCAGTTACTGCGGTTACCGAGTGCCTGACCCGACGGGAGCCGAGCTGTATCGCTGGGTGCCATGGACACCTGCCTCGCGCTGAGGCGAACCAACAACAACGAAATACCCTATTCACTGCCGAGGTGCCGACCGTGGGAGCCCAAACGCTCTACGACAAACTGTGGGACCGTCACCGGGTGGAAGACCTTCCCGACGGTTCGAGCCTGCTCTACATCGACCGTCACCTGCTCCACGAGGTGACGTCGCCGCAGGCCTTTTCCAACCTGCGCCTGGCCGGGCGCAAACCCTGGCGCCTGGACACCAGCCTGGCCACCCCGGACCACAATGTCCCGACCCTGGGCCGCGACCTGGGCATCGCCGGTGTCAGCGACAAGATCGCCCGGCAGCAGATCGCTGTGCTGGAGGACAACAGCCGCGAGTTCGGCATTCCGCTGTTCGCCCTCAACGACCTGCGCCAGGGTATCGTCCATGTGGTTGGCCCGGAGCAGGGTCTGACTCTGCCCGGCATGACCCTGGTCTGCGGCGACTCGCACACCGCCACCCATGGCGCGCTGGCGGCGCTGGCACACGGCATCGGCAGTAGCGAGGTCGAGCATGTGCTGGCCACGCAGACCTTGCGCAGCCGCAAGCTGAAGAACCTGCGTATCTTCATCGACGGCGTCTTGCCGAGCTACGCCACGGCCAAGGACCTGGCGCTGTACATCATCGGCCAGATCGGCACCGCCGGCGGCACCGGACATGCCATCGAATTCTGTGGCCCGGTGATCGAGAGGCTGTCGATGGAGGCGCGCATGACCCTGTGCAACATGAGCATCGAGGCCGGTGCAAGGGTCGGCCTGGTCGCCTACGACAAGGTCACCGAGGCCTACGTCAAGGGCCGCCCGCTGTCTCCGCAGGGCGAGCAGTGGAGCGATGCGATTCTCTACTGGCGTAGCCTGCATTCCGACCCTCAGGCGAGTTTCGATCAGAGCCTGAGCTTCCGCGGCGAGGACGTGCAGCCGCAGGTGACCTGGGGCACCTCGCCGGAGATGGTGGCGGCGATCGGACAGAACGTTCCCACCCTGGACATGGCCCGCGATGCGTTGCAGCGCCTGGACTGGGAGCGCGCCCTGGCCTACATGGGCCTGGAGGCGGGGCAGCCACTCGCCGGCGTGCCGCTGGATCGTATCTTCATCGGTTCCTGCACCAATGCGCGGATCGAAGACCTGCGCGCCGCTGCCGAGGTGCTGCGCGGGCGACGGGTTCATGGAAGGATCAAGCAGGCGCTGGTGGTACCGGGCTCCGGCCTGGTGCGTCTGCAGGCCGAGCGCGAAGGTCTGGATCAGGTGTTCAAGAGCGCCGGCTTCGAATGGCGCGCGCCGGGCTGCTCGATGTGCCTGGGCATGAACGCCGACCGCCTCAGCCCCGGCGAGCGATGCGCGGCGACTTCCAATCGCAACTTCGAGGGCCGCCAGGGCAAGGGCGGGCGCACCCATCTGCTGTCCCCGGCGATGGCCGCCGCTGCTGCGGTGGCGGGCGAACTGACCGATATCAGGAGCTTTTGAATGCAACCCTTGATCGAGCACGAGGGCATCGTCATCCCCCTCAACCGCGCCAACATCGACACCGACATGCTGTTACCCAAACAGTACCTGAAGAGCCTGGAATCGAGCGGCTTCGGTGGCTTCCTGATGGACGACGAGCGCTACCTCGACCCCGGCGAGGTCGACACGCCGCTCGCCAGCCGCCGCCCCGATCCGCGCTGCATCCTCAACCAGCCGCCCTACGACAAAGGCTCCATCGTCCTGGCCCAGGCCAACTTCGGTTGCGGTTCCAGTCGGGAGCATGCGGTGTGGGCGCTGCGCGATTTTGGGGTGAGGGTGATCATCGCGCCCAGTTTCGGAGACATCTTCCGCAACAACTGTTTCAACAACGGCCTGCTGCCGCTGCTGCTGCCCCAGCCCGACATCGACGCGCTGTTCGACATCGCGGCTCGTCAGCCAGGTTTCAGTGCTCGGGTGGATGTGGCGCAACGCTTGCTTGTAGCAGAGCAGCAGGACTGGCATTTCGAGCTGGATGAGGGCCGACGCCAGTGCCTGCTCAACGGATTGGACGAAATCGGTGAAACCCTGCGTTATGCCGACCGTATCAGCGCCTATGAACAGCGCCGAAAAAGCAACGAGCCCTGGGTGTTTCGTCACTGAAAGAAACACCCCGCCCAATAACAAGAAAAGGGGTAAGCCGTGGAATTTGCCAATGCGGAGCAGGAACGGGTCAAGATCTGTCTGATCGGCAACTCGAAGCTGAGCCAGATCGTGCACAGCCTGATTCCGGAGTTCGAAGCACTTGCCAGCATCACCATCATCGACAACATCTTCAATGATGCGGTGCGGGCGGCGCGTGACCTGATCGAGCGCCAGCAGGTCGATATCTTCATCAGTGCCGGGGCTAACGCCTTCTATCTGCAGGACACCCTGCCGATTCCGGTGCTGGCGCTTAAAGTGGAGCAGGCCGACCTGATCCAGGCGGTGCTCACCGCCCGGCGCATTTCGCCGAAGATCCTCCTGCTCACCTACGAGCGGCAGGAGGCCAACGTCGAGCTGCTCGGTCTGTTCGAGGGGCTGGATCTCACGCACCACACCTACAGCACGGCGGAGCATGCCAAGGAGATCTTCCATGGCCTGCGCAACGATGGTTTCGGTGTGGTGATCGGCTCCAGCTATGCCTGTGACCTCGCCGAGCAGTGGGGGCTGGAGTCCGTGCTGATCTACTCCCGCGAGTCTTGCCGCAACCTGCTGCGCAAGGCGATCCGCCACGCCGGCCAATACAAGCGGCAGGTGCAGCAGGCGCAGCTCGGGCAGTTCCTGCTGGAGCAGAATCCCCAGCCGCAGGTACTGACCAACCAGGACGGCATCGTGATCGCCTGGAACAGTGCCGCTGCGCAGTTCCTCGGCAACATGAGCCGTCGCCGTCGTCTGGACAGCGTGCTCGACAGCAAGCTGATCGAGGCACCTAGCCTGCGCGCCGAAGGCCTGCTGGTCGGCGAGCGCCTGTGCAGCCTGAACAAGCAGCCGTTCGAGGTCGAGGGCGAGCGCGTAGGCTTCCTCTACAGCTTCCTGCCGAGCCCGCAGGCACTGGCCCAGGACGATGGTCGCCGACTGGTGTTCCAGTCCAGCCGTATGGCGGAAGTGCAGAACCAGCTGAGCGTCTACGGCGCCACGCCCGGCACCGTGCTGATTCGTGGCGAGACCGGCACCGGCAAGGAGCTGGCGGCGCGTCAGGTGCATGTGTCCAGCGCCAACGCCAAGGGTCCGTTCGTGGCGATCAACTGCGCTGCAATTCCTGCTGAGCTGTTCGAGTCGGAGCTGTTCGGCTATGCCGAGGGGGCGTTCACCAGCGCGAAGAGCGGGGGCAAGTCCGGTCTGCTGGAGAGCGCCAATCACGGTACTTTCTTCATGGACGAGATTAATTCTCTGCCCATGCCGCAACAGGCCAAGCTGTTGCGCGTGCTGCAGGAGCGCGAGGTCAGCCCGGTAGGCGCGCGGCGACCGATATCGCTGAACATCAAGTTCGTCGCGGCCTGCAACGTCGACCTGATGGACGAGGTGCGTGCCGGCCGTTTCCGCGAGGATCTCTATTACCGCATCAGCACCTTTGCCGTGCATATCCCGCCGCTGCGCGAGCGGGCCGAGGACATCCCGCTGCTGACCAGCTACCTGATGCGTCGCGAAGGGCAGCGCTATGGCCTGGAGATCGAACCGGACGCGCTGATCAAGGGCGTGGCACCGGTGTTCCGTCGCTATCACTGGCCTGGCAACGTGCGCCAACTGGAGAACGTGGTGGAGCGGCTGATCGTCTCGCAGCGTCTGTATGGCAGCTGCGAGGCCATGCTCGATGCGTTGCCCCGGGTGATTCCGGAGCTCTACGCGCCGCTGAGCGAGGGTGAGAACGGTGGCCATCTGCATCATGTCGAGCAGGAGGAGATCGTCAAGGCGCTGCAGCTGTTCGGAGGCAACAAGAGCATGGCCGCGGAGTACCTGGGTATCAGCCAGACCACGCTGTGGCGGCGCCTCAAGCGCTTGCAGAGCGGGGAAGGCTACGCATGAGGGCCTGGCAGGCGGTACCGCCCTTCGGCATAGATGCGCTGCAGCTGGTCGAGCTGGATCGTCCCGTGCCGGGGCCGCATCAGATATTGATCAGGCTGCGCGCTGCGTCGCTCAACTACCGCGACCTGGAGATGGCGACCGGTACCTACCAGGGGCAGCCGCAGCAGGCGTTTGTCCTGCTGTCCGATGGCGCCGGCGAGGTGGTGGAGGTGGGCGCAGCGGTAACAGGTTTCTCTCCTGGTGACCGTGTGTCTGGCTGCTTCTGGCAGGGCTGGGAGGCGGGACGGCTGGGTGACAGTCATGCGGCGGTACCCCTGGGCGGACCGCTCGATGGCATGCTCGGCGAATACACACTGCTCGACGAACAGGGCGTGGTGCATTGCCCAGCACACCTTTCCTGGGAGGAGGCGGCCACCTTGCCCTGCGCAGCACTGACTGCCTGGCAGGCGTTGGTCGTCGAGGGGCAGCTGAAGGCTGGCGACTGGGTGCTGGTCCAAGGTACGGGCGGGGTCTCGCTGTTCGCCCTGCAGTTCGCGCTGCTGCACGGCGCGCGGGTCATCGTCACCTCCAGTCGTGACGATCGCTTGCAGCAGATGGTGAAGCTGGGGGCGGCCGGAACGATCAACTACCGCAGCATGCCCGATTGGCACGAGCAGGTGATGGCCATCACAGCGGGGCGTGGTGTGGACCATGTGCTGGAGGTGGGCGGTCCGCAGAGCTTTGCCCAGTCCCTGCAGTGCCTGCGTCCCAGTGGGCAGGTCAACGTGATCGGCTATCTGGGGGGCCAGCAGGGCGAGATCAATCCGTTGCTCATCCTGCAACGCAATGCCCGCGTACGAGGTATAGCGGTCGGCCCGCGCCAGTCGCACGAGGCCATGAACCGTGCGATCGAGAGCAGTGGCCTGCGGCCGATGATCGACAGCGTCCACGACTGGCTGGAGCTGCCTCAGGCGCTGGCACACCTGCAGTCAGAGCAGCATTTCGGCAAGGTGGTCCTGCGCATCGGAGCGAGCTGAACGGTGCAATCTCGCCACTTCGGTCGTCGGATAGCGACGCGGAGGCCCGCTGCAGAGCTAGTCTTGAAGGTCCGAGCGGTAAACGCCGCCTGGATGCATCCGGCAACATTCATCCCTCTCGCATTTCGCGTGAGGAACCAATACGAGTAGTACGTCATGCCCGAATACAACGCCCCGCTGCGCGACATGCGCTTCGTCCTCCATGAAGTGTTCGAGGCCCCAGGCCTGTGGGCCCGCCTGCCGGCCCTGGCCGAGACAGTCGATGCCGAGACCGCCGATGCCATCCTGGAGGAGGCCGCCAAGGTCACCGGTGGCCTGATCGCCCCGCTCAATCGCAGCGGCGACGAGGAAGGGGCACAGTGGGCAAACGGCATCGTCAGCACTCCGGCGGGCTTCAAGCAGGCCTACGCCACCTACATCGGGGGCGGCTGGGTCGGCCTTTCCGGCAATCCTCAGCATGGCGGCATGGGCATGCCCAAGATGCTCGCCGTGCAGTTCGAGGAGATGCTCTACGCCGCGGGCTCCAGCTTCGCCCTGTACTCCGCGCTG
>NZ_JACVAM010000020.1 GCF_014851865.1 Pseudomonas sp. PDM16
GAACGCTCGGTTGCCATCGACAACGGCAAGTTCTTCAAGCCGGTCGAATTCCTGCCCGACAACGCGGTGGAGGGTGGTTTCTCCACCAGCCATGGGCACATGGGCGTGATCAGCGGTCCCGCCATCAGTCCTTGTCCGGGGGCGATCAACTGCGGCGTGCTGCCGGGGCCCAACGTGGAGTGCTCGGCGGAATTCGAGGGGCTGATCGAGGCTCTGGCCGAGCGCATGGCCAACGAGTTCCTGGCCAGCCCGCTCAAGTTCTTCGCCGGCTACAACAGCGCTCACGACCAGGCCATACGCGACCTTGCGGAAGAAAAAGGCAAGGGCTACTGGGCAGCGATAAAAGGCGCCGGCAGCGCCATCGCCGACGGCGCGAGCAGTGCCTGGGACTACGTGACGTCGAACGACCTCTCGACCATGGCCAGTGATGCCGGGGCCGGCATCAGCAGCGCTTACGAAGGCGCTGTCGCGATGACGACGGACGTCATCGAAGCCATCGCGGAACTGAGCGACCTCACCTTCGAGGACCTCAAGGCCATCCTCAAGGACTGGCTACGCGAGCTGCTGGACGACATGGCCTGCTCGGCGCGCGACATCCTGGCCGGGATGCTGGCGGACCCCAAGCCCATGGCCGAACAGCTGGGCGAAGCGGTGGGCGCGGCCAAGGTGCATGCGGCCGAAACAGCGGTGATCGCGGTGGCTACCCGGGGCGCCGGTGGCGCCGCCAGCAAGCTGGGCCAGGTGCTGGGCAAGGCGGGGGGACGCATCGGAGGTCTCTACGAGCGGATGAAGACGGGCGCCGCCAGGCGTCGGCAAGGTAATGCACCCGACAAGAACGAGAGTCCGGACAAGAAGGATTCGCCGCCCATAGCTGGCAAGACCGATAAAGCGGAAGGCAACAAAACCAGCGACGGCGGTGATGATGGCAACAACAAAGATGGTGTGCCTGGGAATGCAGATGGCAAGCCGGATGGTCCGTGCCCGGGGTGCAAACCTCTGCAGATTGGTCCCCCCGTCTATGCGCTGACAGGTGCCAAGGTACTGGATGGCCCAAACGACCTCGACTTCGTGCTTGAGGCGCCTCTGCCTCTGGTCTGGCAGCGTACCTATGTTTCCAGCAACGCGAATGTCGGCTGGCTGGGGCAGGGGTGGAGCGTGCCCATCGCGTTCCGACTGGAGCCCCAGGAAGATCGCATCGATTTCATCGACATGCAGGGGCGCCGGACCCGCTTCCCGGTGCTGACGGTGGGCGAACGGTTCTTCTCCAAGTACGAACACACCACCCTGCAGCGTAACCAGCGCAACCAGTACGAATTGATCGGCCCGGA
>NZ_JACVAM010000021.1 GCF_014851865.1 Pseudomonas sp. PDM16
CTGATGCAACCCGAGGAAGCCCAGCGGCAAGAGGTACGGCTCAAGCAGACTACCTGGAGCGAGGATGAGTGGTCCGCCTACGTGCAGGCCAACCTGGACAACCCCGACTTCAACCCGCTGCTCACACCGGCAGAGGCCCAGGCTGACCCCAGTACCTGGGGCGAAAACAAACCCAACCGCCTGCGAGTGTGGGAAGAGCACCGCTACGCCTACGATGCTTGGGGCAACTGCATCGAGAAGAAATCCGGTCCGCACACCGAACGACAATTCCAGTGGGATGCCGAGCACCAGTTGAGCAGGGTAACCGTCACCCGCCGGCAAGGGCACTTCACCCATACCGAACACTGGGGCTATGACTACGACCCGTTCGGACGACGCATCGCCAAATACCGACTCGATCCGCACAACGAAAAGCGCAGCCGTCCCTGGTTGGATAACGAGACCACCCACTATGGCTGGGACGGTAACCGCCTGCTGCTGGAGCGGCAGGGCGACAGGCAGCAGCTCTATATCTACGAGCCGCGCAGCTTCGTGCCGCTGGCGATGGTGCGCAGCGAAGGCGCGCAGACAGAAACACAAGGATTGCCGTTGGAGTATCAGGCACTCAAGGAGCAAGCCCCCGAGCAATGGGCGGACATGCTCGACAAGCTGCCGCGCAAGATAGCGGCAGCGATCCGGCAGTTGGAACGGCCGAAAAAACCCAACAAGATCCCGGCAGAAATCCTTTACTACCACACCGATCACTTGGGTACCCCGAGGGAGCTGACGGACAAGGATGGCCATATTGTCTGGTCGGCAACCTACAAGGCGTGGGGCAATACGGCGAAGATCGAGCAGCCTGGGCGGCTGATAACCGGCACCCAAGGGAGTGCCCAGATCCAGCGCTGGGAGGAACAGGAAAACCCTGTAGAACAGAGACTGAGATTCCAAGGGCAGTACTACGATCAGGAAACAGGGCTGCACTACAACCGGTTCAGGTACTACGATCCGGATATCGGGCGCTTCATCAGCCAGGA
>NZ_JACVAM010000022.1 GCF_014851865.1 Pseudomonas sp. PDM16
CACAAATAACGGCATTTACTGCCAAGCCACCATTCGATTCAGTGCCGGCGCTGCGATGCGGCAGCTGTGTTCTTGGGCACGGACATCAACCATGACTTTGCTCTTGCCGCCTAACGATTAAGCTAACAGGCGGCCAAAAGCGCAGCTTTTGGACGTCCAGCGAACGAAGTGAGCGGCAGTTGAGCGCATTGTTATATGATGCCTCGCAGCTCGGATAGTAACTCTTGTGCTTCTTCAATGTCGGCCTCGCACATATTGCTGCTGGTGATAGCGAGGTTTAAATACTCAATCGTTCTATCTGTTTCTTTGGGGCTTACCATGTAGAGTTTGGCTAGCTCCAAAGCGCCGCTGCCGTCTCCAGACTCGATGGCCCGCTCAAACCAGTATTTGGCTTTTCTGATGTCGCCTTTTATTCGGTAAGAAATGCCTAGATTGACGAGGGCGGTTATTTCACCGCCCTCTATTGCTTTTAGCTCCCACTCAATAGCTTTGTCATAGTCGCAATTGACCCCTTCACCACATGTGTACATTGACGCCACACGTGTCATACAGGAGGTGCTTCCTTTCTTTGCTGCCTGCATGAAGGCTGAGAGCGCACCTACGAAATCACCTTTCTCGTAGAGTTCATCGCCTTTTAGGAAGAGCTCATCAGTGTCCATGTTCTGTCTTCATATAACGATTAAGCTAACGGGCAGGCAAAAGCGCAGCTTTTGACTGTCCAGCGAACGAAGTGAGCGATAGTTGAGCGCATTGTTAGAGGCCTTCCTCGATCTTGTGACGATTCATAACTTGATGGACAG
>NZ_JACVAM010000023.1 GCF_014851865.1 Pseudomonas sp. PDM16
TTGCTATGTATGTAATGGCAAGGGGGAGGCACAGGATGAAAATATAGCCCGCAAAGGTGAGGATCATTGCCTTGGGCTCTGAAAATCCGTTCTCGAAGTAGACGCTCATCCTTGGCTGCCTCTAACGTTTGGTTAAGGGGCCGGCTTTAGCCGGTCCCGAGTGAGCGAAGCGAACGGCTTTGAACCGTTTGTTAGGCATTTGCACGGCGGTTACCTGCCTGCCTTCAAGTATGGCGGGGTAATTCGACCATCACTATACCTGCGCATGTATGGATATAGCACAAGGCGCCCCACACTATCGATGCCCGCTTTGGCGATGATAATACCTTTGGCTCCGTTTTTATGATTGGGGCCACAGCTTGAAAAGCTGAACTGTATTGGGAGTTTTTCTCCTAGGCGAACCTCTGGGTCAGATGTTTGTAGCACTTGTATTATCTCGGCCGTAGCTGTTCCGCGGCTTACTTCAGACAAAGACACTTTTGCGATTAAATTTGCATTGAGCGGCGGATTAGGAAGGGTTTCAAAGAAAAGTGTGTCTTCAAGGATGTGGCCTCGACAAGCTTGAGCTTGTGAAGATAGAAATATGAAGCAAAAAGCGAGAGCTATGAGGTAGCGCATGTGCTACTCCGGTAGGGGCTGATGAGTGCACCTTGAGTTGCCTAACGTTTGGTTAAGGGGCCGGCTTTAGCCGGTCCCGAGCGAGCGAAGCGAGCGGCCTTGAACCAGTTGTTAGGCGAAGAGGCCGGGGCGCACTGCTTTGTTGATTGCGGCACGATGACCGAGCCGC
>NZ_JACVAM010000024.1 GCF_014851865.1 Pseudomonas sp. PDM16
CGTACCGACAGATTGCTAGGCCGTGAATGACGGCTGCTACTTCACCATCCTCGTATAGTACGTTCCCAAACGGTGCGTCTGACCAAGCCCACTCGACTACGTGTGCCCCGTCGATTTTTTCAGGTGGTTTCATGATGGCCATCCTTTTCCTAACGATTAAGCTAACGGGCGGCCAAAAGCGCAGCTTTTGGACGTCCAGCGAACGAAGTGAGCGATAGTTGAGCGCATTGTTAGGCGTTGACACTAAGTGCCTCTGCTATAGCCTGACTCATGAGCTCTTCATTATTTAATAATTCCCGGTAAGGTTCGAATGGGAGATTTCCATCATTCACCTGGCGCTGAACAAATATGCGCATGCGCCAATGATCCGGATGTGGTTTGTCAAAGTCGAAGTCTATGCCTCCTGTATCTAGAGTTTTGTAGACATCGACTCCAATGCCGTGAGTGCGTATGTACCAAGCGGTGCCAGGTATAATGCGGTTTCCGCGACTTTCACTACGCAGAATGTCCTCAGCCCTTTCCAAGGCGAAGCTGCGGGAAATAAGCTCTTTTGCCCATGCCATTTGGGCATACCACAGGGGTATTGCTGCTTTTATTGGGTTCACATCCATAATCCCCACAATGCCTAACGATTAAGCTAACGGGCAGACAAAAGCGTAGCTTTTGGCTGTCCAGCGAACGGAGTGAGCGGCAGTTGAGCGCATTGTTAGGGGCCTGTACTTGAGCAGACTGTGGCTATTAGTGAGGCAA
>NZ_JACVAM010000025.1 GCF_014851865.1 Pseudomonas sp. PDM16
CATTCTACCTTTTCCTTCTTCTCCCTTCTCTTCTTTTCCTCCTCTCTCCTCTTCTCTTTTCCCTTTCCTTCCCTCCTTCCTTTCTCTCTTCTCCCTTCTCCCTTCTTCCCTCCCTTTTCTTTCTTTTCCTTCTCCTCTCCCCCTTCCCCTTCCTTTACCGGCTCTCCCTCTCTTTTCTCCCCCTTCTTCTCTTCCTCCTCCTTTCCTTCCTCTCTTCTCTTCCTTCTCTCCCTGTCTCCCCGTCCCCCCCTCTCCTTCCTCCTCCTTTTTCTGTGTCGGCCCTCTCTCCGTTTTCCCTCTCCCCTTTCCTCTCCTCTCCCTTCTCCCTTTCTTCCCTTCTCCCTCCCCTCCCCTTTTCCCTTTCTTTTCCTTCTCCCTCCCCTCCCTTTTCTTCCCTCTCTCCTTCTCCCTCCTCCTTCTCCCCTCCCCTTCTTTCCCCTTTTTCTTTCTCCTCCCCTCCTCCTCCCTTCCCCTTCCTTTCCCCTTTCTTCCCCCTTCCTTCTTTCTTTTTCCCCCCGCCGTTTCTCCCTTTTTCTTCCCTCCTTCCTCCTCCTTTCCCCCCCCTTTTTTCCTCTCTCCCTCCTCCCTTTCCTCTTCTCCTTCCCTCCTTCCCCTCTTTCCTTTCTCTTTCTTCCTCCCCCTCCTTCCTTTCCCTCTCCTTTTTCTCTTCTTTCTTTCTTCTTCTTCCTCCTTTTTTTTTCTCTTTCCTCTCTTCCTC
>NZ_JACVAM010000026.1 GCF_014851865.1 Pseudomonas sp. PDM16
GCACCAACGGTACGGCCGCCTTCGCGAATTGCGAAACGCAGGCCGTCGTCCATCGCGATCGGTTTGATCAGGGTGACAACCATTTTGATGTTGTCGCCCGGCATGACCATCTCAACGCCTTCCGGCAGCTCGCACGAACCGGTTACGTCGGTGGTACGGAAATAGAACTGCGGACGGTAGCCCTTGAAGAACGGGGTATGACGACCACCTTCTTCTTTGGACAGAACGTACACTTCAGCTTCGAACTTGGTGTGCGGCTTGATGGTGCCCGGCTTGGCCAGAACCTGACCACGCTCGACTTCATCACGCTTGGTGCCGCGCAGCAGCACGCCACAGTTCTCGCCAGCACGACCTTCGTCGAGCAGCTTGCGGAACATTTCCACGCCGGTGCAGGTGGTCTTGGTGGTAGCACGCAGACCAACGATTTCGATCTCTTCCTGAATGCGGACGATACCGCGCTCAACACGACCAGTTACCACGGTACCGCGGCCGGAGATCGAGAACACGTCTTCGATCGGCATCAGGAACGGCATGTCGATGGCACGAACCGGCTCAGGGATGTAGGCATCCAGAGTCTCGACCAGCTTCTTAACAGCACTGGTACCCATTTCGTTGTCGTCTTGGCCGTTCAGAGCCATCAGCGCGGAGCCGATGATGATCGGAGTGTCGTCGCCCGGGAAGTC
>NZ_JACVAM010000027.1 GCF_014851865.1 Pseudomonas sp. PDM16
GTGTGAGCAGCGGGTTGAAGTCGGGGTTGTCCAGGTTGGCCTGCACGTAGGCGGACCACTCATCCTCGCTCCAGGTAGTCTGCTTGAGCCGTACCTCTTGCCGCTGGGCTTCCTCGGGTTGCATCAGATTGTGGGCCGGGTCGAAGGCGAACACTTCGCTGGCCTGGGGGGCCTGGGCGCTGAGCAGGCGTCCCAGTGCGTCGTAGCCGTAGCGGGTCGTGCCGTTGCGGCGGTCGTCGATGCCCAGCAGTTGCCCGGCCAGGTCGTACTGGTAGCGGCGGGAAATACGCTGGCCCTGGCTCGGCTCACCTGTATCGAGCCCTGGGCCAACCTGTGGATTGGCGGCCTGCCGTTGCAGGCTGGCCTGGCTGCGCAGCAGGCGGCCCAGCGGGTCGAGTTCGAAGTGCGTGTACAAGGCGCCTTGGGTACGGCCCGTTTCGCGGTGCAGGGCGTCGCGCTCGAAGTCGCAGATCACGTCGAAGTCGAGGTTGATCTGGTGGACGTGACCGCTGCCGTAGGTCAGGGTGTTGAGCTGACGGCCATCGGGCAACGTGGTGGTTTCCCGGTTGCCCAGCAGGTCGTAGGCGTGGCTCAGCTCGCTGC
>NZ_JACVAM010000028.1 GCF_014851865.1 Pseudomonas sp. PDM16
GATACGGATTTTTTGGTTAGAAGCCGACGCTCAAGCTCAGCTTCGGATGCCACACCTCGTAGCTCGGCGTAGACGCCAGATGAAGATTCAGACTCGTCATCTGTATAGATTGAGACGTCGTGCTTTTTACACTCTTGGATTAAGCGTTGCTTTCTTGTTTCGGGAGATGCGGGCCCCAAGAATTTATCCCAGTCCGTAGCTTTATCTTTTGGGCGGAATGGAAATTTCATGAGAGGCCTCTAACGTTTGGCTAAGGGGCCGGCTTTAGCCGGTCCCGGTGAGCGAAGCGAACGACTTGAGCCAGTTGTTAGGCAGAGGACATCGAGTCGGACGCAGGACATGCTGCCAACGCCGAGCTTAACTGGCGGAGCGCACGGCGTGTCGGTTTTGGCCCGGAAGGTTATTTGTGATGTACGCATTGTGTGAAAGCAACTCCCTTGCTGAACACAAATAACGGCATTTACTGCCAAGCCACCATTCGATTCAGTGCCGGCGCTGCGATGCGGCAGCTGTGTTCTTGGGCACGGACATCAACCATGACTTTGCTCTTGCCGCCTAACGATTAAGCTAAC
>NZ_JACVAM010000029.1 GCF_014851865.1 Pseudomonas sp. PDM16
CGTTAGCATCAAGGAACATCATGAAAGCATTAATCCTAACCCCACTGTTAGCCATCTTGACCGGCTGTGCAGTCACTCAGTATCAGGGGTACGCAGGTCCTGCCAAGCCCGACAAAGAAGTAGCTATTGTCCGCCTTTGGACTCCAACAGAGACCAATGTCTTCTCATCACCAGGCCTTTTAATGCAGGAAATCGATGGAAGCTCGGCTGGGGATGTGGGCCGTTCCTCCCATGCTTACCTGCTCCCTGGTGAACACAAGTTCAAAGTTGGCTTTATCCAAGTTAAAGCACACAATCTTCTATGCGGCGCTCTTTGTGGCGCAATTTTCAATAAGCCGGCCGAATTTAAATCAACAGTTATGGCTGGAAAGACCTATGTTCCTAAATATGTTAATGATGAAAAAGGGACTGTAGTTCTCGAAGAGCAGTCTGCTAATTTCGACAAAACCTGCTTGAACCCGCGCGAATACACACCGGAGCGCTGCTAACAATGCGCTCAACTGACGCTCACTTCGTTCGCTGGACGTCCAAAAGCTGCGCTTTTGG
>NZ_JACVAM010000002.1 GCF_014851865.1 Pseudomonas sp. PDM16
ACCACCTGATCCCTTCCCGAACTCAGTAGTGAAACGACGCATCGCCGATGGTAGTGTGGGGTTTCCCCATGTGAGAGTAGGTCATCGTCAAGCTCCTATCCCCAAACCCCCATCCGAGCAATCGGGTGGGGGTTTGGCTTTTGTGCGCGGAAAAATCAGAAGCGACGGCGGCATGCAGGAGATCTTGGCATGCGTTAGGCTTGCGCCTGCTGTTTACGCGATAGCGAAGAACTGCTTGATTAAGATGGAGGTCATTCCTGCGGCCATCGCAAGGGGGCTCTCGATCTGCCTCGAAAGGAATGGAGCCTTCCTGCATGACCGAGCTGAATACAGCGAAGACCCGCCGCACCACCAACTGGTCCGCTATCTGGGTTCTCCCCTTGATTGCCCTTCTTATAGGTGGGTGGTTGGCCTACAAGGCTTACAGTCAGGCCGGGATCGAGATCCAGATATTCTTCCCTTCAGGAGATGGCATTCAGGTCAACAAGACCGAGGTCATGTACAAAGGCATGTCGATTGGTAAGGTAATCGGCATGGAGCTGGACGACCACGGCAAGGAGCGTGGGGTCCGGGTCACCATCGAGATGGATAAACGGGTAGAGGACCACCTGCGCAGCAATACTCGCTTCTGGCTGGTCAAGCCCAGTGTCTCGCTGGCCGGGATCACTGGTTTGGAGACCCTGGTCTCGGGCAACTACATTACCGCCAGTCCTGGCGATGGTGAGCCGACGCGCAAATTCGTTGCTCTCGCCGAGCAGCCTCCCCTCTCTGATTTGGTCCCAGGACTTCACCTGACCCTCAAGGCCGATCGCCTGGGCTCAATCAATCGTGACAGCCCGGTCTTTTATAAGCAGATTCAAGTCGGCCGTGTAAAAAGCTACAAGCTGGCTCAGGATCAGACCACGGTGGAAATCCAGGTCTTCATTCAGCCCGAGTTTGCCAGTCTGGTACGCAAGCACACGCGTTTCTGGAATGCGAGCGGTGTAACTATTGACGCGGGTCTCTCGGGAGTGAAAGTGCGTACTGAGTCCCTGACTAGCATCGTTGCGGGGGGCATTGCGTTCGCGACCCCCGAACACCGCAAAGACAGTCCTCCCACGGACCCGAGCCTACCTTTCCGTCTTTATGATGACTTCGATGCGGCTCAGGCTGGTATCAAGGCGACCCTTAAACTGCAGGACTTCGAAGGGGTCGAGGCGGGCCGTACTCCAGTGATGTACAAGGGTATTCAGGTCGGTTTCGTTAAGACAATCAAAGTCAATGATGACCTAGCCTCTGCATCGGTGGATCTTACCCTTGACCCCAAAGCAGAGGACTACCTGACCGAAGGAGCCGAGTTCTGGATGGTCAAACCGTCCATTTCTCTGGCTGGGATTACTGGTCTGGAGGCCCTGGTCAAGGGCAATTACATTGCAATCAAGCCCGGCGAGAAGGGTAAGCCACCCGCGCGCGACTTCGTTGCCCGGGCCAAAGCGCCGCCGCTGGATATCGACGCGCCTGGCCTGCATCTGGTGTTGTTTGCCGACACTCTGGGCTCGCTGGAGGTCGGTAGCCCCATCCTCTATCGACAGGTAAAGGTCGGGACTATCCAGAGCTTCCAGTTTTCCCGCGATCGCAAGCGCGTCGTGCTTGGGGCGCACATCGAACCGATCTACGCCAATCTGGTGAATAGCTCCACCCGGTTTTGGAACTCTAGCGGTATTACCCTGAAAGGCGGCATTTCTTCCGGCATCGAGGTCAAGAGTGAATCTCTGCAGACCCTCCTAGCCGGCGGTGTGACTTTCGAGACACCTAATATGGGGGCGCCGGTCAATCGCAAGATCCAGCGCTTCACTCTGCACGAGGACCGCGATGTCGCTCTGCAGGAAGGGGTGGCTATTCAGATCAAGGTGCCAACTGGCGACGGCATCAACCCAGGGACGCAGATCCGCTTCAAGGGGATCGAAGTTGGCAAGGTGGAGACTGTAGAGCTGACCGACGATCTGCAGGCAGTACTACTCAATGCTCGAATCATCAAGGCGACTGGGCGCGTCGCTGCGGCTGGCAGCGAGTTCTGGGTGGTAAAACCGGAGTTGGGATTGGTGCGCACCGCTAACCTGGAGACCTTGGTCAGCGGTCAGTACATTGAGGTGCAGCCGGCGACCAAGGCCGGCAAGGTGCAGAACTACTTCGAGATACGCAAGCAGGCGCCGACGGTTGCTGCGCGAGCCGAGGGCCTGCGCTTGGTGCTGAGCACTGCTCGCCGAGGGTCGATCAAGCCTGGCGTGGTGGTCAGCTATCGCGAGATTCCGGTGGGCAAGGTCACCGATTTCGAGCTGGGCCCGACTTCGGATCGCGTGCTGATCCATGTACTGATCGAGCCGCGTTACGCCCCCCTGGTGCGCAGCGGCACTCGTTTCTGGAACGCCAGTGGCATCGGCGTGGACGCCGGCCTGTTCAAGGGCGTGAAGGTGCGTACCGAGTCGCTGGAGGCGCTGCTGGAGGGCGGTATCGCCTTCGCCACGCCGGACAACGCGGTCATGGGTGGCCCGGCTCAGCCCGGGCAGACCTTCGCCCTGAATGACGAGGTGAATGAAGAGTGGCTGAATTGGGCGCCGAAGATTCGCCTGGAGAATTAAGCGGATTCAGCTTGGCTTAAGTCGGCTTGGCTATCTTGATTCCCGTCGAAACCAATTACTCCCGACGGAGAAACACGATGAACAAGCTGACTGCCCTTTTCGCCATCACTACCCTCGCTGCCACTGCCGGTATCGCCCAGGCCCGTGACCTCGGCCCGGACGAAGCGCTCAAGCTGCGCGATGCCGGCACCATCCAGAGCTTCGACAAGCTCAATGCCGCCGCCCTGGCCAAGCACCCCGGCGGCCAGGTCACCGAGACCGAGCTGGAAGAGGAATACGGCCGCTACATCTACCAGGTGGAAGTGCGTGACGCCCAGGGCGTGAAGTGGGACCTGGAACTGGACGCCACCAATGGCCAGATCCTCCAGGATCACCAGGACGATTGATCCACTCCCAAGAAAAAGGGCCGCATGAGCGGCCCTTTTCGTTTGCGCGGAAGAGTCAGGCCGGCTCGGCCTGTTCCTCGGTCGCCTTGGCGGTTTCGCGACGCTTGATGAACTTCCAGTCGGCCTCGTCGATGTAGATGCCGTTGGGGCCGCTGCCGCCTTCCAGGTCGATGGCCACGTGGGCCGATACCTGCGGTTTCACTGACGCCAGAATCGGCACGAAGCCCAGCTGCAGGCTGGTCTCGATCAGCGCCTGCTGGTTGCGCTCGTCGATGTCCGCGGCCTCGTCGAGGTAGTAGGGCAGACGCACCTTGCCGGCCTGCTCGCGATCCATCAGGTGCAGCAGCAGGTACATGTTGGTCAGCGCCTTGATGGTCATGGTGGTGCCGTTGGACGCGGCGCCATCGATGTCGGTGTGCATCACCGGCTGACCGCCGACCTTGGTGATCTCGAAGGCCAGTTCGAACAGGTCCTTGAGCCCTAGCTGGTTGCCGTTGGCGGCCACCAGGCGCGACAGGTAGTCCTTGGCTTCCTCGTTCTTCGCATCCTGCTCGGCGCTCTGCGAGAGGTCGAACACCGACAGGGTTTCGCCTTCCTCGTACTGGCCGGCGCTGTGGATGATCTGGTCGATGTGCTTGAGCGCGTCGCGGTTGGGTGCCAGGACGATGCGGAAGCTCTCCAGGTTGGATACCTGGCGCTTGTTGATCTCGCGGTTGAACAGCGCCAGCTGGTGTTCCAGGTTGTCGTAGTCGCTGCGGATGTTGCGCAGGGTACGGGCGATATCGGTGACCGCGGCGCGGCGCGCCTTGGCTAGCGTGAGGGCCTCGTCCTGGCGATGCGCATAGGCGTTGACCAGCAGTTGCAGGCGACGCTCCGGATCGTCCTCGCTGTCGAACTTGGCCACGCCCTTGAGGCGCACCTGCGCATACAGCGCGTCGATCTGGCCATCGATGCGCTGCAGCGCCTGCCAGCTGTCCTGGTAGTCGTTGAGCAGCGGCAGCAGGTTCTCCAGGCTGTCGTCGACTGGTTCCATGAACGGCGTGCCGAACGGCAGATCGGCCGGCAGCAGTTGGCGACGACGGAGAGCGTCTTCCAGAGTACGTTCCTTGGCTTCCAGATCGGCCAGTTGGCGGCCGACCAGCTGCAGCTTGGCGGACAGCTGCTGCACGCGCTCGGTGAAGGCATCGGAGGCGCGCTTGAGCTCGTCCTGGGCAGCCTCGGCCTCGGCCAGCTGCTCCAGCTTGCTCGGCTCCTCGGCGCTCAGGGTCTGGCTGCGGCGGAAGTCTTCCAGGGCCTTCTGCGCATCCAGCACGGCCTGGTACAGCTGCTCGGCCTGGGCCTTGCTCGCCGCGCGGTCGTTGGCCACGGCCTGCTGGGTCTTGAGCTGCTTGAGCTCGCGCTCCAGGCGGTCCTTCTGGTCGCGCAGGGCGGCGCGGTCGGCCAGGGCCTGCAGGGCCGGCGGCTCGATGTGCGAGAGGTCGATGGACAGGCCCGGCACGGCGAAGGTGTCGCCCTTGAAGCGATCCAGCACGGCCTCGACCGCCTTGACCCAATCGTCGCCCTCGGCCTGGATGCCTTTCTCACCCAGCGGCAGGCTGAACAGCTGGCCGTTGAACAGGCGCATCAGACGATCGACGTCGGCCTGGCTGAACTCCTCGCGCAGGCGCGAGTAACTGTTGTTGTCGGCGTGGTCGAGCTGCTGCTTGACCGACTTCAGGCGCTTCTCCAGGTCGCGCAGGCGCTCGTCCAGATCCTCGGCGGAGAACTGCCGCGATTGCGCCAGGGCGCCGGCCAGTTCGTCGTGGGCGTCCTTGGCGGCAAGCAGCTGCTCTTCCAGCACCTTGGCGTTGTCGACCAGGGCGAAGCGATTCTTCAGCACGGACAGCTCACCGAGCCAGCGCTGGATCTCGCTGATCTCGCGCTCCAGGCGCATCAGCTCGGCGGTGCCGCCACGCTGCTCGTTCTGCAGGCCGTCCTGCTCGCGGCGGTAGTGCTCGGCCTGGATCACCAGCTCTTCCTTGCGTGCGCCGGAGTAGTCCTGCCAGGCGCCGAGCAGGTTATCCAGCAGCGGCGACAGGCGATGCAGCTTGCCGCGCAGCAGTTCGCGCTGGGCGACGCCGCCGGACAGTGCTTCGACCAAGGGGCCGGCGGCGACCAGCGCCTGGTAGTCCTGCTCCATGCGGCGCACGTCGCGGAAGGCTTCTTCGGTGGCGGCGATGTAGTCGACGCTGCCCGAACGCAGGCTGTGCTCGAAGGCATCGAGGAACAGCTGCTTGAGCTTGGCCGCAGTGATCTCGCGCATATGCAGCAGGTTGATGAACAGCGCGCGGAAGGTCTTCAGGCTCTGCTCGCTGGTGGAGCGCAGCGGGATCAGGGTCAGGTCCAGCGGGATGCTGGTGTGGCCGCCAACCAGCAGGCGGCGTAGTTCCTCGGGCTTCAGCTCGTAGGGAGTGATGCCGGCCTGACCGAGGTTCTTGAACAGCTCGCGCTGGCGCAGGCAGATGCCGTCCTGCTGATAGTGGGCCAGGTCCAGCTCGCCTTGGTAGGCGAAGAACTGGTGGCCGAAGCCGCCGCCCGGGCCGCGACCGGCCACGCCGATCACGTGTGGGCCGTGGGGCAGGGCGACTTCCACCAGGATGTAGCTGGTGTCCGAGGCAAAGTAGAACTTGCGCGAGGCTTCCAGGCTGTACTTGCCGAAGCTCATGTCCGACATGCGCGCGAGGATCGGGAACTGCAGGGCGTTGATCGACGCCGACTTGCCCAGGTTGTTGGCGCCGTAGACCGACAGTGGGTTCTCCAGCGGGAAGATGCCGAGGCTGTAGCCGGCGGTGTTCAGCAGGGCGAAGCGGCGGATGCCGTAGCGTTCCTGGCTCATGCGTCGATCTCCTGGGCGTCACGTTCCTCGGCCATGGCACGGGCCAGGGCTTCTTCCTCGGATTCTTCCGATTCCTCGCTGGCAGCGGGCAGCGGCTCGATGCGCACGATGTCTTCTTCGGCGTCGTCGACCACCAGCTCCGGCGTCGGCAGCGGCAGGTTGCTGTGCAGGCTGGCCGCCAGGTCGCGGTCCTGCTGCACCGACAGGCACACGTCGAGGAAGCGGTGCATCGGCGCGAGGAAGCGGTACACGCCGTTCTCCTCGCTGGCGAAGCCGAGCTGGGTCATGCGGCGCATGATCTTCTCTTCCAGCTCGTCTTGGGTGGTGACCTCGGCCTGCAGGAACAGGTCCTTGTACTTCTCCAGCAGCGGCGGCAGCTCGTCGCGACCGAGGCTGCCACCGTCGAGCACGGCCAGCGGGTCGCGGCCCTGGTCGGCCAGATGCTCGACCAGGATGAAGGTGAACAGTGCCAGGCGCTGGGCGGTCTTGTTGACCTGGGCGCCCATCTGCTCGGGGACGAAGTAGTAGAAGCCACGGCTGTCGCAGACCAGCTCGTAGCCCAGCGACTTGAACAGCGCGCGGTAGGCGTCCTGCTGGTTGGAGAGCTGGGTGTACAGCTCGGGGGCGGCGCGGCTGATGTGGTAGCCCTTGAACAGCTCGCGGAAGATCGGCGCGAGCTGGGTAAGTTCTTTCAGATCGATATTCATGCGGAGGTCCCGGCCGGCTTGATCAGGGCATAGGAGCTCAGGCTGACCTGATGCTCGCGGGTGAGGTAGTCGCGGCGCTCGAGGCGCTCGCGCTGGAAGCGGCCGTCACGCGACAGCCGCGAGAACCAGTAGAGGAGCTCGTCGGTGGCGCCTTCCGGCTCCTGTTCCAGCAGCCAGACCATCAGGTCCGGCAGTGGCAGGGCCTGCTCGCAGCGCTCGATCATCTCGCGCGCGGTGCGTGGCGCCTTGGGCGGTGCTCCCTTGCGCGAGCCACTGGCGCGCGGGAACTGGTTGGGCTTGGGCTGGAAGCGGGCCAGGGCGTAGACGTAGCTCTCCACCTGGCTGGCGGTGCCGAGGAAGGTGCTCTGCGGCCGGGTGAACAGCGGCAGCGAAGCCTGCGGCAGGGCGTCCAGGCCCTTCTTGCGGATCACCGACAGGGCCAGCGCGGCGCCACGGGTCACGGCGTTGTGCCGGCGTGCTTCCTCGCGCAGCGGCAGCAGCAGCTCGCGAGCCTTGCGCAGAGTCAGCTGGGCGACGGTCTGCATCTCCAGGATGCGCGCGTGGGTGCGCAGCAGCAGGTCGTCGTCGACCAGTTGGCCGAGGCGTTGCTGCTCGCCGAGCAGGCGCAGCAGTACCTGTTCGACGCGGCGCACGCCCTGCTCGAAGGCGCCGTCGGCGGAGACCAGCTGGATCATCGGCTCGACGTATTCGTCCCAGGTCGCCAGCACTTCGGCGTAGCGCTGGCGTAGCGGAATCTGCCGGTCAGACGTCTTGGCCCGCTCGGCCACGCCGACCAGGGCCTGCTCGTCGTTGGCCAGCTTCTTCAGTACATCGCGCACGCGCATGTCGAGCAGGCGCAGCTGGCGTGCCAGGTCGTTGCCGTCACGCACTTCGAAGGCGTCCTGGATATAGCCGGCCAGGCGCTCCAGGTGGCGCAGGTAGGCTTCGATCTCCAGGCACAACCCCAAGCGGTGCTCACGGCGCAGGTAGGCGAGGAAGTCGTGGATCTGCGCGTTCAGCTCGAAGCGGTTGGGGCTCTTGGCCACCGGCACCAGGATGTCCAGGCGGATCCACTGGTCGAGCAGGGCGGTGATGTCTGCGGGGCTGCCCTCGGGCAGTTGCGCTCCGAGCTGGTTGCGCAGCTCGACCAAGCTCAGGGTGCCGGTATCGAAGCGCTCGCACAGCGGTTCGAGCAGCGTCCAGTGCTCGGCGAGGGCGCGCAGTACGCGCTTGGGATCGATCATCGCGGGCCCGGTTATCCATTGATTGAAAGCGGCGGATTGTAGCGTATCGAGCCCCGGACGATACCCGCGTCTGTCATGTCGCGGTCATGCCCGGCCGGCATGCTCGCATGCGTCGCCATTGATCGAAATTCAGCCATCGCTCTTTCGATATGCGCCGGTTGTCGGCACAATTCGCGTCCATTTTTCGGGGGGCGCCCGTCCCTCCATCGACCGGGGCTACGAGATGATCAAGACGCCGTACTACCTCATCGACAAGCAGAAGCTGATGGCCAACCTGGAGAAGATCGCCTACGTGCGCGAACACTCCGGCGCCAAGGCACTGCTGGCGCTCAAGTGCTTCGCCACCTGGTCGGTGTTCGACCTGATGCAGCAGTACATGGACGGCACCACCTCCTCTTCCTTATATGAGCTCAAGCTCGGCCGGCAGAAGTTCGCCGGCGAGACCCATGCCTACAGCGTGGGCTGGGCCGATGACGAGATCGAAGAGATGGTCGCCAACTGCGACAAGATCATCTTCAACTCGATCAGCCAGCTGGAGCGTTTTGAAGCGGCTACCGAGGGCACCATCCGCGGCCTGCGCGTCAACCCGCAGGTGAGCAGCTCCGACTACCTGCTGGCCGACCCGGCGCGGCCGTTCAGCCGCCTGGGCGAGTGGGACGCCGAGAAGATCGCCCCGGTGATGGGCAAGATCAGCGGCTTCATGTTCCACAACAACTGCGAGAACGGCAGCTTCGAGCTGTTCGACAAGATGCTGACCACCATCGAGGAGCGCTTCGGCCACCTGATCGCCCAGGTCGAGTGGGTCAGCCTCGGCGGCGGCATCCACTTCACCGGCGAGGGCTATCCACTGGACGCCTTCTGCGCGCGGCTCAAGGCCTTCTCCGACAAGTACGGCGTGCAGGTCTACCTGGAGCCGGGCGAAGCGGCGATCACCATGAGTGCGTCGCTCGAAGTCACCGTGCTCGACACCCTGTACAACGGCAAGAACCTCGCGGTGGTCGACAGCTCGATCGAGGCGCACATGCTCGATCTGCTGATCTACCGCCTCAACGCCAAGATGGCGCCCAACGACGGCGAGCACACCTGGATGGTGTGCGGTAAGTCCTGTCTGGCCGGCGACATCTTCGGCGAATACCAATTCGATCGTCCGCTGGCCATCGGCGATCGTCTGTCGTTCATCGATGCGGCGGGTTACACCATGGTCAAGAAGAACTGGTTCAACGGCCTGAAAATGCCGGCCATTGTGGTGAAGCAACTCGACGGCAGCGTCGAGGTGGTTCGCGAATTTACCTTTGACGATTACCTCTCCAGCCTCTCCTGAGGCTGGCCCGGGTAAAGGAGAGATAACGAATTGAAGAAGAACGTTCTTATCATTGGTGCAGGAGGTGTTGCCAAGGTGGTGGCCCATAAGTGTGCGCAACACAATGACGAGTTAGGTCGCATTGCTATTGCGTCGCGCAACATCTCCAAATGCCAGGCCATCATCGACAGCGTGCAGGCTAAAGACAGCCTGAAGCAGCCCGCGGATATCCGCGCCTACGCGCTGAATGCCTTGGACGTGGAAGCGACCAAGGCACTGATCCGCGAAACCGAATCGCAGATCGTCATCAACGTCGGCTCCGCCTTCCTCAACATGTCCGTGCTGCGTGCCTGCATCGACACCGGTGTCGCCTACCTGGACACCGCGATCCACGAGGACCCGAGCAAGATCTGCGAAACCCCGCCGTGGTATGGCAACTACGAGTGGAAGCACCTGGCCGAGTGCCAGGAGAAGGGCATCACCGCGATTCTCGGCGTCGGCTTCGACCCGGGTGTGGTCAACGCCTACGCCGCACTGGCGCAACAACAGTACTTCGACAAGATCGAGTCGATCGACATCCTCGACGTCAACGCCGGTTCCCACGGCAAGTACTTCGCCACCAATTTCGACCCGGAAATCAACTTCCGCGAATTCACCGGTCAGGTCTGGAGCTGGCAGAACAGCCAGTGGACCAGTAACAGCATGTTCGAAGTCAAACGCACCGACGATCTGCCGGTGGTTGGCGTGCAGAACCTGTACCTGACCGGCCACGATGAAGTGCATTCGTTGTCCAAGCATCTGAACGTGCCGAACGTGCGCTTCTGGATGAGCTTCGGCGACCACTACATCAACGTCTTCACCGTGCTGAAGAACCTCGGCCTGCTCTCCGAGCAGCCCGTCACCACCGCCGAAGGGCAACAGGTGATCCCGCTCAAGCTGGTCAAGGCCGTGCTGCCGGATCCTTCCTCGCTGGCGCCGGGCTACAGCGGCAAGACCTGCATCGGCGACCTGGTCAAAGGCAGCAAGGATGGTGAGCCGCGCGAGCTGTTCATCTACAACGTGGCCGACCACGCCGAAGCCTTCGCCGAGACCGACAGCCAGGGTATCTCCTACACCGCCGGCGTACCGCCGGTCGCCGCTGCCTTGCTGGTAGCCCGTGGCGAGTGGGATGCGCTGCGCATGGTCAACGTCGAGGAACTGCCGGCTGAGCCGTTCCTCAAGCTCCTCGACGGCATGGGCCTGCCAACCCGCATCAAGGACGAGCACGGCGACCGTCCCTGGGATCAGGCTCTCTGATCCCCCCTCACAAGGCCCGCCAATCGGCGGGCCTTGTGCATTCCGGTCCGCCATTCTTGTTGGCGGCTTTGCGCAGGGCGGCTTTCCGCTCGCGGCGTTTCACGCGACAATGCCCGGCCATGCGTTCCCGTGAAAGGCCAGCGCCCTTGAGCCGCATCCACTCCATTGATTTTTCGCAGGTGCGTTCGTGATCGCCGAATTGCGTCGCCGCGCCTATCTGAGTGCCATGCAGGTGGCCAGTTGGCTGCCGCGTGTGGAGCTGCCATTCGCCGCGCCCTCGCGCCCCGAGCTGCTGCAGCCGCATGCGGAGCCTGAGGTCGAGCCGCAGAGCGCCGTTGTCGAAGTCGCAGCGGCTGCGCCTGTCGCGGCGCCGGAGCCTGTGCCGCAGCCCGTGGCTCGGCCGGCTATCGAAGTGCCGCGCCCCAGCGCTGCTTCCAAGGTCTTCGCTAAGCCCGAGACCAAGATCGAGGTGGAAGAGGCGCCGGTGGTGGAGGCCAAGCCGGTCATACCGCCGCCGCGCTTCGCTCTGCAGCTGCTGCGCGCCGGCGATTGCGCGCTGCTGGTCGAGTTGGCCACCGGCGAGCCCTTCCAGAGCCGTGACCCTTCCTATCTGCTGCTCAAGGACCTGCTGCGCGCCGCCGGCCTGCCGGATGCCCCGCAACAGGTCGGCGATGGCTCGCCGATCCGCTGGCCGTTGCTCACCCGCGGCAACATGGATCAGGGCCCTGATTCCGCCCGCGACTACGTGCAGGGCGTGCTGGCCGGCCAGTTGGAGGCCGAGCCGTGCCGCTGCCTTTGGCTGGTCGGCCTGCCAGCGGTGCGCTTCGCCGGCGAGGCGGACGAGGACGCCTACAACCGCGAGCTGCAAGTCGAAGGCCTGGGCGCCGCATGGGCATTGCCCAGCCTGGAACTGCTGATGGACGAGCCGCAACGCAAGGCCGAGCTGTGGCGCGCCATGCGCCGGGTGATGCCGCGCTGGAGGCCGGGCGTATGAGCGACATGATCAGCTTCCGGCCGATGACCGAGGCGGACCTCGACCGCGTGGTGCAGATCGAGAGCGCCGCGTTCAGCCACCCCTGGAACCGTAACCTGTTCGCCGACGGCCTCAAGTCCTACGACTGCTGGCTGATGCTCGACGGCGACGAGCAGATCGGCCACGGCATCATCCAGGTGATCCTCGATGAAGCCCATCTGCTCAACATCACCGTGCGCCCGCAGAGCCAAGGCAAGGGCCTGGGCCTGAAGCTGCTGGAGCATCTGATGAGCCGCGCCATGCAGCTCAAGGCGGGAGAGTGCTTCCTCGAGGTGCGCGCCAGCAACCAGGGAGCCTACCGCCTGTACGAGCGCTACGGCTTCAACGAGATCGGCCGGCGCCGCGACTACTATCCGGCCCCTGGCGGCCGCGAAGACGCGTTGGTCATGGCCTGCACCCTGATCGAATAGCGCCTGCGGCGGCGGGAAGGACCATGACATGAGCGACCTGCAGCAGCTGTTCGACAACAACGCCCGATGGGCCGAGTCGATTACCGAGAAGGACCCGGACTTCTTCGCCAAACTGGCCAAGCAGCAGACGCCGGAGTTCCTGTGGATCGGCTGCTCGGACGCCCGTGTGCCGGCCAATGAAATTGTCGGCTTGTTGCCTGGCGATATCTTCGTCCACCGCAACGTCGCCAACGTGGTGCTGCACACCGACCTCAACTGCCTGTCGGTGATCCAGTATGCGGTGGACGTGCTCAAGGTGAAGCACATCCTGGTCACCGGCCACTACGGTTGCGGTGGCGTGCGCGCGGCCATGCAGGACCGACAGTTCGGCCTGATCGACGGCTGGCTGCGCTCGATCCGTGATCTCTACTACGAGCACCGCGAGCACCTCGCCCAGTTCGACGGCGGTGAGGCGCAGGTGGATCGCCTGTGCGAGCTGAACGTGATCCAGCAGGTAGCCAACGTCGGTCACACCACCATCGTCCAGAACGCCTGGCATCGGGGCCAGGAGCTGGCCGTGCACGGTTGTATCTATGGCATCAAGGACGGTCGTTGGAAGAACCTCAACGTCACCGTCAGTGGTCTGGAGCAACTACCGCCACAATACCGACTGCGCCCACTCGGGGCGGGCTGATGCCTCGGGCGGCACTTCTCGCATGGGCCGGCTTGGCCCTGGCCAGCCTGTTCTGGGCGGGCAATGCGCTGGTTGCTCGGGCCTTTACCGGAGCCATCCCGCCGTTCTCGCTGGCCTTCTGGCGCTGGGCGGTGGCCCTGAGCATTCTCCTGCCGCTGGTAGGTCGTTCATTGTGGCAGCACCGATTGGCGCTGCGCGGCGCCGGCTGGCGGCTGTGGCTGCTCGCCCTCATGGCCATCACCACCTACAACGGCCTGCTCTATACCGCGGCCGGCAGCACGGTGGCGATCAATATCAGCCTGGTCAGCACTTGCCTGCCGCTGGCCACCTTCATCGGTGCGGGCCTGCTGCTGGGCGAATGGCCACCCCGGCGTGCCTGGCTCGGTCTGGTGCTGGCGTTCCTCGGGCTGCTCTGGCTGATCGGGCGTGGCGACTTGCAGGTGCTGGCTAACCTGTCCTTTGCTCGCGGTGACCTGTTGATGGTGATTGCAACGCTGGTGTGGGCTCTGTACTCGCTGCTGTTGCGGCGCTGGAGTACACGCCTGCAGGTGCCACCTTTCACTCTGCTCGGTGCGCAGGTGGCGCTGGGATTGTTGATGCTGAGCCCACTCTACTTGTGGGAATTGGCCCAGGGCTCTCGTTTCTCGCCGAGCCTGGCCAATCTCGCGGCCATCGGCTACACGGCACTGTTCGCCTCGGTGCTTGCCTATCAGCTCTGGAATATCGGTCTGCGCGAGCTGGGCCCGGCACATACCGCCATGAGCAATTACATGATGCCGGTGTTCACCGCGATCCTCGGTTGGATACTTCTGGGCGAAGGCCTGCAGCCCTATCACTGGTCGGGTGGCGCACTGATCGTCAGCGGCCTGTTGTTGGCAGGTCGTGGGCAGCGACGCTAGGTGTCATTGCGAGGTGATCTGCAATCCGCTCAGGGCCAGCTTGGCGAACATCCACCAGCCGGCAGCGCTGAGCACTCCTAGCACCGAATAGCCAACCACGATACCCAGGGCGATCTGCTTCCATAACCCGGCATAGTTCGAACTGGATGTACTGGGGCGATACGGTAGGTCGCGCTCGGCGCGAATATTCTCGAAGTCATCTCTCATGCTGGTATCCGAAATGTAAGGCGGACGCTGAATAGCGTTAGCCAATAGAGACGCCCTTGGGGGCAAATGCTCAATCGAAATATGGTGGCTGAGCCTGCGAGCAGGCTCGAACGGCTGGCGAGGTTGCCGAGCACATCAGCCTCTGCGGTGTCGGCTAGTGATCGTAAAGCTGAGAGGGCAGCGCTCATGTTCCGAAGGTAATAAGAGGGCTGACCTATCACGCCACTAGCAACTGTCGTCTCTCTCAATCTCACCAGTCTTTGGCTAGTGTGCCCTCGACGCACCCCTTCACCTCATCATCGATGATGTTCCCTGGCTTGATGCATTCCTTCATGGGGCGCCGGGTATCCTGCTTTAGCTGGCCTGGCGTGATGGTCTGCGCTGCACCACTGACCGCGCTTTTGCCGTCACCCAGAAGCTTGCTAAGAACCTGGGTTATTTCCGACGACTGCTCGCTAGCGGGCGTGATCGAGTTGAGGCCGGGTCTGGATTCCGTCGAGTCACTGTACGTCGAAAAAACATCCGAAAGCCTGTTGAGCTTGATCTCGCTACCCGGGCCCTGAGTGTAAACGTAGGCCAGCGCCACCAAGGGGCCTATGGATATGGCAATGAGCATCAGAAGGTAGCGCCAGGGGCTCCTTCTTTTTCTTCTTGTCGGGGTAGGTAGTTTTTCCAGCTCCAGGTGCATGGCCCCTCCTTGATTGGGAATCTGTCCAGGTATACATGATGTGAGCTGCGTTGCTGTTTGCTGCACTGCTCGGTTAGAGCTTTCTCGGACCGTACACGATTCCCTGTTCTAGAACATGTACCAGAGAGCTTGCCGCGTCACGGATTGTCGCCTCTTTGAATCCCCGGCAAAACGAAATTATGAAAGCCTCTTTTTGAGCGCGGCTGAATTTCTCGCTGATCGTACTCTCCCACTCGGGAATCTCCGGGTGCTGAGCGCTCAGGAAACCCTCGGTCCAGATGACCGACTCGTATACGAGATTGGGCTTCGACCTTTCTTCGAGTGAAGAGCAGGAGGTGGTGCCCAATGTAGTGGATGGCTTGGAAGAGTGGGCTATGGCATGGGGCGGTACCAGAAACAGCGCCAAAGCAAGGCTGGCCGCAGCTAGACGATCAGTGTCCGGCTCTGAATGACTCATCCAGCTCATGAGTTGGTGCGGTATTGTCAAGGTGAGAGGCATCCTTTCGTTCCTACTGTGCATTCAAAAGTCCCTTTACAGGCGAGCCATCAATTCCCTTCCACTATCACCCGTCTTACAGGTCTTGCCGGGTAGCTGCAGAGCAGCAGAGTGAATCATAGGGCTGGGGGGATTCAAGATATTCAGACGCATTGGCTTTGTATCGTGCTATTGGAATGACCTATTCGCCAATAACCGTACAAAGCATTTTTTCAGAAGGCAGCCTTGGAAATAGCAATAGGGCTGGAGCCAATCCCTTGTTTTTTATGGTAGCCATAAGCTTGGGACATCAGCATTATTAAAAGCAGCTCTTCCCATGGACAGCTATCCCGCTACGGTCGTACCGTTGCGCTGTCGCCATGCTGGCCCCTTGGAGTTGTCCACTATCGCTCTGCCCGCGTTCGAGCCGATGCAAGAGGGGAAAATCAAGGGTTTGGTGCTCGACAAGGAACGTTATGCAAAAGTAAGTGGTGGAAAATATTCACGCCACTTCTGGTGCCTACTTATATCAGTCATCTAAAGAGCAGAAAAGGACGCTCGGCTAAATGCTTATCCCTATCTCGCTAATCCTTCAATTTGCAGGGGCTTTTACAGAGGTAAAGTCATTAAAGTTAAATGTTGGATAAATAGGAGGCGATGCTGATTTTATTCCAATGCTAGTGGCCAGCTTTATGCCAGGATTGACTGAGTTTGCAGTCAGATGCGTAGTGTTTTTTGTTGTGTTCAAGGTGTTTGATAGAGTGGCGGGCTCATTGAGGGGGATTGCCTTCATTCAGAGCGCGGTAAAAATTATAAAAGCGCCGGCTATTTTGTAGTGATGCACTAAGTTTTCGCTTGCTTTTGGCCGGTTGCTCAAGAGTTGCGCTTTGCCAGTTCGTTAGTTTAATTATTAAGCCTGCCTGTTAAGGGGATATTGAATGAGCGAAATGCACCCTTTGGATTTTCAGACCCTATCCGACGTGGATAAGCTAAGCCGGAGTCAGGCCAAAGAGCTTCTTGATAGCTGTAACTATCTGATAGAAGCTATGTTTGACGAGTACAGCGAGGAGCAGTTTAGGCACGCTATTGCCGTAAGGAGTCGCGTAAGAAATATGTTGGGCGGCAAGCAGAAAGTCAAAGCTCAGCATGAGAGTGCGCGAAATGCTGTAGTTGATTTGCTATACATTCCGGAGGGGGATGTAACGCCAGAGGACTATGGTAAGGCTATATCTGGTACTATTGAGGCTATTAAAACAGGTAATGTGGATATAATTGATGCTTATGAGTGCATTGATCACATACCAGGCTTCGAGTTGGAGTGGTGTGTTATTCAGTCATTTCCAGGCGTCATTGAAAAAGAATCCTCCCATGTAAAGCGGTGGGAGGAGTTCATTGGCAGGCGCATAACGGATGCTGAGTTTAGTAGAGCTCGCGCCCTGTCGATAGATGTTACGGAAAGTTTTAATTTCTACACCAGGAAAAGATGATTTGAGCTCAAGCGAGCTGGTCGATGTGCTCTAGATAAATTCATATATAAAATGTAGAAAAGGAGCTTCTCATGCTTAAGCAACATCTGAAATCAAAATACAAAGCACTGCCGCCCTCGGAGAGATTCAAAAAAATCTTATCGGTATTGCAATATGGGTGGCGGCCTCATTGGTTGGCTTGCTTATTTACAAATCTGGCTCAGGTGGTCTTGGGTTGTCGGTGATTTTTATCGGTGCCATTGGCATAATTGACTCTGCTATACGTGCGTTGGTAAATCTCATAAGAGCCAAGAGACAAAGCAGCGCTCTGGTGGAGTGAGCCAAGTCTAGAGAGTGGTTCAAGGTGTTCGCTCGGGGGAGGAGCGATCCCTTGTCAGGCATTTTTGCCAAAGGCGCAAGATGCTCATGGCTATGCTTGAATTCTTAATTGCGTCAATATTTTTGTGTGGCTGGTTCAGTTGGGTGTTGATTTTGTATCTTTAGAGAGTAGGGGCTCAAGGTGCCCAAGGTCCCTGTAGAGGGAAAACTTAAATGGGGCAGCGATACAGCCAGAGTATATCTGTCATATCCTGAAAATGATGAATATCGCATTGGAATATCTAGGGTGTTGTATGTCGTAATATCACCGACAAGATATTTTTGGTTAAATTTCGTAGGTAGTGTGTTTCAGGTTTTTGGCGGTGTTTTGACTTTCAAGCTACTAAGACAAGGAAGCAAGGCTGCATAACGAGTTGCTGCCGTTAAGCGGCGCTTTACGGGGGTTACTAAGCGGCTCTTGCTGGGCGGTATTTCGGGAGGCTGATAGGAGTGGGGCGTGCATACGCCTGGGCAGATGACGCATGTCCAGCGGCACACGTTTGCCAGTCATTACATGTTTGGGGGCATCTTGGCCCAGCAGCGTATCCTTGGCCACGGTGATATCAAGATGACAATGCGCTATTTGCACTGGGCTCCTGATCACTTTTCGACCGCGCTTACACTCTCGCCGTTGGCCAAGCTGACTGGGCAAGATGCGGACACCCCCAGAAACGACAAAGGGCTAGCTTTCGCTAACCCTTTGTTTTGTATGGTGGCTACACCGGGACTTGAACCTGGGACATCAGCATTATGAATGCTGCGCTCTAACCGACTGAGCTATGTAGCCGAGTGGCGCGCATTATTCTCTTGTCGATATCGGCTGTCAACCCCGCCTGGCGGACAAAAACGCGCGTTATCAAGCGCTTAGGCGCAGGCTATTCGTCAGTGCGCGGCGGTCTCCCGTGTGGCCAGCCAGCACAACAGCGAGCCGCCGGTAACCATCGCCACGCCTTGCCAGAAGGCTGATGTCAGTTGGGTGTCCAGCCAGGCCATAGCGAAAAGCGCTGACAGCACTGGCGTGAAATAGGAGGCCGACGCCATCAGCGTCAGGTTGCCGCGCAGCAGGCCCACGTTCCACAGCGCATAGCCGAATGCCATTGCCGCCGCAGCGCCGAGCAGCTCCAGCGAGGCTGGGAGGTTGAAGCTCAAGGCCGGCTGTGCGCTGAAAGCGTACTTCACCCATAGCGTCGCGGCGACCAGCATGAAGAACAGCACTACGCCGTTGCGGCCGTCTGCGTAACGCTTGGTCGCGCTGCAGTAGAGGCCCCAGATCACCGCGCCGGAGAAGGCCAGGCCGTAGCTCAGCGGGTTGCTTTGCACATTGCCGAGGATGCGCTGCAGGGAGATTTCCTGATCGCCGCTGATGACCCAGGTGATGCCTGCCAAGGCCAGGGCGATTCCCGGAATGATCGGCCAGCGGGCCTTCTGGCCGTTGAGCAGAATGGCGAAGACGATGGTGAAGCAGGGCCACAGGTAGTTGAGGATGCTCAGTTCGATTGCCTGCGCGCGGTTGTGGGCGAAGCCCAGCGACAGCGACAGGCACAACTCGTAGGCGACGAAGAGGATGCTACCGAGTACCAGATAGATGCGCGGAAAGCCGCGCAGGCGCGGGCGGCCCAAAAGAGGGAGCAGCAGCAGGGCGCCGACCGTATAGATCAGTGCAGCGCCGCCGATGGCGCCGAAGTGTTCGCTGACCCCGCGGATCAGGCCGACGATGGTGCTCCACAGGACGATGGCCGCAAGGCCGCAAAGAGTGGCCGCTTGAGGGCCGGGGGAGGTGAACATTGCTACTCCAGACTGCAGGCGATGGGCGTGCCTTGCGGCTCGCCGGGGCGCGAGTCTAGCGCAGCATCATTGCAGAGTCAGTTGCTCGCCCCGTTCCTGCTGCCAGTCTTCCAGGCTGGGAGCCGCGCTTTCGCCCTCCATGCGATGGATGATCTCGAAATAGTCCTGCTTGAGCGGGTCGCGCATGATCTGCTCGCGACTGCGTACCCGTACCGCGTAGATGCTCTGGACGTTCTGGTGGTCGAAGCCGCGCCATTGCTGTTGCTCCTTGAGCAGCGTGTAGCGGTGGTCTTCGAGGGCCGAGATCAGTCGCTCGCTGTCAAGGCTGCCGGTACGGCGGACGGCGTCGACCCATTGGAGGACGATGGCATATGCCGAAGCGCTGGTGCTGCCTGGGTACTCGCGATGCTGGTCGATGTACGCCTGCACGAAGTGCTCGCCGGCTGCGTTGCCTTCCTGGCGAGGCAGATCCCAGGTCCAGGCTTCGGTGCCGATCACATCCTCCATGATCAATGGCCCGCTCTGCTGCACCACGCTCTTCGTCAGGTTGGGCACGATCACCTGCATGCGCTTCTTCAGGCCCATGTTGTGGACCATGCGCATGCTGCGCTGCAGGTTGTCGCCGAGCAGTACCAGTACCAGCATGTCGGCCTCGCTGTTGGCCGCCTTGCGCAATGCCTCCTGATACTGCTCGCGGCGTACCAGCCCGGTGGGCAATGCGGTGCGCCCGTGGCGCGCGCGGTCGCTGCTGCTGGTGGCCTGGCGTAGTGCCGCCTCCATGCTCCGGCCCCAGGCATCGTCGATCAGGATGTAGTGATACTGCCGGCGTGGCATGTGCCACGCGAGGTATTCGCCCAGTACACGGGCGCTCATCCATGCGCTGTTGGACTCGCGGAACAGGTAGCGATGGCCCTGGCTACCGGTGACGTCGTTGGCGTAGCTGAGGGTGGCGAAGTACAGCAGGCCGCGCTCACGGGCGCGCTGGCCGGCGGCGATGGCCTCCTCGCTGGTCGCGCCGCCGAAGACCATACGCGCGCCAGCGTCAGCGAAGCTGTCGACATTGTCCCTTGCCTGTTCGGCCCGGGAGGCGGTGTTCTCTCCGAGCAATTCGAGCGGCTTGCCGAGTACTCCGCCGGTGCGATTGACCTCGTCGACTGCCAGCAGGGCACCGCGTCGGAGCTCCAGCCCCTCATCCTTGTAGTTGCCGGTACGCGGGTAGTTCAGGCCGATCTTGATGGTGTCGGCCAAGGTGGTACTGGACAGCAGGGCTCCGAGCAGCAGGCCGGTTAGCAGGCGGCGCATGGTGTCACTCCTTGATGATCGGGAGCTGCCTTTTTAGGGGGGACGCCATACTGTTGCTATTGCTCGTTGTATCGAAGTCGTTGCGACTTAGGGCCCGGATGTCATACGCAGTCGCCTGGCCTGGTCCGCAGCCCCTAGACCGTTCCGGCCACTGGATGCACGGTGTTCCCGCTCTTTGGGCTTAGGCGTTTGCGACCAAGGAATGATGGTCGGACCGGCGCCCAGGCGGCCTAATGGGCAAACAATCACAATAACGTCCGAACGAGGTGCGCGATGTACCGACCTCTGCTGGCCGGCCTGTTTCAGGCCATTGCCATCTGCTGTCTCATCCTCGCTCTGCAGCGGGGCAACATAGGCCTGGTGATGGCGCTGCCGCTGGCCGTGGCGGTGGCCTGGCTGCCCCTGTTGCTCCGGGGCGGCGGGGCGAGCGATGTCACGCCGTCGACCGACGACGAGTCACTGCTGCGCCTGAGCCGCGACCTGTCGCGCACCACCAGCAGCAACGCCTTGTCTGCCGCCGAGGTGGCCTATTCGGTGAAGCAGCTTGCCCATCGCCTGGCCTCTCAGCTGCAGGGCGCGGCCAGCATCGTGGGCAATGCCGAGGTGATGATCACCACCGAGGAGCAAACCAGCCTGCTCAGTCAACGCACCCTGGAAGCCGCCCACGAGGCGCGCCGCAGCAGCGACGAAGGCCTGCGAGTTTTGCACGACAGCATCGCGCGCATGCACCAGTTGAGTGGCCGCGCCAGCGCCAGCCGCGAGCTGATCGGCAACCTCAGCCAGCGTAGCGAGGACATCCAGCGGGTTACCCAGGTGATCCAGGGCGTAGCCAGCCAGACCAACCTGCTGGCGCTCAACGCGGCCATCGAGGCGGCGCGTGCCGGCGAGGCCGGGCGCGGTTTCGCGGTGGTCGCCGACGAGGTGCGCGGCCTGGCCGCGCGCACCGCCAGCGCCACCGAAGAGGTCGGCGAGATGGTTGCCGATATCCAGCGCAAGACCGCCGCCGTGGTCGAGCAGATCCGCCAGCTGGCCAGTGAACTGGACGAGGGCGTCGGCGCCGTCGAGCAGGCTGGTAGCAGCCTCGCCAACATTGTCGCGCTGGCCGAGGTGGTGGAAGGGCAGGTCGACGAGATCGCCCAGGGGGCCGAGATCAACCGCGAGCAGCTCACCAGCCTGTTCGCCGCCATGGAGCAGATGCGCGGTGACCTGGCCGAGAGCGATGCCCATACCCAGCGCCTGGGCGGCGTGGCCGGGCGCCTGGAGGGGCAGGCCGAGCAGATCAGTGAGCGTCTCGCCGAGGTCGCGCTGGACGACTACCACCAGCGTGCCTATGACCTGGCCCGGCAGGGCGCTCAGTCCATCGCCGAACGCTTCGAGGCGGATGTCGAATCCGGTCGTGTCAGCCTCGACGACCTGTTCGACCGCCAGTACCGGCCGGTGCCGGGCAGTTTCCCGCAGAAGTACAAAACCCGCTTCGACGACTACACCGACCGCGTCCTGCCGGACATCCAGGAGCCGCTGCTGGGGCAGCACGAGGGCCTGGTGTTCGCCATCGCCTGCACGCCCGAGGGCTACGTACCGACCCACAACCGGGCGTTCAGTGCTGCGCTGACCGGCGACCGCCAGCAGGACATGCTGCGCAGCCGCAGCAAGCGCCGCTTCGACGACCGCACCGGCATCCGCTGCGGCAGCCACGAGCAGCCGTTGCTGCTGCAGACCTATACCCGCGACACCGGCGAGCTGATGCACGACCTGTCGGTGCCGATCCGTATTTGTGGTCGCCACTGGGGCGGCCTGCGCCTGGGCTACCGCCCGGAAGGCGCCGTGGCGGCGCGCTGAGCGATGGCGCGCCTGAGTCGTCGCGCGCTCCTCGCCGGTCTGGCACTGTTGCCCTGGTGGGCGCGAGCGGGGCAGGGCCGGGTGACCGGGCGCGTGCTGGTGGTCGGTGGCGGATTCGCCGGAGCCACCGCCGCACGCCTGCTGCGCCAGGCAGAGCCGGGCCTGGATGTGGTGCTGATCGAGCCGAAGGTGCACTACCACACCTGCCCGATGAGCAACAGGGTGATAGCCGGGCTGGACCCGCTGGCGAGGATCGCCTGGTCCTATCGCGACCTGGAAGGGCAGGGCGTCCGCCTGTTGCACCAGGCGGCGCGCGACATCGATACGGCCGGTCGTCGGGTACAGCTCGATGATGGGCTGTGGCTGGACTACGACCATCTGATCCTGGCACCCGGCATCGACATGCGTTTTGACGCCATCGAAGGCTATGACGCTGCAGCAGCCAAGCGGCTGCCGCATGCGTGGCAGGCCGGCGTGCAGACCGAGCTGCTGCGCCGCCAGCTGCAGGCCATGACCGATGGTGGCCTGGTGCTGATCGGCGTGCCGGACAACCCCTACCGCTGCCCGCCCGGCCCCTACGAGCGGGCCAGCCTGATCGCCGACTATCTGAAGCGACACAAGCCGCGCAGCAAGCTGTTGATCCTCGATGCGAAGGACAGCTTCTCCAAGCAGGCGCTGTTCCAGCAGGGCTGGCAACGCCATTACCCGGGGCTGGTCGAGTGGGTTGGCCATGCGGGTGATGGCCGGGTGGTGCGCGCCGATGCGCAGCGTCGCGAGCTCGAGTGCGAGTTCGGCAATCGCCATCGCGCGGCGGTGATCAACCTGATCCCGCCGCAACGGGCTGCTGCTATCGCCGTGCGTGCCGGGCTGACCGACGCCAGCGGCTGGGTGCCGGTGGACCCTCAGCGCTTTCGTGCCCGCACGGCCGAGCACATCACGGTGCTGGGCGATGCCAGCATCGCCGCGCCGATGCCCAAGTCGGCGTTCAGCGCCCAGGCCCAGGCGCGCCTGGCAGTGGCTCACCTGCTGGCCGAGCTGCGCGGCGAGCCGTTGCAGCCGCCGGTGCTGAGCAACACCTGCTACAGCTTGTTGACACCCGACGATGCCGTGTCGATCTCGGCGCGCTATCGCGTCGAGCAGGGGCTGCTCGGCGAGGTGCCGGGCACCCTGCAGCTCAGCCCTCTGGACGGTGATGATGCACTGCGCCGGCATGAGGCGCAGGTGGCGGCGGCCTGGTACCTCGGCATCTGCACGGCCGCCTGGGGGGCGCCGGCGTGAAGTCGGGACGTGCCGTACGAGTCATGTGCGGGGCGCGCCGAATCGTGGCGACGTTGGTGCTGCTGGTGACACCGGCATTGGCAGCCGAGCCGCTGCATGATGAGCAGAGGCGCCTGCTAGCCGGTGGTTTGCCGCAGGCCGCTGGCCTGGTCTTGGATATCCCTGAATGGGTTGAGGACGGCGCCTTCGTTGCCGTCACCCTGACCCTGCGCGGTGCCCGCCCGCCGCTGCGGCTGGTGCTGCTGCGCGAGCGGGAAGGTGAACCGCGCATCGCCGAGGTCGAGCTGCGCGCCTGGCACGAGCCGCTGCGCCTGAGTACCCGCGTGCGTTTGCCGCAGAGCCAGGTACTGCAAGTGCTGGCACGCGATGCCGATGGGCGCACCTGGGACGTGCGCCAGCAGGTGCGCATCGCAGGCAGCAGCTGCCTGTCGCCGCCGCTCGCCGATCCCAACGACGGCCTCGGCCAGATCCAGGCCTGGCTCCGGCCGCTGGATGGTGGCAGAGAACTGGCCAGTCTGCTGCGCCATCCGATGGAGACCGGCCAGCGACGCGATACCGCCGGTCGCCTGCTGCCGCCCCACCTGCTGCGCGAATTCAGCGTCGATGGGGCGCAGGGCGAGCTGCTGCGGGTGCGCGCGTTCGCCGGTGCTTCTGCCAATCCCTACTGGCGGGTGGTGCTGCCGGCTGATACCGGCGAGCTGGGTCTACGCTGGACGGACGACGACGGTACGACCTTCGACCGTCGCTTGCCCTGAGCGCGACCGCCGCCACAAGGATTGCACTCAGGCATGTACTACCAAATGAGTAGCCCAGCTGTGCCATCGGCGCATACCCGCGAGGCAGAGCGGCTGCAAAGATCGAAGCACGACCTGGCCCATTGGCAGGGGCAGGCACCACAAGAAGAGGCATCATCATGATCTACGCTCAACCTGGGACTCCTGGCTCCATCGTTTCCTTCAAGCCGCGCTACGGCAACTACATCAATGGCGAGTTCGTACCGCCACTGAAGGGCGAGTACTTCGTGAACACTTCCCCGGTCACCGGCCAGGTCATCGCCGAGTTCCCGCGCTCCTCGGCCGAGGACATCGACAAGGCCCTGGATGCCGCCCACGCCGCCGCCGATGCCTGGGGCCGCACGTCGGTGCAGGACCGCGCGCTGGTGCTGCTGAAGATCGCCGACCGCATTGAGCAGAATCTGGAAATACTCGCCGTCACCGAGACCTGGGACAACGGCAAGGCCGTGCGCGAGACCCTGAACGCCGACGTACCGCTGGCCGCCGACCACTTCCGCTATTTCGCCGGCTGCATCCGTGCCCAGGAAGGCAGTGCCGCCGAAATCAACGACGGCACCGTGGCTTACCATTTCCACGAGCCGCTGGGCGTCGTCGGCCAGGTCATCCCGTGGAACTTCCCGCTGCTGATGGCCGCCTGGAAACTGGCTCCGGCGCTGGCCGCCGGCAATGCCATCGTGCTCAAGCCAGCCGAGCAGACCCCGCTGTCGATCACCCTGCTGATGGAAATCATCGGCGACCTGCTGCCGCCGGGCGTGCTGAACGTCGTCCAGGGCTTCGGCCGCGAAGCCGGCGAGGCGCTGGCCACCAGCAAGCGCATTGCCAAGATCGCCTTCACCGGCTCCACCCCGGTCGGCTCGCACATCATGAAGTGTGCCGCCGAGAACATCATTCCGAGCACCGTGGAGCTGGGTGGCAAGAGCCCGAACATCTTCTTCGCCGACATCATGAACGCCGAGCCGGCCTTCATCGAGAAGGCCGCCGAAGGCCTGGTGCTGGGCTTCTTCAACCAGGGCGAAGTGTGCACCTGCCCGTCCCGCGCGGTCGTTCAGGAAAGCATCTATGACGCGTTCATGGTCGAGGTGCTGAAGAAGATCAAGCAGATCAAGCGCGGCAACCCGCTGGATACCGACGTTATGGTCGGTGCCCAGGCCTCGCAGCAGCAGTACGACAAGATCCTCAGCTATCTCGAGATCGCCCAGCAGGAAGGTGCCCAGGTGCTCACCGGCGGCTCCTCCGAACGCCTGTCCGGCGACCTGGCCAACGGCTACTACATCCAGCCGACTCTGCTGAAGGGCCATAACAAGATGCGCGTGTTCCAGGAGGAGATCTTCGGGCCGGTGATCGGCGTGACCACCTTCAAGGACGAGGCTGAGGCGCTGGCCATCGCCAACGACACCGAGTTCGGCCTGGGTGCCGGCGTGTGGAGCCGCGACATCAACATCGCCTACCGCATGGGGCGTGGCATCAAGGCCGGTCGCGTGTGGACCAACTGCTACCACCTGTACCCGGCGCACGCCGCCTTCGGTGGCTACAAGAAGTCCGGTGTCGGCCGCGAGACCCACAAGATGATGCTCGACCACTATCAGCAGACCAAGAACCTGCTGGTGAGCTACGACATCAACCCGCTGGGCTTCTTCTGATCCACCCGCGTCCGCCCTGCGGCGGACGCACGTTTTTTCATCGAGCGCAGGGAGGCGCTTCCGTCGTCTGGCCTAACTGAGCGTGGGCCGCCTTGGCGGCCATTGCCCGGCCGATGGATTGATGTCCCGCGCGGTCCCAGGCCGCGCTTTTTTTCGATATGCCTTCGGGCGTCCTGCTCGTCTCCTCGCAAACCGCCTACTCCCTTCGGAGCGGCAGGTCCTGTCGAACGCGGCTCCGGCCGCGTTTTTTATGCCCGCTCCGGGCGTTGCACCACCGCTACAAACGCCCGTGTGAATGCAACAGCTGTTGCGTTCTTCTTCCCGCTTTCAGTTTCCCTTAGATATCTGTGCAGGCCTTGCCGCGCAAGGCTTTCAGTCTTCCCGGCGGGCGCTGGCACAGGCGTTGCTCTGACTCTGCCAAGCCTCGGCGCGAACGTCGAGGCAACAACAAGAATCGGAGAACATCCATGAGATCGATTGGCCTCACCGCGCCTTCTGCGTGCCCGTCGTCCGACCGGCAACCCGCCTTGCGTCTACCCCGTTCCGCGCTGTTCGCCGCCGTGCTGCTGGCCGGCTTCGTCCATACCGCCCAGGCTGCCGAGATACCGGCCAACGTCGATGGCAAGCGCATCGTCGCCGCCGACCAGGAGCCGGGTAACTGGATGAGTCATGGCCGTACCTACGACGAGCAACGCTACAGCCCGCTGGAGCAGATCAACCAGCAGAACGTCGGCAAGCTCGGCCTGGCCTGGAGCTACAAGCTCGACCTCGACCGTGGTGTGGAGGCCACACCCATCGTGGTCGACGGCGTGATGTACACCACCGGGCCGTTCTCGGTGGTGTACGCGCTGGACGCGCGCAATGGCGAACTGTTGTGGAAGTACGACCCGCAGTCGGATCGCTCGCGCGCCGGGGAGGCCTGCTGCGACGCGGTCAACCGTGGCGTGGCGGTGTGGAAGGGCAAGGTCTACGTCGGCGTGCTCGACGGCCGCCTGGAGGCCATCGACGCCAAGACCGGCAAGCGTGCCTGGTCGGTCGACACCCGCGCCGATCACAAGCGCAGCTACACCATCACCGGCGCACCGCGCGTGGTGAACGGCAAGGTGATCATCGGCAACGGCGGCGCCGAGTTTGGCGTGCGTGGCTACGTCACCGCCTACGACGCCGAGAGCGGCAAGCAGGCCTGGCGCTTCTACACCGTGCCGGGCGACCCCAAGCTGCCGCCGGAAGACAAGGCGATGGAGATTGCCCAGAAGACCTGGTTCGGCGACGCCTTCGTCGAGCAGGGCGGTGGCGGTACCGCGTGGGATTCCTTCGCCTTCGACCCGGAGCTGAACCTGCTCTACATCGGCGTCGGCAACGGCTCGCTGTGGGACCCGAAATGGCGCAGCCAGGCCAAGGGCGACAACCTGTTCCTGTCCTCCATCGTCGCGGTCAACGCCGACACCGGCGAATACGCCTGGCACTACCAGACCACCCCGGGCGACGCCTGGGACTTCACCGCCACCCAGCACATGATCCTTGCCGAGCTGGAGATCGAAGGTAAGCAGCGCAAGGTGCTGATGCAGGCACCGAAGAACGGTTTCTTCTACGTTATCGACCGCGCCACCGGCGAGCTGCTCTCGGCCAAAGGCATCGTCCCGCAGAACTGGACCAAGGGCATGGACATGAAGACCGGTCGGCCCATCGTCGACGAGGAAAACGCGGCGTATTGGAAGAACGGCAAGCGCAACCTGGTGACCCCGGCGTTCTGGGGCGCGCACGACTGGCACCCGATGTCGTTCAACCCGAAGACCGGGCTGGTGTACATCCCCGCGCACATCATGTCGGCCTACTACGAGCACATCCCCGAGGCGCCCAAGCGCAACCCGTTCAAGAGCATGTACCAGCTTGGCCTGCGTACCGGGATGATGCCTGAAGGTGCCGACGGCCTGCTGGAAATGGCCAAGACCTGGTCCGGCAAGCTGATCGCCTGGGACCCGGTGAAGCAGGAAGCGGCCTGGGAAGTGCCCTACGTGACCATCTTCAACGGCGGCACCCTGAGCACCGCCGGCAACCTGGTGTTCGAAGGCAGTGCCGATGGCCGGGTGATCGCCTACGCCGCCGAGGACGGCAAGAAACTCTGGGAGCAGCCGGCCGCCAGCGGCGTGATGGCGGCGCCGATCACCTATTCGGTGGATGGCGAGCAGTACGTCACCTTCATGGCCGGCTGGGGCGGTGCCTTCTCCACCTTCGCCGGTGCCCTGTCGTTGCGCGCCGGCGTGCAGCCGTTCGCCCAGGTACTCACCTACAAGCTCGGCGGCACCGCCAAGCTGCGCGAGCCGGCGCCGCCGGCCGATGCCCCGAAACCGCCGCCGCTGACCGCCGATGCGGCCACCGTGGAGGCCGGCGCCAAGCTGTATGACGGCCACTGCTCGCAGTGCCACGGCATTCATGCGGTGAGCGGCGGCGTGCTACCGGACCTGCGCAAGCTCACCCCGGAGAAGCACCAGATGTTCCTCGGCATTCTCTACGGCGGTCGCGTACCGGACGGCATGCCGTCGTTCGCCGAGGCCTTCGATGCCAAGCAGGTGGACCAGATCCATCAGTACCTGATCAAGCGCGCCCACGACCTGCAGCAGGAAGGCGACGCCTGGGACAAGTTCAGCGCCAAGTGATCCCCGCGAACGCGCACCGCTCACCCGGTGCGCGTTTGTCAGCCCACTCCGTATAGCGAGAGCGACCATGAGCGACATCACCACCTACCAGCACTACATCGACAACGCCTTTGTCGGCAGCGACAACCTGGTCGAGGTACGCAACCCGGCCAATGCCGACCTGCTGGCGCGTATCCCCGAAGCCGGCAACGAGCAGGTCGAGCGCGCCATTGCCGCGGCCCGCGCCGCACAGAAGGGCTGGGCCGCCAAGCCGGCTATCGAGCGCGCCGGCTACCTGCGCCAGATCGCCGCCAAGGTGCGCGCCAACGCCCCGCGCCTGGCGCGCATCATCACTGTCGAGGGCGGCAAGGTGCCGGCCCTGGCCGAGGTGGAGGTCAACTTCACCGCCGACTACCTGGACTACATGGCCGAATGGGCGCGCCGCCTGGAAGGCGAGGTGCTGACCAGCGACCGTGCCGGCGAGCACATCTTCCTGCTGCGCAAGCCGCTGGGCGTGGTGGCCGGTATCCTGCCGTGGAATTTCCCGTTCTTCCTCATTGCCCGGAAGATGGCGCCGGCGCTGATCACCGGCAACACCATCGTGATCAAGCCCAGCGAGGAAACGCCGATCAACTGCTTCGAGTTCGCCAAACTGGTGGCCGAGACCGACCTGCCGCGCGGTGTGTTCAACGTGGTCGGCGGCACCGGTGCAGGTGCCGGCAGCGCGCTGACCAGTCACGCCGGGGTTGACCTGATCAGCTTCACCGGCAGCGTCGGCACCGGCTCGCGGATCATGGCCGCGGCGGCGCCGAATATCACCAAGCTCAACCTGGAACTGGGCGGCAAGGCGCCGGCCATCGTGCTGGCCGATGCCGATCTGGACCTGGCCGTCACCGCCATCACCGCGTCGCGGGTGATCAACACCGGACAGGTGTGCAACTGTGCCGAACGTGTCTACGTCGAGCGCAAGGTGGCCGACCAGTTCATCGACAAGATCGCTTCGGCGATGGCGGCTACCCGCTACGGTGATCCTTCCGTCGAGTCCGATCTGGACATGGGCCCGCTGATCAACCAGGCCGGCCTGGACAAGGTCGCGCAGATGGTGCGCACGGCGGTCGAGCAGGGCGCCCAGGTGATCACTGGTGGGGCGGTGGCGGACAAGGGCAAGGGCTTCCATTACCAGCCCACGGTACTGGCCGGCTGCGCCACCGACATGGAGATCATGCGCAAGGAGATCTTCGGTCCGGTGCTGCCGATCCAGATCGTCGATGACCTCGACGAGGCCATCGCCCGCGCGAACGACAGCGAGTACGGCCTGACCTCGTCGATCTATACCCGCAACCTCAGCGCCGCTCTCAAGGCCAGCCGCGAGCTGGACTTCGGCGAGACCTACATCAACCGCGAGAACTTCGAGGCCATGCAGGGCTTCCACGCCGGCACGCGCAAGTCCGGCATCGGTGGTGCGGACGGCAAGCATGGCTTGTACGAGTACACCCATACACATGTGGTGTACGCCCAGGAGTAAGTCGTCGCTTCGATTGGGCGGGCCGTCCTTGCCAGGTGCGGCTCGCTCCTTTTTCCCTGCGCCCGGATTGGTCGGACGCAGGGAAAAAGGAAGGAATCAGTACAGCGCGTTGGGCTGCACGATGCCGTGCTTCTTCATCTTCCGATACAGGGTCGACCGGGCAATGCCGAACTGCTCTGCCACCGCACTAATGTTCCACTGCCTCTCACGCAACGCTGCCAGCAGGTGGCGTGCCTCATCGTCGTCCAGGCGGGCAGCGAGGGCGCTGCTGGTGGCTTCCTGCAACGCCAATGGTGCGTCGGCGGGAGCCGTCTGATGCAGTTCGGCGGGCAGGCAGTCCAGGTCGATGCGGCCATCCTCGGCAAGGGCGGCGGCGTAGCGCAGGCAGTTGAGCAACTGGCGGATGTTGCCCGGCCAGGGGTGTGTGTGCAGACGCTCGCGCACGGTTTCGTCCAGGCGCAATTCCGTGCCGAGACCAGCCAGCAGGTTGTCGATCAGCGCATCGCGGTCGCTGCGCTCGCGCAGGGCCGGCAGCTGCAGGGTCATGCCGCTGAGGCGGTAGAACAGGTCCTCGCGGAAGCCCTTGCTGCGGATCATCTCGGCCAGGTTCTGGTGCGTTGCGGAAACCACCTGCACATCCAGCGCCACGGGTGCGTCGGCACCGAGGGGGAACAGTTCGCGCTCGGCCAGCACGCGCAGCAGGCGGGTCTGCAGGTGCGCGGGCATGTCGCCGATCTCGTCGAGGAACAGCGTGCCGCCATTGGCCAGTTCCAGCTTGCCCTTCATGCCTTTCTTGTTGGCACCGGTGAAGCTGCCGCCGCGGTAACCGAACAGTTCGCTCTCGATCAGGCTTTCCGGAATCGCCGCGCAGTTCAGCGCGACGAAGGGGCCGGTGTGGCGCGTGCTGGCCTGGTGGATGGCGCGGGCGAAGGCCTCCTTGCCGGTGCCGGTCTCGCCAGTGATGAGAATCGGGATGCCCTTGTCGAGCACCTTGCGCAGGCGCCCCACGCCGTCCAGCAGGCGCGCATCGCCGCCGCTGAGGCGCTGCAGGTCCGGGTGCTCGGGGCGGGCCTCGATCCGGTTCGGGGCGCTGCGTGGCGGCGGGCTGGCGGGAATGCGCAGGCCAATATCCACCAGCGCCTCGTCCTGCTGGGTGCGCAGGCGTACGCCACGGGCACCGCCCAGGGTCAGGCTGAGCAGCTCGTCGACGTTGGCCGGCAGCAGCTGGTCGATGCGGCTGCCGAGCAGGTCGATGCCGCGTTCCTGCTGGTAGGCGACGAAGGCGGCGTGGTTGGCGCCGATGACCCGTCCGCGCTCGTCGAGGGCCAGCAACTGTTCGTTGGCCAGGTCGGCAATGTCGTCGCGCGGCTTCAGCGACAGGCTCAGGCGGTCGCGGTAGCGCTGGCGGAAGCTGGCGTTCTCGATCAGCCGGGCATACATGATCACCAGCTGCAGGGTCAGGTACTGCGCTTCCTTCGGCCCGTCGCTGTTCAGACAGGTGGCGTTGAGGCAGCCGCGCAGGGCGTTCTGCGCATCGTAGATCGGCGCTACCGAGCAGCTCAGGCGGAAGTTGGAGACCAGGAAATGCTCCTGGCGGTGGATGGTCATCGGCTGGCCGGCGGCCAGGGTGGTGCCGATGCCGTTGGTGCCGGCGATGGACTCGTCCCAGCGCGCACCGACGATCAGCCCGGCCTGGGTGTAGGTGTCGCGCTGGCGCGGCAGGCGCGAGTCGAGGGTCACGCCGTGCTCGTCGCTGAGCAGCACGGCGAAGCCAGCCGGTACCACGCGCTTGGCCAGGCCGTTGAGGCCCTGGCCGGCGATGGCCAGGTACTCCTCGTGCAGGGCCTGGTATTCGCGCAGTTCGCTGGCGGTGAGGATGTTCTTCTCGACCGCGCCGTGCGGATCGAGACGGTGCTCCATCACGCTGCGATACCAGGAGCGGGCGATCAGGCCATCTGGGCGGATGCCGCGCTCGGGGAAGTGGTCCGCGACGAAGGCGGTGAGGTCATTGGGGCAGGTTTCCAAGGCATGGGCGGTCATGGGCACTCCCATTGGCCGCGAGTCAGGCTGCGGCGCGTTGTTGTTTTTTGCGGAGCCGTTCGGCCGGCGGCTGGTCCCAACCATACTCCGGCTGGGAGCGATGTGCAGTCATCCATCCGTCGAACACCGGGGAGGCCAGCAAGCGCTGTGCCGCTTCGTCGGATTCACGGCGGTGCCCTGGGTAGCGCGGTTTTCCGCGGCCTGCGGCGGCGCCTGGCAGAACAGCTGTCGCAGCGATGCGACACCTGTAGCGGGCAGGAGGCGACAGTTGTCGCGCCTGCCCTACCAAATCAGGGGCGAAACTCCTTCGAAAGTATCATTCGGGGGAAGCGGCCCTGGTGCTTAACTCGACCTGCCGGAATCTTCCGGCCTACAAGAAGAGGATCGATCCATGTGGACCAAGCCTAGCTTTACCGACCTGCGCATTGGCTTCGAAGTCACCCTGTACTTCGCCAATCGTTGATCCGATCAGCCCCGGTCCGCCGGGGCTTCTATCTTGGAGCAGCCGTATGCTCATTCAGATTCTCGGGTCGGCCGCCGGTGGTGGCTTTCCCCAGTGGAACTGCAACTGCCGCAACTGTCGTGGACTGCGCGACGGAACGCTGAATGCGCGGTCGCGTACCCAGTCGTCCATCGCTCTCTCCGATGATGGAGTCAACTGGATCCTGTGTAATGCCTCGCCGGACATCCGTGCCCAGCTCGAAGCTTTCCCGGCGCTACAGCCGGCGCGTGCGGTGCGTGATACCGGTATCTCGGCGGTGGTCCTGCTCGACAGCCAGATCGACCACACCACCGGCCTGCTCAGCCTGCGCGAGGGCTGCCCGCACGAGGTGTGGTGCACGGAGATGGTCCACCAGGACCTGACCAGCGGTTTCCCGCTGTTCAACATGCTCTCGCACTGGCCGGGCGGCGGCCTGCGTTGGCAGCCTATCGAGCTGACGCGCAGCTTCACCATCGCCGCCTGCCCGCAGCTGGAGTTCACCCCGTTCCCGCTGCACAGCGCTGCACCGCCCTATTCGCCGCACCGCAACGACCCGCACCCCGGCGACAACATTGGCCTGCGGGTACGCGACCGGCGCACCGGTGGCACGCTGTTCTACGCCCCGGGCCTGGGGCAGGTGGACGCCGAGCTGCGCGCGCAGATGGCCGAGGCCGACTGCCTGCTGGTGGACGGCACCTTCTGGCGCGACGACGAGATGATCCGTGCCGAGGTCGGCAGCAAGCTCGGCAGTCAGCTGGGTCACCTGCAGCAGAGCGGGCCGGATGGGATGATCGCCGCACTGCAGGGCCTGCCCGCGCGCAAGGTGCTGATCCATATCAACAATACCAATCCGATCCTCGACGAGGACTCGGCCGAGCGCGCCGAACTGACCGCGCACGGCATTGAAGTCGCCTTCGACGGCATGGGCATCGAACTCTGAGGAGCCTGGTATGAACCAGCCAGCCATGACCCCCGAGGCATTCGAACAGGCGCTGCGCGCCAAGGGTGCCTGCTACCACATCCACCACCCGTTCCATGTGGCCATGTACGAGGGCCGCGCCAGCCGTGAGCAGATCCAGGGCTGGGTGGCCAACCGCTTCTACTATCAGGTGTGCATTCCGCTGAAGGATGCCGCGATCCTGGCCAATTGCCCGGACCGTGACACCCGCCGCGAATGGATCCAGCGCATCGTCGACCACGATGGCGCGCCGGGTGAGGAGGGTGGTATCGAGGCCTGGCTGCGCCTGGCCGAGGCGGTGGGCCTGGACCGCAAGCAGGTGCTGTCGCAGGAGCTGGTGCTGCCCGGTGTGCGCTTCGCCGTGGATGCCTACGTCAACTTCGCCCGCCGTGCGTCCTGGCAGGAGGCGGCCAGTAGTTCGCTGACCGAGCTGTTCGCCCCGCAGATCCACCAGTCACGCCTGGATAGCTGGCCACAGCACTACCCCTGGATCGACTCGGCTGGCTACGACTATTTCCGCAAGCGCCTGAAGGAAGCTCGCCGCGATGTCGAGCACGGCCTGCGCATCACCCTCGGCCACTACCGCACACGCGAGGCCCAGGAGCGCATGTTGGACATCCTGCAATTCAAGCTCGACGTGCTGTGGAGCATGCTCGACGCCATGAGCATGGCCTACGAGCTGGAGCGTCCGCCGTACCACACCGTGACCCGCGAACGGGTCTGGCACCGGGGCATCGCGCTGTGATTCGCCCCGTCACGAACAGGAGTACCTCCCTATGAGCAGCAACCTCGCTCAGGCCAATCAACCGTCCCTGCTGCTCGGTATACCGACCATTCGGCGCGGCTTCCGCCTGCAGTTCGAGCCGGCCCAGGGCTGCCACGTGCTGCTCTACCCGGAGGGCATGATCAAGCTTAACGAGAGTGCCGGCGAGATACTCAAGATGGTGGACGGCCAGCGCAGCGTGGCGACCATCGTCGCCGAACTGCAGAGCCGTTTCCCTGAAATCCAGGGGATCGACGAAGACATCCTGGCGTTCCTTGAGGTGGCCCATGCTCAGTTCTGGATCGAGTTGCGCTAAACCCGGCGTGCAGGTCGGCCCGCCGTTCTGGTTGCTGGCCGAGCTGACCTACCGCTGCCCGCTGCAGTGTCCGTACTGCTCGAACCCGCTGGACTTCGCTCGCCAGGGCGAGGAGCTGAGCACCGCCGAGTGGATCGAGGTGTTTCGCCAGGCCCGTGAACTGGGGGCGGCGCAGCTGGGTTTCTCCGGCGGAGAGCCGCTGGTGCGCCAGGACCTGGTCGAGCTGATCCAGGCGGCCCGTGGGCTGGGTTACTACACCAACCTGATCACCTCTGGCATCGGCCTCACCGAGGCCAAGGTGGCGGCGTTCGCCGAGGCCGGCCTGGACCATATCCAGATCAGCTTCCAGGCCGCCGACGAGGAACTCAACAACCTGCTCGCCGGCAGCGGCAAGGCCTATGCGCAGAAAGTCGCCATGGCCCGCGCGGTGAAGGCCCATGGCTACCCGATGGTGCTCAACTTCGTCACCCACCGACACAACATCGATCGCATCGATCAGATCATCGAGCTGTGCCTGGAGTTGGAGGCGGACTTCGTCGAGCTCGCCACCTGCCAGTTCTACGGCTGGGCCCAGCTCAACCGTGCCGGCCTGCTGCCGAGCAAGGCGCAACTGGAACGCGCCGAGCGCATCACCAATGAATACCGGGCGAAGCTGGCGGCACAGAATCACCCGTGCAAGCTGATCTTCGTCACCCCGGATTACTACGAGGAGCGCCCCAAGGCCTGCATGAACGGCTGGGGCAACCTGTTCCTCGACGTCACTCCGGACGGCACCGCCTTGCCCTGCCACAGCGCGCGGCAGTTGCCGGTGAAATTCCCCAACGTGCGCGAGCACGACATCCGCCACATCTGGTACGACTCCTTCGGCTTCAACCGCTTCCGTGGCGACGACTGGATGCCGGAGCCGTGCCGCAGTTGCGACGAGAAGGAACGCGATTTCGGCGGCTGTCGCTGCCAGGCGTTCATGCTCACCGGCACGGCGGAGAACGCCGACCCGGTCTGCGCCAAGTCGGCCCACCACGGCATGATCCTCGATGCGCGCCATGAAGCTGAATTGGGCGCGGTCGGCCTTGGCGAGCTGACCTTCCGCAACGACAAGGCCTCGCGGCTGATCTGCAAGGCATGAGTCACTCTCGCGATCAGGGCTCGGCCATGGCAGCCACCTGGTCCGCCACGCAGGCGGCCGCCGCCGGCCGTGATTTTGCCGAGCTGCACGCAGCCCACGGCGGCGTGCTGTGGGTCGAGTTCGATCCGGCCAGCGGGCGTAGCTCGCTGCAGTTCCTCCTTGGCGTGCAGCGCCGCGAATTGACCCCGCCGGGCTATTCGGTACGCAGCAAGGTCTACGAATACGGTGGTGGTGCCAGCTGCGTCACCACCAGTGGCGTGGCTTTCGTCAACGAGGCCGATCAGCAGGTCTATCACCTCGATCTCGTCGGCACCGCGCCGCAGGCGCTGACAGAGCAGTTCTCCTGCCGCTACGGCGATCTGGCCTTCGTTCCGGCTTGGCAGGCGGTGCTGGCGGTGGAGGAGAGCCGCGAGCCGGGCGAGGTGGAGCACCGCATCGTTCGCCTCGGCCTGGACGGCAGCCGCCAGGTGCTGGTGCAGGGTGCCGACTTCTACGCCGCGCCGACGATGGATGAGACTGGCACGCGCCTGGTCTGGGTCGAGTGGGATCGCCCGCAGCAGCCCTGGACCGCCACCCGCCTGTGCCAGCGGCACCGCTCGCCAGCCGGTGACTGGAGCCGTACCCAGGTACTGGCCGGCGAGGGCGGCGAGGAGTCGCTGCAGCAGCCGCGCTTCGCCGCCGATGGTCGCCTGTATTGCCTGAGTGATCGACATGGCTGGTGGCAGCCACTGCGTGAGGGCGACAACGGCCTGCAGCCGGTGCTCGATGCGGCTTGCGATCATGCCCCGGCGCCGTGGCAGCTCGGCGGGCGCAGCTACCTGCCGCTGGAGGGCGGAGGCTTGCTGCTGAGCCGCATCACTCCTGCGACAGGGCAGTTGCTGGAGCGTACCGATGCCGGCTATGAGCGGCGCCTGGCCACGGACTTCAGTCGCTTCCGTGCGCTGGCGGCGGACGAGCGTTATTTCTACTGCGTGGCCGCCGCACCGGATCGCCTGCCGGCGTTGCTGGCCATCGACCGCCATGACGACAGTCTGAGCGTGCTGGCCGGTGGCGAGCGACCGCTGGACGAGGTGCTGCTGCCGCGCCCCGAAGCCATCGCCTTCGCCAGTGGCGGCGAGACCGCCCATGGCTATTTCTACCCAGCTCAGGGCTCGGGGCCGACGCCGCTGGTGGTGTTCCTCCACGGCGGGCCGACTTCATCCAGCTACCCGGTGTTCGACCCGCGCATTCCGTTCTGGACCCTGCGAGGCTTCGCCGTGCTCGACCTCAACTACCGTGGCAGCGCCGGCTTTGGCCGTGTCTACCGGCAGCGCCTGCAGGGCGAGTGGGGGCGCATCGAACTGGAAGATATCCGCGCCGGCGTCGACCACCTGGCCGACCTCGGGCGCATCGACCCGGCCAGGGTGTTCGTGCGCGGTGCCAGCGCCGGAGGGTATAGCGCACTCCTGGCCCTGGCCCAGGGTGGTTATGCCGGTGGCGCCAGCCTGTATGGCGTCAGCGATCCGCTGGCGTTGCGCCGGCTTACCCACAAGTTCGAGGCGGATTACCTGGACTGGCTGCTGGGTGATCCGCAGCAGCATGTCGAGCGCTACCGGCGGCGCACGCCACTGCGCCAGGCCGGGCGCATCCGCGTCCCGGTGATTTTCTTCCAGGGTGGTCGGGATGCGGTGGTGGTGCCGCAGCAGACCGAGAGCATGGTCGCCGCGTTGCGGGACAATGGCGTCACTGTGGAGTACCGCCTTTTCCCCGACGAGGGCCACGGCTTCCGCCAGGCCGAGCATCAGGCCGCAGCGCTGGAGGCGGAACACGCGTTCTATCGTGCCCTGCTGGAGGCAGCCTCTGCGGTGCTCTAGACAGAAGGTCCGATTGCAAAGCCCGGCGATTGCAGTAGGCTGCGGGAAGATCACCAAAACAAGAAAAAGGCCGTGGTATGAGCCAGGTGCTGAGCCCGCTGCGCAAGTTCGTTTCCCCCGAAATCATCTTCGGTGCCGGTTGCCGCCATAACGTCGGCAACGTCGCCGCCAACTTCGGTGCCACCAAGGTACTGCTGGTGTCCGATCCGGGCGTGATGGCCGCCGGCTGGGTCACCGACGTGGCCAACAGCCTGCAGGCCCAGGGCCTGGCCTTCTGTCTGTACACCGGGGTGTCGCCCAACCCGCGTATGGAAGAGGTAATGACCGGCGCCGAGCTGTACCGCAGCGAGGGCTGCAATGTCATCGTCGCGGTGGGCGGTGGTAGCCCGATGGACTGCGCCAAGGGCATCGGCATCGTTGCCGCGCATGGCCGCCATATCCTCGAATTCGAGGGCGTCGACACGGTGCGTGTGCCGAGCCCGCCGCTGATCCTGATCCCGACCACCGCCGGCACCTCGGCTGACGTTTCGCAGTTCGTGATCATCTCCAACCAGACCGAGCGGATGAAGTTCTCCATTGTTAGCAAGGCCGTGGTGCCGGACGTGTCGTTGATCGACCCGGAAACCACCTTGAGCATGGACCCGTTCCTCTCCGCCTGTACCGGCATCGACGCGCTGGTGCACGCCATCGAGGCGTTCGTCTCCACCGGCAATGGCCCGCTCACCGATACCCATGCACTGGAGGCCATGCGGCTTATCGGCGGCAACCTGGTGGGCATGATCGCCAATCCTGCCGACATCGCCCTGCGCGAGAAGATCATGCTCGGCAGCATGCAGGCCGGTCTGGCTTTCTCCAATGCCATCCTCGGTGCAGTACATGCGATGAGCCACAGCCTCGGCGGTTTCCTCGACCTGCCGCACGGCCTGTGCAATGCAGCGCTGGTGGAACATGTGGTGGCCTTCAACTACGACGCCGCGCCGGAGCGCTTCAAGGTGATAGCCGAAACCCTCGGCCTGGATTGCCGCGGTCTGACCCATCCGCAGATCCGCGTACGCCTGGTGGAACACCTGATCGCCTTCAAGAGTGCCGTGGGCTTCCACGAGACGCTGGCCCGCCATGGTGTCGGCAGCAGCGACATCCCGTTCCTCTCGCGCCACGCCATGCATGATCCGTGCATCCTCACCAACCCGCGGCAGTCCAGCCAGCGCGATGTCGAGGTGGTGTATGGCGAGGCCCTCTGAGGACCCGCAGAAGGCCCTGGCCGGGCTGTTAGGGCTGAGCAGCCAGTCGCAACGCAAGAGTCATTACCCCGAACTGCAGGCGCGCCTGGAAGAGCTGGAGGCCGAGCGCAACCGCTACAAGTGGCTGTTCGAGAACGCGGTTCACGGCATCTTCCAGGCCAGCATGACTCAGGGCCTGTTGGCGGCCAATCCGGCGCTGGCGCGGATGCTCGGCTATGCCGAGCCGCAGCAGGTGTTGTGGTCGCTGTCAGACCTGGCACGCGAGCTGTTCGTCGGCGGTAGCGAGGAGATGCGCGCGATCCGCACTGCCCTGCAGGAACGTGGCGGTCTGTACGGCTACGAGACCGAGTTGCGCCGGCGCGACGGTAGCCGCATCACGGTGATCATGAACCTGCTGCTCAAGCCGGACGAGCCCGGCCTGTTCGAGGGCTTCGTCGCCGATATCACCGAACGCAAGCTGGCCCAACTGCGCCTGCAGCAGCTCAACGACGAGCTGGAGCAGCGGGTCGTCTCACGCACCGAGGAGCTGCGCGAGGCGCGCGACGCGGCACAAGAAGCCAACCATTCCAAGGATCGCTTTCTCGCCGCGGCCAGCCACGACCTGCTGCAGCCGTTGAATGCGGCGCGCCTGCTGATCGCCACCCTGCGCGAGCGGTCGTTGCCAAGCTCCGAAAAGTTGCTGGTAGAGCGTACTCACCAGGCTCTGGATGGCGCCGAAGAACTGCTTGCCGACCTGCTCGATATCTCCCGTCTGGACCAGGCCGCGGTGCAGGCAACCCCGGCCGATCATGACCTGGCCGAGCTGTTCACGCCGCTGGCCTCTGAGTTTCAGTCGGTGGCAGAAGCGGCCGGGCTGCGCCTGCGCATGCACTTGCCGAAGCTGGCGGTGCGCACCGACCTGCGCCTGGTCAGCCGCATTCTGCGCAACCTGCTGAGCAACGCCTGCCGCTATACCCGGAGCGGAGGCGTGCTGCTGGCCGCAAGGCGACGCGGCCAGAGCGTGAGCATCGAGGTGTGGGACAGCGGTCGCGGCATTCCGCAGAACCAGCTGCAGGCGATCTTCCAGGAGTTCAACCAGCTCGAGCCAGGGCGTGGGGTTGGCCTTGGTCTGGCCATCGTCGAGCGCATCGCGCGCATCCTCGACTGCCCGGTACAGGTGCGCTCGCGGGTGGGCAAGGGCTCGTGCTTCTCGTTCGAACTGCCGCTGGCGCCGATGCCGGAACGCCTGGCCACGCTGGTGCCGCAGGCACAGCTGGGTGACCCGCTGCCGGGACGGCGACTGCTGGTGGTCGACAACGAGCAGAGCATCCTCGACAGCATGGACGCACTGCTCAGTCAGTGGGGCTGCGAGGTGCTCACCGCGCGCGACCTGCCGCAGGCGCTGTCGGTGTTGCAGGGACGTGCACCGGAGGTACTACTGATCGACTATCACCTGGATAACGGGGTGATTGGTTGCGAGGTGGTTGATGCGCTGCGGGAACATTTCGACCCTGAGCTGCCGGTAGTGATGATCACCGCCGACCGCAGTGAACACTGCCAGAGCGCGGCTCAGCGCAAGGCCATCCCGCTGCTCAACAAACCCCTAAAGCCAGGCAAGCTGCGTGCGGTACTGAGCCAACTGCTGGGTGCTTGAGGTTGTCTAATTAACCGATTGCATAGCTTGAAAGCGAAGCCAGTACTCATTTCTATTGAGTGTTAGCAGGCATGCTTGCAGCTCAATCCATGGCCTGCTGTGTGCCATGTTTGTTGAGGGATTGCTAACGACAAGGATGTCACCATGATTGCAATGAACATATACGGTAATAATGATTACTTTATTCCTGCTGCCGGTATTCGTGGCGGTCTCGTAAGGCCCTTCTTCAAGGGAAGGCTTGGGCTGCGGGGAAATGCTGTCTATAAAATTAGATGGTGTAGCGTGCTCACCACCTTTTCTAAGGCTGTCCTTCCCGTTGTGTATAGCGAGCATTTACCTGGAAAGAAGTTCTTACTAATCCCAGAGGGGTTTGCATTTCGTTCTTCCAGCGAATACGAAGCAGTAGTCGTAGCTAATGATGGAAATAACTCCGGGGTGGCTAGGCTGGGGTGGGATAAGTTGATCCGTTTTCTAGAGATGGTTGATATAGACAGTATTTGTGTCAGGGTTCTCAATGACGAGTCACGCGTTGGGGCTGATATTAGAGTGAATCCGGGATTGCTCTCGCTATCTCAGCGTGGAAGGCGATTTATTAAAGATTGGGAAGGGTTTCGTGCCAATGCTTACAATGATTCCGAGGGCTACTGCACGATAGGCTATGGCCATTTAATTGCCAGGGCTAGTTGTGAAAGCATAAGGCTTCCTTTGGAATTTAGTAAAGGTGTGAGTCGCCAATATGCAAATGTTCTCTTCGAAAGTCGAATTCCTGAAATGGAAAAAGGTGTGCGGGACGCTGTGACTGCTGACCTGTTTCAGCACGAATTTGATGCTTTGGTTTCGTTGGTCTTTAATACTGGGCGATATTTTTTAGTGAAGAGAGGTGCTCCAAAGTTATTGGCTAAACTAAATTCTGGTGATTATCGTGGCGCCTCGCATGGATTTTCAGATATAACCAATGGAGGTACTCCTGGATTGGTGCTTCGCCGTAAGGCGGAAATAGATGTCTTCTTGATTGGTGTTTATAATTCGGATCATTGAAATGTTAAAATCAAGGATGATTGGTGTTTTTTGTTACTTCATGCTTTGTGCGTCTCTTGTTGCTGCCAGTGAGCATGCTGAGCATAAATCGCAGGATAGTATTTGGGCTTTCAGTAGGATATCCCAGAATAATGTCCTTCACTCAGTTGTTGATGTCGGTGAGAGAGCTGGCTTGGAGGCGCAGTTTTCGGAGCTTAAAATAGTGATGAAGGAGGGCTCGCTTAAAGTTCTGGGTGTTTGTGATGTGAAGTCAGTGCGGAAGCTTAAGCGGCCTATTGAGTATTGGATGTCCGAATCGACGGTAAAGTTATATTCAGTTCTATTTGATGAGGAAAATATTCCACTTGAGAGGGAGATATATGAGATCACCAGTCTATGGCCGCAGCAGGAGTGCCCTTTGCCTTTCGACTCAATGATTGAAAATGGCAGTGCTTTGGTTACAGTAGTTGGGAGTGGATATTTGCTGATTTTCACCTCTGCGAAGACTCCACCTTGATTGCAGGGGCTGATTCTTCCTGACTCTACTGATGAGCCTCTATGATCCCGGCAATTATCGAAGCCCTGCTCGAGTCCCGCCACCTGCTGGTCTACACCGGCGCCGGGGTGTCGGCGGAGAGTGGTATTCCAACTTTCCGTGATGCGCTGACCGGCCTGTGGGCCCGCTTCGATCCGGCACGGCTGGCTACGCCGGAGGCCTTCACAGCTGATCCCGAACTGGTCTGGGGTTGGTACGAGTGGCGGCGCCAGCGGGTACTGAGGGCCGTTCCCAATCCGGCTCACCGCGCTATCGCCGAGCTAGAGAGCCGGCTGTCACGTGTGACGCTGGTGACGCAGAACGTCGACGACTTGCACGAGCGTGCTGGCAGCCAGGGCGTGATCCATCTGCACGGTAGCCTGCAAACGCCGCGTTGCTTCGACTGTGGCGAGCGCTATGGCAGCCTTGCCCGCGAGCTGGACGAGCCGGAGGAGGGCCGGCGCCTGGCACCGCCGCGTTGTGCATCGTGCGGCGGGCCGGTGCGACCGGGCGTGGTGTGGTTTGGCGAGTCAATGCCGGAGGCGGCTTTGCAGCAGGCCTTCGAGGCGGCCGCCGAGTGCGACCTGCTGTTCTCGGTCGGCACGTCGGGATTGGTCTATCCGGCCGCCCAGGTGCCGCAGATCGCCTCACGCAACGGCGCCACCGTGGTGCACATCAACCCGCAACCGGTGGCCGCCAGCAAGCCGCGCGAATACAGCCTGCCGGGCGCCGCCGGCGTGGTGTTGCCACAGCTGTTGCAGGCGGCTTTTCCGGACTGATCAGGTCTCGATCATGCCCTGTTCCGGCTGCTGCTCGGCATCTTGCTCAGGTGCGTTCTGCTCGGACTTCGGCTGCGCCTGGTCCAGCCATTCGCGGGTGCCTTCCTGGGCCTGGTCGACCTTGTCGTTGAGCTGCTCGACCTGTTCATCGAGGCCCTTGAGGGTGTCGCCCAGGCTCTCTTTCACCTGATCGACGGCGGCCTGCTCGACCTTCTCGGCGAAGTTGGACGCAGCCTGTTCGGCGCTGTCGCAGCCGACCAGGGCGAGCAGGCCGAGGCCCAGCAACAACGGTTGATAACGGTTCATGTACGGGCCTCCGATCAGGATTCGAGCTTGTGGGCGGGTTGATTACGGGTCTTGTACAGCGACAGCAGCACGCCACCGGCCAGCAGGCCCACGGTCACGCTGAGCGAGATCACTGCCGGCACCTTGCCGATGATGCCGTGCAGGAAGATCTTGCCGCCGATGAACACCAGCACCAGGGCCAGGGCGTACTTCAGGTAGGCGAAGCGATGGATCATCGCGGCCAGGGCGAAATACAGGGCGCGCAGGCCGAGGATGGCGAAGATGTTCGAGGTGTAGACGATGAACGGGTCCTGGGTGATGGCGAAGATCGCCGGCACGCTGTCCACGGCGAACACCAGGTCAGCCAGCTCGATCAGGATCAGGGCCAGGAACAGTGGGGTGATCCATAGCTTGAGCTTGCCGCTGGCGTCTTCCTGACGGACGAAGAATTTCTGCTCGTGCAGGCGGTCGGTCACCGGCAGGTGGTTGCGCAGCCAGTTGACGAAGCGGTTGTTGGCCAGGTCCGGCTCATCGTCGACCTTGGAGAACAGCATCTTCACGCCGGTCAGCAGCAGGAAGGCGCCGAACACGTAGAGGATCCAGTCGAACTCGCTGATCAGCGCAGCGCCCAGGCCGATCATGATGGCGCGCAGCACGATCACGCCCATGATTCCCCAGAACAGTACCTTGTGCTGGTACTGACGCGGGATGGCCAGGAAGCTGAAGATCAGCGCCATGACGAACACGTTGTCCATCGACAGCGACTTCTCGATCAGGAAGCCGGTCAGGTAGTCCATGCTGGCGTCGCCGCCTTTCTGCAAGAACACCCAGACGGCGAACAGCAGGCCCATGGAGATGTAGCCGGCCGACAGCAGCAGGCTCTCCTTGACGCCAATTTCGCGGTTGTCGCGGTGCAGGATGCCGAGGTCGAAGGCCAGCAGGGCGGCTACCAGGGCGAAGAAGGTCAGCCACAGCCAGGTGGCGGTGCCGAGCAGGTCGGCGAAGAGGAACGAATCTAGGGCAGTCATGAGCCCCTCCTTTCAGTCGTAGTTGTACCAACTATGACTCCGACATGGCGGCTGCAAACCGTCAGAGGGGCCCGGCGTCACGGCGCGCAGGATAAGGATTTTCCGGGCCGCCTCAAGCACCGGGGTTTTGCAAAGTGTGTATTTCCTGGCTCGCTGCCGTCTGGCTCAAGGCGCGCGAGCCCTGTGGGGCGATACGATCTGACCGGCGGTGCCCGTCACGAACTGGGCTGCAGATGCGGCAGGTAACGACTGCGCTCGACCTGCCACCAGCTCGGCAACAGCTGGCGCACCTCACTGCGGGTGAAACGGTCGTCCAGCAGATAGACCACGCCGCTGTCCTCGGTGGTGCGAATCACCCGACCGGCGGCCTGTACCACTTTCTGCAGGCCGGGGTAGAGGTAAGCGTAGTCGTAGCCGTTGCCGAACATCTGCTGCATACGTGCCTTCACCTCCTCGTTGACCGGGTTGACCTGCGGCAGGCCAAGGGTGGCGATAAAGGCGCCGATCAGGCGCTTGCCAGGCAGATCGATGCCCTCGCCGAAGGCGCCGCCGAGCACGGCGAAGCCGATGCCCTGGGAGTGCTCGGAGAAACGCTCGAGAAAGGCCTGGCGTTCAGCCTCGTTCATGCTGCGCGACTGCGCCCATACCGGGATGTCTGGATGCGCGCTGCGGAAGTTGTCCAGGGCCTGTTCCAGGTAGGCGTAGCTGCTGAAGAAGGCCAGGTAGTTGCCTGGCTGCTCGCGAAACTGCCGGGCCAGCAGGCCGGTGATGGGCGCCAGGCTGGCCTCGCGGTGCTGGTAGCGGGTCGACAGGTTGGCCAGCGCCTGGACCCTGAGCTGCTCGGCGCTGAACGGCGACTGCACCTCCAGCCACTGCCAGTCGCGCGGCAGGCCGAGCAGGTCGGCGTGGTAGTGGCCGGGGCTGAGGGTGGCGGAGAACAGCGTGGCGCTGTGGGCGTTGGCGAAGCGCTCGGCGAGGAAGCGCGCCGGCACGATGTTACGCAGGCACAGGGTCGACAGGCTGCGGCTGTCGTGGCGGCTGATGTCGAACAGCGAGTGCGGGCCGAACGCCTCGGCCAGGCGGCAGAACAGCATGGCGTCGAGGTAGAAGCGCAGCAGCGCGGCCTGGTTGCCTTCCGGCTGGTCGGTGAGGTGATCGGTGATGGCGCTCACTGCCTTCTGCAGGGCGACGATGAACAGCTCGGAGATGGCCGGGTAGATCTGGTACGGCACTTCCTGGTCGCGGTGCAGTTGGTTCCAATGGCGGCCGACGCGCTCCAGCACGCCCTTGAGGCCGGTCGGGGCGAGCTTGCGCATGGCGTTGAACTCGGCCTGGTCCAGTTCGGCGCTGTACATGCCGCGGGCGCGCTCGATCAGGTTGTGCGCCTCGTCCACTAGGAGGGTGACCTTCCAACCATTGAGCACGGTCAGGCCGTGGAGCAGGGCGGTCATGTCGAAGTAGTAGTTGTAATCACCGACCACCACGTCGCTCCAGCGGCACAGCTCCTGGGACAGGTAGTAGGGGCAGATCTGGTGGGCCAGGGCGATCTCGCGCACGGCCTCCTGGGTGAGCCAGCGGCGCTCGAGGGCGGCGGCGCGGGCGGCCGGCAGGCGGTCGTAGAAGCCCCTGGCCAGCGGGCAGGATTCGCCGTGGCAGGCCTTGTCAGGGTGCTCGCAGGCCTTGTCACGGGCCACGTGTTCCAGCACCCGCAGCGGCATGTCGTGTTCCTGCGCACGCAGGCTGGCCAGGGCATCCAGTGCCAGGCGCCGGCCCGGGGTCTTGGCGGTGAGGAAGAACAGCCGGTCCAGATCCTGGCCGGGAAAAGCCTTGAGCTGCGGGAACAGGGTGGCCAGGGTCTTGCCGATGCCGGTGGTGGCCTGGGCCAGCAGGAAGTCGCCGTCGCGGGCGGCGCGGTACACGGACTCGGCGAGCTGGCGCTGTCCACGGCGGAAGTCCGGGTAGGGGAACTGCAGGCGCTCCAGGCTGTGGTCGCGAGCAACTCGATGGGCGGTCTCCTGCTCGGCGAAGGCGACGAAGCGTGCGCACTGCAGCTCGAAGAAGGTCTTGAGTTCAGCGACCTCGAAGTGCTCGCGAAACACCGTTTCCTTCTGCGTGAGCACGTTGAAGTACACCACCGCCAGGTCGATATGTGGCAGCTCCAGCGCATCGCACAGCAGCCAGCCGTAGACCTTGACCTGGGCCCAGTGCAGCACGCGGTGGTTGTCCGGGATGCGCGCCACATCGCCACGGTGAGTCTTGATCTCTTCCAGCAGGTTCTGTTGCGGGTCGTAGCCATCGGCGCGACCGCTGACCCGCAGGCCCGGATACTCGCCGGCCAGCGGCAGCTCGGCGATGTAGCCGGCGCCGCGGCGGCCGACCACGGTGCTGTGGCCGGCCATGCCCTCGGCGGCGGTGGGTGCGGGGGTGAAGCGTAGGTCGAGATCGCCCTGCTTGGCGGTGAACTCGCACAGCGCCCGCACCGCCACGGCGTAGCTCATGTCTGGCTCCAGCGTACGTAGCAGACGTCCACCGGCATGCCTTGCTCGGTGCAGAAGGCCAGCCAGCGCTTCTGGTTGTCCTGCAGGCGGTCGCCGGGGCCCTTCACCTCGATCATCCGGTAGCGCTGCTCGGCCGGCCAGAATTGGATCAGGTCCGGCATGCCGGCGCGGTTGGCGCGAATGTCGCCGAGCAGGCGCTCGAACCAGGCGCGCAGGTGCGCCGGCGGCAGGCAGCGCAGGGCGGTTTCCAGCAGCTCGGGTGTCAGCACCGCCCAGTGCACGAAGGGCGAGACGATGCCGTACTTGGCGGCGTAGGTGGCGCGGATCGCCTCGGCGTGGCTGCCATCCTCCAGGCGCGCCAGGCAGCGCTCGAACAGGCCTGCGCGGCGGCTGCGGAAGTCGCTGTCATGCAGGTCCACCGGCCCTGCGTGGAACGGATGGAAGAAGGCGCCGGGCAGCGGGGCGAAGATTGCCTCCCAGCAGAGCAGGCCGAACAGGCCGCAGACCAGGGTGTTTTCCACATAAAAGGCCGGTGTCTGCTCCGTGTGCAGATATTGCTGCACCGCCCATTCCACGCTGAATTCCAGCGGCTGAGGCAATTCCAGCTCGATCAGCCCGGCCTCGGCCGCTGGCTTGCGTGGCTGCTTTGGCAGGCCGAGTTGACGTTGCAGACGCGGCAGGGCGCGTTCCAACGCCTGAGTCTCGGCGTCGTTGCGTGGGGTGAGCAGGGCGGCGGTCGCCAGGTCGTGGGCCTGTTGCCATTCGCCGAGTTTCTCCAGCACACGGACCTGGCGCTGGCGGGCTTCGGCGTGTGTGCTGCTGGCATACAGCGCGGCGGCTTCGGCCAGTTCGCCTTCACGTTCCAATTGCTGGCCGAGGTGAAACAGCAGCTTGGCGTGGCGGCGAATCAGGTGTGGGTTATCGCTGCTGAAGTCACCCAGCTCGGCCCGCACCTCGGTTATTGGCAGGCCGGCCTCGAACAGCTCGCGGCAGTGCTGCAGGTGCAGGTAGTGGTCGATATCCAGACGGCTACGGAAGCCGCGCGACTCGGCGCCTATCTCGACCCGCTCGTAGCGGTAGATGCCCAGCTCGGCGAGCACGAATTCGGACCAGTCCTGCGCCAGGTTGCCGAAGAACAGCAGGCGCAAACGATCACACAGCGGGCCGACGGTCAGGCTGTAGAGCCGATCCAGCTGCGGGCTCCAATCGGTGAAGCTGCGTGCTTCTGGATGTAGCTCGCGCAGCGCTTCCAGCAGCTCGGTCTTCTTCAGGCTGCGCAGTGTTTCGGCCTCGGCAAAGGTGACCAACAGCTCGTCCTTGCGTAGCAGAGCGAACAACGTGTCCAGCTCCAGCTCGGCATTCTCGATCAACCACCCCAGGTGCAGCAGGGGCTTGGCGGCAGCGGCGATGTCGCCGATCTCCACATAGGCCAGCTTGCTGGCGCGAAAGTGCGGACCCTTGCGCATGATCAAGCGCACCAGCAGGGCCTGGGAGGCTTCCGGCAGCGCGTGAAAATTCGTCAGGAAGGCCTGCTCGTCCGCGTCCAGCAGGTCGGCATAGCGCTGCTCGACCCAGGCCAGCGCCGTGCGGAAGTTGCTGAGGTAGTAAAGGGGCGAGTCGAGCGAAGCGAGCATGGCAAATAACTGGCTTTATATACAGTTATGGTGCGTGAGATACGCCAGCAGGGCAACCCCGCGCCGACCGCCTGCAGTGCCGTCGGGCTTGTTACCTGAACCGTTGCCCCGGCGCACCACTCGAAATCTGTACGAAGCGCTCTGGCCCGCAAGTCAGGCGCGTATCCCGCAGGAGGCCACCATGGCGCAATGGACCATCAGCTACAGCAAGGACAACAGCACCTGCACGTTGGACCTGCAGGCCGACCACAAGCCGGAGATGGAAGAGGCGGTGCAGCACCTGCTCGACTGGGCCCGGCAGAACCTGGAGAAGGGCGAGTTCGGCGATGGCCAGGACAAACGCAGCGATGAACCGGCAGTGCTGCTGTTGCGTCACTACGGCATCACCATCACCGGCATAGCTGCAACCTGAAGCGCAGCGGAGCTTTCGCCACTCGTCCGCAAGGCGGGAAAAACATGAAACTGCCCCGGTAGCCCTTCATTCAGTCACAGTGAGGCGCCATCGAAGCACATGAAGATGCGTGCCTCGCCTCCCATGACTGAAAAAGTGGAGGTTCCCATGATTGGAGACAAGAACAGGATGGGTCAGAACGAGTCGGGCCGGCGCGGTGAAAACGAGCGCAGCAATCAGGCTCTGGTCGTGAGGGCGGCCGCACCGGCACTGTCGAGCGTGAGCAGGCGCCCGATGCCGGCCGCAAGGGAGGCGAGCGCAGTAGCGGTCGCGAGCGTTGACGCAACCGAGCGGAAGCTTCGGCTTCCGCTCGTCCTTGCGAGCAATCGAACGACGGGAGGGCAGGCATGCGCAGTCACGTGGTCCACTTTACCGCGCCGATCAATTCTTCTACCTGTGGCCAGTTGATCGACAAATGCTCTCAGGCCATCCAGCAGGGCGCCGATGAGCTGATCATCAAGATCGCCACCATGGGCGGCGAATGCAGCTACGGCTTCTCCCTCTACAACTTTCTCGTTTCCCTGCCGGTACCGGTGAGGACCCACAATCTCGGCACGGTCGAATCCATGGGTAACATCATCTTTCTTGCCGGTGAGCGGCGTACCGCGTGCCCCTATAGCAAATTCCTCTTCCATCCGTTCCACTGGACGCTGAACGGCGCGGTCGATCATGTGCGTATGTCGGAATATGCGATGAGCCTGGATTACGACCTGCAGCTGTACGCCAGTATCGTCGAGGAGCGCACTCGCGGAGCCAGGGTTCCCCTGGATGTGCTCGACTGCCTGACGGCTGGGCCCCGAATTCTGAATGCGGAGGATGCGTTGAACTCAGGCGTCATCCATGTAGTGGATTGCCTGGGGATGCCAGCGGAGTCGGTGAGCTGGTGTGTGTACTCCTGATCAAGGTCAGGCTGCTACCGAGTTGCCTATTAGCATGCCGTGCTGCACACGGAACAGATGCCCGCTGATGCGCAAAGTGAATGGCTCTCGGCTGACGATCGTGGCACCTTCGCCGAGCAGTTCTGCGATATGGGCGCGCAGAGCGAGGTACTTTCGTTGTTCCTTCATTCTGGAAACTCCCGAAATGGTCCGGGCAGACTATCAATAGTGTGATGATGTATACATTTGGCTATTTGAGAAGTGTGAGTTGCTTCACTGTTTTTCGCTGCTTTGTCCGCGTGCTGAGGGGCGAGGTGATGCGATTCAAGCTGGTGCGGGCTTGATGCTAGGGCCAAGGCTTCTGCTGGCATGATCCTTAACGTTAGGGCCTTGCGCCAAGAGAGCCCCGATTCATAGGGAACGATGGAGGGTTTTCATCTTAGTCATCCCGCCAGGCAGGGGCGGTGATTTATCTAAAGATGGCCTTCAACACGTTCCTTACGATCGCCATCGCTACCCAGAGCAATCCCAGCCCGACAGCAAGCCAGATGCCAACGCTGATCCAGAACGCGGCAGGTGACTCGTCTCTGAGAATCTTGCTGCTCGCCTGGCGGCTGGGTATGTCCACCATTCCTTCGATGACTCCAGAAAGCCCGAACCAGAGTCCGACGCACGCGAAGGCCAGCACGACAAATGCAGTGAGCATTTGTTCCGTCAGACTCATGGATGAGCCGTTTTTTGGATATTTCCTGCGCGGCTTCTTCGTCAACTGAGGCTCTTGTGGAGTTGGCGATAACGCTTGAGAGAGTAAGTGTCCAGACAGTGCTTCAAGCTCGAATGTGCCAGGGAGGACATCGAATAACCGCTACCGACTGGAGAGGCTTCATTCTTTATCAATGTCGAGGCTCGTGGCCCATTGTCTGTCACAGTTTTATGAGAGGGCCGGGCGATATCATCGTGCTTGCTCCGTAGCGCTGTATCTTCCCGGCGCCTGTAGACCAGCTTGCAAGTTCGATGTAAGCGAGCCGCTCGGGGCGGGATTTCCTAGCGGCAAGATGGCAAAGCACAGGCCGTAGCTGCTTACTCATCAATTTGCTTAGAGGGAGAAGACCGAATGGATTACCGGATGCCTTTGCGCAGTGCCGAACCGCTGGATTCTCAGTGGGATGGCCGCCTGTATGAGTTCGTCGATTACGTCGTGGAAAAGGTCGAGGAGGCTTGGGAGTGGGACAATCCGACAGTCGCCTCGCATCTGACAGCGACGCTGACACCGTCTCAGTTGGCGCTCTGGGCCGTCCTCAATGCCAACGGCCAGATCTGCAACGGTGGCTTTTCGCAGTTCTTCTTCAATAGCTATGGCGAATTGGCGGAAGAAGCCCTGCAGGGGTTTCGTCTGCTCCGGATGGAGGCATACGCGGAAATACTGGAACAGGCCTATGCCATGTTCCAGTACCGCCCCATCCCCAAGGACAGGGAGCAGCGCATCGGCGCATTGGCTGACATGGCGGATGCAATCGATGCCGGTGTGGAAGAGTGCGCGGATGATGAGGAAATCGATTTCTATTGTTCGTTGGCTCAGACTCTAGGACCGCAATGGGATGAGCTGGAGAGTCGCTATTACGCGCTTATCCATCGTGAAGGCGTTTCAGGTGGATACAACGCTGCCTTCTATCGGCCTCTGGTCGATTTCATAGAGATGCATCAGGTCGATTTTTTCTGTCGTTCCCTCGCCGAAACGACCAGCGAGCGGTAGCCGCTGAAAGCGCAGGACTTCCCGCTGAAAAAACGGATAATGGCGACCAATTCGTCTTGCCCGCTTTCTGGTAGTCCAGCATGGAAATCAAGGTCAACTTTCTCGACAACCTCCGTCTCGAAGCCAAATTCGATGACTTCACGGTGATCGCCGATCAGCCGATTCGCTACAAGGGCGATGGTTCGGCACCGGGGCCGTTCGACTACTTCCTGGCGTCTTCGGCGCTGTGTGCGGCCTACTTCGTCAAGCTGTACTGCCAGACGCGCAACATCCCCACCGACAACATTCGCCTGTCGCAGAACAACATTGTTGACCCGGAAGACCGCTACAAGCAGATCTTCAAGATCCAGGTCGAGCTGCCGGCGGAGATCTCCGAGAAGGATCGCCTCGGCATCCTGCGTTCCATCGACCGTTGCACCGTGAAGAAGGTGGTGCAGGCTGGGCCGGACTTCGTCATCGAGGAAGTGGAAAACCTGGACGCTGATGCCCAGGCGCTGCTGATTCCGGCGCTGACCGAGGGCGAGGGCACGCGCATTCTCGGCAAGGACCTGCCGCTCGAAGAAACCATCGCCAACATGTCGGCGATTCTTGCCGGCCTGGGCATGAAGATCGAGATCGCCTCATGGCGCAACATCGTGCCCAACGTCTGGTCGTTGCATGTTCGCGATGCGGGTTCGCCGATGTGCTTTACCAACGGCAAGGGTGCGACCAAGGAAAGCGCGCTGGCCTCGGCGCTGGGCGAGTTCATCGAGCGGCTGAACTGCAACTTCTTCTACAACGACCAGTTCTGGGGCGAGGAGATCGCCAATGCGCCGTTCGTCCACTACCCGAACGAGCAGTGGTTCAAGCCGGGGCCGAAAGACGCGCTGCCGGAAGAAATCCTCGACGACTACTGCCTGGAGATCTACAACCCGGACGGCGAGCTGCGCGGCTCGCACCTGTACGACACCAACTCGGGCAACAAGGCGCGCGGCATCTGTTCGCTGCCCTTCGTGCGCCAGTCGGACGGCGAGGCGGTGTACTTCCCCTCCAACCTGATCGAAAACCTTTACCTCAGTAACGGCATGAGCGCCGGCAATACCCTGGCCGAGGCGCAGGTGCAGTGCCTGTCGGAAATCTTCGAGCGCGCGGTGAAACGCGAAATCCTCGAACAGGAACTGGCCCTGCCGGACGTGCCCCAGGAAGTACTGGCCAAGTACCCGGGCATCGTCGCTGGCATCAAGGGGCTGGAAGAACAGGGCTTCCCGGTGCTGGTGAAGGACGCCTCCCTGGGCGGTGAATTTCCAGTGATGTGCGTGACCCTGATGAACCCGCGTACTGGCGGCGTGTTCGCCTCGTTCGGCGCGCACCCGAGCTTCGAGGTGGCGCTGGAGCGCAGCCTCACCGAGCTGCTTCAGGGACGCAGCTTCGAGGGGCTCAACGATCTGCCGCAGCCGACCTTCGAGAGCCAGGCGCTGACCGAACCGAACAACTTCGTCGAACATTTCATCGACTCCAGCGGCGTGGTGTCCTGGCGCTTCTTCAGCGCCAAGGCCGATTACGAGTTCGTCGAGTGGGACTTCTCCGGTCACGGTGAGGACTCCAACGCCCAGGAAGCCGCGACCCTGTTCGGCATCCTGGAGGACCTGGGCAAGGAGGTGTACATGGCCGTGTACGACGACCTTGGCGCCAACGCCTGCCGCATCCTGGTGCCGGGCTACTCGGAAATCTACCCGGTGGAAGACCTGATCTGGGACAACACCAACAAGGCTCTGCTGTTCCGCTCCGACATCCTCAACCTGTACAGCCTGAGTGACCTTCGGCTCAAGTCCCTGCTCAAGAGCCTGGAGAACAGCGACGTCGACGACTACACCGACATCACCACCCTGATCGGCGTCGAATTCGACGACAACACTGTCTGGGGGCAACTCACGATTCTGGAGCTGAAGCTGCTGATCTACGTGGCGCTGAAGAAGTTCGAGCATGCCAAGGGGCTGGTGGAGGCCTTCCTGCAGTACAACGACAACACCGTCGAGCGCGGCCTGTTCTATCAGGCACTCAACGTGGTGCTGGAAGTGCAGCTGGACGACGACCTGGAGATGGTCGACTACGAGGCCAACTTCCGCCGCATGTTCGGCAATGAGCGCATGGACGCTGCGCTTGGCTCGGTGGACGGCAGCGTGCGCTTCTTTGGCCTGACGCCGACCAGCATGCAGCTGGAAGGCCTCGACAAGCACCTGCGGCTGGTTGAAAGCTATAAGAAGCTTCACGCGGCGCGGGCCAGGGCGGCGGGTTTCTCTAGCTGACGGCGCCACCCCAAAGCACCTTTAGGTGCTTTGGGCTTGTAGCGGCAAGCTAATCGCTTTGGGGGGCGGAGATACATACGAAAAAGCCCTGCAGAGCAGGGCTTCAACTTAGAGATTCTGGAGCGGGCGAAGGGAATCGAACCCTCGTCATGAGCTTGGGAAGCTCAGGTAATGCCATTATACGACGCCCGCTCGGGCGGCTGACTTTGTACCAGAATCGCCCGCCAAGGTGAAGCCGAACACCGCGGCCTTGCCTGTTTTCTTCTCCTTCATACCGCCACGGCGTGCTTTTCCGTCGACAGGCTGCGGGTGCGGCTGGCGATGGGGGGGAGCAGGAAGGCCAGCAGCGCATCGCGGGTCTGCATCCAGGCGGTCTTGTGTTCCATGTCGAGGAAGTGGCCGGCCTGGCCGATGGTGCGGAACTCGCAGTGGCGCACGTACTGTGTGAACAGGCGCGCTTCGTCCGGCGTGGTGTACTCGTCCCACTCGCCATTGACGAACAGCAGCGGTATCTCGATTTCACCGGCGAAGCTGACGCAGGAGCGGCCCTCCATCTTCAGCACGTTCTCCACATGAAAGCTCATCTGCGCGTACTCGTAGGCTTCAAGCCCGCTGACGTGGCGATGGTTGTAACGCTTGAACAGCGAGGGCAGGTGCTTGCCGATGGTGGCGTTGAGCACCGCACCGACATTTTCACGATCACAGGCCTGCATCACTTCGATACCGCGCTCCAAGTAGCCGAGCATGGCCTGGTTGATGATGGGGGAGAACGAGTTGATCACTGCACGTTTGATGCGTCTTGGCTTGCGGGCCAGTGCCTGCAGAGTGGCGATGCCGCCCCAGGAGAACGACAGCACGATATCGCAGGCGAAATACTCGACCAGCTCCAGCAGGATGTCGGCTTCATCCTCGCGGGTGAGAAAGCGCTCGTGCGGGTTGTATTCGCGTGACTGCCCGGCATAGGGCAGGTCGAACAGCACCACGTTGAAATGTGGGTGGAGGTAGCGGACCGTCTGCGCGAAGGATGCGGTGGTCGACAGCGAGCCGTTGACCAGGATGATGGTCTGCTCGGCGCTGTCGGCGCGGTAGAACTCCGTGTAAACCCGGTGTTGCCCCTGGATATCCAGCACAGCGGTTTCTGCTTTCATGGTCATGCCCCTGACGTACGACGATACGGACGCGCAGCGCCAGACTGCTGCTGCACGCGAGTTCAGGACAGGTAGGCATATGCCTGGGAAGCGGGGCCTGGTCGGCTCGAAGGGCTGGCCGATGGTTGTTGTTAGCGGCGGGTATTTCCGGAACGGGCATCGGCCTTGCGGCACGACGAGGGGCAGACCCGTTGGTGGTGCCTGAGGCACTCGACCGGAAAAAGCATTCTTAGAGTGTGGTTGAGACTGTTCGGTCACATCTGGACCTTGATTCTGATTCAAGCAGGCTTGTGTTGCAGGTGCAAGTCACTTGGGTGACCCATGCTGCAGCATCTGCCCGACGGTCATTCAGACCTGTGCGATCTCCGCCGAGTTCAGTGCGCGGTACTGCCCGGGAGCCAGCGCCGGGTCCAGCACCAAAGGCCCCATGCGCTCGCGGTGCAAGCCGGTCACCTTGTTCTGAAAGTGGCCGAACATGCGCTTGACCTGATGGTAGCGGCCCTCGTGCAGAGTCAGCAGGGCTTCGTGGCTGCTGAGTATCTCCAGTTCGGCGGGCAGGGTGGTGAGGTTTTCGTACGCGAAGTACAGGCCGCGGGCGAATACCTCGGCGTACTCGGGCGTGATCGGCTGCTCGGTGGTTACTCGATAGACCTTGCCCAGGCGGCTGCGTGGCTCGGTGAGGCGGCGTGACCAGAGGCCGTCGTTGGTGATGACCAGCAGACCGGTGGTTGTCAGGTCCAGACGCCCGCCGATGTGCAGCTCGTGCTTGCCCGGCTCGTCGAGCAGGTCGAGCACGGTGCGATGCTCGGGGTGTTCGGTGGCGCTGACCACGCCGGCCGGCTTGTTGAGCATGAAGTAGCGCGCCGGCTTACCGGTTTGTAGCAGCTCATCGTCCAGCTCGATGCGGCTGAATTCGCGCACCTCGTGTCGCCCGTCGCGCACCGTCTCTCCATCCACACGCAGGCGTCCGGCGGCCAGCAAAAGGCGTGCGTCGGCACGGTTGAAACGCGGCAGGTTGCTGAGGAAACGGTCCAGGCGCATGGCTAGTGGCTGGTGTCGCTCAAGGCGCGGGCGCAGTTTGGGCAGAGGCAGGTCTGGTCACGCAATTCGGCGGGCAGCTCATCGAGCGCGCTTTGCTTGATCGGCGTGTGAAAACACCAGCAGTCCTGCACCGGCTGCTCGCGACTGGCCTGTGCGCAGCTGTTGGGCTGGCCGCAGCGTGGGCAACGGTCGGCGTCGGGCATGTCAGGTGATGGAGCTTTCTTCGCAACTGCGGTTGCGCCCGGACTGCTTGGCCCGGTACAGGGCGCGGTCAGCGCGGGCGATCAGGCGATCCAGATTGTCGTCACCGTGTAGCTCGGTGATGCCGATGCTGGTGGTGATCTGCAGATTGACGCCGTTGTACTGGAACACCTGCTCTTCAGTCTGCTGGCGGATCTTCTCAGCCAGTTGGCGCGCCGTGCTGCTGCCGGTGTCCTTGAGCAGCAGGATGAATTCCTCGCCACCCCAGCGGCAGATGATGTCGGACTGGCGCAGGTTGCTTTGCAGACTCTGGGCGAAGCCCCGCAGTACGTGGTCGCCGGCCAGGTGGCCGTGAGTGTCGTTGAGCAGTTTGAAGTGGTCGAGATCGATCAGCAGGGCGCTCAACGGGCTCTGGTCGCGGACGGCTTCCTGCAGCGCCTGGGCGGCCAGCAGGTTGAAGCCGCGACGGTTGGGCAGGCTGGTAAGCACATCGGTGGTGGCCAGGGCGGCAATGCGTTCCTGGTAGCGGCGGGTCGCTACGTAGACCAGGAACAGCACCACTGCGCTGATCAGCGCGCAGATCAGCATGTTGAGATAGAGCGTGTGGCGGACGCCGGCTAGGGCACCTTCCTCGTGTTTGTCGACGAACAGGTACCAGTCCAGTTCGGGGATGTAGCGCACGTTGAGGAAGTGGCCGCGGCCGTGCTCCTGGTAAGTGAAGTTACCGCTCTTGGGCTGTGGCAGCTTGGCCAACAGCGGCTCCATGCCCGGTACCTGGCCAAGTATCTGGCCGCGCTTGGCGCCCATGGGGCCGCCGTCGGCACCGGTGAGCATCAGGTAGCCGTTGCGGTCGGTGAAGTAGATGCTGCGGTCGTAGCGCTGCTGATAGTCGTCCACCAGCTTGACCACGGCATCTACTGTCAGGCCGACGCCTGCGACGCCGATGAAGTTGTCCTGGAAGTCGAACACCTTGAAGTTGATGAAGAAGGTCAGTCTGTCGCTGTTGGCCATGTCCGGGTCGACGCTGATCTCGTAAGGCTCGGCCATGCTGCGCACGCGGAAGTACCAGGCGTCACGCGGCTCGTTCTGGTCGATCTTCTTCAGCACGCCCTTGGCCTGGTAGTAGACGCGGGTTTTCTCGGAGATGAAGAAGCTGGTGAAGGTGCCGTAGTGCTCCTGCACTTCGCGCAGGTAGCGGGTCATCGGTTGGGCATCGTGTTCGCCGGCGATCACCCAGTCACGCAGGAAAGTGTCGCGCGACATCATCGAGGCGATCTGAGTGGGGCGGATCAGGTCCTTCTGGATCTCCGAATAGATGTTGTCGGAGGTCAGCGGCAGCTCGGTGTTGACGATGTTGTGGCGGATGCTGTCGCGCGAGCTGTAGTAGCTGACCAGGCTGGTGGCGAGGAATCCACCCAGCAGCAGGATCATCAGGAGCAGCAGCAGGGAAAACTGAGCCTTGCGGGACGTGCTGAGCGGCATGGGGCGAAGCCTTGAGGGAATGGCGCAATGCTAGCGTGGTGCGCTGCCGTCGTCACTGGCAGAGGCCGGTTTTTCCGCGATCTTCACCGCACTGATCCAGGGCTCCAGGCGCTTGCCGAAGCTGATTTCGGCGCTGAACGGCTGGTCCGCGTTGCCGTAGTGCTCCGGCAGCCGTTCGGCCAGCAGCTGGCGCCAGGCGTGGGGCACGTTGATGCTGCCGTTGCTAGGGGAGAACGAGCCGCTGAGCGTGGTGTCGGCGTCGCTGTAGCAGCGCCGCCAGACCCGCACGCTGCCGCGTAGCAGCAGGTAACGAGTGCGATCCGGATAGCGCTGGCGCAGGGCTGCGGGATCCAGGCCGACATCGGCGAGGAACAGGCGGCTCTCCTTGTCGCGTTCATTGGCCAGGGCCTCGCGTGCCGCCTTCTCCTGTTGCTGCCGCTCCTTGTCGTTCGGCAGCTCCTGCAGTTTGGTGCTGGCCTTGTGCAGATGGCGCTCGGCCTGTTGCAGCGCTTGCTGATAGAGCGGACCGTCCAACTCGAGAATCGCCCAGGTCTGGCGGGTATCCTGGCGCGGTTCGGGGCCGCTGCTGGGCAAGCCTACGGCCTGCAGCTGTGCCGGCGTCAGACCGTATTCGCTGTAGCAGCGATCCTTGTCGGCCGGGTTGGTGCGCACGGGCATGCGCCAGTCCAGACGCAGGCTCAGGCCACTGTTCTCGCGGCGCGGGCCATCCCAGTCGCGATGCAACTCTCTCTCGGACAACAGCAACCGGCTCTCTGGCTCGCCCTGGCGGTTGTACCAAACGCCGGCAAGGGCCACGGCATTGCTCAGTAGGATCAGCGCCAGACCGGCCAGCAGGCCGTGGCGGGGCTTGAGAGTGATCATGTGCAGTCACCTCCCTTGTGGCCGCGACGCAGGCGGCCGAGCACCAGCAGGGCGAGGATCGCGGTTAGGCCGAGGACCAGGAAGAACAGGTACTTGGGCAGCACGTCCCACCACCAGTCGACCATCTTGATGAATAGGAACAGCAGGAACGCCAGCTGGCCGATCAGGGTGACCTCGGACCAGTCGCGGCGAATGCCGAGCCAGATGAACAGCGCCGATACGGCGAAGCCGAGCAGCTGGTAGGCCTTCTCGATGCTGTCGTATTCGAACGGCAGGTAGCTGCCGCGCCCCCAGTTGGCCAACACCAGCATCGGCAGCAGCATGGCCAGCATGCCGACGATGCGGTAGGTGGCGGCAAAGCCGCTGAAGCGCGCCTGGGACAGCAGCGCCGGCAGCACGAATACCAGCAAACCTCCGGGCAGGAAGTGTTCCGGCCGCTCTGCGGCTTCCAACCACAGCCAGCCACACCATTCGCTGATGCGTGTGCCGCTGTAAGCAAGCAGGCAGATCAGGCCGGCGGCCAGCAGCAGGCGTGCGTTGCAGGTGTAGGCCAGTAGCAGGGCGTAGGCGGCCCAGGGCAGCAGGGCCTTGTCGGTGGGCGTGATGTTGAAGATCTGCCCGAGCATGTGGATGTTGAGGACGAAGCAGGCCAGGGCCAGCACGCCGGCCAGTTTGGCGAAGTAGCCGGAGGCGTCGCGTTGCTGCAGGGCGAAGGTCAGCAGCAGGCTGCCGAGCGAGAAGCCGATCAGGATGCCGACCTGCAGCGCTTCGCCGAACAGGCCCCAGAACTGATAGAAGAAGAACAGCAGGCTGGCCGCCAGGGCTAGCGCACCAAGCAGCGAGACCACGCGCATGCTCAGCGACAGGCGCTTGGTCTGCTGGTTGTGATCGATGTCGAAGTTGCTGCGGTACTGCGCCAGTAGCTGGTCGTGATGGGCGGCGATGCGCGCGAGCGACTCTTCTTCCAGCGTCAGGGCATTCTCGCCACGCAGGCGCTGGGCTTCACGGCGAAACGCCTGGATATCGTCGGCCCGTTGCTGGGCCAGGTCGCGGGTCAGCGGCATGGTTCTTCCCTGTGGATGCGCTGCCCGCGACTGTATCCCTTAAGCCTCTTCCAGCACCACTACCCGCTGGCCCGCGCGTACCGGCGAGCCGGGTTGCACGCGAACTTCGCGCACCACGCCGTCGCGCGGCGCGGTGAGGGGGATTTCCATCTTCATCGACTCGAGGATCACCAGTACGTCGCCGGCTTTCACCGTGCAGCCTTCCTCGACCTGCACCTGCCAGAGGTTGCCGGCGATATGGCTGTCGATGCTGTGCTGGCCGGCCGCCAGCGGGGCGTCGTCGCCCAGTTCGGCGACCGCTTCCTCGCTCTCGTAATGGGCCTGGCCGGAGGCGATCCAGCGCTGGCGTTCGGCGTCGAAGGCAGCGCGTTGCTGACTGCGGAAAGCGTCGATGCCCTCGGCTTCCTCGGTTAGGAAGTCCTGGTAGTCGGCCAGGGCCAGTTCGCTGTCTTCGATGCGCAGTTCATAGCGACCGAGGGGGAAGTCGCGGCGAATCTGCAGCAGTTCCTCGGCGCCCACCGGGTAGAAGCGGATCTGGTCGAAGAAGCGCAGCAGCCAGGGCTTGCCGTGGAAGGCGGCGACTTCGCGGTAGCGGTTCCACATCTGCAGGGTACGGCCGACGAACTGGTAGCCGCCCGGGCCTTCCATGCCATACACGCACATGTAGGCGCCGCCGATGCCCACCGAGTTCTCGGCGGTCCAGGTACGCGCCGGGTTGTACTTGGTAGTCACCAGGCGGTGGCGCGGGTCGAGCGGCGTGGCCACCGGTGCGCCGAGGTAGACGTCGCCCAGGCCCATCACCAGGTAGCTGGCGTCGAACACGGTCTTGTAGACCTCGTCGAGGTTGGGCAGGTCGTTGATGCGGCGGATGAACTCCAGGTTGCTCGGGCACCAGGGCGCGTCCTTGCGCACCGTGGTCATGTACTTGTCGATGGCCCGCTGGCAGGCCGGGTCGTCCCACGAGAGCGGCAGGTGCACGATGCGCGATGGCACCTTGAGGTCCTGGGCGTTGCACACCGCGTCCCACTCGCCGATCACCACCGCCAGCAGGTTGGCCAGCGACAGGGTTTCCGGCTGGTAGTGAACCTGCAGCGAGCGGATGCCCGGAGTCAGGTCGATCACGCCATTCAGGCTCTTGGCCTCCAGCGCCTGCATCAGTGCGTGGCCGCGAAAGCGCAGCACCAGGTCCAGCTCGGCCTGGCCGATTTCCAGCAGCAGGTGAGTGTCACCGGAGAGGCGGGCGACCAGGCGCTTGTCCTGGCTGCCGATGTCGAGGATTACCGGCGGCTCCAGCGGGATCGGCTTCCAGTTCACCGCCACTGCTTCCAGCCCGGCGACTTCGGCCTTGCGCGCCTTGGCCAACTGGCGCGCGGTGTCGATATTCACCGGCACGAAGCGCAGCTTGTCGCCGGCCTTGAGCTGGCCGAGCTGCCACAGGTCGGCCTCGATGATGGTCACCGGGCAGACGAAGCCGCCCAGGCTCGGGCCGTCCGGGCCGAGGATCACCGGCATGTCGCCGGTGAAGTCCACCGCGCCGATGGCGTAGGGGTTGTCGTGGATGTTCGATGGGTGCAGGCCGGCTTCGCCGCCACTGTCGCGCACCCACTCCGGTTTCGGGCCGATCAGGCGCACGCCGGTGCGGCTGGAGTTGAAGTGCACTTCCCAGTCGGTGGCGAGGAAGGTGTCGATATAGGCCGGGGTGAAGTATTCCGGCGCGCCATGCGGGCCGTAGATCACGCGGATTTCACGGATGGCGGGCAGGGCGGTGCACAGCGCGGCGGGCAGCTGCGCGCCGTTGCCCGCATCGCTCAATGCCGGAATATGCAGCACGTCGCCTGCACGCAGGGCGCGGCCGCCGTGGCCGCCGAACTGGCCGAGGGTGAAGGTGCTTTTCGAGCCCAGGTATTCCGGTACTTGCAGGCCGCCGCGCAGGCACAGGTACGAGCGCGCGCCGGAGCCGGCGATGGTGCCGAGGCTCAGGGTGCTGCCGGCCTTGATCAGCAGGGCGGTGTTCAGCGGCTGAACCACGCCGTCCAGGGTGACGGGGATTTCCGCACCGGTCACTGCTACCACCGCATCGGTGTTGAAGCGCAGCAGCGGGCCGCTCATGGTGATTTCCAGGCTGGCGGCGCCTTCGGCGTTACCCAGCAGGCGGTTGCCCAGGCGCAGGGCGCGGTCGTCCATCGGCCCGGACGGTGGCACGCCGACGGCCCAATAGCCGAGGCGGCCGGGGAAGTCCTGCACAGTGGTCTGGGTGCCGGCGGACAGTACCTCGAAGGTATGCGCCTGGTAGGTCAGGCCTTCCAGGCAGCGGGTCCACGGCGAGCCGCTGGCAAACGGCGCATCGACCAGGATCTGGCGCAGGTACTGGCTGTTGGTTTCCACGCCGTACAGCAGGGTATCGGCCAGGGCCTGGTTCAGCGCGGCGCTGGCTTCCTCACGGGTCGGCTGCCAGGTGATGAGCTTGGCGATCATCGGGTCGAAGTAGGGCGGAATCTCGCAACCGGCCTCGACCCAGGTGTCGATGCGCAGGCTCTTGCCATCGGCTGCCGGGAATTGCACGGCAGTCAGCAGGCCGGGGCTCGGCTGGAAGTCGCGGCCCGGGTCTTCGGCGTACAGGCGTGCCTGGATGGCGTGGCCGCTGGCTTTCAGGCCTTTGCTCAGCTCGCTGAGCGGGGCCAGGTCGCCAGCAGCCAACTCAATCATCCAGCGCACCAGGTCGACGCCCCACACCTGTTCGGTAACGCCATGCTCGACCTGCAGGCGGGTGTTCACTTCGAGGAAGTAGAAGCGCTCGGCATCGCTGTCGTAGACGAACTCCACGGTGCCAGCGCTGCGGTAGCTGACCGCCTTGGCCAGCTTGATTGCCGCCGCGCACAGCTCCTCGGCCATGCCGGCCGGCAGGTTGGGTGCCGGGGTTTCTTCCAGCACCTTCTGGTTGCGCCGCTGCACCGAGCAGTCGCGCACGCCGAGGGCCAGCACTTCGCCGGTGCCATCGCCAAATACCTGCACTTCCAGATGGCGGGCGCGCTGGATGTATTTCTCGATGAAGACGCCGCTGTCGCTGAAGTTGTTCTGCCCCAGGCGCTTGACCGCTTCGAAGGCATCGCTGAGTTCCTCGGCGCTGCGGCACACGCGCATGCCGATGCCGCCACCACCGGCGGTGCTTTTCAGCATAACCGGATAGCCGACTTCCTCACCGGCCTTGAGCGCGGCGTCGAGGTTTTCCAGCAACTCGGTGCCTTCGAGCATCGGCACGCCGTGCTGTTTCGCGAGTGCCCTGGCGGTGTGCTTGAGGCCGAATACGCGCAGCTGCTCCGGCGTCGGGCCGACAAAGGCGATGCCGGCCGCTTCGCAGGCTTCGGCGAAGGCGGCGTTCTCGGAGAGGAAGCCGTAGCCGGGGTGAATCGCTTTAGCACCAGTCTGCTTGGCCACGGCGAGGATCTTGTCGACCACCAGGTAGGTGCCGGCGGCTGGGCCTTCGCCGAGGCTGAAGGCCTCATCGGCCTGCTGGATATGCAGGCTGGCGGCGTCGGCCTCGGAGTACACGGCCACGCCCTGCACATCGAGCTGACGCAGGGTGCGCAGGATGCGGCAGGCGATGGCGCCACGGTTGGCGATCAGGAGTTTGTCGAACATCTGCTTGCCCTCGAAAGGGTTGGCGGGCCGTCCCGCCGCTATTCGGTCTGCACCACGGTCGTCCGGGGTGGGAAATCGGTGTGGCTACCAGCGGGCTGGTGCCTAGGGTTTCTCGGTGGGCGTGGGCTTCTGCTCCAGGCACTGGCCTGAGCGGCTCTGGCACAGTTGGTACAGCCACAGGCGCAGGTTGGCAGGGCCCCCGGCGCTCCGGACGGAGTCCGGAATAAACCGCTTCAGTCCCATACCAGCACCTCGGCGGGGGTCGGGTTCCAGCCGTTGCACGGGTTGTTCAGTTGCGGGCAGTTGGAGATCAGCACGATGACGTCCATATGCGCGACCAGTTCGACGTATTTGCCCGGCGCGGAGATGCCATCCTCGAAGGTCAGGCCGCCTTCCGGGGTGACGGGAACGTTCATAAAGAAGTTGATGTTGGCGCCGATGTCGCGCTTCTCCAGGCGGCCGTCGTGCAGGCTGGCGCGCAGGAAGTTGTCGCGGCAGCTGTGCATGTAGCGCTTGTCGAGGGCGTATCTGACCGTGTTGCTCTCCTGGGCGCAGGCGCCGCCGAGGGTGTCGTGGCGGCCGCAGGTGTCGGCGCTGATGGTCAGCAGCGGATTGCCCAGGTTGGAGTAGAGGACGGTGCCGGTGGTGAGGTACACGCTGTTCTGCTTGCGCAGGGTGCGTTGCGGGTCGTAGCGCTCGCGCGGGTTCTTCGCGCTGAAGAACAGCGTGTCGACCGCCTGGTTGCCTTCGAGGTCGAGCAGGCGCACGGTCTGCCCGGCTTTGACTTCGCAGAGGAACGGCTCGCCGGCCGGGATCTCGTGGCGGTAGACGGCGGTGGCGGCGTGCTTGTCGCTGGCGGTAAGGCTCATCTCGGCGTCCTCAGATATACAGGCGTTCGGTGTTGTGGAAGCCGCGGCCGTTTTCCGGGCGCGAGGTGCGGCAGAGCACGCTGATGCCATCGCTCTCGACGCGGCTCCAGCTCAGTTGCACCGGCTTGGGCGCGTATTGCGGGTTGGGGTCCAGCGGGTGCTGCAGGGCGGTGAGTACCACCAGGGTGTCCATCGGCGCGTACAGCTCGATGTAGTCGCCAGCCTGGGAGTTGCCCGGCTCGAAGTGGAAGCGGCCGTCGCCATCGACGCTGACCTTGCTGAACAGGTTGAGCGCCATCAGCAGGTCCTGGATGTTCAGGTTCCACTTGCCCATTTCCACCAGCAGGTTGTCCACGCCGTTGCGGAAGTAGCCATTGCGCAGTTCCTGGTAGCGACCGGCGCCGTATTTCTCGCTGACTTCCTCGGCGTTGAGCACGCCGCCGAAGCTGTCATGCCAGCCGCAGGTGTCGGCGGTGATCGCCGCCAGGACTCTGCCCATATCCGAGTACAGGCAGTGGCCGGCGGTGAGCTTGGCGGTGTGCTGGCACTTGAGGGTGTCCGGCAGGTTCAGGCGCTCGCTTTTCTCGGCGGCGGAAAGCAGCAGCAGGCTGACGTTGGCGCTGCCTTCGAGGTCGGTAATGCGCAGCAGCTGGCCGCGCTTGAGGACGAAGGAGGTGTGGCCGCCGCCGGGTACGAGTTCTTCGTACAGGCTGGGGCGCAGGGTCAGGGATGCAGTCATGGCTATTCCTTACAGGGCCGGTTGCGGGTTGCCGGTGACGTGCGCCGGCAAGGCGTTGACGGCGGCGCGGGTGGCGCGGCGGTCGCTGTTCAGGGGGATGTCGTAGGTGATGCGCGCGCCGAAGGCGTTCGGTGCGTGGGGGTCGATGCGGGTCTTGTCGAACACCAGCAGGCGGGTGCCGAGGCTGAAGCCTTCGCTCAGGTCATGGGTGACCATGAATACGGTCAGCTTGGTCTCGTGCCACAGCTCCAGCAGCAGGGCGTGCATGTCCTTGCGGATGCCCGGGTCGAGGGCGCCGAAGGGTTCGTCGAGCAGCAGCACGCGCGGCTTCATGATCAGCGCCTGGGCGATGGCCAGGCGCTGCTGCATGCCGCCGGAGAGCTGGCTAGGGTATTTGTCGAGGGCATGGCCGAGGCCGACTTTGCGCAGGATCACTTCGGCCTGGGCACGGGCGTCGCGCTTGGCCGCGCCGAACAGGCGGCCGAGCAACGGTGAGCGCGGCAGTTCCAGGCCGATGGCGACGTTATCCAGTACGGAGAGGTGCGGGAACACCGAGTAACGCTGGAACACCACGCCACGGCTGCTATCCGGCTCACCGGCCAGCGGTTGGCCGCCGAGCAGGATCTCGCCACGGCTGGCGCGCTCCTGGCCCAGCAGCAGGCGCAGAAAGGTCGACTTGCCACAGCCGGAAGCGCCAACCAGGGTACAGAACTCGCCTTCGTTGATCGACAGATTCAGGCGCTCCAGTACCACTTGGTCGCCGTACTCCTGCCACACATTCTTGACCTCGATAAAGGCGCTCATGCTTTCGCTCCTTCATACCAGGGGAAGCACAGGCGGGTGAGCTGGCGCAGGCCCAGGTCCATCAGCCAGGCGAGCAGGGTGATCCACACCACGTACGGCAGGATCACGTCCATCGCCATGTAGCGACGCACGAGGAAGATGCGGTAGCCAAGGCCGTCGGTAGAGGCGATGGCTTCGGCAGCGATAAGGAACAGCCAGGCCGAGCCGAGCACCAGGCGCAGGGCGATCAGCAGGCGCGGCAGCAGTTGCGGCAGCACCACACGGAGGATCAGGGTCCAGGTGCTGGCGCCGAGGGTCTGCGCTTTGATCAGGATCTCGGTGGGAATCTCGCGGGCACGCTGTTCCAGATCGCGGGCCAGTACCGGAGTGATGCCGATCACGATCAGCATCACCTTGGACAGTTCACCGAGGCCGAAAACGATGAACAGGATCGGCAGGATCGCCAGCGGCGGCACCATCGACAGCACGGTCAGCAGCGGCGACAGCGGCGCGCGGAACAGCGGCAGGATGCCCGCCGCGATGCCCAGGCACAGGCCGACCAGGGCGGCGATGCCGATGCCCATACCGAGGCGCTTGAGGCTGGCCGCGCTGTCTTCCCAGAACAGGTAGTTGCCGCTGCGCTTGTCCTCGGTGAAGGCCAGGCGGTCGATTGCGCTGACCATCTGACTGGCGCTGGGCAACAGCTTGTCGTTGGGGTTCTCCGTCAGCCGCGCCGCCGAGCCCACGAAGTAGGCGAACAGCAGCAGGGCGAACGGCAGCAGGATCAGCAGCAGGCGGCCGCCGCGGTCCGGATGTCGGTTGATCAGGCGCATGGTGTTCCTCGGACGTTCACATTCCCCATTCCCCTCTCCCGGAGGGAGAGGGGGCCAGGGCTTCAAAGCTTGCCGTCGGCCGCCAGCTGCATGAACGACGGGTCGAAGCGCAGCTTGACGTTGCTCTTGTCGCCGGTGACCACGTTGCGGGCGAAGCTCATGCCGATGGCGTCGGCGTTTTGCGCACCCTCGCCGAGCAGGCCGTGGTCGAAGGAGAAGCTGGCCACCTTGCTCATGGTCGCCGGCAGTTTCGGGCTGTTGGCGAAGGCCACGGCGTCCTTGGCCGAATAGAACATCTTGGTCGCCGCCAGTTGCGCCTCGTAGCCGGCCAGGTCGGTGCCGGAGGCCTTGGCCATGTGCTCGCGGGCCGCCTTGCCTTCGGCAGTATCGGCACTCATGGTCGCCATGATTTCGTACCAGGCACCGGTCAGGGCTTTGCCCAGGGCAGGGTTGTCCTTCAGGGTCTCGCTGTTGACCACCATCAGGTCGATGATCTCGCCGGGGATCTGGCTGGAGTCGAACACCTTGGTCACGCCCGGGGTGGCTTCGATTTCGGCCAGTAGCGGGTTCCAGGTGGCCACGGCTTTCACGTCGCTGGTGGCGAAGGCGGCGACCATGTCGGCGTCGGAGGTGTTCACCACTTTCAGGTCCTTCTCGCTCAGGTCAGCCTTTTCCAGGCCGCGGGCGAGCAGGTAGTGGGAGACGGAGAGTTCGACCAGGTTGACGTCCAGGCCCTTGAGGTCGCCCAGGGTTTTCTTCTCGCCCTTGAGCACGATGCCGTCGTTGCCGTTGGAGAAGTCGCCGATCACCAGCGCGGTGCTGTCCACGCCACCGGCTGCGGGAATGGTCAGGGCGTCCATGTTGGTCATGGTGCAGCCGTCGAACTGGCCGGCGGTGTACTGGTTGATCGACTCGACGTAGTCGTTGAGCTGGGTCACTTCGATGGCGATGTCGTACTTCTTCGCCCACTTGTCGACGATGCCCTGTGCGGCGCCGTATTCCCATGGCATCCAGCCGGCGTAGATGGTCCAGCAGACGTTGAATTGGTCTTTCTTCTCGGCATGAGCGGGGATGCTCAGGGCGGCAGCGAGGCCGGCGGCAATCAGCGAGGACAGCAGGGACTTGCGCATGGGTAGACCTCCAGTTCTAGGGATGCGGGCAGGAGCGGCGCGGCACTGGCCTGTGCGCGTTCTCCCGGGCTTTTGTCCCGCCGTGTAACCCCTGTCGAGGTCGCCAACTCTCGGACCAGCCGCCCGTCGTGGTGGACGGGCCGGAACCCTAGTCGGCCATTGCAAGTTGTAGTGCCGCGCCCCTGGCGGGGTGCTTCTGCATGGTTGGGCTGTAGCGAACATCGTGCCAGCTGCCGATTGCCCCGGATTTGCTGGGGCAGCGCTTGCTGTCGGTAGCCAACTGGCGAACATCGCGCACGAAAGCGGTGCGCGGTGTTCGCTGTTGGTGCTTAGAGCCTGTTTCGAGTCTCTTGAGCTAGAGCCAGGCAAGGCGAAATTGGGTGAGGGCGCGGAGTTTACGAGGTGTAAATGAGCAGCCCGAACCCAATTTCAACGCAGCATGGCCGACGATCAAGAGATTCGAGACCGGTTCTAGAGCTGGTTGTCGGCGGCCAGCTGCATATAGGTCGGATTGAAGCGCAGCATGATCTGCGAGGGGTTGCCCAGTACGCGGTTATCGCTGAAGGCGATACCCAGGCGTTGCAGGCCTTTTCCTTCGCCGAGCAGTTGCTGGGCGTCGGCGAAGTTGGCCACGCGCTGCATCAGGTCCGGCATCTTCTCGCCACGGGCGAAGGCAGCTGCCGAACGCGGAGCGTAGAAGGAACGGATGGTGCGCAACTGTTCGTCGAAGTCAGCGGGCGTGGTGTCCGCTGCGCTGGCCATCTTGGCGCGTGCGGCTGCGCCAGCTGGGGTTGGCAGGCCCATCAGACGCATGCCCTCGAACCAGGCGCCGGTCAGGGCGCGGCCCAGTTCGGGGTGTTGGGTCAGGGTCTGGCTGTTGATCACCAGCAGGTCGAGGATCTCGCCGGGTACATGGTGCGAGCTGAACACCTGCACGCTGTCGCCGTCCTGACGCAGATCGGAGAGGATAGGGTTCCAGGTCACCACGGCATCACCCTTGCCACTGCGCCAGATCTGAGCCAGGTCCTTGTCAGAGACGTTCTCGATCGTTACGTCCGAAGGCTGCAGATGTGCCCATTCCAGAGCGCGGCTGAGCAGGTAGTGGGACACCGAGTTCTCCACCAGCAGGATGGTCTTGCCCTTGAGGTCTTTCAGGTCCTTGCTGCCGCCGCGTACCAGAATGCCGTCGGCACCGGCGGAGAAGTCTCCGACGATGAGCGCGGTGGAATCCACGCCTGCGGCAGCGGGAATGGTCAGGGCGTCCATGTTGGTCATGGAGCAGGCGTCGTACTGGTTGGCGGTGTATTGCTCGATGGAGGCGACATAGTCCGGCACCTGCTCGACCTGGATCTCGACACCGTACTTCTTCGCCCATTTGTCGATGATGCCTTCTTCGGCGATGTAGCCCCACAGCATCCAGCCGGCGTAGATCGACCAGCATACCTTGAACGGGCGTTTCTCGGGGGCGGCGTGGGCAGGCTGTACGAGCAGCAGAGCGAGCAGGGAAGAGCACAACAGGCGGTTGAGCATGGAGACCTCGGGACAGTGGACGGGAAGTGGCTGGCGGCCATGCCTTGTACTTCTCCCGGGCTTTTGTCCCGCCGTGTAACCCCTGTCGAGGTCGCCCACTCTCGGACCAGTCGCTCGTCGTGTGAGACGAGCCGGAACCCTAGTCGGCCATTGCAAGTGGTGCCATGCGCCACATTCGGCACGGTTGAAGCGAACATCGTGCCAGATTGCCGAGGACGCGCACGGAGTGCGCAGGTATTGCGAGAAGAACGGGGTGGGTGCGCCATCCTCGTGCATGGGCTGATTGGCGTGCCTGTGTGCGGTGCGGATGGCCGAGAGGGCCAGGTGGTCTCTATTGGGTCAGGCTCAATGGCTGCTGAATTTCCAGCAGGTATTGCGCGACTCTGCCGCTGTCCCGAAGTTGTCGGAGCCCACGGTTGAAACTCTGCAGTTTCTCTTCGTTGCCTACGATCCTTTTCGACAGCATCAGGTGCAGGCTGTCGGTGCGCAGGGGGTGCGGGTGGAAGCTGAGTTGGGCGCGTTCATCGCGAGTGAAGCGGTTGTGCAGAAGATCGAAGGCGACGATCTTGTCCATCGGAAATACGTCCAGCCTTCCGGCCAACAACATCCGCAAACCCTGCTCCTCGGTGCTGAGGCGTCGGACGCGAAGCACGCCATCTTGCTCGGCACTGCTGAAGGCTTCGCCATAGTCGTAGTCGATGGCTCCGCCTACCCGCAGCCCTTGGAGATCGCCGACCTCGCCCCATTCGACGGGCAGATCCTTGCGATGGAAGAAGTAGTAGCCACTCTCAACCACCGGGTCGCTGATGAAAAAGGCTTCCTCGCGACCTGGGCTGCGGAGCCACACGGCACTGCCGTCGCTCGTACCTCGCTCCGCGTTATGCAGCGCTCTTGCCCAGGGATGAAACTCCCACTTCACCTGGACGCCCTCCTGGGCGAATGCCTCCTCGACTATGCGTGAGGCCACTCCATGGAAGGGGAGGTTTTCACCAAGATAAGGCGGCCATTCCCCGTTGGTCAGGCGGAGTTCGTCGGCGATAGAGGCAGATGAAACCAGCAGGATAAACAGCAGAGAGAGCAGTCGCATGGTGCATTCCCATCCTGAACTGCACGGGGCGGGTTCCTTCGATCCCCGTGGCGTACGGCTTGATCGCCGCTCAATGGCATTTCGCCACTGAGCTCGCCTGCAGTCTAGTCGGGTTATGCGCTGCTTGTCGCAGCCTTATTTCAGCATGCTTGACGCAGCTTCCATGGCTGCCGAGAGGTCATCGTCGGCCTGCATATCGACGTTGGGGTCGAGGCCGAGTTTGGCGAAGGCGGGAATAGTGCCCCAGTCCAGTTGCGTATAGGGGTGCTCGCTGCCTAGGTAGCTCTGCAGTGTGGCCACCTGAACGATATCGACATAGTCGGCCTTTGCCGAGTTGCGAGTGAAGTCTAGATACTGGCCCGGCACCATGGCGATGGGCTCGGGAAACTCCCAGGCACGCAGAATCCTGTCGCCAATGATCGGGTGAATCTTCTCGATCACGTGGTTGAGGCTGATGGAGTCGGCCAGTAGCGCATTGTGCTCTTCTGCGTAGGTGAGAATCGGCAGAACCCCAATCTGGTGGATAAGACCTGCGAGAGTCGCCTGGTCAGGCATCAGTCGGGTGTAGTGCCGGCACAGTACGTGGCAGATGCCGGCGATTTCGGTGCTTTTGTTCCATACTTCGCGCATCTTGCGATCTACCACATCGCTGGTGGCCTGGAACATCTGCTCCATGGCCAAGCCGGTGGCCAAGTTGCATGTGTAATTGATACCGAGGCGACTTACGGCCATCTGTAGATCGGTGATCTCCTTGCTGGTGCGCAGCAATGGGCTGTTGACCACCTTGATGATGCGTGCGGCCAGTGCCGCATCGTTTCCGATTACCTTGCTCAGCGCGGGGATACTGATGTTCGGATCTTCCACCGCCTCACGCACCTTGAGTGCCACCTCGGGCAGAGTAGGCAGTACCAGCTCATCATTCTCGATGGCGTGGATCAGTTCCTCTTGGACTTTCTCGGCAAGCTTGCTCATCTGGGGTCTCGGGTCGCATGACCGCATCAATCGTTTGGGATGCGGCTTCGTTCAGTAATGTCCGGGTTGTACCGCGTTTTCCCGGGGGCATGCATTAGCTTTTTTTGCTAGTGCTGGATTTCGCGATCTGCATCCAATTGATAGGGCAACTCCAGGAGAGTTAGCAGAGGGCCCTCGACACTGCCGAGATGGATACGGCCATCGGCCACTGCGTCCTCCTGCAGCACCGCCAGCAGCTCCGTGCTGCCATCGACGGTGGCTGCCAGCACCACTTCGCCGACGCTGGAGCTATGTACCGGCGAGAACAGCTCGCTGCCCACGGTCGGCGACTCGCTCTGGGGCAGGCTCAGGCGTTTCAGCCGGCGTTTGAGCTTGCCGAGGTACTGCATGCGGGCAACGATTTCCTGGCCGGTGTAGCAGCCCTTCTTGAAACTGACGCCGCCGACGGCCTGCAGGTTGATCATCTGCGGGATGAATTGCTCGCGGGTAGCGCCGAATACCTGGCCGATGCCGGCGCGCACCTGGCCGAGCAGCCAGTCATTGAGTGGCGCCTCATGCAGCTGCGCGGCCAGGCGGCCATGCAGGCTTTCATGCTGTTCGGCGGGTGCCCACAGCTCGGCGCGGCCGCCGGGCAGGCGAATAGCGATCAGGCCGTTGGTACGGGTTACAGTGTCTGCCTGCAGCGGCAGGTCCAGACCGAGGGTGAGCAGGGCGCCGTCTCCGCCAGACAAACCGAAGCGCACCCATTTGGTGGATTCATCGGTGAGTGTCGACTTGGAGAACACCGCGTATTTCTTCAGGTCGGTCAGCTGTACCTCGAATAGTTCGCTGGCCAGCGCCAGCAGGTAACCATCGCCGTCCTGCAGAATGCGGAAGCTGGAGATCATCCGGCCCTTGGGTGTGCAACGCGCGCCCAAGCTGGAAGTCTGCTCGTTGAGGTAATTGAGGTTGCAGGTGAGCTGGCCCTGGAGGAACTTGGCAGCATCCGGCCCGCGCACGGCGAGCAGAGCCTCGTGGCTCAATAGTGTAAAGAAGGCGGAGTTGGCCATGGGCGTTCGCTGATTGGAAAAGTCAGGGCGTCATCATAGAGGCCCCCCGACGCCTTGTCAGCGGGTGCCGAGTGAGCGCCGCGCCGTTATACTGCGCGCCTTTAGTACAGGAGCCGCTGCATGGCCGACGCGACCGAACTGAATCGACTCTTCTGGCATAGCCGTCGTGGCATGCTGGAACTGGACGTGCTGCTGGTGCCCTTCGTCAAGGAGGTGTACCCCAGCCTGGATGCCGAGGATCAGGCTCGCTATCGCAAGCTGCTGGAGTGCGAGGACCAGGACATGTTTGGCTGGTTCATGCAGCGCGGTGAGCCAGATGATTCCGATCTGCGACGCATGGTTCGCATGATTCTGGACCGTGTCCAACCCAAGTAATTATTTCGAATGCCACTGGCAGGCTTCGCGTCTGCTGCTGGCAGTCTACTTGTTGGAGCTGGCTCTAGCGCTGATCACTCTGTTTGCTGTCGAGCTTCCTCTCTGGGTAGCTCTGCTCGGAGTGCTCGCCTGTTTGTCCCATGCCGGCTGGGTGCTGCCGCGACAGATCCTGCTGCGGCATTCGTCCGCCTTCACCGGATTGCGCCGCAACGAGAGTGGCTGGCAGCTGTTCAATAGCCGTGATGGCTGGCAGCCGGTGCAGCTGCGGCCGGACAGCCTGGCGCTGTCCGTGGCGGTGGTGCTTCGCTTTCGCCTGGTGGGCGAACGGCGGGTGCGAGGTTTATGTATCGCGCGTGATGCATTGCCACGTGAGGCGCATCGGCGTCTGCGCGTACGCCTGAAGTTCAGCCGACGTAGGTGGGCGGCGCCAGAATAGTGTCCCGGGCCTCCGGCAGCATGTCCGGATAGTCCAGGGTGTAGTGCAGGCCGCGGCTCTCGCGACGCAGCATGGCCGACTCGATCATCAGCTCGGCGACCTGGGCCAGGTTGCGCAGCTCGATCAGGTCGCGACTGACCTTGTAGTTGCTGTAGAACTCGTCGATCTCGTCGAGCAGCAGGCGCACCCGGTGCTGGGCGCGCTGCAGGCGCTTGTTGGTGCGCACGATGCCGACGTAGTCCCACATGAACCGCCGCAGCTCGTCCCAGTTGTGCGCGATGATCACGTCCTCGTCCGAGTCGGTCACCTGGCTGGCGTCCCAGGCTGGTAGTGCCTGGGGCATCGGCACCTGGTCGAGCTGTGCGACGATGTCCTCGACCGCCGAGCGGGCATAGACGAAGCACTCCAGCAGCGAGTTGCTGGCCATGCGGTTGGCGCCGTGCAGGCCGGTGAAGCTGGTCTCGCCGATGGCATACAGGCCGGGCACGTCGGTATGGCCATGCTGGTCGACCAGCACGCCACCGCAGGTATAGTGCGCCGCCGGCACCACCGGGATGGGCTGACGGGTGATATCGATGCCGAACGTCAGGCAGCGTTCATACACGGTGGGGAAGTGCGCCTTCACGAATTCGGCCGGCTTGTGGCTGATGTCCAGGTACACGCAGTCGATACCCAGGCGCTTCATCTCGTGGTCGATGGCTCGGGCGACGATATCGCGCGGGGCCAGTTCGGCGCGCTCGTCGAAGCGTTCCATGAAGCGCTCGCCGTTGGGCAGCTTGAGGTGGGCGCCTTCGCCGCGCAGGGCCTCGGTGACCAGGAAACTCTTGGCTTGCGGGTGGTACAGGCAGGTCGGGTGAAACTGGTTGAATTCCAGATTGCCAACCCGGCAGCCGGCGCGCCAGGCCATGGCGATGCCGTCGCCGCTGGCCCCGTCCGGGTTGCTGGTATAGAGGTAGACCTTGGCCGCGCCGCCGGTGGCAAGGATCACGAAGCGCGCATGGTAGGTGTCGACTTCGCCACTGGTGCGGTTGAGCACGTAGGCGCCGACGCAGCGCTGGCCAGGCAGACCGAGCTTGCGCTCGGTGATCAGGTCGACCGCCACGCGCTGTTCCTGCAGTTCGATGTTGGCGCGCTGGCGGGTCTGTTGAAGCAGGGTGTTGAAGATGGCCGCGCCGGTGGCGTCGGCGGCATGGATGATGCGCCGGTGGCTGTGGCCGCCCTCGCGGGTCAGGTGAAACTCGAAGCCGCCGTCCTCGCGGTCCTGCTTCTCGTCGCGAGTGAAGGGCACGCCTTGCTCGATCAGCCACTGGATGGCCTCGCGGCTGTGTTCTACGGTGAAACGCACAGCGTCCTCACGACACAGGCCTCCGCCGGAATTGAGGGTGTCGGCGACGTGGGACTCTACGGTGTCGGCATTGTCCAGTACCGCCGCTACGCCACCTTGGGCCCAGTAGGTCGATCCGTTGGCCAGATCGCCTTTGCTCAACACGGCAACTCTGAGATGCGCGGGTAGAGTCAGTGCCAGGGTAAGGCCGGCAGCTCCGCTGCCGATGACCAGGACGTCGTGTTGATAGTGTCGGCTCATCTACTGCTGATTCCACAGGGACCGAAGTGGCGCTGCCTAGTATATAGAGGGGGTGAGCGGCACAATAGCCGGGCTTATGACGCAGAAGAGAGCTCTGGAACTTTTCTTAGTCGTTCAAGTTCCAAGGACAGATACCGAAAGTGCCTGTCGTAATGGAGCGGCGGCCAGATCGGCCAGATTATTCATGCAGTAGTCGAATCGACGATGCTGTAACGCTTTGCAAGGTGTATTGAGCGCCGAGCAAAGCTTCTTCGGAGGGGAGAACTTTTGCGCAACGCCCGAGTCTATCTTGGCAGACGGAAAGACTGGCTGGTGCGGATCTCCTCCGGAACGGACGAGGAGTATTCATGCTAGCCCAGGAAGACGATCAGCAGTTGGTCGAGCGGGTGCAGCGCGGCGACAAGCGGGCCTTTGATTTGCTGGTGCTCAAGTACCAGCACAAGATTTTGGGCTTGGTGGTGCGCTTCGTTCACGATAGCCACGAGGCGCAGGATGTCGCTCAAGAGGCTTTCATCAAGGCCTATCGTGCGCTCGGGAATTTTCGCGGTGACAGTGCCTTTTATACATGGCTGTACCGTATTGCCATCAATACGGCGAAAAACTACTTGGTATCCCGCGGGCGCCGTCCGCCGGATAGCGATGTAAGCGCAGAGGATGCGGAGTTCTACGATGGAGATCATGCGCTCAAGGATATCGAGTCACCTGAGCGCTCCATGCTGCGTGACGAGATCGAGGCTACCGTGCATCGAACTATCCAGCAGCTACCCGAAGATCTGCGCACGGCTCTGACCCTGCGTGAGTTCGACGGCTTGAGTTACGAGGACATTGCTAGCGTCATGCAGTGTCCGGTAGGTACGGTGCGCTCGCGGATATTTCGGGCCCGTGAAGCTATCGATAAAGCCCTGCAGCCTTTGCTGCAAGAAGCATGATTGTGAGACAGCGGCGACAGCCAAGAGAGGAAACACCATGAGTCGTGAAGCCCTGCAGGAATCGCTGTCCGCGGTGATGGATAACGAAGCGGACGAACTTGAGTTGCGTCGAGTACTGGCGGCGGCTGGTGACGATGCTGAGCTGCGTGGCACCTGGTCGCGCTATCAGATAGCTCGTGCGGTGATGCATAAGGAGCTGCTGGAGCCGCGTTTGGACATCGCTGCCGCAGTATCCGCTGCGCTAGCCGAGGAGACGATGCCTACTGCTGCCTCCCGAGGTCCATGGCGAATGGTTGGGCGTGTGGCGGTTGCTGCTTCTGTAACCTTGGCGGTACTCGCGGGTGTGCGCTTTTACAATCAGGACGAGATTGCTGGCGCGCAATTGGCGCAGCAGCAGGCTTCTCAGCCTGGCTTGACCCTGCCGCAGGTGCAGGGGCCGGCTGTTCTGGCGGGTTATACCGAGGGCGCTTCTCCTCTGCAGCCATGGGCTGATCAACAAACCGGCTCGAGTTGGTATGAGCAGCGTCTTCCCGCCTATCTGCGTCAGCACGCCCAGCAGGCGACTACAGGTGCCGACACCGCGCTGCCCTATGCGCGGGCTGCCAGTCTGGAAAATCGCTGAGAGAGTACATGCGCGTCATCCCTCTTATAGCAGTGCTCGGTGGCTGTCTGGCGTTGCCAGTACATGCCGCCGAGAGTTGGTTGCAGCGATTGGCTCAGGCTGATCGACAGAGCTTTATCGGTACCTTCATCTACGAGCGCAATGGTAGCTTTTCTACCCACGGAATTTGGCACAGTGGAGGGAAAGCTGGTGTTGCCGAACGCCTGTTGCAGCTTGATGGCCCAGCTCAGGAAACGCTTCGAATAGATGGCAAACCGCAATGCATGAGCGGCGCGCTTGGCGAGCAAGTGGTAGATGCCCAGTGGCCGGCGCGTAAGTTGAATGTTGCCGAATTGGAGCAGCGTTATGATTTGCGGGTGTTGGGCAGTTCCCGTGTTGCTGGCCGCTCCGCCACTGTACTGGCACTGATCCCTAAGGATCAGCATCGTTATGCCTTCGAGCTACATTTGGACGATGAGACTGCGCTGCCTCTCAAGTCGCTGTTGATCAGTGAGAAGGGACAGCTTCTGGAGCGGTTTCAGTTTGTCAGTTTGAATTTGGCCGATGAGATATCTGGCGACATGCTGAAGCCTGGCGATGCTTGCAGGCCAGTCAGCATGGTGGCGGTCACTGAGTTACCTCAGTCATGGAAGGCTGGTTGGGTGCCGCCTGGCTTTGACTTGACTCAGGCATTGCATTGCAGCAGCCCAGTCTCCTCCGACCCGGTAGCCTGCCTGATGTATGGCGATGGGTTGGCTCGGTTCACGATTTTTCTCGAGCCTCTACAAAGCGCGAGCGTAGAAGATGCCCGTACCCAACTGGGCCCTACAGCGGTCGTGTCTCGGCGTATGAGCACAGTCGGTGGCGACATGATGGTCACCGTCGTTGGGGAGATTCCATTAGGTACCGCGGAGCGCGTTGCGTTATCGATGCAATCGGCAACTGCTATTGAGAGTTCATCCCGATAATGTTCAATGCTTCATGGCCGACTATCTGCGGTTGTTACCGGTCTGGGGCAGTTGCTTCATATCTGCGCACGTTTGCCTATGACCCTGTAATTTCCTTTGTTTTCTATGTGGATGGAGCTGAAGTTGATGCTTAGTCTGAAGTACTCGCTGTCCAGTGTCTTTGCCTTGCTATTTTTGGGGCAGATGTCTCTAGCCCGTGCTGAGCTGCCAGAGTTTACCGAGCTGGTCGAAGAGGCCTCCCCGGCGGTGGTGAATATCAGCACCCGACAGAACTTGCCGCAGCGTGATGTGGCTGTCCAGGGGCAGGTGCCTGATCTGGAGGGGTTGCCTCCCATGTTTCGCGAGTTCTTCGAGCGCAACGTTCCCCAGTTGCCGCGGGGGCAGGGTGGCAGGCAGCGCGAGGCTCAGTCGCTTGGCTCAGGCTTCATCATCTCTGATGATGGGTACGTGCTGACGAACAATCATGTAGTCGCAAATGCGGACGAGATCATTGTTCGCCTTTCCGACCGAAGCGAGCTTGAGGCCAAGTTGATAGGTGCTGACCCACGTACCGATGTGGCGTTGCTCAAGGTAGAGGGAAAGGGGCTGCCGACTGTCAAGCTGGGCAAGTCGCAGGCTCTTAAAGTGGGTGAGTGGGTGCTGGCTATCGGCTCTCCTTTCGGTTTCGATCACTCGGTGACTGCCGGTATTGTCTCTGCTAAAGGGCGCAGTCTTCCCAATGAGAGTTATGTGCCATTCATTCAAACCGATGTGGCAATCAACCCAGGTAACTCTGGTGGCCCGCTGTTCAATCTGGACGGCGAGGTGGTAGGGATCAACTCGCAGATTTTCACCCGCTCCGGCGGATTTATGGGGCTCTCCTTTGCCATTCCCATTGATGTGGCTATGGATGTTGCCAGCCAACTGAAATCTGAAGGCAAGGTGAGTCGCGGCTGGCTGGGTGTGGTTATCCAAGAAGTGAACAAGGATTTGGCTGAGTCGTTTGGCTTGGATAAGCCGGCTGGGGCGCTGGTCGCTCAGGTGCTGGAGGATGGCCCAGCGGCAAAAGGTGGCTTGCAGGTGGGCGATGTGATTCTGAATCTGAATGGCCAACCTATCGTCATGTCTGCCGACTTGCCACATTTGGTCGGTGCCTTGAAACCGAATGCTCAGGCCGAATTGGAAGTTGTTCGCGAAGGTGAGCGTAAAACCATCAAGCTGAGCATCGGTGCGCTACCGGAGGACGGTGCTGAGATGCCGTTGGTAGGGCAGTCCGGTGCTGAGCGCAGCAGCAATCGTCTTGGTGTTTCGGTGGTCGAGCTGACTGCCGAGCAGAAAAAAGCATTCGATCTGCGCGGTGGTGTCGTCATCAAGGAAGTTCAGGGCGGCCCTGCGGCTCTGATAGGCCTGCGTTCTGGCGACGTGATTACTCACTTGAACAATCAAGCGATCGATTCGGCTAAGTCTTTTGCTCAAGTAGCTAAAGGGTTGCCGGTCAATCGCTCGGTGTCCATGCGAGTACTGCGTCAGGGGCGGGCCAGTTTCATCACCTTCAAACTGGCTGAGTGATATCTATCCAGGAAAAGGGCGGCGTTGCCGCCCTTTTTTGTTCCTGAGTCCCGCGTCGCGTACGTGACGGCCTAGTCGTCGATCAGGTAAACTCCCCGGCTATTTTTCGTCGGGCAGCCTGCCTGCGGCTTTTTCGAGTGTTGATCCGTGAGTGACCTGAGTCATATCCGCAATTTTTCCATCATCGCCCACATTGATCATGGCAAGTCGACCCTGGCCGACCGCTTTATCCAGATCTGTGGTGGCTTGTCTGATCGCGAGATGGAAGCTCAGGTTCTCGACTCCATGGATTTGGAGCGTGAGCGCGGTATCACCATCAAGGCGCATAGTGTGACTCTGCACTATCCTGCACAAGACGGTAGGACGTATCAGCTGAACTTCATCGATACCCCTGGTCACGTCGACTTCACCTATGAAGTCAGTCGCTCCTTAGCGGCCTGCGAGGGTGCAATCCTTGTGGTGGATGCTGGGCAGGGCGTAGAGGCGCAATCGGTCGCCAACTGCTACACCGCTATCGAGCAGGGCCTTGAGGTCATGCCGGTCCTGAACAAGATGGACCTTCCCCAGGCCGAGCCTGAGCGTGTCAAGGACGAGATTGAGCACATCATCGGCATCGATGCCACTGACGCAGTGCCTTGTAGCGCTAAGAGCGGCATGGGCGTGATCGATGTGTTGGAACGCCTGGTTCAAGTGATTCCTCCGCCGGAAGGGGACATCGAGGCGCCGCTGCAGGCTCTGATCATCGACTCTTGGTTCGACAATTACCTGGGTATTGTCTCCCTGGTGCGCGTCAAGCACGGCCGGATGAAGAAGGGCGACAAGATCCTGGTCAAGTCCACCGGCAAAACGCACCAAGTCGACAGCGTCGGTGTGTTCACTCCGAAGCACACTGAGACTGCCGACCTCAAGGCTGGCGAAGTGGGCTTTGTGATCGCCGGTATCAAGGATATCCACGGTGCTCCGGTGGGCGATACCCTGACCTTGTCCAATACCCCGGACGTGGATGTGCTGCCGGGCTTCAAACGCATCAAGCCGCAGGTCTACGCTGGTTTGTTCCCGGTCAGCTCCGACGACTTCGAGGACTTCCGTGAAGCCCTGCAGAAGCTGACCCTGAACGATGCCGCGCTGCAGTACGAGCCGGAGAGCTCCGATGCCCTCGGCTTCGGTTTCCGTATCGGTTTCCTCGGCATGCTGCACATGGAGATCATCCAGGAGCGCCTGGAGCGCGAGTACGACCTGGATCTGATCACCACCGCGCCGACGGTAATCTTCGAAGTCGAGATGAAGAACGGCGAGACGCTGTCTGTCGACAACCCGTCCAAACTGCCCGATCCGGCCGGCATTCTCGATATGCGTGAGCCTATCGTGCGGGCCAACATCCTGGTGCCGCAGGAACACCTGGGTAACGTCATCACCCTGTGCATCGAGAAGCGCGGCGTGCAGCGCGACCTGCAGTTCCTCAGCAGCCAGGTACAGGTTTCTTATGATCTGCCGATGAACGAGGTGGTGCTCGACTTCTTCGACCGCCTTAAGTCGGTGAGCCGTGGCTATGCCTCGCTGGACTACAGCTTCGACCGCTTCCAGTCGGCCAATCTGGTGCGCCTGGATGTGATGATCAACGGTGAGAAGGTCGATGCCCTTGCGCTCATTGTGCACCGTGATCGCGCCCATCAGAAGGGGCGAGTTCTGACTGAGAAAATGAAAGAGCTGATCCCGCGGCAGATGTTCGATGTGGCAATTCAGGCCGCCATCGGTGGCCAGATCATCGCTCGGACCACGGTCAAGGCGCTACGCAAGAACGTATTGGCCAAGTGCTACGGCGGTGACGTCAGTCGTAAGAAAAAGCTGCTGGAGAAGCAGAAGGCCGGTAAGAAGCGGATGAAGCAGGTAGGCAGCGTGGAGATCCCGCAAGAAGCCTTCCTTGCCGTACTCAAAGTGGATAGCTAATACCTATGTCGTTCAACTTCCCTCTGATTTTGGTAGTCGCCGTTGCGGTATGCGGTGCTCTGGCATTGATCGATCTGTTGCTGCTGGCGCCGAAGCGACGTGCGGCTATTGCCGCCTATGAGGGGCAGGTTGGCGAGCCGGATGCACAGGTCCTGCAGCGCCTGAACAAGGAGCCATTACTGGTCGAGTACGGCAAATCGTTCTTCCCGGTGCTGGCTATCGTCCTAGTGCTGCGCTCGTTCCTGCTGGAGCCTTTTCAGATTCCGTCCGGTTCGATGAAGCCCACCTTGGAGGTAGGTGATTTCATTCTGGTGAATAAGTTCGCCTATGGCATCCGACTGCCGGTAGTCGATACCAAGATCATTGAGGTGGGCAGTCCACAGCGCGGTGATGTTATGGTCTTTCGCTACCCCAGTAACCCGAGCATCAACTACATCAAGCGTGTAGTGGGTCTGCCGGGTGATCGAGTCAGCTACACCATGGACAAGCGCCTGCTGGTGAATGGTCAGCCGGTAGCCGAGGAGTTTCTTGGAGAGGAACCAGGGTCGCTGGGGCGAACTCTGGTCTATAAGGAAAAACTCGGTGATATCGAGCACATGATTCGCAAGCAGTTGAATCGCAATGTGCGCGGCGGGGACGAATGGGTAGTGCCTGAAGGGCACTATTTCATGATGGGCGACAATCGTGACGACTCCAACGACAGCCGCTATTGGAATGATGCCGCTATCCCCAAGGAGCTCTGGGGCATGGTTCCCGATCAGAATATCGTTGGTAAGGCCTTCGCGGTGTGGATGAGCTGGCCGGATCCGAAAGCGCGCAATCTGCCAAACTTCTCCAGAGTTGGCTTGATCCGCTGATCACTGGAAAATGAGAGGCGCCGTTCAGTCGAATGGCGCCTCCTTGTATATAGTCATTCGACAATACCGATAATAGAGGTCGATCATGAAGTTCGCGCGCTCGCAGAAAGGTCTTTCCATGCTGGGGTGGGTGGCTGTATTAGCCGTGGTCGCCTTTCTCGCCAGCACTGGTTTCAAGATGTTCCCGCACTACATGGACTATTGGGCACTGGAAAAGGCCATCATGTCTGTGGAGACCGACAAGGCGGCCGACGTACGCTCGGTGCCGGAGTTCTATGCCCATATCAGCAAGATGATGCAGGTGAACGGCATTCGTGGCGTGGACTTGAAGGACATTCTTGAAATCAAAATCGAGAATAACGAGTTCAGGGCTCACCTGAAGTACGAACGCCGTGAAGCATTGATCGAGAATCTGGATTTGGTGGCCAATTTCGATAAAGAATTCCGCGTACGAATGCCGTGAGTTACTCCCTTTCCCGCCTAGAGCGTCAGCTCGGCCATACATTCCAGAGCCAGGATCTGATGCTCCTGGCCCTGACCCACCGCAGCTTCGCCGGTCGTAATAACGAACGTCTGGAATTTCTTGGCGATGCCATTCTCAACTTCGTGGCAGGTGAGGCGCTGTACGAGCGTTTTCCTCAGGCTCGCGAAGGGCAACTCTCCCGCCTGCGCGCGCGGTTGGTGAAGGGTGAGACCCTGGCCGTCCTTGCTCGTGGCTTCGAGCTGGGCGAGTACCTCCGCCTGGGGTCGGGGGAGCTGAAGAGTGGCGGATTTCGTCGCGAGTCTATTCTGGCGGATGCCCTCGAGGCGCTGATCGGGGCCATCTATCTGGATGCGGGCATGGACGTGGCCCGCGAGCGGGTACTTGCCTGGCTGAGCAACGAGCTGGACAGCCTGACGCTGGTGGATACCAACAAGGATCCCAAGACCCGTCTGCAGGAGTTCCTCCAGTCGCGGGCTGCCGAGTTGCCGCGCTACGAGGTGGTGGATATTCAGGGCGAGCCCCATTGCCGTACCTTTTTCGTGCAGTGCGAAGTGGCACTGCTGACCGACAAGACTCAGGGCCATGGCGCCAGCCGGCGGATCGCCGAGCAGGTGGCCGCTGCTGCCGCGCTTGTGGCGCTGGGTGTGGAGAACAGCCATGACTGATGCACCTGTGACCCGTTGTGGCTACGTCGCCATCGTCGGCCGCCCCAACGTGGGTAAGTCGACCCTGCTCAACCATATCCTCGGGCAGAAGCTGGCGATCACCTCGCGTAAGCCGCAGACAACCCGCCACAACATGCTCGGCATCAAGACCGAGGGCGACGTGCAGGCCGTCTATGTTGACACCCCTGGTCTCCACAAGCATAACGACAAGGCGCTCAATCGCTACATGAACCGCAGCGCTTCGACCGCCTTGAAGGACGTCGATGTCGTGGTATTCGTCGTCGACCGTACTCGCTGGACCGACGAGGACCAGATGGTGCTCGAGAAGGTCCAGTACGTGAAATGCCCCATCCTGCTGGCGGTGAACAAGGCGGATCGTCTGGAAGACAAGAGCGAGCTGCTGCCTCATCTGGAGTGGTTAGCCACCCAGCTGCCACAGGCCGAGGTGGTGCCCATATCCGCACTCCATGGGCAGAACCTAGATACCCTGGAGCGTCTGGTGGCGGAGAATCTGCCGGAGTCCGAGCACTTCTTCCCTGAAGACCAGATTACTGACCGCTCCAGCCGTTTCCTCGCTGCCGAGCTGATCCGCGAGAAGATCATGCGCCAACTTGGCGCCGAGCTACCGTACCAGATCACCGTCGAGATCGAGGAATTCAAGCAGGAGGGGCGGGTGCTGCATATCCACGGATTGATCCTGGTTGAGCGCGACGGCCAGAAGAAGATCATCATTGGTGACAAGGGCGAGCGCATCAAACGCATCGGTCAGGATGCGCGCAAGGACATGGAGGTGCTTTTCGACTCCAAGGTCATGCTCAACCTCTGGGTCAAAGTGAAGGGCGGCTGGTCCGACGACGAGCGCGCGCTGCGGTCGCTGGGCTACACCGACTTCTGAACCCATGCCTAACGGTGCGCTACCGGCTTTCGTCCTCCACAGCCGGCCGTACAAGGAAACCAGCGCACTGGTCGACTTCCTCACTCCCGAAGGGCGGCTGCGTGCAGTGCTGCGGGGCGCCCGCGGCAAGGCCGGCGGTCTCGCCAGGCCATTCGCACCGCTAGAGTTGGAGTTGCGGGGGAGGGGGGAGCTGAAGAGTGTCGGCCGTCTCGAGGCCACCGGTATCGCTCACTGGCTGCAAGGTCAGACGCTCTACAGCGGCATGTACCTCAATGAGCTTCTTTTGCGCCTGCTGCCCTCCGAAGACCCTCACCCCGCGCTGTTCGATCATTACGCCCTGACGCTCCGGGCGCTGTCCGCCAATCCGCCGCTGGAGCCGCTGTTGCGCGCCTTCGAATGGCGCCTGCTGGACGACCTGGGCTATGGTTTCGCCTTGGATATCGATATTTCGGGTCACCCGGTTGTTGCCGACAGCCTCTATCGCCTGCACCCGGACGCCGGCATGGAACCAGTGGGCCAACTGCAGCCCGGCCTGTTCCAAGGCATCGATCTGCTAGCCATGGCCGAGGCGGACTGGTCGTCTCCTGGCGCCCTGGCTGCCGCCAAGCGCCTGATGCGCCAGGCTCTGGCTCCTCATCTGGGCGGTCGACCTCTGGTCAGCCGCGAACTCTTCATGACTCTCAAGGAACCTGTCCGTGACTGAAGCCAACCGCATCCTCCTCGGCGTCAACATCGACCACGTGGCCACACTCCGCCAGGCCCGTGGTACCCGCTATCCGGACCCGGTCAAGGCCGCGCTGGATGCCGAGGAGGCAGGCGCCGATGGCATTACCGTGCATCTGCGCGAGGATCGCCGGCATATCCAGGAGCGTGACGTTCGCATACTCAAGGAGGTACTGCAGACGCGCATGAACTTCGAGATGGGCGTCACCGACTTCATGCTTGATTTCGCCGAACAGATTCGGCCCGAGCATGTGTGTCTGGTGCCGGAAACCCGCCAGGAGCTGACCACCGAAGGTGGCCTGGATGTGGCTGGCCAGGAGGAGCGGATCAAGGCGGCGGTGCAGCGCCTGGCCAGACTGGGGTGCGAGGTGTCGTTGTTCATCGATGCCGAAGAACGGCAGATCGAGGCTTCCCGACGTATAGGTGCGCCAGCCATCGAATTGCACACCGGCCGCTATGCCGACGCCCTCACACCGGCGGAGAGTGCTCGCGAGCTGGCTCGTATCCGTGATGGGGTGGCGTGCGGCCTTGCCCATGGGCTGATCGTCAACGCTGGTCATGGGCTGCATTACCACAATGTCGAGCCGGTTGCGGCGATCGCCGGCATTCATGAGCTGAACATCGGCCATGCGATCGTGGCTCAGGCACTGTTCGTCGGCTTCAAGGGCGCAGTGGCGGAGATGAAGCAGTTGATTGTCGCAGCTGCTGGTCGCGGCTGAGTCCTCGATTACCCAGGCAGCCAGTTCTGCACGCGCTGCCCGGGGTACTCGCCCGCCAGTCATCTGCGCTTGGCGGGTGTGGCGCCAGGGGCTAGACTTCCGCTCCTTTTTCGTCACGTCCTTCAGCCATGGCTGCCAAAGTTCAACCCTTCTGGATGCGCAAGACACTCGACCAACTCGACCGAGAGGAGTGGGAGTCGCTGTGCGACGGCTGTGGCCTTTGCTGTCTCCAGAAGCTGGAGGACGAGGACGACGGCAGCGTTTACTACACGCGTATCGCCTGCAAGCTGCTAGACCTGAAGACCTGTCGCTGCAGCGACTACCCTAATCGACAGCAGTATGTACCCGACTGCATCCAGCTGACGCCTGCCCAGGCCGACCAGTTCCAGTGGTTGCCTCCTACCTGTGCCTACCGCCTGGTCGGCGAGGGCAAGGATCTGCCGCTATGGCACCATCTGGTCTGTGGTGATCCAGATGCAGTACATCATGAGCGCATATCCCAGTCCGGCCGTATGCTTGCAGAAGGCAGCGTGGCGGAAGAGGACTGGGAAGATCATCTGATCTTCCGTGCCGGTTGAGCGTTTCCAGCCCCGAATGGGTCAAACCCGGTTCATTGTCATCTTCTAGGGAGTCTTCACCGATGCCTGCCCGCCAGTTGCTGGTTGCCATCCTGCTTAGCAGCCTGAGTTCCCCATTGTGGGCTGCCAAGCGAGTCGATCTCGATTACCTCGTGCGCTTCCTCCCGGATAGCGATCAAGCCGAGGTCACCCTGACACTGGAGAAGGGTGAGGTCGTCCGGAGCCTCGACTTCAATCTGGGTGACAAGGGCTACTACAGCGATTTCAAGGGGGACGGTTGGCAGCAGAGCGATGCCAAGCGAGGTATCTGGAAACCGTCCAAAGGAAAGAGCAGCCTGAGTTATCGCGTGCGGATAGATCATCCGCGTGACAACGGTAAATTCGATGCGCGGATGACCGCGGGCTGGGCGCTGTTGCGTGGCGATGACCTCGTCCCCAGTGCGCATCTGGACAAGGAGGACAAGGTCGAACTGGTTGCACGACTGCAGTTCGAGCTTCCGCAGGGCTGGACGAGCGTGGAGACAGGTTGGCCGCGGGTGGGCAAGAACAAGTTCCGTATCGACAATCCCTCGCGTCAGTTCGATCGGCCCACGGGCTGGATTCTGGCAGGCAAGCTGGGCAGTCGTCGTGCCCAGCTGGGCGATACCGATGTCACGGTGGCCGCGCCGGTTGGCGAGGGCATGCGGCGCATGGACATCATCACGCTGTTGACCTTCATCTGGCCCGAGGCACAGGCGGTGTTTCCCAGAGACCCCGCCAAGCTGCTCGTCGTCGGGGCTGGCGATCCCATGTGGCGCGGAGGCCTGTCGGCGCCCAACTCTGTCTTCTTCCATTCCGATCGCCCGCTGGTCAGTGAGAACGGCACCAGTTCGCTGGTGCACGAGCTGGTCCATGTATTCAGCCGCATCCGCGACACTGACAAGAGCGACTGGATCAGTGAGGGATTGGCCGAGTACTACGCGATCGAACTCATGCGTCGTGCGGGTGGAATGAGCGAGGATCGCTATCAGGCTGTCCGCAAGAAGCTGGTGAACTGGAGCAAGAAAGTCGATAGCCTGCGCACCGAAACGTCCACCGGACCTGTCACTGCTCGAGCGGTTCTTCTGCTGCAGGAGCTGGATCGCGAGATCCGCAAGAGCACCGACAATCAACGCTCGCTGGATGATGTCACGCGTGGCCTGATGCGCCTGGACAAGGTCAGCACCAAGGACTTCATCGAGATCAGCGAAAATGTCATGGGGCGTGGTTCGCAGGTGCTGGAAACCAAGCTGCTGCGCTGAATGGCCTCCGCTCGTTCCTTTGTGGCCGGGGGTTGCTGATGCGCAGTGAGGACTGGGTCTTCTGAGCGGTCCTGTTAATGGCCGCTCCAAATGCAATGAGAGTACTGCTATGTCCGGCAAACCTGGCGTGACCATCACCTACTGCACTCAATGCCAGTGGATGCTGCGGGCGGCGTGGTTGGCACAGGAGCTGCTCTCTTCCTTCGCCGATGAGCTTGAGTGGGTAGCCCTCAAGCCGGGGACTGGCGGGATCTTCATCATCAGCTGTGACGGTGTTCAGCTGTGGGAGCGCAAGTCCGATGGTGGTTTTCCCGAGGCCAAGGTGCTCAAACAGCGTCTGCGTGACCTGATCGATCCAGAGCGGAATCTCGGGCACATTGATCGATGATCAGCCTTCTTCCGGCCACAGGCGGATCGGTAGACCTTCCACGGGCCATAGACGCAGCTGACCGGTAGCGGATACGTCCCAGCGGCTGATCTTGCTCAGCAAGTCGAGAAATCGCTGCTCCTGCTCCATCAGAGCAGGGGCGCATAGTTTGCGGGTGGTGCCCGCCTGCTCGAAATGCAGCGTATCGCCCTGTCGCGTATAGCTGGCAAACCAGTGGTTGCAGCCGGCATTGCCATAGGCACGACCATCCTCGCCCAAGGTGATGGTGAGGTGGCTTCGGTCGACAAGCGGGCGCTCACCGATCCATTCCACGCTGTACGCCTTTTCGTTCTCCAGTTGCGGTGGATTGCCGGAGCAACCCGCCAGGACCACTAGAAAACCTGTAGCCAGCATCTGCCTCATGCGCTTCGCTCCTGACAGTTCGGGCACCAGTGCTTACCCTCGTGGCTCGACCAGCCTAGCTCGGCCAGGCGCAGCTCGGCTGCGACAGGCTGAGCCTGCTTGCCGAGCGAGGCGTCGACCGCGAACTCGAGGTCGATACGCTTGCCGCAGCCATCGCAATCTACCTGCCAGTTATGGATGGCCAGTTCGCGGAAGACCGGTCCGCTGGCGACGGCCAGCCACTGGCCAGGGGGATTGATCAGATGACGAACCTTTTCCACGACCAGGCTCATGGACAGATCTCGGCTGCCTTTGAGGGTGACGAGCAACGTATCGCCAGCCTGAATGGCACCACCGTTGCCGGTGACCTGATAGCGGCCCGGTGCCAGAGCGCGGCATTCGGTCAGCGTGTGTTGGGGACTGAGCAGGGTGTAGCGGAAATCGTGGGTGGTCATGGGGCCTCCAGAAACCCCGTCATACTGGGGCTGTTCCGTTTCGTTCGCAAATCGCATCGCTTACATGGTCGTTCCGTCGTCGTGCGGCTGGCATCTTCACTCCAGACCTGCGCGTGCCACCGACGTGATTCCGCCGGCACTCCGGAGCGAGGAGGGGGCCGGCATTGGAGCTTTTCCGGTCGCCCATCAGGCTTAGGTGTCAGCCCTGACGACGTTCACGTGACCTGATTGGCTGGGCTGCCGGCGGACCAGGCGGCGATGTTCTTCAGGGTGACCCCCGCGATCGCGGCCAGCGCCTCGTGGGTGAGGAACGCCTGGTGAGCGGTGACGATCACGTTGGGGAAGGTCAGCAGGCGCGCCAGGACGTCGTCCTGCAGCGGCTGGTCGGAGCGGTCCTCGAAGAACAGGTCGGCTTCCTCCTCGTAAACATCTAAGCCCAGATAGCCGAGCTGACCGCTCTTCAAGGCATCGATCAATGCGGGTGCATCCACCAGCGCACCACGCCCGGTGTTGATCAGCATGGCGCCACGCTTCATTCGCGCGAGCGTATCGGCGTCTATCAGGTGATAGCTGGTCTCAGTCAGCGGGCAGTGCAGACTGATCACATCGCTGCGAGCGATCAGCTCATCGAGCGGGACCTGGTTGGCCTGAAGCTGATCCAGCCCTCTGATGGGAGCTGGGTCGCTGATCAGCACATGGCATCCGAAGCCCACCATGATACGGGCGAACGCCAGACCGATCTGCCCTCCGCCGATCACACCTACCGTCTTGCCGTGAAGGTCGAAGCCGGTCAGCCCATGTAGCGAGAAGTCCCCCTCGCGAGTGCGATTGAATGCCCGATGGATGCGCCTGTTCAGCGCCAGGATCAGCGCTACTGCATGTTCGGCGATAGCCTGCGGCGAGTAGGCAGGCACCCTGGCAACCGTGAGGCCGAGCTCCCTGGCAGCATGCAGGTCGACATGGTTGTAGCCTGCCGAGCGCAGGGCTATCAGGCGTACCCCGGCGTCTGCCAGGCGTTTCAAGACGGGCGCGGAGAGGTCGTCATTGATGAAGGCACAGGCCACCTCGCAGCCTTCGGCCAGCGTCGCGGTGTCAATGTTGAGCAGGCTGTCCTGGAAATGGATCTGCCAGCCGTCAGGCAGGCCGCGGGCGATGAAGCTCGCGCGGTCATAGGGCTTGCTGCTGTACATGATGATGCGCATCGGTCTCTCCAGAGCCTTGACTCCCGCGTCGATCAACAGGGCGCACGAGCGAGGGTCTCATGACGCCGAGCTCGCTTCGGTGCAGGCTCAACCGTTCAGGCGTGGGCAATGGTTTCATCGGCCAGTCGGCCGATGGCGATATCCAACTCGTCGAGCGCCTCCCCGGCGGCCGGGTCATCCTGCTTGAGCAGGGTCTCGGCGCGCTGGCAGGCGGCCCGCAGTTGGGGTACGCCACAATAGCGAGTGGCCCCGTGCAGGCGATGGACCCGTTCGATCAGTGTCCTGTGGTCTGCTGCGTCCCGGGCCTGACGAATGGCCTGGCGGTCCCCCGGCAGGCCGGTGAGCAGCATGTTCAGCATGTCGCGCGCCAGGTCCGCCTTGCCTGCCGCCAGGCGTAGCCCTTCGGTAGGGTCGAGTATGCGCAGCCCCTCCTCATGAATGGTGATGGGTGGTGTCGTGGGTGGCGGCTGATTGCGCAGGGCCAACCCGGTCCACTTGAGAATGACCTGGGCGAGCTGTTTCTCGTTGATGGGCTTGGTCAGGTAGTCATCCATGCCGCCCTGGAGCAGGGCACGCTTCTCATTGGCCAGGGCATGGGCGGTGAGCGCCACGATCGGCAGCGCGGTGCGTTCATGCTCCTGCTCCCATTGACGGATGGCCTCGGTAGCCTGGCGGCCGTCCATGCCGGGCATCTGCACGTCCATGAAGACCAGGTCGAAGGCATGGTCGCGAACGGCCGCGACGGCGGCCTGGCCGCTGTCCACCGCCATGACGTCGGCTCCCATGTCTCCGAGCAGCGTCTGCACCAGCATCAGGTTGGCGGGATTGTCATCCACGCAGAGCAGACGAGGAGGGCGGCTGGTGAGCAGAGGTGTCGGCTCGACCTTGAGCGGGCGCGGGCTGACCAGTTCGCTCAGCACGCGCAATAGCTTGCGTGTGCAGGCGGGCTTGGACTGCAGTTGCAGATGGGCGCCCGGCAGGGCTTCGTGGTACAGCGCCTGTTCCGTGGTGGGGCAGAGGACGAGCGGCTTGCAGCCCAGGCGGTTGAGTTCCCACAGCTGCTTGTCCAGCGCCCGCACGGGGAATTCCTGGGCGTTGATGCCGAGCACGGCCAGGTCGATGGGGTGGCCGGCCTCGCGTTGCAGGGCTACCTGCCCCAGCAACTGATCGAAGCTGTCGAACTCCAGAACCTGGAGGCCACAATCCGCCAGTTGATGGTGCAGGGCCTGGCGGGTCAGTTCGTGGCTTTCCAGCATGGCCACTCGGCGGCCCTGCAACGGGGCGCGGGGAAGATCGTCGGCGTCGTCGCGTGCCTTCGGTAGGGTCAGGCTGATCCAGAACTCCGAGCCGGTTCCCGGGTTGCTGTCCACGCCGATCTCGCCACCCATCTGTTCGATCAGGCGTTTGGAGATGACCAGCCCCAGGCCAGTACCGCCGGCCTGGCGGCTCAGTGAGTTATCGGCCTGACTGAAGGCCTGAAACAGTGCGCGCAGGTCGTCGTCGGACAGCCCGATGCCCGTGTCCTGCACGCTGATGCGCAGCTGGGCTCGGTCGTCGCTCTCGTCCTCGACCATGGCACGCACGGCGATAGTGCCTTCGCGGGTGAACTTGATGGCATTGCTCACCAGATTGGTCAGCACCTGCTTCAGGCGCAACGGGTCGCCCTGCAGAGCCAGTGGGGTGTCGCGGTAGATCAGGCTGACGAGCTCCAGTTGCTTCTCGTGGGCCGAGGGGGCGAGGATGGTCAGGCAGTCCTGGATCAGGTCGCGCAGGTTGAACGGAATGTTCTCCAGTACCAGCTTGCCAGCCTCGATCTTGGAGAAGTCGAGCACTTCGTTGATGATCCCCAGCAGGCTCTCGGCGGACTTCTCGATGGTGCCCAGGTAGTCCTGCTGACGCGGGGTCAGGTCGCTCTTCTGCAGCAGGCCGGTGAAGCCGAGGATACCGTTGAGCGGGGTGCGGATCTCGTGGCTCATGTTGGCCAGGAACTCGGACTTGATGCGGCTCGCCTCCAGCGCCTCCTTGCGTGCCAGATCCAGTTCGATGTTCTGGATCTCGATGGTTTCCAGGTTTTGCCGCACGTCCTCGGTGGCCTGGTCGATGCTGTGCTGCAGCTCCTCCTGCGCACTCTGCAGCGAAGCGGCCATGGCGTTGATGCCATCGGCCAGGTCGTCCATCTCATGATTGCCCAGCGGCGGCAGGCGGGTTTCCAGCTGCCCTTTCCTGAGCATCTCCACGCCAAGCTTGATGATGCGCAGAGGATCGTTGATCGTCCGACTCATGCGCAGGGCGAGCAATGCGGTGACAGTCAGGCCCGCGGCAATCAGGAGCAGGCTAGCGAACAGGCTGCGATAGCCCTGCACCAGAGTTCGGTGGTGGGACAGCTCCAGCTCCACCCAGCCCAGTAGCCGGTCGGTGCTCTCGTCGGAGGGCGGCGCGCTACGTTGATGACGGCCGAACACCGGCATCAGGAAGCGGGTTGCGTCATCGCCACTGCTGGTGGCCATGGGCTCCACCGTGGTCTGCGGAGCGGGGTTGAGCATCGTCGGGCCGGCGTGGGCGAGTTTGTGGCGTTTGGCCGAGAGGAAGCCCACGGCACGCACGTCCTGCTGGTTCAGGGCGTCCTCGGCTAGCCGACGGAGCTGATCGCTGTCGCTGGTAGCAAGTGCGGGGGCTGCCAGGGGGGCCAGATGCTGAACGACCAGCTCTCCTCGCTGCAGCAGCTGGTTGCGCAGGTCGGCCAGTTGCATCCAGGTGAAGTAGCCGCCCAACACCAGCGCCAGCAGGCTGGTAGGCAGCAGGGTGAGCAGCAGCACTCGCCCCTTGATGCCGAGATCCTTGAGCACGACGTTCTCCACTGAAGTTCAGAGGGCAGTTTAGCCATTCGGCGAGTGGGAATCTGCATGCGTTTTTGGCAGAATATTCGATATTTATTCTCATTTGAGATATTTCCGCATGTCCGCTACTGCCGCTCGCATTCTTGCCATCGAGGACGATCCCGTTCTGGCTTCGCATCTGCACGAGCATCTGGGGCGGCGTGGGTTCGACGTGACGTTGCAGCACGATGGCGAGGAAGGCCTCGCACTGGCCTGCGCCGAATCCTTCGATCTGGTGTTGCTGGATATCCTGTTGCCTGGGCGCAACGGACTGGATGCCCTGGCCGAGCTCCGCCGCAAGCGAGGGGTGCCCGTGATCCTGATGTCGGCGCTCGGTGCCGAGCAGGATCGTATTGCCGGGTTCAGCCAGGGGGCTGACGACTATCTGCCCAAGCCGTTCGCCATGGCTGAGCTGGAGGTCCGCATCGCCGCCATCCTGCGCCGGGTGGCTTACGAGCGTCGCCAGCAGGAGCCAGCATCCGCCCAGGCTCTGAGGTTCGACGAGCGCCGGTGCGATGTCTGCCACGAGGACCGTTGGGCGCAGCTGACCAGCACCGAGTACCGGTTGCTGGAGACCTTTGCCGGCCATGCGGGAGAGGTATTGAGCAAGGCATTTCTCTATCAGCAGGTGCTGCATCGCCCGTTCTCCGCTCATGACCGGGCCCTGGACATGCACGTGAGCCACATTCGCCGCAAATTGCAGGCTATCGGCTATCAGGCCGGGCGACTGGAGACGGCGTGGGGTAAAGGCTACCTGTTCCAGGTCGACGAGGACTGAGATGCTCTCTCGCCATTCGCTGTTCTGGAAGCTGACAGGCGCGTTGGCGCTTTTCTGCCTGCTGATGGTCAGCCTGCACCTCGATCTTGGCAGATGGGTCAATGAGGCAACCTCGCGCCTGCCCGAATCGTCCAAGCAGACGCTGGTCGGTTATGCCCGCGACGCCGAGCTTGCCTGGCGGATGCGTGGCGCAGAGGGCGCCGATGCGTACCTGCAGGCGTTGCGTGAACGCGAGCAGGTATGGGCCGTGATGGTGGATGAGCATGACCGGTCGCTGTCGTCTCAGCCGATGAGCGAGGAGGAGCGCAGGCGCCTGGACTTCATCCGCCCATTGGATGGCCTGATGGGCAGGCCCACGGGATGGCCGACGTTCTATATCCCGTTCGCGGATGGTGAGCATCGTCTGGTGATGGAGTTGCCGCGTGAGCTGAGTCCGAGGAAATATCGCGAGGTGTGGGAGGTCCTGCTGCAACGGGTGCTGCCGGGTGCGCTCGCGGTATTGCTCGGCGTGTTGCTGTACCGAGCGCTTATCGCGCCGCTGGGGGCTCTTCATCGCCAGGCCCTGGCGCTCAGCACCGGTAATCTTGCCGCCAGGGTCGGCGATAGCGTGACCCGCAGGCGTGATGAGCTGGGTGAGCTGGGCCGGGCCTTCGACCACATGGCTGGGCGGCTCGAACACACGGTGGCCTACCAACGTCAGCTGCTACGCGACCTCTCCCATGAGCTACGCACGCCGTTGTCGCGTCTGCGGGTGGCAGGCGAATGCGCGGGGGACTTGGAGCTTCTGCGCGAGCGCCTGGAGCGTGAAGTTCAGTGCATGCAGCGCCTGGTGGACGACACGCTGGAGCTGGTCTGGCTGGACACCGAGCGTCCTCAGCCTGCGCTCGAGGAAATCGATGTGCCGGCCCTGTGGGGAGTCATCAGCGAGAACGCCTGTTTTGAAAGTGGATGGGCTGTCGAACGGCTGCGTTGCGAGTTGCCTGTCGACTGCAGGGTGAATGGCCACCTCAATGGGCTGGCGCAGGCCCTGGAGAACATCGTGCGCAACGCCATCCGCCACTCACCTCCGGACGGTGTGATCCGGCTGAGCGGAGCCCGGGACGGTGCCTTCTGGCAGCTGCATATCGAGGATCAGGGTGGCGGTGTTCCGACAGCACAACTGAAAGCCATTTTCCGTCCCTTCACTCGCCTCAACGCTTCCCGCCCAGGGGGCGACGGCTTCGGTCTTGGCCTGGCCATCGCGCGGGGAGCCGTGCGCATGCAGGGCGGGTCACTATGGGCGGAGAATGGCGGAAGTGGCTTGCGCCTGAATATGCGGCTGCATAGTGTATAGTTTGTAAATTGAATTTACTCTCAAATGTGAATTCATATCATTCTTGACCGATCCGCTCAGTGCGTGACGAGTCGCAGCGTTTCTTTCCTCCGCTCGCCCGCCTGTGTGCGTCCCCCCATTGCACAGGAACTTCACCGCACTGCCCATCTTTCAATCGAGTGCCGTCCGACGGGTACCGAGTGCCTCGATCTACCTGTTCGTGGTCATGACCCGATGGCGATCGATCTGGCTGAGGATTGAGCGAGGGCTGCGCGGTTTTTCTTGATGGGCCGGAATAAAGAAACCACTGCCGACACTTGAGTCATCCTGTTTTTCTAGGAGCTATCCGCATGTCACGAATCACGCATCAGCCCGCCGCAGGGAAGAAACCTCAGTTCAAGAAGAGCCTGCTGGCAGCTGCAATGGCCTCTCTGGCGTTTCCGGCGCATGCAAGCGAGCAGCTGGAGCTGAAAGAGGTCGTAGTCACTGCCTCGGGCTTCGAGCAGAGCATCAAGGATGCCCCGGCGGCCATCACCGTCATCAGTGCGGAAGAGCTGAAGAAGAAGTCCTACACCGATGTCACCGATGCACTGAAGAACGTTGCCGGTGTGCAGATATCCGGTGGCGGTGTCGAGCGCTCCATCATGATTCGCGGCATGACTGCCGGCTATACGCTTTTCCTGATCGATGATCGACCAGTGCAGGGCAACGAGTCCTTCGGCTTGAATGGTTCCCAAGCTGGCACACCGATCAATTTCCTACCGCCGATCGAGGCCATCGACCGCATCGAAGTGATTCGCGGCCCGGCCTCCTCGCTCTACGGCTCCGATGCCATGGGCGGGGTGATCAATATCATCACCAAGAAGATCCGGAACGAATGGGCTGGCAGCATCACCACCGAGTACACCATGGCCGACAGCGCCAACAAGGTGAACGAGGATGGCTACCAGACCAGCGCCTATCTGAACGCGCCATTGATTGATGACGTGCTGGCGCTGCAGCTGAATGGCTCGTTCCTGCATCAGGACGAGGCCCACTTCGTCGGCGGCAGCGACAGTGCTGCGGCCGATCCAAAGTTCCGGCGGTCGAATGCCGGCGGCAAGCTGGGCTGGAACATCAACGAGGAAAACCTGGTTACCCTGAGCTACAACGAGGCTCTGCAGCGCCGCTGGCACAACCCGGGCAAGAGCCTCGACGAGGCCGACGAGGCCAGCTACAACAAGTCCATCCAGAAGACCTACGCCATCACCCACGAGGGGCGTTATGGCGACTTGTTGCTGGATACCTACCTTAACTACGACACCTCGGAAAACCCAACCCGGGTCAATGAAAACACCGGCAACGGCATCGAATATGGTGTGCTGACCGCCAACACCCAGGCTACCTACTTCTTCGATTCGCACACCCTGACCGGTGGCCTGACGCACAAGAACGAGAAGCTGGAGGATGGCGCGACCAGTGGCCTGCGCCCGCCAGTGGTTCCTGTGGCGGATGCAGTCGTCGAGATGGAGCGCTACCAGAACTCCGCCTTCCTGGAGGACAACTGGAGCCTGACCGACGATCTGACCCTGACTCTGAGCGGCCGCTACGACGACAACGAGGCCTTCGGCAGCGAGTTCAGTCCCAAGGTCTACGCGGTCTACCACCTGACCGACAACTTCACCCTCAAAGGCGGCGTCACCTCGGGCTACAAGGCTCCCAGCCTGCGCCAGAGCGCTACCGATTTTGGCTCCTCGTCCATGGGCGGGGTGATCATCGGTAACCCGGATCTGATTCCGGAAACCAGCCTAAACCGCGAGATCGGTATCGGTTACGAGAACTTCGATCTGGGCCTGAGCAGCACCCTGACGGTCTACCAGACCGACTACCAGGACAAGATCAACCGCACCGGCCGCGTGTGTGCGCAGAACGTTCCCTGCACCTACAACGGCACCAACTACCCCGCCCACCAGTACGGTTACACCGCCTACGAGAACGTGGACGAGGCGAAGCTCGAAGGCGTCGAGTTCACGCTGGACTACCAGATCCTCGACAACCTGATGTACCGCCACAGCTACACCTATACCAGCACTGAGCAGGAGTCGGGCCAGTACAAGGGCGAGCCGCTCAACGATGTGGCCAAGCACATGTTCAACTTCTCTCTGGACTGGCAGGCGACCGAGAAGATGAACCTGTGGACCCAGGTCAACTATCGCGGAGAAACCTCCGGTCGATGGCAGACGGGTACCAGTGGTTCCAGCACCAACGGCGTGACCTACCCGTCCTACACCTTCGCCGATGTTGGCGTGGTGTATGCCGCCACCAAAGATCTGAATCTCAAGTTCGGCATCTACAACGTCACCAACAAGGAAGTCACCACCGACGATGACTACGCCTACAACCTCGATGGACGGCGCTACATCTTCGGTCTGACCCAGAACTTCTGAGTGCAGATCGGCGATCTCTCCGTGTGCCACGAGCCCAGGGCGAGATCGCTGGAGAATCCTGAGGAGCTGCCCGCGGAAACCCGCCTGGCAGCTCTTCGTTTGCGTTTCCAGGAGGTGTGGGCATGTCTAACGAATTCGGCTCCCCGCGAATGAAGAGGCAGGATGGTTATGTGGCGGACGTGTCCTATCCGCCGCATTTTCATAAAGAGATGCAGCCCGTGTGGCTGGCCAGTGTGGCGCACCTGCTGGGTACCGCTGCACCCGATATCACAAGACCATATACCTACTGCGAGCTGGGTTGCGGCCTGGGTATCAATCTGCTGGTGGCGGCGGCCACCAATCCACTCGGGCAATTCGTCGGTGTCGATTTCAACGCGCGGCACCTCGCTGTTGCCGAGGAGGCTGCCGGCGCGTTGGGCCTGGGCAATCTGCGTTTCGTCCATGCCGACTTCGCCCGGTTCGAGCGGGACAACGAGCAGCCTTTCGACTTCATCGCGAGCCATGGTGCGTGGTCGTGGATAGCGCCCGCGCAACAGCAACATGTTCTGCGACTGGTTGAGCGCTCGCTGAAACCCGGTGGGTTGTTCTACCTGCACTACATGTGTCATCCCGGTGCGACCCAGATGATTCCGGTCCAGAAGCTGCTGAACGAGCTGGCGCCGCATGTGGCTGGTGATTCGGAGGGGCAGGTTCAAGCCGGCATCGAGCTACTTTGTCGCCTGGATGCGGCCGGCGTATTCGTTGATCAGCCACGCCTGAGCGCCAGCCTGCGAACCTTGAGACAGGCCAACCCCGCCTATCTGGCTCATCACTTCCTCTCGGATCACTGGGCGCCTCAGCATTCGGTTGACCTGCATCGTGCGGTGGCACGCGGCGGGGTTGCCTACCTGGGCAGCGCCAATGTCTTCGAGAACCTGGACAGTCTCTCCATCCCCGGCGCCGCCCAGCCTCTGCTGGCAGGGCTGCCATCCCCGGCGCTACGGGAGGCGGTGAAAGACCTGGCACGCAACCAGCACCAACGGCAGGACCTGTTCCAGCACTCCCCCGAGGCGCTAGCGGTGCCGGAGCACCGGCGGCGCGTGGGCGCGATGCGCTTCTGTCTCGGTCCACAGGCGCCCGGTACTGGCGGCCTGAGCTTCGCAACGCCGATCGGGGAGATCCAAGGGCCGGCGGCGATATTCTCGCCCCTGCTGGATCGCCTGGCACAGGCCCCTGCCTCGTTCGACGAGCTGAGCACGTTGCCTGCGTTTTTCGACAACCCCGGCTTGCTCTCGCAGTCACTGCAGATGCTCATGTGGCAGGGTTCCGTTCATCCGCTGCGTGACGACGGCCGGGGCTGCGACGAGTCGGCCGGCCGCCTGCGGGAGTGGTTGGAGCAGCACGGGATACGGCTCGCGGTCATGGCCGAGTGCGGCACGGCTGCCCATACGAACCCACTGTAGAAATGGGCCTGCGTAACCAGACTCCGATCCTGCCTATGTTCGGCACTCTGCCGCCGTGCTGTGCACTGTGCGGCGGGCGCGACACCCTTGGGAAAACGCTATGAAATCCTCGCATTTCGCCTGGCCCGTCCTGTCACGGACCCTGGCCGCCATTCTCGGTGGCTACGCCTTTACCTACGCCTTCACCGCGGCATTGGCCCGATTGCTGCCGCTGACTCCGAGCGATGCGCTGGTGGTGGCCACGCTGCCTGCCTTCGTCATCTATCCGTTGGCCATTCTCTGGGCCTTCGCCTGTGACAGCGCCGCGCGCGCCTGGTATGGCGTCGCTTTGGCCGTACCGCTGGCGCTGGTCGGTTTCTGGCCGCAGCTGTCGAGGGCGCTGACATGAGCAAGCCGCAGACCATCACGCAGAAGCTGTCCTGGCTGCACACCTGGGGCGGGCTGATCTTCGGCTGGCTGCTGTTCGCTATCTTCCTAACCGGGACCCTGGCGGTGTTCGACAAGGAGATCGACCATTGGATGAAGCCGGAGGTGCCCGCTCACGAGGTCAGCCAACTGGACGCGGCCCAGCGTGCACTGGCCTATCTGCAGGCCAATCACGCGGGTGCCAGCGCCTGGAACATCGGCCTGCCCAGCGAGCGTTCGCCGGGCCTCACCGTATCTGCTGGCGAGCAGCGTCGCGGCGGCGGTGAACAGCTGGACCCGCGCACTGGCGAACGGCTCGACAGTCGTGAAACGGCTGGTGGAGGCTTCTTCTTCCGCTTCCATTTCACCCTCAACCTGCCGCGCACCCTGGGCATCTGGTTGGTAGGGCTGGCCGCGGTGGCGATGCTGGTGGCGTTGGTCAGCGGTATCGTCATCCACAAGAAGTTCTTCAAGGAGTTCTTCACTTTCCGACCGGCCAAGGGCCAGCGTTCCTGGCTGGATGCGCACAACGCCAGCGGCGTGCTGCTGCTGCCGTTCCACCTGATGATCACCTATACCGGACTGGTGATCTTCTACCTCATCTATATGCCCGCAGCGGTGGATGCCCTGTTCGACGGCAATCGCGAAGCGGCCTTCGGTCGTGGCCCGCAGGGTGGCGAGTCTCGTGAGGTTCAAGCGCGTGCCGATGGTGGTCAGCGCCAGGGGCGGGGGATCGGCGAGGGGCGTGGCGAGCGAGTGGCGTCCTCTGTCGTATTGACCGATCTGGCGCCGCTGCTGGCGGAGGCCGAACGAGCGATGGGGCCGTTGTCCGGGCTGTCGATACGCAACCCGGGACGCACCGATGCTCGTATCGAGGTGCGCCCGGTACTGGGTAATCGCATCGAGCTGACCAAGGGCCAGAGCATGCAGTTCGACGGCGTCACCGGTCAGGTGCTGCGCGCGCCCAATGTCAGTCGCCCTGTGCAGCTCACCCAGCGGGTGATGGCCGGGCTGCACTTCGCCCAGTTCGGTGGCTACCCGATGCGCTGGCTGTATTTCGTCTGTGGCCTGGTCAGCAGCGGGATGATCGCCACCGGGCTGGTGCTGTTCACCGTCAAGCGCCGCCGCCGCCCGGACGCCGAGGGTGTGCTGGCGGCACGGATGTATGCTGTCGCCGAGCGTGTCAATGTCGCCGTGGTGGCGGGCCTGGCCGTGGCTTGTGTCGGCATGCTCTGGGCCAATCGCCTGTTGCCGGTGGACCTGGCTGAACGCGGCGGCTGGGAGGTACGGGTGTTCTTCGGTCTGTGGTCGCTGACGCTGGTGCATGCCTGGCTGCGTCCCTGCCTGGCTGCCTGGCGTGAGCAACTGGGCCTGGCGGCAGGGCTGTGCATCGGCCTGCCACTGCTGGGCATGGTGAGCGGTGGTGATGGGAGCACACGCCTTTTGCTGGAACTGACAACTCTGGCAATAGGCACTGCACTGGCCTGGACCTGCTGGCATGTCGGTCGCCCGGCGGAGGTCAAGGCGCCCCGCAGACCCGCTCGTGCGACCGTGGAGGTAGCCTGATGCTCAGTGCTTTCTTCGGCGGCACGCTACTGGCATACGGTGGCATGGTTGCGCTGTATCAGGGATTGGAGCGTCACTACAAGCAGGTCTGGGGCTCTGTACCGAGCGTTGCGCGACGCAGATCGCTGCGCGGCCTCGGCTGGCTGGCGCTAGGGCTGAGCTTCGCTACTTGTGTGCTGGGTTGGGGCTGGGCCATGGGGCCGGTGGGCTGGTTCGGCCAGATATCTCTGGCAGGTTTCGCCTTGGTCATGCTGCTGCCTTATGCGCCGCGCCTGAGCATCTGGCTGGCGCCGGCTGGTCTGCTCGGCTGGGCCCTGTGCGGCCTGGTGCTGTAGTGGATATTCGGGGATGGTGGCGAAGCGAGTTCCTCGTTATAGCCTTCGGCTCTAGAAGCCTAGCGTTCCGCAATATGGCCGCGACGGGTTTGCCGGTATCATAGGCGCCCCTTCCGAGTCTGGATTGCGAACATCGCCATGACCGTGCAGTACCCTACTATCGCCGACTGCATCGGCAATACCCCGCTGGTTCGCCTGCAGCGCTTGCCCGGCAACACCTCGAACACTCTGCTGGTGAAACTGGAGGGCAACAATCCGGCCGGTTCGGTGAAGGATCGCCCGGCGCTGTCGATGATCACTCGCGCCGAGCTGCGCGGCGACATCCAGCCCGGCGACATCCTGATCGAGGCCACCAGTGGCAATACCGGCATCGCTCTGGCGATGGCGGCGGCGATCAAGGGTTACCAGATGATCCTGATCATGCCGGACAACTCCACCGACGAACGCAAGGCAGCCATGACTGCCTATGGCGCCGAGCTGATCCTGGTGGACAACATGGAAGTGGCCCGTGACCTGGCCCTGGCCATGCAGGCCGAAGGCAAGGGCAAGGTGCTCGATCAGTTCGCCAATGGCGACAATCCTGAAGCCCACTATCGCGGCACCGGACCTGAAATCTGGCAGCAGACGGACGGTGGCATCACCCACTTCATCAGCTCCATGGGTACCACCGGTACCATCATGGGCACCTCTCGCTACCTCAAAGAGCAGAACCCGGCCATCGAGATCATCGGTCTGCAGCCGCAGGATGGCTCGGCCATCCCCGGCATCCGCCGCTGGCCGCAGGAGTACCTGCCGAGCATCTACGACTCCAGTCGGGTGGATCGCGTGCTGGACATCACTCAGGCCGAGGCCGAGGAGATGATGCGCCGTATGGCGCGCGAGGAAGGCATCTTCTGTGGCGTCTCCTCCGGTGGTGCAGTGGCAGCCATGCTCCGGCTGGCCCAGGAAGTGGAGAGCGCCGTGATGGTGGCGATCATCTGCGACCGCGGTGACCGCTATCTGTCTTCCGGACTGTTCAACCAGTAATTATGGCCAAGCATAAATCGTTGCGTTTTCAGCCTGCCGGCGGTGAGCGTAAGGCGCAGGTGCCGGTCGGCAAGAAGCAGAAGCTGGTGGTCGAGCGCCTGTCCAACGATGGACGCGGCATCGCTTTCATCGAGGGGCGCAGCTGGTTCGTCGCCGGCAGCCTGCCTGGCGAGGAGGTAGAGGCCCGCGTGCTCAATGCCCGCAGCCAGGTGGTGGAGGCGCGCACCGAGCGCGTGTTGCGTGCGGTGGAGCTGCGCCGCGAAGCACCCTGTGCCCATGCGGGTACCTGCGGTGGTTGTAACCTGCAGCACCTGCCCCATGACGAGCAGCTCGCCCTGAAACAGCGCACGCTGGCCGAGCAGTTGCAGCGCGTTGCCGACGTGCAGCCGGATGAATGGGTGGTGCCATTGATTGGCCCCGAGTTGGCCTATCGCCGTCGCGCGCGCATCGCGGTGCGCTGGGATGTCAAGGCCAAGCGCCTGGACGTCGGCTTCCGCGCTGCCTCCAGTCAAGACATCGTCGCCATCGATGACTGTCCCGTGCTGGTACAGCCCTTGCAGCCGATCCTGCGCGAACTTCCGCTACTGCTGAGGCGTTTGGAGAAGCCCCAGGCCCTCGGTCATATCGAGTTGTTTCATGGCACTCAATCGGCCCTGCTGTTGCGTCACACGGCCCCGCTGGGTGAGGCGGATATGCAGCGCCTGCGCGAGTTTTGCGCAGGCCATGAGGCGCAACTGTGGCTGCATGGCATTGGCGAGCCCGAGGCGGACCATCCAGGGCCGGGTAGCCCAGAAAAAGCATTGGGCTACCGCCTGGAGCCCTGGAGCCTGGAGCTGCAGTATCGGCCTGGCGATTTCGTTCAAGTCAACGGAGCGGTCAATCAGGCGATGGTCGAACAGGCGCTAGACTGGTTGGCGCCGCAGACTGGTGAGCGTGTGCTGGACCTGTTCTGCGGCCTGGGCAACTTCGCCCTGCCGCTGGCGCAGAAGGCGCGAGAAGTGGTGGCGGTGGAAGGTGTGCAGACCATGGTCGATCGGGCTCGCGCGAACGCCGAAGCCAACGGCCTGGGCAATCTGCACTTTTTCCAGGCCGACCTGTCGAACCCGCTGGCCGGAGCCCCCTGGGCTGTCGAGGGCTTCGCAGCGATACTGCTGGACCCCCCGCGCGACGGTGCATTCGAGGTGGTCAAGCAGATTGGCGAGCTGGGCGCACGGCGCCTGGTATATGTTTCGTGCAACCCTGCGACCCTGGCGCGTGACACCGCCGAACTGGTCCGGCAGGGCTACCGGCTGAAACGGGCCGGGATTCTCGACATGTTCCCGCAGACGGCGCATGTGGAGGCGATGGCGTTATTCGAGATGGGCTAGGATGCCCATGCAATCCGACCGGCTCAGAGAAGGCTGGCGATAATCCGGCGCGCTGCGGCCCGCCGTAGGGAAGGCAGAAGATGGTACAGGTGAGAGCACACCAGCCGATCAACCTCGACGGCAGCATTAACCTCGAGGCCTGGCTGGATCACACGCTGAGCGTCGACCCGGCGCTGGATCGTGAAGCCCTGAAGGCGGCCTGCGAGTTCGCCCGCGAGGTCGAGCAGCAGGCCAACGCTGCCCAGAATCTCTGGGCGGAGGGCACCTCCAGCTTCCAGACTGGCCTGGAGATCGCCGAGATCCTGGCTGACCTCAAGCTGGACCAGGACAGCCTGGTGGCGGCGGTGATCTACCGCGCCGTGCGCGAGGGCAAGACCACGCTGAAAGTGGTGGGTGAGAAGTTCGGCCCAGTGGTGGCCAAGCTGATCGAAGGCGTGCTGCGCATGGCTGCCATCAGCGCCTCGCTCAACCCGCGCGACTCCCTGGTGCTCGGTTCCCAGGCCCAGGTGGAGAACCTGCGCAAGATGCTGGTGGCGATGGTCGACGATGTACGCGTCGCCCTGATCAAGCTGGCCGAGCGCACCTGTGCGATCCGCGCGGTTAAACATGCCGACGATGAGAAACGCCATCGCGTTGCCCGCGAGGTGTTTGACATCTACGCACCGCTGGCTCACCGCCTGGGCATCGGCCATATCAAGTGGGAGCTGGAGGACATTTCCTTCCGCTACCTGGAACCCGAGCAGTACAAGCAGATCGCCAAGTTGCTGCACGAGCGTCGTCTCGATCGCGAGCAGTACATCGCCGATGTGATGAATCAACTGCGTGACGAGCTGACCGCCACGGGCATCAAGGCCGACATCAGTGGTCGGGCCAAACACATCTACTCCATCTGGCGGAAGATGCAGCGCAAGGGCTTGCAGTTCAGTCAGATCTACGACGTGCGTGCGGTGCGCGTGCTGGTGCCGGAGGTTCGCGACTGCTACACCGCGCTGGGCATCGTGCACAGCCTGTGGCGGCACATCCCCAAGGAATTCGACGACTACATCGCCAACCCCAAGGAGAACGGCTACCGCTCTCTGCACACGGCAGTGATCGGCCCGGACGGTAAGGTGCTGGAGGTGCAGATCCGCACCCAGACCATGCATGAAGAGGCCGAGCTCGGCGTCTGCGCCCACTGGAAGTACAAAGGCACCGACGTGCGCGGTGGCTCCGATCACTACGAAGAGAAGATGGCCTGGTTGCGTCAGGTGCTCGAGTGGCATGAGGAGCTGGGCGACATCGGCGGCCTGGCCGAGCAGTTGCGCGTCGATATCGAACCGGACCGCGTCTACGTCTTTACTCCAGACGGCCACGCCATCGACCTGCCCAAAGGCGCCACACCGCTGGACTTCGCTTACCGCGTGCACACCCAGATCGGCCACAACTGCCGGGGTGCCAAGGTCAATGGCCGCATCGTACCGCTGACCTACAGCTTGCAGACCGGCGAGCAGGTGGAGATCATCACCTCCAAGCAAGGTGCGCCAAGCCGAGACTGGCTCAACCCCAACCTGGGCTATATCACTACGTCGCGGGCGCGGGCCAAGATCGTCCACTGGTTCAAGTTGCAGGACCGTGAGCAGAACGTCGCCGCCGGCAAGGCCATGCTGGAGCGTGATCTGTCGCGCCTGGCACTGCAGGCCGTGGACTTCGCCAAGTTGGCTGAGAAGTGCAACCTGAAGACCGCCGAGGATATGTACGCGGCGCTTGGCGCCGGCGACTTGCGCCTGGCACATGCGGTCAACCTGGCCCAGCAGCAGGTAGAGCCGGAGCGTGCCAGCGAACAGTTGGAGCTGATTCCGCGGCGTTCTTCTACGCCACGACCGGGTCGTCGTGGGGATATCCAGATCGAGGGTGTCGGCAACCTGCTCACGCAAATGGCCGGTTGTTGCCAGCCTCTGCCGGGTGACCCCATCGTCGGTTACATCACGGTCGGGCGGGGCGTCAGCATCCATCGCCAGGATTGTGCCTCGGTGCTGCAACTGGCCGGCCGCGAGCCGGAGCGGATCATTCAGGTCAGCTGGGGGCCGGTGCCGGTGCAGACCTATCCGGTGGACGTGGTCATTCGCGCCTACGACCGTTCCGGTCTGTTGCGCGACGTATCCCAGGTGTTGCTCAACGACCGTATCAACGTGCTGGCTGTGAACACCCGCTCGAACAAGGAGGACAACATCGCCTCCATGTTGCTGACCATCGAGATTCCTGGCTTGGATTCGCTGGCCCGGCTGTTGGCGCGGATCAGCCAGTTGCCGAACATCATCGAGGTTCGCCGCAGCCGCTCGGGCAGCTGACCGGCGCAGGATCAAGCATGTACACAATCGACGACCTGTTGCATCTGATGGCCCGCCTGCGTGATCCGCAGCATGGCTGTCCATGGGACCTCAAGCAGAGCTACGCGACCATCGTCCCGCACACCCTCGAGGAAGCCTACGAAGTGGCCGATGCCATCGAGCGCGGCGACTTCGATCATCTGCCTGGAGAATTGGGCGACCTGCTCTTCCAGGTCGTCTACTACAGCCAGCTGGCGAAGGAGGAGGGGCGTTTCGAGTTTGCCGGTGTGGTCGATGCCATCACCCGTAAGCTGGTGCGTCGTCATCCCCATGTGTTTCCCGATGGCGACCTCTACGGTGCGCCAGACATGGCCCGCCTGGAAGAAGCGGCGATCAAGCAGCGCTGGGAAGAGATCAAGGCCGAGGAGCGCGCCGAGAAGGCTGCCGTGCCTGAGCAGTTGTCTCTGTTGGATGACGTTCCGCAGGCACTGCCAGCCTTGAGTCGTGCGGCCAAGCTGCAGAAGCGTGCGGCTCAGGTTGGTTTCGACTGGCCCGAGGCACTGCCGGTGGTGGACAAGCTGCGCGAGGAGTTGGACGAGGTGCTGGAGGCCATGAGCGAGAACGACGCTGAGGCCATCACCGAGGAGGTTGGCGATCTGCTATTCGTTGCGGTCAATCTGGCGCGGCACCTCAAGGTCGATCCGGAAGTTGCCCTGCGGGCAGCCAACAACAAGTTCGAGCGGCGTTTCCACTACATCGAGCAGACGTTGCGCGATACCGGCCGCCCCATCGAGAATTGCAGCCTGGAAGAGCTGGACGCCCTGTGGGGCGAAGCCAAGAAGCTAGAAAAGCAGCCGCCCGGCTGCTGATGATCAAGAGCGAGTACCCATGAGCCTTTCCCTCCGTGACCAGTTGCTGAAAGCCGGCCTGGTCAATGAAAAGCAGGCCAAGCAGGCCGGCAAGCAGAAGCAGAAGCAGCAGCGTCTGGAGAAGAAGAACCAGGTCGAGGTGGATGACTCGCAGAAGCAGGCCGCCCTGCAAGCCAAGGCCGAGAAGGCCGCCAAGGACCAGGAGCTGAACCGCCAGCAACAGGAGAAGGCCCAGCAAAAGGCAATTGCTGCACAGATCAAGCAGTTGATCGAGACCAGTCGCTTGCCGAAGCTGAATAGCGAGGATTACTACAACTTCGTCGACGACAAGAAGGTCAAGCGCATTGCGGTGAACAACCTGATGCGCGACAAGCTCAGTCGAGGCTCGCTGGCCATCGTTCGTCATAGTGGCGGCTACGAGATCATTCCGCGTGAAGCAGCGCTGAAGATTCAGGAGCGCGATCCAGGCCGCATTCTGTTGCTCAATACCCAGGTCGAGGCGCCGGATGCCGATGATCCGTATGCGGCTTACCAGGTGCCAGACGATCTGATGTGGTAACGAAGGAGCCGGGTAAATGCCCGGCTTTTTTCTGTCGCATGGCTCAGCAGGTTGCATTGCCGCCGAGTAGCACTCGACCGTAACTGGCGCCAGTGTCTAGCGGCGTAATGGCCAGCAGTCGGTCCATGCGCAGCTGCTGCTCACCATCTTCGGTGCCGACCACGAGAAACTCCTCCTTGCTGGCTGAGGTGCTGGTGCCCAGGGCCTGGGCCAGCAGTTCACTGCCGTCGACCAGCTCGATGCGCAACCGGTATCGGTGCAGGCAGGCGACTTCCAGGTAATCGTAGAGGGCGCAGGCCAGCGGTCGGTAGGTGTCGTTCATGATGATACCCAGAGGAGGTAGAAGGCCGGAGCCTAGCGTTTTCTCGCCGGCATGAAAAAGCCGGGCATTGCCCGGCTCGTTCGATTCATTGCGCTTATTCAGTGATGCCTTCGACGGTACGACCGTTGACGGTGCCGTCCTTGAGCATGATCTGGTATTCCTTGCCGTCCTTCTCTACCTGATGCAGGCGTACCAGCAGGTAGTTCCAGTCCTTGGCGAACCACAGCACGGTCTTGCGGCTGCTCTGGGTAGGGTCGCGCACGCGCTCGACCTTGATCGCCTCGATCAGGCCTGCCTTGGTGCGTACACGCTCGCTGCCCAGCACGCGAAAGTCGTAGGTCTCGATCTCGTCGCCGTCGATCACTTGGTAGCTCATGCTTTTCTTGCCGGCGGCTACGTCGTGCTGCAGCACCAACTGGTAGGTCGACTTGTCCTGGATTCCGCGGTTGAGCGGGAAGCGCACTTGGTCGCCCCGGTCATTGCCCAATACTTGTTTCTCGGTCCAGTCGAAGTCCAACTCGATCTGTTTGGCCTTGCCCAGGCCGCTACGCACGAAACGATAGGTCAGCGGCAGGAAGGCGTCGCTCTCCATGCGGAAGGTGCTGGTCTCGTTGAGGCTGGCCACCAGCATGGAGGCTTCGAAGTTCAGCTCCCAGCGGCCGTTGTCCAGGGCCTCCAGGCTGCGGCTGGCGGTACCGCTGATCGGCACCTGCTTCCAGTCGGCGGTATAGCTGGCGGAGAAGGGCTTGAGCTCCAGGGCGGCCTGCACCGGCAGGGCCAGGAGGGCGAGCAGCATCAGCAGAACGCGGGGCATGGAATCTCCTATGTGCGGATCAGGTGTCCGGTGGCCGGCAGGTCCTTGCCGTCCAGTTGTGCGCCGCTGGCGCCCAGTTGCAAACGGCCTTCGGCGAACCAGCGCATCGCCAGAGGATAGATGTGATGCTCCTGGAAATGCACGCGCTGGGCCAGGCTTTCCGGCGTATCGCCAGACTCTACCGGCACCACCGCCTGTACGACCAGAGGCCCGCCATCGAGTTCCTCGGTGACGAAGTGCACACTGCAGCCATGCTCGCTGTCACCAGCCTCCAGCGCACGCTGGTGGGTGTGCAGCCCCTTGTACTTGGGCAGCAGCGAGGGGTGGATATTCAGCAGACGGCCTTCATAGTGACGCACGAAACCGCCGGTGAGGATGCGCATGAAACCGGCCAGCACCACCAGCTGCGGATCGAAGCCGTCGATGGCTTCGACCAGCGCGGCGTCAAAGGCCTCGCGGCCGTCGAACTGCTTGTGGTCTAAGACCAGAGTGGCGATGCCAGCCTGCTTGGCCCGTTCCAGCCCGTAGGCGTCGGCGCGGTTGGAAATCACCGCGGCGATGCGGGCCGGGTTGCCGTCTTTGGCGATGCTGTCGATCAGGGCCTGCAGGTTGCTGCCGGACCCCGAAATCAGCACCACGACATTGCAGTCGGCCATCAGTGGGCTTTCAGATTGTTCAGCACGACCAGTTCGGCACCTTCGGCGGCCTGGGCGATCTGGCCGATCACCCACGGGGTTTCACCCGAGGCGCGCAGGCTGGCCAGGGTGGCCTCGACCTGGTCCTGGGCGACGCAGATGACCATGCCGACGCCGCAGTTCAGTACGCGGTGCATCTCGTGCTCGTCGACGTTGCCTTTTTCCTGCAGGAAGTCGAACACGGCCGGGCGGTTCCAGCTGGCCACGTCGATCACCGCCTGGGCTCCTTCCGGCAGCACGCGCGGGATGTTGTCGAGCAGACCTCCGCCGGTGATGTGGGCCATGGCCTTCACTGCGTCGGTGTCCTTGATCAGCTTCAGCAGCGGCTTGACGTAGATACGGGTCGGCGCCATCAGCAGGTCGGCCAGTTTGCTGCCGTTCAGCTCGGTGTTTTCGATGTCGGTGCCGGACACTTCTAGGATCTTGCGGATCAGCGAGTAGCCGTTGGAGTGCGGGCCGGAGGAGGGCAGGGCGATCAGGGCGTCGCCGGTGACCACTTTCGAGCCGTCGATGATCTCGGCCTTCTCCACCACGCCGACGCAGAAGCCGGCCAGGTCGTAGTCTTCGCCTTCGTACATGCCCGGCATCTCGGCGGTTTCACCACCGACCAGGGAACAGCCGGCCAGCTCGCAACCAGCGCCGATACCGGTGACCACGGTGGCGGCCACGTCGACGTTGAGCTTGCCGGTGGCATAGTAGTCGAGGAAGAACAGCGGCTCGGCGCCGCATACGACCAGATCGTTGACGCACATGGCGACCAGGTCCTGGCCGATGCTGTCGTGCTTGTTCAGGTTCAGCGCCAGACGCAGCTTGGTGCCGACGCCGTCGGTGCCGGACACCAGTACCGGCTGCTTGTAGCCGGCGGGAATTTCGCAGAGGGCGCCGAAACCACCCAGGCCACCCATGACTTCCGGACGCGCGGTGCGCTTGGCCACGCCTTTGATGCGTTCGACCAGGGCTTCGCCGGCGTCGATGTCGACACCTGCATCCTTGTAGCTGAGGGAAGGTTGCTTGCTCATGGTTTCAGGCCTTTGGAAAGGGGGAATGCTGTGGGCGGCCGGCGTTGGCGCGGACCGGTCCGCAAAGGCGCGCGATTTTATCAGGCTTGCCCGCCAGCGGCCACCGGGCACGACGGTTGCCGGGGGACAGGCGGCTGTTTAAGGTATAGCCCTTCACGCGCCATGCAGGCGCGTTACTTCGAGCCGAGACTCTATCGATGCGCCTGTCCGTCCGCCTGCTTGCCCTCTGTCTTTCGCTGCTCAGCCTGCCGGCCCTGGCCGAGACGGTCAGCGGCCTTTATCAGGTGCGTGAACCGGTCACCAGCCAGCAGCCCGAAGAGCGCACCGCCGGCCTCAATCGCGCGCTGGAGACGCTGGTTCTGCGTCTGACGGGCGACGCCAAGGCGGTGCAGAGTCCTGCACTGGAGGGTGTGCGCCAGGACCCGCAGCAGTTGGTCAGCCAATACGTGTATGAAGGTGAAAACCTGGTTGTGGACTTCGATCCACTGACCACCGAGAACAAGTTGCGCCAGGCCGGCCTGGCGTTGTGGGGCGCCAATCGCCCGGCCATTCTGGTCTGGTGGCTGAACACCAGTGCCGAGGGCGCAAGCCTTGTAGGCGATGGTCAAGAGGCGGCCTCTCCGGTGCGCCAGGCCGCCCAGCACCGCGGTCTGCCGCTACGTCTTCCTCTGGCCGATTTGCAAGAGCAGTTGGCCGCTACCCCGGAAAACCTCGGCGCGGCCCAGCCAGACGTGTTGCAGCCGGCCTCGGAGCGCTACGGCGCCGATGCTCTGCTGGCTGTACAGGCTCGTGAGGAGGGCGGCCAGTGGCAGGCCGAGTGGCGTTTGTGGCTGGGCGATGCTCGCGAGCAGGGCAAGGCCCAGGGTGCGGACCAGAAGGCCCTGGCCGACGCCGTGCTGCTGGCCGTAAGCGAGCGCCTGGCCCCGCGCTTCCTGGTCAAACCGGGCGCCGCCAGCGCCCTGACACTGGAAATTCAGGGTGCTGACCTGGGTCGCTACGCCGAACTTGAGCGCCTGCTTGAGCCTTTCGCCGCTCGCCTGCTGCGGATCAAGGGCGATCAGATGGTCTGGCAGGTCAATGCCAGCGCCGAGCAGCTGCGTGCCCAGTTGGGCCTGGCTGGCCTGCAAGAGGTGCCGGCTGACGCCGCGCCGCTGGATGCCGGCACTGATCCCCAGGCTGCGCCCGCTCCGGCGCCAGTCAATCTCATGCGCTTCCGCTGGTAACCGCGGTTCGCGTTCAAGGACTGATACGTGCAATGCCCGGTATGCGGGCATGCAAACCTTTCACTAGAGGCGGAGTGCCTGAGATGACCGATTCGCGGCGCTGGATGTGGCTGGCCGGACTGTTTCTTTGCGGCTGGTTGATCTATCTGCTCACCCCCATCCTGTCTCCCTTCCTCGTGGCGATGCTGCTGGCCTACATGGGCGATCCGCTGGTGGATCGCCTGGAGAAGCGAGGGCTGTCGCGCACCTGGGGTGTGGTCATCGTCTTCAGCCTCTTCAGCCTGGTGCTGCTGGTCATGCTGCTGGTGCTGATCCCCATGCTGGGACGTCAGTTGGTACGTCTCTACGAGTTGGCTCCCCAGGGCCTGGACTGGGCCCAGCATCAGGCGCTGCCCTGGGTGCAGGCGCAGCTTGGCCTGGCCGAAGGCTTCTGGCGTTTCGACCAGCTCAAGCAGGCGCTGTCCGGGCATCTGGGCAAGACCACCGATATCGTCGGTGGCCTGCTGGCACAGGCCACGGCATCGAGTCTGGCGCTGCTGGGCTGGCTGGGTAACCTGTTCCTGATTCCGGTGGTAGCCTTCTACCTGCTGCGTGATTGGGACCTGATGATGGCCAAGCTGCAGAACCTGCTGCCAAGGGCTCGGGAGGGTCTGATAGTGAGCCTGGTCGGCGAATGTCATGAGGTGCTTGGTGCTTTCATGCGTGGCCAGTTGTTGGTGATGCTGGCGCTTGCGGGCATTTATTCGATGGGGCTGATGGTCATCGGCCTCGAGCTGGGGCTGCTGATCGGCTTGCTCGCCGGTCTGGCCAGCATCGTGCCGTACATGGGCTTCATCGTTGGCTTTGGCGCTGCGGTGGTGGCTGCGCTGTTCCAGTACGCAGGCTTCGAGCTGTACCCGCTGATCGGTATCGTTGTGGTCTTCAGTATCGGCCAGTTGCTGGAAGGCATGGTGCTGACTCCCATGCTCGTCGGCGACCGGATCGGGCTGCATCCGGTCGCCGTGATCTTCGCCATCCTCGCTGGCGGCCAGCTGTTTGGCTTTACGGGCGTGCTATTGGCACTGCCGGTGGCCGCGGTGATCATGGTCCTGTTGCGCCATGTCCATGACTTCTATAAGCAGTCGTCCATGTATGACTCCTTGCCGCCGGGCTCCAGCTGATCGGATAGGCCTCTTCGCCACTGGTGTCTCCTGAAACCGGTGCTAGTTGACCTCGATCATCCCCTCAGGGCCATGTATTCGGCATGATGCTGGCGTGTCGAGTGGTCCGGGAGAGTGCTGGCGATCTAGCCTCTCGAAGGTAGCGATCATCATCGCACCCCTGAAGCCGGTTGCATTGCTGCCCCCCCTTCGAAGGTGGCTTCCATGGGCATCTGGCGTGCCTGCATCTTCTCCTGCGTCCGCCGATCGGTATTCATCTCGCGGTTCTGCCCCTGCCGTGGGGCGTCCGACGGGCATAGGAGGCAAAATGTACCTGCTGCTTAAATTCATTCACCTGACCGCTGCTGCGTTCTTTATCGGCGGCGTCTTCTTCGAGGTGATGATACTGAGTCGTGCCGCTCGGCAACTGGAGGCCGAGCCTCGTGAGCGGCTATCCAAGGCGCTGGGGCAACGGGCACGAAGCGTGATGCATTGGGTCGTGCTGGCCCTCTATGGCGCGGGGCTCGGTCTGGCTTGGCATTATCGATCGGCACTCGCAGCGCCGTTCGAGAGCAGCTTTGGTACGCTCCTGGCGTTGAAGATCTGCCTGGCCTTGAGCATTCTCGGTCACTTCATGCTGGTGGTAGCCCTGATGCGTAGTGGGCGGATGACTCCCGCACGCTCGCGGGCGATCCATATCAGCGTACTCACCCAGATGCTGGGCATCCTGTTCCTCGCCAAGGCAATGTTCCTGTTGAGCTGGTGATGAGGGGCTGCCGGCAAAGAAAAACCCCTTGAGGTGATCCTCAAGGGGTTCTGTGTTCGAGCCTTGTGTGGCTTAGACGTTGAAGCGGAAGTGCATCACGTCGCCGTCCTTGACGATGTATTCCTTGCCTTCCAGGCGCCACTTTCCGGCTTCCTTGGCGCCGCTTTCACCCTTGAACTGGATGAAGTCGTCGTAGGCCACCACTTCGGCGCGGATGAAGCCTTTCTCGAAGTCGGTGTGGATCACGGCGGCGGCCTGGGGGGCGGTGGCGCCGATGCGCACGGTCCAGGCGCGGACTTCCTTAACGCCGGCGGTGAAGTAGGTCTGCAGGTTGAGCAGGTCGTAACCGGCGCGGATCACGCGGTTCAGGCCCGGCTCTTCCATGCCCATGGATTCGAGGAACATCTGTTTCTCCTCGTCTTCGTCCAGTTCGGCGATCTCGGCCTCGATCTTGTTGCACACCGGTACTACAACCGCACCTTCTTCCTCGGCGATGGCGCGAACCACGTCGAGGTGCGGGTTGTTGTCGAAGCCGTCTTCGGCGACGTTGGCGATGTACATCACCGGTTTGCTGGTCAGCAGGTGGAAGCCGCGAATGACCAGCTTCTCGTCGGCGCTCATGTTCTTCATCAGGCTGCGTGCAGGCTTGCCTTCGGTGAAGTGGGGGATGAGCTTCTCGAGAATGGCCTTCTGCGCCAGGGCTTCCTTGTCGCCACCCTTGGCGTTGCGGGCGACCTTCTGCAGTTGCTTCTCGCAGCTGTCGAGGTCGGCGAAGATCAGTTCGAGGTCGATGATTTCGATATCGCGCTTGGGATCGACGCTGTTGGCGACGTGGATGACGTTCTCGTCTTCGAAGCAGCGCACCACGTGGGCTATGGCGTCGGTCTCGCGGATGTTGGCGAGGAACTTGTTGCCCAGGCCTTCACCCTTGGAGGCACCCGCCACCAGGCCGGCGATGTCGACGAACTCCATGGTGGTGGGGATCACGCGCTCGGGTTTGACGATGGCAGCCAGGGCGTCCAGGCGGCTATCGGGCATGGGTACGATGCCGCTGTTCGGCTCGATGGTGCAGAACGGGAAGTTCTCCGCGGCGATGCCGGATTTGGTGAGGGCGTTGAACAGGGTGGACTTGCCGACGTTGGGCAGGCCGACGATGCCGCAGTTGAATCCCATGGTGTATCCCTCGCGGAGATGAAGTCGTGAAAAGGGGTCAGGCTTTCTGGCTGTGCAGTTTTTGCATGGCGCGGGTCCAGTCGCCGGCGAGCATCTCGGGCAGTACGCCCAGGGCGTTGTCGACGCTCTTGTCCAGCAGCTCCTGCTCGCTACGCGGCGCGCGGCCGAGGACGAAGCCGGAGACCAGGCTGGCGTGGCCAGGATGGCCGATGCCGAGGCGCAGGCGGTAGAAGCCGTTCTGATTGCCGAGCTGGGCGATGATGTCGCGCAGGCCGTTGTGCCCGCCGTGGCCGCCGCCGAGTTTGAGTTTGGCGACGCCGGGAGGCATGTCGAGTTCGTCGTGGGCCACCAGGATGGCGTCCGGGCTGATCCGGAAAAAATTCGCCAGCGCCGCCACGGACTGGCCGCTGCGGTTCATGAAGGTGGTGGGGATAAGCAGACGAACGTCGTGTCCCTGATGGCTGAATTTGCCCACCAGGCCGGAATATTTCTTGTCGAGGCTCAGGCTGACGCGTTGCTGGTCGGCCAGGCGCTCAACGAAAAGGGCCCCTGCGTTATGCCGGGTCTGGTCGTATTCGGGGCCTGGATTACCCAGGCCGACGATCAGTTGCACGGCAGTCACGTAGGAGCCCTTCCCTTAGCAGGCGAGCGAGTGAATTACTCGGCTGCGCCTTCCTCGTCTTTCGCTACGCGCGAAGCGTGAATGTTGGCAACTGCCAGGTCGTTGCCGTGGGCCAGGGCCACCAGCTCGACGCCTTTCGGCAGTTTGATGTCGGACAGGTGAACGATCTGGCCGACTTCCACTTTTGCCAGGTCGACTTCGATGAATTCCGGCAGGTCTTGCGGCTGGCAGGAAACTTCGACTTCGGAGATGGTGTGGGACACTTCGCCGCCTTGCTGCTTCACGCCAACCGAGCTGGCTTCGTTGACGAAGTGCAGGGGAACGTGGGCGCTCAGCTTCTGGCCGGCAACGACGCGGACGAAGTCAGCGTGCATCACGTAGCCTTTGGACGGGTGGCGTTGCAGGGCCTTGATCACGACGTTTTCGGCAGCGCCGTCAACGGTCAGGGCCAGTACGTGGCTGAAGGCGGCTTCGTTTTCCAGCAGCTTGGCCAGTTCTTTGGCGAGGATGCTGATGGATTGGGCCGGCTTCTCGCCACCGTAGATCACGGCAGGAACCAGGCTTTCGTTACGACGCAGGCGGCGGCTCGCACCTTTCCCCAGGTCGGAACGCACGTTGGCATTCAGGGCAAAATTAGTCATTACAGTTCTCCAAATAGACCAAACCGTCCGAAGCGCTTGCGACCAGCGTGCGGACGGTTGGGCAAAAAGCCCCGCACGCGGCGGGGCACTTGTCGCTCAGGGAGGTTCCGCCTAGCGGAACATCGCGCTGATCGATTCTTCGTTGCTGATGCGGCGAACCGCTTCGGCGATAACCGGGGCCATGTCCAGCTGACGAATGCGGGAGCAGGCCTGGGCGGCGGCGGACAGCGGGATGGTGTTGGTCACAACCAGTGCGTCCAGCACGGAATTTTCCAGGTTCTCGATGGCGCGCCCCGACAGCACCGGGTGGGTGGCGTAGGCGTAGACCTTCGAGGCGCCGTGCTCTTTCAGCGCCTTGGCGGCGTGGCAGAGGGTGCCGGCGGTATCGACCATGTCGTCGACCAGCACGCAGGTGCGGCCTTCGACATCGCCAATGATGTGCATGACTTCGGAAACGTTGGCCTTCTCACGACGCTTGTCGATGATCGCCAGGTCGACGCCCAGGCTCTTGGCCACGGCGCGGGCGCGAACCACGCCGCCGATGTCCGGAGAGACGATCATCAGGTTCTCGAAGCGCTGATCCTGGATGTCGTCGGTCAGTACCGGCGAGCCGTAGATGTTGTCCACCGGGACATCGAAGAAGCCCTGGATCTGGTCGGCGTGCAGGTCGACGGTGAGCACGCGGTCGATGCCGACCACGGTCAGCATGTCGGCCACTACCTTGGCGCTGATTGCCACGCGAGCGGAGCGCGGACGGCGATCCTGGCGGGCATAGCCGAAGTAGGGGATCACGGCAGTGATACGAGTGGCTGAGGAGCGGCGGAAGGCATCAGCCATCACTACCAGTTCCATCAGGTTGTCGTTGGTCGGCGCGCAGGTTGGCTGGATGATGAAGACATCCTTGCCGCGCACGTTCTCGTTGATCTCGGCGCTGATTTCGCCGTCGGAGAACTTGCCTACGGATGCATCGCCCAGAGGGATATGCAGCTGACGCACGATGCGACGAGCCAGGTCGGGGTTGGAGTTCCCCGTGAAGACCATCATCTTGGACACGCGCAGTACCTGCCTGGTGTGGTTCCGATGAAAAAAGCTGTTCAGCAAGCAGGCTTCCTGAACAGCTTTCGAGAGTATGGCAGGGGCGGCTGGATTCGAACCAACGCATGGCAGGATCAAAACCTGCTGCCTTACCGCTTGGCGACGCCCCTAAGGTAATTAGTCGAATGCTGGGAAGATATGGCAGGGGCGGCTGGATTCGAACCAACGCATGGCAGGATCAAAACCTGCTGCCTTACCGCTTGGCGACGCCCCTGTATCGCGTCCCGCATTCACTTCCGAGTTGCCGTTTCGAGCTTGCGATGCAACGGAGACCGATTGCAGCCGCGAGCGATGAAGTTCGGCAGGGTGGCCGGAAGTTGGCGCGAGACTTTATCAGCATCGGCCTGGTTTGGGAAGCTCCCAAACACACAAGCTCCGGTTCCAGTCATCTTCGCTGCAACAAATTTGTTGAGCGTTTTCAGAGCGTTACACACTTCTGGGTAACGTTTCTCGACAACCGGTTGGCAGTCATTACGACCGCCCCCCTCAGGAAGGCTGCGAACTGTAATGGCGGGGGTATCACGTGTCAACTCGGGGTCGGCAAAAACTTCCGCGGTGCTGATGCTGACCTGTGGGATGGCGACCAGAAACCAGGGCTCTGCAAGCTCTACCGGCTGCAACTGCTCACCCACGCCTTCGGCGAAGGCTGCGCGGCCTCGGACGAACACCGGTACGTCCGCGCCCAGGGTCAGGCCCAGAGCGGCCAGGCGGTCTTCGTCCCAGCCCAGCTGCCATAGATGGTTGAGGCCGAGCAGGGTGGTGGCGGCATCTGAGCTGCCGCCGCCAATACCGCCGCCCATGGGCAGGCGCTTGTCCAGCCAGATATCGGCACCGAGGGTAGTGCCGGATTCCTGCTGCAAACGGCGCGCGGCGCGAACGATCAGGTTGGCATCATGCGGTACGCCGGCCACCTCGATGTTCAGGCGGATCTCGCTATCCTCGCGCAGGGCGAAGCCTAGTTCGTCCCCGTGGTCGAGGAACTGGAACACGGTCTGCAGCTGGTGGTAGCCGTCGGCGCGGCGGCCGAGGATGTGTAGCATCAGATTGAGCTTGGCCGGGGCGGGCAGGACCAGCTGCGCCGCGGCGGGAATGACGGTGCTCATTGGCCGAGCTGGCGTGGCTGCCAGTCCTTGATCACCAGAGTGATATCGAGGTCGGTGCCATGCAGCTTGATGCGTTCCGGCAGGCGATAGCCGTTCTGCTCGGCATAGCTCAGGTACTGCAGCTGCCAGCCATCCTGCTCCAGGCGGGATAAGTGGCTGTCGGCGTCAAGGGTGACACGGCTCTTGCTGTCGGGTGCGGGCAGGCCGCGCACCCACCAGAACAGGTGAGAGACAGGCAGGCGCCAGCCCAGTTGTTCTTCGAGCAGGGCCTCGGGGGATTCGGCCTGATAGCGGCCCTGGTTGGCCACTTCCAGCAGCACATTGCCTTCGCGACCGGTCAGGCGCGCGGCGCCACGGCCGAGTGGGCCGGACAGGCGAATGTCGTAGTAGCCCTGGCGTTGCAGCCAGAACAGCGTGCCGCTGCCGGAGTCCTTGGGCGCGCGTATGCCGACCTTGCCGCTGATCTGCCAGCCGTCCAGGGCGGCAACCCTGGCTTTATGCGCCTGCCATTGCTGCGCATCGCCCTGGCCTTCGACGGATTCACGGCTGGTGAGGCCGGCGCAGCCGGCGAGAAGGGCAATCAGGCAGAGGGCGAGGGTGTGGCGAAACATGGGTCAGAGCTTCTCGGAACCGGTCAGGCGCTGAATGGTGGAGCGCAGGATGGGACTATCGGGAGCGGCTTCAAGGGCCTTTGCCCAGACCTCGCGTGCTTCGCGCTGCTTGCCCTGGGCCCACAGTACTTCGCCGAGATGGGCGGCCACCTCGTGATCGGGGAACTTGAGCAGGGCTGCGCGAAGGTGGCGCTCGGCCACGTCCAGATTGCCCAGTCGATAATTGATCCAGCCGAGGCTGTCGAGCGTGGCGGGGTCGCCCGGATTGAGCACGTGTGCTCGCTCGATCAGCGCTCTGGCTTCCTCATAACGAGTGGTGCGGTCGGCAAGGGTGTAGCCGAGGGCATTGAGCGCGGTGGCGTTGTCCGGTTCGCGCTCGATGATGCCACGCAGGTCGCGTTCCAGTCCGGCCAGGTCACCGCGCCTCTCGGAGAGCATGGCGCGCGTGTAAAGCAGGTTGGTATCGCCGGGGAATTGCCCGAGCGCCTGGTCGATCACTCGCCACGATTCGTCCAGTCGCTCGCGATTGGCCAGTGCTTCCGATTCGATCAGGTACAGCTGGATGGCGTAATCGGGTTGGCTCTCGCGGCTGCGGCCGAGTCGGTTGCTCGCTTCGGCAGCGCGTTCGCCGTCGAAGAGTATCTCGGTCTGACGGACCTGGGCCGGCAGGTAGTCGTCGCCCGGGCCGACCAGCGCGTACTCGAGCAGCGCGCTTTCTTGGTCGCCACGCTGTTCATAGATACGACCCAGGTTGAAGTGAGCGGCATCGGTGTGAGCGTCGCGTGCCACCAGTTCCTCCAGGTAGACGGCAGCTTCATCCCAGGCCTCGGCTTCCAGGCAGACCAGCGCCAGCGAGTAGCGCAGGTCATCGTCATCCGGGAACTGTTGAACCAGTCCGGCGAACTCGCTCTTGGCATCGTCCAGGCGGCGCAGTTCGACCAACTGGCGCGCGTAGGCCAGGCGTACCCGCTTGTCTTCCGGGTAGCGCTTGATCCCTTTCTTCAGCAGCGGCAAGGCTTCCTCGCCACGATTCAGGCTCTGCAGCAGGCGTGCGCGTAGCAGCAGTGGAGGGATTTCCTCCTCGCTGGCGGCATGGTCCTCAAGCAGTTCGAGTGCTTCCTCGGCGCGGCCATCCTGATGCAGCAGCAGAGCCTTGCCGAACAGCAACTGGCCGTTTTCCGGGTATTTGTGCAGCAGACGGTCGAAGCTCTGCAGCAGCCCGGCGCGGGTGTCTGGGTCCGTCTCGGCCGCGGACAGGGCGAGGAAGTCGAAGTGGGTGTCGCCCTGACCTTGCAGGACCTTCTCCATGAACTGCATGGATTCGTCGTAACGGCCGGCTCTGGCCAGCTGCACGGCGGCCGCGCGCTGGGCGTCGACGCTATCGGGGGCGCTCTTCGACCAGATCAGGGCGCTGTCCAGTGCGGCCTGTTCGGCACCCAGATACTCGGCAATACGGAAGGAACGTTCGGCCACACCAGGGTCCTGGGTAGCATTGGCCTGCTGCACGTAGTTGCCCAGGGCGATGTCGAAGCGATTGCGCTGGCCGGCTAGCTCGGCGGCGAGCAGCGAGTACAGCGTATCCTCGCTGAACGAGGCGTACTGTTGGGGAGCGGCTGGGGCTTTGCTAGCCGTCGCATCTTCCACCGGCGGCGTGCCGTCGGGCGTGGGTGCCAGGGTCTGGCAGCCAGCGAGCAGGAGGGAGGCGGTCAGCAACGCGAGGGATTTATTCATAGGGAAAGGTGCGGTCCGTGGCGTTTCTGCATCATGACACAAGCGGGAGGCGCAAGCCCACCGCGCCTCGTGGGTTTCGCTGGAGAGTGCCTTGGTGGTCTGTGTCTATCGGGGCAATTTGTCGCAATAGTTGTTCTCCCTTGGGTGACGTAGGACAATCGCCCGCTATCCCGAATTCCCTTAGCGACCCTGCATGGCCTTCCTCGCCCTCGGCATCAACCATAAGACCGCCTCGGTGGACGTCCGCGAGCGCGTGGCTTTTACCCCCGAGCAACTGGTCGAGGCTCTGCAGCAGCTGTGTCGCATCACGCCCAGTCGCGAGGCGGCGATCCTATCTACCTGCAATCGCAGCGAGCTGTACCTGGAGCAGGACCAGTTGTCCGCCGACGAGGTGCTGCGCTGGCTGGCCGACTACCACCGCCTTAGCCTCGACGAGCTGCGCGCCTGCGCCTACGTGCATCAGGACAATGATGCCGTCCGCCACATGATGCGTGTGGCCTCCGGGCTGGACTCCATGGTCCTCGGCGAGCCGCAGATCCTCGGTCAGATGAAGTCGGCGTATGCCGTGGCGCGCGAGGCCGGCACCGTCGGCCCGCTGCTCGGCCGGCTGTTCCAGGCCACCTTCAGCACTGCCAAGACCGTGCGCACCGATACCGCCATTGGCGAGAACCCGGTGTCGGTGGCCTTCGCCGCCGTCAGCCTGGCCAAGCAGATCTTCGCCGACTTGCACCGTAGCCAGGCCCTGCTGATCGGTGCAGGCGAGACCATCAGCCTGGTCGCTCGCCACCTGCACGATCAGGGCGTGAAGCGCATTGTCGTCGCCAACCGTACCCTGGAACGCGCCAGCCAGCTGGCCGAGCAGTTTGGCGCACACGCCGTGCTGCTGGCGGACATTCCGCAGGAGCTGGCATACAGCGATATCGTCATCAGCTCCACTGCCAGTCAACTGCCGATCCTCGGCAAGGGTGCCGTGGAGCGTGCGCTCAAGCAGCGCAAGCACAAGCCCATGTTCATGGTCGACATCGCCGTACCACGCGATATCGAGCCGGAAGTGGGGGAGCTGGACGACGTCTACCTCTATACCGTCGATGATCTGCATGAGGTCATCGAGGAAAATCTCAAGAGCCGCCAGGGCGCCGCTCAGGCCGCCGAGGAGCTGGTCAGTGTCGGTGCCGACGAGTTCATGCAGCGTCTGCGCGAACTGGCTGCGGTGGATGTGCTGCGTGCCTATCGCCAGCAGGCCGAGCGCCTGCGTGACGAAGAACTGGCCAAGGCCCAGCGCATGCTGGCTAACGGCAGCAATGCCGAGGACGTGCTGGCCCAGCTGGCCCGCGGCCTGACCAACAAGCTGTTGCACGCGCCCAGCGTGCAACTGAAGAAAATCTCCGCCGACGGCCGCTTCGAAGCGCTGGCCGTGGCCCAGGAACTGTTTGCCCTCGACGAGGGCCCGAGCAAGACATGAAAGCCTCCCTGCTGAAGAAACTCGACATCCTCAACGACCGCTTCGAGGAGCTCACCGCGCTGCTCGGCGATGGCGAGGTGATCGGCGACCAGACCCGCTTCCGCGCCTACTCCAAGGAGTACGCCGAGGTCGAGCCGGTGATCGGCGCCTACCGCGACTTCCGCAAGACCCAGGATGACCTCGAGGGCGCCCAGGCGCTGCTCAAGGACGGCGATCCGGAAATGCGCGAGATGGCGGAGGAGGAGGTTGCCCAGGCCAAGGCAGCGCTGGTTGAACTGGAAGACCGCCTGCAACGCATGCTGCTGCCCAAGGACCCCAACGACGGGCGCAACGTGTTCCTGGAGATCCGCGCTGGTACCGGTGGCGACGAGGCGGCGATCTTCTCCGGCGACCTGTTCCGCATGTACTCGCGCTACGCCGAGCGCCAGGGCTGGCGGGTCGAGATACTCTCGGAGAGCATTGGCGAGCACGGTGGTTATAAAGAAGTCATCAGCCGTGTCGAAGGCGACAACGTCTACGCCAAGCTCAAGTTCGAGTCCGGTGCCCACCGCGTGCAGCGCGTGCCGGAGACCGAATCACAAGGCCGCATCCACACCTCTGCCTGCACCGTCGCCGTATTGCCGGAGCCGGACGAGCAGATGGCCGTCGAGATCAACCCGGCCGACCTGCGCGTGGATACCTACCGCTCCTCGGGGGCTGGTGGCCAGCACGTGAACAAGACCGACTCGGCTATCCGCATCACTCACCTGCCTACCGGCATGGTGGTGGAGTGCCAGGAAGAGCGTTCGCAGCACAAGAACCGCGCCAAGGCCATGGCCTGGCTGGCGGCCAAGCTGCAGGATCAGCAGGATGCTGCTGCGCACAAGGAAATCTCCGACACGCGCAAGCTGCTGGTGGGCTCCGGCGACCGTTCCGAGCGCATCCGCACCTACAACTTCCCGCAGGGGCGGGTCACCGATCACCGCATCAACCTGACCCTGTACTCGCTGAACGAGGTGATCGGTGGCGCAGTGGAGCAGGTGATCGAGCCGCTGCTGCAGGAATACCAAGCCGACCAGTTGGCCGCCCTGGGCGATTGATTGATTTCACCCCTCTCCTATCGGGAGAGGGGCCGGGGGTGAGGGGATTTCAGGTTGCTCCGTGTTGCCTGTGTCACCCTCACCCCAGCCCTCTCCCAAGGGGAGAGGAAGCCACAGGCATAGGACCTTGTGCATGGCCACCATCCAATCCCTGCTCGATAGCGTGACATTGCCGTATTCGCCGACGGCGCGCCTGGATGCCGAGCTGCTGCTGGCCGCCGCGTTGGATAAGCCGCGTAGCTACCTGCGCACCTGGCCCGAGCGCGAGCCGAGCGCCGAGCAGTTGGCCGCCTTCGCCACCATGCTCGAACGCCGCCGCGCGGGCGAGCCGGTGGCCTATATCCTCGGCCACCAGGGCTTCTGGAGCCTGGATCTGGAAGTCGCGCCGCATACCCTGATTCCTCGCCCCGATACCGAGCTGCTGGTGGAGACCGCCCTGCAACTGGCCCCAGCCACGCCGCTGCGAGTGCTCGACCTGGGCACCGGCACCGGCGCCATCGCCCTGGCCTTGGCCAGTGAGCGTGGCGGCTGGAAAGTAACTGGGGTGGATCGCATCGCCGAGGCGGTCGAACTGGCCGAACGCAATCGCCAGCGCCTCAAGCTGAGCAATGCCGAGTTCCGCCGGAGCAGCTGGTTCGATGCTCTGGCCGGCGAGCGCTTCGACCTGATCGTCAGTAATCCACCTTATATCGCCGCAGATGACCGCCATCTGGCCGAGGGCGATGTGCGCTTTGAGCCGATGAGTGCGCTGGTGGCCGGTGCCGATGGCCTGGACGATATTCGCCAGATCATTCGTGAGGCGCCGCAGCATCTACAGGCCGGTGGCTGGCTGCTGCTGGAGCACGGCTATGATCAGGCCGAGGCCGTGCGCGCGTTGCTCGGCGCCACCGGCTTCAGCGCCGTGGAGAGCAGTCGCGACCTGGGCGGTCACCAACGTATTTCCTTGGGGCAGTGGGCCGCATGACTGTGGAGCTGAGCGACGACGAACTGCTGCGCTACAGCCGGCAGATTCTTCTGCCGCAGATCGACGTAGCCGGCCAGCTGCGCTTGAAGCAGAGCCGGGTGCTGATTGTCGGCCTCGGTGGACTCGGCTCGCCGGTCGCGTTGTACCTGGCCGCTGCCGGGGTCGGCGAACTGCACCTGGCGGACTTCGACACGGTCGACCTGACCAATCTGCAGCGGCAGATCATTCACGACAGCAACCAGGTGGGCGTGGCCAAGGTCGATTCGGCCATGGCTCGCCTGGCCGCGATCAATGAGCAAATCAAGCTGGCGCCCCATCGTGCGGCGCTGGATGAGGATTCGTTGGCTGCCACAGTGGCGGCGGTGGACTTGGTGCTGGACTGCAGCGACAACTTCGCCACGCGCGAAGCGGTCAACGCCGCCTGCGTGGCGGCAGGCAGGCCGTTGGTATCCGGTGCGGCGATTCGCCTGGAAGGCCAGCTTGCGGTATTCGACCCGAGCGACGCGGCAAGCCCTTGCTACCACTGCCTGTACGGCCACGGCAGCGAGGCCGAGCTGACCTGCAGCGAGGCCGGCGTGGTCGGCCCGCTGGTGGGGTTGGTCGGTAGCCTGCAGGCGCTGGAGGCGCTCAAGCTGCTGGCCGGCTTCGGCGAGCCCCTGGTGGGCCGCCTGCTGCTGATCGATGCGCTCGGATCGCGCTTTCGCGAACTGCGGGTCAAGCGCGACCCAGGGTGCGCGGTGTGTGGGACACGGCCATGAGCCAGGCGCCGGTCGGGTTGTTCGATTCTGGCGTCGGTGGCCTCTCGGTGCTGCGCGAAGTCCGGGCGCGGCTGCCGGACGAGTCGCTGCTGTATGTTGCCGACAGCGGTCATGTGCCCTACGGCGAGAAGAGTCCGGAGTTCATCCGCGAACGCAGCCAGAAGATCGCCGAGTTTCTCCTCGGGCAGGGCGCCAAGGCGTTGGTGCTGGCCTGCAACACCGCCACTGCGGCGGCGGTTGCCGACCTGCGCGAACGCTATCCCGAGTTGCCCATCGTCGGCATGGAGCCGGCAGTCAAGCCTGCCGCAGCGGCTACCCGCAGCGGCGTGGTCGGTGTACTGGCCACCACCGGCACCCTGAAGAGCGCCAAGTTCGCTGCTCTGCTTGATCGCTTCGCCAGCGATGTGCGCGTGATCACCCAGCCTTGCCCGGGGCTGGTGGAGCAGATCGAGGCCGGCGAACTGGATGCGCCGCTCACTCGCGAGCTACTGCATGGTTGGGTCGAACCGCTGTTGGCTGAGGGCTGCGACACGCTGATTCTTGGCTGTACCCACTACCCGTTCATCGAGCCTGTGCTACGAGAATTGGTGCCCGAGTCGGTCAGTCTGGTGGACACGGGGGCAGCGGTGGCACGGCATCTGCAGGTATTGCTGGATAAGCGAGGCCTTCGGGCGGTGGGGCCGGCAGCGGCTACTCGCTATTGGAGCAGTGGAGATGTGCAGGAGATGGAGCGTGCGTTGCCGAAATTATTGTCTGAACTTGCGGAAGTCCGGTCGCTCCCTGTTTGAGACGAAGTGACTGTTTCGTTTCGATCGCATCTTTATCTGATACGAAAACTTTCTATACTCCAGCGCGATAAGCGCTCATCACCCCCTCGGTAACAGGAAGGTTACATGAAGAAAATAATTGCTCAGGCGACCGTGATAGCTCTCGGCCTGGCCAGCCTTTCCGCTCAAGCTGTCGATTTCACCGCGGCCGTTGGCCAGAGCGGGGACTCGACCATGGTCTATCGCCTTGGCGCCCAGTGGGATTGGGACACCAGCTGGTGGGAGAGTAGCGTAGGGCGCCTGACCGGTTACTGGGATGCCGGTTATACCTACTGGGACGGTGACGACACGTCCAGCAACCACAGCCTGTCGTTCTCTCCTGTATTCGTCTATGAGTTCGCCGGCGAGAACGTGAAACCCTACATCGAGGCCGGTATCGGCGTGGCGGCTTTCGCCAACACCGAACTGGAGAGCAACGAGCTGGGTTCTTCCTTCCAGTTCGAAGACCGCATTGGTGCAGGTCTGCGCTTCGCTGGTCAGGAAGTGGGCATCCGTGCTGTGCACTACTCCAACGCCGGCATCAAGCAGCCGAACGATGGGGTCGAGGCCTACACCCTGCATTACCGCACCAGCTTCTGATTGATCGCTGCGTTACCGAAAAAGCCGGGCGAATGCCCGGCTTTTTCATGTCTGCGAGTCAGCGATAGATACCATGCATGCCGCTGCGCTCGTCGTGGCACTCGGCCGAGCCCGTGGCGAATTCGCGGCAGATCAGCGGGCGCACCTCATAGATGGTGCAGCGCATGCTGTCGCGGTCCAGCGCCGCGCACCAGCCATCGTCCAGGCGGCGCATGACTTCGCCGCCCCAGTCATCGGTATCGATGAAACGCTGGGGTACGCCGGTGTCGGTGATCAGCATCACTTCCAGCTGGCAGCAGCACGCGGCACAGGTGCTGCAGCTGGTCTCGCTGTCTGGAAGTTGCAGGTGGGGAATGGACGTCATGGGCGCGCAGTGTACGGCAGGTGGCGAGCGGAGGCTCGCCTGGCCGACCGGCGAGCCTCAGCGTGATCGGACGTTGCCGACCAGCCGGTGCGCCACCGGTATCACTCCGGCCCAGATGACGGCGAGCAGTATCAGCGTGGGCCAGAGCCCCAGTGGCAGCTCGACGCCGGCCAGCCGGGCGCCGCCGAGATAGGACAGTGGTGCGCCGAGGGCGCCGAGCAGGCTGCCCAGCCAACAGGGGCGAGCGCTCCAGGCCAGGCTGTGGCGGAGCGTGCTGGCGAACAGCGCCCAGAGCAGGGCCAGCCAGGCCGGTAGCAGGAGGCCGCCGCCGAAATCGAACACGCCGAGGTGAAGCAGCAGGCTGTCCAGCGCGCCGCCGAGCAGCGTGACGCTGAGCAGCCCGCGCCATTCGCCAGGTCGAGCCAGCAGGCACAGGTGGACGGCGAGGCAGGCCAGCGCGATTGCCAGCAACCAGGGGCGCTGAGCACCGAATACGCACGCCAGCCAGCCGAGCTGGAACAGCGCGGCGTTGGCCAGGTTGCTGCGCAGTGGGCTCATCAGGCGCGGAGGTTGCCCAGCAGTGGGGTGGGGCGTGCGCCTTCCTTGGCCAGCAGCAGTTGGGCGGTGCCGATGCTGCGTTCGAGGAAGCCGCCCTCGCAGTAGCACAGGTAGAACTCCCACAGCCGGTAGAAGTACTGGTCGTAACCCAGCTGCTCCAGCTGGTGGCGAGCGCGCCGCAGGTTGTCGTGCCACAGGCGCAGGGTGCGCGCGTAGTGCAGGCCGAAGTCCTCCATGTGGTGCAGGTTCATGTCCGTCTCGCTGGTCACCACCTGCAGCAGCTTGTGCACCGAGGGCAGGGCACCGCCGGGGAAGATGTAGCGCTGGATGAAGTCCACCGACTTGCACGCCTGCTCGTAGCGCTGGTCGCGGATGGTGATGCTCTGCAGCAGCATCAGCCCGTCGGGCTTGAGCAGGCGGCTGCACTGGCGGAAGTAATCGGGCAGGTAGCGATGGCCGACGGCCTCGACCATCTCGATGGACACCAGCTTGTCGTACTCACCGTCGAGATCGCGGTAATCCTTGAGCAGCAGGGTGATGCGCTCTTGCAGGCCTTGCTCCTCAATGCGCCGGCGGGTGTAGTCATGCTGCTCGCGCGACAGGGTAGTGGTGGTCACCCGGCAGCCGTAGTGGGTGGCTGCATAGATGGCCATGCTGCCCCAGCCGGTGCCGATCTCCAGCAGATGGTCCTCGGGGCGCAGTGCGAGCTTCTGGCAGATGCGCTCCAGCTTGTTCAACTGGGCCTTCTCCAGGCTGTCATCGTCGCGCTCGAACATGGCGGCCGAGTACATCATGGTCGGATCGAGCATCTGTTCGAACAGCGCATTGCCGAGATCGTAGTGGGCCGCGATGTTGCGCCGCGAACCTTCGCGGGTGTTGCGGTTTAGCCAGTGCAGACCCTGCATCAGCGGGCGACCGAAGAGCTGCGCGAGGCCGCGTTCCATGCCGTCCAACATGTCGAGATTGGCGACGAACAGGCGGATCACCGCGGTCAGGTTCGGGCTGCGCCAGTAACCGTGAATATAGGCTTCACCCGAGCCGATCGAGCCGTTTCCGGCCACCAGCGGCCACAGTGCGGCATCGAGTACCTCGATCTCGGCGTGCAGGTCGGCATCGTGCTGGCCGAACTCCAGGCGCTCGCCGTTCTCCAGCACGCTGAGCCGGCCGTGGCGCAGCTGGCCAAGCTGGCGCAGTACCAGGCGGCGCAGCAGGTTGGCGCCCAGGCCATTGCCGCTGCGTACGCTGCTCTTGGCGGAAATCAGGTCAGGACTCTTCATGGCGGGGCTCCAGTAGGGCGGCGGGGCGCTCGTCATCCGCGGCGTGGTGGTCGAACAGTGGCATGCGTTTGATCAACAGGCGTAGGGCCTGCCAATAGATGGCCAGCAGGGTCTTGGCCGTCATCCAGGGGAAACTCGCCAGGTGGCGGTGCAGGCTGGTGCGGTTCAGCTCGGCGCGGGTCAGGCCCAGGCCGGCCTCGAACAGCCGGTCCTCGCCTTGCCAGTCCTCCATGTGGATGCGCAGGTGCTCGCCGGGCGGCGTGAAGCGCATGCGGTATTCCAGGTCACGTGGCAGGAACGGCGAGACGTGGAAGGCCTTGGCTACCCGTTGTCGCGACTCGCCCTCGGCGTGGGTCGGCAGCACGTAGTGATGGCGCTCGCGCCAGGGTGTGTTGCTCACCTCGCAGAGAATCGCGGCCAGGCGCCCGTCCGACTCGAAGCAGTAGAAAAAGCTGGCCGGGTTGAAGGCCAGGCCCCAGCTGCGTGGCTGGGTCAGCAGGCAGATGCGGCCCTGCGGGGCATGGCCCATGACCTGTTCGACGCACTGGCGTACGGCTTGCTCCAGGCGCATGCCGGCGACGGTGAGGTGTGGCAGGTAATCGCTTTCACGAAACGCAAAGGGCGCCCAGCGCGAATGGCCGGCCAGGGGCGAGAGGGCCAGGACTTCGCTCTGCTCGCTCAGGTCCAGATAGAGCAGGCCCATGCGGTAGCGGAAGGCGTGGCCGCGCGGCAAATGCCTACGATGGCTGACCCAGCCCTGGTAGAGCGCGCTGTTCACAGGCGCTCCCCGAGGGCTTCCGCCACGCGCAGCGCGCTGACCACGCCGTCCTCATGGAAGCCGTTGGCCCAGTAGGCCCCGCAGTAGTAGGTGTGTTGTGCGCCGAGCAGTTCGGCCCAGCGCTGTTGGGCGCGCAGCCCGGCCAGGCTGTACTGCGGGTGGGCGTAGCGATAGCGGCCGAGGATGAGCGCGGGGTCGATGCTGGCGGTCTGGTTGAGGCTGACACAGAAGGTCTGCGGGGCTTCGATGCCTTGCAGGATGTTCATGTTGTAGGTCACCGCCGCCGGCTGCTCGCGGGGGCCGCCCAGGCGGTAGTTCCAGCTGGCCCAGGCCAAGCGCCGGCGTGGCAGCAGGCGGGTATCTGTGTGCAGCACCACCTCGTTGTCGGCGTAGCGCAGGTCACCGAGGATGGCCTGCTCGGCCAGGGTGGGTGTGGCCAGCAGGTCCAGTGCCTGGTCACTGTGGCAGGCGAATACGATGCGGTCGAAGCGCTCGGTCCCGGCCGGGCTGTGCAAGGTCACGCCCTCGGCGTCGCGTTCTACCCGCTGCACCGGGCAGTTGAGGCGGATGCGCTCGGCGAAACCGGCCGTCAGTGGTGCTACGTAGCTGCGCGAGCCGCCACTGATGACCCGCCACTGTGGGCGATCGTTGACCGAGAGCAGGCCGTGGTTCTCGAAGAAGCGGATGAAGAATTGCAGAGGGAAGCCGAGCATGTCCTGCAGCGACATGGACCAGATGGCCGCGCCCATCGGCACGATGTAGTGATGGATGAAGCGTTCGCCATAGCCGCGTTGCTGCAGGTAGTCACCGAGGGTGGTGTGGGCGGCGATGCGCTGCTGCGCCAGGTCCGCTGGCGTCTCGCGGTTGAAGCGCAGGATGTCGCGCAGCATGCCCCAGAACACCGGACTGACTAGGTTGCGGCGGCGGGCGAACAGGCTGTTGAGGCTATTGCCGTTGTACTCGTCGCCACTGACCGGGTCATGCACGGAGAAGCTCATCTCGGTGGCCTGGGAGGCGACGCCCAACTGGTCCAGCAGGCGGATGAAATTGGGGTAGGTCCAGTCGTTGAACACGATGAAACCGGTATCCAGCGCATGACGCTGGCCGTCCACGATGACGTCCACGGTGTGGGTGTGGCCGCCGATCCAGTCACTGGCCTCGAACACCGTGACTTCATGCTGGCGCTGCAGCAGGTAGGCGCAGGTCAGGCCGGAAATGCCGCTGCCGACGATGGCGATCTTCATGGGGATTCCTTTCGGGCGAGACGACTGCCAAGGGCCAGACGCAGGCGGGCGGGCAGGTGGGCGAGCAGGCGCAGGGTGGTGATGAAGCGCCAGGGAAAGCTGATCTCCAGCGGCCGCCGTTCGAGGCGTGCGGCGATGTGTTGGACTGCGCGTTCCACCGACCAGAGCATGGGCATGGGGAAGTCGTTGCGGCGAGTCAGCGGTGTATCGACGAAGCCTGGGCTGACCAGGGTGATGTCGATCTCCGGCAGGTCCAGGCGCAGCGATTCGGCGAGGTAGCGCAGCGCGGCCTTGGATGCGCCGTAGGCACCGGCACGCGGCAGGGCCAGGTGCGTCACCGAGCTGCCCATCAGCACCAGGTGCGGAGCCTGGCCCAGGCGCAGCAGCGGCAGAGCAGCCTCAATGCAGTAGGCGACGGACAGCAGGTTGCCGCGCATTACCCGCTCCACGGTGGCGGCCTCGAAGCGCTGAGCGTCGATGTATTCGCAGGTGCCGGCGTTGAGTATTACCTGGTCCAGCGCGCCCCAGAGCTGGGCGATGCGCTCGCCGATCAGGCGTACCTGGCGGCTGTCGCCCAGGTTGCCGGGCACCAGCAGCACTTGCTGCGGATAGCGCCGGGCGATGGCTTCCAGTGCCTCGGCGTTGCGTGCGCTCAGGGCCACACGCTCGCCACGTTGCAGCAGCAGCTCGGCCAGCGCGGCGCCCATGCCGCTGCTGGCACCGGTGAGCCAGATGCGCCGGCTCATGCCAACCGCCCCTTGAGCCAGCGGATGGCGCCGCCCAGCAGCGGCAGGTGTTCGTAGAGCAGGGCACCGGCGTCGAAGTAGTCGCGGTGGTACTCGACCCTGTCGCGCCAGCGCAGGTGCGAGCAGCCCTCCAGGCTCAACAGGGCGCCGCCGCGCAGGCGGGGGTGGCGGTAATGCATGGTCCAGCGCAGGTAGCCTTCGTGATCGCCGACCCGGTCATGGCCGTGGAAGTCGAAGCTCAGCTCACGCACGTTGGCATACAGCTCGGCGTAGTAATCGCGCAGGGCTGACAGGCCGTGGATTTCGTGGAGCGGGTCGTGGAAGTGCACATCCTCGCCATACAGTTCGCCGAGGCGCTGGTGCAGATTGCCGGCGTTGAGCTCGGCGAAGCGCCGGGCGAAGTCATGGAGGAAGTCAGTCATCGCCGTTCACCTTCCTGGGCAGGTCGCGAAACGCGTTCAGGGCACGTTCGCGGGAAGCGCTGAGGTCGACCAGTTGTGCCGGGTAACCGGGCACGCCGAACAGACCGCCGCGCGCAGAAGGATCGTGGATGTCGCGGTTGTCCAACTCCGCCAGTTCCGGTACCCAGCGCCGGATGAAGCGGCCGTCCGGATCGAATTTCTGTGACTGGCTGACCGGGTTGAAAATGCGGAAGTAGGGCGCCGCGTCGGTGCCGGTGGAAGCGCTCCACTGCCAGCCGCCGTTGTTGGCGGCCAGGTCGCCGTCGATCAGGTGGCGCATGAACCAGCGCTCGCCTTCGCGCCAGTCGATCAACAGGTTCTTGGTCAGGTACATCGCCACCACCATGCGCAGGCGGTTGTGCATCCAGCCGGTGGCCAGCAACTGGCGCATGGCGGCGTCGACCAGCGGGATGCCGGTGCGGCCCTGCTGCCAGGCAGCCAGTTCGGCTGGTGCGTGGCGCCAGCGCAGGGCCTCGGTTTCCTGGCGGAAGGCGCGATGGCGGGAGACGCGCGGGTAACCCACCAGGATGTGCTTGTAGAACTCGCGCCAGAGCAGCTCGTTGATCCAGGTGACGGCGCCGGGATTACCGGTTTCGAACTCGCCCTGGTTGCTGCGCAGCGCGGCGTGCAGGCACTGGCGCGGCGAGATCGCGCCGCAGGCCAGGTAGGGCGACATCTGGCTGGTGCCGTCCACGCCCGGGATGTCGCGACGTTGCTGGTACCCGCTCAGCAGCTCGTCGGCGAACAGGGCCAGGCGCTCACGAGCAGCTTCCTCGCCGGCTGGCCAGTGCTCGCGCAGGGTGGCATCTGGCGTGGCGAAGCCTTCGATCTCGGCGGGAATGGCATCGCTGGCGATATCCAGCGGCTGTTGGCGGGACGGCATCGGCACCAGTGCCGGCAGGGCGGTGTGCAGGCGCTGATAGCAGACCTTGCGGAACTGGCTGAAGACCTGGAAGTAGCCACCGGATTTGGTCAGCACGCTACCGGGGCGGAAGAACAGTTGGTCCAGCTGGGCGTGAACGGCTACGCCGTGGCGGCTCAACTCGTGCTCCACCGCCTGGTCGCGGTCTTGCTCGTGGATGCCATATTCCTCGTTGACCCATACCCCGGTGATGTCGTGCTCGCGGCACAGCTCGGCCAGCACCCGCGGGGCATCGCGCCAGTGTGGCGCCACGCGGATCAGCAGCGGCACGTTGAGCGCGGCCAGGCGCGGCTGCAGTTCGGCCAGGTTGCGCAGCCAGAAGTCGACCTTGCACGGTGCGTCGTCATGCTCGCGCCACTGCTCGGGGCTGATCAGGTACACGGCCAGGGTTGGGCCGGCGGCCATGGCGGCGGCCATGGCGCTGTTGTCGGCGCAGCGCAGGTCGCTACGCAACCAGATCAGCTGGCGCATGACGCGTCCTCCAGCAGGCCCAGCGCACGCAGGTGCTGTTCGGCCAGCAGTGGGTCGGCGGCCAGGTGCAGGCCCTGCACCTGGCTCAGTTCTTCGGCGTGGATGCTGGCGGCCGGGCCGGCCAGCAGCAGCGGAACGGCGCAGGCGTCGAGCAGGCGCGCCAGCTGATGGCGCAGCGGCGCTACCAAGGCCTGGCTGGAATACAGCAGCAGGGCGCGTGGGGCGATGTGGTCCACTGCCTGCACCAGCTCGTTGAGCGGCACCGCCCAGTCCAGCACCTGCACCTGGCAGCCGGCGCTGTTGAACAGCCAGGCGCACAGCCACAGGCCGGGTTCCAGCTCCAGCTCCGACTGGCTGACCAGCAACAGCGGCGCGCCGGCCTGTTGGCGGTTGTCGTGGTACAGACGGGCACCGAGCTTGCTGCGCAGCCAGGAGTGGAAGAACACCTGCTCCAGGCGCGCGCCGAAGGGCAGCTCGCGCCAGCGCCGGTCCAGTTCTTCCAGCAGTGGCAACAGCAATTGCGCGCACAGCACGCTCGGCGGGTAGAGCGCCTGGGCGCGGTTGAAGGCTTCGTCCAGGCTGCGTTCGGCCTGGCGCGCCACGCTGTGCAGCATGGCCTGGCGCAGCTCGTCCCACACGCCGCTGATTACCGTCTCCGGCGCCACGTTCTGTTCCAGCAGCTCGCGCACCTGGCCGACCGCCACGCCGCGGTTGAGCCAGGTCAGCACCTGCTGGATGCGCTCGATCTGCTCCGGGGCATACAGGCGATGGCCCTTGGCAGTGCGGTGCGGGACCACCAGGCCGTAGCGGCGTTCCCAGGCGCGCAGGGTCACCGGGTTGACCCCGGTGCTGCGCGCCACCTCGCGGATGGGCAGGTAGCCCAGGGCCAGGGCGCTCTGGTAGTCGAGTGGGGTGTCGCTCAAATCGCATTCCTCAGGCTGAGATCGTCCGGATACGGGCGCAGATAGTCCTGGTTGGCCACGTAGGCATCCGGATGGCGGTTGAAGTGGTGGCGCAGCAGGGTCAGTGGCACCACCAGCGGGATCACTCCGGTGCGGTACTGCTCGATCAGCTGCTGCAGTTCGGTGCGCTCGGCGTTGCCGAGGTGCCGCTTGAGGTAGCCGCTCAGGTGCTGCAGCACATTGCTGTGAGTACCTCGGGTGGCCTGGCGGCTCAGGGCTTCCATCAGTTGGCGGAAGTAGCGCGGAGCGAGCTCGGCCAGGTCCTGTCGGCTGAGATCACTGAGCAGGCGACCGAGGACCTTCTGTTGCTGCGGATGAGTGGCCATCAACAGGTATTTGTGGCGGGCGTGGAAGTCGAGCAGCCCCTGGCGGGTGATACCGGCGGCGAGCAGGCGTTGCCAGCGACCGTAGACGAATACGCGGTTGAGGAAGTTCTCGCGCAGCACCGGGTCGTGCAGGCGGCCTTCATCTTCCAGCGGCAGGTCCGGGCGCAGGTTGTGCAGGGTGGCCGCGAATACGCCGCGGGTGGTGGCTTCGGCGAGGTGGCCGTTGTCTCGGTACAGCTTGACCCGGTGCAGACCGCAGGAGGGCGACTTGTGCATCAGTACGAAGCCGCTGATGTCATCCATCTCGCGTGCGATGCGGGCGCCCTGTGCACGCAGCTCGGTGGTCAGGTCGCGGTCGTGTGTCTGGGGTATCAGCGCGCGAGGGGCATCGGCATCGCCGACCAGCCGAATCGATGGGCGTGGGGTGCCGAGGCCGATGGCCATTTCCGGGCATACCGGGACCAGCTCGAAATGCTCGGCCAGTACTTCGGTGCATAGACTCGAACGCTTGTGGCCGCCGTTGTAGCGCACCCGCTCGCCGAGCAGGCAGGCGCTGATGCCGAGCTTGAGACGATCCCCCATGTGCACCTCCCGCCCAATACTTGTACAAGAAGAAATTCTTGTACAAGTAAACACGGTGATTCGAGGTTGTGCAAGAAAATCAATTTGTACAAGTTTTACGGGGTGAATGGGAAGCACCAGGGCACCAGCAGCACGCTGACCAGCATGACTAGCAAGGTGAATGGCACGCCGAGGCGCACGAAGTCGCCGAAGCGGTAGCGGCCCGGTGTCATCACCAGGGTATTTACCGGCGAGGACACTGGTGTCATGAACGCGGCCGAGGCGGCTAGGGCGACGGTCATGGCAAAAGGCAGGGGCGACAGGCCTAGGCTCTGTGCGGTGGCGATGGCCACTGGCGCCATCAGCACGGCGGTGGCGGTGTTTGAGACGAACAGGCCGATCACCGCAGTGAGCACGAACAGGCTGGCGAGCAGGGCATAGGGGCCGGCATCACCGACCAGCCCCACCAGCCCGCGCACGGCCAGGTCGACCCCGCCGGTCTGCTGCAGGGCCTGGGCGAACGGCAGCATGCCGGCGATCAGGATCAGCGTCGGCCAGTGGATGGCGCGGTAGGCACTGTCCAGGTCGATGCAACGGAAGGCGCCCATCAGCAGGCAGCCGATCAACGCAGCCAGTACATTGGGTACCAGGCCGCTGACCATCAGGCCGACCATCACGGCCAGGCTGAGCAGGGCGTAGGGCGCCTTGCGGATGGCCGGCGCCACTTCGTCCACCTCGGCCGGCAGGCCGAGCACCAGGAAGTCGCGGGTCTGCTGCTGCAGGCGGTGGATGTACTTCCATTCGCCGGCCACCAGCAGGCTGTCGGCCGCGCGCAGCTTCTCATCCACCAGCACGCCCTCAAGCGCATTGCCTTGGCGGCGCAGGCCGACCAGATTGAGCCGGTGGCGACTGCGCAGGGCAATCTCCTGTACCGTCTTGCCGGCCAGACGTGAGTCCGGAGGCAGCACCACCTCGGCGAGACCCAACTGGTGCGAATGGCGGGCATAGTAGGAGGAAGTCAGGGGTACCGGTTCCAGGCCCAGTGCTTGGTAGATTCCGAGCAGGCCAATGGTCGGGCTGGCCAGGTCCACCAGCAGGAAGTCGCCAGCCTGCAGCTGGGTGCTGCCGGTGGCGATCATCAGCAAGGTGCGGAACTGCCTCTCACGCTCCACGGCGATCACGTTGATGCCGTGCTGCTTGCGCAGTTCCAGTTCGTCGAGCATCTGCCCGGCCAGTGGCGAATCGGCGCGCACGCGCAGGCGCCGCTCGCGGCCGCTCAGATGGTAGTTGCGTGCGAGCTCGGCCAGGGTCGGGCGCGCCTCACTGGTGATCGCATCGACGTCCTTGCGCAGCAGCCAGCGGCGGGTCAGCAGCATGTAGCCGATGCCCAGGGCCAGTATCGGCAGGCCGATCGGAGTTGGGCCGAAGAAGCCGAAGCCGTCCAGCCCGGCGCGCAGCAGCTCGGCGTGCACCACCAGGTTGGGTGGCGTGGCCACCAGGGTCAGCATGCCGCTGATCAGACCGGCGAAGGCCAGCGGCATCATCAGCCGGGTCGGCGATAGGTGCAGGCGTGCCGCGACGCTGAGCACTACCGGGATGAAGATGGCGACCACGCCGGTGGAGCTCATCACCGAGCCGAGCCCCGCCACGGCCAACATCAGCAGTACGATCAGGCGCGTCTCGCTGTTGCCGGCACGGGCCGCCAGCCAGTCCCCCAGGCGATAGGCGATGCCGGTACGCACCAGTCCATCACCGATCACGAACAGGGCGGCGATCAGTACCACGTTGGGGTCGCTGAATCCGGCCAGTGCCTGGCTGATGTCGAGCACGCCGGTCAGTGGCAGAGCGACGAGTACCAGCAGCCCCACGGCATCCATGCGTGGCTTGTTGAGCGCGAACAGCAGGACGGCGCCGAACAGCAGAGCGAGGACCCAGAGCAACTGCGGATTCATGCCGCCTCCCGTGAACGATACCGGGTAATTGTCTCAGGGATAGCCGAGCAGCGCCTTGATCTGCGCCAGATGGGCTGCGACCCAGGCGCGGTCGATCGGGCCCCACTCGCGGATCACATAATGGCCGGCGTTGTTGCGCTCGCCGCCGTGTTGCACGAAGTCGCAGAGGATATCCAGCTCGCCGAGCGCGGCCAGAGTGTCCTGGGCGGTGCGGCGGGGCATACCGGTGGCTTCCATCAGTGCCGGCACGCTAGCGGCAGCGCCGCTGTCGATCAGCCAGGCCACGTAGAGACGGCGGTAGAAGCTGGTCTTGGTCTTGCTGACGTCCATTGAATTCCTCCATGAGCGACGACTTGCTTGGCCTATGCGCAGGATACCAGCCAGGCATTGTCGAGCCCTGGTTCTGGTTGGAAAATCGGGTAATGGGCGCCGATGAGGTGCTCATCTGGTATAAGTTCGGCGGTTCGGTTATATGCCTCGGCGAGGCTCGACAGCGACGAAACAACGTCCTGATCAATAACAAGGGAAAAACATGCTTTCTGCGCGCAACGCTACTTTCTTGGGGCTGGTTGCTTTATTCGCCCTCGGCATTTTCCATGTCGTTCTTTACTGGTTTTATCAGCCGGATGACGCCTTCATCTATTCCGTATATGTGAAGAACTGGGTCTCTGGAGGCGGGCTGACATTCAATGGCGAACTGGTCGAAGGCTTCTCCAGTGTCAGCTGGACGCTGTTGAGTGCGATGATCGCCTGGTGGGGTGTGGAGCCGCTGCAGGCAGCCAAGTACCTGGGACTGGCTAGCTACATGGGAGCGGCCGCTCTCTTGCTGCTGGTTCATCGACGCTTAGAAGGCTTTACGCAGCAGTGGCCAGGGTTGGCGCTGCTATCGATGTTCTTTTCCTTCCCTCTGCTCGCGTTGTGGGGGCCGGCGGCGATGGAGGGAATTCTCTTTGCCCTGTTGCTCGTCGCCAGCTGTTATTTCTGCTTTCTAGCTTTCGACACATCCCAGGTTCGCTACTTTGCCCTGCTTGGCGCTATCTTCGGAGGGCTGGCAGTTACTCGGCCGGAAGGAGGCGCATTCTTCGGGGCGATATTGGCTTACACGGCCAGCCGTCTCCTTCTTCGCAAGAGAGTCTCGTGGGGGGGAGTGGTTGTTTCCAGCATGGTGTTCCTGCTGATCGTCGGCTTGCTGCTGCTATGGCGATACAGCATGTTCGGCGAGCTCTTTCCCACAACCGTATCGGCAAAGACCGGCAACCTGACAGAGCAGATCAGGGTAGGGATTGGTTATGTGTCCCGATTCGCCGCCGAGTACTTCTATCTGATCCTTCCCTATCTGTTGGCGACTGCATTGCTGATTCGCCGAGGCGGCGGCACGGGCTGGTGGGCGTGGTTAGTGTTCATTCATGTAGGCGGCTACTTCGCGTTCAACATACTGGTCGGCGGCGACTGGATGATCGGTTACCGCTTTCTGATGCCGGTCGTGCCTCTGATGATCAGCACTTGTGCGCTTGCCTTGTGTGGGCTTCCAAGAAGCGCCGCGTTATTGCCGCTGGCTTTCGCTGGGTATTCGGTCTGGCTTTCGACTCAGCTGTATACGGAGGCGCGCACCGAGCGGATGGCGACCGAAGGCGATGTGATCATGGGTAAACATATCGCTGAGATGCAGTTGCCGCCGGATAGCCGAATCGCCGTAGTGGATGCTGGAGCCATTCCTTATTTCTCCGGCCTTCCGACCATCGATATGGTTGGGCTGAATAATCAGCACATCTCCAGGTTGCCGGGTGGCTTCATGCAGAAATGGGACAACGACTATGTCCTGTCTCTGAAGCCCAAGGTCATTCAGCTGCATACCTATCGAGATCCAGCGAGTGGCGAGCTGATGCCGTCACCGGACTTTCGGGGCAGTCAGCTCTTGTTCTACACGCAGGAATTTCAGCGTTGGTACGAATTGGATCCCACTTCTCTGGTTCCCCAGCTATTCGTGCGCAGAGAGTATCCGAAGTCAATCGACGAGGGCTTTTTCGCGTTCGAGTCGGAAGGGCACCTGAGCGCCGATCGATCCAGTCTGCAGTTGCGGCTCAAGAAAAAAGGGAGTGGCATATGGGAGCGTCATGCCGATGATCAGCATGCCGTCGGTTGGCGCGTGAGCGTAGTGGACAACGCCGGGCAAGACATGACGCACTCCTTCCTTCCGCTGACACGTCGTCTCGCTCAGAACGAGGAAGTCAGCCTGGAAGTTCCGATGCCTACCTTGGGCGAAGGATCCTATCGGGTTCTTGCCTGCCCGGTATTCAATCAGGTCGCGCAATTCCCCCAGTGCAATGGCGGGTTTGTCGTCGATCTGCCGTTGCACGAGGATGTGCAGGCCATCAAGGGGGTCGCAGGCTTTTCCGATCCGCGCCTGAGCTTCGGGGGGTGGTCGACGCCTGAGCCCTCCCATCGCTGGAGCCTGGGGCGGGCGTCGGAATTGACGTTCGTGACGGGTGATGTGGCGAATCTGAAAGGCGAGTTGGATCTGGACCTCGCGTCCTTCGGTCTACAGAACATCAAGCTGATGATGAATGGCGCCGAGATATTCAGCGGTCAGGCCAACGGGGAGAAAGTCATCAACCTTCGAAACGTGTCCTACCGCGACGGTCGAAATGTGCTGAGGATACTCACGCCGGATGCAAGGGCGCCCGGCTCGAACGATGAGCGTATGTTAGGGGTCGCCTTGCGGTCTATTCGTATCGAATGACATGAGTTGCGGCAGGCGCAGACAGGGCGATGCTGCGCTGATCGCTTGCGGCTCGCAGGGTATAAAAGGAAAGGCCCGCATAAGCGGGCCTTTTCCTTATCACAGGTTGGCGATCTTCTCGCGCTGCTCGACCAGCTTGGCCAGCGCCTGTTCGGCTTCGGCCAGTTTGGCGCGCTCCTTGTCGAGCACTTCGGCCGGCGCCTTGGCGACGAAACCTTCGTTGGCGAGCTTGCCGCCGACGCGCTGGACTTCGCCTTGCAGGCGCTGGATTTCCTTGTCCAGGCGCGCCAGTTCGGCGTCCTTGTCGATCAGGCCGGCCATCGGTACCAGCACCTGCATCTCACCGACCAGGGCGGTGGCGGACATCGGCGCTTCTTCACCGGCGGCCAGCACGCGCACCGATTCCAGCTTGGCCAGCTTGTTCAGCAGCGGCTCGAAGTCGGCCAGGCGGCGCAGGTCTTCGGCGCCAGCATTCTGCACGATGATGTCGATGCGCTTGGCCATGGAGATCTTCATCTCGCCACGGATCTGGCGTACGCCGAGCATCAGCTGCTTGACCCACTCGATGTCGCCTTCGGCGGCGGCGTCGATGCGGCTCTCGTTGGCCACCGGCCAGGCCTGCAGCATGATGGTCTCGCCGCTGATGCCGGCCTGGCCCTTGATGCGCTGCCAGATTTCTTCGGTGATGAAGGGCATGAACGGGTGGGCCAGGCGCAGGATCACTTCCAGCACGCGCACCAGGGTGCGGCGGGTGCCGCGCTGGCGCTCTGCCGGGGCGTTTTCGTCCCACAGCACCGGTTTGACCAGCTCCAGGTACCAGGCGCAGTACTCGTCCCAGATGAACTCGTACAGGGCTTGTGCGGCCATGTCGAAGCGGAAGGCGTCGAGGTGGCGGGTCACGTCCTGCTCGCAGCGCTGCAGGGCGGAGATGATCCAGCGATCCACCGGCGACAGCTCGACCGGCTCACCGTTGATGCCGGTGTCCTGGTTATCGGTGTTCTCGATGACGAAGTTGGCGGCGTTCCACAGCTTGTTGCAGAAGTTGCGGTAACCCTCGACGCGGCCCATGTCGAACTTGATGTCACGACCGGTGGAGGCCAGCGCCAGGTTGGTGAAGCGCAGGGCGTCGGTGCCGTAGGCGGCGATGCCTTCCGGGAACTCGGCGCGGGTCTGCTTGGCGATCTTCTCGGCCAGCTTGGGCTGCATCATGCCGCTGGTGCGTTTCTCCAGCAGGGCGTCCAGCTCGATGCCGTCGACGATGTCCAGCGGGTCGAGCACGTTGCCCTTGGACTTGGACATCTTCTGGCCCTGGCCGTCGCGCACCAGGCCGTGCACGTACACGGTCTTGAACGGGATCTGCCCGGTCAGGTGGGTGGACAGCATGATCATCCGGGCGACCCAGAAGAAGATGATGTCGAAGCCGGTGACCAGCACGTCGGTGGGGTGGAAGGTCTTGAGGAAGTCGGTCTGCTGCGGCCAGCCGAGGGTGGAGAAGGTCCACAGGCCGGAGCTGAACCAGGTGTCCAGCACGTCTTCGTCCTGGCGCAGGTTGGCGTCGCCGAGGTTGTGCTTGGCGCGAACTTCCGCCTCGTCACGACCGACGTAGACGTTGCCGGCGTCGTCGTACCAGGCTGGGATGCGGTGGCCCCACCAGAGCTGACGGCTGATGCACCAGTCCTGGATGTCGCGCATCCAGCTGAAGTACATGTTCTCGTACTGCTTGGGTACGAACTGGATCTCGCCACTTTCGACCACGGCGATGGCTTTTTCGGCCAGCGGCTTGGTGGAGACGTACCACTGGTCGGTCAGCCACGGCTCGATGACGGTGCCGGAGCGGTCGCCCTTCGGCACTTTCAGGGCGTGGTCGTCGATGCTGTGCAGCAAGCCGGCGGCCTCGAAGGCGGCAACGATCTGCTTGCGCGCGACGAAGCGGTCGAGGCCGGCGTATTCGGCCGGCAGGCTGCCGTCGATCTCGCTGTTGACGCTGCCGTCGATGTTGAACACCTGGGTTTTGGCCAGCACGGCGGCGTTCTTGTCGAAGATGTTGAGCAGCGGCAGGTTGTGGCGCTTGCCGACTTCATAGTCGTTGAAGTCGTGGGCCGGGGTGATCTTCACGCAGCCGGTGCCGAACTCGGGGTCGCAGTAGTCGTCGGCGATGATCGGGATACGGCGGCCCACCAGCGGCAGCTCGACGAAGGTGCCGATCAGCGCCTTGTAGCGCTCGTCTTCCGGGTGCACGGCCACGGCGCTGTCGCCGAGCATGGTTTCCGGGCGGGTGGTGGCGACGATCAGGTAGTCCTTGCCGTCGGCGGTCTTGTTGCCGTCGGCCAGCGGATAACGCAGGTTCCACAGGTGGCCCTTCTCGTCGTGGTTTTCCACTTCGAGGTCGGAGATGGCGGTGTGGAACTTGGTGTCCCAGTTGACCAGGCGCTTGCCGCGGTAGATCAGGCCATCGTTGTGCAGGCGCACGAAGGCTTCTTTAACCGCTTCGGACAGGCCTTCGTCCATGGTGAAGCGCTCGCGCGACCAGTCCACCGAGGAGCCCAGGCGGCGGATCTGCCGGGTGATGGTGCCGCCGGACTGTTCCTTCCACTCCCAGACTTTTTCCAGGAACTTCTCGCGGCCCAGGTCATGGCGGCCGATGCCGTCGGCGGCCAGCTGGCGCTCGACCACCATCTGCGTGGCGATGCCCGCGTGGTCGGTGCCCGGCTGCCACAGGGTGTTGCGGCCCTGCATGCGGCGGAAGCGGATCAGGCAGTCCATGATCGAGTTGTTGAAGCCATGGCCCATGTGCAGGCTGCCGGTGACGTTCGGCGGCGGGATCATGATGGTGTAGGGCTCGCCGGAACCTTGCGGGGCGAAGTAGTTGTTCGCCTCCCAGTTCTCGTACAGGGCGGTTTCGATGGCGTGGGGCTGGTAGGTCTTGTCCATGGGTGCGGCGGGACCGTATTGGCAACTGATCGGGAAAGCCGGCAAGTATAACGGCTGGCACCCGCCATGGGCCACTGGCCGCCGGCTGGCAAGGCGGTGCTTTGCCGGGCGTGCCCGGATCGGCGCCGTGTCGGCGGATCCGGGGCGACCGTCGAGGGTTCAGCCGGCCACCAGTACCCGAATCGCCTCCAGACGCAGGGCGGCTTTGTCGAGGAAGCTCAGACCGCTCTCGCGCTGCTTGCGCAAGGCCTCGATCTCGGCTGGGCGTACGGTCGGGTTGACCGCCTGCAGGGCGGTCATGCGCGCGATCTCTTCGTCCAGGGTGGCGGTGAAGCGCTGGCGTGCCTCGTTCACCCGATCGCTGTGGCGCGGCGCTATCTTCGCCTCGGCGGCGTTGATCTGCTTGGCCAGCACGTCGCGCTGGGCCTGCACGAACTTGTTGGCACTGGCGCGCGGCACGGCTTCCAGCTGGTCGTTGAGGGTGTCGAAGGCGACCTTGGTGGCAAGATCGTTGCCGTTGGGGTCGAGCAGGCTGCGCAGGGCTACCGGAGGCAGGAAGCGGCTCAGTTGCAGGGCCTTGGGCGCCACTACCTCGCTGACATAGAGCAGTTCGAGCAACACGGTACCGGGTTTCAGCGCCTTGTTCTTGATCAGCGCCACTGCGGTGTTGCCCATCGAGCCAGACAGCACCAGGTCCATGCCGCCCTGCACCATGGGGTGCTCCCAAGTGAGGAACTGCATGTCCTCGCGGGCCAGGGCCTGGTTGCGGTCGTAGGTGATGGTCACGCCTTCGTCGTCGCCCAGCGGGAAACTGGCGTCCAGCATCTTCTCGCTCGGGCGCAGCACCAGGGCGTTCTCGGAGTGGTCCTCGCTGTCGATGCCGTAGGCGTCGAACAGTTCTTCCATGTAGATCGGCAGGGCGAACTGGTCGTCCTGCTCATGGATGTCCTCGACCAGTTGCTGACCGTTGCCGGCACCACCGGAGTTGAGCTCCAACAGGCGGTCGCGGCCGCTGTGCAGCTCGCCCTCCAGGCGCTCGCGCTCGTTCTTGGCCTCGCTCAGCAGGGCCTGCCAAACGCTGTCGTCAGTGTCCTCCAGCAGTGGCAGCAGGCGCGGGCCGAACTGGTGCTGCAGGGCGTTACCGGTCGGGCAGGTATTGAGGAAGGCGTTCAGCGCCTGGTGGTACCACTGGAACAGGCACTCCTGCGGGCTGTTCTCCAGGTACGGCACGTGCAACTGGATGACGTGTTTCTGGCCGATGCGGTCAAGGCGGCCGATGCGTTGCTCGAGCAGGTCCGGGTGGGCTGGCAGGTCGAACAGCACCAGGTGGTGGCTGAACTGGAAGTTGCGGCCTTCACTGCCGATTTCCGAGCAGATCAGCACCTGGGCGCCGAATTCTTCGTCGGCGAAGTAGGCGGCGGCGCGGTCGCGCTCGAGGATGTTCATGCCCTCGTGGAACACCGTGGCTGGGATGCCGGAGCGCACGCGCAGGGCGTCTTCCAGGTCCATCGCGGTTTCGGCGTGGGCGCAGATCACCAGCACCTTCACGCGCTTGAGCATCTTCAGGGTGTCGATCAGCCAGTCCACGCGCGGGTCGAATTTCCACCAGCGCGTCTCTTCGCTGCTGTCCTGTGCCTGGTAGCTGACTTCCGGATAGAGGTCGGCGTGCTCGCCCACCGGTAGCTCCATGTACTCCACCGGGTTGGCCAGCGGGTAGGGATGCAGTTCTCGCTCGGGGAAGCCTTGCACGGCCGCACGGGTGTTGCGGAACAGCAGGCGACCGGTGCCGTGGCGGTCGAGCAGCTCGCGGATCAGCCGTGCCGCGGCGTCGCTGTCACCATCGGCGACGGCGGCCAGCAGAGCCTCGCCCTCGTTGCCGAGGAAGCCACTGATGGTGGTATGGGCCTTTTCCGACAGGCGGCCCTCGTCAAGCAGTTCCTGCACCGCTTCGGCGATCGGTTTGTAGTTGGCGCTCTCGGCACGGAAGGCTTCCAGATCATGGAAACGATCCGGGTCGAGCAGACGCAGGCGGGCGAAGTGGCTTTCCAGGCCCAGCTGTTCCGGGGTGGCGGTGAGCAGCAGTACGCCGGGGATGACCTCGGCCAGTTGCTCGACCAGGCGGTATTCGTCGCTGGCCTTTTCCGGGTGCCACACCAGGTGGTGGGCCTCGTCGACCACCAACAAGTCCCAGCCGGCGGCGAACGCGGCGTTCTGCGCCTTCTCGCTGTCCTTCAGCCATTCCAGGGAGACCAGCGCCAGTTGGGTGTCCTCGAACGGGTTGTCGGCATCGCTCTCGGCGAAGCGCTCGGCGTCGAACAGCGCGACCTGCAGGTTGAAGCGGCGGCGCATCTCCACCAGCCACTGATGCTGCAGGTTCTCCGGGACCAGGATCAGCACCCGGCTGGCACGCCCGGAGAGCAGCTGGCGGTGGATTACCAGGCCGGCTTCGATGGTTTTGCCCAGGCCCACTTCGTCGGCCAGCAGAACGCGCGGGGCCATGCGGTCGGCGACTTCGCGGGCAATGTGCAGCTGGTGGGCGATTGGCTGGGCGCGGGCGCCGCCCAGGCCCCACAGGCTGGACTGTAGCAGGCGGCTCTGGTGCTCCAGGGTGTGGTAGCGCAGGGCGAACCAGTTCAGCGGGTCGATCTGCCCGGCGAACAGGCGGTCGCTGGCCAGGCGGAACTGGATGAAGTTGGACAGCTGGGTTTCCGGCAGGCTGTAGGGCGCGTGCTGGGCGTCGAAGCCGTGATAGACCAGCAGGCCATCGATATCCTCGACTTCCTGCACGGTCAGCTTCCAGCCCTCGAAATGGGTGATCTCGTCACCTGGGGCGAAGCGCACGCGGGTCAACGGGGCGTTGCGCAGAGAGTATTGACGGGTCTCGCCGGTCGCCGGGTAGAGCACGGTGAGCAGACGGCCATCGGAAGTGAGGATGGTGCCCAGGCCGAGTTCCGCCTCGCTGTCGCTGATCCAGCGTTGCCCCGGTTGGTACTGCACAATGCCACTACTTGCCATGAAATGCCCCAGCTGCGAAAAAAGCCGCGTATGTTAGCGGAACGCCGCGTCGAGGGCGACGCCCGCTGCTGAATCTATGGTTTATCGCCCTGTCGAAAGTGTAGCGAGCGCCGGTTCAAGTTGAATGCCGTCCGGCCGACAGCAGAACTAAACACGGAGAGCACCGATGCTGCCGCCCATCCCCCACAGTTTGGTCCCGGTCACCGCCCAGCAGGACGTGATGAAGCCGCGCCCGGACATTCCTCCGGTGACGCCGACCAACGAGAGCGCCAATGAGAGCGAGGTGGGCCTAGACAAGCGGCACCCGCAGGAGGCCGAGGAGCTGCTGCGCGAGGAGCAGCGCCGGCGCCAGCGCCGTGGCTACACCCCGGAGGAATTGGCCGAGCTGGAAGCTCACAACCCCGAGGAAGAGAAGCTGCTGGAAGAGCTGCCGCGTCAGGGGCTTTGGGTAGACGTGGAGGTCTGACCCGCGTGGACCTGTTCGATTCCCAGGCGCTGGAGCTACCCGGCGCCGAACTGGATTTCCGCCCACACTGGCTGGATGTCGCTACCGCCGACGAATGGTTTCAGAGATTGGCTGCGGAAACGCCTTGGGAGCAGCCGGAGCTGCTGATCCACGGCCAGCGTTTTCCGGTGCCGCGCCTGCTGGCATGGTATGGCGACCCCGAGGCGAGCTACCGATACTCCGGCCTGTTGCACCAGCCGTTGCCCTGGACGTCGTTGCTGGTCGAGATCCGCGCGCGGGTGGAGGAAGCGGCCGGCCAGCCGCTCAACGGCGTGCTGCTCAACTTCTACCGCGATGGTAATGATTCGATGGGGTGGCACAGTGACGACGAGCCTGAGCTTGGCCCGAACCCGCTGGTCGCCTCGCTCAATCTTGGCGGGCCGCGCCGTTTCGACCTGCGACGCAAGGGCGGCGGGCGTATCGAGCATTCTTTGCAACTGGATAGCGGTTCGCTGCTGGTCATGGCCGGCGCAACGCAGCATCATTGGCAACATCAGGTGGCAAAAAACCGCAAGCCGGTGGCGCCACGCATCAACCTTACTTTTCGCCTGATCCGGTCCTGACCATGAGCGACGACAAGCTGATCGATTTCGGTGCTGAGCGCAGCAAGCGCATCCACGACCTGCACGACAAGAAACTGGACGACATGCGCCAGGCCTTCGAGCAGGCCATGCCGCTCAAGGGCAAGAGCAAATCCAAGCCCAAGAAGAAGCGCTGAGCTCCGTTGCGCGCTACCTCCCATCGGCCTGCGGCACCCTGCCGCGGAGCTCACCTCACCGGACATTGATCCGGATCAATTCCCTCCGCCACGCCTCCTCTAATCTGAGCCCATCAAGACACGGCACAGCACAAGGAGGCAGCCATGTTCCTCGATACAGTGGTTCTCGCCGGTATCGGCACAGTCGCTCTGATGTTTGTCTTCTTCGGCGGTTTCGGTCTCTTCATCTGGAAGGATTCTCACAAGAAAGCCAAGGCAGCAGCCAAGGCCGAGTGATCCTTCCGAAACAGTGCACGCAAGGCATTTAGGGCGACTTCGGTCGCCCATTTTTTTGTTCGCTTTTTTCTTTCGAGACGGGCCTCTGTCTGCTTGCCGAGCCATGGCCAGGGCCGATCTCTATCCTTTCCCCGGTGTACCTTGTCTTTTCTAGCTGCCAGCAGCCAGACTGACGGCATGCCTCTTCTTACTCTATCTCGCATCGCGGATGTCGCCCCGACTGTCTGGGATGATCTCTTGCCAGAGCCGCAGCCGTTTGTGCGCCATGCCTTCCTCTCGACGCTGGAGGACAGTGGCTGTATCGGTGATGGCACCGGCTGGCGGGCGTCGCACCGGCTGTTGTGTGACGGCGACGGTGCTGTACTGGCGGCGATGCCGGCCTACCTCAAACAGCACTCCTTTGGTGAGTACGTCTTCGACATGGGCTGGGCCGACGCCTGCCAGCGCGCCGGCATCGCCTACTATCCCAAGCTGCTCGGCGCGGTGCCTTTCAGCCCGGTAACCGGCCCACGCCTGCTCGGTGACTCTCGGCATGCGCGCGTGCTGCTCGATGACATCGTCCAGAGCCTGAGCGGCGAGGGACTCTCCGGGCTGCATGTCAACTTTCTGCGTAGCGAGGACGATGTGTTCTTCGAAGGACACGGCGATTGGTTGCCGCGTCTGGATTGTCAGTACCACTGGCGCAATCGTGGCTATCGGGATTTTCAGGATTTCCTCGACGCGTTGAGTTCCCGCAAGCGCAAGCAATTGCGCAAGGAGCGCGACCAGGTGGCGGGCCATGGCATCGAGTTCGACTGGCAGTTCGGTCATGAACTGAGCGAGGCGGCCTGGGACTTCGTCTACGCCTGTTACGCCAGCACTTATTATGTGCGGCGTCGCTCGCCCTATCTGACGCGTGATTTCTTCAGCCTATTGGCGGAGCGCATGCCCGAGATGATCCGTGTAGTCATCGCGCGCCAGGGAGATCGTCCGGTCGCGATGGCATTCAGTCTGGTGGCCGGCGACAGCTTTTACGGTCGTTACTGGGGTTGTCTTGGTGACTTCGACCGTCTGCACTTTGAAACCTGCTTTTACCAGGGTATCGAGCGTGCCATTGCCGAGGGGAAGCAGCGTTTCGACGCAGGTGCCCAGGGCGAGCACAAGCTCATCCGGGGCTTCGAACCGGTCATCACTCGTTCATGGCACTACCTGCTTCATCCTGGTTTGCGTTCGGCCGTGGCCGATTTCCTTGCCGAAGAGCGGCCCGGAGTGCTGGCCTATGCCGAGGGTGCGCGAGCGCTGCTGCCCTATCGCCAGGAAGGTACCTGAGGTGTACAAGCCTCTGCTTTCGGTGCCATCGCTATCATGATGCGAGCCTTGTTCATCTGCAGTCGAAATCGTCTGCGTAGTCCTACCGCCGAGCATGTTTTCGCTACCTGGCCTGGTGTGGAAAGCGATTCGGCGGGCTTGGCGGCGGATGCTGAAGTGGTCCTTTCCGCCGAGCAGGTGCAATGGGCGGAGCTGATCTTCGTCATGGAGCGCGTCCACCAGCGTCGACTACAGCAGCGCTTTGGCTCATTGCTCAAGGGGCGGCGGGTGATATGCCTGGGGATTCCCGATGACTATCAATACATGCAGCCGGAGCTCGTCGATCTGCTCCAGCGCAAGGTAGGCTGCTACCTGCGCTGAGCCTTGCACCATGGCTCACGTGACCGACCAGGGGCGGTCTGGTGAGGGGAGTGTGTTGACTGACCCGTTGCGGGTGGCGTTTGGGATGCTCGAGTGATCAAGCGGTGATGCGCCCGGCGCAGCGCCTGGGTTAGCTGAGCCGGGCAGATGAGATCAGAGCTTCTTCGCGGTGAGGATCAGTACCGGCTCTACTGGCACATTCTGGTGCATGCCGCGGTTGCCGGTGCGCACCTTGGCGATGCGATCGACCACGTCCATGCCGCGTACCACCTTGCCGAACACCGCGTAGCCGAAGTCGCGGCCGCCGTGATTGAGGAAGTCATTGCTGTTGTGGTTGATGAAGAACTGGCTGGTTGCCGAGTTCACGTCCTGCGTGCGTGCCATGGCGATGGTGCCGCGGTCGTTGAGCAGGCCGTTGTCGGCCTCGTTCTTGATCGGCTTGAAGGTGTCCTTCTCGCGCATGTCGGCATCGAAGCCGCCGCCCTGGACCATGAAGCCGGGGATCACTCGGTGGAACTGGGTGCCGTTGTAGAAGCCGGCATCCACATAACCGAGAAAGTTCTGGGTGCTGATTGGCGCCTTCTCGGCGTTCAGCTCCAACTCGATATCGCCGTAGCTGGTGGTCAGCAGCACGTGGGGGTTCTCGGCGGCTAGCAGGCTGGTGCTCAGCAGCAGGCCGCAGACAGAGAGGAGGAGTTGCTTCAGCATGATTGTGGGTCCTTGTTGATGTGTTGCGGTTTAGAGTGTTGGACCTGGGTGAGGAAGTCATCCAGGACACTGTTGAATCGTTCGGGCTGGTCCATCGGCGTGGCATGACGCGAGCGTTCGATCACCACCAAGCGGGCATTGGGCAGCTCGCGCACGTAAGCCTCCTTGAGGGCCACCGGTGTGTAGTCACGGTCGGCGGAGATCACCAGGGTGGGGCAGGTGATGGTCGAAAGACGTTCACGCACGCTCCAGCCGATGATCGCATCTAGGCTGGACAGGTAAGCGCGCTTGTCGTTTTGTGGCCAACGCTGTTCCACCTTGGCTCGCAGCTCGGCCTGCTCCGGACGAGGGAACAGCACGCGCCCCAGCCCCTTGGCGATGGCGTCCATGCTCAGCAGGCGTGACAGGCTCCAGCGTTTGGCCAGCATCCACCAATCGGCCGGACTTCTTGCCTTCACCTCGGGGCCGCTGTTGACGATGGTCAGGCTGCGCAGCAACTCGGGGTGGTCCACGCCCAGCTGGAACCCGACCATGCCCCCCATCGAAATGCCCACCAGATGCACGGGCGGCAGCTGCAGGTGTTTGATCAGGGCGGCCACGTCGTCAGCGAAGCCGGCCATGCTGTAGCGTTCGCGCGGCTTGCCGGAGCGGCCGTGACCGCGCAGGTCGATGGCCAACACACGGCGTTGCTTCAGCAGGTGCGGAATCTGGTATTCCCAGTCCTGGATGCTGGAGCCGAGCCCGTGCACCAGCAGCACGGGATCTCCCTGGCCTCGGTCCTCATAGTGCAACTGGCAGCCCAGGTGTTCGAAGTAGGACATGGCGTGGCCCTCAGCTGCTCGACAACGGCGCGGCGAACGGCGCTTCCAGCGCCGCGCCGTCGAAGTTCTTGATCAGCTCGATGAGTATCTGGGTGGCAGGGCCGAGGACCTTGTCCTTGTTGCTGTAGAGGAAGAAGCGCGGACGCCGGGTGCCACCCTGCTCCATCTGCAGCGGCTTGAGCAGGCCTTCCTCCAGCTCGCGAGCGATCAGATGGTGTGGCAGCCAGGCGAAGCCCAGTCCGCTGCTGACGAAGGTGCGGGCGGTGGGCAGGCTGCCGACCGTCCAGCGTTGCTCTGCGCCCAGCCAGCCGGCATCACGCGGCTGCACGCGACCGCTGTCGCGGGTCACCACCTGCATCTGGCCCTCCAGGTCCTGGAAGGTGATGGGGCGCTGCAGGCGATGTAGTGGGTGTTCCGGATGAGCCACGGCGAGGAATTCCACCTCGCCCAGCTCGATGGGCAGGTAGCCGGTGATGTTGAGGGCGCTGATGGCCAGGTCGGCGGAGCCCTCGGTGAGCACCTCCTCGACACCGGACAGCACCTCTTCACGCAGGCGTACACGGCAGCCGCGACTCTGCGGCATGAAGGCCGAAAGGGTACGCACGATACTGGCAGTGGGGTAGGCGGCGTCCACTACCAGGCGAACCTCGGCCTCCCAGCCCTGCTCCATATGGTGGGCAAGCTCCTCCAACTGGCTGGCTTGCTTGACCAGCTGCCGCGAACGACGCAGCAGTACTTCGCCGGCATCGGTGAGCACCGCCTTGCGCCCGTCGATGCGCAGCAGCGGTGCGCCCAACTGTTCCTGCATCCGTGCCACCGTGTAGCTCACCGAGGATTGCGAACGGTGCAGGGCCTCGGCCGCCTGGGCGAAGCCACCGTGATCCACGACTGCCTGCAGAGTGCGCCATTGATCCAGCGTGACACGGGGCGCTTTCATCGCCGCTTCCTCTTCTCTAATCTGGGCACCCCCTGATAAGGAGAGTGCCGATGAAAAACTGCTGCTTGGCTCTGCTCGCGATGCTACCGCTGACCGCCGTTGCCTACCCGATCGAAATCGAGAAAAAGCTGAATGGCGCGGACATTTCTGCCACCAGCCAGCAGGTGGATCGCAATATCGGCGCCGTGATGCTTTACAACTACGGCACCGTTCCGGCCAAGTGTTCGGCGGCGTTTCGCAGCGGTCCGGAGGCCCCCCGCACTCGCAAGGCGGACGTCAAACCCGGCGAAACTGCCAACCTCACCGTGAAATTTGCGCGCGACATCATCAAGCTGCGGGTGGAGGTCACTTGCGAGCAGGTATGAGCCTAGAGTCCGCCTCACTATAAATCAACTTTATTGATAGTTTTAAGCGGAAAGCTGCGCTTTTTTATCTTATTGGCTGACCATAACCTTCACTCCATCGAAGCCAAACAACCCCGATGGAGTTAGCCAAATGTCCCGTGTCCTCGTTATCGAAAGCAGTGCTCGCCAAGAAGGTTCCGTATCCCGCCAACTGACCGCCGATTTCATCGGCCAGTGGCAGGCTGCCCATCCGCAGGATGAAGTAAATATCCGCGATCTGGCCAAGCAGCCGGTTCCGCACCTGGATGAAACCCTGCTTGCCGGTTGGATGAAGCCTGCCGACCAGCAGAACGACGTGGAGAAGGCAGCCGCCGCTCGCTCGAACCTGCTGACCGACGAGCTGCTGGCTGCAGACGTGCTGGTACTGGCCGCGCCGATGTACAACTTTGCTATCCCCAGCACTCTCAAGGCCTGGTTGGACCACGTACTCCGCGCCGGTGTCACCTTCAAGTACACCGAGACCGGTCCGCAAGGTCTGCTTGGTGGCAAACGCGCCTATGTGCTGACTGCCCGCGGTGGCATCTATGCCGGCAGCGGCCTGGATCATCAGGAGCCTTACCTGCGCCAGGCATTGGCTTTCATCGGCATCCATGACGTGCAATTCATCCATGCCGAAGGCCTGAACATGGGCGCCGAATTCCAGGAGCAGGGGCTCGCCAAGGCTCGTGAACTGCTGGCCCAGGTCGCCTGATTGAAGGAGAGTACTTGCCGGAGCGTCTCCGCATGGCCCCTCAAGGGCAGCGGAGGTGCTCCGTTCGTTGCCATTTGCGGTACATGAATGGCCGCTATCGAATCTTGTCGGTCGTGGCGACGGCCAGTCAGATCCTGTCTGCCAGTGCCAACCTGACGCCCAGCGCGGTGAACAGGCCGCCGATACCCCGTTTCAACCAGAGCCCTGCACTGTTGCCCACTTGCAGGCGTCGTCTGGCGAAGTCGGCGAACAGCGCGAGCAGATGACACCAGAGAATGCCGTTGACGTTGAAGATGGCGCCCAGCATGAGAAACGACAACGCCTTGTGCTCGGCGTCCGGGCTGATGAACTGCGGGACGAAGGCGAGGAAGAACAGTGCCACCTTCGGATTCAGCACGTTAGTCAGGAAACCCTGCGCGAATATCCGGCCATATGGCTGAGCGGGCAGATTGGCCGACTCGTTTTCCCCCTCGGCGGCCTTTTTTGTCAGCAGCATGCTGATGCCGATGTACAGCAGGTAGGCGGCGCCAATCAGCTTGATGATCATGAATGCGGTCGCTGAAGTGGCCAGTAGTGCGGACATGCCCAGCGCGGCCGCGATAACGTGTACGCAGGTGCCGGCTCCGATACCCATGGCAGCTGCCGAGCCTGCACGCCAGCCCTGGGTGGCGCTGCGAGTCATGACCAGTAAGGAGTCGGGGCCCGGCGCCATGTTCAGCAGCAGGCCGGAAAGGACGAACAAGGCTAGATCGTGAGTGCCGAGCATGGTGGACTCCGGGCGGTGGAGGCTCGGATTCTCATCGTTCCCGAGTATTCGGTCAAAAAACGAGAGTGCCGGTGACGTCCCTTCGATGCGGCACAATGCCGCTGTTTCAGCGACAATCGCCGCTCCTCGATGTGTCTTTCCGGCGAAATCGCGCATCTCCTGCCATGGATGAACGCGCCGCCGCCAGTCCGGTTCGCTTCGCCATGGAAGCATCACCGGGGCCGGCTATGGCAAACTTCATTTTTTGCAGCGCCGTGCGTCACTGCCTGGCTCCTTCATGCGCCGCTGCCCAGAATTCGCGACCGGCTCGCTGCCGGAGCACTCTTACAAGCCAGCCGCTTCGGGCGGCATCTAGAAGAAGAGGAACGTCCCGTGCACAAAGCCGTTATCAGTGGCACTGGCCTGTATACCCCCGCCAACAGCATCTCCAACGAAGAGCTGGTGGCCTCGTTCAACGCGTACGTCCAACAATTCAACGCCGATAATGCTGCCTCCATAGCGCGTGGAGAGACAGAGGCTCTGAGCGAATCCAGCGTGGCCTTCATCGAGAAAGCGTCGGGTATCAAGAGCCGCTATGTGATGGACAAGGCCGGTATCCTCGATCCGCAACGCATGACTCCGCGCCTGCCGCAACGCAGCAACGAAGACTGGGGAATCCTCTGCGAGATGGGCGTTGCAGCCGCCAAGCAGGCGTTAGAGCGAGCTGGTCGCACCGTTGCCGATATCGATGGGGTGATCGTCGCCTGCTCGAACCTGGAGCGCGCCTATCCAGCGGTGGCCATCGAAGTACAGGCCGCGCTGGGCATCGACGGTTGGGGCTACGACATGAACGTGGCCTGTTCCTCCGCCACCTTTGGCATCCAGGCCGCCAACAATGCCATCGCTACCGGCCAGGCGCGCGCGGTGCTGATGGTCAATCCGGAGATCTGCACTGGCCACCTGAATTTCCGTGACCGCGATAGCCACTTCATCTTCGGCGATGGCGCCACTGCGGTCGTCATCGAGCGCGCCGACCAGGCCACCTCCAAGCACCAGTGGGATATCGTCGGCACCAAGCTGCTGACCCAGTTTTCCAACAACATTCGCAACAACTTCGGCTTCCTCAACCGCGCAGCGGAAGAGGGCATCGGTGCCAAGGACAAGCTGTTCGTCCAGGAAGGTCGCAAGGTCTTCAGGGATGTCTGCCCGATGGTGGCCGACCTGATCGGTGCTCACCTGGCCGAGAATCAGTTGAACGTCGGAGATGTGAAACGCTTCTGGCTGCACCAGGCCAACCTCAACATGAACCTGCTGATCGCTCGCAAGCTGTTGGGCCGTGATGCCGAGCCGCATGAGGCGCCGGTTATCCTCGACACCTACGCCAACACCAGTTCGGCCGGCTCGGTGATTGCCTTCCACAAGAACCAGGATGACCTGCCGGCAGGCAGCCTCGGCGTACTCAGTTCGTTCGGTGCGGGTTACTCCATCGGTAGTGTGATCCTGCGCAAGAAGGGTTGATACCTGCCAGGAGGGGGCTGCATGACCACAGTGTGGGTGGCAGCCCCTTTGCATTATCGCGTTCCGCAGCGACCGCTGAACGCTTCCAGCACTGCAGCAATTCTCTCCTTTGCTCGGCTGCCTACTCGGCCGAACCGTATTGCCTTTGCGTTCGGCTCACGCGAGCTTCCGCCTCTCGTATAGCAGGACGTTTCGTTCAGCAGCTGGCCAACTCCTTATCGCTAAAGGAAATTGAATTAGTTCCGCTGTCATCGAATTTTCATATAACGGCAACTGGGCTGAAATAACCCCCCGCCAAGATTCCCCCCCAACGCAGGGCCCGATGCCCAGTGTTTTCCAAAGACCAATAGGGGAATCTTTCGATGAAGCACTTCGCCGGTTTTGCTGCCAGCGCCCTGGCTCTGGCCATCTCCGCCCAGGCTTTCGCCGGAACCGTCACTACTGACGGCGCCGACCTCGTGATCAAGACCAAAGGTGGTCTGGAAGTAGGCACCACCGACAAGGAATTCAGCTTCAAGCTGGGCGGCCGTATCCAGGCTGACTACAGCCGCTTCGACGGTTTCTACACCAAGAATGGCGACACCGCCGACGCCGGTTACTTCCGTCGTGCATTCGTGGAGCTGGGTGGCGTCCTGTACAAGGATTGGGCCTACCAGATCAACTACGACCTCTCGCAGAACTCCGGTGGCGACAACCGCAAGGAAGACGGTTACTTCGACGAGGCCTCTCTGGCCTACAACGGCTTCTCGCCGCTGTCCATCAAGGTCGGCCGTTTCGATCCGGAATTCGGTCTGGAAAAGGCCACCAGCTCCAAGTGGGTAACCGCTCAAGAGCGTACCGCTGCGTATGACCTGATCGACTGGACCAACGGCCACAACGGTGGTCTGGGCATCCAGCTGTCGGGCAGCGCTGCTGATTCCTTCTACGGTTCCGTTGGCGTGTTCTCGAAAGATGCCACCAACGCTGCCGAAGACGGCGACAGCACCACCCAGTTCAACCTGCGTGGCGTGTTTGCCCCGATGCACGAGGCCGGCAACGTCCTGCACTTTGGCGTCAACCTCGCCCAGCGCGATCTGTCCGACACCGCTTTCGACGGTCGTATCCGTAGCCGTCTGGGTATGCGCGGTGTCAGCACCGACGGTGGTCAGGATGCTGGCGACAACGGTAACCGTCTGACTCTGGCGGGTGCTGAAGTCACCCCGGCCGGCGCCTTCGGCGACGATACCGCCTGGGGCGTGGAAGCCGCCTGGGCCATGGGTCCGTTCTCCCTGCAGGGTGAATACGTTTCCCGCACCCTGGAAGCTGACAGCAGCGCTTATGACGACATCGATGCCGACGGTTACTACGTCCAGGCTGCCTATACCCTCACCGGTGAGGCTCGTGGCTACAAGCTCGGCAAGTTCGACGCGGTCAAACCGTCCAACAAGCAGATCGGTGCCTGGGAAGTCTTCTACCGCTATGACCACCTGAGCGCAGAAGATGACAACGGCAGCTTCGCCTCCCGTGATGACGTCGAAGGCAAGGTTCACAACCTCGGTGTGAACTGGTACGCCAACGAAGCCGTGAAGATCAGCGGTGTTTACGTGAAGGCCAAGGTCGACAACGCCACCAACAGCAATGGCGACGACGACGGCGACGGTTTCGTGGTTCGCGCTCAGTACGTGTTCTAACAAGCAGTTCCACTCGCTCCTTCTGCGCCCCGCACACGCGGGGCTTTTTTTGCCCGGGCGAAAGAGGCTTCATGTTTCTCCGAGGCGCGCTCGCTGCGTCACCGCTACAAGCTGCTAGCATCCAGCAGCAGGGGCGTGCTCCACGGAGTACGCCATGGTCCGACGGACGTTTCGTGCTTGGAGGAACGATATGGTTTACGTGCAGAGGGATACCGAGGGCCGCCTGCTGAGGGTGGAGCACGAGCCGTTCGATGGGATGACGGAAACACTGGCGGTCGAGAGTGCGGAGCTGCACAACTGGCTGACCGCCCGTGAAGAGGTCCGCGAGCGTCTGGCCCGCTTGCAGGAGTCCGATCTAGAACTGGTTCGGGTGCTGGAGGATGTCGTTGGTCTCTTGGTCGAGAAGGGGGTGATCCGCTATACCGATCTGCCCGAGGCGGCAAGGCGGAAACTGGACCAGCGGGCCGTTACCCGGGCCGAGATCGAAGGCCTCAGCGGGCTGCTGGGCGATGAGGACACTCGCCTGATCTGAGCTGTCCAGTCGCCTCGCGGGCGAGGCCCTTCCGTCAGTTCTGCCAGGGTGCGGGCGGGCCGATCAGTCGGCCCATGGCGCCATGGATCCCCAGCTCCCTGAGCACCTGCAGCTCCCCCTGGCTTTCGACCATCTCGGCGATCAGTGGCAGGTCGATGCTGTTGGTGGCCCTGAATATCGCCTCGATGAACACTCGCTTGTCGTCTTCCTGGTCGATGGCGCGGATGTAGCTGCCGTCGATCTTCAAGTAGGCCAGTCCTAGGTGCGTCAGGTTGCCGATCAGGCTGAAGCGGCCGCCAAAGTGTTGCAACCCTAGCTGGTAGCCGGCCTCGCGAACCTGCTGGCTGAGTTGTTCCAAGTCTGCCGGGGGCGGCAGAAAGCGCTCATCGAGCTCCAGTGTCATTTGCTTGCCGTGCTGAGGGTGCTGTCTGAGCAGCGCCAGAAGTCGCTCCCTGCTCACTGCATCACGCAGGGTGGCAGTAGACAGGCTGAGCGCGAGCGGCTGTGGATACTTGGCCAGATGCGCGAAGCTGTGCTCCAGCATCGCCAGGTCCAGCCGGGCGGCCCAGCCCAGCCGTTCTATCCAAGGCAGGAAGCGCCCGGCGGCCACGGCCTCGCCTTGCGGGTCGAGCAGGCGCGCCAGAACCTTGCGATGCAACAGGTGGCTCGTATCGGCGCATGCCGCGACTGGCTGGAAGTACAGCTGCAGCATGCTCTGGTTCAGGGCGTCGTCGATCCAGCGGCGCCACTCGTGCAGGCCCTGACCGTTGGTGGCATTGAAGTCGTCCAGGCGTTCCCAGGTCTTGTTAGCGTTGCTCTGCGCCTGGGCCAGCGCCTGATCTGCACGGCCAATGACGTTGCTCATCTGCTCACCTGGCCGAAACGCAGCGATGCCCAGATGCGCCACCGGGATGCAGTCGCTGGCGCCGGTCTGACGCAGGCTCTCCAGGCTTTCCGTCAGCTCCTGGGCTATGCGGTCGGCGTCCTCGGCGACCAGGCCGGGGGCGAGTAAGGTGAATTCGCCACCACGGCTGCGCGAGGCCAGCCAGTCCGGAGCGCCGCGCTGCTCCAGCAGCCGCTTGAGCAACTCCCCGATGCTGTAGATCAGCGCGTCGGTGTGCTGACCTCCCATGCGCTGGTTGAGACCGCCGAGATCGTTGACGCGCAGGAACATCAGATAGCCGGCGGCATTCTGCTCGGTGATGGCCAACTGGTTGGCCAGCTTGATTTCGAACAGACGGCGGTTGGCCAGCCCGGTGAGGCTGTCCTGGTACGCTTCTTCCCGCAGTTTCTCGCTGCGCGCCGCTTCTTCGGCGAAAAGCTGCTTGAGCTTCTCGACCATCTGATTCATCGCCAGCACCACACGCTTCAGCTCGGGTGTGCGTGGCACGTGGGGTAGTGTGAAGAATTCTCGCCGGCTGATGGCCTGTGCTTGATGGACCATGGTGTCCAGGGGGCGTAGTTGGGTGCGCAGTAGCCAGCCGCCGAGAATGGCGCTGATGATGCCGCACAACAGAAGCCACAGCAGGCTGCCGATGGCGCTATCCCACAGCTTGGCCAGTGCGAACTGGGGATGGCTGAGCACCTCCACCCGTGCGGCCTGCTCCCAGCCGCGCATGATCAGCGCATCACCACCCTCGGGTTTGAGGTCGACCATATCGACGAACCACTGGGGCACCCGTTCGGTAGTGGTGCTCGTGGTGCGCTCGACTATCACCTCCTCGCCGGGGATGCGTACCACTCTTATGGTGGCGAAGTAGCCACTGTCGAAGATCGAGCTGACCATCAGCTCGATCATCGCCGGGTCATCCACGTGCGGAGTCATCGACAGGCCCAGCGCGGTTGCCGCGTCTTGGGCGTGGGAACGCAACTGGCTGAGCAGCTGTTCCCGCGAGGTCTCCACGCCGGCGATGAAGCTGCCGGTGAAGGCCACCACGAGGAACAGACAGATGGCGAGAAACAGCTGTTTCAACAGGGACATAGGCCTCTCCTAACCCTCTCCGATGTCGAAGCCTTCGGCTCGCATCTTCTTCAACAGATCCTGCCAGCGCGACAGCTTTTTGGTGTCACTCTTCTTGCCCGATTGTCCTGGTAGATAGAGGCCTTCGGCATTGAAGGCATAGACCGGCAAAAGGTCGTTGCGCTGGGATGCGGGGCGGATTTCTCCGATCAGGTTGTCTAGCACCAGCGGGTCGGCGCTGGGGCTGGCGTAGTAGGTAAGCACCATGTGCGCCTGGTTGTAGCGCAGAGCCTTGACATAGGTGATACGCAGCTTGTCGCTGGGAACGCCCAGGCGGCGCAGGGTGAAGTACTTGGCGATGGAGTAGTCCTCGCAGTCGCCTGCGCCCTTGACCAGTGCCTCGATGGGGCTCGCCCAGTAGTCTGTCTGCCGCCAGATGGCGATATCGTCCGCGAAGCGGAACTGGCGATTGAAGAAGCGGTTCACGGCGGTGAGTTTTTCACGCTCGGTAAGGCTCTCGCTCGTGATGATCAGCTCATCCCAGGCTTCTATACGCGCCTTCGCGGGGCCCAGGTTGCCGTAGCGCTTCTCGGCATTGCTCAGGATCAGGCCGAAATCCCAGTTGGCTCTCGCTGCCATGACCAGCAGCAGGCAGAGCAGGATGCCGAGCAGCAGCCGGCCGGGCGACAGGCGCCTGGCTCGTCCCTGAGTGCTCGGCCGCAGCGGCATGAGGGTTTTCTCCGCGATGAGTGGGGAAAGTGTAGGCGGTTCCGCTGACTTCACTCGCGGTTCGGCAGGGTCTTCTGGCGCAGGATGTAGAGGCTCACCAGTACCGCGCTGGTGAGCATGAACGCCCGCGCCCAGAATAGCGGGACCAGATAGCAGGAGAAGCCGATGCTGAGCCACATCAGCCCGATGGCGTAGATCTTGCCCTTGAGCGGAATGCCGTTGCCTTCGAGGTAGTCGCGAATCCATGGGCCGAGACGCGGGTGGTTCACCAGCCACATGTAGAAGCGCCGAGAGCTGCGCACGAAGCAGGCGGCGGCGAGCAGCAGGAAGGGCGTGGTCGGCAGTACCGGGACGAAGATGCCGATCACCCCGAGTGCCACGCTCAACCAGCCGACCGCCAGCAACAGATAGCGAACGCTGCGGTGGCGGCTTTGCCGGATGTCGCTATGCGCCATCAGTTGGTGTTCCTGCCTCTGAAGGAGAAGTCGCCGAGCGACGAGCAGGCTAGGTGAGGGCAGCCGAAGAAGCGCAGTTTACGAGTGGTAAATGAGCATTCCGAGGCTGCTCTCAACGACGCATGATCGAGCGCAGGCACCTATCGTTCGGAAGTTAGTGGTGGCGAGGTTTGAGGAGGGCTGGCTTCTCTTCCGGCGCCTGGCAGAGCAGGAACAGGGCGGTGAGCAGTTCGGGAATCTGGTCGACCATGCTGTCCACCAATTGGCGATCACGAGCGATCTCGGCAAATTCCGGCTGCTCGTCGAACAGGCCGGAAGCAACCATGATCGGCAACAGCAGCTCGCTCACTTCGTCCTCGGAGTCTTCGAACCACACGGCTTCGCGCAGGAACACGCCTTCCATGAAGCCGATGCACCAGCCGCGCAGGTCGGAGTCGTCGGGCTCGTCGCCCAGGTCCAGATCGCAAGGCACTTCCGGCTCGTCGTCGCTGGCCAGTTGGCGGGCGATATGGGCCTTGAGTAACTGCAGCGTAGCTTCGATTTCCTCGCGCTCGGCCTCGCTGCGGTAGTGCGGCGGCTCGGCGAACAATGCGTCGATCCACTCGCGCTCCGGCACCTGGTCGGGGCAGATGGAGAGGGCGGTCAGGTAGCCATGGGCGGCCACGTAGTCCAGCGCCTCCTCGTGCAGGTCGTCGGCATCGAGGAAGGCTTGCAGGCGGGACAATTGCTCGGCGAAGGACATCGTGGAACTACCTTGAATGAGGAATCATCGGGATTCTAGCCGCCCAGGCCGGCAAAAGCACGGCCGACGGGCGATGGCCTGCCGCGGCCGGCGGTCGCGTATACTGCCCGACCGCTTCTTCAGCCTGGATGATCTCGCCACCCATGTCCGCTGCCCTTCGCATCCTCAAAGACGTTTTCGGTTACGACGCCTTCCGCGGCAACCAGGCAGCGATCATCGAGCGCGTCGCGGGTGGTGGCGACGCCCTGGTGCTGATGCCCACCGGCGGCGGCAAGTCGCTGTGCTACCAGGTGCCCGGGTTGCTGCGCGAAGGCCTGGCGGTGATCGTCTCGCCGCTGATCGCGCTGATGGACGATCAGGTCGCCACCCTCGACGAACTCGGCGTGGCCGCCGTGGCGCTGAACTCCACGCTGAGCAACGACGAGCAGCGCGACATCGCCGAGCGCATCCGCCGCAACGAGATCAAGTTCCTCTACCTGGCCCCCGAGCGCCTGGTGCAGCCTCGCATGCTGGATTTCCTGCAGCGCCTGCCGCAGATCGCCTTGTTCGCCATCGACGAGGCCCACTGCGTGTCGCAGTGGGGCCACGATTTCCGCCCGGAATACCTGCAGCTGGGCCAGTTGGCCGAATTGTTCCCTGGTGTACCGCGCATCGCCCTGACCGCCACCGCAGACATGCGGACCCGCGAGGAAATCGCCCAGCGCCTGCACCTGGAGCAGGCCGAGCGTTTCCTTTCTAGCTTCGACCGGCCGAACATCTTCTACCGCATCCAGCCCAAGGATCAGCCGCGCAAGCAGCTGCTGGCCTTCCTTGCGGCACGCAAGGGCGATGCCGGCATCGTCTACTGCCTGTCGCGCAAGAAAGTCGAGGAGGTGGCCGACTTCCTCAGTGCCCAGGGCTTCCCGGCGCTGCCGTATCACGCCGGCCTGCCCAGCGATCTGCGCGCCTATCACCAGAAGCGCTTTCTCAACGAGGAAGGGCTGATCATGGTGGCGACCATCGCCTTCGGCATGGGCATCGACAAGCCCAACGTGCGCTTCGTCTGCCACATGGACCTGCCCAAGAGCCTGGAGGCCTATTACCAGGAGACCGGTCGCGCCGGCCGCGATGGCCTGCCTGCCGACGCCTGGATGGCCTACGGCCTGCAGGACGTAGTGTTCCTCAAGCAAATGCTGGCCAATTCCGAGGGCGACGAGCGCCACAAGCGTATCGAGCAGCACAAGCTCGACGCCATGCTCGCCCTCTGCGAGGAGATCCGCTGCCGTCGCCAGGCGCTGCTGGCCTACTTCGACGAAGTACTAGAGAAGCCCTGCGGCCACTGCGACACCTGTGTCGACAACGTGCAGACCTGGGACGCCACCGAGCCGGCACGCCAGGCGCTGTCGGCGATCTACCGCAGTGGCCAGCGCTATGGTGTGGGCCATCTGGTGGACATCCTGCTCGGTCGTGACAACGAGAAGATTCGCGCCTCCGGCCATCAGCACCTGCCGGTGTTCGGCATCGGCAAGGCGCTGGCCGAAGGCGACTGGCGCACGCTGTTCCGCCAGCTGGTGGCGCGCGGCCTGGCCGACGTCGACCTCGAGGGTTACGGCGGCCTGCGTCTTTCTGACAGCTGCCGCCCTTTACTGCGTGGGGAAGTGACTCTGGAACTGCGTCGCGACCTCAAACCACAGCAGGCGGCCAAGGCCAGTGGCAGCAGCGCCAGCCAACTGGTGCGCGGCGAGGAGCGCGAGCAGTGGGAAGCCCTGCGCACCCTGCGGCGCAAGCTGGCCGAGGAGCACAGCGTGCCGCCCTACGTCATCTTCCCTGACTCGACGCTGCTGGAAATGCTGCGCAGCCAGCCGCGCAACCTCTCCGAGATGGCCCAGGTTAGTGGCGTTGGTGCGCGCAAGCTGGAGCGCTATGGGGATGCCTTCCTCGAAGTGCTCAACGGCGGCGAAGCCGGCGAGGCGCCCAAGGCAGTCACCGACCTGCGTCATGAGTTGGTCAGCCTGGCTCGTGCCGGCATGACGCCGGCGCAGATCGCCAGCCAGCTAAACTGCGGCGAGAAGAGCGTGTACAACCTGCTGGCCGAGGCTATCGGTAGCCAGCAGCTGTCGCTGGAGCAGGCGCTGGATCTGCCGGAAGAGCTGCTCGGCGAGATTCAGGACGCTTTCCTCGACGGCGAGGGTGAGCTGCCACCGGTGGCGGCCATCGCCGAGCAGTTTGCCGGGCAGGTTCCGGAAGGCGTCCTGCATTGTGTACGTGCGGCACTACAGGCGGAGTTCGAAGTCTGAGGTCATCGCTGTAACGATTCTTTACGCCAAGTCGTTGGCGGCAACTTGTGACGAGTATCTCAAAACGCTAGGGTGATCCCAGGCGGTCGATGTGCGAGGTTCGAGGTTCTGTTCCCGCTTCGGTACGGCCGCGATGGAGCCGGTTTTTGCGCGGGGCTAGGCGCAAGGAGAGAGGTTTGGTCATCCCACACAAACGACGAGTAACTATGTGCCGCGCAAAGACAGGCCCGTACCTGTCGGTTGCGCGTCGACACGGGAACAGGCCCTAAGTGCCGCTGCACTCCGACTGGCTGGCCGATGTCCGGCCCAATCCCTATGCCGACCAGTTGTCCCGTGGCTATCGTCGACTGCGTTTCGTGCCTGGCCTGGAGCTTGAGTATCGCGAATACATGCTGCGCGACAGCTTCGAGCTCAAGCGGGTTGCGCTGATCTTCGCCCTGTTGGCCTGGCTGGCCTTCGTCGGCGTGGATGTGTGGATGATCGAGGGGCCGCTGTTGCTGATCATGCTGTCCATCCGCCTTGGCGTTGCAGCACTGCTACTGACCTGCGGTCGCCTGGCCTTGACCCGACGACCCACGCAAATGGCGGTTCCGCTGAGCATCGCCTGCATCGGTGCCATGGGACTGGGCGCGGCAGCCATCATCGCCCTCGGGCATCGCCAGGACCCGTTCTTCCCCTACGAGGGGTTGCTGCTGGTGTGTATCGCCGCCTATTTCCTCGTCGGTCTTCGTCTGGTCGAGGCGGCCGTCATTTCTTTCGTCGTGCTGCTGGCCTACGGGCTGTTCGAGTGGCTGGGCGGCCTGGCGCCGGAGCGCCTGTTCAACAACCTGTTGTTCCTGTTGGCGGGTAACCTGATCGGCGCCGTGGGCTGCTACCTGCTGGAGCTGAAGTCACGTGAGCATTTTCTGGTCAGCAGCCTGTTGCGGGTGCAGGCTGATCAGGATGGGTTGACCGGCTTGAGCAACAGACGCAGCTTCCACCGCGAGCTCAACCGGATCTGGCGCCAGGCACAGCGGGACGAGCTTTCCCTTGCGCTGCTGCTGTGCGACGTCGATCACTTCAAGGCCTACAACGACCGGTATGGCCATCAGGCTGGCGACCGTGCGCTGCAGCGGGTCAGCGAAACATTGCAGCAGGCGGCGCGTCGCCCGCTGGACATGGCGGCGCGCCTGGGCGGCGAGGAGTTCGCGGTGCTGCTCTACGACATAACCCCGAGCGAGGCTCGCCAGCGCGCCGAGGCTTTGCGCCGGAGTCTGGAGGCTTGTGCCATCGAGCATGCCGGCTCGTCGACGGCCTCGGTACTGACCATTTCTATCGGCGTCTGCTGCCTGCAGCCACCGGCAGATGCCACCGTGGATGGCCTGTTCGAGCATGCCGACCGGGCTCTGTATGAGGCCAAGGCATTTGGACGCAACCAGGTGGTGACCTGAACGGCCCCCCGTACTGGCGCGAATCGCCCCTCTCGCGGGGCAGGGCGGCTGCTAGCATCGGCGCTTTCCCCTGGCGGTGACGTTCATGGATCGACTGATACAGGCCAACGGCCAACCCCACTACGGCATCTTCCCGGCGGCACCGGGCGAGGTGAACTGGCGCGACTTCGACTTTCGCTCGCCGATGGGGAGGCGCCTCGGCGCTCTGGCCAAGTGGCGGCGCTTCCACCAGTTTCAGTACTTCGGCATCGTCAGCGATGAGCTGATCGGTGGCTGCGCGCTTGCCGACATCAGTCTGCTCACCGCCGGTTTCGTCTACCTGTTCCACCCTGCCAGCGGGCGAATGATCGAGCGTGAGTTCAAGCGACCGCTGGGCAATGGCACCGACTTCTCGCAGCGGCCCAACGATGGTGCCTGCGAACTGCGCAGCGGTGCCAACCTGCTGCGTCTGGACAATCGCGGCAGCGTCAAGCGCCTGCTGGTAGAACTGGACGACGGCACGCGCATCGAGGCCAGTTTTTCCGAACAGCAGTTCGAGCCCATGTGCATCTGCACGCCGACGGCGGTGAACGGTTGGGTCTATGCGCAGAAGGTTGCCGGCGTGCGCTGTCACGGCAGCGTGCGCAGCGCGCTGGGTGATTTCGATCTGCAGGCACTGGATGCCTTCGCCCACCATGACTGGTCGGCCGGCTACATGCGCCCGGAGACCTTCTGGAACTGGGCTTGCCTGTCCGGTGAGGTGGCGGGTACACGGATCGGTCTGAACCTGTCCTGCGGGGTCAATGAAACCAGCTTCAGCGAGAACTGTTATTGGCTGGACGGCGCCCTGCATCCGGTCGGCGGCGTGCATTTCCAGTTCGATCGCGATGATCCTCTACAACCGTGGCGCATCGTTTCCGGCGACGGCCAAGTGGAATTGAGCTTCCGTGGCCACGGCTTGCACCGCGAGCATCTGAACCTGGGCGTGCTCGCCAGCAACTTCAAGCAGGTGTTCGGTTGTTTCCAGGGCACCTTGCGGCCCCCGGGGCGCCCCCCACTGGTGATCGACAACCTGTGGGGCTTCGTCGAGGATCAGTATGTCAAATGGTGACGGCGGGGTTGGCGAAGCCCTGTTTTCGGGGTTATGGTTAGTTGACTAATAATTAGGTTTTTCTGCTGTCCACGCGCGGTATGGGGAGTGGTCAGCGGCAAGAGCCGGTGAGAGTCTTCTATGCATAACTTCGCGCACCACAGTTTTGGTATGCAGCTGGCCCAGCTTTCCCGCGCCTGGCGCGCTGAACTGGATCGTCGTCTGTCCGGGCTTGGCCTGTCCCAGGCGCGCTGGCTGGTTCTTCTTCACCTCGCCCTGCTCAAGGAAGCACCCACCCAGCGCGAGTTGGCCCAGACCGTGGGAGTGGAGGGGCCGACCCTGGCTCGTCTGCTTGACGGTCTGGAGGCCCAGGAGCTGGTCCGGCGCATCGCGGTGCCAGAGGATCGTCGAGCCAAGAAGGTGGTTCTCAGCGACAAGGCACGACCTCTGATCGAGCAGATCGAGAGTATCGCGCTGCAGCTGCGTCGAGAGTTGTTCGCGGGAGTGAGCGAGGAGGAACAGCGCCTGTGCCAGGACATTCACGCACGCATTCTGGGTAATCTGGAGCGGGGGTAAGTCTGGCCTAGCGCTTCTCAGGTATCGCGCAGCAGGTCATGGGCGTCCAGTAGCCGATAGGCAATTTCCGGCGAGTTTTCCAGCCCCCGACGTATGGCCGACGGAATCGCTTGCCGCGTCTTGCGGCACAGGCCAGGTAACGCTTCGATCTGGATGGTGATGCCGCGCATGGTGCGCACCTCGTTGATCCCCGGCGCCACCTGCAGCCGAATGCCGAGCTGCTCGTACATCCTCTGCTGCAGGCGCTCGAGATCCTCCAGGTCCTTCAGGTTTTGCAGGCGCTCGACCAGACGCTTCTCCTCATGCAGCGTGAGCAGCAGGATACGCGCATCGGCCTCGCTGCCGTTCAGCAGCTCCTCGCGCCCGCAATCGCAAGCGCCGGGTGGGCAGGGTTGGCGTAGTGGTGGTGAGCTGGGCATGGTCGCCGATCATAGCCATCCTGACCGCGCTTTGTGCAGCGCTTCATCGGAAGGCCTGGCGTGTGAATAAAAAAGCCCCGCGTGAGCGGGGCTTTTTTATCGTCCGACCAGATGCGGTCAGAGGCGTGGGTAGTCGATGTAGCCGACCGGGCCCTGGGCATAGAACAGCTCGGGGCGCGGCTCGTTGAGCGGGGCGTCCTTGGCCAGACGCTCGACCAGGTCGGGGTTGGCGATGTAGGGAATGCCGAAGGCCACGGCATCGGCCTTGCCTTCTGCCAGCCAGGTGTTGGCCTGGTCCTTGGTGAAGCGCTCGTTGGCGATCACCAGGCCGCCGAATTGCTCCTTGATGAAGGGAGTCAGGCTGTCGTCGCCTTCCTTCTCGCGGGTGCAGATGAAGGCCACGCCACGTTTGCCCAGCTCGCGGGCCACGTAGCCGAAGGTTTCGCGCGGATCGGCATCGCCCATGTCATGGCTGTCGCGACGCGGCGCCAGGTGCACGCCGACGCGATCGGCGCCCCATACGGAGATGGCTGCGTCGGTGACTTCCAGCAGCAGGCGTGCGCGGTTCTCGATCGAGCCGCCGTACTGGTCGGTGCGCTGGTTGGTGCTGCTCTGCAGGAACTGGTCGAGCAGGTAGCCGTTGGCGCCGTGCACTTCCACGCCATCGAAACCGGCGGCCTTGGCATTCTCGGCGCCGTGGCGGTAGGCCTCGACGATGTCGGCGATTTCCTCGGTTTCCAAGGCGCGCGGGGTCTCGAAGCCCTTCATCGGACGGACCAGACTGACGTGACCGGCTGGCGCAATAGCGCTAGGGGCGACCGGCAGCTCGCCGTTCAGGTAGATGGGGTCGGAGACACGGCCGACGTGCCACAGCTGCAGGAAGATGCGGCCGCCGTTGGCGTGCACGGCGCGGGTGATGTTGAGCCATCCGCGGACCTGATCTTCCGACCAGATACCGGGGGTGTCCGGGTAGCCGACGCCCATCGGGGTGACCGAGGTGGCCTCGCTGAGGATCAGGCCAGCGCTGGCGCGCTGCACGTAGTACTCGGCCATCAGCGCATTGGGCACACGGCCTTCGTCAGCGCGGCAGCGGGTCAGCGGCGCCATGATGATGCGGTTGGGCAGTTCCAGACTGCCAATCTTGATCGGGTCGAAAAGGGTGGTCATGGTGCGGTCTCCAATGTGTCAGTCGAGCAGGGGTTCGGCGGCGCTGGTGTGACTGCCGAGGGAAAAGGTGAGCAGGGCGGCGATCAGGCCTAGTACGGCCAGGACAGCGGCGGCCAGCGGCACGCTGGTCAGCCCCAGGCCCTGGCTGATGACCAGGCCGCCGATCCAGGCGCCCAGGGCGTTGCCCAGGTTGAAGGCGCCGATGTTGAGGGTCGCCACCAGGTTCGGGGCAGCCTGGCCGAAGTTCATCACGTTGACCTGCAAGGCCGGCACCGCGGCGAAGGCGGCCATGGCCCAGAGCAGCAGGTTGATTTCCAAGGGGATCAGCAGCGGACTGGTCCAGCTCACCAGCGAGGAGAACACCGCCAGGGTGAGCAGGATGCTGGCCAGGGCCTTGGGTAGGTTCCAGTCGGCCAGGCGACCGCCGAGGATATTGCCGAGGGTCAGGCCGACGCCGATCAGCAGCAGGGTCCAGGTAATGCCGCGTGGCGACACGCCGGTGACCTCGCCGAGCAGTGGTGCGATGTAAGTGAACAGGGCGAACACGGCGGCGGAGAACAGCACGGTGGTGGACAGAGCCAGCCACAGGCCGGCGCCACGCATGGCGGCCAGTTCGCCGCGCAGGTCGGCAGGCTCCTGCTCGCGATTGCTGGGCAGTACGCGCCACAGGCCGATAAAGGCGAGGATGCCGATGCCGGTTACCGCCCAGAAGGTCGAGCGCCAGCCGGCGTACTGGCCGAGCGCGGTGCCCAGCGGCACGCCGAGCACGTTGGCCAGGGTCAGGCCAGTGAACATCAGGGCCACGGCCGAGGCCCGGCGGTTCTCCGGCACCAGGCTGGCGGCGACCACGGAGCCGATGCCAAAGAAGGCGCCGTGGCAGAGTGCAGTGACCACGCGGGCCACCATCAGCAACTCATAGTCGGCAGCGGTGGCGCAGAGCAGGTTGCCCAGTACGAAAATGCCCATCAGCGCCAGCAGGGCCAACTTGCGCGGCCAGTTGGCAGTGACCAGGGCCATGAACGGTGCACCGAAGGCCACGCCGAGGGCATAACCGGTGACCAGCCAACCGGCACCGGGGATGGACACGCCGAGGTCGGCTGCCACCTCGGGCAGCAGGCCCATGATGACGAATTCCGTGGTGCCGATGGCAAACGCGGACAGAGCGAGGACGAGAAGCGGTAACGGCATGGGGCCGGCTCCTGGAAACGGTTACATGTATTTGGTCCTGCGCGCGGGCAGGGCCGTTCAGAGTTGGGCGTCGAGGTCTTTCAGGAAGGCCTGGATGACCTCTTCGTTACGCTTGAAGAAACTCCACTGGCCGACCTTGCGACTGGTCACCAGACCGGCGCGCTGCAAGGTCGCCAAATGAACCGATACGCTCGACTGGGACAGGCCGCAGCGCTCGAACTTGCCGGCGCACACGCCGAGTTCCAGCGGGTGGTCTTGGTCGGCGAAATGCTTCTCCGGCTCTTTCAGCCATTGCAGTATTTCGCGCCGGACCGGATGGGCCAGGGCCTTGATGATTTCGTCGATGTCGAGTGGAGTGTTCATGCTGGCGCTGTCGTATATCGGGTTGAGGCGAACTGTATATCGGGTTGTTCCGATATTTAGATCGTTTGCACCGATACTGACTATCAACGTAGCTGATGAAGCGGCGAGAAGGCCTCGGGCTAGAGGCCTCGCACGTGGGAAAGAATCAATCCGCCAGGGGTTCGAACTCGTCCTTCACGCGGATGGCGCAATCCGGACAGGCGAAGTCCTCGGGCAGTTCCGCCCAGGGCGTGCCCGGCGCGTAGCCGTGGTGTGGTTCGCCGCGGGCTTCGTCGTAGCAGTAGCCGCATTCCGGGCAGCGATGGCGGCTCATGCCGGCTGCTCGCCCAGGCCGTAGCGCTGCATCAGGCGCTCACGCTGGCCGGGCTGGAAGTTGATCCGCGCGGCATCGCCCTGCACGGCGCGGATCAGCCGCGGGTTCATGGTGCGGAACCACAGCGGCGGCACGTAGGCCACCAGGTACATGCCGAAGTAGCCGCTGGGCAGGCGTGGCAGATCGGGGAAGTTGCGCAGCGACTGGTAGCGCCGGGTCGGGTGGGCGTGGTGATCGGAATGGCGTTGCAGGTGGAACAGCGCCCAGTTGGAGAACAGGTGGTTGCTGTTCCACGAGTGGTGCGGCTGGCAGACCTCGTAGCGGCCATTGTCCAGCTTGCCGCGTAGCAGGCCGTAGTGTTCCAGGTAGTTGGCCGAGGTCAGCTGGAAGGCGCCCCAGAAGGCGGTCAGCAGCAGGTACGGCAGGATCGCCAGGCCGAAGGCCAGGGTCAGTCCGCCATACAGGACCAGGCTGATCAGCGCCGGCTGCAGTACCTCGTTGTCCAGGCTCCAGACGCCCTTGCCGCAGCGGGTCAGGCGCTCCTTCTCCAGCTGCCAGGCGCGGCGGAAACCACCGGGCATCTCGCGCAGGATGAAGCGGTAGATCGACTCGCCCATGCGCGACGAGGCCGGATCCACCGGGGTGGCCACGTCACGGTGATGGCCGCGGTTGTGCTCGATGTAGAAGTGCCCGTAGCAGGACAGCGCCAGGGCCAGCTTGCCCAGCCAGCGTTCCAGCGCAATCTTCTTGTGGCCCATCTCGTGGCCGAGGTTGATGGCGAAGCCGAGGCCGCCGCCGGTGTTGATGATCATCGCCAGCACGCCGTACCAGGCCAGCGGCTGGGTGGCGACGAAGGCGGTGGTGGCGATGAAGGTCAGCCACAATACCGGCACCAGCAGGTAGGTGATCCAGCGATAGTAGGGATCGGCTTCCAGCGCCGGTACCTCGGATTCCGGCGGGTTGCTCGGGTCCTCGCCGATCAGCGCATCGAGCAGTGGCACGCCGAAGTAGAAGAACGCCGGCGACAGCCACAGCCAGGCGTCATTCGGCGATACCAGCAGGTACAGCGCGGGGCCGATCAGGCCCAGGCAGGGAACGAACAGCGACAGCAACCAGAGTGGGCGCTTGCGGTCACGGTAGGGCAGGGCGGTGTGCATTTTTATTCTCTCCGCGGTTCTTCGACCTGAGCCCAGCATGCGCCGGCGTGGCCATGGGCAGAACCGTTGAGTCGGGCAGAAAATCGTCTTATGGTGACAACTCATCCTGCGCCGGACCTGCCCCATGGACCCGAGCCTCGCCCCGCTCCAGCCCTGCCTGCACCCGATCTACGCCCGCCTGATGTGTGCAGCGCTGCGCCAGCGTGGCTTCGGCGAGGCCGAGATTCTGCACGGCACTGGCCTGGATTGGGTGCACCTGCACCGCGACAACCGCCCGCTCAACTTCGCCCAGGTGCAGCGTCTGATCCGCCGCGCCACCCAGCTCACCGATTGCCCCTGGCTGGGTCTGGAAGTCGGCTGCGCCACGCCGGTGTCGGCACATGGCCCGGTGGGCTACGCCGCCGCCCTGTGCCCGGACTTGCGCGGCGTGCTGGCGGTGCTGGAGCGCTTCAGCGTGCTGCGCCTGTCCAGCCTGCGCCTCGGTGGGCAGGTCGAGGGCGAGCGCTACCGCATCTACTTCGAGGAGCTGTTCGACCTGGGCGATGTGCGCGAGCACATCTTCACCAGCCTGGCCGGCGTCTGCCTGCGCCTGCTGGAGGCGGTGTGCGGCGCGCTGCCGGACGACTGCCTGGAGTTCCGCTTCCCCTTCGCCGAGCCGCCGTGGTCGGCGCGTTATCGCGAACTGCTCGGCCCCGGTGCCGGCTTCGGCGCCGAGCGTTTCAGTGTCAGCCTGCCGCTGAGTTGGCTGGACCGCCCGAGCCTGAGCGCCGACCCCCAGGCCGCGCGCATCGCCCTGCGCGATTGCGAGCACCAGTTGCAGGGCGCCACCCCCGGCGGTGACTGGACCAGCCGCGTGCAGCTGCGCCTGGTGGCCTGCGAGGGTAGTTATCCGACGTTGGAGCAACTGGCCGACGAGTTCCACCTGTCCGAGCGCACACTGATCCGCCGCCTGCGCGACGAGGGCGTGCACTACCAGCAACTGCTCGACGAGGTGCGCCAGGAGCTGGCCTGCTGGCTGCTGCAGAGCACGCCGCTGAGCGTCGAGGCGGTGGCCGAGCGCCTGGGCTATCGCGACACCAGCAACTTCAGTCGTACCTTCCGCCGCTGGCTGGGCATGACGCCCAATGCCTGGCGCAAGGGGGCGGCGTGAATTACCTGGCCCACCTGCACCTGGGCGGCGATGCCCCGGACCAACTGCTCGGCAGCCTGTACGGCGACTTCGTCAAAGGGCCGCTGGCGGGGCGCTTTCCGGCTGAGATCGAGGCGCGCATCCAGTTGCACCGGCGCATTGATGCCTTCACCGACCGCCACCCGCTGGTCGAGCAGGCGCGGGCGCGCTTTCCTGCCGAGCGGCGGCGCACGTCGGGGATTCTCCTCGATCTGTTCTTCGACCATTGTCTGGCGCGCGACTGGGCGGAGTTCGCCGACGAGCCGCTGGGGCAATTCACCGAGCGGGTCTACCAAGTGCTGGCCGCGCAGCCCGAGCTGCCGGAACGCCTGGCCTTCATCGCCCCGCGCATGGCGGCGCAGGATTGGCTGGGCAGCTATGCGGATTTCGCCGTGCTGGAGCAGGTGCTGCTAGGCATGAGCCGCCGGCTGTCGCGGCCGCAGATGCTGGATGGCGCCATGGGCGAACTGGAGCGGCTGTATGAGCCGCTGAGTGACGATTTCCGCGATTTTTATCCGCAGCTACAGATGTTCGCTATTGAGAATTGCGGCACGCCCGGTAATTGAAGTTAGATTCGTGCTTTGCCATGGAGCTTGAGTGTGTATGAAGAGAGCCTTGCTACTTCTTGGTGTTCTGGCTCTGGCTGGATGCGGCCATAGCCGGATGAATTACACCCCTACGCCGCCGGATACCTTTGCCGAAGCTCAATCGGTGGTGGAGCAGGTTTTCCTGGAGGACTACGTGGCTGATCAGCGCCCGCAGGCGGTAGCTGTGGGGTCGGAGTACATACTACTTTCCGATGGGGTGGTGACGACGGGTGACAGTGTGGCGAGCGCGGCGCCAATAGGAACTGGCGCGATAGCTGTGGGCTCGTCCAGAAGCGTCACGCGAGAGGCGGGACAGCGCATCTACTACAACTCCCTCGGCGAAAGCACTCTGCATTCAAGGAAGTTCAAAGCAAACAGGTATGTGATCCTGATCCGTAACACCGAAGGAGCGACCCTACGGAGGATCAACACTACCAACCTGGCCAAGGCTCAGCGCTTCTTGGATGCGCTGGCATTTCTGCGAAACCAGCGTACCCCCTGATCAGTCAGGCCGCTTCTCTTACTTTCTCTTGTCCTTCTTCACCGAACAGTGCCACTTGCACTGCTCGCTGCGCCTGACGCGCCAGGGCGTTGCGCTCCTGGCCAACGCTGGCGATGGGCGCGAGCAGCTGGATCTGCACCTTGCCACGCTCTGCGCCGAACAGGCGCAGCAGGTGCGAGGGCAGGTCGTCGTCCCCGATAAAGGGCGCGATGGGATCGATCACCCCGCCGCGCAGGTAACGGATCGCCACCGGTTGCAGTGGCACGCCGGCCTCGATGGCGCCGGTCAGCAGCCGGCCGTGGAAGGTGCGTACCTGCTGGCCGTCGGTGGTGGTGCCTTCGGGGAAGATCAGCAGCTGGCGCTCGGATTCAAGGTGACGATGAATCTGGCGCGCCAGCAGTGCGCTATCGCCCGAGCCGCGACGGATGAACAGGGTGCCGGCCTTGTGCGCCAGCCAGCCGGCCAGCGGCCAGGTACGCACCTCGGCCTTGGACAGGAAGGAGATCGGCAGCAGCTGGCCGAGTAGCGGGATATCGGTCCACGACACATGGTTGCCAACCCACAGATGCGTGCCCTGCGGCAGCTCGCCCAGCACCTCGACCTCGAACGGCAGGGCGCGGCTCAGGCGGCACATGAACCAGGCGGTAAGGCGCTGGCGCAGGCCCATCAGATCACCACGGCTCAGGCGCTCGGCCAGTGCAACGCTGCTGGCCAGCAGCATGCCGAGCAACAGCACGGCAGCCAGACGGATGAGACGCAGGTAGAGGCGAAGTTTGATCATCGTGTCTCTCAGACGGCGGAGGTGGGTGGGGTTGCCCCCACGCTCGGCGGCTAGACGGCAGCCTTGAAATGGCGTGCATAGCGCGGGCACAGCTCGTCGCGCTTGAGCAGGATGAACACGTCGGCGACCTGGAAGTCCTGGTCCCAGCACGGCTCGCCGCATACCTTGGCACCCAGGCGCATGTAGGCCTTGAGCAGCGGTGGCATCTCGGCGATGACGTTGCCCGGCAGGTCCATGGCCGGCAGCGGGTTGCGCGGCTCGGCACGCAGGTTTTCGGTGCACAGGTGGCGCTCGCGCAGGCGCTGCATTATGGCCTGGGCCTGGACGCCGCCGTCCTGCATGGGAATGCTGGCGCAACCCATCAGGTAGCGGTAGCCGCCCTCGTTGAGTACTTCGGCCAGCTCGCTCCACAGCACGGCGATGGTGCCGCCGTTGCGGTAGGACGGATCGACGCAGGTGCGGCCGATTTCCAGGACCGGGCCTTCGAGATGGGCCAGGCCGTGCAGGCTGAACTCCTCCTCGCTGTAGAAGCGACCGAGGCTGGCTGCGGCCTGGTGATCGAGCAGGCGAGTGGTGGCGACCAGGCGACCGCTGTTCAGGTCACGCACGCCGATGTGGCGACAGTGCGGGTCGTAGTCATCCATGTCCAGGCCCAGCTCGGCGCCTTTCAGCTTGGCGTCGAACTCACGACTGAACACGGCGTAGCGCAGGGTCTGGGCTTCACGCAGTGCATCGGGGCCGATCAGACGTTCGGCTTGCAGGCGGCGTTCGGCAGTTCGGGCGATCTGGGTCATCGATTAGCCTCCGTGAGCCAGCCTGCGATGGGTTGCGGCCGGTCGATGTTGTTGGGCAAGCTCAGGCTAGGAAGACCCGGTGTCACCTCCATGAAGGTTGGGTGATGCTTGTGTGACAGACGACGAGGATTTTTGTGATGCCCTGGCAAACCCTGCTGGAAACCCGAGACCGCCTGAACGAGAGCAATCTGGAGGACTGGTACGCCGCGCTGACCGAGCGGGTCGATGATGGCGGCCCTTTCGCCCTGGCCGTGCTTGGCGGGCGCCTGGCGACCACGCCAGGCCGCGCCTTCCTCGCCGGTTACCAGGGCGCCTTGCGGGCGTTGTGGCCGGCGGCACCACGCACCCTTGGCGCACTGTGTGTGACGGAGAATCGCAGCACTCGCCCGGCAGACATGCAGACCCGCCTGAGTGGCCTGCACCTGTCCGGGCGCAAGGACTTCGTCACCGCCGCCGATGCCGCCGACTGGCTGCTGGTGGCGGCACGGGTGGATGAAGAGGGAGTACCGCGCCTGGCCGTAGGCGTAGTGCATACCGGTGCGCCGGGTTCGCGAATCGAGCCGCTACCGGCACTGCCGCTGATGCCGGACATCGGCCACGCACGCCTGCACCTGGAAAATACCCTGTGCGAGCTGCTGCCGGGAGACGGCTGGGACAGCTACGTCAAACCCTTCCGCAGTATCGAGGACCTGCACGTGCTGGCTGCGCTCGGCGCCTGGCTCTACGGTGTCGGTCAGGACAGCGACTGGCCGCGTGCGCTTAGCCTGCGTCTGCTGGGGCTGCTCGGCGGCTGCGCCGAGGTGGCGCGGCACAATGCCAGCGATCCGATCACCCATCTGCTGCTGGCCGGGCTGTTCGCTCAGTTCCAGGCGCTGCGCCCTGAGCTGGACGCTGCCATTGCCTCCGGGCCGCAGGAGTGGGCGGCGCTCTGGTCACGTGACTGCAACCTGCTGGAGGTAGCCCGAACGGCACGCGAGAAGCGTCTGGAGAAAGCCCTGGCAGCACTGGCTTGACTTGGATCAGTACGCCTCCAGGCCGCGTCGGATAAGGTTATCTCGCTTCTTCCCTGCGAGGTATACATGCGCCGCGAGCCCATAGTGCTGTTCGATAACGGTACTCACCAATGCCTGATGTTCGATGACCTGGTCAGCGGCGAAGGTGTGCAGTCCAACCAGTTCCTCATCGTCGACGGCGACCAGCAACTGCTGCTCGATCCGGGCGGCGATCTGACCTACACCCCGCTGTCGCTGGAGCTGTCCAAGCGTATTTCGGTGCAGGCGCTGACCTATATCTTCGCCTCTCACCAGGACCCGGACATCATCGCGTCGCTGGACAAGTGGCTGCTGCACACCCGTGCGCGAGTGATCTGCTCCAAGCTGTGGGCGCGCTTCCTGCCGCACCTCACCGCGAACTACCTTTCGCTGAGCCATGGCATCAACACCTATGATCGCATCATCGCGCTGCCGGATCGTGGTCAGGCCATTCCTCTGGGCAAGTGCAACCTCAAGGCGGTGCCTGCGCACTTCCTGCACTCGGTGGGCAACTTCCAGTTGTACGATCCGGTGAGCAAGATTCTCTTCTCCGGCGACATGGGCGCCTCGATGGTCGACGACGCCAGCCCGGTGCAGGACTTCGCCGCGCATGTGCCGAACATGGTCGGCTTCCACCGCCGCTACATGGCCAGCAACAAGGCCTGCCGCTTCTGGGTGCAGATGGTGCGCGAGATGGATGTGGCGATGATCGTGCCGCAACACGGTCGTCCCTTCGTTGGTGCGGAGATGATCAACGCATTTCTCTACTGGATCGAGAACCTGCAGTGCGGTCTCGATCTCATGACCCAGCAGGACTATCGGCTGCCCGACTGACCCAGCCCACTCTTCGGGAGCGCCTGCGTCTACACAGCAACAGATGCCGTTTGGCTGCCTGTCTGCCGATCACTCCCGCTATCTGGCGTGATCGGCGCTGTTTTCTGTCACCCTCGCCGTGCTAGCTTCGGCTCCTCCTTCATTTGCGAGCGAGCCCGATGCCCCTTGCCCTGTTGCGTCGTACCGCCCTGGCCGGCTGTCTGCTGGTTGCCGGTCCCCTGGCGGCGGAAACCTGGCCGTCCGAGGACTGGATCAGCCAGCCGGCTGCAGCCAGCCCGGCCATACAGGCGCTGGACGACTACGCGTTTCCCGCCAGGGACGATGTGGCCCGCGCGGGTGTGCGCAGCGATGCGCTGGTGGTGGTCAGGGACGGCGTGATTGTCTACGAGCGCTATGCCGGACCCACTACCGCGCAGACCCCTCACCTGACCTGGTCGATCAGCAAGAGTCTGTTTGCCAGCGTGCTCGGCGTGGCTTTCGGCGAGGGGCGCTTCAAGCTGGATGACGCAGTGGCCAAACACTACCCGCCGTTCGCCGCGCACCCCGATGTGAAGATGGGCCACCTGCTCAACTGGGCGTCCGGCCTGGACTGGCAAGAGGACTACGAGTACGCGCCACTGAAGTCCTCGGTGGTCGCGATGCTCTACACCCGTGGTCGCGGCGACATGGCCGCCTTCACTGCCGAGCACAGTCTGGGAGCGGTGCCGGGTACGCGCTTCCGCTATTCCAGTGGCGACAGCAACGTGCTTGGCGCCAGTCTGAAATCCATGGTCGGTGAACAGGCCTACGCCGGATACCCCTGGACCGCGCTGTTCGATCCGCTGGGCATTCGCTCGGCCGTGTGGGAGCGCGATGCCAGTGGCACCTTCGTGGCCTCGTCCTATGCGTACATGACTGCCCGCGACCTTGGGCGCGTCGGCCTGCTGATGCAGCGCGACGGGCGTTGGGGTGACAGGCAGGTGCTGCCAGCCGCCTGGGTGGCGTTCAACCGCACGCCATTCGCCAATTACCTGCCTAACCCGGACAAGCCGCACGACGCCGTGCCCGGTGGTCAGTGGTGGCTCAACGCGGCGCTGGAGGGCGTTCCCAAGCCCTGGCCGGATGTGCCGGATAGCGCCTTCGCTGCGCTGGGTCACTGGGGACAGGCGCTCTATGTATTGCCGGCGCAGAAGCTGGTGGTGGTGCGCTACGCCGACGACCGCGATGGCAGCTACAGCCATAACGAACTGCTCAAACGGGTACAGGCCGCCTTCGGAGACCAGCCATGATCAGGCGTCGCCCCTTTCTCTCGGTGTTCCTCCTGCTGCTGGCCGGCCTGGTGTTGCTGGCGTGGATCAATCGTGCCCATGTGGCGGCCTTCCCCGGAATCATCGGTGCATACTCGGCCAAGGAGTACTGCTCCTGCCGCTATGTCAGTGGCAATCCGGCCGCCTACTGCGAAGGCTACGTCAAGCAGTACCTGCCACTCAGTGCCTTCCATGACGACGAGCAGGGCAAACGGGTGACGGCGCGTGGCCTGGGCAGCAGCCAGACGGCGGCCTGGCTGGATGCGCGCCAGGGCTGTCAGTTGCAGGTCACGGCCGACCCGCTCTGAACAGAATCCGCATCGCCACGGCTTGTAACGGCTGGGGTTTGGCAAGGTCGCTCCGGGCCGCTATCGTTGCGCTCAGCCCGCAATGCAAGTGAGTCCATGGCCAAGCCCCTTTCTATCCTGACCGGCGCCGTTCTTACCGTCTGCCTGGCATTGCCGGTGCAGGCCGACTGGTACCTGGACAACGAGTCCTCGCGCCTGTCGTTCATTTCCACCAAGGCCGACAACCTCTCCGAGGTGCATCGATTCCTGACCTTGCACGGCAAGATCAACGACAAGGGCGCGGCCCGCCTGCGTGTCGAACTGGAGTCGGTGAGCACGGGCATCCCGGTACGCGACGAGCGACTGCGCAGCCTGCTGTTCGAGACCGGCAAGTTTCCCGATGCCCACATCATGGCCCAGCTCAACCTGGCGCCGATCACCGATCTCGCGCCTGGTGCCCAGCTGGAGCTGACTCTGCCGATTCAGGTGGAGATCCGTGGGCGCAAGCACGGCTACATGGCCGATCTACTGGCGACCCGCCTGGATGATCGGCGCTTCCAGGTAGTAACCATGGCACCGCTGGTGCTGCATGCCGAGCACTTCGGCCTGGAGGAGGGTGTGGAGGCCCTGCGCGCGGTAGCCAGGCTGTCCAGCATCAGCCTCTCGGTGCCGGTGGGTGCGGTGATGATCTTCACCTCGCGATGACCGGCGCCATCTTCCCCTGGAAATCCGGCAACCGCTTCGAACTGATGGTCGACGGGCCGGCGTTCATGCCGGCCATGCTCGCCGACATTGCCGCGGCCGAGCGTCAGGTACTGCTCGAGCTTTATCTGGTGGAGGATGGCCACTGCAGTGCCGCCCTGGTCGAGGCTCTGTGCATTGTTGCCGCCCGAGGGGTGCGGGTGCTGTGCCTGTTCGATGCGTTCGGTTGCCTGCGCTTCGGCGAGGGGCAGCGTCTGCGTCTGGCCGAGGCCGGCGTGCAGCTGCGCCAGTACAACCCATTGCGCTGGCGGCGCGGCGTCCGCAACTTCTACCGTGACCATCGCAAGCTGTTGGTGGTGGATGAGCGTTGTGCCTATGTCGGTGGCACCGGGGCCACGGACGAATTCTGGTCGCCACAGGCCCAGGACGAATGCTGGCACGAAGTGATGGTGCGTATCGAAGGGCCTCTGGTGGCGCACTGGCAATTGTTGTTCGATCACCAGTGGCTGGCTTGCGAGGGCCGTAACCCCTGGCGTCCCGGCCATGCGCCGGGGCTGGCCCATCTGCCTCCCTGTCCATCGGCCGGGCGGGGCATGGGGAGGGTGGCCTACGCTGACTCCAGCCAACACCTGGACATCGTCCAGTCGCTGCTGCGCAGCATCGGTCACGCCAAACAGAGGGTCTGGCTTGCCACTCCGTACTTCCTGCCCAGCCGCAAGGTACGCCGCTTTCTCATGCGCGCCGCTGCTCGTGGGGTAGAGGTTCGGCTACTACTGACCAGCCGCAACACCGACCATCCTCCGGTACGCTTCGCTGGCCAGCGCTATTACCCACGCCTGCTCAAGGCCGGGGTAAGGATCTTTGAATACCAGCCGCGTTTCCTGCATCTGAAGCTGGTACTGGTGGACGATTGGGTGAGCGTCGGTTCGTGTAACTTCGACCACTGGAACCTGCGCTTCAACCTGGAAGCCAATCTGGAGGCCCTCGACCCGCAGCTGACCACGGCAGCAGCCGAGAGCTTTCTCAACGACTTCGAGCTGAGCCGTGAGATCACCCTGGAAGACTGGCACCGCCGCCCGCTGTTCAAACGCTTCATGCAGCGCCTGTGGGGTTGGCTGGATCGAGTGGCGGTGAACCTGCTGGACCGGCGCCGCTGAGGTTCACCAGCCCGGCACGCCGTGCATGTCTGGCAACCTGTGGGCGATCCCCTTGTGGCAGTCGATGCACGTGGCCTGGCCATTGCCCAGTGCGGTCGAATGCATCTGCCTGGCCCGCGGGCTCTGCCGGGTGAAATCCATGAAGTCGAAGCCGTGGCAGTTGCGACACTCCAGCGAGTCATTGGCCTTGAGCCTGGCCCATTCATGCTCGGCCAGTTCGCGGCGTTTCTCGAGGAATTTGTCGCGTGTGTTGATGGTGCCGAAGATCTTCCCCCAGACCTCCTTGGAGGCCTGCATCTTGCGGGCGATCTTGTCCGTCCACTGATGGGGCACGTGGCAGTCCGGGCAGGTGGCGCGCACGCCCGAACGATTGCTGTAGTGGATGGTGTCCTTCAGCTCGACGTAGACGTTGCTCTCCATTTCATGACAGGAGATACAGAACTGCTCGGTGTTGGTGGCCTCCAGGGCGGTGTTGAAGCCACCCCAGAAAATGATCCCGGCGATGAACCCGCCAAGGGTGAGGAAGCCCAGGCTGTAATGCACGCTGGGTCTGCGCAGGATGTACCAATACTCGCTCAGCCATCTGAACAGGGCTTTCATGGGCACCTCACTGGTGGGACTGGCCGGCCCGCTGCACTTCGTCCTGCAGCAGCTTGTCGATGGTGCGGAAATCGTTTTCCACCAATGGCTTCACGTCCTGCTGCGGCACATGGCACTGGGTGCAGAAGTAGCGCCGTGGTGAGACGGCGGCCAGTGTCTGGCCATCCCGATCCATGTAGTGGGTAATGCTGATCATCGGCGCCTGGGTCTTGGCGCTGTTGCTGCGGCTGTGACAGGACAGACACTTGTTGCCGTTCTTGTCCACCTGGTAGTCGCGGATGGCGTGGGGGATGGTGGGTGGCTGCTCGGGATAGTTGCGCTCGCGCTTGATGTCCTTGTTTTCGTCGTTGCCCAGGGGCGGCGCGGGCAGCTCCTGGCTGATGGTGCCGCCGGGACGCCGACCATCGGGCGCTGGAGCATCAAGGGGGTAGTCGGCCGCCTGGACGAGACTCGCCAGGAAAACCAGCAGCAGGGGCAGGCTTCTCATGTTCGGGCTCCTCAGGCCAGGCTGACCAGTTCGATGCGCACCGCGCACTTCTTGTAGTCGGTCTGCTTGGAGATGGGATCGGTAGCGTCCAGGGTGACCTTGTTGATCAGCTTGTTGGCGTCGAAGAAGGGCACGAACACCAGGCCGCGTGGAGGCTTGTTGCGTCCGCGGGTTTCGATGCGCGCACGCATCTCGCCGCGCCGGCTGATCACCTTGACCTCGCTGCCGCGTCGCGCTTTGAGCTGCTTGGCGTCGTCCGGGTGCATGTACACCAGGGCGTCGGGTACCGCCCGATACAGCTCGTCCACACGCTGGGTCATGCTGCCGGTGTGCCAGTGCTCCAGTACCCGACCGGTGCTGAGCCAGAACGGGAAGTCGTTGTCCGGAGCCTCGGCCGGCGGCTCGTAGGGCAGGGCGAAGATGATCGCCTTCTTGTCCGGATAGCCATAGAACTGCACGCCGCTGCCCTTTTCGACATAAGGGTCGTGTCCTTCGCGATAGCGCCAGCGTGTTTCCTGACCGTCGACCACTGGCCAGCGCAGGCCGCGGGCTTCATGGTAGGCGTCGAAGGGTGCCAGGTCGTGGCCATGGCCGCGGCCGAAGGCGGCGTATTCCTCGAACAGACCCTTCTGCAGGTAGAAGCCGAAGGCGCTAGCCTCGTCGTTGGCGTAACCCTCGGCCATCTCGCTGGAAGGAAACTGGTCGACCTGGCCGTTCTTGAACAGCACATCGAACAGCGTCTTGCCCTTGAGCTGCGGAGCCTTGGCCAGCAGCTCCGCCGGCCATACCTCGTCCGTGGTGAAGTGCTTGGCGAACTCGACCAGTTGCCACAGGTCGGACCTGGCTTCGCCCGGCGCCTTGACCAACTGGTGCCAGAACTGGGTCCGGCGCTCGGCGTTGCCGTAGGCACCTTCCTTCTCCACCCACATGGCGCTGGGCAGGATCAGGTCTGCCGCCTGGGCGGAGACGGTGGGGTAGACGTCGGAGACGATGACGAATGCCTCCGGGTTGCGCCAGCCGGGAAGGACCTCCTGCATGATGTTCGGGCCAGCCTGCATGTTGTTGCTGACCTGGGTCCAGTACACCTTGAGCACGCCGTCCTTGAGCATGCGGCTCTGCTGTACCGCGTGGAAACCGGGTTTCTCCTGGATGGTGCCCGCAGGCAGCTTCCAGATCTTCTCGGCGGTCGCGCGGTGCTTGGGATTGGCCACCAGCAGGTCCGCCGGCAGGCGGTGGGAGAAGGTGCCGACCTCGCGCGCGGTGCCGCAGGCCGAGGGCTGGCCGGTCAGGGAAAACGGGCTGTTGCCCGGTTCGCTGATCTTCCCGGTGAGCAGGTGGATGTTGTAGATCAGGTTGTTGGCCCACACCCCTCGGGTGTGCTGGTTGAAGCCCATCGTCCAGAATGAAACGACCTTGCGTTTCGGGTCGGCATAGAGTTCCGCCAGGGCCTTCAGGCGCTCGGCCGGTACGCCGGATTCCTCGGCGGCACGCTCCAGGTTGTAGGGTTTGACGAAGGCGGCGAACTGCTCGAAGGAGATGTCGCTCCAGGTATTGGCGTTGGCCGCGTTCTTCGCCTTCTGCTCCTGCGGATCGGTGGGGCGCAGGCCATAGCCGATGTCGTCGGCGCCCTTGGCGAATTTCGTGTGGCGGTTGATGAAGTCGCGGTTCACCGCTCCGGACTGGATGATGTGGTTGGCGATGTAGTTGAGGATGATCAGGTCGGTCTGCGGCTTGAACACCATCGGGATGTCGGCCAGGTCGAAGCTGCGGTGCTCGAAGGTGGAGAGCACGGCGACCTTGACGTGGGACTGGCTCAGGCGCCGGTCGGTAACGCGTGACCAGAGAATCGGGTGCATCTCCGCCATATTCGAGCCCCACAGCACGAAGCTGTCGGTGGCCTCGATGTCGTCGTAGCAGCCCATGGGCTCGTCCATGCCGAAGCTGCGCATGAAGCCCATCACCGCCGAAGCCATGCAGTGGCGGGCGTTGGGGTCGATATTGTTGCTGCGCAGGCCTGCTTTCATCAGCTTGTTGGCGGCGTAGCCTTCCCAGATCGTCCATTGGCCCGAGCCGAACATGCCAACAGACTCGGGGCCGTGGGCCTTGAGCGCCTCTTTGGTCTTCTCGGCCATGATGGCGAAGGCCTGTTCCCAGCTGATTGGCTGGAACTCGCCCTGCTTGTTGTACTGGCCATTCTTCATCCGCAGCAGCGGCTGGGTCAGACGGTCGACGCCATACATGATCTTCGACAGGAAGTAGCCTTTCACGCAGTTCAGGCCGCGATTGACCTCTGCTTTGATGTCGCCATGGGTGGCGACGACCCGCCCATCTCTGGTGGCCACCATCACGCCGCAGCCGGTGCCGCAGAAGCGGCAGGGCGCCTTGTTCCATTCCAGGGCGGTGAGATCGGCATCGGTGAGCAGGTTGCTCGCGGTACTCACAAACGGCAGGCCGGCGGCGGCCGCCGCTATGGCGGCGGCCTGGGCCTTGGCGAATTCGCGACGAGTCAGTTTCATCGGGCTTCTCCTGAGGCGTCGAGGAGTTCGTGGTAGATCAGCGCGGCGCCCAGTACTCCTGGGAGCTGCTGGATGGTGTGCAGGCGCTCGAGGATCGCACCTTCATCGCGCGCTTCGAGCACGACCACCTGTTTGCCGGCGTCGCTGCTCTGGTGCAGCTCGAGATCGGGCAGGCGAGCCAGGTTGGCGCGCACGGCGTCCAGCTGTTCTGGATGGCAGTGCACCACCAAGCTGGCGATGTGGAGGGTTTCGTCCATGACCGACACCCTGCTAGCCCGGAGGCCCCGGTGGCCCGGTGAATATCTGGATGATCCAGACCAGGAAGCCGTAGCCCCCGACGATGGCCACTGACAAGATGGGGAACAGGAATACCACCAGGAACAGAAACAGCCTGGTTTCCTTGGCTTTTTGCACGGTCATGGTCATTCCGGCACTTCTCTACTGGTGCGGGTGCAACAAAGATAGTCTTTGAATTTAGTGTGGACAAATGACAGCAATGAGAATGATGGGCTCGCTAATCGGCAGCTATCACTGGCCATACCCCTCCACCGCCCAGCGCATACAGCCGTCGCCCCGCCTGCGGGTCGACCTGCATGCCGCCGGTAAAGGCGCCGAATGCCGGTAACAGGCAAACACCGTCATCCAGGCTGAAGCAGGGCAGGCGTAACCGCTGCCGGCCTCGCCCGCGCAACACGCATACCGGGTGTACGTGGCCGGCCAGCACATGATGACTGGGGTGTGGGTGGGGTTCGTGCTGCAGAGCGAACGGACCGAGCAGATGAGGCTCGGCGACCACGCGGATATTCAGTGTTGCCGGCGGGTCGCCGGCGCTGCGGTCGTGGTTGCCGCGGATCAGCAGAATCGCCAGCTCGCTGTTGCGTTCACGCCAGGCGTGCAGCGCCGCCAGGGTGGCCGGCGCGTGCGATTGGCGCGCATGCAGAAAGTCGCCGATAAAGATCAGCTGCCGGCATGGGTACTGCGCCAGCAGTGCATCCAGGCGCTGCAGGTTGTTGGTTGTGGTGCCCTGCGGCACCGGCTGGCCGAGGGCGCGGTAGGCGGCGGCCTTGCCGAAGTGGATATCGGCGATCAGCAGTGCTTCGCCGGCTGGCCAGTACAGCGCCTTGTCGGCTAGCAGCCAGACTTCCTCGCTGGCGAGCTGTACGGCGAGGGCGGGCGTGGGCGCGTGGGTCGGGTCGATGGTCGTGCTCCTCCTGTCCCTTAGCCGGTGCTTTTCTTCACCCGAGGGAGCCCGTCCTTGCTCTGTCGCGGTGTACGCGTCCGTGGTCGTTCGCCCTCCACCTCGGGTGCGCTGCTGGCCTGGTAGGCGCCAGGGCCGGCGGCTTTCTCCAGGTCGGCGAGCAGGCGGGCGATGCGGTCGGCCAGCTTCTCCGAGCTGAGACTCTCGCGAAAGCGCTCCACCAGCAGGGGAAAGGCCAATGGTGGCGGGCGCTTCACCGCGCGCAGGTCCAGGCGTAACCCGCGCAGGCGTTGCAGGGTGTGTTGCAGGTGCTGCACGTCCAGCTCCTGGCGCAGCACTTCCTCCTGGGCCTGGCCGAGCAGCAGGTTGCCGGGGTCGTACTGCTGGAACACGTCGAAGAACAGTGCGCTGGAGGCCTGCAACTGGCGTGCGCTTTTCGCCGCGCCGGGGTAGCCGCCGAACACCAGCCCGGCGATACGGGCGATCTCGCGAAAGCGCCGCCGCGCCAGTTCGCCGGCATTCAGGCTGGCGAGCACGTCGTGCATCAGGTTTTCGCTGCGTAGCAGGTCGGCGTTGAGCCAGCGCGGCCAGTCCACCGGGCTCGCGCAGAGCAACTCCAGGCCGTAGTCGTTGACGGCGATGGAGAAGGTCGTCGGCTGCAACTGGCCGATGCGCCAGGCCAGCAGGCTGGCCAGCCCGAGGTGCACGCTGCGCCCGGCGAAGGGGTAGAGGAACAGGTGCCAGCCTTCGCGCGAGTGCAGGGTTTCCGCCAGCAGCGAGTCGGAGGTGGGCAGCGCCGACCAGGCCTGCTGCACCTCCAGCAGCGGCCGCAGCAGCTGCATCTCCGGGCCGCGAAACTGGCCCTGCGCGGCTTCGCCGAAGCGCGCCACCACGGCGTCGGCCAGCTCGCTGGAGAGCGGCATGCGCCCGCCATTCCAGCGCGGCACCGCGGCCTTGCGCGACGTGGCGCGGTTGACGTAGGCGGTCATGTTTTCCACCCGCACCAGCTCCAGCAGGCGCCCGGCGAAGAGGAAGCAGTCGCCGGGACGCAGGCGGGCGATGAAACCTTCCTCGACGCTGCCCAGCGAGCGGCCGCTGCCGCCCTTGGCCCAGAACTTCACGGCGATGCTGGCGTCGCTGACGATGGTGCCCACGCTCATGCGGTGGCGCCTGGCGAGCGCCGCATTGGGCACGCGCCAGATGCCCTGTTCGTCGGGTTCCACCCGCTGGTAGTCGGGGTAGGCCGTGAGCGAGTTGCCGCCGTGGCGGACGAAGGCCAGCGCCCATTGCCATTCCTCGTCGCTCAGCTCGCGATAGGCCCAGGCGCTGCGCACTTCCTCGCGCAGCTCGTCGGGGCGAAAGCCGCCACCGAGGGCCATGCTGACCAGGTGCTGGACCAGCACGTCGAGGGGCTTCTGCGGCGATTGCCGCGCCTCGATGCGCCCGGCGGCGACGGCGTCCTGCACGGCGGCGGCTTCGATCAGCTCCAGCGCGTGGGTCGGCACCAGGCTGATGCGCGAGGCGCGCCCCGGTGCGTGGCCGGAGCGCCCGGCCCGTTGCAGCAGGCGCGCCACGCCCTTGGCCGAACCGATCTGCAGCACCCGTTCCACCGGCAGGAAGTCCACGCCCAGGTCCAGGCTTGAGGTGCACACCACGGCCTTCAGCCGGCCTTCCTTGAGGCCCAGTTCGACCCAGTCGCGCACCTCGCGCGACAGCGAGCCGTGGTGCAGGGCGATCAGCCCGGCCCAGTCCGGCCGCGCGTCGAGCAGCGCCTGGTACCAGATCTCCGCCTGCGAGCGGGTGTTGGTGAACAGCAGGCTGGTGCCGCTGGCTTCGACCTCCTCGACCACCTGCGGCAGCATGCGCAGGCCCAGGTGCCCGGCCCAGGGAAAACGCTCGATGCCCGGTGGCAGCAGGGTGTCGATGCGCAGGCTCTTGTCCTGCTTGCCCTGCACCAGGCGCCCCGGCGTGTCGCCGAGCAGCACCTGCAGCGCGTGCTGCTGGTTGCCCAGGGTCGCCGACAGGCCCCAGACGATCAGCCCTGGATTCCACCGGCGCAGCCGCGCCAGGGCCAGTTGCAGCTGCACGCCGCGCTTGTTGCCGAGCAGCTCGTGCCACTCGTCCACCACCAGCATGCGCAGGCCGGCGAACTGCGCCTCGGCATCGCTGCGGGTCAGCAGCAGGGTCAGGCTCTCCGGGGTGGTGATCAGTGCGCTGGGCAGCTTGCGCCCCTGGCGCGCGCGTTCGCTGCTGCCGGTGTCGCCGGTGCGCAGGCCGACGCTCCAAGCGATGTTCAGGTCGTCCAGCGGCGCCTGCAGGGCGCGCTGGGTGTCGGCGGCCAGGGCGCGCATCGGGGTGATCCACAGCACGCTGAGCGGCGCGGCGGCGGGCTGGCGCTTGCGTGGCTGGCCGCTGGCGGTGGTGGCCGGCGTGGCCTTGGCGAAGTGCTCGAGCGCGGCCAGCCACACCGCATAGGTCTTGCCCGAGCCGGTGGTGGCGTGCAGCACGCCGGACTCGCCCTTGGCCACGGCCTGCCAGACCTCCCTCTGGAACGGGAAGGCCTGCCACCCACGCTGGACGAACCAGGCGCCGGCCAGGCTCATTGCAGCAGGTCCTGGAGGATGGCCAGGGTGTCGGCGTCTTCCACATGCTTGTCCTGCCGCCAGCGCAGCATGCGCGGGAAGCGCACGGCGATGCCGCTCTTGTGCCGCTTGGACAGGGCGATGCCCTCGAAACCCAGCTCGAAAACCAGGGTCGGGGTGACGCTGCGCACCGGGCCGAACTTCTCCACGGTGGTCTTGCGCACGATGGCGTCGACCTTGCGCATTTCCTCGTCGGTCAGTCCGGAATAGGCCTTGGCGAACGGCACCAGGCTGCGCTCGCTGGAGCCCGACGGGCCGTCCCACACGGCGAAGGTGTAGTCGCTGTAGAGGCTGGCGCGGCGGCCGTGGCCACGCTGGGCGTAGATCAGCACGGCGTCGACGCTGAACGGGTCGACCTTCCACTTCCACCACACGCCCATGTCCTTGGTCCGGCCCACGCCGTACAGCGAGTCGCGGGCCTTGAGCATCATCCCCTCGACGCCGAGGCGGCGCGACTCTTCGCGCTGCTCGGCGAGCGCCTGCCAGCTGGTGCCGTGCAGCAGCGGCGAGGGCATCAGCCTGGGGCTGGCGCAGGCGGCGATCACCTGTTCCAGCTGCGCGCGTCGTTCGTGCTGGGGGTGGCTGCGCCAGTCGTGGCCCTGCCATTCCAGCAGGTCGTAGCCGAGCACCGCCACCGGCACCTCTTCGAGGATCTTCTTGCCCAGGGTCTTGCGGCCGATGCGCTGCTGCAGCAGGGCGAAGGGCTGGATGCCGTAGCGCTCGACGCTGTCTTCCACGCCCGCTTCCAGTGAGGCGCTGTCGAGGTCGACGTCCATCAGGCTGGCCTGTTCGGCGCCGATGGCCGGCGGGTGGCGCCAGACCACCAGTTCGCCGTCGATCACCGTGCCGTCGGGCAGGCGCGCAGCCAGTTCGTCCAGCTCGGGAAAGCGCTCGCTGATCAGCTCCTCGCCGCGCGACCACAGCCACAGGTGGCCGTCGCGCTTGACCAGCTGGGCGCGGATGCCGTCCCACTTCCACTCCACCTGCCAGGCGTCGACTGGGCCTAGGTTCTCCTCGAATTTCTCCACCGGCAGTTGCAGGGCGTGGGCGAGGAAGAACGGGTAGGGCTGGCCGCCACGCTGGGCGTGTTCGTCGTGCGATTCGGCGGCGATCAGCTTGCGATAGCTCTCCGCGCTGGGCTGGTGCGACAGGTCGGTGTAGCCCACCAGGCGCTGCGCCACGCGCTTGGCGTCGATGTCGGCGAGGCTGGCCAGGGCGCGGGTCACCAGCAGCTTGGACACGCCGACGCGGAAGGCGCCGGTGATCAGCTTGATGCACACCATCAGCGCCTGGCGGTCGAGCTGTGCCCAGAACATCGGCAGGCGCGCGGCCAGTTCTTCCGGTGGCAAGCCGCGCAGGGGCAGGAGTTTTTCTTCGACCCACACGGCCAGGCCGTCGCTGGATTCATGGCTGGATTCGGGCAGCAGCAGGGCGATGGTTTCCGCCAGGTCGCCGACTGCCGAATAGCTTTCCTCGAACAGCCATTCCGGCAGGTTGGCCGCCTGCATCGCCAGTTCGCGCAGCTGCTTCGTCGGCACCAGTTGCCGCGGCCGCCCACCGGCGAGAAAGAACACCGCCCAGGCGGCGTCCTCGGCGCTGGCGGCGCGGAAGTAGTCCTGCAGCGCGGCGAGCTTGGCGTTGCTCGAGGTGGTGGCGTCGAGGCGCCCGTAGAGGTCGGCAAAGGCCTTCATGGGCTCGGCTCCGCTTCCGCACTGGGTGCGGCCTTGTCCTCGTCGCCGTACTCAGTGTCAAAGCCCTGGGCATCCAGGCCCTGTTCGCGCAGGTAGCGCACCAGCACGCTGACCGAACCGTGGGTGACGAACACGCGCTCGGCGCCGGTCTGTTCGATGGCCCACAGCAGGCCCGGCCAGTCGGCGTGGTCGGAGAGCACGAAACCGCGGTCGACACCGCGGCGCCGGCGCGTGCCGCGCAGCATCATCCAGCCGCTGGCGAAGGCGTCGCTGTACTCGCCGAAACGGCGCATCCAGGTGCTGCCGCCGGCCGAGGGCGGAGCGAGGATCAGCGCCTGGCGCAGCAGCGGGTCACTCTTCTTGAAGTCACCGGCGTACAGGGTGGGCGGCAAGTGCACGCCGGCGTCACGGTAGACCTGGTTGAGCGGCTCCATCGAGCCGTGGCCGAGGATCGGTCCGATGCGCGCGTCGATGCCGTGAAGGATGCGCTGCGCCTTGCCGAAGGCGTAGCAGAACAGCACGCTGGCTCGCCCGGCCGCCTGGTTCTGCCGCCACCAGTCATCGATACCGGCGAAGATCTGCGCCTGCGGTTGCCAGCAGTAGATCGGCAGACCGAAGGTCGATTCGGTGATGAAGGTGTGGCAGCGCACCGGCTCGAACGGTGTGCAGGTGCCATCCGGCTCGACCTTGTAGTCGCCGGACGCGACCCAGACTTCACCGCGGTATTCCAGGCGCACCTGGGCCGAGCCGAGCACGTGCCCGGCAGGATGCAGGCTGAGGGTCACGCCGTGGTGGGCGAGGCGTTCGCCGTAGTCCAGGGTCTGCAAATTGATATCGGCGCCCAGGCGGGTGCGCAGGATGCCAGCACCGGCAGCAGCGGCGAGGTAGTGGCGGCTGCCACCGCGCGCATGGTCGCCATGGCCGTGGGTGATCACGGCGCGTTCGACCGGGCGCCAGGGGTCGATGTAGAAGTCGCCGAGCGGGCAGTAGAGCCCCTCGGGGCGGGCGATGACCAGGTCCATGAAGCGGCCGCTCGTCTGTAAGGCTGGTCAGCCTATGGACCGGTACGGCGGGCAAAAGGTTGCCCTCGACGCTCGGAGTGCCGTTGGTATTACTCGTCCGTTGAGTGTGTGTGGCTTACTTGCAGACCACGATCATGCTGCGGCTGGAAAAGCCCGCCGGGTTGAGCCCGAAGACGAAGTCCGCGGGGTCTTCTGACTGGTCGGCCCCAGCCTTGGCTACCACCTTGTAGCCCTTGGGACCGCAGGCGTTGGCCGCCTTGTCCTCGCATTGCTTCCAGTTCGAGGTGAGTCCGGAGCAGTTGATGTTCAGGCCTTTGCGGCCCTTTTTCTCATACGTCTTGGCAGTTGCGGAGCACCCGGCGACAAGCACCAGCGTGATTGTCAGCAGTACAAGCCTTTTCATATCTATCCCCAGCGGGCTTGCCTGTTTCTGGCGGCGTACCGCCATCCCCTGTTGCAGTGCTCCGACGGTAACGCAGCTCTGTTCTATCGAGTCGCTGCTTGAACCCTGCCTGGCAGTGAAGCCGGAGCGGTTCGAGAAATAGCACAAAACGATTGATGCAGGGGCGAGATACAAAAGTTTTTCATTTCGTCTGCAGGTTTTTCGCCGCTCATTCGTCTTAGTTAGTAAGAAGCTGAGAAGCTGTGCTTCGTGACAGATTTTCGAACATAGAAGACGTGGATAGCACACGCACAAGGAGAGTGGTATGACCACCAGCGACAAGCACCTGCAACTCAAGGCAATGCTTCAGGGCGCCGGACTGAAAGTCAGTCTGGTGCGACTGAAGATTCTCGAAGTGCTGCAGCGAAACGAACAGGGTGTGCGCTCGCGAGAGCTCCATGACTGCCTGCTGCTGGCCGATGAACAGATATCCGTGCTCAGCGTGAGGCAGGTACTGAGCCGCCTGTGTGCCTGCGGCCTGGTCGAGCGCGACGGTGACGGTCTCTACCGTCTGCTGCGGACCCGCCTACAGGCGGCGCCTGTGGCGCTGGCTGGCTGAGGCATCCGACGCCTCGAACTTCGTCGGTCAGGCTTGCCTGCCTCCAGGTCAGAGGGCCAGGCTGTTCCTGGTCGAGGAGGTGAGCATGGCCATCGACCCCTATCGGCCGCGGAGCCCCCATTCACCTCTGCCAGCCAAGCCCAATCCGCTGGGCCCTGGCCAGGTGGATACCCAGCCTGGCGTCGAGCGGCGCTCGCCGAAGCGGGAGTAGCCGATCGGCCAGGAGCCTGATGTACACGGTGGCTCGCTTCGAGGGTTGAGGCGGCGTTTGTTCGATCCGTGATTTCCCCGTGCCCGCCGAATGGTCCTGCTTCCATCGTATTTTTCCACACCACCTTCGCGTTTCGCTGACAGACCGGTCGTCGTGGAGGAAGGAACCTTGCGCTTCTCTGGCGTCAAAAAAGCCGAGAACAAGAAGCGTAGGCAGGAAAAATATCTATGGACCAGTCCCGTATCCTCCAGGAAGAGAGCCGCTTGGCCCGGCTCTCAGCCGAGGCGCATCAGGCGCTGATCCAATTCATGAATGAAACGTCGCTACCCTACACGGCCGAGCAGCAAGCGGAGTGCGAGATGCTTGGACGTGCGGCGGCCAGTGCGCGCGAGTCTTATCTGAGGTTGCGTCGCGCGGCGTCGAGCTGTGCGTCGCGCGAGCTGTGTAGTCTCTGCTCCAGCGCCTCCGAGCCCGAGCCATTGGCCGAAAGAGTTATTGCCTGATTCCCGCCAGGGGTCGATGCTGGCCTCTCCATTGCCATTCTCGGCCCTCATGACCGCCCCAGACCTGTCGCCGCGCACGCCAGTGCCCTTCCAACGTACTGTTCCCGGTGGATGCCAGATTGCCGTCCTGCATCGCCCGAACGAGAGCCGTGCGTGCCTGGTCGTCGAAGTGGCTGCCGGCAGCCACGATGAACCAGTTGCCTGGCCGGGGCTCGCGCACTTTCTGGAGCATCTGCTGTTCCTCGGGGGAGAGGACTACCCGGCTGAACAGCGGCTGCTACCCTTCGTCCAGCGCCGCGGGGGGCGCGTCAATGCCAGCACCGGGGCTCGCCTCACCGAGTTCCACTGCGAGGTAGCGGCAGAGCTGTTGGAGGAAGCCGGCTTACGAATGCTCGACATGCTTGCCCGTCCGCGGTTGGCTGCTGCCGACCAGGTGTCCGAGCTCCGGGTGCTTGAAGCCGAGTACCTGGCCCGCAGTGCCGATCCGCTCCAGCAGGGGCTTTGTGCCCTGCTGGATGCACTGGCTCCAGGGCATCCCTGCCATGCTTTCGTGGCAGGCAACGGCGCGACCCTAGCGCCGCAGCGGGAAGATTTCCGCACTGCCCTGGCTCAGTTTCATCGGCGTTTCTATTGTGCGCAGAACTGCCGCCTGATGCTGGTCGGACCACAGTCCAAGGACGAGCTTCTGGTGCTGGGTGAGCGTCTGGCCACTTTCCTCGGCAGAGGGGCAAAGGCGGCTCCCGAGGCTGATGGTAGTCTTCTGCCGCTGCGCGCCCGGCATTGGCATCTCGGGCAGGCGTCCGCCGATCCTCGTCTGTGGTTGGGACTGGTGCTGCAGGGGAGAGCCCAGGGCTGCAGGTGGGCGCTGTGCTGGTTGCAGGAGCAACTGGCCAGCGATCTGCCGGGTAGCCTTCAGCAACAGCTACGAGATGCTGGCCTGATCGATGGCTGGTACATGCGTCCGGCGTATTCCCATCTCGGTCAGGCGGTGCTCGCTCTCGACGTCGAGCTTGCGCAGGATGATGACCAGGCCTGTGCACGGATTCGCCAGGCGTTGCTGGACTGGCTCGCGAAATTTGGCGCCTGCGCGCCCTGGCCGGAAGAGCTGGCGATGCAGCACCTGGAGCTCCCTTGGAGGTTGAACGCCTTGGCGCCGCTTGAGCTGGCGCGCTTCTGGCTGGAGCGCAGTGCCGGGGGTGAAGCGATACCGTTGCCCGGCGATGCTGCCGTGCGCAGCCTGACGGTGATGCTCGAACAGTGTGGTGAGGGCAGCCTGATCAGCGTACGCGCTAGCGCCGAGCTGGCGCCGGCTATTTCGACGGTCTGTGGCTTTCCGCTGGCCTTGGCGGCGGCCGAATTACCGGCCGTGGAGAGGCTACCGATCCACTTCGCTTCCCTGCTCAACCCACTTCTGGATGCCGGGGAATTCCCCCCAGCGGCCTCGCCCCAAGCGCTGGCCGTTCATCCGTTGCCCGGTGATCGTGGAGCGTTGTTCCTGGAGTGGCGCTGGCCCACGTTGCTGGCGCCCATGCTCGGCCTGGCGCACGAGCGGCGCCTGAAGGGCGTTCGAGCCGCAGCGGAGCGGCTGGGTGTTGCGCTGCAGAGCAGCGGCGGCGCCGGCACCTGGCAGTTGTCATGTGACGGACCGGTAGCGCTCTTGCCGGCGCTTGTGCGGGCGGTGCGGCAGGAGCTCGCGCAGGCGGGGGAGGATGATCTCGAACTCGGCCGGCGCCTGTGGCAGCAGGCGGTTCAACGCGAGCAGGCGCAAATGCCCATTCGCCGTTTGCTGCAGATGCTACCCCGGGCACTGGTCGGGGCGAGCGAGGCATCTTCAGTCTCGCAAACGGGCATGGATTGGCGGGAGAGTTGCTGGCACGGCCTGCTGGTGGGCCCTGAAGAGCTCGCCGGGAAACTGGCTGCCGAGTTGCTGCTTCTGCCGGGCATCGCGCAACAGCCCGGGCTACGCCACACCACCGAGTGGCGTGCCGTGGACTGTGTAGGGGCGGCGGGCGGCGACTCGGCTCTGCTGCTGTTCTGTCCCCAACCCGAGCAGACCCTGGAGGCCGAGGCCGAGGCCGCCTGGCGCTGGCTGGGCCAGTGGCTGCAGGCCGCGTTTCATCGCCGCATGCGTGAAGAACTGCAGCTTGGCTACGGGCTGTTCAGTGGTTTCCGTCAGGTACTCGGGCATGCAGGACTACTGTTCGCCATCCAGTCTCCCTGCGCCGACGCCCATGAGCTACAGCGGCATGTCGATGCTTTTCTCGATGCCCAGCGCGCGGGGCTGGTCGAATGCTCGCCGGATGAAGTCTCCTCGGGCGGCGACCTTCTGGTGGCTCGCCTGCGGGGTCAGCTGCGAGAACCGCAGGCGCTGGGCGAGTGGCTGTGGCACGGCCGGCTGGCTGGGCGCGAGTATCTGCCGGACCATATCCTCGATGCTATCGGCGCCCTGACACCGAAGGCTCTGCTCCAGGCCTTCGACGCCCTGCGGGACGTCCGCCGCGAGCGTCTTGTGCTGACCTCCAGGCCGGCTCGCGTCAGCTGAGACATCTCCAAGCCCGTACCACGACCGGGAACGTGTCCCGTGTTCCCGGCCCCATTCTGTCCCTCTTTGTGTGCAAAGCGCGCCTGGCTCGCGACTTTGGTGGCTGGCTCGTCTGACGGTAGTAAGACCTAAGCCTTGCTTCGCCGGCAGGCACCGATCTACACCTTCCTTGCCGCTCCTGCCATACCCCGCCAAAGCACCATTCAACCGCTGCCATCGCAGGCTGGGGGCTGCCCCGTGGCCTTTCGATAATCGCCCCGCAACGACTGCCGACAGTCGTCCCAACACAGCGGAGAGCGAGATGAACAAGAACAATACCCGTCGATTCCTACCCCTGGCGCTGGGCGCCGCAGTCGCCCTGGGCATTGCCCAGCAGGCCGCCGCCGAGATCGTGCTGTACGACAAGGACGACACCACCTTCTCTACCGATGGCTATATCAATGCCTTCTACGTCAACAGCGACGTCGACCGCGATGGCGAGCAGTTCGACCGTCGCCAGTCTCGAGTGAAGATGGGCTTCCTGCCCAACTGGATCGGTTTCAACTTCGGCAAGCAGATGGACGATCTCAAACTGGGTGGTCGGTCCTCGTTCTGGGTCACCATCAACGACAGTGAGACCAACGGTACCGACACCGCCATCGACGTTCGCCAGTTCTATGGCACCGTGGCCAATCCCGAGTGGGGCGAGGTGCTGGTCGGTAAGGACTTCGGTCTGTTCTCGCGCTCCAACATCTTCCTCGACGAGCTGCTGGCCGGCTACGGCAACGTCAGCGACACTCTCGGTCTGGTGGATGGCAACGGCGTTTCCTTCGGCAACATTGGTACCGGCTACCCGTATCCATTCCCGACCTCGCAGATCACCTATCGCAACAACAACCTGGCCGAGGGGCTGCGCTTCGCGGTCGGTATCATGGACCCGGTCGATACCAATGACGACAGCGCCGTGGGCAAGGCCTATCAGGACCAGCCGCGCTACGAATCCGAGGTCAGTTATCAGTTCGATATGGGCGGCTCGACCATCTATACCTGGCTCAACGGCGCCTACCAGACTTCCGAGAACACCGACGACAGCGTCGACGACGTGACCTCCAAGGGCCTCGGCTATGGCGTGCAGGCCAAGATGGGTGGTCTCTCGCTGACTGCATCCGGCTTCCAGGCCAAGGGCATCAACCCGTTCTTCACCAACAACCTGGGTGAGCCGACCCTGCGTGACATCGACAGCGACGGCTACCTGCTGCAGGGTTCCTACACCTTTGGCAAGAACCGCTTCGCCCTGTCCTATGGCAAGACCGAGGATGACGGCAACGGCCTAGGTGTGGCCGCCGATTACGAGACCCGCGGCATTGCCTATTTCCGCACCATCAACGACAACCTCAAGCTGGTTGCCGAGTACAACCAGTACGAGATCGATGCGGCCGAGGGCAGTGGCCTGAACGAAGACACCGATACCTTCGCCGTGGGTGCGGTACTGAGCTGGTAAGTAACGGCGCTTGCAGCAACTGTGATACTCCATTCTTCGAGAGAGCTCCGGCTCTCTCTTTTTTATAGAGGGATTCTTCATGCTTGGGATATGGAGCGCTCATAGCCAGAGCTTCCTGCTCTGGTTGTGCCTGGGGACCAGCCTGGTGTTCGCCTTGCCGATCTTCCTGGTGCCACTTTTCTGGTCTCGCCTGATGGGCTGGACCATTCCGACGCACACGCACCTGGCGATCTATTTCGGTCGCTGCCTCGGTGCCTTCATCCTGATCGTCGAGGGGCTGATGCTCCGGGCGGCACTCACCGGCGAGGCCATCACCACGGTCTACGAGATTCTGGCTGCGGTGGCCGTGCTGATGGTTCTGGTGCACGTGTACGGTGCCATTCGCCGGATACAGCCATTGAGCGAGACGCTGGAGATCGGCTTCTACGCCGGCATGCTGGTGCTGGTGCTGCTGTTCTGGCCGCTGCCGGGCTGAGGCCGGAGGTCGCTACTTTAGAACGAGGCCGTTCACTACCCAAGTAGCATGGGGCGGGCAATCCGCCCCCTCCTAGAATGACCGCACAGCTGGAGTGCGATGTGAGGTAGGGCATGCGACATGAGGAACCCGAGGCCGTGGTCACGGCCGTGTCACACGCCCGCGAGAGCGAGACCGTGGCTCAGGAGCTGGCACGCCAGCTGATGCACCCCAACCTGGGCTTCGTGCTGTTCTTCTGCTCGGCCGAATACGATCTGGCCAGCCTGGGGCCGGCCTTGCACGAGTATTTCGGTGGTATCCGCGTGGTCGGCTGCACCACGGCAGGCGAGATCACGCCGCAGGGTTACGGTCAGCGCTGTGTCAGCGCCATTGGCTTCGATCACCGCAGCTTCTCCATCGCCAGCGTGCTGATCGACCAGATGGATCGCTTCAACCTGATTGACGCCCAGCAACTGGTCGAGCAACTGGTGGGCGACTGCCGCAGCAACGCCATGGCGCCGATCAAGGACCACAGTTTCGCCCTGACCCTGCTGGACGGACTGTCCAGCCGTGAGGAGGTAGTGCTGGCTGCGCTCAGCGCCGCTCTCGGCCAGATCCCGCACTTCGGTGGCTCGGCCGGCGACGACAATCACCTGACCTGTACCCACGTCTACCACGACGGCGAATTCCACAGCGGTGCGGCCGTGGTGCTGCTGTTCAACACCTGGCTGGACTTCGAGGTGTTCACCACCCACCACGTCGAACCGCGCGCTGAAAAGCTGGTGGTGACCGCCGCCGATTCCGAGTCGCGGCGGGTGCTGGAGCTCAACGCCGCGCCAGCGGCAGAGGAATACGCCAGGTTGATCGGTGTGGCACCCGCGGCGCTCGATATGCGTCTGTTCGCCGCCCACCCGCTGGCGGTGCGGATCAAGGACCAGTACTACGTCCGCTCCATCCAGCAGGTCAACCCGGATGGCAGCCTGACCTTCTACTGCGCGGTGGAGACTGGCATCGTCCTTACCTCCATGACCCCCGGCCCGTTGCTGCCGAACCTGCGACAGCAGTTCGAGCGCCTGCACGCGCGTCTCGGGGCACCGCTGCTCACTATCGGCTGCGATTGCGTGCTGCGTCGTCTGGAGGTCTCCGATGGCAGTGGCATGGCCGAAGTCTCCGAATACCTGCGCGAACAGCGGGTGATCGGCTTCAACACCTACGGGGAGCAGTTCAATGGCATGCACATCAACCAGACCTTCACCGGTGTCGCCATTGGTCGCCCAGAATCCGGACTGCGCTGAACTGCGCGCCCGTGTCGCCGAACTGGAGGCGCAGAACGGGAGGCTGCAGAAGATCAACGCGGCGCTGATCGAGCGGGTCGAGTCCGGCCATTCGCTGCGCTCGGATGGCTACGCGGCGTTTCAGCATTCGGTGATCCTCGCCGAGCAGGTGCGTGAACGCACTGACGCGCTGAACCAGGCGATGACCGAACTGAAGTCGAGCAACCAGCTGCTGCGTGAGGCCCGCCAGCGCGCCGAGACCGCGCACCAGCACCTGATCGACGCCATCGAGAGCATTTCCGATGCGTTCGTGCTGTTCGACAAGGAGCAGCGCATCGTCCTGTTCAACAGCCGCTTCCGCGAGTTCTGGGCGCGGACCCGTGCGCGCATCTGCAGCGGTACGCGGTTGTCCGAGATCAAGCGCCTGGCGGCCAGCACGGGGCTGATCGTCGAGGAACAGCGCGGTCGCGGCGAGGGCCACACCATCTACCGGTTGATGAACGGTCGTTGGGTACAGGTCAGCGAGCGGCCCACTCGCGAAGGCGGGCTGGTGATCCTCTACACCGACATCACCGAACTCAAGCAGAGCGAGACCCAGCGCCGCGAGCAGGCTCTGGCACAGAAGTCGCGGCTGCTGCAGCGGGCGGTGGACAACCTGTCCCAGGGCGTGGCGATGGTCAACGCCGAGGGCAGCCTGGAGCTGTGGAACCACCGCTTCCTCGAGCTCTGCGGCCTGGCACCGATCGAGGCGCACCGGCCCTTCGCCGAGGTGATGGCCGACAGCGAGCTGCGCCTGCTCACCCCCGACAGCCGTGACGAGTCCGGGGCGCCATTGCACGAGTGCGAACAGCGTCTGTTCGATGGACGCATGCTGGAAGTGCGCACCCACCCGTTGCCCACCGGCGGCTTCGTCAACACCTTCACCGACATCACCGAGCGCTTCCTGCATGCGCAGATGCTCAGCGAGCGTGAGCGCTGGGTGCGCCTGATCACGGACCATGTGCCGGCGCTGATCGCCTACCTCAACGCCGATCTGGTGTACGAATTCACCAACAAGGTCTACGAGGAGTGGTACCACTGGCCGCGCGAGGGGATGCTCGGCCAGAGCCTGCGCGACGTGCACAGCGAGGATCACTGGCGGCGGCTGGAGGCCTACGTCGAGCGGGCGCTGTCTGGGGAGAGCGTGACCTTCGAGATGGCCGAGACCAATTTTGGCGGCCAGCAGCGCTACATGCTGCGCTCCTACGTGCCGAACCGGGTGGCGAGTGGCGAGGTGGTCGGCATTTTCGTGCTGATCCGCGACGTGACCGAGCAGCGGCGCACCGCCGAGGCGTTGCACCAGGCCTACCAGAACCTGGAGCAGCGCGTGCGCGAGCGCACCGCCGAGTTGACTACGGTGAACAGCCAGCTGCGCCGCGAGATCGATGAGCATGCCCAGGCCGAAGCGCGCCTGCGCGAGGCCAAGCGCGAGGCCGAGGTGGCCAACCTTTCGAAGACCAAGTTCCTCGCCGCGGTCAGTCATGACCTGCTGCAGCCGCTCAATGCCGCGCGACTGTTTACCAGCGCATTGCTGGAAAAAGCGCCGCCGGGCGAGGGCGGGCTGATCCGCAACGTCAGCAACTCGCTGGAGGACGTGGAGCACCTGCTCGGTACTCTGGTGGATATTTCCAAGCTGGACGCCGGCGTGATCCGCCCGGACCTGTCCAGCTTCGCCGTCGCCGACCTGCTGGACAACCTCGCCGTCGAGTTCCGCCAGCAGGCCGACGGCGAGTCGCTGGAGTTGCGCTACCTGGCCAGTACCGCCTGGGTGCGCAGCGATATCCAGCTGCTCGCACGCATCCTGCGCAACCTGCTGACCAACGCTATTCGCTACACCGAGCGTGGGCGCATCCTGCTCGGCTGCCGGCGTCGCGGCAACGTGCTGTCCATCGAGGTGTGGGACACCGGCATGGGCGTCGCCGAGGACAAGCTGAGCGAGATATTCCAGGAGTTCAAGCGTGGCGACAGCCAGCGCCCGCACCAGGATCGTGGTCTGGGGCTAGGCCTGGCCATCGTCGACAAGATCGTGCGCATGCTTGGTCACCGCCTGCGCGTGACCTCCCAGCTGGGGCGCGGTTCGATGTTCGCCATCGAGGTGCCGTTGACCCGCCGCAGCAGCGTGTTGCGGGCGCCTGTACAGCCGCTGTCGATGGAAGTGGAGCGCCTGCATGGCGCGCGCATCTGGGTACTGGATAACGACGCGGCCATCTGCGCCGGCATGCGCACGCTGCTGGAGGCCTGGGGCTGTCAGGTGATCACCGCGTTGTCCGAGGATGATCTCGCACGCCAGGTCGACAACTACCACGCCGAGGCCGACGTGCTGATCGCCGACTACCACCTCGACGATGATCGTGATGGCGTGCAGGCGGTGACCGCGATCAACGCACGTCGCGCCGAGCCGCTACCGGCGCTGATGGTCACTGCCAACTACAGCAACGAGCTCAAGCAGAGTCTGCGCGAGCTCGGCCATACGCTGCTGCACAAGCCGGTCAAACCGATGAAGCTGAAGACCACCCTGAGCCATCTGCTGCAGGGGCGGGGATAGGCCTCACTCGGCTTCGATGGCCTGGCGTCGGCGCATGTATTCCTCGTAGCCCAGGCTGTTGTCGTTCATCAGCTCCTGCAACTGGCGCTCCTTTTCGAGCCTGGTGTTGTGCGAGGTAGAGACCGGTTCGACCTTGGCCTCGGGCTCGGGGGCGCCATTGGGGAAAAGCTGGTTCGCCAGCTCGGTGATCTTGCTTTCCGCATCGATGAACTTGTCCGGCCGGCCGCCGCCCCACTTGGCGTCATAGGTGGCTTGGCCGACCTGATGGCCGTACTGGTACACCTTGATGTCGGCGTAGACCATGTACAGCGCCAGATCCCAGGTCCAGTTGCCGACGTAGGCCGTGGTCAGCGGGCACTGCGAAGGTTTGGAGCCGGGCCTGAGTTCGCGAACGCTGAAACCCTTCTGCTCGAGCAGGCCCTTGTAGGTAGCGTGGAAGCCTTCGCGCAGCCCCAGTGCAGGGATCATGCAGATTTCCCGGCTGGCGGGTTTATGGATGCTGGCGGGGGTGACGGACTGCTTGATGCTGCAGCCGGTGAGAAGTGCTGCGGACAGACATGCGACGACTAAACGCATAGGTGGCTCCATGCCAGAGTTAGATCAGGGCCGGGATGTTACCAAAGTGCCGGCATCCTGAGTGCTGCTCAGGCCTGCCGGGCCTTGGCCAGCAGGATCAGCGCGATACCGCCCAGTACGGCCAACGACGCGATCACCAGCCGCAGGCTGAGTGCTTCACCCAGCAGCAGAGCGCCGAACAGGGCGGCGATGATCGGTACGCTGAGCTGTACGCTGGCCGCCTGGATCGCCTTCAGGTGGGGCAGGGCGGTGTACCAGATCGCGTAGCCGATGCCCGAGGCCAGCGCGCCGGAGAGCACGGCGTAGATGGCGCCGAGGCCATCCCAGCGCAGGTGCTCCAGGTACAGCGCGGCGAGCGGCAGCAGGGCTGGCAGGCTGCGCAGGAAATTGCCAGCGGTGGCGGCCAGCGGGTCGGCATTGCCGCGTCCGAGTAGTGAGTAGAAGGCCCAGGCCACGCCGGCCAGCACCATCAGGCCGGCGGCCTGCGGAGATGGTGCGCTGGCACCGGGCAGCAGCAGGAACAGCAGGCCGCCAAGGGCGCAGACCAGGCCGAACAGCTGCAGCGGGCGAAGCCGCTCTCCCCTGAGCCAGCCGTAGCCGATCATGCTGGCCTGCACCGCGCCGAACAGGATCAGCGCGCCGCTCCCGGCATCCAGCTCGACGTAGGCGAAGGAGAAGCCGGCTGCGTAGCCGAACAAGGCCATGGCCGAGCGCCAGTCACCTCGGATAGGCCCCTGGCGACGCAGCATGACCAGCAAGGCGAGCACCAATGCACCGGAGAGCAGGCGGATGGCGGTGAAGCTGGCCGGGTCGAGATCGCTGTCGCGCAGGGCGACGCGGCACAGCAGCGAGTTGCCGGCGAAGGCCAGCATGGCCAGCGCCGTAAGTAGGGCGACGCGCAGCATCAGCGGCGCAGGTACGAGCTGAAGTCGATGTCGCTGGCCGAGAGGATGGCCTGGACCCGGTTGTGCACGTTCAGCTTGCGCAGGATCGCCGAGACGTGCGCCTTGACCGTGGTTTCGGCGATGTCGAGGTTGTAGGCGATCTGCTTGTTCGACTCGCCCTTGGTCATCCGCTCCAGCACCAGCAGTTGCTTGCGGGTGAGTGCCTGCAGCAGTTCCGGCGGGATGCTCGGCTCCTCGTGGCTGCGTCGCGAAGGGTTCTTCTGCGTGCGGATGATATCGGAGGGCAGGTAGACGTTGCCGTTGAGGATCTGCTCGATGGCGTCGGTCATCTGCGCGCGAGGGCTGGACTTGGTGATGAATCCCACGGCGCCATAGGTGATGGCCTGCAGCACGATCTGCTTGTCCTGCTCGGCGGAGACGATCACCACCGGTACCGTCGGCGCCTCGTTGCGCAGGTTGATCAGGCCGTTGAGGCCGTGCATGCCGGGCATGTTCAGGTCGAGCAGGATCAGGTCCAGATCGTCGTGGTCCTGGGTCAGCTCCAGGGTGCTGTCGAGGTCGGCGGTCTCCATCACGGCACTGCCGGGGAAGCCGTCGGAGATGACGTTGTGGATGGCCTCGCGAAATAGCGGATGGTCATCGGCGATGAGTATCTTGTACACGGCCATTCACCTCATTTCTTCTTGTCGTTATCAGGGCACGCATTGTTTCTAGGGTAACGCGACCGGCTCCGCTGGCTCCAGCGGCAGGCCGGCCTGTTGCCAGGCGTCGGTGCCGTCGCGGTACCAGTACAGCCGGGTATAACCCAGCGCCTGGGCGCGGCGAGTGGCGTTCCAGCCCAGCCAGCAGTCCGAGCGGCAGTAGAACACCAGCGGCCAGTCCCTGTGGCCGTGGCTGGCGCGATGCAGCTGCGCCGCGAAGTAGTCGCGCCAGGGCACGCTCAGCGTGCCGTCACCGGTGTTGGCCAGCCACAGGCTGCCGGGCAGATTGTGGTGGGCCTCGTCGGCGATGAAGCGACCGAACAGGTACTGCCGGCGATACACGTCGATCAGTACCGGTCGTGGCTCGCTCGCCAGCAGCGTCTGCAGCTCGGCGGTGGTCACGGTCCGCGCGCCCTCGATGCGCTCGGGCGTCGGGCTGCGATAGTGCGTCTGGCGGTATCCGTCGGCGCTGAAGAGGGGCAGAGGTTCTTCGGCGACGGCGGAGGCTGTGAACAGCGCCAGCAGCAGGTACGGCAGCGAGAGCATGCGCGACATCGGGGCGACTCCTTCATCCCTATTACAGGCAAGTCTCCGACCTTTGGGAATCCTACGATGGTGAAGAAAACCAATACCAAAGTAGTAGCCGGCTGACCGGCGGGTCGGCTGTTTATCCTGCCGAGCGGCGCAGGGCGGCATGCTGCGGGTTGAAGCTGATCACCGCGAGTACGGCGAACAGCAGGGTCAGGCCGAGGCAGATGGCGCCGGCCAGCGGATTGAATCGCTCGTAGAGGGCGAAGCGCACCAGCTCCACGGCGTGGCTGAATGGATTGATGGCGCACAACCAGTACAGCCATTCGCTGGCCTCGCGCATCTTCCACAGCGGGTAGAGCGCGGAGGACAGGAAAAACAGCGGGAAGATGACGAAGTTCATCACCCCGGCGAAGTTCTCCAACTGGCGGATGCCGTTGGACAGCAGCAGGCCCAGGGCGGCCAGCAGCAGCGCTACCAGCAGCAGCGCCGGCAGCGCGGCGAGCAGGCCCCAGGCCGGTGGCTGCACCCCATAGAACCAGGCCACGGCGAGAAAGGCATAGACCTGCAGCAAGGAGATCAGCGAGGTCGCCAGCAGCTTGGCCAGCAGCAGAAAACCGCGCGGCAGCGGGCTGGTGAGCAGCACGCGCATGCTGCCCATCTCGCGGTCGTAGACCATCGACAGCGAGCCCTGCATGCCGTTGAACAGCAGGATCATGCAGGCCAGGCCGGGAACGATGTAGGTTTCGTAGGTGATGTAGGTGTCGTAGGGCGCAATGATGGCGATGCCCAGGGCGGCGCGGAATCCGGCAGCGAATACCAGCAGCCACAGCAGCGGTCGTACCAGCGCACTGAGCAGGCGGGTGCGCTGTTGGGCGAAGCGCAGCCATTCGCGCAGCAGCACACCGCGCAGGCATTCCCAATAGGCGATCATGCGGCGACCTCGTGGCTGGTCAGGTGATGGAAGGCCGCGGAAAGGTCGCCGCCGTGATCGGTGCCGATCGCCGCGGCATTCCCGCAGGCGATTAAGCGGCCGCGGTCGAGGATCAGCAGGTCGTCGTCGCCCTGCACCTCGTCCAGCAGGTGGGTGGTCCACAGCACGCTGAGGTCCTGCTCGCGGCACAGCTGGCGCACATGAGTGTTGAGCGCCAGGCGCGCCGCCGGATCGAGGCCGGCGCTGGCCTCATCGAGCAGCAGCAGGCGCGGGCGGTGAAGCAGGGCGCGGGCGATCTCCACCCGCCGCCGATGCCCGCCATTGAGGGCGCGTACACGCTCGTGGCGGCGTTCGCCGAGCTGCTGGCGGGCCAGTTCCTCGTCGATGCGCCGGCTTGCCTCGGCGCGTGCCATGCCGTGCAGGGCGGCGTGGTAGCGCAGGTTCTGCTCCACCGAGAGGTCGAGGTCCAGGGTGCTCTGCTGGAACACCACGCCGAGGCGGCGCAGTACCTCGCGCGGGGCGCGCCGCAGGCTATGGCCGTCGACCAGAATCTCGCCCGCCTGCAGGTCGTAGAGGCGGGTGAGCAGGGCGACCAGGGTCGATTTGCCGGCGCCATTGGGTCCCAGCAGTGCGGTGAAACGACCGGGCTCCAGGCTGAAAGCCACGCCGTCCAGCGCCTGGCGGGCGCCGTAGCGGAAACTCAGGTCCCGAGCGAGCAGGCGGCTCACGGAGTCACCACCACGCCCCAGGGATAGCGACCGACCTTGATCGACTTGGTCACCTTGAGCGAGTCGAGGTCGATTACCGAGACGTCGCCGCTGACCCCGTTGGTGCTCAGCAGGAGTTTCTCGTCCGGGCTGAAAGCCATGTGCCAGACACGCCGGCCGACCAGCAGGTAGTCCAGCACCTCGAAGGTCTTGGCGTCGACCACGGCGATATGGTTGGCCGGGCCGAGTGCGACGAAGGCGTACTTGCCGTCGCTACTGAGCTTGATACCGACCGGTTGTACCTTGTCCGGGTGCACGCCCTTGATCTTGAAGGTGAGCACCTTGAGCGGCTGGCGGTTGGCGGTGTCGATCACCGTGACCGTTCCGCCGATTTCCGAGCTGGCCCACAGGCGCGAGCCGTCTTTGCTGAACTCGACATGCCGTGGGCGCTGGTCAACCAGGGTGTTGTCCACCAGGGTCTGGGTGGTGGTGTCGATCCAGTGCAGCATGTTGGTGGTTTCACTGGTGTTGATCGCCCACTTGCCGTCGGGGCTCACCGCCATGCCCTCGGGCTCTACGCCCACATCGATCTGCGCCAGTACCTTGTCGGCCTTGACGTCGACCACCGTCACCAGCGCATCGTCCTCGTTGGAGATGTACAGCCACTGGTCGTTCGGGTGCAGGGCGAACTGCTCGGGGTCGGCTCCGGAGGGCAGCTCCTTGATGATCTTGCGCGTGGCCAGGTCCATCACCTGCACCGTGTCCGAGTCGCTGGCGCAGATGTACAGCAGCGTGTTTTCGTGTGACAGGGCCAGGCCACGTGGGCGCTTGCCGACCTCGATGGTTCCGGTGACCTTCAGGGTATCCAGGTCGATGACGCTGAGGTTGTTGTCCTTCTCGTTGGATACGTAGGCGGTAGCGGCCTGGCTTGCGACGCTGGCGAGCAGCAGGGGGAGGGCCAGGAGCGGCAGGAACGGTGGACGGAGCATGGCGGAATCCTCTCTTGTTATGGTGGGCGCGCTCAGCGCGCTGGTTCTTCGGCGACGGGGATGCTGGCCAACAGTGCGGCGGCCTGGTGGTCTTGCCAGCGCTCGGCGCAGTCTTCAAGGCGGCTGCGCGGGGCGCTTCCGCCACTCTGTGCTGCCAGCCGTGCGTAGAGGCATGGCAGGCGCTGGCTGCTCACCAGATATGCGCTGCGCTGTGCTCCCTCTGGCTCCGGTACGCCGAGTACCAGGCCCCCGCCGGCCAGCGCTGGCAGCAGCCCGGCCGCCAGCAGCAGTTTCATGAGGCGGCTCCGGCCAGGTCGCAGCTGCTCTCGGCACGATCATCGCCGAGGGTGTCGAGCTCGCTGTCGGGATGCAGGAAGCCGTCCTGCGGTGAGGTCGTGACCAGGGCGCGTGGCTGTACCACGGGAATCGGCTGGCGCAGCTGGCCGTCCCATGAGCGGTAGCTGAGCTTGCGGCCCTTGAAACCGTCGATCGGCAGTTGCTCGTCGAGCAACAGGCTGCGTATCGCCAGCGGTGCCGCATCGCGGCTGCGGGTGACGGCGGTGGCAATGCTGCGCACGGCGATCCAGGCGGCGAAGTCGCGGTCGTTCATCCAGCGCCCGGCGTGCTCCTCGAAGCGCTTCTGCAGCTGCGCCGCTCCGTAGGTTTCCACGCTCTTGTGCCAGCCGGTGGGCGTCAGTCCCTGAGTGCCGGCCACTGGCCGTGGGTACCAGGTCTGGTAGGGTACGTACTCGCCGAAGTCACCGCGCTCGTCGGCGACCAGCACGACGTCGTACTCCGTGGTCTGGGTGAAGAGCGGCATGTCGGCCTGGGCGCTGCGACGCTGGTCGTTGTCGAAGCTCCACGGCTTCTCGGCGACGATACGCAGACCGAAGCGCTTGGCCGAGCGCCGCAGGGCATCGGCGTAGCGCTGGTCATCCGGAGTCTGGCCGACGATCAGCAGCAGGCGCTGCCATTGTCGAGTGGCGAGGAACTGCATCAGCGCGTCGGTGAGCATGGCGCGGCTGGGCAGGCTGTGCAGCAGGTTGGCCTGGCACACACTGCGGCGCAGGTCGTCGTCCGGGCTGCCGGCATTCAGCAGCAGGCTGTCGGGCATGGACTTGGCTAGCGCTGTGAGCTGCGCGGCCGGGGCGTTGACCACGAACAGGCGCACGCCCTCGGCATGCAATGCAGCGGCACGCTCCAGCAAGTGCTCGGGGTTCTCCGCCTGCACCGTGTCCAGGTGGTAGCGTTGCTTGAGGAAGCGGCCGGTACTGTTGCTGTCTTCGATGGCCAGTTCGGCCCCGCGCAGGCCTGCGTCGAGCGGCTCGGGGATGACATTGGAGAGCACCGGCCCGGAGTCGGGCTGCCAGGCCAGGTAGGCGATGCGGACCTGCAACTCGCCGCCCGCCGCGTAGGCCTGGCAGGCAACGAAGGCGGCACTGGCAATGGCCAGCAGATAGATCAGGGCATGCATGGCGAGCTGGCGCATGGGCGGCTCCTCTAATTCTTGTCGCCAGCATAGGAACAGCCCGGACCGCGCGAAATATGCAGAAAGTAGTGCTGAGCCAGTACCAAGGTAGGAGAACCTCGGGGCGCCGCAGTCCCTAGCATGGAGTCCACAACAATAATTCGAGGACTCCGCCATGCATGTCACCAAACACCTGCTGTTTCTGGTTCTGCTGCTGGTCAGCCTGGCTGGCCTGGACAAGGTCATGGCCGCCGGTGACCTGACTCGCAAGACTCAGGCGCTGCCCGACCTGGTCATGGGCTCGGACGACAGCGACTACTTCATGTCGCAGCACGAGTACCGTCTGGAGACCGGCAAGGCCTACCAGCTCAAGGTGATCTCCAACGGTCAGAAGGAATACGCCTTCCAGGCTCCGCAGTTCGCCACGTCGATCTTCCTGCGCAAGGTCGAGGCCGGCGGAGTGGAGATCAAGGCGGTGACCCTGAACGAGCTGGAATTCGAGGATGCCGGCGAGGCCGAGCTGTTCTTCGTACCGATCAAGCCGGGACGTTTCCCGTTCTATGCCAAGGGCCTGGAAGGCAAGGGCATGCAGGGTCACTTCGTGGTCGAGTGATGAGCGCGCTCGGTCGTATCAACCTGCTGGTCAGCCTGTTCTTCGCCGTCGTCACGCTGATCTGCATGGCCATCCTGTTGCGCCAGGCCGGCGACGATGTTCATCGTGAGCTGGCCGCCGCTCAGGGAGTGGTCGACTATCTGGCCGACAGCGTACGCCGCTCTCCGGACAGCCTGCCGCCACACCTGGGGCAGAGCCTGCGCCATGTGCGTGCGGAGTGGCTGGCGGCCGGGCAGGCGGTGCCGCCGGAGGCCGGGCCCGATGATTGGCTGGGGCGCTGGCTCTACCCTGAGGTGGCGCCGGCCCGGCTTATCGCCCTCGACGACGGCAGGCGCTTGCGCCTGGCGGTCGACCCCGGTGACGAGATCGACGAGGTCTGGGATTCGCTGCGTCAATTGCTCGGCCTGCTCGGTCTATCGCTGCTGCTATGTCTGCTGGCGATCCGCTGGGCGGTGCGCCACGCACTCGGCGTGCTGGAGGAGCTGCTTACCGGCCTCCAGCAGATTTCCCAGGGACAGCTGGACACCAGGCTGACCAGCCATCGCCTGCCGGAGGCACAGCGCCTGGCCGGTCACTTCAACCGGATGGCCAGCGCCCTGCAGCATGCCGAGGCGGAGAACCAGCGCCTCAACCAGGCCCTGCTGCGCCTGCAGGAGCACGAACGCAACCGCCTGGCGCAGACCCTGCACGACGACCTGGGCCAGTACCTGGCCGGCATTCGCGCCCAGGCGTGCCTGTTCGGCCTGCTCGCAGAGAATCCGCAGGGTGTGCGCGACGCCGCGCAGAGGCTGGAAGCGCATTGCGTACAACTGCAGGAAGGCTTCCATGCTCTGGTTCGCGACCTCTATCCGGTAATGCTCGAACACCTGCCGCTGCGGCAGGCGGTGTGCCAGCTCGCCGAGCAGTGGCAGGGCGCCCAGGGCATCGATTGCCAAGTGCACCTGATCGGCGAGGTGCCGGAGCCGAGTCAGGAGGCCAAGCTGCATCTCTACCGCTTGCTGCAGGAGGCCCTGACCAACGTTGCTCGCCATTCTGGTGCGAACCGGGTGCGCATGCGCCTGCAACAGCGTGGCGGCCAGTTGCGGCTGTTGTTGCGCGACAACGGTCATGGTCGCCCGGCCGCTCGCCGGGGCATCGGCCTGCGATCCATGTGCGAGCGTGCCCGTTGCCTGGGTGGAGAGCTGCATTACCGGGGCCGCCCGGGACGTGGCTGGACGCTATATCTGAACATTCCCTTGGAGGAACGGACATGAAGATCCTGCTGGTGGACGATCACGCGGTGGTGCGCCAGGGCTATGCCAGCCTGCTTGGCGCGCTGCTGCCGGATGTGCAGATCAGCGAAGCGGCCAGTGGCGAGGAGGCACTGGCCCAGGTGCAGGTGCAGATTCCCAACCTGGTGGTGCTGGATATCGGCTTGCCGGGCATCAGCGGCCTGGAAACCTGTCGGCGCTTGCGCCAGCGGCTGCCGCAGCTGCCGGTGCTGTTCTTCAGCATGCACGAGGAGCTACCGCTGGTGCGCCAGGCGCTGGATGCAGGCGCGGCCGGTTACCTGAGCAAGCGCTGTGCGCCGGATGTGCTGGTCGAGGCTGTACGCCGGGTGCTTTCCGGCTACCCCTACATCGAGCAGTTGCTGGCCACCCAGCTCGCCTGCCAGAAGACTCCGGAGCCAGAAGGCGACCCGCGCCTTGCCGGCATGACGCCGCGCGAGATGGAGATATTCATCATGCTCGCCCGTGGCCTGCCCACGAGGCAGATCGCCGAGCGTCTGTGCATCAGCGGCAAGACCGTGTCGAACCACATGACCCTGCTGAAGAACAAGCTGGGTGTCGACTCGCTGGCCGAGCTGGTGCACCTGGCCATCGACACCGGTGTACTGCGTGTCGGCGAGCGCCAGTCGGCCTGAATAGTGTTGTTCAGGGTGTGCGGTGCAGGGTGTTGAGGTGGTAGAAGGTGGCGCGCCCGCCTTCCGCTTTGCCGCCAGCGTTGTCCTGCACATAGGCGCCGGCCTTGAAGTAGAGCTGCTCTCGGCTCCAGCCAGAGGCGATCTGGCGATAGTAGGAGCCGTCATCGTCGTCGCTGTAAACGGTGATGCCCAGGCGGCCGCTGGCAGTCAGGCGCAGTCGATAGGCAAAACGCTCGTCGAGGGTCACGTCGGAGACCAGCGCGATGTTCTGCACATGGCTGTCGTCCGGGTGCTTGCGTACCAGTGCCTCTATGCGCCCGCTGTTGCGTTCCGGCCGGAAGTGGTACTGCAGCTTGATCAGTGGCGTACCGACATCGCCAGGTCGATTGACCGCATGGATCTGGCCGATCACCAGCTTGTTCTTGCTCGGCACCTGGTTGACCGAGAGTACGGCGCTCAGGATGTTGTCCGCGTCGTGGTGGTACCAATTGCGCAATTGGCCGTTCGGCCAGGTCTCGCGCAGTTCGCTGCGGGGATAGCTGGAGTTGAGAGTGCGCGATCCGCTCACCGGCACCCAGAAGCGCACGCTGCTGTCGCGCTGCGGGCGAAAGTACTGGCTGCTGTAGCCACGGTTGAGGCGCTCGGTGGTGATCAGCGTGGTGGATTCGGTCGCCGGAATCGTCAGGTTCCAGGTGGAGAGATCTAGCATGGGAGCGTCCTTGGCAAGCGCAACGGTGGGGATTCCGACCCCTTCGAGCCGGGAAGTTCAGCGTTGCGCTTGGTTCTGGACGAGCGGCCTATCCTGCTTGCTGGTTGCGAGCGAGGTCGATGGCCGCCTGGATGGCTGCCCTGGCTTGCGGACTGTTCTTCCAGCAGCTTGATCCGAGCAGCCCCGCAGCCTGCTCGACGATGTCCAGGGCTGTCGCCTCGCTCAGTTGCTGCAGCGAGCCGAAACCGAGCTGTTCGAGGCGTTGTATTACCGTGGGACCGACCCCCTTTAGCTGTAGCAGGGCCTGGCGTTGCTCTTCGGGAAACGGCATATGCGATGACCAGTCAGGGATGTTGGCATTTGGCTTCGAGGGTCCGTTGCAGGTCGTCGACACTACGGCCCTCCATGATTTCCTTGTGGGCCTGGTGACCCAGCAATACCAGACCGATGGCCAGGCAGGGTGCGATGAGAAGGAGGTATCCGCGTATACGGGCCATCGGGCCTCGCCGAGCAATGGTGGGGCGCAGGCGCGCCGAGTCGAGCGGTGGGAAGTAGCCGTCACGCAGGATCTTCAGTGCCGAGGGAATATGGGCCAGCGCAATGATCAGTATCAGGCCAGGCATGCCACGGGTCGCGGCCAGTAGCGCCCAGTAGGCCTGCGGTATGCCCAGTAGCTCCGGCGCACAGACTTCGCCAGAGCCGAACTGCAGCCACAGCACCAGCAGCACAAAGGGTATAAACAGCAGCACATAGGGGAGTGCGCGCAGCAGCGCGCGACCTGGCTGGGCAGCGATCAATACGGTATCGCTCATGCGGTCCTTCCTAGACGGTTTCAGAGCGCGCCAGTCTAGCGTCTCCAGCCAGGCCGTGATGTGAGGAAGGACGCGTGCCGGGTTTGCCATCTCTTGGCATCGCGCCAGGCTCTGTACGAAAACGGCGCTGAGGTGCCGGGCAGGTTTCGTACAGAGCCTGTCGGAGTATCACCACCCTTTCGGGCAGTTGGTGCAGCCCTCCATGTAGGCGTCCTGGAAGTTACCGAAACGTGTGCGGGTGCCGGTGAGGTCGGCGTTTTCGAGGTTCGACCCACTCAGCTTCACTTCCTGCAGGTTGGCATCGCTGAGGTTGGCACCCTTGAGGTCGGCCTTGCTCAGCCAGGTCATCTCCAGATCGGCGGCGACCAGTCTGGCGTCGTGCATCTTGGCGCCGGACAGGCGAGCGAACTCCAGGTTCGCGGCGGACAGGTCGGCACCCTGGAACTGCGCAGCCTGGGCGAACAGGCCCCAGCCCTGCACGGCGACCAGCTTGGCCTGACTGAAATCGGCCAGGCGCAGGTTGCTCTGCTGCAGGCTCGCGCGGGTCAGGTTGGCTTGTTTGAGGTTGGCCTTTTCCAGGTTGGCTAGGTCCAGCGTGGTGTGGCGCAGGTCCGCGCCGGATAGGTCGGCACCGGACAGGTCCATGCGACGCATGTCCTGGTTGCGCAGGTTGGCACCCTTTAGATTGGCGCCTGGACAGTGGCTGCCGGGTTCGATGCGGCAGCCGTCGATCACCAGAGGCTCGTCATCGGCAAGGGCGTAGCTGCCGGCCAGCAGTAGGGCGGCCGGAAGAATCAGGTGCAGGTACTTCATGGTGTGCTCCTGTGGTGGTGCGGCACCGCTTGGCGGTGCGCACCGGTCGGGAAGATGGCCGCAGCCCACGGTGCACTCGGCGACCGTGGGCTGCAGTCAGTCGGCTCAGCGGCTGGCGGTCTTGTTGTCCCAGTTCGGCAGCTTGAACACCCAGAACGAACCACCCTGGGCAACCGGCTTGGTCAGCTCGGCCATGTCGCCGCCCCACAGCGGTACGGCGCCGCCGTAACCGGTGGTCACGCCGATATATTGCTCGCCATCCTGTTCCCAAGTGATGGGCGGGGAGACGATGCCGGTACCGACCTGGAACTTCCACAGCTCCTTGCCGTTCTTCGCGTCGAAGGCCTTGAAGTAGCCGTCGCCGGTGCCGGTGAACACCAGGTTGCCCTTAGTCGCCAGCACGCCGGCCCACAGTGGCAGGCGCTCCTTGTGCTCCCATACCACTTTTCCGGTGGTCGGGTTCATCGCGCGCAGGATGCCGACGTGATCGTCATACAGGCGCTTGATACGGAAGCCCATGCCCAGGTACGCGGAACCCTTCTTGTAGTGCGGCTCCTCGGCCCAGTAGTCCTCTTTCCAGTGGTTGGCCGGCACGTAGAACAGGCCGGTGTCCTGGCTGTAGGCCATCGGGTTCCAGTTCTTGCCGCCGAGGAACGGCGGTGAGACTTCCACCGACTTGCCGCGTGCCTGGCCTGGCTCCGGCTTCGGCGGACGCTGGCCCTCGTTTTCCACCGGGCGACCGGTCTTCAGGTCGATGTGGCTGGCCCAGGTGATCTTGTCGACGAAGGGGAAGGCGTTCTGCAGCTTGCCGTTCTTGCGGTCGACCACATAGAAGAAGCCGTTGCGGTCGGCGTGGGCTGTGGCCTTGACGGTCTTGCCGTCCTTGTCCTTGTAGTCGAACAGCACCAGTTCGTTGTTGCCGGAGAAGTCCCAGGCATCGTTCGGCGTGTGCTGGTAGAACCACTTCACCTCGCCGGTGCTCGGGTCGACGCCGACCTGGCCGGAGGTATACAGGCTGTCATAGTCGTGCGGGTTGCCACCGTCGGAGGTGCGCGCCCAGCCGTTCCACGGCGCCGGATTGCCCGCGCCGACGATGATGGTGTTGGTCTCGGCATCGAAGCTGGCGCTCTGCCACGGGGCACCGCCGCCCTGGCTCCAGGCCTCCTTCTTGCCGGTCGGGTGGTTGGGATCATCTGGCCAGCTCGGCGCCTTGACGTCGCCGGTCGGGGTGCTGTCCTTGCCGTTCAGACGACCCATATGGCCTTCGACAAAGGGGCGCATCCAGACTTCTTCACCGGTATCCGGGTCGCGGGCGAACAGCTTGCCGACCACGCCGAACTCGTCACCGGAGCTGCCATGGATCAGCAGCACCTTGCCGCTTTTGCCGTCCTTCACGATGGTCGGCGCGCCGGTCATGGTGTAGCCGGCACCGTGGTCGCCGAACTTCTTCTTCCACACAACCTTGCCGGTGTCCTTGTTCAGCGCCACGACGGAGGCGTCGAGGGTGCCGAAGAAAATCTTGTCGCCGTAGATGGCGGCGCCGCGGTTGACCACGTCGCAGCATGGGCGGATGTCGTCCGGCAGGCGGTGGTTGTAGGTCCACAGGCGTTTGCCGGTCTTGGCGTCGAGGGCGAACACGCGGGAGTAGGAGCCGGTCACATAGATCACACCGTCCCTGACGATGGCCTGGGATTCCTGGCCGCGCTGTTTTTCGTCGCCGAAGGAGAAGGACCAGGCCGGGGTCAGCTTGAATACGTTGTTGTCGTTGACCTGGGCCAGGGGGCTCCAGCGCTGGGCGTTGGTGCCCAGGCCATACTGCAGCACGTCACCGGTGGTGGTATGGTCGTTGGCGATGTCGTCCCAGGTCACCGATTTGGCGAAGACGCTGCCGGACGACACCAGAGCGAAGCCGAGAATCAGGCTCTGCACGGTGCGCGCCAGCGGGGTGGCAGTGCTGGGGAGTGTTGTTCTTGTCATGTTTGCGGTTCCCATTGGTTGATGGACACGGGGTCGGTCGGCGAGCCGGCGGCCCGGTGCATCGATAGTGGGATCAGGCGGGGAGGCGGAATACGGAAAAGCTCCCGCGAGTGTCGGGAAAAATGCCCGAACGGGACATGACTTGGGCTTGCTGCGAAAGGGTCTGGCGAGGCATTCAGCCAGGCTACTACCAAGGGACTAGTACCTGGCCACCAAAGCAGCATTCAGGCGCTGTCGGGCCATTCCTAAGATGCGGACAAGACGCACGGAGGCTGTACACGGCGATGGTCACTCATCGATCCGTGGGCAGGCTCCCGCAAGCGTTTGCCTTGCACTGCATTTGATGAGGATGGACAGCAATGAACAAGAAGAATATTTCCCGCGCTCTGCTGATCTGCGCTGGCCTTGGTTTCTCCGGCCTGGTTCTGGCCCACGGTGACGTGACCCCGCAGGCGGTCAACGTCGACGGTCTGGAGCCGCTGGGCAAGGAATGGCGCGACGAGAACCCCTACCGCGCGCCCTACGCCAATAACAAGCTGGCGGTCGAGATCGGTACTTCCGCCTACAACCAGAACTGCGCTCGCTGCCATGGCCTGGAGGCCATTTCCGGTGGTATCGCCCCCGACTTGCGCTACCTCGAAGTGGGTGCCGAGGGTGACGAATGGTTCAAGGAGCGTGTGATCAACGGTGCGGTTCGCGACGGTGCCGTCTACATGCCGAAGATGGCCGACTTCCTCAGCCAGGAAGCGCTGTGGGCGATCCGCTCCTACCTGGACAGCGTGCACACCGAGGAGTAAGCCATGCGCCTGCTGCTGGGCTGTCTGCTGTGCCTCGCGCTGCTGGTCGGGCAGGCCCAGGCCAAGGTGCGGCCGTACGACGACATCGTCGCATCGGGCGTGCTCAAGGTGGCGGTCTACGACAACTTCCCGCCCTACAGCGAGCTTCGTGACGGCCAGCCACACGGCATCGACGTGCGGTTGGCCGAGCGCCTGGCAGCCGGCATGGGGCTGAAGCTGGAACTGATCTGGGTGGTACCCGGTGAGAAGCTCGACGACGACCTGCGCAACTACATCTGGAAGGGCCACTACATGCGCCCGAACCTGCTCGCCGACGTGATGCTGCGGGTGCCGTATGACCGCGACTACTCGGCCAAGCGCAACGAGCTGGGTGAGCTGGTCAACGAGCAGGTGGTGATGTTCGCCCCCTATCAGCGCGAGCGCTGGCAGGTGGCCTACGACAGCCGACGTCTGAAGGAGGTGCCAAGCATCGCGGTGTTCTCCTATCACCCGATCGGCGTCGAGGTGGACAGCGTGCCGTCCTTCTACATGACCTCGGTGTTCGGCGGTCGCATGAGCCGTAACACCCACCATTACCCGAGCGCCTCACAGGCTTTTGCGGCGATGCGTGGCGGTGAGGTGGACGCGGTGATGGCCATGCGTGGCGAGATCGACGGGCTTCTGCATCAGGCTGGCGACGAGCGGCTGCGGCTGGCGACCAACGCCTATCCGGAGATGGGCCAGCAGGAGTGGGACATCGGCATGGCGGTACACGAAAGCAATCGCCAGCTGGCCTATGCCCTCGAGGAGACGCTCGACGGGATGATTCGCTCGGGCGAGATGACCAGTCTGTATGGCGGGCAGGGCCTGCAGTACGAGTTGCCCGGTCTCTATCAGGATGTCGAGTAGGCCAGGAGGTCGTATGTCCCGCATGTGGTGTCTGCTGTCTCTGCTGCTTGCCTGCACGGTGCAAGCGGGGGAGATCGATCCGCTGAATTCGCCTATGTGGGAGTTCCATCGCCAGCGCCTGCTCGGCGTCGCGCCGGTGCAGTTCGATGAGCGGGTCAGGGTGCTGGCGCCACCGTTCGCCGAAGACTCGCGCCAGGTGCCGATCGAGATCGACGCCCGCGACCTTGGCCGGCCGGTGCAGCGCATGCTGGCCTGGGCCGAGCTGAATCCGATCCCGCATATATTCACCCTGCACAGCGAGTCCGAGCGCCTGCTGCCGTTTATCGCGGTGCGCATCCGTGTCGAGCAGGCCACGGCGATCCGCGCCGCTGTGCAGACCGAGGATGGTGTCTGGCATGTCGGCTCAACCCGTGTCGATGCCGCCGGCGGCGGCTGTACAGCGCCTAGCGTGGTGCGCGCTCAGGAAGGCTGGGAGGAGCGCCTGGGCCAGGTGCTCGGTGGGCGTTACCCGCAGGGCGACCTGGAGCGCCTGCGTCTTTCGGTGGCCCACCCGATGGACAACGGCCTGGTGGGCGGCATCCCGGAGTTCTACCTGGAGCGCGCCGAGCTGTTCGACCAGGGCGGCAAGCGCCTGGCGCTGCTCGAGCTGTTTCCCGCGGTGAGCGAGAACCCGACTCTGGGCTTCGAGCTGCGCGGTGGCGGCGAGACCGAGCTGCGCTTGCGCGACAACAATGGCAACGAGTTCGCTGCCGAGCTCTGAAGCTTCCCTCTTCCGTTCTCTGGAGTACTCCCGATGATCAAGGTCAGCGTTCTGTATCCCAACCGCCCCGGCGTGCGTTTCGATCTGGGTTACTACTGCGGCACGCACATGGCCCTTGTGCGCGAGTGCCTGGGTGAGGCCTGCCTAGGCGTGGCCGTGGATCAGGGCTTGGCCGGCGGTGCGCCCGGTAGCCCAGCGCCGTTCGTGGTGGTCGGGCATCTGTTCTTCGTCAGCCTGGACAGCTTTCAGCGGTGTTTCGCCGAGCATGGCGAGCGGATCATGGGCGACCTGCCCAACTTCACCGACGCCGAGCCGCAGGTGCAGATCAGCGACGTGCGGCTCGATTGGCGCGCGCCGGAGTGCTGAGCATGCGCGGCCTGTTGCTGCTGTTCGCCCTGTTGGCTGCCGGCTCCGCCCAGGCGCAATTCGACTATCGGCTGCAACCCCGGCAGATCGCGGCGGACACCTGGCTGCTGGAAGGCAGTACCGACAACTTCGCCGAAAGCAATGGCGGCAACATCGTCAACACGGCCTTCATCGTCACCGCCGAGGGTGTACTGGTGATCGACAGCGGCCCCTCGAAGCGCTACGGCGAGGCCATGCGTCAGGCTATCGCCGGGGTCACCGACAAGCCGCTGTACAAGGTTTTGCTGACTCATCACCACCCGGACCATGTGCTGGGCAACCAGGCCTTCGCCGGCGTGCCCATCGCGGCCCTGGCTGGCACCCGCGAGCTGCTGAGCCAGCAGGGCAACGCCATGGCCGAGAATATGTACCGCCTGGTTGGGGACTGGATGCGCGGCACCGAGGTGGTGCTGCCCGACGAGACCGTCGAGCCTGGTGTGCAGGACATCGGCGGGCATCGTCTGCGCCTCTTGGCCCTGAGCGGCCATACAGGTGCCGATCTGGCGATCCTCGACGAGAGTACTGGCGTGCTGTTTGCCGGCGATCTGGTGTTCTACCAGCGTGCCTTGACCACGCCGAACAGCCCGGGACTGGAAATCTGGCAGGCCGATCTGGAGACGCTGCAGAAGCTGCCGTGGCGGCTCATCGTGCCTGGGCACGGGCCGCTGGCCAGCGATGCCGCACCTTTCGCGCAGATGCACGACTACCTGGGCTGGCTTGATGGCCTGCTGCGTGGCGCTGCTGGTCGCGGTGAGGACATGAACGAGGTGATACGCGCACCCATTCCCGAGCGTTTCGCCGCCGTCAGCCTGAGCCGCTACGAGCTGATCCGCAGTGTCAGCCACCTGTATCCGCGTTACGAGACGCAGGTGCTGAGGCGGATCGATCGCCGCGAGTGAAGGGCGACACTCAGCGCATCGAGGACGTCGATGTGCTGTGGAAATAGCGCTTGGCGAGTCTGCAAGAGAGGTCTGGCGACCTTTTCGCGAACATGCTCGGCGCGGCGAGGCGGTGTTCCTGCCGAACTGCTGCAGCGGTCACTTCAAGCTCAGTGGAACAACCCATTCCTGTTGCCGGCACGCGCATAGCTCGGATCGGTCTCTTGGGGCTCGTTGGATCGACGGCCTTTGGCATGTCTTGCCCGGAGCATGCAGGGCGCACTGCGATAGCCCTTGGTGCCGAATCGCCTGCGGCTGGGGGTATTGCTACCAAGGAACTAGGGAAATCGGCACAGCGTTGGATAGGCGCAGGGCGGCGTCGGTCCAAGAATTTGCGGCAGACCGGGACTATTTCCCGGTTGCATAACAATGAACCCGCAGAGGTAGCCGCAATGATGCACACAGGTCTTCGCAAGCCCCTCGCTCTGACGGCGCTGTCAGCCGCTCTGGCCCTGTCCAGCCTGGCCGCTAGGGCGGCGGTCACGGACGAAGAGATCATCAACGACGCCAAGACCCCGGACCAGGTGGTCACCAACGGCCTCGGTACTCTGGGTCAGCGCTACAGCAGCCTGAACACCCTGAACAGCGAGAACGTCACTCAGCTCCGCCCGGTCTGGGCATTCTCCTTCGGTGGCGAGAAGCAACGTGGCCAGCAGGCCCAGCCGCTGGTGAAGGATGGTGTGATGTATGTCACCGGCTCCTACTCGCGGGTTTTCGCGGTCGATGCGCGCACCGGCAAGAAGCTCTGGCAGTACGACGCACGCCTGCCCGACGGCATCATGCCGTGCTGCGACGTGATCAACCGCGGCGTAGCGCTGTATGACGACCTGGTGTACTTCGCCACTCTCGATGCCAAGCTGGTCGCCCTGAACAAGGACACCGGCAAGGTGGTGTGGAAGAAGACCGTGGCCGACTACAAGGCAGGCTATTCGATCTCTGCCGCACCGATGATCGTCAAAGGCAAGCTGATCACCGGTGTAGCCGGTGGCGAGTTCGGTGTGGTCGGCAAGGTCGAGGCCTACGATCCGAAGAACGGCGAGTTGCTGTGGAGTCGTCCGACCGTGGAAGGCCACATGGGCTATGTCTACAAGGACGGCAAGGCTGTCGAGAACGGCATCTCCGGCGGCGCACCGGGCAAGACCTGGCCGGGTGACCTGTGGAAGACCGGAGGTGCGGCTCCGTGGCTGGGTGGCTACTACGACCCGAGCACCGATTCCATCCTGATCGGTACCGGCAACCCATCGCCATGGAACTCCAACCTGCGTCCGGGCGACAACCTGTTCTCCGCCTCGCGTCTGGCGCTGAACCCGGCGGACGGCTCGATCAAGTGGCACTTCCAGACCACCCCGCACGACGGCTGGGACTATGACGGCGTCAACGAGTTGGTGTCGTTCGACTACCAGGACGGCGGCAAGGCCGTGAAGGCGGCAGCCACCGCGGACCGTAACGGCTTCTTCTATGTGCTCGACCGCACCAACGGCAAGTTCATCCGCGGTTTCCCCTTCGTCGACAAGATCACCTGGGCCAAGGGCCTGGACAAGGATGGCCGACCGATTTACGACCCGGCCAACCGTCCGGGTGCTCCGAGCGGTGACGCCAAGAAGGGCAACACCGTGTTCGTCGCGCCGTCCTTCCTTGGCGGTAAGAACTGGATGCCGATGGCGTACAGTCAGGACACCGGTCTGTTCTACGTGCCTTCCAACGAGTGGGGCATGGACATGTGGAACGAGGGTGTGACCTACAAGAAAGGCGCAGCCTACCTAGGCTCTGGCTTCACCATCCATCCGCTCAACGAGGAATACATCGGTGTGCTGCGCGCGATCGATCCGAAGAGCGGCAAGGAGGTCTGGCGTTACAAGAACTACGCGCCTCTCTGGGGCGGGGTGCTGGCCACCAAGGGCAACCTGGTGTTCACCGGCAACCCGGAAGGCTATCTGATGGCCTTCGATGCCAAGTCCGGTAAGAAGCTCTACGAGTTCCAGACCGGCTCCGGCGTGATCGGCTCGCCGATCACCTGGGAGATGGATGGTGAGCAGTACGTCTCCGTGCTTTCCGGCTGGGGTGGTGCCGTGCCGCTGTGGGGTGGCGAGGTCGCCAAGCGGATCAAGGACTTCAACCAGGGCGGCATGCTCTGGACCTTCAAACTGCCGAAGGACCTGGTTGCGACCAAGCACTGAGGTCGGTTGGGCAGCGAGGCTAACGGCCTCGCCGTCTGTAGCTTCTCCCGGATGCGCGCGGTCTTCCCGAATGGGGCCGCGCGCATCGTCGTTCTTGCCGGTAGCCTCTTTGCTGATCCGCCGACGATCACCGCGGCGCCGACTGCTGCTCTGGATCGCCAGACTTCCGAGGTATGCGTCGTACCGCCCGAATTGACCGGCTTGCTCGGCAGTGGGCGAGCCTAGCAGACGCTTGCGCTGACCGGCATGCCCTTCACCAGGTCGATTCCTAGGTAGCAGAGATAGCCGTCCTGCAGGTGGTACTGGCAGGTGACCGAGCCATTACCGTTGGCACGAAAACGGCTTTCATTCCCTGCATCGCACTCATCTTTCAGGTCGGGGCCGATCTGCTGGAAGATTTCCTCGGCCGCTTCGCCCGTTATCGCCAGCGCGAGCTTGGCATTGTTTTGCTCGACCGGCATCGGATCGCCGATGGCACCTGAGTAGAGCAGGTACTGAGCCTCCATTGATCCAAATTCTTGCGGGTGAGCCGTGAAGGGGAGAATAAATAGCAGGCACAACGCCAGGGGGCGACCCAGATGAATGCCCGGGTGTGCATGTCGCCAGGTGCGACGGCTGGTTACTGAGATAGCTGCGCGTGCTACCTCGCGGGGAAAGGCGAATAGCTTCTGTTGGTTGTGACCGTCCATGGTCGTGATGCTCCTGGCTCCGAAACAAAAAGGTAATCCGTTGGTGGGCGATGATCGGCTGTTCGGCCTGGGGAGTCCATATCGGCCTCATGCGTCTGATGGTCGCTGACTGCCGGTTCTCATCCGCCATGCGCCTTGTGACGTCAGATCACGTGGGGGGCGCAACGCCCCTGTCCTGGTGTCTGCCAGCTCCGTTCAGGCGATGTGTTTCGTGTTCATCCGAACAGGCTTATCCATCAATGACTTGGAGCCGACAAGGCGATAAACTTGGCGATCATCACAGAGTCCTTGGGCGGCTTGGAAAAGCCGCTGTCCAGCGTATGAAACCTGTCCAGCTGCCTCTCGGCGTACGTCTGCGTGACGATGCCACCTTCGCCAACTATTATCCCGGCGCCAATGCCGCCGCGCTTGGCTATGTCGAGCGCCTGTGCGAGGCCGATGCCGGTTGGGCAGAGAGCCTTATCTATCTCTGGGGGGGCGAAGGCGTAGGGCGTAGCCATCTGTTGCAGGCCGCCTGTCTGCGCTTCGAGCTGCGGGGTGAGCAGGCGGTCTACCTGCCGCTGGGCGAGGTGGCCGAGTACGGTCCCGAGTTGCTGGATGGTCTGGAGCAGTCTGAGCTGGTCTGTCTGGATGATCTCGATGCGGTGGCGGGCCGTGCTGACTGGGAAGAGGCGTTGTTTCACCTGTTCAATCGCCTGCGTGATGCCGGTAAACCTCTACTGCTGGCAGCGACGGCGTCGCCGCGCGAGCTACCGATAGCACTACCGGACCTGCAGTCACGTCTGACCTTGGCGCTGGTGTTTCAGCTGCATTCGCTGTCTGACGAGGACAAGCTGCGTGCCCTGCAGTTGCGTGCGTCGCGCCGAGGCCTGCACCTCACCGAAGAAGTGGGACGCTTCATTCTCACCCGCGGCGAGCGCAGCATGAGTGCCCTGTTCGAGTTGCTGGAGAGGCTCGACCAGGCCTCGCTGCAGGCTCAGCGCAAGCTGACTATTCCCTTTCTCAAGGAAACCCTGGGCTGGTAAGGCCCAGGGTATCTCAGGTCACTCTCCTGCCATCTTGCGGTCGCACTGGAAGCGCCAGCGGGTGTAGAGCAGGGCGCTGCAGAACAGACTTACGCTGATCACCGTTTCCAGGGCGCCGAACAGGGCTCGGGCCGGGTCGATGCAGGCGACCACGCCCTGGATGAAGTAGATATTCACTACGAAACAGGCCCAGGCGTGAGCGCGGGCGTTGCCCAGCAGCAGGCCTGGGGCGAGCAGCAGCAGCGGCAGCAGCTGAATGCTCAGCACAACCCATGTACGGGCACCGTGCAGGTCGGCGAAGGCCACGTTCCAAATCAGGAGCAGAACGAGCAAGGCGAAGAAGCTGACAAGGCTGAGGGCGCGGCTGAGTTTCAGACGCGGGTTCAGCCACTCTACGGCCGGTAAGGGCTTGGGCGTTTTAGCCACGGAGGTTCTCCAGTTTCATGGCGGTCTGCGCCAGGCGCTGGCCGAGGGCTCGGCACAGTGCGATTTCATGCTCATCCAGGCTACGTTTGCCATCGGCTCCGGCATGGTGGCTAGGGCCATAGGGTGTGCCGCCACCGCGGGTCTCAAGCAGCGCACCCTCGCTGTAAGGCAGGCCGCAGACCAGCATGCCGTGGTGCAGCAACGGCAACATCATCGACAGCAGCGTGCTTTCCTGACCGCCGTGCAGGCTGGACGTGGAGGTGAAGACGCCTGCCGGCTTGCCGACCAACTCGCCAGTCAGCCACAGGCTGCTGGTGCCGTCGATGAAGTACTTCATCGGCGCAGCCATGTTGCCGAAGCGTGTCGGGCTGCCCAGGGCGAGACCGGCGCAGTGCCGGATGTCGTCGATGCTGGCGTACGGGGCGCCGTCATCGGGAATGTTCGGGGCTACGGCCTCGCATTCGCTGGAGATGGCCGGAACGGTGCGCAGACGAGCCTCCAGGCCTCCTAGTTCGATACCACGGGCGATCTGCCGGGCCATTTCGGCAGTGGCTCCGTGGCGGCTGTAGTACAGCACCAGGATGTAGGGCGAACTCATGCCAGCAGCTCCAGTACCTTCTCCGGAGGGCGACCGATGATGGCCCGTTCGCCCGCGACCAGGATGGGGCGCTCGATCAGCTTGGGATGTGCGGCCATGGCGGCAATCAGTTGCTCATCGCTGAGGCTGGAGTCGGCCAGGCCTAGGTCTTTGTACTCGTCCTCGCCGCTACGCAGCAGCTCGCGTGCGCCTATGCCCAGCTTGGCCAGTAGTGCGTGCAGCTCGGCGGCGCTGGGTGGCGTCTCCAGGTAGCGCACCACGTTGGGCGACTGCCCGTGCGCCTCGAGGAGCTCCAGGGCGCCGCGGGACTTGGAACAGCGCGGGTTGTGGTAGAGGGTCAGGTCGGTCATGCGGGTGCCCATTGTCGGATGAGGGCGCTATTCTAGCCGCGTCGAGCACGAAACGGTTCTAAGGAGTGGGCATGCAACAGCGGCTGGATGATCTGATGGAGTTCTGGCGATTCCTGTTGCAGCGTTTCCTCGCCGACCGTGCCATCAATAACGCCGCTGCGCTGACCTACACCACGCTGTTCGCCGTGGTGCCGGTGATGACCGTTACCTTCGCCATGCTTTCTGCCGTGCCGGCGTTCCAGGATACCGGCGAGCAGATCCAGAGTTTCATCTTCCACAACTTCGTGCCGTCATCTGGCGAGACTGTGCAGCAGTACCTGCGAGAGTTCACCACTCAGGCGCGACACCTTACCTGGGCTGGTGTGGCGCTGCTCGCGGTGACCGCATTCTTCATGCTGGTGACCATCGAGAAAACCTTGAATGCCATCTGGCGTGTGCGCCAGCCACGTCGGGGTGTCTCCAGTTTCCTGCTGTACTGGGCGATCCTAAGCCTGGGGCCGCTGCTGTTGGGGGCCGGATTCGCCGTGACCACGTACATCACATCGCTGTCGTTACTCACAGGGCCGGATGCTCTGATCGGCGCGCGTACTCTCCTGCGCTTTGCTCCTCTGCTGTTCAGCGCCGCGGCCTTCACTCTGATCTACTCGGCGGTGCCCAATGCACGCGTGCCGTTACGCCATGCCCTGATCGGCGGGCTCTTCGCGGCAGTACTGATCGAGGTGGCCAAGAAGTTGTTCGGTCTCTTCGTGAGCTTCTTTCCGGGCTACCAGCTGATCTACGGTGCGTTCGCTACCGTGCCTCTGTTCCTGCTCTGGGTGTATCTGTCCTGGCTGATCGTGCTGCTCGGTGCGGAGCTGGTATGCAACCTCTCATCGTCACGTCAGTGGCGGCGCCAGGCACTGCCTCGCCTGCTGGCGGTCATCGGCGTACTGAGGGTTTTCCATGATCGGCAGCAGCGCGGACAATCGGTTCGCCACCTCGATGTACAGCGGGCTGGATGGTGGTTGCCTCAGGACGAATGGGAGGAGGTGCTCGACTTCCTGGAGCGTGAGCGTCTGATTTGTCGCGCCAGCGGCGGGGGCTGGGTGCTGTGTCGTGATCTCGAGCACTACAGCCTGCATCGCCTGCTCGCTCACAGTCCCTGGCCCTTGCCGCGTCCGAACCAGTTGCCGGAGACCCTGGAGGAAGCCTGGTACCCCCAGCTGCGTGAGGCCATGGGACGATTTCACGAAGACCAGGCGGCCCTGTTCGGCGGCAGTCTTGCGAGATGGTTACGCGCCGAAAGCGATTCTCAGGAAAAGTGACGAAAAAGGTCAGTTTCGGGCGAGGTACAGCCCATGTGCGCCGAATGAAGGCTCCTCGGCCTCCTGCGAAAGCGGCCTGCTGGGCCTGGCACGCTTCTGGCTAATGCCTAGCTGAATGCTGGCAGACTGCTAGCGAGTGCGGGATTCGGGGACGCGGTGAATGAGCAGTAGCAAGAACAAGGTGGTGCCGTTGCAGCCTCGGGATTCCGAGGAGGCGTTGGAACGGCTCAATCGCATCACCGGTCTGCGTTTTTCTCGCTGGCCCGAGTCGCTGGCAGCGCTGGCCCGGCAGGCGGCCGAGGAGGCTGAGCCTGCGAAGCCGAGTAGTGTCGTGCGCTTCGGGGTGTTCTGAGGCCCCAAAAAAAGCAAACCCCGCCGTAGCGGGGTTGATTCAGGTCTCAAGCGTCAGGCCATTGCCTGGCGAGACGCGGCATCCAGTATCTCGACGGCTTGTACGAAGAGCTCCTCCACGACCAGGGTCTGGGCGGGAACGGCCGAACGCAAACGTACTTGCATGTCTTCGATCTTGTGTTTCATTGGCAGGCGGGCAATGCCGGAGAGCATCACCTTGTTATGGCCGTTGACCTTGCCATGGTCTACCGCCACTTCGCGTGCCTGGTTGCCGTCGCGATAGCGCACGATCAGCGAAACCGGCAGATTGGCCAGGCCTGGCAGGTGCAGCCAGACAGCCACGTTGAACTCACCGACCCGCCCCTCGTAAGGCGTTACGTTCAGGCGCGCGCTATTGACGATGCTCGCGGGAACTGGGCCGATTAGCTTGTCGTTGGCTTGGGACATGGAAGGCTCCGGCAGAACTCATTGGTATAGGAATTAGCCAATTATAAAAAACGGCTGGTGACGAAACTGTGCACTGGGGCTTTGGCTCTTGAGACTTCTGTCGCAGAACCTGGCTGAATGTTCAAGCCAGCCGCAGCGGGTAGCGCGTGACTGTTGGGGTGCCGAGATTGGGTGCCGGCAGTAACAATATCGCTTGGTTGTTGGCGTTGGCGAGCTGCAGCCAGACGTTCTCGCCTTCGACGAACTGTCCGCAGGGCAGCCAAAGACCATGATGCCAGCCCGCTCCCGGCTCCGGTGTGCTTTGCAACACCCCCGGATGAGTTTGTGCGCTGGGGGCTCGTCTCAGCCATACGGCGCGAGGCAGGCCCTTCAGGTAGCGCAGGCCCAGGTGCAGTCCATCCTGATTGAGGTGGCGCCAACGTACCAGGGCCAGGGTGGCGGATCCGCTGCGAGGTAGAACTAGGACCAGTTGGCCGACTGGTAGATGCGTGGCCAGCTCAGCATGGCAGACGAGTCTGGCCCCTCCGGCGCTGGCATCCAGCATCTGCGCGGCGGAGCTGGTGGGGCGCTTCTCCAGCAACTGCGCATGGATGGCCGGTAGGCCGATCACCAGGCTGCAATCGGCACTGAAGTCGGCACGAGGATGACGTCTTTGCTGGCGACCAAGCCAGTGCTGTCGGACCTGATCCAGCAGTTCACGCTCGCCTGCACTCTGTAATGGTGCTGGCTCATACAGGGCCACCAGCAGGGCTCCGAGCTCTAACCTGCGCAGGTGTTCAGTGGAGCCCGCGATCTCCGCATCGTACGGGAGGCATGGCTGAGCCTGGCTCAGGTCGATCAGAGGACCTTCGCCTTCTTCGTCTTCGTCCCAGGGTAGTAGCCGGGCGAGCGATGCGAGCGGCGTCAGCGCCCCGAACAGGACTGCGCACTCACCCTCTGCCAGATGGAAGGGATTGCTCAGTGCCAGCATCAGCATCTGTTGATAGAGGCCGCGCAGCGTCCCTGCCGGAGTAGGTTGGAATGGGGCGGCTACATGTTCGTCCAGGCAACCCTGATGCTCGCCTATCCAGTAGAGCAGGTGGCTATCGCTCCAGAGCGAGGCGGGCGGTTCCTGATAAAGCTGATAATGGCGCAGCAGACTCTGGGCGAGAAAGTGCTGGGCCATATACAGGCACCAGGCGAGATGCGGGCGCGAGGGCTGGCGGCCCTGGAGTATCTGCAGCAGTAGCCGTTTGAAACCGGCTGCCAGTTCGTTGCACAGGCTGACAAACGCCTGAGAGGGCTGGGAGCCATCGGCCAGCGCGTTGCAATAGTGGCGATACTCTTCGCAGAAGCTTTGCAGGGCCCGCTGTCTTTCAAGTAAGGTCATGGCACTGCGGTTGAGGCGATGCAATAGCCTCAACGCCTGTTGCAGGCCGTCCTCACGAGGCTTTCGGCGTGCATCGGTGAGTTCGGCGTTGAGCTCACCGAGCCGGGTGGCTTCCTCTTCGACGATGTCCGGCACTTCCAGGCGCAGAGCGTCCAGCGTCATATCAACCCCGAGTGCACGAGGAGCGAATGCATGGGAAGGCCACTCCAGATGGTGATAGGTCTAGTAGCCGGACTTTTCCTGGCCGGCTGCGCCGAGGACTGGGGAGTCGATCAGCATGGACGAAAGGTAACGGCTGAGCAGCTAGAAGGCCAGTGGTTGGTGATCAATTACTGGGCAGAGTGGTGCAAGCCCTGCAGGACGGAAATTCCCGAACTGAACAGGCTGGATGAAGAGCTGCGGGGCAAGGGGGTGCAGGTGTTGGGCGTCAATTTCGACGCCCTTCAGGGAGAAACTCTGGCGGCCGCCGCCAAGACATTCGATATCCGCTTCACCCTGCTGGCCCAGGACCCTGCTCCTCGCCTCGAGCTTCCCCGCAACGATGTCCTGCCTGTGACTTATCTGGTCGACAACAAGGGGCGACTGCGGGAGCGTCTGGTCGGCGAGCAGACGGCGGCTGGCCTGCACGAGCGGCTGGCTTATTGGCAGGGTAAGGAGTGATGCAGATGCAGCTGTGTATGCACGGCCTGGTCAGCGGCAAGGTGCAGGGGGTAGGCTTTCGCCAGCAAACGCAGCGGGAGGCGGAGCGCCTAGATCTGAATGGCTGGGTGCGAAACCTGGTCGATGGCCGGGTCGAGGTACTGTTCGAAGGGGACGAGCCGGCTGTGCGTGAGCTGCAATCATGGTTGGACAAAGGGCCTGCCGGGGCGCGCGTGGATGCCCTCGAACTGGAGCAGCAATCACTGCAAGGGATCACTGGTTTCGTGATCAGACGCTAGAGATGAGCAGGCTCCCGTTTGCCGGAGCCCAGGCTCAGTCCTCTCCCGGATCGGCCGCCAGCCGACCAGCGTCCTTCATCAGCGCTTTGAGAAATTCCTGCTGTAGCTCAGGATCATTGCGTGTCAGCTCGATCAAGCTCTGCTCCAGCTCGCTGGCTTCCTCCTCCAGCCCCAAGTCAGACAGGCGTTTGACCCGATGTACCCACTGGCTGACTTCATCATCCTCGAGGTCGTCATAGATCAGCGCGTGGGCTTCGCGCAGTTTTCCTCGCAGGTCTCTGCTCACCAGGAGCGAGGCATCGGCGCGGGTGTTGTCCTGGGGATCTTCGACGCTGAGCGCCAGCGTTCCGACGGTGCTGATATCGTGGTCGGCGAAGGGGCTGTCAAGCAGATTGAGGCGCAGCACTCCCTGGCGATCCGTTGTCAGCTCGTGGGTTTCCTTGCCAGCCTTGATCAGCACGGGGCGCTCGGCCCAGGGTAGGCTCGAGTACTCGGTTCGCCGATCTTTCTGGACCTCCTCGATCTTTGCCAGATTCTGCTCGGCACGACCATTGGACTCGACGTTCATCGCTGGATTGAGGCCGGCGACGCCGTAGCTGATCCAGTCCTTGGTCATGCTGTCCGGCAGTCGGCCGAACATCACCACGTTGAGTACGTTGGCGCCGACACCCGCGACTACTGCAACCGCCCCCAGCGGTACTTCGTACAACTCGCGCCAGGGTTGATACGGGGTGTAGCGATCATAGCGGCGAGTGACCTCAAACTCCGTGACTTCGAAGGCCTTCTGCTCGTGAATGCGCACTCGCCGCTGCGGCAGCTCGAGCAACCTCGGTTCGCCGGCATCGATCTGCAGGCTGTGATCAAGCAACCTGCGCTCGAAGCGCTCCTCATGTTCGCTGCGCTGTGGCAAGTGATTGGCGCAGCCAGCCAGCATGAGGGTGCCGAGCAGGGCCGCGCCGTTGTGGAGGATGTTTCGCTGCAACATGGTGACTTCTTGGTTTGTACTCAGCGGGGAATACGGGCAGAGAGGAACGACATTACCTCAGCTGCTGGCAACTGCTGGCTCTCGCTGTCACGGCGGTGCTTGTATTCGAGGTTGCCTTCGGCAAGGCCTCGCTCGCTGACGACGATGCGGTGCGGGATGCCGATGAGCTCCATGTCGGCGAATTTCACGCCGGGGCTGGTCTTCTTGTCGCGATCATCCAGCAGTACTTCGTACCCGGCGGCCGTCAGCTCCGTGTAGAGCTTGTCGGTGGTTTCTCGCACGGCTTCATTCTCGTACTTCATTGGCACGATGGCGATCTGGAAGGGCGTGAGGGCGTCGGTCCAGAGAATGCCGCGCTCGTCATAGTTCTGTTCGATGGCGGCAGCCACCACGCGTGATACGCCGATGCCATAGCAGCCCATGGTCAGGGTCACGGGCTTGCCACTCTCGCCCAGTACCTTGCAGCCCATGGCCTCGCTGTACTTGGTGCCGAGCTGGAAGATATGGCCGACTTCGATGCCGCGCTTGATCACCAGGGTGCCCTGGCCATCCGGGCTGGGGTCGCCGGCTACTACGTTGCGCAGGTCGGCGACCTGCGGTAGCGGCAGATCGCGCTCCCAGTTCAGGCCGAAGAAGTGCTTGTCATCGATGTTGGCGCCGGCGCCGAAGTCACTCATCAGTGCCACGCTGCGGTCGACGATACAGGCAATCGGCAGGTTCAGTGGTCCGAGCGAGCCAGGGCCGGCACCGATGGCGGCGCGGATCTCGGCCTCGGAAGCGAAGGCCAGAGGGCTGGCGACCAACTCGTGGTTGGCGGCCTTGATCTCGTTCAGCTCGTGGTCGCCGCGAACGATCAGGGCGATCAGCTTGCCTTCCTCGGCGGCGTGCACCACCAGGGTCTTGACGGTCTTCTCGATGGCGAGGCCGAACTGGCTGACCAGTTCATCGATGGTTTTGGCATTCGGCGTATCGACCAGACGCAGTTCTTCAGTGGCTGCGCTGCGCTCGGCTTCGCGCGGGACGGCTTCCGCCTTCTCGATGTTGGCGGCGTAGTCGGAGGTGTCGCTGAAGGCGATATCGTCTTCGCCGGACTCGGCCAGCACGTGAAACTCGTGGGAGCCGGTGCCGCCGATAGAGCCGGTGTCGGCCTGTACCGGGCGGAAGTTCAGGCCCAGGCGGGTGAAGACGTTGCAGTAGGCCTGATGCATGCGGTCATAGGTTTGCTGTAGCGAGGCCTGGTCAAGGTGGAAGGAGTAGGCGTCCTTCATGATGAACTCGCGGCCACGCATCAGGCCGAAGCGCGGACGGATCTCGTCACGGAACTTGGTCTGGATCTGGTACATGTTGATCGGCAGCTGCTTGTAGCTGTTCAGCTCGTTGCGTGCCAGATCCGTGATGACTTCCTCGTGGGTCGGGCCGACGCAGAACTCGCGATCATGTCGGTCCCTGATGCGCAGGAGCTCGGGGCCATACTGTTCCCAGCGGCCGGACTCCTGCCACAGCTCAGCCGGCTGTACGGCCGGCATCAGTACTTCCAGCGCGCCCGCGGCGTTCATCTCTTCGCGCACGATGGCTTCGGCCTTGCGCAGCACGCGCAAACCCAGCGGCAGCCAGGTGTACAGGCCCGAGGCCAGCTTACGGGTCATGCCTGCGCGCAGCATCAGCTGATGGCTGATCACCACGGCGTCGGCAGGGGTTTCCTTGAGGGTCGAGAGCAGGTACTGACTGGTACGCATGTTTGGCCGTTATGTCGGTTGCGGGGGCAAATAGTGACTCGGCATTGTACGGTGCCAGCCAGATGGCGTACAGGACAGACCGGGAGTTGAGCATGGCGGAGCTGACCGCTGGCCAGGTGCAGGCGTTGATTCGCGCCGGAGTACCGATGGCCGAGGATATTGATCTGTGCATCGATCGTCTCGACGGCGATCTGGCCGTGGCGAGGGTGCCTTTTCACGGCAAGCTGGTGAGGCCAGGTGGGACCCTGTCAGGGCCGACCATCATGTCGCTGGCTGATGCTGCCATGTATGCGGTTGTGCTGGGGCGCCTGGGGCGTGTGGAGATGGCGGTGACGGCCAATCTCAATATCAACTTCCTGGCTCGGCCCAAGCCAGTCGACCTGATTGCCGAGGCGCGAATTCTGAGGCTTTCGCGACGCCAGGCAGTATGCGAAGTGCAGTTGTATTCATCAGGCGAGGAGGGGAGTCTGGTGGCTCATGTCACGGGTACCTACGCTTTGCCTGGCAGTTGAGGAGGGCAGCTTTCTCACCGAACTTCAAAAAAGAAACCCGGCCTAGGCCGGGTTTCTTCGTTCGCTTCGAGACTCGAAGAAATCCTTACAGGATTTCCAGCGGGTACTCTGCGAACAGACGCCACTCGTTCAGATCGTTCGCGAAGTCAGTATCGGTACGATAGATCGAGTTACGCACTTTGAAGGACAGATCCTTCGCTGCGCCGCTCTGGATGGTGTATTTGACCTGATTGAAGAACTCGCGCTCTTTTGCGTCGTCGGTACCACCGTAATTGATGTCGTAACCGTAGACGTAAGCGGTTTTCCAAGTCAGACCCGGTACGCCGTAGCCAGCGAAGTCCAGCTCATAGCTGGCCTGTACGGACTTCTCGTCGGCGTTGTTGAAGTCAGAGTAGTACGAGTTGGCCAGCCAGATTGCGCTGCCACCGTCGCCGATGTCGTAGGCATAACCGACGTCACCACTGTTCTGCTGGTAGGCTAGGATGAAGGCGTGCGAGCCAACGCTGTATTTACCGGCCAGGCTGAAGATGGTGTTGTCGTCGCCTTCGACGCCGTTACCGAAGAAGAGGTCCGACGCAGTGGTGTCGTTCTCGTACTTGGTTTTGTAGATGTTGAAGTCGAAGTTCAGAGCCTGCTCTGCAGCCAACGGAATAGTCCAGTTGACATTGGCGTAGTACTTCTTGGCGATATCTTCGATATCGGAGTAGTACAGGGCTGCGCTCAGGTCGTCGGTGAACTGATAGCTACCACCAGCTACGTCAATGCTGTTCAGTCGGCCGTCGTCACGAGCAGCGCTGGCCATCGGGCTGGCAGCAGTAAAGCGACCGGCGTTCAGCTCCAGACCTTCGATTTCGCTGCTGGTGATCATGGTGCCGGTGAAGCTTTGCGGCAGCAGGCGGGAGTCGTCATATGCCAGAACCGGCAGGCTCGGCATCTGATCGCCATACTTGATCACAGTGTTGGAGAAGCGAACTTTGACAGCTGCGCCAGCCTGGCCAACGGAGTCGTCCCAGTCTTTTTCTTCACCAGGGAACATATCGGCTTGGCCGCCGTCGAGTTTCAGACCCAGCAGGCCAAAGGCGTCAACGCCGACACCAACGGTGCCTTGGGTGAAGCCGGACTCGTAGGTTCCAATGAAGGCTTGACCCCAAGTTTTGCGGTCATTCTGGCCATGGTTGTAGTCACGGTTCCAGTAGGTGTTGCGGAGCAGCAGGTTCAGGCTGCTGTCTTCCACGAAGCCCTTGGATTCGGACTGAGCGCTGGCAAATGCCAGCTGGGTGGTACCGGCGGTCACGGCTAGAGCCAGTACGCTCCACTTCATCACTTGCATTGTGATTGCTCCTTTGGTTTAGAAGATTTTTGCTGCCTTTATTTGGGGCGGCTCTTTCTTTTTGTGTCGGCGCTAACTTATAGCATGGAGGCTTAAATTAGCGACAGATATCGTTGATTTCCTACGGCTTGTTCACCACGACGTCGCAAAATTACATCTTCGGAGTCGCAATTTTGTAGGTTTTTGCCGCCTCTATACATTCGCTTGAGTCATGCCGAAAAACGCTGAATATCCAAACGCTTATCGGCAGCCACTGCTGCTCTAGGAGCGGCCTAAAACGGATGTCGCAGGTGATATAGCAACTTCCGTGCACAAACTGCCGGGATAGCCTCAAGGTGTTCAATATTTTTATTCTTGGTTTCCTATCATCGCGCCGAGAGCCTTGTGCTACGGGGCTTTGCTGGGGGTGTTCCAATCGTCGCCTCGCGGAGTTCAGTCGATAGGTCTATTCGACGGCGTTACCGTGTATCGGATTGGGCGACACGAGGTATCCAGCGGTAACGCTTCCTACCTGTGCGGTCAGTCAGTTTGTGGGGCGACTTGAGAGATTTTTGCCCGATTATGGGGCGTGTCGTTTCGGTGTGCGCCGGGTCGGGCATGAGTGAGTGAGACCCGTGCCTTTTTATAGAGCGTCGTCTTGGTCTTCTGGGGGACCTTCGTACGCAGATGAATTGCAGCCGGCGTCCCGCTATGCTGCGCGGCCCGGCCTGGAGGAGAAGTACATGTTCAACCTTGATCCACGCTTACAGCAGGACACGTTCGTATTGGGCGACTTTCCCTTGTGCCGTCTGCTACTGATGAACGATGCCAATTATCCCTGGTTCATCCTCGTGCCGCGGCGCGAGGCGGTCAGCGAACTGTTTCAGCTGGACGTCGCCGACCAGCAGCAACTCTGGCTGGAAACCACGCAGTTGGCTGAGGTACTTAAAGATGCATTTATTGCTGACAAGATGAATGTCGCCACGCTTGGCAATGTGGTCAGCCAACTGCATATGCATGTGGTGGTACGTCGGCGTGAAGATCCGGCTTGGCCTGCGCCTGTCTGGGGCAAGCACCCGGCGCGGCCATATGCGGGAGACGAGATTACAGCCCTTCGTGATCGTCTGCGGCGTGTCGTTTCCGATGACTTCAGTTTCATCGAGGGCTGATCGATGGATCTGGAGTATCGTCTGATCGAACTGGAGAGCCGGCAGGCTTTTCAGGATGACACCATTGCGGCGCTGAGTGATGTGCTCGCGGAGCAGCAGCAGATCATCGAGCGTCTCAAGTTGCAGATCGCGGCACTGGCCCGCCGGCAGGAAGAGATGCAGGGGCAGTTCGGTATCGATGAGGATGAGGCGCCTCCGCCGCACTATTAAAAGAAAGCCCGCTTGCGCGGGCTTTTTTCTGTTGCCGAGCTGACGTCAGCGCTGCCCAGGCAAGGCAACTATCACATCTTCGGCCTGTAGGCCCTTATCGCGCTGCATGACGGAGAATTCGACGCGTTGCCCTTCGACCAGGATGCGATGACCCTCGCCGCGAATGGCGCGAAAGTGCACGAAGATATCCTCGCCACTATCGCGCGAGATGAAGCCGAAACCTTTCGACGTGTTGAACCACTTGACGGTCCCGGTCTCACGGCTTTCATCTAGCTCTCTGCCGAAGGAGGCGGGGGCAACCGCGCGTCGGCCGTTGGCCATGTTGATGGCCAGGTGGAGCATCGTGGCTGCCAGCAGGATGGCAATGCTCAGCGCAACGGCGGGCTGACTACCGATCTGCGCCAGGGGTGCAAGCAGGATCAGCGCCTGAAGCACGCTCGCGAATACCAGTAGCGCTGATACCAGTACTTGTAGCTGGTGACGCACGCCTGCGTGGCGAACGGCTGGTAGTGGCGCTAGCAGGAGGTTGATCAATCCGAAAAATGCCAGATAAAGCGCATCGGGTTGCTGCAGATAGGACAGGTCTTCGTTACGCAGGCTTGGGGCGAAGGACAGCAGCAGTGCGCCGCCGCCCGTGATCAGGTGGACGATCTTCAACATGGTAGAGAAACTCGCTTATTCGAATATGGCTAATCGAGAAGCGGAGCTGACGGTACCCGATGAATGGGCACAGTGTTCCGCCTATGCCGCCGAATTTGGCACGAGTCTATTTAACCGCAAAGAGGATGTCCGCTCAAATCAAGCAGTTAGCGCGGCGTTGGAGGCTGGGGGATGGACCTGGTTGCGCCCGTTGCGCTTGGCTTGGTAAAGGGCGTCGTCGGCGCGAGTAACCAGGCTGTCGAAGGTATCTCCTGTTTCGGCGAGCGTGAGACCGAAGGAGGCGGTGATGGTATCCAGTACTTTGTCGGTGCTCCGCACTTTCACCCGCAGAGCCTGGATCTTGAGTCGTAGCTGTTCTGCGAATTCGGCGGCCGTCTCTACGTCGAAGCAGTCTCTCAGGATGATGCAGAACTCCTCGCCGCCGTAGCGCGCGGCTACTCCGCGGGCGGGAAGCATGTCTCGGAGCAACTGACCGACATGCTGCAGCACCCGGTCACCGAGGGGGTGTCCGTACTGATCGTTGAAGTGCTTGAAGTGGTCGATGTCCAGCATGACCAGGGCGAGGCCTTTGGTGTCGCCGGATAGCGCCTGCTCCAGTAGGCGTGTGAACGCATGACGGTTGAATACATGGGTCAGGCTATCGAGAGTGGCCGCGGCCTGTGCTCTTTCCAACTGGCTACGCAGATTCTGGATTTCGGCCTGTGCCGATCTGAGGCGATAGAGGAATTTCTCCTGCTGTTCCTGCATCTGCTGGGTGCTCAGTTGCAGCTCGTTGAGCACGCTGGGCAGGTCGTCGACTATAGGTTCCTGAAGGGCGGCCAATCCTTGGGAAAGGCTGGCCTGGTAGTGCTGACTGCCGCTGACGCTGCGCTTTACGTCGCCTTCGATATCATCGACCAGCTCGATGACCTGCTGTTGCCCGGCGCGGGCATCCTCAAGCTCGCCTCTGATGATGAACTCGCGAAAGAGCTTGGCTGCCGTTTCCGGGGGGAAGCTGGAGAAGTCGCTGACGATCTTGTCCAGGCGACGGTTCAGGTCGGGTTCCGCACCTTTGCAGTAGCTGTACCAAAGCGCGTAATGCATGGGCGTGGGGGGGATGTCGTGGCGGACCATGTGCGGTACCGCTTGCTTGAGCAAGTCTGCAGCCTCGCGAGTCTCTTCCGGAAAAAGCTCGAGAATGGAGGGGGCTTTCGGCTGCTGGCTCATGCACGTCACTGGGATGGTGGGAATGTCGCAAAGAATAGATTAGCTGTCGCGCGCGCGCCTAGAAAAAACTGGCTGCAGCCCTTTTGTGGCGGGCAATGTGGCCGTTTCAGCTGCGCTTTGCGCGATAAATGCGAAAGCCATCGCGCTCGATCAGTGTTTGGCAACTGCCCAGGTGCTGTTCGATCAGCGGCGGGTATTTAAGGAAGCTGTTGGCCACCAGGCGCAGCTCGCCACCCTTGTTCAGGTGGCGGGCGGCCTCGCGCAGCAGGTGCTCGCTGGCCTGGTAGTCGGTGTGCACGCCGGTGTGGAACGGCGGGTTGCTGATGATGGCGGCGAGACCCGTGGGAGCCGCGTCGATACCGTCGCCGGCGATCACTTCGGCCTCCAGGCCGTTGGCGGCCAGGGTCAGGCGACTGCTCTCGACGGCGAAGGCATCGACGTCGAGCAGGGTCAGCTGGCTCTGCGGGTAGCGGCGCTTGAGCGTGGCGCCGAGCACGCCGGCACCGCAGCCGAAGTCGAGCAGATGGCCCTGCGGCAGGCCATCCAGCTGTTCCAGCAGCAGTGCGCTGCCGCGATCCAGGCGGCCATGGCTGAACACGCCCGGCAGGCTCAGGACCTGCAGCGGGCCGTCGGCCAGTGGCAGCTCGAAACGTTGGGCGAGGGCCTGCAGGTCAGGCGCGGCCGGTGCGTTGTCCACCGTCACTTGCCACAGCTGGCAGTGGCGGGCGCTGTCCAGCTTGCGCGGCTTGCCATAGGCGGCCAGCTGCTTGGCGGCGCGTTCGATGCCGCCGCGCTTCTCGCCGACCAGGTACAGCTCGTGGCCGGCCAGGCGCGCGGCCAGGGCCTGCAGCAGGTAGTCGGCGAGTTCGCGGGACTTGGGTAGGAACAGCACGGCGCTGTCGAAGGATGCGTCGGGCACCAGGGTGCCGAAGCGGCTGCGCCCGGCGAAGCGCGCCTCGAGCGTGTTCTGCTCGCCGGCGTGCCAGCTCCAACCATGCGCGCGTGGCAGCTGGCCGAGCAGATCATCGGCCGGCAGGCCGGCCAGCAGCAGGTCGCCCTGGAACAGTTCCGCCTGGCGCAACAGCACCTCGCTTCGTGGGTCCATGGGCATGCTCCGCGGCAGAAAAGGGCGCGTAGTTTACCCGACCACCCGTATGGGTGTGCCCGCGAAGAATGCTGCCGCATTTTCTGCCAGTTGGCCGATCATGCGCTGTCGCGACTCGCGGCTACCCCAGGCATTGTGCGGAGTGATGATCAGACGCGGGATGTCTGGCGCCAGCAGCGGGTTGCCGTTACGCGGTGGCTCCTCGCTGAGTACGTCGAATGCCGCACCGCCCAGGTGGCCGGCGCGCAGGGTGTCGGCCAGGGCCTGTTCGTCGACCAGGCCGCCGCGGGCGGTGTTGATCAGCAGCGCTTGTGGCTTCATCAGTGCCAGCTCGGCGGCGCCGATCAGGTTGCGGGTCTGCTCGTTGAGCGGGCAGTGCAGGCTGAGGGCGTCGACCTGCGGCAACAGCTCGCTCAGCGCTAGGCGGTCGGTGCGGTCGGTGCGGCCGGGCAGGGCGCCGTATAGCACGCGCATACCCAAGGCTTCGGCCAGGCGAGCGAAGGCGCCGCCCAGTTCGCCGTGGCCGAGGATGCCGAGGGTCTTGCCTTGCAGTTCGATGATTGGGAAGTCCAGCAGGCAGAACTGGCTGGAGCGTTGCCAGGCGCCGTCGCGTACCGCCGCCTGGTAGTCGGGCAAGCGGGTGGCGAGGTTGAGCAGCAGCATCAGTGCATGCTGGGCCACCGAGGCGGTACCGTAGCCCTGGCAGTTGGCGACGGTGATGCCGCGCTCGCGGGCGGCGGCCAGGTCGACGTTGTTGGTGCCGGTGGCGGAGACCAGAACCAGCTTCAGCTCGGGGCAGGCGGTGAGGGTGGCGGCGCTCAGGTGCACCTTGTTGCTGATCGCTACCTGGGCGCCTTGCAGGCGTTCGGCGACCTGCTCGGGCGTGCAGGTGTCGTGCAGGACCAATTCGCCGAACACCTGGCGCAGCGGAGTCATGTCGAGATCGCCGAGGTCGAGGGAGCTGTGGTCGAGGAAGACCGCGCGGGGGCTATTGCTCATCAGCTGTACCTGTCTGGATGCGTTGCAGTGGCGTAAGGTTGCCAGCCTGTTGTCCTGATTCCCACTATTCGGAGGTCGCATGTACTGGGCGGAGTTTTTGACCGTGGCGCTGATCCACCTGCTGGCCGTGGCCAGCCCGGGGCCGGATTTCGCTGTTGTGGTGCGCGAGAGCGTGGCTCATGGCCGTCGCGCCGGTACTTGGACTGCGCTAGGTGTGGGCACCGCCATCTTCGTCCATGTGGCCTATTCGTTGCTGGGAATCGGCCTGATCGTGTCGCAGTCCATCGTGCTGTTCAACGCGCTGAAGTGGCTGGCGGCGGCCTACCTGTTCTACATTGGCATCAAGGCCCTGCGTGCCAAGCCGGCGGCGCCGGGTAGCCTGGAAGTGGTTGGCGATGGTGTTGAGCGTTCACCACGTGGTGCTTTCGTGGCTGGCTTCGTCACCAATGGCTTGAACCCCAAGGCCACGCTGTTCTTCCTCTCGCTGTTCACCGTGGTGATCAACCCGCACACGCCGCTGGCGGTGCAGGCTGGCTACGGCGTGTACCTGGCGTTCGCCACGGCGATCTGGTTCTGCCTGGTGGCGCTGCTGTTCAGCCAGCGCCGGGTGCGTGCCGGTTTTGCGCGCATGGGCCACTGGTTCGATCGGCTGATGGGCGCGGTGCTGGTGGGGCTGGGGATCAAGCTGGCCTTTACCGAGCTTCGATAAGCAGTCGCCCATAAAAAAGCCCCGCCTAGGCGGGGCTTTTCATTTGCGTGCGAGTTACAGCAGCTCGATAGCCACTGCAGTGGCTTCGCCGCCGCCGATGCACAGCGAGGCCACACCGCGCTTGCCGCCCTTGTTGCGCAGGGCGTTGATCAGGGTGATGATCAGGCGCGAGCCGGTGGAGCCGACCGGGTGGCCCTGGGCGCAGGCGCCGCCGTAGACATTGACCTTGGCGTGGTCCAGGCCGTGCTCACGCATGGCCAACATGGTGACCATGGCGAAGGCTTCGTTGATCTCGTAAAGATCGACGTTGTCCTTGCTCCAGCCGGTCTTCTTGAACAGGTTGCTCATGGCACCGATCGGGGCGATGGTGAATTCGCTCGGGTCCTGGCTCTGGGTGGCGTGGGCGACGATCTTGGCCAGCGGCTTGAGGCCGCGCTTGGCCGCTTCCTCGGCGGTCATCAGGACCAGGGCGCTGGCGCCGTCGGAGATCGAGCTGGCGTTGGCGGCGGTGATGGTGCCGTCCTTGCGGAAGGCCGGCTTGAGGCCGGGAATCTTGTCCAGGTTGGCGGTCAACGGCTGCTCGTCGTCCTTCACCACGACTTCGCCCTTGCGGCTGGTGACGGTGACCGAAACGATCTCGTTGGCCAGCTCGCCGCTCTGGATGGCGGCCTGGGCGCGTTTCAGCGACTCGATGGCGTAGGCGTCCATCTCCTCGCGGGTGATGCCGTACTTGTCGGCGGTTTCCTGGGCGAAGGAGCCCATCAGGCGGCCGGTGCGGGCGTCTTCCAGACCGTCGAAGAACATGTGGTCCTTGATCTCGCCGTGGCCCATGCGCAGGCCGCTACGGGCTTTCTCGATGATGTACGGGGCGTTGGACATGCTTTCCATGCCGCCGGCGACCATTACTTCATTGCTGCCGGCCTTGAGCGCGTCGAAGGCCTGCATCACGGCCTTCATGCCGGAGCCGCACAGCTTGTTGATGGTGGTGCAGCCGGTGGCCGATGGCAGGCCGGCGCCCAGCGAGGCCTGGCGGGCCGGGCCCTGCTTGAGGCCGGCGGGCAGTACGCAGCCCATGATCACTTCCTGGACATCGGCGGGCTGGATACCGGCACGGGCTACGGCCTCGCGAATGGCGGCGGCCCCCAGATCCACGGCGGGGATGCTGGACAGGCTGCCCTGGAAGCCACCCATGGGGGTGCGGGCGCCGCTGACGATGACGATATCGGACATCGGTATTACCTCTGGAGAGTGAAGCCGGAACGGCAGGTATGAGTCGATTCTACTGCGTGACCGAAAGCGGCCAAAGGGTCACGGGAAAAATCATTCTTTGGATGGATTAAGCCGAAGCCAGAGCGGTTCTAGATTGGCGGCGAAGAAAAAATCCAAGAAAACAGGTCATCGCCATGCTGAATACCCGTGTCATTCCTCCAACCGAAAACGCCAACCAGGCGCCTCTGCTGATCAAGCGTCTGCTGCTCTCCGGTAGCCGCTACGAGAAGACCCGCGAGATTGTCTACCGCGATCTGGTGCGCTACAGCTATGCCACCTTCAATGAGCGCGTGGCGCGTCTGGCCAACGTGCTGACGGCGGCGGGTGTGAAGGCCGGTGACACCGTGGCGGTGATGGACTGGGACAGCCACCGTTACCTGGAATGCATGTTCGCCATCCCGATGATCGGCGCGGTGCTGCATACCATCAACATCCGTCTGTCCGCCGACCAGATCCTCTACACCATGAATCACGCCGAAGACCGCTTCGTGCTGGTCAACAGCGAGTTCCTGCCGCTGTACAAGGCGGTGGAAGGGCAGCTGACCACGGTGGAGAAGACCATCCTGCTCACCGACGGCGCCGAGAAGACCGCCGACCTGCCCAACCTGGTCGGCGAGTACGAGGGCCTGCTGGCCGCGGCCAGTACCCAGTACGACTTCGCCGATTTCGACGAGAACTCGGTAGCCACTACCTTCTACACCACCGGCACCACCGGCAACCCCAAGGGCGTGTACTTCACCCACCGCCAGCTGGTGCTGCACACCCTGGCCGAAGCCAGCGTGCTAGGCAGCCTGGACAGCGTGCGCCTGCTGGGCACCGATGACGTGTATATGCCGATCACTCCGATGTTCCACGTGCATGCCTGGGGTATTCCCTATGTGGCGACCATGCTCGGGGTCAAGCAGGTCTATCCGGGGCGCTACGACCCGGAGCTGCTGGTTCAGCTGTGGCAAAAGGAGAAGGTCACCTTCTCCCACTGCGTGCCGACCATCCTGCAGATGGTGCTCAACGCCAAGGCGGGGCAGGGCCAGGACTTCGGTGGCTGGAAGATCATCATCGGCGGCAGCGCACTCAATCGTGCCCTGTACGAGGCCTCCAAGGCGCGTGGCATCCAACTCACGGCCGCCTATGGCATGTCCGAGACCTGCCCGTTGATTTCCTGTGCGCACATCAACGAAGAGCTCAAGGTCGGTACCGAGAGCGAGCAGATCACCTACCGGATCAAGGCCGGCGTGCCGGTGCCGTTGGTGGAGGCTGCACTGATGGGGGCGGACGGCCAGCTGTTACCGGCCGATGGCGAGACCCAGGGCGAGCTGGTACTGCGCGCGCCCTGGCTGACCATGGGCTACTTCAATGAGCCGGAAAAAAGCGCCGAGCTCTGGGAACACGGCTGGTTGCACACCGGCGACGTGGCCACACTGGATGATTTTGGCTTCATCGATATCCGCGACCGTATCAAGGACGTGATCAAGACTGGCGGCGAGTGGCTTTCGTCGCTGGAACTGGAGGACCTGATCAGTCGTCATCCGGCCGTGCGCGAAGTGGCGGTGGTCGGCATTCCCGATCCGCAGTGGGGTGAGCGTCCCTTCGCCCTGCTGGTGCTGCGCGAGGGGCAGAGTCTGGATGCCAAGGTGCTGAAGGACCACCTCAAACCCTTTGTCGAGCAGGGTTGCATCAACAAGTGGGCAATACCCAGTCAGATTGCACTTGTTACCGATATTCCCAAAACCAGCGTGGGTAAGCTCGACAAGAAACGAATTCGCCTGGATATCGCCCAGTGGCAGGCGGCCGGCAGCACATTTCTATCTACGCTTTGAGCCTTGAGAGCGGGGCACATGGCCATCCAGTGCCCCATCCAAGCAAACGCTTGGCTTGTTAATTGCTGTCGCGTGATGAATCCGATCGGCGCGCCTGGCGTGACCGGCCGGTCTAGAGAGGTTGGGGGCTGGAAATCACACTTTCGGGGGATCAAGCTCCGGAGGGGGGTAGATATAGTCCGCAGCAGCCATAACAAAAAAACCAATGGAGTAGCGTCGATGACAACCCATAAACCGTTCTGGCGCTTGGCCAAACTGCCTCTGGCAGTCAGCCTCGCCTCAACTCTCGCTGCCCCGGCTTTCGGTGTCACCTTCAATATCGGTGAAATCGAAGGTCAGCTCGATTCGTCCCTTTCCGTTGGTGCCAGCTGGTCGGTGCGTAGTGCCGATCGCGACCTGATCGGCGTCAACAACGGGGGCCAGGGCCTGTCTCAGACCACGGACGATGGCCGCCTGAACTTCAAGAAGGGTGAGACCTTCTCGAAGATCTTCAAGGGTATCCATGACCTGGAGCTGAAATACGGCGACACCGGCGTATTCGTTCGCGGCAAGTACTGGTACGACTTCGAGCTGAAGGACGAGAGCCGCCTGTTCAAGGACATCGACGACTCCAATCGCAAGGAAGGCGCCAAGGCTTCCGGTGCCGAAATCCTCGACGCCTTCATCTATCACAACTACAGCATTGCCGATCAGCCGGGCTCCGTACGTCTGGGCAAGCAGGTAGTGAGCTGGGGTGAAAGTACTTTCATCCAGAACAGCATCAACTCGATCAACCCTGTGGACGTCTCCGCCTTCCGTCGCCCTGGCGCCGAGATCAAGGAAGGCCTGATTCCGGTCAACATGTTCTACGTTTCGCAGAGCCTGACCGAGAATCTGTCTGCTGAAGCCTTCTATCAGCTGGAATGGGACCAGACCGTAGTCGATAACTGCGGCACCTTCTTCTCCCAGGCTGACGTGGCAGCGGACGGTTGCGACGACAATTTGCGCCTGCTCACCAACAACGAGGCTCTGGTCGGCACGCTCAATGGCATCCTGGTCAACTCCGGCCTCAATCCGCTGGATGTGAACTCCGAGGGCAACCTGGTCGTTCGTTCCGGGGACCGCGATGCGCGTGACAGCGGGCAGTGGGGTGTGGCCTTCCGCTACATGTTCGAGCCGCTGGACACCGAGTTTGGCGCCTATGCCATGAACTACCACAGCCGTGCTCCGATCCTCAGCGCCACCGCACCGGGTCAGGACGTGTACAACGTCGCAAACGGCCTTCTGCCGGTGTTCTCCGGCGCTGCATCTGCTCTGGCGATTGCAGGTAATTCCAGCTACTTCATGGAGTACCCGGAAGACATCCGCCTGTATGGCTTGAGCTTCTCCACCACGCTGCCCACCGGGACTGCCTGGAGCGGCGAGATCAGCTATCGCCCGAATGCCCCGGTGGCTCTGAACACCAATGACATTCTCTATTCGGCAGTTCGTCCCCTGAACAACCCGAACGCGACGAACCCGTACGCGGACGCCTCTGTTCTTGGCTCGGCTCCGGGTGCTACCCGTCACGGTTACAACCGCAAGGAAGTAACCCAGATCCAGACCACCTTCACCCACTTCCTGGATCAGGTCATGGGTGCCAGTCGTCTGACTCTGGTGGGTGAAGTCGGTGCCACTTTCGTGGGTGGCCTCGAGCACACCAGCGAGGCGCGTTACGGTCGCGATCCGGTGTTCGGTCCGGGCGAGCTGCCTAATGGCACCTGTGAACTGCTCAACGACGTGACCCTCGGCCGTGCCGTCGTGGACGGCGTACCCAACACCGACTTCTCGAACGTCAGCAAGCACTGTAACGACGACGGTTTCACTACCCACAGCTCCTGGGGCTACCGTGCCCGTGCCATCTGGGACTATCCGGACGTGTTTGCCGGTGTGAACCTGCGCCCGAGCGTTGCCTGGTCGCACGACGTAGACGGCTACTCGCCTGGCCCGGGTGCCAACTTCGAAGAAGGCCGCAAGGCTGTGAGTCTGGGCCTCGAAGCCGAGTACCAGAACACCTACACCGCGAACGTGTCGTACACCAACTTCTTTGGCGGCGACTACAACACCCAAATCGATCGTGATTTCGTGGCGTTGAGCTTCGGCGCTAGCTTCTAAGAGAACGGAATCCCCTGAGGACATACATGCAAATGAAAACAACAAAACTCTTGCTGCAATCCGGTGCGCTGGCTCTGTCCATGCTGGCCACCAGCGTCATGGCTGCCGTTTCTGCCGATGAGGCCGCCAAGCTCGGCACTACCTTGACTCCGCTGGGCGCCGAGAAGGCAGGCAATGCCGATGGTTCCATTCCCGAGTGGACTGGCGGCCTGCCGCAGAACGCCGGCACTGTCGATGGTCGCGGCTTCCTGTCCGACCCGTTCGCCAATGAGCAGCCGCTGTTCACCATCACTGCGCAGAACGTCGATCAGTACAAGGACAAGCTGACCCCAGGCCAGCAGGCGATGTTCAAGCGTTATCCGGAAAGCTTCAAGATTCCGGTGTACCCGACCCATCGTTCCGCCACTGCACCGCAGAGCGTTCTGGACGACGTGAAGGCCAACGCCACTACTACCAAGCTGGTCGAAGGTGGTAACGGTCTGGAAGGCTTCAAGACCGCCTATCCCTTCCCGATTCCGCAGAACGGCCTGGAAGCGATCTGGAACCAGATCACCCGCTACCGCGGTGGCAGCGTACGTCGCCTGGTAACTCAGGCGACTCCGCAGCCGAACGGCTCTTATAGCCTGGTTTACTTCCAGGATGAGTTCACCTTCCCGACCAGCCTGACCGACTACGATCCGAGCAAACCGAGCAACATCCTGTTCTACTTCAAGCAGCGCGTAACTGCTCCTGCTCGTCTGGCCGGTAACGTACTGCTGGTCCACGAGACCCTGAACCAGGTGAAGGAACCGCGTCTGGCATGGCTGTACAACGCCGGTCAGCGTCGTGTGCGCCGCGCTCCGCAGGTGTCCTACGACGGTCCGGGTACCGCTGCCGACGGTCTGCGTACTTCCGACAACTTCGACATGTACAACGGTGCTCCTGACCGTTACGACTGGAAGCTGAACGGCAAGAAGGAGATCTACATTCCGTACAACTCCTACAAGCTGGACTCGCCGAAGCTGAAGTATGCCGACATCATCAAGGCTGGCCACCTGAACCCGGAGCACACTCGCTACGAGCTGCACCGTGTCTGGCACGTGACCGGTACCTTGAAAGCCGGCGAGCGTCATATCTACGCCAAGCGTGATGTGTTCATCGACGAAGACAGCTGGCAAGCCGCCGTCATCGACCACTATGACGGTCGTGGTTCCCTGTGGCGTGTCGCCGAGGCCCATTCCCAGTACTACTACGACAAGCAAGTGCCGTGGTACACCGTGGAAACCCTCTACGACATCATCTCCGGTCGCTACCTGGCCCTGGGCATGAAGAACGAGGAGAAACAGTCCTACGACTTCAACTACAAGGCTGCTACCAGCGATTACACCCCGGCCGCTCTGCGTCAGGCTGGCGTGCGTTAATCTTCGCTTCGCCCGAGAAAGCCGGCCATGTGCCGGCTTTTTCTTTTACTGAGGGAAATCTCGGGCTTCAAATGCCGGGCGCTACGGGATAGGCTGCGGAGGTTCCCACGCCTTTCCAGACCGCCCACTTGTCCGATCTTTCCCGCTTTCCCGGTCTTCCCAATTCCCCGGCATCCACGGGGGAGGCGCGTTTCTTCAGGCCTCCGCTGCCAGCTGGTCATGTGCGCCGGCCGCGGCTGTGCGAGCGTCTGGAAGAGGGAATGGGAGGGCGCTTGCTGCTGGTTAGTGCTCCGGCAGGTTTTGGCAAGAGTTCCCTGGCAGTGGAGTTCTGCGAGCGCCTTCCCGGCTATTGGCAGAGCCTTTGGCTGGGGCTGAGCCGGCGCGATAGCGACCCTGGGAGATTCCTCGAGCGTCTGCTGGAGGGGCTTCGTCAGCACTATTCGCGAATCGGCGACGAAGCCATGGGCATGCTGAAGATGCGCCAGCGCCATCAGCCCTTCGCTTTCGAGGAATGGCTTGATGGCTTGCTCGACGAACTGGGTGAGCGCCTCGATCCTGCCAAGCCCCTGTTGCTGGTTCTGGACGACTACCACTTGGCCCAAGGGGCGGTGCTGGACCGTTGCCTGCAGTTCTTCCTCAATCATCTGCCGGCCGGCATGCTGGTACTGGTCACCAGCCGCCAGCGCCCGGATTGGCACCTGGCTCGCCTGCGATTGTCGCGACAGTTGCTGGAGCTGCAGGAACAGGATCTACGACTGACCCTGGAAGAAACACGGGAGCTGTTTTCCGCCCAGGGGGCCGAGCTGGCTGTCGAGGTCCTGAACAGCCTGCTATTGCGTAGCGAGGGGTGGGTCGCGGGCCTGCGCTTGTGGCTATTGACAGCGGGTGAGGGCGAGGCGGACCTGCACGGTGCTCAGGGCATGATTCGCGAATATCTGCTGGAGGAAGTGATCGAGCGGCAACCATCGGAGCTGCAGGCTTTCCTCTACGACACCGCCTGCCTCGAGCGATTCTGCGCTGAGCTGTGCGATGCGGTGCGCGACAGTCATGACAGTGCGGCGATCCTCCAGCATCTGCAGGCTCACCAAGTCTTCCTGGTGCCATTGGACGATCAGGGGCGCTGGTTTCGCTACCACCATCTGTTTTCAGACTTGCTGCGGGCCAGCACTGCGGGGCAGCTTTCGCAGCCACAGACGCGCCTGCACCTGCGTGCCTGCCGCTGGTTCAGTGGCCAGGGGCAGCTGGACGAGGCGGTCGAACAAGCATTGCGGGCGGGGCAGCCGGATGTAGCGGCCAGCCTGGTACAGAATTTCTCCGAGGAGCATCTGCTGGCCGAGCAGAATATCGCCATGCTGCTGCGCTGGAAGATGGACCTGCCGGACAGCTTGCTGACCAGTACTCCGCGGCTGATCCTGCTGTACAGCTGGGCGTTGGCGCTGGCCTGCCAGCTGGATGCTGCGGAGGAACTGGCCAACCACCTGGAACGTTTTCTACCCGCGCCGAGTCTTGCCGAACAGCAATCCTTGCTGGCTCAGTGGCTGGCCGTCAGCGGTGTAATTGCCCGCGGGCGTGGAGATAGTCAGAGCGCCGAGCTCTATTGCACTCAGGCGCTCGCCGGTATGCCTGGCCAGCATTACGGTTCGCGGTTGCTCTGTCTATCCACGCTGGCCAACCTAGCTGTGGTGCGCGGCGACCTGTGGCGTGCCCGTGGTCTGAATCGTGAGGCGCTTGAGCTGGCTCAGCGTCAGGACAACCCTTTGTTCGAGGCCTTCTGCCACTACGATCGCAGTCGGGTTCTGGTGGCACGCGGTGAGATCCTTCGAGCAGTAGAGGAAGTCCGCGCCGGACTCGATCGCTTGCGAGGGCTCTCGTCTCAGAGGGTCTATGCCGTGCGCGCGCGCCTGACACTATACGAGGGTTTTCTGCTTGCACTGCGCCTGCGCCCGGATGAGGCATACGCCAAGCTGCAGGCCGGTATTGCCGAAGCGCGCAGCTGCCGCGACATCAGTCTGTTGATCGGCTACTGCGTGCTGGCCAGCCAGGAGGGTAGGGCGGGCCGGTTCAACGAGGCGTTCGCCCAGCTGGCCGAGGCCGAACGCCTCATGCATATCTGGGATGTGCCGCCAGTGTATTACCTGGCGATGATCACCGTGACCAAGTGCGAGCTTTGGCTCAGTCAGGGGCAGGTCGAGTTGGCCAACGCCTGGCTGCTTCGACTGGCCGAGACCTATGGGGGAGAGCAGGCCGCTGCAGCGCCTGAGTTCCACCCCCAATTGCCGTTGCACATCGAGCTACAGCGCGCTGCTCTGGAGCGCCGTTTGGGGCAGCCCGAGGCAGCCGAGCGGCGCTTGCGGGCGCTCTTACAGCGGGCCCAGACTCAAGGTGGGCAGCTGTTGGGCGTGTTTGCCCAGGTTCAGTTGAGCCTGCTGCTGTATGCCGGTGGGCGCGAGCGTGATGCCCAGCAACAGCTGCTAAGCGGTCTGGAGACCGCCAGTGGCGGTGCATTGCTGCCTTTCTATGAACTACTCGCGCACCAGCCGGGTTGGCTGCGTGCCCAGCTGCAGACGGTACCTGCTACGCCACTGGGTGGTGCGCTGCTCCAGTGTTTGCCGAAGGAGTCCGAGGCCGAGCCATTGCTTGCCGGCACGGCCGAGGCGCTCAGTGCCCGCGAGCTGGCCGTGTTGCGCCTGATTGCCCTGGGCTGCTCCAATCAGGAGATCAGCGAGCGATTGTTCATCTCTCTGCACACGGTGAAGACTCACGCTCGTCACATCAACAGCAAGCTGGGTGTCGAGCGGCGTACGCAGGCCGTGGCCCGGGCCAAGGGCCTGGGCTTGCTCAGCTGACCTCTGCCGGGAGGTCGAACTCCCTGCGTCGCTCCAGGATCAGCTGCAGGTTATCGTGCTGCCAGGGATGGAAATCCGCCCTGTAGAAGTCGAAGTAGGCGCGCACCAGTGGACGCAGGATGCCGCGGCTGCCCCATAGCCAGACCAGGCCGTCCTTCCAGATACGCCAACTCGCCAGCAGGCCGTCGCGGCGCAGCATGTGTATCAGGCCCTTGGTGGTGTCCAGCGTGAAGAAGAAGGTGCTCTGCAGCATGGCTCGTCGTCGCAGCCAGGTCTTTCCGCAGACCTGTTGATAGAGGTCGAACGCGACGGCCTTGTGCTCACTCTCTTCCAGTGCGTGCCAGCGCCATAAGCGCGCCATTTCCGGATCTGCGCCTTTCAGCCAGTCAGGGTTCTGCAGGATGGCATCGGCCATGATCGCGGTCAGATGCTCCACGGCCGTGGTCGCGGCGAGGTGGACTTTCGGCGGCAGATGCTTGCGCACGAAGGCAAGGCGTCGCTTCAGGCGGCGCTCCAGATAGTCCAGATCGTAGCCCGCGTCGCGCAGGGCATCGCTGTAGTGCTGGTGTTCGCGGCTGTGGTGCGCCTCCTGGCCTATGAAGCCACGGATCTGCGCCTGCTGTTGCGGGTCGGTCACCTGGTCACGGTAGGCGCGTACCGAGTCGATAAAGAAGCGCTCACCATCGGGAAACAGCAGCGACATGGCATCGAAGAAATGGCTCTTGAATGCATCGTCGCCATGCCAGTGGCGCACCCAAGGCGAGGGCAGGGTGAGTTCCGGCTGACGTGGTTTGATCAGCAGGTCGAGCGGGGTCGGGCTGTGCATGCGGCCTCCCATCTTGTTGTTATGACGTGGTCGACTATGGGCTTGCCGGCTTTTCCAGGACAAGGTTATCTTCAGCCAATCTTCAGGTCATATCCGGCCAACGTGGCCGTGGCTGGAACAGATGAGCAAACCACTTAGCCTGCATTCGGAACTCGTGCCGATTACCTATGCCGAGGTGTTGCTGCAGCTCGCCGAGGAGTTTGGCATTCCTCGTGAGCGGCTGCTGGCGAGTGCTGGGCTACGAGCGGAGCTGCTACTCAACCCGACCGGCCGTCTGTCACTCGCTGATTTTCATCAGTTGGCAGGAGCCGCTCTGCTGCTTTGTGAGGAGCCAGCGCTGGGGCTGTTGCTTGGCCTGCGCCTGAATGCGTCGGCCCACGGCATTCTCGGATATGCCCTGTTGTCCAGTGCAAATCTAGGACGCGCGGTACAGTTTGCGCTCCGGTATTACCGGGTGCTTGGGCTGACCTTCGACCTGGAACTGGTGGAGGGGGAGGAGTCGCTGGAGCTGCGCGCCAGCGAGTCCATTCCGCTCGGTGTGCTCAGCCGCTTTGCCGCCGAAGGTTTGTTTGGCAGCCTGCATGCTATTGCACAATTCCTGCTGGGAGAGCGCCCACAGGGAGTCGAGGTAGGTTTCGCCTTCGCCGGGCCGCCGCATGCCGAGCGATACCGGGAGGCCTTCGGTTCGTGGGCGCAGTTCGACCAGCCATACCATTGGTTCCGTCTGCCGCGACATTATCTGGATCGGCCGATGACGCTGGCCAATCCTGCGACCATGCAGATGTGTGAGCAACAATGCGAGGCTCTGCTGGCTACTCTGGATGTACAGGAGGGGCTGTTGAGTCGTTTGCGCCGCCTGCTGCTGGCTCGCCCTGGAGACTTTCCTGATCTGGATAGCGCTGCCAAGACGTTACATACCAGCGGCCGTAGCCTGCGCCGCCATCTGGCCGCCTCTGGCACCAGTTATCAGCAGGTGCTGGACGAGGTGCGCAAGCGCCTGGCACTGCAGTATCTGGAAACTACTCACTTGCCGCTGTTCGAAATCGCTCAGTTGCTTGGCTTCAGCGATCCGTCCAACTTTCGCAGGGCCTTTCTCAGGTGGACTGGCAAGGCACCCGGTTTTTACCGCTCGGGTGAGGGCGCTCCATAGCCGCCCTCATCGATCTGCCGTGAACCGGGTGTACTCTTGCGATCCGATCCTGGCGGTCGAATCGCGTGCGATTACAGGCGCAGACCGCCATCCAGCTCGAGGATGCGTCCGGTGTAGTAGTCGTTCTCGAGAATGTAGGCAACCGAATGGGCGATCTCGGTCGGTTTGCCCATGCGACGCAGTGGAATTCCGGAGGTCATGCGCTCCAGTGCTTCTGGCTTCATGCTGCCGGTCATTTCGGTTTCGATGAAGCCCGGAGCCACGCCAGCGACACGGATGCCGTAGCGCGCCAGTTCCTTGGCCCACACCACGGTGTCGGCAGCGACGCCGGCCTTGGCCGCGGAGTAGTTGGCCTGGCCAACGTTGCCGGCACGGGAGATGGAGGAGATGTTGACGATGGCGCCCTGGTTCTTCAGCTCGATCATCTTCGCCGCCACTTCGCGGGTGCAGAGGAATACGCCGGTCAGGTTGACGTCGATCACCGATTGCCACTGGGCCAGGCTCATCTTGGTCATCTCGCCGTCCTTGACCTTGATGGTCAGACCGTCGCGCAGGATGCCGGCGTTGTTGACCAGGCCGTTGATGGCGCCGAAGTCTCCAGCCACCTGGGAGACCATGTGGGTCACCTGCTCTTCGTTGGCCACGTTGCACAGGTAGGCACGAGCGTCACCGCCAGCAGCCTTGCAGGCGGCCACGGCCTCATCCAGCTTTTCCTGGTTCAGGTCGACCAGTGCCAGCTTGGCACCTCTGGCGGCCAGGTACTCGCCCATGGCGCGACCCAGACCCTGGCAACCGCCGGTGATGATGATGACTTTGTCTTTGAGTTCCATAACACTGCTCCTCGAAGGTCTTGGAAAATGCCCCGCTGGCGCTGGGCGCCTGTTCGTCTTGTTTCTGACGAATTCTTAACGAGGGGTCAAAAATTGAGCATGACAGCCGAGAAGAATGCCCGAGAATTGTTGCTCAAGGAATACCGTGGAGTGCTTTCAACCCACTCCAAGAGCATGCCGGGCTTTCCTTTTGGATCGGTGGTGCCTTACTGCCTGAACGAACAGGGCGTGCCGCTGATTCTGATCAGCCGCATCGCTCAGCACACCCACAACCTGCGAAAGGATGCCAAATGCTCGTTGTTGGTCGGTGAGCGCGGCGCGGAGGACGTGCAGGCTGCTGGGCGTCTGACGTTGCTGGCCGAAGCCCGGCAGCTGGAGGAACCGGCAGCCATCGAGGCGGCTGCAGACCGCTACTATCGCTACTTCCCTGATGCGCGCGACTACCACACGGCCCACGACTTCGATTTCTGGGTGCTGGAGCCTGTGCGCTGGCGTTTCATTGGTGGCTTCGGCGCCATCAATTGGCTAAATGAGGTCAGCATGGCCAATCCCCATGCTGGTGAGGCTGAGCGCGGAATGGTCGAACATATGAACGACGACCACGCCAGCGCCATCTCCCACTATGTGGCGTTGGCCGGTCTGCCGCAGCACGAACCAGCGCAGCTGGTTGGTATTGATAGCGAGGGTTTTCACCTGCGCATTGGCAAGGGGCTGTACTGGCTAGCCTTTCCAACATCCTGTAACAACCCTGGTTCGGTTCGGCAGGCCCTGGTATCGCTGGCTCGCGCCGAAGTGTGGCCGACCGTCGGGCAGGCTTCAGCTTGAATTAAGCGCCAGGCCCCATACTTCTTTCCTATCGGAAGCCGTTCTTCCGTCAAGGACATTCGCAATGCGCGCTTTTCTGTTTCTGTTCCTGCTGTTCCCCATCGTCGAACTGGCCGTGCTGATCCAGGTCGGCAGCGCCATCGGTGTGCTGCCGACGCTATTGCTGGTGATCGGTACTGCGGTGCTGGGCAGCATCCTGCTACGCGTGGCGGGTGTGGCTACCGCCTGGCGAGCCCGCGAGAAACTGGCGCGGGGTGAGATGCCCGAGCAGGAGATGTTTGAGGGATTGCTGATTGCTGTCGGTGGCGGCCTGCTGTTGCTGCCGGGGTTCATCAGCGATGTATTCGGTCTGCTCTGTCTGATTCCCTTCACCCGCCGTCTCATGATCGGTCGCCTGCAGCGTAGTGCTCAGGAGCAGGCCATGCGTCAGCGAGCCTTCTTCGACGATCCTGCAGCTCGTGGCGGCCAAAGCCATCCGCACGTCATAGAGGGCGAATACCAGCGTCGTGACTGAGGTTGTGTAAAAAAATTCACAGCCTGCCCTTGAAATGCTTACCGTCGCCCCTATCTAGCGATCACCGCAAGGTTTCTGCCGTACAGGCGGAACAGTCTTCCGCGGTTTGCCCATGGCGGACCGCGCCCGGCCCCAAGCCGGTTTTGCCTAACCCTGCCGGCGCCGTCGCCGGCCAGTGAAAACAACTATCAGGAGAGATCGACAATGAAGCTTCGTCCTCTGCACGACCGCGTTGTAATCCGTCGCAGCGAAGAAGAGACCAAGACCGCTGGTGGCATCGTGCTGCCGGGCTCCGCCGCCGAGAAGCCGAACCAGGGCGTGATCGTCGCTGTTGGCGCTGGCAAGGTTCTGGACAATGGCGAAGTCCGCGCGCTGGCCGTCAAGGTCGGTGACAAAGTGGTGTTCGGCCCGTACAGCGGCAGCAACACCGTCAAGGTCGACGGCGAAGACCTGCTGGTGATGGGCGAGCACGAAATCCTCGCCGTCATCGAAGCCTGATTCGAAGCGATCTCCGTCTAAACCTACAGAATTGAGGAACAAGCAAAATGGCTGCTAAAGAAGTCAAATTCGGCGATTCCGCTCGCAAGAAAATGCTGGTTGGTGTCAACGTCCTGGCCGACGCCGTCAAAGCCACCCTTGGCCCGAAAGGCCGTAACGTGGTCCTGGACCGCAGCTTCGGCGCTCCGCTGATCACCAAGGACGGCGTGTCCGTTGCCAAAGAAATCGAGCTGAAAGACAAGTTCGAGAACATGGGCGCCCAACTGGTGAAAGACGTTGCCTCCAAGGCCAACGACGCTGCCGGTGACGGCACCACCACCGCTACCGTTCTGGCCCAGGCCATCGTCAGCGAAGGCCTGAAGGCCGTTGCTGCCGGCATGAACCCGATGGACCTGAAGCGCGGCATCGACAAGGCGACCATCGCCATCGTCGCCGAGCTGAAGAACCTGTCCAAGCCGTGCACCGACACCAAGGCCATCGCCCAGGTCGGCACCATCTCCGCCAACTCCGACGACTCCATCGGCAACATCATTGCCGAAGCCATGGAGAAGGTTGGTAAAGAAGGCGTGATCACCGTTGAAGAAGGCTCCGGCCTGGAAAACGAACTGTCCGTCGTAGAAGGCATGCAGTTCGACCGCGGCTACCTGTCCCCGTACTTCATCAACAAGCCGGACACCATGGTGGCCGAGCTCGACGGCCCGCTGCTGCTGCTGGTCGACAAGAAGATCTCCAACATCCGCGAGCTGCTGCCGGTGCTGGAAGCCGTTGCCAAGTCCGGCCGTCCGCTGCTGATCGTGGCTGAAGACGTCGAAGGCGAAGCCCTGGCTACCCTGGTCGTCAACAACATGCGTGGCATCGTCAAAGTCGCAGCCGTCAAGGCTCCGGGCTTCGGCGACCGTCGCAAGGCCATGCTGCAGGACATCGCCATCCTGACCGGCGGTACCGTGATTTCCGAAGAAGTCGGCCTGAGCCTGGAAAGCGCCACCCTGGAGCACCTGGGTAACGCCAAGCGCGTTCAGCTGAGCAAGGAAAACACCACCATCATCGACGGCGCCGGCCAGCAAGCCGACATCGAGGCCCGCGTTGCGCAGATCCGCAAGCAGGTCGAAGACACTTCCTCCGACTACGACAAAGAGAAGCTGCAAGAGCGTCTGGCCAAGCTGGCTGGCGGTGTTGCCGTGATCAAGGTCGGCGCCGGTACCGAAGTCGAGATGAAAGAGAAGAAAGCCCGCGTTGAAGACGCCCTACACGCGACCCGCGCAGCCGTCGAAGAAGGCGTGGTGCCTGGCGGCGGCGTTGCCCTGGTGCGTGCCCTGCTGGCAATCGAAGGCCTGAAAGGCGACAACGACGACCAGAACGTCGGCATCGCTCTGCTGCGTCGCGCTGTTGAGTCTCCGCTGCGCCAGATCGTGGCCAACGCCGGTGACGAGCCGAGCGTCGTGGTCGACAAGGTCAAGCAAGGTTCCGGTAACTACGGCTACAACGCCGCTACCGGCGTGTACGGCGACATGATCGAGATGGGTATTCTCGATCCGGCCAAAGTCACCCGTTCCGCCCTGCAGGCCGCTGCTTCCATCGGTAGCCTGATGATCACCACCGAAGCCATGGTCGCCGACATTCCGGAAGACAAGGCTGCTCCGGCCATGCCGGATATGGGTGGCATGGGTGGCATGGGCGGCATGATGTAAGCCGCTTCAGCTACGCTGAATGAAAAAAGCCCCGCCTGATTCAGGCGGGGCTTTTTCTTTACTTGGAGGAAATGGCTCGTCTACTGCTCGCCTTTAAGGGCATGCGATAGACCAACCGCCAACAGCATCAGGTTTTCGCCATTCACTTCGGTTGCGATCTTGTTCCCGTGCCGGGCCGACACGACGGGGCATTGTTGTTGAGCGCAGGCGACGGAGTCGAGAACCTGCGGTCCCGGTTCTTGCCATGCGGCTGTGGCGAGCGCGGTGATGCCAAGAGCTCCTATGAGGAATAAACCTCGAGCGATTTCTAGTTTCATCCGAGCAACCCCTTGAAAATGCTGCCAAGCACTGCTTTGAAAAACGCTAGAACATGATGGGGCGATACGCTGTTTGGGCAGACGAACGGCACATCGGAAATCATCTTGGAAACGCAAGCCATTCACATTGCCGGGCGAATATGACAGAACGGCTCAGGCGGCGGAAAAAAATCCGTCAGACGGCTGTCTGCCTCTCAGACTGACCTCAAATCGGCACCCTCTTGGCGCAGCATCAGTCAGCTCCACACTCCAGTTCTGGTTCTCGCATATTCGTTGCACCAATGAGAGCCCCAGGCCGAGCCCCTCGCCTCGCGCCGAGCCGCCACGAACGAACGGCTGGAACATCGCCTCGCGCTCCGCTACCGGGATGCCTACGCCGCTGTCCTCCACCACGAACCCCTGTGCACCGGTGTGCAGGCTGATACGCCCTTGCTCGGTGTAATGCAGTGCATTACGCAGCAGGTTCCCCAGTACCGATTTCAGGAGTGGGGCGTTGTAGAGCTCTCTATCAGTGGTGTCGGGGTGATAATCGAAAGTCAGGCCTTTAGCCTCGATGGCTGGCCGCCATTGAGCGACCAGTTCTTCTGCCACTTCGTTGAGGCGGCGGCGAGGAGCGCCACCGGCGTCCTCCTGGCGCGCACGGGCCAGTGTCAGGAAGGTCTGCACCAGACCACGCATTTCCTCGCTGGCGTTGGCAATACGTTGCACCTGCTTCTTGCTGCGACTGTCGAGGCTCTGGCTTTCCAATAGGAGTTCACAGGAGCTTGCCAGCACCATGAGGGGAGTGCGAAGTTCATGGCTGACGTCGCTGGTGAACAGGCGTTCGCGGGTCAGGGCGCGGCGCAGCAGCCCCAGGGTGGTGTCGAAGGCTGCGGCCAGTTGCCCCACCTCGTCGCTGGCGTAGTCTTTGGCCAGCCTCGGCGCTTCGTCCAGCAACTGCTCAGGCGCGCGGACCTGGCGGGATAGTCTGACCACGGGCTCGATCACCTTGCGTGCCAGCAGCCATCCCAGCACGCCGGATAGTGCGAGGCTGATCAGGAAGCCCACCTGAACCACGGCGAAGAGTAACTGCTCGCGATCCTCGAAGCCGCTCTGGTCCTGCAGCAATACATAGCGTCGTCCGTCGACTACCTGAACGAAGCCGTGGAAAGCCCTGTCGCCACGAAATACCTCGTGGAAACCCAGGGTCAGATCCTGTAGGTCAGGGGGTAGGGCGAAGTCGCCCTGGCCGCCGCTGAAATAGAACAGCTGGCCGGTTTCGGGCTCATGGCGCCAGTCCGACATGCTTTCCATTTTCAGGAAACGCCCTAGGTCGCCGCTCAGCTCCTGTGAAATCAGGCGCTCCTCGACCTGGTGAACGGTCTCGACGATGCCGAAGGCGAACGCTCCGCCGACCAGTGCCGTCATCAGTACAAATGCGATGACGATGCGTCGCGACAGGCTCTGCCTAAACTCCATTGCTCGAATCCGCCAGACGGTAGCCTACGCCGTGCACCGTTTGCAGCAGCGATTGGGCGAAGGGCTTGTCTATCACCTGGCGTAGCTGATGCACATGGCTACGCAGACTGTCGCTGTCGGGGCAGTCATCACCCCATAGTGCTTCTTCCAGAGCCTCTCGGCGGACCACATGGGGACTCTTCTGCATGAGTAGCGCGAGCAGTTTGAGGCCTACCGGGTTGAGCTTGAGGTGCCTGTCCGCGCGGGTGATTTCCAGGGTGTCGAGGTCGTAGCTGAGGTCGCCGACCTGCAGCAGCCGCTTTCCTCCACCCAGGCTGCGCCGCAGCACGGCCTCGATGCGGGCGGCCAGTTCCGACAGGGCGAAGGGTTTGATCAGGTAGTCATCGGCCCCTGCCTGGAAGCCTTGGAGACGGTCATCAAGCTGATCGCGAGCGGTCAGCATGATCACCGGGGTATCTCGTCGTGCCTCTTCGCGCAGACGTTTGCACACGGTATAGCCGTCGATGCCGGGTAGCATGATGTCCAGTACCAGAAGGTCATAGTGCTCGTTGCTGGCCAGGCGAAGGCCGGATAGCCCATCCTGGGCACAATCCACGGTATAGCCCTTGATCTGCAGGTAGTCGGCCATGTTGGCCAGAATGTCGCGGTTGTCCTCGACCAGGAGGATGCGCATGGGGAAGGCTCCTTCGGCAGGCGGCCGTTAAAGGTGGCGCAAAGATACCCTGACACACCGTCATTCAGCGTTATTTGACGGCATTTTCACACCTTCCTTCCAGTATAAAAAAAGCCGACGCGGGAAGGCCTGCGTCGGCTTTGGAGGGCGGGCTGTCACCCGATTTGCCAATGGCCTCTTAGTGCGTCGCCGAGCTTGCCGTTGCTGGCGCCTTGTCCGGGCTGGCCAGCAGGGTATAGACGCAGGGCAGTACGAACAGGGTGAACAGCGTGCCGATCGACATGCCGGTGGCGATCACCAGGCCAATGTCGAAGCGGCTCACCGCGCCGGCACCGGTGGCGAGGATCAGCGGCACCATGCCGAACACCATGGCCGCGGTGGTCATCAGCACCGGACGCAGGCGGATCGACGCAGCCTCCTCGATCGCCTCGCGTACCGACAGGCCCTTGTCGCGGCGCAGCTGGTTGGCAAATTCGACGATCAGGATGCCGTGCTTGCTGATCAGGCCGATCAGCGTTACCAGGCCTACCTGGGTGTAGATGTTCATGCTGGAGAAGCCGAGGAAGATCGGAATCAACGCGCCACAGATCGACAGCGGCACGGTCACCAGAATCACCAGTGGGTCGCGGAAACTCTCGAACTGCGCGGCCAGTACCAGGAAGATGATGGCCATGGCCAGTCCGAAGGTGACGTACAGGGCACTGCCTTCCTGGATGTACTGGCGCGAGGCACCCGCATAGTCGAAGGTGTAGCCGCGTGGCGACTCCTTCTGGGCGATCTGGGCGACCGTGTCCACGGCCTCGCCCATGCTGACAATCGGTACACCTTCGATGATTGCCGCGTTGAGCTGCTGGAACTGCTTGAGCTTGGTCGGTCGGGCACGGTCGCTGACCTTGATCAGCGTCCCCAGCGGCACCATCTCGCCGCTTTCGCTCTTCACGTAGTAATTGCTCAGCCAGCCAGGGTTGTCGCGGTAGGGGCGTTCGACCTGGGCGATCACCTTGTAGCTGCGACCGTCGATGGTGAAGCGGTTGACCTCACCCTCGCCGAGCAGAATGGCCAGGGTCGCGCCCAGGTCCTGCATGGAAACGCCCATCTGCGCGGCCTTGGCACGGTCGATGTCGACCACCACTTCCGGCTTGTCGAACGCCAGGTCGACGTTGAGGAAGGCGAACTTGCCCGACTCCATCGCTTGTTGCTTGATCTTCTCGGTTACCTGCAGCAACGACTCGTAGTCGTTCGGCGTGTTGATCACGAACTGGAACGGCAGACCCTCGCCCGTACCCGGCAGGGACGGCAGGTTGAAGCCGAAGATCTGCAGGCCGGGGATGTTGTTGAGTTTGCCTTGAACCTCCGGCAGCAACTCCATCTGGGTACGGTCGCGCTCGCTCCAGGGCGTCAGCAGGAAGCCGCCGATGCCGGACTGGACGCCGTCGAAGCCGTTGATCTGGAAGGACGAGTAGTACTCGGGGAACTCCTTGAAGATCTTCACGAACTGATCGGTGTAGGCGTTCATGTAGTCCAGGTTGGTCGGCTGCGGTGCGTTGGCGAACAGGAACACGATGCCCTGATCTTCCTCCGGTGCCAGCTCGTTCTTGCTGAACATCAGCAGCACGGGAATCAGACACAGCACGATCACACCGAACACGATCACCACCGGGCGGGTATTGAGCGTGCCGTGCAGGATCTTCTGGTAGCGACGTTTGAGCTTGTCGAAGGCCATGTCCAGTTTGTGCGCGAGGCCCGTGGGGTTCTCCTCGTGGCGCAGCAGCTTGGCGCACATCATCGGTGACAGCGTCAGGGCAACGATGCCGGAAATGATCACCGCCCCTGCCAGGGTCAGGGCGAATTCCTTGAACAGGGCGCCGGTCAAGCCTTCGAGGAAGCCGATCGGTGCGTAGACCGCGGCCAGGGTGATGGTCATCGAAATCACCGGTACGGCGATCTCGCGGGCGCCCTCGATGGCGGCGTCGAACGGTGTCTTGCCTTCCTCGATATGGCGGTGGATGTTCTCCACCACCACGATTGCGTCGTCCACCACCAGGCCGATGGCCAGCACCATTGCCAATAGCGTCAGCAGGTTGATCGAGTAGCCCATCAGTTGCATGAAGAACAGCACGCCGATCATCGACAGCGGGATGGTGATCACCGGGATCAGCACCGAGCGGAATGCGCCGAGGAACAGGAATACCACCACGATGACGATCAGCACCGCTTCGGCCAGGGTTTTCACCACTTCCTCGATGGAGGCGCGGATGAACTCGGTGGCGTCGTAGGCGATGGACACCTTGAGGTTCGGCGGCAGCTGCGCCTCCAGCTCTGGCAGGGCGCCGCGCACGTGCTTGATCACGTCCAGCGGGTTGGCGCTGGGCGTGCCCTTGATGGCGATGTAGACCGACGGGATGCCGTCGAACGAACTGATCGAGTCGTAGTTCTCCGCGCCCATCTCTACCCGGGCGATGTCACGTACCAGCACGCGGCTGTCGCCAGAGGTCTTCACCGGAATGGCCGCGAAGGCTTCGGCCGACTTGAGGTCGGTGGTGGCGTTGATGCTGGTGACCACGTACTCGCCCTTAACCTGGCCGGCGGCGGCGAGGAAGTTGTAGCGCTGCACGGCGCTGGTCACGTCCACGGCAGTGATGCCGTAGGCGGCCATCTTCACCGGGTCCAGCCACAGGCGCATGGCGAATACCTGATTGCCGAGGATCTCGGCCTCGGCCATGCCCGGCAGGGTGGCCAGCTTGGGCTGGATCACCCGCGACAGGTAGTCGGTGATCTGCGGGTTGGACAATTCGTCGCTGTAGAAGCTGACGTACATCAGCGCCGAGGCGTCGGCCGCTTCCTTGGATAGTACCGGGTCCTCGGCATCCTGCGGCAGCTGGTTCTTCACCTCGTTGGCCTTGGCCAGCAGTTCGGTGAACAGCCGGTCAGAGTTGGCGCCGATGCGGGCGTAGATGGAGATGGTGGAGACGTTCTGCTGGCTCGACGACGTCATGTAGTCGATGCCTTCGGCACTGGCCAGGCTCTGCTGCAGCGGCTGGGTGATATAGCCCTGGATGGTCTCGGCGTTGGCGCCCGGATAGGCGGTAGACACCGTGATCAGGGCGTTCTCCATCTGCGGATACTGGCGAATCACCAGTTTGCTGAAGGCCTGGAAGCCCAGCAGGATGATCAGCAGGCTGACCACGGTCGCCAGGACCGGGCGCCGGATGAACGGATCTGTAAAAGCCATAACGGATTCCTTGGCGGCGGGCTTACTGCCCGTCGCTGGCTTGTTTGTCCTGGGTTAGGGCCTTGTCGTCGACGATGGCCACATGGGCGCCGTTGTCCAGCTTGAGCTGGCCGGCAGTGACCACTTGCTCGCCGGCCTTGAGGCCCTTGAGCACCAGCACCACGCCATCGCGGCGTTCACCGGTTTCGACGAAACGGCGCTCGACGACCAGTTGGGCCTGGCCCTTGTCGTCTTTCTCCACTGCACCCTTGTCGTCCTTCTTCTCACCGATCACGTACACCGAATTACCGTAGAGGGTGTAGGTGATGGCGGTTTCCGGCACCACGACCTGGGTCTTCTCGCCCGGTAGCAGGACTTCGAGGTTGGCGAACATGCCAGGCAGCAGCTTGCTGTCCGGGTTCGGCAGCATGGCGCGAACCTGCACGTTGCGGGTGCTTTCCTCGACCTTGGGGTTGAGGGCGCTGATCTCGCCTTCGAAGACCTCGCCTGGATAGGCCGCGACCGACAGGCGCACGCGCTGGCCGATGGCCAGTTGCGGGTAGGCCTGCTCGGGCAGGAAGAAATCGACGTACAGCCTGGACAGATCCTGCAGGGTGGCGAAGTGGGTGCCTGGGCTCAGGTAGTCGCCGGTGTCCACCTGGCGGATACCGATGGTGCCGGCGAAAGGCGCGAGGACGCGCTTCTTGTCCAGTTCGGCCTTGAGCTGGGAGACGCTGGCCTCGGCCTTGAGCAACTCGGCATTGAGGCGATCGAACTCGCTCTTGGAAATGGCCTGCTTGCCGGCAATCTTCTTGCCTCGCTCGTACTCGACGCGGGCCAGGGCGCGTACCGCCTCGGCGGTGGCCAAGATGGCGCGCTCCACCTCGCTGTCCAGTTGCAGCAGTGGCTGGCCCAGGGCGACTTTCTCGCCGGACTGGAACAGGACTTCCTTGACCGTGCCCTGTACTTCGGTGGTCAGGTCCACGCCCTGGAATGCCTTCAGCGTACCGATGGCCGGCAAGCGGCGTTGCCAGGCTTTCTCTTCGGAAACGGCGGCAGACACGCTGATGGCTGGCTGTGGCGCCGTGAACATCTGGATTTGCTGGTAGATGGAGAAGCCTTTGTAGGCGGCGAGGGCGAGCACCACGAGGAGTACCACGCCCAGCATGATGAGCATGCGGCGGAGCAACATATTCCGTTTCCTTGGCAAGGCAGAAAGGGGCCTGGGAATAGGCGAAGCAGGCACCTTAGTGCCAGAGGGGCATCAAGTCAAAAGCCTGCGGTTGCAAATTCTTGCCTAGGCATTATGACGCAACGCACTGTCGCGAAAACCGCACAGATGCGGGTGGAAACGGGACGTCCCTGTACCGATCCGAGGGGCGTCAGGAACCCAGTCGCTGGGTCACCTGGCCGAGCTCTCCAGACAGGCTGTGCAGGTTTTGACTGGCGGCCTGGGTGCGCTCGACGTTCTCCTGGTTGGAGCTGGCGATGGCGGTGATTTCGGTGAGGTTGCGCGAGATATCCTCGGCCACCGAGGTCTGTTCCTCGGCGGCAGTGGCGATCTGCCGGTTCATGTCACGGATGGCTTCCACCGCACTGGTGATGCGTTCCAGCATGGCGCCGGCCTCGGTCACCTGGGTCACGCCTTCCTCGCTGCGGCTCTGCCCGCTCTCGATGGCGCGTACGGCGTTGAGAGCGCCGGTCTGTACCGTGTCGATGATCTGGTTGATCTCCGCGGTGGACTCGGCCGTGCGCTGGGCCAGGGTACGCACCTCGTCGGCGACCACGGCGAAGCCGCGGCCCTGCTCACCGGCCCGAGCCGCCTCAATGGCTGCGTTGAGGGCGAGGAGGTTGGTCTGCTCGGCGATGCCTCGGATCACTTCCAGCACCTTGCCGATGCGCCCGCTGTCGGCCTCCAGGCGGCGGATCACTTCGGCGGTATTGGCGATTTCGCCGCGCATGCCGGTGATGGTCTGGATGGTCGACTCCATTACCCGGCCGCCCTGGCGGGCCGAGTCGTCGGCATCGTCGGCCGCGTGCGCGGCCTCGGCGGCGTGGCGGGCCACTTCCTGGGCGGTGGCTGACATCTCATGCATGGCGGTGGCGACCTGGTCGGTGCGTTCGAATTGCTCGTTGATGCCCAGCGTCATGCGGTTGGCGATGTGGTTAAGCTCACCGCTGGCGCTGTCCAGGTTGCTGCTGCTCAGGCGCAGGCTGTCGGTGGTGCTGGCGAGGAAGTCGCGCAGGGTATTGGCCGCACGGGCCAGCATGCCCAGCTCGTCTTTGCGGACGACCTCGACACGCTGGCTGAAGCGGCCGTGGCTGAGCTGGTCGACGTGGCTGATCAAGTGGCGGATCGGGATGATCAGGTGTCGATTGACCAACCATAGGCTGAACAGGGCGATCACCACGCTGGCTGCCAGCATGATCAGGGTGCCGAGAGTGATGGTGCGGTCGGCGTCGGTATTGATCAGCTCGGCCTGCTTCAGGCTCTGTTCGCGCAGTTGGTTGACCAGTGCAGTCATCTGCTCGCTGGCGGCACGGTCGATGCCTTTGACCGCTAGGTCGCCGGCCTGGGCATCGGCACCGGCGGCGACAAAGGCGTCGCGGCCCTTGCGGTAGTTGGCGCCGAGGGTCTGATGTTCGCTGCGCAGGCGGTCCACCTGGCTCTTCAGCGATGCGTCGTCGGCCAGGCGAGACAGTTCACCGAGAATGTCCTGCACCTTGCGCTCCTGGGTTTCGAACTGGCCCCAGAACTTGTTCAGGTTTTCGCTATCCTGGCCGCGTAGCAGGACGTTCTTCCACTCCTGTACCTGAATCTTGAATTCGACGTTGGCCGAATCGATCAGGCGGGCCGCCTGCAATGGACCGTCAAGCAGTCCGCGATAGGCCTGCATGCCGTTGGAGAGGAAGCTGAAGCAGGCGAGCGCGGTGATCAGTATCAGCGCCAGGCTGCCGCCAAGCAGCGCGAGGATCTGCGCGCGCAGGGACTTCTGTAGGGACATGGAGGTACGCCTCTTGAGGGTAAAGAATCCTCGGAGCCCGCCTGGGCGCCGGACCACGGATATCCCTATCGTCCGGCCACAAGGCCGGAGCACAGGCCTGCCAGGGCTTCGCTGTGCGACGTGCTGTGGAGTATAGGTCGGCCTAGGCGGGATGGCCTTTAGCCGTCGTTTCGCTCCTGGCCACGAATGCCGCCAGTGGCTGACGGAAGGCACAGGAGCTTTGGCAGTTTGCTTGTTTTAGATGACGATTTTGTTTCAGTTGCGTTTCAGTGCCGGCTTCCCCGCTCTGAAGCGTGTCTCAGGCAAGGTGCAGGTGGTTGTCCCAGAAGGCGGCGGGCAGTTGCAGGGGCTGCATGGCGATCTCTTCGCCGCGGCAGTCGTAGCGGCGGCAGCGGCCCTGGCCGGAGGTGACAACGAAACCTTCCTTGATCGCGCCAACCCCGGCGCAGTCGGGCAGGGGCGCGTCGAGGCGCACGGCGCCGCTGTCCAGATCCCAGATGAAGAAGCGATTGCCGCGCGGCGCGGTCAGGGCCACCAGGCGCAGCTCGTCATGGATGGCGACGCTGGCGGTGTACTGGTTCATCGCCGCCCATTGCGCTTCGCCGAGCGGGAAGGGTATGAAGGCCTGGCCGGGACGCTTGATCGCCAGCAGGTCGGAGCGCTCGTGGGCATCGCCCATGTACTGCTGGCCGGCGACGATGGTGCCGTCGGCGGCGACAGCCAGGTGGCGCACGCTGTTCATCTGCTGCGGCAGGGTTTCTTTGGACAGCAGCGTGCCGTCGCGGCGCATCAGCACCAGGCTCGGCTCCATGGCGTCGAGGTTCATCTCGACACGGCTCTCGGCCTCGGTGCGGATACCGCCGTTGGCGACGATCAGGGTTTCGCCATCGGGCATCCAGCTGACCTGGTGCGGGCCCAGGCCATGGGTCGACATCTCGCCCTCGCGGATCAGCCGCTCGTTGTCGAAGCGATACACACCGAGCACGCCGCGGCCAGGGTCGGTGGTGTCGTTCTCGGTGGCGTAGAGCCACTCGCCATCCTTGTGGATCGCGGCGTGGCCATAGAAGTGGCGGTCGGTCTGCGAGGTCACGGTCTGCAGCAGGCGGCCGTCGCGCAGGTCGATCAGGTAGCTCTCGGTGCCGGGGCGGCGTGCCACGTAGAACGCCAGCGGCAGGCTGGGGTGTTCGATGATGTCGTGGCATCGCTGGGCGACCTGGGTGGCGAATACCTGCTCGCCATCCAGGCGGTAGGCCACCGCATAGTGGCGGCCGTTGTCATCGTCACGCGCCGACAGCAACAGCGGCGTGCCGCTGCGTCGGCTGAGACTCCAGCCACCCAGGGCGAGGGCGCCGAGCAGCGTGCTGCCGAGCGCCAGGACATGGCGGCGCAGCATGCTAGTCACCATCGTTGGCGTTGAAGCCGAGCTGGACGTTCAGCGCCTTGGCCAGCTCGGACTCCTGCAGGCGATGCAGGCGGTTGAGGCTGTCATAGAAATCGTTGGCTTGGGTTACACCGTCCTTGGTGGAGAGCAGTTCGACCAGCGGCGGCTCCAAGGCCTCAAGCTTCTTGATGGCCTCTGTGTAGGCGGCATCGACGCGCTCGCCGAGCTCCTTGTGCTCGCTGCCGAGCAGATCGCGCAGGCCCTTGCCGTCTTTGCCATGCCACAGCGATTCGGCACTCGCCAGCACGGCTCCGACGTTGGACAACGAAGTGGCGCTGCGCCAGGCCTCGGCCTGGTACGGCTGGGGAATGCCCTTGGACTGGCGACCGAGTGGCGCGCCGAGCTTCTTCTTCAGCGTGTCGATGGCGGTGATCTGCACGCGCAGCAGCTCGGCGATGGCTTCCTTGGATTCCGCGTAGCGGTTGTTGGGGAACTTGCTCAACTGCTCGGCCATGCCGTCCTTGGCTTGCCAGTCGGCGAGTATGGCTTCGGCCAGATGCTGCTGGCGCGCGCCGATAGCTTCCAGCAGCGGGCAGTAGCGTTCACGCGTGGCGGCATCGGTCTGGTCGATCTGCGGGTCGAAGAGGATGTACTCGTAGGCGGTCAGGCCCTGCACCACGACGCTGGCCTTCTCCAGGCCGGCGGCGTCGATGCCAGGGTTGGCCTTGATCAGTTGTTCGACCTGACGCTGCACCAAGTTCTTCTTGTCCGGCCAGAACTGCACGCGCCAGGCCTGGTTGCCCTCGGCCAGGGGGCCGACGAGCAGCGGCTGAAGCTCGGCCCAGGCCTTCTGCGCGGCGAAGAAGTCGGCATGCGCCTGCTGTAGTTGAATCTGCCCGGAGCAGTAGGCGATGGCACTCTTGGCCAGCGCGCGGTCGGCCTCGACCCAGCGGTTGTAGGTCGGGAGGATCACCTGTTCGGTCAGGGCGGCGGTGACCTGGGCCTGCGGGTCCTGTGGGGCACAGGCGCCCAGAGCGAGGGCGGCGAGGCTGGTGAACAGGAGTTTGGGTCGGAACATGCAGGGCTCCTCAGAGTGAGTTCAGGAAAGTCAGCAGCGCGCCGCGCTCACTGGCATCGAGTTTGACGACGGCCTGCTTGGCGCTTTCCGCTTCGCCACCGTGCCAGAGAATGGCTTCCAACAGGTTGCGCGCGCGGCCATCGTGGAGGAACTGGGTATGGCCGTTGACCGTCTCGGTCAGGCCTATTCCCCACAGCGGTGCGGTTCGCCATTGGCTGCCGCTGGCCTGGAACTCGGGGCGGCCATCGGCCAGGCCCTCGCCCATGTCGTGCAGCAGCATATCGGTATAGGGTCGAATGGTCTGATTGGCCAGTTCAGGCTCTGCCGCATCGGCAGCGGTGACATGGCTGGGCGTGTGACACTTGGCGCAGCCGGCGTCGATGAACAGCTGTTTGCCGCGGCGCACCTCAAGATCGTCAACATTGCGCCGGCTGGGGACCGCCAGGTTACGGACGTAGAACAGTACGGTGCCGAGAATGTTGTCGCTCACCTCCGGCTCACCACCGTTGGGCATGGAGCGACAGGTCGCTTGGGCTTCGGTGCAATCGTCGTGCGGGAGCAGGTTGGTGGTAAGCCCCATGTCGCTGGAGAAGGCGTGGACGTTCTGCTGATTCAGATTGGGTTGGCCCGCTTTCCAGCCGAAGCGGCCCAGCACGGTCTTGCCCAGGGCATCGTCCCAGACCTGGTTAGGCACACCACGGATACCGTCACCATCTCGGTCATCGGGGTCGGCGGCGGCAAGGATGTCTGCTTCGGGGATCGCTTCCAGAAGGCCCAGACCGATCATCGGTGGCGCAATTCTCGCGGAGAACAGCGTGTCGGAGTGCATCTCGCCGTATCCCAGATTGGTGATGAGCAGGCGAGGCTTGCGCAGTTCTACCTGTGTTCCATCCGCCAGTCTCAGCGAGTGGGTGTCGTACTCGACCCGTACCTTGGCCTCGGGCTCGATGCCTGGAATGCTCATGTCCTGCAGCTGCCCGCCATACACTGGCTCGGGTACCACGCCAAGACGCTGGCGCAGCTCCTTGTGGGGGAGGGAGCCATCTTCGGCAATGGACAGCCGGACCAGCATGGAGACCGCATTGTTGTCTTTGGGCTCCGGCGGGTGCCCGCGCCCATCCTTGATATGGCAGTTCTGGCAGGCGTTGGTATTGAACAGCGGACCCAGACCATCCCGGGCGGTGGTAGCCGATGGTGGGATCACCCAGGGGTTGCGGAAGAAGCTGTTGCCCACCGAGAAGTCCAGCCGTCTGGAGGGGGCCAGGTTGGCCGATGGCATGGAGAATGCGTTCTGGCCTATCTGATGCACTGTGGCTGCTCCGCCGGACAATGCCTCGCCGGGCTCGGCCGGTGCTGGAGAGCGCTCGCAGGCTGCCAGGGCGAGGGTCAGCGAAAGAAGGCAGAGGCGCGGCGAGGAGAGCATCTAGAGAACCTGGACAGCTGGTCAGGCGGGCAATCTTAGCAGGCTAATGGAGTTCAAATAAGAGGAATTAGCGTTTGCCGCAGGAGCAGATTGTCGCGGTGGCCGATGCCTGAGATGGTTATCTGGAACCCGTCATGTCGTCGCAGGGGTTCGACGCCCACGGGAAGGTACGCGCAGGCGCTGGTACATGCGTGGTGGCAGCGGTTAGGCCGGCGCGTGCTATTGCCGGCCTGGTTCAGAGAGTTGCCGGATTGCTCGCATTGCTCAGGCGGCGCGCCTGCTTGAGATACAGGGTGAGTTCACGCGCCGGTAAGGGTTTGCTGTACAGGTAGCCCTGACCTTCGTTGCATCCCTGAGTGATGATGTAGGCCTCCTGTTCGGCAGTCTCCACGCCTTCGGCGATGACCTGCATCCCCAGGCTTTTGCCGAGCTGGATGATGGCACGAACGATGGTGGCATCATCCTCGTCGTCGAGCAGATCCTGCACGAAGCTCTTGTCGATCTTCATCTTGTCCAGTGGCAGGCTCTTCAGGTAACTGAGCGAGGAGTAGCCGGTACCGAAGTCGTCGATGGCAATCAGTGCGCCGGCACGACGCAGGCTGAGCAGGTGCTGGGCGGCCGTGCTGATGTCTTCCATTAGGCCGGTTTCGGTGACTTCAAGTTCCAGGCTGCGCGGCGGCAGGCGGTAGACCTGCAGGAGGTTGCTGACCATGCGCGGCAGCTCGGCGTGGTGCAGCTGCACGGTGGACAGGTTGACCGCCATGCGCAGTTCACTGAAGCCCTGGTCATGCCACTCGCGTAGCTGGCGGCAGGCCTGGTCGAGTACCCATTCGCCGATGGCGATGATGGTGCCGTTCTGTTCTGCCAGCGGGATGAACAGGTCCGGCGGCACGAAGCCGTGTTGCGGATGCTGCCAGCGCAGCAGCGCCTCCACGCCGACCACCTTATGGTTGCGGTAGTCGACCTGGGGTTGGAACACCAGGTGCATCTCGTTGCGATTGAGTGCTTCGCGCAGCTCCTTCTCCAGCTCGCGGCGACGACGCATTTCGCTGTCGACGCTGGCAATGTAGAACTGGTAGCGGTTGCGCGAGCGGCTCTTGGCCAGGGTCATGGTCTGCTCGGCTTTCTGCAGCAGCTTCTCGGTGCTGTCACCATCTTCCGGGAACAGGGTGATGCCGATGGTGGCGCGCAGGCGTACTTCCTGCTGCTCCAGGGTGAAGGGCGTTTCCAGGTTGTCGAGAATGCTCTGGGCCAGTTCTGCGGCTTCGTAGGGCTGCTCGATGTCGGCCTGGACCAGGGCGAACTGATCGCCCCCAAGCCGTGCCAGGGCGCCCAGGCGGCCGCTATGGCTACGCAGGCGATCTGAAAGGGCGAGCAGCAGTTGGTCGCCCGTCTGGTAGCTGAACTGTTCGTTGATGCCCTTGAAATCGTCAAGGCCGACACAGAGCACCGCCACACGGCGCTGCAGTCGCCCGGCGTCGTCGAGAATCTGGTCGAGCTGCTGCTGTAACTGCTGGCGATTGGGCAGGCCGGTGAGGAAGTCGTACTGCGACATGCGTAGCAGGCTGTTTTCCGCCTCGCGCCGCAGGTGGGTATTGCGCTCGATGGATTCCAGCAACTGATTGGCTGTATTGATCCACAGGCCCAGTTCGTTCTTTTCGTTGCCGCGCAGCATGGGCAGCTTGTGCTCGCTCGGGCGATCGGGATTGATGCTGGTGAGGTACTCGATGATCTTCGACAGCGGCTTGGTCAACAGCCAGTGGTAGACCATGTACAGCACCAGCGCCATGGCCAGGGCGCGGAGCACACCGAAGACGAAGATGATGACCGAGCTGGTGATGAAATTCTCGCCGTAGGTGGCGGTGTCCAGGGTGATGGTGAGGTCACCGTAGTACTCGGCGTAAGGGCTCCTGCCTACCAGTTGCGTGGTGAAGGTCTGTTCCTGGCCCAGAATAGGATCGGTGATCCACCGGCTGGATGAGGGGGTCAGCTCGCGCGAGCGTTCGGCGAGCATCGGTTCGTTCGGATGCCCAATGGCTGCATAGCGCACCGCTTCGTGCTGGAACAGGCCTTCGATGACCTGCATGCCCATCTCCCGATCAAGGCTGTAGACGGCCTGGGTAGAAGGATCACGGAACATGCCAAGAATGCGCTGGGCGTCACTGGCCACTGCCTGGCGGGTCTTGTAGATGTCGAAGACGATCTGCCCGCAGCTCAGCACTACGCCGACCACCAATGCCGACAACAGGACAACACGCAGCAGTTTCAGCGACAGGCTGTTTTTCAGTTCCAGCTTCAAATGCGTATTCCTTGTTCGCCGCCGGAGGCTAATGACCGTTGTGAGTATTGGCAAATGCGAGTGAGCCGTCAAAGGGCCATTACGTCATTCGCCCATATTTTTTGGGGTTGTTTGTGCTGCCTCGCCTCGGAGTGGAACCGGGATGTGCGTCGAAGACGCTCCAAACGAAAAAGCCCGGCTTGAAGGCCGGGCTTTTTCATGAACACGGAGCGTGGGCTCAGGCAGCGAAGTTCTTCGCCACGAAGTCCCAGTTCACCAGGTTCCAGAACGCCTCGACGTACTTCGGACGCAGGTTGCGGTAGTCGATGTAGTAGGCGTGCTCCCACACGTCGCAGGTCAGCAGCGGGGTGTCGCCGCTGGTCAGCGGGCAGCCGGCGCCGATGGTGCTGGCCAGGGCCAGGGAGCCGTCGGCCTTTTTCACCAGCCAGCCCCAGCCGGAGCCGAAGGTACCGATGGAAACCTTGCTGAACTCTTCCTTGAACTTGTCGAAGGACCCGAAGGTGGCGTTGATGGCATCGGCCAGGGCGCCAGTTGGCTGACCACCGCCGTTCGGGGAGAGGCAGTTCCAGTAGAAGGTGTGGTTCCAGATCTGCGCGGCGTTGTTGAACACGCCACCGGAGGAAGACTTGATGATTTCCTCCAGGCTCTTGCCTTCGAACTCGGTACCTGGAACCAGGTTGTTCAGGTTCACCACGTAGGTGTTGTGGTGCTTGCCGTGGTGGTATTCCAGGGTCTCGGCGGACAGGTGCGGCTCGAGGGCGTTTTTCTCATACGGCAGCGGCGGCAATTCGAAAGCCATGGTTTATCTCCTTCATCATCGGTCGGATATGTGCACTAGGCACGTGGCCGTTCACGGGGCGGCCTGAATACGGGCGGCGACGAGTTTGTACTCTTTAATGTGCCGCGAGGCCGGGATCATAGCACCGGCCCCTGGCCTTATCCACGCAGCAACTGTGTGGGAAAGCCGATGCCAAGGGGCTTTGCCGGCTTCCTGTTGGGACCGGGATTGGCAGTGGAAGTGCGGACAATCAGGCCAGTTTCATCAGCACCACGCCGGCAGCGATCACTGCGCAGGCGAGCAGGCGTAGCGCAGGCATCGACTCCTTGAGGAACAGCCAGCCGATCAGCAGGGCGAACAGCACGCTGGTCTCGCGCAATGCCGAAACCATGGCGACGGGCGCCTGGGTGGTGGCCCAGATCACCAGGCTGTAGGCGACCATGGACATGGCACCACCACCCAGGCCGCCACGCCAGTGCGGCCCCAGCTGCAGAAAGATGCGCGGGCCGCGACGTAGGGTGATGACCGTGGTTGCCACCAGGCCGTTGACCACGAACAGCCACAGCGCATAGGCGATGGCATCGCCATTGGTGCGCGCGCCAAGCGCGTCGGAAAGGGTGTACCCGGCGATGCAGGCCGACGTGGCCAGGGCATTGAACAGCAACGAACCATTGGGTACTCCGCCTGCATGGCCGCCTCGCCAGGCCATCAGCCAGATGCCGGCGACGAGTACCAGAAGCCCCGCCCATTGACCCAGGTGCAGAGTGTCACCTGCGAGCAAGGCCAGCAGGGCGACCAGCAACGGCGAGCTGCCGCGAGCGATGGGGTAGACCTGGGACAGATCGCCATGCTGGTAGGCGCGGGAGAGGAACAGGTTGTAACCGATATGCAGCAGGGCGGAGAGGGCGATATAGGGCCAGGCACCTGCACGCGGGAGCTCGAAGAAGGGCAGAGCCAGTACTGCGATGCAGCCAGCGCCGATCTGGATCAGGGAGGCGGTGAGGTAACGATCCAGTCCGATCTTCAGCAGGGCGTTCCAGCCCGCATGCAGCGCCGCGGCAGCTACTACCACGGCAAACACTGTCGTATCCAAGCACTGCTCCATCGACCGGACCAAGCGCCGCAGCATAACGCCACTGCGCGGTATCGGTCATGCTCCGGGTGCGTGGAATACCAGTTGCCAGGCCACGGCGAACATCATGGCCGCCACCATCAGATCGAGCAGACGCCAGGTAGCTGGACGTGCTAGCCAGGGGGCTAACCAGGCTGCCCCCAGGGCCAGAGTGAAGAACCAGATCAACGAGGCGCTGGCCGCTCCCAATGCATAGGCGCCGGGCACCGGTTGCTGGGCACCCAGAGAGCCGATCAACAGGACGGTATCCAGGTAAACGTGCGGGTTGAGCAGGGTCACCGCCAGGGCGGCCAGTAGCACGGTACGGCGCGAACGTGGTCCGCTGTCCTCCTGCTGCAGTGCCTGTGGATTGAATGCGCGCCGCAGGGCCTGGACGCCCAGCCACAGCAGGAAGGCGGCGCCACCCCAACGTGCGACTGCGAGCAGCATCGGACTCTGTGCCAGCACCGTGGCCAGGCCAAATACTCCGGCAGTGACCAGCAGGGCATCGCAGAGCACACAAAGTGCTGCGACAGGCAGATGGTGCTCGCGGCGCAGGCTCTGGGCCAGGACGAAGGCGTTCTGCGCGCCGATGGCGATGATCAGTCCAGCGGCAACCAGTAGACCGTTCACGTAGCTCTGCCACATGTCAGCGGCTCTCCTCCGCCAGCGCACGTAATACCGCCAGCGCATGCTTGGCATCGTCCCGGGCCACGAACAGGTGGTCGTGGTGGTAGCCCGCGATCACATTGCAGCTGATGCCAGCCTTGGCCAGTGCACTGGCGAAGGCTGCGGTCAGGCCGACGGCGGCCAGGGATGAGTGCACTTCCAGGGTGATCCAGGCGGCTACATAGTCGAAGCCCAGTTCCAGTCGCTCGGCCTCGTCACGCGGCAGGATCAGGGTGGTGCCTTCCGCCTCGCGGAAGCTGCCGAGAGCGTTGGCAGTGTGCTCTGCGCCAGGCCTGGCGAGCGTGCAGAACACGTATTCGCCTGGGTTCAGGCGTGGTGCCATGCTGGTGAGCAGTTTGGCAAGTGAGGTTTCCCCGGTCATGGCGGCGTCCTTGTGGTGGTTGCGATGCTGGCCAGTCTGGGCAGAACGGCGGTATAAGAAAAACAAATCATGCTGATCTCTCATTAGGAAAATTTATGTTCGACTACAAGCTGCTCGCTGCCCTCGCCGCAGTAGTGGAACAAGGGGGGTTTGAACGCGCCGCGCAACTTCTGGGTTTGTCGCAGTCGGCGGTATCGCAGCGGATCAAGCTGCTCGAGGCTCGCGTCGGCCAACCGGTGCTGCTGCGTGCCACGCCGCCGGGGCCGACAGAGGTGGGTCGACGCCTGCTCAACCATGTGCAGCAGGTGCGCCTGCTCGAGCGCGACCTTCAAGGCCAGGTGCCGGCCCTGGCGGGGGACCAGCCGGCCGAGCGGCTGCGCATCGCGTTGAATGCCGATAGCCTGGCGACCTGGTGGGCGCCGCTGATGGGAGCCTTCGTTGCCGAGCACCGCCTGCTGTTGGACCATGTGGTGGAGGACCAGGATGTCGGTCTCAAGCGCATGCGTGCGGGCGAGGTGGCCGCCTGCATATGCGGCGCCGAACGCCCGGTGGCTGGCGCCCGTGCTCTGCCGCTGGGCGCCATGCGCTATCGCGCGCTGGCCTGTCCCTCCTTTATTGAGCGGTACTTCTCCGCGGGGGTCACTGCCGAGAGCATGGCGCGCGCGCCGGCTATCGTGTTCGGCCCGGATGATCTGCTGCAGCATCGCTACATGGCCAGCCTGGGGTTGAATGGAACATTCAGCTATCACCTGTGCCCCTCGTCGGAGGGCTTCATTCGGTTGGCGGGTGCCGGGCTGGGATGGGGGCTGGTGCCGGAGCTGCAGGTACGTCAGCAGTTGGCCAGTGGTGAGCTGGTCGAGCTGCTGCCGGAACGGCCGCTGGACGTACCGCTTTACTGGCATCACTGGCGCAACGGCGGCGAGCTGCTTGGCCAGCTCACTCGTCATCTGGAGCGCGGCGTAGGCGACTGGTTGGTGAGATAGTGGCTGCGCGGGGGCTGCAAGGTCGCTGTTATGGCCGCGAGGGCAACACCCAGGCTTGGGGTTCGGCTGCTAGAGTCGGTGCATAACAATAAGCGGGGGCGTGCAATGAAGATTTTGGTAACGGGGGCGAGTGGTTTCATCGGCGGACGCTTTGCCCGTTTTGCGCTGGAGCAGGGGTTGGCCGTGCGGATCAACGGACGCCGTCCGGAGGCGGTGGCGCACCTGACCAAGCGGGGCGCGGAGTTCGTCCAGGGCGACCTGTCCGACCCTGACCTGGCGCACAAGCTCTGCCGTGACGTGGAGATGGTGGTGCACTGCGCCGGCTCGGTTGGTACCTGGGGCACCCGCGAGCATTTCCACCAGGGCAACGTGGTGTTGACGCAGAACGTCATCGAGGGCTGCCTGGGGCAGAAGGTGCGCCGCCTGGTGCACCTGTCGTCGCCGTCGGTGTACTTCGATGGCAAGGCGCATGTCGGGCTGAAGGAGGAACAGATCCCGAAGACGTTCGTCGACCACTACGGCGCCACCAAGTACCTGGCCGAACAGAAGGTGTTCGAGGCCGAGGAGTTCGGCCTGGAAGTGATCGCCCTGCGCCCGCGCTTCGTCACCGGCGCCGGCGACACCAGCATCTTTCCGCGTCTGATCGAGATGCACCGCAAGGGGCGACTGATGGTGATCGGCAACGGCCTGAACAAGGTCGACTTCACCAGTATGCAGAACCTCAACGACGCCTTGTTCAGCAGCCTACTGGCCGCCGGCCCGGCGCTAGGCAAGGTGTACAACATCAGCAATGGTGCGCCTGTGCCGCTGTGGGACGTGGTCAATTTCGTACTGCGCCAGTTCGATCTGCCGCCGGTGACCAGGCACATGCCGTTCGGCCTTGCCTACGCCGCGGCGACCCTCAATGAGAACGTCTGCAAACTGCTGCCGGGCCGGCCCGAGCCGGCGCTGTTCCGACTTGGCGTGGCGGTGATGGGGCGTGACTTCTCCCTCGACATCAGCCGCGCTCGTCACTACCTGGACTATGAGCCCCAGGTGCCGATCTGGACCGCACTAGAGGAGTTCTGCACCTGGTGGGAGGTGCACGGGTGCTGAGGGCCAATGGTGGATAAGCAAAGCGTTATCCACCCTTCGAGTCGTAGGCCCGTATAGGCGGAAAAGCTGCAAAGCATTTTCCACCACTGATTCGGGCCTTCCAGAGGGTTCATAAATCTGTGAGCCACGGTTATCAGCCTGAACAGCCTTATATCCAGTCAACCCAGCTTGGCCCGAAGGGCAACCTATACTGGCCTGTAAAGCCAGCGAGGACGTCCGACATGTTCTCCGTGATGGAAAGCGCCAGGCTCGAAGCGCTGCATCTTGCCCATGATCCTGCCACCGGCCTCAGGGCCATCATCGCCATCCACAACACCCGCCTGGGCACAGCCCTGGGGGGGTGTCGCTACCTACCGTACCCTGACGAAGACAGTGCGATCCGCGATGCCATCCGCCTGGCCCAGGGCATGAGCTACAAGGCCGCGCTGGCCGGGCTCGACCAGGGCGGTGGCAAGGCGGTGATCATCCGCCCGCCGCATCTCGACAACCGCGGCGAGTTGTTTGAAGCCTTCGGTCGCATGATCGAATCGCTGAACGGTTGCTACATCACTGCGGTGGACAGCGGCACCTCCAGCGCCGACATGGACTGCATCGCTCAGCAGACTCGTCACGTTACCAGCACCACGTGCGCCGGTGATCCATCACCACACACGGCCATGGGCGTGTACTCCGGTATTCGTGCCACCGCCCTGGCGCGGCTCGGCAGCGACGATCTGCATGGCCTTCGCGTGGCGGTGCAGGGGCTGGGCAATGTTGGCTATGCGCTGGCCGAGCAACTGGCTGCCGCCGGCGTTGAGCTGTTCGTCAGCGATCATGATCCGGGGCGGGTGCAATTGGCGGTGGAGCAGCTCGGGGCCAGACCGGTGAGCAGCGAAGGGCTATTTTCCACTCCCTGCGACATCTTTGCGCCCTGCGGCCTTGGCGGTGTGCTCAATGCGCAGACGGTCGGGCAGCTACATTGCGCAGCGGTGGCCGGTGCGGCGAACAATCAATTGGCTCATGCTGACATCGCCGATGTATTGGAAACGCGCGGCATCCTCTACGCCCCGGACTATGTGATCAATTCCGGCGGGCTGATCTACGTGGCACTCAGGCATCGTGACGAATCCCTTCCGGCCATCACCGCCCACCTGGCGCGTATCGGCCGAAGGCTGACTGAGGTCTATGGCCATGCTCAGGCCGAGAAACGCTCACCCGCAAGGGTCGCCGATGCGCTCGCCGAGCGCATCCTGTACGGCTGACCCAGGAGAGGCTATATGCAGCGATTCACTGGAGGCTGCCTGTGCGGCAGCGTTCGTCTCGTGGCCTCCGGCTTGCCGTACCGGGTTGGCGTCTGCCACTGCCTCGACTGCCGCAAGCACCACGGTGCTCTGTTTCACGCCTCCGCGATTTTTCCCCAGGAGGCGGTGGTGGTCGAAGGTGAAACTCGCGACTACGCCGGGCGGCATTTCTGCCCCCGTTGCGGCTCGTCCGTATTCGCGTGTACGGCCGACGAAGTCGAAGTGAACCTGGGTTCCCTTGACGCACCCGACCAGCTGAAACCGACCTACGAAAGCTGGACCATACGCCGCGAGGCCTGGCTGCCAACGTTTTCACTTGCCAGACGTTACGAGCGTGACAGGGACCAGGGCAGTCGCACCGAGGGGTAACTCCTGGCGATGTGCCTACCTACCGGGCCGGGTAGCCTGTTCACCAGGCATCCTGCTGTGCCGGCGACGTGCAGAGGCTTGGTCGGGATGGCACCGATGCGCGTATCAGTCATCGAGATCTGAGAACTCTCGGAGCAGACCAGCTGCAGCCCTCTCACAGGCGGTCTGTTCGGCAGGGCTCATGAGCTCGCGCCAGACTGCCAAACGGCTTTCATCCAGAGGCTGCATGGTTAGCCGTTGCTGTTGCAGTCTCTGTTCCTGACTGACCAACAGGTGCCCGTCGGCGTGATAGCGGGCCCGGTGTTCGGCAAGCCGTTCCGGAGCATGGCGATGGAAGTCGAGCATGCATGGGTTGAAATCGAGCTCGATGAAGTCGCAGATACGTCGCAGCTGCCGCTCGGGGGTACGTAGAAGCTGGTCATAGTGGACTTCCAGATAGTGCAGTCCCCGAGCCTGTTGACGGGCGGCGTGGATCATATGGGCCCAGCGTCGGACCAGTTCCGGCAGGTCTTGGGACGGTGCAAACCAGACCTTTCGCCAGGATAGGGCTACGTCGCGACCATCACGCAGAATATGAATGAAACGGGCTTCCGGAAGGTGCTGGGCAACTCGATGAATGTGCTCCACGTACAGGGGCGTCTTGTCACCGTAACGGGGTTTGTTATGGCGTTCGGCATAGAGCCGGTAGAACAGGCGAAGCACCTCGGCCAGTCCCGCCTGCTGGGGAAGGTGGCTGGCCGCTGCGAGGAAGTGACCAGCATCCACACCGAAGTCCGCCCAGGCAGGGGCGTCGACAGGGTGTTTCAGCAAGTGGCCTGCCAGTTCGCGCGGTGTGGCCTGTGGGTTTGGATGCGGTGCTGCAAGCAGGAAGCCGGTCTCGGGCGGGATCGCCAGTTGTGGGTGGGCGTCCAGCATCAGTCTCAGTAGCGTGGTGCCCGAACGTGGCACGCCGACGATCATCGGCAGTGGCGGCGAAGGAAGCGTCATGTCGTTCATGGTCGCCAGGCGAGGCTGGCCAGGATCTGACTGATGACCCATGCCTGCTTCTCGTTGTCGAGGCTGGGGTATATCGGCAGGCAGAGAATGCGTTGTGCAGTGCTCTCGGCATTGTCCAGTGCGCCATATCGGCAGCGCTGGGTGAAGGCCGGCTGAAGGTGCAGGGGCGTTGGGTAGTGGACGGCGACGTGAACACCGGCTTCGCGCAAGTTATCGGCGAGGCGCTCGCGATCATCCAGCAGCACGGGGTACTGCGCGTAGGCCGATCTGGCCTCGGTCATTTGCCTTGGCAGTTTCAGGTGGCCGGCGGCGATGGCTGGTGCCAGGCCTGCGTCGTAGCGTTGGGCCAGCTCCTGGCGGAGTGCGATCTGTTTCGGTAGGTGATTCAACGCCGCCAGCAGGGCGCAGCTGGACAGTGAGTCGAGGCGTCCGTTGGTGCCGAGCGAGGTGTGCTGGTACTTGCTGGATTGCCCATGGTCACGGACTTCGTGGATGCGTCGGGCCAGCTCCGGATCGTTGGTGAACACTGCTCCGCCTTCACCCATGCCACCCAGGGGTTTTGTCGGGAAGAAACTGGTGCAGCCGATGTCGGCCAGATTGCCGCTTCGCCGTTCGCCCAGGCTGGCGCCATAGCTTTGCGCGGCGTCCTCTATGACTCGAAGGCCTCGGTCCTGGGCCAGTTGATTGAGGGCATAGAAGTCGGCCGGCTGGCCAAAAAGCGACACGGCGATGATTGCTCGAGTACGGGCGCTGATGAGTTTGGCGCAGGACTCGACATCAATGTTCAGGGTATCGGTCCGAATATCTGCCAGAACCGGGGTGGCACCTTGAAGCAATACGGCTTCCAGTGGCGCTGCGAAGGTGAACGCCGGCACGATGACTTCATCTCCCGGCCCGATTTCAAGAGCCATGAGTGCCAGCTGCAATGCCATCGTGCCTGAGCTGCACGTCAGCGCATGACTGACTTCCAGGTCGCTTGCCAGGCGTTGCTCAAGGTCTCTGACTTCTGGCCCCATGACGAACTGGCCATGCTCAAACAGGCGATGGATCCGAGATAACACCTCGTCTTTTAGTGGTTGCCAGTCCGCAACCAGATCGACGAAAGGGACCGTGGTAGTCATTGGCGCCCCACAAATTCAGTAGATGAGAGTATCGACCGCCATGCACTGTTGACGGATGTTTTCGCTCAAGCTCATCACGTCGAGGGCGGAGTGCCCGAGAGCTATGGTAGATGCCTTGCCGAGCAGGGCCTGGACAAAATCATGGGCCTGGCGGGTGAGCGCATCTGGTTGACCCGGTGCAACAGCCGCGTTCAGGTCGACCGTGTGCACTTCACCTCGATGTTCGTCGTGAAGAATGACCTGGCGACGCTGATACGCCGATTCACGGCTCGCTGTGAGTTGCACCCGCCGGTCTCCCGGGAAGGTCAGTTCGCAGTGCACATGGCAGAGCTGGTCAGCCTGCATGCGTTGTTCGAGGATGCGAATCTGCCGGTGCGGTTTTCCAAGGACATCGATCAGCCAGTCGAGATCATGCACCATCAGGTCCTGCACCACATCGGCATCGAAAGGCCCCGGCATCGTCCGGGATACCATTCGAACCACTTCCGCCCGGCCACGTGGCTGCCTGGCCAGCTCGGAGCGTACTTTGCGAATGGCCGGATTGAAGCGCTCGCTCTGGCCCACGGCGAGTAGCGCATTGTGCTGTTGAGCGCAGGACACCAAGGCGTTGCAACTGGCTAAATCCAATGCCAGGGGCTTTTCCACCAGACAATGCACTCCCGCCGCGAGTAGCGGGAGCGCCGTAGCCAGGTGAGCATCGCTGGGAGTGGCGATCACCGCTATATCCACTTTGCCGGCTAACGCCTGGCTTTGCTCGAAGAACGCCAGACTCTGGCGCTGGGCGAGGGTTGCCTTGTGCGGGTCGAGATCGACCATCGCTGTCAGCTGGACGCCCGGTATTCGCTGCCAGGCGCTGGCATGCAGCTGACCCATCTTGCCCAGGCCGACGATGCCCAGCCTCAATGGGGATGGTGTGGTCATGACCGCCCCAGCCATTGCATCAACCGCCGATAGCTACCCAGCATGCGCCAGGAGCGGGAGCGATGCACTGCCGCCAATTGCCCCTGCAGCTGATGAAGTTTATCGGTCTGCAGGCGGAGTTCGTCTTCCAGATGAGTGCTGTACTGTTCGCTCTGTTGAAGTGCAAACGTCTGCCGCGCACTTTTTTCCTGGCAACGTTGGAACGCATGCGCTTGCTCGGCCAACTGATCTTCATATTGCTGAAGTGCTGCCACATGATCGGCGCTTTGCTCCTCATGCCGCTGCAACATGAGCGCCTGGCTGGCGCTGCGCTCTTCGTGGCTCCGAAGTGCCTCAACCTGTCTGGCGTATTGTTCGTCATGTTGTTGGAGTGCCAGCGTCTGCCTGGCACTGGTCTCCTGATGGTGCTGCAGTGCCTGCGCTTGCTGGGTAAGCTGCTCCTCCATCTGCAGTCTGGCCGCCTCCAGTTGTTCAACGTAGGCGCGGGTTTCCACTTCGAAGTGTTGGCGGCCCTTGATGATGGGGGATAGCCAGCGGAGGTAGTCAGCTCCGGCCCGCAGCTGTGCGTGTAGATGTTCGAGGGGGAGAATGCCCTCTGCCTCGCTCAGCACCTCTGAGTAGATGTCCTGCCAGCGATCGACGGTTCGCTCCATGTCAGCCTCCTGGCGAATCCACAGGCTGACCTGGCGGGCATCGTCTGCGCCATAGCGCTGAATCTCGCGGAAGACAGCCTCTTCGGTGAGGCGTTCGCGCTGCATCGTGCGCACGCCGAAGTTCAGATTTCGCAGTGCCGCCACGTTCTGCGTATCGACCATGCTGGCGAGGCCCACCTGGTCGGCGACTATCACGGCGCAACCGGATGCCATGGCTTCGATAGCGGCCCGAGCCTTCGCGAAAACCAGGTCGTATTGACCGAGGAGCTGGGCGGGTTCGGCAGCTGCCTTGCCCATGCCGCTGCCAATGATATCTACCTGTTCGATGCCTGCCCGCAGGCATGCATTGCGGATAGGAGCGATGCTCGCCTCGCCATTGGCATAGTTGCTGAACACCAGAGCCGATCTCGGTGCCGCCGGAAGTGGTGCTCGCAGCTGGAAACGCTGCATGTCGGCGAAGTTGTACAGCACCTCGATGGACTCAGGATCGATGCCGGATGTTGTGGCCAGGCGCTCGCGGCAGAGGTCATCTACCGCCACATAGCGGCGAATACCGGGCAGCACAGGAGGGTGTTCTTCCCAAGGCAGCCAGCCATGGCAGATATAGAGTGCTGGCACCAACGGGAAATGCAGCATGGCGGTGACGGCATCCAGGTGGTGCTGACCATGAATGATGTCCGGTGGGGTGCTCAGGGCGTGCAGATCGCTGATGACGGGGATGGTGGCGCGACGTAGCTCTTCGGCAACCTCTCCAAGCTGGGTGCTGTAGGCGATGGGCTGGTGCCCACGCTTCATCAGGGCGATAGCCAGGTCGCGGACATAAAGCTCGGATCCTGCGCGGCCATCCAGAGTGTTGTTGGTAATTAGAATGCGCAAATCGGCAGCTCCCGGGTCATGCCGGCGTGGGCAGCCCCAGGGCGGTACGTACCGCCCTGGGGGATGCAGGGCTGAGGCCGAAGACCTTGGCCAGGTCGACGACGCGACTCACCAGCTGGGCATTGCTCGCCAGCTGTGTACGGCCCTGGTCCAGCCACAGGTAGTCTTCCAGACCGACTCGCGCACCGTTGCCGTACAACAACCCCTGCACATTCATGGCTAGCTGGCTGGCGCCTACGCCGCCGCCGCACCATAGGGACCCCGCGGGTAACTCGTTGAGCAGCAGGCCCAGGGCTGCTGGCTTGGCTTGGGCGCCGGCAATGCTGCCGAGCAGCAGGTTGAAGTACAGGGGGGCGCCGATAAGGCCCTTTCCCAACAGGTGCTGTGCATAGTTCAGCATGCCTGAGTCGAACACCTCCAGTTCAGGCCGGATACCGGCTTCGGCCATCCGCTCGGCCAGGCGGCGGATCATGTCCGGACTATTGAGGCTGGCACTTCGGCTGAAGTTCATCGAGGCCAGGGTCAGGCTGCCCATATCCGGCTTGATATCCCCGGTCAGGCTCAACACGTCGGCGCGTTGCTCGAACTCGCTGAAATCGCGCCCGCTCAGGGATACGCAGATCACTACATCGGGGTGAGTTTCACGAATGCCGCCAATCAGTTGCGCGTAGATCTCCTTGCGATAGCTCGGCCGCCCGCTGTCATCACGAGCGTGCAGGTGCAACATGTTGGCCCCCAGCTCGATGCAGCGCCGGGCATCCGTGATGATCTCGGCCACCGTCAACGGTACATGAGGGCTCATGGCGCGCGTGGGAAGCATGCCGGTTGGGGCCAGGTTGAGAATGAAGCCGTCCATAGTCGTGATGGCTCAATCCTTCGTCGGGAGGGTACGAACCCTTGCAGGGTTGCCGACTACCGTAGCCCCCGCGGGGACGTCTCGGGTGACTACGCTGCCGGCACCGACCACCGCGTTTTCCCCGATGGTCACCCCCGGCAGGATGACGCTGCCGCCGCCGATCTTGGCGCCTCGGCATATGCGTGGATAGCAGAGGCTGTCGCCCGTGAGCTTGTCGTTGAGAGTGACGACACGGGGACCGATGAAGACATCGTCTTCGATCACCACACCCCGTGTGATATGGCAAGCCGTCTGGATGGAAACCCGGTCGCCGATACGGCAATCGCAGATGTTGCAGTGCGAACCGATGGTGACTCCCTGACCGATTCGCGCACCGCGGTGAATCAGGCTCATCGAGCCGACACGGCTGTCGGCGCCGATACTGACATCCTCTTGGACTTCTGTGAGCAGGGGATTGTAGAAGCGTACTGTGGGGAAGCGTTGCTCGAGCTCATGCATGGATGAAGCGACCTTCGGCTGATGAGTTTCGATGGAACGTCAAATGGCTATGGCTGGTGGCCAGCCATAGAACATGACTATGCAATGCTCGGGCTCTTGGTGAAAAGAGTTTGTTACCGATCAATATCTGACGATCTCATGAGCCGCTCAAGGCTTGGTGAGCGTATTCGCAAAGGTAGTCATTGCGGCTAGGTGATTAGATGCCAAACGCAGTTGGGCAGGGGTGGTGCAACAGGCAGTCCTTTGCCTTGTTGCCTTCAAGATTCGGCACATCGGTGCCTTGATATGGGTTATCTCTCCGTACTGGTTGGCGACGGCTGCCGGAACACCAGCACCAGGCCGAGCAGGATGGCGGCCATGCCGGCCAGGCTCAGTCCGCTCATGGCGTTGCCGAGGAACAGGTAGTCCATGGCTGCCGTCACCCCCGGCACCAGGTAGAACAGGCTGGTGACATTGACCAAGTTGCCGGCGCGGATCAGCCGGTACAGCAGCAGCTGCGCTACCACCGAGATGACGATGGCCAGCCACAGCAGCGGGCCGAAGAAGTCCAGCGACCATTCGAACTCAAAGCGCTGGAACGGCAGCAGCGCCGCGCAGGCCAGCAGGCTCACCGCGTACTGCAGCGGTAGCGCCTGCAGCGGCGACTGGCTGAGGCCCTTCTGGGCGATGGCGCCGAGGGTCATGCACAACAGGGCGCCCAGGGCATAGCCGGTGCCAGCGGCGGAGAAGCGTGCCAGGCCAATGCTCTGCCACACCACCAACACCAGGCCGAACAGGGCCAGGCCCAGGCCGATCAGGCGCAAAGCGGCGAAGCGCCGTTCCAGCAGCATCAGGGTGAGGATCGGCTGCACGCCAAGCACGGTGGCCAGCACGCCAGGCGTGATGCCTTGGTCCAGCGCCAGCAGGTAGCAGATCGAGTAGCCGCCGATCATCAGCAGGCCGGTGCCGGCCGTGCGCAGACGCTGGCCACGAGCGGGCAGGCAGGAGCGGACGAGGGTACCGATCAGCAGCAGAACGCCGAGAGCGAGGATGAAGCGCAGGGTCAGGAAGGCGAAGGCCGAGGCATGGTCGAGGCCCAGGCGAGAGAAGATCGCGCCACTGCTCCAGAGCAGGACGAACAGCGTGGTGGAGGCGCAGGCGCCCCAGAAGGTCTTGTCGAAACGCATGAATAATCACCTGTCGAAAACCGCCGGTCAGGCGCGCAGAAGCGCGAGCGGGGCGGAAAACCGGAATAGGGTTTGAGCGATCGACCGACGGCGACGAGCCGTGGGCGATCAGGCGCGGGCGGGTGGCGGCGGTGGCGTGCCGGCCCGGCGAACGCGGGGAGGGGCGACAGGTGGTGGCGCACACGGATGCTCGCTGTGCAGGGCAGCGAGGCTGGAGCAGGTGAGCGCTAAGTGATTCATGGAGAGCATCCGTTGAGGGATGTGCCGACACTAACTCCGAATTGGCCGATCGGTCAATCCGCTGCACTGCCGGGCTGGCGCACGGCACGCGCTTGCGCTATTTCTGCCGCTCCATTCGACGAGGCAGCCATGAAGGAAGAGCACTGGCAGGGCGCGCTCTGGCTTGGTCCCGACTACTGTCTGCTGGCGGGTGTCAGTGGCAACGCGCGGCCCCATGCGCACTACGCCCATCAACTGCTGCTGGCGCCCGGCGAGCCGTTGCGCCTGCTGGTCGAGGGGCAGGCGTATTGCGCGCGGGCGTTGCTGGTGCCTTCGCAGCAGGAGCATGCCTTCGAACTGGCCGGGCAGCCGTTGCTGGCGTTGTATGCCGAGCCTTTGGCGTTCTCCATCGAGCAGTTGCAGGCGCTGGCTGACGCGGCGCCTGCCGAGTTGCCTGCACTGGTCGAGTGTGTGCGGCAGCTGCCGCGCCTGCCGCTGGATGCGCGGGTGCGCCAGGCGCTGGACACGGTAGACGAGCAACTCACCGAGCGTATCAGCGCCCAGGACCTGGCGCAGCGCGTGTGCCTGTCACTGAGCCAGCTGGAGCGTCTGTTCGCCGAGCAGGTTGGCCTGTCCGTGCGGCGCCTGGTGCGCTGGCGGCGTTTACGCCTGGCCTTGGGCGTGGCACTGGAAGGCAGCACGCTCACCGAAGCGGCGTATGCCGCCGGTTTCGCCGACTCGGCACACCTGTCGCGCACGGTGCGCGAGCTGTTCGGCATTCGCGCCGACCGCAGCCTGCGCCATCTGCAGCTACGGCTGCTGGATTGAACGCAGCGCTGGCGGTGTCGCCGGGATGGCACTGGTAGAGGCCGGTGTGCGGAAGGGTTCGCGCAGTTGTGCCAGGTAGGCGCGCGGGTAGTCCGGGCGGTCGCCGATGCCGATATCGGTGTCGCTAAGCCGGTAGTCCTCGCGATAGAAGGCGGTGCCCAGCAGGCGATCCCAGAAACTGAAGAACAGCGCGAAGTTGACGTCGCCGGCACGCCCGTAGCGGATATGGTGGAAGCGGTGCAGCGGCGCCCAGGCGAACAGGTGGCGCAACGGGCCGATGCGCATGTCGACATTGCTGTGCTGCAATAGCAGTTGCACGGCGATGGCGAAGGCTAGCAGGGCGGCGACCTGCAGCGGCAGCCCGAGCAGGATCAACGGCAACACGCCGGCACCGGCCTCCAGCATCTGGTGCAACGGGTGCTTCATCAGCCCATTGAAGCCATACAGGCGCGGCACGCTGTGGTGCACCGCATGCAGGCGCCAGAGCAGGGCGCTGCGGTGGCTGAGCCAGTGCATCAGGGTGATGCCGAGATCGGCGGCCAGAATGGCGAGCGCCAGCTGCAGCCACAACGGCCAGTGCACGGGCCACAGCGGCGGCGCTGGCCATAGCCCGGCGAGCGCTGGAATGATGGCGAGGCTGGCGATGTTCAACGACTCGTTGACCAATGCATGTAGCAGGTCGCTCGGACCATCGGCATGCGTCTGGTTCCAGCTGTCCTGATAGGGCAGGAGGCGTTCTACCAGGTACGAGACGAGGATCGCGCCAAGCAGCAGCACCGGCAGCCAGGCAAGCGAAAGGTCGCGAAAACCGACCCGCCAGGTGGCCAGGCCGATCAGGCCGAAGAAGAACAGCGGGGCATAGAGGATGCTGAGCAGGGCACGCATGGCGCTCTCCGGAAAGGACGGGAGCACCCAGCATCGCCAGCCGCCCGGCGGGCGGCTTGAACAAACGGCGCGTCAGGCGTCGTCGGCAGCTTCATCCAGCTCGGCAAGGGCATCCGGCTGGTTCTTGAAGGCCTTGGCGAAGGTGTCACGATTCTTCGCCATGAAGATGCCCAACTCCTCCACCTGCTCCTCGCTCAGCGAAGGCACGGCTTTGTGCAGAGCGCCGGACAGGGCTTCTGCCAGCTCCAGCATCTTGTCGTAGCGATCGGCTTCGGACTTATCCATGAACAAACGCTCCGGATCGCGACTGCTGCGGTACACCACTTCGACGGCCATTCATCACCTCATTCCCACGTCATGTGATTGATCTGTATGCATGTACAGTATTTGATTCGGCCTCTCCAAAGCAAGTTCGGAATGCTTCCAAGGAAGCATTGTCGCGCGACTGGCTGGCCTCCATCCTGCATAGCCGTTGTCATGCAGGTGGTCCAGCATGGGCCGATCCAGTCGAAGGAGTAGGAAGGTGGATTTCAAACGAGTCGATAGCCTAAGAGGCGGTATGCATGGCTTGGCACAGTCGTTCGGTAACCTGCTGGTGGAGGCCTTCCACTACATGGCGTTGTTCGGCATCGGCGGTATTACGGCCTGGGCATCGGTGGTGACCTTCCTCGGCATGCTCGACAAGGGGCATGTGACGGTCGACGACATCCTTCTGCTGTTCATCTACCTGGAGCTGGGTGCCATGGTCGGCATCTACTTCAAGACCAACCAACCGTATCTAACACAAAATTTTTCGCGTCCTGCGGGCTGGCAAGCCTAGCTATCACTGTGTCTGGATTGATGGAGTAACTGAGCATGAAGTGGGCAGATAGCAGCCGCAAACGTATGCATGACGGGGCGAATTCGATTGGTAACCTGATGGTGGAAGGCTTCCACTACTTGGGCTTGTTTGCCATCGGAGCGGCTACCGCATGGGCCTCGGTGATGGCCTTTATGGGAATGGTAGAAAAAGGTCACGCAAGCATCGATGACATTCTCTTGCTCTTCATTTATCTAGAGCTGGGAGCAATGGTAGGCATCTACTTTAAAACAAATCACCTTCCTATCCGTTTTTTGCTCTACATAGCGATTACGGCACTGACTCGATACCTGATAGGTGATGTATCGCACCACAAGGCACCTGATGTTGGTCTGCTATATTTGTGTGGCGGGATATTCCTTCTGTCGTTATCTGTTTTAGTTGTCAGGATTGCTTCGAATAAATTTCCTTCCAGTAAGGCGATAGATGCAACTGGTGACTTCGTTGAGGATAAGATTGAAGGTTCTAAACTTGAGGCTACTTAGAGTTTTTTAAAGTGGTTTCGTGCTGAGTGTGTCTTGTGGTTAGTGATAATGCTGCCTGTAAAATTGATCAAAAATATTAAGCACTGATTCTTTGTGCTGGAAACGCCGGATACTAATTTTTCTCTCTTTCCATAGTGATGGCCTCAATTCATGAGGGGTCTTTATGGCGGAATTTTTAATGGTACTAGCTGAGTATGCTGTTTTGGCACGTATTAACGTGTCATTGCTTTATGGGGATATTTATTAGCTGCCAAAAGCTATTGTGATTGTAGATCCTACTATTCCCCCGAGAATACCTGCCGAAATAATAGTCAAAAGCTCGATTGCTTTGCTGTTTTTTTGATCGAAGTATTTTATAAGTTCGCTTGTTTCGTTGAGGGGGTATTGAGGGTGCTCGGATATTTCTTGGTCGATGTGCTCTTGCAGGTATGTCTCTGATTCTCCGCTTTTATACATCGCAGCGTAGTCGCTAGCGATCTGCCCTTTTCTGAATATTAAATACCCCTTAAACAAGCCGATATCCTTGAATGCTTTTTGGAAGAGCTTTGGCTTTTCTATTGTCCTTTTTATGATATTTTTCTTGTTTGTTTTTTCTTGAAGCTCAAGGATCGAATTTGTTGTGTCTTGAATCTCTCCCCATTTTTTCAAACTGAATCGTGCATCTTTGTTTAGTTGGTAAAAAAATGACAATTCGTCAGCGAGGGCTTCTTGCAGTTCTTCAAGAGCTTTGTCCTCGTTTTTAAATTTATTTGCGTTATAATTAAATTTAAGGGTGTTGTATGCTCGGCTCTTTATTTCATTGAGTGTAAATGACGAGCTTTCAATGGCTGTGTCGCTTTCGTTTAGGTAGAAATTTGCGTGAAAGGGTGACGGGCCTAGGAAGTCATACTCTAGGAATGTTTCGGTCTTTTGTATTTCTTTAGTTAAGAATTCCCTGACTACTTGAACCGCTGTAGAGGGTAGGGTGTCTTCTGTGGCGGATAGGCACTCGATATAGCTCACTGGGCCATGCCACTCATGTCGCACAGTGATTTTAAAATTCTCGGTGCCTGTATCTAAATATTCTTCTGGTAGATTTATTAATTCTGCTTGAATTCGAGATGGTATATAGATTTTGAAAGTTAAATTTAAGAATGTAATAAGTGGATAGCCATTGTCCCCCTCCCTGATTTTAGGGTTGGGGGGTGATGTGTCTATTTTCTCATCTTTAATATCTTCATCGAAAGATATTGTTACGTCTGATGTGGTTGTGAGATTTTTAAGGGTTTTGGTTATTTCATCGATATATTCTTGTACGGAGATTTCTTTGTCTATGTTGTCTTTCAATGAAAAGTGAAAACATCCTACCCCAAAAGCTTTCATATATTTCCTTATGTAGTATGTTGGCGGTTTTAGTTGTTGGCCAATTGCTATCATAGGGTCAGAGTTTTCTCTGTCAATCGGTAGGAATGTCGAAGCTCTGCTTTACGAGGCAAAACTATTAGCAGCCAAGTCCTCCAGCTGTGCCGTAGATAAAGGCGAATGTCAGACCGCGTGGTCAAGACCAATCACATGCCGGTGCGCTTTCTGATCTATGTAGCGATTACCGCGCTGACCCGTCTGCTCATCTCTGACGTATCGCACCACAATGGCCCGGGGATGGGCGTGGTCTATGTTTCCGGTGCGATTCTGCTGCTGGCGCTGGCGATTCTGGTGGTGCGTTTCGCTTCGTCGAGCTTCCCCTCGGTACAGCCGCCAGCCCGCATAGGCCGTGATGTGGACGAGAGTTGAATTGCTTTCAATTGCGAATATTTAGCAATAACATATCCGGCCTATCTGTCTCGATGTTCAGCCCCGGTACGCTCGTGCCGGTACAAGACTGACCACGCCCACAAGATGAGCCGACCGTGAGCAAGCATTCCACCCTGACGCCTTGGAGCATCGCCTCTCGTGTACTGGCCGCCCTTATCGGCGGCTACGCACTGGCCTATGGCTTCTCCGTCTACCTTCCTCTGGCGCGGCCGGATCGCGTCGCCTTCGCGGGTATGTTCAGCTTCGCCGTATGGACGGCGGCGGTCATCTACGTGTTCGCCGCTCGCAGCGCGGCCCGCGCCTGGTTGTGGCTGGCAGGGCTGACCGCCGCCATGTGTCTGGCGGCCTTCCTGCCGAGCGAACTGGGGGTGCGTCCATGAGCCTGCGTCAATCCATGGCAGGTCTGCACACCTGGGGCGGTCTGATACCGAGCTGGTTGCTCTACGTGATCATCCTGGCCGGCACCATCGCTTGCTTCGACAAGGAACTGGACCGCTGGATGCGCCCTGCGCTGCATCAGGAGTCGGCCGCGACCATGAGCGCCGACCAGGCGCGCGACTGGCTGCAACGCAACGTCAAGGACGAGCTGCACGCTTTCTGGATGCACGGCCCGAGCGAACGTGAACCCTATTGGCGGTTGGGTTGGGAAGTGGATGGCACGGGCGAGGGCGATAACCTCACCTTCGCTCCGAGCGGCGGGGAGCCGATGCCGGGCACGGTTGGTGGCGATTTCTTCTTCCGCCTGCATTACACCCTGCATGCCGGCATGATCGGGCTCTACATCGTCGGTCTGGCAGGGATGTTCATGCTGGTGGCGCTGGTGTCCGGGGTGATCATTCACCGGCGCATCTTCAAGGACTTCTTCACCCTGCGGCCGAACGCCAATGGCCAACGTGCCTGGCTGGATGCCCACAACCTGTTCGGCGTGGTCGGTTTCCCTTTCCACCTGATCCTGGCCTACACCGGCGTGGTGATCTTCGTTTCCAACTACATGCCGGCCGGCCTGCAGGTGGCATACAAGAACGACATCGAGCACTTCTTCAGCGAGGTGGCGGGTGCCTACCATCGTGAGGAGATGCACCAGCCGGCGGCGGCCCCCATGTCGCTGAACGCCTTGATCGAGCGTTCCCAGGAACACTGGAATGGTGGCAAGGCAGGCTGGATCAGCGTGCACCATCCGGGTGATGCCTCTGCCGTGGTCGATATCAGCGAGCAGAGCAGCGAGTCTCGCGTTGGACGCCCTCTTTCCGGGCTGACCTATGACGCGGCCACGGGCGAGCTGCTGCATGAACAGAAACCGCCGGTTGGCTACTCCTTCTACAGTTGGCTGGCCGGCCTGCACATGGTGCAATTCGGCGGTAGCCTGGTGCGGGGGCTGTATTTCCTGCTCGGCCTGGCGGGCTGCGCGCTGATGATCGGTGGGGTCAAGGTGTGGGTTGCCAAGCGCGAGGCGCGCGGTGGTGCTGGCATCGGCCTGGTGCGATCGCTCAACGGTGCGGTGTTCGCCGGTATGCCTCTGGCCAGCCTGGTGCTGCTGTGGGGCAATCGTCTGATTCCCGCCGGCGTGGCCGAACGTGCCAGCGTCGAGTCCTGGGTCTTCGTCGGCGCCTGGCTGTTGGTGGCGCTCTGGTCGGTACTTGGTCGCCGCCAGCCGCGCCGCCTGCTGAGCCAGCAATTAGCGCTGGGAGCTGTGCTCGCCCTGGGGCTGCCGTTGCTCAATGGCCTGACCACCGATCATGGCCACCTGTTCTCGACCTTGTTGCGTGGCGACTGGGCTTTGGCTGGAGTCGATCTGACCCTGATCGCCGGAGGCCTGCTCAGCGCCGTCTACGCCTGGCGCTTCGCTCAGCCACAGGCAGAGCCGGTACCGCGTGGTCGTCGCGTTCTGGTCGAGGAGACCGCCTGATGTTGCTGTTCGCCTTCTCCCTGAGCTATCTGGCCATGGCTGCCCTTTGCCTGGCCATGTCTCGTCATCACAAGGTGCTGCTAAGCGGTTCTCCAACTCCGGCGCGCCAGCGCGGCCTGCGGGGGCTCGCCGTGCTTGGGCTGGGTTTCGGTCTGGCACTGTGCTGGGTAGCGCGTGGTGGCGAGATCGGCGCCGTGCTCTGGTTGTGCCTGGTGATGCTCGCCGGCCTGCTGCTGGTGGCCCTGTTGGCCTGGCGCGAGCGTTGGGTGCTGCCGCTGGCTGCCGTGTTGCCGGTCGCCGGTGGTGTGACCGCGCTGGTCTGATCAGCGCACCGCGCGCAGCAATCCTGGCGCCGCGCCAAACGCCTGGCGGAAGCGGTTGCTGAAGTGGCTGGCGCTGGCAAAGCCGCAGGCCAGGCCTATCTCACCCAGCGGCAGATCGCCGTGCTGCAGCAACTCCCTTGCCCGTAGCAGGCGACGCTGCAGCACGTAGCGGTGCGGTGGCATGCTAAAGCTGGCGCTGAACATGCGCGCGAAGTGATATTCGGACAGTGCTGCTAGTTGCGCCAGTTCGCCCAAGGCCAGTGGCTCGTCCAGATGCTGTTCGATGTAGTCCACCAGGCGTTTGCGCAGATGCGGCGCCAGCCCCCCTTTCAGTTTCAGCCCCTGCCGCAGGCCGACCTGGGTCAGCAGAACGTGGCTGATCATCTCGTGGGCCAGGCTGCTGGCCAACAGGCGCTCGCCGGGCTCGTTCCAGTCCAGTACCACCAGTTGATGGAACTGGCTGACCAGGCGTGGATCCTAAAGGAAGGTGCTCTCGTTCAACTGCAGTTCGCGCGGCTCGCGGTCGAGCAGGGTGACGGCGGTGGCGGCGAAGCGCTCGGGGCTGACATAGAGATGGGCCAGGCGGATGTCTCCGTTGATCACCCAGGACGATTCGTGACCGGCCGGCAGCACGCACAGTTTGTCCGGCGAGCCCTTGGCGCCCGGACGGTCGCGGCGGAAGGTGCCGGTACCGCCGGCCAGGTAGCACGACAGGGTGTGGTGGCTGGGGCCCTGGTAGTCGCGCGCGTCGTGGTGGTTGGTCCACTGTGCGGCGGCCAGCTCGGCACCGCGAAGCAATCGCGCGTTCGGCGAGCTGCTGAGCGACTGGAAGACCAGGTTCTGTTCGAGTGTGGCCATCGGCATGGGGGAGGGCGAATGGAATGCCTGCCATCCTACTCCCACGGCGCTTCGGCGCCAGTGGTGGATGACAGATAAGCGCAATTTTATGCAAGCGCGCCAGCGTGGCTCAGGAGGAGACTGCGGTGATCAACGGAGCCTTGCCATGAATCTGTCGCTGTACCTGCTCACCGTACTGATCTGGGGCACCACCTGGATCGCCCTCAAGCTGCAACTGGGCGAGGTAGCCATTCCTGCGTCCATTGCCTATCGCTTCGCCCTGGCGGCCAGCGTGCTGTTCATTCTGCTTCTGCTCAGCCGGCGCCTGCAGCGCCTCGACCGGCGTGGCCAACTGCTGTGCCTGGCCCAGGGCCTGTGCCTGTTCTGTCTCAACTTCATGTGCTTCTACACGGCCAGCCAGTGGATCCCCAGCGGCCTGGTGGCGGTGATCTTCTCCACGGCGACCCTGTGGAATGCGCTGAATGCGCGGCTCTTCATGGGGAGGAGGATTGCCGCCAACGTGCTGGCCGGCGGTGCGCTGGGGCTGCTGGGCCTGGGGCTGCTGTTCTGGCCGGAGCTGTCACACCACGAAGCCAGCCGAGAGACCCTGCTTGGCATCGGTCTGGCCGTACTCGGCACCCTGTGTTTTTCCGCCGGCAACCTGCTCTCCAGTCTGCAGCAACAGGCGGGGCTCAAGCCGCTGACCACCAATGCCTGGGGCATGTTCTACGGCGCATTATTGCTGGTCGGCTACTGCCTGGTCGCCGGCGTGCCCTTCACTTTCGAGGTGAACACCCGCTATATCGGTTCCCTGCTGTACCTGGCGATTCCCGGCTCGGTGATCGGCTTCACCGCCTACCTGACTCTGGTCGGGCGTATGGGGCCGGAGCGCGCCGCCTACTGCACGGTGCTGTTCCCGGTGGTGGCACTGAACATCTCGGTGTTCGTCGAGGGCTACCAGTGGACGGCGCCGGCGCTGTTCGGCCTGCTGCTGGTGATGCTCGGCAACGTGCTGGTATTCCGCCAGCCCAAGCCGGCGCTCGCAGCCGAACAGGCCACCTAATCCGGCCAGTGCCAGAGCGGCTCGTCGAGCATGCCCTGGCCCTGGATGGCAGTCTGCCCCAGGCGCTTGTCGAGGACGATGGAGTTGCACTCGGGGTGCTGTTCCAGCGCAGCGATCAACCGGCTGGCGTGGGACACCACCCACACCTGGGTGTGCCTGGAAGCCTCGACGATCAGGCGCCCCAGCGCCGGTAGCAGGTCCGGGTGCAGGCTGGTCTCTGGCTCGTTGAGTACCATCAGCGATGGCGGCCGTGGCGTGAGCAGTGCGGCTACCAGCAGCAGGTAACGCAGGGTGCCGTCGGACAGCTCGGCGGCCGATAGTGGTCGCAGCAGACCCTCCTGGCGCAATGCAACACTGAAGCGCCCGCCAGGCTGGAAGTCGATATCCAGTTCTGAACCTGGGAAGGCGTCGGCAATGGCGTGTTCCAGCGCCTGGCGATCACCGATCTCGCGGATGGTCTGCAGGGCAGCAGCCAGGTCGCGGCCGTCGTGGTGCAGCACTGGCGTGCGGGTGCCCAGCTGCGGCTGGCGCGCCGGGGCATCGGCGTCGGTGCGGAAGTGATCGTAGAAGCGCCAGCGACGGATCGTCTCGCGCAACTGGAATACCTCCGGGCAGCCCGGATCGTTGCCGATCTGGTCGAACAGACTGTCGTAGCTCGGCAGATGCTGGGCCAGCACCTGCCAGCTGCGGCCTTCGCGCTGACGGACCATCGGACCCTCGCGATCCACCAGCAGTGAGGCGGGACGGTAGCAGGGGCCGGCCCAGATGCACTCGCGCTTGATCTCGGGGTCCAGCGCGAAGGCCGAGCGCGAGGGTTCGGGCAGCCCAAGGGAGATGGCGAAGCCGAAATCCTCGCCGGCGAAACCCAGGCGCAGACGTACTACCTCACTGCGCGGGCCACCTTGGATCGGTACTTCGCCATTCTTCATACGTCTGCTGATTTTTTCCGGCCCCGCCCAGAGCGTCGATTCCAGCCCGCCATCGCGCGCCAGTGCATTGACCACGCCGCCCCGCGCGGTCTCGGCCAGCAGACGCAGGGCGCGATACAGGTTGGACTTGCCGCTGCCGTTGGCGCCGGTGATCAGGTTGAGGCGGCCGAGCGGCATCACCAGGTTATTGATGGAGCGGTAGTTGCCGACGGCGAGGGTGTGCAGCATGGGAGTCGTCCTGACGAGTGCGCCGCCTATGCTAGCGCGACCCGTGCATCGACGCGCAAGGCGCCCACAGGTTCGGTAGCGGCATAGCTGACCAGATGCAGCTCATGTACTGGCAGGTCGAGCGGCAAGCAGTCGCGCAGGGCTGCTGCGCGACTGCGCCATTCAGCCGTGCTGGCGGCCATGCGGTAGAGACCCACTGTGAGGTGAGGCACGTAGGGGGCCTGGCGAACTTCGGTGCTCAGGCGACCGAGCTCCTGGCGCAGGCAGCTCAGCGTGTCGTTCTCCTCTACTGCCAGAAAGGCTGCGCTGGCGAAGCTATCCAGCCCACCAATGCGTAGTGTGAACGGCGCCAGTTGCAGCGTTTCGATGGCTGCCCGCTGGTCGTCGAGCACTGCTGTTGCGATGTCATCGTCATGGCGAGGTACAGCGCAGACAAAGCCGCAGACGAACAGGGTGACATGGGCCTGGCGTATCCCCGGTGGTTGCAGCCAGTCGCCGAGCAGCGTCCGTGCGGCCTCGAGCCGTGACAGAACCTTTGGGCATTCCACGGGAATCGACCAAAGACAGTAGTGTTCGCGCCCTCGGTGCCATTCGGGATAATCACGCAGTTCGCAAGGTTGGGTGAATTCGGGCGCGTGATGCCAATCGAGCAGGCGCATGGGCTCAGGCGTCTCGCTGCCCCAGATGCAGGGCCAGCACCAAAGCCACCGGATAGCAGAGGTAGTGGAGGACGAACAGCAACTGGCCTGCGGTGCCGGGCTCGTCCTTCAGCAACATCAGACCCCAGATCAGCAGGTAGAGCAGGCCCAGTGCGGCGGTGTACAGCGCGATGAGCGCCCAGCGCTCGGCGGGTAAGGGTGAGCGTCCCTCGATCCAGCGGAATGCTACGCGCAGGGCCAGGGCGATGAGTGCCGCGGCGATCAGCGTGGCAGGCAGGCCGCCGATTTTCAGGCCGGTACGCAGCAGCAGGTTGACCAGGAAGGCGGCGGCCACCGCGGCCAGCACGTAGTAGTGAAGGTGCAGGCGGCGGGTCATGGCGTCAGCTCAGGTGACGGTCGAGGCCGAAGCGTTTCTTCAGCACCTTGTCCAGCAACCGTGTCGGCAGCCAGCGGGCGAGCAGGGGCATGGCGCGGCTGCCGTTGCCGATGCGGATCAGCACTGGGCGCGTGGGTTTGCGCACGGCGGTGAGCAGCTCGGCGGCGAAGTCTTCGGCGGGCGTCGGGTTGTCCTGTGAGGCATTGGCGCGGGCGCGGATGCCTTCGCGCAGCGGCCACCAGGGCGAGTTCTCGCGGATCAGCTGCTCGGCCTCGGCGCTGGCATTGGCACCGAAGCTGGAGGCGATGGCACCCGGTTGCACTTCCATGACGTCGATGGCGAAGGGCGCCAGCTCCAGGCGCAGGGCGTCGGTCAGGGCGTGTACTGCCGCCTTGGACGCGCAGTAGGCGCCAGCGAATGGCGTGACCATCACCCCGGACACGCTGCCGATGTTCACCACCAGGCCGCGGCTGGCACGCAGCAGCGGGAAGCAGGCGCGAGTCAGCTCCACCAGGCTGAACACGTTGGTTTCGAACTGCCGGCGCATGCCCTCGGCACCACCATCCAGCAGCGGGCCCATGGCGCCGTAGCCGGCATTGTTGATCAGCACGTCGAGGCGGCCGGCTTCTGCGCTCAGGCGGGCGTGGACGCGAGCGATGTCCTCTGCGTCGTTGACGTCGAGCTTCACGGCGGTGAATCCGGCGGCGTCGAGGGTGGCCAGGTCGGCGCCCTTGCGCGCGGCGGCGAATACGCGATAACCGGCGGCCTTGAAGGCATCGGCCAGGGCGCGGCCGATGCCGCTGGAGCAACCGGTGATCAGGGCGACGGGCTGGGTCATTGGGTTTCCTTGTCGAGGCCGGGGAGCGTGCTGCCGATCATAGCCGTGGGAAGCGCTGGCGTAATGGCTTTACCGGCCAGATCAATCTTCTGAATGGTCGCGCAGGAACACCAGGCTGTCCGGCTTGGACTGTTCGGCACTGTAGCGGTAACCCTGGTAGTCGAAGGCCTTGAGCTGCTCGGGGTCGCTGATGCGCTCCTTGATCACGTAGCGCGCCATCAGGCCTCGGGCCTTTTTGGCGTAGAAGCTGATGATCTTGTACTGGCCGTTTTTCAGGTCCTTGAACTCGGTATCGATGATCCGCGCGTTCAGGGCCTTGCGCTTGACCGCGCCGAAGTACTCGTTGGAGGCCAGGTTGAGCAGGATGTCGTCGCCCTGTGCGGCCAGCGCTTCGTTGAGCCAGCCGCTGATGCGCTCGCCCCAGAAGTCGTAGAGGTTGTTGCCGCGGGCGTTGGCCAGCTTGGTGCCCATCTCCAGGCGGTACGGCTGCATCAGGTCGAGCGGGCGTAACACGCCGTACAGGCCGGAGAGCATGCGCAGGTGTTGCTGGGCGAAGTCGAAGTCGGCCTCGGCGAAGTCCTCGGCGGCCAGCCCGGTGTAGACGTCACCCTTGAACGCTAGCAGCGCCTGCTTGGCGTTGGCCGGGGTGAAGTCCGGGTGCCAGCTGCCGTAGCGCGCGACGTTGAGCGCAGACAGCTTGTCCGACAGATGCATCAGCTCGCCGATCTGCTGCGGGCTCATCTGACGCAGCTGGCCGATCAGCTCCTGAGCGTGGTCGAGAAACTGCGGCTGGGTGAAGCGCGCAGTGGCCGGCGGGGTGTCGTAGTCCAGGGTCTTGGCGGGGGATATCACCAACAGCATCGAATCGTCTCCAGAAAGCGTGGCGCGATTCTAGGCCGATGAGCCCCTCGGCTCCAGCTATCGGCGCCGAGGGGTTTACCTATCGATGACTCAGTGACGCTCGGGCAACATGGCCCGCAGCACACCATCTTTGCGTACATGGTGGTGCCACAGGGCCGCGCCGGCATGGCCGAGGATCAGCAGGAACAGCAGGTACTGGGCGGTGACGTGGAACAGCTTGGCGGCCTCGCGCACCGCATCGGACAGAGGCAGCGGGCCGATCTCCACCAGCCAGAACAGGTTCACCGGGCGTTTGCCGAACAGCATGCCGCTCAGTGGCATCAGCACCAGCAACAGATAGAGCAGGGCGTGTCCGGCCTTGGCGGCGAAGCGCTGCAGCGGTGGCTCTCCGGCGAGCAGGTCAGGAGCGCCGGAGCGGGCGCGGACCACCAGGCGCAATACGGTCAGCACCAGTACCAGCAGGCCGAGTGACTTGTGCAGAGTGAATACGCCAGCGCCGCCGCCGAGCAGCGGTTCGAACAGGTCGCTGCCATAGGGCAGGGCGATGATCATCAGAATCAGCACAGCACTGAGCCAGTGCAGGGTGATCTGGGTCGGGGTGTAGCGTTGGATCATGTTCTTTTCCTCATCGGGTATACGGCGTGCACGGTGCAGGCTAGAGCGGTTTCTTCTAGTTATGCGGATACTTTACCGGCTCGCTGGCGGCTGCCGGCAAGGGCGTTTTTGCAAGATGTGTGTGAACGGCTCGTGGTCGCGTGCGGCAGGCAGCGGCGGGGAATTCGGTGGAGGAAAAGAGGGGACGGGAGCAGCGGCGCTGAGTGCATCGCCGGGAGGCAGGACTTCCGACTGTAACGGCGTACCTGCACCTCGCCAAGCGCTATTCGTCGAGCTGTAAAAAAAGCCTCTAGTCGAAGAAAAAGTTCTTTTTTCTGTAATCCGGATTGGGGTATTAAAAAAGCAGACCGCCGAACCCTGCAGCACAGGTGGCGGCCCTCGGCCATCACCTTTGCTCGCGTATCCCGCTCCGTTCGGGAGGTGGGCGGTTCTCCGCGACGGAGCTGTAGAGGCTCTGTCGTCCAGGCCCCTCGATAAGGTGACCGAGTATGGATGATCACGGACGCACCCGCTCTACCCAGCCCACCCTCTACGTCCTCGACACCAACGTCCTGATCCACGATCCCAACGCGCTGCTGAATTTCCAGGAACACCACGTCGCCATCCCTATGACCGTGCTGGAGGAGCTGGACAAGCTTAAGACCGGCAAGCACACGGTCGCCGCAGAATGCCGCCAGGCCATCCGCCTGATCGACCAGACGCTAGGCGAGGCCACTCCCGAGGAGGTTGAACAAGGCGTACCGATCCGTCGCGGCAAGAACGAGCCCAAGGGCACCCTGTCGATCCTCATGAGCAAGCGTGCGGAGCCCATCACCTGGCTGCCCGAGCACCTCAACGACAACAAGATCATCAACCAGCTGGTGGAGCTGCAGAGCCGGCGCAGTGGCTCGCCCGTGGTGCTGGTGACCAAGGACATCAACATGCGCCTGAAGGCGCGTGCCTGCGGCATCTCCGCCGAGGACTACCACACCGACCAGTTGGTGGATGACGTCAACCTGCTGTCGCGTGGCTACCACAACATGAGCGGCTCGTTCTGGGACCGCGTGAGCAAGGTCGAGACCCGTCAGGGCCACGGCCGCACCTGGCACCAGGTGCAGCTCATCGACAACCTGCCGGCCGTGCACGTCAACGAGTTCATCGTCGACGAGCAGGGCTTTGTCGGCTGGGTAAAAGGTATCGAGGGCAGCAGCCTGACCATCCTCGACCTGCATCAGGAACCGCTGCTGCACCAGGAGGCCTGGGGCCTGCGTCCGCGTGATCTTTACCAGGCACTGGCGCTGTACGCACTGCTCGACCCGGACATCCACCTGGTCAACCTGTCCGGCGCCGCCGGTTCGGGCAAGACCATCCTGGCGCTGGCTGCGGCCATCGAGCAGACCATGGTCAGCAAGCGCTACCGCAGAATCATCGCCACTCGCAGCGTGCAGGGCCTGGACGAGGACATCGGCTTCCTGCCCGGTACCGAGGCGGAGAAGATGGAGCCTTGGCTTGGTGCGATCACCGACAACCTGGAAGCGCTGCATTCGGACGACGAGAGCACCCATGGCAGCGTCGACTACATCCTGCAGAAGGTGCCGCTGCAGTTTAAGTCGCTCAACTACATCCGCGGGCGCAGCTTCCAGCACAGCCTGATCCTGATCGACGAGTGCCAGAACCTCACTCCGCACCAGATGAAGACCATCATCACCCGCGCCGGTACGGGCTCCAAGGTGATCTGCCTGGGCAACCTGGCGCAGATCGACACGCCTTATCTGTCTGCTACCAGCTCGGGCCTGACCTACCTCACCGAACGCTTCAAGGACTTCGAGCACGGTGTGCACGTTACCCTGCAAGGGGTGCCGCGCTCAGTGCTGGCCGAGTACGCCGAAGCGCACATGTAACCGACGCAACCCCACGCCCCTCCGACCGGAGGGGTGTTTCGGGGGCGCGCTCCGCAGGGCGGCGGCGTTACAATGCCGCATCCTGACCGGAGCAAGACCGTGCTGACCCATCTCGATTCCCAAGGCCGCGCCAACATGGTGGACGTCACCGACAAGGCGGTGACCTCCCGCGAGGCCGTGGCCGAAGCCCGCGTGCGTATGCTGCCGGCGACCCTGGCGATGATCGCCGACGGCAGCCACCCCAAGGGCGACGTGTTCGCCGTGGCGCGCATCGCCGGCATCCAGGCGGCGAAGAAGACTCACGAACTGATTCCGCTGTGCCACCCACTGCTGCTGACCAGCGTCAAGGTCGAGCTGGAGGTCGATGGCATCGACTGCGTGCGCATTCAGGCGTGCTGCAAGCTGGCCGGGCAAACTGGTGTGGAGATGGAGGCACTGACCGCCGCCAGTGTTGCCGCGCTGACCATCTATGACATGTGCAAGGCCGTGGACCGCGGCATCACGATCGAGGCCGTGCGCCTGTTGGAGAAGTCCGGCGGCAAGAGCGGTGACTATCGACTGGACTATCACGAGGCAGGGAGCCTGACATGATCCGCGTACAGTATTTCGCCCGTTACCGAGAGGTGCTGGGTATCGATGGCGAGCAGTTGCAGCGTGCCGCCCTGAGCAATCTGGAGCAGCTGCGTGAGCATCTGCTCAGTCGCGGCGGAGTGTGGCAGGTGTTGGCCGAGCAGAACCTGATGTGTGCGCGCAACCAGGAGCTGTGCGGCCTGGAGACCGAACTGGCTGACGGTGACGAAGTGGCTTTCTTCCCCACGGTCACGGGTGGCTAGGGTGGGCGTCCGGGTACAGGTCGAGGCCTTCGATCCGGGCAGCGAACTCAATGCGCTGCATGCTGCCAACCTGGGCATCGGCGCAGTGGCGACCTTCGTTGGTTACGTGCGTGATTTCAATGATGGCCAGGACGTGCGCGGGATGTTCCTCGAACATTACCCGGGCATGACCGAGAAGGCCTTGCAGCAGATTGCGACCGAGGCCGAACAGCGCTGGCCGCTGTTGCGGGTGGAAATCCTCCACCGCGTCGGCCGACTCGAACCGGGCGAGCCGATCGTGTTCGTCGGCACCGCCAGCAGTCATCGCCAGGCGGCTTTCGACGCCTGCAACTTCATCATGGACTACCTGAAAACCCGCGCGCCGTTCTGGAAGAAGGAAGACACGGCCGAGGGGGCGCGCTGGGTGGAGGGGCGCTGCAGTGACCAGGAGGCTGCGCAGCGCTGGAGCAATATCCCAGGCCGGCAGCCTCAGTAACGGCAATTGCGTTTGGGGCGCTATGGCCGCCCCGAACACTTACCAGGCGAAGTCTAGGGTGGCGTACAGCGTCCGCTGTTGGCCGAACTGGCAGCCGTCGGTGCTGTAGCAGGCGGCGACGTATTCCTTGTCGAACAGGTTGCTGGCGTTCAGTGACAGGTTCAGACCGTCCAGAGCGCTGTCCAGGTAGCGCAGGTCATAACGCACCAAGGCATCCACCACCGTGTAGGACGGCACCTTGAAGCTGTTCTGCCGGTCGCCGTAGCTGCTGCCGACATAGCGCACCCCGCCACCGAAGCCGAGGCCGGCCAAAGCGCCGCCCTGCAGGCTGTAGTCCAGCCAGAGCGAGGCCATATGCTCGGGGACCCGGAATGGCCGGTTACCCTCGATACCGGCCTCGTTGGACTGGCTGACTTCCACGTCATTCCACGTGTAACTGCTCAGCAGATTGAGGCCTTGTGCCAGGTTGGCCTTGCCTTCCAGCTCGACACCGCATGAGCGGATCTCGCCTTCCTGAATGCTGTTGCCGGGGTTGTCGAGGTCTGGTGTGCTGACATTATCCTTGGTCAGGTCGAACAGGGCGATGGTGTACAGGCTGCTGGAACCGGGCGGCTCGTATTTCAGGCCGATTTCGTATTGCTTGCCCTCTTCGGGATCGAACACCTGATTGCTGGCGGTCTTGCCGACGGCAGGCAGGAACGACTCGGAGTAACTGGCGTAGGGGGCGAGGCCGTTGTCGAACAGGTAGACCAGGCCAGCCCTGCCGGAGAATCTTTCGTCGCGTTGTATCGGTTCCGAGGCCCAGAAGGCGTCGTTGTCGTTCTTCACCCAGTCGTAACGTCCACCAACCACGAACACCCAGCGATCATCGAATTTGAACTGGTCCTGCAGGTAAGCGCCGGTCTGCTTCACCGTCTGCTCGTAGGTGCTGGCGGGCAGCAGCATGACGAGGGGGTTGCCGGCATAGGAGGGCGCGAACACGTCGATGTTCGTGGCTATGCCATAGCCTTGTTGCTGCTCGTAGTTGAAACGGCTGTAGTCCACGCCGGCGAGCAGGGTGTGGTTGACGGGGCCGGTGGCGAATTGGGCCTGCACCTGGTTGTCCACCGTGAACAGATTGCCGTCGCCCTGGCGCAGCTCGGCATAGCGGCTGGCGGTGCGCTGGCTGTCGTCGGTCCAGCCGTTGAAGGCGATCTCCTGGCTGTGATGACGATAGTGGTTGAAGCGCAGGTTCTGCCGAACGCTCCAGACCTCGTCGAAGCGGTGTTCGAACAGGTAACCGGCCGAGGTTTTCTCGTTGATCGATTCGTCGAAGCTGTCGTCGCCGATGTAGAAATCGCGATCGATGTCGCCGTTGGGATTGTCCAGCACGCTTCCGTTGGCTGGCACGCCGTTGGTGAAGTTGCCCTTCTGCTTCTGGTGTTCGGCGAGGAAGGTCAGCTCGGTATCGTCCGACGGTCGCCAGCTTAGTGCCGGCGCGATGTAGGTGCGCTGGTTGTCGATGCGGTCGGTCTGTGCATCGCTGTCACGTACCAGACCTGTCAGGCGATAGCTCCAAACGCCCTGGTCGTCCAGGGCCTCGCTCAGGTCGAAGGCCAGATGGCGGTAGTCGAAGCTACCACCCTGCAGTTGAATCTGGCGTATCGGCGTCTGGCTCGGGCGCTTGCTGACCAGATTGACCTGGCCGCCTGGGTCTGCCGCGCCGTAGAGCACTGAACTGGCGCCGCGCAGCACCTCGATGCGCTCCAGCCCATACGGTTCGGGTGCATCCCAGCCCAGGTAGTCGGACATAAAGGTCTTGGTGCCGTCACGCAGCATACGGCCGGTACCTTGCTGGAAACCGCGCACGATGAACTGGTCGGCGATGGATTGCGGACCGGCGATCTCGGTGGTGATGCCGGGGGTGTAGCGCAGGGCTTGAGTGACGGTCTTCGGTTGCTGCGCTTCGATCTGCTCACGGGTGACCACGGAGATGGACTGTGGGGTCTCGATCAGCGGTGTATCGGTCTTGCTGGCGGTGGCACTGCGCCTGGCCACATAACCGTCGACCGGGCCAAAGGCAGACTCCTCGGCGGTGCCGCTGATGTAGACCTCGTCCAGGGTCATGGCTTCGCCGGAAATGGCTTCGAGGGTCAGGGTGCCGTCGCTGGTAATGCGCAGGGCCAGGCCGCTGCCGCGCAGGGCGTCGCGCAGAGCTTGCTCGGTGCTCATTCGCCCACGAATCGCCGAGGCTTTTAGCCCGCTGGTCAGCGTCGGCGAGTAGACGATTGGCCGACCGCTCAGGCGGGCGATGCTGTCGAGGGTCTGGGACAGGTCGGCTGCTGGCAGATCGAAGTCCTGGACGTTCTGGCTGAGGTCGGTTGGTGATGCGGCCAGGGTACAGGCCGGAATGCCGAACAGCAGTGCCAGGCACAGCGGGGCGAGTGGTAGCGCGGGGCGATGAGACATGTGGGCTCCATGGGTCATGTTGGATCCGCTTCATCGAGCGGTTGTCAGGACCTATGTGTGACTAGCGCACAAAAGCGATATAGGCACGATGGAATTTTTTCAGCCGTGCAGTTCGATACGTGTCCACCATCCCAGGTAGCGGTCGATACGCAGCGGCATGGTCTGCTCCAGTGCCGCCAGGGCGCGGTCGCTGTCATCTAGCGGGAACAGGCCGGAAACGCGCAGGCGGGCAGCTTCTGGACTGGCTCGTAGTACGCCGTGGCGATAGGGGCGCAGGGCGTCGAGCAGCTCTGCCAGGCTCCAGTCGTCGACGCTCAGCCACCCGTCGGACCAACTGCTTTCGCCATGCCGATTGGCGGTGAGGGGGGTGATCTGAGCAGCATCGAAGCGAGCGCCCTGGCCTGCTTGCAGGATAAGTTGAGCACCGTCCCGGGTATCGATGCGCGCGCTGGCATCGAGGACCCAGGTATGCACGCTGTCGTCGTGCAATGCGACCATGAAGCGAGCTTTCAGGGCGCTGACGCTGCCGCACGGGGTGTGCACGAGGAACGGGCGCGGGTCGTTGCTGGTGCGGATGATCAGCTTGCCACTGCGCAGGATGAGGTTGCGCTGTGTGGCGGTGAAGTCGAGGTCGACAGCGCTGCAGGCATCCAGCTGCAGTTCGCTGCCGTCTGCCAGGGTTCTGCTCAGGCGCTCAGCGGTGTCGCTGCGCAGGTCTGCACCCAGCTCCAGCGGCATGCCCGGGCGGCTCACCAGATGCGCGCCGAGACCGAGGCCGGCCAGGGCCAGTGCGCCGCGTAGAACGGTGCGCCGACCATTGGAAACCTGCAGCGCGCGGCGCAGGGCAGGGTTGCCGTCCGCCAGCGGGCCGAGGGTCGAGCCCAGGTGGTGCTGTACGGTCGCCCAAGCCTGGGCGTGGCTCGGGTCGGCCGCCAGCCAGGCGTCGAAGGCGTGACGCTCCTGTGGCTCGACCTGGCCGGAGCGTAGGCAGGCGGTCCATTCGATGGCCTGTTCGACGGCCCGGCTCATGATTCCAGCAGCCCTCGGCAGCATAGCGTCAGGCCCTTGGCCACGTACTGGCGCACGCGGATGGTGGAGACGCCGAGGATGGCGGCGATATCGGCGTACTTCATGCCGTCCAGCTGGCTGTAGAAGAAGGCGGCACGCGCCTTGGGCGACAAACCGTCGAGCAGGGCGTCCAGGGCCAGCAGGGTCTCCATCACCAGGGCGCGTTCTTCCGGTGAGGGTTCCAGCGCCTCCGGTTGCAGGGCAAGGGCTTCGAGGTAGGCGCGCTCAAGTTCGCGGCGACGCCAGCTGGCGTAGATCAGCCGCTTGGCGATGGTGGTGAGCAGTGCGCGTGGTTCGCGGATGGCTTGGGGGTCGGGCAGGGCGACCACCTGGACGAAGGTTTCGGCCGCCATGTCCGCCGCATCGTGACGGCACCCCAGGCGCGCGTGCAGGCGGCCGAGCAGCCAGCCGTGATGTTCACCGAACAGGCAGTGCAGCACCTGTTGGCGAAGCGCGGGCGCGGCGCAGGGGGATGAGGTCATGGCGACAGCGTCTCACTTAAAGTGAGAAGTATTATCGTTTAACCTCGTGCTGACGACAATCCCGTCTCGCTGTTGGGGATCAGCTTACCGGTTGCAGTGCCAGGTACAGTCGGAAGGCAATGGGCGTGAGCGTCACCAGCACGCCGACGCCGATCAGGCGCACGCCCCACTCATGCTCGCGATAATTGAAGCCGAAGCCCAGCATCAGGAAGCCGACGATCAGCAGCGCCAGCATGAAATGGTAGCTCTCCATATGCACATTCTCCCCGTTGTTTGTCTCAGGGTAGACGCTGCGCTTGCATGGTGGACTGATCTAGAGCAACGAAGCGCCCGGACGTTCTTCGTGGCCGGAGCCGGTGTGCTCCGGCACATCCGGCTCATTGTGGAAGGCTGTCTTGTCGTGACGCTTAGAAGTGGCCTTTGAGCAGCAGGCTGATCGCGCTCTGGTCTGTGCCACCGAGAATCTCGTCACCAAGGTAGCTGTCGTCATCGATGCCGTACTTGTCGCTCCAGTAGTCGTACTCGACGCCAACATAGAAGCGCTTGCCCCAGCCCATGGCCTTGGCCAGGTCATACTTGACCTGCGGGTTGAAGTGCAGGTTGGCGTGGTAGCTGTCGTCGTTGTCCACCACCCAGTCCATGAAGCCGTCGATAACCAGATCGGAGTTGCCGACCGGGATGGTGTAGCTCCAGGCCGGGGTGATCTGCCAGACGCCGCTGCCGTCGCGCTTGCCATCGGGCTCACGGTAGTAGGTATTGAGCTGGAAGAAGTCGAAGCCGGGCAGATTCAGGTCAATGGCCGGGCCGAGTAGGTAGGCATCGACATCGTCTTCGCCGAACTCATAGGTGGCAGCCAGCAGCACGTCCTTGATGGGGCCGAAGGACAGATCGGTGCCGCTGATCTTGCCGAAGGACAGGCGCGGGCTGATTTCACCGTAGAAGGTGTGGCCGTCACCGGCGCCGTTGGTGGCCTCGGTGTTGTATTTGATGCCATCGACGAAGATGAACAGATCGCCAAAGCTCCAGCCGCTGGCATGCTCGAAGGTCACGGTTTGCTGCTTCGGTGGATCGATCTTGAAGTCGATACCATTGAGATAGGTCAGGCTGTTGTCCTGCCACTGCAGCAGATCGGCTGCCAGTGCGTGACTGCTGGTCATCAGCGCGGCGGCCAGCGTCAGGCCATGAGCGAAACGATACATCCGGAACTCCGATTCGTCGGTAAGGGGCAAAAAAGCGCGCTACTTTACCAGTCTTGCTTCGAGGCTGTTACTGGCCAGACGGGCGGCCTGCTCGCGGGTCATGCCCAGGTCGCGCTCCAGGGCAGTGAAGTTCTCGCCGACGTAGCCGCCGAAGTAGGCCGGGTCATCCGAGTTCACGGTGACCTTCACGCCGCGCTCGAGCATGTCGAGGATGTTGTGCTGGGCCATGTCGTCGAACACGCAGAGCTTGATGTTGGACAGCGGGCAGACAGTCAGCGGGATCTGCTCGTCGATGATGCGCTGCATTAACCGCTCGTCCTCGATGGCGCGCACGCCGTGGTCAATGCGCTCGATCTTGAGCAGGTCCAGTGCTTCCCAGATGTATTCGGGCGGGCCTTCTTCGCCGGCGTGGGCGACGGTCAGCAGGCCTTCGCTGCGGGCCTTAGCGAACACGCGCTCGAACAGGCGCGGCGGGAAGCCCATTTCCGAGCTGTCCAGGCCGACGGCGACGAAGGCGTCGCGGAACGGCATGGCCTGTTCCAGGGTCTTGAACGCCTCTTCTTCGGAGAGGTGACGCAGGAAGCTGAGGATCAGCCCGTGCGTGACGCCCAGTTGCTTCTCACCATCGACCAGTGCCTGCTTGATGCCGCGCAGCACCACCTCGAAGGGGATGCCGCGGTCGGTGTGGGTCTGTGGGTCGAAGAACGGCTCGGTGTGGATCACCCCTTGTTCCTGGCACTTGAGCAGGTAGGCCCAGGTCAGGTCGTAGAAGTCCTGCTCGGTACGCAGGACGTTGGCGCCCTGGTAATACAGGTCGAGGAATTCCTGCAGGTTGTTGAAGGCGTAGGCGCCGCGCAGGCTCTCCACGTCGGCCCAGGGCAGGGCGATTCTGTTGCGCTCGGCCAGGGCGAACAGCAGCTCGGGCTCCAGCGAGCCCTCCAGATGCAGGTGCAGTTCGGCTTTGGGCAGGGCGGTGATCCAGTCGGTCATGGTGCGGTTAACTCAGGGTAATCGAGCGCGCATTCTAACGGAGTCGGCGCTGGGAATTATTCCTACTAAAATACTAGGACTTTATCCTGGCCGGTCGATTGGCGTACACTGGCCCCACGTTTTGCGAGGAGTTGCCATGAGCGCCATCATCATTACCGACGCGGCCCACGATTATCTGTCCGATCTGCTGAAGAAGCAGAACACCACCGGCATCGGTATCCGCGTGTTCATCACCCAGCCCGGCACGCCCTACGCGGAAACCTGCATCGCCTACTGCAAGCCAGGCGAGCAGAAACCGGAAGACACCGCCGTGGCGCTGAAGGAATTCACCGCCTGGATCGACGCTGTCAGCGAGCCCTTCCTGGAAGACGCCGTGGTTGACTACGCCACCGACCGTATGGGCGGCCAGCTGACCATCAAGGCTCCGAACGCCAAGGTGCCGATGGTCAATGAAGACAGCCCGGTTACCGAGCGCATCAACTACTACCTGCAGACCGAGATCAACCCGGGTCTGGCTAGCCATGGCGGCCAGGTGAGCCTGGTCGACGTGGTCGATGAAGGCATTGCCGTGCTGCGCTTCGGTGGCGGTTGCCAGGGCTGCGGCCAGGCCGACTACACGCTCAAGGAAGGCATCGAGAAGACCCTGATGGAGCGTATTCCGGAGCTGAAGGGTGTCCGGGATGTGACCGATCACAGCAATCGCGAGAATGCCTACTACTAAGCTCTCCTTGATATGTGCAAAGAAGGCGCCTGAGGGCGCCTTTCTTTTTTGTTTCGAACCAGCTGCGCATAGCGAATGGGGCAAGCGTGTACCCTGTCGCAAATGGTGTCGATGAAATACGGTGATGGCATATTGCTATGGCTTTTGACTGGAAAAAGTGGTTCCTTACTGCTTTTGCCTGCCGCCTGTCCAAGGGGCTGATGTCGGTGCCGATGCAAACGGGGCCGGTTGGCCTGGCTCGCTTGTTTTGAGGCTAGTGCCGATGACTACCTTTTCACTGTTGGTCTGCGACGACTCCGCGATGGCGCGCAAGCAGCTATTGCGCGCCCTGCCACCCGAATGGCCCGTCGAGATCAGCCAGGCCGCGCACGGCGCCGAGGCCCTGGAGCGGATTCGCGAGGGGGGTATCGACCTGCTGCTGCTCGACCTGACCATGCCTGTGCTGGATGGTTACGGTGTGTTGGCCGCCCTGCGCGAGGAAGGGTTGGAGTGTCGGGTGGTCGTGGTCTCTGGTGATGTCCAGGACGAGGCTGTACGCCGAGTTACCGAACTGGGTGCCCTGGCCTTCCTGAAAAAACCTGCCGATCCGATGCTGGTGCGTGAAACGCTGCAGCGCCTCGGGCTGTTCAGCGGCACCGCAACAGCCACGCCCGCGATTTCCTCAAACGAGCCAACGGTGAACTTCCGGGACGCTTTCCGTGAGGTGATCAACGTTTCGATGGGGCGTGCTGCCGCGCTGCTGGCCCGCGTGCTGGGGGTGTTCGTTCAGCTGCCGCTGCCCAACGTCAACATCCTGGAAGTGGGCGAGTTGCACATGGCGTTGGCCGATGCCCAGAGCGACGAGCGCCTTACTGCTGTCTGTCAGGGCTATATCGGTGGAGGAATCGCGGGCGAGGCACTGCTGATCTTCCATGATTCCGAAGTGGAAAGCATGGCCAGGTTGCTACGTCGCGACGCGGCCTGCGCCTCGTCCATGGAAATGCTGCTGGATATGGCTAGCGTGCTGATCGGAGCCTGCCTCAGTGGCATTGCCGAGCAGATCAACATCAAGTTTTCCCAGGGGCATCCGCAGATACTCGGTCAGCATGCGCCGATCGACGAGCTGATTCGCCTCAACCAGCAGCGCTGGCAAAAGACCTTGGCGGTGGAGTTCAGCTACAGCATCGAAGGACATGAAATCCACTTCGATCTCATGCTGTTGTTCACCGAGGACTCGGTTCCGCTGTTGACACAAAAACTCGCCTACCTGATGGGTTGATCATGGCAGAGACCGTCGATCTCAACGAATTCCACTGGCTGCTGACAATCGTGCAGAGCATCGATGTGGGTGTCGTGGTGCTTGACCGCGATTTCCGCGTCGAAGTCTGGAATGGTTTCATGGAGAACCGTTCAGGGCGTACTCCGGAAGATGTGTTGCATAAGTCGTTCTTCGATCTGTTTCCGGAGGTGGAGCAGGAGTGGTTCCGGCACAAGGTGGATAGCGTCGCCACTCTCGGCACGCCGGCGTTCACCATCTGGGAGCAGCGGCCGTATCTGGTGCGGTTCAAGAACTACCAGCCCATTACCGGGCAGGAAGACTTCATGTATCAGAACACTACCATCCTGCCGCTGCAGGCCACCAATAGCCGAATCGAGCATGTCTGCTTGATCATCTACGACGTGACCGACGTGGCAGTGAACAAGCATCAGCTGCAGTCGGCCAACCAGCAGCTCAGGCATCTGGCGCGCACGGACCGGCTGACGGGGTTGAACAACCGCGGTCATTGGGAAGAAGAGCTGCGTCGGGAGTACTCGCGCCATCGCCGATACGGCAGCATGGCGGCCTTGGTGATCTTCGATATCGATCACTTCAAGCGGATCAACGATACCTATGGTCACCCTGCCGGCGACCGGGTCATCCAGTTCGTGTCCGATGTGATCCGCGAGGCGATTCGCGAAAGCGATATCGCCGGGCGATACGGAGGGGAAGAATTCGTGGTACTTCTACCCGACGTGGACAAGGTCGGGGCCAGGTTATTTGCCGAGCGCCTGCGCCAGCTGGTTGAAGCATTGGTCGTCGATGCCGATGGCCAGGAGATCCGCTTCACCATCAGCCTTGGGGTAGCTGACCTCGGGCAGACCAGCCAGGATTACCAGCAATTGATCGACTGGGCTGATCGTGCCCTGTATCACTCGAAACATGGCGGCCGCAATCGAGTCACCGTTCACGGTGGCTAGAGGGCGGCTCAGGATTTCGTTGCTCAGGGCTGGGTGATCTTCACCAGTACGCCCAGGCCGCCATTGTCCAGGTAGGTCAGTTCGCCCAGTTTCAGGCGGGTCTTCTGCCGCACGCGCTCACTGCCGGTGAGCAGGCCGTTGTTGTCGAAGCGGTTGATCCAGAAGTCCGCCTCCAGATCGATCAGGCGCTGCTGTTCACTCAGAGAAACCACGCCCTCCACCGGGAAGTGGCCGAACTGGTCATTGCCGGTGCTGAGGGATGACTTCTCCGGTGCCGCGGTGAGGTGCTGTGCCCAGGCCTTGTGCATGAGCACCTCGTAGCCGCTGCCAGGGTTGAGTCTGGCTACCTCGGCATTCAGCGCAGTGCCTCGCTCGTTTCCGGCGATCGGCAAGGCTCCCATGGCCCAGTCGTCCGGCGCCGGCTGGCCGGTTGACGGCGCTTCGCCTGCCTGGCGGAACACAACCAGTTCGATCTGGAACAGTCCATCGGCGAAGGCCTGCGGAGCCATCAGGCAGAGCAGCAGGAAGAGGGGGCGAAGCACGCGCATGGGTCAGTCCTTTCAGGCGGATTACGGGGCGAGGCGCTCCAGCAGCGCCTCCAGGGTATTGAAACGTTCTTCCGGGCGCTCCATCGGTACCTGGAATTTGAACAGGGTGGCGCCTTCGAACTTGTAGCGGGCAGGTGCGCTCTGGATCAGCTTGATCAGCACCAGCGGGTCGACGCAGGTATCGGCGGCGAACTCGATGCGGCCGCCCTGGGGGCCGGCGTCGATCTTCTTGATCCCGAGCTTTTCCGCCTGCAGCTTGAGTAGGGTCAGGCGCATCAGGTTCTTGGTTGCCTCCGGCAGCAGGCCGAAGCGGTCGATCATCTCCACCTGCAGCTCCTTCAGGCCGTCCTCGTCGGCCGCCGAGGCGATGCGCTTATAGAGAATCAGGCGGCTGTGCACGTCCGGCAGGTAGTCATCGGGGATCAGCGCCGGCACCCGCAGGTTGATCTCGGCGCCGCCGCCCAGCGGTTGCTCCAGATTCGGTTGTTCGCCCTTGCGAATGGCTTTCACCGCGCGCTCGAGCATTTCCATATAGAGGGTGAACCCGACCGCTTGGATCTGCCCGCTCTGGCCGTCGCCGAGCAGCTCGCCGGCGCCACGGATTTCCAGGTCGTGGGTGGCCAGGACGAAGCCGGCACCAAGGTCCTGGGCATTGGCGATGGCTTCCAGACGCTTCTGCGCGTCCTCGGTCATGCCCTTGCGTGGCGGGGTGAGCAGGTAGGCGTAGGCCTGGTGGTGGCTACGACCGACCCGGCCACGCAGCTGGTGCAGCTGGGCCAGGCCGAACTTGTCGGCGCGCTCGATGAGGATGGTGTTGGCGCTCGGCACGTCGATGCCGGTCTCGATGATGGTCGAGGCCACCAGCACGTTGAAGCGCTTGTGGTAGAAGTCGCTCATCACCCGTTCCAGATCGCGCTCGTGCATCTGCCCATGGCCGATGCCGATACGCGCTTCTGGAACCAATGCGGCCAGGTCGGCTGCGCACTTCTCGATGGTCTTCACGTCGTTGTGCAGGTAGTACACCTGGCCGCCGCGCAGCAGTTCACGCAGCAGCGCCTCCTTGATCACCGAGTCGTGCTGCTCCATGACGAAGGTGCGCACCGACAGGCGGCGCGCCGGCGGGGTGGCGATGATCGACAGGTCGCGCATGCCCGACACCGCCATGTTCAGCGTGCGCGGGATCGGTGTGGCGGTCAGGGTGAGGATATCGACCTCGCTGCGCAGGGCTTTGAGCTGCTCCTTCTGGCGCACGCCGAAGCGATGCTCCTCGTCGATGATGCACAGGCCCAGGTCCTTGAAGCGCACATCGTCCTGCAGCAGTTTGTGGGTGCCGATGACGATATCGATCTTGCCCTCGGCCAGCTTGGCCACCGCCTCGTTGACTTCCTTGGCCGACTTGAAGCGGCTCATCACCTCAACCGTCACCGGCCAGTCGGCGAAGCGGTCGCGGAAGCTGTTGTAGTGCTGCTGGGCGAGCAGGGTAGTCGGTACCAGTACGGCGACCTGGCGGCCGCTGTGCACGGCGATAAAGGCCGCGCGCATGGCTACCTCGGTCTTGCCGAAGCCGACGTCGCCGCAGACCAGGCGATCCATCGGCTTGGCCGCGAGCATGTCTTCGCGCACGGCGTCGATGGCGTTCTGCTGGTCCGGGGTCTCTTCGAAGGGGAAGCCGGCGCTGAAGGTGGCGTAGTCGGCGGCTGGGTCCTTGAAGGCATAGCCCTCGCGGGCGGCGCGGCGGGCGTAGATGTCGAGCAGTTCGGCGGCCACATCGCGCACCTGCTCGGCGGCCTTGCGCTTGGCCTTCTGCCAGGTTTCCGAGCCGAGGCGGTGCAGCGGCGCCAGGGCGTCGTCGCTGCCGGTGTAGCGGGCGATCAGATGCAGGCTGGCGACCGGCACGTAGAGCTTGGCTTCCTCAGCGTACATCAGGGCGAGGAATTCGGCGGCCTGGCCGTCGAACTCCATGGTCACCAGGCCCAGGTAGCGGCCGACGCCGTGGTCGATATGCACCACCGGCGCGCCTTCGCGCAGCTCGGTGAGGTTCTTGATCACGTTGTCGCCGCTATCGCGCGATTTCTCGCGACGGCGGCGCTGCATCACGCGTTGGCCGAACAGCGGGCTCTCGGCGACCAGGGCGATCTTGTCGAGCAGCAGGCCCTCGTCCAGCGGGGCGATGCAGATGGCCAGGCGCTCGCGGCTGTCAGTGAACTCCTTCCAGCCGGTCACTTCGATGGGCTTGAGTTTGAGCCGCGCCAGCAGTTCCAGCAGCACCTCGCGGCGGCCGGCGGACTCGGCGCTGAACAGCACGCGGCCCGGGTATTCCTCGATAAAGCGGCGCAACGCGGCCAGCGGCTCGGTCGCCTTGGCCTGGATCGCCAGATCAGGCAGGGCGCGGGCGTCGAATCGTTCGCGGCCTACGCCGACTGCCACGTCCTCCTGGCTGACCACCACGCGCGGCCAGTTCTTCAGGCGGGCGAAGCAGTCCTCCACCGGCAGGAAGATGTCGGCCGGCGGCAGCAGCGGGCGCTCGGGGTCGACGCGGCGGTCCTCGTAGCGGTTGCGCGCATCAAGCCAGAACTGCTCGGCGGCCTGTTCGATGCCGGGCAGGGAGAACACCTGGGTATCGCCCGGCAGGTAGTCGAACAGGGTACCGGTTTCCTCGAAGAACAGCGGCAGGTAGTACTCGATGCCGGCCGGGGTGATGCCGGAGGCCAGGTCCTGGTAGATCGGGCAGCGGCGGAAGTCGACGTCGAAGCGCTCGCGGAAGCGCCCGCGGAAGTCGGTGACGGCCTTCTTCTCCAGCGGGAACTCGCGGGCCGGCAGCAGGCGGATGGACTCCACCTTGTCTACCGAGCGCTGGGTCTCCGGGTCGAAGGTGCGCAGGGTCTCGATTTCGTCGTCGAACAGGTCGATCCGGAAGGGCGTGTCGCTGCCCATGGGGAACAGATCGATCAGTGCGCCGCGCACGGCGAACTCACCGTGCTCGTAGACGGTATCCACGCAGCGGTAGCCGGCGGCTTCCAGGCGGCTGCGCATCTCCTCAACGTCGAGCTTCTGGCCGACGTCCAGCAGCAGGCCGGAGCCGAGCAGGAAACGAGTTGGCGCCAGGCGGTGCAGGGCAGTGGCGATCGGCACCACCAGCACGCCGTGCTTGATCTCCGGTAGACGATAAAGGGTGGCGATGCGCTGGGAAATAATGTCCTGGTGCGGCGAGAACACGTCGTAGGGCAGGGTTTCCCAGTCCGGGAAGTGCAGTACCGGCAGGTCCGGGGCGAAGAACGCCAGCTCTTCCTGCAGGCGCTCGGCGCTCTGGCTGTCGGCGGTCAGCAGCAGGGTGAAGCGCTTGGCGGCGCTGGCGGCCTCGGCCACAGCCAGGCTCAGCGCGGCCCCGGGCAGGTTGCCCCAGTGCTGTTTGCCGGCGGCGCCCGGCAGTTTCGGCAGTTGCAATACGGACACGGGTGTCGCGGCCCCAGGCGAAATGAAGGGGCCAATTGTAACGAGGGGGACATTCACTGTCAGTGGCGACAGGCGCACATTGCTCAGTACCGCAGGCACCGTCATAATGTAGCCCCTTTTTTCAGCCCCTACATGTGGAAGGTATTGCTCGTGACTCAGAAGCCCGACCAGTGTCTCGGTGAGTGGATTGACCGTGAAGCCCTCGCGGAAGCGATGATTCCGCTGATCGGCCAGCTCTACCGCAACAACAACGTCGTGACCTCGATCTACGGCCGTGGCCTGATCAACCGTTCGGTGATCGATATCCTCAAGGCCCACCGTTTCGCCCGTCACCGCCTGGATGGCGAGAGCGAGCTGTCCGTTCATGACACCTTCCCCATCCTCAAGACCATGAGCGAGCTCAAGCTGGGCGCCGCTTCCGTGGACTTGGGCAAGATGGTTGCCAAGTTCAAGACCGAGGGTAACGGCCGCAGCCTCGAGCAGTTCACCAAGGACGAGCTGGCCGACGTGGCTGGCAAGCAGAATGGTGCGGGCCGTGAAGGCACCGACGTCGTCCTGTACGGCTTCGGCCGCATCGGCCGCCTGCTGGCGCGAATCCTGATCGAGAAGACCGGTGGTGGCGACGGCCTGCGCCTGCGCGCCATCGTTGTCCGCAAGGGCGCCAGCAACGACCTGGTCAAGCGCGCGAGCCTGCTGCGTCGTGACTCCGTGCATGGCCCGTTCGACGGCACCATCACCATCGATGAAGAAAACAACACCCTGACTGCCAACGGCAACCTGATCCAGGTGATCTACGCCAAGGACCCGAAGGAAGTCGACTACACCCAGTACGGCATCAAGAATGCCCTGCTGGTCGACAACACCGGCGTCTGGCGTGATGCCGAGGGCCTGGGCCAACACCTGGCCTGCCCAGGTGTCGACCGCGTAGTCCTGACCGCTCCGGGCAAAGGCGCGCTGAAGAATATCGTGCATGGCATCAACCATGGCGACATCACCGCCGATGACAAGATCATCTCCGCTGCTTCCTGCACCACCAACGCCATCGTGCCGGTGCTGAAGGCCGTGAACGACCAGTACGGCATCGTCAACGGCCACGTCGAAACCGTTCACTCGTACACCAACGACCAGAACCTGATCGACAACTTCCACAAGGGCAGCCGTCGTGGCCGTAGCGCCGCGCTGAACATGGTGATCACCGAGACCGGTGCTGCCACTGCCGCTGCCAAGGCCCTGCCGGTGCTGAAAGGCAAGCTGACCGGCAACGCCATTCGCGTACCGACGCCGAACGTGTCGATGGCCATCCTCAACCTCAACCTTGAGAAAGCCACCACCCGCGAAGAGATCAACGAGTACCTGCGCCAGATGGCCATGCATTCGGACCTGCAGAAGCAGATCGACTTCGTCAACTCGCAGGAAGTGGTGTCCACCGACTTCGTCGGCTCGCGCCACGCTGGTGTGGTCGATGCCGAGGCCACCATCGCCAACGACAACCGCGTCGTGCTGTACGTGTGGTACGACAACGAGTTTGGCTACAGCTGCCAGGTGGTTCGCGTGATGGAAGACATGGCAGGGGTCAACCCGCCGGCCTTCCCGCGCTAAGCGCAGGGCACCAGACAAAACGGGAGCTTCGGCTCCCGTTTTCGTATTCTGTGCCTGGGGTTGCGCCTGATTTCGATGGAGTTCTTTTGTGGCTAGATTCTTTGCTCTGCTCGTTGTCGTGTTGTTGTCTGGTTGCGCTGATGCGCTGCAGGAGTTCGGCGGGCCGACCATGGGCAGCCATTACTCGGTGAAGTATGTTCAGGCTGAGGGCGTGCCGTCGCAGGACCATCTGCAGGGTGAGGTGGAGCGGATGCTGGCAGAGATCGACCGACAGATGTCGACCTGGCGTGCGGATTCCGATCTTTCGCGCTTCAACCGTCTGCCGGTCGGCGCCTGCATGGTCATGCCCGAGCCGGTACTGGAGTTGGTGCGTTTTGGCGATCAGCTATCCGTCAGCAGCGGGGGGGCTTTCGATCTCACTGTGCAGCCATTGATGGAGCTTTGGGGGTTTGGTGCCCAGTCACGCGGCCATCGTCTTCCGGCGGATGAAGAAATTGCCGCGGTGCTGCCTTCAATCGGTCAGCGTCATCTGCGTGTCGATGGTGAGCGGTTGTGCAAGGACGCTTTCGTGCGGCTCGACCTGGATGCCATTGCCGCCGGAGCTGCGGTGGACCGCATCGCTGCACACCTGGTTGGGCTGGGCGTGCGTAGCTTCCTGCTGGAGATTACCGGCGAGTTGAAGGCAGTGGGGCGCAAGCCTGACGGCTCGCCCTGGATCATTGCCATAGAAGCACCGCGCACCGACCGCATCGAGGAGCAGCGACGCCTGGAGCTGGATGGTCTCGGTCTGTCTACCTCGGGCGACTACCGCAATTACTTCGAGGTTGGCGGCAAGCGCTATTCGCACACCTTTGATCCGCGCACCGGTCGGCCGGTAGAGCATGACCTGGCCTCGGTCAGCGTGGTGGATGCGTCGGTGCTGCGCGCCGACGGGCTGTCGACCACACTGATGGTGCTGGGGCCGGAGCAGGGCATGGCCTACGCCGAGCGCGAGGGCATTGCGGCTCTGTTCATTCGGCGGGCGGATCGGGGCTTCAGCGTGAGCGCAAGCAGTGCCTTTGTGCGGCGTTTCGGTGATCCCCAGGCCGGCATAGTGGGTATGTAGTGGAGGGAAAGCTCGCCTACGACGCGACCAAGCGCTAATGTGCCCGGCAAAATTGCACGGCTAAGCTGTGTAGACGGTTTCGAGAGCCGCGGCCATGGGGGCGCGGCCGATCCGGGCCTTGCCGATCTGTTTCGAGGGGCCCGGTGCGCGATGAGGAGTAAGCATGGCGGTCTACAACTACGACGTGGTGGTGCTGGGTTCTGGTCCTGCGGGCGAGGGTGCTGCGATGAACGCAGCCAAGGCCGGGCGCAAGGTGGCGGTGGTCGACAACCGACCACTGGTGGGCGGTAACTGCACTCACCTCGGCACCATCCCGTCCAAGGCACTGCGTCACTCGGTGCGGCAGATCATGCAGTACAACACCAATCCGCTGTTCCGCCAGATCGGCGAGCCGCGCTGGTTCTCCTTCCCTGACGTGCTGAAGAGTGCCGAGCGGGTGATTTCCAAGCAGGTCTCTTCGCGCACCGGCTACTACGCGCGCAACCGCATCGACGTGTTCTTCGGTACCGCCAGTTTCTCCGATGAGCAGACTGTAGAGGTGGTGTGTGCCAGCGGTGTGGTCGAGAAGCTGGTGGCCAAGCAGATCGTCATCGCCACGGGCTCGCGTCCCTATCGCCCGGCAGATGTGGACTTCCATCACCCGCGTATCTACGACAGCGACACCATCCTCAGCCTGACTCATACACCACGCCGGATCATCATCTACGGAGCCGGGGTGATCGGCTCCGAGTACGCTTCGATCTTCAGTGGCCTGGGCGTGCTGGTCGACCTGATCGACAATCGCGACCAGTTGCTCAGCTTCCTCGATGACGAGATATCCGACGCACTGAGTTATCACCTGCGCACTAACAACGTGCTGATTCGCCACAACGAAGAATACGAGCGTATCGAAGGCCTGGAGAACGGGGTGATTCTGCACCTCAAGTCGGGCAAGAAGATCAAGGCCGACTGCCTGCTGTGGTGCAACGGTCGTACTGGCAACACCGACAAGCTGGGCCTGGAGAACATAGGGATCAAGGTCAACAGTCGTGGCCAGATCGATGTCGACCAGCAGTACCGTACCTCGGTGTCGAACATCTTCGCCGCCGGTGACGTGATCGGCTGGCCAAGCCTGGCCAGTGCGGCCTATGACCAAGGGCGCTCGGCTGCGGGCAGCGCAGTGGAGAACGACAGCTGGCGCTTCGTCGACGATGTGCCGACCGGCATCTACACCATTCCGGAGATCAGTTCGATCGGCAAGAACGAGAAGGAGCTGACCCAGGCCAAGATTCCCTACGAAGTGGGCAAGGCCTTCTTCAAGGGCATGGCGCGGGCGCAGATCTCCCATGAGCCGGTGGGTATGTTGAAGATCCTGTTCCACCGCGAGACTCTCGAGATTCTCGGCGTGCACTGCTTCGGGTACCAGGCCTCGGAGATCGTCCACATCGGCCAGGCGATCATGAACCAGAAGGGCGAAGCGAACAGCATCAAGTACTTCGTCAACACCACCTTCAACTATCCGACCATGGCCGAGGCCTACCGGGTGGCCGCGTTCGATGGTCTCAACCGGCTTTTTTAAGTGGCTCCGACCGGTGGCCTGAGCCGGTCGGGGGGGATCCCCTCTGCGACTCCCGCACCTGGCGCTGGCCTAATCGGGAGAGCTTCTGACCAGGCGCGACGCAATAAAAAACCGGCCCTCAGGCCGGTTTTTTGTGGCTGCGATTTGCCTCAGCGCATGAGCGTGGAAACGGCCAGGCCAGGGAAGTCTGTGATGATGCTGTTCACGCCGAAGTCGGCCAGACGGCGCATCAGGGCTGGTTCGTTGACCGTCCACACCGATACGTGCAAGCCAGCCTTCTGTGCCTTGAGCATCCGCTCCGGGGTGCACAAGGTCCAGTTCAGGGCGAGCATCGAGCACTCGTGATGGGCGGCGACCTTGAGCGGGTCGAGCCAGTTGTACTCGGCGACCAGGCCACGCGACAGCTCCGGCGTTAGCCGGCGCAGGGCTCGCAGCACCTCGCGCGAGCTGCTGGTGACGGTGACCTTGTCCTTGATGCCGAAGCGCTCGGCCAGTGCATGGATGGCCAGCACGGTGCGGGCGGCGCGCACTCGCGAGGCGCTTTTGACTTCCAGCTGCCAATGCTCGAAGGGGCACTGCTCGAACAGGGTTTCCAATTTCGGGATGGGGCAGGGCGTCTTCCAGCCGGGGCCGCCCAGGCGGGCATCGAGGGTCACCAGTTCGGCAGCCTCGTGTTCGACCACCTTGCCGCGGCGGCCTGTGGTGCGCTTGAGGGTCGGGTCGTGGATCACCATCAGCTCGCCGTCGCGCGACAGGTGCAGGTCCAGCTCACAGCGGGTGACGCCGCGTTCGAGGCACTGCTGGAAGCTGGTGAGGGTGTTTTCCGGTGCTTCGCCCTTGGCGCCGCGGTGGCCGTAGATGAGGGTCACTGTTGCTCCTTGGCGGGATAGAGGGGCTGATGATGAAGCACGCTATTGACCACGTGGTCGTATTCGAAATAGACGCTGAAGGTGCGATAGTCCCACCGAGTGATTGGAGGTTTGCCCACGGCGGGATGTTCCTCGTCGGCCAGACCGAAGCGCTCCAGGACGGAGCCTTTCGACTCGCCAAGCCTGGGCAGTCCTGCAACGGACTCGCCTTGTTGGCCGACGGGGATCTCGATGGTCTCCGCCAGGGCAGGCAGGGATAACAGCAAGGTGCACAGCAGGGTGAGCGCCGGTCTCATCGTTGTTGCTCCTTGGCCAGGCGCCGCTCCAGGGCCTGTTTCTGCAGAATGTGGCGAGCCAACAGCTGGCGCTGGGCGTCGGTCAGTGCCTCGAACTCGGTACCGACCTCGAACTGGCCGTCGGCCCGTTCCTGGCAATGCACGACCTGGGCGCGCAGCAGCAGGCCCAGGGCCTGGGGCATTAACACCATCTTGATCGCCAGGTGACTACCAGCGGGTACCGCCTTGCCGTGGTTGAAACTGATGCCGCCTTCGGAGATTGACACCCGGCGCGGCGCGCCGATATCGCGCAGCAGGCTCTGCGCCACGGCCTGGCCGAGCAGGTCGATGCGCTTGTTCATTACCTTGAGGTAGTTGGCCAGGGTGCGGTCGCGCTCGCTGATGTGGCGCAGCAGGTGCTGCGATTCGAAGTCCAGCAGGTGCATGTCGCTGAGCAGGTTGAACAGCGGGGAGTTGTCGTGCAGCGGCTCACTGGCGTGCGCTTCGGCTCCGGAGAGCAGGCTGAAATCCAGTGCGATCGTATCCTCGATACGATAGTATTCGCGGCGATCATCGACGTCTTGATTCGACATGGCGAACCCATGGCAGCAGTGGTGGTCTGAGTGTAAAGCCGCGCGCCAAGCCCCGCCACAAGGACGTTTCTCTCTTTCCGCCAGCGAATCTCTCACTCATGTTCAGACCCCTGCCGTTCTTCATCGGCTTGCGTTACACGCGGGCCCGACGCCGCAGCCTGTTTGTCTCCTTCATCTCCCTCACCTCCATCATCGGTCTGGCTCTCGGTGTGCTGGTGATGATCGTCGTGCTGTCGGTCATGAACGGTTTTGACCGCGAAATGCGCGATCGCGTTCTGGGCATGGTGCCTCATGCCACCCTCGACAGTTCTACACCGATCAAGGATTGGCGCACCATTGGTGAGGGGCTGCTGCGCCACCCGCAAGTGGCGGCCATCGCGCCTTTCACTCAGATGCAGGGTTTGCTGACCAATAACGGCCAGGTGCAGAAGGTGCTAGTCAACGCCATTGACCCTCTCGAAGAAGATAAGGTGTCGATCATCGGCGACTACTTCCTCAAGGATCAGGGTTCGCTCGATTCGCTGAAAGCCGGTGGCTTCGGCATCGTCATCGGCGACCTGGCGGCGAAGAAGCTTGGCTTGGCCATCGGCGACAAGGTCACCTTCGTCGCTCCCGAAGTCTCTGTGACTCCGGCCGGCATGTTCCCGCGCATGAAGCGCTTCACGGTGGTCGGCATCTTCCATGTTGGCGCCGGCGAAATCGACGGCCATGTGGTGATGACCCATGTGCAGGACGCCGGCCGCCTGCTGCGCCTCAAGCCAGGCGAGGTGCAGGGCATTCGCCTGAAATTGCATGACCTGTTCCAGGCACCCCAGGTGGCCTGGGAGCTGGCTACGCTGCTGCGCGAGCAGGACTTCTATGCCCGCGACTGGACCCGTACCCACGGCAACTTGTACCAGGCCATCCGCATGGAGAAGACCATGATCGGCCTGCTGCTGTTGCTGATCGTCGCGGTCGCTGCCTTCAACATCATTTCCACTCTGGTGATGGTGGTGACCGACAAGAAGTCCGACATTGCCATCCTGCGTACCCTCGGCGCCACGCCGCGGCAGATCATGCTGACTTTCATGGTCCAGGGCTCTGTGATCGGCATCGTCGGCACTCTGGTCGGCGGTGTACTCGGCGTGCTCGCTGCGGTCAACGTCAGTGCGGCGATCAAGGGGCTGGAGAACCTGCTGGGCATCCAGTTCCTCAATGCCGAGGTGTATTTCATCGACTACCTACCGTCGCAGGTACAGGGCACGGATGTGGCGATGGTCTGCGGCGCCGCCCTGGTCCTGAGTTTCCTTGCCACCCTTTACCCGGCCTGGCGTGCGGCGCGCACCCAGCCAGCGGAGGCTTTGCGTTATGAGTGACAAGTCCGTTCTGAGTTGCCGCAACCTAGGCAAGAGCTACGAGGAAGGCCCGCAGACAGTCGAGGTGCTGGCCAACGTCGAGCTGGAGCTGCTGCCCGGCGAGCGCGTGGCCATCGTCGGCTCCTCCGGCTCGGGCAAGAGCACCTTGCTGAACATGCTCGGCGGCCTGGACACGCCGAGCAAGGGCAGCGTCTGGCTGGCCGGCGAGGAGCTCTCGGCGCTCAATGAAAAGGCCCGCGGCCTGCTGCGCAACCGCGCGCTGGGCTTTGTCTACCAGTTCCACCACCTGCTGCCCGAATTCACCGCGCTGGAAAACGTGTGCATGCCGCTGCTGATCGGCAAGACGCCGATCCCGGAAGCGCGCCAGCGTGCTACCAAGCTGCTGGAGCGGGTCGGTCTCGGTCATCGTTTGTCGCACAAGCCTGCCGAGCTGTCCGGCGGCGAACGCCAGCGCGTGGCCATTGCCCGCGCCCTGGTCAACCAGCCGGCGCTGGTGCTGCTCGACGAGCCCACCGGCAACCTCGACCAGCACACCGCCCAAGGTATTCAGGAGTTGATGCATGAGCTCAGCCGTGACTCGCGCACGGCCTTCCTGGTGGTGACCCACGACACGCAACTGGCCGGCCAGATGGACCGCGTGCTGCGCCTGGAAGATGGCAAGCTGGTGGCTGCCTGATGTTCCGCCCGCTCTCGCTCTTCGTCGGCGCCCGTTACACCCGGGCCAAGCGGCGCAACCACTACATCTCGTTCATCTCGCTGACCTCGATGATCGGCCTGGCGCTGGGCGTGCTGGCGATGATCGTGGTGCTGTCGGTGATGAACGGTTTCCAGAAGGAAATGAGCTCGCGCATCCTCGGCATGGTGCCGCACGCCACCCTGTCCGCCGAGCAGCCGCTGGACGACTGGCAGGCGGTGGCCGCGGCCGCCATGAAGCACAAGCAGGTGACCGGTGCTGCTCCCTTCGCCGAGCTGGAAGGCATGTTCTCCTACAAGGGCACCATGCAGCCGATCCAGATCAACGGTATCGATCCGGCCGAAGAGCAGAAGGTCTCGATCATCGGCCGGCACATGGTCCAGGGTCGTCTGGAAGACTTGAAACCGGGTGAGTTCGGTGTAGTGATTGGCGAGATCAGCGCGCGGCGTTTCCGCCTCAACGTTGGTGACAAGCTGACCCTGATCGTGCCGGAGCTGAGCAACGCCGCTGGCGGCATCACCCCTCGTATGTTGCGTCTGTCCGTGGTCGGCGTGTTCAAGGTCGGTGCCGAACTGGATGGCAGCCTGGCGCTGATCAACATCGCCGACGCCTCCAGCCTCCAGCGCATGCAGGGCGGCCAGGTGCAGAGCGTGCGCATAGCACTGAAGGATCTGTACCAGGCGCCGCAGGTGTCTGCCGCCATCGCCAAGGAGCTGGGCACGGGCTACAAGTCGATCGACTGGACCCGCACCCAGGGTAGCCTGTTCAGCGCCATGCAGATGGAGAAGACCATGATCGGCCTGCTCCTGCTGCTGATCATCGCGGTGGCTGCCTTCAACATCATCGCCACGCTGATCATGGTGGTCGCCGACAAGCGCGCCGACATCGCCATCCTGCGCACCTTGGGCGCCACTCCGGGGCAAATCATGGCCACCTTTATGGTCCAGGGCACGGTGATCGGTTGTATCGGTACCCTGATCGGTGGCGTGCTGGGCGTGATCGTCGCGCTCAACGTCAGCAGCTGGGTGGCCTGGCTGGAGAAGGCCAGCGGTGCACATATTTTCAGCTCTGACGTGTACTTCATCAGCAGCCTGCCGTCCGACCTGCGTGGCCTGGACGTGCTGCTGATCTGCGGTGCGGCGCTGAGTATGAGCTTCCTCGCCACGCTGTATCCGTCCTGGCGCGCATCGCGCACTCAGCCCGCTGAAGCCCTGCGCTACGAGTGAAGACAAAAACGCCGCGATCATCGTGGCGTTTTTCTTTATCTACTCGGCGGCTTAGCGACGGCGTTCGGCGCGCTTGCGCCAGCTGTGTGCCACCCACCAGCGCCAGTACAACATGGTCACGCCATAACCCAGTGCGCCGAGCAGCGCGCCGGTGACGACCGAGCCGAGCAGGAACGGTTTCCAGACGATGGCCAGCTCACCGCTGATCCAGTCCCAGGTCAGCTCGTCCGGCAGCTCCATCGGCGGAATGCCAAGCAGCCAGCTACCCATCTTGTAGGTGCAGTAGAAGATCGGCGGCATGGTGAAGGGGTTGGTCAGCCACACAAGCCCTACTGAGATCGGCAGGTTGGCGCGAATCGGAATGGCCAGGCACGCGGCGATCAGCATCTGCATCGGTGCCGGGATGAAGGCAGCAAACAGGCCGGCAGCCATGGCGCGAGCCACCGAGTGGCGGTTCAGGTGCCAGAGGTTGGGGTCGTGCAGGAGGGAACCGAGAAAGCGTAGAGACTTGTGCTCCCGGATCATATCCGGGTTGGGCATGTAGCGTTTGAACAAGCGACGAGGCATGGACGGTCTCGGAATACACCAGCGGCTATTATGCACCGATGGTCGCAGGCGAGCTTGGCCGTGTTGTGACAATCACATACCCAGGATGGGAAATGATGCGCACAGGGACGTTCGCGCTGGCTGCAGGCTTGGCCTGCCTGCCTCTATTGCCGGAACTACCACCGACCTGGCTGCTGCTGGCTCTGTTGCTTGTGGCGCTGATGCTGTTGCCATGGCGCAGCTATTCCGTCTCTTTCCTCTTGTTCGGCTTTGTCTGGGCCTGTTTAAGCGCCCAGCTGGCGCTGGATGATCGACTGTCGCACGCCCTGGATGGTCGCACCCTATGGCTGGAGGGCAGGGTGAGCGGTCTGCCGGAGGTGGCCGGGGGCGTCGTGCGCTTCCAGTTGGAGGGGGCTACGGCCCGCATGCATCGCTTGCCGCAGCGCATGCGCCTGTCGTGGTATGGCGGGCCACCGGTGCTGGCCGGGGAGCGGTGGCGTCTGGCCGTCAAGCTCAAGCGTCCGCGGGGCTTGGTCAATCCACAAGGCTTCGACTACGAGGCCTGGCTGCTGGCTCAGCGCATCGGCGCCACCGGCACCATCAAGCAGGGTGAGCGTCTTCATGGGGCGAAGGGCCCGTCTGCCTGGCGGGACGGGCTGCGTCAGCGACTACTTGGCGTGGAAGCACACGGCCGCGCCGGAGGCCTGGCGGCACTGGTGCTGGGTGATGATTCCGGCCTCAGTCGAGCCGACTGGCGCACATTGCAGGACACCGGAACCGTGCATCTGCTGGTGATCTCGGGCCAGCATGTTGCATTGCTCGCAGGGCTGCTTTACGGCCTGGTTGCCAGTTTGGCTCGGCTTGGCGGGTGGCCGCGAGCTCTACCATGGTTGCCCTGTGCTTGCCTGATCTCATTTTCAGGCGCGTTGGGTTATGGCCTGCTAGCCGGTTTCGAGGTGCCCGTACGGCGCGCATGCGTGATGGTGGCGCTGGTACTGCTCTGGCGCCTGCGCTTTCGCCACCTGGGGTTGTGGAGGCCGCTGGCGCTGGCCTTCATCCTGGTGCTTATTGTCGAGCCTCTGGCCAGCCTTCAGGCTGGCTTCTGGTTGTCCTTCGGTGCCGTAGCGGTGCTGGCCTGGGTATTTGGTGGGCGGCTCGGTGCCTGGTCCTGGTGGCAGATCTGGTGGCGAGCGCAGTGGACGCTGGCGCTGGGGTTGTTGCCGTTTTTCTTCGCCCTCGGTCTGCCGATGAGTCTGAGTGGCCCGCTCGCTAACCTGATCGCGGTGCCCTGGGTGAGTCTGCTCGTCGTGCCCCTGGCGCTGATTGGTACCCTCTTGCTGCCAGTACCCTGGCTGGGCGAGGGGCTGTTGTGGCTGGCCGGTGGGCTGCTGGAAATCCTGTTCCAGTTGCTGGCATGGATCGCAGTCATGCTGCCGGCTTGGCTGCCCACCTCTCTGCCACTCTGGTGTTGGCTGATAGGCAGCCTGGGTGCCCTGCTGTGCCTGGCTCCTGCTGGCGTGCCCGTGCGTGCGATGGGGCTGGCCATGCTACTGGCGCTTTTTCTGCCTCCACGGGAGCGGTTGCCCATCGGTCAGGCGGAGGTCTGGCAGCTGGATGTCGGCCAGGGCCTGGCTGTGCTGATACGTACCCGGGAGCACACGCTGCTCTACGACGCCGGCCCACGTTTCGGCGACTTCGATCTGGGCGAGAGGGTAGTACTGCCGTCGCTGCGTCAGCTCGGTGTGTCCCGTCTTGACCTGATGCTGCTCAGTCATGCTGACAGCGACCATGCTGGCGGCGCCGAGGCCCTGACCCGTGGCATGTCAGTGGGTAAGGTGCTGAGTGGTGAGGCGGCTGCGTTGCCGATGGCCTTGATGGCCGAGCCCTGCGCGGATGGAGCGAGTTGGGCCTGGGATGATGTGCGCTTCACTACCTGGCGCTGGTCGGGTGCGAAGGAGGGTAACCCTGCGTCGTGCGTGCTCAAGGTAGAGACCGATGGCGAGCGGCTGTTGCTGACCGGCGATATAGATGCCGCGGCGGAATCGGCGTTGCTGGCGGCCGGTCGTGATCTGCGTGCCGAGTGGCTGCAGGTGCCGCACCATGGCAGTCGCAGCTCGTCATCGGCGGCGTTTCTCGAGGCGGTGGCGCCGCGTGCCGCGCTGCTATCACGGGGTTGGCATAACCCATTCGGGCATCCGCATCCGAGCGTGGTGGCTCGCTACGAGGCGCGAGGCGTCGTGTTGCATGATAGTGCCGAGCGCGGCGCTCTACGGCTGGTATTGGGCTCCACGGAAGGTGTCTACGGCTGGCGCGAGCATCAGCGTTTCTGGCGGGAAAAATGAGAACCGGGATGGTCTGCGTCGACGTGACCCTATGCTAGAGTGGCGCCACTTTTCCGAGGGGGATTCTCTACCGTGTGGGAGCTGGTCAAATCTGGCGGCTGGATGATGCTGCCGATCATTCTGAGTTCTATCGTCGCCGCCGCCATCACCGCCGAGCGTCTCTGGACCCTTCGCGCCGCCCGTATCGCGCCGCCTCATCTGCTGGGCCAGGTGTGGCTGTGGATCAAGGAAAAGAAGCTCACCAACGACAAGCTCAAGGAGCTGCGCGCCAACTCTCCGCTGGGGCAGATCCTCGCCGCCGGCCTGGCCAACTCCAAGCATGGTCGCGAGATCATGAAGGAGTGCATCGAGGAGGCTGCCGCCCGCGTCATCCATGACCTCGAGCGCTATCTCAACACTCTCGGCACCATCGCCGGTATCGCGCCGCTGCTCGGCCTGCTCGGTACCGTGCTGGGCATGATCGATATCTTCAGCGCCTTCATGGGCACCAGCATGGCCAACGCCTCGGTGCTCGCCGGTGGTATCGCCAAGGCTCTGATCACCACCGCCGCTGGTCTGTTCGTGGCCATCCCGGCGCTGTTCTTCCACCGTTTCCTGGTGCGTCGCGTCGATGAGCTGGTGGTCGGCATGGAGCAGGAGGCGATCAAGCTGGTGGAAGTGGTGCAGGGCGACCGTGACGTCGACCTGGGCAACGGCAGCGCTCCCGCGCCGAAGGAATCTCGCAAAGAGGTCAAGAAGGCGTGAAGTTCCGGCGCAAACAGCGGGAGAACAACGTCGAGATCAACCTGGCGTCGCTGATCGACGTGGTGTTTATCCTGCTGTTGTTCTTCGTGGTCACCACCACCTTCACCCGTGAGACCCAGCTCAAGGTCGACCTGCCGGAGGCCGCCAGCGGCACGCCGCCGGAAGACACCGCGCTGAAGCAGATGGAAGTGCTGATCAGTGCCGAAGGCAGCTATTCGCTCAATGGCAAACCGCTGCTGAAGAGCGATCTGGATGGCCTGATGACGGCGCTGGGCAAGGAGTCCGAAGGCGATAACAGTCTGCCCTTGTCCATCAGCGCCGACGCCAAGACACCACACCAGGCAGTGATCACCGCCATGGATGCCGCCGGCAAGATGGGCTTCTCCCACCTGCGCATCACCACGGTCGAGGCCGAGGCCAAGCCTTGAGCCTCGCCGACCGGCTGACCGCCGCCTGGTACGGCGGTCATCCCGCCCTGACCCTGCTGCGCCCGCTGGAATGGTTGTACCGGCGGGTGGTGCAGGGCAAGCGCCGCGCCTTCCTGGCCGGCGAGGGCGACATCTATCACTCGCCCGTGCCGGTGCTGGTCGTCGGCAACGTCACCGTCGGTGGTACCGGCAAGACCCCCATGATTCTCTGGCTGATCGAACACTGCCGCGCCCGTGGCCTGCGCGTCGGCGTGGTCAGTCGTGGTTATGGCGCGACGCCGCCGCAGCTGCCCTGGCGAGTGCGTGCCGAAGATCCGGCGAGCCATGCCGGCGACGAGCCGCTGCTGATCGTCCAGCGCAGTGGCGTGCCGCTGGTGATCGACCCGCAACGTGCCCGAGCCGTGCAGGCACTGCTGGAGCAGGAGTCGCTCGACCTGATCCTCAGTGATGACGGCCTGCAGCATTACCGCCTGGCGCGGGATATCGAGTTGGTGCTGATCGATGCCGCGCGTGGCCTGGGCAATCGTCGTTGCCTGCCGGCCGGCCCCCTGCGCGAGCCGGCGGAGCGCCTGGCCGAAGTCGACGCGGTGCTGCGCAACGGCGCGGCCGAGGATGGCGAGGAGGGCTACGCCCTGCAGCTGCGGCCGACCGCCCTGGTCAATCTGCTGAGCGGTGAGCGGGTCGGTCTCGATCACTTCGCGCCGGGCCAGCAGGTCCATGCGGTGGCCGGCATCGGCAACCCGCAGCGTTTCTTCAACACCCTCGAAGCGCTAAACTGGCGGCCGATCGCGCATCCCTTCGCCGACCACGCCAGCTACAGTCCCGAGGCCCTGCAATTCAGCCCGGCGCTGCCGCTGCTGATGACCGAGAAGGATGCGGTGAAATGTCGGGCCTTCGCCGCCGCCGACTGGTGGTACTTGGCGGTGGATGCGGCGCCGTCTCCGGCCTTTGTCGCCTGGTTCGATGAGCGCCTGGATCGCCTGCCGTCCGCCCGACCTTGAGTTTTCGCGTTTTTCCACCTCTCCGAGGATTCCCCATGGACCCCAAACTGCTCGACATCCTGGCCTGCCCGGTGTGCAAGGGCCCGCTGCAGCTTTCCGAAGACAAGTCCGAGCTGATCAGCAAGGGCGCCGGTCTGGCCTACCCGATTCGCGACGGCATCCCGGTGATGCTGGAGAGCGAGGCGCGCACCCTGACCACCGATGAGCGCCTGGACAAGTAGATGACTGCCTTCACCGTTGTGATTCCCGCGCGCTACGCCTCCAGTCGCCTGCCTGGCAAGCCGCTGCAGGACATCGCTGGCAAGCCGATGGTCCAGCACGTCTGGGAACAGGCCAAGAAGAGCAGCGCCACCCGCGTGGTGGTGGCCACCGACGATGCGCGCATCCTCGAAGCCTGCCAGGCCTTCGGCGCCGAAGTGCTGATGACCCGTGTCGACCACAACTCCGGCACCGACCGCCTGGCCGAAGTAGCCACTCAGCTGGGGCTGGCCAACGATGCCATCGTGGTCAACGTTCAGGGCGACGAGCCGTTGATTCCGCCGAGTATCATCGATCAGGTGGCTGCCAACCTGGCTACCAATCCACAGGCCGGTATCGCCACCCTGGCCGAGCCGATCGAAGACGTCACTGCGCTGTTCAACCCCAATGTGGTCAAGGTGGTGTCGGACAAGACCGGCCTGGCCCTGACCTTCAGCCGCGCCCCACTGGCCTGGGCCCGTGATGCCTTCGCCAAGAGCCGCGACGTGCTGCCGGATGGCGTGCCATACCGCCGCCACATTGGCATCTACGCCTACCGCGCCGGCTTCCTGCATGACTTCGTGGCTTGGGGCCCGTGCTGGCTGGAAGACACCGAATGTCTGGAGCAGCTGCGCGCTCTGTGGCATGGCGTGCGCATCCACGTGGCTGACGCCCTGGAAGCGCCGGCAGCCGGAGTCGACACGCCGGAAGACCTGGAGCGGGTGCGCCGCCTGCTGGGGGCTTGATGCGCGTCCTGTTTGTCTGCATGGGCAATATCTGCCGCTCGCCCACGGCCGAGGGCGTGTTTCGCCATCGCCTGCTGCAGGCCGGTCTGCATGAGCGGGTGACGGTGGATTCCGCCGGCACCGGCGACTGGCATGTGGGCAAGGCGCCGGATGGTCGCTCCAGTCAGGCCGCTCTGGGCCGCGGCTACGACCTGTCGAGCCTGCGTGCGCGCCAGGTGCAGCGTGAGGACTTCCAGCGTTTCGACCTGATCCTGGCCATGGATCACGACAACCTGGCACGTCTGCAGGCGCTGCGGCCCTCCTCCGGTGGTGCCGAACTCGATCTGTTCCTGCGCCGCTACCAGCTGGCGCTGGATGAGGTGCCCGATCCCTATTACGGTGGGGCAGACGGCTTCGAGCAGGTGCTGGACATGATCGAGCAGGCCAGCGACGCGCTGCTCACCGAGATCAAGGGGCGCCTGTGAGTCTGCAGCTCAACGAAGCGTTTTCCCTCAAGCCGTTCAATACCTTCGGTGTGGATGTCGGGGCGCGGCTGTTTGCCGAGGCGCGAGATGACGATGATATTCGCCAGGCGCTGGCCGAGGCCGAGCGCCGGGGCCTGCCGCTGCTGCCCATCGGTGGTGGCAGCAACCTGCTGCTGACCGGCGATGTCGAGGCTCTGGTATTGCGCATCGCCAGTCGCGGCCTGCGCATCCTGGCCGACGATGGTGAGCGGGTCGTGGTGGAGGCGGAGGCGGGCGAGCCCTGGCATCCCTTTGTGCTCTGGACCCTGGAACAGGGCCTCTCCGGCCTGGAGAACCTCAGCCTGATCCCTGGCACCGTCGGTGCCGCGCCGATGCAGAACATCGGTGCCTATGGCGTGGAGATCAAGGACGTGTTCGCTGGGCTGACCGCGCTGGATCGCCAGACAGGTGAGTTGCGCGAGTTCGACCTGGAAGAGTGCGCCTTCGCCTATCGCGACAGCCTGTTCAAGCAGCAGCCGGGACGCTGGCTGATCCTGCGTGTGCGTTTCGCCCTGAGCCGGGCGACGACTTTGCACCTGGACTACGGTCCGGTGCGCCAGCGCCTGCAGCAGGAGGGCATCGAGGCGCCGACGGCGCGCGATGTCAGCCGGGCCATCTGTGCCATTCGCAGCGAAAAACTGCCCGATCCGGCCGAGCTGGGCAACGCCGGCAGCTTCTTCAAGAATCCGGTGGTACCGGCAGAGCTGGCCGAACGTATCCACGCCGAGCATGCCGACCTGGTCAGCTATCCGGCTGGTGAATGTCAGGTCAAGCTCGCGGCCGGCTGGTTGATCGAGCGGGCAGGGTGGAAAGGCTTCCGCGAGGGCGATGCCGGTGTGCATCGCCTGCAGGCGCTCGTGCTGGTCAACCATGGTTCGGCGACCGGAACACAGTTGCTGGGGTTGGCCAGGCAAATACAGGCCGACATCCTGCAACGGTTCGGCGTTTTCCTCGAAATAGAGCCGAACGTACTCTGATCTCGACCCTCGCCGGCAGCGGAAGTAGCTGCCGAGCCATCGAGTGGGCGGCATGCTGCGGCCCGTCTCGGGTTATGGCGCTTAGGTCGGTTCCTCGTTTTCTTCGCCGCGCTCCAGTGCCACCTGGCGGATCGACAGGCGAATCTCTGCCGGCAGCACGCGCTTGGCCACGCCTTCCACCAGTTCGGTGAGCTGCGGGTGGTGGCTGAGCTTGCCTTCGCCGTTCTGGCGCAGCACGCCCTGGTCGAGCAGGGTCTGGATGAAGTGGCGGAACAGGCTCTTGTCGAAGAACTCCGGCGCATTGAGGCCGTGCAGGATCGACAGGCGCTGGGCCATGACCACGCAGAGGTTTTCCAGTTCTTCTGCGCTCAGAGCGTATTGCCCGGCGTTGAGCAGCAGGGCGGTGGCCATGTAGAAGCGCTGCAGGGTCTGCACGATGGCCCGGGCTAGCAGGGTGAGTAGGACGAACTGGCGCGAGCTGGGCGCCGGGCGCACGTACATGTCGTCTTCCTGGCGCAGCAGGCCCTGTTCGACGAAGGCCTCCAGCCACTGATCGATCACGCCTTCCAGTTCGTCGACGGACCAGCGAATGAACAGCTCCGATTGCAGGTACGGGTAGAGCGCGCCGACGTAACGTAGGATCTGCTCGCGGCTCATGCGCGAGCTGCTGAGGAAGAAGCTGGCCAGCAGGGCGGGCAGGGCGAACACGTGCAGCACGTTGTTGCGGTAGTAGGTCATCAGGACGGCATTCTGCTCGTCCAGATAGAGGATCTTGCCGAGGGCGTCCTTCTGCTCGGCCAGCAGGTCCATGCTCTGCACGTAGCGGATCAGGTCCTGACCGTTGCCCTCCGGCAGGGTGGCGTGGGGCGAGTAGGGCACCTTGCGTAGCAGCGCCAGATATAAGTCGAGTACGCGGGCTAGAGCCTTCTCGTCCAGGGCCAGCTTGCTGGTGGAGAGCAGGGCCAGACCAACCAGGTTGACCGGGTTGATCGCCGCCGCCTCGTTGAGGTGCTGCGCCACGCGCTCGCCGAGGCGATTGGTGGTGCGGTTCAGCCACTCGGGGCGGTACTGATCGCCGTAATCCTGGGTGCGCCAGTCCGGCTGCTCGTGGTCGAGGAACTCGGCCAGCTTGATCGGCTCGCCGAAATTGACCCGTACGCTGCCGAAGCGCTGGCGACGGATGGCGCCGATGACCTTGAAGATGTCGAAGATCGACTCCTTCTTTTTCGCCGCGCCGCGCAGCTCGCCCAGGTAGGTGCGGCCTTCGAGTACGCGCTCGTAGCCGATGTAGACCGGCACGAAGGCGATCGGCAGACGGTTCGAGCGTAGGAAGCTGCGCAGGGTGATGGCCAGCATGCCGGTCTTCGGCTGCAGGGTGCGGCCGGTGCGTGAGCGACCGCCCTCGACGAAGTACTCGACCGGGAAGCCCTTGCTGAACAGGGTGTGCAGGTATTCGTTGAACACCGCCGTGTACAGCGGGTTGCCCTTAAAGGTGCGGCGCATGAAGAAGGCGCCGCCACGGCGCAATATCCCTCCTACAACCGGCATATTGAGGTTGATGCCGGCGGCAATGTGCGGCGGCGTCAGGCCGTTGCGGAACAGCAGGTAGGACAGCAGCAGGTAGTCGATGTGGCTGCGGTGGCAGGGCACGTAGATGATCTCGTGACCATGGGCGATGTCGCGCACCGCTTCCAAGTGGTTGACCTGGATGCCTTCGTACAGCTTGTTCCAGAACCAAGAGAGTACGGTCTCGAGGAAGCGGATGGCGGTGTAGGTGTAGTCCGAGGCGATCTCGTTGCCGTAGCGCAGGGCCTGGGCCTCGGCCTTTTCCTGGCTGATCTTCTCGCGCTCCATCTCCTCGCGGATAGCCTGGCGCACCAGCGGGCCGTGGATCAGGCCTTTCACCAGGTTGCGCCGGTGCGACACGTCCGGGCCGATCACGGCGGTCTTCAGGTTGCGGAAGTGCACGCGCAGGATGCGCTGGACCATGCGCAGGGTGCGCTCGCGGCCCTTGTTCTGGTCGAGCAGTTCGCGCAGGTGGATAGGTGCGGAAAACTGCACGCGGGTCTTGCGGCCGAGGATCAGGATGCTGACCAGCTTGCGCAGGCGCCCGGTGACGGCCCAGGTGTCGGCGAACAGCAATTTCCATGGGCTGGTCTCGCGGTCCGGCGACTGGCCCCAGAACACGCTGACCGGGACGATCTGCGCGTCATCCAGGGCGTTGCTGTCGAGGTTGGCGAGGATGCGTTGCAGGGTCGGCGGCGCGCCGCGCTTGTCATGACCGCCGAACCAGCTCGGTGAGCGGGTCAGGTAGAAGAAACCGGCCGGCTCCATCTGGCCCCCGAGCTCCACTGGCAGCACCGGGCGCGGCAGGCCGGCCTTGCTGCATTCCCTATCCACCACCGCCAGGTCTGCCGCCGAGGGTTGCTGCAGCACGTAGAACACCGGCTTGCCCCGATCCAGGCGCAGGTTGAAAGACGACTGGTTGATGGTTTCCGAGCGTACCCAGAGGAAGAGCAGGCGACGCAGGGCACCAAAAGCGAGGCGGCGGAGTGGGGAGCGGGTCATAGATTGCGGCTGTGAAAACGAGCAAGCGCTCGGGGGGGCTAGTGTGCCGTATTCGACCCTTCGCGGCAAAAGACGTGCGGGTACAAGTGTTCACCGGAGGGCGCGCCATTGCTGGCCTGTAGTCTGTTGTCAGCGATAGCGCCCTGGGGCGCTGCAACTTTTCCTAAAAGCGGCTGTCTTGCCATGCCGCAGGTCGACTTTTATAGTCCGCCGGCGTTTGCAGGGCCCCCGAGGTCAGCATGGCCCGGGGCATCTCCCGTCGGGACGAGAGCCATGATCGAAATAAAAAATCTAACCAAGCGTTTTGCCCAACATGCGGCCGTTGATGGCCTCAGTTTTCAGGTCCAGCAGGGGGAAGTGCTGGGCTTTCTCGGCCCTAACGGGGCCGGTAAATCCACCACCATGAAGATGCTCACCGGGTTCCTGGCGCCGACCTCCGGCACCGCCAGCATTCTCGGCTTCGACATCCAGCGTGACACCCTCAAAGCCCAGCAGCAGATCGGCTACCTGCCGGAAGGCGCGCCCTGCTATGGCGACATGACGGTGCGCGGCTTCCTCGAATTCATCGCGGAAGTTCGTGGTTATCGCGGCGCCGAGAAGAAGCAGCGCGTGCTGCGTGCGGTGGCCCAGGTGGAGCTGCAGCATGTGCTGGAGCAGAGCATCGAGACCCTGTCCAAGGGCTTCAAGCGCCGCGTCGGCCTGGCCCAGGCGATCCTGCATGATCCCAAGGTACTGATCCTCGATGAGCCCACCGACGGCCTCGACCCGAACCAGAAGCACCAGGTGCGCCAGCTGATCCAGAGCCTGGCCAAGGACAAGATCGTGATCATCTCCACCCACATCCTCGAAGAGGTGTCGGCCGTGTGCACCCGCGCCGTGGTGATCGCCGCTGGCAAAGTGGTAGCCGATGGCACGCCGCTGGAGCTGGAGAGCCGTTCGCGCTACCACCAGGCGGTGACCCTGGTCGCCGCTGGCGAAGTGGATCGCGAGGCCCTGGCCGCGCTGCCAGGTGTGATCGCCGTGGAAGACAACGCCGAGGGCAGCCTGACCCTGGTGGCCGCGCCTGGCCAGGTGATCTTCCCGCAGGTGAATGAGCTGATCCGCCAGCGTGGCTGGCAAGTGACGGAGCTGGACGTGGAACGCGGCCGGCTCGATGAAGTGTTCCGCAGCCTGACCCGGGGAGAGGTGGCATGAAGCAGTTGCCCGTGATCTTCAAGCGCGAGCTGGCCAGCTATTTCGCCACGCCGCTCGCCTATGTGTTCATCCTGATCTTCCTGGTGCTGTCCGGGGTCTTCACCTTCTACCTTGGCGGCTTCTACGAGAGCGGCCAGGCGGACCTGTCGCCGTTCTTCAACTTTCACCCCTGGCTGTACCTGTTCCTAGTGCCGGCCATCGCCATGCGCCTGTGGGCCGAGGAGCGCAAGTCCGGCTCCATCGAACTGCTGATGACCTTGCCGATCACCCGCGCCGAAGCGGTGCTGGGCAAGTTTCTCGCCGCCTGGGTATTCGCCGGCATCGCCCTGCTGCTGACCTTCCCGATGATCATCACGGTCAACTACCTGGGTGAGCCGGACAACGGCGCGATCTTCACCGGCTACTTCGGCAGCTGGCTGCTGGCGGGCTCGTACCTCGCCATCGGCTCGTGCATGTCGGCCCTGGCAAAGAACCAGGTGATCGCCTTCATCCTCGCCGTCAGTGCCTGCTTCCTGTTCATCGTCAGCGGCTTCCCGATGGTGCTCGATGCACTGGCCTGGGCGCCGCAGTGGGCTGTCGACGCGGTCGCCTCGCTGTCCTTCCTGACCCGCTTCGACGCGATCAGCAAGGGCGTGATCGACCTGCGCGACCTGCTCTATTTCATCACCCTGATGGGCGCCTGGCTGGCTGCCACCGCCATCGTGGTCGATCTGAAGAAGGCTGACTGACCATGAAGAAACTGATGTATTCCGGCGCTGGCCTGCTGCTGATCGCCGTGGCCTTCCTGGCCTTCAACATGCTCTCGGCCCTGGGCCTGGGCAATGTGCGCCTGGACCTGACCGAGCAGAAGCTCTACACCATTTCCGAAGGCACCGAGCGCATCCTTGGCGAGCTGGACGAGCCGATCAACCTGTACTTCTTCTACTCCGACAAGGCCGCCCGTGACCTGGCCGTACTGCGCAACTACGCGGTGCGTGTGGAGGAGATGCTCAAGGCCTACGAGCGAGCGGCGAACGGCAAGATCAAGCTGCACATCATCGACCCCGAGCCCTTCTCCGAGGACGAGGACAAGGCTGCCGGCTTCGGCCTGCAGGCCGTGCCGGCGAACCAGACCGGCGAGCAGATCTATTTCGGTCTGGCTGGCACCAACGCGGTGGACGACAAGCAGGTCATCCCGTTCTTCCCGCTGGATCAGGAAGAGTTCCTCGAATACCAGCTGAGCCAGCTGGTGCAGGGCCTTGCCAAGCCGGAGCGTCCGGTGGTCGGCCTGCTCTCCGGGCTGCAGCTCAACGGTGGCTTCGACATGATGGCGCGCCAGCCGATGGCGCCCTGGATGGTGATGGAGGAGGTGCGCCAGCTGTTCAAGATCGACAGCCTCAAGGCCGGCATCGACAAGATTCCGGACGAGGTCTCGGTACTGCTGCTGGTCCACCCGAAGAGCCTGCCGGAGCCGACCCTGTACGCCATCGACCAGTTCGTCCTGCGTGGCGGCAAGCTGCTGGTGTTCGTCGACCCGCTCAGCGAGGCGGACAACGCGCCGCCGATGCTGCCGGGTGACGACCAGGGCAAGGCCTCCGACCTGGAGCCGCTGTTCAAGGCCTGGGGCGTACGCATGGTGCCGGACAAGGTACTCGGCGACGGCTCCTACGCGCTGTCGGTGAGCATGGGCCAGGGCCAGCGCCCGGCGCGCCATGCCGCCTGGCTGGCACTGCCGCAGCGGGCGATGAACCAAGACGACGTGGCCACCTCCGGTCTGGAGAGCCTGAACATCGCCACTGCCGGTATCCTCGAGTCGATCGAGGGCGCCAAGACCCAGTTCGTACCGTTGCTGCAGAGCTCCGAGTACGCCATGCCGTTCGACGCCGCGCGCTTCGCCACCCTGGCCAATCCGGAAGAGCTGATCCGCGACCTGGAGCCGACCGGCGAGCGCTATGCCATCGCCGCACGCATCAGCGGTCCGGCACAGTCCGCCTTCCCCGAGGGCATCGAGGGGCAAAAGGACGGCCTGAAGTCGGCGGAGAACATCAACGTGATCGCCGTGGCCGACACCGACCTGCTCACCGACCGCATGTGGGTGCAGGTGCAGGACTTCTTCGGCCAGCGCGTGCCGCAGCCGTTCGCCGATAACGCCGGCTTTGCCATCAACGCGCTGGACAACCTGTCCGGCAGCGATGCGCTGATCAGTGTGCGTTCGCGCGGCCGCTTCAGCCGTCCGTTCGAGGTGGTCGAGGCGCTGCAGCGCGAGGCCGAGGCGCAGTTCCGGGTCAAGGAAGAGGACCTGCAGAAGCGCCTGGCCGAGACCGACCAGCAGCTCGCCTCGCTGCAACAGCAGGACCCGAGCAAGCCTCTGGAGCTGACGCCTGAGCAGCAGGCCACGGTGCAGCAGTTCATCGCCGAGAAGCTGCGCATCCGCAAGGAGCTGCGTGAGGTGCGCTTCCAGCTCAACGCGCAGATCGAGGACCTGGGCCGCACCCTCAAGCTGGCCAACATCCTCGCCGTGCCGCTGCTGCTGACCCTCGGCGTGCTCGCCCTGTGGTTGTGGCGCCGGCGCAAGGTCGTGTGAGTTTACCGGGGAAGGGGCGTTTTGCCCTTTCCCCGGGATTGCGGCGGGCAGAGATGTGATTCGCTCCCACGCCTGACGTTTTCCGCTCGACTATGCTCGGCCGCTCCTATCCCTGCCCCTACCCAAGGAAGGTTTCCATGGCAGCCGATATCTATCTGCGCTCGTTTAGCGGCAATGAACTCGTCCTCGACGAGAATGAAACCCGTATCGCGTTGAAGTTCTTCTTTCCCCACGATGGCGCGCATATCGACGCCATGGCCGTCAACGATCAGCTCCGCTCCTTCGCCCAGGCACTGCTGGTGACGGGCATCGACGCCACCTACGCGATGGGCTACGTCGAGGCGCTCTTTTCCAGCCTGGGTCGTTCGGGCGCGAACGCGGGCAAGCTGATCAAGGGCTTCGGCAAGAAGGCAGCCAAGCACTGGTTCAACCACGCCAGGGCCGGCGACCTGATGGACGCGAAGATATACGAGTCGGTGCGCGTGGAGATGAGCCGGCGATTCCGCACCTACCTGCACACCGCGCAGGCGAGCGCGGTGCGCTATCGCAACCAGCTCGCCGTTGCTTGGAGGCCTACCGGCCAGGGCGGGGTGGCATGATTAAGCGGATATTCGGTGCGCTCGTCCTGTTGCTCGCGATCGGCGCGGGCATGGCGTTCTACGCGATAGGCAACTTCCGTGTTGAGCAGCTCGTGCTGTGCAGCGAGCCGGGTACGGGTTTCGCCATTCCGGCGCCCCTGTGCCGCCAGTACCTGCTGCGCTTCCGTATGAACCAGAACGACATCGATGACCTGCAGGCCGGTGGTGGCCTGGCATTCGTGCTGGAGTCCGGTGCTCCCGGCAAGTTCGAACTGGCCGAGCGGTTCATCGACAAGGGCCTGGACGTGAATGCCGATGTCCGCCCGGGGCCAGGTGATCGAACCCAGTCGGCCCTGCACAGTGCGGTCATCCTGAATCAGGCGGACAATGTCGCGTTTCTTCTCGAACACGGCGCCGACAAGGCCAAGCCGGACAGCGAGTGGCAGACGCCATTGCAAGTAGCGGAGCGGTTGCAGAGTGCGCAGCCGGACGAGAGCCGTGCCGAGGTCATCAGGCTTCTGCGCGAGTGAACCTCTCCCGGTGAAAGGCGAGGGCGTCACGCCGGCATGGCCGAGGCCCTTGCTCCTCCAACCACTCTCCGCTCGCTCCGTTCAACACCCATCCTTCAGAGCGAGGAGAGCAACGCCATGAATCGCAGAACCCTGTCCATCCTGACCGTGCTGGTGCTGGCCCTGGTGGCCGGCTGGTACTTCACTCGTCAGGTAAGCAGGCCACCGGTGCCGGCCCAGGCCGAGCGCTGGTTGCCGGGGCTGCAGGTTGCGCAGGTCAAGGCCATCGAAGTGCAGCGTGCCGGCCAGCCGTTGGTGCGTCTGCAGCGCGGCGAGCAGGGCTGGGTGCTGCCGGCCAAGGCTGGCTATCCGGCCGATCAGGGCGTAGCCAACCAGTTGCTCAATGCCCTGGTCGAGGCGCGCAAGGTCGAGCCGCGCACCACCAATCCCGAGCTGTACGGGCGCCTCGGTCTGGCCGACAAGGGCGACGCCGAGCAGCAGGGTATTCGTATCAAGCTGGAGCAGGGCGAGCAGCCGTTGCAACTGCTGATCGGCAAGCCCGGTCAGCAGGACGGTCAACTGGTGCGCCGCGCCGACGAGGCGCAGAGCTGGCTGGTCAACCAGCGCATCGAGCTGCCACCCACCGAGCTGGCTTGGCTGGATCGCCGTGTCACCGCCGTGCCCTTTGCTGAAATCCATACGCTGGAAATGCGCCATGCCAGTGGCGAGCAACTGAAGTTGTTCCGCGACAAGATCGAGGACATCAACCTGCAGGTGCGCGATCTGCCCAAGGGCAAGCGGCTGGCGTTCGACGGTGCGGCCAATGGCGCCGGGCTGTTCTTCGCCGACCTGCGTTTCAGCGACGCCGCGCCGCTGGCGCAGGTGAGTTTCACCGGCACCCCGGCGCTGCAGTTCGACCTCACCACCTTCGGCGGTCGGCACCTCAAGGGCAGCCTGTATAGCAAGGCCGAGCAGTACTGGCTGGTGCTCGATCCGAGCAGCGATCTGCTCGCGGTCGAGTTGCCGGCGCGTGCCGGTTGGGCCTATCGCCTGGAGGCACACCAGTACCAAAGCTTGGCGAAAAAGCTGACCGATCTGCTCGGTGCGGAGTGACGTAAAGTGGCTGTAACCCTTGTGTGGTGGGGCTTTCAGCTGGCCTAAAAAATCCCTTGGCAAGACGAACGCTTGTTTTATACTCGCGAGGCGGTCGCATCTGCGCACCATTCGGAATACGTCTCCAGGCTAGTTTGCCGGGATCGGAACGAAGAACGGATGCGCCGACCGCCTAACAACAAAAACCGAGAATCGAGGGAAGTGGTAATGGCTGATCGTGAGGTCGGAACCGTCAAGTGGTTCAATGATTCCAAGGGGTATGGCTTCATTCAACGCGAAAGCGGTCCGGACGTATTCGTCCACTACCGCGCCATCCGTGGCGAGGGTCACCGTTCTCTGGTTGAAGGCCAGCAGGTCGAGTTCTCCGTGATCCAAGGCCAAAAGGGCCTGCAGGCGGAAGACGTGGCCAAGGCCTGAAGGCCTCGCTGCACAACAAAAGGCCCGTCATCGACGGGCCTTTTGCTTTTCGGGCTTTTTACTCCCTCTCCCCTTGGGAGAGGGTTGGGGTGAGGGAGCAGAGAGTCGCCAAGAAGGCTCTCACTCCGTGCGCCAGATAAACTCCTGCTCGCCCTCGGCGTTGACCTTGATCCAGCGGTCGGCGTCCTCTTCGCCCTGTTCTTCGCTCCAGCCACCGGTGGAGCAGCGCACTTCCACACCGAGCGCAGCGAAGGCGGCATGGGCGCAGCTGACGTCGTCGGCCCATGGCGTGGCGCCACTCTCCAGCATCAGGCTGTGCCACTTGCCCACGGCCTTGGGCAGGAATACCACGGGAATCGCGCCGGCCTGGCACTTGAAGATCTGGCCGCGCTGCTGCCACTCGCTGCACGGGCCGATGGCCTCGTTCAGCCAGGCAGTGATGGCGTCCTGACTGGCGTCTTTGAGGTAGATCTCGATATCGGGTTGGCGCATGGGTGTGTCCCTAAATTTTCTCGATCCAATCGTAGCGAATGGCGACGGTAACTTCGAAATCTTCGGCGATCACCGCCGTGCGGCGTTCGGCGCTGGCGCGCCAGCCGTGTGGGGTCATCGCCAGCAGGTCGGCGCGGGCCTGGGCATTGGCCAGCAGCAGCGGGAAGCTGATGGTTTCGCTGTGGGCCAGGCGCATGCCCGCGGGGATCAGCTCCAGGTGCTTCTGGTCGTCGTAGTCGCGGACTTCGTCATACAGCTTCTGCCGCAGTTCCATCAGGTGCACGCGGGTCGGGCCCATGCGCAGCAGGCCGCCGCCAGGCTTGAGCAGGCGCAGGGCTTCCTGCCAGTCCAGCGGGCTGAACACGCTGGCCAGCAGGTCGCAACTGGCATCGCTCAGGGGCACGCGAGCCATGCTCGCCACCAGCCAGCTCAGCTGCGACGCACGCTTGCAGGCGCGCTTCACCGCCTCGCGGGAGATGTCCAGGGCATAACCGTCCGCTTCGGGCAGCATCTCGGCGAGTTGTGCGGTGTAGTAGCCCTCGCCACAACCGATATCCAGCCAGGTGCGCGGGCGGCGTTCGGCGGCCAGCTCGGCCAGGCGCTTGGCCAACGGCGCGTAGTGGCCGCCGTCGAGGAAGCGCCGGCGCGCCTCGACCATGGCCTGGTTGTCACCCGGATCACGGCTGTTCTTGTGCTGCACCGGCAGCAGGTTGTAGTAGCCCTGGCGCGCGCGGTCGAAACGGTGGCCTGCCGGGCAGGCCAGGCCGTTGTCGACCTGGCTCAGCGGCGCCTGGCAGATCGGGCAGGTCAGGCTCATGCCAACAACTTCACCAGGGTTTGGTAGTAGACCTCGGTGAGCAGGTCCAGGTCGCTGGCCAGCACGCGCTCGTTGATCTGGTGGATGGTGGCGTTGACCGGACCCAGCTCGACCACCTGCGTGCCCAAGGTGGCGATGAAGCGCCCGTCCGAGGTGCCGCCGGAGGTGGATGGCGTGGTCTCGCGGCCGGTGACGGACTTGATGCTGGCGGCCACGGCGTCGAGCAGTTCGCCTGGCTGGGTGAGGAACGGCAGGCCAGACAGGGCCCAGTCGATGAGGTAGTCCAGGCCGTGTTTGTCGAGGATGGCGTTGACGCGCTGCTGCAGGCCTTCGACGGTCGACTCGGTGGAGAAGCGGAAGTTGAATACCGCCTTCAGCTCGCCGGGGATCACGTTGGTGGCGCCGGTGCCGGAGTTGAGGTTGGACACCTGGAAACTGGTCGGTGGGAAGTAGGCGTTGCCGTCGTCCCAGTGCTCGGCGGCCAGTTCGGCCAGGGCGCCGGCGGCCAGATGGATGGGGTTCTTGGCCAGGTGCGGGTAGGCCACGTGGCCCTGTTTGCCGTAGACGGTGAGGGTGGCACCGAGGGAGCCGCGGCGGCCGTTCTTCACCACGTCACCGAGCAGGGTGGTGCTGGAGGGTTCGCCGACGATGCACCAGTCCAGGCGCTCGCCACGTTCGCGCAGGCGCTCGACCACGGCCTTGGTGCCGTGGTGGGCCGGGCCTTCTTCGTCGCTGGTGATGAGGAAGGCGATGGCGCCCTTGTGGTTCGGGTGATCGGCGACGAAGCGCTCCACGGCAATGATCATCGACGCCAGGCTACCTTTCATGTCCGCCGCGCCACGGCCGCAGAGCATGCCTTCGTCGTCCACGCGCACGTCGAACGGCTGGTACTGCCAGGCTTCCAGCGGGCCGGTTGGGACCACGTCGGTGTGGCCGGCGAAGCACAGCACGGGGCCCTGGGCGCCATCGCGACCACCACGCTTGGCCCAGAAGTTCTCCACTTCCTCGATGCGCATATGCTCCACCGCGAAGCCGAGTGCGGCCAGGCGGCGCATCATCAGCTCCTGGCAGCCTTCGTCGACCGGGGTCACGGACGGGCGGCGGATCAGGTCGCAGGCGAGCTCGAGGGTGGGGGAGAGGGTGGTCATTGCAGCTCCGGTGCGGCGATAGGCGAAAAAGGCCGTCATTCTAAAGCAAAACGGCGGCGCAGGGTCCGAAGACACTGGGCCGCCGTTTCGACGGGCGATGTGCGATCAGGCCGCGCCAGCCGGCTCGCCAGCGTCCTTTGCCTGCGGCTTGGGCAGAGAAGACAGCAGGGCCATCATCAGCGCCGCCAGGTACGGCAGAGACTGCACCAGCAGGGTCGCGACCCAGAACTTCACGTCGGCGTTGCCGATGTCCTGGGCGAAGCTGATGCCGATCGCCGCGCCCCACAGCAGGAGCATGACGAACACCTCTTCGCGGGCCTCGGCCAGGGCCACCATGATGCCGTGGTTGCTGGCCATCTTCGGCGTACGGAAGAACGGGATGGTCTTGGTGAAGGTCCCGTACAGCACGGCCTTGGCGATGGTGTGCGATAGCGCCAGGCCGGCGATGGCTGCCTGGAACGAACGTGCCAGGTCGACACCCACCGCCTTGCGATAGAGGAACATGATTTTGCCGAACTTGAAGAAGAACAGCGCCAGCGGCGGGATGGCGAAGATCATCAGCGGCGGGTCGACGCGGTTTGGCACGATGATCATCGCGGCCGACCAGAGCAGGGCGCCGACAGTGAAGAAGATGTTCAGGCCATCGGCGATCCACGGCAGCCAGCCGGCGATGAAGTGGTAGCGCTGGCCACGGGTCAGCTCCGAGCCTTGCCCACGGAACAGGCTGCGTGCGTGGCCCTTCATGATCTGGATGGCGCCGTAGGCCCAGCGGAAGCGCTGCTTCTTGTAGTCGATGAAGGTGTCCGGCATCAGGCCGCGCCCGAAGCTCTCGTGGGCGTAGGCCGCGGAGTAGCCCTTCTCGAACACGCGCAGGCCCAGCTCGGCATCTTCGCAGATGGTCCAGTCGGCCCACTTCAGCTCGTCCATCACGCTGCGGCGGATCATGGTCATGGTGCCGTGCTGGATGATCGCGTCGCGGTCGTTGCGGGTGACCATGCCGATGTGGAAGAAGCCCTTGTACTCGGCGTAGCAGAGCTTCTTGAAGGTACTTTCGTCACCGTCGCGATAGTCCTGCGGGGACTGCACCACGGCGATCTGCGGATCGCTGAAGTGCGGCACCATGTGCTTGAGCCAGTTCTTGTTCACGCAGTAGTCGGAGTCGATCACCGCGATCACTTCGGCATCCGGCGCCGTGTGCGGCAGGATGTAGTTCAGCGCGCCGCCCTTGAAGCCTTCGATGGGCGCCACGTGGAAGAAGCGGAAGCGCTCGCCAAGCTGCTGGCAGTAGGCCTCGACCGGCTCCCAGACCTTCGGGTCCTTGGTGTTGTTGTCGATGATGATGACTTCGTAGTCCGGGTAGTCCAGGGCCGCCAGGGCGTCCAGGGTCTGCTTCACCATTTCCGGCGGTTCGTTGTAACAGGGCACGTGGATCGATACCTTGGGCCGGTAGGCGGTGTCGGCCATGACCGGCAGGAATGGCCGGCGCCGCTTGCGAACCCAGGCGGTCTCGGCCAGCTCGTGGGCTTCGGTGAGCAGGACGATGAATACTCCCAGCGCGCCGATGCCGAGCAGGCCACCGACGGTGAGGCTGAACCAGGTGCTGTATTGCTGGCTGTAGTCGTAGGCAATCCACACCAGGACGGAGCCGCCGACGAAGGCGACGAAGGTCAGGAAGGTACGGCCGCGCTGACGCAGCGAGCTGCCGTCGATCAGCATCAGTGCCAGGGCCAGCAGGCCCATGACCACTGAGGCCACGGCCAGCATGTGCCACTGCGGAATGGCGATGATCGGGCCCTCGAAGGCGAACTTGGGCTGGCGATCGAGGTTGTACACGCCCCAGTAGGCACCGACCGAGCCCTCGTCGCTGGCCTTCCACGGCTGGTCGAAGGCCTCGATGACGAAATAGTTGTAACCCTTGGCGTTGAGCTGGTTGACCAGGGTACGCAGGTACACGGCCTGCTCGGCCTGGTCCGCCTCGGCGCCGCCGCGGGTGCGGCCGTTGCTCGGCCAGCCGACCTCGGACAGCAGTAGCGGCTTCTTCGGGAACAGCCGACGCATGTCTTTGGCACGCTCGATGACGAAGTCGGTCGAGTCCTCCATCGGCACGAACTCCCAGTAGGGCAGCACGTGCGCGGCGATCAGGTCGACGTGTTCGGCCAGTTCCGGGTGGTCCTGCCAGATGTGCCACTGCTCGGAGGTGGTCACCGGTACCTTGACCGCGGCACGGACCCGATCGATATAGGCGATCAGTTCCGGCACCTTGACCTCGCTGCGGAATAGCGCCTCGTTACCGACCGCCACTCGGACAACGCTGCGCGAGTTGTTGGCGATCTCGATGCCTTTGGCGATCTCGCGCTCATTGCGCTCCAGGTCGGTGCCGATCCAGATACCCAATGTCACACGCAGGCCGAATTCTTCGGCGATGCGCGGAATGTGCTCCAGCGTGCCATCCACCGAGTAGGTACGGATGCTGTCGGTCTGTTTGCTCAGCAGCTCCAGGTCGGAGCGGATCTGGGCGTCGCTCGGGTAGATGTTCTGTTGCGGGTTCTGCCCGACGCGGAACGGCGAGTAGGAGAAACCGGAGATCTGCTCCGGCCAGTCCGGCGCGTCCACGGGTCGGTTATAGAGAGCCCAGAGGCCGGTGCAGAGCGCGGCGACTGCCACGATGACCACCAGATTGATTCCGAGTTTGCGCGTTGGCATGGCTGCTTGGAGATCGCCGAAAGAATGCTAGGGAAGGGCCGGCGAACGCCGGTCGGCGCGCATGCTACTCCGCGGCCATAGGCCTGTATAGCATCGCTGGCCCCTGGCTGTCGCCGCTCAACTGGCTTGGTCCCGCAGCTCCCCGCAGAGTTCCGCCAATGCACTTGATCGGTTTATGGCGAGTGGAGTGACGAGAGCGTGCAGTGGCGGAGCGCCGTATAATGCGGGCCGGATTTTGAAGGTGCTATGAGATGACAGACGAACAGCGCTTCGGCGGTATAGCCCGGCTCTACGGGCGTGAGGGGCTGGAGCGCCTGGCGGCGGCACACGTGGCGGTGGTCGGCATCGGTGGTGTGGGCTCCTGGGCAGCCGAGGCCCTGGCCCGCTCCGGAGTCGGTGAGATCTCGCTGTTCGACCTGGACGACGTGTGCATCACCAACACCAATCGCCAGGTCCACGCCATCGACGGTGCCGTGGGTAAGGCCAAGGTCGACGAGATGGCCGCGCGCATCCGCGCGATCAACCCTGCCTGTACCGTGCATGCAGTGGCCGACTTCGTCACCCGCGAGACCATGGCCGAATACATCACCGAGCAGCTGGATGCGGTGATCGACTGTATCGACAGCGTGGCGGCCAAGGCAGCGCTGATCGCCTGGTGCAAGCGGCGCAAGATCCAGATCGTTACCACCGGTGGCGCTGGTGGCCAGGTCGACCCCACGCAGATCCAGATCGCCGACCTCAACAAGACCTTCAACGACCCGCTGGCCGCCAAGGTACGCAGCACCCTGCGTCGCGACTACAACTTCTCCCGCACGCCGGGGCGTACCTACAGCGTGCCTTGTGTGTTTTCCACCGAACAACTGCGTTACCCCAAGCCGGACGGTACCGTGTGTCAGTCCAAGGGCTTCGTCGGTGAGGGCGTCAAGCTCGACTGTGCCGGCGGCTTCGGTGCGGTGATGATGGTCACCGCCAGCTTCGGCTTGGCCGCGGCGGCCCGCATCGTCGACAAACTGGTGGCCGGCGCACGTCGTCCGTCCGAACGGCCAGGCGCTTCTGCCTGAGCTTCTTTCTATCCCGCGCCCCGTGGCGCCCATGAGTTTTTTCCATGAACAACAACGATGTGCTGCGCAGCCTGCGCTACCTGCTGGATATCAGTGATGCTCAGGTGGCCGATATCTGCCGCCTGGCCGGCTATGAGCTCGCGGCAGACGCGGTCGAGCCACTGCTGAAGAAGGACGACGAGGAGGGCCAGCAGCCCTGCAGCGACGAGGTACTGGCACATTTCCTCGATGGCCTGGTGTTCCACAAGCGTGGCAAGGATGACAGCCGTCCGGCGCAACCGGTCGCCAAGCGTCTGACCAATAACATCATCCTCAAGAAGCTGCGGGTGGCCTTCGAGCTGCGTGACGAGGATATGCACGAGATCCTTCGTGCCGCCGACCTGCCTATGACCAAGGCAGAGCTCAGTGCATTGTTCCGCAGCCCGGAGCATAAGAACTACCGTGTCTGCGGCGACCAGCTCCTGCGCAACTTCCTTCGTGGCCTTACCCAGCGCCAACGCGGCTGACCATCGGCTAGGCTCAGAAGAAGATAGTCCGACCACGTCATTCAGGGATGCGTCCAGCGCCCTATTGCACGAGGTAAACCAATGTTTCGTTCGTCTGTCGCTCTGGCCCGCCCAGGCCTCTCGTCGATTCGCTGGCTGCTCCTGGCGAGCCTGCTGCTGAGTGGCTCGTCGGCGTTGGCCGAGCGGGTGGTGCGCGTCGGCACCGGCGACTGGGTGCCTTATGTCGATCAGCATCGCGAGGATGGTGGCGCCCTGGTGCGGTTGGTCAAGGCCGTGTTCACCGCTGCCGGTTACCAGGTGGAGTTCGTCTTCTATCCGTGGGATCGCAACGTGCTGATGCTGCAGCAGGGCATGCTGGACGCCATCATGCCCTACAGCTGCAGCCCGATTCGCCTGGATTATGGCGTGTGCAGCGAGCCGCTGGTGCGTGGGCAGGTGGTGTTGTTCCATCGCAAGGACCTGCCGTTCGATTGGACCCGCGTCGAAGACCTGAAGGATTACCGGATTGGAACTACCCTCGGCTATTCCTATGGGCCGGAGTTCGATGGAGCCCTGAATAAAGGCCTGCTGCGCATCGAGCAGAACAGCAAGGAAGACACCGCCTTCCGCCTGCTCGAACTGAAGCGCATCGACCTACACCCCCAGGACCGCGCCGTGGGTTACTCCATGTTGCGCCGTCTATTCCCTGGCGAGCAGGGCATCACCCATCACCCGCGCTACCTCAACACCGAGCCGCTGCGTTTGCTGTTCCGCAAGGGCGACCCGGCGGCCGACGAGCTGCTCCATCGTTTCAATGAAGAGCTGTCCCGCTTTGCCCAGCGCGGTGAGCTCAAACGTCTGCAGGAAGCGCTGTACTCCGGCGATGCCGACCGGTGGCGGCCAAAGCTGTAGCGCCAGACCTGGCCAGGGCCAGTGGAAGCAGCAGCGGCAGCACGGCGAGACTGGCGAGCAGATGCTTGACGCTGTGACCGGACAGCAGCTCACCACTCAGGTGAAACAGGCTGGCATCCCCGAGCTCGAACAACTTGGCCAGCGCATACCAGGCGACGCAGGCGCCGAGCTTGAAGCCATGGTTGCCGCGTAGCGGTTGGCAGCACGCGAGCAGTACCAGCAGGAACATGCCGCCTGCCTGAAGCACGATCCATGGCAACAGGTTGTCATGGACCCACCAGGCCCACAGGCTGGTCGCACCACCCAGCAATACGGCGGTCAGCGCCATTCCCGCTGCACGGAAGCCGAGACGGTCGGCTGTCGCCATTCCGAGGATGGCACTGAACAGCACCAGCATGCCGAGGCGGTCATAGATCAGGCCGGTATCGACAGGCGCGAGATGGTAGGCGCTGGAGCCTAGGAAGGTGAGCAGCAGTCCAAGGCTCAGTGACAAACCGAGGGTACGCCAGCGGTGCTCGCTTATCCGTGGCAGACGAGCCAGGCCGTAGAGCCCCAGGAGCAGGAACGGCAGATTGCTCAGTACATCCATGGCATGCGGAATACCGAGCAAGGCGCGTTGGTCGGCGAAAGCGTGGTAGTGGCTGGGCTGTTCAACGGCAGGCCCGAAGAGCGCGATGAGCACCAGGCCCAGGCCAAATAGCCCGAGCAGGAGTCGAGCTCCGTTAGGTTGGGGACGATCGTTGGTAGTGCGCATGACCTGCTCCATCAGATGGTGTGATGGAGCCGGAGTCTGTTCGCTCTCGCTACAGAAGTCCCTTCTGGTTATGCTGAGTGGCGTATAAATGGCCATCTGGTTCACTTTGGCGATACTTATGGGCGCAACAACCGATCTGATCGACATCATCAAGCGCGAGCTGAAGGCGCAGCAGCTCACCTATGCCGACCTGGCTCGCGAGTTGGGCATGTCCGAGTCCAACGTCAAGCGCATGCTAGCCAAGGCGGATATGCCGCTTTCGCGAGTGGATGCGATCTGCCGGGTGTTGCAGCTGGAGTTCGCCGACCTGGCACGCCGGGTGGCGGACGCCCAGCCGTTGCTGGCTACCCTGAGCCTGGAACAGGAGCAGGCCGTGGTGGGCGACGAGAAACTGCTACTGGTGGCCATCTGCGTGCTCAGCCAGTGGACCTTCGAACAGATCGTGGCGGCCTATCGCCTGAGCGATGCCGAGGCAGTGCGCGCGCTGATCCGCCTGGACCGGCTCGGGGTGATCGAGCTGAAACCACTCAATCGTTACCGCCTTAAATTGGCGAAGACTTTCCGCTGGCAGCCGGACGGGCCGGTAATGCGCTACTTCCGCAAGCAGGCGCTGCAGGACTACTACGCGGGTGACTTCGCCGGTAGCGACGAGGGCCTGCTGCTGGTGCATGGGCGCATCAGCCGGGCGCTCGCCCCTTCCTTCGTCGAGCGCCTGCAGCGGGTGGCGCAGGAGTTCGCCCAGCAGCACCTGGCCGACCAGAAGCTGGCCGAGATCGAGCGTGAGGGTTACACGCTGGTGTTGGCGATGCGCCGCTGGGAGTTCGCCCTGTTCGAGGCGATGCGTCGCTGATCAGCTAGCCGCCAGCTCGCGCATGCGTTGCAACACGGCGTTCAGGCCGTTACTGCGTGAAGGGGAGAGCTGGCGAGCCAGGCCCAACTGGCTGAACCAGTCGGCCAGGTCCAGTTGTTGCAGTTGCTCGTTGTCCTGGCCCTCGACCCTGGCCAGTAGCACGGCCAGCAGGCCACGGATCAGGCGGGCGTCGCTGGCGGCGCGGAACTGCCAGGCATCGCCATTGCGGGTGCCGACCAGCCAGACCTGGCTCTCGCAGCCGCTGACCCGGTTGGCTTCGCTGCGTTCGTTCTCGCTCAACGGTTGCAGGCGCTCGCCCCATTGCATCAGCAGGCGCGCGCGCTGTTCCCAGCCGGGGCAGGCGGTGAAGGCGTCCAGGGCTTCCTGGGCGGCGGCTGGCAGGTTCATCGCAGCAGCTCCAGAGCCTTGTCCAAGGCAGCGAAGAAGCGCTCCAGGTCGGCGCCGTCGTTGTACAGACCGAGGGAGACGCGGATCGCACCGTGCAGGCCCAACTGCTTGAGAAGCGGCATGGCGCAGTGATGGCCGGTACGTACGGCGATGCCTTGGTCGGTCAGCAGGTGGGCCAGGTCGGCGCTGTGCACGCCGTCCACGGTGAAGCTGGCCAGGGCCAGCTGCGGCTCGCCGAGCAGGCGCACGCCGTCGCGCACGGCCAGGCCGGCGAGCAGCTTGGCGTGCAGCGTGGCCTCGTGGCCGGCCACGGCGGCGGCGTCCAGGCCGTTCAGGTAGTCCAGCGTCGCGCCCAGGGCGATGACACCGGAGATCGGCGGCGTGCCGGCCTCGAAGCCCAACGGGGCAGGGCGGAAGCGCGATTCCCGGTAGTCGGCCTGCAGCACCATCTCGCCGCCGAACTGCCAGTGGCGCAGCTGCTCAAGGGCCTCGTGTCGTCCATGCAGCAGGCCGACGCTATCCGGGCCGTACAGCTTATGGCTGGAGCAGACATAGAAGTCGCAGCCCAGTGCCTGGATATCGTGCCGACCGTGGACAGCACCCTGGGCGCCATCGATCACGGTCAACGCGCCCTGGGGGCGGGCCAGGGCGATCAGCTCATACACCGGCTGCCAGCGGCCCAGCACGTTGGACAGCTGCGACACTGCCAGCAGGCGGGTGCGTGGGCCGATCAGCGTGGCCGCCTGTTGCAGGTCGACGCTGCCACTGGCGTCCAGCGGCAGGACCACCAGCTCCAGGCCGCGGCGCAGCGCCAACTGCTGCCAGGGCAGCAGGTTGGCGTGGTGCTCCAGGGCGCTGATGACTATTTGCTCGCCGGGCTGGAACAGATGCTCAAGGCCGTAGGCCAGCAGATTGAGGGATTCCGTGGTGCCGCGGGTAAAGACGATCTCCTCGTGGCTGGCGGCGTTCAGCCAGCGCGCGGCCTTCTCACGGGTGGCCTCGAAGGCGCGGGTGGCGCGCTCGCCGGGCAGGTGCTGGGCACGGTGCACGTTGGCGGCGCCGCTGGTCAGGTAGCCGAACAGGCTGTCCAGCATGGCCTTGGGTTTCTGCGCGGTGGCGGCGCTGTCCAGGTAGGTCTGGCCTTCAGCATCGAGGGCCAGGATGCCGGGGAAGTCGGCACGCCAGGGGGAGGTGAGGGACATGGGGCTCGGCAGGGCTGGGAGATGTGCTGAGTATAAATAGACAGGCCGGGCATGGGCCCGGCCTGTTCGCCATCATGCGGCCGAAAATCGGAGCTTAAGCGTTGCGAGCGACGGTCAGGCAAGGCGAAATCAGGCGAGGGCGCGGAGTTTACGGTGTGTAAATGAGCAGCCCGAGCCTGATTTCAACGCCGCATGGCCTAGCGCAGCAGCTTCAGACCGATTTTCAGTTGTGCGCGTGCAGAGCTTCGTTGAGCTCGATCGCGGTCTTGTTGGTCTTGCACTCCACCGCGCCGGTCTGCGAGTTGCGGCGGAACAGCAGGTCCGGTTGGCCGGCCAGGTCGCGGGCCTTGAGCACCTTGACCAGGTTGTTCTGATCGTCGAGCAGGGACACCTTGGTACCGGCGGTGATGTACAGGCCTGACTCCACAGTGTTGCGGTCGCCCAGAGGGATGCCGATACCGGCGTTGGCGCCGATCAGGCAGCCTTCGCCGACACTGATGACGATGTTGCCGCCGCCGGACAGGGTGCCCATGGTCGAGCAGCCGCCGCCCAGATCGGAGCCCTTTCCGACGAACACACCAGCGGAAACGCGGCCTTCGATCATGCCCGGGCCGGCGGTGCCGCCGTTGAAGTTGACGAAGCCTTCGTGCATCACGGTGGTGCCTTCACCGATGTAGGCGCCCAGGCGCACGCGGGCGCTGTCGGCGATGCGCACGCCGGCCGGCACCACGTAGTCGGTCATTTTCGGGAACTTGTCCACGGAGAACACTTCCAGCAGCTCACCCTTCAGGCGCGCTTCCAGCTGGCGCTCGGCCAGTTCGCCGAGGTCGACGGCGCCCTGGCTGGTCCAGGCCACGTTCGGCAGCAGTGGGAAGATGCCGGTCAGGTTCTGGTCGTGCGGTTTGGCCAGGCGGTGCGACAGCAGGTGCAACTTGAGGTAAGCCTCGGGGGTGGAAGTCAGCGCAGCGTCTTCTGCCAACAGGGTGACGACCAGCGGACGGTGGCTTTCGGCCAGGCGGGTGAGCAGAGCGGCTTGGGTGGCATCGAGGGTCTTGAGGGCGTTAGCCAACTCGCCGGCCTGATTGGTGGTAATGGCAATAGCCTGGTTGCCGCCACTGTAGCCCAGCTTCTCGGCAACGGCAGCAACCAGCTCGGCGGCCGGGTTCAGCAGCGGTTGCGCATAGAAGACTTCCAGCCAGGCGCCCTGGCGGTTCTGGGTGCCGACGCCGAAGGCCAGGCTGTACAGGGATTGCGACATGCGGGGATTCCTTGTGGCAAGACGATAAAGAGGGGGCGGGGCCGGTCATGTGCCAGCCCGAACCGCAAACCGGATTGTGTGGTGCGCAGTTTACAACTGTCCGCGCGTAATCCCGAGCCCCAATCGCTGCCGGATGTCTCCGTCATGGTCAGTTGCCGTACGCATGTGCAGCGATCGGCAACTGCTAGGGCTCGTCAGGCTGCCTGTGTGAAGCGTACGGACAGATAGTCCAGCGCTTCGCGCTGTGCGTCGTTCAGGTTGCCTTCGCGCTTCACCAGGCGGTTGGCCAGGCGCAATAGGAGCTGGCGGGCGTCGCCGGTCAGACGCTTGCCGAGCCGGCCGACCCAGGCGCGATAGGCCTGGGCACCGGCGCCGCGGATGGGCGTGAGGCGCTCGTCGAGGGCGTGGTCGGTGATACGCTCGTCACCGCTCAGGTGGCGGCATGTTTCGGCCAGGGTCGCGGTGATGTGCTCAACGCTGTGGCCGCCTGACTCCAGCAGGAACAGCAGCACTCGCAGGATGTCGTGCTGTTCGTTCATCAGGCAATCGAGGGTGTAGTCCGGTGTGCCCATGTACAGATCGTGCAGGTGCTCGTAGACATCCTCGACTGGCCGACCGGTGCTCTCGTCAATACAGCTGCGGATGCGGTCGATGCGAAACTCGCGAACCGCGTTGCGTAAGTGGCAGTTGGCCAGGATGGTCGGACCGAAGGTCAGGTTGGCGAACATGCGGGTGTCGATCACCCGTTCGACCACGCTGCCGACCGTGTCTTCATAGCCGATGCGCAGCACGGCGACGGCGGGCATGCCGATCTGCCGCCACACTTCGGGCATGTCGCCGTGACGCGTAGGGTCGTACTGGATGGAGGCGGACATGGGGCTCCCTCTCGCTGGTTGATCGGGAGGGAACACTATCGAGTTGCGTTTGGACCCCTATAGATCGAGATCAATAAATCGTCTCGTGGGGGGGGTACTTGAATGCAGCTGCGTAGAGGTCCGGCTTGAAGCCGACCAGGGTCCTGTCACCCAGGTCCAGCACCGGGCGCTTGATCATCGAGGGTTGGGCCAGCATCAGTTCGATGGCCTTGTCCTGGTTCAGGTCGGCCTTCTGGGCATCCTCCAGCTTGCGGAAGGTGGTGCCAGCACGGTTCAGCACGGTTTCCCAGCCATGTTCGGCGCACCATTTCTGCAGGTTGGCGCGGTCGATGGCGGAGGTTTTGTAGTCGTGGAAGGCGTAGGCGATGCCCTGTTCATCGAGCCAGGTGCGGGCCTTCTTCATAGTGTCGCAGGCCTTGATGCCGTAGAGGGTGTAACTCATTGAAATTCCTGGAGATAGTTGAAGTATTCAGTGGGCGGTGGGAGTGGGTGGAGGTGTTGGCGATCTTTTCACGATCTTTTCACGTCCGCCCCGTCATGGTGAAGCTGTGATGCTCTCCCCTGACCCGGCCTACGCGCCGGGTTTCTTTTGTCCGCTCGTCAGCCCTGAATGAAGTTGCGAATACGTTGTGCGGCTTCGATGCACTCGGCCAGCGGAGCGACCAGAGCCAGGCGTACGCGGCCAGCGCCCGGATTCTCGCCATTCACTTCACGCGACAGGTACGAGCCCGGCACCACGGTGACGTGCTCGCGGGCGAACAGCTCGCGGGTGAAGGCGGTGTCGTCGCCCGGCGTCTTGGCCCAGAGGTAGAAGCTGCCGTCCGGGCGCTGCACGTCCAGCACCGGCTGCAGGATATCCAGCACGGCGTCGTACTTGGCACGGTACTGGTCGCGGTTGGCGCGTACGTGGGCCTCGTCCTGCCAGGCGGCGACGCTGGCCAGCTGGGTTTGCACCGGCATGGCGCAGCCGTGGTAGGTGCGATAGAGCAGGAAGGCCTTGAGGATATCGGCGTCGCCGGCGACGAAGCCGGAGCGCAGGCCCGGCAGGTTGGAACGCTTGGACAGGCTGTGGAACACCACGCAGCGTTTGAAGTCGCTACGGCCCAGCTCGGCGCAGGCGGTCAGCAGGCCCGGTGGCGGATTCTCTTCATCGAAGTACAGCTCGCTGTAGCACTCGTCGGCAGCGATCACGAAGTCGTGCTCATCGGCCAGGGCGATCAGCTTCTTCAACTGCTCCATCGGCACCAGCGCGCCGGTGGGGTTGCCTGGCGAGCAGAGGAAGAGGATCTGGCAGCGCTGCCAGACGTCGGCCGGCACGGCGTCGAAGTCCGGGTTGAGGCCGTTTTCTTCCAGGCATGGCAGGTAGTGCGGCTCGGCGCCGGCCAGCAGGGCCGCGCCCTCGTAGATCTGATAGAACGGATTGGGGCTGACCACCAGGCCCTTGGCTTCGCGGTTCACTACCGTCTGGGTGAAGGCGAACAGCGCCTCGCGGGTGCCGTTGACCGGCAGCACGTGGCGGGCGGCGTCCAGCCAGCCGGTCGGCACGCCGAAGCGGCGTTCGCACCAGGCGGCGATGGCCTCGCGCAGGGCCGGGATGCCCAGTGTGGTGGGGTAGACAGCCAGCTGGTCGAGATTGTCCGCCAAGGCCTTGGCCACGAAGTCCGGTGACTTGTGCTTGGGCTCGCCGATGGACAGGGCAATCGGGCGTCTGTCCGTGGGCGGGGTGGCGCCGGCGAGCAGGGCGCGCAGTTTCTCGAAGGGGTAGGGCTGCAGCTGGTTCAGGGCGTGGTTCATGGATGTTCGTAACAGCATGGCAATTGAGGGGGGCGACACTAGCATGGATGAAGGGGGCGGAAAAATTCCAAGAGTCCTTCGATGAGAGCCGCTCCGCTCTCAAGTCCGTGACCGGCGGGTCGATAAGCTCGTCGAGTTCACCTTCCTGCCTAATTGCATGAGAGTTCCGATGAGCACCTTGAAATTCAGTCATAAGATCATGCTGGCGGCAGCATTGGTGGTGGTGGCTGCCTTTGCGTCCTTCGCGCTGTACAACGACTACCTGCAGCGCCATGCCATCCAGAACAATCTGACCAATTACCTGCGCGACATGGGCGGTGTTTCGGCCGGCAATATCCAGCACTGGTTGGGGGGGCGCATCCAACTTCTCGAGAACCTCGCCGAATCGGTGCAGGACAGCGAGGAGCCAGAGGCCCTGAAGAGAGTGCTGCAGCACCGCAGCATCGCCTCGTCCTTCCTCTATGCCTACTTCGGTCAGGCCGACGGCACCTATACCCAGTTTCCAGGCAGCGAACTGCCGGCCGGCTATGATCCGCGCCAACGGCCTTGGTACAAGGTCGCCCAGGGCAGCAGCGGTGCGGGGTTGACTGACCCCTATCAGGCGGCCGATCCGCGCGACGGCTTGCTGATCACGGTGACCTATCCGGTCAAGCGCAACGGTGCGTTGCAGGGCGTGGTCGGCGGCGACCTGAAGCTTGAGACCGTGGATCGGATCCTCAATGCCATCGATCTTGGCGGCCTGGGCTATGCCTTCCTGGTCGACCAGAAAGGCACGGTGCTCGTTCATTCCGATCGGCAGCAGGTGCTCAAGCCGCTGGCTGAGCTGTACCCCGAGGGGGCTCCCTCGCTCGATGGCGATCTACAGGAGGTCGTTGCGGCTGATGGTAGCGCCCGCATCGTTACCTTTGTTCCGGTGCGCGAGCTTCCGGGGGTCACCTGGTACGTTGGTCTTTCGGTGGACCGCGACAAGGCTTATGCCGCATTGCGGGAATTCCGGATCTCGGCACTGATGGTCACGGTAGGCGGAGTCGTGGCGATCCTGGTGCTGCTTGGCCTGCTGATCCGTATGCTGCTGGAGCCGCTCCATCTGATGACTCGTGCGATGGGGGATATCGCCGAGGGCGAGGGCGACCTGACACGCCGCCTCAAGATCGACAGCCAGGACGAGTTCGGTGTGCTGGCAGGGGCCTTCAATCGCTTCGTGGAGCGAATCCACGAGTCCATTCGTGAGGTCTCGTCCGCGACCTCCGAGGTGCATCGGCGGGTCCGCACGGTAGTGGATGCCTCCAATGCCTCGATGAAGAATTCGAGCGAGCAGGCCAGTCGCACCGATAGCGTGGCCGCGGCCATCAACGAACTCGGCGCCGCCGCCCAGGAAATCGCGCGCAATGCCGCCGACGCGTCAGTGCAGGCGAGCGATGCCAGGCAGGGGGCGGAAGATAGCCAGCAGATGGTCGAGCGGACGCTGGGGGCGATGAGCGACCTGTCGTCCAAGATCGAGGTGGCGGGGCAGCACATCGAGGCCCTGAGTCAGAAGAGCGACGACATCGGCCAGATACTGGATGTGATCAAGGGAATCTCCGAGCAGACCAACCTGCTGGCGCTCAACGCCGCCATCGAGGCGGCGCGTGCGGGTGAGGCCGGTCGGGGCTTCGCGGTGGTGGCGGACGAGGTGCGCAACCTGGCTCAGCGGACCCAGAGCTCGGCGCAGGAAATCCAGCAGATGATCGAACAGCTGCAGTCGGGTGCGCGCGAGGCGGTGAACACCATGCAGGAAAGCAGGAGGTTCAGCGACGACAGCGTGCGTATCGGTCGCCAGGCGGGTGAGAACCTGCAGACGGTCACTCGTCGAATCGGTGACATCGATGGCATGAACCAGTCGGTGGCCACTGCTACCGAGGAGCAGACCTCGGTGGTCGAGAACCTGAACATGGACATCACCGAGATCAATGTGCTGAACCAGGACGGTGTGCGTAACCTGGAGGCGAGCCTGCAGGCCTGTACCGAGCTGGAGCAGCAGGCCGGCCGGCTCAAGCAGTTGGTGGACAGCTTCCGGACCTGAGTTTCGCAGGGGCTATGTTAGGCCCCTTCCTGGCTAGATGCTGATCTGCAACGGGATGCTGTCACCGGCTCCGGTCGGTGATAGCTGGGTGGCAATGGCTTCCTGAAGCTGCGCACACAGCTCGGGATCCGAGAGCGGCTGGTTGTTAGCGTCGGTGACGAAGAATACGTCCTCCACGCGCTCGCCCAGGGTGGCGATCTTGGCGTTCTGTAGCGAGAGGTCGAAGTCCAGGAATATCTTGCCGATCCGTGCCAGGAGGCCTGGGCGGTCCGGCGCGGTGATTTCCAGCACGGTGACCGGGCGCTGGGCATCATTGTGTATGGTGACCTGCGGAGCGAAGGCAAAGTGCTTGAGCTGGCGTGGCACCCGGCGCTGGATGATGGCCGGGTACTCGTCCGGATTACGCAGGGTCTCCACCAGACCGTCACGAATCTGCTTGATGCGCGCCGGGTTGTCACCGATGCGGCCGCCGTCGGCATCCAGGACGATGTAGGTGTCCAGAGTGAACTGGCTGGTGGAGGTGATCACGCGGGCGTCATGGATGTTCAGGTTGAGCTGGTCCATGGCCGCCACGGTCACGGCGAAGAAGTCGTGCTGATCCGGGGCGTAGATGAATATCTGGGTGGCGCCCTCGAACTCGCGCTGGGCGGTCTCCTTAATCAGCACCAGCGGGTCTTTGCCGGCTGGGTGCTGGAGGATGGCCTCGGTGTGCCAGGCCACGTCGGCAGCGGTATGGCGCAGGAAGTAGTCGTCGCCGAGCTGACTCCACAGCTGCTCGGCGTCGTCCTGGTCGATGCCGCCGCGCACCAGGATGTCGATGGCCGCAGTCTGGGTCTGGCGGATCTGCTCCTCGCGGTCTAGCGGGTTCTCCAGGCCGCGGCGCAGGGCGCGTTTGGTCTCGGTATACAGCTGGCGCAGCAGACTGGCGCGCCATGAGTTCCATAGGCTGGGGTTGGTGGCGTTGATATCGGCCACGGTCAGCACGTAGAGGTAGTCGAGGCGAGTCTGGTCGCCGACCAGTTGGGCGAAATCGAAGATCACCTGCGGGTCGGACAGGTCCTTGCGCTGGGCCGTGGTCGACATCACTAGGTGGTTCTGCACCAGCCAGACGATCAGGCGGCTATCCCACAGCGGCAGTTGGTGGCGCGCGCAGAAGGCTTCGGCATCTACTGCGCCGAGCTCGGAGTGATCGCCGCCACGGCCCTTGCCGATGTCGTGGTAGAGGCCGGCGAGGTAGATCAGTTCGGGCTTGGGCAGCTTGTCGATGACCTTGCTGGCCAGCGGGAACTTCTCCGCCAGCTCCGGCCACTTCAGCTTGCGAAGGTGCTTGATCAGGTTGAGGGTGTGCGCATCCACCGTATAGATGTGGAACAGGTCGTGCTGCATCTGCCCGACTATGTGGCCGAACTCCGGCAGGTAGCGGCCAAGGATGCCATAGCGGTTCATCCGTCGCAGGTTGCGGTGGATGCCCTGGGGTGACTTGAACAGCTCGATGAACAGGCTGGTGTTGCGGATGTCGCGACGGAACTCGTCATCGATCAAGTGGCGGCTGTCGCGCAGCAGACGAATGGTGTCGGCGCGCACGCCCTTGAGCTCGGGATGCTGGGCCAGCAGCACGAAGACTTCGAGGATGGCGAAGGGGGTGCGCCTGAAGACGTTGGGGTGAGCGACCTCGATGTAGCCGTCGCGCACCTGGAAACGACTGTTCAGCGGCTGGGTCTGGCCGCTTTCACCTTCGCGCAGCAGCACGTCCTCGAAGTGCTGGTTGATCAGGTCGCTCAGCTCGGCGACACCCATCACCACTCGGTAGTACTTCTGCATGAAGCGTTCGATGGCCAGCTTGCCGCTGCCATCCTCGAAGCCGAGCAGGGCGGCGATCTTGCGCTGATGATCGAACAGCAGGCGGTCTTCGGCGCGGCCGGCGAGCATGTGCAGGGCGTAGCGCACCCTCCACAGGAACTCCTGGGCTGCGGCCAGCATGCTGTACTCGCTGTCGACCAGGAAGCCCTGCTGCACCAGGGAGTGCAGGTTGAGGCTGCCGAACTGGCGGCGGGCGACCCAGAGGATGGTCTGGATGTCGCGCAGGCCGCCGGGAGAGCCCTTCACATTGGGCTCCAGATTGTATTCGGTGTCGTTGTACTTGGCGTGGCGCGCCTTGGCTTCCTTGCGCTTGGCCAGGAAGAAGTGCTTGCTCGGCCACATCTGCGAGGTGCTGGTGACTTCCTGCATGCGCTGGCGCAGGTGCTCGGGGCCGGCAATGGTGCGGCTTTCCATCAGGTTGGTGACCACCGTCAGGTCGGCACGGGCCTCTTCGGCGCATTCGGAGACTGAGCGCACGCTCTGACCGACTTCCAGGCCGATGTCCCAGAGCAGTGTGAGGAAGCCCTCGATGGCGTCGCGGAAGACCTCGTGGTCGGCGCTGTCGAGCAGGATCAGCAGGTCGATGTCGGAGTAAGGGTGCAGCTCGCCGCGGCCGTAGCCGCCGACAGCCAGCAGGGCGATGTCGGCATCTTCGCTCCAGGCGAAGCGTTTCCAGGCCTCTAGCAGTATCTGGTCGACGAACCAGGCGCGGTCCTCGACCAGGCGGCGGATGTCGCGGCCCTCGCGGAAACGTGTGTCGAGCACTTCGCGCGCATGCTTGATAGCCTTCTTGAAGGCCGCGATGGGGCTGGACTTGAGCGCCAGTTCCGCTTGGAACTGGCCGCGATCAAACAACTCCGGGTCCATCTGCGGCATGCGTGCCTACCTTCTATCTATATGTGTGGGCTCAGGCCGAGGTACGCGGCAAGGTGTCGTCGCTGCGCAGAGTGAGGATTTCGTAGCCGTCGGCCGTGACCAGCACGGTGTGCTCCCACTGTGCGGAGAGCTTGCGATCCTTGGTGATGGCGGTCCAGCCATCGCCAAGCAGGCGGGTTTCCGGGCGGCCCTGGTTGATCATCGGCTCGATGGTGAAGGTCATGCCTTCCTTGAGCTCGACGCCAGTGCCGGCACGGCCGTAGTGCAGGACCTGCGGCTCCTCATGGAATACAGCGCCGATACCGTGGCCGCAGTATTCGCGTACCACGGAGAAGCCCTGCTTCTCGGCGTGCTTCTGGATTACCTCGCCGATATCGCCCAGGCGTGCGCCCGGCTTGACCAGCTGGATGCCCTTGTACATGCATTCCTGGGTGACCTGCGCCAGGCGCTGTGCCCACTCGGGCACCTTGCCGACCATGAACATCTTGCTGGTGTCGCCGTGGTAGCCGTCTTTGATCACGGTGACGTCGATGTTCAGCACATCGCCATCCTTCAGCGGCTTGTCATTGGGGATGCCGTGGCAGACCACGTGGTTGATCGAGGTGCAGACTGACTTGGGGAAGCCGGGACGGCCTGGCGCGGCGCCGTAGTTGAGCGGGGCGGGAATGGCCTTCTGCACATTGACGATGTGGTCGTGGCAGATGCGGTCGATTTCCTCGGTGGTGACGCCCGGCTTGACATGCTCGCCGATCATTTCCAGCACTTCGGCGGCCAGGCGGCCGGCCACGCGCATCTTTTCGATCTCTTCGGGCGTCTTGATGGTCACGGTCATGCGTTATCTCTCGGCGCCGCGCGGCGCTAGGCAAATCAGGGAAGTCAGCGATTCTAACAAATAAAGCCGCCTGGCGGCGGGACGGCGGCAAAGTGGGCTTTGGCTAGCCTGTGTCTGGTTTCTGTGGTATAAAACGCGCCGCTTTACGGGCAGTGGGCCCGCAGAGCTTAACCCGCACACGTATCGACACGATTTCCTGGGTGCCCGCAAGGGTTGGAGATTGGGATGCGTGGAGGCCTAACCCGACTTATCAAGGAACTATCATGTCCCAAGTCAATATGCGCGATATGCTGAAGGCCGGTGTGCACTTCGGCCACCAGACCCGTTACTGGAACCCGAAAATGGGCAAGTTCATTTTCGGCGCGCGCAACAAGATTCACATCATCAACCTTGAAAAAACCCTGCCGATGTTCAATGACGCTCTGTCGTTCGTTGAGAAATTGGCCTCGGGCAAAAACAAGATTCTGTTCGTTGGCACCAAGCGTTCCGCTGGCAAGATCGTCGCTGAAGAAGCAGCACGTTGCGGCTCTCCGTACGTCGATCACCGCTGGCTCGGCGGTATGCTGACCAACTTCAAGACCATTCGCGCTTCGATCAAGCGTCTGCGTGAGCTGGAAACCCAGTCTCAAGACGGTACTTTCGAGAAGCTGACCAAGAAAGAAGCCCTGATGCGCAGCCGCGACCTCGAGAAGCTCGAGCGCAGTCTGGGCGGTATCAAGGATATGGGTGGTCTGCCGGATGCTCTGTTCGTGATCGACGTTGACCACGAGCGCATCGCTATCACCGAAGCCAACAAGCTGGGCATCCCGGTCATCGGCATCGTCGATACCAACAGCAGCCCGGAAGGCGTTGACTACATCATTCCGGGTAACGACGACGCCATTCGTGCCATCCAGCTGTACATGGGTGCCATGGCTGATGCCGTGATCCGTGGTCGTGGCAACTCCGCTGGCGGCACCGACGAGTTCGTCGAAGAAGCTGCCTCCGAGGCCAGCGAAGGCTGATAACGGGATCGACCATCCCGTTGCGCGAGAAGGGGGCTAGGCCCCCTTTTTGCCACTTACGAATTTTGTGCCCGGCGTGGCCGGGTTGAATGGTTGAAACACCACTTCAAGAGGATTAGGAACATGGCAGAAATCACTGCAGCCCTGGTTAAAGAACTGCGCGAGCGTACCGGCCAAGGCATGATGGAGTGCAAGAAGGCTCTGGTTGCCGCTGGTGGCGATATCGAGAAAGCCATCGACGACATGCGCGCTTCCGGTGCCATCAAGGCCGCCAAGAAGGCTGGTAATGTCGCAGCTGAAGGCGCCATCGCCGCTCGGGTCGAAGGTGGCCGTGGCCTGCTGATCGAAGTCAACTCGCAGACCGACTTCCTGGCCCTGCAGGACGACTTCAAGGCCTTCGTTAAAGAAAGCCTGGACGAAGCCTTCACCCAGAAGCTGACCGACGCCGCTCCGCTGATCGCTTCCCGCGAATCCGCTCGTGAGGCCCTGGTTGCCAAGTGCGGCGAGAACGTCAACATCCGTCGTCTGGCTGCCGTTGAAGGTGAAGTCGTAGGTTCCTACCTGCACGGCCACCGCATCGGTGTTCTGGTTGTCCTGAAAGGCGGCAACGAAGAACTGGCCAAGCACGTTGCCATGCACGTTGCTGCTTCCAACCCTGCCGTTCTGAGCCCGTCGGATGTTTCCGAAGAGCTGATCGCCAAGGAAAAGGAAATCTTCCTGCAGCTGAACGCCGAGAAGATCGCCGGCAAGCCGGAGAACATCGTCGAGAATATGGTCAAAGGCCGTATCGCCAAGTTCCTGGCCGAAGCCAGCCTGGTCGAGCAAGCCTTCGTCATGGATCCGGAAGTCAAGGTCGGTGACCTGGTCAAGAAAGCCGGTGCCGAAATCGTTTCCTTCACCCGCTACGAAGTGGGCGAGGGCATCGAGAAGGTCGAGGCTGACTTCGCTGCTGAAGTTGCTGCTCAGGTAGCCGCTGCCAAGCAGTAAGACGGTTTCGCACTGTCGAACAGAAGAGGCTGCCCGCTCACGCGTGCAGCCTCTTTTGCAAAGCGCGGGAGCATCCCGCACGAATTCACCGGGCAGTAGTCTGACTGCCGGGTAAGATAAGTAGCCAAACAACGCCGCAGGAGAGACTCGCAATGGCTCAGCAGGTTAGTGGTCGTCAGCCTCGCTATAAACGCATTCTGCTCAAACTAAGCGGCGAAGCCCTGATGGGCTCGGAAGAGTTCGGTATCGATCCCAAAGTGCTGGATCGCATGGCGTTGGAGGTCGGTCAGCTGGTCGGCATCGGCGTGCAGGTCGGCCTGGTGATCGGCGGCGGCAACCTGTTCCGCGGCGCGGCACTGTCCGCTGCCGGCATGGATCGGGTCACCGGCGACCACATGGGTATGCTGGCTACCGTGATGAATGCCCTGGCCATGCGCGACGCCCTGGAGCGTTCGAACATCCCGGCACTGGTGATGTCCGCCATCTCCATGGTTGGCGTGACCGATCACTACGATCGCCGCAAGGCCATGCGCCACCTGTCCGCTGGCGAGGTGGTGATCTTTGCCGCGGGTACCGGCAACCCGTTCTTCACCACCGATTCGGCGGCCTGCCTGCGCGCCATCGAGATCGATGCCGACCTGGTGCTGAAAGCCACCAAGGTCGATGGCGTGTACACTGCCGATCCTTTCAAAGACCCCAATGCGGAGAAGTTCGAGCGCCTGACCTATGACGAGGTGCTCGACCGCAAGCTGGGCGTGATGGACCTGACGGCCATCTGCCTGGTGCGCGATCACAAGATGCCGCTGCGGGTCTTCAACATGAACAAGCCGGGCGCCCTGCTGAATATCGTGGTGGGCGGCGGCGAAGGAACCCTGATCGAGGAGGATGCACAATGATCAACGAGATCAAGAAAGACGCCCAGGAGCGCATGAGCAAGTCGCTGGAGTCTCTGGGGCGCAACCTGGCCTCCATTCGTACCGGTCGCGCACATCCGAGCATTCTGGATAGCGTCAAGGTCCCGGCCTATGGTAGCGACATGCCGCTGAACCAGGTCGCTGCGATCACCGTGGAAGATGCGCGCACGCTGAAGATCGTCGCTCACGACAAGACCCTCAGTGCCGCGATCGAGAAGGCCATCATGACCTCCGACCTGGGGCTGAACCCGAGCAGCGCCGGTGCCACTATCCGCGTACCGATGCCGGCCCTGACCGAAGAGACCCGCAAGGGCTACACCAAGCAGGCGCGTGGCGTTGCCGAAGATGCCAAGGTGGCCGTGCGCAACGTACGCCGCGATGCCCTGGCCGAGCTGAAGAAGTTGTCCAAGGACAAGGACATCAGCGAAGACGAAGAGCGTCGTGCTGCCGATGACGTGCAGAAGCTCACCGACAAGTTCATCGCCGAGGTCGACAAGGCCCTGGAAGTCAAAGAAGCCGACCTGATGGCGGTGTGATGTGAGCAAGGCCAAGCAGGAAGCACCGGCAGCGATACCTCGCCATGTTGCCATCATCATGGATGGCAACAATCGCTGGGCGAAGAAACGCCTGTTGCCTGGAGTTGCCGGGCACAAGGCGGGCGTCGATGCGGTGCGTGCGGTCATCGAGGTGTGCGCCGAGGCCGGCGTCGAGGTGCTGACGCTATTTGCCTTCTCCAGCGAGAACTGGCAGCGCCCGGCGGAAGAGGTCGGTGCGTTGATGGAATTGTTCCTCGGTGCGCTGCGCCGTGAGGCCCGCAAGCTCAAGGCCAATGCCATCAGTCTGCGCATCATCGGCGACCGTTCGCGCTTCCATCCGGAGTTGCAGGCTGCCATGCGTGAAGCGGAGCTGCTGACCGCCGGTGATAGCCGATTCGTGCTGCAGATCGCCGCGAATTACGGTGGTCAGTGGGACATCGCACAGGCCGCTCAGCGCCTGGCGCGCGAGGTGCAGGCAGGGCATCTGCAGATCGAGGACATCACGCCAGGGCTGTTGCAGAGCTGTCTGGCTACTGGCGATCTGCCGCTGCCGGACCTGTGCATCCGCACTGGCGGTGAGCATCGCATCAGCAATTTCCTGTTGTGGCAGCTGGCCTATTCCGAGCTGTATTTCTCGGATCTGTTCTGGCCGGACTTCAAGCACGAGGCCATGCGTAGCGCGCTGGTCGACTACGCCAACCGCCAGCGTCGCTTCGGCAAGACCAGCGAACAGGTTGAGGCAGAGGCCCGTAGCAAATGCTGAAGCAACGCATCATCACCGCCCTGATCCTGTTGCCCATCGCTCTGGCGGGTTTCTTCCTGCTGGATGGCTGGGCTTTCGCCCTGTTCATCGGCTTCGTCGTCACGCTGGGTGCCTGGGAGTGGGCTCGGCTGGCAGGGTTGGAGGCGCAGCCGCTGCGGGTGGCCTACGCGGCCATTGTTGCGTTGTTGCTGGTGGGGGCATGGTCGATGCCGGTAGTTGCACCCTGGTTGTTGGGTGCGGCGGTGTTGTGGTGGATGGCTGCGACCGTGCTGGTATTGAACTATCCGGACAGCAGTCGCTATTGGGGCGGGCTGCCGGGCAAGCTCCTGATAGGGCTCCTGATCCTGATTCCGGCCTGGCAGGGGCTGGTGCTGCTCAAGCAGTGGCCGCAGGCCAATGGCTTGATCATTGCTGTGATGGTGTTGGTCTGGGGGGCCGATATCGGTGCCTACTTCGCCGGAAAGGCCTTTGGCAAGCGCAAGCTGGCGCCGCTTGTCAGTCCTGGCAAGAGTTGGGAAGGTTTCTATGGCGGGTTGGCTGCCAGTTTGGCGATCGCTCTGGTGGTCGGCCTGCAGCAGGGGTGGCAATGGGGTAGTTTGCTGCTGGCGCTGGCGGGTGCTGCGCTGGTGGTAGCGGTTTCGGTGATTGGTGACCTGACCGAAAGCATGTTCAAGCGCCAGTCCGGCATCAAGGACAGCAGCAATCTGCTGCCTGGCCATGGCGGCGTGCTGGATCGTATCGACAGCCTGACCGCGGCAGTACCGGTGTTTGCCGTGCTGCTCTGGTTGGCTGGATGGGGCGTGCAGTGATCCAGTCGCAACGTATTGTCGTTCTGGGGGCAACTGGGTCGATCGGGCTCAGCACATTGGATGTGATCTCGCGCCACCCGCAACGCTACCAGGCGTTTGCATTGACGGGCTTTTCCCGTCTCGCTGAACTCGAACAGCTTTGCATAAGGCATCGTCCTCAGTTTGCCGTGACGGCGGATGAGGGCAGTGCGCGTGTGCTGCAGGATGCCTTGCGGGTCGCGGGTCTGACCACGCGGGTGCTGGCGGGGGAGGGGGGGCTGTGCGAGGTGGCTGCTCACCCGGAGGCGGATACGGTGATGGCCGCCATCGTCGGTGCGGCTGGACTCAAGCCGACGCTGGCCGCCGTATGTGCTGGTAAAAAGGTGCTGCTGGCTAACAAGGAGGCGCTGGTGATGTCCGGTGACCTCTTCATGCAGGCGGTGCTTGAGCACGGTGCCACCTTGTTGCCGATCGACAGCGAGCACAACGCGATCTTCCAGTGTCTGCCTGGTGACTATTCGCGTGGCCTGGGGGCTGTGGGTGTACGCCGCATCTTGCTGACCGCCTCTGGCGGACCGTTCCGCGAAACGCCGCTGGTCGAGTTGGAGGCTGTTTCTCCCGAACAGGCATGTGCCCACCCGAACTGGTCCATGGGGCGCAAGATATCGGTGGATTCGGCAAGCATGATGAACAAGGGGCTGGAGCTGATCGAAGCCTGCTGGCTGTTTGATGCGCGGCCGTCCCAGATCGAGGTGGTGATCCACCCGCAGAGCGTCATCCACTCATTGGTCGACTATGTGGATGGTTCTGTGCTGGCACAGCTGGGCAACCCGGACATGCGCACGCCTATCGCTAATGCCCTGGCCTGGCCGGAGCGCATCGATTCAGGGGTGGCGCCGCTGGATCTGTTCGCGGTAGCGCGGCTGGACTTCCAGCGTCCCGATGAGCAGCGTTTCCCGTGTCTGCGCCTGGCGCGCCAGGCCGCCGAGGCTGGTGGTTGTGCTCCGGCAAGGTTGAACGCGGCTAATGAGGTGGCCGTGGCGGCGTTTCTTGATCGGCGCATCCGCTTCCCCGAGATCGCGCGTATTATCGAGGACGTACTGGATCGTGAGGCCTCGGCGACAGTCGAGGGTCTGGATGCCGTGCTGGCAGCTGATGCCAGGGCTCGAGCCCTGGCGGTTGACTGGTTGACTCGCCACGGGCGTTGAGGCTCGGAGGAAGATGGAATGAGTGCGCTGTATATGTTCTTCGGCACCTTGGTTGCGCTCGGGGTGTTGGTGACCTTCCACGAGTTCGGTCATTTCTGGGTGGCTCGGCGTTGTGGCGTGAAGGTCTTGCGCTTCTCCGTGGGCTTCGGCACGCCGCTGGTACGTTGGCATGATCGCCAGGGTACCGAGTTCGTGGTGGCGGCCATCCCGTTGGGTGGTTATGTGAAGATGCTCGACGAGCGCGAGGGAGATGTTCCGTTCGAGCAGCTCGACCAGTCGTTCAATCGCAAGTCTGTCCGGCAGCGCATCGCCATCGTGGCGGCTGGCCCGATTGCCAATTTCCTCCTTGCCGCCCTGTTCTTCTGGTTCATTGCCCTGCTGGGTAGCCAGCAAGTTCGCCCGATCATCGGTCAGGTCGAGCCGGATAGCATGGCCTCGGCGGCAGGTCTGCGCGCCGGCGAGGAAATCTTGGCTGTGGATGGCGAGACCACTCCGGGTTGGTCGGCGGTCAATCTACAGCTTGTGAGGCGTCTGGGTGAGAGCGGTATCGTCCAGGTCCAGGTGCGTGAGCCGGACTCATCGCTGGTATCCGAGCGGCAGCTGGTGCTCAGAGATTGGCTGCGTGGCGTCGACGAGCCTGAGCCTCTCACGTCTCTGGGAATTACTCCTTGGCGCCCTCCAGTCGATCCTGTAGTCAACGAGCTCGACCCCGAAGGGCCGGCGCAGAAAGCCGGCGTGCGCTTGGGTGATCGCCTGCTGGCCCTGGATGATCGAAAGCTGGACGAATGGCAGCAGGTGATCGATTGGGTGCGCACCCGTCCGGAAAAGCAGGTGATCCTGCAGCTCCAGCGGGGAGAGCAGACTCTGGAACTACCAATTACTCTGGGCGTTCGTGGCGAAGGCAAGGCCCGTGGCGGCTATCTCGGGGTCGGTGTCAAAGGTGGCGAATGGCCCGCACAGATGTTGCACGAGGTCAGTTTCGGCCCGCTCGACGGAGTTGCGGAGAGCCTTCGGCGTACTTGGGGTATGACGGTTCTAACCCTTGATTCGCTGAAGAAAATGCTGTTCGGCGAGCTCTCGGTAAAAAACTTGAGTGGGCCGATAACCATTGCTAAAGTGGCGGGCGCTTCGGCTCAGTCCGGCGTGGTGGATTTCCTCAATTTCCTCGCCTACCTGAGCATTAGCCTGGGGGTTCTCAATTTGCTCCCCATCCCGGTGCTGGATGGCGGGCATTTGCTGTTTTACCTGGCTGAGTGGGTGCGTGGTCGCCCGCTCTCCGAACGGGTACAGGGTTGGGGCATTCAGATCGGTATCAGTCTGGTGCTGGGGGTGATGTTGCTGGCCCTGGTCAATGATCTGAGTCGTCTGTAACGAATAGCTGAATTCCGAATCTGCCGCGTATCGCGGCAGTTTCTTTATTATCAGTTGGAATAAGAAAGGACTTCATGAAACGTCTGCTGCTACCTGCGCTCCTCGCCGCTCTGATGATCGCCGAAGTTCACGCCGAGTCCTTCACTGTCACAGACATTCGCGTCAACGGCCTGCAGCGGGTGTCCGCTGGTAGCCTGTTTGGTGCTCTGCCACTCAATGTTGGTGACCAGGTCGATGACCGCCGACTGGTAGATGCCACTCGTGCTCTGTTTAAAACTGGTTTCTTCCAGGACATCCAGCTGGGCCGTGAAGGCGATGTGCTGGTGATCAATGTTGTTGAGCGCCCCTCCATTTCTACCATCGAGATCGAGGGCAACAAGGCGATTGCCACCGAAGATCTGATGAAGGGCCTGCAGCAGTCCGGTCTGGCCGAGGGTGAGATCTTCCAGCGTGCAACGCTTGAGGGTGTACGCAACGAGCTGCTCCGTCAGTATGTCGCCCAAGGGCGTTACTCCGCCGAGATCGAGGCGGAGGTGATTCCCCAGCCGCGCAATCGTGTAGCGCTGAAAATCACCATCAATGAAGGCTCGGTCGCCGCTATCCAGCACATCAACGTGGTCGGTAACACGGTATTCCCGGATGAGGATCTGACCTCGCTGTTCGAGCTGAAGACCACCAACTGGTTGTCGTTCTTCAAGAACGATGACAAGTATGCCCGCGAGAAGCTATCAGGTGACCTGGAACGCCTGCGCTCCTACTACCTGGATCGCGGCTACATCAATATGGATATCTCCTCCACCCAGGTATCCATTACCCCGGACAAGAAGCACGTCTATATCACCGTCAATGTCGAGGAAGGTGAGAAGTACAGCGTCAGCGAAGTGAAGCTGTCCGGTGATCTGAAAGTTCCTCAGGAAGAAGTCGAGAAGCTCCTGCTGGTCCAGCAGGGCCAGGTCTTCTCGCGCAAGGTGATGACTACCACTTCCGAGCTGATCACTCGCCGTCTGGGTAACGAGGGCTATACCTTCGCCAACGTCAACGGCGTGCCTCAGCCCAATGATGAAGACAAGACCGTCGCCATCACCTTCGTGGTTGATCCGGGCAAACGTGCTTATGTCAACCGCATCAACTTCCGTGGCAATACCAAGACCGAAGACGAAGTGCTGCGCCGCGAAATGCGCCAGATGGAAGGAGGGTGGGCCTCCACCTACCTGATCGACCAGTCCAAGGTTCGCCTGGAGCGCCTGGGCTTCTTCAAGGAAGTCAACGTCGAGACCCCGCAGGTGCCGGGTACCGATGACCAAGTCGACGTCAACTACACCGTTGAAGAGCAGCCATCCGGCTCCATCACCGCCAGCGTCGGTTTTGCCCAGAACGCAGGTCTGATCCTGGGTGGCTCTATCAGCCAGAACAACTTCTTGGGTACCGGTAACAAGGTGAGCATCGGTCTGACCCGTTCCGAATACCAGACCCGCTACAACTTCGGATTCGTCGATCCCTACTGGACAGTCGACGGCGTCAGCCTGGGTTACAACGCGTTCTATCGCACCACCGATTACGATGATCTCGATGTGGATGTTTCCAGCTACTCCGTGGACAGCATGGGTGCGGGATTGAGCATTGGTTATCCGATCAGCGAAACCTCGCGTCTGACCTACGGCCTGACCATTCAACAGGACAGCATCGATGCTGGCCGCTACACGGTTGATGAGATCATCGACTTCATGGAAGAAGAGGGTGACGACTACCTCAACCTGAAGGCCTCCATCGGTTGGTCCGAGTCGACCCTGAACCGTGGCGTTCTGGCCAACCGAGGTCATTCCCAGAGTCTGGTGCTGGAAAGTACCGTGCCGGGTAGCGACCTCTCGTTCTTCAAACTGGACTACCGCGGCCAGCTGTTCACTCCGATCAGCGAGAATTACACCCTGCGCTTCCATACCGAATTGGGCTTCGGTGATTCCTATGGCTCCACTTCCGAGCTGCCATTTTACGAGCACTACTTCGCCGGTGGTTTCAACTCGGTGCGTGGTTTCGAGGACAGCAGCCTTGGCCCGCGCAGTACGCCGAGCCGGGTATACGATAACGGTAAGCTGATATACGACAAGCCGGACCGTTATGGCCGTTACACCGATCCTGACCAGGATCCGCTGCCGTTCGGTGGCAACGTGCTGGTTCAGGGTGGCGTAGAGCTGCTGTTCCCGCTGCCGTTCGTCAAGGACCAGCGTTCCCTGCGTACCTCTCTGTTCTGGGACGTGGGTAATGTGTACGACACTTCCTGTTCTTCCTCCTCGCCGAGCTGCAACAACATCGATTTCGGCGATCTGGCTAGCTCGGTAGGTGTTGGTGTTACCTGGATCACCGCTCTCGGCCCGCTGAGTTTCAGCCTGGCGGCTCCAATCAAGAAGCCGGAGGACGCGGATACTCAGATATTCCAGTTCTCCCTGGGCCAAACTTTCTAATTTGCTAGACAACATGTCTTGTTGCAGGAGTGCATCGTGCGTAAGTTGACTCAACTGGTTCTGGTGGCCGCGGCCCTGATGGCCACCCCGGCCTTCGCCGAGATGAAGATCGCGGTGATGAACTATCAAATGGCCCTGCTCGAGTCCGATGCCGCCAAGAAATACGCCGTGGATGCCGAGAAGAAGTTCGGTCCGCAGCTGAACAAGCTCAAGCAGCTGGAAGCCGATGCCAAGCGCATTCAGGATCGTCTGGTCAAGGATGGTGAGAAGATGCAGCAGGCTGAGCGCGAGCGCCTCGAGCTGGAATTCAAGCAGAAGGCCCGTGACTTCCAGTTCCAGTCCAAGGAACTGAACGATGCCAAGGCAATTTCCGACCGCGACATGCTCAAGCAGCTCAAGCCGAAGCTGGACAAGGCCGTCGAGGAAGTGATCAAGCAGGGCAACTATGACCTGGTACTGGAGCGTGGCGCCGTGGTCGACGTCAAGCCGCAGTACGAGATCACTCGTCAGGTCATCCAGCGCATGAACACCCTGCGCTGAAGATGAGCGCACCGGTCTTCACCCTCGGTCAGCTTGCCGAGCGTCTCGGCGCCACCTTGCGTGGTGCCGCAGACAAACCGATACGTGGCCTGGCGACCCTGCAGGACGCCGGCCCGGATCAACTGAGCTTCCTGTCCAACGCGCAGTACCGCAAGTTCCTGGCCGACACCAAGGCCGGCGTCGTGCTGCTGACCGCTGCCGATGCAGAGGGGTATGCCGGCGATGTGCTGCTGGTGGCCAACCCCTATCTGGCCTTTGCCCAGCTCTCTCACCTGTTCGACACCAAACCTGCCGCCCCCGCTGGTGTGCATCCGACCGCCGTTGTGGCGGCCGACGCCCAGGTCGACCCGAGCGCCAGTATCGCCGCCTATGCGGTGATCGAGAGCGGCGCACGGATCGGCAATGGCGTGACTATCGGTGCTCATTGCGTGGTGGGTGCGCGTAGTGAGATCGGTGAAGGTGGCTGGCTGGCACCACGCGTGACCCTCTATCACGATGTGAAGATCGGCAAGCGCGTGGTTATTCAGTCCGGCGCGGTGCTCGGCGGCGAGGGCTTCGGTTTCGCCAACGAGAAAGGTGTCTGGCAGAAGATCGCGCAGATCGGCGGCGTGGTGCTGGGTGACGATGTCGAGGTTGGTGCTAACACCACGATCGATCGCGGCGCCCTGGCCGATACGGTGATCGGCAACGGCGTGAAGCTGGACAATCAGATCATGATCGCGCACAACGTGCAGATCGGCGATCACACCGCCATGGCTGGCTGTGCCGGCATTTCCGGCAGCACCAAGATCGGCAAGCACTGCATGATCGCTGGTGGCGTAGGCATGGTTGGGCACATCGAGGTGTGCGACAACGTGTTCGTCACTGGCATGACCATGGTTACTCGCTCGATTACCGAGCCGGGCGCCTATTCTTCTGGTACCGCGATGCAGACTGCGTCCGATTGGAAGAAGAGTGCGGCTCGTATCCGTCAACTGGACGACATGGCGAAGCGCCTGCGCGAGCTGGAAAAGCGCCTAGCCGCCGTGACCCCGGACGATCAGGCCTCATCAGATGCCTGATCGTGCCTGAGGCACGCCCCCATTTTTAGTAAAGGCTTTCTGCAAATGATGGACATCAACGAGATTCGCGAATATCTGCCGCACCGCTATCCCTTCCTGCTGGTGGATCGGGTTGCCGAGCTGGATATCGAAGGCAAGACCATTCGCGCCTACAAGAATGTCAGCATCAACGAGCCTTTCTTCAACGGCCACTTCCCCGAGCACCCGATCATGCCGGGCGTGCTGATCATCGAAGCCATGGCCCAGGCCGCAGGTATCCTCGGCTTCAAGATGCTCGATGTGAAGCCGGCCGATGGCACCCTCTATTACTTCGTGGGCTCCGACAAGCTACGCTTCCGCCAACCGGTGTTGCCGGGTGACCAATTGGTGCTCGAGGCCAGGTTCCTCAGCGTCAAGCGCAGTATCTGGAAGTTCGAGTGCCGTGCAAGTGTCGATGGCAAGGAAGTCTGTTCGGCCGAAATCATCTGTGCGGAACGCAAGCTATGAGTTTGATCGACCCTCGCGCCATCATCGATCCGTCGGCTAAGCTGGCGGATGACGTTCAGGTCGGCCCCTGGTCGATCATTGGACCCGATGTGGAAATTGGCGAGGGTACGGTGGTCGGCCCGCATGTGATCCTCAAGGGCCCGACCGTCATCGGCAAGCACAACAAGATCTACCAGTTCTCTTCGGTCGGTGAAGACACCCCGGACCTGAAGTACAACGGCGAGCCTACCCGGCTGGTGATCGGCGATCACAATGTGATTCGCGAAGGCGTGACCATTCACCGTGGCACCGTGCAGGACAGGTCCGAGACCACCATCGGAGACCACAACCTGTTGATGGCCTATGTCCACGTTGGCCACGACAGCGTGATCGGCAACCACTGCATCCTGGTCAATAACACCGCGCTGGCTGGCCATGTGCATATGGACGACTGGGCAATTCTCTCCGGCTTCACCCTGGTCCATCAATTTTGCCGTATTGGCGCCCACAGCTTCTCCGGCATGGGTACCGCCATCGGCAAGGACGTGCCTGCCTATGTCACCGTGTTCGGCAACCCGGCCGAGGCGCGCAGCATGAACTTTGAAGGCATGCGCCGCCGTGGCTTCAGTGCCGAAGCCATCGCCGCTCTGCGTCGTGGCTACAAGGTGGTCTATCGCCAAGGACTGACCGTTGAGCAGGCGCTGGCCGAGCTGGCAGAGTCCGCCGAGCAGTTCCCGGAAGTGGCGGTGTTCCGCGACTCCGTCCAGGCTTCGACCCGCGGCATCACTCGCTGACATGAGTCGCCCCCTTCTCGTTGCGCTGGTGGCTGGTGAGGCTTCCGGCGATATCCTCGGCGCCGGTTTGATGCAGGCGCTCAAGCAGCAACACCCCCAGATCGAGTTCATCGGCGTCGGCGGTCCGCGCATGGAGGCCGAGGGGCTGGTTTCCGCCTTCCCCATGGAACGTCTGGCTGTGATGGGCCTGGTCGAGGTGCTTGGCCGTCTGCGCGAGCTGCTGGGCCGCCGCAAGCGCCTGATCAAGGACCTGATCGCGGCCAAGCCGGACGTGTTCATCGGTATTGATGCCCCGGACTTCAACCTGACCCTCGAGCTCAAGCTGCGCCAGGCCGGGATCAAGACCGTGCACTACGTCAGCCCGTCTGTCTGGGCCTGGCGACAGAAGCGCGTGCTGAAGATTCGCGAAGCCTGTGACCTGATGCTGACCCTGTTCCCCTTCGAGGCGCGCTTCTACTTGGATCACCAGGTGCCGGTGCGTTTCGTCGGCCATCCGCTGGCCAATACCATTCCGCTGCAGGCTGACCGCGAGGGAGCTCGTGAGACGCTGGGTTTGAGCGATGACGAGACCGTGGTTGCGTTGCTACCGGGCAGTCGTGGCGGTGAAGTAGGGCGCCTAGGCGAGCTGTTCCTCGATGCCGCTGAGCGCCTGCGCGCGTTGCGTCCGGGTGTGCGTTTCGTGCTGCCTTGTGCCAATGCCGAGCGCCGCGCCCAGCTGGAAGCGATGCTCGCCGGCCGCAACCTACCGCTGCTGTTGCTCGATGGCCGTTCCCACGAAGCCCTGGCCGCCTGTGACGCCGTGCTGATCGCCTCCGGTACCGCCACCCTGGAAGCCCTGCTGCACAAGCGGCCGATGGTAGTGGCCTACAAGGTGGCGCCGCTGACCTATCGCATCCTCAAGCGCCTGGTGAAGAGCCCCTACATCTCGCTGCCCAACCTGCTGGCCGAGCGCATGCTGGTGCCGGAGCTGATCCAGGATGCCGCAACGCCAGACGCACTGGCCCAGACCCTGGCTCCACTGCTGGACGACGGCGCGGTGCAGACTCTGGGCTTCGATGTGATTCACCGTGCACTGCGCCAGGACGCCTCGCAACAGGCTGCCGACGCCGTGCTCAAGCTGGTGGGGCGTACCTGATGCAGCTCGGTCTGGATTTCGCTCTGGTCGAGGAGTTGGTGGCTGGTGTCGACGAAGTCGGTCGCGGCCCGCTCTGTGGTCCGGTGGTCACCGCTGCGGTTATCCTCGATCCGGCCCGGCCCATCGCCGGGCTGAACGACTCGAAGAAGCTCAGCGAAGCGCGCCGCGAGAAACTCTTCGACGAGATCCGCGAAAAGGCCCTGGCCTGGTGCATCGCCCGCGCCGAGGTGGAGGAGATCGACCAGCTCAACATCCTGCATGCCACCATGCTGGCCATGCAGCGCGCAGTGGAGGGCTTGAGCGTTACCCCGAAGCTGGCGCTGATCGATGGCAACCGCTGCCCGAAACTGGCGGTGCCCAGCGCGCCGGTGGTGGGTGGTGATGCCCAGGTGCCGGCCATCGCGGCGGCATCGATCCTGGCCAAGGTCAGTCGTGATCGCGAGATGGCCGCGCTGGATGCGCTCTATCCGGGCTACGGCATCGCCGGGCACAAGGGCTATCCGACCCCCGTCCATCTGGAAGCCCTCAAGCGCCTGGGTGCCACGCCGATTCATCGGCGCTCGTTTGCCCCGGTGCGCAATGTGCTGGAAGGGATCGAATAAGCGCCGCACGGCTGGTTCGCAAGCTGTTGTTTAAGTCGAGGCCCGGTACAATCCGGGCCTTATCGTTTCTGTGTCACCAACGGGATTGTCATGACCGCTACCTTCGTCCATCTGCGCCTGCACACCGAGTTTTCCCTGGTCGACGGGCTGGTACGGGTCAAGCCGCTGGTCAAGGCCGTGGCCGGGGCAGGCATGCCGGCGGTGGCCGTCACCGACATGAGCAACATGTGCTCGCTGGTGAAGTTCTACAAGACCGCCATGGGCGCCGGCATCAAGCCGATCTGCGGCGCCGATATCTGGCTGGCCAGCCCGGACGAGGATGGGCCGCTGTCGCGTCTGACCCTGCTGGCGATGAACGCCCAGGGCTATCGCAACCTCACCGAACTGATCTCCCGCGGCTGGGCCGAGGGGCAGGACAATGGCCTGGTGATCATCCAGCGCGACTGGGTCAAGGAGGCAGCCGAAGGCGTGATTGCCCTGTCCGGCGCGCGTGAGGGCGAAGTGGGCATGGCCCTGCTGGCCGGCGAGCCGGGGCGCGCCGAGGCATTGCTCGATGAATGGCTGGCGGTATTCCCGGAGCACTTCTACCTGGAGGTGCAGCGCACCAATCGGGTCAACGACGAGGAGCATCTGCATGCCGCGGTAGCGCTGGCCACGCGCACCGGCGTGCCGCTGGTGGCGACCAACGACGTGCGCTTCCTCAAGCCGGGCGACTTCGAGGCCCACGAGACCCGCGTGTGCATCGGCGAGGGCCGCACCCTGGATGACCCGCGCCGCCCGCGCAACTACTCCGAGGAGCAGTACCTCAAGTCGCCGGAGGAGATGGCGGAGCTGTTCGCCGACCTGCCCGAGGCGCTGGAAAACACGGTGGAGATCGCCAAGCGCTGCAACATCGACGTGCAGCTGGGCAAATACTTCCTGCCGGACTTCCCCACGCCCAACGGTATGGGCATCGACGACTACCTGCGCCACGCCTCCTTCGAGGGCCTGGAGGAGCGTCTGGCCGTGCTGTGGCCGAAAGACACCACGCCCAACTACGAGGAGAAGCGCCAGGTCTACGTCGATCGCCTGAACTTCGAGCTCGACATCATCATCCAGATGGGCTTCCCCGGTTACTTCCTCATCGTGATGGACTTCATCAAGTGGGCGAAGAACAACGGCGTGCCGGTCGGTCCGGGCCGGGGTTCGGGCGCCGGCTCGCTGGTGGCCTACGTGCTGAAGATCACCGACCTCGACCCGCTGGCCTACGACCTGCTGTTCGAGCGCTTCCTCAACCCCGAACGTATTTCCATGCCCGACTTCGACGTCGACTTCTGCATGGACGGTCGCGACCGGGTGATCGACTACGTGGCCGAGAAGTACGGCCGTAACGCGGTGAGCCAGATCATCACCTTCGGCTCCATGGCGGCCAAGGCGGTGGTGCGCGACGTGGCGCGGGTGCAGGGCAAGTCCTATGGCCTGGCCGACCGCCTGTCGAAGATGATCCCCTTCGAGGTCGGCATGACCCTGGAGGCGGCCTACGAGCAGGAAGAGGTTCTGCGCGACTTCCTCAAGGCCGACGAGGAAGCCCAGGAAATCTGGGACATGGCCCTCAAGCTCGAGGGTGTGGTGCGCGGCACCGGCAAGCACGCCGGTGGTGTGGTGATTGCGCCGACCAAGCTCACCGACTTCGCGCCGACTTCCTGCGATGAAGAGGGCGGCGGCCTGGTCACCCAGTTTGACAAGGACGACGTGGAGGCGGCCGGCCTGGTGAAGTTCGACTTCCTCGGCCTGCGTACCCTGACCATCATCAAGTGGGCGATGGAGACCATCCATCGCATCCAGAAGCGCGAGGGCGCGTCGGATGAAGAGCTGATCAACATCGACTTCATCCCGCTGGACGACAAGCCGACCTACGCGATGCTGCAGAAGGCCGAGACCACGGCCGTGTTCCAGCTCGAATCACGCGGCATGAAGGAGCTGATCAAGAAGCTCAAGCCCGACTGCCTGGAAGACATGATCGCACTGGTGGCGCTGTTCCGCCCCGGCCCGCTGCAGTCGGGCATGGTGGACGACTTCATCAACCGCAAGCACGGCCGTGAGCAGCTCTCCTACCCGCACCCGGACTACCAGTACGCCGGCCTGGAGCCCGTGCTCAAGCCCACCTACGGCATCATCCTGTACCAGGAACAGGTGATGCAGATCGCCCAGGTGATGGCGGGCTACACCCTCGGCGGTGCGGACATGCTGCGCCGCGCCATGGGCAAGAAGAAGCCCGAGGAGATGGCCAAGCAACGCGGCGGCTTCATCGAGGGCTGCGCGGGCAACGGCATCGATGCCAACCTGGCGGGCAACATCTTCGACCTGGTGGAAAAGTTCGCCGGCTACGGCTTCAACAAATCCCACTCGGCCGCCTACGGCCTGGTCTCCTACCAGACCGCCTGGCTCAAGGCGCACTACCCGGCGCCCTTCATGGCGGCGGTGCTGTCGGCGGATATGCACAACACCGACAAGGTGGTGATCCTCATCGAGGAGTGCCGCAGCATGAAGCTGCGTCTCGATGCTCCGGACGTGAATACCTCGGAGTTCAAGTTCACCGTCAATGACGATGGACGCATTGTCTACGGCCTGGGTGCGGTCAAGGGCGTCGGTGAGGGGCCGGTCGAGGCCATCGTCGAGTGCCGCGCCGAAGGCGGTCCGTTCAAGGACCTGTTCGATTTCTGCAACCGCGTCGACCTCAAGCGCATCAACAAACGCACGCTGGAGGCGCTGGTGCGCTCCGGCGCACTGGATCGCCTCGGTCCCTACTACCAGGACGAACTCAAGGCCTATCAGGCCAGCGTCGACCTCAACCGTGCCGTGCTGCTGGCGGCCATGGAAGAGGCGGTACAGGCTGCCGAGCAGACTGCACGCAGCCATGATAGCGGTCATATGGATCTGTTCGGCGGCGTGTTCGCCGAGCCGGAGGCTGACCTCTACATCAATCACCGCAATGCCCGCGAGCTGTCGATCAAGGAACGCCTGAAGGGCGAGAAGGACACCCTCGGCCTGTACCTCACCGGCCACCCGATCGACGAGTACGAGGGCGAGGTGCGCCGCTTCGCCCGCCAGCGCATCGTCGAGCTGCGTGCCGCCCGCGACACCCAGACCATCGCCGGTCTGATCGTGGCGCTGCGGGTGATGAAGAACAAGAAGGGCGACAAGATGGGCTTCATCACCCTGGATGACCGTTCCGGGCGGATCGAGGCCTCGTTGTTCGCCGATGCCTTCGCCAGCGCCCAGGCGCTGCTGCAAACCGACGCCCTGGTGGTGGTCGAGGGTGAGGTGAGCAACGACGAGTTCTCCGGCGGCCTGCGCCTGCGCGCCAAGCGGGTGATGAGCCTGGAGGAGGCGCGTACCGGCCTGGCCGAGAGCCTGCGTATCCGCGCACCGCGTGAGGCGCTGCAGGGTGATCGTCTGCGCTGGCTGGGCGAGTTGTTCGGCAAGCACAAGGGGGCCTGCCCACTGACCCTCGACTACAGTGGCAGTGAGGCCAAGGCGGTACTGCAGTTCGGCGAGCGCTGGTGCATAGACCCCGCGGACAACCTGATCCAGGCCCTGCGTGACCAGTTCGGCAAAGACAACGTCTTCCTCCAATACCGCTGAGGGGCAGGCCGCAGGTCTGCCTCCTCGGCCTCGACCCTGGGCGTCTTATCCCTTAAGGTAAGACGCCAGATGGAATCAGCCGCCCGGCCTTTCGGCCGCCGACGCAAGACGGACGCCTATGAACCCGAATTTCCTCGACTTCGAACAGCCGATCGCCGACCTGCAAGCCAAGATCGAAGAGCTGCGCCTGGTCGGTAATGACAATGCGCTGAACATTAGCGACGAGATCGCCCGCCTGCAGGACAAGAGCAGCGACCTGACCAAGAGCATTTTCGGCAATCTCAGCAGTTGGCAGATTTCCCAGCTGTCGCGCCACCCGCGCCGCCCCTACACCCTCGACTACATCGAACACATCTTCACCGAGTTCGACGAACTGCACGGCGACCGCCACTTCTCTGATGACGCCGCTATCGTCGGCGGCACCGCCCGCCTGGATGACCAGCCGGTGATGATCATCGGCCACCAGAAAGGCCGCGAAGTCCGCGAGAAGGTGCGCCGCAACTTCGGTATGCCGCGCCCCGAGGGCTATCGCAAGGCCTGCCGTCTGATGGAAATGGCTGAGCGCTTCAAGCTGCCGATCCTGACCTTTATCGACACGCCGGGTGCCTATCCAGGCATCGACGCCGAAGAGCGTAATCAGAGCGAGGCCATCGCCTGGAACCTGCGCGTGATGGCGCGCCTGAAGACCCCGATCATCGCCACCGTGATCGGTGAGGGCGGCTCCGGCGGCGCGCTGGCCATCGGCGTGTGCGACCAACTGAACATGCTGCAGTACTCCACCTACTCGGTGATTTCGCCGGAAGGCTGCGCCTCGATCCTGTGGAAAACCGCCGAGAAGGCTCCGGATGCGGCCGAGGCCATGGGCATCACCGCCGAGCGCCTGAAGGGCTTGGGCATCGTCGACAAGGTCATCGCCGAGCCGCTGGGCGGTGCGCACCGCGAGCCGGCGACTGCTGCCCAGTCGATTCGTGCCGAGCTGCTCGAGCAACTCGACATGCTGCGCAAGCTGGACGATGCCAAGCTGCTGGAGCGCCGCTACGAGCGTCTGATGAGTTACGGTATCGCCTGATTGGCTTCATGCATCCACAACGGGCCTTCGGGCCCGTTGTTGTTTAAGCTGGCGACATGACTGCGCTCGAAACCTCGTTGCTCGACTCCCTGTCGCCCTGGCGTGGCGCTCCCGCCTGGTACATCGCCTTGTCCGGCGGGCTGGATTCGACCGTTCTGCTGCACCTGCTGGTGCGGCTGCGCGAGCAGCAGGCGCTGCCGCAGCTGTTCGCCATTCATGTCCATCATGGCCTGCAGGCCGCCGCCGATGCCTGGCCGGCACACTGCCAATCCTTCTGCGACCAGTTGGGCGTGCCGCTGCATATCGAGCGGGTGCAGGTGGACAGTGGTGCCAGTCTCGAGCGCGCCGCACGGGATGCGCGCTATAGAGCGTTCGAGCGCAGGTTGGAGGAGGGGGCGCTGTTGTTGACCGCCCAGCATCGTGATGATCAGGCTGAAACTCTGCTGTTCCGTCTGCTGCGTGGCGCTGGTGTGCGTGGTCTGGCGGGCATGCCACCGAGTCGGCCATTCGGCCCTGGCTGGCTGGTGCGTCCATTGCTGCAGGCCTCGCGCGGCGAGTTGGAGGCCTACGCCCGGCAGCACGACCTGAGTTGGGTGGAAGATCCCTCCAATGCCGACACCGGACTGGCGCGTAACTTTCTGCGCCGTGACGTGCTGCCGCTTCTGGCTCGGCATTGGCCGCGGGCAGGGGCGAGCCTGGCGAGGGCCGCCGCGTACATGCGCGAGGCCGAACAGCTGCTCGGTGAGTTGGCCGAGGCGGATCTTGCTGCTGCACGAGTCGAGCATGCCCATGCCTGGCTGGGGCTGCCTTCCCTGGCGCTGACACCGCTACGAGGCCTCTCGGCCGCGCGCCAGCGCAACTTGTTGCGTCACTGGCTGGCGCCGCTGACACGAATGCCGGACAGCGAACATTGGGCCGGCTGGGACAGCCTGCGCGACGCGGCGGTCGATACCGCTCCGCTCTGGCGTCTTGAGGGCGGGGAGCTGCGGCGCGCCGATGATCGGTTGTGGTGGTTGTCCGGCGATTGGTTGCAGGCGCCGCCAGAGCCCGCTGCCTGGGGTGATCCGCAGCAGCCATGCAGCTTGGCTGGCAATGGTCGGGTACTCATGCAGGGATTTGCTCCGAATGGCCATCTGCAGCTGCGTTATCGCCGCGGCGGCGAAGTCATGGCGCTGGCCGGACGTGGGCATCGCGATCTCAAGCGTCTGCTCAACGAGCGTGCTGTGCCGGCCTTCGTGCGCGGTCGTCTGCCATTGCTCTATCGGGGCGATGAGCTGATCGCGGTGGCCAATCTGCCCGGTCTCGATGGCCCTCCGTCGGCTGAGTGGCGTTTCTGCTGGCAGCCTCCGACCAACGCACAAGGTTTGAGCTGAAAGGGCCTTTCCGGTAGACTACGCTCCCGTCTTATTGCTGCTTCTGTGGGCTCGACTCGAACCCGCAGGGCATTGCTTATTTCAGGTCGGCATTGGCCGTCCTGCGCTTTCTTCCCGGCGGCGCTGACCGCTTGAACACAGACTTCTAGGATTTTTCATGACGCGCTACATCTTCGTCACGGGTGGTGTTGTTTCTTCATTGGGGAAAGGCATCGCCTCGGCTTCTTTGGCAGCCATCCTGGAGGCGCGAGGCCTGAAGGTCACCATGCTCAAGCTGGATCCCTACATCAACGTCGATCCGGGTACCATGAGCCCGTTCCAGCACGGTGAAGTGTTCGTCACCAAGGACGGCGCCGAGACCGACCTCGACCTGGGTCACTACGAGCGGTTCATCCGCACCACCATGACCCAGGACAACAACTTCACCACCGGCCGTGTCTACGAGCACGTGCTGCGCAAGGAGCGCCGTGGTGACTACCTGGGTGCCACCATCCAGGTGATCCCGCATATCACCGACGAGATCAAGCGCCGCATCATCAAGGGCGCCGGCGATGCCGACGTGGCCATGGTCGAGATCGGTGGCACCGTGGGTGACATCGAGTCGCAACCGTTCCTCGAGGCCGCTCGCCAGCTGCGCGTGGAAGTGGGCGCCAAGCGCGCCATGTTCATGCACCTGACCCTGGTGCCGTACATCGCCACCGCCGGCGAGACCAAGACCAAGCCGACCCAGCACTCGGTCAAGGAGCTGCGCTCCATCGGCGTGCAGCCGGACGTGCTGGTATGCCGCTCCGATCACGAGATCGACCTGTCCTCGCGTCGCAAGATCGCCCTGTTCACCAACGTGGAAGAGCGCGCGGTCATCGCCCTGGAAGACGTCGATACCATCTACAAGATTCCGTCGGTACTGCACGCCCAGGGCCTGGATGACATCGTCGTCGAGCGCTTCGGCCTGCAATGCGGCCCGGCCGACCTCTCCGAGTGGGACCGCGTGGTGGATGCCAAGCTGAACCCGGAGAAGGAAGTCACCATCGCCATGGTCGGTAAGTACATGGAGCTGCTGGATGCGTACAAGTCGCTGATCGAGGCGATGAATCACGCTGGCATCGAGAATCGTACCAAGGTCAAGCTGCGCTATATCGACTCCGAGGAGATCGAGAACGAAGGCACCGCCAAGCTCGAAGGCGTCGACGCTATCCTGGTTCCAGGTGGCTTCGGTCTGCGTGGCGTGGAAGGCAAGATCAAGACCGTGCAGTACGCCCGCGAGAACAAGATCCCTTACTTGGGCATCTGCCTCGGCATGCAGGTGGCGGTGATCGAGTACGCCCGTAACGTGCTGGGCTGGACCGACGCCAACTCCACCGAATTCGACCAGAACAGCGGCCACCCGGTCGTTGGCCTAATCACCGAGTGGCAAGACGCCACCGGCGCCACTGAGATTCGTACCGATGCCTCCGACCTGGGCGGCACCATGCGCTTGGGCGCGCAGGACTGCCAACTGATCGCCGGCTCCAATGTGCGCGAGTGCTATGGCAAGGATGTGATCGTCGAGCGCCATCGCCACCGTTACGAGGTCAACAACAACCTGCTGCCGCAGCTGGAGCAGGCCGGCCTCAAGGTCAGCGGCCGCTCCGCCGACGGCGCGTTGGTCGAAGTGGTCGAGGCACCGGATCACCCGTGGTTCGTCGCCTGCCAGTTCCACCCGGAATTCACCTCTACCCCACGCGACGGCCACCCGCTGTTCAGCGGCTTCGTCAAGGCTGCGTTGAAACAGGCCGGCAAGGCGTAAGGAACGAACATGGCGCAGAAGATCATCAAAGTCGGCGGTATCGAGATCGCCAACGACAAGCCGTTCGTCCTGTTCGGCGGCATCAACGTGCTGGAGTCGCGCGATCTGGCCATGCAGGCCTGCGAAGAGTACGTTCGGGTTACCGAGAAGCTCGGCATTCCCTACGTGTTCAAGGCCAGCTTCGACAAGGCCAACCGCTCGTCCATCACCTCCTTCCGTGGCCCTGGCCTGGAAGAGGGCATGAAGATCTTCGAGGAAGTGAAGAAGACCTTCGGCGTACCGGTGATCACCGACGTGCATGAACCGCACCAGGCTGCTCCGGTGGCTGAGGTGTGCGACATCATTCAGTTGCCGGCTTTCCTCTCGCGGCAGACCGACCTGGTAGTGGCGATGGCCAAGACCGGCGCGGTGATCAACATCAAGAAGGCCCAGTTCCTCGCCCCGCAGGAGATGAAACACATCCTGCGCAAGTGCGAGGAGGCCGGTAACGATCAGCTGATTCTCTGCGAGCGTGGTTCCTCCTTCGGTTACAACAACCTGGTGGTGGACATGCTTGGCTTCGGCATCATGAAGTCGTTCGAATACCCGGTGTTCTTCGACGTGACCCATGCCCTGCAGATGCCGGGTGGTCGTGCCGACTCTGCTGGCGGCCGTCGTGCCCAAGTCACTGACCTGGCCAAGGCCGGCATGAGCCAGGGCCTGGCTGGTCTGTTCCTCGAGGCCCACCCGGAGCCGGAGCAGGCCAAGTGTGATGGTCCGTGCGCCCTGCGTCTGAACAAGCTGGAGCCGTTCCTCACCCAGCTCAAGCAGATGGATGATCTGGTGAAGAGTTTCCCGCCGATTGAGACTGCCTGATCAGGTAATTCTCCGGTAAAGTGCGCGCCCGTTGGCCGTGACCGGCAGGCAATCTCTCTCGTAAACATTTGGAGTGTTATACGCGATGGCTAAAATCGTCGATATCAAGGGTCGCGAGGTTCTCGACTCCCGTGGCAACCCCACCGTTGAAGCCGATGTGATCCTCGAAGGCGGCATTGTCGGTAGCGCCTGTGCACCGTCCGGCGCGTCCACTGGCTCGCGCGAAGCGCTGGAGCTGCGTGATGGCGACAAGAGCCGTTACCTCGGCAAGGGTGTGCTCAAGGCCGTGGCCAACATCAACGGTCCGATCCGCGATCTGCTGCTGGGCAAAGACGCCCGTGAGCAGAAGGCCCTCGACCTGGCCATGATCGACCTCGACGGCACCGAGAACAAAGGCAAGCTGGGCGCCAACGCCATCCTCGCCGTGTCCCTGGCCGCCGCCAAGGCTGCTGCTCAGGCCAAGAGCGTGCCGCTGTACGCGCACATCGCCGATCTGAACGGCACCCCGGGCGTCTACTCCATGCCGGTGCCGATGATGAACATCATCAACGGCGGCGAGCACGCCGATAACAACGTCGACATCCAGGAGTTCATGGTTCAGCCGGTTGGCGCCAAGAACTTCGCCGACGCCCTGCGCATGGGCGCCGAGATCTTCCACCACCTGAAAGTCGTGCTGAAGGCCCGTGGCCTGAACACCGCCGTGGGTGACGAAGGTGGCTTCGCGCCGAACCTGGCTTCCAACGAAGACGCCCTGGCTGCTATCGCCGAGGCCGTGGCCAACGCCGGCTACAAGCTGGGTGACGACATCACCCTGGCCCTGGACTGCGCTTCCTCCGAGTTCTTCAAGGACGGCCAGTACGACCTCGAAGGCGAGGGCAAGGTATTCAGCGCCGAAGGCTTCGCCGACTACCTGGCCAGCCTGACCCAGCGCTACCCGATCATCTCCATCGAAGACGGCATGGACGAGTCCGACTGGGCTGGCTGGAAAGTCCTGACCGACAAGATCGGCGACAAGGTGCAGCTGGTTGGCGACGACCTGTTCGTGACCAACACCAAGATCCTCAAACGCGGCATCGACGAGAAGATCGGCAACTCGATCCTGATCAAGTTCAATCAGATCGGCTCGCTGACCGAGACCCTGGAAGCCATCCAGATGGCCAAGGCCGCCGGCTTCACTGCCGTGATCTCGCACCGCTCCGGTGAGACTGAGGACAGCACCATCGCCGACCTGGCCGTAGGCACCGCCGCTGGCCAGATCAAGACCGGCTCCCTGTGCCGTTCCGATCGCGTGTCCAAGTACAACCAACTGCTGCGCATCGAAGAGCAGCTCGGCGGAAAGGCTCCGTACAAGGGCCGCGCCGAGTTCCGCGGCTAAGCCGGGAATGGTAAAAGGGCAGCGCAAGCTGCCCTTTTCGTATGGATACTCGCGTTCCCATGTCTAACAAAGCGCCCTACTGGCTGTTCGTCGCGCTCGTGCTGGTTCTGGCTGGCCTGCAGTACCGCCTGTGGGTGGGTGACGGCAGCCTGGCCCAGGTCACCGAGCTGCAGCGGCAGATTGCCGATCAGCAGGGCGAGAACGAGCGCCTGCTCGAGCGCAACCGCATCCTCGAAGCCGAGGTGCTGGAGTTGAAGAAGGGCATGGAGACCGTCGAGGAGCGTGCCCGTCACGAACTCGGCATGGTCAAGGAAGGCGAAACCCTCTACCAGCTGGCCGAATGAATACTCCCGCGATACCTTCCTTCTGGGTAGTGATCCCCGCCGCCGGCATCGGCTCGCGCATGCGTGCCGACCGTCCCAAGCAGTATCTGCAGCTGGCCGGGCAAACCATCCTCGAACATACCCTCCACTGTTTTCTCGATCATCCGCAGCTGCGGGGCCTGGTGCTCAGCCTGGCGGTGGACGATCCCTTCTGGCCGACGCTGGCGCTGGCCAATGATCCACGCATCCAGCGTGCCGAGGGCGGTGCCGAGCGCGCCGACTCGGTGTTGGCCGGCCTGCTGCGCCTGCTGGAGCTGGGCGCACAGCCGGACGACTGGGTGCTGGTGCACGACGCCGCGCGGCCCAACCTGGCGCGCAGCGATCTCGATCTGCTGCTGCAGGAGCTGGCCGATGATCCGGTTGGTGGCCTGCTGGCCGTGCCGGCGCGCGATACGCTCAAGCGTGTCGGCGCCGATGGCCGGGTGGCGGAAACCGTGGATCGCAGCCTGATCTGGCAGGCCTACACGCCCCAGATGTTCCGCCTGGCGGCCCTGCATCGGGCGCTGGCAGACGCGCTGGTGGCTGATGTGGCGGTGACCGACGAGGCCTCCGCCCTGGAGTGGGCCGGATTGGCACCGAAGCTGGTGGAGGGCAGGGCGGACAATCTGAAGATCACCCGCCCGGAAGACCTCGAATGGCTGCGCCAGCGCTGGGCGCACAAGACCTGACAATCTAGCTGCCTAGATCGTCAGGTGGCCTTTTACACCCTGAACTGATTGATCAGCCGCCGCTGCTGCTCGGCCAGCTTGGTCAGCTCGGCGCTCGCCTGGCTGGCCTCGTCGGCGCCGCCGGCCACCTCGCCGGCCACCTGGCCGATATTGGTGACGTTGCGGTTGATGTCCTCGGCCACCGCGCTCTGCTCCTCGGCGGCACTGGCGATCTGGGTGTTCATGTCGTTGATCACCGATACCGCCTGGGTGATCGATTCCAGCGCCTGAGCTGCAGCCTGGGCCTGCTGCACGCTATCGTCGGTGCGCGCCTGGCTCTGCTCCATCACGTTCACCACCTCGCGGGTGCCGTTCTGCAGCTGCTGGATCATGCTCTGGATCTCTTCGGTGGCCTGCTGGGTCTTCTGCGCGAGGTTGCGCACCTCATCGGCCACGACGGCAAAGCCGCGACCTTGCTCGCCGGCGCGTGCTGCCTCGATGGCGGCGTTGAGCGCGAGCAGGTTGGTCTGCTCGGCGATACCTCGGATCGCCACCAGGATGGCATTGATGTTCTCGCTGTCCTTGGCCAGCGTCTGCACTACGCCAACGGCACGGCCGATCTCGCTGGCCAGGGCGGCAATTGCCTTGGAAGTACCCTCGACGATGCGTTTGCCGTCGTTGGCCGAGTGGTCCGCGTGGTTGGCTGCCTCGGCCGCCTGGGTGGCGTTGCGTGCCACGTCCTGGGCAGTGGCGCTCATCTCCTGTACGGCGGTGGCTACCTGATCGATCTCCGCCATCTGCTTTTGCACGCCCTGGTTGGTGCGAATGGCGATATCGGCGGTGTGTTCGGAGGAGTCACTGACCTTCTGTACCGAGGTGACCACGTCGCGGATCATGCTCTGCAGCTTGTTGAGGAAGGTGTTGAAGCCGTTGGCTATCTGCCCCAGTTCGTCGGCGCGATCCACCTGTAGTCGCACGGTGAGATCGCCGTCGCCCTTGGCGATGTCGTCGAGCATACCGACCATCTGCCGCAGCGGGCGGGCGATGCCGTAGCCGACGAACCAGATGACGATCAGGCCGAGGGCAGCGATCAGGAGTCCCACTACGCTCATGCCGAAGATGTCCTGATTGCGCTGTTCTGCCAGCTCCTCCTGCAGCTTGATCAGGTCGGCATAAACGGCACTCCGCGGAAGCTGCAGAAGCAGGGTCCAGCGAGTCTGGGTGTCGCCGATGGTGAAGGGCATCAACAGCTGGATCAGGTCCTTTGCATCGTCTTCGCTGAAGTGGGCCTGGCCTGCCTGCAGGCCCTTCAGATCGCCGAGGTTGCCGATCACCTGCTCACTGGGCTCTCCGAGCTTTCCAGCGTCCGGAGTGAAGGCCACCAGGCGGCCATTGCTGGAGATCAGCGCCATTTCTCCTGCGCCTTCATAGAGTTGGGCATCGGCGGCTTTCAGCAGCTCCTGGATGAAGTCCAGAGCCAGGTCGGCACCGACTACACCGCGAAATTGTCCGTTGACCAGAATTGGCACGTTGAACGATGCCATCATCACCATCTTGCCATTCATCTCATACGGGGCCGGGTCAATGATGCAGGTGCCCTTGGTCTCTCTTGGGCACAGGTAGTACTCCCCGGCGCGCACGCCAGTGGGTAGCAGTTTGGGATTCTCCATGTCGGAGCCCAGGGGCTCCACGGAAGGTTGGCCATCCTTGCGGTACCACCAGGGCATGAATCGGCCGCTGTCGTCATAGCCGGGCTGATTCGCGTACAGGTTGTCGTCCTGGTCGAAGGCGTTGGGCTCCCAGCCAACATAGACGTCGAGCAGCTTGGGATTCTTGACCACGGCGTTGCGCAGCAGGTTGTTCAATTCCTCGCGGCTTATGCCAAACAGGGCGGAGCCGCTCGCATCGGTCTCGCCCATCAGAGCGTTTGTCTGGGCGATGTTCCCGGCCACCGCCAGCGGGTACTCCAGCTCGCGCTGGATCTGACTGACCTGTGCCTGTGCCAGGGTCTTCAGGCGATCTTCGATGATGTGCTGAAGCAGACCTTCGGTCTGTTCGCGCACGGTTTGCTGGGTCCGGGCTCCCGAGAACAGCGAGTACAGCACCAACGCCACAACGACGGCCAGCACGCTGGCACCTGCGAGGAACGCGACGGAAAACTGGATGGACTTGAATCGCATAGGGACTCCCATGGCGTGGTTTCTGCGCCTGTCCCTGGCTTATCGGCAGCTCACGAGCAATTCATGAGCCGTCCTGCAACTAGAAAAGATGGCGTATTGTCTGAGTGCAAGTATCTGTCGTGGGTGATGCTCTCACCGACATCCAGCATATGATTCATGCATTACCGTCTGGAGATTTCCATGCACAGTCTGCTCCGCTTACCCGTCTTGGGCGGCCTTTCACTCCTCGTTGCGTGCCAGGCCGTCAATACCACCAGTGGCGGAGCGGTTGGGGTCGAGCGCAAGCAGTACATGTTCAGCATGCTGTCCGCTCAGGAGGTCGACAGCATGTACGCCCAGGCCTATCGGCAAACGCTTGACGAGGCAGCTGGTCAGGGCGCGCTGGACTCGACCAGTGCGAACGCCAGGCGCGTCAGTGTCATAGCCAAGCGGCTTATCGCCCAGGCTCCGGTGTTCAGGGCGGACGCTGCAGAGTGGGACTGGCAGGTCAATCTGATCAAGAGCGACGAGCTCAACGCCAACTGTGGTCCGGGCGGCAAGATCATCGTGTACAGCGGTTTGATCGATCAGCTCCGTCTGACCGACGATGAACTGGCTGCGGTGATGGGGCACGAGATCGCGCATGCGTTGCGCGAGCACAGTCGCGAGGCCATGTCCAAGGCCTATGGCGTGCAAATGGCGACTCAGCTTGGGGCGGTTCTAGGTGTCGGTGATGGTGGCCTGCAGCTCGCCAATACCGGAGTGGAGTATCTGATGACTCTTCCCAACAGTCGGGCAAATGAGAACGAGGCCGACGTCATCGGTCTAGAACTGTCCGCCCGCGCTGGTTACGACCCCAACGCCGCGATAAGCCTCTGGCAGAAGATGAGCCAGGCCGGCGGCGGGGCGCCTCCGGAATTCATGAGCACCCATCCGTCATCGGGTAGTCGTATTTCCTCGCTCGAGGCGGCGATCCCAAAAGTGCTGCCCCTGTACGAGCAGGCTAAGCGCTAGAGAGTGCTCTTCCTAGGGCTGGGCCTTTTCCGTGACAGAGCGGGTTGTCAGGCCGAACTGGGCTCGAAAGCTTTCCATGTCGAACATGGTACAGATTTCGCGGATGCTGCCGTGGGGCGTCAGGGTCCAGAAGGCCATCGCCGAGATGCTCAGCACCTTGTCACTGGCGGGGTAGCCCATCGCCGGGCTGGCCAGGGTGCCGATCAGGGTGCTCCAAGTCACTACCTTGTCGCCTTCCGCCACGCATTCCTCGATCACCACTTCCAGATCAGGCATGGCATGGCGAATCTCCTGAACCATGCGGGAGAATGCCGAGCTACTCAGCGGCCGATCATTGAACGAGCTCTTGTAGATGAAGTCGGGGCCATGCATTTGCTCGGCAAGTGCCAGGTGGCCCCGGTTCCAGCTCAAGTCGACATGCTGGCGGACGCGCTTCTTCATTTCTTCCAGGGACATGTACTGCTCCTTCAGCACTGGAACTGCGCGATTCGCCAGCAGATTACCAACGCGAGGACAATAAGGGTGGGCCGCCTGGTCGCTCGTTTCCGCCGTTCGGCATCAGAGCCCCCCGAGCAGTCCGAGGGCCTGGCAGGCGGCGTAGATGGCCAGCGCGAGGAAGGCGAGCGCGGCCAGCTTGCGGATGAGTGCCAAGGGCAGGCGGTCTGCTGCGAAGTTGCCGGCCAGCACGACTGGTACGTTGGCGATCAGCATGCCGAGCGTAGTTCCTATGACTACCATCAGGAAGTCGGGATACTGCGCCGCCAGCATCACCGTGGCGATCTGGGTCTTGTCGCCCATCTCCGCGAGGAAGAAGGCGATCAGGGTGGTAAGGAAAGGGCCGAAACGCTTGAGGTGGGACTCGTCTTCGTCGAGCTTGTCGGGAATCAGCGTCCACAGTGCAACGGCTGCGAAACATGCTGCGAGAATCCAGCTCAGTGTGGTTTGCGAGAAGAAACTGGCAACCCAATTGCCTACCGCGCCGGCGGCGAAGTGGTTGGCTAGCGTAGCCAGGACGATGCCCCAGATGATTGGCCATGGCCGGCGAAAGCGACATGCCAGCAGCAAGGCGAGGAGCTGCGTCTTATCGCCGATCTCGGCGAGGGCAACGATTCCGGTGGGGACGAACAGGGATTCCAACATCAGGCGTTCCTAAGGGGCGGGTTTGACTGTTCTATGACACGTACTACCTCCCCGCCCCGGGTGAGGTGTGCGTGTCATAGGTCTTGTCAAACCTCTCAGGCCGCAAAGGCCTTGGGTCGCATGCGCCATGCTCTGCGGAGCAAGTGTGTTGACGCACGCCAAGTGAGCCGAGGGCTCGCGGGAGACTACTCCCCTAGGACGGCGCGAATTCTGCCGTAAACGTCCAAAGCTCGCAAGGGCGTTGCCGAAGCATTTCAATCGCAGGAATCAAAGTGCAGAGGCATAAAAAAGGGGGGATGCGTCTGCATCCCCCCCTTGTTGTCCCGCAGTATCAGATCTGCGGTTTGCCTTCCTGCTCTTCCTTGTCCGTAGGCAGGGTAGCCTCGGCTTCGGAAGCGCTTGGCGGTAGCTGCTCAGGAACATCGGCTGCCACTTTGGCTACCTGCTCGCGGACAGCTTCGGCCGGTGGGGGTTCGGCTGCTGAGTTGGCTTCAGTGATCGGAGTCGTTTCGGCAGTCGGGGCAGCCTCGATTGCAGGAGACGCTTCCGCCGGAGTAGCCTCGGTGGCTTGAGCGGCGGCTGCCGCTTCTGCTGCTAGACGGCGGCGGCGCACCTCGCGCGGATCGTTGGCAGCACGTCCTCCGCTATTCTGCGGCGAGGCTTCCGGGGCCGCCTGCTCCACCGGTGCGGAAGCTTCGATCGGAGCTTCAACGGCGGGAGTAACCGGAGTCTCTTCGGTAGAAGTTGCTTCCACTGTTGGCTCGGTAACGATTACCGGGGCTGGGGCGGGCTCTTCGGCTGCTGCCGGGCTGACTTCTGGCTGTTGCGGTTGTTCCGCGCTTGAGGATTGCTCCGGCTGGGCCTGGGCCTCCTCGGCAGCTACGGTTACGGCAACGGCCGCCGCCACGGCAGCGCTTTCGGCGGCAGTGGTGGTGGCGCCTTCGCTGCCAGCGTCGACAGCTTCTGCGGCTTCTTCACCATCATCGACAATCGGATTGCCATCGGCGTCGCGCAGGCGCTCGCGGCGGTTGCTGCGGCGACGCTGGCCACGAGAGCGACGGCGCGGACGATCGCCGCCTTCACCGCCTTCCTGATCGTCGTCGGCCTGCTCACCGTTCAGCAGCACTTCTTCTTCGCTGCCTGCTTCGGTCTGCTCGGCGCGCGGTTGACGCTCCTCACGCGGAGGGCGCGGCTGGCGCTCTTCGCGCGGCTTGCGCTCGGCACGCTGTTCCGGCTGTTGCTCCTGCTGCTCTGCAGGGTTGGCGGCAACGGCGTCCAGCGGGTCACGCAGCTCGCGGCGGCGCTCCTCGCGGGGCTCGCGGCCTTCACGCGGCTGGCGTTCGCCACGCTCGCGGCGGTTTTCCTGGCCTTCACGCGGCTCACGGGGCTCACGAGCTTCGCGCGGTTGACGCTCTTCGCGAGGCTGGCGCTCTTCACGGGCTTCACGCGGTTGGCGTTCCTCGCGCGGCTCGCGGGCCTCACGAGGCTGGCGCTCTTCACGCGGTTTGCGCTCTTCGCGTTCGCCACGCTCGCTGCGCTCACCGCGTTCACGGTTGCCACGGCCATCGCGACGGTTCTGCTGACGGTTTCCGCGACGCTCGTCGCTGCGCGGCTTGCGCTCGGCAGGCTTGGCTTCGGCAACCGGCTGCGGCTCTTCTTCCTTGCCGGCGAACAGGCTGACCAGACCCTTGACCAGGCCTTTGAACAGGCTTGGTTGCGGAGTCGGCGCGGCCGGTGCCAGCGGGGCAGCCGGAGTCGGCGCGGCAGGGCGCGGCGGGGTGGTTTTCAGCGCAGCTTCCTGGCGCACCAGGGTGCGAGTGGCGCTGGCTGGCTGGGCGTCTTCGACTTCCGCAGCAGCCATTTCATAGCTGGATTGGCCGCTCATCACTTCCGGGCTGTCGTCGCGCAGGCGCTGGACTTCGAAGTGCGGGGTTTCCAGGTGGTCGTTCGGCAGGATCACGATGCGCGCACGGGTGCGCAGCTCGATCTTGGTGATGCTGTTGCGCTTCTCGTTGAGCAGGAAGGCGGCAACCGGGATCGGCACCTGGGCGCGAACCTCGGCGGTGCGGTCCTTCAGGGCTTCTTCCTCGATCAGGCGCAGGATGGCCAGCGACAGGGATTCGACGTCGCGGATGATGCCTTGGCCGTTGCAGCGCGGGCAGACGATGCCGCTGGTCTCGCCGAGGGACGGACGCAGGCGCTGGCGGGACATTTCCAGCAGGCCGAAGCGCGAGATGCGGCCGACCTGAACGCGGGCGCGGTCGGCTTCCAGGGCTTCGCGGACCTTCTCTTCCACGGCGCGCTGGTTCTTGGCCGGGGTCATGTCGATGAAGTCGATGACGATCAGACCGCCGATGTCGCGCAGGCGCAGCTGGCGGGCGATCTCTTCGGCCGCTTCCAAGTTGGTCTGCAGGGCGGTTTCTTCGATGTCGCCGCCTTTGGTCGCACGCGCCGAGTTGATGTCGATGGACACCAGGGCTTCGGTCGGGTCGATGACGATGGAGCCGCCGGACGGCAGTTTCACTTCGCGCTGGAAGGCGGTCTCGATCTGGCTTTCGATCTGGAAGCGGTTGAACAGCGGCACGCTGTCTTCGTACAGCTTGATCTTGCTCGCGTACTGCGGCATGACCTGCTGGATGAAGGCCAAGGCTTCTTCCTGGGCTTCGACGCTGTCCACCAGTACTTCGCCGATGTCCTGGCGCAGGTAGTCGCGGATGGCGCGGATGATGACGTTGGATTCCTGGTAGATCAGGAACGGTGCGGCGCGATCCTTGGAAGCATCCTTGATGGCGGTCCACAGCTGGATCAGGTAGTCCAGATCGAGCTGCAGCTCTTCGCTGGAGCGGCCCAGGCCGGCGGTGCGCACGATCAGGCCCATGTCGCCAGGGGCGTTGAGGCCGTTCAGCGCTTCACGCAGTTCGTTGCGCTCTTCGCCTTCGATGCGACGGGAGATGCCGCCGGCACGCGGGTTGTTCGGCATCAGGACCAGGTAACGACCGGCGAGGCTGATGAAGGTGGTCAGGGCGGCGCCCTTGTTGCCACGCTCTTCTTTCTCGACCTGGACGATGACTTCCTGGCCTTCCTTCAAGACTTCCTTGATGTTGACGCGGCCGCCTTCAGGAGCCTTGGAGAAGTATTCGCGGGAGATTTCCTTGAGGGGCAGGAAGCCGTGGCGCTCGGCGCCGAAGTCGACGAAGGCCGCTTCGAGGCTAGGCTCGACGCGGGTGATGCGGCCCTTGTAGATGTTGGCTTTCTTCTGCTCACGGGCGCCGGACTCGATGTCCAGGTCGTAGAGCTTCTGGCCATCTACCAGAGCGACACGCAACTCTTCGGGCTGAGTTGCGTTGATCAGCATTCTTTTCATGTTGTACCAATGGTTTCCGGGCTGCCGGAAACGGCGTTTGGCACACACGACTCTCACGGTCGGTGTCAGGGTGCGTCTTTCGGAGTGGTCGTAAGTCACTCCGGTGTCCAGCGGTCAGGCCAATGGGGCCGGGGCCGCGACAACGCTCCTGTTTGCTGTGGTGACAGAAGCACTCAGTCAGGGGAGGAATCAACCGGTCGGTGCGGACGAATGTGAAGCGTCTTGGTAATGCGTGTAGCTACGCTGTCCGACGGTTGTGCATCTCCACCCTACACGTATCGCTGAAATCGGGTGCCGCTCGCTGAATCCGTAGCGGGTTTGCATTACCGCAGGCTGGGCCTGCGCGTCTTGTCGAGCCTGGTCGCGAATTCTGCGCTCAAGGCTCTTTGGCTCAAGGCTTTGTTTCCGAAATTCATCGCGTTTGTGCGGCGAGATTCCCGTCGGACGGCCTCACGTCCTGAAAGGGTTGCGCTCGGCAGGGGTGGCAAGGTTGTCAATCACCCGCTGGCCGGGCCGCTTTTGGCGGCGTTCGCGACTATAGCAGCAATGATTAAGTGCTTCAATTCCATAAAAAATTGTTATGATCGCGGCCATGACTACAGACAATTCTCCAACCTCCGGCGTCCAGCTGCTTGAGGTTGCGCCGGACCATGCCGGCCAGCGTATCGATAATTTTCTCCTTGCCCGCCTCAAGGGTGTGCCGAAAACCCTGATCTATCGCATCCTGCGCAAGGGCGAAGTGCGGGTGAACAAAGGGCGGATCAAGCCCGAGTACAAGCTGCAGGCTGGCGATATCGTGCGGGTTCCGCCGCTGCGCCTGGCTGAGCGTGACGAGCCGGTGCCGCTGGCGCAGAGCCTGCTGGAGCGCCTCGAGGCGGCCATCGTCTATGAAGACAAGGCGCTGATCGTGCTGAATAAGCCGGCCGGTATCGCCGTGCACGGTGGTAGCGGCTTGAATTACGGGGTGATCGAGGCCTTCCGCCAGCTGCGTCCGGATGCCAAGGATATCGAGCTGGTCCACCGCCTGGATCGCGATACCTCGGGCCTGCTGATGATTGCCAAGAAGCGCAGCATGCTGCGTCATCTGCACGAGGCGCTGCGCGGCGATGGTGTCGACAAGCGCTACATGGCGCTGGTGCGTGGCAGCTGGCCGGCCTCGAAGAAGAAGGTCGCCGCACCGTTGCTGAAGAGCAACCTGCGCTCCGGTGAGCGCATGGTCGAGGTCAATCCCGAGGGCAAGGAAGCGCTCACCGAGTTTCGCGTGCTGCGCCGCTTCGGCGAGTTCGCCACTCTGGTCGAGGCCAGTCCCATCACTGGGCGTACACACCAGATCCGTGTGCATGCCAAGCACGCCGGGCATTCGATTGCTGGCGACCCCAAGTACGGCGACGAAGAGTTCACTCGCGAAATCCGTGAGCTGGGCGGCAAGCGCCTGTTCCTGCATGCCTATCAGTTGAAAATCGAACTTCCGGATGGTCAGCGCCTGGAACTCGAGGCAGCGGTGGGCGAGGTATGGGCGCAGACGCTGGAGCGCCTCGGTGTCTGACTCTCGCTCGTCGAACTATCAGCTGTTGATCTTCGACTGGGACGGCACGCTGGTCGACTCCATCGGGCGCATTGTCGAATCCATGCATCGTGCCGCCGATTCCTGTGGGCTGCCGCAGCTCAGCGATGAGGCAGTCAAGGGCATCATCGGGCTGGGTCTGCCGGAGGCGATCCGGACGCTATATCCCGAGCTGGGTGAGGCGGCGCTGGTCGAACGCTTCCGCGTTGGCTATGGCGAGCATTACATTGCCCTGGAAAACGAGCCCTCGGCACTGTTTCCTGGGGTTGAGGAGTCGCTGCAGGCTTTTCGCGAACAGGGCTATCAGTTGGCGGTGGCGACTGGCAAGAGTCGCCGTGGGTTGCACCGGATCTTGGAAGGGCGTGGCTGGCTGGATTACTTCGATGTCACGCGTTGCGCGGATGAGACGGCGAGCAAGCCTCATCCGCGCATGCTTCACGAGATACTGGCTCACTGCTCTGTTACTCCGGAACGGGCGCTTATGGTAGGTGACTCTGTCTTCGACCTGCAGATGGCGCGTAACGCCGGCATGGATTCTGTGGCGGTAGGTTTTGGTGCGCAGCCGCTGGACAGCCTGCGCAGCCACGGTCCTCGCCTGGCCATCAATGAATTTCCTGAGTTGCGTGCCTGGCTGGAAGGGCACGCTCCCGTTAGCAATGTCGAGGTAGACGAATATGTCGGATGAATGGAAGGCGTCTGCCGCAGGTGGCGACGAAAAGGCCTGGAAGCTGCTGGAAAAAACCTTGCAAGCCGGCGTGGTGGAGCAGCGTCGGGCTAGGCGCTGGGGTATTTTCTTCAAGTTGCTGGCGTTCGCTTACCTGTTCGGTGCGCTGGCGCTTTTCTCGCCTGCCTTGAAGCTGGGGAAAGCGTCGTCGATGGCGGAGAGTCATACCGCGCTCATCGAGATACGTGGCGCGATCATGGCTGACGAAGAGGCCAGTGCGGACAATATCGTCGGTAGTTTGCGCGCGGCCTTCGAGGATAAGAAGACCAAGGGTGTCGTGTTGCGCATCAATAGCCCGGGTGGCAGTCCGGTCCAGTCCGGTTATGTCTATGACGAAATCAAACGCCTGCGTGGCGAGCACCCGGATATCAAGGTGTACGCGGTGATCAGTGATCTGGGGGCCTCTGGTGCCTACTACATTGCCAGTGCCGCTGACGAGATCTATGCCGACAAGGCCAGCCTAGTTGGCTCCATTGGTGTCACTGCAGCGACCTTTGGTTTCGTCGGGGTGATGGAGAAGGTGGGGGTTGATCGTCGTGTCTATACATCGGGCGAGCACAAGGCCTTCCTCGATCCATTCCAGCCGCCGAAAGAAGAGGAGACTCGATTCTGGCAGAGCGTGTTGGAAACCACTCACAAGCAGTTCATCGAGAGTGTCAAGAAAGGGCGCGGTGATCGACTGAAGGTTGATCAGCACCCAGAGCTGTTCTCCGGGCTGATATGGTCCGGCGAGCAGGCCCTGGAGTTGGGGCTTGTGGATGCTCTGGGCAGCAGCAGCTATGTCGCTCGTGAGGTGATTGGTGCCAAGGAGATAGTTGACTACACCCGCGAAGAGAATCCTTTTGATCGCTTCACCAAAAAGCTCGGCACCAGCGTGGCGGAGCGTTTGGCGTTGTGGATGGGCTTCCAGGGGCCGGTGCTGCGCTGAGTCTTCTTGAAGTCATTGGAAGCCCGGCTTGACCGGGTTTCTTCTTTATATATGGATATCAGGGGATATGGATCCCTTCCTGGTCCAGCATCTGTACCAGGCGGATCAGTGGCAGGCCGACCAGGCTGGTATTGTCCTCGCCTTCGGTGGAGCGAAACAGGCTGATGCCCAGACCTTCCGACTTGAAACTGCCGGCGCAGTCGTATGGCTCTTCTGCTTCCAGATAGCGGCAGATCTGCTCCTCGGTCAGTGGGCGAAAGTGCACAGTGAAGGGCACTACATCAACCTGGCATCGGTCGCTGGCGCTGTTGAGCAGGGCTAGTCCGGTCAGGAAGGTCACGCTGGCACCGCTGGCAGCCATAAGCTGGTTGCGTGCGCGATCGAAGTCGTGAGGCTTGCCGAGGATCTGCGTGCCCAGTACTGCGACCTGGTCCGAGCCGATGATCAGGTGTGCTGGGTTCCGTTCGCTCAGGGCGCGCGCCTTGCTTTCCGCCAGGCGGCGAACCAGGCTGCTGGCGCTTTCGTTGGGGTGTAACGCCTCGTCGACATTGGGTGATGCACAGGAGAAAGGTTGGCGTAAGCGGGTCAGCAGTTCGCGTCGGTAAGGCGAGCTTGATGCGAGTACCAGCGGTAGCATGATTGTTCTCCTGATCGGCCGCGCGATTCTAACGGTCGTGGAGTCCGACGGACAGGGCGGAAATTCCTTTGACAGTGGCAAGGTGCGTCCATAGAATACCGCGCCTATGTCGAATGGGCCGATTCCACCTCACGTTGATCCGCGCAAACTCGCCGATCGTGGTGCCACCCTAGAAGGGGAGATGCCACTGGCCAGTTTCGAGCGACTGTGCGACCCGCTGGCGGACAACGTCGGCAAGGTGCACGCGAAGCTGGTCTTCGAACGTGATGAGCGCCGAGCTGTGAGTATTCACAGCGAGCTCGAGGTTGAGGTCAAGATGGTTTGCCAGCGTTGTCTGGAACTGGTCGCCCTGCCGATCCGCAGCGAATGTGATTATGCGGTGGTGAAGGTAGGAGCGGATACCCAGTCGCTGCCGAAGGGCTATGACGTGCTGGAGGTGGGCGAAGATCCTTTGGATCTGATGACGCTGGTCGAAGATGAGCTTCTGCTCGCTCTGCCCATCGTTCCAGTCCATGCCCCTGATGAATGCCAGCAGCCGGCCGGTGCCAATGAGCCCGAGTCGAGCCGGGACGAGGTATCGAGGTCCAACCCGTTCAGTGTTTTGGCGCAGTTAAAGCGTGACCCAAACGTTTAGGAGTTATTGAGTTATGGCTGTTCAGCAGAACAAAAAATCCCGCTCTGCCCGCGACATGCGCCGTTCCCACGACGCCCTCGAGGCCAATGCCCTGTCCGTAGAGAAAAGCACCGGTGAAGTTCACCTGCGTCACCACGTGTCCCCGGAAGGTTTCTACCGCGGCCGTAAAGTGATCGACAAGGGCGCCGACGAGTAATCCTTGTCCGCTCTGATCGCGATCGATGCAATGGGTGGGGACTTCGGTCCCCATCGCATTGTTCCAGCCTGCATAGCCAGTCTGGCTGAATTCCCCTCGCTTCACCTGGTCCTCGTCGGCCAAGCCCCCGTCCTTGAAGAGCTGATTGCCCGCCATCCGGGTGTTGATCGCGCGCGCTTGCAAGTCGAGCATGCGAGTGAGGTTATCAGCATGGATGATCGCCCGACCCATGCCTTGCGGGGCAAGCCAGATGCCTCCATGCGCGTGATGCTGGAGCTGGTGCGCAGTGGTCGCGCTAAGGCATGCGTCAGTGCTGGCAATACCGGCGCACTGATGGCGCTTTCCCTCTATGTGCTCAAGCCGTTGCCGGGTATCGACCGGCCGGCCATGGTCACGGCTGTGCCTACGGTCAAGGGCGTCTGCCATCTGCTTGATCTGGGCGCGAATGTGGATTGCAGTGCCGAGCAGCTCTACCAATTCTCGGTCATGGGGTCGGTTGTTGCCGAGGCCCAGGGCGTGGAGCGGCCACGCGTAGCACTGCTCAATGTCGGCACCGAGAGCATCAAGGGCAATCAACAGGTCAAGTTGGCCGCTAGCTTGCTGCGGCAGGCCGAAGGGCTGAACTACATCGGTTTCGTCGAGGGCGATAGCCTATATCGTGGTGAGGCCGACGTGGTGGTGTGTGACGGTTTTGTCGGCAACATCCTGCTGAAATCCAGCGAAGGGCTGGTGTCGATGATCTCGGCGCGCATTGAGGCGTTGTTCAATGAAAGCTTGGTGTCCAAGCTGGCTGGTGCGGTGGCATTGCCGTTGCTCAAGCGTCTACAAAGTGAGCTAGCTCCAGCGCGCCACAATGGGGCCAGTTTCCTGGGGCTGCAAGGCATTGTCGTGAAGAGTCATGGCTCGGCTACCGTGGAAGGGTTCCAGAGCGCCATTCGCCGTGCCGTCATCGAGGTACGGGAGAATCTCCCCCAGCGCTTGCATGGTCGTCTCGAGGATCTGTTGTTCTGAGACTCTGGAGGTCTATGTGCCTCGTGTTCATTCGAGGCCGTCTTCTGAACTCCCGGTGATCGAGACTTTCCAAGCCGAAATGTCTGCGACCGGGCTTGTGACCGCCGGTGTAGCGGCTCCATCCAATCTGCAGTTTCCGGTCCGGTATCGCCGTGCCGCTTCCTCCGACTATATAAGGGAAAGTTTGATGTCCTCCTCCCTCGCATTTGTCTTCCCCGGCCAAGGCTCGCAGTCACTCGGCATGCTCGCCGAGCTCGGTGCCCAGCAGGCGCTGGTACATGAAACCTTCGGAGAGGCCTCCGAGGTGCTCGGTTACGACCTCTGGTCGCTGACCCAGCAAGGCCCGGAAGAGCGCTTGAACGAAACCGACAAGACCCAGCCGGCCATTCTCACGGCTTCCGTCGCGCTGTGGCGCCTGTGGCAGGCCGAGGGCGGTGCTTGCCCGGCTTTCGTCGCAGGCCATAGCCTGGGTGAGTACTCAGCCCTTGTCGCTGCAGGCGCCCTAGGTTTTCGTGATGCAGTCAAGCTGGTCGAGCTGCGCGGTCAGCTGATGCAGCAGGCTGTACCTGCGGGGCAGGGGGGCATGGCCGCGATCCTCGGCCTGGAGGATGCCGACGTGCTGGCCGCCTGCGTCGAAGCTGCGCAAGGCGAAGTGGTCAGCGCCGTCAATTTCAACGCGCCGGGACAGGTAGTGATCGCCGGCGCCGCGGCTGCCGTCGAGCGTGCCATCGAGGCCTGCAAGGCGCGAGGTGCCAAGCGTGCCATGCCGCTACCGGTCAGCGTGCCGTCGCACTGTGAGCTGATGCGTCCGGCTGCCGAGAAGTTCGCTGATGCGGTCAACGGCCTGGCCTGGCAGGCGCCGCAGATTCCGCTGGTGCAGAATGTCAGCGCTGCCGTGCCTGCCGATCTGGACACCCTCAAGCGTGACTTGCTGGCCCAGCTCTATAGCCCGGTCCGCTGGGTGGAAAGCGTGATCTATCTAAACTCGCAAGGCGTCACCGAGCTGGTCGAGTGCGGCCCTGGCAAGGTGCTGGCGGGGCTGAACAAGCGTTGCGTCAAAGGCATCAACACCCACAGTCTGGAAACCCCGGATGCTTTCGCCGCCGTGCGCGCGGCGCTGGCCTGAGCCATAAGGAGAGAATCATGAGTCTGCAAGGCAAAGTTGCACTGGTTACCGGTGCTAGCCGTGGTATCGGTCAGGCCATCGCGTTCGAGCTGGGCCGTCAGGGTGCCACCGTCATCGGTACGGCCACTAGCGAAGCCGGTGCAGCTCGCATCGGAGAGGCGCTCAAGGAGCAGGGTATCCAGGGCGCCGGCCTGATGTTGGATGTGGCCAGCAGCGAATCGGTCGAGGCCGTCTTGGAGCAGATCCAGAAGGACTTCGGTGCGGTGGCCATCTTGGTCAATAACGCTGGCATTACCCGCGACAACCTGATGCTGCGCATGAAGGACGAGGAGTGGTTCGATGTCATCAATACCAACCTCAACAGCCTGTTCCGCTTGTCCAAGGCTGTGCTGCGCGGCATGACCAAGGCGCGTTGGGGGCGGATCGTCAACATCGGGTCTGTGGTTGGCGCCATGGGCAACGCCGGGCAGGCCAACTACGCGGCAGCCAAGGCTGGCCTGGAAGGTTTCAGTCGCGCCCTGGCGCGTGAAGTCGGCTCGCGCTCGATCACCGTCAACTCGGTGGCGCCCGGCTTCATCGATACCGACATGACCCGCGAGCTGCCGGAAGCCCAGCGCGAGGCGCTGCTGACCCAGATTCCGCTGGGTCGCCTGGGGCAGGCTGAAGAAATTGCCAAAGTGGTCGGCTTCCTCGCATCCGAGGGCGCAGCCTACGTTACCGGTGCCACGGTTCCGGTGAATGGCGGCATGTACATGAGCTGAATGTGACTCGGTCTTTCGGGAAACTGTCATAAACCCAGTCTAAAGTTCGTTACAAAAGTGCGACCGGCAGAAGACGGCAGTTTCGGAAGGGTCCGGGAAACCGGCTTGAAACTTAGAAAACCCTTTCTATACACTGCAGCCCAGCTGCACGGATTTTTTCCATAGGAGTGAAAACAAGACATGAGCACCATCGAAGAACGCGTCAAGAAAATCGTCGCCGAGCAACTGGGCGTCAAAGAAGATGAAGTGACCAACAGCGCTTCCTTCGTCGAAGACCTCGGCGCCGACTCCCTTGACACCGTCGAGCTGGTGATGGCTCTGGAAGAGGAATTCGAGACCGAGATCCCGGACGAGCAGGCTGAGAAGATCACCACCGTTCAGGAAGCCATCGATTACATCACTGCGCACGCCTAAGCGCCTGTAATCGCCGGTTTTCGGCCCAGAAAAGCCGCACTGCCCGTTAAAGGGCGTGCGGTTTTTCTTTATCGGGCCGGCAAGTTTCAACGAATAAGAGGATTGTGCAGTGTCGCGTAGACGCGTCGTGGTTACCGGTATGGGCATGCTGTCGCCGCTGGGCACCGATGTGGCCAGCAGCTGGCAGGGCATTCTGGCCGGTCGCAGTGGTATTGGCCTGATCGAGCATATGGACCTATCCGCCTTCTCCACTCGTTTCGGTGGGTCGGTGAAGGGCTTCAACGTCGAGGATTACCTGTCGGCCAAGGAGGCGCGCAAGCTCGACCTGTTCATCCAGTATGGTCTAGCTGCCAGCTTCCAGGCGATGCGGGACTCCGGCCTGGAGGTCACCGACGCCAACCGTGAGCGCATCGGTGTGGCCATGGGCTCCGGTATCGGCGGTCTGACCAACATCGAGAATAACTGCAAGTCACTGATGGAGCAGGGGCCGCGGCGCATCTCGCCGTTCTTTGTGCCGGGCTCGATCATCAACATGATTTCCGGTTTCCTGTCGATCCATCTGGGGCTGCAGGGACCGAACTATGCCATCGCCACCGCGTGTACCACGGGTACTCACTGCATTGGCATGGCGGCACGCAATATTGCCTATGGTGAGGCGGACGTCATGGTCGCCGGTGGTGCCGAGATGGCCACCTGTGGCCTGGGCATGGGTGGCTTCGGCGCTGCTCGCGCGCTGTCTACCCGCAACGATGATCCGGCCAAGGCCAGTCGCCCCTGGGACAAGGGGCGCGACGGCTTCGTGCTGTCGGACGGCGCCGGAGCCTTGGTGCTGGAGGAGCTGGAACACGCCAAAGCCCGCGGTGCGACCATCTATGCCGAGCTGACCGGTTTCGGCATGAGTGGCGACGCCTTCCACATGACCTCGCCGCCGGATGATGGCGCGGGTGCCGCTCGCTGCATGACCAATGCGCTGCGTGATGCTGGCATCAACCCGGATCAGGTGCAGTACATCAACGCCCACGGTACTTCCACCTCTGCTGGCGACAAGGCAGAGGCCTGTGCGGTGAAGTCGGTGTTCGGTGCGCATGCCCATCAGTTGTCCGTCAGTTCGACCAAGTCCATGACCGGCCACCTGCTGGGTGCTGCCGGGGCGGTCGAAGCCATCTTCAGCGTGTTGGCCCTGCGCGATCAGGTCGCGCCTCCGACTATCAATCTGGACGAGCCGGATGAGGGTTGCGACCTCGACTTCGTCGCGCACCAGGCCAAACCGCTGGCGATTGACGCGGTGCTTTCCAACTCCTTCGGCTTCGGCGGCACCAACGGTTCGCTGGTGTTCCGTCGCTTCAACGGCTGATGCTGAGCTGGGTTGACGGCCGTCCGGCCACGGAATTGCCTTTGGGTGATCGTGGCCTGGCCTACGGCGATGGGCTGTTCGAGACCATCGCCGTGCACGGTGGCCGTGCCACACTGCTGCCGCGCCATCTGGCGCGCCTGAGCGAGGGGCTGCGGCGCCTGTCCATCGACCTTGATTTGGTTGTTCTGGAGGCCGAGCTACAGGTCTTCTTCAGCGAGCTGGGCGATGGCGTTGCCAAACTGATGATCACTCGTGGCGATGGCTTGCGCGGCTATGCGCCGCCGCACCCCTCACTGCCTCGGCGCATCCTGCTGGGTAACCCTCTGCCCGCATACCCCGCGCGCAATGCCGAACAAGGCGTATGCCTGTACCCCTGCGTCACTCGCCTGGCGGAGCAGCCCCTGCTCGCTGGGCTCAAGCACCTCAACCGTCTGGAGCAGGTACTGGCTCGTGACGAGTGGCAGGATGCCGCTTTCGCCGAAGGGTTGATGCGGGATATGTCCGGGCGGGTGATCGAGGGCGTGTTCAGCAACCTGTTCCTGGTCAAGGATGAGGTTCTGCTGACTCCCGAGTTGTCGCGCTGCGGCGTAGCCGGCGTGATGCGTGCCGAGATTCTGGTGCAGGCCGAGAGCGAGGGTATTGCGCTGCAGGTGCGTGATATCACCTTCGATGAACTGCTGCAGGCCGACGAGCTGTTCGTCTGCAACAGCCTGTACGGTATCTGGCCAGTGCGCGAACTGGCGGGCAGTGTCTGGCCGGCAGGCCCGCTCACCCGTAAACTGCAGGCCATTATTCGCAGTCTGCTGGATGCCTGATTCGTGATTCGCAAGTTGATGCTGCTGCTCGCTGCCGGCCTGGTATTGCTCGTCTTGGCGCTGGCCTTGGCTGGCTGGCGTCTGCACAGTGCCTTGAACCAGCCACTCAAGTTGGAGAGCGAGCGTCTGATCGAGGTTTTGCCTGGTGACACGCCGGGTGGCCTGCTCAATCGCCTGGAGCAGCAGGGAGTGCTCGATGGCGCGTTCTGGCTGCGTCTCTACTGGCGCTTCAACCTGCCTAACCAGGCTTTGCACAGCGGAGAGTATCGCCTGCTGCCAGAGCAGAATGTCCGGGATCTGATCGGCTTGTGGCGCCGCGGTGAGGTGGTGCAGTACAGCCTGACCCTGGTCGAGGGCTGGAGCTTCCGCCAGGTGCGTGCTGCACTGATTCGTCAGGAGAAGCTGGCGCAGAGCCTGGCCACGCTGGACGACCGGGCGCTGATGGAGCGGCTGGGTCTGCCGGGAGTCAGCCCCGAGGGGCGCTTCTTTCCCGATACCTACCGCTACGTGCGTGGCATGAGTGACCTTGATCTGCTCAAACAGGCGCGCACCCGTCTGGATCAGGTACTGGACGAGGAGTGGGCCAGCCGCGCAGATGGACTGCCTTACCGAAAACCCTACGATGCGCTGGTGATGGCGTCGATGGTTGAGAAAGAGACTGGTGTGGCCGAGGAGCGTGGGCAGATCGCTGGTGTGTTCGTCCGTCGACTGCGTATTGGCATGCGCCTGCAGACGGATCCGACGGTGATCTTTGGCCTTGGTGAGCGATATAACGGCAATCTGACTCGTGCTCACTTGCAACAGCCGACGCCCTACAACACGTATGTGATCGATGGCATGCCACCTACCCCCATCGCCTTGGCAGGTCGCGAAGCGATCCATGCCGCGCTCAACCCGGTGGCTGGCAAGAGCCTGTACTTCGTCGCACGCGGCGACGGCAGCCATGTATTCTCGGAGACCCTGGAGCAGCACAACCGTGCCGTGCGCGAGTATCAGCTCAAGCGCCGCGCCGACTATCGCTCCAGTCCCGCGCCCAGATAAGGAAAACCCGTGAGCGGTCTGTTCATCACCCTGGAGGGCCCGGAAGGGGCCGGCAAGAGCACCAACCGCGAGTACCTCGCCGAGCGCTTGCGCGAGCAGGGCATCGAAGTAGTGCTCAGCCGCGAGCCTGGCGGCACCCCGCTGGCCGAGCGCATCCGCGAACTGCTGCTGGCCCCCAGTGACGAGCCCATGGACAGTGATGCCGAGTTGTTACTGGTGTTCGCCGCTCGTGCCCAGCACCTGGCTCGAGTCATTCGCCCGGCCCTGGCGCGCGGCGCTGTGGTGCTCTGTGACCGCTTTACCGATGCCACCTATGCCTATCAGGGGGGCGGGCGTGGCCTGGGTGAGGCGCGTATCGCCGAATTGGAGCTTTTTGTTCAAGGTGAGCTGCGCCCTGGTCTTACCCTGGTATTCGACCTGCCGGTGGAGATTGGCCTTTCCCGCGCCGCCGCTCGTGGTCGTCTGGATCGTTTCGAGCAAGAGGAGCGGGGCTTCTTCGAGGCAGTGCGGCAGACCTACCTGAAGCGTGCCGAAGCCGCACCGGGTCGCTACCGAGTACTGGATGCCGCCCAGTCGCTGGAGTCGGTGCAGCGTTCAATCGATGGGCTGCTGCCAGAAATTCTGGAGCGCTGCCGTGGCTGATGCCTATCCCTGGCAGGCGCAGCTCTGGCAGCAGCTAGCCAGCCGTCCGCGTCATGCTCATGCCTACCTGCTGCACGGCCCCGCCGGCATCGGCAAGCGCGACCTGGCTGAGCGCCTGATGGCGCGCCTGCTGTGCCAGAAGCCCGCTGGCCTGGATGCATGTGGCCAATGCAAAGGCTGTCACCTGCTGGCGGCAGGGACCCATCCGGATGTTTTTGTGTTGGAGCCGGAAGAAGCGGACAAGGCGATCAAGGTCGATCAGGTGCGCGATCTGGTCAGCTTCGTGGTGCAGACTGCCCAGCTCGGCGGTCGCAAGGTGGTGCTGCTGGAGCCCGTGGAGGCGATGAACCTCAACTCTGCCAATGCCCTGCTCAAGAGCCTGGAGGAACCATCCGGTGACACCGTGCTGTTGCTGGTCAGTCACCAGCCCAGCCGCTTGCTGCCGACCGTGAAGAGCCGCTGCGTGCAGCAGGCCTGTCCGCTACCGAGCCATGCCGAGAGTCTGGCCTGGTTGGCCCAGGCATTGCCGGAGTGTGGTGATGAGCAGCGTCTGGAGCTACTGATCCTGGCCGGTGGTTCGCCGCTGATGGCTCGTCGCCTGCATGGTCAGGGTGTGCTGGAGCAGCGCGCCCTGGTGGTCGAGGGGGTCAAGAAACTGCTCAAGCAACAGGCCAGTGCCAGCCAGCTGGCCGAGGCCTGGAAGAATCTGCCGATGGCCATGCTGTTCGACTGGTTTTGCGACTGGGCACAACTGATGTTGCGTTATCAACTGAGTCGCGACGAGGACGGTTTGGGGCTGGCCGACATGCGCAAGGTTGTGCAGTATCTGGCCGACAAGACGCCTCAACACAAGCTGTTGGCGATGCAGGACTGGTTGCTGCTGCAGCGCCAGAAGGTACTGGGCAAGGCCAACCTGAACGGTGCTCTGCTTCTCGAAGCCCTGCTGGTGCAGTGGGCAAGCCTGCCCGGACCGGGCTAGAATCGAAAATCGGATAAGTTGCAAGGAATCATGCATGAGTTTGCCACCGAACCTGGGGCCGCGTAACGGGATACTGTCGCTGACCATCAAGGACAAGTCCGTGCTTTATGCTGCCTACATGCCGTTCATCCGTAATGGCGGGTTGTTCATCCCGACCGCCAAGAGCTACAAGCTGGGTGATGAGGTGTTCATGCTGCTCAACCTGATGGATGAACCGGAGAAGATTCCGGTAGCCGGCAAGGTGGTATGGATCACCCCAAAGGGGGCACAAGGCAATCGTGCCGCCGGTGTCGGTGTGCAGTTCAACGACGGTGACAATACCGCCCGGAACAAGATCGAGACCTACCTGGCGGGTGCGTTGAAGTCGGATCGCCCGACCCACACCATGTAGTGCTGCCTCGCAGGCTTCAAGGCAGAAGCGCCCGGAATGGGCGCTTCGTCATTTCAGAGATAGAGAAATTCATGCTGGTTGACTCCCATTGCCACCTTGATCGCCTTGATCTGGCCGCTCATGACGGCTCCCTTGATGCAGCGCTGGATGCTGCTCGTGGTCGTGGCGTGCAGCATTTCCTGTGCATCGGCGTCAGTGCCGCCAATGCCGGCGCGGTTAAGTCGCTGGCCGAGCGCTACACAGACGTAGACTGCTCGGTGGGTGTTCATCCGTTGGATCTGGAGAAGGGCGAGACTCCGGCGCTGGACTGGCTGCTCGGAGAGTTGAACCATCCCAATGTGGTGGCCATCGGCGAGACTGGCCTGGACTATCACTACGAGCCCGAGGCGGCCGAGTTGCAGCAGCAGTCTTTCCGTCTGCATCTGGAGGCGGCCAGGGTCACCGGCAAGCCGGTCATCGTCCATACCCGCGAGGCACGTGCCGATACCCTGGCGCTGTTGCGCGAGGCAGCGTTGCCGCAGGCCGGCGTGTTGCACTGTTTCACCGAGGACTGGGAGATGGCAAAGGCGGCGCTGGACATTGGCTTCTATATATCGCTGTCCGGCATCGTGACCTTCCGCAATGCCGACGCCTTGCGCGAGGTGGCGCGCAAGGTGCCGGCAGAACGTCTGCTGGTGGAGACCGATTCGCCCTACCTGGCGCCCATTCCCTATCGCGGCAAGCCGAATCTGCCTCAGTATGTGCGCGAGGTGGCCGAGTTTCTGGCCATGGTGCGCGGAGAATCATTCGAAGCATTGGCTGCGCAGACCACGGCTAACTTCAAGCAATTGTTCCCGCTGGCGCGTGTGACCTGACACGATCCACTGCGCGTCGACCTGGCGTCGTTGGTAAAGTGCCTGGAGCGCCAGCCTGCGGCCGTTACTCCCGTTGCTCGTTTGCCGCCTCGTCAGGTTCTAGCTCGCAAGATCTTGAGAAATCGCGGACAAAAAAAACCCGGGTTCTGGGGGATGAATCCGGGTCAAGACCATTAGGAGTAAAACAAAGGTACGCGATCCACGGTACCTCGACTGGCGGGGCACTTGGGGGGAGATGCCGCACACCAGTCATCTCAGTATTGGCCAGGATTCCCTCTCGTCCAGATTGGTCGCCGCGGTTTCTTAAACGTATTTGGAATACCCCGACGGCTGCTGAGCACTCAGCCTTGTCGCAGCTGGCTCAGTACCGTCAGGCTTCGCTCGATCGACATCGGGTCGGTGTAGAAATGTGGCGACAGACGGATGCCTTTCCCCCGCTGTGCACAGATCACCTGCTGTTCCCGGAGTTTGGAGAACAGCGCTTGATTGTCCCAGCCGTCCTTGTTGAATGTCAGGATGCCGGCGCGTCGTGCCGGATTCAGCGGACTGTGCAGTTGAATGCCCGCGATTCGCTCAAGCCCCTCCTGAAGTTGCAGCACGCGTTCCTCGATCAGTTGCGCCACCTGCTGCATGCTCACTTCCTCCAGCAGCGACAGACTGGCCTCCAGTGCCATGGCGCCGAGCATGTTCGGGCTGCCACACTCGAAGCGCCGAGCGCTGCGGGCTGGCTGCCATTCGGTGCGGTCGTAGTCGCCGGCGTGCTCGAGCATGTGCCAGCCATATTCGTGCAGAGCGAGCTTCTCGCGCATGTCGCCGCGGCAATAGAACACGCCGAGGCCTTCCGGGCCGAGCATCCACTTGTGGCCGTCGGCCATGGCGAAGGCACAGTCGCAGGCCTGGACGTCCAGTGGCTGTGCGCCGAGCTGCTGGATGGCATCGACACAAAGCAGCACACCCTTGCCGCGGCATCCTGCGCCCAGGCGGGGCAGGTCCAGGCGTAGGCCGCTGGCGAACTGCACCGAACTGATCGACATCAACCGTGTGCGTGGTCCGCAGGCGGCCAGCAGCGCGCCTTCCGGATCGCTGCCAGCCAGGCTGACCTGTACCACCTCGACTCCCTGCGGCCCAAGAGCCTCCCAGACAATGCGGTTGGAGGGAAACTCCTCGTCGCTGATCACCACCTGGTCGCCAGGTCTCCAGTCGAGGCCGAAGGCCACGAAGGACAGGGCCTCAGACGTATTCTTCACCAGCGCGATATCGGCGGTGCTGGAGGCATTGAGCAGGCGAGTCAAGCGCTCGCGCAGGCGCTTTTCCACTTTCAGCCATTCTGGATAGTCTCGGGCGCCAGTCCCTATGTTCTCTTCGGCGAAGCGCCGTACGGCCTCGCTGGCGCGCTTCGGCCAGGGCGCCACTGCAGCGTGGTTGAGGTAGCACAGGCCGGGAACTAGAGGGAATTCGTCGCTTAATTTGAGCATTGGGTCGATGATCCGTGCATTTTCGTGCTGAACAGGCATAATGGCGCGCTTCGATTTTTTATCCTGTAGTCACTTCATGAACAAAGAACCTCGCAAAGTCCGTGAATTCCGTCGCCGCGAACAGGAAATTCTCGATACCGCGCTCAAGCTCTTCCTTGAACAGGGTGAAGACAGCGTGACTGTCGAGATGATCGCCGACGCGGTCGGTATCGGCAAAGGCACCATCTATAAGCATTTCAAATCCAAGGCCGAGGTCTATCTCCGCCTGATGCTGGATTATGAGCGCGATCTCAATGCTCTGTTCCTGTCCGACGACGTGGCGCGCGACAAGGAAGCGCTCTCGCGCGCCTACTTCGAGTTCCGCATGCAGGATCCTCAGCGCTATCGCCTGTTCGATCGTCTGGAGGAGAAGGTTGCCAAGGGCAATCAGGTGCCTGAGATGGTCGAGCAACTGCACAAGATCCGTGCCTCCAACTTCGAGCGTCTCACCCAGTTGATCAAGGGTCGGATCGCCGAAGGCAAACTGGAAGACGTTCCGCCGTATTTCCACTATTGCGCTGCCTGGGCGCTGGTGCATGGCGCTGTGGCGCTGTACCACTCGCCGTTCTGGAGCAGCGTGCTGGAGGATCAGGATGGTTTCTTCCAATTCCTCATGGACATCGGCGTGCGCATGGGCAACAAGCGCAAGCGCGAAGGCGAAGCACCGGCGGCCTGATGCCATTCAGCCTGCCAATGATGCGTTGCGCAATCGGCGGCGGGCTTATACTCCGGAATGAACATAGCCGGAGTTCTCCATGATCGTTGACCGCCAGGGTCGGCGTTTCCGCAATCTGCGTATCAGCCTGACCGCCGCCTGCAACTATGCCTGCACCTACTGCGTGCCGGATGGCAAGCGGCTGGTTGCGGCCCAGGACGAGCTGTCCGCCGAGGCAATGGTGCGTGGCGTGGCCTACCTGATCGAGGCGGCCGGCATCGAGCGCCTGCGCATCACTGGTGGCGAGCCGCTGGTCAGTCCCAAGCTTGAGCACTTCCTTCGCGAGACCAGTCAGTTGGGCCTGCAGGATATCGGCCTGACCACCAATGGCCAGTTGCTGTCGCGCAAGCTGCCGCTGTTGCTGGAGTGTGGTCTCAGGCGCATCAACGTGTCTCTGGACACCCTAGATCCCGGTGACTTCAAGCGCATCGCCCGCGGTGGCGACCTGCCCGCCGTACTGCAGGGCCTGGAAGAGGCGCGGTCTGCCGGGCTGAAGATCAAGATCAACATGGTGCCGCTGCGCGGGCAGAATCACGAGCAAGTGCTGCCGATGCTCGACTACTGCCTGGAGAATGGCTTCGAGCTGCGCTTCATTGAGCTGATGCGCATGGGGCATCTGGCGCGCGAGGGGGCTAGCTTCCAGCAGCAGTTCTATGGCATGCCCGAGCTGCTCGAGGCGGTGGCGGGTCGCCACGAATTCGTCCAGGCGCCGGCACCAGTGGATGCAACCGCGCTGCGTTACGAGATTCCTGGCCGCGGCTTCTTCGGCGTTATCGCCAACGAGAGCGTGCCGTTCTGCCGGACCTGCTCGCGCCTGCGCCTGTCCTCTGCTGGCTGGTTGCATGGCTGCCTTTCGTCGAGCAACCGCCATTACATCGGCGATCTGCTCGACAAGCCGCGTCACCAGGCTCTGCCGGCACTGCAGCGACTGTTGGTAAGGGCGCTCGCCGACAAACAGGATATCGCTTTCGCGGGGGGCGCCACCGTCATGAAAATCATCGGCGGCTAACGCGCCGCTCATCCACTTGTACGAAAGCCATGCCCGCCGAATTCCCCATCGCCTATATCGAGCCGGTGTTCCGTCCACCGAGCGAAGCCCATTCCCTCATCCTGCCGGTCACCAACGGCTGCTCCTGGAATGCCTGCACCTTCTGCGAGATGTATACCCAGCCTCAGAAGAAATTCCGTGCCCGGGATGAGGATCAGGTATTGGAGGAGATCCGCCAGGCCGGCGAGCGCCTGATCGTGCAACGTGTATTCCTCGCCGACGGCGACGCTTTGGTGTTGCCGACGCGGCGCCTGCTGGGAATCCTGCGGGCGATTCGCGAACACATGCCCGAGGTGGATCGGGTATCCAGCTACTGTCTACCGCGCAACCTGCGCAAGAAGTCGGTGGAAGAGCTCAAGGAGCTGGCCGATGCCGGGCTGAAGATGGCCTATGTCGGCTGTGAGTCCGGCGATGATGAGGTACTGGCGCGGGTCAACAAGGGCGAAACCTACGAGTCCAGTCTCAGTGCCCTGGACAAGCTCGGGCAGGCCGGTATCACCCGCTCGGTAATGATCCTCAACGGCCTCGGCGGCGCTACCCTGAGCGAGCAGCACGCCGACAACTCGGCGCGTCTGATGAACGCCGCCCAGCCGGAGTTCCTCTCCACCCTCGTGGTCAGTTTCCCGATGGGAGAAGAGCGTTTCCGCGAAGGCTTCACCAGCTTCCAGCCGCTCAGCCAGCAGCAGCTGTTCTATGAGGTGGAGCGCCTGTTGCAGGGGCTGGAACTGGATAACACCGTATTCCGCAGCGATCACGCCTCCAACTACTTGGTGCTCAAGGGCAACCTGGGCGCCGACAAGGCGCGCCTGCTGGCGCAGGTGCGTCAGGCTATCGAGCGGCCGCAGAGCGCACATCTGCGCCAGGAGTGGCAGCGTGGCCTCTGAAGCAAGGTTGGCGCGGAAGCTGCTATGACTCTCTATCCGCCGGTTTTCCGTCACCGGCAGGGAGGAAATGCAATGCGTAGCTTGATTCTGCTGCTGGCGCTGGTTGCGCTCGGTGGCTGCATGAAGGTCAGCGATATGGCTGCCGGCACCGAGTACCACCTGCGCGACGCGGGCGTGCTCGACCGCAGCGATACCCGCCGCTCCGCGTCTTGGCGCCTGCAGGCCGACTCGTTCATCTTCATCTCCCAGGCCCACTACGTGCCGCCGGGTGACGCGCGCCCGCGGCCCAATGTGGTGGCCGAGGAGGCCTTCAAGTCCTTCGTCGAATACTTCCCGCTGGTACGCCGTGCCAGCAAGCCGCAGGGACTGGACGAAGCGATGAACGAGGCTCGCATCGTGGGGGCTCACTATCTGCTCTACACCCGTTTCGCCGATGCCGATGACCGTATCGGCACGGTAGAGGAGTGGGAGGACCAGGAGGCGCTTGATCGGGTCGGTGTCGATTCCGGTGTCATCCAGCTGATGCTGATCGAGACCAGCACCCGTTATCTGGTCGATACGGCACGAATCCGCAATCGTGGCGGATTTATGACGCTGTACGACAACCAGCCGGCCGACCAGCTGCGTGCCCCATTCGACCAGTACGCGCGCACCCTGCTGGGCGTGAGTGCACGCTAGGTTCGCAGGATAAATAGGTTTTGCCTGGCTCCGCCCATATTCATCCGGCTGTTCAGACGGAACCGAGCCGTCATACTGTCGGCTGGACAGAGGAGGACTACGTATGACCGATCCGGGCAAGGCCGGCGACCTGTTGGCACAGATTCCCAAAGGCGAGGGCAAGGGCCTGCCGCCGGTACACCTGTGGAACCCGGATTTCTGCGGCGATATCGACATGCGCATAGCCAGGGACGGTACCTGGTACTACCTGGGAACGCCGATCGGACGCAAGCCGATGGTCAAGCTGTTCTCCACCATCATCCGCCGGGACGACGATAAGTACTTTCTGATTACCCCGGTGGAGAAGGTCGGCATCATCGTCGACGATGCGCCGTTCGTGGCAGTGACCCTGCAAGTCGAAGGCGAGGGGGAGGGGCAGGTGCTGCGCTTTACCACCAATGTCGATGACGAGGTCGAGGCGGGTCCCCAGCATCTGCTACGGGTCGAGATCGATCCCGAGAGCCAGGAGCCCGCTCCGTATCTGCATGTGCGCAGCAACCTGGAGGCATTGGTGCATCGCAATGTCTTCTATCAGCTGGTGGATATCGCGGTGGGGCGGGAGATCGATGGACAACTCTGGCTCGGGGTCTGGAGCAGCGGCGAGTTCTTCCCTATCGGGCCGCAACCGGATTGATCCGGCTGCCCAGATCGGGCTCCGGTCAGGCAACCTGGGCCTGACGTCCACTACTGATCAGCGCGAACAGAGCCACCACCAGCAGGCCGAGCATGGCCAGGTTCACAGGGTTCCAGCCTAGACCGCTGATCAGCATGCCCGACGCGAACGAGGCGGCCGCCGCCACTGCGCCATTGCCCAACTCCATCAGCCCCTGCGCCTGGCCCCGCTCCTCGGAGGAGTGACCTTGGCCTAGCAGGGTGGTACCGGCGACCAGCATCAGGTTCCAGCCCATGCCGAGCAGCATCGAAGAGGCCAGGAAATAGCTCTGCAGCTCGCCGGTCAGGGCGATAGTCGCGCTGGCGGTGAGTAGCACTATGCCGAGCAGTGCCACTCGCCGGCATCCGAGGCGATCCACCAGCGGGCCGGCGACGAAGGCCGGCAGGAACATGCCGATCATGTGCCAGCGGATCACCTCGGCACCCGCCTCCAGCGGTAGCCCGCAGAAACTCATGGCCAGTGGCGTGGCATTCATCACCAGCACCATCAGCCCGTTGCCGATGGCGGTGATGAGTACGGCATTGCGTACTACCGGCCGCACCAGCAGGGCGCTCATGGCCGCCAGACCACGGCTGGCGGGTGGTGGCAGGGCGCCCTGGCGCAGACCCAGAAGCAGCGGAATGGCCAGCGCGGTGAGCAGCGAGACCAACAGATAGGCGCCGACGAAGGGGCGCTCCAGCGCACCGCGCGCCCACAGGGTCAGCGTCGGCGCCAGCAGTGCGGCGCACAGGCCGCCGCCGATGACCCAGGCGGTGGCACGGCCCTTGTGAGCATCATCTACCGCCTCCAGGGCGGCGAAACGGTAGTACATGGCCGAGGCCTGATAGATGCCGATGGGCAATGCGCCGACGCAAAACAGCCAGAAATCCTCCAGCCATACGCCGGCCGCACTGAGCAGCCCGCCGAGGATGCCTGCACTGGCACCAAGCAGCAGCCCTGCGCGGCGGCCATGGCGCTGCATGAAGAGCGACAGCGGCTGGGTCGCCAACAGGTAGCCAAGCACCAGCAGGGCCAAGGGCAGGGTGGCCAGACCGTTGAGTGGCGCCAACTGCAGGCCGACCAGCGAGGTCAGGGTGATGCCGATCATCGCGCAGCTCCAGAACAGGGCCTGGGCGAGGAACAGACGCAGCAGCGTGGGGTTGCTCAGGAGAAGCATCGACGATCACCAGTACTTGGGGTAGCGCGCTTCGCGCGTGGCGTTGTTGTAGACCAGTGCGACCAGCACCAGCAGCAGGGCACCGGTCAGCGTGGGGAATAACAGGAAGCTCCAGTCCGGCTGGGCGAGGAAGATGATCACCGGGTTGGAGCCTGCCGGCGGATGCACGGTGCGGGTCGCCATCATCAGTGCGATGGCCGTGCCGACCGCCAGGGCCAGCGCCCACCACTGCGGGCCGAAGGCCTGCAGCAGAGCGATTCCGACCAGCGAGCTGAGCACGTGACCGCCGACCACGTTGCGCGGCTGCGAGAACGGCAGGTCGGGATAGCCGAACACCAGCACGCAGGAGGCGCCAAAGGAGCCGAGCAGCAGGCTCAGCGACAGCCAGTCACCGGTGCTGGCGACGCAGGCGATGGCCAGCGCGCCGCCGAGCCACGCCAGGCCGATCTGTTGCCAGCTGGCGCGGGGTGGCAGGGCTACGGCATCGCCGCGAAGTTTGTGCAGTAAGTGGGTCACGACGCCTGCTCCTGTGCTGGGCAGCCGGCCGGGTTGAGGGTTCGCTCGGTGGTGGCGGGATAGCTTTCCAGCTTGTTGGCCGGCCGGACCGGCCGGCGCACCAGCTCGCCTCTGCAGTTGGGGCAGTGGCCGTGCAGATGACTGGTGGCGCAGTCGACGCAGAACGTACATTCGAAGGAGCAGATGCGCGCATCCGGCGACTCCGGGGGGAGGTCGCGGTCGCAGCATTCGCAGCCGGGGCGCAGTTGCAGCATGATGATTCTCCTTGGTGCGAGAGGTGCGGTTCAGGCAAAACGCTCGGCGTAGTCCTGGGGGCTCACCGACAGGTGCTTGTGGAAGGTGCGGCGCAGGTTTTCCGGGTGGCGGAAGCCGGTCAGCCGAGCCACGGTGCCGATCGAAGCGCCGCTGTCCTGCAACAGGTTGCGCGCGGCCTCCAGGCGTAGTTGCTCGACGTAACGGCCGGGTCCCATGCCCAGTTCCTGAACGAACAGGCGCGATAGACTGCGGGCCGAGAGGTTGGCCTGTTGCGCCAGGGCATCCAGCGAGAGGTCGGCATCCAGGTGCTGCGCCATCCACTCCAGCAGGCTGAGGAGTCGGGGTGTCCGGCTGGCATCCGGAGCGAGCAGGGCGCTGAACTGCGCCTGTCCACCGGGGCGACGAAGGAACATCACCAGTCGCCGCGCCACGGCCAGGGCGAGAGGGCGGCCGAGATCGGCTTCGACCAGTGCCAGCGCCAGATCGATGCCGGCGGTGACGCCGGCGGAGGTGAACACATGGGCGTCGCCATCGCGGCCGCTCGGGTCATAGGTGTGCAGACGGTCGCCGTCTACGTCGATATCGCCGTGGCAGCGCAGGGCTTGCACATCGGCCCAGTGAGTAGTGGCGCGCCGTCCGTCGAGCAGTCCGCTAGCTGCCAGGATCAGGGCGCCGGAGCAGACCGAACCCAGGCGGCGGATCTGCGGCTCGGCGGTGCGCAGCCAGGCCAGCAGAGGCTGGTTGGCACACTGCGCGGTTTCGCCCAGACCGCCGGGAATCAACAAGGTGTCCAGCTCGCTCGGCGCGCAGTCGCGCCAGGACCCTTCGGCAACTATCTGGAAACCTGCGGAGGTAGCGATCGGACCGGCCTCATCGGCCAGCACCAGCGGGCGATAGGCCTCGGCCTGGCCCAGGCGGCGCAGCTCGACGTTGGCCGATGCGAACACCTGCAGCGGGCCGGTGACATCGAGGCTCATCACGTCGGGATAGATCAGGCTGGCGATGGTCTTCAACGAGGCGGTCCTCCGGAAACTGGAGGCCAGTCTGCGCGTACGTTGTTCTGGCAACAAGGACAATAAGCCCACAGATATTGCCAGGCTGGTGCATGTTGCCAGTCTCTCAACCGCTTTTGGACAGCTTCTCCAGAAACCGCAGCAGTAGGCTTTCTTCCTCGCGCAGGCCCTGGCGGGGCTTCGCAGCGCGCAATTTGGCCAGGCTGCCGTCGAGGAAGGCCTCGATCACGGCCGGGTGGATGTAGCACTTGCGGCAGATGGCCGGGGTGTTGCCGAGCAGGCGGGCGACCTGGCGAGTCACCTCCACCACCTGGCTTTTGGCCTCGCTGGCGTTGTCCGGGTGTAGCTCGCGCAGGTATTGCAGGGCGAGGGCGGTTCCGGCCCAGGTGCGGTAGTCCTTAGCGGTGAAGTCGCTGTCGGTGTGATTCTGCAGGTACAGGTTGACGTCCGCCGAGCTGACGCCACGGCGTTCTCCGGTTTCGTCCAGATACTGGAACAGTTGCTGCCCAGGCAGCTCCATGCAGCGCCGTACTGCGCGCGCGAGGCGCGGATGGTTGAGGCTGACGCGGTGTTCGATGCCGCTCTTGCCACGGAAGTGGAAGCGGATGGCGGCCCCAGCGACCTCGACATGGCGGTTGCGCAGGGTGGTGAGTCCGAAGGACTTGTTGTCGCGGGCGTACTGAGGGTTGCCGACGCGGATCAGTGTCGAGTCGAGTAGCGCGACCACCGTGGCCATCACCTTGTCGCGGCTCAGTTCGCGCAGGGCCAGATGTTGCTCCACCTGGCGACGCAGGCCGGGCAGGGCGCGGCCGAATTCGAGTAGCCGTTCGTACTTGTTGCAGTCGCGTACCTCGCGCCAACGTGGATGGTAGCGGTACTGCTTGCGTCCCCTGGCGTCGCGTCCGACCGCCTGCAGGTGGCCGCGTGGGTCTGGGCAGATCCATACGTCGGTGTAGGCCGGAGGAATCGCCAGAGCGTTGATTCGCTTGATCTCACTCTCGTCACGGATGCGCTCGCCATCGGCATCGAAGTAGACGAAGCGGCCGCGCAGTTTGCGCCGGCTGATGCCCATCTGCCGATCATCGACGTACACCAGGTCCGGGGGCAGCGACGGGCACAGGGCTGTACCGGTGTCTTCGCGCTCGTCCTCGGGAAGCGGCCGCTCACCTTCAGCCAGCGGACGTGCCTGCTCGGTCATCGTTCGCGCCTCCAATCCAGGGCATGGCTCCAGCTTCGGCCACCACAGCGTGCACAGCTGGGGTTCTGGCCGGCCGACAGTGGTTGGGGGTTGCCACATCGGACGCAGGCGTACAGGCCCTGTGCGGGTATCAGCTGGTGTTTCGGGTTGAGCGGCTCTGGCAGGACCGACAGGCCGCTGTGGGTCTCCTCGGCGGGAAAGAAGAACAGGCTGAGGTCGCCATCTACTTCGAGAATGCCCAGGCGAACCTGGCCCAGGTGCTCGACGCCGGCGCGGCGTAGCTCCATGTGGAATTCGTCGCTGGAGATGTTCTGCTCGTCGAGGGTGCCCAGCTCGAAAAGGCCGTCACGGATGATCACCACCGGCTTGCCCTCGACCCAGCTGCCGAAGCGCGGGCTGTGCTTCATTACCCGGGTGGTCAGGTTGTACAGCAGCAACAAGGTGGCGAACACTACGATGACCGGCAGCAATGGCACGTCGTCGTAGAAGGACACATCGCCGGCGGCCGAGCCGAGGGTAAGGATCACCACCAGTTCGAATACCGACAGCTGGCGCACGCCACGTCGACCGGAGACCTTGAGGAAGACGAATACCGCCAGATAGGCGAAGGCCGCGCGCAAGGCGACCTCGCCGAGGAATGCCAGGGGAAAGTCGTGGAGCAGGATGCGTTGCCAGTCGAAGGCTTCCATGGCGTATGCCTCAGCCCTGCGGGTTGCTCCAGGGCATCGACCAAGGCACCAGCTCGTAGCCGTCCTTGCTCAGCTCCAGGCGTGCAAGCTCGATCAGCCCGGCCAGGCGGGTGGCGTCGCTGTATTGCGAGCGCGCCACGTGGGCCTGGGATAGCAACTCGACTTCGCTGTCGTCGAAGACGCGGAAGGAGAAGCTGGCATCGTCGCGGTCCGCCCGGGTTTTGCAGGTGTGTGGCAGGAAAGCCTGCTCGACGATGCGTAATGCCTCGTCCAGATTGATGGCGCTATTCATGCTACCCCTCCGTCTGTGGCTGTTAGTGAATAGACGGGGCGGCAGACTTTAGGTTCGTTCAGAAAAGCGAAGCCCCCTCGGCCATTAGGCGGAGGGGGCTTCTGTTGGCGGCAGGCCGGGGCTGGAGATGGATTACTCGGGCATGCTCCATGGGTCGAGCGAATAACCCTGGCGGCTGATCTGCTCACGCGACTGGGACAATGCATCGGCCAGCTGTGCAGGATCGGCGTAGGTGTGGCTGGCCAGCTGGGCCTGGCCCAGGCGGCGGTTGGTGCGGTCGATCACCGCCAGAGTGATCAGGCCGGTACCATCCTGTGGCTGCCAGGCGACGCACTGGAACGGCTGGAAAGCGCGGCCAGCGATCAGAAGAGCTTCGTTTACGCGGAGCGAGGTATTCATGGGTCTGTTCTCCAAGGGATGCCCAATGTGCAATCCGGCCAGCGAAAGCACGTGTTGCCGCGGCCTGTGAACAGTTGATGATCAATCCTGACCTTGGAGTCACATCCTGTCGTGAAAACATAGGAATATGTCGCATGTCAGTGTTTTTTCGGTCTTTCCCGTTTCGTCCGTATTTAAGCGGGCTGGCGTGCCCCGGCTATCCTAAGCAGACCACCCTTCATATAGGAGAGTCGTCATGGGCTCCATGCTCAGCGGTCTGGTCAGTCTGATCATCCTTGCCCTGGACATCTGGGCGATCATCAACGTGATCAAGAGCAACGCGGAAACCGGGATGAAGATCCTCTGGGTGCTGCTGATCATCCTGCTGCCGGTACTGGGCCTGATCATCTGGGCGCTGCTGGGGCCGCGCGGCAACGTGCGCATCTGATCCACACATCCTGTTGCCATAGTCGGCTGGGGCCGCTGGGCCTGTCTTCCTATAATGCGCACCTCCTTCATGGGCGGGCGCTTGTCCGTCCGAATCCACCAGCGGCGACGGGGGACTACCCATGAGTGACTATCAGGAAACTCTCTACGACGGCTATGGCCAGCGCTTTCGCATGGACAGGCTGCTACATGAGGTGCGTACCGAGCACCAGCACCTGGTGATCTTCGAGAACGCCCGGATGGGGCGGGTGATGGCGCTGGACGGCGTTATCCAGACCACCGAGGCCGACGAGTTCATCTACCACGAGATGCTGACCCATGTGCCGATCCTGGCCCACGGCCTGGCCAGGCGCGTGCTGATCATCGGCGGTGGCGACGGAGGCATGCTGCGTGAGGTGCGCAAGCATCACGGCGTCGAGAGCATCACACTGGTCGAGGTTGACGGAGCGGTGGTCGACATATGCCGGGAGTTCCTGCCCAACCATAGTTGTGGCGCTTACGAGGACCCGCGTCTGAACCTGGTGATCGATAGCGGCATGAGCTTCGTGTCGACCACCGACGAGAGGTTCGACGTGATCATCTCTGACTCCATCGATCCGGCCGGGCCGGGCGAGATGCTGTTTTCCGACAACTTCCATCAAGCCTGCCGCCGTTGCCTGGACGATGGCGGCATCCTGGTGGCCCAGAACGGTACTCCCTTCATGCAGCTTGGTGAGGTGCAGAACACCGCCAGCCGCATGGACGGTCTGTTTGCCGACTGGCACTTCTACCAGGCTGCAGTGCCAACCCATATCGGTGGCAGTATGTCCTTCGCCTGGGGTAGCACCGATGCCGAATACCGTAAATTGCCCCTGGATACCCTGCGCCAGCGCTTCGTCGGTAGTGGAATCGTTACCCGCTACTACAACCCGGAGATCCATCTAGGTGCCTTCGCCCTGCCACAGTATGTGTTGCACGCGGTGAACAAGCCGAGCAACGACTGACTCGTCTGGCGGGAGCATCATCTCCCTCGGTCGAACGAGATATCGGGGCAATATCGCCTTCGGCTGAAGTCGAGAATCGGTCGCGACTCCGGAGTTTTCTGAAAAAACTCCGGAGTTTTTCGCAAGAACCCGTCACCTCCCTGTCACTAGAGTCCTGCATCCCGCTCCGGGGGCGGGTTTCGCGTTGCGCTTGTGCCGCCGGAGCAATGGGCTAAACCGAAGGTAGGGGCTTCCTTGCCGGTGGTCGCTATTGCGGCAGGGTGCACGATACGCACCTTGCGGTCGTTTCCGGGAGGGGAGCGATGTGATGTGGCGCCGGCTACGGGCGTCCGCCTTGCAATCCCCGGTTCAAACCGGGGTATCCGAGTGTCCGCCACGAACGGGCACGTATGCCAACCTGGCCGCGGACGACCCGTCGCGGCGCATAACAACAAACGAGAGGGCACCCTCCTCATGACAGCTAGCACCCCCATGCTGATTACTTTCGTGGTGTATATCGCCGCGATGGTTGCAATCGGCTTCGCTGCCTACCTGGCTACCAAGAATTTTTCCGACTACATCCTTGGCGGCCGTAGCCTCGGTAGCTTCGTGACCGCCCTGTCTGCCGGCGCCTCCGACATGAGTGGCTGGCTGCTGATGGGCCTGCCGGGCGCGATCTTCATCGCCGGTATCTCCGAGAGCTGGATCGCCATCGGCCTGATCATCGGTGCCTGGCTCAACTGGCTGTTCGTTGCCGGTCGCCTGCGCGTGCAGACCGAGCACAACGGCAACGCCCTTACCCTGCCGGACTTCTTCACTAACCGCTTCGAGGACAACAGCAAGATCCTGCGTATCTTCTCCGCGCTGGTGATCCTGGTGTTCTTCACCATCTATTGCGCTTCGGGCGTGGTGGCTGGTGCTCGCCTGTTCGAAAGCACCTTCGGCCTCTCCTACGACACCGCCCTGTGGGTCGGTGCCGCGGCGACCATCGCCTACGTGTTCATCGGTGGTTTCCTGGCAGTGAGCTGGACCGATACCGTGCAGGCCACCATGATGATCTTTGCCCTGCTGATCACCCCGGTGTTCGTGATCCTCGCCCTGGGTGACTTCGATGCGGCCATGACCACCATCGAACAGGCCAACCCGGCCAACTTCGACATGTTCCGCAACCTGTCCTTCATCGCGATCATCTCGCTGCTGGGCTGGGGCCTGGGCTACTTCGGCCAGCCGCATATCCTGGTGCGTTTCATGGCCGCAGACTCGGTCAAGTCGATCCCGGCTGCCCGTCGTATCGGTATGGCCTGGATGATCCTCTGCCTCGGCGGCGCCGTGGCTGTGGGCTTCTTCGGCATTGCATACTTCAACAACAACCCGGACCTGGCTGGCCCTGTTCATGAGAACGGCGAGCGCGTGTTCATCGAACTGACCAAGATCCTGTTCAACCCGTGGGTTGCCGGTGTGGTCCTGTCCGCCATCCTGGCGGCGGTAATGAGCACCCTGAGTTGCCAGCTGCTGGTCTGCTCCAGTGCCCTGACCGAAGACTTCTACAAGGCCTTCCTGCGTAAGGGCGCCTCGCAGAAGGAGCTGGTGTGGGTCGGCCGTGGCATGGTGCTGCTGATCGCTGTGATCGCCATCCTCATCGCGCAGAATCCGGAGAGCAAGGTTCTGGGCCTGGTGTCCTACGCCTGGGCTGGCTTCGGCGCCGCCTTCGGTCCGGTGGTGATCCTGTCCCTGATGTGGAAAGGCATGACCCGTAACGGTGCCCTGGCCGGCATGGTGGTCGGTGCCGCTACCGTGATCATCTGGAAGAACTGGATCGGCATGGGCCTGTACGAAATCATCCCGGGCTTCATCCTGGGCACTATCGCCATCCTGGTCTTCAGCCGCATCGGCAACGCACCGAGCCAGTCCATGTTGCAACGCTTCTACGAAGCGGAGAAGGAATACAAGGACGCTCATATCCGCTGAGTGTCGTTGCCTGCTCATCGGCGATCTGCCGGTGAGTACCCTGCAGAGGCCCCGATATCGCTGATGTCGGGGCCTCTGCATTTATGGCCAGGCCGAACTGGTGGATGGAGCTCGCGTGTCGCAATTTGACACGGAAATGGCAGCTGGCGGCTGGGTGAGAGTAGTCGTGTGAGCGAGTCTCACGGATAGGTGAAGACCTGGGTGCTGGCAATGGCTGGTGCTCTCCCTGCGGTCGAAGGAGGCCGCCATGTTCCGTCAGATATTGCTCTGCGCCGTTATCGGGCTCGGTTCCACCGGCTGTGTCGCCTATGGCGACGAGTATGCCCGCCCAGGCTACGAGGTTCGCTACTACGAGATACGACCGCTACCCAGGGGATACGATGATCGCGACTACCGATGGCACCGCGACCGTTACCAGGAGCGCCGCCATTCCCATTACGCCCCGGATCACGGTGGCCGCTATCGCTGGCATGGGGACTTCCACCGCCATGATGCATACCGTGACCGCTCTGCCTGGAGACCACGCCACGACGGCCGCTCATGGCAGCGCCATGACGGCTGGCGACGCGAGTTCGACCGCTCACGGCCCCCATTGCGAGGGCGGGCTCTTTCCGATTGATTGTATAGAGGCGGGCCTCCAGGGCCCGCCTTCGCTTCTACTGGTCCAGCTTCATGCTGTGGTCGGCACCGGCGATCAGCGAGTTGATGATCGCGGCCGGCATGATGCCCGAACCGCCGATATCCAGGCCGTCTGGTGCGAAGTCCTCACCGCCGCCGTTCTGAACGGGCGGTTCGAGGTGGCCTTCCGCATCGTTGCTGCCGCGCTGGAGGTCGATGTAGGCGCCGAGATCGTTACTCTCGCTCTGGAGCAGGTCGGCCAGGTCGATGCTCTCCTTGTTGGAGTCGAATCCGCTGGTAGCCTGGATCGCTGAGCCAGACGCTTCCGGATCTTCCGCCATGAGAAGCTGTTCGTCTTCCAGCGGCAGGAGCGTGTCTCCAGAGTCGAACGCTGCAGCTGCCGGGGCCATGCGCAATCCGCCGCCTGCTGCGCTTTCCAGTGTCAGATGCAGCGTGGCGGAGGCCTGACTGCCGTCACTGTCCTCGATGGTGTAGACCACCTTGAATGTGACGTCCTGGTCGATATTGAAGGTGCTGGCCGGGGTGAAGCTGTAGTTGCCGCTATGGGCATCGATCTTCAGCAGTCCGATATCGGTGCCCAGATCCAGCTGGTAGAAGTTGCCGTCGAAGGTCGCTGAGAGGTCACCGATGCCGTCACCGTCGCTGTCGAGACTGACGCCGACGACCTTCTGCGCGGCAGGGCCATCGGCACCGAAGTCATCGGCGACGTTACCTGAGACGCTGCCATCGAGCAGACCACCCACCTGCACGGTGCCCTGCAGCACGCCGTTGAGGTCCAGCGGGTTGACCACCACGATGGTGTTGGGGTTATGCACCGTGCTTTCCTGGACGAAGTCGCCCGGGTTGTGGAGCAGACCGTCGTCGGTGTTCCAGGTCAGCGGAGGGTTGCCGCTCGGCGACCAGGCCACGGTGTCCAGGTTGCTCTGGGCATAGTCGCCGACGAGCTCGGCGCCGATGCCCACTGCGTATACGGAGTCCACGCCCTTGTCCGTGACGAAGTCTACCCAGCCGTCCCGTTCGCTGGAGGAGATGGATACCGAGGGCCGGTTGGCGCCCAGCGGGGTGGCCGGATAGCCGTCCGAGAGGAAGTAGACGAAGGTGTGATCGGCCTCCGGTGGGGTGCCGTAGTGGGTCTGGACCTGCTTCAGCGCGTCGTCGAAATTGGTGCCGGTACCGGTGCTAACGCCCCGGATGGCGGCGATGGCGGCGGCGGGGTCGTTGAACCAGCCGTGATAGGTGGCGGTGTCGTCGAAGGTCACCAGCATCACGTTCTGCAGACTGCCGCCGTAACTGGTGATCAGGTTTTCGAGGGCGCTCTGGGCCAGGGCCAGGCGTGTGGTGGTGCCGCCACCCGGCAGGCTGACAACACCGCCGAGGAACGGGCTGACCATGGTTGCCGACGTGTCGAGCATGATCACCAGGTTGACCGAGGCCGTCGTACTGCCTTCGGTCAGTACGACGAAGTCGTCCACTGCCACGGGTGCCGCGTCGGCGACGTTGACGGTGACTGTTGCTCCGGCGCTGTAGGTGTCGCCGTCGAAGGCCTGGTAGCCGAAGGTAGGCGCAGGACCATCGTTGGTCGAGTCGAAGTCGCCCGGCGGCAGGTAAGTCAGCAAGCCATTCGCCGCGTCGGTCGCGCTGATCACCGCGCTGCCCGCAGCGACGGCGGCCGCGGTCACGGCTACGCCATTGATCTGCAAAGTGCCGTGGTCGGGCAGCGAGGTGATGCGGAAGCTCTCCACCGCGTCGCCGATATCCGGGTCGCTGCCGGACAGCGAGATGGCCACCTCTGCGCCACCCTGCACAGCGCTGGCCGATACATCGGTGGCCTGCGGTGCATCGTTCACCGGGGTAACGCCGATGTTGACGGTGACGATGTTGCCATTGGCAGTGCCGTCGTTGGCCCGATAGGTGAAGCTGTCGGCAGTGGTCTCGCTACCGTTGTGGGTATAGCTGAAGGTGCCATTGGCGTTCAGCGTCAGGGTCCCGTTGGCTGGACCGGAGACCAGGATAGCGCTGAGCGTGTCGTTCTCGGCGTCGCTGTCGTTGGCCAACACGCTGGTGCTGCCACTCGCCAGTACAGTGGCGGTGCCGCCTTCGGCGACCACGATGCTGTCGGCCACCGAGACCGGTGCGTCGTTGACCGGCGTGATGCCGATGCTGACGGTGACGGTGTTGCCATTGGCGGTGCCGTCGTTGGCCCGATAGGTGAAGCTGTCTGTAGTGGTCTCGCTGCCGTCGTGGACGTAGCTGAATGTGCCGTTGGGGTTCAGCGTCAGAGTGCCATGGGCCGGGCCGGAGACCAGGATAGCGTCGAGCGGGTCGCCGTCGGCGTCACTGTCGTTGGCCAGTACGCTGGTGCTGCCACCCACCAGCGTACTGGCTGTGCCGCCCTCGGCGACCAGGATGCTGTCGGGCAATGAGACTGGGGCGTCGTTGAGCGGGTTGACGCCAATGGTGACGGTGCTGGTGGCGAAGCCGCCGTTGCCGTCGGAGACGGTGACGACGAAGCTGTCCGAGCCGTTGTAGTTCGTGCTTGGGGTGTAAGTGAAAGAACCGGTGGCCGTGTTGAGGGCCACGGTGCCGTTACCCGGCGCGCCAGTGATGGAGAAACTGAGCGTGTCTCCCTCGATGTCGGTGCCGGTGACGATGCCGTTGACGGGCACGTTCTCATCGGTGACCAGGCCCAGGTCACTGGTGGTCGGGGCATCGTTGACTGGAGTGACGGTGATGGCCACCGAGTCGGAGGTGCTGTCGATGCCGTCGCTGGCGACGATGCTGAGAGTGTCTGGCCCGTTGTAGTTGGCGCTGGGGGTATAACGCAACTGGGCCATCGCGTTGTTGATTGCCGCCTGGCTGCCGGTCAGCACCAGTGCGCTGCTCCCATCACCACTGACACCTGCGCCGAGTGCGTTCAGCCCTACATTGAGCACACCATGCTCGACGCTGAGGGTGACGGTCAGGTTGTCCAGCTCTGGATCGAATACACCGATGGCATTGGTGGTCGCCAGGGAAAAGACTTTGCTGGTGTCTTCGGGAGTGGTCTGCGCTGTGGGGACGTGGATGATCGGTGCATCGTTGTCGGGGGTGATGGTGATATCCAGGGTCGACGTGGCCGTATCGGTTCCATCGGTCAGCGTGAACGTCACCTGGGGAACGTTGCCGTTGTAGTTGGCCTGCGGTGTGAATGTGTAGGTGCCGTCGGCGTCGATCTGCAGCGTCCCGACCTGAGGAATGTTGATCGGTGTGCCCACCGGATACTGGGTGAGTGGCGAACCGGTCAGGTTGAAGCTGGCGATGCTGAGGCTATCGCCGTCCACATCGGTGGCATTGGTCAGCAGGTTACCGGTGACGATGCTGTCTTCCGGACCGCTGTTGGTTTCTGGCGCACCCACCGGAGCATCGTTGACCGGAGTGACGGTGATGGCAACGCTGTCAGTGGCCGTCTCCTGCCCGTCGGTGGTGCTGATGCTCAGGGTATCGGGCCCGTGGTAGTTGGCGTCCGGGGTGTACTTCAGCTGGGCCATCGCATTGTTGATCGCCGCAGGGCTGCCGCTCAGAGTCAATGTGCTGGTTCCGCCGCCGGTCACCGTTACGCCGAGCAGATTCAGGCCCACCTCGAGCACGCCGTGTTGCACGTTCAGTGTGGTGGTCAGCGAATCCAGATCGACGTCGAAGGCTCCCAGCGCATTGCTGGTCTGCAGTGAGAAGGTCAGAGGAGTGTCTTCGGGCGTCGTTTGCGCTTGCGGCACGATGTGGAAGGGCGCGTCGTTGACCGGCGTGATGTCGATGCTGACCGTGGTGCTGGCGATGCTGCTGCCGTCGCTGACGGTATAGGTGATGACTGGCACCGGGCCGTTGTAGTTGGGTAGTGGGTTGAAGCTGAACGTGCCATTGGCATTGATCTGCAGCGTGCCGACGAAGGGGATGGTAATGGGGCTGCCGAGCGGCTGACTCACCAATGGTTGGGTGCTCAGCGTGAAAGAGGTAATGCTGAGGCTGTCACCATCGTTGTCGAAATCATTGCTCAGCAGATTGCCCGAGATCGAGCCTCCTTCGAGCAATGTGAAGCTGTCTGCCACGGCGATCGGTGGTGTATTGGCCGGCGGGACTGGTGGCTGGGGCTCCGGCTGCTCTGGCTCCTCCACTGGGGGCTCCGGCTCCTCGATCGGCGGTTCGGGTTCCTCTACGGGCGGCTCTGGCTCTTCCAGTGGCGGCTGGGGGACGGGCGTCTCGGGCACTGGGTCTACCGGTACCTCGGCCAGGCTCGGCGTGAAGTCGTCGATCAGATCTTCCTGCTCTGTCAGGGGCGCGGAAAAGTCCAGTCCGCGGGTTTCGAAACCTACCTGCACATCGACCTGTGAGGCCGTGGCGTCAAGCATGACGAACCCGTGCCCGCCTGCGATGCCTGTGCTGCTGCCCGAACCGGGCGCGGGGCCAGCGGCAGTTGGTGCCAGATCGGTCGTCGGGTCCATGCCGCTGGCTATGGCCTGCTGCAGATCCTGTGCAGGAGGCGTGGTGGAGGCCGTGGCGTCCTGCTCCTGCTGCTCGACGGCGGGCCATTGGCTGGTGCTGCCCAGTTCGACGGTCTGCCCATCCTTGAGCTGGAGGCTTACCAGGCCGGCCTCTCCGGTCAGGACCTGTTCACCACGAAACAAGCGGTCGCCTTCGACCAGGAGTCGCTGGGCGCCATCGGGAGAAAGCGCCATGACCTGGCCTACGACAGTTTTGACGACAGCGATGACATTGTTCATGGGCGAACTCTCCTTGGTCTGCTGCGGGCTTCCTGCCGATTCGGGTGGGAATGCCGGCGCCATTGCGATGAAGTGCGGCAAATTCTTATCGCCAATAAATTGGCTTATTTCTTCTAGTTATTGGCTTTATGCCAAAGTATTGACCTGTCGCGGGGCATGCTAAACAATCGTTTCTGCCATGTCACTTTGCTATTGCTTGGCTCTTTCAACCTCTCCGATCAACGGTCGCCCGGCGACTGGAGGCCACGGCTGGCAAGCCTGACCAAGTAGTCGGGATGTGTGCGCAAGTATCTGTTTCGCCTGGCAGGCCAGTTGGTAACGCCCTGAGCGAGCCGGAATGTGGGTTGATTGGGAGCCGACCGATGATCGGTCATGGAGTGGAGTTCCGCGTCGGGTGCGGTTGGTCCGGCCCGGTTGTCAGGGGGAAGGCGGATGGCTCGCCGGAAGGAACCCGAAAAACAAGAGCTGAGACTGAACCATGTCCGCCGCGGCCAACCAGACGCTGCACTTGGGCGATCCACGCGCCCGCCATGATGACCCGCTGCTGGACGGCCTGCTGGCCCTGTGCACGCTGCACCAGAGGCCGGCGACCCGCTCCATGTTGAGTGCCGGCCTGCCGCTCCCCGCCCAGCGGCTGTCGCCAGACCTGTTGCCACGTGCCGCGGCGCGGGCCGGACTGCAAGGGCGCTGGTTGCATCGTCCACTGCGGCAGATTCCCGCCATCGCGCTGCCGGCATTGTTGCTGCTTGGCGAAGGTCGCGCGGCCATCCTGCTTGCACGTGAAGGTGAGCGTGCCCGACTGCTGCTGAGCGAGAGCGAGGGCGGGGAGGTGGCGGTCTCCCTTGACCTGCTGGAGGAGGATTACAGTGGTGAGGTCTTCTTCGCGCAGCCACGCCATGCATTCGATCAGGACCGCGAGAGCCTTATCCCGCGCACCCGCACATGGTTTCGCGACACCCTGAAACGCTCTCGCTGGCTTTACATGGATGCCGTTGCGGCCAGTGTGCTGATCAACCTGATCGGCCTGTTCGCGCCGCTGTTCGTGATGAATGTGTATGACCGGGTGGTGCCGAACCAGGCGGAGGCGACGCTCTGGGTACTGGCTGTGGGCATATCGGGGGCCTTTCTGTTCGACCTGCTGCTCAAGACCATGCGCGGCCTGTGCCTGGACCTGGCCGGCAAGAAGACCGACCTGATCATCTCCGCCAGTCTCTTTCAGCGTATCGTCGGCATGACCATGAAGGTGCGCCCGGCTCGGGTCGGCAGCTTCGCTCAACATATCCACGAGTTCCAGGTGCTGCGCGACTTCCTCGCCTCGCTGACCCTGACCAGCCTGATCGACCTGCCGTTCACCATACTGGTGCTTGCCGTGATCGCCTGGCTGGGTGGTCACCTGGTGTGGATTCCCATCCTGGCTTTCCCCCTCGCGCTGGGTCTCGGCTGGCTGCTGCAGCGCCCGCTGGCGGACACCATGGAGCGCAGCATGGCGCTGTCCGCGGAGCGCCAGTCGAGCCTGATCGAGACCCTGGCCGGACTGGATGCGGTCAAGATCAACAATGCCGAGAGCGAGCGCCAGTATCTCTGGGAGCAGACCATCGGCACGCTCGGGCGCCTCGAACTCCGGGCTCGGATGCTGTCCAGCCTGGCGCTGAATCTGACCGGCTTCATCCAGCAACTGACCGGCGTGGTGACCATCGTTCTGGGGGTCTATCTGATCATGGCCGGCAATCTCAGCATGGGTGGGTTGATCGCCTGCTACATGCTCGGTACACGGGCGCTAGCGCCGCTCGGTCAGCTTTCAGGACTACTCACCCGCTATCAGCAGGCACGGGTGAGCATGCAGAGCATCGACCAGATGATGGCATTGCCGCAGGAGCGCGAGGAGCAGGCGCGTGGTCTTAGCCGCCCGCAACTGCGAGGGGCACTGGAGTGCCGGCAGCTGCAGTTCCGCTATCCGCAGCAGCAGAATGCCGCACTCGTTGGCATTGACCTGCGCATTGCCGCCGGCGAGAAGGTTGGCATCATCGGTCGCAGTGGCTCCGGCAAGAGCTCATTGGCGAAGCTCATCGTCGGCCTCTACCAGGCCGATGCAGGCCATCTGCTGGTAGACGGGGTGGATGTGCGGCAGTTGGATGTCGGCGACTTGCGCCACAACATCGGCTACGTCGCGCAGGACATCCAGCTGTTCTCCGGCACGCTGCGCGACAACCTTGTCAGCGGTGCTCGTTATGTAGAGGACGAACTGGTGTTGCAGGCCGCAGAGCTGGCAGGTGTGCATGAGTTCGCCCGCCTGCACCCGCAGGGCTATGAGCTGCAGGTCGGCGAGCGCGGTCAGCAGCTGTCCGGAGGGCAGCGTCAGGCGGTAGCCCTGGCTCGCGCCCTGTTGCTGGACCCTCCCATCCTGCTGCTGGATGAGCCCACCAGTGCTCTCGACAATACCGGCGAGGAGCGCCTCAAGCAGCGCCTGCAGGGCTTCATCACGGACAAGACCCTGGTACTGGTGACCCACCGCACATCGTTGCTGAGCCTGGTGGATCGATTGATCGTCATCGACCGAGGGCGAATCGTCGCCGACGGCCCCAAGGCCGAGGTGATGGAAGCGATACGGGGGGGGCGCATCAATGTGGCGTGACTTCCGAGCGGCGCAGCACCTGCGCAGCTATTTCCAGGGCCGGCAGTCCCTGTCGGGGCAACCGTTGCCAGAAGTGCGCAAGGCGCTGATCGAGGATGCGCCTCGACTGGTGCGGCTGACCATCTGGAGCCTGGTAGGCTTCAGCCTCTTTGCGTTGCTGTGGGCGCATTTCGCGGTCGTGGACGAAGTCACCCGTGGCGACGGCAAGGCGATTCCATCCTCCAAGCTGCAGAAGATCCAGAACCTGGAGGGTGGGATAGTCGCCGAGTTGTTCGTGCGCGAGGGGCAGGTGGTCGAAGTCGGTGCGCCGCTGCTGCGGCTGGACGATACCCGCTTTGCCTCCAATGTCGGCGAGACCGAGGCGGATCGTCTGGCGCTGCTGCTGCGGGTGGAGCGGTTGTCCGCAGAGGTCGAGGACCGTGCCCTGGAGCTGCCGGCAACGGCAATGGAAGCCGCTCCGGGTCTGGCTGCCAGCGAGCAGGCGCTGTACCAGAGCCGCCGCCAGCAGTTGCAGGATGAGGTGGCCGGCCTCGAGGAGCAGCTGGCTCAGCGCCAGCAGGAGCTGCGCGAGCTGGTCTCCAAGCGCGATCAATACCAGCGTGGCCTCGCTCTGCTGCGGCAGGAGATCGACATGTCCGAGCCGCTGGTGGCCAAGGGGGCCATCTCCCAGGTCGAGCTGCTGCGGCTGCGCCGTGCGGAGGTGGAGAATCGCGGGCAACTGGACGCTACTTCGCTGGCCATTCCCCGGGCTGGCTCGGCGATCAAGGAAGTGGAGCGCAAGATCGACGAAACCCGCGGACGTTTCCGCAGCGAGGCGCTGACCCGGCTCAACGAGGCGCGCACCGACCTCAGCAAGGTCCAGGCGAGTGGCAAGGCGTTGGAGGACCGGGTCAACCGCACGCTGGTTACCTCGCCGGTACGTGGCATTGTCAAGCAGCTGCTGGTCAACACCATCGGTGGAGTCATACAGCCGGGCAGCGACCTGGTCGAGATCGTGCCGCTGGACGACACATTACTGGTGGAGGCGCGTATCCGTCCGCAGGACATCGCCTTCCTGCATCCCGGCCAGAAGGCCATGGTCAAGTTCACCGCGTATGACTACACCATCTATGGCGGCCTGGCGGCCAACCTCGAACAGATCGGTGCGGACACCATCACCGACGAGGAGGGCAACAGCTTCTACCTGATCCAGCTGCGCACCGAGAAGAGCCACCTGGGCAGCGAGCAGAGCCCGTTGCTGATCATCCCGGGCATGGTGGCGTCCGTGGATATCATCACCGGACAGAAGAGTGTGCTCAGCTATCTGCTCAAGCCGATCATCCGCGCCAAGGGGGAGGCATTGCGCGAGCGCTAGATGTTCTCGAGTGCACCTAGCACCAGGCGCTCCGTCTCACCCAGCCAGCGGCGCAGGCGCGCCTCGTCGAGTTGCCCTAGGGCCGCGTAGCGGCGGCCACCCCAGACCATCAGAAACAGCGCCTCGACGGTAGCCGCCGAGGCGGGGTGGGGCAGGTCGCGGCAGTTGGCGAACACCTGTTGCCACTTGCCGAGCAGCTCCTCGTAGGCCCGCTGGTGATGCCGTGGCTCGGCGATCTGCGCTTCCAGCTGGGCGACCTCGAAGGTGAATAGCTGGCTGATGGGCTCGGCCGGGCTGCAGCTCAGGCGTAGCAGCAGGCTGACGCGGCTGCGCCAGTCCAGCGGCGGCGCGATCACCTGTTCATCGATGCTGCGTAGTAATTGCTCGATGCTGTGGCGCACGTAGCCGGAGAGCAGCGCCTGTTTGCTGGGGAAGTATTCGTACAGGGTGCCCACGGCGAAGCCCGACTCCAGCGCCACCGCGCGGGTGGTCACGGCCTCCCAGCCATCGCGCTGCCAAATCCGAACGAAAGCCTGGTAGATGGCCTCCACGGTGAACTGCGCGCGGGCCTGCTGTGGGCGCTTGAGCGGCTTGGTTCTGAGCTTTTGCCCTGGCGCGCTGACCGCTGCACGGTTTCCGAACCCCTTCCTGTCCATCGCCCTCTACCCTGTCGGTTCATCATCAGTCGCCTGCCAGAGGACCCGCAAATGACCCAACTCGTCAAGGCCACGCGCCTGCTCACCCGCAAGGGCGCGCTCGACCAGAGCCGTATCGACAGCTTCGACTTCGACCTGAGCGTGGCGCCCGGCGAGATCGTCCTCAGGCCCGATCATTTCGCCCTGACCACCAACAACATCACCTACGCCGCCTTCGGCGACTCGATGCGCTACTGGGACTTCTACCCGACCGGCACGGCCGAGTGGGGACACATGCCGGTATGGGGCTTCGCCGATGTGGTGGCCTCGGCGGTCGAGGACATCGAGGTTGGCGCGCGCTACTACGGCTATTACCCGATCGCCAGCTACACGCGGGTCAAGGCCGAGGCCTCGCCACGTGGCTTCCGCGCGCTGGATGCGCATCGCGCCGAACTGCCGACGCCCTACAACCAGTACGCGCTGTGCGCGGCCGATCCTTACTACAGCCCCGAACACGAGGACCTGCAGGCGCTGCTCAAGCCGCTGTACCTGACCTCGGCGATGCTCGCCGACTTCCTGCTCGACAACGATTTCTTCGGCGCCCAGCGCCTGCTGTTCTCCAGCGCGTCGAGCAAGACTGCCTACTGCACGCTGTTCTGCCTGGAGGAGTACGACATCGAATGCATCGGCCTGACCTCGCGCGGCAACATTGCCTTCGTCGAGCAGCTCGGCTGCTATGACAGCGCCCTGGCTTACCAGAACCTGGAGTCGCTCGATGCCAGCGTGCCGACCGTCTACGTCGACTTCTCCAGCGACCTGGCCCTGCGCGACCGCGTGCATGCACACTTCGCCGACCAGCTGGCCTACAGCTGCGTGGCCGGCTCGGCGCAGAACACCGAGGAGGCCGAGTACAAGGCCGCCAGCGGGCCGGAGCCGAAGATGTTCTTCGCGCCGATCCAGATGCGCAAACGCAATGTCGACTGGGGTTCGGGCGGCGTCTCGCGCTATGTCGGCGAGGGCATGGTGAAGTTCTATCGGCGGGTCGAGGCCAGCGGCACGCAGCTGGTCGAGGTGGTGCGCAGCGAGGGTTATGAGGCGGCAGCGGAGATCATCTCCGGCCTGGTGCATGGCCGCCTGCCGCCACAGCAGGGGCAGATCGTCCGTCTGCGTTGAGGCGCATGGAGCGTGGCGGGTTGGCCGCCACGCTCCAAATCACTCATTCGACGAACAGCTTCTGCACGGCGGAGAAGTCCAGCTTGCCGTCGCCCTGCTTGAGCAGCATGCGGTAGATCTGCAAGGCCAGCGCGCCCATCGGCGTACTGCTGCCAGTGGCCTGGGCGGCCTCCTGGGCCAGACCAAGGTCCTTGGTCATCAGCTCGGCCATAAAGCCGCCCGAGTAGCCTTTGGACGCCGGTGCATTCTCCATCACCCCTGGCCAGGGATTGTACTTCTCCAGGCTCCAGTTGCCGCCCGAACTCTGCCGCATGATTTCGGCCAGTACCGCCGGATCGAGACCGCTGGCCACGCCCAGGGCCATGGCCTCGGCGGTGCCGATCATGTGTACGGCGAGCAGTTGGTTGTTGCACACCTTGGCTACCTGGCCGGCGCCATCGGGGCCGGCGTGGAAGATGTTCTTGCCCATGGTGGCGAGGATCGGCCGGGCTTTCTCCAAGTCCTCGGCCTTGCCGCCGACCATAAAGGTCAGGGTGCCGGCTGCGGCGCCAGCGGTGCCGCCAGAGACCGGCGCGTCGAGCAGGGCGATGCCCTTGGCCGCTGCGGCAGCGTGAACCTTGCGCGCCGAGTCCGGGGCGATGGTCGAGCATTCCAGCACCAGGCTGCCGGGAGCAATCTGCTGCAGCAGGCCGCCGTCACCCAGGTACAGGCCTTCCACATGGCGGCTGGCCGGCAGCATGCTGACCACCACACTCGCGCCCTTGACCGCCTCGGCAGCGCTGGCGGCGGTCTTGCCACCGTCCTCGGCGAAGGCGGCGAGAGCCTCGGCGACCAGGTCGAAAGCGGTCACGGCGAACCCGGCCTTGAGCAGGTTGCGGGCCATGGGTAGGCCCATGTGGCCGAGGCCGATAAAGGCGATCTGAGTCATTGTTGTTGTTCTCCTCAGGGTGATGGTTAGAGGTCCGCCAGCGGGTGGTCGCCTTCCCAGACCGGAGCGAAGTGCGCCTCGACCACCGCCGGTGGAATGCTCGCCGGGTCGGGCCAGTGCCACTTCGGCGCCTGGTCCTTGTCGATCAGGCGGGCGCGCACGCCCTCGGGGAATTCCGGGTGGCGGCAGCAGTTCAGGCTCATGGCGTATTCCATGCGGAACACCTCGGCCAGCGATTGGTGACGGGCGCGGCGAATCTGTTCCCAGACCAGGTGCGCAGTCAGCGGGCAGCCGGCGGCCAGGGTCTTGGCGGCGCGCGCCAGCGGCAGATCGTCGTCGCCGTGCAGGGCGGTGAGGGCGTGCCAGGCGGCGGGCAGGTCGGCCAGGTCGAGCAGGGCGTCGATGCGCTCGCGGCGTGGCAGCCACTGCGCCGGTGGCAGGTCCGGGCGGGCCTCGTGCTCCAGAGCGCGCAGCAGGCTGTTGAGCTGCTCCGGCGCCTGGTGTTGCCAGTTCATCTGCACCAGGCCCTCGATCAGCGTGTCCTGCTGATCGTCACGCAGGAAGCGGTCGGCCAGGTCCAGGTCCAAGGCGTCGCGGGCGTTGATGCTGGCGGCGGTGAGGCCAAGGAACAGGCCGAGCTTGCCCGGCAGGCGGGCGAGGAACCAGCTGCCGCCGACATCCGGGTACAGACCGATATTGATCTCCGGCATGCCCAGGCGACTGCTCGGGGTGACGATGCGGATGGCTGCGCCCTGCATCAGGCCCATGCCGCCGCCCAGCACGTGGCCGTGGGCCCAGCACAGCAGCGGTTTCGGGTAGGTGTGGATGCGGTGGTCGAGGCGGTATTCATCGGCGAAGAAGCGCCGCGCCAGCGGCGGCACCTCACCGGGATGCTCGCGGCACTGCTGTACCAGCTGCACCACGTCACCGCCGGCGCAGAAGGCCTTGGGTCCGTTGCCGCGCAGCAGCACGCAGGCGATGTGCTCGTCCTCGGCCCACTGCCGTAGCTTGGCATCCAGCGCCTCGATCATTGGCAGGGTCAGGGCGTTGAGGCTCTTCTCCGCGTCCAGGCTGGCGATGCCGATGCGGTAGCCATGCAGGGCGGGACGTTCTTCGAAATGCATGTTCATGGTGGAAGTCACTTGTTGCGCCACTGGGCGTCGCGTTTCTCGAGGAAGGCGTTGACGCCTTCGCGGGTGTCGTCGGCATCGAACAGGTCGACGAAGCGCTCGCGCTCCTCGGAGAGCCAGCTGTTCGGGCCGCGCTCACGGGCGCCCTGGATCAGCGGCTTGATGGTGCGCACCGCCACCGGGCTCTGCCGCGCCACCTTGGCTGCCAGCAGCAGGGCGGTGCCACGGGCTTCGCCGCTGTCCACCACCTGCTCGATCAGGCCAATGCGCAGGGCGGTCTCGGCGTCGATGCGTTCGCCGCAGAGGATCATGCGCTTGGCCCAGCCTTCGCCGATCAGCCAGGGTAGGTTCTGCGTGCCGCCAGCGCAGGGCAGCAGGCCGACGGTGGCTTCCGGCAGGGCCATCTGCGCCTGACGTTCGGCGATGCGGATGTCGCAGGCCAGGGCGCATTCCAGACCGCCACCCATGGCGTAGCCGTTGATCGCGGCAATGGACACGCCACGGAAGTCGCGCAGGGTCTCGAAGGCTTCGCCGAAGCGTCGTGCCATCTCGCGGGCGCGGGCCTTGTCGCCGTCGGCGAACAGGTTGAGGTCGGCGCCGGCGCTGAAGAACTTGCTGCCCTGGCCGGTCACCACCAGGGCGTAGATGTCGTCGTCGCGGTTGAGGTGCTCGACGATCTGCTTGAGGCCGATCAGCGAGTCGCGGTCCCAGGTGTTGGCCGGCGGGTGGTTGATGGTGATCAGGGCGGTGTGGCCGTGCTTCTCCACGGTGAGCTTGTGGGTCAGATCGAACATGCCGGGGTTGTAGGCTTCGATGGCGGTGGTCATAACGGTCCTCGTAATAGTGTTCCCCTTTCCCGTGGGAGAGGGCGGGGCGGCCCGCGTAGGGTGAGAGGCTCTGGATCGATACCGGCCCTCACCCCAACCCTCTCCCTGCAGGAGAGAGGACTCCCAGCAGAAGCTACAGCAGGCGATCCAGCATGCCGCCCTGGTCCAGCAGGCGACGGGCGATGATCACCCGCATGATCTCGTTGGTACCCTCCAGAATCTGGTGCACACGGCTGTCGCGCACCCAGCGCTCCAGTGGATAGTCGTTGAGGTAGCCATAGCCGCCGTGCAGCTGCAGAGCCTCGTTGCACACAGTGAAGCAGTGGTCGGTGGCGAAACGTTTGGCCATCGCGCAATACAGGCTGGCCTCACCGTGGCCAGTGTCCAGCCGGTGGGCCGCCAGGCGCACCATTTGCCGGCTGGCGGTCAGGTCCGTGAGCATATCGGCCAACTTGAACTGCAGGGCCTGGAACTCGGCCAGTGCCTTGCCGAACTGCTTGCGTTCCTCCACGTAGCGCAGGCTCTGCTCCAGCGCCGCCTGGGCCACGCCGAGCGAGCAACTGGCGATGTTGATGCGCCCGCCGTCCAGGCCCTTCATGGCATAGGTGAACCCCTGTCCCTCGGGACCGATGCGGTTGCCGGCCGGGATGCGTACTCCTTCGAAGGTGATGGTGCGGGTCGGTTGCGCCTTCCAGCCCATCTTCTCCTCGTTGCGCCCGTATTTCACGCCGACTGCATCGCCTGGTACCAGGAAGCAGGAGATGCCCTTGGCGCCGTCCTCGCCGGTGCGCGCCATGACGATCAATACATCGGTACTGCCTGCCCCGGAGATGAAGCACTTGCTGCCGTCCAGCACGTATTCGTCGCCGTCTCGCCGGGCACGGGTGCGCAGGTGGGCGGCGTCGGAGCCGGCATCGGGCTCGGTCAGGCAATAGGAGGCCAGCAGTTCGCCGCTGGTCAGTCTGGGCAGCCAGGCGTCCTTCAGCGCCTGGTCGGCGAACGAGGCAACCATCCAGGACGCCATGTTGTGGATGGTGAGGTAGGCCGTGGTGGCCACACAGCCAGCGGAGAGCTGTTCGAAGATCAGCGAGCTGGTCAGTCGCGACAAGCCCAGCCCGCCATCCTCCTCGCGGATGTACAGGGCCAGGTAGCCCTGTTCGGCAGCGCGGCGGATGACGTCGACCGGGAAGTGGTGTTCGCGGTCCCAGTCGGCCGCGTGGGGAAACAGTTCCCGCGCGGCAAAGGCGCGGGCGCTGTCGACCAGCAGACGTTGTTCTTCGCTCAGCTCAAGGTCCATAGGTTCTCACTGTAGGGTAACGGGCTGGCCGGCGGCACGCCGTTCGGCCTGCCATTCGGCGAGGCTGGGGGCGGCCTGTTCTCCGTCCAGACGGTGGACGATCTCGAAGTAATCCTGGTGCAGCGGCGAGGACATCACTTCAGCGCGTGTCTTGACCCGCACCGCGTACACCGTCTGCACGTTCTGGTGGTCGAAGGCGCGCCATTGCTGGGGGCCTTTGAGCAGGCTGTAGCGATGCCCCTCCAGTGCCTTGATCAGCGCCTCGCTGTCCAGGCTCTTGGCACGGCCGGCGGCGTCGGCCCACTGCTGGACGATGCTGTAGGCCGACGCGGCGGCGCTGGAGGGGTAGACCTCGTAGCGCTCGGTGAAGTTGCGCACGAAGTCCTGGCCAGCCTGGGAGCCTTCCAGCTCTGGTACGCGCCAGGTCCAGGGCTCGGTGCCGAGCACGCCTTCCATCAGCCCTGGGCCGGCCTGTTCGACGATGCCCTGGGTCAGGTTCGGGGCGACGATCTGCACCTTGCGGGTCAGCCCCAGGTCTTCGGCCACGCGCATGGCACGTACCAGATCCTCGCCGAAGAGCACCAGGACCAGCACATCTGGGCTGCTCTGGGCGGCCTGGGTCAGAGCGTTCTGGTAGTCGGCGATACGGGCGCCGGGGAAGGGCACCTTGAGACCCGGGTTGCGCGCACTATCCTGGGTGCCGGTGGTCTCGCGCAGCGAGCTCTCGGTAGTGTTGCCCCAGGTGTAATCGGCAGTGACATAGAAGTAGCGCTTGTTCGGCAGATTCTTGGCCAGGTACTGGCCGAGCACGCGGGCGCTCATCCAGGCGTTGTTGCACTCGCGGAAGAGGTAGCGGTGGCCGTCCTTGCCCGTGGTGTCGTTGGAGTAGGTGAGGGTGCCGAAATACAGCAGACCCTTCTCCTGGGCGCGCTTGCCCGCGGCGATGGCCGCCGCGCTGGAGGCGCCGCCGAAGAGCATGGAAGCACCTTCGCCGGCCAGCTTGTCGACGTTGCGCGCCGCCTTTTCGGGGCGAGAGGCGTCGTCCAGGCTGGACAGCCGCAACTGTCGGCCCAGTACACCGCCCTTGGCGTTCAGTTCGTCGATGGCCAGCAGGGCTCCGCGCATCTGTGCCAGTCCTTCTTCCTTGTAGCTGCCGGTACGTGGGTAGCTGAGGCCGAGGGTAATCGGCTCGGCAGCCTGTACGGCGGCGGTGATTCCGGCCCAGAGGGCCAGGCAGGCAGTCAGTCGTTTCATGGTGTCGGCTCCTTGTTCTTGTTGTGCCAGGGCTGACTGTGCAGCTCTGGCGAACGCGGAGGCATTGTCTTTTCGTCGTAGTGGCACCGTGTTGCGGTACGTCAACGCTTACTTGAGTTGTATCGTCATGTTGGGGCCGACCGGGGTTCCGCCCGTCACGGCCGCATCGTCGAACCAGCGACTGGTGACGGTCTTGGTCTCGGTGTAGAAGCGCACCGCCTGCTTGCCATAGGCGTGCAGGTCGCCATAGAACGAACCCTTCCAGCCGGTGAAGGAGAAGAACGGCAGCGGCACCGGGATCGGCACATTGATGCCTACCTGGCCGACCTCCACTGCATGTTGATAGTGGCGAGCGGCGCCGCCGGAGCGGGTGAAGATGCTGGTGCCGTTGCCGTAGGGGCTGGCGTTGACCAGCTCGATGGCCTGCTCCAGGGTGTCGACCTCCATGCACACCAGCACCGGGCCGAAGATCTCCTCGCGGTACAGGCTCATGCGGGTGGTCACGCCGCGGAACAGGGTCGGGCCCAGCCAGTTGCCGTTGGGGTAGCCGGCCACCTCGCACTGCGAGCCGTCGAGCAGGCACTCGGCGCCTTCCGCCTTGCCCTCGGCAATCAGCTTCTGCACGCGCTGCTTGGCCTGCTGGCTGATCAGCGGGCCATAGGCGGAGCTCGGGTCCTTCCAGTGGCCTGGCTTGAGCTCGGCCATCTGTGCGGCCAGTTCGTCGATCCACTGCTTCGACTCGCCGACGAACACCGCCACGCTGATCGCCATGCAGCGCTGCCCAGCGGCGCCGCAGCTGGCGCCGAGCAGGTTGCTGAGCACCTGGTCCTTCGGCGCGTCGGGCATGATCACCATATGGTTCTTGGCGCCGGCGAAGGCCTGCACGCGCTTCAGGTGCTGGGTACCGGTGCGGTAGATATGCTGGCCCACCGGCACCGAGCCGACGAAGGAGATGGCGCGGATGTCCTCGTGGGTGAGCAGGGCGTCGACCACCTCGCGGCCGCCGTGCAGCACCTGCAGCACGCCTGCCGGTGCGCCGGCCTCGACGAACAGCTCGGCCAGGCGATTGGGCGTCAGTGGGTCCTGCTCGGAGGGCTTGAGGATGAAGGTGTTGCCGCAGGCGATGGCCAACGGGAACATCCACAGAGGGATCATTGCCGGGAAGTTGAACGGGGTGATGCCGACGCACACGCCGAGTGGCTGGATCCAGCTGGCGGTGTCGATCTCGCGGGCGACGTTCTCCACCGTCTCGCCCATCATCAGGCTGCAGATGTTGGCCGCATGCTCGGCCACCTCGATGCCACGCCAGACGTCGCCCTTGGCGTCGGCGAAGGTCTTGCCGGTCTCGGCGGCAAGAATCTCGGCCAGCTCGTCGTGGTGCTCCTTGAGCAGGTGCTGGTAGCGCAGCATCAGTCGCGCGCGTTCCGGCACCGGTACCTCGCGCCAGCCGAGGAAGGCCTTCTTGGCGCCGGTGATGGCCGCCTCGATCTCCTCATGGGTGGCCTTGGGCGCCAGGGCCAGGACTTCCTGGGTGGCCGGGTCGGTCACTTCGATCAGTTCGCGGGCGTGGCTGGCTTGCCATTGGCCGTCGATCAGCTGCGGGATCACCTGGGGCATCGTGGGCCTCCTGAATTGTTCTTGTGGGGCTTTTATAGCCGCCCGGGGCGCGGCTGTGGATTGACGATCTTGCTCAAGGGATGGACGATCTTGGTATTCAAACAAGAAAGAGAGTGCCATGAGCGCCTCGGTCGAAACCTCCAACTGGCCGCTGCCGGCCAATGGTCTGCGCTTTATCGTGCCGCCGAGACTGCGCCGCGTGCTGGCCCGCCATCCACTCTCGTCCGGTTGCTATCCGCTGGCCTTGGGCTTCTATCCGGACGCCGCTGGACACCGCATGCAGCGTCCCCAGCCTGACGATCACCTGCTGATCTACTGCCGTGCCGGACGCGGATGGCTGGATACAGGGGATGGACGATTGGAAGTTGGCGGCGGCGATCTGCTGCTGTTGCCCAAGGGGCGCCCGCATACCTATGGCGCCGACCCGGCGAGACCCTGGACCATTCACTGGGTGCATTTCGACGGCGGTCTGTGCGATGACTTCCTGCGCCTGTTGGGCAAGCCCGGTGTACGCCGCATCGGTGTGCAGCCCCGCCTGCTGGCGGACTTCGAGGCGCTGCTCGGTGTGCACCGCCAGGGTCTGAATCCGGCACACTTCATCCACGCCGCGCACCAGCTGCAGGCGCTGCTCAGCTCCCTGGCCGTGCTGCCGGCGCGGGCGACACTGAAGTCAGGTCGAGTTCTGGATGTGGAGGCGGTACGGGCCGTGATGCGTAGCCACCTGCACGGCAGCCTCCAGCTTGATGACCTGGCAGCGCAGTTCAAGCTGTCGCGCTTCCACTTCGCCAAGACCTACCGCTCGCTGACCGGCCACGCACCGATTCAGGACTTCATCCAGCTGAAGATGGCCCAGGCCTGCCGCCTGCTCGACCAGGGAACGCTGGATGTACGGCAGATCGCCGAGCAGCTGGGCTATGACGATCCCTATTATTTCTCGCGACTGTTCCGCAAGGTGGTGGGCATGGCGCCCAGTCACTACCGGGCGTTGCACCAGGGGTGATCAGGCGAGAAGCCGCAGCCACAGCTGCAGTTCCTGGCGCAGCTCGTCACGAAGTGCCGTGAGTGGCATGTCCAGCCCCAGTTGCAACTGAGCCGGGAGTATTTCCGGGAGATCACTCTCCGCTGCCTGCAAGGCACTGGCGACCAGCACCAGGTCTGCCAGGTCGGCGGACCCGGAGTGTTCGCGTTGCCATTTGCCCCGCTGGCGTGCGCAATCAATTATCGCCGTGGGGAGCTGCCAGCGTGTCAGCACCAGCGCGCCTATGTCGCCGGACAACTCTTCGCACAATTCGTCCAGCGTCGCGACTTCCCGCGGAAAGTCGGGCCAGTGCTCGATTTCGGCCAGCAGCGGAAGGCTGCCGATGTCCTGCAGGAGACCTGCCAGCATTGCCTCGTCGAGCATCAGGCCACTGCGCTGCGCCAGTGCCGCGCAATACGCCGCTCGCTCGCGGGCACGCCGCCAGCGCAGGGTGAAGGCTTTCTGCAGCGCACTCTCCGGGCTGGAGAAGAGATGGCGCAGAGAGAATCCCAGTACCAGATCGTTCAGCTGGCGGGTTCCGAGGCGGGCGAGCAGATCGCGCATCGATACGCATGGTCGTCCGCCGCGCAGTAGCGGGCTTTCGGCGAACTGCATGAGGTAGGCAGCCAATGGCGGATCGCTGTTGATCACTCTCGCGAGCTGCTCCAGCGAGGTGCGTGGGTCTTCCAGCAGGCGGCGGATGCGTAACGCGGCTTCCGGCATCTGAGGGACCTTGGCTTGTCCCTTGAGGAAACGAGTGAGCAAAGCGAAGCGCACGGCATTGACGGACAGCGACATGGTGCACGGCAGAATGGGGGAGGGAGCGCGATGCTAGCAAATACCCCCGGCTCATGCAGCCTGTGGCCCGTACCGCAAGCTGCATGGTTTTCGCGAGGGGTCAGATCGAGCAGATCATCCCCGCCAGCTCCACCCGGCCGAAACTGGCGCCGGGGTCGAGCGGGGTGATGGCCAGCAGTTGGTCGAGACGCACCTCCTGCTTGCCTTCGTCGGTCTGCAGCACGAGGAATTCCTCCTTGCTCGGGGCCGTGCGCGTATCCAGCGCCCTGGCCACGAAGCTCGGACCCTCGACCAGTTCAACCTGCAGGCGGTAGCCGTGCATGCAAGCGATCTCCAGAAAGTCGTGCAGATCGCAGTTCAGGGGCTGATACGCGTTCATGACCTTGTCTCCTTAGCAACCCTGTAGCGGGATGATGAAGTAGCCCTGCTGGGCGATGGCCGCGGCCACCTCGGGGTGGGCCGGCTCGCTGTGGCAGAACTGGCAGCGGCTCTGCGATACGTCCGCATCCTCCACGCCGCGGCTGGCGAGCCATTCGCGGGCGTAGCGGGTGGCGAGCGCCTGGTCGTTGCCTTCGATGAGCACGTCGAAGTGTAGGTAACCACCGTCGACCGTGCGCACATGGGTGTCGAACACTTTCACGTTCATGTCACTTCTCCTCTTTCCAGGTGGCCGGCAGCGACAGGTCGCCGGAAGCCACGTCCCACACGCTGGAAACGCACAGCAGCGGATTGTGCAGGTCAGCGTTGACCTGCAGGGCGGCGGTCACGCCGTCGTAGTTGAAGCTCTGCGGGAAGCCGACGGCGGCCAGCGGCACGCGAATGCGCGCGGCATCGTCCTGCACGCTCAGGTCATAGCCGGGCGAGTCGATGTAGATCGGCGCACCGGGCCAGGTGGCTGGCAGCTTGGGTTTGGCGCCCTCGGGGATGTCGCGCACCTTGAGGCCGGACGGGCCGCAGCTCGTATCCTTGGTCAGCACCACCCAGTGCGAGTGCCACAGGCCACCGTCGTTGTCCTGCTTGCCGTCGCCGTTCTCGTCGAGCTGCGGGGTGTCGTCGAAGTCCGGGTGCGAGGTCAGCGCCAGGGCTAGGATGCCCGAGCCCTGTTCGAAGCCGACGCTGCCGGCGTCCAGGCTGGTCGGCCAGACGTAGCTGTACACCTCGGCGGCGGCGAAGCTGCCCTTGGCGGTGGGCACGCGGCTACCGGCCTTGCCGTCGACCAGTTGCTCGAACACCAAGTCGCTGCCGTCCTTGAACACGCGGGTGTGTACCAGGTCGAAGGCGGCGTCGACCTTGGCGGTCTTCTCGCTGTGGATGCCGCCCGGGCCATGGGCCCAGGCCTGACTGGCGAGGAGCGCGGTGAGCGCGAGAGCGAAGGGGGCTTTCATGGCTGGCTCCTTATTTCAGGTCGTCGATGGAGGCGCCGAAGTTCAGGTGCAGCACCTGGCCATCGACCACCAGTGCGGGCACCGATTTGACGCCTGCCTGCTCGGCCTCGGCGACGCGCTGTTTCTGATCGCCGAGGTGGACGACCTCGACCTTCACTTGTGGGTCCAGCAGGTTGAGCAGGGTCTGTTCAGCCGAGACGCAAACGGGGCAGCCGGCGTGGTAGAAGCGTGCGTTGGTCATTTCGAGTCTCCTTCAGATTAATTTGGTATCGATTCGATACTGATGTGAAGGCTACTCTCGTTCCACTCTTTGTCAATATGGTTTTTAATCGATACTATGTTTCGACAGGAGTGATATATGACCGGCACAACCTTCTTCGATCTGCTCGAGCGGCTGACCAGCCTGATGCGCATGTGGAACCGTCAGCACCCGCTGCTGGCGGAGCTGCAGCCGATCCAGGTCAGCGCATTGATCTACCTGGCGCGCTGCAACCGCTACTCGAACACGCCGCTGGCGGTGACCGAGTACCTGGGGCTGACCAAGGGCACGGTGTCGCAGTCGCTCAAGGCGCTGGAGGCCAAGGGCCTGATCGAGAAGAGCCAGGACCCGCGCGACCGGCGCAGCGTGCACCTGGAGCTGACCGCGCCGGCCCGCGAGCTGGTGGCGGCAGTGGTGCCGCCGGAGTTCCTCGGTCAGGCGCTGGCGCGCATGGGTGGGCAGGCGGATGAGCTGGAGCGGCTGTTGGGCATGCTGCTGCGGCAGATCCAGCAGGGCGAGCAGGTGCCGAGCTTCGGCCTGTGCCATACCTGCCGCTTCCATCAGCAGCGCGATGGCCAGCCGTTCTGCGGCTTGACGCAGGAGGCGCTGGCACCACCGGATGCGCAGCTGATTTGCCGTGAGCACCAGTCGCCAGAGGCGGCGTAGAGCTGAGCGCCCGTTCAAGGCTGCTGCGTGCCGGAAAAACTGCGTTGATGTTACTACCGCTCGATATTTAGCTTCCCCAGCTGCTTTTTGTGGGGCCGCCAAGGCCTTGTTTTTTGGTGCGCGAGTCGTTGAACAGGTTCTCAGGCGCCCTTGCCGCCGAGCAGCTTGAACCAGAAACGGACGGGTTCGTCGATGGTGCCGCGCAGTTGAGCGGGAGTGAATTCGCCTGTGCGTTGACCCACCAGTTGCTGCCAGGCCGGCAGTCGGACCAGGTCGCTGTCGGCTCCTGCGGCGAGGCAACGGGCAACCTGAACCACATCGATCAGGTCGGCGGGGACCGCATGTTCACGCTCCCATTGCCCGCGTAGTCGGGCGCATTCGATGAACGGCTGCGGTAGGTTCCAGCTGGTCAGCACTATCACCCCAACGTTTGCCGACAGCTCGTCGCACAGTGCCATCAGCTCCACTTCCGTCGGCACCTTGCCGGACCAGTTCTCCACCTCATCTATCACCGGCAGGCTGCCGATGTCCTGAACCAGGCCGGCGAGCATCGCGTCTTCCAGCGGCAGGCGGGTCAGTTGCTGGGACAGGCAGGCGCAGTATGACGCGCACAGCAGCGAGGCGTTCCAGCGGGTGCGAAATACCTTGAGCAGAACCGGGTCGGTCTGCGAAAGCATGTGGTGAATGGTGAAGGTCAGCACCAGGTTGTTCAGGTGCTTCAGACCCAGTCGCGATATCACTTCCTGCAGGTTAATGCCCGGTCTGCTGCCGCGCAGCAATGGGCTCTCGGCAAACTGCAGCAGGTAGGCGGCCAGTGGCGGGTTACTGTGGAGCAGGCGTGTCACCTGCTCCAGCGAGGCGTGCTCGGAGGCTAGCAGCTCGCGCAGGCGCAGCGATGTCTCGGGCATCTGCGGCACCTTGGCGTTGCCCTTGAGGAAGTTGAAATAGAGCGAGAATTTAAGGCCATCTGGATGGGCGTCCATTCGGTTATCTCCGTCCGTTTTCCCATCCACAAGCCTAGTGGGCATCCGTGCCACGCCAAGGTGATCGGACGGACTGCATGCTCATACCCGGGAGATGGTGGCCAGCCCCGTGGCAACCAGCTTCTCCGCTCCGTCCTTCACGGCGAACACGTCCGCTCGGCAGACCGCCTGGCGCTGACCGGCCTTGAGCACCTCGCTACGACACACCAGCCGCTCGCCGATGGCCGGCGCGAGCAGGTTGAGCTTGTACTCGCTGGTGACCACGTCGCCTACCATCGAGGCTGCGGCCCAGGCGCACCCGCTATCGACCATGAAGCCGACCACCGCGCCGTGCATATAGCCGTGGTGCTGGCACAGGTCGGGACGGCTGGCGACCTGCAGGCTGACCCTGCCCGGCTCGAAGTCGAGCAGTTCGGCGCCCAGCAACTGGGCGAAGGTGGAGTGTTGCAGCGCCTGCTCCAGTCGCTCGCGGCTGATGCCGGTTTCGGTTCCTGTGGTGCTCATGGCTCAATGCTCCTCACGGGTATTGGAGCCTGCAGTCTTGGACGGATTTCGCCGGTGAGCCACGTGCATCCAGCGGCGTGATGGCGCGGCATCAGCCTTGACTTGACCCAGTGCCTTCCCTAGCGTGCCGTTTTCGTTTTACAGCAGGAAAGCCGCATGAGCGCCGACGACCGCATCAAACTCGAACCGGGCTGGAAGGAAGTCCTGCGTGAGGAGTTCGACAAGCCCTACATGCTGGCCCTGGGGGATTTCCTGCGTGCCGAGAAGGCTGCAGGCAAAGTGATCTACCCGCCGGGACCGATGATCTTCAACGCGCTCAATTCCACGCCGCTGGACCAGGTCAAGGTGGTGATCATCGGCCAGGACCCGTACCACGGCCCCGGCCAGGCTCACGGCCTGTGCTTCTCGGTGCAGCCGGGTGTGCCGGCGCCGCCCTCGCTGCAGAACATCTTCAAGGAGTTGAAGCGCGACCTGAACATCGACATCCCTGATCACGGCTACCTGCAGAGCTGGGCGGAGCAGGGCGTGTTGCTGCTCAACACCTCGCTGACCGTGCAGCAGGCCAGCGCTGGCTCGCATGCCGACAAGGGCTGGCAGCCATTCACCGACAGGGTGATCGAGGCGGTCAATGCGCGACCGGGTAACTTAGTGTTCCTGCTTTGGGGGGCACACGCGCAGAGCAAGCAGAAGCTGATCGATACCACCCGCCACCTGGTGCTGAAGTCTGCACACCCGTCGCCGCTGTCGGCCTATCGCGGCTTCCTCGGCAACGGCCATTTCAGTCGGGCCAACAAGTATCTGGAGCAGTGCGGACTCACTCCGATCGACTGGCAACTGCCTCCGCTGCAGGGCTAGTGCAGGTCAGCTTGGCGATATCCTCGCGCAGTGCGTCAAGACGTTCGCTGAGTTGTTGGCGCTGGGCAGGGCTGGAGGTGGCGATGAGCTGGTCGAGAAGCTCCGCCAGGCTGCGTTCGCCGTCCGTGAATGAACGTCGATAGTCCTCGCTCCAGTAGTCCTGTCGTTCACGCAGCAGTGCCTCGATGCGCTGGGGAAAGTCAGCGCTGCGCCGCGCATCCAGCTCCTGAAGGAGTGCCGCCTGCCAGCGTTCGCGGCTGTCCAGCCACAGACGGTTCTGCTCGCCGCGCTGTTCAGCCCAACTGCGCACTAGGGCCTTCTGCTGTGCGTCCAGTATGCCGAACCAGGGTTCCAGGCGTTCCTCGGTGGTTTCGCTGCGCTTGCTGATCTGTTCGGCAAGAGGCGGCTCGACGAACTCCCGCCGCAGCTTCTCGTTCTCCTTGGCCATCGACTGACGCAGCTGCTGGACCTGCAGCGGGCTGAGCTGTTGCAGCAGGCCGGCGGCGGTCGGACTGATCTCAGCGGAGACCTCGCCGAGCGCGTCGCGCAGGTCGAGGAAACGTGCCTTGAGGTGTGGCGCGTCCAGCTGGCCGGCTGCCAGATTGGCGCGATCCTGGTCCAGCCAGCTGGCCAGCTGCGGCAGCTGAGTGCTGCAGTGCCAGGCCAGGTGCTGGTTCAGGCGCGGTTTGAGCCAGGCCTTCTGTTCCGAGTTGAGGTCGAGGTAGCTGTCGATGCGCCAGGTCAGCAGCCAGTCGAGGTTGCGGTAGGCGAGGTCGAGGCGGCTGCAGGCGGTCAGCAGGGTGAGGCCGGCCAGCAGCACGAGCAGGGGGAGGGGGGAGAAGCGTCGTCGCATGGCATGCCTCGCCGTCTTTACCTGGGCCGAGCATAGTGCGTATGGATGGCCGTGGTGTGACGACGACACATCCGCTAAAACTTGTCCCTCAGTCCAGGCGCTTGTGGATGCGCGACACGGCCAGGCCCAGCAGCGCCGCACAGAACACAATTAGGATCAGCATCTCCGACCACAGTTCAAGCAATCCCGCCTCGCGCAGCATGATGCCGCGTGACAGACGCAGGTAGTGCGTCAGCGGCATCAGCTCGGCGATCCATTGGGCCACCTTGGGCATACCGGCGAAGGGGAACATGAACCCGGACAACAGGATCTGCGGCAGGAAGGTGAAGAAGGCCATCTGCATGGCCTGGAACTGCGTGGTGGCCAATGTCGACAGCCATACCCCGAGCGCCAGGCTGGCGATGATGAACAACAACGAGGCACCGTAGAGTTCGAGGATCGAACCGCGCACCGGCACTTCGAACAGCCAGTGGCCGACTACCAGAATCACCGTGACCTGGATCAGGCCGATGCCGATGAAGGGCAGCACCTTGCCGATGGTCAGCTCCCAGGGCGACACCGGGGTGGCGATCAGCAGCTCAAGGTTGCCGTGTTCGCGCTCGCGAACCAGCGCCACGGCAGTGAACAGCACCATGGTCATCGTCAGTATCACTCCCAGCAGGCCGGGCACCGTGTTCAGTGGCGCCAGCCGCTCCGGGTTGTAGAAGTTCACCACCTCCACGCCCTGGGCAGATCCCCAGCCGGGTAGCGGATAGGCCGCCAACTGACGCGCCGAGGCCTGCACGCTTTGGTCGGAGCCATCGACCACCAGTTGCAGCGGCGGACGGTCCCGGCGCTGCAGGCGTGCCTCGAAGTCGGCAGGTACCACCAGCGCGGCGCTGATACGCCCCTCACGCAGCAGGCGATCGATCTCCTGCGGGTTGTTCAGCCGGTACTTCACCTCGATCACCTGGCTGGAGGTGATCTCTGCCACTGCCTCGCGCGACTGCGCGGTGTTGGCCTGGTCCAGCACCGCGGCCTCGATGCCGCGCACGTCCATGTTGATGGCGTAGCCGAATAGCACCAGTTCCAGCAGCGGCACGCCGGCGATCATGACGAAGGTCAGTTTGTCGCGACGCAGCTGGCGCAGCTCCTTGAGGACAATGGCACCCATGCGGCGCAGGTTCATGACGTGGCCTCCAGCGGCTTGCGGGTGACGGCGACGAATACGTCTTCCAGGTTGGCCTCGCCGTCGCGCAATTGGGCGTCGATACCGGCGCGCTGCAGGGTGGCGGCTATATCGTCGCGGGCGCCATTGCCCTCGCAGAGCACACGCAGGGTGGCGCCGATCTGCGCCATGGCCAGCACCTCGTGGTGATTTTGCAGGGCGCGCTGGGCTTCGCGAGGTTGGGCGCATTCGATCAATAGCGGGTGGCCGGGCAGGGCATCCATCAGTTCGCGCGGGCTGCCGTCGGCCACCAGGCGGCCGGCGTCGAGAATCCCCAGGCGGGTACAGCGCTCGGCCTCGTCCATGTAGTGGGTGGACACGAGCAAGGTGGTGCCGGCTTCGGCCAGCTCGAACAACGAATCCCAGAATTCGCGGCGCGACTGCGGGTCGACGGCGCTGGTCGGTTCATCGAGCAGCAGCAGGTCGGGTTTGTGCAGCACGGCGCCGGCCAGGGCTAGGCGCTGCTTCTGGCCACCGCTCATGGTGCCGGCCATCTGCTTGCGGCGGTCGGCCAGCCAGTAGCGTTCCAGCAGCTCGTCGATGCGCTCGCGGGTTTCGCGGCGGCCGATGCCCTGCACGGCGGCGAGGAATTCCAGGTTTTCCTGCACCGTCAGGTCCTCGTAGAGCGAGAACTTCTGGGTCATGTAGCCGATGCGCTTCTTCAGCTCCTCGGCGTCGCGGGGGATCTGGCAGCCAAGCACTTCCACTTGGCCCTCGCTGGGTTGCAACAGGCCGCAGAGCATACGGATGGTGGTGGATTTGCCGCAGCCGTTGGGGCCGAGGAAGCCGAATACCTCGGCGCAGGGTATCGAGAGATCAAGATGATCGACCGCGGTGAGCTTGCCGAAGCGCTTGGTCAGGCCGCGCGCGCGGATCACCAGGTCATCGGCGTTCATGGTCGATGCGCTCCGCGTGCAGCGGCAGGCCGGCTGGCAGCTGGCGTGCGGCTTCACCTTCGAGGACCAGCTCCGCGCGGTACATCAGGCGGCTGGCATCGTCGCCGGTGAGGGCGTAGTAGGGGGTGAAGCTGGCCTCGCTGCGGATACTGCGCACCTTGGCGGTGAAGGGGGCTTCGATGCCTTCTACATGGATGTGCATGGCATCGCCTACCTGCACCTGGGAGCGGATACTGGCAGGGATGAACACCCGTGCATAAGGCGCCTCGCCAACCAGCAGGCTGACCAGTTCTGCGCCGGCCGGCGGTTGGTCGCCGACTCTGAACGGCAGCGAGTCGACCAGGCCCGCGCGGGGCGCCCGCAGGCTCAGGTGTTCCCGGCCAACCTCAAGCTGGGCCAGATTGCCACGGGCGGCATCCAGGGCGGCGCCGGCCTGCTCCAACTGCTCAGGGCGGGTACCGTTGGTCAGCTCGCGCAGTTGTGCCTCGGCACTCCGGGTGGCGGCGCTGGCCTGGTCGCGAGCGGCGCGGGCGCGGTCGAGTTCGGCCACGGCGACCATCTTGCGTCGGTGCAGCTCGGCGATACGGGTGAAGTTGCGTTCGCTGTCGACCTGCTCGGCCCGATTGCGCGCCAGGGTGGCGCGGGCGGAGTCGATGGTCTCGCTGCGCGCGCCGTTGCTCAGCTCGGCCAGTCGCGCGGCAGCCTGGTCCACTTCTCCGCGGGCCTGGGCGATGCGAGCGTCCTGACGACGTGGGTCGAGTTCCAGCAGCAGTTGGCCGGCCTCGACCCGGTCACCCTCCGCCACTTTCCAGGAGAGGATGGTTTCCGAGGCCTCGGCGGGCAGGCCTATACGGTCCCATTCCAGGGTGCCCAGCAGTTCTTCGCGGCCGGCATCGCAGCCGGACAGGGTGACGATGAGCAGGCCGGCCAGTAGCTGACAAGGTCGCAGCAAATGGTCCATCTCAGGGCTCCATGCCGCCCTTGAGCAGGGCGAGCGTGTGGGCGATCAGCGCGTCGTCGCCGATCTGCGGGTTGGCGAACACGCCACGCCAGATCGGTGCGGCAGCGTAGGGGAGGAGGGTGAGGCCGATCAGCGAGACCACCAGCAGGCGTGGGTCCAGCTCGGGGTTGAGTGCACCGCGTGCCTGGGCAGCGGCAAATTTCTGCGCCAACAGCAGCGGCACCAGTGGAGCGACGCGGTCCATCAGGCGCTCGCGCAGTACGCCGCCCTCGCAGAGGATCTCGCGTACCCACAGCTGGGATATCCATGGGTGCGCGGCGACGTTGCGGCTCATGTCGCGCAGGAAGGCTTCGACCAGAGCGAACGGATCGTCGCCGGCCTGCTGCAGGCCCTGAGCGGCGGTCATTACCAATGGTAGGAAGCGCTCCTCGACCATGGCGTCGACCAGCCTTTCCTTGTTGCCGAAGTAGTAGTTGAGCAGGGCCGGTGTCACCCCGGCGCGCTCGGCGATGGCGCGCAGGCTGGTGGCCTGGATGCCCTGGTGGGAGAACAGGTCGGTGGCGACGTTCAGTAGCAGCTCGCGCTGCACCGTGGCATCGGCGGCGGGGCGCCCGGGGGCACGTGGGGTTCTGGTCTGTTTGCTCATGAGTTCAATAATTAAATATGCGGTTAATTAATTGCAACAGCCGTTCATCTATCTAGTGATGGTGGACGAATATTATTAGCTGGCTAATAATTAGATTTGGTTGCTTGGTCGGTTTTGCCCCGGCCATCTACCTTCATCTAAGAATCCTTGCTGGTAGCCCTTGTGCGCGATTCCCTTTCGGCCCTGCTCGTTCCCGATCTTGCCGCCCTGCAGTTCGCCTGCAAGACGCTACTGAGCGGTGGCCTGGCATTGTGGTGCGCCTTCCGCTTCGATCTCGATCAGCCCCAGTGGGCGCTGATGACTGCCTTCATCGTTGCCCAGCCGCTGGCCGGCATGGTGGTGCAGAAGGGCCTGGCGCGGCTGCTAGGTACCCTGATCGGTACCGCGCTGTCGGTGGTCTTCATGGGATTGTTCGCCCAGGCGCCCTGGCTGTTCCTGCTGGTGATGGCGCTGTGGCTGGGTCTGTGCACGGCGGCATCGACCCTGCTGCGCAGTGCCTGGGCCTATTCGTTCGTGTTGGCCGGCTACACGGTGGCGATCATCTGCCTGCCGGTTATCGGCAAGCCGCTTCTGGTGTTCGACGAGGCGGTAGCACGCTGCACCGAGATCTGCCTGGGCATTCTCTGCTCGATGGCGGTCAGCGCGGTGATCTGGCCGCAGCGGGTGGAACGAGCGGTGGTGCAGCAGGCACGCGCGGCGTGGCAAAGCGGAGCGCAAGCGGCGTCCGCGGCGCTGCAGGGGCGTGATGCGGCGCGCCAGGGATTGCTAGAAACTCTGGCCCGCATCGTCGCCGTAGACGCTCAGCGCGAACACGCGTGGTTCGAGGGCAGTCTGGGACGCCAGCGGGCCCGGGGTCTGCGGGCGCTGACACGGGAGTTGCTCGGCTTGCTGCGCCTGGCCCGAGGCGTGGCTCGTCAGTGGCAGCAGTTGGACGAAGCAGATGTGCATGCACTGACGCCGCCGCTGAGCGAGATTCAGGCACTGCTCGCCGAGCCGGATGCGGCACGGCAGGAAGCGCTCTATCGGCGGCTATTGGAACAGTCCCACGACCCGGCCCAGCCTTTGGCGCGGCAATATTGCATCGGTCGCATGGCCGTGCTGGTGCGTCAGCTGTCGCGGGCCCAGGCGACACTCGATGCGGTGGTCCGTGGCGAGGCGCCGCAAGGTGCGCCGCCGCCTCTTTCCTGGCACCGCGATGTGCAGACTGCCACTGTCTACGGCCTGCGCAGTTGTCTGACCTTGCTGGTGCTGTCGGCCTTCTGGCTGGCCACCGGCTGGCCGGCCGCCAGCGGCGCGCTGCTGCTGGCGGCGGTGGTGTGCAGCCTGTTCGCCAGTCGCGAGAATGCCGACCTGATCGGCATGGCCTTCCTGCGCGGCATCTTTTATGCGCTGCCGGTGGCCTTCGTGGTTGGTCAGGTGCTGTTGCCGCAATGGAACGGCTTTCCGCTGCTCTGCCTGGCTCTCGGCGTGCCGCTGTTTTTCGGCCTGCTGGCCATGTCGCGGCCCGCGCTGGCTGGTGCTGCCACCTCGTTCTGTCTGCATTTCATCGTGCTCTGCGCACCGCGGAATGACATGGTCTACAACGTCGCGTTCTTTCTCAACGAAGCGTTGGCCATGTTGATCGGCGTCGGTTGCGCGGTGCTGGCGTTGCGCCTGATCGTGCTGCGCAACCCGGTGTGGCACGGTCGCCGTCTGCTCAAGGCAACCCTGGATGACTTGGCGCGACTCTGCTCGCGCAGCCTGGAGGGCGCGGAGAACTGGTTCGGTGGGCGTATGGCCGATCGTCTGCTGCAGCTGGCGCGCTTCTATCCGCAGCTGCCGGAAGGCGGCCGCAGTCGCTGGGACGACGGTATCGACAGTCTCGATCTGGGTGATGAGCTGTTGCACCTGCGTGCCTGCCTGGCGGCTGCTCCGGCGGCTCCGCGCCAGGCAGAGCGGCGTTTCTTCGGTGAAGTTCAGGCGCTGTTGGGGCGAGGGCCTGCACGGGCGCGTGGCGATGACCTGGACGCGCCGGCTCAGGCTCTGATGCGGGCCCTGCACGATCAACCGCCTGCCATCGAGCTGCGCCTGGCTGAGGCCGCGCTGCTGCAACTGACCCATAGCTGGCGCCAGTGGTGCGCCCGGCAAGGAGGGATTCATGGAACTGCGTGAGTGGGCACTGGGCGGCGTGCTGCTCAGCCCCATGCTGTTATATGCGCTATTGGCGCTGCTGCTGACTGGCGTATTGCGCCTGGCTCTGCAGCGCGCCGGGATGTCGCGCTGGATCTGGCACGAGGCGCTGTTCGACTGCGCCCTTTATATCTGCGTGCTGGCGGGGCTGATGGCCCTGCTGGCTGCCTGGTGAGGAGTTTGAGGATGCGCGCATTGCCCCGCGTGTTAGTCACCCTGGTACTGGTCGCCGCGGCGCTGCTGGCTGGCTGGTGGCTCTGGCACTTCTACATGATTTCGCCCTGGACCCGCGATGCCCGGGTACGCGCCGATGTGGTCACCATCGCGCCCGATGTATCCGGTTGGGTGGTGGAGCTGAAGGTGCACGACAATCAGGTGGTCAAGGCCGGTGATCTGTTGATGAGCATCGATCGCGAGCGCTATCAGGCGGCGCTGGACAAGGCGCGAGCCATGGCCGAGACCCGCCGCCAGCAGCTCAACCTGCGCCAGCACGAGGCCTCGCGTCGTGCCCACCTGGGACCGCAGGCGATCAGCGCCGAGCTGCGCGAGAATGCGCAGATAAATGCCGCCATCGCCCGTGCGGAGTTCCAGGAGGCGGAGGCAGAGGTCAAGCTGGCCGAGCTGAATCTCAAACGCAGCGAGGTGCGCGCGCCACGCTCCGGCCAGGTCACCAATCTGCATCTGGCCCAGGGCAACTACGTGCAGACCGGCCAGGCGGTGATGGCCGTGGTGGCGGACGATTCCTTCTATGTGCAGGCCTACTTCGAGGAGACCAAGCTGCCGGGCATTCGTGTCGGTGCGTCGGCCGAAGTGATCCTGATGAGTGGTGGCGAGCCGCTGCAAGGCAAGGTGCAGAGCATCAGCCGCGGCATCACCGATCGTAATGCCGCGCCGGACGCGCAGCTGTTGGCCAACGTCGAACCGACCTTCAACTGGGTGCGCCTGGCCCAGCGTATCCCGGTGCGCATCGAGCTGGAGGAGGTGCCGAAGGAGTTGCCGCTAAGTGCAGGGATGACGGCGAGTGTGAGGGTAGCAAGGGAGTAGTATCACCCTCTCCCTCTGGGAGAGGGGCCAGGGGTGAGGGAGCTTTAGGCAACTCGCCGCTTTCCCTCACCCCAACCCTCTCCCGGAGGGAGAGGGAGTGAAAAGGCCGCTCAGTGAGCGGCCTTTTCATGCGTGGAGTTCTAGCCTAGGTGGAGGGCGTGAACTAGATATTTCAACCCACAGTGACTTTCGGCATCGCCGGCATGTTCAGGGTCTGCTCGGCGCGTGGTGCCAATACTTCGGCTTCGCCGTCCACCACCTGTTCCTGGCTCTGGTTGAACACTCGGGTGGCCAGACGTACGCGGCCCTTGGGCAGCTTCTCCAGCACTTCCAGCTGCACGGTCAGGGTGTCGCCGAGCTTTACCGGGCGGGTGAACTTGAGCTGCTGGCCGAGGTAGATGGTGCCTGGGCCGGGCAACTGGCAGGCGATGGCCGCGCTGATCAGCGCGCCGGTGAACATGCCATGGGCGATGCGCTCCTTGAACATCGTCTCGGCGGCGTAGGCGGCATCCAGGTGGACCGGGTTGTTGTCGCCGGAAACGGCGGCGAACAGCTGTACGTCACGCTCTTCAACGGTTTTCACCAGGTTGGCCTGCTGGCCAACTTCCAGGGCGTCGTAGGGGATGTTGGTGACCTGAGTCATACGGGTTCCTCGATGGTGTTGGGGCACTGGCGGCTACGGGCCAGGGCTCGCTCCAGCCAGTTGCGCAGGTAGTCGGTGACCTCGTCGCGGTTGCTCTCGTTGAGCAGCTCGTGGCGGGCCTCGGGGTAGATCTTCAGCTCGACATTGCGGATGCCGGCGGTGCGCAGGGCGCCCGCCAGGTGGCCGAGTCGCTTGCCCTGGCTGACCGGGTCGTGGTCGCCGCCGATGACCAGTAACGGCAGGTCGGCGTCGATCTGGGCCAGGTTGCGCACCGGGGTGATCTGCTGAAAGCCTTCCATCAGATCGCACCACAGCTGGGTGGTACAGACGAAGCCGCACAGCGGATCGGTCACGTATTTATCGACTTCCGCCGGGTCGCGGCTGAGCCAGTCGAAGCCGGTGCGATTGGGCTTGAAGGCCTTGTTGAACGAGCCAAAGGAGAGGAAGTCGATCAGCCGGCTGCGTCCGTTGGGCCCCAGACGCCGGCGCTCGAGTCGGGCGATCAGTCTGGCGGCCTTGTACAGCGGTAGCGGCTGGTAGTTGGAGCCCGACAGGACGGCTCCGTGGACGCTGCAGCTGTGCTGCATGAGATAGGCCATGCCGATGTAGCTGCCCATGCTGTGGCCGAGCAGCAGGATTGGCAGCTGCGGATGCTGTTGGCGGATATGGTGGTTGAGGCTGGCGAGATCGCCGACCACCTTGCTCCAACCGTCCTCATCTGCGTACAGACCCAGCACGCCGTTTTCGGCGGTGATGCCGTGGCCGCGCTGGTCGAGGGCGTATACCTCGTAGCCGTCGGCCACCAGGCGCTCGGCCAGTCGCGCGTAGCGTGCGGCATGTTCGGCCATGCCGTGGGCGATCATCAGCACTGCCCTGGGCGGCGTGTCGGCGTGCCAGTGAAGTACGTGCAGTGGAGTGCCGTCGCTGGCGCCCATCCAGAATGCTTGCTGGTGCATGGCGATCCTTGTGCCCAGGTGAGTCGCGGCATTGTGCATGGCCCGAAGCTCCAGGCAAAGGACCGTTAGCGCCAGCTGTTGTGGCGCTTGAGGATGCGCATGTATTCCCCACTGGCGTGCAGTTCGCGCAGGCCGCGCTCGAAGATGGCGGCCCAGTCCGGCTGGCCGGCCCTGGGCTTGGTGAAGCCGACCACCAGCGGTATGCGTTCCAGTGCTGGTTCCTGCCATACGAGGCGGCCGCGCAGCTCCGCGTCACCTGCCACCAGGTATTCACCGACGACCCGCTCCAGCAACACCAGGTCGAAGCGTCGTGCCGCCAGTTTGCGCAGGTTGCTGATGTCGTCCACCGCTTCCTCCGGCAGCAACCCGGATTCGAGTAGTCGTGGTGGGTAGCCGTAGCCGCGGACGATACCGACCTTGCGCCCACGCAGGTCAGCCAGGCGGGTGAAGGGCTGTGGGTCGCTCTGGCGGACGAACAGGCCGAGCTCGCTGTAGAACAGCGGGCGCGAGGCCGTGAGTTTCTCTTCCTTTATCTCCTGCGGCCACAGCGCGAGGGCGCCCTGGTAGCTGCCGTCCCGCAGTTCGGCACGTGCTCGTGCCCAGGGCAGGAAGTCGATCTGCGGGGCGTAGCCCTGGGTGGCGAAGGCGCTTCGGGTCAGCTCGACGATGCTGCCGCCGGAGGGCAGTGCCTGGCTGCTGTAAGGTGGGTATTCCAGGGTGGCCAGGCGTGGTTCGGCCGCCAGCGGCAGGCAGAGCAGGGCGAGCACGACGAGGCAGAGGCTGCGTGGCATGGCGAGCCGGATCGGGGGCGTGATTAGTAGCTATAGCCCAGCCGAGCATGAATCGCCGAAAAGCATGGTAAAGATTCACAGGGTCAATGAGCCCCCGGGAGGTATTTGCCTTGGGCCGTGTTGCTGCTAAGTTCCGGGGCAACCCGGTCGCTTCGCTGGTGACCGGTCAGCTCATTCAGGTCAAGGGGATAACAACAATGCAACCTGACTTCTGGGACGACAAGCGCCCGGCCGGGGTATCCAACCAACTCGATTTCTCCACCTACCGCTCCGTGGTCGAGGTGTTCGAGAGATCCTGCAAGAAGTTCGCCGACCGTCCGGCTTTCAGCAACCTTGGGGTGACGCTGACATACGCCGAGCTGGACCGCTACTCTGCGGCCTTCGGCGCCTGGCTGCAGAAGAATACGGACCTCAAGCCTGGCGATCGCATCGCCGTGCAGATGCCCAACGTCCTGCAGTATCCGATCGCCGTGTTCGGCGCCATGCGTGCCGGGCTGATCGTGGTCAACACCAACCCGCTGTACACCGTGCGCGAAATGCGCCACCAGTTCAATGACGCCGGCGTGCGTGCGCTGGTGTACCTCAACACCTTCGGCAAGTCGGTGCAGGAAGTGCTGCCCGATACCCAGGTCGAGTATCTGATCGAGGCTCGCCTGGGTGACATGTTGCCGAGCCTCAAGGGCTGGCTGGTCAATACCGTGGTCAAGCACGTGAAGAAGATGGTGCCGGACTACCAGCTGCCGCAGGCGCTGTCGTTCAAGGACGTGTTGCGCAGTGGCCAGGGGCATGCGCTGAAGCCGGTCAAGGCCGGGCTCGACGACATCGCCGTACTGCAGTACACCGGCGGTACCACTGGCGTGGCCAAGGGCGCGATGCTCACCCACGGCAATCTGGTGGCCAACATGCAGCAGGTGCACAACTGCCTGCAGCAGACCGGCGACGACGGCCAGCCGCTGATGAAGGAAGGCGGCGAGATCATGATCGCGCCGCTGCCGCTCTATCACATCTATGCCTTCACCGCGAACTGCATGTGCATGATGGTCAGCGGCAACCACAACGTGCTGATCACCAACCCGCGCGACATCCCTGGCTTCGTCAAGGAGCTGGGCAAGTGGCGTTTCTCCGCGCTGCTCGGCCTGAACACCCTGTTCGTCGCGCTGATGGATCACCCGGACTTCAAGAACCTCGACTTCTCCAACCTCAAGCTGACCAACTCCGGTGGCACCGCACTGGTCAAGGCCACCGCCGAGCGCTGGCAGCAGATGACCGGCTGCGCCATCGTTGAGGGCTACGGCCTGACCGAGACCTCGCCGGTCGCCACCACCAACTGCTATGGCGAACTGGCTCGCCTGGGTACCGTCGGCATTCCGGTGGCGGGCACCGCGCTCAAGGTCATCGACGACGATGGCGTCGAGCAGCCGGTGGGCGAGCGGGGCGAGTTGTGCATCAAGGGCCCGCAGGTAATGAAGGGCTACTGGCAGCGTGAAGAGGCCACCGCCGAAGTGCTGGATGCCGAAGGCTGGTTCAAGACCGGTGACATCGCCGTGATCGACCCGGATGGCTACGTGCGCATCGTCGACCGCAAGAAGGACATGATCATCGTCTCTGGCTTCAACGTGTATCCGAACGAGATCGAGGACGTGGTCATGGCCCACCCGAAGGTCGCCAGCTGCGCGGCCATCGGCGTGCCGGACGAGAAATCCGGTGAGGCGGTCAAGCTATTCGTGGTGCCTCGCGAGGGCGGTGTGAGCGTCGAGGAGTTGAAGGCCTATTGCCGTGAGAATTTCACTGGCTACAAGGTGCCGAAGCACATCGTGCTGAAGGACGCCCTGCCGATGACGCCGGTCGGCAAGATCCTCCGTCGCGAGTTGCGCGACATCGCCTGACGCACACGCTGCGCCCTGTTAAGTGCCCATTCGCCATTCTCGGCAATGGGCACTTTCGTTTTCACTCTCTACCCTGTCCATAGCGCCGAAAAGCCCGATCCAGGGCCTCGCCTCGAGCATGACAAAGGCGTGACCAAAAATGCAGTTGTAGTCGTTTTACTGACCGTGCTGGCTATGTTTGGTGCTAGGCGCACCTTGGCAAAGCTGCTACTCTCGGCACGCTTTGCGCCTGTCACCAGCTCGCGTCAAGGTCAAACATCACAACAAACAACCGCCATTGCGCGCGGTGTAGACAAGCTGTTGCTCAGGAGTAGGCTTCCATGACCGAAAACTTCTGGAAGGACAAGTATCCTGTCGGAATCGCTGCCGAGATCGATACCGACCAGTACCCCAACATACTGGCCGTACTGAAAGAGTCCTGCCGACGCTTCGCCGACAAGCCCGCTTTCACCAACATGGGCAAGACCCTGACCTACGGTGAGCTGTACGAGCTTTCCGGCGTCTTCGCCGCCTATCTGCAGAACCACACCGACCTCAAGTCCGGTGATCGCATCGCCGTCCAGATGCCGAACGTCCTGCAATATCCCATCGTGGTGTTCGGCGCCATGCGCGCTGGCCTGATCGTGGTCAACACCAACCCGCTGTACACCGCGCGGGAGATGGAACACCAGTTCAACGACTCCGGCGCCAAGGCGCTCGTCTGCCTGGCCAACATGGCCCACCTGGCCGAGGAAGTGCTGCCGAAGACCGGTATCAGGCACGTCGTCGTCACCGAGGTGGGTGACCTGCTGCCGCCGCTCAAGCGCCTGCTGGTCAACACCGTGGTCAAACACGTGAAGAAGATGGTCCCGGCGTTCAACCTGCCGCAGGCCGTCAAGCTCAACCAGGTATTGGCTCTCGGTCGCGGCAAGTCCGTCACCGAGGCTAGCCCTGCCAGCGACGACGTCGCCGTGCTGCAATACACCGGCGGCACCACCGGCGTTGCCAAGGGTGCCATGCTGACCCACCGCAATCTGGTGGCCAACATGCTGCAATCCAAAGCGCTGATGGGCTCCAACCTTCACGAGGGTGCGGAGATTGTCATCTGCCCTCTGCCGCTTTATCACATCTACGCCTTCACCTTCCATTGCATGGCGATGATGCTGACCGGCAACCACAATATCCTCATCACCAACCCGCGCGACCTGCCGGGCACGGTGAAGGAACTGGGCAAGTGGAAGTTCACCGCCTTCGTCGGCCTGAACACCCTGTTCGTGGCCCTGTGCAACAGTGAAGACTTCCGCCGCCTGGACCTGTCCAGCCTGAAGCTGACCCTGTCCGGAGGCATGGCCCTGCAACTGGCCACCGCCGAGCGCTGGAAGGAAGTCACCGGCTGCGCCATCTGTGAAGGCTATGGCATGACCGAAACCAGCCCGGTCGTGTCGGTCAACCCGTACCAGAACATCCAGATCGGCACCATCGGCATCCCGGTTCCGTCGACCCTGTGCAAGGTGATCGACGACGACGGCAATGACCTGCCGTTGGGTGAGCGTGGCGAGCTGTGCGTCAAGGGTCCGCAAGTAATGAAGGGCTACTGGCAGCGCCAGGAAGCCACCGACGAGATGCTTGATGCCAATGGCTGGCTGAAGACCGGCGACATAGCCGTGATTCAGGACGACGGCTACATGCGCATCGTCGATCGCAAGAAGGACATGATCCTGGTGTCCGGTTTCAACGTGTACCCGAACGAGCTGGAAGACGTGCTCGCCACCCTTCCGGGCGTGCTGCAGTGCGCCGCCATCGGTGTGCCGGACGAGAAGTCGGGCGAGGCGATCAAGGTCTTCGTCGTGGTGCGTCCGGGCGAGAGCCTGACCAAGGAGCAGGTCATGGAGCACATGCGTGCCAACCTGACCGGCTACAAGGTGCCGCGCTTCGTCGAGTTCCGCGACACCCTGCCGACCACCAACGTTGGCAAGATCCTGCGCCGCGAGTTGCGTGACGAGGAGCTGAAGAAGATCGCCGCCACGGCCTGATCCTCGAACAGCATGAAAAAGCCCCGCTTCGGCGGGGCTTTTTCGTTTCTGTGCCTCTCTTATTCGGGCAGCAGCGCCTGGCGCAGGACGTCGGGCAGGGCAGTTGGCTGCTTGCTCTCGGGGTCGATGCATACCTGGGTCATCGACGCACGGAAGGTCACCTCGCCGGATACCTGGCGGCCCTCCACGGTGAAGCCGAACGAGGTGGTGCCGGGCGCTTCGCTGCGTACCTCGATGCTGATCACCTCGTCCCAGGTCATGGGCGAGAGAAATTCGACAGACAGCGCCCGCGCCGGCGGCAGGATGCCCATGGCGAACAGCTTGCGCAGGCCCTCGCCACCAAGGCGATGTGAGAGGAATTCCTGGATCGCCTCGATGACGAAGTAAGCGATGCGCGGCGTGTAGACGATCCCTGCCGGGTCGCAGTCGCCGAACAGAACGGTGCGGGTGGTGATGAAGGGCATGACTGCTCCATGTCTGGTTGAGTCGGTGGGTGATGCGGCGATCATAACGGCTGACGAGCGTTTTCAGCTGGTGCTACCGGGCTCAGGCGCTGCTCCAGCCAGGTGCAGAACTGGCGGGTGAGCGGGTCGTTCTCGCTGTCGCGGTGTACCAGCCAGGTCCAGCGCGGGCCGCGTACCCGCTGTTCGCTGAGCGGTTGCAGCAGGTTCAGTGCACAGGCGGTGGCGGCCAGCAGCTCGCTGACCAGGGCGATGCCCAGGCCGCCGCTGGCAGCGTCCAGCAGCAGGCCGGGGTCGGAGAAGTTCAGGCCCTGGCTGTGCTGGCCGATATCGGCGCCGCCCTGTACCTGCCAGTGGGCCCAGTCCATCTCGCGCTCGCCGTGCAGGGTGGTGCGTTCGCCTGCAGGCAGCGCCAGCAGGCTGGGGTGGCAGGCCGGGTAGAGGCGGTCCTCCAGCAGCACGCGGAAGCTGCATTCGGCCTGGGCGCTGAGGTCGTCGCGCACGGCGATGTCGATGGTCTGGCTGGCCATGTCCGGCACCTCGTCGCTGGTGAACAGCCACAGGTCGACGTCCGGATGGCGCCGGTGGAAGTCGCCCAGCTGCGGCACCAGCCAATGACGGGCGAAGGCCGGCGTGGTGTTGACCACCAGTTGGTTGGGCTTGCGGTACTGCTCCAGGCGGCGGATGCCCACGGCCAGTTGCTGCAGCAGGGCCTGGGTGGTGCTGAGCAGGTCGAAGCCGGCATCGGTCAGCGCCACGCTGCGGCCGTTGCGGAAGAACAGCGGCTGTTCGAGGAAGCTTTCCAGGCTGCGGATCTGCTGGCTGATCGCCGACTGGGTGAGGTGCAGCTCCTCGGCGGCCTTGTGGAAACTGCCCAGGCGGGCGGCGGCTTCGAAGCCGCGCAGGGCGTTCAGGGGAGGCCAGTGCTTGAGCATGACTGATAAGCCTGTCTAATCAGAATTGTGGAAAATCTATCGTTTGTTGAGCCTTTTTTACAGGCCTAGCATGCAAGCCATCACCGCATTCGCGGTTTTCAGTGATAACAAAGACTTAACTGAAAGGCACTTGTATGCAACAGCACGCAGCAACTCCGAACGCTTGGTTCATGCCCGCCGAATGGGCCCCGCACGCCGCCACCTGGATGGTCTGGCCGCACAATCAGCCGCTGTGGGAGTCCGGCTGGGGCGTAACCCTGGAGGAGGTGCAGGTCGACTTCGCCCGCGTGGCCAACGCCATCGCCCGCTTCGAGCCGGTGAAGATGGTGGTCGATCCTTCGGCGGTACTGCGTGCTCGCGAACTCTGTGGCAAGGGTGTCGAGCTGATCGAGCTGGCGGTGGACGACAGCTGGTGCCGCGATTCCGGCCCGAGCTTCGTCTGCCACCCGCAGCTGGGGTTGGCTGGTGTCAGCTGGCGCTTCAACGCCTGGGGCGGCAAGTCCGAGCACAGCCTCGACGAGGGCCTGGCGCGGCGCATCCTCAACGGCCTGGGCCTGGAGTGCTTCGGCACGCCGCTCTCCAACGAGGGCGGCGCCATCCATGTAGACGGCGAGGGCACGCTGATCACCACCGAGTCGGTGCTGCTCAACCCTAACCGCAATCCGGGCATGAGCAAGGCCGAGATGGAAGAAATCTTCGCCCGTTTGCTGGGCGTGAAGAAGACCATCTGGCTGCCGGGCGACCCCAAGTACGTCACCGGCGACATGACCGACGGCCACGTCGACGGCGTGTGCGCCTTCGCCAAGCCTGGCGCGCTGCTGGTCGACGCCACCCATGACCACGGCTCGGTGTACGCCGAGGTCGTGCGCGAGAATCGTCGCGCCCTGGAACTGGCCACCGACGCCAAGGGACGCAAGCTGGAGCTGCTGGAGCTGTACGAAGCGACCGATGCGGTGGATACCGAGGCGGAAGTGTTCTGCGCCTCCTACACCAACTTCTACATCTGCAACGGCGCCATCATCATGCCGGCCTACGGCATCGCCGCCGACCAGGACGCGGCCGCCACCCTGCGTATGGCCTTCCCCGGCCGCGAAGTGGTGCCGGTACGCATCAACCAGCTGGCCCATGGCGGCGGCGGGGTGCATTGCATCACCCAGCAACAGCCGCTGTGGCCGCTGAAGGGGTAAGGCGATGAGCAGACTGACCGTCGCCACCACCCAGTTCGCCTGCAGCTGGGACCTCAAGGACAACCTCGACCGCGCCGAACAGCTGGTGCGCGACGCCGCCGCCCGCGGTGCGCGGCTGATCCTGCTGCAGGAGCTGTTCGCCACGCCGTACTTCTGCATCGAACAGCACCACAAGCACCTGGCCCTGGCCGAGGAGTACAGCACCAGCCCGTTGCTCAAGCGCTTCGCCGCGCTGGCCGGCGAGTTGGGCGTGGTCCTGCCGCTGAGCTGGTTCGAGAAGGCCGGCAACGCCTACTTCAACTCCCTGGCCGTGGCCGATGCCGACGGCCGCCTGCTCGGTGTCTATCGAAAGACCCACATCCCCAACGCCATCGGCTACCAGGAGAAGGAATACTTCAGCCCCGGCGATACCGGCTTCCGCGTCTGGGACACCGCCGTCGGCCGTATCGGCGTCGGTATCTGCTGGGACCAGTGGTTCCCCGAGACCGCGCGCTGCCTGGCCCTGCAGGGCGCCGAGGTGCTGCTCTATCCGACTGCCATCGGCTCAGAGCCGGGCGTCGCTACGTCGGGGGCTGCGGCATTCGACTCGCGTGACCATTGGCAACTGACCCAGCGCGGCCACGCTGCCGCCAACATAGTGCCGGTGATCGCCGCCAACCGCGTCGGTCGCGAGGTGGCGACCACCGATCCGGGCCTGCAGATGAGCTTCTACGGCTCGTCCTTCATCACCGACCACAAGGGCAAGCTGCTCGCCGAGGCCGACCGCGACACCAGCGGTGTGCTGGTGCGTGAGCTGGACCTCGCCGCCATGCGCGAGGAGCGCATGACCTGGGGCATCTACCGCGACCGTCGCCCGGAGATGTACGGAGCGCTGCTGGGCCTGGATGGCCGCCACCGGCATAGCCACTGGAACCATCGGGGAGCCTGACCATGAGTCACAAGAAAAGCCTGCTGTTCGCCGCCCTGGCGCTGTGTTGTGCCCAGGCCTCGGCTGCCGTGGAGGAGAAGACCCTGCGCCTGTACAACTGGGCCGACTACTTCGCCGAAGACACCATTGCCAACTTCACCAAGGAGACCGGCATCAAGGTGATCTACGACGTCATGGAGGGCAGCGAGACGCTGGAGGCCAAGATGATGGCAGGTGGCAGCGGCTACGACCTGATCTTCCCCGGCGACACCGTGGCCGAACGGCTGATGCGCGCCGGCGCCCTGCAGAAGCTCGACCCGGAAAAGCTGCAGCACCTGGCCGACATCGAGCCGGGCCTGCGCAACCTGCAGACCAAGTATCCCTACTCGCGCCACGCCACCGTGCCCTACACCTGGGGCAGCATCGGCATCACCTACAACGCCGAGATGGTCGGCAAGCGCATGCCTGACGCGCCGGTGAACAGCCTCGACCTGCTGTTCAAGCCGGAGAACGCAGCCAAGTTCGCCGATTGCGGCATCTCCATGATCGACTCGCCCGACGAGGTGATGGCCGTGGTGCTCAACTACCTTGGCCGCACGCCACGTAGCGCCGAGCCGGATGACCTGAAGGCCGCCACCGAGCTGCTGGTGTCTATCAAACCCTACATCCGCAAGTTCCAGTCGCAGCCGGTCACCGACTTGGTCAATGGCGACCTGTGCCTATCGCTCGGCTACAGCGGCGACTTCACCCAGGCCCAGCGCGCCGCCAGCGGTGCCGGCAAGGCGGCGGACTTCCGCTTCCACATCCCGCGCGAGGGCACCACGGTGTGGATGGACACCATGGCCATCCCGGTGGACGCCAGGCACCCGGAATACGCCTACGCCTTCATCAACTTCGTCATGCGTCCGGAGAACATGGCGGCGATCAGCAACTTCACCGGCTACCCGACCTCCAGCGCCAAGGCCCGGCCGATGGTCGATGCCGACATGCGCAACAACCCGGACATCTACGCCGGCGAAGCCACCTACGCGCGGCTGATTCCTGGCAAGGACATTCCACAGCGTTCCATGCGTGCGCGCATGCGGGCCTGGACAACCTTCAAAACTACCGCCCACTGACGCCACACCACTACCCACGAGATGAGGGATACACCATGTCTACGCGTCGCGATTTCATGAAGCACCTGACGATGGCTGCCAGTCTCGGCGCCGTCGCCTCCCTCGGCCTGGGCATCGGCGCACCCCGCGCGCGCGCAGCGCTGGCCGGCAACTGGTACATGCCCGACGAGCATGCCCCGCAGGAGCGGGTGATTCTGGCGTTCGCAGCGTCCTCGGCGGTGTGGGAAGACTGGGCCTCGCCGGTCAACGACTGCATCGCCCTGTTGGCCAAGACCATCGCCAGATACCAGCCGGTGACCGTGCTGTGCCGTGCCAACCAGCTGACCCAGGCCAGGCAGAAGTGCGGCACCAGCAATATCAAGTTCCTCACGACGCCGCTGGATGACGTGTGGGTGCGCGACTACGGCGGCTGCTTCGTGGTCGACGGCGAGGGCGGCCGTGGCCTGGTTGACTTCAATTTCAACGGCTGGGGCGGCAAGCAGCGCGCCAGCAACGACACCCAGGTGGCCGACACCCTGAGCTACGAAATGGACGCCAGCTACATCGCCAGCCAGCTGGTGGGCGAGGGTGGCGGTATCGAGGTGGACGGCCACGGCACGGCGATCATGACCGAGAGCTGTTGGGTCAACAGCAACCGAAATCCGGGTATGAGTCGTGCTCAGATCGAGGCTGAACTGAAGGCCAATCTGGGCCTGCGCAAGATCATCTGGCTACCCGGTATCAAGAACAAGGACATCACCGATGCCCACGTCGACTTCTACGCGCGCTTCGTCAAGCCAGGTGTGGTCATCGCCAACCTGGACAACGATCCGAAGTCATACGACTACGCGGTGACGCGTACCCACCTGCAGATCCTGCAGAACGCCACCGACGCCGATGGCCGCCGCCTCGTCGTGCATACCCTGCCGCCGCCCCTCAAGGTGCGCAGCAACGTCTACACCCGCAACAATCCGGACTTCGCCCCTGGCTACATCAACTACCTGCCGATCAATGGTGCGGTGATCGCCCCACAGTTCGGCGATGCGGCGGCGGACAAGTATTGTAAGGACCTGCTGACCCGGCTCTATCCGGGGCGGACGGTCGTGCAGGTGAACATCGACCCGATCGCTGGCGGTGGCGGTGGCATCCATTGCGTGACCAAGAACATGCCCCGGTTGTAAACGATCCGCAGCTCGCCCCCATCCTCCACAAAAGGAGGGGCGGGCTCTGGCTCCATTACCAGCCCATCCGCTGTCTGACATCGACGCCATTGTCCCGGGCTTATACAGTGCGCCAACTGCAATCATTGCCGCTAGAGGATGCGCTGCATGCAACTACCGGATCTGAACCTGCTGGTGGCCCTGGATATTCTGCTCGACGAAGGTAGCGTGGTGGGGGCCGCACGGCGCATGCACCTCAGCGCGCCGGCTATGAGTCGAACCCTGACGCGCATCCGCGAGGCGGTCGGCGACCCGATTCTGGTACGCGCCGGTCGTGGCCTGGTTCCGACGCCGCGGGCGCTGGAGTTGCGTGAACAGGTGCGTGGTGTGGTCGAGCAGGCGACCGGGTTGTTCCGCTCTTCGGAGGTCGACCTGCCGACGCTGCAGCGTCAGTTCAACGTACGCACCAACGATATCTTCATGGTCTGCTACGGCGGGCGACTGGCCGAGCGTATGCATCAGCAGGCGCCCAACGTGGTGCTGCGCTTCGTGCCGGAGATCGATGGCGATGACGACGCCATGCGCGAAGGGCGTATTGACCTGATCGTCGGTGCCTCCAGCAGCCTGACGGCGGAGATCAAGTCCCAGGGCCTGTTCGAGGCGGGCTTCGTCGGGCTGGCGCGTGCCGGCCATCCGATCTTCGACGAGCCCATCACCCCCGAGCATTTCGCCCGCTTCGACCAGATCAGTATTTCCCGGCGTGGCCTTGCGCGTGGGCCCATCGACCAGCGCCTGGCTGAGCTGGATCTGACCCGGCGCGTGGTACTGATTTCGCCGAGCTTCTTCTCTGCCGTGCTGGCGCTGATGGAGTCCGACCTGATCCTGCCGGTGCCTGATCTCGTTGCCACCACCTGCCAGCGCCTGGGGTTGCCTCTGCGTCGATTCGAGATTCCCCTGCCGCTGCAGCGAGTGCCGGTACGCCAGTCCTGGCACCCACGCTTCGACAACGATGTTGGCCACCGCTGGCTGCGTGGCCTGATCAAGCAGTGCTGCGAGGAGGGGCTGCGCAGCTAGTAATAGTCGTGCGTTTTATGCACGTGTTCATTTTGAATATTGCAATTTTCGGCATTGCTGACGACCCATAGACTTTGCGCACTCCCCATAGTCCGGATTCGTTGCATGTCACCGCTTCTTTCTTTCTCCGTTCAGGCTGGCGCCCGATGAGCACCGCACTCATCTCCCAGGGCATGCCGGCTCCGGCGCCTGTGACTGCGCCGCCGGTGGTGGCGTTCGGTCCGCGCATCGTGGTCGGTCTGCTGGGCGTGCTGCTGGCGGTGCTGGTGGCGGGGTTCAACGAGAACGTCACCAAGGTCGCCCTGGCCGATATTCGCGGGGCCATGGGGATCGGCCATGACGAAGGCAGCTGGCTCATAGCCCTGTACGCCGCACCCTCGGTATGCGCCATGGCCTTCGCACCGTGGTTCTCGGTAACCCTGTCGCTGCGCCGTTTCACCCTCGGTGCCATCGCCGCGCTGATGGTGCTCGGCCTGCTCAGCCCGTTCGCTCCCAACGAGCGCACACTGATGCTGCTGCGCATGCTTCAGGGCCTGGCCGGCGGTGCATTGCCACCGATGCTGATGACCGTGGCCCTGCGCTTTCTGCCGGCCAACATCAAGCTCTATGGCCTGGCCAGCTACGCCCTGACCGCAACCTTCGGCCCCAGCCTGGGCACGCCGCTGGCGGCGTTCTGGGTCGAGTACGTCGGCTGGCAGTGGGCGTTCTGGCAGATCATCCCCAGCAGCCTGCTGGCCATGGCCGCCGTCGCCTGGGGCCTGCCGCAGGACCCGCTGCGCCTGGAGCGCTTCGCCGAGTTCAATTGGCAGGGGCTGCTGCTCGGCTTTCCGGCGATCAGCATGCTGGTGATCGGCCTGGTCCAGGGCGAGCGCCTGGACTGGTTCGCCTCACCGCTGATCCGTGTGCTGCTCGGTGGCGGCAGCGCACTGATGGTGCTGTTCCTGATCAACGAGTGGTGCCACCCGCTGCCGTTCTTCAAGCTGCAGTTGCTCAAGCTGCGCAACCTCAGCTTCGCCCTGTTCACCCTGGGCGGTGTGCTTTTCGCGCTGCTGGCCTCGAGCCTGATTCCGTCCAGCTACCTGGCTCAGGTGCAGGGCTATCGGCCGCTGCAGACCTCGCCGGTGCTACTGGTGGTCGCCCTGCCGCAGCTGCTGGCCCTGCCGCTGGTGGCGGCACTGTGCAACCTGCGCTGGGTCGATTGCCGCTGGGTGCTGGCGACTGGGCTGGCGCTGTTGTCGCTGTCCTGCTTGCTGGGCTCGCAGATCACCTCGGCATGGATTCGCGACGACTTCTATCTGGTGCAGGCGCTGCAGATATTCGGCCAGCCGATGGCGGTACTGCCACTGCTCATGCTGTCGACCGGCAGCATCGTGCCGGCGCAGGGGCCGTTCGCCTCGGCCTGGTTCAACTCGGTGAAGGGCTTCGCCGCGATTCTCGCCGGCGCGGTGCTGGATGTGCTGACCACCGCACGCCTGCATTTCCATTCGACCAGCCTGGTCGACCGCCTCGGCAACTCACCCCTGGTCGAGGACAGCGCCCGCCTGGCGGCGCGCCTGCACAAGCAGGCGCTGGTGCTGACTTCGTCCGACCTCTACCTGTGCATGGCGCTGCTGGCCGTCGTGCTGATCCTGATCATTCCCTTCGTGCCGACGCGCATCTACCCGCCGCGCGCCGCTACCTGAGTCGGAGATTTCCATGAGCGATTCCACCCCTCGTCCATCCAACCCCATCGTGCTTCCCGGCCTGGCGCTGCTCGCCGGTCTGGCAGCCTGGAGCGCCTGGTACCTCCTGCTGGCCGATCATCACGAGCAGAGCACCAACGACGCTTTCGTCAGTGCCGACTTCACCCTGGTGGCGCCGAAGGTGTCCGGCTTCATCGACGAAGTGCTGGTGCAGGACAACCAGCGAGTCCGCGCCGGCGAGGTGCTGGCGCGCATCGACGATCGTGACTATCGCGCGGCACTGGACGGCGCGCGGGCCCAGGTGGCCAGTGTCAAGGCCCAGCTGGCCAACGCCCAGGCCACGCTGGATCGCCAGCAGTCGCTGATCGACCAGGTGCATGCGACCCTGCAGGCGGACCGTGCCGAGGTGCTGTTCGCCGAGCGTGAGCGCGAGCGATACGAGCGCCTGGTCGGGCGCGGTGCCGGCACTCTGCAGAACTCGCAGCAGGCACAGAGCCGGTACGACAGCGCCCGTGCCAAGCAGCAGGAGAACCGCGCCGGGCTGCTGGCCACGCAGAAACAGACCGATATCCTCGCCGCCCGGCGTGACGCCGCCGAGGCCGCGTTGCAGAGCGCCCAGGCCAACCTGGAGAGGGCGGAGCTGGATATGTCGCACACGCAGCTGCGCGCGCCGGTGGACGGCATGGTCGGACGTCGCGCCGTGAGGGTCGGTGCCTATGTGAAGCCCGGCGATGTGCTGCTGGCCGTGGTGCCATTGGAGCAGGTCTACGTGATCGCCAATTTCCAGGAGACCCAGCTCGACCACATGCGTCCCGGTCAGGCGGTCAGCATCCGGGTCGACAGCTTTCCCGACGAGGTCCTGCGTGGTCATGTACAGAGCCTGGCGCCGGCTACCGGCGTGACCTTCGCCGCCGTCGCGCCCGACAACGCCACCGGCAACTTTACCAAGGTGGTGCAGCGGATTCCGGTGAAGATCGTGCTCGATACCGACCAGCCGCTGATCGGCCACCTGCGGGTCGGCATGTCGGTGGACGCTCGGGTCGACACCGCGGCCAAGGTCGAAGGGCTGACCTGCAACGATGACGGTTGCCAGGCACAGGAGCCGATTGCCGGGCGCGGCGCCAGGCAGACTCCGGACGCCACATAGAGGTGTCCTGTCCGGGCGGATGGTGGTGGATGAGCAGAGGGCCATCCACCCCGTGGACCGCGCTTTACCGATCAACCGTGCGGTTGGTGTAAAACTGCTTATCTGCTGGCTGATGCCCCACGAAAAAGCCCCGCTCATGCGGGGCTTTTTCGTTTCAGTTGGCCATCACAGCTTCAGGCGGCGGATCGCTTTGCCCAAATCCTCGGCCAGGCCCACCAGCTCGGCGCTGGTGCTGGCAGAGGCCACGGTCTGCTGCACGGTCTGCTCGGTGACGTCGCGGATGCCGACCACCGAGCGGGTCATTTCCTCGGCCACTTGGCTCTGCTGCTCGGCGGCCACGGCGATCTGCGTGTTGCTCTCGCGCATTAAGGCCACGGCCTTGGCGATATGACCCAGGGCCTCGCCGGCGGCGCCGGCCTCCTGCACGCACTGGTCGGCCTTGAGCGAGCTTTCCTGCATGAACTCCACCGCGTCGCGGCTGGCGGACTGCAGGTTGCTGATCATGCGGGTGATCTCGTCGGTGGAGTCCTGCACGCGCTTGGCCAGGTTGCGCACCTCGTCGGCCACCACGGCGAAGCCGCGGCCCATTTCACCGGCACGAGCCGCCTCGATGGCGGCGTTGAGCGCCAGCAGGTTGGTCTGCTCGGCGATGCCGTGAATGGTCTCGACCATGCCGCCGATGGTGCGGCTGTCGTCGGCCAGTTGCTGGATCATCTCGGCGGTCTGCTGCACGCCCTGAGAGAGGGCGGCGATGGCGTGGCTGGCGCGGCCCACCACCTGCTGGCCGACGCCGCTGAGGCGGTCCGCCTCGGTGGACTGGTCACGGGTGTCGGCGGCGTGCTGGGCAATGTGGTGCACGGTGGTCGACATCTCGTTGATCGCGGTCGCGGCCTGGTCGGTCTCGCTCTGCTGGCCGAGCATGCCGCCGCGCACCTGCTCCATGCTGGAGGCGAGGCGGCGAGCGCCATCGTCGAGGCTGGCGGCGGCCTGGGCCACGGTACTGACCACGCGCTGGTAGCCGGCCTGCATGGCGTTGAAGGCGGAGGCCATCTGGCCGACTTCGTCACGGCTGTTCAGCTGGGCGCGGGCGGACAGGTCACCGCTGCGCTCGACGTGCAGCATGACGTCCTTGAGCTGGTTGAGGTGGCTGAGGATGAAGCGGATCAGCAACTGCGAGGCGGCCAGGAGCAGCAGCATCAGCACGAATACGCAGACCGCATAGGCGCCGGCACGGGCCTCGAATACCTGCCACAGGCTCGGGGCGCTGGCGGTCACCGCCACGCGCTGGCCATCGGCGGCGTCCTGCAGCCAGGCGCCGAATACCGGGGTATCACCCCAGATGCCATCGTGCTCCAGCTCTACCCAGCCGCGCTCCTTGCCGGTCAGGCCGGGCCAGGCCGGCTTGCTGCCATTGGCGAAGGTCAGTACCTGGGCATCACGCGGCAGCGCGCTGCCGGCTGGCCAGGCAGCCAGCACGGCGGCCTTGGACTGCGCGGCCTCGCGCGCAGCCTCGGCGCGGCCAGCCTGCTCCTGCTGCATGGCGAACAACACCAGCATCAGGGTCGTGACGAAAGCCACCTGGTTGACGGCCCAGAATTTGTATTTGAGGGAGAGGTTGAGGATCCAGTTTTTCATAGTCGCTCTATCTGCACGCAAGCCGACTGGCATTTGGCCATATTCTGCCCAGTCGCGGGAATGGGACTTTGATCACGGTCAAGCCGGATCATGACTTCTACCGAACGGTATGACCTCTCGTCGCGAATGCCAAGTGCCAGCATTGCGACGGGGGCGTATTCGCATACTCTGCGGCGGTCGCGCGCGGGCCCGTAACCCGCGCCGTTGCGCTTCCCGGGGGACCTCAATGCGTATTTCCATGCGTCGTATCCTCCTGGCCTGGATGCTGGGAGTGGCCGCTGTCGGCCAAGCCGTGGCCGGCGATCCGCCGACCGCACAACCGGTAATCGGCACTGCCGCCCAATCGGCCTTGCCGGGGCAGCCGCTGAGCGTGTTGTTCGTGGGCAACAGCTACACCTTCTACAACGACTTGCCGCAGATGGTTCGGCAGATGTCCGTCGAGGCTGCCCAGCCTCGCCCCTTGCAGGTTCGCGATGTGACCTTCGGTGGTGCCAGCCTGCAGGCTCATTGGCAGCGTGGCGAAGTACAGAAGGTCATTGCCAGCCAGCACTGGGACTACGTCGTCATTCAGGACTTTAGCACCATGCCGGTGGACGACCCTGACCTGACCCGCGAGTACGTGCGCCATGTGGCCGCTGCCGCGCGCAAGGCCGGCGCCCAGCCGATCCTCTATTTGACCTGGGCGCGCAAGGCCAAGCCGGCCATGCAGGATCAGCTCGACAGCGTCTACACCGAACTGGCCAACGAGACCCACGCGCTACTGGCGCCGGTCGGTCAGGCCTGGAAGCGCGCGTTGGCCGTGTCGCCACAGCCCAACCTGTTCATCGAGGATGGCAGCCATCCGAGCTACGCCGGAAGCTACTTGGCCGCCTCGGTGTTCTACTCGCTGATCTACGGTGTGCAGCCGCCGGCGCCTTCTGCCGAGCAGTTGGTGAAGCTGGATCACACCAAGCCGGGCGACCTGCAGGGCTACGCATGGTCGTCGATCCAGGCCCAGGACCTGGCCCTGCGCACGGTTCCGCAGGAGTTGCGCAGCCTGCCGGTGACCGCCACCCGCTGAGCCTGTCCGCATCGCCTCGCGCCATCTGCGGTGCGGGGCGCAATGCGAAGGCGGAATCTGCGACAATCGCGCCTTTGCCACGATTGCCTCGCGCCGCCTGATGACCGATATCGCTCCCCTGCACAAGAACATCGACCAAGCCCTGATCGCCGATCGCCATCGTCTGCGTCGTCAGCTCCATGAGCTGCAGAAGCATCCCGACGAGGCCAAGTTGGCGCAGTGGCTGGAGCGCTTCCAGGCCTCCATCGCCAAGGTCGAGGCGCGCAAGCGCAGCATCCCGACCATCCGCTACGACGACGCGCTGCCGATCGCCGCCAAGCGCGACGAGATCAAGGCTGCGTTGGAGAAACACCAGGTGCTGGTGATCGCCGGCGAAACCGGTTCGGGCAAGACCACCCAACTGCCGAAGATCTGCCTGGAGATCGGTCGCGGCCTGCATGGCCTGATCGGCCACACCCAGCCACGTCGTCTGGCCGCGCGCAGCGTTGCCACCCGGGTGGCAGAGGAGATCGCCACGCCGCTCGGCGAGCTGGTCGGCTATCAGGTGCGCTTCGAGGATCAGAGCAAGGACAGCACGCTGATCAAGCTGATGACCGACGGCATCCTGCTCGCCGAGACTCAGCACGACCGCTTCCTGGAGAAGTACGACACCATCATCGTCGACGAGGCCCACGAACGTAGCCTCAACATCGACTTCCTGCTCGGCTACCTGAAGACCCTGCTGCCGCGCCGCCCCGATCTGAAGCTGATCATCACCTCGGCGACCATCGACCTGGAGCGTTTCAGCAAACACTTCAACGATGCGCCGATCATCGAGGTCTCCGGGCGCACCTATCCGGTGGAGACCTGGTACCGCCCGCTGGCCGCCGAGGTGGACGAGGAGGGGGAGAGCCTGCTCGACGACCTCACCGTCGACCAGGGCATCCTCGCCGCGCTGGACGAGATCGCCGCCCACGAGAGTGCCGAGGGCAAGCGCCCCGGCGATGTTCTGGTATTCCTCCCCGGCGAGCGTGAGATTCGCGACGCCGCCGAGGTGCTGCGCAAGGCCAACCTGCGCTTCACCGAGGTGCTGCCGCTGTATGCGCGGCTGACCCCGGCCGAGCAGCAGAAGATCTTCGCGCCCATGGCCGGACGCAAGATCGTGCTGGCCACCAACGTCGCCGAGACCTCGCTGACCGTACCGGGCATCCGCTACGTGATCGACAGCGGCACGGCGCGGATCAGCCGCTACAGCTACCGCGCCAAGGTCCAGCGCCTGCCCATCGAGGCCGTGTCCCAGGCCAGCGCCAACCAGCGCAAGGGCCGTTGCGGCCGGGTCGAGCCGGGCATCTGCATCCGCCTGTACAGCGAGGAGGATTTCCTCGGCCGCCCCGAGTTCACCGATCCGGAAATCCTGCGCACCAACCTGGCGGCGGTGATCCTGCAGATGCTGCATCTGCGCCTGGGCAGCATCGAGGACTTCCCCTTTATCGAGCCGCCAGATGGCAAGGCCATCAGCGACGGCTTCACCCTGTTGCAGGAGCTGTCGGCGGTCAACCGCGAGAGCCAGCTGACTCCGCTGGGCCGCCAGTTGGCGCGCCTGCCCATCGACCCGCGTCTGGGCCGCATGGTGCTGGAAGCGGCCAAGCTCGGCAGCCTGGAAGAGATCCTCATCGTTGCCTCGGCACTGTCCGTGCAGGACCCGCGCGAGCGGCCGATGGAGCGCCAGCAGGCCGCCGACCAGGCCCATGCGCAGTGGAAGGACGTGGATTCCGACTTCGCCGCGCTGATCAACCTGTGGCGCGGCTTCGAAGAAAAACGCCAGGAGCTGGGCAGCAACCCGCTGCGCAGCTGGTGCAAGAAGAACTTCCTCAACTACCTGCGCCTGCGCGAGTGGCGCGACGCGCACCGCCAGCTGGTACTGATCGCCCGCGAGCTGCAGCTGTCTGTCGCTAAGACTGGAGCTTCCCAAGCTCATGACATGGGCAAGTCCGCCAAGCCTGGGCAGAAAGGCCGAGCTGCTCAAGGCCCGCAGCCGACCACCGACACCAAGGTCAATGTCATCGTCCGCGAACAAGCCGAGGCCGGCGAGGCGGCGCAGCGCGCCAAGAGCTATGCCGCGGTGCACAAGGCGATTCTGTCCGGCCTGCTTAGCCAGATCGGCCAGAAGACCGAGGAGGGCGACTACCTCGGCGCGCGCCAGCGGCGCTTCTGGATTCACCCGTCCTCGGTGATCGGGCGCAAGAAGCCGACCTGGGTGATGACTGCCGAACTGGTGGAAACCACCAAGCTGTTCGCCCGCCAGGTGGCCAAGATCGAGCCGGACTGGATCGAGCCGCTGGCCGGCCATCTGATCAAGAAGAACCATTTCGAGCCGCACTGGGAGAAGCGCCGCGGTCAGGTGGTCGCCTTCGAGCAGGTCACCCTGTACGGGCTGATCGTGGTCGGCCGCCGCCCGGTGCATTTCGGCCCGGTCGACCCGGTGGCCTCGCGTGAACTATTCATCCGCGACGGCCTGGTGCGCGGCGAGATCAACAGCCGCGCCAAGTGCCTGGCAGCCAACCGCGAGCTGCTGGAGCGCCTCGACGAGCTGGAGGCCAAGGCCCGTCGCCGCGACATTCTCGCCGACGAGGAAACCCTGTACGCCTTCTACGAGGCGCGCATCCCGGCGGAGATCCACCAGGCCGCCACCTTTGAGCACTGGTACAAGAGCGAGAGCGCGAAGAACCCGCAGCTGCTGATCATGCGCGAGGAGGACGTGCTGGCGCGTGACGCCAAGGAAGTCACCGCCGCGCAGTACCCGGACATCCTCCAGCTCGGCGAGCTGCAACTGCCGCTGACCTACCACTTCGAGCCCCATCACCCGCGCGACGGCGTGACCCTGCGTGTGCCGGCGCCGCTGCTGCCGCAACTGCCGGCGGATCGTTTGGAGTGGCTGGTGCCGGGGCTGATCGAGGCCAAGGCCATCGCCCTGGTGCGCAACCTGCCCAAGGCGTTGCGCAAGAACTTCGTGCCGGTGCCGGATTTCGTCGGCGCGGCCCTGTCGAAGATCGTCTTCGGCCAGGGCTCGCTGCCCGAATCCCTCGGCCGCGAGCTGACCCGCATGACCGGCGCCCGCGTCTCCGATGAGGCCTGGGAAGAGGCTGCGCAACAACTGGAAAGCCACCTCAAGATGAACCTGGAAGTGGTCGACGCCCAGGGCAAGTTCCTCGGCGAGGGCCGCGACCTGGCCGAGCTGACCGCGCGCTTCGCCGAAGCCAGCCAGGCCGCCCTGGCCATTCCGCAGCAGAAGCAGGAACAGAAACCGGTGGAGGCCAAGGCCTTCGCCCAGGTTGCCGAGAAGACCCAGCAGAAGATCGCCGGCCTCTCCATGACCGTGTTCCCAGCGCTGGTGGAAGAGGGTGGGGTGGTCAAGGAAGGGCGCTTCCCGACCCAGGCCGAGGCCGACTTCCAGCACCGCCGTGCGCTGCAGAAACTGCTGCTGCAACAACTGGCCGAGTCCGCCAAGTTCCTGCGCGGCAAGCTGCCGGGCCTTACCGAGCTGGGTCTGCTGTACCGTGAAATGGGCCGCCCCGAGGCGCTGGTCGAGGACATCCTGCTGGCCAGCCTCGACGCCTGCGTGCTCGACGGCGAAGCGACTCTGCCGCGCGACGGTGCAGCCCTGGCTGCCCTGGCCGAGAAGAAGCGCGGCGACTGGACCGGCCACGCCGAGCGCATCGCCAGGCTGGTGCTGGACATCCTCAAGCTGGCCCACGGCCTGCAGAAGCGCTTCAAGGGCAAGATCGATCTGGCCCAGGCCATGGCCCTCAACGACATCAAGCAGCAGCTGGTCAACCTGGTCTACCCCGGCTTCGTCCGCGAAACGCCGGGCGAGTGGCTGAAGGAAATCCCGCGCTACCTCAAGGCCATCGAGCAGCGCCTGGACAAGGTCGGCGGCCAGGTGCAGCGCGACCGCGTGTGGACCGGCGAGCTGACCGCCGCGTGGGAGCAGTACCAGGCCAGGGCCGCCAAGCACGCCCAGGAGGGCAAGCGTGACCCCGAACTGGTGCTGTACCGCTGGATGCTCGAGGAGTACCGCGTGTCGCTATTCGCCCAGCAACTGGGCACGAAAATGGCAGTGTCCGACAAGCGGCTGGCCAAACAGTGGAGCCAGGTCGACGCCTGATGGCATTTTGAGCTCATGTCGATGCAATTACGGCCGACATAGGAGAGCCGCCATCGGGCGGCTCTTCTCGGCCACTGGACAGGAGTTCCCCAGTGAGGGTGATCGAAACGCTGGCGCGGTCGCTGGACCCCCTGTACGGCTTGCCTGCCGCGACGCGGCAGGAGTTCGTCCGTTGGTACCGGCAGGCCAAGCTGCCGCAGATTCGTTCCGTCGCCTTCCTGACCACGGTGCTGTACCTGATCTACGCTGCCATCGAGCAGAACGTGGCGCAGGATCACCACGGCCTGCGCCTGCTGGTGCATGGCGTGCTGGTACCGCTGTCGCTGCTGGCGGTGGGCGTGATGAGTTTTCGCGAGGAGATGCATCGCTGGATGCGGGTGCTGCTGAGCGTGGCGCCGATCAGCGCGGTGGTCGCCAACCTGGCCTTCAACTTCCGTAACCCCGACTTCGCCTACTTCGTGCCGGAGATCTACCTCAACCTGATGTGGACCTTCACCGTCTCCGGCCTGATCCTGCGCCAGGCCCTGCTGACGGCCAGTGTGTCCACCGCCGTGCTGCTCGCCTTCACCCTGCTGGATGCCATGCAACCGGGGGCGCAGCAGCTGCACTTCATCTGGATACTGGCCGCATTCTCCTTCGGCGTGCTCTGCGCCTTCGTGATGGAGAAGGCACACAAGACCATGTTCCTGCACCAGGACCGGCTGGCCCTGAGCGCCAGCCTCGACGGCCTCACCGGCCTGTGGAACCGCGCGCGCATCGACCAGCTGTTCGCCGACGAGATCACCCGCGCCCAGCGCTATGGCACGCCGTTCTCGGTGATCCTGCTGGACATCGACCATTTCAAGCACGTCAACGACGACCACGGCCACGCGGTGGGCGACAGCGTGCTGCGCCAGTTCTCCGCGCTGCTGCGCGACAACGTGCGCAGCGTCGACAAGGTCGGCCGCCTCGGTGGCGAGGAATTCCTCGTCATCCTGCCGGAGATTGACGCCGAGCAGGCCCAGGTAGCCGCGCGCACCCTGCAGGAGCGCATCCGCCAGTTCGACTTCGATACCGTGCTGCGCAAGACCGCCAGCTTCGGCATCACCCAGTTCCATGGCGACGAGAACCCGCAGCACATGCTCGACCGTGCCGACCGCGCCCTGTACAAGGCCAAGGCCGGCGGCCGCGACCGCATCGAGGTGCACTGAATCGGCGCGCGATGACCCAGGTCAAGGTGCGGTCGCACCATCGGCGTAGCCTGCAACCATCGCAGCAGTCTGTACGAGGCGCGCCATGGCCAAGAAATTCCCGCTCAACCCACCCCATCCCGAGCGCATCTGCTGGGGCTGCGACCTGTATTGCCCGAGTACCTCGCTGGCGTGCGGCAACGGTGCGGACCGCACCATGCACCCGGTCGAGACCTTCGGCGAGGACTGGTACCAGTTCGGCGACCTGGGCTTTACCCCAGAGCCCGGCAGCAAGCACGTCGAGCTGATCCCGATCGTACCCGTCACCGAGTAGCCGCCGCGCCTGCTGACGCAGGTCAAGCTTTGCCACACATCGGGCTCGACCCCTCCGGCCCGATCAGGCAAGGTGGCGGCCTTTCGTGACTGCCAGGATCGCCATGACCACCCTGTTCGAAATCCAGCCCATGAGCCCCGAGCGCTATCGCCAGCAGACCCGGCGCAGCACCTACGCCGTCATCGGCCTGTTCCTGGCCCTGGGCATGCTCTGTGCCACCGCCAGCACCCAGCTGTTCGGCGCGGCCGATGGCGACAACTTCAAGTGGAACCTGATCGGCGTGCTACTCGGCCTGGGCCTGACCGTCGCCGTGGTGCGCCTGCAGTTGTGGCACCGACCGTTCATGGCTGCCGCCGCCTATGGCTGGCGGCTCAAGCGCAGCCTGATGCGCGTCACCAACGTCATGCACCACGTGCAGGCCGGTGTGAAACTGGGCGATGAGAGCGCCATGAAGCTGCTGCGCTTCTACCACCTGGGTGTTTCCCAGATGCACCAGCTGGACGGCAACAGCGCCGACCTCAGCCAGATGGTCCGCGAGATCGACGACCACCGCGAAGCCATGCTGGCGCGCGGGCTCGACCCGGAGCAGAGCCGCCTCGACGGGGCCTGGCTGGAAGCGGTCAAGCGCATCGATGCCAAGCGCTGAGCCGGCTACAGCAGCAACGCCAGCCAGGTAGACACGAACAGCAGCACCGCCAGCGCCTGGTTGAAGCGCTGCATCCGCTTGGGCGACTGCAACAGGCGTGCGCTGCCGGCGCCGAGCAACGCCCAGGCGGTCATGCTCGGCACGGCCAGCAGCAGGAAGATCAGCGACAGTTGCAGCACGCGCGCGGCCTTGTCCTCGCTGCCAGCGGCGAACACGCTGACCACCGCGACCGCCATCATCCACACCTTGGGGTTCACCAGTTGCAGCGCCGCGGCGCCCAGCGGGCCGAGTTCGCGCTCGTCCGTGGTGTTCAGCGGCGTGGCGGCGCTACGCAGCAACTGCCAGGCCAACCAACTCAGCCACAGCGCGCCGAGCCAGCTCATCGCCAGTTGCACACGCGGGTAGCGCAACAACGCCTCGCCCAGGCCCAAGCCCACCAGCAGCACGATCAGCGCCGCCGCCAGGCAGGCGCCGAGTACCAGCGGCAGGGTGGCACGCACACCGAAGCGCGCGCCGTGGCTGAGCGCCAGGATATTGGTCGGCCCCGGCGTGATGGTGGCGACGAAGGCGAACAGCAGGAAGGGCAACAGGGACTGCATGGTTCAGCCCCTCCGACCGTGGCGAGAATGATGGGTAGCACGCATGGCATGGGTTCTCCGTGTAAGGGAGGACCATGCTGCGGGTTGGCAGTGGATCAGTCTGGAAGCTTTGAGCAGCGGCGACGGTAGTCGGCTGGGGTGAGCTGGTAGGCGCGGCGGAACCAGCGGCCCAGGTGGCTCTGGTCGGCGAAGCCCAGCGCGCTGGCCACGTCCGCCGGCGTGTCGCCACGGGCCAGGCGCTGGCGTGCCTTGGCCAGGCGCAGCTGGATCAGATAGGCATGCGGCGCTACGCCGAAGGCGCTCTTGAAGGCGCGGCTGAGGCGGAAGCGATCCACCCCGCAGGCCGCCGCCGTGTCGTCCAGGCCGATGTCCTGGTCGAAGTTCGCGTGCAGGTAGTCGCGCGCCATCTGTGCCACCAGCGGCAGGCGCGGGTCCGGGTTCTCCCGCTTGCGCCACTGCAGGCGGCTGGTCATGGTGCCGAGCAGGTCGTCGATGGCGGTCTGCCGGACGATGCGCAGGTCGCCCTCGTGCAGCGTCTGGAAGGCGCGGAAGATGGCGCCGGCCAGGCGGCTGTCGGTGTTGAGGATATTGGCGAAGCTCGGCGTGCTGTCCGCCGGCGCGTGCTCGAACAGCGCATGCAGCTCGCGCTCCAGCCATTGCGGGTCGATGTACAGCATCGAATAGGTGAAGCCTTCCTCGGTCGGCGCGTGGCCGTCGTGGATCTCCCCCGGCTCCAGGAGGATCACCTTGCCCGGCGTGCTCAGGTGCTTCTCGCGCCGGCAGTTGAACTGCTGCACGCCCTGTTCGGTGACGCCGACCAGGTAGCTGTCGTGCCAGTGCGGGTCGTAGGCGTGGCCCTCGAAATGCGCACGGATCGACTCGATGCCGGTGTCGGCATCCTGAGCGAGGTCGATCCAGTTGCGTGTGCTCACGGTGCGTTCCGGCGGGAGTGAAGGGGGCGAGTCCCGACCTTAACCGGTTTGCCAGGCGAGGTTTAGAACATTCGTGCAGGGTGCCGGCCGTTCGTCCGCACGCCTTAGTCTTCCCCGTTGCCCAGGGTGCGGTCGAGGAAATCGCGCATCAGCTCCGCCGCCTCCTGCAGGTGCGTCTCCAGCAGCCAGTGGCCGCCTTCCTCGAACAGGTGCAGCTCCGCCTCCGGCAGGTCGCGCAGGTAGGCGCGGGCCGAGCCCTCGAGCATGTAGCCGTCGCGCGGGCCCCAGAGGATCAGCGTCGGCGGCTGGTGCTGGCGCAGGTAGGCCTGGTAGTGGGGGAACCAGGCCAGGTTGTCCTTGAGTCCGGCGATCAGGTTCACCGCGATCTGCTTGCGCTGCCGCGTCATCAACGCCCAGTGCAGGTGCCACAGGTCCGGCGGGATATGCGCCGCCAGTGGCGGGTCGACGTCGTTGAGAAACTCGTCGCGAAAACCCTCCAGGCTCACCGCCTCGGCTAGCGTGGCGCGTGCTTCCTCGCTGGGGTGGGCGAAGAACTGCTTGAGCGCCTCGTATTTCGGCCCCAGCTGGTCCTCGTAGATATCGCCGTTCTGCAGGATCAGCGCGGTGATGCGCTGCGGCCGGCTGATCGCCAGGCGCAGGCCGATCTGCGAGCCGAAGTCGTGCAGGTACAGGGCGAAGTGCTCGATGCCCAGCTGGTTGGTGAAGCGCGCGAGGAAGTGGGCGTAGCCATCGAAGTCGTAGCCGAAGTCATAGGGCGTGGCCGAATAGCCGCAACCGGGAAAGTCCGGCGCCACCAGCCGCCAGCAGCGGCATCAGGTTGCGGAACTCGTACGAGGAGCAGGGGTAGCCGTGCGGTAGCAACAACACCGGCGCATCGGCAGGGCCGGCCTCACGGTAGAAGATATCGACGCCGTCGAGGTCCAGGCGCAGGTGGCGAACGCAAGTAGGCGAGGGCATGGGGCTTACCAGGAGGCATGTGGTCCCGTTTATGACCGCGCCACGCCGCCCCGTGCTTCGCTCATCCGCCGGATGGTCGGCGAACCTCAGCGTTTACCGGCGATATCCCGGATATAGAGCGCTTCCACCTTCTCCCGCGCCCAGGGCGTTTTGCGCAGGAACTTGAGGCTGGAGTCGACGCTGGGCTCGTGGGTGAAACAGCGGATGGCGATGAGCTGGCCGAGGCGGTCCCAGCCGTGTTTGTCGACCAGGGCCTGGACGATGGCTTTCAGGGGGAGGCCGTGGAGGGGGTCGTTGCTCATCGGGTTTTGCTCAGGGCTGGCGGGGAGTTGGGGCGGGCACTGTAACTCCCCGCTGTCGATTGTGGGAGTGGCGCTTGTCTGTGTGCCGTTGCTCTTTGATTCGGTTGGCGGAGGTATCAGTTCCGCCCTGCTGGGCGGGTTCCTTTTGGCAGTCGCCCGGATGGCCGGCCCCGCCAAAAGGAACCAAAAGGTCTTGCCCCGCCATCCGGCCCTGCGCTTCGCTCCGGGTTCGTTCACTCCATCGCCGCTCCAGGGGCACGTCGCGAAGGGCCATCCTTGGCCCATCGCGTCTCTCGCGGCATCCATGCCGCTCAACCCCTTCCGCAACGATTCTGTTCACCCTTCTGAAGGGGCGATTGGAGCTGCTTGAAGGTCCCGTGCAAGAAGAGCCTGCAGGCAACTCGGGTTCCGAACCCCGTCAGGAGGCCGAGTGGAGGTGTTGCGCAGGGGGACGCGAGGCAGGACGCCGAGCTAGGAACGAAGGGACAGGGACGTCCCTTCGTGACGGCCCCCGGAGCAGCACCGGAGCGAGGGAAGTCTGGCCGCAGGCCAGACCCGGATGCCGGGCGCGCTTTCTCTTTGGTTACTTTCTCTTTGCGCGTGCAAAGAGAAAGTAACTCGCCGTGCAAGGCGAAATCTGTAGTTTGGGTCGAGATAATTGGTGTTTTATAACCTATATCAAGGTCGTGAGTCGTGGTTTGCCCTCCTATTGATTAGAGTGTTTAAGCTAATGCTTTAACTTTTGTATATAGCTCATAAAGATGTAGTGCTGACATATCTAGAATTGGTTCGTACATAAATGAGTTCAAGTGAATATTTTCAGGAGTCATAAGATTTACTTGAGAAAGAATAAGTAGTTGGTTGCTGTTTTGGGGGAAAGTTTTTGAGTATTTTTCGTACAGCTCAAAAGTTTGATTGCTAGTTATGGATTCGACAAAGATTCGATCATTAATTTTGTCGATCATGTGCTCTTCTGCTTTTAGTCGAATGGCAATTGAAAGAATTACCTTGGATTCTAGTTCGGCATTGTCATTTTTGGCGGCAGCGAGAGCCTCGGCTTGGTCGTAGATTAAGTTTAGTGCTGATGAGGCTGGATTGGGGAGGGTAAGGTTTGCTTGATCTAGGAGTGTGGATTTATAGATGCTCTCTAGATCGGAAATGGTAATTTTAGAACTGTCAGGCTTGATGTGTAGTAGAGATGTAAGTAATAGGTACTGATTGCTTGTTGTTCCGTGGCAGTATTCAACTAGATTGCGCACAAAAGGAATGCTGGCGGCTAGATAGGATGGATCTCTTGCTAAATTGTCTTTCCAAATGGTGAAAGGGTTCTTTTGGTATTTTTCTACGATGAAGGAAAGAGTGTTCTGATGTTTCTGGGCGAATAGGCGTCTTTTTCTGGCTATTTGGAGTCTGCTGCTAATTGTGCGGTGAAAGTCGAAGTTATGTGTAAGGAAAATCAATCTAAAGAAAGGTGTCTTGGATATTTCGTTTAGATATTCAATTATTGCGTACTTGTTCTTGTAATCAAAGGAGTCGGCGATGTCGTCAATTACAAGAAGGGTGGTTTGGTTGGATTCTTTTCGTGCTTGTATTTCAAATAGTATGTTTAAGATGTATAAAGCGCGTTTTTCTCCTTGGCTAAGTACTTGAAGTAGTTTCTCTTCATCGACTTCGCATGATTCTCTGCCGTCGTCAAATTCAAATCCGATGTTAGGGATTTCTCCTTTAAGTATCACATCCTGTTGGTTTTGCATGATTAGTTTAAACGGTACGTAAAATCGCTCATTGAATTGCGCTACCACGGAAGCCCATTTGGTTTTTTCCGCATCTGCTTGAGCCGCAGTTTTGGCGATGACATCTTTGGCTCCGTGGTAGGCTGACGAGAATGCGGTAATAGTAGATTTTGCTTTGTTGAAGTATGCGTTCCAAAGTTTCTTCCTGAACTCCTTATGATTTCCTAGTTCAGTGAGCACCTCTGGGTGCTCTAATAAATATTCGCGAAATTTTTTAAGCTCGGCATTTTTTTGCAGTTGCTTGTCTACTGCCTCGAATTTTGTGCTGAGCTCTTTGTCTCCTAAGATTCGCTGCTTTTCTTCGTCAATAATGCTTTCTAACTCTTTGGTTGAGCTTATCTCAATTTTATCTGTTCCTTTTGATATATTTAACGTGTGTTTTGCGTCAAAAAAACCGTTAGTTAGAAGGCTTTTGGATACGTCTGCTGCTCCTGTGTGGTTGAATTTCTTATTAAGTACTGGTGATTGATCAATTAGCTCTTGATATTTCCCCATGTATTCATTTATTTCTTTGCTTAGAGCTCCTGATTCTAAAGCTGCTAATGTCTTTTCATTAAAAATCTCTGTGTAGGTTAGGTCTGAGAAAGTTTGATCTTCATTAAGATTGTTGGCTAGCTCTGAGAAGAATTCGTAAATATTTTTATATTGAAATACTTCCTTCAGTTCTTTTGTTGGTAATGTGCGTCCTGGCCATTTTGATGCGTCTTTTATGTCTTTAAGAAGGCTGTCTAGGGTTGTCTCAATGTTTTTGACTGCCTCTTCATATTCCTCTCGTAACTTCGCGTTCACTAATAGTGTTGATGTGCTTGCTGCTGAGTAGCGTTCTATATAGGGTTTAACTACAAATACACAATCTCTAGTGATGGTGTTGGCCGGCTCTGCCGTGATTGAGCGAGTTGTAGGGCGCGCAGGAAATATAAGGTCCTGGCTTTCCCTGTCTTCTTGGATATCTAGAAAAGTTCTGGCGAGCGAAGTTTTCATGAATCCGTTGGGAGCATATATTGAGAATGTAGATCCTGCAGGAGTGCCTTGAAATGATTTGAAAATTAACTCTTCATCTAGCTTTTGAATTCCATAGCAGTTCTCTAGGTTTATGTTAAGAGAGTCCATTTAATCTTCCTTGGGTTGTGATTCTTGATTTAATTGTTTGTTAAATTTGGATGGTTGCTTTTTCGATTGCTGAATGTCTCGACTCGGGAGTGGTGCTTTTTGATAAAAACAGTCGCAGAAGACTTAAGCCGAAATTGGGAGTGCCTGACAGAGTGGTGAGTGGATAGGGATGGTGGAGCTGATGTAAGGCGGCTGTAAAAGCAAACGCGCATCTCGAATTCCTTATCATGCTGAGCGGGCTTAGCTAACTGCCCGTTGGGCCTACATCCTGTTCGACGATACGGTTGGGGTGGCGCATCGCCATTAGCGTTATCCGAACTTATCCAATGTGAAGTCCGTCACGCAACTTGTCCTTTCGTTTTATAGGGGTATCAAGTACCTCTTCTCTATAAGGACTTTGCCGTTTCGCTGTCATTCGGACATTTATTGATGTCTTAAGGACTTCCATTATTCGAAGTCTTAATGACTTCTAATCTTTTCAAGTAATTGAAAATAAACATAAAAATATCTGGCACGAAAGCTGAGTAGATCCCGTGGCGTAACACCTACCAACGGAGAAAACTCAGATGAATCGCTTTGCCTTGCTTGCTTTCACTACCGGCCTTTTGGCCGTGCAATCCATTCAGGCCGCCCAGGTGGTGGCTGAGCAGGAAGAGAACTCGGTCGGCACCGGTTTCGGTGGCCTCACCGGTTTGATGGTCGGTGCCGCGGCCGGCGGCCCGGTTGGTGCTGTGATCGGCGTGGCGGTGGGTGGCTGGAGCGGGGCGCAGGTGCAGCGCGCCAGTGGCCAGACCGGCACTGCCTACATCGTGCGTGACGACGAGGGCGACGAACGCTGGATTCGCTCACCCAACCAGCGCTTCGAGCTCGGCCAGCAGGTGGACGTGCAACAGGGCCGCATCCTTTATCGCTGATTCCTTTCTGTCCGCTCCGGGCCTTGCCCGGGGCACGGCTTCCCTTTGTTTTGGAGGTAATGATGAGCAATGAATTCGAACAACGCCTGGCGGTGGTGACTGGCGCCAGTTCCGGTATCGGCCTGGCCGTGTGCGAACAGCTGTTGCAGCGTGGCGCACGGGTGCTGGCGATGTCGCGCAGCCTGGGTGAGTTGGGGCCGCTGCTGGAGCGGTACCCCGAGCGGCTGTTCTGGTTCGAGGGCGATGTCACCCGTAGCGAGTCGCTGCAGGCGCTGGCCGAGCGTGCCGCCGAGCTGGGCGAGGTGCATTACCTGGTGCCCAATGCGGGCATCGCCAAGCTGGCACCGGGTAGCGATATGCAGGCGTTCGACGAGCAGTGGCGCATCAACGGCGCTGGCGCGGTGAATACCTTCTATGCGCTGAAGGAGCAACTGGCCCAGCCGGCCTCGGTGGTGTTCATCAGCACCTTCCTGCGCCACCTGGGCTTTGTCGGCCTGGGGGCGTACATCGCCACCAAGGCGGCGCTGTCGAGCCTGGTGCGCAGCCTGGCGCTGGAGCATGCGAACGAGGGCCTGCGCCTGAACCTGGTGTCGCCAGGGCCGACCGCCACGCCGATCTGGAACAGCCTGGGCCTGCCGGACGAGGCGCTGGCCAGCGTTGCCAGCGACGTGAATGCGCGCCTGGTGGACAACGAGTTCCTCAGTTCCGAGGCGGTGGCCGAGGTGGTGCTGTTCCAGCTCTCCCAGGGTGCCCGTGGCGTGTACGGCCAGGACTGGGTGGTGGACAAGGGCTACACCCTGCGCTGAGCAACGGCTGATCGTCCTGGACTGCCGGAAGAGTAAGTGACGTGGCTGGTCAGGTGAACATACTGACCGGCCTGACGCGGACGGCTCGTCGAGTGCTACTTGATCGCCGTCGAGCGATAGCCGTTGGCGGTGAGAGTTGAAGAACGGCCCAGTACCGGGCCATGTCGCGCACTGGCGCGGCGTGTGGCGACGCGATCAGTTTTCCATGACCAGGGTTCGGCTTTGGTCGGACTTTTCGTCGTGGATTTCCACGTCCATCACGCCCTTGCGGAAGCTGATACCGGTGATGCGGCCGGTGCGGTACTCGCCGGCACCGTAGTCGTAAAACTTGATGCTCTCTCCGTTCCTGATCACGGCGCCCCGGTCGACATCGATGTTTGCGCCTGTCTTCAGGTCCTGGCCTTGCCAGGCGCTGACCGGGCCGCTCAAGAGCAGGGTGGAGAGTAGTATTGCACGCATGGTTGTCACTCCTTGGCTGGGGCAGGCGCTGCCCATAAAAAAGCCCCGCATGGGCGGGGCTTTCGGACCGGGCATCGTTAGATGACCTGAACCTGTTCGGCTTGCTGGCCTTTCTGGCCCGGGGCTACCACGAAGGAAACCCGCTGGCCCTCTTCGAGGGACTTGAAGCCGCTACCTTCGATATGGCGGTAGTGAACGAACAGGTCTGTACCAGATTCGGGAGTGATGAAACCGAAGCCTTTCTCGGTGTTGAACCATTTGACGGTGCCGTTTTCGCGGTTGGCCATGATGTGCATCTCCAGAAAATGAGAGATCAGCCAGAAGGTTTCTGGATGACTGAATGCGGAGTGAAGGGGCCGAGGAGATGGAGATGACAGCCAGAACATCAATACGGTGCCGCTAAACAGAGCAGGCAGGCGGGCAGCATACAGGGATTGGTTCGATTAGCCAGGTCTATCGGTTTTTACTGAGTAATTAAGGATGGCCGGTCGCCAGGGCCAGTCATGGGGCCGGAGTCTGTATAGTGGACGTCCTACTCGCGCAAGGAGCGCCGCCATGAATGACCCCATCCAAGAGAAACTGCGTTCGTCACTCGATGAGCAGGTCGAGGCGTTTCTCGTCAAGGGCGGCGAGATCACCCAGATTGCTACCGGCACCTCAGGCATCGCTGCCGACTACAAAAAGGCTCCCTGGTCGAAACCCCAGGACAAGAAGCCGCCCACCAAGGTCTAGGGTGCAGAGCGCGGACTAGGCATCTGCATCTATCGGCGGGGCTGTCGAGGCGCCCCCAGGCGCTGTCCTCACTTCATTCCACTCTTGCGAGTCGGCGTCATTGGTGCCGGTTCCTGTTTCCCGGCACTTGCTCCTGTAGCGATGCATTCTTCCTCTATGCCTTGGTAGTAGGTAGCTTCCCTGATAAGTCATCGTATGACTATGATGGCCGTGCACGAAGAAGGTGCACGCCCACGCGGCGCCTGATCGTCTCTGCCACCGGCCTGATAGGGTTCGGCGGCGTTCCCGCTGCCAACAAGTCGGGAGCCGTCGCAGAGGGCGGGTTCGGTGGTTGTCATACAACTATAAGTAGTCAGAGGTTTTCCATGTTCTTACGCCAATGGAACATCGCGCCCAGGGCGGCGCTCGGCTTTGGCCTGATCGCCATGATGGTGGCGCTGCTGGGGGTGTTCTCGCTGGGCAAGATGTCCAGCATCCGCGAGCGTGCCGAGGTCATCGAACAGGATTGGGTGCCGAGCATCCGCGCGGTGGATACCATCCGCGAGAACATGCTGCGCATCCGCACCATTTCCCTGCGCATGGCGCTGGACCCGGAGCCCGCCAACATCGACACCTATCGCGGCCAGTACGACGCGCGCAACCAGGTGCTGATGCAGAACATCGCGGCCTACGAGAAGCTGGTGGACACGCCCGACGAGGAGCGCCTGTACGAGCAGTTTCGCCGCGACTTCGCCACTTACCAGCGTGGCATGGCCGACTCCTTCGAGCTGGCCCGCAACGGCGACACGGCGGCGCTGAACAAGCTGCTGCTGGTGGACATGAAGCCGGTGGTGGATGGCACCGGCGCGCAGCTCAACGAGCTGGGCGAGATCTACGCCAAGGGCATCGAGCATGAAGGGCAGGTGGCCGCCGCCGAGTACGCCAACTCGCGCTATGTGGTGATTCTGGTGATCCTGATCGCTGCGCTGGCCACTGTCGGCCTGGCCTGGCTGCTGACCCGCAGCATCGTCGGCCCGCTGCGCGGCGCGGTGCAGGCTGCCCAGCAGGTGGCGGCCGGTGACCTGACCAAGCTGATCGAGGTGGATGGCCGCGACGAGGTGGGCCAGTTGCAGGGCTCGCTGCAGCAGATGCAGAACAACCTGCGCGAGACACTGGCGCAGATTTCCGGCTCGTCCACCCAACTGGCCGCCGCTGCCGAGGAACTGAACGCGGTGACGGAAGAGGCCGGGCGCGGCCTGCAACAGCAGAACGACGAGATCGAGCAGGCCGCCACGGCCGTCAACGAGATGAGCGCGGCGGTGGACGAGGTGGCGCGCAATGCGGTGTCCACCTCGGAGGCGTCCAAGGCTTCCAACCAGTCTGCGCAGGTCGGCCACGAGCGCGTGGCGGACACCATCGAGGCGATCACCACGCTGTCGGCGGAGGTGGAGTCCACCGCCGGGCTGGTGCGCGAGCTGGCGGCGCAGTCGCAGGACATCGGCAAGGTGCTGGACGTGATCCGCGCCATCGCCGAGCAGACCAACCTGCTGGCGCTCAACGCGGCCATCGAGGCGGCGCGGGCGGGGGAATCCGGCCGTGGCTTTGCGGTGGTGGCGGACGAGGTGCGGGCTCTGGCGCATCGCACCCAGCAGTCGACCCTGGAGATCGAGCAGATGGTGTCCGGCATGCGCAACGGCGCCAGCCAGGCGCTCAGCTCGATGCAGGCAAGCACCGGCAAGGCGCGCTCGACCCGCGAGCTGGCGGAGAGCGCCGGCGCGGCGCTGAGCGATATCACCGGTTCCATCGGCGAGATGTACGAGCGCAACCTGGTGATCGCCAGTGCGGCGGAAGAGCAGGCCCAGGTGGCCCGCGAGGTGGACCGCAACCTGGTGAACATCCGCGACCTGTCGGTGCAGAGCGCCACCGGCGCACACCAGACCAGCGCCTCCAGCCACGAGCTGTCGCGCCTGGCGGCGGACCTTCATCGCCTGGTCGGGCGCTTCAGCCTGTAGCGTCGTGCAGGCTCCCGGCAGCCTGGGCGGCCGGGAACCTGCTCAGTCGTGGGCGCCGGCGCGCTTGAGCAATTGCTTGCAGCGCTCGGACAGGTGCACCACGCGCAGGTGTTTGCCGGCCTTGGCGTAGCGCTCGCGCAGGGTCTTCAGCGCGGCGATGGCGGAGTAATCGACGAAGCTCAGGTGGCGGCAGTCCAGCGTCACCTGGTCGGGGTCGCTGGCCACGTCGAACAGGTTGAGGAAGGGCGTGGTGCTGGCGAAGAACAGCGTGCCGTGGGCGCGGTACAGCTTGCCGCCGTCGACCTGCGCGTCGCTGTCCACATACAGCTCGCGGGCGTGGTGCCAGGCGAAGTTCAGCGCGGCGACGACGATGCCGCAGAGCACGGCGGTAGCCAGGTCGGTGAACACGGTGATTACGGTCACCGCGACGATCACCAGCACATCGTTGGCCGGCACCTTGCCGAGCACACGCAGCGAGCCCCAGGCGAAGGTCTGCTGCGACACCACGAACATCACGCCGACCAGCGCGGCCAGCGGAATCAGCTCGATCAGTGGCGAGAGGAACAGCACGAACAGCAGGATCATCACTCCGCTGACCACGCCGGACAGCCGGCCACGGCCGCCGGAGCTGAGGTTGATCACGGTCTGGCCGATCATCGCGCAGCCACCCATGCCACCGAACGCGCCGGAGACGATGTTGGCCGCGCCGAGGGCCACGCACTCGCGGTTGGTGTGGCCACGGGTCTGGGTGATCTCGTCGGTGAGGTTGAGGGTGAGCAGGGTTTCCAGCAGGCCGACCAGCGCCATCAGCGTGGCGTAGGGCGCGATGATGCGCAGGGTCTCCAAGTTCCAGGGGATGTCTGGCAGGGCGAATTGCGGCAGGCCGCCGGCGATGTTGGCCATGTCGCCGAGGGTGCGGGTGGGCAGGTCGAGGAAATAGACCAGCAGGCCGACGCCGAGGATGGCCACCAGCGCTGGCGGCACCGCGCGCGTCAGCTTCGGTAGCAGGTAGACCACGGCCATGGTCAGGGCCACCAGACCGAGCATCCAGTACAGCGCCGTGCCCTGGATCCAGGCGCCCTCGGCGTGGAAGTGCTCCAGCTGCGACAGGGCGATGACGATGGCCAGGCCGTTGACGAAGCCGAGCATCACCGGGTGCGGCACCATGCGCACCAGCTTGCCCAGGCGCAGCACGCCGAACAGCACCATCAGCAGGCCGCCGAGCAGTACCGTGGCCAGCAGGTACTGCGCGCCGTGCTGCACCACCAGGGCGACGATCACCACGGCCATCGACCCGGCTGCGCCGGAGATCATCCCCGGTCGGCCGCCGAACAGGGCAGTGATGGTGCAGATGATGAAGGCGCCGTACAGGCCCATCAGCGGGTTGAGCTGGGCGACCAGGGCGAAGGCGATGCACTCGGGCACCAGCGCGAAGGAAGAGGTGAGGCCGGCCAGGATGTCGGCGCGCAGACGGGCGGGTTTCATGGGTCACCAGGGTGAGGGACCGGGTTGGCCGGTCGGTCGAAGCGGGCGGCGATGGTACGGAATCGCAGGCCCGGGGGCCAGTTGCGGATCAGTTCAGCCCGTAGCGTTTCAGCTCGTCGGCAGTGAGCACCTTCATGCGTTGTGGCTCGATGGCCTGCATGTCGCTGGCCAGCTTGGGCGCCACGCCCATGTCGCGCAGGTAGCCGGCCGGGTTGGCGGGCATGCCGGCCAGGCGCGACTGGGCGGACTCGCCGGCCGGGAAGTGTGGGCGGTGCAGGCCGACGTGGCCGCGCACAGTGCGTTTGCGCCCGGCGGCGAGCAGGTAGACGCAGCTGCCCTGGCACACGCCGGTAGACGGCACCAGCGCTTCGAAACCGGTCTCGCGCAGCAGGCGACCCATGCGCATGGCCTCGGCGGAGCTACCGCCGATGCTGTCGAGCAGGAGGATCTTGCGGGCGAACTTGCCGGGATGGGCCTGCAGGCCCTTGAACAGCGCCTCGTAGTCGCCGGGGGCGATCTCCTCGGAAATCTTGGCGATCAGGACGTGGCCGAGGGGCTTCTGCTCGGCGGCCTCGATCTCGACCTTGGCGGAGGCGGCAGTCGAGAGCGAGGCGGCGATGGCGAGGAGCAGGCTACGGGCGAGAGTGCGGTTCATGGCGCCACTTGTACGGGAAAAGGACGCCGAAGATACCTGGCCCGCACGTGGCGTGCATCTGTTCAGGCGCGCTTGTGTACCTGCCAGGCCCATGCGAACAGTGCCAAACCGAGCAGGGCGGTGATGGCGCCGATGTAGCCGGTGACGGTCCAGCCCATGCCGGCGCTGATAGCCATGCCGCCGAGCCAGGGGCCGAGTGCGTTGGCCAGGTTGAAGGCTGCGTGGTTGGACGCCGCCGCCAGGGTTTGCGCGCCCGTGGCCACATCCATCAGGTGGGTCTGCAGGGCCGGGCCGAGGGCGATCATGGTGCCCAGGGCAAAGGTCGCCAGCAGCATGCTGGTCAGATGCTGGGCCGCGAGCGGGAAGAGCAGCAGCACCAGGGTGCTCCAGGCCAGAATCCAGGCCACTGCCTTGAAACGCAGGCGATCGAACAGCCAGCCGCCGACCATGTTGCCGAGAATGCCGCCGGCACCGAACACCGCCAGCGTCACTGGAATCCAGCCGGGCTGGGCACCGGTGACTTCCAGTAGGGTCGGGGCCACGTAGCTGAACACGCAGAACATGCCGGCGAAGCCTATGGAGCCGATGGCCATGGCCAGCCAGATGGGCGCCCGGTTGAAGGCCTTCAGCTCACCAATGGGGCTGCTGCGCACCTCGTTGCGATCCAGCGGCATGAACAGGGCGACCATGGCGATGGTGGTCACGGCGATCACCCCGACCAGGGCGAAGGCATAGCGCCAGCTCAGGTGCTGACCCAGCCAGGTGGCCAGCGGGTTGCCGACGAGAATGGCGATGGTCAAGCCGGCTAGCACCCGGCTCACCGCCTTGGCGCGCTTGTGTGGGGGCGCCATGGAGGCCGCCACCAGCATGGCAATGCCGAAGTAGGCGCCATGCGGCAGGCCGGCGATGAAGCGGAACAGCATCAGCGAGGCGTAGTCGGGGGCCAGCGCGCTGGCAAAGTTGCCGAGGGCGAAGCAGCCCATCAGCAGCAACAGCAGGTGGCGGCGGAAAAGTCGCGCGCCGAGCAGTGCGAGGACCGGCGCGCCGACCACTACGCCGAGGGCGTAGGCGCTGATCACATGGCCGACCTGAGGCTCGCTGACGGACAGGTCGCGCGCCACCTCGGGCATCAGCCCCATGATGGAGAACTCTCCAGTGCCGATGGCGAAACCGCCGAGGGCCAGCGCCAGTTCGATCAGGATGATGGCGCCGCGCGACAACGGCGGCGCGGAGGAAACAGCGGCTTGCATGCAGGGCTTCTCGCGATGAAAAGCGCGGCATTGTACGTCACTGGTTGCTTGCGAAGGCTCTGGAAGGGGCTTCTCCGGATGAGCGGCTGGCTCGGCTACAGGTCTTCCAGGCCGAATGCATCGGCAATAACGGACTTGGTGCCTGCATCGTCCAGAGGCACGTTCACGTCGTTGGCCTGTTTGTAGCTTTCTACCAGTTCCATCCTCATGGCCTTTACCACCCGGTCGGATGTCAGCGCCTGCAAGATCTTGCGTTTGGTCGTGCAGCCGATGAGATGGCTCATCTTTTCGGTGTCGCCACCGAACAGAGCCCTGGCGGTCAACAGGTAGAGGCTTTCTACGTCGCTGTCGCTGACGCCGTCTGCGTCCAACAGCGCTACATCGAAGATCTCTACCAGTTTGGGATCGCGACCTTGGCGGGGAAGAATCCTGAAAAGCCGCCAGATGTGGCCATTGGTGATGACCGCCCAGGGAGCGGAAAGGCTGGTGGCATAGTTGATTGCCTGGTCTCGAACACTGTTGCCGAGCTTGGTGCGCACGCTCTTGCATTCGATGACCAGAAATATCTGGCCGTCTTTCTTCAGCGCTATATCCACGCGCTTGCCGAGCGTACGGACCTCGGTGTCGATTTCTTCGTGGCTGTATCCGAGCGCGTTGATCAGGCTGTCGATCACCCAGATGCGCACGTTCTCTTCCGAGGTCTTTTCGGCAAGGTCCATGGCGACCAGCCGAGGATGCAGCGATTTGAACCCGGTGCGAATGCTGTCGAGATGCTCCTGGCGTATTTCTTCCCTGGTTCTGCGCTGACGGGGCTTGCGTTCGGCAACTTCTTGAGCCTGCTCCGTCTCGTTCTTGATGGCTGCATTTTCAAGCGGCGTCGGGTCGACGAGTTCGACGGTGAATATGCTGCTGCACTTTTGGCAGCGTGCAGGCTTACCGAGTTGATGGCGGTTTTTTTCACGGAGTTTGTAACGAGTACCACACTCGTCGCAGACGGTTACGCCAATCACGTCATCAGTCATTGCAGCTCCTTGCAGGCAATTGAATGCGGCCGTCGGGCCCTTGTCCTCTCGTCTGATCCGGCAGGCCTAATAGGTACGTTTCATAGGGTTATATCCACTCTGCTGGCCGATTGCCAGTTAGCGGATGGTGGATAGTGTGCAGGAGGGCGTAGGGGGATCGTGCAGGTGTTGCACCTGCACGGTGTTTTACTTCAGGCGCGCCGGAGCATCATCCAGGCCAGTGCTCCCGTCCATACCACCGAGGCGCCGTAGTTGAGTCGCTGATACAGTCCAAAGCCGTTGTGCGCCTCCACTGCCGCCGCCATGAGCGGCAGGGTGCCGACAGCCACCACGGTGCACAGCAGCGAGAACAGGGCGAAGCGGCGGCTGCCGAGTTCGCGCGGGGCGGTGGCGATCCACAGGGCGCTGGCCAGGACCAGGCTGATGAACATGACCAGCCCGGCGACGTTGTGGATCTGTTGGGTACTCGACGGTGATTCCAGCCCGCACCCGACATCGCACGAGAAGTAACCGGTGAAGAAGCTGGCGACACCGTGGGCCGCGATCAGCAGGGCTGACAGCCTCGCCAGGAAGCCGGGGAAGCGGCGCCAGACCGCCAGGCCGAAAGCGATGAAGAGCAGCCCCAGCGGATAGTTGTTCAGTAGCGGCGACCAGGCATGAGTCGGTGCGCCTACCGCGCCGAGTTCGCTCATGGCCTGGTTGATGTGACTGTATCCGGGATAGGCGAGGCCGGCGGTGAAGACACCGACGGCCAGCCAGAAGGGAATCAGCAGCCCGGCCAGGGTGGTCGAGCGCAGATTGCCGTGCGGCATGATGAACTCCTTGTCAGGGCCGGCGGTGTTCCGCCGGCATGGTCAGGCGCGATTCGGAATGGCCAGGCCCCGCTGTACCGCCGGGCGGGCCAGGAACGCATCGAGCACACGGCGCACGTTGGTGAAGCGGTCGAATTCCACCAGTTCGCCGGCTTCGTAGAAGCCGATCAGGTTGCGTATCCAGGGGAAGGTGGCGATGTCGGCGATGCTGTAGGCGTCACCCATGATCCAGTCGCGGCCCTGCAGGTGCTTGTCGAGCACGCCGAGCAGGCGTGCCGATTCAGCCACGTAACGGTCACGCGGGCGTTTGTCCTCGTACTCCTTGCCGGCGAATTTGTGGAAGAAGCCGAGCTGGCCGAACATCGGGCCCACGCCCCCCATCTGGAACATCAGCCACTGGATGCACTGGTAGCGTGCGGCTGGGTCCTGCGGCAGCAGTTGGCCGGTCTTGTCGGCAAGGTAGATGAGGATGGCGCCGGACTCGAACAGGGCCAAAGGCTGACCGTTCGGGCCGTCGGGGTCGAGGATGGCGGGAATCTTGTTGTTCGGGTTGAGGGAGAGGAACTCGGGGCTGAGCTGGTCGTTGGTGTCGAAGCTGACCAGATGTGGCTCGTAGGCCAGGCCTGTCTCCTCCAGCATGATCGAGACCTTGACGCCGTTGGGCGTGGGCAGCGAATAGAGCTGCAGGCGCTCGGGCTGGGAGGCGGGCCATTTGCGCGTGATGGCGTAGGCGGAGAGGTCTGGCATGGGGACTCCAGGGATTTGGCTAGGTGGTCAGGATAACTATCTGTGGAGAGGAGCGACATCCTTACCTGACTGATCAGAAGCCGGTATGGTTCGCCCTTGTTGTTTCACTCGGTCACGGAGAACCCCATGAGCCTGCACGGCACTTACGATGCGCAGAACATCTTCGCCAAGATCATTCGCGGCGAGGCCCCTTGCTACAAGCTGTACGAGGACGATGACGTACTCGCCTTCCTCGACCTGTTCCCGCAGTCCTATGGCCATTGCCTGGTGATTCCGAAAAAGGCCGAGGCACGCAACATCCTGGAAATCGACGACGCCAACCTGGCCAAGGTGATGGCCGTGGTGCGCAAGCTGACCCAGGCAGTGGTGGACGAGCTGGAGCCGGCCGGTGTGCAGGTGGCGCAGTTCAACGGCGCGCCGGCCGGGCAGACGGTGTTCCACATTCATGTGCATATCGTGCCGCGCTACGAGGGTGACAAACTCGGCATCCACGCCACCAACCAGGCCGATCCGGCGGAGCTCGTGAAGCTCCAGGAGCGGCTGGTGAAGCGTATCGCCGGCTGAGCCAGAGGCGTCCGGCACCTGTTGTAGTGAACACGAACGCCGCAGCTCTTCGGGTTGCGGCGTTCGTTTTTCTGCGGGTCGAGCGGTCATGGGGGCTGGCGGTCAGCCGTTCTGGTTGCTGGCGCGGCCACCCCATTCGAGGAAGCGCACCTTGTGTACTTCGCCCAGGCTGTCGCGGTAGACCATGACGCTGGATACCACACCGGTCTTGTCCGAGTTGTCAGTTCGATGCAGGACGCTGGCGACGTCCAGCTGCATGCCGTAGTGGTAGTCCACGACCGGTGCGTGGCTGTCGAGTTCGGTGGCGCTTTCGGCAAAGGCGAAGGGGGCGGCGCTGGAAATGATGGCGGAGACGATGGAGGCGATTTTCATGGTGGTTTCTCCCAGTTGATCGAGTGAGGTCGCCGGGAAGGCCGTCAGCCTGTGTGCGCGTTCGGACGGCGCGCGGGTCGCTGCGGCGGCTTGCATCGGTTCGCTCTGCGGAGCCATGAAACCACCGGCATCGGGAGTGTTAGAAATCGAAGCCTTTGCTAGTGGGCATCACTCGTGTCGATGTCGAGGCTCGCTGGGCAGATGCGAGCTGCCGTGGTGGGAGCGGCTTCCGACTCGATCCCGCTGATCAGGCGAGTGGCATGCGGCGTGAGCCGCCAGGCGGTGTTCGCCACACTGTGCAGGGTGATACCGGCCGCCGAACCTGTTGATCGGCGGCCGTGCCTGCTCTCTCAGCGAGACTGAATGGCGCGCTGGTTGGAGAGGTAGATGTTGTCTGGCTGCGGCACCTCGCCGGTTTCGAGGGCGTTGATCCACTCGTCCGTGCTGAGCACCGCGGCGAAGCCGGTATGCATGACCACGGTGAACACGCGGTGGATTTCCTCGGCAGTGGCCGAGCCCATGGCGTTGCGGTAGGGCGGCGAGCCGGCGGCGTCGTGCAGCAGTTCGACCTTCCAGCTTTCGTGGTGGGCCTGGCGCACGGTGGAGTCGTCGCAGTTGTGGGTCATGTAGCCGATCACGCTGATGGTGTCGATCTGGTGCTGCTTCAGGTAGGCGGCCAGGTCGGTGCCGGCGAAGGAACTGGCCATCTGCTTCTGGATGAAGTGGTCCCGCGGGCGCTCGCCCACCAGCGGATGCAACTCGGCGTTGTGGCTGCCTGTGGCGAAGATCGGCGCGCTCTCCGGCAGCAGGTGCTGGATGACGATGACCGGGATGCCGGCGGCGGTGGCGGCGTCCATGGCGCGGCCGATGTTGGCCATCGACTGCTCGATGGGTGGGTACTCGATGCGCAGGTTGCCGGTCACGTATTCGTTCTGCACATCGATGACGATCAGGGCGCGTTTCGGTTGCTGGCTCATGGTGGGTTCCTCTTGTTTTGCGGTGTGGTTGTTGATGGGTAGATTGTTCGCCTGCCACGCCCTTTGCTGTGAGTGGCCCTGAAGCCAGCTTGCGCTAATATCGGGCCAAAGCTCTGGCCTGGATAACGTCATGCCTGCCCACCGCATCGCCGTGGTCGCTTTCGATCACATCACCCCGTTCCACCTGTCCGTGCCCTGCCTGGTGTTCGGTGATCTCGGGCCGGGCGGTGAGCTTTACGAGCTACGTGTGTGTGCCGCCGTAGTGGGCACGTTGCCCACTACGGCCGGCTTCGCCCTGCAGGTCGAGCACGGACTGGAGGCGCTTGAGTGGGCGCAGACGGTGATCGTGCCGAGCTGGCACGACCCGGAAGAACGGCCGCCGCAGGTGCTGCTGGATGCACTGGTGGCGGCTCATGCGCGTGGCGCACGGATGGTCGGCCTGTGCCTGGGCGCCTATGTGCTGGCCGAGGCGGGGCTGCTCGACGGCCTTCGTGCCACGACGCACTGGGCATGGGCGGCCGATTTTGCCGAGCGCTATCCGCAGGTGACGGTGGATGCCGATGTGCTCTATCTGGACGACGGCGGCCTGCTGACCTCTGCCGGCACCGCCGCCGGCATCGACTGTTGCCTGCATCTGCTGCGCCAGCAGCACGGCGCCGAGCTGGCCAACCGCGTGGCGCGGCGCCTGGTGGTACCGCCGCATCGCCAGGGTGGTCAGGCGCAGTTCATCGAGCAGCCGTTGCCGGCCACCTCGCGCGATGATCGCCTGGCCGGGCTGCTGGATTGGGTGCGTGCCCATCTCGATCTGCCGCATACGCTGGACAGCCTGGCCGAGCGAGCGCTGATGAGCCGTCGCACATTCACACGCCACTTTCGCCAGCTCACCGGCGCCACCGTGGGCGACTGGCTGCTGACGGAGCGTCTGGCGCTGTGCCAGCGTCTGCTGGAGAGCACCGAGCAGAGCGTGGAGTCGATTGCGGTGCTGGCCGGATTCGGCTCTGCGGTATCGCTGCGTCATCATTTCGGCAGGACGTTCGGCCTGTCGCCCAGTGCGTGGCGGCATGCATTCCACGGCTAGTCGCCGATGGGGCGAGACGAGCGAGCGGGCAAAAAGAAGCCAGGCCCATGGCGGACCCGGCGGGGAGTGAAACTCAGGAGGCGCTGGCGGGCTGACAGGTCAGCTTGGCTTCCGTACGGGCGCCGGCCGCTCGGCTGTCCACGCGCAGGGTCGCGCTTTCTCCGGGGGCGAGGCTGACCTTCTGCACCTGTACTTCGGTAGCCGTCGGGCCCGGATCGACTTCGCATTCCACGGCGCGCGCCTCGCGGTTGGTCAGCTTGAGGACCAGCGTGGCGTTGCCGGTGACCGGCCCGGAGCCGGTATTGTCCTGGGCAGTGAAGGGGCTGGTGCTGGTCTCCACCTTGAGTCCGTTGAGCTCTTCCGTCAGCTCGGGACCCGCCACGGCCAGCAGTGGCAGGGAGGCGGCGATGCCGCAGATCAGTATTCTGTTCATTGTCGAACTCCTCTTCGAATCGCTGATCTGTAGAGACCTGGGGCCGCGCCGAGGTTCAGGATTTCCGTTCATTGGTGCAGGGCCCTTGAGAGGAAGCGCTTCAGCGCCAATACTGCTTCGATTCCCCGATGCCCAAGGAGGGCTTCCATGCGCCAGTTCTTCGCCGTTGTACCCCTGGTTCTGCTCGCAGGTTGTTCTTCGTTCCGCCCCGATGTCGAAAACATCACGCCCGTGCCCGAAGACCGCCTGCTGGCCTATCAGGAGGACTACGCAAACGGCGGTAGCCTGGTGGTGAACAGAGACATGGGGGTGATGGGGGGCGGTTGCTACGTCGCCATTGAGGTGGATCGCAAGCTCGCTGCCCGCATCGGCATGGCCGAGGTAGCACGATTCGAAGTGCCCGCCGGCACCCGTGTGCTGGGGCTGAAGATAGATCCGCTCGACGATACCCTCTGCGGCATGGGCCGCCTGAACAAGGAAGTGGCCGTGAAGGTCGCGCCGGGCAGCACCCAGTACTTCCATATCGTCAGCGAGAACCGTGGCGGCTTCGATATCCGCCCGGATGCCAACCCGCCACAACCCTGAGGGCTGTCGCCTGCCCGCGCCCAGCGAGGAGAGCACCATGGACCGTACCAGGCCAATCGCCCTGGCCGCGTTGCTGATGATGGGCCTGCCGGCGCTGGCCGGCGAATGGCCGCCGGGTGTGCGCGACACCTTTCAGAAGAGCTGTGTGAACAGCGCCGGCCAGGCTCTCGGCCAGGCGCGCGCGCAGCAGTACTGCGAATGCACGGTGCGGCGCATTGATCGCGATTTTTCCAGCGCCGAACTCGCCGCGCTGGAGAAGGCCGAGCTGCCCGAGCCGCTGGTCAAGCGGCTGCAACAGGTGTCCGGCCAGTGCCTGAATGAGCTGGGTGGGCAGGGCTAGCGGCGGCCACACGGCAATAGGCGCTAGAGTTTCCATAACGGGTCGCTGCCCATCAGCTCGCCGGCCCAGTCGACGAAGGCGCGGACCCGCGCCGCCAAGCGACGCGAATGGGGGTAGACGATGCTCATGGGCATATCCTCCAGGCGCCAGTCCGGAAGAATCTCCACCAGCCGGCCCTCGGCCAACGGCTGCCGGGCTTCGACGGTGGGCACCGCGACGAACCCCAGCCCGGCCTCTGCCGCCGCGACATAGGCGCCGCCGCTGTTGAAGCGCATGGTCGGCTCCTGGTCGATGACGAAACGCTCGCCATCCCGCTGCAGCACATTGACCTTCTGCCTTCCGGTGGCTGGGAACACGAAGGCCAGAAAGCACAGCCTGGCCAGATCGCGCGGGTGCTGCACGGGTGGATGCCCGGCCAGGTAGCCGGGCGTGGCGCAGAGGGTGAAGCGCATCCTGCCGATGGGGCGGCAGACCAGGTCCGGCGTGCTCACCAGACCACCCCGGATCGCACAGTCCAAGCCTTCCTGCACCAGGTCGACGACCCGCTCGCTGCAACCGACGTCGAGGTGGATCAGCGGGTGACGCGCGATGAAGGCGGGCAGCGCGGGAATCATCAGGAAGCGGCCCACCGGTGATGGCATCTCGACCTTCACCCGACCGCGAGCCAGGCCCCGGCTCTGCGATACGCTGCTCTCCAGTTCGTCGAGGTCGTCCAGCACGGTGCGTGCCCGTTCGTAGTAGGCGCCGCCGTCGGTGGTCGGAGACACGCGCCGGGTGGTGCGGTGCAGCAGCTTTATGCCGAGCTGGTTCTCCAGCGCCACTATCTGCCCGGAGACAGTCGTCTTGGCCAGGCCCAGTGACTCCGCCGCACGGGTGAAGCTGCCGAGTTCGACGATGCGGCAAAAGGCGCGCATCGCTTCGAGACGGTCGAAGGACATTATCCGGTTCTCCGCACAATGCTTACGTTGGTGGGTAATTTATCTCGCAGTGTCTGATCAATAAAGTGGCCGCCAATCCCGGTACGACATCGGGCCATTGTCGGAGAAGCCGCCATGATGACCAGCAAGCGCAACAACTATCACCAGACCGCCCCTCATGTGTTCAAGGCCATGTATGCACTGGAGCAGACCCAGGCAGGTTTCTCGCTGGAAGGTCCTCTGCGCGAACTGGTCAAGGTCCGTGCCTCGCAGCTCAACGGCTGTGCCCTGTGCCTGGACATGCACAGCAGCGAGGCGATGCAGGCCGGTGAGTCGGCGCGCCGCCTGTTGGCGCTGGGTGCCTGGGAGGATTCACCGCTGTTCAGCGAGCGCGAGCGTGCCGCCCTGCTGTGGACCGACACCCTGACCCTGCTACCGAAGGATCATGCGCCGGATGCGGTGTACGACCAGGTGGCGGCTCAGTTCGGCGAAAGCGAAATGGCCGAGCTGACCCTGGCTATCGCTACCATCAATGCATGGAACCGCTTTGGCGTCGGCTTCGCCATGCAACTGACGAAGTGATCGGCCTGGCCGGCAATTCCAGGCTTCAATCGAGCGAGGAGGGCGCCATGCTGCGCGCGGTGCTGATCGAGACCTTCGAGCCGGACGAACAGGCCCTGCGTCGGTGCATCGCCGCGCTCGGGGAGTCCGACGAGTGGCGGCTGGAGTCTCGGGGAGAACGCTATCTGCTGTGGCTGGAGGCCTCGGAGGCCAGCGAGCGACTCTGTGCTGCGCTGCTGGCCTACGGCTGGTTACGGCGGTTGGACTTCGCCGTCTCAGCGGGTTAGCGGTAAAGCCAGGCCCATGGCGGCGAACAGGCCTCCGCAGCAACGGTTGAAACCGCGCCCGGCGCGCTCCAGCCAAGGCCGGGTACGCTGTGCCGTGCGTGCCAGCAGGTACTCCACGATGCCTTCCACGATGGCAAAGGTGCCCGCCATCACGGCGAACTGCAGCCACAAGCTGCGTGCCGGATCGAGAAATTGTGGAAGGAAGGCGCCGAAGAACAGGATCACCTTGGGATTGGATAACGCCGACAACAGGCCCTGGCGAAACAGCTGTAGGCCCGGACGCGGCACGGCCGACTCCAGTGGGGTGAGGTGCAACGGTGGTGAGCGCCAGAGCTGGATGCCAAGCCAGATCAGGTACGCGGCGCCCAGCCACTTGAGTACCAGCAGCGCATGCACCGAGGCCTTGAGCAGGGCGGCCAGGCCGAACATCGACAGCGCCATCAGCAATACGAAGCCGAGCATGCCGCCGGTGACCGTCCACAGGGCGCGGCGGTGGCCATAGAGGGCGCCGTGGGTGAGGGCGAGCAGGCCGTTGGGCCCGGGCGTCAACGAGAGGCCGAAGACGGCGGTGAGATAGATCAGCCAGGTGTGCAGTGCCATGGGCGTTTCCGGCGCGGGAGAAGGTTTCCGAAGCTACCCTAAGGCACTGTCCACCGGAAGAGCGGGTGCTCGGAACCCGGTGCAAGCGGAGCGGCTGGCGGGGAATCTTCAGGGAGGCCCGTGCTCTAAACCGCTGCAACCTGCCCATCCGCAGGTTCTTCGTTCAGGAGTAGTCCATGTTTACTTTGTCCTCTTCTCGCCCCGTCCTCGCCGCAGTACTTCTGGCCCTGCTGGCGGGGTGTGCATCGCAGAACCCCTACGAGAACCAGCAGGGTTCCGGTACCAGCAAGACTGCCAAATACGGTGGCATAGGGGCCGTGGCCGGGGCTGTGGCAGGTGCCGCAATCAACCATGACAACCGCGGCAAGGGCGCGCTGATAGGTGCCGCCGTGGCGGGTGCCGCCGGTGCCGGCTATGGCTACTACGCGGACAAGCAGGAGGAACAGCTGCGTCGCAGCATGGAAGGCACCGGCGTGGAGGTGCAGCGTCAGGGCGATACCATCCAGCTGATCATGCCCGGCAACATCACCTTCGCCACCGACTCTTCGGATATCGCCAGCAGCTTCTATACCCCGCTGAACAACCTGGCATCGTCCTTCCGCCAGTACAACCAGAACAGCATCGAGATCGTCGGCCATACCGACAGCACCGGCAGCCATGCACATAACGTTGGCCTGTCGCAGCGCCGTGCCCAGAGCGTGGCCAACTACCTGACGGCCCAAGGCGTCGACGCGTCGCGCCTGAGCACCCGTGGTGCTGGCCCGGATCAGCCGGTGGCGAGCAATGCGACTGCCGACGGCCGTGCCCAGAACCGCCGGGTCGAGGTGACGCTACGGCCTTTGCCTGGCGCCCAGTGACAGATAGCTTCAGCAGAAGGCCCCGAATGGGGCCTTCTGCTTTTCTGAGTGATGGCCAACTGCCGTCTGTCGTGCCGGGTTATCCCTAAAAAATCCTGACTACACTCTCAGCAGGCGCTGCGCCCGCTCGCGCGCGCGGGTGCGCCTCAGGTGAGCGAGGCGTGGTGCTGTAAGGAACAGGAGAACCCATGGACGAAGCCGCTCCCATATCCCTTGCCCGCAAGCCCGTCGTTCCCTTTCTGATCAGTCTGTTGCTGCTGCTCGGCCTCGGTTCGCTGGTGCTCTGGCAGTGGTGGACGCTGGAGCAGGGCAGCCGCCTGGCGCAGGAGCAACGCTTCGCCTTGGCCGTGGACGGCGTCGAGCTCAGCGTGCGCGAGCGTATGCGCGCCTATGAGATGGTGCTGCGGGGCATGGCTGGCCTGATGTCCGGCAGCGATCAGGTATCCGATCTGGAGTGGCAGCGTGCCACCGATCAGCTGCAACTGCAGGATCATTATCCTGGCATCCAGGCACTGGCCTGGGGGCGCTATCTCCGGGCTGGCGAGCTGCGAACCTTCGTCGACGAGTTGCAGAGCGAGGGGCGTAACGATTTCATGGTCTACCCGCCCGGCGAGCGGGACGCCTACATGGTGATCGAGTTCATCAACCCGCTGGACTGGCGCAACCGTCGGGTCATCGGGTTCGATATGTACAGCGAAGAAACGCGCCGGGTGGCCATCAGTGCCGCGCGCGACAGCGGTGAGGCCGTACTCACCGGGCCTTTGAAGCTCAAGCAGGAAACCGAGAAGGACGTGCAGACGGGGGTGCTGCTCTATCTGCCGGTGTTCCGCCTGAATGCTCCTCTGAGCACCCTGGAGGAGCGCCGTGAGGCGATGCAGGGAGTGATCGCCGGCTCGTTCCGCATGGCCGATTTGATGCACGGCATCCTCGGCAGTAGTGCCGCCCAGTTCGAAATCGAGTTGATCGACCCGGATGATGCCGATACGCCGCTGCTGGCTCACATCGGTACTGAAGGCCATGTACCGCGTTTCAAGACCGAACGACAGCTGAACATCTATGGTCGGGACTGGTCGTTGCGAGTTAGCAGCACACCCGTCTACGAGGCGAGCGTGGGTAACAGCGGTCTGCCGATCGGCCTGGGCACGGGGTTGCTGGCGTCACTGCTGATGTCGTTGCTGGTTGGCGGCTTCCTGTTTCTGCGTGAGCGCGCACTGGTGGCGAGCGAGCGGCAGAGCCGGCGTTTGGGTGAGAGCGAGGGGCGTTTCCGTCTGGTGGTGGAGGCCTCGCCCAATGCCATCGTGTTGGTCGACAGCAGCGGCAAGGTAGCCATGGTCAATCGCCAGGTGGAGCTGCTGTTCGGCTACGAGCGCAGCGAGCTTCTCGGCCAGCCAGTGGAGCGTTTGCTGCCGGAGCAGCTGCGCGCGGGCCATGCCGGCATGCGCCAGGCCTTCCAGCAGGCGCCGGAGCAGCGCCGCATGGGGGGCAATCGCGAGCTCTTCGGTCAGCACCGCGATGGTCGGCAGATTCCGCTGGAGGTTGGGCTGGCGCCGATCCGCGTCGGCGAAGAGGTGCTGGTACAGGCGGTGATCATCGATATCAGCGAGCGCAAGTCCGCCGAAGAGCGTTTTCGTCTGGTAGTCGAGGCCTCGCCCAACGCCATCGTGCTGGTGGATGGGCGTGGGCGACTGAGCATGGTCAACCGCCAGGCCGAGCAGATGTTCGGCTACACCCGCGCCGAGTTGCTTGGCCAGCCGGTGGAGATGCTGCTGCCGGAGTCCGCCCGCGAGCAGCATCCGGTGCTGCGTGATTCGTTTATCAAGGATCCTTCGCCACGGCGCATGGGTGGCAATCGCGAGCTGTTCGGCCAACACCGTGACGGTCACATGATCCCCCTGGAGGTAGGGCTGTCGCCGATTAGCGCTGGCGACGATCGCCTGGTGCAGGCGGTGATCATCGACATCAGCGAGCGCAAGGCGGCCGAGCAGCGCCTGCGCGAGCAGGCCGAGCAACTGGCCCTGGCCAACCGTTACAAGTCGGAATTTCTGGCCAACATGTCTCATGAGCTGCGCACGCCGCTCAACAGCATCCTGATCCTCAGCGAGCAGCTCCGACACAACGCCGCCGGCAACCTGACCGAGAAGCAGGTCAAGCATGCGGACATCGTCTACAAGGCCGGCAACGATCTGTTGCAACTGATCAACGACGTGCTCGACCTGGCCAAGATCGAGGCCGGTCGGGTCCAGCTCAAACTCGAGCCGGTGAACATTCACGACCTGCTGGTGGAACTGGATTCCAGCCTGCGGCCGATGGCCGAGATCAAGGGGTTGCGGTTGCTCACCCATCTGGAACCGGGTGTTGCGCGGGTCATCCACAGTGATCGTGGGCGCTTGCAGCAGATCCTGCGCAACCTTCTGTCCAACGCCCTCAAGTTCACCGAGATCGGCGATGTGGAGCTGTCCATCGGCCACTCGCCGGTGTCTCTGGACGATGAACGTGAAACCCTGCAGTTCGTCGTTCGAGATAGTGGTATCGGCATCGACCCGGCGCAGCACGAACGGATATTCCAGGCCTTCCAGCAGATCGACGGTTCCACCAGCCGGCGCTTCGGTGGCACCGGTCTGGGCCTAGCCATCACCCGCCAACTGGTCGAGGTACTGGGTGGCCAGATCAGCCTTGAAAGTACGCCGGGGGAGGGCTCGCGCTTCATCGTGCGGCTACCGGTGGTGGCGCTGAATCCGGTGGAGAAGGAGGACGATCCGCTGACTTCGCTGCCGCAGCGCGGTGGTAATGGCCCGGCGGTGCTCATAGTCGAGGACGATCCCAATTTCGCAGCTGTGATCGCCGAGCAGGCACAGGGCCATGGCTTCTCCAGCGTGCACTGCCGTAACGGCAAGCAGGCGATTGCGCTGATGCAGAGCGAGCGCTTCGTCGCGGTGATCCTCGACATCCTCCTGCCGGACATCAGCGGCTGGCAGATCTACCGGCGCCTGCGCGGCCTGCTGCAGTACCGCGATGTGCCGGTGCACATCGTGTCGTGCGTGCCGCAGCCACAAGACTGGCACAGCGATGGCACCAGCTACCTGGTCAAGCCGGTGGCGCGCCAGGACCTGGAGCAGGTATTCCAGGACATCACCGTGTTCAACTCGCCGTCTCGCCATCTGTTGCTGGTCGAGGATGTGGAGGTGGAACGCGAGCATTATCGCGAGCACCTGACGCAGATCGGTTTCCACGTCGTGGCCTTGGGCAGCGCCGAGGAGGCGCGCCAGGCCTACTTAGGCAGACATTTCGATGCGCTGGTGATCGATCTCAACCTGCCCGATCAACACGGCTTCGACCTGCTCGAGGCGTTGCATCGCGAGCGCCCGCTGCTGGGCACTCAGGTGGTCATCAACACCGGCGTCGATATCACCCGCCAGGATCTGCAGCGCCTGCGTCGCTATTCGGCCGTGGTGGTGCGCAAGAGCGGCGATGACCTGTCGCCGCTAAGCGATGCGTTGCAGGGCTTTCTTTCCGCCGTGCGTGAGCCGCAGGCGAGCAGTTCGGAGCTGGCAGGGCGGCGCGTACTGCTGGTGGACGACGACATTCGCAACATCTACGCGATGACCGCGCTGCTCGACGAGTTGGGGCTGGTGGTGATGCCGGCGAAGGATGGAGTGGAAGCGCTTGAGGTATTCGGCCGCGAGCCCTTCGATCTGGTGCTGATGGATATGGCCATGCCGAACATGGATGGCTACACCGCCACGCGCATCCTGAAAGGTGAACGGGGCTGCGGCGTTCCAGTCATAGCCCTCACGGCCCATGCCATGAAGGGCGACCGCGAGAAATGCATTACTGCCGGCTGTGACGACTACCTGGCCAAGCCGGTCGGTCGTCAGGAACTGCTGGAAATGTTGCACCGCTGGCTGGCTGTTGCGCAGGAGCCGGAGCGGAAGGTGCAGGGCTGAGAGGGAACGATTGATGCCGAGGAAAGGAGGGCTGCATGGGGCAGTTGCAACTTGAGACGGAGAGGGACCAGCAGATCCTGCTGGTGGTGGATGACCGCGAGGAGAACCTGATCGCCATGGAAGCGCTGCTCGGCGACGGGCAGTGGAACGTGCGCACCGTGGACTCCGGCGAGGCGGCCCTGCGTTGCATGATGGACGAGGACGTCGGTCTGGTGCTGCTCGACGTACAGATGCCGAAGATGGACGGTTTCGAGGTGGCCCGCCTGATGCGAGGCAGCCCGCACACCCGCTATACGCCGATCATCTTTCTGTCGGCCATCGCCCACACCGAGGATTCGGTGCTGCAGGGCTACGCCATCGGCGCGGTGGATTTCATTCTCAAGCCCTTCGATCCGAAGGTGCTCAAGCACAAGATCAACGCCCTGCTGGAGCAGGAGCGGCATCGCCACGAGTTGCTGCTGCTGACCCAGCAGCTGGACAGCGAGCGGGCCTTCAACGCCTCGGTGCTGGACAATGCCTCCGAAGGCATCCTGGTGATCGACCAGAACGGCACCATCCGCTTCGCCAACCCGGCGATGGCGCAGATGCTTCACTGCGAAGTGGCGGGCCTCAAGGGTACCTCGCTGCTGTCCTACCTCAAGGCACCGGAGATGCCGGGCCAATGGCGGGACAGCGAGTTCTACCGGCACTGGCGTGCCGGCCAGACCTACCGGGTGCACGATGCGGTGCTCGGCACGCTGAGTGGAGGTTACCTGCCGGTGGCGCTTTCCTGCTCGCCGCTGCCGCAGTACCAGAACTCCATGGTGCTGATCGCCCTGGATATGTCGGTGGTGAGCAACCTGCACGCCCAGCTCGAATCGCAGGCGATTACCGACGCGCTGACCGGCTTGCACAACCGCCGCGGCTTTCACAAGGCGCTGGACTCGGCATTGTCGCGTATCGATCGCAGCGGCAAGCGCATGGCCGTGCTCTATCTGGACCTGGATGGCTTCAAACGCATCAACGACTCGCTCGGCCACGATGCCGGCGACCAGATACTGCGCAAGGTTGGCGAGCAGTTGAAGGTCTGCCTGCGCCCTTACGACATCGTGGCGCGCATGGGCGGCGATGAGTTCACCGCGCTGCTCGACAGCCTCGATCATCCCGAGGATGCGGCACGGGTGGCGGAGAAGCTGATCGAACTGGTATCGGTGCGGCACTCGCTGGACGGCGTCGACTTCACCCTGGGTGCCAGTATCGGTATCGCCTGCTACCCGGAGTGCGGGCAGACGGTAGATGGTCTGCTGCGTTCGGCCGACATGGCCATGTACGAGGCCAAGCGGGCCGGTCGCCAGCAGTACCGCTTCTTTTCGCCGGAAATGAACGGTCGGGCCCGCTCACGGCTGATGCTGGAGGAGAGCCTGCGTACGGCCATCGAGCAGGATGATTTCGTGCTGGTCTACCAGCCGCAGATCGACCTGGCCAGCGGTCGCCTGCGTGGCTTCGAGGCCCTGTTGCGCTGGGAGCACCGGGTGGCTGGCACCATCTCGCCGGGGGTGTTCATTCCGCTGCTGGAGGAGACGCGCCTGATCAACCGCCTGGGTGACTGGATCTTCAATCAGGGCATTCGCCAGTGCCGTACCTGGCAGGCAAAGTTCGGCGAGCAGTTGCTGCTCAGCATCAACGTCAGCCCGGTGCAGTTCGGCATGCCGCAGTTGGTGGATGACCTGCGCCGCATGCTGGAACAGCATCGGCTTGCGCCATCACAACTGGAAGTGGAGGTGACCGAAGGCGCGTTGATGCAGGACCTCGACACCACCCGTGAGCAGTTGCGCCAGTTGCGGGCGCTGGGGGTACGCATCGCCATCGACGATTTCGGCACCGGCTACTCGTCGCTGGCCTACCTGCGCCACTTCGAACTGGACACGCTGAAGATCGACCGCCTGTTCATTGCCAACATGCTCGATTCGCCCAAGGATGCGGCGATTGTCAGCACCATCATCGACCTCGGCCATCACCTGGGGTTGGAGGTGATCGCCGAAGGGGTGGAGACGGTGGAACAGCGCGACTGGCTGATGGCCCACCGCTGCACCACGATGCAGGGCTTCCTCGTCGCGCCGGGGCTGCCGACAGCCCGTGCCAGCAAGTTTCCACCTCGGCTGGACTGGTCCAGCTGGAAGCCGGACGAGCCGCCACTGGTGATCGGCTAGGTCTCAGGCGCGGCCCGGATATTCCTCGTGCAGGCGCCCGAGTTGGGCGTCCTTGGCCTCCCACAGCTGGTTGACCCACTGTTGGAACTGCAGGCGGTACTCCTCGTCCTGGTCGTAGTTGCGACCGATGAATTCGGCGGGAATGGCCAGTTTCTCGAAACGTACGACCACCTGGTCAAGGCGCCCACAGAGCAGGTCCCAGAAGCCCGGGTTGCCGGACGGGTAATGGATGGTGACGTTGACGATGGCGTCCAGCTGCTCGCCCATCGCATCCAGCACGAAAGCAATGCCGCCGGCCTTGGGCTTGAGCAGGTACTTGAAGGGTGACTTCTGCTGGGCGTGCTTCTGTGGGGTCAGTCGGGTGCCTTCGAGGAAGTTGAATACCGACACCGGGTTGTTCTTGTAACGCGCACAGGCCTTGCGTGTAGTGGCCAGGTCCTGTCCACGCTTCTCCGGGTGCTTGGCCAGGTATTCCTTGGTGTAGCGCTTCATGAACGGGAACTCGAGCGCCCACCAGCACAGGCCGATCACCGGCACCCAGATCAGCTCCTGCTTGAGGAAGAACTTGAGAAAAGGTACGCGTCGGTTGAGCAGGTACTGCAGCACCAAGATGTCTACCCAGCTCTGGTGATTGCTGGTGATCAGATAGGAATGGCGCAGGTCCATGCCCTGGATGCCTTCGACGTCCCAGTGGGTGTCGCGCACCTGATTCATCCAGAACTTGTTGAAGCTGATCCAGAACTCGGCGACAGCGTGCATCACGAAGCGCAGTCCGCGTTGCAAGGCTGGCACCGGCAGCAGCAGCTTGAGCAGCGCCACGATAAACAGCGGCCAGCAGCAGATCAGGGTGTTGAGGGCCAGCAGCAGGGCGCTGATGACCCCGCGCAACGGGGCGGGCAGGAAGTGCAGCATGGGCTCGAAGGGCTCCTGGTCGTGGGGCTTTCTATGTGCCCCTGTGCGGTCGAGATACCTGCAGCGATCCCATACGGCAGGTCGGTCCGGCGCCAAGGTTAACGCTTGTACACTGAACGGCAAGTGCTGTGGTTGACTATCTGGTCAAGCTCACTCTTTCCACGCCCATATACTGGCGCGCGGATTCTAGCTCAACTCGGGGGCAGTCTTGTGACTGCCCCGCACCGGATCAGCGCGCCGCCTGGATGGCGGTGAGGGCGATGGTGTAGACGATGTCGTCCACCAGCGCGCCGCGCGACAGGTCGTTCACCGGCTTGCGCAGACCTTGCAGCATGGGGCCGACGCTGACGCAGTCGGCGCTGCGCTGTACGGCCTTGTAGGTGGTGTTGCCGGTGTTCAGGTCGGGGAACACGAATACCGTTGCACGGCCGGCCACCTGGCTGTTTGGCGCCTTCTGTCGACCAACGCTGACGATGGCGGCGGCGTCGTATTGCAGTGGGCCGTCAATCAGCAGGGTCGGGTTGGCCTCGCGAGCGAGGCGGGTGGCGTCGCGCACTTTCTCTACCTCGGCGCCGCTGCCTGAGTCGCCGGTTGAATAGCTGATCATCGCCACCCGCGCCGGCACGCCGAAGGCCTCGGCGGAGGCGGCGCTCTGCAGGGCGATCTCGGCCAGCTCGGCGGCGTTGGGGTCCGGGTTCACCGCGCAGTCGCCATACACCAGCACCTGGTCCGGCAGCAGCATGAAGAACACCGAGGACACCAGCTTGTAGCCGGGCGCCGTCTTGATCAGTTGCAGGGCGGGGCGGATGGTGTTGGCGGTGGTGTGGATAGCACCGGAAACCAGGCCGTCGACTTCGTCCAAGGCCAGCATCATGGTGCCCAGCACCACGCTGTCTTCCAGCTGGGCCAGGGCCATGGGCGCATTGAGGCCCTTGCCCTTGCGCAGCTCGACCATCGGGTCGACATAGCGCTCGCGGATCAGCTCCGGATCGAGAATCTCCAGGCCATCGGGCAGCACGATGCCCTGGGCCTTGGCTACGTTGTGTACATCCTCAGGCTTGGCCAGCAGCACGCAGCGGGCGATGCCGCGGGCCTGGCAGATGGCAGCGGCCTGCACGGTGCGTGGCTCGCTGCCTTCCGGCAGGACAATGCGCTTGTTGGCCGCCTGGGCGCGGCGCACCAGTTGGTAGCGGAACGCCGGTGGTGACAGGCGCAGCTCGCGCGGGCTGCCGCAGCGTTGCTTGAGCCAGTCGTGGTCGATATGCCCGGCGACGAACTCGGTGACCTTCTCCGCGCGCTCGCGGTCGTCCACGGGGATTTCCTTGTTCATCCGGTTGAGGTTGGTCGCCGTGTCGTAGGAGCCGGTGCTCACGCTCATCACCGGTAGACCGCCCTGCAGGGCGCCCTGGCACAGTTCGAGGATGCGCGGGTCTGGCGGGAAGTCGCTGCACAGCATGAGGCCGGCCAGCGGCACGCCGTTCATCGAGGCCAGACTGGCGGCGAGGATGATGTCGTCGCGGTCGCCGGGAGTGACCACCAGCACGCCGGGCTTGAGCAGTTGTACGGTGTTGGGCACGGCGCGGGCGCACAGCACGATCTTCTGCACGCGGCGCTGCTCATAGTCGCCGGCGTTGAGGATCTGTGCACCGAGCAATTCGGCCACGTCGCGGGTGCGCGGGGCGTTCAGCTCGTCCTGCCAGGGAATGCAGCCAAGCAGGTGGAAGTTGCCGGCCCGCAGCAGGGGGGAGAGTTGGCCGAGTTGCTCGGTGAATGCCTCCACGCCGTCGGGGTGGCGCACCTTGTTGAGGATCACGCCGATCACCTTCGGATCCTGTGGGCCACCGAACAACTGGGCCTGAATCTCGATGCGGTCGGACAGTTCGGTGAGGTTCTCCGGCTCTTCGCCTTCCGGCGCTGAGACCAGGATGATCTCGGCATCCAGGCTCTTGGCCAGGTGCACGTTGACCCTTGCCGCGTAGCTGGCCTGACGGGTCGGCACCATGCCTTCGACGATCAATACATCCATGCCTGCGGAGGCCTGTTGGTGCAGACTGACTATCTCTTCCAGCAGCTCGTCAAGGTGACCATCGCCAAGCATGCGCTCGACCTGGGCCAGCGGCAGCGACTTGGGTGGCAGCAGGCCATGGGTACGGGCGATCAGTTCGCTGGAGCGTTCCGGGCCGCTATCGCCAGGATGCGGCTGGGCAATCGGCTTGAAGAAGCCGACCTTCAGCCCGGCGCGCTGCAGGGCACGTACCAGGCCGAGACTGATGGAGGTGAGGCCGACGCCGAAACCGGTGGGGGCGATGAAGAAGGTATGCATGGGCGTTCCTTGGATGGCCGTCAGGCAGTGAGCAGGGCCAGGGTGTCGAGGGCGATCTGCCGTTCCTCGTTGGTCGGCACCACCAGCACCCGTGGGTGACCGTGGGCCTGGATGGTGCCAGCGACGCCGCGGATGCAGCGGGCGTTGGCCTCTTTGTCGAGGGCGAGATTGAACAGCTTGAGGTGGGCCACCGTCTTGCTGCGGATCAATGGCGAGTTCTCGCCGATGCCGCCGGTGAAGATCAGGCCGTCCAGCTGGGGCAGGGCGCAGCTCATGGCGGCCAGCGATTTGGCCAGGCGGTAGCAGAATACTTCGATGGCCAGGGTCGCGCCGGGGTGACCCTGTTCGCGGGCCTGTTCCAGGCTGCGCATGTCGTTGGACAGACCGGACAGGCCGAGCAGGCCGCTGTCCTTGTTGAGCATGGCGTCGATCTGCTCCAGGCTCCAGCCCAGGGTACGCGCCAGGTGGCCGTGCAGGTTGGGGTCGACATCGCCGCTGCGGGTGCCCATGACCAGACCCTCCAGCGGGGTCAGGCCCATGCTGGTGTCGCGGCTCTTGCCATCGACGATGGCGCAGGTGGAGCAGCCGTTGCCCAGGTGGGCGGATAGCCAGCTGCTGTCGCCGCTGGACAGCCCTGCCATCTCCGCTGCGCGGCGGCTGACAAAGCGGTGGCTGGTGCCGTGGAAGCCGTAGCGGCGCACACCGTGCTCGCGGTACAGGTGCTCCGGCACGGCGTAGCGATAGGCGTGTTCGGGCAGGCTCTGGTGGAAGGCAGTGTCGAACACCGCCACCTGGGTGAGGTTGGGGAACAGCTTGAGCGCCGCCTCGATGCCCAGCAGGTTGGCCGGATTGTGTAGCGGCGCCAGCGGCGCGGTGGCGCGGATTGCCTGCAGGCTATGGGCGTCGATGCGGCAGGCGGCAGTGAACTGCTCGCCGCCATGCACCACGCGGTGGCCGATGCCGTGCAGCTTGCCGCCGGCGGCGCCCTGTACCAGTGGCAGCAGCTGATGCAGTGCGGCGCGGTGGTCGCCGTTCGGCAGCATCAGGCTGTCCTTCTCTCCGCCACGTTGCCAGTGCAACACGGCGTCCGGGCTGCCCAGACGCTCGGCGAGGCCGCTGAGGGTGAATTGCGAGTGGGCTTCGTTGACCAGAGCGAATTTGATCGACGAGCTACCGCAGTTGATGACCAGAATGTTGCGTGCCGGCATGGCTATTCCTTATCCACGTGTTGCGCCGATTCGGTAGCGCACCGGCCACAAGAGAAGGGCTGGCCAAGATGGCGCTGGCGTTCGATTGGATCCGTGACCCAGGCGCGATTCTGCCACGGTGGTTGGTGGCGCAGGTGCTGCGTATGGCCGCAGGACAGGTCGGCGACCCAATGGTTTTCCTCGTCCTGGTGGAAGCCCAGCAGCACCGTAGCCCGTCTGTCCGTGCCGCGGTCGCTTTCGGTCCCGGTGACGGTTAAACTTGGCCCCTTTCCATTCTCTAGCAAAAGGTTTTCCCTCCATGCTGATCGCCGCCAACAAGGCCGTGTCCATCGACTATACCCTGACCAACGATGCCGGCGAGGTGATCGACAGCTCCGCCGGCGGTGCTCCGCTGGTATACCTGCAGGGTGCTGGCAACATCATCGTCGGCCTGGAGAAGGCACTCGAAGGCAAGCAGGCCGGTGACGAGCTGAGCGTGGCCATCGAGCCGGCTGATGCCTATGGCGAGTACAGCGCCGAGCTGGTTGCCACCCTGAACCGCAGCATGTTCGAAGGCGTCGATGAGCTGGAAGTGGGCATGCAGTTCCATGCTTCCGGTCCGGACGGCGGTATGCAGATTGTCACCATCCGCGATATCGAAGGCGACGACGTGATCGTCGACGGCAACCATCCGCTGGCCGGCCAGCGCCTGAACTTCCAGGTCAAGGTCGTCAGCGTGCGTGAAGCCAGTGCCGAAGAAGTGGCCCATGGCCACATCCATGGCGAAGGTGGTCATCACCACTGATCTGCGAGCTGCTCAGGCAGCTCGTTCGGCTGGTTGACCATTGCGCAATACGACTTATGGTCGTTCCAAGCTGTGCAGCGGCTGCTAAGCTGATCTAACCGAAAAGGCGCCCACGGGCGCCTTTTTCGTCACCCGCGCATGCTCAAGGAGTTTGTCATGAGTGCCTTTCACGATCTCAATCTGCGCGCGCTGGATGGCCAGGATCTGCCTCTGGCGCCCTACAAGGGTCAACTGGTACTGGTGGTCAACGTGGCCTCCAAGTGCGGCTTGACTCCGCAGTACGCTGGCCTCGAAGCGCTGCACAAGCAGTACCACGCGCGGGGCTTCACCGTCCTTGGTCTGCCGTGCAACCAGTTCGCTGGCCAGGAGCCGGGCAGCGAGGACGAGATCCGCGAGTTCTGCAGCCTCAACTATGGCGTGACCTTCCCGCTGGGTAGCAAGCTCGAAGTCAATGGCCCAGGCCGCCACCCACTTTACCGCCTGCTGGCGGGCGAGGGCGCCGAGTTCCCCGGCGATATCACCTGGAACTTCGAGAAGTTTCTGGTCGGCCGCGATGGTCGAGTACTGGCGCGCTTCTCGCCGCGCACCGCGCCAGATGATCCCGCGCTGATCCTGGCCATCGAAAAAGCCCTAGGCTGATTGCGCCAATCCTCCGGCCGATTGTCACCGGCCGTATTGCCCCCTCGGCGTCCCGATAGCCTAATCGGAGCACCTGCCGAGGAGGCCTCATATGACCAGCTTCTCCCCCGACGATCTCAGTCCCACGACCTCACCCCAGGCACTGCGTGCGCTGATCGAGAGCCGCCGTGCGGTGCGTCGCTTCCTGCCCGAGCCGGTGCCGGACGAGGTGATCCGCGACTGCCTGGAGCTGGCCGTGCTTGCGCCCAACTCCTGCAACCTGCAGCCCTGGAGCTTCCAGGCGATTCGTGATCCGGCCCTGCTGGCCCGGCTGCACCCGGTGTGCATGAGCCAGAATGCGGCGAAGGCGCCTTTGATCATCGCTGTGCTAGCCCGTCCGGATACCTGGAAACAGGCCTGCAGCAACATCGTGGAGTATTGGCCGGAGCCCGAGGTGCCGGGGCGGATCCGTAGTTTCTACGCCAAGACCGCGCCTTTCCAGTACAACCAGGGCCCTCTGGGCCTGCTTGGCCTGTTCAAGCGTCAGCTGGTGCGCCTGGCAGCGTTGCGCAAGCCGCTGATGCGCACTCCCAACAGCAAGGCCGACATGCGTCTCTGGGCCGTGAAATCGACTGCGCTGGCCTCGGAAAACCTAATGCTGGCCTTCCAGAGCCATGGTTATGCGACCTGCCCGATGGAGGGCTTCGACGAGGTGCGCCTGCGTCAGGTGCTGGACATCCCGCGTGCAGCTATCCCGATCATGCTCCTGGCGGTCGGGCGCCAAGGTGAGAAGGGTGTGTACAACCCGCGACTGCGCTTTCCCCTGGAGCAGCACGTCACCTGGCTGTAGCGACCAGCGTTCTAGCCTTTAATCACCAGAATCAATAGTGCTGTTCAGGGCGAGACGACCGGTCATATGCTGCGCGCCATGAACAGCAGCATCCGACTCGACAAGCGTGACCTGATCCTGGCCAAGGGCTCGGAGGTGATGACGCGCCGTGGCTACCATGGCACTGGCGTGATGGAGATCGTCCAGGCCGCCGGCATCCCCAAGGGCAGCTTCTATCACTACTTCGCCAGTAAGGAAGACTTCGCCCTGCAGGCCCTGGAGTTCGTCTACCAGCCGCGCCTGCTGCGCTACACCGAGGCCCTGGGCAATTCGGCGCTGAGCCCCAGCGCGCGCATCCTCGGCTACTACCGAGAGCTGCTGGCGCATTTCTCGCGTCAGGAGCAGCCCGAGTGCCATTGCTTCATCGGCAGTCTGAGCTTCGAGATGAGCGAAGTCCTGCCGGCCATTGGTGCCGAAGTGGAACGCATCCAGCAGGCCTCGGTGGACATCCTGCGTGACTGTCTGGAGCAGGCGCGCGCCGCCGGTGAGCTAGCCGCCGACGAGGATTGCGAGAACCTGGCGACCTTCATTTCCAACGCCTGGCAGGGCGTGCTGGCGCGCCTCAAGGTCGGCCGCAGCCTGCAGCCGCTGGAAGCCTTCATTCACCGTCTGGAGCTGCTGTTGCGGCCCTGATCCCTTTTTTGCCTATCGACGAGACGACCGGTCAGTTGGCCGGCCCCAAGGAGAATCCATGACCGTTAAAGCCCTGTTCGAACCCTTCCGCCTGGGTAACCTGGAGCTGCCGACCCGCGTGGTGATGGCACCGATGACCCGCTCCTTCTCCCCGGGCGGCGTACCGGGCGCCCAGGTGGTCGAGTACTACCGTCGCCGCGCCGCGGCCGGCGTTGGCCTGATCGTCACCGAGGGCACCACTGTCGGTCACAAGGCCGCCAACGGCTACCCGCACGTGCCGCGCTTCTACGGTGAAGACGCCCTGGCCGGCTGGAAAGAGGTGGTCGACGCGGTGCACGCCGAAGGCGGCAAGATCGTTCCGCAGCTGTGGCACGTGGGCAACGTACGCAAGGCCGGCACCGAGCCGGACGCCAGCGTGCCGGGCTTCGGCCCGAGCGAGAAGGTCAAGGAAGGCAATGTCGTGGTTCACGGCATGACCAAGCAGGACATCGAAGAAGTGATCGCCGCCTTCGCCCAGGCCGCCCGCGACGCCAAGGCCATCGGCATGGACGGCGTGGAAATCCACGGCGCCCACGGTTATCTGGTCGACCAGTTCTTCTGGGAAGGCAGCAACAAGCGCACCGACGAATACGGTGGCGACCTGGCCCAGCGTTCGCGCTTCGCCATCGAGCTGATCCAGGCCGTGCGCGCTGCTGTTGGCCCGGACTTCCCGATCATCTTCCGCTTCTCGCAGTGGAAGCAGCAGGACTACACCGCACGTCTGGTACAGACCGCCGAAGAGCTGGGCGCTTTCCTCAAGCCGCTGGCCGACGCTGGCGTGGATATCTTCCACTGCTCGACCCGCCGCTTCTGGGAGCCGGAGTTCGACGGTAGCGACCTGAACCTGGCCGGCTGGACCCGCCAGCTGACCGGCAAGCCGACCATCACCGTGGGCAGCGTCGGCCTGGACGGCGAGTTCCTGCAGTTCATGGTCAACACCGACAAGGTGGCCGAGCCGGCCAGCCTGGAAAATCTGCTGGAGCGCCTGAACAAGCAGGAGTTTGACTTGGTGGCTGTGGGCCGCGCCCTGCTGGTCGACCCGGACTGGGCGGTGAAGGTGCGCGATGGCCGCGAGAGCGACATCCTGCCGTTCAGCCGCGAGGCGCTGAAGCAACTGGTCTGATAAGACAGGTGCGATGACAAGGCCCGGTGGAGTGATAGCTCCACCGGGCCTTGTCGCATGTGAGTCCTGGCAATGCGTTCTCCTCCGGTTTCTTTCGTCACCTGCGACTGTCAGCCTTTTTTATGGCTGAGCCGCTCCGTATACTTCCGGCTGGATAAATAGACAGTGTGTCGGCTCGGCCTGACCACGGAGCGAAGCGCTGCATGACCCTGATCCTTGGCATCGACCCCGGCTCGCGCATTACCGGCTACGGTGTGGTGCGCGACACCGGGCGTGGCTGTGAGTACGTTGCCTCCGGCTGCATACGCACCGGTGACGGCGATCTGGCCAGCCGGCTGCAAGTGGTTTTTCGCGGTGTCAGCGAGGTGATTCGCCTGCATGGCCCGGTGACCATGGGCATCGAGCAGGTGTTCATGGCCAAGAACGCCGACTCGGCGCTCAAGCTTGGCCAGGCTCGCGGAGCGGCCATCGTCGCCGGCATCGAGTCGGGTCTGGATGTCAGCGAGTACACCGCCAGCCAGGTCAAACAGGCCATCGCCGGTACCGGTGGCGCGGACAAACAGCAGGTGCAGATGATGGTGATGCATCTGCTCAAACTGGTGCAGAAGCCGCAGATCGATGCGTCCGACGCGCTGGCCATTGCTCTCTGTCACGCTCATCACCGACAGAGCCTGATTCCCCATGGCCTGCTTGGCGCCAAGCGGCGTAGCGGTCGGTTGCGCCTGTAAACAGAAGGAAACACTTTCGTGATCGGACGCCTGAAGGGCACCCTGGCGGAAAAGCAGCCGCCGCACTTGATCCTCGATGTCAACGGCGTCGGCTATGAGTTGGAAGTGCCGATGACCACTCTTTACCGCCTGCCTGCGGTTGGGCAGCCAGTGACGTTGCACACCCATCTGGTCGTGCGCGAGGACGCTCATCTGCTCTACGGGTTCGCCGAGAAGCGCGAGCGAGAGCTGTTCCGTGAGCTGATCCGGCTCAACGGCGTCGGCCCCAAGCTGGCCCTGGCGCTGATGTCCGGTCTGGAGGTCGATGAGCTGGTGCGTTGTGTGCAAGCTCAGGATACCTCGACCCTGGTGAAGATCCCCGGCGTCGGCAAGAAGACTGCCGAGCGCCTGCTGGTGGAGCTCAAGGATCGCTTCAAGGCCTGGGAAAGCATGCCGTCCATCGCGCCACTGGTGGTGGAACCTCGCGCAGGCGTGGCAGTCTCAAGCGCCGAGAGCGACGCCGTGAGCGCGCTGATCTCCCTCGGCTTCAAGCCGCAGGAGGCCAGCAAAGCCGTTGCGGCTGTCCAGGAAGAAGGGCTGTCCAGCGAAGAGCTGATCCGCCGTGCCCTGAAAGGAATGGTGTAGGAAGTGATAGACGCCGACCGCCTGATAACTGCCAGCAGTCGCGACCGCGACGAACAGCTGGACCGCGCCATTCGCCCGCTCAAGCTGGCCGAATATGTCGGCCAGCCGGTGGTGCGCGAGCAGATGGAGTTGTTCATTCAGGCCGCCAAGAACCGCCAGGAGGCGCTGGATCACACGCTGATATTCGGTCCGCCCGGACTGGGCAAGACCACTCTGGCCAATATCATCGCCCAGGAGATGGGGGTATCGATCAAGAGCACGTCGGGGCCAGTGCTGGAGCGTCCGGGCGATCTGGCCGCGCTGCTGACCAATCTGGAGGCTGGCGATGTGCTTTTCGTTGATGAGATCCACCGTCTCTCGCCCGTTGTCGAGGAAGTGCTGTACCCGGCGATGGAAGACTTCCAGCTCGATATCATGATTGGCGAGGGTCCGGCTGCACGCTCGATCAAGCTTGACCTGCCGCCCTTCACCCTGGTCGGCGCCACTACCCGCGCGGGGATGCTGACCAACCCTTTGCGTGATCGCTTCGGCATCGTCCAGCGTCTGGAGTTCTATTCCAGCGAAGATCTGGCGACCATCGTCAGTCGCTCGGCAGGGATTCTCGGTTTGCCCATCGACCCCGAGGGTGCCTTCGAGATCGCGCGGCGCGCCCGTGGCACCCCGCGTATTGCCAACCGTCTGCTGCGCCGTGTGCGTGACTTTGCCGAGGTCCGTGCCAGCGGGCAGATCAGCCGAGGCATCGCCGATCAGGCACTGAACATGCTGGATGTCGACGAACGTGGCTTCGACCACCAGGACCGGCGTCTACTGCTGGCGATGATCGACAAGTTCGACGGCGGGCCGGTCGGTATCGACAACCTGGCGGCCGCTATCGGTGAAGAGCGCGGAACCATCGAGGATGTGCTCGAGCCTTATCTGATCCAGCAGGGCTACATCATGCGTACGCCGCGGGGTAGGGTGGTCACGCGGCATGCCTACCTGCACTTCGGCCTCAACCTGCCGAAGCGTCTCAGCGATGCCCCGATGGCAGATCTCTTCGGCGGCGATGAATAGTTGCAAAACAACGGCTTGCCCGGATTGGCAAGGCTAGGAGTAAACACTAGAGTATGCGCGCGCAAAACGAGGCCAGGCCTTTCGCTCTCAAGAGTCGGGTGTATTACGAAGATACCGACGCCGGCGGCATCGTCTATTACGTCAACTACCTCAAGTTCATGGAGCGGGCTCGTACCGAGTGTCTGCGCAGTCTGGGCTTTGCCCAGTCGCAGCTGGTCGACGAGAACCTTCTGTTCGTCGTGCACTCCGCCGAGGCGCGCTACCACGCGCCTGCCCGGCTGGACGACGAGCTTTTTATCACTGCCGAGGTAATGGAGTTGAACCGTGCCAGCCTGCGCTTCCGTCAACAGGTACGGCGGGCAACGGATGAGGTGCTGCTCTGCGAGGGGCAGTTCGTGGTGGCCTGCGTGCGGGCCGACAATTTGAAGCCCCGTGCCATCCCTGAAACGCTGCGCACAGCGTTCGCGGCGGGCATGGGCCAAGTCACAGCAGGATCGGTAGGAGAGTAGCGTGGAAGCAACAGCCAACGCCGTTGACCATATGTCGATGTGGAGCCTGATCAGCAACGCCAGTCTGGTGGTGCAGCTGGTCATGTTGACCCTGGTGGCCGCCTCGGTGGTGTCCTGGATCATGATTTTCCAGCGCAGCACTATGTTGCGAGCGGCGAAGAAGTCTCTGGAAGTCTTCGAAGAGCGCTTCTGGTCGGGCATCGACCTGTCCAAGCTGTATCGTCAGGCCGGCAGCAATCCGGACCCGGACTGCGGCGTCGAGCAGATCTTCCGTGCCGGCTTCAAGGAGTTCTCCCGTCTGCGCCAGCAGCCGGGTGTCGATCCTGATGCGGTGATGGACGGAGTCGCACGTGCCATGCGTGTGGCTATCTCGCGTGAGGAAGAGAAGCTCGAGCAGAGCCTGCCATTCCTCGCCACTGTCGGCTCCACCAGCCCGTACATCGGCCTGTTCGGTACCGTCTGGGGCATCATGAACTCCTTCCGCGGCTTGGCTCAGGTGCAGCAGGCGACGCTGGCGACCGTAGCTCCGGGTATCGCTGAGGCGCTGATCGCTACCGCAATCGGCCTGTTCGCCGCTATTCCGGCGGTGATCGCCTACAACCGCTTCTCGGCGCAAGGCGATCGCCTGATTGGTCGTTACTACACCTTTGCCGACGAGTTCCAGGCGATTCTGCACCGCAAAGTGCACACCAGCGAGGACTGAGGCTTAGCCCATGGCCAGAATTCGCAACAGACGCAAGCCGGTCGCCGAGATGAACGTCGTGCCTTACATCGACGTGATGCTGGTGCTGCTGGTGATCTTCATGGTGACCGCGCCGATGCTCAACCAGGGCGTCAAGGTCGACTTGCCTAAGGTTTCCAGCGAGGCGTTGCCGCAGGACAACGATTCCCGCGTGCTGACCATCTCGATCAAGGCCGACAAGACCTACTACTGGAACATGGGCGAGGAGGTCGATCCGGACCAAGGCAAGGCCAGCGAGACCGCGACCGAACTGCCAGCGTTGGTACAGACGGTCAGTGCGATCATGAATCAGAACGCCGGTCAGGGTAAGAAGGTCCAGGTTTTCGTTCGCGGCGACAAGGCGGTCGATTACGGTTCCGTGATGGCGGTGATGGGCGGCCTGCAGCAGGCCGGCGTCGGTAACGTCGGGCTGATCACCGAGGCGCCCTGATGCAGCAGAAGAGCGTTCGCTCCTCCTCGGAAAGTTACTTCTGGCCGACCGTATGGGCGGTGGCCATTCATGTGCTGCTGTTCGCCATGCTGTTCGTCAGCTTTCACTTCGCGCCCGAGCTGCCACCGGCCAAGCCTATCGTCCAGGCTACGCTGTATCAGCTGAAATCGCAGAGCAAGGCGATCACCCAGACCACCCAGAAGATTGCTGGTGAGGCCGAGAAGACCAAGGCCCGCCAGTATGAGGTGGAGCAGATGGAGACCAAGAAGGAAGAGCAGCAGAAGCAGGAAGCGGCGGAACAAAAGAAAGCCGAGGCGGCCAAACAGGCTGAGGTGGCGAAGAAGCAGGCCGAAGCCAAGAAAGCCGAGGAGGCGAAGAAGGCTGAGCAGAAGAAGCAGGCCGATATCGCCAAGAAGAAAGCTGAGGACGATAAGAAGAAAGCTGCTGAGGAGGCCAAGAAAAAGGCTGCCGAAGCTGCCAAGAAGAAAGCAGCGGAAGAGGCCAAGAAGAAGGCCGCTGCCGAAGCTGCCAAGAAGAAGGCGCAGGAAGCTGCGCGCAAGGCGGCGGACGACAAGAAGGCGCAGGCCCTGGCGGAGCTTCTGGGTGATACCACCGAGCGGCAACAGGCCTTGGCGGAGACGCAGGGAGATCAGGTTGCCGGCAACTTCGATGATTTGATTCGGCGTTATGTGTCGGAGGGCTGGAGTCGTCCGCCATCCGCGCGTAACGGTATGACCGTGGTGGTACAGATCAATATGTTGCCTGATGGCACCATTACCAACGCGACTGTGGCTCGTTCCAGTGGCGATGCAGCGTTCGACAGTTCGGCGGTGACCGCCGTGCGTAACGTCGGCAAAGTGACAGAAATGCAGGGCTTGAGTCCGAGTGATTTCAATCCCTACCGTTCGTTCAAGATGACCTTTACACCAGAGGACCTGGACCTGTGATCAATCTGTTTCGAGGGTTCCTAATCATGCTCTGCTGCGCTGCCGGTCTGGCAGTCGCGGACGAGAAGAACATTCTGGTCACCGGCGGTTCTGATCGGGCCATCCCGATCGCCGTGGTGCCCTTCGGCTGGCAGGGCGGTTCTGTCCTGCCTGAAGACCTTTCCACCATCATCGGTGACGATCTGCGTAACAGCGGTATGTATGCGCCGATCCCGCGTCAGAACATGATCAGCCTGCCGACCTCGGCGGCCGAGATCATCTACCGTGACTGGCAGGCGCTGGGCGCGCAGTACGTGATGGTGGGTAGCATCGTGCCGAACGGCGGCCGCCTGCAGGTTCAGTTCGCCCTGTTCAACGTGGCGACTCAGCAGCAGGTAGTTGCCGGTACCGTTGGCGGTACCACTGACCAGCTGCGCGACATGGCTCACCATGTTGCTGACCAGGCATTCGAGAAACTCACCGGTATCAAGGGGGCCTTCTCCACCAAGATGCTCTATGTCACCGCCGAGCGTTTCGGAGTGAACAACACCCGTTACACCCTGCAGCGCTCTGACTACGACGGCGCCCGTGGCGTGACCCTGCTGCAGTCGCGTGAGCCGATCCTGTCGCCGCGTTATGCGCCGGATGGCCGCCGTATTGCCTACGTGTCTTTCGAGCAGCGCCGTCCGCGCATCTTCATGCAGCACATTGATACCGGCCGTCGTGAGCAGTTGACCAACTTCGAGGGGCTAAATGGTGCCCCGGCGTTTTCGCCGGATGGCAATCGCCTGGCCTTCGTGCTGTCCAAGGACGGCAACCCGGAGATCTATGTGATGGACCTGGGGTCGCGTCAGATCCAGCGTGTGACCAACTCCGGCTCGATCGAGACCGAGCCGTTCTGGGGCAAGGATGGGCAGACCCTGTACTTCACCAGCGACCGTGCCGGCAAGCCGCAGATCTATAAGCAGAGCATTCATGGTGGTGCCGCCCAGCGTGTGACCTTCACCGGCAACTACAACGCCAACCCGAAGTTGTCGGCCGACGAGAAGACCCTGGTGATGATCCATCGCCAGGACGGCTTCACCAACTTCAAAGTGGCAGCTCAGGACCTCGTGACCAGCCGCCTGCGCATTCTTTCCGAGACCAGTCTGGACGACTCTCCCACTGTTGCGCCCAATGGCACCATGCTAATCTACGCCACCCGCCAGCAGGGCCGGGGAGTACTGATGCTCGTCTCCACCAATGGGCGTGTCAGGCTCCCGATTCCCACCGCTCAAGGTGACGTCCGGGAACCTTCCTGGTCTCCCTTCCTGAACTGATGCGGTAAAACACTTTTCTGCTTTAAACACACCTGGGGTTCATTAGGAGTTACATCATGGAAATGCTGAAATTCGGCAAATTTGCTGCTCTGAGCCTGGCTCTGGCCGTGGCTGTTGGTTGCTCTTCCAAAGGCGGTGACGCTTCCGGCGAAGGCGCTGTTGATCCGAACGCTGGCTACAACGCTGGCAACAGCGGTGTTGACGGTGCTCTGAGCGAAGAAGCCGCTCTGCGCGCCATCACCACCTTCTACTTCGAGTACGACAGCTCCGACCTGAAGCCGGAAGCCATGCGCGCTCTGGACGTACACGCCAAGGACCTGAAAGGCAACGGCGCTCGCGTCGTTCTGGAAGGCCACACCGACGAGCGCGGCACCCGCGAGTACAACATGGCTCTGGGCGAGCGTCGTGCCAAGGCCGTTCAGCGCTACCTGGTTCTGCAGGGCGTTTCCCCGGCTCAGCTGGAACTGGTTTCCTACGGTGAAGAGCGTCCGGTTGCTACCGGCAGCGATGAGTCCTCCTGGGCTCAGAACCGTCGCGTCGAACTGCGTAAGTAATTCGTCATGCGTAAGTGCCCTCGTATCCTGACCTCTCTGATGCTCGCCCTGCCGCTCGCGGCGGTGGCCGAGGTCCCCGTGGTGGATGGAAGCTCCGGTAGCAGCTATCCACCAGCCGGTTACGGTACGAGCGGCGCCTACGCCGGAGGCGGGGCGCAAGCCCCGGCTTCGGCGCAGGGTCAGCTGTTCATGCAGTTGCAGCAGATGCAGGACGAGATTGCCCAGCTGCGGGGCATGCTCGAAGAACAGCAGAATGAGATCCAGCGTCTCAAACAAGAAGGCGATGCCCGCTACCAGGACATCGACAGCCGCCTGCAAGGTGGCACTGCCGGTGCGCAACAGGCACCTGCACAGAATTCCCCGGCCGACGGCGCGATCAGCGCCGCAGGCACCCCAGCTGCCCCTGCCCAGCAGGCGCCGGCAGCCAGTAATGAACCCGCCGACCCGGCGAAGGAAAAGCTGTATTACGACGCTGCCTTCGATCTGATCAAGGCCAAGGATTTCGACAAAGCCAGCCAGGCATTCAGTGCCTTCCTGCGCAAGTATCCACAGAGCCAGTACGCGGGCAATGCACAGTACTGGCTGGGTGAGGTGAACCTCACCAAGGGCGATCTGCAGGGTGCCGGGAAGGCTTTCGCCCAGGTTGCCGCCAATTACCCAACGCATTCCAAGGTTCCGGACTCTCTGTTCAAGCTTGCCGATGTCGAACGTCGTATGGGTAATAACGATCGTGCCAGAGGCATTCTCCAGCAGCTCATCGCCCAGTATCCCGGATCGTCCGCGGCGCAGTTGGCGCAGCGTGATCTGCAACGCCTCTGAGCCAATCCTCTGTCGGTCAGAAACCCGCGCTAGTCGCGGGTTTTTTCGTTACTATCGCCGCCCTTTGTTCAACCGCAACGGAGGCGGATGGCCTGTCTCGCCGTCACGCCCGGTGCCGATATGCAAGAAACCCTGCGCATTACCGAGATTTTCTACTCGTTGCAGGGCGAGACGCTCACCAGTGGTCTGCCCACGGTTTTCGTCCGCCTCACCGGCTGCCCGCTGCGCTGCCAGTACTGCGACACCGCCTACGCCTTCAGCGGCGGCGAGATCACCAGCCTGGACGCCATCCTCGAACGGGTAGCCAGCTACAAGCCGCGCTATGTCTGCGTGACCGGTGGCGAGCCGCTGGCCCAGCCCAATTGCGTTCCGTTGCTGAAGCGTCTGTGCGATGCGGGCTATCAGGTTTCCCTGGAGACCAGCGGCGCTATCGACATTGCCCCCACCGACCAGCGTGTCAGTCGGGTGGTCGACCTGAAGACGCCTGGTTCGCGGGAGATGTCGCGCAACCTCTACAGCAACATGGACGAGCTGACCGGCAAGGATCAGGTCAAGTTCGTCATCTGCTCGCGCGAAGACTACGACTGGGCCGTCAGCAAGCTGATCGAGTACCGTCTGGACGAGCGCGCCGGAGAAGTGCTGTTCTCTCCCAGCCACCAGCAGGTGAGCGCACGCGATCTGGCCGACTGGATAATCGCCGACAACCTGCCGGTGCGTTTTCAGTTACAGCTGCACAAGATTCTCTGGAACGACGAGCCGGGGCACTGATATGACTGACAAGAAAGCCGTGGTGCTGCTCTCGGGCGGCCTCGATTCGGCCACCATTCTCGCCCAGGCCAAGGCCGCCGGTTTTGCCTGCTACAGCGTGAGCTTCGACTATGGCCAGCGCCACCGCGCCGAGCTGCAGGCCGCCGAGCGCGTGGCGCGTCAGCTAGGCGTGGTCGAGCACAAGGTGATCGGTCTCAACCTCAATGGCATCGGCGGTTCGGCCCTGACCGACAGTTCCATCGCCGTGCCCGAGGGCCCGACCGAGGGCATCCCGATTACCTACGTGCCGGCACGTAACACCGTGTTCCTCTCTCTGGCCCTGGGCTGGGCGGAAGTACTCGGCGCCCATGACATCTTCATCGGCGTCAACGCGGTGGACTACTCGGGTTACCCGGATTGCCGCCCCGAGTTCATCGCCGCCTTCGAGCGGGTGGCCAATCTGGCGACTCGCGAGGGCGTGGAGGGCAGTGGCTTCCGTATTCAGGCGCCGCTTCAGAACCTGAGCAAGGCGCGAATCGTGCAGATCGGCCTGCAGCATGGCGTGGACTATGGTCTGACAGTGTCCTGTTACCAGGCCGATGACGACGGCCGTGCCTGCGGCAAGTGCGACAGCTGTCGCCTGCGCGCCGCTGGTTTTACCGCGGCCGGAGTGGCTGACCCGACCCGTTACGCCTAAAATTTTTCGTGGAGTGTTGATTTTCTGAATCAAATCAGTATCATGCGCTCCGCGTTGGGTCGTTAGCTCAGTCGGTAGAGCAGTTGGCTTTTAACCAATTGGTCGTAGGTTCGAATCCTACACGACCCACCATATTTAGATTTCTCGCGGTGGAGGCGATATTTCTGGTCATAGCCCAGAAGCTGTTTCGCGAGACGTCCCCTAAAGCCCACCTAGAAGGTGGGCTTTTTCGTTTGTGCTACCAGTCGTATTTCACGCTTCCGATCAGGGTGCGTTCCACTCCTGCGAAACAGCCGTCAACCTCATCACCGTAACAGGTGGAGGTGTACTCGCGGTCGAACAGATTCTGAGCATTCAGGGCTACGATGATCTGAGGCGTCAGCCGATAATGGGCTCCCGCATCCACCAGGGTATAGCTGGATACGCGAACCTGGTTGGCTGTATCGCCGTACATCTCCCCGATGTAGCGGGCGCCACCTCCGAGGCTCAGGCCTTGCAACGCTCCATCGTGGAAGCTGTAGCTGATCCATGCCGAGGCCATGTTCTTCGGCACATTTGGGGTCTCGTTGCCCTTGTCGCCGCCATTGCTCTTGGTGATCTCGGTGTCGGTGCGAGTGTAGGAGGCCAGCAGGTCCCAGGCCTCGCTCAACCTGGCGCGTGCCTCCAGTTCAATGCCGCGCGAACGAACTTCTCCCTGGGCGACACTGAAGGTTCGATCCAGCGGGTCAGTGGTCAGCACATTGCTTTTGATTATCTCAAACGCTGCTGCAGTCAGCAGGAGGTCATCGTGCGGCTGGTACTTGATACCGGCTTCCCACTGTTTGGCCTCGCTTGGCTCGAAGCTACCGCCATCTCGGGCTATGCCGCTGTTCGGCAGGAAGGATTCCGAGTAGCTGATATAAGGAGCCAGCCCGAAATCGGTCTTGTAGACCACGCCCAGTTTGCCGGTAAAGGCGTGCTCTGTGAGCTTGTGGCTAGCGGCGAGCTGGTCCTGGTGTTCCAGTCGATAGTCGTCGTAACGGCCTCCAGCAGTAACAATCCAGCGCTCGCCCAAGTGCAACTGGTCCTGCAGGTAGTAACCAATCTGCTCGGTGGTTTCGCGGTAGTTGATCTTGGGTGTGGTTGGGCGTGGTACGTCGATGCCGTAGCGCGGCATTTCCGGGTCGAACAGGTAAGGCAGGAGTGCGGGCAGCGTCAGGTCGCTGTAGTAACGACGGACATCGGCGTGCGCCCGTGCGTAATCGATACCCGACAGCAGGGTTTGCTGCACGTCGCCCGTGATGAGGTCGTACTGCAGCTGGTTGTCCACGGCGAGGGCATTCAAGTGCTCGTCCCAGCGCCGTGGTTGGCGGGCGACCAGGTTGCCCGCCGGGGTGCCGGCTAAAGCGGGCACAAGGTCGGAGACTCTGCCCAGCGGCAGCATGTTGTTCATCTTCACGTCGACCTGGCCTTGGCGAAGGTTCTGGCGAAACTGCAGGCTATCGCTGATGCGGTGTTCGAACTGGTAGCCGACGCTGTACTGGTCCTGATCGAAGTGGTTGAACTCGTAGTCGTTGAGCAGGGTGTCGGTGGGGGCTAGATGCTCGGTATAGGGGCTGACGGTGCCACCAGAGCGGTCGCGCAGCAGGTCGGCGAGCAGCGTCAGGCGCGTATCTTCGCTTGGCGCCCAGGTAAGGGATGGCGCCAGGTAAAGATGATCATCGGCGACTTCGTGACTGCTCCCGTAGTCATGCTGAGTGTTGCTGTCGCGCGCGACTCCAACCAGTCGGTAGAGCATGCTTCCGTCTGCGTCGAGGCGGCCGCCTACATCGAATTGCCCCAGCACGCGATCAAAGCTTCCGTATTGCAGTTCTACTTGATGTACACCTTCGGCCAGCGGCTTTTTGCTGATGCGGTTGATCAAGCCGCCGGCTTCGCCGGCACCGAATAGGGTGGATCCGGGGCCGCGCAGAATATCGACCCGTTCGAGTGCGTAGGGGTCGGTACGGAAGAAACTGTAGCTGTTGCTTTGCTGACGCAGGCCGTCGCGGAAGTCGCTGGTGGCCTGGGCGTTGAAGCCACGGATGAAGACCCAGTCGTAGCCTTTCGGATCCATCCCGTAGGTTTCCACCTTGACGCCGGGCACATAACGCAAGGCCTCGGTTACGCTCTGTACCTGCTGGTCGTTCATCTGATCACGGGTGATAACCGAAACGGACTGCGGTAGCTCAAGGACATCGGTATCGGTCTTGCTTGCCGAGCTGATGCGTAGCGGTACGTAGCCGTTGCTGGTGTCCAGGCTTGCGGCATGGGCATTGATGTCCAGTGGAGAGAGGTTCAGCGCACCTTCCTTTACCTCCACCAGGTGATAGCTGCCGTCGGCGTTGCGCTGCAGTTGCAGTGGTTGCCCGCGAAGAGCCTCCTGCAAGGCGCGTTCGGCGGTGAAGCGTCCCTGCACCGGCTGAGCGATGGCTTGCGCCACCTGAGAGGGTTGGATGACCAAGATGAGCCCGGCGTCCCGAGCGATCTGTCCTAGCGTTGCATCGAGGGGCGCACTGGGCAGAGTGTACTGATGGAGTTCTTCGGCATGCGCCAGACCGCTGGTGAGCAGCAGTCCGGCGCTCATGAGCATTAGACGCAGTAGGGGCGGGCGGAGCGGAGGGACAGGCATCTCGAATCCTATTCGTGAGTGATGGGTAGAGCTGGTACCGATCAGGCTCGGGAAAATCATAGGGTCGGTGCGGATTATTCTTTCGGGGCGGCAACCACTCGTGTCCAGAATGGACCCAGGCGCTGTATTCGAATCGGCAGGGTCTGTTCCAGCGCACTGAGGGTTCGATCGCTTTCATGCAGGGAGAAGCTACCGCTGACGCGAATTCCCTGCAGTTCCGGGGCGAGGGTGAGAACATCGCTGCGGTAGGTGCCGAGTTGTTCGATTACCCAGCCTAGTGGTTGATCTCGAACCTGCAGCATGCCTTTGGTCCAGGCATCAACTCCCGGTGGAGTGGCCTGCGGAGTGCCGAGGCGCCCGTCTTGCAGGTGCAACTGCTGGTTTTCTCCAACCACGATCTTCTGAGTATCGCCGCGGACCTCTACCGCCGATCGCTGTACTGTGACGAGACTGCCCTGGTAGTCGCTCCGTACGGTGAAGCGAGTGCCCAGTGCGCGTAGCCTGCCGTCTTCGCTAAGCACGATGAATGGTCGAGTGTCACCTTCATGGGCGGTCTCGATGGCGATGTGGCCGCGGCGCAGAATGACCAGGCGTTCTCGGTCATCGAAGCGGATGTCGACGGCGCTACGTGGGCCGAGCAACAGGCGGCTGTGGTCCGGCAGTTCGATCTCGCGTATCTCTCCGGTCTGGCTATAAGCGTCGGCGGTCAGTTCGGCGAGTGGCCATTGTCGGTTCAGTATCATCAGGCCCAGGCCGCTGGCAAACAGCAATGCCAGTGCAGTAGCCAGAGGTTTGCGTGCGGTCCGATGGCTGGCCAGCAGGATCTGGCGCTGAGAGCTATCGAGTTCCGCGAAGGGCTGGTTCAGTGCACGCAAGCGTTGCCAGGCGAGGGCATTTGTGGGGTCTTCCGTCAGCCAGGCCAGGAGGCCAGCCTCCTGCAATGGATCGCTTTCGATCCGCAACTGCCAGTCGATAGCGGCGGCAATGGTGGCGCGCGATGGCTCAATCATGCCAGGAACCATAACGAAATTCGTAGCAGTGCAGAGTGGCTCTGGCCAGGTACTGCTGAATGCTGGCGGGAGAAACGCCCAGTTTCTCGGCGATCTGCGCCTGGGTTAGTCCTTGCAGGCGATGCAGCAGGAAGGCTTGCTTGACGCGGCTTGGCAGTCCGTCGAGTTGGCGATCAATAACCCGCAACTGCTGCAGATTACTGAGCTTTTGCTCCGGACTTGGATGGTCCGCTTGAGGCCGGTGCCCCAGGTACTCCAGATAGCTGCGTTCGAGCGCCGAACGACGGAAGTGGTCGATCAGCAGGCCTCTTGCTACGAGGGCCAGGAATGAGCGATTGCCGTGTTCTTCACTGAGGTCCGGTTTGCTCAGCAGGCGCACAAAGGAGTCGTGGCTAAGATCGGCCGCTTGCTCCCGATCACTGAGGCGTCGCTGAAACCAGCGCAAGAGCCAGGGCTGATGTTCGCGATAGAGCTGGTCGACGATGCGATGAGATGGAGAGGTGCGGCCGGCCATGTGACACGCTTATGAAACTTAATGATAAGTCTTCGCGATTACATCATGTTCATACATGGTGGACAAGAATGCCGAGAGGCTTTCCTGATGTTGTATGCCGCAGAAAGAAGAAAGGCTCCTTGCGGAGCCTCTCGTCGTCATCACATGTTGGGGTAGTTCGGGCCGCCGGTGCCTTCTGGAGCGATCCAGGTGATGTTCTGGGCTGGGTCCTTGATGTCGCAGGTCTTGCAGTGCACGCAGTTCTGCGCGTTGATCTGGAACTTCTTCTCGCCGTCTTCCTGGGTCACCACCTCGTACACGCCGGCCGGGCAGTAACGCTGCGCCGGTTCGTCGTACTTCGGCAGGTTGACGCTGAGCGGGATGCTGGCATCGGTCAGCTTCAGGTGGCAGGGCTGCTCTTCCTCGTGGTTGGTGTTGGAGAGGAACACCGAGGAGAGTTTGTCGAAGCTCAGCTTGCCGTCCGGCTTCGGATAGTCGATGCGCTTCGACTCTGCAGCGGGCTTCAGGCAGGCGTAGTCCGGCTTGGTGTCGTGCAGAGTGAAGGGGATCTTGCCGCCGAAGACGTTCTGGTCCAGCCAGTTCAGGCCGCCGCCGAAGACCGGACCGAACTTGTGTAGGGCTGGGCCGAAGTTACGGCTGCGGAACAGCTCGTCATACAGCCAGCTGGCCTTGAAGCCGTCGACATAGCCATTGAGCAGGTCGCCGCCCTCGCCATCGGCCAGCAGCACATCGGCTACCGCTTCGGCGGCCAGCATGCCGGACTTCATGGCGGTGTGGCTGCCCTTGATCTTGGCGAAGTTCAGGGTGCCCAGGTCGCAGCCGATCAGGGCGCCGCCCGGGAAGACCATTTTCGGCAGCGAGTTCAGGCCGCCTTTGCAGATGGCGCGAGCACCGTAGGCGACGCGTTTGCCGCCTTCCAGGTACTGGGCGATCACCGGGTGGTGCTTGTAGCGCTGGAACTCGTCGAACGGCGACAGGAAGGCGTTACCGTAGGACAGGTCGACGATCAGGCCGACCACGACCTGGTTGTTTTCCAGGTGGTAGAGGAAGGAGCCACCGGTGTTCTCGGTGCCGATCACGTCCAGCGGCCAGCCGGCGGTGTGTACTACCAGGCCCTGCTCGTGCTTGGCCGGATCGATGTCCCAGATTTCCTTGATGCCGATGCCGTAGTGCTGGGCGTCGGCTTCGGAGTCGAGGTTGAATTTCTTGATCAGCTGCTTGCCGATGTGGCCACGGCAGCCTTCGGCGAACAGGGTGTACTTGCCGCGCAGTTCCATGCCGGGGGTGTAGTAACCCTCTTTCGGGTGGCCTTCACGGTCCACGCCCAAGTCGCCGGTAACGATGCCGCGAACTACGCCGTTCTCGTCGATCAGCGCTTCCTGAGCGGCGAAGCCCGGATAGATCTCGACGCCCAGGGCTTCGGCCTGCTGGGCCAGCCAGCGGCAAAGGTTGCCCAGGGAGATGATGTAGTTGCCTTCGTTGTGCATGGTCTTCGGCACGAACAGGCCAGGGACCTTGATGGCGCTGTCGGCGTTCTTCAACATATAGATGTCGTCACGCTTGACTTCGGTGTTCAGCGGAGCGCCCAGTTCCTTCCAGTTGGGGAACAGTTCGTTCAGGGCGCGCGGCTCGAAGACCGCGCCGGAGAGGATGTGAGCGCCGACTTCGGAACCCTTCTCGACCACGCAGACGCTGATTTCTTTGCCGGCATCGGCGGCCTTCTGCTTCAGTCGGCAGGCGGCGGACAGGCCCGAGGGGCCGGCACCGACGATGACGACGTCGAATTCCATAAATTCGCGTTCCACAGAGAATCTCCTAATCAAGGCTTCTTCGGTGTTATTGATTTGGCTATGGCTAGGCTTTCTCTGGCCTGCGCGCTGGGCATTATATATACAGGCCCTTGCACGTCCAATACAAACGTTTGTTTGAATTTTCCCAAAGCCATGTAGCGCAAGGCTTGGCGCCAGATAAATGGGAGTTTTTCGTGTTGACCGAAAAAGGTGTTCCGGTCAAGATACGGGCGGTTTTGCGTTCGCCGTATGGGCTGACCGTCGGTTCCGGCCGACCTGCAACACTGGCCAGGCTTGCCTTGGCGACATTCTTATTCACCGGAGAGTAACGAGGAATCCATGAAGGTTCTTGTAGCTGTCAAACGAGTGGTCGACTACAACGTCAAAGTCCGCGTCAAGGCGGACAACTCCGGCGTCGACCTCGCCAACGTCAAGATGTCGATGAACCCCTTCTGCGAAATCGCCGTAGAAGAAGCTGTACGCCTGAAAGAAAAAGGCGTAGCTAGCGAAATCGTCGTCGTCACCATCGGCCCGAACACTGCTCAGGAGCAACTGCGTACCGCACTGGCTCTGGGTGCTGACCGTTCCATTCTGGTCGAGACCAACGAAGAGCTGAACTCCCTGGCTGTCGCCAAGCTGCTGAAAGCCGTGGTCGACAAGGAGCAGCCGCAACTGGTCATCCTCGGCAAGCAAGCCATCGACAGCGACAACAATCAGACCGGCCAGATGCTGGGCGCCCTGACTGGCTTCGCCCAGGGTACCTTCGCTTCCAAGGTCGAACTGGCTGGCGACAAGGTCAACGTGACCCGCGAAATCGACGGCGGTCTGCAGACCGTTGCTCTGGCCCTGCCGGCGATCGTCACCACCGACCTGCGCCTGAACGAGCCGCGCTACGCGTCGCTGCCGAACATCATGAAGGCCAAGAAGAAGCCGCTGGACGTGGTTACCCCGGACGCTCTGGGCGTCTCCACCGCCTCCACCGTCAAGACCCTGAAAGTCGAAGCGCCTGCTGCCCGCAGCGCCGGCATCAAGGTCAAGTCCGTGGCTGAACTGGTCGAGAAACTGAAGAACGAGGCGAAGGTAATCTAAATGACTATCTTGGTTGTTGCAGAACACACTAACGCCGCTCTGGCCGCTGCCACTCTGAACACCGTTGCCGCTGCTCAGAAGATTGGTGGTGACATCCACGTGCTGGTAGCCGGTTCCAATGCCGGTGCTGCTGCCGAAGCCGCTGCCAAAATCGCTGGCGTGAGCAAGGTGCTGGTTGCCGATAACGCTGCCTTCGCCAACCAGCTGCCGGAAAACGTCGCTCCGCTGGTTGCCGAGCTGGGCAAGGGCTACAGCCACATCCTGGCTGCTGCTACCAGCAACGGTAAGAACATCCTGCCGCGCGTTGCTGCTCAGCTGGACGTCGACCAGATCTCCGAGATCGTTGCCGTCGAAAGCGCCGACACCTTCAAGCGTCCGATCTATGCCGGTAACGCCATCGCTACCGTGCAGTCCTCGGCTGCCGTGAAAGTCATCACCGTGCGTGGCACCGGCTTCGACGCCGCTGCCGCCGAAGGTGGCTCCGCTGCCATCGAAGCCGTCACCACTGGCGGCGACGCCGGCAAGTCCTCCTTTGTCGGCGAAGAGCTGGCCAAGTCCGACCGTCCGGAACTGACCGCTGCCAAGATCGTCGTTTCCGGCGGCCGTGGCATGCAGAACGGTGACAACTTCAAGCACCTGTACGCTCTGGCCGACAAGCTGGGCGCTGCCGTTGGCGCTTCCCGCGCTGCCGTCGACGCCGGCTTCGTGCCGAACGACATGCAGGTTGGCCAGACTGGCAAGATCGTCGCTCCGCAGCTGTACATCGCGGTCGGCATCTCCGGTGCCATCCAGCACCTGGCAGGCATGAAGGACTCCAAGGTCATCGTCGCTATCAACAAGGACGAAGAAGCCCCGATCTTCCAGGTGGCTGACTACGGCCTGGTGGCTGACCTGTTCGAAGCCGTACCGGAGCTCGAGAAACTGGTCTGATCCAGTTTCCCGCTCTCACAAAAAACCCGCTCGTCGAGCGGGTTTTTTGTTTTCGGAAGGCAGGTTTCTAAAAGCTGTCGAGGAAGGCCTGATAGTGCTGCGCCGTTTCCTCGGGGCGCTCGATCATCGGCGCGTGTCCGCAGTTCTCCATCACCACGACGGTCGGCTTCTTCAGTAGGGGTTTCATCACCTCGATACTGGAGACATCCAGTACCCGGTCCTGATCTCCCCATAGCACCAGAGTGGGTGCCTGAATCATGGGTAGCTCTGGCTCTAGCGGCACATAGCGCTCACGCAGTTGGGTGAAAATCATGTCGTAGTGCGCCTGGTTGGCCATGGACTGCTCGGCGAAGTGGCGTTTGAGTGAATCCGGGAGAGGGGGTGGGCTGACGAAGACGAAGTCCATCAGGGTGCCAAAATCGTCGGCGTTGCGCACCACCAGTGGGTTGGGTTGGCCGCGCTCGATCATTTCGAACATTTCGCTCTTGCGTGGTGAGGTCACGCCGGCATTGTCCAACAGGGCAGCACTAAGCACCTGGTCCGGATGGCGGGCGGCGTAGAGGGCGGCGATGTGTCCGCCCATGGAGTTGCCGATGAGGTGGAGCTTTCCGAGCTTGAGCGCCTTGGTGAAGGCATGTACGCGCTCCATCTGACTGGCGACATCGTAGCTGGCATTCGGCTTGCTACTTTCCCCGAAACCGGGAAGGTCCAAGGCGATGACGTGGTAGCGCTCCGTGAAGTGCCGAGCGAAACGGAGCCAATTGTCACGGTTTGCTCCAAATCCGTGAATCATTACCAGGGTTTCACCATCCCTGGGGCCACCTTCGTAGTAGTGTACGGTCATTCCATCGACGGTAACTTGCTGCGCGGCAAGACCGGCAAGCTGGCGCTCGGTGAACTGTACGCCAGCTATTAGCAGGCTGGGGGACAGATATAAGGCTCCCGCTGCGCCTGCCAGTAAGAGAATTACACCCAGGGCGAGTTTTTTCATGGCGAATCCTTATCGCAAATTATTATTAGCCGCTGCGTCTACGCTACCATGAAGAGGTTAAGGCTGGCGGTCTGTCTGCCACGAATGTCGGCGGTACTTCCAATGCGAATGATGCATTCATTGAAATTCATCTGTTGCCTGCTGGTTATGGTGTTGGCTCCGAGCGTGGCGTTGGCGGCCAAGGCTGGCAAGTGCGAGCGGTTGATCGCAACCGGTAATCCTGAGTACCCGCCCTACCTGTGGCGCGACCCGTTGAGCCCGCAGCATCTGATTGGCGCCAATGCGGACCTTCTTGCGCTGATCGGGGAGCAGTTGGGTGTAAAGATCGAAATCATCTACACCGGCCCATGGTCCAGGGCTCAGGACGAAGTGCGTACTGGACGGGTTGATCTGCTGGCGGGGGCATTCCTTACGTTGGCGCGCCTCGATCACATGGATTACGTGCATCCAGCTTTCTTCAATACTCCGAGCGTGGTCTGGATCCGCAAGGGGCAGGGTTTCCCCTATGCCGGCTGGGAGGATTTGCGCGGCCGCACTGGCGGTATTCTGGTTCATAACAGCTTCGGTCAGCAGTTCGACAGCTTCGCCAAATCCAATCTGAGTTTGGAGGAGGTGCCCAGTCTCATCCAGGCGTTCCAGAAGCTGTTGCTCGGGCGTACCGATTACGTGATCAATGAGCGCTATCCAGGTGTGGCTTTGGCTACTACCCAGGGCATGATGGAAAATCTGGAAACCCTCGAGCCGCCGGTTTCCAGTGAAGGGCTGTATTTAACACTCTCGCATGACTCCGCCTGCAACGACCCGTGGCTGCGCGGACAGTTGGCCAAAAAGATGACAGAATTGACCGCTGCGGGTCTGCCGGAAGCCCTTCTGCAGCGCAATCTTGAACGCTGGAAAGCCCAGCAATTGCAGGCCGCTGATATTCCCTCGCAAAAGCAGGAAGAGTCCCAGTGAATCAACGTTTCATCCTTGTCCTGGCGTTGTCGGCGCTGGCTGGTTGTGCCAATGACCCGGCTCCGAACGAGCAGATTCGTCTGACTATCCAGGCCGTCGAGCAGGCGCGTGCAGTCGGTGCGGATCAGCAGATAGAGGAGATGCGTGAGGCCGAGCGCAAGCTGGCACGCGCCGAGAAGAATATGGGTGAAGAAGATTACAAGCGGGCGCGCGTCTTTGCCGAGCAGGCGGAGCTGGATGCTCGCCTTGCCGAGGCCAGAGTGCTTAACCAGAAGAGCCAGAAGCAGCTTGATGAGCTGAATGCCCGTCTCGCGCGTCTGCGCAAGCAGTTGGGAGAGCTGCCGTGATTCCGAAGGTCGCTCAAGGTTGCATTCTGCTGTCCCTGGCCTTGCTCTCCGGGTGCGCGAGCCAGTCCAGTGAGCTGGTTCTGCACGAGGCTGAAGCCAGTTTTCAGAAAGTGAAGGAAGATCCGGATGTGCTGCGCAGTGCGCCCAAGGATGTGATTCGTGCGAGCGAATCGTTGGCGCGCGCCGAGCGTCTGGCGACCTACTGGGGGAGCGGTGAGGACGTCGAACACTATGCGTTTCTCAGTCAGCGCTATAGTCAGATCGCTCGCCAGCACGCTGATCTCAATCTCAGTCAGGAGCGACTTGCGAGGCTAGAGCTCGAACGGGAGCGCCTGCAGCTGGCACTGCGCGAGGCAAAGTTGCTCGGTGCTCAGCAGCAGGGGCAATGGCTGGAGGAGCAGGTCGTCAATCTGGCCGCCAGCGAGACGGATCGCGGTCTGGTCATGACGCTTGGCGATGTGCTGTTTGATGCTGGACGAACTGAGCTCAAGGCTTCCGCCAATCGAACCATTCTCAAGCTGGTGCAATTTCTCCAGATCAATCCGCGGCGCACCATTCGTATCGAGGGTTATACCGACAACAGCGGTGTGGCTGCCGAGAACCTGGAGCTCTCTCGCGCTCGCGCGCAGGCGGTAGCGGATCTGTTGGCGGATCTGGGTATCGACACCGGGCGAGTCGAGGTCAAGGGCTATGGTGAGGCTCATCCTCTTGCGGAGAACGCTTCGGCCAAGGGGCGTGCGCAGAACCGCAGGGTAGAAATTCTCATCTCCGATGAGAAGGGTGTGCTCGGAGGGGGGCGCTAGTCGTCGCCTAAGAGGTCTATTTCGTGAAACGCCCGGGTCTATTGTCCGGGCAGACAATCTGCCGTCATCGCATGGTGCGAGTGCAGTGCTTCTGGGGGAGGGGGCTGGATGTGAACGCTTCTGGAGAAGCGTGGGGCGTGAATACGCCATGCCTGCTTAGGGCGATTGTATGGTGCGGACGGAGAGACTCGAACTCTCACACCTTGCGGCGCCAGAACCTAAATCTGGTGTGTCTACCAATTTCACCACGTCCGCGTGGTATTGCTTGAAATGAAAACGCCAGGCTATTGGCCTGGCGTTCTCTGGAATATGGGGTGGACGATGGGAATCGAACCCACGACACCAGGAGCCACAATCCTGTGCTCTACCAACTGAGCTACGCCCACCATATTGCAGTGCTTGTGCCTGATTCGCCAATGGCGCACCCGGCAGGACTCGAACCTGCGACCATCCGCTTAGAAGGCGGATGCTCTATCCAGCTGAGCTACGGGCGCTTAATCATCTGCAAGCAGACTCTGAAGCTACAGCTCCAGCCATTTCTGGCTGTTGCGTTCTTACCCAGCGTTGGCTGTGCTCGACAAGCGGGGCGCATGTTATATAGCCGTCCCCTCAACGTCAACCATGTAATGAAAAAAATCCTGCTGGATAAAGGGGTTACGGAAAAGCTCCGAGCATGTGCCTTTGCCCTGCCGGTCGCACATGAGAGAATAGGCGCCATTTTCTCCACCTTTCTCATGGTTAAGCGAGCGTCATGACCGCAAAACTGATCGACGGCAAGTCCATTGCTGCCAGCCTCCGCCAGGATATCGCCAAACGCGTCACCGAACGACGCCAACAGGGACAGCGGGCGCCCGGGCTTGCCGTGATTCTGGTGGGTAGTGATCCCGCGTCCCAAGTGTATGTTTCGCACAAGCGCAAGGATTGCGAAGAAGTCGGTTTCGTTTCGGTGGCTCACGATCTGCCTGCCTCGACCACTCAGGGCGAGCTGCTTGGCCTGATTGATCAGCTCAATCGAGACAGCGCCATCGATGGCATTCTGGTGCAGTTACCGTTGCCTGCTCACCTGGATGCTTCGCAATTGCTCGAACGCATCAGCCCGGACAAAGACGTCGACGGCTTCCACCCGTTCAACGTGGGTCGCTTGTCGCAGCGTATGCCGCTGCTGCGCCCGTGTACGCCCAAGGGCATCATGACCTTGCTGGAAAGCACCGGTGTCGATTTGCACGGGCAGCACGCGGTCGTGGTGGGTGCCTCCAACATCGTCGGACGCCCAATGGCGCTGGAACTGCTCCTCGCGGGCTGTACCGTGACCGTGACCCACCGTTTCACTCGAGATCTTCCGGGACATGTGGCCCAGGCGGATATCGTCGTAGTGGCGGCGGGAAAGCCTGGCCTAGTCAAGGGTGAGTGGGTCAAGTCGGGAGCGATCGTCATTGATGTCGGCATCAATCGTCAGGCCGATGGCAAACTGGTGGGTGACGTCGAGTTCGAGGCGGCGGCCGAGCGGGCTGGATGGATCACCCCCGTTCCGGGAGGTGTCGGCCCCATGACCCGGGCTTGTCTGCTGGAGAATACGCTCTACGCGGCTGAGCATCTGCACGCCTGAACTCTCAAGTAGCCGTGAATGCGTCAGGGAAGCCTGGCGCTGCTGGGCGTAAGGTTCAAAGCGGCGTCTCTTGTGGGGCTCTTTCCTGCGGTGGTCGATAACCGGTATGCATCCTGCGGGCTCGGCGCTGTCTGACTCTCAGGAGACCTGCTACTGGAGTCCTGCACATGTGCCTGCGCCCGTTACTTCTGCTGATTATTCCCTGCTCGTTCGCCTGGGCTCAGCCGCCTGGGCTTCCCGGCACTTCTACACCGCAGCCCTACGAGCGGCCGGAGATTCGTAATGCACCCTCGGGGTCACGTGATCGCCCGCCACTGCTGGTCAACCCGGCAGCGCCTCGTACCCCGATGTCTCCTCCGCAAGCCTTGCCGAAGGACAAGCCGCTGCCGACGCTGGAAAGCGAGCGCCGCAGTCAGCAGCGCCACCCTGCCGAGTCCATCGACAAGCCATGATGGGGCGGGCGCAGCGGAGAGCAACATTCCGGCCTAACTGGCTATCGGCTCGTCGAGGCGGACGAGGTGTTCCTCCATCAGATCCAGCCAGGCCTGTGCGGCGCGTGACAGATATGCGCCGCGCCGCCAGATGAACGCGATATCCCAACGCAGGTCGGGCTCGCGCAGCGCCCGGCGAACCACCCCAGGCCGCTCCAGCTCCCTGGCCACCACTCTAGGCAGCAGCACCACCCCTTGGCCGGCCGCCACCAGGGCGGCAAGGAAGTCGGCCTGCCCGCTGCGGCCACCTTCGACCGGGGTGAAGCCGAGTTCCTGGCAGGCGCGTAGCAGGCGGTCGTTAAGGGTGAAACTCTGCTGGTAGAGCAGGAACGGGGTGTCGGCCAGCTGAGCCAGGGCCAGGCTGTCGGCACTGGCCAGTGGGTGGGTTGTCGGCAACAGGACATCCAGCGGCTCGTTGCAGAATGGCCGGCTGTCGAAGGCTGGGTCGTCCGGCTGCAGGCCGGAGCCCAGTTCGAGGTCTCCACTCAGCACTAATTGTTCCATCAGCTTGCTGCCACCCTCCTGTAGATGGACCTGGATATTCGGGTAGCGTCGGCGGTACTCGGCGAACAGGCCGGCGAACAGTGCGTCGCTACCGAGCAAAGGGAGGCCCAGTCGCAGTTCGCCGCGGGCCAGCTGGCTGAGATCGTCCAGTTCACTGAGCAGCTCCTGGCGCAGACGCAGCATATCTTCCGCGCGGCGCTGCACCACGCGGCCGGCATCGGTCAGGCGTAGATGCGGGCCGTTGCGTTCGAGCAGTTGCACGCCGAGGCGCTGCTCCAACTGTGCGACCTGTTTGCTAACCGCAGACTGGCTGGCATGCAGCACGCCGGCGGCCTGGGTGAAGCCGCCTTGGCGCACGACCTCGGCGAAGGCGCGTAACTGTTTGAATTCCATTTTGGAATGCCTTTTATTCTAATAATTCGCTTTTGGGATGATAGGTCGCCGCTTAATCTGCTTGCCAGTGCAAGAGGGTCTTCGTCGTGTATCGCGCGCGCATTCGTCATTTCTTCCGTCTGGGTGTCGAGCTGGCGGTACTGCTCGGGCTGTACCTGTTCGGCTGCCAATTGGCAGCCTGGCTGGGATGGTCCATTCCCGGTGGTGTCATCGGCCTCGGCTTGCTGCTGACAGCTTTCGCCAGCGGCCGGGTGGAGCCTGCCGCATTGCAGCTGGGTGCCGGTCTGTTGATGGCGGAGATGTTGCTGTTCTTCATTCCGGCCCTGATGAGCCTGCTCGACTATGGGGCGCTGCTGCGTCGCGAGGGTTGGCGGATCATGCTGGTGATTGGCAGCAGTACGCTGCTGGTGATGCTGGTCACGGCACTGACCGTGGAACTGGTGTGTCGTTGGAGTTTGCGGCGTGAATCTTGAGCCTATGCCAATGTTCTGGCTGATCCTGACGCTGGTCGCCTACCTGACCAGCCGCTGGCTCTACCGGCGTAGCGGCCGCTATCTGCTGTCGCCGCTGCTGCTGGTGCCGGCAGTGCTCCTGGCTGTGGCCGTGCCGTTGCATACCGATTACGCCGAGTACTCCAGCAATACCCATCTGCTCATGGCGCTGCTGGGGCCGGCGACGGTGGCCTTTGCCGTGCCCATCTGGCAGCAGCGCGCGTTGCTGGTGCGACACTGGCCGGCGTTACTGCTCGGCATGCTGGTTGGCAGCAGCGTGGCGATTGCCAGTTCCTGGGAGCTTGCCAACGCCCTGGCGCTGGATGGCGAAATCAGTCGCTCGCTGGTGCCGCGCTCGATCACCACTCCCTTTGCCATGCCCGTGGCACAGAGCCTGGGAGGCGTACCGGAGCTGGCCGCGATCTTCGTCATGCTGACCGGCACCTTCGGTGCGCTGGTTGGTGGTCTGCTGCTGAAATGGCTGCCACTGCGCACGGCGCTGGCTCGCGGTGCGCTGTTCGGCGTCGGCGCCCACGGTGCGGGCGTGGCCCGTGCGCAAGAGGTTGGGCGGGAAGAGGGCACCGTTGCCGGCCTGGTGATGGTGCTGATGGGGCTGCTCAATCTATTCATCGCGCCGCTGCTACTCGTTCTGCTGTGACCCGCAGGGCCACTGCGCTGGCTTGCAAGGCGACTGGTGACCTGCGCGTCGCTCGCTAGACTCCTCGGCACAACAACAAATGCCGAGGTGATCGCCGTGAACGCTCCATTCAAACTCCCCGATGTGAAGAATCAGGTCTCCGCCGCCGAGTGGCAGACCCGTGTCGACCTGGCCGCTTGCTATCGCCTCATTGCGCTGTATGGCTGGGATGACCTGATCTTCACCCATATCTCTGCCAAGGTGCCGGGCACCGAGGACTTCCTGATCAATCCTTACGGACTGATGTTCCATGAGATCACCGCTTCGAGCCTGGTGAAGGTCGATCTGGCCGGCAAGAAGCTGATGGACAGCCCGTTCGATATCAACCCGGCTGGCTACACCATCCACAGCGCCGTGCACGAGGTGCGCCACGATGCTGGTTGCGTGCTGCACATCCACACTCCGGCGGGCATTGCCGTGTCGGCGCAGAAGGGCGGCCTGTTGCCGCTGTCGCAGCAGTCGCTGTTCGTGCTGGCCAGCTTGGCCTACCACGGCTACGAGGGTGTAGCCCTGAATCATGACGAGAAGTCCCGCCTGCAGGCGGATCTCGGTGACAAGAACTTCATGATCCTGCCCAACCATGGCCTGCTCACCGCCTTCGGCAGCATCGCCGACGCCTTCCTCGGCATGTTCACCCTGCAGCGCGCCTGTGAGATTCAGGTGATGGCGCAGAGTGGTGGTGCCGAGCTGATCCATATCCCGCAACAGATCCTCGACGGCGCCCGGGCGATGATCGCCGGTGTGATGAAGAGCCCGCAGGGCATGGGTGGCGCTCTGCCTTGGCCGGCATTGCTGCGCAAGCTCGATGCGCAGATGCCAGGCTACGCCCAGTGACGGCGCTGCCGGGTATCGAACTGGATGATTGGCGAGCGCAGGGGCGTGGCTTCAGCTTCAACGGCCAGGCCATTCGCTACTGGGTGGCGGGTGAGGGTGAGCCGCTGCTGCTGATCCACGGCTTCCCTACGGCCAGCTGGGACTGGCATTACTTGTGGCGGCCGTTGGCGGCGAAGTACCGGGTGATCGCCTGCGACATGCTCGGCTTTGGCTATTCGGCCAAGCCGCGCAAGCATGTCTACAACCTGTTGGAGCAGGCTGATCTGCAGCAGGCACTGCTGGCGCATCTGGGCATCGATGAGCCGTTGCACCTGCTGGCCCACGACTACGGCGACAGTGTGGCGCAGGAGTTGATAGCCAGGCACCAGGACAATCGCCTGCCGCTGGCCAGCTGCGTCTTCCTCAATGGTGGCCTGTTCCCCGAAACACATCGCCCCGTACTGACCCAGAAGCTGCTGCTCAGCCCGCTGGGGCCTCTGCTCGGCAGGTTGTTCTCACGGACCAAGCTAAAGGCCAATCTGGACAAGGTGTTTGGTCCGCAGACGCCGCCCAGCGAGCGTGATCTGGATGCCTTCTGGGCGCTGATCCAGCACAACGACGGGCCGGCGGTCATGCACCGGCTGATTCGCTACATCCTGGATCGCCGAGTCAACCGTGAGCGCTGGGTGCTGGCGATGCAGGAGACTCTGCTACCCATGCGGGTGATCGACGGCGCGCTCGATCCGATTTCCGGCGCGCACATGGTGGCTCGTTATCGAGAGCTGATCGCCAACCCGGACACGGTTTTACTGGAAGCCATAGGCCACTATCCGCAGACCGAGGCACCCGCAGAGGTGCTAGCCCATTACCTGGAGTTCCGTGAGCGCCTGGAGGCCATTGCATGCAAAGACGCACTCTGTTGAAAGGTGCCGCCGTTGGCGGTGTTGTGGCGCTGGGCGCCGGTTTCTGGGTTCTGCCCACTGGAGCCGCTCCGGCGGCGTTGAGCCTGGATGGTGCGCGCCAGGTTCTGGCTGGCTTGAAGGGCCAGGCCCTGACCAGTATCCAGGGCTGGACCCCGACCGAGGTCTTCAATCACTGCGCGCAGAGCATCGAGTATTCGCTGGATGGCTACCCGGAGCTGAAGCCGGCTTGGTTTCGTCATAGCGTCGGTCCGGTCGCCTTCGCTGTGTTCAGCGCCCGTGGCGCCATGCGTCATCCGCTGACCGAAGCCATCCCTGGGGCTGCCCCGCTGGCCGAGCCGGCCAACCAGGAGCTGGCGCTGCAGCGCCTGCAACTGGCATTCGAGCGTTTCGCCGGCCATCAGGGCGAGCTCAAGCCGCATTTTGCGTATGGCGCTCTCGACCACGAAGCCTACGCGCAGGCCCATGTAATGCATCTGTACAACCACCTGAGCTTGATCCGCCCGGCCTGAGGCGCGGCGTTCAAATGCCCCCCGGCTTCGCGGCGAGGCGCTGGCCGGTCTCTGGGGGCAATGCCCATTGGACTCATCGCGATGACGCCGATGGAGTGTTGGTGGTGCGAGAGCTCTACGATGGATTGAGGGCTCGCCACATCGGTATCGGTTAGTCTGGATGTCTGGGATGCCTGATCACATAGGATTTGCAGTTTTCGCTTGAATACTAAAGTCGGATTTAGCCGCCGTTTCGCTGGTATTGGCGCCATAAGGCTACAAGATTGCCGCTGATCCGTTTGTTAGAACCTCTGTTGTCGATGCTTACTCGGTTGCTTCGTAAGGCTTTCATTATCGAGGTGACCACATGAACAAGAATTCCCTTTCTGCATTGGTGCTCGGGGCCCTGCTGGCTGGGCTTTCGGTACCCGCCCTGGCTGAAACCGATTCCACCGGCCCTACCGTGCCAGGTCCGACTTCTCCTACCCCGCCGGAAGTGCCCGCTGATAATTCACCCAATGGTAACGACAGCGATACCGGGACCTATACGCCAGGGGCGCCTACCGATGACGGCGTCGACGATGGCAGTGGTATCGGGAATGACAGCGGCATGGGTACCAATGACGGTACTGGCAACGGCGGGTCGCCTGCTCCTGGCACCACGGGTAACGGCGGGACCAGTGGTAGCGGCAGTAGCAGCAGCGGATCCTCCACCAGTGGCAGTGGCAGTGGCAGTGGCAGTGGCAGTGGCAGTGGCAGTGGCGCGGGTGCTGCTCCGTAAGTGCGCATAAGATCGCATTATCGGTCGTCATTCAGGCAGGCCGCTCGCCTTGTGGGGCGTGCGGCATCTGCCTGAAACTCGGGGTTTTGCAGACTGCTGAGGAGCCCTCATGAGCGACGCCATCCGTTTTCAAGATCAAGTGGTGATAGTCACCGGTGCCGGCGGTGGCCTGGGTCGTGCCCACGCGCTGCTGTTCGCCAAACACGGCGCCAAGGTGGTGGTTAACGATCTGGGTGGGAGCACCCACGGCGAGGGCGCCAACGCCTCGGCAGCAGACAAGGTGGTCGCCGAGATCAAGGCTTTCGGCGGCGAAGCGGTGGCAAACCATGACTCGGTGACCGACGGCGGTAAGATCGTGCAGTGCGCGCTGGACAGCTTCGGCCGTATCGACGTGGTGGTGAACAACGCCGGCATTCTGCGCGACAAGTCGTTCCACAAGATGGAAGACGCCGACTGGGATCTGGTCTACAAGGTCCACGTCGAGGGCGCCTACAAGGTCACTCGTGCCGCCTGGGAGCATCTGCGTGAGCAGCAGTACGGCCGGGTCATCTTCACTGCCTCCACCTCTGGTATCTACGGCAACTTCGGCCAGTCCAACTACGGAATGGCCAAGCTCGGTCTGTACGGCCTGACCCGCACCCTGGCTATCGAGGGTCGTAAGAACAATGTGCTGGTCAACGCTATTGCCCCCACCGGCGGCACCCGCATGACCGAAGGCCTGATCCCGCCACAGGTGTTCGACCAACTCAAACCGGAACTGGTCAGCCCGCTGGTGGTTTACCTCGGCAGCGATCAGTGCAAGGACACCGGTGGTCTCTACGAGGTCGGCGGCGGCTGGGTTGGCAAGGTACGCTGGGAGCGCAGCCTGGGCGCCGGCTTCGATCCAAGAACCGGCTTCAGCCCGGAAGACGTAGCCGAGAGCTGGAAACAGATCGGTGATTTCGAAGGTGCGGCGCACCCGGACGATAACGTCACCGCCTTGCGCGAGATGATGGCCAATCTGCAGAAGCACGCGGGCTGATCCGCCAGCGACGCGGGGAATTCGGCCAGCGGGCTGCAATCCCTGACACCTGGCGTTAAGTTGAGGGCCGGCAGTGATGCCGGCCTTTTTCTTTTCCGTCAGGAGAGTGCTCATGAGCGTGCGTGTGGAACGCGCTGGACCGGTCACTACGGTGATCCTCGATCGCCCTGAGGTGCGTAATGCCGTCGATCGGCCCACCGCCAAAGCTCTCGCCGAGGCGCTACGGGCGTTCGAGGCGGACGATGCGGCGCAGGTGGCAGTGCTCACCGGCAGCGGTGGTGCCTTCTGCGCCGGTGCCGATCTGGGGGCTGTGGCGGAGGGCGGCGAGCGGGCCAACCTTCTCGATATCGAGGGTGATGCGCCCATGGGGCCTAGCCGCATGCAGCTCTCCAAACCGTTGATTGTTGCCATCGAGGGGCATGCCGTAGCCGGTGGTTTGGAGTTGGCGCTACTGGCCGATCTGCGGGTTATGGCAGATGATGCGGTGCTCGGTGTGTTCTGCCGGCGCTTCGGTGTGCCACTGATCGACGGCGGCACCGTGCGGCTTCCGCGCATCATTGGCCAGGGTAGGGCGCTGGATCTGATCCTGACGGGTCGCCCGGTGCGTGCCGAAGAGGCGCTGCAGATGGGCCTGGTCAACCGGGTCGTGCCGGCTGGAGAGGCGCGCGCGATGGCCGAGGTGCTGGCGCTGGAGATCGCCGCATTTCCTCAGCGCTGTATGCTGGCCGACCGTGCCAGCGCTTATGGGCAGTGGCAGCTGCCGCTGGATGAGGCGCTGCGGGCTGAGTTTATCGGGGGCATGGCGGTGGTAGAGAGCGGTGAAACCGATGCCGGTGCCAGGCGTTTTCGCGATGGTGCCGGTCGCCATGGTCGCTTCCGTTAGAGTCTCCCGTCGCTATGCATCAATGGCAGCCTCTTGCCAACGGAGCGGCCGTTGCCGGCCTCCCTCATCTGATTTCATATGACGCAGTAACCATGCCCAGTGCGAAACGGCTGCGGGCTCTAGTGCAGGGCCGATGCACGCCCCATGCGCGCCAGCTCGCCGAGCCGCTGGCTAAGGCGCACCCGATCGCGCTCGTCGTCGCTTAGCAGCAGGGCGCGTTCCAGATCGAAACGCTCCGCCTGAGGGCAGTCCAGCTCACGGTAGATTGCAGCTCGTAGCAAGTGGTCAGCGCTGTTCGGAGGCGCCAGCAGCAGGATGCGTTCGGCATCCTTGAGGGCGGCCATGTGGTCCCCGGCAGCGCCGTGCAGATGACAGAGATTGCGTGACAGGCGCAGCAACATGGAGCGGCCATCGCATACCTGGAAATGGCTGCCAGTCAGCTCGACGCCAGGGCCGGCGATGCGCGCCAGCAGTTCCCGGCAGTCGCGGGTGTAGAGGCGACGCCCATTGCATGGATCGAGGAGATGGTCGGCCCCCGGCACGCGTAGCAGCAGATGACCTGGGAAGTTCACTGCCTGCAGTGGAATGTCCAGTCGTTGAGCGAGCTCCAGAGCGATCAGCGCCAACGACAGCGGCTGGCCTCGGCGCCGTTGCAGCACTTGGTGCAGTAGAGCGGCTCGTGGGCGTACGGGAGTATCATCGTCTTCATGGAAGTCCAGCTCGCCGAGGCGGCGCAGCAGTGGTTGCGCCAGGTCCGGGCCGGCCAGGTTCGGCAGGCCGGATGCCACCTGTTGGCGGAGGTTGGAGAACTCGCCCAACACCCGCTCCGGCTGTAAGCCCGGATCATGCTCGGTGGCAATCAGCAATGCAGCCCGCAGCAGCGAAGGCGGGTCGGATTCCAGACAGATCAGCCAGGCGGGGCGAGCGGCCATGCGATTCTCCGTAACGAGGCGCGTGACCAGACTATTGACCGTCCGGCCCGGCTCGTCCAGTCATCTAGCCAACCAGCTCCTGCTTTAGCTGGCGATCAACCGAGCTGGAGGTTGCCCTATCGGCGATTTTCCAGTTGGTTTTCTCAGGCGAAGACGCGTTGACCTCGGTACATCCGCACCGAATGGCTGCGGTGTTCTTCCTCGACAACCAGGGGAGTGGAGTCCTGTTCGGGCAGCTCGTGACCGCGATACTGGCGTATCGGGTGTGATGGCTCCGGCTTCGGCTCGGGCGCGTGGAAGTCGCTGAGTTCAGCGAGGCGGACGCCCAGTTGGCGTGTTTCCTGGTCATTCGAGCGCAGGCAGGCGAGCAGCATGATTTCCACTGCATCAGGCTGGCTGAGGCGGATATCCATGGACATCTCGTCGCGCAGGCGACGACGCAGTGACTGCATGCAGTCGAGGACGGCTTTGTTCAATTCCATGACAGCTACCCCGTATAGGTTGCTCGACCCGTAGACCCACGATCAAGGCAAAGCAAGGGACGTACCAGAACCTTGAAGTGCCGAACTGTGCGGGTGTTCACAGGTCCATAGGCGGCCAGTTGCCCGCCACTGGTGCAGGCTGCACCGGTCTGGCGCCCGCTGAAGGCCTGTCAGCGAACCGGGTATACTGGCCATCATCCGTTTTGCCTTTTCGTATTTCTGAAGGTTTATATGCGCAACGACGCCCATGACGAACTGGACCATGTGCCCAGCCTGACTACCGACCCGCGTGATCGTGACGATTATCAAGGGAGCCAACATGCTCCAGCCCATGGCCATGCACCCCAGAGCACCCCGCGCGGCTACCCGCAGGCGGAGCGCCGTCGCGGTGTTGGCACCGGCCCGCTATGGGCATTGATCGGCGCGTTGGTAATCGCACTCGCTGGCCTGAGTTGGTGGAGCTATCAGCAGATCGCCCAGATGCAGGCACAGCTGGTGGTGACGCAGGAGACCTTCGCGCGTATCAGCGAGGATGCGGCGGGTCGTATTCAGGATATCTCGGGCAAGGTCGTGGCCGCAGAGTCCAATGTCACCAGTGGCAGCGAGGCACTCAAGCTGCGGGTCAAGCAGCTGGAAACCAAGCTGGCCGAGCTGAGCAAGCAGCAGCAGAGCGCTTCCGGTCAGATTGCTGGGCAAAACAAGCGGATCGACCAGTTGGGCGCTGATCTGAAGTCCCAGCAGGAGGCTGCTGCCCAGTTCGTCGGCAAGCTGGACGGTCTGGCCGGTGAGCAGAAATCAGGCCTGGCGGCAGTCGCCAAGCTGCAGGAGCAGCTCAAGACCCAGGCTGCCGATATCGAGGCGCTGAAGAAGCGGGGTGATCCGAGCCAGGCCGTGCGTAGCCTGGAGCAGGATCTGCTGGTCCTGCGTAGCGAGTTGGAGAATCGGCCCGCACCCAGCGATAACACCGCCGAGTTCGATGCGTTCAGGGCCCAGGTCACCCGCAACATCAACGGCCTTCAGGCCCAGGTGCAGAACCTCCAGCAGCAGCTCAACGCGCGCTGAGCTTCGCAATAAAAAAGCCCCACTCTGGTGGGGCTTTTTTATTGGATGGGCGGTGCAGTCTGATCGAGGAGGCAACGGGAGCATCACTCTCGATACTGCGCCTCCCAGATGATCAATCCTTGCGCCTGAGCGGTTGCTGCTCGAACTGCACGCCACCCAGGCCGGTGTCCTGCAAGGCGCGGATGTTGGCGTGGTCGCTGCCTGCCGGGGTGGCCAGCACGGAGCGATAGTGCTCGCCGAAGGCGCGCAGGGTTTCTTCCAGGCTGAGGCCTTCGAGCAGGGCCAGGCCAAGGGTCTTGCACGAGCCCTCGTTCTGCCCGGCGGCGCTTTCCACCGCGCCATTGCGGAAGGCGCTGGGCTGGTAGTCATAGTGCTCGGCGACGAAGGCCAGGGTCTCGGCGAACTGGAACTGCTCGCCGTGCAGGCGGGCGCGGAAGTCTTGCAGGCTCATCAGTGCTGGTTTCCTTTGGCGAAGGCGGCCTGCTGCTCGGCGCTAGCTTCCTTCTGGTATTGGGCTTTCCACTCGGCATAGGGCATGCCGTAGACGACTTCGCGGGCCTGCTCCATGTCGATGGTCACGCCCTGCTCATCGGCGGCGGCCTTGTACCACTTGGACAGGCAGTTACGGCAGAAGCCGGCAAGGTTCATCAGGTCGATGTTCTGCACATCGGTGCGCTCGCGCAGGTGTTCGACCAGGCGGCGGAAGGCGGCGGCTTCCAGCTCGAGGCGTTGTTGTTCGGTCATGGCGGACTCCCGGAAAATCAGGGGGCGGATGATAAAAGGCGGCCCGCAGGCCGGCAACGCGGGTTGCCGGCGTATCAGCGGTGGCCGGAGAGGGTGATCGACACCGATTCGGCGAAGCGCAGGGCGTGTAGCTTGTCCACTTCCACTTCGGCGTAGCGCACGGCCGGGTTGGCCATGACCAGGTCGAGGATTTCCTGGGTCAGGCGCTCGAGCAGGGCGAAGCGGTTTTCCTCGACGTGGCGGATCACCGCCTTGGTGATGGTGCGGTAGTTCAGCGCGTGGTCGATGTCGTTGTCGCGCACCGCCTCGGCGGCGGGATAGAGGATGGTCAGGTTGATCAACACGTCCTGCTTGTTGTTGATCTCCTCCTCCTTGATGCCGATGAAGGTGCGCAGGCGCAGGTCCTTGACCCGGATGCGCGCCATCCCAGGTTCCAGTCGCGGCATTTACTTGCTCCGTCCGATCAATTGCAGGAATTCCTGGCGAGTGTTGCTGGACTCGCGGAAGGCGCCCAGCATAACCGAGGTGAGCATCTGCGAGTTCTGCTTTTCCACCCCGCGCATCATCATGCACATGTGCTGCGCCTCGATCACCACGGCCACGCCGGCGGCGTTGGTGACGCTCTGGATGGCCTCGGCGATCTGCCGGGTCAGGCTCTCCTGGATCTGCAGGCGGCGTGCGTACATGTCGACGATGCGCGCCACCTTGGACAGACCCAGCACCTTGCCGGTGGGGATGTAGGCGACATGGGCCTTGCCGATGAAGGGCAGCAGGTGGTGCTCGCACAGCGAGTACAGCTCGATGTCGCGGACGATCACCATCTCGTCGCTGGAAGAGGCAAACAGCGCGCCGTTGACGATCTCCTCCAGCGACTGGGCGTAACCGTGACAGAGGTACTGCATGGCCTTGGCGGCGCGCTCGGGGGTGTCGCGCAGGCCTTCGCGCTGCGGGTCTTCGCCGAGGCCGAGGAGGATTTCGCGGTAGTGTTGCGGCAGATTCATGGCGAGGCCCTTAGGCGAGGTGGCGGCCGCCGTTGACGGTCAGGGTGGTGCCGGTGACGTAGGGGTTGTCCAGCAGGTAGCGCAGGCTCTGGTAGATCACCTCGGCGCCCGGCTCGAAGCCCAGGGGCGTCTCGGCCAGGCGCTTGGCACGGTATGCGGCGTTGTCGCCCTCATTGAACTGGATCAGCGCCGGGGCGATGCCGTTGACCTTGATCGCCGGGGCGAAGCGTGCGGCGAAGGACTGGGTCAGGCTGTCCAGGCCGGCCTTGCTGGCGCAGTAGGCGGGGCGCTTGGCGCTGCCCTTGCGCGAGACGTCGTCGCCGAGGTGGACGATGTCCGCCGCGCCACCATGGCGCAGCAGGGCTTCGCAGTGCAGGTTGATCAGGTAGGGCGCGAGCATGTGCACGCTGACCATGCGCTGGAACACCTCGGCCTCGTGGCCCGGGGTTTCCGTCTCCCAGTCGGAGGCGTTGTGCACGATGGCGCGCAGGCTGTCGGTGTGGCTCTTCAGCTGTTCGATAAAGGTAATGATCCCTGCCTCGCCGGAGAAGTCCGCGTGCAGGGCGATGGCGCCGCGCTCGCGCAGCAGCTGCACGCCCTCGCGCTCGCTGCGGTAGCTGAAGATCACCGGCTGGCCGTCATCGAGCAGGCGCAGCGCACAGTGCAGGCCGAGGCGCTGGCCGGCACCGGTGATCAGGATGGGGGCGGGGGCAGTCATTGCGGGACTCGTCGATCAGGCTGGATCGAGCAAGTAAACCCCAGGCCCCGCCGCGCTACAACCATGCGCGGCGTGGGGGAAAGCACCTCAGCGCGGTTGCAGCACCTCGTCCACCTGGCGCGCGCGGCGGCCTTGCAGCCAGGGCTCCAGCAGGTGGGTGGAGAGCGGGATGAACCAGTAGCTCATCAGCGGCGTCAGCACCAGGGTGCTGAGCAGCACGCGCAGCACCAGCGGCCACTCGCTCATGAAACCGCCGAACAGCAGGTTGAAGGCCAGGGAAACCGGGAAGAACGCCAGCCAGATGGCCACGCTCTGCTTCCAGCGCGGCGGGCGGCGCAGGGCGTTGCCGAACCAGGCGTCGAGGCCACTGACGCGGCGCTCATGTGGCTGGGCGAACAGCCCGCTGCCACGCTGCAGCCAGGCACGGCGCGAGGCGGAGTGTTCCCAGGTGGTGAGGGTGGTGGCGTCGGCGAAGCGGAAGACGATCTGGAATTCGTCGTCCTCGGGCGGCGGGGCGAGTACACCGGAGCCGAGGTAGCCGGGGAAGTCGGCGGCGAGTTGCTGGCCTTCGTGCAGCCAGGCGCGGAAATCGTGGAAGCACTCGCGCGGGACGCGACGTGCCACCAGCATGGTGACCGGATCGATAGACATTGTGTATCTCCTGCATGTCTGGCGTCGCCCGGGTAGGGCGCAGCTCTTCATGCCTGCCGGGGTGGTGGCGGGCGTGAAAAATCAGGCAAGGATTATTCCTGTTTTTACGGATTTGGCCAGAGGCCGCTGGGGCCGTGGCCTGCATTTCGTCGCCGGCCCGTGCGGCAGGCGCAGCGTTGCACCGCAATGGCGCATAAAAAAGCCCGGCACTGGGCCGGGCTCCTTCACAGCGCGTGGGCGCTTACTTCACTTCCACCGCCAGGCTTTCGGCGATCTTCTTGTTCCAGATCGCCGGGCCGGTGATGTGCACCGACTCGCCGCTGGTGTCGACTGCCACGGTAACCGGCATGTCTTTCACTTCGAACTCGTAGATCGCTTCCATGCCCAGTTCGGCGAAGGCCAGCACCTTGGACTTCTTGATCGCCTGGGCGACCAGGTAGGCGGCGCCGCCGACGGCCATCAGGTACACGGCCTTGTTGTCGCGGATCGCGTCGATGGCGATCGGACCACGCTCGGACTTACCGATCATGCCCAACAGGCCGGTGCTTTCGAGGATCTGACGGGTGAACTTGTCCATGCGGGTGGCGGTGGTCGGGCCAGCCGGGCCCACCACTTCGTCACCGACCGGATCGACCGGGCCGACGTAGTAGATGAAGCGGCCTTTCAGGTCCACCGGCAGCTCTTCGCCCTTGTTCAGCATGTCGACCATGCGCTTGTGCGCGGCGTCGCGGCCGGTGAGCATCTTGCCGTTGAGCAGTACGGTCTCGCCCGGCTTCCAGCTCTGTACTTCTTCCGGGGTGATGGTGTCGAGGTTGACGCGGCGCGCGCTCGGGCCGGCTTCCCAGACGATTTCCGGGTAGGCGGACAGGTCCGGTGCTTCCAGTTCGGCCGGGCCGGAGCCGTCGAGCACGAAGTGGGCGTGACGGGTGGCAGCGCAGTTGGGGATCATGCACACCGGCAGCGAAGCGGCGTGGGTCGGGTAGTCCATGATCTTGACGTCGAGCACGGTGGTCAGGCCGCCCAGGCCCTGGGCGCCGATGCCCAGCTGGTTGACCTTGTCGAACAGCTCGAGGCGCATTTCCTCGATCTTGTTCTGCGGGCCACGGGCCTTCAGCTCGTGGATATCGATGTGCTCCATCAGCACTTCCTTGGCCATCACCGCGGCCTTCTCGGCGGTACCGCCGATGCCGATGCCGAGCATGCCCGGGGGGCACCAGCCGGCGCCCATGGTCGGCACGGTCTTCAGCACCCAGTCGACGATCGAGTCGGACGGGTTGAGCATGGCCATCTTCGACTTGTTCTCGGAACCGCCGCCCTTGGCCGCGACGTCCACTTCCAGCTTGTCGCCGGGCACCATGGAGTAGTGGATCACCGCCGGGGTGTTGTCCTTGGTGTTCTTACGTGCGCCGGCCGGGTCGGCCAGGATCGAGGCGCGCAGGACGTTTTCCGGCAGGTTGTAGGCGCGACGCACGCCCTCGTTGATCATGTCGTCAACGCTCATGGTGGCGCCGTCCCAGCGCACATCCATGCCGACCTTGACGAACACGGTGACGATGCCGGTGTCCTGGCAGATCGGGCGGTGGCCGGTGGCACACATGCGCGAGTTGATCAGGATCTGCGCCATGGAGTCGCGCGCGGCCGGCGATTCTTCTTTCAGGTATGCCTCGTGCATGGCCTGGATGAAGTCGACGGGGTGGTAATAGGAGATGAACTGCAGGGCGTCGGCGACGCTCTGAATCAGGTCGTCCTGTTTGATCACGGTCATGGTGCGCTCCTCTATCAGGGAACATCTATAAGGAAGCGCCGGACCACGACCCGGCGCAACGGCAAAAAATGTCTGGAACGATTTTTCACGTCGTCCTGCAACGGCCACCTGGGATGGCGGGCCACAAAAAAGGCGCAGCAGTATAGCGCGGCGGCCGAGGCGGGCACAGCGGCGCGAGCTGGCCAATGGTCGATAGGCGGCTGCCGGTTCGCTATCAATTTCGTGCTCACGGGGGTAGAGTTGGGCAAGGTGCCAGCACGGGACGGAGCCCATGAGTACGAGTAGTCCAGGGGTGACAAAGCGCAGTCTGCAGAGCCTCTTGCTGAAGCGCTTCGGCATGGCGGTGGCGAGCTACGCCTTCGTGATCGTGTTGCTCTGGATCGCCTTCTGGACCGGTCTCTACAAGGGCTCCGTGGCTATAGCACTGTTCAGCACCGGGCTGGCAGCGGTGAGCCAATTGGTCTTCTATCTGCTGTTTCGCAGTGGTCGCAACCTCGCCTTCGTCGACCCTAGTCTGACCGAGGCGCAGATCATCGTCGGCCTCGCCCTCCATACGTCATTGCTGGCCCAGCTCGACAGCGCTCGTGGCAGCCTGTTGATGTTCTACATGATCATTCTGATGTTCGGCGTGTTCCAGCTGCGCCCGCGGGTGTTCGTGCGCTGTGCCGCCATTGCCTTCTTCGCCTTCACGGGGCTCAACCTCTGGGAAGGCTATCAGATGCGCTTGGCGGAGCCGGGGCAGGCGCTGTTGCAATGTGCGGCGTTGTTCATCGGCCTGGTCTGGCTCAGCCTGTTCGCCAGCTACGTGCAGGCGTTGCGCCAGCGCATGCGCCAGCGTCGCTATGCCTTGCAGGCGCATCAGGACACACTGCGCGGCATGATGCGCCAGCTGGAGGATCTGGTGGCGACCGACGAACTGACCGGCCTGTTCAATCGCCGCCATTTCCTGCGTCTGGCTCTGCGCGAGCTGGACAACCTCGACCAAGGGCGGCAGCACGGCCTGGCCCTGATCGACCTTGATCATTTCAAACGAATCAATGATGTGCATGGCCATGCCGCTGGCGACCGCGTACTGCAGACCTTTGCCGCGGTGGCTCGTGCCTGCCTGCGTGACGGTGATGTGCTGGCCCGCTACGGCGGCGAAGAGTTCGTTCTGTTGCTGCCCTGCACGGATGCCGACCAGTTCACCAGCTGCTGCGAGCGCCTGCGCGAAGCCTTCGCCAATGCCGAGCCGGTGGGTGTGCAGGTGAACAATCTCAGCCTGTCCGCTGGCATGACCCTGCTCAGCGAGGGCGATGACCTCGACGAAGCCCTGCAACGCGCCGACCAAGCGCTGTATCGGGCCAAGCGTGGTGGCCGCAACCGTTGCGATGCGGCCTGGGAGGGTGCCGGTGCCTGAGCTTCTCGCGGCTGGCCAGTCCTGGTCGGTGCCTCTTGGTAGCAACCTGCTCGATGTTCTCAACGGTGCTGGCCTACGCGTGCCCTACAGCTGCCGCTCGGGCAGTTGCCATGCTTGCCTGGTGCGGTGCGTTCGTGGTGAACCGCTGGATGATCGGCCGGAGGCACTGAGCGCGGTGCGCCGTGAACAAGGCTGGCGCCTGGCTTGCCAGTGCCGGGTGGTCGATGACCTTGAGGTGCAGTTGTTCGACCCCTCGCGCGATGGCCTTCCTGCGAGGGTGCACTCGCTCGACTGGTTGAGCCCCTCGGTGCTGCGCCTGCGCCTGCTGCCGGACAAGTCATTGCGCTATGCCGCCGGTCAGCATCTGGTGCTATGGACGGCCGGAGGTGTGGCGCGGCCCTATTCGCTAGCCAGCGTGCCGGGTGAAGAGCCCTGGCTGGAATTCCATTTGGATTGCCGGCAGAGCGGCGCCTTCAGCGAAGCTGCCAGCAGGCTGCAGCCTGGCGATGTGCTAGGGCTTGGCGAGTTGCGCGGTGGAGCACTGCACTACGACCCGGACTGGAGCGGGCGGCCGCTCTGGCTGTTGGCTGCCGGGACCGGTCTGGCGCCGTTGTGGGGGGTGTTACGCGAGGCCTTGCGCCAACATCACCAGGGGCCGATACGAGTTATTCACCAGGCCCATGACGCGACTGGACATTACCTCGCCGAGCCTCTGCGCGCGCTGGCTGAGGCTCATCCGCAGGTTCAGTTGCAGTTGGTGGCGGCGTCCGAGCAGGCGGCGGTTTTGGCGGAACTGCGGCTTGTTTCGCGGCAAACCCTCGCCTTACTCTGCGGCTCACCCGCCAGCGTGGAAGCCTTCGCCCGCCGCCTGTTTCTGATCGGTGTGCCGCGCAACCAGGTGCTGGCCGACATCTTCCTTCCCCACGCCTAACCCGGCTCCTGCCGATGGCAGGAGATCGACATGACCGTGTATGTCCTGGCCCAGCTGCGTTTCACCGACCGAGCCGCCTATGACCGCTACCAAGCCGCTTTCATGGCCGTCTTCCAGCGTTTCGATGGCCGCCTGCTGGCTGCTGATGAAAAGCCTTCCGTGCTGGAGGGTGAGTGGCAACGCGACAAGGTCGTGCTGATGGCCTTCCCCAGCGAGGCGGCGGCTCGTGCCTTCGCCGGTTCGCCCGAGTACCAGGCTATTTCCGTGGACCGCAAGGCCGGTGCCGATACCCTTTCCCTGCTGGTGCACGGCCTTGGCTGACACCTATACGACAATGGAGCTGAAATGAGTGAACACGTACTGGTCGAGCGTGAAGGCGGTCTGCTGACCCTGCGCCTGAACCGTCCGGACAAGATGAATGCTTTGACCCGTGCCATGTATAGCCAACTGGCCGAGGCGCTGGATGCGGCGAACGAGGACCGCTCGGTGCGCTCCGTACTGATCACCGGAGGCGCCGAGTGCTTCACCAGTGGCAACGACGTAGCCGATTTCCTGCAGGCGCCGTTCAGTGGCAAGGAGAGCCCGGTCTTCCAATTCATGCGAGCACTGTTCGACTTCGAGAAGCCGGTGGTGGCTGCAGTGGCCGGCCCGGCCGTTGGCATCGGTACGACGCTGCTGTTGCATTGCGATCTGGTGTATGTCAGCCGCGACGCCAAGTTGCGCACACCCTTCGTCAACCTCGGCCTGTGCCCGGAGTTCGGCTCCAGCCTGATCCTCCCGCGCCTACTCGGTCAGGCGAGGGCTGCCGAGGTGCTGCTGCTGGGCGAGGCTTTCACCGGTGCTCAGGCGGTCGAGTGGGGCATTGCGGGCGCCGCTCTGGAGGATGGAGCGAGTACCCTGGTCAAGGCGCGTGAGATGGCCTTGCGCTTTCTCGATCTGGCGCCGTCGGCGGTGGCCGACAGCAAGCGCCTGATGCGTGCGCCAGGGCGCGAGGAGCTACGCAAGGTAATAGAGGAAGAGGGGGCACTGTTCGCCCAGCGACTGCGCTCGCCAGAGGCCATCGAGGCGCTGTCGGCATTCATGCAGCGGCGCAAGCCGGACTTCTCCCGCTTCGCATGAGTCGCGAAGCGGCAGGGCTTTGGCCGGTCGCTACATGATGATCTTGTCGCGGAGCTTCTCTGCCGCCTGGTTGAGTGCCTGGATGACCTTCTCCTTGTCGTAGTTCTGGATGCCGTTGGTATCCAGGTACATGGAGAAGCCAGGCAACTCATGCTCGACATAGCTGGAGCGGGCACCGAGATCGCGACGATGGTCCACCACCTGGTAGATCTGCACTGGGCGGCTGAAGCCCTTGACCGCGATCTGGCCCTTGTCGCGACACATGATCACGTCTTTCACCAGCGAGTAGGTTTCGTGGGAGATGAGAATCTCGCCGGCTTCCGAGGAGCTTTCCAGGCGGCTGGCGAGATTCACCTCGCGGCCGATGATGGTGTAGTCCATGCGCGTGTCGGCGCCGAAATTGCCCACGGTGCAGTAGCCGGTGTTGAGGCCCATACGGATCTCCAGTGGCTTGGTGATGCCTTGGGCGCGCCACTGCTGGCGGAGCACTTTCATGTGCTTGCGCATGGCGATCGCCATGGATACGGCATTGACCGCATCCTTCTTGGCGCCCTGGCTGGAGGGGTCACCGAAGAACACCATCACGCTGTCGCCTACGAATTTGTCGATGGTGCCGCCATGCTTCAGCGCAATCTTCGACATCTCGTTGAGATAGGTGTTGAGTAGGTCGGTCAGCTGTTCTGCCTCCAGCTCTTCGGCCAGTTCGCTGAAGCCCTTGATGTCGGAGAAGAACACGGTGAGCTTCTTGCGCTGGGTCTCCAGGCGAACGTGCTTCTTGCCGCTGAAGATCATTTCCCAGACCTGCGGCGACAGGTACTTGGCCAGGTTGCGCGCCAGCCTGGCGGCCTTTTCCTGTTCGCGTTTGATCTCGCTGCGCGCCTGGCTCAGGCGCATGCCCTGTTCGTGGACGAAGAAGGCGGTGATGCAGATATACAAGATGGTAAGCAGGATGCTGACCAGCGCCACCACACTGGGAGTGGCGATGTTCACTTCCGGTCGCATGAGTGCGAAGTTGAGCGCCATGCTGCCCGAAGCTACCAGCAGTGCCAGGCCCATGTTGCGCAGGCCGCCGGCGATCAGTGAGCTGAAGCTCAGCGTCAGCAGGAACATCAGTGTGGGAACGAGAGAGAACCCCATCAGAACTGCCGCCGCTCCGGCATGCAGGGCGTCGATGAAAAGCAGCACCAGATTGGTCTGACGCCGGTAGTCGCGCTTGAAGCGGTTGCTCAGGTGGTACGCGAGATGCGGGTAGAGCAGGGCGTAAGGGACCAGCCAGAGGATGTTGTAGCCGAAGTAGTTGCTGTAGGTGCCTGCGGCAACGGCGGCGGCTGGCGCTATGTATGCCAGCACTCGGGAATAATACTCGCGGAGCAACGGGGCAGGTTGCGCCCTGGGTGTTTCCTGGACGGCGGATTTCATGAGGTGTGGACTATCCCTGCTGGATTTCTGACGCCTCTGATGGGCATCTACGGCTCTGCAAGAGCTGAGCCAGTCGATCATAGCGAGGACGGCCTCGGGCGACCAGTGCGGTATGCCGAGTGGGCTGGTAAGGAGGGCGAGAGGTCCGTAAGGCGGACCTCTCGCCAGGCTTCTTGGCGTACTGTGCTTTGCTGGCGAGGCTTAGAAGCGGATTCGGCCGGTGAAGGCGTCCTTGAGCATTACCCAGTCACCCATGAAGCTGTAGAGCGGATACTTGAAGGTAGCGGGTTTGTTCTTCTCGAAAACGAAGTGGCCAACCCAGGCACAGCCATAGCCGGCCAGCGGCAGGGCCAGCAGCCATAGCCATTGCTGGGTGACCAGGGCATAGCCGAGGATGCTCAGCACCAGCAGGCTGCCGACGTAGTGCAGGCGGCGGCATACGTCGTTGCTGTGCTCCTGCAGGTAATAGGGGTAGAACTCGGCAAAGCTGGTGAAGCGGTCGGTGGTTTCGGCGCTCATGGCGTACCTCCTGTCATTGTCGACGCCAGTCTATGTGGACTGTCTTCGACGGCCAGTGACATACAGGGCCAGTTTAGTATCCTCATGGCGCCAGACCGTGCTGACCAACCATAAGAAAAAACGATGAGTGAACGCACTACCTCTTCAAGCTGGGCATCCGGCATCGTCCAGGCATTGGAGCTGGGCGGGGTCGATTGCCAGGCGCTGTTCGAACGCCTCGGGCTCGACTATCGGTCGCTGAGCGACCCGGATGCCCGCTTTCCCCAGGATGCCATGACCCGGTTGTGGCACCTGGCGGTGGAGGCTTCTGGGAACTCTGCCATCGGCCTCAACATGGCCCGCGTGGTGCGGCCGGCGTCGTTCCATGTGGTGGGCTATGCGCTGATGTCCAGCCGCAACCTGCTGGAGGGCTTCAACCGCCTGGTGCGATACCAGCGCATCATCGCCGAAGGCTCGGACCTGAGCCTTCGTCCCCTGCCGGAAGGCTACGAGCTGGTCCTGGCGATCCACGGCGACCGGCTTCCGCCGGCCCGGCAGAGCGCCGAGGCGTCGTTGGCGTATTCACTGGCCTTCTGCCGCTGGCTGACCGGCAAGCCTGTTACACCCCTGCAGGTCAACTTCCAAGGGCCGCCACCGGCCAATCTCGAGCTGTACCAGCAGGCATTCCAAGCGCCGCTGAGGTTCAACGCCGAGCACTACTCGCTGCTCTATTCCCGAGCCGATCTGGAGGCGCCGCTGCCTTCTGCCAACGAGGCGCTGGCGCAGCTGCACGACCGCTTTGCCGGGGAATACCTGGCGCGCTTCTCCGACAGTCGAGTGACCCATCAGGTGCGCCAGGTGCTCTGCCGATTACTGCCTCAGGGCGAGCCCAAGCGCGAGGCGGTGGCCCAGGCGTTGCTGCTCTCCGAACGCACGTTGCAGCGGCGCCTGCAGGAGGAGGGCACCAGCTACCAGCAACTGCTGGACGATACCCGCCGCGAACTGGCAGAGCAGTACCTGGCACAGCCCAACCTGACCTTGCTGGAAATCGCTTACCTGCTTGGCTTTGCCGACCCCAGCAACTTCTTCCGCGCCTTCCGCCGCTGGTTCGATGCCACGCCGGGCGAGTACCGTGCGCGGCTGTGACGGCGCAGGGGTGCTTCGCTCGGTGAAAAACTCACCCTGAGCGTCGCGAGCGGCCTCAGTCTTGGGCGGCCAGAGCGCGGTGGACTTGAGGTCCCTGAGCATTGCGAGCTCTGCCCGCACGCGGATCAGACGTGCGTAGCGGCTCAGGGCGAGTTTTTCAGTGGCGCCAGAAGGCGGGGAGCAGCAGCACCAGCACGGTGAGGATTTCCAGCCTGCCCAGCAGCATGCCGGCACTCAGTAGCCATTTGGCCGAGTCCGGCAGGCTGGCATAGGTCCCGGCCGGCCCTATGATCGGGCCCATGCCTGGGCCCACGCCGGATACCGTGCTGGCAGCACCGGATAGCGCGGTGATCCAGTCCAGTCCGCATAGGCTCAGGGCTAGTGCCAGGGCGGCGATGGTGATGGTGAAGAAGAACGAGAATGCCAGAATCGAGCGGACGATGTCCTCGTCCAGGCGGTGACGATTGTACTGTTGCTTGATCACTGCCCGTGGGTGGATGAGCTGCATCAGGTTGGCCTTGAGCAGGATGAAGGCAACCTGGAAGCGGAATACCTTCAATCCACCGGCGGTGGAGCCTGAGCATCCGCCGACGAAGCCCAGATAGAAGAACAGCATGGTCGAGAATCCACCCCACAGGCTGTAGTCGCCCAGGGCGAAGCCGGTGGTGGTCATGATAGAGGTGGTGTTCACTGCTACGTGGCGCAGGGCTTCCAGCCAGTGCAGCTGGGTGGTCAGGGCGTACCAGGTGGCCAGTACCAGCCAGCTACCGACCAGCACGAACATGAATCCGCGTACCTGCTCGTCACGGGCCAGGGCGCGGAAGTTACCGCGCAGCGCCGATACGTAGAGCACGAACGGCAGGCTGCCAAAGATCATCACGACTACCGCCACCCAGTGCACGGCCGGCTGCTGCCATTTTGCCAGGGAGGCGTCCGAGGTGGAGAAACCGCCGGTGGAGATGGCCGACATAGCGTGATTGACGGCATCGAACAGACTCATGCCGGCCAGCCAGAATCCCAGCACACCCAACGCGCTGAGGCCGACGTAGGCCACTACCATGTACTTGGCCACCATGTGCGAGCGCGGCATGACCTTGTCGGAGCGATCAGAGGACTCGGTCTGGAACAGGCGCATGCCACCGATCCGTAGCATCGGCAGGATCGCCACGGCCATTGCGATGAAGCCGATACCGCCGAGCCAGTGCAGCAGCGAACGCCAGATAAGGATGCCCGGCGACATGCTGTCGAGGCCGATGAATATGGTCGCACCAGTGGCGGTGATGCCTGACATGCTCTCGAAGTAGGCATCGGTGAAGCTGGCGTGCTGGGTGAAGATGAACGGCAGGGTAGCGAAGATCGATACCAGCACCCAGCTGGAGACGGTCAACATGTACATGTCGCGCGGGCGCAGCTGACCGTGCTGCGGGCGGCCCTGGGCGATCATGGCGATGCCAGCGACGAAGGTGATCAGGCTCGACCAGAGGAAGGCATTGATGCCCTGAGGCTGCTTGAACACCATCAGAGTGCCGACCGGTACCAGCATGCTCACCGCCAGGGTGACCAGGAAGATGCCGTTGATGAAGGCGAGAATGCGTAGGGTGGGCAGAGACATCGAGTTCCTTTCCGCGCTGCGGTACTGCCGATTCTAGAAGGTGCCGGTGGTGGCTGCGCCGCTCGGGGCGGTGCAACTGGCAAGTTGCGCGGGGCCAGGCAGGGGCTGGCCGCGAATGGGGCGCCATTCTACCTTGGCGCCATGCCCTGTAAATCCACCCTGTGGGGGCTTCACAGCGTGCTGCCGATTCATAGAATATGCCCTTGATCGCCGGCTGCGCCCGGTACCGTCGTGCCTTCCATCATGTCCGAAACCAGTCCCTGTTTGAGCTGCGGCGCCTGCTGCGCGAATTTTCGTGTGTCTTTTTTCTGGGGCGAGTGCCGGTCATCCGGCGGCACCGTGCCGGATGAGCTGGTCGAACAGATCAGCCCCTATCACGTGGCCATGCGGGGCACCTCTGGCAAGCCGGTTCGATGTATCGGTCTGCAGGGTGAGGTGGGTGGTTCCACCTGTTGCACCCTGTACGAGCAGCGCTCCAGCACCTGCCGCGAGTTTTCCGCCAGTTGGGAGGATGGCCAGCCGAACCCGAACTGTGATGCAGCGCGTGCTGCCTATGGTCTGCCACCGCTGAGTGCTGTCGGGTGGGAGCCTGATCGCGTCGCATAATCCGCTAGAATGCCGGTCCGACTTTTCTGGAGTAGGCCGATGCAAGCCCTCGATCTGTTGCTCAACCGCGTGTCCGTTGGTCGCCTACTGGAGCCGGCGCCCGATGCGGCTCAGCGCGAATTGATGTTCAGGGCCGCCCTGCGTGCGCCCGATCATGGCCAGCTGCGGCCATGGCGCTTCCTTACCGTGGAGGGAGCGGCGCGGGCGAAGCTAGGCGAGCTGTTCGCGGCGGCCTTGGCGGCCGATCCGGAGACCAAGCCGGAGGCGCTGGACAAGGCTCGGGCCATGCCACTGCGTGCCCCGCTGCTGATGGTGGTGATCGCTCGCCTCAGCGAGCATCCCAAAGTGCCTCAGGAAGAGCAGATACTGTCCGCAGGCTGCGCTGTACATGGTTTGCTGCTGGCGGCTCAGGCGTTGGGCTTCGGCGGCATCTGGCGCACCGGCGACCTGGCTCACCATGCCCATGTGCTGACGGGGCTGGGGCTGCAGGCCAACGAGAAGATAGTCGGCTTTCTCTACCTCGGTAGTTTCGAGGGGGAGAGGCGTGTTCCGCCGGCTCTGCAACCCGCGGATTTCGTCAGTGCCTGGCAGGGCTGAGGTCCATCTCAGCCGGCCAGGGGCAGCTCCAGAGTGGCGATGAAACCGCCCTCAGGATGATTGGTCAGTAGCAGCCGCCCTCCATGGCGTTCCGCCGCACGACGGGTGATGGCCAGCCCCAGGCCATGCCCGGGTGCCGCCTGGTTGGGCGCCCGGAAGAAGGGTTCCCCCAGATGCTCCAGCAGCTCGGGGGGGGCGCCAGGCCCATGGTCACGAATGGCGATCAGCAGTTGCCCGCTATCCTGCTTTATGTCGACCTCTACCGGGCTACCTGCCGGTGAGAAGCGCAGGGCATTGCGTATCAGATTGTCCAGCGCTCGGGCCAGCATATCGGGCCAGCCCGAAAACTCTGATGGGTGATCGTGCATGCGGATGACCAGTTCGTGGTCGGGGGCGCCTAGGGCAGCATCCGCCCGCAACTGGTCGATCAGGCGGTGCAGGTCCACGGGCTGCGGGGCACCTGGGTCTGCATCCAGTCGAGCGAGGGCAAGAATCTCTCCGATCAATGCCTCCAACCGATCGCATTCCTGGGTGAGACGTCCCCACAGCTGTTCGCGCTGGGCCGGCTCGGCACGCTCCGCCAGGGCCAGCGCGACGCGCAGCCGTGCTAGCGGCGAGCGCAGCTCGTGGGAAACGTCGCGCAGCAGTTGGCGTTGGCTGCCGATCAGATCCTGCAATCGCGAGCCCATACGATTGAAATCCTGGGCGAGCACGCCGAATTCGTCGCTCCGGTTGGAAAGACGTTCCAGACTGTGCTGCTGGTATGCGGTCTGTCCGAGGTCGTGGACGGCACTGCGCAGCCGCCCGAGCGGCCGAGTGATGGACAAGGTCAGCAGTATGCTGATCGCGGTCAGGACAATCAGGGCAATACCCAATGCGCTGATCGGCCAGAACAGGCTACCGCGGTGCCACTCCATCAGCTCCGGGTGGGGAATACGGTAGATGAAGAGGTACGTTTCCCCGCTCGGGCTGGTGTACTCCTCCGTCAGTCGGCGCCAGGGAAGGCGCTTGTCGTTGCTTTGTCGTGCCTCATAGGCCGCTGCGCGTGCCGGGAAGGTGCCGCTGACGAGGTTTTGCCCGTTGTCATCCAGCACTTGCGTGTCGACACGGAAACGCTTCTTGCGCTTTTCGAGCAGGCGTTGTGCGGCATCGGTGCCTTGCTCTTCGAATGTCTGTGACCAGCGCTCGGCCAGATTGGCCAGCGCTGGATGATGGCTCAGTACCCATGCGTCCTGATTCAGGGCCCTGCTCAGCAGCAGCGACAGTCCCGATACCAGTGCGACCGCGAGCCAGAAACTGGCAAAGATGCGCCAGAACATCGAACGCATGGTAAATCCTCAACGTGCAAGACCCGACGCTAGGTCGGGTCTGTGGATGGGGTTTGTGTTATTCGGTCCGCTTGGCCTTTTCGGCCTTCCAGGCTTCGAATTCTTCGCGCTCTGCGCGATGCTTCGCCATCTCGGCCTTCTGGGCATCGTAAGTCTTCTGCTGTTCAGGAGTGAGAACGGCGCGGAGGGCTTTTTCGTGCTCTAGACGGCTGTTCTCCAGCTCTTTCTTGAGCGCCTCCTGATCGGCCTTGGGCAGCTTTTCCAGGTATTTTTTGGTGATCTCACGCGGATTATCGCGGTGTTCTTTCATCAGCTTGCCGAGCTGCTGGCGTTGCTCCGGAGTGAGGTCCAGCTCCTTGAACAGTCGACTACCGTGCTCGCGGTGCTCGGAACGCATGCCGTGTCCGCAGTCACCATGTTTGCCCGAAGTGCCGTTTGGCATGGCCATCGCGATGGCGGGCAGGCAGGCGGCCAGGGTAAGGGCGGTGAGGGTCTTGCGCATGATGTGTCTCCTTGTCTCGAGGCCGGTGGGTTACCGGATGAGCTCAGTCTAGGGAGGGCAAGGTCAAGCGCGGTCAGGGGACGGTAAAGGCTGGGTAAAGGCCGGAACCGCTCAAGGGGCGTAATAATAGCCACGGCTGCGCAGGGCAACGATGCGCGGGCGACCATCAGGGTGTGGGCCGAGCTTCTTGCGCAGATTGCTGACGTGCATGTCCAGACTGCGGTCGTAGAGGGTTAGTTTGCGTCCCAGTGCCAGCTGCGCCAGCGCCTGCTTGTCCAGCGGTTCGCCGGGTTGTTGTAGCAGCGCTTCGAGAATGCGCCCCTCGGACAGTGTCAGTGTGATCTCGTGTTCGCCGAGGCTGGCCACTCCGCGCTGCGGGCTGTAGCTGACATCGCCCAGCTCCAGGCGCGATGGGGTCGCGACCGGCAGGCTGCGGCGCAGCACGGCGCGCAGACGGGCCGTTAGCTCGCGTGGGTCGCAGGGTTTGGACAGGTAGTCGTCGGCACCCAGTTCCAGGCCGAGGATGCGATCCAGCGGCTCGCCGCGGGCCGAGAGCATCAGCACCGGCAGATCGGCATGCTCGCTGCGCAGTTGCTTGAGCAGTTCCAAGCCGCTGCCATCGGGAAGCATCACATCGAGGATGATCGCGGCTGGCGCCTGCTCCGCCAGTGCTGCGCGAGCGCTGACCCCGTCATGAGCGGCACGCACGTTGAAGCCTTCCTGTTGCAGCCAACTGGCCAGCAATTCGCAGAGCTCACGATCATCGTCGATCAACAGGAGATCAGCCATGGCAGTATCGGTTCATGGTATTGGCGGTCAGGCCCACTCGCTGCGACGCCTGCTCCGCCCGCCGGCGCTGAGGCGACCGATGACGAAAGCGGCCAGCGCAGTGCCGGCACCGATGGCGAACCACAATTGCTGATCGGTGAGCAGGCGTGGCGGTTGGCCCGCCTGGGCCTGTTTGAGCTGCAGTTTGAGACGTTGATTCTCCTGGCGTAGACGAGCGATCTGCGCCGTTTCGCGCTCGCCAGAGGCGGACTGCTGCTCGCTGAGTTGGCGCTGGCTTTCCGCCAGTTGCTGCTGCAGAGCGTTGATCTGGACCGCACTGTCGTTGCTTGGCGTAGAAGACGTGGCGCTAGGGGTGGAAGACACCGGATTGAGCGCCAGGGGCTGGGCCTCCTCGGCGTGCAGAACGGGGGAAACGCAGAGCGCGGTGAGCAGCAGGTAGAGCGGGCCTCGATGCATGGGGAACTCTCCGGTTTCCGAATTATTCTTATGGCCTGCGTGGGTCGTCAGATCAGGGCAACACCTGCTTGAAGGGCTTTACCAGCACGCTGGCGTAGACGCCAGCGGCGCGATAGGGGTCTGCATCGGCCCAGCTCTGGGCGGCACTCAGGGACTCGAATTCGGCAACGATCAGGCTGCCGGAGAAGCCGGCTGGGCCCGGATCGTTGCTGTCGATGGCCGGATGAGGGCCGGCCAGCACCAGGCGGCCTTCATTCTTCAACTGCTCGATTCGAGCGAGGTGCGCCGGGCGAGTCGCCAGGCGTTTTTCCAGGGATTCGGGAGCGTCGCTGGCAATGATGGCGTAGAGCATGTCAGTCCTTGCTTTGCTGCGGGGTTTCGTCATGGATGTGGCGCGACAGGTAGACACCCTGGGCGATCAGGAACAGCACGGTCATGCCGAGGCTGCCGAAGACTTTGAAGTCGACCCAGATGTCATGGAACGTGAAGGCGACGAACAGGTTGGCGCAACCGCTGAAGATGAAGAAGGCCACCCAGGCCAGGTTCAGACGGGTCCAGATTTGCTGCGGCAGCTGGATGGCGTGGCCCATAACGCGCTGGATCAGCACCTTGTCACCGATGAAGTGGCTACCGGCGAAACCCAGGGCGAACAGCCAGTTGACCACCGGCGCCTTCCATTTGAGGAAGGTTTCGCTATGGAAGGCCAGGGTCAGGCTGCCGAAGATCAGGCAGGCCAGCAGGGTCAGCCACTGGCTCTTCTCCAGCTTGCGCTGCAGGAGGAACAGGACGCCATAAACCACGATCGAACTGATGATCAGTACTGCGGTGGCGCTGAAGATGCCGCCCAGCTCGAAAGCCTGGCCAGCCAGTTCGACGGCGCGGGGATCGAGTTTGTAGACGATGAAGAACAGGATGAGCGGGATGAAATCGATGAATTGTTTCACAACGGCAGCCAGAAGCGGGATGTGGCGGCATAATAACAAACAACCTCATTAACGAAAGACGCGCCATGAAGGTCGATCTGCATTGCCATAGCACCGCTTCGGACGGCGTCCTCGCGCCAGCCGTAGTAGTCGAGCGCGCCCATGCGCGAGGCGTGGAAGTCCTGGCGCTCACCGACCACGACACCCTCGAAGGTCTCCCTGAGGCGCGGCGCAAGGCGGACGAACTGGGTCTGCGTCTGGTCAACGGCATCGAGTTGTCCTGTACCTGGGGCGGTGCGACTGTGCATGTACTCGGTTATGCCTTCGCCGCCGATGCTCCGGCCTTGGCCCAGGCCATCGCCGACCTGCACCAGGGCCGCTGGCTGCGCGCCGAGGAAATTGATCGGCGCCTGTCGGCCAAGGGCATGCCTGGCGCCCTGGACGGCGCGCGTGCCGTGCAACAGGGGTTGGGTGACAGCGGCAATGCGCCCGCGCGGCCACACTTCGCCGAGTTTCTGGTGCGCGCCGGCCATGTGCGTGATCATGCCGAGGCGTTCCGCAAATGGCTGGGTTCGGGAAAGCTGGGTGACGTCAAGCAGCACTGGCCGACTCTGGAGCAGACGGTCGGCACGCTCAAGGCCTCTGGCGCCTGGATCAGCCTGGCGCACCCTTGGCAGTATGATTTCACCCGTAGTAAACGACGCCGGCTGGTGGCTGATTTCATTGCCGCTGGCGGGCATGCGCTGGAAGTGGTGAACGGCTTGCAGCCAGCCGAGCAGGTCGGTGGCCTGGCCATCCTGGCTCGCGAATTCGGCATGCTGGCCAGTGTCGGCAGCGATTTTCACGCCCCGGGCGACTGGTCGGAGCTGGGCATGTACCGTCCATTGCCGGAAGATCTGTCTCCTCTATGGGAGCGCTTCGACCATGCACGTGCTACTACCGCCTGAGCAGGGAGAGTTCATGAGCCAGTTCTTCCAGGTCCACCCGGAAAACCCGCAGCCGCGCCTGATCAAGCAGGCGGTGGAAATCCTGCGCAGCGGCGGGGTGATCGTCTATCCGACCGACTCTTCCTACGCCATTGGCTGCCTGATCGGCGACAAGGGTGCGGTGGAGCGTATCCGCCGCCTGCGCCAGCTGGACGACAAGCACAACTTCACCCTGGTGTGCAGCGACCTCTCGCAGATCGGCCTGTTCGCCAAGGTCGATACCGGTGCCTTCCGCCTGCTCAAGGCGCACACGCCAGGGCCCTACACCTTCATTCTCAGTGCTACCCGCGAAGTGCCGCGCATGTTGCTGCACCCCAAGCGCCGAACCATCGGCCTACGAGTGCCGGCCCACCCTATTGCCCTGGCGCTGGCCGAGCAGCTTGGCGAGCCGCTGATGAGCGTGAGCCTGATCATGCCCGGAGATGACTTGCCGATGAGCGACCCCTATGAGATGCGCCAGATTCTTGAGCATCAGGTTGACCTGATCATCGACGGCGGTTACGGCGGCCTGGAGGCCTCCACCGTCATCAACCTGGCCGAGGGCGAACCTGAGGTCATCCGCGTCGGCTGTGGCGATCCGACGCCGTTTCAAGACTCCGCCGCGTGAGCGAGCAGACTGACAGCCAGGCCGGTGCCCAGCAGGAACTGCCGTTCGCCCTGGTCTATGGCCAGGCGGTCACCGAGCTGCCGCTGGACCTGTATATCCCGCCGGACGCCCTAGAAGTCTTTCTTGAAGCCTTCGAGGGCCCGCTCGATCTGCTGCTGTACCTGATCCGCAAGCAGAACATCGACATCCTCGATATCCCCGTGGCCGAGATCACCAAGCAGTACATGGGCTACGTCGAGCTGATGAAGTCGGTGCGCCTGGAACTGGCCGCCGAGTACCTGGTGATGGCCGCCATGCTGGCCGAGATCAAGTCGCGCATGCTGTTGCCGCGCTCGGCCGAGGCGGAGGAAGAGGAAGATGATCCGCGCGCCGAGCTGATCCGCCGTCTGCAGGAATACGAACGCTACAAGGCCGCTGCCGAAGGCCTGGACGAGATCCCCCGGCTCGGCCGCGATCTCAGCGTACCGCGCCTGGACGCCCCCGAGGCGCGGGCGCGCAAGCTGCTGCCGGACGTCAGCCTGGAGGAAGTGCTGCTGTCCATGGCCGAGGTACTGCGCCGCGCCGACATGTTCGAGAGCCACCAGGTGACGCGCGAGGCGCTGTCCACCCGCGAGCGCATGAGCGAAGTGCTGGAGCGCCTCAAGGGCAATGGCTTCGTGGCCTTCGTCAGCCTGTTCACCGCGGAGGAGGGGCGCCTCGGCGTGGTCGTTACCTTTATGGCGGTGCTCGAACTGATCAAGGAACAACTGGTGGAACTGGTGCAGAATGAGCCCTTCGCGCCTATCCACGTCCGTGCCCGAGCCGAATAGATGAACCTGTCCGACCCGCAAGAACTTGCCTCCCTGCTCGAAGCCTGGCTGCTGGCCCTGGGCCGGCCGTTGTCGCTGGAGCGCCTGGGCGAACTGTTCGAGGAAGGCGAGCGGCCAGAGCCGGCGCAGATTCGCGAGGCCCTGGAAGTGCTGCGCCTGTCCTGCGAGGGCCGCGCCTTCGAGCTGAAGGAAGTGGCCACCGGCTACCGCCTGCAGGTGCGCGAGAAGTTCGCTCCCTGGGTCGGCCGCCTATGGGAAGAACGCCCGCAGCGCTACTCGCGCGCCATGCTCGAGACCCTGGCGTTGATCGCCTACCGCCAGCCGATCACCCGCGGCGAGATCGAAGACATCCGCGGCGTGGCGGTCAACAGCCAGATCGTCAAGACCCTGCAGGAGCGTGACTGGATTCGTGTGGTCGGCTATCGCGATGTGCCCGGAAAGCCGGCCATGCTGGCCACCACCAAGGTCTTCCTCGACTACTTCAACCTGAAGAGCCTGGAAGAGCTGCCTCCGCTGGCCGCCCTGCGCGAGCTGGAGCCCGAGCCGATGCTGGCGCTGGACGACGACATGCCGGTACCGGCCGGCCTGCAGGCGCGGGTCGACGCCGAGCTGGGTGAAGACGTGCCTGCCGAGCCGCGCGAAGAAACCAGCTTCCGCAGCCTGCTGGTCGAGCTGGATGAGATGGAACAGGGCCTGAAGATCGATTTCAGCGACCTGGCCCGAGCCGAGGACGAGCCCGAGGGCGAACTCGAAGTCGAGGAGCAGGACGAAACCCAGGGCGCCGGTGATTCCCTGCATTGAGGGGATTGAGACTTTCAATCCCGGCCTGAGCCTCTCCCGTCCTATGCTGGCGGCGCCTTCCCCGACAGGTGTCGTCATGAGCAAGAATCCCTGCATCAAGGTTTATGAGTTCGACGCCGGTGTCTGCGTCGGCTGCGGCCGTAGCAAGCGCGAGATCAAGATTTGGAAGAAACTCGACAAGAGCGAGCGCTTTGCCCTGTTGGCCGAGGCCGATATGCGTCTGCTGGCCTTCCAGGCCACGGGGCGGCGCAAAAGCCGTTGAGCGGGCTATAGTCAGTCAGCCGTGCGCATGGCTGGCGATCCGCGTATGATGCGCGACCTTTTTCATCCTCAGTTACACCGGGAGGTGCCCAGATGAGTGAATCCGAACTAGAACCCCGTCCCAGCGGCGAGAAGCTGCAGAAAGTCCTGGCCCGCGCCGGCCTCGGCTCGCGCCGTGACATCGAGCAGTGGATTACCGACGGCCGCGTCAAGGTCAACGGCGCAGTCGCCACCCTCGGCGCTCGCGTCGAACTGCGCGACGCCATCAGCGTCGACGGCCAGTTGCTCAAGCGCGAAGACATCCAGCAGACCGTACGCCGCGTGCTGATCTACAACAAGCCGGAAGGCGAGATCTGCACCCGCGACGACCCGGAAGGCCGCCCAACCGTGTTCGACCGCCTGCCGCGGCCGAAAGAAGGTCGCTGGATCAACATCGGCCGCCTGGACATCAATACTACCGGCTTGTTGCTGTTCACCACCGACGGTGAGCTGGCCAACCGCCTGATGCACCCTTCCTACGAAATGGACCGCGAGTACGCGGTGCGTGTACGTGGTGAGGTCACCGAGGAAATGATTGAGCAGCTGAAGGCCGGCGTGATGCTGGAAGACGGCCCTGCCAAGTTCACCGACATCAAGGAAGCGCCTGGCGGCGAAGGCTTCAACCACTGGTACCACTGCGTGGTGATGGAGGGCCGCAACCGCGAGGTGCGCCGTCTGTGGGAATCCCAAGGTGTGGTGGTCAGTCGCCTCAAGCGTGTGCGCTTCGGTCCGGTATTCATGACCTCCGATCTGCCGATGGGGCGCTGGCGTGAGATGGGCCAGCGCGAGCTGGACATCCTCAGCGAGGAGGTTGGCCTCAAGTCCATGGCCCTGCCGGCGATGAACGAAAAGATGCGCGACAAGCTCGACCGCCTGCAGCGCAAAGCCTCGCGCCCGATGAACCGCAACGAGCGCCCCAAGCGCGTGCTGCGTCCTGCTGGTGAGGCTGGGGAAGCTGCCCGCCCGGCGCGTGCCCCGCGTGGTGAAGGTACCGAACGAGCGCCACGTGCTCCGCGCGGCGACAATGCCGAACGCGCCCCGCGCGGTCCACGTAAGGACGGCGAGCAGCGTCCACCGCGTGCTCCGCGTCAGGAGTCCGGCGCTCGCCGTGAGGGTGGGCGTGGTACGCCGGTCTCCGAGCGCCCGGCCGAGGTGAACAAGAAGCGTGCGCCGCGCCCGGCGGTGGATCTGGCGGATCGTCCGGCCCGTAAGCCGCGCCCGGCTGCGCCAAGCAAGCGTCCCCCGAGTGGCGATGGCCAGCGTCCGGGCTTTGGTCGCAAGCGCTGATCATCGGCAATGAAGAAGGGGCTCCGCGGAGCCCCTTTTTGTTGTCCAGCGTTGCTAACCGGCCATGGACAGGCGATTGCGGCCTTCGCGCTTTGATACGTACAGCGCACTGTCGGCCCTGCGCTGCAGGCTGTCAGGGGACTCGCCCGGCAACATGGTGGCGCAACCAAGGCTGACGGACAGCTCCAGGGCGCGACCTTCCTCTAGGTACTGCAGCCCCATCACCGCCAGACGCAAGCGCTCGCCAACCATCTGTGCGGCCTCGCGACTGGTGTTGGCCAGCAGCACGAGGAATTCTTCGCCACCGTAGCGGAATACCATATCGATATTGCGCAGGCTGTTCTTCAGGGCCCCAGCCACGGCCTTCAGCACTTCATCGCCAGTGGCGTGGCCGAAGCGGTCGTTGATGTTCTTGAAGTGGTCGATGTCGACCATCAGAACGGACAGCGGCTGCATGTTGCGACGAGCCAGGTCGACTTCGCGCTGCATGGCCTGGTTCATGGCGATGCGGTTGCCGGTGTCGGTCAGCGGGTCGCGCAGTGCGCTTTGCAAGGCGGCGCGGTAGAGCAGGGCGTTGCGCAGCGGGAACAACAGGCTGGCCAGGAGAGATTCAAGCTGGCCCAGTTCCTCGTCGCTGAAGCGCTGATTGCGGCGGAAGGTCAACTCGCCCAGGTATTCGCCCTGGTGGCTCAGGCGGTAGGCGGCCGAATGATTGGCGCGCTCACCCAACTCCAGGCGCAGGTCGCAGGCGCTCAGCTGGTAGCTCAGGGCATTCAGCGGCACCAGACGCTGTACTTCGCGGAAGAACAACTCAAGGATGCGGTCGACTTCCAGGGAGGTCTGCAGCTGTAAGCTCAGCTGTTGCCGCAACTGGGCCAGGCTGACTGGCTTGAGCAGGCGCTGGCCACGGCTCGCATAGCCCAGGCGCTGCAGTTTGGCGGCATCGAAATCGACGGTATTGGAAGGTGGGGTTGGATTCATGCTGCTCGACCTCTGGCGCTTGAGCGCCTTGTTGATAGAGGTAGAGCGAATTCTGTGCCAATTTATAAAAGTGCTTTTGTTTCAGTTGGTTAGGTGTTTTTTAAGGCGTTTCTCCGGCAATCCATTGCCGCTACGTTGACGCTGATGCTGGCAATCTGATGCCGCTGCGCTGGCTGCTGTCGGAAAACTGGCGGCTGCGCGAGAGGGCTTATTGAGCGTCGAATGCCTTGCCATTGATGCCCTGACTGTCCGGGCCCATCAGGTACAGATAGACCGGCATGATGTCTTCCGGCAGCGGATTGTTCGCCGGGTTCTCGCCAGGGTAGGCCTGGGCACGCATGCCGGTGCGAGTGGCGCCGGGGTTGATGCTGTTGGAGCGTACCTTGGCCACGCCATCGACCTCGTCGGCCAGGGTCTGCATCAGGCCCTCGGTGGCGAACTTGGACACGCCATAGGCGCCCCAGTAGGCGCGACCTTTGCGGCCGACGCTGCTGGAGGTGAACACCACCGAAGCGTCATCCGACAGCTTGAGCAGCGGCAGCAGGGTGCTGGTCAGCATGAACATGGCGTTGACGTTGATCTGCATGACGCGCATGAAGTTGTCGCCGGACAGCTGCTCCAGCGGCGTGCGCGGACCGACGATGGCGGCGTTGTGCAGCAGGCCGTCGAGGCGGCCGAACTCGGCTTCGATGGTGGCGGCCAGTTCGTCGTACTGGTGCGGCAGGGCGGTTTCCAGGTTGAACGGAATCACCACCGGCTGCGGATGGCCGGCGGCCTCGATCTCGTCATACAGCTGGTTCAGGTTGCCTTCGGTCTTGCCCAGCAGCAGCACGGTGGCGCCATGGGCGGCGTAGGTCTTGGCGGCGGCGGCGCCGATGCCGCGGCCGGCACCGGTGATCAGGATCACGCGACCCTTGAGCAGGTCGGGGCGGGCGCTGTAGTCGAACATGGGCAGAATCTCGTTGTCGCGTGAAAGGGTCAGCAGCTGCACAGGGCGCGGTCGAGCACGGCGCGCAGCTCCAGGGGATGGTCCACCACTACATCGGCGCCCCAGTGGCGCGGATTGTCGTCGGGGTGGATATAGCCGTAGGTGACGGCAGCGGTCTTGCAGCCGGCGGCGCGGCCGGCTTCGATGTCGCGAGCGTCGTCGCCGACGAACAAGACGTCGGCGGGATCGATGCCGATCTTCTCGCAGGCCAGCAGGAGCATGTCCGGCGCCGGTTTGCTGCGTTCGACATGGTCGGGGCAGACCAGCACGGCCGAACGTTCGGCCAGGGCCAGCTGCTGCATGATCGGCTCGGCGAAGATCACCGGCTTGTTGGTGGCCACGCCCCAGATCAGGCGCGAGGCCTCGATGTCACCGAGCAGTTCGAGCATGCCGTCGAACGGCCTGCTGAGTACTGCGCAGTGTTGCTGGTAGCGTTCGAGGAACTCCAGGCGCAGGGCCTCGAAGCCCTCGGCGCCGACTTCCAGGTCGAAGGTGGCGGAGACCATGGCGCGGGCGCCGCCGGAGACCACGTCGCGGATCAGTTGGTCGTCCACCGGGGCCAGGTCGCGGGTGGCGCGCATGGCCTGGCACACGGCGACGAAGTCCGGCGCGGTATCCAGCAGGGTGCCGTCCATGTCGAAGAGAACCGCTCGCAGGGCCATGCGCCTTACTCCTCGCGCAGGGTCTGGATCATGTAGTTGACGTCCACATCCGCTTCCAGCTTGTAGTGCTTGGTCAGCGGGTTGTAGGTCAGGCCGATGATGTCCTTGACCTGCAGGCCGGCAGCGCGGCTCCAGGCGCCCAGCTCGGAGGGGCGGATGAACTTCTTGAAGTCGTGGGTGCCACGCGGTAGCAGGCGCATCACGTACTCGGCGCCGACGATGGCGAACAGGTAAGCCTTGGGGTTGCGGTTGATGGTAGAGAAGAACACCTGGCCGCCGGGCTTGACCATCTTGTAGCAGGCGCGGATCACCGAGGACGGGTCGGGTACGTGCTCGAGCATCTCCAGGCAGGTGACCAGGTCGAACTGGCCGGGCATTTCCTCGGCCAGGGCTTCGGCGGTGATCTGCCGGTACTCGACGTTCACGCCGGACTCCAGCTGGTGCAGCTGGGCCACGGCCAGTGGCGCCTCACCCATGTCGATGCCGGTGACGTTGGCGCCACGCTGGGCCATGGACTCACTGAGGATGCCGCCGCCGCAGCCGACATCCAGCACCTTCTTGCCAGCCAGGCCGACGCGCTCGTCGATCCAGTTGACGCGTAGAGGGTTGATGTCATGCAGCGGCTTGAACTCGCTCTCACGGTCCCACCAGCGGTGGGCGAGGGCCTCGAATTTGGCGATTTCGGCGTGGTCGACGTTGCTCATGGCGTGCTCTTAAAAAGTCTCGAAAACGAATTCAGTGTTTGGCGGCGATGCGCTCGCCCCAGGCGCGCGCGTTGGCGACGATGCGCTGCTCGTCCAGGCGCGTCAGGCGGCCGTCGTCGAGCAGTTGTTTGCCGCCGACCCAGAGGTGCTTCACGCAGCTGCGGCCGCCGGCATAGATCAGTTGCGACACCGGGTCGTAGACCGGTTGCTGGGCCAGTCCGGAGAGGTCGAAGGCGGCCAGGTCGGCCAGCTTGCCCAGTTCCAGCGAGCCGATGCCGTCGTCCAATCCCAGGGCGCGAGCGCCGTTCAGGGTGGCCATGCGCAGCGCGGTGTGAGCATTCAGTGCGGTGGCGCTGCCGGCCACGGCCTTGGCCAGCAGGGCGGCGGTGCGGGTCTCGCTGAGCAGGTCCAGGTCGTTGTTGCTGGCGGCACCGTCGGTGCCGATGGCGACGTTGACCCCGGCCTGCCAGAGCTTCTCTACCGGGCAGAAGCCGCTGGCCAGCTTGAGGTTGGACTCGGGGCAATGGATCACGCTGCTGTTACTTTCTACCAGTAGGGCGATGTCTTCGTCGCTGATCTGGGTCATGTGCACGGCCTGGAAGCGCGGGCCGAGCAGGCCCAGTTCGGCCAGGCGCTGCAGTGGGCGCATGCCATGCAGCTCCAGGCTCTGCTGCACTTCGAAGGCGGTCTCGTGGACGTGCATGTGGATGCCGGCGTCCAGCTCCTCGGCCAGCATCAGCACGTTCTTTAGCTTGTCGTCGCTGACCGAGTAAGGCGCATGGGGGCCGAAAGCCACCTTTATGCGTGGATGCTGCTTGAGGTCGTCGAACAGGCGCAGGCCCTTGCGCAGGGCTTCCTCGGCGTCGCGGGCGCCGGGAGTGGGGAAGTCCAGTACCGGGATGGTCACCTGGGCGCGTATGCCGCTCTTGTGAACCAGCTCGCAGGCCACTTCCGGGAAGAAATACATGTCGGAGAAGCAACTGATGCCGCCTTTGATTTGCTCGGCGATGGCCAGCTCGGTGCCGTCGCGGACGAATTCCTCGTCGACCCACTTGGCCTCTGCCGGCCAGATATGGTCCTGCAGCCAACTCATCAGCGGCAGATCGTCGGCCAGGCCGCGGAACAGGGTCATGGCCGCGTGGCCGTGAGCGTTGACCAGGCCGGGAGTAAGTACGCAGTCCGGCAGCTCGCGTACTTCCGTGGCCGGATGGCGCAGGGCCTCGGCACGCGGCGCGATCAGGGCAATGCGACCGTCGCGAATGCCCAGGCCGTGATCCCGGAGTACCACGCCAGCGGGTTCGACTGGCACCAGCCAAGTGGGCAGGAGCAGCAGATCGAGCGGCTGGCGCGGTTCGGGCATGGCATTTATCCGGGCAATAAAAAGGTGGCGGCAGTATAACTGAGCCATGTCTAGGGCGGCTCGCTATAATCCGCGGCTTTTCGTTTCACCTGGTGGGGATGTCATGCGCGACAAACTGTTGGCGGCGGAGAAGGTAAAAGCCATCGAGTGGCGCGAAGGCACGTTGTATCTGCTGGACCAGCGCGTACTGCCGCGCGAGGAAACCTGGCTGGCCTACGAATCGGCTGCTGGGGTGGCTGGGGCCATTCGCAGCATGGTGGTGCGCGGCGCGCCGGCCATCGGCATTGCCGCGGCCTTCGGCGTGCTGCTGGGCGCGCGGGCGCGGCTGGCTGCTGGCGGCGACTGGCGGGCGGCGCTGGAGGAAGATTTCAAGGTGCTGGCCGAGTCGCGGCCGACCGCGGTCAACCTGTTCTGGGCGCTGGATCGCATGCGTGAGCGCCTGCAGCGCCTCAAGGATGGCGAAAATGCCCTGGCCCTGCTGGAGGCCGAGGCAATCGGCATCTTCGACAGCGACCGCGAGGCCAACCTGACCATGGCTCAACTGGGCATGGAGCTGATCCGCAAGCATCAGGACGGCCCGCAGAAGCTGCTCACCCATTGCAATACCGGTGCCCTGGCCACCGGCGGCTTCGGTACCGCGCTGGGAGTGATCCGCGCCGCGCACCTGGCCGGGCTGGTCGAGCGGGTCTACGCCGACGAGACGCGGCCCTGGCTACAGGGCTCGCGCCTGACTGCCTGGGAGCTGGCGGGCGAGGGCGTGCCGGTCAGTCTGAATGTCGATTCCGCCGCTGCTCACCTGATGAAGACCGAGGGCATCACCTGGGTCATCGTCGGCGCCGACCGCATTACCGCCAATGGCGATGTGGCCAACAAGATCGGCACCTACCAGCTGGCGGTCAACGCCATGCACCATGGCGTGCGCTTCATGGTAGTGGCGCCTAGCTCGACCATCGACATGAGCCTGGAGGAAGGCGAGGACATCCCGATCGAGGAGCGTGACGGTCGCGAGTTGCTGGATGTCGGCGGCCAGCGCATCGCCGCCGACGTGCATGCGATCAACCCGGTATTCGACGTGACGCCGGCCGACCTGATCGACGCGATCATCACCGAAAAGGGCATAGTCGAGCGGCCTGATGCGGCGAAAATGGCGCAACTCATGTGCCGCAAACGCCTGCACTGAGGGCGGTGGTCGCGCTGCCTGGCGGGGTAGGTCTGTACGGGTGACTGTGGTAAGCTCCGGCAGTTCTCGGGTGGCCCCGCGCGGGCTGCTCCAATAGTGCCAATAACCGACTTAACTCGTTGATTTGTCGTGAGTCGCCGCCTAGCAGGGGCGACTACGGCGGACTCCGGTCTTGCCCAGGAAGGGTGTGACGGGGTTTCACCAGAATAAGGAACCAGGCTTCTCATGGGCGAACTGGCCAAAGAAATCCTCCCGGTCAATATCGAAGACGAGCTGAAGCAGTCCTATCTCGACTACGCCATGAGCGTGATCGTCGGGCGTGCGCTGCCGGATGCGCGTGACGGCTTGAAGCCGGTGCACCGTCGCGTGCTCTACGCCATGAGCGAGCTGGGCAACGACTGGAACAAGGCCTACAAGAAGTCCGCCCGTGTGGTCGGTGACGTGATCGGTAAGTACCACCCGCACGGCGACACGGCTGTCTACGACACCATCGTGCGTATGGCCCAGCCCTTCTCCCTGCGCTACATGCTGGTCGACGGCCAGGGCAACTTCGGTTCGGTGGACGGCGACAACGCCGCGGCCATGCGATACACCGAAGTGCGCATGGCCAAGCTGGCCCATGAGCTGCTGGCCGACCTAGACAAGGAAACCGTCGACTGGGTGCCCAACTACGACGGCACCGAGCAGATTCCGGCGGTCATGCCGACCAAGATCCCCAACCTGCTGGTCAACGGTTCCAGCGGTATCGCCGTGGGCATGGCGACCAACATCCCGCCGCACAACCTCACCGAGGTCATCGACGGCTGCCTGGCGCTGATCGACAACCCCGAGCTGACCGTCGACGAGCTGATGCAGTACATCCCAGGTCCGGACTTCCCGACCGCGGGCATCATCAACGGCCGTGCCGGCATCATCGAGGCCTACCGCACCGGCCGTGGCCGCATCTACATGCGTGCCCGTGCGACGATTGAGGACATGGAGAGGGGTGGCAGCCGCCAGCAGATCATCGTCACCGAACTGCCGTACCAACTGAACAAGGCGCGTCTGATCGAGAAGATCGCCGAGCTGGTCAAAGAGAAGAAGATCGAAGGCATCACCGAGCTGCGCGACGAGTCCGACAAGGACGGCATGCGCATAGTCATCGAGCTGCGTCGCGGTGAAGTCGGCGAGGTGGTGCTGAACAACCTCTACGCCCAGACCCAGATGCAGAGCGTGTTCGGCATCAACGTCGTGGCCCTGGTCGACGGCCAGCCGCGCATGCTGAACCTCAAGGACATGCTCGAGGTGTTCGTTCGTCACCGCCGCGAAGTGGTGACCCGCCGGACCGTCTATGAGCTGCGCAAGGCCCGCGAGCGTGGCCACATCCTCGAAGGCCAGGCCGTTGCCCTGTCCAACATCGATCCGGTGATCGAGCTGATCAAAACCTCGCCGACTCCGGCCGATGCCAAGGAGCGCCTGATCGCCACTGCTTGGGCTTCCAGCGCCGTGGAAGCCATGGTCGAGCGCGCCGGTGCCGACTCCTGCCGTCCGGAAGACCTGGATCCGCAGTATGGTCTGCGTGACGGCAAGTACTACCTGTCGCCTGAGCAGGCCCAGGCCATCCTCGAGCTGCGTCTGCATCGCCTGACTGGCCTGGAACACGAGAAGCTGCTGTCCGAGTACCAGGAGATTCTCACGCAGATCGGCGAGCTGATCCGCATCCTGACCAGCCCCGAGCGCCTGATGGAAGTCATTCGCGAGGAGCTGGAGAAGGTCAAGGCCGAGTTCGGCGACGCCCGTCGTACCGAGATCATGGCCTCGCAGACCGACCTGACCATCGCTGACCTGATCACCGAGGAAGAGCGCGTCGTCACCATCTCCCACGGCGGCTACGCCAAGTCCCAGCCGCTGGCTGCCTACCAGGCCCAGCGTCGCGGCGGCAAGGGTAAGTCGGCTACCGGAGTGAAGGACGAGGACTACATTGAGCACCTGCTGGTCGCCAACAGTCACGCCACCCTGCTGCTGTTCTCCAGCAAGGGCAAGGTCTACTGGCTGCGTACCTTCGAGATTCCGGAAGCCTCGCGTACCGCGCGTGGTCGTCCGCTGGTCAACCTGCTGCCGCTGGACGAGGGTGAGCGCATCACCGCCATGCTGCAGATCGACCTGGAAGCCGTGCGTGCCCGCTTCGCCGGCGAAGAGAACGATGACGACGACGTGGTTGCCGAGCAGGTCGCTGAAGTGGTCGAAGTGGAGGAAGCCGAAGAGGGCGACGACTCCGACTTCAGTCAGGACGAGCCGACCGGCGCCTACATCTTTATGGCGACTGCCTACGGCACGGTGAAGAAGACCCCGCTGATCCAGTTCACCAAGCCGCGCTCCAACGGCCTGATCGCCCTGAAGCTGGAGGAGGGCGACTCGCTGATCGCCGCCGCCATCACTGACGGCTCGAAGGACGTGATGATGTTCTCCGACGCTGGCAAGGTGATTCGCTTCAAGGAAAGCAAGGTGCGCACCATGAGCCGTATCGCTCGCGGCGTGCGCGGCATGCGCCTGGCCGATGAGCAGCGCATCATCTCCATGCTGATCCCGGAAGCTGGTGCACAGATCCTCTCCGCCTCCGAGCGTGGTTACGGCAAGCGCACCCCGCTGGCCGACTATCCGCGTCGCGGCCGTGGTGGCCAGGGCGTGATCGCCATGGTGATCAACGAGCGTAACGGCAAGCTGGTCGGCGCCGTGCAGGTGCTGGATGGCGAGGAAATCATGTTGATTTCCGACCAGGGCACCCTGGTGCGTACCCGTGTCGATGAGGTTCGCGGTGCGGGCCGTAACACCCAGGGTGTGATCCTGATCAAGCTGGCCGACGACGAGACCTTGGTCGGCCTGGAGCGTGTGCAGGAGCCATCCGGCGGCGACGAGGACGAGTCGGAAGCGCTGGAAGGCGAAGCCTTTGATACGAACGAAGAAGCGGTAACCGTGGCCGAAGAAGGCGCGGAGACCGGCAACAGCGAAGAGTGAGAGAGTCGAAGTGAGCAAACGCGCCCATAACTTCTGCGCCGGCCCGGCCGCGCTGCCGACCGCCGTACTGCAACGTGCCCAGGCTGAGATGCTTGACTGGCAGGGTCGTGGCTTGTCCGTGATGGAGATGAGCCACCGCAGCGACGAGTACGTGGCCATCGCCGAAAAGGCCGAGCAGGATCTGCGTGATCTGATGGCCATTCCGGCGGACTATAAGGTGCTGTTCCTGCAGGGTGGTGCCAGCCAGCAATTCGCCGAGATTCCGCTGAACCTGCTGCCGGAAGACGGTACCGCCGACTACATCGAGACCGGCATCTGGTCGAAGAAGGCCATCGAGGAAGCGCGTCGCTACGGCAACGTCAATGTCGCCGCCAGCGCCAAGGGCTACGACTACTTTGCCATTCCCGGGCAGAACGAGTGGCAACTGTCGAAAGACGCCGCCTACGTGCACTACGCCAGCAACGAAACCATCGGCGGCCTGCAGTTCGACTGGATTCCCGAAGTGGGCGATACCCCGCTGGTGGTGGATATGTCCTCGGACATCCTCTCCCGCGAAGTCGACGTGTCCAAGTTCGGCCTGATCTACGCCGGCGCGCAGAAGAACATCGGCCCGAGCGGCCTGGTCGTCGCCATCGTCCGAGAAGACTTGCTGGGGCGCGCCCGCAGTGTCTGCCCGACCATGCTCAACTACAAGATCGCCGCCGACAACGGCTCCATGTACAACACTCCGGCGACCTATTCCTGGTACCTCTCCGGCCTGGTCTTCGAGTGGCTCAAGGAGCAGGGCGGTGTCGCTGCGATGGAGCAGCGCAATAAGGCCAAGAAGGACCTGTTGTACAAGGCCATCGACGCCAGCGACTTCTACAGCAACCCGATCCAGCCGAGCGCCCGCTCCTGGATGAACGTGCCGTTCCGTCTGGCCGACGAGAAGCTGGACAAGGCCTTCCTGGCCGGCGCCGACGCTCGCGGCCTGCTCAACCTGAAAGGCCACCGTTCGGTGGGCGGCATGCGTGCCTCCATCTATAACGCCACCGGCCTGGATGCGGTGGAGGCCCTGGCGACCTACATGGCCGAGTTCGAGAAGGAGCACGGCTGATGAGCGACGCCGATCAGCTCAAGGCGCTGCGGGTTCGCATCGACAGCCTCGACGAGAAGATCCTCGAGCTGATCAGCGAACGTGCGCGCTGCGCCCAGGACGTGGCCCGGGTGAAGATGGCCTCCCTGCCCGAAGGCGAGAAGCCGGTGTTCTACCGCCCCGAGCGCGAAGCCTGGGTGCTCAAGCACATCATGGAGCTGAACAAGGGCCCGCTGGACAACGAGGAGATGGCGCGGCTGTTCCGCGAGATCATGTCCTCCTGCCTGGCCCTCGAGCAGCCGCTGAAGATCGCCTACCTGGGGCCGGAAGGTACTTTCTCCCAGGCCGCGGCGCTCAAGCATTTTGGTCATGCGGTGATCAGCCAGCCGATGGCGGCGATCGACGAGGTGTTCCGCGAAGTGGCCGCCGGCGCGGTCAACTTCGGCGTGGTGCCGGTGGAAAACTCCACCGAGGGTGCGGTCAATCACACCCTGGACAGCTTCCTTGAGCACGACATGGTCATCTGCGGTGAGGTGGAGCTGCGTATCCACCACCACCTGCTGGTCGGCGAGACCACTAAGACCGACAAGATCACCCGTATCTATTCCCATGCCCAATCCCTGGCCCAGTGCCGCAAGTGGCTGGATGCGCACTACCCGAACGTCGAGCGCGTGGCGGTTTCCAGCAATGCCGACGCTGCCAAGCGGGTGAAGAGCGAGTGGAACTCGGCGGCGATCGCCGGCGACATGGCAGCCAATCTCTATGGCCTGACTAAGCTGCAGGAAAAGATCGAGGACCGTCCGGACAACTCCACGCGCTTCCTCATCATCGGCAGCCAGGAAGTGCCGCCGACCGGCGACGACAAGACTTCGGTCATCGTCTCCATGCGCAACAAGCCAGGTGCCCTGCACGAGCTATTGGTGCCGTTCCACACCAATGGCATCGACCTGACCCGTATCGAGACCCGTCCGTCGCGCAGCGGCAAGTGGACCTATGTGTTCTTCATCGACTTCATGGGGCACCACCAGGATCCGCTGATCAAGGACGTGCTGGAAAAGATCAACGGCGAAGCCGTCGCCCTGAAAGTGCTGGGTTCCTACCCGAAAGCGGTTCTTTGAGCCGCGTGATTGTCTGAGGAGAGCTCATGAGCTGCGACTTCCTCGCCCTGGCCGTGCCGGGCGTGCAGAAACTCTCGCCCTACGTGCCGGGCAAGCCGGTCGATGAACTGGCCCGCGAGCTGAATCTCGACCCTGCCGGCATCGTCAAACTGGCCAGCAACGAGAACCCGCTGGGCCCGTCGCCCAAGTCGCTGGAGGCGATCCGCGCCGAACTGGCCGAGCTGACCCGCTACCCGGACGGCAACGGTTTCGAGCTGAAGTCCAGGCTGGCCGCGCGTTGTGGCGTGACTGTGGCCCAGGTAACCCTGGGCAACGGCTCCAACGATATCCTCGATCTGGTCGCGCGCGCCTGGCTAGCGCCGGGGCTGAATGCCGTTTTCAGCCAGTACGCCTTCGCCGTTTATCCGATTGCCACCCAGGCGGTCGGCGCCCAGGGCAAGGCGGTACCGGCCAAGGATTATGGGCACGACCTGGAAGCCATGCTGGCGGCCATCGACGCCAACACTCGCGTGGTATTCATCGCCAACCCGAACAACCCGACCGGTACCTGGTTTGGCCCGGCTGCGCTGGAGTCCTTCCTCGCTCGCGTGCCGGAAAACGTGCTGGTAGTGCTGGACGAGGCCTATATCGAGTACGCCGAAGGTGACGAGCTGCCGGATGGCCTCGATTACCTGTCGCGCTATCCGAATCTGCTGGTCTCGCGGACCTTCTCCAAGGCCTATGGCCTGGCCTCGTTGCGCGTCGGCTATGCGCTGAGTTCGCCGCAGGTGGCCGATACGCTCAATCGCGTGCGCGCGCCGTTCAACGTCAACAGCCTGGCGCTGGCCGCCGCCTGCGCGGCGCTTGACGATGCCGACTATCTGGCGGCCAGTCGCCGCACCAACGATGCCGGCATGGCGCAGCTGGAGGATGGCTTCCGACGCTTGGGGTTGAGCTGGATTGCCTCCAAGGGCAACTTCATTGCCGTCGACTTCGGTCACGATGCCGCGCCGATCAACCAGGCGCTGCTGCGCGCCGGGGTGATCGTGCGTCCGGTGGCCGGCTACGGCATGCCGACCTTTCTGCGCGTGTCCATCGGTACCGAGGCGGAGAACAGCCGCTTCCTAGAAGCGCTGGAGCAAGTGCTCCGTGGTTGATGCAATGCCGCTGCAACAAGCTTCGCGCAGACTCGGCCGCCTGGTGGTGGTGGGTCTCGGTCTGATCGGTGGCTCCTTCGCCAAAGGTATGCGCGAGAAGGGGCTGTTCGATGAGGTGGTGGGCGTGGACCTGGACGCCGAGTCGCGTCGCCTGGCCGTGGAACTGGGAGTGGTCGACCGCTGCGAGAGCGAGCTGGCGGCCGCCTGTCAGGGCGCCGCGGTGATCCAGTTGGCGGTGCCTATTCTGGCCATGGAGAAGGTGCTGGCCCAGCTGGCTGCGCTCGATCTGGGCAACGCCGTGCTCACCGATGTGGGTAGCGCCAAGGGTAATGTGGTGCGCGCGGCGCGCCTGGCCTTCGACGGTAAGGTATCGCGCTTCGTCCCGGGTCACCCCATTGCAGGCTCCGAGCAGAGCGGGGTGGAGGCCTCCAACACAGAGCTGTTCCGTCGCCATAAGGTGATTCTCACGCCGCAGGCTTCCACTGATGCCGAGGCGCTGACGCTGATCGACGGTCTGTGGCGCGCCCTGGGCGCGGATGTGGAGCACATGGAGGTGGAGCACCACGATCAGGTGCTGGCCGCTACCAGTCATCTGCCGCACCTGCTTGCCTTTACCCTGGTCGATTCGCTCGCCAAGCGCAGCGAGAATCTGGATATCTTCCGTTACGCCGCTGGCGGCTTCCGCGACTTCACGCGGATTGCCGGCAGTGACCCGGTGATGTGGCACGACATCTTCCTCGCCAACCGCGAGGCCGTGTTGCGCACTCTCGACGCATTTCGCGACGACCTCGACGCCTTGCGCGGCGCGGTCGACGCTGGGGACGGGCATCAGTTGTTGGGCGTGTTCACTCGCGCTCGGCATGCCCGCGAGCATTTCAGCAAAATCCTGGCCCGCAGGGCCTATGTGGACGCCATGCACTCGAATGATCTGATCTACCTCGCCAATCCCGGTGGCTCCGTCTCCGGCCGCATCCGCGTGCCGGGCGACAAGTCCATCTCGCACCGCTCGATCATGCTCGGCTCGCTGGCCGAGGGCACCACTCAGGTGGAGGGCTTCCTCGAGGGCGAGGATGCCTTGGCTACCCTGCAGGCCTTCCGTGACATGGGAGTGGTGATCGAAGGTCCGCACCACGGCAAGGTGACCATCCACGGCGTGGGTCTGAATGGTCTCAAGCCGCCGCCCGGTCCGCTGTATCTGGGCAACTCTGGTACCTCCATGCGTCTGCTCTCCGGCCTGCTGGCTGCGCAGCCGTTCGATACCGTGCTGACCGGCGACGCCTCGCTGTCCAAGCGTCCGATGAATCGTGTGGCCAAGCCGCTGCGTGAGATGGGTGCGGTGATCGAGACCGGTCCGGAAGGTCGCCCGCCGATGCACATAAAAGGCGGTCAGCGTCTGACCGGCATGAGCTACGAGATGCCGATGGCCAGTGCTCAGGTGAAGTCCTGCCTGCTGCTGGCTGGCCTGTACGCCGCTGGCGAGACCTCGGTGACCGAGCCGGCGCCGACCCGCGACCACACCGAACGCATGCTGCGTGGCTTCGGTTATCCGGTGACCGTGGACGGCAACATCGCTACCGTCGAATCCGGTCACAAGCTCGGCGCCACTCATATCGAAGTGCCGGCGGACATTTCCTCGGCTGCCTTCTTCCTGGTCGCTGCCAGCATCGCCGAGGGCTCCGAGCTGGTGCTGGAGCACGTCGGCATCAACCCGACCCGCACCGGCGTGATCGACATCCTCAAGCTGATGGGCGCCGACCTCACGCTGGAAAACCAGCGCGAAGTCGGTGGTGAGCCTGTTGCGGATATCCGCGTGCGCGCCGCCAAGCTCAAGGGCATCGATATCCCAGAGGACCTGGTGCCGCTGGCCATCGATGAGTTCCCGGTACTGTTCGTCGCCGCCGCCTGCGCCGAAGGGCGTACCGTGCTGCGTGGCGCCGAAGAGCTGCGCGTCAAGGAATCCGATCGCATCCAGGTCATGGCCGACGGCCTGATTGCTCTGGGCGTCAAGGCCGAGCCGACGCCGGACGGCATCATCATCGAAGGCGGCGCCTTCGGCGGTGGTGAGGTGTGGAGTCACGGTGACCACCGTATCGCCATGTCCTTCAGCGTCGCCTCTCTGCGCGCCAGCGGCGCCATTCGCATTCACGATTGCGCTAACGTCGCCACTTCCTTCCCCAACTTCCTCGGTCTGGCCACGCAGGTCGGCATCCGCGTGGCGGAGGAGGGCAAGTGAGCGCCGTAGTCATCACCATCGACGGGCCGAGCGGCTCGGGCAAGGGCACCATCGCCGGCCTGCTGGCTGCCAAGCTGGGCTGGAATCTGCTGGACTCTGGCGCCCTCTACCGTCTGCTGGCCTTCGCTGCCGGCAACCACGGCATCGACCTGACCAACGAGGAAGCGCTGAAGACCCTGGCCGCCCACCTGGACGTGCAGTTCGTCGACAAGCGCATCATCCTCGAAGGCGACGAAGTGACCGACGCGATTCGCAACGAGCAGGTTGGTGCCGGCGCCTCCATGGTTGCCTCGCTGCCCGCCGTGCGCGAGGCGCTGCTGCAGCGCCAGCGCGCTTTCCTTGAGGCGCCGGGCCTGGTGGCCGACGGCCGTGACATGGGTACCGTGGTGTTTCCGGACGCGCCGTTGAAGATCTACCTGACCGCCAGCGCCGAGGAGCGCGCGCGTCGCCGCTACCTGCAGTTGAAAGGCAAGGTCGAAGGTGTTAGCCTGCCGAGTCTGCTAGACGAGATTCGTGCTCGCGACGAGCGTGATATGCAACGCGCGGTGGCGCCGTTGAAGCCAGCGGTCGACGCCATCCAGCTGGATTCCACCGAGCTGAGCATCGAGCAGGTAATGGAAAGAATTCTCGGTGAGGTCGCCAGTCGCGATCTCGCCGGACAATGAGCCACGGCTGTCTTAAGTCGAAAGGCTCGCAAGGAGGCATGCGGGAGACCCAGTCCCTGTCCCGCAGGCCTCTTTTTATATGAACGAACCCACACTGTCTGGAGTGTGGTTTGGGCGAATCCCCGCCCTTGATCAACAGGAATCAACATGAGCGAAAGCTTTGCAGAACTATTTGAAGAAAGCCTGAAATCCCTCGACATGCAGCCGGGTGCCATCATCACCGGCATCGTGGTCGACATCGATGGTGACTGGGTCACCGTACATGCCGGCCTGAAGTCCGAGGGCGTCATCCCGCTTGACCAGTTCTTTAACGAACAAGGCGAGCTGACCATCAAGGTCGGTGACGAAGTCCACGTTGCGCTGGACGCTGTGGAAGACGGTTTCGGTGAAACCAAGCTGTCCCGCGAGAAAGCCAAGCGTGCCGAGTCCTGGCTGGTTCTGGAAGCCGCTTTCAATGCTGAGGAAGTGGTCAAGGGCGTTATCAACGGTAAGGTCAAAGGCGGCTTCACCGTTGACGTCAACGGCATCCGCGCGTTCCTGCCGGGCTCCCTGGTCGATGTCCGTCCGGTGCGTGATACCACTCATCTGGAAGGCAAAGAGCTGGAGTTCAAGGTCATCAAGCTGGACCAGAAGCGCAACAACGTTGTCGTTTCCCGTCGCAGCGTGCTGGAAGCCGAGAACAGCGCCGAGCGCGAGGCTCTGCTGGAATCCCTGCAGGAAGGCCAGCAGGTCAAAGGTATCGTCAAGAACCTCACCGACTACGGTGCGTTCGTTGACCTGGGCGGCGTAGATGGTCTGCTGCACATCACCGACATGGCCTGGAAGCGCATCAAGCACCCGTCCGAGATCGTCAACGTTGGCGACGAGATCGACGTCAAGGTTTTGAAGTACGACCGCGAGCGCAACCGTGTCTCCCTGGGTCTGAAGCAGCTGGGCGAAGATCCATGGGTCGCCATCAAAGCACGCTACCCGGAAGGTACCCGTGTTACCGCCAAAGTCACCAACCTGACCGACTACGGCTGCTTCGCCGAGCTGGAAGAGGGCGTGGAAGGTCTGGTGCACGTGTCCGAGATGGATTGGACCAACAAGAACATCCACCCGTCCAAGGTCGTTCAGGTCGGCGACGAAGTGGAAGTTCAGGTTCTCGACATCGACGAAGAGCGTCGTCGTATCTCCCTGGGCATCAAGCAGTGCAAGTCGAACCCGTGGGAAGATTTCTCCGGCCAGTTCAACAAGGGCGACAAGATCTCCGGCACCATCAAGTCGATCACCGATTTCGGTATCTTCATTGGTCTGGACGGCGGCATCGACGGTCTGGTTCACCTGTCCGATATCTCCTGGAACGAAGTGGGCGAAGAAGCCGTACGCCGCTTCAAGAAGGGCGACGAGCTGGAAACCGTCATCCTGTCCGTTGATCCGGAGCGTGAGCGTATCTCCCTGGGCATCAAGCAGCTGGAAGACGATCCGTTCTCCAACTACGCCTCCCTGAACGAGAAAGGCACCATCGTGCGCGGTACCGTCAAGGAAGTGGACGCCAAGGGCGCCGTGATCAGCCTGGGCGGCGACATCGAAGGCATTCTGAAAGCCTCCGAAATCAGCCGTGACCGCGTCGAAGACGCGCGCAACGTGCTGAAAGAAGGCGACGAAGTCGAAGCCAAGATCATCAGCATCGACCGCAAGTCCCGCGTTATCAGCCTGTCCGTCAAGTCCAAAGACGTCGAAGACGAAAAGGACGCGATGAAAGAGCTGCGTAACAAGCAGGAAGCCGAAACCACTGGTCCGACCACCATCGGTGATCTGATCCGTGCTCAGATGAACCAGAACTAAGTTCAGGTACTTCTGAAAAAAGGGCGACTCAGTCGCCCTTTTTCGTTTGTGCCTCATAACACCTCCGCTGCGGCATTTCCCCTCTTGACATTCGGGCTATCCAAACATTGGCAGGCGTGCTAAAAACACCCTACTAGATGATCTAGCCGCTTGAAAAAGAAGGGAAAACCATGACCAAGTCGGAGTTGATCGAGCGCATTGTCACCCATCAGGGGCTGCTGTCCTCCAAGGACGTGGAGCTGGCCATCAAGACGATGCTGGAGCAGATGTCTCAGGCATTGGCGACCGGCGATCGCATCGAGATTCGCGGCTTCGGCAGTTTTTCCCTGCATTACCGAGCGCCGCGTGTGGGGCGTAATCCGAAGACTGGTGAGTCGGTCCGGCTGGATGGCAAGTACGTGCCGCATTTCAAGCCTGGCAAGGAATTGCGCGACCGCGTCAACGAGGAAGATGAGTAAGGGCGCGACTCAGGGAGGCAGGATATGTTGATCGAAATTAAACGATTCGCAATGATCACCGGGCTCGCAAGCATTGGTGCGCTTGTGCTGATCTTTACTCTGCAGAATAGCCAGCAGTCGCGATTTCAGCTCTTGCTCTGGACAACACCGGAACTGCCTTTTTCGGTAGTGCTGATTGCGACATTTCTCCTTGGCGTAATTTTTTCCCTTCTTCTTAGCCTGGCATTGATCTGGCGAGTTGTTCGTCGTTCCTCGCGTGAGAAGCGAGAAATGCGTATTAATCCCGTGGCTTCCGAAAGCAACTAACCCTATCCTTCGCTGTCCATACGCTCTGCAATTGAGATAAGAACCGGATGAACATCTGCCCATGAGACGGGTGCTTGTAACAGGGGCGTCCGGTTTCGTTGGGCGGGCGTTGATGCATCGGCTCACCGCTGAGGCCGGTATAGAGCCTATAGCTGGTGTGCGCCGTATTACTGAATGCCCGAATCCAGAATCTTTCGAGTATCTGGAGCTGGGGAGCCTTGAGGACTTCAAGGTCGACCCTTTGCAGCTGCGGGGCCTGTCGGTACTCGTGCATGCGGCTGCTCGGGTGCATGTCATGAACGACTCCGCCGGTGACCCTCTACGTGAGTTTCGCAGGGTCAATGTAGAGGGCAGTCTGGCGCTGGCTTCGGCTGCCGCTCAAGCTGGAGTCCGCCGCTTCGTATTCCTTAGCTCTGCAAAGGTAAACGGCGAGGAGAGCGCCCCAGGTGCTCCTTTTCGTTCCGATGACAATCCAATGCCTTCTGACGCCTACGGTCAGTCGAAATACGAGGCGGAGATGGGCTTGCGTAAGATCGCGGCCGACAGTGGCATGGAGCTGGTCATCGTTCGTCCTCCGTTAGTCTACGGCCCTGGGGTGCGTGCCAATTTTCTTACCATGATGCGTTGGTTGAGTCTGGGTATTCCTCTGCCGCTATCAGGAATTGATAACCGCCGCAGCCTTGTGGCGCTGGATAATCTGGTCGATCTACTGGTGTGTTGTGTGAACCATCCCGCCGCGGCCAATCAGACATTCCTGGTCAGTGACGGAGAGGATTTATCGACTTCGGAACTGCTGGCTCGCCTTGGGAGCGCCTTGGGGCACCCAGCTCGGTTGTGGGGTTCTGGCGCAGTCAGGAAACTGCTTCTCCTGGCTGGCAGGCGGTCCCTTGTGCAGCGCTTGTATGGCTCATTGCAGCTGGATATAGCGCTAACGAGAGAAGTGCTGGGATGGAGACCTGTCGTGAATAGTGAAGAGGCGTTGCGAGAAACCGCAGCGTACTTCCTGCAGAGAGCGAAATGCTGACCTTGCTTTATCTAGTCACCGCTGTTTTCTGCGTGTCCTGGTCGGGAACCTGGTTGGTGCGTAGATACGCGCTGAAACGAAGCATTCTGGATATTCCGAATCAGCGTAGCTCGCATGCCGTGCCTACCCCACGAGGTGGAGGGGTAGCGATCGTTCTGAGTTTCATCGTCGCTTTGCCTGTCGTGTTTTGGGGTGGCTGGATTGATGACAATGCTGCCCTCGCACTTGGTGGTGCAGGGTGTATGGTCGCTTTCATCGGATTTCTTGATGACCATCGGCATGTTCCCGCGCGCTGGCGACTCCTAGTGCATGCCGTGGCAGCATCTTGGGCGCTATACTGGCTCGGAGGTTTACCGGCTACCCCCATTGGCGACACGTTGTTTCAATGGGGATGGCTCGGCTTGCCGATTGGCCTTCTGTATCTGGTCTGGATGCTCAATCTATACAATTTCATGGATGGCATTGACGGCATTGCCGGTGTCGAAGCACTGACCAGCAGTATTTCAGTTGTTCTGATTTGCGGTTTGTTGGGGCGCTGGCAAGAGGCGGTGCTTCCACTGTTGTTGGCCGTTTCCGTGGCGGGGTTTCTGTTCTGGAACTTTCCTCCAGCGAAAATTTTCATGGGGGACGCAGGTAGCGGTTTCCTCGGACTGTTGGTGGGATTGCTGTCGTTACAGATGGCCTGGGTCGACCCTCAGCTTGTCTGGATCTGGTTGATTCTTCTGGGAGTGTTTCTGGTCGACGCCAGCGTCACCCTGTTACGTCGACTGGTGCGCGGTGTGCGGGTATACGAGGCGCATAGAGAGCATGCCTATCAGCATGCGTCCCGCCGATTCAAAGGGCATCGTCCGGTTACCCTGGCGGTGGCGATGATCAATCTGTTCTGGTTGTTGCCACTGGCTTCCTGGGCGGCGCTCAAAGGCGATATTTGGTTGGTGCTGCCCCTGGCTTACGCACCGTTGATTTGGTTGGCATTCAAGTACCACGCGGGTTTGGCCGAGTAGTACCTCATTTATCCTCGTTGAGAGGCATGGAGCCCATGAATTTGCGTGCATGGTTGTTGAAGTGGCCACGCCGTTACAAACGTCTTCTGCAGGTCAGTGTCGATGTGCTTATCTGCTGGCTGGCCTTGTGGCTGGCATTTTGGGTAAGGCTGGGGACTGACAGGCTCGTTGATCCTTTCGACGAGCATCTTTGGTTGTTCCTGGCAGCGCCTGCCATCGCGATTCCCGTCTACATTCGCTCCGGCATGTACAGGGCGGTGTTGCGATATCTCGGCAATGACGCACTGGTCAGCATATTCAAGGCGGTAACGATCTCTGCGCTTCTTCTGGCGTTGGTCGTGTATTGGTATCGAGACGTGCAGGCGCTGGTGCCACGCTCTCTCGTGTTCAACTACTGGTGGCTCAGCCTGCTGATGGCGGGCGGCGTTCGCCTGCTCATGCGCCAGTACTTCATGGGCAATTGGCTCAATGTCAGGGCAGCCATGAGCCTTGTTGGCAAGGATGACGATCTCCCGCGAGTAGCTATCTATGGTGCTGGGACTGCCGGCAATCAGCTGGTCGCGGCACTGCGTATGGGGCGCTCCATGCGTCCTGTGGCATTCATCGATGATGATGACAGTATCGCCACGCGAGTCATTGCCGGGCTCAAGGTATACAAGCCCAAGCATATCGATCAGATGATCAACGAGACCGCGGCCCAGGAGATTCTCCTGGCCATCCCCTCGGCAACCAGGGCTCGGCGCAAGGAGATTCTGCAGCATCTCGAAGCATTCCCCCTGCATATCCGCTCGGTGCCAGCCATCATGGATCTGGCAAGTGGCCGTGTGCGTGTCGATGACATTCAGGAGGTCGACATTGCCGATCTGCTCGGGCGGGATGCCGTGCCTCCTCAGATCGAGCTGTTTGAGCGCTGCATCCGCGACAAGGTCGTCATGGTGACTGGGGCGGGAGGGTCCATCGGTTCGGAAATCTGCCGGCAGTTGATCGGCAGTCGTCCGAGAACCTTGGTGCTGATTGACCATGCCGAGTTCAATCTCTATAGCATTCACTCCGAGCTGGAGGATTCTCTTCAGAGAGAGGCCCTGACTACTCGCCTGGTACCCATCCTGGGATCCGTTCGGTCACAGGCCCACATGCTGGACGTGATGCGTGCGTGGAGAGTCGATACCGTCTACCACACGGCTGCTTACAAGCACGTGCCAATGGTTGAGCACAATATCGCCGAAGGGGTTCGCAATAATGTACTGGGAACCCTCAATACGGCACAGGCGGCGCTCAAGGCCGGAGTCGAGCACTTCGTTCTGATCTCCACCGACAAGGCGGTACGTCCTACCAATGTGATGGGTGGCACCAAGCGGCTTGCCGAGATGATTCTGCAGGCGTTGAGTAAAGAGTCGGCGCCCGTACTGTTCAATGACCCGGGTGGCGTTCATCAGGTTAACAAGACCCGCTTCACCATGGTGCGTTTCGGGAATGTTCTGGGGTCATCGGGCTCGGTCATCCCGCTTTTCCGAGAGCAGATAAAAAGAGGAGGACCGGTGACTGTTACGCACCCGTCCATCACCCGTTATTTCATGACGATTTCCGAGGCTGCACAACTAGTCATCCAAGCCGGGGCGATGGGGCAGGGCGGTGACGTTTTCGTGCTGGACATGGGGCAGCCGGTCAGGATTCTTGACCTGGCTGAGAAGATGATTCATCTCTCTGGTCTTAGCATTCGTTCGGAGCGTAGCCCTCTCGGAGACATTTCCATCGAGTTCACCGGCCTGCGGCCAGGTGAGAAGCTTTACGAAGAACTGCTGATTGGCGATAACGTTACGCCAACTGACCATCCCATGATCATGCGCGCCAGTGAGGAGCGCCTGCCCTGGGAGCGCTTGAAGTCGGTATTGGAAAACATGCTTGGAGCCCTTGATCGAGACGACTACGACAGGGTTCGTCAGCTACTCAGGGAAACAGTCAGCGGCTATGCACCAGAAGGTGAAATAGTCGACTGGATTCATGTGCAGCGATACACGGACTTGCAATGATCCGGGTTTGACACCCCGGCAACGGCAGCTAGCCTTGCGTGGGCGTGACTGGATTCACGCTCATTCATAAAAAGGAGTTTTGCCATGCTGAAGAAGTCTGTCGCTGCATTTGTCTACTCTTGCCTGCTCGCTTTTTCGCTGCACGCCACCGCGGCTGTCGAATCCAAGGCCTCACCGGCCAAAGAGGTCCAACAGCCCGCTGTATCCTTGGTGAACCTCAATACTGCAGATGTAGCTACGCTCGAAGCCGCTCTGGTTGGTATTGGGCAGACCAAGGCTCAAGCGATCGTGGATCACCGTACCGCCAACGGCCCGTTCTCCTCGGTGGATGAGTTGTTGGAAGTCAAGGGTATCGGTCCGGCCACCCTGGAAAAGAATCGTGCCAGACTGAGCGTGAACTGAGAAACGCTGATCTTCAGAAGCCGGCCTTTGGCCGGCTTCTTTCATTTCTGGAGGCGCTACAATCGCGACTTTGATCGCTTGTGGAGTCTTCGTGTGCAGCCAATACGACCTACCCTGGGATTTGCAGGCATCGGACTGATGGGGCTGCGCATGGCGCGGCGGCTTCTGCAGTCTGGATATACCCTGCATGTGTGGAATCGGTCGGCGGCCAAGTGCGCCCCGCTGCAGCAGGAGGGTGCCCGTGTGATGGCTACCCCTTCTGAGCTCTGTGGGCGTTCGGACATCATCATGCTCTGCTTATCCGACACTGCGGCGGTGAGACAGGTGGTTTTCGGAACTGGAGGCGTGTGCGAAAGTGCGAGACAAGGCCAGCTGTTGCTGGACTTCTCAAGCCTGGAGCCAGCCGCCACGCGCGAGATGGCATGTGAGCTCGAGCGACGGACAGGGATGCGCTGGGTGGATGCTCCCGTTTCCGGAGGTGTACAAGGAGCCGAGGCTGGTACCTTGGCCATCATGGCGGGAGGTCTACCTGAGGACGTGGAATTCCTGCGGCCGGTGCTGGCGCATCTGGGCCAGCGCGTGACTCACATGGGCGCGACTGGTTCGGGGCAGGTGACCAAGGTCTGCAATCAGATGCTGGTCGCCTGCAACGCATTGGTGATTGCCGAGGCTGTCGCATTGGCGGAGCGCGCCGGCGTCGACACCCATCTTCTGGCAGATGCACTGGCGGGTGGTTTTGCAGACTCCAAACCGCTGCAGATACTTGCTCCGCAGATGGCCGAAAGCCGCTTCGAACCTATCAAGTGGCATGTGCGCACCTTGCTGAAGGATCTGGATACCGCGGTCAAGCTGGCCCATGAGCAGGGGCGGTCCACCCCGATGAGCGGGCTGGCTGCTCAATTGATGCGTCTACATGGCAGTCAAGGTCACCTTGATCATGACCCGGCGACGCTGATCCAGCTGTTCCGTGAGACGCAGCCATGAAGATATCGGCCAACCTGTCGCTGCTGTTCGGGGATCTACCGCTGTTACAGCGCATACCTGCGGCTGCCGCTGCAGGCTTCGATGGGGTGGAGATCCAGTTTCCCTATGAGGTGCCGGCGCTGCTCCTACGCGAGGAGCTGGAGCGCTGCTCGATGCCGCTGGTGCTGATCAACCTGCCCGCGGGCGATCTAATGAGCGGCGGGGCGGGGTTAGCTGCAGTGCCGGCTTGCCGAGAGCTGTTCGATGCAGCGCTGCAGGAGGCGCTGAGCTATGCCGCGATAGCCCAACCTCAGTGCGTCAACGTGCTGCCAGGTCGGCTGGCCGAGGGTGTGCCCAAAGAGGAAGCACTGCGCACCCTGGAGGCCAATCTGCTCAAGACCACCGAGAGATTTCAGGCGCTGGGTATTCGCGTGTTGTGCGAAGCCATCAATCCATTGGATATGCCAGGCTTCCTGATCAATACCGCGGAGCAACTGGATGAACTGCTGCGCCGGGTGGATCATCCGAACTGCATGGCTCAGCTCGACTTCTATCACATGGCCCGGCAGGGATTGAATATTGCTGAATGCATTGTGCGTCTGAAGAGCAGGGTAGGCCATGTGCAGTTCGCCGACTGCCCAGGGCGTGGAGCCCCGGGAACGGGTGAGCTGGCATTTGGTCCTTTGCTGGGCGCCTTGGAGGCTGCCGGGTACCAAGGATGGCTAGGTGCGGAATACCGTCCAGCTGGCGATACTTCAGCCAGCCTGGAATGGCTGGCCGATTGGCGTCGCTGATAGCAGGGACAAGGAGCTCTTAGTCCCTGGCGTAGTCGTTGAGTGAGATGACGCGAGTCTTGCCGACGCGGTGGCGGTAGATCTCGCGCAGGTACTTGATGGCTTTCTTCACGCTGTCGCGCGACAGACGGATGTCGTTGATCGAGACGAACTTTTCCTGGTCGTGGATCAGCTCGCGGTACTTCTTCTCGTACATCGGCTTGATCGCGTACCAGTTGGTGTCGAGGATCTTTGCCGGGTTTTCGTACTCGTTGAGCATGTCCTCGATGCGTGCCTCGTCGAAGTCCTCGGAGACGATGAAGTCGAGCATGGCGTTGTCCAGGCTCTCGTCATAGCGGTACTGGTCGCGGGCGAAGCAGCGCTTGATGAAGGCGACGATCAGGGTCAGGAAGTCGTCCGACAGGCACGGGCTCTTGACGATCAGGGTGGTCAGCGACAGGTTGGCCGAGGCGCCGATCACCAGGGCATAGCGCTTCAGGGTTGTGTTGGGGAACAGGCTGTTGAGGTGGGTCTTGAGCCGGTTCAGGTCCATGTAGGAAAGCTTGTAGTCCTTCGGCAGGGAGACGATGGACACCACTGAGGAGCAGTTCTTGAAGAAGTGCAGGTCGCTCAGGGCGCTGGCATCGAAGTTGGACTTCTTGTACTGCTCCAGGGCTGCGCGGTAGCGCTTGGCCTCGATCGGCAGCAGGCTGATGCCCTCGATGGCATGGGTCACCTTGTTGAAGTGCGGCAGGTCGATGGAGCGGAAGAACAGGTCGTCGATATTGAGCTTGGGCTGCTCCTTCTCGAACACCTTGAACTTCTCGGTGGTGGTCGGCGGTGTTTGCTCGGCTACCACGGATTCGGCATAGGCCACGGCCACCGGGCCGGCCAGGCTCATGAACAGGTCGTTGGCGTCGAGGCGGATGGTCTCGCCGATGTCGATACCGGCACGACGGAAGTAGTTCTGGTCGTAGTCGGTGGTCACCGCTTGGGCAGTGAGAATGTTGAAGATCTGCTGCGAGATATACTGGTTGGCGTGGCGCTCCATGGCGTTCACGTCGATGTTCTGTACGTTGCCGCCGTCGCTTTCTTCGGCGTAGCGCATGATGTCGTTGGAGATCAGCATCATGGCGTTCCACGGGCGGATACGGCGCATCACGCTCTCTTCGCCGGTTTCCTCGCTGTCGAAGTTGTAGGAGAAGTCCCACTCCTCGGCGAGGTATTTGCACAGCAGGCGACCGGCGTTGATGTGCAGGGCCTCGGACATCTCGATGCGCTGGTCTGAGATGTTCGGCAGGATGCAGATGCCGCTGGTGAAGATCGGCTCGAAGACGAAGGAGTGGCCGCGGTTGTCCTCGCTGCTGCTTTCCTGCTTGGTCTCGAAGGTCTTGCTCATGTAGGCGAATTGCTGGGCCAGGCCGAATTCCGAGGCCATGCCCGAGCCGGTGCCGCCGCCGGCGCTGAAGATGTAGAAATACAGGCGCGACTGGTTGGCCTTGATGCCGCAAGAGTCGATAAGGTAGCTGTGGATGAACTTCCAGTCGGCATTGGAGAAGCGCTGGGTGTCCTTGTTGAGGATGATCTTGGCCAGGTACTGGCCGAGGATCGGCGCGTTACCGGCGCCACCGGCGTGGACCTCGGACAGGTCCATGATCTTCATCTTGCTGTAGTCGTCGAGGAAGCCGCTGGTCTCGGCCTTGCGCGAAAAGCGGATGCGCCCCTCGATATCCTTGTCAAGATCACCCAGCATCACCAGTGGCTCTATCAGGAACACCGGCTTGGTGCCGCGGTTGCCAGACAGGCGCAGGTTGCTGCGCAGCCAGCCGGCTGGGCGCTGCTCGCCGCCGCTCTTGTCCTGGTTGCTGAATTCGTTGAGGTAGAAGCGCCGCGCGTTATACACCAGCGAGGCAACGTCCAGGGCGATGTTGGAGCCGCAGCGGCCGAGTCCGATCAGACAAACAGAGGGAAAATTCTGAGCGTGGCGTGCATCGAGCGCGTCATCGCCATGCAGCTTGGGGAATACACGTTCACGCAGACCATCCAGGTTCTCTAGGATTCGATCGATGTCTCGCTCGGTGAAATACATGTACTGCTCTGCACCGACCTGCGTGACGGGCGGTGCTATGGAGGTTGGGGGAGTCTCCAGTTCGGGTGTAGCCACGGTGCGGGGTTCGGATACGGTGGAATCTACGTCTTTAGTTTTTTTCATTATCGACATTCCCTTGGCTGTTGGCGGCAGCTTTCTTATAAGTGATTAAGCATAGGAAATATTTATTTACATGAAGTAGCACTATATACAGCGCTCTGGCGTTGTTCGAGATCAATGAAAGTTCTTTTTTGCTCCATACCACGCCCAGCGGGCATTTGCGTCGGATGAATGGCGAATGGCCATTTATGAGTTTTCCTTCGTCGATTTACCGTCGCGTCCCTGTTTCCCAGCCTTTCCTTCATATATTTAGAACAGTTACTTGATGTTGTCCGGATGGTTAGCTTTCCTGGGTGGAACCTTGCCTGAGGAGGATCGGGAGAGTAGGGTGGCTGCCCCGGCCAGCCCGGCCGCCATGCTGTTTGGATGTACTGTGAAACCTGTATCCCGGGCCTTGCTGATGCTTGCTCTGGTGTTGGCGGCGATCAATCTGCGCCCCGGCATCACTTCCTTCGCCCCGCTGATCGAGCGCATTGCTGACGAGCTGTCGCTGAGCCGCGGCCTGATCAGCCTGACCACTGCCTTGCCAGTACTGTGCATGGGCCTGCTGGCGCCGCTGGCACCGCGCCTGGCCGTGCGCTTCGGCCTGGAGCGCACCATTACCTGTTGCCTGGGGCTGATCATGCTGGCCCTGCTTCTTCGTATTGGTGGTCATACCAGCCCGCTCCTGATCGGCAGTGCCGTGTTGCTTGGCGCCGGGATCGCCGTGGCTGGGCCGCTGTTGTCCGGTTTCATCAAGCGCCATTTTCGCGATCATGTCGGTCAGGTGGTCGGCTGGTATTCCTTCAGCATGGCCATCGGCGGGGCCGGTGGTGCTGTGCTCACCATACCTTTGACCCAGAGCCTGGGAGATGACTGGAGTCTGGGGTTGGCCGCCTGGTTTCTCCCCGCCCTGCTCGCCGGGCTGCTCTGGCTGCGCCTGCCGAATCGTACCGAGGAAGCCGCAGCTGGAGATGGCCAGGGCCTGCCATGGCGTGAGCCTCGGGCATGGCTAGTGACCGGTTTCTTTGCCATTCAGGCCGGATTCTTCTACACCATGGCCACCTGGCTGGTGGCGCGCTATCACGAGGCAGGGTTGAGTCTGTTGTACAGCAATGGTCTGTTCAGCCTGTTCATGCTGGTCGGCCTGCCCAGCTCGTGGTTGATGCCATGGCTGGCCCAGCGCTTCAATATCCGTCAGCCGCTGCTGGTGGCCTGTGGCCTGGCTCTGACCCTGTGCCTGACGATGATCACCTTCCAGCCGACTCTGCTGCCTGAGGTCTGGGCGGTGCTGATGGGCTTCGCCCTCAGCGGCTCCTTCGCGCTGTCGCTGGTGCTGCCGCTATACGAAGTGCACACCCCGCTGGCGGTCAGTCGCTGGACCGCGATGATGCTCTGTGCCGGCTACTGCATGGCCTGTCTGGCACCGATTCTGGCTGGGCTGGGTCGCGACCTGGCTGGTAACTACCAAGGGCCGTTCATGGTGCTGATTGGGCTGGGCGTGCTGATGACGCTGATCGCCTGGGCACTGCGCACACCGAAGCAAGCTAGCTAGGGCCTACTCGCCGCGCTGCGTTTTTGCGTGGGTGGGGTACTGGTTCCTTTGCAGCGGCGAGCCCCTGTGTTAGAAGGCAGCCTGCACTTTCTGGAGTACCCGCGTGGAGTCCGAATCCATCGTCTATGGCTGTATCCGCGACTGGCCGTCGGGTGATCGCGAGCAGCGCCAGCTGCGGCGCAGCACCAATCGCCGGGTGCTGGAGCAGTTGCCCCTGGGGGAGGCATGGCCGTTCCTCGGCCGCGAGATGTTCTCCTTCTGCGGCAACGAAGGCGAGGGGCTGTACCAGACCCAGGTGATCCACTTCGGCGCCAGCTATCAGGCCATCGAGTACGAGTGGGCCTTGTGGGTCAAGGAGTTCGAGGCACTGATCAAGCGCCTGTACTGGGCCAGTGCGGTAGTGCATTTGGAGACCGAGCTGAATGGTCTGCACACCTTCCGCTGGGAATCCGAGAGCGGTTTCCATACACCCCAGGAGGAAGATCTGCGGGTTCGTTGTGTGTGGGAGCGCGAGGGCAGTCTGCGCGGCTGACCTGTGCCTATCTGAGTCATTATCTGTTTCGGGCCGCAGGCCTTGTTTTTATCTAGCTCACGGGCTCGGTCAATCGACTCCAAGGAGAGGCGATGCTCAACTACTTCTGGTTTTTCCTCGCCGCGCTGTTCGAGATCGCGGGTTGCTATGCCTTCTGGATGTGGTTGCGTCTGGGCAAGAGTGCCTGGTGGGTCGTCCCTGGCCTGCTCAGCCTGACGCTGTTCGCCCTGTTGCTGACCCGCGTAGAGGCGGCCTATGCCGGGCGTGCCTACGCCGCATATGGTGGGGTCTACGTAGTGGCTTCGTTGCTCTGGCTCGGGGTGATCGAGCGGACCCGACCGTTGGTGTCGGATTGGCTAGGCGCAGTGCTGTGCCTGATTGGCGCGGGCATCATCCTGCTTGGTCCACGCTTCAGTAGCCATTAGTCCTCCAGCCATTCTTTCGGCACTTCCTCGCGCAGCATCAGCTGACACTGCTGGCTATCCGGGTCGAAGGCGATCACCGCCTGGCCTTTTTTCAGTGCATGGCGCGCTCGCTCCACGCGGATATCCAGCGGCGTGTCATCGCCGTTGTCCGTGCCGTCGCGGGTGACGAAGTCTTCCAGCAGGCGGGTGAGTGTGTCGGCTTCGAGCATCTGGTGGGGGATCAGCATGGCGGCTCCTGGGCCTGGTTCCGTCTCGACCGCGGGAAGCATCAACAGCCTCTGCCGCGGGCGCCCATGCTAATCGGTCACGCGCTCCTGGGCGAGCAGGTAGCGGTCTAGCAGGGTGTAGAGCTGCTGGCAATCCAGTGGCTTGCCTAGGAAGTCATCCATGCCGGCGGCCAGCCCGCGGTCACGATGCTCTTCGAGGATGTGCGCGGTAAGGGCGACGATCGGCACCGGCGACAGGCGGCGGCTGGTTTCCAGGCGCCGGATCTGCCTGGTGGCCTCGAAGCCGTCCAGCTCGGGCATCTCGCAATCCATCAGTATCAGCTGGATAGCATTCGGGTCACGACGATACTCGTCCACGGCACTCTGTCCGTTGGCCACCATGCGCACCGAGTAGCCGCGCTTGCGCAGAAAGCCCTGCACCACCATCTGGTTCACCCGGTTGTCCTCGGCCACCAGGATGCAGGGCGCAGCGCCGGCGCGTTTGTCCAGTGCCGGTGGGGGAACAGATGCCTCGCGGCGGCGCTCGCTGTACAGCTCCAGCAGGGTGTCGCGCAGGCCCGTCACAGACAGCGGAAGGGCCAAGTGCAGCAGGCGCAACCCCTGGCTCTCCGGCAACTGCTGGTGCTGTTCCGGTGGGCTCAGCAACAGCACACGCTGACCTTGTTCCAGATAGGGGTGCAGGCTGTCCAGCCAGTGCCCGCAGCTGCCCGGCCAAGGCGACATCAGCACGAGCAGTGGTGGGCTGGCGAAGTCTTCCAGATAATCCTGCAGCCGCTCCGGATCATGGCAGCGCTGGGTGCGCATGCCCCAGCGGCCCAGCAGGTGGCCCAGACAGTCGAGCCCCTGCCCGTCGAGCGAGCAGAGCAGAGCGGTGCGGTTCTCCAGCAGTACGCTCAGATCATCCCCGGCGATACCTGGGCGCAGCGGTATGTCGAAGGCGAAGCGCGAGCCCTGTCCCGGCGTGCTCTGCACTTCTATGCGGCCGCCCATCATCTCCACCAGCTCCTTGCTGATGGCCAGACCGAGGCCACTGCCGCCGTAGCGACGGGTGGTGCTGGAATCGCCCTGGGCGAAGGACTTGAACAGCTGGGTGAGCGAGTCGTCGCGAATGCCGATACCGCTGTCACTGATGGCGAATACCAGATGCAGCTGGCCTTGGCTGTCGCTGCGGCGGCTGAGGGTCAGCGCAACGTGGCCTTCCTGGGTGAACTTGAGGGCGTTGCCCAGCAGGTTCATCAGCACCTGCTTGAGGCGTGTCGGGTCGCCATGCACCCTGCGCGGCACACCGCCTTCCAGGCTGACGTACAGGCGTATGCGCTTCTCCAGAGCCTGTGCGGTGAACAGCGCCAGGGTTTCGGAGACCATCTGTTCCAGGTCGAATTCGATCTCTTCCAGACTCAGCTTGCCGGATTCGATGCGTGCGTAGTCCAGAATGTCGTTGATCACTGCCATCAGCGAGCTGCCTGAGCTACTGATGGTGTCGACGTAGAAGCGCTGGTTGCGATCCAGCGTCGTCTCGCGCAGCAGCTGCAGCATGCCCAGCACACCATTGAGTGGCGTGCGGATCTCATGGCTCATCTTGGCCAGGAAGCGGCTCTTGGCCTGGTTTTCGTACTCCGCCTGCTCGGCTGCCTGGCGCGAGCGGAAGCCTTCTTCCTTGAGCAGATTGATGCGGTCGGCCAGGCCGATGGAGAGGCTGAGCAGCTCGATGGTCACGCCTACCTTCACCACTGCCGAGCCGTAGATGCCGAAGATCTCCAGCCCCAGGGAGCCACTGGTTACCAGGATGAACGCCACCAGCAGCACGCTCCATGCCAGTACGTAGTACGAGCCGTGGCGTACACCGCGGCGCCAGGCGTAGATGCCGGTGAGCAGCAGGATGAGCGAGACCAGAAGTACCGACACACTGGCCAGGATGTTCCAGGCAGCCAGACCGATCAGAGGGACCGATACCAGGCAGCCGACGATAGCCAGCATCAGCAGGCGCAGACCCTTGTCCAGCCTGGGAAAGTGTTGGGGGACATGCAGGAAGTGGCGGCTGAACTGAGCCGCATTGAGGCAATGCAGGAACATCAGTACATAGATGATCACTGACTGCAGGCCCACATAGTTGGGCAGCAGCTTGAACAGCATGCCGTCGAAGCAGGCGGCGAACAGGCCGACGTTGACGTTGTAGACCAGGTACCAGAAGTAGGCTCGCTCGCGCAGGGAGATGAACAGAAACAGGTTGTAGATGAACATCGCGAACAGCACCCCATAAAAGGCGCCGTTGATGCCCATCAGGTTCTCCTGAGCCGCTGCACTGGCACCGTAGGTGCTGAAGAACAGGGGCACGAAGATGGTGCTGGTGCTCTCTACACGGACCAGCAGGGTATTGCTGCCATGAGGCAGGGAGACTGGGAACCAGAAGTGGCGGACCTGCACCGGGCGTTGGGCGAAGGCGAAGCTGTCACCGCTGTACTGCCGATGCAGGCGACCATCACCGTCTTGCAGATAGATGTCGACGCGGTCGAGCAGCGCGTAGTTGACTTCCAGATAGCCACTCAGCGGCTGCGGCCGGCTGTTGACCATGCGTACTTTGAACCACCAGGCCGAATCGTTCTTGCCCAGATTGGCATGGTCACCGTGAACCTGTTCGAACGCGCTGTCCGGCAGGCGCTGGACGGTTTCGGCATCGAGTGTGCCATCACGGTCGCGGTAGTAGCCCATGTACGGGGCGAGCGACAGGCGAAGCTCATCGCGGTCCAGCGGGGCGGGGGATAGCGCCCACAGCGGCCCGCTCAGGCAGAGCAGCAGCATAGCCAGACACAAGCGAGGCATCTGCCACCTCATGCTTCTTATTGGTATTGCCAGCACTTTGCCTAGTTGCCGACAAGGCTTCAAGAGAGTGTTGCAGAGCCAGGTGCGGCTCTGCGCAGAAGCTTAGTCGGAAGACTCGTTGCGTGCCCCCAGCACGCTCTCCACGGTTGGCACCTGGGTATCGTTGGCCATCTGTGCATCGTGCTCGATCTGATGGCTGAAGCGCTCTAGCGAGTGCTCACGGGCGGGTTGGGCGTCGCTGGCGAACACTGGAGGGCTGAGCAGGTAGGCGCCGATCAGGCGCGACAGCGCGGCCAGGCTGTCGATATGGGTCCGCTCATAGCCGTGAGTGGCATCGCAGCCGAAGGCCAGCAGCGCAACGCGAATATCGTGACCGGCGGTCACAGCCGACTGGGCGTCACTGTGGTAATAGCGGAACAGATCGCGGCGTACCGGGATGTCGCCCTCGTCGGCCAGGCGCAGCAGGTGGCGCGACAGGTGATAGTCATACGGGCCGCCAGAATCCTGTAGCGCCACGCTCACGGCATGCTCGCTTGACTGTTGCCCGGGTGCGACCGGTGCGATGTCGATGCCAACGAACTCGCTGACGTCCCAGGGCAGGGCGGCCGCGGCGCCGGAGCCGACTTCCTCGGTGATGGTGAATAGCGGATGGCAGTCGATCTGTGGTTCCAGACCGCTGTCCTTGACCGCCTTCAGCGCGGCCAGCAGCGCCGCAACGCCGGCCTTGTCGTCCAGGTGGCGGGCGCTGATATGACCGCTCTCGGTGAACTCGGGTAGCGGGTCGAAGGCGACGAAATCACCTACCGACACGCCCAGTGCCTCGCACTCGGTGCGGCTGTAGCAGGGAGCGTCGAGGCGTAGTTCGATGTGGTCCCAGCTGATCGGCAGGCTGTCGACCTGAGTGTTGAAGGCGTGCCCGGAGGCCATCAGCGGTAACACGCTGCCGCGCAGCACGCCATTGTCGGTAAACAGGCTGACCCGGCTGCCTTCGGCGAATCGGCTGGACCAGCAGCCCACCGGTGCCAGAGCCGGGCGGCCGCTGTCCTTGATCTCGCGGACGATGGCGCCAATGGTATCCAAGTGCGCCGAGACGGCACGGTCCGGACTGGACTGGCGCCCCTTGAGGGTGGCTCGGATGGTACCGCGGCGGGTCAGTTCGAAGGGAATACCGAGCTCTTCCAGGCGCTCGGCGACATAACGCACCACCGTATCGGTAAAACCGGTCGGACTGGGGATGGCCAGCAGTTCCAGCAGTACCTGACGCAGGTACGTGAGGTCGGGTGCAGGCAAGTGGGGCATGGGATATCTCCTCAGGGATGCTGTCGGCTGAGGGGGAACAGCAGATCGACGAAGCGTTTGGCGGTTGGCTGAGGTTCGTGGTTGGCCAGGCCCACGCGCTCGTTGGCCTCGATGATCACGTAGTCCTCCTCATCCGCGGCCTTGACCAGCAGGTCCAGCCCCACCACGGGTATTTCAAGCACCCGTGCGGCATGCATTGCAGCCTTGCGCAGTGTCGGGTGCAGGCGTGCGGTGACATCCTCCAGCGTCCCGCCGGTATGCAGGTTGGCCGTCTTGCGGACGGCCAGGCGGGTGCCGGCCGGCAGTACGCTGGAGTAGTCGTAGCCTGCGTCGTGCAGGGTTCGCTGGGTCTCGGCATCAAGGGGGATGCGGCTCTCGCCGCCAGTGGCCGCCTGGCGACGCCGGCTCTGCGCCTCGATGAGTGCGCCGATGGTGTGTATGCCGTCACCGATCACTTCGGCCGGATGACGAATGGCCGCCGCTACTACCTGAAAACCGATGACCACGATGCGCAGGTCCTGACCTTCGTGGAAGCTCTCGAGCAATACGCGCTGATCGAAACGACGGGCTTCCTCGATTGCCTGCTGCATGGCTTGGTCAGTTCGGAGATCGACGGCGACCCCTTGGCCCTGTTCGCCATTGACCGGCTTCACCACCACCCGGTGGCATTGCGCGAGGAAGGCTGCATTCTCCTCGGAGCTGCCCGCCAGGCGCTGGGCTGGCTGGCTGAGCCCGGCGCGGGCGAAAGCCCGGTGGGTGAGATGCTTGTCCTGGCAGAGCGTCATGCTGAGGGCGCTGGTCAGATCCGAAAGGGATTCCCGGCAGCGGACTCGCCGGCCGCCCTGACTCAGTGTGAACAGCCCGTTTTCGGCATCATCCACATGCACTTCGATGCCGCGGCGACGGGCTTCATCGACAATGATACGGGCGTAGGGGTTGAGATCCTCTTCCGGGCCGGGTCCGAGGAACAATGACTGGTTGATGCCATTGCGGCGTTTCACGGCGAAGGTCGGCAGCTCGCGAAAGCCGAGCTTGGCGTAGAGGGATTTGGCTCCTTCATTGTCATGCAGCACGGACAGATCGAGATGGTTGAGACCGCGCCCCATGAAGTGCTCGACCAGATGTCGCACCAGTGCTTCCCCAACACCGGGTCGCTGGCAGTTGGAGGCCACCGCCAGGCACCACAGGCTGCTGCCACCTTCCGGGTCGGCAAACGCCTTGCGATGGTTCAGGCCCATGACGGTGCCTATTACTCTGCCATCGGCATCATCCGTCGCCAGCCAGTAGCTGGGGCCACCTTCCGCGCGAGGGGTGATGTGTGCAGTGTCGACCGGCAGCATGCCCCGTTGCAGATAGAGCGCGTTGATGTCCTCCCAGTCCTGGTCGGTCTGCACCCTGCGGATCTGGAAGCCCCGGAAGCTGGCGCGAGCCGGGCGATAGTCGGTGAACCACAGGCGTAGCGTATCCGAAGGGTCGAGGAACAGCTGCTGCGGAGCCTGGGCGAGCAGCTGGTGCGGCGCGGCCACGTAGAGAGCGATATCCCTCTCCCCCGGACGCTCCTCCAGCAGATCGGCAGCGAGTGCTTCCGGGTCCGGATAGGTATGGCCAATCAGCAGGCGGCCCCAGCCACAATGGACGCTCTGTGGCGACGGCTGTTCGATGCCGTCCTTCGCCAGGTGAGCCTGCAGGCGCTGGTAGGACGGCGGCTGGCCACGTTGCAGGCGTTGGTTATAGGCAGATGCGCGCATGATGAAGCTCCTTGAGTCGGTCACAGGCCCTGTTCGCTGAGCCATAGATTGAGGGCGGCCAGCTGCCAGAGCTTGGAACCGCGCAAAGGGGTGAGCTGACCCGCGGGATCGCTGAGCAGGCGATCGAGCACGGCAGGTTCGAACAGACCGCGATCCTGGCTGGGGTCGAGCAGCAGTTCCTGGACCCAGCCCAGGGTGGCGCCCTGCAGATGTTTCAGCCCTGGCACGGGGAAGTAGCCCTTGGGGCGGTCGATCACGGCATGTGGAATGACTTTGCGTCCAGCTTCCTTGAGCACGTGCTTGCCGCCATCCGGTAGCTTGAAGCGCGCCGGAATGCGTGCCGACAGTTCTACCAGACGGTAGTCCAGAAACGGCGTGCGCGCCTCCAGCCCCCATGCCATGGTCATGTTGTCGACCCGTTTGACCGGATCGTCGACCAGCATCACGGTGCTGTCCAGGCGCAGGGCTTTGTCCACGGCAGCATCGGCGCCGGGCATGGCGAAGTGGTCGCGGAGGAACTCACCGGCCCAGTCCGCGCCATGCCATTCGGGCCGCAGAGTGGCCAGGGTCTCCTCACGCGAGCGGTCGAAGAACGCCACACGGTAGGCGGCCTCGGGATCGGCAGCGCCGTCCACCAGCGGGTACCAGTGGTATCCGGCGAACAGCTCGTCGGCGCCCTGGCCGCACTGCACCACGGTGCATCGCTTGGCCACTTCACGACCGAGCAGGTAGAAGGCGATGCAGTCATGGCTGACCATCGGCTCGCTCATGGCGCGGAAGGCTGCGGGAAGCTCGGCGAGGATTTCCGTCTCGGCGATGCGCAGTTGATGGTGGCGGGTGCCGTAATGGCGGGCGATCAGATCGGAGTACTGGAACTCGTCGCCGCGCTCGCCGCCAGCATCCTCGAAGCCGATGGAGAAGGTGGACAGATTGTCCACGCCAGCCTCATGCAGCAGGCCGACCAGCAGGCTGGAGTCGAGCCCGCCGGATAGCAGCACGCCGACATCCAGGGCGGCGCGCTGGCGCACCTGCACCGCCTGGCGCAGGCCATCCAGTACACGTTCGCTCCAGTCGTCTAGCTGCAAACCTGTTTCGTCGGCGCGGGGGCCGAAGTCCAGCTGCCACCAGCATTTCTGTTCACGGCGGCCATCACGCTCGATGCGCAGCCAGGTAGCGGGCGGCAGCTTCTTGATCCCGGCCAGCAGGGTGCGTGGTGCAGGCACCACGGAGTGGAAATTGAGGTAGTGGTCGACAGCCACCGGGTCCAGCGCTTTGTCGATGTCGCCACCCTGCAGCAAAGCCGGCAGGGTCGAGGCGAAGCGCAGGCGGTTGCCGTTCTCGCTCAGGTACAGCGGTTTGACGCCGAGCCGGTCGCGGGCGAGGAACAGGCGTTCCGTATCGCGCTCCCAGATGGCGAAGGCGAACATGCCGTTGAGCTTCGGCAGCAGGTTTTCGCCCCAGGCGTGGTAGCCCTTGAGCAGCACCTCGGTATCGCCATCGGAGTGGAACTGGTAGCCGAGGCCGCGCAGCTCGTCGCGCAGTTCCGGGTAGTTGTAGATGGCACCGTTGAACACCATGGCCAGGCCGAGCTGCTGGTCGACCATCGGTTGGCCGGAGGCCGGCGCCAGGTCCATGACTTTCAGCCGGCGGTGGCCTAGAGCCAGTGATCCACTGCTATGAAAGCCGCAGGCATCGGGGCCGCGAGGGGCCAGGTGATGGGTTATTCGGGCGAGAGCGGCCAGGTCGGCCGGTTGGTGATCGAAACGTAATTCTCCAGCTATTCCGCACATAGTTCCTTACCGGTTTTGCCGTTGGGGAGGCTGCCCTGAAATATGGGCAGTATTTCTCCGACAGGCATTGGTTAGGATCGTTTAGATCGATTTGTTATATGTGGAACTTGTCGACAAGAGCGCCCCTAATGCGCGTTCCATATTGTCGGACGGGCGCTGTCGTGCTCGTTCGTGCAGGTCTGGTCCGCTTTAGATTGGGCATCTGGTGGTGAAGTTACGCGCTGCCGAGCCGTGCGCTCAGGCGCCGCCGAGCAGCTTCTGCGTCGCAAGTGACAGGCTGGCCACCACCAGCAGCAGGGCGAACAGGCGTTGCAGAAGACGTCCGCCGAGACGCTGGGACAAGGCGTTGCCACTCAGGACGCCAGCGGCGCCACCCAGGGCCAGGCCGGCCAGCAACGATAGTGAGGGTTGGGCGCCGCTGAGGTAGAGCAGGAAGCCGCCGCCGGACACCAGCGCGATCACCATCATCGAGGTGGCGGTGGCGGCCAGCATGCCGAGCGGGGTGAATGCCAGCAGGGCTGGCACCACCATGAAGCCGCCGCCCACGCCCATCAGTCCGGAGAACACGCCCACGCCGAGGCCGATGGCCACCAGTGGCAGGCTACGCAGCGTGCTGCTGCCGGTGCGTGCCAGGCTGGCGCTGCGCCACATGCGCCAGGCTGTCCACAGCACCAGGGTGCAAAAGCCGAGAATCAGCGCGGCCTCGGGAATGTACTGCCCGAGCCATTGGCCGATGGCGTTGCCGGGCAGGCCGGCGACGCTCAGCAGCAGGACAGGTCGCCAGGCCACTTGGCCCTGGCAGGCGCGCGGCACGGCACCGATCAGCGCGGTAAGCGCCACGGCGCCAAGGCTGACACCGATGGCATCGCGCAGGGGCAGGTGCAGGCTGAGCAACAGTGGCAAGGCGACCAGCGAGCCACCAGCCCCCGTCAGGCCGAGCAGCAGGCCGAGCACGGCGCCGATGCCGATGGCTTCGAGCAACAACGCCTCCATCAGCGCGTTTTGACCCGGATGCCGGTAGAGGGGCGCCCACGGGTGTGGCGCTTCATTGGCAGACAAATACCCATCGATTCCGGCTCTTTTGTGGGAGTACGGATTGGCACGCAAACGTTTCCTGGAGATTCCTGTGGTCAACGGTGCTGGGAAGCAGCACTGGAGCGAATGATCGTGGTAGCCATCGACCCGATTGCCAACCGCCAGGCGCTAGATCATAGCCCCTGCCGGTGGCACGGCGGTTCAGGCGTTGCGGATCAGTTTGCGCAGGGCAAAACGGTTGGGGTGGCAGGCTTCGGCAACGGCGCGGGGCACGGGCAACGGTTCATCGTTCAGCCAGGCGGCCAGCAGCTCGCCGCATAGCGGTGCGCTGATCAGCCCGCGCGAGCCATGGCCGCTGTTGACGTACAGGCCCTCCAACCAGGGACAGGGAGTCTCCGGTACCTGGCGGGCATCCTTGGCCAGTACCGCGTAGGCCTCGGCGAAGGTGGCCGCATCGGCCAGCGGGCCGACGATCGGAAGGTAGTCCGGGCTGGTGCAGCGGAAGGCGGCACGGCCTTCCAACTGCTCGGGGTCGAGTCGGTCGGCCTGCAGGCGTTCGGTCAGATCGGTGGAGATTTCCCGCAGCAGATCGAGGTTGCTCGCATGCTCGGCGGCAGTGGGGGTGGTTTCTTCGCTGTGGAAGTCGAAGCTGGCGCCCAGCGTATGTTCACCGTGGCGCACTGGCGCCACGTAGCCCTCGGCGCACAGTACACAGTTCAGTGCGGCGCTGGCTTCGGTTTGTGGCAAGCGGGTGATCTGTCCACGAATGCGCTTGAGCGGCAGGTCGGCGAAGCGCCGCACCTCGGCGGCACCGGCCAGGATCGCCACGGGTGCGGCGGCCAGCAGGCGCTCGCCGTCCAGGGCCTGCCACTGGCCCGCGACACGGCGCAGGTCGAGGGCTTCGCTGTGCAGTTGCAGGCGGATATTCGGATGGTTGGCCAGTGTGCGGCACAACGCGGGTGGATGCACCCAACCGGCCTGCGGATAGAACAGGCCACCTGCAGAAAGGCCAATGCCGGCAATGGCTTCGGCCTGCTGTTGGTCCAGTGACTGCAACAGATCTGCTGGGAAGGCCCCGGCCAGTTTGGCCTGGCGCTCGGCCTCCTTGGCGTCGAAGGCCAGTTGCAAGACGCCGCAGGCGGACCAATCCTGAGGCTGCAGGCGTTGCAACAGGCGGCGGGTATGGCCGAAGCCGGACAGCACCAATTGCGATAGCGCGGTGCCGTGGGCGGAGAGCTTGAGGTAGAGAACCCCCTGAGGATTGCCCGAAGCCTCCTGGGCAATCTGGTCGTGACGCTCGAGCAGGGTTACCTGCCAGCCACGGGCGGCGAGGCTGGCAGCGGTAGCGCAGCCGGCCATGCCGGCGCCAATTACCAGCGCTTCGCGTCGTGCGGGATGCGGTGGGCGGGCATACCAGGGTTTGGTTTCATTGCTGGCCTGGCCCTGGTAGAGGCCGGTGAGAATCTCCCATTTCTTGCCGTAGCCGGGCACTCGCTGCATGGCGAAACCGGCAGCGATCAACCCACGGCGTACATGGCCGGTACTGGTGAAGGTTGCCAGGCTGGTGTCGGCGGTGGATAACCGTGCAAGTTGGGCGTACAGCTCGTCGTTCCACATCTGCGGGTTTTTCGCCGGTGCAAAGCCGTCAAGGAACCAGGTATCGATGCGTGCATCCAGCTGTGGCAGCTGTTCCAGCACATCGCCGATCAGCAGGGTCAGCACTACTCGGCCACCGGCCAGCACCAGGCGCTGGAAGCCTGGATGAATCGCCACGTACTGCTCCAGCAACTGATCTGCCCAAGGCGCTAGCTCCGGCCACAGGGTCAGGGCGCGGGCCAGGTCCGTCGGCGTCAGGGGATATTTCTCGACGCTGACGAAATGCAGTTGCGCGGTAGCGGGGGCCAGTTGGTCGAACAGTTGCCAGGTGCAGAGGAAGTTTGTGCCGGTGCCGAATCCGGTCTCGCCGATGACCAGGCGACCATCGGCAGGCAGCGCGGCGAAGCGTGTGGCCAGGTCATTGCCAGCGATGAATACATGACGGGTTTCGCCCAGCCCATCGTGATGGGCGAAGTACACGTCGCCGAACTGGCGTGACAATGGCTGGCCTTGTTCGTCCCAGTCGATCTGGGCATGCGGGGAGTCGGTCATCGGGGTACCCGGGCAGGAGGTGCGGCATTGTAACGACATGCCCAAACCGGCGGTGATCCGCTAGGCTGGGCAAATCGACGCACGGAGGTAAGCATGTTCGAATCCGCCGAACTGGGGCACAAGATCGACGAGGACGATTACGAGAAAGAAGTGCCGGCATTGCGCGAGGCGTTGCTGGAGGCACAGTTCGAGCTGCAGCAGCAGGGGCGCTTTCCGGTGATCATCCTGATCAACGGCATCGAGGGTGCCGGCAAGGGTGAGACGGTCAAGCTGCTCAACGAGTGGATGGACCCACGGCTCATCCAGGTCAGCACATTCGATGTGCAGACCGACGAGGAGCTGGCGCGGCCGCCTGCCTGGCGCTTCTGGCGTCAGTTGCCGCCCAAGGGGCGGATCGGCATCTTCTTCGGCAACTGGTACAGCCAGATGATCCAGGGCCGTGTGCACGGCCACTTCAAGGATGCGGTACTGGATCAGGCCATCGATGGTGCCCTGGCGTTGGAGCAGATGCTTTGTGACGAGGGGGCACTGGTCTTCAAGTTCTGGTTTCACCTGTCCAAGAAGCAGATGAAGAAGCGCCTCGAGGAGTTGCACGGCGACCCGCAGCGCGCCTGGCAGATCAGCCCGCTGGACTGGCAGCAGTCGAAGACCTACGACAAGTTCGTGCGCCATGGCGAGCGGGTGTTGCGTCGTAGCAGTCGGGATTTCGCGCCCTGGTATGTGGTGGAGGGGTGCGACCAGAATTATCGCAACCTGACGGTGGGTCGCATTCTGCTGGACGGCCTGCAGGCCGCGCTCAAGAGCAAGGTTCGCATCGTCTCCCATCCGCACCTGGCACCGATGGTTGCCAACCTCGACCACCGAGGCCTGTTGGACAGCCTGGACCTGTCGCAGCGGCTGGAAAAAGATGCCTACAAGAACATGCTCGAGGCCGAGCAGGCACGCCTGGCCGTGTTGATGCGCGACAAACGAATGCGCCGACATGCCCTGGTTGCGGTGTTCGAGGGTAACGACGCTGCTGGCAAGGGGGGGGCCATCCGGCGGGTGGCGGCAGCGCTGGACCCGCGCCAGTACCGCATCGTGCCTATCGCCGCGCCGACCGAAGAGGAGCGTGCCCAGCCCTATCTGTGGCGTTTCTGGCGACACATCCCGGCGCGTGGCAAGTTCACCGTGTTCGACCGCTCCTGGTATGGGCGGGTGCTGGTGGAGCGTGTAGAGGGCTTCTGTGAGCCGGCGGACTGGCTGCGCGCCTACGGCGAGATCAACGATTTCGAGGAACAGCTGACCAATGCCGGCGTGGTGCTGGTGAAGTTCTGGCTGGCCATCGACGAGGACGAACAGTTCAAGCGTTTCAAGGAACGCGAGCAGATAGCCTTCAAGCGCTTCAAGATAACCGACGAGGACTGGCGCAACCGCGAGAAATGGGGGGACTACCGCGACGCGGTAGGTGACATGGTCGACCGAACCAGTACTTCCATCGCACCCTGGACCCTGGTCGAGGCCAACGACAAGCGCTTTGCCCGGGGCAAGGTACTACGCACCATCAACGATGCGCTGGAAAAGGCCTTCGCTGCCGACTGAGGATCAGTAGGCGCGGGTTTCGAGGATGTCGTCGGCCTGCTGCTGGCGCCGGATGTAGAGGGCGATGTCCCGCTCGGCGTCGATGCGAGTGAAGTACGGCCCCTCTAGAGTGCCCTCGCGGGTGGCGAAGAAGTACTGGCCGTTGACGGCACTGATCCGTTCGCTTCGGTAGTGGGTGCTTGGGCTGGGGTCCACGGTACGTTGACCGAACATGACGAAACCTCCTGTAGTCAGGGTGCACTGTTTTTAGTGTAGTGGGGGCTGTCGAGCGCATCGGGGTAAACGACGGGTGGTCATTTTTTAGCCACTTTTCTCCGCTCACGGCACAGTTTCTTCTTGTCCGCGAGGTCAACTGTGGCTGTGAGCTGGTAGTGCCTGCGCCTACAATGGTCGCCTTTTGCGCTGTCGCGTTTCGAGGCTGTCATGCACGTTTCCTCCGGCCGCTGGCTCTATGGCCTGCTGCTCGCCCTGACCACAGCGGTGCTCTGGGGCATCTTGCCGATCAAGCTCAAGGAAGTGCTGCAGGTGATGGATCCGGTCACCGTCACCTGGTATCGCCTGCTGGTCTCGGGGCTGCTGTTGCTGGTCTGGCTGACCGCTACCAGACGCCTGCCGCGCTTCGCTCCGTTGGGGCGCCGCGGTCACGGTCTGCTGGTATTGGCCATCGCCGGACTGACCAGCAATTACGTGCTGTACCTGATCGGCCTGAACATGCTCAGTCCCGGCACTACCCAACTGGTTATCCAGATGGCGCCGATACTGTTTCTGGTCGCCAGCCTGATCGTATTCCGCGAGTCCTTCAGCGTCGGGCAGGCCATCGGGATGGGCATCCTGCTGCTGGGCTTCGGCCTGTTCTTCAACCAGCGTCTGGAAGAGCTGTTCACGTCGTTGACCACCTACACTGCCGGTGTGCTGGTGATCCTGCTGGCAGCATTCCTCTGGGTGTTCTACGGCCTGGCGCAGAAGCAGCTGCTGACTCAATGGAGCTCGCAGCAGATCATGATGGTGATCTATCTGGCCTGCGCTTTGCTGCTGTCACCCTGGGCGCACCCCATGCAGGTGCTGCAGCTCAGTCCGTTGCAAGGCTGGCTGCTACTGGCCTGCTGTCTGAACACACTGGTGGCCTACGGTGCCTTCGCCGAGGCGCTGGCGCACTGGGAGGCGTCGCGGGTCAGCGCCACCCTGTCGATAACCCCGTTGGTCACCTTCGTCGCCGTGGCCCTGGCCGCCGTCTGGTGGCCGGACCACGTGCAGCCGGAGCAGATCAATCTGCTCGGCTACGGTGGCGCGCTGCTGGTGGTGATGGGCTCGGCACTGACTGCCCTCGGCCCGTCGTTGCTGGCCGGCTGGCGAGCCCGCAGGGCCCGTACATCCTTCGTCAGGCCCTGACGCCGAGGCTCTCCGCCTTGCGCAACCAACCCTGGCGTTGCTCCTCGGATGAGGGGCGTACCGGCGCGAACTCGGTCAGGCGGCGTGTCTTGATGCCGCAGAAACCGAGAATGGTGCGCACCATCTGCCGGTGCGCCGGCGCGCCGTAGATCCAGCGGAAGTACCAGGGCGGCGTATCCAGGGTCACCAGCAGGTCGGCGGTGCGACCGGTCAGCAGCTTGTCCCACAGCTGCGAGCGGTTGCGGTACTTGAAGGCGAAGCCGGGCAGAAAAGTGCGGTCGAAGAAGCCTTTGAGCAGCGCGGGAATGCCGCCCCACCAGACCGGATAGACGAACACCAGGTGCTCGGCCCAGTGGATCTGCCGCTGCGCCTCCAGCAGGTCCGGCTCCAGTGCCTGGTTCTGCCCATAGCCCTCGCGCAGGATGGGGTCGAACTGCAGATCGCCGAGTCGGATCTGGCGCACTACATGGCCCTTTCCGCGCGCACCATTGGAGTACGCCTCGGCGATTGCGTGGCACAGACTGTCCTGCTTGGGCGTGCCGAGAATCATCAGAATGCGCTTGCCATCCCCCTCCAGCGGAGTCGCGCCGCTCTTCGCCTCGTCAACCATTCTGTCCGGACTCCAGCATGTTTTCCGGACGAACCCAGGCATCGAACTCCTCGTTGCTCAGGTGGCCCAGCGCTAGCGCTGCCTCGCGCAGGCTGAGCCCTTCGGCATAGGCCTTCTTGGCGATTTCGGCGGCCTTGTCGTAGCCGATGTGAGGGTTCAGTGCCGTTACCAGCATCAGTCCGCGCTCCAGGTGCTCGGCCATCTGCCGGGCGTCCGGTTCCAGCCCGGCCACGCAGTGCTGGGCGAAGTTGCGGCAGCCGTCGGCCAGCAGGCGCGTGGACTGCAGCAGGTTGTGGATGATCACCGGCTTGAACACGTTGAGCTGAAGGTGGCCCTGGCTGGCGGCGAAGGCGATGGTACTGTCGTTGCCCAGCACCTGGCAGGCCAGCATGGACAGCGCCTCGCACTGGGTCGGGTTGACCTTGCCGGGCATAATCGAGCTGCCCGGCTCGTTGGCCGGGAGCTTGACTTCGGCGAAGCCGGCGCGTGGGCCGGAGCCCAGCAGGCGCAGATCGTTGGCGATCTTCATCAGTGCCACGGCAAGGGTCTTCAGCGCACCGGAGAGCGCGGTCAGCGGCTCGTGGCCGGCAAGCGCCGCGAACTTGTTGGGTGCCGAGACGAAGGGCAGGCCGGACAGTGCCGCCAGCTCGGCGGCCATGGCCTCGGAGAAGCCTTTCGGGGCATTCAGCCCGGTGCCGACGGCTGTGCCGCCCTGGGCCAGTTCACAGACGGCAGGCAGGGTGGCGCGGATGGCCTTCTCGGCATAGTCGAGTTGGGCGACGAAAGCCGACAGCTCCTGGCCGAAGGTCACCGGTGTGGCATCCATCAGGTGGGTACGACCGGTCTTCACCAGGTGCATGTGCCGGTGCGATTGCTCCGCCAGCGTGCCGGAAAGCTCGGCGATGGCTGGCAGCAACTGGTGCTGCACGGCCTGCACGGCAGCAATATGCATGGCGGTGGGGAAGCTGTCATTGGAGCTCTGCGCGCGGTTGACGTGGTCGTTGGGGTGCACCGGGCTCTTGCCGCCGCGCCCTTTTCCGGCCAGTTCGTTGGCGCGGCCGGCGATCACCTCGTTGACGTTCATATTGCTCTGGGTGCCGCTGCCGGTCTGCCAGACCACCAGGGGAAATTGCGTATCGTGCTGGCCGGCCAGTACTTCGTCGGCGACCTGCTCGATCAGCCGGGCGACGTCCGGGGGCAGGTCGCCGATGCGATTGTTGACCCGCGCCGCGGCCTTCTTGATCAATGCCAGTGCATGCACCACGGCCAGTGGCATATGTTGGTCGCCGATGGCGAAATTGACCAGCGAGCGTTGCGTCTGGGCGCCCCAGTAGGCGTCTTCGGGTACTTCGATGGCACCGATGCTGTCGGTTTCGATACGGCTCATGGACTGTCTCCGGACTGTTTCCGGCAGTTTAGGCCGCCGGAGGTGTGACGGGTTCCCCGGCATCTCTATCGAGACGACTACCAGCGGGCGTGGGTCGAACCGAGCCAGCCACAGGCGCCGTTGACCGGGACCTTCTCACCCTGCGGGCCGCGCAGCAAGCCGTCGAAGTGGCCAAACCACTGGCGTGTATCGGCGTAGAAGGGGCCGAGTCGAGGGCAGGCCTGGTGCAGCTGGCGAGGCGAGAAGTTGAGATCGACCTGGCCATCGTCGCTATGCAGACGCCAGGGTTCCAGCGAACTCTGTGACCCCTGCTCGATGTGAACCGGCTCTTCCAGATGCAGCAGCTCGCCGCCGAACCACAGCGCGTTTTCCGACAGGCCGCTGTAGTCGCACCAGCCATTGCCGAAGTTGCCGGCAATGCCTCCCGGCGCGGCGAAGGCGGCGCGGGTCCAGTGGCTTTTCAGTGGCCAGATACCTCGGGCGAAGTCCAGCGCGGCGAAGCTCTGTCCTGGCGTGCAGGCGTACTGCTGGCTGCCCAGTTGCACGCTGCCGGAAACGGGGAGGCCCAACTGGCGACTGGTGGCGTGAAAGGTGCGCCGACCCATGGGGCAGACCAGATTCACCGACTCCAGGTGCGGAGGGCGCTGGATGTCCAGCGAAACATGCAGAGGCTGGCCGCCGATATCCGGAGCCACAACGGTGAGGCGTACGGCGTTGCCGCGATCATCGGCGCGCAGCTGCAGGCGATTGTGGTTGAACTCGTGGCTTTCCAGGGGGGAGTCGGGCAGGTCACAGCCGCGGCCGAAGGGGCGTATCTGGGTGTGGTTGCCTGACTTGCCGCTGCGCAGGTCGAGGAAATAGGCGGCGCCATAGCCCAGGTAGTCGAGATCGGCGAAGGTCAGCGCCAACATCCAGTCCGGGGTGGTGACACACCAGCGATTCCAGCGTTTGCGACGCCCCCAATGGCTGGGCAGGGCGCAGTTCACTCGAGGCCGGCTCGACCAGCCGATGGCGTCTTCGGCCAATTGACCGCGGCTGTCGCACAATGGCTGGGGAAGCTCTGGAAGGGGATTGCTCAGACTGTTCATTTGCCACATCCATGTGTTGGGCTGGTCGTCCGCAACGCCGACCGTAGCTCCAAAGGATGACAAGAATGCATAGATATCCGCTCTCCCGGCAAGTCTTGGTACGTCCGACAGAGATGCGGGGCGACGAGCTGGCCTGGATTGCAGGGCTTCCGTTCGGAGTGCGCCATGGCAATTGAGCCGGGCTTCTGGCCTTCAATGCGAACTTGAGCCCATGGGGCGGTGCGCGCAGAATGGCCGCCCGCGATTTTCCCGAGGATGTAACCCATGACCCGCCTGCGCGCCCTGTTTTCCTGCCTGCTGCTGGTCGCCAGCGGCCCGCTGCTGGCCGACACACGGATGGCAGCCCCTGCCAGCCACGCCGCCGAGGCCAAGCGCTTCATCGAGATGAGCCGCGCCGACAAGCTGGCCGTACCGGCGCACATGCAGGTGCGCCAGATGTTCGCCCAGCGTTTTGCCCAGGCCGGCGGCAGCGAAGCGAAGAAGGCCGTGCTGGAGCGCTACCAGGCCCAGGCCGATGCGGCCATTGAGCGCGTGGTCGGCAAGGGCAAGCTGGAGTCGGAACTGGTCAGCCTGTATACCGATGCCTTCACCGAGGCCGAGCTGAAGGAGCTGCTGGCCTTCTACCAGACCCCGGTTGGCCGCAAAGTGCTGGAACAGATGCCGCAACTGATGACCCATGCTGCCCAGTTGACCCAGGAGCGTCTGCAGCAGGCGGTGCCGGAAGTGGACAAGCTGCTCGGTGAGATGACCGCCGAACTTCAACCCGCCAAGCAGTAAGGAGCGCCGGACATGAGCATGCGCGAAAAGATTCACCAGGCCCTGGCCGACCTGCAGCCCGAGCATCTGGACGTGCAGGACGAGAGCCACATGCACAGCCGTGGCCAGGAGACCCACTACAAGGCGGTGATCGTCAGCCCGGCGTTCACCGGTCTCAATTCGGTCAAGCGCCATCAGAAGGTCTATGCCACCCTCGGCGAGCTGATGGGCCAGTTCCACGCCCTGGCGCTGCACACCTATACCCCCGAGGAGTGGATGCAGCAGGGCATGGCGCCGGATTCACCGACCTGCCGCGGTGGCAGCAAGCACGATCTACACGGGCATTAACCGCTAAGCTGGCCGGCGCTCGTGCGGTATCTGTGGGCGCGTGCACCGGCCATTGATCCCAGCGACGTGCCCTCAATGGCACGCCTGAGGTAGAATCTCCACCGCGCCGGCCTCAGCCGGCGTTTTCATTTCATCCCCGGTCCGCCCTTTGCGAGGGCGACCACTGGAGAGAGTCCGCATGACCGACAAGATCGTCGTCGCGGCGCTGTACAAGTTCGTCTCCCTGCCGGACTACCAAGCGCTGCGTGAACCCCTGCTGCAAACCCTGCTCGACAACGATGTCAAAGGCACCCTGCTGCTGGCCGAGGAAGGCATCAACGGCACCGTGTCCGCCAGCCGTGCTGGTATCGACGCGCTGTTCGCCTGGTTCCGCCTGGACCCGCGCCTGGCCGATGTCGACCACAAGGAATCCTATTGCGACGAGCAGCCGTTCTATCGCACCAAGGTCAAGCTGAAGAAGGAAATCGTCACCCTCGGCGTGCCGGGCGTGGACCCCAACCAGCGCGTCGGCACCTATGTCGAGCCGCAGGACTGGAACGCCCTGATCAGCGATCCCGAGGTGCTGCTGATCGACACCCGCAACGACTATGAAGTGGCCATCGGCACCTTCGAGGGCGCCATCGACCCGAAGACCAAGTCGTTCCGCGAGTTCCCCGACTACATCAAGGCCCACTACGATCCGGCCAAGCACAAGAAGGTCGCCATGTTCTGCACCGGTGGCATCCGTTGCGAGAAGGCCTCCAGCTACATGCTCGGCGAAGGTTTCGAGGAGGTGTTCCACCTCAAGGGCGGCATCCTCAAGTACCTCGAAGAGGTGCCGCAGGAGCAGACCAAGTGGCAGGGCGACTGCTTCGTCTTCGATAACCGGGTGACCGTGCGCCACGACCTCAGCGAGGGCGACTACGACCAGTGTCATGCCTGCCGCAACCCGATTTCCGTCGAGGACCGGCAGAGCCAGCACTACTCGCCCGGCATCAGCTGCCCGCACTGCTGGGACTCGCTGCCAGAGAAGACCCGCGTGGCTGCCCGCGAACGGCAGAAACAGATCGAGATCGCTCAGGCGCGCAACCTGCCGCACCCGATCGGCTTCAACTACAAGGCACTGCAGGAAGGCTGAACCGCTGCCCCAAATGGCTGCTCTGTACGTACACTGCAGCCATTCCCACCTGTCGCCTGCCGACTAAGGATCTGCGTCGTGCGCCCAGACCGCCTGCTCTACGTGATGGACCCCATGTGTTCCTGGTGCTGGGGCTTCGCCCCGGTGGTGCAGGCCCTGGCCGCACAGGCCGGCGCGGCCGGGGTGCCGCTGCAGCTGGTGCTCGGCGGCCTGCGCCGCGAGCGTGCGGCGTTGGACCCGGCAACGCGCGTGCGCATCCTCTCCCACTGGCAGGCGGTCAACGCCGGCACCGGCCAGTTGTTCAACTTCAACGACGCGCTGCCCGAAGGCTTCGTCTACGACACAGAGCCTGCTTGCCGCGCCCTGATCACCGCACGTGGCCTGGATGAGCAGAGCGTCTGGCCTCTGCTGGAGCTGATTCAGGAAGCCTTCTATGCCGAGGGCCGTGATGTGACTCGCGCCCAGGTGCTGGTGGAGCTGGCCGAGCGCGCCGGCATCCCGCGCATCGAGTTCGCCGCCGCGTTCGACAGCCAGGCCATGCAGGCCGCTACCGAGGCCGATTTCGCCTGGGTGCAGGACCTTGGCATCGCCGGCTTTCCAACCCTGCTGGCCGAACGCGATGGCCGCCTGGCCCTGCTGACCAATGGCTATCAGCCGCTGGAGGCACTGGCGCCGCTGCTGGGGCGTTGGCTGGAGCAGCGTGCCCATGCCTGACCGTTTGACCTGGGCGGAGATTCGTCGCCTGGCGCTACGCCATCGCAAGGGCCTGATTCTGGCCAACCTGATCGCCGTGGTGGCTACCCTGTGCAGTGTGCCGATTCCGCTGCTGCTGCCGCTGCTGGTGGACGAGGTCCTGCTCAAGCAGGGCGACGCCGCGCTGAAGGTGATGGACCGCTTCCTGCCTAGCGGCTGGGAAACCCCCTTCGGCTACATCGGGTTGATGCTAGGTCTGACCCTGGTGCTGCGCCTGGGCTCGTTGGCCAGCAACGTGCTGCAGGCGCGCCTGTTCGCGCGCCTGTCCAAGGATGTGATCTATCGCTTGCGTGTGCGCCTGATCGAGCGACTCAAGCGCATTGCCCTCGGTGAGTACGAGAACCTGGGGGGCGGTACTGTCAGCGCGCACCTGGTCACCGATCTGGATACCCTCGACAAGTTCATCGGCGAGACGCTGAGCAAGGTGTTGGTAGCATTGCTGACCCTGACCGGCACCGCTGCCATCCTGATCTGGATGCACTGGCAGCTGGCGTTGCTGATCCTGCTGTTCAACCCGCTGGTGATCTATGCCACTGTGCAGCTGGGCAAGCAGGTCAAGCATCTGAAGAAGCTGGAGAACGACAGTACCTCGCGCTTCACCCAGGCGTTGACCGAGACCCTGGAGGCCATTCAGGAAGTGCGTGCCGGCAACCGTCAGGGCTTCTTCCTCGGCCGTCTCGGCCAGCGCGCCCGCGAGGTCCGCGACTACGCCGTGGCTTCGCAGTGGAAGAGTGACGCCGCCGGGCGCACCAGCGGCCTGCTGTTCCAGTTCGGCATCGACATGTTCCGTGCCGCCGCCATGCTCACTGTGCTGCTCTCGGACCTGTCCATCGGCCAGATGCTCGCGGTGTTCAGCTACCTCTGGTTCATGATCGGCCCGGTGGAACAACTGCTCAGCCTGCAGTACGCCTACTATGCGGCCGGTGGTGCCATGGCGCGGATCAACGAGCTGCTGGCGCGTGCCGACGAACCGCAGCATGAGGGCAGCGTCGATCCGTTCAAGGGCCGGGAGACGGTGGGTATCGATGTGCGCGGGCTGACGTTCGCCTACCGTGACGACCCGGTGCTGCAGGGCCTGGACCTGTCCATCGCCCCCGGTGAAAAGGTCGCCCTGGTCGGTGCCAGCGGCGGTGGCAAGAGCACCTTGGTGCAGTTGCTGCTCGGCCTCTATACCGCCCAGGCCGGAACCATCCGCTTCGGCGGCGCGAGTCTGGAAGAGACCGGTCTGGAGCGTGTGCGCGAGCATGTGGCGGTGGTGCTGCAGCATCCGGCACTGTTCAACGACACGGTGCGCGCCAACCTGTGCATGGGGCGTGAACGCAGCGACGAGGCCTGCTGGCAGGCGCTGGAGATCGCCCAGCTGGCGGCCACCATCCGCGCCTTGCCGGATGGCCTGGACAGCATGGTCGGCCGCTCCGGCGTGCGCCTGTCCGGTGGTCAGCGTCAACGCCTGGCCATTGCCCGCATGGTGCTGGCCGAACCCAAGGTGGTGATTCTCGACGAGGCTACCTCGGCCCTGGATGCGGCCACCGAGTATGCCTTGCACGAGGCGCTGGGCCGTTTCCTCGCTGGGCGTACTACCTTGATCGTCGCCCACCGCCTGAGCGCGGTGAAGCAGGCCGACCGGGTGCTGGTGTTCGATGGTGGCAGCATCGCCGAGGATGGCGACCACCAGCAGTTGATCGCCGAAGGGGGCCTGTACGCCAAGCTGTACGGCCACCTGCAGCACTGAACGATGCTGGGGGCGTATGCTCCGGCTTCGGCGTGAGCAGGGTAGGGCTGGCGGAAGGAGGGTGTGGCTTGGAGTGTTAGCGGCCTCCGGCCACGCTGAGACAGCTCAGGCGGTGGCCGGCTACGCAAGATGCCCCGGCGGGGCGCCTCGGCTCACTGTGGTAGCTGGATGTCGCCGGCCTGCCAGCGGCTCTCGCTGTCGCTGAGGGCCTGGGCAATGTCGCTCAGCTGCGTGGACGGTAGCTCGCGGGGTAGTGGGTCGACGCCCACGCTGGCGAACAGTTGCCCGTAGCTGTTGCGCAGCTCGGCATAGGCCAGGTCGCGGCGCAGGTCCGCCTGCAGGGTATTGAGCTCGGCCTGGATCAGCTCCAGTTCACCAATGTTCTGCGCCTTGTGCCGATTGCGCATCTGTTCGGCGATCTGGCCGTCCAGATCGGCCAGCTGCTGGCTCGTCTGGAACTGGCGTTGCGACTCGTGGAAGTTGGCATTGGCGACGTACAGTTGTGCCAGCACGGCCATGGACATGGCCTGGCGCCGTGCATCGGCCACCTGCTGGCCGGCCTTGGCCACATCGATGGCTGCCGGGGCAGACAACACGTTGAACAGGTTCCAGGTGACCTTCACGCCGTAATCGGCCCAGCTCTGATTGACCAGGAAGCTATTGCTGTCGTAGTGGCCGCCCGCTGAGAACTCGAGGCCGGGCAGCAGGCGCAGCATGGCCTTGCGGGTCTCGGCGGCGCTGATGCGAGTCTGGTAGTCCTGCTCACGCAGCTCGGGGCGGTTGGCCAGGGCCAACTGCTCCAGCTGGGCCAGCTCCACCTTCAATTCCGGGACCTGGTAGTCACCGCTTTCGGCCAGCGTGAAGCTGGTGCCAGGGGCCAGGTTGATCAGGGTGGCCAGCTCGGTCTTGGCCAGCGACAGCGCGCGGCGCTGCTGTTCCAGCTGGCGTGTCGCCTCGATCAGCGAGCGCTGGTAGCTGAGCGCCTGTACCTGGTCGCCGATACGCTGGCTGCTCATCTGCTGGCTGTTGGCGCGGGCCTGGTCGACGCGGGCCATCAGAGCATCGATCTGCTTGAGCAGCCGCTCGGCCGCGACGGCGCGCCAGTAGGCGGAGCGTACGTCCTGGGTAATGGTATGGACGACCTTGCGGCGGCGCTCCTGAACGATCAGGCGCTGGTCGGCCTGCTGCTTGGCGCTGACATAGGCGACGCCGAAGTCGAGCACGTTCCACACCATGGTCAGGTCGGCGACACCGCGGTCACGATCCTGCGAGGTGGAGGGCTCCAGGGACTGGGTACCGGTTTCGACGCTCTGGCTGCTGGACGCGCTGACATTGTTGCGGCCCGCGTAGCCGGCGGACAGCGCCATGCGCGGCAGCATATCGAAGGTGGCAAGATCGACCTGGCGCTGGGCCATGGCTTCCTCCATCACCTTGAGCCGCGCCTCGAGGTTGTACTTCACCGCCCGTGCCATGGCCGCATGCACGGTCAGCGGTCCGCTGAGCGGTTCCTGGTCCTTGAACATACTCTGCAGGTCGCTGCGGGCCCGCTGCTCGCTTTCGCCCAGCTCGATCGGCTTGCTGGTCACGGCACATCCACTGACGGCGAGTGCCAGCAGGCTGACAGCGAATAGTTTCTGGCTCTTGTTCATCCTTGGGCCGCCCCCTGGTTACGGCTCTTGCGTGCATTGTTATTCATGGTTGCTCAGGCTTGCGGGCCGTTGAGGTGGATCTGGCCCAGCGCCATGGCGAGCTCGCGAATCTGACGCTGTTCGCCTTCGTGCAATTGATGCAGCTGCTGGCTCAGTGGCGGCGCGCCGAAGACAGCACCCTCACCGCCATTGCCGCGCTGCTTGAAGATGTTCTGCTCCTCGGTCTCTTGCAGAACCTCCTTGCCGAAGATACTGGACAGGCTGCTGGAGCCGAATATGCCGGCATCCCCGCCTCCGAAGCCGAGGAAGCCAGCCCCCGAGCCATCACCGCCGGCATCTGCCGAGTTGGCGAATACCTGGGCAATGAAGCTGGGCGCCATTGCACCCTGGTTGATGAAGATATTGCCCAGCGTCGGGATGCCACTGCCGAGCGTCGGTACCTCGAACAGCGGAGGCGGCAGCAGCGGGGAAGTGGTGGCCGAGGGCGGCGGAGCGACGGGAACCACGACCTGCGGCAGCGGGGTCGGCTCCACGGGAGCGACCGGCGGCGGGTTGGCACGGAACTCCGGATCGCCCTCGGGCTGGGGTTTGGGCTGGATGATCTCGTAACCACCGCTGATCACGTTGCTGCCGAGGCGATTGCCGGCGATGTCGCTGATGCCACTGCCTGAGGCATTCAGCATGATCTGTAGCGAGCCGCTGCCGGAGACACCGGTAACTGTGACCTGATAGGTCCGGGCATCGATCTGCACCACGGACTGCAGGGTGCCCCTGACCGTGCCGCTGCTGAGCAGGTTGAAGTCGCCGGCATCCACGCCGGTGACGCTTTCGTCGAAGCTCACCAGGAAACTCACGGTCTCCGCAGAGGTGGGCGAGGCTCCGAGCGGGGCAATGGAGGCGGTCGGGTCCTGCGCGTCCACCCTTACACCGCCGGTGGCGGCAACACCGGAGAGCGTGGTGGAGGCATTGGTACCCGAGGCATCCTTCAGCGTGGCGCCATTGAGCTGAATGCTGTCGCCCAGGTCGATGCCGTTGCTGTCGAGCTGACCTTCGGCGATGGTCAGACGGAAGACCAGCGCGTTGCTGCCCGAGCCGGAGACATAGCTGGCATATACCGTACCGCCCGTATCCAGGGTGACGGCGATGCGCGGAGCCCCGCCACTGTTGTCGACGATGATGCTCTCGCTGAAGTTGACGGTGAAATCGAGATGCTGGCCTGCCACATAGGTGCCGTTGGCCGGGACGGCCACCGAGCTGACAGCCGGGAGCGGGCGGTCGATGGCGTAAGCCTGACCGACCAGACCACCCATGATGGCGTTGCCGGCGCTGTCGGCGATGCCGGTGCTGCCAGCCCGTAGGTTGAGCCCCAGGCTACCGCTGCCCGTGATGCCGTTCACCATCACGACGTAGGTCTGGCCATTGAGCTGGGTGACGGAGGCGATGGTGCCGCTGGCCGAACCGGTGGCAAGCAGGCTGAAATCGCTCGCGTCCACACCGGTTACATTTTCACTGAAGGTGACGGTGTAGCTAACCGAGCTGGCGCCGGTTGGCGAAGCATCGACGCGGATGATGCTGGAGGCGGCAGGTGGCGTGGTGTCGATGAGTACGCCGGCGGTGTTGCCGACGCCAACCAGATTCGGGCTCAGGGCGTTGCCGGAAGAGTCCTGCAGCATGCTGCCGTTGCTGGAGAGCGCGCTGATAGTAATGCCGTCGCTGTCGGTATCGCCGGCCTGCACGGTGTATCTGAACACCAGTGCGCTGGTGCCGCTACCAGAAACATAGTCTGCCTGGACGCTGCGTCCGCCGATGTCGAGTTGGAGTTGTGGTGTACCGCCGCTGGTGTCCACCGTGACGGCCTCGCTGAGGTTGACCGTGAAGGTCAGCACGCTGCCCGCCGCGTAGGAACCGGCTGGGGGCACTGCGACATTGACGATTGCAGGGTCTGCGGCATCCACCAGCACGCCATTGGTCGCGCCCACATTGTTGAGAGCTATGGTTGCGACATTGCCGGCAGCGTCGCGGATACTGCCGCCGTTGTCCTGAATAGCACTGCCAACGGTAATACCGTTGGCATCGGCTTGGCCGCTGGCGACAGTAAAACGGAATACCAAGGCGCTAGTACCCGACCCCGAAACGTAGTTCGCATAGACGGTGCCACCGGTATCGAGGGTGACGGCGAGGCGCGGCGTACCGCCACTGGTATCGACGGTGACGCTCTCGCTGAAGTTGACGGTGAAGTCGAGGTTCTGGCCGGCCGCATAGGTGCCGTTGGCGGGCACGCTGACCGAGCTGACGACGGGCGCGACGCCATCGATCACCAGCGCGGTATTGGCGCCCAGGCTGTCCGCCGCGCCGGGCGCCGGCAAGGTGGTGAACGCCGGATTGCCCAGGCTGACGCTGGCGATGGAGGCACCGTTCAGCGACAGCGCGGCGGAGCCGGCGTAATCGAGATCGGTGCTCTGGTCACCGGCCTGCACCACGTAGGCGAAGGTCAGCGTGTCGGTGCCGCTGCCGCCCACGTAGACGGCATTGCGGTCGATGGCGCCGGTTTCCAACAGCAAGGTCGGTGTGCCGCCGCTGACGTTGACGGCCTGATCGAAGGTGACGGTGATATTGACGGTATCGCCCACCTTATAGGCGCCGTCCGGGCTGCTGCTCGCCACGCCGGTGATCAATGGATTGGTCTGGGCGACGTTGATCAGGATGGTGTCGGTATCGGTCTGGCCACCGCCGCTGCCCGATTGGCCGAGGTCGTCGGTGGTGATCTGCACCGCGGCGGGGCCGTAGTAGCCGCCGGTGGGAGCGAACGACAGGCCGGCCAGGGCGTTGTTGATGGCGCTGAGGTTGCCTTCGAACACCATGGTGCCGTCGCCGGTACCGTTGCCGACCAGGAAGCTCACGCCGCTGAGGCTGCCCAGGGTGAGCAGGCCGTTGCTGGCGGTGAGGGTGACGCGCATGGTGCCGCCGCCGACGTCCACGTCGGCGATCGACAGCGCATTGCCGTTGCCGGTGCTGAACACCAGGGTGCCGTCCTGCAGCATGGTCTGGCTGCTGGGTACGGTGTTCACCGGCGCGTCGTTCACGGCAGTGACCGTGAGCGTCACGTTGGTGGTATCGGTCTGCGCGCCACCGCTGCCGGTGTTGCCGCCATCGTCGATCATGACTGTCAGGGTAACGTTGGCAGTGGCGTTACTGGCGGTGGTGAAGCTGACCCCGGATGCCGCGATGAAGGCATTGATGTCGGCAAGGCTGCCCGTCAGGGTCAGCTCGCTGGAGGTACCGCCAATTGAGACGCCGTTGCCGCTGGTGGCATTCAGGGTGCCGCTGGGTACCGAGAAGGTCACCGTCACAGTGCCGCTGCCCGCATCGACATCGCTGAACGAGATACCGGTCAATGCGCCGGGAATATCTTCGGTGATGGCGATGGAGCCCGGTGCTGTGATCGTCGGTGCGTCGTTGACCGCTGTAACCTGTAGCGTGATGGTTTCGTTGGCACTTTGTGCACCACCGTTGCCGGTGTTGCCGCCGTCGTTGATGCTCACTGTCAGGGTCACATCGGCGGTGGCATTGGCCGCGGTGGTAAAGCTGAGGTTGCTGCCAGCGATAAAACTGTTGATGTTGGCAATGCTGCCGGTCAGGGTCAGTGCCGACGAAGTACCGCCAACAGTGACGCTGCCGTTGCCGATTGCGGACAGGCTCCCGGAGCCGATCGTCAGGGTGACGGTGACATTGGCGCTACCAGCGTCGACATCGCTGAAGCTGATCCCGGTAATGGCGCCAGGCATGTCTTCGGTGACGCCGATGCTCACAGGGGCCGTGATCTGCGGGGCATCATTGACGGCCGTCACGCTGACGATCTTGGTGGCGGCCGTACTGTCGTTCTGGCCATCGTTGGCGACGAAGCTGATCGTGCGGTTGGCAGTGCTGGGGGCATCGCTGCCATTGCTGTACGTCACCGAACGCAGGGCAGCCTGCCACTGGGCGAGGGTAGCCGTGGCACCCGCCGAGGTCAGTGTCATCACACCGGTGCCGGCGTTATAGGTGGCAACGATGTTGCCCATGCTGCTGTCATCGTTGCTGAAACTCAGCACGTCGCCAGACTGGAAGTTGCCAGCAATGGTTATCCTGGTGCTGGCCAGGGTGGCGTTGTCCGGGTCGCTCAGGGTCAGCCCAGAGTCGATCACCGTGCCGCCACCCCCTTCGGTGAACGTGCTGGCACCACCGCTGGAGATAACGATTGGTGCGTCGTTGACGGCAACCACGGATACCGAGGCGGAGATTGAGGTTACCGTCGTGTCGACGCCACCGTTGGCCGTGCCACCGCTGTCTCTGATGCTGGTGAGGGTGATGACACGCGTTGCGGTGCTCGGGGCGTCGCTGCTGTTGCGGTAGGCCATGCCATCGACCACGGTTTGCGCGGTTGCCGCGCTGAGGCCTCCGGCACTGCTCAGGGCGATGGTTGCCGTACCGCTGAAGACGCTGACCGAGTAGCTGATGCCATTGCTTGCCGTCGTGCCGCTGTTGCCGTTGAGCAAGGCGATGTCGGTGCCGTCGATGCGCAGGAGCTCATCACTGCCATCGGCCAGGTTGGTGACGCTCAGGGTCATGCGGGTGATGCTCTGGCCGGCTTCGATGGTGTTGATGCTGACACTGTTGAACAGATCAACCGCACTGCCGTTTTCAGTGTAGGTGGGGTTGTTGCCTGTGGCGGTGATGGTCGGGGCATCGTTGGTGTTGTCCACCACAATAATGTTGAAGGTGTCGGTTACCGTTCCGCCGTTACCGTCATTAGCAATTACATCAATGCTGAGGGTGCCAACGTTTGCATTGGTCGGTGTGCCGCTGAAGGTGCGCGTGGCGGCATTGAAGCTGAGCCAGGCAGGCAGGGCGCCGCCTCCGGCCAGCTGTGCGCTGTAGGTCAGGGTGTCGGCATCCACATCGCTGAAGGTGTTTGCCGCGAACTGGAAGTTGAAGGCGGCATCTTCTGTGGCGTTCTGGTTGGGGATTGCGTTGGCCACCGAAGGCGCTGTGTTTGTGATTGGAGCATCGACATTCAGGTCATCGATGTCGAGGTAGATCATTTCTCCCGGGAGGCTCGAGAAGGTAATACTCGTGATGTTGTAGAAGCCTGTGTTATTCGAAAAGTCGACGTCCTGATAAGTGGTGTCAGTCGAGTAGGTAAGCGCTGAACCGCCTGCCGGGGTGATAGTGAAGGAACCCGATGGACCGCCCGAGGAAGTGGCGTCCTCGACGAAGAAGCTCAGACTCATCAGGCGGAAGGCGCTGCCATCTGCGACTTCGATCGTGATGCTCGTTGCCCCCTCGCCATTGGTATCAAATCTGAGGTAGTTGTCTGTCGGTCCCCCGAGCGCCAGCCCCTCTCCGGCGGGTGCGTATTGCACGTTGTTTAGATAATGATCGTAGGCAGTCCCGGCAGGCCCAGTAACGGTGTACCTGAACCCATCCAGAACGAAGGTGTTCGTGCCGCGGATTTCTTGAGTGGGGTTGTCGTCGAAATACTCATCGGCGGGTATGGCAAGTAGGCTGTTGTAGCTGGATAGCCCTTCCAGACCCTTCGTCTCGACCTTGCCGTGTCGTGCTTCCAGTATCCAGTTTCCACCCAGGGACGATGCACCAGTCAAGTCGGCGGATGCCGCAACATCGGCTTTGGTTACGTTCGCCAGGCGGCCGATGAAATCAAGGCCTGCCTCACCCGCGCCCACTTCACAGCCATACAGCAGAATGTCGCCATTGCGTGCCAGCGACTGGCCGATTTCGGCCAGCAAACCGCTCTGCGTTTCGAGAGCAGCACTATCGAGCCAGCTATTGCCAAGGCTGATTTTCCCAACGTCGCCGTGGCTGAGAATATGTATGGCATCGAGACCACTGCGACTTTCCAGGTAGTCAGCAATCTGCTGCAGTCCGTCCTTGCTGCTGTCCAGAGTTACCACTTCCACTCCGGGCTTGATGCTATCGATCAGCTGTTGGCGGTTGGTAACCTTGCCATCTATGAACACCACTTCCTGGCGTTGGTCGCTTGTCGCGGCGAGTGGCGTTGCGGCATCGCCGGTCTTGAGCGCGGCATCGTCGGTAGTCTGGGCCTTTGCCGTTTCGGTGGGCTGGTGATCAGTGGAGGAGACGGTTTCTGCCACTGTTGCGGCGACGGCTCCGTCGAACAGCATCCTCGGCTCGAGCGCTGCAGCCAAGGGCGCACGCTGGGCGGGGAGGGGGTTCGCTGGACGCCTGAACAGGTCGAGAAACTTCACGGAACCTCCTTGTACTACCGTGGCTGGATCGAAAGCTGGATATTGGGAACTATCCCGACAATCGGATGTCCGCGCAACTCTACGTGTGGTGATTCGCCGCAGAGTGACGTTTAGTGATGGCTTAAAAGCCGCTTTCGCGCACGCCCAGAGCGGCCACTCGGCGCCAGACGAAGCCGAGTACCGATTCGCCCTGGCCAGCCAGGATCACCACGCCGCGCAGGGGCTGGTGCGGGGCGGGGATTTCTTCCATCACTTGCAGATGGACGCCGTACTGGGCCTGAAGCGGTTCGCTTTCCTGCGCAGCATTGCGGCGCACGGCAATCGGGCCCTGTTGGTCGGAGGCCAAGGCCTCTAGCTGGAGGTGGGCGGCAGCGGTCGCGTCGACTTCCTCCAGGCGGACCTGTGGTGCTGTGCGGGCGGGGTCGTCGGCGAAGAAGAAGCCTTCGGCGCCGGGCTCCACTCGCCAGAGCTCCTCCTCGCGCAGGTAGCCACGCAGGCGCAATCCTGGCTCGATGACGCGAACCAGCACGTTTTGCGGTGACAACCAGCGGCCCGGTCGCAGGCCGTTGAGCAGGTCGCGTATTACTCCGCCATTCGGTGCCCGAATCTGCAGGCGCTCGCGCTGTGCTGCCAGGCCTCGGTACTCGGCGAGGGCCTCGGCCAGCTGCTGTTCCAGTACCCCGAGATCGGCGATGGTTTCGCTGCGCCCGGCCTGGCGACGCAACTGCAGCTGCAGTGTGTTGATCTCGCTGCGTACCACCACCTGCCGCCGGTCCAGATCAGGGGACTCGAGCTCCAGCAGCAAGGCTCCCTTGGCGACGGTCTGGCCGTCCTGAACGTGCACGGCTTTCAGCTGCGCCGCCAAGGGCGCATGCAGGGCGGTGCTGCGCGAGGCTTCGAGCATGGCTGGCACCTCCACGGAGCTGCGCCATGGCACCAGTAGAACGGCTAGCAGAGCCAGCATACCGATACCGAGCAGGACCAGCTTGCCGGGGTGAGCCTGGTTACGTCGCTTGCGCCATTCCTGCATCTCCCGCCAGATCGGCAGGCCGATGAACCACACCAGCTCGACCAGCATCAGGAAGATGCCCAATACCTTGAAGAACATGTGGTACACCGCCAGGGCGATGCCGAGAAACAGCGCCGCCCGCCACAGCCAAGCGCCATAGCCCCACCACAGCAGCCGGCGACGCATGCTTGGCGACCACGGCTCGGGTGCCGGTTCACCATAACCGAACAGACTCTCGCGCAGATGCCAGCGGCACAGCGCGAAGCCGCGCCCCTGCAGGTTGTCGACACCCCACAGGTCGCTGAGCAGGAAATAGCCGTCGAAACGCATGAAGGGGTTCAGATTGATGGCCAGTGTGGTGATCCAGGTGGCGCTGGCCAGCATGAAGGCCGCCGTGCGAGCTGGCCCCTCGGGCAGCAGCGACCAGGCAAGCAGGGCGATGCACGCCAGCAACAGCTCGGCCAGTACACCGCCCGCCCCGATCAGCAGGCGCGAGCGTCGGTCGTTGACACGCCACGCGTCGCTGACGTCGGTATAGAACATTGGCAGCAGGACCATGAACGCCAGGCCCATGCTCTGCACCCTGCAACCGGCGCGCTTGGCCATGTAGGCGTGGCCGAACTCATGAAAGAGCTTGGCGAACGTCAGGGCTATACCGAAGGAAATCGCTCCGCCCAGGCTGAATAAATGAGGGAAGGTGGCCAGGAAACGCTCCCAGTCACGGGCCGCGAGGAACACGCCGAGACACAGCAGCAGTGGTAGCCCGAAGCGCAGCAGGTTGGGGCCGTAGCGGCGCAGCCAGGGCCAGGTGCGGTCGAGGAAGGCGTCCGGCCGCCACAGTGGAATACGGAAGAACAGGTACTGGTGCAGCAGGGTGTGCCACAACCCATGGCGTTGTTGGGCGGCCTTGCTCGCGTAGCTGGCGCGCTGATCCCCATCCTGGGCGGCGATCAGGTCATGGCCGCGCAGAAAGCGCAGTAGCTCTTCGAGGTCGTCATTGCTCAGGGCAATGCCTGGTTCGCCGTTTGCCGCTCGGAGTACCTGCTCGGCATCGCCCAGATGCCAATGTCGCAGCAGACGCATGGCCGGTACGCCCAGTTTGAAATAGCGCCCCCGTAGCGGGTCGGCGAGTGTCCATTGCGGCGCTCCATCAAGCGTGGGGCCTGCCTGGGAGAGTTGCAGATCGGCGCGCAGCGGTGGCAGCTGCATTTACAGCCCGACCGTCTGACGCAGCGCGGCGAGTGGCCGGCGCAGCAGGTAGAGGGCCAGGGGGCCGCGTTCGCCGAAGATCTTCGCCGTTCCGCGCAGGCCGATACGCGGCGGGGCCTCCTCGAACTCGGCATCGAGGCGGTAGGCCAGCTGCCCGCTGGCCGTCTGCTGTGCCTCGTAGGCACTGCGTTGCAGGCGTGCTGTGTGGCGGTTGAGCGGGTCGCTGTCGAGAAACAGCGCTACCTCCGCGCCCTGCTTGAAGTCCAGTGCATCACCGACGGCCAGTTCGATGCGTAGCTCGGCCTGGCGTGGGTCGGCGATCTCCATCAGCCGCTCACCCGTCTGCACGGGTTTTCCGGTCCAGCGCTGGGCATCTGCGAACACGGCGATGCCGTCGCGCTCGGCGCGTACTTCGGTCCTGGCAAGGAGCTGACTCGCATAGTCGCGTTCGGCACGTTTCTGCTCCACGCGTGCGGCGAGAAGATCGATGCGCGAGCTGGATTCGGCATCGCTGAAGGCGCGCTGGGTATTGGTTTTAAGCTCGGCCTCGGCCACGTTGAGACTGCGCTCGGCAACATCGGCCTGGGCTTTGATACTGGTGGCATCGAAGCGCAGCAGTACCTCGCCCTTGCTCACGGACTGGTTGGGCTTGACCATAAACTCGGCGATAACGCCATCCAGTGGCGCCGTCACGACCTGGCCGTTCCTCGGCACCACTTCAGCCGGTGCCAGGACCGATTGGCGAATCGGTGCAAGCAGCAGCAACGAAACAGCGGCAGCCACGGCGAGCACCTTTTTGCGCGGCCAGCGCAGGCGCCAAGGCTTGCGCGGTTGCAAGGCCAGCCAGGCGTGGCTGTAGCTGTCACCCAGTTGCGCCAGCAGAGCCTGCTCCGCTTCGCTCCAGGGTTGCTCGCGTGCTATCCACAAGCCGCCGAAAGGCTTCTGTTGTCGATCGAGCAGCGGTAACCAGTAGACCGATGCCGCTGACAGGCTCTGCCAGTCGCTCTGCGCCTGCTGGCTGAGCGACTGGCGCTCGACCACATGGGCCTGCGCCGAGAGCTCCTGGGCAAACAGCTGGGCGGCCGCATTCTCGACAAATGCCACGAAGGGGGCGTTGGGCTCTACCACACTGATACCCGTCAGTGCGCGCACCTTGCCGGCGATCAGCAGGGCTGCATGCCGGTAACCGAACAGGCCCTGGGCGTCATTGGCCAGCACATAGGCCAGGCTGTCGATGTCCCTGGCGGCACGTGCCTGTCGCTCCAGGGCGAGGAACTGGGCAAAGATGCGCTCCGCCAGCCCCGGTACCTGCGCGGTCATGGCGACCCTGGGAAACGCGCGCTGCCGCTCATGCCGGCCAGCAGGCCGCTGGTGCCTTCGGGCAGGCTGCCGATCAGCAGAAGTGTCTGGCTGCCTTCATCGATGCGGGCACCCAGGCGCTTGATTTCAACCTGCAGCGGTTGGCCGGTCTCGTCCGGAGTGAACTCGAAGCGCTCGCCGGGGGCGAGTCGCGAAAGCCAGCTGGAGGGAACCAGCAGGTGGACCTCCAGGGTGCGATTGTCCACTACCTCCAGCAGAGGCGTGCCGCTGGCGACGCTCTCGTGCCGCTGGACCTTGCGCTGTACCACGCGGCCACTGAAGGGGGCGGTGACGCTGCAGCGCTTGACCTGTACCTGGTAAACCTGGGATTCCGCAGCGGCCTGAGCCTGGCGAGCCTCTGCCAATGCCACTTCGAACCGCCCGACCGAGTTGAGCGATGCCAGCTGCTTCTTGTTGTTCAGCTCTTCTCTGGCGGCCCGGGCAGCGGCCTGTGAAGCGTTGAGCTGGGCCTGGTAGGCGCCGCAGTCGAAGCGTACCAGCACATCACCCTGCTTGAAGTCCTGGCCGTCGGCGAAGGGCATGTCGACGATACGCCCCGCCAGTTCGCTGGACAGCACGGCCTGATCGCGAGCGCGCAGTACACCACGTGCCGAGCGCTCGCCAGCCTGTTGGGCGGCTACCGGAGTGTCGAGGAGTGGGTCGTTTTCGGGCGCGGCGTGGACCGCCTGGGAGCAGAGCAGACCCAGGATGATGCCGGTACGGCACAGGGGGTGAGGCATGTTGGCAATCCCTTGTTCTATGCCCCGCAGTGTACGGAAGAAGCGCGGTGACGCAAAAGTCCCGACGGCGCTTCCTCCCGGTGCTATTCACTGCGGCCCGGCGCAGGGCGTTTCACCTGTCTAAGACAGTGCTCAGGGCGCACTCTGTTCTCCCGACCACTGTTGCAGAGCCTTGACCCGCGCCTGGCTGTCTGCCATCGGTTTGGCGAGGGACTCCTCGTAGAAGTCCAGCCAGCTGCGTGATCCCGGGGTCATGCCGGCCAGTTCGCGCATGCCGTTCTTCAGCGCGTTGAGGGTGTGCTGGTAGTTGTGTTCCTGGCCGATGAGGGTGCGCGCCAGCATGCGGACGTTGTCGCGGTCCTGCTTGCGGGTCTCCGTACTGTCTTGCTCGGGTGCAACGGGAGCAGGGGAGGGCGTGGCCTGCTGCTGGGCCTGGAGCAGGATGAGCTTCTGCTGATCCTTGATCTGCTGCTGCAGGGGCGCGATCAGCAGCTGCAAGGCGCCGATCTCCTTCTGCAGCGCTTCGACGCTGGCCATGCTTGCCATGGCCGTCTGCTCCTCTTCGTCGGGCGAATCGGAGCCGCCGAGAATGGCGACCAGCACCCAGGCGATCAGGTTGAGCACCAGGGCGCCGGCCAGGCCGAAGATCAGCAGGCGGTTGAGCTTGCCGGCCTTCTCCAGTTGCGCGAGGCGGTCTTGTTCACTGAGAGTTTCGCCGACGCTGACGGGTTCGCTGTCGTCGCTCATGGTCATCGGTCCTTGTGCTGTATGGCGCGGTGCCATTATTGCCCGCAACCCGCTTGCTGCCTACCTGCAGCATAGCCACAGGCTCTAGAACGACGCGATGATGCGACCCAGCAGCTCCATCGCCCGTTCGCTTTGGGCATCCCAGGGGTGGCCATGGTTCAGCCTGGCGCAATGGCGGAAACCACGGGTGGCGGAGAAGATCGGCCCCGGCGCCAGGCTGATGCCCTGGGCCAGCGCCAGCTGGAACAGCTGCAGCGAGTCCACCTGTTCGGGAAACTCGAACCACAGGAAGTAGCCGCCGCTCGGGCGGGTGACCCGCGTCTCCGCGGGGAAATGGCGGGCGGCGGAGGCGAGCATGGCCGCCTGCTGGGTCTCCAGGGCGATGCGCAGCTTGCGCAGGTGGCGGTCGTAGCCGCCGTGCTGCAGGTAGTCGGCGATAGCCGCCTGGGCCGGCACGGACGGGGAAATAGTGGTCATCAGCTTGAGCCGGCTGATCTGTTCGGCGTAGCGGCCGCCGGCCACCCAGCCAACGCGATAACCCGGCGCCAGGCTCTTGGAGAACGAACCGCAGTGCATGACCAGGCCGTCGCGGTCGAAGCTCTTCATTGGCCGGGGCGGATGGGCGCCGTAGTACAGCTCGGCGTAGACATCGTCCTCGATCAGCGGCACCTGGTGCTGGTGCAGCAGCTCGTAGAGCTCGGCCTTCCTGGTGTCGGAGAGGCTGGCGCCCATGGGGTTCTGCAGGCTGCTCATGAACCAGCAGGCCTTGATCGGCAGTTGTGCCAGGCGCTCGGCCAGCACCCCGAGGTCGATGCCCTCGCGCGGGTGCACGGGAATCTCCACGGCCTTGAGCTTGAGACGCTCCAGCACCTGCAGGGTGGCGTAGAAAGCCGGCGACTCGATGGCCACCAGGTCGCCGGGTTGGGTCACCGTCTGCAGGCACAGGTTCAGCGCTTCCAGCGCGCCGTTGGTGATCACCAGTTCTTCCAGCGGCAGGCGTACGCCGGCGACCATGTAGCGCAGGGCGATCTGCCGGCGCAGGTCGGGGTTGCCGGCGGTCATGTCGGCGATCACCGCATGGCCGGGCATGTCGCGCAGGGCATGGGCCATGGAGCGGGCCAGGCGCGGTAGGGGAAACAGGTCCGGGCTGGGGAAGGCGGAGCCGAAGGGTACCGTGTGTGGGTCCTTCAGCGAGCCGAGCACGGAGAACACCAGCTCGCTGACGTCCACCTCGGTGCTGGTGGCCGGAGTGGCGCCGACCTGCGGCTCGGCCAACGGGTGGCGGGCCAGCTCGCGGACGAAGTAGCCCGAGCGGGCACGGGCCTGGATCAGCCCGCGGTCCTCCAGCAGGTAGTAAGCCTGGAACACGGTGGAGGGGCTGACCCCGTAGGTACGGCTGGCGTGGCGCACCGAGGGCACCTTCTCGCCGGGGGCGAGTACGCCGCGGCGGATCAGTTCGGCAATCTGGTCGGCGAATTGCTCGTAGCGCTTCATCTTGTCCATGACTGTGGCCAGCGTCGGGCCACAGTCTACGGGCATTGGCCGGGCGTCGGCCATCGTCAACGCCCGCGCGGAGCGAGGAAGGTACTGTCGGACACCCTGCGCTCGCTGACGTCGGCCTGGTTGACCACCTCGAACTCGACCGGTGTCGGGTTGCTAGCCAGCGGCTCGCGTATCAGGGCCACGCTTACCGGTACTTCCAGTATCTCGCCGGCGGCCAGGCTGAGGTCGCCAGGGCCGCTCATGCTGAACGGCTGGCCGTCGACCAGGCCGAGGAAGTAGCGCTGCGGTCGCTGGGTCTTGTTGATCACCTTCAGGCGGTAGACGTTCTCGATCTGCCCGGCAGCGTTCTCGCGGTACATGCCACGGTCCTTGGCCACGTCCAGCGACACCAGCGAGCGATCCTGCAAGGCCCAGGCGAAGGCGCCGATCATCAGCACCAGTGCTGTCGCATAGCCGATCAGGCGAGGGCGCAGCAGGTGGGTATAGCCACCCTGCATCTCGCGTTCGGAGCCGTAACGGATCAGGCCGCGGTCGTAACCCATGCGGTCCATGATGCTGTCGCAGGCGTCGATGCAAGCGGCGCAACCGATGCAGTCCACCTGCAGGCCGTCGCGGATGTCGATGCCGGTGGGGCAGACCTGGACGCACATGGTGCAGTCGATGCAGTCACCGAGGCCTTCTGCCTTGTAGTCGCTGTCCTTCTTGCGCGGGCCACGGCCTTCGCCGCGCGCCGCATCGTAGGTGACGATCAGGGTGTCCTGGTCGAACATCACCCCCTGGAAGCGCGCATAGGGGCACATGTACACGCAGACCTTCTCGCGCAGCCAGCCGGCATTGAGGTAGGTGGCGCCGGTGAAGAACAGGATCCAGAACAGCGCGGCACCTTCCAGCTGGCCACTGAACAGCTCGACCGCCAGTGGGCGGATCGGTGTGAAGTAGCCGATGAAGGTCAGCGCCGTGAGCAGGCTCACCGCCAGCCACAGCAGGTGTTTGGTGCTGCGGCGCAGCAGCTTGTTCACGCCCCAGGGGGCGGCATCGAGCTTGACGCGCTGGTTGCGCTCGCCTTCGGTGACTTTCTCCACCCACATGAACACCCAGGTCCACACGCTCTGCGGGCAGCTGTAGCCGCACCACACGCGGCCGGCGAACACCGTGATGGTGAACAGGCCGAACGCGGCGATGATCAGCAACGCCGAGAGCAGGATGAAATCCTGCGGCCAGAAGGTAGCGCCGAAGATGTAGTAACGGTGCTCGGCCAGGTTCCACAGCACGGCCTGGCGGCCTTCCCAGTTCAACCAGGCGGTGCCGAAGAAGATCAGGAACAGCAGCCCCGCGCCGTACAGCCGCAAGTTGCGGAAGCGGCCGGTGAAGCTGCGGGTGTGGATCGGTCCGCCGGCCTGGGAAGGCGTCAGGCGAATGGGTTGGCGAGAGTCGATGGTCTCGATGATCTGCGCCGGGATGCGCTCGCTCATGGTGGGCCTCTTCGGGCGGTAATTCAGGCTGAGCGAACTGTGCGCGCCGAACTGAGCCGATAACAGTCTCAGGTTTTACTGAAAAAACCGTATCAGATGATTCCATCCACCTTCCGTCGGGCGGCTCCGATCAACTGTGCCGGGCCTCCGGTCCAATACGCTGGTATTGGCCTGCGGCCATCTGTCGCAAGCGAGCATGAAGTGGTTCAGCCGGGTGCATTACGGATCATGCGCCGACCCGGATCAGTTTCATGACAACGGGAGATCGACATGGCAGGCGCAACATCGGTGGGCTGGACCTTTCACGGTCTGGTGGAGGACGACTTCTTCGACGACAGCAACGGCTACCTGCGTATCGACCCGAGCGCATATGGCTTCGCGGCTGGCCAGCAGGTGCAGGGGCAACTGCTGCTTAGCGATGCCGCGCTGGTTGCCTATCTTGCCGGGCTCGATGGAGCGGGTCAGGGCAGCGTGATGCTGGATGCCAGCGCAGGGGTGACGTTCTCACTACCGCTGCCGCGGGTAGGCGGGCTGGATGACGCCGACTTCACACCCTGGGATGCACCGACGCTGACCCTCACCAGCCAAGGGGCGGACATGCCACTGGCCGATGCCCAGGCCTTCCTGTTTTCCCAGAACGATCCGGATGGCCCCAATTTCTGGATGAGCCAGGCAGATGCGGGTGGCTTCTTCTTCAGGGATGACGACGACACCCAGCTGCACATGTACGGCGCCTGGGTGCCGGTCGGCGTGGCGGTCGAGGAGGTCGTCGGGGGTGATGCTGGCGAGACACTGCAGGGCGGCGAGGGGCTGGCCCTGTTGTTCGGCCGAGACGGGGATGACTCGCTGTTGCTGCAGGCTGCCGGCTATGCCTGGGGCGGCTTCGGCAATGACCAGCTGATCGGCAGCGGCGGTCGCGACTGGCTGTATGGTGGCTATGACGACGATGTGATCAGTGGCGGTGGTGGCGACGATGTGCTGCACGGCGAAGGCGGTGCCGATCGCATCAGCGGCGGTAGCGGCAACGACGTGATCTACGGTGATTCACGCTGGCAGTCCGGCGGCGATGATCGTCTTTCGGGCAATGCCGGGGATGATCGCCTGTTCGGTGGCTGGGGCAACGACATCCTGCGGGGTGGTGAGGGGGCAGACTACCTCGACGGTGGCGAAGGCGAAGATACTGCCGATTACAGTGGCGCATCTTCAGGCGTGGGTGTGAGCCTGATTGCGTTGGGCGCACAGGTGGGCGGCAGTGAGGCAGCCGGCGACGTATTGCTGAATATCCAGAACCTGTCTGGCAGCCGCTTCAGCGACGGCCTGGCCGGCGACCAGGGCAACAATCGACTGTACGGGCGCGAGGGCGACGACCGCCTGTTCGGCAATGGCGGTAGCGACCACCTCTACGGTGGCGATGGCAACGACCGTCTCAACGGCGGCATGAGCTACAACCATCCGGATGGTAACGACTACCTGAGCGGCGGCGCCGGCAACGATACCTTCGAGTTCACGCTCAACTACTGGCAGGACTGGGGCGGCTACCTGTACGCCCATATCGGCCTGGACACGGTGCTCGACTTCAACCCGCAGGAAGACCTGCTGTCCTTCATCGGTACCCCGCGTACCTTCAACGCCATGACGGTCAGCGAGCACACGACCGCCGCCGGCGAGACCGGCACGCTGCTGACTGTGCACGAGCACAGCAAGATATTCCTGCTGGGCGTGGTGGCGGACCAGTTGAACGACAGCAACATACAGCTGGTGGATGCTTGATGTGCCACGCCGCGGTGCCCATGGGCGCCGCGCTTCCTTCGAGGCTGAGCCGAGATTTTCGTCCAACCGTCTGGCGTCTCCCGTTACCTGGCGCAACGGCCGCCCGTTGGCGTTCCGCTCTCGCTTGGGTATCCGTCTGATCCGCTTTTTTCCGGTTTATCTGCCGCTGTTTTAGCGGCTGGCCCTTGCCCATAGTGCGCAGCATTCCGCCGCGGGAGGGCGCGCCATGTACCACTACGATGAATACGACCACGCGCTGGTGCGCGAACGGGTCGCCCAGTTTCGCGACCAGGTCGAGCGGCGCATCAGCGGCGAGCTGAGCGAAGAAGAGTTCCTGCCGCTGCGCCTGCAGAACGGCCTGTATCTGCAGAAGCATGCCTACATGCTGCGGGTGGCGATTCCTTACGGCACGCTGTCGTCCAGACAGTTGCGCACCCTGGCGCACATCGCCCGCGTGCATGACCGTGGCTACGGTCACCTCACCACGCGGCAGAACATCCAGTTCAACTGGATCGACCTGGCCCAGGTGCCGGACATCCTCGAACAGCTGGCGGCGGTGGAGATGCATGCCATCCAGACCTCCGGCAACTGCGTGCGCAACGTCACCACCGAGGCTTTCGCCGGGGTTGCCGCTGACGAGCTGCTCGACCCGCGCCCGCTGGCGGAAATCCTCCGCCAGTGGTCAACGGTCAACCCGGAATTCCTGTTCCTGCCGCGCAAGTTCAAGATCGCCCTGTGTGCCGCTGGCGAGGACCGTGCGGCGGTGCAGGTGCACGACATCGGCCTGCAGGTGTACCGCGATGCCGACGGCGAACTGCTGCTGCGCGTATTGGTTGGCGGTGGCCTGGGGCGTACGCCGATCATCGGTGTGCGGATCCGCGACGGCTTGCCGTGGCGCCACCTGCTCAGTTACGTCGAAGCCATCCTGCGCGTGTACAACCGCCACGGCCGGCGCGACAACAAGTACAAGGCGCGGATCAAGATCCTGGTCAAGGCGCTGGGCATCGAGGCCTTTGCCCGCGAGGTGGAAGCGGAGTGGCTGCAGATCAAGGACGGCCCGGCCGAGCTGACCGTCGAGGAATACCAGCGCGTGGCCACGTACTTCCAGCCGCCGCAGTACGCGATGCTGGAGGAGGGCGTCATCTATCCCGATGCGGTGCTGCACGATCCGGCCTTCGAGCGCTGGCTGTCGCGCAACGTGCATCCGCACAAGGTCTCGGGCTACGCCAGCGTGGTGCTGTCGACCAAGCCGGGTGCAGCCTTGCCGCCGGGCGACGTTACCTCTGCGCAGATGGTGGCGGTGGCCGACTGGGCCGAGGCGTTCGGCTTCGGTGAGATACGCGTCGCTCACGAGCAGAATCTGGTCCTGCCGGACGTGCGCCAGGCCGACCTGTACCGCCTTTGGCAATTGGCGAGTGAGGCTGGCCTGGCGACGCCGAACATCGGTCTGCTCAGTGACATCATCGCCTGCCCAGGCGGCGACTACTGTTCGCTGGCCAACGCCAAGTCGATCCCTATTGCCCAGGGCATCCAGCAGCGTTTTGAGGACCTCGACTACCTGCACGACATCGGCGAGCTGAGCCTGAACATTTCCGGCTGCATGAACGCCTGCGGCCATCACCACATCGGCAATATCGGCATCCTCGGCGTGGATAAGAACGGCAGCGAGTGGTACCAGATCACCCTCGGCGGCGCGCAGGGCCACGGCGCTGCGCTGGGCAAGGTGATCGGCCCGTCGTTCGGCGCCGACGAAGTGCCCGCAGTGATCGAACGGATCATCGAGACCTACCTGCAGCAGCGCGGCGAGGGCGAGCCCTTTGCGGATACCTGCGCGCGCATCGGCCTGGAGCCGTTCAAGCAGCGCGTCTACCGCGCCCAGGAGCAACCGGCATGAACAACCTGATCCGCTTGCTTGACGGCCAGGCTCACATCGTCGACAACGATCCCTGGCACCTGCTGCGTAACGATGAGCCTGCACCCGAAGGCGCGCCGCTGATCCTGCCGCTGGCGCAGTGGCTGCAGCAGCGCGACCCGGCACATGGCCTGTGGCTGGCGCCGGACGACGACGCGGAAGCCCTCGCCGAACTGCTGCCGAATCTGCCGCTGATTGCCGTGGACTTCCCCAGCTTCCGCGATGGTCGCGGCTACAGCCAGGCCTACGTAGTGCGCACGCGCCTGGGCTGGGTTGGCGAATTGCGTGCAGTAGGCGATGTGCTGCGTGACCAGCTCAGTCACATGCGCCAATGCGGCTTCGACGCCTTTGCCGTACGCGCCGACAAGTCCGCTGAGGATGCACTCAAGGGCCTGGCCGGTATGAGCGTGCTGTATGGCCGCTCGGTGATCGAACCTCGCCCATTGTTCCGCCGCCGTTGAGCTCCAGGCTGAGCGTCGAGTTGCTGTACCGCTGCCTGGCTGTCGCCGGGGCATGGCCGCTCAAGATGCACGAACAGCGGCCAGCCAACTCCGCAGTAAGGCCCCCTGGGTATCTCCACCTGGGTTGCCGTCTAGGTGTCGATGGCCGGCGTTTCCGACATTTGCTTCATGGCGAACTATACCTGATGGAGTAAGCGTCATTTCCTGACGCGGGTTCGTCGCGCCCGCTTGGCGTATCCATGGAGACAAGGTTCAGATGCTTGAGGAGATGAGCACGCCTGAGACGCATATCCGCGCCAGATTGCTGCGCCTGGTATGGCCGTTCGTGGTGGTGGTCGTGGTGCAGGCGCTGCTGGCCTGCGGCAGCCTCTACCTGCATTCTGCCGTGCGCGGCTACGTCGCCGGCGAGAGCCTGTGGTCCAAGGGCCTCAAGGACGGCATCTATTACCTGGGGTTGTACGCGCGCACGGGGGAGGCGGGTTATCTGGCCGGCTATCGCGAGGCCATTGCCGTTCCGCTTGGTGATCATGCCTTCCGCATGGCGCTGGATCGTGCCGAACCTGATCTGGCAGCGGCGCGCGCCGGCATCCTGCAAGGCAAGAATCACCCCGACGATGTGGCGGTGATGACCTGGCTGTTCCTCTATTTCCGTGACATCAGCTATCTGAGCCGGGCCATCGACCAGTGGAAGGTGGGTGACCAGTATGTGTTCCAACTCACCGCGCTGGCCGACGAGGTCGTGGAAGTACGCGAGCGCAGCCAGCCTACCGAAGCGCAGGTGGGTGGCTGGCGCGTCCGCATCGAGGCGATCAACCGTGGCGCCACGCCGGCCGCCGAGGCTTTCTCCCAGATACTCGGCGAGGCATCACGCGCGGTAGTGTTGTGGCTGGTACTGGGCAATCTGTTGACCGGTGCACTGTTGATCAGCCTGGCATTGCTGCGTACCCGCCGCCTTCTGATCCAGAGGGAGGAGGCCGACCGTGCCCTGGAGGCGGTCAAACAGCGGGCTCAGACCATTCTGGCTTCCATTGGCGACGCGGTGATCAGTCTCGACCGTGACGGTCGCATCGCCTACATGAACGCCGCGGCCGAGCAGCTCACCGGCTGCGCCGCAGGGCAGGCGGAGGGCACGCCGTTCGAACGGCTGTTCTCCATCGTCGACGAAGAGGCTCTCTCCCAAGAGCAGACGCCGTTGCAGCGCATCCTGGCGGGCGAACCGGCCGAGGCCGGGGATTTCGCCAAACTGATGGTGCGTCCGGATGGCAGCAAGGTGGCGATCAACCTGGTGGGCGCGCCCATTCGCGACCGTGGCCTGGTCAGTGGCGTGGTGATGGTGTTGCACGACATGACCCGCGAGCGCCAGTTCGTCGCCAGCCTGTCCTGGCAGGCCAGCCATGATGCGCTCACCGGTCTCGCCAACCGCCGTGAGTTCGAATACCGCATGGCTCAGCTGCTGGCGCGGATGCTCCGCCAGCCCGGACGCCACGCGCTGATGTTCATCGATCTGGACCAGTTCAAGCTGGTCAACGACACCTGCGGTCACGCCGCCGGAGATGAGCTGTTGCGCCAGGTCTGCGAGGCACTGCAGCAGAACCTGCGCGAAGGCGACACCCTGGCGCGCCTGGGGGGAGACGAGTTCGGTGTGATTCTGGAGAACTGCCCGCCGGAGGCGGCTCTGCGGGTGGCCGAGTCGTTGCGCCAGTCCGTGCAGGACCTGCGCTTCGCTTGGGGTGGTCGGCTGTTTTCTATCAGCGCGAGCATCGGCCTAGTGCAGGTGCCACCGGGTCAGGCAAGCCTGGCGGAGCTGCTGCGCACCGCGGACATGGCCTGCTATGCGGCCAAGGAGCGGGGGCGCAACCGGGTGCATGCGTCCCAGCCGGATGACTCCGAGTTGTCCCGCAAGGTCGGGGAAATGGGCTGGGTGCAACGCATTCACTCGGCACTGGCCGAGCAGCGCTTCCGCCTGTTCGGCCAGCCGATAGTGTCGTTGCAGGGTGAAGAGAGCGGAGGGCATCTGGAGATACTTCTGCGCATGCAGGATGAGCAGGGCGAACTGGTCAGCCCGGCGCTGTTCATCCCCGCGGCAGAACGCTATGGCCTGATGCCGCAGATAGACCGTTGGGTGGTGGCCAGCACGCTGGAAGCCATGTCGCGCTTCGCCTCCGAGTATCCGCAGGAGCCACAGTTGTGCTGCGCCATCAATCTGTCGGGGGCGAGCATTGGTGACCACGAGTTCCTGGCCTTCATTCGCGAACGCCTGGCTGATCAGCCCGTGGACCCGCAGAACGTCTGCTTCGAAATTACCGAGACTGCCGCTATCGCCAACCTGGTGGACGCCACCCACTTCATCAATGAGCTTAAGGCCCTCGGCTGCCGCTTCTCGCTGGACGACTTCTGTGCGGGCATGTCGTCCTTCATGTACCTGCGCCACCTGCCGGTGGATTTCCTGAAGATCGACGGAAGCTTCGTGGCCGACCTGCTGAGCGACCCCATCGACTGCGCGATGGTGGAGATGATCAACCAGATCGGCCATGTCATGGGCAAGAGGACGATTGCCGAATTCGTCGAGAGCGCCGAGATCCTGTCCGTGCTCCGCACGATGGGTATCGATTTCGCTCAGGGCTACCACATCGGCAAGCCGCAGCCGCTGGGCGAACTTCTGATGACGGGCAGGCCTCTACCGAATGTGGCAGCCGGATGAACCACCCTGGCAGAAAATATTTACGAGTTGTCTGGTGATCTCGCGTAGATATCTTGGGTGGAGTCAGCTGTAAGGAAATCTTGCCGGAGAGGCTGCCTCGTCGAGAGGTGGCGGGCCTACCTCCGCCTTGCGGGGCGGCTGCGCAGAAGTTGTGATGAGGGCATCCATCCGCACCGCCGCAAAGGCGGGCGACTGCCCACAACAACAATCATGGAGGCCGGATGAACGCCGTGGCCAAGATCGAGCAGCACAACCCCATAGGCACCGACGGCTTCGAGTTCGTCGAATTCACTGCACCCACCGCCGAGGGCATCGAGCAGCTGCGTCAGCTGTTCAGCGCCATGGGCTTCACCGAAACGGCCAAGCACCGCTCCAAGCAGGTCTGGCTGTTCCAGCAGAACGACATCAACTTCGTGCTCAACGGCAGCCCCAGCGGCCACGTGCGCGTCTTCGGCGAAAAGCACGGCCCCAGCGCCTGCGCCATGGCCTTCCGCGTGAAGAACGCCGCCCAGGCCGCCGCCTACGTGGAAGAGCAGGGCGCGACCTTGGTCGGCAGCCATGCCAACTTCGGCGAGCTGAACATCCCCTGCGTGGAAGGCATTGGCGGCTCGCTGCTGTATCTGGTGGATCGCTACGGCGACAAGACCATCTACGACGTCGACTTCGAATACCTCGAAGGCCGCAAGCCGGGCGACAACGCCGTTGGCCTGCAGCAGATCGACCACCTAACCCACAACGTCAAACGCGGGCAGATGGACGTCTGGTCTGGCTTCTACGAGCGCATTGCCAACTTCCGCGAGATCCGCTACTTCGACATCGAGGGCAAGCTCACCGGCCTGTTCTCCCGCGCCATGACCGCGCCCTGCGGCAAGATCCGCATCCCGATCAACGAATCGGCCGATGACAAGTCGCAGATCGAGGAATTCATCCGCGAGTACCACGGCGAGGGCATCCAGCACATCGCCATGAGCACCGACGATATCTACGAGACGGTGCGCCGCTTGCGCGCCAATGGCGTGGACTTCATGACCACGCCGGACACCTACTACGAGAAGGTCGACAGCCGCGTCGCCGGCCACGGCGAGCCCACCGCTACCCTGCGCGACCTGAACATCCTGATCGATGGTGCTCCGGGTGATGACGGCATCCTGCTGCAGATCTTCACTAACACGGTGATCGGCCCGATCTTCTTCGAGATCATCCAGCGCAAGGGCAACCAGGGCTTCGGCGAGGGCAACTTCAAGGCGCTGTTCGAATCGATCGAAGAGGACCAGTTGCGTCGTGGCGTGATCTCCGAGGAGTAGTCATGTACCGATTTTCTACTGCGCTTGCCCTGGCGGTGTTGCGGCTCCGCTCAGGTTGCTCGTTGACCGGCATGTCAACTGCGCACCTTCGCGAAGCGGCGCCCAGCCAGGCCTGCGCTCGCTACGAAACTCGATACATGACAGGAGCTCCGCGATGAGCCGCAAATGGATCAGCTTCCCCCTGCGCGAGGGCGAGCACTCGCGCCAGGCCCACTGCGACTTTCCCGAAGGCACCTACGAGCGGGAGATGGGCCGCGAGGGCTTCTTCGGCCCGGTGACCCACCTGCACCACAAGCACCCGCCGACCGGCTGGGTCGACTGGGAAGGGCCGCTGCGCCCGCACGCCTTCAACTTCAACAAGATATCCAGCGAGCGCGACTGCCCGCTGGAGGCGCCGCTGACCCTGCACAATGCCGACGTGAAGCTGCGCGTGTGGAAGACCCACGGCGCCATGCGCCATCTGGTGCGCAACAGCGACGGTGACGAGCTGCTGTTCGTGCACGACGGCGCCGGGCACTTCTATTGCGACTTCGGCCATCTGGAATACCGCGACGGCGACTACCTGCTGATCCCGCGTGGCACCGCCTGGCGTATCGAGCCGAGCGCGCCCAGCCACTTCCTGCTGATCGAGAACTGCGACGGCGCCTATCAGCTACCGGACAAGGGCCTGCTCGGCCCGCAGGCGATCTTCGACCCGGCGGTGCTCGACCATCCGCGCATTGATGACGCCTTCAAGGCCCAGCAGGACGAGCGCAGCTGGCAGATCAGGATCAAGCGGCGCAACCAGATCAGCACCGTCACTTATCCGTTCAACCCGCTGGATGCGCTGGGCTGGCATGGCGACAACACCGTGGTGCGTCTGAACTGGCGCGACATCCGCCCGCTGATGAGCCACCGCTACCACCTGCCGCCATCGGCGCACACCACCTTCGTCGCCAACGGCTTCGTGGTCTGCACCTTCACCCCGCGTCCGGTCGAGAGCGACCCCGGCGCGCTCAAGGTGCCGTTCTTCCACAACAACGACGACTACGACGAGGTGCTGTTCTACCACCGGGGTAACTTCTTCAGCCGCGACAACATCGAGGCTGGGATGGTGACGCTGCACCCCTGCGGCTTCCCCCACGGCCCGCATCCCAAGGCACTGAAGAAGGCGCAAAAAGACCCGGCCACCTTCGCCGAGGAAGTGGCGGTGATGATCGACACCCGCCGCGCGCTGGAGGTGGCCGAGGCCGCCGCCGCGGTGGACGTCCCCGAATACGTGAACTCCTGGCGTGCGCCGGGGTTGAAGTAGAGGTGCGCGGGCCGTTTGGCCGCCTGCACCCGATCAACGAATTCTCTGGTGCGCATAGCGCGCCTAACGAGGCTGAAGCATGAAACTCTCATCACTGAACCTGGGCCGCGATGGCGAACTGGTGGTCGTCTCCCGCGATCTGGCCCGCGCCGTGAAGGTGCCGCAGATCGCCGCCACCCTGCAGGCAGCGCTGGACGACTGGGAGGTCAAGCGCCCGCTGCTGGAGTCGGTCTATCAGCGCCTCAACGATGGGCTGATCGACGAGGCCTTCTTTTTCGATCAAGCCGATTGCCACAGCCCGCTGCCGCGCGCCTACCACTGGGCCGACGGTAGCGCCTACGTCAACCACGTCGAGCTGGTGCGCAAGGCCCGTGGCGCGGAGATGCCGGAATCCTTCTGGCACGACCCGCTGATGTACCAGGGTGGCGCCGACAGCTTCATCCCGCCACACGCACCGATCCAGATGGCTGACGAGGCCTGGGGTATTGATCTGGAAGCGGAGATCGCGGTGATCACCCACGATGTGCCGATGGGCGCCACGGCGGCCCAGGCGGCCGAACGCATCCAGCTGCTGATGCTGGTCAACGACGTGTCGTTGCGCAACCTGATCCCCGGCGAGCTGGCCAAGGGCTTCGGCTTCTACCAGAGCAAACCATCGTCGAGCTTCTCGCCGGTGGCGGTGACGCCGGATGAACTGGGCGAGGCTTGGAAGGACGGCAAGGTGCACCGGCCGCTGGTCTCGCACATCAACGGCGTGCTGTTCGGCCAGCCGGATGCCGGCACGGACATGACCTTCAACTTCCCGACCCTGGTGGCCCACGCGGCCAAGACCCGCCCGCTGGGCGCCGGCACCATCATCGGCTCCGGCACCGTGTCCAACTATGATCGCAGCGCCGGCTCCAGCTGCCTGGCCGAGAAACGCATGCTGGAGATCATCGAGCAGGGCGAGGCCAAGACGCCCTTCCTCAAGTTCGGTGACCGGGTGCGCATCGAGATGTTCGACGCCGCCGGCCAGAGCATCTTCGGCGCCATCGACCAGGCGGTGGAGCGCTATGAGCAGTGAGCTGACGCTCTACGGCTACTGGCGCTCCAGCGCCGCCTACCGGGTGCGCATCGCCTTGGGCCTCAAGGGTCTGGCCTACCGCCAGGAGTCGGTGCACCTGGTCAAGGACGGCGGCCAGCAGCACGCGGCCAAGTACTGTGAGCTGAACCCGCAGGAACTGGTGCCGCTGCTGGTGGACGACGCCAACGGCGGGGCGCGCATTGCCCAGTCGCTGGCCATCCTCGAATACCTCGACGAGGTTTTCCCGGTGCCGGCGTTGTTGCCTGGCGATCCGGCCCATCGCGCCCAGGTGCGGGCGCTCGCCCTGCATATCGCCTGCGATATCCACCCGCTGAACAACCTGCGGGTGCTGCAGTACCTCAGCGGTGAGCTGGGTGTCGACGATGAGGCGAAGAACGCCTGGTATCGCCATTGGGTGGAGAAGGGCCTGGCGGCGGTGGAGCAGGGGCTGGGTGGGCTCAAGGGTGGGCTGTCTCTGGGCAACCGGCCGGGCTATCTGGAGGCCTGCGTGATTCCACAGCTGTATAACGCTCGGCGGTTTGCCTGCTCGCTGGAGGCATTCCCTCGTCTGCTAGAGATGGAAGATCGTTGCCAGACGCTGGACGCCTTCAAGGCCGCTGCCCCCGAAGTTCAGCCAGATGCAGTGTTCTAGCTCTTGTCCCCTCTCCCGTTTACGGGAGAGGGTTAGGGAGAGGGCGCTTTAGCTCCTGAGCTGTGGTGTGGCGCTTCCATGCCGCTGCTCGTTTCCGCATTTTGATGTTGCATTGGTTCCGCCCTGCTGGGCGGCTCACTTTTTCCAGTCGCGGAAAAAGTAAGCAAAAACGCTTGCCCCTGCATCCGGCCCTGCGCTTCGCTCCGGGTTTGTTCGCTCCATCGCCGTTCCAGGGGCACGGCGCGAAGGGCCATCCTTGGCCCATCGCGCCTCTCGCGGCATCCATGCCGCTCAACCCCTTCCACAACGATTCCGCTCACCCTCCTGAAGGGGCGGGGAGTTGCCTGGGGACGCGGTGTCGCTTCTGTAGGGTGCTACTCGCCCGAAGGGCAGTACACCGTTCCGGTGTGGTGGGCTGCCTGCGGCGAGACCACCCTACGAAAGCGACTCCTGCTAACTCCGGGCGGGCGCGCAGCGCTTAAAAGAACCATCAAGCAACTCGGAACCGATCCCCGTCAGTAGGTCGAGTGGAGGTGTTGCTCAGGGGGACGAGCCGCATGGATGCGGCGAGAGGCTTAAAGGGCCAGGACGGCCCTTGTAAGCCGGCCCCCGGAGCAGCACCGGAGGAGGGAACCCCGCCGCAGGCGGGGCCGGATGCCGGGGGTGGCCTTCTCTTTGGTTACTTTCTCTTGGCCAAACAAGAGAAAGTGACTCGCCGTAAGGGCGAAAGGGGATGGCTCGTTCAGCACAGTGGCTTGGGATAAACCTATCCCTTTTTCCTATTTATCTGTATTTATATACAGTATTTCGTGCCGCTCCCATCTCTAGCCCGATTGCAATCTAGGAGTAATTGATGATGTCACTGACAGACTTTTCGGAGTTCAAGACCTTTTCCGACATTCAAGGACGCTTTGACATCGCTTTGGATCTGCTACTGAACAAAGAGAATTTCAGCCGTGGCGTGTGGCCTTACAACCTCTATCAGCCTGAGGTCAGCTGTCAGTATGAAAAGCATGGCAAGCGGTGCTCCCAGCAGCACCAGAAAGGCTACATCGTTGCCTGCAAAGATGGTGCAGTGGTTCTGATTGGCCACTGTTGTGCCCATAAGCACCTTAGCTTGGATGACGAATCGCTCAGAGCAAGCTTCAAGATGCTTGACGCCTCCGAGAGGCAAGCCAGCCGCCGTCGTAAGGTAGAGGCCCTGCTCGAGCAAAGGCAGGCTTTCATTGAGCAGGGTAAGGCTGTGCACATGCGGCACAGGGAACTGCAAGCTCGAGTGTATGAGGTAGAGAGCGCTCTCCCTCGGCAAATCTGGCACAAACTGGTCGAGCGCTGGAAGAGCAACAGTCTAGAGGTGATCTGGGAGTACCAGACAACCAAGGTAGGCGTCGACGAGAACGGCAGAAAGGTCACAGAAAGGGCTTGGTACCCAAGTTCCTACGGCAAGCTCCAGGGCTTGGGCATATGGCTTCAGCTTGGGGCGCAGGAGTATGCGGGGCAGATCTCTGACTTCCGTAAGCAGCTCGAACTCATCCCCGTTAAGGGGCACCTAACTAGTGCAGAGATCGACCATGCTGAGACCACATTTAACAGTGTGGCTGCTATCAAGGGCATTGAGAGAGAGCTTGAGTCTCAGTTCAAGCTACTGGAAGACTTTCTCAACCTGTCAAATCTGGTGCTGACCGTTCAACTTGTCAGCAACCAAGCTATTCGGGCAGAAACAGTAGTTGCCGTGCATCAGTTGACAGGACAAACGCTAGCCGGGAAACCAGATAAGTTCGTTGCAGAGATCGATCTAGATCTTAAGCGTAAGCACGATGCGACCGGAGTTCGTATCCAGCAGTGATAGGCAGCAGATTCAGGCCAAGTTCGCTTTGAATTTCCTGAGCTCGTAGGCGCTAGATGAGCGTATTGGTTGATAGCAGTCATCTCGCATGTCCCAAACGCTCGGCTCCGTCCTCCGCCGAAGGGGGCATTCTCAATCCAACGGCAACTCCGTAGTCCTCTTCACCTCGCTCATCGCGATATGCGAGTGCGCCTCGTGCACATGCGGGCGTTGCAGTAGATGATCGCGCAGGAAGCGTTCGTAGTCGGCGATGTCCTTGGCCACCACCTTGAGCAGGTAGTCCGAGCCGCCGGCCATGGTGTGGCACTCCAGCACCTGCGGGTAGCCGACCACTGCTTGCTCGAACTCTTCCAGGTTGCTGCGGCCGTGGGCCGATAGCTTGATGTCGACGAATACGGTGATGCCCAGGCCGAGCTTCTTCGGGTTGAGCAGGGCGACCTTGCGCTCGATCAGCCCTTCTTCCTGCATGCGGTGGATGCGTCGCCAGCAGGGTGATTGCGACAACTCCACCTTCTCGGCGATTTCGGCAGCGGAGAGGTCGGCGTTGTGTTGCAGCAGGCGAAGAATGCGGCGGTCAATGGAGCTCAGATTTTCCTGCATGATTTTTTCTCTTTATTGGTCATGAAGGGATAACTCATGCGCAGTATCCCGCTGGTAGCCCGAAAAAAGAAAGAAAATCCCAGAACCCCTCGGTCATAGTTTTGGCCATGCGTCCTGCTGCGGCGATCCCGCGGCTGGGCTAATGGCGACCTCCAAGAGAAGTCGCGCCGCTCACCACAACAATAAAAGGAGCGCACCATGTCTCTGGCCGAAATCCGCCTGGACGACAAGTACCGTGTAGCCACAGGTCAGCTTTACCTCACCGGCACCCAGGCCCTGACCCGCCTGCCCATGCTGCAGAAACAGCGTGATGCCGCCTTCGGCCTGAATACCGCCTGCTTCATTTCCGGGTACCGGGGTTCACCCCTGGGCAACCTGGACAAGAGCCTGTGGGAGGCCAAGCAGTTCCTCCAGGAAAACCACATTCACTTCCAGCCCGGCGTCAACGAAGAGCTGGGCGCCACCGCCGTGTGGGGCAGCCAGCAGGCCAACCTGTTCCCCGGTGCACGCTATGACGGTGTGTTCGCCATGTGGTACGGCAAAGGCCCGGGCGTGGACCGTTGCGGCGACGTCTTCAAACACGGCAACTCGGCCGGCGTGGCCGAGAAGGGCGGCGTGCTGGTGCTGGCCGGCGACGACCATGGCTGCAAGTCTTCAACCATCGCGCACCAGAGCGAGCATGCCTTCATTGCTGCGTCGATGCCGGTACTGAACCCGGCCAACGTCCAGGAGATCCTCGACTACGGCATCATCGGCTGGGAGCTGTCGCGCTACAGCGGCTGCTGGGTGGCGCTGAAGACCATCGCCGAGAACGTCGATTCCTCGGCCGTGGTGGAGGTTGATCCGCTGCGCGTGAAGATCAATTTGCCGACCGACTTCCAGCTGCCGGAAGACGGCGTGCACATCCGCTGGCCGGACCCGCCCCTGGCCCAGGAAAAGCGCCTCAACCAGTACAAGATCTACGCCGCCCGGGCCTTCGCTCTGGCCAACCACCTCGACCAGATCAAGCTCGACTCGCCCAACCCGCGTCTCGGCATCATCACCACCGGCAAGTCCTATCTGGACGTGCGCCAGGCGCTGAACGACCTGGGCCTGGACGACGAGCTGTGCGCCAAGGTCGGCCTGCGTGTGCTGAAGATTGGCATGAGCTGGCCGCTGGAGCCGGTATCGGTGCATCAGTTCGCCGAAGGCCTGGACGAGATCCTGGTGGTCGAGGAGAAGCGCAGCATCATCGAAGACCAGCTCACCGGCCAGCTGTACAACTGGCCGGTCGGCAAGCGCCCACGTGTAGTTGGTGAATTCGACGAGGAGGGCAACTCGCTGCTGCCGAACCTGGCCGAGCTGACTCCGGCGATGATCGCCCGGGTGATCGCCAAGCGCCTGGCGCCGATCTACACCAGCGCCACCATTGACGAGCGCCTGGCCTTCCTCGCCGCCAAGGAAGCCGCGCTGGCCGCACCGAAGCACGACACCAAGCGCACCCCGCACTTCTGCTCCGGTTGCCCGCACAACAGTTCCACCCAGCTGCCGGAAGGCAGCCGCGCCCTGGGCGGCATCGGCTGCCACTACATGACCCAATGGATGGACCGGCATACCGATACCTTCACCCAGATGGGTGGCGAGGGCGCTACCTGGATCGGCCAGGCGCCGTTCACCGAAACCCAGCACGTGTTCCAGAACCTCGGCGACGGCACCTACTTCCACTCCGGCCAGCTGGCCCTGCGGGCGGCGGTCGCCTCAGGTGTCAACATCACCTACAAAATCCTCTACAACGATGCGGTGGCCATGACTGGCGGCCAGCCGATCGACGGCGAGCTGCGCATCGACCAGCTCAGCCAGCAGGTGTTCGCCGAGGGCGTGAAACGCATCGCCCTGGTCTCGGACGAGCCGGACAAGTACCCGACCCGCGCCACCTTTGCCCCGATCGTCACCTTCCACCATCGTCGTGAACTGGATGCCGTGCAGCGCGAGCTGCGCGAGGTCAAGGGCACTTCGGTGATCCTTTACGACCAGACCTGCGCCACCGAGAAGCGTCGCCGCCGTAAACGCGGCAAGCTGGTTGATCCGCAGAAGCGTGCTTACATCAACCCGGCTGTGTGCGAGGGCTGTGGCGACTGCAGCGTGAAGTCCAACTGCCTCTCCGTGCTGCCGCTGGAGACCGAGCTGGGGCGCAAGCGCGAGATCGACCAGAACGCCTGCAACAAGGACTTCTCCTGCGTCGAAGGCTTCTGCCCGAGCTTCGTCACCGTGCACGGCGGCGGCCTGCGCAAGCCTGAGGCGCTGGGTGCCAAGGCGCTGTTCGTGGCCTTGCCGGAGCCGCGCCAGCCGGATCTTTCACGGCCCTGGAACATCCTCCTGCCGGGTGTCGGCGGCAGCGGCGTGACCACCGTCGGCGCGCTGCTGGGCATGGCCGCGCACCTGGAAGGCAAGGGCTGCACCGTGCTCGACCAGGCTGGCCTGGCGCAGAAGTTCGGCCCGGTGATCAGCCACATCCGCATCGCCGCCAAGCAGGACGATATCTACGCCGTGCGCATCGCCGCCGGCGAGACCGACCTGCTGCTGGCCTGCGACCTGGTGGTGGCGGCTGGCGAGGAATCCCTGGCCAAGCTCAACGACAAGATCGCCAACGCCGTGGTCAACAGCCACGAGGCGGCCACTGCCGAGTTCACCCGCAATCCGGACGCCCAGGTGCCCGGCGCGGCCATGCACGAGGCATTGGTAGAGGCGGTGGGCGAGAGCAAAACTCATTTCGTCGACGCTACCCGCCTGGCTACCGCGCTGCTCGGCGATACCATCGCCAGCAACCTGTTCATGCTCGGCTATGCGTACCAGAAGGGCCTGGTGCCGGTGTCCGCCGAGGCTATCGACAAGGCCATCGAGCTCAACGGCGTGTCGATCAAGCTCAACCAGCAGGCCTTCCTCTGGGGGCGCCGCGCCGGCCATGACCTGTCCGCCGTGGAGCAGCTGGCCAAGCCGAAGAACCCCGAGGCGCCACGTTGCGAGAGTTTCGAGGAGATTGTCACCGACCGCATGGCCCGTCTCACCGCCTATCAGGACGCCGCCTACGCCCAGCGCTACCTGGACCTGGTGACCCGTGTGCGCCAGGCCGACAGCGGTGCCGATCAGGCCCTGAGCCGCGCCGTGGCGCGCTACTACTTCAAGCTGCTGGCCTACAAGGACGAGTACGAAGTGGCTCGGCTGTACAGCGAGCCGGCTTTCCGCCAGCGCCTGGAAGCGCAGTTCGAAGGTGACTTCCGCCTGCAGTTCCACCTGGCGCCGAGCTGGCTGGCCAAGCCTGACTCGCGCACCGGCGCGCCGATCAAGCGCACCTTCGGCCCCTGGATGCTCAAGGCCTTCGCCGTGCTGGCGCGCTTCAAGTTCCTCCGTGGCAGCCTGCTCGACCCCTTCGGCCACAGCGCCGAGCGCAAGGTCGAGCGTGAGCTGATCGGCGAGTACGAGGAGCTGGTGGAGCTGCTGCTCAAGGAGCAACGCCCGGACAACTACCGCACTGCGGTGGCCCTGGCCGAGCTGCCGGAGCAGATCCGCGGCTATGGCCACGTCAAGGACAAGGCCCTGGCCAAGACCCGCGAGCAGGCCGAGCAACTCAAGGCCCGCCTGCTGCTCAGCGAGATCTCCGCCGTCCAGCTGTTCTCGCCGGCCGCCTAACCCTGTCACCCCATTGCCGCCCTCTCTCTCCCTGATGGGAGAGGGCGGCTTTTTTCGACCCAGATTCAAGGAATTCCCATGCCCGTCTTTACCCATATCGACTTCGACCACCACGAGCAGGTGGTCTTTGGCCACGACCAGGCCAGCGGCCTCAAGGCCATCATCGCCGTGCACGACACCACCCTGGGCCCGGCCCTGGGCGGTTGCCGCATGTGGAACTACGCCAGCGACGAGGAGGCCCTGCGCGACGTGCTGCGCCTGTCCCGCGGCATGACCTATAAATCCGCCCTGGCGCGCCTGCCGCTGGGCGGCGGCAAGGCGGTGATCATCGGCGACCCGCGCACCGGCAAGAGCGAGGCGCTGTTCCAGGCCATGGGCGACTTCGTCGACAGCCTCGGCGGGCGCTACATCACCGCCGCCGACTCCGGCACTGGCGTGGCCGAGATGCAGATCATGGCCGAGCGCACCCGCCACGTAGCGGGTGCCGGCCAGCGCGAGGCCTTTGGCGGCGGCACCCGTGACGGCGATCCGTCGCCGGCTACCGCCTATGGCGTGTTCGTCGGCATTCGCTCGGCGGTGCGCCATCGCCTCGGTCGCAACGATCTCAACGGCCTCAAGGTGGCCATCCAGGGCGTTGGTCAGGTCGGCTTCGGCCTTGCCAAGCACCTCAAGGACGCCGGCGCCGAGCTGTGGGTGACCGATATCCATGAAGCCAACCAGCGTCGCGCCGTGGAGCAGCTGGGCGCCCGCGCCGTGGGTCAGCAGGAGATCTTCGGCCTCGACGTGGACGTCTTCGCCCCCTGCGCCCTGGGCGCCATCATCAACCCGCAGACCCTGGAGGCGCTGCGTGCGCCGATCATCGCCGGCGCCGCCAACAACCAGCTGGCCAGCCCGGAGCTGGCCGAGCAGCTGCGCCGTCGCGACTGCCTGTACGCGCCGGACTACGCGATCAACGCCGGCGGCATCATCGACGTGTGCTACGAGCGCACCGGTGGTAGCGCCGAGCAGCTGAAGGCGCACATCGAGGGCATCGAAGCGACCCTGGACGAGATATTCCAGCGCGCCAAGGCCGAAGGCGCGACCACCTCGGCCATTGCCGATCAGATGGCGCGGGAGCGCCTGGGCCGCTAAGCGCAGCGCCTGCCGGAGTCGCGCCGTGCGGGTGTATACTCGCCGCGCCCCGGCCTCCCTGGCTTGCGGGCCACGGCCAATCGCCCATACCCCTGTCGCCGGATCACGAGTCCGGCGGCGTACTTCGACAGACAGGTGCCTCATGCCCCGCCTTTCTTTCCGCCTGACCTGGAGCGCTCGCTGATGTCCGAGCCGCTGCACACCGGCCCGCTCAAGCGTGGCCTCAAGAACCGCCATATCCAGTTGATCGCCCTCGGTGGCGCCATCGGCACCGGCCTGTTCCTCGGTTCCGCCGGGGTGATGCAGAGCGCTGGCCCGTCGATGATCCTGGGTTACGCCATCGGCGGCTTCATCGCCTTCCTGATCATGCGCCAGCTCGGCGAGATGATCGTCGAGGAGCCGGTTGCCGGCTCCTTCAGCCACTTCGCCCATAGCTACTGGGGGCCGTTCGCCGGCTTCCTCTCTGGCTGGAACTACTGGGTGCTCTACGTGCTGGTGGGCATGGCCGAGCTCACAGCCGTGGGCAAGTACGTGCAGTACTGGTACCCGGAAATCCCCACCTGGGCCACGGCGGCCGCGTTCTTCGTGCTGATCAACCTGATCAACCTGGTCAACGTGAAGGCCTTCGGCGAGACCGAGTTCTGGTTCGCCATCATCAAGGTGGTTGCGATCATCGGCATGATCCTGCTCGGTGGCTGGCTGTTGTTCAGCGGCTCCGGTGGCGAGCAGGCCAGCATCAGCAACCTGTGGACGCACGGCGGCTTCTTCCCCAACGGCGTGTCCGGGCTGGTGATGATGATGGCGATCATCATGTTCAGCTTCGGTGGCCTGGAGCTGGTGGGTATTACCGCCGCCGAGGCCGACCAGCCGAAGACGGTGATCCCCAAGGCGATCAACCAGGTGGTCTGGCGCATCCTGATCTTCTACATCGGCGCGCTGACCATCCTGCTGTCCCTGCACCCCTGGGATGATCTGGTGAAGACCCTGACCTCCGGTGGCGACGCCTACGCCAGCAGCCCGTTCGTGCAGATCTTTTCGCTGATCGGCGAGGACACCGCGGCGCACGTACTCAACTTCGTGGTGTTGACCGCCGCACTGTCGGTCTACAACAGCGGCGTGTACTGCAACAGCCGCATGCTCTACGGCCTGGCCGAGCAGGGCGACGCGCCCAAGGCGCTGATGAAAGTCAATAAGCGTGGCGTGCCGGTACTGGCCATTGCCCTGTCGGCGGCGGTGACCCTGCTCTGCGTGGTGGTCAACTACCTGGCGCCGAAGAGCGCGCTGGAGCTGCTGATGTCGCTGGTGGTGGCCTCCCTGGTGATCAACTGGGCGATGATCAGCCTGGCTCACCTGAAGTTCCGCAAGGCCATGGTCGCCAAGGGTGTGCAGCCGAGCTTCAAGGCGTTCTGGTTCCCCTTCGCCAACTACCTGTGCCTGGCCTTCGTGCTGTTCATCCTCGGCGTGATGCTGATGATCCCAGGCATCCAGGTGTCGGTGTACGCGATCCCGGTCTGGCTGTTGCTGCTCTGGGTCTGCTACCGCATCAAGCTGGTAGCAGGCGCGGCGCCCGTCGCCAGTCAGGGCTGACTGGCTGCTTCCTGTAGGGTGCGCCAGGCGCACCTTGCAGGCCGCATCGGTATTCGGTGCGTGCGGCGCTACGGGGTCGGCTCAGGTCTGGAACTGCAGTACCGAGCCCTGCATGCTGCGCGCCACGCTGTCCAGGCGCTGCGCGGCGGCGGCCAGCTCGTCCACCGTGTGGCTGTTCTGCTGCGACATGCGGGCAATCTGCTCGACGCGCTGGGCCACCTCGCTGGACGCCTTGCTCTGTTCGCCGATGGTGTGGGAAATCTCCTCCACCACCTCGGCGGCGCGCTGAGCGCCACCACGAATCTCACTGATCGACTCGCCAGCCTGGCGTGCCAGGTTGACCCCGTCGTTCACCCGTGTCACCCCAGCCTGCATGCTGTTCACCGCCTGGACGGTACTGCTACGGATGCGCTCGATCATGCCGGTGATTTCCTGGGTCGACTGCGCCGTACGTGCAGCCAGGTTGCGCACCTCATCGGCGACCACGGCGAAGCCGCGACCTGCCTCGCCGGCACGCGCCGCCTCGATGGCAGCGTTGAGCGCGAGCAGGTTGGTCTGCTCGGCGATGCTGTTGATGACCTGAATGATCGAGTGGATTTCCTCGGACGACTGGCCCAGCGCCGTGATGGTGCTGGATGACTCGTTGACCGCCTCGGCGATGCGGCTCATACCGTCGACCACACCGAGGATCACCTGGCCACCGTTGCTGGCCAGCTGTTCGGACTGTGAGGAGATGTCCTGGGCGTTGCGCGCGTGGTCGGCGATCTGCGCAATGTTGTGGATCATCTGCTCCATGGCGGCGGCCATGCTGGTGGCGTTGTCCGATTCCTCGCGGGCGCTGTGGACGATGCTCTGCGAGGCGCCGCTGAGGTTCTGCGCGGTGTTCTGCAACTGCTCGCTCTCGCGGCGGATGGTCTCGATCATCTGCCGCAGGTTGTTCTGCATCTCGGCCAGGGACTGCTGCAGCTGGCCGGCCTCGTCGTTGCTGTCGATCTGGATGATGCTGCGCAGGTTGCCCTGGGCAATGGCTCGGGCTACGGCGATGGTCTTGCCGAGTGGGCGCAGCACGGTCTTCATCAGGTGGCTGGTGAGCAGGGCGAGCAGCAGGCACACCAGCAGGATGCCGCCAATCAGCAGCCAGGCGGCGTGCTGGGTGGCGACCTCACTGTCGCTGCGCACCTGGGCGGCGTGCTGTTCGATCAACTCGCTGAGTGCCTCGTTCTTCTCCTCCAGCTCGCCGAAGCTCTGCTCGAAGGCAGGCATCTCGGCGCGTGCCGCCTGCGGGTCGCTCAAGGCCAGGCCGACGATGCGCTCGGCCTGGGCGATGTAGGCATTGAGCGCCGGTTGCGACTGGCCGATGGCCTGGCGGATCTCCTCGCTCAGCGGCAGCGCGGCGTTGGCCGCCATGGTGCGTTGGAACCACTGGCTGTGTTCCTGCAGGTCGGTGCGGACCTGCTTGGCTGCTGCAGTGTCGCCGGGTGGGGCATAGAAGGCGGCCAGCACGTCGGCGCGCAGGGCGTCGTGCATCATGTCGCCCTCCAGATGATTGCGCAGGGCGCTGACGCTCAGCTCGCTGCTGGCTAGCACCTCCGCCAGGCGTACCTGCCCCCAGTAGCCGACGCCGCCGAGCAGGGCGGCGGCGACCACGCTGATGGCGCCGCAGGCGATCATTTTCTGGCGGATGTTCATGCTGCTGTCTCCAACGGCTGAGTGTTCGTCAAGCCTAGTTCAGAGACAGCAGGGTGAGAGGTATCAGGGTTTGCCTTGCAGAGCGCTGGCCCAGGCCAGCAGTTCCACTGGTTGGCGCTGATTCCAGATGCGTTGCCAGAGCACCAGCATGTGCTCCGCCGAACCCCGGCTGAACGGCAGGCGGTCGACCCAGGGTAGTGCCTGCCAGCGCTCCCCGCGTCGTTCGGCCATGATGAAACGGAACGGATGGAAACCGGTCATGCCCAGGCGCAGGTCGGTGACGATCAGCTCGTTGCCGACCTGGTCGTAGCGCAGCACACCGTGGGTGAACCATTCCAGACGCTGGTGCTGCGGCGAGTCACGTAGCACCTCGGCCAGTTCGGCACCACGGGGAATGCGCTCGAGCCGGGGCGGTCGGTCGTCGAACCAACTCACCAGCGCCTCGTGGTAGTCCGCGCCGTCCACCACCGTGACGCGCCACAGTAGGCTGTTGAACGGTGTCGGTGTGCTGAACAGCACATCGGACTGGATGCCGCGCTCGGCCAGCACGTCCTGTACCCGTTGTTCCGCCATCCACTTGCCGGCCAGGGTGCTGGCCAGGTAGATGCTGGACAGGCACAGCGCCGAGATAGCTAACCACTGCGGCCGGTCGCGCAGGCCACGGACCAGGCCGACGATCACCGCCACCAACAGCGGCACGGTGTACAGCGGGTCGATGATGAAGATCGATGACCAGGCCACTGGTGGTGTCTGTAATGGCCAGAACAGCTGGGTCCCGTAGCTGGTGAAGGCGTCTAGCAATGGATGGGTGATCAGCGCCAGCCACACGGCAAAGAACAGCCGTCGCGTGGAATAGGCCGGGTTGGGCCGCAGCCAGCGTGCCAGCAGGGTAATCGCCACGGCCAGCAGACTGAGCACCAGCAACGAGTGGCTGAAGCCGCGGTGGTAGGTCATGTCGGCCACGGCGTCGCCGTAGTCGATGATCACGTCGAGGTCGGGCAGGGTGCCGAGCATGGCGCCGTAGAGCAGGGCGCGCCGGCCTTGCCAGCGGCCGAGCAGGGCGCCCTGGATGCTGGCGCCGAGGACCGCCTGGGTGATGGAGTCCATGAGTTGTCCCGTAAAAAAAGCAGGTCGCTAACTTATCGCCGGCCACGTTCAGCGGCAGCCGGGAAATTCCGACGAAAGATTTCAACCGCGTGCGGCGTTACAGTGTCGGTATTGCAACGCACCAGGAGTTTTCCCATGCATCCCCGCGTTCTCGAAGTCACCGAGCGCCTGATCGAGCGTAGCCGCGCCACCCGCCAGCGCTACCTGGCTATGATCGCCGCAGCCGCCGACAAGGGCCCGCAGCGCGGCAAGCTGCAGTGTGCCAACTTCGCCCACGGTGTGGCCGGCTGCAGCGGCGTGGACAAGCAGACCCTGCGCCTGCCCGATGCGGCCAACGTGGCGATCGTCACTGCCTATAACGACATGCTTTCGGCCCACCAGCCCTACGAGAGCTTCCCGCCGCTAATCCGCCAGGCGCTGCACGAAGTCGGCTCGGTCGGCCAGGTGGCCGGTGGCGTGCCAGCCATGTGCGATGGCGTGACCCAGGGCGAGCCGGGCATGGAGATCGGCATCGCCAGCCGCGAGACCATCGCCATGGCCACCGCCGTGGCGCTGTCGCACAACATGTTCGACGCTGCGCTGTGCCTGGGCGTGTGCGACAAGATCGTCCCCGGCCTGCTGATCGGCGCACTGCGCTTCGGTCACCTGCCGACCGTCTTCGTGCCAGCCGGGCCGATGCCCTCGGGCCTGTCCAACAAGGAAAAAGCCGAGGTACGCGAGCGCTATGCCGAGGGCAAGGCCAGCCGCGACGAGCTGCTCGCCTCGGAAATGGCCGCCTACCACAGCCCCGGCACCTGCACCTTCTACGGTACCGCCAACACTAACCAGATGCTGATGGAGGTGATGGGGCTGCATTTGCCCGGCGCCTCCTTCGTCAACCCGAACACGCCGCTGCGCGATGCGCTGACCCGCGAGGCGGCGCAGCAGGTGGTGCGCCTCAGCCGCCAGGGAGGGCAGTACCTGCCGCTCGGCGAGATCATCGACGAGCGCGCGCTGATCAACTCGGTGGTGGCGCTGCATGCCACCGGCGGCTCGACCAATCACACCCTGCATATCCCGGCTATCGCCCAGGCCGCCGGCATCCAGCTGACCTGGCAGGATATGGCCGAGCTGTCCGAAGTGGTGCCGACCCTGGCCCACGTCTATCCGAACGGCAAGGCTGACATCAACCACTTCCACGCCGCCGGCGGTACCGCCGTGTTGATTCGCGAACTGCTCGATGCCGGCCTGCTGCACGAAGACGTCGCCACCGTGGTCGGCCGTGGCCTGCGTCGCTACACCCGGGAGCCGTTCCTCGATGGCGAACGCCTGGTCTGGCGCGAGGGCGCTGCGGCCAGCCTGGATGCCAGCATCCTGCGCCCGGTGGCGCAGCCATTCTCCGCCGAGGGCGGTCTCAGCCTGCTGCAGGGCAACCTCGGCCGCGGGGTGATGAAACTCTCCGCCGTGGCGCCGGAGCGCCATGTGATCGAGGCGCCGGCACGGGTGTTTCACGACCAGCAGTCGCTGGCCGAGGCCTTCCAGGCTGGCGAGCTGGATTGCGACTTCGTCGCCGTGGTGCGTTTCCAGGGCCCGCGCTGCAACGGCATGCCCGAGCTGCACAAGCTCACGCCGTTCCTCGGTGTATTGCAGGACCGTGGGCACAAGGTGGCGCTGGTCACTGACGGGCGCATGTCCGGCGCCTCCGGCAAGGTGCCGGCGGCCATCCACATCTGCCCCGAGGCCTTCGACGGCGGCCCGTTGGCCAAGGTGCGCGACGGCGACCCGATCCGCATCGACGGCCGCAGCGGCGAGCTGCGGGTGCTGGTCGATGCGGCCGAGTGGGAGGCCCGCCAGCTGGCCACGCCGCCGCCGGCGGAGATCGGCTGCGGCCGCGAGCTGTTTGCCTTCATGCGCGCCGCCTTCAGCCCGGCGGAGCAGGGCGCCAGCGCCTTCACCGCCAGCCTGAGTGCCTTGCGATGAATGCATTGGCCGATCTGATTCTGCCCGAGGGTGTCGAGGGGCAGGCCTATGCCGACGGCCAGGCCCTGGCCGAGGCGCTGGCGCTGCAGGTGGCCGAGGCGCTGCGCGTTGCCGTGAGCGAACGGGGCCGGGCGCTGCTGGTGGTGTCCGGCGGGCGCAGCCCGGTGCCGTTCTTCGAATGCCTGGCTCGCCAAGAGCTGCCCTGGGCCAAGGTCCAGGTGAGCCTGGCCGATGAGCGCTGGGTGCCGCCAAGCCATGCCGACAGCAACGAGGCGTTGGTGCGCCGCCACCTGCTGCAGGGGCTGGCGGCCCCGGCGACGATGCTCGGCCTGTACCACCCGGCGGAAAACCTGGAGGAGGCCGCACGCCTGGCCGAACAGTCGCTGGCCGCGCTGCCGACCATCGATGTGCTGGTGCTGGGCATGGGCGATGATGGCCACACCGCCTCGCTGTTCCCGCAAAGCCCGTTGCTGGTCGAGGCCCTGAGTCCAACGTGCCCGCGTAGCGTGCTGCCGATGCAGGCACCGACCGAGCCCCGTCAACGGTTGACCCAGACCCTGCCGCCGCTGACCGCCGCACGCCTGTCGCTGCTGGCGATACAGGACACGACCAAGCTGGCTACGCTGAACCGGGTTCTGCAGCCTGGTCCGGCGACCGATATGCCAATTCGAGCCTTTCTACAGGCACCGTTGCAGATCCACTGGTGCCCGTAGCGCAGCTGTGGACGTAGGGTGCGCTGTGCGCACCGCGTCGGTGTCATCGGTGCGGATGACGCACGCGGCCTCTGCACCGGCAAAAAAATTACCGTGGCTTGTCGAAATGCCGGGGCGCCGCTCGACCAGAGAGCAGTACCCCATGTCGGGGGACCCTGGAGCGCCGACCGGCGCTTCCGCCAAAGACGAGGAGAAGGACGATGCGTTTCATGGTGATAGTCAAAGCCACCGCCGATTCGGAAGCCGGCGTGATGCCCAGTGAGGAGTTGCTGGCGGCCATGGGCCAATACAACGAAGAACTGGTGGCGGCCGGTGTGATGAAGGCCGGCGAGGGCCTGCACCCGAGCAGCAAAGGTGTGCGCGTGCAGTTCTCCGGCAGCCAGCGCAGTGTGGTCGACGGACCCTTCACCGAGACCAAGGAGCTGATTGCCGGCTTCTGGCTGTGGGAAGTGGCGTCGCTGGCCGAGTGCATCGAGTGGGTCAAGCGTTGCCCGAACCCGATGCCCGGTGATTCGGAAATCGAGATTCGCCAGGTTTTCGAGGCCGAGGACTTCGGCGAGGAATTCACCCCGGAACTGCGCGAGCAGGAAGACCGACTGCGCGCCCGCATGGCCACCGAGTAAGGAGCCGCACATGCATATTCATGCCTACCTGATTTTCGACGGCCAGTGTGCCGACGCCTTCCGCTTCTACGCCGAGGTATTGGGCGGCGAGCTGATGGTGATGACCTTCGGCGACAGCCCGGTCTGCGACGATGTGGCGCCGGAGCACCGCAACCGCACGATGCACGCCAGCCTCAATCGTGATGGTCAGTTATTGATGGGCTCGGACACCATGCCGGGCCACCCCTACGAGGGCATCAAGGGCTGCCATATCTCCATCCAGGCTGACGACATGGCCCATGCCGAGCGTGTGTATCGGGCTCTGTCGGCCCAGGGCTCGGTCGAAATGGAGTTGCAGAAGACCTTCTGGGCGGAAGGCTTCGCCATGCTCACTGACCGCTTCGGCGTGCCGTGGATGATCAACTTCTCCGGCGACTGCCAGGAGTCTTGACGGGCGAAGCGGGGCGGCTATCTGTCGCCCATGCCGTCATCGCGGCTCAGGGGTTTCGAGCGGTGGTGCGGTATGCTGGGCGTCCCATTCTTTGCGGCGCCCATTTCCCATGCTGGTGATCTCCAACAGCGTCCACCTGCCCGATGACGAGGTCGAGCTGACCGCCATCCGCGCCCAAGGCGCCGGCGGGCAGAACGTCAACAAGGTTTCCAGCGCCGTGCACCTGCGTTTCGACAGCCAGGCCTCGTCGCTACCGCCGTTCTACAAGGAACGCCTGCTGGAACTGCGCGACAGCCGCATTACCGAGGGCGGCGTGGTGATCATCAAGGCCCAGCAGTACCGCACCCAGGAGCAGAACCGTGCCGATGCCCTGGAGCGCCTGTCCGAGCTGATCCGCAGCGCCGGCAAGACCGAGAAGGCGCGCCGTCCGACCAAGCCCACCTTGGGTTCAAAGAAACGCCGCCTGGAAGGCAAGAGCAAGCGCGGCGCGATCAAGGCTGGACGCGGCAAGGTGGACTTCTAGGTCGCCTGTTCGTCGGGCGAGGGTGTAGCTAATTGCCACTGCGCAATTCGCCTGTGTATAACCGAGCATCGGTTCCGCTCGTCAACACAGGGATGTTGCCTCATGACTCAATCGCTTACCGCCCGCCAGAACGCCCAGCAACTGCTTGCCACCGCCCAGGAGCAGATCGAGCGGCTGCAACACATCGAGCCCTATCTGATCGACCTTTCCCTGCGTGAGAACCCGGTGGGTGCGCGCATTGGCCAGACCTTGGCGGACAAATTGGCGATCCTGCCCAAGCTGCGCGAGTTCGGTTTCCGGAACATCCTCCTTGGCACGCTCGACTATTCCTACCCGAACGAGCTGGAGGTCGACGACGACTTCATGATGTACCTGCGCGATCACCAGATCGACACGACTGGCTGCTTTGCCTTCACCGCCATGGGCCTGGTGGATGCCGCCGGCCACTTCGTGCCCGATCCATCGCAGCTCAAGCTGCGTGACTACCAGGTGCCCAACACCCTGCACGAGATCTACCTGAGCAAGGAGGGCATGGCCGGCCAGTACGACCTGGCCACCGTGCTGCGCAGCCTGCCGGCCAGCATCCAGTGGCTGCAGGACAACATCCGTGGTGACCACGGTGGCGCGCCGCGCATCCTGATCAACATCGTCGATGGCTGTGACGCCTTCGCCGAGAACCCGGACGGCGTGTTCGAGGTGCTGGCCATGCTCGCCGAGCAGCCCATCGAGGGTATCAGCATCGAGGACGACCGTGGCACCTACCTGCCGCTGCAGGTCGGCGCCTTCGTCGGTGCGGCCCGTGCCTTCCTGCCGGCACCGCTGAAGATCGTGGTGCACCTGCATGCCGGTGGCGGCTTCGAGAACGCCTCGCTGATCGAGGCCCTGCTCAATGGCGCGGACGGCGCCTGGGGTGGCCTGCCCAAGCGGGCGGCGATCATCGGCCACGCTTCGCTGGGCGAGCTGATCGCCAACCTGGTGCGGGTCGGCAATCCGCACATGCAGCAGTACCAGCTGGATCGCCTGTTACCGCTGGCTACCAACCTGCAGGAGCTGGACGACGAAGCGCAGGTGCCAGACGATCTGCCGATCCTCGGTCACAACGCCTACCGCCTGCCGCTGAGCTTCTTCCGGCAGATTCCCGGACGCTTCATGGACCTGCCGCCGGAAGCCATCGGTGGCACCTATCGCTACCGTATCTGCCCGCTGGTCAGCGACACGGCAGTGATTGCCGGTCGTCTGGAAGAGGTCTGTGGCCGGCCGGCGGGGGACTTCCCCCAGGCCGTGTTGGAGCAGATGATCTTCATCATGCGTCGTGACCTGCGCGCCGGTGAGCGTATCGCCTACGATCAGCCGGACAATCTGATGCAGCTGTACGCCCGCGCCGTGCGTGCGTGCGAGACTCTCGTTGCACAAGCCGAGGCCTGAACCGTGGAAACCGATAGCGCCGTGTACAAGACTCTGCTCGAGTCGACCAAGGCCATCCCCTGGAAGATCGACTGGAAGAGCATGACCTTCGCCTACATCGGCCCGCAGATCGAGCCGTTGCTGGGCTGGACGCAGCAGAGTTGGATCAGCGCCAACGACTGGGCCGAACGCATCCACGAGGAAGACCGCGAGCGGGTGGTCAATTTCTGCATCGCCCAGTCCCAGTGCGGCATCGACCACGAGGCTGACTACCGCGCGCTGACCAAGGACGGCGACTACGTGTGGATTCGCGACGTGGTGCACGTGATGCGTGACGCCAACGGCGAGACCGAGGCGCTGGTTGGCTTCATGTTCGACATCAGCGAGCGCAAGAAGACCGAGGAGCAGCTGCTGGTCTTGCAGAAGCAGCTGGAGGAGTACTCCTACAAGGATGGTCTCACGGGCATCAACAATCGGCGCATGTTCGACTCGATCATCGAGATCGAGTGGGGCAATGCTCAGCGCACTCGCCGACCACTGTCGCTGATCCTGCTGGATATCGACTTCTTCAAGCAATTCAACGACCACTATGGCCATATCCGGGGCGACGACTGCCTCAAGCGCATCGGCCAGGTGTTGCACGGCGTAGCGGCCCGCCCGCGTGACTGTGTGGCGCGCTTCGGCGGTGAGGAGTTCGTGCTGGTGCTGCCGGAGACCGACGGCGAGTCGGCGAAGCAGATCGCCGAGCGCTGCCGCAAGTTGGTGCGCAAGGAGCGTATTGCCCATGAGCAATCCAACGTCGCGCAACTGGTAACCGTCAGCCTCGGCGTTGGCACCATCATCCCGGAGGTCGGCGATTCGTCATTGGTCTTCATCGAGGCAGTGGACCGCCTGCTCTATCAGGCCAAGCAGCAGGGCCGTGATCGCCTGCTGCATGGGCACTGTAGTGGTGGTGAAACCGAAGCCTGCCAGGCCTAGGCGCGCACCCAGCGCTGACGGGTCCAGCCGCTCAGCGCATCCACGGCGAACACCAGTACCAGCATGGCCAGGATCACCGTGCTGGCCTGTGCCTCCTGGAACAGGCTGAGGCTGACGTAGAGCATCTGCCCCAGGCCGCCGGCGCCGACGAAACCGAGCACGCTGGCCATGCGGATATTGTTTTCCCAGCGATACAGCGAATAGGCCAAGAGCTGCGGCCACAGGTTGGGCAGGGTGCCGTAGCAGAAGGCCGCGACCTGGCCGCCGCCCTGCAGACGGATCGCCTCGGCCGGCGCCGTGGGCGTGTTCTCCAGTGCTTCGGCGAACAGCCGGCCGAGTACGCCGGCCGTGTGCAGGGCTAGGGCCAGGGTGCCGGCATTGGGTCCGAGGCCGGCGGCCAGCACCATCAGCGCTGCCCACACCAGTTCCGGAATCGCCCGCAGGCCATTGAGCAGTAGGCGCACCAGACCCTGGGCGAGGTTGCCGAAGCGCCCGGCTGCCGGTAGCGCCAGGAGCAGGCCGAGCACGGCGGCGAGCAGGGTGCCGAGGGCCGACATGGCCAGGGTCTCCAGCGCGCCACGGCCGATGGCCAGCAGATGCCCGCCGCTCAGGTCCGGCTGCAGGAAGCGCGAGGCGTAATTGGCCATGTGCCGCAGGTTGTCCGAATCGCCCAGTGCGGCAAGCTCCAGGCCCAGGTAGGCGAAAGAAGCGAGCACGGCCGCGAGGATCGCCAGCAGCAGGGCGAGATTGACCAGCCGGCTCATGCCAGTCTCCCGCGCAGTACGCGGCTGAGGGCATCGGCCAGCAGTACCAGCAGCAGGAAGGTCAGCAGCATGCTGGCCACCTCGCCACCGGCGAACATGCGCAGCGACAGGTCGATCTGCTGGCCCAGGCCGCCGGCGCCGACGAAGCCCATCACCACCGAGGCGCGGATCGCGCATTCCCAGCGGTACACGGTGTAGGAGGTCAGCTCGGCGGCGGCATTCGGCAGCAGGCCATAGACGAAGGCGGCGAGTCGGCCGCTGCCGCTTTGCAGCAGGGCGTGCATGGGGCGCTGGTCGACCGACTCGAGGATTTCCGCATAGACCTTGCCGAGCATGCCGGCGTAGGTGATGGCGATGGCGAGCACGCCAGCGGTGGGGCCGAGGCCGACGGCGCGGACGAACAGCAGGGCCCAGACGATCTCCGGCACGCTGCGCAGAAAGATCAGCAGGCCGCGTACCGGCCAGCGCAGGGCCTGGCCCAGTGCACTCGGGCGGCCGCCGCGCGAGGCCGCTGACAGTGACAGGCCGCGACTGGCGGCCAGGCCTGCCGGTATCGCCACCAGCAGCGCCAGGGCCATGCCGGCGGTGGCGATGGCCAGGGTCTGCAGGGTGGCCTGTAGCAGCAGATCGAGGAACTCGGCGTTATGCGCTGGCGGCCAGAAGGCGGCGACGAAGCGGCCCATCTCGCTCTGGCTGTCGGCCTGCAGCAACACACCGGGGTTCAGCTCGGCGAGCTGGATGCCCGGCCATAACAGGGCCACGGCCAGCACTGTCAGCAGCAGACGGGGCAGGGCGGCGGGGTCGCGGCTGTCGGTTCTCAGCATCGTGGAATCTGCAGGGTCAGCGTCGCCGCCGGCGCCTGCGGCGAGACCAACTGCTCGTTGGCATAGAGAGCGTCGAGCAAGTCCTGGGTGACTTCATTCGCCGGACGGTCGAAGGCGACCAGGCCGTCGCGCACTCCGACGATGCGCGGGAAGTGCGCCAGGGCCAGGTCCACCGCATGCAGGCTGGCGACCAGGGTCACGCCGTGGGCCTCGGCATGCCGGCAGAGCACGCTCAGGGTGTGGTCGGCCAGCACCGGGTCCATGGCCGACACCGGCTCGTCGGCCAGCAGCAGCTCGGGGCCCTGGTACAGCGCGCGGGCGATGCCGACACGCTGCAACTGGCCGCCGGAGAGCTGCTGGCACTGGGCGAACAGCTTGTCGGTGAGGTCCAGGCGGGCGAGCACTTCCCTGGCGCCGGGAATATCGACGGGGTGCAGCAGGTTGAGCAGGCTCTTGCCCAGCCCCCACTGACCGAGCTTGCCGGCCAGCACGGCGGTGACCACCCGCTGCCGCGGTGGCAATGGCGGCGCCTGGTGGATCAGGCCGATGCGCGTGCGCAGGCGTTGGCGCGCACCGGCGGCGAGTTGCCAGGGCTGTGCGCCAAGCAGCTCGACCGTACCCGTAGAGGGGCGCAGGGCGGCGGCGAGCAGATTGAGCAGGCTGGACTTGCCGGCGCCGGACGGGCCGATGATGGCGACCCGTTCGCCACTGGCGATGGCCAGGTCCACGCCGCGCAGGGCGTGGACTGCGTTGCCGTGCTGCAGGGTCGCGCCGGTGAGGCGCAGGCTCATTTCAGCAGGTCGGCGGCGCGGGCGGCGTCCTCGATGCCCTTGTAGTTCTCAGGCTTGGTTTCGATGAAGCGGCTGGCGGCCTGCAGGTCGAGAATCGCCTTGTGCTGCGGGTTGGCCGGGTCGAGTGCGAGGAAGGCCTTTTTGATCTTCTCGGCCAGGGCCGTGTCGAGGCTGCCACGTACGGTCCAGTTGTAGTCGTAGTAGGCCGGGGTGGTGGCGAAGACCTTGACCTTGCTGGTATCGACCTTGCCGGCGGCGACCAGCTTGTCCCACACGCTGGCATTGAGCACGCCGCCGTCGACCTTGCCGGCCTGCACCCAGGCAGCGGTGGCGTCATGCGCGCCGGAGTAGCCGATGCGGCTGAAATAGGTTTCCGGCTTGATGCCGTCCTTGAGCATGAAGTAGCGCGGCATCAGGCTGCCGGAGGTCGAGGAGATGGAGCCGAAGGCGAAGGTCTTGCCCTTGAGATCGGCCAGCGACTTCACGTCCGGGTTGGCGGTGATGAACTTGCTGGTGAACTGGGCATCCTGCTCGCGCTGTACCAGCGGGATGGCGTTGCCGGTCTTCAGGCGCACCTGAACGAAGGTGAAGCCGCCCAGCCAGGCCATGTCCAGACGATCGGTGGACAGCGCCTCGACCACTGCCGGGTAGTCGGCTACCGGGACGAACTCGACCTTCATGCCCAGCTGCTGCTCCAGATACTCGCCCAGCGGCTTGAATTTGCGCAGCAGCTCGGTGGGGGCCTCGTCGGGGATGGCGCTGACCTTGAGCACGTCGGCGGCGTGGCTGGTCAGGGCGGACAGGGACAGGGTCAGGCCGGCGGTCAGGGCCAGGATGCGCTTGAGCATGAAGATTCTCCGGTTCAATAGCGGAAAAGGTTCGAGGGAGCCGGCCCGCCTAGGCTGGGCCTGAGCTTCGTCAGGGTAGTAGAAAGCCGGCGATTATATGAGCGACCGGGGCAAAGAACAGCTTTGCTAGAATCCGCGGCCTGTTTTCCGATTTGCCGAGAGCGTTGTCGATGAGCGAGCCGATCCGTTTGACCCAGTACAGCCACGGCGCCGGTTGCGGCTGCAAGATTTCCCCCAAGGTACTGGAGGTGATCCTGGCTGGCAGCGGCGCGCAGAATCTCGACCCCAAGCTGTGGGTTGGCAACGCCTCCAAGGACGATGCGGCGGTCTACGCCCTGGATGAGGAGCGTGGCGTGGTCTCGACCACCGACTTCTTCATGCCCATCGTCGACGATCCCTTCGACTTCGGTCGCATCGCTGCGACCAACGCGATCAGCGATATCTACGCCATGGGCGGTGATCCGTTGATGGCCATCGCCATCCTAGGCTGGCCGGTGAACCTGCTGCCGGCCGAGGTGGCCCGCGAGGTGATCCGTGGCGGCCGTGCGGTGTGTGACGCCGCTGGTATTCCGCTGGCCGGCGGCCACTCGATCGATGCGCCGGAGCCGATCTTCGGCCTGGCCGTGACCGGCGTGGTCGAAAAGAAGCACATGAAGCGCAACGACACTGCCACGGCCGGCTGCAAGCTGTACCTGACCAAGCCGCTGGGCATCGGCATCCTCACCACCGCCGAGAAGAAGGCCAAGCTGCGCGAACAGGACGTGGGCCTGGCGCGCGACTGGATGTGCACCCTGAATAAGCCCGGCGCGCGCTTCGGCAAGCTGGCCGGCGTGCAGGCGATGACCGATGTCACCGGCTTCGGCCTGCTCGGTCATCTGGTGGAGATGGCCGATGGCGCCGGCTTGACCGCCCAGGTGGTGTACGCCAGCGTGCCGCGCCTGCCGGGTGTCGAACACTACCTGGCCGAGGGCTGCGTTCCCGGCGGCACCCTGCGCAACTTCGACAGCTACGGCGAGAAGATCACGCCGATCTCCGAGGAACAGCTGCACCTGCTGTGCGACCCGCAGACCAGTGGCGGCCTGCTGGTGGCCGTGGCGCCGGAGGCCGAGGCCGAGTTCCTCTCCGTGGCGGCCGAACTGGGCTTGCAACTGTCTGCCATCGGCCAACTGGTTGAGCGACAGAGTCACGCGGTAGAGGTGCTGTGATGCGCGACAACACCGCCGACTACCGCGAAATCTTCCTGGGCGACTTGCCGATGATGGACATGCGTGCCCCGGTGGAATTCACCAAGGGCGCCTTCCCGCACACGGTCAGCCTGCCGCTGATGACCGATATCGAGCGGCAGAAGGTTGGCACCTGCTACAAGCAGCACGGCCAGCAGGCGGCCATCGAGCTGGGCCACCAGCTGGTCTCCGGCAAGGTCAAGGCCGCGCGCATCGAGGCCTGGGCGGCTTTCGCCAAGGCCCACCCCGAGGGTTACCTGTACTGCTTTCGCGGCGGCCTGCGCTCGCAGATCGTCCAGCAGTGGCTGAAGGAAACCGGGGTCGAGTATCCGCGGGTGATCGGCGGCTACAAGGCCATGCGTACCTTCCTGATCGAGACGCTTGACCGCGCCGTGGCCGAGTGCGACTTCGTGGTGGTCGGCGGCATGACCGGCACCGGCAAGACCGAGGTGGTCGCCGCCCTGAACAACAGCATCGATCTGGAAGGCCACGCCAACCACCGTGGCTCCAGTTTCGGCAAGCGCGCCACCGGCCAGCCCTCGCAGATCGACTTCGAGAACCGTCTGGCCGTCGACCTGCTCAAGCGTCGCGCGCGCGGCCAGCAGCAGTTCGTGCTGGAGGACGAGAGTCGCCTGATCGGCACCTGCTCGCTGCCGCTGGCGCTGCACCAGGGCATGCAGCAGTACCCCATGGTGTGGCTGGAGGACAGCGTCGAGGGTCGCGTCGAACGCATCCTCAAGGACTACGTGATCGACCTGGCCGCCGAGTTCGTTCGCGAGCATGGCGAGGAGAACGGCTTTGCCCTGTTCGCCCAGCGCATGCTGCAGAGCATGGAGAACATCCAGAAGCGCCTCGGCGGCGAGCGCTACCAGCGTCTGCGTGCCATCCTGCAGCAGGCGCTGGACGAGCAGCAGCGCGACGGTCTGGTGGATACCCACCGTGGCTGGATCGAGGGGCTGCTCAGCGAGTACTACGACCCGATGTACGTCTACCAGCGCGAGAGCAAGTCCGCGCGTATCGAATTCGCCGGCGAACAATCGGCAGTGCTGGACTATCTGCGCGACCGCGCACCACGGAGCAAGACATGAAACTGAAAGACCATCCAGACGCCCTGGACTGCACCCTGTACCGCCCGGACGAGAACGATCCGGATGCCGAGGAACTGGAACTGGGTGACGGCCATGTGCTGTTCGAGGGGGCCTTCGTGGCACCGTCCGAGTGGGACGCCGCCGAGCTGGAAGACTACTTCGACGGTAGCGATCCGGCGCTGTTCGTCACTGCGCGCATAGAGAGCCCGGCCAAGGCCGACAGCAACGACTGGTTCGTCGCCGAGCCTGGCGACTACGTGGCGGTGGTGCGCGGCATGAAGGTGGAGATGTACTACGTCTACGATCAGGCCGACCGCAGCTATGTGCTGATTCGCGACGACCAGCTGGACTGAGCGTGCCGGCGCGTTGTCAGGCAGGCTCCTTCAGAGGATTTCTACTTCATCACATGGCGCCGCTGGCGCGCAGTTTGGCGATGGTGGCGGCGTCGTAGCCAAGCTCGCCTAGTACCTCGTCGTTATGCTCGCCTAGCTGCGGGCCTGTCCATTCCACTGTGCCTGGGGTTTCTGAAAGCTTGGGCACGATTCCGGGCATCTTGAACGGCTTGCCGTCTGGCAGCCTGGCGCTGAGGAACATTTCGCGGGCGAGGAATTGCGGGTCGGTGAACATGTCCTCGGCGGAGTAGATGCGACTGGCTGGTACCTCGGCGCGCACCAGTACGGCTTCTACTTCGCTCAGCGGTAGGCTGGCGGCCCAGCGGTCGATCACGCCGTAGAGTTCATCGCGGCGGGTGTCGCGGCCGGCGTTGTCGGCCAGCGCCGGATCGCTCGCCAGATCCTCTCTATCTATGGCGCGCATAAAGCGCTGGAAGATCGCATCGCCGTTGGCGCCGATCTGGATATGTTTGCCATCCGCACAGGTATGGATGGAGGAGGGCGTGATGCCGGGCATGATGTTGCCGGTGCGCTCGCGGATGAAACCGAACATATCGAACTCCGGCACCATCGACTCCATCATGGCGAAGATCGCCTCGTACAGAGCCACATCCACCACCTGGCCATTGCCGCCATTCACCTCGCGGTGCCGCAGCGCCATCAGCGCGCCGATCACGCCCCACAATGCGGCGATGGAGTCGCCGATGCTGATGCCGGTGCGCACCGGCGGACGATCCTCGAAACCGGTGATGTAGCGCAGCCCGCCCATGGATTCGCCCACCGCGCCGAAGCCCGGCTGGTCCTTCAGCGGGCCGCTCTGGCCGAAGCCGGACAGGCGCACCATCACCAGCTTGGGATTCAGCGCGTGCAGCACGTCCCAGCCCAGGCCGAGCTTTTCCAGCACACCGGGGCGGAAGTTCTCGATCAGGATGTCGGCTTCGCTCAGCAGCTTCTTCAGCACCTCACGGCCTTCCTCATGCTTGAGGTTGAGGGTGATCGAGCGCTTGTTGCGGGCCTGCACGAACCACCACAGTGAAGTGCCCTCGTACAGCTTGCGCCACTTGCGCAGCGGATCGCCGCCATCCGGCGACTCGACCTTGACCACCTCGGCACCGAACTCGGCGCAGATGCGCGAGGCGAACGGGCCTGCGATCAGGGTGCCGAGCTCGACTACTTTCAGGCCGGCGAGGGGTTTGCTGGGGATCATCGTGACTCCTGTTGGGTGCGACCTGGTTGGCGCGCCGTGAGCTTTCGTGTGTGAAGTATCTGCGGTTAAATCGACGGGCGAAAGGATGTGCGTCCCCTCTCTGGCCTGGAAAGGCTTTCCCCTCCTATCGCGTCTCTCTGCAAACCATTCCTTCTAGTGACCTGTCGATCGGTTCTGGTTCGCTCGCCTGGGTATCATACGTGCGTTTTAAAATATTACATGTGAGTTATTGATTCATTACATGTGATTGCCTAATCTCTCGCTCATGGAAAGCAAATCATCAGCCCACTACCAGCGTCTCTTTCGTCAGCGCCTGCGCGAGCAGGGTCTGATCAAGAAAGAGGTGTGGATACTGCCCGAGCATGCGCAAGCGCTCGCGGCATTCGAGCGGAAACTGCGCCAGCCTCTGTCGGGGTCGGCCTCTATGGAGAAGGAGGGAGGTGCCATGCCTCAGGTTTGGACTGCACAAGGTTTGTTCGATGCGCTGTCCGCGACGGAACTGTTCAAGGACGGTAAGGCGGCCGTCGAGCTGATTCAGGGCGCCGACGCCAGCCTGCACGTGACCATGCACGAGTACGGCGACCTGCCGTTGTTCATCGCCGTGTTCGGTGAGCAGATCATCGTTGAGGCGCTGCTCTGGCCGGCCGCTGACGTGCGCGATGGCGCGGCGTTCAACGAGGAGGTGCTGCGCAGTCACAAGCTCTTCCCTCTGTCCTCGATTGGTCTGGAAACCCTGCCGGATGGGCAGGCCTGCTACACCATGTTCGGCGCGCTGAGTGCATCCTCGGTTCTGTCCAACGTGGTGCAGGAAATCGAGATGCTGGCGGACAACGTGATTCAGGCCACCGAAGCCTATGAAGGCTTCCTCAAGGCCGGTGCATAAGGAGATTGCCATGAACGTGTGGAGCAAACTGTTGACCGCCCTGCGCGGCGGCGCCAACGAAGTGGGCGAGGCTATGGTGGATAGCCAGGCCCTGCGTATCCTCGACCAGGAAATCCGCGACGCCGACCTGGAGCTGCGCAAGTCCAAGGAGGCGCTGGCCGAGATCATGGCCAAGCAGAAGCTGGCCGCCGATCGTGCCGAGAAGAGTTCGGCCAAGGTCGCCGAATACGAGCAGTACGCGCTCAAGGCCCTGGAAGCTGGCAATGAATCGCTGGCCCAGGAAGTGGCGGTGAAGATCGCCAACCTGGAAGTCGAGCTGAACAGCGAGCGCGAGCAGGCCGACAGCTATGCCGCCAGCGTCGCTCAGCTGCGCAAGGCGGTGACTCAGGCCGAGGCCAACATCAAGCGTCTCAAGCAACAGGTGGATACCGTCAAGGCCACCGAGAGCGTGCAGAAAGCGCAGATGGCTGTGGCCCAACGCTACGGCGGCTCTCAGGCCAAGTTGCACACTGCGGTTGAGTCGCTGGAGCGGATCAAGCAGCAGCAGGCCGAGCGGGCGGCGAAGATGGAAGCGGCGGCCGAGTTGGCCGAGGCGGCCAATGTTGACGATTCGCTGGAGGCCAAGCTGCGCGCGGCCGGCATCAAGGCCGACAACGCCAGCGCCGAAAGCGTGCTGGCGCGTCTGAAGGACAAGGCCAAGTCCTGACCGTTGTGCATTGCGGCGGAGTTCGCTCCGCCGCCTGATTCAGGGATAGGAATTCGATGGAAAACTTCCTGCACAGCACTTTTGCTTTTCCCACCGTCATCTTCAGCTTCCTGCTGTGCCTGGCGGTGCTCTACTGGTGCGTCGCCGCACTGGGCATCCTCGAAGTCGACGTACTTGATATCGAGGCCGACTCCGCGCTGGAATCGGTCCAGCCCGAGGGGCTCGCCGGCCTGCTGCTCAAGCTGGGCCTCAACGGCGTGCCGGTAACGCTGGTGCTGACCCTGTTGTTCTTCTTCGCCTGGATCGCCAGCTACTTCGTCGAGTTGTTGCTGCTGCGTCACCTGCCGCTGGGCATCCTGCGCTACCCGCTGGGTCTGGTGTTGATGTTCGGTGCGCTGATGCTGGCCGTGCCGATCACGGCAGCCCTGTGCCGTCCGCTGCGTCCGCTGTTCCGCAAGCTGGAAGCCACCAGCAGCAAGTCGGTGCTGGGGCAGACTGCCGTGGTGCGCAGTGGCCGGGTGACCCTGAGCCATGGCGAGGCGGTACTGGAAGACGGTGGCGCGGGCCTTATCCTGCGCGTACGTGCCGATGAGGCGCGTGGTTTCAAACGTGGCGACCGTGTCGTGTTGCTGGAGTACCTGGAAGGCGAGCACGCCTACCGGGTCATTACCGAGGACGAGTTCAAGGGCTTCTGATCCCTGAACTCACCCAGAATCAAAGGAGATTGATTGCAATGAGCCTCGAATTGGTGATGCCCTTCCTGATCGGCGTCGGTGTCGTATTCCTGCTGATCTTCGGCTTCTTCGTGCTGTTCAAGGCCTTCTATATCAAGGTCCCGCAGGGCACGGCGCTGATTGTCAACGACATGTCCTCCACGCCCAAGGTGCACTTCACCGGCGCTCTGGTGTACCCGGTGATCTACCTCAAGGAGTTCATGAAGATCTCTCTGATCACCCTGGAAGTGGATCGCCGTGGCAAGGACGGCCTGATCTGCAAGGACAACATGCGCGCCGACATCACCGTGGCCTTCTACCTGCGCGTCAACGAGACCCAGGAAGACGTGCTCAAGGTGGCCAAGGCCATCGGTGTGGATCGCGCCTCCGACCGCGGCGCGGTCAACGAGCTGTTCAACGCCAAGTTCTCCGAGGCGCTGAAGACCGTTGGCAAGCAGTTCGACTTCGTTCAGTTGTTCGAGAACCGCCAGGACTTCCGCGACCGTATCGTCGAGACCATCGGCAACGACCTCAACGGCTATGTGCTGGAAGACGTCGCCATCGACTACCTGGAACAGACTGCCAAGAGCTCGCTGGACCCGAGCAACATCCTCGACGCCGCTGGTATCCGCAAGATCACCGAGCTGACCGCCGCGCAGAACGTCATCACCAACGACCTCGAGCGTAACGAAGAGCTGGCGATCAAGAAGAAGAACGTCGAGACCCGCGAGGCGACCCTGGCTCTCGAGCGCCAGCAGGCCGACGCCGAAGCGCGGCAGAAGCGCGAGGTCGAGACCATTCGCGCCCGTGAGGAAGCCGAGACCATCAAGGTCAAGGAAGAGGAACGCCTCAAGGCCGAGCAGGCGCGCATCCAGTCGCAGCAGGAAATCGACGTGCGCACCGAGAACCATCAGCGCGAAGTCGAAGTGGCCCAGCAGAACCGCCAGCGTGCCGTGGTCATCGAGGTGGAGAAAGTCACCCGGGCCAAGGATCTGGAAGTGGTGGCCCGCGAGCGCGAGGTCGAGCTGCAGCGCATCGAGGCTGAGAAGGCCCTGGAAGAGCAGCGCAAGAACATCGCCAATGTGGTGCGCGAGCGTGTCGCGGTCGAGAAGACCGTGGCCCAGGAAGAAGAGCGCATCAAGGAAGTGCGTGAAATCTCCGAGGCCGAGCGTGCCAAGCAGGTCATCGTGTTGCAGGCGCAGGCTCAGGCCGAGCAGGAGCTGGTACGCCAGGTCAAGCAGGCCGAGGCCGACGAGACCCGCTCCAAGCACAAGGCCGTGGAGATCAACAACCTGGCCCAGGCCGAGCTGGAAGCTGCAGCCAAGCAGGCCGAAGCCAAGAAACGCATGGCCGAAGGTATCGAGGCCGAGCGCGCTGCGCCTGGCCTGGCCGACGCCCGTGTGCTGGAAGTGACGGCGGCAGCCAAGGAGAAGGACGGTCTGGCGGCGGCCCGCGTGCGTGCCGAACAGCTGATCGCCGAAGCCAAGGGCGAGCAGGAAAAAGGCCTGGCCGAAGCGCGGGTGCTGGAGGCTCAGGCCTCGGCCAAGGAGAAGGACGGCCTGGCCGAAGCCAAGGTGCTGGAAGAGAAGCTGGGCGCTCAGGCCCGCGGCGAGCAGCAGCTCGGTGCGGCCAAGGCCCAGGCGACCAAGGATCTGGGTACGTCGGAAGCCGATGTGCTGCTGCAGCGCCTGAACGCGGAAGCGGAAGGTCTGGGCAAGAAGTTCGGTGCCCTCGACGCCCTCAGCGACAGCGCGCGCCAGCACGAGGAGTTCCGTATGCAGCTGGAGAAGAGCTTCGAGGAAGCCATGGCTGCCATCGCCGCCAACAAGGAGATCGCCAAGGACCAGGCCGAGGTGCTCGCCACCGCGCTGGCCAAGGCGAAGATCGAGATCGTCGGCGGCGAAGGCGACTTCTTCAACTCCTTCGCTAAGTCGCTCTCGGTGGGCAAGGCCATCGAGGGCGTGGTGGGCAAGAGCCCGGTGGTGCAGGACGTGCTGGCACGCCTGCTCAACGGCAAGCCGGCCGAGCGCAAGCCTGACCTGGAAGTCGTGACACCGGCCGCCGAGGCCTGATCGGGTAACCAGTTGTACGGGGGCGAGCAGACTCGCTCCCGTTGTTTTCGCGGGCATGAGCCCACTACCGACCAAGGAGAGATGCCATGTTGGAGCCCAGGGACTATCTGGAAATGACTTTCCGCTCGATCCAGTGCTTCGCCAATGACGGCCGCCTGGACGTGCATGAGCTCGACGCGCTGCTGGACATCGCCGAGCGCGACGGTGCCATCGACGACAACGAGGTTCGCGTGCTGAAGAAGATCATCTCCCAAGTCAAACCGGAAGAAATCGATCAGGCCATGCGCGACAAGCTGGCCGAGGTCGCCAAGAAAATCGGCGCCTGAGCAGCGCCAGCTCCCGAGCGCGACGCATGCGGAGCTCGGGAAGGTGATAGCGAGCGGCTGATGTCCAGTCGCCCGCTCTCGCCGATTCGCTCAACAGATTTCCGCTCAGCCCGTTAGCTTCATTCCCCCGCACCATTGCCCGCAGACAGCGCAGATCCAGGAAGGCCACGATGTCGGACGCACAAGCCGCAACCCAAACACAGGACGTACTGGACAAGGCCGTCGCCGAAGGCGGCGCCTACGAGGTGCTGCACAAGCGCCTGCTGGATCAGGGGCAACGCCTGCGGCAGATTACCGAGAACCTCAACGGCCAGCGCCTGGAGGAGTTCGGCAGCAGCCAGATGGAAGTGGTCGGGCGGGTGCGTATCCGCACCGAGAACAACTGCATCGCCCGCGACATCGTCCAGGTCGGCGACTGCCTGCTGTTCGGCTACAACGTTTTCCTCGGCCTGAAGAAGGAGACCGGCGTCGCCGACGTGTTCTCCCTCTATCGCCTGGTGGGCGAGGGCGATGCCTACGAGGCCGAACCGGTGCCGCTGGAGGGGACCTTCCTGGCCGCGCCCGGTTTCGTCAACGACTTCAACGAGCTGTACAGCTACTACAAGAACACCCGCCTGCTGCAGCTGGCCATCCGCGACGGCAAGCTGCTGGCGAGCTTCCAGATCGGCGAGCGGATCACCGATATCCGCGTGTTCCGCTGGTCGATTTCCCTCGACGGCAAGGACGTGCGCTACATCGACAACCGCGGCGAGCGCGATATCGCGCTGCCGGCGCCGTTCGACTTTGAGTGGACCAAGGCCACCCGCGAGATGGTGGTGGAAGGCCGCCATCCGCACCTGAACATCCTCGACACCCTGTTCGTCGAAACCATCGGCGGCGACCTCACCATCAAGGTCGAGAACAACACCGAGGACGGCCTGGGCATCTACCGCGAGGAGGTGCTGGACAAGACCCAGTCGCTGGACGACGCCCAGGTCGAGTTCGCCCGCCTCGGCAGCCTGGTGCTGCTCAAGGTGCTGCCGTACCGCGAGGAGCAGTGGCGCTACCTGGTGTACAACGGCCTCACCGGCAAGGTGGAACGCATCGACGCCATCGGCCAGGCCTGCGTGCAGCTGCCGGAAGACCACGGGATCATCTTCCCCGGCGGTTACTACCTGCAGAACGGCGAGTACAAGACCTTCGAGCAGTCGATGGCCGGCATGCGCTTCAAGCGCGCCGTGCGCTCGCCCAATGGCGAGGACGTGCAGTACATCTTCTACCACCCCGAGCAGGGGCGGGCGGTGCTGCTGACCTACAACATGATCAATCGCCAGCTGCAGAACCCGCTGTTCGGCCACGGCTACGCGCGCCTGGAAGACGGGCGCACGGTGATCTTCGCCGCCGAAGGCGAGGAGCCGACCCGCATCCACCCGATGCAGATCTGGCAGACGCCGTTCTGCAGCGATGAATTCGCCGCCCGCCAGCCGGCGCGCAGCGGCTTCCTCGGTAAGATCGGCAATGCCGAGCTGGTGCGTGGTGTCTCCGATCTCTACGACCTGTGCCGCGAGATCGACGCGCCTTCGGTATCGGTGCAGCGCTACAGCCTGCTGTGCCAGAACACCCGCCGCCTGTTCGACAGCTATCACTGGCTGAGCGGCGAGCCGCTGGCCGGCCTGGCGCCGCTGCTGCGCGAGATCGCCGCCACCTCCGAGCTGGTGCTGGACGAATACGAGAAGGTCGAGAGCATCCGCAAGCAGTCGGCCCAGGCCATGGTCGATGCCGAGAGTCGCCACAAGACGCTGCTCGATGGCCTGCTGCCGGACAGCTGGGATCAGGCGCAGAGCTTCGTCGACGGTCTCAACGGCATCACCGCCCAGCGCGGCCTGCTGCTGACCATCCGCGAATACCGCTATATCGATCTGCCGCGCCTGGATGCGATGGAAGCCGAGTTGCTGGCCGCCCAGGAGCGCACTTCCGCCGCCACCGCCACTTTCCTTGCCGGCGATGCCGCGCTGCAACCCTTCGTCGTGCGCCTGCAGGGCCTCGACGAGCAGGCGCAGAAGGCCGAGACCGTGGCCCAGCTGGCCGAACCGCTGGCTGCGCTGCAGACCATGGCCGCCGACCTGGACATGCTGTCTGGCCTGATGGCCTCGCTGAAGATCGACGATGCCACCCAGCGCACGCGCATCGTCGAGTCCATCTCCGAGATCTACGCCCGTCTCAACCAGGCCAAGGCCCGGGCCGAACAACGGCGCAAGGGTCTGGGTTCGAGCGAGACGGTGGCGCAGTTCGGTGCCCAGTTCAAACTGTTCAGCCAGGGCATCACCAACGCCCTCGGCCAGGCCCAGGACCCGGAGCGCTGCGACGAGCAGCTGGCCCGTCTGCTGGTGCAACTGGAGGAGCTGGAGAGCCAGTTCGGCGATCACGAGCAGTTCATCGGCGACATCCTGGCCAAGCGCGAGGAATTGCTGGAGACCTTCGAGGCGCACAAGCAGGCACTGCTCGACGAACGCCAGCGCAAGGCGCAGAGCGTGCTGGACGCGGCCAAGCGCATCCTCGACAGCCTGGCCCGGCGCACAGCCAAATTCACCCAGGCCGAGGAGCTTAACGCCTTCTTCGCTGCCGACCCGCTGATTCTCAAGCTGCGCGAGATGACCGGCCGCCTGCGCGAGCTGAAGGACAGCGTCAAGGCCGACGATATCGAGGCGCGCCTCAAGGGTGCCCGCGACCAGGCCGTGCGCGCGCTGCGTGACAAGAGCGAGTTGTTCGAAGAGGGCGGCAACGTCATCAAGCTCGGCCCGCGCCATCGCTTCAGCGTCAACACTCAGGAGCTGGACCTGACCCTGCTGCCGCGCGGCGATCAGCTGTACCTGCACCTGACCGGCACCGACTTCCTCGAGCCGCTGGCCAATGCCGAGCTGGAGGCGCTCAAGCCGTTCTGGCAGGTGGCGCTGGAGTCCGAATCCGAGCACCTGTACCGCGCCGAATACCTGGCGGGCGAAGTACTGACTGCCGCCGACGAGGGGCGCGAAGGCCTTGACCTGGAACGCCTGAAATCCCTGCTGGCGCAGCCGGACGAGCTGGCCCGGCTGATCCGCGACTTCGCCGCGCCGCGTTACAAGGAAGGCTACGAGAAGGGCATCCACGACCACGATGCCGCCGCCATCCTCGCCCAGCTGCTGCCGCTGCGCGACAGCGCCGGGTTGATGCGCTACGGCGCCGAGGCGCGTGCGCTGGCTTGCCTGTTCTGGTATCTGCAGCGCAATACCGATAGCGCCACCCAGTGGCCGGAGCGGGCGCGCACTAGCCGCCACATCATGCAGCTGTTCGGCCGTCGCGAAGGCCTGCAACAACTGCAGGGCGAGATCGCCGAGGCGCTGCAGGCTTTCCTCGCCGAGCAGCCTTTGGGCCTGGCCGCCACTGTGGTGGGCGAGGCCGCCGAGTATCTGGTGCAGGAACTGGCTGCCGAGCGTATCGAGTTCGTTTTCAGCAAGTACGCCAAGCAACTGCAAGAGGGTCTCAAGCTGCGCCTGCAGGGCGCGCGCATGTGGGACGACTACCAGCAAGCCTTGGCCAATCTTGACGGTCGCCCTGCGGCGCAATGGGCGCTGGCCGACAACTGGCTGCGTGGCCTCTGCGCCCAAGATGAGTTCGCGCCGCTGGCTGGCTATGTCGCCGAGGCGGTGGCCTTGTCACTGCTGGCCGAGGGCTTCCCCGGCCGCGTCACCGAAGTGGATCTGCGCTTCACCGTTGCCAATCTGATGGGTGAGCACTCGCGCATCCAGGAGCGTCAGCTGGTGCTGGCGGTGGACGACCTGTTCGCTCGCCTGCGCCGCCACCGTGAATCCTTCCTGCCTGACCTGCAGCGTTACCAGGCGCTACGCCAGGAAGTGATCGGTCGCGAGCGCGCTGCGCTGCGCCTGTCCGAGTTCAAGGCCAAGCCGCTCAGTTCCTTCGTGCGCAACAAGCTGATCAACGACGTGTACCTGGGCTTTATCGGCGACAACCTGGCCAAGCAGATGGGCACCGCCGGCGAGAACAAGCGCACCGACCTGATGGGCCTGCTGATGCTCATCTCGCCGCCCGGCTACGGCAAGACCACGTTGATGGAGTACGTGGCTCATCGTCTCGGCCTGATCTTCATGAAGATCAACGGCCCGGCCCTCGGCCACGAGGTGCGCTCCATCGACCCGGCCCAGGCGCCGGACGCCACTTCGCGCCAGGAGCTGGAGAAGCTCAACCTGGCCTTGGAGATGGGCAACAACGTGATGCTGTATGTCGACGACATCCAGCACACCCACCCGGAATTCCTGCAGAAATTCATCTCGCTGTGTGATGGAACGCGACGTATCGAAGGCGTGTGGAAAGGGCAGACCAAGACCTACGACATGCGCGGCAAGAAGTTCTGCGTGATCATGTCCGGCAACCCGTATACCGAGTCCGGTGACGTCTTCAAAATCCCGGACATGCTGGCCAACCGCGCCGACATCTATAACCTCGGCGACACCCTGGGTGGCATGCAGGAAGCCTTCTCCCTCAGCTACATCGAGAACGGCCTGACCTCCAACCCGGTGCTGGCACCGCTGGCCACCCGCGACATGGCCGACGTCTATCGCTTCGTCGCCAAGGCCGAGGGTAAGCCGTTCTCCGCCAACGAGCTGAGCCACGGCTACAGCGGTGCCGAGATCAACGAGATCGTCAGCACCCTGCAGCGCCTGATGCAGGTGCGCGACGTGGTCGGACGGGTCAACCAGCAGTACATCGCCAGCGCCGCCCAGGCCGATCAGTACCGCAGTGAGCCGCCGTTCAAGCTGCAGGGCAGCTACCGCAACATGAACAAGATGACCGAGAAGATCAGCGCGGTGATGAACGACGCCGAGCTGCTGCAGCTGATCGCCGACCACTACCAGGGCGAGTCGCAACTGCTCACCACCGGTGCCGAGGAAAACCTGCTCAAGCTGGCCGAGCTGCGCGGCAACATGACGGCGGAGCAGAGCGAGCGCTGGGCGCAGATCAAGCGCGACTTTCTGCGCAACAAGGCCATGGGCGGCAGCGACAGCGATGTCGGTGCCCGCGTGGTGGCCCAGCTCAACGACCTGGTGGAGGGTCTCCGTGCCCTCGGCGGCAATCTGCAGCGCGAGCCGCAGAAACAGCAGGACATTCCCTGGAACGAACTGCTGGCCGGTCTACAGCGCCTTGGCACTTTGCAGCCGCAGGTCGAGGTGGAAGTGGTGGCGCCGCCGCAGCCGGGCATGCAAACCCTGCTGGAGAGCGTGGCCGGCACCCTGCAGAACAGCTTCCTGCCGCTGATGAACGCCATGGACAAGAAGATCGAAATCGATCTGCGCACGCACAATCGCATGGGTGATATGGCTCAGCGCCTGCGTGAGCTGGGCCAGTTCCTCGGTGCGCCGCAGCCACCTACCGAGCAGGGGCCGGAGAAAGCGTGACGGCCTGGCTGGTACCGCGCCTGCGCCTGCTGGCCGGCATCGCCGCGCTGATGCTGGTGCTGCAGGTCGGCAACAGCCTCAGCGGCAACGCCTTCAATTTGTGGGGCGTGCTGCCTCGCCGTGTCGACAGCCTGCCCGGCATTCTCTTCGCGCCCTGGCTGCACGCCGGCTGGTGGCATCTGCTCAACAACCTGCCGGGGCTGATGCTGCTGGGCTGGCTGGCGCTGCTCGGTTCGCTGCGCCAGTTCCTCGCCGCCAGCGCCTTTATCATCGTCGGAAGTGGCCTGTTGGTCTGGCTGTTCGCCCGGCCAGGCCTGCACCTGGGCGCCAGTGGCTGGGTGTTCGGCCTGTGGGGCCTGCTGCTGGCCCGCACCTGGTTCGAGCGCAGCCTGGCTAGTTTGCTGATCGCCCTGCTGGTGCTGTTCTACTACGGCGGCTGGTGGCTCGGCCTGCTGCCGAGCCAGGGCATTTCCTTCGAATACCACCTGTTCGGTGCCCTGTGCGGCGTGCTGTTTGCTGCATTGAGTCGGCGCCGACGCCCTAGCCGATAGGCCGGGCTGATGGACTGGTTTGGCGAGGAACTGTGCCGGGCACTGCCGGCTGTCGGGATGCGTGAGGCTTTCGAGTGGGGGCGCGAAATGTCGTCGCATGTTTGTGGCAGCGAATGGCACGCTGAATGATGGCAATTTGAAGGCTTTTTCTGGCATCGCCGAGAAGGGCGACGTAAAGTGTTCGCCGTTTCTGACCGACCGTTTAGATATAGTTTCATGCTCTTTCTATCCGAGTGCCGCATAGGCGCATCATGCAACTGAACCTCGCCACCCTAGTGATGCTGGACATCTATGTGCTCCTGCTGGTCAGCGTGCTGATGCTGCACGCCTGGACTCGTGGGCGCGACCGTACGCTGGGCTATCTGGCAGCGGCGCTGGTGGTAGGCTCTCTCGGGGCGCTGGTCGGCACGCTGCGTGGTCTGGGTTTCGATTGGGTTCCGGTGGTATTCAGCAATCTGCTGGTCCTGTTCAGTGCAGCTCTGGCTTGGACGGCCCTGCGGGTCTTTGTCGGGCACCCACCCAGTAGATGGGGCATGGCCGCGGGCGGATTGCTCTGGCTTGGTCTATGCCTGCTGCCGGCATTTCACCAGTCGCTGTCGGTCCGTATCACGGTAGGGTCGCTGTTGATGGCGCTGTACGCGGTTCTGGGTGCCTGGGAGTTGTGGCGCAGCCGGTTGCAGCTGGAGGTGGACTATCGGCCCACTCTCGCTCTGATGCTGTTGCATGCGGGCTTCTATGTCGTGCGGGCCTTTCTCGACAGGGACTTGCCGTTCGACCCCGAGGGGCAGAGCACTCCTTTCTTTTCCCTCGTGGTGCTGGAGACCCTGCTGTACGCCATCGGCCTAGCCTTCGTCACCCTGTCGATGGTCAAGGAGCGCGCCGAGCTGCTCTACAAGAGTGCAGCACTGCGCGACCCGCTGACCGGCATCGGCAATCGCCGAGCTTTCGTCGGTGCGGCTGGTCGCCTGCTAGCCGATTGCGCCCGCTTGCGCAGGCCCGCGGTGCTTCTACTGTGCGACCTGGACCACTTCAAGAGGGTCAACGATAGCTTCGGTCATGCGGCTGGTGATCAGGCTCTGGCCGATTTCGGCCAGATCCTGATGGATCGTTCCCGTCAGCATGATCTCTGCGCCCGTATCGGCGGTGAGGAGTTCGTCTGTCTGCTGGCCGGTGCCGATGCCGCCGCGGCTCTTTCTCTTGCCGAGCGTATCCGCCACGAGTTTGCTGAGCTTCCATTCGTCGCTGAGGGTCAGCTCAGCGTAAGCATCGGTATCGCCGAGGCACTGCAGGCGAACTACCAGCTCGATCGCCTGCTGTCGCTGGCGGACGAGGCGCTCTATGCCGCCAAGGCTGCCGGACGCAATCGGGTTGAGTTGTACAGGGCGGAGCCGCGCTGAGAGCCTGTCCAGGCCTCGCTGTACCGCGTTAGGGCAGCCTCAGGATGTTTGCTCGTCGCTCGTAACTGCGCTTCCTCGCCTGTCTTGGTCCATGCATGCTTCCAGCTTGCGAGCCTTTGAACAGGTTCTTAGGTGAATCGGGTAGACTTGCCGCCTTCCCGATCAGCCAAGAAGCCTGTCCATGGCCCTGCAATCCACGCCCTATAAAGTCGAACTCAACCTCACCGACATTGACCGCAACGTCTACGAGAACCTGCGCTTCACCGTGGCCAGGCACCCATCGGAGACCGAGGAGCGCCTGTGCGTGCGTCTCATCGCCTACGCCCTGTGGTACCACGAGCAACTGGCGTTCGGTCGCGGCCTGTCCGACGTCGACGAGCCGGCGCTGTGGGAGAAGAGCCTGGACGACCGCGTGCTGCACTGGATCGAAGTCGGCCAGCCGGATGCCGAACGCATCACCTGGTGCTCGCGCCGTGCCGAGCGTTTCAGCCTGGTGGCCTACGGCAGCCTGCGCGTGTGGCAGAACAAAGTGCTCGACAGTGTGCGCAGCCTGAAGAACATCAACGTGGTCGGTGTCGACCAGGAAGCACTGGAGAACCTAGCCCGCGACCTGCCGCGTTCGGTGAGCTGGAGCGTGATGATCAGCGACGGCCTGCTCTACGTCACCGACGAGCGCGGCCAGCACGAGATTCCGCTGGAGTGGCTGCACGGCGAGCGTTGAGTTTTCCCTTCCAATTCTGGGGGAGGGGCTACCAAGTCGCTCCGGGTTGCCTGAATTACCCTCACCCCAGCCCTCTCCCAGCGGGAGAGGGAGCCATCCTACGAATCAACATGGTTCCTTCATGCGCATCGATCTTCGCCCGCTACCTGCCACGCTGCCTGATTTGGGCGAGCTGCCGCCCCTGCTGACCCGTCTGTACGCCGCCCGCGGCGTGCAGTCTGCCGCAGAGCTGGATAAAGGGCTGGCGCGGCTGATTCCGTACCAGCAACTGAAAGGTATCGATGGCGCGGTGGCGCTGCTGGTGCAGGCCCTGGAACAACGTCAGCGCATTCTCTACGTCGGCGACTTCGACGCCGACGGCGCCACCGCCAGCTCGGTCGGCGTGCTCGGCCTGCGCATGCTCGGCGCGGCGCATGTCGACTACCTGGTGCCCAATCGCTTCGAGTACGGCTACGGCCTGACCCCGGAAATCGTCGCCGTGGCCCTGGAGCGCAAGCCCAATCTGCTGGTGACGGTGGACAACGGCATCTCCAGCGTCGAGGGTGTGGCCGCAGCCAAGGCCGCGGGTCTCAAGGTGCTGGTCACCGATCACCACCTGCCAGGCCCGGAGCTGCCGGCCGCGGACGCCATCGTCAATCCCAACCAGCCGGGCTGCGACTTCCCCAGCAAGTCGCTGGCCGGGGTCGGGGTGATCTTCTATGTGCTGCTGGCGCTGCGCGCCAAGCTGCGCGAGGTAGACTGGTTTGCCCGCGCCGGCATTGCCGAGCCGAACCTGGGTGAACTGCTCGACCTGGTGGCGCTGGGCAGCGTGGCCGACGTGGTGCCGCTGGACGCCAACAACCGTATCCTGGTGCACCAGGGCCTGGCACGCATCCGTGCCGGCCGGGCGCGCCCAGGGCTCAAGGCCATTCTCGACGTGGCCGGGCGCCAGGCGGCGCGCATCAGCTCCACCGATCTCGGCTTCATTCTTGGTCCGCGTCTGAATGCGGCAGGTCGTCTGGACGACATGAGCCTGGGCATCGAGTGCCTGTTGTGCGACGACCAGGCGCTGGTGGCGGACATGGCCCAGCAGCTCGACGACCTGAACAAGGACCGCAAGGCCATCGAGCAGGGCATGCAGCGCGAGGCGCTGGCCCAGCTCAAGGACCTCAGCCTGGAGGACATGCCGTTCGGCCTGTGTCTGTTCGAGGCGGACTGGCACCAGGGCGTGATCGGCATCCTCGCCTCGCGCCTCAAGGAGCGTTACCACCGCCCAGCCATTGCCTTTGCCGACGCTGGTGACGGCCTGCTCAAGGGCTCGGCACGCTCGGTGCCCGGCCTGCATATCCGCGATGCGCTGGACGCCGTGGCCGCGCGCCATCCGGGGTTGATCAGCAAGTTCGGTGGCCATGCCATGGCCGCCGGCCTGTCGTTGCCACAGGAGCACTACGGGGCCTTCGCCGCCGCCTTCGATGCCGAAGTACGCCGCCAACTGAGCGAGGATGACCTCACCGGGCGCCTGCTCTCCGACGGCCAGCTGGGCGTCGAGGAGTTCCACCTGGAGCTGGCCAAGTCGCTGCGCCATGCCGGGCCCTGGGGCCAGCATTTCCCCGAGCCGCTGTTCCATGGCGTGTTCCAGATCGTCACCCAGCGCGTGGTGGGCGAGAAGCATCTCAAGCTGGTGCTGAAGACCGAGTGTGGCGGTCAGACCCTGGACGGCATCGCCTTCAACGTCGACCGTGATACCTGGCCGAATCCGAATGTGCGCTGGGTGGAGTTGGCCTACAAACTGGACGTCAACGAATACCAGGGCCGCGAGAGCGTGCAACTGATGGTGGCGCACTTGGCGCCACGCTAGGTCTCAGCTGCGTGGCGTGCCGGGTGATTCCGAGCCTTCGACCAGCGCTCGCGCGCTGACGTCCTGCCAGCGGGCCAGCAGCTGTGGTGATTGCTTCGACTGCCGTTGCGGCGCGCTGCCGAGGAAGATGCCGTGGTTGTTGAAGGCATACACCGGCAGCAGGTCGCGGCGCTGGCCGGCGGGCAGGATCTGCGGTTTGAGGTTGTCGAGGATCAGAGGCTCGGCGCTCTCTTCGGCGTAGTACGCCAGCACCATGTGCGCGCGTCTCTGCTCCAGGGCCTTGACGAAGGTCAGGCGTAACTTCTCGCTGGGAACACCGAGGCGAACCAGGCCGAAGTACTTGGCGATGGCGATGTCCTCGCAGTCGCCGCGCCCCCTGTCCAGCGTCTCCAGCGGCGAGGCCCAGTATTCGGCCTCACCCCAGATATCCATATCCTCGCCATGTAGCACGCTGCGATTGACGAAGTGGTTGATCCGTTCCAGCAATGCACGCTCGTCGCCCTGCTGCGGTTGCTCCAGCAGTTGCTGCCAGGCTTGAAGACGGCTGGCACTGATCGCTTCGGCCAACGCAGAGGCTGAGGGGCTCTCTGCGTTGCTCGGCGTGCCGCCCAGACCGACCAATAGCCCCAGCGCACCGAGCACGAGGCGGCGGGGGAGTAGTCGGAACCAGAAGGGCTGGGGCATGAATGGCTGCTCTGGCCGCCGGGCTTGGCGGGGTTGGGCGATCCTGAAAGATCACCCGGCCGGCAAATGTGACGGCCCACACCCTTTGCGAGCGAACCCGCCGAGTTCCGTGCCGATTCATGCGTTGGATCACGCTATGCGGCCCACGCAATATCTGGATGCACTGCGCCGCGAGCGGAGCAGCGACTGTCGCGATTAGAATCGGTCTCTTCCAAGGATTGGCTAACCCTGAAGGAGGGCTCAGATGAATACCCGTGGATTGCTCGACCAATTGCTCAAATCCGGCCAGGAGCTGCTGCAGCAGAAGTCCGGCTCCTCGTCGTCCGGTGGTCTGGGTGGCTTGCTTGGCCGCGTGGCCGGTGGCAGCAAGGGCGGTAGTGGCGACCTCGGCACCCTGCTCAAGGGCGCTGGTGGCGGCGCGCTGGCAGCTGGCGCACTGGGCATGCTGCTGGGCAACAAGAGTGCCCGTAAGCTGGGCGGCAAGGCGCTGACCTACGGTGGCTTGGCGGCCCTCGGGGTGATCGCCTACAAGGCCTACGGCAACTGGCAGGCCCAGCAGCAGGGCACCGCGCAGCCGCGCGTCGAACCGCAGACCGTTGACCGCCTGCCAGCACCCCAGGCCGAGCTGCACAGCCAGGCGATTCTCAAGGCACTGGTGGCGGCGGCCAAGGCCGATGGCCACGTGGATGCCAAGGAGCGCCAACTGATCGAGGAGCAGATCGGCGCGCTGGCCAACGATCCGGAGCTGATGCGCTGGTTGGACGCCGAGCTGAACAAGCCGCTCGATCCGGGCGAGGTGGCGCGCGCCGCTACTACCCCGGAGATGGCTGCAGAGATGTACATCGCCAGTGTGCTGATGGTGGATGAGGAGCACTTCATGGAGCGCGCCTACTTGGAAGAGCTGGCCCGTCAGCTCAAATTGGAACCGTCGCTCAAGGCCGAGCTGGAAGCCCAGGTGCGCCAGGAACTGGTGGTCAATTGAGATATCAGGCGGGGTTGTGGGCCTTTGCCTGGAACTCCGCCCGATTACGCCCGGTCTGCTTGGCGCGGTAAAGCGCCTGGTCGGCCAGTTCCAGGGCTCCCTCCAGCGTTGCATGGTCCTGCGGCCACAAGGCGCCGCCCACGCTGCAACCAATACGCACTTCGTGCCCATCGATCACCACGGGTTGCTGCAGGCCGTGCAGCACACGGCTGGCCACTTGCTGGGCCTGTTCCAGAGCTTCGTCTTCCGGTACCCGCAATACCATCACGAATTCATCGCCGCCCAGGCGTGCCACCAGATCACCGTCGCGCAGGTAGCCACGCAGACGCACGGCCACATGTTTGAGTAGTTGGTCGCCAGCCTTGTGACCGAGGCTGTCATTGATCGGCTTGAACCCGTCCAGGTCCAGATACAGCAGGGCCAGTATCCGTTCGTGAGAGCGTGCCAGTAGCAGGTATTTCTCCAGCGCCGAACGATTGGCCAGTCCGGTGAGCGGGTCGCTGTAGGCCTTGTCTTCCATCAGGCCAAGGGCGTTCTGCTGGTGGGTCAGGCTTTCCACCATATGACGGATCGAGCGGCTGAGCAGGGCCAACTCGCGAGGGCTATCGAGGTCGGGAATCACGGCGGCCTGCCCAGCGCTCAAGTGGTCGGCGGCCTCGGCGATGTGCCGCAGCGGTCGAGTGAAATAGCCGGTCAGCAGCCATCCGAGGGCGGCGAATAGCAGAGCCAGCCCGATGCCCCAGAGCACGATGCGCTCGCCGATCTCGCGAGCCGGGGCGTAAGCCTCTTCCAGGGCCTGGCGCGCCACTACGATCCAGCCCAGGCCGGCGTAGTTCTGGTAGCCCTGGCTGGCGGCGAAGCCGGTCAGGTAGTGCGTACCGTCCGGCCATTGCTGCACGGCCCACTGGCCATCAGGGTTGAGTGGTTTTCTCAGCTCCGGCAGGTCGATCTTCTGGCCGATCATGGTCTTGGGCCCCAGGAGCACCGTGTGATCGCTGCTGAGAATCAGGAATTCTACGGCGCGGCGCTTCTGGATCGGCTCCATCAGCGACTGACGCACCTCGTCGGCCCAGGCCCAGGACAGATGCGTGGCCAGCACGCCGGCCAGTTGGTTGTCCGGGCCATACACCGGCAGGCTGATATCAACGAACTTCATTGGTTCGCCGCTCGGATTGGGCAGCAGCTTGGCCAGCAAAACGGCCTCGTGCACGTCACCGATGAACAGCTCCTTGTAGCCGCGAATGTAGACCGGGCGCTGGGCCAGGCTGACGCCTTCGAGAATGCCGCCGCTGGAGGCCAGCACGATGCCTTTGGGATCGGTGAAGCCGATCCAGGCGATGCTGGGAATTTCCTGTTGCAGACGGTCGAGCAGTTCGCGGATCTGCTTCGGGTCGTCCGGCTGGTGCAGTACGTTCAGGCTGCCGAGTACCTGCAGGTAGGCGGCGCGGCTGGCCATGTCGCGGTCCAGACGGTCGATCATCTGCAGCGAGACCTCGGTGAGGTCGCGGCCAACTTCCTCGCGGATGCGATCACTGGAGTCGTTGCCGATCAGGGTGCCGAACAGCCAACTGAGCAACGTCACCAACAGGGCGATAAGCAGGGCGATATGGCTGCGCAGGCTGAAGGCTGGGCGCATGAACGGCGACTCCGAATGCGTGACGGTGGCTGTTCGCCCTGGCGCGGGCTGTAGCGGAAAGGCCTGGTTCAGCTTAGTTCAGGCCGTCTCGCCAGCATTCCATAGAAAGCCCATGCAATCTTCAAAATTTTCCCACTCTGCGCTCGCAGCATCCCGGCCATCAGTAACCGTGAGTGGGAGAAGCACATGTTGCCGGGAGTTTGCAGGCGGGCCGTTCGCGCGGCCCTGGGGCTGGTGTTGCTGGGTTGTTCGACCCTGGTGCTGGCGCAGCAGGAGCAGGGCGAGAGTCCATATTTCGCCGTGGAAGGCGGCGATGGCGTGGTGGACGCCCTGCCGCTGAAATCCACCGATGTTCAGGTGCGCATTCTCGGCGTGATGGCCGATGTGCGGGTAGTGCAGCGCTATCGCAACGAGGGCCAGCAGGCGCTGGAGGCGCGCTACGTGTTCCCCGGCTCGACCCGCGCGGCGGTGTACGGCATGACCGTGCGCCTGGGCGAGCGCGAGCTGCGGGCGCAGATTCGCGAGAAGCAGAAGGCCAAGGTGGAATACCAGCAGGCCAAGAGCGCCGGCAAGACTGCGGCGCTGCTGGAGCAGCAGCGCGAGAACGTGTTCCAGATGCAGGTCGCCAATATTCTGCCGGGCGACGAAGTCGACGTGGAGCTGCGCTACACCGAGCTGCTGCTGCCGGAGGAGGGCGTATACCGTTTCGTCTTCCCGACGGTGGTCGGGCCGCGCTACAACGGCAAGCCGGGTGCCGCGAGCCACAAGGCCGAGCCGTGGATCGGCACGCCCCATCTGGGTGAGGGCGCGCCGTCGAATGCAGGCTTCAGTCTCGCCATCGACCTGATGGCGCCGACCCCGCTGGCGGATGTCGCCTCACCCAGCCATCCGCTGCAGCGTGAACGCCTGGATGCCAACCGGCTGCGCCTGAGCCTGGGCAACGACGGTCGGCCGGCCAACAACCGCGACTTCGTGCTCGACTATCGCCTGTCCGGTGCCGACTTCCAGAGCGGCGTGCTGCTGAGCGAGGGCGAGCAGGAGGACTTCTTCCTGGCCCTGGTGGCACCGCCACGCAATGCGCCCAGCAGCCTGATCGTGCCGCGCGAATACATCTTCGTGGTGGATATCTCCGGCTCGATGCACGGCTTCCCGCTGGACACCACCAAGCAACTGTTGCGCAACCTGATCGGCGGGTTGCGCCCGGCCGACAGCTTTAACGTCCTGCTGTTCTCCGGCAGCAGTAGCATGCTGGCGCCGCAGTCGCAGCCGGCCAGCCCGGAGAACATCGATACCGCGCTAGCGATGCTCGACACGCAGATGGGCTCCGGTGGCACCGAGCTGTTGCCGGCGCTGCGCCAGGCCCTGGCGATACCGGTGGATGCCGAGCGCTCGCGCAGCTTTGTGGTGGTCACCGATGGTTTCGTGGCGGTGGAGCGCGAGGCGTTCCAACTGGTCCGCGAAAATCTGGATAAGGCCAACCTGTTCGCCTTCGGCATCGGCAGCTCGGTCAATCGCCAGTTGATCGAGGGGCTGGCTCGCGCGGGGCAGGGCGAGCCGTTCGTGGTGCTGGATGCCGAGTCGGCGGAGCTGGAGGCCGAGCGCCTGCGGCGGATGATCGATGCTCCGTTGCTGGCCAGCCCCAAGCTGACATTCGAGGGTCTGGACGTGTACGACGTGGAGCCGGCGGTGCTGCCGGACCTGTTCGCCGAGCGGCCACTGGCGGTGTTCGGCAAATGGCGCGGGCCGGCTAAGGGGCATCTGCGGGTGGACGGGCATGGCAGCGGCGGGCCGTTCCACGCTGAGGTGCCTATCGTGGCGAGCGCCGTGCAGAAGGGCAGCCAGGCACTGACCCACCTGTGGGCGCGCCGGCGGGTTGCCAGCCTGGTGGATCAGGAAACCCTGGAGGGTGGTTACCAGCACAGCCAGGCGATTCTCGACCTCGGCCTCAAGTACGGCCTGCTGACGCCCTACACCTCGTTCATCGCCGTGGATGAAGAGGTGCGCAATCCCAATCCGGGGGCGGCGGCCAAGGTCCAGCAGCCACTACCTCTGCCCCAGGGCGTGAGCAATCAGGCAATCGGCGCGCTGGTGCCAAGCACGCCGGAGCCGGCGGCCTGGGCCATGCTGTTGATCGCCGCGCTGGGCATGTTCTGGGCGAACCGGCGCCGTAGCCATGCCGTTTGAGAAGGCGCTGCGCCAACTGCCGGGCTGGCTCTGGCTGGTGCTGGCGGCGCTGGCGTTGTGGCCGCTGTGGCTGTGGAGCGCGCGACGCTTGGGCGATGGCTCGGACGACCCCTACGGCATCGTCGCGCTGGCCGCCTTGTTGCTGGTGCTGTGGCGCGAGCGCGCGGGCTTCCTCGGTGCTCCGCGTCTGGGCTGGCTGCTGGCGGGCACCGTATTGGCCATTCTGGCGACTTTGAGCCAGGGTACCTGGCCGCCGCTGCCACGCGCCGCTCTCGGCGTGTTGGCGGTGCTCGCCGTGGCCATGGCGCTGCGCGGTGCCGGGCAGCCGCGCCTGGCCTGGTTCGGGCTCGGCCTGCTGGCGCTGCCGTTGCTCTCGTCGCTGCAGTTCTACCTCGGCTATCCGCTGCGCTTGCTCACCGCCGAGGCCAGCGCCTGGCTGCTGCGCGGCGGCGGCCTGCTCGTCGAGCGGCAGGGCAGCGCGCTGGAGGTTGGCGGCCAACTGGTGATGGTCGATGCCCCATGCTCCGGTATCCAGATGGCCTGGGTCGCGTATTTCACCGCCTTCGCCAGTGCCGCCTGGCTACGTCTGCCGGACCGTCTGCTGCTGCGCCGCATCCCGCTGCTCGGCGCGCTGGTGCTGGTTGGCAATATCCTGCGTAACAGCCTGCTGGTGCTGCAGGAGACCGGTCGTCTGGGTTGGCCGGCGTGGATGCATGAAGGCATCGGCCTGCTGGTGTTCGTCGCGGTCTGCGCCCTGGTGCTGCGCATCGTCGCTGCCGGCCACTGGTCGCCCCTCGTGCCGGCTACGCCTGCGCTGGCCAGGCAGGCGCGTGGTCGCTGGCAGGCTGCGCTGGCGCTGGTCTTCGTCGGCCTGGGCGGTTGGCCGCTGTTGCAGGGGGAGGCGGAGCCAGCGCAGTCCCTGGCTCGTTCATACGAGTGGCCGCAGCAATTTGCCGGGCGCGAGCTGCGCCCGCTGGCGCTGTCGCCGGTGGAGCTGAGTTTTGCCGCACAGTTTCCCGGTGCCATCGGCCGCTTCAGCGACGGCGAGCGGATCATCAGCCTGCGTCATGTCACCCGCCCGACACGCAAGCTGCACCCGGCGGCGGACTGTTTCCGCGGGCTCGGCTATCGCATCGGCGCGCAGGCACTGGAGCGGCGTGTTGCTGCTTCCGGCGTGCAGCGCTGCTTCGTTGCCGAGGGCCCTGGTGGCCCGCTGCGGGTCTGCGAGTACATCGAGGATGCCGCCGGCGCTAGCTTCAGTGACCACTCGGCCTGGTACTGGAGTGCGCTGGCCGGCGAGTCGCGCGGCCCCTGGCTGGCGGTGACCACGGCGCAGCCACTGCCCTGATAGACTCCGGCCAGGCCAGCGGGAGGGCGGATATGGCAAGGCTAACGACACTGGGCGCGCTGGTGCTGACACTCATCGGTCAGGCCGCGCTGGCCGACGATCTGTTGCTCGATCAGCGCGCCGTGCTGCTGGACGACAGTCGGCTGCCGCGCGAGGCGGCGCTGGATCGCCTGCAGCAGGTACGTTTCGCCTTCCGCGAGAAGCAGGCGCAGGAGGGCGACTGGCCGCTCTGGTCGCGGGCCTACGGCATTCATGGCTCCTGGGATGGTGGGCTGGAGCGCGATGGCGAGGGGCTGATGCTGGGCCTGGATCGGCCGTTGGGCGGGCAGTGGATCGGTGGGGTGCTGGCCGGTGTGTCCCGCACTCGGCTGGACGCCGATGCCGGTCACGCCGACAGCGATAGCGTACACCTGGGCCTGTACGCCGCCACGCGCATCTACAACCAGCTGGGCTTCAAGCTCGGCGCGTTGCAGGGCTGGCACGAGCTGGAGCATGGCGAGCGGGCACGCAGCTGGCAGCTGTTCGGCGAGAGCAGCCTGGCCCTGGATTTCCGCGACTTCACCCTGGAGCCCTTCGCCGGCCTGGCCTATGTACAGCTGGATGCCCCCAGCCAGCGTGAGCGCGGGCTGCGCCTGCCGGGGGCGGACGAGGAGAGCGGTTATCTCACCCTTGGTTGGCGCCTGGCGGCGCCCTGGTACGTGCAGCAGCGCAAATGGGTCGGTCGTGCCAGCCTGGCGCTGCGCCAGGACCTTGGTAGCGACCAGCTGGCCAGCCGTGCCTGGAGCGAGGAGGGCGACGCGCTGCGCCTGCAGGGCCGCGAGTTCGAGCGCAGCACCCTGCGCCTGGACCTGAGCCTGGATCACGAGCTGAGCGAGCGCTGCTATCTCGGCCTGACCTACGCCGGCCACTACGCCGAGGATGCCCGCGATAATGCCCTGGCGGCGCGGCTCAGTCTGAAGTTCTGAGGTCGTCCCGCCGGTCAGGCTGCGGGCTGCCAGGGCGCTGCGAGTCGGGTATACTCGCCGGCTTTTCAGAAACTTTGCGGTCGCGGCCCTTGCCGTGCCCAGTCGAGCCAGGCGCAATGCCGCTCCGACAGGGCCGAAGTAGGCCGTTCTGCGCCTTTGCCCGAGAGTGCTGCCCACCATGGAAATCAATCCGATCCTCAACAGCATCAAGGACCTGTCCGAGCGCACCCTGTCGATTCGGGGGTATCTTTGACTACGATCAGAAGCATGATCGCCTGGTCGAAGTAAACCGCGAGCTGGAAGACGCCAGCGTCTGGAACAATCCCGAGTATGCCCAGAACCTGGGCCGTGAGCGTGCCATGCTGGCGCAGATCGTCGAAACCATCGATGACCTCACCGGCAGCCTGGCTGATTCCCGCGACCTGCTGGAAATGGCCGCCGAAGAGAACGACGAAGGTGCGGTGAGCGACATCGTTGCCGAAATCGAGCGCCTGCGCGAGATCCTCGAAAAGCTGGAATTCCGCCGCATGTTCAGCGGCGAGATGGACGCGAACAACTGCTACCTGGACATCCAGGCCGGTTCCGGCGGTACCGAGGCCCAGGACTGGGCCAACATCCTGCTGCGCATGTACCTGCGCTGGGCCGACAAGCGCGGCTTCGACGCCACCATCATCGAGCTGTCCGAGGGCGAAGTCGCCGGTATCAAGGGCGCCACCGTGCATATCAAGGGCGAATACGCCTTCGGTTGGCTGCGTACCGAGATCGGCGTGCACCGCCTGGTGCGTAAGAGCCCGTTCGACTCCGGCGCCCGTCGCCATACTTCGTTCTCCGCGGTGTTCGCCTCGCCCGAGATCGACGACAAGGTCGAGATCGAGATCAACCCGTCCGACCTGCGCATCGACACCTACCGCTCCTCCGGCGCCGGTGGCCAGCACGTGAACACCACCGACTCGGCGGTGCGTATCACCCACGTACCGACCAACACCGTGGTGGCGTGCCAGAACGAACGCTCCCAGCACGCCAACAAGGACACCGCCATGAAGATGCTGCGGGCCAAGTTGTACGAGCTGGAGATGATGAAGCGCAACGCCGCGTCCCAGGCCCTGGAAGACTCCAAGTCGGATATCGGCTGGGGTCACCAGATCCGCTCCTACGTGCTCGATGACTCGCGCATCAAGGATCTGCGTACTGGCGTCGAGCGTAGCGACTGCCAGAAGGTCCTCGATGGCGACCTCGACCAGTACCTCGAGGCCAGCCTCAAGCAAGGCCTGTAATACCTTTCGATTCCGCCCTCCCGAGGAGGGCGGCAACGACACTGTGACGGAAATGACGACGACATGAGCGACCAACAACTCGACCAGAACGAACTGCAACAGGAAGAAAACAAGCTGATTGCCCAGCGCAAAGAGAAGCTTGCTGCCATCCGTGAGCAGGGCAACGCCTTCCCCAACGACTTCCGCCGCGACAACTACTGCGCCGACCTGCAGAAACAGTACGTCGACAAGAGCAAGGAAGAGCTGGAAGCCGCTGCCATTCCGGTCAAGGTTGCCGGGCGCATCATGCTCAACCGTGGCTCGTTCATGGTGATCCAGGACATGACCGGACGCATCCAGGTCTACGTCAACCGCAAGACCCTGTCGGAAGAAACCCTGGCCGCGGTGAAAACCTGGGACATGGGCGACATCATTTCCGCCGAAGGCACCCTGGCTCGTTCCGGCAAGGGCGACCTGTACGTCGAGATGACCAATGTGCGCCTGCTGACCAAGTCCCTGCGCCCACTGCCGGACAAGCACCACGGCCTGTCCGACACCGAACAGCGCTACCGCCAGCGCTACGTCGACCTGATCGTCAACGAAGACGTGCGCCAGACCTTCCGCGTGCGTTCCCAAGTGATCGCGCACATCCGCAGCTTCCTGATGAAGCGCGACTTCCTCGAAGTCGAAACGCCGATGCTGCAGACCATTCCTGGCGGCGCCGCGGCCAAGCCGTTCGAGACCCACCACAACGCCCTGGACATGCAAATGTTCCTGCGTATCGCCCCGGAGCTGTACCTCAAGCGCCTGGTGGTTGGTGGCTTCGAGAAAGTCTTCGAGATCAACCGCAACTTCCGTAACGAAGGCGTTTCGACCCGGCACAACCCCGAGTTCACCATGCTCGAGTTCTACCAGGCCTACGCCGACTACGAAGACAACATGGACCTGACCGAGGAGCTGTTCCGCGAGCTGGCCCAGCTGGTTCTCGGTACTACCGACGTGCCGTACGGCGACAAGGTGTTCCACTTCGGCGAGCCGTTCGTGCGCCTGTCGGTGTTCGACTCGATCCTCAAGTACAACCCGGAAATCACCGCCGCCGACCTCAATGACATCGACAAGGCCCGTGCCATCGCCAAGAAGGCCGGCGCCAAGGTCCTCGGCTTCGAAGGTCTGGGCAAACTGCAGGTGATGATTTTCGAGGAGCTGGTCGAGCACAAGCTGGAGCAGCCGCACTTCATCACCCGTTACCCGTTCGAAGTCTCGCCGCTGGCCCGCCGCAGCGACGACGATCCGAGCGTTACCGACCGCTTCGAGCTGTTCATCGGTGGCCGCGAGATCGCCAACGCCTACTCCGAGCTGAACGACGCCGAAGACCAGGCCGCGCGCTTCCTGCAGCAGGTGGCCGACAAGGACGCCGGTGACGATGAGGCCATGCACTACGACGCCGACTTCGTTCGCGCCCTGGAGTACGGCATGCCGCCGACCGCGGGCGAGGGTATTGGTATTGACCGGCTGGTAATGCTTCTGACCAATTCGCCATCGATCCGTGATGTGATCCTGTTCCCGCATATGCGTCCGCAGGCTTGATCGCGGAGCCTTGCGCCGGCAACGTCTAGCGATAAGTGGCAGATGGCCACTTCGCTGTTTGAAAACAGGGGGCTGTCGTCATGACAGGCCCCTGTTTTTTGTCCGCTGTCTTTGCGAGGAACGTCCCGCAGTGAACCTCAGCTCTGCCTCGAAGTCTCCGGTCGATCTGGCTGGCGAGTTAGCCGAATCCGTGCAGTATCGTGGTCGCAAGGCCATTCGCCAGGGCAGTGAGCAGCGCCGTCTGGGCATTCTCGACGCTGCTCTGCGCATCATCGTTCGTGAAGGGCTGCGGGGCGTTCGCCACCGCGCGGTGGCTGCCGAGGCCGGAGTGCCGTTGTCGGCCACCACCTATTACTTCAATGATATTCAGGATCTGATCGCTGACAGCTTCGCGCTGTTCGTCAAGCGCAGTTCGACCAGCCTGGCGACGCTCTGGGCTGGTGTGGAAGATGATTTTCGCCGTATCGCCGCTGCCATCGAGGGCGACCCGGCGGCTCGTCGCGAACTGGTCGCCCACGTGATCGACCTGACGGTGGCCCACGTCCAGGCCAAGATGCGCGAGCATGATGACGAGTTGCTGGTCGAGCTGGCCTTCCGCCAGGAGGCGCTGACCAATGCCGTACTGCGCCCATTGTGCCTCGCCCATCAGAGCCTGCGCTTTCGCTTCGCCGAGCGAGCTGTGCTCGCCATGGGCTCTACGGCGCCCTACGAGGATGCGCAGGTGTTGACTACGCTTGTTTTGCGGATGGAATATCATGCCATTGTCGATGGGGTGGATGATTTCGACCTGGGGGCCCAGCGCACGGTGCTGCAGCGCTTCCTGGACCTGGTCGTAGGATCATGAATCCCAGCCCCGCCTAGGCGGGGTTTTTCGTTTGTGCGGCAGTCGATCGAACCTCACGAGGAGTGCGTTGATGAAAGCCTGGCGCGTTGCAATAGCCGCCCTGAGTTGCCTGCTGTTGAGCGGTTGCCTGGTGACGTTCAAGGACCCGATACCGGCCAACGAGGCGGCACCGATACCGTTGCTCGGCGACTGGGAGCGCAAGGATGAATGGGGCGATCAGCAGTACCTGAGCATCGCCCGCTCGGGCTCCAACGTGTACCGCGCCAAGGCCTGGAGTGAGGGCTCCGAGGACGAGGTGGCCGAGGAGTATGGCTTCACCGTGGCCCACCACGGCCGCCGCTGGTACATGTCCGCCGGCCTGCCCAAGCGCCTGGGCGCCAATTTCGCCATCGCCGGTTTCGAGCTGACCACCGGCAACGAATTGGTGATCTACAACCTCGATGTCGAACGCATCCTTCAGGAAATGGGCGACGGTGCGCTGCAGGGCAATTCCGTCGAGACGCCGGAAGGCGAGGCTGTGCTGGTGACCAGCCCGCTGGATCGGGTGTTCGCCTATCTGGACGATCAGGCCAACGCCGATGTATTCGTCGAAGTGGCACGCTACCAGCGCAGCGCCGAGTAAGGGGCCGTCATGAGTCGCCGTAAGTCGCAGGACGATTACCACGAGATCATCCGCTCCCTGTCCGATCGGTTGGTCGAGGCACAGACGCCTATCCGCGTGCTCGATGCCATCAAGTGGGACGACAGCATTCGCCAGGGTTTCCTCAAGGCCAAGGGGCGCGAGATGCCGGTGGTGGACCGTAGCTACTATGACAGCCGACCGCTGGCCTTCGATGCCACGGCGAAGAAGCTGGAGTTCCAGAACATCGAGCGCGACATTACCCGCCACCTGGGGCAGTTCAACCCGGTCGGGCAGATCATGCGGCGTATGTGCAAGGAATACCGCATGGTGATCCGCATGCTCGAGGCGCGTGGCACTGCCGATTTCGGTCTGATTTCTCAGGAGCTGTACGGCGCCGCTTCGGACGCCTTCCATGCTGGCGACCCGACTCTGGCCGACCTCGGCCTGATGCTCTCCGGCTACCTGAACAACATCGCCGCCCGCGGCGACCTGGAGGACGAAGCCAAGACGCTGACCGCCAAGGATGCCGTGGGCATCCTGCAGGAGCGCTTGGCCAAGGTGTTCGGTGACGACACCATCCGTGTGTTCGAATCCGACGGCATTGTCGCCGATGCGGCGGCCGGTGCCGACTACATCAAGGTGCGCGCCGATGCGATGTTCAACGAGCGCGATGTGCGCGCGCTGGAAGTGCACGAGGGCATGGTGCATGTCGGCACCACGTTGAACGGTCTCAACCAGCCGGTATGTACCTTCCTGGCCAAGGGCCCGCCCTCGTCGACCGTGACTCAGGAGGGCCTGGCCATCCTGATGGAGGTGATTGCCTTCGCCTCCTACCCCTATCGCTTGCGCAAGCTGACCAACCGCACCCGCGCCATCCACATGGCCGAGGAGGGCGCCGACTTCCTGCAGGTATTCGAGTTCTACAAGGAGCAAGGCTATGGCCTGGAGGAAAGTTACGGCAATGCCAGTCGGGTGTTCCGCGGCTCAACGCCAAACGGCCTGCCCTTTACCAAGGACCTGTCGTACCTGAAGGGTTTCATTCTGATCTACAACTACATCCAGCTCGCCGTGCGCAAGGGCAAGCTGGAGCAGATCCCGCTGCTGTTCTGCGGTAAGACCACCCTGGAAGACATGCGTACCTTGCGCCAGTTGGTTGACGAGGGCCTGGTGGCGCCGCCCAAATACCTGCCGCCGCAGTTCCGCGACCTCAACGCCCTGGCAGCCTGGATGTGTTTCTCCAACTTCCTGAACCATCTGAGCCTGGACCGCATCGAAGCGGACTACGCCAACATCCTCTGACGTTGCTTGGGCCCGGTCGCTGCCGGGCCATGCCCGTCAGGCCTCTTCTTGTCCGGAGTTGCCCATGCCCAGCCACAAGCTCGACTACGAAATCCTCGGCGCCTCGGCCCAAACCGTGGAGATCATCCTCGACCCAGGCGAGACGGTGATCGCCGAGGCTGGAGTGATGAACTACATGACCGAGGGCATACGCTTCGAGACGCGCATGGGCGACGGCTCGTCCAGCGGTGTGCTGGGCAAGCTGTGGGGCGCCGGCAAGCGCCTGCTCACTGGCGAGTCGTTGTTCATGACCCACTTCAGCAATCGGGGCAATGGCCAGCACCGGGTCGGCTTCGCTGCACCCTATCCGGGCACCGTGGTGCCCATCGACCTGGCCCAGGTCGGCGGCCGGCTGATCTGCCAGAAGGATGCTTTCCTTTGCGCCGCCTATGGCACCGAGATCGGCATCAGCTTCAACAAGCGCATCGGTGCCGGCTTCTTCGGCGGCGAGGGTTTCATCCTGCAGAAGCTGGAGGGCGATGGCCTGGCCTTCGTGCATGCAGGCGGCACGGTGATCCGCAAGGAACTGAACAACGAAACCCTGCGCCTGGACACCGGCTGCCTGGTGGCCTTCACCAGCGGCATTGACTACGACATCGGTCTGGCCGGCGGGCTGCGTAGCATGCTGTTCGGCGGTGAGGGCATTCTCCTCGCCACGCTCAAGGGCACCGGTACCGTCTGGGTGCAGAGCCTGCCGTTCTCGCGTCTGGCCGAGCGCATCTATGGCGCTACCTTCAAGGCTCGCGAAGAGGTGCGTGCCGGCGGCAAGTAGTTCAGGTGCACTGACCGAAAGCGCCTGTTTAACCTTGCAGGCATCATTTCCTGCCATGACGTGTCGTGGCGCCTTGGCTGGCAAATAACATTGCCTTTTTCCTGAGCGAGTAACCCGTGCGACATCCAGGCCGCGCCAGGCGGCCGGGCAGCGGTTAAACTGTGCGCCCTTCGGACAACGAGCCCTCCCCATGAGCGAAGAACGCAACGTCATCCCCATGATCCTTACCGGCATCGCCAGCATCGTTGGCACCGTGGTCGTGCTCTGGTACTACGGGTACCTGCATTTCGCCAAGGAGCAGGATGCCCTGTTGCTGTCCGACTTCACCATGCTCAAGACCGTCGCCGGCGAGGACTACAAAGTCTCACTCAAGCCCGCCAATCAGGTGGCGCAGTGCATCGATGGCGTGCTGGTGCTGTTTGATACCCAGCAGAAGGGCCTGACCGGCGTACTGGTGGACAACAAGAAGCAGGCCGTGCGCTGCCTCGGCCAGGAAACCCCGCAGGCGCCGCAGCAGTAGCCACTGAAACCCGGTGGCGTGGATGCACCGGTTCTACTGCTGGGCTGTCCCACCCGGAAATCCATCGCGCTGACACCTTGGCCGGCGGCTGAGACCTGTTTCTCAGCCGCAAGGGAGACGGGTTTGCAGCGGCCTGGCTTCTCTTTAGTCTGCGTTCGGTATCTCAAGAGCAGACAGGGAGTTGGCGATGAATATCGATCTGGAATTCGATGGGCAGGAAGTGAGGTGGGGCGGGGTCGGCCGGTTCAAGGCCAGCACGGCCATGCCGGGCTTCCAGAGGCCGGAGTTTCAGTGTGTGCCGGACAAGGGACCGGTGCCCGAGGGACTGTACAAGGTCTTTATCCGCGACATGGGCGATGCGCGGGACGACGGCAAGAATCGGTGCAATCTGTCTCCTGCATGGGGTATGCAGCGAATCCCGCGAGGCGGTGCGGCGGGGGATTGCGAGCCCTTCTGGGCGAACTGGGGAAACAACCGGGCCAGGATGGAACCCGCGGATCCTCAGACGCGCCAGGCATGTGCCATCAGGCGCGGTGGCTTCTATATGCATGACTCGACCAAAGGCTATAGCCACGGTTGCATCGAAGTCGATCCTGGGTTTTTCACGGTGTTGAAGTCGAGCAGCCTTGCCAGAACACGTGGGCACCTGATCATCAAGGTCAAATACGTGGCGGGTCGCGAGACCAATGGAGGTACCTATGTTGCGAACTAGGCTGCTGGTTGGTCTGTGCCTGCTGAGCCCGCTGGCCTGCTCGGCCGAAGGCATACGCCTGAACAACGAACTGGCCGACTGCGCGGCGGTGAGGCTTGCACCCCTGGCCGCCCAGGGCAACCTGGTCACGGTCGAGGGTGATGTCGAGCTGAGCAAGCCGATAGGCGACTGCGCCTGCTTCTCGGCGCTCGCCCGCTACACCAGCAGCGTGGAGGTCGAGGGCGTCGAACAGGTCCTGCAGCAAGGCCTCGTCAACCTGAAAATCGGCGGGAAGAAGACCCTGGTGCTCGCCAGCGATCCGGCGCTGATCCAGGGGGAAACTACCATCCTGACTCTTTCCTGCGCACCGCCGCTGTAGGCGCGGGTTCGCCAGAAACGAAAAATCCGATGCCGGGCTGCCCGGCATCAGATTTTTACGGCTCCGATTTACAGCCTGGCGCGGGGCGCCACCGGGCCCTGACCGTGAGCGATGGTCACTTCCACTCGACGGTTGAGGGTGCGCGAGTCAGGAGTAGCGTTGCTTGCCACTGGGTAGTCCTGGCCTAGGCCGTGAGTGGTGATACGACGCGGATCAACACCCATGGCCACCAAGGCGCTGCGTACCGAGTCGGCTCGGGCTTGGGATAGGCGCAGGTTGTGGTCGCGGGTGCCCGTGCTGTCGGTGAACCCTTCCACTACCACCTGGCGCTCTGGATTCTGCAGCAGGTAGTTACCCAGCTCCTGCACGTTACGCATTCCGGTGCCGGTCAGCTGGGCGCGGTCCACCTCGAACAGCACGTCGCCCAAGGTCACTACCGACCCACGCTCAGTCTCTTTGGCCTGCAGATGCTGCAGAAGGATGTCCACCTGCTGGTTACGCGCATCCAGTTGGGCCTGGGTGCGCTGGGCCGGGGCGGTCTTCAGCGCCTCTTCGGCGTTTTTCTGCAGGATGGTTTCCTTGGCTACATCGATACGGCGGTTGGCCTGATAGGCCAGGTGGTCCACCTGCACGCTGCCCTGGCCGGATTCGTAGGCCTGGTTGGCGCGGGTGAGCATGTCGCCGGCTTCCTTGGTCTCCACTCCGGCCAAGGTTAGAGCCTGCGGGTTGGCCTGCAGCTCGGCGTAACCGACGCGGGCTTTCTCCAAGTTGGGGTTCGGATCGTGGGCGCAGCCCGCGAGCACCAGGGCCAGTGTGGAAAGGGTAAACAGGTTGGTCATGCGGTTCATGAGCATCGCTCCTCCATGGTCACTGCACGATGATCGGCGTACGCGATCCTTCCTCGCGAATCTGTTGCACGCCCTGCTGGGCGTCTTCCAGGCTACGCTGAGCCTTGCCTGCCAGTGCGCGGCGTTCGGCAACGCGGGCATCTGCCTCGGCCTGCTCGATCAGGCGACGAGCCTGCTCGTATTCCTGATCCTGAATCAGCAACTGGGCCTGGCTCATCTTGTCCTGTGCGGCTTTCATGTCGGCGGGGGCGTATTCGGCGCCGCCGGCGGCTTCGGCACTTTTCATTACCGCGCTGGCAGAGGCGAGCTGCTCGGTAGGTGGGTTACCGGCGCAACCGGCTAGGACCAGGCTGCTGCCCAGTGCCAGGGTGAGCAGAAGCGTTCTCGGGCTGTTGTTCATGGTTCAAGCTCCATGCAATCCATCGACAAGTTACCTGCCGGATGTCTGTGGATTGGCGAAGAAGATCGCCAATTGCCATCGTTTTCTCCGGCCTGGAACTGTGACTGCCGTCTGGAAACGAACGTTCAAGATTTTTCACAGGCATGAAAAAGGCCCCTTGAGGGGCCTCTGTCAGCAGGGAGCTCAGTGCTGAGTGCTGTCGCGCTGGTGGCTCAACTGCTGGAGGTACTTGCGCGCCAGGGCAAGGAAGCGTGGCGTTGGGCCGATGTCCTCATACAACGGGTCGCCCTGCTCGTCGGTAGCCACCACCTTGCTGCCTTTCACGTAGGGCAGGCTAGCCTCCAGTTCCTCCAGTGCCGAGCCGATCAGCTCTCCGAGCAGCTCCTCGGCACTGCGTTTCGGGTACATCTCGGACAGAGCGGCGAGCCGGGCGGCCGATTCCAGGTCGAGATGAATGTGGTACTGGCTCTGGGTCAGGCGACCCTTGGCGTTCTGCTCCCAATGGCGGGTGAGTTCACGGATCTTCATATGCACCTCGGTTGCCCATTCGTGGTGGGCGGATAAGGGCCCCGGGTACGGCGTGCTGCCCGGACGCAGGCATTCTTGACACCTGCAGGGTTCAGACTAGCTCGTTGGCACGATGCTAGCGGCCGTTCGTCGTGTGCTTGTAAGAATGAGTCGCCCTGTGCAAGCTGACGGCTCTACCCCGAGGCGGAGGGAAGCGTCATGGCAGAGATCGATATGCGTCTGCGGGAGGAAGTTCACCTGCTCGGTGAGCTCCTCGGCGACACCATTCGCAATCAGCTCGGCGAGGGATTTTTCGACAAGGTCGAGTTGATCCGCCAAGGTTCGAAGGCCGGGCGCAAGGGGTCTTCGGCCGGCGAGAAGCAGTTGCTCGAGACACTCGATGCCCTGAGCGACGACGAGCTGCTGCCGGTGGCGAGGGCCTTCAATCAGTTCCTCAACCTGGCCAATATTGCCGAGCAGTACCACCGCATCCGCCGTCGCCATGTGGGTGAGGCGCAACCCTTCGATGACCGTGTGCTGGCTGAGCTGCTGCAGCGCCTGGCCTCGGCAGGCCACAAGCCGGAAGCATTGGCCCGCCAGTTGGGCCGCCTGGATATCGAACTGGTGCTTACTGCGCATCCCACCGAGGTAGCGCGGCGTACATTGATCCAGAAGTACGATGCCATCTCGGCGCAACTCGCCGCACTGGATCATGTCGACCTGTTGCCGGACGAGCGCGACCAGGCGCAACTCAAGCTTCGCAGGTTGATCGCCGAGGCCTGGCATACCGAGGAAATCCGCCGTAGCCGTCCAAGCCCCGTGGACGAAGCCAAATGGGGCTTCGCGGTAATCGAACACTCCCTGTGGCAGGCGCTGCCGAGCTTTCTGCGCAAGGCTGACCAGGCCATGCTCCACGCCTGTGGCTTGCGCCTGCCGCTCGGAGCCGCACCGGTGCGTTTCGCCTCATGGATGGGAGGCGACCGCGATGGCAACCCCAACGTCACTGCCGAGGTCAGCCGCAGGGTGCTGCTGTTGGCGCGGTGGATGGCCGCCGATCTTTATCTGCGTGACATCGAGCGGCTGGCGGCCGAGCTTTCCATGCAGCAGGCCAGCGATGAGCTGCGTGTGCATGTCGGCTTACATCCAGAACCCTATCGAGCGGTGCTCAAGCAACTGCGTGATCGCTTGCGTGCCACCCGTGCATGGGCGGAGTCGGCCTTGGATGATGAGGTGGCTCCCGGTCCCGAAGTGCTGCATGACAATCGCGAGCTGCTGGAGCCGCTGGAGCTCTGTTATCAATCCTTGCACGCCTCTGGCATGGGCGTGATCGCCGAGGGTGAGCTTCTCGACTGCCTGCGTCGCGCGGCCTGTTTCGGTCTGTTTCTGGTTCGTCTGGACATCCGGCAAGATGCTGCCCGTCACGCCGCGGCCATGAGCGAGATCACCGATTACCTCGGCCTGGGCAACTACGCCGAGTGGGACGAGGAGCAGCGCCTCGAGTTTCTCCAGCGTGAACTGGATAACCGCCGCCCATTGCTGCCGGCGCAGCACAGGCCGTCCGCCGATACCGCGGAAGTGCTCGCCACTTGCAAGGTGATCGCCGCGGCGCCAGCGGCTTCGCTCGGCACCTACGTTATCTCCATGGCCGGTGCTCCGTCTGATGTGCTGGCGGTGCAACTCTTGCTTAAAGAGGCCGGACTGCAGCGGCCGATGCGGGTTGCGCCGCTGTTCGAAACCCTGTCTGACCTCGATAACGCCGGTCCTGCCATCGATCGCCTGCTTGGCCTGCATGGCTATCGTGCACGCCTGCACGGCCCGCAGGAAGTGATGATCGGCTACTCCGATTCTGCCAAGGATGCCGGCACCACGGCTGCTGCCTGGGCCCAGTACCGGGCGCAGGAGGCCTTGGTGGATATCTGCCGCCGACACGATGTGGAGTTGCTGCTGTTCCATGGTCGTGGCGGCACCGTAGGGCGCGGCGGCGGCCCCGCTCATGCGGCCATTTTGTCGCAACCTCCGGGCTCCGTGTCCGGGCGTTTCCGCACCACTGAACAGGGCGAGATGATCCGCTTCAAGTTCGGCCTGCCGCAGTTGGCCGAGCAGAACCTAAACCTTTACCTGGCCGCCGTGCTCGAGGCCACGCTGCAGCCACCTCCCGCGCCCGAGCCGGCCTGGCGCTCTGCCATGGATCGCCTGGCCGCGGAAGGTGTAGCTGCCTATCGAGCGGTGGTACGTGAGCATTCGCAGTTCGTTGAATACTTCCGCCAGGCCACGCCCGAGCAGGAGCTCGGGCGCCTGCCGCTGGGTAGCCGGCCAGCCAAGCGCCGTGCCGGAGGAGTGGAGAGTCTGCGAGCGATTCCCTGGATCTTCGCCTGGACCCAGACGCGCCTGATGCTGCCCGCCTGGCTGGGTTGGGAAACCGCGCTGGACAAGGCGCTTCAGGGCGGTGGAAAGGCCCTGCTGGAGGACATGCGCGAGCGTTGGCCATTCTTCCGCACGCGTATCGACATGCTGGAAATGGTACTGGCCAAGGCTGACCTGGCTATCGCCACGCTGTACGACGAGCGCCTGGTCGAGGCCGAGTTGCGACCACTGGGGGCGCATTTACGCGACCTATTGTCGCAGTGTCGCACTCTGGTACTAGGCCTGACCCATCAGTCGGAGCTGCTCACCCATAGCCCTGAGACGCGTGAGGCGATCACCGTGCGCAATATCTACCTGGACCCGCTACACCTGCTCCAGGCGGAGCTTCTGGCTCGTTGTAGAGTGCGTGAGAGTCCGGTGGATAGCCCTTTGGAACAGGCTTTACTGGTCAGTGTCGCAGGGATCGCAGCGGGCTTGCGCAACACCGGCTGAGGCCCCGCCACCCCCGACTTTCGGTGGCTTGTGCGGCACCGAAGCGCTGTGTATTGTGGCCCTCCTTTTGGCCGCTCAGTGACGCCGAAACCCAATAGTGAGATTGGCCCCACGAGGCGAATCCGACGACTTTCCTGTCTTTTCTTGAGGAGCACTTCGATGCGCGTGATTCTGCTGGGGGCGCCCGGTGCCGGCAAAGGTACCCAGGCTGGTTTCATCACCAAGAAGTTCGGTATTCCGCAGATCTCCACTGGCGACATGCTGCGTGCCGCGGTCAAGGCTGGTACTGAGCTGGGGCTACAGGCCAAGAGCGTGATGGATGCCGGTGGTCTGGTCTCCGATGATCTGATCATCAACCTGGTCAAGGAGCGCATCGCTCAGCCGGATTGTGCCAACGGCTTCCTGTTCGATGGTTTCCCACGCACCATTCCCCAGGCCGAAGCCATGAAGGAAGCCGGCGTGACCATCGACAACGTGGTCGAAATCGCCGTCGACGACGAAGAGATCGTCCAGCGCATCGCCGGTCGCCGCGTGCATGAGGCCAGCGGCCGCGTCTATCACGTGGTCTATAACCCGCCGAAGGTTGAAGGCAAAGACGACGAGACCGGTGAAGAGCTGGTCCAGCGCAAGGACGATACCGAGGAGACCGTGCGTCACCGCCTGTCCGTCTACCACTCGCAGACCAAGCCGCTGGTGGACTTCTACCAGAAGCTGTCCGCTGCTGAAGGCACTCCGAAGTACAGCGCTATCGCCGGTGTCGGCTCGGTAGACGAGATCACCGCCAAGGTGCTCGCTGCCCTTAGCTGATCGCTGATCGTGCTGTCCAACGGCCCGCAATAGCGGGCCGTTGGCGTTTATAATGCCGCCCTTTTTCTGCCCGACCGGATGCCCCGATGACCACGCTGCTGGCCCTGGATACCGCCACCGAAGCCTGCTCCGTCGCCTTGCTGCACGACGGCAAGGTGCTCAGCCACTACGAAGTGGCGCCGCGCCTGCATGCCCAGCGTCTGCTGCCGATGATCCGCGATCTGCTTGGCGAAGCCGGGGTGGCCCTGACTGCTGTGGATGCCATCGCCTTCGGGCGCGGCCCGGGGGCCTTTACTGGCGTGCGCATCGCCATCGGCGTGGTCCAGGGCCTGGCGTTCGCTCTGGACAAGCCGGTGCTGCCGGTCTCGAACCTGGCGGTGCTGGCTCAGCGTTCGCTGCGTGAGCATGGCGCTCAGCAAGTGGCTGCGGCCATCGATGCGCGCATGGACGAGGTGTACTGGGGCTGCTACGCCGCCGAGCAGGGCGAGATGCGCCTTCAGGGCGTCGAGGCTGTGCTGGCGCCGGAGCGTGCCGAGTTGCCGCGTGGCGCCAGTGGCGATTGGTTCGCAGCTGGTACAGGATGGGGAACCTATGGGGCGCGTATTGCCCTGGCTGCTGCCGGTAGCGATGAGGCGATGTTGCCGCACGCCCAGGATCTGCTGAGCCTGGCGGCGTTCGCCTGGGCTCGCGGTCAGGCGCTGCCGGCCGATGAGGCCCAACCGGTGTACCTGCGTGACAACGTGGCCACGCCGAAGGCGCCCAAGCCCTGATTCAGAGCATGCCGCTGTGCTCCGGCGGCCTTCTGTCCGCTGCCGGCGTGAGCAAATTGCCATTTGTATCGGGCGCCGCTACATTGCCACCCACGTATATCGAGCAGTAATAGATGCGTATCGACGGCTTCTCCTCAACATATCCTCTGGATCGCGGCTCCCGGGCGGGCAGCGCGGTCACGCCCCTGCGTGAGGATCAGCGCGAGGTCGAGCAGCGCCGCGAGCAGCCGGTATCACCATCCTCCACCCAGGGTTATGAGCAGCTCGCTCAGGCTCGTCGTGTACAGGCCAGCAACGCCAGCAGCGATAGCCTGCCGGCACGCTATCAGGACAATCTCACCCAGCAGCAACGCGGATTCAGCGCCAAGGCCAGCCAGGCTTTGGCCGCCTACGGCAACACCGCCGGCTACACCGACGAACGCGACGCCAGCGAAGTCCTCGGTCTCGATCTTTACGCCTGATGCTTCCCTATTTTCTGGGCTGCCCGTCGTGGAACGAGCCAGCCTGGCGGGGCAGCTTCTACCCCTCTGATCTTCGTCCTGCGGATACCCTGGCGCACTACGTAGTCACCTTCAACGCGGTAGAAGGCAATACCACCTTCTATGCGAGGCCGGCGCCATTGACCGTGCAGCGTTGGGCGGAGCAGATGCCACATGGCTTTCGCTTCTGTGCCAAGATGCCCCGCGATATCAGTCATGACGGTGATCTGCGCGATCACTTCGCCGCCACCACCGACTTCCTGCAATTGCTGGCACCACTTGGCGAGCGAGTTGCACCCCTGTGGTTGCAGCTGCCGACCAGCTTCGGCCCGTCGCGCCTGGGTGAGCTGCTGGCTTGGCTCGACGAGTTTTCCAGCCGCGCTATTGCCGTCGAGCTGCGCCATCCCGCGTTCTTCGCCCGGGAAGAGGATGAGCGCCTGCTCAACCGCAGCCTGCAGGAGCGTGGCGTCGAGCGCATCTGCCTGGACTCGCGGGCGCTATTCGCCTGCACCTCGCATGATCCTGCCGTGCTGCATGCGCAGTCGAAGAAGCCGCGCCTGCCGTTGCGGCCAACGGCGTTCAGTGCCAACCCGCAGGTACGCTTCATCGGCGGCCCAGACCTCGAGGCCAACCAGCCATTCCTCGAGCCCTGGCTGGACAAGGTGGCGGCCTGGATTGAACAGGGCCTGGCACCCTATGTCTTCCTGCACACGCCGGATAACCACCTCGCCGCCGTCCAGGCGCTGCGCTTCCATGCCTGTCTGACGCAGCGTCTGCCAGGGTTGCCGGCACTGGCGACTGCACAGGTTGAACCGGAAGTCGAGCAACTCGGTCTGCTCTGACAGGGGCCACGTTTTCAGTTCTCACATTTTTGGCCAGGCTCTCTATGAGAAGCCGTCGAGCCAGGACGAAACTAGGCAACGATCGGTGAGGAGTCGGCGCTCACTAGCTGCAGATGAGCATTCGGAGCCGTTTTAACAACGTACCGCCGAGCGCCGATATCCTTCATACAGAAACCGAGGCTAATTCCTTTCACTCGATGCAAGGAGCTGCACCATGAGTACCCAGCGAGAGCGTGGCGAAATCTTCCAGGCCCTGCATCTGGGCGAGGGGCTGCTGGTGCTGCCCAACCCCTGGGATACTGGCTCGGCGAAGATGCTTGCCCATCTAGGGTTCCAGGCGCTGGCCACTACCAGTGCCGGCCTGGCCTTCTCGCTGGGACGGCGCGACGCTGAGGGCGCGGTGGGCCGCGATGAGTGCCTGGCCAATGCCCGTGCTATCGTCGAGGCAACGCCGTTGCCGGTGGCGGCCGATCTGGAGAATGGCTACGGTGATACGCCGGAAGATTGCGCGACGACGATTCGGTTGGCCGCGGAGATTGGGTTGGTCGGTGGTTCCATCGAGGATGCCAGCGGTCACCCTGATACCCCCATCTACCCCGTAGAGCTGGCCACGGAGCGCATTCGTGCCGCCGTCGCTGCCGCTCGCGCCCTGGATTTCCCCTTTACCCTGGCGGCCCGCGCTGAGAATTTCCTGCATGGCCGCGCCGATCTGGATGACACCATTCGCCGCCTGGTGGCTTATGCCGAAGCGGGGGCAGATGTGCTCTACGCGCCCGGGCTGCGCAGCCGAGACGAGATCAAGGCAGTGGTCCAGGCGGTAGCGCCACGTCCGGTCAACGTGCTGGTCGGCTCCCCGAACCTGCGCCTTTCTCTGGCCGAGCTGGCGGAGCTGGGCGTAAAGCGGGTCAGTGTCGGCTCCAACCTGGCGCGCGTGGCCTACGGAGAGTTCTTCCTTGCCGCCGGCGAACTGGCGCGGGGGAGTCTGGTGGCGATGGGTGAAGCCATACCATTCGACGAGATCAACGATCTGTTCGGTTGATCGCATGCTTCGGGCATTCTGGGTGCTGGCCCTGTTGACGCTGTTCGGCGCGCCCCTGGTCGTCTACAGGGGCTGGTTGTTAGTGCCGCCTGCATGGAATCCGTGGGCGCCGCTGGATGTTCGCCAACCGCCCAATCTGCTGACCGGCTACAAGCTGATGCGCCTGCAGCAGGAGCCTGAGCTGTGTCGTCTGGCGCTGGACAGTAGTGTGCTGCGCTACACCGCAGTGGCGAACAGTGAGTCTGCGGCGGGTTGTGCTGTGGAGAGTGCTGTGCGGGTGCAACGTGCGGGTGTGCAGTTCAGTTCCAGCTTCCTGGCCAGCTGCAAGCTGGCCGTGGCCTACGCGTTGTTCGAGGAGCACGGCCTGCAGCCAGCCGCGCGAAAGGTGTTCGGTCAGCCGGTGGCGCGAGTCGACCACCTCGGCAGCTTCGCCTGTCGCAATATCGGCAACAGCCAGCGTCGCAGCCAGCACGCCACGGCCAATGCGCTGGATATCGCCGGTTTCCGCCTGCAGGATGGGCGACGTATCAGCGTGGCGCGGCACTGGGCCGGAGAGGGGGCGGAAGCGCTCTTCCTGCGTGAGGTGCGTGACGCGGCCTGCGACAGCTTCAGGGTCACGCTGGGGCCGGAGTACAACGCCGCCCATCGCGATCACCTGCATCTGGATATGGGGCTGTTCCGACTCTGCCGCTAACGCTTGGCCAGCAGCAGGTCAGCGGCCTGGCCACTGCGGCCGTCGCTGAACTCGAAGCGGCCGAGCTGGGCGATCTCGTCATAGGCGCCGACCGTCTGCTTGACGTCGCGAGCCTGCAGCTCGATGGCGCTGACGCCGGCCTGGCTGAGGCTCTGAATCTGCTGCTGGCCCTGGGCGTCGAAGCGCAGCAGGCGCAGGCGCTCGAACACCGCATCCTGTGCATCGATACGGCCATCTCCGTTGTCGTCGAACTTGCTCAGCTCGGCAAAGCCATTGGCGGCGCCATGCTGGTCGCCGAACAGCTCACGGCCATCGTCGATGCGGCCATTGCCGTTGCGATCCAGGGCCAGCAGGGCATCGTCGCCGCTGGGGGCGCTGATGCTGTCGGTACGGCCATCTGCGTCCAGATCGAAGCGCACCGCATCGCCCAGGCCTCGGGTGGTGAAACCGTTACCGGCGAGGTCGAGTACCAATGGGTCGACCTGCTGTGGTCTGGAGTTGGTGGTGACGTTGAGCTGTAGCTCGCGTTGCTGCAGCACCTGCTGGAAGCTGGTGGACTGAGCTTCGATGGTTTCATTGAGCGGGGCTGCTGTCTGGGCCTTTCCGGTCTGTTCGATCTCGGCGGTGGCTTCACCGGGGGCTGGCTGCTCACTCTTGGGCATCAGGGTGCGACGCAGGATCTGGTAGTCGAGTGAGTCGCGCAGACCGGCGTCCAGCTGCTTGTCCAGCGAGGAAGGACGGGGGGCGGATAGGCTGTCGATCATTATCCAACTCGGTGCGGTCGGTATTGGCCGCGTCTGGCAGAATAGGGCATCCCCCCTGCTATCGGCCGTGCGCCGCTTCGATTGAGCGTTTTTTCCTTATGAGTGACGAACGGTCTACCAGAATCCGAGTCGAGGCTCTGCAGCCTGTCTGTGGCGAGGCGGTGCGAGCCTGGGCCGAGCGCCTTGGCCTGCCGCTGGAGGGCGAGGCCGATTTTGTCCTGCAACTGGGCTCGGATGGCCTGCAGCTCACCGAGTTGGGGCCGCAGGCGCCAGGCCCGGTACGGGTAGATTTCGTCGAAGGGGCAGTTGCCCATCGTCGCCTGTATGGTGGCGGCAGCGGGCAGATGATTGCCAAGGCAGTCGGTGTGCAGCCTGGTGTGCGTCCCATTGTGCTGGATGCCACTGCTGGCCTGGGGCGAGATGCTTTCGTCCTGGCCTCACTGGGCTGCAATGTGACTCTGAGCGAGCGCCAGCCGATCATCGCCGCATTGCTGGAAGACGGCCTGGAGCGCGCTCTGCGCGATGCCGAGGTGGCGCCTATCGCCGCGCAGATGCGCCTGCTGCACGGCAATGCCATCGAGCTGATGCGCAACTGGCAGGGTGAGCCGCCCCAGGTGATCTACCTCGACCCGATGTTCCCGCACCGCGACAAGAGCGCGCTGGTGAAGAAGGAAATGCGTCTGTTCCGCCCGCTGGTGGGCGACGATCTGGACGCGCCGGCATTGCTAGAGGCAGCTCTTGTGTTGGCGACCCACCGGGTGGTGGTCAAGCGTCCGCGCAAGGCACCGGTCATCGACGGCGCCAAGCCGAGCTATGCGCTGGAGGGCAAGTCCAGTCGCTACGACATCTATCCGAAGAAGGCGCTGAAGCCTTAAGGGCGATAAGCGCGGACGAACAGCCTCACTACTTCCTGCACGTGCTCATCGGCTGTCTGGCCGCTGGGCGGCTCGCTGCAGCCGATCAGGCGGCGGAAGTTACATCCCCCTTTGATCAGGCTGAAGAAGTGCTCGGCGGCGCGTTGCGGATGTTCCACCTGTAGCTGGCCGAGGGCGTTGGCCTGTTCCAGCAGGTGCTCCATGGCCAGCAGCATGCGGTGTGGGCCGGCGCTGTAGAACAGTTCGGCCATCGGCGTGTTCTGCACTGCCTGAGTGATCACCAGGCGCATCATCGCAATCGATTCTTCGCTGTTGATCAGGCTGTTGAAGCCGCGCCCGATGGCCAGTAGCGCCTTGTCGATAGCCATGTCTGCGCGCAGTTCGAAGAACAGCGGCGGCAGTTGTTCCGAGCACTTGGATTCCACCGCGCAGGCAAACAGCGTCTCCTTGTCGGTGAAGTGGCTATACACCGTGAGCTTTGAAACCCCGGCCTCGGCCGCGATGGCATCCATGCTGCTGCCGTCGTAGCCGTTCTGCATGAACAGCCGCTTGGCGGCTTCCAGAATGGCCAGGCGCTTGGCGGGATCCTTGGGCCGTCCGGGGCCGCCGGAGGATTGAAAAGATTTGTCGGACATTTGGCTTTTTAATACTGGACTGGCGAGTTCGCTATTTTTACTATACCGGCCAGTATAAGTATTCCAAGCATCTTTTTGCGAAAGGTCGTTCACCATGCTCCGTCATGCCCTGTCCCTCGCTGTGCCTCTGTCGTTGATCTCCCTGCTGGTTGCCTGTGGCAACGGTGAAACCGTCGAGGCACCGGCGCGACCGGCCATGGTGGTGCACCCGTTGCCGGCGGCGGATGCGGTGGATACCTACCCTGGCGAAGTTCGCGCGCGCTTCGAGCCGGAGCTGGCGTTCCGCATCGGCGGCAAGATCGCCAAGCGTTTGGTGGACGCCGGTGATCGGGTACGCAAGGACCAGCCGCTGGCCGAGCTGGATGCGCAGGACGTCAAGCTGCAACTGGAGGCGGCCCGGGCTCAGGTCAACGCCGCTGAGGCCAACCTCAAGCTGGTGCGCTCCGAGCGTGATCGTTACAAGACCCTGCTGGCCCGCCAGCTGATCAGCCAGTCGCAGTACGACACGGTCGAGAACCAATACCGTGCTGGCGAGGCGCGGGTGAAACAGATCAAGGCCGAGTTCGACGTGGCCAGCAACCAGGCCGGCTACTCGGTGTTGCGTGCTTCCCAGGATGGACTGGTGGCGCGCCGTCTGGCTGAGGTGGGTCAGGTGGTGGCCGCCGGCCAGACCGTGTTCACCCTGGCTGTCGATGGCGAGCGCGAAGTACTGATCAGCGTGCCAGAGCACGCCCTGGAGCGCTTCCGCATCGGCCAGGAGGTCAGCATCGAACTGTGGTCGCAGCCGGACAAGCAGTTCCCCGGACGCATCCGCGAACTGTCGCCGGCCGCCGACGCCCAGTCGCGCACCTTTGCTGCTCGCGTCACCTTCAGCGATCCCAAGGTCAAGGCTGAAGTAGGGCAGAGCGCCCGCGTCTCGATCACCGCCGATGGCGAGGTGCCGTTGTCGGTGCCGCTGTCCGCGCTGAGTGCGGAGAAGGACAAGCCCTTCGTCTGGGTCATCGATCCCAAGGAATCCAAGGCCGTGCGCACTCCGGTGCGCGTCGGCGCCTACGGCCAGGAGCGCGTGTCGATCCTGGAAGGCCTGAAGGAGGGCGACTGGGTTGTCGCCGCCGGTGTGCATGTGCTGCTCGATGGGCAGAAGGTGCGTCCGGTGGATCGCGATAACCGTCTGGTCGCGCTGGCGAACAAGGAGTAAGCCATGTCCTTCAACCTGTCCGAATGGGCGCTGCGTAACCGCAGCATCGTTCGCTATCTGATGCTGGTGCTGGCGGTGATCGGCGCGCTGTCCTACACCAAGCTGGGCCAGAGCGAGGACCCACCCTTCACCTTCAAGGCCATGGTCATTCGTGTCGACTGGCCGGGCGCCACTGCCGAGGAGGTCTCGCGGCAGATCACCGAGCGCATCGAGAAGAAGGTGATGGAGACCGGTGACTACCACTTCATCAACTCCTATTCGCGCCCGGGCGAGTCGGTGGTCACCTTCATGGCCCGCGACGACATGGTCTCGAAGAATATTCCCGAGCTCTGGTATCAGGTGCGTAAGAAGGTCGGCGACATTCGCCATACCTTGCCGCCGGGTATTCGCGGGCCGTTCTTCAACGACGAATTCGGCACCACCTTCGGCAATATCTACGCGCTCACCGGCGAAGGTTTCGACTACGCGGTGATGAAGGACTACGCCGACCGCCTGCAGCTGCAGCTGCAGCGGGTCAAGGACGTGGGCAAGGTCGAACTGCTCGGCCTGCAGGACGAGAAGATCTGGATCGAGCTGTCCAACGTCAAGCTGGCGACCCTCGGCCTGCCGCTGGCGGCCGTGCAGCAGGCGCTGGACGAGCAGAACGCAGTGGCCTACTCGGGCTTCTTCGAGACGCCAACCGATCGCGTGCAGATGCGCGTATCGGGGCGCTTCAAGTCGGTCGACGAGATTCGTGATTTCCCCATCCGCGTCGGCGACCGCACCTTCCGTCTCGGCGATGTGGCCGAGGTGCATCGCGGCTTCAATGATCCGCAGGCGCCGCGCATGCGTTTCATGAGCCAGGACGCCATCGGCATCGCCGTGTCGATGAAGGCCGGTGGCGATATCCTGGTGCTGGGCGAGGCTCTGGAGCACGAGTTTGCCCGCCTGCAGCAGACCCTGCCAGTGGGCATGGAGCTGCACAAGGTATCCGACCAGCCGGCGGCGGTGAAGACTGGCGTGGGCGAGTTCGTCCAGGTGCTGGTCGAGGCGCTGGTGATCGTGCTGCTGGTCAGCTTCTTCTCCCTCGGCCTGCGTACCGGCCTGGTGGTGGCGCTGTCCATTCCGTTGGTGCTGGCGATGACCTTCGCCCTGATGCACTACTTTGGCATCGGCCTGCACAAGATTTCCCTGGGCGCGCTGGTGCTGGCGCTGGGGCTGCTGGTGGACGACGCGATCATTGCCGTAGAGATGATGGCGATCAAGATGGAGCAGGGTTATGACCGATTCCGGGCGGCCAGCTTCGCCTGGACCAGCACGGCCTTCCCCATGCTCACCGGCACCCTGATCACCGCCGCCGGCTTCCTGCCGATAGCCACCGCGCAATCCGGTACAGGCGAATACACCCGCTCGATCTTCCAGGTGGTGTGCATTGCTCTGCTGGTGTCCTGGGTCGCTGCCGTGGTGTTCGTGCCGTACCTGGGCGACCGCCTGCTGCCGGACCTGGCCAAGCTGCATGCGAAGAAGCATGGCGGCAACCCGGAAGGGCATGATCCCTACTCGACCACCTTCTACCAGACCGTGCGCGAAGTGGTGGAGTGGTGCGTGCGCCGGCGCAAGACGGTGATTCTGGTCACCGTCGGCCTGTTCATCGCCTCCATCGTGCTGTTCCGCTTCGTGCCGCAGCAGTTCTTCCCGGCCTCCGGGCGCCTGGAACTGATGGTCGACATCAAGCTCACCGAGGGCTCGTCGCTCAAGGCCACCGAGGAGCAGGTCAAGCGCCTGGAAGCCAAGCTCAAGGACCAGCCGGGCATCGACAACTACGTGGCCTATGTCGGCAACGGTTCGCCGCGCTTCTACCTGCCGCTCGACCAGCAGCTGGCTGCGACCCGCTTCGCCCAGTTCGTCATCCTGGCCAAGAGCATCGAGGACCGCGAGCGGCTGCGTACCTGGCTGATCGAGGTGATGAACGAGGACTTCCCGTTCGCCCGTACCCGTGTCTCGCGCCTGGAGAACGGTCCGCCCGTGGGCTTCCCGATCCAGTTGCGGGTCAGTGGCGAGCACATCGACGAGGTGCGCGACATCGCTCGTCAGGTGGCGGCCAAGGTGCGCGAGAACCCGCATGTGTCCAATGTGCACTTGAACTGGGAAGAGCCGAGCAAGGTTGTCTACCTCAACATCGACCAGGAGCGTGCCCGCGCCCTGGGCGTGAGCAGCGCCGACCTGTCGCAGTTCCTGCAGAGCTCGCTGACCGGCTCCAGCGTCAGCCTGTTCCGCGAAGACAACGAGCTGATCGAGATCCTCCTGCGCGGCACCGTGCGTGAGCGCCAAGCGCTGGAGCTGCTGCCAAGCCTGGCGGTGCCGACCAGCAGTGGCAAGAGCGTGGCTCTGTCGCAGATTGCCACTCTGGAGTACGGCTTCGAGGAGGGTGTGATTTGGCATCGTGACCGCCTGCCGACCGTCACCATCCTCGGCGACATCTATGGCAACGAGCAGCCGGCCAGCCTGACCAAGCAGATTCTGCCGACGCTGGAGTCCATTCGTGCCGAGCTGCCCAGCGGCTACCTGCTGGAAGTGGGTGGCACGGTAGAGGACTCGACCCGTGGGCAGAAGTCGGTCAACGCCGGCATCCCGTTGTTCATCCTGGTGGTGCTGACCCTGCTGATGTTGCAGCTCAAGAGCATGTCGCGCACGGCCATGGTGTTCCTCACGGCTCCGCTGGGGCTGATCGGCGTGACCCTGTTCCTGTTGCTGTTCCAGCAGCCGTTCGGCTTCGTCGCCATGCTGGGCACCATCGCTCTGTCGGGGATGATCATGCGCAACTCGGTGATTCTGGTGGACCAGATCGAGCAGGACATCGCCTCCGGCCTGGATCGCTGGCACGCCATCATCGAGGCCACCGTGCGGCGTTTCCGCCCCATCGTGTTGACCGCGCTGGCGGCAGTGTTGGCGATGATTCCGATGTCGCGCAGCGTGTTCTTCGGACCGATGGCGGTGGCCATCATGGGTGGCCTGATCGTCGCCACGGCGCTCACCTTGCTGTTCCTGCCGGCGCTGTACGCGGCCTGGTTCAGGGTTAAGGAAGTGGAGCGTTAAGCGTCTGCAGAATGAAAAAGCCCGGCCTTGTGCCGGGCTTTTTCATTCTGCTGTGTCATCGGTTTGAGCGGCAGGCTGGCGAGGTAGGTCTAAGGTTGTCTGTACGCAGTGCCAATCATTAGGTTGCACAGGCTGTACCTCTCGTCGGAATAAGTGGTTGCACTTAGTTGCACCTTTTCCTTGCGGAGGTTTACTCTCCTGCCACGCGCCGCAGCGCAATCAACCGAAACAGGATAAGAAATGGCCACCACCACCCTTGGCGTGAAACTCGACGACGCCACCCGTGAACGTCTGAAGCAAGCTGCCCAATCCCTTGATCGCACCCCCCATTGGTTGATCAAGCAGGCGATCTTCAACTATCTGGAGCAGGTAGAAGGTGGCCTGGCCCCGGCCGAGCATTCCGGTCTTGCTGCGGCGGTTGGCGAAGAGGCGGTGGAAAATCTGGGCGAGCAGGGCCTGCAGGTCTTCCTTGATTTTGCTGAAAGCATCCTGCCGCAATCTGTGCTGCGTGCCGCCATCACCGGCGCCTACCGTCGTCCGGAGACCGAGGCGCTGCCGATGCTGCTGGAGCAGGCCCGCCTGCCGAAAGAGCAGGCCGAGGCCACCCAGAAAATGGCCCTCGGCATTGCCGAGAAACTGCGCAACCAGAAGAACGCCGGTGGCCGCCAGGGCCTGGTGCAGGGCCTGCTGCAGGAATTTTCTCTGTCCTCCCAGGAAGGCGTAGCGCTGATGTGTCTGGCCGAGGCGCTGCTGCGCATCCCGGACAAGGCTACCCGTGACGCCCTGATCCGCGACAAGATCGCCAACGGCAACTGGAGCCAGCACCTGGGCCAGAGCCCGTCGATGTTCGTCAACGCCGCCTCCTGGGGCCTGCTGATCACCGGCAAGCTGGTGGCCACCCATAACGAGGCCGGCCTGTCGTCCTCGCTCAACCGCCTGATCGGCAAGAGCGGCGAGCCGGTGATCCGCAAGGGTGTGGACATGGCCATGCGCCTGATGGGCGAGCAGTTCGTCACCGGCGAGACCATCGGCGAGGCCCTGGCCAACGCCTCCAACATGGAGAGTAAGGGCTTCCGCTATTCCTACGACATGCTCGGCGAGGCCGCGCTGACCGAGGAAGACGCCAAGCGTTACCTGGCTTCTTACGAGCAGGCCATCCACGCCATCGGCAAGGCCTCCCACGGTCGCGGCATCTACGAAGGCCCGGGCATCTCGATCAAGCTCTCCGCCCTGCACCCGCGCTACAGCCGCGCCCAGTACGACCGCGTGATGGACGAGCTGTACCCGATCCTGCTGGGCCTGACCAAGCTGGCCAGGCAGTACGACATCGGCCTCAACATCGACGCCGAGGAAGCCGACCGTCTGGAAATCTCTCTCGATCTGCTCGAACGCCTGTGCTTTGCCCCCGAGCTGGCCGGCTGGAACGGTATCGGCTTCGTCATCCAGGGCTACCAGAAGCGCTGCCCGTACGTGATCGACTACGTCATCGACCTGGCCAAGCGCAGTCGCCACCGCCTGATGATCCGCCTGGTAAAAGGCGCCTACTGGGACAGCGAGATCAAGCGCGCCCAGGTCGAGGGCCTGGAAGGCTACCCGGTCTACACCCGCAAGCCGTACACCGATATTTCCTACATCGCCTGCGCGCGCAAGCTGCTGTCCGTGCCGGAAGCCATCTACCCGCAGTTCGCCACCCACAACGCCCACTCGCTGTCGGCCATCTATCAGATCGCCGGGCAGAACTACTACCCGGGCCAGTACGAGTTCCAGTGCCTGCATGGCATGGGCGAGCCGCTGTACGAGCAGGTAGTGGGCAAGGTCGCCGACGGCAAGTTCAACCGTCCGTGCCGCATCTACGCCCCGGTCGGCAGCCACGAAACGCTGCTGGCTTACCTAGTGCGTCGCCTGCTGGAAAACGGCGCTAACACCAGCTTCGTCAACCGCATCGCCGACCAGAGCATCTCGCTGAAGGAGCTGGTGCTGGACCCGGTCGAGCAGGTCGAGCGCATGGCTGCGCAGGAAGGCACCCTCGGCCTGCCGCACCCGCGTATTCCGCTGCCGCGTGACCTGTACGGCGATGCCCGCCTGAATTCCGAAGGCATCGACCTAGCCAATGAACATCGTCTGGGCTCGCTGTCCTCGGCGCTGCTGTCGTCGACCAATACCAGCTACGTCGCCGCGCCGATGCTTGGTGGCGACACGCCGAACCCGGGTCCGGCCGAGCCGGTGCGCAACCCGGCTGATCACCGCGACCTGGTCGGCCATGTGCATGAAGCCAGCGAGGCTGACGTGAAGAGCGCGATCCTCTGTGCTCAGGCCAGCGGGCAGATCTGGCAGTCGACCCAGGCTGCCGAGCGCGCCGCCGTACTGGAACGTGCCGCCGACCGCATGGAAGGTGAGATCCAGCAACTGATGGGCCTGCTGGTACGCGAATCCGGCAAGACCTTCGCCAACGCCATCGCCGAAGTGCGTGAGGCGGTGGATTTCCTCCGCTACTACGCCGCCCAGGCCCGCGCCTTTGGCAACGACAGCCACCGCCCGCTGGGCCCGGTGGTGTGCATCAGTCCGTGGAACTTCCCGCTGGCGATCTTCAGCGGCCAGGTCGCTGCTGCATTGGCTGCCGGCAATACCGTGCTGGCCAAGCCGGCCGAACAGACTCCGCTGATCGCCGCACAAGCCGTGCGCATCCTGCTCGAGGCCGGCGTACCCGCTGGCGCCGTGCAGCTGCTGCCGGGCCGTGGCGAGACCGTCGGCGCACGCCTGGTGGGTGACGAGCGCGTGCGTGGCGTGATGTTCACCGGTTCCACCGAAGTGGCCGGCATCCTCCAGCGCAACATCGCCGGCCGCCTCGACGCCCAGGGCCGCACCGTGCCGCTGATCGCCGAAACCGGCGGCCTCAACGCCATGATCGTCGACTCCTCGGCCCTGGCCGAGCAGGTGGTGATCGACGTGGTCAGCTCCGCCTTCGACAGCGCCGGTCAGCGCTGCTCGGCCCTGCGCGTGCTGTGCGTGCAGGACGACGTGGCCGACCGCGTGATCGAGATGCTCAAGGGCGCCATGGCCGAATACCGCATCGGTTCGCCGGAGCGCCTGTGCACCGACATCGGCCCGGTGATCGACGCCGAGGCCAAGGCTGGCATCGAGGCGCACATCGACGCGATGCGCGAGAAGGGCCGCAAGGTGTTCCAGGCTGCCCGCGCCGATGGTGACGAAATCAAGCGCGGTACCTTCGTGTTGCCGACCCTGATCGAGCTGGACAGCTTCGATGAAATGAAGCGCGAAATCTTCGGCCCGGTGCTGCACCTGGTGCGCTACCCGCGCGCCGAGCTGGGCAACCTGCTGCAGCAGATCAACGACAGCGGCTACGGCCTGACCCTCGGCGTGCACACCCGTATCGATGAGACCATCGCCCAGGTGGTGGATAGCGCCAAGGTCGGCAACCTCTACGTCAACCGCAATATCGTTGGCGCCGTGGTCGGTGTGCAGCCTTTCGGTGGCGAGGGCCTGTCCGGCACCGGTCCGAAGGCCGGCGGCCCGCTGTACCTGTACCGCCTGCTGTCGACCCGCCCGCAGGACGCCGTGGCCCAGCAGCTCAAGGGGGACAACGTGCATGCCCTCGGTGCGCCAGCTGAGCTGGACAAGGCGCGTGCCGCCTTCGCCACTTGGGCGACCAAGGAAGAGCCGGCCGTGGCCGCGCTGTTCGAGCAGTTCGGTGCCTTGTCGCAGAGCTACACCAGCCACGTGTTGAACGGTCCGACCGGCGAGCGCAACACCTACACCCTGCTGCCGCGTGAGCGCGTGCTGTGCCTGGCGGATGATCGCGGTGACCTGCTGGCCCAACTGGCCGCCACGCTGGCAGTCGGTAGCCATGCGGTGCTGCCGGAAGCCCAGCGCGAGCTGATCGGCAAGCTGCCCAAGGAGGTGCAGAAACGCATCGCCACGGTGGCTGACTGGACCAGTGTGGAGGCCGAGTTCGACGCCATCCTGCACCACGGCGATTCCGACCAGCTACGTGAAGTCAGCCAGCGGGCTGCCCAGCGCAAGGGCGCCATCGTTAGCGTGCATGGTCTGAACAAGGGCGAGACCGACATTCCGCTGGAGCGTCTGCTGATCGAGCACGCGTTGAGCGTGAACACCGCGGCAGCCGGCGGTAACGCCAGCCTGATGACCATCGGTTGATCCAACAAGCAGCACCTTCGCTGTGCCGTGATGGGGCGATGGTGTGCTGATCGAGTCGCTGGCGAAAGCTGGCTGAAAGATTCGCCTGACATGCTGTACTGGCTGTCAGGCGACTCCTGCAATGACCGAGCGCTGTCCATGGCGCTCACCCCAGGTGTCAGCGGAGTTTCTGCCTGGCACCACGTGTCGTACGCCCGTAGTGGGGGCTACCCGCCCGGTACGATGCGTTACTACCCGAGGCCGGCTCGTTCCGGCACCCGGCAGGGCCACAAGCCCGGCCACAAAAAAGCCCGGCATTTGCCGGGCTTTTGCTTTTCCGTACAGCGATCGGGAGAAAGCGAGGCGTCAGCCTCGCAGTTCGTGTGGCTCGCATACGGTCATCACAACGCGCCGAACACCTTCTTCGCCAGGCTGGTTGCTGCGCCGGCCGGGTTCTGGCGGATGCTGGCTTCCTGCTCGGCGATCATCTTGAACAGGCCGTTCAGGGCCTGCTCTGTCACGTAGTTCTCGACGTTGGCGCTCTTCGCGTCGACCACGCCGAACGCGGCGGCCTGGCCGGCAAAGCTGTTGAACTGCTGGGCAACGCCGACCTTGTCGGTGGCCTGCTTGACGATGGGCAGGAACTTGGCGCGAATCTGTTCCCGGCTGCTTTTGTCCAGATACTGGGTGGCGGAATCCTCACCGCCAGCGAGGATCGCCTTGGCGTCGGCCACGGTCATCTTCTTCACCGCGTCCACCAGAATCGCCTGAGCTTGTGGCATGGCGGTCTCGGCGGCCTTGTTCATGCCGGCCTCCAACTCCTCCACCTGGGCTCCCATGCCGAGCTGCTTCATCTTCTTGGCGGCTTTGCCCAGCTTGCCAGGCAGTTCGATGCGCACCTCGTCGTTGTTGCTGAAACCGCCCGGCTTGCCGAGCTGTTTCACGGCAACCTGCGCACCCTGGGTCAGGGCATCCTTGAGGCCGCCGCTGGCATCGCTCTGGGTCAGGTCGGAGAGGGATAGGGCAAAGGAGCTGACTGAGAACAGCAGGCCGGCGGTGAGGGTGGCGAAGCGGAGCATGAGCGTTTCCTTAGTGCACAGGAGGGCTGGTCGAGAATAACGAGGGCGGCGAGCGCGCCAAACCGAGAGTGATGGTAAGACTAGGGGGCGCTCTGGGAGTACTGCAAGTGGGCAGTGCGAGATGGGCGTACGGCTGGCGTCGTAGCCATGATTTACCTTCCATCCCGTTTCTCGGCCATCAGTGAACTCGACCGGTTGCTGGCAGTCTGTCTGCTGTCGGCTCGCTTCGGCAGTCTGCATGGTCCTTCGCCACCTTAGCGAAGGCTGCATTCGCCAGCGCGGGCCAGCCCCATTCGATCGGCTGCACGGCAGCGCAACATCTATCCGCCGTGCCAAGTGCCACCGCCAAGTGAAGATTGCTTATGTCTCTGTTTCGTTCCTCGCTGCTTCGTGTATCTCCCTTTAACACTCGCCCCCTCGGAGCCTGCCTGTTGGGTGGGATGTTGATGGCGGGTAGCCCGGCTCAGGCGGAGGAGGCTGACAACGTGCGCTGGGTGAGCGACAGCCTGAACACCTATGTGCGTAGCGGTCCCACCGACGGCTACCGCATCGTCGGTACGCTCACCTCCGGGCACAAGGTTGAAGTGCTGCGTACCCAGGGTGACTACAGCCAGGTGCGGGGCGAGGACGGCGGCACGGTGTGGATTCCCAGCCGAGATCTGCAGGAAGTGCCGGGTCAGGCCGAACGCCTGCCTCAGTTGGAGCAGAAGGTAACCGAGCTCACCACTCAGCTCGATGGCATCGACAACAGCTGGAAAACCCGAGTGCAGGGCATGCAGGAGACCTTGGATTCGCGCAAGGCGCTCATTGACGAGCTGCAGGCCGCTCGTTCGACGCTCGATATCGAGTTGAGTCAGGCACGTTCCGAGCTGCGCGAGGTGCAGGCGCAGTTGGGCGAGGAGAACCAGCAGGTCCTGATGCGCTATATGGTCTATGGCGGCAGCATCGCCGGCGGCGGCCTGTTGGCTGGATTGATCCTGCCGACCATGCTGCGGGTGCGACGCAAGCGCAGCGATCAGTGGGTCTGATTCTCGAGTGGTGGGATTGGCTGATCAGGGTGTGCGCTCGAAGCGATAGAACAGATTTGGTTCGCTGACCAGGTAGAGATCCCCCTGATCGTCCAGAGTGACGCCTTCCGCCTGGGGAATCTCCTTTCTGAGGCCGCCAAAGCCGGCGCGCAGGGACTGGAAGCCGATCAGCTCGCCACTGTCGCTGAGTTCAATCAGTAGCCCGGATTCGTCGCTGAGCAACGCCAGGTGGCCGGACTTCTCATCGTAGTGAACCGAGGATAGATCCGTGGCGAATACGTTGCGCTCTATCCATTCGCTGTGGTCGATGATTTCCAACGCAAAACTGCCGCCATTCAGGCTGGATTTAAGGCCTCTCACTTCATAGAGCGAACGCGGCGAGTGCTCCTTGACGACGAACAGGCGGTCCGCCTCCCTGTCATAGCCAACCCCTTCGAAACCTTGGTTACCCCCGTCGCCCAGGCTCAGTGTGAGGGAGGGGTAGTTCTGTCTAGTAAGCTGCCCAGGGCTTTCCGGGAGCGACACGATCACCAGAGCCTGCCTGCGCTCCTCGGCGAGCAGCAACAGGTCATCTCCCAGGTAGGTAATTCCCTCTACGTCCTGAAAGCCGGCAAGGGGGTACCGCGCGAGCACATCCCCGTCCTTGCTCATGGCGAGCAGCGTCTCGGGATTGTTGAGTACTGCCCATAGCTGATCGCGCTGGTCGTCGTAGGTCAGGCCGGAGAGGTTATTGCCGATGCCATCTACAGGCTTGGCTTCTATCTGCACTCGGTAGGCGGACTGAGCCAGAGCGCTTAGTGGTTGGTGGCCCTCTTGCAAAGAGGTTGCGACCCAGTAGTACAGCCGCTCATCCAGACGCTTTTCGTGTGCCTGATAGAGTAGGAATAGGAGGATCAGTAGCGCCCATATCCATGGACTAATGGCAGGCAGCCGTCCTAGCGCCCCCTTGGCTGCAGAGATCATTGGCGTGGCTCGCGTGCTTGCTGGGGAGCAACAGAGCCTAGGGGGCGAATATGACAGTTCTGTCATGTGAATCATCATGCAACAAAGGCTGTGGCCGGCGGCATGTGCAGCTACCGGGTATTTCCAAGGTATTGGTCTACGGGGGGTATGAAGTCAAAGATGAGGGGGATATGTAGATTTTGACTCTGCCTGTGGCCCCGTATTACTCACTCCAGGCCTAGTTTTCCTAGTTACTCTACGGAAGCTCGGTCGCTTCCTACCGATATTCCCTGCTGTGGTTTTGACGCATTTTTACACGCCCCTCTAGACAGCCATTGCGCTCAGACATAGCCTCTGAGCTTTCAGGCAGACTGGCCTTGTGCCACTGACATCGTAGATGTCTGGCATGGCTTATGATTTTGATGTGTCTCAGGTAGATGTTTAATGTGGGGCTGGATAAATTGCTATGTATTAGTGTTTAAGTGAGTTATTTCTAAAAATACAAAATTTTTTTGCTCAGTGCTAGGGCGTCTCTATGGACTTCTGCAAGACCTTATCAGTTTTTGGATTTTCTATTCTTCTGAATGCCTGCGCCACCTATCCACAAAATCCAGAAGGTCAGGCCGTATACCATGCGGATCAGGCAGCGGTATCACTTTCTAGGGGTGACAGTGCTAGTGCTGTCTATCAGATTGATGCCGTTCTTATTCGTCCAACAGGCGATGTTAAGGTTAAGAAGTTGTTCGATGAGTATCCTGCAGCTCGAGGCTATTATCGCTCTTATTTAGAGGGTAGGATTGCTGATGTCTCAAGTGGCTATCAAGCGCAGGAAGTGTTCAAAAAGCTTTCGCTCGTGAAAGCTGCGGGTGTTTTCTCTGAAGATCAGATGAACGATTTTTTCACTGCTTTGACGAAGTTGGTTATTAGTGGAAATGCTTCTGGTGCGGTCCCGTTTGAGCTTGATGATAGAACTGATTTTTTTCCAGAGCTTAAGTCTCCTGTGCATCAGCAGTTCATAGTCAATCGTGCAATCAAGGTTCTTCAGGGGCATAGCGCTACAAATCGGCCGATTTCGGAATTAATGGACTATGTTCAGCGGATTGGTGCAAATTCTGTGGAGGGGGTAAGAATAGAGTCTTTGCTTCCTACAATGAATATTCGGCGTGATGAGCTTGGAATAGTGGCTAGAACGTTTCCTAAGTTTGCTGCTGCTAGAAAAGAAGAAATGACCACTCGGGTATTTATGCAGGTCAAAAATGGAGATCGAATACTTAGTGATGATCTTCTCCAGATGCTGCGTAGCAGGGTTCGTGGAGTTGAGTGGGTTTCTTCTGGTGGCCCTAAGGTCGTTACATTGGTCATAGAGCGGCTGCGGAATGATGAGAGAGTTTTGCCTGAGCGAACAGAGACTATCACCTACTCTCATGGTGAAGTTAATTTTATAAGTGCTGCACTCCTGATGCCGCGTAATGCTTCTTTTCTCTATGAGGTTGTGTCAGGAGGGGCGGAGGTTGAGTATGGCTATGTGATTTCTGCGGCTGCAGACGGTAAGACGATATATGATGAATTAATACGTGGTAGGGTTTCTGGTGAATACCATCGATGCCAAAACGATCGGATTCAAAATGTATTTGGTGGTGTTAGTTCGGCGGGCTTTATTGCAAACAACGACATGCAAAATCGCTGCTCTGGCCCTAGCTCTACTTCGATAGATGATTTGCGTAAAGATGTTTATTCAAAGGTGGTGGGCGGAGTATTAAAGGTTCCGCCGATAAAGACTACTCATGAGCTTGATTAGCCTATTCTTGGCTCATGGTATGGGGTGCTGTTGATCCTGATGGACTGTGTCAATCGGGCGAGGTTTCTGTCAGTGAAGTAGATGGCCCCTACTGTAATGCTAATGCAGGCCAGTGCCGCTACAGACCATTCGAGCGCTGAGAGGGGCTTGCTCCCTGGGGTTCTTGTAGTGGAGGAATGTTTTCCTGATCGAGCACGCATCAAGCCTTGCTACTGTGCGTGCTCACGCCGGTCTCTTGCCTAGGTATAGTTGAATCAGGTCTTGCTGCCTCTTGGCTTCACTTGATATCGCGCCGGGTGCGGTCAATTTCGAGTTGCTGTTCGTAAGTGTCAATACTAATCATGATTGTAGTGGTTTCTATTAAGACTTTTGGCGTACCTAAGTCCACAATCTTTGCACTCGTAATAGATTATTGAGGTGCCCCTGGGTTTTATTCTTTCGAAACATGAGTAGCATGTTGTTGGGATGTTTCGACTAATTATTCTCCCTAGTAGGTGTAGTAATAGCATTGCTATTAGAGTCTTGCCGAAGCCGGGGTTGGATTGAGCAAGGATTGGCCATAATGTCGCCAGGAAGGGGATAAGAATCTCGAAAAATATAATTATATTTATATGATGCTTCGGTTTCATATTGACTTTGCTTTATCTCTAATTAGGGGTTTCCTGATTCATCTGGTTCTGCAGATAGCTTCGAATCGCAGAGCCTCGGCCTTGGCATCATGCGGAAGCGTAGCTCTACAACGACCCGCTATAGGCTGTCTGATAGCTGATCAACAGCCATTCCAGCCACCGGACATCATCGACAGAGATTTGCGTACAGCCAACGACAAACAAACCGAGAACGCCCAAGAGCAAAATACGATGGTGGTAGGGGTGCAGCTTGCGACCGCATCCCTGGCAGTGATTGCATGGACTAGGCCAATCTCCCCCGCAGGTTGAGCAACGCGTGTGCTTGTTTCCCATGGCGCCGCTCTACCCGTTCAGCCGAACGGCAATCATATAGCACGCTCTTACCGAACATGCCGCTCTTCTAGCGGGCCTTGGATTACCGGCTAGTACTCCCATTCGGTCAGGCGCTCAAGCGCCTCGCCTATCTCCGATAGTGTTCAATGTGCGGTACCAGATAGGGGGCTATCCCAATCCGCTGGCGAGAGTGAAGCCACTTCGTTTGCAGGATAGGGGGCTGAGCTATCTGACTGCTGATCAGATCGATGTGCTGTTTTCAGCGATTCTATAAGCGCTGTTGGGGCCGCATGTCGCGATGGTCACTGGCGCACACTGGGGGAGGGGGGTGCAGTTACTGAGGTCGGAGCGAGTGCGTAACCACCTGGTTGCCTTCATGAGCACCAAAGGCAAGCGCAACTGATGAATACCAATTGCCCCAGAGTTGGAAGTCAGGATTCAGCAGCACCTTAAGGCGTATGGTCCTTTATCCAAGTTCTTAAACCGCTTCGACAAGACGTTGGTCGTGTCTGGTCCGCAAGTGCCGAATGGCCAGTCATCGCGCGTGCTTCGGCATGCTTTCGCCAGCCGCTTCGTGATGAATGGGGGCGACATCCTGACTCTGCAGAAAATTCTGGGCCATACCTCGTTGACCATGACCATGCGCACCTGGCACCGGATCACTTGAAGGATGCGGTTAGGCTGGGGCCAGTTACGGATTATCGACACTTCTTCGACAGTTGGCCGGCCTGAAATGCAAAAGCCCCCGAAACTCTATGAATTTCAGGGGCTCGCGCGATAACTATGGCGGGAAGATAGGGATTTGAACCCTAGGTGCCATTGCTGACACAACGGATTTCGAATCCGTCCCGTTCGACCACTCCGGCATCTTCCCAAGGCGGGCGCATGATACCAGTTAAGGTTCGTTAGTCCAGCTATTTTTTCTTGTGTGATCAGGCGCTTGCGTTGCGCTTATGAAAAAAGGGAGCCGTGGCTCCCTTTTGTTGTTTTTGCATTCCCTTACTGGGTTAACCGAGTCAGCGCTTCGCGGTACTTGTCGGCGGTCTTCTGGGCGACTTCGGCTGGCACTGCGGGTGCTGGTGGTTGCTTGTTCCAGCCTGTGGACTCCAGCCAGTCGCGCACGAACTGCTTGTCGAAGCTAGGAGGGTTGCTGCCTTCGGCATAGCTGTCAGCAGGCCAGAAGCGGCTCGAGTCGGGTGTAAGCACCTCGTCCATCAGGGTCAGAGTGCCGTCCTCGTCGACGCCGAACTCGAACTTGGTGTCGGCGATGATGATGCCTCGGGTGGCCGCGTATTCGACCGCTGCACTGTACAGGGCTATGGCGGTGTCGCGTACCTTGGCCGCGAGGTCTGCGCCGACGATGGCCTCGCATTGCTCGAAGCTGATGTTTTCGTCATGGTCGCCGACGGCAGCCTTGGTCGATGGTGTGAAGATCGGTTGAGGCAACTTGGCTGCCTCCTTGAGGCCCGCGGGTAGCTGAATACCGCAGACGGTGCCGCTCTTCTGGTACTCCTTCCAGCCGGAGCCAACGATGTAGCCGCGTACGATGGCCTCTACCGCGACTGGCTTGAGTCGCTTGGCGACTACCGCGCGCCCTTTCACCAGAGGAAGCTCGGCAGCTGCGACGACGTCCTCGACCTGGTCGCCGGTAAAGTGATTCGGCACCACATCCTTGAGTTTGTCGAACCAGAAGTTGGAGATGGCAGTGAGGATCTTGCCCTTGTCCGGGATGGGTTGCTCGAGGATGACGTCGAAGGCGGAGAGCCGATCCGTGGCGACCATCAGCATGCGCTTGGCATCGATCTCGTAGAGGTCGCGGACTTTGCCGGAGTAGATTTTCTTCAGGCTAAGGGTAGTGGGGGTGGTCATGTCGAATTTCCGCCTGGTTCAAACGAAACAGGCGAAACCCGGTCGGGTTTCGCCTATCGATCTTCGCTGTGGTCCCCTGTGGGATCAGCCGAGATTTTGCTGGATCAGTGTCAGTACGCGGCGGGCTACATCTTCAGGCGCTGCGGTATTGATGTCTTTCTCTACCGTGACCTGGATATCTCCACCTGCATTGCTGGTCAGTCGCACCTGATAGCGTTCGGCTCGTGCGTCGATCTCCTCCTGGGAGGGTTCGCTGCTGAACAGGCCGCTGATGAAGCCTTTCTCTTCTTTCGGGTTGCTTGCGCCTTCCGCCAGGTTGACGTAGTAGACGCCCAGGCTGCGGTTGATGTCATCGACGCGTACGTTGCCCAATTCGAGAGCGCGGCCGATGCTCGACCATGCGCGATCAAAGTCGGTGCTGAGGTTTAGAACGGGATTGCCGGCGCCATCCTGCGAGAGGTTGACGCGATTGGGGGCGTCGTAGTTGCGTGCCGCCAGCAGCGAGACGGAGCCGTGCTCGGCGGTGCTGCTGAGGTCTGCAAGCATGCCGTCGAGGAGCGACGCTTCGAGGCTAGCGTTGCCGGTGCGGGCCGGGAAGGCCGCGTCAGCGGTGCTGCCTTCTTCACGCTCGGCGCTGACCACGAATACTTCGCTGGTGTTGCGCACCACGCCAGGCTCGATGCGCACGCGTACACGCACTTGATTGTCACTGTCCGACATCAGGCTGCCGAGTCGGCGGCCCATGGACGGGGCCAGGTCCTTCGTGCCCTGCCATTCGGTGATGAACTCACCCGTCTGCGGGCGTTCTTCCGCTACGCGGAAGCCACTGTTCTCGAAGTAGGAGCGAGCCACCGGCCAGACTTCCGAGGGAGCGCGCTGAGCGACCAGCCAGCGGGAGTCGCCACTCTTCTGCAAGCTGAACTCGCTGGCTTCACCTGTGGCGCCTAGGGCTTGCGGACGCGGCACTTCGAATTCCTGTGGCGTGGCGGTGCTGTCGGCCACATGCGCAGGAATTGGCAGCAGGGGATCGAGGCGCTTGGCATCGACATTCGGAGGCGTCTGCATGGGTGCAGTGCGGCGTGCCTCCAGGTAATCGGTAGAGCGGTCACGGAAGTAGCCTTCGTCACCCCAGAGCCAACCACAACCGCTGGTGTTGGAGATGATAAGGGCAAGGGCGGAGAGTCCAGCCAGTCGCTTCATGCGCAAATATTCCTCGATTAAGCCAGGACGCCGGACTGGCGCATGGCCTGACGCAGCGGTTCGTGACAGCGCGGGCTGAGCCAGGTCAGCGGCAGGCGGATGCCGTCCTGCATCAGGCCCATTTCATTCAGGGCCCACTTCACCGGAATCGGATTGGATTCGATGAACAGGTTCTTGTGCAGCGGCATCATGCGTTCGTTGATTCCGCGGGCGGTAGCGGCGTCGCCAGCCATGGCCGCGGCGCACAGTTCGGCCATGGCGCGGGGCGCGACGTTGGCGGTCACAGAGATATTACCCTTGCCGCCCATCAGCATCAGTTCGACGGCGGTTGGGTCGTCACCGGAGTAGACGAGGAAGTCGGTGCTGACGCGATCAAGGATCTCCTGGCCGCGTTGCAGGTCGCCGGTGGCTTCCTTGATGCCGATGATGTTGGCGACCTTGGACAGGCGCTCTACAGTCTCCGGAAGCATGTCGCAAGCAGTGCGGCCCGGTACGTTATAGAGAATCTGCGGGATCGCCACGCTTTCGGCGATATGACGGAAGTGCAGGTAGAGGCCTTCCTGGGTCGGCTTGTTGTAGTAGGGAGTGACCAGCAGGCATGCATCGGCGCCGACGCTCTTGGCGTTCTGGGTCAGCTCGATGGCCTCGCGGGTGCTGTTGGCGCCGGTACCGGCGATGACCGGGATGCGGCCTGCAACCTGATCGACCACGCGGCGAATGACTTCGACGTGCTCGTTGACATCCAGAGTGGCGGATTCGCCGGTGGTGCCGACGGCGACTATGGCGTTGGTGCCTTCCTGCAGGTGAAAGTCGACCAGCTTGCTCAGCGCAGCCCAATCCAGACCGCCTTGTGCGTCCATGGGCGTGACCAGCGCCACCATACTGCCCGAAATCATGCAACCGCTCCTGCCGGAAAAAGAGAGCGGTAATGGTACTGGCGCCACCTGTGTTGTACAAGCGAGCGGAGCAGCGCCAGCATTCCCCTGCGCGGCGCTTTTCGATACCCTTTCATCTTTGCTTGGCGCCTCATGGCACCGCACCTCATCGTTTCAGGGAAGCTGAATGTCCACCCCCCAGGTTCGCGAACAATTCCTCGTCATCAGCGCCCTCGGCGCCAACCCCATGGAGCTGACCAGCGTCCTTTGCCGGGCCAGCCAGGAAAACCGTTGCGGTGTGGTCAGTAGCCGTCTTACCCGCCACGGTGAGTACAGTTCTCTGACCCTGCAGATCAGCGGCAGCTGGGATGCTCTTGCTCGTTTGGAGGGCGTGCTCCCCGCCCTGGCCAAGCGCCACAGCTTCAGCGTCAACATGATCCGCAGCGGCGCCCTAGAGGCTCGCCCCAATTCGCTGCCTTATGTGGCCTATGTCAGCTGCGCCTATCGCCCGGACATCCTCAACGAGCTGTGCCAGTTCTTCAGCGACCACCGCGTGGAGCTGGAAAGCATCACCTGCGACACCTACCAGGCCCCGCAGACCGGCGGCACCCTGCTCAACGCCACGCTGACCGTGACCCTGCCGCCCGGCACCCAGATCAGCTGGCTGCGCGACCAGTTCCTCGACTTCTCCGACGCCCTCAACCTGGACGCGCTGATCGAACCCTGGCGCCCGCAGAACCCATAAGGAATCCGAGATGGCCGTTTCCCTTGACCAGCCGGTCGCCGATTTCAGTGCCGCCGCCACCAGTGGCCAGGAGGTCAGCCTCAGCGCCCTCAAGGGCCAACAGGTAGTGATCTACTTCTATCCCAAGGACAGTACCCCGGGCTGCACCACCGAAGGATTGGACTTCCGAGCCCGCTACGCTGAATTCCAGGCCGCCAACACCCAGGTTTTCGGCGTATCGATGGACAGCCTGAAGAAGCACGAAAGCTTCAAGTGCAAACAGGATTTCCCTTTCGAGCTGATCAGCGACCCGGAGCACGAGCTGTGCGACCTCTTTGGCGTCTATCAGCTGAAAAAGAACTACGGCAAGGAATACATGGGCATAGTGCGCAGCACCTTCCTGCTCGACGCCAACGGCGTGCTCCGCCAGGAGTGGCGCAACCTGCGGGTTGCCGGCCATGTCGATGCGGTCCTGGCCGCAGCCGTGGCCTTGAACAATGGATGATAGGCAAGCAGAGCGCGAGGGCGTGAGGCTCGATTTTCTAGTGCCTGGCGTCAGCAAGTGCGGCACCACAACGCTTTGCTATCTGTTGGGCGAGCATCCGGAAGTCTTCATCCCGGAGATCAAGGAGCCCAACTATTTCGTCAGTGAAGACCTGGCCGAGCAGCGTCCCTTCTATGAGGAGTTGTTCGCTCCCGCCGTGCCAGGTCAGTTGCTCGGGGAAGGCTCCCAGCTATACAGCGCGGTGGAGTTCGAGAAGCTTGCCAGCGCTCGGCTACGTGAGCACAACCGAGAGATGAAGCTGATCTTCAGTGTGCGCAATCCGCTCAAGCGCATCGAGTCGAGCTACCGTGAGCACCACCACAGAGGTCCGAACTATGCGATCAATGCGCCCTTCGGCATCGACGCCGCGATGACCGAGCTGCCTGCTCTGCTGGAGGATTCTCGCTACTGGCGGCGCTTGCAGAACTATCGTCGCCACTTCCGCGATGATCAGATTCTGGTGATCTTCCTCGAAGACTTGCAGAGAGACCCTCAGCAGGTACTCAGACAGTGCTATGAGTTTCTCGGCGTCGATAGCCGTTTCGTCAATACGGTGGCGGACAGCACTCAGCTAAATTCGGGCGAAGAGAAGCTCTACGACACCCGCTTATTGCGCTACTTGCGAACTCATCCTCGCACAGGCTTCAAGATAGCGCGCCTGCCAATCCCCACGCAGGACAGGCTGTTCCGTCGTCTCGGGCTGCGCCGTCCCTTCACCAGGCCTATACGCTGGAGCGCTGAGGCCCGGGCCAGGGTTATTCATACCCTGAAGGCCGATGTCGCCGAGTTTCTCGCCTTTTGCGGGCGCCCGGCGGACTTTTGGACGGAGTTCGCCTGAGCGGGGCGCCGATGGCATAGCAGTCATCGGCGTTAGTGATCAAGCGCAGCGGTGCGCGTGGCGCACCGTGCCTTGGGTCAGATACGTCGCTTATTCTTCTGATGCTGCTCGCAGGTCATGAAGCCTTTCCCGTTTACCCGGCCGTTGGTGTCGAAGGTCACGTAGTAGGGCTGCTCCTTGCCATCCACATTGAGGATGTAGTTGTTGCAGGTGCCCGGCGTCACCGTGTTCTCCACCTCGGAAGAGGGCGGCCCGCCGAGGGTGAGCACCTGTTCCTTGGTCATGCCATCGCGAATGTCCTGGACCAGCGGCTCGTCGCGGTAGGTCACGTAGTCGCCGGGGTTCTCCATGGTGGAACAGCCGGTGATCACGCCGACCATGCCCAGTGCTGCCAAAGTGCGCTTGTACATAATGTCGCTCCATCGCATGAGCCGGACTGGCTCCCTGGAATTTGGAGCGTTGCGCTTGCGATGGAGTTCGAGCTTTTTTCAGCGCCTGGCGACGGTCATGGCAATCAGGCGCGACACCACCAGTGCCAGGTACATGACGCCGGCGAACTGTTCGATCATCACCAGCGAACGAGCCACGGGCGTGAGCGGTGTGATATCGCTGAGGCCTACTCCCGAGAGGGTGGTGAAACTGAGGAACAGCAGCTCCATCCAGGTGCGCGCGGCTTCGGGCTCTACAGGCGCACCGAAGCTGCCTGGTGCTAACAGCTGGCAGAAGGTGAACAGATGTGCGAAGGCCCAGGCCAGCAAGGTGAAGGTGGCGCCGACGGCGTACAGCTCGTCGGTACTGGCATGCAGGTCGGCGCTCATGTAGGCGATCAGACTGGCTGCCGCATAGAAGTAGAAGGCGGCCTCCAGTGCGGAGATCAGCGCCTCCAGCAGCAGGCTGGGAGTCAGCACGTCGAGCAGCGTCAAACCGATCACCAGCACCGCCAGCAGTCCGGCCACCCAGGCCTGCGCAGGGCTGCGCTTGACCACATGCAGCGCCATGCCCAGCACCAGTACACCGAAGGCGCCGAACAGCGCCCGGCCAATCTGCGTGCCTTCCATCCAGGGGTACAGAAGCACGCCGAGCAGCTGGACGAACAGCAGGCCGGCGGAAGGGTGGCGACGGATGTAGGTGATGGGCGACATGGGCGTCCTGCTGTGTCTGCGGGGAGGGGTAAGACTGGTTGGTGGGTGGGGTTGGTTCCCGATGTTCAGGTGATCAGGCGCTGGACGTGCTCGATGGCTTGGCGCTCGCGCTCAATCCAGTTGCCATCGATATCCACCCAGCTCTGCCCATGTTGCTGCAGCCAATCACGACAGCCTTGGTGGAAGCATAGGCGGTCCGCCAGCGCGGGCTGGCAGCGTTGACCATCGCTTTCCCAGTCGACATCCAGAGGCGACAGCAGCAGATGCAGATGGTACTGACGGTTCAGCAGTTCTTGCTCCAGCCAGGGCGGACAGTCGCCGAACAGGGTACGACTCCACAGGACATTGCTCAGCAGGTGGGTGTCGAGAATCAGCAGCTCTGGAGCTTGGGCGCGGGCGGCATCTTCCCATTCGAGCTGGCCTCTGGCGATGGCAGGGATGTCCGAAAGGCTGGTGTCGCGTTGCTGCTGGTCGATGAAGTGGCGTACGTATTCACCGACCACCAGGCCGCCGAAGCGTCGTTGCAGACGCTCGGCGAGAAAGGTCTTGCCGCTGGATTCGGGCCCCGTCAGCACCACGACTTTCATGCTGCCGGCGGCCGCGCTGAGCGCCATTCGCGCAGACCGAGCACGGCGAGGGCGGTGAATACACCGTATAGAGCGGCGGTCAGCCAGTAGTCCTGTAGGGCGAAGAAGCCGACATAGAGCACGTCGACCACGATCCACAACAACCAGCACTGCCAGCGCTTGAGTGCCATCCACAGTTGGGCGAGCAGGCTGAAGGCGGTTAGCAGCGCGTCTGGCCAGGGATGCACGGCTTCGGTGAAGCGCTGCATCACCAGGCCGAGCGCCATGCCTATCAGCAGTGCTGCGATCAGGCCTACGAGGGTCTCGCGCCGGCTGATGTCGCTGACCGGGCGTTGTCCACTGTCGTCGGCACCCTGGTGCCATTGCCACCAGCCGTACAGCTGCATGGTGGCGAACACGCCATGCAGCAGGACCAGCGAATACAGGTGGGCGTCAAAGAAGAACCAGGCGTAGAGCAGCACCATGAGCAGCCCGACGGGCCAGCACAGCATATTCTGTCGCACTGTCAGCCAGACGGCGGTGACGCCGAGGGCGGCTGCGACGACTTCCAGCGGCGTCATCAGGCGTGCAGATCCACCAGCAGCTCGCATTCGATCATGCCGCTGCGGTCCCAGGCATCCTGCTTGAACTGCCGGTGCACGACATCCACCTCCAGCGTGGACTGGGCGCCGACGGCCTCTGCCCGGGCGATGTCATCGCTGCGAATATAGGCCAGCAGGTAGTGCTCGCCGGCGATCTGCACCTGAAACCAGGACTCGATCTCGATACCCTCGTGGCGGATGGAATCGATAGCCTGCGCCTTGAGTTGCAAGATGCGCTCCTGCCACTCGGCGACTTGGGTGGAAGTGTCGGGTTTGAGACGGATCAGTACGGCTTTGACGTCCATGCGATGGTCCTTGTGGGGTGCGACAGTAACGAGGCCCGTATTTGCGGGCCTCTTCCAATCAGCTGTCGTAGCCCAGGTTCGGTGCCAGCCAACGCTCGGTCACGGCCAGGTCCTGACCCTTGCGAGCGGTGTAGCTCTCTACCTGATCCTGATCGACCTTGCCGACGGCAAAGTACTGCGCCTCGGGGTGGGCGAAGTACCAGCCGCTGACGGCAGCGGCTGGGAACATGGCGTAGTGCTCGGTGAGGAACACGCCGCTGCGGCCGGCCTTGTCGAACTCGGCTGCGGGGTCGAGCAGGGCGAACAGGGTCTTCTTCTCGGTATGGTCCGGGCAGGCCGGGTAGCCGGGAGCCGGGCGGATGCCCTTGTAGGCTTCCTTGATCAGCTCCTCGTTGCTCAGCTGCTCGTCCGGCTCGTAGCCCCAGTACTGTTTGCGTACTTCCTGGTGCAGCCATTCGGCGCAGGCTTCGGCGAGGCGGTCGGCCAGAGCCTTGACCATGATCGAGTTGTAGTCGTCGCCGGCGTTCTGATAGGCCTTGGCGACTTCCTCGGCACCGATGCCGGCGGTGGTGATGAAGCCGCCCACATAGTCGGTCACGCCGCTGTCCTTGGGCGCGACGAAGTCGGCCAGGGACAGGTTCGGCTTGCCATCGGGCTTGATGATCTGCTGGCGCAGGTGGTGCAGACGGGCCAGTGGTTGGCCGTCGTCACCGTAGACTTCGATGTCGTCATGCTCGACCTGGTTGGCCGGCCAGAAGCCGAAGATTGCGCGGGCACTGATCAGCTTTTCGTCGATCAGCTTCTTCAGCAGCGCCTGGGCATCATTGAACAGCGAGGTAGCGGCCTCGCCGACCACTTCGTCGTTAAGGATGCGCGGGTATTTGCCGGCGAGATCCCAGGAGATGAAGAACGGCGTCCAGTCGATGTACTCGGCCAATACGTTGAGGTCGATATCGTCCAACACCTTCACGCCCGTGAAGGTCGGTGGCACGGCCTGATAACTGCTCCAATCAAACTGCGGCTTGTTGGCGACGGCATTGTCGTAGGACAGGCGCTCGGTGCGCGAGGCGCGGGCTGACGTGCGCTCGCGTACCACCACGTACTCTTCGCGGGTCTTCTGTACGAAGCCGGCCTTAAGCTCCTTGGACAGCAGCTGGGTGGCCACGCCCACGGCGCGCGAGGCGTCGGTGACGTAGATGACCGCGTCGTTCTGGTACTTGGGCTCGATCTTCACCGCCGTGTGGGCCTTGGAGGTGGTGGCGCCGCCGATCATCAGTGGCAGGTTGAAGCCCTGGCGCTGCATCTCGCGGGCGACGTGGACCATCTCGTCGAGCGACGGGGTGATCAGGCCGGAAAGGCCTATGATGTCGCACTTCTCGGCGATGGCGGTTTGCAGGATCTTCTCCGCCGGCACCATCACGCCGAGGTCGACGATGTCGTAGCCGTTGCAGCCGAGCACCACGCCGACGATGTTCTTGCCGATGTCATGGACGTCACCTTTCACGGTGGCCATGAGGATCTTGCCCTTGGCTTCCGGCTTGTCGCCTTTCTCCGCTTCGATGAAGGGGATCAGGTGGGCCACGGCCTGCTTCATCACGCGGGCGGACTTCACCACCTGCGGCAGGAACATCTTGCCCGAGCCGAACAGGTCGCCGACCACGTTCATGCCGCTCATCAGCGGGCCTTCGATGACCTCGATGGGGCGCGCGCACTGCTGGCGGTATTCCTCGGTGTCTTCGACGATGAACGCGGTGATGCCCTTGACCAGTGCATGCTCCAGGCGCTTGCCGACTGGCAGGGAACGCCATTCCTCGTCTTCCACTTCCTTGGCCGCGCCGTCGCCGCGGTACTTGTCGGCGATGGCCAACAGGGCATCGGTACCGCCGGGTGTGCGGTTGAGGATCACGTCCTCGACGGCGTCGCGCAGCTCTTTCGGGATTTCGTCGTAGATCTCCAGCTGGCCGGCGTTGACGATGCCCATGGAGAGGCCGTTCTGGATCGCGTAGTAGAGGAACACCGAGTGGATCGCCTCGCGCACCGGGTTGTTGCCGCGGAACGAGAACGACACGTTGGATACACCGCCGGACGACAGCGCATAGGGCAGCTCGTCACGGATGTAGGCGCAGGCCTCGATGAAGTCCACTGCGTAGTTGTTGTGTTCCTCGATGCCGGTGGCCACGGCGAAGATGTTCGGGTCGAAGATGATGTCTTCCGGCGGGAAGCCCACCTCGTTGACCAGGATGTCGTAGCTGCGCTGGCAGATCTCCTTCTTGCGCGCGGCGGTATCGGCCTGGCCGACTTCGTCGAAGGCCATCACCACCACGGCGGCGCCGTAGCGCTTGCACAGCTTGGCGTGGTGCTTGAACTGCTCGACGCCTTCCTTCATGGAGATCGAGTTGACGATGCCCTTGCCCTGGATGCACTTGAGGCCGGCCTCGATCACATCCCACTTGGAGGAGTCGATCATGATCGGTACGCGGGAGATGTCCGGCTCGCCGGCGATCAGGTTGAGGAACTTCACCATCGCCGCCTTGGAGTCGAGCATGCCCTCGTCCATGTTGATGTCGATGACCTGGGCGCCGGCTTCGACCTGCTGCAGGGCGACTTCCAGGGCCTCGGTGTAGTTTTCCTCGCGGATCAGGCGGGCGAACTTGGCCGAGCCGGTGATGTTGGTGCGCTCGCCGACGTTCACGAACAGCGAGTTGCGATCGATGGTGAACGGCTCCAGGCCGGACAGGCGACAGGCTTTCGGAATTTCCGGGATCGCTCGCGGCGGGTACTTGGCGACCGCCTCGGCGATGGCCTGGATGTGCGGCGGAGTGGTGCCGCAGCAGCCGCCGATGATGTTGAGGAAGCCCGACGCGGCGAACTCTTCGACCACTGCGGCCATTTCCGCCGGAGTTTCATCGTATTCGCCGAAGGCATTTGGCAGGCCGGCGTTGGGGTGGGCGGACACATGGGTGTCGGCCTTGGTCGCCAGTTCCTCTAGATAAGGACGCAGGTCCTTGGCACCGAGAGCGCAGTTGAGGCCCACGGATATTGGGTTCGCGTGGCGCACCGAGTTCCAGAACGCTTCGGTGGTCTGGCCCGACAGGGTGCGGCCGGAGGCGTCGGTGATGGTGCCGGAGATCATGATCGGCAGCTCGACGTTGTCCTCGTCGAACACCTGTTGCACGGCGAAGATCGCTGCCTTGGCGTTGAGGGTGTCGAAGATGGTTTCGATCAGGATCAGGTCGGCGCCGCCCTCGATCAGGCCACGGGTGGCCTCGGTGTAGTTGTCCACCAGTTCGTCGAAGGTGACGTTGCGGAAGCCAGGGTCGTTGACGTCCGGGGAGATCGAGCAGGTGCGGCTGGTCGGGCCGAGGACGCCCGCGACGAAGCGCGGGCGATCCGGGGTTTCCAGGGTCTTGGCATCGGCCACCTGGCGGGCGACGCGGGCGCCGGCCACGTTCAGCTCATAGGCCAGGCCTTCCATGCCGTAGTCGGCCTGGGACACCTGAGTGGCGTTGAAGGTATTGGTTTCCAGGATGTCGGCACCGGCATCCAGGTAGGCCTTCTCGATCTCGGCGATGACATTTGGCTGGCTGAGCAGCAGCAGGTCGTTGTTGCCCTTCACGTCACTCGGCCAGTCGGCGAAGCGCTCGCCGCGGTAGTCCGCTTCCTCGAGCTTGTAGCTCTGGATCATGGTGCCCATGCCGCCGTCGAGAATCAGGATGCGTTCTTTCAGGGCTTGCGAAAGAGCCTGGAGGCGGGCGCTGCGGTCGGACATGGGGACTACCTAGGGGAAGCGTGCGGAAAAGTGCCAGATGATAGCAAAGCCGCGTGGAATTCCGGGCGCTGCGGGATTTGCATGAATTCGGCTCATGTTGGCTGGCAGGTAGAAGCCCTGCAGGGCGATCCGAATCTACCCCCGGAATTGATTGGCCGGCTGATCGCGTAGCGCGCGTCCTTGTTTCCGCCGGCCAGGTGGTTCCAATTCTTTTGATCAGAGCTTCGGCAGGCAGCTGGCACTCTCGTAGGCGAAGTACTGCACGTTGTCCCGGTCGACGGGGCGCCAGATTTGCCCAACCGACTTCTGGCCCTGGCTTTGGCCGCTCGGGCTGCCAAGGCTGCCTGCCCAGCAGCGAGGATACTTGTTGAGATAGAGCGGCCCACTTATGACGAGCGCGACATGACCATTGTTTCTGGGGACCTTGTGGTTCTTGCCTTTCATCCCGGCCACTACAAAGAATCCCTGGGCTGCCTTTCGCTCGGCATCTGCCCCGTTACTGAGCTGGCTCCAGCCTGTAGCCTGGGGCAGCCTGCTCATGATGCTGTCCGCATTGCCTGAGGGAAGGGGGACTTGCAGGTGGCGGGCTACCTCGTGCAGGAAGCCCGAGCAGTTGTTCTGATTACGGACGCCGGCGACGTAGCTTTCATCCCAGGCGGTGGTGGCAGCGTTGACGATGCAGGTATCGAGGTTCATTGACGGTCCTTGTCAAAGTATTGTGTAGGGAGCTTCGGAGGCTCCCCTTTGCTCGTTTACTCAAGGGCGGCAGAGCGGTCCCAGTGGCTCGCGTGCAAGGACCCTGCAGTCGGTAATTTCATTTCCATTGCACTGGCTGCCGAGTATCAGGTGATTCCCTTCGACGGCCGGGTAAAGGCCGGAAATGTCCCGACTCAGAAGTCGCTTGCAGGTGAGGGTGTCGTAGACCATCAGGTCACCACCGGAGCCGCTGGTCTCGTGGGTCAGCAAGCGCGTTTCGTCGAGGCTGAGGTACATGGGAGCGCGCGCCCAGATGCCGCCGTCCTCTATCAGGCACTGCCGGCCACTGGCCTTGTCCAGGATAACGGCTGGCGGCTCAGGGAATGAGTCGGGTTCGGCGATGGTTGAGTCTTCGTTGTTGAAACGCACCTCGAAGCGTTCGCCGCCGGCGGAGAACCAGCCAGGGGCGCTGGCGTCGGCGGTGATATGCAGCGGCATGAAACCGCAGTCTGCGGCCTGGGTGCAGGTGGCGATGAGCGAGGCGGCGAGCGCCATGCTGAGTGATTTCATGGTAGGGGTCCCTTCCGTGGGTGGCTGGTTGATCGCGAGCGACCAGGGCGCAGCATAGATCGCCCGTCGGCCCCGAGATATGACCTGCTTCATATCCGCGACGGTTTCCGGCGGATGCGGCTAGAATCGCCTCGTCATTCTTCAGGGAAAAGGTCATGCCGTACCGTGTCTGGTCCGCTGTTGTCATGTTCGTAGCGGGCGCCACGGCGCATGCTGCCGAGCCGGTCTCCTACCTTCGCGACGTTCAACCGATCCTTACCCAGAAATGCGTGGCCTGCCATGCCTGTTACGACTCGCCATGCCAGCTCAATCTCGGCAGTGGTGAGGGTGTGTTGCGCGGCGCCAGCAAGTCGCCGGTATATGACGGCGCACGGACCACGGCACAACCCACCACGCGTTTGTACTTCGATGCTGAGGGTGAATCCGCCTGGCGCAGCAAGGGTTTCCATTCGGTACTCGACCCGCAGGCCGGTCAGGCCGCGCTGATGGCGCGCATGCTGGAGCTGGGGCGCAGCGAGCCGCTCGAGCCCAATGCCAAGCTGCCGGCCGATTTGGATATCTCTCTTGATCGGGAAAACCAGTGTCCGCTGCCTGGTGAGTTCGATGCCTATGCGAAGAAGTTCGCCCACGCCGGCATGCCCTTCGCCGTTACCGGTCTTAGTGACGGTGAGTACGCCACCCTGCAGCAATGGCTGAAGGAAGGAGGCCCGGTGGAGGAGCAGGCATTGCAGCCCTCCGCCGCCGAGCGGAAGCAGGTGGCCGACTGGGAAGCCTTCCTCAATGCGCCAGGTGCGCGGGAGAGCCTGGTCAACCGCTGGCTGTTCGAGCACCTGTTCCTTGCCCACCTGTACTTCGAAGGGGGAGAGCGGGGACACTTCTTCCAGTTAGTGCGATCACGCACGCCGAGTGGCCAGCCGATCGATCCGATCGCTACCCGTCGCCCCAACGAGGACCCCGGTACCGACGTTTATTACCGTCTGTGGCCGATCCAGGGCGCGATCGTGCACAAGACCCATATCACCTATCCGCTTAGCGCGGCCAAGCTGGAACGTACCCGCGAGCTGTTCTACGCCGGCGACTGGACGGTGGACGCGGTGCCGGGCTATGGAGTCCAGCGCCGAGCCAATCCCTTCGAGACCTTCGCTGCGATTCCGGCCCAGGCCCGTTATCAGTTCATGCTGGATAACGCCGAGTACTTCGTGCGCACCTTCATCCGCGGGCCGGTGTGCCGAGGGCAGATCGCCACCGACGTGATCCGCGACAACTTCTGGGCGGTGTTCCAGGACCCGCAGCACGATCTCTATGTCACCGATGCCGAGTACCGTGCCCGGGCCACGCCATTGCTGGCCATGCCCGGCCAGTTTGACGACATCGGCGACCTGTTCGGCCTGTGGAAGGCCTACCGGGACAAGCGCAACGACTATGAGGACCTGCGTCGCGACGCCTATGCCGACGCGCCGTTACCGGGTTGGTCGACCCTCTGGAGTGGTAACGACAATGCCCTGCTGTCCATCTACCGCCATCACGACAGCGCCATGGTACGCAAGGGGCTGATTGGCGAGATCCCGCAGACCCTGTGGCTGATGGACTACCCGTTGTTCGAGCGCACCTACTACCAGCTGGTAGTCAACTTCGACGTGTTCGGCAATGTTGCCCACCAGGCGCAGACCCGGCTTTACTTCGACCTGATCCGCAATGGTGCCGAGTTGAACTTCCTCCGCCTGCTGCCGCCGGAATCGCGCCAGGTCTACCTGGACGATTGGTATCAGAACAGCGGCAAGCTGAAGATGTGGCTGGACTACGCCGACGCCGACCTGGATACGGCCACCGGCCTGAACCTGCCGGAGCAGGGGGCCAAGGGCGCTTTCGCCCAAGCGCTACTGGCTCGTTATGCGGACCTCAACGCGCGGCCTGATCCGATCAACCGCTGTGAGGGCGCCGATTGCCATAGACCGGGCCTGCCGGCGGACCTGGAAGATGCCGAGCAGGCTCTGAGCCGCCTGACCGGGCGCCCGGCGGGAGGGTTGAAAGTCATCGACCATCTGCCGGAAACGACCCTGTTGCGGATTGAGCTGGCCAACGGCAAGCGCGAGGTTTACAGCGTCCTGCGCAACCGTGCGCATAGCAATGTCGCCTTCATGACGGGTGAGTCGCTGCGCTACCAGCCAGGGCTGGATACGCTAACGGTCTACCCTGGCGTGCTGACCAGTTATCCGAACTTCATGTTCAACCTGAAGGCAAGCGAGGTGCCGGAATTCGTCAGTGCACTGGAGCAGGCTCGCGAGCAGGACGTGTTCGACAAGGTAGTGGGGCGCTGGGGCATTCGCCGCAGCCACCCCGAGTTCTGGCGCTATTTCCATGATCTGTCGGCCTACATCCAGGAAACCGAACCGGTGGAAGCGGGTGTGCTGGACATGAATCGCTACCAGAACCTGTAGGTACCTCGTGCACGGCCTTGTGTGGGAAGCCTTTGGCTTCCCGCATGTCCGAGCAGCTCCGATGCCGGTTGCTACCGGCGGGCGATTTCCATAACGCAGCTAACGCGATTCCTTAGAGTCAGCAGGCGCACACCTGGGCGATGGCTGCGGCCAGGTAGTCCAGGCGTTCCTCGCTCATGCCGGCGACGTTGGCGCGGCCGCTGTTGACCAGGTACACGCTGAACTCCTGGCGCAGGCGCTGCACCTGCTCGGCGCTCAGCCCGGTGTAGGAGAACATGCCGCGCTGACTGGCGATGTGGGCGAAGCGCTCGGCCAGGCCGTGGGGCTGCAGCGCCGCCACCAGGCCGCTGCGCAGGCTGGCGATGCGCAGGCGCATGGCCTCCACTTCCCCGGCCCACAGACTGTGCAATTTCTGGTCGGCGAGAATGGTGGCGACCACGGCGGCGCCGTGGGCCGGTGGGGTGGACCACAGGTTGCGGGCGAGGGAGGCCAGTTGGCTGCGAATATCGATCAGCTTCTCGGCGTTCTCCGCGCGCACGATCAGCGCGCCGGTGCGTTCACGGTACAGGCCGAAGTTCTTCGAGCAGGAGCTGGTGATCAGCAACTCCGGCAGCTCGGCGGCGAACAGGCGCACGGCCCAGGCGTCTTCGTCGAGGCCGTCGCCAAAGCCCTGGTAGGCGAAGTCGATCAGCGGCAGTAGCTCGCGGGCCTTGACCACCTCCAGCACGCGCTGCCAGTCGTGCTGGCTGAGGTCGAAGCCGGTAGGGTTGTGGCAGCAGGCGTGCAGCAGCACCACGTCGCCGGCCGGCACCCGCTGCAGGGCGTCGAGCATGGCTTCGACATCCAGGCGGTTGTCGGCGCCGACGTAGGGGTAGTGCTCCACCCGCAGGCCGCAGGTGGCGAAGATGCTCTCGTGGATCGGCCAGGTCGGCGCGCTCAGCCAGATGCCGCGACCCGGCAGGTTGGCGGCGATAAAGTCGCCGGCCAGGCGCAGGGCGCCAGTTCCGCCGGGTGTCTGGGTGGCGCCAGCCAGGCCGCTGTGCAGCAGCGCGTTGTCCGCGCCCAGCACCAGACGCAGCAACTGCTCTCCGAAGACCGGGTCGCCGTGGCCGCCGATGTAGCTCTTGGTCGGCTCGTGCTCCACCAACTGCCGCTCGGCCAGCTTCACCGCGTAGGGGATCGGGGTGATACCGAGGGCGTCCTTGTACACGCCCACGCCCAGGTCCAGCTTGGCCGGGTTGCTGTCGGCGCGATAGGCGTCGAGCAGGCTGAGGATGGGATCGCCCGGCACCCGGTCGATGGCGGCGAAGTGGCTCACTTGCGGCCCTCGGCGCTGGCGGCCAGCACGTCGGTACGCGCGGCCATGATGAAGTCGTTGCGGTGCAGGCCCTTCATCTCGTGGCTCCACCAGGTGACGGTGACCTTGCCCCATTCGGTGAGCAGGGCCGGGTGGTGGCCGACTTCCTCGGCGGCGGTGCCCACCGCGTTGGTGAAGGCCAGGGCGTGGCGGAAGGTACGGAACAGATAGGCGCGCTCCAGCTCCATGTGGCCGTCGCGGGTCTCGATGTTCCAGTCCGGGATCTCGCGGATCAGCGTGGCCAGCTCCTCGTCGGAGACGTGGGGCGCGTCGGCGCGGCAGGCTTCGCATTGGGCTTGGGCGAGGGACATTCTGGGCTCCTGCAGTGAGGTCTTGAGGGTAGAGGGGGAAAGCGTAGGACGGGTTCCGTCGAATCGGGTCGGCTCACGCCGCCTTGGGCGGGAACTTCGGTGCGTGCAGGCCCAGCGCCGTGGCTCGTTGCACCATGCCCATGATGTCCTGGTGGGCCAGCTCGAACAGGCTCTTGAGTTGCGGCAGGACGAAATACAGCGGCTGCAGGATATCGATGCGGTAGGGCGTGCGCATCGCCTCCAGCGGGTCGAAGACCTGGTGCTCGGGCTCGTTGGACAGGCTGTAGACCGTCTCCTTTGGCGAGGAGAGGATGCCGCCGCCGTAGATGCGCCGGCCCTGCGGGGTGTCGACCAGGCCGAACTCGATGGTCATCCAGTACAGGCGCGCCAGGTACACGCGCTGCTCCTTGCTGGCGGCCAGGCCGAGCTTGCCGTAGGTGTGGGTGAATTCGGCGAACCAGGGGTTGGTCAGCAGCGGGCAGTGGCCGAAGATCTCGTGGAAGATGTCCGGTTCCTGCAGATAGTCCAATTCCTCGGGCGTGCGGATAAAGGTGGCAACCGGGAAGCGCTTGCTGGCCAGCAGCTCGAAGAAGGTCTGGAACGGAATCAGCGCCGGTACCTGGGCCACGCTCCAGCCAGTGGTGGCGCCCAGTACCTTGTTGACCTCGCCGAGTTGGGGAATGCGCTCGGTGGGCAGACCGAGCTGTTCGATGCCATCGAAGTACTCCTGGCAGGCGCGGCCTTCGAGCACCTTCATCTGCCGGGTGATCAAGGTGTTCCACACCTGATGCTCGGTGTCCGAATAGTGGATGAAGCCGTTGTCGTCCTGTTGCCGTGCCACGTACTGCGTGGTTTTCATCGAGCCTCCTCATCTGCGGCGCAGGCCGCGGAGTGTTGTTGTGTTGCCTTAGCAGTACCGCAGATGAGTGCGCAGAGCACCAGGCGAGGGCGGCGGGAGAGGGTTTCTGGTGGGCTACTGTTGTAAATAAAACATTACGAAATCGCGAAAGCGTTCCGGCATCGCCTTGCTGGAGTTCGCTGGCGTCACATATTCTTGACGAAAAACAACGGCCGCCTTGCGAAAAATGGCCGTGACCCAGCCCATAACAACGATCAGGGTCGATTACCGTGCGAATCAAGGTCCATTGCCAAAACCGTGTCGGCATCCTGCGCGACATCCTCGAACTGCTGGTCGACTACGGCATCAACGTCGCCCGTGGCGAAGTCGGCGGCGAGCAGGGCAACGCCATCTACCTGCATTGCCCGAACCTCATCAATCTGCAGTTCCAGGCCCTGCGCCCGAAGCTGGAGGCCATCTCCGGCGTATTTGGCGTCAAGCGCGTCGGCCTGATGCCCAGCGAACGACGTCACCTCGAACTCAACGCCTTGCTCGGCGCGCTGGACTTTCCGGTGCTGTCCATCGACATGGGTGGCAGCATCGTCGCCGCCAACCGCAGCGCCGCCCAGTTGCTTGGCGTGCGGGTGGACGAGGTGCCGGGCATGGCGCTGTCGCGCTATATCGACGACTTCGACCTGCCCGAGCTGGTGCGTGCCAACAAGTCGCGGGTCAATGGCCTGCGGGTGAAGGTGAAGGGCGATGTGTTCCTCGCCGATATCGCGCCGCTGCAGTCCGAGCATGACGAGAGCGAGGCGCTGGCCGGCGCCGTGCTCACCCTGCACCGTGCTGACCGGGTGGGCGAACGCATCTACCACGTGCGCAAGCAGGAGTTGCGTGGCTTCGACTCGATCTTCCAGAGCTCCAGGGTGATGGCCGCCGTGGTGCGCGAAGCACGGCGTATGGCGCCGCTGGACGCGCCGCTGCTGATCGAGGGCGAGACCGGTACCGGCAAGGAGTTGCTGGCGCGCGCCTGCCACCTGGCCAGCCCACGTGGGCAGTCGCCATTCATGGCGCTCAACTGCGCGGGATTGCCGGAATCCATGGCCGAGACCGAACTATTCGGCTATGGCCCGGGTGCCTTCGAGGGCGCGCGACCGGAAGGCAAGCTCGGCCTGCTGGAGCTGACCGCCGGCGGTACCCTGTTCCTCGATGGCGTGGGCGAGATGAGCCCGCGCCTGCAGGCCAAGCTGCTGCGCTTCCTGCAGGACGGCTGCTTCCGCCGGGTGGGCAGCGACGAGGAGGTGTACCTGGATGTGCGGGTGATCTGCGCCACCCAGGTCGACCTATCCGAGCTGTGCAACAAGGGCGAGTTTCGCCAGGACCTCTATCACCGCCTCAACGTGCTCAGTCTGCATATCCCACCACTGCGCGAATGCCTGGACGGCCTGGCGCCACTGGTGGAGCACTTCCTCGATTCGGCCAGCCGGCAGATCGGTTGCCCGCTGCCGAAGCTGGCTCCCCAGGCCTTCGAGCGCATGGCCCACTACCACTGGCCGGGCAACGTGCGGCAGCTGGAAAACGTGCTGTTCCAGGCCGTGTCGCTGTGCGACGGCGGCACGGTGAAGGCCGAGCACATCCGCCTGCCGGACTACGGTGCGCCGCAGCCGCTCGGCGAGTTCTCCGTCGAGGGTGATCTGGACACCATCCTCGGTCGCTTCGAGAGGGCGGTGCTGGAGCGCCTGTACGCCGACCACCCGAGCAGCCGCCAGCTGGGCAAGCGCCTTGGGGTGTCGCACACCACCATCGCCAACAAGCTGCGTCAGCATGGCCTCGGCAAGGAGTAGGGCGCTTGTCTACGACCTTGGTGTAATGGTCGGGTAAGTGATGGAGGCGTAAAAAGTCACTCGTCCGGCTCCTGCGAATCGGACTGCGTTTCTGACATTCCTCCCCGGAATGAGATTGGTGGCGGCCCTGTTGGGTCGCCTTTTTTTTGCCCGTAAAAATCGCTCAAGACTATGGTCGTAGAGCGGTAAGACCATGGTCGAATGGCCCTACTTTGGGTCGGGGGATACAAAAGGCGGCATACAAAAACAACCGCCCGCCGAGGTATCCAAATGACTGCTGCTTCCCTCTACCCCGTCCGCCCCGAGGTGGCCGCCAACACGCTGACCGACGAAGCCACCTATAAGGCGATGTACCAGCAGTCGGTGATCAATCCGGATGGCTTCTGGCGCGAGCAGGCCAAGCGCATCGACTGGATCAAGCCATTCACCAAGGTCAAGCAGACCTCGTTCGACGACCATCATGTTGATATCAAGTGGTTCGCCGACGGCACCCTGAATCTTTCGGCCAACTGCCTGGACCGTCATCTGGAAACTCGTGGCGACCAGATCGCGATCATCTGGGAAGGTGACGATCCGTCCGAGCACCGCGAAATCACCTACCACGAGCTGCACGAGCAGGTCTGCAAGTTCGCCAACGCTCTGCGTGGCCAGGACGTGCACCGCGGCGATGTGGTGACTATCTACATGCCGATGATCCCGGAAGCGGCAGTGGCCATGCTGGCCTGCGCCCGTATCGGTGCCATCCACTCCGTGGTATTCGGCGGCTTCTCGCCGGAGGCTCTGGCCGGCCGGATCATCGACTGCCAGTCAAAGGTGGTGATCACCGCCGACGAGGGCGTGCGTGGCGGCAAGAAGGTAGCGCTGAAGGCCAATGTCGACGACGCCCTGACCAACCCGGAAACCCACAGCGTGCAGAAGGTCATCGTGGCCAAGCGCACTGGTGCCGAGATCAAGTGGAACCAGCACCGCGACATCTGGTACGAGGACCTGATGAAGGTAGCCGGCAGCACTTGCGCGCCGAAGGAAATGGGGGCCGAAGAGGCGCTGTTCATCCTCTACACTTCAGGCTCCACCGGCAAACCCAAGGGTGTGCTGCATACCACTGGCGGCTATCTGGTCTACGCCTCGCTGACCCACGAGCGAGTGTTCGACTATCGTCCGGGCGAAGTCTTCTGGTGCACCGCTGACATCGGCTGGGTCACCGGCCACACCTATCTGATCTATGGCCCGCTTTCCAACGGCGCCACCACCGTCATGTTCGAAGGCGTGCCGAATTACCCGGACGTGACCCGTGTGCAGAAGATCATCGACAAGCACAAGGTCAACATCCTCTACACCGCCCCGACCGCCATTCGCGCCATGATGGCCGAGGGTAATGCTGCGGTGGCGGGCGCCGACGGCTCCAGCCTGCGACTGCTCGGTTCGGTGGGCGAGCCAATCAACCCGGAAGCCTGGCATTGGTACTACGAGAACGTCGGCCAGGGCCGCTGCCCGATCGTTGACACCTGGTGGCAGACCGAGACCGGCGCTTGCCTGATGACCCCGCTGCCGGGTGCTCACGCCATGAAGCCAGGCTCCGCCGCGCGCCCGTTCTTCGGCGTGCAACCCGCCTTGGTCGACAATTTGGGCAACATTCTTGAAGGCGCCACCGAAGGCAATCTGGTGATCATCGATTCCTGGCCGGGCCAGGCGCGCACTTTGTACGGCGACCACGACCGCTTCGTCGATACCTACTTCAATACCTTCAAGGGCATGTACTTCACCGGTGACGGCGCTCGTCGCGATGAAGACGGTTACTGGTGGATCACCGGTCGCGTCGACGATGTGCTCAACGTGTCCGGCCACCGCATGGGTACCGCGGAGATCGAGAGCGCCATGGTCGCCCACTCGAAAGTCGCCGAGGCCGCCGTGGTCGGTGTGCCTCACGACATCAAGGGGCAGGGCATCTATGTCTATGTCACCCTGAATGCAGGCGAGGAGCCATCCGAGCAACTGCGTCAGGAACTGAAGAACTGGGTGCGCAAGGAGATCGGCCCGATTGCCTCGCCAGACGTTATCCAGTGGGCTCCGGGACTACCGAAGACCCGTTCGGGCAAGATCATGCGCCGCATCCTGCGCAAGATCGCCACCGCCGAATACGATTCCCTCGGCGACATCTCCACGCTGGCCGACCCTGGCGTGGTGCAGCACCTCATCGACACCCATCGCACCATGCAGGCCGCCTGATCGGGCGGCTCCGCTGACGTGCACGACCCCGGCCACAAGCCGGGGTTTGTTTTTTGGGGGGCGATTACCGATTTTTCCCGAAGGCGTAACGTGGTGGGTAACGCTGTGCGCCAAAACGGGGCGCCAGGGAACATCCGCGGGGCGATTCTCTGGGTGCCTGTGCCGGGCATGCTATCGAAAGGTCTATTCTGCTGGGCTGCGCGTTAGCTGGCTTGGTTATTGCCTTGTTAAAAGGTTGTGTTTTCGTGTCTCATTGGTCACGTTTAGGCTGACCTGTCAATACGGGCCCACGGCCCGCCCGGTGCTTCTGTAATTTGTTGTCGCTTTGAAGAAATATCGACCTACCCCTGGTCGATAGAATGCCGCCCACTTGGCCAGCCCTCTTCCAATGCCCTTCGTGGCGGCAAAGACGGCGACACTTTCTACAATTCACCCCATGGCCATGGCGAACTCATTTCTGCCAAACGCGGTACCCATTCGAAGGAGCACAAGATGAAGAAGATCGTACTTCTCGGCGCACTGGCGCTGACCGCTTTCAGTGCGCTGGTTCAGGCAGATGACAAACCGCTGCGTATCGGCATCGAAGCGGCCTACCCACCCTTCGCCTACAAGACCCCGGAAGGCAACATCACCGGCTTCGACTACGACATCGGCAACGCCCTGTGCGAAGAGATGAAGGTCAAGTGCCAGTGGATCGAGCAGGAGTTCGATGGCCTGATCCCGGCTCTCAAGGTGCGCAAGTTCGACGCCGTGCTGTCGTCCATGTCCATCACCGACGAGCGCAAGAAGTCCGTGGATTTCACCGGCAAGTACTACGCCACTCCGGCGCGCCTGGCGATGAAGGCCGGTAGTGAGTACACCGACGTGGCTGGCCTCAAGGGCAAGAAGATCGGCGTGCAGCGCTCCTCCATCTATGATCGCTACGCTACCGATGTCTTCGCTCCGGCCGGCGCCGAGATCGTGCGCTACAGCTCGCAAAACGAAGTCTTCCTGGATCTGGCCTCCGGTCGTCTGGACGGCACTCTGGCAGACGTGGTCAACATCGACGACGGTTTCCTCAAGACCGACGCCGGCAAAGGCTTCGCCCTGGTAGGCCCCGACTTCACCGACGAGAAGTACTTCGGCGAAGGCCAAGGCATCGCGGTGCGTAAGGGTGACAAGGCTCTGGCCGACAAGATCAGCGCCGCCATCCTGGCGATCCGCGCCAACGGCAAGTACAAGGAAGTGCAAGACAAGTACTTCCAGTTCAACGTCTACGGCGAATAACGCCGCTGCGCCCATCCTTCCCGGACCGGGGAGGATGGGCACGGGCCGGGTGAGCGTAGCGCTCTGCCGGACTCATCCCATGCCCCTCGCTCCTTGCAAGAGCGCTCCTCCTGCTTCCAGAGGATAGATTTCATGTTCAACGGCTACGGCTCGACCATTCTCGACGGCGCCTGGCTCACCGTGCAGTTGTCGCTGTTGTCCATGGCGGTGGCGGTCGCGCTTGGCCTGGCGGGTGCGGCTTTCCGTCTGTCGCCGGTGAAATGGCTGGCCCTGATGGGCGAGACCTACGCCACCGTGATTCGCGGCATTCCCGACCTGGTGCTGATCCTGCTGATCTTCTACGGTGGCCAGGACCTGGTGAACCGCATCGCCCCGTTGGTGGGCTATGAGGATTACATCGACATCAACCCGTTCATCGCAGGCGTCAGCACCCTGGGCTTTATCTACGGTGCATACCTGTCCGAGACCTTCCGTGGCGCCTTCATGGCCATCCCCAAGGGGCAGGGTGAGGCCGGCATGGCCTATGGCATGAGCCCGCTGCGGGTGTTCTTCCGCATCCTGGTGCCGCAGATGATCCGCCTGGCGATTCCGGGCTTCACCAATAATTGGCTGGTGCTGATCAAGGCCACCGCGCTGATCTCCCTGGTCGGCCTGCAGGACATGATGGCCCGCGCCAAGAGCGCCGGCGACGCGACCCGCGAGCCGTTCACCTACATCCTGCTGGCAGCCGCCATCTACCTGGTCATGACCAGCGTGTCCCTGCTGGTGCTGCGCTACCTCGAACGCCGCTATTCGGTCGGCGTGAAGACGGCCGAAATCTGAGGGAGTTGCCATGCTTTTCGACTATAACGTGGTACTCGACAGCCTGCCGCTTTACCTGGGCGGTGTGCTGGTCACCCTCAAACTGTTGGCCATCGCCCTGGCCTTCGGCCTGGTGCTGGCTGTGCCGCTGGGGCTGATGCGTGTCTCCAAGCAGCCGGCGATCAACTTCCCGGCCTGGCTCTACACCTACGTGATCCGTGGCACGCCGATGCTGGTGCAGCTGTACCTGCTGTACTACGGCCTGGCCCAGTTCGAGGCGGTGCGTGACAGTTTCATGTGGCCTTACCTGTCCAACGCCACCTTCTGCGCCTGCCTGGCCTTCGCCATCAACACCAGCGCCTACAGCGCCGAGATCCTCGCCGGCAGCCTCAAGGCCACGCCGCATGGCGAGATCGAGGCGGCCAAGGCCATGGGCATGTCGCGCTTCAAGCTGTACCGCCGCATCCTCCTGCCGTCCGCGCTGCGCCGTGCGCTACCGCAGTACAGCAACGAGGTGATCATGATGCTGCACACCACCAGCCTGGCCTCGGTGGTGACCCTGATCGACATCACCGGTGCTGCCAAGACTGTGAGCTCGCAGTACTACCTGCCGTTCGAAGCCTATATCACCGCCGGTGTCTTCTATCTCTGCCTGACCTTCATTCTGGTGCGCCTGTTCAAGCTGGCCGAGCGCCGTTGGCTGGTCTACCTGGCCCCGCGCAAGGCTTGAGCCGCGCGTTTCCCGTATTCGATATCGAGAGCCGAGACCATGTACAAACTCGAAATCCAGGATCTGCACAAACGCTACGGCGACCACGAAGTGCTCAAGGGCGTATCGCTGGCTGCCAAGGCGGGCGATGTGATCAGCATCATTGGCTCGTCCGGCTCCGGCAAGAGCACCTTCCTGCGCTGCATCAACATGCTCGAGCAGCCCTACGGCGGCAAGATTCTGCTCAACGGCGAAGAGCTCAAGCTGGTGAAGAACAAGGACGGCGCGCTCAAGGCTGCCGATGCCAAGCAGCTGCAGCGCATGCGCTCGCGCCTGTCCATGGTGTTCCAGCACTTCAACCTGTGGTCGCACATGAGCGCCCTGGAGAACGTCATCGAGGCGCCTGTGCATGTGCTCGGCGTGCCGAAAAAGGAAGCCATCGAGAAGGCCGAACACTATCTGGCCAAGGTTGGCGTGGCCCATCGCAAGGGTGCTTACCCGGCGCATATGTCCGGTGGTGAGCAGCAGCGTGTGGCCATCGCCCGCGCGCTGGCCATGGAGCCGGAAGTCATGCTGTTCGACGAGCCGACCTCGGCGCTCGACCCCGAGCTGGTTGGCGAGGTGCTGCGCGTGATGCAGGACCTGGCCCAGGAAGGCCGCACCATGGTGGTGGTGACCCACGAGATGGGCTTCGCTCGCGAGGTGTCGAACCAGCTGATTTTCCTGCACAAGGGGTTGGTGGAGGAGACTGGTTGCCCGAAAGAGGTACTGGCCAATCCGCAGTCCGAGCGTCTGAAACAGTTCCTTTCCGGTAGCCTGAAGTAAGCACTAAACTGCAGCCATGACGTCCACTGCCCATTGCATTGCCTTCCTGATCTGGCCAGAAACCAGGCCCATGACCCTGGCCCTGGCGGAGGAGGCTCTGCGCGTGGCGCAGCGCGTTCATCCGGACGTGTCCTACGAACTGCGCTTCCTGCAGGCCGAGGCGCCCGCCGAGGGTGCTTGGCGTCTGCCTGGCGAGCCTTGGGCGGGTCGCGTCGAGGGCTGCCAGAAGCTGTTCCTGCTGGCTGACGAGCCTCCTGCCCAGGTGGCTCCGGCACTGGCCTCTGCGCTCAAGCAACTTGCTCGTACTGGCATCGCCATTGGTGGGCTGTCTGCCGGTGTCTATCCGCTGGCCCAGCTGGGGCTGCTGGATGGCTACCGCGCCGCGGTGCACTGGCGCTGGCAGGATGATTTCACCGAGCGTTTCCCCAAGGTTATCGCCACCAGCCACCTGTTCGACTGGGATCGTGATCGCCTCAGCGCCTGCGGCGGCCTGGCCGTGCTCGACTTGCTGCTGGCCGTGCTGGCCCGTGACCACGGCGCCGAGCTGGCAGGTGCGGTGAGCGAGGAGCTGGTGGTCGAGCGCATCCGCGAAGGCGGCGAGCGCCAGCGCATTCCGTTGCAGAACCGTATCGGCTCCAGCCATCCCAAGCTGACCCAGGCGGTACTGCTGATGGAGGCCAACATCGAGGAGCCGCTGACCACCGACGAGATCGCCCAGCATGTGTGTGTGTCGCGTCGCCAACTGGAACGGATCTTCAAGCAGTACCTCAATCGCGTGCCCAGCCAGTACTACCTGGAGTTGCGCCTGAACAAGGCGCGCCAGCTGCTGATGCAGACCAGCAAGTCGATCATTCAGATCGGGTTGTCCTGCGGGTTCTCTTCGGGGCCGCACTTCTCCAGCGCCTATCGCAACTTCTTCGGCGCGACACCGCGGGAAGATCGCAATCAGCGGCGGAGTGCCAGTCCCTTCGAGATCGCCCCGGCCTCCGTCGAGCGGGGCTAGGGCCTTTGCATGTTGGCCTCCTGGACTGACTGAGTCGATACAGGAGGCTCCGTCATGCAGGCTCGGCGCAAAGGGCTGATGGCGATCGCGCTGGCTTTCTCGCTGGTAGGTCTATTCGGTATCGCTCGTTTGTTTAGTGGCGCCATGGGGTTGCCGGCCAATGCGGGGGAGGCGCTGCCGCGAGTAGACGTTTCGCAGCTGGCTGCCGGGCATTTCATGCTGCTGGATTCCCCGTCACGGCGTCCTGAGTTCGAGCGCTACCTGATCATGCGCCGCCATGATGGCCGGTTGGCGGCCTTTCTTCTGTATCAGCGCGATGGTCTGACGATCATGCCGGACTACCAGTGGTTTCGTTCCGTTTATGCCTGCCGTGCTTTCGGCCCGGCGCCTAGTCCTGGCGCCTTTTCGGTCGACGCAGTGATTCGTTGCTATGACAAAGAGGTTCCGGGGTTTTGGCGCGAGCTATGGCGCTGGGATTTGGAAGGGCATGCCCTTCAATCCAAATCCTACATACCCGACATGTGGGGTTGGGCTATTGCGCAAGAGGCGGGCGGTTTGGCAGTCCTGGGCAAACCTACAGGCACCCGGCGATAACGCTGCCGGATTCCTGTCTGCTCGTTCCGGTTCCTTCTCTGTCGAGAAGTTGCCCCAGTTCGATGCTTGCCAATTTGCCCCGATCCCCCCACGCAGCGTTTAAACTGCGCAATTCCGGAGCTTTCTGTCGCATTGCCGAAAGCCCAGGAAAACCGCGGGTTGCCGCTGTAAGAAGTTGTCGCATGGCGGCAATGCGGGCCCGTGGGCAGCCCCTACAATCCTTTCATCACCTGCCATTTTGTGCGGTGTTCCTTATTCAGGAGAGCCCCGATGTCCGTTCAGCACGATCCGGTGCAGCGCGCCGATTTCGACCAGTTCATGGTCCCCAACTACTCCCCAGCTGCCTTTGTGCCGGTGCGCGGTCTGGGTTCGCGAGTATGGGACCAGAGCGGTCGCGAGCTGGTCGACTTCGCCGGCGGTATCGCCGTCAACGTGCTTGGTCACTGCCACCCAGCGCTGGTCAAGGCGTTGACTGAACAGGCCAACACCCTGTGGCACGTGTCCAACGTGTTCACCAACGAGCCGACCCTGCGCCTGGCTAAGAAGCTGGTCGACGCCACCTTCGCCGAACGCGTGTTCTTCTGTAACTCTGGTGCCGAAGCCAACGAGGCCGCCTTCAAGCTGGCCCGTCGCGTTGCCCATGATCGTTTCGGCCCGGAAAAATACGAGATCATCTCGGCGCTCAACAGCTTCCACGGGCGCACCCTGTTCACCGTCAGTGTCGGTGGCCAGCCGAAGTATTCCGATGGTTTCGGTCCGAAGATCCAGGGCATCACCCATGTGCCGTACAACGACCTTGACGCCCTGAAGGCGGCGATCTCCGACAAGACCTGCGCCGTGGTGCTCGAGCCGATCCAGGGCGAAAGCGGCGTGCTGCCGGCGCAGCAGGCCTACCTGGAAGGCGCGCGCAAACTGTGCGACGAGCACAACGCGCTGCTGATCTTCGACGAAGTGCAGAGCGGCATGGGCCGTACCGGCGACCTGTTCGCCTATATGCACCACAACGTCGTGCCGGACATCCTCTCCAGCGCCAAGAGCCTGGGCGGCGGTTTCCCGATTGCGGCGATGTTGACCACCAACGACCTGGCCAAGCACCTAGCCGTTGGCACCCACGGCACCACCTACGGCGGCAACCCGCTGGCGTGTGCGGTCGGTGAGGCGGTGATGGACGTGATCAACACCCCCGAGGTGCTCAATGGCGTCAAGGCCAAGCACGAGCAGTTCAAGAGCCGCCTGCAGGCCATCGGCGAGAAGTACGGCATCTTCGGTGAGATACGTGGCCGCGGCCTGCTGATCGGCTGCCAACTGGTTGGAGATTGGGTCGGCAAGGCCAAGACCGTGCTCGATGCTGCGGCGGCCGAAGGCGTGATGGTGCTGCAGGCCAGCCCGGACGTGGTGCGCTTCGCTCCGAGCCTGGTGGTCGAAGATGCCGACATCAACGAGGGTCTGGACCGCTTCGAGCGCGCCGTGGCCAAGCTGGTCCAGGGCTGATTCGCCTGTGACCGGCAGCGGCGGCGCAGGGATGCGTCGCCCGATTGTTTCAGGAAGAGCGATTCATGCGTGATCGGAGTGCTCCGATCTTTCTCCAGGGGCCGTGAGCCTTCTGGGGCTTTTATTCGAAAACCGTTTCGCCAAGGCGAAGCGCAGCTCTGAAGGAGTAACGCCATGCTGGTGATGCGCCCCGCGCAGATGTCGGACCTTGCCGAGGTACAGCGTCTGGCTGCGGACAGCCCGGTGGGCGTCACTTCGTTGCCGGACGATGCCGCCCGCCTGGGCGACAAGATCGCCGCGTCCGAGGCTTCCTTCGCCGCCGAAGTCAGCTTCAACGGCGAGGAGAGCTACTTCTTCGTGCTCGAGGATTCGGCGTCCGGCCAACTGGTTGGCTGCTCGGCTATCGTCGCCTCGGCGGGCTATTCCGAGCCGTTCTACAGCTTCCGTAACGAGACCTTCGTCCATGCGTCTCGCGAGCTGAAGATCCACAACAAGATCCACGTACTCTCGCTGTGCCATGACCTCACCGGCAACAGCCTGCTGACCAGCTTCTACGTGCGCCGTGACTTGGTGGATAGCCCGTTCGCCGAACTCAACTCGCGTGGCCGCCTGCTGTTCATGGCTGGTCACCCGGAGCGTTTCGCCGACGCGGTGGTGGTGGAGATCGTTGGCTACAGCGACGAGAACGGCGATTCACCGTTCTGGGACGCCGTCGGCCGCAACTTCTTCGACATGAGCTACACCGAGGCCGAGCGCCTGTGTGGCCTGAAGAGCCGCACCTTCCTCGCCGAGCTGATGCCGCATTACCCGATCTACGTGCCGCTGTTGCCCGATAGTGCCCAGGAAGCCATGGGCCAGGTTTACAACCGGGCACAGATCACCTTCGACATCCTGATGCGCGAGGGTTTCGAGACCGATCACTACATCGACATCTTCGACGGCGGCCCGACCCTGCATGCGCGCACCTCGGGCATTCGTTCCATCGCCCAGAGCCGCATGGTGCCGGTACGCATCGGCGAGCCGGGTAAAGGTGGTCGCCAGTACCTGGTGAGCAACGGTCAGTTGCAGGACTTCCGCGCCATCATCGCCGACCTGGATTGGGTGCCCGGAAAGCCGGTGACCCTCAGTACCGAGGCTGCCGAGGCGCTCGGTGTCGGCGAGGGTGTCAGCGTACGGCTGGTAGCGGTTTGATGTGTTAACCCTTCTCCCGCCGGGAGAAGGTGGCCCATAGGGCCGGATGAGGGTTCCCCTCACCCCCGCCCCTCGCCCGGAAGGAGAGGGGAGCGAATTCTGGAGGCAATATGATCGTTCGTCCCGTCCGTAGCAGCGACCTGTCGGCGCTGATCGACCTGGCCCGCAGCACCGGCACCGGCCTGACCACCCTGCCAGCCAACGAGGAGCGTCTGGCGCATCGGGTCGGCTGGGCGGAGAAGGCCTTCCGTGGCGAGGCCGAGCGTGCCGATGCGGACTACCTGTTCGTGCTAGAGGATGACGATGGCAAAGTGGTCGGCATCTCCGCTGTCGCTGGCGCTGTGGGCCTGCGCGAGCCTTGGTACAACTACCGGGTCGGCCTCACCGTGAGCGCTTCCCAGGAACTGAAGATCCACCGCGAGATTCCCACTCTGTTCCTGGCCAACGATATGACGGGCAACTCCGAGCTGTGCTCGTTGTTCCTCCAGGCGGACCATCGCACCGGACTCAACGGCCGCCTGTTGTCCAAGGCGCGCTTCCTGTTCATGGCCGAGTTCCGCGAGCTGTTCGGTAACAAGGTGATTGCCGAGATGCGCGGCATGTCCGACGAGAACGGTCGCTCGCCTTTCTGGGAAAGTCTCGGTCGGCACTTCTTCAAGATGGAATTCAGCCAGGCTGATTACCTCACCGGTGTCGGCAACAAGGCCTTCATCGCCGAGCTGATGCCCAAGTTTCCGCTCTACACCTGCTTCCTCTCCGAAGAGGCACGTGGCGTGATCGGCCGCGTGCACCCGGACACCGAGCCGGCGTTGGCCATGCTCAAGGGCGAGGGCTTCAGCTATCAGGGCTTCGTCGACATTTTTGACGCCGGCCCAGCCATCGAGGTGGAGACCGACAAGATCCGCGCCGTGCGCGACAGCCAGAGCCTGGTGCTGGCCGTGGGTACCCCGGGCGACGATGCCATTCCCTACCTGATTCATAATCGCAAGCGCGAAGACTGCCGTATCGCCGCCGCGCCGGCGCGTGCCGCCGCCGGCACCCTGGTGGTCGATCCGCTGACCGCCAAGCGCCTGCAGCTCAGCGCTGGCGCCAATGTGCGCGCCGTGCCGCTGTCGGCCAAGGAGAGCAAACAATGACCACGCATTACATCGCCGGCAACTGGCAGGCCGGGCAGGGCGAGGCCTTCGACTCGCTCAATCCGGTGAGTCAGGAAGCTGTGTGGAGTGGCCAGGGCGCTAGCGCCGTGCAGGTCGAGCAGGCCGTTGCCGCTGCTCGCGCAGCCTTCCCAACATGGGCTCGCCGTTCGCTGGACGAGCGTATCGCTGTGCTTGAACAGTTTGCCGCCACCCTGAAGAGCCATGCTGATGAGCTGGCCCGCTGCATCGGCGAGGAAACCGGCAAGCCACTGTGGGAGTCCGCCACCGAGGTGACCAGCATGGTCAACAAGGTCGCCATCTCCATCCAGAGCTACCGCGAGCGTACCGGTACCAAGAGCGGCCCGCTGGCTGACGCCACTGCCGTACTGCGCCACAAGCCGCATGGCGTGGTCGCGGTGTTTGGCCCATACAACTTCCCCGGTCACCTGCCCAACGGCCATATCGTGCCGGCGTTGTTGGCCGGTAACACGGTGGTGTTCAAACCCAGCGAATTGACCCCGAAAGTCGCCGAGCTGACGGTCAAGTGCTGGATCGAGGCCGGCCTGCCGGCGGGCGTGCTCAATCTGGTGCAGGGCGCCCGCGAAACCGGCGTAGCCTTGGCTGCCAGCGCCGGCATCGACGGCCTGTTCTTCACCGGTTCCAGTCGCACCGGCAACCTGTTGCACAGCCAGTTCGCCGGCCGCCCGGACAAGATCCTGGCGCTGGAGATGGGCGGCAACAACCCGCTGGTGGTTGAGCAGGTCCAGGACCTGGACGCCGCCGTCTACACCATCATCCAGTCTGCCTTCATCTCCGCCGGCCAGCGTTGCACCTGTGCGCGCCGCTTGTTGGTGCCCGTTGGCGCCTGGGGCGACGCTCTACTGGCGCGCCTGGTGGCGGTCAGCTCAACGATCAAGGTCGGTGCTTTTGACGAGCAGCCAGCACCCTTCATGGGTTCGGTGATTTCCCTGGCAGCGGCCGAGCACCTGCTCAAGGCTCAGCGCCAGTTGCTCGATCGGGGTGCTATATCGTTGCTCGACATGTCGCAGCCACTGGCTAATGCCGCACTGCTGACTCCCGGCATTCTCGATGTCACGGCGGTCGCCGACCGTATCGACGATGAGTTCTTCGGCCCATTGTTGCAGGTGATTCGCTATGAGGGTTTCGACGCCGCCATTACCGAGGCCAACAACACCCAGTACGGTCTGGCTGCCGGCCTGCTGTCGGATTCCGCCGAGCGCTACCAGCAGTTCCTGATCGAGAGCCGCGCCGGCATCGTCAATTGGAACAAGCAGCTGACCGGCGCCGCCAGCAGTGCACCGTTCGGCGGCGTGGGTGCCTCCGGCAACCACCGCGCCAGCGCCTACTACGCGGCCGACTACTGCGCCTACCCGGTCGCCTCGCTGGAAAGCGAAACCCTGAGCCTGCCCGCCACCCTGACCCCGGGAGTGAGTCTGTGATGCCCGCCTATGAGATGAACTTTGACGGTCTGGTCGGCCCGACCCACAACTACGGTGGCCTGTCGTACGGCAATGTGGCGTCGCAAAGCAACAGCCAGGCGGCCTCCAACCCGAAGGAAGCGGCCAAACAGGGTCTGGGCAAGATGAAGGCGCTGATGGACATGGGCTTCAAGCAGGGCGTGTTCGCCCCGCAGGAGCGCCAGGACGTCGCCGTGCTGCGCAGTCTCGGATTCACCGGCACTGATGCCGAAGTGATCGCCAAGGCTGCCAAGGAATCCATGCCGCTGCTGGCCGCCGTCAGCTCGGCTTCCAGCATGTGGACTGCCAACTCCTGCACCGTCAGCCCCAGCGCCGACACCGCGGATGGCCGCGTGCACTTCACCGCCGCCAACCTCAACTGCAAGTTCCACCGCAGTATCGAACACCCGACCACCAGTCGCGTGCTGCGTGCCATGTTCAACAATGAGCAGCACTTCGCTCACCATGCCGCGCTGCCGGCCGTCGGGCAGTTCGGTGACGAGGGTGCGGCCAACCACACGCGCTTCTGCAAGGGCTATGGCGAAGCCGGCGTCGAGTTCTTTGTGTTCGGTCGCAGTGCCTTCGACAGCCGCTTCCCGGCGCCGCAGCGTTATCCGGCGCGGCAAACCCTGGAAGCCTGCCAGGCGGTAGCCCGCCTGCATGGCCTGGGTGAGGAGGGCGTGGTCTACGCCCAGCAGAACCCATCGGTGATCGACCAGGGGGTGTTCCACAACGACGTGATCTCGGTCGGCAATGGCGAGGTGCTGTTCTATCACCAGGACGCCTTCCTCGACACCGACAAGGTCCTCGCCGAGCTGGGTGACAAGCTCGCTCGCCGTGCTGGCAACTTCCAGCCGGTGCTGGTGCCACGCGATGCGGTGAGCGTCGACGATGCCGTGCGTTCCTATCTGTTCAACAGTCAACTGCTGACCCGCGCCGACGGCAGCATGCTGCTGATCGTACCCGAGGAGTGCCGCAACAACGCCAATGTCTGGAGCTACCTGCAGCACCTGACCAGCGGCAGCGGTCCGATTCGTGAGGTCAAGGTGTTCGACCTCAAGCAGAGCATGCAGAACGGCGGTGGTCCGGCCTGCCTGCGCCTGCGTGTGGCGCTCAAGGAGCAGGAGCTGGCGGCGGTCAACCCAGGTGTGGTGATGACCCAGGAACTGTTCGGCACCCTGAATACCTGGGTCGACAAGCACTACCGAGACCGTCTGGCGGAAAGCGATCTGGCCGACCCGCAATTGCTGGTCGAATGCCGCACAGCATTGGATGAACTGACGCAGATCCTTAAACTGGGCTCGGTTTACCCCTTCCAATTGGCTTAACAGAGTACTGATTCCATGTCCGACGCCCTGCAACTCATCCTCGAAGACACTGACGGCACCCAGCTGGAAACTTCCTGCACCCGCTTTGCCGTGATCTGGCAGGGCAAGGAAGTGTGGATCCAGCAGGCTGGCAATGGTCAGCTGCTGATCGGTGTCGACGTCGATGAGGCTGACACCGAATACGCCAACCTGCTGCTGCGCCCTCTGGCCACCAACCTGGTCAGCCTGCAGCTGGAAATGGAGCCCGCCGATGTGGGTGACGAAGACGACGACCACGTTCACGGTCCCGACTGCAACCACTGAGGATTGCCCCTGCCATGCTCGCCCTCGGCAAACTGCTCGAACTCACCCTGGCCGGCCGCGAACCGACCGAGAAGATTCAGCTGACCCGCGAGGGCGCGCGCCTGCATTGGCTAGGCGAAGGTGTGCTGGAAGTGACGCCCACTGCCAGCGACGACAGCGGCCTCGACCTGCTGCTGTCGGCCGGCATTCACGGCAACGAGACGGCGCCGATCGAGTTGGTTGATCGCCTGGTCCAGGCCGTGGCCTCGGGGCAATTGCTGCCGAAGGCGCGCATCCTGTTCCTGTTCGGCAACCCTGAAGCCATGCGGCATGGCGAGCGCTATGTCGAGCAGGACATCAACCGTCTGTTCGATGGCCGCCATGAACAGAGCAGCGGCTTCGAAGCGCTACGCGCCAACGAACTGGAACGTCATGCGGCGACCTTCTTCAGCAAGGAGGGGCGGGCGCGTCTGCACTATGACCTGCACACCGCAATTCGTGCTTCGAAGATCGAACAGTTCGCTCTCTATCCGTACGTCGAAGGGCGCGAGCATTCGCGCGCCGAGCTGGCTCGTCTGAGTGCGGCCGGCATCGATGCCGTATTGCTGCAGCGCAAGACCGGCATCACCTTCAGCTCCTACACCTACGCGCGCCTGGGTGCTGAGGCCTTTACCCTGGAGCTGGGCAAGGCGCGGCCATTCGGCCAGAACCAGATGGTCAATCTGGACCTGCTGGAAAAGCGCCTTCGCGAACTGATCGAGAACTGCGAGCCTGAATCCGACTCGCTGGGCAATATGCAGCTGTTCGCGGTGGCCCGTGAGGTGATCAAGCACAGTGATGCCTTCAAGCTATACCTGCCGGACGATATCGAGAACTTCACCGAGCTGGAGCCAGGTTTCCTGCTGGCCGAGGACATTGCCGGCACCCGCTGGCTGGTGGAGGAGCAGGGCGCACGGATCATCTTCCCCAATCCCAGGGTCAAGAACGGCCTGCGCGCCGGCATCCTGATCGTACCCGCTGAACTCTGAGACGGTTCTTTGCTCTCGATTTGGGTCACTCCGTGGCTCGATAGAGGCTTTCTATCCAAATTCCCCGCAAACGGGCTGTCCATGCCGCGCGAGGCCGATATAATGCGGCCTTTTGCGGCTTTGCCGTGGCCGCCGTTTGCCTGGAATGAATAAATGAAAAGCGCAGAAATCCGTGAAGCCTTCCTCCGCTTCTTCGAAGAGAAGGGGCACACCCGTGTGGCATCCAGCTCGCTGATTCCGGCGAACGACCCGACCCTGCTGTTCACCAACGCCGGCATGAACCAGTTCAAGGACTGCTTCCTCGGCTTGGAGAAGCGCGCCTACACCCGCGCCACCACCAGCCAGAAGTGCGTGCGTGCTGGTGGTAAGCACAACGACCTGGAAAACGTCGGCTACACCGCGCGCCACCACACCTTCTTTGAAATGCTGGGTAACTTCAGCTTCGGCGACTACTTCAAGCGCGATGCGATCTCCTACGCTTGGGAATTCCTCACCAGCGACAAGTGGCTGAACCTGCCGAAAGAGAAGCTCTGGGTCACCGTCTATGCCACCGACGACGAGGCCTACGACATCTGGCACAAGGACGTCGGCATCCCGGCCGAGCGGATGATCCGCATCGGCGACAACAAGGGTGCGCCGTACGCCTCCGACAACTTCTGGGCGATGGGCGATACCGGCCCATGCGGCCCGTGCACTGAGATATTCTTCGACCACGGCGAGCGCATCTGGGGCGGCCCGCCCGGTTCGCCGGAAGAAGACGGTGATCGCTACATCGAGATCTGGAACAACGTGTTCATGCAGTTCAACCGTACTGCTGACGGTGTGCTGCACGCGCTGCCGGCACCGAGCGTGGACACCGGCATGGGCCTGGAGCGCATCAGCGCCGTGCTGCAGCATGTCAACTCGAACTACGAGATCGACCTGTTCCAGAGCCTGCTCAATGCCGCGGCTAAGGCCATTGGTTGCGCCAACGAAGGTCAGGCTTCGCTGAAAGTAGTGGCTGACCACATCCGCTCCTGCGGCTTCCTGATCGCCGACGGCGTGACCCCGTCCAACGAGGGCCGCGGCTACGTGCTGCGCCGCATCGTGCGTCGCGCCTGCCGTCACGGTAACAAGCTGGGTGCCAAGGGCAGTTTCTTCTACCAGATCGTCGCTGCCCTGGTGGCCGAGATGGGCGAAGCCTTCCCTGAGCTGAAGCAACAGCAGGCGCACATCGAGCGCGTGCTGAAGACCGAGGAAGAGCAATTCGCCAAGACCCTGGAGCAGGGCCTGAAGATCCTCGAGCAGGACCTGGCCGACCTCAAGGGCAGCGTCATTCCCGGCGACGTGGTGTTCAAGCTGTATGACACCTACGGCTTCCCGGTCGACCTGACCGGCGACATCGCCCGCGAGCGCGAGCTGACCCTCGACGAGGAAGGCTTCGAGCGTGAGATGGAAGCCCAGCGCGTGCGCGCCCGCTCCGCCAGCTCGTTCGGCATGGACTACAACAGCCTGGTCAAGGTTGATGTGGACACTGTATTCACCGGTTACCAGGCCACTCAGGGCGAAGGGCGTGTCGTCGCCCTGTTCAAGGCCGGCGCAGCGGTAGACAGCCTGAACGAAGGCGAAGAGGGCGTAGTGGTGCTCGATACCACACCGTTCTACGCCGAGTCCGGCGGCCAGATCGGCGACAGCGGTCTGCTGACCGCCGCTGGTGTGCGCTTCGATGTGCGAGACACCACCAAGGCCGGCGGCGCGTTCCTGCATCACGGCATCCTGGCCCAGGGCAGCCTGAAGGTTGGTGCCTCTGTGCAGGCGGGGGTCGATGCTGGTGTGCGTCAGGCCACTGCACTGAACCACTCCGCCACTCACCTGTTGCACGCCGCGCTGCGCCAGGTGCTCGGTGATCACGTGCAGCAGAAAGGCTCGCTGGTCGATAGCCAGCGCCTGCGCTTCGACTTCAGCCACTTCGAGGCGATCAAGCCGGAGCAGTTGAAACAGCTGGAAGAGATGGTCAACGCCGAGATCCGCAAGAACTCCGAGGTCGAGACCGAAGAGACCGACATCGAGACCGCCAAGGCCAAGGGCGCCATGGCGCTGTTCGGCGAGAAGTACGGCGACGACGTGCGCGTGCTGACCATGGGTGGCGGCTTCTCCGTCGAGCTGTGCGGTGGTATCCATGCCTCGCGCACCGGCGACATCGGCCTGTTCAAGATTACCAGCGAAGGCGGCGTGGCCGCCGGTGTGCGCCGTATCGAAGGGGTTACCGGTGCAGCAGCGCTGGCCTGGCTAAATGGCGCGGAAGAGCAACTGAAAGAAGCTGCTGCGCTGGTCAAGGGCAGTCGCGACAATGTGCTGGACAAGCTTGCCGGCTTGCTCGAGCGCAATCGCCAGCTGGAAAAAGAGCTGGAGCAGCTCAAGGCCAAGGCCGCCAGCGCCGCTGGCAATGATCTGGCCGGTTCGGCCGTGGACGTGAAGGGCGTCAAGGTACTGACTTCGCGTCTCGACGGTTTGGATGGCAAGGCTTTGCTGGCCATGGTCGACCAATTGAAGAACAAGCTCGGCAGCGCAGTGATCCTGCTCGGCGGCGTGTTCGAGGACAAGGTGGTGCTGGTTGCCGGTGTCACTCAGGACCTGACCGCCAAGTTCAAGGCCGGCGACCTGATGCGTCAGGCCGCGGCGACTGTCGGTGGTAAAGGCGGCGGTCGCCCGGACATGGCCCAGGGCGGCGGCGTGGATGCCGGCAAGCTGGACGAAGCGCTGGCCCTGGCGGCAACCTTCGTCGAACAAGGCGCCTAAATACGGCGAAACCAAGGCCTGCAGTGCGTCCGGCGGGCCTTGGCAGTGTGACCCGATGCGGGTTTAATGGGCGCCCTTCGAGGAATCAGGCGGCTTTTTGACATGGCGTTGATCGTACAGAAGTTTGGGGGCACCTCCGTCGGTACCGTGGATCGTATCCAGCAGGTGGCCGACAAGGTGAAGAAGTTCCGCGAAAACGGCGACGACATCGTCGTGGTGGTGTCTGCCATGAGTGGCGAGACCAACCGCCTGATCGACCTGGCCAAGCAGGTCAGCGATGGTCAGCCGATCCCGCGCGAACTGGACGTGATGGTTTCCACCGGCGAGCAAGTGACCATCGCTCTGTTGGCCATGGCCCTGATCAAGCGCGGCGTGCCGGCAGTGTCCTATACCGGCAACCAGGTGCGCATCCTCACCGACAACTCCCATACCAAGGCGCGTATTCTGCAGATTGATGACCAGAAGATTCGTGCTGACCTTAAGGCTGGCCGCGTTGTTGTGGTCGCCGGTTTCCAGGGTGTGGACGACGAAGGCAACATCACCACCCTCGGTCGTGGTGGCTCGGACACTACCGGTGTGGCCCTGGCTGCGGCGTTGAAGGCCGACGAGTGCCAGATCTATACGGATGTCGATGGTGTCTATACCACCGACCCGCGTGTGGTGCCTCGGGCTCAGCGCTTGGACAAGATTACCTTCGAAGAGATGCTGGAAATGGCCAGCCTCGGTTCCAAGGTGCTGCAGATCCGCTCGGTGGAGTTCGCCGGCAAGTACAACGTCCCGCTGCGCGTGTTGCACAGCTTCCAGGAGGGGCCGGGCACCCTCATTACCCTTGATGAAGAGGAATCCATGGAACAGCCGATCATTTCCGGCATCGCTTTTAATCGCGACGAGGCCAAGCTGACCATTCGCGGCGTGCCGGATATCCCGGGTGTAGCCTTCAAAATCCTCGGCCCGATCAGTGCTGCCAATATCGAAGTGGACATGATCGTGCAGAACGTCGCGCACGATAACACCACCGATTTCACCTTCACCGTGCACCGCAACGATTACAGCAATGCCATGGGCGTGTTGGAAAATACCGCGCGTGAGCTGGGGGCTCGCGAGGTTGTTGGTGATACCGACATTGCCAAGGTCTCCATCGTCGGCGTCGGCATGCGTTCCCATGCGGGTGTTGCTAGCCGTATGTTCGAGGCCCTGGCCAAGGAGACCATCAATATCCAGATGATCTCTACCTCCGAGATCAAGGTCTCCGTGGTCATCGAAGAGAAGTATCTGGAACTGGCTGTGCGCGCGCTGCACACCGCCTTCGAGCTGGATGCTCCGGCCCGACAGGCCGAGTAACTGCTTTACCCGAAAGGCGCGGTCATCCGCGCCTTTCTCTTTTTTGGTCGGTTTGGCAGGGGACTTTTCTTTTGTCCGGGCTGGTCAATACTGGGTGGAGGCGTCGCACTTGATATGCGCGGGGCTGCCACCATTTATTTCTTGCAGACTGTTGTCCCGTAATTGAATCCGTAAGGAGAAAGGAATGCTGATTCTGACTCGCCGGGTCGGAGAGACCCTGATGGTGGGTGATGATGTCACTGTCACCGTGTTGGGCGTGAAAGGTAATCAGGTGCGCATTGGCGTCAATGCTCCTAAGGAGGTTGCCGTGCATCGCGAAGAGATTTACCAGCGCATCCAGAAAGAGAAGGGCGACGAACCAAGCCACTAATTTTTCTCGAAATTTTGGCTTTGCAAACGGGGAAAACATGGTTATCATGCGCCCCGTGTTGCGGAGAGGTGGCCGAGTGGCCGAAGGCGCTCCCCTGCTAAGGGAGTACACCTCAAAAGGGTGTCGGGGGTTCGAATCCCCCCTTCTCCGCCATATTCACAACTTCGGTTGTGTTTGTGCTAAATCCGATAAGTTATTGAGCTGATTCGGAAAAGTGCTTGACCTGATGGTTAAGATCACTAAAATGCGCAACCCACGCACTCATAGCTCAGCTGGATAGAGTACCCGGCTACGAACCGGGCGGTCGGAGGTTCGAATCCTCCTGAGTGCGCCATATCGAAGATGGCTTGCAGCAATGCAGGCCATTTTGTTTCAACCAGTGGTGATCTGGTCTAAAAGCGCCATATGCACTCATAGCTCAGCTGGATAGAGTACCCGGCTACGAACCGGGCGGTCGGAGGTTCGAATCCTCCTGAGTGCGCCATAAAGCCAAAAGGCCCGCAGCGATGCGGGCCTTTTGCTTTTTCAGCGTTTGCCCTTCTCTTGCACGCAGCCGAACTCATCGAATGTCACCTGGCGGCGATTTCCTTTGTCGTCGGCGTAGTGGTACCGGGTTTGTCCGTTACTGCTGGTGATCTTGTCCGGTTTTCCCAAGGTGCTTTCCACGTCGCGCTGGGTCATGCCTCCGCGCACCTGTTGGCGAATGACTGCGCGGCGCCGTTCGTTGCTGGTGAGTTTGTTGCCGCAGCCGTCCTGCTTGGTGCCGACGACTACTACCTGACGTTCGTCTACCTTGCTGCGAGCTTTCTTTTGCGCTTTATGAGGCTTGGCTAGGGGTACGGCTTTGCCTTTTCCTGGTGTTGGATTGTAGGCGTCCTGCAGGTCCAGGCTGGCGCTTTCTGGGCAGCCATGCATCGTATAGGTGATATGGCCATTGTCGTCTTCGCATCGGAACACCGTTGACGCCTGGCTAGGGATGGCGGGGCATAGCAGAAGCGCGCAAAGCCCTGCGCACATGATTCGTAGCATGGTTCGTCCTCCTTGACGATTGTTTCTCCAGCCTAGCTTGGCTTTTTCATCTTGCTAGCGTGCCTTGTGGTGCGGTGCATACGTCGGAAAAAAGGTTACGAGCATGTCTAAATGGGTGTCGCAAGTGCTTGTTCTGGGCCTGATTTTGTCGCGCCGAAACAGGGTGGGGTGCTATTATTTCTACGTCAGCCCCGTCGGGGCTTGTGGATAGCCACCATGGACTTACCCAGTAGTTACTCAAATATTTTTCCGCCCAATCGCGTGTTGACTGATTGACCTCCGCGGCGCGCCCAGCTGCTGGGGTGGAGCGTGCCGTATGACTGAAGTAGAAGCCAAAAAACCGCAGGAAAGCCTGCAGGACCGCCTCGCTCAGGTGGTCGAACTCCTGCATCGCCACAAACTGGTAGAAAGCCTGACCCACCGTCAGGAAGGCCAGCATCAAGACCGGGTCGAGAGCCTGGTTCATCGCCAGAATCTCGCCGAATTACAGCGCAAGCTCGACGAACTGCACTCCGCCGACGTCGCTCATATTCTCGAAGCTCTCCCGCTCGATGATCGTCTGACTGTCTGGCAGTTGGTCAAGGCTGAGCGGGATGGCGACATCCTCTTGGAAGTCTCCGATGCGGTCCGTGAGTCGCTGATTGCGGACATGGATGATCATGAGATTCTCGCTGCCGCCAAGGACATGGATGCGGATGAGCTGGCTGACCTAGCTCCAGAGTTGCCGCGCGATGTAGTGCTCGAGCTGATGGAATCCCTGGATGCACAACAGCGCGAGCGCGTGCGTTCTGCTCTGTCATACGAGGAAGACCAGGTCGGTGCGCTGATGGACTTCGAGATGGTCACCATTCGCGAAGACGTCAGTCTGGAGGTGGTGCTGCGTTATCTGCGACGGCTAAAGGAGTTGCCGGGCCACACTGACAAGCTGTTCGTGGTTGACTACGACGGCGTGCTGAAGGGTGTGCTGCCCATCAAGCGCCTGCTGGTTAATGATCCAGACAGGCAGGTCGGCGAGGTCATGGCTAGCGATCCGGTGAGCTTCCAGCCGGGCGAGGACGCTTATGATGCGGCTCAGGCGTTCGAGCGTTACGACCTTATTTCCGCGCCTGTGGTCGACAAGGAGGGGCGTCTTATTGGGCGGCTGACCATTGATGAAATGGTCGACCTGATTCGTGAGGAGAGCGAGAGCGAAGTTCTCAACATGGCTGGTCTGCGGGAGGAGGAGGATATCTTCGCCTCGGTATGGAAATCGGTCGGCAACCGCTGGGCATGGCTGGCGGTGAATTTGGTCACCGCTTTTCTGGCATCGCGTGTGATTGGTCTGTTCGAGGGGTCCATTGAGAAGCTGGTGGCACTCGCTGCCCTGATGCCGATCGTGGCGGGGATTGGTGGGAATTCGGGTAACCAGACGATCACCATGATTGTCCGGGCCTTGGCGCTGGATCAGGTCAGTACCGGCAATACCTCGCGCCTCTTGCGCAAGGAGCTGGGGGTGGCGCTGATCAATGGCGTGCTTTGGGGGGGCGTGATTGGCGTGGTTGCTTACTGGCTCTATGACAGTTGGTCTCTGGGGTTGGTCATGACTGGCGCCATGACGCTGAACCTTTTGCTGGCGGCGCTGATGGGTGTATTGATTCCGATGACGTTGATTCGCCTGGGTCGGGATCCGGCCATGGGGGCAAGCGTGATGATCACTGCAATGACAGACAGTGGTGGTTTCTTTATCTTCCTAGGCTTGGCCACCCTGTTTTTGCTTTAAAGGGCCAGTACTAGAGATGGGGCAAGAGGGTGGTCTGTCATTTTCATGGAAGTAGTAGTGAGCCCTAGAAACAAAAAAGCCAGTCGATTTGGGTTGACTGGCTTTTTTGTTGGGTGAGGAGTCAATCCTCCGTGTTGCTCAGTTCCGCATCATGAGCGATCAGCGCTACCAGTGCGTTCTGTTGACGGTGGGACAGCTGGCGGAAGCGTTGTAGCAGCTCTCGTTCGTGAAGGGAAAGCTCCGGGCTGTCCAAGCGCAGATTGAGTTCGTCTCCCAGCGCGCCTTCCTGAACCAGGCTCTGTTCCAGGCGGGCAATAATCTCCGAGTTCATGCTGCGATGGTGATTACGCGCTACATCGGCGATGCGCTCGCGCATGCCGTCGGGGAGGCGGACTACGAACTTGTCAGCTGTGCGGCTGGAATAGAGGGCCTGTTTCATAGGTTGTATGTACTAAACCGGTTAGTTCAGAAGGACGATGCTGGCATTCAGCTACATGTGTCGCTGGTATGACCATGGTAGCGCTTACTGGTTCAGTTGGCTGCCTGGCATCGAGATTGGGTTGTCATTCTATTTGACGCCAATTATACGGCGTAAATTGTGAGATGGGTGGAGGCGTATTGCCAGCACCGGTTGTCAGAAATGTGTTCTGGTCGGCAAAACACGACGAGTCGGCATTTTTGCTTAATTGGTTGGGCCACTTGGCGCTGCATAGAGAAGGGGGTGGTGCAAACCACATGACAAAGCGTGCTAGCCCAGTTAGGATGACTGGCGTCATCGAAGTTATTCAGAAAATTCAATTGGATAGCAGAGATGGCTACCGACCGCCTCGGCGGTAGCGATGTCTCGGTCCCCTTAGTTCAATGGATAGAATAAACCCCTCCTAAGGGTTAGATGCTGGTTCGACTCCAGCAGGGGGCGCCATTACTGATCAGCTGCGGTAGCAGGCGGTAGCAGGCGGTAGCGGGGCTCAAGTCAGGGCTTGAGTGGCTGCGAGTGACGTGAGGGAGGCAATAATGGCCCGATCTCTTCCCTCTTTTTTTGCCTGGTAGAGACATTGGTCTGCACGTTGAAGCCAGTGGCTCCAGGGCTCTTCCGCATGCAATATGGCGCCGCCGATGGAGACGGTGACCGGTCCGCCAGGGCTTCTTAGGCCTGATCTTACTTCCTTGAGCAGGTTCTGTGCGGCAGTTTCGAGCCCCTCGGCATCCGTGTCTGGAAGCAGCAGCAGAAACTCTTCGCCTCCGAAGCGAAACAATCGATCCTCCTGGCGAGAGCAGCTGCGGATCAGCTTCGCGTAGTCAATAAGCACTTGGTCGCCAGCCTGGTGGCCATGAAGATCGTTGATTTGCTTGAAGTGGTCCAGATCCATAGCCAGTACGCCGTAGCTGCGTCCATGCCGGCGCTTGCTGGAAGCGACAATCTTAAGTTCGTCGTTCATTGCGCGACGGTTTCGCGCCCCGGTCAGCGGGTCTTGGATGGCCAGCAGTTGTAATTGCTCACGCTGAATGCGGGTGCGGTAAGCAAAGATGAAGGTCAGTACTCCGGCCATGGCATTGGTTACCAGGAAGGAGATCATCTGATAGTTGCTTTCGAACACGCTGCCGGGTTCTCGCAGGGCATGACCTACCAGTCCGGCGAGTACAAGCAGGGTGGCTGCGATGGCTTTTCCGGGGGAGACCATGAAGAAATTAAAGAGGATCAGCGGATAGATCCAGAACAGGCCGTTGACGCCCAGATTGATGGCGATAAGTGTCGCGGCCACCGAAAACACGCATGCCAGATAGAGGCCGGGTTTTTCGGTATCGCCCGTGCGCCAGGCGTAGATCACTGCGGAGAGTGTGGAGAGGACTATCACCACATCGGCGACGCCTACCAGCAGGTTATTGTGCAGCAGGCGGTAGGCCGCATAGGGCGTGATGCCCAGTACCCCGATGATGCCCATCAGGGTGATGATGGACAGCTGGAAATCGTTGCGCAGTCGCTTGAACATCAGCGCGAATCCCTGGCTCATAGCATGTTGTCATTGTTATGAGCCAAGGATGCAGGGCTTTGTTCGTATCAGCAAGGAACTGTTAGGCAGAGTGCCATCATCCTGCTGGTGGTTGTTACCGTGAAATCACTTCTTGCCGATGGTGATGTGGCGGCTGGGGGCGGACCAGGATTGGCCGCTGATGCCTTTGGCAATCTGCTGTATTTCGCCACCTGAGTTGAGGAAGGCGGCAACCTGGGCTTCGAGGGATTCGCGGGTTTCCACCGCTGGTTGCGGTTTGGGTTGCTGGATGGCTTTCTTGACGCGCATGGTTCCCCCTCGAGGAATATCTGGCGCTACGCAAGTGCGCAGCAAAGTAGCAGGGATAAAAAAACCGGCCCGTGGGCCGGTTCTTTTGGCAGGCTAGAAGTCAGATGACCTGAACTTCGTCAGCCTGCATGCCTTTCTGGCCCTGAACGGCGATGAAGGAAACCTGTTGGCCTTCCTTCAGGCTCTTGAAGCCGGCGCTCTGGATGGAGCGGTAGTGCACGAACAGGTCGGCGCCGCTTTCCGGAGTGATGAAGCCGAAGCCTTTCTCGTCGTTGAACCACTTAACGGTGCCGGTTTGACGTGCGGACATGGGATATCTCCTTGGACAAAGTGAACACGGCGCTGGAACAGCCCAGGCCATGACTGAGTGCAAAGAGTAAAGAAACCGAGGTAGGTCGGACCGAGATCTAAACCGGTCGATTTGCGGTGACACATGCAGCACAGTGCCGCCACCCTACAGGTAAAGTGTCGATTTACCTAATGATTTCTGCCTTTTCCGGTAAATGGTGCAGGGCATTTGCTCAGGTCGACGCTACCGACGAAGGGGTTGTTCCAACCCATGACGCAGGCTATACGTTGGTTGCGCTGGCGCTCCCAGGGCTCGACCGGGTAATGCCTGCTCCAGGCGTCGAACAGCTGTTGCTCCTGCCTGGATAGACGAAGCCCATAGCGCTGGCTCATGTAGAAGTAGGTGCGGGCTATCATGCCGCGCACCTTTGGGCGCGGCATCACCTTGCCTCTTCTGAAGTCCACCACCATTAGGCAGGCACCGTACTGGCCGGGTTCGTTTGGAAGCCAGGCGAAAGGGAGGTTGCTGCGGTCGCCGTTGATCTCGCCGATGCTGGGTACCAGGTTGAACAGATCCGCCTCGGCGCGGCGGAAGGTCTCATCACTGCGTGAGCAATGCTTGCGTCCGCCCTGCTGCCAGCAGCGGCGCTGATGGCCGATGACCCATGCCGGTACCAGGTGTTCCCATTCGATGCGTGCGGCGCGCTGCGGATTCTTGCGAGGTGTATAGCCACAGCTCTTCAGGTCGACCTGATTGCCGCTGTAGCGGCAGCCACAGTAGAACTCCACCGCCTGCTGAGCATAGAGCTTCCAGGCGATCTTCTTGGCTTCGCTGAACGAGCGGGGTGCGGAGGCGAGGGTGGGCAGAGAGATGCAGCAGAGTAACAACAGGGCGAAACACTTGGGCACGGAGACGACATCCCGAGAAAAGCGCCGCATGATACTGCTGTCGTCGCCCCTGCCAATCGTGGCGAGGTGCTGGCCATGCCGCCGTTGGCTCATGGTGCTCACTGAAATCATCGACAGACTAGGAGGTTCGTCATGCGAATCATCATTTTGCTGCTAGCAGCTCTGCCGAGTTGGACAGCGCTGGCCGACCAGCCGGTGCACCGGCCGATCCCTATCCAGTATGTCAGTCCTGGCGCTTCTGGCAGCGTCGAGTCTTCCAGTCGCAGCCAGAGTTATGACATCCATGGCGGTCATGCCGTGCCCAGCCAGGGCTATGGCCGCAACCAGGTGGAAATGCATGGCAGCTCAAGCGTCCGCCATGGTGGCAGCATCCGGCAGAGCACCGAGTATCCGGGCGGTATCGAGGTGCAGCGCCATCCTGGTCAGAGCGACTATGAGTTGCAGCGTAACCGTTGACGACTGTTTAACACTTCGAGCGCCTCGGGCTGACAGTTGCGGCATCGCGCCGCATCATGCGCGGCAGTCCGGATTTAGAAGGTAACCAGCAGATCATGTCGATGCAGTCCCTTGGGTTCGCGGCGCAGAGCGTCGTGGGACGCGTTCGCGAGCACAACGAGGATGCGGTGCTGTGCCTTCCCGAGTTCGGCCTATGGGCCGTGGCAGATGGCATGGGAGGGCATCGGTGCGGCGAGGTGGCCAGCGCCCTGGCGCTGGAGACTCTGCGTGAGTCTGTGGCTACTGGAGATGATCTAGAACGTGCCATCCATGCCGCCAATCAGGCGATTCTTGCCGCAGGTGGGGAGGGTGTTGGGCGGCGCATGGGCAGTACGATAGTGGCTGCCCGCATCATCGGCGCGAGCTACGAGATCGCCTGGATCGGCGATAGTCGTGCATACCGCATCAGCCTTGGAAGTATCGAGCGGCTGAGTCGTGACCACAGCTGGGTGCAGGCGATGATTGATGCCGGAGAGTTGAGCGTCGAGGAGGCTCGCCATCATCCACGCCGCAACGTCGTCACCCAATGCCTGGGGCAGAGCGAGCAGGCGCTTGAGGTCGGGCGCGTGCAGGGCAACCTGGCGCCCGGCGAACTGCTGCTGCTGTGCAGCGACGGCCTGACCGGTGAATTGAACGACGAGCAGATCCACGAGGTCTGTGCTGGGGCTGCCACGCTCGATGCATTGGTTGAACAGTTGATAGGGCTGGCCAACCAGCGAGGCGGCAAGGACAATATCTCCTGCATCGTGCTGGGGCGCAGCGTGGCCGAGTCGACGAAGTTCGATGCCAGGCCCCGTAATTTTCTCAGCCGTTGGCTCTCTTCCCGCAAGCATTGAAACGATCGACGCGCATCCATGAGCACCACTCTGCTTGAAATCCCCGGCTACCGGGTGCACGGCCAACTGGGCAAGGGCGGCATGGCCGAGGTCTTCCTCGCCACTCAGGAGTCGTTGAGCCGCAAGGTCGCGATCAAGGTGCTGCGCAGCGCCGAGGATGAGACATTCAGCCGGCGCTTCATCAAGGAGGCGCACACGGTCGCCTCGCTCAATCACCCGTCGATCATCACTATTCATGACATCGGTCGCCTCGCCGACGGCCGCTATTACCTGGCCATGGAGTTCCTTCCGGGAGGCGACCTGGCGCGGCGCAAGGGAGAGGTATTTGCCCCCGAGCGCGCCCTGCAGATCGTGCGCCAGGTCGCCAGCGGCCTGGCGGTGGTCCATGACAAGGGTTTGGTGCATCGCGACGTGAAGCCTGCCAACGTGTTGTTTCGCGGTGACGGCACCGCTGTGCTCACCGATTTCGGCGTGGCCAAGGACCTCGACATCGACAGTGAACTGACGCAGTTCGGCGTCGCCGTCGGCAGCCCGGCTTACAGCAGTCCGGAGCAGGCCCAGTGCCAGCCTCTGGACGCACGCAGCGATATCTACAGCCTGGGCGTGATCCTGCTGGAGATGCTCACCGGCAACAATCCCTATCGTGGCGGCAACTACACCCAGACCGTGGTCAATCACGTACAGATGGATCTGCCGCCGCTGCCCGATAGTCTTGGCGCCTTCCGGAGCCTGTTGGCGCGGATGCTGGCCAAGAGGCCGGAGGATCGCTTTACCGAGTGCCGCGCGTTGCTGACGGCACTGGACGAGATGGAGCTGAGCGATCTGGAGGAAACCCAGATTCGTCCGGCGCTGCCGCTCCCTGAGCAGACTTCCTTGGCCCCTGCGTCGCGCAGGCGCCGCTCGGCGATGCCCCTGTTGGTAATGCTTAGCGTGCTGGTGCTGATCGGCACCCTGACGTCGGCGGGCCTGTATCTCAAGGAGCAGCGGCAGATCGACGCCCTGTTGTCCCAGGCCGAAGAGCGCTTCGCTACCGGTCGGTTGGTTGATCCCGAGCGAGACAGCGCGGAGCACTATTTCAACGAGGTGCTCGCTATCGATGCCGGCAACGATGATGCGCTGTCTGGCCTGCAGCGCATCCGCGAGTCTCGTATCGCTGCGCTGTTGGTCCAGGCCGACCAGCGTCTGGCCGAAGGACTGCTCACCGAGCCGGCCGAAGACAGTGCCGATTTCTATTACCGTCAGGCCTTGGTCATTGACCCGCAGCATGCCGGTGCCCAGGCTGGCCTGCAGCGCTTGCTGGAAGCCCGTGTTGCCCGCTTTCTGGCGCTGGCCGAGCAGAGTATTGCCGACAAGCGCCTGCTGCTGCCGGAAGAGGACAGCGCGGTCTACTACTACCAGCAGGTTCTCGGTTGGGCGCCGGGCAATGCCGATGCCCTGGCAGGCCTTAACCGCGTGGCACTGGAGTATCGCGATCTGGCCAGCGGTGCGTACAAGCGTGGCGATTTTCCTGGTGCATTGGCGATGATCGAGCGCGGTTTGCAGGTCGAGCCGGGGAACTCGGAGCTGATGCGGATGCGTGGCGAGCACGAGCAACTGCTCGATGAGGCTCGTGCCGCCCGAACTCGCGCCGCAGCGGCTCAGGCTGACCGCGACCGTCAAAGCAACCCGATCAAGCGGGCCTGGAACAACATCTTCGGTCAGTAGGACATCTCACATGCTCAAACTGCACTTCAACGACAGTCGCCAGGCTCCCGTATGGCTGGTCGAGGAGCGATTCACCCTGGGGCGGGATCGCCGCAACGATCTGATGCTGGAGGATGTTGGAGTCAGCGCGTTCCATGCCGAGATTCGTCAGGATGCGGGGCTCTACTACATCAGCGATTGCGAGAGCGAACTGGGTACTTTCGTCAACGATGAGCGTATCGCCAGCCGCTATCAGCTGCGCTCGGAAGACAGGGTGCGCTTGGGTGATGTCGAACTGCTTCTGGTCGATCCGGGGAAGGTCACGGCGCGTGCCGAGGCTGCCCAGCGCTGGTTTCTGCAGGTTATCCAGGGTGAGCACGAGGGCAAGAAGTTCCACGTCAGCGGCTCGATGACCTTCGGGCGCTCGGTCAAGTGCGAACTGTGCTTCAGCGATGCCGAGCTGTCGCGCCGCCACTGCGAATTCTTCCTGCGAGATGACGTGCTGGAGGTGAAGGACCTAGCCTCGGCCAACGGTGTACAGGTCAACGGTGAGAAAGCCGCGGTCGCGGTGCTTAAACCTGGCGACCAGCTGCGCATGGGGTCGGTGGTACTGCTGGTGATCGGCCCCAGAGTCGATGCACAGACGACGGAGGAGGAAAACGAGGATGCCACCGTGTTCGTACGTGCCGTCGATCTGCCTAGGCCACAGGCGAAACCTCGCCCACGGTCGGCGGGAGCGGCTACCTCGACGGTCAACCCGCTGCGTGTCGTGGCACAAGCTCAGGCGGCACCTGCTCCGGTCGCCAGGAGTGGTGGTGCTCTGACGTTCGGGCTGCTGGCGTTGCTGCTGGTGGCGGGTGTGCTAGGTGTTGTCTACTTGCTCTGAGTCGCGAGGGAGTCACTACCGCCCGGCAATATTCATCAAATTGTCACTGAACTGTGGCAGCGCTCGCGAACGAACATCCGCAGACTCGCGTTTCACTGGGGTTCTGCGTTCTGGGTGTTCTCGATGCGTGCGTTGTTCTTTCTGGCCGCTCTGCTTTGCGGCATGCCGTCCCTTGCGGCTTCCCGTTGCGACTTGCAGGCACCGACCGCTACCGCGGATGTCGGAGATGTGCGTCTGGCCTACCAGAGTGTGGGGCGTGACAGCGACCCGGCGCTGTTGCTGGTGATGGGGCTGGGTGGCCAGCTGATCCATTGGCCGGACGAGGTGGTGGAGCGCCTGTGCCAGCAGGGCTTCCGGGTAATTCGCTTCGACAATCGTGACGTCGGCCTATCCACCTGGCACGGCGAGGCGCCGTCGGTGAGCTTGAATTACGAGGTGCTTCGCTATCAGTTGGGCCTTGGGGCGGTTGCGCCTTATTCACTGCGTGACATGGCTGGCGATGCCCTCGGGCTGATGGATGCGCTGGGTGTCCGGCGCTTCCATGTGCTAGGCGCCAGCATGGGCGGAATGATCGCCCAGCACATGGCCGACATGGCTCCGCAACGGGTGGAGAGCCTGACACTGGTGATGACCAGCACCAGTGCGCCTGGGCTGCCGGCGCCGGATGCGCGTTTGCTGCAGCAGTTGGCTCGGCGCGAGGCCGCGGATCGCGCCTCGGCCATCGAGCAACAAGCCGATTTGCTGGCGGCACTTGGCAGTCCTGGTCAAGAGATCGATCGTGCCCAGCTCCTGGCCGAGGCTCAGCGTAGCTATGATCGCGCCTTTAACCCGCAGGGTGTACAGCGACAGATTCTGGCGATTCTCGCCGAGCCGAGCCGGGTGGAGATGCTCAATCGCCTGCATGTGCCGACCCTGGTGGTGCATGGAACCGCTGATCCGCTATTGCCGGTGATGCATGGCGTACATGTGGCGGCTCACATAAAAGGCAGTGAACTGAAGTTGATTCGCGGCCTGGCCCACCGTTTCCAGGCCCAGTTCAAGGAGCCGTTGCTGGCCGCTGTGCTGCCACACCTGCGCGCGCACCGCATGGATGACCAGCAGTTGGCTCAGATGGGAAGTGCGGCTGCTCAGCCCCTGTAGCCGGCTTTGGGATGAATGCATTCCGTGGCAATGGGGGCTTGCCGCGTGATTGCGTTCGAGTATGAGTCAGGCGCTGGCGGTCAAGGATTGCCGGCTACCGTTCAGGTAGTCGCGCAGGCGATTCTGCTGCCCGGGCGTCATGAACAAGCCAAGCTTGGTGCGTCGCCAGAGAATATCTTCGGCTTCCATGGCCCATTCCTCGTTGCGCAGATAGTCCACCTCGCGGGTATAAAGTCCGGCTCCCAGGTGCTCGCCCAGTTCGCTCTGTCGCTGCACGCCGTCGAGCAGGCGCCAGGTGCGGCTGCCGTAGGTGCTGACCCAGCGCTGGGCGAGGAAGCGGTCGAGCCAGCCGAAGCGGCCGATCAGCTTCTCCACCAGCTCCTCGCGACTGCTCATGTTCTCACCGCCGGGCAATGGTGCCTTGGCGGTCCAGGCCGGGCTCAGCTGGGGGAAGAAGGGTGTGAGCTGGCTCATGGCCGACTCGGCGAGCTTGCGGTAGGTGGTCAGCTTGCCGCCGAACACGGACAGCAGCGGTGCGTCGCCCTGGACGCCCGACAGCGACAGGGTGTAGTCACGGGTCACGGCCGAGGGCTCGTCCGATTCGTCGTCGCACAGCGGGCGCACGCCGGAATAGGTGTGCAGGATGTCGCTGCGTGAAAGCTGCTTTCTGAAGTGGGCGTTGACCACCTTCAGTACGTAATCGATCTCTTCTTCAGTAATGCGTACCTGGGCGGGGTCGCCCTGATACTCGCGGTCGGTGGTGCCGACCAGGCTGAAGTGTTCCAGCCAGGGAATGACGAAGACGATGCGCTGGTCCTCGTTCTGCAGAATATAGGCCTGCTCCTGATCGTGAATGCGCGGCACCACGATATGGCTGCCCTGGATCAGGCGGATGCCGTAGGGCGACTTCTGCTTCAGATCGTCCTGAAGGAAACGCGCCACCCAGGGGCCGGCAGCGTTGACCAAGGCGCGGGCGCGGATGGAGAAGAGGCTGCCGTCGGCACGCTCCAGATGCAGGTGCCACAGACCCTTGCTACGCCGCGCGCTGAGGCAGCGAGTGCGGGTGTGGATGTGGGCGTTGCGCTCGCGGGCGGCCATGGCGTTGAGTACCACCAGGCGGGCGTCGTCTACCCAGCAGTCGGAATACTCGAAGCCGCGAGTCATCTCCGGTTTGAGCGGGCTCCCGGCTCCGAAGCGCACGCCGTGCGAACCCGGCAGTTTTTCGCGCTTGCCCAGGTTGTCATAGAGAAACAGGCCTGCGCGAATCATCCAGGCAGGGCGCAGGTGCGGGCGGTGGGGAAGGATGAAACGCATCGGCTTGACGATATGCGGCGCCTTGGCCAACAGCACTTCGCGCTCGGCCAGCGCCTCGCGCACCAGGCGGAACTCGTAATGCTCTAGGTAGCGCAGGCCGCCGTGGATCAGTTTGCTGCTGGCGGAAGAGGTGTGCTGCGCCAGGTCGTCACGTTCGCAAAGGAACACCGAGAGGCCTCGGCCGGCGGCGTCGGCGGCGATACCTGCACCGTTGATGCCACCGCCGACCACGGCCATATCGTAGATTTCAGCGATTGGTGGGGGCTGCTTCATTGGCATGGCAAGGCACCGTAAGTTTCAAAGTGAACTTATAAATGTTCGATTTCGAAAATATGCTAGCCGAGCAGGCATGCTTTGGCCAGCCCGGGGCGGGCCGGTCATCTGGATTCGTGTCGGTGGTTGGCCTGGGCGGATCGAGGATCAAACGATATGCAGCTGGATCTTCTGCTCGGCCAACTGGCGTGTCAGGCCGGTGGAGGGTGGGGCGTCGGTGAAGATGTGGTCGACCAGGGCGATGGAGCCCAGGCGCACCACGGCGTTGCGCCCGAACTTGCTGGAGTCTGCGGCCAGCAGTACCTGGCGGGCATTGTCGATGATGGCCTGGGAAACACGCACTTCCTGGTAGTCGAAGTCGAGCAGGCTGCCGTCGTCGTCGATACCGCTGATACCCATGATGGCGAAGTCGACCTTGAACTGCTGGATGAAGTCAGCCGCCGCCTGACCGACCACGCCGCCGTCGCTGCGCACGCTGCCGCCCGCCACCAGTACTTCGAAGTCGGCCTTGTCAGCCAGGGTGGAGGCCACATGCAGGTTGTTGGTGATCACCTTGAGGTGCTTGTGGCCGAGCAGGGCGCGGGCGATGGCCTCGGTGGTGGTGCCGATGCTGATGAATAGCGAGGCGTAGTCTGGAATCTGGGCGGCGATGGCCTCGGCTATGCGCTGCTTCTCGTCGCGCATCTGCCCGGCGCGCATGGCGTAGGCGGTGTTCTGGATACTCGATGCCTCGCTTGCCGCGCCGCCATGGGTACGCCGCAGCAGGCCCTGCTCGGCCAACTGATTGATGTCGCGGCGAATGGTCTGCGGGGTCACGGCGAAGGCCTGGGCCAGCTCTTCGATACTGACATAGCCGCGCTCACGAGCGCGTTCGAGGATGCTTTGCTGGCGGGGCGGGAGGCGCATGGGCTTTCCTTGTTATGGGCCGGCGGATTATAGCGAGGTGCTGTGGGCTGAAGACGCTTATGGTCTCCGCCATCTTTCGTGCCGTCTCCGTGTGATGTTAAAGACTGCTCCCGGCGGCTTTTTCCGCTAATGTACGCGCTTCCTTCAGAAATTTTCGAATTCGAACATGACTCCTGCCATCGATCTGCTGAAGAAGGCCAAGGCCGAGCACCAGGTGCACAGCTACAGCCATGATCCCAAGGCGGCCTCCTATGGTCTGGAAGCCGCAGAAAAGCTGGGTCTGGAGCCAGCCAGGGTGTTCAAGACCCTGCTTGCGGCGACCGAAAAAGGCGAGCTGCTGGTAGCTGTGGTGCCGGTAGCCGGTACGCTTGATCTCAAGGCTCTGGCCCACGCCGCCGGGGTGAAGAAGGCGGATATGGCCGATCCGCAGCAGGCCCAGCGCAGTACCGGATACCTGGTAGGCGGCATCAGCCCGCTGGGGCAGAAGAAGCGTTTGCGCACCTTCATCGACGAGTCGGCCCGCCAGTACCCGACCATCCATGTCAGCGCCGGCCGGCGCGGCCTGGAAGTGGAGCTGGCGGCCGAGGTGCTGGCTCAGCATACCCAGGCGAGCTTCGCCGACATCGGCCGGCCCTGAGCGGCTTGAGCATCCAAGGAAGGCATCATGGCGTACGACAGGATCGACTGGCATTCCGGCGGTGAGTATCCCGCGGGCCTGCCAGAGGAAAACGGCGGCATCCACATCGGCATGTTTCTGGCGTGGGCCTTTGGCCAGGGAATGACGGGTGATGTTCACCGCGAAGACTCGACGGACCTGCTGACCGCGCTGGAGCGGCGCGAGATCACCGGCCTGGATTTCCTGTTGCAGGCCTGCGATAGCAAATTCTGGGACGAGGACCTTAGCGAGGACGGTAATGCCTTCGCCGTCGACTATTACACCTCGGGCGACGATTCGCCGTTCGCCGCGCAGCATGGCAACTACCTGGGTGACTACTGCGACCTGTTCAACCGTCATGCCGAGGCGCACGGCTTCGAGTATGAAAGCACCTACCACGTCGAGAACACCTGGGAGAACTTCGAGCGGGTTCGGGTGATGCTCGACCAGCGACTCGCTCAGTGGCGGCTTTGGCGCGCGGACGATGCGAATCGCTTGCTCGACCCGAAGACCCAGTTCCTGCACGCCTGTGTCGAAGCCGGAGGAGTGCTGGGGCAGCAGGGATTCAAGCCCAACAAGCACGGTACGTTGTGGAAGAAGACGGCGGCCGACCGCGATACGCTGTTCGAAGTCGACTTCGAGGCGGAGCGCTACAACGCCCGTGCCAACGTACAGATGACGGTGAACGTCCGCATTTCCAGCAAGCGGCTGAAGAAGTGGCTGAGCGAGTTCACCGGCAACAAGCACTGCGACGGCTATGTGCTGTTCGGCTCGCTGCGCCGACCGGAGAAGGCGATCAGGGTTATCGTCTGGCAGGTCTCAGGTGCTTCTCTGACGCAGTCGGTGCGGGAGATGCGCGAGGCGCTCGCGCAATACGTGCTGCCGCTGTTCGACCTGTTCGGCGACCGGGAGCGTGCACTCGAGCACCTAGCCGCCCATGGCGCAGGCTTTACCGGCGTTTGCCAACCGGAAGCTACACCGATGGCCTTCATGCTGTGCTTCGGCGGCCAGGAGCAGGCCCAGCGTTTCTTCGAGCTTTACTACGCGAGCCGTCCTGGGCCGTGGCGCGGGAATATCGCCAAGACCTTCACCAGGCTTCAGGGGGGCGAAGAAATTGCCTGGAACATGTCTGCCTATTCCGACGAGCATTGCATCAAGTTGGCCTTCGCCAGAGGCCTTGTGCTGCCCGCCCGCAAGGGTGAGGGCTGATCGCCCATGCCGAAAACCCGACTACAAGTAGAACAAGGAAGAAAGATTCCATGACTCAATACCTGCTCGCCATTGACCAGGGCACCACCAGCTCCCGAGCCATTGTCTTCAGTGCCCAGGGCCTGCCGCTGGCCAGTGCGCAGCAGGAGTTCAAGCAGTACTTCCCGCAGGACGGTTGGGTCGAGCACGATGCCGAGGAAATCTGGCTAACCACTCTCAAAGTGTGTCGCGAGGCTTTGGCCAGCAAGGGCCTGAAGGCCAGCGAAGCGCTCGCCATTGGTATTACCAACCAGCGCGAGACCACCCTGGTCTGGGATGCTGCCACCGGCACGCCGATCCATCCGGCCATTGTCTGGCAGGACCGGCGCACCGCCGACTACTGTGCCGGGCTCAAGGCTGATGGGCACGAGGCGCGAGTGTCGGAGAAGACCGGCTTGCTGATCGACCCTTATTTCTCCGCCACCAAGCTGCGCTGGATTCTCGATACGGTGCCAGGTGCCCGCGAACGCGCCGAGCGCGGCGAACTGCGCTTCGGCACAGTGGATTGCTTCCTGCTGTGGCGTCTGACCGATGGCCAGGCGCATCGGACCGACGCCAGCAATGCCTCACGCACCCTGTTGTTCAACATCCACACCCAGCAGTGGGACGACGAATTGCTGGAGCTGTTCGGCATTCCGTGCAGCCTCCTGCCGGAGGTTCTGGATTGTGCCGCCGACTTCGGTGTCACAGAGCCGTCTCTGCTCGGCGCCGGTATCCCGGTACTTGGCATGGCCGGCGACCAGCAGGCCGCACTGATCGGCCAGGCCTGCTTCGAGGCGGGCATGGTCAAGAGCACCTACGGTACCGGTTGCTTCATGATCCAGAATACCGGCGACACGCCGGTGGTATCGAAGAACCGTCTGCTGACCACAGTCGGCTATCGCCTCGACGGCAAGGTCACCTATGCGGTGGAGGGCAGCATCTTCGTGGCCGGTGCCGCCGTGCAGTGGCTGCGCGACGGCATCAAGCTGATCGGCCATGCCCGCGACAGCGAGGCGCTGGCCGAGCAGACCGGTGACGCTTGTGGCGTGTACCTGGTACCGGCCTTCACCGGCCTGGGGGCTCCTTACTGGGATCCCAAGGCTCGCGGCGCCATCTTCGGCCTGACCCGCGATACCGGCATCAAGGAAATCGTCACCGCCGGCCTGCAGTCCGTGTGCTTCCAGACCCGTGACCTGCTGGAGGCGATGCGCCAGGACGGCGCGGCCGAGCCCAGCGCGTTGCGCGTGGATGGCGGTATGGTGGTGAACAACTGGGTGATGCAGTTCCTCGCCGATATCCTCGGTGTGCCGGTGGAGCGCCCGGTAGTCACCGAAACCACGGCCCTCGGCGTTGCTTATCTGGCAGGCCTCAAGGCCGGCCTCTACCAGGACTTGGATGAGATCGCCAGCCACTGGCATCGCCAGCAGCGCTTTTCGCCTCGCATGGCCGATGCCCACCGGTCCAGGCTCTATGCCGGCTGGCTGGACGCGGTGAAACGGGTGCGCAGCGAAGCCGGACAGTGATACAACTGCGCTGAGTCTCTGTCTGAGGTCGCCACATGGAATTGTGTAGTCGCCTGCCGACCCTCTTCGCTCTGTTGCTCGCCGGCCTGGGCTTCGCTGTGCTGGCCCGTGCCGAGACCCTGGTGATAGCTGCCGATCCCTGGTGCCCGATCAATTGCGCGGCCGATTCGCCTCGGCCGGGCATCTTCGTCGAGCTGGCCCAAAGCATCTTCGCCGAACATGGCATTCAGGTGCGCTACGTGACACGCAACTGGGCTCGGGTGCTCCAGCAGGTACGCCGTGGAGAGATCAATGCCGCGGTGGGGGCCGGCCGCGAAGATGCTCCCGACTTCCTCTTCACCGATACGCCGGTAGCGCTGTCACGAAACTGTTTTTACACCCTGCCTGGGTCCACCTGGCGCTTTACCGGTGTCGACTCGTTGCCGGCCGTGCGGCTGGGGGTGATCAACGACTACAGCTATGGTGAGCTGATCAATGCATACGTCTCGGCCAATCGCCGGGAAGACCAGCATGTGCAGGTGGCGTCCGGAGACCGGGCACTGGACATCAATCTGAGCAAGCTGCGCCTGGGGCGTCTGGATGCCCTGGTGGAGAACAGCTGGGTACTGCAGGCGCATCTGGCGGAGCAGGATGATTCCGTATCCGTGCGTGAGGCGGGTTGCCGTGAGCCGGACGTGCCTATCTACCTGGCTTTCTCCCCAGTCCGGCAGGATAGCGCCCGTTATGTCGAGCTGTTCGAACAGGGGCTGCAGCGTTACCGTGCCGACGGCCGCCTGAAGGCCTTGCTCGATGCTTATGGTGTCGAGGCTTCCGAGCTGTAACGGCGCAATCGAGCGCGACTGTATCGGCGTGCTTGCCATGGACATCGGCATGCTGTGGTGCAACGACCAAGGAGCACAGCATGCAACTCGAGTTTCATCAGATCGACGCCTTCACCGACCGACCATTCCACGGCAATCCGGCCATGGTCTACCGACTGGATACCTGGCTGGATGACGAGCTGATGCAGCGGATAGCCGCCGAGCACAATCAGGCCGAGACCGCCTTCGTGGTGCGCGAAGCGGCCGGCTGGCGCATTCGCTGGTTCACGCCTGCGGTGGAAATCCCGCTCTGCGGGCATGCCACTCTGGCCAGCGCCCATGTGTTGTTCGAGCAGTATGGGGAGCCGGGTGAGCGCCTGGATTTCAGCTGCATGTCCGGTGCCTTGGGTGTGACCCGTGAGCAGGGGCGCCTGGTTCTGGACTTTCCGCGTGCGCATGCGAGCGAGATCCTGGTGAGCGAAGAGCTGGAGAGAATCCTCGGGCAGAAAGTTAAGGCTGCGTTGCAGGGCAACGAGTTGCTGGTCGTGCTGGATTCCGAGCAGGCGGTGCGCGACTGCAAGCCCGACCTGCCGGCACTGGCACTCCTGGACGGGCTTGGTGTGATCGTCACGGCGCCGGGGCGCAAGCATGACTTCGTGTCGCGCTACTTCGCTCCGGGCATCGGTATCGATGAGGACCCGGTCACTGGCTCTACCCACTGCCTGCTGACGCCGTATTGGGCTGGGCGTCTGGGCAAGAGCGAGCTGCGGGCCTATCAGTGTTCGGCCCGCGGCGGCGAGTTGCACTGTCGACTGGACGGGGACAGGGTGAAGATCGCAGGCCAGGCCGTGCTGGTGGCTCGCGGTACGCTCTATCTGTAAGCAGGGCGGCCGGCGCGCCTCTGATGTCTGCCTCGTGCGGGCATCAACCGCCGCTGTAGCGGCGTACGCCGGACTCGCTGAGGTTGACCTGGGCAGCCACGCTGCCCTGGGCTGCGAACACCACCAGATGATCAGCGGCGATGCGGATGCCCACCTGCTGGCCCGGCTGATGGTCAGCATGGCTGGGGAAGATGGCTTCCAGCTGGGTGCCTGTCGGCAGTTGCAGGCGGTACAGGGTGGCTGCACCGAGGAAGGTCTTGCCGACCACCTGGGCCTGCAGGCCGCTGTCGGAGGCCGGTACGATGTCGTCCGGACGCAGCAGCACATCCACGGCACTACCCTCTGGCCATTGGTAGGCGCGATTGCCACGAATCACGCCGAGTTCGGTCTGTACCGTGTCGGGACTCTGCAGCCGACCGCGAATGAAATATCCCTGGCCGACGAAGCTGGCAACGAACGGCGTGGCTGGCTCGTGGTAGAGGTTGTACGGAGTGTCCCACTGCTCCAGGCGGCCCTTGTTGAACACGCCCACCTGGTCGCTGACGGCGAAGGCTTCCTCCTGGTCATGGGTAACCAGGATGGCGCTGGTGCCGCGGGACTTGAGGATGTCGCGCACCTCGCGGCTGAGGCGCCGGCGCAGTTCTCCGTCTAGGTTGGAGAAGGGTTCGTCGAGCAGCAGCAGCTGTGGCTCTGGCGCCAATGCACGAGCCAGCGACACGCGTTGCTGCTGGCCGCCGGACAGCTCGTGCGGGTAGCGTTTGCCGAGGTTGCCCAGCTTGACCAGTTCCAGCAGCTCGGCCACCACCTTGTCGCGTTGCGGATGCTTGCGAATGCCGAAGGCCACGTTCTCGGCCACGGTGAGGTGGGGGAACAGGGCATAGTCCTGGAACACCATGCCGATGCGGCGCTTCTCCGGTGCCAGGGTGAAACCGGGGCGGGAGATCACTTCGCCGCCCAGCTCGATCTCGCCTTCCTGCACCTGCTCGAAGCCGGCGATGGCGCGCAGGGTGGTGGTCTTGCCGCAGCCCGAAGGGCCGAGCAGACAGCCGATGTCTCCGGCGTTGAGGTGCAGGTTGAGCGTTTGTACCACGCGCATGTCCTGGTAGCCGCAAGCCAGGCCGCGCAGCGACAGCAGCATCTGGGTCATGCGCGATATCCTGGAGCGACCAGCATTTCCATCAGGGCTTTCTGGGCGTGAAGACGGTTCTCGGCCTGCTGCCAAGCCAGGGAACGTGGGTCATCGAGCAGGTCTTCACTGATTTCCTCGCCACGGTGGGCCGGCAGGCAGTGTAGGAATATCACGCTGGGGTCGGCGGCATCCAGCAGGGCGCGGTTGACCTGGTAGGGGGCGAACAGCTCGAGGCGCTTGGCGCTTTCCTCTTCCTGGCCCATGGAGGTCCATACGTCGGTGCTGACCAAGTGGGCGCCGGCCACGGCTTCTCTCGGGTCGCGGACGACCTTCACCCGGTCACCAGCGGCGGCGAGGAATTCGGCCTTCGGCTCGTAGCCCTCGGGACAGGCGATGCGCAGCTGGAAGTCGAACTGCACGGCAGCTTCCAGGTAGGTGTTGCACATGTTGTTGCCGTCGCCGACCCAGGCCACGGTCTTGCCTTTGATGCTGCCGCGCGCTTCCTCGAAGGTCTGCATGTCGGCCAGCAGCTGGCAGGGGTGCAAGTCATCGGACAGGCCGTTGATCACCGGTACTGTGCTGTGTGCGGCGAACTCGGTGAGGTTGCTGTGGGCGTAGGTGCGGATCATCACTACGTCGAGCATGCTCGACATGACGATGGCGGTGTCGCCGATCGGTTCGCCGCGGCCCAGCTGGGTGTCGCGCGGGGACAGGAAGATCGCCTGGCCGCCGAGCTGGATCATGCCGGCCTCGAAAGACAGGCGGGTGCGGGTAGAGGCCTTCTCGAAGATCATCCCCAGCACGCGGCCCTTGAGCGGCTCGAACAGCACGCTTCGCTGGCGCAGGTCCTTCAGCTCGATGGCTCGACGGATCAAGCCGCTCAGTTCCTGCGGGCTCAAGTCCATCAACGAGAGAAAGTGTCTGGCGCTCATCTTGTTCACTACCTTGGTTTCGACAACTGTCGCATCCCTGTTTTTCAGGGGAAAAGCAGCCCACACAACGGCTTGAGCCGCGAGAGGGCGACAAATGGGGGAGGCGGGATCTTATAAGGAAAAGACGCATAGGAGCAAATCGCCACCGGTGGCAGATTTTCCTGGTGCCTGGCCGTGCCGGTATGAATCGGTGGCCATGATGGCCGCCAATTCATACGTTGAAGGCAGCTGGCCAATCTCAGTGTCTGGAGCCATAGTCGCGGGATAGCGACTAGACCGGTCGTCTCGAATAGAACAATAGAGGCTAGGCCATGACCAAGACCCTCCATCACCGTGCCTGTCACCTGTGTGAGGCCATCTGCGGCCTGACCATCGAAACCGAGGATCGCGACGACGGCCGACATATCCTGTCGATCAAGGGCGATGCCTTAGACACGTTCAGCCGTGGCCATATCTGCCCCAAGGCGGTGGCGCTGCAGGACATCCAGAACGACCCGGACCGCGTGCGCCAGCCGCTGCGCAAGGTTGCCGGGCAGTGGCAACCGATTGCCTGGGACGAGGCCTTCGCGCTGGTCGCCGAGCGCTTCTCGGCGATCCAGGCCGAGCACGGCAAGAACGCCGTGGCCGTGTATCAGGGCAACCCCAGCGTGCACAACTATGGGTTGATGACCCACAGCAACTACTTTCTTGGTCAACTGAAGACGCGCAACCGTTTCTCCGCCACCTCGGTGGACCAGCTGCCGCATCACCTGACCAGCTACCTGATGTACGGCCACGGCCTGCTGCTGCCGATTCCGGACATCGACCACACTCAGTTCATGCTGATCCTCGGCGGCAACCCGCTGGCCTCCAACGGCAGCATCATGACCGTGCCGGACGTGGAGAAGCGCCTCAAGGCGCTCAAGGCCCGCGGCGGCAAGCTGGTAGTGGTAGACCCGCGGCGCAGCGAGACGGCGGCGATGGCTGACCAGCATATCTTCGTGCGTCCGGGTAACGATGCGGCGCTGCTGCTCGGCCTGCTCAACACCCTGTTCGACGAGAACTTGACCCGCGACAGCCATCTGCCGATCAACGGCCTGGAGCAGGTGAGGGCGGCCGTGGCGTCGTTCACCGCCGAAGCCATGAGCGCGCGCTGCGGCGTGCCGGCGCAGGATATACGCCAGTTGGCCCGCGACTTCGCTGCTGCCGAGTCGGCGGTGTGCTACGGACGCATGGGCGTGTCCACCCAGGCGTACGGCAGCCTGTGCCACTGGCTGATCCAGCTGATCAACCTGGTCACCGGCAACCTCGATCGTGTCGGTGGCGCGCTGTGCACCAGCCCAGCGCTGGACCTGGTGGCGACCACCTCGGGTGGCCACTTCAACGTCTGGCAGAGCCGCGTCTCCGGCCTACCGGAATACGGTGGCGAGCTGCCGGTGGCGGCGCTGGCCGAGGAGATGCTCACTCCCGGCGAGGGACAGATTCGCGCGCTGGTCACCGTGGCGGGCAACCCGGTGCTGTCCACGCCCAACGGTCGCCAGCTGGAGCAGGCACTGGACGGCCTGGACTTCATGGTCTCGGTCGATCTGTATATCAACGAGACCACCCGCCACGCCGACCTGATCCTCCCGCCCACCGCGCCGCTGGAGCACGATCATTACGACACCACCTTCAACGTGTTCGCCGTGCGCAACGTCACCCGCTTCAACGAGCCGGTGCTTGCCAAGCCGCAAGGCGCGCTGGACGACTGGGAGATCTTCGTCGGCCTGGCCAAGGCCTTCGCCGCCAGGCAGGGCGCCGAGCTCAAGCCGACCATGCCGCCTGCGCAAATGATCGACATGGGTCTGCGTTTCGGACCCTACGGCGACAAGTCCGAACACAAGCTCAGCCTGGCGACGCTGCGCGAAGCACCGCATGGCATCGACCTGGGCCCGCTGCAGCCGAACCTGGCTGCGCGGCTGAAGACCGAGGCGAAGGTCATCGAGGCTGCGCCGGAGCTGCTGGTGGCGGATCTCGCGCGCTTCGCCGCCGAGCCGTTGCCGGCCGAGGGCGAACTGGTGCTGATCGGCCGTCGCCACGTGCGCAGCAACAACTCCTGGATGCACAACTACCAGCGCCTGGTGAAGGGCAAACCGCGTCATCAACTGCTGATGCACCCGCAGGACATGGCCGGGCGCGGCCTGGCCGATGGTCAGCGAGTACGGGTGCAGTCGCGGGTTGGCATGATCGAGGTGGAGGCGGTAGCCAGTGACGAGATGATGCCCGGCGTGGTCAGCCTGCCGCACGGCTGGGGGCATGCCCGCCCGGGTGTGCAGATGGGCATCGCCAGCGCTCAGCCGGGGGCCAGCGCCAATGATCTGACCGACGACCGCCAGCTGGATGCCGTGTCCGGTAATGCCGCGTTAAACGGCGTTCCGGTGCGCGTCGAGGCGGCCTGAATACGGCTACAGATGTACGCCGTAGCGTGCGTAGATCTTGTCGATGGTGCCCTGCTGCTTGAGCTGGATGATTGCCGCGTCCAGCCGCTCCAGCCAGGCGGCATGTTTCGGGTGGACACGCATGCTCACGTCATAGGCGCTGATCACGTCGCCAAGCTCCAGCTGCCGGTATTCCTCGACCTGGAGCTGGTTGTACTGGGCGACGGCCTTGTTGGCGATGACCTGATCGAAGCGTGATCTGGCCAGCATGTCCAGCAACTGCTGTTCGTTCAGGGCGTTGCGCCTATCCAACTGGCCGGAGGCGATCAGCGGAGCCAGTTCGGGGTAGGCATAGCCACGCACCATGCCCACCGACTTGCCGCGCAGGTCTTCCGGTTGCTTCACGGGAAAGGCCTTGTGTGGGGCGAACACCATGACATCGACCACCTTGCCGAAGGGGGCGGAGAAGAGTCCGGGGGTCGGTTGACTCTTTACCCAGCCAGGATAGACGCCAGGTTCCAGGTCCAGCTGACCTTCGTTGAACAGCAGGCCGATGCGCGGATAGGGGAGGTACTGCACGTCGAAGCGATCGCCCGTGAGCTTGGCCAGTTCGTTGAGAATGTCCTGGTAGATGCCACTGCGACCGTCCTCGATCATCATCGGTGGATAGTCGTAGAAGCCGACTTCGAAGGTGTCGGCCAGGGCACCCTGCGCGAGGCCGGAGATGCACAGCACGTTTACTGCCTTGGTCAGCCACTTCACTGCATCGTCCTCGACTCCTGCCGGTGCATGTTTGCAGTCTAGTTGCCCGAGTCCGGAGAGAGCCAGGCTGTGGCATGTCGTCCCATCCCCGAGCCCGCTAGTAGGTCTTTCGTGTACAATCGCCGCACCGCGCCCGGCACAGGTCCGGGGTAGTTCAGATGAGGTGAGTCGTGGATATTATCGATACCATCAAAGAGCAGATCGCCAACAACACCATCCTGCTGTACATGAAAGGCTCGCCGAATGCGCCGCAGTGCGGTTTCTCGTCGCGCGCCGCGCAGGTGGTGATGGCCTGTGGCGAGAAGTTCGCCTACGTGGACATCCTGCAGAATCCGGAAATCCGTGCCAACCTGCCGAAGTACGCCAACTGGCCGACCTTCCCGCAGCTGTGGGTCGGCGGTGAGCTGGTTGGTGGCAGCGACATCATGACCGAGATGTTCGAGAAGGGTGAGCTGCAGACCCTGATCAAGGATGCCGCTGACAAGGCCAAGGCCGAGTAAGCTGAAGCACGTCCAGAAGAAGCCGATGCCTCTGCATCGGCTTTTTTGTGCCCGCAGTGTTTACAGCAGGCGCACCCGTGGTGGTGCTGGCGGCAGGCCGCAGCCAGTCTGCCCGGCCGCTTCCAGGTAGGGCGTGAGGATCGGTGCCATGCCCTTGAGCACCTGCACCGGCAGCGCCGAGGTGAAGCGGAAGCCTTCCGCCGCCTGGCCCGGGACGAAGGCGGTGAGGGTGCCGAAGTGGCGTGGGCCCAGGTAGAAGACGAAGGTCGCTGTGCGGTTCATGGCTCGTGAACTCAACACGTGGCCGCCTCGTGTAACGCTCTCGATACGGTTGTCGCCGGTGCCGGTCTTGCCGCCAAGCACCAACGGCGTGCCGTCGGCCAACTGGAAGCTACCGTGCAGGCGTCGCGCGGTACCGGCCTCGACCACCTGTGACAGGGCACCGCGCAGGGTGGCGGCTACTTCCGAGGGCATCACTCGCTCGCCCCGCTGGCTGTCCTGTTGCAGCAGCGTTTCATAGGGGGTATCTGCAGCGAAATGCAGTCGGTCGATGCGCACGCTGGGCTGGCGGATACCGTCGTTCTGGATGATGCCCATCAGCTCGGCCAGCGCCGCCGGGCGGTCGCCCGAGCTGCCGATGGCGGTGGCCAGCGACGGCACCAGGTGTTCGAACGGGTAGCCCAGGCGCTGCCAGCGCTGGTGGATGTCGAGGAACGCTTCGACCTCCAGCAGGGTACGGATGCGGCTGTCGCGGGCGCTCTTGTGGCGGGTCTTGAACAGCCAGCCGTAGACCTCCTGTCGCTCCTCGGCGCTGGCGGCCACGGCATCCTTGAAGGTCGCCTGCGGTTTTTCGATCAGATAGCCCAGCAACCACAGCTCCAGCGGATGTACACGGGCGATGTAGCCCTGGTCAGGCAGGCTCCAGGCGCCGGGGCCATAGTCCAGGTACAGGCCGTGGATCTTCTTGTCGGTCAGCTTCTCGGCCTTGACGTTGGCGTGGGCGCGGATGAAGGCGGCGAAGGTCGCTTCGTCCACTTCCGGCATCAGATAGCGGTGCACGGCGGCCAGGCGTACGGCGGTGGGGCGCAGACCTTCGAGGAAGGTGTCGAGGCGCTCCTGGGCGCTTTGCTTCTGGTACTTGCGCCAGAAGCGCAGGAGGAAGGTGGTGCCCTCGCGGTCGGCGAAGCGCTTGAGGTAGCCCTCGCGTAGCGGGTGCTTGTCGTCCTGTAGCAGGGCGGCGCTGTTACTGGCGCCGTGGTAGGTGCTGTAGCGCACCAGATCGCGCAGCAGGCGGATGAAGGGCAGGTTGATCGACTCCTGCAGGGCCACGCGCAGGGTGGGGATGCGCGCGTTGTCTTCGCGCTTGAAGTTGCTGAAGGTGTGCGCGCCGCCGCCGGTGAAGAAGGTCTCGTAGGGGCTGGCTGAGTACTTGCGCTCCAGCGCGGCTTCGAGCGTGTCGCGCAGGCCGAGGTCGGGCTGGGCGATCAGTTGGTCGAGCACCCAGCGGCTCAGGTGATCCTGCGGCGCCACCTCGACCTTGCGTAGCGTCTCGGGACTCTGCCCGGCGTAGCGGCCATGCAGCTCGGCGATCACCTCCAAGTAGGTAGTCAGCACGCGCAGTTTGGCGGTGGAGCCCAGTTCCAGCTTGCTGCCCTCGTTGATGTCGAACGGCTGGTCGGTGCTGTCGGTTTGCACCCGTACCCGCGCGCCGTCCGGGCTGCGCTCGAACAGGGTGAAGCTGTAGCGCACCTCGGCGGTCTTCTCCGGCGACAGCAGGCGTTCGCCATACAGGCCGACCTGGCCGGCGAACTCGGGGTCGGCCAGCTGGCGCAGGTAGCGACTGACCTTCTGCTGCAGATCGTCGTTGAGCGTGCTGGTGGCGGCCAGGTCGAGGCGGTCGAGGTCGTACAGCGGCATGTTGAGCAGCGTGGACAGCCGCGAGCGCGCCACGCTGATGCCCTTGTTGCCCTGCACCGGCTGGATCGCCGGATACTGCTCCAGATCGCGGAAGCTCAGCTTCTGCGCCAGTGCGGCCTCGCGTAGCGCGCTGTCGATCACGCGGCCTGTGGCCAGCAAGCGGATGTGGCTGTCGACCAGCGCCTCCAGTTCCTTGCGACCCTGGGCCAGGTAATAGGAGGGGCGGCGCTGGGCGATCATCAGCGCCAGCACCTGGCGCAGCGCCAACCCACGCTCGGCGTTGCTCGCTGCCGGTGTGCGCTGGCGGTCGAGCAGGGCGTTGACCCGCGTGAAGTCGGCACCGAACCATACCCGCAAACCATCGGCCAGGCCGTGCACCTCGCCGTGGCCCGGCGCTGCGGAGAGCGGCACGCTGTTCAGGTAGTCGCGCACTATCTCCTGGCGCGCGGCGTAGGTATCCGGTCCCTGGCTGTAAGCGCGCACGCTGGCTGAGATCATCTGGCGCAGCTTCTCCATGGCCGACAGGGTCAGGCCATCCGGCGAGTGTCGGTATTTCTCTAGCTGGGTGGCCAGGGTGCTGCCGCCGGCCGATTGCTCCTGCATCGCGAAGTTCTTGCCCACCTGTGACAGCGCCGCCTTGGCGAAGCGCGGCCAATCCACCGCCGGGTTGGCGTGCGGCTGGTCCTGGTCGAGCAGATGGCGGTTCTCGATGAACAGCAGACTATTCACCACCAGCGGCGGGATGTCGTCGAAGCCTGGGTAGAGTTGGTGCGGGTAGTGGAACAGGTACAGCGGCTCGCCACGGCAATCGCTGATGGCCAGGCCGGCCTGGACTTTTTCACTGAAGGGGGGGAAGAAACCGTGTTCGCCGTAGGCCAGCAGAGCTGGGGATTGGCGAGCTTGTGTGGTGATCAGGAAATGTCGCTGTTGCAGGCGCTCCAGCAGCAGCGGCAGATGGGCGTAGCCCAGGCGTTTGTCGAAGGGGCCGTCACGGGGGAAGGCGATATGCTCGCTGGCGCCGGGCTCCACCCGGTAGTCCAGGCGCGTGGCATAGTGGCTGAACTCGCGGGCCTGGAAGAAGGCGGTGCGCAGCTCGTGCCAGGCCAGCAGGCCGAGCACCACCAAGAGGGCAGCCAACAGAAGCCAGACCATCGGCTTCAGATGGGACCGCTGTGCGTTCGAGGCAACGGCCAGGTCCGGTTCGCTCACATGGAGCGCAGCCTGGGATGCCTCCGTTTGCCATAGTGCGCCCATGATCGACCAACCTGCTTCTCGATACGGGATGCCTTGAGAACAAGCTTAGTCGCTGAGGCGGATGAGGGACGGAAGATGGCGATGGATGAACACCAGGAACGCCTGGCGCGCAGCTGGCAATCCAACGCGGAGGGCTGGACGCGCACGGTGCGCGAAGGGCGGATCGAGAGCCGGAGGCTGGTTACCGATACGGCCATCGTTGCCGCTGCGCAGGCATTGCATCCTAAGCGTGCGCTGGACATCGGCTGCGGTGAGGGTTGGCTGTGTCGCGCCCTGGAGGCGTCGGGTGTAGAAATGGTCGGGGTCGATGCCTGTGCGACGCTGATCGCCTCGGCGCAGGCCATGGGGGCAGGGCAGTATCACGTGTGCGGGTATGCCGATCTGGCTGGCTCAGGGCTGGGGAAATTCGATCTGCTGCTGTGCAACTTTGCTCTGCTGGATGAGCACTTGCAGCTGCCGCTGCAAAGCTGGCGTGACCTCCTGCGGCCTGGAGGTCGGTTGCTGATCCAGACCGTGCATCCATATAGCACCGGTGAGGTTTATGAGGATGGCTGGAGGCTCGAGCGCTTCGAAGGTTTCGGCGAAGGCTTCCCCGAAGCGATGCCTTGGTACTTTCGTACCCTGGAGTCCTGGCTGGCGCTGCTGGCCGATGCCGGTTGGACGCTGGAGAAACAAGTGGAGCCGTTGCATCCCCGGACCGGCAAGCCCGCGTCCCTGCTGTTGCAGGCGGTCTGACCTTCATCGGTGCGCACGGCCCACCCTACGGGAAGGTGTCATACCGTAGGGTGCGCCGTTGCTAACGGGCGCCATAGAGCAACTGCGGCGGTAATTCCTGTGGCGCCGGCCGGGTGCGGCGCTGGCCGACGTTCTTGATGAAGTCCAGCCAGATCGCCAGCACCATCATCAGACCCAGGCCGACCATGGCGGTGGCGATACGCACCAGCCAGTGTTCGTCGAGCAGGTTGTTGGCGGCATCGGCCAACGGCGCCAGCACCACGCCGAGACAGAACACCTCCAGCGAGTACTGGCCCATACGGCACATTTCCCGCGCCGGCCAGCGCGTCAGCCATTCACCGGTCGGCAGTACCACCGCGACGCAGTAGGCAAGGGCAAGGAAGTGCAGCAGGCGCAGAGGCGACAGGTCAGTCTTGTCGATGGGGTAGATCAGGTCGGCCATCGCCTGCGGCATCCAGTCGTCCGGCAGTGGCAGTTTCCACGACAGAGCCAGGGCGGCGCCCAGTACCAGGTACACGGCGCAGACGATGAACAGCGGGTTGGTGGCGCTGGGGCGCGGGGCATCCGCCGGGCGACGCTGGGAGTACAGGGCCGCGCCGCCGCCGAGGAAGAACAGGAACTGCCAGGCCAGCGGATTGAAGAACCACTCGCCGCCCTGTGGGCCGGCCAGGTTCATGTCGGGCAGCGGTGCCAGCAGGTAGAGTAGGCACGAGCCACCGAGCAGCGCCACTGGCCAGCGCAGCAGCAGTGGCAGGCACACCGGCAGGGCGCCCAGCAGCACGATGTACAGCGGCAGCGGGTCCATCAGGTTGGGTTTGAAGCGCAGCAGCAGCTCATCGGTGACCGCCTGCTGTGGGTGGCTGAGGAAATAGTCCAGGCCCATGGCGCCGACAAAATCCTTCTGTTCGACGTGGTTGTTGGTGAAGAACACGATGCCCATCAGCACCGCCAGCAGGAAGATGTGTGCCACATAGAGCACCCACACCCGGCGCAGGATGCGCAGGCAGGCGACCAGGTAGCCGTCGCGCTGCAGCAGCTTGCCGTAGGCCAGCACGGCGGCGTAGCCGGCGAGAAACACGAAGATCTCCGCGGCGTCGCTCAGACCGTAATTGCGTGGAGTGACCTGGCCCAGTGGGTTGCCGGGAATGTGGTCCCAGAAGATGAATACCAGCGCCAACCCACGGAAGAGGTCGATGCGCAAATCACGGCCGCTCTGCGTCATGGTGCGTACTCGCTTGGCACGGACGGACCCGTTCCGTCCGCAGGCTCGATAACGCTCTGACTCTCGCAGGTTGCCGGTTGATGCGCCGGCATGACCAGCGGTCATTCCGGCTGGGGGCGGGAGGCCGTATCAGCAGTGCGCACGGTCCTCTGTGTAGCGGCGCAGCACCCATTGGCCGGCCGGGCGAGCGAACAGCTGGTCGAGGAAGGCCTGGGTCTCCGGGCCGTGGCCTGCAATGTGTTCCCAGGGCGTGCCGGCGGGGGTGAACAGTGGGCCGTACAGCGCGGCAGCTGCTACGTCCGCCAGGCTCAGCTGGTCGCCGACCAGATAGCGCGCCGGGTCGCCGCCGGTGAGCTGTTCGATCAGGTCGAGCCCGGCCAGTAGCTCCTCGCGGGACTTGGCCACCCGGTCCGGGCGGATACCGTAGAGCTTCTTCACCCCATCAATCAGCAGCGGCTTCATCAGGTCGCGCAAGCCGAACCAGGGGCGGTAGACCTTGAGCATGGCGTGCATCACCGTGCTCCAGTCTTCGATCTGGCCGTACAGCCAGCGGCGCACGTGCACGCCGAGGCGGTCGAAGCGTTCTTCCAGCTCCAGGATCTGCGCGCGCTGCTCGGCGTCCTGCGGCAGCAGCGGCCGCTCGGGGTAGCGCTGCTCCAGGTGCAGGGCGATGGCGGTAGAGTCGCCCACCACCTGCTCGCCGTCACGCAGGATCGGCAGGGTGACGATATCGGCCAGGCGCTTGCTCTGCAGACGATGGAAGCCGGGGAAGAGGTTGTCCACCCGGTAATCGAGGCCCTTGTGGTCCAGGTGCCAGCGGGTCTTCTCGCAGTAGTGGGAGATCGGGAACTGGTACAGGGTGCGCATGGGCTGCGGCCTTTCGCGGGAGGAAAGGCCGGAGTGTAATGAATCGTTAGCTGACTAAGAAGTCGCGCTCGGCGCGAAGCTCTCGGCCCTGGCCATGGCCCACATGCGTCGGTAGAACTCGCCGTCGATCCTGCCGTCGAGCAGCTCGCCGGGCTTGAGGAATACGTGCAGCTGCGAGTAGAGCTTGATCTCGCTGGCCGACATGCGCCGCACCAGGTGCTTGGCCTCGATCTGCGAGGGATGGCCGAGGCCGGCCGCGGCGATCATCTCGGCCAAGCCCTTCATGGTGTTGCGGTGGAAGTTGTGCACCCGCTGGGCCTTGTCCGGCACCACCAGGGCGCGCTGGCGCAGGCGGTCCTGGGTGGCCACGCCGGTCGGGCACTTGTTGGTGTGGCAGCTCTGCGACTGGATGCAGCCGATGGCGAACATGAAGCCGCGCGCCGAGTTGGCCCAGTCGGCGCCCAGAGCCATGACGCTGGCGATGTCGAAGGCGCTGACGATCTTGCCGCTGGCGCCGAGGCGGATCTTGTCGCGCAGGTTGATTCCGACCAGGGTGTTGTGCACCAGCAGCAGGCCCTCGCGCAGCGGCACGCCGATATGGTCGGTGAACTCCAGCGGTGCCGCGCCGGTACCGCCTTCCTTGCCATCGATGACGATGAAGTCGGGCAGGATGCCGGTCTCCAGCATGGCCTTGGCGATGCTCATGAACTCCCAGGGATGCCCAAGGCACAGCTTGAAGCCCACCGGCTTGCCGCCGGACAACTCGCGCAGCTGCGCGATGAACTGCAGCAGCTCGATCGGCGTGGAGAAGGCGCTGTGGCGCGCCGGCGAGATGCAGTCCTGGCCCATGGGTACGCCACGGGTCAGGGAGATTTCCTCGGTCACCTTGTGCTTGGGCAGGATGCCGCCGTGGCCGGGCTTGGCGCCTTGCGAGAGTTTGATCTCGATCATCTTCACCTGCGGGCTGGCGGCCTGCTCGGCGAAGCGCGCGGGGTCGAAGCGACCGTCCTCGCCACGGCAGCCGAAATAGCCGCTGCCCAGCTCCCACACCAGGTCGCCGCCATGCTCGCGATGGTAGGGGCTGATGCTGCCCTCGCCGGTGTCGTGGTAGAAGCCGCCGAGCTGGGCACCCTGGTTCAGGGCGCGGATGGCGTTGGCGCTAAGCGAGCCGAAGCTCATCGCCGAGATATTGAACACCGAGGCCGAGTAGGGCTGGCGGCATTGCGGCCCGCCGACGGTGACGCGGAAGGTGGCGGGGTCGCAGTGATCGGCCGGCAGCATGGAGTGGCCGATAAATTCGAAGCCGCTCTGGTACACGTCGCTGAGGGTGCCGAACGGCTTGTCGGCCCCTTCGTTCTTCGCTCGCGCATACACCAGCGAGCGTTGTGCACGGGAGAACGGCAGCTTGTCGCCGTCGGCCTCCAGCAGGTACTGGCGGATCTCCGGGCGGATGCTCTCCACCAGGTAGCGGATGTTGCCGAGGATCGGGTAGTTGCGCCGCACCGCCTGGCGCGTCTGCAGCAAGTCGTTGATGCCGACCAGGCTGAGCAGTGCGCCGAGCAGGGTCAGCGCCCACAACCATTCATGGGCGCCGACAAAGGGCAGGCTGAGCAGGGTGAACAGCACGCAGAACGCGAAGAAGGCATAGCGATTCAGCAGCGACAGACTCATGGGACTTCCTTATGGCTGGTGCGCCAGGCAAGGGTAGCGTCAGCGGCGCCGTCTTGCCGCCTCGCTTCAACCGCGCGCGGCGCTGACCCCGGCCAGGGTGGCGAAGGAGGTGTCCTTGGCGGTGAGCAGGAAGTCGCGCATGAAGGGTGCATCGAGCATGTCGCTGCGGATGCCGGCCTGCAGGGTGGCGAACAGGCCGCGCTCGCCCAGGCGCTTGGCGGTGACATAGCCGCGCGAGCTGTACTCGTGCAGCGCCCAGTTGGGCAGGCTGCACACGCCACGGCCGCTGGCCACCAGCTGCATCATCATCACCGTCAGCTCGGAGGTGCGCACCTGGGCCGGTTCCACGTCGGCCGGTTCGAGGAAGCGGGTGAAGATGTCCAGACGATCACGCTCCACCGGGTAGGTGATCAGGGTTTCCTTCTCCAGGTCCTCGGGGACGATATAGGGCCGGCTGGCCAGCGCGTGCTGGTTGGCCACCGCCAGCAGCGCCTCGTAGGTGAACAGCGGCACGTAGGTGATACCGGGCAGGTCCACCGGGTCGGAGGTCACCACCAGGTCCAGGTCGCCACGGGCCAGTGCCGGCAGCGGGGCGAAGGAGAAGCCCGAGGCCAGGTCCAGCTCGACTTCCGGCCAGGCATCACGGAACTGGTCGATGGTCGGCATCAGCCACTGGAAGCAGCTGTGGCATTCGATGGCCATGTGCAGGCGCCCTGCGGTGCCACCGGCCAGGCGCGCCATATCGCGCTCCGCTGCGCGCAGTTGCGGCAGCAGGCTGTCGGCCAGTTGCAGCAGGCGCAGGCCGGCGCTGGTGAAGCGCACCGGCTTGGTCTTGCGCACGAACAGCTGCATCCCCAAGCGTTCTTCCAGCTCCTTGAACTGGTGCGACAGCGCCGACTGGGTCAGGTGCAGGCGCTCGGCGGCCTCCACCAGGCTGTCGGTCTCACGTAGGGCGTGCAGGGTCTTGAGGTGGCGCAATTCCAACATGAGCGAATCTCAATGAGTAAAACTTGTGATCATCACGAATATGTTGAGTTTGTCTCATGCAGTGCCGGCTGTCGAGAATGTGCGCCATTCACGAACACTGGAGATAGACAGATGGCATTGGCACACAACCTCGGCTTCCCACGCATTGGCCGCGACCGCGAACTGAAAAAGGCCCAGGAGGCATTCTGGAAAGGCGAGCTGGACGAAGCCGGCTTGCGCGCCGTTGGCCGCGAGTTGCGTGCCGCTCATTGGCAGATCCAGAAGGACGCCGGCATCGAGCTGCTGCCGGTTGGCGACTTCGCCTGGTACGACCAGGTGCTGACCCACTCGCTGACCTTCGGCGTGATCCCCGAGCGTTTCCACACCCACGGCGGTAAGCCCACCCTGGAGACCTTGTTCGGCATGGCGCGCGGCGTCACTCAGCACAGCTGCTGCGGCGGTGCCCACGCCCAGGAGATGACCAAGTGGTTCGACACCAACTACCACTACCTGGTCCCCGAGTTCAGCGCTGACCAGCAGTTCAGCCTGAGCTGGGAACAGCTGTTCGAAGAAGTGGAAGAGGGCAAGGCCCTGGGCCATAACCTCAAGCCGGTACTGATCGGCCCGCTGACCTACCTGTGGCTGGGCAAGGAGAAGGGCAGCGACTTCAACCGCCTGGACCTGCTCGAACGCCTGTTGCCGCTCTATGGTGAAATCCTCCAGCGCCTGGCTGCCCAGGGCATCGAGTGGGTGCAGATCGACGAGCCGATCCTCGCCCTCGACCTGCCGCAGGACTGGAAGAACGCCTTCGAGCGCGCCTACAACCTGCTGCAGAAAGAGCCGGGTAAGAAACTGATCGCCACCTACTTCGCCGGCCTGGAAGACAACCTCGGCCTGGCCGCCGGCTTGCCGGTGGACGGTCTGCACATCGACCTGGTGCGCGCTCCGGAACAGTTCCCCACCATCCTCGACCGCTTGCCGGCCTACAAGGTGCTGTCGCTGGGCGTGGTCAACGGCCGTAACGTCTGGCGCGCCGATCTGGAAAAGGCCCTGGAGGTACTGCAACAGGCCCAGGAGCGTATCGGTGAGCGTCTGTGGGTCGCCCCGAGCTGCTCGCTGCTGCACAGCCCGGTCGACCTGGCCCGCGAAGACAAGCTGGACGCGGAACTTGCGAGCTGGCTGGCCTTCGCCGTGCAGAAGTGCGCCGAAGTGGCCCTACTCACCGCCGCGCTGAACGACCCGCAGAGCGCCAAGGTCCAGACCGCGCTGACCGAAAGCCGCGCCGTACAGGCCAGCCGTGCGCAGTCACCGCGTATCCACAAGCCGGCCGTGCAGGCTCGCCTGGCCGCGATCAGCGCCGCCGATAGCCAGCGTCAGTCGCCGTTTGCCGCCCGTATCGAGGTGCAGCGTGCCCGCCTGAATCTGCCGGCATTCCCCACCACCACCATCGGTTCCTTCCCGCAGACCTCGGCCATTCGCCTGGCCCGCCAGTCGTTCAAGGCCGGCAAGCTGTCCGAGGCCGAGTACACCGAAGCCATGCACAGCGAAATTCGCCATGCCGTGAGCATCCAGGAGCAACTGGGCCTGGACGTGCTGGTGCACGGCGAGGCCGAGCGTAACGATATGGTCGAGTACTTCGCCGAGCAGCTCGACGGCTATGCCTTCACCCGCTTCGGCTGGGTGCAGAGCTACGGTTCGCGCTGCGTGAAACCGGCGGTGATCTACGGCGATCTGAGCCGTCCGCAGCCGATGACGGTTGCCTGGATCGAGTACGCCCAGCGCTGCACCGACAAGGTGATGAAAGGCATGCTGACCGGCCCGGTGACCATGCTGATGTGGTCCTTCCCGCGTGACGACATCTCCCGCGAGCAGCAGGCGCGTCAGCTGGCCCTGGCCATCCGCGACGAAGTGGTCGACCTGGAAGCGGCCGGCATCAAGGTCATCCAGATCGACGAGGCCGCCTTCCGCGAAGGCCTGCCGCTGCGCAAGGCGCAATGGCAGGGCTACCTGGACTGGGCCACCGAGTCGTTCCGCCTGACCGCCTCTGGCGTGCGTGACGAAACCCAGATCCACACCCACATGTGCTACAGCGAGTTCAACGACGTGATTGAGTCCATCGCCGCCATGGATGCCGACGTGATCACCATCGAGACCTCGCGTTCGGACATGGAGCTGCTGGACGCCTTCGAGCGCTTCGAGTACCCCAACGAGATCGGCCCAGGCGTGTACGACATCCACTCGCCGCGCGTGCCGGACAGCACCGAAATGGTTCGCCTGATGAGGAAGGCCGCCCAGCGCGTGCCGGCCGAGCGTCTGTGGGTCAACCCGGACTGCGGCCTGAAGACCCGCGGCTGGCCGGAGACCGAAGCGGCGCTGGTCAACATGGTGGCGGCGGCGCGCCAGCTGCGTAGCGAACTGGCCTGATCCAGCTCTTTAGAAAGGCCGATCAACAGGCGGGGCGGGGCACGCAGGTGTCGCGTCCCGCCTTGGCGTTTCTGGGCACCGCGCAGGCTGCAGCCCTGGCGCGCTGGTCATTCAGCCTGAACCGCAGCGGCGCTCCAGGGGTCGGAATTCTTGCAGGGATACCGAGTCGGTCGATCAGGGCCGGGTCGCCCGAATGCAGGAGATGCCCCGATGGTCATGCACTACAAAGTCTCCGGCCACCTCGCCTGTGGCTCCCATGGAGAAAAGCTGCCTTCCACCACCGAGCTGAACAAGGTGAAGTGCCGCAACTGTCGCAAGACGGAAGCTTTCACCGAAGCGCGCCGCACGACGCGCAATGCGGCTCGTCGTGCGGCGCGCCGGGAGAAGAACGCACGAGCCAGCAACGATTGGCGAACTGCCTGGGTACAGCGCCTCAGCGGCCTGCCGGGACGGCAACGCCTGCCACGAGGTTTCGGTGAGCAGGCATTCGTTTAGCCTGATGGGATCGCTACCAGGCTGAGCAGGTAGTCGTCGAATTCAGTGTACTGACCACTCAGCCTGGCTCCTGTGCCCCACTCTGGACTCAGGTTGATCAGCAGACGCAGCTCGGCTTGTCCGTCTTCGCTCCACGTGAGCAGCTCGGCATCGTGGAAGTAAAAGCGGGTGAGTAGCAGTGGGTAGAGCGCCTTGAACAGGCTTTCCTTGAGCGAGAAGGTCAGGGTGACCAGGCGCGCAAAGGGGGCGGGCGCCAGCCCGGTCGCGCGTTCCAGCTCTCGCGGAGTGAGAATCTCGCCGGCCAGCTTGGCGGCGCGCTCGGCGCCCAGGCGCTTTTCCACATCCAGTCCCAGGCCGCTCCACTGGCAACGGCTGCCGACGATGGCGAGGGCTTCACCGGCCCCGTGAGTGATGGAGCCCACGACAGCCTCCGGCCAGATGGGCACGCCGTCTTCATCTCTTCCCGGAACCATAGGCTGTCCGCACAGCCTGTGCAGGGCTTCGCGCGCGCAGAGGCGACCTGCGAGGTACTCACCCTGTCGCTTGGCTACGCCACGTATCGGTTCAACTGAGCAGTATCGGAAATCATCCGCGGCTAGCCGCGTGTGATCGAAGCGGGCGCGCACCAGGCAGGTAGCTGCCGGTTGTAGCGATGCGGGGGTAGGCTGAAGCTGGAAGAAGTCGGGAAAGTGCGTACTCATGGACGGCATTCTGCCGTGGGTGGCCGAGGCGGGCCAACCGTTTACATTTCTTTGCACGATAACAACGAAGAGCTACAAATCAAACGCTTGTTTCATGCCAAATTAAGGCCTGCGTTCCTTCGGGAGCGCTGGTGAGGTTGTAGCCGCGGCTAGGTGTCCCCTTCCGTGGTTTTTTGACTCTACAGAATCGAGTGCGGGAGCCCTGAGTGGCTCCCGTTTTTTTTGCCGCTCGCCCTACTTGGCGCTATCGCATGCAGTCATCGCGGTGATGCGAAGTTGCGGATCGGAGATTCTGAGTACGCGCCTGATGCAGTTGTCGTACTGGTCTGTTGCTGACTGGGAGGAGGTGGCAGGTATGAGCAGCGCTGGTACCTGTGCGGCCTGTGGGATCAGTGTGCTATCCAGCGCCATGGTGATTTCATGATCCGTCAGCACCTGATTGAGGACGTCGGCGCCAGCAGTGAGAAAGTTCGTGATCGCTCCACTACCTTTCGCGCTCTTGCTGGCCAGGACTTGGCCTCGCTCGTCCTTGACCTCCACCGTCACGTCGTAGTCGAACCTCACGCTCATGTAGGCATCGGATTTCCACTCGCGAATGGACAGTACCAGCAGGTGAGCACCTGGGGCTGAAGCGCGATCTCGGTTATGGCTTGCTTTGGCCTCGACTGCGTAGTTGCGGGATAGCGCCGATATGATGGCAGTCTGCAGATCGGTGCCCAGGCCAAGCCCGCTCGCGGTGGTGATGTTGTAGGGGTTGTAGTAGAGCGCCCTAGATACGCCCACGAAGTGCGGTCCTTTCTTCCCGCTGAGGATGTAGGGGCGCTGGTCGGATGTGGCTACTTCGATGACCTTCTTCTCGGTCGAAGGCTTGAGTGGAATATTCGGAGCTGCTGCCCGATAGTCCACGCGGACACCAAAGGCGCATCCCGTGAGCAGAGTCATGCAAGCGATTACTGCAATGTTTCTAAGGATCATGAGCGGTTCCTTCTACTTCACGCCATCACATAGCGACATGGATTCAAGCCGCAGGCGCTCATCTTGGACTCTAAGGACTCGAGCCATGCACTGGTCATACGAGAGTGCTTGTGATGGCGGAGGGGCGGTGGAGGCTGGTTGGACCGTCGCCGCTGGTGCCAGGCGTTTGGGCGGAGTACCAATGCCTTGATACAGCAGGCCACCGTTGGCCACGCAGTCAAAATCTTCTGGATTCTCGAGCTGATAGGCGATCCCTTCTCCGATCGGGCGAATGAAGAAGATTCCTCGAAACGCCAGGTCCTGCCGCATCGTGGTGTCTTCCAGCAGATCGGCGCCTATGGCCCGAGCCTCCTCGACCATGGTTTGGCGCACTGGCTCGAAGCTCCCTGGTGATCCCTTGCGCCCCTTGAGCACGCCGATATAGGTCTTTTTCACGGACTCCGGTGTTTTCCCCGGAAGCAGGCAGACCGGGCCTGAGTGTTTGCCCAAGCCTATCGCATAGCCTCGGCCACCTTCGTTGAAGGTCCTGGCCTTCAAGCCGCATCCGGTCACCAGGACCAATGCAAGCGTTGCAACAGCGAACCTGGTAACAGCCATAACAACCTCATTGATGTTATCTGGCCATCATACCTTGTTGTTTCGCTTGTCACATTGCCGCTCTCCACGAGAGAGCAAGGCAATCGGGCTCTGGGGCTGATGGTGTCGACTCTGCTCTAATACCCAGTGGTTGGGCGGAGAAACAAAAAAGCCCGCACTAGGCGGGCTTTTCTGAAGTGTTTCCTGAGTCGCTGGTTACAGCTGAGGAAACCGGGAAATGGTCGGAGCGACTGGATTCGAACCAGCGACCTTCTCGTCCCGAACGAGACGCGCTACCAAGCTGCGCTACGCTCCGAAGGATGGCGCGCATTCTACCGAAAAAGTTTTGTTGCACAAGGTCTTAGCTGAATTTTTTTGCCGATGGTATTGGTCTTGGAGTTGTACCGGTGGTGTCGTTCTGGCCTGCGGTCTCGTTGATTCTCGTGATGGTCACTGTGCAGGTGGGGCAGGCTGTGATGGCCGCCTCAAGTCTGGATGTCGGCGGCTGGCGTGGCACTGGTGAGGAGGTCCGGGGTATTCAGATTTGCCAGCCGGGGGTCGTGCTCAGCGCAAGCGAGCTCGTGTATTCCCAGCGGCATCAGCGCTCGTCGGGGGCTGCGCTCCCCGGCACGCCACGCATTCTGCAACGAAGGCAGGAATGCTATGGGCAGCACGCAGAAGAGCGGCTCCCACTGCTCGCCACGGCGGATCAGCACAGCCTTGTCCGGGTCTTGCTCGGCTCTTGCTCGCATTGCCTGGATCAAGGGGGCGTCCACCTTGGGAGCATCGCAGGGTAGAACCAGCAGATGTGAATAGCGCGCGGTGGCGAGGCCGGCAAGAATTCCGGCGAAGGGGCCCGGGTAGCCTTCCTCCCCGTCAGCCACCAGTCGATCCGCATAGGGCCGATATTGCTCGGTGTTGCGGTTGCAGGAAATGATCAGGTCATCGGTGAGCGGTCGCACTACCGCGTGCAGATGAGCGACCAGTGGTTTCCCCTGCCAGTGCAGCAATCCCTTGTCCCGACCACCCATGCGGTGGCCTTGGCCGCCGGCCAACAGCAGGATGGAGCAGGGGAGAGGTGCATTGACGGTCATCAGGGAATTCCAGCTTGGGCGCGTGATATAACACCGGCCTGACTTTCCCCACAACCGGATACCGCCATGAGTCACAAGGCCGAAGCGGCTTTCACGCCCCTGAACATTGCCGTTCTCACCGTCAGCGATACCCGCTCCCTGGAAACGGATACGTCTGGCCAGTTGTTCGTCGATAGGCTCACCCTGGCGGGGCACAAGCTCGCCGCTAGAGTGCTGTTGAAGGACGACCTGTATCGTATTCGAGCACAGGTGGCGCGGTGGATTGCCGAGGATGACGTGCAGGTGGTGCTGATCACCGGTGGTACCGGCTTCACGGGGCGCGACAGTACTCCCGAGGCGGTTGCCTGCCTGCTGGACAAGCATGTGGATGGCTTCGGGGAGCTCTTCCGACATGTCTCTCTGGCAGACATAGGTACATCGACCATTCAATCGCGGGCATTGGCCGGGCTCGCCAACGGAACGTTGGTTTGTTGCCTGCCGGGCTCGACAAACGCTTGCCGTACCGCCTGGGACGGCATCCTCGGTGAGCAACTGGATAGTCGCCACCGTCCCTGCAATTTCGTTCCTCATCTGAAGAAGGCTGACGCCTGCGAGAGCCGCGGATGAGCCTGATCCCGGTCGAGGAGGCGCTTCAGCGTTTGCTGGCGATGGCCGATCAAGGCGTGCCACTGGAACAGGAGGAGGTGCCGCTCGACGAGGCCGACGGGCGTGTGCTGTCGTCAGATCTGCTGGTGCCGTTGGATCTGCCACCCTGGCCGAACAGCGCGATGGACGGCTATGCATTGCGGCATGCGGATTGGCAGGGAAAACCGCTGCCTGTCAGCCAGCGTATTCTCGCCGGCCAGGCGCCGGAGCCTCTGCTGCCTGGGACCTGCGCGCGGATCTTCACCGGTGCTCCGCTGCCAGATGGCGCCGATACCGTCGAGATGCAGGAGAACGTGGAACTTCGAGACGGCCATGTGTACTTCGTGCAGCCGCTCGGCCTAGGACAACATGTTCGATTGCAGGGTCAGGAGGTACGAGCCGGAGAGCAGGTGCTGGCAGCCGGATCTCGCATGGGGCCGGTGGAGCTGGGGCTGGCGGCCTCGCTCGGTTACGCGAGGTTGATGGTGTGGCGCAGGGTGCGCGTCAGCCTTGTCTCCAGCGGGGATGAACTGGTGGAGCCGGGATTGCCACTCGCTCCCGGACAGATCTACAACAGCAATCGCCGGCTGCTTATGGCCTGGCTTCGCCGCGTCGGGTGCGAGGTCCGTGATGCCGGAATCATGCCCGATGATCCGCAGCGAACCCGGGAGATCCTGGCAGCACAGGTCGGTAGCGATCTCATTCTCTCGACGGGTGGCGTATCGGTCGGTGAAGCCGATTTTTTGGGTCAGGTGCTGCGGGAAGAAGGGGAGCTCGAACTGTGGAAGCTGGCCATCAAGCCTGGCAAGCCGCTGACTTGCGGTCGCTTCCGTGGCATACCGGTGCTCGGTCTGCCAGGCAACCCGGCGTCTACGCTGGTTACCTTCGCTCTGCTGGCGCGTCCTTATCTGCTGCGTCGGATGGGCGTTCAGGATGTCGCACCGCGCATGATCGAGGTACCGGCCGGTTTCTCCTGGCCCAAGTCCGGCACACGGCGCGAATACCTGCGAGCGCGTCTGGAGGATGGGCAGGCGATCATCCACCCGAATCAGAGCTCGGGAGTGCTACGCAGCGCTGCCTGGGCGGATGGGCTGGTGGAAATTCGAGAGGGGCGCACGCTGGTGGAGGGTGAGCCGGTGCGCTTCGTCGCTTTGAGTGAATTGCTGGGCTGAGCCCGTTTCCGCTACGGATCGATGGCGGCGGAGGCAGTTATCCTGAAATACGCAAGCGGGCGTGCTCAGCGTCCTTCCTTGCTGTAGTGGGCCCCGCGGTCATAGACCTCCAGAACCTTGCACTCGACCTTCGAGCTGAACTGGAGCTTGTTGTCATCCGAGTAGGGGATATAGAACAGAATCGCGTTTTCGCTATATGCCGGCTCCAGGCACTGATGAGTCCGGATATAGAGAAGATCATCCATCGTGGAATAGATGTCCCTGTCGTATTGCTTGATAAGCATTCTCACCGGGTCGTCGTCGGCTGCATTGGCCAATGCGGGAATCACCAGCGAAAATATCGACAGGAGCAGCGCAGTGTTCCTGATTGAAGTCTCGTGAATCATAAGATGACTCCGTCTTTGAGTCTGGTTTCGCTTTTGAGCAAGTCAGGCTTGTGTGTCCACTATTAGGTCGAGTGTTGGTGGCAAGGTTGCGGCTTGCCTATCGAGTCGTCTCGCCTTGCCAGGATCACAACCATGATGGCATCCTGCCGCATAATACACCTCCAGGCCCTGTGGGCTCTCTTTGCTTCTGTCTGCCAAGTTGTTGGCGCTAGTTATAGCGGCAGCGCCCGGTCATGTGCAGTTGATCATTTTTCAAGGTTCCGGAGCACGGCATGTCGAAGCTGAACAGTCTGCAGGCGTTTCGCTGCATAGGTCTGACTGGCGTAGTAATTGGCCACATGACATTTGCGGAGGAAAAGTACGCAGGCTTGTCCTTGTTGCCAACGGCGATCAAGGACTTCAACCAGCTGTTCATTGACTGGTTCTTCGTTGTCAGCGGTTTCATCATGGTGATGGTGTCGCGTGGGCGATTCCAGGTGCCTAGGGAAATTCTCAAGTTCGCCTATGCCCGTGTGGCCAGGATCTATCCACCGTACTGGGTCTACTTCTTCATTACGCTGGCGGTGTTTCTCGCCATGCCTTCCTGGGTCAACAGCGCCCATGAGGGCCCCAATCTGTGGAAGTCGTTCTTCCTGGTGCCCGACGAGAGCCTGCCGCTGGTCATGGTCGCCTGGTCGCTGATTTTCGAGATGTGGTTCTATCTCGTGTTCACCTCGCTCATGTTCTGTAGCGAGCGCTACCTGCCCTGGATACTGGGTGGTTGGGCCGGATTGATCATCGGGATCAATCTGGTTGTTGATACCTCGAGCATGGGGCCAGTCCTGCGGCTCATCCTGCATCCCTACGCCGTCGAGTTCGTGCTCGGCAGTCTGATTGCGCTGTTCTATTTCAATCCCGTCAGCGAGCGTGTTTCCAATCGCCTCGCATTGGGCATGCTGCTGTTCGTTCCCCTCGTCGGCGTACCCGTGGGCTACAGTTTCGGTCTTTTCCGCGGTGAGGGACTGGTTCGGGTGTTCAGCCTGGGTTGTCTGTTCGGACTGCTCACGATCGGTGCCACCCTGCTGGAGCGTCGTGGCAAGTTGCGTATCCCCAGCATCATGGTCGCTATCGGTGATAGCTCTTACACGACCTACCTTTCCCACCTGCTCGTACTGGGAGTGGTCGGGAAGCTCTGGGTACTGCTGGGTCCTGCGACGCCGAGTGTGGCAGGCAATATCGTCCTCATCGTGCTCATGTTCACGGCGGTGATGGTGTATGGCCTGGTTGGCTTCCGGCTTATCGAGGAGCCACTGATGAACGGCGCGAACCGACTGGGCAAGCGGATGTTCAGTAGAAAACCGCCCCAGGAAGTGGGCGCCAAGATGGCGGCAAAGCCAGTCGAGTAATGGTAAGGGTATGAGAATCGATAGTCCGCGTCTGCGGCAGAACAACTTCGACCTCATTCGTCTGTTGCTGGCGCTGGCGGTATGCCTGCTGCATGCACATGAGTTATCGGGGGCAGCCGATCTGACGATCATCGATACGCTGCTGTCCGGAAAGATAGCCATCGAGTCGTTCTTCGTGATCAGTGGTTTCCTGATCTTCATGAGCTATGAGAAGTCACGCTCTCTGGCCGACTACGTCGAGAAGCGAAGCCGTCGGATCTATCCGGCCTATTTCCTGTCGGTCACGCTGGCGGCGATCCTGCTGTTTGGTATCAGCGACCGCTCGCTGACAGGATATTTCCTGTCGACCGATTTCTTTTGTTACCTGGGGTTCAACCTCGGGTTTCTGAATTTCCTGCAGCCGGATTTGCCCGGCGTGTTCACCGAGAATCGCCTGGCCTCGGTGAACGGTGCGCTGTGGACCATCAAGATCGAGGTGATGTTCTATCTGAGCGTGCCCGTGATCGTCTGGCTGAGCAGGAGGGCTGGCTACCTCCGTGTGCTGATCGCCTTGTACGTCGCCTCTACAGCCTACTCGCAGCTCATGCTGCACTTGCACCAGAGCACCGGGCGCGGGATGTACGAGTTGCTGGAGAAACAGTTGCCGGGGCAATTGCGTTTCTTCATTGCCGGCGCGTTGCTCTATTACCTCTTGCCCCTTTTCGAGCGCCACCTGAAATGGCTGCTGGCGTTTTCCGTCCTCTACTTCCTTGGTCGCTCGATAATCGAGATCGAGGCGCTCAAGCCCCTCGCTCTGGGTGTCCTGGTCATTTTCTTCGCGCTGTATAACTACGTCGGCAACTTCTGCAAGTTCGGCGACTTCTCGTATGGCGTCTACATCCTGCATTTTCCCATCGTGCAGACGCTGGTCCACTTCGGGGCCTTCGAGGCTCAACCCTGGCTGGCGCTGGGGGCGGCAGTGTGCCTGACGCTCTGCGGCGCTGCGTTGATGTGGCACGGAGTCGAGAAGCGCTGGCTGCTCAAGAACAGCCATTACGTACGAGCGGGGCAGGACGGCAAGCCAGAGGAAGGTGCTGCCGCGGGCGGCGCGCCTCGTTGAGGTCGTTCTAGCGTACCTGCCAGGGCCTGAGCAGCAGCGCCGAAGCCAGCATTAGCGCAAGCCCCGCTACGGTGGCAGCCCCGAGTTGCCACCAGCCACCCGGAACGTTCATTGGGATCAGCAGCGCCAGAATCGGCATGAGAAGGCCGGCTCCCCATTGCCGTTTCCAGTCCAGCTGCGCCAGCAGCCGCTGCTTGCGCATGAGCAGCAGACCGGTTAGCAGCACGCCCAGTAACGCCGCCACGGCGATGCCCTTCAAACCGAGCCACCAGGGCAGAAGCGATAGCAGCAAGGCATTCAGGGCATTGCCGCCCAACTCGCATGCCAGGGGCAGGCGGGTATCGCCAACTGCGTAGGCGTAGCGTGCCAGCAGGGCATTCCAGGCCGCGAACAGCAGTGTCAGGCTCAACCAGCCGAGCAGGGAGGCGAGGATGCCGCCGCTGGCCTGGGAGGGTAGCAGCAGGGCTATCAAGGGTTCTGCTGCCCCTACCACGCCGACCGCCACCGGCAGGGTCAACAGCGTGGCCATGGCCGTGCCACGCCTCAGCAGTGCTAGCCGCTCCGCTTCCGACTTGCCGCCCATCAGCCCCAGAAGCACCTGATTCAGGCTCATGAGCGCGACCATGGGCAGGTTGATCAGCTTTCGGGCGAAGTTAAGCCAGGTGACTGCGCCTTCGCCGAGCAGTGACGCCACCATCCTCTCCAGCAGGGCAAGACCCTGGCTGGCCAGGGTACTCGCCAGTAGCGGTGCGAGTCGTTGCAGCAACTGTTGACCGCAACGGTCTTTGGCTTGAACACGCCATGGGCGCCAGCCCATGCCTCGCATCGCCGGGAGTAGCGCCAGAGGCATCAGCAGGCTGCCCGCCACGCAGCTCATTGCCAGGCCGACTGGTTCGGCCTGGCCACCCTGCAGGGCCAGGTAAACTACCGGCGGAAAGTTGAACAGAAGAGAGCCGAGTCCCGCCAGCACGAAGCGGGCATGGGCCTGCAGGGGAATGCACAGCAAGGCATGCAGCAGGAAGCCCGGCACGCACCACGCCAGCAGCTGCAGGCTCTGCCGGGCGAGTATCTGGCCCTCAGCCGATAGGCCTGGGCCGATCAGCGAAACCCAGAGAGGTGCTGCCAGATGAAAGAGGATGGCGACGCCCAGCCCAACCGCGAGAACCCTGGATGTCAGCGCGGACAGCCAGGCTGCCTGTTGGGAGGCATCACGCTCCTGATACAGCGGCAGGGCTGCGGAGCTGAAGAGCCCGGTCGCCATCGCCATCCTTACTGCTTCGGGCAGGAACAGCGCTACCAGGAAGGCGTCGCTACGCAGGCTGGCTCCCCATGCGTCCACCAGTAACCATTCCCGGGCGAAGCCGGCGGCGAGTCCGATCAGAGTGGCGAGGGTCAGCCAGAGTGTGGAGCCGAACATCGGGTCAGGTTCTCTGAGGCTGTGCGGAGTCGCCTTCGGCTATCGCCTGGTCCGTTGCGCGCAGGCGGCGAGACTCCTGCAGATTCAGGGCGATCATTATCCAGAACAACCCGACCAGTACCGGCTGGAAGCCAAAATAGTGATCGAACAGGCCGCTGAATAGCGCTGCCAGCAGGCCGGCCGTCGTGCCCAGCCAGATGGCATTGTCCGATGTCAGGTCGATGCGGGCGCTGCGTGGGCGGGTTTCCTTCCACCAGCTCCAAGTCGCGGCGATGAACAGCAACATGCCGGGTAGGCCAAGCCGATAGATGAAGTTCAGCCAGAGGTTGGAAATACCGAGAAGGTCGGTTCCCGGGACTGGCGGCTCGACTTTGAAACCGATGCCGAAGGGGTATGCGGCCATTGCCCTTGGGAAGTTGGCGTATTCATCGAAACGGACCGAGGTACTGGCATCGCTGAACTCGAACATGGTCGAGATCCGCTCTTGCAGGGGCGGGTAGGACAGTACCAGCAGCAGTCCCAGTGCCGAGCCGGTGAGCAACAGACGACCGGTGAACGGTACGCGGCGTACTGCCATCCAGACCAGGACGACCGCCAGACTCACGAGAGCGCCGCGTGAGCCACTCAGCAGCAGAGCGATCACGCCAAGGACACCGGCTGAAATCCCCAGCGCCCGCCGCCAGCTTTGTCGGGTTATGCCGTAGCAGAGGGCCAGCGGAAGCACCAGCGCCATCGCTCCACCTAGAGTATTGGGGTGAATCCAGGGTGAACCCATCCGCAGGAAAACGGCACCGGACGTATCTCTGATGACTTCGTCCAGCGTGGCGTAGCCAAGCTTGGTGAGCAGGGGGTTTATTGCGGCGGCGGAGCGTTCTACCAGGAAAATCGGCAGCGACAGCAGCAGCATCGCCAGTGTGCCCAGCAGCAGCGCCTGGACCATTCGCTCACGGGTCGGCTCGTCATGCACCAGGCGCGCCACGAGGAAAAGCAGCGAGACGTTGGCCAGCCAGCGTATCCAGTTGGCGATGCCGCTGCCCTCGGCATTGACGGTAAGCTGGCCGACCAGAAATGGGAATGCACTGAACAGTATGAGCGCTAGCACGTAGCGCTCCGTAGGGCCCGCCGCCTGTTTCGTACGTGGTTCCTCGAAGATGTTCTGGAACATCACGCAAGCCCACACGACGAGGATGAGCAACTCGGATACCGTCGTCCGAACGCCGATACTGATGGTGGAGTAGGGAAGAAAGGTGGCTATCACTGCAAACAGCAGGAGGCCCAGCAGCGGGCGGCGGAGAAGGTTCAGCCCGATCACCATGGCGACTATCAGCACCGCCACTTTCAGCGGGGACAGAAACCACAGGAGAACGCCGAACAGCAGGCCCGCTGCGGCAGCGAGGGGCATCCCGAAGGAAGAACTCATGCCTGTAGCTCCTGCAGAAGCTCCGTCACCCTGGCTCTGTAGGGTTGCTCGGAAAAGCGCTGAGCCCAGGTGCGCAGGGCCTGGGGATCGCTGGGCCGAGCATGGGCCAGTTCATGCATCAACACCTCCAGTGCTGCTCCGTCGTGGGGGCTGAAGCGTGGGGTACCCGGCGGGACTATCTCGTCAAGAGAGGTGCCGCTTGCGACCGCAACTGGCGTGCCCGCAGCCATCGCCTCTATCACCGGCAAGCCGAAGCCTTCGGCGTATGACGGGTGCCATAAGCGTTCCGCTGCGTGATAGAGCCCTTGCAGCTCGGCATCGTCGAGTGTGGGCATCAGGTGTAGCCCCGCCAGGTTCCGCTGTTGGGGCGGAACGAACTCGCCGCCGCCGACTAGCACCAGGTCGGGAACCGTCGGGTCTGTCGAGCGGGCCTGGGCCCAGTGTTCCACGAACCAGGGGATGTTCTTGCGCGGCTCCCGCGTGCCAACGGCCAGCCAGAAACGCTTCGGCAGATCCGTGGGGGGGGCGGTTGGCTGCAGCGTGCAGGTGGGGACCAGATTGGGCAGGACCCGGACTTTGTCGGCAGCCCAGGGAAAGGTGCGTGCGACTTCATCCGCACTGAAACGGGAGGGTGTCCAGATTCGGTCTGCCACGCTCACAGAGTAGCGAATCGACAGGTTGTCGCTGATGCGATAGACCGTTTCGCGAAGCCAGGAGCTATGGCGATTCTTCAGGTGCAGCTGGAACAGGTCGTGAAGCTGCAGCACGTAGCGTATGCCTCGCGGGCGTGGCGGCAGGGGCAGCCCCATGTTGAAGGTGCTGATATGCACGTCTATGCCGGCCCGCTTCAATGCTGCTGGCAGGTAGCCGAGTTCGAAGCGCAGGCGGCGAGGCAGGCGATGCTGCCCATCGACGGAGCAGTCCCAAGCCGGGCAATGGGCCTTGGCCCTGATCGGATGATCCAGCGGAGCCGGGGTGAACAGCTGCAGTTCTACGCCGGGAAGGTCGCTCAAGACGGAGGCCAGCGCCACATTCTGGCGGCCTATGCCGTTGTTGGGGTTGCTTATCCCTGGACGGTAGTCCAACCCTACACGCATGCGTGGGTCTCCTTGGCGCGAGTGGTCAGGCAGTCGTCATAGACTGCCTCGAGCTGGCCGGCGGCCGATGCCCAGTCATGAGTTTGCTGAACATAGGCTCTGCCTGCCGCGCCGACAACTGCAGCACCAGCTGGATTCGCCAGCTGGCGCAATACCGCTCGGGCCAGGGCGTCGGCATCATCGCCGCCGTCATATTCGAGTCCAGGGCTGACGGCCAGGCCGGAAACTCCTTGTGAGGTAGTCACCACCGCCAGTCCTGCTGCCATCGCCTCCAGCACCTTGAGCTTCGAGCCGCCGCCCTGGCGTAGTGGAGCAAAGAAAAGCGCGGAGCGGGATTGCAGGGCCGTCAGATCCGGAACGAAACCATGCCATTCGATGCGGTGGTCCGGCCATCGCAGGGGCCAGTCCTGAGGCAGCGCATGGCCTGCTATCGTGATGCGTGCCGCTGGATATTCCTTCCATACTCTCGGCATCACATCGTTCATCGCCCACTCCACGGCATCGATATTCGGTGGATACTCGTAGTTGCCGATGAACAGCAGTCGGTCGCTATCGTAGGTGGGCGCCACGGCCGAATAGCGGGCGCAATCCACTCCATTGACTACCACGGGGACCGGCCCAGCGGTGATCCGGCCGAGCGTGACGGCGTCGGCTGCGGTTACCGCCACCACTCGTTCCGCCTGGCGCATGACGCGTTTCTCCCAGCGCCGGTAGCGCCACTGGTCGAGCAGGATCAGCGGCTTCATCCACGTGGGAAAGCGATCATAAGTGGCGCCTCCCAATGCAGACTCGACGTTATGCTCCGTCAGGATGAAGGGTTGCCCGGCTTGGCGCAGTGGTTTCTCGAACGGCTGGAAGCTATAGCTGTGCTCGATCTGGACGATGTCCCAGGGCTCCTCCAGCAGGTCGGCGAAACGCCTGGTCAGCGCTGGGGCGAAACCGTTGATGCTGGCAAGCATGGGTAGCGGTGACGCGACCAACGCAATCAGGGTCTTCAGGCTGCGCAGAGGGCGGCGTGGTAACACTATTAGGCGCTCCAGAAACGGCTCGAGCGCCTGACGGCTGTCCTCGTCCATGGGCGTCTTGCTCTGTACCAGCAGCGTGATGCGGTGACCTGCAGCAGCGAGCGTTCGCAGCAGATGATACTGACGCGTCTTGCCGCCACTGCTGGTGGGCCAGGGGAGATAAGGCAGTACCCAGAGGATCTTCAGCGACATCTATCAATCCCAGACCAGTAGTTGCAGGCTGGGCTTGAGCTGCACCGACAGATTGCCACCGTCCGTGGCCAGGTTTTGCTCCTTGCCACTGAGGGGGTCGTACAGCGTGGCCTGCCGGGCGCCGGGAAGCTGCAGCTTGCCGGCCGATGCACTCCATAGCATCAGTAGCCGGCGCCCATCGTTGCGCTTCCACGCGATGCTGTAGAGATCCTTCGGCGCGTTGGAGAACGCAGGAGGGTCCGCCGGGGCAAGTTTCGGGCCGGTCACCCGGAGGAAATTCTTCAGCGCCTGATAGACCGGCTTCGGATTGCCATTCAGATCCAGCAGCCCGTATGACTGATCACGAACGCTCGCACGGGCATCCAGATCGCTCAGGTTGAACAGGAATATGCGGTCGAAATCCAGAGCGCTCATCAAGGCGAGCCGGCGCAGGGTGTAATCCGCCTGTCCGGAGACGCCGATGATGGCCTGCATTTCCTCGGGGCCTGCGTAGCTGGACCAGCCCCACTCGGTCGCCCAGATCTGCTTGACGCCTGCGCCACGAAGCCCGCCGTTGATATAGCGAACGGTGTCTAGAAGCTCGTTCTTGCCTACCGAGTTGCCTTCGGGGTACTCGGTGTAGGGGTGGTAGGAGACGATGAGGTTCTTGCTGGCAAGCCCTTTTTCCAGCAGCGCCTTGAGCATCAGCTCCATATTGCGCGATGGCATCTGGCTGAAGTAAGCCATGCCGGCGGTGCCAAGTGGTTTATCGGGAAAGCGCCGGCGCACGGTATCGACAGCGTCGACCAGTAATGCGGCATAGGCGTTGGGGTCTTCCCGGGGGCGCCAGAAGGAGGGGAGGTTGGGTTCGTTCCAGATCTGCCAGGCCTGGAAGCTCGGATAGCGCTCGATGAATCGGGTCAGACTGTCGCTGTAGAGGCGATTGTTGGTCGGAGGATATGAGTCCTGGTAGGGTGAGTTGGCTGGGGCGCTGGTGGCGAACGGCGCCGATCCCGCCAGGAAACCCACGGGTTTCAGTTGATTTTCGATCATCGCCTGGGCGGCTTCGTCGAAGGGGCGGTAGTACTGACCGCGGGTAGGCTCAAGTATGGCCCAGTGCATGGCGATGCGAACCCATTGCAGGTCCAGTTCGCGCAGACGGGTCATCTGCTTGCGGTAGTTGGCCTCAGGGAAGAAGTGGAATTGGGCATTGACCCCCAGGTAGTCCTTCCATACTACGGTTCTGCTGGGTTTCAGGCTGGTGATTTCTGCCTCGGCATCGCGCACGCTGAATACGGCGGCGCCCACCACCAGGCAGGCTATGGGAAGCATCAGCCAGAGATAGCGTCTGTTCCGCATGATTTCTATCCTCCACACAGATCGGCAAACAGCGCCTTGAAACGCTTCGCGGTTACCGACCAGAGCCGTTCCCGCCCGATTTCGGCGGCCCGTCCGGCCCACTGCTGGCAAAGCTGTGGTTGCTCCAGCAGGTCTTGCAGTCGGGCGGCCAACGCCTGGACATCGCCCTGAGGAAACGTGGTGCCATTACCCGTCGAGACTTCCTCCGCAAAAGCCCGTGCGTCGGAGGTGATTGCTCCTCGACCACAAGCCGCTGCCCAGGACAGCGCGCCACTGGTGCCACGTTGGGCGCCCAGCAGCGACAGCTTCTTCGACTCCCGGTAAGGCAGCACCATCACGTGATGTGCCTGGATCTGCTCCGCGATTTCGGTCGCAGGGATGTCCAGACGCCATTCGATCAGCGACGCCAGTCCCTTTTCGACAATGCGCCGACGCAACTGATCGAGATAACTTTCGCCGGGTTCGAAGGCTGTCTCGGGGGCGCTGCCACCCGCGAGTGTAAGCTTCAGACGTTCGGCAGCATGCGGCTGCCGCTCGATGACCAGTGCCAGGGCATCGAGCAGGTCTTCGATACCCTTGCCCCGATAGATGAACCCGAAATACAGCAGTCGTATGGGAGCGAGAGGGGGGAGCGGAGCGGGAGCGAGCTCCTGGTTGCCATGGTGGATGACATGCACCTTGTCTGCATCCAGGCGCATCCGCTTGATCAGACACGCGCGTCCTGTCGCGGTCAGGGTGATCAGACCACTCAGGCTGCCTGCCAGGCGGCGCTCTTCATGGAGGCACAGTGGGTCAGCCAGCACCGTTGCCGCTTGCGGCCAGGGAGAGGGCAGGGAGCTGGCCAGGGACAGCGGCCATGGCAGCGACGCCCGGCGCCAGACCAGGCGCTCGGGATCATGGACGGTTGCGGTCAACGGCAACTGCGGGAAACGTGTGCGCAGTTCGCGCAGCGCATGAAACTCGGCGAGGCGCCCGCCGCCCAGTTCGGCATGCACCAGATCGACGGTGCTCCAGTCGAATGCCTGTACCCTGCCGACGGCTCGCTCCGGATCATTGCCGCAACCGGCCAACGGAGTGACCACCTCGACACCGGACACTTCCAGCGCGGCGCGCAGCAGCGCGGCGTAATCGGCTATTCCGGTTTGCTCGGGTGGCAAGGGCGCGAGCAGGGCAACTCGCATCAGAATGCGCCCCGCGCCTTGGCCATTACCTGCAGGACTCGGTCGGGCACTTCAAAGCGACGCCGGTTGATGATGACGCCATCTACTTTGGCGAATGCGGTGTTCAGTATGTTGATGGCGTGAGCCACTGTCGGCACGTTGCTCTGCTGGGCTTCGACGACCAGCGCGACCAGATCTGCGCTGCGCAGGCTGACGAAGGCCTGGGGGTTCGAGAGCAGGGCCGAGGCATCCAGCAGTACGACTTCTCCCGGTTGAGCCGGACCATCACCAATACGGACCTTGTGGCCGCGCTCCTCAAGCAGCTGGCGCAGGTGGCCGATGATGAAGCTGACGCCCTCGCCGCGTCTCGCTGCCGTCAGGCCCAGGACCAGGCCGTGTTCCGCGATCCGGTCGAGTGGCAGCAGCCCATAGAGGCGATAGAGCGCTGCGACGAAGCCGCTGTTCCTGGTCGGGTCGCCGGTGACTTCTGGCAGCGAGGTCCACAGCGGAATACCGAACTTGCTGGCAAAGCGGCCGCCATCATGGATGCGTTGATCAAGCAGGTAGCAGAGATAGACCACCAGGAAGCCGACCAGAACACTCAGCGGCAGCGCCAGCAAGATCATCAGCAGGCTCTTGGGGAACACCCGGCTGGGGTTGAAGGTGGCTTGTTCGATGATGGCTATGTTGCTGATGCGGCTGTTGTCCAGCTCGCGGTCGATGCGAGCCTTCTCCAGGCTTTCGTTGTAGAGCACGAAGTTCTTCTCGGCCGCTGCCAGTTCGCGCTGCATGCGAGCGAGGTCGGGCTCTACGGAAAGCGCTTTGGCTCGTTCGTCCTCGAGTAGCTTGAGTTGCTCGTCCTGGCGGATCAGCTGTGCCTTAAGGCGAGCGAGATCGGACTGCTGGTCCATGAAGTTGCTGCGTAGGCGCTCGGCAATCGGGTTCGGTGCCTGGTTCTGCGAGACCTGGATGTTGGCCGACTCGGCTTTGATTCGCTTCTGCAGGTAGGCGATGTTTTCGTCGATGCTCTTAACCGGCGGTGCATTTTCGGTGAAGGTGCGTAGCAGGTCTTCCCGCTCCGCCAGCTTGGCATTGAGCGTTCGCAGCAGATCCTGATGGATCGGATTCAGGGCCATTTCCCGAACGGTTCGTACCTCGGCCGGCAGACTGCGGATCTGCTGGTCGAGCGTGGCGAGGCTTCCTTCGGTCGAGGAAATCAGGCGCCAGGTGTTGAAGCGGTCGCCACGCAGCTGGTTGATTCGCTCGGAGAGATTCTGCAGGTGTGCTTCGATGCCGACGGCGCCCAGCTCGTTCAGGCGTGCTGCAAGCTCCTTCTTGTACTTGAGGATGTCAGCGGTACTGGTTTCGCTCTGGGTCAGATAGAAGTCATAGAGGCTGCGGCGGCCGAGCGCCCGGGTCCGCTCTTCCATGTAGAGGTCGACCCAGCTCTGGACTACCGATTGCGCAACCGCTGGGTCGCTCCAGCGGAAGGTGATCTCCATGACCGATGAGCCAGGGGCGTGGCTTACGCTGAAGTTTTTGGTCAGTTTGGTGGCCAGGCGATCAACGGGAGTCTGCTCTTCCGAGAGTCCGAGCAACTGGAAGAAATCCCGGACCAGCTCAAGAGCTGCACTCGTTGCCTTGCCAACGTAGTACTTGGTGGTAGCGAGGAAGCCTTCGGGGCGCGGCGCGTCGGCCAGTTGTTCAAGATAGCGCTCGGCAACCTGGCGACTGATGGGGCGGCCGGTGAGCATGCGCTCCTCGTCCAGGATGGGGTCGCGCTGGGTAGCCGGCATGATGATGGACTGCCGGTCTGCCACTTCGATGGGCATGGTGTTGGTGTCGCGGCCCGGCTTCACCAGCAGGCGGGCGCTTGATTCGTAGGAGGTTGGCAGCAGGAACGCGCCGAGCACCACCATCGCGAATGTAGCAAGGACCGCCAGTTTGAATTCTCGAAAGAATATGAAGAACAGGCGCAGAAGATCACGGAATGTGCGGATTTCGATCATGGGCTGTTCCCTAGCGATTAATTGTCGTTGCCACGGAGGTCATAGTTGGCCCCGATGCCGATTGACTTGGTGAAAGGAATCAGCTGATTGAGATACAGATCGACACCCTCGATACGGTCTCCCACACCGGATTTGGGTACGAACACCACGTCTCCCCGTTGCAGCGCGATGGCCTGCCTGCCCTGGTCTCCGCCGTGGAGAAGCTGGCTGAAGTCGACGAAGTAGGTCTTGTACCGCCCATCCACATCCGAACGCAGTAGCGCAACGTGGCGACTGTCGGCGTTCGGCATGACACCGCCAGCGGCGATGATCGCTCGCTCGAGCGTCGTGGCGATATTGGTCGGATAAGGCTGGGGGTTGCGCACCGAACCACCCACGAAGACTGTGTTGCCCGGGGCCTGGTTGATGTTCACGGTAACGCCCGGCTCGCGATAGTAAGGAGCCATGCGCTCGCGCAGCGTGGTTGCCAGTTGCTCGGTTGTCTTGCCCGCCGCCTCCACCCTGCCGATGAAGGGGTAGAAGAAGGCGCCGTCGTTCATCACGGTGTACAGCGTCAGCTCGTAGATGGAGTTGGCTGTGAAGGCCGAGATGGTAGGTGTCTCACCGCTCTCGCGAACGATGCGCAAGACATCACCCGGATAGATACGCTCCTGCACCGGCGGCAGGTCGACGAGGGTCAGCGCGGCTGCCTGGCCGGCTTCGACAGTGTCGGAGTCGGGCAGGCCGACACGGGCCGGAGTGGTGCAGGCCGCCAGGCCCAACGTCAGAACAAGCAGCAGAAACGCTCTCATGATGGGGACTTTCCTTTGAGAACCAATATTCACTTCCAGTAACCCGGAAACATGCTGAGTCGGCGTTTCAGAGCGACATCGAAGAGGTGTTCTTTCTGCCCGAGACGATAGCCCAGAAGCTTCATGGCCGTGCGCAGCAGCACTTCCGGTACTCGCCAGAGCGCGCCAGCGGCTGACAATGCCCGTAGTTCAGCCTTGACGTAGCGCAATCCTTCTCCGCTGGCTGAGCCGAATGCCTCGCGAATCCAGCTTTCACGCCCATAGAAAACGCCGATGTCGAAGTAACGGCGAAACTCCTCGACGATGCGGTAATCGTGTGAGTGGTAGACCTCGGCAGCCGCGGCATAGCGAACGGCGAAGCCGGCCATCAGCATCCGCGCGGCGACGTAGGCATCCTCGCTGCCGATCACGTCTTGGGGGAATCCGTCTACGGCCTCCAATGCATCGCGTCGATAGGCCGAGAAGGAGTCGGAGCTGAAGCAGGTCTTGATGCCGAGCTTGGATGTATCACGTAGGCGCTTGGTACGGCCGTCGGCGGGGTAGTTGAAACGCCGCGACTGAGCGCCGAGCAAGCCTGCGCCTGGATGTGGCAGCTGGCGCCCGTAGGCCACGCCAATGTCGTCCTCGCTGCACAGATCGCCGACGATGCGCGCGAAACTATCGGGCCTTGCCGGAATGGCGTCCTGGGTCAGATAGATTAGTACGTCCGCCTCTACCTGCTGGCTGGCCAGGCGACGCGTGCCGCCGTGGTTGAACTGGTCGGGCGTGATCACCTCGACGCGTGCGCCAGCTTCCCGCAGGCGTGCCACCGTGCTGTCGCGCGAAGAGCTGTCTATCACCAGAAATTCATCCGGCTGCAACGTCTGGGCGGCGAGAGCAGGCAGCAGACGGTCGAGATGAGCGCCCGCGTTGCGAGTCGGGATGATCAGGGCGGTGCGCATCAGGATTTCGTCTCGGTACTCGCGATGCGGCCGTAGATGTCCTCGAAGCGAACGATGTCGTCTTCACCCAGATATTCGCCGCTCTGCACCTCGATCATGACCAGGTCGATGATGCCTGGATTGCTGAGGCGATGGCTGTGGCCGGCGGGAATGAAGGTGGACTGGTTGGTATCCAGCAGGAAATCACGTTCGCCATTGACCACCCTGGCCATGCCGCTGACCACTATCCAGTGCTCGCTGCGGTGGTGGTGCATCTGTAGCGACAATGCCGCTCCCGAGCGAACCACGATGCGCTTGATCTTGAAGTTGGAGCCTTCCTCGATGACGCTGTAGGTACCCCAGGGGCGATTCACCGTGCGGTGTAGCCGATAGGCCTCATGCCCTCGCCGTTTGAGCTCCTGGACCACGTACTTGACGTCCTGACTGCGGTCGGCATCGGCGATCAGCAATGCGTCCGGGGTGTCCACTACGATCAGGTCTTGCACCCCTACGGCCCCAATCAGTCGACTGGGACTGTCTATGAAGCAGTTGCGTACATCGTGAAGAATGGCTTCGCCGTTGACCTGGTTGCCGGCCTCATCGCTGGGTGACAGCTCGCGCATGGCTTGCCAGGAGCCGATGTCGCTCCAACCCAGGTCGCAAGGCACTACGGCAACCTTGTCCGAACGCTCCATCAGGGCATAGTCGATCGAGATATCGGGCGCGAGCGCGAAGGTGCCCTGGGGAAGCTCGCACTGAGTGGAGTGCTCACCGCGCAGAAGCGCCGAGCCGTTCAGGCTCATGCGGGCATTTTCCAGCACGTCCGGGGCGTGACGCGCCAGCTCGTCGAGCAGATTGTCCACCTGCAGGCAGAACATGCCCGCATTCCATAGATGGTTGCCGCCGTCTACATACGCCTGCGCGGTTGTGCTATCCGGTTTTTCAACGAAGCGCTCTACGCGTTGCCCGCCGCCGGCCAGTGCCTCTCCCGCTTCGATATAGCCATAGCCCGTTTCGGCGCGAGTCGGCTGGACACCAAAGGTTGTCAGGTATCCGCTACTAGCGAGATTACGGGCTAGCGAAACCGCCTGGGCAAAAGCATCCTCGTCGCCGATCAAGTGATCGGCGGGAAGAATCAGCAACTGGCTGTGATCACCGTACTCACGCTGCGCATACAGAGCTGCTACGGCGATGGCTGGGGCAGTATTGCGGCCACAGGGCTCCAGGATGAAGTCCAGTGGCAGATGGCGCGCATCGACTTCACGGTAGTGATCCTGCGTGCCGAACACGAGCTCGCGATTGGTCACGGTGATCACGCGATCCACACCGGGCAGGCGACTGGCGCGCAGGAAGGTTTTTTGCAGCAGGCTTTCGCCGTCAGGCAAACGCATGAAAGGCTTCGGGCGAGCCTCGCGCGACACTGGCCAGAGGCGGGTCCCGGAACCGCCGGCGACGATGCAGGGAATCAGGGCGCTCATCAGTATGCCTCCTTGGTCACCACGATGGCCGGCAGCGTTCGGCAAAGAATGTAGAGGTCGAACCAGACCGACCAATGTTCGATGTATTCCAGATCGAACTCGACGCGCTTCTCGATTTTCTCGAGCGTGTCCGTTTCCCCGCGATATCCGTTGATCTGTGCCCAGCCGGTGATGCCGGGCTTCACCCGGTGCCGGGCACTATAGGTCTCGACTGCGTCCTCGAAGAGAATGCCGGCAGCCTTGGTAGCTGTGGCATGCGGGCGCGGTCCGACCATCGACATGCTGCCCAGCAGGACGTTGAACAGTTGTGGAAGCTCGTCCAGGCTGGTACGGCGGATGAATGCACCTACCCGAGTGATACGGGAGTCTCCGCGGGTGGTCTGTTTCTCGGCGTTCGCGTCGGCCATCTTGTGATGCATCGAGCGGAACTTGTAGACCTCGATCAGTCGGTTGTTGTAGCCGTAGCGCTTCTGCCGGAACAGCACAGGACCTGGGGAGTCCAGTTTGATAGCGATGGCCACCAGCGCCATGAGCGGCGAAATGGCGATCAGGGCAAGGCTGGCCAGAATCAGGTCCTCGAGGCGCTTGATCAACGGCGACCAGCCGCGTAGCGGCAGTTCCGAGGCATTGAACATCGGCAGGCCGGATACTTCCGTGATGCGATTGTGGGAGTGACGCAGCGCCAGCATGTCGGGAGCGAGCAGCACGGTAACGGGCAGTTTGCGCAGGCGGGCGACGACATGGCCGATGCGGGTCTCTGCGCTCCAGGGCAGGGCGACCAGAACCTGTTGCACACGATCTTCGCGGATCATCTGCTCCAGCAGCTTGGTGTCACCCAGTACCGGCAGGTTGGCCAGCGTATCCTCGACCCGCGTGTTGCGATCGTCGATGAAACCGATCAACCCAAGGCGTATGTCGGCGTTGCGTTGCATGTATTCGGCGATTCTCACGCCGTTGTCGGTGCCGCCCAGTATTACCGCGTTCTGTAGATGGCGGCCGGTGCGTGCCAGCAGATGCAGGCCACCTAACAGCAGCAGGCGCTCTGCACCGAGTAACAGGAGTACGGCCACGAACCAGGTCAGTAGTTGCTGTATGGGTATGAGCGGGAAGAGCCCCAGAGCCTGGTGCATGAATGCCAGAAGGGAAAAAGCCGCCAGCCAGCTGAAGAACATGAGCCGGAAGCGCAGCATGTTGCTGAATAGCTCGTCGTCGTAGACGCCGGTGGACTGGAAGATCAGCACTGTGATCAAGCCGAAGAACACCAGCAACGCTGCATAGTGTTCGGTCAGCGCGCTTTCACCGTTCAGTGCCCAGGTCAGCAGCACGCCGGGCAGCACTGCGGTGAATCCGTGCAGGAGCCGTGTAAAGGCAACGAAATACTGAACGAAGCCCACTTTGGTAATGGGCTGCTTATCGATCGATTGCGGGCGCAAAAAACTCCCTCCCGGACGGCCTGCTTCCTGGCCAGCGGTTCTGGATTCAATAGTTGACAAGGGCAGTCAATTTATTGGCGAGTGTTTTTCGGTGTCCGTTCATCGCCGATTTTTTGTCGATTTGATCACAGATTATCGTGCGTCGGCAAACTATTGATAATGGCCTTCTGATACTGCTCACGATACATCCCTGGCGTCATACCGGTCCAGACTTTGAAGCTCCGATGAAACGATCTCGACTCTGTAAAACCAAGGTAGCTGGCGATGTCCTGGATCGCCAGATCGCTGCGTAGCAGGTAGTGCTGCGCCAGTTCCTGGCGCAGCTGGTCGAGGATTTCCTGGTAGCTGGTGCCGGCCTGTTGCAGGTGACGCTGCAGGGTGCGCACCGTCATGTGGAATTTCTCGGCGACCTTTTCCTTGCGCGGCAGGCCGTCCTTGAGCAGCAGGCGCAGGGCGTTCTTCACCCGTTGCGGCAGCGGCTCGTTGTCGTCCAGCCCGGCCATCATGGTCAGTGCGTGTTCTTCCAGGGTGCGCAGCAGGTTGGCGTCGGCCTGGCGCAGGGGAATGCTCAGGTAGTCCAGCGGCACCAGCAGGGCGTTGCTCGGTTGCTCGAACTGCACCGGGCAGCCGAATACCTCTTCATATTCCGATTGCTCGGCCTCAGTGGAGCGCGAGTGCTCGAACCAGACCTCGCGCGGCGAGCGGTCCATGTCGGCGATCCAGCGGGCGTAGAGCATCCACGACGCCAACACGTTCTCCACCATATGCCGACGAATGCCCGGGTGCTCATGGCGGCAGTTCCAGATCAGCCGCACATGGTCGCCGGCCAGTTCCACGCAGCTGGTGCCCATGTCTCCGACCAGTTTCTCGTAGGGCACGATGCGGCTCATCGCTTCGCCCAGGGTCGCGCAGTTCATGGTGATGTAGCCGAGCACGCTCCATGAGCCGGGTTGCACATAGCGCGCGGCATGCAGGCCGAACAGCGGGTCGCCGGAGACCTGCATCAGGTGCTCCAGCAGGCGCTCGTGCACCTCGCTGGGCAGGCGTTTGCCGTTGTCCGCCAGGTCCTCGGCGCTGATGCCTGCAACGGCGCGAGCGGCTTCCACGTCCAGGCCGAGGTGTTCGGCGTGACGCAGATACTTGAGCAGGGCGGGGACCGAGGTATAGCCGAGGGTCAACATGGTTGATTCTTGTTGTTCTGCTTGTCTTGATTGGCGACAGCCGCTGTCCCGATTCGACAGTGACCGGAGCGGGCGGCTGGCTAGTATAGGCAGCCATCGATCATCAGCGGAACTGTGAGGAAAGGACGGATGCGACGTTGGAACGGATGGGGCGACGAAGCCACCCAGGTTGAACTGCCGGCGCATGGCGGCGCCTTCCTCGCCGAGCGCGTTGGCGCTGGCCAGCGTCTGGCCGACGCCAGCCTGGAACAGGTACTGGCCCGCGTGCCGCAGTCGCGCCTGAGCGCTCGCCATCCGCTGGTCAGTGTCGATGCCGAAGTGCGGGTGCGTCATGCCCGCGGCCAGAGCCTGCCGGACTGGCTGGCCATGCGCTCCGGCGATTTCGGCGTGTTCCCCGATGGCGTGGCCTTGCCGGAAACTGCCACGCAGATTCGTGAGCTGCTGATCTGGGCGCAGCAGCAGGACGCCATCGTCATCCCCTACGGCGGCGGCACGTCGGTGGCCGGGCACATCAACCCGGCAGCAGGTGACAAGCCGGTGCTGACCCTGTCGCTGGAGCGCATGACCCAACTGCTCGACCTAGATGAGCAGAGCCAGATCGCCACCTTCGGCCCCGGCGCCAGCGGCCCGCAGGTGGAGGCGCAACTGCGCGCCCGCGGCTACACCCTCGGTCACTTCCCGCAGTCCTGGGAGCTGTCCACCCTCGGCGGCTGGGTGGCCAGCCGCTCCAGCGGCCAGCAGTCGCTGCGCTACGGGCGCATCGAGCAGCTGTTCGCCGGCGGCAAGGTCGAGACCTTCGCCGGCACCCTGGAGATTCCGACTTTCCCGGCCTCGGCCGCCGGCCCGGACCTGCGCGAGTTGATTCTCGGCAGCGAAGGGCGTTTCGGGGTGATCTCCGAGGTGCGCGTGCGTGTGACCAAGCTGGCCGAGCAGGAGAAGTTCTTTGCCGTGTTCCTGCCCAGCTGGCAGCAGGCCCTGGCCGGTATTCGCGCCCTGGCCCAGGCGCGCGTGCCGCTGTCGATGCTGCGCCTGTCCAACGCCATCGAGACCGAGACCCAGCTGGCCCTGGCCGGCCACCCCGAGCAGATCGCCCTGCTGGAGAAATACCTGGCCTTGCGTGGCGCCCGCGCCGGCAAGTGCATGCTGACCTTCGGCGTCACCGGCAATCGCGCGCAGAACGCCCTGTCGGTCAAACAGGCCAAGCGCATCCTGCGCGCCGAGGGCGGCGTGTTCACTGGCACCTTGCTGGGCAAGAAGTGGGCGGAAAACCGCTTCCGCTTCCCCTACCTGCGTCACGGCCTGTGGGAAGCCGGCTACGCGGTGGACACCCTGGAGACGGCGACCGACTGGAGCAACGTCGACAATCTGCTGAACAAGGTCGAGGCCAGCCTGCGCCAGGGGCTGGCGGACGAGGGCGAGCAGGTCCACGTGTTCACCCACCTGTCCCACGTCTATGGCGAGGGTTCGAGCATCTACACCACCTACGTGTTCCGCCCGGGCAGCAGTTACGAGCAGACCCTGGCGCGCTGGAGCAAGCTCAAGCACGCGGCCTGCCAGACCATCGCCGGCAACCGCGGCACCATCAGCCACCAGCATGGCGTCGGTCGCGACCACGCGCCGTACCTGGCCGCGGAGAAGGGCGAGCTGGGCATGGCGGCGCTCAAGGCCATGGCCCAGCACTTCGACCCTGAACAGCGTTTGGCCCCTGGCGTACTGCTGGAAGACTGAGATGAGCTGGAACGCCACCTGGCGTGAAGCCGCGCTGCCGGAACTGGCGGCGCGCGACTGGGACCTGATCGTGGTCGGCGGCGGCATCACCGGCGCCGGCATCCTGCGCGAAGCGGCCCGGCGTGGCTGGAGCTGTCTGCTGCTGGAGCAGCGCGACTTCGCCTGGGGCACCTCCAGTCGTTCGTCGAAGATGGTTCACGGCGGCCTGCGTTATATCGCCAAGGGCCAGCTGGGCCTGACCCGCGACTCGGTGCGTGAGCGCCAGCGCCTGCTCGGCGAGGCGCCGGGCCTGGTCGACCCGCTGCCGTTCCTGTTCCCGCATTACCGTGGCCGCTTCCCCGGTCCCAAGGTGTTCGGCGGCCTGCTCAGCGTGTACGACGCCCTGGCCGGCCAGCGCCTGCACCGCTATCACCCGCTGGCCGAGCTGCGCTACCTGGCGCCGGGCCTGCAGGAGCAGACGCTGCTCGGTGCCACCTGCTTTACCGATGCGGTCACCGACGATGCGCGGCTGGTCATGCGTGTGCTGGGCGAGGCGCGTGCCGATGGCGGCGAGGCGCTCAATGGCGTGCGCGTGGTCGAGCTGAGCCGCGACAATGGCCGAGTGGTCGGATTGGTGGCCGAGGACGTGGAGAGCGGCCAGCGCGTTGCCTTCCGCGCCCGCGCCGTGGCCCAGGCCACTGGTGCTTGGGCCGATGAGCTGCGGCAGAAGGTTGGCCTGGAGCGCATCCGCCCGTTGCGCGGCAGCCATCTGCTGCTGCCGGCCTGGCGCCTGCCGGTGGCTCAGGCCATCAGCTTCATGTATGCCGAGGACAAGCGCCCTGTGTTCGTCTTTCCCTGGGAAGGCGCCACGGTGGTCGGTACCACCGACTTGGACCACGGCGAGTCGCTGGGCCAGGACGCACGCATTAGCGCCGAAGAAGTGGATTACCTGTTGGCGGCCTGCGCCAGTGTGTTCTCGCATGCCGGCATCGGGCGCGCCGATGTGCTGTCCACCTGGGCAGGCGTGCGCCCGGTGGTCAGCGAAGGGGAGAGCGCCGGGCGCAAGCCCTCGGACGAGAAGCGCGAGCATGCGCTGTGGAGTGAGCCCGGCTGCGTGACCCTGGCTGGCGGCAAGCTGACTACCTTCCGCCTGCTGGCCCTGGAAGTGCTGCGCGCCTGTGCGCCCATGGTCGACCGCGAGGTGATGGACGCCGGTCAGCAGGTGTTTCGTAGCGCCGATTCGCACACGCTGCCCGGCCTGGGCATGGCCCAGCAGCGCCGCCTGGCCGGTCGCCATGGTGCGGCACTGCCGCGCCTGGCACGGCTGATCGACGAACTCGGCAGCGACTGTATCGGCGCCAGCAACACGCTGTGGGCCGAGTTGGCCCTGGCCTGCGATGAGGAGCTGGTGCTGCACCTGGACGACCTGCTGCTGCGCCGCACCCGCATCGGCCTGCTGCTGGCGGGCGGTGCCGCGGACGAGCTGCCGCGCATCCGCGCGCTGTGCCAGCCGCGCCTGGGCTGGAGCGATGCACGCTGGGAACAAGAACAACAACGCTATCTGGCGCTGTGGCATCGCTGCTACAGCCTGCCTTGAACTGCCTGGAAACCGACGTGACCGAACAACGCTACCTGCTGGCCATCGACAACGGCACCCAAAGCGTACGCGCGCTGCTCTTCGACCTGGCCGGCAACCTGGTCGGCAAGGGCAAGGTGGAGCTCGAACCCTACTATTCCGAGCACCCCGGCTGGGCCGAGCAGGACCCGGAGTACTACTGGGCCAGCCTGGGCGAGGCCTGCCGCCGGCTGTGGGCCAGCGTCGAGATCGACAGAGGCCAGATCGCCGGTGTTTCGGTCACCACCCAGCGTGGCACCCTGATCAACGTGGACGAGGCCGGCAAGCCGCTGCGCCCGGCCATTCTCTGGCTGGACCAGCGTCGCGCCGAGGTGGAAGGCAGTATCACCGGGCCCTGGGGCTGGCTGTTCAAGCTGATTCGCGAAGAGGCGACGGTGGATTACTTCCGCGCCCAGGCCGAGGCCAGTTGGGTCGCCCAGCAGCAGCCGGACATCTGGGCTCGCACCCACAAGTTCCTGTTGCTCTCGGGCTTTCTCACCCACCGCCTGAGTGGCCGCTTCGTCGATTCTGTGGGCAGCTGCGTTGCCTACCTGCCGTTCGACTACAAGCGCCTGTGTTGGGCCAAGCCCAGCGACTGGAAGTGGCAGGCCATCCCGGTGCGTCCGGACATGCTGCCGGAGTTGGTTAAGCCGGGCGAGCGCATCGGCAGAATCACCGCCGAGGCCAGCGCCCACACCGGTATTCCTGAAGGACTGCCGTTGATCGCGGCGGCCTCGGACAAGGCCTGCGAGGTGATCGGCGCCGGTGGTGTGGATCCGAGCACGGCGTGCCTGTCCTATGGCACCACGGCGACCATCAACACCACCCGCGCCAAGTACCTGGAGACCATTCCGCTGATTCCGCCGTATCCGGCGGCGATTCCCGATCACTTCAACACCGAGGTCATGATCTTCCGTGGCTTCTGGATGGTCAGCTGGTTCAAGGAACAGTTCGGCCATGCCGAGCGCCAGCGCGGCCTGGAGCTGGGCGTGGAGGCCGAGACCCTGTTCGACGAGTTGGTCAACAGCGTGCCGCCGGGCTCCATGGGCCTGACCCTGCAGCCGTTCTGGTCGCCGGGCATCCGCGAGCCGGGGCTGGAAGCCAAGGGCTCGATCATCGGCTTCGGCGATGTGCATACCCGTGCGCACTTGTACCGGGCGATCCTCGAAGGCCTGGCCTACGCCCTGCGCCAGGGCCGCGAGCGCATCGAGAAACGCTCCGGCACGCGCATCGAGCGCCTGCGCATTTCCGGTGGCGGCTCGCAGAGCGACGCGGCCATGCAGCTGACTGCCGACATCTTCAACCTGCCGGCCGAGCGCCCGCACCTGTACGAAACCTCCGGCCTGGGCGCGGCCATCGACTGCGCCGTCGGCCTCGGCCTGCACCCGGACTTCCCCACGGCCATCGCCGCCATGACCCGCGTCGGCAAGGTGTTCCAGCCCAACCCGCAGGCGGTGGCGGTCTACGAGCGGCTGTACCGCGAGGTCTACCTGCGCATGTACAAACAGCTCAAGCCGCTGTACGGCAGCATTCGCGAGATCACCGGGTATCCCGCTTAGTCATTGCCTACTCGCCGTGCGGCGATGGAAACTGCCGCGGCATGGCTGACGACAGGGATGTGCATGAAGATCGTATGGGGATTGGTAATCGGGATTTCGATCCTGCATTACGCGGTGATGGGGTATGCGGGCGACTACCCCTCGCGTGAGGCGGAGAGCCTGATGAGCTGGGCCTTTGCCCTGATGCTGGCCTACTGGTGTCTGGCGGACGCCAAGCGGCACGGCTATCACCGCCCCTACGAGTTCGGCGCCTTTCTGTTCTTCCTCTGGCCGGTGGTTCTGCCGGCCTATCTGCTGCACACCCGTGGCTGGCGTGGCCTGCTGCTCTGTGCTGGGCTATTCATGCTGTCCCTCTTGCCCTGGCTGAGCGGGGTTGCGGCGTACTACGCATACTGAAAACCGTTGGTTTTTGTCGAAGGCACTTCATTCATCGGTGGTGGTCTGCTGTATTCGAGCAAGGGAGGGACTATGGCTACAGAGCGCAAAGCACTGCTGATCCTGCATGGCAAGCAGGCGCAGAATGAGGAAGTACGGGCCGCCGTGATGGCGCTACGCGAAAACGGCTGGCAGCTGGCTGTGCGCCTGACCTGGGAAGGCGGCGATGCCGCCCGACTGGTGGATGAGGCGCTGGCCGCCGGCTACCCGACGCTGATCGCCGGCGGCGGCGATGGCACCCTGCGCGAGGTCGCCGAGGTCATGGCACTGGCCGGTAGCGATGCTTCCCTGGCATTGCTGCCATTGGGCACTGCCAACGATTTCGCCCGCGCCGCCGGCATCCCGCTGGCACCGGTGGAGGCCCTGTCTCTCTTGGAGTTCGAGCCGCGCCCGATCGACCTGGGGGAAGTGGACGGCCAGTTGTTCCTCAACATGGCCACCGGTGGTTTTGGTTCCAAGGTCACCGCCAACACATCCGAAGAGTTGAAGAAGCTGCTGGGCGGTGCCGCGTATTTCCTCACCGGTCTGACCCGCTTCTCCGAAGTCCATGCCGCATTCGGTCGCTTCAAGGGACCGGACTTCGCCTGGGAGGGCGACTTCCTCGCCTTGGGTATCGGCAACGGCCGCCAGGCAGGGGGTGGTCACGCCCTCTGCCCGCAGGCGCGTATCGATGATGGCCTGCTAGACATCTGCATCGTGCCGGCGCCACAGGACATGGTCGGTACCCTGGGCACTCTGCTGTCCGGCGGTGTGCTCGGGGTGGAGTCGGTGTCGGTCAGCGCGCGCCTGCCCTGGCTGGAGGTGGAGGCACCAGAAGGGCTGGATATCAACCTGGATGGCGAGCCCATGGAAGGCCAGCGTCTGCGCTTCTCCGCGCGCTCCGGCGCACTGCGCCTGCACTTGCCGGATATCTCTCCGCTGCTGCAGGACAGTTAGTCGTCGGCGTGGATGATGCCCTCGCGCAGGGCATACAGCACCAGCCCCGGCACGTCGTGGATGTCCAGGCGCTTCATGATCTGTGCGCGATGCGCCTCCACCGTCTTCACGCTGAGGCTGAGGCCTTCGGCGATGGCGCGGGTCGAGGTGCCACGTGTGACCAGGCGCAGGATCTCCACTTGGCGCTGTGTCAGGCTGTGATCGGTCGTTAACTGTTCGTTGGACAGCGCCTGTTCGATTACCGGTTGGGCAATGGCCGAGCTCAGGTAGCGTTCGCCGCGGCCGATGGCGCAGAGCGCCAGGTGCAACTCGGCCATGGCTGCATCCTTCAGCAGGTAGCCATGGGCGCCGCGTCGCAGGGCGTCGAGCACCACACCGGCTTCGCTGTGCATGGAGAGCATCAGTACCTTGCTGGCCGGAGCGACCTCGGCCAACGGCTTGATAGCTTCCAGGCCGCTGACGTCCTTCATGGAAATGTCGAGCAGGATGATGTCCGGCTTCAGTTCGCGGGCCTGTTCGACCACCTGCTGGCCGTCCTCGGCCTCGCCGACGATCTCGAAGCCGGGCAATTCATCCACCATCGCTCGCACACCGATTCGGATCAGTGCGTGGTCATCCGCGAGGAGGACGCGGCAGCTCATGGCCGCGTCCCAAGGCCTGCTCTGCAGCAGGCTGCGCAAGGCGCAACAAGGGAAAGCATCGTCCGGTTCCCTCCCGTTCTGCCCCGTGTCCGACAGGGCGTCGACCACAGGTCGACGTCGGGGCTAGGTGGTTTCACTCTAGCTAAGGATTCGTCCGAGTGGTCAAGGTTCTGCCGAAAGGACCTACGGTCATGTCCTTCCATACTGGACGATCAGCGCCGGCAGGTTCTGCAGCGCTTCGCTGCTCTGCGCTGCGCCCAGGCGGAGAGCCTCCTTGGGCATGCCGAAGACCACGCAACTGGCCTCGTCCTGGGCCACGGTGCGGGCGCCGGCTTCGCGCATGGCCAGCAGGCCGCGGGCGCCGTCGTCGCCCATGCCGGTCATGATCACACCCAGGGCGTTGGGCCCGGCGTGGCGGGCGACGGAGCGGAATAGCACGTCCACCGAGGGTTTGTGCCGATTTACTGGTGGCCCGTCCAGCACCTCGACGAAGTACTGCGCGCCGCTGCGTTTGAGTTGCATATGGCGGCCGCCTGGCGCTATCAGGGCCAGGCCGATACGTACCCGGTCCATGTGCTTGGCCTCGCGCACCTCGATGCGACAGAGGCCGTCGAGACGCTGGGCGAAGGCCGCGGTGAATTTCTCCGGCATGTGCTGGACGATGACGATGCCCGGGCAGTCCACCGGTAACTGGCGCAGCAGTACTTCAAGAGCCTGGGTACCTCCGGTGGATGTACCAAGGGCGACCACCCGGTCGGTGGTGGCGAAGCCGACGCTGCCGCCGCGTTCTGCCTTGGCTGTTCCTGCCGCTGGGGCTGGAGTGGTGGCGCTGGTCGGTGCTGCCGAGGCACGTGGCATGGCGTGCGGTTGGCTACGGGCGGCGGTTTCGATCTGCTTGATCAGGTCGCCGGAGATCTGTTGCAGGCTGTCCTTCAGGCCCAGGCGGGCCTTGGTGAACACACCGACCGCGCCAGCGGCCAGCGCCTCTAGGGTGATGTTGGCACCGGCCTCGGTGAGGGTGGAGCAGATGATCGCGGGGGTCGGGCGCTCGGCCATGATCTTGCGCAGGAAGGTGATGCCGTCCATGCGTGGCATTTCCACATCCAGTACCAGAACGTCGGGCCAATCCCTGTTCATCTTTTCCAGGGCGAACAGCGGGTCGGCGGCCTGGCCACTCACGCGCATGCCGGGGTGGCCGTCGATGCAGGCGGTGAGCACCTGACGGACCAGGGCCGAGTCGTCGACGATGAAAACCTTGATCATGGCAACCTCAGACTCGCTCGAACACAGAGGGGCGAACGTTGCGTAGCGGCAGTGGGAAGCCGTGCAGGCTCTCGGCATGGCCGATGAACAGCAGGCCGCCGGGACGCAGCCGCCCGACCAGGCGCTCGACGATGGCGCGCTTGTCCGGGTTGCTGAAATAGATCAGCACGTTGCGCAGGAAAATCACGTTGAAGGGGCCGACCTCCGGCGGCAGGTCGCGCATCAGGTTGAGCTCGGCAAAGGCCACTCGGTGGCGCAGCGCCTGACCGATGCGGAAGCTGCCCTCATGGTCGCCGACTCCGCGCAGGCAGTGACGTTGCAGCCAGCCGGCAGGGAACTGGGCGGACTGTTCCAGTGGGTAGATGGCCTGGCGCGCGCGTTCCAGCACACGCAGGCTGAGGTCGCTGGCGAAGATCGACCAGTGCGGGGTGCGGGCGTGTTCGGCCAGGGTCATGGCCATGCTGTAGGCCTCCTCGCCGGAAGAGCTGGCGGCGCTCCACAGGTGGATCGGGCCGCGCTGGCTGGCGACCCATTCGCCGAGGAAGTCGAAGTGTTTGGGCTCGCGGAAGAAGTAGGTCTCGTTGGTGGTCAGCAGGTCGATCACCAGCCGGCGCTCGCTCTGGTTGGCCGGCTGGCGCAGGAAGTTGACGTACTCGTAGAAATCACCCTGGTCCAGCTCGCGCAGGCGCGACATCAGGCGCCCGGCCACCAGCATGCGCTTGCTGTCGGCCATGTGGATGCCGGACACCTCCACCATCATCTGCTGCAGGTAGCGGAACTCGCCGTCGGACAGCTTGGGCAGGTGCCGATGGACCATTAGCCCGCCTGTTGCGCCAGGCTCAGCTGGCGGATGTCGTCCAGCGACAGCACCCGGCGCACGTCGACGATGATGGTGAAGCCCTGCTCGTCGCGGGCCATGCCGGCGATGAAGTCGGTACGGATACCGGTGCCGAACGGCGGTGCCTGCTCTACGTCGCGCGGGTCGATATCGAGCACGGCGTCCACCGCATCGACGACCAGGCCGATGCGCTGTGCCTGGCCATTGCCGTCCAGCTCCAGCTCGATGATGACGATGCAGGTGCGTTTGCCCGGCTCGGTCAGGTCGAGGCCGAAGCGTGCCGCCAGGTCGAGCACCGGCACCACATTGCCGCGCAGGTTGATCACGCCGTGGATGAAGGAGGGCATCATCGGTACGGCTGTGACCTGGCCGTATTCGATGATTTCCCGCACCAGTTCGATCGGCAGCGCGTAGCGCGCCTGGCGCACGCGAAAGGACAGGTGCTGGACGCTGTCGTCCAGTACCTCGTTGCTGCGGGTAGCGGTGATGGCGTTCATGCAACCCCCATCAGTTGAAACTGACGAACTGGCCTTCGTCTGGCAGTGCCTGCTGCGGGCGACGCTCGGCTCGGCGCAGTTCACGCAGGTTGCTTGGCCGTGGTGGCTCGGCGCGGCGTTGTACGAAGCTGGCGGGCTGGTTGTCCAGGCGGAAGTAGCCGATCAGCTCCAGCAGCTGGCCGGCCTGGGCGTTCATCTCCTCGGCGGTGGCGGCCAGCTCCTCGGAGGCGGAAGCGTTCTGCTGGGTGATCTGGTTCATCTGGCCCATGGCAATGTTGATCTGCGCCGCGCCGCTGCTCTGCTCCTGGGAGGCGGCGGTGATTTCCTGGACCAGGTCCGAGGTCTTCTGGATGTTCGGTACGATCTCGTCGAGCAGGGCGCCGGCCTGTTCGGCCAGGTGCACGCTGCTGCCGGCCACGCCGCCAATCTCCTGGGCAGCGACCTGGCTGCGCTCGGCCAGCTTGCGTACCTCGGCGGCGACCACCGCGAAGCCCTTGCCGTGGTCGCCCGCGCGGGCGGCCTCGATGGCGGCGTTGAGCGCCAGCAGGTTGGTCTGGTAGGCGATGTCGTCGATGATGCCGATCTTGTCGGCGATCTGCTTCATCGCCTGGACCATCTCGCGCACGGCGCTACCGCCTTGCACGGCGTCGTTGGCGGCCTTGCCGGCGATGCCGTCGGTAACCCGGGCGCTGTCAGTGTTCTGGGCGATGGAGGCGGACATCTGCTCGACCGAGGCGCTGGTCTCCTCGACGCTGGCGGCCTGTTCTGTGGCGGCCTGGCTCAGCGACTGCGAGGTTGCGCTGACTTCCTCGGAGGCTGAGGACAGCGAGTCGGCGGCGCTGCGTACATCGGCCATGACGCTGCGCAGACGCTCGGTCATGTGCTTCATCGAGGCCAGCAGGCGGCCTGTTTCATCGTGGCTGTCGGATTCGACCGTCACACTCAGATCACCTTCGGCCAGGCTGTCGGCCACGCCGACGGCTCGGTTCAGCGGACGGGTGATGGAGCGGGTAACCAATATGCCGATGGTGAAGCCCAGCCCGGCGGCGATCAGAATCAGCACGATCATCTGGGTGCGCGAGCCGGTGTAGATGTCGGTGATGCTGTCGTTGGCTTCCTTGGCGCGGGTCTTCTTCTGGCCTACCAGCTCGGCAATGGTGGCGTCGGCTGCATTGCCTTGGGCGCGAAGCTGCGGCATCAGTGCGGTGAAGGCGCTGTTCTGGGCCAGATCGGTGTTTTTGTTGGCTTCGAGCATCTGCAGCGCGGTTTTCTCATATTCACCGAGCTGGGCGTCGAGCGCTGCCAGTTTGGCCAGTGACTGCTCGCTGTCGAAGCTGGCGCGTGCCTTGTCCAGGTTCATGTGCAGTGCCTTGATCGCCTCGTGCACTTGCGCGGCCGTGCTCTCGCGTTCCGGCAGCGAGGTGGCCAGCAGGTTGCTGCGCAGGTGGCGGCCCATGTAGATGAGGTCCATGTTGGCGCTCATCATGCTGTCCAGCGCCTGCATCTCGCGGCTGTACATCTGGTCCGACAGTTCGTTGACCTTGGCCAGGTTGATGATGCCCAGGGCGCCGACCAGGGCGGTGAGGAGCACCACCAGGGTAAATCCGGCGATCAGCCGTACGCCGATCTTCATGTTGCGGATGAATTGCATGGTGGATCTCCTACGACCCCATCAGGTCGGGTCGCGGTTGGGGGGAACGGAATTCGCTTTCGATGTGCTGTTGCAGTTGGCGCAGCAGGCTGGCGATATCGAGGATCAGGGCGATCTGCCCGGAACCGAGGATGGTCGAGCCGCTGATGCCCTGCAGGTGCTGGAACAGCAGGCCGAGCGGCTTGATTACGGTCTGCAACTCACCGTGCAGGCGGTCGACGATCAGCCCGGCCTGTTGCCGGCCGAGGCTGACCACCAGGATGTTGCGCCGGCCGTGGATGTGTGACGGCAGCTCGAAATGAGCGGCCAGGTCGATGCACGGCAGCGGCTTGCCGCGCAGGTTGAGGTAGCCGTAGCGGCCGTCGAGGGTGACGTCCAGCTCCAGACATTCGGTGACCAGTTCCAGTGGAATGACGAAGTGCTCGTCGCCGATGCCGACCAGGAAACCGTCGATGATTGCCAGGGTCAGCGGCAGGCGGATGCGGAAAGTGCAGCCCAGGCCTGGGCGGGACTCGATCTCGATGCTGCCGCGCAAGGCGTCGATGGCGCTGCGCACCACGTCCATACCGACCCCGCGGCCGGACAGGTCGGACACCGCATCGGCAGTGGAGAAGCCGGCGGCGAAGATCAGCATGTGGGTGTCCGCCTCGCTGAGGCTGGTCTGCGGATCGAGCAGGCCACGCTCGATGGCCTTCTCGCGGATGCGTTCCGTATTCAGGCCACGGCCGTCGTCCTCCACCTCGATCACGATCATGCCCGAGTCGTGGTAGGCATTGAGGCTCAGGCGGCCCTCGGCCGCTTTGCCGGCGGCCAGGCGCTGCTCGGCGGATTCGATGCCATGGTCGATGGCGTTGCGCACCAGGTGGGTGAGGGGGTCGGCCAGCTTGTCGATTACCGAGCGGTCCAGATCGGTGTCGGCGCCGTGGATGTCCAGGCGAATCTGCTTGCCGAGCTGCTGGCTGACGTCGCGTACCACCCGGTGGAAGCGGTTGAAGGTGTCGCCGATCTCGATCATGCGCAGCTTCAGCGCCGCCTCGCGGATGGCTTCGACGTGCTGGTTGACCGTCTGGCTGCTCTCGATGCAGTCGGTACTGCCTTGCAGCTGGGCCTGGAGTTGGGCGCCAGCGGCGCTGATCACCAGCTCGCCAACCAGGTTGATCAACTCGTCCAGCTTGTTGGCGGCGACGCGGATGTGGCTGCTCTCGCGGGGCGCCTTTTCGCGGGCTGACTGCTGCTTGGCCAGTGCGGCGTTGACTGCTTTGGGCGGTACCATGCCGGCCTCGACCAGTACCGAGCCGAGCGGCGACTTGAGCCCGTCCTGCGCATCGCCCTGCAGGCTCAGACCTTCGGCCAGTTCATGTTCGGTGAGCAGACCGCTGGCGATCAGGATGCGGCCGATACGCTCGTCGGTTTCCGGCAGGTCCTGGATCAGCTGGATGTAGTCGTCCAGCTCGCTGTCCGGCGGCAGGATGCGCAGGGTGCAGAAGTCGTGAATGAACTCGAAGACGTCCTCGATCTCGGCCTTGCTGGCCGAGCTACATAGGGCAATCTCCAGGCCCAGGTAACAGCTTTCCGGGTCCATCTCGGCCAGATCGGGCATCTGCTCGGCGAGGGTTTCCAGGTGCAGAATCTCGCCCAGTCGGCCCAGGTAGCGGACGAAGGAAGCGGGGTCGAAGCCGTTGCGCAGCAGATCCGGGTGAAAGCGCAGGGAGATGTGCCAGGCTCCCGCCGCATCGCAGGTAGTGCAGCGCTCCAGGCTGCCACGGCTTACACAATCGTCATCGATGTCCTGGGTGGCGATCAGCCGTGGGGCCCCGGTCTGTTCGGCGAGGGCATCGAGTAACTGGCCCTGGTGGGCTTCGTCCACTGGCAGCTCGCCGCTGTCGGGGTCGATCAGCTCGAGCATCGAGCTGATTTCGTCGAGGCAGCGCAACATCAGCGATACCAGTGGTGGACTTAGCTGACGTTGGCCGTCGCGTACCGCCATCAGCAGATTTTCCAGGTGGTGGGTGAAGTTCACCAGCGGGGTGAGGGTGAATAGCCCGGCAGAGCCCTTGAGCGTGTGCATGGCGCGGAACAGGCCGTTGATGGCCTGCTGGTCGTCCGGTGCCTGGTCCAGCACCAGCAGGTATTCCTCGGCTTGCTTGGCCAGGTCGCGGCCTTCCTCGATGAAGCCGCGCAGCAGTTGGCTCCACTGATCCTCATCGAACATGGTCTTCTCCCGTAGGCAGGAGGTCGTTCAGGTGCAGCAGGACTAGCAGTTCACGCACCGGCTCGGCAGGCTCTGCCAGGCGCAGGTCGCCACCTGCCGCGCGCAGATGCCGATGTGCCGCCAGGAGCAGCTGCGCGCCGGCGCTGTCGAGTTCCTCTAGCGCTGTCAGCTCCAGTTGCCAGGTTTCATCGCGCCCGCCTGCGAAGGCAGCGAGCAGTGCATCGCGTACCTCGGCCACTTCGTAGATGGTCAGGCTGCCGCCAAGGCGCAGGCGGGCAGGGGCGGGCTGGCTCAGGTCAAACATTTCAGCTGGCCAGCTTCTCGACGGCCGAGAGCAATTGCTGGGGCTGGAACGGCTTGACGATCCAGGCCTTGGCGCCGGCGGCCTGGCCTTCGGCCTTCTTGCCCTGTTCGCTCTCGGTGGTGAGCATGACGATGGGGGTGAAGCGGTATTCGTTGCGCGCCTTGATCTCCTTGACCAGGCCGATACCGTCGAGGTTGGGCATGTTCACGTCGCTGATGATCAGGTTGATCTTCTGGCCGTTGAGTTTGCTCAGGGCGTCGCGCCCGTCGACCGCTTCGATGACCTGATGGCCAGCGCCGGTGAGGGTCATCTTCACCAGTTGGCGCATGGACAGGGAGTCGTCGACGATCAGGATGGTCTTGCTCATGGTGGTCTCTCGGAAAAGGGCGATGCTCAGAAAAAGGTGATGTCGTCTTGCCGGGCCACCGTCGCGCCGCGGCGTCCGTGGCGCTCCTCGGCGGTGGTGAACTGGCGGCGCAGGTCGGCCAGCCAGCGCTCGGGGTGCAGGTCCGGCTGGTCTTCCTGGGCGGTACGCTGCAGCCGACCGAGGTCGGCCTGGAGGTGGTCGAGCATCTGGTCGGCGCGGTCCTGGAACTGCAGGCTGACGACGATTTCCTGAATGTCGGCCTGGGTCACGCGCACGTCCTGCTGCAGCTGGCGGGTGGTTTCGGTGAGTTCGTTGAGGCTGCCGGTCAGGCCCTGCATCAGCTCGCCGGTGACCTCGTCGAGATAGCGCAGGTTGCCTTCCTCGCTGCCGGACATTTCCTCGGCAGCGGTGACGGTGCCGCGGATCGCTCCGTTGATCTCGCCGACTTTCTCGACCATGCGCTGGCCGGTTTCGGCGGACAGGCTGGACAGCTTGCGTACTTCGTCGGCCACCACTGAGAAGCCGCGGCCATATTCGCCGGCCCGTGCTGCCTCGATGGCCGCGTTGAGGGCCAGCAGGTTGGTCTGGCTGGCGATGTCCTGCACGTGCTTGGACATGGCCTGCAGCTCGCTGGCGTACTGGTTGAGGTTGCCGATGGTGGCGAGCAGCTGGCGCTTGCGTTCGCCGGCGCTATGAAAGGCCTCGGAGACTTCGTCCAGACGCTGGTTGGCGTGGCGCAGTCCCTCGGTAATACCGCCTCCGCCGATCACGCTCTCGGAATGGCCGAGGGTGTGTTCCAGGCGCTGGCTCAGACTGGCGAAGCGCTCGAACAGATGGCTGATGTTGTCTTGCAGCACGTGGCGGACCTGGCCGAGATTGTCGGCCCAGGCCGGCAAAACGGCCTGCAGCAGCGGCGGATAGGCGGGCGGTTCGACCTGTGTGGGCGTCGCTTCGGTATCTGCGAGGCTGGCTGGACTGGGCCTAGGCCTAAGCGGTAGAGCAGCCCCGGCGCCGAGCAGGAGGCCAGCGCCGGCCAGCCACGGCAGGGTGAGCAGGGTACCGGCGCTGGCGAGTGCCAGGCCGAACCAGAGCAGGCAATAGGCAAGCACGGGGCGGAGGCCTCGGGTGGTCGACTGGATGCTGCCAACGATAGAAGCGCAGGCGCATCGACGAAATCGGGGCATCCCCTAGGCGGCGTAAGGGTGGCTCCGATACCCGTGTCTGGCATGACCGTGCGGTCGCTGGCATGATGGCACTCGGCCGCCTTCAGTCTCGCTGCGGGCGGCCGATATCTGGCAGAGGCCCACCGCAAGGCTCGGCTAGACTGATGAAACACAACAGGAGTAGGCGATGGCCGGCATTCTCGATACGGTTGATCAACGCACCCAGCTGGTGGGCGAGAACCGACTGGAAATTCTCATGTTCCGGCTGGCTGGGCGGCAGCTGTTCGCCATCAACGTGTTCAAGGTGCAGGAGGTGCTGCAGCTGCCCAAGCTGACCCTGATGCCGCACCGTCACCCTTACGTCTGCGGTGTGGTCAACCTGCGTGGCCAGACCCTGCCGGTGATCGACCTGTCCCAGGCCATCGGCATGCGCCCGCTGACTCCCAACGAGAACAGCACCATCATCGTCACCGAGTACAACCGCTCTGTGCAGGCGTTCCTGGTGGGGGGCGTGGATCGCATCCTCAACCTCAACTGGGAATCCATCCTGCCTCCGCCAGGTGGAGCAGGGCGCCAGCACTACCTCACCGCCATCACCAAGGTGGACGATCAGATCGTCGAGATCATCGATGTGGAGAAGGTGCTGGCGGAAATCGCGCCGATGAGCACCAAGGTATCCGACGAGAAGCTGGCCGATCCGCTGTTGGCCAAGGCCAAGGGCCGTGAAGTACTGCTGGTGGATGACTCCAGCGTGGCGCTTAACCAGCTACGCGAGACCCTGTCGCAGCTGGGCATCCGTACCCACAGCGCCAGCGATGGCCTCAAGGGCCTGCAGCAACTGAAAAAGTGGGCTGATACCGGCGAGGTGATGACCGACAAGCTGCTGATGATCTTTACCGATGCCGAGATGCCGGAGATGGATGGCTACCGCCTGACCACCGAGATCCGCAACGACCCACGCCTGAAGGACCTGTACGTGGTGCTGCACACGTCTCTGTCCGGCAGCTTCAACGAGGCAATGGTGAAGAAGGTCGGCTGCGACAATTTCCTCTCCAAGTTCCAGCCAGACAAGCTGGTCGACGTCATCCGCCAGCGTCTGGAGCTCGATGCCTGAGGCAATAGGGTCTCTGCTTCTTAAACACCTAGCGCGGCTGGCAGGATGCCGGCACTGACGGTGCCCCAGCGACGTCCGTTGATCCTGAGTGAGGTGTAGAGCACGAACACGATAGTGCTGGTGCCTGGGATCACGAAGGTGCCCATGCTCAGGTGCTGGCACTGGCGCACGTTGCTCATCTCGCTCTCGCTCACCGTTATGAAACGCTGGTGCATGCTTTTGGCCGCGTCAATCTGCGGATTGCCGGTCGGTGGCTGCGAGGCTGCGCTGCGGGCCGCTGGCAGGTAGCCGCCTTCGGTCATCGGCACCAGATACAGCACGCCGTCCTTGCCCCCCTGATCCCACTCGTCGAGTAGCGGCTGGATGCGCTGGCGATAGGGCTCGACCCAGGCGACGTCGTGCTTCTGCGGATTGGTGTTGGGGATCGGTCGGTAGTTCTGGTCGAACAGGTCGACCCCGGAGCGATGCAGCTCGTCGAGCCGGGCTTCGATCAGGTCGCGACGCTGGAACAGCATCTCGGTGATGGCCTCCAGGCGGCCGCTGCCCAGGCGGAAATTGCACAGCTGCTGCACCAGCAGATTGGTGGTGTCACGCAAGGCGTCGGCCTGAGCAAAGTTCTGCTTCATGCACTGGCCAATGGCGAAGCTGAGCTCGCGGATGCGGCTACTGTGCTGGTGCGTCTCCTGGTTGGTGGCGTGCAGCTCCTCCAGCGCGCTGCTGACCATCAACAGGTCGTCGTTGGCCTGATTGAAGTCGTGCACCATGAGTTCGAACTGTTCGCTGGCGCTGCTGACCACTGTGCCACAGGAGGCGGTTTGCTCGATCATGCAATGGGTCTGCTCATCGGCGCCGTTCATAGCGCCGGTCATTTCCTCCAGCAGCATGCCGATCTGCTGGGCGGCACTGCCGACCTTCTGCGAAAGATTGCGTACCTCGTCGGCCACCACCGCGAAGCCGCGCCCGGCTTCTCCAGCGCGAGCTGCTTCGATGGCGGCGTTGAGCGCCAGCATGTTGGTCTGGGTCGAGAAGTCCTGCACCGTGACCAGGATTTCGCGAACCTTGGTGGTGCTCGCCGCGAGCGCCTCGATGTTGTGGCGAAAGCCTTCCATGGTGTTATTGACGTCACGCATCTGCCGGCAGGCCTCATCGAGTTGCCGCTGCGACTGATGGGCCATGTCCAGGTTACGGCCGTTCATCTCGGTGATGCCGCCGGTGCGTGTTGAAATATCCTGCAGGGCCGCGGTGGTCTGCTCGCTGGCATGGAAGATTAGCTCCGACAGGCTGTGCTGTTGCGTCGCCTCGCGTGCGGCCTGTTCGGACTGCAGGCGGCTGGTGGCCGATGCCTGAGCGATCTGCAGGCTGTTGTGCTGCAGGTTTGCAATGCATTGACGCAGGCGCGCTGTGAGGTGGTCCAGGCTATCGGGCTCACCTTGCGCACGGTCGCAGAGGTCGATCTGGGTGCCACCCAACGCTTCCAGTCGCGTCAGCATGCGCTCCGCCGGGCGTGCCGTGCCGAGCTTCCAGGCCAGCAACAGCAATGGGCCGGCCAGGAGCAGGGCAACGATGCGTAGGCCGTTGTCGCCCAGTGCCAGCACGGCAGTGAGGAGAATCAGCTGGCAGGCGAGCAGGGAAAGGACGGTGGAACTGGAGGAGCGGCGAACAGGTTGCTCCAGCGGAGCGGAGAGCGTCGAACTGGTCATGGGCTACACCAAAAGCTTTTTTATTGGTTTTATGTACCGGCAATCTACGCAAAATCGTGAAACTCATCACATCGCCCTTTTGTATGAATGAAGGGTTAATTCCTGATCCACTTCGAGGCCCCCATGCAGCTCTCCGCTCTCTACCGATACCCGCTCAAGTCCGCCCGTGGCGAAAGCCTGGCCAGCTCACCGCTGGAGGCGCTGGGCTTGCGCGGCGACCGCCGCTGGATGCTGGTGGAGCCGGAGAGCGGGCGCTTCCTGACCCAGCGGTTGTTGCCTCAGATGAGCCAGCTGAGCGCGTTGTACAACGCCGATGGTGGTCTGAACCTGAGCGCGCCGGGTTTCGGCAGCCTCGATGTGGACGTGCCTGACCCCGAGACCGACCTGCGTGGCGTCACCGTCTGGCGTGACAGCCTTCGTGTGCCCGATGCCGGAGACGCGGCAGCCGATTGGCTGAGCCGCTTCATCGGCCGTCCCTGCCGGCTGGTACAGGTGCCGGAGGCGCGCGCCCGCCAGGTCGACACCGGCTACGCCCAGCCCGGCGATAAGGTGGCGTTCTCCGATGGTTTCCCGCTGCTGTTGATCGGCCAGGCATCGCTGGAGGACCTGTCGACGCGGGTCGGGCGGCCGTTGGAGATGCTGCGTTTCCGTCCGAACCTGGTGGTGCAGGGCAGTGAGCCCTACGCCGAGGACGGCTGGAAGCGCATCCGCATCGGCGAGCTGGAGTTCGAGGTGGCCAAGGGCTGCAGCCGCTGCATCCTCACCACCATCGATCCGCAGACCGGTGAGCGCAACGCCGATCGCGAGCCGCTGACCACTCTGAAGACCTACCGCGAGCGCAATGGCGAGGTGTACTTCGGCCAGAACCTGCTGCCGCGTGGCATAGGCGAGCTGCGCGTGGGCATGCCGGTGGAGGTGCTGGAGTAGAGGCTGGCACTTGGAAGAACAAAGGGCGCCGAGGCGCCCTTTGTTTTCTGCGGAATATGCTTATTGGTCGTCGAAGAACCGCTCATGCCAGTCCACCAGTGGCTGCGGTACGCCGAGTTTCTGGCCGTAGATCACCGAGTAGGACAGTACGTTCTGCACGTACTGGCGGGTCTCGTCGAACGGGATGTTCTCCACCCATACGTCGAAGGCCAGATGGTCGGCACCCTTCAGCCACTGGCGTACTCGACCGGGACCAGCGTTATAGGCGGCCGAGGCGAGGACGCGGTTTCCATTGAACTGACCGTGCACCTGGCTCAGGTAGGCGGCGCCGAGCTGGATGTTCTTTTCCGGCACCAGCGCCTGCTGCGGGTTGGCCAGGGGAATGCTGAACTTGCGTGCGGTCTCCTTGGCGGTACCCGGCATCAGCTGCATCAGCCCCATGGCCCCGACCGGGGAACGGGCGTCTGCCATGAAGGCGCTTTCCTGACGGGTGATGGCGAACACCCAGCTCGAATGCAGCCCGCGCAGCTTGGCTTGTCGGGTCAGGCTCGTCTTGTGGGCCATGGGGAAGCGGATGTCCAGATCATCCCAGTACTGGGCTTGGCTGATGGTGCGGATGGCTGGGAAGTACCACTCCTTGTCATAGGCCAGCCTGGCCTGAGCCACCAGTTCCTCACGGCTGAACAGGCGGCTGACGTGGTACCACTCGCGGCGGCCATCGACGATCTGGCCACGGTCATGAAATTCCAGTGCACGACGGATGCCGGCGGTGCTGCGCACCTTCTGCATGACCTGCGGGGCGATGACCATCGGCTTGTTGTTCAGGCTGTAGGGTGCCTGGATGCGGTCGGCGGCGAGGAAACCGTAGAAGTCGCGCTCCTTGGCCAGTTGCTCGTACAGGGCCATGGCCTGCTGGTCCTGTGGTCTGGCCAGCTGCAGGCTGCGTGCGTGCCAATAACGCCAGCGGCTGGTGGTGGCCAGATCGGCTGGCAGGCGGCTGGTCAACTGATAGGCATCTTCCCACTGGCCGTGGCGCAGCAACAGGCGGGCGCGCCACTCGGAGACCGTGTTGTCGCGCAGTTCCGGGTCGTACTGGGCCATGACCTGCAGGGCTCGGATGTCGAAGCGCTTGGCCAGGGTCAGGCCGATTTCACGGGCGATGGCGACTTTCTCGTCGCTGGAGAACGGCAGCTTGCCGGCGTATACCTCGAGCAGGCTCAGGGCCTTCTCCGGGTCTTGGCGAGCCAGGCGGCGCAGGCCGAGGCCAGCGGCGTCGGCCATGTGGCGGTCTGCCGGGGTGAAACGGGCGGTCTGGCTCATCATCGCGGGCTTCTGCGCCGCATCGATCATCAGTTGACCCTGCTTGCCGTAGGTCGGCAAACCCTTCACCAGATAGCTGGCCAGTCCATAGTTGCGGGCTTCGGCGGCCAGCTTGGCGCGTTTCCAGCGATTCTCCTCGGTGAGCTGGCCGTCGGCGCGCCAGGTGCTGAACAGGGCGTCACAGGCCTCGGGTTGGGACTTGCCGACCAGCCAGAGTTTCTCGGAAGCAGCGCGTGCCTCGGCCTTCAGCCCCTGCCTGTACAGATACTGACCATACAGGCAATCCAGTTCGGTGAAGTTGAGCTTGGGGTCGTAGTAGCTGGCGAAGGTCTGCCACTCGCCACGCTCGGCCAGCCAGCGTAGCCAGCGCAGCTTCATCCAGCCGGCCTGGGGCAGGTCACCGTGCTCGGTGAGGAAGGCCTCGATCTCGTCGTTACCGGCCCACTTCAGGCGTGCGGTCAGCTCGTCATAGGCCAGGTAGGGTTCCAGCGGATAGTCACGCAGTGCATTGGCATAGCGTTGGTAGGGGCCTTTGTCGCCCTTGGCCAAGGCGCGCTTGGCTTCGTCATACATCTGCCGCTGCTGGGCCAGGCTGGCGGCCTGGGCGGCGGAGAAGCCGAGGGTGCAGGAGAGGAGAGCGGAGAGCAGGCAATACAGAGGGCGGCGCATGACACATCCGGATAAATAGGGAACGACATGAAGCAACGTGCTTCCAAAATTGCGCCTAGCTTAGCCTGTTGCTCCCTGCGCGAGAATGCCGCAGGGCGTACGCAGCAATGCGCCAGCATTGGGCCAGCTCAACTCGGTTAGAATGCGCGCCTGTTTTTTGAGGTGTAACCATGACCCTGCTCAAGTTTTCCGATGTCTCCCTGGCCTACGGCGCCATGCCCTTGCTGGACAAGGTGTCCTGGCAGATAGCCAGGGGTGAGCGGGTATGCATCATTGGCCGCAACGGCACTGGCAAGTCGAGCATGTTGCGGCTGGTCAAGGGTGACCAGATGCCCGACGACGGCGAAATCTGGCGCGCACCAGCGCTGAAGATCGGTGAATTGCCGCAGGAATTGCCGCGGGCCGACGAGCGGACGGTGTTCGACGTGGTCGCGGAAGGTCTGGCTGGCGTTGGCGAGCTGCTTGCGCGCTATCACCATCTCAGCCAGAACATCCAGGGCGAAGAAGACCTCAATCAGCTGATGCATGTGCAGCAGGAGCTGGAGGCGAAGGATGGCTGGCGCCTGCAGCAGTTGGTGGACAGCACCCTGAGTCGCCTGCAGCTGCCGGCCGACAAGACCCTGGCCGAGCTCTCCGGTGGCTGGCGCCGCCGCGTGCTGCTGGCTCAGGCCCTGGTGTCCGAGCCCGATCTGCTGCTGCTCGACGAGCCGACCAACCACCTGGACATCGGTGCCATCGCCTGGCTGGAAGAGGCGCTGAAGGATTTCGGCGGCGCTGTGCTGTTCATCACCCACGACCGCTCCTTCCTGCAGAACCTGGCCACCCGCATCCTCGAGCTGGATCGTGGCGGCTTGATCGACTGGAACGGTGACTACGCCAGCTTCCTGGTGCACAAGGAGCAGCAACTGGCCGCCGAGGAGACCGCCAACGCGCTGTTCGACAAGCGCCTTGCGCAGGAGGAAGTGTGGATTCGCCAAGGCATCAAGGCCCGGCGTACCCGCAACGAAGGGCGCGTGCGTGCCCTCAAGGCGATGCGTATGGAGCGCAGCGAGCGTCGCGAGCGCCAGGGCAAGGCCAATATCCAGCTGGACTCCGCGGAGAAGTCCGGTAAGCAGGTGATAGTGGCGGAAAATGTCAGTTTTGCGCACACAGGGGGACCCTTGCTGATCCAGGACTGCACCCTGGTGCTGCAGCGTGGCGACCGCATCGGTCTGCTCGGGGCCAATGGAACCGGCAAGACCACGCTGCTCAAGCTGCTGTTGGGAGACCTGCAACCGACTGGTGGCACGATAGTGGCAGGGACCAAGATCGAAGTGGCGTACTTCGATCAGCTGCGCCATCAGCTGGAGCCGGAAAAGACGGTGATCGACAACGTCGCAGAGGGGCGCGACTTCATCAGCATCGATGGTCAAAGCCGTCACGTGCTGAGCTATCTCGGGGATTTCCTGTTCAGTCCGCAGCGCGCGCGTACCCCGGTCAAGGCATTGTCCGGGGGAGAGAGGGCGCGCCTGCTGCTGGCCAAGTTGTTCAGCAAGCCGGCCAACCTGCTGGTGCTGGACGAGCCGACCAACGACCTGGACGTGGAAACCCTCGAGTTGCTCGAAGAAGTCCTGCTGAATTTCCCAGGCACCGTGCTGATGGTCAGCCACGACCGGGCGTTCCTCGACAACGTAGTGACCAGCACGTTGGTCTTTGAGGGTGAGGGGCGAGTGCGCGAGTACGTTGGCGGCTACCAGGACTGGCTGCGCCAGGGTGGTTCGCCACGGCTACTGGGTGTCGGTGAATCCAAACCGGCCAAGGCCGAAACCATGCGTGCGCCGGAACCGGCGCCGGCGGTAGTGACAAGTGTTGCCGCGGCTCCGGCCGCGAAGAAGCTCAGCTACAAGCTGCAGCGAGAGCTGGAAGCCATTCCCGGGCAGATCGACGCCCTGGAGGCCCAGCTGGCAGAACTGCAGGAACAGATTGCCGATCCGGCTTTCTACCAACAGGCGCCGGCCGTCACTGGAGCAGCCCTGGAGCGCCTGCAGCGCCTGCAAGAAGAACTGGACCAACTGCTGGAGCGTTGGGCCGAACTGGAAGCCTGAGGAGCCTGCTGGAGACCTGCATGGCTATTGAGTATCGCATCACCCTGGATGACAACCATCAGTTCAGCTACAGGATAGAGCTGGACCGTCAGTATGATGCCCGGGATGCCGAGGCGACGCCGAAATGGACGCGCCTCGAACACAATCAGTGCAGCAATTGCCCACTGAAGAAAGATCAATTCAGTCGCTGCCCGGCGGCAGTCGACCTGCACAAGGTGATCGAGGACTTCCATGGTCTGCCGGCGGTCAAGAAGGCCCATGTATGGGTGCGCACACCGGAGCGCGAGTACACCAAGCAGGTAGGGCTGGAGGAGGGTCTGCGTTCGCTGCTCGGTGTGATCATGGCCACCAGTGCCTGCCCTGTGTTGGGCAAGCTGCGGCCCATGGCGCAGCACCACCTGCCGTTTGCCAACAATCAGGAATTCATCCTGCGTACCATCTCGCTGTACCTGACGCGGCAATACTTCAACTATCGAGAGGGGCGCCGTGCGGACTGGGATCTGAAGGGGCTGATCAAGCAGTTCCAGCAGGTTCAACTGGTCAATCAGGCGTTCTGGCAGCGTATTCTCGATGTGTGCGAGGGCGACTCCAATCTCAAGGCTTTCCTCACCTTCTTCTCCATGTCGTCGAGCCTGACCGTGTCAATGGAGACCCAGTTGCAGAAGATCCGCCCGCTGGTGATGAGCGCCGGAGACGGTGGTGAGTAGCTCCGGGCGGGCCCGCCGCTGACTGGCGACGGGCTCGGCTGCCTTATTCCTTGGGTTTCTTGAGACGGACTGCCAGAACGTCGCATGGCGCGCTGTGCAGCACGTCATTGGCGGTGGAGCCAAGTAGAAGCGCCAGACCGTGGCGGCCGTGGCTGCCTACCACGATCAGGTCGCAGTCCTGCTCTTCGGCGAGGCGATGGATCTCCTGGCGCGGTTGGCCGTAGGCCAGGTGTCGATGCTCGGCTCCCAGTTGCGGATAGCGGCTGGCGAAGCTTTCCAGATGTTCGCGCGCCTGATCGAACTGTTGCTGTTGAAGCATCGATAGGTCCATCGGGACATCGCCACCGAAGGCCATGGCCATGGGCTCGACGATATGTACCAGTGACGTTTTGGCGCCGTTGCTGGCAGCGATGGCCAAGGCGCGTTCGGCAACCGGATGGCACTCCTCGGTCAGGTCCACGGCGATCAGGATGTGCTGATAGGGCATCTGAGTCTCCTCCACTGAGTGGTCATGCTTGCAGTATGGTTCTGCTCCCTTCATAACACAGCCTTTCCCTGCAAGTGATAGATATGACCTGGTGGATCGTGGTTTTGCTCGTTGGCGTGGCACTCAGTCCCCTGGTTTGGTTGCGTCCCTCGCCGCGTCAGCGCGGGCAGATGGCGCTGCGCATGGCCGCGCGGCGCCTGGGGCTCGGTATGCAGTTGGGACAGCAGCAGTGGCCGCACTGGCTGCCAGAGCACCCGCCAGAGCGCTGTGCCCAATACCATCGCGGCCGTCGCAGTGGGCGCAGCGATAGCTGGAGCTACTGGCAGGTCGCGCCGGGTCAGTGGTGCAACCAGTGGCGCGAGTCCTGTACTGATGCAGTCATGCTCGAGCGCCTGCAGGGTTTGCCGGCCGACGTCTACAAGGTCGAGGCCGGCCCGCAGATGGTTTCCCTGTTTTGGGGCGAGCGCGGTGGCGAGGAGGAACTGCGCAAGATAGCGGCGTTGCTAGCGGACGTTGCCTGATTACGCCGCGCCCCTGCGGCGCCGACAGCCGCTTCGGCAAGAAGTTTGTGGCTATTTTTCTGTATCTGGTCATTCCGTGACGTTGCGCTCATTTCGGGCGCCTGCGACGGGCAATTGACAATTGCCGGGTTTTCACTGAATGTACGCCCACCCAAATCAAACGGGCGTATGAATTGAGCGTTTCTGCCCTGAAGGCAGCGCCTTTACAGCCCGATTATCGCGTCGGCGGGTGTGTCGGATCGATTGGGACTATGCTCGACGGCTCTTGCCTAGAGCGGCCCCGGCCGGTTGGCTCCGATGTGTACAGTTCAGCTTCCATACCGTGGAGATCAGTTGATGATTTACGAAGGTAAAGCCATCACGGTTAAGGCTCTTGAGGGCGGCATCGTCGAATTGAATTTCGACCTCAAGGGTGAGTCCGTTAACAAGTTCAACCGTCTGACCCTGAGCGAGCTGCGCCAGTCGGTCGACGCCATCAAGGCCGACGGTTCGATCAAGGGCGTAATCGTCACCAGCGGCAAAGACGTGTTCATCGTCGGCGCCGACATCACCGAATTCGTCGACAACTTCAAGCTGCCCGACGAAGAGCTGGTTGCCGGCAACCTCGAAGCCAACAAGATCTTCAGCGATTTCGAAGACCTGGCCGTTCCGACCGTCATCGCCATCAACGGCATCGCCCTGGGCGGCGGTTTCGAAATGTGCCTGGCCGGTGACTACCGTGTCGCCTCCGAGAGCGCCAAGATCGGCCTGCCAGAAGTCAAACTAGGCATCTACCCGGGCTTCGGCGGCACCGTGCGCCTGCCGCGCGTGATCGGTACCGACAACGCCATCGAGTGGATCGCTTCCGGTAAGGAAAACAAAGCTGCCGACGCCCTGAAAGTAGGCGCCGTCGACGCTGTTGTCGCTTCCGCCAAGCTCAAGGACGCCGCTCTGGACCTGGTCAAGCGCGCCATCTCCGGCGAGCTGGACTACAAGGCCAAGCGTCAGCCCAAGCTGGAAAAAATCAAGCTCAACGCCATTGAGCAGATGATGGCCTTCGAAACCGCAAAAGGTTTCGTTGCTGGCCAGGCCGGCCCGAACTACCCGGCTCCGGTTGAAGCCATCAAGACCATCCAGAAGGCCGCGAACTTCGGTCGCGACAAGGCCCTGGAAGTAGAAGCCGCTGGCTTCGTCAAACTGGCCAAGACCTCGGTTGCCGAGAGCCTGATCGGTCTGTTCCTGAATGATCAGGAACTGAAGAAGAAGGCCAAGCAGCACGACGAGATCGCTCGTGACGTGAAACTGGCTGCCGTTCTGGGTGCCGGCATCATGGGTGGCGGTATCGCCTACCAGTCCGCCTCCAAAGGCACCCCGATCCTGATGAAGGATATCCGCGAAGAGGGTATCCAGCTGGGTCTGAGCGAAGCTTCCAAGCTGCTCGGCAAGCGCGTCGAGAAGGGCCGTCTGGCCCCGGCCAAGATGGCCGAAGCCCTCAACGCCATTCGCCCGACCATGTCCTACGGCGACTTCGGCAATGTCGACATCGTCGTCGAAGCCGTTGTCGAGAACCCGAAGGTCAAGCAGATCGTTCTGGCCGAAGTGGAAGGCGTGGTGCGTGAAGACGCCATCCTGGCTTCCAACACCTCGACCATCTCCATCAGCCTGCTGGCTAAGGCCCTGAAGCGTCCGGAAAACTTCGTCGGCATGCACTTCTTCAACCCGGTGCACATGATGCCGCTGGTGGAAGTGATCCGTGGCGAGAAGTCCAGCGACGTGGCCGTTGCCACCACCGTGGCCTACGCCAAGAAGATGGGCAAGAACCCGATCGTGGTCAACGACTGCCCGGGCTTCCTGGTCAACCGCGTACTGTTCCCGTACTTCGGCGGCTTCTCCAAGCTGCTGGAATTCGGTGTCGACTTCGTGCGCATCGACAAGGTCATGGAGAAGTTCGGCTGGCCCATGGGCCCGGCTTACCTCTCCGACGTCGTCGGTATCGACACTGGCCACCACGGCCGTGACGTAATGGCCGAAGGCTTCCCGGACCGTATGGCCGTTGAAGGCAAGACCGCCGTCGACGTGATGTACGACGCCGATCGCCTGGGTCAGAAAAACGGCAAGGGCTTCTACGCCTACGAGACCGACAAGCGCGGCAAGCCGAAGAAAGTCTCCGACCCGGTTGCCTACGAGCTGCTGAAGTCCATCGTCAAAGAGCAGCGCGAGCTGACCGACGAAGACATCATCAACTTCATGATGATCCCGCTGTGCCTGGAAACCGTTCGTTGCCTGGAAGACGGCATCGTCGAGACCGCAGCTGAGGCCGATATGGGCCTGATCTACGGTATCGGCTTCCCTCCCTTCCGCGGTGGTGCTCTGCGTTACATCGATTCCATCGGTGTCGCCGAGTTCGTCGCCCTGGCCGACAAGTATGCCGACCTGGGCGGCCTGTACCACCCGACCGCCAAGCTTCGTGAAATGGCCGCCAAGGGCCAGAAGTTCTTCGGTTAATCGCGCAGCGAACAGAGCGAGAGTAGAAATATGAGCCTGAATCCGAGAGACGCGGTCATTGTCGACTTCGGCCGCACCCCGATGGGTCGTTCCAAGGGTGGCATGCACCGCAACACCCGTGCCGAAGACATGTCGGCCCATCTGATCAGCAAAGTCCTGGAGCGCAACACCAAGGTCGATCCGGCCGAAGTGGAAGACGTGATCTGGGGTTGCGTTAACCAGACCCTGGAGCAGGGCTGGAACATCGCGCGTATGGCGTCGCTGATGACCCAGATCCCGCACACCAGCGCCGGCCAGACCGTCAGCCGTCTGTGCGGTTCCTCCATGAGCGCCCTGCACACTGCCGTGCAGGCGATCCAGACCGGCAACGGCGACGTATTCGTCGTCGGTGGTGTGGAGCACATGGGCCACGTCGGCATGATGCACGGCGTCGATCCGAACCCGCACATGTCCCTGTACGCCGCCAAGGCGTCGGGCATGATGGGTCTGACCGCTGAAATGCTGGGCAAGATGCACGGCATCAGCCGTGAAGCCCAGGACCAGTTCGGTGAGCGTTCCCACCGTCTGGCCCACAAGGCTACCGTCGAAGGCAAGTTCAAGGATGAAATCATCCCGATGCAAGGCTACGACGAGAACGGCTTCCTGAAGGTGTTTGACTTCGATGAAACCATTCGTCCGGAGACCACCGTGGAAAGCCTGGCGGCCCTGAAGCCGGCGTTCAACCCGAAAGGCGGCACCGTGACTGCAGGTACTTCCTCGCAGATCACCGACGGCGCTTCCTGCATGATCGTCATGAGCGCCCAGCGTGCTCAGGACCTGGGCATCCAGCCGCTGGCCGTGGTTCGTGCCATGGCTGTGGCCGGTGTCGATCCGGCGATCATGGGCTACGGCCCGGTGCCGTCCACTCAGAAAGCACTCAAGCGTGCCGGCCTGAGCATGGATGACATCGACTTCGTCGAGCTCAACGAAGCCTTCGCCGCCCAGGCCCTGCCAGTGCTGAAAGACCTGAAACTCCTCGACAAGATGGAGCAGAAGGTCAACCTGCACGGTGGCGCCATCGCTCTGGGTCACCCGTTCGGCTGCTCCGGTGCACGTATCTCCGGCACCCTGCTGAACGTGATGAAGCAGAACGGCGGTACTCTGGGCGTGTCCACCATGTGCGTGGGTCTCGGCCAGGGCATCACCACCATCTTCGAACGCATCTAGGCGACCCCGTCTAAGCGTCAGAGGGTGTAAAGACCGGGGCCTGGTGCCCCGGTTTTTGTTTTTCAAGGAGAAATTTCATGCAACTGCAACCCGGTCTCTACCGTCACTACAAGGGCCCGCAGTACCGTGTATTCGGCTCAGCGCGTCACTCGGAAACCGAGGAGTGGGTGGTGGTCTACCAGGCGCTCTATGGTGATTTCGGCCTGTGGGTGCGACCGCTGGAGATGTTCTGCGGAACGGTCGAACTGGACGGCGAGACGGTAGCGCGCTTTGCTCTGATCGAGGCCGAACCGGCGGTGATCGGACAGGACGTTGCCGGGAATCGCGCTTGACCGCGACTCGACAGCCACTATATATAGCGGTGCCTTGATAGGCTCCCGCCTCTTATTCTTCCTTTTTTGTTTTCAGGAATTCTCCAATCCATGGGCAAATCGCTGGTCATCGTGGAATCCCCGGCCAAGGCCAAGACCATCAACAAGTACCTGGGCAACCAGTTCGTGGTGAAGTCGAGCATCGGCCATATTCGTGACCTGCCCACCAGCGGTTCCGCCAGCGCCAGCAAGGAGCCAGCCAAGCGCGGCAAGGCTGCTGCTGCCGAGGCGCGGGCTCTGTCGCCCAAGGAGAAGGCCAAGCGCCAGCTGTTTTCGCGCATGGGTGTCGACCCCGAGCACGGCTGGAAAGCCAAGTACGAGATACTTCCCGGCAAGGAGAAGGTGATCGAAGAGCTACGTCGTCTGGCCAAGGATGCCGACACCATCTATCTCGCAACCGACTTGGACCGTGAAGGGGAGGCCATTGCCTGGCACCTGCGCGAGGCCATCGGTGGCGACGACAGCCGCTACAAGCGCGTGGTGTTCAACGAAATCACCAAGAAGGCCATCCAGGAGGCCTTCTCCCAGCCGGGCGAGCTCGATATCAATCGGGTCAACGCGCAGCAGGCACGCCGTTTCCTCGACCGTGTGGTGGGCTACATGGTCTCGCCTCTGCTGTGGGCCAAGATTGCCCGTGGCCTGTCCGCCGGTCGCGTGCAGTCGGTGGCGGTGAAGTTGGTGGTGGAGCGCGAGAAGCAAATTCGCGCCTTCGTCCCGGAAGAGTACTGGGAAGTGCACGCCGACCTGGGCACCACCAAGAGCGACAAGGTGCGCTTCGAGGTGGTTCGCGAGAATGGCGAGGCCTTCAAGCCGCTCAACGAGACCCAGGCCATGGCTGCCTTGGCCAAGCTCAAGGACTCCAGCTATAGCGTGGTCAAGCGCGAGGACAAACCGACCTCGAGCAAACCGACCGCCCCGTTCATCACCTCCACCTTGCAGCAGGCGGCGAGCAACCGCCTCGGCTTTGGTGTGAAGAAGACCATGATGATGGCTCAGCGTCTCTACGAGGCTGGCTACATCACCTATATGCGTACCGACTCGACCAACCTGTCGGCCGACGCCATCGACATGGTGCGCGGCTTCATCGACGGCGAGTTCGGCAAGAAGTACCTGCCGGCCAAGCCGAACTTCTATTCGAGCAAGGAAGGCGCCCAGGAGGCGCACGAGGCGATTCGCCCGTCCGACGTGAATCTGCGCCCGACCCAGCTGTCCGGCATGGAGCGCGACGCGGAGCGCCTGTACGAGCTGATCTGGCGCCAATTCGTGGCCTGCCAGATGCCGCCGGCCGAATACCTGTCCACCAGCGTCAGCGTCGCTGCCAGTGGCTTCGAGCTGCGTGCCAAGGGCCGCATCCTCAAGTTCGACGGTTACACTCGTGTGCTGTCGCAACAGAGCAAGCCGGGTGAGGACGACGTGCTGCCGGAGATGAAGGAGGGCGAGGCGCTCAAGCTGCTGCAGCTCGACCCCAGCCAGCACTTCACCAAGCCGCCAGCGCGCTTCTCCGAGGCCAGCCTGGTCAAGGAGCTGGAAAAGCGTGGTATCGGTCGTCCTTCCACCTATGCGGCGATTATCTCCACCATCCAGGAACGCGGCTACGTCACCGTACACAACCGCCGTTTCTACGCCGAGAAGATGGGCGATATCGTCACCGAGCGCCTCGACGAGAGCTTCTCCAACCTGATGGACTACGGCTTCACTGCCGCCATGGAAGAGCGTCTGGATGATGTGGCCCAGGGCGAGCGCGACTGGAAGCACCTGCTCGACGAGTTCTACGGCGACTTCAAGAAGAAGCTGGAAGTGGCCGAGGTGGCGGACAAGGGCATGCGTGCCAACCAGCCGACGCCTACCGACATCGCCTGCCGCGATTGCGGCCGGCACATGATGATCCGTACTGCCTCCACTGGCGTATTTCTCGGCTGCTCCGGCTACGCGCTACCACCGAAGGAGCGCTGCAAGGCCACTCTCAACCTGATCCCAGGTGACGAGATCGCTGCGGATGACGAGGGTGAGTCCGAGTCCCGCGTGCTGCGCAACAAGCACCGCTGCCCGATCTGCAGCACGGCGATGGACGCCTACCTGCTGGACGAGACGCGCAAGCTGCACATCTGCGGCAACAACCCGGATTGCGCCGGCTACGAGATCGAGCAGGGCCAGTACCGCATCAAGGGCTACGAAGGTCCAAGCCTGGAGTGTGACAAGTGCGGCAGTGAGATGCAGCTGAAGACCGGCCGCTTCGGGAAGTTTTTCGGTTGCACCAATTCTGCGTGCAAGAACACCCGCAAGCTGCTGAAGAGCGGTGAGGCCGCGCCGCCCAAGATGGACGCGGTGAAGATGCCGGAGCTCAAGTGCGAGAAGGTCGATGACACCTACGTGCTGCGTGATGGCGCCTCGGGCCTTTTCCTTGCGGCCAGCGGTTTCCCCAAGAATCGCGAGACCCGTGCGCCGCTGGTGCTGGAGCTGATCCCGCACAAGGACGAGATCGATCCGAAGTACCACTTCCTGCTGGAGGCGCCGAAGAAGGATCCGGAAGGCCGCCCGGCGGTGATCCGCTTCAGCCGCAAGACCAAGGAGCAGTATGTGCAGAGCGAGGTGGACGGCAAGCCCACCGGCTGGCGCGCCTTCTTCGATGGCGGCAAGTGGAAGGTGGAAGACAAGCGCTGATCGCGCAGGCCGCACCTCGGCTCTGAGGTGCGGCGTCCTCCCTCAAGTAATCTGCGCGACGGCTGCGAGGCATCGGCATGGCTCACGAACTCTATACCCGCACCAATCAGAAGATCTTCTTCGCCGGGCTGGCCCTGGAGAGCCTGCGCAAGGCTGAGGCTGGTGAGGCGATGAATGCCCAGGCTCTGATGCAGTCGGAGCGCGAAGCGGTGCTGTTCCACCTCTACGGTGCGGTGCTGGGGCTGTGCCATGAGGTCGCCGGCTACTACAAGCTGGCGGAGATGGGCGCGCCGCGGGTCGAGCTGTTGTTGAACCAGGCTGTGTTGCAGTCTTCACCGACTCCTGAACTGGCCGAGCTGATGGAGATTGCTCAGCAGCCGGAAAGCTGGCTGGCACAATTGCTTGCCGGCTACGCGCAGCTGTTCCAGCCGCCGCAGGCACCCAAGACCGCCAAGGTCGACCCGACTCTGCCGCTGATCAGTGCAGTCAGTGTCGAGGATGAGCCGGAGACGCTGCGGTACGCGGAGCTGGAGAGCTGGCGGCAGCAGCTCAAGCAACTGGTGCTGCGCTACCGCGAGTCGCTCAGCGAGTGCTGATTGGCTTGCCAGGCTAGGGCGCGAGCGCCATGGCTGTTACACTGGCTGTCTGCTAGGAGACCTACCCTCATGTCCACTTCCTTCCTCGAAATCGTCGAACTGCCTGACGGGCGCATCATTCTGCGGCGCGCCGAAGATGAGGAAGTGCTGGTGACTCTGGACTTCTCGGCGGACGCCAAGGCCTTCCTGCAGGGGCATCATGTTGAGGTGGCCAAGGCCATGCTCAATGTCGGTGTGCAGATGGCTGGTCGCCTGGCTGAGGGCGAGATGGAGCAGGACGAGCAGCCACGCGTGCTGCACTGAGTAGCGGGAGCCTGCAATAGGTTCTTATGCGGGACGATGACCGTCCCGGGGCACAAGGTTCAATCCAGCTGAATATTCAGGCTTTGCGCGCAACCCAGGCGCGCGGCGCTTGTCAGGCTCGCGCGTTGAGCGGGCTGTAGGTTGATCCAGCTCACTACCGTATGGCTTCTGCCCAGGCGCAGGGCTTCCCGTGCCAGTTTCGCGGCATCCTGGCCGGCGCGTGGTTGCAGCAGGAGCAGGCGGTCCAGGTTCAGGCCGAGGCTGCGCAGCCAGGCGTTGGTGATGGAAGCGGGCGGGGCTACCAGAGTCAGCCAGCGTGCATCCTGATTGCGACTGAGCTCGCGCAGCACCGGGCCGAGCAGATGGCGGCAGTTACCGAGCGAGCCTGACAGACGCAGTTCGCTGAACGGCTCGGGTTCGTCGAGCCAGGGGGCTTGGGGTTCTTCGCCGAGCAGCGGTAGGCTGGCGCCGAGGAAGACTTCAAACAGCGGGAGTTGCGAGCGATTCAGCGACTGCGGGAACTGCATGAAGCTCTCCTTGATGCTTAGCGGCGGATCACGCCGACACTCAGTCCTTCGATGACCAGGTCCTGTTCTTCCAGATTCACCTCGATAGGGGCGAATTCGGGGTTCTCAGCGATGAGCAGGACCTTGTTGCCATTACGCTGGAAGCGTTTGACGGTAACTTCATCGTCGAGACGCGCCACCACGATCTGGCCGTTACGCACTTCGCGTGTGGTGTGTACGGCGAGCAGGTCGCCATCGAGGATGCCGATGTCCTTCATGCTCATGCCGCGCACACGCAGTAGGTAGTCGGCCTTGGGGCGGAAGAACTCCGGGTTGATCTTGCAGGAGTCCTCGACGTTTTGTTGGGCGAGGATGGGGGCGCCGGCGGCGACCCGGCCAATTACCGGCAGGCCTTCCTCTTCATTGGCTGCAGGCTCGAAGCCGGGAATGCGAATGCCGCGGGAGGCGCCCGGAGTCATTTCGATGGCGCCTTTGCGCGCCAGTGCCTTGAGGTGTTCCTCGGCGGCGTTGGGCGATTTGAATCCCAGCTCCTGGGCGATTTCAGCGCGAGTAGGCGGATAGCCGTTGTCTTCCAGGCAGCGTTTGATGAAGGCGAGGATTTCGGATTGTCGCGGCGTCAGTTTGAGCATGCTGGCGGTCTGTCTGTTTATACAGTTGCTGTGATTATATACAGTGATTCTGGGCTGGCAACCCCTTCCTCAAACGAGATAAGAAGAGCATTCAAGCTTCCTGGCGGAGCGGCTTGGGATTTTCGCTCACTCGCCTATGGTTAAATGCGTGACCGATCAGCCATGAAAGGTCCCGCCAGGCTTGACAGCGCAGTAGCCTGAAACGTATGTTTCAAACAAGTGTTTGTCAGGTGAGGGCGTCATGGCTCAATCAGAAACCGTTGAGCGCATTTTGGATGCTGCCGAGCAGCTATTCGCGGAGAAGGGCTTTGCCGAGACGTCCCTACGTCTGATCACCAGCAAGGCTGGGGTCAATCTGGCGGCCGTGAATTACCACTTCGGGTCCAAGAAGGCGCTTATCCAGGCAGTGTTCTCACGCTTCCTAGGGCCTTTTTGCGTCAGCCTCGAGCGTGAGTTGGACCGCCGCCAGGCCAAGCCCGAAGGCAGGGCGACTCTCGAAGAGCTATTGGAGATGCTGGTAGAACAGGCCTTGGCGGTGAAGCCGCGCAGTGGCAACGACCTGTCTATCTTCATGCGCCTCCTCGGACTTGCCTTCAGCCAAAGCCAGGGCCACCTGCGCAAATATCTGGAAGAGGTGTACGGCAAGGTCTTCCGCCGCTACATGCTGCTGCTGAATGAAGTGGCGCCCAAGCTGCCACCGTTGGAGATCTTCTGGCGCGTTCACTTCATGCTCGGCGCCGCAGCGTTCAGCATGTCAGGCATAAAGGCACTGCGTGCCATTGCCGAGAACGACTTTGGCGTCGATACCTCGATCGAGCAGGTAATGCGTCTGATGGTGCCGTTCCTCGCTGCCGGAATGCGTGCTGACAGCGGACTGAGCGATGAGGCGCTGGCCACTGCCCAGTTCAAGCCACGCAGCAAGGTTCAGGTCGCCGCCAAGGCGGTCTGATGCTGTGCCCGAGTGGGTCGATGGGCTAAGCTAGCGGCCCATGCGCCCACTCGATTTCCTGCATATATCCATTGCCGACCAGTGCCTGTACGGCTTCGCTGACGGGGAGCTATGCCTGCGCCTGCCGGTATCCACCGCATTGAATGGCGCTGGGGAGCAGAGTGGCTCCAACTGCACGCCGCGTGGCCGTCATCAGGTGCGCGCAAAGATCGGCGACGGCCTGCCGCTTGGCGCGGTATTGCGCGGACGTCGTTGGACCGGCGAGGTCTGGTCCGAAGAGTTGGATTCCCGGTTCCCAGATCGAGACTGGATTCTCTCCCGTATTCTCTGGCTCAGCGGCTGCGAGCCCGGCTTCAATCGTCTGGGCCAGGTCGATACCTTCCGCCGTTACGTCTATCTGCACGGAACTCCGGACACTCAGCCGATGGGGGTGCCGCTATCCCATGGCTGCGTGCGCCTGCGCAATGCCGACCTGCTGGACCTTTTCCCCCTTGTACCGCCGCACTGCGCGGTAATGATCGACGAGGCGCCGTGCCCGCAGTGGGCGACGGCCGATCTCGCTTGAGGACGCTTCTGTGACGACTCTGTTTGGTTCTCTGATGCTGGATATTCAAGGCACCTGGCTGACCGCCGAGGACCGCCGGATTCTGCGCCAGCCCGAGGTGGGCGGCCTCATCCTGTTTGCCCGCAACATCGAAGATCCGCGCCAGGTGCGCGAGCTGTGCGCGTCCATTCGAGCTGTGCGCCCGGACTTGTTGTTGGCGGTGGACCAGGAGGGAGGTCGCGTGCAGCGCCTGCGCAACGGCTTTGTGCGCCTGCCAGCCATGCGTGCCTTGGCTGACAACGATAATGCCGAGCAACTGGCCGAACACTGTGGCTGGCTGATGGCCACCGAGGTGTTGGCTGTGGGCGTGGATCTCAGCTTTGCACCGGTGCTGGACCTTGATCACCAGCGCAGCGCCGTGGTCGGTAGCCGTAGCTTCGAGGGCGATGCCGAGCTGGCGACCCGCCTGGCCGGCGCCTTCATTCGTGGGATGGATGCGGCGGGCATGGCCGCCACCGGCAAGCATTTCCCCGGCCACGGTTGGGCCGAGGCCGATTCACATGTGGCCATCCCGGTGGATGAGCGCAGCTTGGACCAGATTCGTGCCAGGGACCTGATCCCGTTCCAGCGTCTGAGCAAGCAACTGGCTGCTGTTATGCCTGCTCATGTCATCTATCCGCAGGTGGACGACGGTCCGGCCGGTTTCTCGCGCCGCTGGCTGCAGGGGATCCTGCGTGGCGAACTGGGCTTCGATGGGGTGATCTTCAGCGACGACCTGTCCATGGCCGGCGCCCATGTGGTGGGCGATGCCGCCAGCCGTATAGAGGCTGCGCTGAGTGCCGGCTGCGACATGGGCCTTGTGTGCAACGACCGTGCTTCGGCTGAGCAGGCTCTTGGCGCCCTGCAGCGCCTCGAGGTGCAGCCGCCTAGAGGCCTGGTGCGTATGCGCGGTCGCGGCTTTGCCCGTACCGACTACCGCGAGCAGCCACGTTGGCTACAGGGCTTGGCGGCTCTGCGTGCGGCACAGCTCATCGATTGATAAGAAAGAACGCATGACTACCTATGCCATCATCGGCGGTACCGGCCTGACCCAACTCGGCGGCCTGACCCTCAAGCATGCGCAGCACATCGACACGCCTTACGGCGCGCCTTCGGCCGACGTGCTACGTGGCGAGTACGCTGGTCGTGAGGTGCTGTTCCTGGCACGCCACGGTCACCCGCATCGCATCCTGCCACATCAGGTGAACTACCGTGCCAACCTCTGGGCGCTGAAGCAGGCCGGCGCCGAGGCGATCCTGGCGGTCAATGCGGTGGGTGGTATCCATGCGGCCATGGGAAGTGGTCACCTGTGTGTGGCGCACCAGATCATCGATTACACCTGGGGCCGGGCGCATACCTTCTTCGATGGTGAACTCGAGCGTGTCACCCATATCGACTTCAGCTTCCCCTACGACGAAGAGCTGCGTGGCCGCTTGATCTCTGCGCTGCAGGCGCTGGGCTATCCCCATAGCATCCATGGTGTGTACGGGGCCACTCAAGGGCCGCGGCTGGAAACGGCGGCAGAGATCACCCGCATGGAGCGCGATGGCTGCGACATCGTCGGTATGACCGGCATGCCCGAAGCTGCACTGGCTCGTGAGCTGGAGCTGCCATACGCCTGCCTGGCGCTGGTTGTGAACCCGGCGGCTGGAAAGGCCAACGGCATCATCACCATGGATGAGATCGAGGCAGAGTTGGTGCGCGGCGTTGACAAGGTCTGCGCAGTCTTGGGTAGGGTGTTGGCTTACTAAGCCGGCACGTGCCGTGCCACCTGGGGCGCTCAGCCGTTTTTACGCTCAGCTCATAGAAAGAGAATCTGGACCTTCCAGGTTATGAGCAGGGAGGGAGTAGAAGAGGTGTTCCGCGGCCCGAGCACTACGGCACCGGGCCACGGCAGGGAAGAATGATCAGCTGACCAGACGAGTCACGTTGGGCAGGATCAGGATAACGGTGGTGGCAAGGACGATCAGGCTCGCCTGCCGGTACTTGGCGTGTTTGAACATAGCGACTGCCTTTGTTCTTGTTGGCGCTTGGCCGAGCCCCCATTGCGCTTGGTGGGCTTGGTTAGCGCCGTGGCACAGATGAAAAAGCCGTCCCGGCAAATCCCGGCGACGGCACCTTGCATGGTTAATCCTAGGGCGTGGGTCACGGTTTTCTTAGATCGGTTGGTTTCTATGTCACCGGATCAAGAATCGTGAAGTTATTGCCTGGAGGCGCCGCCTGGCGCCGCCCCGCGAGCCAGACCGGTTGTTGGTGCGCGATGCCATTCAACTCGAAAATGACCATTCGTCTGGGCCCAACGGTCAATAGGCCTGAGCGAATCGGTCATTGAGTCCTCAAGGCAGGCAATTAAGGTTATACAACCCGGCATCCGCCGCTGCCATGTACCGAGGACGTCATGACCGAAGCATATATTTTCGACGCCGTGCGCACCCCGCGCGGCAAGGGCAAGAAGGACGGCGCGCTGCACAGCGTCAAGCCAGTCAATCTGGTGGCCGGCCTGCTGCGTGCGCTGCAGCAGCGCAACGCGCTGGATACCCGTCAGGTCGACGATATCGTGCTCGGCTGCGTGACCCCGGTGGGCGACCAGGGTGCCGACATCGCCAAGACCGCGCCGATGGTGGCGGACTGGGACGTCAGCGTCTCCGGCGTGCAGCTCAACCGTTTCTGCGCCTCGGGCCTGGAAGCGGTGAACATGGGGGCGATGAAGGTGCGCTCCGGCTTCGAGGACCTGGTGGTGGTCGGCGGCGTGGAGTCCATGTCGCGCGTACCGATGGGCTCCGACGGCGGCGCCTGGGTGATGGACCCGGAAACCAATATCCACACCAGCTTCGTACCGCAGGGCATCGGCGCTGACCTGATCGCCACCCTGGAAGGCTTCAGCCGCAGCGATGTGGACTCCTTCGCCCTTCGCTCGCAGCAGAAGGCCGCACGCGCCAGCGCCGATGGCTCGTTCAACAAATCGCTTATTCCGGTGACCGACCAGAACGGTATCGTCATCCTCGACCACGATGAGTTCATCCGTGGCGACTCCACCGTGGAAGGCCTGGGCAAGCTCAAGCCGAGCTTCGAAATGATGGGCCAGATGGGCTTCGACTCCACCGCCCTGCGCGTGTACAGCCACGTCGAGCGCATCGAGCATGTGCACACCCCGGGCAACAGCTCAGGGATAGTCGACGGCGCCGCGCTGATGCTGATCGGCAGCGCGGCCAAGGGCAAGGAGCTGGGCCTCAAGCCGCGTGCGCGTATCGTCGCCACCGCCGTGACCAGCACCGATCCGACCATCATGCTCACCGGCCCTGCGCCGGCCACCCGCAAGGCCCTGGCCAAGGCCGGGCTCTCGGTGGAGGACATCGATCTGTTCGAGGTCAACGAGGCTTTCGCCTCCGTCGTCATGAAGTTCATGAAGGACATGGGCGTGTCCGAGGACAAGGTCAACGTCAACGGCGGCTCCATCGCCATGGGCCACCCGCTGGGCGCCACCGGCTGCGCCATCCTCGGCACCCTGCTCGACGAGCTGGAGAAGCGCGAGTTGCGCTACGGCCTGGCCACGCTGTGTGTCGGCGGCGGCATGGGTATCGCCACCATCATCGAACGTATCTGACCGATTTGTAGGGTGGATGACGCGAAGCTCATCCACCAGAAGCCGCCCTGGTGGAAAACCGCTCTGCGGGTTTTCCACCCTACGTGGCCCTCCGGATTCGAGGAAAGAAGAAATGACTGACGCCATCCGTTACGAAAAGGGCCAGGACAATATCGTCGTCCTGACCATCGATATGCCCGGCCAGAGCGCCAACACCATGAACGCGGTGTACCGCGAGGCCATGGGCGCCACCGTGGCCCGCTTGGAGGCTGAGAAGGACTCCATCGCCGGGGTGATCGTCACTTCCGCGAAGAAGACCTTCTTTGCCGGCGGCGACCTCAACGAGCTGATCAAGGTCACCAAGGCCGACGCCAAGTCGTTCTACGACATGATCCTCAAGATCAAGGGCCAGCTGCGCCGCCTGGAAACCCTGGGCAAGCCGGTAGTGGCCGCGATCAACGGCGCCGCCCTGGGCGGTGGTTGGGAAATCTGCCTGGCTTGCCACCACCGCATCGCCCTGGACAATTCCAGCGTGCAGCTGGGCCTGCCGGAGGTGACCCTCGGCCTGCTGCCGGGCGGCGGCGGGGTGGTGCGCATGGTGCGCATCCTCGGCCTGGAAAAAGCCCTGCCGTACCTGGCCGAAGGTAAGAAGGTACGCCCGGACGCCGCGCTCAAGGCTGGCCTGATCCACGATATCGCCGCCACCCCGGACGAGATGCTGGCCAAGGCCCGCGCCTTTATCGCCGCCAACCCGACCGCCGCGCAGCCGTGGGACGTGAAGGGCTACAAGATCCCCGGCGGCACCCCGAGCACCCCGGCCGTGGCGCAGATGCTGGCCATCGCCCCGAGCGTGTTGCGTGACAAGACCAAGGGCTGCTTCCCGGCGCCGGAGAAGATCATGTGCGCCGCCGTCGAGGGCGCCCAGGTCGACTTCGACACCGCGCAGATCATCGAGGCGCGCTACTTCACCGAGCTGACCACCGGCCAGGTGGCGAAGAACATGATCGGCACCTTCTGGTTCCAGCTCAACGAGATCAACGCCGGCAGCTCGCGCCCGCAGGGCATCCCGCAGTACGTGACCAAGAAGGTCGGCGTGCTCGGCGCAGGCATGATGGGTGCCGGCATCGCCTATGTGTCGGCGGCCGCCGGCATTGAGGTGGTACTGAAAGACGTGTCCATCGAGGCGGCGGAGAAGGGCAAGGCCTACTCGGCCAAGCTGCTCGACAAGAAGGTCAGCAAGGGCCATATGACGGCTGAGAAGCGCGACGCCTTTCTGGCGCGGATCAAACCGACTGCCAGCGATGCCGACCTTGAAGGCTGCGACCTGATCATCGAAGCGGTGTTCGAAGATCGCGGTCTGAAGGCCAAGGTCAACGCTGCCGCCGAGGCCGCCGCGCTGCCGGAGGCGGTGATCGCTTCCAACACCTCGACCCTGCCGATCACCGGCCTGGCCACTGCGGTGCAGAAGCAGGACAAGTTCATCGGCCTGCACTTCTTCAGCCCGGTCGACAAGATGCCGCTGGTGGAGATCATCCGAGGCGAGAAGACCAGCGACGAGACCCTGGCGCGTGGCTTCGACTACGTGCTGCAGATCAAGAAGACCCCGATCGTGGTCGAGGACAGCCGTGGCTTCTTCACCTCGCGGGTGTTCGGCACTTTCACCAACGAAGGCATTGCCATGCTCGGCGAGGGTGTGAGCGCGGCGATGATCGAGAACGAGGCGCGCAAGGCCGGCATGCCGGTGGGCCCGCTGGCGATCAGCGACGAAGTGTCGATGAGCCTGATGGAGCACATCCGCCAGCAGACCATCAAGGACCTGGCCGCCGAGGGCAAGAGCATTCCGCAGCACCCAGCGTTCAACGTCATCGAGCTGATGCTCAAGGAGTACAAGCGTCCGGGCAAGGCCGCCGGTGGTGGTTTCTACGAGTACCCCGAAGGTGGCAAGAAGCGCCTGTGGCCGGAGCTGAAAGCGCACTTCGAGAAGGCTGACGCGCAGATATCCCAGGAGGACGTGCGTGACCGCATCCTGTTCATCCAGGCCATCGAGACCGTGCGTTGCGTGGAAGAGGGCGTGTTGAAGTCGGTGGCCGACGCCAACATCGGTTCGATCTTCGGCATCGGCTTCGCCGCCTGGACGGGCGGGGCACTGCAGTTCATCAACCAGTACGGGGTGAAGGACTTTGTCGCCCGCGCCCAGTACCTGGCCGAGCAGTATGGCGAGCGCTTCCTGCCGCCGGCCCTGTTGCTGGAGAAAGCGGCCAACGGCCAGACCTTCTGAGTGTGATGCAGCCTGCAGAACCGGCCCATGTGGCCGGTTTTGCTTTTCAGGGGCTTTCTGTCATCGTGCCGGGAAGTCCCCGCGAGGAGTGCAGCGGCGCGTGAGCATGCGAAGGGTGATCAGTGCTTGGTGGCTGGCAGGTCTGCTGGCCGCCTCCGGCATGGCCTCTGCTACCGAACCGCTGAATATCTATATCGGCCAGGGGCAGATGCCCTTCGCCGATGACAACCCAAGCGACCGAGGCGTGTACGGCGACCTGATGGACGAGCTGTGCAAGCGCCTGCAGCGTGAATGTCGCTATCAGAGCGTGCCCTGGAAGCGAGTTCAGGTGACGGTGGCCAACGACCCGTACGGCATCGTGCTCAACCTCGGACGTACGCCCGAGCGCGAAGAGGGTTTCGTCTGGTTGTTGGGGGTGTTGCCGACGTCCTATGTACTGGCCAGCACACACCAGCGTTTCGATAGCCTGACGGATGCGCTGACTGCCGGCCCTGTGGTGGTGATGGGCGGCACGCCGCGCGCTCAGGAGGCGCTGCAGCTACGTCAGGAGGGGCAGTCCGTGGTGGAGGTAACTGACCCGGAACAGGCGGCGCGGATGCTGCGCAGCGGGCGGGTGCTGTCCTGGTACGAGATCGACCTGCGCGTGCTCTACCTCTGGCGGCACCTGGGCTATACCGAGGACTCGATTGTGTCGGGGCAGGCGGTGAGTGCCAATCGCAGCTTCGTCGCCGGCAGCCCGGTACTGCGGGATGCATCGTCGCTTGCCGCGCAGATGCAGCAGGCATTCGCGGACATGCAGGGTGACGGCACCTGGCGGCGCATTCTGATCCGCCATCTGGGGGCTGATCTGGCCGATCGTCTGGGCGAGCCTTGAACTGGCTCGGTCAGGCTGCCTGGCACCAGCCGTTCTCCATGCAGATCAGCGAGTGAATGGCCATCTTTTCACTTTGCCGAGTGGGCATGCGCAGGGTCAGCAGGCTGCCGTCTTCCATGTGGACGGCCGCTTCGGACTCGAAGTGCAGGCCGGAGTCGTCCAGGCTGACGTAGGTCACGCCGTAGCTGCTGGTGTTGGAGAAGGCTTCGGTGATGGACATGGCAAATCCTCCGAGGGAGTGACACCGCCAGTGGCTTACTGGCGGGCGCGGGCTTGTTGTTGGTGGTGAGTAGGTGCCGGAACGCTATGGAAGGCGGAAGCGGCGATCAGGCTGGCGATGGCGGCGAAGCTGCCCATGTTGTTTCTCCTTGGGGAAGTGATTGGGTACGGCTGCATAGTTGCCGAGCCGCGCCATCGACAGAAGTGAATGGTGAGCATGGTGGGTATCGAGCCCGGTGATGATTGCCGGGTATCGCTCGGAGGCCCGTGGCGGTTGCGTTTGCGGGTGCTTCGATGCACGCTAATGACCTTTCCCGCAACCCTCGGCTGCCTCAGGTAATCCGCTCCATGTCCTTGCGCATCTGCATTCTGGAAACCGATGTACTCCGCCCCGAACTGATCGACCAATACCAGGGCTACGGCCGCATGTTCGAGCGCCTATTCGCCAAGCAGCCGGTCGAGGCGCGCTTCGAGGTGTTCAACGTGGTGCAGGGTGATTACCCAGCCGACGGTGAGCGCTATGACGCCTACCTGGTGACCGGCAGCAAGGCGGACTCCTTCGGCAGCGACCCGTGGATCCAGACCCTCAAGACCTATCTGCTGCAGCGCTACGAGGCCGGCGACAAGTTGCTCGGAATCTGCTTCGGTCATCAGTTGCTGGCACTGTTGCTGGGTGGCCATACCGAGCGCGCGACTCAGGGCTGGGGCGTGGGCATCCACCACTACGAGATCAAGCAGCAGGCGCAGTGGATGAGCCCTGCACTGGAGCAGTTGACCCTGCTGATCAGCCACCAGGATCAGGTCACCACGCTGCCGGAGAAGGCCACGCTGCTGGCTTCCAGCGAGTTCTGTCCGGTGGCGGCGTACTGCATCGCCGATCAGGTGCTGTGCTTCCAGGGCCACCCAGAGTTCATCCACGACTACTCGCGCACCCTGCTGGATATCCGCCAGACGTGCATCGGCGAGCCGGTCTACAGCAAGGCGGTGGAGAGTCTGGTGCACGATCACCAGGGCGCGACTGTGGCGGAGTGGATGATGCGCTTCGTGGCCCAGGGGCGCGGCGCCTAAGCGATCCCACTGGCGATCCGGTCCTTCGCGAGCGGTTTCGCTACAGCCAGCCCATCCGCTTGAAGTTGGCGAACAGTCCGACACAGCCCAGGCCGATGATGCCTAGCACGCCAAAGTAACCGTAGTGCCAGGTCAGCTCTGGCATGTTCTGGAAATTCATCCCGTAGATGCCTGCCACAGCGGTGGGAAAGGCCAGGATCGCCGCCCACGCGGCGAACTTGCGCTGGGTCAGGCTCTGCCGCGAAGACTCCAGCAGCAGGCCGATCTCGATGGCGTGGTCGGCCATTTCGCGCAGCCCGGTGAGGTCTTCCAGCAGGCGGTTGACATGGATCGCGATGTCACGAAAGTACGGTCGCATGTGCTTGTCGATGAAGGGGAAGTCGAGCTGTTGCAGCTCCTGGCAGATTTCCGATAGTGGCGCGACCTGGCGGCGCAGTCGCAGCAGATCGCGGCGCAGGCTGTGGATGCGCTCGACGTCGGACTGGGTCAGTGGCCGTTGCAGCACGGTCTGTTCGATGTCTTCCAACTCGCCGTGGATGCAGTCCAGCAGTGGCCGATAATTCTCGATCACGAAGCTGAGCAGGGCGTAGATGACGAAGTCCTCACCATGCTCCAGCAGCAGGGGGCGTGCCTCGCAGCGTTGGCGTACGGTCGAGTAGGGTGCGGAGTCGCCGTAGCGGGCGCTGATCACATAGCCCTTGCCGGCAAAAAGCTGGGTTTCGACGAAGTCCAGCTTCTCGCCATGACGGATCGGTGAATAAAGCACCATGAACAGCGCGTCGCCGAAAGTTTCCAGTTTGGGACGGGTGTGCTGAGCGATGGCGTCTTCCAGGGCCAGTTCGTGCAGGTTGAACTGTTCCTGCAGGGTGTGCAGCTCACTGCTGCCGGGATCGCGCAGGCCGATCCAGACGAAATGGTCGGGCCTGGAGGCCCACTGATGCCCTTCGCTGAGGGTGATATCGGCGGCTTTCTTGCCTTTGTGGTAGGCGACGGCGGCAACGACCTGGCCCATGGATTGTCCTCTGCATGGCGATACCGCAGCTTAACCCAGGACCATCCAGCAGGTAGAAAAAGGCCCGGACTGTGCCGGGCCCTCAAAATCATTGCTTCGCCAGGAAGATCAGGCCGAAGCCTTGGCATTGACAGCCTGATCGAGCTGCTCAATGCACTCGCGCATCATCTGGTGGCAGCGCTCCATCAGTTGCGGCAGGTCATCGAGGGTCAGACCCAGGGTTGGGATGGCCGGCAGCGAGCGGATCATCACCTTGCCACTGCTCCAGCTGTTGAGTTTGAGGCGCCCTGCGTAGGTGCTGACGCACACCGGGATGATGGGTACGCCGGCGGCGATGGCCATCTGGAAGGCGCCTTTCTTGAACGGCAGCAGGCCCTTGCCCAGGTTGCGTGTGCCTTCCGCGAATACCCAGATGGAGGTGTCGCGATTCTGCAGGGTGTCGGTGGTTTCCAGCATGGCCTGCTTGGCCTTGCGGGCATTACCCCGGTCGATCAGTACGTTGCCTGCGAGCCAGTAGAGCTGGCCGAAGAAAGGCACCCACTTCAAGCTCTTCTTGCCGATGCTCACGGTACGCGGCGGTACTACACGACCGAGTACGTAGAGGTCATAGTTGGACTGATGGTTGGCCACCACGACGCAGGGCCGGTCCTGGCCGAACAGGCTGCCAACCTCGGTCTTTATCCGTAGACGCAGCATGCACAGGGCTGGGAGGGAGTACAGGCGCGCGCACAGGCGGCTGTTGTCCGGGTTGAACGGGCGGCACAGGCCGAGCAGCAGGCCGAGTACGCCAGCAATAATAAAGTGCAACCCCATCAACAACATACGCGCGAGGAAAAGCATTGAACGAGCTACCGGCAGACGAAAGGTGGCGAAGTGTACGGGCGTACACTTTTTTCGACAATTGACGCCGATCAGAGGTTACTACCGGGTATTTCAAGCTATTCATGATGTGGACAGCGCTCACATGGCGCTGCGGATCATCAAATGTGAAAGGTGCTCAGGCGAGGATAAAGATCACAGCCCCATCGCCTTTGCAGTGATGGGGCTGTGAGGTTGTTATGCGTTCAGGCTTCTATCGGAGTACTTCGAAGCGAGCTGGTGGTCGCTGAAGATTCGCTGGTTGCCAGAGCAGCGCTGATATTCACGGCGTGTAGCCCCTTGGGGCCCTGCAGAATATCGAACTTAACCGCTTGGCCGGCCTTGAGAGTCTTATAGCCGTCCATCTGGATAGCCGAGTAATGGGCGAACAGGTCCTCATCTCGGCCATCGGCGACGATGAAGCCGTAGCCCTTGGCGTTGTTGAACCACTTGACCTTACCGCTAAGCATGCTGACATCCCTCTGCAAAGGACTCCATCACTGGAGTATCATCCACTTCAGCTCCACGTCCGACTTCGGCCGTATGGGCACTAGCCGCGGAACCCCGATACCCATTAGGGGTATTCACTGTTTGTAACACCGTTTTGCCTTTAGTCAAGGTGCCAGGACAGCCGGCTGAGAAGCCGATCAAACTCCCTCCGGCATCACCTTTCCGACCGGTCGTGACACCATTAGTTCAGCATGCATCCACGCAGCCAGATTCAACTAACATTCAATCAAGATCGCCCCGATGAGCATGAGGACGATTCGTCAGGCTTGGCCGTGCAGGAAGCGAAGCCTTCGCTGCAGGCGCCTCCCATGTACAAGGTGGTGCTCTTCAATGACGATTACACTCCGATGGATTTCGTGGTCGAAGTGCTAGAAGTGTTTTTCGGTATGAACCGAGAGCTGGCTACCAAGGTCATGCTTACTGTTCACACCGAAGGAAAGGCAGTGTGCGGACTGTTCACCCGCGATATCGCGGAGACAAAGGCGATGCAGGTTAATCAATACGCTCGAGAGAGCCAGCATCCGCTACTCTGTGAGATAGAAAAGGACGGTTGAAGCCGTCCCGCTTGGGCAAGAGGTGAAGCTATGTTGAATCGAGAGCTGGAAGTCACCCTCAATCTGGCCTTCAAGGAGGCACGTGCCAAGCGCCATGAGTTCATGACGGTAGAGCACCTCCTTCTTGCCTTGCTGGACAACGAGGCTGCAGCGACGGTACTGCGCGCCTGTGGCGCCAATCTGGACAAGCTCCGGCATGATCTGCAGGAGTTCATTGATTCCACGACCCCCCTGATTCCGCAACACGACGAGGAGCGTGAGACTCAGCCGACACTGGGCTTCCAGCGTGTGCTGCAGCGCGCCGTGTTCCATGTGCAGAGCTCCGGCAAGCGCGAAGTCACTGGCGCCAACGTATTGGTCGCCATCTTCAGTGAGCAAGAGAGTCAGGCTGTATTTCTGCTCAAACAGCAGAGCGTCGCCCGCATCGATGTGGTCAATTACATCGCCCACGGTATTTCCAAGGTGCCTGGTCATACTGACCAGCATGAGAGTGAGCAGGAAATGCAGGATGAGGAGGGCGGTGAGTCCTCGTCCTCGGGGAATCCGCTTGATGCCTACGCCAGCAACCTCAACGAACTTTCGCGCCTGGGGCGGATCGACCCTCTGGTCGGTCGCGAGCACGAGGTAGAGCGCGTTGCGCAGATTCTTGCGCGCCGCCGCAAGAACAATCCCCTGTTGGTCGGCGAGGCCGGCGTCGGCAAGACCGCCATAGCAGAGGGTTTGGCCAAGCGCATCGTCGATGGACAGGTGCCGGATCTGCTGTCCGAGAGCGTGGTCTATTCCCTTGACCTGGGTGCGCTGCTGGCTGGTACCAAGTATCGCGGCGACTTCGAGAAGCGCTTCAAGGCGCTGCTCAATGAGCTGCGCAAGCGCCCGCACGCCATTCTGTTCATTGACGAGATCCACACCATCATAGGTGCGGGGGCTGCGTCTGGCGGGGTAATGGATGCGTCCAACCTGCTCAAACCGCTGCTGTCGTCGGGTGAGATTCGGTGCATCGGTTCCACTACCTTCCAGGAGTTCCGCGGTATCTTCGAGAAGGATCGGGCTCTGGCTCGGCGCTTCCAGAAGGTTGATGTCACTGAACCTTCCGTCGAGGACACCGTGGGCATTCTCAAGGGGCTGAAGGCTCGCTTCGAGCAGCACCACCATATCGAGTACAGCGACGAAGCCCTGCGTGCGGCTGCGGAGCTGGCGGCGCGTTACATCAATGATCGCCACATGCCCGACAAGGCCATAGACGTGATCGACGAGGCTGGTGCATACCAGCGCCTGCAGCCTGAGGAAAAACGCGCCAAGCGCATCGAGGTGGCGCAGGTGGAGGATATCGTTGCGAAGATCGCGCGGATTCCACCGAAGCATGTCAGCAGCTCGGACAAGGAGCTGCTGCGCAATCTGGAGCGCGACCTCAAGCTCACCGTGTTCGGCCAAGATGCGGCGATCGATTCGCTATCGACCGCCATCAAGCTTTCTCGCGCTGGTCTCAAGGCTCCAGACAAGCCGGTCGGCTCCTTCCTGTTTGCTGGACCGACTGGTGTCGGCAAGACCGAGGCGGCTCGGCAGCTGGCCAAGGCTATGGGTATCGAGCTGGTGCGCTTCGACATGTCCGAGTACATGGAGCGCCACACCGTTTCACGTCTGATCGGCGCACCGCCTGGCTATGTTGGTTTCGACCAAGGTGGTCTGCTCACCGAGGCCATCACCAAGCAGCCGCATTGCGTACTGCTTTTGGACGAGATCGAGAAGGCCCATCCGGAGGTCTTCAATCTGCTGCTGCAGGTGATGGATCACGGTACCCTGACCGATAACAATGGGCGCAAGGCCGACTTCCGCAACGTGATTCTGATCATGACCACCAACGCTGGAGCCGAAACGGCATCGCGTGCCTCGATCGGCTTCACGCTGCAGGACCATTCGTCCGATGCCATGGAAGTGATCAAGAAGAGCTTCACTCCGGAGTTCCGCAACCGTCTGGATACCATTATCCAGTTCGGCCGCCTGACGCACGAAGTGATCAAGAGCATCGTCGACAAGTTTCTTACCGAATTGCAGGCGCAGCTGGAAGACAAGCGCGTGCAGTTGCTTGTCAGCGACGAAGCTCGTGGCTGGTTGGCGGAGCGTGGTTACGACGTACAGATGGGCGCGCGGCCAATGGCACGACTGATTCAGGACAAAATCAAGCGTCCGCTGGCGGAGGAAATCCTCTTTGGCGAACTGGCCGAGCACGGTGGGGTGGTGCATATCGAACTGGAAGGTGGAGAGTTGCACTTCGAGTTCGAGACCACGGCTAACGCTGAGCCGGCCTGATTGCAGGCAAACGAAAACGCCCGGCAATGCCGGGCGTTCTTGTATTCGGACCTTCTATTGCCGGATTCCGCAGTGCGGAATCAGCGGGCGCGATAGGTGATGCGGCCCTTGCTCAGGTCGTACGGCGTCAGTTCGACGCGGACCTTATCGCCAGTCAGAATGCGGATGTAGTTCTTGCGCATCTTGCCGGAGATGTGCGCGGTAACGACGTGCCCATTTTCCAACTCCACACGGAACATGGTGTTGGGCAGGGTGTCGACGACAGTACCTTCCAATTCGAAGCTGTCTTCTTTCGACATGCAGTAAAGCCCTCGGTATCCAAAGATTGGCCCGGTGCAACGATGCCCAGGCAAAAGCGGCGTGCATTGTGCCCGAAAAGGGGCGGGGCCGCCAAGTGGCTGGAGGGTCGGGAAATGGGCAGAGGGGGCAGAGGCTAGGTCAGCACGACCCAGCGCTGATTGACGAACAGCTCGATGGGCCGGTACTGGGTCTTGTAGCTCATCTTCCGGCAGTTCTTGATCCAGTAACCAAGATAGACAGCCTGCAGGCCTAAGCGTGCAGTTTCTCCAATCTGCCAGAGAATTGCATAACGGCCAAGGCTGCGACGTTCCTCGGCAGGATCATAGAAGGTGTACACGGCGGATAGGCCATTGGGCAGTACGTCGGTAACCGCTACCGCTACCAGCTTTCCGGTCTGGCGGAATTCATAAAAGCGTGCGAAGGGCAGGTCGCGTACCAAGAAGGTGCTGAACTGCTCCCGGCTAGGGGGGTACATATCGCCATCGGCGTGGCGCTGCTCGATATAGCGCACGTAGAGGGCATAATACTCCTCGTTGAACGCGGGACGCACGGCGCGTACCTGGATGTCCGCGTTGCGCTTGAGGATGCGCTTCTGTTGGCGGCTGGGAATGAACTGGTCGGCGGGTATGCGTGCCGGAACGCAGGCGGTGCAGCGCTGGCAGTGCGGACGGTAAAGGTGGTCGCCACTACGGCGAAAGCCCATTTCCGACAGTTCGGCATAGACCTGCACGTCCATGGGCTGGCTGGGATCGAGAAACAGGGTGGTGGCCTGTTCCTCGGGCAGATAGCTGCATGGATGAGGCTGAGTGGCGTAGAACTTGAGTCGAGCCAGCTCGGTCATGGCTGATCCTCGGTAAACCTCTTGGGCAAGTGTATGCCAGGGCCGAGGGTGCTACCACCCGCTGTCATGCGCGCCAGTCGGCGCCGCTTGGTTGGTCCAGATAGCGCTGCAAATAGTCGGCGAACTCTCGACGCTCGATGGCGCGAGCACCAAAGCTGTGCAGGTGTTGGGTCGGCATCTGGCAATCGATTAGGACGAAGCCCCATTCGCACAGTTTACTCACCAGTGTGGCAAAACCCACCTTGGACGCGTTATCGGCGTGGCTGAACATGGATTCTCCGAAGAACAGTCTGCCCATGGCCAGGCCGTAGAGCCCGCCGACCAACTCATCGTCGAGCCAGACCTCTATCGAGTGGGCGAGGCCTCGGCAGTGCAGTTCCAGATAGGCGGTGCGCATGCTGTCGGTGATCCAGGTGCCGTCGGCGTAGTCGCGTGGTCCAGCGCAGCCTTGGATGACGGCGGCAAAATCCTGATCGAAAGTCACTCGATAGCGCTGCTGGCGCAGCAACTTGGCCAGGCTGCGGGATAGATGGAATTCGTCAGGAAAGAGAACCGTGCGCGGGTCGGGCGACCACCACAGCAGCGGCTGGCCTTCGTTGAACCAGGGGAAGCAGCCGTGACGGTAGGCGGCGACCAGGCGTTCGGCGGATAGATCGCCGCCGGCAGCCAGCAGGCCGTTGGGCTCGTGCAGGGCGCGGTCCAGTGGTGGGAAATCCAGCGAGTCGCGTTGCAGCCAGGTCAGCATGCGGAGGAGGGTAGGGCGGGCGCTAGCGCACCCGCCTTCCGGGCTCAGGCGTCGAGATATTTCTCGGCATCCAGCGCGGCCATGCAGCCGGCGCCGGCCGAGGTGATGGCCTGGCGGTAGACGTGGTCGGCCACGTCGCCGGCGGCGAACACGCCCTCGATGCTGGTCGCGGTGGCATTGCCTTCGCTGCCGCTCTGGACGACCAGATAGCCGTCGCGCATCTCCAGCTGGCCCTTGAACAGGTCAGTGTTGGGCTTGTGGCCGATGGCGATGAACACGCCAGCCAGCTGCAGCTCTTTTGTGCTGCCGTCGGCGGTGCTCTTCAGGCGCACACCGGTGACGCCGGTGTTGTCGCCCAGCACTTCGTCTAGGGTGTGGTTCCAGTGCAGGCGCACGTTGCCGTTGGCGGCTTTCTCGAACAGCTTGTCCTGCAGGATCTTCTCCGAGCGCAGCTTGTCGCGGCGGTGGATCAGGTGAACTTCCTTGGCGATGTTCGACAGATACAGCGCTTCTTCAACGGCGGTGTTGCCGCCACCGATTACGCAGACCACCTGATTGCGGTAGAAGAAGCCATCGCAAGTGGCGCAGGCGGATACCCCCTTGCCGGCGAAAGCTTCCTCGGAGGGTAGGCCAATGTACTGGGCGCTGGCGCCTGTGGCGATGATCAGTGCGTCGCAGGTATAGGTGCCGCTGTCGCCCTTGAGAGTAAAGGGCTTGCTCTGCAACTCAGCGGTATGGATATGGTCGTAGACGATCTCGGTCTCGAAGCGCTCGGCATGTTCCTGCATGCGCTGCATCAGCCCTGGGCCGGTCAGGCCGTGAACGTCACCTGGCCAGTTGTCGACCTCGGTGGTGGTGGTGAGTTGGCCGCCGGGCTGAATGCCGGTGATGACAACGGGCTTGAGGTTGGCGCGGGCGGCGTAGACGGCAGCGGTATAGCCGGCCGGGCCGGAGCCCAGGATGATCAGGCGTGAATGCTTGACTTCGCTCATAAAAAGACCCCATAAGCCTTTGTCACAAAAGAGAATGCATGCTCCAATCGAGCCGCACGTAAGGGATAGCCGGATATGCTACACCGAAGCAGGATGACCCGGCAAAACGGCCCGGCAGCCTGGCGCGATACCTGTAAATTTGTACAATGGTCGCCTCTTTGCGTGTTCCACCGATCGTCAGTCGCGCCCCGCGCGCAGGAATGACAGCGTTTTGAAGAATTCCAGCACAGCAGCCCAGGCTCCGGCCTGGCGTCAGCAATTGCACTACCGTCTCAAGGAGGGCGCTCTGATCGCGCTCGGCGCGCTCTGCCTGATCCTGTGGATGGCTCTGCTGACCTACGACCAGAACGATCCGGGCTGGAGTCATACCAGTAGTTCCCAGCAAGTGCAGAATGCCGCAGGTCGTGCCGGAGCCTGGCTTTCCGACATCTTGTTCATGGCCTTGGGCTATTTCGCCTATCTCTTTCCCCTACTGCTGGCGATAAAGACCTGGCAGATATTTCGTAATCGCCACCAGCCTTGGCAGTGGAATGGCTGGATGTTCTCTTGGCGGCTCATCGGCTTGGTCTTCCTGGTCCTGGCTGGCGCCGGGCTGGCTCATATCCAGTTCGAATCCGCGCCATCGTTGCCAGCCTCGGCGGGAGGCGCTCTGGGTGAAAGCCTGGGTCAACTGGCCCGGGATGCCCTCAATGTGCAAGGTAGTACGCTGCTGTTCCTGGCGCTGTTCCTGTTTGGTCTGACCGCTTTCACCGACCTTTCCTGGTTCAAACTGATGGACCTGACCGGCAAGATCACTCTCGACCTGATCGAGCTGGTGCATAGCCTTATCACCCGCTGGTGGGAGGCCCGACTGCAGCGCAAGCAACTGGTTGCCCAACTGCGGGAGGTGGACGAGCGCGTCGCCGAGGTGGCCGCGCCAGTAGCGCTGGATCGCCGCGAGCAGGCCAAGGTCAAGGAGCGTCTGATCGAGCGCGAGGAGACCCTGGCCAAGCACATGGTCGAGCGTGAGACTCGCGTTGCGCCGGTCATCGCGCCGCCGCCACCGCCCAAGGCCACCGAGCCGAGCAAGCGGGTGCTGAAGGAGAAACAGGTTTCCCTGTTCGAAGATTCAGCCGTCGCCGGCACGCTGCCTCCGATATCCATCCTCGACGTAGCGGAGAAGAAACAAAAGAGCTTCTCGCCCGAATCCCTGGAGGCCATGTCACGCCTGCTGGAGATCAAGCTCAAGGAGTTCGGCGTCGAAGTGGTGGTCGAGTCCGTGCACCCGGGCCCGGTGATCACCCGTTTCGAGATTCAGCCGGGTATCGGCGTCAAGGTCAGCCGCATTTCCAACCTGGCCAAGGACCTGGCGCGCTCGCTGGCAGTGATCAGCGTGCGGGTGGTCGAGGTCATCCCGGGCAAGACCACCGTCGGTATCGAGATTCCCAACGAGGATCGCCAGATTGTGCGCTTCTCCGAGGTGCTGTCCTCGCCGGAATACGACGACGCCAAGTCGCCTGTCACCCTGGCACTGGGCCACGATATCGGCGGCAAGCCGGTGATCACCGACCTGGCCAAGATGCCGCATCTGTTGGTGGCCGGTACCACCGGCTCCGGTAAGTCGGTGGGCGTCAACGCCATGATCCTGTCGATCCTGTTCAAATCCGGCCCGGAAGACGCGCGGATGATCATGATCGACCCGAAAATGCTCGAACTGTCGATCTACGAAGGCATCCCGCACCTGCTGTGCCCGGTAGTGACCGACATGAAGGAGGCTGCCAACGCCCTGCGCTGGTCGGTGGCCGAGATGGAGCGTCGCTACAAGCTGATGGCGGCCATGGGCGTACGTAACCTGGCCGGCTTCAACCGCAAGGTGAAGGACGCCGAGGAAGCCGGTACGCCGCTGTCCGACCCGCTGTACAAACGCCAGTCGATGGAAGACGAGGCGCCGCTGCTGAAGACCCTGCCGACCATCGTGGTGGTGGTCGACGAATTCGCCGACATGATGATGATCGTCGGCAAGAAGGTCGAAGAACTGATCGCGCGTATCGCGCAGAAGGCGCGGGCCGCCGGTATCCACCTGATCCTCGCGACCCAGCGCCCCTCGGTGGACGTGATCACCGGCCTGATCAAGGCCAACATCCCGACCCGGATGGCCTTCCAGGTATCGAGCAAGATCGACTCTCGTACCATCCTCGATCAGGGCGGCGCCGAACAGCTGCTGGGCCACGGTGACATGCTCTACCTGCCGCCGGGCACTGGCCTGCCGATTCGCGTGCATGGCGCTTTCGTCTCCGACGACGAGGTGCACCGTGTGGTCGAGGCCTGGAAACAGCGCGGCGCGCCGGACTACATCGAAGACATTCTGGCTGGCGTCGAAGAAGCTGGCAGCGGCTTCGACGGCAGCAGTGGCGGTGGCGAAGGCGGCGAGGGCAGCGAGGAAGACCCGCTGTACGACGAGGCAGTCAACTTCGTGCTGGAAAGCCGTCGCGCCTCCATTTCCGCGGTGCAGCGCAAGCTGAAGATCGGCTACAACCGCGCTGCGCGCATGATCGAGGCCATGGAAATGGCCGGTGTCGTGACCCCAATGAACACCAACGGCTCGCGCGAGGTCATAGCGCCGGGGCCGTCCCGAGACTGACAAAGAGGATTTCCATGCGCCTGATTCGCATGTTGCTGCTGGCCGCGCTGGCCTGCAGTCCCGTTCTTGCCCATGCCGACGACGAGGCCGCGGTCAAGCGCCTGACCGGCCTGCTCGACCAGGCCCAGACCCTGACCGGGCGTTTCTCCCAGCTGACCCTCGATGGCTCGGGTACCCAGCTGCAGGAAACCTCCGGGCAGATGGCACTCAAGCGTCCTGGCCTGTTCCGCTGGCACACCGACGCGCCGCAGGAGCAGCTGCTGGTGTCCAACGGCCAGAAGGTCTGGCTGTACGATCCGGACCTGATGCAGGTGACCATCCAGACCCTCGACCAGCGCCTGACCCACACCCCGGCGCTGCTGCTGTCCGGTGACGTGTCGAAGATCCGCGAGAACTTCGAGATCACCTACAAGGAAGGCGGCGACGTGGTCGACTTCATCCTCAAGCCCAAGGCCAAGGACAGTCTGTTCGACAACCTGCGCCTGTCGTTCCGCAAGGGCGTGATCAACGACATGCAGCTGATCGACAGCATCGGCCAGCGCACCAACATCCTGTTCCTCGGCGTGAAGCTGAACGAGAAGCTGGATGCCGCGCAGTTCGACTTCCAGGTGCCGGAAGGCGCCGACGTCATCCAGGAATAAGGAGTCTCGGTGGACCTGTTCCGTGCCGCGCCCGTCGCCCAGCCTCTGGCTGCGCGTCTGCGCGCCACCAGCCTGGACGAATACGTCGGCCAGGAGCACGTGCTGGGGCAGGGCAAACCGCTGCGCGAGGCGCTGGAGCAGGGTGCGCTGCACTCGATGATCTTCTGGGGCCCGCCCGGGGTTGGCAAGACCACGCTGGCCAAGCTGCTGGCCCAGGTTTCCGAGGCACATTTCGAGACGATTTCCGCTGTATTGTCCGGGGTGAAGGAAATCCGCCAGTCGGTGGAGGTGGCCAAGCAGCAGGCCGCCCAGTACGGCCGTCGCACTATCCTGTTCGTCGACGAGGTGCACCGCTTCAACAAGAGCCAGCAGGACGCCTTCCTGCCCTATGTCGAAGACGGCACGCTGATCTTTATCGGCGCGACGACGGAAAATCCTTCTTTCGAGCTGAACAACGCGCTGCTGTCGCGCGCCCGCGTCTATGTGCTGAAGAGCCTGGACGAGGCGGCGATGCGCAAGTTGGTGGCGCGCGCGCTGGGCGAGGACAAGGGCCTTGGCAAGCGCAACCTGTCGCTGCCCGAGGAGAGCTTCCAGATCCTGCTGGCCGCCGCCGATGGCGATGGCCGGCGCCTGCTCAACCTGCTGGAGAACGCCGCTGACCTGGCCGAGGACGGCGGCGAGATGGGCCCCGAGCTGCTGCACAACCTGCTGGGTGACAGCCGTCGCCGCTTCGACAAGGGTGGCGAGGCCTTCTACGACCAGATTTCCGCGCTGCACAAGTCGGTGCGCGGCTCCAATCCGGATGCCGCGCTGTACTGGTACGCGCGCATGATCGACGGCGGCTGCGACCCGCTGTACCTGGCTCGGCGCGTGGTGCGCATGGCCAGCGAGGACATCGGCAACGCCGACCCGCGCGCGCTGACCCTGTGCCTCAACGCCTGGGACGTGCAGGAGCGCCTCGGCAGCCCCGAGGGCGAGCTGGCGGTGGCGCAGGCCATTGTCTATCTGGCCTGCGCGCCGAAGAGCAACGCGGTGTACATGGGCTTCAAGGCGGCCCTGCGCGAGGCGGCCGAGTTCGGTTCGCTGGAGGTACCGCTGCACCTGCGCAACGCGCCGACCAAGCTGATGAAACAGCTGGGCTATGGCGAGGAATACCGCTACGCCCACGACGAGCCGGATGCCTACGCTGCCGGCGAGGACTATTTCCCCGAGGAGCTGGAGCCGCGCCGTTATTACGAGCCGGTGCCGCGTGGCCTCGAGCTGAAGATTCGCGACAAGCTGGCCCATCTGGCCAGCCTGGATGCCGCCAGCCCACGACGGAGACGCAAGCCATGATCGGTGTGGTATTCGCCGTCGCGCTGGGCGGCATGATCGGCACCCTGGTGCGTTATGCCACGGGCAACTGGGTCACCAGCCACTTTCCCCAGCATTTCTACGGCGCTACCCTGGCGGTCAACCTGGTCGGTTGCCTGCTGATCGGCTATCTGTATGGCCTGTTCGTGATGCGTCCGGAAGTACCGGAAGCGCTGCGCGCGGGGCTGATGGTCGGCTTCCTCGGCGGCCTGACTACTTTTTCATCCTTTTCGCTCGACACGCTGCGCCTGCTGGAAAACGGTCAGGCACCCATGGCCATCGGCTATGCGGCCGCCAGCGTATTGGGCGGCCTGCTCGCCACCTGGGCCGGCCTGACATTAACCAAGCTCTGAACGAGAACCTCCCATGCTCGATTCCAAACTGGTCCGTACCCAACTGCAGGAAATTGCGGATCGCCTGGCAACCCGTGGCTTCCAACTGGACGTGGCGCGCTTCGAAGCGCTCGAGTCCCAGCGCAAGTCGGTGCAGATGCGCACCGAACAGCTGCAGGCCGAGCGTAATGCCCGTTCCAAGTCCATCGGCCAGGCCAAGGCGCGTGGCGAGGACATCGCGCCGCTGCTGGCGGAAGTCGACAAGATGGGCAGCGACCTGGAAGAGGGCAAGCGCGAGCTGGACACCATCCAGACCGAGCTGGACAACCTGCTGCTGAACATCCCCAACCTGCCGCACGAGTCCGTGCCGGTCGGTGCCGACGAAGACGGCAACGTTGAAGTGGCGCGCTGGGGCACTCCGCGTAGCTTCGATTTCGAGATCAAGGACCACGTCGCCCTCGGCGAGCAGCACGGCTGGCTGGACTTCGAGACTGCCGCCAAGCTCTCCGGCGCGCGTTTCGCACTGCTGCTCGGCCCCATTGCCCGCCTGCACCGCGCTCTGGCCCAGTTCATGATCAATCTGCACACCGGCGAGCACGGCTACGAGGAGGCCTACACCCCGTACCTGGTACAGGCCCCGGCCCTGCAGGGCACCGGTCAGCTGCCGAAGTTCGAGGAGGACCTGTTCAAGATCACCCGCGAAGGCGAGGCAGACTTCTACCTGATCCCGACCGCCGAGGTCTCCCTGACCAACATCGTCTCCGGCGAGATCCTCGATGCCAAGCAGCTGCCGCTGAAGTTCGTCGCCCACACCCCGTGCTTCCGCAGCGAAGCCGGTGCCTCCGGTCGCGACACCCGCGGCATGATCCGCCAGCACCAGTTCGACAAGGTCGAGATGGTGCAGATCGTCGACCCGGCCACCTCCTTCGAGGCCCTGGAGGGCATGACCGGCAATGCCGAGCGCGTGCTGCAGCTGCTCGAGCTGCCGTACCGCAAGCTGGCGCTGTGCACCGGCGACATGGGCTTCAGCGCCGTGAAGACCTACGACCTGGAAGTCTGGGTGCCAAGCCAGGACAAGTATCGCGAGATTTCCTCCTGCTCCAACTGCGGCGACTTCCAGGCCCGTCGCATGCAGGCGCGCTTCCGCAATCCGGAAACCGGCAAGCCGGAGCTGGTGCACACCCTCAACGGTTCCGGCCTGGCGGTGGGGCGCACCCTGGTGGCGGTGCTGGAGAACTACCAGCAGGCCGATGGCAGCATCCGCGTGCCGGAAGTGCTGAAACCCTACATGGGCGGCATCGAAGTTATCGGCTGAGTCGATAGCAAGCGCACAATAGCGGGGTGGCGATGGCCACCCCGTTTTTTTACCTCTGGTGAGATTGAGTCATGGATTTCCTTCCGCTGTTCCACAAACTTCAGGGTCGCACCGTGCTGGTCGTTGGCGGCGGCGAGGTGGCGCTGCGCAAGGCGCGCCTGCTCAGCGATGCGGGTGGGCGGCTGCGCGTGGTGGCGCCGGAGGTGCGTGGCGAGCTGCGTGAACTGGCTGGCGAGGAGGGTGTGCTCCTGCGCGGCTATGAGTCGGCGGATCTACAGGGCGTGGCCCTGGTAATCGCCGCCACCGACGATGAGCCGCTCAATGCGCGCATCTCGGCCGAGGCTCAGGCGCTGGGTATTCCGGTCAACGTGGTGGACGCCCCGGCCCTGTGCAGCGTGATTTTCCCGGCTATCGTCGATCGCTCGCCGCTGATCGTGGCGGTGACCAGCGGTGGCGATGCGCCGGTGCTGGCGCGGCTGATCCGCGCCAAGATCGAGACCTGGATTCCCGCCACTTACGGCCAGCTGGCCGGTCTGGCGAAGAAATTCCGCGAGCGGGTCAAGCAACTGTTCCCCGACGTGCAGCAGCGCCGGGTGTTCTGGGAGGACGTGTTCCAGGGGCAGATCGCCGAGAGCGTGTTCGCCGGCAAGCTGGCCGAGGCCGATCGCCTGCTGGAGGAAAAGGTCGCCGGCGCCGCGCCGCGCGCTCTGGGCGAGGTGTATCTGGTCGGTGCCGGCCCAGGCGATCCTGACCTGCTGACCTTCCGCGCCCTGCGCCTGATGCAGCAGGCCGACGTGGTGCTCTACGACCGCCTGGTAGCACCGGCGATCATCGAGTTGTGCCGTCGCGACGCCGAGCGGGTCTACGTTGGTAAGCGCCGCTCCGAACACGCGGTACCGCAGGACGAAATCAATCAACTGCTGGTCGACCTGGCCAAGCAGGGCAAGCGCGTGCTGCGCCTGAAGGGCGGTGACCCGTTTATCTTCGGTCGTGGTGGTGAGGAGATCGAGCAGCTGGCGGCCGAGGGCATCCAGTTCCAGGTGGTGCCGGGCATCACTGCGGCTTCGGGTTGTGCGGCCTATGCCGGTATCCCGCTGACGCACCGCGACCATGCTCAGTCGGTGCGCTTCGTTACCGGTCACCTCAAGGACGGCAGCACCGACCTCCCTTGGGCCGACCTGGTGGCGCCGGGCCAGACCCTGGTGTTCTACATGGGCCTGGTCGGCCTGCCGAGCATTTGCCAGGAGCTGATCGCCCATGGCCGCGCCGCCGACACACCGGCAGCTCTGGTGCAACAAGGCACCACGCAGAACCAGCGGGTGTTCACCGGCACCCTGGCCAATCTGCCGCAGCTGGTGGCCGAGCACGAGGTGCATGCGCCGACCCTGGTGATCGTCGGCGAAGTGGTCACCCTGCGCGAGAAGCTGGCCTGGTTCGACCAGGCCTGAGTCTCAGCGCGCCTTGCGGGCGATGCCCTGGCCGCTCAGGTGTTCGCGGCCGTGGGCGCCGGCGAAGCTCTGCTGCGGGCCCAGCGGCACGACACCGGTCGGGTTGATGGTGCGGTGGCTGGCGTAGTAGTGGTGCTTGATGTGCTGGAAGTCCACGGTCTGCGCCACGCCCGGCAGCTGGTACAGCTCGCGCAGCCAGCCGCTCAGGTTGGGATAGTCCGCCAGGCGCCGCAGATTGCACTTGAAGTGGCCGTGATAGACCGCGTCGAAGCGGATCAGCGTGGTGAACAGGCGGATATCGGCCTCGGTCAGGTGTTCGCCGGCCAGGTAGCGTCGCTTACCCAGTAGTTGCTCCAGGTGCTCCAGCTCATCGAACAGCGTGCCGAAGGCCTCTTCATAGGCTTGCTGGGTAGTGGCGAAGCCGGCGCGGTACACGCCGTTGTTCACCGCCGGGTAGATACGTGCGTTGAGTGCGTCGATCTCGCCGCGCAGCGCTTCTGGATAGAGGTCCAGATCGTTGCCGGTGATGCCGTCGAAGGCCGAGTTGAACATGCGGATGATCTCCGCCGACTCGTTGCTGACGATGCGCTGTTGCTGCTTGTCCCACAGCAGAGGCACGGTGACCCGGCCGGTATAGCGCGGATCATCGAGGGTGTAGCGCTGGTGCAGGAAGTGCAGGCCGTCCAGGGCATCGCCGCTAGAGCCGGTCTCGGCATCGAAGGTCCAGCCCTGCTCGCGCATCAGCCAGCTGACCACCGAGACGTCGATCAGCCCGTCCAGGCCCTTGAGCTGGCGGTAGATCAGCGTGCGGTGGGCCCAGGGGCAGGCCAGGGAAACGTAGAGATGGTAGCGGCCGGCTTCGGCGCGGAAGCCGCCTTCGCCACTCGGGCCGGGCGCGCCGTCGGCGGTGATCCAGTTGCGGCGCTGGGCGTTCTCACGCTGGAAGCGGCCGTCCTTGCTGGTGTCGTACCACTGGTCGTGCCAGCGGCCTTCGATGAGCTGTCCCATGGCGGGCTCCCTTTGCAGATAACTGTTGGAGCCCAGTCTATGGATTTGTGTTCGATGAAAAAGCGCAAAATCAGGGTTGCAACTATCGATCAGATCGATTGGTGGCGCGCATCCCAGCGTTGGCGGGCCTCGGCGAAGGCTGTCTCGCGGTCCAGGCCTAGCCCACGCAGCGCCAGGGCCATGCTGCTGAGCACCGCCAGCTCGCCGTAACTGTCGCTAAGCTCGCCGCGCCAGAAGGCCAGCAGCTGCTGCGGCTCCAGGCTATCCGGCTTGACGTGGCGTTGGGCGGAGAGGGCGGGCCACTCTTCGTCCCAGTTCTCGCCGTTCTCGGTGCCGTACAGGTGGCAGGTGCCGTCCGGGTTGACCTCGATCTCGCCGCCTTCGCCCTTGACCACGATGGCGTGGTCGCCGAGCAGTTGGCTGGCCTCGCGGTGCACCGCCTGGTAGCCGGGGTGGAAGATGCTCTGCAGGCCGACCCGTGCACCCAGCGGGTTGAGTATGCGCGCCAGCGAGTGGATCGGCGAGCGCAGGCCCAGGGTGTTGCGCAGGTCTATCATCCGCTGCAGCTGCGGCGCCCAGGCGCCCAGCGGGGTGAAGGCCAGGTTGTGGCGATCCAGCGCTGCGCCGACTTCGTTCCAGTTGGAGCACAGTGGAATCTCCAGCGTCTGCAGCAACTGCTCGCTGTACAGGCGCCCGGCGGTATGAGCTCCGCCGCCGTGGATCAGGATGCGCAGGCCGCTGCTGGCCAGCGCCTTGATCGCCAGCAGGAACCAGGGCAGGTGACGCTTCTTGCCGGCGTAGGTCGGCCAGTCGATGTCCACGGCGATCTGCGGTGCATCCAGGCGTGCGCGGATGGCCTCGGTGAAGCCGGCCAGCTCCTCGGAGCTTTCTTCCTTGTGCCGTAGCAGCATGAGGAAGGCGCCCAGCTGGGTGTCTTCGACCTTGCCGTCGAGCATCATGCCCATGGCCTCACGAGCCTCCTCGCGAGTCATGCTGCGCGCGCCGCGCTTGCCCTTGCCGAGGATGCGCACGAACTGGGCGAAGGGGTGTTCCGGCGGGGCGACGAGGTTCATAGGCAATTCGTAGGTTTGGGCAGGCCGGCAAGCTTGGCGGCGAGTTTGGCGGGGGTGCCCTTGAACAGGCGGTTGAGGTGCAGGCTGTTGCCCTTGTCCGGGCCCAGCTTGAGGGCCACGTACTTGATCAACGGACGGGTAGCCGGCGACAGCTGGAATTCGGCGTAGAAGGCGCGCAGCAGCTCGAGGATTTCCCAGTGCTCGGAGGACAGCTGCAGCTCTTCGCGAGCGGCCAGGGCTTCGGCGGTGGCCTGCGACCAGTCACTGAGCTCGACGAGGAAGCCGTCCTTGTCCAGGGCAATCTCGCGCCCCTCGATCGACAGCGTGCTCATAGCCAGCTGTTGACCTTGGCGTAGCGGCCGCAGAGCTTGACGAAGGCTGGATAGTCGATGGCCTGGGCGCGGGCCGGTACGTTAAGCGCGCGGGCTTGCAGGTCCTCGTCGAGGGCGTACAAGGCGATGCCGGCGGGCATCAGCTCCAGGGCCTGCAACTGGGCGGTGCCAGGCTGCAGGGCGTAGACCGCGTCGCCGCTCAGCAGCACGCCGTCGTCGGGGCCGAGCAGGCGCAGGCAGCTGGCCAGGCGGCTGTCACTGAAGGGCGAGTGAGAGAGCAGATGCAGCGTGGCCATCAGATAGTTACCACCTGGTCGAAACGGTCGAGCAGCTGGGTGAGGGCGGCATCGTCGAGCTTCTCGGCAGGCAGGGCCAGCTGGGAATCGCCCAAGCCGCGCTCGACCAGGCTACGGGCGGAGACGAACAGCTCCTCCACGCCAAACAGCGGCAGGGCCTGCAGGTTGGCGGTCAGGTCCTTCTGTTGCAGCGCGCTGGCCTGCTGGCCGGGGACCAGCTGGAACACGCCATCGTCGAGAAACAGCAGGCCCAGCGGCAGATCGAAGGCGCCGCCGGCCAGGGCAATATCCAGCGCTTCGCGGGCGCCGGGGCCGGCCCAGGGTGCCTGGCGACTGATGATAAGCATCGACTTCATGACTGGCCTCCGAAACAGACCAGGCGGTCCGCCATCTGCGCTGCTTCATGCAGCTGGCCGAGGCCGGACAGTTCCCAGGGTTTATCCAGGTTGGCGGCCGGTTTGCCGTAGCGCTGCGCTTCTTCGCTATTGAGCACGCCACGGCGCAGAGCGGCGGCGATACAGACCACGGCATCGAGACTGTGTTGCTGGACGAAACCGTGCCATTCACCGGCCAGGTCGAGCTCGTCCTGCGGGCTCACTGTGTTGCTGGAGGCGCTGTGCACGCCGTCCTGATAGAAGAACAGGCGAACGATCTCGTGGCCGCCATCCAGCGCTGCCTGGGCAAAGCGCAGGGCGCGGCGCGAGGAAGGGGCGTGGGCGGGGGCGAACAGGGCGATGGCGAACTTCATGGCGGGTCTGCGGCCGTTGCAATGCTGCCATGATAAACGCCGAGGCATGAAAAAGCCCGCCGAAGCGGGCTCGTTCAACGGTGCGACGAATCAGTCGTCGCTGCCCATGATGCCGAAGATCTGCAGCAGGCTGATGAACAGGTTGTAGATCGATACGTACAGGCTGATGGTGGCCATCACGTAGTTGCGTTCGCCGCCATGGATGATGGCGCTGGTCTGGAACAGGATGCAGGCCGACGAGAACAGCACGAAGCCGGCGCTGATAGCCAGTTGCAGGCCGCTGATCTGGAAGAAGAAGCCCGCGATCATGGCGCCCAGCAGGACGAAGAAGCCGGCAGTGATGAAACCACCGAGGAAGCTCATGTCCTTGCGGGTGGTCAGCACGTAGGCGGACAGGCCGAAGAACACCAGGGCGGTCATGCCCAGAGCGCTGGCAATCAGCTCGCCGCCGTTGGCCATACCCAGGTACATGTTGAGGATCGGGCCCAGTACGTAGCCCATGAAGCCGGTCAGGGCGAAGATGGTGAGCAGGCCCCAGCCGCTGTTACGCAGTTTGGCGGTGAGGAAGAACAGGCCGTAGAAGCCGACCAGGGTAACGATGAAGCCGGGGTGCGGCAGATTCAGTTGGGCGCTGAAGAAGGCGCAGAGCGCGCTGAACACCAGGGTCATGGCCAGCAGGCCATAAGTGTTGCGCAGAACCTTGCTGGTTTCCAGCTGGTCCGCCTGCGCGTGGGCGAGTGCGTAGTCTTGTTCGTGCATGGCTTCCCTCCTAGGGGCGTGAACGGTCCGCGACGGATAGCCCGGATCATAACAGCTCCATCGAGTCTGCCCATTACGAGAGTTTGACAGTGTGTTGCGTTCGGGTAGTATGGCGGCCCGCGAATGCGGAGGTGTGGCCGAGTGGTTTAAGGCAACGGTCTTGAAAACCGTCGATGGGCAACTATCCGTGAGTTCGAATCTCACCGCCTCCGCCATCTTTTAAAGCCCTGATTAGTCGGGGCTTTATTCTTTCAGGTGGCGATCTTTTTTAGTTGATGTTCTGTCAGCGCAAGTGCTGGCGTTCCGAAATGATCCGGAACGAGTCTCGATACTTTGCCGGCTTCCTCTGCCTCCCCAAGGCAGGTTGCGCAGATGAAGTGGCTGCAAGTGTGGCTACGGATTGAAAGGATCAACTCGCCCCTGGTTTCTTGCGCCACAACCAAGCATTGATCGCGAATCGTGAGTCCATGAAGTCATTTGAAGGGCATGAGACTCGCTCGACCGAGTGAGGTGCCCATGAGGGGAAGACAACCAAGGAATTGTGCCGGGGTTCAATGTCGATGAAGTCGTTGGCGGTGTCGGTGCCTCCCAAAGCGTAGAGGCGCAGTGCGCCCCCTGAAAATGCTTTCGGAGAGCGGTGCAGATATAAAACGGCGCTGATCAGGCGCTGACGTTCAGAAGTCGCATCTTTTGTCTGTCCGGTAAAGGTATCGATGTGACGGGAGTAGAAGGCTCCATCACCATGAGCAACCAGTTCCAGTTCTACGCCATCAGGTTCGAATGTACTCACCCCTAATGCGCTTATGAAGCTCTTGGCTAGCGGGTGGATCTTGTCCTGAAGTTTCTGCCTGATCGGGGTGTTGAAATACAGCTTTTGCGACACTCGAAGGCTTGGGTCGTATCCGTCACGAATACCGGCCGCCTGAAACTCCTCCTTGTGCCTTGCGGCGTGCTCCAGTAGCTCATCGACCAAATCATCAGCCAGGAAATCGTTGATGATCTGGTAAGGCGGAAGTAGCCGCTTGCCTTGTTCCATCGTATTCCTCTCACCACATGCGCTTTCAGTTGGCAGCCTCTGCCGCGGAGGCATTTTACGTAGCGGCAGGATACTATCCCGGTCGGAGGTGGCCGTGGCTACATGCCTCGTCGCGCAACGTTGTCGTTTCCGGTCGTCGTTGCTTCAAGGTGGCTGGCTGAGCCTCGGCCGCTCTTACGGTGATAGGTCAGTACTCGGCACAATGGCTTCAGACGGATTTAGCAATGGATGATATGTACAAGCTGTCCGTTCCAGACGGGCAGATCAATAGCATGGGCGCGTTTGGCGTCGACCTGCCTTGGCCCGTTCCGGCATTTACCTGCACTCAGGAGCATGTACCGCAACTGGACCCCGATTTCCGTTTCGTTCCCGATGTATGCCGCGCTGTCCTTCTGGGCTTTGCCCACAATCGTCGGGTTTATCTCCATGGTCCGCATGGCAGCGGCAAGTCCTCTCATATCGAGCAAGTGGCAGCGCGCCTCAACTGGCCCTGCATGCGAATCAATCTGGATGGGCATATCAGCCGCGGGGATCTCATCGGCCGCGATATGGTAGTGCTACGCGACGGCAAGCAAGTAACCGAGTTTGTTCCCGGCCTTCTGGTCTGGGCTATGGAGAGGCCGATTGCCCTGGTGCTTGACGAGTATGATGCGGGCCGCCCCGAGGTCATGTTCGTCATCCAGCGTCTTCTTGAGGCCGATGGCCGTTTGACTCTGCTCGATCAGAACCGTGTCATCACTCCTCATCCGGCATTTCGCCTATTCGCCACTGCCAATACTGCAGGTCTTGGGGATGTGTCGGGCATTTATGCCGGTATTCAGGTGCTGAACCAGGCCCAGTTGGACAGGTGGAGTGTGGTCGCTGAACTGGGCTATCTGCCGAGAGAGCAGGAGGGGGCGATCATCCATGCTCGGGTCCCTCAGCTCGATGCCGAAGAGCTTCGCGGTATGCTTGATCTCGCCGAGCTGTGCCGTCGTGCGCACCATCAGGGTGATCTTACGTCCTTGTTATCGCTGCGAACCTTGCAGACGTGGGGAGAGAACTATCGACTGCTCGGCGACATGGGCCACGCCTTCCGTCTGAGCTTCTTCAATCGCTGCGATAGCCTTGAGAAGGCTCTGGTTGCGGAAATCTACCAGCGTTGTTTCTCCGTGGAATTGATGCCAAGTGGCTGAGGCCAGTGTTGGCGTATCCAGCGCCTGGCAGCGGACCTACGCGCACGAGTCTGCAAAGCAACAGGCTACCTCCCCGCAAGAGCGGCCGCTGGTCGACGCGCAGGCGGCATGGATGCGCTGGCATCATTTGCCGACGTTGGAGAGCTTTGCTGCGAGCGAGCGTCCTTGGTTCGTTCTGTTTGAGCGTGCAAGGGTGGAAACGCTGGCTGGAAGGCATCTTGCTGGCATGCGGATGAATCTGTCCGAACTGGACATGCTGGCGCCGGTAGCAGCGCTGCCTGCTCACCTATATCGGTGTGCTCGACGGTCGCTGGCGGGAGAGTCGCTCACCGATATCGAAATCCGCCTGCCGATTAGTGTCCCATCCAGGCCCCGCTGGTTGCAGAGGCTGCGTGGCCCTGCGCCTGAGCAACTGGTGCAAATGATGCTGTTGCCATCGTTGCACAACTGCCGCCCATATCTGCAGGACGCGCGGCTGTTTGCCGAGCAGTTGCGCCCGTTGATTCGGTTGCTGTCGACATTCGCGGCGAAGGCGGATTCGCTTCAGGTGCAGTCGCAGGACGAGCAATCAGCCTGCGAGGTGCTGATCGAGCAGGGAGCGTCGCGTGTGGTTGAGGGGGGGAGTAGCGAGCAGCCTTATCGGGTGTTCTCGCGTGAGTGGGACGAATGTCTCGATGCGCGCCAGTTGCATTCCGATACTCGTCAGTCATCGCAGGGTCAGGTTTCGTCCAGGCAGCAGGCCGAGGTCCGCCGTCTGGCGCGGCGTCTGCAGCAGCGCTTGAGGGTTTTGCAGGTGCAGCGCTGGAGGGATGAGCAGGAGCAAGGTGTTCTGGAGCGTCGGCGTCTGCACTCCATGGTGACTGCAGGTAACCATCTGGTTTTTCGGCAGGCGTCTGAGCAGGTGATCCCACAGGCTTGCGTCACCCTGCTGTTGGATCAATCAGGCTCGATGCGTGGCTTGCCTTGGGAGTTGACTCTTCAGTCCGTTGATCTGGCGGTGGAAGCGCTTGAGGCGAGTGGCGTCCGCACTGAGGTACTGGGCTTCGGTACTCGGTTCGGAATGGACAACCCCTTGCTCAAGTGTTGGCAGGATGCAGGTTGTCCAGCCTCGCCGGGGCGTCTCAATGCCTTGCGCCACACCTTGTACAAGTCGGCTAGCGTGCCCTGGCGGCGCTGCCGTCAGCTGCTTATACGGGCACCTCTGGTCGAGGAGGGGGATAACATCGATGGCGAGGCGCTGGAGTGGGCGGCGTCAAGGCTGGCGAAGCAACCCGAGCCAAGGAAGATTCTGATCGTCTTTTCGGATGGCATACCGTTCGATGAGGCCACGGCCAGCGCCAACGGCCGTGGCTATCTCGAAGATCATTTGCACCACACCATCGCACGGATTGCCGCGGGTGCTATCCACTTGGTGGCCATAGGCAGCGGCCAGGGGATCACGCGTTACTATCGTCATGCTCTGGTGTTGAAAAGGGTTGATCAGGTCAGTGCTGTGCTGTTCGAGCATTTGGCTGATCTTCTGACGCGTCCCGCGAATAGACACCTCAATATTGAGGGCAAGAGTTCTATGCCCCGTACCCCAGATTGGGGGCGGTGAGGTCGCTAGCTGCTTTTGTTGGCTGTTACATCGGCGATAGCGGCCTGATACTTACCGGGCGGTGCTCCCTCCGCTAGAGGGTGGCGGAACAACAAGATGGATACGAGTTTGACGCGCTGGATTGGTCCGTGGGAGCAACCGAGGGGCAGGTTCGTCATTGCCTGCCGCAGGTTGAAAGGCTAGCGGAGTACCTGCCAAGCCAGTAGTTTTGCGCATCCAGCCGTAGGTGAGGGCGACTCCTATCACCTGGAGTGCTGAATTGGCCATTCGCCGCAAACCCAAGATAGCGCTGGGCGCAAGAGAACATCATGAGTGCAATCGCCGGCATTATTCGCCTCGACCGACAACCTGTGGACCGTGCCGCTCTGGATCGAATGCAGGCCGTTCTCGAACCTTACGGGCCGGATGCGCAGCATCAGTGGCGGCACGAGGGGGTGGGTTTGATGCGTACGCTGCTACGGATCACGCCGGAGGACAGTTTCGACCAGCAGCCATTGGTTACCACTGATGCTGCATGTGTGTTGGTGTTCGACGGGCGGCTGGATAATCGTGAGGAGTTGGCCGAGGAGCTTGGCCTACCCCATGCTGCCAGTGCACACCTGGCGGACAGTGAGCTGGTCGGGCTTGCGTGCCAGCGCTGGGATACGCAGGCCGTCGACCATATCTACGGCGCCTACGCGCTGACCGTCTGGCAGCCGTTGCGCCAGCGTCTTTGGCTGGCTCGCGATCCCTTGGGGCAGCGTCCCCTGTTCTGGCATCGCCAAGACCGATTCTTTGCTTTTGCCAGCCTGCCTAAAGCGCTGTTCTGTGTGCCGGGTGTGCCCAGGGAGTTGTGCGAAGCGCGCATGCTCGACTATTTGGCGTTACTACCGCAGAAAGGCCCTGAGTCCTATTTCAAGGATGTGTTCCGGGTGGAGCCCGGGCAGTTGCTGATCCTCGAGGGCGGGCAGGTGAGCGGCAGGCGCTACCATCACTTCGATGCGCTGTGCGAGTTGAAACTGCCCCACGACAGTGATTATCTGGAAGCCTTTCAGGGGCATCTGCAACGTGCCATTGCCAACTGCGTGCGCTCCTCCGGGCCGATCGCTGCACAGTTGAGCTCCGGTTTCGACAGCTCGACCGTAACAGCGCTGGCAGCACGCCAACTGAGCCAGTGCGATCAACGCCTCAATGCCTTCACGTCTGCTCCGCGAGAGGGCTTTGACGGGCCCGTACCCAAGGGGCGGCATGGGGATGAGAGTGCAGGAGCCAAGGCGTTGGCGGCACGCTTTCCGAACATCGACCATGAGGTGGTGCGCAGCGGAGCGGGAGACGCTTCTTTTGCGGACGAACAGCTGGCGGGTATCGAGGCTGCGGATTCCATCACCCAGGCTCCCGGTAACATAATCTGGTTGAACGCGATCTACCGTCGGGCGCAGGCGCATGGCTGCAAGGTCTTGCTTGCCGGGCAACTCGGCAACATGAGCATTTCCTATACGGGTGAAACCTATCTGGCGGCGCTGTTTCGGCGTGGCTGCTGGCGTAGTTGGTGGAGAGAGCTCTGCGCGTATCGGGTTACTCACCGCAGAAGCAGATTGGCACTGATTGGAAAATCGATCGTGCCTTCGCTGCCCAGGTCCTTGTGGCGTTGGCTGGCTAGCCGTCTCAATCGCTATGCGTCGCTGACGGATTACTCGGCGATTCGTGCCGATTGGCTCGGGCGGGATGAGTTGGCTGAACGCGTCCGAAGGAGTGGCTGGGACCTTAGTTATCAGCCCTGGCACGATGGCCGGAAGATGCGTATTGCCGTGATAGAGCGGGTAGACCTCGGCGAGTACTTCTTGAACGCGAACCTGTATGGGCTCGAGTTGCGTGATCCGACTTGCGACCTGCGCCTGATGGAGTTTTGTCTGTCCGTCCCGGACAGCCAATACCTGCGTAATGGGGAAACACGCTGGCTATTGCGTCGGATGATGGCCGATATCTTGCCCGCGGAGATTACCGCCGTCACCAGCAAGGGCTACCAGGGCGCGGATTGGTACGAGGGTATCGCTCGGGAGCTGCCGCGGTTGCGGGAGGAGCTACAGCAGCTGGCGAAGCATCCTCGCGTGGCGCAGATGCTCGATGTGGAGGGGCTGCGTGAGCTGCTGGACAACTGGCCTGAAAGTGGCTGGGAAAAGGCCAGCGTCATCAACAGCCATCGGTTGAAGCTACTGCGCGGCATGGCCGCCGCGCAGTACATCCGCTATGTCGAAGGCAGCAACCGCTGAGGTGTAGGGCCCATGCACTCAGGAAAAGATTCCAGCGTCCGAGACGCCAGCGGCCCCTGCTTCCGTAGCATCGGTGCTCAGAGACTCGACACGAGGGGGCTCATAGGGTTTCTTGGTGTTCGTCATGCTCTTGTCATCGTCGACAATGAGGCAATCGGTTTTGGTAGTGGTTTTCTGCTGTTCCATGATGAGCCCCCTTGGGGTGAGATTGAGTGCAAAGCCAACTGCCGAGCTTACAGGCAGGAGCGCTGATAGATGCTCCCAACATGTTCGAGTGCGTCGCTGAATAGAGCTCCTGGAGATGATCGCTGGCGAAGCACTAGCGTTTCATTTGCTCCGGGATTTGCGAATGCCATGTACGCCGGGCTTGATCTACAGGCTGAAAACAGTCGGGCAGGACATTGTTCTTGAAATGCACCCGCAAAGCCACAGTCACCAACTGGGGCTTGTACGGGGTATAGATGCTGCGCATTTAAGTGGCAGTGGCAGAAAAAGCACTCAGGAGAACGTGGCTCCGTCGTAGATACCTGCGGGGCCAGATTCCGTGTCATCAGTATTCAGCACCTCGACACTGGGGGCGACATAGGCCTTTTTGGCACTCGAGATACCCATATTGCTGGCGGCATTGATGCAGTCGGTTTCGATAGCGGCTTTCTGATGATTCATGGGGTAGTGCCTCTCATGATGACGTGGAATGCAAGCGCCCTCGTTTTACGCGAAATCGCAGGGCAGGGGAATTTATAGCGATGTCGTCCTGCTCGGTAAGCGGCCGCTGCCAAGTTCAGTGTGGTACTGCAGTCGGGGGGCAGGTCAGGAGAAGTCGATGCCACCACTATCAGGCGCAACTCCTGGACCATTGCGTGTGGCCTCTATGTCCAGTAGCTCCAGGCTTGGCGCGACATAAGGCTGCTTGCCAGTAGTAAGTCCTGCACTAGTGGTGCCGTCGGCACTTGATGCGGCAGTGTCTTTTTGCTGTGTCATGGCTACCTCGACATGGGAGATCGTCGTATACCCGTTTTACGCGAAATCGCCTAGCAGGGAAATTCCCATTCGGTGTTCACGGGCAGGTATTTGCAGGAGGGTGAAGAGTGGAAATCGGGATGCATTCAGGATTGGAGAGCTGGTAGTCTCGCGACTCAATTACGGGGCTGGTTTGCCCGCACAGGTTGCATGCCGCATTGCGGTCGCAGTGCTCGTGTCAATCCAGCGGTATCAAGTGCTCGGCCCGCAAGTGAAGATGTTCCGAGTGCTTCTCCTTTCGCATGTAGTCTCGATATGGCAGTTTCGCAACAGTATTGGACTTATCAGCTCCTGATCGACAGCGAGCTCGCTCTCCCTGAGCTCCTGGGGGCGCAGTGTACCGATAGACCCGATGTCGTGATTCGCATGGGGGATGTCGGAAACGGTGCAGATGGCGGCCGTCGGCAAATTGGCCCTTATACCTGGTGTACCAGTGACGAGCTGTGGCTGGGCGTACCGAAAGTTGGCCGTTTTCTGATTCGGCAAGGTAGCAGCATCGTCATTCAGGTCGAGCCTGGAGCGGATGAGGACAGCGTCCGCCTATTCCTGCTGGGCTCGGCTATTGGTGCATTGCTGGCGCAGCGTGGATTGCTGGTCCTGCATGGCAATGCCATTCGTATCGGTGATCAGTGTCTGGTGTGCGTCGGCGCATCGGGAGTCGGTAAGTCCACCCTGGCAGGTGGGTTTCTGAAGCGAGGCTATTCAATCCTCGCCGACGATGTGGTGCCGATCGATGCTGCGGGCCGGGCGCTGCCTGGTTTTCCCAGGATCAAGCTATGGCGCGATTCGGCTGATCGACTGGGCGTGGATACCGACAGTCTTCATCGATTACGCCCGGGGGTGTGCAAGTTCAATTATCCCCTGGGATCGCAGTTCGAACCTCAGCCGGTGCCTGTTCGCTGGATTTACCAGTTGGACAAGGGACCGGTGGGGCGACCGCAGTTTCATCCTACTTTGGGCATGCAACGTTTCATGCCGCTGCTGCACAATACCTATCGACGTCACTTCGTTGAGGGGATGGGCAGGGGCGCTGATCATCTCAAGCGTTGCGGCGATCTGGCCGGTGACGCTCACGTGGTGCAAGCCCTGCGACCTAACGCGGGTTTTGACCTGGATGGTTTGATCGAGGCGATGCTTGTCGATATGCAAGAGCGGGGCTGAAGCATGGCAGGCTTCTACTGGCTAGCCTCTTACCCCAAATCGGGAAATACATGGTTCCGTGTATTTCTGAGTAATTTGAATAGCGACTCGTCCGATCCGTACTCGATCAACCAACTCACCGAGGGCCGCATCGCCAGTCAGCGGGAGTTGCTGGACGACGTACTGGGGTTCGACACCGCCGACCTGCCTGCTGATGAGATTGATGAATTGCGCCCCGCCGTTTACCGCTGGCTTGCAATCAATGGAGCTGACACATACTACAAAATTCATGATGCCTGCGTGATCGATGGCCTGAACGATCCGGCCTACCTGTCGGGCACCCTCTATATCATCAGAAACCCGCTCGATGTGGCTCCTTCATATGCCCATCACCTGGGCTGCAGCCTGGACGATGCGATTCGGCAAATGGGCGATCCTGACAAGGCATTCTGTAGTGGTTCTCGTGGCCTCAGTCGTCAGGTTCGGCAAAAGCTGTTGTCGTGGTCGGGGCATGTGCTCAGCTGGCTCGATGCAACAGGCGCCCCGATGCACGTAATTCGCTACGAGGACATGCATGACACTCCCCTGGAGACCTTTGCCGGTGCCGCCAGGTTCTTGGGGTTGCCTTGCGACGCGGCGAGCATCAAGAGAGCGATCTCCTTAAGCTCCTTTCATGAATTGTCCGCCCAGGAGGCCAGCAGCGGATTCAGGGAGCGCCAGGCACCAAACGGGCAGTTCTTTCGGCGTGGCGAGTGCGGGGGCTGGCGTGACACGTTGAGCGTCGAACAGGTCCGCCGTATCGTTACGGATCACCAAGACGTAATGGCTCGCTTCGGCTATCTGCAGGATGCGCTGGATTGGTTATCAGCCCAGCCCCAGGATGGCGCCTTGCGCTAGAGGAATATCATGAGTGCCATCGCCGGTATCATTCGACTTGACCGACAGCCCGTGGATCGCGCCGCTCTGGATCGGATGCAGGCCGTTTTTGCGCCTTATGGGCCGGATGCGCAGCATCAATGGCGGCAGGATGGAACGGGGTTGTTGCACACCCTGCTGCGAACGACGCCGGAAGCCAGTTTCGACCGACAGCCATTGGTAGGCACGGATGCCTCATGTGTATTGGTGTTCGACGGTCGACTGGATAATCGTGAGGAGCTGGCCGAGGAGCTTGGCCTCTCCCATGCCGACAGCGCGCCCCTGGCTGACAGCGATCTGGCCTTCCTGGCATGCCAGCGTTGGGACACCGAGGCGGTCGAGCACATGTATGGTGCCTATGCGCTCGCCTTCTGGCAGCCGTTGCGGCAGCGTCTATGGTTGGCTCGCGATCCGCTAGGACAGCGTCCGCTGTTTTGGCACCGCCAGGAGCGCTTTTTCGCGTTTGCCAGCCTGCCCAAGGGGCTGTTCTGCGTGCCGGGTGTTCCCCGGGAATTGTGCGAAATACGTATGCTCGACCGTCTGGCACTGTTGCCGTTGAAAGGCCCGGAATCCTCATTCAAGGATGTGTATCGGGTGGAGCCAGGGCAATTGGTAGTCCTTGAGAGTGGAAAGGTGAGTAGCCGTCGCTATCACTCCTTCGATAGGCAACGCGAACTTAAATTGCCTCATGACAGCGATTACCTGAAAACCTTCCAAACGCTTCTGCAGCGTGCCGTTGCCAACTGCCTGCGCTCATCTGGTCCGATCGCCTCGCAGCTGAGCTCCGGTTTCGACAGCTCTACCGTAACGGCGCTTGCCGCGCAGCAGTTGGCCGAGAGCAACCAGCGTCTTCATGCGTTCACGGCGGTACCTCGTGAAGGTTTTGACGGCCCCGTACCCAGGGGGCAGCACGGTGATGAAAGTATTGGCGCCTCGGCCGTGGCTGCACGTTTTCCCAACATCGACCATGAGCTGATTCGCGGTGGCGATGCCCTTGCGGCGGAGGCGCTGCTGTCAGTTATAGAGGCCACGGATACTCTGCTCCTGTCGCCCTGCAATATGGCGTGGGTAAGCGCCATTCATCGACGGGTGCAGGCACTGGGATGCAAGGTTTTGCTTACCGGCCAGCTCGGGAACATGAGTATTTCCTACAGCGGTGAAACCTATCTGGCGTCACTGCTTCGGCGCGGTAGCTGGCGCGTTTGGTGGCGGGAGCTTCGCGCCTATGGAGCTGCTCACCGCAAGAGCACGCTGCGGCTGATCGGTAAGTCGATCTTGCCTTCGTTGCCTCGCCCCGTGTGGCGTTGGCTGGGGCGCCGCATCGACCGCTCCGGGCCGTTGACCGATTACTCACCGATCAACCCTGAATGGATGCGTCAGATGGCGCTGACGGAGCGGGCGCGCGACACGGGCTGGGATATCAGCTATCGGCCTTGGCATGATGGTCGGCAGATGCGCATTGCCGTGATAGAGCGGCGAGACCCAGGCGAGTTTTGGATGGCCGTTGATCTGTATGGGTTCGAGGTGCGAGACCCGACCAGTGATTTGCGTCTTGTGGAGTTTTGCCTGTCCGTGCCGGATCACCAGTACCTGCGCAATGGCGAAACACGCTGGCTGCTGCGCCGGATGATGGCCAATATTCTGCCGCCGGAGATTCTGAACAGTTTCAGCAAAGGCTACCAGTCAGCGGACTGGTACGAAGGTATCGCTCGGGAATTACCTCGGTTACGTGAGGAGCTGCGGCAGTTGGCAGAACACCCCGATGTGGCACGGGTGCTCGATGTGGAGGGTATGCAGCGGCTGCTGGACAGCTGGCCGAAAGATGGCTGGGACAAGCCTGGTGTTATCAAAAGTTATCGGCTGAAATTCATGCGCGGCATGGCAGCCGCGCACTACATCCGTTATGTCGAGGGCAACAATCGTTAAAGGGCAGTGCCCGAGTGCTCAAGAACCAGTTGTCGGACCATTGCCGTCGTTGCCAGTAGATGCGTTAATTCGCGTGGCCTGAGCATCCAGCGCTTCGATATGAGGAGGGGTATAGGACTTCTTGGTGGCTGCGCTGCTGGTGACACTGAGGCAATCGGCTTCGGTTGCTGTTTTCTGCTGTTCCATAACGCGTCTCTCCAGATGAAGCTGAATGGAAAGTGCCAGTATTGCGCAAAATCATATGGCAAGAAAATAGCAAGGTCGTTTCCGACCTGCTCAAACGCCTCTCATGTATCCATCGCCGGTATGAAAAGCCTGGATGCAGCGCGGCTTGGGCTGGTAGGCTCGCCAGGCCCTTCAGTATTCCAGATGTGATTTCCATGGTCGAAGTTACCCCGCACAGCCTGATTGCCCGCAACCCTGATCTCGTCGCAGCCGACATGAATGGTGACATCGTGATGATGAGCATCGAGCGTGGGGCGTACTTTGGTATCAGCGGCGTCGGTACCCGCATATGGGAGCTGCTCGAGCAGCCAGCGAGCGTCGAGGCGTTGGTGCGGGCCATCCATGCCGAGTATGAGGTCGATGAGCCGACCTGCCAGCGCGATATGCTGGTTTTCGTTCGGGAGTTGGTCAAACACGGTGTTGTGAGCCTGGCTGGGTAGCCTGCGCAGGCTCCTATCTTCCTTCATATGCCTTGGGCCATCGCCCTACGGGTTCCGTGATCTTTTGAGTCGTTAGGGTATGCACGTGGTGCAACGTGGTTTTTCATGGCTGCGGAGGCGTTCACGCTTCGAGTTGTTCTGGGCTCTGCCAGTATGGAGTGTGCTGGGCCTCGCCCGTCTGCTGCTTGGGGTCATCCCCTTCGCGAAGGTGGCTCCATGGCTCGGTCGCGCGGTCGAGCTGAACAGCGTTGCCGCGCCGCTCGACCCGAGGCAGCGGAACCGGGCGCGGATGATTGGCCGGACGGTGCAGTCCGTTGCCCGTTACACCCCCTGGTTATCCACCTGTTTCACCCAGGTGGTTGCCGCGCGTTGCCTGCTGAAGCTGTATGGCGTGCCCTATGCGATTTTCTTTGGTCTGGAGCGGGGCTCGGATGGTCTTCAGGCCCACGCCTGGACAGTGGCAGGAGACATCAGCGTGACGGGGGGCATAGGTTTTGACCGTTTCGTGGTGGTGGGCTGCTTCATCGGCGAGCCTCGTCCGTCCGCCCCTCAAGAGTGACGCCCATCGCAAGCACTGCTAGGGCTTGCGGCATGAAGGCATGAAGGCATGAAGGCATGAAGGCATGATCAAGCCGAGGCTTCATCTTGTCTGGCATGGCGCTTCAATCCCAGTATCAGGCCGACCGGGAGCCACAGAATGACCCAGTAGGCACTGGGGCGATGGAACACGGCATAGATATCCGAAACCATGGCAACCAGCGCGAAAACCAGCAGAGACAGTGCAACTCTTGCCCTGGTGTCTCCACGCGCTTTCCAGGATTTCATCAGCAGGGTCGCGAGCAACGAGAGAAACAACGCGAAGCCCACGACACCGTACTCGTACCAGAGCTGGAGGTAGAGGCTGTGGGCGTGCAGCACCTTGTCACCCCACGGATAGCGATAGACCAGGTCCTGTCCGGGGCCATCGCCGAGCAACCAGAACTCCGGTAGTCGATCCAGCCAGTTGAGCCAGATCAGGTCGCGTCGGCTGGTGCCGATGCGCCATTCATTCTGTATCTCCGGCCAGAAGTACACGGCCATGACCGCCAGCGCGAGTAAGCCGACCAACAGGAGTTGTCGCGCACGAGCCTTGGGCGACAGCAGGAGCAGTGTCAGTCCTCCCGCCGCGACCGAAAACCATGCGCCTCGGGAGAATGTCAGCAGCAGGTAGGCGAGCAAACCGACGAGGCCGATCAGGGCGAGTACCAGTGCTGTGCCCTGGAGTTCTTCTTCCACCACTGCATGCAGCAGCAGGAGCGAGAAGAGTCCGTAGTAGAGGCCGGCAATGATCGGGTGGTCCAGATCGGCGAAGCCATTCCAGCCCAGTTCGAACAGGCGTCCACTGTTTCTGATCGCGTCATAACTCAGGGGCTTGTCGAGGATCAGGAACTGGTGGATCAGCGTCAGCCAGGCGAAGCAGGCGGCTATCGTTGCGGTGGTCAGCAGTACGCGTTCGATTCGCTTGAGCTGGACCAGATGGGCTATGGCGAAGATGTAGAGCAGGATGAACAGCGCTATCTTCAGCCAGTAGCCGATTGAGTGTGCGGCATCCGTGCGCAAGGCACCGCTGAGCGCGACGAAGCCTAGCAGTACCAGCAGTATGATCGAGCTGGGCTGGCGCCATAGGGGGAGCGCCAGCCGTTCGCTCAGTAGCAGAAAGAGGGCCGGCGCGAAGAGCAGCCAATGAATCTGCGTGGCGTATTGGCTCCCATCGTTGTTGAAGAGCAGGCCGCTGATCTGCACGATCAGTCCCACCATAAGCAACGTTGGGCACGCACTGGAAAGCTTTGCCCGGTAGTGGTGGGGGATCATGTGCGGCTCTTCGTCATGTGGGGTCGAATGACATTCGTGTCGGTTCCATCCCGCCATCGGTGAGAGGGCCGGGTTCCCAAAAAATGATTGCTATGTTTCGCTGCGTGCGCCAGCCAGGCGGGCGAGCGAGAGCTTGAGCTTCTGGTGTATCAGCAGGGTCAGGTAGATGCCGTTGGTTCTCACGTATCGCCAGAGCAGCCGGCGAGGTTCGAGGATCAGCCTGAAGAACCATTCCATGCCGATCACCTGTACCCATCGCGGCGCGCGTGGCAGTTTGCCGGAGAGCACGTCGAACGAGCCTCCGACGCCCATGCCGATTTTCACTCCAAGCGTTGGCCAGTGCTTTTGTAGCAGCACCTCCTTCCTGGGGGAACTCATGCCGACGAACAGGATATCTGCACCGCTGGCGCGAATCGCCTCGGCGACATTGGCCTCTTCCTCGGCCTTGAAGTAACCATCACGAATGCCGGCAATGCGCAGCGCTGGGTAGCGCTCGCGTAGATATTGTGCCGTCAGTTCCACCACCTCGCGGCGTGCGCCGAGCAGATAGACCGATGCGCCGGTTTTCTCCGCCAGCGCGCACAGGTCTCCCAGCAGGTCTATGCCTGCCCGGCGGGGTGGGGCGGAGATGCCCAGGAGCCGGAGGCCCAGAGCGATGCCCGCCCCGTCGACATGGACACGCTCCGCCTCTTCCAGGGCGCTCATCAGCTGGGTATCCCCGCGTGCATCCACCAGCTTGGCCACGTTCAGGCCTTCCAGTCTGAGACGATACTCTCCGGCCAGCGCGCGGCTCGCATCGTCGAGCAAGTCCTGCAGGGACATCAGATCGAGAGGACAGCCGAAGAGGTTGATTCGCTTGCGGTTCGGGTGCGCGCTCATAGGGACTCCCTGAGTACGGGGTGAGATGTTCTGGAAAGGCTGCGCAAGGCTCCACCGCATAGCAGCCAGAAGGCTCCGCTTCCGGATACCGTCAATATGTGTTCGGAGCTGACGAAGGTAGTGGCCAGGCCGCACGAAAGCCAGAAGGCGGCCAGGGCGATGGGCTCCTGGTGCACGCGATAGCCACGCCATAGCAATAGCGAGAGGTTGGCGTAGAACCATAGGAATAGCAGGGCAGCCGGTAGCCCCAACTGGAAGGCGATGCTGAAGATAGCGCCCTCGCCACCACCAATGGCAGCGTAGCTTTGCTGGCCCGCGACCCCTCCCTGAGCACCGAGGCCGGCGCCGACGACAAGTACACTCGGCAGGTCCGTGAAGTTCTTTTTCAAGGCATCCCAGTGCCCGATCGTCGAGCCGTCGAGGAAGTTGACGCTGGCGTGAATGATGCCGTACGACGCGATGCCAATGGCAACGAAGGCTGCAGCTACCATGATCAGGCGTGCGAGTCTGCTACGAAACAGTGAAGTGCCCGTGGCCAGGTAACCGATCAGTGCGAGGCTCGCTGCCAGCATTGCTCCCCGAGTCCCCGACATCCAGATGCCGATGAACATCAGCGATGTCAGTGCGATGCCCTGCCAGCGGGCACGCCGCTCCAGCGACGCGAGTGTCGCGATAGACACCATAGCCAGGAACATGCCCAGCGCCAGCGAGGAGGCCAGAAGTCCCGCGGCGCGCCTCTCGCGCTCCACGCCACCGTAGAAGTTCCAGGGCAATCCGTTTTCCGGGTTGGCGCCCAGCAGCATGCCTTTGATGTTCAGCATGTAGCTCGGATAGTTGATCGTCTCTACCCAGAACCAGGTATTGCTCTGCTCCCAGGCGCCGAAAACGATACTGGCGATGGCCAGGGCGGCCATCAGCGCTATGCATCGACGCAGTTGCTCCGGTCCGCGGATGCAGTAGTAGCCCACCAGGAAGAGCAGTATCGGTATCAACAGCGTGCCGAACGAGCCGATACGAATACCGAGGGCGATTTCGCTGCGACCGAGCAGCAGGTAGATCAGGGTAATACCGCCGTAGGCGATCATGGGAATCAGCAGCGCTTTCGGTAGGCGCACCGTGAGCAGGCAGAGCCCCGCGACGATGATTATCATCAGGTCACGCAACGGGCGCAGCATGCCTGCTTCCGGCCAGGCGCCACCGTCATATAACCAGGCGGTGACGAGATCGCCCAGGTGAATCCACAACACGATGGCCGCGAGTACGAGGAATCTCATCTTGGTGATTTCTCGCGGCTGCCACGATGCTGCCGCCAACGTTGCAGCTCTCCGACCAGACCAGGTCCCAGCAGTGCCAGGGCTACTCTCTTGGCTTGTACCTTTATTCTGTCCTTCCAGCCCCAGCCGACCCTCTCTATCCAGCGGTCGATGGTGTTTACACTCATTGCATCGGCTGGTGCCATGGGCGATCCAGCCAGTCTTTCCGGACGTCTGGCTTCGAGCCACAGCGTACCGTCGAGGGAGGGCAGCGTGTGAGGGCCGCAATAGAGCACTTCCAGACCTGCCGCCTCGGCGAGCCGCCGCAAGTTGTCTGCCGAGAAGTAGCTCAGATGAGCCGGGTGTACGAACAGGCGCGTCCGCCAGTCGGCCATGAGGTCGGGCACCTCGATCCACAGCTGGCCTCCTGTTCGCAACGCACTCGCGGCCTGTTCCAGAAAGCCGCGGGGATCTATCAGATGCTCCAGCACATGGAAGGCCACGATCCCATCCAGGCTGTTGTCGGGCAGATTGGCGAGCGCGTCGACGAAGTCCACCTTGGCTTGGTCCAGCAAGGTTCCCCGGTGGGAGAGGTCTGGCTCGCTGGCACTCAGCTGCAGGTCCTCGCGCAGTGCTGCTGCCTGGCCGAGAAATGCACCGAAGCCCGATCCCATTTCGAACAGGTGGCCGTTGCGGGGCAATCTAGGAGCGATCAGCGACAGGCGCTGGCGGGCAACCTCGACATCTCCACGCCAGGCGAAGAAGCGGGAGATGCTATTCCAGGGGACTTCGGCTGGAAATAGACGCCGATAGGGGCCGGCGTAGAACCTCGCGAGGCCTGCCTCGGTGAAGCCAGGGGCCAGATAGACTGCGGCGCAGTATCCGCAGCGGCGCAGTTGTTGCCCCGACCCCGCGTAGACTTCCGGCCAGAAGTGCCTTTGCGCCTCGGTGGCGCCGCACAGGCGACATTGTCCTATGTCAGGCGCCAGTCCCCAGTCCTCGATCCGTTCAGACATAGATGTTCCTGTACCAGAGGGCCACCGACAACGCGAGCCACAAGGTGCTGTGTTGCTTGCCTCTGGCGAGGCCTGCGCGAAGCCCATCCAGATCTATGTAGTCCTTCAGTCCGGGCGGCAGGTCCTCCAGGAGTTCGCGCCACGGCAGGTTCGCCACGAGAAACTGTTCTGCATGGCCGAAGCCAGTGTTCTTGGGGGTTTCGATGAGGGACCTTGGCAGCACGCCCTCGAAGGCGTCTCTGAGCAACGCCTTGGAGCGTCCTTCTCCGACTCGCGTCAGTGCTGGTGTGGAAAAGGCCCTCTCGACGAGTCGGTGATCCATGAATGGGCTGCGCAGCTCGATTCCGGCACTCATGCTGTTGCGGTCGGCTATACGCAGTGCCATTGGCAGCAGATTGTCCAGCTCATCCTGGCGCAATCTGTCTTCGAGGTTGCCCCGCATGCTGCCCTGCAACGCCTCGAGCCGGTGCGTCTGCGATGCCCAGAGCTCGTCATTTATCAGTCCGACGCTCGGACGGCGGCGTCTCAGCAAGGTTCCCAGCAGCGGCAGAGGCAGATCCCAGGCCAGGCGGTTGAGCAGGAGACCAGGCGAGAAGGTGCGATGCCTCAGCAGCCTGACCATCTGCCCCCACTCGCCTGACATGAAGGCATCCCGCGCTGCCAGGGTGTGATAGCGAGCAATGTATCCACCGAAGAGTTCGTCCGCGCCCTCTCCAGAAAGCACCACCTTATAGCCTTGGCTGCTGATGGCGCGATAGGTGCGGAAGCTGGCTAGAGCAGAAGGGGTGCTGAATGGCTCGCCCTGGACGCTCACCAAGCTCATCAGTTCGTCGGCGGAGGGAATGGGGTGGAAGCGCAGGATGTGGTGCAGGTCGCTGTGGCCGTTGCCGCGCATCAGCATCTCGGCGCGGGCAGACTCGTCGAATTCGGCCTGTTCGCCATCGCTGTAAGCGTAGGTAAACGCGCCTGATAGTTTTTGCCTGCGGGCCTGGGATGCACTCAGTGCGACCTGGGTGATGATGGAACTGTCGAGTCCTCCAGAAAGCAGGCTGGCAACCGGTACGTCTGCCTGTAGGCGCAGGCTCACGGCGCTCTCGACCAGCGTGCGCGCCTCTTCTACCGACAGTGCTGCTGCACTGCCGGGCTCGGGCCAGTGGTGGTAGGGGGCCGAGCTGAAGCGCCCGGCTCTACTCATGCGGCAGACCTGCCCAGGCGGGACTGCGTGAATGCCTTCGAAGAAGGTGGCATTGCCGCGTTCGGAGAAGCTGGTGATGAGGAAGTCGAAGATTCGTTCCGCATTCGGTGCCGGATAGCCTCCACGCATCAGGGCAATGGCGCCGATTTCGCTGGCCAGCGTCGTCTGCTGGCCGTTGTGGTGCAGGTACAGGGGCTTCACACCGAGCCGATCACGGCAGTACACCAGATCGCCAGTGGGGGCATCCCAGATCACCACGGCCCACATGCCGTTGCAGCGTGAGAAAACGCCTTCCCCCCAGACTCGCCAGCCTTGCAGCAGGACTTCCGTGTCGCCGTCGGTCACGAAGACGCACCCGAGGGCGCGAAGCTCCTCGCGTAGCTCGACGAAGTTGTAGATCGCACCGTTGAACACCAGGGTGCTGCCGCTGACGGGGCAGCGCATGGGCTGCTCAGCGGCGTTGCTGGTGTCGAGGATGGCGAGGCGGCGATGGCCCAGCAGGGTCGCCGGTGTCTGGTCAACCCAGAGCAGTCCCTCGGCGTCCGGGCCGCGCCGGGCCAGGCTGGCAAGTGCCTTGCGAGTTCGTTGTTCGAGGCTATCGGGGGCGCCGAGTGTGCGTACAGCAATCAATCCGCACATGGCGACGTCTCGAGGGTGTTCATGGTTTGAGGGGCTCAACATAGCAGGAAGATCGCCGCCACAGGGCGACAGTAGCCGACAGCAACAGCACGAGTCCCAGCACGGGGCTCTGTCCAACACCTGTACAGGCCAGCATCGATAGCATCAAGGCCGCTACGCCCCAGCGGCTGGGGCGCAGATGCTGCAGCATGAGCATGGCCACCAAAATAGCTAGCAGGCCAATGACTCTGGCCCACAACAGGTAGCCCGGGTCGCCGATCCAGGCGGCACCTGCTTGCAGGAGTGCGCTGAAGGCCAGCCCCGCTCCCTGCAATCTGGCCAGCGGACGCTCCTGACGGGCGCTGATCAATAGCAGCGCCAGAAAGCCGCCCGAGGTCGATATTCCCCAGGCGAGCAGGACGATGGCGCCCAATGCCAGCCATTCCTTCTGGTCGGTCGACAGCTCGACGTTACCCATTAGCGGTACCACGAACAGTGCCGCAGCAGTTCCCCAGAGCACCAGTGAGGCTGCGGAGAGAATATTTGCCCTTCCCCGGCTGTGCGTGGCATCGGGGAGCAGTAGCCTGGAGAACTGCACGACTACCCCGGAGAGGCCGCTCAGGATGTGGTTCAGGATCAGGAAGAAGGGGAGAAACGTCGGCGCCAGTGGTGCCAGCAGAAAGGGCGTCAGGCGGTCGTGGAGCGTGCCCCATACCCCTAGTAGTGAGAGGTGCAGAGCCGCTCCCAGCTGCCCCTTGCCTGCAAGGGGTAGCCAGAGAAGCAGGTGGCGGCTGCAGATCACACTGATGATTGCCTGCGCCAGATAGCCCAGGCTCACCGCCACGCCTGCCGACACCGCAGGCGACAGGGGCGATATTTGTTGAAGCAGCCACCAACTGAGCAGCGCGCAGGGCCAGGCAACCTGGGCGATCAGCAGGCCACCCAGGCGCCTGCCTTCGGTGATCATTGGCGATGAGTAGTTGAACAGTGCGAACAGGCAGCCGGCGGCGGCCCCTATCAGGTACTCCTGGCTAGACTTGTCGTCGCTCCAAAGAGGCCAGCCGACCATGACCGCAGCCAGCAGAAGCAGGGTCGCGATCATCCGGTGCCCGAGTGCGTAGCGCCAGGTACGATCCCATTCGATCGACCCACTGCGTTCCCGCAGGAAGAGCGAGGTGTATCCAAGGTCCGCCAGGAAGATCAGAGTGGTCAGCAGCAGGTGGGCGAGCCCGACCGTTCCGTAGACCGATGTTCCCAGCTGATCCAGTAGCCGCAACTGGAATGTGAAGTTGGCGATCTGTCCCAGTCCGTAGGTGGCCGCGGCCAGCAGTAGCGAACGTCTGAATGTGTCTTTCCCGGGGCTCTGCCCTTGCTCAAGGTCGCGTGAGAGCGATGGTCCCGGTGGGCTGGGTTTCACTGTGCGTGATCCGGAAACACCACCTGGCGCAGGGCCTCTTCGAATCCCAACTGCGGTTGCCAGCCAAGGATCGCGCGCGTGCGTGCGGGATTGCCTAGTTGGCTGGGGCGGTCGACACGGCGGACGCGTGCCGGGTCGACCTCGACCTCGACTCGCTGGCCAAGTATCTGCCCCAGTTGCAGGACCAGTTGCTGTACCGAGTGCTCGATGCCGGAGCACAGGTTCAGGGTATCGAAGGGCACGTCGCGCCGGGGGTCATTGACCATGGCGATCAGGCCGCGGGCGATATCGTCTGCGTGCAGGTAGTCTCGTCGCGGAGACAGGTTGCCCAGCCGCACCTTTCCATCCGTCGCGCCGCGCAGCTGTGCCAGTATTTCCGGAATCAGATGTCCGTTCGGGTCGTCATGGCCGATGGCGTTGAATATGCGTGCCACCCTACCGCTGCGCACACCGTCACCGCGGCTGCTCCAGAACTTCAACTGTTGCTCGTTGCTGTACTTGGACAGCGCATAGTTGTCACAAGGCGCGAGAGGACTGTCGAGCTCCGATAGCGGGCTTTCCTGCCACGCGTAGACGGCGCCGCTCGAGGCGATCACCACGCGTCCTATACCTGCGTGCTCGGCTGCAGCCAGAAGGCGCTCGGTACCCACCACGTTGACGTCCAGGCAATGGGCGCGGCGGATCTCACACGTGGGAATGTGGTGGACGGCGGCCAGGTGCAGGATGGCCGCTGGATTGAAATCATTGAGCAGGGCGGTCAGCGTATCGGCATCGCGGATGTCGCCATTTACCGACAGAGTCGCTTCCTCCGGCATCGGCAAGCCGCTCGACAGGTCGTCGAGCACTGCCACTTCGCCCCCTGTCGCGCGCCATTGGCGGGTCGCCCTGCGGCCCAGCATTCCTGCTCCACCGGTGATGAGAAGGCGCATTAATTCTGCTCCCCCACGATCAGTCGACGACGTAGCCAGTCAGGGGCCCAGCCCAGAGGGCGATGCAGCGGCTGCAACAGCAGGCGAGCTGCCAGGACCAGGCTGAGGCCAGCGAAGGTGGCAATGAATACGAACAGGCCAACCCAGAGTGGGCTGCGCATCTTGATCGGTTGGTTGGAGAGAGCCGAGCGGGTCTTGATGCCAATGGCCTGCTGTCGGGCTTCCGCCAACGCCAGCTTGAGGTTCATGTCTTCGGTGGCTTCCTGCTCCATGGCCGACAGGTGCGGGTGGGCCGCCAGCAGCTTGGTGCGGTTTTCCTGCAGCTTGTCGATGATTTCCTTGCCCGAGGCTGCATTTCGGATGGTCTCGTCCATGCCGAGCAGTATCTGGGCGGTCCAGTTCAGCTTCTCCAGTTCTCGCTGGGTCTTGCGAGACTTGGCTTGCAGCTCGGAGATCGTCGCCTCCAGCGCCACGATCTGGGGTAGCGGGGCGAGATACTTCCCGCCGCCGTCGCTGACCGAGACAATCGTGTTCTTCACGTCGCGCAGTTCCGGGTAGCGTTCCAGTAGACGCTGCATATCCTCTACACGTTGCTGCGCCTGTTCGATCTCGAATTCGGTTTGCAGCAGATCGAGGCTGAGTTTGGGGCGTTGTGCCAACGCCACCTGGCTGCTGCGGACAAGGCCGATCAGGCTGTTGGCCACCAGAGCTTCGCGGAGGTGCCGGGTCAGGGCGTCGAGCTTCAGGTTCGACTGTTCCGCATTGCGTGCTCTTATACCCAGCTCCAGGCCAAGGCCACGAGTGTTTTGGAACTCCGCTGGCGGAATTGGATTTTCGCGAAGGTCGTCTCGGCTCAAGGCGGAACGGTAGCGCACGGTGTTGGTCCAGAAACTGGCATTTAGCGCGCTTTGCCGTAGGCCCTGGTCATTTTCATCATCGCCAGCTCCGAAGGAGCGACTTACCCAGCGTTCGTCCCACAGGAAGGGCTGTGCCTGTCGCCATTCTTCAAGCGTGACCCCTGGCACCTCTATCAGGGCGGTAGCGGTATACAGTGGGCGTCCGGCCACCCAGATGGCGGCGGCCAGAGCGAGCAGAAGGGCTGGCAGAAAAAACAACCTGCCGAAGCGTTGATAGAAGCGCAAGACACGAAGGGCAAGTTCACCCAGTGAAATTTCGTCTTCCCGAGTGGTGCTGGGTGCTCTTACTGCCGTTGAGTGCATGGTTCAACCTGAAAGGGAGTGCTGAGGCCTTCTGTCGGCCGTCAGGTTCCGGTCGTACATTCATGCCTAGAGGTGCCGGGAATTTGCCATAGCCGTCAGGACGTTGCAAAGGGGGAAGGCGATCCCGGCGCTTCGGAGTCGAGTTTTCCCGAGTTCAGAGGAAGGCTGCATTCCGGCAGCTTTCTCTTCATCTTTTCCCGCGTGAGTCATCACGATACTGGCAAAACAGCCTTTCCCTGATCTGCAGAAGCTAAATCGCCGTATGTTGGATCTTCCCTGTCCTGACTGTGGAGCACAGGAGCCTCGCCTGAGTTGGCGTCGAGATCGCCACTTTCTGTCGGTGAGTGCCTGCTAGTAGGAGCTGTGGCCTGGGGAGACGTATGAGAGGGCAGATCCGCCCCTTGAGTCTGCGCAGTGGCTATTCGCGTTCGATGGCTCGTCTGATCAACGGGCTCTTCGCTAGCGTCAGGTCGCGCGGGTTACCCGACCGATCGTCTCAGTAACCTGAAAAGGCGTACCAGCGGATACAGGAAAGACAGGCCTCTGGGGAGCTCTATCCACTGGCTGTCCTTGCCGGTGGGGCTCAGCCAACCGCTCAAGGCATGCACCCGTGCGCGCCAGTCGTCTTGCAGGGCTATATCCAGCGCCGCTCGCTTGAGCGGGCCGATCCGCTTTGCCACCTGATCATCGGAGAGGGAATCCCTGATTGCCGCCAGCGCCAGTGTCACCATGGCCCGGCTGGCTCGGCAGGGACGGCGTATCCGTTGCAGTGGCTCCGCTACCGATAAACCGAAAAGTTTTTCGAGGAGGGTGAGGCAGGTATCGAGCATTGCACAGGTGCCGGTTCTCTGGAACTCCCGTGCGACCTGCTCCGGGTCTAGGTTTGTACACTGAAGCAGAGCGTAGATATCAATGAGCCAGATCAGCCGGCGGAAGCAATGCTGATTCGCATGGGCAACCAAATAGGGCAGGGCTGGTATCGGTGCTAGGCTCGCGACGGGTGTGCCCTGGATGTCGACCACCTGGCTCAGGCCGCTAGTGTCTGGAAGCAGGTGCTGGTGGCGCAGCAGGCGCTGATGCAGTTCGATGCGGGGCTGGTTCTGGTGTAGCAGCACCAGTTCATGGGTGCCCTTGGGAAGAGGCAGGCATTGCCCGGGGGCGGGCAGATAGCCCTGCTGGCTCAGCACCTCGAGTGCTATTGGCCAGTGCCGTTCCGGAATCAATATGTCCAGGTCCACCCCACCCCTGGAGCCCAGCGAACCATGGGCCTGGATGGCCAGCGCGGGCCCCTTCAGTGCCACTGGCTGCAAGTCCCGCTCGGTAAGAGCTGTCGCTACGACTTTGAGTGTTCCGCCCAGCTGTAGGGCGCGAAATGCGATGGCTCGCTTCTCCTGCATCAACGCGGTCGTCCATGTGTCGCCGAGCGCTTCGACCCGGGAAGCATCGAGCAGGCCGGCGATACCGTGGTGCCTCACGAAGGATTGAATCTCCGGTGCCGGCACCCGTTCGAATCCGCGCTCGAAACCCATGAGCCACAAAGTACAGTCCAGCACTGCGCTGGAGGGATGGCGGGCATCGTCTCGAGGTGCGCTTTCACTGGGGTGGTGAGGATGGAGAGCGGGCATGGTCGGGTCAGGGGCCTGAGGCAGGTTGGCAATGCGCTTCTGGGGCTGTAGCGTAATGCCATCGAGCCAAGGATGTAACCATTTGAAGTCGTCGCGATCATTTGCCGGATACCTTGCGGAACTGCACCTGCGTTACGGCGATGAAGCGGCTGACGTACGTCATGAGCTCTTTTATCTGGCTGCAGGCAGGGCGCCCTTCATTGCAGGCTTGCGAGCTTTGGGTGCCCTGCTGCGAGATGCCTGGCTACTGATGCGACGTTCCGAGCAGACGCTGCCGGCTGGCGGCCATCGACGGGCCATTCTGATCGCGACACTGCCAGGGGTGAGTGGGTGGGGCACTCTGGAGCGCAGCCTGGCATCGCTCGCTGCGGCGGCATACGAGCCTGTCATACTCGCTCATCCTCGGTTGGCCGCCGAGATTTTTCCTGACCATCTACGGATCGCTCGTCCAGCACGACCAGGAAGCACGGCCATGTTGGCCGCCATGGGCGTCTTCGGGCGCACGCTGTCGAAAGGTTGGCCACTGATACTGGCCTGCTGCCTGGCTCGCCGGCACCTATGGCGAGGTAGTCTGGGGCGTACTCTGCGCGACACCGAGGGCGTTCTGCTGTTGCACAACGATTTCGATCTGATGAGCCGAGCGGCGCTTGGTCATGGCCTGCCCTCCATTTGCCTGCAGCATGGAGTACCGACGGATGAGTTCTTCCCGGTCCAGGCCGACTGGTATCTGATCTGGGGTGGCAGTAGTCGTGAGGCTTTCCATTCCGAACAGCTCCCACCGAACAGGCTTGTTGAGGATGCACTGGGGAGGCAAGTAGCCGGAGCCCTTTTGCATGAGCCTCCGCAAGGCCTGTCTCTGCTGTCGCAGACCCACGCCCAGATACTGGGGCCGGATATTGCTCCCGCATTACGAGATTTTGCCCGCGAACTGCTGGCGCTCGATCCGCACCTGCGGATTCTGCTGCATCCGCTGGAGCGTGACCCGTATGACGGCGGTGCGGCTCATGCTATAAGACGTCCCCCTCATTCGGAGCTGCAAGCCGGGGCTTGCCAGCCGAGAATGGTGTTGGGCTATTGCTCGACCGCCATGCTGGATGCCGCTGCTGCAGGGCATTGGGTGGTTGGTCTGGGGCTGCCCTTGGAGGGCAACGATGCCGCCCGTTCCGTGCTGTCTCCGCCCTTGCGCGTCGAGTCAGCGGCGCAGGCCGTTGAGCTTTGCCACCGGCTGCAGCGGGACTCGGCGTTTCGTGAAGCGTCTGCGGCCGCCCAGTCTCGCTGGTTGAGCTCCAGCTTTTCCACAGAAACAGGCGGACTTGTCCGGTTGCTACACAGGGTCGGACGTCTGTCGCCGGAGTTTACGCAATGACGCTACGGGTTCTTCATGTCAGCAAGGAGTTCGAGCCTCTGTCCAGTGGCGTGGCCCGCCATATCCAGGGGTTGGCGAACGCCATGCGGGACTCGGAAGCCGTCGAGCCGATCTTGCTTGCCCCGCAAGTAGATGCCGTTGGCACTCCCGGCGATATTCGCCAGGGCGGCTATGGCAGCCTGTGGAAAGCCATAGGTGAAAGCGATCTGGTGCATGTTCACGGGGCGCGTACTCCTTTTGCCGCCGCTGCTGCCTTCCTGGCCTGGCTGCGGGGGGCTCCTGTGGTCTATACGCCGCACTGTTACTACGACGCGGGCGGGCCTGGACGGCGTGCGCTCAAGAGGTTCTGGGACCTGACGGTCGAGCGATTTCTGATGCGGGCTTCCGGTGTGGTGGTACTGCTACATGAAGGCTGGATCGCCGATCTGGCCGGGCGCGGTCTTCATCCGGCCAGGGTGCTGATCGTTCCGAACTGTATCGATGATCGGCGTGAGGCGGAGGCCGTGGCTGTCGAACGTCTCGACGGGCTACCCGCGCTGCTGTCGATCGGACGGCTCGACCCGGTCAAACGACTCGATGATGTGATTGCCGCGTTGAGTGCGCCATCGTTAGAACGTGCGGTTTTTCATATCGTCGGACGAGGTGAGGATCGCTCACGGCTCGAAGGGCTGGCGGAGCGATCCGGCGTAGCTGGGCGTGTTCGCTTTCATGGCTGGCAGGACGATACCGCCTCGGCGCGGATGATGGCTGGCTGCGATGCCATGGTGCTGGCTTCGGAGCGCGAGGGGATGCCGACGGTGGTGTTGGAGGCCTTGCTGGCACGAGTGCCGATTGCCTGTTCTGACATCGAGGGTTGTCGTTCCATCACCCGTGAAGTGGGATGGAATCTGACGTTTCCCGTTGGCGATGTTCCTGCGTTGGGCTCCTGCCTTTCCCACGCCGCGCGTAGCAATGTATCGGATGAGGTCGTGGAGGCGGTCAAGGCCGGATTTACCTGGCAGCGCAAGGTGCAGGAGCTGATTGCCACATACCGGGAGTTGGCCGTGCCTGCCCGGCGGCAGGAGGTTTCATGAAGCGACTGGCCGCCTACCTGACCGACTATGACAACCCCCGCTCGCTCGGCGCGCGCATGCGCGTAAGGCGTATCGGGCCGTTGTTGGCGATGATCGATCAGGCCTATGCTCGCCATGGCCATGTCAACCTGGTGGATGTGGGCGGAACGCAGCGCTACTGGAGCCTCCTCCCTCGGGATTACCTGGACTCGCGTGGTGTCTCGATCACGCTGATCAATATTTGCCATGGCGACCAAGTTGCGCGCCACCCCCGCTTCAGACTCGTCGAGGGTGATGGTTGCGATCTGAGCAGCTTCCCTGACAAGACCTTTCATGTCGCTCACTCCAATTCCGTCATCGAGCATGTGGGGGAGGCGGATCGCGTGGCGAAGTTCGCCCGCGAGCTGGAGCGGGTGGCCGATCATTATTTCATTCAGACCCCTGACTTCTGGTGCCCGCTGGAGCCCCACTGCATGACTCCGTTCTTTCACTGGCTGCCGCGCAAGGTTCGTGTCTGGCTGGTGGGCAGGGTGTCTCTTGGCCACTGGCCGCGCGCATCCAGCCGGGAGGAAGCCGAGGAGCTGGTGGATAGCGCCAGGCTCTTGTCCCTGCAAGAACTGCGGTCGCTGTTGCCTCAGGGGCAGATCATCCGAGAGCGCTTTTTCGGCCTGCCCAAATCATTGATTGCAGTGAGCTCATGATCCGAGGTTTTTCTGTGTCGCTTGCGGCGGCGCCCCTGCGCACGTTGAGATTCGTCAGGCAATGTGGCGCAAGTGGCGCCGGCATTGTTTCCATGCTGTTGCTTCAGATGAGCAAGGCGATTCTTGATGCCCTGTCGGCCCTGTTGCTCGCAGCCTTGCTGACTACGCTTCTGCCGCTAAAGAGCACGCTGCCGGGCTGGTACCTCCAGCTTCAGGCATTATTGGGCAGCAGCATGGGCGGCCTTCTGTCTCCCTTCCTGTTGCTGTTGTTGGGGCTGATTCTGTTCAAGGGCCTGCTGAGTCCGGCGGTTGCCTGGTTGCGTGGCCGATTGATTGACCAGTGGATTCTCCTGATATCCATGAAGGTGTTCGCGGACGAGTTGCTATCGGATGATCCACAGCGCCTGAGCACCCATGTGCAAGGCGGCAACGTGTCCGTCAATTACACGGTTCCTCGGATCGTCATGGGTAGTCTCTTGCCCGTGCTGGATCTGCTGACCGAGTGTGTGGTGGTGATGGCACTGCTGGGGTTTCTGCTGGTGCAGGAGCCCCAGGCCACATTAGCCATGGTCGCAGCTCTGGGAGCAGCCCTTGGTGCTGTTTTCCTTCTGTCGCAGCGTCTTAGGGGGAGTCAGGGCAGGCTGCGAATAAGGCATCAGACCCTGATGCAGCGCTGGGTGACCGATAGCCTTGCCGCCATGCGGGAGGTCAGGCTCTACCGGCTCGTGCCGGAGATTCTCGAGCGATACAGACCGTTGGCCAGGGGCCTTGCTCATGCGACGGCGCGCGAGCGGACTCTCACGGATATTCAGTCGCCTGCCATGGAGCTGTTGTTCCTGTTGATTCTTGGTGCGGCTGTAGTAATTGCAAGCGATCACGCCGGTGCCGCCGACATGCATTCACTGGCGTTGTTTTCGGCGCTGGGGCTGCGTCTGACACTTAGCTTCAGGCGGATGGTACTTAGCGTGCAGGCGATTCAATTTTCCCGCTTCGAACTTGAGCGGGCAGCTAGTCGGGCGCCAGGGCGGGAAACGGTGCCAGGAGCAAGGGCCTCTTGCGCTCGTCCACAGCAGGAGGATGTCTTGCTGGAGTGCGAGTCGTTGTATTACCGATATCCCGGCACAAGTCGAGATGTCATCAACGATCTACGGCTGGTGTTGCGCAGAGGGGAGTGGCTCGGTCTGGTCGGCGAGTCCGGAGCGGGAAAGTCGACCCTGGTCGATCTGCTTATCGGCGAACATCAACCAAGCCAAGGGGCTATTCATTGGCAGTTTGGTATCGAGCAGGGTGTTATCGGCTACGTCGGTTCATCCACCACATTGATCCCCGGAACCCTGCGCGACAACGTCACCTTCCTGAGCCCCGGTTACAAGGATGAGCAGGTTCTGGATGCACTGAAAGTCGCCGCCATCGACTCCTTGGTGGAGCGTTTCCCTGAAGGCCTGGACGTACCGGTCGAGGCGTTCGAATTACGGATATCCAATGGGGAGCGGCAGCGCATCGGCCTGGCCAGGGCTCTGCTTCATTCCGCTGGGTTGCTGATTCTTGACGAGGCAACGGCGTCCTTGGATCAACTGACGGAGGCTCGATTCTTGACACAGCTTCGTGCAGCACGCCCTGGTCTGGCAGTATTGCTGATCACTCATCGATTGAGCGCCCTGGTCAATACGGACCGCAATGTGATCATGGCCAACGGCGCGCTGGACACGTTTGTCATGAGCGAAGCTCAAGGACAGGTAGGATAAAAGATATGCATTTGGCGTTCGTCCTCGGCACTCGCCCTGAAATCATAAAGCTCTCATCATTGATCACCGCCTGCGTTCGCGATGGCTTGCCATATACGCTGATCCACACCAATCAGCACTACGCTGCAGCTATGGATCGGATGTTCTTCGAGGAGTTCGGCCTTCCTTCCGCCCATTTCAACCTGGGGGTCGGGTCAGCTCCGGCTGGTGTACAGCTTGGGCGCATGATGTTGGGAATAGAACCTGTCCTGCAGGAAATGAAACCTGACTGCGTCATCGTTCAGGGTGATACCAACAGCGCCCTGGCAGGTGGGTTGGCCGCCAGCAAGGCAGGAATTCCGGTGGCGCATGTGGAGGCCGGCCTGCGAAGCTTCGACCGGAGCATGCCGGAAGAAACCAATCGAATCCTGCTCGATCACCTTGCCAGCTCCTGGTTCTGTCCTTCGCCGTTGCAGGTTGAACTGTTAGCCAGAGAGGGCATTCGCGGCCCCGATGTGCATATCACCGGCAATACGGGGAACGATGCGACACTCCATTATTCCCAGTTAGCCGTCGAGCGCTCGAATATTCACGACAGCCTCGGACTGCGGCACGAAGGCTATCTGTTGTTGACGTGCCATAGGCCATCAAACACGGATGATCCAGAACACTTCGCACAGCTCATGCATGCGGTGCAACGCCTCGCTGAGGAGCGTGAGCTGCAGGTGGTCTTTCCCGTTCATCCGCGCCTTGGTCAGAGGAACTGGGAGGTTCTCAGGAACAAGAGCCGCATTAGAACGATCGACCCGGTGGGATACCTGGACATGCTTGCGTTGCTGCAGGGGGCGGCTCTGGTGCTGACGGATAGTGGTGGCATGCAGGAGGAAGCATGCGTACTTCGACGTTGCTGCCTGATCCTCAGGCCCAACACCGAGCGTCCGGAAAGCCTTGAAACGGGTGGGGCCAAGCTGGTTTCTTCCGTTGCCGAGGACGCTCTCATCGAGGCGGCTCAGGAGCTGGAGCGTTCCCAAGTGGTTTGGAAGAATCCTTTTGGGGATGGCAAGGCATATCGACAGATTCTCGAGGCGCTGCATAAGCAGCTTTCTCCACGCGGCTGCTAATCGATACTGAGATTCTCGCTATTTGGAGGGCGACGCTCATCATCCAGGCTGACGAGCGAAGCGGCTTATTTTCCACACCTTGAGCCAAGCAGGGGGCGTGTACTCGCTAGGCCATGGCGAAAGCCTCAGCAGGCGGAGTGCTCCCCTTGAGGAACATCCGATTCAGCCATCGGTACAACGGATCGCGATGCCTTTGAGCTTGCGGCTCTGGATGGTTTCTATCTCCCTGTTCCACAGGGCGCCGCTGAAGTAGGCGGCGTCCAAACACCTCAGATCCCTCCGTAACATGTTCTGGCTGCTTGAGGCCTCTGAATGGTCGAGATATTCAGGATCGCAAACACCATCCCCTCTGGCCGGATGGGCGTGCTACGAAGAGGTTCTTCGCAATCTTGGCGTTGGGTGAGATCGCTCTAGAACGTACCTGGGTAGGCTCCGCCATCGATCAACAGGTTCTGCCCCGTGATATAGCCACTGTGGATGCTGCACAGGAAGGCGCAGAACGCCCCAAACTCGTCAGCGCTGCCGAAACGGCCCGCCGGAATCGCCTGGCGCCGTGACTGGGCGACCGCCTCCAGATCGCTATCGCCTCGGCTGGCAGCCATCAGGGTCTTCTGCAAGCGTGCGGTATCGAAGGCTCCAGGCAGCACGTTGTTCAGTGTCACATTTCTCGCCGCCAGGCTGGGTTGGCGAGCCAGGCCGGCGATGAAGCCCGTCAACCCGCTGCGGGCACCATTGGACAAGCCAAGGATGTCGATAGGTGCCTTCACCGCTCCGGAGGTGATGTTGATCACTCGCCCGAATCCGCGCTCCGCCATGCCATCCACGACCGCCTTGATCAGCTCGATAGGCGTGAGCATGTTCGTATCGAGTGCCTTGAGCCAATCCTCACGGTCCCAGTGGCGGAAATCCCCGGGAGGAGGGCCACCGGCATTGTTGATGAGAATGTCTACCGGCTCGCAGGAGGCCAGCAGTTGCTGGCGTACCACGGGCAGCGAGACATCCCCGACCACGGTGCGCACTTCTATGCCTGGTGCCTGGCTGCGCAGCTCTGCTGCGGTCTGCTCAAGCGTTTCAGCACCGCGAGCGTTGATAACCAGATTGACGTCTTCGCGCGCAAGTGCCAGCGCACAGCCTTTACCGAGCCCTTGGCTGGCGGCGCAGACGATTGCCCAACGCCCTTGTATGCCCAGATCCATGTGATCTCCCCAAGCTGTTAAGTGATGAAGCGCTTCAAGGATTGATAGACACTGGCCGAAGCGATCATGAGCATGTTACCTGGGCAGCCTCGATCAGTGCCCCAGTTGCATGGATAACATGGGGCAACTTTTGGCGAATGGATCAGCTGGTGCATCCAGTACTTCCCCACTCTGGGCGGGAAGTAGTGCCAGAGCTCATACGGCTCAGACTCCGAACGCTCAACGAACGATTTAGAGTCAGAATCGTCGGGTAATTCGGCTCGGGCAGAGACGAGGCGTTCTGTTCGTTGCTCCAAGTGCTCTGCGTCACCTCATGGCGCTGCGCATTGGCCACCCCTGCATCGAGCCTTCCCTGCTGGGCCCTCAGCCGGGCCATTCGCTCCCCATTCACACCAGGAATAGATATGACGCATATCGTCGACAGCATTCGTCTTAGTACGCCGGATGATGCTCCCGAGCTTTTTCAAATTTGGCGACACGCAGTAGACGCGACCCATGATTTTCTTTCAGAAGAACATCTGGAGCTGATTTCCCAGCAGGTCAGGCATGAGTACCTGCCCATCGCCACATTCCACGTGGCTGTCGATGCGCAGAAGAGATCTTTGGCCTTCATGGGGATGACTGGCAACGCCATCGATAGCCTGTTCGTCGACCCGGCAGAGCATGGCAAAGGAGTCGGCAGGGATCTGGTCGAATTCGCCAAACAAAGCCACCGCATGCTGATACTCGATGTGAATGAACAGAACCCTGGCGCTCGGGCTTTTTATGAGCGCTTGGGCTTCAGTGTCGTCGGGCGCTCCGAGTTCGATGACTGCGGGAGACCCTATCCGATCCTCCATCTTCGCTACGAATAGTCGCTCAGGTACGGACCATTCACTTGCTATCAGAAACCAGCGGAGTCTTGACGGTGCCAGACAGCAAACCTTCGATTGTGCTTGGAACTTCGTGCTTGGTACGTGTCGATGTCCGGCTGGCAACCAGGGGTGATGCGCCTCTGTTTCCGGATATCGAGCGCTCCGCCGCGCAGGCTTTCCGCACCATTGACGAGCTGAGTTGGGTTGCCGATGGTGGCCCTATGCCCGCCGAGGAACATCACCGCTTCATTGATGCCGCCACATGCTGGGTGGTGGCCGATGCGGTGGGCGTATACGGCTTCCTGAGCGCGGAGCGGGTCGCGGATGCCTTGCATATACACGAGATATCGGTCGCACGGGCTTATCAGGGGCAGGGGTGGGGGAGGCGTCTGATAGAGGCGGCAGCTGCGCATGCCAGCTCTGCACGTCTGCATGCCATGACTCTGACCACATTCGGCCATGTGCCATGGAATGCCCCGTTCTACGAGCGGCTGGGGTTTCGGCGAGAAGACATCTCATCGCTTGATCGGCGCTTGGCCGATACCTTGCGTGCAGAGCACCAACAGGGATTCGCCCCTGGCAGTCGCTGCGCCATGGTACGGCCATTGCGGCCTCGCTAGCGGTTGCGAGAGCCATGATGCGGCGTTGGTGCTTGTCTGAGGGCCTATTGAGTGCGTTCAGGCCATATCGCTGCGATTGAACTCCTCTGCGAGGAAATCGATGAGCGTGCGCACTGAAGGTAGCAGGCCGCGGCGGGATGGGAAGATTGCATGGACGATGCCGCACTTCGGCCACCAGCCCGGCAACAGCTCGACCACCGTGCCGGCAGCCAGGTCCTCGCGTACCGCCACGCGTGGCATATGGGCGATGCCTACGCCGGCCAGCACGGCATTACGTAGCGCCAGAAGGTCGTCTGTCACCATGCGTGGTCTGTGTGGAATGAGCAGGCGTTCGCCTTCTCCGTTGAACAATTCCCACTGATAGTCCCGCTGCATGCCACCCCAATGCAGGCTGGGCAGTCTCCCCAGACTCGTGGGTGAGCTGTCTCCGGCAAGCCGTTCGAGCAGATTCGGCTGCCCCACTAGGCATTGAGTGCTGTTGCCCAGCACCTTCATGACCATGTCAGTGTTTTCCAGCGGCGGGAAACGGACCCGTAGCGCGATATCGAAGCCTTCATGCAGCAAGTCCACACGGCGGTTGGTGCTTTCTATGAACAGCTCCACCAGCGGGTACTTGAGCATGTAGCGCGTCAGCATCGGGCCGACCCAGGAGTTGAGCAGCGTGGTAGGGCAGGCCAGTCGCACCAGGCCTCGAGGCTCGCAGCGATTACGTTCGATTACCTCCGCGGCACTCTCCGCCTGCACCCGCATGGCCACGCAGCGCTGGTAGTACTCCTGGCCGATCTCGGTGAGCGAGAGGTGGCGGCTGGTGCGATGCAGCAGGCGCACGCCGAGCCGTTCCTCGAGCTGGGCGATACGCCGGCTAAGCTTGGATTTGGGTATGTCCAGGGCACGCCCGGCAGGGGCAAAGCCGCCGTGCTCCACCACCTGAGTGAAGTAGTAGAGGGTATTGAGGTCTTCCAAGATCGTTCTCCAAATAGAACGCTAGAGGTATTTTTTGCAGTCTAGTGCATCAAAGGTGTCGAATTTAATCTTTACCACATGCAGCAAGCACTGCATGACGAACACCAACCCTGCCGCCCCGTTCGGCACCACTGAAATGCGAGGAACGCCACCATGACTACTTCTTTCAAATACAACCGTCTGGACAAAGATAACGCTGCCGTTCTGCTGGTCGACCATCAGGCCGGTCTGCTGTCCCTGGTGCGCGACATCGAGCCGGACAAGTTCAAGAACAACGTCCTGGCCCTGGCTGACCTCGCCAAGTTCTTCAACCTGCCGACCATCCTCACCACCAGCTTCGAGACCGGCCCCAACGGCCCACTGGTTCCGGAGCTGAAGGAACTGTTCCCGGATGCGCCCTACATCGCCCGTCCGGGCCAGATCAACGCCTGGGACAACGAGGATTTCGTCAAGGCGATCAAAGCCACCGGCAAGAAGCAGCTGATCATCGCCGGCGTGGTGACCGAGGTGTGCGTGGCATTCCCGGCCCTGTCTGCCCTGGAAGAGGGCTTCGATGTGTTCGTGGTCACCGATGCTTCCGGCACCTTCAACCCGATCACCCGTGACTCGGCCTGGAACCGCATGAGCCAGGCCGGTGCCCAGCTGATGAACTGGTTCGCCGTCGCCTGTGAGTTGCACCGCGACTGGCGCAACGACGTCGAAGGACTGGCGAAGATCTGCTCCGACCATATTCCGGACTATCGCAATCTGATCACCAGCTACAACGCATTGACCGCCGGGAAGTAACGCGCCCGAAGCAGAACGCCGGAGTCTCGCAAGACTCCGGCGTTCTGCTGTCGAGTGGGCGTTGGGCCGGAGCCACCCTGTCTGCCGACGATGGGAGCACTCGGTGATCGGCAACGGGCATCTGGCGCCAGACGGGCGAGTCTTGATCAAGCCGTTTACCATCGATGTACCGGCGACGCGTGTACGCGAGGCGAGCGGTAGGTCGTGGCTGCGGAATGAGGGCAGGGCTGCGACGAGGCGTCACTGTGACTGTCATCATCGAGGGGATAGGCTGTGTTCTCCCGGCCTTGGTGGCCACGACCCGATGAGGGGTGAGAAATGCTCAGCAAACCCGCAGATGTCCAGTGCATGCTGGATGAGCGTGCCGCTGCATTCAGGGACATCCAGGCCTTCCTCAGAGACAGCGGCCCTATCGACAGCGAATACAAGCAGCGTGAGTTCGACAGGCTTCGAGAGAGGGCAGAAGCCATCGTGGCGGCACTCGGGGAATCGCTGGCCGCCTAGGGCTTGTCGAGCAGCGGCTTGTAAACCCAGCGGGCTGGCCCTAGCCTGGCGGACAGTTTTTTGCCGGTGCGCTTGATTCCATGCCAGGCTCCATTCATACCGTGATCCATTCCACGCCCCTGCGCGAGTCTGTGCGTGCTCAGGCATGCGCATGTTTTTCGCAACCGGCCTCCAGCGGTCCGAGCCGATTGCCGGTGATGTGCTCATGTCGCTGAAGCGCTTCGTGGCTCTGGCATGCGTGCTGTGGTGGGGCTCGCCAGTCTGGGCGAGCGACGAGGTCGTCGAGGTGTCCCACTGGTGGGTGTCGGATGGCGAGCGGTCCAGCATCGACGTAATCCGTCGCCACGTGGAGCGAGAAGGCTTGCGCTGGCAGGCTGAGGCCGCCGCCGGTAGCGGCACCAGTCGCTACAGCGATGTGCTGCGGCAGAGGGTCGACGCGGGGCGTCCTCCAATGGCGTCGCAGGTGATCGGCTATGACATTCATGAATGGGCCAGCCAGGGGAAACTGGTCGTGCTGGATGACGTCGCTCGCGAGCAGGAGTGGGACGAGGTGGTCCCCTATGACATCCAGCACCTCTCCAAGTACCAGGGCCACTGGGTGGCTGCTCCGATCAATGCCCACTCGACAAACTGGCTGTGGATCAACGGACCGCAGTTCGCTCGCCTGGGATTGGTGCCACCGGATACCTGGCCCGATCTGCTGGCGATACTCGAAAAGGCCAAGACCGCCGGTTTGATACCTCTGGCCATCGGGCGTGAGCAATGGGAGCACACGCTGCTGTTCGAATCGGTTGCGGTCGGGGCCGGTGGTGCCGAGTTCTATCGGCGGGTGTTTCTCGATTTGAATCCGAATGCGCGGGATATCCAGGTGCTGGAAGGCATTTTCCGGCGATTCGGTCAGCTGCGACCCTACCTAGACCCCGGATTCACGAAGCGTAGCTGGGATCAGGCGACCGACCTGGTCAGATCGGGGAAGGCGCTGATGCAGGTGCAGGGGAGCTGGGTCAATGGCGAGTTCCATCATCATTCGATGGTTCCCGGCAGGGACTACGAGTGCTTGCGCTTTCCCGATACGCAGGGTGTGTTCCTGTTCAACAGTGACCAGTACATGTTCTTCACCGAGAACACAGCGAGCGACGAAACCCGCAATGCATTCGTCCGTACCCTGATGCGTATAGAGCTGCAGCGTGAGCTGAACATCGCGACCGGTGCCGCCCCTGCACGCGTCGATGTACCGCGGGAGAGCTTCAACCGCTGCGGCCAGCAGGCCATCACCGATATGCGCGGTGCCAACATGCGACGCACGCTCATGGGGTCGATCGCCATGGGGAACGCCAATCCCGGCCCCGTCAAGCGAGCCATCTATCAGGTGGTGAGCGATCATCTTCTGGGGCGCATCGACGATGGCGAGGCCGTCAGCCGCATGCGGCAGATCATGGATGGTGCTTCCAGCCCGTAGGAGGCTTGCATGCGGTTCTTCACCAATCTCAATCTGACCAGCAAGATCGTGATGCTGGTGGCGTTGCTCGGGGCGCTATCGGTCAGTATCACGCTGTACTCAATGCACCATCTGTATTCGGTTGATCGAGACTATCGAGCGCTGCTCGACCGGGATGCCCAGGCATCCATGTTGGTAGGCTCCGCTCTGCTGGATCTCAGCGACGCCAGCCGCCTGGTGTTCTCCGTGCTGACCGAGCAGGAGGAGGCGAAGATGCGAGCCAGCCAACTCGTGCTGGACAAGCGCCAGGAGCAGTTTCGAAGCAAGATCGCGGCCATTGCACCCTTGCTCGACGACGCGGGGCCGAGGTTGGAGATCATTGCACAGCAGGAGCGGAGGGTGTTCGAGCTGGCGGGGCAGATCATCGATTCCGCTGCTCGTTGGCGTGGAGATCGTGCCCTCGACATCATCCACTCGCAGTTCGACCCTGCGCTCCATGAGTTGCGCGGCAACATGGATACGCTGCGTGACGACATCATCGACCACTTCCAGGCGTCGTCCGTCGAGCTCAATGCCACCACGCGCAGTACGCTGCTCAATACCGCCATTTCCTTCGGGCTGGCGCTGACGGCCATCATCGGTATGTCGGCCTACCTGTCGCTCACGCAGATATCGCGGCCCATCAAGCAGCTGACCCGCGCCATGGGCGAGCTGAGCAACAGGCACTACGACGGACGTATCGAGCACACCGAGCGCCGAGACGAGGTCGGCAGCATGGCGCAGGCTCTCCAGGTGTTCCGCGACGGCATGCAGCGCGCCGATCGTCTGGAGCTGGAGGCGAGAGCCAGCGCAGAGGCTCGGCGTGTGTCGCAGCAACTGATCGATCTCACCGATGCGATGCCGGGGGCCGTATTCCAGCTGACGGTCGACGCGGACGGCACGCAGCGCTTTACCTTCCTCAGCGGCAAGGCCCAGGGGTTCATCGGCCGCGAGGCGCTGATGCCAGATGGTACCGGCCTGCGGTTGGATGGCATACGTGTCGAGCGCAACGCTGACGTGGATCGGCAGATCGAGCTTGCCATCGAGCACAGCCTGGAAACCCTCCAGCCACTGGACGTCGATATGCAGGTGGAACTCGACAATCGCAGGTTCTGGCTCAAGACCCTGGCCAGTGCCCGGCGTGCCGAGAACGGCTCCACCCTGTTCAACGGCATCTGGCTGGATATCAGCGACATCAAGGCCCAGGCCAGGGCGCTGGAGGATGCCAAGGAGCTGGCCGAGCAAGCCGCGAAGGCCAAGGCGACCTTCCTGGCAACCATGAGCCATGAGATACGTACCCCGATGAATGCCATTCTCGGCCTGACCCAGCTCACGTTGCGGCACCCCCTGGAGCCTTCGCAGCAGGATCGTCTGGAGAAGATTCTGCGTGCTGGCCAGCACCTGCTCGGTATGCTGAACGACATTCTCGACTACTCCAAGATCGACGCCGATCGTCTGCTGGTGGAGGCGATACCGTTCTCCCCGCAGCAGTTGCTTGATGAAGTGGCGCAGATGCTGGAGGAGAGGGCCGCCAGCAAGGGGCTCGAGTTGCGGACCGAAGTGGCCGGCGATCCGCCGCTGTTGCTGGGCGACCCGCTGAGAATCAGCCAGATACTGCTCAACTTTGCCAGCAACGCGCTCAAATTCAGTGAGCGGGGGCGGGTGAGCCTGCGCCTGGCGCTTGAGCGCGACGCAGGTGGCTCGTTGGTCCTCTGTGGCGAGGTGGAGGATCAGGGGATCGGTATTTCGAAGGAGGAAATGGGCTCGCTTTTCCTGCCGTTCCAGCAGGCAGATGCATCCATCACCAGACGCTTCGGTGGCACCGGACTGGGGTTGGCCATTTCTCGCAGTCTGGCCGAGTTGATGGGCGGGGAGGTGGGGGCACGCAGCCAGCCTGGAGCGGGGAGTACCTTCTGGTTCCGTGTGCGGGTTGCCGAGGCGCAGAGCGCACAGGTACCGCAGTCCCTGCACGCGTCGGGTGGTGCCATCAAGGCGCTGGATGGTTTGCGTGTGCTGCTGGTGGATGACAACGAGCTGAATCGCCTCGTTGCCGGGGAGCTTCTGGTGGGGGCGGGTATGCGTGTCGATCAGGCTGTGGATGGTCGGCATGCGATCACCCTGCTCGAGCAGGCTCAGGATGACACCTACGATGCGGTGTTGATGGACCTGATGATGCCGGAAATGGATGGCCTGAGTGCGACACGTCTGTTGCGCGAGCAACCGCGTTTCGGCAGCCTGCCGATCATCGCGATGACTGCCAACGCCAGTCCCCAGGATGTTCAGCAGTGCCTGGCTGCCGGCATGAACGCACATATTGCCAAGCCAATCGATGAGCAGCGCCTCTGGAAAACCCTGCTGCAGTGCTGTGTGCCCGGTGAGCCGTCACCCACGACGCTGCCGACAGATTCATCTACGGAGCCGCCAGGGCAAGCGGTGGTGCTGGATCCCCAGCCACTGGAGCATCTGCGGCGTGTGGTTACCCCCGAACGCTTCCACGGCATGCTGGAGATGCTCATCACCGATTGCCGGAGACGCGGCGAGTCATTTCGAGGGCTGTATGAGCGGCCCGATATCCCGGTGCTGCGTCAGCACGTCCACGACCTGATAGGGACCGCCGGACACGCCGGATTTCGGCAGGTGGTCGAGCTGGGCGCGGCCATGCGTGTAGCGCTGGACGCAGCGGACGAGACGGCGATCCGGGGGCTGATCGGCGAGCTCGATCTGGCGATACAGCAGGCGGAGCGAGTGTTGAAGCAGCACTTCGACGTTGCCGAGCCGATATCCTAGCCCGCAATCTCTTCGGCCATTCAGACGGTGAGGGCTGTGCTCTTCGCGCACAGACGCTCGATACAGGCCAGCAGGTCGGTTGTGCTGGCAGGCTTGAGCAGGGTCGCGTCGAAGAGCAGCTCCGCCGATTGTCTTTCAGCACGTGCCGGGGATGCCGAATAGAGCATCACCGGCAGGTCCGAGTAGCGAGCGCGCACTTCCTGGAGCAGCGCCCAGCCATTCATACCGGGCATGATCTGGTCAGTGATCAACAGATCGGCGGGCTCGCTCTCCAGGTAGGCCAACGCCTCTTCCGCGCTGCTGGCCAGCCTCACCTCGAAGCCGTATCCACCGAGCAGGTCGCCCAGGAACGTGCGGGTCAGCTCGACGTCGTCCACCAGGACGATGCGCCGTCCGCCTCCGTCGGTGAAGGCCTGGTGGCTTTCGACGAACACCGTGTCCAGGTCTTCCTCGGTTGCACCCTCCAGCCAGAGTGTGAAGCCGAAGATGCTCCCGCCGGTTGGACCGTCGGCGATGACGAGCTTGGAACCCATTTGCTGCAACAGCTCGTTGACGATGGACAGGCCGAGGCCGAAGCCTTCGGTATGGGTGACGTTGCTGCCGCGATGGAATGGCTTCAGCAGGCTCTCGCGCATGCCGTGCGGCAGGCCTATGCCATTGTCCTGTACGGAGAAGTCGAGGCAGAACTGCTGATTCTGGTGCTCCTGGCAGGTTATCCGTAGCACGATAGTCCCATCGCTGGTGAACTTGGCAGCGTTGTTGAGCAGGTTGATCAGGATTCTGCGAAGCTGCCGGAAGTCGGCGTGGACCAGGAGAGGGAGATTGCTATCCAGGTTGAATACCAGCTTGTTGTTCTGGCGTGAGGCAATGTATCGGCCCTCTTCTTCGATTTCCTGCAGGAAACCGAACAGATAGCCCGGCTCCAGGCTCATCTCTATCTGAAGCAGCTCATGGCGTGACAGCTCCAGCAGATCGTCCAGCATCTCCAGTTGTTGCCGGGCGCTGCGCTCGATTCGTTCCGGATATGACTGCGCAGGTCCGACCTGTAGTTGATGTGCATAGCTGATGATGCTGTTCAGGGGGGTGCGCATGTCATGGCTGATGCGGGCGAGCAGGGCGCTGCGTGATTGCAGTGAGTCACGCAGTTGCTGCGTTCGGAGTTGAACCTGGCTTTCCAGGCGTTCATGTTCCGCCTGCTGCAAATAGGCGATCTCGGCCAATGCCCTGCGCTCGCGCCTTCTGGTGTGAGCGATCGCGAAGTTCAGCGTGCTGATGAGCAGGAAGGCGATGATCAGCGCCGACGACAACCCAAGTTTGTCCTCGCCGTACAGCCAGATATCGTTCTCCGCCTCCCATAGCAGGCCCTTGGTGCCCTGAGCCAGAAACAGGGCCGATATTCCCCAGGCTAGCCAACTGAGTTTGACCTTCTTGTACAGGGCAACGACGAGAGTGAGGGGAATCAGCACATGCGCGGCGTAGCGGTAGTAAGTGAAGTAGCTACGGGTCGTGATGAAATCGCCATAGGCGCCCCAAAGCAGCAGAAACGCGCCGAGAACCAGGTACAGCAAGAAGGTGATCTGCAGCCAGCGTGGGAGCCTGCGTACCCGGAACAGCAAGAAGGCATAGATGAAGAAGATGGAGAAGGAAATGGCCGAAAGCACGGCCACCAGCTCTCGCGACCAGGGCAGCAGTGACGGCAGGTAGAAGAGATAGCCGTTGGCTACGGCAGTCAGTGGGAAGTAGAAGAGCAGAGCGAACGCATTGATGATCAAGAGGCGAAAGCGCAACAGGTAGCCGGCGACCAGGCTGATGGGCAGGATCAGCAGCACCAGGCCCCAGATGATGCCGTCGCTCAGCTGGCTATCCATGCGTTGCTCGAAGAAGGCCGTATCATCCCAGAGCTGTGGGTTGATGAGCATCAGGCTCCTGCTGACGACACGAATCAGAATCTGCACATTATCTTGCGCAGCTATTTCTACCGGGAAACGGGGTTGTCGCTCGGCAATGGTCCACTGCTTGACCGGATAGGCGCTGCCCGCCTGCATGCCGGTCCAGGTTCCATTCTGCAGAACGTACACCTGTACATCTTCCAGGCGGGCATCACCCACGGTCAGCCAGCGTTCGCAAGGCCAGGATTGAGGGTTGTGCAGAGAAACGCGCAGCCAGATGGCCGAATGAGTGAAGGCGAGGGCGGGAAGTTTGCTTGTCGTGGTAACGAAGCTGCCATCATCCAGAGCGGCTACATCGGTAACGCTGAACTCTTTGCCAGGGTCTTCAAACAACTGGGTCGCTGGCAGTAACGATGTCCGGTCCGAGTTGCATTGCACTGCCTCTGCCGATGCGGTTGCCGGTAGGGAAAGGCCCAGGCATACCAGAGACAACAGGGCTATCAGCCACCCGTACCTGCTCGTGCACTTCAGTTGGCTCAACGGGAGATACTCAATGGTCGATAGGAATGCATCTTGGCCAATCGCCATGATACCTCTGTCGGGCTCATATGAGGTTGCCGGCTTCCACGCGGCTAGAAATCCTCAGCTGTCGCTCTGATCCTCGGTCACTACCTCGTCGCCGCTCCTGGCATGGCTGCGGTACTTCGATGGAGTCATGCCCAGGCGCTGACGAAAGGCGGTCGTGAAGTTGGCGGCGCTGTTGAAGCCCACCAGCTCGGCGATTCCCTGGATGTCCATGTTGCTGTCGGCGAGCAACTCCTGGCTCTTGCGCAGGCGCTCCTCGCGAATCCAGGCGAATACCGTCATTCCTAGGTGCTGGCGGAAGATGGTGGAAAGCTTTTTCTCGTGGGTGCCGGCCTGTTTCGCAATCTCCGCAAGCGGCGGTACCTGGTCGAGCTTCCTGCCGATGAGGCGCATGGCCGCATGGAGGATCATCTGGTCGGGGTTCTGCAGGGCGTCTGGGATGCCCGTAGGCGTTGCCTTCTCCCTCCAGATCAATTGCAGATGAATGCGTATACGGGCCAGAACCTCTTCGGCGGCACAGGGTTTGATCACGTAGTCCACGCTGCCTAGGCTCAGGCCCTCCAGGCGATCATCTATGCTCGCAGCGCTGGTCAGGAAGATGATCGGGGTCTGCGCCAGGGCGGGCGCCTCGCGCAGAAGGCGGCACAGCGCAAAGCCGTTCATCTGCGGCATATGCACATCCAGCAGGATCAGGTCCGGGTAGAGCGCCATCGCCCGTTGCAGGCCGGTGCGCGGGTCCTCCGCGAGTGACAGCTGCATGCCCTGTGCTCGCAGCAGGTCAAGCAGGGATCGCAACTCTTCCGGGCGGTCGTCGATTACCAGTATGTGTGGGGGGCGCTGGGGCGTTTCGACCACGACATTGTTCCTTAGCTTGCGGGTGGCACGGTGTCTACCGGAGATGTCACTGCTCTGCCGGAAGTCAGGTGCGGTGGCCGCTTTCGACACGGACAGGCACATCACGGAGTCCGGCCCCTGGATCGGGCATTCCCTTCCCCGGTGCATCGTTCGAGCACGCAGCCAGCGGCTGCCATTGACGCCAGATTACTCCAGTTCCACCCGCATCTGTCCGCCCGGAGATGCCGGCTTCCTCTCCTGCAAAGCACTTGTCCGCTGCAGCAAAGCTTCTCCGGAGGCGCTTCTGCGACGATGGCGCCCCGATTCTGGCTGCCGATTATGGTCGCCGCCGGGCTGGCTCCCCGAGCCGGCGCCGACAGGGCCGCATGTTCTCGTGTGATGTCCTTTTGGCCTTGTGGATGTGCATTCAATTCTGTAGGGAGTGGTACGGGCATGCGTTTCGAATGGCTGGATGGAATTCGCTTCACTGGCGCTGTGGCCCCGAAGGGGTTGCTGGCCACTGCACTGCTCGCATGCTCGACAGCGACGTTCGCCGCGGATCTGGCGCTGGACTTCCAGGACTCGCCGAATATTGGCGCTGCTGGTGGCACCTATGTCTACAGCCTGGAAGCGCGCAACAACGGTCCGCAGTCTGCTGGCGCCGCCACCGGAATCACCGCCGAATTCAATCTTCCGCAAGCGCCTGGGTCGGTCTATGGCGTATATCTGGGCTACCGCGTGCTCGGTGGAAGTGGCACCTGTACCTACAGTGCCGTTGACAGGCGAGTCACCTGCTCGGGGCTGCCGAATCTGGCATTGAACCAGACGGTTACCATCCAGGTGGATGTGCGCTTGCCGAGCGCCGGCGTCTACAGCAGCTCGGCCTCGCTTGCCAGTACCAGCACGGATCCGAACACCGGCAACAACTCGTCCCCTCAGACGACGACTGCCCAGGCAGCATCCGATCTCCAGCTGAATGCCACATCGACTGCCGGCGTCGGCATCCAGGCGGGCACTCCCTTTGACTATGAGCTGGAAATCATCAACAACGGGCCGGATGACATGCCGGCCAACTCCCGCACCAGGGTCACCTTCCAGGTGCCGGCAGGTGCTTCGATCACTGCTCGCCCGACTGGCCCGACTGGCAGCGGGTGGACCTGTGAGCCCGCCTCGGGATACCCGCGGAGCAACACCAGCGATCTGATCACCTGCGAACGTGACCAGGCGCTGGCCGTGGGCGCATCCGCACCGAGCATTACGGTGCCAGCCGTTTCCAATACTTTCGGCAACGTCTCCGCATCATTCCGAGTGGCTGGTCTGCAGCAGAACGGCAGCCCGGTGCCGGATGGCGATCAGTTCAATAACGTCGACACCGTCCCTCTGGTATTCGAGCCAGGCACCGATGTCGCCATCGTCAAGGCGAGAACCACTCCGCCGGGTTCGGGGGCGGTAGCCCAAGGCAGCGCGGTGACCTATACCCTTACCCCCAGTTATCGCGGCGGCCAGCAGCCTACCGGTGTTATCACCGTGACCGATACCCTGGGCGCCGGGCTGTCATTCGCGACGCCGACCGCCTATACGGCCGGTGCGGGTTGGTCCTGCGGTACCGCCGGTAGCGTGCTGACCTGTACGCGCACCGGCTGGAGCGGCAGCAATTTCAGCGACATGCCCACCATCCAGGTCCACGCCGTGGCAAACGACCTGGGGAATCTGAGCAACACCGCGCAGATTGCGACCGTCGGCGACTCCGACTCCAGCAATAACTCCAGCACTGTCAATATCAACTCCAGCAACGAGGCAGACATCGTTGCCGTCAAGAACGGCCCCAGCTATCCGGTAGCGCTGGGTGAGGCTTTCAACTACACGCTGTCCGCGCGCAACAACGGTCCCCTGGCTGTAGTCGCAGGGCAGACGGTTCGTGTAACGGATACCCTGCCGGCGGGACTCGTTCTGGTGACTGCTCCCTCGGGGACCGGATGGAACTGTTCCGCCAGCGATCTGGTTGCCGATCCGGTGGTGATCGATTGCTCGCGCTCCGGTCCGCTGGCGGTTGGCGCGACTGCGCCCAGCATAACGCTGCAGGTCAACTCTCCAACCGCTGGCCCCTTGCAGAACACGGCCTGCACCGCGCTGAGCGGCGTCTCCTTCCCGGTGGACAACGCTACCAACAACTGCACCGATCCTGTACAGACCACCGTGACGAACGAGAGGGCCGACCTGTCCATCGTCAAGACGGACAACAGCAACGGCAACCCGATCAAGACGGGCGATTCGCTGACCTACACCCTGGTAGTGAATAACGCCGGCCCTGATGCCTCGACCAACGTGATGGTAGAGGACAACTTGACCTCCCTGCTGCCGGGAGCTGGCAACGGCGGTCTGCAGTCAGTGAGCATCTCGCCCGCGCCAGCGACCAACTTCGGCTGCCGCATCGGTAACTCCGGCGCCTATTCCGCGACACTCGGCCCGCTCGATGGCGGCACTCAGAACCTGCGTTGCAACCTGGGTGAGCTGGCCAGCGGTGATACCTCGACCATTACCATCGTGGTACGCCCCCTGGTCGCCACCAGTGGCGCTCGCACCAACAGGGCGACCGTGAGTTCGCTCGACGTCGGCGATGGCGATCGCAGCAACAACGAGGATGACGTGACCACCAGCAGTGTGACCGCTCTGGTCGACATCCAGGCACTGAAAACTCGCCCCAGCCCCACCATTCCTGCTGGAGCGCCTCTGGCATTCACTGCTTCGGTGCGCAACCACGGCCCCTCGACCGCCAGTGGTGTCGAGCTGGTGGATACCCTGCCAGGCAATGCGCCGTTCCTCGGTCTGGATAGCGTGGATGGCGGCGGTACCTGCCCGGATGTGCCCGCTGTCGGTAGCGTCGGTGGAACGTTGAGATGTACCTGGGCGAGCGTACCGAACAACACTACGCATAACGTCCGCTATCGCGTGCGGGCAGTGACGGAAGGAGACATCATCAATAATGCGGTCGTGGTGTCTACCACCACCGAAGAAAACGATGTTGAGCCCAACACGGCTGGCACCACCACTGAGGTGATCGCCGCCGTACTGGATATCGTCGTCAACAAATCCGACAACCCGAATATCGTGGGACTGGGGGAGACCTCGACCTACACCATCAGCATCGACAACGGTGGCCCGTCGGCAGGCACCGGCCTGACGATGGAGGACAGCTTCCCGGTCAACTCGCCGGGCGGTGAGGCACCTACCGCGGTCTTCAGCTACCAGGGCGGCCTGCGTGTCTACCAAGGCGGCGTCGAGGTGACCGATCCGACCCAGTACAGCTGCAGCGAGCCGGCTATCGGCGCGACCTCGGGTGTGCTGACCTGTAACTTCTCCGGCTATTTCGATAGTGGCGCCACCCATCAGCGTCAGGTCACCTATGTGATGCGTGCGGAGTCGGTGAGTGGGGTCGCCGGCGTGGCAGTGGGCAGCAGCCACAACCATGTCAGAGTCGAGGTCAGCGAGGCCGAGACGCAGATGGACAACAACGAAGCCATCGAGACGACCTCGGCCCGTCGCGACGATATCGTCGCTGACCTGGGTGGCACCAAGACCTCCAGCCCGGCCGCGTTGGTGAAGGGCGAGAATGTCGTCTACACCATCGTCGTTACCAACAACGGTGGTGCCGGCGGCGCGGCTGTGGACAGCCTGGGCGCGCAGCTGATCGACCCGCTGCCGACCGGCCTGCAGTACGTCAGCTCGACCCCTGCCGGTGCCTGCAGCAACAGTGCAGGTACGGTAACCTGCCAGGTCGGCACGCTGCCGACAGGGCAGAGCAGGACCTTCACCATCACGGCGTTGCTGGAGGAGAACTACAGCGGTCCCAGCCCGCTGGTGAACCAGGCTCATATCGATGCGCCTGGCGATCCCGATGGCAGCAACAACGATCCGTCGGATGATGCCCCGGTCATCGAGAAGTCGGTAGGCGCCCCCATGCTCTCGCACCTGGGTCTGCTGATGATGACTTTGCTGATGTCGCTGCTGGCCTGGCGCGCTCGTCGCGCCTGACGGGAGTACTGGTGTGGCCCGCTTTCTGACGCTGTTCTGCATCTTCCAGGCTGTCCTGTTCGTACTGGAGCTAACCCCTCCGGTACAGCAGTGGCTGGTGACACCCTTCACCGAACTGCTGGTGCTGGTCAGCATCGGGGTGGTTGCTCCCTTCGATGCGGGCGCCATTTCCAGTGGCATCTACCTCTATGACGTGCCGTCCGGTTTCGCCATGTCCATCGAGGCCGGGTGCAATGGCATTGAGGCGTCCATCATCCTGCTGGCGGCCATGCTGGCGTTTCCTGCCACCTGGCAGGTGAAGATGATCGGCATTCTGGTTGGGCTTCTGTCCATTCATGCGGTGAACATCGTTCGCATCGTCAGCCTGTTCTACATCGGCCAGTGGAACATGGAGGTGTTCGACTGGGCGCACCTCTACATCTGGCAGGCGCTGATCATGCTGGATGTCTTCGTGGTCTTCCTGCTGTGGCTGCGCTACGTGCTGCGCAACGGCCAGGCGACAGCGGTTTTTGGCGGAGCTTCCTGATGGCCGGGGGATTTAGAGGGATCCTGTTTCCCTTGCTGCTCTGGCTGCCGGTCACCTTCGCCATCTGGTATTTCTGCGGTCCGCTGCTGGCCCTGCTGGTAGCTGCGGTGCTCGACCTGCTTCTGCCGCTGCTCACCGGGGAGCGAATCACCCAGGTCGAATCGGTGGGGGAGATGATCCAGGCAGTGGTCGTGCTGGGCTCCGGCTCGTACAAGGGGCTCGAGGTGCCGGCCGGCCAGAGCGCCGAACTGCTGATCCAGTCCCGGCCGATGATCTTCGCCTATGGTATGCCGGTCTTCCTGGCATTGGCTTTCGCCGCAGATACCCGAACCGATATTTCGCGTAACCAGCTCGGTCTGTGCATGTTGTTGCTACTGGCTGTCGTGGCCTTTGGCGCGGGGATGGATCTGGTCCGGTCGGTGTTTCTCAATCTGCCAGTGGACATGGCGCAGACCTCCATCTCGCGGATGCAGGCCGATCTGATCGCGCTCGGCTATCAGTTCGGTGTACTGATTCTGCCGTTGGTGGTTCCCGTGTTGCTGGGCTGCTGGCTGTGTGCGGCCTGGTTTCGCGGCACCCTGTTGCAAGCGGCGGAGCCGGTGGTGCCGGACTAGCCCTGTCGGTTGTTTCCAGCGCTAACCATCCTGGTTGGCGCGATAGGCGCCGGGCGTGAGCCCCGTCCACTTCTTGAAGGCGCGATGGAAGGCCGAGGGCTCGGAAAAGCCAAGCTGCTCGGCAATAGCCTGGATCGACAGCTCGTCCCGGCCCAGGTGATAGATAGCCAGATCCCGACGTAGGTGATCCTTCAGCTCTTGAAAGCTGCTGCCTTCCTCGCGCAGATGGCGGCGCAGTGTCTGCGGGCTGATATGCAACTGGGTGGCAACGCTTTCCAGGTCGGGCCAGTGGGCGCAGTCGCGCCCCAGCAGGCGACGGATGCGGCTGGCCAGGCTGTCGCCGCCGTCGGGGCGGGCCAGCAGATCGGCTGGCGAGTGTTCGAGGAACTGCTTGAGCGTGCGTTCGTCCTGCAGCAGCGGCATGCCCAGGTAGCGACTGTGGAACAGCAGGCCGGTGTACTCGGCGTCGAAGCGACGAGGGCAGGGGAACAGCAGGTCGTACTCGGCACTGTGCGGCGGCTCGGGGTGGACGAAGCTGGCTTCTTCCAGGCGGATGCGCTGGCCGATCAGCCAGCTGCCGAGGCGGTGCCAGATCACCAGCAGGCTCTCGGTGAGGAAGTGGTCCGGGTCCCACAGGGCCGAGCTGTACAGGGTCAGGCGCACCCATTCGCCTTCGCGCTGCAACTGCACGCGTGGCGCGTCGGGGAACAGGCCGTAGAACAGCATGCCGCGCACCAGGGCCTTTTCCAGGCTGTGGCAGTGGATGATGGCATGGCACATCATGGCGAAGGTGCCGCGCTTGCTGGGGATGGCGCCGAAGCCCATGTACTCGTCGTCGAGCAGCGCCCACAGGCTTTGCAGCAGGCGGGTGAACTGTTCGGGAGCCAGGCGTGCGCGCGGTTCTTCGAGCAGCGCCGGCTGGATGCCCACTTCGCGCAGCAGGGCGGCGTAGTCACGGCCCTGGCGGTCGGCGCCGCGCAAGGCGGCGCGGACGAAGTGGCTGGCGATGGTGCGTTCGCGCATGGCGTGGCTCGGCGTTGAGGTGCCCGGATGGTAAGGCGCCATGGTGGGCAGGAACAAGCGCCGCTCCGGCCATGGGCGATGGGGTTTCCGCAGTACCGCGCCGTTGTGCCTCAGCCGAACAGCTGCCAGGCGAGCAGGGCGGCCAGGATCAGGCTTGCGCCACGCCAGAACAGCAGCGGGTTGCGCTCCAGCAGTGGCGGGCGGACGCGGTCGAGGTATTCGGTGCTGGGCTGGCGTAGGTCGTGGACGAACTCGGAGAGTTCGGCATGGCGCCGGTTCGGGTCGGGGTGCAGGGCCTTGCGTAGCACTTCGTCGATCCAGGGCGGGATGCTGCGCTCGGCGTCCTGCACCGAGTGGTAGGCCAGGCGCAGTTGCTCGCTGCGGTTGCGGCACTTGGCGACTTCCGCGCCGTAGGGCAGGCGGCCGCTGAGCAGCTGGTAGGCGATCACGGCCAGGGAGAACAGGTCCGAACGCGCCGAGCCGGCTTCACCAATGAAGTACTCCGGAGCCATGTATTGCAGGGTGCCCGGCAGCGGGTTCTGCACGCGCTGCGGTGCCTGCTCGCTGAGCCCGGCGACCCGCGCCGAGCCGAAGTCGATCAGCCTGACGGTGCCGGTGGGGTCGATCAGCAGGTTATCCGGGCGCAGGTCCTGGTGCAGCATCTCCAGGCGGTGGAAGGCCTGCAGGCCACGGGCGATCTGCTCGACCAGGGCGCGCACCTTTTCCACGCCCGGCCGCGGGTTGTCGACCATCCACTGGCGCAGGGTCTGCCCCTCGATGTACTCGGTGACGCTGTACAGGTAGCTGCGCCGGCGTTTCTGTGCCGGGGCCTTGAGCACATGGGCGCTGTCGATGCGGCGGGCGATCCACTCCTCGGTCAGCAGGCGCTCCAGGTGCGCGCGGTCATGCTGCATCTCGGTGGCCGGGGCCTTGAGCGCCACCGGCGTCTTGCCGTCCAGCGCCAGGTACACGTGGCTGCGGCTGCTGGCGTGGATCTCGCGCACGATGCGGTAGCCATCGAACTCCATGCGCGCCTGTAGCAGCGGCGGCAGGGCCAGGTCGCCGACCCGTTGCTGCAGCTCGCCGGCATCCTGGCGTGGTAGCTGGTCGATGCGTACCAGCTGCGCGGTGAGGTTGTCGTCGCTGCCGCGCGAATAGGCCTGCTGGACCAGGGCTCGGGCGGCGCCGTCTAGGTCGTCGCCATAGGCGCGCACCAGGGCGGCCATGGCGGCCGGTTCGAGGTACTCGTGCACGCCATCGCTGGTCAGCAGGAAGATGTCGCCCGGTTCCAGGGCCAGCTGGCGATAGTCCAGTTCCAGGTGCGGGCCCACGCCGAGGGCGCGGCTGAGGTAGCTGGTGTCACGCGAGACCCACAGGCGGTGGTCTTCGGTCAGACGTTCCAGGGCGCCGTCGCGCAGGCGCTGGATGCGCGTGTCGCCGGCGTGGAACAGGTGTGCGGTGGTGGCCTTGAGCACTAGGGCGCTGAGGGTGCAGACGTAGCCGCGGTCCATGTCGTAGCGGTACTGGCTCTGCCGCGTCTGTGCGTGCAGCCAGGAGTTGGTGGCCATCAGCACCCGCTGCGCGGATTTCTTCACCGACCAGGCGTCGGAGGTGCAGTAGTAGTCTTCGAGGAAGCTGCTCACCGCCGCCTCGCTGGCCACATGGCTGACCGAGCTGCTGCCGATGCCGTCGGCCAGGACGATGGCGATGCCCTTGGTGGAGAGCTGGGGGTCGTCGGGGATGCACAGGCCGTGGAAGTCCTGGTTGACCTCCTTGCGCCCCTTGTCGGAGTGGTGGCCGACGGAAACCCGCAATTGGCTGCTCATGCTGGAACGGCGTGGGCCCCGCCGGCTGGCGGGGCCGCAGGGCTCAGACGAAGGAGCGCTTCGGCGCGGTCTTCACATGGGTGGCGTAGAGCGTCAGACCGGTGAAGGCAAGGCCGCCGACCAGGTTGCCCAGGGCGGTGGGGATTTCGTTCCAGATCATGTAGTCCATCACCGAGAAGTCACCGCCCATGATCATGCCGAAGGGGAACAGAAACATGTTCACTACCGAATGCTCGAAGCCCATGTAGAAGAACAGCATGATCGGCATCCACATGGCGATGGTCTTGCCGCTGACGGTGGTGGAAATCATCGCGCCGACCACGCCCATGGACACCATCCAGTTGCACAGCATGCCGCGCAGGAAAATGGTCAGCCAGCCGGCCAGGCCGTACTCGGCGTAGCCCAGGGTGCGCGCTTCACCGATGTGCGAGATCTTCTCACCGATGGCGCCGGGGCTGGTGGAGAAGCCGTAGGTGAAAACGAAGGCCATCATCACGGCGACCGTCAATGCGCCGGCGAAGTTGCCGGTGAACACCAGGCCCCAGTTCTTCAGCACGCCGCCGACAGTGACGCCCGGGCGCTTGTCCAGCAGGGCAAGCGGGGTGAGGACGAATACCCCGGTGAGCAGGTCGAAGCCCATCAGGTACAGCATGATGAAGCCGACCGGGAAGAAGGCGGCGCCAAGCAGTGGCGAACCGGTCTGGACCGTGATGGAGATGGCGAACACCGCGGCCAGGGCGAGGATGGCGCCGGCCATGAAGGCGCGGATCAGGGTGTCGCGGGTGGACATGTAGATCTTCGATTCGCCAGCATCGACCATCTTGGTGGCGAACTCGGCAGGGATCAGATAGGACATGCTGTGCTCTCTCGTCGTGGATGCGATCATTTTCCAGGGAACAAAAAAGGCGCCTGAAACCTCGCGGTCTCAGGCGCCTTTGCCTGTTCAGTGCCCGTGGCCTACAGCCACTCGATCGGCATTGATCGATCGGGCCACCCACCGCTATCGGGCGGGTGTCGCATGGATCAATGCAGGCGCTGTGCCAGTTTCGTGTAATCCACTGGGCACGGGGCTTCGGCGTTGCAGATGCGGCCTGATTGACCAGCTAAGGCGCCAAAAGGGTGCGCAAGGTGGACACTCTGCCTCGTACCGATGCCGCCAGGCCTGCCTCTCGGCGTGTTCAATTCACCACAAGCCCCTGGCCTGGACGTGGGCGGCGGATGTTTACGCCAGCAGCGCGACGGACTTGATCTGCGCCCACAGGCTCTGGCCTTCATGCAGGCCAAGCTGATCGCGGGAGTAGCGGGTGACGCGTGCCAGCAGCGGCGTGCCTTGCATGTCCAGGCGCACCAGGACGTGGGCGCCGTTGTCGGCCTCCACCTGATTCTGCACGGTCACGGGCAGCAGGTTGACGATGCTGCTGTGGGCGGGACGCTCGAGGTTGAGGCTGACATCGCGCGCCTGGATACGAACACGCAGCATCTCGCCGGGCTGCACCGGTGGATGGGTGATGCGTAGCTGCGAGCCGCCGGGCAGCACCAGATCAAGCAGTCGATAGTCGGCGTCGTAACCACGCACCTCGCCCTGGACCACCACGCCCGCATCCTCTTCGTGGGCCTGGGGCAGATCGAGGCGGGCGAGCATGCTGGCGATCGGGCCATCGGCAAGCGCCTTGCCGTCCTCAAGGACGACCAGGTGATCGGCCAGGCGAGCGACTTCATCCGGTGAGTGGCTGACATACAGGATCGGGATGTCCAGCTCGTCGTGCAGGCGCTTGAGGTAGGGAAGGATCTCGGCCTTGCGCTTGAGGTCCAGGGCGGCCAGCGGTTCGTCCATCAGCAGCAGACCAGGGCTGGTCAGCAGGGCACGGGCGATGCCGACACGCTGCCGCTCGCCGCCGGAGAGCCGAGCGGGCATGCGCTCGAGCAGGTGGCCGATGCCGAGCAGCTCAAGGGCCTGGTCGAGCGCTACCTTACGCTGCTGGGAGGGGATGCGTTTCATCCCGTATTCGAGATTGCGGCGCACTGATAGATGTTCGAACAGGCTCGCTTCCTGGAACACGTAGCCCAGTGCGCGTCGATGAGTGGGCAGGAAGTGATTTCGCGCACTGTCCTGCCAGAGTTCGCCATTGATTTCGAGAAAACCCTCGCGGGCCTGTTCGAGGCCGGCGACACAGCGCAGGAAGGTGGTTTTTCCAGAGCCCGAGTGGCCAAGTAGGGCGGTCACGCCGCGGCCGGGTAGTTGAAGGTCCAGGTCCAGCTGGAACTCGCCGTAGGGCACACGAAATCTTGCCCGGATGCCCTTGTCGGCAGAAGCGATGGTATCGGCCACGGTCAGCGCTCCAGCGGTCGGACGCGTCCCTTGACGTGTAACGTCAGCAGGACCAGGAAGGAGAACAGCAGCATTCCGGCGGCCAGCCAATGGGCCTGGGCGTACTCCATGGCCTCGACGTGATCGAAGATCTGGACCGAGACGACGCGAGTCTTGTCCGGGATATTGCCGCCGATCATCAACACCACGCCAAACTCACCCACGGTATGAGCGAAGCCCAGCACCGTGGCGGTGAGAAAGCCAGGGCGAGCCAGCGGCAGGGCTACGGTGAAGAAGCTGTCCCATGGCCCGGCGCGCAGCGTGGCGGCCACCTCCATCGGGCGATCACCCAAGGCCTCGAAGGCATTCTGGATGGGTTGGATGACGAAGGGCATGGAGTAGAAGATCGACCCTACCACCAGACCGGCGAAGCTGAAGGGCAGAATGCCGAGTCCCAGGCTCTGGGTGAACTGGCCGATGAAGCCGTGCGGGCCCATGGTCACCAACAGATAGAAGCCGATCACCGTGGGTGGCAATACCAGGGGTAGGGCGACTACGGCGGCGACCGGTCCCTTGAGTCGGGAACGAGTACGCGCCAGCCACCACGCAATGGGCGTTCCGATCAACAACAGCAGCACGGTCGTCAGCGATGCCAGCTGCAGGGTCAGCCAGATCGCGGAGAAGTCGGCGCTGGTCAATGGCATCGCTGGGGATTTCCTCGAAACTGAAAGGGTCCGGAACGGGTGAGCCCGCGTGGTCGACTACACGGGCTTCACTTGTCCTGCGGGGCCTGGGCGGCCCCGCGACACCCTACAAGACGTGATGCGTCGGTGGCTACAGCTGGTAGCCGTATGAACGGATCACGGCGGCCGCCTGCTCGCCTTTCAGGTAGTCCACCAATGCCTTGGCTGCCGGATTGTCCTTGCCCTTGTTGAGGATCAGCGCGTCCTGGCGGATTGGGTCATGCAGCTCTGCCGGGATCAGCCAGGCCGAACCGCTGGTGATCTTGCCGTCCTTGTATACCTGGGATAGCGCGACGAAGCCGAGTTCGGCGTTGCCGCTGGATACGAACTGCAGAGCCTGGGTGATGTTCTGTCCTTCGACCAGCTTTGGCGCGACCTTCTGTCTCAGGCCCAGCTTATCCAGCACCTGGGTAGCTGCCAGGCCATAGGGTGCGGTTTTCGGGTTGGCGATGGCCAGATGGCGGAACTTGTCGCTTTTCAGAACGGCTCCCTGGTCGTCGACGTAGCCTTCCTGGGCCGACCACAGGGTCAGTGCGCCGATGGCATAGGTGAAGCGCGATCCGGCAACACCTTCTCCTTCGCTTTCCAACTTGGCCGGGGTGGTGTCGTCGGCGGCCAGGAATACTTCGAAGGGGGCACCGTTCTTGATCTGCGCATAGAACTGGCCGGTAGCGCCGTAGGAGGCGACCACCTTGTGCCCGGTGGCTTTCTCGAAGTCACCGGCGATGGCCTGCAGCGGAGCGGTGAAGTTGGCGGCCACGGCGACCTGGATTTCCTCGGCTTGCGCGCCGCACGCCAGGATCAGTCCGGCACACAAGCCCAGCAGAGCATGGGGAATACGGGGGTTCATGGTGGTTCTCCTGTTAGAGGATTGGCAGGGTGTAGCTGACGATCAGGCGGTTCTCGTCCTGGTCATTGGCGGTGGTATTGCCGCGCAGGGAGGCGTTGCGCCAGGAGAAGCCAAGGCCTTTCAGGGCACCGTTCTGCAAGGTGTAGTCCAGACGGAAGTCACGCTCCCATTCCTTGCGGTCGCCACCAACGGCGTCGATGTTGTCGCCCGACAGGTAAGTGATGATCGCCTTCAGGCCCGGTGCGCCGACGGAGGTGAAGTCGTAGGCGTACTCGGCCAGCCAGGTGCGCTCTCCGGCCGACAGGAACTTGCCGATCTGGCGGTCGGTGATCAGGTAGGCGGTGGAGCCATCGCCCTGGTTGAGGAACGGGAAGGCGCTGTCGCCCGAGACCTGCTGGTAACCGCCGCTCAGCGCATGGGCACCCAGGGTGTAGGTGAACAGTGCGCTCCAGGTCTGGTTGTCGACCTCGGTGGCGGTGATGGTGTTGGCAGCGCTGATTTCGCCCTGGGCGCGGTAGCCCTCGGCACGGCCGGCGACGCTGCCGTTCTTGCCATCGGAGTCGCTGTGGAAGTAACGCAGATCGGACTTCAGCACGCCCGGGCCGATGGACCAGTTATGGGTCAGACCGAGGAAGTGCTGTTTGTAGAAGTCTTCCAGGTTGCCGTAGTAGTACTGCGCCAGCAGATCCTTGGTGATCTTGTAGTCGGCGCCGCCGTAATAGAACTTGTTGCTGTCAGCCTGCTGGCCGTTGACCACGCTGGCGCCAGCGATGCGCAGGCCGATGCTGTCGGAGGAGGCACGAGTCGTGGTGTGCTCCAGCTGGCCGGCGGTGAGCAGCAGGTTGTCGATCTCGGCGGAGGTGATCTGGCCACCCTCGAACAGCTGCGGCAGCAGGCGGCCGTCGTTGAAGTTCACCACCGGCAGTTTCGGTTGCAGGGTGCCCAGGCGGGCCTCGGTCTTGGACAGGCGCACCTTGGCGGTCAGGCCGCCCTTGCTGAACTCGTCCTCGGCGCTGCCATCGGTGTCGAGCGGGAACAGCTGACCCGGCGTGCGATCACGACCGGCCTTGGTGTTGGAACCGCCGGAGTCCAGCTTGACGCCGAGCAAGCCGACCGCGTCGAGACCGAAGCCGACAGTGCCCTCGGTGAAGCCGGAGGTGTAGTTGAAGATGAAGCCCTGGCCCCACTCGCTGGCCTCGCCATTGTTATTGGCGGTGTTCTTGGTGTTCAGGTCGTAATAGAAGTTGCGCAGGCCCAGGGTGGCCTTGCTGTCTTCGATGAAACCGGCGGCAGAGGCCTGCTGGGCAAGCAAGCCGACAGCGATTAACAGGCCGGGACACGTCTTGTGCATGGTGGTTCTCCAACTGAGGGTGGGCGTGCGTCGATGACGCGCCACAGCCATTCGGGCGCCATCGTAATATCTTTTTGTATATAACGCTTGTCGGTACGGCAGATTCTCCATACGGGAGAGTGGGAAATTCGGGTTCCTAGGACTCGGGCGTCGGCCGATTGGGGGAGGGGCCCTGGTTCGGTTAGGTCGCCTCCTGGTTGCTCTGGTGGCCCATTCCGGGCCGCCAGAGCACGTGGTCCGGCGCCTTCAATCGACTCGTGACCGTTGCGCAGGTGTGCGTCGATGTCTCAGACCAGGCCGATTTCCACGCTCTCGCCTCGCAGCCGAACCGGCCATACCGGCAGTTGCTGCTCAGGATATTCAAGGCAGCTGCCGTCCTTCAGGCGGTAGTGCTGCTTGTACAGCGGCGAGGCGATCACCAGGTCGCCGCCGAGGTGGCCGATGATGCCGCGACCGATCACGTTGGCGCCGGACTTGGGGTCGCGGTTGCCGATGGCGAAGACTTTCTGTTCGGTGTCTGGCAGGTAGAACAGGGCGACCTGCTCACCGCCGGCCAGGGCGACCACGCCGGAGTTGGCCACCAGGTCGGCGGCGCTGCACAGTGGTTGCCAGGCGTTTTCAAGGTTCAGGGCGGTGTTCATCAGATGGCCTCCTCGGTCACAGGGATCAGGTGCAATTCATCGGTGCGCGCCGGGCGGCGCTGGCCGCGTTCGCGGACGAAGTGGATGTCCGGGTCGCCGCCGCGTTCGTTGACGAAGGTGCGGAAGCGTTTGAGCTTCTCCTCGTCCTTCAGCGCGTTGGCCCACTCGCATTCGTAGCGGTCGACCACCAGCTGCATCTGCGCCTCCAGCTCGTCGCCCAGGCCCAGTCTGTCGTGGATGACCACGTCCTTGAGGTAGTCCAGGCCGCCTTCCAGCGACTCGCGCCACACCGAGGTGCGCTGCAGCTTGTCGGCGGTGCGGATGTAGAACATCAGCACGCGGTCGATGTAGCGCACCAGGGTGGCGTCATCCAGGTCGGTGGCGAACAGCTCGGCGTGGCGTGGGCGCATGCCACCGTTGCCGCACACGTAGAGGTTCCAGCCGTTCTCGGTGGCGATCACGCCGATGTCCTTGCTCTGCGCCTCGGCGCATTCGCGGGTGCAGCCGGAGACGGCAAACTTGATCTTGTGCGGCGAGCGCAGGCCCTTGTAGCGGTCCTCCAGCAGCAGCGCCATGCCGACGCTGTCCTGCACGCCGTAGCGGCACCAGGTGCTGCCGACGCAGCTCTTCACCGTACGCAGGGATTTTCCGTAGGCGTGGCCGGTCTCGAAGCCGGCGGCGATCAGCTCGCCCCAGATTTCCGGCAGCTCGTGCAGCTGGGCGCCGAACAGGTCGATGCGCTGGCCGCCGGTGATCTTGGTGTAGAGGTCGTATTTCTTCGCCACCGCGCCGATGGCGATCAGGCCTTCCGGGGTGATCTCGCCACCGGGGATGCGCGGCACCACCGAGTAGGTACCGTTCTTCTGCATGTTGGCCATGAAGGTATCGTTGGTGTCCTGCAGCGGCACCAGCGCCGGGTTCATGATCGGCTTGTTCCAGCAGGAGGCGAGGATCGAGCCCACGGCCGGCTTGCAGATGTCGCAGCCGACGTGGCCCTTGCCGTGCTTGGCCAGCAGCGCCTCGAAGGTTTCGTGACCCTCGACGCGCACGAAGTGGTAGAGCTCCTGGCGGGTGTAGGCGAAGTGCTCGCACAGGCTCTTGTCCACGGCCACGCCGCGGGCGGTAAGCTCGTGCTCGACCACCTGCTTGAGCAGCGCCGCGCAGCCGCCGCAACCGGTGGCCGCCTTGGTGCAGGCCTTGACCCCGGCGATGTCGGTGCAGCCGCCGTCGATGGCCGAGCAGATCGCGCCCTTGCTGACGTTGTGGCAGGAGCAGATGGTGGCGGTGTCCGGCAGGGCGTCGGCACCCAGCGCCGGGGCGCCTTCGCCGGCTGGCATGATCAGGCTGGCCGGGTCTTCCGGCAGCTTGATGCCGTTCTGCGCATATTGCAGCAGGGTGTCGTAGTAGCTGTTGTCGCCGACCAGCACGGCGCCAAGCACCTGCTTGCCGTCGGCGGAAACCACCAGGCGGCGGTAGCTGGAGGTGGCCTCGTCGATATAGCGGTAGCTCTTGGCACCGGGCATGGCACCGTGGGCGTCGCCGATGGAGCCGACGTCCACGCCGAGCAGCTTGAGCTTGGTCGACATGTCCGCGCCGACGAAGGGGGAGCCTTCCTGGCCGCAGAGCTGCGCGGCCACCAGGCGGGCCATCTGATAGCCTGGGGCGACCAATCCGAAGATGCTGCCGTTCCACGCCGCGCATTCGCCGATGGCGAAGATGTGTTCGTCGCTGGTCAGGCATTGGTCGTTGATGTTGATGCCGCCACGGGCGCCCAGCTCCAGACCGCAGGCGCGGGCAAGGGCGTCCTGCGGGCGGATGCCGGCGGAGAACACGATCAGGTCGGTCTCGAGGAAATCCTCGCCGGCGAAGTTCATGCGGTAGCGGTACTCGCTGCCGGCGCTGATTGACTGGGTGGCTTTGGACAGGTGCACGCCGACGCCCAGGTCCTCGATGCGCTGCTTGAGGGCGGCGCCGCCGAAGTCGTCCAGCTGCACCGGCATCAGGCGCGGGGCGAATTCCACCACATGGGCTTCCAGGCCCAGGGACTTCAGGGCGTTGGCTGCTTCCAGGCCGAGCAGGCCGCCGCCGACCACCACGCCACGGCGCTTGCCGTTGGCGGCGGCGCGGATGCCGTCGAGATCATCGAGGGTACGGTAGACCAGGCGCGAGTCGCCCTCGGCACCTTCGATCGGCGGCACGAAGGGGTATGAGCCGGTGGCCAGTACCAGTTTGTCGTAGCCGAAGCGGCCCTTGGCGGTGACCACTTCGCGCTTGTCGCGGTCGATCTCCAGCACCTGGGCGCCGAGGTGCAGGGTCAGGTCTTCTTCTTCATAGAGAGACGCCGCGCTCATGGCCAGGGACTCGGCATCGCGGCCGCCGAAGTATTCGGACAGGTGCACGCGGTCGTAGGCGCGCTGGGCTTCCTCACCGAACACCTCGATGCGGTAGTGCGCCAGGGCGCCGCCCGCGAGCAGTTGCTCGACGCAGTTGTGGCCGACCATGCCGTTGCCGACGACGATCAGTCGTTGCTTGTCAGTGGTAGCTGCTGTGCTGTTCATAGCGTTTCCCGGCCAAAGCTCATCAGGTTTTTCCGCGGCAATAAAAAAGGCGCCTGAAACCTTGCGGTCTCAGGCGCCTTTGCCTGTTCTGTGCGATGCCGTCGCGGGGCATCGTTGTCGCCCGTGTGCCCGATCGCCATTGATCGAGTGGGCGGCTCGTTCAGGCTTATGCAGCGCTTGTGCCAACAACTAGGTTAAGCCGCAAAGCCGCTGCTCATGCGGTACTCGTCGATTCGAAGGGGCAAGCTCGTGTCCGGTAAGACCCAAAAGGAGGCGCCCGAAGGGCCTTCCGCCCCATTGTGATTCGCTACGGTGCTGCGGTTCGGGCCGGTGATACCATCGGGCGGCAATCAGAAGATGAAGTACGAGAAATGAAGCTGGAAGGGCGTTTCTGGATCACTCGCAACGGCCGGAACCTGGCTGGCCAGGGGCGCATCGAGCTGCTGGCGCGCATTGCCGACAGTGGCTCGATCAGCCAGGCAGCCAAGACCATGGGAATGAGCTACAAGGCCGCCTGGGACGCCGTCGATGCCATGAACAATGCGGCCGGCGAGCCACTGGTGGAGCGTGCGGTCGGCGGCAGGGGTGGCGGTGGAACCCGTCTCACCTCGGCGGGTCAGGAACTGATCCAGTCGTTCCGACGCTACTGGGCAGAGCATCAGCGCTTTCTGGATCGTCTCGGTGCGACTCCGCAGCTGGCTGGCCTGTTGCAACTGACCGAGCGTCTCAGCTTGCACAGCAGTGCGCGCAACCAGCTTATCGGGAGGGTACTGGCCATCCATCCGCGCGGTCTCAATGATCTCGTCGTGTTTGAGCTGGACGGTGGGCAGGTGCTGCAGGCAATCATCACCAGATCCAGTACCCAGCGGTTGGGATTGAGGATGGGGGTGGAGCTCTGCGCCCTGATCAAGGCCTCCTGGGTGCATCTCGCGCCCGTGGAAGAAAACCCAGCCGAGAGTCGATTGCTCGGTCGTTTGTCCGAGCTGCGCTGCTTCGAAGGCTACTGCGAGGCTCTGGTGGAACTGAGTGGAGGCGGGCAGCTTGTCTGCGGTCTGCCTGAGGTGCAGGTGGTAAGCCAACGCCTCGAATCAGGCCAGAGCGTGCAGCTTCTGGTCGATGCGGAGCAGATCATTCTCTGCACGCTCTAGGCATCGAGCTTCTGACCATGCTGGCCAGCATCCTTGTGGGGGAAAACCGCCTTTTTGGTGGCGGATTATCGCCAGTTTCGGGCTTATGAGATTTCTTGATTTTAGTTAACTATATGAAATATAAGGATTTTTAATTTAATACGAGTGTGGCACAGCGCTTGCGATAGGGGGCTCAACCCGCAACAGGGCCTTCCAACAACAAAACCCTCCGGCAAGGAGGGAAAGCGCATCAGCCGCTGCATCGTCGGCCACGGATTGCCGAGCGAATGTCGCGAACGAGGAACTGCCATGACTCGCACTCCCCTATACAAGACTCTATACGTCCAGGTACTGGCGGCCATCGCCATCGGTATCCTGCTCGGGCATTTCTATCCCGAGACCGGCGTGGCGTTGAAGCCGCTTGGTGACGGTTTCGTCAAACTGATCAAGATGGTCATCGCTCCCATCATCTTCTGCACCGTCGTCAGCGGCATCGCTGGTATGCAGGACATGAAAGCGGTGGGCAAGACCGGCGGCTATGCGCTGCTGTATTTCGAGATCGTCTCCACCATCGCGCTGATCATCGGCCTGGTCGTGGTCAACGTGGTCGAGCCTGGCGTCGGCATGCACGTCGATCCGGCTACCCTGGATGCCAGCAAGATCGCCGCCTATGCCCAGGCTGGCGAGCAGCAGAGCACCATCGGCTTCCTGCTCAACGTGATCCCGGCCACCGTGGTCGGCGCGTTCGCCAACGGCGACATCCTGCAGGTACTGTTTTTCTCGGTGATCTTCGCCTTCGCCCTGCAGCGCATGGGTGACTACGGCAAGCCGGTGCTGGAGTTCATTGATCGCATCGCCCACGTGATGTTCGGCATCATCAACATGATCATGAAGCTCGCGCCGATCGGTGCCTTCGGCGCCATGGCCTTCACCATTGGCCAGTACGGCGTTGGCTCGCTGGTGCAGCTTGGCCAGCTGATGATCTGCTTCTACATCACCTGCGTGGCCTTCGTGCTGATCGTGCTCGGCGGTATCGCCCGCGCCCACGGCTTCAGCATCCTGAAGTTCATCAAGTACATCCGTGAAGAGCTGATGATCGTGCTCGGCACCTCGTCCTCCGAGTCGGCGCTGCCGCGCATGCTGGCCAAGATGGAGAAGCTGGGCGCCAAGAAGAACGTGGTCGGTCTGGTCATCCCTACCGGTTACTCCTTCAACCTGGACGGTACTTCGATCTACCTGACCATGGCTGCTGTGTTTATCGCCCAGGCGACTGACACCACCATGGACATCACTCACCAGCTGACCCTGCTGGCCGTGCTGCTGATTGCTTCCAAGGGCGCGGCGGGCGTTACCGGTTCGGGCTTCATCGTGCTGGCAGCCACCCTGTCCGCCGTCGGCCATCTGCCGGTTGCCGGCCTGGCGCTGATCCTGGGTATCGACCGCTTCATGTCCGAGGCCCGCGCGCTGACCAACCTGATCGGCAACGGCGTTGCCACCATCGTGGTCGCCAAGTGGTGCAAGCAGCTCGATGAGGACACCCTGCAGCGCGAGCTGGCCAGTGGTGGCAAGAAAGATTCAGTACAGGGTGCGGAAGTAGCCTGACGATCCTCACCGCCCGCCTCGCGGGCGGTCTCTCCTGGCCCGTCCTTCGAGACGGGCTTTTTTTGCTCCGGCGTTCCCGGGGACGGTCCATCCACTGGTTTTCTTGCTCTGACGTGACATCGGATCGAGGCTGACCGAGCGGTATTGCTCGAAGGTCGGCTTTTCCTCGGCCTCGGCACTGGCTAAGCTCGCGGTTCCGCACATGCAGCAGAGGCTTTCCCATGTCGCAGCAACGGCCTGCCGCCGATATCGCCCGAATGATCCTCGATGGTTTCGACGACTATCGTGCCCACTTCCGCGAGATCACCAACGGCGCCCGCGCCCGCTTCGAGCAGGCTCAGTGGCAGGAGGCACAGCGCGCATCGGCGGCGCGCATCAGCCTCTACGAGGAGAAGGTGGCGGAAGTCACCGGTCGCCTGCATGAGGCCTTCAATGACGAGCAACTGCTGGACATCGATCTGTGGCCGCTGGCCAAGAGTGCCTATATAGGCCTGATCGATCTGCGCAACGACGATGAGCTGGCAGAGACCTGGTACAACTCGATCTTCTGCGGCCTGTTCAGCCACGATCAGATCAGCGACGGCTGCATGTTCATCCATACCACCCGTCCTTCCCTACGCCCCCACGAGCGCACTCCGCAGACGCGCAGCTACCATCCGCGCGGGGATCTCAATCGGGCGCTGCGACAGATCTTCACCGACTACAGCTACAACGCACCTTTCGAGGATCTGGACCGCGACCTGGACAAGCTGGAGCAGCAGCTACGCACCAATCTGCCGGATTGGGTGTGCAAGGATCAGGAACTAACCATCGAGCTGTTCTCCTCGACCCTCTATCGCAACAAGGGCGCCTACCTGGTGGGCCGCATCTTCACTCCTGACGAGCAGTGGCCATTGGTGTTCCCGCTGTTGCACCGCGAGGGGCAGGGTGTGCAGATCGACACCCTGATCACCGACGAGGCCGAAGTCTCGATCATCTTCTCCTTCACCCGTTCCTACTTCATGGTGCGAGTGGAGATTCCGGCGGAGTTCATCGGCTTCCTCAAGCGCATCCTGCCGGGCAAGCACGTCGCCGAGCTGTACACCTCGATCGGCTTCTACAAGCACGGCAAGTCGGAGTTCTACCGGGCACTGATCAACCACCTGGCTGGTACCGACGACAAGTTCATCATGGCTCCCGGTGTGCGCGGCATGGTGATGAGCGTGTTCACCCTGCCGGGCTTCAACACCGTGTTCAAGATCATCAAGGATCGCTTCTCGCCGTCGAAGAACGTCGACCACAACACCGTGATCGAAAAGTACCGGCTGGTGAAGAGTGTCGACCGGGTAGGGCGCATGGCCGATACCCAGGAGTTCTCCGACTTCCGCTTCCCGCTGGCCAAGTTCGACCCGGAGTGCCTGGCCGAACTGCTGGAGGTGGCGCCGTCCACCGTCGAGATCGAGAACGGCGATACCGTGCTGATCCGCCATTGCTGGACCGAGCGGCGTATGACCCCGCTGAACATCTACCTGGAACACGCCAACGAGGCCCAGGTGCGCGAGGCGCTGGAGGACTACGGCCTGGCGATCAAGCAGCTGGCGGCCGCCAATATCTTCCCGGGTGACATGCTGCTGAAGAACTTCGGCGTCACCCGCCATGGCCGCGTGGTGTTCTACGACTACGACGAGATCAGCTACCTCACCGAGGTGAACTTCCGCCGCATTCCGCCGCCGCGCTACCCCGAGGACGAGATGTCCAGCGAGCCGTGGTATTCGGTGGGGCCGAACGACGTGTTTCCCGAGGAGTTCCCGCGCTTCCTGTTCGTCGATCTCGGCCAGCGCCGCCTGTTCAGTCAGTTGCACGGCGATCTCTACACCGCCGAGTACTGGCAGAGCCTTCAGGAGGCGATTCGCGCGGGCAAGGTGATCGACGTGTTCCCGTATCGTCGCAAGGCGGATCTGATCGTCTGATCGGCCAGTTTCTGGCGCCTGAAAATAGTCCCTACCGTTCGTCTGGGAAATGAAGGTTGCATGCTGGCTATCTGCCGGTTTGGTACGGATGTGCTAGACCAGATTAGGTAGGGCCAGGAAGTCTCCTTCAATTTCCCCAAGGACGGTCGCCTATGCGTCAGAACCTTCCCGTGACTCAACGCGAGCGCACCTTCACCAGTGCTGAGCGCCTGATTTCCACCACCGATCTGAACAGCAAGATCACCTACGTCAATGATGCCTTCGTGGCCATCAGTGGCTTCAGTCGTGAGGAGCTGATCGGAGAACCGCACAATCTGGTGCGGCATCCGGATATGCCTCCCGCCGTATTCGCCCATATGTGGGACATCATCAAACAGGGCAAGCCCTGGATGGGGATCGTCAAGAATCGCTGCAAGAACGGCGACTTCTACTGGGTCAGCGCCTACGTCACTCCCGTGTACGAGAATGGCCGGATGATCGGCTTCGAGTCGGTGCGAACCGTACCGACCGAAGAGCAGAAACGCCGTGCCGAAGCTCTTTATGGGCGCCTGCGGGCGGGCAAACCGCCGGTGTCGCGCGTTGACTACTGGACCTATGACTTCATCCGCAGCTGGCCGCTGATACTCGCCGGGTTGATCATCCTCTGCGCTCACTTCTTCCTGAAGGGGCTCTGGCTGATGGGCTTCACACTGGTGGTGATGTTCGCGCTCGGCTCCTATCAGCTGTACGCCAAGCGGCAGATGATCCGCAAGACGCTCTCCGAGCACCCACGGGCCTTCACCAGCGCGCTGGTGGCATTGACCTACAGCGATAACCGTGGCGCTCAGGCGCTGCTCGACATGGCGATGATCAGCGAGGAAGCGCGTCTGCAGACGGCGCTGACCCGGCTGGAGGATGCCGGCGAGAACGTACGTCAGCGTGCCGCCCAGTCCGCCGAGCTGTCACGCTCCGGCGCCGAGTTGCTGGAGCAGCAGCGCAGCGAAACGGACCAGTCGGCCACGGCCATCAACCAGATGGCGGCGACCATCCAGGAAGTCGCCCACAACGTGCAGAACACTACCCATGCTGCCGAAGAGGCGGACCGTCTGGCCTTGCAGGGGCGCAGCCTGGCGGGCGGCAGCCTGCAAGCCATGCAGCAGATGGCTGGTGCGGTGCAGGAAATCGGCCAGGCAGTGAACGAGCTGGCCGAATCGACCCAGTCCATCGGCAGTGTCGCCGATGTGATCACCTCCATTGCCGAACAGACCAACCTGCTGGCGCTCAACGCCGCCATCGAGGCAGCGCGGGCCGGCGAGCAGGGGCGTGGTTTCGCCGTGGTGGCCGACGAGGTACGAGCATTGGCCGGCCGGACCCGAGAGTCCACCGAGCAGATCCACCAGATCATCTCGTCGCTGCGTAACGGTGCGGACAAGGCGGTGAACACCGCCAGCCGTGGTGAAGAGATTTCCCGCGACAGCGTGCGCAGCGTCGAGGCTGTGCGCGAGGCGCTGGATGGCATCAGTCATGCGGTGAGCCGCATCACCGGGATGAGCCAGCAGATGGCCGCGGCCTCCGAGCAACAGGCGCACGTGGCCGAGGATATCAGCCAGCAGATCACCCGCATCGCCCAGCTGTCCGACCATAGCGCCGGGCAGGCTCAGCAGGGCGCGAGCATCAGTCAGGAGCTGGAGCAGATGGCCGAGTATCTGCACAGTCTGGCGGAGCGCTTCAACCGCTGATGAGCGCGTGCCGGTTCGGGACTCCGGCGCATGGCACCGGCCGCTGTGGCACACTGCGCGGCCGGAGGAACCTTCATGACCCGAGCACGCTGCGAGCGCTGCGCCCGCCCGCAGAATCATTGTCTCTGCCACCTTATCCCTCGGCTGCCAAGCCGGACCCGGGTGCTGATCCTGCAGCACCCGGGCGAGGAGGGGCATGCGCTGAACACCGCGCGCCTGGCTGCCCTGGGATTGGAGAATGCCGAGCTGCGGGTGGGGGAGAACTTCGCCGATCTGCAGCTGGATCCCGCCTATCGTGCCTGCCTGCTGTTCCCCGGGGAGGAGGCCAGGACACTGCCGTGGGCTTTTGAGGGTGGCGATGAGCGCCCGCTTTTGCTGGTGGTGCCAGACGGTACCTGGCGCAAGGCACGCAAGCTGCTCCATCTCAATCCGGAATTGGCTGCTCTGCCGCGCGCCTGCCTGCCGCTGGGCCTGCAGTCGCGATATCGTCTTCGCAAAGCGCCGGCCGAAGGTGCGCTGGCCACCATCGAGGCTATCGCAGTCGCCCTCGAACTACAGGATGCCCCTGCGCGTTTTGGTGCGCTGCTACGTCCCTTCGAGGCGTTGATCGAGGGGCAGATCGCCGCGATGGGCGAGGACACCTACCGGCGCAATCACGGCGGCTGAACGGCTCAGGGGTGTTCGGCGATCAGGAAGCTGTCGAACTGGATGCTTCTGGCGCCGAGGCGCAGCAAGCTGTCGGCGAACAGTTCGTTGCGGGTACTCTCGCAGTCCCAGGCGGCCTCCCAGTCGGCACGGCGCCGCCAACTCAGGCAGCCAAGCAGATGATTGTCATCGCTATCATGCAGTTCTGCCCCGAGGTAGCCACTGTTTTCCTGAAACAGCAGGCGCAGCTGCTGCAGGTATTCCTCCAGCCGTCGGGCGATGGCGGTACGTCCGCTGGCTTCCACTTCGATGTCGATCAGCAGGGCGAAACGGCCCGGGTCGCTGTTGTCCGCAGTGTTGCAATAGGCGCTGGGGATGAGCATGGCGTTGTCTTCCTGGGCTTGATGTCGAATGCCCGGGGAGGTTAAAACCTCAATCTAACTTGAGGTCAAGCGTCATGAAGAAGCATCTGCACACTCCGAGAGACCTGAGCGTTGGCGAGCTGGCGAAGCGCAGCGGCGTAGCGGTATCGGCCCTGCATTTCTATGAGGCCAGGGGGCTGATCGCCAGCAGCCGCAACGCCGGCAACCAGCGGCGCTACCCGCGTGACGCACTGCGGCGGGTGGCGGTGATCAAGGTGGCACAACGGGTCGGTATTCCTCTGGCGGAGATCGCGGTGGCACTGGGTGAGCTGCCGCAGGGGCGCAACCCGACGGCTGCGGACTGGGCAGCGCTGTCGGCACGCTGGAGGGAGGATCTGGATCAACGCATCGAAAAGCTGCTGATGCTGCGCAACCAATTGGATGGTTGCATCGGCTGTGGTTGTCTTTCTCTGGAGGCCTGCCCGTTGCGCAACCCCGGCGACCAGCTGGCGGCGGAGGGGCCGGGTGCGCACTGGCAGGCGGAGTAGGTGAGCGGCGGAGTCTAGCGCTCGCGCATGGCTTCGGAGCGGGCTTTGAGCACCGGCTTGAGCAGGTAGTCCAATACGCTCTTCTCGCCAGTGACGATATCTACCGTGGCAACCATGCCGGGAATGATCAGCAAGGGATGGTCGTCCTTGCCCAGATGGCTTCTGTCAGTGCGCACCTGGATCAGGTAGAAACTGTTGCCTTCCTCGTCGGTGATGGTATCGGCGCTGATCAGTTCCAGCTTGGCCTTGAGCCCGCCATAGATGGTGTAGTCGTAGGCGGTGAACTTGACCATGGCCTTCTGGCCGGGGTGCAGGAAGGCCACGTCCTGCGGACGGATCCGTGCCTCGATCAGCAGGTTGTCCTCCAGGGGTACGACTTCCACCATGGGGTCACCGGGCTGCACCACGCCTCCGATGGTGTTGACCTTGAGCAGCTTGATCACTCCGTGCACCGGTGAGCTGACGGTAGTACGGCTGACTCGATCTTCGATGGCCACGCTGGTGGAGGTGATCTTCTTCAGCTCGGTACGAACCTCGTTGAGTTCTTTAAGCGCCTCCGTGCGGAAGGCCAGGGTCGATTCGTTGAGCTTGCTCTCGATCTCCTGCATGGCGGCCTCGGCGCGAGGGATAGCCAGATTGGTGGCCTCCAGCGATCCGCGCATCTCCACCGCGCTGCGGCGCAGGCGAAGTATCTCCACTTCCGAGATGGCACCCGCGGCCACCAGTGGCTGTGACATGTTCAACTCCTGCTGCACCAAACCCAGGCTGGAGCGATATTGCTGAGCCTTGGCACGGAACTCAGCCAGTTCCTGGGTCTTCTGCCGCAGCTGTTCTTTCAGGGTGTTCTGCTCTCCCGCCAGCCGCTGCTGGCGGGAGCGATACAGTGCCAGCTCATCCTCGGCCAGTTGCGGGGCCTCTTTCACCAACTCGTCAGACAGGGCGATGGGGCGTCCCTCGGCCTCGGCGCTCAGACGCTCGACCCGGGCTTGCAGGGCCATGCGATCGGCCTCGGTTTCACCTTTGTTGGAAATGAAACGGGTGGCATCGAGGCGTAGCAGTACGTCGCCTTTGTTTACCACTTGGCCCTCGCGGGTAAAGATTTCGGTGACGATGCCGCCTTCCAGATTCTGGATGACCTGCACCTTGCTTGATGGAATCGCCTTGCCCTCGCCGGTGGTGACTTCCTCCAGCACGGCGAACTTGGCCCAGACCAGGGCGACGATCAGGCAGGCACTGACTGCCCAGACTGTAGCGCGGGCCAGCCAGGGCGAGTCTTCGAGGATTGCGCCGTCCACCTCGGGCATGAACTCGGTGTCCTGCTTCTGCTGCCGCAGGCTGCCGAAGTAGTCACGCAGGGATTGCGTCAGTTCCATGCGCTATCTCCTAGACCGCTGCCGGGCCGACCCGGCCACGGCGCAGAGCATCGATCACAGCTTCTTTCGGTCCGTCGGCCACGATATGGCCATAGTCCAGCACGATCAGGCGGTCGACCAGGCTGAGCATCGAACTGCGGTGGGTAATCAGTAGCAGGGTCTTGCCCTGGGACCAGCTCTGAAGCCGATTGCGCAGGATGTCTTCGCTGGTGTTGTCCATGGCGCTGGTGGGTTCGTCCAGCAGCAGGATCGGAGGGTCTAGCAGCAGCGCGCGAGCCAGAAGCACGGCCTGGCGCTGGCCGCCGGACAGCAGCTGGCCGCGCTCGCCCACGGGCCGGTCGAAGCCCTGCGGGTGCTGCCTGGCCAGCTCGGACACCCCGGTCAGGTCGGCCACTTCCAGCATGCGTGCATCGCTGACATAGCGGGCACCGAGGGTGAGGTTGTCGCGCAGGCTGCCTGCCAGCAGCGGTAGGTCATGGGCGACGTAGCCTATCTGATGGCGCAGGTCGGCTACGTCCAGTTGGCGCAGGTCCAGGTTGTCGAGTAGGATCTGCCCCTCGTTCGGGGTGTAGAAGTTCATCAGCAGTCGCGCCATCGTGCTCTTTCCGGAGCCGCTGCGGCCTATGATGCCGACGCGCTCACCAGCGGCCATGTGCAGGCTGACCTTGTTCAGGGCCGGGGCACTCTGGCCGGGGTAGCTGAAGCTGACCTGGCGCACGTCCAGCGCGCCCTTGAGGTGGGTGCGCTCCAGCGGGCGCTGCTTGGCCTGGCGCTCCTGAGGCAGAGCCATCAGCGCGTCAGTACTGGTCATGGTCAATCGTGCCTGTTGATAACGGGTGATCAGGCTGGCGATCTGTCCGAGTGGGGCGAGCACCCGGCTGCCGAGCATGTAGCTGGCGACCAGGGCTCCGACGCTGAGATTGCCGGCGATGATGATGTAGACCCCGGCGATGATCGTCGACATGCCGGCCAGCTGCTGGAGGAACATGGTTCCATTGGTGGCCAGAGCGGCGAGAAAACGGGCGTGGCTGTCGAGACGGGTTAGGGCACCATGGGTTTTTTCCCATCGGTGCTGGCGTTCACTCTCGGCGCTACAGGCCTTGAGGGTTTCCAGGCCACCCAGTGTCTCTATCAGCAGCGCTTGTCGCTCGGCTCCTAGTGCCAGGCTCTTCTGCACCGTATCGCGCAGGCGGGCCTGAATGATCAGAGCGAATACTGCGGTGATGGGAAAGGCCAGCAGCGGAATGATCACCAACCATCCGCCGAGCAGTCCGATGACCAGGATCATCAGCAGGGAGAAGGGTAGATCGATCAGGCTGGTCAGGGTGACTGCGGTAAGGAATTCGCGCAGGCCCTGGAAGTCATGGATGCTCTGGGCAAAACCGCCGACCGTAGCGGGCCGAGCCGCCATCGACATGCCGGTGATGCGTTCGAAAAGGGTGGCGGACAGCACCACGTCGGTCTTTTTGCCAGCTACGTCAAGCAGGTAGGAGCGCAGGACACGCAGTAGCAGCTCGAAGCCGGTGCCGATGAACAGTCCGATTGCCAGGACCCACAGCGTCGAGATGGCCTGGTTGGGCACCACCCGGTCGTATGTCTGCATGACGAACAACGGCACCATCAGGCCCAACAGGTTGATCAGCAGGCTCGCGAGTACGGCGTCGGTGTAGAGCCAGCGGGACAGCTTGAGGGTGTCTCGAAACCAGGCCTCGACTCTGGGGACCAGCGGAGTGCGGCTCTCTTCCAATTCATGCTGTGGCTTGGCAAAAAAGGCCTTGCCGCTGTACTCGATTGCCAGGTGGTCCCGGTTGACCCATTGTTCGCCCCCGTTGGCTTCGCAGGGCAGGATCAGCAGCTGATTCTTCGGGCCCATCTTGCGCAGCACGGCGCTGCGGCCGTCCTTGAGTAGCAGCAACACTGGCAGGTTGAGCGGTGAAATGGCCCCCAGCTCCCGGCGCAGAACTCGCCCCTGCAGGCCAGCCCGGGCTGCCGCGCGTGGTAGCAGGTCCGGACTGAGGCGTTGCTCGGGCATCGGTAGCCCGGCGGATAGGCTCGCACGACTGGCAGAGCAGTCATGCAGATTGCAGAGAATGAGCAATCCGTCCAACAGCGGGTCGTCGTGACTCTGCCGCTGGTCTTCGGAGGGACTCCGTTCCATGGTGGTCAAGGTCACTACTCCTGAGAGGTCACCCCATGCCGGCGGCATGGAGCAACATCTTCGCCGGGATTACTTCATTTCCGGCAGGCGGGCCTCGCTCTTCACTTCCGTGAGGGCTACGGCTTCGGCCGGGGCTACTACGTTCTGTTTCTTCAGAAGCTCGCCCATGGCAGCGATGACCCGGTACATGGAGAACTCTTCGGTGTAACGCACTTCGGTATAGCGACGATTGGCGGTGAAGAGCTCGTTGTCACTGTCCAGCAGGTCGAGCAATGACCGCTGGCCGAGACTGAATTGCTGCTGGTACGCCTCGCGTACGCGAGAGGTGTAATCCGCATAGTCGCGGGCTTTCGGTGTTTGCAGTCGGGCGTTTTCCATGGCGTTCCAGGCTAGCGAGAGGTTCTCGTTGACCACGCGTAGTGCATTGTTGCGGATGTCCATGGACTGGTTGATCTGGTGTGCTGCCGATTGCAGCCGGGCCTTGTCGCGCATGCCGTTGAACAGGTTGTAGTTCATTACCACGGCAGCGCGCCAGGTGTTGTAGTGACCCTCGTCGCCCTGGGTGTTGTCATCGGCGGTGGTGGCCAGCTCCAGATCGAAGCGGGGGTAGAAGGGAGATTTTGCTACCTCGTACTGCTTCTCGGCGGCATTCACGTCAGCCTGGGCGGATTTGAGGAAGGGGTTGTTGTCCATCATGGCCTGCTGTGCGCTGCCTACATCGGCCGGAAGCTCTCCCTTGATGGAGGCAGGCAACTCGAGCTCGTCCGGCATGCGCCCGGTGGCGCTGAAGAAATTGGCTTCCGCGTCGGCCAGGTTGACCTGCTCGGTATAGAGGTTGTTCTCAGCCAGCGCCACGCGGGCTACGGATTGATCCAGGTCTGCGGTGCTGCCGACGCCGCGTTCGCTGCGCAGCCCAATCTGATCGTTGATGCGTTTGTGGGCCTGCAGGTTGTTCTCTGCCAGTGTCACCATTTCGCGCCGTTTGAGCACCTCCAGGTAAACCTCGACGGTACGCAGAGCGAGGCTCTCCGAGGTGCCTTGCACGTAATAGGCTCGGGAGTCGACCACCGAGCGGGTGCGCGCCACCTCGTTGGGCGTGTTGAAGCCGTCGAAGAGCATCTGGCGCAGGCGCAATTCGGCATCGCGATAATTCAACGTTTCCTTGTTGTGGTCACCTAGCGCGCGAGTGCTGGGGCTGTCGGTCTGCTCACGGCCATAACCCATCAACAGGTCCACTGTTGGCAGGTAGCCACCCTTGGCCATCTTCACTTCCTCATCCGCGGACAGACGATCATTCATGCTGGCATGCAGCTCTGGGTGATTGTCGATGGTGCTCTGGATAGCCTCCGAGAGCGTCATGGCCTGAGCCTGTGAGCAGGCCGCGGCCAGTAAAATGCTACTGCAGAGCGGTGTGAGAACGCGCATGAGGGTTTTCTCCTTGAAGTGTTGATTTTGTTCCTGTCGCCAATTTTATGGCGTTTATTGGCAGATAAAGAGATTTTCGTCCCTAACATCACAGATAAGAACATCTTCGAAGGTAGCTAAGAAAAAATCTTCACATAAGTTATGCGAAAAAAGTCTTATGCACTCTGTGATATCCGGCACATTGTTTCTCCGGTAGGCCGCGCAAATCAAGCTTTTCAGGCGGTTTCGCAGTTAGAACGGATGGTCAATCGCAGTTTGGAGCATAAGGGGCGGGGATGTTTTCGAGGGAAGGGACCAGTGCAGTTGGTGCGACATTTTTTTGTCGTATTTCAGGATTTTCCCACTGTGCTACTTCATTCCGTTGAGCTTTCTTCGCACGCAACCCCGGATTCGGAAGGTGATTTGGCCCTTTTGAAACGTGTCGACGGCAGTCGGCAGCTGTAGTGTGTGGAGGAAGGATCATGGCTACTTTGATTGGTGTCGTCAGCCAGGTTGTCGGCGAGGTCTTTGCGGTAGCCGGCGATGGAACGCGTCGACCGCTATTCGAAGGCGATCGTGTCTACGCTGGCGAACAACTGGAGACCGGAGTGGGTGGCGCGGTTGCGATCAACCTCGCCAACGGCGAAGTGCTCACGCTAGGGCGGGAGAGCACGCTGAGTCTCAATGAGCAGATGCTGGCTGCAGGCGGGCAGTCGGAACCTGCTCAGGTGCAGGAGGTAGCGCCTTCCGATGCCGATTTGACTGATGTCGAAAAACTGCAGGCTGCCATCGAGGCCGGTGTAGACCCGACCACGGCCGGCGAAGCCACGGCGGCCGGTCCGGGCGCGGGTGGCGGTGGTGCAGGAGGTGGCGCGAGCAGCGGCCATGGATTCGTCCTGCTGGGCGAGGTGGGCGGCGCCCTGGATCCACTGATTGGATTTCCTACCGCCGGAATCCCGGGTGGTCCGGAGTTTCCGGATGCGGAGCCGATAGTTACTGATGACGCCGAGCCGGATTTCAGCCCCCTCCTCGATGTTGAGTATCAGGATGCAACCGGCAGCATTGCCATTGGACCGGGTATTGTCGACGAAGAGGCATTGGCCACCGGCACCAACCCTTCCAGCAATGCCGAGCAGACCAGCGGGCGGATAGTCATCAACTCTCCGGACGGGGTGTCGGCACTTCAGATCCAGGGCTTCGACGGTGTATGGGTTGACGTTACCAACGGCGGCACCGTGGTGGGTCAATACGGCATCCTGATTGTGGACGCGGCTGGTAACTGGACCTACATCCTGACCAGCAATACGTTGGATCACAGCAACCCCAATGCGACCGGACCGGATGATCAGGTGGGCGAGAGTTTCCCTGTTCGTGTGTTCGATCTCGATGGCGATGTATCGCCGACCGTTCTCCTCAATGTGCTTATCAACGACGACGGCCCGTTGCTCGCTACCGGTGCTCAGGTAACTGCACTGGTGGACGAGGACGAGACTATCGATGGCATCACCGACTCGGACGCGGTGACCAATACGACTTCCGGCGGGCCTGGTGCATTGTCCGGTCTGGTCAACTTCGGCGCGGATGGTCCCGGTAGCTTCGGCCTTTCAGGTGCTGCCTCAGCCATCGCAAGCCTGCAGGATCAGGGACTGACCTCGGGAGGAAGTGCTCTCTCCTATACCGTGCTGGGCAATGTCCTGACAGCCACCGTGGGCGGCGAGACCATCTTCACCCTGCAGGTGGGCTCTGATGGCAGCTTCGTCTTCACCCTGGTCGGCCAGCTCGATCACCCGCTGGCCAATGGCGATGACAACGAGCTGCTCCCGCTGCCGATTGATTTTTCGGGTGTGCTTGTTGCAGTGGATGGCGATGGTGATTCGGTCGGTACCTTCACTCCCGGTAGCTTCGTCATCAACGTAGAGGATGATGTACCCCAGTTCGTTGGCGGGGCCGGTTCCGTATCCGGGCGCGTCCATGAGGACGCCCTGACACTGGGAGCCGGAGCGCCTCATGAGGGGAACGACGAGGGCGGACAGACCATTTCCGCCAGTGGTGGGCCGGGGTCGTTGACCTCGCTGATCAACTTCGGGGCAGATGGCCCGGGTACCTTTGGCATCGGTGGCAACCTGGGTTCGCTGGCGAGCCAGGGGCTGACCAGTGGTGGAATCGCGCTGACTTACAGCCTGGTGGGGAACGTGCTGACAGCATCAGCTGGCGGCCAAGTCATCTTCACGCTGGCTGTGGGGGCCGATGGCAGCTGGAATTTCATACTACGAGGGCCGATCGACCACCCTGTGGCCGATGGTGCCTTCGATAGCGAGGATCTGCCTGGCCTGGGTATCGATTTCTCGGGGATACTGGTCGCGACGGACGGAGATGGTGATCCGATTCCTGGCGGGTTCCCGGCTGGCAGCTTTACCGTCGATATCGAAGACGACGTTCCCGTTCTGATAGGTGGAGAGCGTCCGTCCATCGGTGGCGTCGTGCACGAGGATGCCCTGAGCACCGCTGCCGGGGCTGGATCTGATGGTAATTCCGAGGGCTCAGGCCAGACCACCACTATTACAAGCGCAACAGGTGGCTCTCTGGCTGGCCTGGTTGCGTTCGGCGCGGATGGCCCGGGAGGCTTCGGCCTTTCCGGTTCAGTCAGCTCGCTGGAAGCGCAGGGATTGACCTCCGGTGGGGCGGCATTGAGTTACAGCGTGTCAGGAAACGTACTGACGGCCACGGCCGGTGGAGTCACCATTTTCACCCTGACGGTGAACGGCGACGGTAGCTGGTCCTTCGTGCTGCAAGGCCCACTCGATCATCCGATCGAAGACGGAACCCTGGACGGCGAACTGCTGCCGGGCCTGGGCATCGACTTCTCCGGCGTGCTGACGGCCGTCGATGGCGATGGTGACCCGCTGGCTGGAGGCTTCAATCCGGGCAGCTTCGTGATCAATGTCGAAGACGACGTGCCGGTTGTGGCCGAGCAGGGCGAGGGCTTCGTACCGGTCGGCGGCACCGTGCATGAAGATGCCCTGAGCACCACCACCGGTGCTCCTCACGATGGCAATGCGGAGGGCGGCCAGACCACCTCGATCAGCGGAGCCGATGGCGCGCTGTTGGGCCTGGTCAACTTCGGTGGTGACGGCCCGGGATCGTTCGGGCTGTCCGCCGATGTGAGCTCACTGGTCACCCAGGCGCTGACCTCGAACGGTACTGCGCTGAGCTACAGCGTGGTGGGTAACGTGCTGACGGCCACGGCTGGTGGCGTGACCATCTTCACCCTGACGGTCACCGCAGGCGGTGGCTACACCTTCGAACTGCAAGGTCCGCTCGATCATCCGATCGAAGACGGAACCCTGGACGGCGAACTGCTGCCGGGCCTGGGGATCGACTTCTCCGGCGTGCTGACGGCCGTCGACGGTGACGGCGACCCACTGGCCGGAGGCTTCAACCCGGGCAGCTTCGTGATCAATATCGAAGATGACGTGCCGGTCGTGGTCGAGCAGGGCGAAGGCTTCGTACCGGTCGGCGGCACCGTGCATGAAGATGCCCTGAGCACCACCACCGGTGCTCCTCACGATGGCAATGCGGAGGGCGGCCAGACTACCTCGATCAGCGGAGCCGATGGCGCGCTGTCGGGCCTGGTCAACTTTGGTGGTGATGGCCCGGGATCGTTCGGGCTGTCCGCCGATGTGAGCTCACTGGTTACCCAGGCGCTGACCTCGAACGGCACTGCGCTGAGCTACAACGTGGTGGGTAACGTGCTGACGGCTACGGCTGGTGGCGTGACCATCTTCACCCTGACGGTCACCGCAGGCGGTGGCTACACCTTCGAACTGCAAGGCCCGCTCGATCATCCGATCGAAGACGGAACCCTGGACGGCGAACTGCTGCCGGGCCTGGGGATCGACTTCTCCGGCGTGCTGACGGCCGTCGACGGCGACGGTGACCCGCTGGCTGGAGGCTTCAATCCGGGCAGCTTCGTGATCAATGTCGAAGACGACGTGCCGGTTGTGGCCGAGCAGGGCGAGGGCTTCGTACCGGTCGGCGGCACCGTGCATGAAGATGCCCTGAGCACCACCACCGGTGCTCCTCACGATGGCAATGCGGAGGGCGGCCAGACCACCTCGATCAGCGGAGCCGATGGCGCGCTGTCGGGCCTGGTCAACTTTGGTGGTGATGGCCCGGGATCGTTCGGGCTGTCCGCCGATGTGAGCTCACTGGTTACCCAGGCGCTGACCTCGAACGGCACTGCGCTGAGCTACAACGTGGTGGGTAACGTGCTGACGGCTACGGCTGGTGGCGTGACCATCTTCACCCTGACGGTCACCGCAGGCGGTGGCTACACCTTCGAACTGCAAGGCCCGCTCGATCATCCGATCGAAGACGGAACCCTGGACGGCGAACTGCTGCCGGGCCTGGGGATCGACTTCTCCGGCGTGCTGACGGCCGTCGACGGCGACGGTGACCCGCTGGCTGGAGGCTTCAATCCGGGCAGCTTCGTGATCAATGTCGAAGATGACGTACCAGTGGTCGACCTGTTGCCAAACAGCGCCCCGAGCATAGAAGAGGGGGATACCTACAATGGATCATGGACTGGCAGCGCAGGTGGTGATGGTGCAGAGAGCATCAAGGTTGTCGTTGATGGTGTCGAGTACGATCTGGATACCAACATCTCGCTGACAACCGGCGTGCTCCATGTCGGCAGCGATGGCTCCTGGAGCTTCCAGGCCACAGGCGCATTGCCTCCGGGGGCCACGCCGAGCCAGGCATTCTCGATTCAGATCACCGACAACGACGGCGATGCTGTGAGCGATAGCATCACAATAGGCATTATCGATGGGGCTTCACCAGTCGGTGGCCAGGCCAGCAACGAGGTTGACGAGGATGGTCTGACAGGTGGCATCTCGGGCGGGCCTGGTGATCTGGCGGGCAACGAAACCGTTGTGACAGGGAGCCTCGGCTACAGCTTCGGCCTGGACGGTGCGGCTGCTGTCAATCCGTTCGCCTGGAGTACCGCGGGTCTTTCGGGACTGGGGCTTACTTCGGGCGGGGTTGCGCTTGACTACGATGTCAGCCCCGACGGTTTGGTGCTTACTGCCACCGCAGGTGGGGTACCGGTGTTCACGGTGGAGGTGACCGATGTTGCCACCGGCGCCTACGAGTTCACCCTGAGCGGCCCGCTGGATCATGAGCCCCCTTCAACTCCGGGGACCAGCGATGAGAATGACATTTCCATCAACTTCTCCTACACCGTGGAAGATAGCGATGGTTCTACTGCCAATGGCAGCCTGAGCATTTTGGTGGACGACGATTCGCCGACTATCCAGGCCGGCGATCTTGCATTCACCTCCCAGGTGACCTTCCAGGGAACCAGCGCGGGCTTCAGCAACAGCTACGGCTACTACATCAAGGGCAGTGACGGAACGCCCCTCTCTGGCAAGGTGATCTGGGCGAATGTGCATCATCAGTCGGTTGGTGACACCTTTGACCTTGGTGGATTGGACCCAGCCAGTACTGGCTTCTTCATCATTCCTCACGGAGGCGGCAACGCGGGGCTGACCAACGGAGCTGATATCACCTTCCAATTCGTGGGTGGAAAATGGCAGGCGATGGTTGGCGGCACGCCGTTGGTTGGGGCAGACGGCGCACATATCCTGTTCAGCGACGCCACTCTTAACCCGGGTGGATCGCATCTCCAGGACACTTCGGCCACCGGTAACCAGAACTGGGAAGACAAGACCGATACGTCGGACTACGACTACAACGATGTCAGCACCAATGTGACCTGGGGCGCGTCGCTGCAGGTCGATGAGTCGGACTTCGGTACCGATGCGACAGCCGACTTCAGCGGTGTCTTCCATGCACAAGCCGGGGCCGATGGGCAGCAGGGTCCGATCGGCTATAGCCTGAATGTAGTCAATTCGGTGACGGGCCTGACAGACACGCTGACGGGCGAGGCCGTCGTGCTGGTCATGAACGGCAATATGCTGGAAGGGCGTACGGAAACGACCGGAGAGCTCGTCTTCACCCTGAGCGTCGATGCAGCGGGCACTCTCACGCTGGATCAGGATCGTTCGGTTGTCCATCCCACCAGCGACCCAGATGAGGCCATCTTCCTGGGCCCCAACCTCGTCTCTCTGACCGCCACGGTGACGGATGGTGATGGCGATCAGGACTCCGTGAGTGTGGATATCGGGCCGGGAATCAGCTTCCGCGACGATGCTCCGGAGGCTGCCAACGATGTGCTGGGCGAAGTCTCCAGAGGTGCTCAGGATGTCAACATAGGCACGGTCAACGACCTGCTGAATAATGACAACTATGGCGCTGATGGCGAATCGGCCTCTTCACCTATCCAGATCGTAGGATTGGGTAGCCAGGGTGGTAGCGTCACCATCGACATCGACGGGAACCTTATTTACACCGCTGCGCCGGGTGCATCAGCAGGTACGGAAACCTTTACCTACTCCATCGTGGATGGTGACGGCGACAGTGCTACGGCTACCTTCGAAATCACACTGACTGGCAAGGACCCTCAAGGCGGACAAGCCAGTAATGCAGTGGATGAGGATGGGCTACCACAGGGGCTTCCCGGCGGCCCGAACGATCTTGCCGGGCAAGAGGTACAGGTCGACGGCGTGCTGGGCTACAGCGTCGATACCTTCGGCAACTTCGCCTGGAGTGGTACCGCCCCCAGCGGTCTGACCTCGGGTGGAAGTCCAGTGACCTACCATCTGAGCGACGGCAACAAGACCATTACCGCCAAAGTCGGCGGAGAGAATGGTCAAACGGTATTCACCCTCAAACTGACTGATACCGCTACCGGAGCCTATGAGTTCGAGCTGTTCAAGCCGTTGGATCATGAACCTCCGGCCTCTGGCAGTGACGAGAATGACCTGCCGCTGAACTTCAGCTATCAGGTGTGGGACGCAAATCCATCTGCGTTGCCGGCGTCGGGAAGCCTTACCGTGGTCGTGGATGACGATTCTCCAGCGAAGCCCTCGGACATCAGCAAGTCGGCGCCCGAGCCAACGGGGGTCAACACCAATCTGATGATCATCCTCGATGTGTCCGGCAGTATGGACAACGACCCCGGAGTGTCGGGTTTCAACACTCGACTGGCGTTGGCAAAGAGTGCCATTCAGAACCTGGTCGATGCGTACGATGGTCTGGGCGATGTCATGGTGCGGCTGGTGGCTTTCAACGCCAGCGCCACTTCCAACCTCTCCAGTTCCGGAGAGGTCTGGTTGACTGCTAGCCAGGCCAAGTCGGTGATCGGAGCGCTGTCCAACTTCTACGGTGATGGCAATACCAACTACGATGCCGCACTGATGAAGGCGATCACGGCTTTCGGTAGCACAGGCAAGCTCGTTGGCGGAAATGTCCAGAACGTTTCCTACTTCCTCTCCGACGGCCAGCCGACGACGAATAGTAGTTGGGGAATTGGTGCGGGCAACAACGATGGCATCGTTCCAGCAGAGGAATCGGTCTGGACGACTTTCCTCAACAACAACGAGATCCAGTCCTATGCGCTGGGCATGGGGCAGGGCAGCGCCAGCGATCAGGCTCAGCTCAATCCTGTGGCATACAATGGTATCGGTGCAGGCACCAACACCAATGGCATTCTGGTCAGCGACCTGAGCCAGCTCGATGCCACCTTGCAAGGTACGGTTTCAGCCCCGACCATTACCGGCAACCTGATTCTGGAGGGATCTAACGGCTTCGGGGCAGATGGCGCTGCAGATATTCCGGTAGCTTCCGTCCAGCATGGGCTGAAGACCTATGATGCGAGTTCGCCGGAGTACAACAGCAGCACCGGCAAGCTGACCTTCACCACGGATGAAGGTGGAACCTTCACCATCAATCTGCAGACAGGCGAATACAGCTACATCCTGAACAAGGACGTGGGGTCGGATCTGACCGAGACCTTCATCTACACCCTCGTTGATGCTGATGGCGATGAAATGTCGGCCACTCTCAGCCTGACCACGACCGACAGTAGTGAGGTGTATGCCTACGACAACCACAACACGGCGACGGTCGAAGAAACCATGATCACGCCGCCGTCCGATAGTGATGTGCTGGCTAACTTCTCTTCTACCGACAACAGTACTTCTGCGCCTGATCCGTGGATTTTTGACACTCAGGGCTCAGGTATGACGGTGACGACTCTGGCCGATGTCATGACCGCCGGGGTAGGGCAGTGGGGGGTATCCGCCCTTGCTGGAAACGCCAATGCCAATGGGGTTCGTGTCCAGAGCAGCGCCTTGCAGCTGATCGACACCAACAATAGCAACGGCGTCAGCACCAAACTCGTCACTCCCACGTTCGAGATAGGCGCGGGCGATACCGGCACTGTTACCTTCCAGGTGGGCAGCATCAACAACTTCGGCAGTGGAGACCAGCTCAACTGGGTGCTCTACCGGCAGGATGGTTCCTCGTGGGAACTGGTGGATAGCGGTAGCCATGGCGTCAGCACGGCAACCACCGTCAGCACGGATAGCTTCGGAGAGGGCGTTTATCGCCTGTTCTTTGAGGCTAACGACCGTTCCAACAATGGCGACAGCTATCGGGTCCGGTTGGATAACATCACGCTGATCACAGTGGCGGCTGCGGTACCGCTGATAGTGGTGACGGCGGTGTCCGGCGATGTATTGCTTGACCCCAACACCTATTCGTCCAGCAGCGACCCGCAGAATGCGGTGGACGATAAAGGTAGTGAGGGGGCGGTGCTCAGTATCTGGAATGGCTCCAGCTACGTGCTGGTCGATGCGGTTGCGGGAACCTCCATCGATGGTCAGTGGGGCAGCTTGCTGATCCACAAGGACGGGACCTATACCTATACGCCTGATCCCACACTCGATGGTGTGGGCCAGGAGGAGGTATTTACCTACAAGCTGACCCAGCCCGATGGCGACAGTGATACGGCGCAGCTGGTCATTGGTCTGGAGGCGTCGGGTTCGACTCTCAGGGCCATGGTGGTGTCCGATCTCGGCCCGCAGGATGATCCGGTCACTGATAATGTTGCTGGAAGCCCGGCGCCTGAGGGGGATGCGACGTTGGTCGCGCTGGTCGCCGAGGAGGACGTGTCGCCTGATGCAGGTCAGCCAGAACAGCAGGACGCGCTGGAAACGGTCGCTGATCAGAGTGACGACGGTCATGGCAACGAGCACCTGAGCTTCGCAGTGAACGGCGTCACCTCCGATGTGCTGGATCTATCGCAACTGCTCACGGGGCTTTCCGACAACCCGAATGGCGATGAGCTGAGCAGCTATCTGACGTTCAGCTTCAACGCGACTTCAACGACCATCAGCGTGGATAGCAACGGCGCAGAGGGCGGCAGCTCCGTCGACATGACCGTGCTGGTGGATGGCGTCGATCTCTCCAGCGCGGCTTACTACAGCAGCGCAGATACGGCGACCGTCATCAATGGCATGCTCGAAGACCACAGTCTCAAGGTGGCCTGAGTTGGCAATGGAGTGACAGCGCTGTTGCACATCCAGCCCGCTATCCCCCCCCGGATAGCGGGCTGTTTTTCATCCGTTGTCGGCCTGACATCCGCGAGTGCCGGCACGCCGTAGGAGGCTCTTTGTTCCGGTGCTTCTCCCGGCAGAAGGGTTGGCGCGTATAATCGGCAGACTGAAAGCATATTCAGAGCCTGATGAGATGACCCAGATTTCCGAACGCCTGTTGGTTCAGGCCCACCTCGCCGCCAAGCAGCCCAGGCCGCTCACGCAGGAGGAAGAGACCTTCTACCGGAGCGAAATTGCCGCCGAGCTGAAGAAGCAGAATGCAGTCCTGGTGGCCCACTACTACTGCGATCCGGTGATCCAGGCGCTGGCCGAGGAGACAGGAGGGTGTGTTTCCGATTCGCTGGAAATGGCCCGCTTTGGCAATCAGCATGCCGCGCAGACCGTGGTGGTGGCGGGGGTCAAGTTCATGGGCGAGACGGCGAAGATCCTCAACCCGGAAAAACGGGTGTTGATGCCTACACTGGACGCTACCTGCTCGCTGGATCTCGGTTGTCCGGTCGATGAGTTCTCCGCGTTCTGCGATCAGCACCCTGACCGTACCGTGGTGGTGTATGCCAACACCTCGGCTGCGGTTAAGGCACGCGCCGATTGGGTTGTGACCTCCAGTTGTGCTCTGGAAATTGTCGAGAGCCTGATGGACAACGGCGAGAAGATTCTCTGGGCTCCCGACCAGCATCTTGGTCGCTATATACAGCGCGAGACGGGGGCGGACATGTTGCTGTGGGACGGTGCCTGCATCGTCCACGAGGAATTCAAGGCCAAGCAGCTCGAGGACATGAAGGCGCTGCACCCCGAGGCTGCGATCCTCGTGCATCCCGAGTCCCCTGAGGCGGTCATAGAACTGGCGGATGCCGTTGGGTCGACCAGTCAGTTGATCAAGGCCGCGCAGACTCTGCCGAACAAGACCTTCATCGTCGCCACAGACCGAGGCATCTTCTACAAGATGCAGCAGCTGTGCCCTGACAAGGTCTTCGTAGAGGCCCCGACCGCAGGCAATGGCGCTGCCTGTCGCAGTTGCGCCCACTGTCCCTGGATGGCGATGAACACCCTGCAGCGCACCTTGCAGTGCCTGCGTGAGGGCAGCAACGAGATATTCGTAGAGCCAGCATTGGTTCCGCGTGCGGTACGCCCGCTCAAGCGTATGCTGGACTTTACCCAGGCCGCACGGTTGAAGCTCGCCGGCAACGCCTGACGGGCGCTCTGGATATCCGCTTTCTCAAGCCGGCGTCTCCCATGGCGCCGTTTTGTCGGCTTCAGGAGATCGCCTCAGGTCGCAGGCTGTAGCTGCCGCAGGCCCCGCTCGATTACCGCGTCGATGTAACTCGGATCGCTGTAGATCCGAGCCAGCAATATCGCACCTTCGAAATCGGCCACCAGCTGACGTGCCAGATGCTGCGCATCGACCGGAGCATATGCACTGCGGTAGATGGTGGTAAAGGCGGCGGCCCAGTCGTCGAGAAAGCGCCGGATGGGCTCCATCAACTCCACTTTGCCGTAGGTCGCATCGATCGCAACCACCCCCATCAGGCAGCCGATCGAGTCATCCTGAAAAAGCCTCCTGGCCTTGCGTCCCATGCTCGCGAGTCGCTCCTGTGCGCCCAGACTTTCGTCGGTGGCAATCGAGAACAGTGACTGCTTCAAGCGTTCGTGAGTCCACTCCAGCACATCTCGCAGGAGCGACTCCTTGTTTGGGTAATGGTGATAGAACGAGGCTTTGGTCAGTCCGCAGGCCGTTGACAGCGCATCCATGGTGGTGCCGTGGTAGCCGAGGCGCTTGAACGTGTTGGCGCAGCGCTGCAACAACTCATCTCGGGGCATCTTCAGAGGGCGCACAGGTTGCTCCGTTCTCGATAAGAGGCGCTGATTCTAAGTCATAAGCCATGCACTCTCAATTTGACGGTTACCGAATGTTTGTTTAGTTTTTTAAAACCGAACATTCGGTAAGTAATTGCAGATGCTTGGCGATGCCAAGCGCATCTTTCATCAGTCAGGAGAGTTCTCAATGAGCGAAGCAAACAGCGGTCCGGGCCGTGTCACCCGTGAGCAGCGTGGCCATCTGTTTCTGATCGGTCTCGATCGAGCCGGAAAACGCAACGCTTTCGACAGCCACATGCTGGCGGATCTGGCGCTCGCGCTCGGAGAGTTCGAGCGTAATGCAGACGCTCGTTGCGCCGTTCTGTTTGCCCATGGTGATCATTTCACGGCCGGCCTGGATCTGATGGAGCTGACGCCGAAGCTCGCCTCTGGAGGATTCAAGTATCCGGATGAGGGGATCGATCCCTGGGGTGTGTCGGGGCCGCGTCGCAAGAAACCGGTTGTGCTTGCCGTCCAAGGCACCTGCTGGACTGCAGGTATTGAGCTGATTCTCAATGCTGACATTGCCATTGCAGCCAGCAACGCGCGTTTTGCCCATCTGGAAGTTTTGCGAGGCATCCCTCCATCGGGCGGCTCGACCGTCCGCTTCACTCAGGCTGCGGGTTGGACCAACGCCATGCGCTACATGCTGACCGGCGAGGAGTTCGGTGCCGGTGAGGCGCTGAAAATGCGGCTGCTGACCGAAGTCGTCGAGCCCGGTCAGGAGCTGGAGCGCGCCCTCGAGTATGCGGAGCGCATCGCCAAGGCCGCGCCGCTAGCTATCGAGGCGACTCTGCAGTCCGCCTTCCATGCCCGTGACGAGGGCGATGCTGCTGCCCTGTCGAAACTCAATGAGCTTCTGTTCTCGCTCATCAAGAGTGATGACGTTCGCGAGGGTGTGATGGCAATGATGCAAAAGCGCGAACCGGTATTCAAAGGCCGCTGACAAGGCAAGGACCGAAACGGATAAATCGTCTCGGGCTGCCGCTTGATCATTAACGCCCCTGGCTGCGCGATTCCGTGGACGAGCCTCTCGGGATCAATGCAGCTGGGTTCTGGCAGAGCTATTGGCCGCCGAGCGGCCGGAACAATTCGTATGAGAAAAGCCGATAGTGCAAGAAGTCTGTCCGTGATCGATCAGCTGTCCCTGTTGACCAGCGATGGCTATCGCATCGCCGCGACCCGCTACTGCGCCCATGGTCGGTTGAAGGGCAACCTGATCATGGCTGGAGCCACGGGTGTTCAGCAGCGCTTCTACCGCCGCTTCGCCCAGCATGCCTGCGCCCGGGGCTTCAACGTGTTGACGGTGGACTACCGTGGTGTTGGCGACTCGTCTCCGAAGACACTGAAAGGCTTCGAGATGTCCTATCTGGACTGGGGGTTTCGCGATCTGGCTGCCGCCGTCGAGTTCATGGATGACGGCCGAACGCCGCTCTTCTGGGTCGGGCACTCTTTTGGCGGGCACGCCCTCGGCCTGCTACCCAACCACCAGAAGATCACCGCCGCGTACTGTTTCGGCACCGGGGCGGGGTGGGCCGGCTGGATGCCGCGGCTCGAGGCCATCAAGGTCCGCTTCCTGTGGAACTGTGTTTTGCCGCTGATCGTTGCCTGCAAGGGGTACATGGCCTGGAGTCTCCTGGGCATGGGCGATGACCTGCCGCTGGGTGTGTACAAAGACTGGAAGCGTTGGTGTGTCCACCCTCATTACTTCTTCGACGATCCTTCGATGGCGGACGTTAGCCGCCTGTACGCCGATGTACGCCTGCCGTGCGTCTTCGCCAATGCCGTGGACGATCTTTGGGCTCCGCCTGCTTCACGGGATGCCTTTATCAAGGGTTATCGCAATGCAACCCGGACGGTGCGCGATCTTCTTCCCGAACTGCCGCAGCAGCCAATAGGCCACATGGGGTACTTCCGAGCTGCGTCCTCTGAGCTATGGGATGAAGCACTGACATGGTTCGAGGGGCAGATCTGCGTGCCGGCATCGCAGATACGGCCCGCCACGGAGTGTGGCAGCTGAGCGCCGGAACCTCTGTTCTGTTGCGGCGAGGCTGCCAGCGCCTGCTGTAGTCCGGATATTGGCTGGACTACCCGGTGCCTCATTTTCGCCCCGCCCTTAGGCTTCTGCCCGACAGCGCGTGTCTTGGTGCAAACAACAATAATGAGAGGACTACCTGCATGACGTTCACCCAGATCGAATACGAGCAACACGGCGCCATCCGGGTCATCCGCTTCAATCGTCCGGACAAGCGCAATTGCATCGGGCCTACGATGCATCGAGAGCTGATCGAAGCCTGGACCCGCTTTCGTGATGACGAGAGCGCTCTGGTCATGATCCTCACCGGCGCCGGTGAAAAAGCCTTTTGTGCCGGGGGCGACCTGTCGGCAGGGCTGGACCTGGTGCCGTCCACTGCGGAAGAGATCGCCGCTCATGATCGCGGCGAGCGTCCCGGCATCCTCGGCCCCAGCCGATGGACGGACATCTACAAGCCGGTAATCGCCGCGGTGAATGGCGTTGCCTATGCCGGCGGGCTCGAGTGGGCCTGCTTCGCCGACATGCGCATTGCCGAGGAACATGCGTCCTTCGGCGTTACCTGTCGGCGCTGGAACATAGGCCTGGCCGATGGTGGCAGCCAGCGTCTGCCTCGCATCGTCGGCATGGGGCGCGCGATGGAGCTGATTCTTACCGGCAAGGTCATCTCGGCAGCCGAGGCCCTGTCCATGGGCCTGGCCAATGAAGTCGTGCCGTCGGGCACCTCCCTGGCGCGAGCGATGGAGTTGGCGCAGTTTCTCTGCACGCTTCCTCAGCCGGCCATGCGTTCCGACAAGGAGGCGGCCGTTCGGGGGTATGGGCAACCATTGGCGGAGGGGCTGCGTATCGAAGCCGAGTGCTTCAATCGCTCGATTCATCGCGAGGAGACCCGTGAGGGGTTGCGACGTTTCCTGGAGCGCGACCACCCGGACCGATCCACCGACACTCCTGCTCGTACACCAGGCTTGGTCAGGGACTGAGGACCGCATCATGCGAATCGGCCTGTTATTGCAGCTACATCTATTCTCTGTCGCCTTCTGGCTTGGCGTGGTTGCCGTCGAGTACTTGATCGAGCAGGGGCGAGCCCAGAGTCGAAGCCAGGGCTTCGCCGTGGCTAGTTTGCACCGGCGAATCGACCTTTTCTTCGAGACTCCTGCGTTCAGCGTGGTACTGGTCACCGGGCTGATGCTCATCGAGCCCGCTCGTTTCGACGGTATTTATGCTCTGAAAGTGATCGCCGGAGGTGTTGCAGTGGCCGGCAACCTGCTGTGTCTGGTGCCTGTTCTGAGGCGGCACGCCGCGGCTGAGAGAGACGACCTGGACGGTGTAATCCGCCAGTCCAGGCTGATCGACAGCATCTCGCTGCTGGCTATCCCGGCCGGGCTGTTAGCGCTAGCCTGCGGGCTCTACCTGATGCTGCTGCGCTGATCCAGCGTCGGCACAGCATGGCCGGAGCCTGCAGGCTCCGGCCGCCAACCCCTTTAGCCGCCATCCAGGCGGCTCTTTTTTCCTGGCTTGCTGGGGAGCGGTCAGGTCTTGTCGCGTGCAATACAGGCTGCAGCGGTGAACAGCACGTCGGTGGAGGAGTTCAGCGCGGTCTCGGCGCTGTCCTGCAAGATGCCGATGATGAAGCCGATGGCCACCACTTGCATGGCGGTTTCGCTGGGGATGCCGAACAGGCTGCAGGCCAGTGGGATCAGCAGCAGCGAACCACCTGCCACGCCAGAGGCGCCACAGGCGCAGACGGAGGCCACCACGCAGAGCAGTACGGCGGTCGGAAGGTCGACGACGATGCCGAGTGTATTGGCCGCCGCCAGGGTCAGTACGCTGATGGTGATGGCCGCGCCGGCCATGTTGATGGTGGCGCCGAGCGGGATGGATACCGAGTAGGTGTCTTCGTGCAGGCCCAGGCGCTCGGCCAGCTGCATGTTGACCGGCACGTTGGCCGCCGAACTGCGGGTGAAGAACGCGGTGATGCCGCTCTCGCGCAGGCAGGTCAGCGTCAGCGGGTAGGGGTTGCGGCGGATCTGGCTGAACACGATCAGCGGGTTGACCACCAGGGCGACGAACAGCATGCAGCCCACCAGCACGGCGAGCAGGTGGGCATAGCCGAGCAGAGCCTTGAGGCCGGCGTCGGCGAGGGTGGTGGCGACCAGACCGAACACACCAAGCGGGGCGAAGCGGATCACCACGCGTACGATCAGGGTCACTCCATGGGCCAGGTCAGCGAACACGGTGCGTGTAGTGTCGCTGCCATGACGGATAGCGACGCCCAAGCCGATGGCCCAGGCCAGAATGCCGATGAAATTGCCTTTGATCAACGCATTGAGCGGGTTGTCCACCACGTTCAGTGCCAGACTCTTGAGCACTTCGGCAATGCCGCCGGGAGGCGTGGTGCCGGTCGCCGCCTCGCTTAGGATCAGTGTGGAAGGCCATAGACTGCTGGCGATTACCGCAACGATGGCTGCGGAGAGTGTGCCGATCAGGTACAGCATCAGGATCGGGCGGATATGAGTGGGCTGGCCGGGCTTGTGGTTGGCGATGGCCGAGGCTACCAGAATGAACACCAGTACCGGTGCCACTGCTTTGAGTGCGGAGATGAACAGTTCGCCCAGAAAACCGACTTTGGCGGTGGCCTGCGGGAAGAGCAGGGCGAAGAGGATGCCAGCGACCAGGCCGATGGCGATCTGCAGGACCAGGCTGGTGCGCGCGATCAGCTGCAGCAGGGGACGGTGAATCATGCGTGATGCTCCTGTGGTTCGGCAGCCTCGTTGGTAGGCGCTGGCTGCGGACGGCCGCGGCGATGATGCGCACGGTCGAGTCTGGAGGCCCGCCGGGTAGTGGTGGGCGCAGAAAAGGGGGCGATTCTATAGAGGCTTGTGCCTCGATGTATTGCCTTCAGTCAGGCGGTGGACTCAAGCAAATGAAAACGGCCCACGAGGGGCCGTTGTCATTCGAGCGGAAAAATCAGCCGCCGAGGTAAGCGTCACGCACTTTCGGGTCGACCAACAGATCGGCCCCGGTGCCTTGCATGACGATACGGCCGTTCTCCAGCACGTAGGCGCGATCAGCCAACTTGAGCGCCTGGTTGGCGTTCTGCTCGACCAGGAACACGGTCACACCATCCTTGCGCAGCTGTTCGATGATGTCGAAGATCTGCTGGATGATGATCGGCGCCAGGCCTAGCGAAGGCTCGTCGAGCAGCAGCAGCTTGGGCTTGCTCATCAGTGCGCGACCGATGGCGAGCATCTGCTGTTCGCCGCCGGACATGGTGCCGGCGCGCTGCTCGAAGCGCTCCTTGAGGCGAGGGAACAGGTGCAGGACCTTGTCCAGTTGCTCCTGGTTGTCGTCCTTGTTGCCAAAGAAACCGCCCATGGCCAGATTTTCTTCGACGGTCAGGCGGGCGAACACACGGCGGCCTTCCGGCACGACTGCGATGCTTTTGCGCATGATGTCGCAGGACTCCTGGCCGACCAGTTCTTCACCCATGTAGCGGATGCTGCCGCTGGCCGCGCGCGGCGAGCCGCACAGGGTCATCAGCAGGGTCGACTTGCCGGCGCCGTTGGCGCCGATCAGGGTGACGATCTCGCCTTGCTCCACATCGATGCTGACGTTGTGCAGGGCCTGGATCTTGCCGTAGAAGGTGGAGACGTTGTTGAAACTCAGCATGCTTACGACTCCCCCAGGTAGGCTTTGATCACGTCCGGATTGTTGCGGATCTGCTCCGGCGTACCGTCGGCCAGGGGGGTGCCCTGGTTGATCACGTAGATGTGATCGGAAATGCTCATGACCAGGTGCATGTCGTGCTCAATCAGCAGCACAGTCACGTCGTGGTCGTTGCGCAACATGCCGATCAGTTGCTTGAGATCTTCGGTTTCCTTGGGGTTGAGGCCGGCGGCCGGCTCGTCGAGCATGAGGATGCGCGGGCGCGTCATCATGCAGCGGGCGATTTCCAGGCGGCGCTGCTGACCGTAGGCCAGGGTCCCGGCCGGGCGGTTGGCCACGTCGGTCAGGTTGACCTCCTCCAGCCAGTGCGCTGCGTACTCCATGGCCGCCTTCTCGCTACGGCGGAAACCCGGAGTCTTCAGCAGGCCGGCAAGGAAGTTGGTGTTGAGGTGGCGGTGCTGGGCGACCAGAAGGTTCTCCACCGCGGTCATTTCCTTGAACAGGCGAACGTTCTGGAAGGTCCGCACCACGCCCTTGTGGGCGATCTTGTGGCCCGGCAGGTGCTGGATCGGCTCGTCGTCGAGCAGGATCACGCCGCCGGTGGGCTGGTAGAAGCCAGTCAGGCAGTTGAACACGGTGGTCTTGCCGGCGCCGTTGGGGCCGATCATCGACACCACCTGCTTGGGCTGTACGGTCAGGGCGACATTGTTGACGGCCAGCAGGCCGCCGAAGCGCATGGTCAGCCCGCTGACTTCAAGAATCGGGCGGCTCATGGTTTCAACTCCAGGTGCGGGCGTTGCATGGGCAGCAGGCCCTGCGGACGCCAGATCATCATCAGCACCATCAGGGCGCCGAAGAACAGCATGCGGTATTCGCTGAACTCACGCATCAGCTCGGGCATGAGGATCATCACGATGGCGGCGAGGATGATGCCGAGCTGCGAGCCCATGCCACCCAACACGACGATGGCGAGGATGATCGCCGACTCGATGAAGGTGAAGGATTCCGGCGTGACCAGGCCCTGGCGCGCAGCGAAGAAGCTACCGGCGAAACCGGCGAAGCAGGCGCCGAGTGTGAAGGCGGAGAGCTTGATGGCGGTCGGGTTCATGCCCAGCGCGCGGCAGGCGATCTCGTCTTCACGCAGCGCTTCCCACGCACGGCCGATCGGCATGCGCAGCAGGCGGTTGATCACGAACAGGGTCAGCAACACCAGCAGCAGGGCGATCAGGTAGAGGAAGATCACCTTGTTGATCGAGTTGTAGGCGACGCCGAAATACTCGTGGAAGGTCTGCATACCTTCCGCAGCGCGCCGCTCGAACGACAGGCCGAACAGGCTCGGTTTCTCGATATTGCTGATACCGTTGGGGCCGCCGGTCAGCTCGGTCATGTTGCGCAGCAGGATGCGGATGATCTCGCCGAAGCCGAGGGTGACGATGGCCAGGTAGTCACCGCGCAGGCGCAGCACCGGGAAGCCCAGCAGGAAGCCGAACAGCGCAGCCATCATGCCCGCGATGGGCAGGCAAACCCAGAAGCCCAGGCCGTAGTAGTGCGACAGCAGCGCGTAGCTGTAGGCGCCTACGGCGTAGAAACCGACGTAACCCAAGTCCAGCAGACCGGCCAGGCCGACCACGATGTTCAGGCCGAGGCCGAGCATCACGTAGATCAGGATCAGCGTGGCGATGTCGACGGCGCCGCGGCTGCCGAAGAACGGCCACGCCAGGGCGACTACGACCAGACCAAGGATGATCCAGCGCTGGGTAGAGGGCAAGGTGAGGAAGTTGCTGGCCCCGGCCGGCATCTTCGGCACGCTGGGCGCACTGGCCCAGGCGGAGGAGAGGCGGTCGCGGAACAGTTGCCAGAAGAACATGGCCACCGCGGCGGCGGCGATGGTCCAGAGCACGGCAGGGCTGCCGCCATGGACTTCCAGCTTGATGCCGACGGTGGAAAGCTTAAGGCCGAGCACCGGGTAGGCGACGGCCACCACCAGCAACGCGCTGAAAAAGGCGGTCTTTAGATTTTTGGTCATCATACTTTCTCGACCTCCGGACGACCGAGGATGCCGGTCGGGCGGAACAGCAGCACCAGGACCAACAGGCTGAAGGCCACCACGTCCTTGTACTGGTCGCCGAAGATGTCAGCACCAAAGGCTTCGGCCACACCGAGCAGCAGGCCGCCGAGCATGGCGCCCGGAATACTGCCGATACCGCCGAGCACGGCGGCAGTGAACGCCTTGATGCCGGCGAGGAAGCCGATGTGCGGGTTGATCACCCCGTACTGCAGGCCCAGCAGCACAGCAGCCACGGCGGCCAGGGTGGCGCCGATGACGAAGGTGAGGGCGATGATGTTGTTGGTGTTGATGCCCAACAGGTTGGCCATCTTGATGTCCTCGGCGCAGGCGCGGCAGGCGCGGCCCAGGCGGGACTTGGAGATGAACATGGTCAGGCCGTACATCACCGCGATAGTGACGATGAAGATCAGCACCTGCATGTACGAGATCACCACTCCGTTCATGGTGCTTTCGCCGAACACGAAGTTGCCCGGCAGCAGGTTGGGGATGGCCTTGTCCTTGGAGTCCTGCGCGAGCAGTACTTCGTTCTGCAGGAAGATCGACATGCCGATCGCGGAGATCAGCGGAATCAGGCGGTTACTGCCGCGTAGCGGCCTGTAGGCCACCCGTTCGATACTGTAGCCGTAGGCGCTGGCGACGATGATGCTGGCGGCGAAGGCGCCAATAATCAGCAGGGGCAGGCTGTCGAGCCCCATCATGGTCAACCCGGCGATGACGATGAAGGCTACGTACGAGCCAATCATGTACACCTCACCGTGGGCGAAGTTGATCATGCCGATGATGCCGTAGACCATGGTGTAGCCAATGGCGATCAGGGCGTAGGTGCTGCCAACGGTCAGGCCGTTAACCAGCTGTTGCAGATAGTGATAGAGCTCAGGCATTACCTAACTCCTCGGCACGGTCCGTGAAGCGGCGCTTGTGACGCGACGGGTGGCCGGAAATTCAATAAAACAAAGCCCACTGCTTGCGCAGTGGGCTCTGGGTTCAGGCGGGAAGCTTATTTGGCTTCGGTTTTGGTACCGTCCTGGTGCCACTCGTATACAACGAAGTTGAAGTTCTTCAGGTCACCCTTCTCATCGAAGCCCAGCTCGCCGGTCGGGGTTTCGAAGGTGTTGGCGCGCAGAGCGGCAGCGACTTTGTCGGTGTCGGTGCTGCCGGCTTTCTTCATGCCGTCGGCCATGACCTGTACTGCGGCGTAAGCCGGGAATACGAACGGGCCGCTCGGGTCCTGGTTCTTGGCCTTGAAGGCTTCAACCAGAGCCTGGTTCTTCGGATCCTGGTCGAAGGACTTCGGCAGGGTGACCAGCAGGCCTTCGGAAGCCGGGCCAGCGATGGCGGAGATTTCCTTGTTGCCCACGCCTTCCGGACCCATGAACTTGGCTTTCAGGCCTTTCTCGGCAGCCTGACGCAGCAGCAGGCCCAGTTCCGGGTGGTAGCCGCCGTAGTAGACGAAGTCGACGTTGGCTTGCTTGAGCTTGGAGATCAGGGAGGAGAAGTCCTTGTCGCCAGCATTGATACCCTCGAATACGGCAACCTTGGTGCCTTTGCCTTCCAGGGTCTGCTTGACCGCAGTGGCGATGCCCTCACCGTACTGTTGCTTGTCGTGAACGACGGCAACGGTCTTCGGCTTGACGTGGTCGGCGATGAAATTACCGGCGGTCGGGCCCTGCAGGCTGTCCAGACCGATGGTGCGGAAGATCAGCTGGTAGCCGCGAGCGGTGATGTCCGGGCTGGTGGAGGCCGCGGTGATCATCATGATGCCTTCGTCTTCGTAGATGTCGGACGCAGGCTGAGTGGAGCTGGAGCACAGGTGGCCAACGACGTATTTCACTTCATCGTTGACGATCTTGTTGGCCACGGCCACTGCTTGTTTCGGATCACAGGCGTCGTCGTACTTTACGCCTTCAAGCATTGCACCGTTCACGCCGCCGGCCTTGTTGATCTGCTCGATGGCCATCTCGGCGCCAATGAACTGCATTTCACCGTACTGGGCGACAGCACCGGTCACCGGGCCGGCAAGGGCGATCTTGATGGTGTCTGCGGCCATCGAATAGCTGGCGGCGCCAGCCAGGGCCATGGCGGCGAACAGCTTGGTAACTTGCTTGGTAGCCTGTTTCATAGTGCTCCACTCTCTTATATGTGTTGTTCGTTCTTGTAATCCATGCGGCCAAAAGCTGCAGGACCGGTCGAAGTACCCCGGCCACACCCCCGGCAACTGTACCGGCACAGTGTAGAACTCTGTTTTGCGGCTTGAAAAGCGCACATTTGGAGGCGTGATGGGGTGGTGTCGCTTCGTTGAAATAAACGTACAGAATAACGGCGCGTCTTTTGGTGACTGAGAGGTCCTTCTGCCTGTCTATGGGCGGTTTTTCGAGCTTGCCTGGCGAAGAGCGAACGCTATCATGGCGCGCGCTATCCCAAACCGTGTGGTTTCTACCCAGAGCAAGTCATGACAGAACACGCTAGCACCCTTTATGCCAAGCTACTTGGCGAAACGGCCAAGATTTCCTGGCAGGAACTGCAACCCTTCTTTGCCCGTGGCCAATTGCTTTGGGTTGATGGCTCTATCGATCTGGTGGAGGTCGCGCGGGCCGTGGCCGAGGACGAAGGTGCCAAGGTTTCCGCCTGGCTGCAGGTGGGACAGGTTGCCAAGGTCGACGAGGGGCGGGCCGAAGATTATCTCGCACGCGATCCTGAGTTGTGGGCTGTGGTGGTGTCACCTTGGGTACTCATTCAGGAGCGCTCCATTGGTGCGACGGTGCACTGATCGGGGTCGGTTGCGTTCGGCAAAGCTGGTCTAGAATCAGCTTTCCCATACCTGCAAGGAGAGCCGCCATGTTCGAACCGGGCCATCTGCATCGGTCTAGCCAGCCCGGCCAGATCGACTTCGACGTAGATCTCTTCTATGAAGTGCGTCGCGACCCCAATGAGGGGCAGATGGTGCACTTCCGTATGGAAGGGCAGATCGCCGGCAAGGCGTTCAAGGACGAGTTCGAATTGCACCGTGATACCGCTTTCAACTTCGCCAGCGTGGCTACTCGTATGGCGGCCAAGCATGGGCTACCGACCAACCACTCGCTGATCATGCGCAGCCATGACGAGTTTGATCGGATGTTCGAGGATATCCGCGACAAGCTCGGTGCGAAGTCGGGGGAGACGGTGAGCTTCGACCATCTGGAGAAGGATGGGCTCTGATTCGCCGGTGCTTGTCCCGGAGCCCCGCAAATGTGGGGCTTTTCCTTTCTATATGGGATCAAATTGGCCTCCCTCGCTGGCAGGCAACAAAAAGCCCCAGATTTTCACTGAAACTTCGATTTGGCTCCGAGACTGGGTTCGATGGCGTTAGCCAAGCACGCTTAAGCACGGCCCCGAAGGCGCGCGCGGGCCGAGTAGTTGGCGGGCGTGGTCTTTGGTGAGGACCTATAGCAAGCAACAAAAAAGCCCCAGGCTTTCACCTGGGGCTTTCGAATTTGGCTCCGCGACCTGGACTCGAACCAGGGACCCAATGATTAACAGTCATTTGCTCTACCGACTGAGCTATCGCGGAACTGCGGTGCGTATCCTACTGATTAAAAAGGGGAAGTCAATACCTCAAGGGTGACTTCCCCTTGTTCGGTTCAGAGAACCTGAACGATGGCCTGGGTAACGGCGTCCAGGTTGCTGCGGTTCAGTGCGGCGACACAGATGCGGCCGGTGCTCACGGCATAAATGCCGAACTCGCTGCGCAGACGCTCCACTTGTTCGGCAGTCAGGCCGGAGTAGGAGAACATTCCCCGCTGACGAGCGACGAAGCTGAAGTCGCGTTTGGCGCCCTGGGCGGCCAGCTGCTCGACCATGGCCAAGCGCATGTCGCGAATGCGGTTGCGCATCTCGCCTAGCTCTTCTTCCCACAGGGCGCGTAGCTCGGGGCTGTTGAGCACGCTGGCGACCACGGTGGCTCCGTGGGTCGGCGGGTTGGAGTAGTTGGTGCGGATCACGCGCTTGGCTTGCGACAGCACGCGGCCGGCTTCTTCCTTGCTGGCGGTGACGATGGACAGCGCACCAACCCGCTCGCCATACAGCGAGAAGGATTTGGAGAAGGAGCTGGATACGAAGAACGGCAGGCCGGACTCGGCGAACAGGCGCACGGCGAAGGCGTCCTGGTCGATGCCCTCGCCGAAGCCCTGGTAGGCGATATCGAGGAAGGGCACGTGCTCACGTTCGCGCAGAACTTCCAGTACGGCTTTCCAGTCATCCAGGGAGAGATCGACTCCAGTCGGGTTGTGGCAGCAGGCGTGCAGCACTACGACGGAGCGAGCCGGCAGGGCCTTGAGGTCTTCCAGCATGCCGGCGCGGTTCACACCGTTGGTGGCGGCGTCGTAGTAGCGGTAGTGCTGCACCGGGAAACCGGCGGAGTCGAACAGGGCGCGGTGGTTTTCCCAGCTCGGGTCGCTGATGGCAACCACGGCGTTCGGCAGCAGGCGCTTGAGGAAGTCGGCGCCAGTCTTCAGGGCGCCGGTACCGCCGACGGCCTGGGTGGTGACCACGCGGCCTTCGGCCAGCAGAGCGGAGTCTGCGCCGAACAGCAGTTTCTGCACCGCGCTGTCGTAAGCGGCGATGCCTTCGATCGGCAGATAGCCACGTGGAGCGTGCGCCTCGATGCGAGCCTTCTCGGCTTCGGCGACGGCGCGCAGCAGCGGAATTCGGCCTTCCTCGTTGTAGTACACGCCTACGCCAAGATTGACCTTGGTGCTGCGGGTATCGGCGTTGAAGGCTTCATTCAGGCCCAGGATCGGGTCGCGCGGCGCCAGCTCGACGGCGGAGAACAGACTCATGATTGCGGTGGTCTCGGAGAGGAGAAGGTGGGAACCGGCAACACCTGCCACAGAATCAGGCTAGGGGTTGCATAAACGGGTCGCTATTATAGCCACCCAGACTGTGCGCGGCGACAGCGCCAGCACGCATTCAGAAGCTATGACGCCAGCCATTGAGCCGCGTCACAGTGGCATCGTGAGGTCGACCATGTCGGAGTTTCAGCTCGTCACCCGCTTCAAGCCTGCCGGCGACCAGCCGGAGGCCATCCGCCAGATGGTCGAAGGCCTGGAGGCCGGCCTGTCGCACCAGACCCTGCTGGGGGTGACCGGTTCGGGCAAGACCTTCAGCATCGCCAACGTGATTTCCAAGGTACAGCGCCCGACCCTTGTTTTGGCGCCGAACAAGACCCTGGCCGCGCAGTTGTATGGCGAGTTCAAGAGTTTCTTCCCCAACAACTCGGTCGAGTACTTCGTTTCCTACTACGACTACTACCAGCCGGAGGCCTATGTGCCGGCCTCCGACACCTTCATCGAGAAGGATTCCTCGATCAACGACCACATCGAGCAGATGCGTTTGTCGGCGACCAAGGCGCTGATCGAACGGCCGGATGCGATCGTGGTGGCCACCGTTTCCTCCATCTATGGCCTGGGTAGCCCGGAGGAGTACCTGAAGATGGTTCTCCACGTGGACCGCGGTGACAAGATGGACCAGCGTGCGTTGCTGCGCCGCCTGGCCGACCTGCAGTACACCCGCAACGACATGGATTTCGCCCGCGCCACCTTTCGCGTGCGTGGCGATGTGATCGACGTGTTCCCGGCCGAATCGGACCTGGAGGCGATCCGCGTCGAGCTGTTCGACGATGAGGTGGAGAGCCTGTCGGCCTTCGATCCGCTGACCGGCGAAGTGATCAAGAAGCTGCCGCGCTTCACCTTCTATCCCAAGAGCCACTACGTGACGCCGCGCGAGACGCTGCTTGGTGCGGTGGAAAACATCAAGGCCGAGCTCAAGGAGCGCCTGGACTATCTGCGCACCAACAACAAGCTGGTCGAGGCGCAGCGGCTGGAGCAGCGTACCCGCTTCGACCTGGAGATGATCCTCGAACTGGGCTACTGCAACGGCATCGAAAACTACTCGCGCTACCTTTCCGGGCGCGCCCCAGGCGAGCCGCCGCCCACGCTGTACGACTACCTGCCGCCGGAGTCGCTGCTGGTGATCGACGAATCCCACGTCACCGTTCCGCAGATCGGCGCCATGTACAAGGGCGACCGCTCGCGCAAGGAAACCCTGGTGGAGTACGGCTTCCGCCTGCCTTCGGCCTTGGATAACCGACCGATGCGCTTCGAGGAGTGGGAGGCTGCCAGCCCGCAGACCATCTTCGTTTCCGCCACCCCGGGCAACTACGAGGGCGAGCATGCTGGGCGGGTCATCGAGCAGGTAGTGCGGCCCACCGGCCTGGTCGACCCGGAAGTGGAGGTGCGCCCGGCGCGCACCCAGGTCGACGACCTGCTCTCGGAGATCCGCAAGCGCGTGGCGGTCGAGCAGCGCGTGCTGGTCACCACCCTGACCAAGCGCATGGCCGAGGATCTCACCGACTACCTGGCCGACCACGACGTCAAGGTGCGCTACCTGCACTCGGATATCGACACGGTGGAGCGGGTGGAGATCATCCGCGACCTGCGTACCGGCGCTTTCGACGTGCTGGTGGGCATCAACCTGCTGCGCGAGGGCCTGGACATGCCCGAGGTGTCGCTGGTGGCCATCCTAGACGCGGACAAGGAAGGCTTCCTGCGCAGTGAGCGCTCGCTGATCCAGACCATCGGCCGCGCCGCACGCAACCTGCACGGCAAGGCGATTCTCTATGCCGATCGCATGACCGGCTCGATGGAGAGGGCGATCGGCGAGACCGAACGCCGTCGCGAGAAGCAGCTGGCCTTCAACGCCGCCAACGGCATCGTGCCGAAAGGGGTGACCAAGGACATTAAGGACATCCTTGAGGGAGCGGTGGTGCCCGGTGCGCGCAGCAACAAGCGCAAGGCTGCGGCCAAGGCGGCGGAGGAGAGCGCCCGCTACGAGGCCGAACTGTGCTCGCCGAGCGAGATCACCAAGCGCATCCGCCAGTTGGAAGAGAAGATGTACCAGTTGGCCCGCGACCTGGAGTTCGAGGCTGCTGCGCAGATGCGCGACGAGATCCAGAAGCTGCGTGATCGCCTGCTACAGGTTTGATCGGTTGTCGGGCGTGTAGTCTCAGCGCCGACCAAAGATGATCAACGATACCCCTATCAGCGTGGTCGCGCAGGCCAGACCGGCGGAAAGCGACAGGTGCTCGTCTAGGATCAGGTAGCCCAGTAGCAGTGCGACCACCGGATTGACGAAGGCGAATGTCGATACCAGGCTCGGCTTCACCTCGCGCAGCAGCCAGAAATAGGCTGGGTACACGCCGAGGCTCACCGGTAGCACCAAATAGGCCAGCCACAGCCAGCCACCGTTGCTCAGCTCGCTCAGATGCAGCGCGTGCCAGTCTCCATGCCAAAGACCGAATCCGGCCAGCACTAGCGCGCCGACCAGCATCTGCAGGCCAAGACCGGTTGCTGGTGATCGCAGCGGCGGGCGCTGGCGCAGCCACCAAGCGCCGATTGCCCAGAGCAGGGTGGCCAGCAGCACCAAGGCACCGGAGAACCATTGCTGCAGCCCGGCGCCTTCTCCCAAACCGTCGCCCATCAGCAGTACGATGCCAGCGCTGGCGATGGCCAGGCCGAGCAGCACCCACAGCGGTGGGCGCTCGTCCAGCAACCATTCCAGGGCCACGCTCCACAGCGGCAGGGTGGTATAGAGCATCGCCAGCATGCCGGTGGGCAGATGCCGGTTGGCATAGATCAGCGCGCCCTGGCCGACCGCGATCAACAGAACACCACCGATCAGCGCAGCGCCCCAGTCGCTGCGCTGCACCTTCAGCCCTCCGCGCAACGTTACCCAGAGCATCGCCAGCAAGCCGGCCAGACCGAAGCGCAGGGTACCGATAATGAACGGCGGCAGTTCGCGTAGGAGGAAGTGGTTGGCCAGGTAAGTGGTGCCCCAGCCTACGTAGATGACCAGGAAGGCACCTATCAACAGGAAGGATCGATAACGCGAGGCAGGCATGTTGAAACCAGAAGCAGGAGGTGGCGGGCTTAGTGCGCCGCGCCACCGGTAGCGCCGGCGGGCAGGGCGCGGGTCAGCAGCACGGCGATCATGCTGATGGCCAGGGCCAGGCCGACGAAATGGAAGGCGTCATTGTAGGCCATGATCATTGCCTGCTGGTGGGCGATCTCGCTGAGCTTGCCGAGCGCCGCCTGTGAGCTGCCGAGTTGCTCGGTGAGCAGTGCCAGGCGCTCGTCCACCTGCGGGTTGCCCGGTACCAGGGCTTCGCGCAGGTAGTCGAAGTAGACCTTGGCGCGGCTGTCGAGCAGGGTGGCGAGCAGGGCGATGCCGATGGCGCCGCCGAGGTTGCGCAGGATGTTGAACAGGCTCGAGGCGGAGCCGGCGTCCTGCGGCTGGATGTAGGCAGTGGCGATCAGCGAGATGGTCACCATGATCATCGGCTGGCCCAGGGCGCGGATGAGCTGGATATGGTTGAACTGCTCGCCGGCGAAATCCGGGTTGAGTACACCAGAGAAGAAGCTGGATGCGCCGAACAGGGCAAAGCCTCCGGCGCACAGCCACTTCGGTGAAATCACCTTCATCAGCTTGGGCACCAGCGGGATGATGAACAGTTGCGGCAGGCCCATCCACATGATCACTTCGCCGATCTGCAGGGCGTTGTAGCCCTGGATCTGCGCCAGGTACAGCGGCAGCAGATAGATCGAGCCGTATAGGCCCAGGCCCATGCCCAGGCTGGAGATACTGGTGAGACCGAAATTGCGCTCGCGCAGGATGCGCAGGTTGATCAGCGGGTTGTCTCGCGACAGCTGCAGGATGACGAACAGGATCAGGCTGACCACCGCCACGCTGCCCAGGCCGACGATCAGCTGCGACTCCAGCCAGTCCTTGCGATGACCTTCCTCGAGGAACACCTGCAGGCAGCCCAGGCCCATGCCGAGAGTGACGATGCCGGCGTAGTCGGTGCTCTTTAGTAGCTCCCAGTGCGGTGCCTTCTTCTCCAGGCCGTACATCAGGCCGGCGATCATCAGCAGGCCCGGCGGCACATTGATATAGAAGATATATTCCCAGCCCCAGTTTTCCGTCAGCCAGCCGCCCAGGGTCGGGCCGATGGAGGGCGCGAAGGTGGCGGTGATGGCGAACAGCGCCATGCCCTTGGCTCGGTGATGCTCGGGCAGCTTGATCAGGGTCATGGTGAACGCCAGGGGAATCAGAGCTCCGCCGGTGAAGCCCTGCAGTGCGCGGAACACGATCATGCTCTCCAGGTTCCAGGCGAAGGAGCAGAGCAGCGAAGAGGCAAGGAAGCCCAGCGAGACCCACACCGCCAGGCGGCGCGCCGAGAGCAACTGCACCAGCCAGGCGGTGAGTGGGATCATGATGATCTCGGCCACCAGGTACGAGGTGGATATCCACGAGCCCTCTTCCAGCGTGGCCGACAGGGCGCCCTGGATGTCCTTCAGCGAGGAGTTGGTGATCTGGATGTCCAGCACCGCCATGAACGCGCCGAGCATGGCGCTCATCACCGCGATCCAGTCGCGCCGGGTCGGTTCGCCGACAGGGCGCAGCAGGCTGTCAGCCGCCATGCTGGGCTTCGCTGGAGATATCGACCTTCACTTCCACCGACATGCCGGGGCGGATCTTGCCCTTCAGCGGGTTGTCCGCGGCGAAGGTCAGTTTCACCGGAATGCGCTGCACCACCTTGGTGAAGTTACCGGTGGCGTTATCCGGTGGCAGCAGGCTGAACTGAGCGCCGGAGGCGGCGAATAGGCTGTCGATGCGAGCTTCGATGGGGGTGTCCGGGTAGGCGTCGAAAGTCAGTTCGGCACTCTGGCCGGCCTGCATCTTGCTAATCTGGGTTTCCTTGAAATTGGCCTGTACCCAGATGTCGTCGCTCGGCACGATCGACAGCAGGTACGCGCCGGCTTGCACCACCTGGCCGGCCTTGGCGGAGCGCTGGCCAATAGTGCCGCTGATGGGGGCATGGATTTCGGTGCGGGTCAGGTTCAGCTCGGCCTGGGCGATTTCGGTCTTGGCGTTGGCGATCTGCGCCTGCAGGCGCTTGATGTCGGCGCTCAGGGCGTCTACCTGCAGACGCTGGGCGCTGAGGTCGGCTTCGGCCTTGGACAGCTGCGAGCGGGCCACGCGGCTGTCGGCGGAGAGTGTGGTGACACGCTCTTCGGAGACGTAGCCTGGCTTGCGCAGGGTCTGGGCGCGGGACAGGTCGATCTGGGTGCGGCTGAGGTTGGCTTGCCCTGCGGAGACATCGGCCTGGCTGGCGGCGATCAGGCTGCCTTGTTGATCGAGCCGGCTCTGGGCCTGGGCCAGTTCGGCCACGCGGGTGGCCAGGGCGGCGCGGGCGCGTTCCAGGGCCAGCTGGAAGTCGGCGGTTTCCAGGGTCAGCAGTAGCTGTCCCTTTTCCACTTGCTGGTTGTCGGTGACCAGCACTCGCTCAATGCGCGCGCCGAGCTGACTGGAAACGCGGGTGATCTCGCCCTGCACATAGGCGTTGTCCGTGTCCTCGTGAAAGCGCCCGACCAGTAGCCAGTGACCGAATAGACACAGTGCGATCAGAGCGACGAGGGCGACGAAGATGGACAGGCGGCGTTGCAATTGGGCAGGCATGAGGGGGCTCGAACGGCGGGCGTAAGTGTAAGCAAATCTAACAGTGTTGCTGCCAATGCTGTAGCCGGTAGAATTCGCAAACTTTGTTGCCTGTGAGGAACAATCGTGGGGCTTGATGACGCTTTGATCTTCACTCGCGTGGTGGAATGCCACAGCTTCACCCAGGCTGCGCAGAGCCTGAGCATGCAGAAGTCGACGGTCAGCCGGCGCATCGCTCTGCTCGAGGAGCGCCTCGGTGTGCGCCTGCTCAATCGCACCACCCGTAAGCTGCGGCTGACCGAGGTGGGGCAGGCCTATTACGAGCGCTGCCGGCAGATCATGCTCGACTTCGCCGAGGCCGAGCAGGCGGTGATGCAGTTGCAGCAGGAGCCTTCGGGCCTGCTGCGCATCACGGCGCCCATCGAGTTCGGTCAGTTCTTTCTCGGTAGCGTGCTAGGTCACTTCATGCGCCAGTACCCGCAGATCAGTGCGGAAGTAGAGCTGACCTCGCGGGACGTGGATCCGCTGGAAGAGGGTGTCGATATCGCCATCCAGGTTGGCCAGCCGCGCGACTCCACGCTGATCGCCCGTAAGCTGCTGGAGAGCCGGCGGAGGCTGTGCGCCAGCCCCGAATACCTGGCACAGCATGGCGCGCCACGCTCCATTGAGGAGCTGGTCGGTCACCGGGCGATCCTGTTGCCTCAGGACTCACCGCGGTACTGGCCGCTGGTCGGCGAGCAGGTGTCCTGTCAGCGTGTGCTGTCATGCAACAACATCACTCTGGCACGCGAAGCGGCACTGGCCGGTGCCGGTATTGCCGGGCTGCCGGTGATGATTTCCGAAGAGGCGCTGGGCAACGGTCGCCTGGTCGAGCTGTTGCCGGATGCCCGCCTGCCGGTGGGTGAGCTATATGCCGTCTACCCGTCGCGGCGCTTCCAGGCGATGAAGGTCAAGGCTTTCCTCGACTTCCTCATGTCCAGCCTGCGCCAGACTGCGCTGCTGGAGCCGGCGGTGGCCGGCCTGATAACATCGCGCCCTTGATCCATCCTTCCTGCTTCCGAGACTTGTCATGACCAAAGTCCGCACCCGCATTGCGCCGTCGCCTACCGGTGATCCGCACGTCGGCACCGCCTACATCGCCCTGTTCAACCTGTGCTTCGCCCGCCAGCACGGCGGCGAGTTCATCCTGCGCATCGAAGACACCGACCAGTTGCGTTCGACTCGCGAGTCCGAGCAGCAGATCTTCGACGCCCTGCGCTGGCTGGGCATCGAGTGGAACGAAGGCCCGGACGTCGGTGGCCCGCATGGCCCGTACCGGCAGAGCGAGCGTGGTGCGATCTACAAGAAGTACTCGGACGAGCTGGTCAGCAAGGGCCATGCGTTCCCCTGCTTCTGCTCCGCCGAACGCCTGGACCAGGTGCGTGCCGAGCAGATGGCGAAGAAGGAAACCCCGCGCTACGACGGCCACTGCATTCATATCGCCCCGGAAGAGGCGCAGAAGCGCATCGACGCCGGCGAATCGCACGTGGTGCGCATGAAGGTGCCGAGCGAAGGCGTCTGCGTGGTGCCGGACATGCTGCGTGGCGACGTGGAGATCCCGTGGGATCGCATGGACATGCAGGTGCTGATGAAGGCCGACGGCCTGCCCACCTACTTCCTGGCCAACGTGGTCGACGACCACCTGATGGAGATCACTCACGTCCTGCGCGGCGAGGAGTGGCTGCCGTCGGCGCCGAAGCTGATCAAACTGTACGAGTACTTCGGCTGGGAGCAGCCCAAGCTCTGCTACATGCCGCTGCTGCGTAACCCGGACAAGTCCAAGCTGTCCAAGCGCAAGAACCCGACCTGCATCACCTTCTATGAGCGCATGGGCTTCATGCCCGAGGCGCTGCTCAACTACCTGGGTCGCATGGGCTGGTCGATGCCGGACGAGCGCGAGAAGTTCTCGCTGGCTGAGATGATCGAGCACTTCGACCTGTCGCGTGTTTCGCTCGGCGGGCCGATCTTCGATATCGAGAAGCTGTCCTGGCTCAACGGCCAGTGGCTACGCGAGCTGCCGGTAGAACAGTTCGCCAAGCGCGTGCAGGACTGGGCCTTCAATTCCCAGTACCTGATGCAGATTGCCCCGCACGTGCAGCAGCGCGTCGAGACCTTCAGCGACATCGCGCCGCTGGGCAGTTTCTTCTTCAGTGGCGGCGTGCAGCTCGATCCTGCGCTGTTGGCGCACAAGAAGCTCTCGCCTGACCAGGTACGCCAGGCCCTGCAGCTGGTGCTGTGGGAGCTGGAGGCGCTGCGTCAGTGGGACAAGGAGAAGATCACCGGCTGCATCCAGTTCGTCTGCGAGGGCCTCGGCCTCAAGCTGCGCGACCTGATGCCGCTGATCTTCCCCGCCATTACCGGCAAGGCCAGCTCGGTCTCGGTGCTGGATGCCATGGAGATCCTTGGCGCCGACCTGTCACGCTTCCGCCTGCGTCAGGCCGTCGAGCTGCTTGGCGGCGTCAGCAATGGCGAGACCAAGGAGTGGAAGAAGCTGCTGGAGGTTTTTCGCGGCTGAGTAGGGGAGGCCGCCAGTCATCGCCTGAGAAGGCGTGGTTTGCTTGGTCTTTGGGGTAAGTGATTGTTCTGCCTCCAGATTTTTTTTGGCCTCGCTGAAAAATTGTGTTGACAGGCAAATACCTCCCCCCTAATATGCGCCCCGTCCAAGCGACGGGGCTATAGCTCAGCTGGGAGAGCGCTTGCATGGCATGCAAGAGGTCGACGGTTCGATCCCGTCTAGCTCCACCAAATTGCCACCGAATGAATTCCAGCGCATTCGGGTAAATGAAGGTTTTGTCCCCTTCGTCTAGTGGCCTAGGACACCGCCCTTTCACGGCGGTAACAGGGGTTCGAGTCCCCTAGGGGACGCCACTTCACGCAGTGCTCGCACTGCACGTCGAGAGACGCAAAATCCGGGGCTATAGCTCAGCTGGGAGAGCGCTTGCATGGCATGCAAGAGGTCGACGGTTCGATCCCGTCTAGCTCCACCAATCACTGACAAGGCCAGCCTAGTGCTGGCCTTGTTCTTCGAAGGTTCTGTCCCCTTCGTCTAGTGGCCTAGGACACCGCCCTTTCACGGCGGTAACAGGGGTTCGAGTCCCCTAGGGGACGCCACTTTCTTTCCGCGTTTTGCGGACTTCAAGGGTCATTCTTCGGAATGGCCCTTTTGTTTTTCAGCCTCCCGAAAAATCACCGACGAGCGGTCGCCATGCCTGCTTGCGGTTTCTTATTACATGCATAATATTAAGTGCGTAATTCTATGGAGGCTGCCATGAGCGACAAGAAGAGCAGAACCCGCGAGCGCATTCTCGATGCTGCCACCGCTGCGCTGATCCAGCGCGGTCCGGTCGAGCCCAGCGTCGGCGAGGTGATGGGCACTGCGGGGCTGACGGTCGGCGGCTTCTACGCCCACTTCCAGAGCAAGGAGGCGCTGATGCTGGAAGCCTTCACGCAATTGCTGGCGCGTCGCCGGCAGATGCTCAAACAGCTCGACGATAGTCTTTCCGCCCAAGATCGCCGCGTTCTGGCCGCAGCCTTCTATCTGTCGCGCAAGCACCGCGACGCGGAAACCGACGCCTGTCCGCTGCCCAGTTCGCTGGGCGAGCTCAGTCGCCTGCCGGAGCCGTTTCGCCTCGTGCTGGTCGAGCATACCGAGCTGATGGTCGCCGAGCTGGCCGGCAGTCCAGAGGACGCGGGCAAGGCGCTGGCCGACCTGGCGCTGATGGTTGGCGGCTTGGCGTTGGCGCGTGCCCTGGGTGATGGCGAGCTGTCCGATCGAGTTCTGCGCGCCGCCAAATCGGCGGTGGTGTGACACAAGCCCGTTGACGGGCCTTTTGCGTGAGGAGAAGCGAGATGAGCAGCATGAGCTGGATTCGTGGTTTCAACGCCACTGTTGGTCGCCTGGCCCCTGATCTGGTGGCCAGCAAGATGCATCGGGCCTTCCTCACGCCGCGTGATCTGCCGCCACGCGACTGGGAGCTGCCGCTGCTGGCCGAGGCCGAGCGCATCACTTTGCGCTTCGGCCTTTCTGCTCTGCGCTGGGGGCAGGGCCCCGCCGTGCTCCTGATGCATGGCTGGGAAGGTCGGCCGACACAGTTTACCGACCTGATCCGCGCTCTGGTGCGTGCCGGTTACGGTGTGGTGGCGCTGGATGGCCCGGCTCACGGCCACTCCCCAGGTCACGAGGCCAACGTCGTGCTGTTTGCCCGCGCACTATTGGAGGCTGCCAGCGAGCTACCGCCGCTGAGGGCAGTGATTGGCCATTCCCTGGGTGGTGCCGGCGCGCTGCTGGCGACTCAGCTGGGGTTGCGCACCGAAGCGCTGGTGACCATCGCTGCGCCGGCACGCATCCTCGGTGCGCTGCGCCGCTTCGCTCACTTCGTTGGTCTGCCCAGGCAGGCGCGAGCACGTTTCGTGCGCATGGTCGAGGAGAGTGCTGGCATGCCGGCTGCGCAGCTCGATGTGGATCGCTATCGCCTCGCTTTCTCTGGTCTGGTGATCCATGCCGAGGATGACCCGATGGTGCCGTTCGCTGAGGCCCGCACCATTCATGATGCTTGGGCGCAGAGCAGGCTGTTGGCGCTGGAGGCGGGTGGGCATAGCAAGTTGTTGGCTGATCCACGCTTGGTGAATGCGATTCTTGAAGTGCTCGGTAGTGCCGACCTGAACGCAGCGGCGGGGCATCGTGTGGGCAGCGCAACGGCTCTGGCGTCCTGATCCGGCGCGGAACGCAAGCCGCTACAGGCTGCTCTAAACCGTTACACTCCCTCCCATGTTCTCGGCGGGCCGGAGTTGTGCTCCGGTCCGGCTCGGCGCCGTCACAGCAGCCAATGCCGTTCGGTGTCTGAATCTCGATGAGGGGGAAATGACATGAGCCTGACAATGGAAGCCGTGTTGCAGCGGGCGCGCCCCGTGCTGCCGGTGTTGGTAATTGAAGATTGTGATCTGGCGGTAGACATGGCCCGCGCGCTGCACGCCGGCGGCGTCAGCGTGCTCGAAGTGACGTTGCGCACGCCCCGCGCGCTGGACGCTCTGGCGGCGATCCGCAAGGAGTTGCCTGAGCTGCTGGTCGGAGCGGGTACGGTGATCCATGCCGAGCAGTTCCAGGAGGCCCGCGACGCTGGGGCTCAGTTCACCGTCAGTCCCGGTTGCACCGAGCGCCTGGCGGCAGCGGCGGAAGACTCCGGGCTGCCATACCTGCCTGCGGTGATGACTCCGTCAGAGGTGCTGTTGGCGCTGGAGTACGGCTATCGCTCGCTCAAGCTGTTCCCGGCCAACGGCAATACCAGCGTGAAGATGCTGAAGAGCTTCAAGGGGCCGTTCACCGGCATTCGCTTCTGTCCGACTGGCGGCATTACCGCGGACAATCTGCTGAGCTTCCTGCGCCTGCCCAACGTAGCCTGCGTTGGCGGTACCTGGATCGCCCCGGACAACCTGATTCGTGCCCGAGCCTGGGACCAGATTACCCAGTTGGCCAGTGAGGCCTGCAATTTGGCGGCCAGTCTGGAGATCAAGCCGTGAGTTGGGATCTGCCACAGCCTTTCGTGATTGATCTGCGCGTCTCCGCCGATGATATCGACGGCCTAGGCCACGCCAACAACGCGGTCTATGTGAGCTGGCTGGAGCGCTGCGCCTGGCGTCACTCGCAGCATCTGGGCCTGGACCTGGCCGAGTACCGCCGCATGGACCGGGCCATGGCCGTTCTGCGTCACGAGATCGACTATCTAGCCAGTGCCTATGAAGGCGAAGAGCTGCAGATGGCCACCTGGATTGTCGAGTCCGACCACAAGCTGAAGATGACCCGGCGTTTCCAGCTGTGGCGTCCGGCGGACGCTTGCACCCTGTTGCGGGCGCAAACCACATTCGTTTGCATCGAGTTGTCCAGCGGCAAGCCCAAGCGTATGCCGCCGGAATTCGTCGAAGGCTATGGCCAGGCGCTGATGGAGCCCTCCTTGCTGGAGCTCTAGTTGAGCAGCGGGGCGAGGAACACTTGTCCCGGCTCGACCATGATCGCGAACTGCCGGGTTTCGCCAGAGCCGAGCAGCACCGACTGCTCAGGGCCTGGGCCGAGCCCTCCGCAGTAACCGTCCGATGAAATGGCTACCGCTATACTGAGCTCACCGCTAGGCAGGTCGAGGCTGGTGCGCTCGCCTGGTCCCAGTTTCGCTACCGCCTGTTGATTGATGTACAGCTCTACGTCGCAGGCGTTTGGCGCATTGTTGTCGCGACTGAATATCAGCCGCCCCGGCGCACCGGGGGCCGGATCGGGTGGCACGACTTGTACGCCTCGCGGCAGGGTATCGGCGGCGTGGGCCAGGCTGCAGGCCAGGCAGAAGGCGATGAATGAGCGCAGCAGCATGACGAGTCCCCCTTTTGTCTCCTGCAGTGTGGACCATCTTGCGCGGCGCGAGTGTCGCCTTAAACTGTGCGCCCCGTTTTCCCGGACTATTCCATGCAAATCGCCCTGGCTCCCATGGAGGGGCTGGTCGACGAGATCCTGCGCGATGTGCTGACCCGTGTCGGCGGTATCGACTGGTGCGTCACCGAGTTCATTCGTGTCAGTGACCGCCTGCTGCCCGAGAGCGCCTACCACAAGTTGGCTCCCGAGCTGGCGAGCGGCGCGCGCACCCACGCCGGCACGCCGATGCGCGTGCAGTTGCTCGGCTCCGATCCGATCTGCCTGGCGGACAATGCGGCCTTTGCCTGCACCTTGGGTGCGCCGGTGATCGACCTCAATTTCGGCTGCCCAGCCAAGACGGTCAACAAGTCGCGTGGTGGCGCCGTGCTGCTCAAGGAGCCGGAACTGCTACACGCTATCCTTCGCGAAGTGCGCCGCGCGGTGCCGACAGAGATTCCGGTCACCGCCAAGATGCGGCTGGGCTTCGACAGTCCGGATGGCGCCCTGGATTGCGCCCGGGCCCTGGTCGAGGGTGGCGCCGCACAACTGGTGGTGCATGCACGGACCAAGGTCGATGGATACAAGCCGCCGGCTCACTGGGAATGGGTGGCGCGGGTGCAGGATGTGGTCAAGGTGCCGGTGTACGCCAATGGCGAGATCTGGACGGTCGAGGACTGGCAGCGTTGCCGTGAAGTCAGCGGCGCCGAGGACATCATGCTCGGCCGTGGCCTGGTCTCGCGCCCCGATCTGGCCCGGCAGATCGCCGTTGCCCGTACTGGTTATGACGTTGTGCCGATGAACTGGGACGAACTGCAGCCGTTGCTCCAGGACTTCTGGCTGCAGGCCCGGCGCAAGCTGGCGCCGCGCTATGCGCCGGGACGCCTAAAACAGTGGCTGGCCATGCTCACCCGCAGCTACCCGGAAGCGGTGGCACTGTTCGCCGAGGTGCGCCGCGAGAACGACTGCGAGCGCATCGACCGTCTGCTCGGCGCGCCCGAGGCGGCGCTGGCTGAAAGCGCCTAGCGCCCGCCGCTGACATCGATAAAGGTCCCGGTGCAGTAGGACGACTGCTCCGAAGCCAGCCACAGAATCGCCTCCGCAACTTCCCGGGCTTCGCCACCGCGCTGCAGCGGTACGCTGCCTTTTAATCGCTCGATACGCCCCGGCTCGCCGCCAGCGGCGTGGATGTCGGTGGCGATCAGGCCGGGGCGCACGGCATTGACGCGAATGCCTTCGCCGGCCACCTCGCGGGCCAGGCCGATGGTCAGGCTGTCCACCGCGCCCTTGGCCGCCGCGTAGTCGATGTATTCGTTGGGCGAGCCGAGGCGGGCGGCCATGGATGAAACGTTGACGATGGCGCCGCCGTCACCGCCATGCTGGCTGGACATGCGCTTGATCGCTTCGCGGCAGCACAGGAAGCTGCCGATCACGTTGGTGGCCAGCACGCGCTGCCAGCGCGCCACATCCATCTGCTCCAGGCGCATCTGTGTTTCCAGCATGCCAGCGTTGTTGATCAGCGCATCCAGTCGGCCGTGGTGCTCGTCCAACTCGGCGAACAGGCGCAGCACGTCCGCTTCCTCGGTGATATCGGCCTGCACTGTGTGCGCCACGCTGCCGTGGGCGGTGATCTCGCGGGCCAGTGCCGCGGCTTCGTCCGCCCGGCTGCGGTAGTTGAGTAGCAGGTGGTAACCGCGCTGCGCCGCCAGGCGAGCAGTGGCAGCACCAATGCCGCGGTTGGCGCCGGTGATTAGCATGACCTTGTTCATCACAACTTCCCCCTTGAAATCGAAATGGCGGCTCCCATCTAAGGGTTGCGGGATGCCGAAGTCGGGTCCCGCGCTTAAACACTTGCTGATTATTCAGGAGACGCAACATGAGCAACGTACTTTCTCTGGCCCCGCTGTTCCGCCAGTCCGTCGGTTTCGACCGTTTCAACGACCTGTTCGAGTCGGCGCTGCGTAGCAGCGAGAGCGGCAGTTCTTACCCGCCCTACAACGTCGAGAAGCATGGCGATGACCAGTACCGCATCGTAGTCGCGGCGGCCGGCTTCCGTGACGACGATCTCGAACTGCAGGTCGAGCGCGGCGTGCTGACCGTCACCGGCGGCAAGCGCGAACGTGCCACCGAGAGCGTCAGCTACCTGCACCAAGGCATCGCTCAGCGCGGCTTCAAGCTGTCGTTCCGCCTGGCTGACCATATCGAGGTCAAGTCGGCGGGGCTGGCTCATGGTCTGCTGAATATCGACCTGGTGCGCATCGTGCCGGAAGAGGCCAAGCCCAAGCGCATCCCCATCGGCGGCGAGAAGCCGGCGCTGGAGGGATGACCGGCAGGTAGAGGAAAGAGAAGGGCACCTGCGGGTGCCCTTCTGCGTTTCAGGGGCGGCGGTTTGCTAGCAGCAGGTTGTGGAAGTCCAGCAACGGCACCGGCTTGCTGAACAGGTAGCCCTGATATTGATGGCAGCCCTGCTGCAGCAGGAATTCCAACTGGTCCTGCTGCTCCACGCCTTCGGCGATCACATCCAGACTGAGGCTGCGGGCCATGGCGATGATGGCCCGGACGATCTCGGCGTCGTTGGGGTCGTTGGTGGCATCGCGGACGAACGACTGGTCGATCTTCAGCACGTCCACCGGCAGGCGCTTGAGATAGGTCAGCGAGCTGTAGCCAGTGCCGAAGTCGTCCATGGCGAAGCTCAGGCCGAGCTTCTTCAGGCGGCGCATCTTGGCAATGGTGTCGTCCAGGTTGTGGATGACGATGCCCTCGGTGATTTCCAGCTTGAGCATGCTGGGCGGTAGCTGGCTCTGCTGCAGGCAGCGTTCGACCCGTTCGACGAAGTCGTTCTGGCGGAACTGCCGGGGGCTGATGTTGACGCACAGCTGGAAGCTGTTCCGGTTGACCAGGCCGTCGCGCAGCAGGCGGGCCGTGGCGTGGCAGGCTTCGTTGATGACCCAGGCGCCGGCCTCGAGGATCAGCCCGCTTTCTTCCAGAACCTGGATGAACTGCGCTGGCGATTGCGGACCGAGGGTCGGGTGGCTCCAGCGCAGCAAGGCTTCACAGCCAATCACGCTGCCATCGCGGGCGTCCACCTGGGGCTGGAAATACAGCTCGAATTCCCCGCGGGCCAAGGCCAGGCGCAGGTCGCTCTCCAGGCGCAGGCGCTCGCTGGCGGCGTCCTGCATCGCTTTGCGGAAGATCTGGATGGTGTTGCGGCCGGAGTCCTTGGCCCGGTACAGGGCAATGTCGGCGCGCTTGAGCAGGTCGGTTGGGTTGTCGCCATGGTCCGGCAGCAGGGCGATGCCGATGCTGGGCGTCACCTGCAGGCGATGGCCGTCCAGTAGCATCGGTTCGGCCAGCAGGCCGCGCAACTTTTCCGCCACCTGGCGGACTTGACGGTTGACCTCGGTACGGCTGCCTTCGAGGCCGGATATCAGTACCACGAACTCGTCGCCACCCAGGCGTGCCACGGTATCTTCCAGGCGCACGCTGGCTTCCAGTCGCGCGGTGACCATCTTCAGCACGGCGTCGCCGACCGGGTGGCCGAGCGAGTCGTTGATGTGCTTGAAGTGGTCGAGGTCGAGGAACAGCAAGGCGCCATGCAGGTTGTGGCGTTTGAGCAAGGCGATCTGCTGGGTCAGTCGATCCATCAGCAGGGCACGGTTGGGCAGGTTGGTCAGCGGGTCGTGGTAGGCCAGGTGGCGGACCTGTGCCTGCGCCTCCTTCAGTTCGCTGATGTCGCGGGCGTTGAGTAGCAGGCAGGGCATGTTGTTGAGCTCGATCGGCTCCACCGAGACTTCTACCAGCTTGATGCTGCCGTCGCGGTGCTGGCCATGCATCTCCAGGTGGTAGGCGCGGCCTTCGTTAAGCACCAGTTCGACCATGCGCGCGCGCTCTTCCGGGTAGGCCCAGACGTTCAGCTCGAATGCGCTGTGACCGATGACTTCGTCGGGGCGGTAGCCCGTGAGGCGGCAGAAGCCCTCGTTGACCTCGATGTAGCGGCCGCTGTCACGCTCGGTGATGGTGATGGCATCGGGACTGGAGTGGAACGCCTTGGCGAACTTCTCCTGGCTGGCCTTGAGCGCGGCCTCGGCGGCCTGGCGCTCGGTGATGTCGCGGAAGGTGGTGGTGATGCATAACTGGCGGTCGACACGGATGAAGCGGCTGGAGACCACACAGCTCAATTCGCGGCCGCTTTGGGTGCGGAAGCGGGCCACCTCGTTGCTCAGGTTCTGTTCCTGGCTGAGCTTGGCGAACAGCTGGGTGCGCTGACTCTCATCGACCCAGAAGCCCAGTTCCGGTGCGCTGCGGCCAACGATCTCCTGCGGTTGCCAGCCGAAAGTCTGGCAGAAGCTCGGATTGACTTCGATGAAGGCGCCGTCGCGCACTCGTGACACGCAGATCGGTTCCGGGCTGGCCTGGAACAGGGTGACGAACTTCTCCTCGGAAGAGGCCAGGCGCTGCTCGCGCTGCACGCGCTCGGTGATGTCCATGAGGATGCCGGCCATGCGCAGCGGCTCGCCATGGTTGTCGCGGTAGAGCTTGGCGGTGCTCTCCAGGTAGCGCATGTCGCCGTTTTCCAGGCGCGTGCGGTAGGTCACCTGGTATTCGCGCTGCACGCCGTTCACCGCGTCCCGGTAAGCCTTGCGCATGATACTGCGGTCCGCTTCCGGCACGTGCTGGAAGAAGTGGGCGAACTCGCCGTGATAGGGCTCGGGTGGCAGGCCATGAAGGCTGGCGGCGCGCTCCGAGCCGTAGAGCATGTTGCTGGGGATGTGCCAGTCCCAGGTGCCTAGATTGGCCGACTCCAGGGCCAGGGTCAGGCGCTCGCGACTGTCGCGCAGGGCCTGCTCCTGCTCCTGCTGCTCGGTGATGTCGCGGATCACGCCAAATACCTGGGTGCGTCCGTTGGCGTCGAGCTGTGGGCGGCCGCTGATCTCCAGCCAGTGCAGGCTGCCGTCGGGCCAGCGAATGCGGTGGCGCATCGCCTCGACAATCGGTTTGCCCTCGAGTACCTGTTGGAACAGGCGCTGAACCATTGCCCGGTCTTCTTCGGGGATCAGTTCGATGTAGTCGACCCGCTGCTCCAGAGGATTATTCGGGTCCAGGCCGAACAGCGCCTGGGCGCCTCGGGACCAGTTGACCTTGCCGCTTTCTATCTCCCAATACCAGGTGCCCAGGTGCGCACCGTTGAGCGCGGCGAGCAGGCGTGGGGTGTCCTGCCAGGCTTTTTCAAAGTCGGCGGGGTCCAGCGCGGGGATGAAGGGGAAGGGCGGCTGCTTAGGAGGTTTGGACATCGTGTTCTCGTCCGGCACTCGGCACGTCAGGGCCGCCTGGTGGAAAGGGGCGTGGTAGAGACATGCGAGCGTCTTTTCTTATCGTTATGTCCCCACGTTAGCCGTTGATCCGGCTTCAAGGCAAGCAGCGATGCTCGTCGAGTAGGGCCATGAACGCTTTGGCCGCGTTGGATAGGGTTCGTTCCTTGTGCAGGATGTAGCCGAGCCGGCGCTGCAGTTGCAGGCCGGGCAGTGGCAGGCGCACGACCTGCTCGTCGAGCATGGTGCGCGGAAGCACGCTCCAGGCCAGGCCAATGGACACCATCATCTTGATCGTCTCCAGGTAGTTGGTGCTCATGCCGATGTTGGGCGTCAGTCCTTGGCTCTCGAACAGGCGCCGGACGATGTGGTGGGTGAAGGTGTTATCGCCGGGAAATACCGCCGGGTGCAAGGCCACATCGGAGAGGGTGACTGCATCGTTGCGTGCCAGTGGGTGCTCGGGGGCGGCAACGAAGTCCAGTGGGTCGTCCCACACCGGCACCGCATGCACCGGCTCGCGGGTCTCCGGGGCCAGGGTGATCACTGCCAGCTCGGCGCGGCCATGGAGAATCTCCTCGTAGGCGACCTCGGAATCGAGGAACTGGATGTCCAGCGCCACCTGCGGGTAGGCACGGGTGAAGGCGCGCAACAGCGGCGGCAAACGGTGCAGGCCGATATGGTGGCTGGTGGCCAGGGTCAGGCGGCCAGTGACCTCACCATTGAGGTTGGTCAAGGCGCGGCGGGTATCGTCCAGTACATTGAGAATCTGGTAGGCGCGCGGCAGCAGGGCGCGGCCGGCCTCGGTCAGGCTCACTTCACGGCCCAGGCGGTCGAACAGGCGTACATCGAGTTGCTGTTCCAGGCCGGCGATGCGCTTGCTTACGGCGGGCTGCGTCAGGTGCAAGCGCTCGGCAGCTTCGGAGAAGCTGCCAGCTTCGGCGATGGCAATGAAGGCATTGAGATTGGCCAGGTCCACGGTTGCTCCGGCAATGAACTGTTTTCGCCGGTTATAGCTGATCTCATTCCAGGCAGGAATGGTTTGAATAAAAAATATGAATTGGAGTTATTCGAGCCGAATCCCTAGGATCGCCACATCAGCAGAAGGGTTATAAGCCCTCGTACCGCACATGACCCTGATGAGGACATAGCAGATGGCCGGCAAGACGCTCTACGACAAGCTGTGGGAAATGCACGAGGTGAAGCGCCGCGACGATGGTTCGTCGCTGATCTACATCGACCGCCACATCCTTCACGAAGTGACCTCGCCCCAGGCTTTCGAAGGTCTGCGCCTGGCCAATCGCCAGCCGTGGCGCATTGACGCCAACATCGCCACGCCGGACCACAATGTGCCGACCACCAAGGCCGAGCGCCAGGGCGGCCTGGAGTCGATCGCCGATGAAGTGTCGCGCATCCAGGTGCAGACCCTCGATGAGAACTGCGATGATTTCGGCATTCTCGAGTTCAAGATGAACGACGTGCGCCAGGGCATCGTCCACGTGGTCGGCCCGGAGCAGGGCGCCACCCTGCCGGGCATGACCGTGGTCTGCGGCGACTCGCACACTTCCACCCATGGTGCCTTCGGCGCCCTGGCCCACGGCATCGGCACCTCCGAGGTCGAGCACGTGCTCGCCACCCAGTGCCTGGTGGCCAAGAAGATGAAGAACATGCAGGTGCGCGTCGAAGGCACGTTGCCGCTGGGCGTCACCGCCAAGGACATCGTGCTCGCCGTGATCGGCAAGATCGGCACCGCTGGCGGTAACGGCCATGCCCTGGAGTTCGCCGGCAGCGCGATTCGCGAACTGTCGCTGGAAGGGCGTATGACCATCTGCAATATGTCGATCGAGGCCGGTGCCCGCGTGGGCATGGTGGCGGTGGACGAGAAGACCATCGACTACGTCAAGGGTCGTCCGTTCTCGCCGCAGGGCGAGCAGTGGGATCTGGCCGTGGCGCAGTGGCGCGATCTGGTGTCGGACGCTGATGCGTACTTCGACACTATCGTCGAGTTGCGTGCCGAGGACATCAAACCGCAGGTCAGTTGGGGCACTTCGCCGGAGATGGTCCTGGCCGTCGACCAGAACGTGCCGGACCCTGCCGTTGAGGCCGACCCGGTCAAGCGTGACTCCATCGTGCGCGCCCTCAAGTACATGGGCCTGACCGCCAACCAGGCGATCACCGATATCCAGTTGGACCGTGTGTTCATCGGCTCCTGCACCAACTCGCGCATCGAAGACCTGCGCGCCGCCGCCGAAGTGGCCAAGGGCCGCAAGGTAGCCGCCACCGTCAAGCAGGCGATGGTCGTGCCGGGCTCCGGCCTGGTCAAGGCGCAGGCCGAGGCCGAAGGCCTGGACAAGATCTTCCTTGCTGCCGGTTTCGAATGGCGTGAGCCGGGTTGCTCCATGTGCCTGGCGATGAACCCGGACAAACTGGGCAATGGCGAGCATTGCGCCTCGACCTCCAACCGCAACTTCGAAGGCCGCCAGGGCGCCGGTGGGCGTACCCATCTGGTCAGCCCGGCCATGGCTGCCGCTGCCGCGGTGACCGGTCGCTTTATCGATGTGCGCGAACTGATGCAGGCCTGAGGAGCTAGACGATGAAAGCTTTTACCCAACACACCGGCCTGGTTTGCCCACTCGATCGTGCCAACGTCGACACCGATCAGATCATTCCCAAGCAGTTCCTCAAGTCGATCAAGCGCAGCGGCTTCGGTCCCAACCTGTTCGACGAGTGGCGCTACCTGGACGTGGGCCAGCCCAATCAGGACAACTCCAAGCGTCCTGTGAACCAGGACTTCGTCCTCAACTTCCCGCGCTACCAGGGCGCCAGCGTGTTACTGGCTCGCGAGAACTTCGGCTGCGGCTCCTCCCGCGAGCACGCGCCGTGGGCGCTGGAAGAGTACGGCTTCCGTACCATCATCGCGCCGAGCTACGCCGACATCTTCTTCAACAACAGCTTCAAGAACGGCCTGTTGCCGATCATCCTCGCCGACGCCGAAGTCGACGAGCTGTTCCTGCAGGCCGAGGTCACCGAGGGCTACCAGCTGACTGTCGACTTGGCCGCGCAGACCGTGACCCGTCCGGACGGCAAGCAGTACCGCTTTGAGGTCGACGCCTTCCGCAAGCACTGCCTGCTCAATGGCCTGGATGATATTGGCCTGACCTTGCAGGACCAGGATGCGATCAAAGCCTTCGAAGGCAAACACCAGCAGAGCAGCCCCTGGCTGTTCGGCGCGATCAAGTGATTTAAGGATTGAGCATGAGCAAGCAGATTCTGATTTTCCCCGGCGACGGTATCGGTCCGGAAATCATGGCCGAGGCGGTCAAGGTGCTGAACCTGGCCAACGACAAGTACAGCCTCGGTTTCGAGCTGAGCTTCGATGACCTGGGTGGCGCCGCCATCGACCGTTACGGCGTGCCGCTGGCTGACGAGACCCTGGATCGCGCGCGCGCTGCCGATGCCGTGCTGCTTGGCGCCGTTGGTGGTCCGAAGTGGGACACCATCGATCCGGCCATCCGTCCGGAGCGCGGTCTGCTGAAGATCCGCTCGCAGCTGGGCCTGTTCGGCAACCTGCGTCCGGCCATCCTCTACCCGCAACTGGCCGAGGCCTCCAGCCTCAAGCCGGAAGTGGTGTCGGGCCTGGACATTCTTATCGTGCGTGAACTGACCGGTGGCATCTACTTCGGCCAGCCGCGCGAGAGCAAGGTGCTGGAGAACGGTGAGCGCATGGCCTACGACACCCTGCCGTACAGCGAGAGCGAAATCCGCCGTATCGCCCGGGTCGGTTTCGACATGGCCCGCGTGCGCGGCAAGAAGCTGTGCTCGGTGGACAAGGCCAACGTGCTGGCCTCCAGCCAGCTGTGGCGCGCCGTGGTCGAGGAAGTGGCCAAGGACTATCCGGACGTCGAACTCAGCCACATGTACGTCGACAACGCCGCCATGCAGCTGGTGCGTGCGCCCAAGCAGTTCGATGTGATGGTCACCGACAATATGTTCGGCGACATCCTCTCGGACGAAGCTTCGATGCTCACCGGCTCCATCGGCATGCTGCCGTCGGCCTCGCTGGATGCCAATAACAAAGGTATGTACGAGCCGTGCCACGGTTCGGCACCGGATATTGCCGGCAAAGGCATTGCCAACCCGCTGGCGACCATCCTCTCGGTATCAATGATGCTGCGTTACACCTTCAATCAGGCTGCGGCAGCCGATGCCATCGAACTGGCGGTGAGCAAGGTGTTGGATCAGGGGCTGCGCACCGGCGACATCTGGTCGGAAGGCAAGACCAAGGTCGGTACCGCTGCCATGGGCGATGCGGTAGTCGAGGCGCTGCGTAGTCTGTAATCTTTCCGGCCCCGTCCAGCTATCAGGGCGGAGCCGCTTATAGAGGTGTGAGTCGTTATGAAACGTGTAGGTCTGATCGGTTGGCGCGGTATGGTCGGTTCCGTGCTCATGCAGCGCATGCTGGAAGAGCGTGACTTCGACCTGATCGAGCCGGTGTTCTTCACCACTTCCAACGTTGGTGGTCAAGGCCCGGCGATTGGCAAGGACGTCGCTCCGCTGAAGGATGCCTACAGCATCGACGAGCTGAAGACCCTCGACGTGATCCTGACCTGCCAGGGCGGCGACTACACCAGCGAAGTCTTCCCCAAGCTGCGCGAGGCCGGCTGGAATGGCTACTGGATCGATGCAGCCTCCAGCCTGCGCATGGCCGATGACTCGGTGATCGTGCTGGACCCGGTCAACCGCAAGGTGATCGACCAGTCGCTGGACGCCGGTACCAAGAACTACATCGGCGGCAACTGCACCGTCAGCCTGATGCTGATGGCTCTGGGCGGCCTGTACGAAGCTGGTCTGGTCGAGTGGATGAGCGCCATGACCTACCAGGCGGCCTCCGGTGCTGGCGCGCAGAACATGCGCGAGCTGATCAAGCAGATGGGCGCGATCAACGCCTCCGTCGCTGATGAGCTGGCCGACCCGGCCAGTGCCATCCTCGATATCGACCGCAAGGTCGCCGATGCCATGCGCGGCGAGTCTTTCCCGGTCGATAACTTCGGTGTGCCGCTTGCCGGCAGCCTGATCCCCTACATCGACAAGGAACTGCCCAACGGCCAGAGCCGCGAAGAGTGGAAGGGCCAGGCCGAGACCAACAAGATCCTCGGCCGCTTCAAGAACCCGATCCCGGTGGACGGCCTGTGCGTGCGCATCGGCGCCATGCGCTGCCACAGCCAGGCACTGACCATCAAGCTGAACAAGGACGTGCCGATGGCCGACATCGAGGGCCTGATCAGTCAGCACAACCCTTGGGTCAAGCTGGTGCCGAATACCCGCGAAGCCAGCATTCGCGACCTCGGCCCGACTGCCGTTACCGGCACCCTGAGCGTACCTGTCGGCCGTCTTCGCAAGCTCAACATGGGCACCCAGTACCTTGGCGCCTTCACCGTTGGCGATCAACTGCTGTGGGGCGCGGCCGAGCCGCTGCGGCGCATGCTGCGCATCCTGCTGGAGCGTTGATACGCTCGTGATGAAGAAGGCCGGCTTATACCGGCCTTTTTTGTTTCTGTGGTCAGCCCTGGCGTCGCCGGGTAGAGTGCCGCCCATTCGCGTTTTCTGTTCAGGATCGTCTGATGTCCAAATCCCTCGCTATTGCCGTGATCGGCGCCACCGGTACTGTCGGCGAAGCTCTGGTGCAATTGCTGGAAGAGCGTGATTTTCCTGTCGCCAGCTTGCATGTGCTGGCCGGCAGCGATTCTGCTGGTCAGGCCGTGGCTTTCCGCGGCAAGAATCTGCGCGTGCGCGAGCTGGCTGATTTTGATTTTTCCCAGGTACAGCTGGCGTTCTTTGCCGCGGGTGAGGAGGTTGGTCGCCAGTACGGTGCCAAGGCGCATGCGGCGGGCTGCTCCGTGATCGATCTGAGCGGTGGTCTTGAGCAGGCGTTGCCAGTGGTGCCTGAGGCCAATGCAGAATGTTTGGCTGGGCTGCGTGCTCCATATCGGCTGGCCAGTCCGACTCCGGTAGCTACTGCATTGGCGGCGGTGCTTGCACCGCTGCGCGCCGCTCTGGGGTTGCGCAAGGTTACCCTGACTGCGGTGATGGCCGTATCCAGTCTGGGGCGTGCCGGGGTCAGCGAACTGGCTCGGCAGACCACCGAGCTCCTCAATTTGCGGCCGCTGGAGCCGCAGCTGTTTGATCGCCAGGTGGCATTCAACGTGCTGGCCCGGGTCGGTGGGGTAGAGGAGAGTGGTCACGCCGTCCTGGAGCGAAGAGTCTCCGGCGAGGTGAAGCGGGTGCTGGCTGTCGAGGGTTTGAAGGTGGCAGTGACCTGTTCGGTGGCGCCGGTGTTCTTCGGTGATAGCTTGGCTGTGTGTCTGGAAACTGCGGGGGCTGTCGATGTGGCTGCCGTCGCCGAGTTGCTGGCGCAGCAGCCTGGCATCGAGCTGGTGGAGCAGGGTGATTATCCGACTGTTGTCGGAGATGCGGTCGGTCAGGATGAGCTGTATGTTGGGCGCCTGCGCGCGGGCCTGGACGACCCGGCCGAGCTCAATTTGTGGATTGCGTCAGATAATGTGCGAAAAGGATCTGCGCTCAACGCTGTGCAAATTGGCGAGCTGTTGATAAAACACTATCTGTAAAAGATACTTAGCCCCAAATTTGAAGAATTATTCTAGCTTGGCAATACTGGTTTGGTAGTTTCGCTGACGGGGAGCCGGCGCAAGCGGGTGCAGGCAGCGAGCTTCAGAATCGTCTCGTTTGACGAGAAAAAAAGATAAAACAAGGGATTACGCTATGGTTCGGGTTCGCAAACTGGTGCTGGCAATTGCGGCTGCTTCTGCGCTGACCTCGGGTACTGCCCATGCGCTGGGGCTTGGTGAAATCGACCTGCAGTCCTCGCTGAGTCAGCCGTTGGTGGCAGAGATCGAGCTGCTGGAAGTGCGTGATCTATCTCAGGCCGAGGTGATGCCTAGCCTCGCGTCTCCGGATGAGTTCAGCAAGGCAGGCGTCGATCGTCAGTATTTCCTGACCGATCTCAAGTTTACGCCGGTGATCAAGCCCAACGGTAGAAGCGTGATTCGCATCACCTCGACCAAGCCGGTACGTGAACCCTACGTCAATTTCCTCGTGGAAGTGCTCTGGCCCAACGGCCGCCTGCTACGCGAGTACACCCTGCTACTCGATCCGCCGACTTATTCGCCGACACCCGCCGTAGCCGTTGCACCACGCCTGCCGGTGGCCGCCGCTCCGGCTCCTCGCCCGCAAGCCTCTGTGCCGACACCGCGCCCGGTCACGCCCGCCGCAGCTGCTCCGGCCCGTCCGGCAGCTCCGGCGGCACCTGCTCCTACAGCTGCTCCGGCTGCCGCTAGCAAGATCGACGGCGACCAGTACAAGACCACTTCCAATGACACCCTGTGGGAAATCGCCCAGCGCAGCCGTCAGGGTGGTTCTGTGCACCAGGCCATGCTGGCCATCCAGGATCTCAATCCGGATGCCTTCCTCGGTGGCAACATCAACCGTCTGAAGAGTGGCCAGGTGCTGCGTCTGCCGACCGACGCACAGGTCAAGAGCCGTAGCCAGGGTGAAGCGCTGGCCCAGGTTACCGAACAAAACAATGCCTGGCGTGAAGGCCGCAGTGTTGCTTCCAGTAGCGCTCGCCAGCTGGATGCCACCAAGCGTGATAGCGCGGGTGCTGCCCCATCCAAGGCTGAGGCCAAGGACAGTCTCAAGCTGGTCGCTGCCGAGAGTGGCAAGTCCACCAGCGGTAGCGACAAGGGTAAAGGCGACAGCAAGGCGCTCAACGATCAACTGGCTGTGACCAAGGAAAGCCTGGACTCCAGCCGTCGCGAGAGCGAAGAGCTGAAGAGTCGGCTGGCCGATCTGCAGAGCCAACTGGACAAGGCGCAGCGCCTAGTCGAGCTGAAGGACAATCAACTGGCGAAGCTCCAGGCTGATTTGGCCCAACAGAGTAGTGCAGCTGCCGCGCCAGCTCAGCCGGTTACACCTCCACCCGCTACTCCCGAGCAGCCGCAATCCGCAGCTCCGGCTGCGCCTGTTGTGGAACCAAAACCTGCCGAGGTGCCGACTGAAAAAGCCGAGCCGGTAGAGAATAAGCCGGCGGATGCGGTTCCGGCTGAGAAACCTGCTGAACCTGACTTCAACTACGAGGACTCGGCCCCAAAGACCGAGCCGGCTGATCCCGCTGCACAGGCACCTGCCCCTCAGCCGGAGCAGCCGGCGGCCGCCCCTCAACCCGTAACACCTCCAGTGGCGCCCAAGCCAGTCGCTCCAGTGGTCAAGGAGCCCGAGCCGCAAGGCATGCTCGACCAACTGATGGCAAACCCCATGCTTCTTGGGGCTGTCGGTGGCGGCGCGTTACTGGTCCTGTTGCTGGGGCTGATGGTGTTGTCGCGCCGGAACGCGATGAAAGAGGCTGAGTTGCAGAGCAGCCTCGCATCCGAGCATGAAGACTCTCCTTTCGCTAGCGAAGCCGACCTGCCTGATGACAGCTTCGCGGGCCTGGATGACTCCCCTGCGTCCGTCGCGGATGACCAGTTCGAAGAGCGTGTTGCACCGCAGACTGCTGATGCTCTCGGCGAGGCGGATATCTACATTGCATACGGCAAGTTCACTCAGGCTGCCGAGTTGCTGCAGAATGCCATCAACGACGAGCCGCAGCGCAGTGATCTGCGCCTGAAACTGATGGAGGTCTATGCCGAGCTGGGTGACCGTGACGGATTTGCCCGTCAGGAGCAGGAGCTTCGCGAAATCGGTGGCTCTGCGAGTGCTCTCGATCAGTTGAAGGCACGTTACCCTGCGATGGCCTTGGCTGCCGCTGCAGCGGCCAGTAGCGTTGCGGCTTCGGATGAGCTGGACGAGTTCAGTCTGGATGACCTGACGTTGGATGAGCCTGCTGGCAAGTCGGATGCCGCGTCGGGTCTCGATGATTCGTTCGATCTGAGTCTGGACGATCTGGACGTCAGTCTCGACGAGCCAGTCGCACCCGCAGCTCCGGTGACCGAAGCCACGCTGGATGATCTGGAGCTCGACGCCGATCTGAGCTTCGATGCCCCGGTAGCACCTGCAGCCTCCACTGCCGGCAGCGATATGGACTTCGATCTTGACCTGGGCGGTGACAATTCTAGCGATGGCCTCTCTCTGGGTGATGATCTGGCCGACTTCGGCCTGGATCTGGATGCCGATAGCAAGTCGGCGGCAGTTGCCGAAGATGATTTCATGCTGAGTCTGGATGACGAGCCGATCGTTTCCGGTGCTCCAGGTGCCGAATCTGGTCTGGACATGCCCGCCGACTTCGACCTGTCTCTGGCTGATGAGACCCCTGCGGCTCCGGCCGAAGACAGCTTTGCTGCCCAGTTGGATGAGGTTTCCGCCGAACTGGATGAGCTGAGCAGTGGCCTCTCTGATGAGCTCTCGGTGACACAGCCGGAAACCGCCGCTGTCGCGACAGGACTGGATGTGGACGACGACTTCGATTTTCTCTCGGGTACCGATGAGACAGCCACCAAGCTTGACCTGGCGCGTGCCTACATCGACATGGGCGACAGCGAAGGCGCCCGTGACATTCTCGACGAAGTGATCGCCGAGGGTAGCGAAGGTCAGCAGCAGGAAGCTCGCGATCTGATCTCCAAACTGAGCTGATCCATGTTTGAAGCAATACCAACAGGGGCGGCCGAAATGGCCGCCCCTGGCGTTTTCAGAATCGCCTTTGGCGTGGAATACAAGGGCACTCGTTACCGTGGTTGGCAGCGTCAGGACAATGGCGTGCCTACGGTGCAGGAGTCGTTGGAGAAGGCGCTGTCTCAGGTCGCAGACGAGCCGATCGGCCTCATGTGCGCCGGGCGCACCGATGCAGGCGTGCATGCCAGCGGTCAGGTGGCTCATTTCGACACCCGTGCCGATCGCCCGCTCAAGGCTTGGGTGATGGGTGCCAATGCCAATCTGCCCGCCGATATCAGCGTGACTTGGGCCCGGGTCATGCCGGCGCATTTCCACTCGCGCTTCAAGGCCTGTGCTCGACGCTACCGTTATGTGATCTACAACGACCATATCCGCCCTGCGCATATGGCCCAGGAGGTCACCTGGAATCACCGGCCGCTGGACGTGGCGCGGATGCGTGAGGCGGCGCGGCTATTGGTTGGCACCCATGACTTCACCTCGTTTCGTGCGGTGCAGTGCCAGGCCAAGTCGCCGGTGAAGACTGTGCACCACCTGGAGGTGATCGAGCATGGCCGCTTCATCGTCATCGATGTGCGTGCCAATGCTTTTCTGCACCATATGGTGCGCAACTTTGCCGGCGTGCTGATGACCATTGGCGCTGGCGAGCGCGATCCGTCCTGGGTGAGTGAAGCGCTGGAGGCGCGTGATCGGCGTGCCGGTGGCGTGACGGCCCATCCCTATGGCTTGTATCTGGTGGGTGTGGAATATCCCGAGGAATTCGAGCTGCCGGAGCGTTATCTGGGGCCGCATTTCCTTTCCTCGCTGCCTGAAAGCTTCGGCTGAAACTGCTCGGCGGCTTTGCTACCATCGGTTTTTCGTTCTTAGAAGGCGTCGGCACGTTGACAGCTGTTCGCGTCAAAATCTGCGGAATTACTCGAGTCGAGGACGCGTTGGCTGCTGCGGTAGCCGGTGCGGATGCCATCGGCTTGGTGTTCTATGCCAAGAGTCCGCGCGTGGTTAGCGTCGAGCAGGCGCAGGCGATCATTGCGGCGCTACCACCGTTCGTGACCACGGTTGGCCTGTTCGTTGATATCGAACGTGCCGAGCTGCAGCGGATTCTCGCTAGCGTGCCGCTGGATTTGCTGCAGTTCCACGGTGATGAGTCCGCAGAGCAGTGCGAAGGCTTCAATCGTCCCTATATCAAGGCCTTGCGAGTCAAGGCTGGTGATGACATCGCTGCCCAGGTGGATCGCTATCCGGGCGCCAAAGGCATTCTGCTGGATACCTACGTCGAGGGCGTGCCCGGTGGAACCGGTGAGGCCTTCGACTGGTCACTGGTGCCTGAGGGGTTGAGCAAGCCCGTGATCCTGGCTGGTGGCCTGCATCCGGATAACGTCGCACTGGCAGTAGAGCAGGTGCGCCCCTACGCGGTGGACGTCAGCGGTGGAGTAGAGGCGAGCAAGGGCATCAAGGATGCGCAAAAGATCGGGGCATTCATTCGTGCGGCGCGTGGTGGTTGATGTGACGGCGGGCAGGTACCTGCCGTCCATAAACCATTGTGCCCCGGCCGAGGTGCGACATTCGTCGCCTGTGGCCTGAATCAGAGTTTGCCTGGGTCGCCCAAGACCCCGAACAGCTACGGAGAGTAAGCATGAGCAACTGGTTGAGAGAAAAGCTGATCCCTTCGATCATGCGTTCCGAGGTCAAGAAGAGCTCGGTACCCGAAGGGCTCTGGCACAAGTGCCCATCCTGCGATGCCGTGCTCTACCGTCCAGAACTGGAAAAGACCCTCGACGTCTGCCCCAAATGCAACCACCACATGCGCATTGACGCGCGCGCACGCCTGGACCTGTTCCTCGATGCCGAGGGACGCGAGGAACTGGGTGCCGAGCTGGAGCCGGTGGATCGCCTGAAATTCCGCGATAGCAAAAAGTACAAGGATCGTCTCGCCGGAGCCCAGAAGGAAACCGGGGAGAAAGACGCGCTGGTTTCCATGAGTGGCAAGCTGCAGGGCATGCCCGTGGTGGCCTGTGCCTTCGAGTTCAGCTTCATGGGCGGCTCGATGGGCGCCATCGTCGGTGAGCGCTTCGTGCGTGCCGCCAATGCCGCGCTGGAGCAGCGCTGCCCGCTGGTGTGCTTCGCTGCCTCGGGTGGTGCGCGTATGCAGGAGGCGTTGATTTCCCTGATGCAGATGGCCAAGACCAGCGCCGTGCTGGCACGCCTCCGCGAGGAGGGCTTGCCCTTCATTTCCGTGCTGACCGATCCGGTATACGGAGGCGTTTCCGCCAGTCTGGCCATGCTCGGTGACGTGATCGTCGCCGAGCCGCGTGCGCTGATCGGCTTCGCCGGCCCGCGGGTGATCGAGCAGACTGTTCGTGAGAAGCTGCCGGAAGGCTTCCAGCGCAGCGAGTTCCTGCTGGAGCATGGTGCCATCGACATGATTATCCACCGCAATGATCTGCGCCCGCGCCTGGCCCGCCTGCTGGCACAGTTGCAGCATCTGCCGACTCCCGCGGCCACTGCATGAGCCGATCCCTCGCCGACTGGCTGAGCTATCTGGAGCAACTGCATCCCAGCGCCATCGACATGGGCCTGGAGCGCAGTCGCGAGGTGGCTCGCCGGCTCGGCCTGGGCAAGCCGGCGCCGCTGGTGATCACCGTCACCGGTACCAACGGCAAGGGCTCCACTTGCGCCTTCCTGGCCTCTTTGCTGCGTGAGCAGGGGCTGAAGGTCGGAGTCTATAGTTCGCCCCATCTGCTGCGTTACAACGAGCGCGTTCAGCTCGAGGGGCGCGACGCCGACGACGCCGAGCTGTGCGAAGCCTTCGCGGCGGTCGAGGCTGGGCGTGGCGAGATTTCTCTGACCTATTTCGAGATGGGCACCTTGGCGGCCTTCTGGCTGTTCGAGCGCGAAGCGCTGGATGCCGTGGTGCTTGAAGTCGGCCTGGGTGGACGGTTGGACGCGGTCAATCTGATCGACGCCGACCTGGCGCTGGTCACCAGCATTGGTCTCGACCATGCCGACTGGCTCGGTGATACCCGTGAATCCGTAGCTTTTGAGAAGGCCGGCATCCTGCGCGAGGGCAGGCCTGCTTTCTGTGGCGACCTGGATCCACCGCTACCGCTGTTGCAGCGGGTGGCAGAGCTGGATTGCCCGTTGTTCCTGCGCGGGCGCGATTACGACCTGATCGTGAGCGAAGAGGGCTGGTACTGGCGTGGCCTGACACTCGATGGCCGCGTGATTGAGCTGGACGGTTTGCCGTTGCTGGATCTGCCTATGGAAAATGCCGCTTTGGCTCTGCAGGCCTATGCGGTGCTTGGCATGCCCTGGGAGTTCGAGCGTCTGGCCGCTGCGCTGCAGCGTACCCGTGTGACCGGCCGCCTGGATGTTCGCCGTGTGAGCTGGCGGGGCCGGGATGTCACGCTGCTGCTGGACGTTGGCCATAACCCGCATGCGGCCGAGTATCTGGCGTCGCGTCTTACTGCCAGGCCGCTTAACGGCAGGCGCCTGGCGGTATTCGGTCTACTATCCGACAAGGATTTGGACGGTGTGCTGGCGCCGCTGCAGATGGATGTGCAGAGTTGGGCAGTGGCACCGCTGGACTGTCCGCGTAGCCGTCCGGCTGGTGAGCTGGAGGCCGCGTTGCGCAACCTGGGCGCGGATGTGCATGCCTGCGCCAGCGTGGCCGAGGCATTGCTGGTACAGTGTGGCCACGCGGGCGAGGACGACGAGATCCTCGTGTTCGGATCTTTCTATTGCGTGGCCGAAGCTCTGGAGTGGCTCGGTCAACAGGCGGAGGCAGGCAATGGCAGTGCTGGATAAGGGGCTCAAGCAGAGGATTATCGGCGCATTGGTGCTGGTGGCGCTGGCGGTGATCTTCCTGCCGATGCTGTTTTCCCGCGAGGACGAGCTACGCCAGGTGAGCGTTGATGCTCCGTCTATGCCGGAAAAACCGATCATGCCTGAAGTGGCGCTGGAACCGGTGGTGGTGCCCGAGCCGGTAGCCGAGGATGAGGTGCCCCCGGTTGAACCGGTGCCGCAGACGCCCACCGAGCCGATTGCCGCGCCGACCCAGCCAGTCGTCGAGCCGCAAGCTCAGGCCCAAGCCAAGCCGCCGGCGGCAACTCCCGCGCCGACCCAAGCCGCCACGAAGCCGGTCAGTGGCCTGGATGCCAACAATCTACCCGTCAGTTGGTCGGTTCAGTTGGCCAGTCTGTCCAGCCGAGCGGGCGCGGAGAAGCTCCAGCAGACCCTGCGCAGCGGTGGCTACAACGCCTATATTCGCAGCTTCGACGGGATGAACCGGGTGTTCGTCGGTCCGGTGATCGAACGCGCCGAGGCCGACCGCCTGCGTGATCTGCTCAACCGCCAGCAGAACCTCAAAGGGTTCGTGGTGCGTTTCCAGCCGGAAAACGGCTGATTTCTTCTATCACAGCCATATAGCGTGCCTGGCTTACCCGGCCGGGCACGCTCTGCTAGAATTCGCCGCCTTTCCCGTCTGCAGGCAACAACGTGGCATTCACTTGGGTCGATTGGGCGATCATTGCCGTTATCGCCATTTCCAGCTTGATCAGCCTGCGCCGTGGCTTCTTCAAGGAAGCGCTGTCGCTGCTGACCTGGATCATCGCCGGTGTGGTCGCCTGGATGTTCGGCGGCGCCCTGTCGCAGCACCTGACGGGTTTCATCGAGACGCCGTCGATGCGTGTCATCGCGGCCTGCGCCATTCTGTTCGTCGTGACCCTGCTGGTTGGGGCGCTGATCAATTTCCTCATCGGTGAGCTGATCCGGGTAACCGGCCTGTCAGGTACCGATCGTTTTCTCGGCATGGTCTTTGGCGCGGCGCGCGGGGCCTTGCTGGTGGTGGTGCTGGTGGGGCTGGTGAGCCTGGCACCGGTACAACAGGATCAGTGGTGGGAGCAGTCGACCCTGCTGCCGCATTTCCTGATGGTGGCGGACTGGTCGAAGAACCTGATTCTGAGTCTGACCAGCCAGTGGCTCGCCAGCGGCATCACGCAGACGCCCGAGCTTCCGTCCTACGAGGGTCTCTTGCAGCCTAAACTGCCGTAAGAGCCTGGAACTAGCCTGATTCACTACACAGAGGTTGCGTCACATGTGCGGCATCGTCGGTATTGTCGGTAAGTCCAACGTCAATCAGTCCCTGTACGACGCTCTTACCGTGCTCCAGCATCGCGGCCAGGACGCTGCCGGCATCGTCACCAGCCACGGCGGGCGTCTGTTCCTGCGCAAGGACAACGGCCTGGTGCGCGATGTCTTCCAGCAACGCCACATGCAGCGCCTGGTGGGCCACGTCGGCATCGGCCACGTGCGCTACCCCACCGCCGGCAGCTCCAGCTCCGCCGAAGCGCAGCCGTTCTACGTCAACTCGCCGTACGGCATCACCCTGGCGCACAACGGTAACCTGACCAACGTCGAGCAGCTGTCGCGCGAGATCTACGAGTCCGACCTGCGCCACGTGAACACCAATTCCGACTCGGAAGTGCTGCTCAACGTCTTCGCCCATGAACTGGCGGTGCGTAACAAGCTGCAGCCCACCGAGGAGGACGTGTTCGCTGCTGTCGCTGGCGTGCATGCCCGTTGCCGTGGTGGCTACGCGGTGGTGGCGATGATCACCGGCTACGGCGTGGTTGGCTTCCGCGACCCGCATGCGATCCGCCCGATTGTCTTCGGCCAGCGTCACACCGACGAAGGCGTGGAATACATGATCGCCTCCGAGAGCGTCGCCCTCGACGTGCTTGGCTTCAGCCTGATCCGCGACCTGGCCCCGGGCGAGGCGGTGTACATCACCGAAGATGGCAAGCTGCATACCCGCCAGTGCGCACCGAACCCGCAGTACTCGCCGTGCATCTTCGAGCACGTCTACCTGGCCCGCCCAGACTCGCTGATGGATGGCGTGTCGGTGTACAAGGCACGTCTGCGCATGGGCGAGAAGCTGGCCGAGAAGATCCAGCGCGAGCGTCCGGACCACGACATCGACGTGGTCATCCCGATTCCAGATACCAGCCGCACTTCTGCTCTGGAGCTGGCCAACCACCTGGGCGTGAAGTTCCGCGAAGGCTTCGTCAAGAACCGCTACATCGGCCGTACCTTCATCATGCCCGGCCAGGCGGCGCGCAAGAAGTCCGTGCGGCAGAAGCTCAATGCCATCGAGCTGGAGTTCCGTGGCAAGAACGTGATGTTGGTGGATGACTCCATCGTGCGCGGCACCACCTGCAAGCAGATCATCCAGATGGCCCGCGAAGCCGGTGCCAAGAACGTCTACTTCTGCTCGGCGGCCCCGGCAGTGCGCTACCCGAACGTGTACGGCATCGACATGCCCAGCGCCCATGAGCTGATCGCCCATGGTCGCAGCACCGAGGAAGTAGCCGAGCTGATCGGTGCCGACTGGCTGATCTACCAGGATCTGGACGATCTGAAAGAAGCGGTGGGCGGCGGCAAGATCAAGATCGAGCACTTCGATTGCGCGGTGTTCGACGGCCAGTACGTGACCGGCGACGTCAACGAGCACTATCTGAACAAGATCGAGCAGGCGCGCAACGATGCCGCCAAGGCGGGCAGCCCGACTGTCAGCGCCATCATCGATCTGCACAACGACTGAGCAGGGGAGCGGCCATGAGCCAGGATTGGGAAGCAGGCAGACTGGACAGCGACCTCGAAGGGGTCGGCTTCGACACCCTGGCGGTACGTGCTGGCCAACACCGTACGCCGGAAGGGGAACATGGCGAGGCCATGTTCCTCACCTCCAGCTACGTGTTCCGCAGTGCCGCCGACGCCGCCGCGCGCTTCGCCGGCGAGGTGCCGGGCAACGTCTACTCGCGCTACACCAACCCGACCGTGCGTGCCTTCGAGGAGCGCATAGCCGCGCTGGAAGGTGCCGAGCAGGCGGTTGCCACCGCGTCCGGCATGGCGGCGATCCTGGCCATCGTCATGAGTCAGTGCAGCGCCGGCGACCACGTGCTGGTGTCGCGCAGCGTATTCGGCTCGACCATCAGCCTGTTCGAGAAGTACCTGAAACGCTTCGGCATCGAGGTGGATTACCCGCCGCTGGCCGACCTGAGCGCCTGGGAAGCGGCCTTCAAGCCCAATACCAAGCTGCTGTTCGTCGAGTCGCCATCCAATCCGCTGGCCGAGCTGGTCGACATCGCTGCCCTGGCAGAGATCGCCCATGCCCGCAAGGCGCTGCTGGTGGTGGATAACTGCTTCTGCACCCCGGCCCTGCAGCAACCGCTGAAGCTGGGTGCCGACATCATCATGCACTCGGCCACCAAGTACATCGACGGCCAGGGCCGCGGCCTCGGTGGCGTGGTCGCCGGGCGCAAGGCCGAGATGGAGGCTGTGGTGGGCTTCCTGCGCACGGCCGGGCCGACTCTCAGCCCGTTCAACGCCTGGATGTTCCTCAAGGGCCTGGAGACCCTGCGCGTGCGTATGCAGGCCCACAGCGCCAGTGCCTTGCAGTTGGCTCAGTGGCTGGAGACCCAGCCGGGTATCGACAAGGTCTACTACGCCGGCCTGCCCAGCCATCCGCAGCACGAGCTGGCCAAGCGTCAGCAGAGCGCCTTTGGTGCGGTCGTCAGCTTCGAGGTCAAGGGTGGCAAGGACGCAGCGTGGCGCTTCATCGACGCGACCCGGGTGATCTCGATCACCACCAACCTGGGTGACACCAAGACCACCATCGCCCATCCGGCGACCACTTCCCATGGCCGCCTGTCGCCACAGGAGCGGGCCAATGCCGGTATCCGCGACAACCTGATCCGCGTCGCGGTGGGTCTGGAGGACGTGGCTGATCTCAAGATGGACCTGGCCCGCGGGCTGGCCGCGCTCTGAAACGAAAACGCCGCTCATCGAGCGGCGTTTTTCATTCTCGGGTCGTTATCAATCCGCGTCGCGCAGATCGATGGCCGCCGCCCCGGGCTTGTCGAACAGGCGCACAGCATCGCCCGGCAGCATGGTTCTGCCTTCCTCGTCCACGCCCAGTACGCTGATATCGCGGTATTTCTTGCCGGAGAGCGTGGCCATGCCAGCACGGTCGCGAACCACGGTCGGGCGCAGGAATACCATCAGGTTGCGCTTGATATGGGTGTCCTTGGTCGAGCGGAACAGCCGGCCGACCAAGGGGATATCACCCAGCAACGGTACCTTGGAGTCGGTACTGGTGACGTCGTCCTGAATGAGGCCGCCGAGCACGATCACCTGGCCGTCGTCGGCGAGGATTACACTCTTGATCGAGCGCTTGTTGGTCACCAGGTCCACCGCCTGGGAGTTGACTCCGGTGCTGGGGGCGATCGAGGAGATCTCCTGCTCCACCTCCAGACGCAGGGTAGCGCCGTCGTTGATGTGCGGAGTGACCTTGAGGGTCACGCCGATGTCCTCGCGCTCGATGGTGGTGAAGGGGTTGTTCGCCCCCGAGGCGTCGGTGGTGTAGGAGCCCGTCTGGAAGGGTACGTTCTGGCCCACCAGAATCTCGGCCTGCTGGTTGTCCAGGGTCAGCAGGCTTGGCGTCGACAGCAGATTGCTCTTGCTGTTGGCGGAGAGCGCGGTGATCAGCGCGCCGAAGCTGTCGGTACCGATGCCGATGATTGCACCATCGGGCAGGGTCACGTTGTCCGGGATCTTGTCTTCCTGGATGGCGCGCAGGACGGTGCCGACCGACAGCCCGGTGTTGCCGAAGTTGACGCCGCCGAGGCCGCCGGTGCTGCCACGAGCATCGACCGCCCACTGCACGCCGAGGGCATCGCTGATGTCGCCGGAGATCTCGACGATGGCCGCCTCGACCATCACCTGGGCTCGTGGCACGTCGAGATTGCGGACGATCTCCTCCAGCGTCGCCACCGTATCCGGGTCGGCCAGCAGGACCAGAGCATTGAGGCTTTCGTCGGCGCGGATAAGGATGTTCTGCGGTTTGCTGCTTTTGGTTTCACTGCCGCCTTCCGCCGTCTTGAGCCCCTCGGAAATATCGCCGAGCGTTTCGGCCAGGCTCTTGGCGTCGCTGTGGCGCAAGCGGATTACCCGTGCATTGGCCGAGCGGGTGCTGGGGATGTCCAGTGAGCGGGCCAGGTTGGCCAGGCGCTGGCGTGCGGCGGGCGGGCCGAGCAGGATCAGGCGGTTGGTACGGGCATCGGCGATGACTCGGGTGCCGGCGCCATCCTTGCGCTCGTTGCGCATCACCGCGCTGTTCAGTGCTTCGGCGGCGTCCAGTACCCAGGCGTGTTGCAGGTTGATCACGTTATAGTCGCCGCCTCCCTGGGCGTCGAGCTGGTTGATCAGCTCGCGGATACGCTCGATGTTGGCGCGGCGGTCGCTGATGATCAGGGCGTTGGACGCGGACACGGCGGCCAGGTGGCCGTTTTGCGGTACTAGCGGGCGGATCAGCGGAATCAGCTCGTTGACCGAGGTGTGTTGCACCTGGATCAGCTCGGTCTGCACGTCGTCCGGGGCGTTGCGGCTGCTGTTGGCGCCGCTGCGCGCATCGGTGATTGGCACGATGCGGGCCTGGTCGCCCTGAGCTAGCACACTGAAGCCGTGGGTGCTCATCACCGAGAGAAACAGCTGGTAGACCTCCTCCAGGCTCAGCGGCGTCTTGGATATCACCGTGACCTGGCCCTTGACGCGCGGATCGACCACGAAGGTCTCGCCGGAGATATCCGCCACCTGATCGATGAAGTCGCGGATGTCTGCATCCTTCATGTTGATGGTCCAGGTTTCCGCACCCTGGGTGGTGGCTACCGGCTCGGCAGCCATGGCCGGAGGGAGCGGGGCGCCCAGGCAGCTCGCGGCCAGCAGCAGGGCGAGAGACAGGCGTTTCTGCGACATGCGTTTGAAGTCGGTCATGGGTTTATTCGGTTTCCAGGATTTCGGGCTGCGGCACTTCTTCGCCGCCTTCCATGCGTTGTTGTAGTTGCTGGATGCGCTCCTGCAGGGCCTGGACGTCTTCGTCCTGCAGCTGTTCCAGTTGCTGGGCGGTTGGCTCTTCCGGCGTATAAGGCGAGGGTGCTGCGGAATAGGGCGTCAAGGCGGGGTTACGAACGGCGGGAAACCGCAGGCTTTCCTCGCGGCCGTCACGCTCGAGAACCACGTGGTCCTGGTAGACCGCCTGCAATCGGGTGCTGGCGTTGACCTCGTTGCCGACCGCAATGCGCCTCGGTTTTTCCCCATCGAACTGGATCACGGCGGTGGAGCGTTGGGCATCCGGGCTGACGAAGCTGGCCAGGAGAGTCATCTTCTGCTGGGTGGGCGGGGCGTTCTGGTCGCCCGTCGCTCGCACCTTTGGTACGCCGAACATGTTCTGCAGTCGCTGGAGGGAAACCTGTGGTGACTGGTCCGTGGCGGAAGGGGGGGGCGAGCTGGGCGCTTCGCTGCGCAGCAGGCGCAGGTAGTCGATGCTCTGCTTGGTCAGGCTCAGGGTTATAAGCAATATGACCAGCAGACAGAGGATGGTCACCCCATGGCGCTGCAGCCAGGCGGGAAGGCTGATGCTGGTAGTGCTCAACGCATGAATCCCCCGGTTTTCTTCTTATAGTTCGGCGCGCCGGGCAGTGCCCGACCCGCCTTGGCTCGACCCGTACTCTGCGGGCGCCGCCAACCATACAGCAAGTTTCCTATCCATGGCGCACCTTCCGGATCTATCTGCGCAACGCGCGTTGCTACCGTGCGTCGTGTCGCAGTCGGAAGCGTGAAACGTTTCGAAACTTCCTGGAAACGAGTCGCTATCATCGGTCTCCACGTGCTTCCCGTTCAACAATAAAAATAAGCCTGACGGATCACTGCAATGGATGATCGCAAGACGACCGCCCTCGCTCATGCAGGCTTTGCCCGCGAAGAGCTGCTGGAACTGCTCAACCACTGCGAGCAGTTCCCGCTGACCTTGTTGCTGGCACCCGCCGGTTCCGGCAAGTCGACGCTGCTGGCTCAATGGCAGTCCGGCAGGCTCACCCGTAGTTTGATGCACTTTCCGCTGCAGGCTCGTGACAATGAGCCGGTCCGCTTCTTCCGTTATCTGGCCGAGGGTATCCGCGCACAGGTCGAAGACTTCGACGTTTCATGGTTCAACCCTTTCGCGGCCGAGATGTATCAGGCGCCGGAGGTGGTCGGCGAATACCTGGCCGATGCACTGAATCGCATCGATGGCGGACTCTATATCGTTCTCGACGATTTCCAGTTCATCAGCCAGCCGACCATTCTCGACGTGCTGTCGGCGATGCTCGAACACCTCACCTCCACGACGCGGGTGATCCTCTCCAGCCGCAATCATCCCGGGTTTTCGCTCAGCCGCCTGAAGCTGGAGGACAAGCTGCTGTGTATCGACCAGCACGACATGCGCCTGTCGCCGGTGCAGATCCAGCAACTCAATGCTCACCTCGGCGGGCCCGAACTCAGTCCTGCCTATATCGACAGCCTGATGGCGATGACCGAAGGCTGGATGGCCGGGGTCAAGGTGGCGCTGCTGGCCTACGCGCGGTTCGGTACGGTGGCACTGGAGCGCTTCAATGGCAGCCAGCCGGAAATCGTCGACTATTTCGGCCATGTGGTGCTCAAGCGTCTGCCGCCGGAGATGCACGACTTTCTGCTCAGCTGTGCCATTTTCGAGCGCTTCGATGGCGAACTGTGCGACAGAGTGCTCGAGCGCGCCGGTTCGGCCCTGCTGCTGGAGGATCTGGCCGCCCGCGAGCTGTTCATGCTGCCGGTCGATCAGTATCCCGGCTGCTATCGCTATCATGCCCTCCTGCACGATTTCCTGGCCAAGCGCCTGGCCATGTATCAGCCGCAACAGGTACCGCTGCTGAATAGGCGCGCCGCTCTGCATTTTCGCGCCCAAGGCGATTGGGACATGGCGCTGCAGCATGCCCAGCGCAGCGCTGACCGGGCGCTGTTCCGCTGCCTGCTGGAGGAAGCCAGCGAGCGCTGGGTGCATGGCGGCCACTTTGCCGAGGTGCTGAAGTGGCTGGAGCCACTCAGCGAGGCGGAGTTGCGCGACCAGCCGCGGCTGCTGGTGCCCCTGATCCTGTCCCTGACACTTTCGCGGCGTTTCCACCAGGCCCGCTACTGCGTGGACGAGCTGGCGGTGCCGAACACCGAGCGACCTGGCCTGGATGAGCCCACCCGCCAGCTCCTGACGTTGAACCTGGAGCTGTTCCAGTACGACCTGGCATTCGATCCTGGCGCACGCTGGAGGGAGTTGCTGGCACCTGGCATCTCCTCGGACATCCGGGCGCTGGCCATGACCATCCTGGCCTATCACCATCTGATGAACTCGCGTTTGGAACAGTCCATCCAGCTCGCTCTGGAGGCCAAGGCGCTGCTGGCCCGTACTGGTCAGTTGTTCCTGGAAAGCTATGCCGACCTGATCATCGCGCTGTGCAACCGCAACGCGGGCCGCGCCACCAGCGCACGCAAGGACGTGTGCCACGACTACCAGCGTACCGAGCGCTCGTCGCCCGCGTGGCTCAACCGGGCTACGGCGATGGTGGTTGCGCTGTATGAGCAGAACCAGCTGGCCGCTGCACAGCAGCTGTGTGAGGACCTGATGGCGATGGTCACCTCGTCTTCGGCCACAGAGACCATTGCCACGGTACACATCACCCTGTCGCGCCTGCTCTACAGGCGCCAGTCCCAGGGGCGTGCCGGACGCCTGCTGGAGCAGCTTTCACGCATCCTGCAGCTGGGCAACTACCAGCGCTTCGCGAGCCAGGTGGCCCAGGAAAGCATGCGCCAGGCCTATCTCGATGGGCGGCCTGCGGCGATGGACGCCCTGGCTCTGCGGCTGGGTATCGATGAGCGCCTGGCGGCAGGGGAGTGGGAGAAGGTACGCCCATACGACGAGTGCTGGGAGCGTTATGGCCTTGCCGCTGTGTATTGGCTGGTGATGCGTGGCGTACAGCCGCGTGCCTGCCGGATTCTCAAGGTACTGGCGCAGTCGCTGCAACAGAGTGAGATGAAGGCGCGGGCGCTGGTGGTGGAGGCCAACCTGCTGGTGCAGAGCGCGCCCCAACAGAGTGCCGAACAGCAGATCAAGGCCTTGCTTGCGCTGGTCGAGCGCTTCGGCATCGTCAATATCAACCGCTCGGTATTCGACGAGGCCCCCGGATTTGCCGAGGCGGTGTTCGGCCTGCTGCACTCGGGCCAACTGCAGGTGCCGGAGGCCTACAGCGAAGCGTATGCCGAGTTCCTCCTGGCAGAAAGCAAGGCGCCGCCCTCAGCTCTGCCTGACCTGGTGAGTCTACTGACCGACAAGGAGGCGGAGATCTTCGCCTGCCTGCTCAAGGGTTTTTCCAACACCGAGATCAGTGCCAGCACGGGCATTGCCCTGTCCACCACGAAGTGGCATCTGAAGAATATCTACTCGAAGCTCAATCTCTCCGGCCGCACCGAGGCCATTCTCGCGATGCAGCAGCGCGGCGTCTGATCCCCAATCCTGACCAGTGGTAGACCCGATTCCCAGCTCCCCCTCCCAGGGGAGGGGGGAGGGGGGGCAGCGAATCCCTAATCTCCCGCCAGCCGGAAACACCGGCATCCAACCGTAATTAGTACAAGAAAAAATCGGGAGATAACGCCATGTCCGTCTGGGTCACGTGGCCGAGCTTGGTCAAGTTCGGTACTTTGGGCATCTATGCAGGTCTGATCACACTCGCGCTCGAACGCGATGTACTGTTCAAGGAAAACCTGTTCGATGTCGACAACCTGCCTGCCGCCAATGCCACCATTACCTGCGATGCCCGCAGCCAGGTGGCCCGTACCGAGGACGGCACCTGCAACATCCTCTCCAATCCTGCCGAAGGCTCTGTCTACCGCCGCTTCGGTCGCAACGTGAATCCCAACGTCACCCACGGCGAGACCGAGTCCGACACCCTGCTCAGCCCCAACCCGCGGGAAGTGAGTAACGTGCTGATGGCCCGCGGCGAGTTCAAGCCGGCGCCCAGCCTCAACTTCATCGCCGCATCGTGGATCCAGTTCATGGTGCATGACTGGGTCGAGCACGGCCCGAATGCCGAGTCCAACCCGATTCAGGTGCCGCTGCCGGCCGGCGATGTTCTGGGCTCGGGCACCATGTCTGTGCGCCGCACCCAGGCGGATCCGACCCGTACCGCCGCAGAGGCTGGCAAACCTGCCGCCTACCGCAACCACAACACCCATTGGTGGGATGGTTCTCAACTGTATGGCAGTGACAAGGCCACCAATGACAAGGTCCGCTCCTTCGTCGACGGCAAGCTGAAGATCAATCCCGACGGCACCCTGCCCACCGACTTCCTCAGTGGCAAGCCGATCACCGGCTTCAACGAGAACTGGTGGGTCGGTCTGAGCATGCTGCACCAGCTGTTCACCAAAGAGCACAACGCCATCGCGACGATGCTCAAGCAGAAGTATCCGGACAAGAACGACCAGTGGCTGTATGACCATGCTCGCCTGGTTAACGCCGCGCTCATGGCCAAGATCCACACCGTGGAATGGACCCCGGCCGTGATCGCCAACCCGGTTACCGAGCGTGCCATGTACGCCAACTGGTGGGGCCTGCTGGGCTCCGGCCCGAACCGCGACAAGTACCAGGAAGAGGCGCGTATACTGCAGGCCGACCTGGCCAGCTCCAACTCCTTCGTTCTGCGCATCCTCGGTATCGACGGCAGCGGGGCTGGTAGCTCGGCAATCGACCACGCCCTGGCCGGTATCGTCGGCTCTACCAACCCCAACAACTACGGTGTGCCTTACACGCTGACCGAGGAGTTCGTCGCGGTATACCGCATGCACCCGCTGATGCGTGACAAGGTCGACGTCTATGACATCGGCTCCAACGTCATCTCGCGCTCGGTACAGCTGCAGAACACTCGTGACCGCGATGCCGAGAACCTGCTGAACGGCGAGCACCCGGAGCGTATGTGGTATTCCTTCGGTATCACCAACCCGGGCTCGCTGACCCTCAACAACTACCCGAACTTCCTGCGCAATCTCTCGATTCCGCTGGTCGGCAACATCGACCTGGCAACCATCGACGTATTGCGTGATCGCGAGCGTGGTGTGCCGCGCTACAACGAATTCCGTCGCGAGATCGGCCTCAATCCGATCACCAAGTTCGAGGACCTGACCAAGGACCCGGCCACCCTGGCCAACCTAAAGCGTGTCTACGGCAACGATATCGAGAAGATCGACACCCTGGTGGGCATGCTGGCCGAGACCGTGCGTCCGGACGGCTTCGCCTTCGGCGAGACCGCCTTCCAGATCTTCATCATGAACGCCTCGCGTCGCCTGATGACCGACCGTTTCTACACCAAGGACTATCGCCCGGAGATCTACACCGCCGAGGGCCTGGCCTGGGTTGAGAACACCACCATGGTCGACGTGATCAAGCGTCACAACCCGCAGCTCGACAGCAGCCTGGTGGGCGTGCAGAACGCCTTCAAACCCTGGGGCCTGAATATCCCGGCCGACTACGAAACCTGGCCGGCCAAGGCCAAACAGGACAACCTGTGGGTCAATGGTGCCCTGCGCACCCAATATGCCGAAGGGCAGCTACCGGCCATTCCCGCGGTGAACGTCGGCGGCCTCATCAGCTCCGTGCTGTGGAAGAAAGTACAGACCAAGTCTGACGTGGCGCCGGCTGGCTACGAGAAGGCCATGCACCCGAATGGAGCGATGGCCAAGGTCAAGTTCACCGCCGTGGCGGGCCAGCCGTATACCGGTCTGTTCCAGGGCGCCGAGAACGGCCTGCTGCGCCTGTCTGTGGCTGGTGATCCGGCCAAGAACGGCTTCCAGCCGGGGCTGGCCTGGAAGGCATTCGTCGATGGCAAGCCGTCGCAGAACGTCTCCGCGCTCTACACCTTGAGCGGGCAGGGCAGCAACCACAACTTCTTCGCCAACGAGCTTTCGCAGTTCGTCCTGCCGGAGACCAACGACACCCTGGGTACCACGCTGCTGTTCTCGCTGGTCAGCCTCAAGCCGACCCTGCTGCGGGTTGACGACATGGCTGAGGTGACCCAGACCGGTCAGGCCGTAACCTCGGTCAAGGCTCCGACGCAGATCTACTTCGTGCCGAAGACTGAACTGCGCAACGTGTTCTCCACCGCGGCGCACGACTTCCGCAGCGATCTGGTGACCCTGGCGGCAGGTACCAAGCTGTATGACGTCTACGCCACCTCGATGGAGATCAAGACCTCGATCATTCCGTCCACCAACCGCAGCTACGCGCAGCAGCGTCGCAACAGTGCGGTGAAGATCGGTGAGATGGAGCTCACCTCGCCCTTCGTGGCTTCGTCCTTCGGCGACAATGGCGTGTTCTTCAAGCACCAACGCAGCGAAGACAAGTAAATAAAGCTCACCTACGCGGTACAAGAACCCTGGCATTCGCCGGGGTTCTTTTTTTGTGGAATGCGGTATTCCGACCCACGGCGATAACAATTCGTCGCTAAGGTTGTCGCTTCATTGTCGAAGCCTGCGAAATCTGCACTGCAGTTTCCGTGGAAATCCGTTAATTTTGGTCCTCAGACGTGCCGTTAGAACAACAAAAACAACGAGATGGATCTTCTGCTCCAGGAACGCGCCCGCTCATGTCCACTGATACTCATGCCGCTCTGGCGGCTCCAGTAGTTCCAGCTCTACGTTCACTGCCGTTCGCCTTCGCCAAGCGCCACGGCGTGCTGTTGCGCGAGGCCCTCGGCCAGGCCGAACTGCAAGCCCGTCGCGGGGCCAGCCTCACCGCCGTACAGGAGGCCCAGCGCTTCGCCGGCCGGGTGCTGCCATTGCAATGGCTGGAGCCCGAGGCCTTCGAGCAACAGCTCAGCCTGGCCTACCAGCGCGACTCTTCCGAGGTGCGGCAGATGGCCGAGGGGTTGGGCGCCGAGCTTGATCTCGCCAGCCTGGCCGAGCTCACCCCCGAGTCTGGCGACCTGCTGGAGCAGGAAGACGACGCCCCGATCATCCGCCTGATCAACGCCATCCTCAGCGAGGCGATCAAGGCCGGCGCTTCCGACATTCACCTGGAAACCTTCGAGAAACGCCTGGTAGTGCGCTTTCGCGTCGACGGCATCCTGCGCGAAGTGATCGAGCCGCGCCGCGAGCTGGCAGCTTTGCTGGTGTCGCGGGTCAAGGTCATGGCGCGCCTGGACATCGCCGAGAAGCGCGTGCCACAGGATGGGCGCATCTCGCTCAAGGTCGGTGGTCGCGAGGTCGATATTCGTGTCTCGACCCTGCCGTCGGCCAATGGCGAACGCGTGGTACTGCGTCTGCTGGATAAACAGGCCGGGCGCCTGTCGCTGCCGCACCTGGGCATGAGCGAGCGCGACCGCCGCCTGCTCGACGACAACCTGCGCAAGCCCCACGGCATCATCCTGGTCACCGGCCCCACCGGCTCGGGTAAAACCACCACCCTGTACGCCGGCCTGGTCACCCTCAACGACCGCTCGCGCAACATCCTTACGGTGGAAGACCCCATCGAATACTACCTGGAAGGCATCGGCCAGACCCAGGTCAACCCGCGGGTGGACATGACCTTCGCCCGCGGCCTGCGCGCCATCCTGCGCCAGGACCCGGACGTGGTGATGGTCGGCGAGATCCGTGACCAGGAGACCGCCGACATCGCCGTGCAGGCTTCGCTGACCGGCCACCTGGTGCTCTCCACCCTGCACACCAACAGCGCCGTGGGCGCCGTTACCCGCCTGGTCGACATGGGCGTCGAGCCCTTCCTGTTGTCCTCGTCTCTGCTCGGCGTGCTGGCCCAGCGCCTGGTGCGCGTGCTCTGCGTGCACTGCCGCGAGGCGCGCCCGGCCGACGAGGCCGAATGCGGCCTGCTCGGCCTAGATCCGCACAGCCAGCCAACGCTCTACCACGCCAAGGGCTGCTCGGAGTGCCACCAGCAGGGCTACCGCGGCCGGACCGGCATCTATGAACTGGTGATCTTCGACGACAAGATGCGCACCCTGGTGCATAACGGCGTCGGCGAGCAGGAACTGTTACGCCATGCTCGTAGCCTCGGCCCGAGCATTCGTGACGATGGTCGGCGCAAGGTGCTGGAAGGGGTGACCACCCTGGAAGAAGTCCTGCGCGTCACTAGAGAAGATTGATTAGGGTCTGCTGATGCTTTTTCACGGCCGCGACGGCGCCGTTTTTTGCGCGGAGCTAGGCGCGAGGAGAGAAGTTTGGTTATTCCAAATGAACGACGAGTCACGACGCGCCGCGCAAAAAACGGCCCGTCCCTGCGGGTTGCGCGCCAAAAGACGCCATGCGGCGTTGCGGGACTTGGCAAGGGGGGCACCATTACCTGCGTCCCGCGCCTAGCCTGGCGTCTTTTGACGCTGCAACGCGGCTCGCGAAAAAGCATCAGCAGACCCTAATGGCCGCCTTCGAATACATTGCTCTCGATGGCAAGGGCCGCCAGCAGAAGGGCGTGCTGGAGGGCGACAGCGCCCGCCAGGTGCGCCAGCTGTTGCGCGAGAAGCAGCTGTCGCCGCTGCAGGTCGAACCGGTGCATCGCAAGGAGCAGGCCGAGGGCACTGGCGGTTTCAGCCTGCGCCGTGGCCTCTCGGCCCGCGACCTGGCTCTGGTCACCCGCCAGCTGGCGACCCTGATCAGCGCCGCGCTGCCCATCGAGGAGGCATTGCGTGCCGCTGCGGCCCAGTCGCGCCAGCCGCGTATCCAGTCGATGCTGCTGGCGGTGCGCGGCAAAGTGCTCGAAGGCCATAGCCTGGCCAAGGCCCTGGCCACATACCCGGCGGCCTTCCCCGAACTCTATCGCGCCACGGTGGCTGCTGGTGAGCACGCCGGCCACCTCGGCCCGGTGCTGGAGCAACTGGCCGACTACACCGAACAGCGTCAGCAGTCGCGGCAGAAGATCCAGATGGCGCTGCTTTACCCGGTGATCCTGATGCTCGCCTCGCTGGGCATCGTCGGCTTCCTGCTCGGTTACGTGGTGCCGGACGTGGTGCGGGTGTTCGTCGACTCCGGGCAGACCTTGCCGGCGCTGACTCGCGGGCTGATCTTCCTCAGTGAGTTGGTCAAGGCCTGGGGCGCGCTGGTGATCGTCCTGGCCGTGCTGGGCGTGATCGGCTTCCGCCGCGCGCTGCGCAACGAGGACCTGCGCCGACGCTGGCACGCCTTCCTGCTGCGCCTACCACTGGTGAGTGGGCTGATCGCTGCTACCGAGACTGCGCGCTTCGCCTCGACCCTGGCCATCCTGGTGCGCAGTGGGGTGCCGCTGGTGGAGGCGCTGGCCATCGGTGCCGAGGTGGTGAGCAACCGCATCATCCGCACTGATGTAGCCAACGCCACCCAACGTGTGCGCGAGGGCGGCAGCCTGTCCCGTGCACTGGAGTCCAGCCGGCAGTTCCCACCGATGATGCTGCACATGATCGCCAGCGGCGAGCGTTCCGGTGAGCTGGACCAGATGCTGTCGCGCACGGCACGCAATCAGGAGAACGACCTGGCCGCCACCATCAGCTTGCTGGTGGGGCTGTTCGAGCCGTTCATGCTGGTGTTCATGGGGGCGGTGGTTCTGGTGATCGTACTGGCCATCCTCCTTCCGATTCTCTCTCTGAACCAACTGGTGGGTTGATAGTGATGAACAAAGACAGACTGAGCGAAAACACCGCGAGCGCCGGCCAGGCTAGGCGAAACCAGGCGAAGCTGCGGAGTTTACAAGTCGTAAATGAGCATGCTGAGCCTGGTTTTAACGACGCATCGCCAAGCGCAGTAGTTTTTGCATCGTCTAAGCAACGCGGTTTCACCCTGATCGAGATCATGGTGGTGGTGGTCATCCTCGGCATCCTCGCTGCGCTGGTGGTGCCGCAGGTGATGGGGCGCCCGGACCAGGCCAAGGTTACCGCCGCGCAGAACGACATCCGCGCCATCGGCGCGGCACTGGACATGTACAAGCTGGACAACCAGAACTACCCCAGCACCCAGCAGGGCCTTGAGGCTCTGGTGAAGAAACCTACCGGCAATCCGCCCGCGAAGAACTGGAACGCCGAGGGTTACCTGAAGAAGCTGCCGATCGATCCCTGGGGCAATCAGTATCTGTATCTGTCCCCGGGCACCCGCGGCAAGATCGATCTGTACTCCCTAGGCGCCGACGGCCAGGAGGGCGGCGACGGCACCAATGCCGATATTGGCAACTGGGATATCTGATTGTCGATGCGAGCCGCGCGGGGCTTCACGCTCATCGAGCTGCTGGTGGTTCTGGTCCTGCTGGGCGTCCTGACCGGTCTCGCCGTGATCGGCAGCGGCCTGGCCAGCAGCCCTGCACGCAAGCTCAACGATGAAGCTGAGCGGCTCAACAGCCTGCTGCGGGTACTGCTTGACGAGGCTGTGCTGGATAACCGCGAGTACGGCGTGCGCTTCGAGACGCACAGCTACCAGGTGCTGCGCTACGAGCCGCTGAAATCGCGTTGGGAACCATTGGACGATAAGGTCCACGAGCTGCCGGAGTGGGTCGAGTTGCGCATCGAGGTCGAGGACAAGGCTGTCGGCCTGCCGACTCCGCTGGGAGGCAAGGGCAAGTCCGGTCCCAAGCCTCCGCAGCTGCTTATCCTTTCCAGCGGTGAGCTGACGCCCTTCACTTTGCGCCTGGGTGGTGGCCGGGAGCGTGGTTCACCGGTGCTGTTATTGAGTAGTGATGGCTTCTCCGAGCCGGAACTGAAGCCTGAAGGCGCCAAGGGGCGTTCTGGATGAGGCGCGGTCGTGGCTTCACTCTGCTGGAAGTACTGGTGGCCCTGGCGATCTTCGCCGTAGTCGCCGCCAGCGTGCTCAGTGCCAGCGCTCGCTCGCTAAAGACGGCTGCGCGGCTGGAGGACAAGACCTTCGCGACATGGCTGGCCGACAACCGACTGCAGGATATCCAGTTGGCGGAAAGCCCTCCGAGCGAGGGGCGCGAGCAGGGCGAGGAAACCTATGCCGGTCGACGCTGGGTATGGCAGACCGAAGTGCAGGCCACCAGCGAACCGGAGATGTTGCGTGTCACCGTACGTGTGGCGCTGCGCCCGGAGCGCGGCCTGCGTGGCACGGTCGAGGACAATGCGCTGGTCACCCTCAGCGGCTTCGTCGGGGTGGAGCCATGAAGCAGCGTGGCTTCACTCTGCTGGAGGTGTTGATTGCCATCGCCATCTTCGCCCTGCTGGCCATGGCGACCTATCGCATGCTCGACAGCGTTTTGCAGACCGACGCTGGCCAGCGCGAGCAGGAACAGCGTCTGCGGCACCTGACCAAGGCCATGGCCGCCTTCGAGCGTGATCTGCTGCAGGTACGCTTGCGCCCGATACGTGACCCGTTGGGCGATCTGCTGCCTTCGCTGCGCGGCGACAGCGGCCGCAACACCCAGCTGGAGTTCACCCGCAGCGGTTGGCGTAACCCGCTTGGCCAACCGCGGGCGACCCTGCAGAGGGTGCGCTGGCAACTCGAGGGTGAACGCTGGCAGCGTCTCTACTGGCCGGTACTGGATCAGGCACAGGATAGCCAGCCGCGGGTACAGCAGGCTTTGGAGGGGGTGAAGCGCTTCGAGCTGCGCTTTCTCGACGAGGAAGGCCGCTGGCTGCAGGGCTGGCCGCCGGCCAATAGTCGTGCAGATGAGGCGTTGACCCAGCTGCCCAAGGCAGTGGAGCTGATCGTCGAGCACCGCTACTACGGCGAGCTGCGTCGCCTGTGGCGCATGCCGGAGATGCCGCAGCAGGAGCAGGTGGTACCACCTGGTGGCGAGGAGGGCAGCGAAGAAGAGGGTGGTCTGCCATCGGAAGAGGTCGCTCCGGACCTGCCACAGGGGCCTTCACCATGAGGCGGGAGCGAGGGGTTGCCCTGATCACTGTCATGCTGGTGGTGGCGCTCGTGACCATCGTCTGCGCGGCAATGATGCTGCGTCAGCAGCTGGCGATTCGCAGCACCGGCAATCAATTGCTGGTGCGCCAGGCCCAGTACTATGCCGAGGGCGGCGAACTGGTAGCCAAGGCTTTGCTGCGTCGTGATCTGAGCAGTGATCAGGTGGATCATCTCGCCGAACCCTGGGCAAATCCCAAGCTGCGTTTTCCGCTGGACGAGGGGGGTGAGCTGCGTTTGCGCATCGAGGACCTGTCCGGTCGTTTCAATCTGAACAGCCTGGTCGCGGGTGGGCAAGCTGGGGAGCAGGCGCTGCTGCGGTTTCGTCGCCTGCTGCAGGTGCTGCAGCTGACGCCGGCCTACGCCGAGCGCCTGCAGGACTGGCTCGATGGCGACCAGGACCCCACCGGTATGGCTGGTGCCGAGGACGACCAATATCTGTTGCTGAAGCCGGCCTATCGCACCGGCCCTGGCCGTATTGCCGAGGTTTCCGAGCTGCGTCTACTGCTAGGCATGAGCGAGGTGGATTACCGGCGACTGGCACCCTTCGTCAGCGCTTTGCCGAGCCAGGTGGAGCTGAACATCAACACTGCCAGCGCCCAGGTGCTGGCATGTCTGGGGGAAGGCATACCCCAGGCGGCGCTGAAGGCCGCCATCGAGGGACGGGGGAGCAACGGCTATCGCGATCCCGGGGCCTTCGTTCAGCAGCTTGGCAGCTACGGTGTGAACCCTCAGGGGCTGTCCACTGGCAGCCAGTATTTCCGGGTCACTACCGAGGTGTTGCTGGGCGACCGGCGGCAGGTGCTGGCCAGTTATCTGCAACGCGGTAATGATGGGCGCGTCCGCCTGATGGCGCGCGATCTGGGGCAGGAGGGCCTTGCGCCCCTGCCCGTCGAGGAGTCTGAGGAATGAGTCTGCTCACTCTGTTTCTTCCACCCCAGGCCTGCATCGATGTGGTGGCCGATATACCGGTCTGGCGTGTCGATGGCGACAGCTGCGATCAGCTACCCTTCGCTGCTGCATTACCGCTCCAGGGGGACGTCTGGCGCCTGGTGCTGCCGATAGAGGCGGTGACGGTCTGCACTGTGCAGTTGCCAACCACCAAGGCTCGCTGGCTGCAGAAGGCGTTGCCATTTGCCGTTGAGGAACTGCTGGCCGAGGAGGTGGAACAGTTTCACCTGAGTGTCGGCGGCCAATTGAGCGATGGCCGTCATCGGATCTACGCGGTACGGCGCGATTGGCTGGCTGGCTGGCTGGATCTTTGCGGTGACAACCCACCGCAGCGCATCGAGGTCGATGCCGATCTTCTGGGGGAGGAAGGAAGCCAGTTGCTCTGTCTCGGTGATCGCTGGCTGCTCGGCGGTACCGCCGAGGCACGTATGGCCATGAGAGCGGAGGACTGGCCGCAGTTGTCCGCCCTCTGCCCGAGGCCGCATGTGGCCTACGTGATGACCGGCCAGCCCGCTCCGTCCGGAGTCGATAGCACCTACGAGTTGAGTCAGCCCCACGCCTGGCTGGCGCGACACCGGGCCGAATGCGATCTGGCCCAGGGATCGTTCGCCCGGCGCGAGCCTTCCGGTCAATGGCAGCGCTGGCGCCCGTTGGCGGCGCTGCTTGGCCTGTGGCTTGTTCTGCAATGGGGCTTCAACCTGGCACAGGGCTGGCACCTCAGGCATGAAGGGGAGCGCTATGCCGAGGCTAGCCGCGAGCTATACCGTGAGTTGTTTCCTGGCGACAGCAAACTGATCAACCTGCAGGCGCAGTTCGACCAGCATCTGAGGGAGACGGAAGGCGGTGGTCAGCAGCAATTGCTGCAGCTGCTCGACCAGGCCGCGGCCGCCATCGGTGATGAGGGTGCACGTGTGCAGGTGCAACAGCTGGACTTCAATGCTCAGCGCGGTGATCTGGCTCTCAGTCTTCAGGCCAGTGACTTCGCTGCTCTGGAAAGCCTGCGGACTCGGCTGCAGGACTCTGGCCTGGCGGTGGATATGGGCTCAGCAAGTCGTGAAGGAAATGGCGTCAGTGCGCGTCTGGTGATTGGAGGCAATGGATGACTGATCTGGTTCTGCAATGGCGGGCTCGTATCGCCCGTAACCCGCTGGCGCTGCGCTGGCAGACTCTGCCGTCGCGTGATCGGCTGGCGTTGGGGCTGCTTGGCGGTTTTCTGCTGCTGGTCCTGCTCTATCTGCTGCTCTGGCGGCCTGCCAGTCAGAACCTCGAACAGGCGCGCAGCTTCCTGCAACAGCAGCGCGGATTGCACGCTTACCTGCAGGAGCACGCTCCGCAGGTTCGAGCGGTGCAGGAGTGGCCCAGGGCGAGCGTTGATGCAACCGCGTTGCAGGGCTTGGTGACCGGCAGTGCCGCCAGCCAAGGCCTGAATGTGGAACGCCTGGACAACCAGGGCGATGGTGGGCTGCAGGTGAACCTGCAGCCCACGGAGTTCTCTCGCCTGCTGCATTGGCTCATGAGCCTGGAAGAGCAGGGCGTACGGGTAGAAGAGGCGGGGTTGGAGCGCGCCGAGAAGGGGCTGGTCAGTACTCGCCTGCTATTACGCGCGGGCTGACCAGAGAAACCGGACAGACGCTGCTGGCTCTCCCTATCGGTCGGAGGTCGAGCTTGGCGAAAAAGAGAGATTGAAGAAAAATTTCAAGCAGGGTGTTGACTTAGGCGAGGGCACTGCGTAAATTTCGCCACCTCGCAAGGCTACTCGGGTGATTAGCTCAGCCGGGAGAGCATCTGCCTTACAAGCAGAGGGTCGGCGGTTCGATCCCGTCATCACCCACCATGTCTCTTGCGAGACCGACGCGCAGCGGTAGTTCAGTCGGTTAGAATACCGGCCTGTCACGCCGGGGGTCGCGGGTTCGAGTCCCGTCCGCTGCGCCATATATTGCTCCCAATCAGATCACTGAGAGGGGAGCCAAAGAAGAAGCGGCCATAGGCCGCTTTTTCTTTTTCTGCACTCGCATTTTCGGAGCTGTTTTCCACGTTCCCTGCGCGGCGAAGCTAAGGCGGGTAGCGAGCGCCCCCGCCTGCTACTTCTCTCAGCCCGGCTCCGCTTGCTCTCCCCGCTCACGTTCGCGCACCCAGAACAGCGTCGCGCCGGCCACCGCCGCCGGCATCACCAGGATGTTGACGAAGGGGATCAGCAGCGCCAGGTACACGATGCCGCCGAAGCCCAGGCTCTGCCAGCGTTTCTCGCGCAACCAGGCGAGCATCTCGTTCCAGCCCAGTTTGTTGTTGTCCGCCGGATAGTCGATGTACTGCACCGCCATCATCCATATGCCGAAGAGAATCCAGAGTGGTGCAGCCACCAGGTTGAGCACCGGCACGAACGTGAGGATCAGCAGTGGAATCGCGCGAGGCAGAAAATAGCCCAGTTTGCGCATCTCTCGACCGAGGGTGCGGGGAATCATGGCCATCAGCTCGCCCCAACTGAAGGGCGGGAAATCGTCTCGGCCGCGAACCACTACTTCCACCTTCTCGGCCAGAAAACCGTTGAACGGTGCGGCAATGATGTTGGCCAGCATGGTGAAGGTGAAGAACATCACCACCAGTACCAGCACCACGAACAGGGGCCAGAGAATGTACTCGAGGAAGCTCAACCAGCTCGGCAGGCTCGGCATCACACCGTCGACCCAACCGCCGAACTGCTGCAGGGCGACCATGATCAGTCCGATGAACAGCAGCGTGTTGACTGTCAGTGGCAGCAAGACAAACAGGCGCAGCCCCGGGCTGAGAACCAGCTTGAGACCTTCGCTCAGGTACTGGGGGCCGGAGAGGGCAGGAGAGGGCATGAACGGCTCCGTAATGATGAGAGTGCACCGACCTTAACCAGTTTAAGGGGGGGAGGAAAGCCGCCTCGGCAGGACCTGGCGAGAAGATCAGGCGTTCTTTATTTGCAGGGCTTTTCCTGAAACATGCGGTTGTTGCGGGGAGCGCCAGCTGCAGGATGCTTGTGCCCTAGCCCATATGCCCCGCGGCGGCTCCAGTTTAGCTAGCACCCTTCTCGTCGACGGTATCGCTATCGAACAGCGTCGCCAGCTCCCGGCGGGCCTGGCGTGCGGTCTGCTGTACCGCTGCCTGATTGTCGTAGACCATGTGCTGCGCTTCCAGCACCTCTTCGTCATGACGCTGGAAGCGGCGCAGGCGTACGGCGGCCTGTTCTTCGCTCAGGCCCAGGCCGCGCAGCACCTGATGGCTCATCTCCAGGCTGGAGTGGAAGGTTTCACGCACGGCCTGGGCGTTGAGGTCCCATAGCTTGTGCACGTGCTGGCGGTTGCGCGCGCGAGCGATGATCTTCACGTGCGGATAGAGCTTGCGTACCAGTTCGGCGGTCTTGAGGTTGGTGTCCGGATCATCGGTGGCAATGATGAACCACTCCGCCTTGTCCAGCTGGGCGGCGCGGAGAATCTCCGGGCGCAGCGGGTCACCGTAGAAGATCGGCATCTCGCCGAGACTACGCGACATCTCCACCGCATCCACCGAGGTGTCCAGGGCGACGAAGGGCACGCCTTGGGCTCGCAGCACGCGGGCGATCACCTGGCCCATGCGGCCCATGCCGGCGATCACCACCCGGGGTGTATCGCTGTCCACCGTTTGCAGTTCTGGTGGCACGTCACGCGGTGCGGTCGGTGCGGCCTTGAACCAGTGCGCGGCGAGCAGAACCATTGGTGGCGTCAGGGCCATCGACAGGGTGATGGCGATGACCAGCAGATCATGCACATGGGCATCGAGCAATTGTTCGCCGCGGGCCATGCGGAACACCACGAAGGCGAATTCGCCGCCGGCCGCCAGCAGTACGGCCAGGCGGACAGCGCTGATCCGCGAAAGACCACCGGCCAGGCGTCCGAGCAGCAGCAATACCGGCAGCTTGAGGCCGATCAGCAGCACGGTCAGGGCCAGGACCATCAGTGGCTCGCTCCACAGCAGGGCAAGGTTGGCGGCCATGCCGACGCTGATGAAGAACAGCCCCAGCAGCAGCCCCTTGAACGGTTCGATGTGCGACTCCAGCTCATGGCGATACTCGGAGTCGGCCAGCAGCATCCCGGCGAGGAATGCGCCCAGGGCCATGGAAATGCCGGCCAGCTCCATCAGCCAGGCGGTGCCAATCACCACCAGCAGGGCTGTGGCGGTGGACACCTCGCGGATATTGGTGCGGGCGACGATGCGGAACACCGGACGCAGCAGATAGCGGCCGCCGAGCACCACCAGGGCGATGCTGCCGAACACTTCCAGCAGGCCGCGCAGTTCGTTGCCGGGCAGCGGGTGCGGGCTGGCGTCGCCGAGCATCGGCACCAGGGCGATCAGTGGAATCGCTGCGATGTCCTGAAACAGCAGGATGGCGAAGGCCATGCGCCCATGGGGAGTGGTCAGCTCCTTGCGCTCGGCCAGCAGTTGCAGGCCGAAGGCGGTGGACGACAGTGCCAGGCCCAGGCCAAGCACCATGGCCACCGGCAGTGGCTGATGGAAGCCGAACAGTGCCACGGTACCGATCACCATGGCGGTCAGCATGACCTGGGCCATGCCGACACCGAATACCGCCTTGCGCATCACCCACAGGCGGCGCGGCGACAGTTCCAGGCCGATGATGAACAGCAGCAGGACCACGCCCATCTCGGACAGGTGGCCGACGCTCTCGGGGTCGCCGATCAGGCCCAGTACCGAAGGGCCGATCAACACGCCTGCCAGCAGGTAACCGAGCACAGCGCCCAATTGCAGGCGCTTGGCCAGGGGCACTGCGAGTACCGCGGCGCAGAGGAATACGACTGCACCTTGCAGCAGGCTGCCATCGTGGGGCATGGAGTTCTCCCGTTTGAAAAATGGCGCGAGGGTACCAGCTAGAGAGGCCCGCGTACCTGGCCAAGGCGTCGCAGTTTGAAATTTGCCCTAGAATGCCGGCCTTTCCATCAGCTGTCTGCCGCCATGAATACCGCCGCCATCGCCACCCTTCATCAACATCTGCTCTCGGCATTCGCCGACCTGCCCGGGGAGGCGCGCCGCGTCTTCCATGGCCGCGGTCGGCAGTGGCCGGGGCTGGAACATGTCACCGCCGACTGGCTGCAGGACGTACTGCTGGTGTCACTGTTCCGCGAACCTGGTGCGGCCGAACTGGTGGAGTTGAAAGACATGCTGCTGCACTTCGCCGGCTCGCCGGCATGGGCACAGAGTAGTGCCCGTCATCTGTTGCTGCAGCACCGTTACCAGGCGGACAGCGCCACCGAATACTTGGTAGGTGACGTCGTCGAGCGTGGCGAGGTCGAGGAGGGTGGTCTGCGCTTTCTCCTCGATTTCGGCCGCAAGCAGAACAGCGGCCTGTTCCTCGACATGCGCTTCGGGCGCCAGTGGGTACGCGAGCAGGCAGATGGCCTGCGGGTGCTCAACCTGTTCGCTTACACCTGCGGCTTCTCCGTGGCGGCCATCGCCGGCGGGGCCGAGCGGGTGGTCAACCTGGACATGTCACGCCCGGCCCTGAGCCGTGGTCGCGATAACCATCGGCTGAACGGCCATGATCTGGCCCGGGTCAGCTTCCTCGGCCATGACCTGTTCAACTCCTGGGGTAAGTTGCGCAAGGATGGTCCTTACGACCTGATCATCGTTGATCCTCCGAGCTTCCAGAAAGGCAGCTTCGTGCTGACCCGCGACTACGCCAAGATCATCCGGCGCCTGCCCGACATGCTCACGCCAGGTGGTCGGGTGCTGGCCTGTTGCAACGATCCCTCCATCGCCCCGAGCTTCGTCATCGACGAGATGGCCCGCGAGGCTCCGTCTCTGCGCTACGTGGAGCGCCTGGCCAATCCGCCGGAGTTCGCCGATATCGAGGCCGATAGTGCACTCAAGGTGCTGGTGTTCGCCGCGTCCTGATTCAGGGTTATCCCCAGGGACATATCCCTAGGGATAACTCCTTCAGGCCGATTCGGCGTGTCGTGCGCTCTGCCGCCAGCGCATGGGCGTGGTGCCGGCCAGCTTGCTGAACATGCGGCTGAAGTGCGACTGATCGGCGAAGCCGCATTCCAGGCTGATCAGGGCAATGGACAGGGACTCGTCGGCCAGCAATTCCTTGGCCCGGCGGACGCGCAGGTCCAGCGACCATTCCTGTGGCGACATGCCGGTGGTCTTCTTGAATGCCCGTGAGAAATGGCTGCGCGACATGGCGCACTGCTCGGCCACGTCGGCAATGAACAGGCGCGCGTTCAGGCTGCGGGCGAGAATCTCCTTGGCCTTGCGCTCCTGCCAGGGTGCCAGCGACTGGCGACCGGGACTGTTCGCCGCGGGTTGGTGGTAACGCTCCAGCAAGTGCTCGCACAGTTGCTTGCCAGCGCAGGACACGCCGTCGCGCCCACTGTGAGCAGCGGCCTCCAGCGCCTGCTTCAGCGAGAGAACGAGTTGATAGGTCTGGGCGTCCAGGGTGGCCGAAGCCGGATTGGCCAGAACAGTCATGGGAGCTCTCCTTCACGAATGAACAGAGCGTGCGCCGTTTCGCCAGGCGGCGTCCTTTACCCGATCTGAAAAGCTCTGAGCAACACTATCCCGCCCGGTGTATGGGCAGGGTGAAGAAGAACAGGCTTTCGTCCCTGCGCCCGCGTGTGGCGCCGAGCGTGCCGCCGTGGCTGGAGACGATGGAAGCGCAGATCGCCAGCCCCATGCCCATGCCGGTGGCCTTGGTGCTGAAGAACGCTTGAAACACCTGGCGCAGTTTCTCTGCGGGGACACCGGGGCCGGAATCCTCGATCAGTACCAGCACTTCCGTGCCCAGCGCACAGGCCTGGAGGTTAAGGCGGCGGGTGCTGGGTGGCAGGGCCTGCATGGCCTCGATGGCGTTGGTGATCAGGTTGCGTACGACCTGCTGCAGCAAGGTCGAATCGCCCAGCACCGAGGGGAGGGGCTCAAGCGCCAGGGTCAGCTGGATGTGCTTGTCATCCAGGTCGGCCTGGGTGATCGCCAGTACCTGGCGGATGATCGCCCCCAGTTCCACCGGCTTGCGCGTTGTCGGCTTCTGCCGGGCCAGGGTTCGCATGGCGCGCACGATATCGGCGGCGCGCTGGCTCTCGTCGAGAATGTCACGCAGGCTTTCGAGCGCGTCCTCCATGCATGGCTCGGGGCGCTCCAACCAGCGGATGCTGGCTCCGGCATTGGCCAGGATCGAGGCCAGAGGCTGGTTGATCTCATGGGCGATGGAGGCGGACAGCTCGCCGAGGATGGTCGCCTGTGAGGTGCGGTCCAGCTCACTGCGCGCAGTACGCAGAGCCACTTCTGCCTGGCGCCTGGCGCTGATATCGCAGACCACGCCGATGAAGGCATCGCTGCCGTGGGGTTCGCCAACCAGCTCCAGGTGCAGCGGTGTGCCATCCAGCGACACGGTGCGGAACTCCAGGTGGAAGGCCTGCAGGTGTTCGGCGGCCTCGCCCAGCGTCTGCACGAAGCGCCCTCTGTCGTCGGCATGGACCAGGACGGTGGGATCGAACAGGTAGTCCTGATTGCTGGGGATGGGCATGCCGAGCTCAACCAGCAGGCGCGGCGACCAGAATGAACGGTCAACCTGGTAGCGCCAGACGAAGGTGCCGTAGCGGCTGACTTCCTGGCCGATGGCGAGCAGCGCCTGGGTGCGCTGCAGCGTGGTTTCGCTGTCCCGACGGCGCTGGTTCTCTGCGCGCAGGTCGCTGTACAGCTGTGCAGTGCTCAGGGAAATCGCCGCCTGGGCGGCGAGTAATTCCAGCACGTCGACCCGGGCTGGCTCGAAGGCGCCCTGGGTCAGGCTGTTCTCCAGGTAGAGCGCACCCACCCCCTCGTTCTGCGTGAGCAGCGGTACGCACAGTAGCGAACCGTTTTCCACACGGCTCAGGTAGGCATCCTCGCCGAAGCGGCGGTATGCCTCGGTGCCTGTCAGCAGCAGCGATTCGCGCTGGTGCATTGCCTGGCGCACCAGGCTCAGCGGGGCGGCCCAGGCCACGTTCGGCCGCGGACGCAGGCGTATGTCGATGCCGCGGCTGTCGGCCAGGCCGGTGGCCTCCACGCGTAAACCGTCGCCATCGATCAGCAGCAGGGCGACGTAAGTGGCGCCGGCATGCATGGCCGCATTGGCCAGCAGCGTCCGGATCAATTCGTCGGGCTCGATCTCGCGTGACAGTGCCTGGCAGGCGCGGGTGATGGACAGCATGTCCAACTGCTGATGGGCCGGCAGACCCTGGGAGGGCGTTGGCGTCAGCGGTTGCTCACGGAGGAAGGCATGCTCGCTTTCCAGTTGCTCGGCCAGGGTCACGGCCCCCCAGCGACGCCAGGCGTCGCGAGCCTGGCGAGTGTGCGTGCGTGCCGCCATCTCCAGGCCAAGTACCTGGTAGCAACGGCTAGCCATCTCGTGGGACAGCCCTTTGAGGTGGATGGCGCCGCAGCTTTCTGCCTTGGCGACCGCGCTCTCGTAATGCCGCAGTGCTTCCAGGCTATGGCCATCGAGGCGCAGCAGTTCGGCTTCGGCCAGGGCCAGGCGATCAGAAAAATAGCGGGGGTTCAGTTCCGCCCACAGCCGCAGGTGACGCATCGGTTGCTCGAATTGCTGCGGCAGACCGGTAGCCGTTTGCAGGGCGGCGCGGTTGAGCACGCTGAACAGCGCCAGATCGATCAGGTGGATGTGTGCCGGCACCGCCCAGGTCAGTGACCAGGCGGTATCCATGTGTCTGGCCGCCCGCTCGAAGTCGGCCTCGAGGAAGCTCAGCAGCCCCTCGAACAGTTCCCACCAGAAATGCAGTGGCCCCATGTGGCTGGCGCGGACCCGCTCGACCAGTTGCTCGTAGGGTGGGATCGGGATGCTGCTGCTGGTTTCCCCGGCCAGGCGGCGGATATAGCGGGCCTGGGCATGGAGTACGGTCTGCGCATCGATGAACTCCAGGTTTCTGGCCATGGCCAGGCCGGTGTCGATCTGCCGGAGCATGCGCTCGATGGGGGCGCCGAGCACCAGCAGGTCGGACACGATGTGGTTGTTGGCGTAGCAGGCAAAGCTTGGCGAGCCCTGGGCCAGGCTGGCGCGGAAAGCCGACTCGGCGCATTCCAGGGCGAACGGCAGCGGGCGGGTCCAGGCGCTTACCTGATCCAGGGCGACTAGCACGGCCACCCGGCTGGCGGCGAAGCGCGGCTGATTGGCCAGCCGGCGCGCAGTGGCGGTGTAGTCGAAGCCCTGTTCATAACTGTCGAAGCGGTGCGCGCTGGCCACGCCCAACCAGGCCAGCGCGTGCACGGTAGCCGCGCTCATGCCGTGCTCCAGGCTCAGGCGGGCGATATGGCAGGTGCTCAACAGCATCAGGTCGGGGTGGATGAATGAGCCGGGAATGACTATGGCGGCGAGCAGTTCGACCACTGCCTGGATGTTGGCGTCGCTGATATCCGGCAGGGTGCAGAAGGCTTCTGCCGTGTGCGAGCCCAGGCTTGCCTGCAGCGCCTGCCAGGCCTGTTCGGCATGGTCTGGATCGGGTAGCACCACCCCGAGCTCGGCCAGGCCAGTGGTGGCCGTAGCCACGGCGCCGGCATAGTCGCCACGTAGCGAGCAGATCTCGCACAACAGGCGATACAGCTCGGCGCGCTGCTGCGGCGCATCGGTCGCTGCCAGCAGCGACGTGACATGGCTGGCGGCCGTCTCGTAGCGAGCACTGAGAATCAGGCTGTGGGTCAGCTGCAGGGCAACCGAGCGGACCATTTCTTTGTCTGCATCCGAGGCCTGCACATCGAGCAACCTCTGGGCATGTTGCAGGTAGTCGCGCGCGGTGGCTGCCGCAGCGGCATCCATCGCCAGGCGTGCCGCACGCATCAGCAGTTCGACGAAGGCCCGGCTTTGCGAAGCTTCCAGTGGAGCGTCATCGGCCTTGATCACCTGCGTTGCGACACGGAACACGGCTTCTGGCTCGGCGTCTTCGGTGAGCAGGGCCAGCAGGGCCATGGCGAATTCTACGTACATGGCGCGGCGCATGGGGGGCGCGATACGAGCCCTGGCCGACTCCCACACGGCATCGTGGGTGAACGACAACCCCTCGTGGTGCTGGCTGATCAGCCCCGCCGTGAGCGCGGGTCGCAGCAGGCCGAGCAGCTGTGGCACCGAGGTGTCGATCACGGCCGCCAGGGTCTCCAATGGCGTGCGGTTGCCGAGGATGGCCAGCGCGGCCAGGGTGTCACGGGTGACATCGGGCAGACGTTCGAGGCGCGAATTCATCAGCGCAGCCACATCCTCCAGCAGCGGCGGCAAGTCGTCGAGGGTGGTGTTGCCGGCGTCGCGTAGCGCGGCGATGAACTGGGTGACGTACAACGGGTTGCCGTTTCCCCTGCGGGCCAGTCGATCGGCCAGTAACGCCTGCTCATCGGGGTGCAGATCGAGTTCGGCCTGGAGCAGGGCACTGATGTCGCCGACTGCCAGCGGACGCAGGACCAGCTCGATGGTGCGGGCTCCGAGTGTGCGGCAGTGACCGAGCAGCGGTGCCAGATGCGGACTGGGGCGTTGCTCGTGAAGGCGATACGTGGCGATCAGCAGCAGGTGGTCGAAGCTGCTGGGAGGGAGTTCGCCGAGGAAGGCCTGGGTTTCCTCGTCGATCCACTGCACGTCATCGAGGAACAGGATCAGCGGGTGTTCGTGGCAGGCCAGTAGGGCGAGCAGTCGCTGCAGCATGCCGTGAAGGTAGCGGCGTGCTTCGCCGACCGGCAGTTGGGCGGCAAGAGCGGGCAGGGGGCCGGTCAGCCACTCCAGTTCGGGCGTCAGACGTGACAGCAACACGCCATTCTGGCCGATGGCCTCGCGCAGGCGCTGGCCCCAGCGCCGCACATCGTCTGGTGCTTCGCCAGCGAGGCGGATCAGTAGTGATGACAGTGCGGCGGAAAGGGCGGCATAGGGCAGGTGCTGACGGGACAGTTCGCACTTGCCGTTGGCGAACAGGGTGGCTCCGTTGCCCTGGAGCCTGCGTAGCTGGCGGACCAGCGATGTCTTGCCGATGCCGGTTTCGCCACCGATCAGCACCGTGCCGCCGAGGCCCTGGCCGAGACGGGTGACCGCGGCATTCAATATGGCCAGCTCAGCATGCCGTCCCACCTGGGTGGCTGAGCCCCTGGCGGGTACCTGGGATAGCGTGCGTCGCACGCTGCCGGACTCGCGCCATTCATCGAGGCCACGGCGTAGTTCCGCTTCCAGCAGGTGGGCCGAGTCGGGGCGATGTCCGGGCTGCTTGGCCATCAACCAGGCAAGCAGGTCGTCCAGTGCCTGGGGCAGACCGGGGCGCAAGGTTGCCAGGGAGGGGGGCGGCACGGCGACGTGTTGGTGCAGCCAGCGCACGGGGTCGTCGGCGCTGAATGGTAGGTGGCCGGTAAGCATCTCGAAGAAGCTGACGCCGAGTGCGTAGAGATCGCCGCGCGGCGAGACGGTCTGCTCCGGCGGCAGGTAGGCCAGGCTGCCATCGGGTAGTGGGGGGGCACCTTCGGTGCTGCTGTCGGAGAGCGTGGCGAAAGCGAATCCGGTCAGGCGTATGTCGCCGTTGTTTGCGAGCAGCAGGTTGGCCGGGCGGATGTCCCGATGCACGATACCCTGCCGGTGCAACTGGGCCAGCGCGGAGGTGGCGGCAATGGCCAGGTGCAGGAAGTGTTCTACCGATAGCGGCGCCGGAGCGGCCGTCGATAGCGGAAGGCTGCCATCATCGTCGAGCACCAGCAGCGGGCCGTCGAGTGTATTGAGTTGTACCAGCGGCACCACCGCCCAGGCGGGAGAAAGGCTGGGGCCCAGCGCATACTCACGGTCCAGTCGAGCCAGCTCCCAGAACGATGCCTGCGGGCTGGCACGCACGATCAGCCAGTGACGTCCTGCGCGTTTGTCATACACCTGCCAGCGCGTCAGCTCGCCGATACGGTCCAGGCCGCTCCATTCGATCTGGCGCAGCCAGCGCTCGTCGAAGCATGGTTGGCCGTCGGAGCCGTTCGCCTGCGTGTCGTGCGGGGTGGCGGTATCGGTGGGCGCATTCATGCGCATGGTCCTGGCGTGATGAAGCGCAGACGCAAGGATAGACAATGCGCCGGTATACCTCTGTGCCTGGGTGCAATGGCAGACCGATGGGCGACGCTCATCGATCAGGCCAGCTCGGCCTGCTGGTGGAGCGTCGGGAGCATGCCGAGTGCCCGTCCGATCATCAGCAGATCCACCAGGGTCTTGGCGGCCAGTTTTGTCATGATGTGCTTCTTGTGCACCTTGACAGTGACTTCCTGCAGGCTCAACTCGCTGGCGATCTCCTTGTTCAGTCGCCCGCTCAGCAGAAGCGCAAATATCTGCTGCTCACGTTCGGTCAGCCCGGCATAGCGGTTGCGCACCGATCTGATCAGGGCACTTTCGGCATGTCGGCGGTGAGCCTGTTCCATGGCCTCGCGTACCGCTACCAGCAATTGCTGCTCGTCCACCGGCTTGGTCAGAAAGCCCTCGGCACCGGCCTTCATTGCCCGGACCGACATGTCGATGGTGCCGAAGCCGGTCATGAATACGATGGGCAGGGTGGCCTGGCGCCGGATCAGCTCTTCCTGCAGGTCGAAGCCGCTGCCTTCGTGCAGGCGCACATCCAGCAGCAGGCAGGTGGGTGCTTCCAGGGCACTGCTGGCGAGGAAGGCGGCGGCCGAATCATGGCCGGTCGCGCTGATGCCCATGGAGCGCAGCAGTCGTACCAGTCCTGCGCGCACGGCTGGCTCGTCATCGACCACATGGACACTTGCCTGGGCCTTCCAGGCTTCCGAGTCGGCTGTTGTGGCCGTGGGCATGTCGTCGCGGGCGGCGTGTGCCAGGTTGAGGCGGTAGCCACGCCGGGGCACGGTCTCCAGCAGTTGCTGATCGAGGCCGAGCAGTTTGCGCAGAGTGGAGATCTGCACTTGCAGATTGTTCTCCTCGACCACCGTGTCGGGCCAGGTGGTGCGGATCAGTTCGTCCTTGGTGACCAGGCGATTGGGTGACGACAGTAGTGCTTCCAGGATGGTGAACGCGCGGCTGCCCAGCCGCACTGGCCTGCCGTGCAGGAAGGCCTCCCGTCGCTCCACCGAGAGCCATGCTTCGCCTAATTGAATCATATGGTTACTCGTTGTTTTTAAAGCATATTTCAACGTCGCTCGGTGGCGGCGCCATTTCACCGTAGAGGATAAAAAGCGGCTTCTCAACCAGAGAATGCGAAGCACTAGAATTCGCACAAATGTTCAAGTGATGGTCCTGGCGCTATGTTCAAATGCCAGGAAAATTCGCATATCTGGACGAGGCCTCATGAACCGGAACGAGCTGCGTCATCTCGACATGAACCTGCTGGTGATCTTCGAGGCCTTGATGCTCGAACGAAACCTCACCCGGGTCGGCGAGAAGCTCTTCATCACCCAGTCCACCGTCAGTGCGGCGCTCAGCCGCCTGCGTGATCTGTTCGACGATCCGTTGCTGGTACGCAACGGTCGGCAGATGGAGCCGACTACCCGTGCGTTGCACATCTTCGAGGAGCTGCGGCCGGCGATGGACGTGATCTCCGCAGCTGTCAGCCGAGCCAAGAGCTTCGATCCGTCCACCAGCACCAATGTGTTCCGCCTGGGGCTTTCGGACGATGCTGAGTTCGGCCTGTTTCCGGCGCTGCTCAATGCGTTGCAGCGCGAGGCGCCGAACATCGTGGTGGTGGTGCGTCGGGCCAATTTCCTGCTGATGCCTGGTCTGCTGGCGTCCGGCGAGATCTCGGTCGGTGTCAGCTACACCACTGACCTGCCGGCTAACGTAAAACGTCGCAAGCTGCGCGACATCGGCGTCAAGGTGCTGCGTGGCGACTCGCGCCCCGGACCGCTGACGCTGGACGAGTATTGCGCCCGGCCGCACGCGCTGGTGTCGTTCTCCGGCGACCTGTCCGGCAATATCGACAACGACCTCGCGCGTCTGGGGCGCTGTCGCAGGGTGGTCCTCGCCGTACCTCAGTTCGGCAGTCTGCGCGCGCTGCTGCGCAATACCGACATGATTGCCACGGTACCGGACTACGCGGCCTGCATCCTCGCCGACGATGGCAGCCTGCGCGCTGATGATGCGCCGTTCGAGATGAATGAGTCCGAGCTGTCGATGGTCTGGAGTGGTGCCTACGATGGCGATCCGGCCGAGATCTGGTTGAGGGATCGGATCAAGCAATACATGGCGGCCGTCTGAGCCCATGTCCGGGTCGTTTCGTGCCTCAGAAACGACCCGACAGTGGATATTCGAGAATCAGGTAGAGACGATCCAGGTCGGGGCTGCCCTGCGCGGCATTGGCCCGGTGGGAGACATGCGCGAGGCTGAAGGTGAGGTCGCGAGCCGGGCCGCCCTGTACGACGTAACGCAGATCCAGATCGCGCTCCCAATGACGACCGCCACGGCCCTGCTGAGGGACGAAACGGCCCAGCTCGGCATCGTAGTGCTGGTAGGCACCTGGGTGCGGTGCATGGGTACCGTCGATGCGACTCCCGCGCACGTAGCGCGCCGACAGGCTCAGGCCGGGCAGGCCTGCCCCGGCTGCGTTCCATTGGTAACGTAACTGCCACGAGCGTTCGCCTGGGCCGTTGAAGTCGGCGTACTTGATCGAGTTGGCCAGGTAGATGGAGTCGCCGCCGACGAAGTCGAACGGTGTATCGCCCTCCACACGCTGGTAAGCCAGGCTCAGGGTGTGGGCCTCCAGCGTCAGGCTGCCGAGCAGGCTGTAGGCCAGGGTGTCGATGGCGCCGGCATGCTGAGCGCCACTGGCGCGTGTGCGATACAGGTTGGCGTCCAGTACCCAGCGCCCCTGGTGTGTGCCGAGGTTGGCGTAGGTCTGCACCCAGGTGTCATCCAGCTTTCCGATGTAGATTGCTCCGCGCCAGCGTGAATCGGCAGAGCCGTGGCGTAGCCCGGTGAGGCTGAGGCCTCCATGTCGAGTGCTGGCGCCGTAGCCGATGAAGTCTCCACGCGCGGAGCTGGATGCCTGGTTCTTGAACGAGGTGAAGCGCCCGCTCTGGAGCAACAGGTCGTCGGAGATTCGGCTATCGATCATCCAGCCGGTGGCGTATTCGGGGCTCAGGCGCTTGTCGCCGGTGTCCAGGACCGGGGTCTCCACCTGCATTTCGCCGTAGCGCAGGTTGGTGCCTCCCCAGCGTGCGCGCAGTGCGGCGCCGGCGTTGGCGTAGTCGTCTTCGGCGGCGCCGTCGCCATCGACTGGCAGCAGACCGGCTCCGGCGTGTCCGCGGCCACCGTCGAGCTTCAAGCCGAGAAAGCCGTGAGCCTCGGCGCCCAGGGCCAGCTCACCATGCTCGAAGAGGTCGCCTGACAGGCTGGCGATGAAGCCCTGTGCCCATTCGCGGCGCTGGCTCTGCCCGCCAGGGGCGGGCTCGCGGTAGTCGCTGTCCAGCAGGAAGTTGCGCGCCAGCAGAGACCATTCGGCGGCCGCGTAGGCGGGCAGGCGCAGGCTAGTGCACAGGCTGCCAGAGCGGCTGCGCGGCTCATGCTGGCCTCGGGCGCAGTGCGGCCCTGATCACCAGAGGGCCGGGACCTGTCACGGCGAGGCCGCCGTAGAGCACCAACAGCAGCCAGGCGAACTGGCCCTGCTCAAGGCTCCACTGCGGATGCACCAGCGCCAGCGACACCAGCAGTACGGCCAGTACCGGCAGGCAGGCCAGGCGTGCCCAGATGCCCAGGATGAGCAGAAGCGGGCAGATCACTTCGGCCAGTACCGCCAGGGCGAGGGTCAGGTGTGCACCCAGGCCGAGCGGGTCCTCGATACGTTGTAGCTCTCCATTCCAGTCCAGAACCTTGGGCAGTCCATGTACCAGAAGCAGCATCAGCGCGGCGCCGACACGCAGGAGCAGCAAGCCCCATGCGGGAGATGCGGGTGGGAGAAGGGAAAGTATCGAGGCGGCTCGACGAAGGGAGGAAGTGGGCATAGGTGGATCTCCGGTAACGATGGGTCGCCACTATCGACAGGGTGTCCGGAGATTTCTTGGCGCGATGTGCTGTCACCAGGCGCCGGTTCAGCGACCGCGGCTTTCAATGCCGCATCGACCCGCGTCAGCTGAGGCCTGTGCCGGAGCGAGCAACAGAGCACATCGATGCAATCCAGGCGCCGGCGAGACGGGGATAGTGTGGCCATCTAGCCAGAGGGGTTGCCATGAGCAGGACCGATTCGCGTCAGTACACCGGGCAAGCCCCATGGACAATGCAATGAATACGCCTGCGGTCTCGCCGTGGGCGCCGTTGCAGAGCACGGTGTTCCGCTGGCTGTGGTTGGCGAGTATCGCCTCCAACATCGGGACCTGGATGCATGAGGTTGGCGCCGGCTGGCTGATGACGTCGCTGTCGGCCAGTCCCTTGGCGGTGGCCCTCGTGCAGGTCGCCGCGGCGTTGCCGATCTTCATGCTGGCGCTGCCGGCCGGGGCATTGGCCGATATCGTCGACAAGCGCCGCTACCTGCTGGTGGTACAGGTGTGGATGGCCGCCATCGCCCTGGCTCTGGCGTTGCTCACCTTGAGTGGGCAGATGAACGTGCCGTTGCTCCTGCTGCTGACCTTCGGCATGGGCATCGGCACCGCGCTGATGATGCCGGCCTGGTCGGCGCTGGCGCCGGAAGTGGTCGACCGTGATGCGCTGCCGGCGGCGGTGGCGTTGTCCAGTCTGGGCGTCAATGTGGCGCGGGCCATCGGCCCGGCGCTGGCCGGCATCCTGGTCAGCCTCAGCGGGCCGTGGCTGACCTTTGCCCTCAACGCTGTGTCCTTCTTCGCCGTGATAGTTGCCTTGCTGCTGTGGAAGCGTGCCCCGAGTGAGAGCGTGCTGCCGGCCGAGCGACTGTTCGGTGCGATCCGCGCCGGTGTGCGTTATGCCCGTAGCGCACGGCCGCTGCAGGCAGTGCTGGTGCGCACCGCAGCGTTCTTCCTTGGAGCAAGCGCCGGCATGGCGCTGCTGCCGGCACTGGTGCGCCGTGAGATCGGCGGTAGCGCGCTGGACTACGGCATCCTGCTTGGCTGCGTCGGCCTCGGCGCGATTGGCGGCGCCATGCTGCTGCCACGCCTGCGCGCGCGTTTCGGTGGTGATGCCCTGGTGCTGGCCGCCAGCCTGGCCTACGCGGCGGTGCTGTTCGGTCTGGCCTGGCTACGCGAGTTCGCCTGGCTGGCGCCACTGATGCTGCTCAGCGGCGCGGCCTGGATCGCCGTGCTGTCCAGCCTGCAGTTGGCGGCGCAGACCTCGGTGCCGTCCTGGGTGCGCGCTCGCGCACTGTCCGTTTACATCCTGGTGTTCTTCGGCGCTTCGGCCGCCGGCGGCATCGCCTGGGGAGCGCTGGCCAGCGAGCTGTCTCTGACAGCGGCCTTCGCCGGTGGCGGGGCTTTGCTAGTGCTGGGCACGCTGACCCGTCTGTGGTTCGCCTTGCCGGCCACCCAGGCCGACGACCTCGCGCCTTCGCTGCACTGGCCGACGCCGATCCTGGACGAGGCGCTGGATCGCGAGCGCGGCCCGGTGCTGGTCACCGTGGAGTACCGCATCGCCGCCGAGGATGCCGCCGCCTTCCGCCTGGCCATGCATGACGTGCGGCGCATGCGCCGGCGCAACGGCGCCTTCTCCTGGGCGCTGCTGCAGGACAGCGAGGACCCGAGCCTGTGGCAGGAACTGTTCTTCGACGAGTCCTGGCTGGATCACCTGCGCCACCACGGCCGCGTCACCCGCGCCGAGCAGCGTATCGAGGCCGCCGCACGGCATTACCAGCAACCCGGCGAGCCGGTGCGCATCCGCCACCTGCTCGCTGCCCCGCAAGTCTGATTTCAAACCCCGAAAAAGGAGTGTCAGCCATGTCCGTTCCCTACAAGCGCCTGAACAAGGACGACGCCGTCGTTCTGCTGGTCGATCATCAGTCCGGCCTGATTTCCCTGGTGCAGGACTTCACCCCCAGCGACTTCAAGAACAACGTCCTGGCCCTCGGTGCCGTGGCCAAGTTCTTCAACCTGCCGACCATCCTCACCACCAGCTTCGAGCAAGGCCCCAACGGCCCGCTGGTGCCGGAACTCAAGGAGCTGTTCCCGGATGCGCCCTACGTCGCTCGTCCCGGCCAGATCAACGCCTGGGACAACGAGGACTTCGTCGCTGCGATCAAGAAGACCGGCCGCAAGCAGCTGATCATCGCCGGTGTGGTGACCGATGTGTGCGTGGCCTTCCCGGCGCTGTCGGCGATTGCCGAGGGCTTCGACGTGTTCGTCGTCACCGACGCATCCGGTACGTTCGACAAGACCGTGCAGCAGGCTGCCTGGGCGCGCATGAATGCCGCCGGCGTACAGCTGATGAACTGGTTCAGCGTGGCGTGCGAGCTGCACCGCGACTGGCGCAACGACATCGAAGGGCTGGGCAACCTGCTGTCCAACCACATCCCTAACTACCGCAACCTGATGACCAGCTACTTCACCCTGATCGGCAAGTGAGGGCAGGGGCGTGCGGCGGCTATGCCCGCCGCGCGCTCAGTTCGAAGCCTGCAGTCGCTCCAGCCGCCACTGGCTGGGCGGCATGCCGGTTTGCCGGGCGAATACCCGCGAGAAATGCGCCTGGTCGGCGAATCCGCAGTCCTGGGCGATGTGAACGATGGCGTGCTCGTGGAGCAGCAGCTCCCTGGCGCGTTCCAGGCGTTTCTGCGTCAGCCACTGGTGTGGCGACATCCCCGTGCTGCCGTGGAAGGCGCGGGAGAAGTGGCTGCGTGACAGGCCGCATTCGCGTGCCAGCCAGGTCATGGAAATGCCGTTGTTGAGGTTGGCGGTTATCAAGGCCTTGGCCAACCGTTCTTGCCGTGGCGCCAGTCGTATGGGCGCGCTGCCTGGCTCCTGCAGGATGAGCCGTGGCGGAGTCATGCAATCTGGTGTCGACCCACGGACGCCCATGCGATTCCCTCCCGAATGCTGAAATGACGCTGCGGGGCCAGGTTCTCAATGGCCGTGCACGCAGATGCGTGCCGAGCCAGGTCGACCGGCCCGCCGCAAGGCGCTGTAGCGTGGGAGGAATGATGGCGCCGTTACGCCTTCGAGCAAATGCAGCCGTGGGGACGTGAAGCGCCAACAGGGGGCCGGATACAGACAGGTCGTCAGCCGAACTGATGGCGGTACTGAGCGGGGGTGAGACCCAGGCGCTCGCCGAACTGCACTCGCATGCAGCGCACGCTGCGGAAGCCGGCGCGGTAGGCCACGGTCTTCAGCGGCAGGTCGCTGGTCTCCAGCAGGTTGCGGGCTCGGTCGATGCGTGCACCCTGCACGAACTCCATGGGTGTGAGACGGGTCTCGCGAGCGAACACGCGGGTGAAATGGCGGGTGCTCATGCCGGCCACACCGGCCAGGCGCTCGACGTTGAGGTCTTCTTCCAGGTTCTCCAGGGCGTAGTGCTGGGCGCGGCTGACCGGCGATTCCTCGCGCGCCACTTCGGCCAGCATCGGGCTGAACTGGGCCTGTCCGCCCTGGCGCTTGGTGGCCACCAGCAGCACCTTGGCCACGCTGACTGCCACCTGCTTGCCATGGTCTTCGGCGAGGATGGCCAGGGCCATGTCGATGCCGGCGGTAATGCCGCCCGAGGTGATCAGCTCGCCGTCCTTGATGTAGATCTGGTCGGTGCCGACGCAGGCGTTGGGAAAGCGCTTGGCCAGGCGCTCGGTGTAGTTCCAGTGGGTGGTCACCTGGCGGCCGTCAAGCAGGCCGGCCTCGCCGAGCAGGAAAGCGCCGGTGCAGATCGAGCCATAGCGGCGCGAGGCCGCACTGGCGCTGCGCAACCAGGGCAGCAGCTCGCCGTGTTCACCGTTGTAGGCACCGGGACCGCCGGGGATCAGCAACAGGTCGAAGCTGGTCGGGGCATCGGCCAGTTTGTGCTCGGCGAGCATGTGCAGGCCATTGGAGGCGCGCACGTTGGTGTCGCTGGTACTGCTGATGGTGCTGATGCGGTATTGCCGGTCGCCGGGGAGGTAGCGATTGGCGATGGAGAACACTTCGATCGGTCCGGCCACGTCCAGCATCAGGACATCGGGAAAGAGAAGCATCGCCACGTTTTTCATGCTGCGGTCGCATCGGCTCGTTGGGGGAAGAAGAACAGAATAGCAATTCTTCCCAACGCCGGGGATCCGCGAGATAGAGCCCACGCGCCGGTTCAATGACCGGCACGTGAGCGGCTTCGCATCAGAAGGCGAAGCAGGAGCAGCCGAACGCGCCCCAGAAGCCCTGGTAGTCGCTGATCGGCACCGACGACTGGCGTGCCCGTTCATGGCTGTGGGCGTGCACGGCGCAGCTGCCGACGCACTGGTGCACAGCGGCCACCAGCGGTGCGGCCGGCTTCCAGTGGCCGGGTACCTTGGCCACTGGCGACCAGTCGGGCAGTACCGGCAGTTGCGCCGGGCCGAGCTTATCGAACTCGCCGGCCGAGTAGACCACCTCGCCGCCGACCACGGTCAGCACCGACTCGATCCACTTGATGGCCTCTTCCTCGACGCTGAAGAAGTCCGCCGACAGGGCGGTCAGGTCCGCCAGTTGGCCAACCTTGATCTGGCCCTTCTTGCCCTGTTCGCTGGAGAACCAGGCGCTGCCGTGGGTGAACAGCTGCAGCGCGGTCTCGCGTGGCAGCCCTTGGGGATACAGCTCCAGGCCACCGACGGTCTTGCCGCTGACCATCCAGTACAGCGAGGTCCAGGGGTTGTAGCTGGCCACGCGGGTGGCGTCGGTGCCGGCGCCCACCGGTACGCCCTCGGCCAGCATGCGCTGGATCGGCGGGGTGGCCTCGGCGGCCTTGGCGCCGTAGCGGTCGACGAAGTACTCACCCTGGAAGGCCATGCGGTGCTGGATGGCGATGCCGCCGCCCAGGGCGCGCACGCGCTCGATGTTCTTCGGCGTGATGGTCTCGGCATGGTCGAAGAACCAGGGCAGGCCGTTGAACGGAATGTCGCGGTTGACCTTCTCGAACACGTCGAGCATGCGCGAGATGGATTCGTCGTAGGTGGCGTGCAGGCGGAACGGCCAGCGCTGTTCCACCAGGTGGCGCACCACCGGCTCCAGCTCGGCTTCCATGGTGCCGGGCAGGTCCGGGCGCGGTTCGAGGAAGTCCTCGAAGTCGGCGGCGGAGAACACCAGCATCTCGCCGGCGCCGTTGTGGCGCAGGAAGTCGTCGCCCTGGCCGGGTTTGACGATCTTGCTCCAGTTCTGGAAGTCGGTCAGTTCTTCCTTGGGCTTCTGGGTGAACAGGTTGTAGGCGATGCGCACGGTCAGCTGCTTGTCCTTGGCCAGCTGCTCGATCACCTGGTAGTCGTCCGGGTAGTTCTGGTAGCCGCCGCCGGCATCAATGGCGCTGGTCACGCCCAGGCGGTTGAGCTCACGCATGAACTGACGGGTGGAGTTGACCTGGTACTCCAGCGGCAGCTTCGGACCCTTGGCCAGGGTGGCGTAGAGGATCATCGCGTTGGGCCGGGCGATGAGCATGCCGGTGGGCTCGCCGTTGGCATCGCGAACGATCTCGCCACCCGGCGGGTTGGGCGTGTTCTTGTCGTAGCCGACCACGCGCAGCGCGGCGCGGTTGAGCAGGGCGCGGTCGTACAGGTGGAGGAGGAACACCGGGGTGTCCGGCGCGGCCTTGTTGATCTCGTCGAGGGTCGGCAGGCGCTTCTCGGCGAACTGGAATTCGTTCCAGCCACCGACCACCCGTACCCACTGCGGGGTTGGAGTGCGCTCGGCCTGGTCCTTGAGCATGCGCAGGGCGTCGGCCAGCGAGGGCACGCCTTCCCAGCGCAGCTCCAGGTTGTAGTTGAGGCCGCCGCGGATCAGGTGCAGGTGCGAGTCGTTGAGGCCGGGGATCACCGTGCGTTTCTGCAGGTCGATCACGCGGGTGCCGGCGCCGCGCAGGGCCATCACCTCGGCATCGCTGCCGACGGCGACGAAGCGCCCCTGGTGGATGGCCACGGCGCTGGCGTTGGGTTTCTCCCGGTCCACGGTGTGGATGCGGCCGTTGTGCAGAATCAGGTCGGGGTGCATGGAGCCTCCTTTGTCGGCGCCGAAGATCGGCAGGGCGGGCCACAGCGCGCCGGCGGCGCCGAGGACCGAAGACGCGGCGAGGAAGCGGCGTCGGCTGTTGTTGGCGGGGTCGTTGGGCATGGGGCCTCCGGGTTCAGGGCCGATTGAGCCAGGGCGCGAGCCAACGGGTGACTCGCGGCATGAACAGATAGACCACCAGCAGGACGATGGTCAGGGTGATCAGCGTGTTGCTGGCGAGGTGGCCGCCGAGCCAGGGCAGGGCGGCGAACAGCGGCTGCCAGAGCAGCGGTACCAGCAGACTGAGCGGCAGGATCACGGCGAAGGTGACGCAGGCCTGTTTCCAGCGTGGCGGCGGGTTCGCTGCCTGTTCCGGGGTGAACCAGAACTCGCGGGCCGGGTGCAGGACCAGGTCCTCGTCGGCGGCCAGCAGCGGGCCGACCTCCTCGATCAGGCGCTTGCGCTCGTCGGAACCGAGCCAGTGTTGCAGGCGTTCGGCGCCGGCGAAGCGCAGCACGCTGGTGAACAGTGCCTGCTCGCCTTCCTTGCCGCGCATCACGTCGACACCCAGGTGCCCGGGGTAGCCCTGGGCGGCCTGGACGATGCGCCGCAGCCAGCTCTCGTAAGGGTCGAGCTGGCCCTGGCGCACGCGGTGGCGGATCAGCAGGGTGACCACTTCATCTGTGCTATCCGCTGCCATGTCGTGCTTCCTATTTGAGGTGCTGCTTGAGTTCGACGCCGGCCTGGCGCATGGCGGCCTGCACGGCCGGAACATGGGCCAGCGGGTTGAGCAGGCCGTAGTCGTGGATCATGCCGTTGTAGCGCACCGCGGTGACGGTGACACCGGCGGCGTCCAGCTTGCGCGCGTAGGCCTCGCCCTCGTCACGCAGTACGTCGAACTCGGCGGTCTGGATCAGGGTAGGCGGCAAGCCCTTGAGTTGCTCGGTGGACGCCTGCAGCGGCGATGCGAAACGCTCGGCGCGCTGCTTCGGATCGGTGGTGTAGCTGTCCCAGAACCACTGCATCAGCGGCTTGGTGAGGAAGTGACCCTGGGCGAACTGGTTGTAGGAAACGGTTTCCAGGTTGGCATCGGTCACCGGCCACAGCAGCAGCTGGAAGCGCAGTTTCGGCACGCCGGCTTCTTTTGCCTTGAGCGCGACCACTGCAGCCATGTTGCCGCCGACGCTGTTGCCGGCCACGGCCAGGCGCGAGCTGTCCACGCTGATTTCCTTGCCGTGTTCGCCGACCCATTTGGTCGCGGCGTAGGCCTGGTCGATGGCGGTCGGATACTTGGCTTCAGGTGATGGCGTGTAGCCGACGTAGACAGCCACGGCGCCGGAGTTCACCACCAGGTCACGGATCAGACGGGCATGGGTCGGGTAGTCGCCCAGCACCCAGCCACCGCCGTGGAAGAACATGAACACCGGCAGCTCACCCTTCACGCCCTCGGGACGGACGATGGTCAGGGCGATCGACTGGCCGCCAGCCTGGATGGTCTTCTCCGACACGCTCACGCCGGACAGGTCGACCTTGACCGAGGCCTGGGCGCCAACCAGCACGGCGCGGGCATCTTGCGGGCTGAGGGTCTCCAGCGGCTTGCCGCCGCCGGCTTCCAGGGCTTCGAGAAAGACCTGGGTGTTGTGTTCCACGCCGGGGCTGCCGGCGGCGAAGGCGTTGCCGGTGGCCAGGGCCAGCAGCGAGGCGAGCAGAGTGAGACGGTTCATGTCGATGCTCCTTGTTAGTCGACCAGGGTGAGGGTGACGTCGATGTTGTTACGCGTGGCGTTGGAATAGGGGCAGACGATGTGCGCGCGCTGGATCAGCTCCTGCGCGGCCTCGCGGGCCAGGCCCGGCAGGCTGATGCGCAGCTCGACCTCGATGGCGAAGCCGGTGGGCACGACGCCGATGCCGACCACACCCTCGATGGAGGAGTCGGCCGGCACGCTGAGCTTGTCGCGCATGCCGACGAACTTCAGGGCGCCGAGGAAGCAGGCGGAGTAGCCGGCGGCGAACAGCTGCTCGGGGTTGGTGCCTTCGCCGCCGGCGCCGCCCAGTTCCTTGGGCGTGGTCAGGGCGACGTCGAGGATGCCGTCGGAGGACACGGCGCGGCCGTCACGGCCGCCGTAAGCTTCGGCGTAGGCGCGGTAGAGGACTTTTTCGATGGACATGGCGGTTCTCCCTGGTATGGCCAGGCCATAGGCCGGGCGTGTTGGCATCAATGGTCGGTGGTGTTTGGCGGCAATCTGTTGCAGATCAGGACCGAGTGATCTTCGTTATCGAGTCGAGCGATCTATGGTGTCTGTTCGATCAGGAGCGGAGTCTGGTCGGGCGGAATAGGCAACAGCTTGCCTACTGAGGTGGTCGCCATGGTGATGCTCCGGAAGGGAGATAAAGGAGCATGGAGTGTCGCGCGGCGATGCGTCCCGCTCTTGCATGGACGTGCCGCTTTTGCACTGGCGTGCGCAAAAGAAAACGCCCCGCATGGCGAGGCGTTGTTGGAGCTTTCTTCAGGAGGCCACGGGGGACAGCCAGGCAGGGCGCTGACGATCGCGCTGGTAGGTGGTCGAGGCCAGCACCTGTACTACGAAATCCTCCAGACGCTGTGGAGACAGACCGCTGAGCACCTCACTCTGTAGCAGGATCTGCACGGGCGAGGGTACCTGCCGGGTCAGCGTGGCGATCTCCTCTACCGCGTTGAAGCCGCCACGGCCGCCCTGGGTGCAGACCACCGAGATGCGCTTGCGTGACAGATCGTGGTCGCTGAGGAAGGTGCGCAGCGGCGCGGCCAGGCCCTTCATCCACACCGGGGTGAGCAGCACTATGTGGTCGAAGCGCTCCAGTGGCAGGCCCTCGTAGCGATAGTCGGGGCGATTGCGCAGCCAGGCGTCGAACATGCAGCGCCAGTCGCCGCTGGCACCGGCGCGGGGCTTGGTATCCTGGATCAGGGCCAGCGGCCAGCCGGTGAGCCTGGCCAACTCGTCGGCGACCAGGCGGGTATTGCCGGTGCGCGAATAGCACACCAGAAGAATGTCGTTCATGGCGACCTCCGTCGCGCGGCTGGGGAGCGAGCCGGAACCGTCCGGCGCTGGTTTCAGCGTACGCACCAGCCGGGTGCGTGGCTTGATCCGTATCAAGGAAGTGGAGGGGCGAGGCGGGAGATGTAATGAAAAACGCCCCGCGGGGCGGGGCGTTCGGGTGATGCGGAGGCTTATTCCTTGACCTTCATGTCCAGCGACAGGTCGCGAGCGGCTTTGGTGGCGAGGATGCCCATCAACTGGCCGATCTCGTCCTGGCGGCTGGCGCTGGCGCCGTTGCCCGAGCCTCCCATCATCACGCCTGGGACCGGTGCCTGGGAGGCGGCTTCGGCCCACACCTTATTGATCTGCACCAGGGCGTCGAGCTTCGGTTGCAGGGCGCCGTCCGCCTCGATCACGGCCTTGCGCGCATAGGCCTCGGCGTCGGCGGTGATCTTGGTGGCGTCAGCGGTGATGGCCGCCTTGTCGCGCAGCAGCTCGGCGGTCTGCTTCTCGATTTCGGCACGGCCTTTTTCACGCTCGGCGTTGATCCGCGCCAGCTGCTTCTCGGTCTCGGCCTGAGTGGTGCGCTCGATCTGGTCGCGCAGGGTTTCCTGGCGTCGGGCTTCCACTTCCCGCTCGCCGCGGGCGGTGACCAACAGTTTCTCTTCCTCTTCCTTGAGGCGGTTCTGCCGGGCCACGGCCAGCTCGGCCAGCGCCTGCTGGACCTTGACCATGCGCTGCTTGTACTGCGGATTGGGGTCGACGTTGGTGATGCGTGCCTCGACCACCTCCACGCCATATTTGCGGAACTGCTGCTGCTTGCGCACCGGGATGCCCTTGTTGTCGGTGACCTTCTCGGTGATGAACTGGCTGGCATTGTTGTCGCCGAAGGTGCCCTGGTCGCTACCCGCCTGCAGGATCGCGGTCTGACTCGGGATGTGGCCTCGCGGACCGCGTACTTCCTTGCGCTTGATCAGGTACAGGCCGTCATTCAGCTGGTTTTCGAACTCGGCGGCGAATTCGCTGCGGGCGCCGGCATAGAAGTCATCGGCGCTCATCAGCGAAGCGGTGGCCTGCAGGGTTTCCTTGATGGCGGGAACCAGCGCGGTCTTGATGAAGTTGTCCGGGTTGCGATATTCCTGGGCGATCTTCAGGAACTGGTCACCGCTGGGCAGACGGAAGCGCGCCGAGGACTCGACCTTTGCGTCGACGTTGCCGAGGAACACGATGGGGAAGGCCTCGATGGTGGCTCCCAGGCTGTCGTTGTCGAAGCTGGTGTCAACCTCATGATTCTCACCGAGCACGGACTGTACGCTCAGCGCCTTCTTCCATGGCGTGGCGCGGCCGAACCATTTGGTGGCGTAGCCCACATCGTCGACGATCTTCTCTTCGCCGAAGATGGTGCGTACGTGAGTGGCGTAACCGGCTTCGTTGTAGAAAAACACGCCGTTGAAGGCGACGAAGCCGGCGACAGCCACCAGTACGGGCAAACCGACGTATTTGATGAGAGAGAGCCTGGGGTTCGGTCCGACCGTGATGTCCATTATCTGTCCTTGACTGCGGGAAAGGAGCGCGAATGCTGATCAGGCCATTGGCAGGCGTCAAGAGGCCGTAGGCCGGGATGTGCCCCGGCTCCCAGCGCTTCAGGATTGTTGGGTGGATCCGTCGCTCATTCGCCTCAGCGGGCTCAGTCCTGACGGGCGATGGTCTCTTCGACCAACGGGCAGCTGGCGGCGTTGAGGTAAGCGGATTTCTCCAGCCATTCTTCCTGCGGGTAGTAGGCGAACAGGTAGCTGCCGCGCTGCAGGGCGTCGATCAGCTGGCCGGCGATGGCCGGGCGTACGGCGGGGCAGCCCTGGCTGCGGCCGAGGCGGCCGAGGCCGGGCACCACGCCCGGATCGGCATAGGCGGCCGAGTGCATGACGATGGCGCGCGCTTCGCTGTTGTCGTTGAAACCCACCTCCAGGCCGCGCAGGCGTAGGGAGCGACCGTGCTTGCCGCTGTAGGTCTGGCCGGTCTGGAACAGGCCGAGGGACGACTGGTAGCTGTTGGGACGGTTGGAGAAGCTGGTCGGCACGTCGGCGCCGCTGTTCTTGCCATGGGTCACCCACTCCTCGAACAGCAGCTTGCGTGCGGCCAGGTCGAAGACCCACAGGCGTTTCTGCCGCGAGGGGCGGGAGTAGTCGATCACGGTCAGCAGCTGCTCGACCTTGCCCTGGCCGGCGCACTGGTAGGCGGTAAGCGCCAGTTTCAGCGCGACGGGGTTGGCCTGCGGGGCCAGGCGCTGCAACGTTTCGACATCGGGCAGCGTGGCGGCTTGGGCCAGGCCGGAGAAGATCAGGACGACGAAGGCTGCAGCCAGTCGATTCAGCATCGAAGGAATACCTGCACGAAGCGTGTGGCTATGAATGCGGGCGCATTCTGCTCGAAATTTGTCCAGCTGCCGATCATTTTTTGACCGGCGGTGCAGTTTCCTCGGGTTCGGTGTTGATCACCGTCATCTGCCCGTCGCTGCGGGTCTCGCGGCTGGCGCTGAGGTCGGTGATCACCAGGGTGGTACCGATGTCCATCGCGTCATGCAGCTGGCGCAGGAAATCCTTGTCGACACTGACGTGGCCGAGCTGGTCGGCCGGCGTGCCACCCGCCTGCGGGTCGCTCAGGGCCACGGCGGACCAGCGCAGCGGCGGTGCCGGGTCGAACTCGCTGGCTGGCGGCTTCTGCAGCAGAGAGAACACTGCCATGCCGTGCGGCAGCTCGGTGCCGCTCGCCAGCACCGGCGCCGAGCCGATCAGCTCGCCGCCACGGAACACGTAGACGCGCAGGTCGGCGCGGCTGATCAGGATCGACAGTGGACCGTGATCGCTACCAGGGTCGTTCAGGTAGGTGCTGCCGGCGACCTGCGGCTCGCCCGCCGGCTTGCCGTCGGCCACCAGCGGCGCGAGCAGGCCGGGATGGTTTACCTCGCTCGGCGCGCTGTGGCTGTCGGTGATGACCACCGTGGTGCTGCCGAAGCCGGTGATCTCGTAGAGCTTCTTGGCGAACTCCAGCGGCAGGTGCACGCAGCCGTGGGAGCTGGGGTAGCCGGGCAGGCTGCCGGCATGCAGGGCGACGCCATCCCAGGTCAGGCGCTGCATGTAGGGCATCGGCGCGCTGTTGTAGAGGGTCGAACGGTGGCTGACGCTCTTCTGCAGGATGGTGAACACCCCGGTGGGCGTGTCCTTGCCGGGCCGGCCGGTGCTGACCGTGGTGACGCCGATGACGATGCCGTTGCGGTAGATGTAGGCGCGTTGCTCGGTGAGGCTGACCACTAGGGTGATCGGGCCCTGCGGCGAGACTTCCGGGTACCACAGGTACTGCCCCGGCTTGAGCGTCTTCAGCTCCTCGCGCAGCTGGTCGGCGGCGGGCAGCTTGAGTGGCTCGCCGTTGGCGAGCATGGGCAGGAACAGGGCCAGGCAGGCCAGTAGCAGGCGTGTCATCGCTTCCCCCAAGCAATGGCTTTGAGGGCAGCTTAGCAGGCGAGCCGCGAGCTAGAGCGGGAAGGGCGCCTGATTCAGGCCCAGCTCGTCCACCTGCAGGGCCCAGCCCTGTTTGTCCCAGTCGCCGAGGACGATGCGTTTGGCCGGCTGGCCGTTCACCTGCAGCTCGTGCACGGCGGGGCGGTGGGTGTGACCGTGGATCAGCGTGCGCACGCCATGCTCGGCCATGATCCGCGGCACTTCGTCCGGGGTCACGTCGATGATCTCGCGGGCCTTCATGCTGGTCTGTGCGCGGCTCTCGCTGCGCAGCTTGCGCGCCAGCTTGTGGCGGGTGGTCAGCGGCAGGTTGCGCAGGATGAACAGGCTGAGCGGGTTGCGCAGCAGGCGGCGCAGCTTCATGTAGCCGACGTCCAGAGTGCACAGGCTGTCGCCGTGCATCAGCAGCACCGGCTCGCCATTGAACTGCACGATGCTCGGCTCTTGCAGCAGGGTGCAACCGGCTTCGCGGCAGAAGGCGCGGCCGATGAGGAAATCGCGGTTGCCGTGCATCAGGAAGATGCGCGTACCGGCATCGCTCAACTCGCGTAAGGCGCGGGCGATGCTGTGCTGGAAGGGCGACATGCCGTCGTCGCCGATCCAGGCCTCGAAGAAGTCGCCGAGGATGTACAGCGCCTCGGCCCCGCGGGCGCGGGTCTGCAGGAAATGCAGAAACGCCCGGGTGATGTCCGGGCGTTCCTCTTCCAGGTGCAGATCGGAGATCAGCAGGATCATCGAATCACTCGACGATTTCGGCCTTCTCGATGATCACGTCTTCCACCGGGACGTCCTGGTGGCCGGATTTCATGGTGGTGTCAACGCCCTTGATGGCGTTGACCACGTCCATACCCTCGGTCACCTGGGCGAATACGGCATAGCCCCAGCCCTGCATGGTCGGTGCGGTGTGGTCGAGGAAGCCGTTGTCGGCGACGTTGATGAAGAACTGCGCGGAGGCGGAGTGCGGGTCCATGGTGCGGGCCATGGCGACGGTGCCGACCTTGTTGGACAGGCCGTTGTTGGCCTCGTTCTTGATCGGCGAACGGGTGGATTTCTGCTTCATGCCCGGCTCGAAACCGCCGCCCTGGACCATGAAGTTGCTGATCACACGGTGGAACACGGTGCCGTCGTAGTGGCCGCTCTTCACGTATTCCTTGAAGTTGGCAGCGGTTTCCGGGGCCTTGTCTTCGAACAGTTCCAGGGTGATGACGCCGTGGTTGGTGTGCAGCTTGATCATGGCGATGCGCTCTCGAATTCGGGCAAGACGGGCAGGGCGGCGGCGCATTCGCGCTAAAAGGCCACGCCTGGTCGCTTTGCGGCTGTCAGGGGGTTGACGGGTTGGGTATCATACGGGCTTTGTCTTGACCGGCCTACCCTGGGGCGAAACCGCCACGGGCCGCGAGCCGCGCACCTCGAAGCTAAGGACATCATGAGCAAGCCCACCGTCGAAAAAGCCGCCAACTTCCTGCGCCCCGTCGTTCAGGCCGATCTGGACAGCGGCAAGCACGCCAAGATCATCACCCGCTTCCCGCCGGAGCCCAACGGCTACCTGCACATCGGCCACGCTAAGTCGATCTGCCTGAACTTCGGCCTGGCTCAGGAGTTCGGTGGCGAGTGCAACCTGCGCTTCGACGACACCAACCCGGCCAAGGAAGACCAGGAATACATCGACGCGATCAAGAGCGACGTCGAGTGGCTGGGCTTCCAGTGGGCCGGCAAGGAGCGCTACGCCTCCGACTACTTCGACCAGCTGCACGCCTGGGCCATCGAGCTGATCAAGGCCGGCAAGGCCTTCGTCTGCGACCTGAATGCCGAGGAAATGCGCGAATACCGCGGCACCCTGACCAGCCCTGGCAAGGACAGCCCGTTCCGCGAGCGCTCGGTAGAAGAGAACCTGGACCTGTTCGCTCGCATGAAGGCCGGTGAGTTCCCGGACGGCGCCCGCTCGCTGCGCGCCAAGATCGACATGACCTCGCGCAACATGAACCTGCGCGACCCGATCCTCTATCGCATCCGCCACGCCCATCACCACCAGACCGGTGACAAGTGGTGCATCTACCCGAGCTACGACTTCACCCATGGTCAGTCGGACGCCATCGAGGGCATCACCCACTCCATCTGCACCCTGGAGTTCGAAGACCATCGCCCGCTGTACGAGTGGTTCCTCGAGCAACTGCCGGTGCCGGCGCAACCGCGCCAGTACGAGTTCGCCCGCCTCAACCTGAACTACACCATCACCAGCAAGCGCAAGCTCAAGCAACTGGTTGACGAGAAACACGTCAATGGTTGGGACGATCCGCGCATGTCGACCCTGTCCGGCTACCGTCGCCGCGGCTACACCCCGGCCTCGATTCGCGCCTTCTGCGACATGATCGGCGTCAACCGCGCCGGCGGCGTGGTCGATATCGGCATGCTGGAGTTCGCCATCCGCGAGGACCTGGACGCCAACGCCGCCCGCGCCATGTGCGTGCTCAAACCGCTCAAGGTGGTGATCACCAACTATCCGGAAGGCCAGATCGAGAACCTCGAACTGCCGCGCCATCCGAAGCAGGACATGGGCGTGCGCGTGCTGCCGTTCAGCCGCGAAATCTTCATCGACGCCAGCGACTTCGAAGAAACCCCGCCGGACGGCTTCAAGCGCCTGATCCCGGGTGGCGAAGTGCGCCTGCGCGGCAGCTACGTGATCCGCGCCGACGAAGCCATCAAGGACGCCGCTGGCAACATCGTCGAGCTGCGCTGCTCCTATGACGAAAACACCCTGGGCAAGAACCCCGAAGGCCGCAAGGTCAAGGGCGTGATCCACTGGGTGCCGGCCGCCGAGAGCGTGGAATGCGAAGTACGCCTGTACGACCGCCTGTTCCGCTCCGCCAACCCGGAGAAGGACGAAGAGGGCGGCAGCTTCCTCGACAACATCAACCCGGATTCGCTGGTGGTGCTCACCGGCTGCCGCGCCGAGCCGTCGCTGGCCAATGCCGGCGCCGAGGAGCGCTTCCAGTTCGAGCGCGAAGGTTACTTCGTCGCCGACCTGAAGGACTCGCAGCCCGGCAAACCGGTGTTCAACCGTACCGTCACCCTGCGCGACACCTGGGGAGCCTGATCCATGGCGTTGTCCATCTACAACACCCTGAGCAAGGTCAAAGAGCCGTTCCAGCCACTGGAAGGCAACCAGGTGCGCATGTATGTGTGCGGCATGACCGTGTACGACTTCTGCCATATCGGCCACGCCCGCGTGATGGTCGCCTTCGACGTGGTCACCCGCTGGCTGCGTCAGCGCGGCTATGACGTGACCTACGTGCGCAACATCACCGACATCGACGACAAGATCATCAAGCGCGCCCAGGAGAACGGTGAGCCGTTCGAGGCTCTGGTCGAGCGCATGATCGCCGCCATGCGCGAGGACGAGGCACGCCTGTCCGTGCTGCGTCCGGACATCGAGCCGCGTGCCACCGGTCATATCGCCGGCATGCACCAGATGATCCAGACCCTGATCGACAAGGGCTATGCCTACGCTCCGGGCAATGGCGACGTGTACTACCGCGTCGGCAAGTTCGTCGGCTACGGCAAGCTGTCGCGCAAGAAGATCGAAGACCTGAAGATCGGTGCGCGCATCGAGGTCGACGAGATCAAGCAAGACCCGCTCGACTTCGTTCTGTGGAAAGGCGCCAAGCCGGGCGAGCCCAGCTGGGAATCGCCGTGGGGCGCCGGTCGTCCGGGCTGGCACATCGAGTGCTCGGTGATGTCCACCTGCTGCCTGGGCGAGACCTTCGACATCCACGGCGGCGGCCCGGACCTGGTGTTCCCGCACCACGAGAACGAGATCGCGCAGAGCGAGGCGGCCACCGGCAAGCTTTACGCCAACGCCTGGATGCACGCCGGCGCGGTGCGCGTGGATGGCGAAAAGATGTCCAAGTCCCTGGGCAACTTCTTCACCATCCGCGAGGTGCTGGAGAAGTACCACCCGGAAGTGGTGCGCTACCTGCTGGTATCCAGCCACTACCGCAGCCCGATCAACTACTCCGAAGACAGCCTCAAGGAAGCCAAGGGTGCCCTGGAGCGCTTCTACAACGGCCTGAAAGGCCTGCCGGAAGTGGCACCTGCTGGCGGCGAAGCCTTCGTCGAGCGCTTTGGTGCGGCGATGGACGACGACTTCAACTCGCCGGAAGCCTGCGCCGTGCTGTTCGAGATGATCCGTGAGGTTAACCGCCTGCGCGAGTCGGACGAACAGGCCGCCGCCGGCCTGGCCGCCCAGCTCAAGCAACTGGCTGGCGTGCTCGGCGTGCTGCAGCTGGAGCCGGACGCGTTCCTCCAGGCTGGCGCCGCCGGCAAGGTCGACGCCGCCGAAGTCGAGGCGCTAATCGCCGCGCGTCTGCAGGCTCGTGCCGACAAGAACTGGGCGGAGTCCGACCGTATCCGCGACCAGATCACCGCCATGGGCGTGGTGCTGGAAGATGGCAAGGGCGGCACCACCTGGCGCCTGGCCGAGTAAGCGGCTGCGCTGCATGAAAAAGGCCGCCCTCGGGCGGCCTTTTTCATGGCTGGCTAAGGGTGGCTAGCGATTGTCGAAGCGCGTCACCACCAGCATCTGCAGCAGCGCCATGCCGATCAGGAAGGCGATCACCAGGCTCCAGCTGCCCTGTGCGCTGTGGATCAGCGCCACGGCGGTCATGGCCAGGGCCGAACCGACATTGCCGACCACCACCAGCAAGGCATTGGCACTGGCCGCCTGGTCGGTGCCGACCAGTTCTTCGGCCAGTGTCAGCAGCAAGGCGTAGCAGGGCAGCTGGCACAGGCCGAGCAGCGCCGCGTAGAGCGCAGCCGCGGCTTGGCTCTGGGCATGGAACAGCAGCCAGATGGTGCTGATCACGCCGACGCCACAGCCCAGCAGCACGCGTTTTCTGCTCTTCAGCCGTTGCGCCAGCGGCTCCACCAGCAGCAGCCGAACACGCCGCCGGCGATCAGCAGCATGCCCGTGATGGCCAGGGCGTTGGCGTCCAGGCCATTGCCGGCGAGTATCGGCTCCAGGCACAGGGTCAAGGCGTTGAACAGACCGAAGCCCAGCAGAGCCGCCAAGAGCAGCGCCGCCAAACCGGGGGTATAGAGCAGGTCGAGCCAGCCGGGGCGCGCGCTTTGTGCCTGGCTGGCGCTGGCGGGCTTGCCTCGCTCGCCGCTGCAGAGAATGAACAACGCACTGGGCACCAACGACGCCAGGGCCAGGCCGCTCAGGGTGGTCTGTAGGCCATAGCTGGCGAACAGCAGCGGAGGCAGGCCCAGGCCGAGGGCGAGGCCGGCGAACATGCCGGCGGTGCTCAGGCCGATGGCCTTGCCGCGTTCTGCCTCGGGGAACCATTCCGTGGCCATCTTGGCGGCGCCGGTGATGATCAGCGGCTGGCCCAGGGCAATCAGCAACTGGCCGAGCATCAGGCCGGCGAAGGTCTCGCTGGCCAGGCGCACGGGCACGGCCAGCGCCATCAGGGCGATGCCGAGAAGGGTGCCATGGCGGAAGCCGAAACGGTCGATGAAGCGCCCCGCCGGCAGCGACAGCAGCACGCAGAAGATGAGGAAGATCAGCACGCCGGCGCTGGCCTGCAGCTCCGACAAGCCATACAGCTGCTGGATATGCGACAGCAGGGGGATCAGGTTGGTGACCAGCAGCTGGTTGAAGCACAGCACCAGTGTGTAACTGGCAGCCACCAGCCAGCGCTTATGTCGCAGCAGGCCCGGCAGGCTGGGGCTGGTGGCTTGGGTTTGCGGGCTCGATTCGGTCGGCAGTCTGTCCATCGTCTGCGGTTGCCTCACTGCATGGCTGGGGCCTGAGCGAGCGCCAAGGCTTCAGCGAAGGTAGCGGGGCGCCGGGCATCTGCCTAGCCGGGCGATGCGCTTTTTCAGCGTTTGCCCGCGTACCAGATCACCCGGCTGACGCCACGGGTGACGGCCACATAGGCCAGGCGCAGGCTCTCGTCGCGCATGGCCTGGTCGTAGCTGTTGCGGAACAGACCGCAGTGGGCATACAGAGCATTGCGCAGCGGATGCGAATCGGGGCTGCCGCCATCGTCGAGGATGATCGCCACCTCGCCCTGCAGGCCCTTGGCGCGGTGGATGCTGTAGGCACGTACCGGCAGGCTTGGGTCCAGCTGACCCTGCACCTGCTTCAGCGCGTCGTTGCGCCTCCCCAGCAGCAGCACCGGGTTGCGTTCGCGGCTGCCGCGCTGGGCGACATGCGCGCACTGTGTGGCGATTTCCTGCAGTAGCTCGGGCAGCTGACGCTTGAGGTCGAAGCCCTCGATGCGGCGTACGCCGTGGTCGCCCGGCTGCGCGGCCTTGACCGCCTGGCTGCGCTTGGCCTGTTTGCAGGCGACGTCCTCCAGCAGCGCCTCGGCATCACGCAGGATCGGCTCGATGCTGCGAAAGTTAGCCGTGAGCATTAGTACCTGGCTCTTGGCCTTGCTGCGGCTAGGGAAGTGGCGGTCGAAGTCGAGGAACAGCTCCGGCGAGCTTCCGCGCCATCCGTAGATCGACTGCCAGTCGTCGCCGATGGCCATCAGGCTGACTGCCTTGCCGCGCCTGGCCAGTGCGCGGTGCACGGCTTGCAGCCAGTGGACGATCTGCGGCGAGATGTCCTGGAACTCGTCGATCAGCAGATGGCGCAGCGGCTCGATGGCCTCCGCGGGTAGCTCCTGCGCGCAGGCTAGGCGCTCGCCAAGCTGGCGGAAGGCGGCATCGAAGGTGATGGCGCCTTGCACCTGCAGCAGTGCCTGGAAGCGCGTCCAGAAGCTGGCGAGCGCCTGCAGGAACAGGCGCTCGCGCGGCGCGCAGTTCATCGTGGCCGCGTCGATGCGGTCCGGGCGCAGGCCGAGACTCTCGGCGAAGCAGCCTTGCTGGTAGAGCGCCTCGAACAGCGGTGCGGCGCGTAGTTCGCCAGCCAGGCGCAAGCCCTCCTGCGGCGGCTTGCCGACGGTCTCGGGCATGGCCACGCCGAGCAGCTCGTGTACCTGCTGGCGGAAGGCGGCGTCGCTGGCGTAGAGCTCGTCATAGGCCTGGCGCAGCAGGCGCTGTTGCGCGGGCGGCAGGCGGCCGCCGGCCGGTGCGTCCGGCTCGTCGCCGGTAGAGCCACCGAGTTGCTCGAACCAGTTCGGCGCCCCCAGCAGCGCCTTGGTCTGCTGCGCCATGGCCGAGTGGAAGGTGCGCACGCACTGGCGCGCCTGCGCCTCGTCGAAGGGAAATTGCCAGAAGGCCAGCAGGCGCAGCAGTTGGCCGCGCAGTTCGGCGCAGGAGGCGTTGGTGAAGGAGATCACCGTGAGGCTGGCGGCGGGAATCTGCAGGTGGCAGAGCATGAACACCACGCGCAGCAGCAGGGTGGTGGACTTGCCCGAGCCGGCACCGGCGAAGGTGCGCGCCAGTGGGGCGCGGCAGAGGATCATCGCCCACTGCTCCTCGGAGGGTTCACCGATCAGCCCGGCTGCCACCGCCTCGGCGACACGGGCGCGCATGGCGGCGATCTGGGTTTCGCTGACCTTCAGGCGGGCCCTGGAATATATGCCGGTTGTTGCAGGGGCAGGGCCGTCGCTGGCCTTCTTCTTGCCACCGCCAGCCTTGGTCTTGCCGCTGCTGGCGGCACGCTTGGCGCGCGGTTGTGGCTGGCGCAGCCGGGCTGCGGCTTCACGCTCGGCGCGCAGGTATTCGGTGGTGCGGGGGAAGTAGCGCGCCAGGGTGGCGGAGAACAGCGCCTGGTAGCGTTTGACGGCGGACAGCATGGCAACTCGGAAAGCAGATGCGGCCGGCCATCATACGGGCTTTCCATCGCCGGCTGGAGCCTGGCAATGGGCCAGTGCTCAGGGCTCCAGTCTGGTGAGGATCTGCAGCGCGATACGTACCCGTTCGGCATTCGGGTAGTTGCGGTTGGCCAAGATCACCAGGCCGGTGTCGCGGGCCGGCAGCACTACCACGTAGGCGCCGAAGCCATTGGTCGAGCCGGTCTTGTTCAGCAACAGGTCTCCTTCGGCCGCTTGTGGCTTGGCGAAACGCTCGACCGCATGCGGCTGCAGGGCCATTTGCGTGGAGTTGCCGCCCTGCAAACGCTGCAGACTGATGGGGTAGGCGTAGCGCTCCCAGCCCAGGCCCTGGGTCATGTCGCCGACTTGGTAATAACCCTGGTGGGTGGTGGCGATGGCCTGGCGCATCGGTGCCGGCAACTGCGACGGATCGAGGTTGGCCTCGACGAAGCGCAGCATATCGGCGGACGTGGACTTCACCCCGTAGGCCTCGGCATCCAGCGGGCCCGGCTGCACACGGATCGCCTGCTCGTCGCGGTAGCCCCAGGCGTAGCGCGCCATCTGCGCCGCTGGCACGCGAACATGGCTTTCTGTCATGCCCAGTTGCGGAAACAGGCGGCGCTCCAGCAGCTGATCGAAAGGTTCGCCCAGGCTGGCGGCAGCCAGATGGCCGAACAGGCCAATGCTGGGGTTGGAATACAGGCGCTGGCTGCCGGCAGGGTAGGCCGGCTGCCAGGCGCGGTAGTAGTCGAGCATCTGCTGTTCGTTGTGCACGGCATCCGGAAACTGCAGCGGCAGGCCGCCGGAGGTGTAGGTGGCCAGATCGAGCAGGCTGATACGCTCGAAGGCGCTGCCGCGCAGCGCCGGCAGATGCTGGCTGGCCTTATCGCTCAGGCGCAGCTTGCCCTCTGCCAGGGCATAGGCGCCGAGGGTGGCGCTGAACAGCTTGCTTACCGAACCCAGCTCGAACAGCGTGTGTTCGTCCACCGCCTGGCCGCTGTCGCGGGAGGCTGCGCCGTAGTTGAAGAAGTGCCGCTCGCCCTTGTGCACGATGGCCACGGCCAGTCCGGGAATCCGGTACTGCGCGATGGCGGGCTGCACGGCGGCATCGACGGTTGCGCGCAGCTCGTTCGGCTGCGCCAGGGCCGCCTGGCCGATCAGCAGCAGGGCCAGTGCGGAGGTTTTGAATCGCATGGGTAAATCCTTCAGTTCATCGGCGGCAGCCGGCGCGGCACCGAGGTCTTCTTGACGATGGCGGTGTTGGTCTCGGCATAGGCGTTGATGCGGTCGAGCAGCTCGTCCAGCTGCTCCATGGAACGCACATGCAGGCGGGCGACGAAGCAGTCCTCGCCGGTGATCTTGTCGCATTCGGTGAACTCGGGAATCGACTGGATCTGCCGCTCCACCTCGTGCAGCTTGCCGGGTAGCGGGCGCACGCGGACGATGGCCTGCAGCTGGTAGCCGAAGTGGCGCGGGTCCACCTCCACCGTGTAGCCCTTGATCACCCCGCGCTCTTCCAGACGACGCAGGCGCTCGGCCACGCTGGGCGAGGACAGGCCGCTGATCTGCGCCAGGGCCTTGAGCGAGCGGCGCGAGTCTTCCATCAGGGCGGTGAGCAGAAGCTGGTCGATATCGTCGGTCATGGTGATCCCGTTAGGTGATTTCAGGGAAACGCCTTCGCAATAAAGGCTGCCGTGTGATTTCACCTTAGATTAACCATGGAGTGGCCGGGCTGGGTAGCCGAATAATGAGCGCACCCCAACCGGAGACTCCGACCATGGACAAGACCCTCAAGCGCGGCTCGCTGGAAATGATCGCGGCGATGCTGATTTCCGGCACCATCGGCTGGTTCGTGTTGGTGTCCGGTCAGTCCGTGGTCGACGTGGTGTTCTGGCGCTGCGTGATCGGCGGCGTGATGTTGCTGCTGGTCTGCGCCGCGCTCGGCCTGCTGCGTCGCGAGTTGCTGAATCGCCGCGTGCTGGTTCTGGCGCTGGTCAGCGGGGTGGCCATTGTCGGCAACTGGCTGCTGCTGTTCGCCTCCTATTCCAAGGCGTCGATCGCCATCAGCACGGCGGTGTACAACGTGCAGCCGTTCATGTTGGTGGGCCTGGCGGCGCTGTTCCTTGGCGAACTCATCACTCTGGCCAAGCTGGCCTGGCTGGGGGTGGCCTTCCTCGGCATGCTGGCCATCGTCAGCGCCCATGGCGATACCGGCACCACGGGGGAGAACTACCTGATGGGTATCGCCCTGGCCCTGGGCGCTGCGCTGCTCTACGCGTTGGCGGCGCTGATCGTCAAACGCCTGACTGGCACGCCGCCGCACCTGATCGCGCTGATCCAGCTGCTCACCGGCATCTTGATGCTAGCGCCGCTGGCCAGTTACCAGCTGCCCGAGCAGCCGCAGGCCTGGGCCAGCCTGGCGGCCCTGGGCATCCTGCATACCGGGGTGATGTACATGCTGCTGTACAGCGCGATCCAGAAACTGCCGACGGCACTGACCGGGGCGCTGTCGTTCATCTACCCGATCGCGGCGATCTTCGTCGACTGGCTGGCCTTCGGCCATCGCCTCAGCCCGCTGCAGTGGCTGGGCGTGGCGGCCATCCTGCTGGCGGCGGCCGGCATGCAGCAGGGCTGGAGTCTGCGCCGGCGGCGCCTGGCGGTGACGTCTTAATCGTCGCGGGTCAGCACTTCCAGCAGCTCGATCTCGAACACCAGGTTGGAGTTCGGCGGAATCGAGCCGACCTGGCGCTCGCCATAGCCCAGGTGCGCCGGCACCCACAGCTTGCGCTTGCCACCGACCTGCATGCCCATCAGGCCCTGGTCCCAGCCCTGGATTACCCGGCGCGTGCCGATCACGCACTGGAACGGCTTGCCGCGCGAGTAGGAGGAATCGAACTCGCTGCCGTCCTCCAGCCAGCCGCGGTACTGGGTGGTGATCAGCGCGCCCTTGACGGCGGCCTTGCCGCTGCCGATCTCCAGGTCTTCGATTTTCAGTTCGTCGCTCATTGTTCTGCTCGCGAATGGTTAGGCTGGCGGCGTTTTGTCAGGGATTGGCGCCGTTGGCAAGTGCGGCGCGGGCGAAGTCGATGAAGGCGCGCAGCGCCGCCGGCACATGGCGGCGGCTCGGGTAGTAGAGGTGCAGGCCGGCGTAGTAGGGGCACCAGTCGCCGAGCACCTGCACCAGGCGGCCATCGGCGAGCTGCTCGCGGACCATCTCCTCGAACACATAGGCGAGGCCGATGCCCTGCTGCGCCGGCTCGACCATCAGCGCCACGTCGTCCAGCGTCAGCGGGCCGTCGACCTCGATCTCCAGGGCGATGCCACCGCGCTCGAACTCCCAGCGATAGAAGTTGCCGCCGGGGAAGCGATGGCGGATGCAGGGCAGGCCATGCAGGTCCTCGGGCTTCTGCGGGATAGGATGACGCTCGAAAAGACCGGGGGCGCCGGCGACCACCGAGCGCATGCGCGGGCCGATGGGCAGCGAGACCATGTCCGCCTCCAGGCGCTCGCCGAAGCGCACGCCGGCATCGAAGCCGGCGGAGACCACGTCGACCAGGCCGTCGTCGGCCACCAGTTCGAGGCGCACGTCCGGGTAGGCAGCGAGGAAACGCCCCACCAGCGGCAGTAGCACCAACTGGATGGCAGCGCGCCCGGCATTGATGCGCAGGCTGCCGGAGGGCTTGTCGCGGAAATTGTTGAGGTCTTCCAGGGCGTCGGCGATATCGCGGAAGGCCGGCCGTACTCGTGCCTGCAGGCGTTCACCGGCCTCGGTGAGTGCCACGCTGCGCGTGGTGCGGTTGAACAGGCGCACGCCCAGGCGCTCTTCCAGGCCACGCAGGGCATGGCTCAGCGCCGAGGGTGTAAGGCCCAGATCGACCGCGGCGCGGGCGAAGCTGAGGTGCTGGGCAATGGCCAGGAAGATCGCCAGGTCGGTGGGTGAGACGTTTTTCATTGATGAAAACTGCTCAGTAAGTCATGCAATTTTATTGGGATTATCACATCAGTACCGCAGCCCTAGAGTGTCGTCAACGGCCCGCGTGGTGCGGGACGACATCCGAGGAATTCGATATGCGTACCTGGCTGATTACTGGAGCTTCCCGTGGTTTCGGCGCACTGATCGCCGAGCAGGCCCTCAATGCCGGTGATGCCGTCATCGCCACCGCCCGCAAACCCGCCGACGTGACCGCCCGCCTGGGCGAGCATCCCAACCTGCTGGTCGTGCGTCTGGACGTGACCCGCGAAGAAGAGGCCCATGAGGCCGTCGCTGCCGGCATCGCCCGCTTCGGTCGCATCGATGTGCTGGTCAACAATGCCGGCTTCGGTGTGCTCGGCGCGGTGGAAGAAACCAGCGCGGCGGAGACCGAGCGCCTGTTCGCCACCAACGTGTTCGGCGTGCTCAACGTCACCCGCGCCGTGCTGCCGCACATGCGCCGCCAGCGCTCCGGGCATGTCATCAACATCTCTTCGCTGGGCGGCTACCAGGCTTACATGGGCTGGGGCGTGTACGGCTCCACCAAGTTCGCCGTGGAGGGCATCAGCGAGGCGCTGCAGCAGGAAGTCGCGCCGATTGGCATCCATGTCACCGTGGTCGAGCCGGGCTTCTTCCGCACCGACTTCCTCGACGAGCAGTCGCTGGTGAAGACCGCCCTGGAGCTGGCCGACTACGACGAGACGGTCGGCGCAATGCGCACGTTCGCCCACGCGGCCAACCATGCCCAGCCGGGCGACCCGACCAAATTCGCCGAGGCCATGCTGGCGCTGGCCAATGCCGAGCAACCGCCGCTGCGCCTGCCGCTGGGCAGCGATGCAGTGGCGCGCATCGAGCAGAAGCATGCGCAGGTCGAGGCCGAGCTGCAGGCCTGGCGTGCACTGGCCATGTCCACCGACTTCCCTGCCTGATAGAAAACAACCATGCAGGAAGCCGTGCGAGGAGCACGGCTTCTTTGTGTTCAGACAGGGGGGATTAGCCGGCCAGTGCTGCTTCCGGAAGCACCTGGTAGTGCATCTGGATGAGCCCGCTGTCGAATCGTCGCTCGCCGACCAGGCGCAGCGGACGTTCCAGGCCGGTGGAGAAGAGCGGGATACCGGCGCCGAGCAGATAGGGCACGACATTCACGACCAGCTCGTCGAGCAGTCCGGCTGCCAGGCAGTTGGCGGCGAGGCTGCCGCCGCCGACCAGCCAGACCCGTTTGCAACCTCGCTCCGCCAGCTCATCCAGCGCGTCGGCGGGCGTGCAGTGGCGCCCCTGGATGTTGCTGGTTGCGGCGTCGATGGGGTTGCGGGCGAGCACCAGACAGGCCTTGTCGGGGTAAGGCCAGTTTCCCGTGAGATTACGGGTCATGTCATAGGTGGCGCGGCCCATGAGCAGGCCGTCGATGGACTGATAGAACGCCGGGTAACCGTGGTCATCGCCTGATGAGTCGACTTCGTGCAGCCAGTCGACTCGTCCATCGGGACGTGCAATGTAGCCATCCAGACTGGCTGCGACGTAGTAGATCAGTTGGGGTTTCATCGACATATCCTGCGGGCGGTCGGCGACCGATAAGGCTTGGAGCCAAGCGCAGCGCCGAAGTTTCCAGGCCGAGGTCGTGATCAGCCCGCGGGAATACCCGGTGTCGTCTGGCCGGCTGTCTGAGCGTCGCCACCCAGCGCCTGGCTCAGGGTGATGTAGTTCAGTAACTGGTTCAGACGGTTTTCCGACAGAGTGATTTCGGCGCTGCGCCGGGTCTCCTGGGCGGCGAGCCAGGACTGCAGCGTCTCGGCGCCGGACTGATAACGGATGCGATAGATACGTTCGGCTTCCCGTGCCGCCTCCAGCGCGCGAGCCCGCATGCCTTCCTGCTCCGCATAGTGGCGGCGACCGGCGAGGTTGTTCTCCACGTCGGCGAGTGCTTCGTAGAGGGTCTGGCGGAAGCTGGTCACGGCCAGTTCGTAGTCGGTCTTCGACACATCGATGGCGAGCTGCATCTGCCGGTATTGCAGAAATGGCAGCGTCAGGCCGGCTCCAAGAGCACCGACCGGGTTCTGCAGCAGATTGCCGAGCGCCTCGCTGGAGTAGCCCAGGGTTCCGGTCAGGCTGAGGTCCGGGTAGTAGCTGGCTCGTGTCGAATCCACGGTCTTGAGCGTGCCGCGCAGACGCAGCTCGGCAGCACGCAGGTCCGGGCGACGGGAGAGAAGTGATGCCGGCAGGCCCGCATCGACCGCTGGCAGGCTGGTTTGCGCCAGGCTTTGCGGCTCATTCATCTCGACCGGGGTGGCACCGTCGAACAGGACCGCCAGGGCATTGCGCTGGACCACGCGCTGCTGGCGCAGGTCGACCTCTGCGGCGAGCTGGCTCTCCAGGCTCTGGCGTGCCTCGGCCAGTTCCAGAGAGGACGCCTGGCCGGAGTTGTACTGCACCTGCACCAGGTCCAGGGTCTGCTGCGAATAGTCGATACTGGCGCCCGCGACTGCCAGGCGCTCGTTGAGATAGGCGATCTGCCAGTACAGCGTGGCGACGGTGCCGATCAGCGACAGGCGCGTGGCGGCGTAGTCCTGCTCGCGGGCCAACGCCTCCAGTTCCGCCGCATCGGTGGCGCTGCCAAGACGGTTCCACAGATCGGCCTCCCAGCTCACCGAGCCGTTCAGCGAGTATCCATGGCTGGTGCTACCGCCGCCGCCCAGATCTCGGTTACGGCTGGCGTTGACGCTGGCGCCGGGCTGCGGCCACTGCGCCTCGTGGGCAAGGCCGGCCTGCAGGCGCGCACGGCGGGTATTGAGCAAGGCACTGCCCAGGTCGTTGTTCTTCGCCAGCGCCTGTTCGACCAGGTGATCGAGCTGAGCGTCGGCGAAGGCCTTCCACCAATCGGCATGGGCACCGGCCTGGGTCCGTGCGAACTGCTGCCAGTCGGTGGCAATGTCCAGCGCCGGGCGCTCGTAGGGGGTGGAAATCAGGGTGCCGCAGCCGCTCAGTGTCAGGGCGAGGGCCAGCGCGGGCAGGGGGAATCGCTTCACGGTTCTACTCTCGGGAAAGTGCGTCGACGGGGTCAAGGCGCGCGGCGTTGCGGGCCGGCAGGAAGCCGAATACCAGGCCGATGACCGTTGAGCAGAGGAACGCAGCGACGATGGATGTTGCGGAGAACACCAGACTGAAGTCGCTGGTGAGGCGGCTGAACACCGCACCGAAGGCCAATGCGGAGAGCACGCCGAGGGTGCCGCCGATCAGACAGACCAGCACCGCCTCGATGAGGAACTGGCGCATGATGTCGCTCTGCCGCGCGCCGACCGCCATGCGCACGCCGATCTCGCGGGTCCGCTCGGTGACTGATACCAGCATGATGTTCATCACGCCGATGCCGCCAACCAGCAGCGAGATCAGGGCGATGGCTGAAATAAGCAGGGTCATGGTCTGGCTGGTCTTCTCGATGGTCTGCCGAATGGTGTCGGTGTTCATCACGAAGAAATCCTGCACGCCGTGGCGACGGGTGAGCAGGCGGATGATGCCCTGCTCGGCGGCGTCGCTGGAGACACTATCGTCGACCCTTACCGTGATGCTCTCCAGGTACGACTGGCCGAGCATGCGGTTCATCACGGCGGTGTAGGGCAGGTATACGCGTAGCTGGTCGCTGCCGCCGAAGTTGCTCTGGATCGGGTCGAGCACACCGACGATACGTACGGGCACCTTCCCGAGAAGAACCACCTGGCCGAGCGCCTGCTTGCCGGCGAACAGCTTCTGATAGGTATTGCTGTCGATGACCGCGTCCTGTGCCGAGTCACGCACTGCCTTGGTGTCGAATGCGCGACCCTGGGCGAAGGTATAACCCTTGGCGCGGAAGAATTGCTCGCCCACCCCGCTCATGGACACGGTCAGCGCCTGCTCCCGGTAGCGCAGGGTGCCGGAGTTGGATACGGACGGTGTCACGCTGTCGACGAAGTCCTGGCCGGCCAGAGCCTCGGCATCTGCCGGTATCAGGGTCTGGATGCGTGCCGAGCGACGATCGCCAAATCCCTTGCCGGGATAGATATCGATGGTGTTGGTGCCGATGGCACTGATGTTCTCGAGAATCTTCTGCTGCGAGCCCTGGCCGAGTGCTACCACCGATACCACCGAAGCGATGCCGATGATGATGCCCAGCATGGTCAGGAAGGTACGCAGCTTGTGCGAAAGCATCGCCAGCAGGGCCATGCGGAAGGCTTCGCGGAACTGGCCGATGCCGGCCTTGAGGGCGCTGGCCTCGATAGCCTGCTCCGGTTCGTCGAGAGCTCTGACATCGTCGCTGTTGCGCAGTCGGCGGTCGGCGATGATGCTGCCGTCGCTGATCTCGATCAGGCGGTCTGCGGTTTCCGCGACCTTCATGTCGTGGGTGACGATGATGACGGTATGCCCGGCTGCGTGCAGCTCGCGCAGCAGTTTGAGCATCTCTTCGCCGCTGTGGCTGTCGAGGGCGCCGGTGGGTTCGTCGGCAAGTATCACCTGGCCGCCATTCATCAAGGCACGGGCAATGGACACCCGCTGCTGCTGCCCGCCGGAGAGCTGGCTGGGCTTGTGCCCCAGGCGCTCGCCCAGGCCCAGGCGCTGTAGCAGACTCTGGGCGCGTTCGTGGCGGCTGGCGGCGTCCTTGCCGGCGTAGATGGCCGGGATTTCGACGTTGCCCACGGCATCCAGGTCGCCCAGCAGGTGGTAGCGCTGGAAGATGAAGCCGAAATATTCCCGGCGCAGGGCGGCCAGTTCGTCCGGGTCGAGCTGCCCGGTTTCACGGCCCCCTACGCTGTAGGTGCCCGCACTTGGTCGGTCGAGGCAGCCGAGGATGTTCATCAGGGTCGACTTGCCGGACCCGGATGCACCGATGATGGCGACCATTTCGCCTTGCTCGATGCTCAGGTCGACATCCTTGAGCACGGCAATGGTCTGCTCGCCTGCCGGGAATTCGCGGCGCAGGCCGCTCAGCTCTAGCAGTGCCATGTCACAGCCTCATACCCGGCCCGCGCATGCGCATCGTCGTGGTCGAGCCCGCCGCCGCGTCACCGAGCACGACCTTGTCGCCGACCTCCAGGCCTTCGAGCACCTGGGCGTTGATCGAGTCCTCAAGACCGATGCGGATGCGTCGGGGCTCGACCTTGCCGGTGCTGCTCAGGACCTGGACCACGTAGCGGCCGTCGCGGGTGGTGTTGCCGAGGGCCGAAACCGGGATGCTCGGGGCATCCTTGACGCTGTCTAGGACAATGTTCACCTCGGTGGTCATGGAGATGCGTAGCTTGCCTTCCGGATTGGGCACGTCGAAGACGGCGATGTAGTAGATGGCCGTGTCGGTCGATGCGGTGCTGGAGGATGCGCTGGAGGAACTGTCGTTATCGTTGATCGTGCTGGGGGCCGGTTCGATCATGCGCAGAGTCGCGCTGTGACGCTTGCCGGGTTCCCCGAGGATGGTGAAGTAGACCGGCAGGCCGGGGCGAAGATTGACCACGTCCGCCTCGGATATCTCGGCCTTCACGGTCATGCGATCCAGCTGGGCGACCTTGACGATGGTCGGGGCCGATTGCGCCGAGTTCACGGTCTGGCCTTCCTTGACCACCACGCCGACCACGGTGCCGTCGATGGGGGCCGTGATCTTGGTGTAGCCCAGGTCCACTTCGGCGGTGGAGGCCTGGATCTGCGCCTGCTGGATCTGTGCGTCGAGGGCGGCCACCTGGGCCCTGGCGGTGTCCAGGTCGGCCTCGGCTGTCTCGTAGTCCTCCCGCGAGGTAGCGTTCTGCACCAGCATCGACTTCTGCCGGGCGAAGGCCAGCTGGGCCTTCTTCAGTGCCGCTGCCTGCACTGCACGCTGGGCCTTGGCGTTGGCAAGCGCGGCCTTGGCGTTGGCGAGGTCGTTCTGCTGGGTCATCGAGTCGATTTCGGCGATGGGATCACCCTGCTTGACCTGGTCGCCGAAATCGACGTGCAGCCTGGTGATCTGTCCTGACACCTGGGCACCGACGCTGACCTGCTTGTAGGCCTCCAGTGTGCCTGTGGCGATTACCGTCTGCTCGATGTCGACGTTGCGGACTTCCGCAGTCAGCAAGCCTTCACCGGCAGGGGCCGGCGCTAACCAGGTCTTGAGTGCATAGCCGCCGATGAGAAGGGCGGCGAGGGCGGGGATCAGGTGGCGAGGGCGAATTCTGGGCATGGCGTGGTACATGGCGAATTTGATGGTCGCCACTATAGGGGCAGGGCCGCGGGGCGTGGGTAAGCTGGAGGTAAGTACTGTCAAGAATGGGTAAAGCCTTGTGGCGACTGGAAAATGTTCCTCCTGGGTGCGGGGTTTTCATCGCTCGCTCGTCTCTATGTAGAGAGCATCCCGTTGCGGGAGGCTCCCCCTGGTTCACAACAAGGAGTTTCCATGTCTGTTTCGATTGGACACCGCGCTTTGCTGCTGGCGCTGATGGCGAGTGGCGCGCCGCTCGCGCAGGCCGAGTATCTGTGGATCGAGCGCGGCGCCGAGACGTCGGCGAGGGCCGTGCTCAGTGACTTTCAGCCGACCGAAAAATTGAGCCTGGCCGCGCTGACGGAGCCGCAGCAGCGGCTGGCCGATGGTGGCTGGCAGCCGCTGCAGGCATCCGGCGACGCCTATGTGTTGAACGGCGCCGTAGGCGATCTGCGCATGCAGGCCAAGCATGCCGACGGCAAGGCGCTGACCCTCTACGAGGCCCGCGAAGGGCGCGGAGAAACGACGGCGAAGAATGATCTGGAACTGGTGCCGACCACGCCGAACGGCAACGTCTTCCAGCTGCACTGGAAGGGCAAGGTGGTGTCGGCCTCGCAGGTCAACGTGCATACCTCCGAGCAGTGGTCGAAGGTGCTCAAGCCGGCGGCCGATGGCAGCGTGATGCTCGATACGCCGTTCCCCGGTCATTACGTGCTGGAGGTGGCAGCGCAGATCAACGGCTCGGCGACCGTGGATGGCAAGTCGTACGACAGCGTCACTCATGTGGCGACCCTGTCGTTCGAGGTGAAGTGAGGCAGTGCGCCCTGGCGGGCGCCCGACTCAGGCGGTGGCGGGCTGACGACCTGCCAGCAGCCGCAGGATGGCGTTCAGCAGCACGCCGTACAACGGCACGAAGAGCATCAGGCTGACCGCCAGCTTGATGCCGTAGTCCACCGTGGCGATCTCCACCCAGTGCTCGGCCATGAATGGGTCGGCGCTGTGCCAGAAGGCCACCGAGAAGAACACGAAGGTATCCACCAGGCTGCCGACCACGATGGCACCGGTCGGTGCGACCCACCACTGGCGCAGGCGGCGCAGGCGGTCGAACACCTGGATGTCGAGCAGCTGGCCGACCACGTAGGCGAGGAAGCTGGCGACGGAAATCCGCAGTACCACCTCGTTGAACTGGCCCAGTGCGGCCAGCCCCTGGAAGCTGCCTTCCTGGAACAGCATCGACACCGCGTAGGACACCAGCAGCGCGGGAATCATCACCCGGGCGATCACCTGGCGCGCGGAGCCCTTGCCGAGCAGGCGCACGGTCAAGTCGGTGGCGAGAAAGATGAACGGGAAACTGAATGCGCCCCAGGTGGTGTGCCAGCCGAACAGGGTGATCGGCAGCTGCACCAGGTAGTTGCTGGCGACGATGACAAGAATGTGGAAAACGATCAGGGCAGCCAGCGCCAAGCGTTGGCGCGGCTCGGAGAGCAGAGTCATGACAGCACCTTTTTGATGGATGGGGTTAGGGAACCCATGGCGTCCGGGATTGAACGACGGCGCGCATTGTACAGAGATGAGGTGCCGCGTGCGTAGCCGGCTGACAGGAGGTGGCATCAAGAAGGCTTGAAGGGAGGCTGCGCCATCTGCATGGCGCGCCCTGTTCCGGAGGGGGGCGGAGGGTCTATTTGAGCCCCGTCATCAGCTTGCACGAGACACGATAGGCGCTGGTGAGGGCGGAACGCGTGCGGATGGCGCACCCGCACGCAGCATTCGTCACCAGCGGTAGGCAACCTCGGCTTTCAGCGTGCGAGCCTTACCGTAGTAGCAGCCCAGCTCCCAGTTGCAGCTCGATACGTAGGTCCGATCGAACAGGTTCTGGGCGTTCAGGCTGACTTCGGTGCCACGCAGAGAGGTATCGACGCGGCCTAGGTCATAACGCACCGCCGCGTCGAACACGGCATAGCTGGGAGTAGTCATGTCGTTGTCCGCATCGGCGTATTGCTTGCCGGTCCAGCGCATGCCAGCGCCAAGGCCCAGCCCATCAAACACACCAGTGGCGAAGTGATAGTCCGCCCACAGCGAACCTGACCAGGGCGCTTGCCCGACCACTTGCTTGCCCTCGTCGCCATAGTTGCTGCTGGTGATACGCGTATTGAGGTAGCTCACGCCAGCAATGATGTTGAGCGCTTCGGTGATCTGGGCTTTGGCTTCGAGTTCAGCGCCCTGCGAGCGTACCTCGCCGGCCTGAATGGAGAAGCCGGGATGTGCGAGGTCCTCGGTCTCCATGTTCTGCTGCTTGATCTCGAAGACGGAGAACGTCAGCAGCGAGCGCTGACCCTCGGGCTGGTGCTTGATGCCGGCCTCCAGCTGCTTGCCGGTGGTAGGTTCGAAGGCCTTGCCAGAATAGTCGCTACCGACGACCGGCAGGAACGACTCGGAGTAGCTCAGGTACGGAGCAATGCCGTTGCCAGCTAACCAGGTGACGCCGACGCGCCCTGTGAAGGATTCGTCGTCACGTGTGGTGTGGGTGTCGGCCAGCAGGTCTTTGTTGTTCAGACCTGCCCAGTCCTGGCGTCCGCCCAAGGTGAGGATCAAGTCGTTCCAGCGGATCTGGTCCTGGAAGTACAGGCCGGTCTGGTTGACCGTGTTGTCCCATTGGTAGTCCATCACCGGGTTATCGGAGATCACTCCGTAGTCCGGATCGTAGAGGTCGATGGGCTCGGCATAGTAGTTGTTGTAGCCATCGTACTTGCGGGAGAAGCGTCGATAGTCGACGCCTGCTAGCAGGGTGTGTTCCAGCGCGCCGGTATCTATCTTTAACTCCAGGTTGTTATCGATGCTCAGCGTGTTGTTGCGCTGCTCCCAGTCAAGCTTGTTGCGTGTTGCGGTGGTCATTTCGGGGTTGGCGTACCAGCGCAGGTAGAAGCCCTGATAGTCAACATAGCGCAGGCTCTGGCGCAGTTGCAGGTCATCGCTGAACTGGTGCGAAAAGTTCAGACCGAAGATGTACTGCTCACGCATGTAGTCGTTGTAGCCGGGCTCGCCCTGGAAAAAGTCACGGTCGATCCTTTTGCCATTGGTGCCGCGCTTCAGCGTCCCGATCATCGGCAATGGCTGATAGTCGGGCACCGCGTCGTCCCGCTGTGCTTGCAGATAGACTGTGATGGCGCTGGCGTTGCTGAGGTTCCAGGTCAGGCTGGGGGCGATGAACAGTCGCTGGCTTTCGGTGTAGCCGATCTGCTCATTGCCACTGTTGGCGAGTGCGAGCACACGATACAGCACGCTGTCGTCGTCTGAGGCGAGCGGCCCGCCGACATCAAGCGCACCGTTGATGCGGTCGTGGCTGGCGACGCCGAGGCGCACTTCGTGGCGCTTCTCGCCGGTCGGCTTCTTGCTGACCATATTGACGATACCACCGGGTTGGTTCTGTCCGAACATCACCTAAGCCGGGCCTTTTAGAACCTCCACACGCTCCAGGCTGTAGGGCTCTATCTGTGGCGCACCGCCAAGGCTGCCGGCATAGGGCAGGTAGGCTCCGTCGAGGTAGAGCGGTGCTGGAGCGAAACCGCGTGAACTCATTTCATCCGCGAGCATGTGCGACTGGGTGAAGCCGCTGCTGGATACCCCAGGTGTGTAGTTGAGTGCCTGGGCGATACTGGTGGCACCGCGTGCGGAAATTTCATCGGCGGTGACCACGTTGATGGTTTGTGGAATTTCGCTGATGGGAGTATCGGTCTTGGTCCCGCTGCCGCTACGGGTTGCGACGTAGCCGTCGACCTGTCCCCAGGCGTTTTCCTGCCGGCCGCTCACGGTGGTCGCACCCAGCTGCAGCGTGCTGCTCTGGTCGACCGCCAGGTTCAGCTCGTAGCGTCCGTTGCCAATCGCTTGTGCGGTCAGGCCACTATCGTCGAGAAGAATCTGCAGAGCTTGCTCGACACCATAGCTGCCGTGCAGTGCCTGACTGGTCTTGCCTGTGGTGAGGGCGGCGTCGCCGGCCAGGTAGATGCCGCTCTGGGCGGCGAACCGATTGAGCTGGCTGGCCAGCGGGCCGGCAGGGATGTCGTAGCGAATCAGCTGCTGTTCGGCATGGACGAGGCCGGCTGGCCACAGGCCGAGGCCGGCACTCAGCGCCAGGGGAATAGCCAGTGCCAGGGGGCGCAGGGAGAAGCGCAGGTTGTGCGGTGACATGCAGGTTTTCCTTGATCTTTTTAGTGGGCAGAAAGCAGGTGTCACCAGCTAATTCGGATGAGAAGGAAAAACCGGAAGCGGAAACAGGATTTTTTCGTTGGCTCGGATCCCGCAAGTGGGAGCCTGGGAATGCAGGGCGTGGTCGCTGGGCGGTGACCTCAGCGAGGTTCCAGGGTCGCCCACCAGGGCAAGGTGTAGCGCACGCGAACCGGCAGTACCCGCTCCAGCATGGCAAGGGCCTGCTCGCTGTCGTGCAGCGGGTAGGTGCCCATCACGCGCAGATGGGCGATTTCCGGGGCGACGTCGAGATGGCCGTGGCGATAGCGCGCCAGTTCCTGAGTGAACTCTGCAAGCGTCATGTCATCGGCCAGCAGCAGGCCATCACTCCAGCCTTGGCGCAGATAGCTTGCCGGCATGCTATCGGCAATCCTCTGCCGGTCGAACCTCACCTGCTGGCCGGCCCGAGTCACGTGTGGTCGATCGCCTTCGGCGGGGCGGACTTCCACTGCACCATCGAACACGTTGAGCAGAGTGCTCCGCGGCTGCTGCAGCACGCTGAAGCGCGTGCCCAAAGCTCGCAGGCGACCCTCCGTGGTTTCCACGACGAAGGGCCGTGGGTCCCTGGCGGTATCGATCAGCACTTCGCCCTCGATCAGGCGCAGAAGGCGCAGGTCGGTCCGATAATCGACGTCCAAGGCGCTGGCACTGTTCAGCCAGATGCGCGTGCCATCGGTCAGGGTGAACGGGCGAACGCTGCCGGTCGGGCTGCGGTATTCGGCACGCAAGGCCAGCAGCGGGCGGCTCAGCTGCGGGTGGCGAAGGCCGGTCCAGCCAAGCAGCGCACCACCAGAGAGCACCGCCAGGGTACGTAGCACCTGGCGTCGCGAGCGGGCATTATTCCGGGCGGTCCCCAGGGTCTGCAGTGCCATCTCTGCCTCGGACTGCAGTGGTGCGAAGCGCTGGCTGATGCGCTCGACATAGTGCCAGGCCTGTTGATGGGCATCGCTCTGCTCATGCCACTGCCGCCACGCCTGTCGCGTAGCGTGGTCTGGAGGCTCTGCACTGAGCCGCGCATACCACTGCGCCGCCTGCTGCAAAGTGGCGTGGTCGGGTCGCGGAGCGCTCATCGGTCGAGAACCGCGTCGAGCTCGGCTTCCAGGAGCAGGCACTGGTACATGGCCTGTGCCATGTATTTGGTCACCGTCCGTTCGGAAACACCCAGCTGTTCGCCGATGCTGCGGTAGTTGAGGCCCTGCAGCTGGGCGAGCAGAAAGGCTTCGGCGACCTTCTCCGGCAGGCTGGCGAGCATGCCGTGCACTTGCTGCAGCGCCTCTAGGATCAGAGCTCGATGTTCCTCCGACGGAGCATGCTCTTGCGGCCGGCTGGCCAGCACATCCAGCCAGGCATGCTCGACCTCGCGGCGGCGCCAGAAATCGACGCAGACGTGCCGCGACATGGCGCTCAGATAGGCGCGGGCATGGCTGTCGCTGTCAAAACTGCGGGGTTTGCTGAGCAGGCGCAAAAACACGTCATGGGCAAGATCGGCGGCGTCGCTGCTGTTGCCCAGCTTGCGGTTGAGCCAGGCCCTGACCCACCCGTGGTGTTCGGCGTAATACAGCTCCACCTGCTGACGATAGGGCTTGTCTAGGGTCGACATTGAGCTGTTCACCGGAATTCAGTGCATTTGAGATTTGTTCGCATTTTATCCGGCGTGGCGAGCTTATGGCAAACGGGCTGGGTGCTTCCGGCCATTGCCCAGAGGGCAGTGGCGCAGCCGTTCGGGCTTTTAGCCGACAGAACCGGTAACCTATGCAGCCAGTTTCTGATCCGTGTCGAGGTATGCCCCGTGTTCTCCCAATTCGCCCTGCATGAACGCCTGCTCAAGGCCGTGGCCGAGCTCAACTTCACCGAGCCGACGCCGGTGCAGGTGGCGGCCATCCCGCCGGCGCTGGAGGGGCGGGATCTGCGGGTGACGGCGCAGACCGGCAGTGGCAAGACCGCGGCTTTCCTGCTGCCGTTGTTCAATCGCCTGCTCGGCGATGCCACCTCGAAGCAGCGCACCGACGTGCGCTCGCTGATTCTGTTGCCGACCCGTGAGCTGGCCCAGCAGATCCTCAAGGAAGCCGAGCGCTTCTCCCAGTTCACTTTCATCAAATCGGCGCTGGTCACCGGCGGTGAGGACTTCAAGGAACAGGCGGCCATGCTGCGCCGCCAGCCGGACCTGCTGATCGCCACGCCGGGCCGTCTGATGGAGCACCTCAACGCTGGCAGTCTGAAGCTCAACGGTGTCGAGGTGCTGGTGCTGGATGAGGCGGACCGCATGCTCGACATGGGCTTCGCCGAGGACATCGAGCGCATCACCAAGGAGTGCGCCAACCGCCAGCAAACCCTGCTGTTCTCCGCCACCGGCGGCGGCAAGGTGCTGCGCGAGATGATCGCCAAGGTGCTGCGTGAGCCGGTGCACCTCAAGCTCAACAGCGTCGATCAGCTTAGCGAGACTACCGTCCAGCAGATCATCACCGCCGACGATCCGGGGCACAAAGAACGCCTGGTGCACTGGCTGCTGACCAACGAGACCTACCGCAAGGCCATCGTCTTCACCAATACCCGGGTGCAAGCCGACCGCCTCTACGGCCATCTGGTAGCGGCGGACTACAAGGCCTTCGTACTGCATGGTGACAAGGACCAGAAGGACCGCAAGCAGGCTATCGACCGCCTCAAGCAGGGCGGTAGCAAGGTGCTGGTGGCCACCGACGTGGCGGCGCGAGGCCTGGATATCGACGGCCTGGACCTGGTGATCAACTTCGACATGCCGCGTTCCGGCGACGAGTACGTGCACCGCATCGGTCGTACCGGCCGTGCTGGCGCGGACGGGCTGGCGGTATCGCTGATCTGCCATAACGACTGGAATCTGATGTCGAGCATCGAGCGCTACCTCAAGCAGCGTTTCGAGCGCCGTACTATCAAGGAGCTCAAGGGTAGCTACCAGGGCCCGAAGAACGTCAAGGCGTCCGGCAAGGCGGTCGGCGTCAAGAAGAAAAAGACCGACAAGAAGGACGGTGCCAAGAAATCGGCCAGCAAGACCGCGCCCAAGCGCCGCCCCAATGCGCCCAAGGCGGCGCCGTCAGGGCTGGTCAGCCAGGACGGCATGGCCCCGCTGAAGCGCAAGAAGCCAGCGGCGGAGTGAAACGAAAAGGGGCCCAGAGGGCCCCTTTTTCATACCGGTAACGATCAGGGCACGATCAGGATTTTGCCATCGCGCTCGCCGCTGGCGGCCGCGGCGATCGCTTCCTTGATCTGGCTGACGTTGTAGGTGGCGGCGATGCGCGCCTTGAGCTTGCCGGTGGCGATCAGCTGGGTCAGCTCGCCGAACACCTTCATCTGTTCGGCCGGGGTGGCCTTCTGGAACCACTTGGCCAGCCAGAAGCCGCGCAGGGTCACATCGCGGAAGACGAAGGAGGAGGCCGACACCTGGCACGGCTCGCCGCTCATCAGGCCGTAGTTCACCAGAGTACCGCCCTCGCTCAGGCAGGCCGCGACATGGTCGGTGGCCTTGCCACCGACCGCGTCGATACCGAGCATCACGTTGGCGCCGCCGGTGGCTTCGCGCACGCGCTTGTGCAGGTCGGGGCCGTCGACCAGCACCACGTCGCCACCCTCGGCCTGCAGACCGGCCACGGCCGCCTCACGGCGCACTACATTGATGGTCTTGAAACCGCGCAGCTTGGCCAGCTGGATCAGATAGCCGCCCACTCCGGAGTTGGCGGCGTTCTGGATCACCCAGTCACCCGGTTGCAGGTCGACGAACTGGCTGAGCAGCAGGGAGGCGGTCGGCGGGTTGATGGTCATCATCGCCAGCTGCTGCGGATCAGTGTCTGGCAGCGGGATCAGCTTGGCGGCGGGGGCGTGCAGGTGGGTCACCCAGGTGCCACAGCCGACCGGCAGCAGCACGGTCTGGCCGACCTTGACGTTGCTCACGCCTTCGCCCAGTTGCTCGACGCGGCCGACACCTTCGTTGCCGCCAATGGCCGGCAGAGGCGGCAGCATGCCGTATTCGCCAGTCAGGGTAAGCACATCGGAGGGGTTGATCGGCGCAGCCAGCACCTTGATCAGTGCCTGGCCAGCGGCCAGCGGCGGTAGTTCCAGCTTGACCGCTTCGATCACGTCTTGCGGCACCTTGCCGCGGTGTTGGTATTCGGCTTTGAGCATGGCAGTTCTCCGTCAGCTGAGAGCGCTGAGTCTAGACCCAAGACGCTGCTGTGGGATGAATCGCCGTGCATATGCGCGGGTGATGGCGCCCTCTGCCAGCCAGGCCCTATGCTAGACCCAATCATCGAGGTGAAACCGCATGCTTTCACGTGTCTGGCCATGGTTGTGGCTACTGCTGGCGCCCGTCGTGATGGCGGAGCCCCTGCGCATCGGCTTCGGCACCCACAAGCCACCTTATGTATTCGAGAACGAGAAGCGCGGACTGGAGTACGACATCGTCGCAGCGGCGGTGCAAGCGGCCGGATATCAGCTGGATGCGCGATTCGCTCCCATGGAGCGGCTGCATCTCGCCATCGTGCGTGGCGAGCTAGATGGAATCGCGACCACCAATACCTTCAGCGGCGTACAGGCCCATTACTCGGAACCCTACATTCATTGCCAGAACGTCGCCTTGGCATTGTCCTCGCGCGGTTACCGCATCACCGATATTGCCGAGCTGGGGCGGTACTCCGTCAGTGCGTTCCAACGAGCCCGGTATCTTCTGGGGCCGGAGTTCCAGGCCATGGCCGAGGCCAATCCTCGATATCGCGAGGAGGCGCAGCAGATCAATCGCAACCGCTTGCTGTATAGCGGTCGCGTCGAGGTTGCCGTGGGGGATCCACGCATCTTGCGCTACTTCAATCGCGAGGTAGCCGAGCAGGTCGATACGACCCAACCGGTCACACAGTACATGCTGTTTCCTCCGACGGCCTACAGCGTCGGCTTCCGTCTGCCGGAGCAGGCCGAGGGCTTCAATCGGGGCCTTGCCATCATTCGAGAGAATGGCCTGTATCGCGAGATCGAGCGCAGTTACGCCGACTATTGAAGCCCGATCGGTGAGTAGGGTTGGCGCGCCCTGACAGTGCCTCACGGTGGGTCGGCAGGTAGCCTTGGTCCAAAAATACTGACATTGGAGTGTTCGTGAAGCCCATTGCCCTGTTGTTCGCGGCTGCCCTGGCCTGCGGCCTGTCCCCCCATGCTCTGGCCTGGTCCAACCACTCGCTGGGTAGCCTGCTTTCCCTGCAAGAGCAGCCGGAGCTGCGTGAGGAGATAGTGGTGGAGCCGCTGGAAGCCTTCCTCGAGGACCAGGCGGTTGCCATCGAACAACTGCTGGATGAGCAGGAGCGCCATGCGCGGGAGCATTTCTCCTATTATCCGCCGCGCCCCGACGATCTGCGCTGGCGGGCCGATGCCAAGGAGGACCGCCGAGAGGCTTTTCTCGAAGCATTGCGTATCAACCCGGAGATCAAGCTAGCCAGTTTCATTCAGCAGCTGCCGGGGCAGGAGGCGGGTGGCCGGCCTTTGCTGAAGGGGGAGGATGTTCTGGTGTTTCACAAGGTCGGCCCTTGGACGCATTGGCGCTATTTGGCGCTGCAGTCCGGGGAAAAGGTCCAGGCGCTGCAGGTGCTGACCAGCGCGGCGGACGAGCCGGACTACGGTCATGACATCAATCTGTTCAGTGACAATCCGGGAGCGGCAGGGCAACGCTACAACTTCGGCCCGCAGCCATTCGGTGATGCCCGCTTCGAGTATTCCTCGCAAGCCCCATTTCATATCGGTTACTACCACGAGCCGGCTCTGATCTTCGCGGCGGCTCCCTACCTGGGTCAAACGCTGCCCCACTGGCGCGTCTACCAGTACAGTGGCCTGGCTCGCCTGGCGTTCGCCAGCGGTCATCCTTACTGGGGCTATCGCTTCCTGGGCTGGACCATGCATTACCTGCAGGACCTTACCCAGCCCTATCATGCTAGCGTGCTGCCCGGAGTGAGCGCCGCCGGCATGGTGCTGATCGCCGCCAAGGCGCAGGCCGGTTATCCGGAGGATCGTCAGGCTGCCATTCAGCGCGTTGCCGATCGGCACACGGCCATCGAGCAATATCAGTTCGACCGGATGCAGATGCTGCTAAATGAGGGCCAGGTTGACCATCCTCTGTTGCGGGCCTATGCGGCAAGCGAAACGGATGGAGACTACCCGACGTTCGACTCGGACTACGCGGCTGAGGTAGTGGCGGCGGAATCCTATGCCCGTGCCGATGATTTCGATGCGCTGATCGGGGAGTGGATGGCACGCGCCTCGACGCAGCAGGGCAAGGCATCTATGGGATTCAGCGAGGGCAACGCCCTCAAGCCGGCGACACCCGATCCCGCCCTGGAACACCTGCTGGTCGAGCTGTTCCGACACTTCGGCGCCCATAGTCGCAATGCGCTGAAGGGTAACCTGCCTCGCGACTGATTCAGGGGTGGTACCACAGCTCGGTGCGCTGCAGCGGCGTCTCCTCTGGCAGTAGTGGGTTGCTTATCTCGATAATTCGTCGCCTATCCATCTGCGCGGCGTGCAGGTCTGCGCCGTGGTATTGCTGGAAGAGCTGCTCGAAGGAGCCGTCCGCCAGCGCTACTTCCAATCCCCGACGTACCGTTTCCGCCAGTTGCGGATTGTCGGGCGAGAAAAAGAAGTACAGGGCGGTGGGGTAGCGCAGAGCCAGGTGCTCATCCAGCGTCAGGTCGTTCCCGCCGGAGTGCTGCAGCTCGCCGCGTACCTCCAGCACCGCACGGGGGAAGTAGTCGAAGCGACCGGCGCGCAGCATCAGGAACAGGCTCTCGTAGCTGGAGCTGACCTCCACCCTCAGGCCATGGCTACGCAGGATGCTTGTATCGGGCCAGTCATGTCCCTGGCCGGCACGCCAGCGCGTCAGGTCGGATAGGTCGCGGACATTCGCCAGCAGATGCTGATTGTCGGCACGCACCAGGGCTACACGCCAGCCGTACAGGCCCCTATCCAGCGGAATGCGTACGGGCAGCAGGCGTTGTTCGCGTTCGCGGCTGGTCATTGTCCATACCACGTCCACTGCTTTGCCCTGCTCGAGGTTGAGCAGGGCCCGATCCTGTTCCATGTAATGGTCGGACGGAACGATGCGCGCGTCGCTGCCAGCCTTGTCCAGTGCGAGCTGCAGCTGCGCAAGCGGATAGGTCGGACGGAAGTCGCCGCCCGGCATTGCGCGAGGGTAACGGACCAGTTCCTGGGCTGCCGGGCAGGGAAGCGCCATCAGCAGCAGAGGCAGCAGCCAGGGCAGGCGCCACAATGGCATCGATTGCAATCCTTCGAATCATGAAACTCATCGTGAGGAGTGGATTATGCCAGCCCTGAGCCGCTTCGCCGATTCTCAAGCCTTTCGGCGCTCGGCGATGATCTCTGGCAGGTCGCTGCGGTGGAGATAGACACGCAGTGGTTCGGAGATATTCAGGCGCTCGTCGATGCGTTGCTCCAGCAGAAGGCCGAGGCGTTCGCGGCTGAGGGTCATCAGCTCTCCCTTGAGGGGCTGCCAGACGAACTCGGCACATGGCTGGATGGTGTCCTCGGGCACGTCGAGGCCGAAGGAGTCCTCGCTGAAGCGGACAATGTGATAGCCACTCTTTGCGTTGTATCCAACCAGCCCCTGCAGGGCATCGGCGGCGGAGCAGATGGCGGACGATGTGATGCTCATGCAAACCTCCTGTGGATGTTTTCGGAGTTCGCACGCCTAGCATGAGTAGTCCACCCTCCCTGGCGGACGCTCCTGGGGCCGCCGTTCTGGGACGACGTTTCGTTTCCGGCTCTTTTTCTGCCGGTCATCCTAGGGGATGACGGGGCGGCGGTATTGCTCTGGATCAACGCGACGGTAGCTAGGTAATCGAGAAGCAGTTCTCTCACGGCGCTCGACCGAATGCGACGTGTCGGCGATTTCTAGAGGCGATGTGGATGCTGCTTCGTGAGGCCGCTAGGTCGTCTAGGCGCAGGCCCGCACAATCTGACGTGGGGGCGGTGTACATACACCCATGGAGACGATGTTTTCGTCGCCACGCTCGACGGGTAGGTAGTTGAGGTAGCTTGGCAGTGCGGAAGGGAGAGGGAGCAGACGATGCGCCTGGGGACCCGCTCGCGCCAGGGCACGAGCGGGTGGGGCACTTATTTGCCGGAGGCGATACGCTGACGGATGTGGGCAGCGCGATCGGCTGAGCCCGGGTGCGAGTCGAACATGCTGCTGTCGCCGCCGCCCAGTTTGGCGAGCTTGTCGAAGGCGCTGGCCAGGCCGTTCAGCGGAATACCACGCTTTTTCAGCAGGTCGAAGGAGAAGTCATCGGCATCGCTTTCCTGGGATTGCGAGAACTGGGCGTTGACCAGGGCTTCACCCAGCTCACCGAGCTGCGAGCTCGACAGGGCAGCGACAGCGCCATTGCCGGACGAGGCTGCTGCACCACGGGCAACGGATGCGGCGTAGGCAGTCTGCATCGCCTTCTTGCTGTGGCCAAGGGCAACGTGGCCCATCTCGTGGCCCAGTACGCCTTCTACTTCGTTGTCGTTCATCAGGTCCATCAGGCCGCTGTACACGCGTACACAACCATTGGCCATGGCCCAGGCGTTGACGTCGTCGGTGAGGTAGACCTTGTAGTTGACCGGAGTGCCGCCGGCATCGCTGCCGAGGTTGGTGGAGATCTTCTTCAGGCGCTGGCTGTATTTGCTGCTGGCTGGAGCGATCTTCGCTTCCGAGTCCATTTGTGCACAGGCGTCGTCGGCCATTGCCTTGACGTCGGCATCGCTGAGGGTCGCTGCCTGGAAGGCTTGCAGGCCGGTGTTCAGCATGGCGTCTGTGCTCATGTTCTGGCAACCCGAAAGCAGGGTGGCAAGCGCGAGAGCAGAAAGGGAGTACTGCAGCTTCATAGCATCGTCCTTACACTTTGGCGTATTGAGTTGGCCGAGAGGCGTCGGCATCCGGCCGGCCAGTCATTGTCGGCGATATGGCCTGCTGAGGACGTGAAGCGATTCGCACTCCTCGGTCTGTCAATGACTCCGTGGTGGCAAGCCCAGGCTTTCCGAAAGATGTCCTACGGTCTCCGCCTCGGTGGCGGCCGCTTGTCCTCCTCTGCGGAAAACGGCGCAGGTGGCTCGTCGGATGCCGTCGGTAGCGCCGTACACCGCGACACTACTTCCCGGCCCTGATCCGGTGTGGCCGGCCAGCAACAATCCGCCCGCCACCTCACCCTGCATCAGCCCGAGTCCGTATCCAGGAACCTGCCATGGGGTGCCGGCGATGGGGCCGCCGAGGACTCTTGCGCAGCGCATCTGCGCAAGCATCCCCTCGGAAAGCAGATGCCCGCTCAGCAAGCGATCAAGCAGCAGGGCTGCCTGGCCGATGGGGCCGACGAGCAGGCCGTGATAGACCCAGGCCGTGTCGTATCCGGTCATTCCTGGTAGGTCGGTACGCTCACGGACGAGCGCGACATCCGTCAGCCCGAGAGGCTTGAACACTCGCTGGTCCAGCGCATGGGCGAGTGGAAGGCCCGACGCGCGCTCGATCAGACGGCATATATACAGGTAGCCGACGTTCGAGTAGCGCCAGCCCTCTCCGGGTGGATAGCGCAGTCGGGTTGCGTCGACGCGCTGCAGCATCTCCTCTGCAGGCCAGGCGTCATCGCCACGGGCGACGGCGGCATGGTAGTCGGTCAGTTCGTCATAATCGGCCAGGCCGGCCTCGTGACCTAATAGCTGGCGCAGCGTGAAGGGGCCCTCAGGAACCAGCTCGTCCAGTCCCATACGTCGGTCATCCACCAGCGAGAGTGCCGCCGCCGCGAGCACTGTCTTGGTGAAACTCCACCAAGGCAGGCGAGGCTCGCTTGGCTCGGATCGCCGAAGGTGACCGTCTATATAGAGGGCGAAGGCCATGATGGCTCCTGGGGGGAGCGAGCAGTGGATCGATCACCTCTGCTCATGCCGCCCGCTTATTACCTGCGCGCCTGTTTCAGCGTCTCGGCGATCATGAAGGCCAGCTCCAGCGACTGGTCGGCGTTCATGCGTGGGTCGCAGTGGGTATGGTATCGGTCCGACAGGCCGTCTTCGGTGATCGGTCGCGAACCGCCGATGCACTCGGTGACGTTCTGCCCGGTCATCTCGATGTGGATGCCGCCGGCGTGGGTACCCTCGGCGCGGTGCACCTGGAAGAACTGCTTCACCTCGGAGAGGATCTGCGCGAAGTCGCGAGTCTTGTAGCCGCTGGAGGCCTTGATGGTGTTGCCGTGCATGGGGTCGGAACTCCACAGCACCTGGCGACCTTCCTCCTTCACCTTGCGCAGCAGGCGCGGGAAGTTGGCTTCGACCTTTTCGGCGCCCATGCGCACGATCAGGTTGAGGCGGCCCGGATCGTTGTCCGGGTTGAGCACGTCGATCAGGCGGATCAGCTCGTCCGGGTCCATGCTCGGGCCGACCTTGACCCCGATGGGGTTCTCGATGCCGCGCATGAACTCGACGTGGGCGCCGTCCAGCTGGCGGGTGCGGTCGCCGATCCACAGCATGTGCGCGGAGCAGTCGTACCAGCGCCCGGTAAGGCTGTCCTGGCGCACGAAGGCCTGCTCGTAGTTCAGCAGCAGCGCCTCGTGGGCAGTAAAGAAGCTGACTTCGCGCAGCTGCGGCGCACTGTCCATGCCAACCGCGCGCATAAAGGCGAGGGTCTCGTCGATACGGTTGGCCAACTGGTGGTACTTCTCGCTCAGGGCGGAATTGGCGATAAAGTCCAGGTTCCACTGGTGCACCTGGTGCACGTCGGCGAAGCCGCCCTGGGCGAAGGCGCGCAGCAGGTTGAGGCTGGCGGTGGCCTGGTGGTAGGCCTGCAGCAGGCGGTCCGGGTCCGGCACGCGGCTAACGGCGTCAAAGCCGATGCCGTTGACGATGTCGCCGCGATAGGCCGGCAGGGTCACGCCATCGACGGTCTCGCTGCCGGAAGAGCGCGGCTTGGCGAACTGGCCGGCCATCCGCCCAACCTTTACTACCGGGCAGCCGGCGGCGAAGGTCATGACGATGGCCATCTGCAGCATCACCTTGAAGGTGTCGCGGATCTTCGCCGCGCTGAATTCGGCGAAGCTCTCGGCGCAGTCGCCGCCCTGCAGCAGGAAGGCACGACCCTGGGTGACCTCGGCGAACTGGCGGCGCAGCTCACGGGCCTCGCCGGCGAACACCAGCGGCGGGTAGCCGGCCAGGGTCTGCTCCACGCGGGCCAGGTGGGCGGCATCGGGGTATTCGGGTTGCTGCTGGATGGGGTGCTTTCTCCAGCTTTCGGGGCTCCAGGCGTGCATCGGACTTCTCGCGGCTAATCGGTTGCCGGCATGTTAACCCCGCAGGACGCGGCAGGTCAGCCGATAGCTGTGATTGAGCGGATGCATTGAGGACGGAGCATCCGCAGAGGTCAGCCTGCCAACGAATACTTGGCTGCCGACAGGGTGACCCCAGCGGATACGTAACGACGCCAGCGGCATCCCGAATACACGGCTGGGATGGCCGCTGGCGTCGCCCCGGCTGGGCCGGGACGCGGCGCTCTTGCTGGCGCCTGATCTATCGAGGGCTAGCCCTCTATCGAACCCTCACCGATGGGGGAGGCGAGGGATGAATCTTCAGGCGGTCGCCGGCTGGAAGCCGCGTACCGGCGCCGTGCGTGGCTGTACATCGCGGCCTTGCAGGAAGCGCCCGTAGCCCTGGGCCTTGCCCAGATCGTCCGGGAATTCCTGATCGCGCCGGTAGGCGATGCGGCCGTTGATCAGGGTGGCGTCCACTGCGGCGTCGTTGCGTTTGACCACCCGCACCAGGCCGAGCACTTCCATCGGTGCCTCGCTCATGTCGTCCAGCTCATCGGTCAGCCCGGCGGGATTGACGATGACCAGGTCGGCGCGGTCGCCGACGCGGATATAGCCGGCGTCGACGCCGATGAAGTCGGCCAGCTCGCCACTGCAGCGGCGCACCGCCTGGCCCAGTTCCATGAACGGGGTGCCGGCGATCTGGGCGTCACGCACGTACTTGAGGAAGCGCAGCGGGAAGTTGTACTGGGCAATGGAGCGCAGGTGCGCGCCGGAGTCGGCGAAGCCCGGCTGGGTCCAGGGGCTGGACAGCAGTTTGTGCATTACCGGCAGGCGCTGGTTGCCGTAGCAGGTGGTCCACTTCAGCGCCTCGCGGTACTGGCAGGCCAGCTCGAAGTAGGCGTCCACCGCGTCCAGGCCACGGGCCTGGCCGAGCTGCTTGAAGTTCTTGCCGACCATTGTTGCGTCCGGGCACTCGGTCACCCAGCAGTCGGAGAAGTCGCGGTGCCACAGGCCCTTGGTCAGCACGGCCTTGACCTGCTTCTTGAACAGGGCGCGGAACTCCGGCTCCAGTACCTTGGCGTACAGCTCGTCCGGGTCCTTGATGTTGCGCAGGATCTCGCCGGCGCCGAACTCCTCGAAGGCGTTCACGTTGAGCCCTTCCAGGCGTAGGGTGAACGGTGCCGGCAGGGTCTGCCAGCGGAAGTTGCCGCGCAGCACCTTGTTCGCCAACCAGCCGGAGAAACGGGTGAAACGGTGCAGCAGCGGCTGCGACTTGAGATCCAGGGCGGTGAGCATCGAGCACTTCAACGGGGTGCGGAACCAGCCGTGGGCCTGCCAGAGGAAGGCGAACACGTTGACCTTGGTCACCGCGTTGGGCGCGCCCTGCATCACCGCGCCACGGCGACGGAGGATGGCGAACAGGCGGGAGAATTCCTTCCAACTGGCAAAGGTCGAGGGCAGTGGGCTGGACCAGGCGCGGTCGCCGTCCATCTTGTCCAGGCGCGTGGTCATCACCGACAGGCCGATGCAGCCGGCGTCCAGCGCCTCTTCCAGCAGTTGTTCCATGCGCTGCAGTTCGGCCTCGGTCGGCACCACGTTGCTGGTGGCGCGCTCCAGGCCCATCACCGCCACGCGTAGCTCGGAGTGGCCGAGGAAGGAGCTGACGTTGGGGCCCAGCGCCAGCTGGTCGTAGAAGGCGCGGTAACCGGCGGCATCGCGCCAGGTCTTCTTCTCCTGCAGGATCGGCAGCACGTATTCGCGCGGCACGGCCTCGACACGAGTGAACAGGTCCGAGCAGTCCTCGGCATCGGCCAGCACCATGCTGATCGAGCAGGAGCCGATGGTCACGCTGGTCACACCGTGGCGCACGGATTCTTTGAGCGCCGGCGCGGCGATCACCTCGGCGTCGTAGTGCGAGTGGATTTCCAGGAAGCCTGGGGTGACCCACTTGCCGGCGGCGTCGAGCACCTCGGCGCCACTTTCATCCAGCGGACTGATGCTGACCGCGTCGACCTTGCCATTGCGGATGCCGATATGGCGCGGCACGCCCGGCGCGCCGCTGCCGTCGAAGTACAGGCCGTTCTTGATGATGATGTCGTAGCTCATACCAGGCTCCAGGGGGCTGTAGGCCGTTGAAAAACTACCTGCGTTGCCATCGCGGCGTTAAAAGCAGGCTCAAAGTGCTCATTTACAGCTCGTAAACTCCGCCTTTTCGCCTGCTTTTGCCTTGCGCTGGCTACCTCGCTAACGTTTTTCAAGGGCCTACCAACAGCAGCGTGCCGGTGACCAGCAGCAGGGCGTAGATGGAGATGCGGAAGTGGCGTTCGTCGAAGCGCCTATGCAGGTGTTCGCCCAGCCATAGGCCGACCAGCAGCAGCGGGGCGTAGGCCAGCACCTGAGGCAGGGCTGGTTGCAGGCGGCCGTCGATCAGGAAGGCGGCGGTCAGCAGGCTGTTCAGGGTGAACCAGACGCTGACCAGGGTGGCGCGAAAGCGCGCCTTGTCCAGCGTGGTGCCAGCCAGGCCGTAGACAAGCAGCGGCCCGCCGGAGGCGAACAGGCCATGGCTGAGGCCGGCGCCGAGGGTGAGCAGACGGGTCAGCCACTGCGGGCGTACCGGCAGCGCGGTAGCGTTGCGCAGGCGCCACAGCTCGCGCCCGGCGAACCACAGGATCAGCACGCCGAAGCCACGCTTGAGCAGCGCCGCGTCCAGATACGGCAGCAGCAGGTAGCCCAGCGCGGTACCGGCGACCATGCCCGGCAGGATGGTGCCAAGCAGCAGGCGGCGGTCGATCTGCGCGCGGTGGCGCCACACCAGGTAGCCGGTCATGCCGATGTTCAGTGGCACCAGCACTGGCAGCAGCTGTTCGATGGGCAGTAGCAGCGCACCGAGCGACAGTGCGATAACGATGCTGCCAAAGCCGGTGACGGCTTCCAGGGTGTAGGCGAGCAGAATGAAGGCGCCCAGGGCATAGGAGGCACTCACGGCTGCGGCTCGCCCTGCAACACCACTGCGCGGCTGCCGGGTGGCGGCAGCTCGCCGGCGAAGCGGCGGCTCATCTGCCGGTAGTACAGGCCCGGGGCGATGCGCCAGAGCAGGCTGGCCAGCCAGCTGCCACGGTCGGGGAACAGGCGCTCGCGGCCGCTGCGCAGGGCCTTGAGGATTTCCTCGGCCATCCAGCCTGCGCTGCGCACGCTGCCCAGGGTCGAGCGGGCGTGGCCGGCGGGCTTGCCATCGGCGCCCAGGGCGTTGCGGTCGATGGGGGTGTCGAGGAAGCTCGGGTAGACCATCAGCAGGCCCACACCATCCTGCGCCAGCTCGGCGCGCAGCACCTCGAAGCTCTGCGCCAGGGCACTCTTCGCTGCGCAGTAACCGGCGCGGCCGAGCACCGGCATCCAACCGGCCATGGAGCCGATGGCAGCGACCTGGCCACGGCTCTCGCGCAGCAGCTCGGCGGCGGCCAGGGTCAGCTCCAGCGGCGCGTGGTAGTCCACCGCCATCACCTTGCGCAGCACTTCGGGGCGGGTCAGCAGGGTCGGTGAGCGATGGGTGATGCCGGCATTGTTGATCAGCAGGTCGAGGCGGCCGAAGACAGTACGGCAGGCGTCGACCAACTGGCGGTGCAGCAGCGGATCGGTGATGTCTCCGGACAAGGCTTCGACCCGCTCGCTGTTCAGCTCGGCCACCCGCGCGGCCAGGCCGGCGGCGTCGATATCGGTGAGCAGTAGGCTGTCGCCGCGGGCGTGGCAGGCCTTGGCCAGCTCCCAGCCGAGACCGCTGGCGGCGCCGGTGATCAGAGTGACGTTCATTGCGCCACCTCGGCGGCGACCGCGCCGGCCGGGGTACGCCGCGCCCACAGCAGGGCCAGCGCGAGGCCCGCCAGCAGTTGCCAGCAGCCCCAGAATGCGGCGATCAGCAGCATGCCGCCGGCCTGCGGGAAGAAGGTGAAGATCAGCGCCATGCCCAGCGCCGAGTTGTGGATGCCGCTCTCCAGGGTCACCGCGCGCACGTCGGCGTCATTCAGACGCCACAGCTTGGCGCACAGGTAGCCGAGGCCCAGGGCCAGGGCGTTGAGGGTGACCACCAGCCAGAAGAACAGGTGGAAGTGCTCGATGAACTGGTCGAAGTTCTTCACGAAGGCGCCGCCGACGAAGGCCAGCAGCACCAGCAGGGAGAAGTGCCGCAACGGCTTCTCCAGCTTGCGCGCGATCAGCGGGCGGCGCTTGCCCAGGGTCATGCCGGCGAGCATCGGCAGGATCAGCACCAGTACCACCATGGCCAGCAGGTCCAGCGGCTCGACATGGATCTCGGTGAGCAGCGCGCGGGTGTTGGGGTTGAGCCCGGCGTACAGGGCGAAGTTGAGCGGGGTGAAGATGCCGGCCGTGAGGCTGGACACCGCGGTGACGCTGGCCGACACCGCGACGTTGCCGCGCGCCAGCCAAGTCATGATGTTGGAGAAGGTGCCGCTGGGGCAGGTGGCGACCAGGATCATGCCCAGGGCCAGCTGCGGATCGATCGGCAGCAGCAGGGTCAGGCCGCAGGTGGCTGCCGGCAGCAGCACGAACTGCACCAGCATGCCGATCACCGGCGCCTTGGGGGCGCGCAGGATGCGGCTGAAGTCGCCGGCACGCAGCTCCAGGGACACGCCGAACATCATCAGGGCGATGATGGCGTTGAGGGCGATCATCGCCGAGGGCGAGAACTCAAGATTGACGCTGGGCATCGCCGTGCTCCCGTAGCTGGGTGACGGAGGGCGCTAGGTCGGCACGCAGCGCGGCGATATGAGCCTTGAGTGCGGTGCGATAACTGGTCTTGTGCACGTAGTAGGCCATGCGCGGCAGCTTGAGGTAGGCGTAGCCGCCATCCAGGCGTTCCCCGGCGCGCTCGGCAACCTGCTGGCGGAAATGCCGTGCCGACGCCGTACCTCGTTGTTGCTGGGCGATGGCCAGGGCAACCAGCTCGGCCTGTTCGGCACGCCCCTGCCAGCCCAGGCCAGAGGCCTCGACCATGCCGAGCACGAACAGGTCGTCGCGCTGCGGGTGGAACACGTTGAGGTAGAGCTGAGGGGCGTCTGCGCTCGCCGGCCAGTTCAACTCGGCACGGTCGATGAAGGGATAGTCGAGCTTGTAGCCGGTGGCCTGCAGGATCAGGTCGTACTCGGCAACGTCGCCATTGGTGAAGGTCACCTGCTTGCCGTCTACCGCGCGAATGTCGCCGCGCGGCTGGATATCGCCATGGCCGATATGGTGGAGCACCAGCGAGTTCATCACCGGGTGCGACTCGTACAGTCGGTAGTCCGGATCGGGCAGGCCGTACTGCGAGGGCTTGCCGACCAGAACGCGGGTCAGCAGACCGTCGACCAGCTGCTTGAGCCGGCGCGGCAGTTTCACCGCACCGCCAAAGGTGTCGGTCGGCTTGCCGAGGATGAACTTGGGCAGGAAGTGATAGCCGCGGCGCACCGACAGGTCGACCGACCTGGCGCGGTGTGCGGCGTCCACGGCAATGTCGCAGGCCGAGTTGCCGCAGCCGATCACCAGCACCCGTTTGCCGGCGAAAATCTCGGCATTCTTGTAGGCCGAGGCATGCAGCAGTTCGCCGTCGAACTGGCCTGGCAGCGCCGGCTGGTTGGGCGTGTGCAGGGTGCCGTTGGCGATCAGCATGCCCTCGAACTGCCATTCGCGCTGGGTACCATTGTGCTCGCTGACCAGTCGCCAGCCGCGACACAGGCGCTCCAGGCGCACTACGCGGGTGCTGAACTGGTAGTGCTGGCGCAGGCCGAAGCGCTCAGCGTAGTCGCGGAAGTACTGGCCAACGTGGCTATGGTGCGGGTAGGGCGGCACCGCCTCGGCCATGGGGAACTCGTCGAACTGGGTCATGCCCTTGGACGAGATCAGGTGCGCCGACTCGTAGACGGTGCTGTGTGGATTGGCGATATCCCATAATCCGCCGACGTCGTGGTGCAGTTCGAAGCCGACGAAAGGGATACCATGGCGCTGCAACTGACGTGCAGCAGCCAGCCCCATAGGGCCGGCTCCGATGATGGCATGCATGCAAGGCAACTCATTGTCTTTCTAGTTTTGTTCCGCAAGCATATGCAGGCACCTGAGCGTCGTAATGGCTCAATCAGGACCTCTTCCGGTTAATTCAGGACTCCATGAGCAACCCACCTTCGGTCACCGTCCACTACGCCCAGGCCATCCTTCAGGCCGCAGAGCGCCTGGCTCTGCCGCTGCCGGCCGAGTTGCGCCAGCTGGGCCAGGAGGTGCGCATTCCGCTGGCCCGTCAGGAAGCCTTGTGGGAAGCCTTCTGTACCGCTGCCCAGGACCCGCTGATCGGTCTTCGCCTGGGCAGTGCCCTGCAGGTGGGCCATCTGGATATGGTTGGCGCGCTGCTGATGAGCTGCGAGACCCTGGGGGAAGCGCTGGAGGCGTTCCTGGAGTACTACCCAATCGTGGGCGATGGCGGCGAATTTTCTTCGTGCCAGGAGGGCGACCAGCTGCGCCTGGTCTATCAGCCGTTCTATCAGGTGCGCCGCGAGGAGCGGGTGGAGGCAGTGCTGGCCAGCCTGTTGCACATGAGCCGCTGGATCACCGGCGAGCGTATTCAGCCGTTGGAGCTGCACTTCGCTCATGGGCCGCGTGGTGGCGAAGCGCGCTACATCGAGTTGCTGGGTTGCCCGTTGCGCTTCGATGCCGATGACAACGCCCTGGTGTTCGACCGTGCCGCCTTGGCCACACCGTTGATCCAGGCCAACGCGCTGATGCGCGAGCACCTGCGCGGCCTGGCCGACAGCCTGCTCGAACGCCTCGGCAACCAGAGCCTGGCAGTGCGTGTGCAGCAGCAATTGCGTGCCCAGCCGCGCTGGGGCAAGGAGCGCATCGCCGAGCAACTGGAGCTGAGTGGTCGCCACTTGAACCGCAAGCTGGCCGAGGAGGGCACCAGCTTCAAGTTGCTGCGCGACCAGGTGCTGCACCAGATGGCTGAGCAGCGTCTGCGCGAATCACCAAGGGTGGCCGAGGTGGCCGAGGGGCTCGGTTTTTCCGACGAGAGTTCGTTTGCCAAAGCCTTCCGTCGCTGGAGCGGTATCACGCCTGGTCAGTTTCGCCAGGGGCTCGGCCAATGAGCGATCTGCGCGATGAGGTTCTGCTGGAAGAGGTGCGCGACGACTGGGGCGTGGTTCGCGTGCTGGAAGTGGGCGACTACCGCTTTCTTGAGTTCGGCGAGGCCATCGAGCAGAGCTGTACTTACACCCGCGACCCGGCCTGGCTGGAGTACGACTACACCCGCGCCATGCTGATCGGTGCGCTGTGCCATGAGGCGCCAGAGTCGGCGCTGTTCCTGGGGCTGGGTGGCGGCACCCTGACCCAGGCGTGCCTGAAGTTCCTGGCCTTGGATGACGTCGAAGTTATCGAGCTGCGCCCCGAGGTCCCGCGCCTGGCCATGCAGTATCTGGGGCTGGATGATGATCCGCGGCTGACCATACGCATCGGCGATGCCTTGGAGCTGCTCGATAGCGCCGAGACTGCCGACCTGATCTTCGTCGATCTGTATACCGATACCGGCCCGGCGCCCGGTCATCTTGCCTGGCGCTTTCTGGAGAACTGCCAGAAGAAGCTCAACCCCGGCGGTTGGCTGGTGATCAACCAGTGGGGCACCGATGATGGTCGTCCGCTCGGCGCTGCACTGCTGCGTGGGCTGTTCCACCGTCATTACTGGGAGATTCCGGTGAAGGAGGGTAATGTCACCCTGTTGGTGCCCGCCGATCTCGATCAGCCTCTCGACCTTGACGGTTTGGGCGCTCGCGCCGAGGCGCTCAAGCCGCGTCTGGGTTATTCCCTACAGTCACTGCTGGACGTCCTGCGCCCGGCCAGTTGACGAACCGTTCGACCGGCTGGTGCAAATTCACGACCCGCAGCCATCTTTTTCCTGTATGATTCGCGCCCGGCCAAAACGGCCGAGTTCAGGTGATGCATTCCCGAAGCGCTGCTTCGCTGCTTGTCCGCTGCTGCGGACTATCCTTGATCTCACTTCAATCACGTCTTCGCAAATCCCCATCGCAGGGCTGCCAGGTTGACCCACAAGGTCCTTCATGGCACGTGCAGCCTTTGCCACTCGGGTCTTTGCGGATGCACTTTCGAGGCAGACCCATGACCCAGGAAACCGGCACCTTTGCCGATCTCGGCCTTCATCCTTCCATTCTCGCTGCACTGACCGCAGTCGGTTACGAAGAGCCGTCCCCCATTCAAGCCCAGGCGATCCCGATGATCCTGGCCGGCCACGACATGATCGGCCAGGCCCAGACCGGCACTGGCAAAACCGCCGCCTTCGCCCTGCCGATCCTGTCCAAGATCGACCCGGCCAAGCGCGAGCCACAGGCGCTGATTCTGGCGCCGACCCGCGAGCTGGCCCTGCAGGTGGCCACCGCGTTCGAGACCTATTCCAAGCAGATGCCCGGCGTGAATGTCGTGGCCGTGTACGGCGGCGCGCCGATGGGCCCGCAGCTGAAGTCCCTGCGCATGGGTGCGCAGATCATCGTGGCCACCCCGGGCCGCCTGGTCGACCACCTGAGCCGCAACGACCAACTGCTGTCGACCATCCGCCATCTGGTGCTGGACGAAGCCGACGAAATGCTCAAGCTCGGTTTCATGGATGACCTGGAAGTGATCTTCCAGGCCATGCCGGCCACCCGCCAGAGCGTGCTGTTCTCCGCGACCCTGCCGCACTCGATCCGCGAGATCGCCGAGAAGCACCTGCGCGAGCCCAAGCACGTCAAAATCGCCGCCAAGACCCAGACCGTGTCGCGCATCGAGCAGGCGCACCTGATGATCCATGCCGATCAGAAGGTCAATGCCGTGACCCGCCTGCTGGAAGTCGAGGACTTCGACGCCCTGATCGCCTTCGTGCGTACCAAGCAGGCCACCCTGGACCTGGCCGGTGCCCTGGAAGCCAAGGGCTACAAGGCCGCCGCGCTGAACGGCGACATTGCCCAGAACCAGCGTGAGCGTGTGATCGAATCGCTAAAAGACGGCCGCCTGGACATTGTGGTCGCCACCGACGTGGCGGCCCGTGGTATCGACGTACCGCGCATCACTCACGTGCTCAACGTCGACATGCCGTACGACCCGGAGTCCTACGTACACCGCATCGGCCGTACCGGCCGCGCCGGTCGCGAAGGTCGTGCCCTGCTACTGGTGACTCCGCGCGAGCGCCGCATGCTGCAGGTGATCGAGCGCGTCACCGGGCAGAAGGTCGGCGAGGTGAAGCTGCCCAATGCGCAGCAGGTGCTGGACGCCCGTATCAAGAAGCTGACCACCGGCATCACCCCGTTGGTTGCGGATGCCGAAGCCAGCCATGGCGCTCTGCTGGATCGTCTGATCGCCGACATCGGCTGCAGCCCGCGTGCCCTGGCCGCGGCTCTGCTGAAGAAGGCTACCGGTGGACAGGCTCTGGATCTGGCCAGCGTCGAGCGCGAGCAGCCGCTGGTGCCGAGCGTTGGTGCCCCGCGTGAGCGTCGCGAGCGTGACGGCGATCGTCCCGAGCGCTCGTACGACCGTGGTGATCGTGGCGAAGTGCGTGAGCGCCGCCCGATGGCCGCACCGAGCGAGGGCAAGGCCCGCTGCCGTACTGCCCTGGGTGCGCGTGACGGTATCGCCGCGAAGAACCTGCTGGGCGCCATCCTCAACGAGGGTGGCCTGCAGCGCGATGCCATCGGTCGTATCCAGATTCGCGAGACCTTCAGCCTGATCGAACTGCCGGAAGACGGCCTCGAGCGCCTGCTGAGCAAGCTCAAGGACACCCGTGTCGCCGGCAAGGCCCTGAAGCTGCGCCGTTATCGCGAAGACTGATCATCTATCCTTTTGGTTCCGGCATGCTATGTGGTGCCGGGCTGCATAAAGGTGTGGAAGTCGAAAGAAAAAACGCCTTATCGCTTGATACGCGATAAGGCGTTTTTTGCATTTAGGGGTCAGATCCCCATATTAGCCAGGCTCTGCAGTATGTTGCGTAACGTGCCGGTCAGTGTGGGATGTTGACTTTCGAAGCGTTCGACGGCCAGGTTGACCCCGTCGACAAGGGTGGCGTCGGGGTCGCTGGCTAGCTCCTTGGCCAGCTTCAAGTCGATTTCCTGCATCAGCTCGAGCAGTGCGACTCGATCATCCGCGTCCAGCGGGCCATCGGCGGCGAGCTCTTCGCGCAGTTGCTGGAAGTGTTGCTGCAGGCGTGCGGACATGATTGTCTCCTTCGTGGCTACCGCAGAGTGGACCCGACCTTTCGGTACGGGTTCGCTGCATTTAGCTGTAGGTTAATCCAGTCAACCGACGGCTGCCTGATCCAGGGCAGGTTTTGGGTGTCAGGGTTTTTCGCCTTTGCCACGCCGTGCTGCCAGATCCAGAAGGCATGCTGGCAGCTCCCCGGGATGGTCGATGACCGAGTGAGCGCCGAGCCGGTACAGCTCCAAAGTAGCGAGGGCCCGGAGCTTTTCCCGTTCACTCGAGTTTAGAGCCTGCCAGTCCGCCAGAGCCAGCCCGCACAGGGGGCCGCAGGTGGCGAGGCCGATGCACCAGAGGCCGGCGTTCAATCCCGCCAGGAGGAGGTGGGGGTCGCTTGCGATCAGCACGCAGCCTTCCAGTCGTTCGACTTCCAGAAGTGCCAGAGACTGCCAGATGCTGTCTGGGGCAGGCCAGGGACGGGACTTTCCGATGCCGGAGAGCGTGATCGGCTGGGGCAGGGCGATTGCTAGTTGCTGTGCCACCTCGGTGGGCAGGTCATGTAAGGCCGCGTACGGCAGGCCCCGTTGGTGCAGGTCGTGCAGTAACTCTTGAACGCCGGGGAGCGCTTCGGCTCGCTCATCGGCGCTGGCGAGCAGGCTGTCCTGAAGTTTCGGACACGTTAGATCGCGTGGTCGCTGCGAAAGCTGTGCATGCTGCAGGGCGATTGGCAGTGTGCGGGCACCGTGGTCGACCAGGCAGCCGGTCATGCCGAACAGCAAGGCGTTGAACTGAGTCTCAGGCATAGATCGTTTCCCCGAAGCGTTCGGGGCAGGGTAGCGAGTGCCTGTGACGTTCCCGTGACTGTCTAAGTGTTCATCAGTTTGCGCAGATCGTCTGGAACCGCTACAGAAGCACCGTTGGCATGGTCGATCCAGACGAGTTTGCAGTGACCTTCGCCGTAGCAGCGTAGAGGATCTTCCTCGGTGCTCAGGCGGTGTTCGACCACCAAGCTACTGCGGCCGACGGGCCCCGCGTAGAGTTCGATCACCACGGTGGCGGGGTGGATCACTGGTTTCAGGTAGGTATGTGTTGTCTGCAGCACGACCGGGCCCTGCGGGGCGTGATCAATGTTAATGCCCGCTTGAGCAAACCACTCCACGCGCGCCTCCTGGACGTATTCCAGGTAGACGGTGTTGTTGACGTGGCCATAGTTGTCCATGTCGCTCCAGCGAACTGCGATACGGGCGGTATGGAGCAGGCGTTTATCCGGCATGCTGGAGTCCGCTATGCTGCTGCCTTGCGGGGCGGCGAGGTTTATACTGCGTGGCCTACAGGGATTCCGGTTGGCCTCGGGCCGCCACACTACTGATGCGATGGGGAGACTGCAAATGCGAATGATCGGTGCAAGCTGGATCGATCGTCTGGGCCGGTTGTGCGCGTGCGCTGCACTGGCGGTATTGCCGCTGGCGGCAAGTGCCGCGGAAGATGATCCCTGGGAGGGCTTCAATCGGCCGATCTTCCGTTTCAATGACGCGGTAGACACCTATGCGCTGAAGCCCGTTGCCAAGGGCTACCAGGCGGTGACTCCGCAGTTCCTTGAGGACGGTGTACATAACGTGTTTCGCAATATCGGCGACGTCGGCAACCTGGCTAATGATCTGCTGCAGGGTAAGGTGCATGACGCTGGGGTTGACGGTAGCCGCCTGATCTTCAATACCACCTTCGGCTTGCTCGGTTTCTTCGACGTGGCCAGCGAGATGGGGCTGCAGCGTAACGACGAGGACTTTGGCCAGACCCTGGGAGTCTGGGGGGTGGGAAGTGGTCCGTACCTGGTCATTCCGCTTCTCGGTCCGAGCAGCCTGCGCGATGCTCCGGCGAAGATTCCCGATGGTTACCTTGGCCCATATCCCTATATCGATCATGTGCCGACCCGCAATGTCACCCGTGCGATCAATGTGATCGATACTCGTGCGAGCCTGTTGTCGGCGGAGAAAATGGTCACTGGCGACAAGTACATCTTCATTCGCAACGCGTACCTGCAGAATCGCGAATTCCGTGTGAAGGACGGCGAGGTGGTGGACGACTTCTGATCCACCACCCGGAAAATCAGAAAGGCGGCCTTGGCCGCCTTTCTGATTTTCAACTCATCGACAGTATCGCCAGGCCTATGGAGGTCCGGCCATTGTCGAGTGGCGTCAGGCGAACCACCTCTGCGTCAGCCTCAAGTCCCTTCAGCTCGCTGTGCTCGGATGGAATGTGGACCTTCAGCCGGTCACCCATGGATAACTCGCATTCCGCCTCGACCTGCATGCCGGTGCTGGAAAGGTCGAGGCACTGGGCCTGGATCTCCCTGCCTGCGTGGTGGAGGGTGACCGGAGCTTCCAAGCGCATGCGGATGAAGTCACGTTTCTCGCTGTAGGCACGATCATTCTGGCTCATGAACCCAATCCTCTTCTTTTATAACGTGCTCCCGAGGGACTTATAACCCTCGCCGATTTGAGGTGTAAAGGCGCGTTGCGACAATTGGCTGGTCGCTTGAATCGCCTGGCGGATGGGAGTACCGTCTGCGCCGTAAATCGTCCGAGTACAGGTGTTTCTCCTGATGCCGGGCGCCAAATACAATTTCTCTCCGGCGTCGTTTGCCTGGATGGCCCATGCATAAAACCAGCGCCAAGCTGCTGCTTATCGATGATGACGAGGTAGTACGGGCAAGCCTTGCAGCCTATCTCGACGACAGCGGTTTCCAGGTCCTGCAGGCCGGAAACGGGCTGCAAGGGCTGGAGGTGTTCGAGCGCGAACGGCCCGACGTGATCATCTGCGATCTGCGGATGCCACAGATTGATGGTCTCGAGCTGATCCGCCGGATCAATGTGATCAACAGCGAAGTGCCTGTCATCGTGGTCTCCGGTGCCGGAGTGATGAGCGACGCCGTAGAGGCCCTGCGCCTGGGGGCAGCCGACTATCTGATCAAGCCACTGGAAGATCTGGCGGTGCTGGAGCACTCGGTGCGCCGCGCACTGGATCGCTCGCATCTGCGTCTGGAGAATCAGCGCTACCGCGAGAAGCTTGAAGCCACCAATCGCGAGTTGCAGGCCAGCCTGCACCTTCTGCAGGAGGATCAGAACGCTGGGCGTCAGGTGCAGATGAACATGCTGCCGACCACACCCTGGCAGGTGGATGGTCTGGAGTTCGCTCACCAGATCATTCCTTCTCTGTATCTCTCTGGCGATTTCGTCGACTACTTCCGGGTAGATGAGCGCCGCGTGGCGTTCTATCTGGCCGACGTCTCTGGTCACGGCGCCTCGTCTGCCTTTGTCACTGTGTTGCTCAAGTTCATGACCACCCGCCTGCTGTATGAGTGGCGGCGCAATGGCATCCTGCCCGAGTTCAAACCGTCTGATGTGCTTGGCCACATCAATCGCGGCCTGATCAACTGCAAACTGGGCAAACATGTGACCATGCTGGGTGGCGTGATCGACGAGGAGAGTGGGACCTTGACCTACAGCATCGGCGGCCATCTGCCGCTGCCTGTATTGTTCAGTGAGGGCAAGGCTAGCTATCTGGAGGGAAGAGGGCTTCCAGTCGGTCTCTTCGATGAAGCCAGCTACACCGATCTGGTGATGCAGCTGCCGCAATCGTTCAGCCTCAGTCTGATGTCCGACGGCATTCTGGACCTTTTGCCCGGTGATACGCTCAAAGATAAAGAAGCGGCGCTGCCCAGGCTGGTAAGCGAAGCGGGAGGCACTCTCGACGGGCTGCGCCAGGTCTTTGGACTGGCCAATCTACGTGATATGCCGGATGATATTGCCTTGCTGGTGTTGAGCAGGAACCTTGCATGAATCCTGGGAATAGCCCCGGTAGGATCCAGTTCGCCGAGCAGGACGGTACCTTCGTCCTGAAGTTTGTTGGCGAAGTCCGCCTGACCTTGTGTTCGGCTCTGGATTCAACGATCGAGAAGATTTTCACGGCGCTGAATTTTTCAGCAATTGTTATCGACCTGACGGAAACCCGCAGCATCGATAGCACGACCCTTGGCTTGTTGGCCAAGCTGTCCATTCTGTCCCGACAGAAGATCGGCCTGTTGCCCACCGTGGTCACTACCCACGAGGACATCACGCGTCTGCTGCAGTCCATGGGTTTCGATCAGGTGTTCAACATCGTCGACCGGCCGATTCCCTGCCCGGAGTGCCTGAGCGACCTACCGTCCCAGGATCAGTCGGAAGAGGTGGTCAAGGCCAAGGTGCTGGAGGCACACCGTATTCTCATGGGGCTCAACGACTCCAATCGGGAAGCCTTCCACGATCTGGTGAGTGCGCTGGAGCGCAGCTGAGTTTCTAGTAAGCATGAAAAAGGGCGATATCCGCTGGATATCGCCCTTTTTATTTACCTGCCGCTCAGCTGCGGTTGGCCAGCAGCGCTTCCAGTTTCTCCTGGTCGCGGGCGAACAGGCGGATGCCCTCGGCCAGTTTCTCGGTGGCCATGGCGTCTTCGTTCATGGCCCAGCGGAAGCCTTTCTCATCCAGCGTCTGGCGCGCTTCGCTGGCGCCTGGGGTGAGGATGCGTGGCAGCTCGCCCTGGTCGTCGGCCAGTTGCTGCAGCAGCTCGGGGCTGATGGTCAGGCGATCACAGCCCGCCAGCTGTTCGATCTGGCCCAGGTTGCGGAAGCTCGCGCCCATTACCACAGTCGGGTAGCCGTTGGCCTTGTAGTACTGATAGATGCGTGAGACGGATTTAACCCCTGGGTCCTCGGCGCCAGTGAAGTCGCGGCCCTCGGCCTTCTTGTACCAGTCGTAGATGCGGCCGACGAAGGGCGAGATGAGGAACACCCCAGCGTCGGCGCAGGCTGCGGCCTGGGCGAAGGAGAGCAGCAGGGTCAGGTTGGTCTGCACGCCGGCCTTTTCCAACTGCTCGGCGGCGCGGATGCCCTCCCAGGTGGAGGCGATCTTGATCAGCACGCGCTCGCGGCCGATACCGGCCTGGTCATACAGGCCGATGATACGCTCGGCGCGGCGCAGGGTGGCCTGGGTATCGAAGGACAGGCGTGCGTCCACCTCGGTGGAGATACGCCCCGGAATGACCTTGAGGATCTCCTGGCCGACGGCTACGCCGAAGCGGTCGCACGCCAGCCCTAGATCACCGGCGCAGCCGCCGACGGCCTGATCCAGCAGCTCGGTGTAGCGCGGCAGTGCGGCAGCCTTGAGCAGTAGCGAGGGGTTGGTGGTGGCATCCACCGGCTTGAGGCGGCTGATGGCGTCGAGGTCGCCGGTATCGGCGACCACGGTGGTGAACTGCTTGAGTTGGTCCAGTTTGGAGGTCATGACGAGGCCCTGTCGTTACATGCCTCGACCATAACCGAGCCACACGGGGCGCTTCAACGTCTGGCGCGGGCTTTTCAGTGGCCTGCGAGCAGTTCGATGGCTTGGTCGAGCAGGGCCAGCGGGTCCTGGGTCTTGTGCACGTCCACCGACAAAAGCTGGCGGAAGCGTCGCGCGCCGGGGAAGCCCTGTGCCAGGCCCAGCGCATGGCGGGTGATGTGGTGCATCGCCCCGCCTTCGGCGAGGTGCTGCTCGATATAGGGGCGCATGCGCGTCAGCGCCTCGGCGCGGCTGATTACCGGCTTATCCAGGCCAAACAACTGCTGATCGACCTGCGCTAGAAGATAGGGGTTGTGATAGGCCTCGCGGCCCAGCATTACTCCGTCAAAAGTCTGCAGGTGCTGACGGCATTCCTCGAGCGTCTTGATGCCGCCGTTGAGGATGATCTCCAGGTACGGGAAGTCCTGCTTGAGCTGCTCCGCTACCTCATAACGCAGCGGTGGGATCTCGCGATTTTCTTTGGGTGAAAGGCCTTCGAGAATGGCGATGCGTGCATGCACGGTGAAGCTGGTGCAGCCAGCTTCGCGTAGTGTGCCGACGAAGTCGCACAGTTCGGCGTAGCTGTCGCGGCCGTTGATGCCGATGCGGTGTTTGACCGTCACTGGAATCTTCACCGTGTCCTGCATGGCTTTGACGCAGTCGGCCACCAGCTGCGGGTGGCCCATCAGGCAGGCGCCGATCATGTTGTTTTGCACCCGATCACTGGGGCAGCCGACGTTCAGGTTGACCTCATCGTAGCCATGCTCCTGCGCGATGCGTGCACAGGCGGCTAGATCTTTAGGGTTGCTACCGCCCAGCTGCAGGGCTAGCGGATGCTCGCAGTCGTGATAACGCAGAAAGCGCTGGGTGTCGCCATGCAGCAGGGCGCCTGTGGTGACCATCTCGGTATAGAGCAGTGCCTGGCTGGACAGCTGGCGTAGGAAGTAGCGGCAGTGGCGATCAGTCCAGTCCATCATCGGCGCTACGGAGAAGCGGCGGGATGGCTCTGGGTGAGGGGGTTGTGTTTGCATGAAGGGGCCGTGGACTGCGAGAAAAGCGGGGCGTGCTCTGCATTCTACAGGAGTAGGGCGGGCTAGGCGCCTTGCTGCTATACCTTGTGCAAGCGCGCGGGTAACCTGCCGCCCAGGATCGGTTCTAGTATTCAGGAGTGCGCATCATGCAAAGCAAATATTGGCTGGCTGCTCTGGCGTTGGGGGTGAGCCTGCAGGCGGGCGCTACTAGCTTCGTGGTCACCACCGATGGGATGGTTAACTCGGTGGAGGGCTCGAGCGACGTGACCTCATCCACATTCGGTGATGACAAGGTGGTCAGGGAGGCCAGGGATGATGCAGCCAGCTTCGTCGCTAGTCAGGGCGACATCCGCGGTGCTCATCTCGAAGCGGCCTTCCAGCATATCCGCGGCAAGCTGCCTACCCTGCAGGTGAGTGATATGCGGCTGGCCCAGGCAATCCTGGCCATTTGATTTGCACCCTAAATAAAGGACGGCGCCCTCGGGCGCCGTTTTCGTTTGCGGTCGTATTACACGCCCAGCTTGTCACGCAGGCTGTAGTACCACGCACCGATGGCGCTGAAGGGTACTTGGAACATCCGGCCGCCTGGGAAGGGGTAGTGCGGGAGAGTGGCGAAGGCATCGAAACGTTCTGCCTGACCGCGCAGGGACTCGGCCAGAATCTTGCCGGCCAGGTGGGTATAGGTCACGCCATGGCCGCTGCAGCCTTGGGAGTAGTAGATGTTGTCGCCGAGGCGACCGACCTGGGGCAGGCGTGACAGGGTCAGCAGGAAGTTGCCGGTCCAGGCGAAGTCGATCTTCACGTCCCTCAACTGCGGGAAGGTCTTGAGCATCTTCGGGCGGATGATCGCCTCGATGTTTGCCGGATCGCGGGCACCATAGACCACGCCGCCGCCGAAGATCAGGCGCTTGTCGCTGGTCAGGCGGTAGTAGTCGAGCAGGTAGTTGCAGTCCTCGACGCAGTAGTCCTGCGGCAGCAGGCTCTTGGCCAGCTCGTCGGACAGCGGCTCGGTGGTGATCACCTGGGTGCCGCAGGGCATGGACTTGCTGGCCAGCTCCGGTAGCAGGTTGCCCAGATAGGCGTTGCCGGCAACTACCACGAACTTGGCTTTCACCCGGCCGTTCGGCGTGTGTACGACAGGGTTCGCGCCACGCTCGACCTGGATCGCCGGGCTCTGCTCATAAATGATGCCGCCCAGAGACTCCACCGCGGCAGCTTCACCCAGGGCAAGATTCAGTGGGTGGATGTGGCCGCCGCTCATATCCAGCATGCCGCCGACATATCTATTGGTATCTATCACCTCTCGAATGCGCTTTTCGTCCAGCAGCTCCAGCTGGGTGTGGCCGTAGCGCTCCCACAGTTTCTTCTGCGACTCGAGGTGCTTCATGTGTTTGGGGGTGTTGGCGGCGAACACTCCGCCGTCCTTCAGGTCGCACTGGATGTCGTATTTGGCAATGCGTTCGCGAATGATGCGGCCGCCTTCGAAGGCCATCTGGCCAAGCAGTTGGGCCTGCTTAGGCCCCACGCTGCGTTCGATCACATCGATATCGCGACTATAGCTGTTGACGATCTGTCCGCCGTTGCGGCCAGAAGCGCCGAAGCCGACCTTGGCGGCCTCGAGCACAGTCACCTTGAAACCGTTCTCCAGCAGGAAGAGAGCGGTGGACAGCCCCGTATAACCGGCGCCGATGATGCAGACATCGGTCTCTGTCTCGCCTTGCAGGGACGGGCGCTGCGGAGCCGGAGTAGCCGAGGCGGCGTAATAGGACTGAGGGTATGGGGTGTGTGTCATATTTTAACCTGCGTTTTTTATTTTTTACGGTCTAGCCCGATGCTACCCGAGTCAAAAACTGCCGGCTAGCCTATGTGCAAAATTTTCAACGTGCCGCTGTGCGGCAAAAAATCCACTTTTTCAGAGGCTTAGCAAAAAAAGATGTTGACACTCCGATGAATATCCCTAAAATGCGCCTCCATTGCAGGCACATAGCTCAGTTGGTTAGAGCACCACCTTGACATGGTGGGGGTCGTTGGTTCGAGTCCAATTGTGCCTACCAAATCCGAAAGGGGTCGTTTATACGGCCCCTTTTTTATTGGCTGCTTGTCAGGGCTGCAGCTTTCTGAAAGCATCCGCGATTCGTTTACCTCCAGTGACTGCGGTCTGTCCCGGTTTGCCGCAAGGCTCCTGCCATCGTCTGGCAGGCATATCGCCGGATCGCTTCCTGGCTCATCCCAACCCACGTGACCTTTGGTAGGGGTCACCACTAGGAGAGGAGGCGCCATGCCCATCATTACTCTTCCCGACGGCAGTCAGCGTTCGTTTGATCGTCCCGTTTCCGTGCTTGAGGTGGCTCAGTCCATCGGTGCCGGTCTGGCCAAGGCCACCCTGGCCGGCAAGGTCAACGGCAAGCAAGTGGACGCCTGCGACTTGATCGATAGCGACGCGACCCTGCAGATTCTCACGCCGAAGGACGAGGAGGGGTTGGAAATCATCCGCCACTCTTGTGCGCACCTGGTCGGTCATGCGGTCAAGCAGCTTTATCCGAACGCCAAGATGGTGATCGGGCCGGTGATCGAGGAAGGCTTCTACTACGACATCGCCATCGATCGCCCCTTCACGCCTGAAGACATGGCAGCCATCGAAAAGCGTATGGCTGAGCTGATCGACAAGGATTACGACGTCATCAAGAAGATGACTCCGCGTGCCGAGGTGATCGAGCTGTTCAAGGCGCGTGGCGAGGAATACAAGCTGCGCCTGATCGACGATATGCCGGACGAGCAGGCCATGGGTCTGTACTTCCACGAAGAATATGTCGACATGTGCCGTGGTCCGCACGTGCCCAATACTCGCTTCCTCAAGTCCTTCAAGCTGACCAAGATTTCCGGTGCCTACTGGCGCGGCGACTCGAAAAACGAGCAGCTGCAGCGCATTTATGGCACCGCCTGGGCGGACAAGAAGCAGCTGGCGGCATACGTCCAGCGCATCGAAGAAGCCGAGAAACGCGATCACCGCCGCATCGGCAAGCAGCTGGACCTGTTCCATCTGCAGGAAGAGGCGCCGGGCATGGTGTTCTGGCACCCGAGCGGCTGGACCGTCTATCAGGTGCTGGAGCAGTACATGCGCCAGGTGCAGCGCGAGAACGGCTACGTCGAAGTGCGCACCCCGCAGGTGGTCGATCGCATTCTCTGGGAGAAGTCCGGGCACTGGTCCAACTACGCCGAGAACATGTTCACCACTAATTCGGAAAACCGCGACTACGCGGTGAAGCCGATGAACTGCCCATGCCACGTGCAGATCTTCAACCAGGGCCTGAAGTCCTACCGCGACCTGCCGCTGCGCATGGCCGAGTTCGGTGCCTGCCACCGCAACGAGCCGTCCGGTGCGCTGCACGGCATTATGCGTGTGCGTGGCTTCACTCAGGACGACGCGCATATCTTCTGCACCGAAGATCAGGTGAAGAAAGAAGCGGCCGACTTCATCAAGCTGACGCTGCAGGTGTATTCGGACTTCGGCTTCTCCGATATCTCGATGAAGCTGTCCACTCGTCCGGCCAAGCGTGTAGGTTCCGACGAGCTGTGGGATCGCGCCGAGGGTGCGCTGGCTGATGCGCTGAACGAGTCCGGCCTGGAGTGGGAATACCAGCCGGGCGAGGGCGCTTTCTATGGTCCGAAGATCGAATTCACCCTCAAGGACTGCCTCGGTCGTAACTGGCAGTGCGGCACCCTGCAGTACGATCCGAACCTTCCAGAGCGCCTGGATGCCAGCTATATCGCCGAAGATAACAGCCGTATTCGTCCGGTAATGCTGCACCGTGCCATTCTCGGTTCCTTCGAGCGCTTCATCGGCATGCTGATCGAGCACTATGCGGGCGCCTTCCCGTCCTGGCTGGCTCCGGTCCAGGCGGTGGTAATGAATATCACCGACAAGCAGGCCGATTTCGCCCTGGAAGTGGAGAAAACTCTCGGTCAAAGCGGATTCCGTGCCAAGTCGGACTTGAGAAACGAAAAAATCGGCTTTAAAATCCGCGAGCATACTTTGCTCAAGGTTCCCTATCTCCTGGTTATTGGCGACAGGGAAGTTGAGACACGATCCGTTGCTGTGCGTACCCGCGAAGGTGTCGACCTGGGCTCCATGCCTCTGGAACAATTCGCCGAGCAGCTCAAGCAAGCGGTTTCCCGGCGTGGTCGCCAAGATTCGGAGTAATCACTATTAAGCGTGAAATGAGACAGGATAAGCGGGCCGTCCCAAAGGCACCGATCAACGAGAACATCACCGCACGTGAAGTCCGCCTGATTGGCGCGGATGGCGAGCAGGTCGGGATTGTTTCGATTGATGAGGCACTGCGTGTGGCTGAAGAAGCCAAGCTGGATCTGGTAGAGATCTCTGCTGACGCCGTTCCGCCAGTTTGCCGCATCATGGACTACGGCAAGCACCTGTTCGAGAAGAAGAAGCAAGCTGCTATCGCGAAGAAGAACCAGCACCAGCAGCAGATTAAAGAAATCAAGTTTCGTCCAGGGACGGAAGAAGGGGATTACCAGGTAAAACTACGCAACCTGGTACGTTTCCTTAATGAAGGGGACAAGGCCAAGGTATCCTTGCGATTCCGTGGTCGTGAGATGGCCCACCAGGAGCTGGGTATGGAGCTGTTGAAGCGGGTCGAAACCGACCTCGCCGAAATCGGCACCGTAGAACAGCATCCTAAGCTGGAAGGACGCCAGCTGATGATGGTCATCGCTCCCAAGAAGCGTAAATAACCTCCCGGGCACTGGCAGGCCTGATGGTTATCAGTTGTTAATGAATGCGGAGTACCAAACATGCCAAAGATGAAAACCAAAAGCGGCGCGGCTAAGCGTTTCCTGAAAACTGCTGCCGGCTACAAGCACAAGCACGCTTTCAAGAGCCACATCCTGACCAAAATGTCCACCAAGCGTAAGCGTCAACTTCGCGGTAGCGAACTGATGCATCCGTCGGACAAGGCAAAAGTCGAGCGCATGCTGCGCGTTCGTTAATTCGGTCAAGATACTTTAGAGGTAATTACTCATGGCTCGTGTTAAGCGTGGCGTTATCGCTCGTGCTCGTCACAAAAAAATCCTGAAACTCGCCAAAGGCTACTACGGCGCGCGTTCGCGCGTGTTCCGCGTTGCCAAGCAGGCTGTGATCAAGGCAGGCCAATACGCCTACCGTGACCGCCGTCAGCGCAAGCGTCAGTTCCGCGCTCTGTGGATCGCTCGTATCAACGCTGGTGCTCGCGTCAACGGTCTGTCCTACAGCCGTCTGATCGCTGGCCTGAAAAAAGCGTCGATCGAAATCGACCGCAAGGTTCTGGCCGATCTGGCAGTGAACGAAAAAGCGGCGTTTGCTGCGATTGTCGAGAAAGCTAAGGCCGTTCTGGCTTAAGTCCCCCGACAATCACCGGGCATGCCCGGTGGCAACGTCAAAGATAGGGGAAGAGCCTTCAAGCTCTTCCCCTATTTCGTATCTGGAGTCCGTACATGGAAAACCTGGCTGCATTGGTCTCGCAAGCGCTTGAGGCCGTGCAAAGCACCGCAGATGTGAACACCCTGGAGCAGCTTCGGGTCCAGTATCTCGGCAAGAAGGGCGAATTGACCGCTCTGATGCAGACCCTGGGCAAGCTGTCGGCCGAGGAGCGCCCGCAGGCCGGTGCCCTGATCAACACGGCCAAGAACCAAGTTCAGGATGCCTTGAACGCCCGCAAATCCGTGCTTGAGCAGGCCCTGCTCGCCGAGAAGCTGGCGTCCGAGCGTATCGACGTAACCCTGCCGGGCCGCGGCCAGGCCTCCGGTGGCCTGCACCCGGTCACCCGCACCCTCGAGCGCGTCGAGCAGTTCTTCACCCATATCGGCTACAACGTGGCCGAGGGTCCGGAAGTCGAAGACGACTACCACAACTTCGAAGCCCTCAACATCCCCGGCCACCACCCGGCGCGGGCGATGCACGACACCTTCTATTTCAACGCGAACATGCTGCTGCGCACCCACACCTCGCCGGTCCAGGTGCGCACCATGGAATCGCAGCAGCCGCCGATCCGCATCGTCTGCCCCGGCCGCGTGTACCGCTGCGACTCCGATATCACCCACTCGCCGATGTTCCACCAGGTCGAAGGCCTGCTGATCGACGAGGGCATCAGCTTTGCCGACCTCAAGGGCACCATCGAGGAGTTCCTCCGCGTGTTCTTCGAGAAGCCGTTGGGCGTGCGTTTCCGCCCGTCCTTCTTCCCCTTCACCGAGCCGTCGGCCGAAGTCGACATGCAGTGCGTGATGTGCTCCGGCAAGGGTTGCCGTGTGTGCAAGCAGACTGGCTGGTTGGAAGTGATGGGTTGCGGCATGGTGCATCCGAACGTCCTGCGCATGTCCGGCATCGATCCGGAGAAGTACTCCGGCTTCGCCTTCGGCATGGGCGTCGAGCGTCTGGCCATGCTGCGTTATGGCGTCAATGACTTGCGCCTGTTCTTCGATAACGACCTGCGGTTCCTGGCGCAATTCCGCTAGCCGCACACCCCGTATCGAATTCGCTTAATGGAGAACAGACAGCATGAAATTCAGTGAACAGTGGCTGCGCGGCTGGGTGAACCCGGCAGTTTCGCGCGACGAGCTGGTGGCCCGCCTGTCCATGGTCGGCCTGGAAGTGGACGCCGTGATCCCGGTCGCCGGCCAGTTCAGCGGTGTGGTGGTGGGCGAGATCCTCAGCGCCGAACAACACCCGGACGCCGACAAGTTGCGCGTGTGCCAGGTCAGCAACGGCAGCGCCACCTTCCAGGTGGTCTGCGGCGCGCCCAATGCCCGCGCCGGCATCAAGATTCCCTTTGCCATGATCGGCGCCGAGTTGCCGGGCGACTTCAAGATCAAGCAGGCCAAGCTGCGCGGCGTGGAGTCTCAGGGCATGCTCTGCTCGGCCTCCGAGCTGCAGGTCAGTGATGAGAACAGCGGTCTGATGGAGCTGGCGGCAGACGCCCCGGTCGGTCAGAGCCTGCGCGACTACCTCGGTCTGGACGATGCCAGCATCGAGATCGGCCTGACCCCCAACCGCGGTGACTGCCTGTCGCTGGCCGGTCTGGCCCGCGAAGTCGGCGCCATCTATGCCGCTCCGGTAACGACTGTATCCGTCGCTCCGGTCGCGGCTGCGCATGACGAAATGCGCCTGGTCGAAGTACTTGCATCCAAGGCCTGCCCGCGCTACCTGGGCCGCGTCGTCCGTAATGTCGACCTGTCCAAGCCGACCCCGCTGTGGATGGTCGAACGCCTGCGTCGTTCCGACATCCGCAGCATCGACGCCGCTGTCGACATCACCAACTACGTGATGCTCGAGCTCGGCCAGCCGATGCACGCCTTCGATCTCGCCGAGATCAACGGCGGCATCCGCGTACGTATGGCGGAAGAGGGCGAGAAGCTGGTCCTGCTGGACGGCCAGGAAGTCAGCCTGCGCGCCGACACCCTGGTAATCGCCGACCACAACCGCGCCCTGGCCATCGCCGGCGTGATGGGTGGCGAGCACAGCGGCGTCAGCGACAAGACTCGCGACCTGTTCCTGGAAAGCGCCTTCTTCGACACCATCTCGGTGGCCGGCAAGGCTCGTTCCTATGGCCTGCACACCGATTCCTCGCACCGCTTCGAGCGCGGCGTGGACTCGCAGCTGGCGCGTAGCGCCATGGAGCGCGCCACCGCTCTGCTGCTGGAGATCGTCGGCGGCGAAGCCGGTCCGATCATCGAAGTGGCCAGCGCTGCCGACCTGCCGAACGTCGCGCCGATCACCTTGCGTGCCGAGCGCATCAGCCAGATGCTGAGCATGGACATGGACGGCGCCGAGGTTGAGCGCCTGCTCAATGCGCTGGGCCTGAGCACCGTCGCCCAGGGCGCCGGTCAGTGGCAGGTCAGCGTGCCGAGCCACCGCTTCGACATCAGCTTGGAAGTGGACCTGATCGAAGAACTGGGTCGCCTGTACGGCTACAACCGTCTGCCGGTGCGCTACCCGCAGGCTCGCCTGGCCCCGCAGGCCAAGGCCGAAGCCCGTGCCGAGCTGCCGGCCCTGCGTCGCCTGCTGGTCGCTCGCGGTTATCAGGAAGCCATCACCTACAGCTTCATCGATCCCAAGCTGTTCGAGCTGTTCAATCCGGGCGTGGCGCCGCTGCAGCTGGCCAACCCGATCTCCGCCGACATGGCAGCCATGCGTTCTTCGCTGTGGCCGGGCCTGGTCAAGGCGCTGGAGCACAACCTCAACCGTCAGCAGTCGCGCGTGCGCCTGTTCGAGAGCGGCCTGCGCTTCATCGGCCAGCTCGAAGGCCTGAAGCAGGAAGCCATGCTGGCCGGCGTGATCAGCGGCAGCCGCCTGCCGGAAGCCTGGGCCAACGATCGTGAGAGCGTGGACTTCTACGACCTCAAGGCCGACGTCGAAGCGCTGCTGGGCTATGCCGGCGCCGCCGATGCCTTCAGCTTCGTGCCGGGCGAGCATCCGGCCCTGCACCCGGGCCAGACCGCACGTATCGAGCGGGAAGGGCGCCTGGTTGGTTTCCTCGGTGCAATGCACCCGGAACTGGCCAAGACCCTGGGTCTGGATCAGCCGGTATTCCTCTTCGAGCTGGTACTGGCCGAAGTGGCCACCGGGTGCATGCCGGCGTTCAGCGAGCTGTCACGCTTCCCCGAGGTGCGCCGCGACCTGGCCCTGCTGGTGGATCGCGAGCAGCCGGCCGAAGCCGTGCTCGCCACCATCCGCGAGGCCGCGGGCGAATGGCTGACGGACCTCAGACTGTTTGACGTGTATCACGGTAAAGGCATTGATCCACATAGAAAAAGCCTGGCCGTTGGCTTGACCTGGCAACATCCATCGCGCACTCTTAACGACGATGAGGTGAATACAACTACGCAAAACATCATCACCTCGCTGGAAGAAAGGTTCAACGCCACGTTAAGGAAGTAGCGTATGGGGGCTCTGACGAAAGCTGAGATGGCGGAACGTCTGTATGAAGAGCTTGGCCTGAATAAGCGGGAAGCCAAGGAGTTGGTGGAGCTGTTTTTCGAGGAAATCCGCCACGCGCTGGAAGACAACGAACAGGTCAAATTGTCCGGTTTCGGCAATTTCGACCTGCGCGACAAGCGTCAGCGCCCGGGCCGCAATCCCAAAACAGGCGAAGAAATCCCGATCACGGCTCGCCGTGTTGTCACCTTTCGTCCGGGCCAGAAGTTGAAGGCCAGAGTAGAGGCATATGCTGGAACCAAGTCATAACGACGAGCTGCCGCCTATCCCTGGCAAACGCTACTTCACCATTGGCGAAGTCAGCGACCTCTGTGCCGTCAAGCCTCATGTTTTGCGTTACTGGGAGCAGGAGTTTCCTCAGCTCAATCCGGTGAAACGGCGGGGTAACCGTCGCTACTATCAGCGCCAAGACGTGCTGATGATTCGCCAGATCCGAGCGCTCCTGTACGACCAGGGTTTCACCATCGGCGGGGCGCGTCAGCGTCTCTCCGGCGATGAAGCCAAGGACGACACCACCCAGTACAAGCAGCTGATTCGGCAGATGATTGCCGAGCTCGAGGATGTTCTGCTGGTGCTTCGCAAGTAAGCCCTCGGCGGTAAAAAAAACTTCCACAATTCAGCAGCTTATTGTAAAGTCCTCCCCGCTTCAGGTAACTCGGAAGCATCGTCGGGGCGTAGCGCAGCCCGGTAGCGCACTTGCATGGGGTGCAAGGGGTCGAGTGTTCGAATCACTCCGTCCCGACCAAAAAACCCTAGAAAATCCAGTCACTTAGCGGTGACTGGATTTTTTTATGCCTGAAGGGTTTTGAGTGCTTCGAAATTTGCCCCACTTTTTGCCCCACCGAGAAGCTCGGTCCTCAGCTGGATCCGAAAAGAACTAGCTGGTCTGTCCCTGAGGGGCGGGGAGTTGCTTAAGGACTGTCCTGATCGTCAACTGTGGTTGTCGGCAGGGGGGGCGGCCTATGACTCGCTGACTGAGGCATACTGCGGGATCGCCTGATCAACCACACTGACATGGACGCTCAATGACCCCGAATCGTAGTTATTACCGCATCATGGCTGGTGCCAAGTCGGTATACGCCTCCGAGTGCTACCAGGGTGGCTTTATCGCCGCTAACTGGAGCATTGATCAGGATTTGTCTGCTAGCTTGCCAGAGAGTTGGCGCGACTTTAATCACCAGTTCATCCCAGTCTATCTGCAGGCTAACCCCGGTAAATCGAAGATCGCAGCGGGGCTTGCCTGCGGAATGTTGCACACCGTATGCAAGGGGATGCGTCAAGGCGACATTGTCGTTTGCCCAAATGGCGCCGGGCAGTATTACGTTGGAGAGGTCATCTCGGACTACTACTACGTTCCGGCGGGTAGTCTTTCTCATCGTCGGAGGATTCGATGGTTTGACCAGGTTATTGCCCGTGATGAGATGAGTCAGCCGTTGAAGAACTCGACCGGCTCCATCGGCACCGTGAGTGACATCAGCAAGCATGCAGAGGAGCTTGCAAGCCTACTGGCAGGCAAGCAGCCGCCTGCGCAGATGTACGGCGATGCCTGGGTAGAGGATCCGACGGTCTTTGCTTTGGAGAAACACCTGGAAGAGTTCCTGGTGGCCAACTGGGCGCTTACCGATATGGGTAAAGACTTCGATATCTTTACCGAAGAAGGAGACCCTGTTGGCCGCCAGTATCCATCTGATACCGGCCCAATTGACATATTGGCAATCAGCAAGGATGGCCAGACTCTCCTGATCGTTGAGCTCAAGCGTGGTCGAGCCAGTGACACGGTGGTCGGGCAGATCCAGCGCTACATGGGCTATGTCAAAGATGAGTTGGCCGAACCCCACCAGCAGGTGCGTGGTGTCATCATTGCCCTCGAAGATGACCTGCGCTTGCGGCGCGCGCTGAGCGTGACGAGCAATATCGAGTTCTATCGTTATCGGGTCAGCTTTAAGCTGTTCAAAGGCGAGAAATGATGCCTCTGACATCGTCACCGATATTCATTGGGTGGGATGTGGGGGGGCTGGAACTGCGACAAGAATCCTGCCAGTCGGGATGCCTTGGCGGTGCTCAATTCCCAGTGCCAGCTCATAGGCAAACCCTGGCGCGGAAACCTTCGTAGGTGCATCAACCAGGCTTCAGACAGCGCAGATTTCATCTCACGGCTACTCGGATACTGCGCACTTGATGCGTCAGGCTTCCGCGCCGCCCCCGTCGTGCTAGCGATCGATACACCGCTTGGGTTTTCCACTGCTTTCATTGAGCTGCTGGTGCATGGGCGGGCTGTAGATGCAGTCGAGGGCTCTTCAAGCAATCCCTACCTTTTCCGGCAGACCGAACGCTTCCTGTTTGAAAGGGGGCTCAGCCCTCTATCGGCAGTCAAGGACATGATCGGCAGTCAGGCGACCAAGGGGATGCACGCACTTGCCCGCTTTGCTCCTGATATCGAGCAATGCGGTGTGTGGACAGACAATCACCTGCTAAGCGCCATTGAGGCCTATCCGGCTTCCTGCAAGCGTTCCTCGACTCTGGAAGGACTTCGGACGAGCGTTTTCCAGGGCGCTGACAAAAATTGGGGATTGGAGCATGTGGACCAAGAGGATGCGCTGACCTGTGCGCTGATAGCCTGGTTGTTCCATTTTCAGCCAGAGCAACTGGCACAGCCATGTGTGGATGTTCCACGCCATGAAGGCTGGATCTTTGTCCCGGAGGATGGCTTGGCTTCATCATCGTGAATGCCCCTCACTGATAATCTGCTCCCGCCGGCCAGCATCTTCATTTCACAGTTCAATCTCGATCATCAGCGCAGGCTGCGAAGAATTAGTTAACTAGCTTTGCTTTTCGAGCCGAGCTTGAGCAGAGACTCTTCGATCACCTGTGTAAGCAGGCCTGCGGCCCGACTTCAATGCTGGTAATTCCACGTGGGAGAGCAGGGAGGGTGCGGAATTCAAGGGCTCATTTCGAAAATATCCCCCACTTTCTCGTGTTATCCAGCCCTTAGCTTTTTGTCTACCTCGTAGGTGCTATGTTCTACACCGACTGGAACGCTGCCCCCTAATGAAATGCAACTTCGAGCATTAGCAATGCTGATCGTCTTAGCCGTTCTGGTGAAGAAATCTGTCTGACTATCGACTCAGGTGTTGATATCGAAAAGTACTCTCGGCTGCTTTTGCATCAGGGTATTACCCTATTTGAATCCTTTGATGTAGTAGGGTTCGGCTTTCTGCCGAGGCACCAAACCAAGTTTGCATTTCTCGTTCTGAGTCAGAAAAATTCGATTGAACACTGAGTTGTTTCAGTGATCTCGAGAAAAATATAGTTATCACTCTATTAACTCGGCCGTCGGCGAGTATAGATATACTGTCGATTCTCTGAATTTGTTAGTATTTTCATTATATTACGTTTCTCCATACATTACTCCTGATGCTTCGATATATTTTCGGGCTGCGTACATTTTCTTGTGCAGCTCTTTATTTATTTTCCCTTCGAGCTCTTTGATTTTCTCGGGGCTTGGCAGGTCTTTGCTTGTTATTATTTCTGTGTTTAATAACTGCCTTATTTGTTGTTCTAGGAGTTCGAGAGCTGCATCGAGCCTTTTCTTGTAGCTGCGTATATTTTCCCTTAATTGAATGTTTGTTCGTTGCTCGGCTGCTTGTATCTTTCTGATTTGCCGGCTGTGAAACTCTGTTTCCTCGTTAAGCTCCATGACGGAAATTGCTATTACATCTGTTTCTGTAATGTTTTTTCTCTTTGCGATTTTTTTTATCTGGTTAACGGTTTCTTGGGGAAGTACGAATGTTAAGGGGTCATTGTATTTTTCTGCGTCCCTACGTCTTCTCTGTCTTAGTGCTGCCTGCATTTTAGATATTCTGAATCTTCCGGTGGCCGTCTTTTCCAGTGAGTCAATAGCGTTCTCTATAGATAAAAGATCTCTATTCGATGTTCTGATCTCTCTCGCGATCTCTCGGTCTTCTATATTTGATAGTAAGTAATTTATTGCCCAGCTATAGTCGCTGGCTCTTAGTAGCTTGAGTTTTTTTATCATTTAGTAGTCCTGTGATTGATGTTGATTATAATAATTATGATATAAATATTTTTAGATATTTAAGGTTTCTTTTATTGTATTTTATTTTAATCGTGACGTCACGATAGTGGTAAAATTGTCACGTAACTGTTTGCGTTACGTGATGATGGGCTATTTTAATAGGTATTAAAATCGTATTTTTAATGGAGGTCTATGATCGTCTCAGGGCTTCATATCCGAAGTGAAGGTCTGGAGAGGCGCCTTTGGGGCGTGGGTCCAGAAGCTAGGTTCTTGATTGAGGCAGTGCTTCGCATGGCTGTAAGGGGGGAGCTATGGAATGGCAAGAAGAATGACTTGGCTAGAAGGTTGAGGCTGACGAAGAACTTCGTCTCAGTGGGAGTGGATGACTTGGTGAGTGCTGGGCTGCTGATCCGGCTATCCGCAGTCACTGAGAGAAGAGGGCGACCGCCAATCAGCTACCAAGTGAGTGGTGAGGTTCGGAATGACTTGAAGCCTTTAGAGTCCCCTTTCTCATCGTTGTTTGATGGGCTTTTTTTAGGCGTTGAACGATCACCTGGCGTATCTCAGCAGAATGGTGGAGAGCTTTTGATAGCAGCGGAGATTGTCCTGAAAAAGCTTAAACAAGGCGTACTCAATCGACTTCTTCTGGCTGTTCTGCTAGATCACGCCAATGATGTGGGGTTGGTGGTAGGTGTTAGCAGATCAGATCTACAAAGGATGACAGGGCTTAATGGCGATAGGGTTCGCAATCGCTTGTCCATTCTAGAGGAACTTAGGTTGGTGATGTTTCACGCGCCAGGGTTTGCTTCCGCAAGATTTCCTGGTGGCAAGGTGAAAAGTAGTTTCATTTTGAGCCATGATTTGCTGCCAAGTGCTAAAGAGCAGCGTGTCTACGAGACTTTCAGTGTGGGAGGGGGGCACTTTTCGAGTGCTAAGGGAAGTCTGTCCAGGCAAAAAGGGTTCAAAGTATCTCGAGAGTCTATGCTTGGCGTTTGGCTTATGTTGCATAGATTTATCTCAATCGCTCTATCTACGTTGAGGTGGACGATACGCCTGGAGGATAAGGCGGCGGTCGGTGAGTTGATAATGTCTACCCTGCGAGCTGACTCACCTAACAAGGCAGATGGGGTGGATTTTGAGTTGCTTTGTAAGGATCTGGCCGAATGGGCTGTTTATTTAGCTGATCATTACATTGCAGACTATCATATCAACGAGGAAGAGCGTGTCTGGATACTTCCCTATGGCAAATGGGAAATGGATCTAATTCGCTGGAATTCTGATGAGTCAATAGCTTAGGGATATAGCTGTAGAGCTTCACTCGGCAAGGGAATCCTCTGAACGAACCACGAGGAGACCCGTTCATGAGGATCATTCGCCTAAAAGAAGTTATTGAGTCCACCGGGCTAGCTCGGTCGACTATCTACAAGCACATCGTGGAAGGGACTTTCCCTAAACCCGTTCCGCTAGGCGACCGCTGTGTCGGGTGGGTTGAGAGTGAAGTACAGGACTGGATTCTTGCCCGCATCGAGGAGCGAGATTTGGCAGAGGGTCATGTGGTCCAAGCCACTAGCCTTCTGAAAATGGCCAGCTAAGACACGTTTACGCCATGACCAGCCGTAGCTGGTCATGGCGATTATGCTGATTAGCCCGTGGGTCATTAGGTAGACCTGAGACGCAGGGGTGGTGCTGTCTCCCGCCGCCTCGGTCGAGTCCAGGGGGTTGGACACGGACTTTGGGCTGGTTTATTTCCGGAATACCCTTTCAGCAAAAAATGCTTCGTTGGCCGGGAGATAAAAGTGGATTTCCCCTGCTTGGGGGAGAGGTGATTTGCGGTGCGGGTAATATGCTTTCTATCACCTCCCAGATTACCTCTACTACCTACCACCTATTCACCAGAGACCCTTCTAGTACTCACCTACGCACCTGCGGGTGTATGACTGATCCAGATGATCAGTTGTCTATCACGCTTGGTAGGCCATGAGAGGTTAGTTGCGTTTCACCTCAGGGATGACGTGGTGCTAGCGATGAGATAGCAGTAAAGACTCACACAGCGCAGCACTGGTTATGAACTCAACCTAAGAGACCTCATAGCCATGCCTATCTCTGCTAGCAAGCCTACTCGCCATCCAGATAACAACAACCTCCACCTCCACTACGACGAGACCTACGAAGGTCTACCAGTGATGGTCGATAAAGGGCCCTTTGTTAAGGAGTACCTCGCTGATCTGAAACGTACTATTGAATCGGCTATGGATGAGTACCCTAGGGTATTGGCATTCAGGGTGGATCTCAGGCTTCCTCAGGAGGGAGATCTGCCTGACTCCACCTATACGAACCGAGTCATCAGCCGGTTCTTCGAGTCTTTCACGAGAAAGATCCGATATGACCAACACAGGCTGCGTAAGCGCAGTAGGTATGCCCGTGACTGTAATGTCCGATACGTATGGGCGAGGGAGATAGGTGAGTCCGGTAGGCAGCACTACCACCTGCTGATCCTGCTGAATCGGGATGCCTATTACACGGTAGGTCGGCTGGGGTCAGAGAGAGTGAACATGATCAGTCGGATGGAAGAGTCTTGGGCTAATGCTCTGGGCATACCGGACGAGCAGGCGAGGGCGCTGGTGCATATCCCGGAGAGTGCTGAATACCGAGTCGACCGGAATGTTCGCTCTGGTGATAAGGACGCACTGCCTGAGTTGTTCTATCGAGCGAGCTACCTGTGCAAGGCAGCTACTAAGTCCTACGGAGATCGCCAGCGAGGATTCGGTACTAGCAGAGGTAGCCGGTAGCGATGGGCTGGACCCAGTGACCACGTGCCGTAGCGGTCATACGGATTGAGTCAGAAACGCCTTGATGGGCGTATTGCCCTGCAGCAAAAAAGCCAGGCATTTGCCTGGCTTTGTCATCTTCTCGTGCGTCGAGCTACTGCAGCCATTCATCTACCTTCTGTGCACCGTACTGCTCTTTCCACGCTTTCAGCACTTTGTGGTTGCCACCCTTCGTTTCCACAACCTCGCCGGTCTCGGGGTTCTTATACACTTTGACTTGGCGTTGGCGACGCTGGCCGCGAGCAGGGGCAGAAGCATTTACGCTTGAGCTGGCCTGGGGATCTAGAAGAGCAATGATGCCTTTCAAGCTGACGCCGTACTCAGCCATCAACTTGCGCAGTTTCTCCTCGAACTCAATTTCACGCTGCAGCTCACCATCGTTCTTCAGCTCATCGAGCTGCTTAAGTTGAGCGGCGAGTTGAGCTTCAAGAGCTTTGAATTCAGCAAGTTTGGACATGGATCGGCCTTTTGTTCGGTAGGGGAGGTCACAGTGCCACTCTACTGCTCGTTCTATGAGAGTGGAAGAACTATCTGTGTCTCATGTCCGGCATACGCCCATCGCGTCACACCGCAAAAAAAATGTAGAGCAGTGGCTTGCCTATGCCTGGCGCCATACGGCCTTGTAGGCGCTGGGCTTGTCTGTCAGCCTGGAGGTAGTAATATTTCGCTGCAGCGGTGGTTTCCTACACTGTCGCTGATCTGCACGTCCCTTGTTAATTTTCATGGAGTTAGACTTATGCGTGGAGCGTTATGCGACACATGCGGCGGAAAATGCTACGCCACTTCTGTCGTCTACTTATAGTTAGGTGAAAGTCATGAACAACGCTCATGATCATCCCGCGTACCAAGAAGGAAGGAAACGTTATTTTTCAAACAAAGGAAAGTATGAAAACCCTTATCCTCCTGGTTCTCTAGAACATGATATTTTTGAGCGCGGCTGGTCTCAAGCTTTAAAGAGAACCCCGGAGATAACAATCCGAGAAGCCAAGAAAACCCAAACACAAAAAATGCATGAAGAAGCAGCAAAAGAACTAAAGCGAAACAAGGCAAAAGAGGCTTATTTAAAGAGCAAGGGTGATTGACCAACTCACCTAACAAATGGTTCAAGTCGTTCGCTTCGCTCACTCGGGGCTGCGTTCCGCAGCCCCTTAACCAAACGTTAGGCGCAAGGGCAATATTGGGTTTCAGCGCCGAGCCAGGAAACACAATCACCGCACCGCCGCGGTGTCCCTGAATCGAATGGTCGCCTGACAATAGAGGCCGTTATTTGTGCTCAGCAAAGGAGTTGCTTTCAGAGAATGCGCACATCACAAATAACCTTCCGGGCCAAAACCGACGCGCCGTGCGCTCCAGTCGGTGAGCTCCGCGCTGGCCTCGCTTGCCACGTACGGCTGGGCAATCTAACAATTGGCTCAAGTCGTTCGCTTCGCTCACTCGGGACGTCCGCAAGCGGCCGCCCCTTAGCCAAACGTTAGGGGGAGCGAGGCCATGGATTGGGGCTACTTTCTCTTCACTGCCGAACAAGCCTTTCCCAGTTGCATCGTTATGATTGCTCCGGTTCCATTTCTAGCATTCAATGCTCTGCCTGGTCGCAGGCTGATGGCTTGCTTACCAAATCTCTTCGCTCTTGTGGCGTTCAGCCTCGCTTGCTGTTTGTCGGCCACTCCAGGCGTTGAGAAGTGGCAGCTAGCTGATTACGTACCTATTGTAGGTTTGACTTTGACTACGGTCCTACTGGTTCCTTCGGTACTTGCGCTTCGGCGCAAATGGTTCGCCGTCGTTCATATCGTAACAATGGCCAGTGCAGCTCTTACTTTCTTTTTGGCTGGCATGGCGATCGCCCATGATTGGCTATAGTCTGCCCCCTAACAATTCATTCAAGCCGACGCCGCTTCGCGGCACGGCTTAACTCAAGCGTTAGGCATCACGGAGAACATATGTCGCCTATTGAGTTTTACCTTCCAGGAACCTATGAAAACCCGTTAACACCCAGTGGTCGTGGGCGAACCATCGCAGCTTTTTACCTAGCACAAGGAGATGCCGACACTTTGTCCAAAGGGGAAATGCGCCGTGACATACTCAATAAATTAATGAGCCCATCAGCCGTTAGTTATTGGCTTAATAGCCAAGGCTGGTTAGAGAAGACCCGTAAGGTCGGGAAAGTACAACTTGTAAGGCTTACATCCAAAGGCATAGTAACTTGCAAAAACAGCGTTAATGGTGGCGCAGATGTCTCGACTACAGAAGAGCTCGTTACTCAATGGCGTAGCAAATTGAAAAATGGTTCACCTTCATTTAGTAAAATGTCATTCGACCCTTTGCCTACTACCACGTCAGAAGCCTAACAAATGGCTCAAATCGTTCGCTACGCTCACTGGGACGGGCTAAAGCCCGCCCCTTAACCAAACGTTAGGCAGCTAAAAATGGCCAAGCGTAAACGTCAGAAGCTCTTTCGAATCGAAGGAAAGCCAGAAAAGCTAAACGCTCAAGGAAGCTGCCGACGCTGCAGCCGCCTGGGCGAGCTATATGGTGCAATCACGAACCAAGGCTATCTACACATCTGTAGTGGCTGCATGGCTGTTGGTATCAGTGAGGGAAAGAACGATCCGCTGCCAGCACATGGTAAAAACAAAGCAAATGACTTAATGACATATTGCGTGGCTGGTTCATTTGGAGGAGGGAAAAAGAAATGATTTCTCCACATACTGTTTCGCTGCCTAACAAAGCGCTCACTTCGTTCGCTGGGACGGCGTTCCGCCGCCCCTTAGCTTAATCGTTAGGTATTATTAATTTTTAAACTCGGTGCAACACATGGAAGTTTGTTTAGCCGCCGCACATTCAGCATTTTCTTCGCAACTTCTTCGCGGCTTGCAAACTCGCCGTGATCATCGTGCAGGCTCCCGCCTAGTTGCCGCCCTGGCTGGCGCTCAATCGCCGTGCACAGGTGTTTTCCTGCTTGGTTGTTCGCACTTGAATCTCCGCAGCGGCTCGGTCATGGTGCCGCAATCAGCAACGTGTCGGCTCAGGCATCTCTGCCTAACAACTGGTTCAAGGCCGTTCACTTTGCTAACTCGGGACCGGCTAAAGCCGGCCCTTTAACCAAACGTTAGGCGAGGAACCATGGACATACTGACAGTAATAATATTTGTCGCAGGAATGGCCGCCGGTTTTTATACCGGCTCATCAATGGCACGCAAAAATCTGATTGCAGAGTACGCCGACTTCATTCGATTAAATATCAAGGAACATACTCACTTCCACAGAGTATTTGGCGTCAGAGGCTTTTTTCTGAACGAAATGGAAAATGAGTTTGTGGCACCTCTTGCAATAATTCCCTCGAAAGAGCTACTCACCTCATCAGCCAAAAGAGAGCTCGGGCCAGAGGCTACAGAGCAAGAAATTAAAGCCAAAGCAGAAGAAATGATTCAACTCTACCTTAAAGAAGCAAAAGGCCTGTCGGAGAAAGAAATAGCAGCAATAGAAATTCTAAAAAAGAACGGGGTCATTTAGCATGCACTCAAACATGCACAAATGACAAAAGCCTAACAATTGTCTCAAGTCGTTCGCTTCGCTCATTCTGAACCGGCTAAAGCCGGCCCCTTAACCAAACGTTAGGCTCTGACACTAAATGCCCCAGACATCCGCACTGTATGGTTTCGAATTTACCAGATGTTTTTCAGCGGCAGGCCTTCTATTTCAGCCAGTCGAATCTGACCACACCGCTGCGAAGAAACTAGCACGCACCCTTAACGCGCACAAGCTCACTGGAACTGTGTCGGGGCCAGAACTTACCAAGGAAATGCTATTTCAACTTGAATGTGTGTTGTCGTTTATCGAGCATCTTGATGTTCTAGCATCTGAGCCTGAAAACGCTGAAGATGCCGCTGATAACCCAAGGAACTACTTTGAATCAGAGCTCATCGTGAGGCCACGCAACAACGGTGGAGGAGCCGTACTTGGTTCAGATGCCTTCAATCCATGGCGAAACTCACGCCAGCTATTTATAGAGCTCGCATTGAATCATTTGGCTGACGAGCAGTTCTGCCAGAGTACGCGCTTCAAATCCCTCCTATTTAAGTGCGTCGAAACATTTAGGCAACGACAGCCATTTCTAGAGATCTCATATTTTCTCTTGATTTCCGGGCTTGAGGCATTCGCACGGGCAACCCAGAACGATTATCAGAGTAAAAATGCAGCCGTACCAATAACTAAAACGCTTCAAAATTATGGCTTTGCCATTCATCAAGACAACCCGAAAGATCTGGCTCGTTCAGTTTCAACCTATCTACACATTCGGAATGCTCTGTTCCATCAAGGTGATTTTTCGAAAACAGTTCAAATAAACAATGACACGGTAACTTTAAACTGCACTGAATATCTGTTTAGTCTTTCAATGCTGGTGTCGCTTGCAATTATGAAGGCTATTGGCTTTGATGACGGACATACAAATTGGGACTGCTGGATTGATCGCCAGCTACACAAGTAGAGCGCGGTGATACCTAACAACTGGTTTAAATCGTTCGCTTCGCTCACTGGGGCGGGCTAAGGCCCGCCCCTTAACCAAATATTATGTGTAAATCTGCATGAACACGTCAAAGACAAAAATTCTTGCACTCATTACGATGCTTGTCGGTTCCAACCTTTGGTGGGCGTACCGGACGCTTGACAATGGCGTCACACTCACATACATCGAAGACTCTTTGGAACACACAGCGCGCGGTTTTAACCAAGCAATTGCAATTATTCCACTTGTTGCACAGCAGGCAAGCCAGCAAGAAATTGTCAATGCGGCTAAAACCGCCTCAGAACTCGACATTGAGCCTTTTGAAAAAGAGGGCTATCTCTGGGTTGGCGAACTGGGACTTAAGTTTGATGCTGCTGGGAAATTTGTCGCGGTTGTAACGCAGTGAAAACACATAACAATCCACAGCAAACGCAGACTTCGGCTCCAGGGGCTGCCCAAAGCGTAGCTTTTTGACGGTCCCTGTACGCTGCGTTAGGCGCTAAGAGCAAAAGTCACGGTCGATGTCCGTGCAAGGAAGCAAAGCTACCGCATCACGGCGCTCTTGAATCGAGTGGTCCCCTAGCAGTAAATACCGTTAGTGGTGTTCAGCAAAGGAGTTGCTTTCAAAGAATGTGCACATCACAAATAACCTACGGGGCCAAAGCCGACACGCCCTGTGCTTCATCACTCGGGGCCGGCTAGAGTCGGCCCTTTGGCAAAACGTTAGGAGGCTGTGATGGCGGTTTCTCCGAATCAAATATCTCTCTCTTCTGTCGAAAAAATAGTTGGCGCTATTTTTGAAAAGGGAAATCCGATTGTTGTAGAGGCATACTCTGCTTTTGATAAGGATATTCGATACTTCCAAGGGCAAGAAGATGTCATTAACTATGCCCGCGAAGAATTGGCAAAGAAAAATGGAATTGTTAGCTTAGCCATTTACTTTCCTGAATTCGGCGGCGAGCTAAAAATACGAAAAATCGATTTGGTTCCAGAGAAATGCGGCGGCGCAACATTTCGTTTCAGTAGTGAGGGATGGGGCTTAATTCACGTTAGTCTTTCTGTTGGAGCTCCTGCAAGCATGGCTTCATTTGTTTCTGCAAACTCAGAAAAAAGAGCATTAGCATGGGAGTCAAAATACCCTGATCTTGGACCGGTTAGTGCTTGGGATTGGCCCCAGGTTTCAAAGTGTCTTCGGAGGCTTAGAAGTGCTCTACGTCGAGCCTCTTAGCAATTTCATCAAACGAATCTGACAAAACGGGCCGCTTATGTCCGATGTTAGGAGAGCTTATGTCTGTTATCGATAAGATTATGAATTCAGCAGAAGCTGATATAGACGCTCTCCATGCCCTAGACAGGCAAGGAGATAGATTTTCTATCGCCAGACCGGTGGACTTTCTTCTTAGATCTGAATCGCAAGAGAAAGCAGCTTTGGTAGCAGGGTTCATCAATGACTATCAGTTTGGCGCTGCAAAGGCCAATGAGGACGAAAGTGGCCATAGCGTACAGGTCATCATAAATATGCCGGTAGAGCAAAACGTGATCCTCTCCGTTTCCGGCTTTATGCAGTGCATTGCCGAGCTATATGGCTTGGAGTACGACGGCTGGGGTTGTATTGCGCAAACGGCGCCTAACTAGTGGTTCAAGTCGTTCACTTCACTCACTTGGGATCGACTCAAGCCGGTCACTTAACCAAGCGTTTAGGCCCCAAAGAGAAAATCACATATGCTGAGTCTAGATAGTCCACGTTGGAGCGAGTTGCAGCATGCATACGGCACCGCTTCGGATACCCCCGACCTCTTGCGGCAACTTCAATCGCTACCTGATGCTATTGGCCAGAGCGAGCCTTGGTTCACTCTCTGGAGCTCCTTGGCACATCAGGGAGACGTTTACCCGGCTACCTTTGCCGCTGTGCCTCATGTTGTTCGGGCTTTGACCGCTGCGCCGGTGTCGGCTCATTCCACATATTTTCAATTTCCAGCATGGGTCGAGATCTGCCGGCAGAATCAGGGTACCGTTATTCCTCCAGACCTAGAGTCGGCCTACTTTTCGGCATTGGCCGAATTACCCGGCCTGGTTTCTGCTGCTGCGGCACGCCCCTGGGATGCCGATTTCTTAGCCTGTGCTCTGTCGGCGATTGCTGCCGCAAAAGGGAGCGCCAAAGTTGCTGAGGCGGCCATGGAGCTCACCCCTGAGAACGCGGGAGAGTTTCTGCAGTGGCTCTCGGAGCAGTAGAGTGGGGGCCTAATAATTCATTCAAGCCGAGGCCGTTTTGCAGTTCGGCTTAATTCTGACGTTAGGTGAATATGGAAATTAGCATTCCGCCTGAGTACCTGGAGTTTATTGCCCTACACGGCGCCGTAGAATCCTTTACAGAGGGCGAGCCCGGCTATGTTGCGCTCTGGCTTCCGCAGGATGTTGCTGGAAATAATAAGGACATACAGATTGCAGAGCTTGCTCCCGGTTACCTTGCTTTTGCAGGTGACGGAGGCGGAGAAATACTGGCTTTCAACTCAAAGGGCGAGGTGTTCATGCTACCGCTCATAGGCATGGAAGCTCGGTACGCACAAAAAATTGCGAACAACTGGAGTGAGTTTTCCGAGTCCATCGAGTTACCCAGCTAGCTAGTAGTTCAAGTGGCTCGCTTCGCTCACTTGGGACCGGATAGAACCGGCCCCTTAACCAAACGCTAGAGGCTTTACATGAATGCGACGTGGTTTATTGACCTTTGGGATGATGGCCCGCCAATCGACGTGGTCGCTGATGCTCGGTTTCTCTCCAGTGCTGAGGGTGGCAAGACATGCCCAGTGGCACTAAGTACCGCCCTAATCACAACCTTGGTTCGCCTAACGATCATGCCTTCTACGTAGGCCAGATTCAGTTACTTCCTTGGTATGAGGTTGCACTTGGTGAAAGTCGCGGGGTTGCGATCGGCTTCCTGAACACCGATGGCCCGTTTGTGCAGAGCGAGGGACGGTCAACCAGGCCTGCCACAGACATTCCGAAAACTGTACAAGCTTTGGCAATACTTCGAGAGCAATCGCCAGAGAAAGCAGCTACCCAGATCATCAGTAATTTGCGTGATTTAGTGTCCAGCTAGTACTCCAGGTGCGAATGGCTTTCAAGGTGTTTTCAGGTCAGTGAGCGGGGATGCTGGCTTCACTCCGAATGGCATGGGTTGTCCCTGATTGCGTGGACCGGTTGAATCTACAGCCGGAAGCTGTCTGTGGCGAAAAGGTCGAAGCAATGCTCACTGAAACCAGCCTACCGGATGGGGCAGCAACTCATCGATATGCGTCCTCGCCATCATTCCCAACATAGCGCTCGAACGCTTGCTCCCTGTTGAATATTCAATGACTTCATGCGCAGACATTTTATATCCGCCCAGCTACTATCGCGCGCGCAGGGAATTCGTTTATTGGGAGGGATGCCATGCGTTTACCGTTGGTGATGTCTGCTGTTCTGCTGATGCTGTTGTCGGGTTGCGCTCATGTGGAAATGCGCACCGCCGAAATCGAGTCGCCCACCGATGGCGCGGTAATTGTTCGGGTGTTGCCCAACATGGCCAGCGCCAGCCAGTTCTTCAAAAACTGGAACAGTATCGTTGTCGAGCGCCTGCCCAGAGGCGCCGAGTCGAGCAAACAGTTTGCCCTTACGCCTACCTTGGACTCCACCTCCAGAACCGCTATCTACGCCGCTTCCCTGCCACCAGGCACCTATCGATTCGTAGAGTTTTCCGCGCAGCAGTGCGGGTACATGTGTATTAGCTCGCTGGTAACCGTGAATCCAAACTTCAGTCGCTTTGAAGTACAGAGCAGGCAGCTGACAGATCTCGGTGAACTCATTCAGTTAGGCTTTGGCAACAAGGTGCTGTTTGCCCACCAGCGTGAACCGGACGCAGGCATTTCCGCCGAACTCATCGAACATGCCTTGCCCAGTTTAAAACCGCTGCTTGCCGAGCCAGTCTTGTCGTGGACCAGCGAGAGCGTGCCGGAAAAAATGGACTCAGCCTTCGAATTGGCGAAAGAAATGAGCTATGGATTTGTATCGGTAAAAGATACAGATCAAGGCGACTTCGTGTACGGCAGTGCGAACGGCGTGGTGTTCAGCTGGTATCCCGGTTTGAAGCCGATCGCTCATGACATCAACAGTCGGGTGTCGGTGGAGTCTGTGCTGGTTACGCCATCGGGAAGCTGGTTGGCTGGAGGTGAATTGGGGGTGATCCGGCAATCTGACGATTTCGGAGCGACATGGCGGTCTATCCGCGGCAACCTGCCATTCGGCGTTGTGGTGGACCTCAGCTATTGGAACAAACAGGTGATTGCCACCACGCTACATGGCAACGACGTGCAGGTGTCCGCAGCGCCTGAAGGCAGCGACAGCTGGAACCCGCTGGCCCATTACAAGATGGACATCTCGTTGTTCTGGGACATCCCCGGCGTACGTGCGCAGTCCTATCTCGTTCAGAACACGCTCGTTACCACCTTGCCCGGCCGCAAGGTGGCCGTAATGGATTTGCTCAGCGGCAAATCAGACATCCGCGAGCTTCCCGGCTCCATCCAGATGTTCTCCGTATCAAAAGACCGCGTGTTGCGCTGCCGGTGTGCCGCGAGCATTGCGGTCAACCCCTACGAGAGTCATGACATGGGTAAAACCTGGCAAGACTCCACCAACTCGCGCTTCATGCTGATGCCCACCTTTCGCGACGAGAAAAACGGCATCGCCTTCCAGGGCGGTTTCTTCTCCCCCAGCCGCATGGCCTACACCGCCGACGGGGGCAACACCTGGATCGAAACCACCGAAGCGCCGATATTTTTCAACCAGTTGTTCTATAGCCGAGACGGTAAAACAGCGTACGCCGGCTCGGCTGAGGGCGCGTTCTGGACGTCTACTGACGATGGTAGAAGTTGGCACCGGGTGACTAGGAAGACTCCAGATCCGGCCAATTGAATGTGCTCCAGAGGTGGGCAGACGTAATACACAAATCGCGGCCGCGCCGCGATTACAGTGTCCTGTGCGCAACGAAACGTTGCCGGTCTATTGCTACCTCTGACTGATTGACGATGTTCACGATAGGCAACTATCGGCCTATTCCGTTGAAAAACTCGGTTGAGTGAGCTGGCCGGAGCTGGTTCACTAAACCTCCATCAGCACAGTGGAGTTCTCCACGATGATGGGACGTCAGCAAGCCGCTCAGGCCCCTCTGTTCTACACGTTCAATCTGGACGATCACGTCCCCGCCAATCATCTGTTATGTGGCATCGATCAGTTCCGACCTGAGCGAATTGCATCAGCACCTGGCTCCACATTACAGCCACACAGGCCGGCCCTCGATTGATCCAGCCCTGATCATTCGCATGCTGATCGTGGGCTACTGCTTTGGCATTAGCTCGGAGCGACGCCTGTGTGAAGAGGTGCATTTGAATCTGGCTTATCGCTGGTTCTGCCGCCTTGGCCTGGAAGATCCAGTGCCCGATCACTCAACCTTCTCGAAGAACCGTCATGGACGCTTCCGTGACAACGATACGTTGCGCTTCGTATTCGAGAAGGTGCTGGCGCGCTGCATCAGCGAACGTCTGGTCGGCGGAGAAGGCTTCGCCGTCGATGCAGTGTGATCAAGGCCGATGCCAATCGGCAGCGTGGAGTTCCGGGCTCCGAGGCAGACTGGTCGCGCACTTCGATCAGTCATCCAGTTCGTGAATATCTGGATGCTCTCGATGACGCGGACCCAGAGCGCAAAGCCCCGAAGAATATTTCTCTGACCGATCCAGGTTCCCAGTGGACAGCAGCTCCTGGAGGCCCAGCGTTCTACGCCTACTCGACCAACTATCTGATCGATATCGAAGCCGGCGTCATCGTCGATGTGGAGGCCACCCGAGCGATCCGGATCGAGGAAGTTAACTCGACCAAGACCATGATCGAGCGTGTCGAAAAGCGCTTTGGTCTCAAGCCCGAGCGACCGATTGGCGATACCGCCTACGGCACCGGCGAGATGCTTGGCTGGATGGTTGAGGAAAAGGCCATCGAGCCGCATGTGCCGGTTTGGGATAAGAGCCAGCGCCAGGACGACACGCTGAGTCGCTGGGACTTCGAGTGGGATGCGCAAGCCAACGAGTACCGCTGCCCCAACGGAAAGTCTCTCTGCACAACCGGGCGAGCTACTGCCGCTGGCACGCTGATTTATCGCAGTAGCCTTTACGACTGCCAGGGTTGTGAGCTGAAGTCCCGTTGCTGCCCCAAATACACCGACTAGGAAAATCACCCGCCATCTCAACGAGGCAGCCCGAGATGCGGCACGCCAGGTCGCTACAACGCCGGAGTATCTTCAGTCGCGCAAGGATCGCAAGAAAGTGGAAATGCTGTTCGCCCACCTCAAGCGCATCCTGCGCCTAGACCGGCTTCGACTTCGTGGCCTGAGTGGTGCGCAGGATGAGTTTTTGCTGGCCGCCACTGCCCAGAATTTGAGGCGAATGGCCCTGTGGCTGATGCCGAAGATGCCAAAAGGGGTAAATGGCCTGGCGGTTTGATCGAAACAGGGGCTTTCGCCGTCAGAAACCCAGGTCGATATTCCGAAAGATCACTGCTCGCCCGGAGCGGCCTGGTGCCTGACCGACCACCAATCAGTTACGAGGCGAGTTTTTCAACGGAATAGGCCAAAAGCGGTAATCGAGCAACTAAAAAGCTGAAGAGACGTTGCTCTAAACTGAGAAATAGCCGCTTATCACGATTGGCGATCAAGCGAAACTGCTCTTGGCCAAACGTGTTGAAGATGGTGCGATAGAGGAAGAGGTAATGCTCTAATGCTGAAAGCCCGCACAAGGCGGGCCTTTTGTGTTAACACGGATTAAATCTTCAATCCATAAATTCCGGAGGTTTCAACTCAGGATACTGGGCATGTATCTGATCAAGTATATCGAAGGTCAGCGCAGATATGTGCGCTGCCGGCTTAAAGTAATTACTAGTTTCTTCTGGAGAGCATTCATCTCTCACGATGGCGCAGGTTTTCGACAGCTCCTTTAAAAAGGTCAGCATCAGATCATTTATTAGTGTGGCTGTTTCGATTTTCATCAGATTTTGCATCCGTAGTCGTCAGGATTGCGCATGCAGTGGCGCCCCCCCTGTAGCGGTCTGTGCCGGGCAGTGCCTTCTCCGAGCATACCTTTCTGCAGTTCTGTGCCGTTCGAGAGTTCCCGGAGGCGCCCAGGTCGGCAATCGGGTCTCTATCTGCATCAGGATTTGGGAAGGGTCCCCATGGCCGGTTGGACCAGTTGGGAGTATGTTCGGTCCTTGACCTACGGCGCAAATGGCAACCTGAGTGGTCGCACCACCTTCTATCTGCACGCGGATCACCTGAACAGTCCTCGACTTGCCACCAACCAAAGTGGCCAGGAAGTGTGGTGCTGGAAGTCTGATGCCTTCGGTGATGGGGTCGCAACAGTTGTTGCCGGCAGCGGCCTCGATGTCATCAGCCTGCGCTTCCCCGGGCAGTACTACGACTTTGAGAGCGGCCTGCACTACAACTACTTCCGCGATTACGACCCGCAGACCGGGCGCTACGTTGAGAGTGATCCTATTGGGTTGGCGGGCGGACTGAACACATTCGGTTACGTCGAGGGGAGCCCGATGGTATACATAGACCCTACGGGCGAGACCGCACTCGCGGAAGTGGTAACGGTTTGGCTGATTGCGATAACAGTAATTGCCATCGTAAACAGCCTAAATCAGCCCAACTCTGAAAATGGCCCAGATAGCCACGGGGTCATACCTCCTTGGTACTCTAATCCCCCAGAGTCGACAACAACTATCCCACTGTTGAGCTAGCCAAAAAAATCGTATAGATATCAACGCTGCACATTGGAAGAAACAAACCAATGTAGAGAGTACAGCGCCAGTACAGGAAGAGAGATGGAGTCGTGCCAAAGAGTATCCAAGAGGGGGCTGGAGTTAAAGGCGAACAGGCGATAACCGAAATAGGTGCATTAGCCGGGGGTAACGTTAGCTGCTCCTGTGTAGACAATAAAGATTACTGTCCAGTGGGCAAGGGTTCTTAGAGCATGAACAAACAAGATCTATCAATTGAGGGCGTATATTTCTTGGTCACATATCTTGATAGGGAATTACTAGTGCCAAAGATAGATACATGCATGTATCTGGGAATGGATATACTTCAAGTCGATGGCTCGTACTACTTTCAGGATGCAGAAACCTACCACGATAATGGTAAGTGGCTGCCAGGTCTGGATACTCTGGAATTCAAGATTCTCTGCATGAAAGAGGACTTCTTGGAGAACGTCTTTGATTATTCTGGCCTTCAACGTCAAATTGAATTAATAAAAAAGGCGGGGCAAAATATTACGAATAACATCACTGCTCTTCAGTGGAGGCTACCGAGAGCGCTGTGAGAATAAGTGCGAGCTTCTCGTAATTGTACTCAGTAGGGTGAGGTGCCAGTGTGAGTCAGAAATTTTATACGGCATAACAGCATAGCTTATGTGCACCGAATGGCCATAGCGGTGAAGCATCCAAATTACTGATGTGATAACAGCGTGTCTATGGAGTGACTTTGTCCAGTATAGGCCCCTCATGAGTGACCGCTTCTGGCCGATTCTGTTGAAAAGTCGGTTTCTGAGAGAGCTGCTTTTCGGTAGCTCAGAAATCGCCCGATTTCGGCGTTGCTACGTAAAATCCAAGACAACTCCGTCTTCTGAACGAACCAGATTTCAACGTCGCTAACGCTCTTTCATTAGCAAAAAAACCGACAAGGCTTTTTCAACGGAATCGGCCGGTAACGGGCATTGTCTAACTAATATCTGTCATTCCTCTCGGCCCTAGATCGTCCATCCGTAGCTCGACACTCGGCTGATTTGGTAGAGGTGTTGTGCCCAACGGCTAGTCTCACAGTGGCGAGAGGCCATTGAACTACATGGCGCCCAAGACGATAATGAGATGGACTATCATTAGCGCGGTGTTCCGTGTCAGATCATCATCCCATCAACGCTTCTTTCACCCAGCTCTACGGTGCCAATTATCGATGGCTCAGGGCTTGGCTCTATCGCCGGCTGCAGTGCCCGCATGATGCTGCTGATTTGGCGCAGGATACATTCGTCCGTGTAATGAGGGCGCCGCAACAGGTGGTGGTAGATGAGCCTCGGGCGTTTCTCGCCACCATCGCCAGACGCTTGCTTAGTAATCTTTTCCGTAGGCGAGTGCTGGAAAGGGCATACCTGGAGGAGCTGGCGCAGATGACAAATATCTGCGCGCCTTCAGAAGAGGAAATCGCACTCGTGCATGAGGCGCTGGTGCAGATCGATCTCATGCTCCACGGGCTGCCGCAACGTGTCCGCCACGTTTTCATCCTCAGTCGCCTCGACGGCCTACCGCAGCCCCAGATCGCGAAACATATGGGTGTTTCTCTCGCCACCGTGGAACGAGACCTGCGCCGTGCTTTCATGCACTGCTTAAGTGTTTCTACGTAATGAATAGCGGCGTTCCCGATCAGGTAACCCAGGAGGCTATCGACTGGCTGCTGCGACTGGAGCAGGTGCCCACTACCGATCCGGCCCATCATGAGTTTGAGCAATGGTGGCAACGCTCTGCCGAACACCAGGCTGCCTGGGTTCGAGTGAGCACCCTGGTCGACTCCGCACTCACCAACCTCCAGGCTGTGCCCGGTCAAGTTCAGATTGCTAGCCGTGCATTGCGCTCTTTGCCAAACCCCTCGCGCCGACAGTTGCTTGGCAAAGGCATGGCGGTATTGTTGGTTGGCACCGGAGCAGCGAGCCTAATCAACCGAATGACTCCACTGTCAGGGATGCGTGCTGATGTACATACCGCCACGGGCGAGCGTAAAACCCTGGTGCTGGCAGATGGGAGCCGATTGAGCCTGAATGCCCGCAGCGCAGCCGATATCCACTTCGATGCGCAATACCGCCTAATCGAACTTCGGTTAGGCGAGTTGCAGGTGGAGGTGGCTGATGACCCAACTCGCCCGTTAATCGTCGCCACGACCGAAGGGCTCGTACGATCGCTTGGCACGCAATTCATGGTCCGACAGGAAGACGGCCGAAGCTTGGTCTCGGTCCAACAGCACAGCGTATTCTTGACCACGAGAAAGGGTACAACTCAGCGGATAGATGCGGGCGAAGCATTCCGCTTTGACATGAGCCACAGCATGGAAGTAGCACCGTCTCTGGCCACACGTACGGACTGGATGCATGGACGCATTGAAGTGCGTAACGAGCCACTGGGTCACCTCATAGACGCGCTGCGTCCCTACCGCAGTGGCCTGCTGCGTATCAGCCCGAAAGCCTCGGAAATTCGTGTTTTCGGCACTTTCCTGGTGGACGATATTGAGCGAACTCTGTCTTTGCTCAGCGAAACACTCCCCATCCGGATCAATTCTCACGGTCCTTGGTTAACCCAGATCGATGTGAGGTAGGGACGATTTTGGCCTGACAGTGAGGGGGTTCGGCGTCTCGGGTGTCCTGACTATGAAAGACAACCCTAACGAGCCCCTTCTATGCCACTCCCATCGATCCGCCTTGGTCTATTGGCTGCTGCAATTGCGCTTAGCAGTCTTACCCCGTACGCCGCTGCACAGAACGTCCATGCCAGCCAGTCATTCGACATTCCTGCGGCACCACTGGGTGAAACCCTGAGCCGTATTGCCCGGGAAACCGGTAACGTGCTGTCGATCTCCCCAGCCTTGATCGAAGGCAAGAGCGCCCAACCGGTGTCTGGGCACATGACCGCACAACAAGCCATGGAGCAAGCGCTGCGGGGAACTGGGCTACGCCTCGAAGTTTCCGCGAGTGGTAACTGGAATCTAGTGACAGCAAGCACGGAGAGCGGGCAACTAGAGCTGCCAACTACGTCGATCGTGGGTATGCAGACCAGTGCGCCAACATTTTCCGTGGGCACTAAGGTTCCTCTGCGTCTACGTGAGGTACCGCAGACGATCAACGTCATCGGCCAGGAGCGAATCCAGAAGCAAAATCTCTACACCCTTGAGGACGCACTCGGGAAAGTAGGCGGCGTGACCGTGCAACGCATCGATGCGAGCCGATTGAGCTTCTTCTCTCGCGGATTCGAGATTACCTCGCTGCAACTCGACGGCACCCCAACCACCATGGACAACCGCGTCTTCCTTTCGCCTGACATGTCTATGTATGAAAGTGCCGAGGTTGTTAAAGGCCCGGCCGGAAGTTTGAATGGCGCTGGCGGCCCTGGGGGTAGTATCAACCTGATCCGCAAACGCCCTATGTCCACAGCTGCAGTATCGGCAGAGGTCAGTGCTGGTAGCGAAGACACCTATCGCGGCATGGTCGATGTCACTGGGCCGCTCAACGCTAACGGCAACATTCGCGGGCGCATGGTACTGAGCGAGCGTCAGCAGGGCTTCTATTACGATGGCAGCGGAAAACGCGAGTCTTCACAGGTCTACGGCATCGTCGATATCGACCTGACTCCTGATACCGTCTGGACAATCGGAGCGGCCCACCAAGACACCCATATCCGCGGTGCACAACGCTCGCTACCGGCGTTTCGTTATGTCAATGCCGAAGGTGAGGCGGCGATGTCGTTGCCAAATGTCTCGCGCAAGAACTTCTACGGCGAAGATTGGAATCGCGACTACTTCTGGAGTACCAGTGTATTCACCGAACTGGAACATCACTTTGGTGATGGCTGGACGAGCAAACTGGCAGTGCGTCATGCAGACAATAATTATGATCTGACCCAAGCCTACGCCCGCAATGGTGGCGGCATTGATCCTGCAGACAACCTAGTTTCTATGAACTCGATCATGTTCGACTATCGAGAGAGGCAGGACGAAGTCGACGCCTATGTCGATGGTCCGTTCCGCTTGCTCGACCGCGAACACAAACTGTTGGTTGGCACCAACTACTCACATTCCGAGTTCTCCTCCAACGGCGGCTATTTCTCCAGCTTTCTGGGTGATGTCGATCTTCACGATCCGCGGCCGGACTTCCCGTACCCCTCATTCCCTGAGGCCGACCGGCTACCTACCAATGTCGCCAACAGCCGGGCTAAAGCTATTTACGGCAATTTACGCCTGAGCCTGGCCGACCCATTGACCCTGGTTCTGGGGGGGCGAGTCACTTGGCTGGACATGCACCGAAGCCAGCACCAGCCAGAAGCCGGCTCACCTTCTGAGAAAGCCAGTGATACGGTCAACCGAAAGTTCACGCCGTTCTATGGCCTGATCTATGAGGTTGACGATACTTGGTCCTTGTATGGCAACTATGCCGGCGTGTTCCAGCCACAGGCCGTCAGCAACCTAGACATCGACAATCGTATTATCAAGCCCTTGGAGGGTAAGCAGCACGAGCTGGGTATCAAGGGCGAATTCCTCGACGGCGCGGTAAACGCTACGCTGGCTGCGTTCCAAATCGAAGAGGAGAATCGGGCAATCCCTGATTTGAACGATCCGAACTCGCGGGCTGTGACTGCGGGCGGTAAAGCACGCAGCAGAGGGTTCGAAGCTGAAGTAAGCGGTCAGATGACCGAGGATTGGTTCCTCAGCGCCAATTTCACTCATACTTACAAGCGCTACGACAGCCCGAACGAGCAAGTGCAAACCTATTTGCCGAAGAACATGCTGCGCGTGTGGACGCTCTACAAGTTGCCGGGAGTACTGGAAAACTGGAACGTTCAAGCAGGGGTGAGCGCCGTCAGCGAGAACTACAACAAGCTCAACGTACCTTCGATTGACATGAACGGTACCAAGTTGCGCCAAAGCGGATATGCCTTGTACGACGTGGGTGTTGGCTATCAAATTACCGAAGAGCTGTCAGCCGATCTGCTGGGTACCAACCTAGGTAACAAAAAGTACTTCCAGCGCATCAATACATTCCAGGATGGCAACATCTACGGCGATCCGCGGGCGGTATCACTGACGCTACGTGCAAAGTTCTAACAAACTATGAATCGTTAGCCGCCGAGCAGAGCTAGCCTCTTTTGGGCTAAGAGCACACCTTGCACAACCGCTTGCTCTTGCTCGAAAGAGGATGCCTCTAGGGGCCGCTTCTGGCCGGCAGCTGCCTCTCGTGGACAATAGCCACCGGTTAGAAGAGAAACCGGATGTGCAATAGTTGAATAAGCATATGCGGTAGTTGCTCCACTACCATGGGGATTCTGCACGACAGCTTACGTACAAACCTTCGCTGCCATAGAGTGTTGAGATATGAGCAAAAAAAGAAGCTCAGAATACTGAGCCTCTTTGGTGGTGGCTACTTGATCACGCCGTTGTAGATTACTGTAGCCGCGCCATCTTTCTTGATCGTTAGCTTGTTCCCTTCTGCAAGGCTATCTAGGGCCTCTGCACAGCCATCGATTCCGGTTGCCCCATCGACATACTCATTCTTCGTATCGAAACTAATGGCGTAGGTAGTCGCTGGGCAGCTTCGGCCGTTTTCGCCAGTAGATACGATAAGCACGTATCTATCCGGTCCAAACGAGTAAACCTTGTTTATTACAATGTACCCCATCAGATCAGGGTGGTCGGTCACAGCCTCCATGAGATTCATTGTTCCACTGCGTGCCTGATAGCCAAGAAGGTTCGTTGTATCCAGGCGAATAATAGAGAATGGTCCTGCCTCGTTGCCCGAGACGAATATCGGTACATATGAAGTCATTGGCGCGGCTGGGGCCTCGATCTTGCCAGGCTCTTTGGGTGTGTTTTCTTGGTTGCAACCCGCTAGTAATATTAATATGCAGGCGGTAATGGATAGTAGCTTTTTCATTGGGGATGGCTCTGGTTTATTGGTTGGCGATGCTGTAAGGCAGGAGCTTCTCTGTTTGGATATGGCGCTCGTTTATATTTTGGCGGTCGGCAAAAAGTCGGGCTTCGAAGCTCCAGTGTGATAATTATTTATTTAGTTGGAAGGGCCCCCTAGCGCTTCCTCAACGCTTTGTGGTGACCATTCTCTATTGGGGCTGTCTACTACAGTAGCGCTATCCGTTCCTATGTTGGTGATGATCATGAAAGCGAAGCAGATCATCCAGGTTATGAAATAGGCTAGATTGTGCTGCAGGATCCGCGTTCTTTGATAAATGTAGACGGGTGCGAGCCAAATCCACACTTTGAATCGGTCAGTGTTGATTCCGGCTTTTTGTAGGCGATTCTCATCCCAGACGGACAAGAGAATGTGAAGTCCGATGGTTATGTAGATGAAGTGTCCGCTGTCAACCGCTCTGAGCACGCGGTTCTCGTTACCGTTGTAGACGAACCCTGCCACGAAACATTCCAGGAAATAACCAAGTATTGGAGCAAAGGCCAGTACCCAGATAACAGCGTTGCTGATGTGCTTGCCGGTGAGTGGGGGTGGCGATATCGACTCAAGGTGATTCCGGAGCGAGGTTTCCTCCAATTTCACCCAGCCGCTAAATCCCTTCTGCCAAACAAGACTGCCATACCCGAGTCTCTTTGACTGAATCATCGAAATTATCGTAGCTTCATCGATGCCGCCTAAGCGCTCTCCTTTTTCCTCGTAGAACCATTTGTTCTCTGTGGATGTTTCGGACATGTCTTTAGATTCCAGTGTCAGTCAGGAGCCAGCCAAACCTAATTGGCTATCTGCTGTTTTTTGAGCAATTGTCGGATGGTTTAAAGTGGAGTGTTCGCAGCTCGGCAGATTGATTGTCCGCAGGACTATTCACTCCTGCATTCGAGTGCGAACTTCAAGGCGTCTTTAATGACGCGCTGATCGGGCGGGTATGCCCGGTTCATTTGTTGCAGTTCTGCAGTGGTATAAACATCTTGCAGCTTTTCAAAGACGCAAGAGCATGTTGATTTAGGCGCTCCTCCTTGTACGCATCCGGCAAGAAACTCGCCGCGCACTTTAGAGTTTTCATCGGAGCAAGCTGCAAGAACGAGCGATAGAGAGATGACGAGAAAGGCAGATTTTGATTTCACTGTAATTCCCTTAACGAAGAACCAAAGAGCAGCCCAAGGCGACGCCAATGATCAGGCCGATAACTTGTGGGCCTAACAGCCAAAAGAGCTTTAGCCAGATGAGGTGCAAGGCGCCGCCAGTGGTGTAGACCGCATCAGGTTGGGCGAACCGGCGTATGGCATCGCCTATCAGCGCGCCGACTAAACCCAGTACGGCTCCAGCCACTGCTGCGATCACCTTCAGGAAGATTCCCGCGCCGAGCACCATGGCAGAGTGGTTGAAGGTGACCATCAGGATCGACATGACAATCGCGGCAATACCCCAGCCAACAACTGCTGGGGCGAAGGGTGGAACTGGGGATGTGGCGTTAACCGTGTCGTTGTTTTCTTCCATGTGGAATACCTGTCGAGACGTGTTGAAGGCCCCGGATAGATGCCGGGGTCTTGTGCTTAAGAGGAGGTGGTACTGGGAGGGAGGCAGCGGGGCACTGGACGATTCCTTATCCGAACTACTTGGGAGGTTGAGTTTTCTTCTGAAAAACAACCTTTAAGGTTGATATTCATCTTGTGACGCACTTCATGTCAACAGGTCGATGCTCAACCATCTGGGTTGATCGGTTGGAGACATCATGTCCGTTGCAAACCAGAAGACTTTGTCGGAGGCAGTAGGGCGAGCGATCGCCAGACAGCGCCAGCGCAGCAAGCTGACTCAGGAGGAGGTGGCTGCTCGCCTCGGTGTGGGTAATGAGGCGGTGTCCCGCATCGAGCGTGGCGTCGTCATGCCCAACATCGAGCGCCTGGTGCAGTTGGCCGAGATCTTCGATTGCGAGACCGCGGACCTGCTGACGGGAGGCAGCTCCCGCCCTGAGGACCAGGCACGCAGGCTGTACGATTTGCTCTCCACGCTCAGTACCGAAGATCGCGCACTCGTAGTCGATATGATGGAGCGTCTGGTCGAAAGGCTCGGACGCGCCTGATCGATTTACGACGGTGGCTTTTCCTCGGCGCTGCCGAATAGCGCCCCACACTCCAAGCACACGTACCCGAACCTGGAGAGGTGAGCTTTCGTCACCCGCTCCGCGTTTCGAAGCGCCTCGGGATAGGCAGGTGCGATACCTGCCGCCGCACCCAGAAGCCAGATCAGGCCTCGTCTTGTTTCGTTAGTGTTCTGTGCGGCTTTCAGCGCGCTGTTGGCCAGCCCAATCAGCAGAAAAATGCCAACGGCAGCCTGCCGGTTCAGGATGACAGGGGAATCGCAGATCAAGCATTGCTTGCTCATGGTGGTAACTCCTAGAGGTTTGGTAGAGGGGGAGCAGGGGCTATAGGTGCCCCTGCTCAGCCAGCGACACGCAGCCATCACGCCCCACCACGACGTGGTCCAGCGTTCTTACCCCAACCAGATCCAGCGCAGCCTTGAGCTTGGTGGTGAGGTTTCTGTCCGCCTGGCTCGGCTCCGGATCACCGGAAGGGTGGTTGTGCACCAGGATCAGGGCAGCAGCGTTGTGCTCCAGGCAGACCTTCACCACTTCCCGGGGATACACGCTTGCCCCATCCAGCGTGCCGCGAAACAGCTCGTGAAAGGCGATGACGCGGTGCTTGCTGTCGAGCATGAGCAGGGCAAACACCTCGTGCTCGTAGTGCTCCAGCAGCGTCTGCAGATGCGTGAAGACTTCAGCCGGTGAGGTGAGTGCTCGACCTTTGCGCAGACGCAGATTCGCTAACTGTTTGGCCATCAGCAGGATGTCGGCTTCGGTGACAGGGGAGTCGACGAGGTACGTACCGGTGGCTTCACCGGCTTTCAGCTTGTGCAGTCTCATGATCGCCTCCAGAGGCCGGTGGTTGAGTATTGGATTGAGCCTCCAGCTTCTCGGCGAGCTTGTGGCTCACCGGGATTCGGGTTGGCTTGGGCGACGATGGGGTGGTGGTGCTGTCATTGGGAAAGAACTCCTCGACGACGGCGCGACCTTCCTCCTCACTGTCTTCGAAGGCGCCATTGGCAAACCCCAGACGTGCTGCCTCATCCAGTGACGCTTGATCGAAGCCGGCCGCCTGCCGGAGTTCGTCCAACTGCCTGGCTGCCAACAGCGCTTCCTCCACACCCCCACGCAGCGTGATATCGACGTAGAAGATGGGCGTGCCATGGCTCTGGCGAGTGGACTTGCCACGCAGGCGCAGTTCCAGGGGCAGACAGGCCAACCGGTTACCCGAGATAGCCTGCAGGTAATGCAGCCGAGCGGTGAGGGTGCGGATGCTGTTAAAACCCGTGGTGCGGAACACGAAGCTGCCCAGGGCATCCTCATCGCCGATGACGACATTCAGTCGCCCATAGGGCTTGCAGGCACCACCTTGGGCGAGCGAGCAGCCATCCGGCGAAGGGCAGGGCAGTGACTCAATGCCATCGCTACTGCGGCGCTTGCAGGTCTCGCCATTACCGACACAGACAGGACGTCCGGTCTGGCGATCGAACAAACTGTACTCGGCCCGGAAGTTGAGCTCCGGCTCGTTGAACAGCAACCGAATCGGGATACAGCGCAGCTTGTCCTCAGGTGCTTTACGCAACTCTTCATTGAGTGGGTGCAGCAACCAGCCATCCTTACCCTGAACCTGGGAGGTGATGGTGAACTGGTCATCCTTCTCCGGCAGACGCCGGCCTTGCTTCTCGACAACCTTGCCGATGGAAATCCGCCCGAGCACGGGCGGTGTGATCGCCAGGCCTCTCAGCATGGTGGTTCTCCTGAATGAAAAAGGGCCACCCAGGCAGCAGGACTGCCCGGATGGCCAAGGGGGAAATGTCGAAGGGGGAAACGAGAGAGAAGCGAGTGACTCGCCAACGCCTACCGATCAAGTGATCAGGAAGCGCCGGCTACCCGGTTTGGTCAGCGGATACTTGGCTTGCAGGTAGGGTTTTTCCTGGAGCAGACGCTCCTGATCGAACACCACGCTGTCCTTGGCCTTCTTCCAGGTGATCTGGCCGCTGCCGAACTTGGCCTTGCTCGCATCACCCATCGCTTGCTGCAGGGTTTGCTTGAGCAGCGACTCGCGCTTCTCCTGCTGGGCGATGCTGTTGCGCAATGCCTTGAGCTCCACATAGGCCAGGGTCAGTACCGGGTTGTGGCTGAAGTCCACGGTCTTGCCGGTGTCCTGCGGGTAGAGACAACGTAGAGCCTGGTCGGCCGAGTCCGAACCATCGGCGGGTGGCGGGGTGTCTGTGATCACGTATTGCCAAAAACGCCGCTCCAGCTCGATCAGCCGACTGATCAGCAGCTCATCGCGCTCGATGCGGTGGATCTCCAGCTCCTGGCCACCGATCAGTACCGCCACATCGGCAGCCTGTTTACCGGTGACGGCTAGCTGATGCATGACCTGCAACTGCACGTACTCCGGCACGCCTTCTCTCCAGAGGCGTGCGCCGTTTATGCCGGCAGTCTTGCACTCGAGAATCTGTACATCCTCGGCGCCGATCACCTCACGGTCGATGTTGGCCAACATCCAGGGCAAGCCAGGATCCGGATGCTGCAGCACGGCATTGAGTCGGCGTACTCGCCGCCCCGTGCGCTTGCTGTAGTGCGAGGCCACGATGGGCTCCAGTACATTGCCCCAGTAGCTAGCCTCTTCCTCGCTATTCGGATCTGGCTTGGACAGACCCGCGTCACGACCGGTCTTTTCCAGCCACAGCTCCAGCTGAGATTTGTACTGATTGAGCCCTACTGCAGCTGCAGCATCGGAGCTGCCGATGCCACGCTTGCGGACATCGAGCCACTCCTCGCGTGGCATGGATTTGGTGGCGACCAGACGCAGGGCAGGGCGCGGTTTAGGGTGCGGTAGTTCGGTCGATGGCGTGGCCATGTTCTGTTCCTTCCAGATAGCAAAACACCCGGGCAGCACAAGGGCTGTCCGGGTGTTTGATTGATGGGAGTAAAGGGCACGGAGATATGCCATTGACATATCACGGGCGGTTGTTATCGTGGGATATACGTAAGACATATCCCGTTGAGGTGTTCCATGGAGCAAGGTGCTGTTTTTCAGAGCAACCGCAGTCAAGCGGTGCGTTTGCCCAAGGCCGTGGCGCTGCCTGAGGATGTGAAGCGCGTGGATGTGGTTGCGGTTGGTCGGACCAGAATCATCACGCCCGCTGGCGAGTCGTGGGATAGCTGGTTCGATGGAGAAGGGGTGACAGCTGATTACATGGCGGACCGTGAGCAGCCAGCCGATCAGGAGCGAGAAGCCTTCTGATGCTGAAGTTCATGCTCGATACCAACATCTGCATCTTCACCATCAAGAATCGACCCGAACAGGTCCGAGCAGCGTTCAAGCGCCACCACGGTCAACTGAGCATCAGCACGATCACGCTGATGGAGCTCATCTACGGAGCGGAGAAGTCCTCGAATCCAGAGCGCAACCTGGCCGATGTGGAAGGCTTTGCCGCGCGGTTGGAGGTACTTCCCTATGACGGGCATGCAGCCGCTCATTCGGGGCAGTTGCGTGCCGAGCTTGCAAGGCTCGGTAAGCCGATCGGCCCGTACGATCAGATGATTGCAGGGCATGCACGTTCCCAGGGGCTGATTATGGTGACCAACAATCTTCGGGAGTTTGAGCGGGTACCAGGTTTACGGCTTGAGGATTGGGTTAGCCCCTAAGCGAGATGTACATCTTGCTGGATGACGTCCAGCCAGCAGCAACTGACTGGGCGTTTATCCTTAACCGATATCAAGCAACGAGCAGTAACGCCGCATCCAGGGCGCGCTGTTTGATCAGCGCTCCCTGGCCGAACCACGCCGAGTCCATGCGGTACTCGTTGCTGCGTGCTCGGCGTTCGTGATCAACGTACTCGGTGACAGCATTGAGCAGCCCCCAGGCAGTGCCGTTGGCCGACACCAGCTTTGCGCCACGTCCTCCGCCTTCATACAGCTCATGTACCTTGCGCAGCGCGCGCTCGTTGACGAGCTTCTCCGGGATCTCCTGATTGGCCTGCACATCGCAGAGCACACTCATGAAGAAGCTGGTGGCTTTTCGAGGGGAGACTTTGCGGTCGGCCAGCATGCGCATGCGGTACATGAACTCGTCCCATTGCGAGACGGCGATGCCCAGATTCTTCTTCACGGCGGCATGATCGAAGCGAGTGCTGTGCGGCACCTTGATCGCGCGACTGGTGCCATCGAGGGCGATGGTCAGGGTGTTGTTGCAGACCACACGCACCGTGGTCGGTGTGGCAGTGGTGGCCAGGGTGCCGTCGCAGGAAGTGGCGAGCAGCAGGTAACCATTCACCTGGTCGTTGCCCTTGATCGCAGTGCCCTGACCAGTACGGGCCAGCGCCCAGAACTTACGACCGCCCTTGAGTACGCCAGCGGTTTCCAGCTCGTAGCCAGAGACCTCGGTGAGATCCCGGTAGAACTCCAAAACCTCCCGAGGTTGCACGACCTGGTAGCGGTTAGAGACTACCGATAGCGGTGCTTTTGTGTCGGAGCGGAAGAGCACCTTCTGCTCGGGGAAGGAGTGGATGCTGCCCAGATGACCCAGCGACTCCGACTTGAAGTGAACGGGGCTTTCCTGGATCTGCCAGTTCATACCGGCTTCGTTTTGCCAGACCTCGATGGGCTGTTTCTGAGTGAGCTGATTGCCCAGACCATGCCAAGGAGCGGCGCCGGCATAGGCCATGGCTTCGACGAGATGTGCCATGTGGATTTCCTTTGGGTGCGAGCCGGCATAAAGCGCTGCGCAAGGCGCAGCACCGGCAAAGTGGATAAGTGAGTGACGGGCGGGGAGAAGCGGATCTAGAGGATCGGATCAGGCTGGTAGGTTGAAGCGGTGGCCGCAGGTCGAGCAGAGATTGTGGGCGAGGACGTGACGATCCAACTGGTCACCGAGCTGAGCGCCCAGGACACAGCCACCAGCACCGCCAACGAGGCCACCTAGGATTGCTCCCGAGACTGCGCCGAGGGTAGTACCGACAGGGCCAGCCATCGAGCCAATGGTCGCGCCAGTCTGGCTGCCTGCGAGGGCTGAGCTAACGCCGCGAGCGACACCGCCGACAGTGCCGATGGTGGCTCCGATCGTCATGGCGCAATGGGTCGATTGGATCTTGGAAGAGCTACAGCGAGGGCACTGCAATGACATGGAGAGGCTCCGTGATGGTGATGTCATCGCAGTAATGTGTGATTGATTTTTTTTTGGTTCGAATGAGTTTGGACGATTCAACGGGCTAGTTATTGTTGTTCTTGTGGATGGTTTATCAATCCCGTCCGATCCTCTGCCACAGAGGAGCAAATTGAGACCTGTTCGTCGTTTACGACAGTCTCGAATTGTTGTGGAGGGTCGGTTCGGGTGAAATCCGCGCACTGATCGTCGCTGGAGTGCGGCGTTCTGTTTGAAGCTTGCATGGAGGCGGGCTGATGAACCGAGTACTTAACGTCACCACGGTGTTTGGTGGCGATGCGCTGCGCTTCTCGACACTCGATGGCCGCGAGGAGATTTCCCGGCTGTTCGACATGGCACTGGTCATGAAGAGTGAACAGAAGGGCCTGGACCCCCAGGCCATTCTGGGCACCCCGGTGACGGTGGAGATCGAGTTGCCCGGTGGCGCGCGGCGTCATCTGAAGGGCCAGTGCGAGCAATTCGCCCTGGTCGGCAAGGAGGGCCGCCACTACCTCTACCAGGCCCGCCTCAAGCCCTGGCTGTGGTACGGCACGCGCCGCAGCGACTACCGCATCTTCCAGAACATGACCGCACCGGACATGGTCAAGCAGGTACTGGGCAACTACCCGTTCCCGACCCGTTCCCGACCCGTTTCATGCTCACCCGCAGCTACCGCGTGTGGGAATACTGCGTGCAGTACCGCGAGAGCGACACCCAGTTCGTGATGCGCATGCTGGAGAACGAGGGCATCTGGTTCTGGTTCGAGCACAGCGCCGGCGAGCACGTAATGGTCATCTGCGACGATATCGGGCTGTGCAATTCCTATCCGGGCTACGCCAGCATTCCCTACTTCGACCCGGACGTGACCTACCCGGACGAGGACCACCTCGATACCTGGTCATCGGGCGGAGCCGTCAAGCCCGGGCAGTACATGTCTCACGACTACAACTTCGCCGTCGCCACTCGACGCTGGGCTATCTCAGTCCGATAGAGTTTGAGCGGCAAAATACGAGCAGTAGATCTTAACTACCTGCCCACCAGTTCCGGGACAGACCAGAGAGATCTAGCTGTCGATAGCCGAAAACACGTGGCCGCAGGCTTGGCACTCGAAGTTGTCGAGCACGCGAGCATCGATTTGACCACCTAGGGCGGCTCCCAAGGGGCCAGCGACGGCGCCTAACGCGGCGCCACTTTGTGCACCACTTACGGCACCGGCCGCTCCTGTAGCAGCGCCACCGACGGTGCCGACGGTTCCGCCCAGCTTGCGAGCGAGATTGCGGGTGGTGATGTGCTTGGAGTTACACGCAGGACAACAGATCGACATGGTTCAGGCTCCTGTACCAAGGGAAGGGGGCTGAAGAGGGCGATGCCTGCCCGTCTTCCTTTGATGATTCAGGTCTGAGTTTTTTATTCGGACTTGGTAGAGATGCACTCGACAATCAGCATCGCAACATGGGGGCTCTGCTGCGCGTAGCAGTAGAGCCCCCATGGTATGGCTGCTTCATTCAAATCTTGCGAAGTAAAGGATTGCAAGATTTTCTTGCGTCAGCTCATGCTGATAACTATGCTCCGCCACCGAACGGAGGGAACATGCACAACCTCATTAAACATCGTCTTCACTACCTACGTGAGGCGCACCACTTCACTCAGGAAGAGCTGGCTCAAAAATTGGGCTTTAAGGATCGTCAAACACTCTCCCAGATCGAGAATGGCGAACGAAAGCTGAGCTCAAGTGAGTTGGTGCTAGCTGCCCATATTTTCTCTGTCGAGCTCGACTTTTTTACAGACCCCTTCGAGCTGGCAGGAGAGGGAAGGTTCTCTTGGCGCCAGAGTGGCACGCCTCCCGAGATTCTAGATGCATTCGAGCTGAAAGCAGGTCGCTGGATCGCGACCTACCGGCACCTTTCAAAGCTCAAAGGTAAAGCTATTAATTCAAGCATCCGCCGTTTAGCTCTCGACCGAAGATCTTCTTTCGAAGAGGCTGTTGAGGAGGGTGAAGCGATAGGCAGGCTTCTTGGCCTTGGTGAAGTGCCAAGTGAAAGGCTTGCAGAGTCGCTGCAAAAAGAGCTGGACACTTTAGTTCTAGAGGTGGATACGGCTCCAGGTATATCGGGGGCTGCCTGCCAGCTCACTCAAATGAATGCGATAGTTGTTAATCGCAATGAGCCACAGTCACGTCGAAACTACGATCTTGCTCATGAGCTATTTCATCTTATGACTTGGTCGACTATGCCGCCACCGCGATTCGACGATATTGTACCAGCCAGGGAAAATAAACGGGTCGAGCAACTGGCAGAGAACTTCGCAGCTGGACTTTTAATGCCTGGCGATGTGATGGAGCGCTACATTCAAGAGGCTGGGGGGCTCCCTAGAGGTGGGGAATTAGTTTCCTGGCTTAATACTACCGCTCAACGGCTGGGAGTGAGCGCTGTAGCTTTGCAGTGGCGGCTTGTAAATATAAAAGCTATTTCGATGAAAGATCGAGTGGCAGATGAGCTCCTACGTCACAATGGATCGAGCCCAAAGGATGCTGTGCCACCGAAATTTGGCAAGCAATTCATGGAGGTGATTGGCTGGGCTATTGATAATGGTCAGGTTTCAGTGCGCCGCGCGGCGAAGCTTCTCGATATAACGGTTGATGAGCTATCAACTATTTTCGAGGGCAATGGGTTGCGTGTTCCGTACGATCTTTGAGGCAGGGCGATGTTTGGAAGAGACGATATTGTCCTGATTGATACTAACGTGATTTTGGAAGCACACCGAGTTGGCTGCTGGAATACTCTGGCTGGTCGATTCAAATTGGTTACCGTCGAGAAAGTCATCGAGGAAACACAAACGGGCTACCAAAATCGCTCTCCCGAGCGGACTATCGATCTCTCAAAATTGAGGGCGTCTTTTCACCACATTGAGCCTATAACAGAGCTCGAACGCGCTGGTTTCATCTTGAGCTACAGGGGGGTCCATTTAGATGATGGAGAGCGAGATTTGGTCATCTATGCACTCAGGCTTCCAGTTGTACCTGTCTGGTATCTCAATAGCCCAGACCGAGCATCTATAAATTTTGCTAGCAGTCAAAATTGGCTTGATAGAGTGGTTTCCCTCCAGGAGATGGCTGACTTTGTCGGTTATAGAGCTAATTGCGGATATGGCAAAAATTACACAAAGTCTTGGCTAAATAATGCAAAGTTAGATTATCGGATGGGGAGGGTATGAAGTTTGTTTCATCTGTCTACTAAAGATCGATTAAGGTGCGGGCTATTTGTGGTTCAATTTTTTCCTGCGCATGATTCGCGCATCTAAATTTATCTGTGGGGTTTTTTGCAGGGTCGGATAGGTTATTCCGCTGCTTGATTATTTATTCAAGTACTCAAGTAGCCCAGGGGCTACGCTCATGCGCTCATCCTAGTTGGTGTATTGAACATGGCGTATTTAGCTCACTGATCCGGTGGATAAGCTGTCCAGTTCCCAGGTGGCCTGGTTATCAAACCAGGGCCACCTGTGCGACTTAGCGAGCCGACAAGGGAGACGTCATCGACTTGAGTGGGCGACGCTCCAAGTTGAATGTGTCCAGGAAACGCAATTCAGATGACCAGTCGGCTCCCAGAATGTCGGAAAGCACGTTCGATTCAAGACTCCAGAGCGGGTGAATGATCACATAGCGTGTTTCGTTCCCGCCCACTCGCTCGACCAGGCAAGACAATCCTGAATGCGGCAAGCGCTCAGTGCTCAAGGTACCAGGGCGCATCTGAGAGACATTTTCCGCCAACCATTCGGCCCGTGTATGCCAATCGCTGATTTCAGGATAAGACGCATCGTTCGGATTCAATCCACACGCATAGTCAGGTGTGGTCATAGATCGCAGATAAGCCAAGCCGAGGCGCCAGTCTAGAAGGCCGTGATAGCGACGGTTGCCATAGCGCTGAATGCAGCGGTAACAGGAGGTATGGCATTGCGTGGCGTGCTCCCCCTCTGCCGATGCACTGAGAAAATCGATCAGGGGCCACTGATCGTAATTTGCCAGAATGGCATCTAAGGTCTCTAGAATTTGCGGCCGGGTGCCTCCAGGAACGGTTTCTCCCAAGCGTCGGCAAAGGCCAGATCCGTTGATCAATGCATCGGCGATCTGGAGCATGGGCTTACCAGAGCGCACCCTCGGTTCAAGCGCCTCGAACTCATCGGCAGACACGTCCAGCTCAAGGGCTGCCCTCTGTACCAAGATTTGTGTCGCACTGATTGCGGCGGCGCGTACCGACAAGCGATTGTACTTACCGCGTCGCGCCACGTGCGCCAGATCTAGCTGTGGATAAATCTGGCTAAGTTCCAGATGAACCGATTCCGTTTGCTTGCAGGAAATCAGGCCAAACCGTGGCTGCGGATCTCCGACTTTACCCCAGCGCGTCTGCCCCCAGCTGCCGCTGCGCGCACTTTTGAGCCAGCCAGCCTCGAATGCTTGAGGCATCCCTTCTATTTGCGGGTGCTTCTTGGAGCCTGATGGTATTGGAACTCTTAGATCGAGGGCCTCTTCAACAAGGAAACCTTCGCCTTCGCCCTCTATGTTTGCGACACCATCGTTCATTTGCATGATGGTGATGTTGGCACCGTGTAGCACCGTTACGTTTCCGTGTTTCAGGCGCTCGCCTTCATGCACCAAAGTCGCCATGCTGCGTACGGACATACGACCAACGTCTTCTTCGTCACTCTTTGGATTGAAATCGGTTCGGAAACCTGCTGGCACGATATAGGGCTTGAAGTCACTTAGCTGGATTACCTCATGGCAGTCGTCGCATGGAACGGCCTCCTGCGGTAAGGCATCTCTGCGAGTCGCCGAGCCACAGGCTGGGCAAAGCGCCACGTGCATTTCTGATTCGTACCAGCGAGACAATGCCTTGATTGAAAGATCATCCTTTTTGAAAACTTGCGGGGTCGAAAGGCTGCCGGTAAATCCGACTACACGATGCTTTTGCTTGTCTTTCACTAGAACCGCGCCTGGCGCGTACTCGAAAACAGCTAAATCTAAGTCACGGTCCATGATGGACCATTCATAATTCTCCTCTTTGCCAACCTCCACCGAGCGAAGGCCAAGATATAGATTTCGAACGCGAGTGGGCATGCCATACATTGGCAATAAGCCCCATTCTGCAAAGAAGCGGGCGAGCCCCATCTCCGAATCGGGCGCGTAAGGCCTAAGATCTTCGATCTCTTGTATCAGAAGATCAGTACCCACCTGCTCGGCAAGCCGGACACACTGATCCGGAGCGAGGGAGGCCGCATCAATAAAGTTGTCGCGTTCACAAATTGTTTTGTTCAGCGCTTCGCGCAAACGCTTCGGCCAGTTCGCTTGTGCATTATGATAGTAGTCATGGGTAGAGACATACTCACCGTGCACGTCGGGCGGGATTAGTAGATCCCCTGGATACTCGTAGCCGGCCGTAACACACTCGTCTCGCAAATGCTTGAACGCAGCGCGCAGCCAGTTCTTACGCACCAGTCGCAAAGGAATGGGGTCATGATTAATGGCTAAGAAGGGGGGGGGAGGTGGGTCGCCGGTAATTGCGTGCGGATGCGCGAAGTAGTAGGCGTCGTGACTACGCCCCCGGCAAAAGGTTACAACCATTGAGAAGGCTTGACCTCGGCGACCAGCGCGTCCCACTCGCTGTTGGTAGTTGAATCGCTGTGGCGGCATGTTGGCCTGGTAAACAGTTTGCAAAGCTCCGATGTCAATCCCCACTTCCATAGTGGTAGTGACCGACAACATGTCAATTTCCTGGGCACTCTTCTGAATTTTGTTCTCGCCGTCGACGAAAATACCCTTGAACTTGCGCAGTCGATCCGAAAAATCATCTGTCTGTCCAGTCAACTCTTCTACGCGTAACCGGAATCGGCCAACGCCTTCATCTTGTCCGCGCACGATGCGGCTGCCTAGGAAGTTGTTGCGCCACAACTCTACCGCTCGGCCTGTTGGTTGTTCGGCCAGGACTTCCCCACAGCGAGTGCACTTGCCTGGTCCCCAATGCAGATGCACTCGTTCACAGTTGCTGCAACGCCAGTAGGGATCATTCTCCTCTGCGATCTTGAGGTACAGTTTACCGATATGAATCATGCCACTCGGATGCGCCAGCGCTGAGAGCTCGTCCAAAATACCGCTTAGACTATCGGCTGCAGAGCTCGCTCCGAACACTGCTTGGGCAAAGCGCAGTACTCGTTTGTGCTTGACGTCCGATCCCGTAACCCATTCATTCAAACTATCGCCATTGACATATTTGTTATCCAGGACGCGATAGGCGCCAGCGAACACACGGAGCCAGGCGTCTAAACGATCTGCTTTTGCTTCATCCCCATCCATAATGGACGGATAGGCTAGGCCAGTCTCTTCCAACGCAAAAAATGTATTGGCGAAAAGGACGTCATCGATCAGCTCATACTGACCGTCGAGAATTTCCTTATTGAGGCCTGCTTTCTGTACGTCATTAAGCTTTGGAGAGTAAACGATATGATTCCCTTGCTCGGCGAAGAGATCGTGCCAGCGTCTTCCTTCATAGGTTTTCTTGCCAACGCGATCGAATGGATGTACACCCAACGAGGCGAACTCTGCTGTGAGTGCACTAATGTCCATACCAGCACATTGCAGTAATTTGCCAAGCGGAATTTTTCCGCTGTTCTTCTGTCCGCCCGACGTCATTTGCTTGTTGTATCTTTCTACAAGCTTCTCCATCTCCACATTGTTGCCAGCTGCTGCGGCTACTAGCGACGGGAATTGTGCCGGATCAATCCAGTCCGCATTTGCCTGTTTGACTAATTCGCGTGCGGCAATTACTAGTACTTCACGTCTGAGATCTCTCAGATGCAGCGTTTCGATCTCTAGCGCCTGATTAGCAGCGTCCTGCCGACTGTCCGAGAAGACAATCCCCTTCCGCTCGGCCCCGATCGCATGCAGCAGTTCGAATAGTTCCGTTGCTACTAGCTGCGAAGTCTTGGTAACACCGGTACGAAATGCACGAATTGGTGAACGCGAACGACTGGAAACCGGTCTATTCGAGTAGTCTGTACCGCACTTTGGGCAACAGAAGGGCTGCGCCATCAAGGGGCCTGTCGCCTTACCATTGCGACCTTTTACCGCTGCCTCTGTCTGACGATAAAGGTAACCGTCGATATGTCCTGGCGGCACAACAGAGCCAGCCGACACCAGACCTGTTTCAGGGTTTAAGCTAGCAGCGTCCCAGGCGTCGTAGTCCCGTTCGGACAGAGAGGGTTGTGTTCGCCGCGGCCAGAAGACTGCAAACTCGTCTAGAGTCATCTTGTCGTAGTATTCGGAGCCGGTTTTTTCGGGCAGATTCTCGAGATCGGCTACCGATGGCAACAGTTCGGTTACGCTACTTTCCGCAATATTCTGCCCGCGCTGGCCTCCAATCAGCAGGTCGCCGCAAGCCTCGCAATAGAGCAATTCAAAAAGTCGACGGCCTCGCCCGCCTGCAACTTTTGGCATCGCGTAGGTCACGCCACGCTCTACTGTGAAATCACCGAATACTGGGATACCTCCATCGGCAGTAACCGAGGCAAATAGTCCCTCGATATTGCGGATGAAGGTATGGACACGAAAGGCAGGCGTGATAAGTGAAACGCTCGCTGGCCACTCCCCCGACTCAGGTAGTGCGCGCGACAGCAGCAGGCCGCGTAGAGCCTTATCCAAATCGCCGCCACCAGCCCGAAAGATGCTCGCAGCCATATCCGACATGGACGTAGCGCGCACTTCGTCTCCATCGAAGCAGGCCTTAGTCAGCACAGCCGCAGCTGCTTCAGCTAGCGCTTTGACCCGATCCCCAGCATTTTCTGCGGAGACGCCTAGAGCATTGGCTGCTTGCTCTATCGCCGGATTCATCGCCTCGGGGCTCGAGATCCTAGAAACAAAACCTTCTTTGTATTCCAGCGCCGTTTCGAGCAGGTCGATAAAGGGCTGCGGTTCGATCAACTTCGTGCAATAGGTTGGGATATGTGGGCTACCTGCCACAATGCAGTCATACCAGAAACTGGGGTCGTCCACTCCTGGATCGGTAGCATGGCGGCTCGTGCCATAAGGGGCAAACAGATCGCGCAGGTATGCCAATGACTGTAAGCCTTGTTCTCCATCGATCGGTAACGAAGCTGAAGAAGCTAACAAGCGTAGTTTGTAACGGTGCTCTGGCTGGTCGAGTCCGAGTCGCTGTATGAGTGTTTTTACTAAGAAGGCTGTTTCCGTACCAGCCGATCCTCGAATTAGATGCAGCTCGTCAAAGACCAGATAAAAATAAGCATCATCGTTGCTTAACAACCAATCACGCGTCTGCGTAAAGATTGGCTCCTCGACCTCCCGCGAGAGCATGGTCCCAAGCATCGAGGCGTTAGTAACCAGAATGTCCGGTGGGCTCTCCTGCATGTCCCAGCGAGAAACCATTTCGCCGCCATCTACAGTAGGGAAGATGTAGCGGGTCTTGTCCGGTGTTTTCTGTCCTTCGGGGCGAGCGGAAGCCTCTGTTTGGCTGTCGAAGGCGAGCGCCGCATCCTGGTCGCGCTTAAACCTCCGCATTGCTTCGCGGAGACGTGCGATACGCCGGGAACGACGCTGCTTTTCGTCTTTGTTCTCGGCAATGCGCGGGTGTCGCTCGAATCCGGTGACAGGGGTGGTGCTGGTGTACTGACCGAAGAAAATTCGGTTTCCTTTGAAGCGCTCTTGCATCACGTCACGTGCATCTTCGGAGTCAAGTGATTTGCGCAGGCGCTGCATCTGATCTTCGACTAGGGCGTTCATCGGGTAAATTACTAAAGTCCTGACCGCGCTTGGCCGGTTTTCACCCTTCCGCTGCGCCACCCATCGCGCCTTATCCTCCCGCCACCAATCTTTCTTCAGGTAGTCACTGTCAGGTGCAGTCCACGTCACTGCTTCATTGGAGATTGCAGCCAGCACGGGCAACATGAAGCTTTCGGTTTTACCGCTGCCGGTACGCGACGTGACGATGCCAGGCATACCTGGCAGCAGGCCGCGCTTGAGCATTTCAACCTGATGGTTATAGGGGGCATAGCGGGATTGTCGACGAATATCGCCCTCGCAGCGCTCGCCATCGAATAGCCCAGAAAGCGCCAATTCGACAAAGGAGCGCTTTCCCTCCCAGGACATAGGCGCGAGCGGACCGTCATTGCGTTGGGCTAGTTGCTCGAGGTTTTCTTTATGAGATTCGTAGCGCAGCACAGGCTCAATAAACGGCTCGGTGGCAAACACTCCGACTGCCTGCAGGAGGTTGCGTCGTGCCTCGGCAGCTACCGCATCCGAAATGCGAAAACTGGTCTCAACATAGTTGATGACGAAATCTTGGATGCGGCGGAAACCGCCTATTGGGTCTAGCACGGACTCATCTCCTTATGACTGTGATTGCGTGCTGCGCTGAGTTAAGAAAAATTCGGTGAGCACCGTTGGGATTTGCTCGTAACTAGTTCCCTGATTCAAGCGGATCCATTCAGTCGCTACGCGGGCCAGTCGCAGCGCATTCATCAGCGTGAGTTGACTCACCAGTGGTGCCACAGCCGTCATGGCTGGCGTGATGTCCTGCGGGCGCTCGCCCGGATCAAGTTGTCGAACATTGGTCGGAGCGAGGGCCATGGGGGCTAAGGCGGGTGCCGACGGAGCTATAGTCCCGCTAACCTGAAGCCATGGGACTTGGCTGCAAATCGACTGAGCCTCATCACAATCTTCGTCTTCGACCGTCGCACAGACTAAGAAACGCCTCGGAAACTCGCCGCGGCGCGTGCGGTCCACAAGCGCTGGAAGCCAGAACCTGGCGCCTGATCGCTCGGCTCGCTCGATAACCGCCAGCACTGTGGTCGGCGTTTGTCCGCTGGAGAGCTCTAGTCCATGGGTTAACGTGGTCGGCAATTGGGTACCTGCACGCAACCAGAGATCTTCGAAGGTAATGACAGTTGGGTCAGCCTCCAGGCGCACCGATCGCCCAGATGACAACAGCGCCTCGGCTGCCAGAAGGAAGTCCTGCGCTTCCGAGCCGTGTAGCACAGGCGTTTCACCTGCCAGCAGCAGCGCGAAAAACAGTGTCATCCGCTCTTTGCCCTCGGACGTTAGTAAGATGCAAGTCTTGATTGCTTGGTGCATGTCCCTGACGCCAAGGGTAGGGGCGTGCTGCGGTAGACTGAAGCGGAGTACCGACTCAAGCTTGACGCTCTTCGGCACGTGGATCGAGGCGGCATCCTCTTTGAGTCGCTCGATTTCCTTGACGGTCAGGGTTTCACATGCCTTGAGCTCTGCCAGGGATTGCTCACCTGCTTTAATCTGTCCATTGATCGTCTCCAGCGTTCCCCGTAGCGCTTCACGCTGTGCGGTGAGCACATCGACACCTTGCTGTAGCTCGGTACGTCGAGTTTCAAGCTGGGTTTCCAATTCCGTTTGGCGAGCTGCCACACGCTCTTCCATGGCCAGGATATTGGACTTGGTATCCTGCTCAAACTGCTTTTTCAACGCTTCATTCCGTTCAGTTTTCAGCGAGCGCAGCTGGGCGTCGAAAGCTAGCAATCGCTCCTCACGTAGCGCTACGACCTCAAGCTCCAGCTCATCCATGAGCGAGGCGCGGATGGCCTCGCGCTCTTGCTCAGCTATCGCTTGGGTTTTACTTTGAAGATGGGAGTGCAGCTTTGGGTCGTCTAGCAGCAACTCGGTTAACTCCCCGAGGAGCCCCTTGTCAGCCAGCAAGCGTTTAATCAATTCCCCTGAGCGCGCTGATTGCTGCACCGCTAACCTATCTTCAGGGCTGGTGCCAACTTGGCCCGTGGCCTCGTCCGCGTGGCGTTTCAACCAATCGATGACAGATTCAACGCTTGGGTCGTGAGCCCCTGCCATGGCGCGCACGATCCGCTTGACGTACCCATCATCTGGTGACCAGTCGAGCACTTGCAAATGTTCGCCAGCTCGTTTGCACTCGTAAAGGAGCACCTCGCCCGCGTCCGATGGTATGAGATGCAAGAACTCAGACTCGTATGCATACACATAAAAGTTTCCCCCAGTAGCCAACCGATATCGGTTGTCCGGTGAAAGGATTAAGTCGAGTAGGATGATGTGATCTTTGCTATACCGGATCACCCAAGTGGCGTTATAACTCGGTCCGTCTACGCCCTCTTCAGTTAAGAGACTGCGCAGTGCATCAAGACTTCCTATGTCCTGAAGATCCAGGAAGGGCGTGAGGTTACGATGGGTGGAAGCTTTCCATTTTCCCCGGAACTCTTTACGAGCAATCTGGATAATGAACCAATCGTTCTGGTGATATCCAGAAGCTTTCTGTAAATGGACTTCTACCTCCCCTGCCTTAGGAAAGAGCTTCTGTGGTTTCTCGAGCGGCGACCATCCGTCTTGCGACCGAATGGCAATGACTTTGACTGTCATAATGAGGTCGTGCTTTCTCACGCATTGCCCGGCATACCACGCCAAATTTGCCGCCATAGTTAATTCCGTATGAATAAAAACTAAAGAATGGGTGCCCCGTTGCGCCATTGCAGGCGTAGCCGACCAGTAGAGCGGCGGGAGCGGCTGACCAGCATTGGCGCATCCTGCGGCTCGTTTTGAGCCAGGCCGACGATACAGCCGGGCAACCGCCCGGCTAGCCAACGCACTACGTCATTGTTCGCAGGATAGAAATATTCCGCTCCACGTGGTCCGCCGTTGCGCAACATGCGTCGGCGCGTTTCTGTGGCCAGGGCATCAGGAAGTCCGCCTTCGTGCCCCCGAACGGCAATTTCCCCCTCCTCAGGATGCCATTCAAACAGCGGCGATCGGGCCAGCGAGTGGGCCGAGGTGATGGCAGCGGTACGCGAAAGATAGCGGTGTACGCAATTGTTGTGCTCTACGCTGTAGACATCGTGGTCGCGTTCTCCAATATGGGTCAGGCGCACCAGTCGAACGCCCTCTTTGATACCCCCCCCAGGCAGAAAGCGTCCTGCGGGCCAGGACCAAGAATCTGCTGGCTTATAGTGCAGGGCTTGATGTCGGGTTTCGGCAAATGCCAAAGGCTTCTCGTTTGGCGTTGCAGGTTCGGCTACGAAACGCCAGCCCAGAGCTTCGGCGAGTACTTTGGCTGGAACACCCTTCGCCCCGAGCAGGGGGGCGGCCCAAGGTGTAACTCCCAAACGCCGGAAAGGGATCCCACCCAAGCCTTCAGTAGCCAGCTTAAAAGTATCGATCATTCGCGCGCAGAGCGCGCCTTCGACCACCGCTAGGGTTTGCCCTCCCTGGTGGGCTTCGACAATGCTTGGCTCCTTTAGGGTCCAAACTCGGCCTTTCCAGCCAGCGCGCAGCCGCGGCTCGACGATGCCTGCATCTCTCAGGCCGCGCAGCAGGTGCCAGGGGTTCATGGTTACGTCGGCACACTCCAAAAGGGCGATAATCTGTGCTTCCTCCCATCCGCTTCGACCGCTCGCGTAAACCGCTTCGAGAAGATCCGTGCAGGCGGGTTCGTCTGGCTCCCATACCAGCGCGGCTTGCGTGCTGACCTCAATTGGGGCAGACGTGCCTGGCGTCCAATCGTGCAGTGGCGGCAGCTTATAGCGTGCGCCTTCAAACGTTGTGTATACGAAGGCGTTACTGACGAGCTGTAGGCGAATGCTCCAAGGCGCGTGCTCCTCATCACGTAATAGCGCTGGATGAATGATGAAGCAGCCCTCTACTGGTCGGGAGGCTTTGAGTTGTCCATGATCGATCTTCAGCGGAACATCCGTTACGCACGGCAATGCACTGCGGATGACATAGTCAGAGGTGTCAGATTCGAGAGTTGGCAGGAAGCTCGGACGGCCCAACCAAACCCCATTGCTACGCACGCCGCTGGACAGGCAAGGGCGCACGATTCTTTCCTGTTTGGGGCTAAGCATGTTGGCGGATTTGAGCGCACAATTGATAGCTTCAAAGGGCAAAGGCCGAGTTGTGATTGCCCAGGCATTGCCGTCAGTTAGCTCACCGAGCTTATCGCCAATTCTCCGCCTGTGCCGTTCTGCCACGGCCACATGTATGCCAAAAGCGGAGTCATTGGCGTCAGGCTCGGCCCGCCATCGGCCTGCACTGGCCAAACGGAAGAATATGATGCCTAACGCTGCGGCAGTAGACAGATTCTCACTGCGATCCGCTCCCGCGGACACCAGAGCCTCACTGAGTGATGCGAACGGCTCAGCTTCTTCGCCTTCATGACGACTGGCGAAGAAGAGAGCGCGCTTGTCTGCATCGAACAGCATTTCGACGGTAGCGTTTTGGCGTATTGGGCGCCCTGTTAGTGTTGAGGCCTGCTCCAGCAGGCGCCAGAAAGGGAGGCTGCCCAGCGCACGGCGCTGCATGTAGTAAGCGCTTCGAAACTCTTCAAACGCGCGGTGAAGGCCCCAGGAAGCGCGGCTGTCCGTCAGCTCTCGTTCAAACGCTGCAATGGTGACACGCGGATTACGTAGAGCATCTGGGCACTCCTGGCAGAAGTTAGCCAATAGCCGCAGGTCAGGTTTGCTAGGAAATGACAGGCGGCGTGTATATCCGATCTGCGACCAATGGCCAGGATCTGGCAAAATTAGGTGTCGAAATGGCTCGCCCGCCTGAATGCGCTTGTCGAGCCACCGCACCAAACTCTCCCACATCAGCGCAACTCCGCTGAGGTCGGAGAAAGGGGTCTTAATCTTTAGCCACTTCATTAGTTTATTGCGAAATTCACCACTTTGCGTTGTATTACCCTCTAGCAGGCTATCGATCAGCAAGGTAAATACGAGATAGGAAAAGCAGTTGGGAGCATCAGGTTTCTCATAACGCTGAGAGCCCAACCGCAGCGAATCCGCTAGGAGTGGGTCGCGCGATAGCATGAGGCGGAAGGCTTCTTCGACGTTGGGCTCACTTTCGGGGGGAGCGTTACAAGTAAGCGCTAAGGTGCGAGGGGTGACTTCGAAGGCTCGAATTGGGCTGGCGTCTCCATCCGGGCCGATGAGCAGGAAATAGTCGACGAGTCGTCTTTCCCATGCATCAAAAGTTTGCGGATAATTCACAGTTATCGATCCTTGATGGTAATGCAATGCCTGTTAGTCGTTTATATCCAAAATCAGCTAAAATGGGCAAAGGAATCGATCAAGCTAGCGCGATAAATTTCCTCTCACTACTAGCAGCTGCTATTTGCTCCCGAGCAGTGATAATGAGTGGCTCAAGAATACGGTCAGCAAGGAAGCGTACAGGAGGAATTGCTACACCGTCTCCTATTACCTTGAAGGCATGCTGATAGATTTCAGGTAGTTTGTAAGTTTCTGCCAGTCCCATCAGTGCCGCTGCTTCTTGCACAGAAAGCAAGCGAGTTCTGACTTGGCCTTTTCCCGCGGCTATGATTCTAGGGCGGGAAGCCCCCCCTCTTGGTGTTCTCAAACAACCCAGAATAGAGGAAAAAGTTACTTCCGCACGTTGTTTGTTGGTGCCATCCTGTCGGCGCATTCGTAAATAAAGACTGCCATAAGTGGTGCTTTCTGCAGTTTTCGCCTCTTCAAGGCGAGCTAAGTGGAGAGGTGTCATCATATTGATGAGTCGTTGAGTTTCTTCGGGGGTGTGCCATTCAACGCCATCAAGTTGAATCAGGTCCTCTAAAGCATTTTTTTTAAGTACAGGTGCTTCCCCCAAGTTCCACCAAATCCAATCATCATGCAAATTTCGGGGTAAAGACTTGTATGCGCGAAGCAGAGTTGGGGTGTGCCACAGTTCTGTTGCCATTCCACACGAAAGCCTGTGGGGGACTTCGATATCGTTCCGTATGGCTATAATAAATACCCGTGGGCGAGATTGAGGCAGAAATATCTTAGTGTCGATAATGACGGCGCCGTAACGATACTTCATCTCTCCAAGTCTTGAACATATTGCTGCAAAGTCACGACCTTGCTCAAGAGTGAGCAATCCAACTACATTTTCCAAAACTAAAAGAGGTGGCTGCTTCGACTCTTGGCGCAGCTCGTCGATCAAGTCAAGAAAAGGCCAAAGGGCCCCTGATCTTGTAAATTCTTCGCAACTGCTGCCGCCTATTCCTAAGCCATTTCCAGCAACTGACAAATCTTGGCATGGGAATGATGCCCAGGCTAAGTCACCAATACCTTTAAGGTCTGCGGTTTTTACTTCTCTGATATCGCGTCCATCAAAATGGCCTGGACCCCAATTTTTGATATATGTAGAAGCTTTAATGGTGTCCATGTCATTGGCAAATAAACATTGCCATTGCTCACCCAATCCAGCCCTGGCCATGCCCCCGCCAGCGAAAAACTCAAAAAAGCTATAGTTATTTTCCATCTATGCTTGCAATCCAACGATAAAAAGCGAGATTCAGCGTGCCTTTTAATTTGTGTCAGGGTAAGTATGCACTGCGTAAGATTTATATTTATCTAAATTTTGATCTTGATCTCAGGAGTGTGGGGCGTAGAGATAGCGAGCGTCAAGGCTAGGGGCTGTCCCTAAGTTTATAGTGTGAAGGCTCTCTTGCGTTCTCAATTATCGGTTGAGATTTTATGGGGGAGCCTAGCCCAGAATTCATGTGCGCTGCACGTCAATACTCATCTATGAGTCTTTTTGTTGGCATGATGTCGTGCGAGAAGCTTGTCAGTCGAGTCCGTCGACAGAATACTCGAATCGCCCCTAGTTTCGTAGATGTCCCTGGGGCTTATGATGAGGTTAATCAGGTCGTGTCGTAAGCGTTTCAAGCTTCTCTCCCAGGCGTCGCCAGGCCTCGGTTTTTTCCTTCGCATAGTCGTGATGGAGGTAATGTCGGCGCACCTTGGATCCACCCAGTAGGTGGTTCTGGCAGCGGTCGATTATCTCCAATGCTACCCCGAGCTCTTGCATCATGGTGGCGCCGGTTCGGCGTAAGTCGTGCGGCGTCCATTCCCCTTTAGTGCCTTTATTCAACACCAGTGAATCGTCGTGATGACGGCCTTTCAGTGGTTTACTGCGGTTTTTGAACCGACACTGACGGTCGCCGATTAGTTTGCTGACTGTTTTGGTGTCGACGTGGCTTTCCTCGCCCTTGCTGGGAAAGCAAAACGGCGTATGCCCAGTATCATTTTTGAGGCGCTTGAACTGTTCCAAGGCAAAGGCCGACAGAAACACATGGTGATCCTGACGCTTGCCCTTGTGCCCTTTGGTGGCCTCGGCGGGGATGAACCAGGTGCCTTTCTCCAGATCGACATGGCGCCATTCGGACTTGAGCAGCTCGCCGATGCGGCAGAGAGTGCTCAAGCAGATCCAGACGGCGCATTGCACGCGCGGATTGACCGGGCGGATGCCCGAGTATTTTTGGCCGGCGGGGAGGGCGTCGTAGTCGTGCTCCAGGCGGGCGAAGATATCTCGTAGCTCGCGGACTTCGTCAGGGGCGAGGAGGCGGTCGCGTTGTTCCTGGTAGTCGTGATCGAGCAGTTTGTTGACGTCTATTAGGTCAGCCGGGTTCCCGTCGGCCATCAGGGCGCGCCATGGCTTGCGTTTCTCGGCCCAGCGCAGCATTTGGCCGATGTCCTTGCTGCGGATCACGACGGTGCGGTTCAAGCCGCGGGCTCTTATCGAGCGTAAGACGTTGAGCAGATCCTTCTCCGTTAGGGTGCGCAAAGGCTTCTTGCCAATGAGCGGCAGCACGTCCTTGGTGAAGCTGCGACGCAGTTCGGTGTTGCCGTCCTGGCGTGATACGCCATCGTGCATCCACTCCTCGAAGAGGTCGGCGACTGTCTTGTTCTCTGCGGCCTGGCGTTCGGCTTCGGCAATGGTGGCGGCGATGGCGGCCTGGGCTTCGATCTTGGCGGCCTTGCGAGCGGCAGTGGGGTCGACCCCTTTGGTAACTGTCGCTTTCACTTCGTCGCGCTCGGCTCTGATCTGTGCAAGCGACTTCTTGGGCCAACTGCCTAGGCGATGATCGCGTTTGGCTCCATCCAGTTTGAATTCATAGCGAAACAGGACAGTAACGCCGCGCACACCCGCGCGAACCTTGGCGACCAGTCCGCCGTCTTCACGAAGCGTCTTGCCGTCATCGGCCGAGCTGAGCGCTTCCAATTGCTTTGCCGTCAGTTTCGCCACTCTCTACCCCTTGCTCGACTCGGTCGCCTTGGAATTTTGCCCCACTTTTGCCCCACCGAATTGCTTGGCTTTCGGTGGATCGTCGTGGAGCGTGATGGACGCTAATCTAGCCTGTATTCCCCGTATTTTCTAGGTTTTATGCGTTCCGTCAGCGTCTATGAGCGTCCAGGTACATTTATAAAATAATCGCATGGGGTGCAAGGGGTAGAGTGTCCGAATCACTCCGTCCTGACAAAAAAATCTAGAAAATCCAGTAACTTAGCGGTCACTGGATTTTTTTATGGGCGTTGATTTTATGTGCCCTCTTATTTAGGGCGCACATAGGGCACAACGCCTTTGAGGGTTCATTTTCTTGTGCCCTTCATGTACCCCGCACCAAAAGCAGCGGCCGCCGATCATGTACCCACACCACGCTGTCCAAACGTGGCAGCTTGAGCAGGCGCTAGGTCACGTCGACTTCGTGGTCCATCATCAGGTTGACCGGGCGTCGGCCATCAACAAGAACCATGCCTTCGACCGAGCGGGCGAAATCCACGGCCTGGGCGGAAAGCCAGAGGTGGTGATGAATACGCCGCGCTTGGCCTTCTGACCGGCAGAAGGCTTGTAGTTCCGGGTGGCCGACAGTGTTCTGCACATAGACCTTTTCCAGGCCCAGAGCATCCAGCGAGATCAGGCCATCTCCGCTACCACCGACCTGCTGTAGGTCTTCGCGCCTGGCGCCGTAGCCGAGACGGTGCAGTACATCCAGTGCGATGACTTCGAAGTGTGCTGGGCTGACCTGTAGCAGACTGTCCATTAGGTCGTCGGCGACACTGTGGCGCTCAGCTCCTTCTGAGCCTGCTCCAGACGTTCTTCGGGGCTAGTGCTGGCGGCGCTCGTTGGCGGGGGCGTGTCGAGACTCGGAGTCTAGCGCTACGGCATCGCTGGCAGTTTCAGCTTCACGTCAATAAGCGCTAGAGCAAGATATTCGATTTGCTCGGCTGGGTACCCCTGAGCAAAAGTCGGTGAGCCTCCATCGTCCTCGTTTGGCGCTGCTGGATAGCCCTGCGCACTTGAGTCGGTCGTGTGCCCATGCAGGCGTAACCCCTTCTATAATATTGAAGGGGCAGATAGCTTCAGAGTCTTTTCAGAAAGGTGTTGACGGTTAGATTTGTCTCCCTATAATGCGCACCTGTTCCGGCGCGGCCTGATCTGAAAACTCCTTTATAAACAAGAAGTTATACGAAATTAAGGGTTGCGTTGGCGGCGAATTCGAGTAGAATG
>NZ_JACVAM010000030.1 GCF_014851865.1 Pseudomonas sp. PDM16
GAATACCCCCTTTCTCCCTCCCCTCCCTTTCTTCTCTTCTTTTCTCTTTCTTCTTCTTTCTTTTTCCCTCTTTCTTCTCCTCTTTTCCTTTTTTTCTCTTTCTTCTTCTTTTCCTTCTCCCCTCTTCCCTCTCTTTTCCCCTTCTTTCTTCTTTTCTTTTCTCCTCTCCTTCTCCCTCTCCCCTTTCTTCCTCCTTTTTCTTCTCTTCCTTCTTTCTCCCCCTTTTTCCTCCCTCTTCCCTTTCCTTTCCTTCTTTTCCCCTCTCTTCCTCCCTTTTTCCCTCCTTTCTCCTTCTTTCCTTTTTTCTCTCCCCTCCCTTCCTTCCTCTCCCCTCTCTTCTCTCCCCTCTTCCCCCCCCTCCCCTTCTCTTTTCTTTCCTCCTTCTCCCTCTCCTCCCTCCCCCCTCCTCCCCCTCTCTCTCTCTCCCCTCTCCCCCTCCTCTCCTCCGCTGTTATCCGCAAGATCACCGAGCTGACCGCCGCGCAGAACGTCATCACCA
>NZ_JACVAM010000031.1 GCF_014851865.1 Pseudomonas sp. PDM16
ATCTACCACTGTCTCTACCAGATTCGATTGCTCAAACTGCAGCGCCGACAGGTTCACCGCCACTGACCAGTCCGTATGGCCCTGCAAATGCCACTGGCGCAACTGGCGACACGCTTCATTAATCACCCAATTGCCGATGTTGACAATCATCCCGGTTTTTTCCGCCATTGGCAGAAATTTGTCAGGCGATAACAGACCCCGCTTTGGATGTTCCCAGCGCAGCAGCGCTTCGAAACCAAGAAGCGGGCCGCGTGGCGCGCAATATTTTGGCTGATAGAACAGGCGTAGCTCATTGTTATCCAGCGCCTGCCAGAGATCATTGTTCAGCTGAAGCTGGCTCTGCGCCTGAATGTTCATTGAGGGCTGAAAAAAGGTGTAACCATTGCGGCCATTATTTTTGGTGTGATACATCGCCGCATCGGCGTTGAACATCAGTTCACGCTCATCCTCGCCATCGCCAGGAT
>NZ_JACVAM010000032.1 GCF_014851865.1 Pseudomonas sp. PDM16
GTTTCTGACCGTCAAAGCTTGAAGCCGCGCCCCTCGGCAGAAGAGAAGGAAAAGGGGGAGAAAAGAAGAGGAAGAAAAGAGAAGAACAGGAAAGAAAAGAGTAGACAACTGAGAAAGAAAGCCCTGACCCGCCTCACCGCCGAGGGCAGGATGCAAGAGGGAATGAGAAAGGAAATTAAGGTGGAGAACAACAAGGAAAGAAGAAAAGGAGAAGGAGAAAGGGAAAAAAAAGAGAAAAGAAAAGAGGGGGGAGGAGGAGAAAGGAAGAGAAAGAAGAAGAGAGGGGAGAGAGGAAGAAAGGAAGGGAGGGGAAGAAGGAAGGAGGAAAAGAAGAGGAGGGAAGAGAGGAGGAGAGGGGGAAAACAGAAATTCGAGATCGGAAAGAGAAGAGAGAAACAGGAGGAAAGAGGAAGGAGAGAGGTAGAGAAGGAAGGAGGGGAGAAGGGGGAGGAGGGAGGAAGA
>NZ_JACVAM010000033.1 GCF_014851865.1 Pseudomonas sp. PDM16
TCTCTGCTTCTCTCTCTCTTCTTCTTCTCCCTCCTCCTTCTCTCTCTTTCTCCTCTTTTCTTCCCTCTTTCTCTCCTCCTCTCTTTCCTTTCCTCCTCCTTTCCTCTCTCCCCTTTCCCCTCTCTCCCTCTTCTCTCTTTCTCCTTCCTCCCCTCTTCCTTCTTTCCCCCTCTTCCTCCCCCTTCCTTCATTTTTTTTTTCTTTTTTCTCCTCTCTTCTTCTTCCCTTCCCCTCTTCCTCCCTCCTCTTCTTCTCTTCTTCCTCCCTTCTCCTTCTTCTTTTCTTTCTTCTTTTCCTCTCTCTTCTTTTCTTTCCTTCCCCTTCCCCTTTTCTTCCTTCCTCCTCCCTCTTCTCCTCTTTCTTTCTCCCTTTTTCTTTCTCCTCCCTTTCTCTTCTCCCCCTCTTCCTCTTCCTCCTCTCTTCCTCTTTTCTCTCTCTTTTTTCT
>NZ_JACVAM010000034.1 GCF_014851865.1 Pseudomonas sp. PDM16
CTAACGATTAAGCTAAGGGGCCGGCTTCGCCGGTCCCAGCGAACGGAGTGAGCGCTTTGAGCGCATTGTTAGCGGCCATGCTCACCAAAGCGCCTCTAAGTTTACTGCCACTTCTGGTTTGAGAGTAATTACACAAAGAGTCTCTCGATCAGATGTGGTTTTGATGAATAACTGCTCTTGCCCGTCGAGGGTTTGAAATACCCACTCAGTAACCATGACTAGCTTGAATTTTATAAGGGTTCGGTTTGCCTGGCGCCACTCAAGGGAAAATTCAGCTTCATCTGGTGCAACTGTAGCTATTACGGTGTCTGAGCCCCGTGTTGTAATAAAGCGCGCGCCATAGAACCAGTCCATTTCATGTGTCCACTCAGGCTCGGACTCAAAAAATTCAATAAAGCTGAGGAGTTCCAATTTATTGCTCAT
>NZ_JACVAM010000035.1 GCF_014851865.1 Pseudomonas sp. PDM16
TAACGATTAAGCTAACGGGCAGGCAAAAGCGCAGCTTTTGACTGTCCAGCGAACGAAGTGAGCGATAGTTGAGCGCATTGTTAGAGGCCTTCCTCGATCTTGTGACGATTCATAACTTGATGGACAGAAAAGCCAAGGCTGAGAGCTGCCAGCGTTAGAGCGAGGTAGCTGATAGCTGGACCATAAAGTATGAAGCAACCTGCGGAAACTATGATCAACGCCAATGCTGAGAGCTTAACTTGTCCCACTAGAGAGCCTTTGAGCCCCGTTGCTATGTATGTAATGGCAAGGGGGAGGCACAGGATGAAAATATAGCCCGCAAAGGTGAGGATCATTGCCTTGGGCTCTGAAAATCCGTTCTCGAAGTAGACGCTCATCCTTGGCTGCCTCTAACG
>NZ_JACVAM010000036.1 GCF_014851865.1 Pseudomonas sp. PDM16
CCACCTGAAAAAATCGACGGGGCACACGTAGTCGAGTGGGCTTGGTCAGACGCACCGTTTGGGAACGTACTATACGAGGATGGTGAAGTAGCAGCCGTCATTCACGGCCTAGCAATCTGTCGGTACGAGGGCTCCACGAAGATCTATCGCTTCAGTTGCAACGAACACTGGGAGTGCGAGCAAGATCAGGTCTACACATCCCTGGAGCTCGCCAAGTCGGAGTTGCCGAAACAATATCAAAAGGTCGAGGCGATTTGGCAAAGTGCGGTCTAGGCCGCCCATCAAGAAGAGCGTCTAATGGCTGGCCTAACAAGTGGTTCAAACCGTTCGCTGCGCTCACTGGGACGGGCTAAAGCCCGCCCCTTAACCAAACGTTAGG
>NZ_JACVAM010000037.1 GCF_014851865.1 Pseudomonas sp. PDM16
CGTAGGTCAGGGTGTTGAGCTGACGGCCATCGGGCAACGTGGTGGTTTCCCGGTTGCCCAGCAGGTCGTAGGCGTGGCTCAGCTCGCTGCGTTGTCCGCCCCGGCTGTAGAGCACCTCGCGGGCCAGTTGGCCGGCCTGGTTGTAGAACAGCTCCACCCGGGCCTGGCGATTGCGGGCGCAGACCAGTTGCCCGGCGGCATCGTAGTGGTAGCGGCTGTGGGCAAACTGGGGGCTGCCATCGGTCCCCGGCTTGTAGCTGAACTTGTCCAGCAGGCGGCCCATGGCGTCGCGCTGGTAGCGGGTGCGTAGCAGCGCCC
>NZ_JACVAM010000038.1 GCF_014851865.1 Pseudomonas sp. PDM16
GGATGTAGGCATCCAGAGTCTCGACCAGCTTCTTAACAGCACTGGTACCCATTTCGTTGTCGTCTTGGCCGTTCAGAGCCATCAGCGCGGAGCCGATGATGATCGGAGTGTCGTCGCCCGGGAAGTCATAGGTGGACAGCAGGTCGCGAACTTCCATCTCAACCAGTTCCAGCAGCTCAGCGTCATCCACCATGTCAGCCTTGTTTAGGAAGACAACGATGTAAGGAACGCCTACCTGACGGGACAGCAGGATGT
>NZ_JACVAM010000039.1 GCF_014851865.1 Pseudomonas sp. PDM16
ATTTTTTCGGAGTGAGCGGCAGTTGAGCGCATTGTTAGGGGCCTGTACTTGAGCAGACTGTGGCTATTAGTGAGGCAACTGAAACAATAAGTGCAAGGATGGCAATTAGATTTGCGCGACTTGCTTTAGATACGGATTTTTTGGTTAGAAGCCGACGCTCAAGCTCAGCTTCGGATGCCACACCTCGTAGCTCGGCGTAGACGCCAGATGAAGATTCAGACTCGTCATCTGTATAGATTGAGACGTCGTGCTTTT
>NZ_JACVAM010000003.1 GCF_014851865.1 Pseudomonas sp. PDM16
TTCTACGGCGCGAAGCTGGCAACGGCGGACTTCTACTTCCAGCGCCTGCTGCCTCGCATCCTCGGTCTGGAGGCCGCCATCCGCGCCGGCAGCGAGCCTCTGTTCGGCCTGGCGGCCGAGCAGTTCTGACGATTGAGCGACACGCGGCCCCGATGCTGGGGGCCGTGTCTTTTTCTTCACGATCTAGCCCGCCGGGGTGGATCGGCACCCGGAGTTTCTATGCGTGATGTTGTGATTGTCGCCGCCACCCGCACAGCCATCGGCTCTTTCCAGGGCAGCCTGAGTCGGGTTCCTGCCGTGGACCTCGGCGCCACGGTGGTCCGCCACCTGCTGGCTCAGGCAACACTAGACGGTGCACTGGTCGACGAGGTGATCCTAGGCCATGTACTCACCGCAGGTGCCGGGCAGAACACGGCCCGGCAGACCGCCATCAGAGCAGGATTACCGCACACCGTACCCGCGCTGACCCTCAACAAGGTCTGTGGCTCGGGTCTCAAGGCGGTACAGCTCGGCTACCAGGCGATTGCCTGTGGCGACGCCGAGGTGATCATCGCCGGTGGCCAGGAGAACATGAGCCTGGCGCCCTATGTCATCCCGCAGGCCCGTACCGGGCTGCGTATGGGCCACCAGCCGCTCGTCGACACGATGATCAGGGATGGCCTGTGGGACGCTTTCAACGACTACCACATGGGCATCACTGCCGAGAACCTGGCCGAACAGTACGGCATCGGCCGCGACGAGCAGGACACCTTCGCCGCGACATCCCAGCAACGCGCCTGTGCCGCCATCGACAACGGTCGCTTCGACGCCGAGATTGCCCCCGTGCACGTTCCCCAGGCCAGGGGCGAAGCCGTCATCTTCGACCGTGACGAGCAGCCCCGCCCTAGCACCACGCAGGACACGCTGGGCAAGCTGCGAGCGGCATTCAAGACCGACGGCACGGTAACGGCCGGCAACGCCTCGACGCTGAACGATGGCGCCGCCGCCGTCCTGCTGATGAGCAGGGAGAAGGCAGCTGAACTGAACCTCCCGGTGCTGGCCCGCATCGTCGCGGCCGCCGGTGCAGGGGTCGACCCGGCAATCATGGGCATCGGCCCGGTCTTCGCCACCTGCAAGGTGCTCGACAAGGCTGGCTGGCAGCTGGAAGAGGTGGATCTCATCGAGGCCAACGAAGCCTTTGCCGCCCAGGCCCTGGCCGTTGGTCGCGAGCTGCACTGGGACAGCGCCAAGGTCAACGTCAATGGGGGCGCCATCGCGCTGGGCCACCCCATAGGCGCCTCCGGCTGCCGCATCCTGGTCACCCTGCTGCATGAAATGCAGCGTCGTGGCGCCCGCAAGGGTCTCGCCACACTGTGTATCGGCGGCGGCCAGGGCGTCGCACTCGCCGTCCAACGCGACTAGTCCCCATCCCCATCTCTCACGGGCTGCCCAACAGCCCGTGCGGGGTTGCTGTACCTCCAATAACAACAAAAGGGCTTCACCATGCACTCTCCAGCACGTCACTTCCCTCAACTGCTACTGGCCTCCGCTATCGCTGGTATCGGCTTCGGCGCACCAGCCCAAGCAGCCTTTCTCGACGAGAGCAAGGCCAGCCTGGAACTGCGCAATTTCTACTTCAATCGCGACTTCAGACAGGAAGGCGCCACGCAGGCCAAGGCCGAAGAATGGGCGCAGGGATTCCTGCTGCGCTACGAATCGGGCTTCACCGACGGCACAATCGGTGTCGGCGTGGACGCCATCGGCCTGCTCGGACTCAAGCTCGACTCCAGTCCCGACCGCTCGGGAACAGGTCTGTTGCAGAGGGACCGCGAGGCACCGAGACGCGCACAGGACGAGTACTCGGACCTGGGTGTGACCGCCAAGCTGCGGGCCTCCAATAGCATCCTCAAGGTCGGCACCCTGATACCGAAGCTTCCCGTACTGATGCCGAACGACTCGCGTCTGCTGCCACAGACATTCCGGGGCGGCCATCTGAACATGCGGGAGATAGAAGGGCTCAACCTGGACGCAGGCCGCCTCACCCAGGTCAACCAGCGCGACTCCAGCGACCTTGAAGACATGGCCATCACCACCGCGGTGGGTGTGAAGAATATCCGCACGCGGCACGCCAGCAGCGACGCCTTCGATTTCGCCAGCCTCAACTATGCCTGGAGCGACAGCCTCAGCACCGGCTACAGCTATGGCGCCCTGGACAACCTCTATCGCCAGCATTACCTGACGCTCAACCATGTGCTGCGCCTGGGCGATGGCCAGTCTCTGAAGAGCGATATCCGTTTCGCTCACTCCAGTGACGATGGTGGCAGCAATGTCGACAACCAGGCCCTGGGAGCCCTGTTCACCTACGGTATCGGCAACCACGCCCTGGGCCTGGGCTACCAGCGGATGAGTGGCGATACCGGCTTCGCCTACGTCAACGGTACCGATGCCTACCTGGTCAACTTCGTGCAGATCGGTGACTTCGCCAGCAAGGACGAGACCTCCTGGCAGGCCCGCTATGACTACAACTTCGCTGGCCTAGGCATTCCCGGCTTGACCTTCATGACCCGCTATCTCAGCGGCCACAACATCGACCTTGGGGCCGGCAAGCCGCGCGGCAGCGAATGGGAGCGCGATACCGATATCGCCTACGTGATCCAGGAAGGGCCGCTGAAGAACCTCGGCATCAAATGGCGTAACGCGACTGTCCGTACGACGAACTTCGGCAGCGACCTGGATGAGAATCGCCTGATCCTGAGCTACAGCATTGCCCTGTGGTAGCACCCACCCATGGAGCGCGGTACCGGCATTGGCCGGTATCGCCCGACATGCACTGCAGATGGGAAGATAGGCAGATCAATCTTCAGCACAGTCGGGGACACCATGCTGGAAGCATTTTGGCAAGAACGATGGCGCAACAACCAGATTGGCTTTCACCAGGGAGAAGCCAACGCATACCTGACGCGACACTGGCCCTCCCTGGGCCTGGAAACAGGCTCGACAATCCTGGTGCCGCTCTGTGGCAAGAGCCTGGATATGGATTGGCTGCTCGGGCAGGGCCTGCAGGTCATCGGCGTCGAGCTGGTCGAACAGGCCGTGCGCGACTTCTTCGAGGAACGCCACCTGGTCCCGGAAATTGTCCAGCACAGGGACTTCCGGATTTATCGGGTCGACGCCCTGGAGATATGGTGCGGCGACTTCTTCGCCCTGACTCCCGCCGATGCCGTCACCTGCAAGGCCTTCTACGACCGGGCTGCGCTGATCGCTCTGCCGCCGGAAATGCGTGTGCGCTATGTGGAGGCGCTGGAGAGGCTGCTACCGGCCTCCAGCCTGGGTCTGCTGGTCACGCTCGACTACGAGCAATCGGCCATGCAGGGACCGCCCTTTGCCGTTACCGATGCCGAGGTGCTCGAACGTTTTGGCCGAACCTGGCATGTGCAGGTGCTGGAGCGCACCGATGTGATGGGCGAGAACTGGAAGTTCGTCCAGCGCGGGCTGAGCAGCCTGGACGAAGTCACCTACCGCCTCATCAAGCAGCGCTGAGCCCGATAGATATCCACCCTGCTAATGCCCCTGCCTGTTCTGGATCATGGGCAGTAGCGGGGCGTACTCGGCGTGGCTGACGGGAGCGATGCCCGAAGCATCCTGCGAGGCAAGGAAGGCGGCAAGGCCATCCTGGTTCTCGAGCATGGCACTACGGATCCGCGCCTTGAGTTCGGGACAGAGGCTACCGCTGAAGACATAGGGATCGTAGTAGATACGCTCCGAGCGCCACAGCACATTGAAGGTTTTCCGACCGATGCGACCACTGTTGAGGTAGGCATCGGCACGCACGCTGGCGACGAACGCCGCGTCCACCCTCTCCTCCAGCAGCGCATCCAGCGACTTGTCGTGCGAGCCAGTGTACACCACCGAACCGAAGAACTGCGCCAGTGGCATGCCCACCTGAGCCGAGAACTCGGCGTTGGGCACCACGCTGCCCGAGGTACTGGCAGGATCGCTCAGCGCGCCGCGCTTGCCACGCAGCGCCGCCAGGTCGGGCATGTCACTGCGCGCCAGCAAAAGTGCCTGATAGTGGTGGCCTGCCGGCGTGAAGTAGCCGTTGTTGATGGTCAGGCTGGCGAACGGCTCGATGCGCGGGTCGCGCTGGTAGGCCAGTGCATAGGAGGCAGGCCCGAGCCAGGCAACGTCCACTCCGCCGGAGACGATAGCGTCGACCACACTTTCGTAGGAAGAGGCCGGCACGATCTCCGCCGGCATGCCCAGCACACTGCGGAGGCGCTCTAGCAGCGGTTGATACTCCTGCATCAGCGTACCCATGTTCTTCTTCGGAATTACCGCGATGCGCAGGCTGTGCTGCGTACACTGAGCATGTGCCGTGCCCGTCAGTATCAGGGCCAGTGTCAGCCCGGCCAGAACGCTCATTGCTCGCATGCGACTGCCACCGAATGGAGGAAGGGAGGGTACTCGCCCAACTGCGCCGCCGTCAGCGGCCGACTGAAATGGTAGCCCTGGGCAAAGTCGCACCCCGCCAAGCGTAAATACACCACCTGCTCGCGAGTCTCGACGCCCTCCGCCACTACTTCCAGCCCCAGGCGCTTGGCGAGAATGATGGTGGACGAGACGATGGGGCTGTCGTCATGGCTGTTGGACAGCTGGGCTATCAGCGAGCGGTCTATCTTGAGCCGCGTGAGCGGCAGTGACTGCAGGTGCGAGAAGCCGGCGTAGCCCTGGCCGAAATCATCGAGGCTGATCTTGATGCCGACGTCGCGCAGCCGGCGCAGATGCTCGATGGCAAGGCCTTCGTGGTCCAGTACCGTGGTCTCGGTGATCTCCAGCTCCAGGCGCCGAGGGTCGACGCCATGGCGTTCAAGCTCATCGAGCAGGTGATCACTGAAATCCGCCTGGCGCAGCTGCAGCGGCGATACGTTGACCGCCAGTCCGGCCTGAACCTCCAGCGCCTGCCAGCGTGCCAGTTCCTCGCAGGCCAGGCGCAACACCTCCCAGCCGAGGGCGATGATGAAGCCGCTACGCTCGGCCAGGGAGATGAAGCGATCCGGATAGAGCAAACCGAACTCCGGGTGATGCCAGCGCACCAGCGCCTCGTAGCCATCCACCTGCATGGAATCGAGGCGGGTCTGCGGCTGGTAGTGAAGGACGAACTGGCGCTCCTTCAGGGCGCTACCGAAAGCCTGCTCCAGGGCGAACTCTTCGATATCCACCACGTTCAACGAGGGGTCGAAGAAACGATATTGACCGCGCCCCGCCTGCTTGGCCGAGTACATGGCGGCATCGGCACAGCGGATCAGCTCGTCCAGCGCCTGGCCGTCGCGAGGGCAGATGCTCACGCCGACACTCGGACTGGTGTTCAGCTCATGCTCGTCCAGTGAATAGATAGTCGAGAGCTTCTTCACCAGCTCCCTCACCCAGACATCGATCTGCTCCTCGCTGCGGTCACCGGCCAGCAACACGACGAACTCGTCGCCGCCGAAACGGGCCGCCTCGTCTCCTGGCTCCAGTGCCCGGCTGATGCGACCGGCCACGGCCTGCAGCAGCATGTCGCCCACCTTGTGGCCGAGGGAATCGTTGATCGACTTGAAGCGGTCCATGTCGATGAACAGGATGGCCATCAGACGACGGCGACCACGCTGCTCGGCCAATGCCCGCGCCGCCACCTCCATGAACTGACGACGATTGTGCAGGCCGCTGAGATGGTCCGTGGCCGCCGCATGGCTACTGCGCCGATGCTCCTCTTCCAGGCGGTGGATCAGCTCCTGATTCACCTGTTGTGCCTGCTCCAGGGCCGTGAACGCTTCCTGGCGCTTGCCCAGTGTCCGCCAGGTCCAGAGGAGCCCTCCGAGGACCAGCAGGGTCATGCTCAGGTTCAGCCACAACTGGCGTGCGTAGGTGAGTTGCGAAGGGGCCAGGATCTCCCTCTCCCGCTGGCTGACCGTCACACTGAAACCCCGCTGCACCACGCGACGGTAGAGGCTCTGGTACTCCCCATCCGCGGCAAACTGGCTGAATCGGCCGCTCACCTCTGCGGTGTCCGGAATGTCCGGCCCGAGCGCCGTGCCCGCGAGCACCACGCCACTGCTGCTGATGCGCAAGCGCTCTTGCCCGGTGCTGTCGAGCAGGCGCATCAGGCCGCTGATACCCAGGTCGATGTTCTGGAACAGCACCGCCAGGTAGCCGATATCGAGCTGCACCAGCAGCACACAGTCCAGCTCGCCCGTCGCCGCATCCGCCAATGGCAGCAGGAATGGCAGGCGCCAGTTCAGCTGGGCCGCTTCCTCCACGCCCTGGGTCAGGTGTGGCAGGTAGGGTTTGAATCCGTATCGCTCGATGTGTCTTCCAAGCTGTTGCAACCACACGGCCGGCAGTTGCGAAGGCTCGTCGCTGTGGCTGGCGGAAAGCACCTGGCCATCGCGCGCATACAGGCTCATCCGTTTGAGTACCGGATCCTCGGCGAGCATACGCACCAGATTCCAGTGCCTTGTCCCCTGGCCACGCAGGTCGACCTGAGCGGCACGGCCTATGGCCTGAGCCCGGTCCACCAACTGGCTGAGGTTTTCCGCAGTGATGGTGGCGAGATTGAGATGCTCGGCAGCCTTGGCAGCCAGGGCCTGTTGCTGCGAAGCGGCTTTCTGCTGGAAGTACAGCCCCCACAGGAACACCAGGGTGACCGCGCAAAGGGAGAGAAGGAGAAACTGCAGAAAGCCGAGCGAGGAGAAGAACCGGCGGATCACTACGTCAATTTCCAGCCGTTGAGTGGTGGCAAATTACCACCACCGCATGACGTTTACATGACCATTCGGTCAGCAAGCGGCTGCCCGCCTATCTTCTGCGCTGTCTTCCCGACCAGTCCAGGGCGCCAACGGACGCCTCATAGATCAGCCCGACGAAGAGAACGGCCATGAACAGCGCCGCGCCGGCGAACCCGACCCAGCCACTCTCGCGGACGGAAACGGCCCAGGCCAGCAGGAAGAGCGCCTCGATCTCGAAGATGACGAAGAGTATCGCGACCAGGTAGAACTTCACCGAGAAACGCAGGCGGGCATCTCCGACCGGCAGCATGCCCGACTCGAATGGCTCGTTCTTGCTACGCCCCCAGGACCTGCTGCCCAGCAGGTGCGAGACGCTCAGCATGAGCGCACACAGCCCCGCCACCCCGAGCAGAAACGCCATCAGCGGCAAGTGCTGGGCGAGATCGTTGACAGTGCCCATCACATCATCCCCCGGTCCGTGGCCAGATATCCGTGGCGAATTCGTGCAGGCCCGCAGCAGCAGGCGGTCGACAAGCGAACGAGCGAGAAACCATCCATCTGGGGCCCGAAAGACCAGGCTCCTACGGAATGGCGGTGCGGAGGGGAGATGCGAGACGTCACCACTACGACTTCCTTGGAAGTGAAGGGTCGTCCCTACTGGAAGAAATACAGGACCGAGGTCGTCCCCGGTCAGGGCGGCATGAGCGGGCAGACCATAACACCGGTGCCAGGTACCGGCAACGCAGTCTGCCTGGTGCTGCTCTCCGGCGAGGCAGATGGCGCACACTACTACAGGCTGCGCCATCTGCCCCATCTAGCGCTACAGGTCGTAGCGCACCACCAGCCCGACCGTACGAGGCGCGCCGACATCGATGATGTCGCCACCCCGGTTGTTGGTGACGAACTCCTTGTCGAACAGGTTCTTCACGTAGCCGGACACGGCAAGCCCCTCGACCAGCTCGTACTCGGCATTGAGATTGACCAGCACGTGGTCGTCGCTACGACGCGTATGGATCACGTCACCATCGGCATCGAACTCATACGCCGTCGGGCTGCCCTCCTGGTAGACCACATCACTGGTGACGGCCAGGCCATTGTCGAAGCGATAGCGGCCGCCTACCGAGACCTTGTACTTGGGCGCGTAGACGAAGGACTCGCCGCTGAGGTCGCCATCACGGGTTTCGAAGTCGCCATAGCGCCCGTCCGTGTAGGCTGCGCCAGCATTCACGGTGAATCGGCGGGTCAGATCGTGCTCGACAAACACCTCCAGGCCGCGAATGGTGCTGCTGGCGGCGTTGTACACCTGGAAGTAGTCACCGGTGTTGTCGAGCAGGCTGACCTGCTGATCCTTCCAGTCGGTGTAGTAGAGATTGGCCCGAGCACGCAGGCTGTCATCCAGCCAGGCGCCACGATAGGAAAGCTCGTAGTTGGTGGTGTACTCCGGATCGTAGTCGGCGTGGCCGCCGCCTGCCCGAACGTTGACGCCGCCTCCGCGGTAGCCCTTCTGCACCATGAACCCCAGGTACTGCCCATCGGCGAAGTTGTAGTCCACGCCCAGCTTGGGCAGCAGGGCGTCGAAGGTCTTCTCCACCCGCCCTGGGCCGGACAGGAAGTCCTCCTCGACATCGGTGTCGTTCGTCTCGTGGTCGTAACGCAGCCCGGTGATCAGGGTCCAGTCGGGGGCGAAGCTCCAGTTCAGCTCCCCGAACAGCGCCTTGTTGTGGATCCGGGTATAGCCCTGGATCGTCCCGATCAGAGAGCCGTCGAACGCCAGTTCGTCGTGATAGGCGTTACTGGTGCGACCGTAATACACCCCGGCGAACCCCCGCAGGCTGTCCCCCTCGTATGCCAGACGCACTTCCTGGCTGAACATGTGGGTTTCCTGGCTGCGGCGAGCCTCTTCGTTGGCCTCGGCAGACTGATCGAAATCCAGCAGAGCCGAGTAGTCGGACTGGGTAGCAGTGGTCAGGCTGGTAAGCGTCCAGGCATCGCCCAGGCGGTAATCGACCTTGGCGCTGCCGGTGTTCTGCTTGAGCGCATCGAAGGCCCTGGTGTCGGAAGCCACCTTGTAATAGCGCACCTTGTCGCCCTGGCGCAGGATCGAGTTGTCGCCCTGATGGCTCTCGTGGAACGCATAGGTGAGGAGCACGTCGAGATCGTCACTGGGCAGGATCAGCAGCTTGCCACGGGCATTCTTGTTGCGATGAGGATTGGCATCACCGCCGGTGGTGATGTTGTCGATGTAGCCGTCGCCATCCTCATACTCCACCGCCACCCGCCCGGCCATGACACCGTCCACGAGGGAGCCGCCACCCGCCACTGCAGCGCCGCTTTCCCCATAGTTGCCGACGCGGGTCTGCGCCGACAGGCTCGGCTCGAAGGTCGGATTGCGCGTCTGAATCACCACCGCGCCTGCCAGGGAGTTGCGCCCCTGGGTGGTGGACTGCGGGCCAAGCAGTACCTCCACCTGCTCGACATCCCACATCGACATCGGGCTAAGCGTCAGCGCACGGTTGGGCTGCTGCGCACCGTCGACATATACCGACACCGCTCCGTTGAGGGTCGCCGGTCCCTGGTCGTCGAAACCCGAGACCGGAACACCCCGGATACCCCAGTTCTCGTTGCCGGCCACGGCATATACACCCGGGGTGCGGGCAAACACATGCTCGATGGTATTGTCGCCGTGCTCCCGCAGGTCTTCGGCGGTATTCACCACCACGCTGGTCTGGGTTTGCATCAGGGTGCGATTGATCTTTTCCCCGGTGACCATCAGCGGCGCTATTTCGATCGGAAGCGCGGGATCGCCAGTCGTCACGGGAACCACGGCGGCGTTTTCAGGCACCACGATATAGGTGTGCTCATCCTGTTGCTGCACCGTGAGGCCACTACGGTCGAGCAACTGCTTCAGGGCCGCCACCGTGGTGTAGCGACCGTGCAGCGCTGGCGTACGCTTGCCGGCGGCGATATCGCTGGAGAACAGGATCTGCACGTTTGACTGGGCGGCCAGTGCGCCCAGGGACTGCTCGAGTGGCGCCGCCGGTAGATCGAAGTCGACTTCGCTGGCCGCCTGAGCCGTCAACGACAGAGCGAGCAGCAGACTGCTGGCCAGAAGGGTGTGGCGCCACTTAGGAATTCTCACGCGTAGGTCTCCGGAAAATTGTTGGTTTCCTGGAGTCAGCCGCCGCCACAAGGAGAAAACCCTACCCCCTGATTCGAATTTATTTTCTGGATGCGCGCCGATTCAGATACAACGTGCCATCGGCGTCCCTACTCAGCTCCACCGGCAGAATCTTCGGCAGCAGGGTCAACATGCCGTCCAGGCGATCACTGTCGAAGGCGCCCGAAACCGGTAGCTCGTTCAGGCTCTGATCCTGAATGATCACGCTGCCCGACCGATGGCGCTGTACCACCTCGAGCACTTCGCGCAGGGGCGTTCGATCGAACACCAGGCGCCCATTGGTCCAGGCGCTCGAAGCCGAGGCATCTATCCGCACCGGCATGCCGAGCCGACCGTTGCGCACGAGGATCTGGTCGCCGGCGTGCAGGCGAACGTCGGCTTCGCTGCCACCGACATCCACCCTGCCCTCTTCGACCGTGACCCGAACATCCTGCTGACTGCGATTGACGTTATAGCGGGTGCCCACCACCGTGATCCGGGTCGCCCCCGCAATGGTCAGGAACGGCCGGTATACCGCCGGGGCCACGCTGAACAGGGCCTGTCCCTGCTGCAGCTCTACCTGCCTGGAGCGCAGGTGCCAACTGACCCTGATGCGGCTCGCGGCGTCCAGCGTGACGTGGCTGCCGTCCGCCAGCTGGATGCTCTCGTGTTTGCCGATGACACTGCTGAAGTGCTCCGTCCGATAGGCGGGGTCGAGCCAGATCAGCCCGCAGGCAAAGCCCAACATCGCCATCGCCACACCCAGTCTGGTCCGGCTGCGGGGCTCAGGTTTGCTGGGAGATGGCATGGGAAACCGTTTCTTTAGCTCCTCGCGATGGCGAGCGATGGCGTCATCTGCCGGAGTGAATGCATCCTCCTGAGGCTCGCGCTGGTTCATGGCTAGAGCGCCTGATAGCCAAGCAGCTTTCGGCACTGCGCCATGCCAAGCCTGAGGTGTTTCTCCACCGCCTTCAGCGATATGCCCATCTGCACCGCGACCTCTTTCTGAGTGAGCTCGTGAATCTTGTGCATGACGAATACCTGCTGGCAGCGTGGCGGCAGGGCCTCGATAGCCGCGCTCAGGCGCTCGACCTCGTCGGCGCTCTCATGATGAAGCTCCGGGCTCGGCGAATCGCAGGCAACCGATGGAATGTCCGCACCCTCCTCGATCCATGCCTGTCTCCTGCGTTCACTCCGGTAATGGCTGACGGCGCGATCGTGGGTGATCTTGCGCAACAGGGCCAGCGGCAGGCGGACCCCGTCCTTCTCCGGAGCCTCGAGCAGTTGCACGCACACGTCATGGACAACCTCCTGAGCGCCGTGACGATCACCAAAGCGACGGCGCACCGAGTCCACCAGCTCGTCGTAGTGACGAGCCAGAACCGCGACCAGGGATGGCTTGGGGCTGGCGTGGGACACGAGGGCGCCGCATGAAGAAAGGGATCGGGGCGGCGAATATAAGTGAGAATGCTTAGCAATTGAAAGTCGAATGGCCACTCGCCGAAGCAGATTGGCAGGCCAGAAGTCCACCCAGGTGCAGCCCACGGCACCGTTGCGCCGACGACGGTAAGCCCCCGGAGCTGGCGCTCCGGGAAAGACGGGGGTTGGACAGTGCTACCTACCCAGACCAGGCATCGGAGCGCAGTGCCGCTGCGTGTTCCACTCAGGCCGGTGTGCTCTCGACCATCGAAGCACGAGCCGCGAACGATGCCTGGAAGCTGGCTAGCCCAGGCAGGCCCTTCCGCCAATCCAGCTCGGCGAATCGAAAATCCAGGTATCCCAGCGCACACGCCACGGCTATCTGTGCAATATGCAGGGGGCCCTGCAGTTCCTCGACATGCGCTTCGAGCGCCAACAGGGCACGGCGCACCTTGCCCAGCTGGCCCTCGGCCCATTCATTCCACTGCAGCTCCACCGGGCGCACGGCCCGCTCGTAGCGCACCAGCAGCGCAGCTTCCATCAGTCCGTCCGCCAGGGCGGCCAGGCGCAAGGTGCGCCAGCGCATGGTCGGCTCTATCGGGAACAGCCGAGGCTGGTCGTGCAGGCTGTCGAGGTACTCGCAGATCACGCGGCTGTCGAACAGCGCTTCGCCATCATCGGTCAGCAGCACCGGAATCTTGCCAAGTGGATTGAGGGCGTTGACCCGCTCGTTGAGCGTGACCGGCAGCACGGCGGTGTCGACCAGTTCGATTCGGGGGAGTAGGCCAGTCTCGCTGGCCAGCACACGGACTTTACGGGCGAAGGGGGATGCAGGCGCATGGATGAGTTGCATGTCTGTCGACTCGTGATGGGGGTTGTTCGGGTTGTTCCGGGCGGGCGGAAGGGCTTAGGCTTCGCCGCAGTTCAGTCGGGCGAGAGCACCATGGTCATAGAGAAGAAGATCAACACGGCTTCCGTCCGCATGAGGTCGCTGGACCCACTGGATCATTCCCTCGAGCTGCTGCACTTCGGTTTTCGCGGGCTGACGGTCGAAGCCGATCGCTTTCTCGAGACCCAGGGGCTTTCTCGCGTCCATCACCGCATCCTGTACGTCATCGCGCGCGCCGACGAAATCAACGTCGGCGAGCTGGCTGCCACACTGGGGGTGAGCAAGCAGGCGACGCACAGGCCGCTGACGCATCTGTTCGAGCGCGAGCTGGTCTGCTACAGCCGCCAGCCGGAGCGCCATCGCTTCAAGCTGCTGGCGCTCACGGAGCAGGGACAGGTGCTGGAGCAGGCCGCCACCGAGCTGGAGCGCCGGTGCCTGCGTGACGCCTTCGCCGCCACCGATGCCGCTGGGCAGGAGGCCTGGATGAAGATAATGCTGTCCCTGGCCGAGCGCCTCAACTGATACCGTCACGTGACACGCTCACGCACCATGATGCACTTGGCCAGCGGCTGCACCAGCGCCTCGGTCGCCTCCTCGCAGGACACTACCGTCGGGCTCACCAGCAACGGGTCGCAGCGTCCGCTGCCGACCAGATCGAATACCTTGGGAATGTGCGGGCGCACGTTGCAGGCTCCTACCGATAACGTGACGTCGCGCAGGTACATGCCGAACAGGGGAATCTTCGGGTCTTCGAAGATGATGCCGATGCACGAGCAATGCCCACCGGGCGCCAGCGCGAGAAGTCCGCGGTGCAACGCGTGCGGGTCGCGCGTGGCGGAAATGACCACGTCGTAGCGTTCGTCGAGCACCGGCGCCAGTTCGATGTTGGCACCACTGCGCGAAGCCAGGTCGCGGCGGTAATCGTTGTCGTCCAGGTAATCGACACTGGCCGCACCGGCGGCGGCCGCCATCTGCACGGCCAGTACGCCGAGACTTTCCGTGCCGCCGACCACCAGCACCCGCGCCTCTTCGCGCACAGCGATGGGGCGACTGGCGGCGACCCAGGCATCGGTCAGGTTGTCGCTGGCGCTAGCCACTGCCAGGGGGTTCAGGCCAGGCGGCAGCGGTACCAGCATGGCATCGGCGAACGGCACATGAACCACCTCGGAGAACAACCCGCCCCAGTGACCGCCTGCGGGTACACCATAGGCCGCATGCCGCGGTACCGCCGTACAGGCTGTCGCCCGGCCGGCGCGGCACTGGCGGCATTCGCCGCAGGCAATCTTCCAGGGCACCGACACCAGGTCGCCGCGGCGGACGGTGGTTACCTCGTCGCCCACTTCCAGCACCTCGGCCACGCATTCGTGCCCCAGGGCAAAGGGCGGCTTGAAGGGAGTGACGCCAGCGATCAGGCGCCGGTCAAGATCGCAGGATGCCGACGCGATGGGGCGCACCAGTGCGCTGCGCGCGTCGGATAGCGAGGGAGAAGCCGTCTCGACCCACGCCAGCTGTCCGGCGCCACGCACGATCAGTTCCTTCATCGCCCTAGCCTCGGATGACGAAGGTGGTGGTGGCCTTGGCGCAGAGCTTGCCGGCGGCGTCCACGACCTGCGCGTCGCAGATCGCCAGACTGCGCGTGCGCTCCACGACCCAACCCTCCACCCGATAGATTTCGCCGGCGTTGAGGGGACGCACGTACTTGACGTTGAGATCCACGGTGGAGTGGGCGGTGCTGGTCTCCAGTGTCGAGAACAGTGCCAGGGCCGCAGCGCCGTCCAGGCAGGTAGCGGCGAATCCGCCATGTACTGCGCCGGCCGGATTGAGGTGGCGCCCGTCGGGGCGCGCTTCCAGCGTGATCCGGCCCGACTCCACCTCCACCGCGGTCAGCCCCATGGTCTGGCCGATGGAGGGAGCGGGTAGTTCGCCACGGATGAGCGCACGCAGGGCCTGCAGGCCCGAGGTCTGGGAGTCAGTCATGGTGGTTTTCCTCTGGAGAGGCGGCGTTCTGCAGGGCCGGGTGGATCGCAGCCAGTTGCGCCGCAGTGTCGGGATACTCGCGAAAGGCCGCGATCAACCCATCGTGCAGGGTGAACAGGTGAGCCCAATGGTTGACGTAAAGACGCCCGGTCTCCCTGACCCGGCAGCGCGCCACGCCGAGAGCCATGACCTGGTGCTGCTCGACATCGACGACAAACGAGCGGACTTCGAACGTGAGAAAGTCGAGGCACTGGTCGAGAATTCCAACGAACTCGAGCACGCCAGCATGGCCGTGATGCTCGCCGGCCCACGGCATGAACGCTGGCAGGCCTGGCGCCTGCCAATGGCAGTCGTCGGTACAGAGACGCAGAAGACCTTGCGGATGACGGGCAGCGAAGGCGGCGTAAGCGGCCTCCACGGTATCTATCAGCGTCTGGCGATCGGGCATGTCGACCTCATAAGGTAGTGGCGAATCAGCAACGGATGCCGCTAACCTATCGGTGGCGAACCAATCAAGTAAACACTATTGATTTGACAAAATGGGAGCCATCCTGGCCATGCGAAAATGGCGAGGCCTTACCGGCCGGCATCATGGTTGAACAAGCGCCGTCTGCCTCCGCTCCAAGATGGAGACATCCTCTATCACCAGCGAGAGCGCCATGAACAGCCGTCGCCCCAATGACCAGACCGACACCCCATCCACAGCAACCACGCATGAGCCGCCTGCCGATAACGAACGGCCAGACGAAGACATCTCCGGGGAACAACCCCGTAGCCGATCGAACGAGGGCGACCCGCTGAACTCGCCGGACTGACGTTAGGAGCTCAAGCTCGGGCCTGGGCCGCCAGCACGTGGTGGCGCATCTCTTCTTCGATTTCCGTCACCGCCCGTGCCCGCATGGCTACTCCCAGCTCCTTCTCAGGGGCGTCGATGGGAAACTGCTCCAGCAGGTACCGCTCCAGTTCCGCCTGGGCGGCGTTTCTCTTGTCCCGCAACGCTTCGACAACATGGTTCGGATGTTCCATGGCGCTCTCCTTCATTCCGATCGTCCGGCTCGCAGCCGGCGCTGGGCGAGAAGTTCATCGGCGATCTCTGCCGCCAACCCCGACAACGCGTGTGGCGACAAGGGCTGGCTCAGCACGGGCAGTGCATGCGTTGCCTCTCTGATAGCGGAAGAGGCCTCCACAGAAACGAGGGCAATCAATGCGGAAGATGCATATTGGTCCCACGCCGCAAGCTCATGTGGTTCCACACTCATAGATACGCTCCTGCATGTATGCCTCATGATGTTGGAGCGCAGAGGGCAAGCATCCATTCCAGCGGAATGAGGACTGTTCGTCGGGAACGAGAAGTGTCCTACTGCCAGCGATACTCAAGAGCGAGCCCGGCCAGCCACTGTCGTCCCGGTGCAGGCTCGTAGTAGCGTGCCCCCGAAGCATTCACGATCAGCGAACCGACATAGGCACGATCCCCCAGGTTGTCGATCCGTAGGAATGGCTCCAGATCGAGACCTTCGAGGCTGTACCGATAGCTGGCGCGCCAGTTGACGGCGACGAAGCCCGGGGCCTCGGCCGTGTTCCTGTCATCCGCGAAACGGCTGCTCATGCCCTGTACCTCGAGTGCGGTGGCAAAGCCAACCTCCGCGGGGATCCAGGCCAGCTCGGCAAATCCGCTATGCCGTGGAACACCAGGAAGATCATTGCCCGACAGGTCGATGCCACCGGAGCCGGTACCGGAGCCGAGATAACTGTCGAAACGCGCCTGCAGGTAGGTATACGCCAGATAGGCACGCAGCCCCATGCCCAGCTCCTGCTCCACGGACAGCTCCAGACCGCGCCGCCGCGAGCGCCCCGCATTGGCGTAGGTACTGCGGTCCGTGCCGACCTGGCTCTCGCCAGGCACGATCTCGTTGCGTACCCGGCTCTCGAACAGCGCAATGTCGGCCCACCCGGAATCGTGGCGCCACTTCGCGCCGACCTCCGCATTGCGTGAGAGGCTCGGCTTCAACGCCAGGTTGAGGCCGCTGCTTTGCGGGCGATAGGCCAGCTCCTGGAAAGTCGGGGTTTCGAAACCCTGCCCGACCGACGCATAGACACTCAGTTCGGGCGCCCACTGCCAGCTCAGTCCGAACGCCGGGTTGCTGCGCTGATAGCGCACCGAGCCGCTGTCGTCCCGGCCATCGGTGAGAAAATCATCTTCGGAGTCGAAGTGGATACGACTGTGGCGCAGCCCGGCAGTCAGGCTCCATGCCTCGGCCAGCTGCCAGGTGCTGATTGCATAGGCTTCCTGGCTATCCACGGCATTGAATTCATCGCGCTTCAGTTGCCCCTTGCGCCCACGCTCGTTGACGAAGCCACGGCGACGTTCGCCCTGATAGTCGTAGACCAGACCTAACGCGATCTCCACGGGCAACCCGAACGCCTCGGACTCCCGAACCCATCCCAATTCGCTGCCGCCAAAATCACGCTCCAGCTCCACCACACCACCGGCGGCATAGGGGTCGGCGCCGGCGAACGCCTGGTACTGCTGCACGTACCGCTGACCGCCGTAGGCCATGAGCGTGAGCTTGTCGCGCTCATTGAGCTGCCGTTGATAGTTCATGCCCAACTGATCGTGCCGCACGCTCTTGCGCGTATCGAAGGTACTGGAAGCCGCCACGGACTGGCGCGGATCGTCACGCCATTGAGCCTCGGTCAGCCCAAGCGGGTCCTGTGTCTGAGGCTGGTCGAGATGATTGAACAGCAGCGTCAGGCTGGAGTCCGGATCGATGTCCCAGCCCAGGCGCAGGTTGCCAGTGTCGCGACGGGTCTCGCTGTGATCGCGATAGCCATCGGTTTCCAGCCGGGCGAGATTGGCGCTGATATTGAGCACATCGTATTGCTGGCCGTATCGCAGGCGCGAGCGCCATAGCCCGTCGCTCCCCACGGCGCTGCGGCTGTTCAGGGTCGGCTCTGCCGCAGCGGGAGCACTGAAGCCCTGAATGATGCCTCCGGAGGCGTTGCCGTAAAGGCTGCTGAGCGGCCCCCGCAACACTTCGAGGCGATCGAGCCCGTCCAGATCGAACAGGGCGGGTTGCCCCTGGCCGTCGGGCATGGTCAGCGGAATGCCGTCCTGAACCAGGCGCACACCGCGTACACCGAAGCCGGCACGGGCGCCGAACCCGCGCGACGAAATCTGCAGGTCCTGGGCGTAATTCTGTCGGTTCAGCGCGAGCAGGCCGGGCACCCGCTGCAACGGCTCGGACAGATTCGCCCCCAGACTCTGCGGTTGCAGCTCACCACCGATCAGCGTGGTGCGAGCCAGAGGCTGGCGCAGATCCTCGCTGTCGGCCGCGCTGCCGAGAATGACCTGGCTGGGCAGGCTCAACACACCGTTGTCGGAAGCGCCTGCCGGAAGGCAACCGAGGCCGAAGATCAGTCCGAAAACCGGAGTCGTTCTAGTCATGTTCGCACCACCACCTGGCATACCTCGCCCCCCAAGAGCGGGACTATGCCACCACATCGAGCACCATTCGGCCATTGGTCGAAGGTGCTAGTCCCGCTTTTCGGTGTTCGGGAGAACGCTAGCGGCGTATCTGCTCCTCTCGCCCGTTATGGCCAGAAGCGCCTGACCACCAGACCCAGGCCGATACCTGCCAAACAGAAAAGGCCGAAGAACCATCCCGAGAGCGCCCCGGCCATTACGCCGGACAAGAGCGTGCCAACGGTACAGCCTAGTGCCAGCATGCTGCCGAAGCCCAGGAGCACCCCACCCACCAGGTTGCGCAGCAGCTCGCTGGCGGCAGGGCGTCGGGGCTGGAAATCTCCGGCGACCAGTGCGCTGGCGAAGGAGGCCGCCACGAGCCCCAGCACGAACAGTCCGTTGTTCGACAGCAGTGCATCCTTCACCACGGTGGCGCAGCCGGCGAACCCATCCAGTCCATCCAGGCGCTCGGGTAGCAGCCCGATTCCATCGGCAGCGGTACGCGCCACGCTCCCCAGCTCCGCGGTCACGCCCAGCGGCCCCACGCGAAGGTAGGCCAGCGTGGCGAGGAAGCCGATCAGCACGCCACCCACCCAGGTCGGCCAGCGCCGACCGAACAACAGCTGCCGCAACCCGCTCGCGGCAGGCTGATCAGCGGTTACCTGCCGCCGATGGCCGAGTAGCCACCAAGCCAACGCCCCAAGGACCACGGACTGCAGCAGGAAGGACACACCATAACCATGCCAGGCCGGCATCCAGACGACGGGGGCGGACTGAATGCTCGCCAGGTAAAGCGGGTTCCAGATCATGAAACCGAGAGCAAAGCCGATCAGCGCACCAGCCAGTGCGAACAGCGAGGCGAATGCGCCCTCCCCCAGCCGATACAGATGGGCGCTGATGCAGGAGCCGGAGATCGCCATGCCGATACCGAACAGCGTGGCGGCCAGACCCAACACCCAGCTCAGAGGACCGACATGTGCATCCGGGGGCAACCGCCCCACCAGCGGATCGGGCAGAAACGCTCCGAACACCGCGTGATACCCCAGGCTACCCACGGCGAGCGCGGCGAGTATGCCGAGCAGGCCATCGGGCTTGCGTTGTTCGATGAAGTCGCGGGTGACGCAGAAGAAGCAGAAACGCGAGCGCTGCAACAGGAAGCCAAACAAGGTGCCACCTATAAGCGACAAGCTGAGCGCCTGGCTCTCGCTGTCCGCACCGGACAACCACCAGATACTCGCCAGCAGAGCTGCTGCCACCGCCAGCGACACGCCCAGAGCGAGCGGCGCCGGCGAATGCACGGGAGTCAGAGACATGGAAGATTCCTGAACAGATGGCTCGTCCAACGACGTCCATTGGGCACAAGCGTCGGGGCGTTGGGCGCCCCGCCTGAACGGTGGATACCCCTTCGGACATCCACCCGGATCGACCCGCAGCTACTTGCCGCCCCACACGGTACCGGCCACGTTGACCACTGGGACGCCGACGGCATTGCCATACTCGGTCCAGGAGCCGTCGTAGTTGCGCACGTCGTATCCGAGGATCTTCTTCAGTGCGAACCAGGTGTGGCTGGAGCGCTCACCGATACGGCAGTAGGTGATGATCGGCTTGCTGCCGTCGATACCCACCGCGCCGTAGACCTTCTTCAGCTCATCGGCTGACTTGAAGGTACCGTCGGCGGCCACGGCCTGGCCCCACGGCACGTTGACCGCACCGGGAACATGACCGGCGCGAACCGACAGCTCCTGCACCCCCTGGGGCGCGAACACCTTGCCGCTGTACTCATCCGCGGAGCGAATGTCCACCAGCTGCACATCGCTGCGCTTCTCCGCGGCGGCAACCACGTCCGGCAGGAAGGCTCGCAGATCCTTGTTCGCCGCCTTCACCACGACATTACCGGCAGCCGGCACCTTCGCACGGTTGTCCAGCGGACGTTTCTCGGCCTCCCACTTGACCCGTCCGCCATCCAGCAGCTTCACGTTCTCCACGCCATAGACGTCGAAGACCCAGGCTCCCCAAGCGGCGAACCAGTTGTTGCTGTCGCCGTACAGCACCGTGGTGGTGTCGGAGGAGACTCCTGCCTTGCGCAGCAGCGCCTGGAAGTTTTCCTGGCTGGCGATATCACGCCGCACCGGGTCTACCAGGTCGGAATGCCAGACGAAATTCACCGCCCCCGGGATGTGCCCGCGCTCGTACACACCCGGCACGACACTCACCTCGACCACCCGCACTTTCGGATTGCTCAGGTTGTTTTCCAGCCAGTCGGTCGTCACCAGTACATCGCTCGCAGCGCTCGCAGGTCCCACTTGCAGCAGCCAGCCAAGCAGCAGTGCACCAGCGCCGATCAGAGTTTTCAACTTCATTGCAAAGTCCCTCGTAGAGTTCATCGAACAAGGCTCCCCGCCTTGCGGTATCGGGGGCGCGTTTCCCCTTCAGGCGAGGTCTCGGAGTGCCAGATCACCTGGCAAGCGGCTGGTCCAGACTCGCCCGTAGCGAACGCTCGGAGCGCACGACGGGATGATCGAAAAGGACATGAAGCGCGTGGGCATGGCAGACCTCGTGGGCACGTGTCGGCCATCATGGCGGGCCGGATCACGGACAACTTCAGGGTTGAGTTGAATGTCCGGTGATCCGGTAAGGGCAAAGCTAGGAGATATAAAAAAACTAAAACAAATAACCTTTAGGAACTAGCTTATACGCCCCCTATAGTGTCTCCCCCGGCGGAGGCCCTGGAGGCAATCGCAACGGACACCCGAGCCGCACCATCCCTGGACTCGCGGCCAGGTAACGCCAGCGCAGACCTGACCGCTTCGCCGGCACGGGCGCGCCTCTCGATAACATGGAGAAACAAATGAGCGCATCGCTGAGAGCGGCGACCGAAGCCGACATCGACACCCTGTTCGACATCCGCACGAGCGTCATTCAGAACCATCTGTCGATGCAGCAACTGAGCGACCTGGGCATCACTGCAGCCACGCTGGCGGAGGCCGTGCGCTCCGGTACCTCCGCCTGGATAGCGGAACTCGGCGGTACCGCCGCTGGCTTCGCCATGGTAGATACCGACGCGGGTGAGGTATTCGCCCTGTTCGTTCGCCCCGAGTTCGAGGGCAGGGGGCTGGGTCGCCTGCTACTGAACGAAGCGGAGAAGGCGCTGTTCCGCCATCACGACAGGATCTGGCTGGTGACCGATGGCCACGCGCACATCAGGGCGAACGGCTTCTACCTTCATCTGGGCTGGTCGTTCGCCTGCCGCGTGGATGAGCGGGACGTTCGCTACGAGAAGGCCCTTCCCCGCCACTGAGCCGCCACTGACCAAGGCTCACCGGGGGTCGAACCCAGCCCCGGTCAGTCACGATCATCTTGCGGGCGCATTGCGACGAACAACGTCCGATAGTCCGCTCGGGACTCCAGGCGGGACACGAAGTCCAGCACTGCATCCTGAGCGAGTCGCCCCAGATGTGGGGATGCCATCCGGCGAAACTTGCGCTCGAAATCCACATCCTCCATCGGCGTCTCCAGTGAGCCGGGGCCACTGATTCTTTCGCAGGTGACCATCTCGCCCGTGGCCAGCTTCACCGTCACCCGATTGGCCAGGTGCCGTGGAAACAGTCTCGTCAGCGACGGGTCTTCGCTGACAGTGGTGCGGCTCATCAGGGCGATGGCGCGCGGGTCGGCGATCTGCTCCGGCGCGTAGGAATCCAGGGTGATGTCGCCATCCATCAGCGCCCGCGCGACGTTGTAGGGCAGGCTGTGATCGGCGGTTTCGCGCGTGCGCGGCCGCCACTTCTCCGGGTCGGCGAGCACCCGGCGGTTGAACTCCGAGGTTTCGATGTGGATGGTCTCGATTGCGTCGAGGTCGGCGACCCGCGCGCGCAGGTCGATGCCAGCCCATACCGCCGTGTGCAGTTCGCCATTGGTGGGGAAGGTTTTGGTCAGCGAGCGCAGGATGGCGAAGTCGCCGTTGGCCCGATTGCCGAAGCGCTCGACATCCAGACCGAACTCACCCGTCACCTGGCGGAAGAAGCCCATGTCGCCCTCGAACACCGGCGCCGGCCCGGTCATCCCGTGGCGCGCCAGGTTGGCGGCGAAGATGGCATTGCGCGCCGCGTTCGCCGCCGCGCAGCCCTTCCAGTCGGACAGCGAGCCCGAACGTACCTGACGCATCGTAAGGTGCGCGCAGAGGGCGATGTTGATCGCCTGCTCGGCCTGCTCCTCGTCCAGCCGCATCAGTCGCGCAGCCGCGGCAGCCATCGCCACGTTGATGTAGTTGACGTGGTCCCAGCCGCGCTTGTTCAGGCTGGCGGCATCCTGCAGGCGCATCTGGATTTCGTAGGCGATGACGATGGCCACGATCAGCTCGCTGCCCGTGGCAGCTTCGGCCTCGGCCAGGGCCAGGCAGGCGGGAATGCTGTCGCTGGGGTGGCCGGGCTCGAGGCCCATGTAGCCGTCGTTATAGTCGAGGAAGCGGACCATGATGCCGTTGGTGAAGGCAGCCAGTTCCGGCGTGGTACGCAGGTCGGTGCCGAATACGCTGGACGCCGGCTGGTGCACCTGCGTGGCCACAGCGATGGCCGCCTCCACCGGTTTCGCGCCATAGGCGCCGAGGATGCAGGCCAGGCTGTCGACGAAGCGCCGGCGTACGCAGGCGGTTACCGTTTCGGGCAGATCATCGATGGATAGATTGCAGGCATAGCTGGCCAGGCGCCGCGCCAATGTGGGTTCGGACATGAAGATTCTCCAGTATGCCGGCTCAGGCCAGCCAGGGATTGGCGCGCAGGTGCGACGCCTCGAATGCGCGGATCTGCTCGGTGCGCCGCAGGGTGCTGCCGATGGCGTCCAGCCCCAGCAGCAGGGCCTGCTTGCGCAGCGGGTCGATGTCGAAATGGATGATCGCGCCGTCGCCGAGCAGCACCTGCTGCGCCTGCAGATCGACGCTGATCGCCGCGTTGGCCGGGTCGCTGACGATGCGCCCGAGGTGCTGCAACTCCGCCTCTCGCAGCTGGATCAGCAACACGCCGTTGCGCTGGCAGTTGTCGAAGAAGATGCCGGCGAAGCTGGTGCCGATCAGCGCGCGAAAGCCCAGCTGCTTCAGGCCCCACACCGCGTGCTCGCGGCTGGAGCCGCAGCCGAAGTTTGGCCCGACCACCAGGAAGCTGGCACGATTCCACGGTGTTTGGTTGAGCACGAAGTCGAGGTTGGCGCTGCCGTTCTCGAGGAAGCGCAGATTGAAGAACAGGCCACGATCCAGACCATTGCGATCGATGCCCTTGAGGAACTGCTTGGGCATGATCACGTCGGTGTCGACGTTGGCCGCGAGCATCGGCGCGGCAATGCCGCTGACATGGGTGAATGGCTGCATCTCAGCTCTCCAGGGGCAGGCTGCGGACATCGGTGAGATGGCCGCTGATGGCGGCGGCCACAACCATCGCCGGACTCATCAGGTGGGTCCGCGCACCAGCGCCCTGGCGGCCCTCGAAATTGCGGTTGGTGCTGGACGCGCAGCGGTCGCCCGGCGCCAGCACGTCATCGTTCATCGCCAGGCACATCGAGCAGCCGGACTGGCGCCACTCGAAGCCGGCCTGGCGGAAGATCTGCGCCAGCCCTTCGGCTTCGGCCTGTTCGCGCACCAGGGTCGAGCCGGGCACGATCATCGCCCGCACATGGCTGGCCACGCTGCGCCCGCGCACGACTCGTGCGGCGTCGCGCAGGTCCTCGATGCGCGCATTGGTACAGGAGCCGATGAAGGCGTGGCTGATGCGGATCGCCGCCAGCCGTTCGCCGGGCTGCAGACCCATGTAGCGCAGGGCGCGCTGCAGGTCCTGGCGGCGGATCGGGTCGCCCTCCTCCTGCGGATCCGGCACGCACGCGCCGATGGGTGCCGCCTGGTCCGGGCTGGTGCCCCAGGTGACCATCGGCTGCAGCGCGGCGGCGTCCAGTTCTACCTCCGCGTCGTAGTGCGCGCCGGGGTCGCTGCGCAGCTCGCGCCAGCTGGCCATGGCTTGCTCCCAGAGCAGGCCATGCGGCACGCGCGGCTTGTCCTTGAGGTAGGCGAAGACCTTGTCGTCGGGGGCCATGAAGGCGCCGCGGGCGCCGGCCTCCACCGCCATGTTGCAGATGGTCATGCGCGCCTCGACGCTCAGCGCCTCGATGGTCTCGCCGCAGAACTCGATGGCGTAGCCGGTGGCGCCGGCCGCGCCGATGCGCTGGATCAACGCCATGATGATGTCCTTGGACGTCACCCCGGCGCCCAGCTCGCCACGCACCGTCACGCGCATGCTGCGCAGCTTCTTGTAGACCAGGGTCTGGGTGGCCAGCAGATGCTCGATTTCCGAGGTGCCGATGCCGAAGCCGAAGGCGCCCAGCGCGCCGTAGGTGGTGGTGTGGCTGTCGCCGGCGGCAACCATCATGCCGGGCAGGATGAAGCCCTGCTCCGGCGCCACCACGTGCTCGATGCCCTGGCGCTTGTCCAGCACATCGAACAGCTCCAGGCCGAAATCGCGGCAGTTCTGCTCGAAGTAGGAGACCTGCCGCGCGCCACCGGCATCCGGCATGGTGGCGATGCGCTCAGGCGTAGTGGGGTTCACATGATCGACCACGCACAGCGTGGCGGCCGGGCGCCACACGGTGCGTCCGGCTTCGCGCAGGCCGCTGAAGGCCTGCGGGCTGGTGTATTCGTTGGCGACCTGGCGGTCGATGTACAGCAGCACATGGCCGTGGTCGTCGAGGGTGCAGACGGTGTGGGCATCGATGTGCTTGTCGTAGAGCGTTCGGGGGCGGTTCATCACGGCTCTCGCACGGGTCGTTGGGAATCGCGGGCGTCTACCCGCTGTCGCCATGGCCGCGGGTGGCGGCCTTGGCGACACGAGGACGATCAGGCCGCCGTGCGGGCAAGTTCCTCGGCCAGCACATAGCCCCACTGCGCGCCGTGCATGTCGCGGTCGGCCAGCGAGCCCTGTACCACCGGGCGCGGCAGGCTGATCTTGATGACGTTGAGCGGGGCCAGGTGGAAGGTGCGAACCTGGCTAGCGTCGCTGTGGAAAATCGCCGCCATCGACTCGGCGCCCAGCAGCGGCTCGGCGCAGAGGCGGCTGTAGGTTTCGCCGTCGGCGCAGAAGATGTCGAAGGTCAGCCAGAATGGGCCGGCGCTTTTCGAGCGGATTTCGTATCCCTGAGACTGGATCATGGTCAGGCTCCTGTAACGGTGAAGTCGAAACGGTACGGCGCCAGCGGGTTGCCGATTACCATCACGTGGTTGAGGACGAATTCGTAGACCAGACCGCGATCCATCGAGGCCGGCGACAGCGGGAAGGCGTGGGTCGGCAGGTCTTTGTCGTCGGGTAGCGGGAAATGCAGCATGTACGGGTTGAGCAGGGCCAGGATGTCCTGGGTGTGCGATGCGTCCGGGCAGGTGGCGATGGCCAGCACGCCGATTTCCGTCGGGGCGCTGGCTTGCGGCTCCAGATCACCGAGGGCGGAGTTCTTGCCGATGGCGCGGAACTGCAGGTCGTACTGCGCCGGGCCGATGCCAAGATTCTTCTCGATGCGCTTGCGCATGGCGCCGTCCAGCATCTGCAGCCACTCGTCGAAGCGGGCGATGTACTCCGGCCCCCGCACCACACTGAGCAGCACCGACTGATGGCCAGCCGGGGCCGCACCTTCGAGCTTGACGGTGTAGCGTTCGTGCGGCTCCCACACGGAACCCTCGACACGCACGCGGCGCTCGTCCAGCGCGTGGTAGCGCGCTGCTTCGACGTTGAGCGCACCACCCGGCTCGGTCAGCAGGTTGGGGTTGCTGTTCTCGTAGAGCATGTGCGCCATCACCGATTGCGGGGTCAGGCGCGCCTGCGGGCCGATGGCGGTGATGGTGAAACCGGAGGCGTCGATTTCGGCCATGACCATCGCATCGAGCGGTGTGGTGGTGCACTGCGCGCCGCACTCCATGGTCTTGCCTGCGTGCCAGGATGGCCCGGCCGGTGCGCCGCGCATGATCGGCAGGCAGGCCAGCACGGCAGTATCGGTGGCACGCCCGGCGACGATGATGTCCGCACCCTGCTCCAGCGCATGGATGAACGGCTCTACCCCCATCACCGCGACGATGTGCGAGCAGCGCTCGACCAGCGTCTCGTCGATCGGGCGCACGGGGTTGAGCGGCAGCACGCGGCCATCGGCCAGCGCCTGCACCACCGTGGCGTGTTGCTGCTCACCATAGATGGCGGCGACCTTGACGTTCTGCCCCAGCTCGGCGGCCACCTCCAGGCAGACGCTGCGCAGCAGATCGACGCCCGAGTCGGAGCCGCAGGTGCCGCTGCTGCCGACGATCAGTGGAATGCCCAACTCGGCGCGGGCCTTCATGTAGACACGCAGCTCGTCCCGCAGCACGGCTGCTGAGCCCTTGGTGCTGCCGGTGCCGAGGTAGTGCGGGCCGGAGTCGGTCGAACCGCCGTCCATCGCGATCACGTCCGGCTTTTCCAGCAGGGCCCGCTCGAAGAGGTCCAGTCGTACCCCGGAGCCGATGCAGCCGGTGGGGACGAGCACTTTTATACTTTTTTCCATGGTCATTCCTCGGTTGGAAGTGCGCCGCGTCCGTCGGCGATAACGCAGGACGCTGGCGGCGTGTCGCCATTCAGCACTGCGACTACGCACTGCGCGGCGATCAGGTTGGTGCGCTGCAACCCTTCATGGGTCGAGGCACCGCTGTGCGGAGTGGCCACCACGTTCGGCAAGGCGAGCAGCGCCTCGGTGGTGGCGCGGTAGGTTGGATCGGTCTCGCTGAGAAACACGTCCAGGCCGGCGCCGGCGATGGCGCCATCGAGCAGTGCCTCGAGCAGCGCGCGGTCATCGACCAGGCCGCCACGGGCGGTATTGATCAGCACGGCGCTGGGCTTCATGCGGTTGAGTGCTGGGGCGTCGATGAGCAGGCGCGTGTCCTCGTTCAACGGCGCGTGCAGGCTCACGTAGTCGCTCTCGGCCAGCAGGGTGTCGAGGTCGACGTACTGCACGCCGGCCTCGCGGCCGTAGCTCCAGTCCGGGTTCGGCGAATAGGCTAGTACCTTCGCCTCGAAGCCGGCCAGGCGCTTGACCACGCCACGGCCGATGCGCCCCAGGCCGACGATGCCCACCGTCTTGCGATACAGGTCGCGGCCGAGGGCAATGCCCCAGTCGCCCTGGAGCATGCGCGCCTTGGCTTCACCCAGACGTCCCAGGGCCAGCATCATGGCGATGGCGTGGTCGGCGACGCTGGCATCGTTGCCGCCGACCGCGATGGTCGCGACCTTGCCGCTGGCCTGTACGGCATCGACGCTCACCCGCTCATAGCCGACGCCACGCCGGGCAATCACCTGCAGGCGCGGCAACTGCTCCAGCAGCTGCGCCGTGACCCAGGCGTGGCCGACGATCCAGGCATCGGCATCGGCCAGCAGCGCCAGCAGTTGCGCCTCGTCGAGGTCACCATCGCCCTGCCCCTGGGCCAGCTCTGCGATGCTCACCTCGCAGCCCTGGCCCTGCAGGTAGGCGATGCTCTCGGGGTCGAAGAAGCGCTGGGTCACCAGCACCTTGCGTGGGAGTTGTGTGTTCATGCCGTCTCTCTCACCTCCTGCTGCGCGGCCCAGTTGCACCGAGCGCCACTGTTCTTGCGGCAAGCCGCTGCCCTTCCCCCTGATCGTGATGATCGGAGGCGTGGTCATTCCTGGAGTCGGGGCTCGCTAGATGATCGCGCCGGTCGCCAGCGCCGACAGGATCAGCACCACCGAGCAGCCCAGCGCCCAGGCCAGGCCATAGCGCTGCAGCTCACCCATGTCGCGCTTGAGTAACCCGGCCAGCAGGTAGGGCGCGGCGATCAGCGGGCTCAGCGCATGCACCGGCTGGCCCAGCACCGAGGCGCGGGCGATGTGCAGCGGGTCCACGCCGTATTGCCCGGCGGCGCCATTGAGGATCGGCAGGATGCCGTAGAAGAAGGCGTCGTTGGACATGAAGAAAGTGAAGGGAATCGCCGCCAGCGAGGTGATCACGCTCATGTACGGCCCGGAGTTCTCCGGCACCACGTCGAGGAAGGCCTGGGACATAGCGTCGACCATACCCGAGCCGGTGAGAATGCCGGTGAAGGCGCCGGCGGCGAAGATCAGCGCCACCACGTTGAGTACGTTCTCCGAGTGCGCGGCGATGCGCTCCTTCTGCTCCGCCAGGCGCGGGTAGTTGATCACCAGGGCCAGGGCCAGCGCGATCATCATCAGCACCGGCAGCGGACCGAGCCCCATGCCCATGCTCGCCACCAGGCCCAGGGTCAGCGCCAGGTTGACCCAGAACAGGTGCGGGCGGTGGCTGTCCCTGGCCTTGCGCTCCAGTTCGGGCGCCGCCGTGTCGGCCTGCCCCGGCACCCAGCCGAGGCGCCGGCGCTCGCGCTGGCCCAGCCACCAGGCTGCGGCAAAGGCGTAGACCAGGCCGATCAGCATGGCCGGAATCAGGCCGACGAACACATCCATGGCATCCACGTGCAGCGCACTGGCGGCCCGTGCGGTTGGTCCACCCCAGGGCACGATGTTGATCACTGTATTGGTCAGCAGCAGCATCACTGCCAGGATCAGCGGGTTCATGCCCAGGCGCAGGTAAACCGGCAGGAAGGCGGTGACCACCACCAACACGGTGGTCGCGCCATCGCCATCCAGCGAGATGACGGTAGACAGCGCGGCGGTGCCGAGGGTGATGCGCAGCGGATCATTGCCGACCCAGCGGATGATGCGCCTCACCGCCGGCTCGAACAGGCCGGCGTCGAACATCACCGCGAAGTACAGCAGCGCGAACATCAGCATCATCGCCGTCGGCGTGACCTTGATGACACCGTCCAGCACCATTTCGCCCATCTGCGAACCAAGGCCCAGCGCCAGCGCGAACGCCACCGGCACCAGGATCAGCGCGACGATGGCCGACAAGCGCCGCGTCATGATCAGCAACATGAACACCGAGACCATCGCGAATCCAACCCAAGCCATTCTGTTGTCCTTGTTGTTAAAAGAATCAGGTAGGAGTGCAGCCTTCAGCCGGTCGAGATACCGCCACAGGTGCACGATGGACGCAAAGTACACATTGATTTTTTAAACGTAAATCTGTATTTTTTTTGTACATCAATTCAATCGAACAACCAGGAAATGCCGACCTTCACCCCGAGCTGACCGGCATCGCCCTCCGCCAGCGGGCTGTCGGTAAGACGACCCGGCAGGTGCCGGTAGCTGGCCTCACCGATTAGCAGCCAGCGTTCGCCAGCCGGCCTGGACACTCCCAGCGCCAGCTCCTGCACCACCGCGCTGCCCGGACGATAGCGTGCCACGCCGCGCGCCTCCTCATCGCTCAGGGTGCCGTAGTAATAGTCGGCCAGCTTGTCCGACAGATAGCTGACCTTCAGTGCCGGCGTCACCTTCGCCCCGGCCACGTCCATCGGATAGCCATACTCCAGGGCCAGCTCGTAACCCTCGCTGGCGCCACTGACATCGGCCGTGGCCTGCAGCTCGCCGAAGGCAAACTCCCAGCTGGCGCGCAGGCCAAGGTCGATGCCGTCGTCACGATCCTCCAGGAGATCGCGATCGATACCGTTCTCGGCCAGCTCGGCGCGGCCGAAGTCGTCGGCATCGATGCCATCGAAGCGCCCTGAGACGATTGCATCCAGGCCGAAACCATCGCGCTCGATCAGGTGCACACCGCCGGTCAGCCCCTGCAGGAACAGGCGCTCGCCCTGGTAACGCACCAGCGGCACCGGCGACACGGAGCTATCCGCCCCCGCATAGGGGCTCTGCGAGTAGGACAGCCCCAGGCCGATGGACTGCAGCCCCGGGGCGGAATCCGCCTGGGCGACATGGGGCAACAGAGCGGCAGGCAACACGGACACGGCAAGACACAGCGATTTCATGGAAAAGCCTCTGACATGGAAGTGGAGCACGAGCTGAAAGCGCCTACATAGACGCTTTCCACCAATGATTTACAGGAATGTAAACAGTCGACTAACATCGGTAAATCTGTACTCAAAACGTCCACATGAAGGCCGCCATGCCCAACCAAGATGAGCTGTACCTCTCCGCCGAGGAAGCCGCCGGGCTGCTCGGCGTCAACCTGCCGACCCTGTATGCCTACGTGGGGCGCAAGAACATCCGCTCGGTGAAGATCGAGGGCTCGCGCAAGCGCCGCTACTGGGCGGCCGACATCCAGCGCCTGGTCAAGGGCAGCAAGGGCGGCGACGCCACGACGAGCAAGCGCGGCAATCCGGACTCGCACAGCTCGCTGACCCTGCTCACCGAGGACGGCCTGTACTACCGCGGCCGAGACATCCACGAGCTGGTGGAGAAGGCCTCGGTGGAGGAAGTGGCGGAGATGTTCTGGCAGGTGCCAGGAGCCTTCGGCGATTCGCTGCCGCACATGCCGCCCGGCGTGCCGCAACTGCTGGAGCTGTTCGGCCACACCACGGTGATCGAGAAGGCCATCGCCCTGTTCCCGCTAGTGGAGCGGGAGAACCCCAAGGCCTTCGACCTCTCGCCCGAGGGCTATGCGCGTACCGGTGCCGACGTGGTGCGCTGGTTCGCCGCGCTGGTGGTCGGCGCCACCGCGCCGGACCCGCGCCCGCTGCACGAATTCATCGCAGCCTCCTGCGGCATGGACCAGCGCTTCGCCGACCTGATCCGGCGCATGCTGATCCTGAGCATCGACCATGAGCTGGACCACTCCACCTACAGCGTGCGCGCCGCAGCGAACACCGGCGTCACGCCCTACTACGCTGCCATCACTGGCCTGGCCACGGCCCGTGGCCGGCGCATCGCCTACGGCCGCAACGAGACGGTCAGCCACCTGCTGGACGACATCTGCAACGCCAAGGACCCGGCCGAACCGATCCTCCAGCACTACAGCCAGGGCGGCGACATCCCCGGCTTCTGCGCCAACGTGCACAGCGTCGCCGACCCGCGCGCCCTCAGCCTCAAGGCCACGCTGGACAGCATGTTCGCCGACGACCCGGAGTACCTGCGCCTGCTCAAGGCCATGAAGGTGGCCGAGGAACTGGTGCAGCGGCCGGTGGAGTTCATCCTGCTGGTCAGCTTCGTCGGCCGCAAACTCAACCTGGGCGGCCAGGAACTGGCGCTCGCCGCCGTCGCCCGCCTGATCGGCTGGATCGCCCACGCCAGCGAGCAGTACAACCAGCAGCCGCTGGTTCGCCACCGCGCCCGCTACACCGGCGCCCTGCCCGGCTGACCCCGCGCTGGCGCGCCGCAAGGGCCGCCAGCCACCATCCTCCCTCTTCCCCCGCCGAGCCGTGCCCTTTCGGGCATGGCCGCATCACGCATGCACAAAAATCGTACAGATTTACATGTCAACCACACATGTATAGCGTCTTATTGAGCTCAATTCATACATATGTACATAAATAATACATATGCCCTTGAGCCCAGAGCCTAGGGATGCCGGGAACAGCGCTCGCTGCCGCCCTCATCGAAAACAAGAAAAGGTGAAGAGACGTGAAACGAACCATCAAGCGGCCCGGCATACCCGGCGCAGCCGTTCTGGCAATGGCGACGGCGGGCTACATGGCCGGCGCTCAAGCAGTGAACTTCAACATCGGCGAAGTGGAAGGTCAGCTCGACTCGGCGCTTTCCATCGGTGCCAGCTGGGCGGTGCGCGCGCCGGACCCGGACTTCATCGCCCAGGGCAACGGCGGCAAGGGTGACTCGCGCACCTCCGACGACTCACGGCTGAACTTCAAGAAGGGCGAGACCTTCTCGAAGATCTTCAAGGGCATCCACGACCTCGAGCTGAAGTACCGCAACTCCGGCGTGTTCCTGCGCGGCAAGTACTGGTATGACTTCGAGCTGAAGGACGAAAGCCGCCTGCTCTACGACATCCGCGACGACAACCGCAAACGCGGCGCCCAGTCGTCCGGCGTGGAGCTGCTCGATGCCTTCGCCTACCACAACTACGACCTCGCCGAACTGCCCGGTTCGGTGCGCGTCGGCAAGCAGGTGGTGAGCTGGGGCGGCAGTACCTTCATCAGCGGCGGCATCAACAGCATCAACCCGCTGGACGCCAACGCCCTGCGTCGCCCGGGCTCGGAGCTGAAGGAGGGCCTACTGCCGGTCAACATGATCTACCTGCAGCAGGCGCTGGCCGAAGACGTCAGCCTGGAAACCTTCTACCAGCTGGAGTGGGACCAGACCGTCGCCGACAACTGCGGCACCTTCTTTGCCAGCTCGGACATCGTCGCCGACGGCTGCGACGACCGCTACGTGGTGCGCGGCGCGGACATCGAACCCGGTCAGTCCGACAACAGTGGCCTCAATGGCAATACCATCTATCTGCCTCGCGGTGGCGATCGCGATGCACGCGACAGCGGCCAGTTCGGCGTCGCCCTGCGCTGGTTCGTTCCCGAGCTGAACGATACGGAAATCAGCGCCTACTACCTGAACTACCACAGCCGCACCCCGGTGGGCAGTTCGGTGATCAGCAGCGCCCCCAACCCGTTCACCGCGCCGGGCTTCGGTGCGGCATACGCCCAGTACTTCCTCGAATACCCGGAAGACATTCGCCTGTACGGCCTGAGCTTCAACACCACCATCGGCACCGCGTCGGTGGAAGGCGAGCTGAGCTACAGGCCGAACATGCCGCTGGCCATCGACGACCTGACCTACGCCACCCTGCGCCTGGCCCCGGTAGTGCCGAGCGTGATCCCGAACTCGGGCATCCCCGGCGACGAGATCCACGGCTACACCCGTGTGCCCATGACCCAGGGGCAGATGAGCGTGGTGCAGACCTTCGACCAGGTGCTCGGCGCCAGTCGCCTGAACCTGATCGGCGAGGTCGGCTTCACCCACCTCAACGGCATCAACGAGGGTGACTACGGTGAGTACCGCTTCGGCCGGGCGAGCCACTTCGGCCCAGGCGAATACTTCGACAACGACGGCAACGACCTGTGCAGCACGCTGCTCAGCGGCCGCCCGGAGTACTGCAACGACGACGGCTTCTTCACCCGCAACTCCTGGGGTTATCGCCTGCGCGCCGGCCTCACCTACAACGGCGTGATCGGCGGCCTGGACCTCAGCCCGAGCCTGGCTTGGTCGCATGACGTGGACGGCTACGGCCCGACCTTCACCGAGGGCAGCAAGGCCGTGAGCATCGGTCTCAGCGCCAAATACCTGTCCAATTACGAAGCCAGCATCAGTTACACCGACTACTTCGGCGGCGACTACACCACCAACGGTGACCGCGACTTCATCAGCGCCAGCATCGGCGTGACGTTCTGAGGATGCACCACATGAACCGACCCACCCTCTTCTCGCGCTGCGCGCTGTCGCTGTGCCTGCCGCTACTGCTCAACACCGCCCATGCCGCCGTGGACGCGGCGCAGGCCGCCAAGCTGGGCGCCGATCTCACTCCGGTTGGCGCCGAGCGCGCCGGCAACGCCGCCGGCAGCATTCCCGAATGGACCGGCGGCCTGCCCAAGGATGCCGGCAAGGTCACCAATGGCTTCCGCGCCGACCCCTTCGCCAGCGAAGCGCCGCTGTTCACCATCACCGCGCAGAACCTCGATCAGTACCGGGAGCACCTGAGTCCGGGGCAGCAGGCGCTGTTCGCCCGCTACGCCAGCACCTACAAGATTCCCGTGTACCCCACCCATCGCAGTGTCGCCTGGCCGCAGAAGGCCTACGAAGTGGCGCACCGCAACGCCACCACCACGCAGACGGTGGAAGGCGGCAACGGCCTGGAGAAATACGCCAGCCCACTGGCCTTCCCCATTCCACAGAACGGCCTGGAAGTGCTGTGGAACCACATCACCCGCTACCGCGGCGGCAGCTTCACCCGCGAGACCACGGCCTTCATGACCACTCCGGGCGGCGACTACTCGTGGAAGACCGAGCGCGACCGCCTGGCCTACAGCGAGGAACTGCTGGACTACGACCCAAGCAAGTCGAAGAACATCCTCTACTACTTCACCTCCGAGAACATCGCACCGGCGCGCGACGTGGGCGGCGTGCTGCTGGTCCACGAGACCCTCAACCAGGTGAAGGAACCGCGCATGGCCTGGCAGTACAACTCCGGTCAGCGCAGGGTACGCCGTGCACCACAGGTCGCCTATGACAGCCCCGGTCCGGGCAACCTGCGTACCACCGACCAGACCGACATGTTCAATGGCTCGCCGGATCGATATGACTGGCAACTGGTCGGCAAGCGCGAGATGTACGTGCCCTACAACAGCTTCCGCCTGGCTGACCCGGCCAACAGCTACGACGAACTGATCACCCCGGGCCACCTCAACCAGGACAAGACCCGCTACGAGCTGCACCGGGTCTGGGAAATCATCGGCACGCTGAAGGAAGGCCAGCGCCATGTCTATTCCAAGCGCCACCTGTTCATCGACGAAGACAGCTGGACCATCGTCGAGGCCGACCACTACGACGCCCGTGGCAACCTGTGGCGCGTCTCGGAGAACCACATCCTGCCGCTGTACGACGAGCAGACGCAGATCTCCGCGGGCGAGCTGACCTACGACCTGATCTCCGGCCGCTACCTGGCGAACTACATGTTCAACAAGGTGAACAACGCCTACCAGTTCGGCCTCAAGGCCAAGACCGGCGACTTCACCCCCGCCGCCCTGCGCGCCATCGGCATTCGCTGACGGGGCCTTCGAACGCCACATTGCCTCCAGCACTCCTGTCATCGAAATCTGCTGGAGACCCTGCCGCCCTCATGGGCGGCTTTTTTTGGGCGATTGATGTCAGGGGCGCACCCATGAGCATCAGCTGCCTGCTTGAGTCAATCGACAGAAACCGGCCAGAGGGCGACGCTCGCCCCACCAAACAACGTCGTATCGGCACACGAATCCGCCTTTCCAAGCGACCCGTGTCGGCCCGCTGACGCGCATCCCGAGGGGGCCGGACCATCAACTTCTCAGGTAAATGGCACCGCCTCGCTTCCACTGCTACGTTGCTTGAGGCAGGCACGTGTCATGGAGGCTGGAATGCTGGACTATGTCGCTTTGGGAATTCTGATTTTTGTTGGAGTCGTGCTGTTCTACGGCGTTATTGCGATTCACGATATCCCGTATGAAATCGCGGTTCATCGCAAGCATCCGCAGCAGGATGCCATTCATGTCGCGGGGTGGGTCAGTCTGTTCACCCTGCATGCCATCTGGCCCTTCCTGTGGATCTGGGCAACCCTGTACCGCGCCGACCGGGGCTGGGGCTTCTCGACCAACGTACCGGCCCCCGTGGACGATGCACGCGTGCTGACTCTAGAGAAGCAACTCGAAGAGCTGCAGGCGCGCCTGGCCTCGCTGGAGGCAGCCGAGGCCGCCACACCGCCCGAAGCCCTGCTGGTGACGCCGGCAGAGCAGCCGCGGCAGGAGGGCTGAGCCATGGATCTATTGCTTATTCTCACCTACACCGCCATCTGCGTGGCGATCTTCAAGATATTCAAGATTCCGCTGAACAAGTGGACCGTGCCCACCGCCGTACTTGGCGGCATAGTCCTCATCGGCGCACTGATCTTCCTGATGAATTACAACCATCCTTACTCCGAGGTATCGCGCAGCTACTTCGTCAGCACACCGATCGTGCCCGCGGTCAGCGGGCAGGTGATCGAGGTGCCGGTCAAGGGTCACCAGATGCTGAAAAAGGGTGATGTGCTATTCCGCATAGACCCGACGCCCTTCGAGAATCGGGTCAAGTCGCTGAAGGCTCAGCTGGTTTCGGCGCGCGCAGACCTGGCGCGGGCCAGCGAACTGGCACGTCGCAATGTCGGCAACCGGCGCGACGTGGACATCACCTCGGCGAACGTGCAGGACCTGCAGGCGCAACTCAACATCGCCCAGTTCGAACTGGACAACACCACTGTACGGGCCCCCTCCAACGGCTATGTCACCCAGGTTTCACTGCGCCCAGGCATCTATGCAGTGAAGATGCCGTTGCGCCCGGCCATGGTGTTCATCCCCCAGGAGGACTATGCCTATGTGGCCTGGATGCGGCAGAACAGCCAGTTGCGCCTGAGCATTGGCGACGAGGCCGAGATCGCCTTCGACGGCATCCCCGGAGAAGTGTTCGAGGCCAAGGTGAGGATGGTCCTGCCGGTAATCGCTGAAGGCCAGGTGCAGCCGAGCGGCAACCTTATAGGCTTCACCGGCTCGCCTCCGCCGGGACGGGTGCCGGTAATGCTCGAAGTGACCGACCCGGAATTCGCCGAATATCGGGACCTGATGCCGGGCGGCGCCTATGGACAGGCCGCGCTGTACTCCGAGCACTTCCACCACGTTGCCATCATGCGCAAGATTCTCCTGCGCATGGCGGCCTGGATGAACTACATCTTCCCTTTCCACTGACGGAGCACGGGACATGGCCAAGAAGAAGGAAAAGGTCGAGGAAAAACTGGGTCGCAAGGAATACGAGCAGGAGCTAAAGCGCCTGCACGTCGAGCTGGTCAAGCTCCAGCAGTGGGTGGTTGCCAAGGGGCTGAAGGTCTGCGTGATATTCGAGGGGCGTGATGGCGCCGGCAAGGGCGGCACTATCAAGGCCATTACCGAGCGGGTCAGCCCGCGGGTATTCCGCGTCGTGGCGCTCCCGGCGCCCACCGAGCGGGAGAAGACGCAGATGTACGGCCAACGCTACCTGCAGCACATGCCGGCAGCTGGCGAGATCGTGATCTTCGACCGCAGCTGGTACAACCGCGCGGGGGTCGAACGGGTAATGGGATTCTGCTCCGAAGAGCAGGCGCACAAGTTTCTCAACGTCGTGCCGTTGTTCGAGAAGATGATCGTCGAGTCCGGTGTCATCCTTATCAAGTACTGGCTGGAAGTCAGTGCCCAGGAGCAGCAGCGCCGTCTGGAAGAACGCATTCACGACGGGCGCAAGATCTGGAAGCTGTCGCCCATGGACCTCAAGTCCTTCACTCGCTGGGACGACTACACCCGCGCCCGCGACGACATGTTCGCCGCGTCCGATTCCTCCTGGGCACCCTGGTACATGGCTCGCTCCGAGGACAAGCGACGGGTACGTCTGAATATCATCAGCCATCTGCTGGCGCAGGTGCCCTACGACGACATCACCAAGGACCAGAAGATAGAGCTGCCCAAGCGCGGCAAGATCGGCCGCTACAAGGCGGCGCCCTACCCCTTCCGCATGGTCGAAGAGCGTTTCTGATCCATGAACACCAACGACTCGCTGACGGCCTCGATCACCGGGCGGGATATCGCATCACTCGGCGACCATTGGCGACGATGCGCCAGCAGCCTCTCGCCGACATGGCGCGGGTTCTAGGCGACTGAGAAAACAGCCAAGAACGAGCATTCGTCCTCGAAACGCCAACGGCCGGCGCACTAGAACGGCCACCTCGTTACACCGACCTCCGCTCGCGCGCTCGCGCAAGGAGAATCATCATGCGAATCGACCTAGGCCTCGGCCTCCTCGCCCTGCTGCTGGTGCTGGCCTCAGCCCCCGTCACGGTCCTTGCCGAGGATCCGGCTAAGGCGAATGTGGCGAGCGATCCGGTATTCACTACCGAAGAGCTCGACCAGATGCTGGCGCCCCTGGCCCTATATCCCGACGCACTACTGGCACAGGTATTGATGGCATCCACCTATCCAGGCGACGTGGCCGACGCGGTGACCTGGTCCACCAATCATCCTGATGCAACGGGCGACGACGCAGTGCGCCAGGTCTCCGACCAGTCCTGGGACCCTAGCGTGCAGTCGCTGGTCGCCTTCCCCGCGGTGCTGATCACCCTGGGACAGGACCCTGCCTGGGTGCAACGGGTGGGCGACGCCTTCCTGGCGCAGCCCGACGCAATCATGGACTCGGTACAACGCCTGAGGCGACAGGCCAAAGCGGCCGGCAATCTCAAATCCAACGAGCAGCAGAAGGTCAGCGAGCAGGCACCCGCGCCTGCTCAGGCAACCAGCACTGGCGGCAGCAACCAGCAGACCATCATCATCGAGTCGGCCGACCCGCAGGTGGTCTACGTACCAAGCTACAACCCCACGGTGGTGTATGGCACCTGGCCCTATCCCTCCTATCCGCCGGTTTACTACCCACCACCCCCGGGCTACTACTTCGGCACGGCAATCGCCACCGGCATCGGCTTCGCCGCCGGGGTGGCGATCATCGACTCGCTATGGGGCGACTGCAACTGGGGGCACGGCGACATAGACATCGATGTGAACCGCTACAACAACATCAACGACAATCGTCGACTCGACGTCAATCAGAGCACCTGGAAGCACAACGCAGTCAACCGCGATGGAGTGCCCTATCGTGATCGCGCCAGCCGCGAGCAGTACGGCCAGCGCCTGGCCAACGGCGAGCAACGCAACGCGTTACGCGGCCGTGATACGGCACGCACCGCCAACCGCGAGCGGGCCCGTCAGAGCCTGCAGCAGCGAGGTTTCGAGAGCCCTGCCACAAACAACCGCCAGGCTCTGGAGCGGGCGCAGAGCGCCAATCGCGAGATGCGCAGCTCCGATCAGCTACGCCAGCGTGCCCAATCCCGTGAGCGCAACACCGCCCAGAGCCGCCAGCAGGCCCGCCAGCAGTACTCCACCTCTCGCAGCGCACGCGACAACGCCTTCGCCGGGGCTCGCTCCCCCAGTCGGGATCGTGCCTACCAGGAGCGCGGCCAGATCAGCCGCACGGCAGCCAGCCGGCCACAGTCGGCCCGAGCCAGCGGCCGGGCGGTAAGTCGCCCGGCCATGTCCTCATCCCGCGGAGGCGCCCGGCGGCGCTGAAGGAGTTCCGTCATGAAAGCAGCTCTCATCCTGTCACTCCTCACCACAATCGCCTTGCCCGCTCAGGCACAGCAGGCCTTCTCCACCCCTGACCAGGCCGCCGAGGCCTTCGTCATCGCCCTCGGTACCGACCACGCCAATGCCAGGCGCATGGCGGCACTGCTCGGCGAGAACTGGCGGGATTACATTCCTCTGGACGGCATAGAGCGAGATGACGTCGAGGCCTTTCTCTCCCTCTATCGAGAGAAACACGAGATCCGCGCCGAGGCTCGTGACCGGGCGCGTCTGGTGGTGGGCAACAGCGCCTGGGAGCTGCCTCTGCCGATAGTGCAAGGCCGCAACGGCTGGTTCTTCGATACCCGTGCCGGTGGTGAAACCATTCGACTACGCCGCATCGGTCGCAACGAGCTGGCCACTCTGCAGGCCGTGCGCGCCTATCATGATGCGCAGATGGACTACGCCGAAGTCGACCGGGACGGTGACGGCGCCCTGGAGTACGCGCAGAAATTCGTCAGCAGCGAGGGCAAGCACGACGGCCTGTACTGGGCCGAACAACCTGGTGAAGAGCCAAGCCCGCTGGGTCCGCTGTTCGGCGATGAGCTGCCGGATGGTGACTGGCATGGCTACCACTACCGCATCCTCGATGCCCAGGGGCCTTCGGCGCCGGGAGGCGCCTACGGATATCGCCTGGGCGACAACATGAGCCGGGGCTTTGCCCTGATCGCCTGGCCCTCCGCCTACGGCAACTCAGGAGTGATGAGCTTCATGATCAGCCACGATGGCGAGGTGTTCGAGAAGGACCTCGGTCCGGAAGGCGGCAAACAGGCTCTGGCGATGACCCGGTTCGACCCTGACAGCAGCTGGCAGGAAGTCACGGACGACGAGGCATCACCAGCATCCCCGGATTGAACCCGGGGCCTGGACAGCCACAGCCCTGGCGACGACGGCTACGCCAGCGCCAGAACCTGACCATCGGCCGGAATCAGCAGCCGATGAGCGATGCCGGCGTCGACCGCAGCACTCGTCAGTCCTTCGCGGGTGACGGGACAGTGATTGATGGCTTCCAGATGATTGGCGATGACGATGCCCGAGCAGAAGCGGGAAAACTCAAGGACATCCTCCAGGCCCATGATGATGTCATCCCCCACATCGAAGCGTGCCCCGCCAGCGGGCACCACACTCACCCGCGGCTGATGCTGCAGCACGAAGTCGCGGACGGTCCGTGTCAGCACCGTATCGCCAGCCAGGTACAGGCTGGGCTCGCCAGGAAGCTCGATCAAGTAGCCGACGCCATGCTCCATCAGGCGCCCGACCAGACCCTCGCCATGGGTGCAGCGCACCGTACGGATCCGGCCTCCCAGGAAAGGGGTTGGTCTCTCGTGATCCGCCGGCAATGGCTGCACGTTCAGGCCCAGCCTGACCAGATGAGGTGCGTCATGCGGTGTGCAGATTACCGGGGTCTGTCGCTCTCGCAACCAGCGTGCACCCGCTCGATCCAGATGATCGAAGTGTCCTTTCTGGCAGTGAGTGATCAGGCAATGGGTAACGGCCTCGAGCGCCTCGTTCGCCGACTCCGGCAACTCGACGGTGGGGTTTCTCTGCCTCCCCGAGAAAATGCGCAGCGATGGGAGTGCCCCCTTGCGCGCCAGCATCGGATCGACCAGCACTCGGTGCCTGCCTGATTCGATGATGATCGTGGAGTTGCGGATCTGCTGAATGTTCATCATGAGCCCTCCTCGGTGTGAGCTCATGGTGCCGGGACGCAACGTCGCCCATAATGGCAGAACATGACACAATCCATTCATTTACAGCCATGCCCACTCCCCTAAGAATCGGTCTCCTGCTTTACCCCGGCTGCATGCCGGCAGGATTGCTGGCCTTCTCGGACATGCTCCATGCCGCCAACCGACGCACCGGACAAGCGCTGTTCGACATGCACTTCGTGGCCGAGCGAAGCGGGCCGGTCCAATGCGCCCACGGCTTGGTGATGACGGCCAGCCATGGCCTCGCTGATCTCTCGCTGACGGCAGTCCTGATACCCGGTTTCTGGGCGGAGTCCCAGCAGCAGGTCGAAGCAACCCTGCGTGACAGCGCCCCGCTCCTCGAGGCCGTGACCAGGCTCGGCAGGCGCTGCCGCGTGTGGAGCTACTGCACAGGAGTCGCCCTGGCGGCCGCCAGCGGCCGCCTAGACGGCCAGAGCGCGACGGCGACCTGGTGGCTGGCAGACACTCTTCTCCAGCGCTACCCCAGGGTGCATTGGCAATACGAGCAGAACTGCATCCTCAATGACGCCACGGGTACCGCCAGTGGCGTCAGCGGCTACCTGCCACTCGCTCAAGCGCTGGTCGAGCGAGAGGTCAGCACGACAGTCTTCAACGATCTCAATCGGATAATGGTGCTACCGCGCCCTACTCGATCGCACGATGCCTTCCGGGCAATCGGCCTCATCGAACAACCCACTCAACTGCTGCGGCGGCTGCATGACCTGGTGCAGGCACTGCCGGCCGAACGAATCACCGTGCGAGCCCTGGCAGATGAGATGGGCATGACCGAGCGCACGCTAGCCCGCAAGGTTCGGGAAGAAACGGGCACGGCGGTCGCCAGCTATGCGCGCCGCATCAAGCTCGGGCAGGTCAGCGAGCGCCTGACCCTGACCTCGGCCCCGATCAAGACCATCAGCGATGACCTGGGCTTCAGCAGCGACTCGAACCTGAGGCGAATGTTCAAGGAGCTGACCGAGCTGACGCCTGCGCAGTACCGGCAGCGGTTCGCCCGTTTCTGATGCGAGGACCGTCTGGATCAGACTACTCGCTACTCGCTACTCGCTACTCGCTTCCGCAGATAACCCGTTGATGACGATGTACAGCAGCGGGCCGATCGACACGAAAACCACCGTGATCAGCATGTAAGGGAGGACCTTCGACGCAGCGAGGCCCCTGGCGCGGGCATCCCGGTACATCCACACACTGGCAAGCGCAGCCATCAGGTAGAGGTCGATGACTACCTGCGCCGTGTCGGGCCGGGACATCAACTGGATACCGAACGCGAGGAGCGTCTGGTCCGCAACGACCAAAGTCCAGCAGGTGTAGAGCGAAAAGGGCAGCAGTACAGCGAACGCGATGCGTGAACCGCTCATGTCCATCTCCTGGCAAGTCATGTCGGCAAGGTAGTGGTATGGTCTTCCGCCGCTCAATGACCTGTCAGGTCATCGACGCCGCTTCGCATGGGCAGCCAGAGTTGACGCATGAGCAGTCGCTACTTTCATCGTACCGGTTCCACCACCATATCGGCAGGAGAGCACCTTCGCCGCCTGCGCCACCAGGCGGGGCTTAGCCAGCTCGACCTTTCGCTCATCGCCGGCATTTCGCAACGTCACCTCAGCTGTGTCGAGACGGGGCGCGCCAAGGTGGGTCCCAGCACCCTGCATGCCATCCTGTCGGCGCTCGACGTACCACTGGAGCGGTGCAACGAGGTATTCCTCGCTGCGGGTTTCGCCCCTCGCTATGTGGCTTCCTCGCTGGACGCGCAGCCAATGGAGATGGTGCATGGCGCAATCAATCACATCCTGCATGCCCACAATCCCGCACCGGCAATCGTCCTCGCCAGCAACTGGGACATCCTCGGGGCGAACGCCAGCGCCAGCGTGCTTTTCGGGATACTCGGGTTGCCCGAGGGAAGCGAATCGGGCTTCAACCTGCTGGCCACGCTACTCGCGCCAGGAGGATTGGGCGACCACCTGATCAATGCGGCGGAAGTTCGGATGGTTGCCTGGCAAAGGGCCTCCAGGGAAGCGAACGCCAATGCCGATCTCGCCCATCGACTGCAAGGTCTTCCCTGCCCGTCTGGCCAATCGGTAGACATCGACTCATCACCGGTCGTGCTCACACGCGTCCGCTCCGTTCAGGGCGAACTGAAGTTCCTCTCGACCTTCACCACGTTTGGCATGCCACTCGACATCACCGTGGAATCGTTGCGCATCGAACACCTGATTCCCGCAGATGCCCACACCTGGCAGACGATGACCAAAGCCTACGAGCGGTCTATGAGCGCACAGGCTTGAGTCCGATCCGCCCTGCGGAACGAAGGCGTCACTTGAAGAACTGGCTGGGGGTCGTTCCGAACTGCTTCTTGAACATGGTGCTGAAGGCGCTCGGGCTCTCATAACCCAGCTCCCCGGCCACGTTGATGACTTTCTCCCCCATGGCGATGCGCTCCAGCGCCAGCAGCAACCGCGCCTGCTGGCGCCACTGGCCGAAGGTCATTCCGCTACCCTTCTGAAACAACCGCTGGATCGTCTTCTCGTCGAGGCTCAGTCGACCGCTCCAGTCCGCCAGCGTCGACCCATCGCCGGGGTCCTGCTGAAGCGTGGCGCAGATGACCTGAATCCGCGGGTCGGCTGGTTGGGGCAAGTGCAGGGGCAGGGTCGGGAGAACCTTGAGCTCGTCCAGAATCAGCCCCATTACCCTCGCCGACCGGGTATCTGACCCATAAGGTTCGGTGATGGCGATGGAGGTCTGGATCAGCTCGCGCAGCAGAGGAGAGATGCTGACCGCTCTGCACTCGACAGGCATATCCGGGGCGGCATCCGTGCTCACGAATACGCTGCGCATCTTCACCGGACCCACACAGCGAATCGAGTGCACCTGCCCGCTAGGCATCCAGATGCCTCGGCTGGGCGGCACGGTCCACTGGCTCATCGCCGAGTGAACGACCATCACTCCCTGAATGGCATAGATCAGCTGATGCTTCTTGTGGGCATGGGGCTCGATCGACCAGTCCGCTGGATAGTCTGTGGCACTGCTGATGACGCTCCAGGCGGCCTCATCAATCCTGAGCAGAATTTCGTTCAGTGGCTTGGTCATGACGCCCTTTTTACGACAGGTTTTGCCCGAATTTCGCGAGACAGGCGATTTTACCAGACTCTAGGATAGCCACGTCCCGCAACTCGACTGCGGGCAACCGTGCCACTCCTGCCTGGAAAATCCGCGATGTCTGTCAGCTCGACCGCCTCAACCCTGGCCTCCTCCACGACCAATCAAGCCAGCCCGCTGGTCCTGCGTGTAATCGGTGCCTGTGCGCTGGCCCACCTGATCAACGATCTGATTCAGGCGGTACTGCCGTCCATTTACCCGGTGCTCAAAGCCAACTATGGCCTGACCTTCACCCAGATCGGCCTGATCACCCTGACGTTCCAACTCACTGCCTCCCTACTCCAGCCCTGGGTCGGCTACCACACCGATCGTCATCCGAATCCCTGGCTGCTGCCTGCTGGCTCTCTCTGCACACTGGTCGGCATCCTGCTGCTGGCCTTCGTCGGCTCCTTCCCGGCTATCCTGGGGGCCTCGGCACTGGTCGGCATCGGTTCGTCGACCTTCCATCCGGAGGCATCGCGCATCGCGCGCCTGGCCTCTGGCGGCCGCTACGGACTGGCACAGTCCACTTTCCAGGTCGGAGGCAACGCCGGCAGCGCCTTCGGCCCGCTGCTCGCCGCGGCCATCATCATTCCCTATGGCCAGGGCCATGTGGCCTGGTTCGGGCTGTTCGCGGCATTCTCAATTCTGGTGCTCTACGGGCTGAGCCGCTGGTATCGCAACCACCTGAATCTCTTCCGCCTCAAGCAGGGCGGAGTAGCCACGCACGGGCTATCCAGGCGTCGGGTAACGATGGCGCTGGTGATCCTGGCAGTGCTGGTGTTCTCCAAGTACTTCTACATGGCCGGCCTGACCAGCTATTTCACCTTCTACCTGATCGAGAAGTTCGACCTGTCGGTGGCCAGCTCCCAGCTCTACCTGTTCCTGTTCCTGGGTGCAGTAGCGGCCGGTACCTTCTTCGGCGGCCCGATCGGCGACAGGATCGGGCGCAAGGCGGTGATCTGGTTCTCCATACTCGGCGCAGCACCGTTCACCCTGGCCCTGCCCTATGTGGATCTGTTCTGGACCGGCGTGCTGAGCATGATCATCGGCTTCATCCTGGCTTCGGCCTTCTCCGCCATCGTCGTCTTCGCGCAGGAGCTGGTGCCGGGCAACGTGGGCATGATCGCCGGCGTGTTCTTCGGCCTGATGTTCGGCTTCGGCGGCATAGGTGGGGCTCTGCTCGGGTACCTGGCAGATATCCATGGCATCGAACAGGTGTTCCTGCTGTGCTCCTACCTTCCACTGCTCGGGATACTGACGATCCTGCTGCCCTCAACCGGCAGGAAGTAGCATGCCCCGTCGCCTGCAGGCGCAATACCGGTCGTGGATGCTCGTTGACGGTACGTCACTGCGTTGCCCCAAGCCCCATTGGCAGGCTAGCCTGCCGCCTCGGTGACGCCTGCCAGGAGATTGCATGATTTCGATCCGCTCGGTAGCTGCCCATGAGTGGCGGGAATACCGCCAGATCCGGCTGCGCGCGCTTCGCGACTCGCCAGACGCTTTCGGCAGCACCTACGACGCAGAAGTGGGTAGACCCGACGAGGCCTGGGCATCCCGGGTCGAAGCCGCCAGCTCGTCGGGAAGGGACCGACTCCTGTTCGCCTTCGACAGAGACGAACTCTGCGGCCTGGTCTGGGGCAAGCTTGCAGCCTCCGAGCCCGGGCGGGCCGATGTATTCCAGATGTGGGTTGCCCCCGCTTCGCGGGGAAAGGGAGCAGGCCGTGCGCTACTGGGCGGCAACACTCGCATGGGCCTCGGGCGTCGGCGTGCATCGCATCCGCCTGGGCGTCACCACCGGCGATAGCCCGGCGACGCGCCTCTACGCCGCCAGTGGCTTTCGCCCCACTGGCGAGCCGGAGCCGTTGCGAACCGGGTCCGCTTTGCTGGCACAGAACCTGGAGCTACTGCTCTGATTTGGCTCCTCCCCCATTAGCCGCAAACCCAAAAAGAGAACCAAGGGGCCTAGCCCCCTGGCCTCGGAACGGCCCATCGAGCCGGGGAAACGCCCAGAGATGCGGGATCAATCACCGTCCGGCATCGATGCCAATGGGGCAGGTGCATACAGGGCGCTCTGGAACTCGGGCACGTATTCGTACTTCATCATCTCACCCAGATCCAACGACTTGATGTAGGTCGACAGGCTGCCGTCGCCCAGGGTCAGCTTGACCGTGTCCTCGCTGGTACTGGAGGCATGGCGCATCTGGCGAGAAATAGCGTAGCCATAGTTCAGCTCACCGCTGTGACCAATATTGGTGAAGCTGTTGGTGATCAGATCGACCTCGCTGGAGAGATCGCCCAGCTTATCGGTCTCCAGGGTGACGTCGACTTTCCCGGTCTGGCTGTCGAGGATCTCGAAGACCACCGACTTGTCGGTTTCCCTGAGGTTGATACCGGTCAGCCACTTGGGCAGGTTATATCCAACCACACCCCGGACCCTGGCAAGCTCGGTGTTGACCGGCAGCTTGAGCACATAGCCCCAGAAGTCCTTCGACATCGATTGGCCAACCAGGGAGATGGGCCCAAGGTTGGACTTTCCTGGTTTGTTGGTGACGATGGACAGCGCGATCTCGTTGTAGCTGTCGTTGTCGCAGTACTCGTAGGCGTAAGCGGTCAAGGCAACCAGTCCTCTGCCTGGCCATACCTGGAGCGGCTGGACCTGCTCCAGCACCTCGGCAGGCATCAACTGCTTCAGCCTGTCCAGGTCCGCCGTGAAGACCGCCGTGACCCGGCTGTTCCTGTAGTAGAAGTTCGGCGAGTAGGACTCGAAGCCCATGTCAACCTTGGTCTTGTGGAGCCCCTCGAACCAGCTCAGGTCGATATCCGGCGCTTCGGCCGCGATGACTGAAAGCGGCGGGTTGGAGTGGTAGCGTTCGTACAGCCCGCCGGCCACCACGGGGATGTCCTGACCCGCGATGCGGGTAGTAGCGATGCCTGCCTGCCCAGGCGCGGGCATGCCCGCGGCCCATGAAGAAAGGACCACGGCATTCAGGAGCACACCTGCCAGTACCGCAACGTTGCTGAGTTTCATGTCTGTTCGTTCTCCGCGTTTTGAAGAGTCCCGCCCGGGGAACTCGTGTCTGCGCCACCCCAGATCGTGGGCTGGAGAGGTCGGGCGCGAAGACCGTAACGTTTAACTTAACTTTAAGGTCAAGCCTCCAGATGTAACTTATTTATCCTCTGCCGCCCAGGTTGGGGCGGGAAGAAACCAGGTGGGATAAACCGTGAGAGCTCCGCGCTGGAGCGCCTCAGAAATGCAGAGCCCGTTAGGAAAAGCACCGGTGCCAAAGGTCCCGGCCACGAAGCTCCTGTGCCATTGTTCGGAGAGGAAAGGCCGGTATGGCTTGGATACGGGTAATTTTGCTGTTCGTTGTGGAGTGACTGTGTAGAATCCCGCGCCCCGAAAATGCAGGAGACAACACGTTGGTCATTCACTACCTCACTTCACCGGAGAATGTTGCCTGCGGGCGAGCGGGATCGAGTCTGAACGGCTCCCAGGAACTGGCCCAGGTTTCGTGCAAGCTCTGCTTGCGCACCGTCGAGAAAAAGTCTGCAGAGCCCGCGCGCAAGACACCCACCCTCGCCGAGCTGCGCGCCGCAGCAAAAGCCACCAAGGCTGTGGTTGCCGCCGTCGAGGTAGCCGAGCCGAAGCCAGCTTCCGTCATGACCGCCCGTACCGAATGGCAGCAGCGCCTGGAGCGCCTCCCAGGTCGAAACCGCCTGCCGCGCGGCGTATCGCGCCAAGCCTTCATCTAGCGGTGACGGCGAGCATCCACTTCACCCCAAAGCGGATGCTCATGTACCGAACCGTGCCCCATGCTCGGCCAGCGAAAAATGGCATCGACAGCTGACTCTCTGGCAGTACCCGCGGTCTGACAGGCAATAGCCAAGCTGGCCACCAGCGCTTTGAAGGAGTGCCGCCGATGTTCAAGCCCCATACCTTACTGTCCATCTTTCTCAGCGCGGCGCTGGCCAGCGCGGCTCCAGCCTTGCTGGCCGAACCCGGCCACGGCAAAGGCAACAAGCATGGGGCACAACAGCACCAAGGTAGTGGCAGCAGCAGTTGGCAGAGCGGTCCTGAGATCGATATCGGCGGTGTACGCGTCATTCTCGATGACAGCCGCGACTACTGGAATCCCGGAACGGCGCTGCCACCGGGCATCCAGAAGAACCTTGCACGAGGAAAACCACTGCCGCCCGGCATCGCCAGGAAGCTCGACAGTCGGTTGCTAGGTCGCCTCCCTCACTACGACGGCTACGAATGGCAGCAAGCCGGAACTGACCTACTGCTGGTGGCCATCGCCACCGGTGTGATCCAGGAAGTGCTGCATGACGTATTGAACTGAGGACGGTACGCGACCTACTCTTTGAAGCCCTTCCCAACCAGATAGACCTCTCGCGAGCGTGGGCGCGAGGCTTCGGGTTTGCGGATCATCACTTTCTCGAACGAGCTGCGTACGTCCTTGAGGAAGGCTTCGGAGCCCTCGCCCTGGAACACCTTGACCGCATAGTTGCCCCCGGGCTTGAGCACCTGGCGGACCATGTCGAGGGTCAGCTCGACCAGGTACATTGAGGCGGCCTGGTCAGCCACGGCCACGCCGCTGATGTTCGGCGCGATGTCGGAGATGATCAGGTCGGGCTGACGGCTGTCGAGCTTGGCGAGGATCTGCTGGAACACGGCATCCTCGGTGAAGTCGCCCTGGATGAAGTCGACGTTGTCCAACGGGTCCATCGGCAGGATATCGCTGGCGATCACGCGGCCGTTCTCACCGACGATCTTGCCGGCCACCTGCGACCAGCCGCCTGGGGCCGAGCCCAGGTCCATGACCAGCATGCCGGGGCGGATCAGCTTGTCCTTCTCGTTCAGTTCGAGCAGCTTGTAGCTGGCACGCGAGCGGTAGCCGTCCTTCTGCGCGCGTTTGACGTAAGGATCGTTGACGTGTTCGTTCAGCCAGCGGCTGCTGCTTTTGGAGCGTTTCATGAGGGGCCAGGCACGGAAAATCAGGTGGGGTGCGGGCCGGTGCGTGGGCAGCGAGCCGCAAAGTGGCGGCAATTATAAGCCGATAGTGCGCCGCAGGTTAAATCCACGGGGCGTGCGGCCCAGCTGGCGGCCTGACAGGGCCGGGTGGGCGCGGCTACAATTGGCACCTTACCCCTCTTCTTTGCTTCCTTTGCCGGGTCGACCGGCCAGGATTACCGCCATGATTCGCATCAACGAACTGTCTCTGCCCCTCGATCACTCCGCTGATGAACTGCGCCAGGCCATCGTCAGACGCCTGGGTATCGCCGACGCCGACCTGCTGAACTTCACCGTTTTCAAGCGCAGCTACGATGCGCGCAAGAAGAACAGCGTCATTCTGTTCATCTACATCATCGACCTGGAAGTGCGTGACGAGGCGGCGATCCTGGCGCGCTTCGCCGACGATCACCATATCCGCCCGGCGCCGGACACCCACTACTACCCGGTTGGCCAGGCGCCGGCCGACCTCGGCGAGCGGCCGCTGGTGGTGGGTTTCGGCCCCTGCGGCCTGTTCGCCGCGTTACTGCTGGCGCAGATGGGTTTCAAGCCGATCGTGCTGGAGCGCGGCAAGGATGTGCGCGCCCGCACCAAGGACACCTGGGCGCTGTGGCGCAAGAAGGTCCTGACCCCCGAATCCAACGTGCAGTTCGGCGAAGGCGGTGCCGGTCTGTTCTCCGACGGCAAGTTGTACAGCCAGATCAAGGACCCCAAGTTCTACGCGCGCAAGGTGATGCACGAGTTCGTCCGCGCCGGCGCGCCGGACGAGATCATGTACGTCAGCAAACCGCACATCGGCACCTTCCGCCTCACCGGCGTGGTGGCGGCCATGCGCGAGGAGATCATCGCCCTGGGCGGCGAGGTGCGCTTCGAGAGCAAGGTCACCGATCTGGTGATCGATGATGGTCAATTGGAAGGCGTGGTGCTGGCCAATGGCGAGACCATTCGCAGCCGTCACGTGGTGCTGGCGCTGGGCCACAGCTCGCGCGACACGTTCCGCATGCTGCATCGGCAGAACGTGTTCATCGAGGCCAAGCCCTTCGCCGTGGGCTTCCGCATCGAGCACCCGCAGTCGATGATCGACCAGGCGCGCCTGGGCAAATACGCCGGTCACCCTGAGCTGGGCGCCGCCGACTACAAGCTGGTGCACCACGCCAAGAACGGCCGTGCCGTGTACAGCTTCTGCATGTGCCCGGGCGGTACCGTGGTGGCGGCCACCTCTGAGCCGGAGCGCGTGGTCACCAACGGCATGAGCCAGTACTCGCGAAACGAGCGCAACGCCAACGCCGGCATCGTCGTCGGTATCAACCCTGAGCAGGACTTCCCTGGCGGGCCGCTGGCCGGCGTGGAATTCCAGGAACGCCTGGAGTCGCGTGCCTATGAGCTGGGTGGTCGTGACTACTGCGCCCCGGCGCAGCTGGTTGGCGACTTCATTCGCGGCACGCCATCGAGCGAATTCGGCGAGGTCGAGCCTTCCTACAAGCCCGGCGTACGCCTGGGCGACCTGGCGCCGTCGCTGCCGGAGTACGCCATCGAGGCCATCCGCGAGGCGCTGCCGGCCTTCGGCAAGCAGATCCGTGGTTTCGACCGCGACGACGCGATCCTCACCGGTATCGAGACCCGTACTTCGTCGCCGGTGCGCATCACCCGTGACAACGAGAGCCTGCAGAGCCTCAATCTCAAGGGCCTGTATCCGGCCGGCGAGGGTGCCGGTTATGCCGGCGGCATCCTCTCGGCCGGCGTGGACGGCATCAAGGTCGCCGAGGCGGTGGCCAAGTCGCTGCTGGCGAGCCACTGATGAAACTCGACGACATCAAGAAGCTGCAGCAGAAGAAGTATCGCGCCGAGTTCGGCCACTTTCTGGTGGAGGGTGAGCACCTGGTGCTGGAGCTGCAGAAGGCCGCCGTGCACAACCCGCTGCTGCAGCGCAGTCAGTTGTATGTGACCGCCGCCCACGAGCACTGGCAGAGCCCGTTCAACACCCATGTGATCAGCGAGCGGCAGATGGCTCAGGTGTCCGACACCAAGACGCCGCAGGGTATCGTCGCGGTGGTACCGATGCCGCAGGGTGCGGTGCCGGTGGTCGCCGGCGAGCGCGTCATCTACCTGCACGAGATCCAGGACCCGGGCAACCTCGGCACCATCCTGCGCACCCTGGCCTGGTTCGGTGGCTTCCGTTGCCTGCTCAGTCCCGGTAGCGTCGACCCGTACAACCCCAAGGTGGTGCGCTCGAGCATGGGGGCGATCTTCCATGTACCTCTGGAGCTGGATGTGCAGCTGGACTCCCTGGCCGAGCGTTTCCCGCGCATCGCCTGCTTGGATATGCAGGGCGAAAGCCTGCAAGCCGCCAGCTTCAAGAGCTTCGACTGTTACCTGTTCGGCAACGAGGCTCGTGGCGTGCCGCGCGAGCAGCTCAGCGCACTCGGCGCCCAGCCGTTCACCATTGCCGGCTGCGGCGCCATCGAGTCGTTGAACCTGGCCACGACGGTCAACATGTGCGCGTACGAGCTGCACAGATAGCGACCAAAGAGCCGATCTCGCTCTTGGTAGCGAGTCGGTCTCCGAATTGCCATCAGGTTCCACCGATCATGGAACCCACGCAGCCGTCACGACCATGACGATGTTGCCGGCCAGTCCAAGCAGGCTGAACACGCCTATGCCGTAGCTGATCGTCCGCCAAGGCTGGATGCGAGCCAGGTAGGTGGCCGAGTGCAGAACCCTGGCCGTTGTGAATATGCCGCTCAACCAGATCGTAGCGATCGCGGAGGCGTCCAAGGCCACAGCCAGCCCGCCCAGTGCAAAGAAGACAGGGATGTTCTCCAGATCGTTGGCCCAGGCCTTGGCGCCGCGACGGACCGCCGGAAGCTCCTGCTGACTTTCCGGGCGATTGAATACCGCGGCATCTTCAGCGTTAGTGAAGGCCTGGAACCGGAGACGGAAGTAACCCTGGTAGCAGGAAATGGCGAACATCTTCAGGAACAGTATGACCACGCACAGGGCGTATACGGACAAGGCGTTGCTCATATTCCTTTCTCCCCCAGGGAAGTCACAGTCAACGGGCTGGATAAAGGAAACTAGTGATATCACCTGCCTACGCCAATGACCTGACAGGTCATTGGCGTAGCGCGCATGGGGTAGTCCGCACAGGTGCAATGCATCACTCTCTACCCGCAATCATGGCGTTCGATACCCCATCATCACGCCCTCGGATAGATACGGCCGGGCTGGATGTTTTCCACGAAAGTAGAACCACCGGAGCCCCCTTCCATCAGGAGAACTGCTGTGTCGCAGACCCAACCTCAAAGAAAGCTGTACCTGGAAGACCTGTCGGTGGGTGACACGTTTTCAAGCCGGCATTACGAGATGACGACCGAACGAGTCATCTCCTTTGCCGGTGAATTCGACCCGCAGCCATTCCATGTTGACCCTGAAGCAGCCAAGCAGTCGTTCTTCAGCGGGCTGGCTGCCAGCGGGTGGCATACATCGGCCGTGATCATGCGCCTGTTCGCTGAGAGCGTCCCGCTAGCCGACGGAATAATCGGGGCAGGTTGCAATGTAGAGTGGCTCAGCATCGTCAGGCCTGGAGATACTCTCCACGTCATCAGCACGATCAAGAACATAACGCCATCGAAGTCGAAGCCGGATCGGGGGATCGTCATCGTGGAGAACCTTGCCATCAATCAAGACGGCGCCATCTGCCAGCGAAACACCGCAACGCTGGTGGTTTTCCGTCGTGTGGACTCCTGAGAAAGCACCCTCAGATAGAGGTGGCATCCACCGTCCAGACGATCCTCACTCTTTGCGCTCGCACGACCAGCCGTGCATCAACCCGGCCTGATAGAACTGCACCGGCGCCTCGAAACCAGCAGCCTCGATGAGCCCGGCCACCTGCACCGGTGGCAGGATGGCCACATCCCTTGCATAGGCGGCTCTGGCTTTTCCCAGCATCTCCGGCTTTACGCCAGCCGAGGACATCAGTGTCATCCAGCTACGTAACAGCGCTTCATAGGCTGGCGAACCGGTGTCGGACGCAAGATCGGCGTTCGCCAGAATCCCACGCGGCTTGAGTCGGAGCCCAATCTCATGGAAGAACGCCGTTCGGGCATCGGGGTCGAGCTGGAATTGAGACACCAGAAAGCAGGTGGCTCCGTCGTAACCGGGCCCGGAGGGAAGGGTTTCGAGATAGCCCTTATGAAAACGGCAGCGCGACAGGAAGCCCCCTTGCTCCGCCCGCTGGCGACAGACATCGAGCATCGCGCCCGAAGGATCGACCGCGGTGAAATGCCAGCCTGGGAATCGTTCGGCCAGGTGAGCTATCTCCGCACCGGTACCAGCGCCGACGCAGAGTATCCGGGCAGTTGCCGGCAGATCGGCGAAAAGTGAACCCAGCATGAAATACAAGCCGTCCCGGATGGGCGCCATCCCAGCCCATTGCTTGTCATAGCCGGCCGCCTGCTGGTCGAACAACGCCTTGAGCTCTTCGTTGTGCATGGAACACCTTCCTCTCGGTCATAGCGGAAATGCCGCATCGTCGACGGCACTCCTTCCAGTATCCCAGAGCTGTCAAGCCCTCCCCTTACGAGCCGGCCAATCTGACCATCGGCGATCTCTTGCCCCCCTTTTTGGCTATCTGACACAGGAAGCCGCTCACCCTCTCCGTCGTTTGTAGGCCTTGACGCACAAACAATATGATTTATATATAATTCATATATGGAACACATGAGGCATTCTCGATGGGCATTCTCAACATAGAAGATGAACTACACGATCAGCTGCGCAGGGCGACCAAGGTGTCCTGCCGCTCGATCAACGCTCAGGCCGCCTACTGGATCAGGATCGGTATGCTGTGCGAGACCAGCCCGACACTCAGTTTCAATGAGATCATCCTGCGTGAACTCACTGCCGCAGGTGTATCGGTCCAGCCGGCAAGCGTGGAAGAGGCATGATCAAGCGCCCCGAGGAACTGGCGCTGATGGCCGAATCCGGACGACTGCTGTCTTCCGTCTTCCGGCTGCTGGATCGAACCCCTCTCGAGGGGATGTCGACGCTTCAGGTCGACACGCTGGTCGAGCGTTTCATCGTCCATGACCTTCAGGCACGCCCCGCCAGCAAGGGTCAGTATGGATATAAATTTGCCCTCAACGCCTCAGTGAATCAGGTGGTCTGCCACGGCGTTCCATCGGCGGAAGCCGTGCTTCGCAACGGCGATATCGTCAACCTCGACATCACGCTGGAGAAGAACGGCTATATCGCGGACTCCAGCAAGACCTATCTCATAGGCCAGGTAGATGCGGCGGCCAGGCAACTGGTCCAGGTCACCTACGAGGCGATGTGGAAGGGCATTCGAATGGTTCGCCCTGGCGCACGGCTCGGTGACATCGGCTCGGCCATCGAACGCCATGCCAAGCGAAATGGCTATTCGATAGTGCGGGAGTACTGCGGCCATGGTATCGGCCGCGAGATGCACGAGGAGCCTCAGATACTGCATTTCGGCAGGCCAGGAACAGGGCTCCTGCTGCGCGAGGGCATGGTGTTCACCATTGAGCCCATGCTCAATCAGGGGACAGGAGGCGTGAGAACCGAGGATGACGGCTGGACGGTCGTCACTCGGGACGGAGCCCTTTCCGCCCAGTTCGAGCACACCGTCGCCGTTACCGCCTCCGGCGTTTCAGTACTGACTCTGCGTGATGAGGAGCGGGGGATGGTCGGAGAGGCGACAGGGTCGGCCTGAATCCCTCCTCCGGCGGCGAGCGCGATGGCTGGCGCAGCCTTCCAGGCCACAGGTCGATCCGCGTTGCTCCACCAGAGTTCATGCTCAAGATGCAGCTTGCCTGGATGCTTCCGCCCATCGATCGGCGAACTGGTACAGGGGAAGAAATGCGCCCTGAAGTTCCATACCCAGTTCGGTCAGCGAATAGCCCTCACTGCCGAGCGAGATCAGACCCGCATTGCGCAGCTCATTGACCCTTGCCTGCAGCACGGTGGGCGAGATGTCTCCCGCAGCCGCGCGCAGGGCTCTTGAGCTGAGCCCTCCACTCCTGAGCTCCCAGAGGATCCGCAAGGCCCACTTCTGACCGAGCAGATCCAGGAGCACCATGATGGGACGGCGGCCATCCATCATCAACGGGGGTTGCTGCGTGTCATCAGCCATGCCAATTCGCCTTGTTTCGCTACTGATTTTGTAGCAAGAATGAATTGCTACTAATTTAATAGCGGAGAATAGCATGGCTAGAATCGATCCACTCACCCCACCCTACCCCGGCGAAACACAGGCGATCTTCGACAAGCTCATGGGCCCGGGCGTCCCGCCGCTACTCCTGTTCACCACCGTCGCGAGCAGTGATCGCGCATGGCGCAAGTTCAGGGGAGGATCGTTGCTCGACGAGAGCAGCCCGCTGACGCTTCGCCAGCGAGAGCTGGCAATCAATAGAGTCTGCGCACGAACAGGATGTGAATATGAGTGGGGCGTACATGTTCGGGTATTCGGCCAGGCTGCCGGGCTTGATCGGGACGAGATCGCAGGCACTCTGGCAGTGCCATTGCGCCCCGAGCAATGGAGAGACGACGAAGCCGCGCTACTCGAGGCCATCGACGCCCTCCATGATCGAGCGACACTGAACGCGGAAGAGTTCGCGAGTCTCGGCAAGCACTTCGATTCGAGCCAGATACTGGAAATCATGATGCTCGCAGGCTTCTATCGTACGGTCTCCTACCTAGCCAACGGACTCGCGCTTTCCCTGGAGCCCAACGCAGCCAGATTCAGCGAGTATCGGAACTAGCGCGTCACAAGTCCGACGACTTATAGCGAAAGGCTTACACGCCCTGGCTACGATATCTCCTATTAACGCTTCTCTGCTGCCCTTAATCTCACTCCATCAACTGAGTGCAGGATGTACTCAGGATCAAGGATGATCGACCATGGCCTCGGAGGCTCCTGACAGGGTGTTGGAATGGTCTTGAAAAAACCCGCTTCGGCGGGTTTTTTGTTGCCTGATCGAAAGCCGGACTGCCTATTCAATCCCCGTCCGCGCGCAGCCGATCACCCTGCCCGCTGGCTTGTGACGCAGATACTCACCAATCACCTCGCCACCACAGCGAAGCTGCCCATGCCCATCTAACCGAGCTGCCAGCGGAGCGCTCCACGGGAAACAGCAGTTGGGGCAACAAGTATCCGGCCTCCCGCTCGATTCCATCGCAAGGTGATGTGAAATCCAGCCCGCTCACCCTCTCGGAGGCAAAACCTGGGCTCTGGTCTACCCAGACCACCGTCTGCTCGGCAGCCATGTCACACCTCCTCAGAGATCGAGCACCAGGGGCTGGATGCCTGTCTCGCTGGCAGCCGGCACGGCGCAGCAGATCAGCACCGCGTCCGCCTCCGGTAGCTCCGCGGGCGGGTTCGGGTAATGCACCTGGCCGCTGACCAGCCGAGTCTTGCAGGTGCCGCAGGAACCACCCCGGCAACTGAACTCGGGGGTCAACCCTCGGGCCTCTGCAAGCTCCAGCAGGCTGCCACTCTGCGGTGTCCAGCGAGCTTCCTTGGCCGAGCCCGAGAAGTACACCGGTACCGGTTCGGTAGCGGCCGGTGGCTGGACCAGCACTGCCGCCTGACCATCACCCTGACGGCGCAGGGTGGAAGGACCGAACGCTTCGGCATGGATGCGCCCATCGGCGATGTTCAACCCGCGCAGACCGTCGTACAGCGACTGGGTAAACGCCGCCGGGCCGCACAGATAGAAGTCGTAGTCATCGAACGGCAGAGCGGCCTGCACCTGCGCCAGCTCAAGACGCCCCTGGGACTCGTAGTCGCGCCCCTGCATGGCCTCTTCACCCGGCGCACTGAGCGCACGATGCACGTGCAGCCTGCCAGCAGCGCCCTGCACCAGCGCCTGCAACTCGGCCTGGAACGGCAGATCATGCAGCGCCCTGGCGCCCTGGAAGAAATGGATGCGTCGGCCTGGCGCCTGACCTGCATTGGCGGCAACCAGCTCACGCAGCATGGACAGCAACGGCGTGATGCCGACACCCGCCCCAATCAACACCACCGGCCGAGAGCTGTCGGTCTTCAGGGTGAAACCACCGAGTGGCTGGCGCACCTCCAGCAGATCGCCAACCCGCACCTGTTCATGCAGATGGCGCGACCCCTTGCCCTGCGCCTTGACGCTGATCCGCAAGAAGCCGTCAGACGGTGCACTGGACAAGCTGTAAGTGCGCACAAGCACTTCGCCCTGCGCGGTGGTGATGCGCACGGGCAGGTGCTGGCCCGGCGCGAAGCTCACTGCCCCGCCATCCTCCGGCGCCAACAGCAGCGAGCGGATGTCGCGGCTCTCCTGTCGTTGCTCAAGCACGCGCCAGTGCTGCCACTGCTGGCGCCGTTCGCGCTCGCGCAGACGTTCATCCGCCTCGGCCCAGGTACCGGTCATCAGGCTAGTCGGTGCGTATTCGTCAAACGCCCAGCGCAACGACAGGGCTGCGGGGCGCAGCACCACCTGCTCCACATCGAAGGTCCACAGCCGCTCGGCGCCCTCGAAGGCGGTGATCAGCGGGCTGTCCAGAACCACCTCCGGGCGGCCGTAGAGCTGCAGCACGCCGCCTGAGTTGAAGTCGACGAACAGCAGACCGGCGCGCGGGTTGACGGTGAAATTGCCCAAGGTGTTGAAGTGCAGGTTGCCGGCATAGTCCGGGATGGTCAGGCGATTGCCCTCCACCCGTACGAAACCGGCACGTCCGCCCCGGTGGGAGACGTCCACCGAGCGCTGGCCATCCTCGTGCTCCACATAGCTGGCGACGAAGAACGTGTCGGCATCGCGGATCATCGTCACCGTGCGCTCGTCCAGCATCGTCGCATCCTGGCGCAGGGTGCCCCGGCCCTCGGGCGCGCGGCGGTAGCCACGGAGCTGGATGTACTGAGGGCAGTTTCCGAACGAATGCTCGACACTCACCTCCAGGTGCTCGACCGAAGCCTGGACGAGCGCGCCGTTGATGCGGTTGCGCCTCCGCGTATGCAGCTCGATGCCGAGCAGACCAACGGCTGCACCAGCGTGCAGCCCTGATGTGGCCGGGTCCAGCGAGTCCAGGGGCATGGCGGCGAGATCGAATGCCAGGCGGCGCGGATCCGACGAGGTGACGAAACCCTCCTCACCCTCGATCAGCGTGGCCCAGGGCCGACCCTCGGCATCCACCGCACCGGCGATCATGAACGGCAACTGGTGGTAGAACTCGCGGTGCTGGTCAGGCATATAGTCGCGAATGACCTTCTGCCCGAGCACTTCCATGCGCTCGGACACACCGATCTTCTCCTGCATGATTCTTTCGCCGGCATGCCAGGGCGAGCGGCGGTGGCTGGGAAGCTGGTCCATGGTCTGTCCTCTGAAAAGGATGCTGCCGGGCAAGCCCGGCAGTGAAGAGAAACGATGTCTCAGGCTGCCTGCAGGCCGGCGGCGGTACGCTGCATGGGCACGAAGCCAGGCAAAGCCTCGATGCGGGCCAGCCAGGCACGCACGTTAGGGTATGCCTGCAGCGACACGTTGCCTTCAGGTGCATGGGCGATATAGGCGTAGTTGGCTACATCGGCGATGGTCGGCGCCGCGCCGGCCAGGAACGGTACGGCACTGAGCTCGCCCTCCATCACCGTGAACAACCCATGGGCACGGTTGATCACCTCCTCGGCATTGAACGAAGCACCGAACACGGTGATCAGGCGCGCCGCCGCTGGGCCGTAGGCCACCTGGCCGGCGGCCACCGACAGCCAGCGCTGCACACGGGCCGCGGCAAGCGGATCTTCCGGCAGCCAGCGGCCATTGCCATAGCGCTTGGCCAGGTAAACCAAGATGGCATTGGAGTCACTCAGTACGGTGCCGGCATCGTCGATCACCGGCACCTGACCGAAAGGGTTGAGGGCGAGAAAGTCGGCGTGCTTGTGCGCACCGTTGGCCAGGTCGACGGACACCAGCTCGGTAGGCAGATCGAGCAGCGACAGCAACAGCTCCACGCGGTGGGCGTGGCCAGACAGCGGGTGACGGTACAGTTTGATGGCGGGGCGAGACATGACGGTGGCTCCATGGCAAGGGTCGATTGGGTTCGTCGCGAGTCGACCCACTGGGCTTTCACGACGATGGAGCCATGCTGCGCCCTTGCAGCCACGAGCAGAATCACCAGGTTTGACAATCCACCATTTCAGTTTCTGCAATAACGCCAGGCCTATCGACGACTGCGGCGCGCGGAATCAGTTGGCGAAAGCCGGGTGAGCACGCAGCCGCGGTACGGCAAAGTCGAGAAAGCTGCGCACGCGCCCTGCAGCACGTCGTCCCTCTCGGTAAAGCAACTGCACCGGCAACGGCGCGGGTGCGAAATCCTCCAGCACGACCTCGAGCCGGTCGCTGCGCAGCTCCTCGTAGGCCTCGTAAGCCAGGCAACGGGTCAGCCCCAGTCCGGCGGAGGCAGCGCGGATGGCCGCCTGTGTCGTGCTGCAGATCAGGCGTGGCGCAACCCGCAACGTGCCATTGGCGAAGAGCCAGTCGCCGGTATGACCGGTCGACGAAACGACGATGGTGCGCTCAGCATGCAATGCCGCAGGGCTGCCGGGCCGTCCCCAACGCTGCAGGTAAGCCGGCGCCGCACAAACCACCTGCTGCACCTGCCCCACCGGCACGGCGAAGCCGGAAGAGTCCGGCAGATGACCGACCACCAGGGCCACGTCGATACCCTCCTCCAGCAGCCTTGGCACACTCTCGCGGGCCTGGGTGACCAGATGTACCTCAGGGAAGGCTGCCAGGTAGTCGAGCGCGATGGGGACCAGCACCTGGTGCTCCATCAACAACGGCAGGGCCAGGTTCAGTTGCCCGGCGGAAGAGGAATGCAGGCCTGCCACGGATCGCTCCGCCGTCTCCAGCCCCGCCAGGATGCGCTGGCAGCTCTCGGCAAAACGCTCACCCGCGGGGGTCAAGCTCACGCCACGCGGCCCACGCGATAACAGTGCGTTGTCCAGCCGCGCCTCCAATGACGCGACGGTACGCATCACCGTGGCTTGTGACAGTGTCAGATCTCGCGCCGCCGCAGCCAGGCTGCCGGCCTGCGCCACCGCCTGGAACACCTGCATCTCGCGATGGCGGCTCATGCCCTTGTCTGCGCCCCCGCCGCTCGCAATGCCGGATCGGCCTGAAAGCGCGCGGCGCAGTGATCGACGAAGGTCCGCACTTTGGCGGAGACCCTCCGCCCACCCTGGTGGACGATGTGCACCGGTATCGCCTCCGTGGCGTAAGCATCGAGCACTGTCTCCAGTTCCCCACGCGCCACTGCCTCGGCAACCTGATACGACAGCACCCGGGTGAAGCCCCAGCCCAGGCGTGCCGCGTTGATCGCCGCCTGGTTGGAGCTGACCAGCAAGCGTGGGGACGGCGTGAACGCGAAGGTGCCCTCCGCCCCGGCGAATTGCCACTGGGTGAGCAGCGTGCTGGCGGAGGACATCACCACCGGCATCTCACGCAGCTCTTCAGGATGAGTGGGGCGCCCAACACGGTCGAGGAACGCGGGAGACGCACACACCACCGGGCGAATCTGCCCGACCTGTAGCGCCGGGTGATCCCCCTCGGGCAGGCGGCCGATACGCACGGCCACGTCCACGCCCTCCTCGACCATGTTCACCAGACGGTCGACCAGCAGTGCGTTGATCTCCACGTCAGGTTGCGCATCAAGGTACTCGGCAATCAGCGGCACCAGGAACAGCTCACCGAACATGACTGGCGCCGTCACCGTCAGCCGGCCACGTGGGCGCACGCCGCCACCCGCGGCGAGCTCCTCCGCTTCCTCCAGCTCCAGCAGGATACGCCGGCAGTCCTCCACGTAACGGCGTCCGGCCTCGGTGAGGCGCAGGCTGCGCGTGTTGCGCGCCAGCAACAGGGTACCGAGGCGTGCCTCCAGGGCGGCGATGGCCCGCGTCACGCTGGGCGGCGACATGCCCAGCAGCCTGGCGCCACCGGCGAAACTCTCCGCTTCGGTCACCGCCAGCAGCACCTTCATTTCCTGAAACCTGTCCACCCGTACCACCTAGTGTTGAGCCCTTCAGTGGCCAGCAGATTAGCCTGTGGCGCAGGGCAAAGACGATCACTGTTCGAAGGGAAAGAACTCCGGCGCGGAGAAGCTCGCCAGCAGATGATCGAACACCACCCGCACGCGTCTGGGCACCGGGCCGGACTGGGTGCGATAGACGATCAGCTCGAACGGCGATGGCGCCTGTTCCACCAGCACCTCGACCAGTTGCCCGCTGGCCAGATAAGGCGCGGCCAGGTAATGCGGAACCTGTGCAAAGACCATCCCGGCCAGCGTCATCTCCAGCTCGGTCTCGGCGTCATCGCAGGTCAGGGTGGATGTGGCCGGAATGAAGTTCGTCTCGCCCCGGAACATCCACGGCCACGGCCGACCACTGTTGCGGTCGATAAGTGTGGACAGCGGTAGGCGCTTCAACTCATCAAGATCAGTCGGCACCCCGACAGCCTCGACAAGGGACGGAGCCACCACGACCCGCACCGGCACGCCACCGGCCGTTCTGGCGATGTAGCGCCTGTCTCGCACGGCCCCAATCCGGATACCGATATCGATACGCGAAGCCACCGCGTCCGTCAGTTCGTCATCCAGGCAGAGCTCGATGCTCAGCCCCGGATGCAGCCTCATCAGCGTGGCCACATAACCCGCCAGATAGCGTCTGCCGATGGCCCGCGGCGCCGTGACGCCTACCCGCCCGGCCACGGTGTCGGCGCGCTGCCGCCCGTTCGCGATGAACAGTTGATCGAAGCTCTCCAGCGCATCGCGCGCCTGGCGTGCCACCTCGGCACCGAAGGCCGTGATGTGGGTCTGCCGGGTGCTGCGATGGAACAACGGCTCGCCGAGCACACGCTCGAACTCCTGGATCGCGCGGGTCACCTTTTGCGGGGACGTACCGAGCTGGTGCGCAGCCTCGCGAAAGGTCGCCGCATCCGCTGCAGCCAGGAAGATCCGGGTCATTTCCATGCGATTGAGCATGTCTTGGTTCCACTATTTGGAATTCTTAAATCCTAACTCTTCAATTTTCTGAGACGAAGAGCAAGCACACACTGCGCATCACCCCCCACCACGCAACCCGAGAGGTTCGAGAGATGAGCAACGGAATCGAAGGCAAAGTCGTCGTTATCACAGGTGCCAGCAGTGGCCTTGGCGAGGCCACCGCCCGCCACCTGGCCAGCCTCGGCGCCGCGGTCGTGCTCGGCGCACGTCGCCTGGAACGCATGAACGCCATCGTGCAGGACATTCGCAATAGTGGCGGACAGGCCAGTGCCCTCGCCGTCGATGTCACCCGTCGCAACGATCTGGAAGCATTGATCGCGCATGCCGTCGAAGCCTTCGGGCGAGTCGACGTCATGATCAACAACGCCGGCCTGATGGCCATCTCTCCCATCTCCGAACGCCGCATCGACGAGTGGGACAACATGATCGACATCAACATCAAGGGCGTGCTCTATGGCATCGCCGCCGCCCTGCCGTTGTTCGAGCAGCAGGGCTTCGGCCATTTCATCAACGTCTCGTCGGTTGCCGGCATCAAGGTCTTCAGCCCGGGTGGCTCGGTGTACAGCGGCACCAAGTACGCGGTACGGGCGATCTCCGACGGCCTGCGCCATGAAGTGGGCGGCAAGATCCGCACCACCACCATCGAACCGGGTGCGGTCGACTCCGAACTCAAGTTCGGCAGCGGCCACAAGGCCAGCGCGGAGGTCGTTCTCGACTTCTACAAGCAGGCCATTCCTGCTGCCTCGGTCGCCAAGGCCATCGCCTACGCCATCGAGCAACCTGCGGACGTGGACATCAACGAAATCGTGCTGCGCCCGACCGCGCAGGACTTCTAGCCACGGAGCCGCCCCCCGTGAGCGCGCAATACGCTCACGGGTTCCTCTATGCTAGCCATCAATCTGATGGCCGGCACCTCAGCGATTGCGCCCCAGAGCCTCGTGGCTGCTGACCCAGTCCCCAGCAAGTATTGCCGATGTCAGGGACACGTCACCTGCCAGCACCACCGCCGCGATGATCTCCGCCAGCTTGTCCGCCTTTCCTGCGCCATAGCACCCCAGCAGCTCCAGGCACTCGCGCTGGGTCGGCAGACTCGTGCCACCTCCATGGGTTGCGCAGATCACTGCGGGCAAGGTCACCGACCAGTAGTAGTCCCCGTTATCCAGCAGCTGCCCATAGGTGATGCCGCCGTGAGATTCAGCCACGTTCGCCGCGTCCTGCCCGGTGGAGATATACACCGCGGCCAAGCCGTTTGCCGAATGCGCACCACTGTATGCCGAGCCGGCCTGAAACGCGCCTACCGCGGCTATCTGCCGGTAGCGGTAGAGGTTGACGGGGTCCACACGAAGCAGATCGTGAGCGATGTCACGCCTGAGAGTGAATTCGGCGATTACCCGCTTGCCGCGGGTCTGGATCATGTTCATCGCCGAATGCTTCTTGTCGGTATCGATGGCCCCGGAAAGGATGTAACGCGGCTGTAATGGATGATTCGCTTTGATCCACTCACACGCAGCATACGTCGCCTTGCTGGTCATGTTCTGCCCGGCGGCATCACCCGTGGTGTAGCAGAAGCGCGTGTAAAGCATGTTGGCCACCGGATACTGCTCGATCTCGAACAGCTTGCCGCTACGGGTAGTGGTTTCGCTCACCGCCTTGATCGTCTCGAACTCGCGGACCAGCCAGGCGCCGAACTCCCGAGCCTGCAATGCATCATCAAACATGAAGACCGGTGCACGCTGCATGGAATGCTTGACCACGGTGGTCTTCACTCCACCCGACGCGCTGATGGCACGCATGCCTCGGCTGTAACTGGCCAATAGAGTGCCTTCGGTGGTGGCCATCGGCACATAGAAGTCGCCACGCGCATGTTCGCCCTCTATCCGCAGAGGGCCGGCCAGTCCCAGTGGCATCTGCACGGCGCCTATGAAGTTCTCGATATTGCCGCGCGTAACCTCTGGATCGATGGCGTATTTGCCAACCGCATCCAGCAGGGCACCGGTTTGTGCCTCGACAAAGTCGCGGCGCACTCTGGCCTGCTCGTGGGAGTAATCGTTGTCGGAATGACGGGGAATGGGGGCGCCTCGGGACATGGACATCTCCTGTGCATCGGCGAATTAGCCGAGGTAAAAGGTCGTGATCACGAGTGTGCCCGTAGGCAAGCGTGCCGGCATGTCCGACTGCGCCAATCAGATGTCCCAGCACGTCGATGTCAAGGACGTCAGCCGTTACGACCGGCCAGCAACTGTCCCCCTACCGGTAGCAACGAGAGCTGCTGGCCGCCTAGGGCAAAGCTACATATCGGTCGGTCTCCCATGCCGAGCCCCTCTGAACACGAGTTCCAGCCACCAACGCAGCCGCTTCCTGCCTGGTAGCCAGGCTTGCCATTTACATTAGCGCTAATGTAGTTTGGAACCGAGAGTTGGAGATGCCTGCCATGAGTAGAAAAATTGAGCCCGGACTGGGCGAGCTACTGCGTTACGTGTCGGAGCTGGTGGAGTCGGGAGCCGAGGAACACTATCAGCAGATGGGACTGAAGTACCGAGCGCGGTACACCCCGGTGCTGCGTGCGATTCGGTCTGGCGCCCAGACGGTTACCGAGATCACCTCGCGAACCCACCTGACCCAGGGAGCCATCAGCCAGACCATCAGCCAAATGGAGACTGACGCAATCGTATCCCGCCAACGTGGAGAGGATGGCCGGCAGACAGTGGTTCAACTGACGCCAGCCGGCAAGAAGCTGGTGACCAAGTTGAACACTCACTGGTCAGCGACGTTCGAGGCCATCGAGCACCTGGAGCAAGAAATCGGCTATCCACTGCGTCACGTGCTGGAGAACGCGGCCAAAGCCTTGGAACAGCGGGGCTTCGCTCAGCGCCTGACCAGCATCAAGCAAAGCCTGAAAGCGGGCAGTGTCAGCCATGCATAGCACTCTCGCAGAAACGAAGAACTGGTTCGATCAGGGTGGCTCGGCGTACGCACGATACCGGCCGGAGTACCCTCCAGCAGTCGCTGCGTTCCTGGCCTCCATCGCACCCGATACAGTTCAAGCCCTCGATGTCGGATGCGGCACCGGCCAGCTCACCGTCCAGCTTGCCGAGAATTTCCGCCGGGTGTCTGGTATCGATCCCAGCGAAGACCAGATCAACCATGCGACGCCAAAGCAGAACGTCACCTACCACTGCGCCCCCGCCGAAGAACTGCCGCTCCCGAATAACAGTGCGAGCCTCGTTACCGCAGCACAGGCGGCACACTGGTTCGACCTGCCCAGGTTCTATGGTGAAGTACGCCGAGTGGCCACGCCGGATGCGATTCTGGCGCTGATCAGTTACGGGGTGCTGCGCCTGGAAGGTGATCTGGGGGCTCGCTTCGAACGCTTCTACTGGCATGAGATCGGTCCGTACTGGCCTCCCGAGCGCCAACTGGTAGATAGCGGCTATGCAACCATCGAGTTTCCCTTCGACGAGATTGGAAGCCCTCTGATTGCCATCCACCTGGAGTGGAGCCTCGAGGACCTTCTCGGCTATATCTCAACCTGGTCGTCAGTACGCAATGCCAGAGACTCTGGGCGCGACGAGCTGCTTCAAGGCTTCGCCGCAGATATTGCCAACCTGTGGGGCGAGCGTACGGCTCGCCGGCCAATCACCTGGCCTGTAAGCATGAGAGTTGGACGTCTATGAGTACTGTGTCGCCGCCCTCGCCGTCGATAGGCCTTAGCCATACCGATACGCTCGTCGTGGCATGACCTCACACGGCTCCACAGGTGGAGTCGAGTTGGCCTGGCTTCGTCGACATGCGCCCGTATCTTACGGCCGGGCAGCGCACGGTAAGCACCCACGTTGATATCAGCCACGTAGCGGCCACACCTGCCGGGATCAAGGTGACGGCGACGGTCGAACTCACCGCTATCGACGGCAAGGTGCTGGTGTTCAAGGTCGAGAGCCGGGATGAAAGCGGAATTGTCGGGGCCGGAACTCATCGCCGCGCCATCGTCGACCTGCAGAAGTTCGTGCAGCGTGTCGAGCAGAAGTCGCGGCAGGCCCGTCCGTAGCTATTCGCACTTCGCAGCCTGGGCGCACCGCCAGACAAAGCGCTAACGGAACAGAGGTATGAAAGGTTCTTGCGCTGCGGAGGCTCAATTGCCTGAGAACCGTGCTGGTGCTGCGCCCGTCCAGGGCGCGCTCCCCCACTCGTCTGCGCCTATCAAGATCAGCTGGGATCCGCCACGGGGTCAGAGACCGGCGACGAGGCCGGCTGGTAGAGCATGAGATCGTATAACCCCAGGCCAATCAGCCAGCACAGAGCAGCCGTCCACAGGTTGTGGGAAAGGAAATGTGCTCCCTGCAGCATGCGCACCAGAGAAAACAACGTTCCCAGGGTCATCGCCGTGACCAGTGCCACCTTGGCACTGCGCGGACAACGATCTCGCAGTGCGAAGAACAGCGCGAACAGTGCAAAGCCTGCCGCCGCATGACCGCCTGGCCAGCAATTGCCGGGCTTTTCTACCGACACGGCACGCGGGCCGAGCAATGGCGAGAAATGCTCCACGCCCCCGTACTCCTCCAGACTCCAGGGGCAGTGCATCTGAGTGATTTTCTTCAGGGGCGTGACGAAGCTGGTGGATAGCGCCATGGCCAGAACCAGATAGCCCAAGGTACGCCGCAGCGGGCGCAATCGAGTAGGTAAAAGACTCAGCAGGAAACCGATGATGGCCAGTACGCCTACAGCGATCACCAGCTGCTTGGCACGATCGTGCAGCACATCCTCAAGAAAGTCGTTGTGCCGACCGATGAAGCCCTGGCCCTGAACGTAGAACAGATTGGAGATGGCGAAGTCGAGCCTGCTCGGCTCGAACACCAGCAATGCGGCGAGCATCGCCAATGGCAGGCCATACCACAATCGCCTGTCGAAGGTGGGAGACGCGCTCATGGCCGCTCCTCGCCCTTCCAGGTCAGCAGGCGCTTCTGGAAGTCATGGCTGGCCGCCTGATAATAGGCAATGTCGCGTTGCAACAGAGGATCACGGTTATCCACCCGATATTCGTGGCTGGCACCTAGCGCGTCGTCATGTCGGCGCATGTGACCACGAGGGCTGAGGATCGCCAGGTTCTGACCATCGAACAACCCCAGGTGCTGGTAGTTGCCGATCAGGACCCGTGGCGGGGCGGCACTGGGCTTGAGCAGATCGCGACCGAAGAAGGTCGACTGATAGTCCAGGTTGAGCAGACCGAGCAAGGTCGGAGCCAGGTCGATCTGGCTGGCGAGCTGAGAATCCTCCCGGGCCTCCAGCCACTTCGGCGCGTAGAGGAAAAGCGGGATGTGGTAGTTGGCCACCGGCAGGTCCTCCATGCCGGCGCTGCCAGCACAGTGGTCGGCGACGAAGACGAACAGGGTATCGTCGAACCAGGGCTTTTGCCGCGCCGCCTCCAGGAAGCGACCGATGGCCCAGTCGGTGTACTTCACCGCCCCCTCGCGGCCATCACCGGAGGCTATGTCGATGCGCCCGGGTGGATACGTGTAGGGACGATGGTTGGAGGTTGTCATCAGCTGTAGGAAGAACGGCTTGCCGGTTGCATGATCTGCATCGGCGATTTTCATGGCCTGGGTATAGAGGTCCTCGTCTGCCATGCCCCAGGCATTCTTGAAATGAATGTCGGCCTCGTCGACGCTGCTTTGATCCACCACCCGATAGCCGTTGCCTGAAAAGAACGCATTCATGTTGTCGAAATAGCCGCGCCCGCCGTAGACGAACACGCTGTCGTAGCCTCTGGCCGACAGCTGCTGACCAAGGCTGGCATAGCCGCCCTCGCGGCCAATGCGCTTGACGATGGAGCGGCCGGGAGTCGGCGGTATCGCCAGGGTGATGGCCTCCAGACCTCGGTCTGTGCGGGTGCCGGTGGCATAGAAGTCATTGAAGAACAGGCTCTGCCGCCGCAGCGCATCGAGATTAGGAGTCAGCCCGCGCGAATCGCCGAAGCTTCCCAGGTATTTGGCCGACAGGCTCTCGATGGTCACCAGAACCACATTCAGCTTGCGCGGCACACCCGGATTGTCGATCCAGCGGCGCACATCCAGCGGATCGCTGCCAACGAAGGTCGCCGTCGACTCGCCGAGCTCTCGGCGCAGCACCGGGGCCAACGTGGCATCCGGCAATTGGCCATAGAACTGTCGGTAGTCCAGCTCGTTGTTACGGAAGGCAGCGAAGAACTGATATGGGCCGTTGCTCGCCAGTTCGTGGCGATAGCTGTTGCCACCCAGGCCGCGCGGACTGTCTTGGTTGAGCAGGATGACAGACAGAACGATGGCGAAGACCAACCCTGCCAACATCAACCCGCGGCGCGGCCAACCGGGCAGGGGTGCTCGGATAGCGACTCGGAGAGGGCGGCGCAATGCCCGGCACAGCACCGCGGCAAACACTCCGAGAATGCTCAGCAACAGCCCGATGGGATAGGACTCAAGCAAGTTGTCGAGCACCTCATCGGAATACACCAGATAGTCCACCGCGATGAAGTTGAAGCGCACGCCGAATTCGTCCCAGAACAGCCACTCGGCTGTGGCGACAAACAGCATCAGGAAGATACTGGCGACGAACAGACCGACGAGAAACAGTCGGTGAGCGGGATGGCGCCACAATGCCGGAGGACACAGCAACAGATAGAGGCCAAGCGGCAACGCCGCATAGGCCAGGAACCCCAGGTCATAGAGCATGCCCCCAACAAATACGTCGGGAGCGAAGCCTCCCGCCTCTGCGCCATGAGCGACGAGCAAAGCAACACGGGTAACGGTGAAGACGGCAAGCCAGCAGACAAGTAGCAGAGACAGATAGCGCATAGGCGCATTGCGGGGCAGGAGCATATGAGTGTCCAGGCAATGGAAAACGCCCAGGAGTGTGTGGGTGCGAACGTCGATGACTGGTGAAGCGGAAGTGAAAAGAACGTCAAGCCAAGGGCGGCCGAGTCAACTTCCGTTGCAAGCCCCCTTGCCCGGGTCTACGAGCAACAGGCTCAGCTGCTGTGGCGGTTGATGGATCAGCCCCGCAGGCGACTCACATACACGTTGGATAAAGTTGTCGGTGAACAGCAGCTTGTCGTGCACGAAGTATTCGTTCGGCCGCAGGTTGGGATTGTCGATCTTCGTGCCCAGGCGGGCTGCCAACCACTTGCCCGCCTCGTAGTGGCTGATCCAGCGCCCGCGGAAAAAATCAGCCAGGGCGCCCACCGGGGCGTCTCGAGCAACCACGATCACCGGTACGTCATGGACCTCCGGCACCAGGTCGTTGTGCCCCCAGTAACTGTTCTCGCCCAGGCGCTGACCATGATCGCCGGTGATGATCAGGTAGCGCTCGCCATCCAGGCGGTCGAAGTCGGCGAGGATCTCCGCCAGCATCCCGTCAAGGTAGTGGATCGAGTTTCGTAGGCATTGCTCTGCCCTTCCGGCCCTTGATCCGGCCAGGGAGCCGGAGCCGGTTCATGGCGGTAGTTTTGCGCATAGGGCAGATGGGCGGTGCGCAGGTTGAGCACGACGAAGTTGCGCTCGGCCCAGCGCTGCTGAGCCATTTGGCCTTGATAAGTGCGGCTACTTTTCTCAACCGCGAGCTGGATGGGGTCGAGACGCCGTGGCAGCCGTAAGACTGGCGTTATGAAGCCTATTGGTGACTTTATCAAAAACGGCCTGATGAAGAGACCCGATGAGGAATGCTTCAATAGCGCTGAGCATGTTCAGCGCAAACCAGAGAAGTGCATCACTCCACAGGGATTACAGAGCCAAAAGAAAATAACCCGTACAGCCAATCGGTCCGACCCGCCGCTAACAAAAGAAAGACTTGGATGACAAACATCTAGCCAGACTATCGTCTTCCAAACGTTCCCGAATTTTCTCTATCAAAGATGATAGACAGATGAGCCGGGACTGCGGCGCTATACGGTCTTGCAGGTGGCGATCCATAGGTGCCAAACGGTGCTTACTATTCTTAGATAGGTAATCACGCTTACATCTTAAGCGACTGCACTGCACCAAAACCCTCAGACATCGCACCATTTCCCTGCGACGCCCTATATTTGCTGGCGAGCCTCGCTCCAAATCTTATAAACGGGCGCTCTATAAAAAAATAAATCAAACAAGAAGATATAATTGTCAACCCCAGCAGAACAGACGCATAAATCAACCAATCAAATTTCATAAAGAAAGCACCATAGGGCGCCACCACATCAAACCAAAAAAGATGAGTGAGATATATCCCATAACTAATCTCACCCACAAAAACCATGCCTGTTCTTTTCAGCAGACTGCCGAACCAATCAGGGGTACACGAAAAAACCAAAACCATCACTGAAAATGCCGCGCCGGAAAACAATCTTCCATATATCATTGAGCTTTCGTTAGTCCAATAATCACCAATATGAGGGCGCAACCAATTAAAATATAAAAACAACGCAGCCACCGCCAGCACCAAAAACAACACAAAGTATCTAGAAACAAACAATCCTATAGACTTTTTCAACTGAACAACAAAAAAACCCAGGCCAAAGAGAACCAACATCCCAGGTAACTGGGTAGAGAGAAAAAATCGCTGCGTGGGCGCTGCATAGTCAAAAACAAAGTATCTATATAGCAAGCTTACGAAAACCATAAAAAAGACAAGAGAAAGCCAAGAAAGCTTCCGCCTCGGCACCAACAAAATTAAAGCTGACAGCAAATAAAACTGAAATTCAGCGCCAAGAGTCCATAAAACCCCATTAACAGCCCCAGCATACGCTGGAATTAAATTATTGAACAAGAAAACATGGCTAGCAATAAGAAGCTTATTTTCAATAAAATACGGCTTATTCACAAGAATACAAAGAACCAACACCACAAAATACGCCGGATATATTCTAAAGAAACGCCTAATAACAAAAGACTTAATGTTTTCATTATCTCTACTCAGAATAGATCCAATCAAGAACCCACTCAGAACAAAGAACAAATCAACGCCATTCCACCCAACTATCACATAGAAACTATCTATAGCTGGCTTAAGGGCTTGAGGAGAAAGCTCCATAAAATGAAATACAAAAACCCAGAGAGCAGCGATAGCCCTGAGAAAATCGAGGCCTGGCATTCTTTTTTCGGAGACAATAGGAGCTTGACAGCTTGAGGACATACACACCCACACAATATTTACTTAAGCACCGCTCAAGCGGGAGTTAAAATTACCGTTTATAGCGACACCTTCAGACAGTAAGTGTCGAGCTTATTCTCTTGACTTCCACATCTACCGTGCATCGCAGCTTATGCATCATTAAGCGATTTAAAATTTCGTGGAAGCCCTAACTTCTGCAAGCAGTAAAACTTATTACCTCTACGCTTACAGAGCTTAATGCCAGAAGACCGGCAAACGTGCTAACCAAGAGAGGGCTATAGAGGGAGAGCAAACTGCATCGGCAACATCCTTGTAACGAGAGGGGTGGTAGACGCTCTACCTGACTATCTTGCCATGGCTATCATAAGAGGCCGTCGGCACGGCGTGAAGCGATAAACTGACGCAGATGGCGCCGCACACTCTGAAAATCAATCTCTATTCGCTGAAACGCGAGATCGGAACGGAGCCTGTTGGCCTCTGAATAGATTCGCCTGGCCAATATCGGCCTCCCTCCCGCGGTCACTCAGCAAGCAGACTGGCAGCTCGCCTCCCTATTAGCACCCTGTAGCGGCATTACCGTCTGCGTCTCAGCAGCAGGATGAAGAATAGGCCGCCACAGGCTGCGGTCACGATGCCGATGGGCAGGTCCTGCGGCGCCATCAGGCAACGTGCGACTACGTCCGCCCAGACCAGGAACAGCGCGCCGAGCAGCGCACTGATCGGCAGCAGGCGACGGTGATCGGCGCCGACCAGGCGCCGTGCCACGTGCGGCAACATCAGGCCGACGAAACCGATGGCGCCGGACAGCGCTACCAGCACGCCGGTGAGCAGTGAAGTGACCACGAACACCAGCAGGCGCACGCGGTTGGGCGCAAGGCCCAGCGACACCGCCGCCTGCTCGCCAGCCAGCAGCGCATTCAGCGCCCGCGCCAAACCGAGCAGCAGCGGCATGGCCAGCCCCAGGCACAGCGCCGGCAGCCACAAGCTGTCCCAGCGCGCCGAACCCAGTCCGCCGAGCATCCAGAACAGCACGGCGCTGGCCGCGTGCGGGTTGCTCATGAACAGCAGCAGGTTGCTCAGCGCCATCAGCAGGAACGACACCGCCACGCCGCCAAGCAGCAGGCGCTCGCTGTGCAGCCGGCCCGCCACGGCCAGCACCAGCAACAGGCTGGCCAGAGCGCCGACGAAGGCGCCCAGCGGCAGGCTCAGGGCACCAGCGAATTCGCCCAGGTAGAGCAGCACCAGCACCGCACCGAAGGCGGCGCCGGAGCTGACCCCGAGCAGGTGCGGGTCGGCCAGTGGGTTGCGCGTAGCCGCCTGCAGGGCGCAGCCGATCAGGGCCAGGCCGGCGCCGACCAAAGCGCCGAGCAACACCCGCGGCGCGCGGATCACCCAGACGATCTGCGCCTGCCCCTCGCTCCAACTGGCCCCGTCCAGGCGTACGCCGAACAGGCGCTCGGCGAGGATGCCGAGCACCTGCCGCGGCTCCAGCGTGGCGGCGCCGAAGCCCAGGGCCAGCAGGCAGGAAATCAGCAGCGCCAGGGCAAGCAACAGCAGCAGCGGACGGTAGGCCAGCGTGGGCATCAGAAAGCCTGCGGGTGCAGAGCGCGGGCCAACTTCTCGATGGCGCCGGCGTTGTCCAGGCTCGGCGTGGCCTCGAGGTACGACAGCACCACGAAGCGCCGCTCGCGGATCGCCGTCACCGTCTGCAGCGCCGGGTGGGCGAGCAGGAAGTCGCGCTTTTGCGCGGCGCTCAGCGGGCCGTAGTCGACGATCACGATGACCTCGGGATCGCGCTCCACCACTGCCTCCCAGTTCACCGCAGTCCAGCTGGCGTCGACGTCCTGCATCACGTTGCGGCCGCCGGCGGCCTCGATCAGCGCTTGCGGCATGGCCTGGCGGCCGGCGGTGAAGGGGCGGTCATCGCCGCTGTCGTAGAGGAAGATACGCGGCGCCGCTTCACCTTGCGGCAGGCGCGCACGCACCGTCGCCACCCGCGCCTGGGTGCGTTGCACCAGCGCCTCGGCACGCGCCTTGACGGCGAAGATGCGGCCGAGGTTGCGCAGGTCGGCGTACAGGTCATCCAGGCTCGCGCTGCGTCCCGGCATGATGAAGCCGCAGGACTCGCTCAGCTCGTACACCGGGATGCCGAACGGCGCGAGGCTGGCCGGAGTCACCTCACCGCCGACGCGCATGCCGTAGTTCCAGCCGGCGAAGAAGAAGTCGGCCTGGGCCTGCAGCAGGTTCTCCAGCGACACGTAGCGCGGCGACAGTTCCGGCAGCCCGGCCAGTTGCTCGGCGAACCTGGGCTCCAGGGTCTTCCAGCCGCTGATGCCGCTGTAGCCGATCAGCCGGTCGCGCAGGCCCAGTTCCAGCAGCATCGCGGTGAGCGTGATGTCGTGGCTAACCACGCGTTGCGGCGGCTGCTCAATGTGCAGTTCGCGGTTGCAGCTGGTCACGCTGGCGGCATGGCTGGTAAGGGGAAGGAGCAACGCCAGGCACAGGGGCAACAGGGTCTTCATGGGGCAATCCAGGTGATGCGCGGGTGGGCCGCGACGGGATGACGGTCGACCAGCGCGGCCAGGCCGAAGGCACGCTGCAGATGCTCGGCGCACAGCACCTCATCGGGCGTGCCGCTGGCCAGCAGGCGACCGTGATCCAGGAGATAGAGACGGTCGCAGAAGGCGGCCGCCAGGTTGAGATCGTGAAAGCTCGCCAGCACCGCCAGGCCCAGCTCGCGGATGCGTTGCAGCAGGGCGTGCTGGTGGCGCGGGTCGAGGTGGTTGGTCGGCTCGTCGAGAATCAACAGGCGCGGGCGCTGCACCAGCGCACGGGCCAGCAGCGCGCGCTGCTTCTCGCCACCGGACAGATCAGCGAAGCGACGCTGGCCGTAGCCGGTCAGTTCGACCTGCTGCAGCGTCGCCTCGATCAGCGCGCGGTCGCTGGCGTCCTCGGCCTGGAACAGCCCCTTGTGCGGGGTCAGACCCATGGCCACCAGGTCGTCGACGCGCAGGCCGAAGTCTTCGGGAAACTCCTGCAGCAGCACGGCCATGCGTTGCGCGCACCAACGTGGCGAGCGCGCCCAGATCGACTCGCCCTCCAGTTCGACGGCGCCCCGACTGGGGCGACGATAGCGATACACGCAGCGCAGCAGGCTGGTCTTGCCGCTGCCGTTGGGGCCGATCAGCCCGACCCGCTCGCCAGGCGCCACGCGCAGGGCGATGTCCTGCAGCAGCCAGCGCCGCGTGGCGGCATCGGCCAGCTGCAGGTCGAGATCACGCAGGTCGAGCATGACGGCGGCCTCAGAAGCGGTAGTCGGCGCTGACGAAGAACGAGCGCGGCGCGCCCAGGTACCACTGCTCGCCATCGGTGCTGGCGGTGGTGGCGTACTGGCGGTCGAACAGGTTGTTCAGCTCCAGGCCCAGGCTGACGTCCGCCAGTACCTGCCAGCTGAGATGGGCGTCGACCACGGTGTAGCCAGGTATCTCGGCGCTGTTGGCACTGTCGGCGTAACGGGCGTCGACGTAGCGCGCGCCGATGCCGGCCTCTACGGCGTTGCCGAGTTCCTTGCTCAGCCACAGGTTGGCGGTGCGCCGCGGCACGTTGGTCGGGCGATTGCCGCTGCGGTCGACCAGCACGCCGCCCACCGCCTCGGAGAAATCATCGTACTCGGCGCGCACGAAGGCGACGTTGGCCGAGACCTGCCAGCCCTGCTGCAGCGCCAGCTCCAGCGAGGCCTCGATACCGTCTGAGGACTGCTGGCCGATCTGCTGGGTCGGCGCGGTCGGCGAGCTGCGGCTGAGCAGCTTGTCCTTGACGATGTGGTAGGCGGCCAAAGTCCATTCGCCACGGCCATCCCAGAACGCCTGCTTGAGGCCGAACTCGGTCTGCTTGGCTTCGGTCAGGTCGAACTGCTGCTGGCTCGGGTTGAGCGTCAGCAGGTTGTTCACGCCTTCGGTGCTGGTGGCGTACTGGCCGTACAGCGAAAGCTCCGGGGTGACCGCGAACACCAGGCCGGCGCGCCAGTTGCCGCCGGTCAGGCTGCGGTCGCTGCGGTTGTCGGAGGTGAGGTCGGTGCGGTCGAGGTGCACCTGGTCGCGGCGCACGCCGGTGACCAGCGACCAGCGCTCGCTGAGCTGGGTGTTGTTCTCGGCGAACAGGGAGAACTGGCGCGCCTGGTTCAGCTCGCGCGGGCGGTACTGGTCGGTGCTCTGGTAACTGCCGCCGCCCGAGCCGGCCAGCGGGACCACGTCGCCGAACACATTGTCGAAGTCGTGGTGGCGGGCGAAGCGGATGAGGTTGTAGTCGGCGCCGACCACAGTGCGGCTGTCGAGGCCGAACAGCTGGTGGTCGAAGGTGAAGCTCTGGCGGTCGCCGATCTGCTCCTCGGTGTGCTTGATGTGCCAGAAGTCGCCGCGCTGCACCAGGTCGCCCGGCTGCCAGCGGTAGGCCTCGGCGTTGCGCCAGGTGCGCTGGGTCTTGATGTAGTAGATCTGGTTGCTGGCGCTGAGCGCGTCGCTGATACGCCAGTCGGTCACCAGGCGGGTGATCTGGTCGTTGTAGCGCACCTCGGCATCTTCGACGTTGTAGTTGTGGTCGCGCAGGCTCTCGCGGTAGTGGCCGTCGACCAGCGGGGTGCCGAAGTAGCGCGAAGGGTTCTGCGTGGCGTTGTCGTGGGACAGGGTGAAGCTCAGCGCGTCACTGGCATCCCAGCGCAGCGCGCCGCTCAGCGCCAGGCTGTCGGAGTCGCCATCGTCGGCCCAACCGTTGCTGGCCTCGCGGTTGAGGTTAAAGCGGTAGCTCAGACCATCGACCAGGCCTCCGCCACTATCAAGCGCCAGCTGCGAACGGTCGTCGCTGCCGTAGCCCAGGCGCAGGTGGTTGCGCACCTCGCCGGCGAACGGCTTCTTCGGCACCACGTTGATCACCGCGCCGGTGGCACCTTCGCCGTACAGCACCGAGGCCGGGCCGCGCAGCACGTCGAGGCGCTCCACCGACCAGGTGTCTACCGGGAAGGTCACGGTGCCGGCACCGATGTACTGGCGGGTGCCGTCGTACAGCTGCATGGTCGAGGCATGCCCGGTGAAGCCACGCGCCGACAACGCGGTGCCGCCGTTGCCCGGCTCACCCATGAAGCTGATGCCTGGGGTACGGGTCACCGCGTCCTGGATGTTGCGGTTGTTGCGCTCCCGCACCTCGGTGCCGCTCAGACTGGTAGTGCTGGCGGGTGTCAGCAGGGCTGGGAGGTCCAGGCGCGAGCCGGCCTCGGTGGGAGTTCGCAGAGTGATTTCGCCCTCTGCGGAGGCGGCCTGTACCTGCAGAGCGGGTAAAGCTACGGGAGAGGTCTCGGCCAGCACGGGGCCGGCGACCAGGAGCGAGCCGCACAGCAGCGGACGCAGAGAGAGAACAGACAGGGGAAAGCGCGCCATTGGGAGTTCCATCGCAAGAGACAGGCACGGCAATCCCGATGGAAACGCGCATACGACGGCACACGGAGCACCCGCGGCCGGCATCGACGCCCGCCCACCGCGGGTTGCCAAACGATGCGACAGGCCGGTCTCCGGGCTCACGAGGGTCATGATGGCCTCGCCTTCCCATGCTCGAAAGCACAGTGGCGTCGTGAGGGCATCGCTCGTTTACCGTTGCGGGGGCAGCGTCGGACTTACACCGACTTCCCGTTTAACCCTGCGCGCGGCGGCGCAGGACACCTGAAGCGGCGCGGATTCGAACACCACAGCAAAAGCAGGTCAAGTGTGGAGCATCAACCTCAGGAGCGGTATTGTTTCAAAATGGTAGGGCTTCGTCCGGAGATGCTGACTTTCGACGTCGGCAGAACGCTCCGGCGAAAACACCCGCTTGTAGCCTGGTATCGGACCTTTACGAGATGTAGCTATCGGCTATGGGGCCATGCTGAACGTTAAGGAGTCACCCCCATATAGGCTTCTCCGGTTTGAAGGAGTGGTAATCCGGCTTCAGCTCTGGCAAGCGATGATCATCAAATGTGCCGATCAGCAAAGCTACTGTGGGGGAATCATCTATCGCACCGAGCGAGCTACCGCACTCAGGGCAGAAAGCACGGCTTGAGAAGTCTGAAGAACGGTATACCGCAGGGCTCCCACCTGATCCGACCCAGCGGACATCTGTTGCTGAAAACTCAACCCAGGAAGCGGTCAGCGATCCGGTGTGGCGCTGGCAGAACTCGCATGAGCAATTATGCGGATTCAGCGCTGGGCCATCAGCCTCGAATCTAACCGCTCCGCAAAGGCAGCCACCACGATAGATTGGCTTCACCATTGATCTCCTGCTCTTCTTACTCATAGGGAGGTACCCGGTTTTGATGGCTGCTAGCAGCGGTCTTGCCTCAACCTCCGCAGCCTCAGTTTTCTCTTCCATTTCCAGGGCGTCATCGACTTCGCCGGATCGCAGCCATTGGCTTTGATCCAAGCGTTGACAATGCAGTCATGCTGCCAAGCGGGAAAGTGGTTTGAGTATGTGTCCGGCTTGGAAAAAGCAGACGTAATTAAACTGGCGCGTCCCGAAGCAAAGATCACTCTCCGGCACACCTTCGAATGACGTCACGTCGATGATCACCAGCGAATCCCGGCTGCATCCGGGAACCTCATCGGCCAACCCGTATAGCGATACCTTCGAGGTCGAATAGCGGGAGACCAGCTTTTCAGCCACGGAGCCCCATCTACCAACTGTTAGCCGCTGCTTGACTGGAACAGGGCTGCACTGGCATTGAGCGCGCCGCCAAAGTACTCGCCCTTGATTCCAGCTTCGTAGTTGGTTCCGGTCACCGGTTCCAGCAGGCTACCACCAGCATCCTGAGCGGCCTGGGGTTTGAAGATTCGGGTCCAGCTGGTGTAGACCGAGTATGTATCGTCCAGATCGTAGACAACGCCGGCGTATGGCGTGTATTCACGGGTAGCCTTGTAGTCGTCACCAAAGCTGTACGCACCGGACTGCGTACTCTGCTCATACTCATACCAGTCCAGCCGCGAGCCGAGGATCAATCGCAGATCGTCGCGCAGATTGAGGCGCACGGTGGCATATGTGCTCGATTGTTGCTCATGCCCATGCCTTGACCAGTTGTTGTCGATCTCGGGATTTGGGTAGGCGTTAGGGTCGAAATGCTGCGGATCGACAATTACATCCGAATCGATGCCTGGGCCCCCAGGTCCGTCGTTGGTTTCGTCCCTCCGCCAGCTGGCGCCGACAACGAGCTCGTGCGTCGCACCGAACAGGCTGAAAGGGCCGGAAGCGTAGGTATCGACGCTTTTCTGGGTATGTTGGTAGGTGTAGCGCCCAATGTTCAGGTGGTAATCACTGTTCTCGTCGGTATAGAGGCTGCCACCGAGCATCTCCATATCGCCCCGCAGCCATGTCGCATTGACGCGCAGCTTCCAGTCGTTGTCGAAACGCTGTTCGATCTCGGCAAAAGCACTGCGGTTCTCTTTATCCCAATAGGTCCAGTCCGGGGCCGTACGAGCAGATCGCGAAAAGTCGAAGAAACTGCCATCGGGCCGAGCTGGCAAACCGTTCCAGTCGGCCCCCGGGTTGTCTTCTCGGTTGTACCAGGCGCCCAGCGTAAGGGTGGTGGAGTCAGTCAGATCATATTCACTGACCCCGTAGAACAACTGGCGCTTATTTTCGTACGCATCGACGAAGCTGTTTCGGTCCTGGTATGCGCCGACTACGCGGCCACGCAGATCACCGCTGCCGCTTAGCTTGCCGCTGACATCGACTTCGCCACGATAGTCGTCCCATGTGCCGACACTGCCGGACAAGGAAAGCCTTGGTTCCAATGTCGGGCGCTTGCGTACCAGATTGAGCGTTCCGGAAGGATTGCCAGCACCAACCATCAACCCTGACGCACCGCGAACCACTTCCACGTGGTCATACATGGCCAGTGTCGAGGTACCCAGGGTGTCGCTGTCGTACGCGACTGGCAGGCCATCGATCATGATGGTGTCGATAGCGGTGCCACGCGAGTAGAACTCCGGCCGCTCGCCTCCGGTTTTACGCAGGGTCAAACCGGGGGGGTAAGTGGCGACGTCCTCGAGTTTCTGCAGGTTCTGGTCGTCCATGCGCTGGCGGGTCACCACCGTCACCGACTGCGGTGTCTCCCGCAGTGATAGCACGAGCTTGGTCCCCGATCGGGTACTGGCGGTGGTATAGGAGCCTGTGCCCTCGGTCAGGGAGCCCAGCCCCCGATCATCAATATTCGTCGCCCCAAGCTCCAGTGCAGAGCCGTTGCTGGCGGGTATCAACACATAGCCACCATTGGCCTGGCGCTGGGCCAGAAGACCGCTATTCACCAGCAGGTGTTGCAACCCCTCTTCGATACTGTAAGAGCCTCTCAAACCGTCGGTGGCGAGTCGGCGAGTCTGCTCGGTATCGAATGAAATCGTCACACCGGATTGCACGCCGAACTGAGTCAGCGCGGGGCCCAGGGGCCCTGCCGGTATCTGGTATGAAACCTGGCTTTGCGCCATGGCCTGGGCCGGTAGCAGTGCAACGCCGGGCCCGCTGGCGAGGGCTAAACCAAAAAGTGCCAAGCGAACAGCTTGAGCAATTGAACGAGGAGGTGTGAGATGACGCAGGAGCATTGGGTGATCCTTCCGTTGCGATGGCAGAAGTCGCTGTGATCGCGGCTTGTGTCATTGACGGATGAGAATCCAAATCAGCAAGGCAGCCCGAAGGAAATTTGAAAAAGCCCTAGGCCGGCTCGACGCTGACCCAATAACGAGTCAGATAGCGCACCCTCACAGGAAGGCTCTTGCTCAGGTTTTCCAGCACCGTATCGGTGTCATCGATACGGAACGCACCAGAAATTTTCAGATGTTGCACCGCTGCCGCACACCGAACCACCCCGGGGCGATAGCGGCCGAGCTCATTGAGGAAGTCGCCTAGCCGCCAGTCATCGGCGCTCAGCATGCCTCGCACCCAGGCATCGGAGTTTGCGGGCAGCGCTTCGACACTACTCATCGACGCACTGTCGAAACGCACTTGCTGGCCCGCGTCTATGCGCAGGGACTGCTTCGGAAGCTGCTGCGAGCGCACTTCGACTGCCGACTGCAACACACTCACATGTGTCTGCTCTGGCAGTTGGCGGACGGTAAAGCGAGTACCCAGCGCACGCACACTGCCGTTTTTGGTCTGCACAATGAGTGGGCGCTGAGCATGGTCCTTGGCGGTCTGAAGCAAAATCTCACCCTGATGCAATTGAATCAGCCGCGTGGAGGCATCAAAGCGAACATCCAGAGCAGTACTGATGTTCAACTCCAGCTGCGTCCCATCATCCAGGCGCAACGAGCGGCGGTCCCGCGCACCGGTGCGGTGCCGGGCCAGCATCGCTCGATAAGGCAACTGATCACTGACCAACCAAGTACCGCTGCCTGCTACGAGCAGCAAGCTGAGGATCTTCAGTACCTGTCGACGCTGAGCCTGCGCGGCCCCCAGACCAGAAATTGCAGCCTGCTGAGGAATACGTGCCCATCGCTGTTGCAACCGCTCGACCCGCTCCCAGGCAGCGGCATGCTCGGGGCTGGCGTGCAGCCACGCTGTCCAGGCCTGGCGGCACTCCTCGTTCGCTACACCGTCATTGAGCTGTACATACCAGGTGGCAGCGGCTTCCAGCACGCGGAGGTTCGGGCTGCTCATTCGCTTTCGACCAACAGCAGACAGCGGGTCATGGCGCGGATCAGATGGTTCTTGATTGTGGTCACTGATACTTCGAAGCGCTCGGCAGCGGCTACATAGGTCAAGCCCTCAAGCTGCACGGCGAGAAAGATCTCTCGCGTTCTCCCTCCCAGCTCATCCAGAAGACTATCGACCTGAACGAGCATTTCGATGATCGACAGGCGTATCTCCGGCGAGACCTCAGTCGGCTCGGGCCGCTGCGCCAACGCAAAAAGATACGCCTGCTCGATGGCTCGGCGGCGCGATTTGTCGATCAGCAAGGAGCGCGCAATAGCGCTCAGGTACCCGCGCGGTTCGCGAATGGGGACATCGTTGCGGGCCGTCATCACACGAACAAACGTATCCTGGGCGAGGTCCGCCGCATCAGCCGCATTGCCCAGCCGAACCCGCAACCAACCCTTCAGCCAACTGTTGTGCTCGCTGTAGAGGCGATGGAGAACCACAGGATCTAGCGTCGACATACATACTACCGAGTCGCAAATAGCAATTAATCGCATTGTCGAGAGGCAATCGAATTTATGCAAGAACCTCTTGTGCCTGGGTTGCCCTGTTATCCAGGCAGGATGAGGACCTGCTCTCGGCCGAACTTCAATCAGTCCAGACCCGCCGATTCGGAGGCTATCCGTGGCTTGCCATTGAGCGGCGACGGCCGCGGGTCGTGTCGACGACTGATTAGGCTGCTCCCAAAGGCTGCATGGGATAACATTTCAATCCCGAATCAACCATGAAGCTGCGAACTGAACGATGGGTTTTGAGCAACTAGCTGAGCTACGTGACCGCCTGCGGGCTGAAAAAGAGCAGGTAAAGACTGATAGCACGAAGCAGCGCAAGCGGAAGTCCCCTCCGCAAACAAAGCCTCGTGAACAAGACCCGGCGGTGGAAGCGATCTGGCGACTCCAGAAGCACTTTCCATTGGCCTTCCCGGTCAATCCAGCCCCCAAGGTTCCGCTCAAAGAGGGCATCCTCAAAGATGCCGAGCAGCATCTGGAGCTGCTTGGCATTACCAGCGAACAGCTCAAACAGGGCATCGCTATCTGGTGCAAGGGAAGCCGATACTGGTCAAGCATGACGGAAAATGCGCCGCGCTTGGACTTGAGCGGTCAGGCAGTTGGCGTGGTGACGGCAGCTCAGGCGCTACATGCGAAGCAACAGGCTAGGCGGCAGCGCGGAGAAGCGCGACGCGCTCAGTCCAAGCCGAAAGAGCGCGTACAGGCCCCGGCCGTCGATGGCGCCGCGGAACAGACAGCGGACTAAAAGTACTCGCGCTCGCCATGGAGTTATCCAAGGAATCCAGTCACTGGCATGGCACGCGAGTGACTGGTAGCCGGCGACTTCGATGCATGTGAGGCGACGGTAGCTGGATGGCCCGCTACCGCCCAGGCGGCCCTGCAACTCGGCAATGCGGGGCCGCAGGCTCTGCATCACGCTCGCCAGGCGAGCACCTCAAGGTACCGCTGGATGCTTGTTGGCGCGGACGGATGGTTCGGCCCTCAGTCGCAGCACCAACGGCTGCATCTGGCCGCTGGAGGCCACGACCTCAATCTACAAATCCTCGTTAGCAAACGGGACCCAAGACGTCATCCGTGGCGATACCGGGCAAACTCTTCAGGGTCGTGGGCACAGAACAGTTCGACCTGCTCGCGGCGCTGATGTGCCAGCTCCAGAAGGCGTCGCTGGTTCTCCAGCCTCGGCTTTCGCCTGGTCTGAACCATCGCCTCGAAGACCCTTAGGCCAACAGGCATCTCGTCAGGGCGATCAACCTGACTGCGATGGAAATATGCATCTCCGCAATGCAGCAGCCATTTGCCGTTTTCTTGCACTGCTACACCGCTGTGTCCGCGCGTATGCCCCACCAACGGCACGATGAGAACATCCGCACTCAACCCCGGAATGGCCCGGATGCTCTCGAATCCAAGCCATTGATCTCCCTGTACCTGATGTTCGACCCAGCGCGGCTGGTGACCGAACTGTAAAGGCCGGTAGCGCTGCCGATCAAGAAGTGAAGGATTGGTTGCTGCGCGCAACTCCGGACCGAAGACATGAACATCGGCCCAGGGGAAATCACTCAGCCCGCCCGCGTGATCAAGATCCAGGTGCGTAGGCACGATGTGCCGAACATCCCTGGGGTCATAGCCCAACCCTCGAACCTGCGATATTGCCGCTTCCTCTATCGATAGGCGGGGGCGCAGGAGTGACAGGAACCCTCTGCCCAAGCGCCGCACAGGATCATGGATGTCTGCCAGTCCGAGGCCGGTATCGACAAGAATCAGAGATTCACTCGTCTCGATCAGCAGGCAGTGACTCACCAGTTCACCTGGCACTGTCCAGCTACCGCGACCGGAGATCAGGCGCTGACAACCAGGGCACATTGACCCGCAATTGAGATGATGGACTTTAACGCTCACTACCGCTCCCCTTGGGCTGCCTTGCGGAACTGGATCAGGTTTCCATAGAGATCCTGTGTGACAGCATCGCCTCCGTCCCGGAAGACAAGCTTTCCGCCTGCGCTCGAGACTCGAGCAAGCATGGCGTCCAGATCGTCAGTAACGAAACCAATGGCGACCACACCAGCATCCGAGAATGTCAGTGCCCGTCGCCCTGAGGGCAGGTTATAGGTAAATGCCTCTACGGTTGGCCCCCCGGCACTGTAGCCGGGCATTTCGATATGGCGCCCACGCACCGCTACTCCGCGGATGCCCGTGAGCTCGGCGATGAACGCTCCATCGTAATCACGCTCCGCCCCAATGGCATCAACGCCGAACACCTCGCGGTAAAAAGCCACCACCTGCTCCCAGTCCAGCGAGTTGTGGTTCGCATGCAGGAAGCGCAGATGTTCCTCCGCCGGCCCGCCCCACTCGAGCCTCGTGTATACCAGAGCCTCGAGGGTTCGATAGATCGTCCGCGGCGTAATGGGACTTGGAAGCGGAATGTGTACTTCCACCGCATTACCGTCCGGGTCCTTCGCGTACAACACCGGAGCCCGATCGTTGGCATCGAACACACTGCTGAGCGATCCGCCTGCGGCCACGAGGCGGCTGACAACGGCCCGCATGTCATCACTCTCGAAACAGAGATGGGCATAGCCATTGTCGGACGCCCGTGGCGGCGGGTTAGCCAGTTGCGCTGCCGGGATCAGCGTCAGAGTCGGCCCACGACCACCATAACCGGGCGTTCGCAACACAACGGAACTCGCCGAAACGCCGGCGGGCGACCAGGAACGCTCATCGACCTCTCTGGCATCGAAGGTGGTCTTGTAGAAATCAGCCAGGCGCCTCACATCGGGCGTTGCGATGGTCACATTGCTGAAAACCGTATGGGACGGCACCGCACGGTGGTCGCTGGAGGAATAGGACAGTCCCCACCACACGGCCACGCTCGCCGATATCCCCCCCAGGGCAACCACTGTTTTCTTCATCCACACGCTCTCGGCTCAGAAAAAAAGGCCGTCAACGACGGCCAAAGTGCCTCTGGTATCAACCGTTGGCAGTAGCGTTCATGGATTAGCGAACACCTGACCGACGCAGCGCTGCAGGCGTGAAATCAGCGGAGGACAGCTCGATGCCGTACTTCGGCGCATTGGTGATCTCGTTGCGCAGGCCCGACACGAAGTAACGGCCGTTCAGCAGGTCATAGCAGGTCTCTACCAGGATCAGCGGCAGCTCCTGCTGATAGACCTGCTGCAGGTGGCCCTCAGCAACACGCCAGATCTGGCCGCGGCTGTCGTAGTGATCGGCCACGAGTGCCTGCCAGGTGTCCTCATCGAGATACAAGCGACGCTTGGCGTAGATATGGCGCTGGCCTTCCTTGAGGGTGGCCTCGACTACCCACACACGGTGCAGTTCGTAGCGGGTGTAGTCGGAGTTGAGGTGACCGGGCTTGATGATGTCCGCGTACTTCAGCTTGGGGTCATCCAGACGATAGGCGTTGTACGGAACGTACATCTCCTGCTTGCCGACCAGCTTCCAGTCGTAGCGGTCAGGGGCACCGTTGTACATCATGAAGTTGTCGGAGGTGTGCTGGCCGTCACCGGTGGTGGAGGGACCGTCGTAGGAGATCTGCGGGGCACGGCGAACACGGCGCTGACCGGCGTTATAGGCCCAAGCCATACGTGGCTCTTTAACCTGGTCGAGGGTCTCGTGGACGAGCAGTACGTCACCGGCCAAGCGAGCCGGCGAGAGGGTTCGCCACTTGTAATAGAACATGATGTTGGGGTTCTTGGCAGTCGCGGCATCGCTCAGGGCCCACTGCATGGCCACGTACTGGTCCAGCAGGCTCGCCGTGAACTGGCCGTTGGCCTGGGGAGCTGCGGTGACGATGTTGCGTTGCAGCGTCGAGCCCATGTAGCGAGCGATGTGGTTCCAGATCGCTTCCTGGCCGTTCTGTGCAATCGGGAACGGCACACCCATCTGGTAGTTCGCCAGGGTGGCACCGCCGCCAGAAACGGTCGTGGTGGTGGCGTTCTCACGAGTCTTCTGTAGCCAGTTATCCGGGAACTTCGCGCTGCGGTGCGTCGGGTAGACGGCCATGCGGAAGGTGGTCGGATAGCGTTTGAGCAGAGCCAGTTGCCCATCGCTCAGCTTGTCGCGGTACTGCTCAGCGTTCTCAGAAGTGATGGTGAAGAGCGGCTTGTCGCTGGCGTACGGATCGGTCATGAAACCGCTGCCGTCCAGAGTACCTGCATCTTTGGCGAGACCACCGGTCCAGGCCGGAATGGAGCCATCAGCATTGCCCGATTTTTCGGCGCCGACGGGAGTCAGGCTCTGGCCGAGCACAGCAGCCTCCTGGGCGCCCACAGCGCCCAGGGTTGCGGTCGCCCAGAGGGAAAGCAGCAAGGTCGAACCACTGATGAGATTCTTGTAGGTATGCATAGTCATCACCGTTAGAAATTCACGCCGAAGCTGAGTGCGAGGAAGTCGCGGTCAACCTGGGTGTTGTAATCACCGTCGAAGAAGTTGGTGTACGAGAGGCTCGCGCTGTAGGTCTTGTCGTACTCGGCGTCGATACCCACGCTCAGAGCCTTGGCCCCCTCGTTGAAGGGGTTGGTGCTCGGCCCGTAGCCTTCCACGTCATGCGACCAAGCCAGGTTCGGTCGCAGGCTCACGCCGGCAAACACGTTGCGGTAGTCCCAGACGGCGCGAACGCGGTAACCCCAGGCGGTGCTGGTGGTGTAGCCATTGTTGTTGCACTCATCCGGACGAGTCGTATTGGTGTTGGTCCGGCACAGGCTGTTGTCCGGCAGAGCACCGGTGCCATAGATGGCATCGCGGCCGTAGCGCAGACCGCCATCGCCCTCCAGACCGCCCGTGTGCACCACGGCAGCCTCACCAACCAGTGTCAGGCGCTCGGCACCCATCACCCGATCAAAGAAGTGCGTTGCGGTGACCTGCAACTGGCTGACTTCCTTGCGCTGATAGCCCGGTACCCGCTCATTGTTGCCGGGGGTGAATGCAGCATTCACGGGCGACAGTGCAGTCGAGCCCAGCATGCCGGTCACCATATCGGCGCCGTTGATCTGCAGGGGAGCGTTAGGGCGGTAACTGAGCTCGCCTGACAGGGCAGTGCCCGTCGGCAAGGTGGTCGAGAAGCTCAAGCCATAGAGGCGGATATCCTCCGGGTAGTCCAAGTAGTATTTGCTGGTGCCCAAGCGATACGCACTGACCAGCGACTGGCCAGTTGGAGTGCCAATCAGTCCGCTGCACATCGCCGCCGGAATACCCAGGCTGGAGCAGACACCCGGGGCGAAATCGAGGTCCGCGATGTTCGGTCCGGCAATCACGCTGTAGTACGGCGTACGGCTGTGGTAGTTCATGAAGTACGCGCCAAACTCGGTATCGAGCGGCACTGCGTACCAACGCAGCGCAGCGCCCCATTGGCCTGAGTTGCGCGCATCGTTATCACCAGCCCGGGGAATGACGATGCCTTCATTGGAGAGGTTGATGCCGAACGGCTCCAGGGCCGCCACCGCCAGCGCGTTGCCGGTGACATTCGGCCCCACAGGGTTCTCATTGCAGCCATCGGCAATGTTGTCGGTACCAAAGAACGTTCCGCAGTTGTCCACTACGGTCTGCTCCCAGTCGAGCTGATAGAACGCCTCGACAGACAGATCCTCGGTCAGGCTCTGCGACACGGAGAACATGCTCACCGGAATCAGGCCTTCTTTGATCTCAGCACCTGGCCGGCGGAATGCCGCCACGTCGACCGGGTTGACGCTGTTGATGCCGCCACCGATGAAGGTACTCTCCCCCCAGCTGATCACCTGGCGACCCAGGCGAGCCGAGCCAGGCTGATTGGCAATCTCGTAGTTGTGGTACACGAACGCATCGAGCAGTTGGGCCCCAGAGGACTGGGCACCTTCCTTGCGGTTGCTGTCGCTGATGTCCTTCCAGGGACGGCTCTCGTCCTTCAGCTCGAAGTCGTACCAGTACTTGCCGCGGAAGAAGGCACCAGTGTCACCGTACTTCAGCTCAAGGTCATGGATGCCCTTGAAGATCTTCGAGAAGGTTTTGCCTTTCTCGAAGTTCAGGCGCCCGTCATCGCTGAGCACAGAGGCCGCCCCGCCTCCGTTGTTCGCACCGATGAATTCGGACTTGGCGCTCTGCGTCGACCAACTGGCCCCAACGGAGAGGGAGGTGTCGAATTGCCACTCCAGCTCACCGAACTGGAACGTGACTGCAAAAGCTGGGGTGGCGGTCGCCGCACAGATGGCGAGCGCCAGCGGTTTCATGTTGCTGCGCATGGCAGTGTCTCCTCTTTTTGTTCTTGTTTTGGGTACCACCTAGGGATCACTCCCGAAGCGACGGTGGGTAGTCGATGCGGTGAGCCCCGTGGTTGTCCTTGGCGAAGCTGGCGAGGTAGATGCCATCGTGCTCAGGAAGCACTTTTGAAACGGATTGCACCTTGCTTCCGTCATGCATCAGCCAGTACAGAACCCGCTTCCCGCTTGAGTCGAGCACCACGAACCCAGTCTGCTTTTGCTGAGTAAAAAGACCGTGAGGCAAACGCAGGATGAGAGGCTTCATCCAAGGATTAGCGTGCAGCCAGGTTGCAACCTTGGTACGTGGCGTATAGAGCGCGACGTAGATTCTTCCGTGCTTATCTCGGCTTAAGCCGTCAGGCATACCGGGCATGGCTTCCTGCAGGGTCTCTGTAGTTCCAGCTTTCTCGCCCGAAACGAACAGGCGCAGCATCCGAAACTTGGTTGTCTCGCTGATCACCACAGAGCGCTCGATACCCTTTGCATCTTCGGAGCCGCGATCAATCAGAATGCCGTCAACGAAATGCAGGTCCTGCACCACCAACTGCGATGTCTGCTTCTCCAAGTCGAACATCCATAGACGGCCGTTGTTGGCCAGGCTAACCGCTTCCTCAAAAGCTGCTTCGCCCATGGCGGCGCCTGGGAATGCGTACGGCTCGGACATGTATACGCGCGAACCATCCAAGCTGATATCTATGTCGTTGCAGAACTTCACCGGACGGCTGTTGCTGTCGTTCATGTCAGCAACAGAGAGCACACCTTTACCCAATGGCTGAACTGTCCCCAAGACGGCCGCGGGATTAAGCTCCGGAGGAAGCGGAACACGTAGCGCCACCGGCTTGATGGCCTCAGTTGCAATGTTCAGCTCGTAGATGCCGACCGGGGCTTCCTGCTCGGGAGTGAAGCCATACAGGTGCGAATTGCAGAACAGGATGCGGTTGTTGTCGTTGGGCATGAACCGTGCGCCGGACGGTACCAGCGGCGTTTGTGCAAACCTCTCAGCCTGGCCGGTTTTCATATCCACACGCCAGAACCAACCATCGCGACCGGTAATGAAGGCTTGGCCGGTGCCCTCTTGAACTAGAACATCGTCGTGCCCTGGTACATCTAGCCCGGAGACCGTCGGGGTGATGTCATCAGCCACCTTGGCAGCCTGCATATCCGCGCTAACTTCACCCATCTGATAGGCCGGAGCAGGCTTGATGTAATCCGGCGGCGCGGTAAGCCACCAGGCTGCGCCGGCAACTGCGAGCGTCAGCAGTCCTAGAGTGGTCTTCAACTTCATACGCACTTCTCCCTAGCCTCAATCACATGAGGCACTTCATCATCGAGCCAGTAGCAACGGTGCGGCTCTACCACCAGAACCTCTTCGAACTTCGCCCCCCCGCCATCCCAGCCAATATGTGGCTCGATGGCCCACAGCCCGAGCTTGTTGCCGATGTGCTCAGGGGTGAGTGCGGCTGACAGGCCCAGCTTGAGGAAGGCGAGATTGGTTTCCAGGGAGAACCAGCCGAACGACTTGGTACCGATGCGCAAGTGCTTGCCCTTCTTCTGCTTCACCCGGAAAACACGGTGACCGAGCACGCAGTGCGGGTATTTGGCGTGAACGTTGTCGTAGCCGGAGGCATGAATGCGCTTGTCGATCTCAGCCCAGATCTCGGCAGCCGTCATCGGGCTGGCGAACATCTTCGGGATATCCTCGCGCAGCTGGAGAAGGAACTTCTTCGCGCTATCGAGGCTGGGATTGGGGGTCAGGCAGATGGCGTAGCCCACGTCACCGATGTAGCCGTCGACTACCGGCGAGACATCCAGGATCGCCACATGGCCGGGCTCCAGCTGGCGGTCGCTGGGGTGGTAGTCGGCGTAGTCCTGGTAACCATCGAAGCGGGAGTGGTCACCGAACCAGGCGAAGGCTCGATGCAGATAGCGCTCTGTACCATGATCGCGCAGATAGCCTTCCAGAAGATCCGCAGCCTCCTTTTCGGTCATGCCGACCTTGAGCTGCTTGCCCACGTGAAGCACGGCGTCATACGCCAGGCGCTGGGCCTTCAGGAATCCCTCCATCGCCTCAGGCGGGGGCAGTTGATCTGCGCCACCGGCGTACTTCGAAGATACTTTTGACAGCCAACGGTAGAGCCGGTCTACCGGGCCGGTAGGCTTCAGTGAGTAGCCGATGGGCATTATCGATCCCTCCAGGCGAGTGGTGGATCGATTGGTCGAATAGAGCGACCAGCTGAACGCAGACGGCATAGCGCCGATCGCGTGTAGGCGAACTGACTCATATCTGGACTCGATGTTGTTGTTATGAGCCAGATGCTATGGGGGCTCGCAGTCCCCCAATATTGTCCAACCGCCAATCTAATGGTTGAATTCGGCCAATTACAGAGAGGCGTGCTATGCGGCAAGAACCAGGCAGTTCTTCATTCATCTCGGTCACCGAACTGCTCGTCCCAGTCGCATTGCCGGCTCTACTCATGGAGGTTCTGCTTGAACAGGGACTAAGCGCGGATCAGTTGCTGCAAGGCACGGAGCTCCGGCTGGAGCACTTCAGCCACCCGGCCACAAAACTCAGCTATCGGCAGCTGGCGGTGATCATCTCGCGGGGATTGGCCCTGAGCGGAAACCCCCGACTGGGGCTGGTCTTCGGTTCTAGAATTCGCCTATCGCATCTTGCTGAGCTCGGTGCTCTGTATGGTTCTGCACCGACTCTACGGCATGCGTACGAAGTAGGTCTCAAGCACCAGAAGCTCTTGGGTAGTGCCCTTGATATGCGCCTGGTGGAGCGCCCCAAGCACCTCGCCATTATCGCGTCCAAGCTGGTTCCTCTGGAGGAGCGCTACTACTTCAACCAGGAATCCTGGCTCATGGGTATCGCGAACCAAACCTCCCTGTCTATGGAACGCTCGGTTACGGAGATGGAGCTGGAAGTCGAGTTCGACTACCCGGCCCCGGATGATCTTCAGCTGTACCACCAACTGTTCGGAAAAAAAGTTAGATTCGGCCAGGAATACTGCCAAGTCCTGATCCCTCGTGCTCTTCTCGACCAACGTCTGCCAGGCGCCTGCCCAACGGAGTTCAAGATTGCGATTCAACGATGCGAAGAAGCCTCCGCCCAGAACAGGGCACCTATCTCGCTTCCAGAACAGATACGCATCCTTCTGCGCAAGGAATTGCATGCCCCGCCTTCGGTCGAGGAAATAGCTCAGAGACTCAATCTATCGACGCGCACGCTGAACCGGCGGCTCGATGAGCTGGACTGCAACTACCGCCAGTTGCTCAGAGAAGTCAGGTTCGAAACGGCAGCCCAGTTGCTCCAAGGTACCGCCCTTCCCATCGCGATCATCGCTCAGCGTGCGGGCTTCAACGATGCATCGAACTTCGTGAAGGCGTTCCGTGAGTGGGCAGGCACTACCCCCAATCGATACCGACAACATATCGAAGACCAGAAAGGCTAGCCGACCTGCGTGTAGCCAAAAGGGTTGTGCTTGATGTCGCCCAGCTCATAGCCGAAATCGGGGCGCCCTGGATAGGGTTTCAGCACCTCGCCTCCCCCCTCGACGCCGAAAGTCGTCAGGAAGGCGGCCTCGAAGCGGGCGACGGACTCCCATTGCGCGCCCTCCGAACCCCCTTCGTCCTCATCCAGCACGATGACGAAGTCAGGCAACCCCAGGTGCTGCATGCCGCAGGTATAGAGCTTGTTTTCGTGGGAGATGGGCTTACGCACGAACATCTTGTACAGCGCCAGCAGCATCGTCTTCCGATCCTGTTGCCCGATGGCATTCACCATCTCACCGACAAGAGTTCTCCAGCGTTCGAGGCCATGGGCAAGGCCGGCGGTTTCGATCTTGGCAGCCGTGATCATGCGCTTGTCGATCAGATGGGCCAGGCAACTGGCGGTGGCCATCGAGATCGAGAGGCGCGTTCGCTCCGAGTAGATGCGTGGGACGATGAAGTAGGCCGTAGCCGTATGCTGCTCGATACCCTCCCAGTCCTGCTCGGTCATGGAAGGCTCGGTGCGATCCATGCAGATCCGGTAGGAGCGTGGCATGCGATCATCGTGCTCCAGTTCGCTGAACTGCTCGTCCAGTCGATAGGTGTCGCAGCCCATCGAGGCGGCCAGGGTCTCGAACTCGTCCTTCAGCTCCTTCAGGGAATCCAGGCTACCGAGCACGTTCAGGATCATGTCGGGTGGCAAATCTGCCTTCAGCTGGGTCAGCTCCTCGTCACGCGTCCGCAGGTAGCTCTCCAGGGCCGACAGCCACTCCAGGCCGGCTTCTTGAATCGCCACAGGCTGGTCCGCCAGGGGGAAGGTGTCCAGCTTGTCGCGGCCCTGTTCATCGACCTCGACGGGCTGGAACAGGATCTCACAACCACCAGCAGAGCCTGCCGCGAGCTTGAAGATGAAGTGACGGTGGTCGGTAAAACCGTTGTCAGGCGCAGGTCCCGTCAGGTTCTCTATGGCGATGCGGAGCAGATCGGGTTCGAATTCGACGTACAGCTCCGCCTCGCACCCCTGCTCATCCTCCACACTGATCCAACCATAGTTGTCACCGCCCTCGACGTAACGCAGGAAGTGCTCCTGGACATATCCCAGGCTCAACAATGCCTGGATGCGATCATGATCGATGGCAGGCGAAACGAGATTCGGGGCTTGAGACATGGTGATTCCATCCAGTGGCATTCGGCTATCGGACATACGTCCGCTCAGGCTCGCCATCCTCCCGCAAAAACATGAAGAAATCCGCGCACTCAAACACCGCCTGAGAGATGAGTGGCGAACGAGATGAGAAGCCGTCTCCATTCTGACAGTTCTCCGAGAACCACCCACTGTGCATGACGGCACCCGCCCAGGGCCGAGAGGTAGTCGCAGGGCCATAAAAAAGGGCGGATCGGGCCGCCCAAAACCAAAGGTCTGAACCTTCGGAGCAAGAACTGGCCCGGGACTTCCCCCAGGCCTCGTCTCAGCGGCGCTCGGCCCGCTCGTCAACGTCCCAGCCACCGCCCAGGCTGCGAAACAGGTCGACCAGGGCGATCTGTCGCTGGGTAGCGGTTTCGATCAGAGCCGACTCGTTGACGAAGCTGCTGCGTTGCGCGTCCAGGTAACGCAGATGGCTATCCACACCACCCTCGTAGCGCGCCCGCGCCAGCTTCAGCGTCTCGGTGCTGGTGTCGGCCAGCGCGCGTCGAGCCGTTTCTTCACGACGCAGGGTGTCGGTCGCGGCCAGCGCATCCGCCACTTCGCGGAAGGCGGTCTGGATGCTGCCCTCGTACTCGGCCACGGCGGCGTCGCGGCGTACCTCGGCCAGATCCAGGTTGGCGCTGTTACGACCGGCGTCGAAGATCGGCAGCGAGAGGGTCGGCATGAAGCTCCAGGAGCGCGAGCCGCCCTCGAACAGGCCAGACATCTCGGCACTGGAGCTACCGTAGCTGCCGGTCAGGCTGATGCGTGGGAAGAACGCCGCACGGGCTGCGCCGATGTCGGCATGACGAGCCTTCAGACGATGCTCGGCGGCGAGAATATCCGGGCGCCGCTCCAGCAACTCCGACGGCGCCCCGGCCGCGATGTCCTGCAATAGCCGCAGCTCGCTCCCGGGTGTCGCGGGTATCGCTTCTGCGGCATCCGGCGTACCGAGCAACAGCACCAGCGCGTTGAGCGCCTGCTGCCGCTGCCGCTGATTGACCTCCAGCTCGGCACGCGACTGCTCGACCAGCCCCAGCGCCTCCTGATAGTCCAGCGCCGTGGCGGTGCCGGCGCGGCGGCGCTGGCTGGTCAGGCCGAGAGAATCTTCGCGACTGGCCAGCGTCTGACGGGTCAGCTCCAGACGACGCTGGGCGCCGTCATAGGTCAGGTAGGCCTGGCTGACCTCGGCGATCAGTGCGATCTGCGCACCACGCGCCGCCGCCTCGGTCGCCAGATACTGCTCCAGCGCCGCGTCGGTCAGGCTCTTCACGCGGCCGAACAGGTCCAGCTCGTACTCCGGCAGGGAGAGCCCCACCTGGTAGCTGCTGGTGACGGCCGACGCGCCGGTACCGGAGAGATCCGCCGGCTGTCTCTGACGATTACCGGTGGCAGACGCGGAGAGCTCTGGTAGCCGGTCAGCACGCTGGATGCGGTACTGCGCACGCGCCTGCTCGATATCGAGCAAGGTCTGCCGCAGCGACCGGTTGTTGGCCAGCGCTATACCGACCAGGCGCTTCAGCTCCGGATCGACGATGAAATGCTGCCAGTCAAGTTCCCGTACGGCCTGCCCTCGAGCACCGGCGCCGCCACTCCAATGCTTGGCCACCGGCGCCTCGGGACGCTGATAGGTCGGCGCCAGGGAACAGCCGCCCAGGCTCAGCACGAGCAGCAGCGACGGGATGGCAAGGGCGTGTCTGTGCATGGCGATCATTGCGCGGCCTCGACGGGTTGTGGAGTGGGCGCAGGCTGGCGCTTCAGCAGCGACAGCACCCAGACGAAGAAGATGGGCACGAAGATCACCCCCAGCAGGGTGGCGCTGAGCATGCCGCCGATCACGCCGGTGCCGATGGCGCGTTGGCTCGCGGCCCCGGCTCCCGTGGCGACCACCAATGGCACCACGCCGAGGATGAAGGCCATGGAGGTCATGATGATCGGGCGGAAACGCAGGCGCGCCGCCTCGATGGCCGCATCGCGCAACGAATAGCCCTGAGCCCACAGATCCTTGGCGAACTCGACGATCAGAATGGCGTTCTTCGCGGCCAGGCCGATGATGGTGATCAGTCCGACCTTGAAGTACACATCGTTGGGCAAGCCGACAGCGCTCACCGCCAGCACCGCCCCCAGAGCACCGATGGGCACGATCAGCATCACCGTCAGCGGAATGGCCCAGCTCTCGTAGAGCGCCACCAACAACAGGAACACCACCAGAATGGCCAGGGCGAACAGCCCAACAGCCTGGCCGCTGGCGACCTTCTCCTGATAGGAAAGACCAGTCCATTCATAGCCGATGCCCTCCGGCAGCTCACCGGCGATCCGCTCCAGTTCGGCCATCGCATCCCCGGTGCTGACACCGGGCATGGCATCACCGGCGATCTTGATCGACGGGTAGCCGTTGTAACGGGCGATCTGCACCGGCCCCTCCTCCCAGCGGGTGGTGACGAACGAGCTGAGCGGTACCAGAGCGCCGTCGGTATTGGGCACGTAGAGGCGCAGCACGCTCTCCGGAGTCATACGCGCGCCCTGCTCGGCCTGCACCACCACACGCTGCTGGCGGCCGGCATTGGCGAAGTCGTTGATCACGGCGGAGCCGAAGGCGGTCGACAGCGTGCTACTGATGCTCTCGAAGCTCACCCCGAGGGTACGGGCCTTCTCCCGGTCGATCACCACACGCAGCTGCGGCGCCTCGGCCAGCCCTTCCATCATGGCGTAGAGAATCTTCGGGTTGCCGTTGGCCTGGCCCAGCACCTGGTCGCGGACCGCCAGCAACGCCTCACGCCCGAGGCCGGCACGGTCCTGCAGGCGCAACGAGAAACCACCGGAGTTGCCCAGGCCGTCGATGGGCGGCGGGGTCACCGCCATAATGTTGCCATCGCTGTTGCCGGCGAAGCGCTCGTTGACCGCCGCCGTCTCGGCATCGGCCGACTGCGCCGCACTGCGCTCGGACCAGTCCTTGAGCGTGGGGAATGCCAGCGCAGCGTTCTCGCCCATGCCGGAGAAGCTGAAACCCATCACCAGGAACGACGACGCCACCGCCTCGCGGGACTGAAGGAATCGCTCGAGTTCACCGCCGGTGACATCGGTGCGTGCACGGGTAGCACCGGGCGGCAGCTGGACATCGACGATCAGATAGCCCTGATCCTCCACCGGCACGAAAGACTCCGGCAGGCGCAGGTAGCAGAACGCGAGCAGCGCGACGATGCCCAGATACACCAGCATGAAGCGACCGGCACGCCGTACCAGCGCGCCGTTGAGCCGGCTGTAGCGCTGGGTCAGGCGGGCAAAGGTGCGGTTGAAGGCGCCGAAGAAGCCGCCCTTCTCGTGGTGCCCCTCGGGAATCGGCTTGAGCAACGTGGCGCACAGCGCCGGGGTGAAGGTCAGTGCCAGGAAGCCGGAGAACAGGATCGACACCGCCAGCGACAGGGAGAATTGCTGATAGATCACGCCCACCGAGCCGGCCATGAAGGCCAGCGGCAGGAACACCGCCGACAGCACCAGGGTGATACCAATGATGGCACCGGACACCTGGCCCATCGCCTTGACCGTAGCCGCCGCTGGCGACAGCCCCTCCTCGGCCATGATCCGTTCGACGTTCTCCACCACCACGATGGCGTCGTCCACCAGAATGCCGATGGCCAGCACCATGCCGAACATGGTCATCATGTTCACCGAGAAGCCCAGCTGGTACATCACCGTCAGCGTGCCGAGCAGGCACACCGGCACCACGATGGCCGGGATCAGCGTGTAGCGCACGTTCTGCAGGAACAGGAACATCACCAGGAACACCAGCACCATGGCCTCGACCAGGGTGTAGATGACCTTCTCGATAGCCACGTCGACGAAGCGCGAGGTGTCGTACGGTACCGAGAACTCCACGTCGTCCGGGAAGTTTGCCGACAGCTCGGTCAGGCGCTGCTTGACCGCCTCGGCGGTCTGGATGGCGTTGGCACCCGGTGACAGCTGGATGGCCCCGGCCACAGCCGGCTTGCCGTCCAGGCGCGAGGCAAAGTTGTAGCTCTCGCTGCCGATCTCCAGGCGTGACACGTCGGCCAGCGTCACGGTGGAACCGTCGGCATTGGCGCGTAGCACGATGCGGCCGAACTCCTGCGGATCGTCCAGGGTGCCCTTCACCGCCAGCGTCGCGGTCAGTTCCTGCTGCACGCTGCCCGGTGCGCTGCCGAAGCTGCCTGCGGGCACCTGCACGTTCTGGCCACGAATGGCATTGCTCACATCGTCGATGGAGAGACCGAAGCCGACCAGCTTCTGCGGATCGACCCATACGCGCATGGCCGCTTCGGAGGAGAAGAACTGCAGCTTGCCGACACCCGACACACGCCGCAGCTCGTTGTTGATGTTGCGCGCGGCGTAGTCGCCCAGGGCCGTGGTATCGCTGCGCTCGGCACCCGCCTTGTAGCTGAGGGCATAGATCAGCAGGAAGCCCGCACTGGTTTGTTCCGCCTCGATGCCCTGGCTGAGCACCGCCTGCGGCATGCGCGCCTCGGCCTTCTTCAGGCGGTTCTGCACGTCCACCTGGGCCAGCTCAGGGTTGGTGCCGGGCTGGAAGGTGACCACCACCTCGGCGATACCGTTGGAGTTGCTGGCGGACTCGAAGTAGAGCAGCCCCTTGGCACCGTTGAGTTCTTCCTCGATCACGCTGGTGACCGAATCCACCAGCACCTGTGCCGAGGCACCGGGATAGGTGGCGGTGACCGTGATTTGCGGCGGCGCCACATTGGGATACTGCGCCACCGGCAGCATCGGGATGACCAGCAGGCCGGCCAGGGAAATGAACAGCGCCACCACCCACGCGAAGTTGGGGCGCCTGATGAAGAACAGAGACATGGAAAATTCCTCGCGGCGTTGCCGGCCTTACTGGCGGGCCGCCTGTTGCTCCTGGTTGGATCGCACCTCGACCTTGGCGCCCGGCTGCAGGCCGGTGATGCCGCCGACGATGACGCGATCACCGCTGGCCAGCCCGTGGCTGATCTGCCAGCGCGAACCCTGCATGACCCCGGTACGAATCGGGCGCGCCTCGACGCGATCCTCGGCGCCGATCACCAGCACCTGGGCGGAGCCATCGGCAGAGCGCTGCACCGCACGTTGCGGCACCAGGATGGCCTGGGCGTCGCTACCCTGCGACGTGGTCACCCGCACATACATGCCCGGCAGCAGCAGGCCGTCGGCGTTGTCGAACTTGCCGCGCAGGGAAACCTGGCCGGTCCCCGGATCGACCGAGACATCGGTGAACAGCAGCTCGCCGCCACGCTCGTAATCGGTACCGTCGATGCGGATGCTCAGCGCCTGGCTGTCGCCCGCGGAAAGTCGACCGCCCTTGAGGGCCTCGCGCAGGCGCAATGCTTCCGCCACCGGCTGGGTGAAATCGGCATAGATCGGGTCGAGCTGCTGGATGCGCGCCATGAGCGTGGTGTCGCCCTGCCCCACCAGCGCCCCTTCGGTCACCAGTGCGCGGCCGATACGGCCGGAGATCGGCGCCTTCACCGAGGCATAACCCAGGTTCAGGCGCGCGGTTTCCAGGTCGGCCTGTGCCGAGCGTACCGCCGCCTGGGCGCTGCGCATGTCGGCCGTGGCAGTGTCGAAGTCCTGCTGGCTGACCGCTTCGATCTTCACCAGCGGCTCATAGCGTTTCAGTCGAGCCTGCGTCTCGTATGCCGTGGCTTGCGCTCGCGCCAGCTCACCCTCGGCACGCGACACTGCAGCCTTGAGCGGAGCCGGATCGATCTGGAAAAGCAGGTCGCCGACCTTCACATCGGCGCCTTCCTCAAAGCGCTTCTGCATCACGATGCCCGCCACGCGTGCGCGCACTTCGGCGACCCGCATCGGCTCGATACGCCCCGGCAGCTCGGTGGTCAGCACCAGCGGCTCAGGAGCCACCACCACGACCTCGACGGGCATCGCCACTTCCTGCTGGGCGCCTTGCTGCTCGCCGCCCTCGCACCCTGCAAGAACGATGGTCACTGCCACCGCACCGATGACTCCCACTGCACGCCATACACGCATGACTCACCCGCACTCTTTTCTGGAAAGGCGCGAATGATCTTTTTTTAACCTTAATGAGTCAATATTGACTCACAAGAGTCTTTTGTGAGCAAATTTGCCAACCCCACTTGAGATGCATGGCTTTTTCTGCAAAATGCGCCAAATCACTTCTGCCTGAGACTTTCAATGCTCCTGACGAACAACGACGAACGACTCCTCAAGGCGCTGGCCGTGGCCATCGTCAATCGTCCGCGCGCGACATTGAAGGAGCTGGCCGAGTCTGCCGGCGTGAGCAAGGCCACGCTGCACCGCTTCTGCGGTACCCGCGACAACCTGGTGGAGATGCTGATAAACCATGGCGAGGCCGTGCTCAACCAGACCATCGAAAAGGCCGATTTGCAGCATGCCGAGCCTCTCGACGCATTGCGGCGCCTGATTGGCGAACACCTGACGCACCGTGAGCTATTGGTATTCCTGATGTTCGAATACCGCCCCGACACCCTCGACCCGGCCGCGGCCGGTGCTCGCTGGCAGTCCTATACCGATGCGCTGGATGCCTTCTTCCTGCGTGGCCAGCAGCAGGGCGTGTTCCGCATCGACATCACCGCCGCAGTATTCACCGAACTGTTCCTCTCGCTCATCTACGGCATGGTCGACGCCGAGCGGCGCGGCCGCGCAGCCAGCTCCAGCTCCGTCAACGTGCTGGAGCGGCTGTTCCTTCACGGGGCCGTGGCGGCGCCTGCTCCAGCATCAGCTCAAACACCCACTCGATGAACACCCGCAGCTTGGCGCTCACATGGCGGTTGGGCGGGTACGCCAGGTAGAGCGGCATACTGTCCAACTGCCAATCCTCGAGCAGAGGCAGCAGCGCTCCGCTCGCGCGGTGAGCCTTGGCCATGTATTCCGGTAGCCAGAGGATGCCTAGGCCGACCAGGCCGGCCGTGAGGTAGGCGTTGCCATCGTCCACCGCCAGCACCGGGCGGCCCTGCAAGGCGATGCGCTCGTCACCGCGCTGCATCATCCCGGTGAAGGCCTTGCGCGAACGAGCGCCGAGGAAGCTGACAATCTGGTGCCCGGCCAGCTCGCTCGGATGCCCGGGCACGCCGGCGCGCTCCAGGTAACCGGGCGCCGCGTAGATTCCGATGCGCAGGTCACCTACGTGACGTGCCACCAGCGACTGGTCGGTGATCTCGCCGCCGCGCACCACGCAGTCCACGTTGTCGCCGATCAGGTCGACGTAGCGGTCGCTGACGCCCAGGTCGAGCTGGATCTCCGGGTAGCGCGCATGGAAGGCCGGCAGCGCCGGGATCAGGATCGTGCTGGCAAAGGGGCTGGGCACGTCCACCCGCAGGCGCCCGCGCGGCGAGGTGGAGGCGTCGGACAGGCTGGTCTCGGCGTCGTCCATGTCGGCCAGCAGGCGAATCACCCGCTCGTAGTAAGCGGCGCCATCGGCGGTGACATTGACCTTGCGTGTGGTGCGGTTGAGCAACCGCACGCGCAGGCGCGCCTCCAGCTGCTGCACCAGTTGGGTAACACTGGTCTTGCTCATATGCAGGGTATCGGCGGCCTTGGTAAAGCTGCCGGTCTCCACTACGCGGGCGAATGCCTGCATCGCATCGAAACGGTCCATCGAGACTCCGGATTGGGCGGGATTGTTTGGATTCTACAAACAGTGATGGACAGTGTTGCTCGTTTATCGCCCCGGCGCCCGCGCCTAGAGTCGCTCCCATCGCTAACCCACCGATGGAGGTGACCCCGATGACAACCCGCGACGTGATCTTTCCGCCCGACCGCCATGACCTCTACGAGCTGCACCGCTACTCGCCGGCGATTCGTTCCAATGGCTTCCTGTTCGTCTCCGGCCAGGTCGGCAGCCGCAAGGATGGCTCGGCCGAGCCGGACCTGGCGGCACAGGTACGCCTGGCCTTCGCCAACCTCAATGCGATCCTGGCCGAAGCCGGCAGTAGCTTCGCCGATGTAGTGGATACCACCATCTTCATGGTCGACCCCGATTCGAAATTCGAGACCATCTGGGAGGTGGCAGCCGAGTTTTGGGGCGAAGCGCCCTACCCGACGGCCACCGCTATCGGCGTAACCTGGCTGTCCGGTTTCGACTTCGAGATCAAGGTGATCGCCAGGCTGCCGTAACGGCATCATGGAAAGCCCCGGCCTTGCGACCGGGGCTTTTCTTTTCCCTCCCTCAGCGCCGGTTGGCCAGGCGCTGCACCGTGCTGACCAGCAGATCGATTTCATCCACCGTGTTGTAGAACGCCAGCGACGGTCGCACCGTGGCCTCGACCCCGAAACGGCGCAGGATCGGCTGCGCGCAGTGGTGGCCGGAGCGTACGGCGATGCCCTCGCGGTTGAGGGCGGCACCGACTTCCTCGGTGCGGTAGCCGTCGAGCACGAAGGACAGCACGCTGGCCTTGTGTGCGGCGGTGCCGATCAGGCGCAGGCCGGGAATACCCTGCAGGCCACGGGTGGCGTACTGCAGCAGGTCATGCTCGTAGCGCTGGATGTTCTCCAGCCCCAGGCGCTCGACATAGTCCAGCGCCGCCCCCAGGCCGACGGCATCGGCGATGTTGCCGGTACCGGCCTCGAAACGCGCCGGGGCTGGCTGGTACACCGTCTTGTCGAAGGTCACGTCGGCGATCATGTTGCCGCCGCCCTGCCAGGGCGGTAGCTGCTCCAGCAGATCCCGCTTGCCGTAGACCACGCCGATGCCGGTAGGGCCGAAGATCTTGTGCCCGGAGAACACCAGAAAATCGGCATCCAACGCCTGCACGTTGACCCGCAGGTGCGAGACCGACTGGGCACCGTCCACCAGTACCCGCGCGCCCACCGCATGGGCCAGGCCGATGATCTCGGCCACCGGCGTTACCGTGCCCAAAGCGTTGGAGACCTGGGTGACGGACACCAGCTTGGTGCGCGGGCAGAGCAGCTTGGCGTACTCCTCGAGAATGATCTGCCCCGTGTCGTCCACCGGAATCACCCGGATCTTCGCGCCCACTTCGGCGGCCAGCTGTTGCCAGGGCACGATGTTGGCGTGGTGCTCCAGGTGGGAGACGATGATCTCGTCGCCGGCGCCGATGAACTTGCGACCGAAGGTGTTGGCCACCAGGTTGATGCCTTCCGTGGCACCACGCACGAAGATGATCTCCTCCTCCGAACGCGCGCCGAGAAAGCGCCGTACCTTGCTCCGCGCGCCCTCGTAGGCATCGGTGGCGCGCGCCGCCAGCTCATGCGCGGCGCGGTGGATATTGGAGTTCTCGTGCTCGTAGAAGTAGCTGATGCGCTCGATCACCTGGCGCGGCTTCTGCGTAGTGGCGGCGTTGTCGAACCACACCAGCGGCTTGCCGTTAACCCGTTCCTGCAGGATGGGGAAGTCGCGACGCACCGCGTTGACGTCGAAGCTGCCCGCCGGCTGCGGCTGGCCGCGGCCTTCCGGCTGTTTCTCCAGACGCGGCGCACCACCCTGGTCGAGGAAGTAGAACTGCCCCGCCGAGCTGGCCGGTGCAGCATGGCTCGGCTCCTGGCGCGCGACGATCGACTGCACGATGCGCCCCAGTTCATCGCCACCGGGCAAGCCGAACGGCTGCGCGTCAACGCGGTTGTCCGTGGCGGACGCCGCCGACGGCGAAGCCTGCGGATAGGCGCTGCCACCGCCGGCAAAGTAGAACGGCGAAGCCGGAGCGCCGCCACCGGCCGGCGCCAGGATCGACGCCCCCGGATACACCTGCGGAATGGCGGCGGTATAGGCCTCGGGCGAACCGAGATCGAGCCCGTCCGCCGTGCCGGCCGGCGGCGTGGCCTGCAGCGGCGCCTCATGAGCGCTCAGGCTCGGCACACTGCTGGGTGCACCGGGGCGCGTGCCGCCACCAGGCAGGCTGGCGAACAGCTCGTTGGCCAGTTGCGCCAGGCTGCCGATATCCGGTAGGCCAGGCGCGGCTTCAGGGCTGTTGGCCCCTGGGTTATTTGTAAGTGTCTGGATAGTCATGGTACTTGCCGACCTCCACGTCATCGAGCACGGCCAGGGCATCTTCGGTGAGTACCGCCAGCGAGCAGTACAGCGAGATCAGGTAGGAGGCGATGGCGTTGCGGTTGATGCCCATGAAGCGCACGGACAGCCCCGGGCTCTGCTCGCCGGCCACGCCCGGCTGGTACAGGCCGATCACGCCCTGGCGTTTGTCACCGACGCGCAGCAGCAGAATCTTGGTCTTGCCGTTTTCGTCGAACGGAATCTTGTCCGACGGGATCAGCGGCAGGCCGCGCCAGGTGAGGAACTGCGAGCCGAACAGGCTGATGGTCGGTGGCGGCACGCCACGGCGGGTGCACTCGCGGCCGAAGGCGGTGATGGCCAGCGGGTGGGCGAGGAAGAAGGCCGGCTCCTTCCACACCTTGGCGATCAGCTCGTCGAGGTCGTCCGGGGTCGGCGCACCGGTCAGAGTGGAGATACGCTGGGTCGGATCGACGCTGGCCAGCAGGCCGTATTCCGGGTTGTTGATCAGCTCGTTTTCCTGCCGCTCCTTGATCGTCTCGATGGTCAGGCGCAGCTGCTCGCGGATCTGATCATGCGGGCTGCTGTACAGGTCGGAGACGCGGGTGTGCACGTCGAGGATGGTGCTCACCGCGTTGAGGAAGTACTCGCGCGGCTGGTCTTCGTAGTCGACGAAGGTCTGCGGCAGCGCCGCCTCGTCACGCTGCGAACAGGCGACCTGCACGTTGAGCGGGTTCTTCACCTTGTTCAGGCGGAAGATGCCCGCCTCCACCGGCGTCCATTGCAGCAGGTGCACCAGCCAGCGCGGGGTGATGGTGGAAAGTTGCGGTACGGTCTTGGTCGCGTTCGCCAGTTGGCGGGCGGCATTGTCGCCTAGCGCCAACCGTACATCCTGATTGTCAGACATGCTTCACTCCTAATGTCGTTTTATGCCGCGCAGGGCTCCGCCGGCCACCGAGGCGGCAGCCGTGGAAGTCGTACGCGTAGGGTTGGCCGCAGGGCCGCCGTGGTTTACCCGGCGTTGCCTGCCTGGTGTTGCAAACTCGCCTGGGTGACGTTGCTGCCGGGTGGCACGCTGCGCGTCAGCCAGACGTTCCCACCGATGGTGGAACCTTTGCCGATGGTGATGCGCCCGAGGATGGTGGCCCCGGCGTAGATCACCACATCGTCTTCGACCAGGGGATGGCGGGCCTGGCCCTTGTGCAGCTGGCCGCTCTCGTCGGCGGTGAAGCGCTTGGCGCCGAGGGTCACGGCCTGGTAGATGCGCACCCGGTTGCCGATCACCGCCGTCTCGCCGATCACCACGCCGGTGCCGTGGTCGATGAAGAAGCTGTGGCCGATCTGCGCACCGGGGTGAATGTCGATGCCGGTGGCAGAATGGGCGATCTCCGCGCCGATGCGCGCCAGCAGCGAGAGGCCGGCGCGGTACAGGTGATGGGCCAGGCGGTGGTGGATCACAGCGAGGATACCGGGGTAGCACAGCAACACCTCGTCGACGCTGCGCGCGGCCGGGTCGCCGGCATAGGCGGCGATCACATCGCTGTCGAGCAGGCGGCGCAGGCCGGGCAACGCGGCGGCGAAGTCGCGGACGATCTGCACCGCATCGGCATCGCTGCCCTCCTCCGGTTCGCCGCGTTGGCGGGCGGCGTGGCGCAGCTCCAGGCGCACCTGGCCGAGCAGGCTGTTCAGCGCGCTATCCAGGGTATGGCCGACGTAGAAGTCCTCACTCTCCTGGCGCAGGTCGCTGGGGCCGAGGCGCATGGGGAACAGCGCACCGCAGAGGTCGGCGAAGATGCCTTCCAGAGCCTGGCGCGAGGGCAGCTCGCGGCTGCCCAGCTCACGGGCGCGGCCGGTGCTGCTGCGCCACTCGGCGCGGGCGGCGCGCAGTTGTTCGACGATCTGATCGAGCTGCCAGTTGACCGGGCGCGATACGACCTCGCTCGGGGTCTGGATGAGGCCATCGGAAGGAGCGGCGGAGAGCTTGTTGGACATACGGAATCCTTGCCGACCGCCATCGCGGCCTGCCCGAGGGTCAGAGGGAGGTGGTCAGGGTCAGTCCTGCAGCCACGGCAGGCCCCAGTGGCGCCAGCCGCCAGAGTCGCCGCGCTGCTGCTGGGTATCCAGGTCGCCCTCGAAGCCCTCCAGCACATTGAACACCTGAGTGAAGCCTGCCTCGGTAGCAGCCTTGGCGGCAGCGGCGGAGCGCTTGCCGCTACGGCACAGCAACACCAGCACGGTGTCGCGGGCGGCGCGATTTTCCAATTCGCGCAGGAAGCGCGGGTTCTTGATCATCGCCGGGCCGGTCTGCCAGGCCACATGGGCGCTGCCGGCGACGCGGCCGACGTACTTCAGCTCCTCGGCAGTACGCACGTCCACCAGGGTCACGGCACCCGCCTCTGCCAAAGCCCAGGCCTCCGGTGGATAGAGGCTGCCCGCATAGGCATTGCCCTGCTCCACGCCTCGGGCCCGAGCGCGAGCCAGCAGTTCGCCGCTGGAAACTTCCAGTACGCTGCGCAGATCGTGCGGGCGGCGGGTGTTTGGGGTGATTTCAACGGCCGGCATAAGCGAGTCCTCTAGTTGGCTAGTCGGGGCTGGCAGAAGGTCTGCATCGCCGCGTTGAGGGCTACTCTATGCTCGCCTCATATAACTAAAAAATAACAAATAATTTTATTTATCAAACTTTATTGAATATATGAGCTTCCAGAATTTCGGGATTGCCTCCAAGCCTCGGCCAGTGGCTCGCGTGTGAACACGCGCAGCTCTCGCCACTTGCCCTCGATGGCTCAGTCCATATCGCGCAGGTAGCTCCAGGGAAAGATGCCCTTGTCGTGGCCATCGCTGAACACCAGCTGCACGCCATAGCCCTGCTGGCTGATGGCGCGCAGGCGCACCTCGCTCGGCGCCGTATCGATACGCCCGTGCAGGCGCGCCGCGCGGCACTGCGAGCAGGGGCAGGCGGCGCGCAGGCGGGCGTGGCTGAGCTGGCTGACCTGGCCGTCCGGCCACTCCAGGCGCAGCTGGCCGGCAGCGCTGCGCAAGGCGCTGGGCGCGTTCATCGCGCGGCGCCCTGCAATTGGCCGAGGGCGATGCGCACGGCCTTACGTACTTCGGGGTCGCCATCGTTCTCCGCCGCCTGCAGGGCCGGCAGCGCGGCCGGATCGGCCAGTTCGCCGAGGGCCAGGGCCGCTTCCTTGCGCAGGTTGCTGATGCTGTGGCCGAGCAGCTCCACCAGCGCCTCCAGCGCACTGGCGAAGCGCAGCTTGCCGAGTGCTCGGGCGGCGCGCAGGCGCACCTGCCAGTAACCATCGGCCAGGGCCTCGACCAGCGCCGGGCCGGCCTCAGTCTGGCCGACCTTGCCCAGGGTAGTGGCGGCCTCCTCGCGCACCTGCCATTCACGATCACGCAGGGCCGCGCGCAGGGCCGGCAGCACGCTGGTGTCGCAGGCCAGGCCAAGGGCGCCGGTGGCGGCGCGGCGCACTTCGGTGTCCGGGTCGCGGCTGGCCAGGTTGGCCAGGGCCGGCAGCGCGTCGGTCTGCTTCAGCCAGCCGAGGATGCCGACCGCCTCGCGACGAACGAAGGCATCGCTGTCATGCAGCGCGCCCAGGGCCAGCGGCGCAGCCTCGGCCAGGCGCAGCTCGCGCAGAGCACGTAAAGCGCTGGCGCGGACGAAGGCATCGCCATGGGCAGCCCAGGGCAGGATCACCCTGCCCGCCTCGGCGCTCTTCAGCTCGGAGAGGCTCTGCGCAGAGGCGGCACGCACTTCCTCGGCGGCATCGGCCAGGGCGGCGCACAGGGCTGCAACTACCTCGGGCTCCTCCCAGGCTTCCAGCAGACGCGCGGCCTCTGCGCGTACCTCGGCGGCGGGGTCATCGCCCAGGGCCTGGGTCAGCCAGGGCAAGGCGTCGGGGTCTTCCAGGTCGGCCAGCTCGATCAGGGCGATGCGGCGCACGCCGGCGTCGGCATCGGCCAGGCGCGGCTGCAGGTCGAGGATGTCCGGATTGTCGGTAATCAGAGCAGTCATAGGGCGATTCGCAGTGGCGGATGTTCGGTGGTGGGCAGGCCCAGCGGCGTGAGGCGCGGCAATTCGCGGCCGTCCTCGTGGCGCAGCAAGTCCAGGCAGTGGCGCTTGAGGTGGACGAAGCCGGGGCTGGTCAGCAGGCTGGCGTTGCGCGGGCGCGGGAAGTCCAGACGCAGGTCCTCGATGAAGCGGCCCGGACGCGGGCTCATCACCAGGATGCGGTCGGCGAGGAACAGCGCCTCGTCGATATCGTGGGTGACGAACACCACGGTGGTGCGGATGCGCGTCCAGATATCCAGCAGCAGCTCCTGCATGCGCGCACGGGTCTGCGCATCCAGTGCGCCGAACGGCTCGTCCATCAGCAGCAGGCGTGGGCGGTTGATCAGCACGCGGGCGATCTCGGCGCGCTGCTGCATGCCGCCGGAGAGCTGGTTGGGCCAGCGCGCAGCGAAGTCCTGCAGGCCGACCAGGCGCAGCATCTCGGCGGCCTGGCGACGCCGCTCGGCGCGGCCTATGCCCTGCATCTTCAGGCCGAAGGCAACGTTGTCCAGCACGCTGCGCCAGGGCAGCAGGGTGTGGTGCTGGAACACCATGCCGCGCTCCGGCGAGGGGCCGGCCACCGGCGCGTTGTCCACCAGCAGGCTGCCGCCGGCGGGCCGCAGGTGGCCGGCCAGAGCGCCGAGCAGGGTCGACTTGCCGCAACCGGACGGGCCGAGGATGCAGACGAACTCGCCGGGCTCGACGACGAAGTCCAACGCCTGCACCGCCTCGAAGGCCTCGCGGCCCTGGCCGAGGCGGATGGACAGCTGGCGGCCGTCGATGCGGCCGGGCTCGGGGGCTTTCTGGTAGACGCTCATCGCTGTGCTCCGCTGCGGTACCAGGGCGTGGCCAGGCCGCCGAGGCGCTTGACCAGGCCGCTGCTGGCCATGCCGAGCAGGCCGATCAGCAGCATGCCGACGACGATGTCCGGGTAGTTCTGGATGGTGTAGGACTCCCAGGTGTAGTAACCGATGCCGAACTGGCCGGAGATCATCTCGGCGGTGACCAGGCAGAACCATGAGGTGCCCATGCCGATGGCCAGGCCGGTGACAATGCTCGGCGCCGCGCCGGGCAGGATCACCTCGCGCAGGATGGCCAGGCGCCCTGCCCCCAGGCTGCGCGCCGAGGCGATCAGGCGCGGATCGACGCCCTCCACGCCGTGGATAGTGTTGAGCAGGATGGGGAACAGCGCGCCGGTGAAGGTGATGAACACCATCGACAGTTCCGACGACGGGAACATCAGGATGGCCAGGGGAATCCAGGCCACCGCGGGAATCGGCCGCAGCACTTCCAGTGGCGGCAGCAGGCTGTCCTCGGCCCATTTCGAGCGGCCGATGGCCAAGCCGAGCAGCACGCCGATCACGGCGGCGCTGAGGTAGCCGGCGAATACCCGGCCCAGGCTGCTGCCGAGGTGCGCCAGCAGCTGGCTGGAGTGCAGCAACTGCCAGGCAGCGCCAAGCACGGCGCTGGGCGTGGGCACATAAGTGAAGGTGAGCAGGCCCAGGTCCAGGCGCGTGGTGGCAGCCAGCTGCCAGAACAGCAGGCAGGAGGCCAGCGAGGCCAGACGCAGGGGCCAGCGGTATAAATGATTCATGAGAATCTCCAGGTCATGGACCTCCCCTCTCCCTTTGGGAGAGGGGCCGGGGGTGAGGGTTTAGCTGGCAACACCGGCCCTCACCCCAACCCTCTCCCGGAGGGAGAGGGAGCTGTCCGTCCATCAAAGACTGGCGACGGCCTGCTGGTTGGCGCTGACGAAGTCCAGCGCGGTGCCGCCGTGCTGCTGGGCGTAGGCCTCGGCCTGGTCCTTGAGCAGGAAGGCGGAGAGCTCACCCTTGCCGTTGCGCACGAACCAGGCCTGGTTGGCCAGCAGCTTGATGCCGCTGTCGGTGGCCTGGGCATAGATGGCGCGGATGTCCTTGCCCTCCTGCTCCAGCGCGGCCAGGGCCTTGAGCGCGGCTTCCGGCGAGCTGTAGTGGCGCACCTTGTCCTCGCCACGCACCCAAATCTGCGCCAGGCGCGAGACGTCGGTGATCGGCTTGCCGGTCAGCGCGTCGTTGGCCTTGAGCGGCAACGGCTGGTAGTCGGCCAGGGCCTTGTCGTAGTCGCGACCGGCCTGCTTGAAGGCGGCGCGGATGTACTGGTCGTCGACGAACTGGTCCACGTCCAGGCCGCGGTCGGTCTTCTTCAGCAGCTTGAGGGTGTCGATGGAGGTGGCCAGCGCCTTGCGGTACTCCGGCTTCCAGGTCAGGTCGCGGGTCTGCAGGCCGAGCGGGCCGTGGAACAGGTAGTTCACCTCGGCCTCGATGCCGGTGACCTTCTCGATCAGCTCGCTGTACTTCTCAGGCTGTTCGGCGAACAGGCGGTCGGCCTCGATGCTGGCACGCAGGTAGGCGGTGACCACTTCCGGGTACTTCTTGGCGTACTCGGCATCGACCAGCGCGCCATGGAAGGTCGGCGCGTTGGCCTGCGAGCCGTCGTAGATCTTGCGGGCGAAGCCACGGTTGGGGAACAGCTCGGCGAACGGCACGAAGTCGGCATGCGCCTCGATGCGGTTGCTGCGCAGGGCCGAGCCGGCGATTTCCGGGGCCTGGGCGATGATGCGCACGTCCTTCTGCGGGTCCCAGCCTTGCGCGGCGACGGCACGCAGCAGCATGCCGTGGGCGGTGGAGGCGAATGGCACGGAGATGGTCTTGCCCTTCAGCTCGGCCAGCGACTGCACGCTGGAGGCCGCCGGCACTACGATGCCGTTGCCGCTGCCACGGGTGCTGCCGGACAGCACACTGAGGAACAGGCTGCGCTTGCCGGCATCGAGGTGGGCGACGCCGTTGAACGAGCCGGGGAAGTCGGCCATGGCGCCGAAGTCCAGCTTGCCCGCGACCATCTCGTTGGTCAGCGGCGCGCCGCTGGTGAAGTTCTTCCACTCGATCTCGTACTTCACGTCCTGGTACTTGCCATCCTTCGGCAGGTACTTGTCGAGCAGGCCTAGCTCGCGGATGAGCAGGCCGCCGGTGGCGCAGTTGATGGTGGTGTCCTGGGTGCCGATGGCGACGCGGATGGTCTCGGCCTGGGCGTGAACGGTGGCGATGGCCAGGGCGAGGCCGGCCAGGGTGGTACGCAAGCGCATGGGTGTTTCCCCTCGAATCATGAGTATTGGAATCGTCTCCGCCAGTCGGTCGGCTGGTGGGAAACGAGGGGTTGGTGCATCAGGCGTCCGGCGGTGGGCCGGGTAGCGTTTTCGCTCCCTCTCCCCTTGGGAGAGGGTTGGGGTGAGGGTGTTCCAGGCGACTCGGCCTCCCTCATCCGCCCTTCGGGCACCTTCTCCCGAGGGGAGAAGGAAGAACTCAGCGCAGCAGATAAGGGATTTCCACCTTAACCGCGCCGGTCGGACAGTCCTTCTCGCAGGGCATGCAATACCAGCACTCGTCGAAGGCCATGTAGGCCTTTTGCGTCGCCGGGTTGATCGCCAGCAGGTCCATCGGGCAGACCTCGACGCACACGGTGCAGCCCTTGTGGGCGATGCACTTGTCCTCGTCGATGGTCACCGGCGCATTGCTGCGAAAGAAGATTTCCTGGGGCTGGTAGGCCATGTCACGGTTCCTCGGAGCCTGTGGCTCTCTCGTTTCTGTGGCCCCTGCTCGGGGCCTTGCACGCGGTGTTGTGGTCAGGCGGCGTCGCTACGCACCCGCAGGCGCTCATAGGCGTGCTGCTCCTCGTCATCCAGCGGGATCAGGTACGGCTCCACCGGCTTCTTGAAACTGGTCATCTCGCCGACCTCACCCTTCTTCAGGTGGCAGTGGGCGAACCACTCGACATCGTTGCGCTGCGGGTGGTCGACACGGTGGTGGTACAGGCCCCAGCGGCTCTCGGCGCGGAACAGCGAGGCGCGTGCGGCCATCTCGGCGCAGTCGCGGATCACGCTGACTTCCAGGGCGCGCATCAGCTCGTGCGGGTTGTTGGCCTTGAGTTGGTCGAGGTCGCGCTGGATATCGGCGAAACGGGTCAGGCCGATCTCCATTTTCTTGGTCACCTTGGGCGGCTGCAGGTAGTCGTTGACCATGCGCCGCAGCTTGTACTCGACCTGGGCTGGCGGCAGGCCGTGCTCACGGTTGAGCGGCGCATAGACCCGCGCCTGCTCGCGCTCGACCTGCTGCGCGTCGACCTCGGTGAAGTCACGCCCGGCGATGTACTCGGCGGCGTTGACCCCGGCGAACCAGCCATAGGTGAAGGCGCCGAGCATGTAGTTGTGCGGCACGGCGGCCATGTCGCCGGCCGAGTACAGGCCCTTCACGCTGGTCTCGGCCTTCTCGTTGACCCACACACCCGAGGCACTGTGGCCAGAGCAGAAGCCGATCTCGGAGATGTGCATCTCGACCATGCCGGTGCGGTAGTCGGTGCCACGGTTGGCGTGGAACTGGCCGCGACTGGGGCGCTCGTTGCTGTGCAGGATTTCCTCGATGTTCTGGATGGTTTCCTCGGCCAGGTGGTCGAGCTTGAGGAACACCGGGCCGTTGCCGCCCTCCAGCTCCTGGTGGAACTCCCACATCATCTGCCCGGACCAGTAGTCGCACTCGATGAAGCGCTCGCCCTTGTTGTTGGCGGTGTAGCCGCCCAGCGGGCCGGTGACGTAGGCGCAGGCCGGGCCGTTGTAGTCCTTGATCAGCGGGTTGATCTGGAAGCACTCCAGGTTCGCCAGCTCGGCGCCAGCGTGGTAAGCCATGGCGTAACCGTCGCCGGCATTGGTCGGGTTCTCGTAGGTGCCCATCAGGTAGCCCGAGGCCGGCAGGCCCAGGCGCCCGGCGGCACCGCAGGCGAGCACCACGGCCTTGGCGCGGATCAGGTGGAAGTCCGCCGTGCGGCAATCGAAGCCCATCACCCCGTTCACCGCGCCCTCGGCGTCGGTCAGCAGGCGGGTAGCGATGACCCGGTTGGTGATCTCCACCCGTGCGCGCTTGAGCTGGCGGTACAGCACCTTCTTGATGTCGTGCCCCTCGGGCATCGGCAGCACGTAGGCGCCCATGTGGTGGACCTTCTTCACCGCGTAGTCGCCGGTCTCGTCCTTCTCGAACTTCACGCCCCAGCGGTCGAGCTGCTCGATGGTCTCGAAGCTCTTGGTGGCGTAGGCGTACACCGCCGCCTGATTGACGATGCCGTCGTTGGCGATGGTGATTTCCTTGGTGTACTGCTCCGGCGTGGCGTGGCCGGGGATCACCGCGTTGTTCAGGCCGTCCATGCCCATGCTGATGGCGCCGCTGCGCTTGACGTTGGCCTTGTCCAGCAGCAGCACGCGCAGCTCGCGGTTGGCCTCCTTGGCCTTGATCGCCGCCATCGGGCCGGCGGTGCCGCCGCCGATCACCACCAGGTCGTATTCGCGTTCGATGGTGTTCATGCGTGGGAGCCCTTCTGGCGGTCGATGCGCAGGCGGTACTGGAAGGCGTCACCGCGGTAATAGAGGTATTCGAAGTCCAACGGTGTGCCGTCGGCGGCGTGGGTCAGACGCTCGATACGCATGATCGGCGCGCCCTCCTCCACGTTCAGCGCGCGGGTCAGGTCGGCGTCAGCCAGCACCGCGTCGATGGCCAGATCGGCATGGCCGAGGGCGATGCCGCAGTCGTTCTCGATGATCAGGAAGATGTCGCGCGCCACCAGATCGGCCTTCTCCAGCTTCTCGCCGACGGTGCGCGGCACGTAGGTGACTTCCAGCGATACCGGCTCACGATTGACCAGGCGTACGCGCTTGATCTCGGTCACCGGCGCGCCCTCCTCCAGCCCCAGGCGCTCGGCGACACGAGCGCTGGCCGGTAGATGCTTGAGGCTGTGCAGGCGGTTGATCACCTCGTAGCCCATCTGCGACATGGACTCGGCCAGGCCCTGCAGAGTGCTGACGTTCTGGAACGCCTTGGGCTTGGCGACGAAGGTGCCCTTGCCGTGGATCTTGAAGATCAGCCCTTCCTTCTGCAGGTCCCCCAGCGCCTGGCGCACGGTGATGCGGCTGACGCCAAACGCCTGGCCCAGCTCACTCTCCGAAGGCATGCGGCTGTGCGGCGGATAGGTACCGTCGAGGATGCGCCCACGCAGCAGCTCCTTGAGCTGGCTGTACAGCGGCACGGGGGACAGGGGAAGCAGTTCGGCCATGTTCTCGTCTCTAATCTCTACTTGTCATAACAAGCTGTGACGAGAAAATAATGGATATAAGAATTCAAAAACAAATACGAAATTTACATAAGCATATAGACGCCCGTTAGCACGGGCATATTGAAAGCCTCCTAGGCCTGCCCGCTCGTCCTGCCTCGACGGCCCGTGTCGGAGCTAGCGACGCAATTCGGCGCAGTGATCTTTTGCAGGGTTGGCCGCTGTATGCCAGACATAGTCGGCACTACCGGGCTCAGGCTCGCTACCGACCTCTGCAAACACCAGCACGGCGTTGCCGCTCGCCAAGCCCAGATCGCTCAGGTGCAGGGGCACGCCCAGATCCCGGCGAACATGAAAAGCGCCCGCCAGCAGCAGGGAAGGCTGCGGTGCGGCAGCCAGGCGTTCGGCCATGTGCCGGTCGCGCTGCTGCTGCACCGCAAGCATCGCGGGAATCTGGCTATCTGGGAGCAGGCCGCAGTGTGATGCGCGGATGTCCTGCTCCAGCTTCTGCTGGACCGCCGATGCCGTGGAGGCCTGCCCCTCCAGCCTGGGCCGCTGCCGGTAGATCTGCATGATCTCGGCTCGATCCAGATTGGCCGACAGCAAGGGGGATGGCTGGCGCAGCTGGTAACCGACCAGGGCACCGTACAATCCCCAATCCCAGCCCGCCTGCCAGTCCAGAGCCGCATAGGCATCCGCCGGGGGGCGCCCCGCACGGGTATCCGCCTGCGCCTGATCGACCGCAGCCTGCTGACCGGGCCCGATCATCTCCATCAGAACGCTGCCCTGCGGACGGCGTACCGCCAGCTCTCGCAACAACCACAGCTGCAGGGCGTGATGGTCTGGGTTGTCGTGCTGCTCGCCGACCAGCACGCGCTGAGCGCTGGCCAGGCGTTCGACCAGTTGCCCGGGTTCGAGCCGGTCACCGCTGGCCAGCTCGATGATCTGGCCCAGTTGGGCATGGTCACGCCCCTCGGGGGCGATGGGAGCCGGTGGTGGCAGCACGCCACGGGCCTGGCAGGCAGCCAGGAGGGAAAGACAGCAGAGGAGAAACATTCGCATGGGCGTCTCTCGCTGGACTCAGCGTGCAATGATCAACGGATGGCCGCGCTCTGGGTGGCGCTGGACCAAGACCTCGAGACCGAACACTTCGTATAGCGGCCTGTCCTGTAGAACCTCAGAGGGACTGCCCAGGGCATGGGGCTTGCCCTGCCGCAGCAGCAAGATGCGGTCACAGTAGCGGGCGGCCAGATTGAGGTCGTGCAGTATGACCAGCACCGCCGCTCCCTGGCTCGCGAAGTCTCGTACGGCCTGTAGTGTGGTGTGCTGGTGAAGCGGGTCGAGGGCGGAGGTCGGCTCGTCCAGCAGCAGTGCCTGCCCTTCGCCGCCCGGCCACAGCTGCGCCAGCACTCTGGCCAGATGCACGCGCTGACGCTCACCGCCGGACAGCGCCAGGTAGCTGCGCTCACGCAAATGACCGGCATCCGCAGCATGCAGCGCAGCATCGACGATCTCTCTGTCACGCAATCTGCCACTGGCGTGCGGCAGGCGCCCCATGGCGACCACGTCGACCACCGCAAAGGCAAAACTCAAACTCGAACTCTGCGGCAGCACGGCCAGGCGCCGCGCGCGCTCCTGAACGGGCCAGTCGCCGAGGAGACGACCATCCAGACGGACATCTCCGGATGCCGGGATCAGCTCGCCGCACAGGGCGTCGAGCAGGGTACTCTTGCCCGCACCATTGGGCCCGAGCACACCCAGAACCTCACCGGGCCTGAGGGCTAGATCGACCTCATCCAGCACCAGCGCCCCTCCACGGCGTACGCCAAGCCCACTCGCCTGCAGCATCAGGCTTTCCCCCGTACCAGCAGGTAGAGGAAGAACGGCGCACCGATCAGCGCCGTGACGATACCGATTGGCAGCTCGGCCGGGGCAAGCACCAGCCGGGCCAGCAGATCGGCCAGCAGCAACAGGCTCGCACCAGCCAGCAGCGATGCCGGTAGCAGCACGCGATGATCCGGCCCGACCAGCAGGCGCATCAGGTGCGGCACCACCAGGCCGATGAAACCGATCAGCCCAGCTGCCGCGACGGCGGCGCCGACGCCCAGCGCCGTGCACAGCACCAGCTCGCGCTTCAGGCGTTCCACATCGAACCCCAGGTGGCGCGCCTCCGACTCGCCCAGCAGCAACGCATTGAGCGCCGATGCCCGACGCGGCAGCCAGAGCGCCACGCCAGCGGCCACCAGCAGCAGCGGCCACAGGCGCGGGTAACTGGCACCGTTGAGGCTGCCGAGATTCCAGAACGTCAGGCTGCGCAGGGTGGCGTCATCCGCCAGGTAGGTGAACAGGCCGACGCCCGCGCCGGACATGGCAGTGAGCGCGACGCCCGCCAGCAGCATGGTCGCGACGTTGGTCTGGCCATCGCGACGCCCGAAGCGATAGACCACGGCAGTCACCGCCAGGCCACCCATGAAGGCACAGAGGGAAAGCAGATAGGGCGCCCAGGCTGGCGACAGGCCTCCGACCATGCTGCCACCAACGATGGCCACGGCAGCGCCCAGCGCCGCACCGCCAGACACGCCCACTAGGCCGGGGTCGGCCAAGGGGTTACGAAACAGGCCCTGCATCGCCACGCCGGACAACGCAAGCGCAGCACCGACGCTCAGCCCGAGCAAACTTCGCGGCAATCGTATCTGCCCGACGATAAGCTCGGCCTGCTCCAGCCCCCGGGCCTCGACCGGGAGACCGAACAGGCGCAGTGCCGCCATCAGGGTATCGCCCAGGGGAAGACGGATCGGCCCCAGGGCCAGCGACAGCCAGAACGAGAGCAGGAGCATAGCGCCCAGAGCCAGCAGCAATGGGCGAGGTCGTAACAGCGGGTTCATCGATCCTCGACAATCAGGGCCTTTTGCGCAGGATAAAAGGCTGCCGACAGCTCGGCCAGGCTTTCCGGCAGTCGCGGGCCGAGACCACCGACCAGCAGGGTCGGATCCAGGCCCAGCAGGCGCCCCTCTCGCCCGGCGCTGGTCTGCATGATCACCGGGTTCTGGTGCACCAGGGCCTGGCGCGCGGCCTCTCCCTGCAATGCGCGGTCCGCGAAGATGATGACCTGCGGATCCATGGCTAGGAGAGCCTCACTGGAAATCGATTTGTAGCCGGAATGATCGGTACGGCTCTCGCCACCCGCCTGCTCGATCAGCCAGACCGCCAGACTGTCCTTGCCCGCCGCCATCGTATTGCTACCGGCATGCCCCAGGAGCATGAGTACGCGCGGCGGCGCCTGATGGCTCCTGGCCTGGGAAACCCATGCGGCCTGCCGCTGCAGACGCTGGCGATAGGTGGAGATCAGTTGCTGGGCTCGCACTGGCTCGCCCAGCAACTCGCCGATGCGCAGCACATTGCGCTCCAGTACCGCCTGGTCGGGGGTGGCAGGCAGCGTTTCGATACGGATCCCGGCCGCACGAATCTGCGCGATCACGGGTGGCGGCCCCATCTCCTCGCTGCCAATCAGGATGTCCGGATGCAGAGAGAGCACGCCCTCCGCGGACAAGGCGCGCTGGCTGGTGGTGTCAACGCCCACCAGACGGCTCTCGCCACCCAATGCGACGACCCATTCGCTCAGCGAACCGCCGGAGCTGACCCAGCGCTGGGGCAGGTCATTGGCCGCGGCGGCATGGCTGAACAGCATGCTGCTGCTCAGTAGAACGGCTTTTATCAGACGCATCTCAGGCCTCCAGAGCCAGGGAAATTTCGACCAGCCACACCAGTCCGTACGCTTCGGCACCCCGCACGCGGCAACAGCCTCGAACAGCCCGGACTGCCCCTCGGGCAGATGTCGCCAGCGGCAGTGCAGCGTGGATGAGGCGGTCATGGCTTTGCTCGCCAGGCTGTCGAATGTGCTTCCGCACCAAGGTATTTCGGATGCATAAGGCGCTGCGCAGGTTATCCCAGCGAATCCAAAAAACCCATAATCATGAGAAGCATTCTCATAAGAGAATTTATCCAATGACGATCCATGCGGACGATCGAGCACGCCAAGCACGCGGGGTTGTGCCCGCGCCACCCACTGAATAATAATAATTATCATTTTGTGCGAGATGGATATCTTGTGAGCAGTTCCAACCTCGATACGGTGTTTCTCGCCCAGCGCACTCCCCTGCTGCGGACACTCGCCAGAATGGTCAAGAACCCGAGCATCGCCGAAGAGCTCGTTCAGGAAACCTATCTGCGCGTTGCTCGTACGCTGCTGCAGCGCAAGGTGGAACACCTGGAGCCGTTCCTGTTCCAGACCGGGCGCAACCTCGCTCTCGATCACCTGCGACGCCTGCGTATGCAATCTCGCACTCTGTTGGATGACATCTCGGACGAGGAGCTGCAGGCCGTACCATCGAATGCGCCGTCCGCCGAGGAGGGCCTGCATGCCGAGCAACTGCTCGAAAGGCTGGGATCCGCGGTGGAGCGACTGACTCCGCGCCAGCAGCAGATATTCATCCTCAGCCGCCTAAACGGATGTGGCTACGCCGAGATCGCCGATCAACTGGGCGTATCGGCGAGCACGGTGCAGAAGGAACTGAAGCTGATCATGGCCATCTGCATCGACGTCCTGGATCGCCTGGAAGAATCGACGTGATGGGCTATCCATCCATCGGGGCCTGGACGACAATGAGCGCTCTCGCCCCGAGGATTCACGCGTGACCGCTTCATCCCAGACAACGACAGCCGATGCACAGCGTCTTTCCGAAGCGCTGGACTGGCTGATTCGACTGGAGGATGCCGACGAGGACACCCGCAGAGCATTCGAGGCCTGGCTGCAGGCCAGCCAGGAGAACGAGCGCGCCTACCGGCGAGCCAGCCAGTTGTGGGGATCGCCACTGCTCGATGTGGCCGCCGAGGGTCTGCAGCATCAGGCTAACCACCGACACCGCCAGCGACGGCGCCTCGCCCGGCGAGCGGCGGCCTCTGCAGCAGGACTGCTGATCGCCGTCGCCGCCGTGTTGCAGAGCGACATCCCGCAACGCCTGCAGGCCGATCATGTGACATCCGTCGGTCAGCGCCAGCAATTGCAGCTGGCGGATGGCTCACGCGTCCTGCTGAACACCGATACCGCCCTGGCCAGCCGTATGGATGACTATCGGCGCACGACGCGCCTGCTCTACGGCGAAGCCTATTTCGACGTCGCCCATGATCGCAGCCGCCCTTTCGAGGTGGATGCGGGGCCGGTGCAGGTCAGCGTTCGCGGCACCGCTTTTGCCGTGCGCTACCTGAACGAAGAGGCGGAAGTCAGCGTGGAACGGGGCGAGGTGGACCTGCGTACCCGACGTAACGACTCCAGCGTGGTCCTGGGTGCCGGCGACAGCATCCGCGTCGGCCCCGATGGATTCGGCACGCGCACACACACAGCCAGTAGCCAGCCACACCTGGCCTGGGTGCAGGGCCGTCTGGTATTCGACAACTGCCCGCTGGGCGAGGTGCTCGCCGAGCTTCGCCGCTACTACCCCGGCTGGATCATCAGTACCGACGAGCGTCTGGCCGGGCTCAATGTTACCGGCAACTACCGCCTGGACGATCCGCTCGGTGCGATGCGCTCGCTTGCCCAGGTGACCTCCTCTCGCCTGCACGAGCTGCCTCACGTGCTGATCCTCGACTGAGCCGCACACACCCCACGCCGCGCCACCCCTGCCGCCGAAGTCTGGTCCAGACGATACGGCTGTGTGCTTCCCCTGCACCTACTCCATCAGCCAGATTTTTCTGGGCCGAAAGTTTTTTTACGCGATCCGGCGAACTCGTTCGTTTCGTCAAATGCCAATGCTATTAATTCGCATTTAAATGACGAATACTGACCAGAAGAGAGCTCCGATGAACGCCTCCTCCCGACGCTCCACCCTCGATCGCCTGCGTACCCCAGCCGATCTCCCGCTACGCGCCATGTCCCTGCTGGCACTGTCCGTCGCCCTGGCCTCAGCGCCCACCGGCATGGCCCTGGCGGCCGAGGTGAGCGCTCACTCCCAGGCCGGCTTCCGCTTCGATATCGCGCGTCAGCCACTGAGCTCCGCACTCAACGCATTCAGCGAAGTCACCGGCTGGCAGATCGGCCTGCAGGCGGAGCTGGCCGAGAACATCCAGTCGCCTGGCGTCTCCGGCAGCCTCTCCGCAGAGCAGGCACTGCGCCGTCTGCTGGGAGGCAGTGGGCTGGTGTTCGTGCAGGTGGGGCCGAACAACGTCGTGCTACAGCGCGCCGCACACTCAAGGGCCATGGAGCTGCAACCGCAGACCATCACAGCTACCCGCCGCTCCCAGAACGTCGATGATGTGCCGAACACCGTCAGTGTCCGCGGCCGCACCGAACTCGACCGCAACAACGTCAACAACATCCGCCAACTGGTGCGCGACGAGCCCGGCGTGTCCGTGGGCGGAGCCGGCCAGCGTGCAGGCACCACCGGCTACAACATTCGCGGTATCGATGGCGACCGGGTGCTGACCCAGGTGGACGGGGTGGAAATCCCCAGCAGCTTCTTCTACGGCCCTTATGCGCAAACCCACCGGAACTATGTCGACCCGGAGATCGTCAAGCGCGTGGAGATTCTTCGCGGCCCGGCCTCCGCCCTGTATGGCAGCAACGCCATCGGCGGCGCGGTCAGCTATTTCACCCTGGACGCGGACGACATTCTCGACGAAGGCCGTGATGTCGGTGCGCGCCTCAAGAGCGGCTACAGCTCCGCCGACGACAGCTGGCTCACCTCGGGCACCGTGGCGGGCCGTCACGACGCCTTCGACGCCCTGCTGCACCTCTCTCAGCGCAACGGTCACGAGACCGAGTCCTACGGCAATACCGGCAGCACCGGGCTAGGCCGCACCGAAGCCAACCCCGAGGACGTACGCACCACCAACCTGCTGGCCAAGCTGGGCTGGAATTACAACGACAGCGACCGTCTGCAACTGACCTACGAGAAGTACAAGGACGACCGCGACACCGACCAACTGAGCGCGGTGGGCGGACCGTTCAACGCCCCGACCCCCGGTGTAGGCTCCGGCTACTATCGCGATCGCAGCGGCAACGACACCATCACCCGGGAACGTTTCGGCCTGGAGCATCGCCTCGCGCTGGACAGCCTGCTGGTCGACAATCTGAAGTGGAGCCTGAACTACCAGATTGCCAAGACCGACCAGAGCACACAGGAACGCTACGTACCGGGCAATCCCTTCACTGGCGCCGTCAGCCGCGACGTGATGCGCTACCGCGACACCTACTACAAGGATCGCCAGTGGGTGCTCGACGCCCAGCTGGACAAGGCATTCGCCATCGGCGCGACCGATCACCTGCTGACCTATGGCCTCAACATCAAGCGCCAGGAAGTCACCGGCCAACGTTCCGGCAAGGGCGTCTGCCTGCGCGTGCTGAGCGCCGCCTGCCCGACGATCGGCGCGATCAGCACCAATGCTGCCGACACCATCGCCACGCAGAGCGACTTCCCCGACCCGACCATCCACTCCTACGGCCTGTACCTGCAGGACGAGATTCGATGGAACCAGTGGACCTTCCTGCCGGGCGTTCGCTATGACTACACCCGCCTGAGCCCGGAGCTGACCGACGAATTCCTGGCCAACATCAACGGCACCGACGTCACCGGCTACAACGATGACGACAAGACCTGGCACCGGGTATCACCCAAGCTCGGCGTGACCTACAGCTTCGACGACCACTACACCTGGTTCGGCCAGTATGCCGAAGGCTTCCGCACGCCAACCGCGAAGGCCCTGTACGGCCGCTTCGAGAACCTGGCGGGAGGCTACACCGTCGAGCCCAATCCTGATCTGGAGCCGGAAAAGAGCCGCGGCCTGGAAACCGGCCTGCGTGGCAATTTCGAATCGGGCAACTTCGGCCTAACCGCGTTCTACAACGAGTACCGTGACTTCATCGACGAGGACCAGCTACAGCCCAACTCCGGCAACCTCGAGTTCCAGAGCCGTAATATCCGTCATGCCAGTATCCGTGGCATCGAAGCCAAGGGCCGCCTGAACCTCGACAGCTTCGGAGCCCTGCCGGGCATGTACGCTCAGGGGATGATCGCCTATGCCCGGGGGCGCAACGACGACAACGGCGAACCGCTGAACAGCGTCAACCCGCTGACCGGCGTGTTCGGCCTCGGATACGAACAGGAGCGCTTCGGCGGCCTGCTGAACTGGACAGTGGTCAAGCGCAAGACGCGCATCGACAACACCAGTTTCAATGCGCCGGACGGCACCAGCCGCCAGTTCGCCAGCCCCGGCTTCGGCATCCTCGATCTCACCGGCTATTACCAGATCACCGACGACCTGACGGTCAACGCCGGCATCTACAACCTGACCGACAAGAAGTACTGGCTGTGGGACGACGTACGCGGCTACGCCAGCGTTGGCGAAAGCGGGCTGGGCGAGGCGGCTGTCACAGCACCGGCCAACCTCGAACGCCTGACACAGCCGGGTCGCAACTTCGCCATCAACCTGGTCTGGGACATCTGACCCATACCCGAACTGCCCTCCCATCCGCCAGCACCACTGACTGGCGTGGAAGGGCAGTTTTACGCGTTCCAACGCTTCATTCGTCTCGTCTCACTGACACCCTATCTAAAGGACATCACCATGAGCACGCTGCGCTCCCAGCGCCTCAATCAGGCCACTCACGCCCCGCACGAGCGCCTCGACAGCGCCGTCAAGGCGCATGACCCATTCAGCAGCCGCGAGAACTTCACGCCCTTCGTGCAGGCACAGTATCTGTTCCAGTCCGAGTTGCAGGCGCTCTATCAGGACGCCGAACTGATCGCCATCTTCCCCGACCTCGCCGCGCGCTGTCGCGCCCGTCAGGCTCAAGCCGACCTGGGTGACCTGGGCGCCGCCCTGCCGAAGGCGATACCGGGTGCTCCGGCAGAGCTCTCGCGTGCCGAAGCGCTTGGCTGGCTATTCGTGTCCGAGGGTTCCAAGCTCGGCGCCGCCTTTCTGATCAAGCGTGTCGCCGCACTGGGCCTGAACGAGACATTCGGCGCCCGTCACCTGGGCGAACCAGAGGGTGGCCGTGCGGCTGGCTGGAAGCTATTCACCCAGACACTGGACGACCTACAGCTCTCCGATGAGGAAGACCGGCAGGCGGAAGCGGGTGCCCTGGCGGCGTTCGAGCGCTTCACGGTGCTCCTGCAGCACAGTTATGCGCAGGCCCTGGCCGCCTGAGCTCCATGCCTCGCTCTCCTCTGGTCCGGTTGCTGTATGCCCTGCTCGCCTATGCCTCGCTGGGCGTAGGCTTGATCGGGTTGGTAGTGCCTGGGCTGCCGACCACGGAATTCGTGCTGCTCGCGGCCTGGGCTGCCTCCCGTAGCTCGCCCCGCCTGAGTCGATGGCTGGAGAATCACCGCCTGTTCGGCCCGATCCTCTCCAACTGGCGCAACGGGCGTGCCATTGCACGGCAAGCCAAGGTTGCCGCCAGCCTGTCGATGCTCGTGGCGCTGCTGGTCATGCTCACCACCCTGCCACATGGCTACTGGCTCTATGCGGTCATCGCCGGCATGGCCATCGGCAACCTGTGGATCTGGTCGCGCCCCGATCGCACACCGATGGCCGCAGCCGGCACGACACCTCCCGACGCCTGAAGAGCGACAGGCTCCGGCGCCTGGGCGATAATCGCCGCCCCGTGTGGAGATGCCGATGATCCGACTGTGCGCCCCCCAGGAGCTGACCGAAGGCTGCAGCCGAGGCTTTTCCATCCAGAACCGCAGGCTGCTGGCGGTACGCCGCGATGGCAGACCCTATGTCTACCTGAACCACTGCCCTCATCGCGGCCTGGCGCTGGAATGGCGGGAAGACGACTTCCTGGACGACAGCGGCAGCCTGCTTCGCTGCGCCCACCACGGTGCGCTGTTCCTGATCGAGAGTGGCGAGTGCGTGGCGGGGCCCTGCTCCGGACAATCGCTACGTGCACTTCCCTGCCGGGAGGATGCCGACGGCCTGTGGGCGGAGTTGCCACTGCGCTGACGAAGAGCAGGATGGATCAGATCTGCACGGCCAGCCGGCGCATGAGACGAACTTCGCTCGGGCTGATGTCGACCCCATAGGCCAGTAGTTCGACCCCCTCGGCTATCGCCGTCTTCAAGGCCGCTGCATACGCCGGGTCGATTTCCGCAGCCGAACGTACCGAATCGATTCCGCTCAGATTCACGCAATACAGCAAAACCGCACGGGCACCGTTCCGAGCCAAGGTGGTCAGTTCGCGCAGGTGCTTGGCACCGCGTTCGGTCACCGCATCGGGGAAGGCAGCGGTTGCCGAATCGGAGAACCCGAGGGTGACGCTCTTGACCTCGACCATGACCGAGCCCGCGGCATAGTCCAGCCGAAAATCCGCCCGACTGCCCTCGGTGCCGTAGGCTACCTCGCGCTTAAGGCCACTGAAGCCGACGAGCTCGGTGATGATGCCGGCATGCAACGCCTCCTCCACCAGTGCGTTGGCACGTCCGGTATTGAGGCACGCGAGGCGACCATGCGTCGTCTCGCCAAGTTCCCAGGTGCCCGGGAGCTTGCGCTTGGGGTCGTTGGAGCGGCTGAACCAGACACGGCCACCGGGCACCAGGCAGTTGAGCATGGAGCCGGTATTCGGGCAGTGGATGGTCAGCGCCTCACCGCTGCTCGTTTCGATATCGGCCAGGAAGCGTTTGTAGCGCCGCAGCAGACGCCCCTCCTCGAGTGGCGGATCAAAGCGCATCGGGGTTCCAGGTCTTCAGGCCACGGGCAATACGCTCGACGGCTTGTTCCAGGCGCTCGATGCTCTGCGTATAGGCGAAGCGCACGTGATGGCCGGCCAGATGGCGGCCGAAGTCCAGCCCCGGCGTGAACGCGACGAGCTCGGTCTCGATGAAGTGCCGGCAGAAGGCGAAGGCATCACCACCAAAGGCCGAGATGTCGGCATATAAATAGAAGGCGCCTTCCGGCTCCACGGCAATGCCGAAGCCCAGTTCGCGCAGGGCCGGCAGCAGATAGTCGCGACGTCGCTGGAACTCGTGGCGCCGCTCTTCGAAGATCGCCAGGGTGGCCGGCTCGAAGCAGGCAAGAGCGGCATGCTGGGCCATGGAGGGCGCGCTGATATAGAGGTTCTGCGCCAGTTTCTCCAGCTCCGGCACCGCGCTCGGCGGCGCCACCAGCCATCCCAGGCGCCAGCCGGTCATGCCGAAATACTTGGAAAAACTGTTGAGGACAAAGGCGTCATCGTCCACTTCCAACACGCTGGCCGCTTCGGTGCCATAGGTCAGGCCATGGTAGATCTCATCCACCACCAGATGACCACCACGCTGCTTGAGCGTACTCGACAGCGCAGCCAGCTCGTCCAGGTGCAGCAGGGTACCGGTGGGGTTGGCCGGCGAGGCGACCAGGGCGCCGACGCTGTCGCCATCCCAGTGCCGCTCGACCAGTTGCGGAGTGAGCTGGTAGCGACTTTCGGGGCCGACCGGCACCAGCTGCGCAGCGCCTTCCACCAGGCGCAGGAAGTGCCGATTGCATGGGTAGCCGGGATCGGCCAGCAGCCAGTGTTTCCCTGGATCGACCAGCAGGCTGGAGGCCAGCAACAGCGCCCCGGAACCGCCGGGAGTAATCAGGATGCGTTCGGGGTCGATATCCACACCATAGCGGCTGGCGTAAAAACCCGAGATGGCCTGACGCAACTGCGGGATGCCGCGCGCAGCAGTGTAGCGGGTGTGCCCGGCGGCCAATGCTGCCTGGCCGGCACGGATAATCGGCTCGGCAGTGGTGAAGTCGGGCTCGCCGATCTCCAGATGGATCACGTCGTGGCCGGCGGCCTGCAGTTCGTTGGCACGCGCCAGCAGCGCCATGACGTGGAAAGGTTCTATGGCGCGACTACGCGCACTGAAGGGCTGGGCCATCGGCCTTCCTTTATTGAACAAAAGGGGAGATTCTAACCAACTGCCCGAACGGCTTGTAAGACGCGAGACAACCGGGAGTAGCATCGCCCGAATCGATCTGGTAAGTTCGCCGGCTTGCAGCCGCAGGCCCGGCGCCATTTGCCGGCAAAGGAACCGATCCTGCGCAATGGATCAGAGAGAGTGAGAGGCGGTCATCCATGCCCACAAAAGCGAAAGACAACAGCCAGCTAGTTCGTGGCTTCGAGCCCTACAAAGAGAAGAAGGGCGAGGAATACATGAGCGAGCCGATGCGGGCTCACTTCACCGGCATCCTCAACAAGTGGAAGCTGGAGCTGATGCAGGAAGTGGATCGCACTGTGCACCACATGCAGGACGAAGCAGCCAACTTCCCCGATCCGGCAGATCGTGCCAGCCAGGAAGAAGAATTCAGCCTGGAACTGCGAGCTCGCGACCGCGAGCGCAAGCTGATCAAGAAGATCGACGAGACACTGCAGCTGATCGAGGACAACGAGTACGGCTGGTGTGACTCCTGCGGTGTCGAGATCGGCATTCGCCGCTTGGAGGCCCGCCCGACCGCGACCCTGTGCATCGACTGCAAGACGCTGGCGGAAATCAAGGAAAAGCAACTCGGTTCCTGATTCCGAACGGGGCGCCAAGGCGCCCCGTTTCATTTTTGGCGCCCCATCGCTCCGGTATCGGCGCACCAAGGTGGATAGCAACACAGCTTCGCGCTCATGAAAGACGCCTCCTATATAGGGCGCTTCGCGCCTACTCCCAGCGGATACCTGCATTTCGGCTCGCTAGTCGCAGCGCTAGCGTCCTACCTGGACGCCCGCAGCATTGGTGGCAAGTGGCTTCTGCGCATGGAGGACCTCGACCCTCCGCGGGAAGTCCAGGGTGCGCAGGATGCCATTCTGCACACGCTGGAGGCTTATGGTTTCGAGTGGGATGGCGAGCTGGCACGACAGAGCGCACGCCACGCGGAATACGCCGCGCTGATCGAGCGCCTGTTCAGCCAGGGAATGGCCTATGCCTGTATCTGCTCGCGCAAGCAGCTTGAGGGTTCCGGCGGCATCTATCCCGGTACCTGCCGCGACGCCGGCCATTGCGCCGATGGCGCCGCCATCCGCCTGCGAGTGCCATCGCTGGAATATCGCTTCATCGACCGCGTGCAAGGTGAGTTTCGCCAGCATCTCGGTCGTGAGGTGGGCGACTTCGTCATCCAGCGCCGCGACGGCCTGTTCGCCTATCAACTGGCCGTAGTGCTGGATGATGCCTGGCAGGGAGTGACCGACGTAGTTCGCGGCGCGGACCTGCTCGACTCCACGCCGCGCCAGCTGTATCTGCAGGATCTACTGGGGTTACCTCAGCCGCGCTACCTCCACGTCCCCCTGATCATTCAGCCCGACGGCCATAAGCTGGGCAAGAGCTACCGCTCCCCACCGCTACCACCCGACCAGGCATCCCCTTTGCTGACCCGTGCCCTGCGAGCACTCGGCCAGCAACCTCCCGCCGAACTGGCGCACATCACTCCCAGAGAAGCGCTGGCGTGGGGCATCGCCCATTGGGAGGCGGAACGAATCCCTCGCTGCCGAACACTGGCCGAAGCCCAGCTTCGCTGAGGCGCCAACACTGGCACAACCGTTTGCCTGGCTGCATACCCTTCGATATCCGGCCATCCCAAACACACCCGGGAACTTCCCCGACACGGTGAGCTCCCGTACCATCGGCCCATCCCCTTCGGACCCGATCTATGTATATCTACCGACTGGTGCTGATCCTGGTAGTGGGCATCTACCTGTTCTCGCCCGCCATCATGGACTGGTGGATCGACGCCAATGGCGCCTGGTATCGACCCTACCTGCTATGGCTGATCCTTATCGTCGTCACCCTAATCCTGCAGAGCCAGCGCGATGCCGACGAGCTTTGACCTCAGCCAGCTGATCCTAATCAGCTCCGGCTATCTGTTGTTGCTGTTTGGTGTTGCCTGGATCAGCGAGCGCGGCCTGATCCCACGCTGGGTCATCCGCCACCCGCTGGTCTACACCCTGTCGCTCGGCGTCTATGCCAGCGCCTGGGCGTTCTACGGCACGGTCGGCCTGGCCTACCAGTATGGTTTCGGCTTTCTCGCGAGCTATCTCGGCGTCACGGGGGCCTTCCTGTTGGCGCCGGTGCTGCTCTACCCGATCCTGCGCATCACCCGTACCTATCAGTTGTCGTCGCTAGCCGATCTGTTCGCTTTCCGCTTCCGCAGTACCTGGGCCGGAGTGCTGACGACCCTGTTCATGCTGATCGGCCTGCTTCCACTACTGGCACTACAGATCCAGGCAGTGGCCGACTCCATCGGCATCCTCACCCGCGAGCCGCTGCAGGACCGCTTCGCCCTTGGCTTCTGCGCCCTGATCACCCTCTTCACCATCCTCTTCGGTGCGCGCCACATCGCCACCCGAGAGAAGCACGAGGGGCTGGTGTTCGCCATCGCGTTCGAATCGGTGATCAAGCTGATCGCTCTTGGCGGCATCGGACTCTACGCCCTCTACGGCGTGTTCGGAGGTCCCGGCGAACTGGAGCAATGGCTGCAGCAGAACCAGAGCGCGCTGGCGGACCTGCACACGCCGCTACAGGAGGGGCCGTGGCGGACCCTGCTGCTGGTGTTCTTTGCCTCGGCCATCGTCATGCCGCACATGTATCACATGACCTTCACCGAGAACCTCAACCCGCGGGCCATCGTCAGCGCCAGCTGGGGCCTGCCGCTGCTCCTGCTACTGATGAGCCTGGCAGTGCCATTGGTGCTGTGGGCCAGCCTGAAGATAGGCGCCACCACCAACCCCGAGTACTTCACCCTGGGCCTGGGCCTGGCCATGGGTAATCGCGAGCTGGCGCTGCTGGCCTACGTCGGCGGCCTGTCGGCCTCCAGTGGGCTGATCATCGTCAGCACCCTGGCGCTGTCTGGCATGGCCCTCAACCACCTGGTGCTACCGCTTTACCAACCGCCAGCCGAAGGCAACATCTATCGCTGGCTGAAGTGGACGCGCCGCGGCCTGATCCTGGCCATCATCGCCGCGGCCTATGGCTTCTATTTATTGCTCGGCGCCGAACAGGACCTGGCCAACCTCGGCATCGTCGCCTTCGTCGCCACCCTGCAGTTCCTCCCCGGCGTGCTCTCGGTGCTGTACTGGCCCACGGCCAACCATCGCGGCTTCATCGCAGGCCTCCTCGCCGGCATCGTCGTCTGGGCGGTGAGCATGCTGGTGCCACTGGTCAGCAACCTGCAGGGCGTGCACCTGCCGTGGTTCGACATCGTCTACGTGCTCGACGAGAACAGCTGGCACCTGGCCGCCGTCGGCTCGCTGGCCGCCAACGTGCTGGTATTCACCCTGGTGTCGCTGTTCAGCGAGGCCAGTGACGAAGAGAGGAGCGCGGCCGAGGCCTGCACCGTCGACAACGTGCGCCGCCCACAGCGTCGCGAACTGCTGGCGGGTTCACCCCAGGAGTTCGCCGCCGAACTGGCCAAGCCGCTCGGCGCCGTCACCGCGCAGAAGGAAGTGGAGCGGGCGCTGCGCGACCTGCATCTGCCGTTCGACGAGCGCCGCCCCTATGCCCTGCGCCGCCTGCGTGATCGGGTCGAGGCCAATCTGTCGGGCCTGATGGGCCCCAGCGTAGCCCAGGACATGGTGGAAACCTTCCTGCCCTACAAATCCGGCAGCGAAGCCTACATCAGCGAGGACATCCACTTCATCGAGAGCCGGCTGGAGGACTATCAGTCGCGCCTCACCGGCCTCGCTGCGGAGCTCGACGCCCTGCGCCGCTTCCATCGCCAGACGCTGCAGGAACTGCCGATGGGCGTGTGTTCGCTGGCCAAGGACCAGGAAGTGTTGATGTGGAACCGCGCCATGGAGGAGCTGACCGACATCAGCGCACAACAGGTGGTCGGCTCGCGCCTGACCAGCCTGGAGGAACCCTGGCGCAGCCTGCTGCAGGACTTCATCGAACAGGACGAAGAGCACCAGCACAAGCAGCACCTGGCCCTGGATGGCGAAGTGCGCTGGCTCAACCTGCACAAGGCCGCGATCGACGAGCCCCTAGCGCCCGGCAATACCGGCCTGGTGCTATTGGTCGAGGACGTCACCGAAACCCGCGTGCTGGAAGATCAACTGGTGCACTCCGAGCGCCTGGCCAGCATCGGTCGCCTCGCCGCTGGCGTGGCCCACGAGATCGGCAACCCGGTCACCGGCATCGCCTGCCTGGCGCAGAACCTGCGCGAGGAACGCGAGGATGACGAGGAAGTGGCCGAGCTGAGCACGCAGATCATCGATCAGACCAAGCGCATCTCGCGGATCGTCCAGTCACTGATGAACTTCGCCCACGCCGGCCAGCAGCAGCGCGCCGAGTACCCGGTGAGCCTGGCCGACGTGGCTCAGGACGCCATCGGCCTGCTGTCGCTGAACCGCAACAGCACCGAAGTGCAGTTCTTCAATCTGTGCGATCCCGACCACCTGGCCAAGGGCGACCCCCAGCGCCTGGCCCAGGTGCTGATCAATCTGCTTTCCAATGCCCGTGACGCCTCCCCGTCCGGTGGCGCGATCCGCGTCACCAGCGAGGCCACCGAACAGAGTGTCGAGCTGGTAGTCGAGGACGAAGGCACAGGCATTCCGCAGGCAATCATGGACCGCCTGTTCGAGCCCTTCTTCACCACCAAGGATCCAGGCAAGGGCACCGGTTTGGGGCTCGCGCTGGTCTATTCGATCGTGGAAGAGCATTATGGACAGATCACCATCGACAGCCCGGCCGACCCGGAACGCCAGCGCGGAACCCGATTCCGCGTTACCCTGCCGCGTTATGTCGAAGCGACGTCCGTAGCGACCTGAGTAGTGACCTAGAACCGCCGAGAGCCCGTACAGCGTGCCCCACGCGGTTCGGAGACCGTCGAGAGAGAATCAATGCCGCATATCCTCATCGTCGAAGACGAAACCATCATCCGCTCCGCCCTGCGCCGCCTGCTGGAACGCAACCAGTATCAGGTCAGCGAGGCCGGTTCGGTGCAGGAGGCCCAGGAGCGCTACAGCATCCCGTCCTTCGATCTGGTCGTCAGCGACCTGCGCCTTCCCGGCGCCCCCGGTACCGAACTGATCAAGTTGGCCGAGGGCATCCCGGTACTGATCATGACCAGCTACGCCAGCCTGCGTTCGGCGGTCGACTCGATGAAGATGGGCGCGGTGGACTACATCGCCAAGCCCTTCGACCATGACGAGATGCTCCAGGCGGTGGCCCGCATCCTGCGCGACAACCAGGAAGCACGCCGCAATCCGCCCAGCGAGGCGCCGAGCAAGTCCGCAGGCAAGGCCAGTGCCGCCGCCGAGGGCGATATCGGCATCATCGGCTCCTGCGCTGCCATGCAGGACCTCTACGGCAAGATTCGCAAGGTCGCCCCCACCGACTCCAACGTACTGGTGCAGGGCGAATCCGGTACCGGCAAGGAACTGGTCGCCCGCGCCCTGCACAACTTGTCCAAACGGGCCAAGGCACCACTGATCTCGGTGAACTGCGCGGCGATCCCGGAAACCCTGATCGAATCCGAGCTGTTCGGCCATGAAAAAGGCGCCTTCACCGGTGCCAGTGCCGGCCGCGCCGGCCTAGTGGAGGCCGCCGACGGCGGCACCCTGTTCCTCGACGAGATCGGCGAACTGCCGCTGGAAGCTCAGGCTCGCCTGCTGCGCGTATTGCAGGAGGGCGAGATCCGACGAGTGGGCTCGGTGCAATCGCAGAAGGTGGACGTGCGCCTGATCGCAGCCACCCACCGAGACCTCAAGACACTGGCCAAGACCGGCCAGTTCCGCGAAGACCTGTATTACCGCCTGCACGTCATCGCCCTCAAGCTACCCCCGCTGCGCGAGCGCGGCGCCGACGTACTGGAGATCGCCCAGTCCTTTCTCATCCGGCAGTCCGAGCGCATGGGGCGCCAGGGCCTGCGTTTCGCCCATGACGCGGAACAGGCCATTCGACACTATCCCTGGCCGGGCAACGTGCGCGAGCTGGAGAATGCCATCGAGCGCTCGGTGATCCTCTGCGAGGGTAACGATATCTCCGCCGAGCTACTGGGCATCGATATTGAACTGGACGACCTGAACGATGACTTCGCCGAGCAACCTCAGCAGCCATCCAGCACCAGCAACCATGAACCGACCGAAGATCTTTCCCTGGAGGATTACTTCCAGCACTTCGTGCTCGAGCATCAGGACCACATGACCGAGACAGAGCTGGCCCGCAAGCTCGGCATCAGCCGCAAGTGCCTGTGGGAGCGCCGCCAGCGCCTGGGTATCCCCCGGCGTAAATCGGGAGCCATCACGGGCTGAGTCGGCGACAGGAGAGGAGCCACTTGGTTCCCCAGCTGTTACCCCAGATCAACATCACGTAACAAAGCCGGGTTCATCGGTAACGAGAACCCGGCTTTTTTGTGCCCAAGGATTGAAGCCTAAAAACATAACTCATTGAAAAATAAGTAAATTTAAAAACTGGCACGACATCTGCTTTATCTCTGGCACAACAACAATAAAAACGCTTGAAACCTCAATAACAAAAACAATACGAAACGGCTCTAGCACAACAAAAACAACAACGCGGAGGCGCAGCTAACTGATTCTTTTGGAAAAGATTTGCCTCTGGGGCTCGCCCCATGACCAGGCCGAGAACAACAAAAACTGCACTAAAGCAGCGCCTGCACTGGTTGGATCACGGAAAGATTTTGGCAATATCAGCATTCAAAGCAATCCGTTTGCTCCTGGTACCCGAATTGGGATACCTCAAACGGGCCTACAACAAAAACAACAGGCCCGACACAATAATAAAAACAAAGCACGCACCTATTTGGGGGGGAGCCTCGGCTCCCCCAGTAGCTTTACCTCTCTTCCCTTCCCCAGCCTGCCTTCTCCACCATTCTCCTTGCCAATGCTAGAATCCGCGCCAATCGTGCGGTTACCGGCGTTTCCGGCCGCTTATCCCTGCAAACAGTGCCTCCCATGCTGAAAAAGCTGTTCAAGTCCCTCCGTTCACCGCTATCGCTCAAGCGCCAAGCTCGCCCTCGCAGCACGCCAGAAGTTCTGGGCCCCCGCCAGCATTCGCTGCAGCGCGGCCAGTTCAGCCGTAACGCGGTGAACGTGGTGGATCGCCTGCAGAAGGCCGGTTATCAGGCTTACCTGGTCGGCGGTTGCGTGCGCGACCTGCTGATCGGCGTACAGCCCAAGGACTTCGATGTGGCCACCAGCGCCACCCCCGAACAGGTGCGCGCCGAGTTCCGCAATGCCCGGGTGATCGGCCGCCGCTTCAAGCTGGCCCATGTGCACTTCGGCCGTGAGATCATCGAGGTCGCCACTTTCCGCAGCAATCACCCGCAGGGCGACGACGAGGAAGACAGCCATCTGTCCTCGCGCAACGAGAGCGGGCGTATTCTGCGCGACAACGTCTACGGCACCCAGGAGAGTGATGCCCAGCGCCGCGACTTCACCATCAACGCCCTGTACTTCGATATCAGCGGCGAACGCGTGCTCGACTACGCCCATGGCGTGCACGACATCCGCAACCGCCTGATTCGCCTGATCGGCGATCCCGAGCAGCGCTATCTGGAAGACCCGGTGCGCATGCTGCGCGCCGTGCGCTTCGCCGCGAAGCTGGGTTTCGAGATCGAGAACCACAGCGCCGCACCGATCCGCCGCCTGGCACCCATGCTGCGCGACATACCCTCGGCTCGTCTGTTCGACGAGGTGCTCAAGCTGTTCCTCGCGGGTCACGCCGAGCGCACCTTCGAACTGCTGGTCGAATATGACCTGTTCGCTCCGCTGTTTCCGGCCAGTGCCAAGGCGCTGGAGCACAACCCCGAATATACCGGCAACCTGATCCGCCAGGCCCTGGGCAACACCGACGAGCGCATTGCCCTGGGCAAGCCGGTGACTCCTGCCTTCCTCTTCGCCGCCCTGCTCTGGCCAGCCATTCCGGCTCGTGCAGCGCAGCTGCAGGCACGCGGCATGCCCCCGATCCCGGCCATGCAGGAAGCCGCGCACGACCTGATCGTCGAGCAGTGCAAGCGCATTGCCATTCCCAAGCGCTTCACCATCCCGATCCGCGAGATCTGGGACATGCAGGAGCGCCTGCCGCGCCGCCAGGGCAAGCGCGCCGATCTACTGCTGGAGAACCCACGTTTCCGCGCCGGCTACGACTTCCTGCTGCTGCGCGAGGACGCCGGCGAGCAGACCGACGGCCTCGGCGACTGGTGGACTGACTACCAGGACGCCAGCGACAGTGAGCGCCGCGCAATGATCCGCGACCTCGGCAATCGCCAGGAAGAAGGCGGTGAAGGCGCGCCGGCACGCAAGCGTCGCCGCGGTGGGCGCAACCGCCGTCGCGGCCCACGCAACGACGCGCCGGCCAGCGAATAGGCCGTGGAAAGGGTTTACATCGGCCTCGGTAGCAACCTGGCCGAGCCACGCCAGCAGATCGAGGCGGCACTCGCCGCCATCGCCTCGCTACCGGGAAGCTGCCTGGCCGCCACCTCCTCCTTCTATGCCAGCGATCCGCTGGGCCCAGCCGACCAGCCACGCTACGTCAACGCCGTGGCTGCATTGGATACCGAGCTGGCGCCGCTGCAACTGCTCGACGCCCTGCAGCTCATCGAACTGGAACAGGGTCGAGTACGCAAGGCCGAGCGCTGGGGCCCGCGCACCCTGGACCTGGATATCCTGCTGTTCGGCGGCCGCTCACTCACCTGTGAGCGCCTGACTGTTCCCCACTACCACATGCATGCCCGCGCCTTCGTGCTCTACCCGTTGGCCGAGATAGCTCCGCAGCTGCAACTGCCCGATGGGCGCCTTCTGGACGAGCTGCTCGCCGCCTGCCCTTACGAGGGCCTGGAGCGACTTGCTGGCTGATCGTCTGGCGCGGGTAACGCCGTAACAGACCGGTAACACCCGCGATTGACTTCATGCCCCCCCATCGGGACTATAGGCGTCCCGTTGCCCCGAGGCGGTGCAGACAGCGCCGCCCTAGAAGCCGAGAAGCTGCCACAAGCATCGCAATCCGGCCCGCTGATGAGGAATCTCCCATGCCTGATGTAACCGTAAGCACCCTGCTGGGCCTGAAGCAGAAGGGCGAGAAGATCGCCATGCTGACCGCCTATGACGCCACCCTCGCCCAGGCAGCCTGCCAGGCCGGTGTGGAAGTGCTGCTGGTGGGAGACTCCCTGGGCATGGTCCTTCAGGGCCACGACAGCACCCTGCCGGTATCGCTCGCCGACATGGCCTACCACACTGCCTCGGTGAAGCGTGGTAACCAGGGTGCGCTGATCCTCGCCGACCTGCCGTTTATGGCCTACGCCACCCCTGAGCAGACCTTCGCCAGCAGCGCTGTGCTGATGCAGGCCGGCGCTCATATGATCAAACTTGAGGGCGCCAGCTGGCTGGCCGAGCCGATCCGCCAACTGGCCGAGCGCGGCGTACCGGTATGCGCACATCTGGGACTGACTCCACAGGCGGTCAACGTATTCGGTGGCTACAAGGTACAGGGTCGCGGTGAAGCCGCTGCCCGCCAGCTACGTGCCGATGCCATGGCCCTGGAACAGGCCGGCACCGCCATGCTGTTGCTCGAATGCGTCCCCAGCGAGCTGGCCGCCGAGATCAGCCAATCGGTGAAGATTCCGGTGATCGGTATCGGCGCAGGCTCAGCCACCGACGGCCAGGTACTGGTGATGCATGACATGCTTGGCCTGTCGCTGACCGGCCGCGCGCCGAAGTTCGTGAAGAACTTCATGGAAGGCCAACCGAACATCCAGGCGGCCTTCGCCGCCTACGTGCGTGCAGTGAAGGACGTCAGCTTCCCCGCCGAGGAGCACGGTTTCTCCGCATGAACACCGTCAAGACCGTACTGGAACTGCGCGCCGCCGTGGCGCGCGCACGCGGCGAAGGCAAGCGCATCGCCTTCGTACCAACCATGGGCAACCTGCACGAGGGCCACGTTGCATTGGTGGAGAAGGCCGGACAGCGCGCCGACTTCGTGGTCGCCAGCATCTTCGTCAACCCGCTGCAGTTCGGTCCCAATGAGGATCTGGCCAAGTATCCGCGCACACTCGCTGCCGACCAGGACAAGCTGGTGGCAGCCGGTTGCCACCTGTTGTTCCACCCAGAGGTGGAAGAGATGTATCCCAACGGCCAGGCAGGCCAAACCCGCGTCGGCGTTCCTGGCGTCTCCGAGGGCCTATGCGGCGCCAGCCGCCCAGGCCATTTCGAGGGCGTGGCCACGGTAGTGACCAAACTGTTCAACATGGTCCAGCCCGACATCGCCGTATTCGGCGAGAAGGACTTCCAACAGCTGGCGGTGATCCGCACCCTGGTGCGCGACCTGAACATGCCTATTCAGATTATCGGCGAGCCGACCGTACGTGCCGAGGATGGTCTGGCACTGTCTTCGCGTAACGGCTACCTGAGCGCCGAGCAACGCGCAGCTGCCCCGGCCCTGCATCACACGCTGCAGCAGCTGGCCGATGCCATCCACGACGGCGACCGCCAGTTCGCCCAACTGATCGAGCGCGGCCAGGCCAGCCTGCTGAGCGCCGGCTTCCGCCCGGACTATCTGGAAATTCGTGAAGCAATGAGCCTGCGCCCGGCAAAGGCGGACGACAGGCATCTGGTGATACTCGGTGCAGCCTTCATAGGCAACACACGCCTGATCGACAACCTGGCCTTCGACCTGTAACCCGCAAATCGTCTGTATTGAACCCCTCCGGGGGTTCGGGCACACTCTGCCGCCGCCGTATTCCGAGAGGGAAGTAGTCATGCACGCCATCATGCTCAAGGCCAAGCTGCATCGCGCCATCGTCACCCACGCGGTGCTCGACTACGAGGGCTCCTGCGCCATCGACGGCGAGTGGCTCGATCTGTCCGGCATCCGTGAATACGAGCAGATCCAGATCTACAACGTGGACAACGGCGAGCGCTTCACTACCTACGCCATCCGCGGTGAGGAAGGCTCCAGGATCATCTCGGTCAACGGCGCCGCCGCGCACAAGGCCGGTGTCGGTCACCGCGTGATCATCTGCGCCTACGCCCACTACAACGAAGCCGAGCTGGCCAACTTCCAGCCGCGCGTGCTGTATATGGGCGCCGATGGCGAGCTGAGCCACACCAGCAACGCGATTCCGGTGCAGGTCGCCTGATCCAGGCCTGTACCGCTAAACTCCAAGCCCGGAACCCTCCGGGCTTTTTAATGCCCGAAACGCCGTACAACAAGGAACTCTCCGCCCATGGCGTACTACCAGCACCCGCTCGATGTCACCACCCTGAAGGCCTGGCAGGACCTGCGCCAGCATCGCCAGACCATGCAGGGCTTCAGCATGCGCGAGGCCTTCGCCAGCAATGCGCAGCGCTTCGAGCACTTCTCCATGAGCACCAGCGGCATCTTCCTCGACTACTCGAAGAACCTGCTCAGCGAAGAAACCCGTGCTCTGCTGGTCGCCCTGGCGCGCGAAGCCGGCCTGCAGGAAGCCATCGAGGCGCTGTTCAACGGCGAGCAGCTGAATGCCTCGGAGGGCCGCCCTGCCCTGCACACCGCGCTGCGCCGGCCGATCGGCGACTGCGTCAGGGTCGACGGCGTCAACGTGATGCCGGAAGTGCACCGCGTGCTCAACCAGATGACCGACATCGTCGGCCGCATCCACAGCAACCAGTGGCGCGGCTACAGCGAGAAGACCATCACCGACGTGGTCAACATCGGTATCGGCGGCTCCTTCCTCGGCCCACAGCTGGTCTCCGAGGCCCTGCTGCCGTTCACCCAGAACGGCGTGCGCTGCCACTACCTGGCCAATATCGACGGTAGCGAATTCCACGATGTGACGGCCAAGCTGAATGCCGAGACCACTCTGTTCATCGTCTCCAGCAAGTCGTTCGGCACCCTGGAAACCCTGAAGAACGCCCAGGCCGCACGCTCCTGGTACCTGGCCCGTGGTGGTACCGAAGAGAAGCTGTACCGCCATTTCATCGCCGTCACCAGTAACAACAAGGCAGCCATCGAGTTCGGCATCCGCGAGAAGAACATCTTCCCCATGTGGGACTGGGTCGGCGGGCGTTACTCGCTGTGGTCGGCCATCGGTCTGCCGATCGCTCTGGCCGTGGGCATGTCCAACTTCAAGGAGCTGCTGTCCGGCGCCTACAGCATGGACACCCACTTCCGCACCGCGCCGTTCGAGAAGAACATGCCGGTGCTGCTGGCCCTGCTCGGCGTCTGGTATGGCAACTTCTGGGGTGCACAGAGCCACGCGATCCTGCCCTACGACCACTACCTGCGGAACATCACCAAGCACCTGCAGCAGCTGGACATGGAGTCCAACGGCAAGAGCGTGCGCCAGGACGGCAGCCCGGTGAACACCGAGACCGGTCCGGTGATCTGGGGCGGTGTCGGCTGCAACGGCCAGCACGCCTACCACCAGTTGCTGCACCAGGGCACTCCGCTGATTCCGGCGGACTTCATCGTGCCGGTGGTCAGCTACAACCCGGTGGCCGACCATCACCAGTGGCTGTACGCCAACTGTCTGTCGCAGAGCCAGGCGCTGATGCTCGGCAAATGCCGCAGCGAGGCCGAAGCCGAGCTGCGCGCCAACGGCATGAGCGAAGACGAAGTGCAGCGCCTGGCGCCGCACAAGGTGATTCCCGGCAATCGCCCGAGCAACACCCTGGTGCTGGAACGCATCAGCCCGCGTCGCCTCGGCGCGCTGGTGGCGATGTACGAGCACAAGGTATTCGTGCAGAGCGTGATCTGGGGTATCAACGCCTTCGACCAATGGGGCGTGGAACTGGGCAAGGACCTCGGCAAGGGTGTCTATCAACGCCTGACCGCCTGGGATGCCGCGCCAGCCGAAGATGCTTCTACCCAGGGCCTGATCGACTTCTTCCGTGGTCGTCACCGCGGCTGAAACGTGCTCGATAGTCGCTGGGCGCAATGCCCAGCGCCTGCTGGAAGGCCCGCCGCAGGTTGTACTCGCTGACGAAACCAGTCTGCTGCGCCACCCGCTTCAGCGATGGAGCGCCGTTCTCCAGCAGACGACAGGCACGCTCCAGGCGCAGCTGTAGCACCAGGCGCGCAGGCGTTATGCCCAGCTCCGCCTGGCAGTGCCGGTGCAGGCTGCGCGGCGAGAGTGCCAGCGCCGTTGCCATCCGCTCGATATCCAGCCCCTCGTGCAAATGCTCACGCAGCCACTCCACCAGTTCCGCGCTCACACCGCCTGGCTCGGCCGCCTGGGCCAGCAGCTCGGCACTGAACTGGCGCTGCCCGCCGCCGCGGCGCAAATGCACCACCAGACCCTTGGCCACCTGCAGCGCCAACTCGCGACCGTGATCGGCCTCCAGCAGGGCCAGACACAGGTCGATGCCGGAACTGACGCCAGCCGAGCTGAACAGCCGCTCCTCCTCGACGAACAACGCATCCGCCTCGACCTGCACCTGGGGAAACAGCCGCTGCAAAAGCTCGGCGTAACGCCAGTGGGTGGTCGCGCGGCGTCCGTCGAGTAGGCCGGCCTGGGCCAGCAGGAAAGCACCGGTACACACCGATACGCAACGCATCAGCAGCAGCGCCGCCTGCCTCAGCCAAGCGGCCAACTGGCCCCGGCCCATGGCCTGCTGCACACCGAAGCCACCGCTGACCAGCAAGGTACAGCCAGCCAGTTCATCCGCCGGCGGCAGCGACTCAGTCTGCATGGCCAGACTGGTGGACGACGCCACTAGGCCACCTTCCTGCGAGATCAGGCGCAGGCGATACAGCGGCCGGCCCTGTAGATCATTGGCTGCGGCGAATACTTCGGCCGGGCCGCTGGCATCGAGCAGTTGGAAGCCGGGGAACACCAGCAGTAGAACCTCGTGGGGCGATGGCATGGCATGGCTCTCGGAAGGGCTTGGCAGATTTTCATCTATTAATGTCATTCACGCCAATCCGCACCCGCACAGACTGCGACTCCGTCCATTGCGGAGAATCCTTATGCGCCCTGCCCTGCTCACCCTGTTCCTGCTGTTGTCGCTGCCCACCCTGGGCGGGGAGCGCCTGCCTGCCTATGAACCACGCTTCGGTCGCGAACGCCCCTTGGTGGCGGTAGTGGGCGATAACCGGATGACCGAACTGGCCGACTACCTGGTGCCCTACGGCATCCTCAGCCGCGCCGATGTCGCCGATCTGGTGGCCCTGGCCCGTGACCCGGGCCCCATCGAGATGATGCCGGCACTGCGAATCCAGGCGCAGGCCGGCCTCACCGAGTTCGACCGCGACCACCCCGAAGGCGCCGACTACCTGATAGTGCCTGCCGTGCACCACAGCGACGATCCGCGCCTCACCACCTGGTTGGCCGAGCAGGCCGCCAAGGGAGCAACCCTGCTGGCCATCTGCGACGGTGTACTGTTGCTCGGCCACGCAGGCCTGCTGCAAGGGCGCCGCGCCACCGGCCACTGGTATTCGCACGAAGAGCGCGAGGAGCTGTTCCCCGAGACCGACTGGCAAACCGACCGCCGCTATGTGGTGGACGGGCGTATCGTCAGCAGTGCCGGTATCAGTGCTGCCGTGCCGCTTAGCCTGGCCCTGGTCGAAGCCATTGCCGGCACAGCGCGGGCCGAACACCTGGCGCAGGAGATCGGCGTGCAGGACTGGTCGGCCCGGCACGCCAGCAGCGACTTCGGTTTCAGCAGCGGTGACTACCTGACGGCCGCCGGCAACTGGCTGGCCTTCTGGCGGCACCAGCGTCTCGGCCTGGTGGTCACGGAGGGCTTCGATGAAGTGGCCCTGGCCCTGCGCGCCGACGCCTACGGGCGCACCTTCCGCAGCGAGGTACTGGCCGTGGCACCGGGGCCGGTGCGCAGTCACGCAGGACTGCTACTGTTGCCCCTGCAGCCACGCAGCGACCTGCAACTGCTGCCAGCCCCGAACGAACAGACCACAGCAATGGCCAGCCTGGAACTGGCCCTGCGCGACATTGCCGAACGTTATGGAGCCGCCACCGAGAGGCTGGTGATACAGCAACTCGAGTACCCACGCGCGCCGCAGTAAGACGCTGGCACTTGAACCAAGCAGTTGCTTGGTTCAACCTAATTCCACATCGAACCCACAATAACAAAGGCCCAGCCATGTTCGAGATCACCCGCCACCCCGTGCCCGACAGCGTGCGCCACCGCGCGCTCCTCGACAACGAGGCCTACCAGCGCCTCTACCAGCAGTCCATCGAGCAGCCAGACGCCTTTTGGAGCGAACAGGCCAAGGCCTTCCTGCACTGGTTCAAGCCCTGGGACGAGCTGCACCACAGCGACCTGGCCAAGGGCGAGGCGCGCTGGTTCAAGGGCGGCCAGCTCAACGTTGCCTACAACTGCATCGACCGCCATCTAGAGAAGCGCGGCGAACAGATCGCCATCATCTGGGAAGGCGACAACCCGGCCGAGTCGGCGCACATCACCTACAACAAGCTGCACCACAACGTCAGCCGCCTGGCCAACGTGCTGAAGAGCCGCGGCGTGAAGAAGGGCGACCGGGTGTGCATCTACATGCCCATGGTGCCGGAAGCGGCCTACGCCATGCTGGCCTGCACGCGTATCGGCGCCATCCACTCGGTGGTGTTCGGCGGCTTCTCCCCGGACGCCCTGCGCGACCGCATCCTCGATGCCGACTGCCGCACCGTGATCACCGCCGACGAGGGCGTGCGCGGCGGCAAGTACATCCCGCTGAAGAACAACGTCGACAAGGCCCTGCAGAGCTGCCCGAACGTCAGCACCGTGCTGGTGGTCGAGCGCACCCAGGGCGAGATCGCCTGGGTCGAAGGCCGCGACCTCTGGTACCACCAGGCGCTCAAGGAAGTCAGCGCCGACTGCCCGGCCGAGCCGATGGACGCCGAGGATCCGCTGTTCATCCTCTACACCTCGGGCAGCACCGGCAAACCCAAGGGCGTGCTGCACACCACCGGCGGCTACCTGCTGGGCGCCGCGCTGACCCACAAGTACGTGTTCGACTACCACGAGGGCGACATCTACTGGTGTACCGCCGACGTCGGCTGGGTCACCGGCCACAGCTACATCGTCTACGGCCCGCTGGCCAACGGCGCCGTCACTCTGATGTTCGAGGGCGTGCCCAACTACCCGGACGCCTCGCGCTTCTGGCAGGTGATCGACAAGCACCAGGTCAACATCTTCTACACCGCGCCAACCGCCCTGCGCGCGCTGATGCGCGAAGGCGAGGCCGCGGTGAAGGCCACCGACCGCAGCAGCCTGCGCCTGCTCGGTTCGGTGGGCGAGCCGATCAACCCAGAGGCCTGGGAGTGGTACTACAACGTGGTCGGCGAGCAGCGCTGCCCGATCGTCGACACCTGGTGGCAGACCGAGACCGGCTCGATCCTGATCACTCCCCTGCCCGGCGCCACCGACCTGAAACCCGGCTCGGCCACTCGGCCGTTCTTCGGCGTGCAGCCGGTGCTGCTCGATGAGCAGGGCAAGGAAATCGACGGCCCCGGTGCCGGCGTGCTGGCGATCAAGGCAAGCTGGCCGAGCCAGATCCGCAGCGTCTACGGCGACCACCAGCGGATGATCGACACCTACTTCAAACCCTACCCCGGCTACTACTTCACCGGCGACGGCGCGCGTCGCGACGAAGACGGCTATTGGTGGATCACCGGCCGCGTGGACGACGTGATCAACGTCTCCGGCCACCGCATCGGCACCGCCGAGGTGGAGAGCGCTCTGGTGCTGCACGACGCCGTGGCCGAGGCCGCCGTGGTCGGCTATCCGCACGACCTCAAGGGCCAGGGCATCTACGCCTTCGTCACCACCATGAAGGGCCTGGAGCCTTCCGACGAGCTGAAGAAGGAACTGCTGGCCCTGGTCGGCAAGGAGATCGGCAGCTTCGCCAAGCCGGAGATGATCCAGTGGGCGCCGGGCCTGCCCAAGACCCGCTCAGGCAAGATCATGCGCCGCATCCTGCGCAAGATCGCCTGCAACGAGCTGGACAACATGGGCGACACCTCGACCCTGGCCGATCCGTCGGTGGTGGACAGCCTGATCGAGCAGCGCCTGAACAAGTAGAATCGCGGCACAGTGCGGGAGCCGCCCGGCTCCCGCCCCTTCGCCGAGCCGTACCCCATGGAATTCCTCCGTCAGCGCATCGAGCAGCAGGTCCTCAGCCTCAGCGGCATCGCCCTCGGCCAGATCGACTTCAGCCAGCCCCAGGGCGACCCCGGCCTGTTCGGCCCCGATGCAGTGTGCTGGCGCGTGCATGGCGACTTCACCAGCATGATGATCGGCGGCATCAGCGCCCTGCTGCTGCAGGCCCTGCACCCTCTCGCGCTGGCTGGGGTGTGGGACCACTCGAATTTTCGCGAAGACCTGATCGGCCGCCTGCGCCGTACTGGCCAGTTCATCTCCGGTACCACCTTCGGCTCGCGCCGCGATGCTGAGTGGCTGATCGACAAGGTGCGCACCATCCACCTCAAGGTGGTTGGCACCGCGCCGGATGGCCGCCCCTACGCCGCCAGCGACCCGGCACTGCTGACCTGGGTGCACGTGGCCGAAGTCTCCAGCTTCCTCGCCGCCCACCTGCGCTACCGCAACCCGCAACTGAGCGCGGCCGATCAGGATCGCTACTACGCCGAGGTGGCGCTGATCGCCGAACGCCTCGGTGCCGAGAACGTGCCGCGCTCGCGCGCCGAAGTCGCCGCCTACCTCGCCGCCGTGCGCCCGCAGCTGCTGTGTGATGAGCGCTCGCGGGAGATCCTGCGCATCCTGCAGGGCGCACCGGCGCCCAGTGCCCTGGCCGTACCGGTGGGCAAGCTGCTGATGCAAGCTGGCTTCGACCTGCTGCCGGAGTGGGCTCAGGTCATGCTCGGCACACCGATGAGCTCGGCCCGCAGCCGCGCCATTCGCGCCGGGGTGAACAGCCTGGCACCGACGCTGCGCTGGGCCGTGCGCGGCGGCGCGGTACATCGCGCGCGCCAGCGCATGGGCCTGCCGCCGCGCGACTGAGCGGTCGCACCCTGCACTGGCCGGGTTCGGAACGCCTATGCCAACATAACGCCCCCGTCGCGCCCACCGTGCGCGCCCCGATTTCGAGGAGCCCGTCATGCAAGAAGTCGTCATCGTCGCCGCCACCCGCACCGCCATCGGCAGCTTCCAGGGCTCCCTGGCCGGCGTCCCCGCCGTCGAGCTGGGCGCCACCGTGATCAAGCGCCTGCTGGAACAGACCGGTATCAACGGCAACGAAGTGGACGAAGTGATTCTCGGCCACGTGCTGACCGCCGGCGCCGGGCAGAACACCGCCCGCCAGGCCTCGATCAAGGCCGGCCTGCCGAACGCCGTGCCGGCGCTGACCCTGAACAAGGTCTGCGGCTCCGGCCTCAAGGCCCTGCACCTGGGCGCCCAGGCGATTCGCTGCGGCGACGCCGACGTCATCATCGCCGGTGGCATGGAGAACATGAGCCTGGCGCCCTACGTCATGCCCGCCGCCCGCACCGGCCAGCGCATGGGCCACGGCAAGCTGGTCGACACCATGATCCAGGACGGCCTGTGGGACGCCTTCAACGACTACCACATGGGTATCACCGCCGAGAACCTGGTGGAGAAATACGGCATCAGCCGCGAGCAGCAGGACGCCTTCGCCGCCGCCTCGCAGCAGAAAGCCGTGGCCGCCATCGAGGCCGGCCGCTTCAATGACGAAATCACCCCGATCCTGATCCCCTCGCGCAAGGGCGACCCGGTCAGCTTCGCCACCGACGAGCAGCCACGCGCCGGCACCACCGCCGAAGCCCTGAGCAAGCTCAAGCCGGCGTTCAAGAAGGACGGCAGCGTCACCGCCGGCAACGCCTCCAGCCTCAACGACGGCGCGGCTGCCGTACTGCTGATGAGCGCCGAGAAAGCCAAAGCCCTGGGCCTGCCGGTACTGGCCAAGATCGCCGCCTACGCCAACGCTGGCGTCGACCCGGCGATCATGGGCATCGGCCCGGTCTCCGCAACCAAGCGCTGCCTGGAGAAGGCCGGCTGGCAACTGGCCGACCTCGACCTGATCGAGGCCAACGAAGCCTTCGCCGCCCAGGCCCTGTCGGTGGGCAAGGAGCTGGGCTGGGATGCGACCAAGGTCAACGTCAACGGCGGTGCCATCGCCCTCGGCCACCCCATCGGCGCCTCCGGCTGCCGCGTGCTGGTGACCCTGCTGCACGAGATGATCAAGCGTGATGCCAAGAAGGGCCTGGCCACCCTGTGCATCGGTGGCGGTCAAGGTGTGGCGCTGGCGATCGAACGCGCCTGACCCGACTCGCGACGAGACTAACGCCGGCCTAGAGCCGGCGTTTTTCTTGGTAAACTGCGCGCCCTCCCGCTCCGAGACGCCGCGCATGTCCTCTCTCGACCAGGCGCTCCATGCCGCCCTCGATGCCCGCCAGCCGCTATTGGCCGAACTGCACCAGCAGCAGACCGACTGCTACCGCCTGTTCCACGGCAGCCAGGAAGGCGCCCCCGGCCTCACCGTGGACCGCTACGGCCCGCAACTGATGGTGCAGAGCTTCCACCAGACGCTGGAAACCGATGCCCTGCTCGCCCTGCACGCGACCATCAACCAGCACCTCGGCCTCGACCTGAAGCTGGTCTACAACGACCGCTCCGGCGGCAACTCACGCGTCGACCGCCGCGATGCGGTGTACCAGGCCACGCCCGAGGCGCTGGAAGATCAGGTCGGCCAGGAGTGGGGACTCAACTACCGGGTGCGCGGGCGCCATCCGGGCCAGGACCCGCTGCTGTTCCTCGACCTGCGCAACGCCCGCGGCTGGGTCAAGGCCAACAGCGCTGGCAAGAGCGTGCTCAACCTGTTCGCCTACACCTGCGGCGTCGGCCTGTGCGCCGCGGCGGGCGGCGCGCGCGAGGTACTCAACCTGGACTTCGCCGAGGGAAACCTGGCAGTAGGCCGCGAGAACGTGGCGCTCAATCCGGGCCTGGCGATGGACTTCGTGCAGTCCGACTACTTTCCCGCCATCCGTCAACTGGCCGGGCTGCCCATCGCCTCTCGTCGCGGGCAGAAGCTGCCCAGCTATCCGCGCCTGGAACAACGCCAGTTCGACCTGGTGCTGCTCGACCCTCCGGCCTGGGCCATGAGCGCCTTCGGCACCGTCGACCTACTGCGCGACTACCAGAGCCTGCTCAAGCCAGCCATCCTCGCCACCGCCGACGATGGCGTGCTGATCTGCTGCAACAACCTGGCAAAAGTGGCGATGGACGACTGGCGTCCGCAGGTGCTGCGCTGCGCCGAGAAACTCGGTCGCCCGGTGCGCGAATACGAGCAGATCACCCCTGCTGCCGACTTTCCCTCGCGCGACGGCCAGCCACCACTGAAGACCCTGGTGCTGCGCTTCTAAGTCGGTCACAGGGGCACAGTGCTGGCCCACAAAGCATGACGGCCCATGCCATACTCCAGGCGTCTCAGCCTGGAAGATGTGCTGCACCATGCCCAAAGGATTGAAACGCGCCGCCTACGCCCTCGCGATCGCATTCGGCCTGTATAGCCTGCTTGGCTTCCTGATCCTGCCAGGCATTGCGCTGCGAGTGGCCAACCAGCAACTGGCCCAGCTGGCCACCGTTCCGGCGCGCCTGGAGCGCATCGAGCTCAACCCCTTCAGCCTGGAGCTGCAGCTCTGGGGCCTGCATATCGGCGAGGCGGACAAGCCGCAGGTGGCCTTCCAGCGCCTGTACGCCAACCTGCAGCTCGACAGCCTGTGGAGCGGCGCCCTGCACCTGGCCGATATCGAGCTGGAGAAGGCGCATACCGAGGTGCTGTTCGCCAAGGACGGCAAGCTCAATCTGACCGGCCTTTTCCGGCTACCGCCGGCCGCAGAGAAACCCGCGACAGAAGAGCCGAGCGAACCCTTCCCGCTGCGCATCGGCCGCATCGAGCTGATCGAGAACGGCCTGCACTTCGAGGACCTGCGCCCGAGCGAGCCGGTAGAGTTCATCTACGACTCGCTCAACCTGGAGCTGAAGAACCTCAGCACCCTGCCCGACGACAATGCCGACATGCAGATGGTCGCCATCGGTCCGCGCGGCGGGCGCATTGACTGGCAGGGCCAGGTCAGCCTCACTCCGATCACCTCCAAGGGCCAGCTCAAGATTACCGACGGCAAGCTCAAGGGCGTGTGGCCCTACGTGCGCGACGCGGTGCCACTGGTGCTGGAGGACGGCGTGCTCGACCTCAGCGCCGACTACTCGCTGAACCTGTCCAAGGGCACCGAGCTGCAGCTGAGCAACGTCAGTGCTGCGCTCTCCACCTTCGCCATCAAGAGCCCCGAGGACAAGCCGCTGGTGCGTCTGGAGCGCCTGGATGTCAGTGAAACCAGCCTGGACTTGGCCAAGCAGCGGGTGGTGATCGGCAAGATCCGCAGCCACAAGCTGGAGACCTGGGCGGCCCGCGAGAAGGATGGCCAGCTGGACTGGCAGAAACTGTTCGCCAGTCATAGCAAGCAGACACCGGCAGCCGCGCCTACTGCGGAGCCAGCGCTCAACACCGCTCCCGAGGCTCCGACCGCAAACGAGGGTGGTGCCGGCTCAACGCCCGCACCCGCAGCGGCAGAGAAAGACGAACCCGCGCCCGCGGATGCCCAGCAGCAGACCGCCAGCGCCGCGGCACCGGCCGAGCCGGCAGAACCAGCCAAGCCCTGGCAGGTGCTATTGCGCGATGTACAACTGCGCGAGTACCAGATCCACCTGGCCGACCGCGCCGCAGGCAGCCAGGAGGTCAAACTCGACCTGGCGCCGCTCAACCTCGACATCAAGGACTTCGACAGCCTCGGCACCTCGCCCTTCGGCCTCAAGCTGGACACGGGAGTGAACAAGCGCGGTCAAATCAAGGCCGAAGGCCAGGTCCAGCTGCAGCCGACCACCGCCAAGCTGCAGGTGGCTACCCGCGACATCGACCTGCGCCTGGCCCAGTCCTACATCAGCCCCTTCGTGCGCCTGGAGCTGCGCAGCGGCCAGCTCGGCAGCGACTTGGCCGTGGACCTGAAGGGCGTCGAGCCGCTGGCCTTCAGCATTGGCGGGCGGGCCGAGGTCAATCAGCTGCACACCCTGGACACCATCAAGGACCGCGACTTCCTCAAGTGGCAGCAACTGGTCGTCGAGGGCCTGGACTATCGCCACGGTGAGGGCCTGGTGATCAAGCAGATCAACCTGCAGCAACCCTATGCGCGCTTCATCATCAACGAGGACCTGACCACCAACGTCAACGATCTAATGATCCCGCAGCCAGCCACGCCCGACGCTAAGGCCGAAACGGCCGGCAAGCCGCTACCGATTCGCATCGGCGGGGTAAGCATCAAGGATGGCTCGGCCAACTTCGCCGACCTCAGCCTGACGCCCAACTTCGCTACCGCCATCCAGCAGCTCAACGGCCAGATCGGCACGCTGGACAACCAGAGCCCGAAGACCGCCAGCGTCGATATCAAGGGCAAGGTAGACAAGTACGCGCCAGTCACCATCAAGGGCGGGCTGACCCCATTCGACCCGATGAACAGCCTGGATATCGCCACCAGCTTCAAGAACGTCGAGCTGACCACCCTTACCCCGTACTCCGGCAAGTTCGCCGGCTACCGCATCCGCAAGGGCCGTCTGAACCTGGACCTGCACTACCAAATCGAGAAGGGCCAGCTGAACGCCGAGAACAAGCTGCTGCTAGAGGACCTGCAGCTGGGCGAGAAGGTGGACAGCAAGGACGCCGTGGATCTACCGATCCGTCTAGCCGTGGCTCTGCTCAAGGACACCAAGGGCAACATCGATATCCAGCTACCGGTAAAGGGCAATCTCAACGACCCGCAGTTCAGCGTCATGCCCATTGTCTGGCAGACCATGCGTAATCTGGTGCTACGCGCAGCCCAGGCACCGTTCAAGTTCATCGCCGGCCTGGTTGGCGGCAGCGATACCGACCTTAGCCAGGTGCTGTTCGCTCCCGGCAGTAGTGAACTGGATGAAGCCGCACAGAAATCCCTGGACACCTTGGCCTCTGCACTCAAGGAGCGCCCCGTGCTGCGCCTGGAGGTGGAGGGAATGAGCGCCGAAGCCAACGATGGCCCGCTGCTGGCTTTGGCCCGCCTAGAGCTCGAGTACCAGAACACCCAGTACAAGATACTGCAGCGCAGCGGAGATCAGGTCCCTGCCGATCCTACCTTGCTGGTAGTGGACGAAGACGATAAGCCGGCGCTACTCGAAGGCATCTACAGGGCGCGCCTGAAGCAACAGCCACCGGCAGAATGGAATGAGCTGCCGGATGAAGAGCGCACAGTAAAAATGCACGAAGCCGTTGTGCAGTCCTGGTCCGGGAGCGAGTTATTGCTGCGGCGCCTTGGGCAGGCCAGAGCGGCCAGTATCAAGGATTACCTCGTGGAACGCGGCGGCCTGGAGGATCAGCGCATCTATCTACTCGATGTCACTCTGACCAAGGATCAAACTGATAACCGCGTGGCGACGACACTGCATCTGGGAAGCATGTAATGAACAGGTATTTCTGGCTCACGGCACTGATGTTGAGCTACGGTTCGGCAGAGGCGGGAACGCTACGCTGTGGAAGCAAGCTGGTCAACGAAGGCGACCGCGCCTTCGAAGTGGAACGCAAGTGCGGCGAGCCCTCTCACCGTGATCTGGTTGGTTACACCGGAGGCACCTACGGCGATCGAGAGCTCGTCATCGAAGAGTGGGTCTACGGCCCCACCAATGGAATGCTCAGCATCCTCACCTTCCAAGGTAACCGCCTGGTACGTATCGAAACCAAGCGCGCCGATTGACCGATCATCAGGAAAATACATGTTCTTGAGGTACCTGCTCCCGGCGCTTTGCATGATCTGGGTCATGCCAGCCATGGCCGGTTCCACGCTGCGCTGCGGCAGCAAGCTCATCAGCCTGTACGATACGGCTAGCCAGGTGCAGGCCAAATGTGGCGACCCCGTCAGCCGTGACTTCCTTGGCTACCGTGAAGTGGTCGATCAGTACGGCTTCGTCAGCGAAGTCCCGCTGGAGGAGTGGGTCTACGGACCGAAGAATGGCATGCTCTATTTCCTTCGACTGCAAGCCAATCGCCTGATCAAGATAGAGAGCAAGCGCAGCAACTGATTAACTGGAGCGATATCATTCGCCCTCGCTACCCACGCCTCTAGAAAGTTTATGCAGCACACCATCAAGCCTATCGGCTTCCTGCACTCCTGTTTCAAGGAGAAGTTCGCCATCCCGCGCCAGCCGCAACTGGCCCCCGCCGCCCGCGGCGTACTGGAGCTGGTGCCGCCCTTCGACCGAGCCGAGGCCATCGAGGGACTGGAGCAGGTCAGCCATGTCTGGCTGCTGTTTCTCTTCCACCGGGCGCTGGAGGACAAGCCGCGGCTCAAGGTGCGCCCGCCGCGTCTGGGCGGCAACGCCACTATGGGCGTGTTCGCCACCCGCGCCACGCATCGCCCCAATGGTATCGGCCAGTCGGTAGTGAAGCTGGAAAGGGTCGAGCCTGGGCGCCTGTGGCTATCCGGAATCGACCTGCTGGACGACACTCCGGTACTGGATATCAAGCCCTATGTGCCCTACGCCGATCAGGTGCCCGATGCCTTCAACCATATCGCCGATGCCCCGCCACCACAGGTAAAGCTGGAGTGGCAGGACACCGCCCTGCAACAGGCCCGCAGCCATGCCCTGCGCCTGGGTGAGCCGCTGGTAGAGTTGATCGAGCAGTGCCTGGCCCAGGACCCTCGCCCGGCCTATCAGGTACCGGAACCGGGGCGACGCTACGGCGTGCTGCTGTGGGACGTGCAGGTGCGATGGCACTATCCGGAGCCCGGCCGCATCCGAGTGCTGGAAGTGGTAGCGGCCTAGAAACGACAAACCCGCCGGAAGGCGGGTCTGTGCGTGGAGCGACTGGCGCTTATTTCTCGACGAAAGCGCGCTCGATCAGGTAATCACCCGGCTCGCGCATGCGCGCGGATATCTTCAGACCGAAGCTGTCGAGCACTTCGCTGGTCTCATCGAGCATGCTCGGACTGCCGCAGATCATGGCACGGTCGTCCTGCGGGTTGATCGGCGGCAGACCGATGTCCTCGAACAGCTTGCCGCTGCGCATCAGATCGGTCAGGCGGCCCTGATTCTCGAACGGCTCGCGGGTCACGGTCGGGTAGTAGATCAGCTTGTTCTTCAGAGCATCGCCGAAAAACTCGTTGTTCGGCAGGTGCTCGGTGATGAACTCGCGGTAAGCGACCTCGTTCACATAGCGCACACCGTGAACCAGAATCACCTTCTCGAAGCGCTCGTAGGTTTCAGGGTCCTGGATGACGCTCATGAAAGGCGCCAGACCGGTGCCGGTGCTGAGCAGGTACAGGTGCTTGCCCGGATTGAGGTCATCGAGTACCAGCGTGCCGGTAGGCTTCTTGCTGATGATGATCTCGTCACCTTCCTTGAGGTGCTGCAGCTGCGAGGTCAACGGACCATCCGGCACCTTGATGCTGAAGAACTCCAGATGCTCTTCCCAGTTAGGGCTGGCTATCGAGTAGGCACGCATCAAAGGGCGGCCGTTGGGCTGCTGCAAGCCGATCATCACGAACTGGCCGTTCTCGAAGCGCAGGCCCGGGTCGCGGGTGCACTTGAAGCTGAACAGGGTGTCGTTCCAGTGGTGCACACTGAGTACGCGTTCCGAGTTCATGTTGCTCATGCGATGTGTCCTCAAAAGTCTCGGAGTCCAGATTGCCGGATGGCGCGCTCGACCTGTTTGAGTCAGGTCAATGCTTGTCGCTTTCATGGGGCAATCGTCTGCCGGGCCGGCAGCGTTGCGCGCCATTCTAATGGCAGCCACAATATCTGTTAAGCGAATTATCAAGATAACGATTATTGGTTATATAGATATGCGATTCACTCTCAGACAGCTGGAAGTCTTCGTCGCCGTAGCCAAGCAGGAAAGCGTGTCCCGCGCCGCGGAATCGCTGGCCTTGTCGCAGTCAGCCGCGAGCACTTCTCTCAGCGAGCTGGAGCGACAGTCCGACTGCCAGCTATTCGATCGAGCCGGCAAGCGCCTCTCGCTCAACGCCCTTGGGCGCCAGTTACTACCGCAGGCCGTGGCCCTGCTCGACCAGGCCAAGGAGATGGAGCGCTTGCTCAGCGGCAAGACCGGCTTCGGCCTGTTGGAGCTGGGTGCCACCCTCACGGTCGGCAACTACCTCGCCACCCTACTCATCGGCAACTTCATGCAGCGCCATCCGGAGTGCCGTCTCAAACTGCATGTACAGAACACTGCCAACGTGGTGCAGCAGGTCGCCCACTACGAGCTGGATCTGGGGCTGATCGAGGGCGATTGCCAGCACCCGGATATAGAAGTGCAACCCTGGGTCGAGGACGAGCTGGTAGTGTTTTGCGCCCCTCGCCACCCGCTGGCAGAGCGTGGCACGGCAACACTGGAGGAACTCAGCCGCGAGGCCTGGATTCTACGCGAACAAGGTTCGGGCACCCGACTGACTTTCGACCAGGCCATGCGTCATCATCCGGCGCAGCTGAATATCCGCCTGGAGCTGGAACATACCGAGGCGATCAAGCGCGCGGTGGAGTCGGGTCTGGGAATCGGCTGCATCTCGCGTCTGGCCCTGCGCGACGCCTTCCGCCGCGGTAGCCTCGTACCAGTGGAGACGCCGGAGCTGGACCTCACCCGCCAGTTCTACTTCATCTGGCACCGACAGAAGTACCAGACCGCCGCCATGCGCGAATTTCTCGAACTGTGCCGAGAGATGACAGCCGGTATCCGTCGTAGTGACGAGATTATCCTGCCATCGATCGCCTGAGGGTTGGCGGCGGGAGTATGGAGATATCAGTCAGGCCGAAGCGGCCAGGGGATGAAAGCTGAAGTAGCTGCGCAGGGCGTCGACCATCTCGACATATTCGGACGGCGGCGCGACCAGAGAGAAGCCCGAGTCGTAGGTGCCCGGAGTCACGTCCTCGCGGCTCCACTGACAGGTGGCGGCAAAATCCACATTGTGGATACGTCCATCGCGGCCGGGCACCTTGAGACGCATGTCGAAACGACCATTGACCAGCATGGGATACTGACTGATCAACATCAGCCCATCCAGCGAGATGTTGCCGATATAGCCCATGGGCTTGTCGGTGATCCGGTTGAACACTTTCAAGTAGTAGGGTAACTGGTGGCGTTCGATGCGGCGCTGAATGTGCATGGTGGCCAATCGCTATGGACGGGATTCGAGTATGGCTGCTAGGCGGCTACTCGACCAGACTCAGCCGCATCGCTCGGCGATGCGAGACGACAGACGGCCGCGAGCAGCTTCTACTTGCTCGTCGCTGTAGTAGGTGCGCTCACCCTTTTCATCACGTCGAAAATATCGCCCGCCCTCCTGAATCCTCGCCAGGCTGTCACGCAGCTTCCTGCATTCCTGGGCACGTTCCGCCCTTGCCTGGCTCGCGCGAGCATCGGAGGTTGCCTTCTCTTCGCGACGGGCATCGTAGAACTGTCGTGTACGCTCCTCCCGTTGGCGGGTAGCATCATCGCGCTCTACCACCTGGGGTTTGACTTCGACCTGCTCGGCTTCGCTGGTTCCGGGTTTCTCACCGAAGTGCACACGCCCTTGGGCATCCGTCCAGCGATAGATCTCTGCAGTGGCCAGGCTCGGCACCAGCAAGGCGACAAGAATCAGATGGCGCATAGGGCTCCTCCTTCGATTGGCTTTAGCCACCCTTCCTCGTTGGGCAACGGCCGACTGGCGAGCCTGGCGTCACAGCGACGCCGGCGAGGCCTTGGCCGCTTCGGCCGCCCGATGATGCCCGAGCTGGCGCAATGTCTCCAGCCTGGCACGCGCACGATAGGCATACTCGCTGGCCGGGTAGCGACTGATGATGAACTCGTAGGTCTGCGCTGCATCGACGAACAGGTTCTGTCGCTCCAGACACTGGCCTCGCAACAACGAAATCTCTGGCTGGATGTAGCTACGCGAGCGGCTATCGCGCTCGGCCCGCGAAAGGTCAAGCAGGGCCTTCTCGCAATCATCCGCGTTGTAATGCCGATAGGCCTCGTCCAGGTGACGATCCAGGGACACTCGGGTGCAGCCGATCAAGCCGGCCAGGGTAACGATCAGAATCAGGGTGCGCATGATGAAATCCTCCACTGTTGCAGTGTATCGGCGAAAGGAGGGTTTTCTGCAGCGTCAGACAGGTAGTGCAAGCGAACAATGACTACAGTGACAGGCCGTAGTAGCCTCGCCCGCACGCTATGCCAACTGGAGTTATCGCATGACCCTGCGCCGCACCAAGATCGTCGCCACCCTCGGCCCCGCCAGTAGCTCTCCGGAGGTTCTGGAGCAACTGATAGTCGCCGGTATCGACGTGGCCCGCCTGAACTTCTCCCACGGCACCGCCGATGATCACAAGGCCCGCGCTGCACTGGTGCGAGAGCTGGCCGCCAAGCACGGACGACACGTTGCATTGCTCGGCGACCTGCAGGGACCGAAGATCCGCATCGCCAAGTTCACTAACAAACGCATCGAGCTCGACGAAGGCGCCGTGTTCCGCCTGTCCTCCAGTCATTCGCGCACCGAGGGCACCCAGGAAGTCGTCGGTATCGACTATCCGGCGCTGATCCAAGACTGCGATGTCGGCGACGAGTTGCTGCTGGACGATGGTCGCGTGGTCATGCGTGTGGAACTCAAGGGTGCCGACGAACTGCACTGCCGCGTGCTGATCGGCGGCCCGCTGTCCGACAACAAGGGTATCAACCGTCGCGGTGGCGGCCTCACCGCTCCGGCCCTGACCGAGAAGGACATGGTCGACATCAAGCTGGCAGCAGAGATGGAGCTGGATTACGTCGCGGTGTCCTTCCCGCGTGATGCGGCCGACATGGACTACGCCCGCCGCCTGCTCACCGAGGCCGGGGGTAATGCCTGGCTGGTGGCCAAGATCGAGCGCGCCGAAGCGGTGGCCGACGACGCCGCACTGGACGGTCTGATCCGCGCCAGCGACGCGGTAATGGTGGCTCGCGGTGATCTCGCCGTGGAAATCGGCGATGCCGAGCTGGTCGGTATCCAGAAGAAGATCATCGCCCACGCCCGCCGCTACAACAAAGCGGTGATCACTGCGACCCAGATGATGGAGTCGATGATCCACAGCCCCATGCCGACCCGCGCTGAGGTGTCCGACGTGGCAAACGCCGCGCTCGACTACACCGACGCGGTGATGCTCTCGGCCGAGAGCGCCGCCGGCGAGTACCCGGTGGAAGCCGTGGAGGCCATGGCCCGTGTCTGCCTGGGCGCCGAGAAGCACCCAACCAGCCAGCGCTCCAGCCATCGCATCGGCCGCACCTTCGAGCGCTGCGATGAGAGCGTGGCCCTGGCCACCATGTACACCGCCAACCACTTCCCAGGTGTCAAGGCGATCATCAGCCTGACCGAGAGCGGCTACAGTCCGCTGATCATGTCGCGCATCCGCTCGTCGATCCCGATCTTCGCCTTCACTCCGCACCGCGAGGCCCAAGCTCGCGTGGCGCTGTTCCGCGGCGTGTATACCGTGCCATTCGACCCGGCCGCCCTGCCCGCCAACAAGGTCAGCCAGGCGGCAGTCGACGAGCTGCTCAAGCGCGGCTTCGTCGAGCCAGGCGATTGGGTGATCCTCACCAAGGGCGATAGCTACCACGGCACTGGCGGCACCAACACCATGAAGATTCTCCACGTGGGCGATCCGCTGGTGTGATTCGCCTCAAGGCTGACGGCAATGCTCTCAGCTTCGCGGCAGTAACCAGAAAGCAGAAAGGCCGTCTTGCAAATGCGAGGCGGCCTTTTTATTGGGTGTGAAATCTGGGCAAAAAAAGGGGCGGTTTTACCCGCCCGCTCTTTCTTCCCTACTCCCTGAGAATCCTTTCATCATCCTGATGAACCGCATCCTGCGGTGGCTCCCTGGTTGCCATCCTGGCTCCCGTGCCTCATCCCTAGGCACGACTTGATATTAGCGTTTTCCCGTTCCCGGACAAGGCCCTGCACCAGACGAAACGAACATGCACTCGAACCCGAAAAAATCAAAAAACCATACATTTCATAGCTTTAAAATAACCAAGCAGATAAGAATAGATCGCAACCGGCACATGAACGCTGGATTCGCTTACACCATGTGTAAGCGAACACCTACACAAACGACATCGAAGCCGTCTCTCTCCTCCATAAAAAAGCCCGGCCAGTGCCGGGCTTTTCGCGAACCAAACGACGGCTACTGGAACAGTGCGTCGCTGGACAGGCCGTTCTTCTCGAGGATTTCGCGCAGGCGCTTGAGGGCCTCAACCTGGATCTGTCGCACCCGCTCGCGAGTCAGGCCAATCTCCTGACCGACTTCCTCCAGCGTGCAACTCTCATGGCCGCGCAGCCCGAAGCGACGCACGACCACCTCCCGCTGCTTGTCAGTCAGCTCGGACAGCCACTGGTCGATGCTCTCGGACAGGTCGTCGTCCTGCAGCAGATCGCAAGGGTCACTCGGACGGTCATCGGTGAGCGTATCAAGCAGTGTCTTGTCGGAGTCAGGGCCGAGGGAGACATCCACCGAGGTAACACGCTCGTTCAGGCCTAGCATGCGCTTGACCTCGTCCACTGGCTTCTCCAGCAGATTGGCGATTTCTTCGGCAGAAGGCTCGTGGTCCAGCTTCTGGGTCAGCTCACGGGCAGCCCGCAGGTAGACGTTCAGCTCCTTCACCACGTGAATAGGCAAACGGATCGTACGGGTCTGATTCATGATCGCCCGTTCGATGGTCTGACGAATCCACCAGGTGGCATAGGTAGAGAAGCGGAAGCCACGCTCCGGATCGAACTTCTCTACGGCGCGGATCAGACCGAGGTTGCCCTCTTCGATCAGGTCCAGCAGAGACAGGCCACGGTTGACGTAACGGCGAGCAATCTTCACCACCAGGCGCAGGTTGCTCTCGATCATGCGCTTACGCCCGGCAGGATCGCCCTTCTGCGCCAGGCGCGCGAAGTGCACTTCCTCCTGCGGGGTCAGCAGAGGCGAAAAGCCGATTTCGTTGAGGTACAGCTGGGTCGCATCGAGTGCACGCGTATAGTCGATGTACTTGTGCTGTTTGAGGGTATTGGTCGAGTTCTTGGATTTGGCGCTGGAAAGAGACAGCTCGGCTTCCTCTGTCAGTTCTTCCAGGACGATGCCGGGCTCCATAAGGAGAACCTCATCATCGACGTCAAACTCCGGCGCTTCTTTGCTGAGTGCCATTGTTGTTGTCCTGTGCTGAGTTCGACAACAAGCCCTGGCGGCACCCGATCCAGTGGCACATCAGGGAGAATCGGCCCCCCAAGTCAGCCCTACAGCCGACCTGCCGCCGATCATTGCGCACCTGATGAGTAGCTGGAGACTCCCTGGCAACACCAAAGCCCGCTCATACCACGCATGGAGCAGGTTGGGTTGCAGAGTCAGCGACGAGGCAGATATTGCAGGGGGTCTACCGGTTTACCTTGGCGGCGAATCTCAAAATGGAGCTTCACCCGATCAGTGCCCGTGGATCCCATTTCGGCGATATGCTGTCCGACTTTGACCTGCTGTCCCTCCCGCACCAGCAGCCTGCGGTTGTGTCCGTAGGCGCTTACGTAGGCATCGCTGTGCTTGATGATCACCAGTTCACCGTAGCCCCGTAAACCACTTCCGGCGTACACAACGGAACCATCAGCCGCAGCCAAAACAGGCTGGCCCAATTCTCCAGCGATATCAATTCCTTTATTCAAACTCCCGTTTGACGAGAACTTGCCGATCAGCACTCCGCTGGAAGGCCAGGCCCAGCCCTGTGCAGAACGCGGCACCTGCTGCACCTTGCCGGGGGTGGCAGGTGTGGTCGAGGTGGCAGTTGGCGGCTGACTCACCGGAGGTTTCGACTGAGGCGGAGTGACTACCGGCGGAGACGTCTGCACAGGTGGACGCGAGGCGGTCTGGGACGGCGAGCTAGTGACTGGCGGCTTGCTCGGTTGGGCAATCACAGGGCCACTGCCTTGCGACTGATCGAAGCGGATACGCTGCCCCGGGCGAATCGTGTAGGGCGCAGGAATGTCGTTGCGCATGGCCAGCGCCTTCCAGTCCCAGCCGAAACGAAACGCGATCGAGTAGAGCGTATCGCCGCGCTGCACGACATACTGCCCGCCTGTGACCTGCGGCCGAGCCGGGGCGCTGCTTCCGCCATGAGTACGATCCACCACCGGAACCGGCGTGGAAGGCGAGCTGGTGCAGCCCGACAGTATTGCCGCGAAGACCGCTGCCCCCAGGCCGAAGCCCTTCAGGCGCTTTCGCTGCTGTCCGCTCGTGAGACTCACCCCGTGCTCCCCTTGCCGGTGTTTCTTGGAAGTAATGCCACGCATTGTGCCGGAATTATCCGGCATCGCCAGCTTTCACGCCGGCACTGTGCCGCAACAACGCGCCGCGGCTCAGGCCAGAGGGCCGTTGAGCAACGGCACGAAGCGCACCAGGTCGAGTACGTGACGGGAGTAGCCGTCCTCCTCACGCACGATCAGCAGCAGCTCCTGGGTTTCGCCGGTGCCCACCGGGATGACCAGGCGACCGCCAACGGCGAGCTGATCCAGCAGCGCCTGTGGCACTTCGGCGGCGGCGGCGGTGACGATGATGCCGTTGTACGGACCGAGGGCATTCCAACCCTCCCAGCCATCACCCCAGCGGAACACCACATTGCGCAGCTTGAGCTCGACCAGGCGCTCCTTGGCGCGATCCTGCAGGGACTGGATGCGCTCCACCGAGAACACCCGCTCCACCAGTTGCGCCAGTACAGCGGTCTGGTAGCCGGAACCGGTGCCGATCTCCAGTACCTTGTCCAGCGGACCGCCGGCCAGCAGCAGCTCGGTCATGCGTCCGACTATATAAGGCTGGGAAATGGTCTGGTTGTGGCCGATAGGCAGCGCGGTGTCTTCGTAGGCTCTATGGGCCAGCGCCTCGTCGACGAACAGGTGGCGCGGTGTGCGACGGATAACTTCGAGCACGTGCGGGTTGGACAGGCCTTCCTCGTACAGGCGCTCAATCAGACGCTCGCGGGTGCGCTGCGAGGTCATGCCGACACCCTGGCGCTGCAGGTGATCCTGGCCGCGCATTAGAGCAGGCCCTCCAGCCAGCCATCGAGACCCTCGAAGGCCTCGTGGAAGGTGCGGTCCAGCTGTAGCGGAGTGATCGAGACGAAGCCCTGCATCACCGCATGGAAGTCGGTGCCCGGGCCGCCGTCCTCGGCATCGCCGGAGACGGAGATCCAGTAGCCCTCCTTGCCCCGTGGGTTGACCTGCTTGACCGGCGCGGCGGCGCGCGCGCGATGGCCGAGGCGGGTCAGCTGCACGCCACGGATATGCTCCAGCGGCAGGTTGGGCACGTTGACGTTGAGCACGGTGCGCGGCGGCAGGTCGAGCCGGTCGTGCGCTTCCACCAGCTTGCGAGCGAAATAGGCGGCAGTGGCCAGGTTGTCGGTACGGCGCGAGACCAGCGAGAAGGCGAAGGCCGGCTTGCTCAGGAAACGCCCTTCGAGCGCCGCAGCCACGGTGCCGGAATACAGCACGTCATCGCCGAGGTTGGCGCCCAGGTTGATGCCCGAGACCACCATGTCCGGCACCGGGTCGAGCAAGGCGTTGAGCCCCAGGTGCACGCAGTCGGTGGGCGTACCGTTAAGGGCGATGAAGCCATTGGGCAGCGGCGCCGGGTGCAGCGGGCGGTCCAGGGTCAGCGAGCTGCTGGCACCGCTCTTGTCTTCGCTGGGGGCGATGACCACGCACTCGGCGTAGTCGCGCAGCGCGTCATGCAGCGCGGCGATGCCGGGTGCCATCACGCCGTCGTCGTTGGAAATCAGAATTCGCATGGAGAGTCCGTCTGCCCTGCCGGCAGAAGGTCGACCAGTTCGCGCACCACGGCGGTGGCGAAGCAACCGGCCGGCAGGACGAATTGCAGTTGCACTATCTCAGGCTCCGGATAATGCCACGTCAGCCCGGCGATGGGGAGGCGCAGGATGCGCCGTTCGTGCGCCATGCCCGCCTTCGCCAGCCAGGCGACCAACGCCGGTTCGGCGGCAGCCAGTTCTTGCTCCAACTCCTGCGCCAAACCCTCGGCCGACGATGCGCCTTCGCCCCACAGCGGGCCGGTCGGATGCAGGTCGAGAATCGCCAGGCGCGGGTCACTGGTCTCGGCCTCACCGGCCATGAAGAAGCTGCGGCTGTCGGTGAAAGCCAGCAGGTCGCCGACCCGCGCCTGGTTCCAGCTGCCGTCCGCCACGCGCGCCGCCAAGGCACGATTGAACAGATAGCTGCGCGCCGACGAGAGCAGCCGCGAACGGGTGTTGCGCTGTTCCGGCAGCTCGCTGCGTTCGGCGAAGGCGCGCGCATCAGCCACGTTGCCGCCCTGCCAGCCGAAGCGCTGCAGGCCGTAGTAGTTGGGCACGCCCTGCTCAAGAATGCGCTGCAGGCGCTGCTCCAAAACCTCGCGATCGGCCTTGAGGCCGGTCAGGCGCAGAGTGAAACCGTTGGCCGAATGCGCGCCGCGCTGCAGTTTGCGCGAGTGGCGCACTATCTTAAGGATGGCCAGGGTCTCTCCTTCGGCGGCGGACAGATCGGGATCGGCCTTGCCCGGCAGGTGCAGGCTGAACCACTGGCGGGTCAGCGCCTGGCGATCCTTCAGTCCGGCGTAGCTGATATTGCGCTGCGAAACTCCTGCCGCACGGGCCAGGCGGCGCGCCGCTTCCTCGGTATTGAGGCCACGCTTCTCCACCCACAGCCACAGATGCTCACCATTGCCGGACAGCGGAATATCCAGCACCTCGTCGACCTGAAAGTCCTCGGCAGTAGCCTTGAGCACGGCCTGGCCACAGGCCTCGCCATGGGCGCGCGGGCCCAGCAGTTCCAGCTCGGTCATGCTTTTACCAACAGCGCCACGGCGTGAACCGCGATGCCTTCCTCACGACCGGTGAAACCGAGCTTCTCGGTGGTGGTGGCCTTGACGTTGACCGCGTCCAGCACCACCTGCAGGTCCTCGGCGATCAGGCCGCGCATGCTCTCGATATGCGGCGCCATCTTCGGCGCCTGGGCGACGATGGTGGCGTCGACATTACCGACCACATAGCCCTTGGCATGGATCAGGCCGAGCACATGGCGCAGCAGCGCGCGGCTGTCGGCGCCCTTGAAGGTCGGGTCGGTGTCAGGGAAGTGCTTGCCGATATCGCCCAGGGCGCAGGCGCCGAGCAGAGCATCGCTGAGGGCATGCAACAGCACGTCGCCATCGGAATGGGCGATCAGGCCGAACTTATGCGGGATGCGCACGCCGCCGAGGGTAATGAAGTCGCCCTCGCCGAAGCGATGAACGTCGTAGCCGTGACCGATACGCATAGGGCTGCTCATGAAAACCTGGCCTAGAAAAAATCAGGGCGCGATTCTACCGCAGGCCAGCCCCCCGCGAACCCTTCTCATCCAGGACTTCAGTCGTCGGCGGATTCGTCGAAGGCGCGATGTCCGGCAAAGCCCCTGGCCTCACCGAGCACCAGCGGCCCCGAGCGATCATCCGCCTGCGCCATGCGCCGTGCTCGGCGCGCGGTAAAGAACAGCGGCCCGCCGATACCCACCAGCGCCAAGGCGACGAACAGCCAGCCTCGGCTCAGCCACCAGGCAAAGGGCGCCAATGCCACAGCACCCAGCAGCAGAACCAGCCCGAGACCTTCGCGCGGGCTCATCGATCAGCGCAGCGCTGCCGCATGGTGGCGCAGGTGATCGTCGATGAAGCTGGCGATGAAGTAGTAGCTGTGGTCGTAGCCCGGCTGCATGCGCAAGGTCAGCGGATGCTCGGCGACCTTGGCCGCGGCCTGCAGGGCCTGGGGCTTGAGCTGGACTTCGAGGAAGTCGTCGCGGTCGCCCTGATCGACCAGGATCGGCAGTTTCTCGCTCGCCTCGGCCAACAGCACGCAGGCGTCCCACTCGCGCCAGCGCGAACGGTCGTCGCCCAGGTAGTTGGAGAGCGCCTTCTCGCCCCAGGGGCAATTGAGCGGGTTGGTGATCGGCGAAAACGCCGAGACCGACTGGTAGCGCCCCGGATTCTTCAGCGCGCAGATCAGCGCACCGTGGCCGCCCATGGAGTGGCCGGCGATGCCGCGCTTGTCAGTGACCGGGAAGTTGGCCTCGATCAGCGCTGGCAGCTCCTGCACCACGTAGTCGTACATGCGGTAGTGGCGCGCCCAGGGCTCCTGGGTGGCGTTGAGGTAGAAGCCAGCCCCGAGACCGAAGTCCCAGGCCTTGTTGACGTCGTCCGGCACACCTTCGCCGCGCGGGCTGGTGTCCGGGGCGACGATGATCAGGCCGAGCTCGGCGGCCAGCTTCTGCGCGCCGGCCTTCTGCATGAAGTTCTCGTCGGTGCAGGTCAGGCCGCTCAGCCAGTACAGCACCGGCAGCTTGGCGCTCTGCTCCGCCTGCGGCGGCAGATACACGGCGAACACCATGTCGCAGTTGAGCGAGGTTGAGCGGTGCTTGTAGCGCTTGTGCCAGCCGCCAAAGCTTTTGTTGCTGGATACGATCTCGAGAGTCATGACCATCCCGTAGGGTGCGCCGTGCGCACCAGTGGCTAGCGGTGCGCACGGCGCACCCTACGAAAAAACCGCACGACCAGCAGGCCGTGCAGCTCTCATCAGTAATGAATGACGGTGCGGATGCTCTTGCCTTCGTGCATCAGGTCGAAGGCGCTGTTGATCTCGTCCAGGCCCATGGTGTGAGTGATGAAGGTGTCCAGCGGGATCTCACCCTTCTGCGACTTTTCCACGTAGCTCGGCAGCTCGGTACGTCCCTTGACGCCACCGAAGGCCGAACCGCGCCAGACGCGCCCGGTCACCAGCTGGAACGGACGGGTGCTGATCTCCTCGCCGGCGCCGGCCACACCAATGATCACGCTCTCGCCCCAACCCTTGTGCGCGCATTCCAGCGCGGCGCGCATCAGCTGCACGTTGCCGACGCACTCGAAGCTGTAGTCGACGCCGCCGTCGGTCATCTCGACGATGACTTCCTGGATCGGCTTGGCGTGGTCCTTCGGATTGACGAAGTCGGTCGCGCCCAGCTCGCGGGCCACGTCGAACTTGGCCGGGTTGATGTCGACCGCAATGATGCGGCTGGCCTTGGCCATCTTGGCGCCGATGATCGCCGCCAGGCCGATGCCGCCCAGGCCGAAGATGGCCACGGTGGCGCCCTCCTCCACCTTGGCGGTGTTGAGCACGGCGCCGATGCCGGTGGTGACGCCGCAGCCGAGCAGGCAGACCTTCTCCAGCGGCGCGTCTTTCGGGATCACCGCCAGGGAGATTTCCGGCAGCACGGTGTACTCGGAGAAAGTCGAGCAGCCCATGTAGTGGTAGATCGGCTCACCGTTGTAGCTGAAGCGGCTGGTGCCGTCCGGCATCAGGCCTTTGCCCTGGGTGGCGCGCACCTTCTGGCACAGGTTGGTCTTGCCGGATTTGCAGAATTTGCACTCGCGGCACTCAGCCGTGTACAGCGGGATCACGTGGTCGCCGACCTGCACCGAGGTCACGCCTTCACCCACCGCCTCGACGATACCGCCACCTTCATGGCCGAGGATCGAGGGGAACACGCCCTCGGAATCGGCACCGGACAGGGTGTAGGCGTCGGTGTGGCACACGCCGGTGGCGACGATGCGCACCAGCACTTCGCCGGCCTTCGGCGGAGCGACGTCCACTTCGACGATCTTGAGCGGCTGGTTGGGGCCGAACGCGACGGCGGCACGGGACTTGATCATGGACGTTCTCCAGTGGATGAAAAGTGCCGAGAGTGTAGACCTCAGCGTTTTTCTGGATAATCCAGGCAATCAGCAAAACATTATTGCCAACCAGGGATAATCGATGAGCAACTGGGAAGGTCTGGACGAGTTCGTCGCGGTCGCCGAATGCGGCCGTTTCGCCGCCGCATCGCAGCGCCTGGGGCTGTCTACCTCGCAGGTCAGCCGCCAGGTGGCGCGCCTCGAGGAACGCCTGCAGACCCGCCTGTTCTACCGCAGCACACGCAAGGTGACGCTGACCGAGGCCGGGCAGACTTTCCTGCAGCACTGCCAGCGCCTGCAGGACGCCCGCGAGGAAGCCCTGCGCGCCATCGGCGACCTCAACGACGAGCCCAAGGGCCTGCTGCGCATGACCTGTGCGGTGGCCTACGGCGAGCGCTTCATCGTGCCGCTGGTCAACGAATTTATGGCGCGCCATCCACAGCTGCGCGTAGAGATCGAGCTGAGCAACCAGACCCTCGACCTGCTGCACAGCAGCATGGACCTGGCCATTCGCCTCGGCCGCCTGCAGGACTCGCGACTGGTCGCCACCCGCCTGGCGCCACGGGTCATGCACCTGTGCGCAGCACCGGCCTACCTGGAGCGCTACGGCCGACCTCACTCGCTATCCGAGCTGGGCCGGCACAACTGCCTGGTCGGCAGCAGCGATCAGTGGAGCTTCCAGCAGGACGGTCGCGAGCTGAGCCAACGGGTGCAGGGCAACTGGCGCTGCAACAGCGGTGAGGCGGTGCTCGACGCCGCCCTGCGCGGCTTCGGCCTGTGCCAGCTGCCGGACTACTACGTGCAGCCGCACCTGCGCGGCGGCGCGCTGATCGACCTGCTGCCGCAACAGCGTCCACCACACACTGCCGTGTGGGCGCTGTATCCGCAGCAGCGTCACCTCTCGCCCAAGGTGCGCCTGCTGGTGGAGCTATTGAAGGAAGGGCTGGCGCGGCGGCCGGAGTATCAGGAAGTGCAGAGCTAGGCGGGCGTGAGGCAGTCCGGACCTTCGAAGGCCGGATCGTTGATCAACGTACTCACTGCGCGCTCGCGCAGCGGCGGTTGCGGTGCCGTCAGCAGCGCCTGCAGCTGTTCGACCGACGCTTGCGGGTCGAGCCAGACACGGGTGGCGGCCTGGTCCAGCAGCACGGGCCGTCGCAGGTAGCTGGCCGGCGCGGTGATCATCGCCACGCTCATGTAGGTCTGCCCCGCCGTCGGGTAGGCCTCCCACACACCCGCGAAATACTGCAGCCCTTCGCTGCTCATCCAGTACGGGCGCTTGCGGCTGGCCTGGCCACGCCACTCGTAAAAGCCGTTGGCCGGCAGCAGGCAGCGGCGCTGGCGGAAAGCCTCGCGGAACATCGGCTGCTCGGCCAGAGTCTCGGCGCGAGCATGAGACGGCGCCTTGGAGAGATCATCGAGCCAGGCCGGGGTCAGCCCCCAGCGCCCAGCGGCGGCCTGCAGCTCACCTTCGGGCTGGTGGATGAACAGCACCTGGGCACCGGGCGCCAGATTCCAGCGCTGCGGAAAGCCTTCGGGAAAGCCCGGCAGGCTCGACAGGGCCTGGGGCCAACGGAACAGGGCGTAGCGTCCACTCATGGGCGGTGGTGTTTCCAGTAACAGAAAAGGCAGCAGAAGAAAGAATCAGCAGAGCAGCACGCCGGGAAAACCCTCGGGCTCCTCGCCCGGCAGCGGCGCGGCGGCATTGTACGCGGCGATCAACCGCCGCGCGTGCTCGGCATCGTCGTCCTCCACCAGCAAACCGAGCAAGCCCAGTGCCGGCAACTCGCCCACTGCACCGAGCAGATGCCGTCCGGCCAGGTGCGCCTCCACCCCTTCGCTGGCCAGTACGCCCACCAGCAGTTCGGCTTCCAGCAGGTCCTGCGGCTCATAGATACGCTGCATCAGTCGTTCTCCCCACGCACGTCCAGCGTCCAGGTTTCACCGTCGGTATGCAGCTCGAAGACAATCGGTCGGCAGCACACCGGGCAGTCCTCGACATACTCCTGATCCCCCGCAGAAAGATCGAGCACCGCCTCAGCCTGTTCCCAACAATAGGGGCACTGATACAACTGTGTTTCCAGCATCACGGCCTCCATGTGACTTGCCGGTATAATCGCCGGTCTATTGCAGGCCCGCGCACGGGCATTCCGAGCAGCCTAACCACGAGAACATGATGGGCGAATTCGATTCCATCCGACCCTACGCCGACCACGAGGTCCCTGCCGTACTGGCGCGTCTGTTGAGCGACGACACCTTCCTCGGCACCCTGACCCGCTTCCGCTTCCCGCGCCTGGCCGGGCCATTCGGTTGGCTGCTCAAACCTCTTATAGCCCATCGGCTGCGCCGCGAGGCAGCCGGTATCGATTCGGTAGACGCCCTGCAAACGCGCATTGAGCCCTATATCGACCGCACCGTAGAGCGCGCCACCGACGGCATCACCTTCTCTGGGCTGGAACGTCTGAAGGCAGGTGCTCCGTACCTGTTCATGGCCAACCACCGCGACATCGTGATGGACCCGGCCTTCGTCAACTACGCCGTATTCCATGCCGAGCTGCCGACGCCACGCATCGCCATCGGTGACAATCTGCTGCAGCGCCCCTTCGTCAGCGACCTGATGCGTCTGAACAAGAGCTTCATCGTGCACCGCAACGTGTCCGGTCGGCGCGAGAAGCTGGCGGCCTTCCAGCTGCTGTCGGCGTACATCAATCACTCGATCCGCGAGGAAGGCCAGTCGATCTGGATCGCCCAGGCCGAAGGCCGAGCCAAGGACGGTGACGACCGTACCGATTCGGCGATCCTCAAGATGTTCCATATGAGCCGCAAGGAAGAGCCGTTTGCCGAGGCCCTGGCCGCGCTGAACCTGGTCCCGGTATCGATCAGCTACGAGTACGACCCCTGCGACCAGGCCAAGGCCCGCGAGCTGCAAATCCGTGCCAGCACCGGCAGCTACGAGAAGGCGCCGGGCGAGGACGATGCCAGCATCGCCCTGGGCATCACCGGCTACAAGGGCCGCGTTCACGTACAGTTCGGCGAACCAGTGCGCGCCGGCTTCGAGGATGCCAAGCAACTGGCAGCACTGATGGACGAGCATATCCTCGGTGGCTACCGGCTGTTCCCGGTGCACTACCTGGCCTACGCCCAGTGGGAGGAACGCGACGCAACGCTGGAGGTGCCAGCAGCCGATCAGCAGTTCCCCGCCGCAGAACTCGCCAAGGCCCGCGCGGAATGGCAGCGCCGTCTGGAGGTCTGCCCCGCCGAGCAGCGCCCCTGGCTGATCCGCCAGTACGCCACGCCAGTGCGCAATCAGTATCGGACCAAGGCTGGTCTACCGCTCTGAGCCAATGCTGGAAAGCAAAACGGCAGCCGAGGCTGCCGTTTTTGTGTGCGCGGAAGAACTCAGAAAACGGTACTGACCCACGACAGCATTAGCGCCCCCGCCAGCGTGGCGGAACCGAACACGTAGAAGAACTGGTTGATACGCTGGGTACGCTCATCCAGCAGGCTGGCGTCTGCATCCAGCTCGGCTTCCGCGGCCAGGCGGGCACCGGCACGCTGTTCGCGCAGGCGTGTTGCCAGCAACAGCCAACTGCCGGCGAGGGCGAAGAACAAGGCCAGGCCGTTGAGAATCTGGGAAGGAGAAGTCGAGAACAGGTTCCAGAGGTACTGCAGGGACACGTGAATCACCTCAACTACGAAAACGATGCACCATCGACAGGAAAATAGCGGCACCAGATGCAGGCACGGGAGAAGACAAGGCTCTGTCATCGGCCTCACAGCCATTCGTCGGAGCACCAGAAATGAGCAACGCTTCGCTGCGAGGGGCGCCAGGCGCCGCAATTAGCGGGCGGCAGTCTACTGGATGCGCCTAGGTTATGAATTCTATTCCGACGAGCGACAGTGCTTATCACCAATCTGTCTGAAAACCGTCATCCACCTGGCCTAGGGTTTGTTTCTCCATAGGTGACTCATCAGTCACCTGTCGTGACGGAGCAACACCCTTAACAGCGGAGGAACCGCCATGCTGAACCCACAACCTGTTGACCGCGACTACCTCATCGACTCGCTGGACGAAGTGGAGGCCGTGGTAGATGAACTGTCCTTCAATGTGCAGGACCACCACTGGCTGGTGTACTGCGCACTCGGTGGTCACGAGCACTACGACCTGCCGGATATCGACCAGCGCACCGGCTTCAGCATGCCCGAGCTCTACGCTGAAGCAGCCTGATTCACGGAGCCTCACAAACGCCCATAAAAAAGCCCGGCAGTTGCCGGGCTTTTCGTTACTGGGTATGGCTTATTGCTGGCCGAGCATCTGGCCGATGGTCGGGTCCTTGAAGGCACGGGTCAGCGCATCGCTGAGCACGTCGGACACCAGCTTGGTGTTGGTCTCCTGGTTCGGCGCCATGCCGAAACGCTGGTTCAGCGAAGCACCGTAGCGCCCGCTGTAGCGGCGCGCACTGTTCTGCACGTCGGCACGGATGCTGGCACTGATATCGGCCTCGGTGACGTAGCTGCCTTCCTTCGGCGACTGGTACTTCAGTTCGGCCAGGGTCAGGGTCAATTGCGGGGCGTTGTAGGCGTTCGGGCTCGGAGTGAAGCCGAGCAGACGCACTGCCGCTTCGGCCTCGGCCTGCAGGCGCGGCAGGATGTCTTGCCCCTGGACGCTGATGGCACTGGTTTCCGGGTAGAGACCACCGCGAGTGCCAAGCACCGGCGACTGGCGACCGTCGACCACCCGCACCACCACCGGCTGGCCCTGGCCCACGGCAACCAGCGCAGAGGTCAGTTTTGGCTGCGGACGCAGCTGCTGTGGGCTGTGAGCACAACCGACGAGGGCAACGCCGAGTGCGGCTACCAGACCGAACAACAGATGTTTCTTCATGGGCGATCTCCAGAAAGGTGGCGGCGGAAAATGGCCGGCAGTATACCCACCGCTCCGCTGTGCCGACAGCTGTGTTTCTGACCGCACAAAGCCCGCAGCGGTTCCTGTCACGACCCTGTCACGCCGGCATGCGATAAGACTCCTGCCACTCAGGAGGATTGATCGATGATGAGTCTGTGGTCCCTGCTCACACCACGTGCACGCAAGCGCTGTTTCGCCCTGCTGGATGCTTCAGGCATTTGTCGCGCCCTGCGCGAAGCCCATGAGCAACCGGGTGAACCGGACTGGGTGGAGGTGCATGAGCTGCGTAGCCAGTGGCTTGGCCAGACACTGCCGCTGGAAGCCATGGTCGCGCCCCGCCACATCGGCCTGCGTCCGCGCCCTGTCCTTGCCGCCTGACCAACAGGCATGAAAAAGCCGCCCGAGGGCGGCTTTTTTCGTTACCGGCGCAGCACTCAGGCGAGTTGCAACGCCTTGGAGGTCTGCTCGGACACACTGCGGTACAGCGCAGCATCGTCCTCGAGGACCTTCTCGCGGGCCGGGAAGATCTCCTGCAACTTGGCAGTCCAGGCCTCGCTCTTGGCCTGCGCACCGAAGCAGCGCTCGATCAGGTTGAGCATGATCGATACGGTGACCGACGCACCCGGCGAGGCACCCAGCAGGGCGGCGATGGAGCCGTCCTCGGCCGCCACCAGTTCGGTGCCGAACTGCAGGATGCCGCCCTTCTTGGCGTCCTTCTTGATGATCTGCACGCGCTGGCCAGCGATTTCGAGGCGCCAGTCGGCCGGGTTCAGATCCGGGTAGAACTTGCGCAGGGAGTCCAGGCGCTGTTCCGGCGACTGCAGCACTTCCTTGATCAGGTAGCGAGTCAGGTCGAAGTTGTCGCGGGCCACGGCCAGCATCGGGCCGATGTTGCTCGGACGGACCGACAGCGGCAGGTCGAGGAACGAGCCGTACTTGAGGAACTTGGTAGTGAAGCCCGCATAGGGGCCGAACAGCAGCGAGGTCTTGCCATCCACCACGCGGGTGTCCAGGTGCGGCACGGACATGGGCGGCGCGCCCACTTCGGCCTGGCTGTAGACCTTGGCCTGGTGCTGCTTGACCACTTCCGGGTTGTCGCAACGCAGCCACTGGCCGCTGACCGGGAAGCCGCCGAAGCCCTTGCCTTCCTCGATGCCGGACATCTGCAGCAGCGGCAGTGCGCCGCCACCGGCGCCAAGGAACACGAAACGAGCCTTGATCTCGCGCTGCTCACCGCTCTTGGTGTTCTTGACCTCGGCACTCCAGCCGTCGGCGGTGCGCTTGAGGCCGGTGACCTTCTGGCTGTAGCTGACGGTGGTATTGCCCTGCTGCGCGAGGTACTGCAGCAGCTGGTTGGTCAGGGCGCCGAAGTTGACGTCGGTGCCGTTCAGCGCGCGGGTCGCGGCGATGCGTTCGTTGGCATCGCGGCCCTGCATCATCAGCGGCATCCACTCCGCCATGGCGGCCTTGTCTTCGGTGTACTCCATGTCGGCGAACGCGTGGTGCTGGCTCAACGCGGCATGGCGGGTCTTGAGGAAACCGATGTCCTTGTCACCGCGCACGAAGCTCAGGTGCGGTACAGGGTTGATGAAATTCTTCGGTGAGCCGAAGCCGCTCTTGCCGCACAGGTACGACCAGAACTGCTTGGAAACCTCGAACTGGGTGTTGATATGCACCGCTTTCTTGATGTCCACCGAACCATCGGCCGCCTGCGGCGTGTAGTTCAGCTCGCAGAGGCCGGCGTGGCCGGTACCCGCATTGTTCCACGGGTTGGAGCTTTCGATGGCACCAGAAGAACGCAGCTCGGCGATCTCCAGCTTCAGATTGGGGTCCAGCTCCTTGAGCAGCACCGCCAGGGTGGCGCTCATGATGCCGGCCCCGACCAGCAGCACATCCACGGTTTCGTGATTGACTTGCGTCATTAACGCTTCTCCAAGATCTGCAGTACCAAGCCGCTGACATCGGCCTTTTGAGCCGCGCACCGACGTCTAATCACTGACAGCCAGACGGGTGTCTGGAGCTTCGGAGGGGCTCGTACCCTGGCCGATGACTTGGCCTGAACGGTCCCGAGCAACCTCGTCCGGCGCGTACAGCCTGTGGGCAATCCGCGCGTTCAATTCGTCGTTTTCCCCGATCTTCATCAGCATCTCGTGGCAAGCGCAAAAAGCGCTCCAGGCCAGCCGCGCCGCCGGGTCGGGAGTTTTCCGGCGCGCACGATACCACTATTGCCGCAAGCTCAGTCGCAAAAAATGCACGAACCCCGGCAGACGGTCATTTTTCCTACGTTTATCCAGCTTTTGCCGCGTTTATCGCGTCGATGTAGGGCTCGGCCAGACGCTGGTCCTTGATCAGGGCAACGAAATCCTGACCCTGTGCGTCCTTGGCGTGCAGGTCGAAACCAGCATCCTTGAAGAAGGTCAGGAAGCGTTCGAAATCGTCGATGCGCAGGCTGCGGTAGGCCTTGACCAGTTTGTGCAGGGAAGGTGGCGTGTCGTCGGCCGGCTCGACCGAGAGGAACAGCTTGATCGCGTCGTCGCCGATCTCTTCGCCAATCACCTGTTTCTTGTCTTTACGCATCACGCACTCCAACTCGCAGCGAACTCATACGGGGCCGGCAGTTTACCCGCGCCCAGTCCGTCGCTCAACGCGACTAAAGATGCGTATTCAGACTTCGCAGTGCGTCTTCACCCAGACCGGGTAGTCGACGAAGCAAGGTAAGTTCTGGCGCAGCCCCCAGACCTGCCAGCCCCAGCAGGCGGCTGCAGAGAGCGCGGCTGCGCCATCAGGGGCTCAGCCTCGTCGCAGGAAAGGCTGGCGCGACGGGGTGAAAACAGGCGCCGAGCTACAGGCTGAGGAGTGGTTTGCTCATGCGATGCAGCCCGGTTGCGTCAGTGCGATAACTCGCCAGCCTCGCCCACCCAATAAGCGAACGGAGCGCGCGCTGGGATACCACGGCCTATGGATTGGTCTTGCTCAGAGCCTCTCCAGCTGAAACAGCGCCAAGTAAACTCGACAGATCCTTGCGGGATCAGAGGCCTTTGACGGCGAAGATACCGGCGGCGTTGCGCCAGTAGCCCTTGTAGTCCATGCCGTAGCCAAAGATGAAGCGGTCTTCGCAGGACAGGCCGACGTAATCGGCCTTGAGGTCCGGACGGGCCTTGCGGTCGTGGTCCTTGTCGATCAACACGGCGGTGTGCACCGCGCGGGCACCAGCGTGCTTGCAGAACTCGATGATGGCCGACAGGGTGTGACCCTCGTCGAGGATGTCGTCAATGATCAGCACTTCGCGATCGATGAAGGAGATTTCCGGCTTGGCCTTCCAGAACAACTCGCCGCCAGTGGTTTCGCTGCGGTAGCGGGTGGCGTGCAGGTAAGACAGCTCCAGCGGGAAATTCAGCTTGGTCAGCAGCTTGCCGGCGAAGATCAGGCCGCCATTCATCACGCAGAACACCACCGGATTGCGCTCGGCCAGCTCCGCGCTGATGATCGCACCGACCTGGGCGATGGCCGCCTCGACCTGTGCCTCGGTGAACAGGCAATCGGCTTCGGCCATGATTTGGCGAATGTGGGCGAGATCGGCGGACATGGCGCGCTCCGGGGAGAAAAAGAACTGGTTAAAAAATGGCCGGCAAAGGTACTCAGATGGACGTCCGAGGGCAAGCCCGGCGGCGGAATTTCTGACCGTTCGCCCAGGGGAGACGCTACACTGCGCGCCTTTAGCGCCGGAGGCCGCAGCGTGGCGTGAAGCCGCGACAATCGGTCCTCCACCTGCGCGACAAAACGCCAGCCGCCCCTGGCATGAGCAGTGCTTTACTCTAGCCAGAATTCCTCGCCCCGGAGACCCCTGCATGCCCATCCGTGAGATCCGCCATCCGCTGATCCGTCACAAGATCGGTCTGATGCGCCGCGCCGACATCAGCACCAAGAACTTCCGCGAACTGGCCCAGGAAGTGGGCGCCCTGCTCACTTACGAGGCGACCAACGACCTGCCGCTGGAAAACTACGAGATCGCGGGCTGGGCCGGGCCGGTGCAGGTCGAGAAGATCGCCGGCAAGAAGATCACCGTGGTGCCGATCCTGCGTGCCGGCATCGGCATGCTCGACGGCGTGCTCAGCCTGGTGCCGGGCGCCAAGGTCAGCGCCGTGGGCATCGCGCGTAACGAAGAGACTCTGCAGGCACACACCTACCTGGAGAAGCTGGCGCCGGAAATCGACGAGCGGCTGGCGCTGATCGTCGACCCGATGTTGGCAACCGGCGGCTCCATGGTCGCCACCATCGACCTGCTGAAGAAGGCCGGCTGCAAGGAAATCCGCGCCATGGTGCTGGTCGCCGCGCCCGAGGGCATCAAGAAGGTGGAGGATGCCCACCCGGACGTGACCATCTATACCGCCTCCATCGATCAGTGTCTCAACGAGCACGGTTACATCATTCCCGGCCTCGGTGATGCCGGCGACAAGATCTTCGGTACCAAGCAGAAGGACGCCTGAGCATGAGCGAGTACAACGACCCGCTGCCGCGGCAGATACTCTCGGGCGCGCAAATGCTCTTCGTCGCCTTTGGTGCACTGGTACTGATGCCGCTGATCACCGGCATGGACCCCAACGTGGCGCTGTTCACCGCCGGCATCGGCACTCTGCTGTTCCAGCTGGCCACCGGGCGCCAGGTGCCGGTGTTTCTAGCATCGTCGTTTGCCTTCATCGCGCCGATCATCGCCGCCAAGGGTGAGTTCGGCCTGCCGGCAGTGCTCGGCGGCGTGGTCGCCGCCGGCTTCGTCTACACCTTCCTCGGTCTGGCCGTGAAGCTGAAAGGCCCCGGTTTCATCGACCGCATCCTGCCGCCAGTGGTGATCGGCCCGGTGATCATCGCCATCGGCCTGGCCCTGTCGCCGGTCGCGGTGAACATGGCCATGGGCAAGACCGGCGATGCCGCCGCGCAACTGGTGCCCTACCAGACCGCCATGTTCATCTCCATGCCGGCGCTGATCACCACCCTGCTGGTAGCGGTGCTGGGCCGCGGCCTGTTCCGCCTGGTGCCGATCCTCGCCGGCATCGCGGTGGGCTGCATTCTCTCGGCCTTCTTCGGCGTGTTCGACACTACCGGCATCGCCGCCGCACCCTGGCTGGCCATCCCCAACTTCGTCGCCCCCGAGTTCCACCTCGGCGCCATCCTGTACATGGTGCCGGTTGCCCTGGCCCCGGCCATCGAGCACATCGGCGGGGTGATCGCCGTCGGCACCGTTACCGGCAAGGACTTCGTGCGTAAGCCAGGCCTGCACCGCACGCTGCTCGGCGACGGCCTGGCCACCTCGGCCGCCGGCCTGTTCGGCGGCCCGCCCAACACCACCTACGCCGAAGTGACCGGCGCGGTCATGCTGACCAAGAGCTTCAACCCCAAGGTGATGACCTGGGCGGCGGTGTTCGCCATCCTGCTGGCCTTCGTCGGCAAGTTCGGCGCCGGCCTGCAAGCCATCCCGGTTCCGGTAATGGGCGGCATCCTCTGCCTGCTGTTCGGCTCCATCGCCGTGGTTGGCCTGAACACCCTGATCCGCCACCAGGTGGACCTCTCCGAGGCACGCAACCTGATCATCGTCTCGGTGACGCTGGTGTTCGGCATCGGTGGCATGGTCATCGGCGGCAAGGAGTTCGCCCTCTCGGGCATCTCCCTGTGCGCCATCAGCGCCCTGGCCCTGAACCTGCTGCTGCCGGGTGGCACTGCCTGGCACAAGCACCCGCCGATCGATCCCGAGATCTGATCGCCAAGGCCCCGCTCGCGGGGCCTTTTTCATTGCGCCGCAGTCGCCAGTTTGGCGCTTTCACCCTCCTTGCGGTTCGCTCAGACAGCCCTGCTGATGCCATGCTGCGGCCATGCGCCCCACCGGGTTGGCTAGGCTTGCTGCATACATGGAATGAGGAGCCCGCATGTCCGTCGAAGAGCTGGATATCCTGATCGTTGGCGCCGGCCTGTCCGGCATCGGCGCCGCCTGCCACCTGCGTCGCGAGTGCCCGGACAAGCGCGTGGCAATCCTCGAAGGGCGCGCCGCCATGGGTGGCACCTGGGACCTGTTCCGCTATCCCGGCATCCGCTCCGACTCGGACATGTACACCCTGGGCTACAGCTTCCGCCCTTGGACCGATCCGCAGACCATCGCCGACGGCCCGTCGATCCGCCGCTATATCGAAGACACTGCCCGCGAGCACGACGTCGACTCGCTGATCCGCTACCAGCATCGCGTGCAGCGCGCACAGTGGGACAGCGAGCAGGCGCTGTGGACCCTCGACGTGCAACGCGGCGATGCGGCTGAGCCGCTGCAACTGCGCTGCCGCATGCTGGTGCTGTGCACCGGCTACTACCGCTACGAGGCCGGCTACACCCCGGACTTCCCTGGCCGCGAGCGCTTCGCCGGCAGCTTCATCCATCCCCAGCTCTGGCCGCAGGACTTCGACCCCAGCGGCAAGCGCATCCTGGTGATCGGCAGCGGCGCCACTGCCGTGACCCTGGTCCCGGCCCTGGCCGAGCAGGCCGCCAGCGTGACCATGCTGCAGCGCTCGCCGAGCTACGTGATCAACCTGCCGCAGCACGATCGCCTGCTCGCCGCACTGCGCCGCTGGCTGCCGGCCACCTGGGTGTATCGCCTGGGGCGCACGCGCAACGTGGCCTTCCAGATGCTGTTCTATCGCCTGGCCAAGTCCTGCCCCGGCTTGATTCGCCGTCTGCTGCTGGGCCTTGCGCGCCGCCAGCTCGGCGAGGGCTACGACATGCGCCACTTCAGCCCGCGCTACAACCCCTGGGACCAGCGCGTCTGCGCGGTGCCCGATGGCGACCTGTTCGCCGCCCTGCGCCAGGGCCGCGCCGAGGTAGTCACCGACGAGATCGAAACCTTCACCGAGAGCGGCGTGAAGTTGCGCTCGGGACGCGAGCTGCCGGCCGACGCCATCGTCAGCGCCACCGGCCTTGAGCTGCAGCTGTTCGGCGGCATGCAGCTGCTGGTCGACGGCCGTCCCTTCGTTGCATCAGAAAGCATGGGCTATCGCGGCCTGATGCTGCGCGACCTGCCCAACGCCGCGGTGATCCTCGGCTACACCAACGCCAGCTGGACGCTCAAGGCGGACCTCTCCAGCCAGTACCTGTGCCGCCTGATCCAGCACATGGATGCACTCGGCATGCGCCAGGTGACGCCGCGCCAGCACGGCGAGATCGGCAAGGAGCCGTTCCTCGACCTGCAGTCCGGCTACATTGACCGCGCCGCCCACCTGCTGCCCAGCCAGGGCGACCGCATGCCGTGGAAGCTGTACCAGAACTACCTGCTGGACCTGGCCCTGCTGCGCCACGGCCGCCTCGACGACGGCTGCCTGGAGTTCAGCTCGCCGCAGCCCGAGGCGCGCGACGAGCTGGCGCTGACCGACTAGAGACGCACGCGGTAGGCGCGATCGGCATCGATCTCGCCGACACCGCCGGGAGTGCCGAGCAGCAGCTCGTTGCCCACCTGCACCACGCTGCTGAAGCTGGGCAGTTCGCTGTCCGGCGAGGCCTGCAGGCTCTCCAGCACACGGCCCTCGCCGTCGAAACGGAACACGTGGGGATAGCGGCTGGGCCGCGCCAGCAGCGCCGGTGGCAGGCGCGAAGCAACCTTGCGCAGGAACGGCCAGGGGCCCAGCGCATCGAGCACGGCCTTGCGCGGCGAGAAGAACGAGCACCAGTAGCTGCCGTCCGGGGCGATCGACAGATCACCAGGGAAGCCCGGCAGGTTGTCCAACAGCACCTCGCGCTGACCGCTGCGCGGGCCCTGTATCCACAGGCGAGTGATGCGGTAGGCACCGGTCTCGGCGACCAGCAGGTAGGACTCATCCGGGCTGAGCACCACACCGTTGGCGAACTGCAGGCCATCCATCACCCGATCGATGCGCCCGTCGATATAACGCACGAATACGCCACCGTCGCCGCCGTGCTCCAGTAGGGCGCGCTTGTTGTCGGCCAGGCCCCAGCGGCTGGAAGCCTCGGTGAAAAACAGGCGGCCATCGCGGGCGACGAACACATCGTTGAGGAAGGTGAAGCGCTGCTGGGCGTCGCTCTGCACCACGACCTGCGCCTGCCCCTCGGGAGACACGCGCCAGACCTTGGCGTTGGCCTCGTCGGCCGCGTACAGACTGCCGTCCGGGCCGAAGTTCATGCCCACCGGACGCCCGGCCAGGCTGACGAAGGTCTGCGCCGCTTGCCCCGCCTGCCAGCGCAGGATGCGCCCGTCGCCGATACCGCTGTAGCGCCGGCCCTGGTCATCCACCGCCACGGTGTCCGGGCCGTCCAGGCCAGACTGCTCCAGCACCGCGCCATCCAGCCGGGTATTGGCTGCCCACACGCCTTCGGCCTTGGGCACCGGGCCGGGCTGCCAGGCCACCGGTTGCAATGGCGTGGGCCAGAACAGCAGATGGCTGATGCCGGCGAGTACAGCCAATAACAGCAGTTTGCGCATGGCGATGTTCCTTGTCGTTGTTATGCCTGCAGCCTAATCCAGGCGCGTCTCGAACGGAGGTTCCCGCTGTGCCTATGACTGTCCAGGGACCGCCACCGACTCGGAGACCCTTCGCCATGCCCACGCGCCGCCAATTCATCCAGCACTCCAGCGCCGTCGCCACCCTCGCCGCCTTGAGCCCGTTACTGCCTAACCTGGCTTGGGCCACGGACAGCAGCGGCCTGCTACGACGCAAGATTCCCTCCAGCGGCGAGCTGCTGCCGGTGATCGGCCTGGGCACCTCGCGCACCCACGACGTGTCGCTCGACGACGAGCACCTGGCACCGCTGCGCGAGGTACTTACCACTCTGACCGGAGGCGGCGCCAGCCTGGTCGACACCGCACCCAGCTACGGTCGCGCCGAGGCGGTCTGCGGTGAGCTGGCCAAAGGCACTGCACGCGAAAAAGCTGTTCCTCGCCAGCAAGGTCTCCTCCACCGGTCGTGACGCCGGCCAGCGGCAGATCGCCGCCAGCTTCAAAGACCTGCAGAGCGAGCGCATCGACCTGATGCAAGTGCACAACCTGCAGGACACCGAGACCCAGCTGCAGCTGCTGCGCGAGCTGAAGGAACAGGGCAAGGTGCGCTACATCGGTATTACCCATTACCTCGACTCCGCCCACGAGCGCCTGCTCGAGGTGCTGCGCCGCGAGCCGTTGGACTTCGTGCAATTCAACTATTCCATCGGCGAACGCAACGCCGAGCGCGAGCTGTTGCCGTTCTGCGCCGACAAGGGCATCGCCGTGCTGATCAACCGCCCCTTCCAACGCGCCGCGTTGTTCGACAGGGTCCGCGGCAAGGCGCTACCCGAATGGGCCAGGGCCGAACTGGACGCCGGCTCCTGGGCTCAGCTGATGCTCAAGTACATCCTCGCCAACCCGGCGGTGACGGCGGTGATCCCGGCCACCTCCAAGGCCCACTACATGGCCGACAACCTGCAGGCCGGCCACGGGCGCTTACCTGACGAGGCGCAGCGCCGGCGCATCATCGAGCTGTTCGCCTGAACATGCGCCGGCGCCTGGGGCAGGCGATCAATGCCGAGGCCGGCGAGTTGGGTGCCGCCCTGGCCGGCTTCGCCCTGTTCTTCTGCCTGTTCTGCGGCTACTTCATGCTGCGCCCGATCCGCGAGTCGATGGGCATCCAGGCCGGCGTCGAGCACCTGCAGTGGCTGTTCACCGCCACCTTCGTCGCCATGTTGCTGGCGGTGCCGCTGTTCGCCTGGCTCAACTCCCGAGTGCCGCGCCGGCAGTTCGTCGACTGGGTGTTCGGATTCTTCTGCCTCAACCTGCTGGCCTTTGTCGGGCTGTTCGCCATGGCCGGTGACAACCTGTGGCTGGCCCGCACCTTCTATGTATGGATCTCGGTGTACAACCTGTTCGTCGTCTCACTGGCCTGGAGCCTGATGGCCGACGTGTTCGACGCTCCCCAGGCCAAGCGTCTGTTCGCCTTCATCGCCGCCGGCGCCAGCGTCGGCGGGCTGGCAGGGCCTGCACTCAGCGCCCTGCTGGTCGAGACAATGGACGCCGCCGGGCTGTGCCTGCTGGCCGCCCTGCTGTTAGGCGCGGCACTGGCGCTCAAGCACTACCTGATGGCCTGGCGCGAGCACACCGGTGCCGGTCGCCCCGGTGCCGCGCCCAGCGAAAGCCCTCGGCAGCCAGTGCCGGGCAATCCGTTCAGAGGCCTGACCCGCGTGCTGGGCTCGCCTTATCTGCTCGGCGTATCGGCCTTCGTCATCTTGCTGGCAACGGTGAGCACCTTCCTCTACTTCGAGCAGGCGCGCCTGGTGGCCGAGATGCTCCCCGAGCGCGATGCGCAGGTGCGCGTGTTCGGCATCATCGACTTCGTGGTGCAGGCCGGTGCACTGGCGGCGCAGCTGTTCATCACCGGGCGGGTAGCCCAGCGCCTGGGCATTCGCGTGCTGCTGGCAGCAGTACCGATGCTGATGTGCCTGGGCTTCGTCGGCCTGGCGCTGGCGCCGACCTTCGCCGTGCTGGCAGCGCTGATGATCGTGCGGCGCATCGGCGAATACGCCTTCGTTCGCCCCGGCCGCGAGATGCTGTTCGCTCCACTCGATGCCGAGACCAAATACAAGGCGAAGAACTTTATCGACACCGTGGTCTACCGCGGTGGCGACGCCATCAGCGGCTGGGCCAAGACTCTGCTCGACACCTTGAGTCAGGGCATCCTGCTGGTGGCGCTGGTAGGCGCCGCCTGCGCCGCGCTATGGAGCGTGCTCGGCTGGCACCTGGGCAACCGCGCGGACCGCGCCACCGAAGAGCGGCGCGGCCCTCGTTAGGCGATCAGGTCCCGGGTTTCCTGGTAGGTGGTGATCGCCTCGATGGCGGTCCGCGTGGTGACCGTCTGCTGTGGGCCGAAAGTCAGCTGGTTGGCCTCGGTCCGCTGTTGGACGAGACTCTGCGGAGCCAGGGGATCATTCTGCTCGGCACTCAGGTCCTGATCGGCCCGCTGCGCCTCCAGGAATCGCTCCACCTGCTGCTGACGCAGTCGGTCCTGCAAGGTATTGGTGGCCTCTTCGTTGGCTTGTCGCGTCTGCTCGGCCAGCTCCTCACGCAACAGGTCACGTCGTTCTTCGGCCAGTTCCTGCTGCCGAGCGGACCGCTCGGCGGCCCGTTCTCGGGCCAGCTCCAGACGATCCTGCAGACGCTCGGCACTGGTGGGATTGAGCTCCGTGTCAAAACGGTTACGCACGGTGCCCAATGCGGTGTCACTGTCGTTGTCTGCCCGCAGTGGGCGCGACTCGTAGAGGCTGTTGCCAATCGGGTTGATGGCGATAGGCATAGGGTTCTCCCTGGTTTCTCGGCCTGGGAGCCCCAGTCTACGACCCTGCAAGCCCATGCTTTAGGCGGATGAGGCATAAGGCGCGGGAGCAGATGGTCTAGCACTTTTTCCAGGTACCGAGGTCGGCCCGTGTCGCTTCCACCGTTCTGCGTCTTTGGTATTACCCAGGCCAGAGGCGCTCCGCGCAAATTCGCCGCTGCGCTTGCCAAAGTGGCGTTGCAGAGCCTTCGCGCCTCGCCTGTTCGGCTATCTCCCAGAGAAAACACGACGAACGGTCGCGATCAGACCTCGCCCAACGACTGGATCTGCTCGATCAGCCACTGCAGCGGCGTATCGCGGCTGCGCAGATCGAGGCTGACGATCTCCAGATGGAATGGCCCCAGCTCGAACGGCAGGTCGAACAGCTGCAGCGGCAGCAGACCGGCGAAGTAGCGCGCCAGGCGCGTCGGCAGCACCGCCACCAAATCGCCACCGGTGGCGATGTGTGCGGCCTGCAGGTAGTTCGGCGTGGTGTAGACGATCTCGCGGCTGAGGCCATGTTCGCCCAGCCACTGCTCGACCATGCCGCGGGTCTGCCCGCCGTGCACCCACAGGTGCCGCAGGCGCAGGAAGCCATCCAGGCTCAGGCCGTTGTGCAGTTGCGGGTGATCGCGGCGCGCCACCAGCTGCAGGGTTTCGCTCATCCAACGGCGACCGATGAAGCGCGGCGGCAACGCCTCGAAGCGACCGAGGGCGAGGTCGATCTCGCCCTTCTCCAGCGCCTCGGCTGGCAGGCGTGGCGACAGGTGCCGCACGTCGATGCGGATGCCCGGCGCCAGCTCGGCCAGGCGCGCCAGCAGGCGCGGCATCAGCAGCATCTCGGCGTAGTCGGTGAGAGCGATGGTGAAGCGCTGGCGGCTGCGCGCCGGGTCGAAGCGGCTACCTTCGCTGAGGCTCTCCTCGATCTGCCGCAGCGCCGCGCGGATCGGCGCCTCCAGCTCTAGCGCCCGCGGCGTCGGCTGCATGGCGCGGCCAACGCGCACCAGCAGCGGGTCGTCGAGCAGGTCGCGCAGGCGCCCCAGTGCATTGCTCACCGCCGGCTGGCTGAGCGCCAGATGCTCGGCGGCGCGCGAGACATTGCGCTCGCGCAGCAGGGCATCGAGCACTCGCAGAAGGTTGAGGTCGAAGGTCGATATATTCACGAGAGGAATTCAACTTATCACAAGTCAAAATTTCTCAAATAGTACAGCGGTACTTAAGGTGCGTCAGTTTTCGCTATCGCGTTCGAGGAAAGGCTATGAGCAATAACTACAAGATCGAACAGGCCGCCGTGATCGGCGCCGGCACCATGGGCCGCGGCATCGTCATCAGCCTGGCCAACGCCGGCATCCCGGTCCTGTGGCTGGACAACAACCCGCAGATGGTCGAGGCCGGCCTGAAGATGGCCGAGGACACCTGGGCGCAGAACGTCGCCAAGGGCCGCATCACCACTGGCGAAGCCAGCCTGCGCCTGTCGCGCATCCAGGCGGTGAACGAGTACGCCGACCTGGCCGATGTCGATCTGGTGATCGAAGCGGTCTACGAGAACCTCGAACTCAAGCAGGAAATCTTCCGCACCCTCGACCGCATCGTGAAGCCAGGCGCGATCCTCGCCAGCAACACTTCGGCGCTGGACATCGACGCCATCGCCGCCGTCACCGCCCGCCCGCAGGACGTGCTCGGCCTGCACTTCTTCAGCCCGGCGCACATCATGAAGCTGCTGGAAATCGTGCGTGGCGGCAAGACCGCACCGGCCGTGCTCGACGCCGCCGTGGCCCTCGGCCAGCGCATCGGCAAGATCAGCGTGGTGGCCGGCAACTGCGACGGCTTCATCGGCAACCGCATGCTGCACACTTACGTGTTCGAGGCGCGCAGCATGCTGCTCGAAGGCGCTTACCCACATCAGGTCGACAGCGCTCTGCAGGGCTTCGGCTTCGCCATGGGCCCGTTCCGCATGTACGACGTGGTCGGCATCGATCTGGAATGGCGTGCCCGCGAGCTGGCCGGCAAGGGCCAGGACGTGGCGCAGGTGCAGGTCGACAACCGCCTGTGCGAACTCGGCCGCTTCGGCCAGAAGTCTGGCAAGGGTTACTACAGCTACGCGCCGGGCAGCCGCCAGGCCGAGCACGATCCGCTGGTAGACGCGCTGGTGCAGCGCGAGGGCGAACGCCTCGGCTACCAGCGCCGCAACGTCGGCCCAGAGGAGATTCTCGAGCGCTGCCTGCTGGCCCTGGTCAACGAGGGCGCGAAGATTCTCGAGGAGAACATCACCGCCAACAGCCATGACGTCGACCTGGTCTACCTCAACGGCTACGGCTTCCCCGCCGACAAGGGCGGACCAATGGCCTGGGCCGACGCCCAGGGCGTGGCCGCCATTCGCGAGCGCCTGCTGAACCTCACCGAGCGCTTCGGCGCACACTGGCAGCCGGCCGGCCTGATCGACCGCCTGGTGGCGGACAACAAGCGCTTCGCCGACGTACAGGAGGGTCGCGCATGAGCTACCAAGCCCCCCTGCGCGACATGCGCTTCGTGCTGCACGAACTGTTCGACGTCGCCGGCCACTGCGAGCGCCTGAACAACGGCCTCGACCGCGAGCTGATCGACGGCGTGCTGGAGGAGGCTGCGGCCTTTACCGGCAACGAGATCGCCCCGCTCAACCGCAACAGCGACGAGCAAGGCTGCCAGCTGGAGAACGGCGACGTCACTACGCCCACAGGCTTCCGTTCCGCCTACAAGCAGTACGTCGACAACGGCTGGGCGAGCATGACCGGGCCGCTCGACTTCGGCGGACAGGGCTTCCCGCAGCTGGTGTCCTTCGCCTTCCACGAGATGCTGATGGGCGCCTCGCTGTCGTTCCGCATCTACTCCGGGCTCACCGAGGGCGCCGTGCTGGCGCTCGACAAGCACGGCAGCAACGAGCTCAAGGACGCTTACCTGGCCAAGATGGTCGGCGGCCAGTGGACCGGCACCATGTGCCTGACCGAACCGCAGGCCGGCACCGACCTGGCCCTGCTGCGCACCCGCGCCGAACCGCAGGCCGATGGCAGCTACAAGGTCACCGGCAACAAGATCTTCATCAGTGGCGGCGAGCAGGACCTGTCCGAGAACATCGTCCATCTGGTGCTGGCGCGCCTGCCGGACGCACCGGCCGGCGTGAAGGGCATCAGCCTGCTGCTGGTACCCAAGTTCATCGCCACCGCCGAGGGCGGCCTGGGCCAGCGCAACGCGCTGTCCTGCGGCGCCATCGAGCACAAGATGGGCATCAAGGGCGCCTCCACCTGCGTGATGAACTTCGACGGCGCCACTGGCTGGCTGGTTGGCGAGGCCAACCAGGGCCTGGTGGGCATGTTCACCATGATGAACGACGCGCGCTTCCAGGTCGGCCTGCAGGGCCTGGGCATCGGCGAGGCGGCCTTCCAGGGCGCCCTGCGCTATGCCCGCGAGCGCCTGCAGTCGCGCGGCCTGACTGGCGCCGTTGCACCCGAGAAGGCGGCCGACCCGATCATCGTGCACCCGGACGTGCGACGCATGCTGCTGACCCAGAAGACCCTGGTCGAAGGCTGCCGCATGCTCGCCGCCTACACCGCGCGCCAGCTCGACCTGGAGCACGGCGCCAGTGACGCCGCCGCACGCAAGGCCGCTGGCAAACGCGCCGCGCTGCTGATCCCGATCGTCAAAGCCTTCTTCACCGACATGGGCCAGGAAGTCGCCAGCCACGCGGTGCAGGTCTACGGCGGCCATGGATTTATCCGCGAGTGGGGCATGGAACAGCTGATGCGCGACAGCCGCATCACCCAGCTCTATGAAGGCACCAACGGCATCCAGGCGCTCGACCTGATCCGCCGCAAGCTACTGGGCGACGGCGGTACCGAACTCAACGCGCTGATCGACGAGTTCGCCGCCCGTGCCCGCGACACCGCCGCGCAACCGGCCTTGGCCGAGTCCGCGCGCCTGGTCGAGCAGCGTCTGCAGCAATGGCGCGAACTGGCCGCCCAGGTGATCGCCAACAGCCAGGCAGATGCCCAGGAAATCGGTGCGGCCTCGGTGGACTTCCTGCAGTACTCGGCCTATGTGTTGCTGGCCGGTTTCTGGTTGCAGGCCGCCAGCACCGCCCAGCAGGCGCTGGACGCAGGCACCGGCGAGGCGGCTTTCTATCAGGCCAAGCTGAATAGCGCCGAGTTCTACCTGCGCCGCGTGCTGCCACGCGCCAGCAGCCACCGCGAAGCCCTGCTGGGCGGCGCGCAATGCCTGATGGCGATGCCGGAGGAAAGCTTCGCCTTCTGAATCGTTGGCGCTCCTGATTTGGCGTTGAGCGCAGCGATGCCCTGCAGCCATGCATGGGCATCCCTGTGCTCATCGCCTCCTGAAACACGCGCTGAAGAACCTCTCGAATGCTTTGTCAGAACCGTCAACCTGATAGATAAGCAAAGCGCTATCCGCCAGGCTGAAGGCCAGGACCGCAAGGTGCGCCGTGTGCACCATGCCTGCCATACGCACTCGAACAGTCGGTGCGCACGGCGCACCCTACAGTCGCGGCATCTCGATCCCCTACTGTGAGACACGCATGACAACGACAAGAAAAGTGCTGATTTCACTCCTTCTGCTCGCCACCCTCGCGGCCGGGCTGTATGCCTATTTCCTTTATGCACCCAAGCCCACCCAACCGGCCTTGAGTGCCACGCTGCAGCATGAGCGCATCGAGCTTGGCGGCCTGCAGCGCGACTACGCGTTCTATGCGCCGAAGAACCTGCCAGCCAATGCGCCGCTGGTGTTCGTCCTGCACGGCTCGCTGCAGACCATCGACGACATCCGCACCTTCAGCGCCTACGCCTTCGAGCGCCTGGCCGATCATCATGGCTTCATCGTCGTCTACCCGCAGGGCTTCGAGAAGAACTGGAACGACTGCCGGCGTACCGCTGACTACCCAGCTCGCGCGCAGAACATCGACGACAAGGGTCTGATCACCGCGCTGATCCAGCGCTTCGCCCGCCAGCACGGCACCGACCCGCAGCGCGCGTTCCTCACCGGCTATTCCAACGGTGGCCAGCTGGGCCTGCGCATCGCCTTGGAAAACCCAGCGTTGCTGGCCGGTGTCGCCGCCTTCGCCGCCAACCTGCCCACCGACGACAACCTGGCCTGTACGCCGTCCGGCCAGGCCGTGCCGGTGCTGCTGATGAACGGCACGCGCGACCCGATCAACCCGTACAACGGCGGCGTGGTCACCCTGTTCGGCTTCGGTAACCGCGGCACCGTGCGCTCGGCCTACGAGTCGGCGCTGTACTTCGCCAACCTGGCCGGCTACCCGCGCGATGCGGTGCGCAGCAGCACAGCCTGGAACGATCCAAACGACCCAGCGCAACGCGTCAGCCTCGACCAGTGGCAGGCCGATGGCCGTGCCGAGATTGCCCTGTACGGAGTGATCGGTGGCGGCCACCTGTTGCCCCAGGGCGACTTCCGCGCGCCGCGCCTGCTCGGCCCCACCCTTTCCGGTTTCGACGGCCCACGGGCCATCTGGGACTTTTTCGCCCGCCAGCAGCCCGTGCCGGCGCGGCCCTGACCTTCGGAGGATTCGTCATGCAACCCTTCAGCTTCGCCACCACTGCGCAGATCCTCTGCGAATCCGGTTCCAGCGTGCGCCTCGCCAGCCTGTGCCAGGAGCGCGGCGCCCAGCGCGTGATGCTGGTCACCGACCCCGGCATCACCCGCTTCGGCCTGCTCGACGGCGTGCTGCCCGGCTTCGCCCAGGCCGGCGTGGCCGTGGAAGTGTTCGACCAGGTGATCGCCGACCCGCCCGAAGCCATCGTGCTCAACGCCGTGGAGCGCGCCCGCGCCCTCGGCGCCGACCTGGTGATCGGCTTCGGCGGCGGCAGCTCAATGGACGTGGCCAAGCTGGTCGCCCTGCTCGCCCATCCCAACTGTCAGCAATCGCAGAAGGATATCTACGGCGTGGGCAACGCCCGTGGCCAGCGCCTGCCGCTGATCCAGGTGCCGACCACCGCCGGCACCGGTTCGGAGGTGACGCCCATCTCCATCGTTACCACCGGCGAAACCACCAAGATGGGCGTGGTCTCGCCACTGCTGCTACCGGATCTGGCGCTGCTCGACGCCGAGCTGACTCTCGGCCTGCCGCCAGCGGTGACAGCCGCGACCGGCATCGACGCCATGGTCCACGCCATCGAGGCCTACACCACCAAGCTGAAGAAGAATCCGCTGTCCGACCTGCTGGCCCGCGAGGCCCTGCGCCTGCTGGCTGCCAATCTGGATGAGGCGGTGCACAACGGCGGCAACCGCGAGGCGCGCCAGGCCATGCTGCTCGGTGCCTGCCTGGCCGGCCAAGCCTTCGCCAATGCGCCGGTGGCAGCGGTGCATGCCCTGGCCTATCCGCTGGGTGGGCACTTCCATATTCCCCATGGCCTCTCCAACGCCCTGGTGCTGCCGCATGTGCTGCGCTTCAACGCCCCGGCCGCCATGCCGTTGTATGCCGAATTGGCGCCGCTGCTGCTCGGCGAGCGCTTCCAGGGCGGCAGCACGGAACAACGTTGTACCGCCTTTATCGATGAGCTGGCCGCGCTGAATCAGCGCTGCGGCCTGCCCAGCCGCCTGCGCGATGCCGGCGTGCCGGAGGCCATGCTGAACACCCTGGCCAGCGACGCCATGCTCCAGCAGCGCCTGCTGGTGAATAATCCGCGCGAAGTCAGCGAGGCTGATGCGCTGGCCATTTACCAAGCGGCGTATTGATCATCTGCCCGGGCCGGATGGTTCGATGGAGCGCGATCCATCCGGCGAATGCTGGAGCAGACCAATAGCCCGCAATACAGCCGACGAATCAAAGTATCCCAGCCGCCTCCCAGGCCTTAGGGTGGTACGCAAGCACGAGGACCGAGCATGAACCCACCGCAGCACCTGCGCGGCGACTACGCCCACTTCCAGCCGATCACCACGCGCTGGCACGACAACGACGTCTACGGTCACGTCAACAACGTCGTGTACTACGGCTTCTTCGACAGCGCGGTGAACACCTACCTGATCGAAGTCGGCGGCCTGGACATCCACGAGGGCGAGGTGATCGGCTTCGTGGTCAGCTCGTCGTGCGACTACTTCGCCTCCATCGCCTTCCCCGAACGCATCGAGGTCGGCCTGCGCGTCGGCAAGCTGGGCAACAGCTCGGTGCAGTACGAGCTGGCCATCTTCAAGGCCGGCGAAGACGAGGCCTGCGCCGCCGGGCGCTTCGTCCACGTCTTCGTCGACCGCACCAGCAACCGCCCGGTGCCGATTCCCGAAACGCTGCGCGCGGCACTCGCCCGCCTGCTGCGCGACTGACACGACCACAACAGGAGCATTTCGCCATGCAAGACGCCGTCATCGTTTCCACCGCCCGTACGCCCATCGCCAAGGCCTTCCGCGGTGCCTTCAACGACCTCAAGTCGCCGTCCATGAGCGCCGTAGCCATTCGTGCCGCCGTCGAGCGCGCCGGCATCGAACCGGGTGAAATCGAAGACCTGGTGATGGGCACCGCCATGCAGGGCGGCACCGCCGCGATCAACCTGGCGCGCCTGTCCGCGCTGGCCGCCGGCCTGCCGCTGTCGGTCAGCGGTCAGACCATCGACCGCCAGTGCGCCTCCGGCCTGATGGCCATCTCCATCGCCGCCAAGCAGATCATGGTCGACGGCATGGCCGTCACCGTCGGTGCCGGCCAGGAGCAGATCAGCCTGGTGCAGAACACCCACATGAAATGGTCCGGCGCCGACTACGACCCGGCCGTGGTGAAGATGGCCGAGCATGCCTACATGCCGATGCTGCAGACCGCCGAGATCGTCGCCAAGCGCTACAACATCAGCCGCGAAGCCCAGGACGAATACGGCTTCCTGTCGCAGCAACGCACCGCCGCCGCCCAGGCCGCCGGCCTGTTCGCCAACGAGATCGTTCCAGTTACCGCACGCAAGAAACTGGTGGATAAAGAAACCGGCGCGGTCAGCTTCGAAGACGTCACCCTCAGCCTCGACGAAGGCAACCGCCCGCAAACCGTGCTCGGCGACCTGCAGAACCTCAAGCCGGTGATCGAAGGCGGCTGCATCACCGCCGGCAACGCCAGCCAGCTGTCCGACGGCGCTAGCGCCAGCGTGCTGATGAGCGGCGCCCTGGCGGCCCAGCGCGGCATCCAGCCACTGGGCCTGTATCGCGGTATCGCCGTGGCCGGCCTGGCCCCGGAAGAGATGGGCATCGGCCCAGTGTTCGCCGTGCCGAAACTGCTCAAGCAGCACGGCCTCACCGTCGACGACATCGGCCTGTGGGAACTCAACGAAGCCTTCGCCTGCCAGGTGCTGTACAGCGCGCAGAAGCTCGGCATCGACCCGGCCAAACTGAACGTCAACGGCGGCGCCATCGCCATCGGCCACCCCTACGGCATGAGCGGCGCACGCATGGTCGGCCACGCCCTGCTGGAAGGTAAGCGTCGCGGCGTGAAGTACGTGGTGATCACCATGTGCGTCGGCGGCGGCATGGGCGCTGCCGGGCTGTTCGAAGTGCTGTAAGGCTCGCCCGCGGCCACACTGCGTGGCCGCAGTTCCCTCCGGCCTAGGTTCTGTACGAAAAGTCGCCGAGCGAAGGTCAGGCAAGGCAAAAACAGGCGAAGAAGCGCAGTTTACGTGGTGTAAATGAGCATTCTGAGCCTGTTTTTAACGCAGCATCACCGAGCGCAGGCACTTTTCGTACAGAACCTAGCGCTGCAGCCAGAAGCGGCTGTCCGCCTCGGGCAAACCCGCCGGCAAATCGTTGTCGAGAATCAGCAGGCGTCGCTCGCTCAGGCGACTGCGTGCCACCTCCTTGCCGAAATGACGGTACAGCAACTGCTGGAAGCTGCCGTCGGCCTGGATCAGGCGAATCCCCTCGGCGAAGCGGTCGCGCAATGCCACATCCCCGTGATTGAAGGTGAAGTACACCGGCAACTGATAGACCAGCGCCAGGTTCGGCTCGACCATCAGATCCGGATGCTGGGCCGTTCCTGTTCCATCGATTTCCGGCCAGATCTCATGCAGCGCCCGGTGGTAGTAGTCGAAGCGGTGGCTCTCGAGCATCGCCAGCAGGTTCTCCGGCCGCGAGGTGCCAACCACCGGCAGGCGATTGAGGGCGAAGCGGGAGAAGTCGCTCCACTGACTGACGAAACCACCACGGAACTGGCGCAGGTCATCCACGGTGCGAACCCGGGCGAAACGCGGGGCATCCTCGCGGCGGATCAACAGCAGGCGATAGCCGAGCATGCCAGCGTGGATATCGAACGGCAGCATGTCGAACTGCTGCAGGCGCTCAGCACTCGGTGGCACGTAGGCCAGGTCCATCTCGCCATCGCGCAGCTGCAGCAGGCAACGCTCCTGTGGAGGGTCATCGGCCATGGCCGGCGCAATGTGCAGCTCACCATGGCTGGCCGCCGTACGCGCCAGGATCAGGTTGGCCAGCTCGATGCGATAGGCGTAGCGGCCGGGGTCATGCTGGCACACGCGCAACTCGCCCGCCTGTACACCACTCGCCAGCACCAGCGAAGCCAGTACCCAGCAGCGCAATGCAACAGACGCGGCGGGCATGTCAGATAACCTGTGGCGCCCGCTCGCAGAGTGTCTTCAAGGCGGCGACCCATTGCGGGTGGTCGTTCAGGCATGGCACCAGCACCAGCTCCTCGCCACCGGCTTCCTGGAACTGCTCGCGGCCGCGATCACCAATCTCCTCCAGCGTCTCGATGCAGTCGGCGACGAATGCTGGGCACATCACCAGCAACTTCTTCACCCCAGCCTTGGCCAATTCGTCCAGACGCGCTTCGGTATAGGGCTCGATCCACTTGGCGCGCCCCAGGCGCGACTGGAACGACACGGACCACTTGCCCGCCGGCAGGCCGGCACGTTCGGCGAACAGCTCGGCGCTGCGCAGACACTGGCTGCGATAGCAGACCGCCAGGGTCTCGTCGCTGACGCCGGCGCTGCTGGTCGAGGTCAGGCTGTGGCTGGGGTCTTTCACCAGCTTGCGGATATGCCGCTCGGGCAGGCCGTGGAAGCTCAGCAGCAGATGGTCGAAATCCTGCTCCAGATGCGGTTTGGCGCTCGCCACCAGGGCGTCCAGGTACTCGGGCTGATCGTAAAATGGCGGCAGGCTGGCGAACTGCAGCGACAGGTTGTGCTCACGCACCACACGCTTCACCTCCTCCAGCGCCGTCGTCGTAGTGCTGTCGGCGAACTGCGGGTAGAGCGGCGCCAGGGTCACCTTGCGCACGCCCTGGGCCACCAAGCGTTCGAGCACGCTGGCGAGGGAAGGCTCGCCGTAGCGCATGGCCAGCTCGACCGGCCCATGCGGCCAGTGCGGCACCATGGCCTGCTGCAGACGGCGGCTGAGCACCACCAGCGGCGAACCACCCTCCCACCAGATCGACGAGTAGGCATGGGCCGACTGCTCAGGGCGCTTGATCAGGATCAGCGAAACCAGCAGCCGGCGCAGCGGCCAGGGCAGGTCGACCACGTAGGGGTCCATGAGGAACTGGTTGAGGTAGCGACGCACGTCGGCCACCGAAGTGGAGGCCGGCGAACCCAGATTGATCAACAGCAGGGCATGATCGGTCATGCGGTGTCCTTGAAAAGATCGGCCAGGGCCGAGTCGAGATCGGTGAAGCGGAATTCGTAACCCTCGGTCAACGCACGCTGCGGCAGTGCCTTTTGCCCACCGAGCAGCAGCCCGGACAACTCGCCCAGCCCCAACTTCAGCAGCGGCCCAGGCAACGGCAGCAGCGCCGGTCGGTGCAATACACGGCCCAACGCACGGGCGAAGGCCCGATTGCGGATCGGCTGCGGGGCGCAGGCATTATAGGGACCGCGCGCGCCTTCCCGCTGCAAGAGAAAATCGATGAGACCGATTTCATCCTGCAGATGGATCCAGGGCATCCACTGCCGACCATTGCCAATCGGCCCACCCAGGCCTAGCCGGAAGGGCAGCAGCAAACGTTTGAGGAAGCCACCATCGGCCGCCAGCACCAGCCCGGTACGCAACAGCACCACGCGGATGCCCAGCTCCTCGGCACGCTGGGCGGTTTCCTCCCAGGCGCCGCACAACTGAGCGGCAAAATCTTCGACCACCGGCGGGCTGTCCTCATGCAACTCGCGCTCGCCGCCGTCGCCATACCAGCCTACGGCGGAGCCGGAAATCAGCACCTGTGGCTTGTGGTCGCGGGCTTCCAGCCAGACCAGCAACTGCTCGGTGAGCGCCACGCGACTCTCCCACAGCAGCGCCTTGCGCCGATGCGTCCAGGGTCGGTCGGCGATGGGCGCACCGGCCAGGTTGATCACCGCATCCAGCGGGCCCGCACCGTATTGCTCGAGACTACCGATGCCACGTACCGCCACGCCGCACAGGCCAGGAACACGTGCGGGCGTGCGACTCCAGACGGTCAGCTCATGTCCCTGCCGCAACCACTGACGACACAAGGCGCGGCCAATCAGACCTGTACCGCCGGTCAGCAATATGTGCATGGCACTCTCCTCGCATGGCGTGAACCACCTGTCACGCCCTAGTCTGAATCATGACGGCGCAACGTGCCTTTTTCCGTCTGGCGCACCGTCCCAGTTTCAGTCGCCTCATGCGGTCAGGCATGAGACGGGTACAACCAATGTTCGTCCACCCGTGTCCAAACAGTAGTCGGCAATGACATCGCTCCGGTAGCGAGCGACTCCGGGAAACGAGGATCACCATGAGCGCACCCATCGCGATAATCGGTACTGGCCTGGCAGGGCTCTCGGCCGCCCAGGCACTGCACGCCGCCGGCCTGGAGATCGAACTGTTCGACAAGAGCCGCGGCAGTGGCGGGCGCATGGCCAGCAAGCGCAGCGACGCCGGCTCGCTGGACCTGGGCGCCCAGTACTTCACCGCCCGTGACCGCCGCTTCGTCGAGGTGGTGCAGCATTGGCAGGCCCGCGGCTGGGTCGCCGAGTGGGACCCGCAGATGTACCACTACAACCAGAATGGCCTGCTGCCCTCGCCAGACGAACAGGTGCGCTGGGTTGGCACGCCACGCATGAGCGCCATCAGCCGTGCGCTGCTCGGCGCTCTGCCGGTGCACTTCTCCTGCCGCATCACCGAGGTGTTCCGCGGCGAGCAGCACTGGAGCCTGCAGGATGCCGAGGGCAACAGCCACGGCCCCTACAGCAGCGTGATCATCGCCACTCCGGCGCCGCAGGCCACCAACCTGCTGGCCGCCGCGCCGAAGCTGGCCGGCACTGCCGCCAGCGTGGTGATGGAGCCCACCTGGGCCGTGGCCCTGGGCTTCGACCAGCCGCTGGAGACACCGGTTCAAGGCTGCTTCGTCCAGGGCAGCGCCATCGACTGGCTGGCCTGTAACCGGAGCAAGCCGGGCCGCGACGGCCACATCGATACCTGGGTGCTGCACGCCACCAGCGCCTGGAGCCGGCAGCATCTGGACCTGCCCAAGGAGGCCGTGATCGAGCAGCTGCATGGCGCCTTCGCCGAACTGATCGGCTGCGCCCTGCCCGCCCCCGCATTCAGCCTGGCACACCGCTGGCTCTACGCCCGCCCGGCCAGCGCCCACGAATGGGGTGCCCTGGCCGATGCCGACCTGGGCCTGTACGCCTGCGGCGACTGGTGCCTGTCCGGCCGAGTGGAAGGTGCCTGGCTCAGCGGCCAGGAGGCGGCACGGCGACTGCTGGAGCATCGCCAGTGACGAAACGCCGCCTCAATCCACGCAAGTTGCTGCTGTCGAAATGGACCGCCTGCCAACCGCAGAACCGCGAGAAGCACTTCCTGGTGACGGAGCTGCTGTGCGACGAAACCGGCGACGTCCAGCAGGTCGAACTCCAGGCCGTGCTCACCCGGCGCAGCGAATGGCTCGACTGGCGGCATCTGCAGGACAGCGAACACTGGTCGATGGGCTGGCGCTGATGGCTGTGGGACAATTGCCGTCTCGTCCGCCGAACCGCCCGCCATGCGCCAGAAAACCTCCCCGCCCCGCCAACCCAAAGCCGTCAGCAAAGGGCAGCTGCACCCGCGCAACCGCCATCAGGGCCGTTACGACTTCCCCAAGCTGATCGAGGCCAGCCCGGAGCTGGGCCGCTTCGTCATCCTCAACCCTTACGGCAAGCAGAGCATCGACTTCGCCGATCCCGAAGCGGTAAAGGTGTTCAACCGTGCGCTGATGCGCCAGCTGTACGGCATCGCTCACTGGGACATTCCGCCGGGCTACCTGTGCCCGCCGATTCCCGGCCGTGCCGATTACCTGCACGGCCTGGCCGACCTGCTGGCCGAGAGCAACGAAGGCAACATTCCGCGTGGCAAGGCAGTTCGCGCACTGGACGTGGGTACCGGTGCCAACTGCATCTACCCGCTGCTCGGCCATAGCGACTACGGCTGGCGCTTCCTCGGCTCGGACATCGACCCGGTGGCCCTGGCCGCCGCTCGCACCATCGTCCAGGCCAACGGCCTCACCGATGCCATCGCACTGCGTCAGCAGACAGAGCCTCAGCATATCTTCCAGGGCCTGCTGACCAGTGACGAACGCTTTACCCTGACCCTGTGCAACCCACCCTTCCACAGCTCCGCTGCCGAAGCCACAAGCGGCAGCACACGCAAGTGGAAGAACCTCGGCAAGCTCGACCCCAAGCGCAAACTACCGGTGCTGAACTTCGGCGGGCAGAGCAACGAGCTATGGTGCGAAGGCGGCGAGGCGGCCTTCCTGCGGCGCATGGCTCGCGAGAGCACAGCAGTGGCCGGCCAGGTGCTGTGGTTCAGCAGCCTGGTGTCCAAGGCGTCCAACCTGCCCGGCCTGGAAGCGGCGCTGAAGAAAGCTGGCGCGCTGGAAATACGGCAGGTGGACATGGCCCAGGGCAACAAGCAGAGTCGCTTCGTCGCCTGGACCTTCCATGAGGTCGCTGCACGTCGCGGCTGGCTGAACGGTAGCATCGCCGGCGCGCCAATCTGACTATGCTGTGGAAGTAATGCCAAACAGCCACCGGGAGTCCGGGAGTCCCCATGCGCTGGAAAACCCTGCTGACCCTCTGTTGCCTGTCCTGGTGCCTGAGCGCACATGCGGAGCCGCGCGACCTGCAGATCAGCGTCGGGGACTGGCCGCCCTATCTGTCCCAGGAGTTGCGCCACAGCGGCGTGATCGCCCACATCATCAGTGACCTGTTCGCCGAGGAAGGCTACAAGGTCAGCTTCCGCTTCCTGCCCTGGCCCCGGGCCTACTCGGCCACCGCCGCCGGCAAGTTCGACGCCACCGGCGTGTGGATGCACAAGGACGAACGCGACTCCGACTTCCTGTTCAGCGCGCCGCTGCTGGACGAGCAGTTCGTGTTCTTCCACCTCAAGTCACAGCCCTTCGACTGGCACAGCTTCGACGACCTCGCCGGGATGAACCTCGGTGGCGGCCTGGAATACAGCTATGGCTCGGCGTTCGACGCGTTCCTGGCCAAGGGCACCGCAACGATGGAGCGCGTCTCCAGCGACCAGCAGAACTTCGACAAGCTGCTCAAGGAGCGGGTGGTGCTCTATCCACAGGAGATGAACGTCGGCTACGCCGCACTGAGCCGCCATTTCACCCCCGCCGAACGTGCCAGGGTCACCCACCATCCCAAACCACTGCTGGTCAACCGTAGCTACCTGATGCTGCCCAAGCGCCTGGCGGACAGTGGGGACCTGCTGCAACGCTTCAATCGTCGCCTGCAGATGTTCCGTGACAGCGGCCGCTACGACCGTTACTTTCAGGACTTGCAGGCCGGCAAGTACATGCTCACCGAAGAGGAAGCAGCCCAGGCATCGGCACGCTAGCCACTCGTGGCAGGCGCTACATCGCCCACTCGCTCACCACCATGTGCGTCTTCACCCGCTGCATGCCGGGGAAGCTCTCAATCACTCCACGAATCTCCGCCAGCCGCGCCATGCTCGCCGCCTCGACCTGCACCAGCATGTCGGTCTCGCCACTGATGCCGCAGCACTGGCGGATCTCAGGGAAGGCGCGCATGCGGTCCACATAATCCTGGCAACGGCTGTTCTGATAGAACAGTTCGAGGAAGGCTTTGACCCCGCCGCCTGCCGGATCGACCACCTGCGCGTGATAGCCGCGGATCACCCCGTCCTGCTCCAACTGGCGGATGCGCTCGCCGACCGCGGAGCGCGACAGGCTTACCTCACGGGCGATCTGGCTGACGGAGGTGCGCGCATCCTGGCGCAGCAGGGCGATGATCTGGCGATCGAACTTGTCCACGGGGGTTCTCGGCAGCAGGCAGTTTGACTGTGGATTCCGCCAGTTTGCCGGTGATCGGCGGCGACCTGACAACGAGGGCGCGCTTAACATGGCGGGATCGAAATGAAGGGACGAGGATACATCATGAGCCGGCTGAACAAGGAACTGGGGCTGCTACAGGGCGTGGCGCTGCTCAGTACCTCGCTGCTGGGCACCGGCATCTTCGTGGTGCCGGCGCTGGCCGCCACGGCCGCTGGCAGCGCCTCGCTCTGGGCCTGGCTAATCCTCATCGCCCTGGTGCTGCCGGTGGCCTTCACCTTCGCCCAGCTGGGCAAGCGCTTCCCCCATGCCGGCGGCGCGCCGCATCTGATCGGTCGCGCTTTTGGCCCACGCATGGAGCGGCTGATCGCCTTCCTGTTCCTCGCCGTCCTACCCGTCGGCCTACCGGCGGCACTGAGCATCGCCACCGGCTTCTGGCAGGCAGTGCTGCCCATCGGCAAAGTCGAGGCGCTGCTGATCCAGTTCGTCACCCTCGGCGCCATGCTCCTGCTCGGCCAGCGCCCGGCCAGGGCCAGCGGTGTGGTGCAGGGGCTGATCGCCCTGGCGATTCTCGGCACCGTTGGCCTGGTCTGGTGGGTCGGCGACCTGCCACTGGCCAGCCAGCCACTGCTGCCGCAGATCGACGACTCCTGGCACCTGATCCCGGCAGCACTGGGCGTGATGTTCTGGTGCTTCGTCGGCATCGAGGCTTTCACCCACCTGGGCGAGGAGTTCAAGAACCCGCAGCGCGACTTCCCCCTGGCCCTGCTGCTCGGCGTGCTGCTGGCCGGCCTGGTGTACTGGGGCTTCTCGGTGGCGGTGCTGAGCTTCGGCGTATACGGCGACGTGCACAGCGATGCCGCCTCCCTGCCACGACTGATGCACATGCTGCTCGGTGACGAGGCGCGCTGGCTGGTCGCCGCGGTCGGCTACCTGGCCTGTTTTGCCTCGATGAACGTCTACGTGCAAGGCTTCGCCCGGTTGATCTGGAGCCTGGCCGACGAGGGCAAGTTGCCCTCTTCCGTCGCTACACTCAATCGCCATGGTGTGCCGGCACGGGCGCTGCTGGTGGTGGTTCTGATCTGCTGCCTGTGCGCCACCCTGGCTGCCGTGATGCAGCTGTCGGTAGACGACCTGATTCGCTACGCCAATGGCAACTTCATTGTCGTCTACCTGCTCAGCATGGCTGCCGGCTGGGTGCTGCTGCGCGGCCTGTGGCGCTGGGTAGCCGGCTTCAGCACCCTGCTCTGCGGGCTGGTGCTGGTCGCCCTGGGTGTGGAGGCGCTGTATGCCATCGGCCTGCTCGTGGTGCTGACAGCCGCGGGCCATTGGCACGAGCGACGCGGAGCGGTTCTCGCCCCGCGTGGCTGAACGGTGAGCTGGCCGGCTATCCTCTGCGAGGAACAGCCACAAGGACCGACCATGCGCCGCATTCTCCGCGACCTGAAAATCCTCATCCTCGCCAACCTGTGGCTAGTGCCGGTAGTGGCCGGCCTGGTGGGCGCGCTGTTCTACTTCGTCGCCCCGCCGCCGCCGATGCATGCACGCATGGCCACCGGCGCAGAAAGTGGTGGCTACCATGCCTTCGCCGAGCGACTGCAGGCGGAACTGGAGCAACAGGGCTTCGAACTGGAACTGGTGCCGAGTCGCGGCTCGCGCGACAACCTGGCCAAGCTGGGTGCAGGCGAGGTCGAGTTGGCCCTGGTACAGAGTGGCCAGGAGTTGACCCTGGATGACGAGGCAAGGAAATCCATATCCGGCCTCGGCGTGATGTACCGGGAACCGCTGTGGTTGTTCACCACCAGGAAAGTGAAGTTCGAACGCCTGGCCGACCTGCTCGAACTGCGCCTGGCCATCGGTGGGGAAGACAGTGGCACCCAGGCGGTAACCGCGGCCCTGTTCGCCGCCAATCGCATCGAACCGACCGCCTATCCCCAGCAGTGGCAAGCACTGGGCGGTAGCCGCGCTGCCGATGCCCTGCTGGCCAGAGAGCTGGACGCCGCGTTCTTCGTCGGCCCGGCAGAGAATGCTCTGATCCAGCGCCTGGCCGCCGAACCGGAGCTGCGTCTGGTCAGCCTGCGCCGCACCGAGGCGTACCTGGCGCGTCTGCCCTATCTGAGCCGGCTGGAGGTCGGGGAAGGTATGTTGGACATGGCGAACAACACCCCGGACCGCGATATCGTCACCCTCGGACCGGTTGCCACTCTGGTAGCCGGTGAGAGCTTCCATCCCTCGCTGACTCCACTGATTCTGGAAGCTGCCAAGACCGTACTGAAGAACGGCAGCCTGCTCGACTCGGCCGGCAGTTATCCAGCCAAGCCACCACTGTCGCTACAGACCCTGAGCGAGGCTGACTACTACTACGACAAGGGCCTGCCGATCCTGCAGCGTTACTTGCCGTTCCGCATCGCCTCGCTGGCCGACCGCTACATCATCCTGGCCATTCCGCTGCTGGTGCTGCTGTTCCCGCTGTTCAAGGCCATCGGCCCGATCTACCAATGGCGCATCCGTGCACGCATCTACCGCTGGTACAAGCACCTGCGCGAAATTGACCAGCAGTTGTACAAGGGCCAGCTCAATGGCGACATCAGTGCCGAGATCGAGCGGCTGGAGAAGCTGGAGGACGAGCTGGCGCGGGTCGAAGTCCCCCTGTCCTACTCCAGCGAGCTGTACGAGCTGCACATGCACCTGCGCTACATGATCGAGCGCCTGCACGCCGTGCAGCGCCGCCAGGCGGCAATCCCGGCACCATGAAAAAGCCCCGCCACGGCAAACCGTGGCGGGGCTCTTGTCAGCTGGCGTGGATCACTTGATCCAGTGCTTGCCCCAGTGAGTGATGTCATAGGCCTGGGCGGAACGCTTCAGGCTCTTGTCCGCCTGGCTCGCCGCAATCTCGTCATCGATTGCCTTGGTGGAGTGCGACAGCCAGCTGGTGACGAAAGCCATGGCATCACCATTGATCTCCAGCGCCCGCATGTCGATGTTGCCCAGGTTGTCGCAGGTGGCGTGGTAGCAGGGGTCGAGGGCAACGCCCGCGGTACCGCCGTAGCGCGCCGCCTGCTCCTCGGTCTTCAACACCTCCGCTCCGGTGAACAGCCCGCCGAACGCGATTCCGTCCGTGAAGAACTGCGCATAGTCGGAGCGGAAGGTGATTTCATCGCCTTCTGACGGCAGGCCACGCAGCTTGTAGTACTCCTCGAACAGCTTCTCGATCGCCGCAGAGCCAGGAGGGCCTTCCAGGCCGAAGTCCGAGCCATCGCCGTCATACACGAAGTAGGCGAAGTTCGGCGAGGCGATCATGTCGAAGTTCAGGTAAGCCTTGATCTTCGTCTTCTCCTCCGGCGACAACTGGGTGACGTAGTGAGTCGAGCCCACCAGACCGGACTCCTCCGCTCCCCACCAGGCGAAACGCAGCTTGTTGGTCGGCTTGACCTTACGCAGCTGGATGGCCAGCTCCAGCAGCGCGGCACTACCCGAGCCGTTGTCGTTGATACCCGCCCCCTCGTACACCGAGTCCAGGTGGGCGCCGGCCATCACCACGTTGTTCGGGTTGCCATGCTTCGATTCGGCTACCAGATTGTTGGTCTGGGTCCGTTCACGCACCACATCGGCGAACAGGCGCACCTGCAGCTCGGCGGTCTGCGCCAGGCTAGCCCCCACGTCATAGGTGGCGAACAGCACCGGGATGCCGCCGGCATACGCGTCGCCCAGGGTGGCACTGATCAGCTCCTTACGGTCCTCCGTGTCCCCCTGATTGAACAGAACTACCCCAACAGCACCAGCATCCGCGGCATTCTGAGCCTTGACCGCGAAGTCGCAGGAGCCGCGTTGCAGCAACGCGATAGATCCTGAAGGGAAGGCGGCAAAATCCTCGGCCTCGCAGCCGCTGGTAGAGGTGTTGCCGGCGCCGAGCGAGATGTCCACCGGTACGGCAGCCGCGGTGACATCCCCCGCCTCGGTCTGCGACAGGTAGGTGAAATCAACCTCCCACTCGAAATCCACCGGGGAAGGCGACACCGATTGCAATGCGCCGGGTCCCTGCGGGTAGAACGCACTGAACGGGAAGGCCTGTAGGGTAACGCGATAGCCGGCGCGCTCCAGGGTCTCCTTCACATAGCTCAGCGAGCCGTCATAGCCAGGCAAACCGGCGGCGCGGTTGCCCCCGTTGGCCAGAGCCACATCGTGCAGCATCTGCAAATGCTGCTGGGTGTTCTGTGCCTGCATGCAGCGTGGCAAAAGGAAGGGCGAGCTGTTGAGCAGCTCCGCACGACATTCCAGAGGGCCGATACGGCTCGGACTCCAGAGTTTGTCGAATATCTGCGAGAGGTCTTGGGTTCCGGTCGCCAGAACCGGAGCAGCCGTGGAGGCCAGGAAGGAAGCAAACAGCAGTTTTTTCTTGTAATGCATGGGGTTCTCCAATCCGTGTTTGGAGCAAATGGATGCGGCGGCACTTGTGGTACCCCGCGGACCGTCCCTTACTGCGTCGTGTGGACGAAAAGACAGTAGATGGACATTTCCCAGCAAGCGAAGCGGCTAGCTGCTTTTTTCCGAAAAATTGCTGCAGTTCACCGAAGATAGAAGCACTAAGCCATCACTCGAATGACGACAAGCCCGCCGTGCAGCGTTGTCGGGTAGACTCCTCGCCCTGTTCCCGCGAATCACCGAAGACCGATACCCATGCCGATCCGCCACTGCATCGTCCACCTGATCGACAAGAAGCCCGATGGCTCGCCCGCCGTGCTGCACGCCCGCGACTCCGAACTCGCCGCGTCTCAGGCCATGGAGAACCTGTTGGCCGACCTCAACGAGAGCTACAACGCCAAGCAAGGCAAGGCCTGGGGCCTGTTCCACGAAGAGTCCGGCGCCTACCCGTTCAGCGGCTGGCTGAAGGCCTACCTGGACGGCGAGCAGGACTTCACCGCTTTCAGCCGTCAGGCTGTCGAACAGCTGCAGAAGCTGATGGAAGAATCCAACCTGTCGACTGGCGGCCACGTACTGCTGGCCCACCACCAGCAAGGTATGACCGACTACCTGGCCATCGCCCTGCTGCACCACAGCGAAGGCGTGGCGGTGACCGAGGCGCTGGACGTGGCGCCGGCCAAGCACCTGGACCTCGGCCAGCTGCACCTGGCGGCACGCATCAACATCTCCGAGTGGCGCAACAACGCCCACTCCAAGCAGTACATTTCCTTTATCAAGGGCAAGAACGGCAAGAAGGTCTCGGACTACTTCCGCGACTTCATCGGCTGCCACGAGGGCGTGGATGCGCCGAGCGAGACGCGCACCCTGCTCAAGGCCTTCAGCGACTTCGTCGAGAGCGAGGACATGGCCGAGGAGCAGGCCCGCGCCAAGACCGAGACACTGGTCGACTACGCCACCAGCCAGGCCAAGATCGGCGAGCCGATTACCCTCGACGAGCTCTCCGGGCTGATCGACGAAGACCGCCCGCGCGCCTTCTTCGAGCATATCCGCAACAAGGACTACGGCATGGCCCCGGAATTTCCGGCGGACAAGCGCACCCTCAGCCAGTTCCGTCGCTTCACCGGCCGGGCCGAAGGTCTGTCGATCAGCTTCGAGGCCCACCTGCTGGGCTCGAAGATCGAATACGATGAGTCGCGCGACATGCTGATCATTCGCCAGGTACCCACCCAACTGAAGGACCAACTCAAGCGTCGCAAGGAGTGAGATGGGCAAGCGGATATTCGTGCTACTGGCGATTCTCGCCACCTGGCAACACTGGGACCGCATCGAGACCTTTCTCGGCCTGAAACCGACTCCGCAGGTGGCGGCGGCTGAGGCCGGGGTCGTGCTGTATGCCACCGCCTGGTGCGGTTACTGCGCCAAGACCCGCAGCTTCCTCGCCGAGGAAGGTATTCCCTATACCGAATTCGATATCGAGAAGTCCGCAGAAGGGCGCCGCGCCTACGATGCGTTGAACGGTCAGGGCATCCCGCTACTGACGGTGGGAAACACGGTGATCCGCGGCTACAGCCCGGAGGGTATCAAGGCGGCGCTGCGCTAGCGTCGCCCTGGTTCCTGCTTACAGCGCTTCGATACGGAAGCCCAGGCGCGGGAAATGCACATGTATGACGCCCGCGCGCTCATCCTCGCGGCGCAGGATCAGCTCCTCGGCGCCGGCGAACACCAGTTCACCCTCCACCGGATCGACGCCATAGTCGGTTGCGGCGATCTTCACCCGCTGGCCGGCCTGGAAGCCATTGGGCTCGGCGAACTGCTCGTCCGGCAAAGCCGCCGGGGTCGCCGCGCGAGCGATCTCGATAGCCTCTTCTGCACTCAACGCACTGGACGCTCCATGGCCAAAGCCCAGCACGCGGCCAAGCCAGGCACTGACATTGGGATAAGCATCGACCAACGGCGCGGTGACCGGCGTGCCCTTGAGGAACCACAGGCAGTGGGCCAGGGAGAAGTCAGCCACAGATGGCTCGCCGAACAGAAAGTCGCCCTGCTCACGCGCCAGCTGCTGCTCGACGCGGGCCATGATGCTCGGCCAGTTGTGCTTGGCCACGTCGGCCGGAATGCGCGTCGCGGTACCGCCACTGAACAGCCCGGCGCGGTCGGCGATGAAGGCCTTGACCGCTTCTGGTGGCAGCTTGGCAAAGCGCAGTGCCACGGATTCGGGCTGGAACACCAGGCTCACGGCATGCTGGAACACCACCGAGTCGACCCATTGGGCGAAGCTGGCGACGACGAATTCCAGGCCTTCCGGGAACAGCGCCGGAACACTCTTCTCGGCCTCCAGGCGACGGGCGATCAGCGCAGTGTCGCAATAAATATCAGCGCCGATCTGCAGCACCGGGGTCTTGCGGTAGCCGCCAGTCAGCGCGGTCAGGTCGGGCTTGGGCATCACCGGCGGGATCATCACCGAACGCCAGGACAGCTGCTTGAAGCCCAGCAGCAGGCGCGCCTTCTCGGCGAACGGTGAAGTCGGGTAGTGGTGCAGGATCAACTCGTGCATGGCGGGCTCCGCGTCGGTGGCAGTGAAGGGGCAGCTTAACGCCCGGGCAGGCAATGGCCTACCCGATCAGACTGATTGCTCGCTATCACTTCCCTGCATGGTGCAACTCTGCACCAGGCGCTCCTTGGCGACCTTGGCCAGCGCCTTGATCGCCCGCTCACGACGCAGCGCAGCACTTTTGTCCGCACAGATCTCGGTGTACACCAGCGCCTGCGCCGGGCTGGAGTAAAAGAAGCGCGCGCCCTTGCCGCTGCGATGCTGCTCGAAGCGCCGCTGCGGATCGTCGCTGATGCCGCAGTACAGCGCGCCGTTCTCGGCACGCACCAGGTAGACGGACCAGGGCTTGGCAGGTGGTGTATCGGTCATGGCTCGGCAGCGCAAATACAGGGCCGCAGAGCTTACGTCAGTCAGCGCCCGGCCTGCCAGGCGCGCAGCCCGCCCATGGCCTGCTTGCGGATAGCGTTCTGCACCGGCGCCAGCCAGCCGAGCAGCACACCCTTGGCGCCCAGGGCCTGGCGGGACCAGCGCCACAGATCGAAGCGGTCGCGGTGCTCGACGATCTTGCCGCCCTCGAAGCGGAAGCTGGCCTCGATATGGTTCTCCACCATGCGCCCGGTCTGACTAAACAGGTAGGTCGCCACCCAGCGCGCGCGGCCCTGGCGATCATCCGCCTCCAGCACCTCGTAGGTCAGGGAGAACTGCTTGGCGCGGGAGCAGAGCATGCGCCACATATCGCCGGCGTCCGCGCCCTTGAGATCGCGAAATACCGGGTCGGAGAACTCGATGTTGTCGGCGTAGCAAGCGGCCATGGCCTCGGCATCCTGGCGCTGGAAGGCCTGGTAGAAACGGTCGATCAGTTCGGCATTGGGGTGGGCCATGGCAACGCTGCTCCGGGTTGTGATGGGCAGAGTATGGTCGCGCGAACGACGGCCGGCGATTGGCGATACAGACAACTTTGTGTCAATAATCGCCAGATGATCCGCATCGCTCTCTACATCTGCCCGCAAACCGTGCTCTCCAGCCTGAGCATGGCCGATGACGCCTTCCGCCTGGCCAACCAAATGGCCGGCGAGGCACTGTTCGAACTGCAACGGGTCAGCGCTGACGGTCAGCCGGTGCAGCTCGGCTATGCACAGCTGCGCGTGGACGGGGACCTGAACCTGGCCGAACGCACCGACCTGCTGCTGATCCCCGCCACCGGCAGCGCGCTGGACCGCACCCTGGAGCACAACGCCGCCCTGCTCGCCTGGCTGGCCACTCGCCCGCAGCACCAACAGCTCGCCAGCCTGTGCAGCAGCGCCTGCCTGCTGGCCGCCTCCGGCGTGCTGGACGGTCGCCGCGCCACTACCCATTGGGCCCTGGCGGACAGCTTCCGCCAGCGCTTCCCGAAGGTGCGCCTGCAGATCGACCAGTTATTCACCGAAGACGACAACCGCTTCTGCTCCGGCGGCGCCCAGGCCGGTCTCGATCTGTGCCTGCACCTGATCGCCGTGCATGGCGGCGACTGGCTGGCCCAGCGCGTGGCCGGCGCCCTGGTGGTGGAGCGCGAGCGCGGCGGCCAGAGCCGCTTCGCCCCGTTGCTGCCGATGGCCGGGCAGGACGACCCGCTGATCGCCCCGCTGCTGCGCTGGCTGCAGCAGCACCACGCCCAGGCCATCGACCTGGCGCTGCTGGCCGAGCGCGCCAACTGTTCCACCCGCACCCTGCTGCGCCGTTTCAAAGCGGCCACCGGACTGACACCCAACGACTACCTGCAGCGCCTACGCATCAGCGCCGCGCAAAGCGCCCTGCGCAACCCGGTGCGCTCACTGGAACAGGTCGCCGCCCAGGTCGGCTACGCCGACCGCGCCACCTTCGCCAAGCTGTTCAAGCAGCTCTGTGGCGAGACGCCGGGGGCCTTCCGCAAGCGCCTGCGCCAGCCGCTCACCGAATAACGCACAAAGAAAAAGGAGCCTGAAGGCTCCTTTTTCTTTAGCGCAGCACAGATCAGTGCAGGATCTGTCCGAGGAACAGCTTGGTCCGCTCATTCTGCGGGTTGTCGAAGAACGTGTTGGGCTCGTTCTCTTCGACGATCTCACCGCGATCCATGAAGATCACCCGGTTGGCCACGGTACGGGCGAAGCCCATCTCGTGGGTCACGCAGAGCATGGTCATGCCATCCTGGGCCAGGCCGATCATGGTATCGAGCACTTCCTTGACCATTTCCGGATCGAGGGCCGAGGTCGGCTCGTCGAACAGCATGATCTTCGGCTTCATGCACAGGGCGCGGGCGATAGCCACGCGTTGCTGCTGACCACCGGAGAGCTGACCCGGGTACTTGTGCGCCTGCTCGGGAATGCGCACGCGCTCGAGGAAGTGCATGGCGATCTCTTCGGCCTTGCGCTTGGGCATCTTGCGTACCCACATCGGCGCCAGGGTGCAGTTCTGTAGCACAGTCAGGTGCGGGAACAGGTTGAAGTGCTGGAACACCATGCCCACTTCGCTGCGGATCGCCTCGATGTGCTTGAGGTCGCTGGTCAGCTCGGTGCCGTCGACGATAATGCGCCCCTGCTGATGCTCCTCCAGACGATTGATGCAACGGATGGTCGTGGACTTGCCGGAACCCGACGGACCGCAGAGGACGATGCGCTCACCCTGCTGCACATTGAGGTTGATGTCCTTGAGCACATGGAACTGGCCGTACCACTTGTTCACGCCTTGCAGCTGAATGATCGGCTCGGCGCTGGTCTGCTTGTTTGCTTCAGTCATAAATGGCTCCTAACGCTTGTGGCCGGTGTCCAGCTTGCGCTCCAGGCGCATGGAATAGCGGGACATGCCGAAACAGAAAATCCAGAACACCAGGGCGGCGAACACGTAGCCCTCGGTAGCCATGCCCAGCCAGGCCGGATCAGTGGTGGCTTGCTTGATGCTGTTGAGCAGGTCGAACAGGCCGATGATGATCACCAGGCTGGTGTCCTTGAACAGGGCGATGAAGGTATTGACGATGCCGGGGATCACCAGCTTGAGCGCTTGCGGCAGGATCACCAGACCCATGGTTCTCCAGTAGCCCAGGCCCATGGCCGCAGCGGCCTCGTACTGCCCCTTGGGAATGGCCTGCAGACCACCACGCACCACTTCGGCAATGTAGGCGGACTGGAACAGGATCACCCCGATCAGGGCCCGCAGCAGCTTGTCGAAGCTGAGGCCTTCCGGCAGGAACAGCGGCAACATCACCGAGGACATGAACAGCACGGTGATCAGCGGAACACCACGCCAGAACTCGATGAAGGTCACACAGATCACCCGAATCGCCGGCATCTTCGAACGCCGGCCCAGGGCCAACATGATGCCCAACGGCAACGCGCCGGCAATGCCGACAGCGGCGATCACCAGGGTCAGCATCAGGCCGCCCCACTGGCTGGTGGACACCTCGGACAGGCCGAAGAAACCACCGTGCAGCAGCCAGAAGGCCACCAGCGGGTACACGATCAGGAAGACCAGGCCATACACGGCTTTGCGCGGCATGGCCGGGATGAACAACGGCGCTGCACCGATCACAGCCAGCCACACGGTCAGGTCAACGCGCCAGCGCAGCTCTTCCGGGTAGAAACCGTACATGAACTGGCTGAAGCGCTCCTTGATGAACACCCAGCAGGCGCCCTCACTGGTGCAGTCGGCCCGGGTAGTGCCGGTCCAGTCAGCCTGGAAGATCGCCCACTTCAGCAACGGCGGCACGATCAGCCAGACCAGGTAGATGGCCAGCAGGGTCAACAGGGTGTTGAACCAGCTGGAGAACAGGTTGGACCGCAGCCAGCCGACAACCCCCACGCTCATGCGGGGTGGCGGCAGGCTGGGGCGAAATTGATGAACTTCCATGCGCTTCTCCTTACCGCTCGATCAGCGCGATGCGCTTGTTGTACCAGTTCATCAGGATCGAAATGCTGATGCTGATGGCCAGATACACACTCATGGTGATGGCGATGGCCTCAATGGCCTGGCCGGTCTGGTTCAGGGTCGTTCCGGCGAACAGCGAGACCATGTCCGGATAGCCGATACCGGCGGCCAGCGACGAGTTCTTCGCCAGGTTCAGGTACTGGCTGGTGAGCGGTGGAATGATCACGCGCAGGGCCTGCGGAATGATCACCAGGCGCAGGGTCTTGCCGGCCGGCAGGCCGAGAGAGCGGGCCGCCTCGGTCTGGCCGTGGCTGACCGCCTGGATACCGGAACGCACGTTCTCCGCGATGAAAGCGGCGGTATACACGGTCAATGCCAGGGTCAGAGCCATCAGCTCCGGAATCAACACCCAGCCGCCCCGGAAGTTGAAGCCCTTGAGCTCTGGTACTTCCCAGTGGAAGGGATCACCAAACACCAGCATGGCCAGTCCCGGCAACGCGACGACCAGCACCAGGCTGGAGATCAGCGTCGGGAATCCCTTGCCGGTAGCCTCGAAGCGCTGACGCGCCCAGCGCGCCATTACCCAGATTGCCGCCAAGGCGATGATCACGGCAATGAAGAACGGCCAGAAGCCCTCGGCGATGGTCGGAGACGGCATGTTCAGGCCGCGGTTGCTGAGGAAGAAGGCGTCGCCGATGCTGATCCCCTGGCGCGGACCGGGCAGCGGCAGGAAGACAGCGAAATACCAGAAGAAGATCTGCAGAAGCGGCGGGATGTTGCGGAACGTCTCGATATAGACGGTGGCCAGCTTGCTGATCAGCCAGTTGGGCGACAGCCGCGCCACGCCGAGAATGAAACCAAGCACAGTGGCCAGCACGATGCCGATGCCGGACACCAGCAGGGTGTTGAGCAAACCGATGACGAAGACGCGACCGTAGCTGTCGCTCTCCTGGTAATCGATCAGATGCTGGGAAATACCGAAGCCGGCGCTCTGCTCGAGGAAGCCGAAGCCCGAGATGATCCCGCGCTGCTGCAGGTTGTGCTGGGTGTTGTGGAACAGGTACCAGCCGATCGCCACGACGACGATGACCGCGATGATCTGGAATAGCCAGCCGCGCACCTGCGGGTCGGTCCATACCGACGAGCGCGGGCGCGAAATATTGGCAGGATTTTGCATAGTGGCCCTCATGGAAACTCCGCGCCCATGGATTGCGGCGCGGAGTTCACGAACTCAGAAACACCATCGCCCCATGAAGGGGCGATGGCAGAGGCGATCAGCGCACCGGCGGTGCGTACTGCATACCACCTTTGTTCCACAGGGCATTGAGGCCGCGTTCGATCTTCAGCTCGCTATCGGCACCGACGTTGCGATCAAATATCTCGCCGTAGTTGCCGACCTGTTTGACGATCTGCACCGCCCAATCCTTCGGCAGCTTGAGGTCCTTGCCGAAATCACCCTCGGCGCCCAGCAGACGGGCGATGTCCGGGTTCTTGGTGGACTTGGCCATTTCTTCCACATTGGCGGAAGTCACGCCCAGTTCCTCGGCGTTCAACTGAGCGAACAGGGTCCAGCGCACGATATCGAACCACTCCTCGTCACCCTGACGCACGGACGGGCCGAGCGGTTCCTTGGAGATCACTTCCGGCAGAACGACGTAGTCGTCCGGCGCGGCCAGCTTGATGCGCTGGGCGTAGAGCTGCGACTGGTCGGAGGTCAGCACATCGCAACGGCCGGACTCCAGGGACTTGGCGCTCTCGTCGGAGGTATCGTAGGTGATGGGGGTGTACTTCAGGCCATTGGCACGGAAGTAGTCCGACAGGTTCAGCTCGGTAGTGGTACCGGCCTGGATGCACACGGTGGCGCCGTCCAGTTCCTTGGCGCTGGAGACGCCGAGTTTCTTGCTGACCAGGAAGCCCTGACCGTCGTAGTAGGTCACGCCAGTGAAGTTCAGGCCCATGGCCGCATCGCGCGAGCTGGTCCAGGTGGTGTTGCGCGACAGCATGTCGACTTCGCCGGACTGCAGCGCGGTGAAGCGCTCCTTGGCGGTCAGCGGGCTGTACTTGACTTTGGAGGCATCGCCGAATACAGCGGCGGCAACGGCGCGGCACACGTCCACGTCGATACCCAGGTAGTTGCCCTTGGCATCGGCGTAGGAGAAACCAGGCAAGCCGTCGCTGATACCGCACTGCACGAAACCTTTCTTCTTCACCGCATCCAGGGTCGCACCAGCATGAGCAAAACCGCTCACACCGAGTACCGCAGCCGTGGTCAGTACTGCCAGAGTGGATTTCACCATCTTCATCAAAACCTCCAAGTGTTCTTGTTTGGTCATGTCTCGGTCCTGCCGCCGTACCCTTGTGAGGCACGTTCGATCCCGCCAACATGGCGTAACCGACCGGGGTGCGAACCTGAAAGAGTCTAGATGCCGATCCGCAGACCGGCGAATTGAGTACTTCCATCTCCGTAGTGTTACGGGAAAAAGACACAGCAGATTTTGTCCGACATTCGCCATCAGGCGCCCCCGCCGGACCGGCTAGCTAAAGCAAGGGGCGTACCAGACGAGTCCAGGAAGATAATTTCACGATGGTCAAGAGCAATTTTTCTAGCCGTGCGACATGTTCTTACGTGATTGGCTCACTGGGTATTTCCTGGGGTTGCTCAAAAATGAACATTCGCACCAATTTGGAGCAAACATGCAAACACCGCTGATACTCGAGCCCTCTCAAGCCGCAGATTCTTGCGTAATCTGGTTACACGGGCTGGGAGCCGACCGCTACGACTTCGAGCCCGTGGCCAAAATGCTGCAACAACAGCTATCCAAGACCCGTTTCGTTCTTCCCCAGGCACCGACGCAGCCGGTCACCATCAATGGCGGATGGGCCATGCCCAGCTGGTACGACATCCTTGCAATGAATCCGGCACGCGCGATCAGCATGGAGCAGATGGAAACTTCGGCCCAGACGGTGATCGGGCTCATCGAAAATCAGCGTGATGGAGGCATCGATCCGGCTAGGATCATTCTCGCGGGCTTCTCTCAGGGCGGCGCCGTTGTTTATCACACTGCCTTTCTGCGCTGGCAGGGGCCGTTAGGCGGTCTGATGGCACTGTCCACTTACGCGCCGACCTTCACTGACGACCTGCAGATCGAGGAGTCTCGCCGCAAACTGCCCGTTCTGTGCCTGCATGGCAGCCAGGATCAGGTGGTATTGCCGCACATGGGGAGAGCTGCCCATGACGCGCTAGCCCGCCTCGACGTACCGGTCACCTGGCACGAGTATCCGATGGGCCATGAAGTGATGATGGAGGAGATCCAGGATATCGGCGCCTGGCTCAAGCAGGTATTGAACGCCTGAGATCCGCGTCAAAACTTCGTCTCGGCATCGTTGCCTTCTCAGCCAGGCACCACTTCAAGTCAAGAGACTGACGAGTGACCGAGGCCTGTCCTTCGCCAGCGACCGCCGGTCGGTCGCTGGCTGCGCCAGCATTGCGCAGCCGCTAGAACGCGGCATATGGTCACGGCAAGGTATTCGCCCTGCAACAGGGAGTGTTATTGCGATATGCCCATTCATAGCAGCCAGTCTCATTCATACCCACGATGAGAAGTGCGCCCTGGCAGCAGGATCTTCAGCAGATCCGTCGACTGCGACTGTTCCAGAACGTCGCCGCCAGCAGCCTGCAACAATTGCTGCAGGAGTTCTGCGCCTGCAGGCTGGACAGTAGCGAGATCCTGCTTTCCCCCTTCAATCGCAATCAGCACCTCTATCTGCTGCTGGAGGGAGAACTCAAGGTCTATCTGGGTTCTCTGGACAATCAGCCGGTCAGCACTCTTCGGCCAGGAGAATGCGCAGGAGAGATCAGCTTCATCGACAACGATCGCCCTTCGGCCTACGTGGTTGCCACCCAGCCGTCTCTGGTGCTGCGCCTGCACCGCGAATCACTGCTGAAGCTTTCCGACCAGTCGCCCGAGCTGATGCAGAATCTGCTGGAGCTGCTCTGTGATCGGGTGCGCAAGGGCAACCGAATCATTCTCGACAGCGAACAGAACGCCAATGTCGACATCCTCACCGGCTGCTTTAACCGACGCTGGCTGGAGCACGTCTTCGAGCGGGAAAGCACCCGTTGCGCCTTCAACGGCCAGCCGCTGAGCATGCTCATGCTCGACGTCGATCACTTCAAGGCCTACAACGACCAGCACGGCCACCTGGCGGGTGACTATGCGCTGTGCCTGGTGGCGCACACCCTGCGCAACCAGTTACGCCCCAAGGACAGCATGGTGCGCTACGGTGGCGAAGAGTTCGTCATCCTCCTGCCAGAGCTGGATGCCGCAGAAGCACGAACGATTGGCGAGCGACTGCGCCAGAGCCTGGAACAGGTGGGTTCCTTCTATTCCCCAGTGGGAATATTGCCTGGCGTCACGATCTCCATCGGCCTCGGTCAGATGCAGAGCAGGGATGGGCTGGAAAGCCTCATAGCACGCGCCGATGCTGCGCTGTACAAGGCCAAGGAGCAAGGTCGCAACCAGTTGTTCGGCTGACCGCCACGCCAAACACCCGGGTGATTCCGCCACACCATCGTCACTCACCCACTCGGCTTGCTAGAGTTCGGCGCATAACAACAACGACCGGATGTTCCTCATGCGCAAGCTGCTGCTCGCCCTATTGATCCTCGTGCCCATCGGTGCGGGAATCTTCTTCACCATTCCCTCCCTGCTTGATCGCAAGATGAACGCCGTGGCCACTTCGGCCCCCTATCCGGCCAGCGACAAGGCCGAGAAACTGCACCAGACCCTGTTCGTCGCCGACCTGCACGATGATGCGCTGCTTTGGCAGCGTAACCTGCTGCAGCGCCATGACTATGGCCACTCCGACCTGCCACGACTGCTCGAAGGCCATGTTGGCCTGCAGGTATTTTCCACCGTCACCAAGACTCCGCGCGGCATCAACTACGAGAGCAATGGCGCCGACAGCGACAACATTACCGTGCTGGCCATGGCCCAGCGCTGGCCACGGGCAACCTGGGGCAGCCTGCTCGAACGAGCGCTTTATCAAGCCGACAAGCTGAAGCAGGCCGTCGCCGGCAGCGAAGGCCGCATGGTGCTGATCCACAACCGCGGCGAGCTGGTCCGCTACTTGGAGGACTGGCAACGCGACCCGCAACGCCTGGCCACCGTGCTCGCCAGCGAAGGCCTGCAGCCCATCGAGGGCAAGCTGGATAACATCGACCGTCTGTACGACGCGGGCTTTCGCATCGCCGGCCTGACCCACTTCTTCGACAACGAAGTCGGCGGCTCCGCCCACGGCCTGAATAAAGGCGGGCTGACGCCGCTGGGCCGCCAGGTGATCACCCGCCTGGAAGAGAAGCGCATGCTGGTCGACCTGGCCCATGCCTCCAAGCCGCTGATCGATGACGTGCTGGCCATGGCCAAGCGACCTGTGCTGGTCTCCCACACCGGCGTCGCCGGCACCTGCCCCGGCCCGCGCAACCTCACCGACGATCATCTCCAGCGCATCGCTGCCACCGGCGGGGTGATCGGTATCGGCTACTGGGACGCTGCCGTCTGCGAAACCAATGTCGGTGCCATCGTCCGCGCCATCCGCTATGCCGTGGATAAGGTCGGCGTGAAGCATGTGGCACTGGGCTCCGACTTCAACGGCACCATCCGCGCTCCATTCGACACCACCGGCCTCGCCCAGATCACCGAGGGCCTGCAGCGCGCAGGCTTCAGCGATGCCGACATCGCCGCGATCATGGGCGGCAACGTACGCGACCTGCTCCTGGCCAGCCTCCCCGATTGACCGGCCGTAACCCGCGCGGCACTTCGCCGCGCGGGCATCTTGCTTTACACTGACGACCGTTCATTCCTTGACCAATACGAGACGGCCGTGCTCAAAGCACTCAAGAAAATCTTCAGCAAGGGCGAAGCCGAACAGCCCGCCAGCAGCATTCCCGCCACGCCCTCCAGCTCCCCCGCCCAACAGCGCGGGCAGCGCGATGCCAAGCCGAAGCAGGCCAACGAGCCTCGTCCGTCCAAGGACGCCAAGCCACGCGCCGAAAAGCCGCGCCGCGAGCGCCCGGCCAAGCCGGTGGATACCTGGAAGCTGGAGGACTTCGTGGTCGAACCGCAGGAAGGCAAGACGCGCTTCCACGACTTCAAGCTGGCCCCCGAGCTGATGCACGCCATCCACGACCTCGGTTTCCCTTACTGCACGCCGATCCAGGCCCAGGTCCTCGGCCACACCCTGCGTGGCAAGGACGCCATCGGCCGCGCCCAGACCGGCACCGGCAAGACCGCCGCCTTCCTCATCTCCACCATCACCCAGCTGCTGCAAACCCAGGTGCCGAAAGAGCGCTACATGGGTGAGCCGCGCGCGCTGATCATCGCGCCGACCCGCGAGCTGGTGGTGCAGATCGCCAAGGACGCCGAGGCCCTGACCAAGTACACCGGCCTCAACGTCATGCAGTTCGTCGGTGGCATGGACTTCGACAAGCAGCTCAAGCAGCTCGAGTCGCGCTACTGCGACATCCTGGTCGCCACTCCCGGCCGCCTGCTGGACTTCAACCAGCGCGGCGAGGTGCACCTGGACATGGTCGAGGTGATGGTGCTGGACGAAGCCGACCGCATGCTCGACATGGGCTTCATCCCGCAGGTACGCCAGATCATCCGCCAGACCCCGATGAAGGGCGACCGCCAGACCCTGCTGTTCTCCGCCACCTTCACCGAAGACGTGATGAACCTGGCCCGCCAGTGGACGGTGAACCCGGCCATCGTCGAGATCGAGCCGGAAAACGTCGCCAGCGACACCGTCGAGCAACACGTTTACGCCGTGTCCAGCCAGGACAAGTACAAGCTGCTGTACAACCTAGTGACGCAAAACGACTGGCAGCGGGTGATGGTGTTCGCCAACCGCCGCGACGAAGTACGGCGCATCGAGGAGAAGCTGATCCGCGACGGCGTCAGCGCCGCGCAGATGTCCGGCGACGTACCGCAGCACAAGCGCATCAAGACTCTGGAAGGCTTCCGCGAAGGCAAGATCCGCGTGATGGTCGCCACCGATGTCGCCGGCCGCGGCATCCACGTCGACGGCATCAGCCACGTGATCAACTTCACCCTGCCGGATGTACCGGACGACTACGTACACCGCATCGGTCGTACCGGCCGCGCCGGCGCCAGCGGCACCTCGATCAGTTTCGCCGGCGAGGACGATGCCTATGCACTGCCGCCGATCGAAGCCCTGCTGGGCCGCAAGATCAATTGCGAGATGCCGCCGGAAGAGCTGCTCAAGCCGGTGCCGCGCAAGCACTGATTGGCAGCCAATAAAAAGCCCGCTCGACGCGGGCTTTTTTATGGGCGCTAACCTAGCGCGACTGCACCAGACTGAGCACCTCGGCGCTCGGCTGCGGGCGCTGCGCCAGAAAACGCGTGCAGCTGACGCGCAGGAACGAGGCGAAGTTGACCACCTCGCCACGGTAGTCCATGACCTCCTCGTACAGCTTGGTGATCAACTGGTTGGTGGTCATGCCGTCAACCTCGGCGATCTCGCGCAGGATGTCCCAGAACTGATTTTCTAAACGCAGGGTGGTGACCACCCCGCGAATGCGCAGGGAGCGCGAGCGCGACTCGTAGAGGATCGGATCGGCCTTTACATACAGCTCGCACATGCCCTGCTCTCCTCTCTCAGCCCAGCACTTTCAGGAACGCCGCCAACCAGGCCGGATGCGCCGGCCAGGCCGGAGCGGTGACCAGGTTGCCATCGACGTGGACGCCATCCATCGGCACTTCCACGTACTCGCCACCAGCCAGGCGCACTTCCGGCGCGCAGGCCGGGTAAGCGCTGCAGCCGCGGCCCTTGAGCACGTCGGCGGCGGCCAGCAGCTGGGCGCCGTGGCACACCGCGGCGATCGGCTTGCCGGCCTTGGCGAAGGCCTGCACCAGGGCGATCACCTCAGCATTCAGACGCAGGTATTCGGGGGCACGGCCACCGGGAATCAGCAGGCCATCGTAGGCCCCTTCCGTGACCTTGGCGAAGTCGAAGTTGAGGGCGAAGTTATGCCCCGGCTTCTCGCTGTAGGTCTGGTCGCCCTCGAAGTCGTGGATCGCGGTGCGCACGCTCTGCCCGGCGCTCTTGCCGGGGCAGACCGCATGCACGGTGTGGCCGACCATCTGCAGGGCCTGGAACGGCACCATGGTCTCGTAGTCTTCGACGTAGTCGCCGACCAGCATCAGGATCTTCTTCGCCGTCATGACAGCAGCCTCCTCTGTGAATGTGGCGCCAGTCTGCGCCGCCTCACCCGAGCCAGGGTAACAGCTGGCTACTACAGGGCCATGCGCCGCCCATAAAAAAACCCCGCACCAGGCGGGGCTCTTCATCACGGCGCAGCCTTACAGCGGCTTGCCGCGATTGCCGTGGACGGCGACGAACTGTTGTACGGTCTTCAGGTCGTTGGCCAGCACGGTGCAGCGCTCATCGCGCTGGAACAGGTCGGTCAGGTGCGGCGGCAGGGCCGGAACCGCGTCGATGCCGGCCTTCTCCACCGCTTCCGGGAACTTGACCGGATGCGCGGTACCCAGGGTGACCATCGGCACCGCCAGGCTGCGACGGCACTCGCGAGCGGCACGCACGCCGATGGCGGTGTGCGGGTCGAGCAGCTCGCCGCACTCCTGGTACACCTCGGCGATGGTCTCGCAGGTCTGCTCGTCGTTGACGGCCAGCGAGTCGAACAGCTTGCGCGCCTCGGTCCAGCGGTCCTCCTCGACACTGAAACCGCCGCCCAGCTTGAAGTTGTCCATCAGGCTGGCGATGGCAGCGCCGTTGCGGCCGTGCAGGTCGAACAGCAGGCGCTCGAAGTTGGACGAGACCATGATGTCCATGGAGGGCGACAGGGTCGGGTGCAGGGTGTCCTTGACGTACTGATTACCGCTCATGAAGCGGTGCAGGATGTCGTTGCGGTTGGTCGCGACGATCAGTTGGCTGATCGGCAGGCCCATGTTGCGCGCGAGATACCCGGCGAAGATGTCGCCGAAGTTGCCGGTCGGCACCGAGAACGCGATGGAACGCGCCGGGCCGCCCAGCTGCAGGGCTGCGTGGAAGTAGTAGACGATCTGGGCCATGATCCGCGCCCAGTTGATCGAGTTGACCGCCACCAGACGGGTGCCCTTGAGGAAGCCCTGGTCGGCGAAGCTGGCCTTGACCATCTCCTGGCAGTCGTCGAAGTTGCCTTCGATGGCGATGTTGTGGATGTTCTCGCCGAGGATGGTGGTCATCTGCCGGCGCTGCACCTCGGACACACGGTTGTGCGGGTGCATGATGAAGATGTCGACGTGCTCGCAGGCCTTGCAGCCTTCGATGGCGGCCGAACCGGTGTCGCCGCTGGTGGCGCCCATGATCACCACGCGCTCGCCGCGCTTGCTCAGCACATGGTCGAGCAGGCGGCCGAGCAGCTGCAGGGCGAAGTCCTTGAAGGCCAGGGTCGGGCCGTGGAACAGCTCCAGCACCCACTCGTTGCCGTTGAGCTGGCGCAGCGGCGCCACGGCGTTGTGGGCGAACACGCCGTAGGTTTCTTCGAGGATCTTTTTGAAGTCGGCGTCCGGAATGCTGCCGGTAACGAACGGGCGCATCACGCGGAAAGCCAGCTCGTGGTAAGGCAGGCCGGCCCAGGAGGCGATCTCTTCCTGGGTGAAACGCGGCAGGTTTTCCGGAACGTAGAGGCCGCCGTCGCTGGCCAGGCCGGCGAGCAGGACGTCTTCGAAGTTGAGGGCCGGGGCCTGGCCGCGGGTGCTGATATAACGCATGACTTTCTACCTCAGACCAGTTGCTCGACGCGGATACGCACGACTTTGCCGACCACGTCTGCCAGCCCTTCGAGGGCGGCGATGGCGTTGTCGATGCGCGACTCGATGACCCGGTGGGTGACCAGGATCATCGGTACCAGACCGTCTTGCTCTTCGGCCTCTTTCTGCATGATCGATTCAATGTTGATGCCACGCTCGGACAGGATACTCGCCACCTGTGCCAGTACGCCCGGATGGTCCTTGGCATGGATCCGCAGGTAGTAGGCACTCTCGCTCTCAGCGATCGGCAGGATCGGGTGATCGCTCAGGGCATCCGGCTGGAAGGCCAGGTGAGGCACGCGGTTGGTCGGATCGCTGGTCAGGGCACGCACCACGTCGACCAGATCGGCCACCACGGCGGACGCGGTCGCGTCCATGCCGGCGCCGGCGCCGTAGTAGAGGGTAGAACCGGAAGCGTCGCCATTGACCATTACTGCGTTCATCACGCCGTTGACGTTGGCGATCAGGCGGTCGGCCGGGATCAGGGTCGGGTGCACGCGCAGCTCGATGCCAGCCTCGGTGCGGCGAGCCACGCCGAGGTGCTTGATGCGGTAGCCCAGGGCCTCGGCATAGTTCACGTCGGCGCTGGTCAGCTTGCTGATGCCCTCGGTGTAGGCCTTGTCGAACTGCAGCGGGATGCCGAAGGCGATGGAGGCGAGGATAGTCAGCTTGTGGGCGGCGTCGATGCCTTCCACGTCGAAGGTCGGATCAGCCTCGGCATAGCCCAGGGCCTGAGCCTCCTTCAATACGTCCTCGAAGGCACGGCCTTTCTCGCGCATCTCGGTGAGGATGAAGTTGCCGGTACCGTTGATGATGCCGGCCAGCCAGTTGATACGGTTACCGGCCAGGCCCTCGCGGATCGCCTTGATCACCGGGATGCCACCGGCCACGGCGGCCTCGAAGGCGACGATGACGCCCTTCTCGCGGGCCTTGGCGAAGATCTCGTTGCCGTGCACGGCGATCAGCGCCTTGTTGGCGGTGACCACGTGCTTGCCGTTCTCGATGGCCTTGAGCACCAGCTCGTGGGCCAGGGTGTAGCCACCGATCAGCTCGATGACCACGTCGATTTCCGGGTTGTTGGCCACGTCGAAAATGTCGGCGGTGATGGGGGTGGCACCGGTTTCACACTTCGGGTTGGGGCGACGAGCGGCAATCTGCGCAACTTCGATTCCACGCCCGGCACGGCGGGCAATCTCCTCGGCGTTACGCTTGAGTACATTGAAGGTACCGCCACCGACGGTACCCAACCCACAGATGCCCACTTTCACCGGTTTCACGTTGTTTTCCCCATCTGCCTACACGAAGCGGCCGGGGCGAACCCCGGCCACACAAAAGAGCCGCACTTTACGAAGCGCCAGATCACAGGTCAATCAGGCCTGCAGGCCTATTACTTGGACTGCAGCGCGGCTTCTGCCAGTTGTGGCGCGGGCTGGTAGCCCGGAATCAGATCGCCGTTCCCCATCACGACGGCTGGCGTGCCGTTGACGCCGATCATCTGGCCCAACTCGTACTGCTTGGCCACCGGGTTGTCGCAGGTGGCAGCCGGCAGATCTTGCCCCAGCTTGGCCTTGTCCATGGCGGCCTGACGGTCCTTGGCACACCAGACGCTGACCAAGCTGTTGTAGCCATGGCTACCGATACCCTGGCGCGGGAAGGCGACATAGCGTACCTCGATACCGCGCCGATTGAGCTCCGGCACCTCGCTGTGCAGCTTCTGGCAGTAGCCGCAGTCGGTATCGGTGAACACTGTGATATGCGCCTTCGCCGGCTCTTTGGGCGAGAAGACCACCATCTCGCTGATGGGAATGGCGTTGATTTCCTTGGCTACACCCTTGCTTTCAGCCTGGCGGGTCAGGTTGACCGCATCACCGTTCTTGTACTGATACAGGTTGCCCTGCATCAAGAACTGCCCATCGGCACTCGCGTAGAGCAGGCGGCCGCCCTTCAGATGCACTTGGTAGAGGCCGGTCATCGGGCTCTCGGAAATAGCCTCGATAGGCATGTCCGGTTGCAGCGTCGTCAGGGTGGCGCGAATCGACTGATCAGGATCGGCAGCCAGTGCAACGGATGCGGCAAGGCCGAGCACGGCACCGCCCAGAATACGAAAAACAGACATGAAGCACTCCTGTGGTGATGTTCAAGCCTACCACAGCATGGCGGCACGGCCGACTCCAGACGCCAGGCGGAAGTACCTGCAAACCGGCAGGCAGCAATACAACCATTGCATGAGATCAGCCCACAAAAGTCCGATGAACCGCTCCAGGCCAGAACACCGTTTGCCTGATCACCCCCTCGGGTGATGTTGCGCATGAAGGTCCTGCAGACGTGCACGGGCAATATGGGTGTAGATCTGCGTAGTCGAAAGGTCGCTATGGCCCAGCAGCATCTGCACCACGCGCAGGTCGGCACCATGGTTGAGCAGGTGGGTAGCGAAGGCGTGACGCAGGGTATGCGGCGAGAGCGGCTTGAGAATGCCCGCCACCTTGGCCTGGTGCTTGATGCGGTGCCAGAAGGTCTGCCGGGTCATCTGTTCGCCACGCAGGCTGGGAAACAACACGTCGCTGGGCTTGCCGTCGAGCAGGAAGGGTCGTGCCTCGCGGGTATAGCGCTCGACCCAGGTGATGGCTTCCTCGCCCAGCGGCACCAGGCGCTCCTTGCTGCCCTTGCCGAACACCCGCAGCACGCCCTGGCGCAGATTGACCTGTTCCAGGGTCAGCGACACCAACTCGGTCACGCGCAGACCGCAAGCATACAGGACCTCGAGCATGGCGCGGTCGCGCAGGCCAATCGGGTCCTCCAGCTCCGGCGCCGCCAGCAGCGCCTCGACGTCGGCCTCGGACAGCGACTTGGGCAGCGGCCTGCCGAGCTGCGGCAGCTCCACCTGCAGGGTCGGGTCTTCGCCGATCAGGCCCTCGCGCAGCAGGTAGCGATAGAAGCCGCGTAGCCCCGATAGCAGGCGCGCCGTGGAACGCGCCTTGTAGCCCTGCTCCAGGCGCCAGCCAAGGTGATCGAGGATGCTCTCGCGCCCAGCGTGCTGCAGTTCGCCGCCACGCGCCTGCAACCAAACGTGGAAGTGGCCGAGATCGCTGCGGTAGGCGGAACGCGTGTGCGGCGACAGGCCCTTCTCCAGCCACAAGGCATCAAGAAAGCGGTCGATCAGGGGGTGGTCTAGGACAGGCATCGAAGCACTTTGAACGGAAGAAACTCGGGCTAGTCTTCCATAGCCTCCCCCGCCTTCACCAGAGATAAGGACTCCTGATGAGCGAAACCCACATCCTGCTCGGTCTCGGCGGCATAGGTGCCGCCGCGCTGCTCAGCCAATGGCTGGCCTGGCGCCTGCGCCTGCCGGCAATCCTCTTCCTGCTGCTCTGCGGCATCGGCGCAGGCCCAGTGCTGGGCTGGCTGCAGCCGGAGCAGCTGTTCGGCCCACTGCTGTTCCCGCTGGTCTCGCTGTCGGTAGCGATCATCCTGTTCGAGGGCAGCCTGACCCTCAAGCTCGCCGAATGGCGCGAAATCGGCAGCGTCGTGCAACGCATGGTGACCATTGGCGCCCTCGCCACCTGGATAGTGATCACCCTGAGCACCCACTACCTGCTGAACTTCCCCTGGGACATGGCAGTGCTGTTCGGTAGCCTGACCCTGGTCACCGGCCCGACGGTGATCGTGCCCATGCTGCGGGTCATGCGCCCCAATGCCGCGGTGGCCAACATCCTGCGCTGGGAAGGCATCGTCATCGATCCCATCGGCGCGTTGCTGGCGGTGGTGGTGTTCAGTTTCATCGTCAGCCAGGACGGCCATGGCGGCGCCGTGAGCGCAGGCCTCTCGACCTTCGCCGCGGTGATTGCCTGCGGCTGCCTGCTGGGTGCAGCCGGTGGCTGGCTGTTCGGCGTTACCCTGCGCCGCCACTGGCTGCCGGAATACCTGCAGAACCTGGCAGCCCTGGCGGCGGTGCTGGGCATCTTCATCGCCGCCAACCTGCTGGTCAGCGAGTCCGGCCTACTGGCGGTGACGGTGATGGGCATGTGGCTGGCCAACATGCGCGGCGTCGATGTGCAGCACATCCTGCACTTCAAGGAAAACCTCAGCGTGCTGCTGATCTCTGGCCTGTTCATCCTGCTCGCCGCGCGCCTGGACCTGGATGCCCTGATCGCCCTCGGCCCGATCACCCTGGCGGTACTGGCGATCATCCAGCTGATCGCCCGCCCGCTGTGCGTGGCCCTGAGCACCACCGGTTCAAGCCTGAACTGGCGCGAGCGCGCCCTGCTGTCCTGGATCGCCCCGCGCGGCATCGTGGCGGCGGCGGTCTCGGCCATCTTCGCCGAACGCCTGGTGCACCACGGCTACAGCCAGGCGCACCTGCTGGTGCCACTGACCTTCCTGGTGATCATCGGCACCGTGGTACTGCAGAGCGCCACCGCACGCCCGCTGGCCCATCTGCTCAAGGTCTCCGAGCCATCTCCGCGCGGCTTTCTGATCATCGGCGCCAACCCGCTGGCCAAGGCGGTCGGCAAGGCCCTGCAACAGCGCGAACAGCGCGTGCTGTTGACCGACTCCAGCTGGGAGAACATCAGCGCCGCGCGCATGGACGGCCTGCCCGTCTATTTCGGCAACCCGGCTTCGCAGCATGCCGACGCCCACCTGGACATGGTCGGCCTCGGCCAGCTGCTCGCCCTGTCGCCCTCCAGCGAACAGAACAGCCTGGCCTGCACGCGCTTTCGCCCGGACTTCGGCAAGGCCAATCTGTACTACCTGCCGAGCCAGCGCGAACAGCGCCTGAGCGAAAAGCACCGAACCAGCGACAAACACCGCGGCCAGCCACTCGGCTACCCGTCGCAGACCTACGGCCAGCTGGCCAGCGCCCTGGCCCGTGGCGCCGAGATCCGCAGCACCACGCTATCGGAGAGCTTCACCTGGGAGCACTACCGCAGCCTGCACGGCGACGCCGCCACCCTGCTGATGGCCTTCGATACCCGCGGCTGGTTCCACATCGCCAGTGCCACGCTGGACTTCACCCCTGGGCCGGGCTGGACCCTGCTCGCCCTGATCGACGCCGAGGAATGAAAAAGGCGCCTCGCGGCGCCTTCTCCTTACTCGATGCCCGGCAGAACCGGCACCGGCTTCTTGTCGTCGCCGATGGCGACGAAGCTGAACACGCCGCTAATGGCCTTCTCACGATCGCCGCAGTACATGCCCTCGACGTACACCTCGACCTCGACCTTGAGGCTGGTGTTGCCCACGGCGATCACCCGGCCAATCAGCTCGACCAGCGAGCCGGCGGGAATCGCATGCTTGAAGTCGATGCGGTCGCTGGACACGGTCACCAGCGGCAGGCGGCAGAAGCGCGTGGCGGCAATGAAGGACACTTCGTCCATCCAGGCCAGCGCGGTGCCGCCGAACAGGGTGTTGTGATGGTTGGTGGTCGGCGGGAACACCGCCTTGACGACGCGGGTTTCCGACAGCTCGGTACGGCGCTGGATCTCTTGCTCTCTGGGGGTCATGCCACTACTGCTCCAAGGGAATGTGGCCGCCTGTGCCGCGCTCTTGTCTTTGTTGTCACGCTGCCCGTACGGCAGGGCTCGGAACCCGTCGGTCAGCGGGCCCCGAAAACGAAAAAAGCAGCCCGGAGGCTGCTTCTTTCAGGTCGGAAGACCGTCCTATCAGGACAGTTTTTCCTTGATACGAGCTGCCTTGCCGGACAGGTCGCGGAGGTAGTACAGCTTGGCCTTGCGCACATCGCCGCGACGCTTGACGCTCAGGCTGTCGATCAGCGGAGAGTAGGTCTGGAAGGTACGCTCAACGCCAACGCCGTTGGAGATCTTACGCACGGTGAAAGCGCTGTTCAGGCCGCGGTTACGCTTGCCGATTACCACGCCTTCGAAGGCCTGCAGACGCGAACGGTCGCCTTCCTTTACCTTCACCTGAACGATGATGGTGTCACCCGGGGCGAAAGCCGGGATTTCTTTGTTCATCTGCTCGGCTTCGAGCATCTGGATAATTTTGTTGGTCATGCTGCGCTCCTAAGACAGACTCGGTCTGCCATCGATACGTTAACTATCGTCCCGCTGGCGGATGTACTCCTCCAGCAGCTTCTTCTCTTCTCCAGAAAGCGAGCGGCTATCCAGAAGATCGACACGGCGTTCCCAGGTTCGCCCGAGGGCTTGCTGCAGGCGCCAGCGCCGGATGTGTTCATGGTTGCCGCTAAGCAGCACGTCCGGAACACGCTTGCCTTCGTACACCTCAGGTCGGGTGTAGTGCGGGCAATCGAGGAGGCCATCGCTGAACGAGTCCTCCTCGGCGGAATCTGCATGCCCGAGCGCACCCGGGAGCAGCCGCGTAACAGCATCAATCAGCACCATCGCCGGAAGCTCACCGCCGGAGAGGACGTAATCGCCGATCGACCATTCCTCATCGACATGCGTCTCGATGAAACGCTCGTCGATGCCTTCGTAGCGGCCGGTGATGAGAATCAGCGCCTGCTCGCTAGCCAGTTCACGAACCCCCTGCTGAGACAGCTGGCGGCCTTGCGGCGACAGGTAGATGACCTTCGCCGTCTCCCCGGCAGCCGCCTTGGCCGTAGCCAGTGCAAGCTCCAGGGGCTTGATCTTCATCACCATGCCGGGGCCGCCGCCGAAAGGGCGATCGTCCACTGTCTGATGACGGTCGTCGGTGAAATCGCGTAGCTGGTGGCAGTTCAACTGCAACAAGCCCTGCTTCACTGCACGACTGGTAATACCGTACTGACTAATGGCGGCGAACATCTCCGGGAAGATGCTGATGACTTCGACACGCATGGCACTCGCTCGGGCAAGAGCCTGGGGCTCAGAAATCCGCGTCCCAGTCGACCCGCATCTCGCCGGCGGCCAGATCGATCTGCTGTACGCACTGCTCGGTATAGGGCAGAAGGCGCTCGCGATCATCCAGGCTGCCCGGACAGGGCTTGACCACCATCACATCGTTGGAGCCGGTTTCCAGCAGGTGATCGAGGCGCCCGAGCAATTGCCCTTGCAGATCAATCACCTTCAGTCCTTCCAGCTGGTGCCAGTAGAACTCGCCGTCATCCAGGTCGGGGAGCAGTGCACGCGGCACGCATATCTCGAACCCCGCGAAGGTACGTGCTACCTCGCGATCATCGAGCCCCTTGAGCTTGGCCACCAGAACTTTGCCCTGGAGGCGACCGCTGACCAGCTCCACCTGCTTGACCTCACCCTCGCGCTTGAGCGTCCAGGGGTTGTAATCGAGCAGGTTGTCGATCGGGTCGGTGAAGGAATAGATCTTCACTTCCCCACGCACGCCGTGCACCGAAGTGATCTTGCCGAGGACGATCAGGTCCTCAGCGGACGGCGTAGCGTTCATATTGCTTAGGCAGCAGCCTTGGCAGCTTCCTTCAGCAGCTGAGCAACGCGCTCAGACGGCTGGGCGCCCTGGCTCAGCCAGTAGGTAGCGCGCTCTTGGTTCACGGAGAGCTTCACTTCGGCACCAGTGGCAACCGGGTTGAAGAAACCGATGCGCTCAACAAAGCGACCGTCGCGCGCATTGCGGCTGTTGGTCACGGTCAGGTGGTAGAAGGGGCGCTTCTTGGAGCCGCCACGAGCAAGACGGATGGTTACCATTGAACTTCGTTCCTGTAATCGGTGCTAACTAAAAGGCACACACTTTAATGGGCCTAGGCCCGAAAGGCCGCATATTCTAAGGATTATCCGGCCGTTTGCAAATTTCTTTTTCGGGCCATCCATCGGCCCCGGGCTCACAGCTTCGGCAGCCCGCCCGGCATCATGCCACCAAGGCCGCGCATCATCTTGGCCATGCCGCCCTTGGCGGTGAATTTCTTCATCATTTTCTGCATCTGCTTGTGCTGCTTGATCAGCCGACCGACATCCTGCACCTGAGTGCCGGAGCCGAGGGCGATGCGGCGCTTGCGCGAGCCACTGATGATTTCAGGATCGCGACGTTCGGACGGCGTCATCGAATCGATGATCGCCTCCATCTGCTTGAACTGTTTCTCCGCCGCGCCCTGAGCACCGCCCATCTGCGACAGGTTGACCCCGCCGATGGACGGCAGCTTGTCCATCAGGCCGCCGAGGCCACCCATGTTCTTCATCTGCTGCAGCTGGTCGCGGAAGTCTTCGAGGTCGAAGCCCTTGCCCTTCTTCAGCTTCTTGGTGAGCTTCTCGGCCTTCTCGCGGTCGAGAGTCTGCTCGGCCTGTTCGATCAGGCTGAGCACGTCGCCCATGCCGAGGATGCGCGAGGCGATGCGGTCCGGGTGGAACGGCTCCAGCGCCTCGCTCTTCTCACCCATACCGATGAACTTGATCGGCTTGCCGGTGATGTGACGCACGGACAGCGCAGCACCGCCACGGGCGTCACCGTCGACCTTGGTCAGCACCACGCCGGTCAGCGGCAGCGCGTCGCCGAAGGCCTTGGCGGTGTTGGCGGCGTCCTGGCCGGTCATGGCATCGACCACGAACAGGGTCTCTGCAGGGTTGATCGCGGCGTGCACGGCCTGGATCTCGGCCATCATCTCGGCATCGATGGCCAGGCGGCCGGCGGTGTCGACGATGACCACGTCAATGAACTTCAGCTTGGCCTCGGCAATTGCCGCCTGGGCGATGGCTACCGGCTTCTGGCTGATGTCGGAGGGGAAGAAGGTCACACCAATGTCGCTGGCCAGGGTTTCCAGCTGCTTGATCGCCGCCGGGCGGTAGACGTCCGCAGACACCACCATCACCGTCTTCTTCTTACGCTCCTTAAGGAAGCGTGCCAGCTTGCCGGCGGTAGTGGTCTTACCGGCGCCCTGCAGGCCTGCCATCAGCACCACGGCCGGCGGCGTCACAGCCAGGCTGAGGTCTTCGTTGGCCGCGCCCATCAGCTCTTCCAGCTCGGCGCGGACGATCTTCACGAACGCCTGGCCCGGAGTCAGGCTCTTCGACACCTCGGTGCCGACCGCACGTTCCTTGACCTTGTTGACGAAGTCCTTGACCACCGGCAGGGCGACGTCGGCCTCGAGCAGAGCCATGCGCACTTCGCGCAGGGTGTCCTTGATGTTGTCCTCGGTCAGCTTGGCCTTGCCGGTGACATGGCGCAGCGTCTGTGACAGGCGGTCGGTTAGGTTCTCGAACATGCGCGATCCTTTGAGCAGGGTGCTTACAGCAAGCCGCGGAGTATAACGAACTGACCGAGCCGCCGACACCGCCGGCGGTCTTTCGTGAAACGCTTCTTATGTGCCACACTCACGGCCTTTCGGGCCCAGCCATACACGGATTTATGCACCCTCTGCTGCCCAGTCTCGCCGCCGCCGGCCTGTATGCCGGCGCCACCCTCTACCAGGGATTACGCTTCGGCCGCCGTCAGGCGCCGGACAAACGCCTGCTTGGTCTGCTCGGGGCCCTGGCCCTGATCGCCCACGCGCTCAGCCTGAATTTGCAGCTGCTGCCCGGCATCGGCCTCAACCTGGACTTTTTCAACGCCTCCAGCCTGATCGCTTGCGCGGTCATAGCGCTGACCCTGCTCGGCTCAGCACGCATCCCGGTGGAGAACCTACTGTTGCTGCTGTTCCCGCTGGGCGCGCTGACGGTGCTGCTGGCAGAGTTCGTGCCGGGCGGCACCAGCCAACCGATCAACGAGGCACCGGGCATCCTCGCCCATATCCTGCTGTCGATCCTCGCCTATGGCCTGCTGACCATCGCCATGTTCCAGTCGCTGCTGCTGTCGCTGCAGGACCACCAGCTCAAGCACAAACACCCATCGGGCCTGATCCGCAACTTCCCGCCGCTGCAGACCATGGAGAGCCTGCTGTTCGGCTTCCTTTGGGCAGGCTGGCTGCTGCTGTCGCTATCGCTGCTGTCCGGCTGGCTGTTCGTCGACAACCTGCTGGCCCAGCATCTGGCGCACAAGACTCTGCTGTCGTGCCTGGCCTGGCTGGTGTTCGCCGTGCTGTTGTGGGGTCGCCACCAGCTTGGCTGGCGCGGGCACAAGGCAATCCGCTGGACCCTGGCCGGCTTCTGCCTGCTGATGCTGGCCTATTTCGGCAGCAAACTGGTCCGCGAATTCATCCTGCATATCTGACCCATGACACTCGCCCCCTATGAGTGGTGGCTCGGCACGGCGGCGCTGCTGATCGGCGGCCTGCTACTCCTGCACGAACGCAAGCTGCTGCCATCACTCGTACGGCGTACCAGCAAGCAGGCTCGCGCTACTGGCGCGCCAAGCGTCGAGCGCCGTCGCGCCCTGCGCGATGGAGACGCCCAGGAAGAACGCCAGCAGCGCCAACGCGCTCTGTTGCAATTGCTGGAGCTGGAAAAGGTCACGGTGGACGACATCATGATCCCGCGCAGCGAAGTCACCGGCATCGACCTGAACGAAGAATTGCCCCAGTTGATCGAGCAGTTGCGCGGCGTCAGCCACACCCGCCTGCCGGTATATCGCGGCGACATCAGCCAGATCGAGGGCATCGTCCACATGCGCCGCCTGGCCGTACTGCTGACGCAGAACCGACTGAGCCACGCGACGCTACTGGAGAGCTGCGTACCCCCCTACTTCGTGCCCGAAGGCACACCGCTGGCGACCCAACTGGTGAACTTCCAGAAAGAGAAGCGCCGTCTCGGTCTGGTGGTCGACGAATACGGAGACATCCAGGGCATCGTCACTCTGGAAGACCTGCTGGACGAGATCATCGGTGACTTCAGCCATGTCGAGGGCGAAGAGAATCCGGATATCCACCCCCAGGAAGATGGCTCGCAGATCATCGATGGCGCGGCGAGCATCCGCGAAATAAACAAGACCCTCGGCTGGCATCTGCCCAGCGAGGGCCCCAAGACGCTCAGCGGCCTGGTCACCGAAGCCCTGGAAACCATCCCCGACAGCCCGGTGTGCCTGAAGATCGGCCCGTACCGCCTGGAAATCCTCGAATCCAGCGATAACCGGGTGAAGAGCGTACGCCTGTGGCAAGCACGCCTCAGACCGAGCGCGTGATCTGCTCAGCCAGCCCCTCGCCCCAGACCCGGTAGCCCAGCGCAGACGGGTGGTAACCATCCCGCGCCAGGTACTCATCGACAAACTGCAGCTCCAGCCGTGCGTACTGCGCCTGCTCCTGCGCGCTAACGCGCCGTAACTCGCTATCCAGCAGCCCCGCCCGCAACCCGAGCAGGCACCGCAACAACCAGGGCAACGCACTGAAGTGCTGGATGGGAGGTACGCCGGTGAACACCACTCGCGCACCTCGGCCATTCAGTGTGCGACTGAGTGAGGACAGCGCAGCCTCCCAGCGAGCCAGAGAGCTGAGGCGAGTCGTGTCATTGACACCGAACACCAGCAGCACCAGGTCCGCCGGCTCGCTCAGGGCCAGCGGCAGCAGGCGCTCGCAAGCCTCACCCGCGGTGATGCCGTTCTCGCCGCAAGCGCGCCAGGCCACCGGGCGCTGCAACCGTAGCGACAACGCTTGGGCCAGTTGTCCGGCCAGGGCAGCCTCCTGCGCCTCGACACCGACACCGGCCACCGTGGATTCGCCGATCAGCAGCAGACGCAGCGGCTCACCGCCCTGCCCCGCGCCGGCCAGACCACTCTGCGCGCCCGCCGCCTTCGGCAGGCGCAGCGCCGTGCGCCGGGTCCACAGGGCCTGCGGCAGGGCAATCGGCGCCAGGGCCAGCAGGAGCCCCCACCACAGCCCAGCGCGCAGACGACTCACAGCTCGACCTTGACCGCCTCGGACGCCCGCACAGCCTTGGCCCGTGCCGCCTCGATGCTCTCGTCGCGCGCCAGGGTCACGCCCATGCGCCGCTGGCCGCTGACCTCCGGCTTGCCGAACAGGCGCAGCGCGGTATCTGGCTCGGCCAGGGCGGCGCCGAGGTTGGCGAAGGCCACCTGACGCGACTCACCCTCGACCAGGATCACCGAGGAGGCGGACGGGCCGAACTGGCGAATGCTCGGGATCGGCAGGCCGAGAATGGCCCGTGCGTGCAGGGCGAACTCGGACAGATCCTGGGAGATCAGGGTGACCAGGCCGGTGTCGTGTGGGCGCGGCGAGACTTCGCTGAACCACACCTGATCGCCTTTGACGAACAGCTCCACGCCGAATAGACCGCGGCCACCGAGGGCCTCGGTCACCGCCAGCGCCACGCGCTCGGACTCGGCCAGGGCCCTGGCGCTCATCGCCTGCGGCTGCCAGGACTCGTGGTAGTCGCCCTTGACCTGGCGATGGCCGACCGGCGCGCAGAACGAGGTGCCACCGACGTGGCGCACAGTGAGCAGGGTGATCTCGTAGTCGAAGTCGATGAAGCCCTCGACGATGATCCGGCCCTTGCCGGCGCGACCGCCTTCCTGGGCGTAGTCCCAGGAGACCTGCAGGTCGGCGTCGCTCTTCAGCACGCTCTGGCCCTTGCCGGAGGAGCTCATGATCGGTTTGACCACGCAGGGGTAGCCGACCGATTTCACCGCCTCGGCATAGGCCTCGAAGGTGTCGGCGAAGTGATAGGGCGAGGTCGGCAGGCCCAGCTCTTCGGCGGCCAGGCGGCGGATGCCCTCGCGGTTCATGGTCAGCTTGGCGGCGCGGGCACTGGGGATCACGGTGTAGCCTTCGGCCTCCAGCTCGACCAGGGTATCGGTGGCTATGGCCTCGATCTCCGGCACAATGTAGTGCGGCTTCTCCGCCTCGATCACCGCGCGCAGGGCAGCGCCGTCGAGCATGCTGATGACGTGGCTGCGATGCGCCACCTGCATGGCCGGAGCGTCGGCGTAGCGATCGACGGCGATCACCTCGCAACCCAGGCGTTGCAGCTCGATCACCACTTCCTTGCCCAGCTCGCCGGAGCCACAGAGCAGGACGCGGGTCGCGGTGGGCGACAAAGGGGTACCGATACGGGGCATGCGGATGTCCTCGGAATAGGGAGAAAGAAAACTCAGGGGCGTGCGGGTAGCTGCAAGAACTGCCCGGCAGCGCGTGTGCGCTCGATGCAGTGCTGCAGCACTTCGCGGCGTTCGTCGTTGCTCATGCGGCCCCAGCGGGTGATTTCATCCGCCGTGCGCTGGCAACCGATGCAGATGTCGTGATCGTCCAGGGCGCAGACGCTGACGCAGGGCGACTTGACCGGGCGTTCGTCGCTCACGCGTCGTCCTCAACCAGATCGCGAGCGTAGCGCTGGGCGTTGTGCACGTAGTGTGCGGCACTGCCTTCGAGCATCTTCTTCTGCTGCTCGGTGAGTTCGCGCACCACCTTGCCCGGGCTGCCCATCACCAGGCTGCCGTCGGGAATCACCTTGCCCTCGGGGATCAGGCTGTTGGCGCCGATGATGCAGTACTTGCCGATCTTGGCGCCGTTGAGGATCACTGCATTGATGCCGATCAGGCTGTAATCGTCCACGCTGCAGCCGTGCATCATCACGTTGTGGCCGACGGTGACGCCTTTGCCGAGGGTCAGCGGAAAGCCCATATCGGTGTGCATCACGGTGCCGTCCTGCACGTTGCTGTTCTCACCGATGTGGATCAGCTCGTTGTCGCCGCGCAGCACGGCGCCAAACCAGACGTTGGCGCCCTGCTCCAGGCGCACCTTGCCGATCACCGCCGCAGTCGGGGCGATCCAGCTCTCGGGGTGGGCCTCCACACGGGCATCGCCCAGGCGGTATTTCATGGAAAGTTCCTCACAGGCGGATGATCTTGACCGAGGGCTGCGGCGGTTGCTCCAGATCGATGCCGGCGTCGAAAGCGACATTCAGCAGCTCGACGATCATCACCGCCGTCAGGCCCCAGATCTTGTAGTGCTCGTAGTGATAACAGGGTACATACCAGCTGCGCCCCTCGTAATCGATGCGATGGGTAACCTCACGCGGGGTCTCGAGGAAGAAGCGCAGCGGCACGGCGAAAACTGCAGCAATCTCGCTATCGTTGGGCCGGTACTCGACATAGTCCGGCACCACACCGACCCACGGCGTGACACGGATACCGAAGCGCGACACCAGCGGGCTTAGCGGGCCAACCATCTCCACCAGTCCCGGTGGCAGGCCGACTTCCTCCTCTGCCTCGCGCAGGGCGGTAAACGCCAGATCGGGATCGGTGTCATCGCGGCGGCCTCCTGGGAAAGCCACTTCGCCGCCGTGAGTGGACAGGCCGCTGGCACGCAGGGTCAGCACCAGCTCAGGATCGTCGCTACGGGTCAGAGGCACCAGCACGGCCGCCTCAGGGTGGCGCTGGTCGGTCTCCGAATTGCGTGGACTGTAATCGCGCACGCGCTGCAGGAGCTCGTCGAGCATGATGGGTCTCGGTTCTTGTGGTCTTCTGCCCGGCATCATGGCACGAAGGCTCAGCTCGCCCAAGACCTGCGGTAGATCGAACGGCTTGCCGCCACGCAGTCTCCGGCGCCAACATGGGTGATGACTCAGGAGACACCAGCATGAAATTCTGCAGCCAGTGCGGCAGCTCCGTGGAGCAGCGCATTCCCACAGGCGAAAACCGCTTGCGCTTCGTCTGTGCACACTGCCAGACCATTCATTACCAGAACCCGCGCATCGTCGCCGGCTGCCTGCCGGTGTGGGGCGAGCAGGTGCTGCTGTGCCGGCGCGCCATCGAGCCACGCCGCGGTTATTGGACGCTGCCGGCCGGCTTCATGGAGAACGGCGAGACCATGGCCGAAGCGGCCATGCGCGAGACCGACGAAGAGGCCTGCGCACGGGTGCGTGATCTGCACCTCTACACCCTGTTCGACCTGCCGCACATCAGCCAGCTCTATGTATTCTTCCGCGCCGAGCTGGCCGACCTGGATTTCTGCGCCGGAGAGGAAAGCCTGGAAGTGCGGCTGTTCCACGAGCACGACATCCCATGGAACGAGCTAGCCTTCCCTACGGTCGGACGTACTCTGGAATGCTATTTCGCCGACCGGATCGATCAGCGTTTTCCGGTGCGCAACGAAGGACTCGCCCCGCTCCGTCCTCGTCAGTAACCACTCATCCGAAGGGAGCATTGCCATGGATACCAGCAACCACCACAGCCTGCGCACCCTGTTCGAACAACTCGGCCTGCCGTCCAGCAACGAGGAGATCGCCGCCTTCATCCGCGATCATCAGTTGTCCAACGGCGAGAAGCTCGCCAAGGCGCCATTCTGGACCGAGGCCCAGGCCAACTTCCTGGCCGAGTCGCTCAAGCGTGACTCCGACTGGGCAATCCAGGTCGATGAGCTGGCCGTATCACTGACCCAGAAGCCCTGAAAGAGGCAGATGCAACAAGCTGGAAGCAGTCGCGGGATCATCCGCGTCGGTGACCAGCAGTAGGTCGCCTGCCTCGTCCAGCGCGATCCCCTCGACCTTCCACTTCCCGTCGAGCTCGGCCAACCGGCGTACCCGGCCGTCACGCTCCACCAACCCGATCACGGCGCCCAGGCAGGCGCCATCTCTGTAGCTGTCAGTCGTGTTCTCCGCCACGGCGCTGAACAACCAGCGACCATCCGCCAGCGCGGCTCCATCGGTGAAGCCCAGAGCCACGCCGGCTAGCTCGCCCAGGTCAAGCGGCTGAACATAAGGGATGGGAACACTTCCCTCGCCAGTCAGCCAGTCGCAAAACTCACCCCAGGAATAGTGCACAGCAGCATTGGTGGCCTGGCCCTGGTTACCACGCTGCAGCAGAAGAAACTCATCGTCTAGACGGAAGCCGCCTTCGATATTCAAGTCGGCGAAGCGCTGCCGCAGCGCCTGATACAGAGGCGCCAGGTCGATCTGGCGAGGCCGTGCGTTGTCCTCCAGCCCGAGCAGAACACCACGCCAGCGCTCCGGCGTCGAACCAGAGCCCAGTGCCAGCAGCATGCCCTCGGGGCAGCACTTCGTTGCCGGAAGCAGAGCCAGCACCTCCAGGTCTGGCTTGGCCGCCTTGCGGGTAACCTTTTCGGCCGGTAGCGCACCCTCGAACAGTTGCACCAGCCGACCGGGGCGCGGGTCGCCGAGTATGAACAGCCCCAGATGCAGTTCGTCATCCGCTACTACGTACAGTTGCCTATCAACTCGAACCAATGCGCTTGCAGCGCCGAGGTGAACACGGCCCTGCGGATGGTGCGCCGGGGCGAGGGACAAGGTACGCAGCAGCGTGGGAGACATCGTGGACTCCGGAATAGAATGGCTATGGCCGATCGATGCTACCCAGCCGCCATCCGACTGGCGAGGATTGAACATCATCGGCGGCATAGGCAGACTCTCGCGCTATAACAACCTGATCCATCAGGGCCAACACGGATACACCTCGGTACATCGCAATGCGCTGGTTGCTCGCCTTACTCTGCGTTTCCTTCGTCAGTTTCTCCTACGCCTCCAGCGCACCCGTATTGCGCGAGCGATCCGTGGACAAGGTGCTAGTGCTCAAATCCGAGCGCAAGCTGCACCTGATGGGACGTGGCGAAGTACTCAAGTCCTACCGCATCTCGCTGGGCAAAGTGCCTGATGGCGCCAAGGTGCGCGAAGGTGACCTGCGCACGCCGGAAGGTTTCTATTGGATCGACTGGCGCAAGACCAGCGACAAGTACAACCTGTCCATGCACATCTCCTACCCCAACGCCCGCGACGCCGCCAACGCGCGCAAGAAAGGGGTCTCGGCGGGCGGCATGATAATGATCCACGGCACTCCGCTGGACGATGAGTACCCGGAGTGGTTCTTCAATACGCTGGACTGGACCGAGGGCTGCATCGCCATGCGCAACGCCGATATGCGCGAAGTGTGGAGCCTGGTGAAGGACGGCACGCTGATCGAGATCCGCCCCTGAGGATCTGCTGCGCCTAAGCAAAAACAGCTGCCCGAACGAGGCGCCCCTGCGGCGCCTTTTTCATGCCTATCGATCAAAATTTGCTCAACGTTAATTGGCGCGATAAATTATTGCGCAGATATCGAGTGGAGGTCCCACCATGAAACAGCCGCAATCCTGCGCCGCCCTGCAGCTGGACAACCAGCTGTGCTTCGCCCTGCACTCCACATCACTGCTGATGACCAAGGCCTACAAGCCGATGCTGCAGGGCATCGGTCTGACCTACCCGCAGTACCTGGCCATGCTGGTGCTGTGGGAAGGCGACGGCATCACCGTCGGCGAGATCAGCGCGCGCCTGCTCACCGATCCCGGCTCGCTGACGCCACTGCTCAAGCGCCTGGAAGCCGAGGGTTTCATCACCCGCACCCGCAGCAGCGCCGACGAGCGTGTGGTGGAACTGCACCTGACCGAGCATGGCCGGTCCCTGCAGCAGCAGGCCGAGCAGTTTCCCGCCTGCATCCTCGAAGCCAGCGGCCTGACCCTGGAACAGATCGGCGCACTCAAGGACCAGATAGTCGCCCTGCGCGACCAGTTGCAGCAGTCGCTCTGACCTTTACGCCACCCGTATCTGGGTGGCGCCTCGTTTTTTCTCGCCTTCCGCCGCTCTAGTCCGCACTTATTCCATAAGAGCAGATAGCTCAGATGGAAAACTTCTAAAATTTATCTTGCGCGCAAAATTAAATGCGACTAACTTCTGCCTCACGCACTTAATTAGCGCGCAAAATTTTATACAGCAAACTAACTGGAGATACCGCCATGCAAACCATCAAAGCCCTCTACACCGCCACCGCTACCGCCACCGGAGGCCGCGACGGCCGTGCCGTTTCTTCCGACGGTTTCCTCGACGTCAAGCTGACCACCCCGCGTGAACTGGGCGGCCAGGGCGGCGAAGCCACCAACCCGGAACAGCTGTTCGCCGCCGGCTACTCGGCCTGCTTCATCGGCGCTCTGAAATTCGTCGCCAGCCAGAAGAAACAAACATTCCCGGCCGACGCCTCGATCACCGGCAAGGTCGGCATCGGTCAGATCCCTGGCGGCTTCGGTCTGGAAGTGGAACTGAGCATCAGCCTGCCGGGCATCGAGCGCGCCGTCGCCGAAGAACTGGTCGCCGCCGCTCACCAGGTCTGCCCGTACTCCAACGCCACCCGCGGCAACATCGACGTTCGCCTGGTCGTGATCTGAACCCGGCCCGACGAGAGGAGATACCGACATGAAAGCTCGTCGCATGATAGCCAGCGCGCTCGCCGCGCTGGCCCTGGCCGGAGCCTCGGCCAGCTTCGCCGACCAACCGATCAGCCAGCAGTACCGCTACGGCCAGCAGCTGGACGTGGCCGAAGTGATCAGCCTGCAGGAGGCCGCCAGCGCCAGCTGCAGCGTGGTCGAGGCGCAGATGATCTACCGTGACTCGAGCGGTGAACTGCAGTCCGTCACCTACCTCAAGCAAGCCGACAACTGCCACAACCAGGGCTGAGGCCCTGGTTCACCCCCAAGAATTCAATTCGCCAGGAGAATGATCATGAACATCAAGCAACTCGTTGGAAGCGGCCTGCTCGCCCTGGCCATTGGTAACGCCTTCGCCGCCGGCAGCCCCGGCGTGGAACACAACACCCAGGCCTTCCTCGAAGCCCTGGAAGCCGGCGGCGGCAAGCCGCTGGAAACCCTCAGCCCACAAGATGCCCGCGCCGTACTGGTCGGCGCCCAGGCCTCGGTCAAGGTCGATCTGTCTGGCGTCAGCGTGTCCGAGAAGACCATCGAAGCCTCTGGCCAGTCGATCACCCTGACCATCGTTCGCCCCGAGGGTATGAAAGGTGAGCTGCCGGTGTTCATGTTCTTCCACGGCGGCGGCTGGGTGCTCGGCGACTACCCGACCCATGCCCGCCTGATCCGTGACCTGGTGGTGAACTCCGGCGCCGTGGCCGTCTATGTCGGCTACACCCCGTCGCCGGAAGCCAAGTACCCGACCGCCATCGACCAGGCCTACGCGGCGACCAAATGGGTCGGCGAACACGGCAAGGAGATCGGCGTGGATAGCTCGCGCCTGGCCGTGGCCGGCAACAGCGTCGGCGGCAATATGGCCGCAGTAGTTGCGCTGAAAGCGAAAGAGGCCGGCGTGCCGAAACTGCGCTTCCAGCTGCTGTTGTGGCCGGTAACCGACGCCAGCTTCGAGACCGGCTCGTACAACCAGTTCGCCCAGGGCCACTTCCTGACCAAGCCGATGATGCAGTGGTTCTGGGACAGCTACACCACCGATCCGAAGCAGCGCGCCGAACGCTTCGCCTCGCCGCTGCTGGCATCTGCCGAACAGCTGAAAGGACTGCCGTCAACCCTGATCCAGACTGCCGAGTTCGATGTGCTGCGTGACGAGGGCGAGGCCTATGCTCGCAAGCTGGATGCTGCCGGCGTGACGGTCACCGCCGTACGCTATAACGGCATGATTCACGACTACGGCCTGCTCAACCCGCTGGCCCATGTACCAGCTGTGCAGGCGGCCATGCGCCAGGCCGGTGACGAACTGAAGCAGCACTTGCAGTAACAGCAGGCGGAAAAAAGAAGCCCCGGCATTGCCGGGGCTTCTTCTATTTATAAGTGCAAATCAGAACTGCAGGTCGGACAAGCGCCACACATCGAAGGCGGGAGTCTCGTAGGGATGGGCCTTCTTCATGGCCTTGACCACGTCGTGGATCAGCTCGTCGGCCACCACCAGTTCCACCTTCCACTCCGCCACTTCCTCTATATGGCCCTGCTGGCCGAGGAACGGATCGCTACCGGCCAGGGGGCGGAACTGGCCCTTGCCCAGGGTCTGCCAGCAGCAGCTGTCATATTGTCCGATGCGTCCTGCACCTACCGCGAACACTGCGGCTTTCACTTCTTCCAGGTGGCTCTCCGGCACATAGAAACAGAATTTGTACATCCAGCCCCTCCGAGCATCGACGAATACAGCGATCCTAGAACCGCACTGCCAAGGCGATAATGGCATTTTGCCTTATCTGCTTCACGCGGCCTAGTTCGCAACTCTGCATTGGAGTCTGCCGCAGGCAAATCGTCCATTTCCTGGCTAGAGCCATTGGCCATAAGGCGAAGCGGCTTAATCACCCCGGGCAAAACGGCGCCAGCGCGCCTTGAGGCCTTCAGCCGGCGGGCTGTGGCTACCGTCGCAATAAGGCATGCGCCGCGACTGCCCGCAGCGACAGAGCAGCACGAACTGCTGACGCACGGGTTCGAGGCACAAGCCTTCGGCACAGCCGGGAGGACAGTCGGGAAGCACGGGCGAGCGCCCGCAGCGGCACAGCAGATGAGTCTCGCCAGGATTGACCTGACGCACTTCGGGAAGGGAGTTTTCTTCGGAGCCTGACATCGCCAGCCTCGTCGCGAAGCCCTCCCCCGCAGGGCGCGGGAGAGGGCATTCGGTCTATCAGTCGACCCAGACGCGGGCGTTGCGGAACATGCGCAGCCAGCCGCCGTCTTCCTGCCACTCATCCGGGCGCCAGGAGTTCTGCACGGCGCGGAACACCCGCTCCGGGTGCGGCATCATGATGGTCACGCGGCCGTCGCGGCTGCACAGACCAGTGATACCGCGCGGAGAGCCGTTCGGGTTAGCCGGATAGGTCTCGGTAACCTTGCCGTTGTTATCGATAAAGCGCAGGGCAACGGTGCCGGACAGGTCCGACTCCAGCAGCGCCTCTTCGCTCTCAAACTCGGCATGGCCTTCGCCGTGGGCGATGGCGATCGGCATGCGCGAACCGGCCATGCCCTGCAGGAAGATAGACGCCGACTCCTGCACCTGGACCATGGCCACGCGGGCCTCGAACTGCTCCGAGCGGTTGCGCACGAAGTGCGGCCAGAACTCGGTGCCCGGGATCAGCTCGTGCAGGTTGCTCATCATCTGGCAACCGTTGCACACGCCTAGGGCGAAGCTGTCCTTGCGCGCGAAGAAGGCGGCGAAGCCATCGCGGGCGCGGCTGTTGAACAGCACCGACTTGGCCCAGCCTTCACCGGCGCCGAGCACGTCACCGTAGGAGAAACCGCCGCAGGCCACCAGGCCCTTGAACTGCTCCAGGCTGACCCGGCCGGAGAGGATGTCGCTCATGTGCACATCGATGGCGCTGAAGCCGGCGCGGTCGAAGGCCGCAGCCATTTCCACCTGGCCGTTGACGCCTTGCTCGCGCAGTACCGCCACCTGTGGACGCACACCCTTCTTGATGTAGGGCGCGGCGATGTCCTGGTTGACGTCGAAGGACAGCTTGGTCGACAGGCCCGGGTTGTCCTCGTCGAGGATCAGGTCGAATTCCTGCTCGGCACACTGGGCGTTGTCGCGCAGGCGCTGGATCTGGAAGCTGGTCTCGGCCCACTGGCGCTGCAGCATGCGGCGCTCGCCGCCGAACACCGGCTCGCCGTTGAAGCTGATGGCCACGTCGCTGCCGTTGACCGGCTGGCCGATCACCGCCACGCAATCGTCGAGACCAGCGGCGCTGAACTGGGCGAGGATTTCCGGAGTGGCGTCCTGGCGCACCTGGATCACCGCACCCAGTTCCTCGTTGAACAGCACGGCGGCCAGTTCGGAGGCGTCGTCGGCCAGGGAGTCGAGGAACAGGTTGAGGCCGCAGTGGCCGGCGAAGGCCATTTCCAGGGCGGTGGTCAGCAGGCCACCATCGGAGCGGTCGTGGTAGGCCAGGATGTGGCCGTCGGCATTGAGGCCCTGGATCACGGCGAAGAAGGCCTTGAGGTCTTCGGCGTCGTCGACGTCCGGCACGCTCTGGCCGATCTGTGCGTAGGTCTGCGCCAGGATCGAACCGCCCATGCGGTTCTGGCCGCGGCCGAGGTCGATCAGGATCAGATCGGTCTCGCCCTTGTCCAGACGCAGCTGCGGGGTCAGGGTCTGGCGGATGTCGGCGACCGGAGCGAAGCCGGTGATCACCAGCGACAGCGGCGAAGTCACGCTCTTGTCGACGCCCTCGTCCTGCCAGCGGGTTTTCATGGACATGGAGTCCTTGCCCACCGGGATGGTGATGCCGAGCGCCGGGCACAGCTCCATGCCGACCGCTTTCACGGTGTCGTACAGGCGCGCGTCTTCACCCGGGTGGCCGGCAGCAGCCATCCAGTTGGCGGACAGCTTGATATCGGACATCTTCTCGATGCGCGAGGCAGCCAGGTTGGTAATGGTCTCGCCGACAGCCATGCGGCCCGAGGCCGGGGCATCGAGCAGGGCCAGCGGCGTGCGCTCGCCCATGGCCATGGCTTCACCGGTGTAGACGTCGAAGCTGGTGGCGGTCACGGCGCAGTCGGCCACCGGCACCTGCCACGGGCCGACCATCTGGTCGCGGGCAACCAGGCCGGTGATGGTGCGGTCGCCGATGGTGATCAGGAAGCTCTTGCTGGCCACGGCCGGGTGGCGCAACACGCGGCTCACGGCCTCGCCGATGTCGACGCAGGAAGCGGCGAAATCATCGCCCTGCTCCGCCTCGCGCTGCACGCTGCGATGCATGCGCGGCGGCTTGCCGAGCAGCACTTCCAGCGGCATGTCCACCGGCTTGTTGCCGAAGTGGCTGTCGGACACGGTCAGATGCGGCTCGGCGATGGCCTCGCCGACCACGGCGAACGGGCAGCGCTCGCGCTCGCAGATAGCCTTGAAACGCTCGAAGTCGGCGGCGTCCACGCTCATCACGTAGCGTTCCTGGGACTCGTTGCACCAGATTTCGTGCGGGGCCATGCCCGGCTCGTCGTTCGGCACCGCACGCAGCTCGAAGCGACCACCACGGCCGCCGTCGTTGATCAGTTCCGGCAGGGCGTTGGAGATACCGCCGGCACCGACGTCGTGGATGAACTTGATCGGGTTCTCGGCGCCCAGCTGCCAGCAGCGGTCGATGACTTCCTGGCAGCGACGCTCCATTTCCGGGTTGTCGCGCTGCACCGAGGCGAAGTCCAGGTCGGCGGAGCTGGCACCGGTGGCCATGGAGGAAGCGGCGCCGCCGCCCAGGCCGATGAGCATGGCCGGGCCGCCGAGTACGATCAGCTTGGCGCCAACCGAGATCTCGCCCTTCTGCACATGGTCTTCACGGATGTTGCCCATGCCGCCGGCCAGCATGATCGGCTTGTGGTAGCCGCGCACTTCCTCACCGCGCGGGCTCTGCACCGCCTGCTCGAAGGTACGGAAGTAGCCGTTCAGCGCGGGACGGCCGAATTCGTTGTTGAACGCGGCACCGCCCAGCGGACCTTCGATCATGATGTCCAGCGCGGTAACGATGCGCTCGGGCTTGCCGTAGGGCTTCTCCCAGGGCTGCTGGAAACCGGGGATGTTCAAGTTGGACACGCTGAAACCGGTCAGGCCAGCCTTGGGCTTGGCGCCACGGCCGGTAGCGCCTTCGTCGCGGATCTCGCCACCGGAGCCGGTGGAGGCGCCAGGGAACGGGGCGATGGCGGTCGGGTGGTTGTGGGTTTCCACCTTCATCAGGATATGCACCGGCTCGACGGTGGCGCCGTACTCACGGGTATCCGGATTGGGGAAGAAGCGCCCGGCAACGTTGCCGACGATGACCGAGGCGTTGTCCTTATAGGCGGACAGCACGCCGTCGCTGTGCATCTGGTAGGTGTTCTTGATCATGCCGAACAGGGACTTGTCCTGGCTCTCGCCGTCTATGTCCCAGCTGGCGTTGAAGATCTTGTGGCGGCAATGCTCGGAGTTGGCCTGGGCGAACATCATCAGTTCGACGTCATGCGGGTTGCGGCCCAGCTCGGTGAAGTTCTTCGCCAGATAGTCGATCTCGTCCTCGGCCAGGGCCAGGCCCAGCTGCACGTTGGCCTGCTCCAGAGCGGCGCGACCACCACCAAGCAGGTCCACGGCGGTCAGCGGCCTGGGCTGGGCGTGACTGAACAGGCCGGCGGCCTCCTCCAGAGTGCCTAGCACCAGCTGGGTCATGCGGTCGTGCAGCACGGCGGCGACGGCCTGGTGATCGGCAGCGGACAGTTCACCGCTGACGTAGTAGGCAATGCCGCGCTCCAGGCGCTCGATCTTGGCCAGGCCGCAGTTGCGCGCGATGTCGCTGGCCTTGCTCGACCAGGGCGAGATGGTGCCGAAGCGCGGAATGGTCAGGAACAGTTTGCCGGCAGGCTCCTGCACCGGCACGCTCGGGCCGTACTTCAACAGCCGGGCCAGTACCTGCTCTTCATCGGCGGTGAGTACACCGGTCACTTCGGCGAAGTGCGCGAACTCGGCATACAGACCGGTCACGGCGGGAACCTTGGCAGTCAGTTGCGAAAGCAGTTTGCCGTGACGGAAGGCGGAAAGAGCGGGCGCGCCGCGCAGGATCAACATGGAGAACAGCCTCTGAGAAGGGGTGTACTTCGAACCTGCCACGGGCCCCCGGGAGCAGGTTCTTTGAGGCCGTGCATTCTAGCCTAAAGCACCCGCCGGCGGCACCCTGAGCACACAGGATCCGGCGCATCTAGCAGAGCGCCGAAATACTGTCGAGATATGGCGGCCGTTGGGCTTTGCGTATACTGCGCCGATGTTTGCCCACATTGTGTTGCGCATCCGCACGACCGCCTGCTTGTTGGCGACCGTTATCCCCTTGCTGCTCGTGGGCTGCGACGGCTCTGCCGCCAAGCAGCAGCCCAGTACTCTCGAGCGCGTGCAGGAGGAGGGTGTTCTACGCGTGATCACCCGTAACAGCCCGACCACCTACTTCCAGGACCGCAGCGGCGAGACTGGCTTCGAGTACGAACTGGCGAAGCGCTTCGCCGACAATCTGGGCGTCGAGCTGAAGATCGAAACTGCGGACAACCTCGACGATCTGTTCACCCGCCTGAATCAGCCCAACGGTCCGGTGCTGGCCGCCGCCGGCCTGGTTGCCAGCGAGGGCCGCAAGGCCCAGGCCAACTTCTCCCGTGCCTACCTGGATGTGACTCCGCAGATCATCTACCGCGATGGCCAGCGCCGCCCCAGCCGCCCCGAAGATCTGATCGGCCGGCGCATCCTGGTCCTCAAGGGCAGCAGTCACGCCGAACAGTTGGCCGAGCTGAAGAAGACCCTGCCGGAACTGCAGTACGAGGAATCCATCGATGTCGAGGTGGTAGACCTGCTGCGCATGGTCGACGAGGGGCAGGTCGACCTTACGCTGGTCGACTCCAACGAACTGGCGATGAACCAGGTGTACTTCCCCAACGTACGCGTCGCCTTCGACCTGGGCGAGGCCCGCAGCCTGGGCTGGGCGGTGGCCACCGGAGAGGACGATAGCCTGTTGCGCGAAGCCAACCACTTCCTGACCCTGGTCGAGGAAAATGGCAGCCTGCAGCGCCTCAAGGAACGCTACTACGGTCACGTCGACGTACTCGGCTACGTTGGCGCCTACACCTTCGCCAAGCATCTGCAGCAGCGTCTGCCGCGCTACGAACAACACTTCAAGCAGGCGGCGGAGAAACACAAGGTGGACTGGCGCCTGCTCGCCGCCATCGGATACCAGGAATCGCTGTGGACCGCCGACGCCACCTCCAAGACCGGCGTGCGCGGCCTGATGATGCTGACCCAGAACACCGCCCAGGCGATGGGCGTGGTCAACCGCCTGGACCCCAAGCAGAGCATCGCCGGCGGCGCCAAGTACTTCACCCTGGTGCACAGCGGCCTCACCGAGGACATGAGCGAGCCGGACCGCACCTGGTTCGCCCTGGCCGCCTACAACATCGGCATCGCCCACCTGTCGGACGCGCGCAAGATGGCTCAGGCCGAAGGTCTCGACCCGAACAAGTGGCTGGACGTACAGAAGATGCTGCCGCGCCTGTCGCAGAAGCGCTGGTACAGCAAGACCCGCTACGGCTACGCCCGTGGCGGCGAGACCGTGCACTTCGTGCGCAACGTGCGGCGCTATTACGACATCCTCAACTGGGTGACCCAGCCTCAGTTGGAGGGCACTCGCGTCGCAGAGAGCGGCCTGCACGTGCCGGGCGTATCAAAGGACAAGCCGGTAGAGAAATCTCCTAACTGACCCATCCGAAATCTGGCTATGGAGTCAAACAACCTGAGCGCCTACAATCGCCCGCTCATGCCGTCGGCACCTTCGAGCCGCAGCCAGAACACAGGGATTTTTCGTGTCGGCTTTCTACATTTTCGCCACCCTGCTGTGCGTCAGTGGTATCGCAGCAGGCCAAATACTCTTCAAACAAGCTGCGCTCAATATCCATGACGCGGCGGATTGGCGGGCATGGGCATTCAACGGCGCACTGATTGCCGCCCTGGCGCTTTATGGCGCGACCACGCTGTTCTGGATCTGGATCCTACGCAATGTTCCGCTGCATCTGGCTTACCCGTTCATGGGCCTGGCCTTTCTCATGGTGCCGCTTCTTGAATATCTGGTGTTCGGCTCCACCCTCCACCTGCGAACCTTCGTCGGTGGTGGGCTGATTCTGCTCGGAGTCATCATCGCTGCCTCGGTCTGAAGGAACAGACATCCATGAAAGTCGCTGTCGCTATTCCCTGCTACAAGGTCAAAGACCACGTTCTTCAGGTGCTATCGGAAATCCCTACTTCGGTAACGAAGATCTATGCAGTCGATGACTGCTGCCCGGACGGCAGTGGCGATTTCATCGAAGCGAACTGCCGGGACCCACGCGTACAGGTGCTGCGCAACCCGGTCAACCTGGGAGTTGGCGGCGCGGTGGTAACCGGCTATCGCCAGGCCTTGGCGGACGACATGGATATCGTGGTCAAGGTCGACGGTGATGGCCAGATGGACCCCAGATTGATCCCCTACTTCGTGCGTCCAATCCGCCAGGGACGTGCCGACTACACCAAGGGCAATCGTTTCTATCGGCACGAATCGCTGCGCGGCATGCCACGGGTAAGACTGGTCGGCAACGCGATGTTGTCCTTTCTGACCAAGTTGAGCTGCGGGTACTGGAACGTGATGGACCCCACCAACGGCTACACCGCCATCCACTGCCAGGTGCTGCGGGAACTGCCGCTGGACAAACTGGAGACCCGCTACTTCTTCGAGACGGACATGCTGTTCCGCCTGAATACGACCAGAGCGGTAGTGAAGGACGTACCGATGGATGCGATTTACGCCGATGAAACATCGGGACTGAATGTGCGCAAGGTCCTGCCGGAGTTTGCGGCCAAGCACCTGTCCCGGCTGTACCGGCGCTATCTCTACAACTACTGGCTGCGCGACTTCAACATCGGCTCGCTGTACAGCATGATGGGGCTTCTATTCGTCATCGGCGGCACGCTGTTCGGCCTGGATCATTGGCTGACCAGCGACCTCCACGGCGTACCCGCCACCAGCGGGACAGTAATGCTCGCCGGCCTGCCGATCCTGATCGGCACACAGCTATTGATAGCGTTTCTCCATCACGACATCAGCAGCACCCCCCAGGAACCTCTCCATCCACAGCTGACACCGCATCTGACGCACCCAGAATGATGACCTCCAAGATCGTCGCAACCCTTAGAGAGAGGCCGCTTTTCTGGCTGCTCGGACTGTTCCTGCCTCTGGCGGTGCAGCAGTGGTTCTATCGCTGCTCGCCACTCGTCAGCGCGCTCAACTACGACACCCAGGTGACCTACCTGCCGCTGGCAAGGCGCTTTCTGGAGAACGCCTCGGAGTTGTTCAGCGACCCGTCCCACTTATTGGTCGCTCCCGGATCTTTCATCTATCTGGCACTGTTCGGCGCCGATGAGAGCCTTGTCATACAAGGCAACCTGGTGCTCAGTGGAGTCCTGCTGCTGCTCGTCTTCGACGCCCTGAGACGAATTGCCGGCCTCACTGCTGCCACCGCGTCTGCCTGGCTGATAGCACTGTCGCCGCTATTCCCGCAGGTATTGATTCCACCACTGAGCGAGCCACCCCAACTGCTGTGCCTGGGCGTCTGGCTGTGGTGCTGCGCGCTGATCTGCGAGTCCCCGCAACGCCGCTGGCCAGTGCTACTGGGAGGCACCGCGCTGCTGCTATCCATCTTGGTCAGGGCTACCTACGTCTACTGGACACTCGCCGCCGTGATTGCCTGCGCCCTGCTGATTTGGCGGGGCTCACAGACGCTGAAGATCATCGCCCGCCGGCTGCTGGTGCTGCACCTCATTGCCGCGGCCGGCACCGCCGCCTACATCGCGCACAACAAGGCGACCTTCGACTACCCGATGATCGCCACCGGCAGCGGAGCAGCCCTTTACTTCGGTATCAATCCGGCGGTGGCGGGCTACGAACCACCTTACTACGGCATGCTGCACGATCACTTCCATGTGCTTCACGGAACAGATAGCCATCTGACCATAGAGGGCGACAAGCGCCTGAGTCGGATAGCAAGAGCAGAGCTGGCGGACATGCCGCTGGGCGTGCTGGCCAACATGCTGGTGCAAAAGGCCGGAGCCACCCTGTTCTTCAGCCAGGCCAAACTCGACCGGAAAGTGTTCAATGCTCGTGCCTGGCACATCATGCTGGTCGCTCTCGCGCTCTTCGGGCTCTGGGGCTATCGACGCGCCCCCTATCTCTGGATGTTGGGCTGCATTGCGGCTTATCAGGTAGCGATCATGACGCTGGCCATGCATGGCACGCGCTATGCCATCGGCTCAATGGAATTGCCTCTGACGCTGCTGGCGGCCTTCGGCATATCCGCCATCTGGCAGGCTCGCCCTCGAGCACGCACGCTGAGTGCTGCGGTCGCGCTGGTGCTACTCGGTATAGCCGCCGGTTACCTGCATCAGCGCTACAGCCGCCCATTGATGCCGGATCTGACTCATGTTCCACACCGGACGATAGCGGCAGCAGAACCCAGTCATATGCAGTGGCAGGGAATGGATGGTGATCCGTTCTCCTCTGAGGGTGCACGCAGCACGGCAAAGGATGCGTACATCATCTGGGAGAATCTGATGTTCCCCCTGCTGGGTGGCATGCCAATCGTGCAGTTCCAAGGGCAGCGCTTCGACCAGGACTGCGATGAAGTCGGGCTCGACTATCTGCCGCCGGGAGGCCCTCCCAGGAGCATGCGCATGTTCCTGAACCACATGCGGCCGCCGCAAACGATCAGCATCGGTACGCTGGAGCTGGATGCGCTCGAACCCCTCGGTGGAACACTGCGCATACGCATCAGTTGTCCGATAGGAACGCAGCTGCAGCTGGAGGACCTGAAAATCTTTACCGTCACCCGCGGCCCGCACTACCTGCGACAAATAGAACAAGCAGCTAAGGAAAATGCAGACTGACCACCGTCAGCGTACTTTCTGATTGCCCTTGGCGCAGTGGCTGCGGGAGCGCTCTGCCTCGGGCAGGGCGCGGTAGGCGCCCATGCAGGCGGCCATGCTTTCCATCGACTTCACGCTCAACCGAGACTGCTCATCGACGCCGATCAGGTAAGGATGATCGTAACGGGCGCGGTCGAACCAGGGGGCGATCTCCTGCTTGCTGGTGACGCAGCGATACTGCATCTGCACGCTGAAGCCTTGCATCTTGTCCCTGCGCAGTATGTGGTGGTACTTCATCCAGTCGCCATCACGCTGCCCCTGCTGAATCGCCTGCCGGCAGTCATCCAGGGTCGTGATGTCAGGCTCATGCAGAAACAGGCTCTGAGCCAGGGTGGTGTCGTTCACCCCTGCCGAGACCAGCAGGTAGACCTTCTCCTCGGCAGCCTGGGCGGACAGGCAAGCCAACGCCAACAACGACAACATCCCCTGTTTCACAGGCAGGTTCTCCGGATCGCGAAATGCGCGCAGCCTAGCAGCGCGTGAAGCCTGCGCATAGCGCTGTCAGGTGCGTCGCGCCTTGAAGAACGTGCTGAGCATCTCACTGCATTCCTCGGCCAGTAACCCGCCCTCGATCAGCACTCGATGATTGAGGAAATCCTGCGCGAAGAACTGGCCACGACTGACCGCGACACCCGCCTTGGGCTCGGTGGTACCGTAGACCACGCGACTGACGCGCGAATGTACGATCAGCCCCGCGCACATGCTGCACGGTTCCAGGGTGACGTAGAGCGTGCTGCCAGGTAGACGGTAGTTCTGCACGACCTGAGCGGCGGCGCGAATGGCGACCATTTCCGCATGGGCACTCGGGTCCGAAGTACTGATGGGGCAATTGAAGCCGCGCCCCACCACCTCGCCACCCTGCACCAGCAGCGCGCCGACCGGGACCTCCCCGCGCTCGGCCCCTTGGCGAGCGAGCTCCAGAGCCTCGCGCATGAAGCGCTCGTCCTGGCTGCGGTCGATGAACTGCGGCTGGCGCATCAAACTACCTCGATGGCGGCCATCAGGCCGGTTTCCATGTGATCAACCACGTGGCAGTGGAACATCCATACCCCGGGATTATCGGCGACGAAGGCGATCCGCGCTGTCTCGTTCTTGCCCAGCAGGTAGGTGTCGGTGAAGTACGGCACGATGTCCTTGCGGTCCGAGTCCAGCACCTTGAAGCTCATGCCGTGCAAGTGGATGGGATGCTGATACTGGGCCATGTTGCGCAGCACGAAGATGTAGTGACCGTCCCTCTTCAGGCTGGCAATAGGACGATCGGCACAGGTCTTGTCATTGATGTCCCAGGCCTGGCCGTTGATCTGCCAGTACTTGTAGCTGCCGCCCTTGCTCACGTCACCGGACAGCGCCGCCGCCCACTCGAAGTTGAAGCGGAGCGTCTCGGCACTCGCCAGATCCGGCTCAGCCACCGGGTTGGCCGGCAACGCCGGCGGCCAATCGCCGGCGACATCAGAGCTGGCCACGCTCTTGATCGTTGCCAGACGCAGCGGCCCATTTCGCAGTGGCAGCTCTTGTCCCGCCGCCGGCACTTTCAGCGCCAGATCGATGCGCATGCCTGGACCCAGCCAGTAGTCCTTGCCCAGTGGCCGCGGCTCTATCGGGTTACCGTCCAGCGCGTAGATTCGCGCCTCGCCACCCGGCAGGTTGAGCCGATAGGTGATGGTGTTGTCGACGTTGATCAGGCGCAGGCGCACCACTTGCCCGGCCGGCAGTTCCAAGGTCGGAGTAGGCTGGCCATTGATGGTCGACAATCGCCCACGGGTACCCTCGCGCGCCGCCAGTCGTGGCACCAGGAATTCGGTGAAGTCGCCCTGCTCATCCACGTGCCAGGTCTTCAGGCACAGCGTGCGCTCATGGGTGAAACCGGACGGCTCGCGCTCCTCGACGATAAGCGGCCCGACCAGACCACGCCCCAACTGCTCAGCACTGGAGGTGTGTGGGTGGTACCAGTAGCTGCCGGCATCCGGGCAGATGAAGTCGTAGTCGAAGTATTCGCCGGGCTTGACCGGCAACTGCGAGACATAGGGCACGCCGTCCATCTCGAGCGGCAGGCGGATGCCGTGCCAGTGGATGGTGCTGTCCACGTCCAGCTTGTTGATGAAGCGCACCCGCAGTCGCTCGCCTTGGCGGCAGCGCAGCTCCAGGCCGGGCGCCTGGCCGCCATAGGCCCAGGCCGGGGTCTTGTGACCGGGCACCAGCTCCATGTCGAGCGGCGCGGCGATCAGTTCGTAGTCATGGGTCGCAACGCTCTCCGGGCGGCCCAGCCAGTAGCGCACGCTACCGGCGCCAAGACCGACTACCCCGAGACCGGCCAGGCCGGCGAGAACTTGTCTGCGAGTGAAGCTCATGATTCAGGCTCCTGAAGCGGAAACAACAACGGCGCTAATCAGGTGTTGGGAGGCGCCTCTGCGGGCACTGCCCCGGAGCGCACGATAGCGCGTCGGGACGGCCGCGGCGGCGGACAATTCGTCGCACCATTTATCAGTGCCTGCTCACGCTCTTGCGAGCAGGCTCAGCTGCGCCGCGCATAGGCGCGGGTGGTCAACAGATACACCGGCAGGCCGGATACCAGCACCAGCAGCGCGGCATAGGGCGCGGCGGCGGCATATTCGAGGTTGCCGGTGTGCGACCACACGGCCGTGGCCAGGGTATCCAGGCCGGTCGGACCGAGGATCAGCGTGGCGGTCAGCTCCTTCATGCAGTCGAGGAACACCAGCACGAAACCGGCGCCAATGGCCGGGAAGATGATCGGTAGGGTGACCTTGAAGAAGGTCGCCAGCGGCGTGTGACCGAGGGTGCGCGCGGCCTCCTCCAGCTGTGGCGAAGCCTTCTCCAACGCGGTGCGGATCGAGCCCTGGGCCATCGGCATGAACAACAGCGCGTAGCACACCAGCAGCAACAGGCTGGTTTGGTACAGCGCCGGCACGTAGCCGAGGGCGAAGAACACCAGCGACAGGGCGATCACCAGCCCCGGCAGCGCATGCAGCAGGTAAGGCAGGCGGTCAGCCAGCCAGGCCATGCGCCCGTAATAGCGCACCACCACCAGGCACACCGGCAGCGCCAGCAGGCAGCTGAGCAACGCGCCGCCGAAGGACAGCGACAGCGACGACCACAGGGCGCTGAGGATGTCCTCCACCGGGAAGCTGGCCGAGCTGCCGTCGACGATCCAGAAACCGAGCATGCCCAGCGGCGTGCCGCAGCCCACCGCCACCAGCACCAGCAGCAGCGCCTGCAACGGCCAGCCCCAGGCGCCCAGGCGCACACGCGGTGCCTGGCGGGCCACACCCTGGCCGGTACGCGCATAGCCGCGGCCACGCAGGCGGAACTCGCCCCACAGCATGATCAGGCACAGGCCCAGCAGCAGCGCCGAGAGCATGGCGGCGTTGGTGTTGGAGAACTCCAGCTCGAACTGCTGGTAGATCGCCGTGGTGAAGGTCTGGTAACGCATGATCGACGGCGCACCGAACTCCACCAACATGTGCACCGCCACCAGCAAGCTGGTGGCCATCAGCACCGGACGCACCAGTGGCAGGGTCACCTTCCAGAATATCTGCCGGCGGTTGTAGCCGAGCATGCGCGCCGACTCTTCCAGCGCCGGGTCGAGGCTGCGCAAGGTGGCGGCCACCGGCAGGTACACCAGCGGATATTTCGACAGGATCATCACCAGCACGGTGCCACCCAATCCCTCGAACATCGGGCCGATGGAGATCCAGGTGAAGCCGGCGACGAAGGACGGAATGGCGAACGGCAGGCACAGCAGCACGTTCCACTGCCGGCGCCAGCGCAGGTCGCTGCGCTCGACCAGCCAGGCCAGGGCCATGCCGATCACTGCGCAGCCGACGGTGACCAGCACCATCAGCTTCATGGTGTTGGCCAGCAGGCCGAATACGAAGGGACGCCAGAGCAGGTGCCAGGCCTCGTGCCAGCCGGCCTGGGCAGTGCGCGCCACCACGTAGAACAGCGGCAGCGCGGCGACCAGCAGCAACGCCAGCACCGGCAGCTGCAGCCACAGCGGTGGCGCCTTGCGCCGGCGGCGGCCGACATGCAGCGGCGCCGGCAGCTCCTGCTCGAGCACATCCACCTGCATATCAGTTCATCCCGGCTTCGCGCTGCAGGTCCAGGGCGTCCTCGGCCAGGCCGATCTCGGAGGCGGTGATGGCCGGCGGCTTGAGCTGATCCAGCGGCTTGAGCAGCGGGTCGGCGGCCACGGCCTTGTTCACCGGATACTCCGGCGACTTGCTCAGCACCACCTTCTGCCCTTCCTCACTGATCATGAAGGCGAGGAACTGCTGGGCTTCCTTGGGATGCTTGGTCGACTTCACTACCGCCGCGCCGGAGACGCTGGCCAGACCGCCGGCATCGCCGTCGGCGAAGTAGTGCAGCTTGGACTTCAGTTCGCCCTTCTCGCGCTTGAGCGCCATCCAGTAGTAGCTGTTGATCAGTGCCGCACCAACCTCACCATTCTCCACCGCCTTCATGGCGATGACGTTGTTGGTGTAGGTGGAGCCGAAGGCCTTGAGCCCGACCAGCCACTCCTCGGCGGCCTCGCGACCATTGAGGCGGATCACCGCAGCCGTCTGGCCGACGAATTCGCCGCTGCTGGGGACAAAGGCGATCTTGCCGTCCCACTCGGGTTCGGCCACTTCCAGCACGCTCTTCGGCAGCTCGGCCTCGCTGACCAGTTCCGGATTGTAGGCCAGCACCCGCACGCGGGTGGTGATGCCCAGCCAGCGACCCTGGTCATCCGACAGCTTGGGGTCGATCTGCGCGAGGGTGGCCGGGTCGACCTGGGCCAGCAGGCCCTGGCTGGCCAGCTTGACCAGCGGCGGAGCTTCTTCGGTGTAGATCACGTCGGCCGGCGAGCGCTCGCCTTCCTCGGCGATCTGGTTGGCCAACTGGCCGCCACCGCCCTTGCGGATCAGCACCTTGATCCCGGTCTTCTTCTCGAAGGCCGCTGCTACCGCCTTGCCGGTAGCCTCGTGCTGGCCGTTGTAGAGGGTCAGGGTTACCGGGTCGTCGGCGCGCGCGCCACTGGCGAACAGCATGCCGCAGGACAGAACGGCGGCGCCGATCGCGCGCGCCAACCCGGTTACTCGATGTGCCGACATAAGCCACTTTCCTCTGAAACAAAAAGTTACCGGGACGATTATACGGGCCAATTGCATCTGATTCTCAAGAAATGGCTGCGGCAGATCGCGCAGCCGGCTCAGCGAGTCAGTGCGAGCTTCAGTCCGAAGCCTACCAGGCACAGCCCGGCCAAGCGTTCCAGCGCCTTGCCCAACTGTGGGCGAGCACGCATGCGCTCGATCAGCTGATGGGTCAGCAGGGTCACCACCAGGCCGTAGACGAAGGTCAGCAGGGCTACCGTCAGCGCCATCACGGCGAAGGTCAGCAGCCCCTGGTGCCGCGCCGGGTCTATGAACAGCGGGAAGAAGGCCATGTAGAAGACGATGGCCTTGGGATTGAACAGGGTGATCACCGCCGTCTGACGCAGGTAATGGCCGGCGCTGATATGCACTGCCGGGGCGCTGCCCGGCTTGGCCAGCAGCATGCGCGCACCGAGCCAGACCAGATAGCCTGCGCCCAGCCACTGCACGGCATGGAAGGCCGTCGGGTAGGCCGCCAGCAGTGCCGCCACTCCGGCCACCGCCAGCCACATCAGCACCTGGTCACCGAGGATGATACCAAAGGTCGAGGCCAGACCGCCGCGCACGCCGCCCTTGCCGGTGGAGGTGATCAGCGCCAGGTTGCCCGGCCCCGGAATCATCAGCAGCACCACGAAGGCGACCACGAAGGCGCCGTAGTCGGTGATCCCGAACATCGCGCTTCTCCTTATCAGCTGTCAGATACGAAAAGGGCAGCCATGGCTGCCCTCTGCGTCGCGGATCACTCCCACTCGATGGTGGCAGGCGGCTTGCTCGACACGTCGTAGGTGACGCGAGAGATACCGGAAATCTCGTTGATGATGCGGTTGGAGACCTTCTCCAGCAGCTCGTAGGGCAGGTGCGCCCAGCGTGCGGTCATGAAGTCGATGGTTTCCACGGCGCGCAGGGCCACGACCCAGGCGTAGCGACGGCCGTCACCAACCACGCCGACCGATTTCACCGGCTGGAACACCACGAAGGCCTGGCTGGTCTTGTGGTACCAGTCGAAATTGCGCAGCTCTTCGATGAAGATGTGGTCGGCCAGACGCAGCAGGTCGGCGTATTCCTTCTTCACTTCGCCGAGGATGCGCACGCCCAGGCCCGGCCCCGGGAACGGGTGGCGGTAGACCATGTCGTAGGGCAGACCCAGCTCCAGGCCGATCTTGCGCACCTCGTCCTTGAACAGCTCGCGCAGCGGCTCGACCAGGGAGAACTGCATGTCCTCCGGCAGGCCACCGACGTTGTGGTGGGACTTGATCACGTGGGCCTTGCCGGTCTTGGCACCAGCCGACTCGATCACGTCCGGGTAGATGGTGCCCTGGGCGAGGAACTTCACGTCCTTGAGCTTGGTGGCTTCTTCATCGAACACTTCGATGAAGCTGCGACCGATGATCTTGCGCTTCTCTTCCGGGTCGGCGACGCCGGCCAGGCGGCCGAGGAACAGCTCTTCGGCGTTGGCGCGGATCACCTTGACGCCCATGTTCTCGGCGAACATGGCCATCACCTGGTCGCCTTCCTTGTGGCGCAGCAGGCCGTTGTCGACGAACACGCAGGTCAGCTGGTCGCCGATGGCGCGGTGCAGCAGCGCGGCAACTACCGAGGAGTCGACGCCGCCGGACAGACCCAGCAGCACCTTAGCGGTGCCGACCTGGGCACGCACGGTGGCGATGGCGTCTTCGACGATATTGGCCGGGGTCCACAGGGCTTCGCAGCCGCAGATGTCGAGGATGAAGCGCGAGAGGATGCGACCGCCCTGTTTGGTGTGGGTCACTTCCGGGTGGAACTGCACGCCGTAGTAAGCGCGGCTGTCGTCGGCCATGGCAGCGATCGGGCAGCTCGGGGTGCTGGCCAGGATGTGGAACCCGGCAGGCATGGCGGTAACCTTGTCGCCGTGGCTCATCCACACGTCCAGACCCAGCACACCGTCGGTGTCCACGTGGTCTTCGATGCCGTCGAGCAGGCGGGCCTTGCCGATCACGTCGACGCGGGCGTAGCCGAACTCACGCAGGTCGGAACCTTCGACCTTGCCGCCGAGCTGCTCGGCCATGGTCTGCATGCCGTAGCAGATGCCGAACAGCGGCACGTTGAGGTCGAACACCGCCTGCGGCGCGCGCGGGCTGTTGGCTTCGTGCACCGACTCCGGGCCACCGGCGAGGATGATGCCGCGCGGGGCGAAGGCGCGGATCGCCTCGTTGTCCATGTCGAACGGATGGATTTCGCAGTACACACCGATCTCGCGCACGCGGCGGGCGATCAGCTGGGTGTACTGGGAGCCGAAGTCGAGGATGAGGATGCGGTGGGCGTGAATGTCGTGGGCCATGGCCGTCTCTCGTAGCGAAGTCACAAATGACACGGGGCTGATCAGTCAGCCCCGTGTCGATTCATTGCAGTGGATTAACCCACTCGATAGTTCGGGGCTTCTTTGGTGATCTGTACGTCGTGCACGTGCGACTCGGCCATACCGGCGCCGGTGATGCGCACAAACTCCGGCTTGGTGCGCATTTCCTCGACGGTGGCGCAGCCGGTGTAGCCCATGGAGGCGCGCAAGCCGCCCATCAGTTGGTGCACGATGGCGCTCATCGCCCCCTTGTACGGTACGCGGCCTTCGATACCTTCCGGCACCAGCTTCTCGGCACCGGCCGAGGAATCCTGGAAGTAACGGTCGGACGACCCCTGGGCCTGGGCCATGGCGCCCAGCGAGCCCATGCCGCGGTAGGCCTTGTAGGAACGACCCTGGAACAGCTCGACTTCGCCCGGAGCCTCTTCGGTGCCGGCCAGCATCGAGCCGATCATCACGGCAGAAGCGCCGGCGACGATGGCCTTGGACAGGTCACCGGAGAAACGGATGCCACCGTCGGCGATCAGCGGAACACCGGTACCGGCCAGGGCGGCAGCGACGTTGGCCACGGCGCTGATTTGCGGTACGCCGACACCGGCGACGATACGGGTGGTGCAGATGGAGCCCGGGCCAATGCCGACCTTAACGCCGTCGGCGCCGGCGGCGACCAGGGCCTTGGCGGCGTCACCGGTGGCGATGTTGCCGCCGATCACCTGGACTTCCGGGAAGTTCTCCTTGACCCAGCGTACGCGGTCGATCACGCCCTTGGAGTGGCCGTGGGCGGTATCGACGATGATCACGTCGACTCCAGCGGCGACCAGTGCACCAACGCGATCACCGGTGTCGGCACCGGTACCGACGGCGGCACCGACACGCAGGCGGCCCTGGTCGTCCTTGCTGGCCAGCGGATAGGCCTTGGCCTTCTCGATGTCCTTGACGGTCATCATGCCCTTGAGGGCGAAGGCGTCGTCGACGATCAGGACTTTCTCGATGCGGTGCTTGTGCAGCAACTCGCGCACAGCTTCCTTGGTAGCGCCTTCCTTGACGGTGACCAGACGCTCTTTCGGCGTCATCACGTCGCGGACCAGGGCGTCCAGGCGGTTCTCGAAGCGTACGTCGCGGGAAGTGACGATGCCGACCAGGTCGCCATTGCTCAGCACCGGCACACCGGAGATGTTGTGCTGACGGGTCAGCTCGAACAGGTCACGCACGGTGGCGTCGGCCTCGATGGTGATCGGGTCCTTGACCACGCCGGCCTCGAACTTCTTGACCTTGCGTACCTCGGCAGCCTGCTGCTCGATGGTCATGTTCTTGTGGATGATGCCAATGCCGCCTTCCTGGGCCATGGCGATGGCCAGGCGCGCTTCAGTGACGGTATCCATCGCGGCGGACAGCAGCGGGATGTTCAGCTCGATGCCACGGGTCAGGCGGGTCTTCAGGCTGACGTCCTTGGGCAGAACTTCGGAGTAACCGGGGATGAGCAGAACGTCGTCGAAGGTGAGTGCTTCTTGGCTGATGCGCAGCATGGCGGGGCTCCCGGGAGGGAAAAATAAGAAGCGCGGCATTATACCTAGCCCAGCCCCGCCGCTCAATGCGGAGATGCAGGGAAAAGACCGCTGACGGTCCGCTCCTCAGCTTCCTCCCAGATAGCGCCCGATCAGCCCCAGGCCGCTGGCCAGCACCAGCCAGGTCACCAGACGCACGAAAGCATCACGAGACATGTTCAGCGTCAGGCGGCGCCCACACCATAGACCGAGCGCCATGGGCGGCAAGAGGCAGGCGGCCAGCAGCAGCAATTGCAGATCGGCGTAGACCCCGGCAACCAGAAACAGACTCAGTCGAACCAAGGCACTGCAACTGATCAGGGCGCTCTGCGTGGCACGGGCCTGCTGCTTATCCGCCAACCGTGCGTTGAGATAGAGGGCGTAGAGAAATCCTCCGCTGCCGAACAGAGCACCGAACAGCCCAGCCACCGTGCCGGCCGGAACCGCCCAGGCGGCCGATAGGCTTGCCGGACGAACGCGCACCGCCAGGCTGTACAGCGCATAGACGCTCACAAAAATCCCCATCGCCAGTAGCAGCACATCGGATCGCAGGCTGAGCAGGAAGACCACCCCCAGCGTGCATCCCAGTGCCATGCACGGCAACAGGCGCAGCAGCTCTGGCCTGGCCACATCACGCCGGGACGGCAGCAGATTGCCGAAGGCGGCGACGAAATCGAGCAGCACCAGCAGCGGGATGATGGTGGACAGCGGCAGGAAATACAGCAACACCGGGCCGGCAACCAGGGCAGTGCCAAATCCGGCTATACCGAACACCACGTAGGCGGCAGTGATGCCGAGCAGGATGACCAGCCAGTTAACAGGCGAAAACGGCAGGGAGGCGATTAACGAAGCGAGCTCCATTGAGCATCATCCTTCAACACATGACACCGGCACTCTATCGCCACCCCAGCCATGCCTACCAATATGATAAAAATCGACAAGCCATCCGAAAAAGGCATGACAGATGATCTCCACCCGCCAGTTGCACTACTTCGTCGCCATCGTCGAGAGCGGCAGTTTCAGCGCCGCCGCTGAGCGCCTGTTCGTCGCCCAGTCAGCGATGAGCCGGCAGATCAAGGAGCTGGAGGCGCAGATGCAGAGCACCCTGTTCATACGCACGGCACGGCAACCCTTGCTCACCGATGCGGGAGCAGCCTTTTACCCGCGTGCACGTGGCCTCCTGCTGGAACTAGAGCGTGCCAGCCAGGAAAGCAGGGAGATCGGCCTCGGCTTGCGCGGCACTCTTCGCCTCAACCACTCCAGCACCGTCCCCCTGAGCGGTGTACTGATGGCAGCGCTGGCTGGCTATCTCACCGAATACGCCGGCGTGCACATGGAGATCGCCCAGCAGTCATCGGAGATCCAGCTTCAGGAGCTGGCCGAACGGCGCCTGGACATCGGCCTGCTTCGCCTTCCGGTGCTGCGCCAGCACGATGGCCTGGAGCTGCATCGCTTGCTCGACGAACCCATGCTGCTGGCTGTCGCCAGCCAGCACCCACTGGCCAGGGAGTCGTCAGTGCGCCTCACCCAGCTGATAGAGGAACCCTTCATCTCCATCCCCCATCCGCAGCGTGGCGGCCTCAGCTACCGAGCGGCCGAGTTGTGTACACGCGCCGGCTTCTATCCGAAGGCCGCTAGAGTGGTATCACGCAAGACCACCCAGCTCCAGCTGATCCAGGCCGGTTTCGGCATCGCGCTGCTGCCGCTGAGCATGAGTGCCATCGCGCCGACCGGCATCACACTGGTGCCGCTGGATGACGAGACCTGCCATACCAGCATCGCCCTCGCCTGCAGACAGGACGACTCCGCATTGGTAAAGACGTTCGTCCATCATTTCCGCAATGCCATGGCGAAGACTGACAGTAGTCAGGGATCGACGACGACCTGAGCGACGGAGAACCCCACACGCTCGGCGAAGGACTCCAGGAACGAGGGAGCCAGACCGGCCTCCACCCATCCATTGAAGATGAAGCCGAGGTTGGAAAACGCGCACGGCTGCAGGAAGAGAAAGCCGTTCACCTCATCTTCATGGCCGCATTCCGGGCAGGTGAAGTTGTCGGTATCACCGGGCGTCCATTCGTCCAGGCTGTCGAAGAAGGCCTCGCCTATCTCCCGGCGGCACTCGGGGCACCCTGCCTCTTCGTGAAAGCCACGGGTCGGCGTATAGATGCAGCGACGCGTGACGACCTCCAGACCATTGAACGGCTGGCCAAACGGCAGTCGTTCCGGATGTTGCGCAACCCGCCGGGCGCCCTCACCGATTGCATAGGCCATACCGCCCCGGCCACGGCCACAGGTAGTCGGCAGCGCCTCGACGATGCGCTGGCGCACCAGCCAGTCGAGCAGCTTGCGTGCTCGATATTCATGGTCCGGCACTCGCGACAATCGCGGCACCAGAATCAACTGCCGCTCGCTCATGCGGGCTCCTCACATCCGGCGCCTGCTCCCAGGGCCTCGCCAGCCCAATGGCGAACGAAGCGGTCGCGAAACAGGAAACCCTGCACGCAATCGATACCCTGCTCCCGCGCCCATCGCATCTGCGCTTCGTCCTCCACACCCTCGAGGATCACCGTCTTGCCCGCATCACGGGCGAAACTGAGGATCCCCCGCAGCAGTGCCATGGCAGCCGGACTGGACAGCCGCGAGAGCCAGTCGCGAGCCAGCTTGAGGTACTGCACGCCGAGGAGCACGTCGAAAGACACCAGGCTGTCGTGGGCCCCGAGGTCGTCCAGCGCCAGGGGAATGCCTGCCCCGCCGAACGCCTGCTGCATGGCGATGCTGACCCGAGCATCGGCCACAGAGCTGTTCTCTATGATTTCCACCACTGCCTGCTGGTGCTCCAGCAGCAGCTCGACCATCGGATGGCGATCCTCGCCGAGAAACACTTCGAACGCATCCTGGTCGATATTGAGGAACACCGGCGTGCCTGCGGGGCAGGCCTCCAACTGCAGGCGCTTGATCAGCAGTTCGAGCTGAAACAGGCTCAAGGGGCTGTCATGCAACTGGCGAAACACCTGATCCGGTGGAAGATAGCCCAGGCGCTCATGGCGAAAGCGGGCCAGCGCCTCATAGGCCACCAGCTCGCCATCGGCCACACGCAGAATCGGCTGGTACTCGACACCCAGGCCATCACCAGCCAGGAACGACAACAGAACATCAGGGGAAATACGCACCGTCACACTCGTGTTCAAACAGGAATCCCTCTCATTATGGCGTGCCCTGTCCCTCTCTAGCCAGCAGACAGGGGCGGCGGACCATGACCACAACAGGCAAAGACACTATGATGCCGGCCATGCTTACCGATCCCTTCGCCCGCCTCGGCCTCGACCGCGACACCCTCAGTGTCAGCCAGCTCAACAACCGCGCTCGCCTGCTGCTGGAGGACGTGTTCGCCCAGGTCTGGGTCGAGGGCGAGATCTCCAACCTGGCGCGCCCGGCCTCCGGCCACCTCTACTTCACCCTCAAGGACAGCCAGGCCCAGGTGCGCTGCGCGCTGTTCCGGCAGAACGCCAGCCGCGTGCGCCAGGCGCTGCGCGACGGCCTGGCGGTGAAGGTGCGCGGCAAGGTCTCGCTGTTCGAGGGCCGCGGCGACTACCAGCTAATCCTCGACACCGTGGAGCCGGCCGGCGACGGCGCCCTGCGCCTGGCCTTCGAGGCACTCAAGGAAAAGCTCTCCGCCGAGGGCCTGTTCGCCAGCGAGCGCAAGCGCGCCCTGCCCGCCCACCCGCAGCGCATCGGCATCGTCAGCTCGCCGACCGGCGCGGTGATCCGCGACATCATCAGCGTGTTCCGCCGCCGCGCCCCGCAGGTGGCGCTGACCCTGATCCCCACCGCCGTGCAGGGCCGCGAGGCCACCGCGCAGATCGTCCGCGGCCTGCAGCTGGCCGACCGTGCCAGCTTCGACGCGATCATCCTGGCCCGCGGCGGCGGCTCGCTGGAAGACCTGTGGTGCTTCAACGAGGAGGCCGTGGCGCGCGCGGTGGCCGCCTGCGTCACACCGGTGGTCAGCGCCGTCGGCCATGAGACCGACGTATCGATCAGCGACTTCGTCGCCGACGTACGCGCGCCGACGCCCTCGGCCGCCGCCGAGCTGCTGGCTCCGGACAGCTCCGATCTGCAACGCCGCCTGGACGGTCTCACCCGCCGTTTGGCGCTGAGCCTGCAGACACGCCTGAGCCGCGAACAGCTTCGCCTGGAAGGCCTGACCCGGCGCCTGCGCCACCCCGGCGAACGCCTGCGCCAGCAGGCCCAGCGCCTGGACGACCTGGACATGCGCCTGCGCCGGGCCTTCCAGCAGCAAGCCACCAGTCGCCACGAGCGCCTGGCGCGCCTCGACGGCCGCCTGCACGCCCAGCATCCGGGTCGCGCCCTGGCCCTGCTGCGCCAGCGCCTGGACAGCCTGGGCGAGCGCTTGCCGCGCGCCATCGAACTGCAGCTGCGCCAGCAGCGCCAGCAGCTGGAAAATCTCGCGCAGACGCTGCATATCGTCAGCCCGCTGGCCACCCTCGGCCGCGGCTACAGCATCCTTCTCGACGAGCGTGGCCAGGCCATCCGCAGCGCCAGCCAGGCCCAGCCCGGCCAGCGCCTCAAGGCGCGCCTGGGCGAAGGCGAACTAGAGGTACGCGTCGAAGACAACCACCTCACCCCGGTCACCCTCTCGCTACTGGACTGACACGTGCGCCCGCTTATCGCCCTGCTGCTCTGCCTCGCCCTGCCCGCTCATGCTGAGGGCTTTATCACCCGCCTGCTGAACAAGCCGGTGCCCGGCGGCGTCGCCGTGCTCGACCTGGGCGACGGCCCTGCTGCGCCGCAGGCTCGCTACCAGGGCAAGCCGGTGTTGGTGGTCAAGGAAGAAGGCAAGCGCTGGATCGCCATCGTCGGCATCCCACTGACGGTCAAGCCCGGCCAGCAGCAGATCGAGGCCAACGGCCAGGCGCTGAGCTTCCAGGTCGGCGCCAAGCACTACCGCGAGCAGCGCATTACCCTGAAGAACCAGGAACAGGTCAATCCGAGCGCGAAGAACCTAGCGCGCATCGAGCGCGAGCTGGCCGAGCAGACCCGAGCCTACCAGCAGTTCAGCGCCCGCCAGCCGAGCAATCTGCTGTTCGACAAGCCGGTCAACGGACCGCTGTCCTCGCCCTTCGGGCTGCGCCGCTTCTTCAACGGCGAGGAGCGCAATCCTCACTCCGGCCTGGACTTCGCCGTCGGTGCCGGCACGCCGATCAAGGCCCCGGCAGCCGGCAAGGTGATCCTGATCGGCGACTACTTCTTCAATGGCAAGACAGTATTCGTCGACCACGGCCAGGGCCTGATCAGCATGTTCTGCCATATGTCCAAGATCGACGTGCAACTGGGCCAGGAGCTGCCGCGCGGCGGCGTGGTCGGCAAGGTTGGCGCCACCGGCCGCGCCACCGGGCCGCACATGCACTGGAATGTCAGCCTCAACGACGCGCGGGTCGACCCGGCGATCTTCATCGGCGCGTTCAAGCCCTGAAGCATCCGCCAGCGGAGACCCAATAAAAAAAGACCGCCGGGTTGCCCCAGGCGGTCTTTTCATTTCGCGGTTTCGCACAGGCCGCGCTCCCCGAGGGCAGCGCGCCACAGGCTTACCAGTTGTAGCTCACCTTGGCCGTGATCTCGCGCCCCGGGTTGTAGTAGTTCGCGCTACCGCGACCGACCACATGCTGCTCGTCGAACAGGTTGCTGACGTTGATGGCCAGGTCAGTGCCCTTGACGATCTGGTAGTTGAATGCGGCATCGAACAGCGTGGTGGCATCGCTCTCGCCGGTGTTGTTGAAGTCGCTGAAATTGTAGGAGCCGACATAACGAGCGCCCAGGCCGACGCTGACATCGGTTCCCGGCACGCTGTAATAGCTCCACAGCGAAGCAGAGTGCTTGGGTGCGGAGACCAGCTCGTTACCCTTGATCGATACCGCCTCATAACCCGCCCCGGTCCAGGACTGCAGCGCACCGCGCAGCACCTCGGTATCCATGTAGGAGTAACCGCCGATCAGGCTCAGGTTTTCCGTCAGCTCGGCCTTGGCCTCCAGATCGAGGCCGCGCACGCGCTGCTCGCCCACGGTCTGCTGCTCGATAAGCCCGTTCGACTGTACGACTGCGGTGGCGACATCCTCCTGAGTCAACTCGTAGATGGCGGCGGAGAACAGCGCATTCATCGCCAGCGGCGAATACTTCACGCCCACTTCGTACTGCTTGCCACGCTCCGGAGTGACACCGACCTCAGGCGGGGCAACCGACTCCACCATGCTGACGTAGGTGGAAACCTCATCGTTGACGATGTAGGTCAGCGCGCCACGGAAAGAGTTTTCCGAGAAACTGTCAGAGGTCTTGGCCCCAGCCAGGTGATCCGTTTCAGAAACGTCCATCGAGTCATGGCGCATGCCGACGGTGACGATGAAACGCTCGTAGAACGACAGGTTCTGCTGCAGGAAGACCGATTTGGTGGTGTTGTCCCGATCCTTGTCCTCGTAGACGATCGCTGGCGAAACGCCACGGTAGATAGGATTGGTCACGTCGATGGGATCGGCGTCGCCATAGACGGAGACGTTCTGGGCGGAGGCATCGAGGTACTCCACGCCGACGATGCTGCTGCTGTCGATGTTCTCGAAGCGCGCGTCGTACTGCAGGATCACGTTGCCGTTGAACTGTTCTGCCTCGCTATCGGAACCCAGGTAGCCACGATTGACCACGTTGCCGGTATGGCCGGCAGCATCGCTGATGTAGACGTAGCCGTACTCATCGCTCAGGTCGCTGTGGCGCATGTTGCTGCGCAGGGTGAAGCCGTTGTCGAAATCATGGCTGAAGTTGGCACTGACGTTGGTGCGCTCGACATCGTGGAAGTTGTAGCTCGGCTCGCCGAAGAACTCGTCGCGGTCGTACTCGCGGTCCATCGGATAACCGCCACTGTTGGGCGTGTTGTCCTGGCGCAGGTGATCCACCACCAGGGTGGCCGAGGTATAGGCCGTCGGCGCCCAGGTCAGGCCGCCCATCAGGAAGTTGTTGTCGTCCTGGGAGTGGTCGTACTCGCGGTCGCTGTCCTGGAACTTGCCGGTGAAGCGGTAGGCCAGGGTCTGCTCCTCGTTCGCATCACCGGTATCCAGGCCGGACTCCATGTGGTTGAACGAGCCGTAGGTGGCATAGACCTGGCCGAACTTGCTGAAGCGCGGCTGCTTGGTCACGAAGTTCACCGAGCCGCCCGGGTCGGCCGGGCCGAACAGCGTGGAGTTGGCGCCACGCAGCACTTCGACGCGCTCGTAGGCGAACGGCTCCTCGCGCACGCCGCGCATCGAACCCAGGGTCAGGCCGTCACGGTAGGTGGTGGCCTGGAAGCCGCGAATCTGGAAGTAGTCGTTGCGGTCATCGGTGCCGTAGTAGTCGGTGATGACGCCCGGCGTGTACTGCAGAATCTCCTCGGTCGTGCTGGCGCTGCGCTGCTCGACTTCCTTCTGGGTCACCACGGAGACCGATGCCGGGGTGTTGAGAATGCTGGTCGCCACCTTGCCGCCGACCCAGAGCTCCTGGGCTACTACAGAGCTGGAGGTATCTTCCGCGGCCGCCTGAGAGTTGACGATAACGGGAGAGAGACGGAATGCCTCCCCATTGGGTGCCGGCTGCAGTCCATAGCTGCCATCGCCCTGCTGAACCGCTTCCAGACCAGTACCTGCAAGCAGCAGGGCCAGTCCGGCGGATACGGTATAGCTGCCCTGCAAGCCCGGGCTGGTCACTCCCTCGGCCAGACTGCCAGCGCCGACTAGGTATACGCCTGCCTCATGGGAGAAGCGCGTCAGCGCGCTGGCCAAGGGACCTGCCGGAATGTCGTAGCTGCGCACGGAGGCGGTGGCTGCGCTGCCCTCGGCCATGGCGAGCGGAGACCAACTGGCCAGGCTCACGGCACTGCCCAGCAGCGCCAGGTGAAGCGCCAGGGTCAGCGGACGCAGGGCAAAGACGTGTGCGGCGACACCCGAACGGGCAGCACGCTGGTGACAGCGGTGGGACATGGACGGCATTCCTCTGGGGCAAGGGTGAATGAGCGAAGACCCTCAACAGGCGATGCCACACGGCCACTCGAAGCGCCGATTCGGCGATGTTTCATGTCTTCTTACTGGGTAAACCAGCGAGCAGACGAAACCCGGAACCTCTTCCTGAATTATTTTTCCCGCCCGGCTCAGTACCGGGCTTCGATGCTCGCCCACCAGGGCAAGGGCTGTTCGATACGGATCGGCAGCGCCGAGGCCAGCATACGCAGCACACGCTCGGAGTCCTGAATGGGGAAGTTGCCGTACACCCGCAGATCGGCCACCTCGTCGGCCACGCCGAGGTGGCCGTGACGATAGCGGCGCAGCTCCTGCGCGACCTCGCGCAGGGAGATGTTGTCCGCCAACAGCATGCCCTGGGTCCAGGCTTCGCGGGCCGCGTCGGCGGCCAGGCTGTCGCCGATGCTCTCGGCGCAGAACTGGGCCTGCTGGCCGGCGCCGACCACGCGGCTTTCTCCGCTGGCAGTGCGAATTTCCACCGCGCCCTCGTAGACCGCCAGCCAGGTGCGCTCGCCATCACGGCGTACGTTGAAACGCGTGCCCAGGGCCTGCAGGCGACCGTGCTCGGTCTCGACATAGAAGGGCCGCGCGCCCTTGGCGGTGGCGATGAACACCTCGCCGCGCACCAGGGTGACGACTCGCGCACGGGCGCTGAAGGCAAGGTCGATGGCGCTGGCAGTGTTGAGCCAGGCGCGTGAGCCATCGGCCAGAGTCATTTCACGCTGCTCGCCAGTGTCGGTGTGATGATCCGCGCCGATGGCCATCAGGCTCGACGGTAGCAGCGCCTCGCGCCAGCCCAACCAACCAGACAGACTGCCGGTGGCGATGATAGCCATCCCGGTCAGCAGACGACGCCGCGAATGCATGCGCCCGGCAACGATGTCAAGCGCATCGGCAGCCAGTCGCGTGTCTGGTCGGCCCCGCAGCGGCTCGAATTCATGACTGATACCTTCGACATAGCGCCAGGCCTGCTCGTGCAGCAGGTCCTCACCCAACCAGGCCTGCCAGTGGGCGCGCTGCTGGGCACTGGCCTGGCCGTCGCGCAAGGTGGCGTACCAGTAGGCCGCCTGCTCCAGCACGGCGTGCGACGGCACGGTTGGCTCGTAGGCGCGGCTCTCCATCAGCCGAGCGGTTCCTGGCGCAAGGCGGCGACCGTCGCGCTGGCGCGCAGGGTCAGGCAGGCGAGCATGGCCTGAGCCACGTACTTGCGCACCATGCGCCCGGAAACCCCCAGCTCTGCACCGACCTCATCGTCGGTCATCTCGCACACCACCGCGAGGATGAAGCCGCGCGCCGCCCTGGCCGACAGCGTCTGCAGCATGCCGCTGATTTCTTCCAGGGCTTGCAGCACTGCGGCCTGGCGCTCAGCGGAGGGGTACTGGTCTTCCGGCAGTGCCGCCAGGGTATCGAGCCAGGCGCGCTCGATCTCCTGGCGCCGCCACAGGTTGATGCACAGGTTCCTGGCGGTGGTACGCAGGTAAGCGCGGGCCTCGCCCATGCTGGTGAAACGCGGCTGGCTGGCTCCGCCGATCAGGCGCAGGAAGGTGTCCTGGGCCAGATCAGCGGCATCGCAGGCGTGCCCCAGGCGCCGGCGCAACCAAGCCTGCAACCAACCGTGGTGGTCGCAGTACAGGGTCTCCAGCGTTGGAGGGGTGGCATAGGCAGATGAGCTCACAGGCAGTCACCACACCGCTGGGTGGCGTCCCGCGGGTATCAAGATCTTTAGAGCAAATGAGAATTGCTATTAATCATCACATAACCAGCCATCAGCCAGCAACTTACCGATGCCCTCTTCACCGACCGCTTACCCCTCAGCCCAGAGCTCTCGGCTAGAAATGGCTTGGTGAGATACCGATCAGGGCGCCGGTTTTTCCACCCTTTCCAGCTTGTACAGCTTGTCGATCTGGCAGATCTGCGGCACGCCACCCATGCCATCGAACACCGTCACATGGTCGAGGTGGGTCAGCAGGCCAACGGTCGAGCTGTAACCGATGCTGCTGCTGAAATCGAGGCGATCACAGTCGCGGCTGAACTCGAGCAGGTAGCGTCGCCCCGGCGCGCGGCCGAGCACGATATGGCGCTTGTCCAGGTAGTCCCAGTCGTCGATCTCGAAGCGGCTGATCGAATCCTGCGGCTCACCCTGGACCAGCCCCAGCTTGGCCAGGTGCTGGTCCAGCGGCAGTTGTGCATCGCGCACATGCTCGCTGGAGGCACAGCCGCCCAGCGTCAGCAACGCACACAGCGCCAGGGTCGACTTCATGGGCACCTCCACTCGACAGAAACACCTCAGGACACAAGCATGGCCCACGCCCAGCCGCCAGGTTTGTTAGGGTAATGCGCTGCGCTTACCTTCCGCCGCCTGCGGAAAACCACGAACCGCTCGAGGAGTTCCATGCCCGAACAGTATCGCGAAGCCCTGCAGTGGCTCGAACAGCACCAACAACTCTACACCCTGATCAGCCTCAGCCTGCTGGCCCTGGCCGCCTGGATCGCCAACTGGCTGGTCAAGCGCATCCTCCTGCGCGCCCTGTACCGCGGCCTGCGCGCCACCCAACTGGACCGCAGCATCGCCGACTCGCCGGTGATCTCGCGCCTGGCCAACATAGTGCCGGCGCTAATCCTGTCGCTGGGCATCGCCCTGATCCCCAACCTGCCGGGCGAAGTGACGGAGATCGTGCGCAACGTCTGCGGCGCCTTCGTGGTCCTGACCCTGGCGCTGGCCATCAGCGAAGTGCTGAACCTGATCAACACGCTCTACCAGCGCCGCCCGGACGCCAATCTGCGGCCGATCAAGGGCTATGTGCAGGTGCTCAAGATCGCGGTGTTCGCCATCGCCACCATCCTCATCATCGCCGCCCTGGTCGACCGCTCGCCGCTGATCCTGCTGTCCGGCCTCGGCGCCATGGCCGCGGTGCTGCTGCTGATCTTCCAGGACACCCTACTGTCGCTGGTGGCCAGCGTGCAGATCAGCTCCAACGACATCATCCGCGTCGGCGACTGGGTCGAAATGCCCCAGCTCAACGCCGATGGCGATGTGATCGACATCGCCCTGCACACGGTGAAGGTGCAGAACTGGGACAAGACCATCACCACCATTCCGACCAAGCGCTTCATCACCGACTCGTTCAAGAACTGGCGCGGCATGCAGGAATCCGGCGGCCGCCGCATCAAGCGCAGCCTGCACCTGGACCAGAACAGCGTGCGCTTCCTGGATGCCGAAACCCAGGCGCAGCTACACCGCTTCGACCTGCTCGGCGACTACCTCGACAACAAGCAGGCCGAACTGCAGCAATACAACGCCAGCCTCAGCGACCCACTCAACGGCCGCCAGCTGACCAACCTCGGCACCTTCCGCGCCTACGTCGAGCACTACCTGCGCACGCATCCGGAAGTGCACCAGCAGATGACCCTGCTGGTCCGCCACCAGCAGCCCAACGAGAATGGCCTGCCGCTGGAGATCTACTGCTTCACCAACACCGTGGCCTGGGCCCAATACGAGCGCATCCAGGCGGACATCTTCGACCACCTGCTGGCGATCCTGCCGGCCTTCGGCCTGCGAGTGTTCCAGAACCCCAGTGGCGCGGACTTCCAGCGCCTGGGCGCGGCGAGGTGAGTGTCTGGCGCAACAAAGCGCAAACTGCCATGCAATAAGATCTCGACAAACAGAGAATATATGCAATAAAAAATCGCCAGATGGAGATACGCGATATCCACTGGCGTTTTTTCCTTAACTATTGCCAGCTTTCACCTCGCTCTTTAAGGTGAACACCATGAACATAGCCCACACCCTCATCCTGCTGCGTCAACACGCCTGCCTACGTCTGGTCAGCCCGCGACTGCGTGGCTGAATCCCGCCTCCGACGCACACCTTTCGATTTCGCGATTCGCCCGGCCTGCCGCCGACCCAAGGATTACCCTGATGACCATGCTCAAAGACCCTTCGAAGAAGTACCGCCCGTTCACCCAGGTGCAACTCACTGACCGCACCTGGCCGGACCAGATCATCGACAAGGCACCGATCTGGCTGTCCACCGACCTGCGCGACGGCAACCAGTCGCTGATCGAGCCGATGGACGCCGAGAAGAAGATGCGCTTCTTCAAGTGCCTGGTCGCCGTGGGCCTGAAGGAAATCGAAGTGGGCTTCCCGTCCGCCTCGCAGACCGATTTCGACTTCGTCCGCGAGCTGATCGAAGGCGGCCACATTCCTGATGACGTGACCATCCAGGTGCTGACCCAGGCTCGCGACGACCTCATCGAGCGTACCTTCGAATCGCTCAAGGGCGCCAAGAAGGCCATCGTCCACTACTACAACGCCTGCGCACCGGCCTTCCGCAAGATCGTCTTCAACCAGGATAAAGCCGGGGTCAAAGCCATCGCCGTGGCAGCCGGCACCACCATCAAGCGTCTGGCCGCTGCCCAGCCCGACACCCAGTGGGGCTTCGAGTATTCGCCTGAGGTGTTCAGCTCCACCGAAATCGACTTCGCCGTCGAGGTGTGCAACGCGGTAATCGGCGTGTTCGAGCCGACCCCGGCGCAGAAGCTGATCCTCAACCTGCCGGCCACCATCGAGTGCGCTACTCCGAACAACTACGCCGACCAGATCGAGTGGTTCGGCCGCCATGTCGCCCGCCGCGACAGCGTGCTGATCAGCGTGCACACCCACAACGACCGTGGCACCGGCGTAGCTGCCTCGGAGCTGGCGGTGATGGCGGGCGCCGACCGCGTCGAAGGCTGCCTGTTCGGTAACGGCGAGCGCACCGGCAACGTCTGCCTGGTGACCCTGGCGCTCAACCTCTACACCCAGGGCGTCGACCCAGAGCTGGACTTCTCCGACATCGATGCCGTGCGCAAGGTGGTAGAAGAGTGCAACCAGCTGCCAGTGCACCCGCGCCATCCGTACGTCGGCGATCTGGTCCACACCGCCTTCTCCGGCTCGCACCAGGACGCTATCCGCAAGGGCTTCGCCCAGCAGGATCCGGAAGGCGTCTGGGAAGTACCGTACCTGCCGATCGACCCGGCCGACATCGGTCGCGACTATGAAGCCGTGATTCGGGTGAACAGCCAGTCCGGCAAGGGTGGCATCACCTTCCTGCTCGAACAGGAATACGGCATCAGCCTGCCGCGCCGCATGCAGATCGAGTTCAGCCAGGTGGTACAGCGCGAGACCGACCGCCTTGGCCTGGAGATGACCGCCCAGCAGATCTACGGCCTGCTGCAGAGCGAATACCTGCAAGCCGACAGCCCGTACGTGCTCACCGGCCATCGCCTGCAGGAAGAGAACGGCATTTGCACCGTCGACGTTGAGGTTAGCTACGAAGGCGAAGCCCGTCGCAAGCACGGCACCGGCAAGGGCCCGCTGGAGGCGCTGGTCGCCGCCCTGCCGCAGAACATCGAGATCATGGACTACCACGAGCACGCCATCAGCGCCGGCACCAACGCCCAGGCTGCGGCCTATATCGAGGTACGCCTGAACGGTGGCCGCCCGCTGCACGGCATCGGCATCGACGAGAACCTGACCACCGCGACCTTCCGCGCCCTGTTCAGCGCACTCAACCGCGCGCTGGAGCAGGCCGAGGCACAAGCCGCCTGATCGCAGGCCGCCTGATCGGTCAGCCACGAATGAAAACGCCGGGCACTGGCCGGCGTTTTCGTTTCTGCTCTCAAGGCTCAAGCGGCACGCCCAGTTCCGCACCTATGGGCATGCATGCGGCAGTATTGGGCAAGCTGCCTGTCACGCCCGTGCTCTACTCTCTCCTGCGTTTACTGATCCGCTTCGGGAGAACTCCATGAGCAAGACCCTCGCCTTCGCCGCCCAGGCCCCACATACCCCGCTGGCCCCGGTGGAAATCCAGCGCCGCGCTGTCGGCCCGGACGATGTGGCCATCGACATTCTCTACTGCGGCGTCTGCCACTCGGACCTGCACACCGCACGCAACGAATGGAACAACACTCTGTACCCCTCGGTACCAGGCCATGAGATCGTCGGCCGGGTTACCGCCGTCGGCAGCAACGTCTCGACGTTCAAGGTCGGCGACGTGGCCGGTGTCGGCTGCATGGTCGACAGCTGCCGCCATTGCGCCTCCTGCAACGAGAACCTCGAGCAATACTGCGAGAGCGGCTTCACCGGCACCTACAACGGCCCGGTGTTCGGTGGCGAAAATACCTTTGGCGGCTACTCCCAGCACATCGTGGTGGAGCAGCGTTTCGTCCTGCGCATCAGCCATACCGACCCCGCGCAACTGGCCGCTGTAGCGCCGCTGCTGTGCGCCGGCATCACCACCTACTCGCCGCTGCGCCAGTGGAAGATCGGTCCGGGGCAGAAGGTCGGCATCGTTGGCCTGGGCGGTCTCGGCCATATGGGCGTGAAGATCGCCGCCGCCATGGGAGCACGCGTGGTGCTGTTCACCACCTCGCCGAACAAGCGCGATGACGCCCTGCGCCTGGGGGCCAGTGAAGTGGTGGTGTCGAAGAACGCCGAAGAGATGGCGGCCCACGCCAACAGCTTCGACTTCATCCTCAACACCGTCGCCGCCCCGCACGACCTCAATCCCTTCCTCAACCTGCTCAAGCGCGACACGACCATGACCCTGGTCGGCGCCCCGGACTCGCCGCACCCGTCGCCCGACGTGTTCGGCCTGATCTTCAAGCGCCGCCGCATCGCCGGATCGCTGATCGGCGGCATTGCCGAGACCCAGGAGATGCTCGACTTCTGCGCCGCCCACGGCATCGTCTCGGACATCGAGATGATCCCCATGCAGGCAATCAACCAGGCCTACGAGCGCATGCTCAAGAGCGATGTGAAGTACCGCTTCGTGATCGACATGGCATCGCTCCAGAACGCCAGCGCAGCCTGAAGGTAAGCACAGATGAAAGCGCCGGGATCAGCCCGGCGTTTTCATCTATAGCGCTGGTAACCTCCACGCTATTCGACCGATACAGGGCCACCCAGGGTTGTCATCTCACCCTCGCCGATACCGGTCACCATCACGACGGTGAACAGCACCACGATGAAGGCCAACAGGAACAACAGGGCGATACCGAATGCCCGCCAGTTGGACCGGAAGCCCCCCAGGTGCCCGGCAACCGCCTCGCCGTATAGAGACTTGGCGTACTGATGCATGCCGATTACCTGAGCAACGGTCAGTCCCATGCTGGCACCGTCCGGTAGCCAGTAACCAATCACCATCACCAGCGCAAACAAGCCGATGCCCATCCACCAGGCATTGCGCACCCGATCCTGCTGCCCGAGAGCACGTAGGTTGTGAGCCATGATGTAGGCTCCGGCCAGCGGTGTACCGAAGAAGGTGGCAATGCCGACGGCGCTCATTCTGTAGAGCGGGCCGACCGCCCTGTCCTCGGTGCTCAGCAACTCGGCGGCCGGTGCTCGATAGGGGTTCTCTGGGGTGGCGTCCATGCTGATGGCTCCTGGTCAGTGAGTATCGAAAGTGAAGCTGTCGGCATCCCGATAGGCCGGGAAGCGCTCGCGATAGAGGGCAAGTCCGGCGGCCGAAAGACGTACGCGGAACACACCGGCTGCGTCGCCCGGTGCCAGCAGAGTCTCGCCCTGGAAATCCAGCACCTGAGAGTCGCCGCTGTAGGGATGGCCATTGCCGTCGCTGCCGATGCGGTTCACCGCGGCGACGTAGCACAGGTTCTCGATGGCCCGCGCCGGCAGCAGGCGGTTCCAGTGGTGACGCCGCGCGCCCGGCCAGTTGGCGGTGTAGAGCAGCAGATCGGTGTTGTGCGGGTCGCGGCTCCACACCGGGAAGCGCAGGTCGTAGCAGATCAGTGGGCGCACCTGCCAGCCCTTGAGCTCCAGCAGCACCTGCTCCTCGCCGGCGCTGTAGTGCTTGTGCTCACCGGCCATGCGGAACAGGTGGCGCTTGTCGTAATGCGCCAGCGAACCATCCGGACGCGCCCACAACAGGCGGTTGCGGTAGCTGCCATCGGCAGCCTGGATGATCAGGCTGCCAGTGACCACCGCGCCAATTCGCTGGGCCTGCTCGCGCAGCCAGGCCGTGGTCGGGCCGTCTTCCGCCTCGGCCAGCTCGGCCGAATGCATGGAGAAACCGGTGCTGAACATCTCCGGCAGTATTACCAGATCGGCGCCGCGCGCCTGCTCCAGCAGCGGCTCGAAGCGCGCGCGGTTGGCGGCGGCGTCGTGCCAATCCAGTTCGCTCTGGATCAGTGCCAGTTCGAGGTCGGGCAGCTGGCTCAGATCGCGCATAGCTTTTCCGCTGCCAGGCGCAGCGTCTCCTCGCGTTTGGCAAAGCAGAAGCGTACCAGGCGCATCTCGGTCGGCGCCTGCTGGTAGAACACCGACACCGGGATGGCCGCCACGCCGTGTTCGCAGGTCAGCCATTCGGCCATGGCCACATCGTCCAGATCCGGGCGGATCGCCGAATAGTCGGCCAGCTGGAAGTAGGTGCCGGGCGCACGGGTAAAGCTGAAGCGCGAGCCGGCCAGCAGGTCGCAGAACAGGTCGCGCTTGGCCTGGTAGAAGGCCGGCAGCTCCTCGACATGCTCGGGACTTACCGCCATGAAGTCGGCCAGGGCGTGCTGCAGCGGAGTAACCCCGCAGAAGTTGACGTACTGGTGGATCTTGCGCAGCTCGGCGGTGAGCGCCGGCGGCGCCACCACGTAGCCGGTCTTCCAGCCGGTGACGTGGTAGGTCTTGCCGAACGAGCTGACCACGAAGGCGCGGGCGTACAGCTCCTCGTGGGATAGCACGCTGGCGTGGCGGGCGCCGTCGAAGATCAGGTGCTCATAGACCTCGTCGCTGATGATGTGGATATCGCGGCCGCGGATCAGAGCGGCCAGGCGGTCCAGATCTTCGCGACTGAGCAGCGCGCCGCTAGGGTTGTGCGGCGAGTTGAGGAAGATCAGGCGGGTGCGCGGAGTGATGGCGTCACCCAGGCGCTGCCAGTCCACGGCGAAGTCCGGCAGGGCCAGCGGCACATGCACGCAGCGGCCGCCGGCCAGTTCCACCGAAGGTTCGTAGCTGTCGTAGCAGGGGTCGAGGACGATGGCCTCGTCACCCGGATGGATCAGCGCCTGCACCGCGCAGAAAATCGCCTCGGTGGCGCCGGGAGTAATAGTGATCTCGCTGTCGGCATCGCGCTGCACGCCATAGCTGCGCGCGATCTTGGCCGCCACCTGCTGACGCAGGGCCGGCAGACCGGTCATCGGGCAGTACTGGTTGCGCCCCTCCAGCACGTGGCGGGCCACGGCCTCGCGCAGGGCCTGCGGGCCGTCGAAATCGGGGAAGCCCTGGGACAGGTTGATGGCGCCGACTTCCGCGGCGAGCTGGGACATGCGGGTGAAGATGGTGGTGCCGACATTGGGCAGCTTGCTGGCGAGCATCGGGACTTCCTGCTGGCGTGGTGCGAGCCGCGAGGATAGCCGATGGCCCGCTCAGGATGCAGCAGCGGCGCCAATGAAAAAGGCGCAGAAGCTGTTGCTCCTGCGCCTTCGGGTAGAACGGCGGTGAATCAGCGCTTCTTGTCCTTGCGCTTCTTCTCGGCCTTCTTGTGGTGGCTCATCAGACGCTTCTTGCGGTTCACCTGGCGCTCAGTGAGCTTGTTCTTCTTGCCCTCGTAGGGGTTCTCACCGCCCTTGTACTCGATGCGGATCGGCGTACCGACCAGCTTGAGCACGCGGCGGTAGGTGTTTTCCAGGTAGCGGGTGTAGGTCTTCGGTACCGAGTCGACCTGGTTGCCGTGGATCACGATCAGCGGCGGGTTGGCGCCACCCAGGTGGGCATAGCGCAGCTTGATGCGGCGACCGTTGACGGTCGGCGGCTGGTGCTCCTGCACGCAGTCTTCGAGGATCTGCGTCAGACGGTTGGTCGGCCAGCGGGTGACAGCAGCCTTGAAGGCGGTCTGCACCGATTTGTACAGGTGACCGACGCCGGTGCCGTGCTTGGCGGAGATGAAGTGAATGTCCGCCCAGTCGACGAACATCAACCGGCGCTCCAGCTCGGTCTTCACGTAGTCCTTCTCGCCCTGCTCCATGCCGTCCCACTTGTTCAGGGCGATGACCAGCGCGCGGCCGGTCTCCAGCACGAAACCGAGCAGGTTGAGGTCGTGCTCGACCACGCCCTCGCGGGCGTCCATCACGAAGATCACCACGTTGGCGTCCTGGATGGCCTGCAGGGTCTTGACCACCGAGAACTTCTCGACGGCCTCGAAGATCTTGCCGCGGCGACGCACGCCGGCGGTATCGATCAGGGTGTACTTCTCTTCGTCGCGCTCGAAGGGAATGTAGATACTGTCCCGAGTGGTGCCGGCCTGGTCATAGACGATCACCCGCTCCTCGCCGAGCATGCGGTTGACCAGGGTCGACTTGCCGACGTTGGGACGACCGATGATGGCGATCTTGATGCCATCCTTCTCGCTCGGACCGGGGATGCGCTTGGCTTCCTGGCCCTCGGCGACCACTTCCTCGGCCGGGGCTTCTACGCCCTCCTCGCCTTCGACCGGCTCGGGCTCGCCATCGTCACGCGGGAAGATGCCCAGCGCGGCTTCCAGCATCTGGCTGACGCCACGACCGTGGGCGGCGGCGATCGGCAGGGCGTCGCCCAGGCCCAGCGGGCTGAACTCGGCACGGGCGATATCCGGATCGACGGTGTCGACCTTGTTGGCGATCAGGAAGCTGCGCTTGTTCCGCTTGCGCAGGTGCTCGGCGATCATCTGGTCGGAGGCGGTCATGCCCGCGCGCGAGTCGACCATGAACAGCACGGCATCGGCTTCCTCGATGGCCTGCAGCGACTGCTCGGCCATCTTCGCATCGATGCCCTCCTCGTCGCCGGAGATGCCGCCGGTATCGATGACGATGTAGGTGCGCCCCTGCCACTTGGCCTCGCCGTACTGGCGATCGCGGGTCAGGCCCGCGTATTCGGCCACGATGGCGTCACGGGTCCTGGTCAGGCGGTTGAACAGCGTCGACTTGCCGACGTTGGGGCGGCCCACCAGGGCGATTACCGGAACCATTGGCTCCTCCTAAAAAACGCAAAGGCCGCTGCCGTCGAACGGCAGCGGCCGGACATTGCAGAACAGCTTAGCGGATGGTCAGACCAACCAGCTTGCCGCTGTTGCCGTAGGCGTAGATCCAGTCACCAATCACCAGCGGGCGAACACGCACGCCGTCGCCGTCGATCTTCTCGCGGCCGACGAAGTGGCCGTCCACCTGGCTCAGCAGGTGCAGGTAGCCTTCGAAGTCCCCCACAGCCACGTAGCTGGAAAATACTTCAGGCGCGGACAGCTGACGACGCTGCAGGGCGTCATTGTTCCACAGCGCCGAGTTGGAGCCTTCATCCACCCCTTCCACCGCGCCACTGGCCAGGCTGACGTAAACACTGCCAAAGCCCTGAGCCAGACCTACGTAGCTGGAAGCATCGCGATTCCAAAGCGGACGGCCGCTCTCCGCGTCGAATGCAGCGACCTTACCCTGGTAGGTGACTACGTAGACATTGCCACCCGTGAGCAGCAGATTGCCGTCGATGTCGACCATGCGCTCCAGCTCGGAGCGACCCTGCGGCACAGCCACACGCTGCTCCCATACGGGAATACCACGACCCGCATCCAGGGCCATGAGCTTGCCGCTGGAAAGACCGGCGATCACCAGGTTATTGGTCATCACCGGGCTGCTGGTACCACGCAGGGTCAGCACAGCCGGGCTGTTCTCGTAGATCCAGCGCTGCGAGCCGGTACTGGCGTCGAAGGCGATCAGGCGATCGTCCTGTGTCTGCACCACAACGACATCGCCATTGGTGGCCGGGGCGGACAGCACTTCGCTGGTAACGCGGGCACGCCACTTCTCTTCGCCGCTGCTGGCATCCAATGCCACCACTTCACCTTTGAGGGTACCAACCAGCACCAGACCGTAGCCGGCACCGACACCACCGGAAATCGGCAGATCCAGCTCGACTTCCCAGAATTTGTCACCCGTCAGACGATCAAGGGCCACAACGTCGCCATTGGCAGCCGCAGCGAACAAGCGGTCGCCATCGCTCGCAGGAGTCAGGAGATTGTACAGCTCACCCTGCCCGTCACCGATGGAGCGACTCCACTGGGCATCCAGGCGCACTTCTTCCTGGATATCGGGCAGCTCGGCTGGAGGCAGTTCCTTCTTGCTGTTGCTGCTGCAACCCACGGCTATCAGGGCCAGGGCCAGCACGGCGGCATTCTTCCAACGCATCACGTCAGGCATCCCCTTTCGCCAGGTCGTCGAGTTTCATCTGCAAGCTGCCTACTGCGGCCTCTTCAGCCAGAGAATCCTTGGCTTTCTGGTAAGCCGCATGAGCCTCGTCACCACGGCCAAGCTGCACCAGCAGATCGCCTCGCAGCTCCTCACGGCTGGCCAACCAGGCCTTGGCGACCTTGCCCTCAAGCAGCTTCAGTCCGTCTTCGGCCTTGCCCTGTGCGGCCAGCACACGAGCGGTACGCTGGCGGGCAATTTCGCCGACTGTCTCGTCGGCAGGCTTATCCAGCAAAGGCTTGAGTTCAGCCAGTGCGTCATCCAGTTTGCCGTTGTCCACCGCCAGCTTGGAAATGAAGAGACTGGCGTACTGAGCATAATTGGTGCTGCCATACTCCTTCTTCAGCTTCGCCGCCAACTCGGTCACCTTGCCGATATCCGGCTTGCCATCGGCAGTGAAGGTAACCTCCAGCATCTGCTGGTAGATTGCACCGGCGCTCTGCGCCTGATTCGTCTGATAACGCTGCCAGCCCTGCCAGCCAAACACAATGGCCAGAGCCAACACACCGCCGGTCAGCAGGGGCTTGCCATTGCGCTGCCACCAATCCTTAAGCTGCGCAATCTGTTCTTCTTCGGTCATGCTCACCCCAATAACTCCTTGATTCTCTTTGTTCTCACGCCTGCAGGCAGGCGGCCAGGTGCTGTGCCAACGCATCCCAGCCAATGTTCTGTTGTTCTGCGTCGTCGCGCAGGGGTTTGCAACCTACCACGCGGGCGGTCAGTTCGTCCTCTCCCAGGATCAGGGCGAAGCGCGCGCCGCTCTTGTCGGCCTTCTTGAACTGGCTCTTGAAACTGCCAGCGCCACTGTTGACCAGCAGGCGCAGGCCAGGAATGGCATCGCGCAGACGCTCGGCCAGACCAAGCCCGGCAAGCTCGGCCGCTTCGCCGAAAGCGCACAGGTAAACGTCTGCCGGTGTATTCAGCCCAGCTGGCAGCAGTTCCAAGGTTTCCAACAGCAGGACCAAACGCTCCACGCCCATGGCGAAGCCGACACCCGGGGTCGGCTTGCCGCCGAACTGGGTGATCAGGCCGTCGTAGCGACCGCCGCCACAAACGGTGCCTTGGGAGCCCAGCTTGTCGGTGACCCATTCGAAGGCGGTACGGCTATAGTAATCCAGGCCACGCACCAGCTTCTGGTTGATCTCGTAGCGAATACCAACCGCATCCAGGCGGGCCTTGAGGCCCTCGAAGTGCGTGACGGACTCGGCATCTAGGTAATCGTGCAGGCGCGGTGCATCGACCAGCAGCGCCTGGGTCTCAGGGATCTTGCTGTCGAGAATACGCAGCGGGTTGGTCGACATGCGCCGCTGACTGTCTTCGTCGAGACGCTCGAAGCGTTCCTGCAGGTAGGCCACCAGCGCCTCGCGGTAGACGGCGCGCGCCTCGCTGGAACCCAGGCTGTTGAGGTGTAGGGTCACGGCGTCGGTCAGACCGAGTTTCTGCCACAGGCGCGCGGTGAGCACGATCAGCTCGGCATCGACGTCCGGGCCGGGCAGGTTGAAGACCTCCACGCCGATCTGGTGGAACTGGCGATAACGGCCCTTCTGCGGCTTCTCGTAGCGGAACATCGGGCCCGCGTACCAGAGTTTCTGCACCTGGCCACCGCCGGTCATGCCATGCTCGAGCACGGCGCGCACGCAACCCGCAGTACCTTCCGGACGCAGAGTCAGGGACTCTTCGTTACGATCAAGGAAGGTGTACATCTCCTTGTCGACCACGTCGGTACCTTCGCCGATACCCCGGGCGAACAGCTCGGTGTACTCGACGATGGGCAGGCGGATTTCCTTGTAACCATAGCCGTCGAGCAGGCTGACCAGGGTACTTTCCAGATAGCGCCAGGCCGGTGTCTGCTCCGGCAGGATGTCATTCATGCCACGGATGGCTTGCAGGGTCTTGCTCACGAATCTTCCTTATCAGCCGCGGGCGATGACGGCCGCGTCGGCCTCGGCCTTCTCGGCCGCCTTGCGACGGATCAGCTTCTCCAGCTCATCCACCAGGTTTTCATTGTTCAGCTTCGAGGCCGGAGCGCCGTCGATGTAGACCAAGTTGTTTGGGGTACCACCGGTGAGGCCGATATGTGCCTCCTTGGCCTCACCCGGACCATTGACCACGCAGCCGATCACGGCGACGTCGAGCGGCACCAGCAGGTCTTCGACGCGAGCCTCCAGCTCGTTCATGGTCTTGACCACATCAAAGTTCTGCCGTGAGCAACTCGGGCAGGCGATGAAGTTGATGCCACGAGAGCGCAGACGCAGGGACTTGAGGATGTCGAAACCGACCTTGATCTCCTCCACCGGATCGGCGGCCAGGGAGATACGGATGGTGTCGCCGATGCCATCGGCCAGCAGCATGCCGAGGCCGACCGCCGACTTCACGGTACCCGAACGCAGACCACCGGCTTCGGTGATACCAAGGTGCAGCGGCTGCTCGATCTGCTTGGCGAGCAGACGGTAGGCCTCGACGGCCATGAATACATCGGAGGCCTTCACGCTGACCTTGAAGTCGGGGAAGTTCAGGCGGTCCAGATGCTCGACATGGCGCAGAGCGGACTCGACCAGCGCCTCGGGCGTCGGCTCGCCGTACTTCTTCTGCAGGTCCTTCTCCAGCGAACCGGCATTGACGCCGATGCGGATCGGGATGCCCTTGTCGCGCGCAGCCTCGACCACGGCCTTGACCCGATCTTCGCGACCGATGTTACCCGGATTGATGCGCAGGCAATCGACGCCCAGCTCGGCCACACGCAGAGCGATCTGGTAGTCGAAGTGAATATCAGCGACCAGCGGCAGATTCACTCGGCGCTTGATCTGACCGAAGGCCTCGGCAGCCTCCATGGATGGTACGGAGACGCGCACGATATCGGCCCCGGCAGCCTCGAGGCGCTCGATCTGGCCGACGGTAGCATCGACATCGCAGGTCTCGGTATTGGTCATACTCTGCACAGCAATCGGCGCATCACCGCCGACAGGTACCGAGCCAACCCAGATTTTTCGGGACAGGCGACGCTTGATAGGAGATTCGCAATGCATGATCTGGCTCACTGCCCCAGTTTGAGGCGGGCGGTTTCGCCGTGAGTGGAAGAAGCGACATCGACTGGCTGGCCGTTGACCAGCACCACGGCGCCGCGGGCATAACCCAGGCGTAGTTCCAATGGGGCCTTGCCGGTCAGCTCGACGCTATCGCCACGGCGCTTGAGGGCGCTGAGCAACACCTTGCCGTTGGCATCGGTCAGTTGGGTCCAGCAGTCTGCCGTGAACTGCAGGTTGATCAAAGCCTCTCCAGCAGCGGGAACAGCAGGTACAGCGGCTGTCGGAGCAGCCGGAGCCTGGGCGGCTATGCCTGCCGGAGGTACAGCATTCTCAGTCTCTACGGGCGGAGCTACAGCATCGCTCGCATTCGGTGTCTGCGCCGAGACCGGAGGACTTGGCGGAGCAGGCTGAGCCGGAGTCGCCGATGCGGCAGGATCAGCATCGGCTACTGCAGGTGCCCCGAGCTCATCACCGGAGGCGACTTCGGGCGGCTGCTCGACAGCATCTTCACCCTGCGCCTCAATGACTGCCTCGTCCTCAGGCTCGCCCAGCGGATGGAGCTCGGTGGTGCCATCGGCCGCCTCGACTTCTACATGCTCGATGCTGGACTTCGTCGACTCACTGCCCATGCGCTCGGCTTCACCCTGCCACCAGAGAAAACCAGCACCACCAATGGCCAGCAGCACCACCACACTGAAAAACTTCACCAGCCCCTGTGAAACGCGGGCAGGTTCCTCAATGCGCGCGAGGCTCGCTACGCTGCTGCCACTCGCGTCGGTTCCCGTGTAGTGGTCGAACTCCCTGACAAGCTGGTCAGGGTCAAGCTCCATGAGCTTGGCATAGGTACGCACATATCCACGGGCAAACGTGTGCCCTGGTAGTTGCTCGAAAGCACCCTCCTCCAGGCAACGTAAAGACTGAGCCGTCAAGTTGAGCTGTACGGCCACATCGCTCAGCGCAAGCTCTCGGCTTTCGCGCACCTTGCGCAGCGTTTCCCCAGGGTTGACCCGGGGCGCGGCAACGGCTTCTGGATGCGAGGTTTTCATCACTGCTCCGACAGATACTGCTGATATTCCGGGGTTCCCGGATAAATGCGCTTCAACTGCAGGCCCAGGCTCGCGGCCTGATCACGATCATCGAACACCTTGGCCAAGCGGATACCCAACAGCAGGCTCTGCGCAGACTGTCGCGATTGCTGGCTATATCCGTCGTAATAGCTGCGGGCAGCCACATAGTCCTTATCCTCGAACGTCAGCAGGCCCATCTGCAGTAAAGAAACGGAGCGACTGCTGTTGAGGCGCAGCGCCCGCTCGAAATAATGCTTGGCCTCCTGACGCTTCCCCAACTGCAGCGCAGTCAGCCCCAGGTTCTCGAATACACGAGAGCGCTCCCCGTAGAGTGTGTCCTCGGCTGCCTTCAGGTATTGGGCATACGCATCCTCATAGCGCTTCTGTTCGAAGAGGAAACCGCCGTAGTTGTTCAGCAGACGGGCATCGCCCTTGCTGAGCGAAATGGCCTTACGAAAGTTCTCGTCGGCGAGCTTGGGTTCCATCTCATATTGATAGACCACCGCGAGAGTGGCATAGGCTTCGGCGCTGGAAGAATCGAGCTCCAGGGCCTGGCGCAGAGGCGCCTTGGCAAGCTCGGTAGAACCATTGCGAATATGGCCGACACCCAGCTGAATGTATGCGTCACGGGCGGCCTCCCTACCCTCCCGCGTGCTCATGGGGTCCACCGGACCACCAGTTCTCACGCACCCCGCCAACAAGCAGACAAGAGACAGATAAAGCGCGGCGCGCAGAGTCATGAATTCCCCCTTCAATTTCGATTGGCGGTATTTCGAGGTTCTACAGCCTCGCTACCCAGCTGACGTACGGCGATGTAGCGCTCACTGCGACGAGTGCGATCCTGCACCTGGCCGACCAGTTGCCCGCAGGCGGCATCGATGTCGTCGCCACGAGTAGTACGCACGGTGACGTTGAAGCCAGCCTTGTGCAGCAGATCCTGAAAGCGACGAATAGCATTGTTGCTCGGCCGTTCGTAACCGGAGTGGGGGAAGGGATTAAACGGAATCAGATTGATCTTGCAAGGGAAATCCTTGAGAAGTGCGATCATCTGCGCAGCATGTTCCGGCTGGTCGTTGATGTCCTTGAGCAAGGTGTACTCGACGGTCAGGAAGCGCTTCTCGCCCAGACCTTCGATGTAGCGGCGACAGGACGCCAGCAATACTTCCAGCGGGTATTTCTTGTTGAGCGGCACCAGTTGGTTGCGCAGCTCGTCGTTCGGTGCATGCAGCGACAGGGCCAGGGACACGTCGGTGACGGTCGCCAGCTTGTCGATCATGGGCACCACGCCAGAGGTGGACAGGGTCACCTTGCGCTTGGAAATGCCGTAGCCGAGGTCATCCATCATGATCTGCATGGCCGGTACGACATTGTCGAAATTCAGCAGGGGCTCGCCCATGCCCATCATCACCACGTTGGTGATGGCACGATCGATCTTGGCCGGTACGGTGCCGAAGGACTTATTGGCAATCCACACCTGGCCGATGATTTCCGCGGCAGTCAGGTCGCTGTTGAAGCCCTGCTTGCCGGTGGAGCAGAAACTGCAATCCAGCGCGCAGCCCGCCTGGGATGAGACACAGAGAGTGCCCCGGCCGCCTTGCGGGATATACACGGTCTCGACGCAACTGCCGGACGCCACGCGCACCACCCACTTGCGGGTGCCATCGCTGGAGATGTCCTGGCTGACGATCTCGGGACCGCGAATCTCGGCGCAGGCACTGAGCTTTTCGCGCAGAGCCTTGCCGAGATTGCTCATGGCGTCGAAATCCTCGACACCAAAGTGGTGAATCCATTTCATGACCTGACCGGCACGGAAGCGCTTTTCTCCGATGCGATCGAAGAAGCTTTCCATTTCTCTCTGGGTCAGCCCCAGCAGGTTGGTCTTGGCAACATCAGTCATGGATTCACCCTCGCCTGTTCGCGCTTAGCGAATGCGAGCGCACACCTCGGTGGCGGCGAAGAAGTACGCGATTTCGCGAGCGGCGGAAGCCTCGGAGTCGGAACCGTGTACGGCGTTCTCGTCGATGGAAACGGCGAAGTCAGCACGGATGGTGCCGGCAGCAGCTTCTTTCGGGTTGGTGGCGCCCATCAGTTCACGGTTTTTCAGAACGGCGTCTTCGCCTTCCAGAACCTGAACGATAACCGGACCGGAAGTCATGAAGGCAACCAAATCCTTGAAGAAGCCGCGCTCGCTGTGCTCGGCGTAGAAGCCAGCGGCCTCGCGCTCGGACAGCTGAACCATCTTGGAAGCGACGACGCGCAGGCCGGCCTTCTCGAAACGGGTGGTGATTTCGCCAACGACGTTCTTGGCAACGGCGTCAGGCTTGATGATGGAGAAAGTACGTTGAACGGCCATGTGAAGCTCCAAAGAGTTAAAGCGAAAAATTAAACCCGCGAATTATACGCGGGTTAGGGGGAAATGCGTAGGGCCGCGCCCTGAAGCGGTGCGGCTCAGTCGAGCTCTTCAATCCAGGCCGCCTGAATGGCCTCCAGCACCTTCTCACCGCCACGCTGCGGATCGTCGGCGAAATCCGGCAGGGCCACCACCCAATTGTGCAGGTCGACGAAATTGACGTAGCGCGGATCAATATCCGGCTTGCTGTCGGCCAGTTCGATGGCGATATCCAGTACGTCAGCCCATTTCAGACTCATGACAGCTCCTTGAATCAGTGCGGCGCTTCAGCAGCATGGTTGAGCGAGTACTTCGGAATCTCGACGGTCAGGTCTTCAGTCCCGACGATCGCCTGACAGGCCAGGCGCGACTGCGGCTCCAAGCCCCAGGCCCGGTCGAGGAAGTCTTCCTCCAGCTCATCAGCCTCCTCCAGCGAATCGAAACCCTCGCGAACAATGCAATGGCAGGTGGTGCAGGCGCAGACACCGCCACAGGCGCTTTCCATCTCGATGTGGTGTTCATGGGCCAGATCGAGAATGGAGGTGCCGGGCTCGGCTTCTACGACCATGCCATCAGGGCAGAACTTCTCGTGCGGCAGAAAAATGACCTGTGGCATCAGTTATCCTCGATTTCATTCAGATTGCGCCCCGCCAGAGCGGCTTTCACCGTCGAATCCATCCGGCGCGCGGCAAAGGCATCGGTAATCTGCGACAGGCGCTTGATCTGCCGCTCGAGAACCGCCACATCGGCAGTCGACAGCAGCTCACGCAACTCATCCATGCTCGCCAGGATGACCATTCGCTCTTCTTCGTTAAGCAGACGCTCGCCATCGACATCCAGTGCCGACTGCACAGCCTCAAGCAGACGCTCGGCATCAACCTGTTGCTCGCGCAAGGCGCGCGCATCCTTGTCGCCACCGGCATTGTGGAAGGAGTCCTGTAGCATGCGAGCGATCTCGCCATCGGTCAGACCGTAGGACGGCTTGACCTGAATACTCGCCTCGACACCCGAACCCAGCTCACGCGCGGCGACACTGAGCAGGCCGTCAGCGTCGACCTGAAAGGTCACGCGGATCTTCGCCGCCCCGGCAACCATCGGCGGAATGCCACGCAGCTCGAAGCGCGCCAGGGAGCGGCAGTCCTTGACCAGCTCGCGCTCGCCCTGCAGCACTTGAATAGCCATAGCCGTCTGACCATCCTTGTAGGTGGTGAAATCCTGAGCCCGCGCCACCGGGATAGTGGTGTTGCGCGGAATGACTTTCTCCATCAGGCCGCCCATGGTCTCTAGTCCCAGGGACAGCGGAATCACGTCGAGCAGCAACAGCTCCTCGCCATTGCCACGCTGGTTGCCGGCCAGAGTATCGGCCTGGATCGCGGCACCGATGGCCACCACCTGATCCGGATCGATATCGGTCAGCGGCGCGCGACCGAACAACTCGCCCACTGCCTCGCGCACGCGCGGCACACGGGTCGAGCCACCGACCATGACCACCGCCTCGACTTCCTCGATCTCGATGCCAGCATCGCGCACGGCGCGGCGACAGGCCTTGAGGCTTCGGGCAACCATCGGCTCGATCAGCGCCTGGAACTGCACCCGACTCAGCTCGCCGGACCAGTCATCGTGAACCACTGACACACTATCAGTATCGGTCAGTGCTTCCTTAGCCGCGCAGGCCGCCTGCAGCAGACGGCGCTGGGTAGCTGGATCGAGATCATGGGACAGATCCGCTTGTTCGATGATCCAGCCGGCGATGGCATGATCGAAGTCATCACCACCCAAAGCGCTGTCGCCACCAGTGGCCAGCACCTCGAACACGCCACGAGTCAGGCGCAGTACGGAAATATCGAAGGTACCGCCACCCAGGTCATAGATGGCCACGACACCTTCGGTACCTTTGTCCAGGCCGTAGGCTACGGCGGCGGCGGTCGGCTCATTGAGCAGGCGCAACACGCTGAGATTGGCCAGGCGCGCCGCATCCTTGGTGGCCTGGCGCTGGGCATCGTCGAAATAGGCCGGCACCGTGATTACCGCACCGACCAGCTCACCACCTAGCGCCGCCTCTGCACGCTCGCGCAGGGCACGGAGAATCTCCGCCGACACTTCCACCGGGCTCTTAGCACCCTGCACCGTCTCGATGAACGGCATGTGCGACTCGCCCTCGGCGAAACGATAGGGGAGCTGATCACCAAGCTGCTTGATGTCCGCAACGCCCCGCCCCATCAGGCGCTTGACCGACAAAACGGTATTCAGCGGATCCAAGGCAGCGGCAGCCTTAGCGGCAACCCCCACCTCGACGCGATCGCCGTGATAACGCACCGCGGACGGCAGGATCACCCGTCCCTCGGCATCGGCCAGCGGCTCGGACAAGCCGCTGCGCACGGCAGCGACCAGCGAATTGGTAGTACCCAGGTCGATACCCACCGCCAGGCGGCGCTGGTGGGGTTGCGGGCTCTGCCCGGGCTCGGCGATCTGCAGTAGGGCCATGGTGCTCTAGGTATCAGGCGCGCAGCGCGGGCTGCGCCGGGTTAGTCGTCGAGGCGCTCTTCCAGATCGCGCACTTCGTGGGCCAGCTTGTCGAGGAACTGCATGCGACGGACCAGGCGCTCGGCCTCTTCGCGTCTTGCAGCATCGCTCCAGCAGGCAGAAAAACCTTGATCCAGCTCATCCTGAGCCGTTTTCAGACGCTTCTTGAAGACCGCTACGCCAGCCAGATCAGCACTGTCCTGCAGATCTTCCAGCTCTTCGCGCCAGCGCATCTGCTGGAGCAGGAATTCGGGATCCTGCACCGTCACTTCCAGCGGCAACTCGCGACCGCCCAGCGCCAGCAGGTAGAGCGCACGTCGCGGCGCGCTCTTTAGGGTCTGGTAAGCCTCGTTGAGACGTGCCGACTGCTCCAGCGCCAGGCGCTGCTCGCGCTCGCCAGAATCGGCAAAGCGATCCGGATGTACAGCCTTGGCCAGCTCGCGGTAGCGCGCAGACAGCTGCGCCTGATCCACGCGAAAATCAGGCTGCAGGGCGAACAGGGCAAAATGACAGGGACTACCCACAACCAGCCTCAGACGTTGAAGCTCTCGCCGCAGCCGCATTCGCCACGTACGTTGGGGTTGTTGAACTTGAAGCCTTCGTTGAGGCCTTCGCGGACGAAGTCCAGCTCGGTGCCGTCGATATAGGCCAGGCTCTTCGGATCGATGATCACTTTCACACCGAAGCTTTCGAACACCTGATCTTCGGCAGCGACTTCATCGACGAACTCCAGCACATAGGCCAGGCCCGAGCAGCCGGTGGTGCGCACGCCCAGGCGAATGCCCTCGCCCTTGCCGCGCCCGTCGATGGAGCGTTGCACGTGGCGAGCGGCGGATTCAGTCATGGTGATGGCCATAGCGACTCCTCAGGGATCAGAGCAGACCTTTCTTCTGCTTGTAGTCGTGCACGGCAGCCTTGATGGCGTCTTCGGCGAGCACGGAGCAGTGAATCTTCACCGGCGGCAGGGCTAGTTCTTCGGCCAGCTGGGTGTTCTTGATCGACTCGGCCTCGTCCAGGGTCTTGCCCTTCATCCACTCGGTAGCGAGGGAGCTGGAGGCGATGGCCGAACCGCAGCCGTAGGTCTTGAACTTGGCGTCCTCGATCACGCCCTGCTCGTTGACCTTGATCTGCAGACGCATCACGTCGCCGCACGCTGGAGCGCCGACCATGCCGGTACCGACATTCGGATCCTCGGCGTCCATCTTGCCGACGTTGCGCGGGTTTTCGTAATGGTCAATGACCTTTTCACTGTATGCCATGTTGCAAATCCTCTCTCATCAGGTGCCGCTCTACAGGCGACTCGAAAATCAATGTGCCTGCCATTCGACCTTGGAGATGTCGACACCTTCTTTGAACATGTCCCACAGCGGTGAAAGATCACGCAGCTTGTTCACCGCATCGGCCACCTTGCTGGCCGCGTAATCGACTTCTTCCTCGGTGGTGAAGCGACCGAAGGTGAAGCGGATCGAACTGTGCGCCAACTCGTCGTTGCGCCCCAGAGCACGCAGCACGTAGGAAGGCTCCAGCGAGGCCGAGGTACAGGCGGAACCGGAGGAGACCGCCAGGTCCTTGAGCGCCATGATCAGCGACTCGCCTTCGACGTAGTTGAAGCTGAGGTTCAGGTTGTGCGGCACGCGCTGGGTCAGGCTGCCGTTGACATACAGCTCTTCCATGCCTTCGAGCTGTTTGTAGAAGCGATCACGCAGCGCCAGCACGCGCTGGTTTTCCTGCGCCATCTCTTCCTTGGCGATACGGAAGGCCTCACCCATGCCGACGCACTGGTGCGTGGCCAGGGTGCCGGAGCGCATGCCACGCTCGTGGCCGCCACCGTGGGTCTGGGCCTCCAGGCGCACGCGCGGCTTGCGGCGCACGTACAGCGCGCCGACGCCTTTCGGGCCATAAGTCTTGTGAGCGGAGAAGGACATCAGGTCGACCTTCAGCTTCTCCAGGTCGATTTCCACCTTGCCGGTGGACTGCGCTGCATCGACATGGAACAGCACGCCGCGGGAGCGAGTCAGCTCGCCGATGGCAGCGATGTCGTTGACGGTACCGATCTCGTTGTTGACGTGCATGATCGACACCAGAATGGTGTCCTCGCGCAGCGCCGCCTCGATCATGGCCGGCGTTACCAGGCCATCTTCGCCCGGCTCGATGTAGGTCACTTCGAAGCCTTCGCGCTCAAGCTGGCGCGCCGTATCCAGCACCGCCTTGTGCTCGATCTTCGAGGTGATAATGTGCTTGCCCTTGGTGCTGTAGAAGTGCGCGACACCCTTGATGGCCAGGTTGTCGGACTCAGTGGCACCGGAGGTCCAGACGATTTCGCGCGGATCGGCATTGACCAGCTCGGCCACCTGGCGACGAGCGTTCTCAACCGCCTCTTCGGCCTTCCAGCCAAAGACGTGGGAGCGCGACGCCGGATTGCCAAAGTTGCCATCCACCAGCAGGCACTCGCTCATCTTCTGCGCCACGCGCGGATCGACCGGAGTGGTGGCGGAGTAATCGAGGTAAATCGGCAATCTCATCAGGTATCTCCTATATCAGGCAGGCGCCCTGCTCACTCAATGGCGGACGCTTCGATCTTGTCCAGCTGCGGCGTCCTGCCGTTGCGGCGCTGATCCTGGCGCTGCGCGACTTCCTGCACTTCGCGCCGAGTCACCAGATCAGCCAAGCTGATGCCGCTGAGGAATTCATGAATCTGCTGACTGAGGTCGCACCACAGATGATGGGTCAGACAGGTGTCACCGGAATGGCAATCGCCCATCCCTTGGCAACGTGTGGCGTCGACCGATTCGTTCACCGCATCGATCACCTGGGCGACCTGGATCACGCGCATATCACGCGACAACTGATAACCGCCACCCGGGCCACGCACGCTACTCACCAAGTTGCCACGGCGCAACTTGGCGAACAGCTGTTCCAGATAAGACAGGGAGATACCCTGACGCTCAGAGATATCCGCCAGTGACACGGGCCCGCTCTGGGCATGCAACGCCAGATCAAGCATGGCTGTGACGGCATAGCGGCCTTTGGTGGTCAGACGCATGGTTTTCGCACCACGGATTAACTGAGTTGCCGCAAGTATCCTCTTTTCCTACTATTTAGGTCAACTATAAGACCGATTAAAATAGTCAGGTATAGAGGCTCTGCGGGGCGCGAATGATAGCAGACTACGCGTCGTCAGGCAGCAGGCTTGTCGCCCTGCTCCTTGCAGACATCGGCAAAGTCCTCATCACGCAGCGTCGGTAGGTCTTTGGCGCAGTAATCGCTCCCCAACTCCTTGAGCGCAGAGCACATACCCTCCAGCCGCCCATCCACCGCATGCAAATGATCGAGTAGCTGGCCAATGGCGCGCGCCACCGGATCAGGCATGTCCTGACCGACACCGTAGGCATCGAAACCGAGCTTCTCCGCAATAGCCTGACGCTTGGCTTCCTGCTCGTCATCGTTCTTGACAATGATCCGCCCCGGAATGCCGACCACAGTCGCGCCTGCTGGCACCGCCTTGGTGACCACGGCATTGGAGCCAACCTTGGCACCAGCGCCGACCGTGAACGGCCCGAGCACTTTGGCGCCCGCACCAACCACCACACCATCCTCCAGCGTCGGGTGGCGCTTGCCCTTGTTCCAACTGGTCCCCCCTAGGGTTACGCCTTGGTAGAGCGTGACATCGCTGCCAATCTCGGCGGTCTCGCCGATAACGATACCCATGCCATGATCAATGAAGAAACGACGCCCGATCTTTGCCCCAGGATGAATTTCTATACCCGTCATCCAGCGCCCGAAATTGGAAACAACCCGCGCCAGCCACTTCCAACCATTCGCCCACAAGGCATGGGCAATGCGGTGCAACCACACAGCATGCAAACCCGGGTAGCAGGTCACCACTTCAAAGGCGTTGCGCGCCGCTGGATCGCGATGGAAAACGCTCTGGATATCTTCGCGCACACGCTCAAACATCGTCTTTTCTCCGCTTGTGAGACTCTCCGCGCACCGCCTTCTGGGTTTCGGTGAGGACGCCACGCAGGATATTCATTTCCAGCTTACTGATGCCCGAACGGCCATACAGGCGACGAAGACGAGACATCAGGTGACGCGGACTGGCCGGATCAAGGAAGCCGATCTCCACCAGCACACCCTCCAGGTGGCCGTAGAACAGCTCCAGCTCGTCCGTGGTCACCGGCTGGGTATTGAGCATCGCCGTGGTTTCCAGCTTGCTCATCTTCGTCGGCTGCCCTTCGGCCGCCAACCAGGCCATGCGCACTTCGTAAGCCAACACCTGCACGGCAGCCGCCAGGTTCAGCGAACTGAACTCAGGATTGGATGGAATATGCACATGGAACTGACAGCGCTGCAGTTCGTCATTAGTCAGACCGGCATACTCGCGACCGAACACCAGCGCCACCTCACCGCCCAGCTCAACCTGCTGCAGAGCAGTAGTCGCACACTCTCGGGGATCAAGCAGCGGCCAAGGAATGCGCCGATCACGTGCGCTAGTGCCAAGCGCCACATTGCAGCCTACCAACGCCTCCTCAAGCGTCCCGACCACTATGGCGCCGTCAAGAATATCGGTAGCACCGGAGGCTCGCGCCACAGCCTCGCTACTGGGAAAGTCTTCTGGGTCGACCAGCACCAGACGCGACAGGCCCATGTTCTTCATGGCCCTTGCGGCGCCACCGATATTGCCAGGATGACTGGTATTGACCAGGACCACGCGAATGTTCTGCAGCAATGCCGACTCCGCCAAGGACGCGAAAGGGTCATGAATGTTACAGAAGGCCCCAGCCTAACGCCATGCACAGCGACGAGCCGGCTGCATAGAAAAAGCTAGTCTGCTAGAATGTTCGGCTTTCTTCTTTAACGACCCAGGTGAACCTTCCATGCAGCCCATGCTGAATATCGCGCTGCGCGCTGCGCGCAGTGCCGGCGAACTGATCATCCGCTCCGTCGAACGCCTGGACGTCATCTCGGTCAACGAGAAGGATGCCAACGACTACGTCAGCGAAGTCGATCGTGCCGCCGAGCAGACCATCATTCAGGCACTGCAGAAGGCCTACCCGAACCACGGCTTCCTTGGTGAAGAAAGCGGCAGCATCGTCGGCACCGGCGAAGGTACCGACTACCAATGGATCATCGATCCGCTGGATGGCACCACCAACTTCCTGCGCGGCGTCCCTCACTTCGCAGTAAGCATCGCCTGCAAATATCGCGGCCGCCTGGAGCATGCCGTTGTGCTGGATCCAGTTCGCCAGGAAGAGTTCACCGCCAGCCGCGGCCGTGGTGCAGCCGTCAATGGCCGCCGCATTCGCGTCAGCAACCGCAAGAGCCTGGACGGTGCACTGCTGGGCACCGGCTTCCCGTTCCGTAACGAGCAAATCGACAATCTGGACAACTATCTGGGCATGTTCCGCAGCCTGGTTGGCCAGACCGCCGGCATCCGCCGCGCTGGCGCAGCCAGCCTGGACCTGGCCTACGTCGCTTCCGGTCGCTACGACGCATTCTGGGAATTTGGCCTATCTGAATGGGACATGGCTGCCGGCGCCCTGCTGATCCAGGAAGCGGGCGGACTGATCAGTGACTTCAACGGCGGTCACGAATTCCTTGAGAAGGGCCAAGTCGTGGCCGGCAACACCAAGTGCTTCAAGGCCGTGCTGACTGCCATCCAGCCGCACCTTGCCCCATCGATGAAACGCTGATTCCTGCCAATAAAAAAGCCGCCCCAGGGCGGCTTTTTTATTTCATCTAGCCCTACTGAGCAGTCTGGGCCTGCTGCACCAACACCAGCTGCCCCTGCTTATTGACCGGGATCTGGCTGCCTGGATCACGATCCATACGCACCTGGCCAATCTTGCCGTCAAGCTGATATTTCACGTCATAACCAACCAGTTTCTCGCTGGTATCCGTCACCGTGCTGCAGCGGGTTTCGGTAGTGGTATAGGTATCACGCGACTGCATGCCCTCCTGCACCTTATTGCCCGCATAGCCACCGCCGACAGCACCAGCAACAGTGGCGATCTTCTTGCCATTACCGCCGCCCACCTGGTTGCCCAGCAGGCCACCAACCACCGCACCAATCGCAGTCCCTGCAATCTGATGCTGATCCTTCACCGGACGCTGCCGAGTCACTGCCACGTCCTTGCATACCTCACGGGGAGTCTTGATGGTTTCATTTACCGGCTGCACTGCCAGCACCTCGGCGTACTGGGGGCCGCCCACCAGGCTATAGGTAGCCACCGCGCCACCGGCAGTGACACCCACCGCACCCAGCACCGCACCTACGATCATCGACTTGTTCATGGGGTCCTCCACACACTTCGGTTGCCAGGCGTTCTCGCCCTACTCCCTGCCTTGGATCGAAGCGAGATGAACGAGTTCCCGCTCCGCCTGCGATCTGCCGAGGACTGCGATGAAGCGCACACCCCAAAAACAAAGCCCGGCATAGCCGGGCTTCTTTCACCAACACACATGGAGCTCAGGGACGCTCATCAACCTCTTCGCTGGCAACCGGCGGGATCAGATCCTCGCTGGTCAGCTTGAGCCATACCAGCACGGTCGCACCGATGTATACGGAAGAGTACGTCCCCACCACCACACCTACCAGCAGAGTAAGCGCGAAGTTGGCCAGAGTATCACCGCCGAATACCAGCAGCGCGATCAGCGCCAGCGCAGTCGAGAACGAAGTGGCAATGGTACGCAGCAGAGTCTGGGTGACCGAAACATCGATGTTCTCGATCAGGTCAGCCTTGCGCAAAACACGGAAGTTCTCCCGGATACGGTCATAGATGATGATCGTATCGTTCAGCGAGTAACCGACCATTGCCAGCACGGCAGCCAGGACAGTGAGATCGAACGGTATCTGGAAGAATGCCAGGATACCCAGTGTCAGCACCGTATCGTGGAACAGAGACGCAACCGCACCGACCCCGAACTTCCACTGAAAGCGGAAGGCGAGGTAGAGCAGGATGCCAGCAAGCGCCAGCAGCATGGCCAGGCCACCCTGATCACGCAGCTCCTCACCCACCTGAGGCCCAACGAACTCGACACGCTTCAACTCGAACTGACTATCCGGATCGATCTTTTGCAGCGCATCCGCTACCTGCCGACCGAGTTGCGGGTCATCACCAGCCAAACGCACCAGCACATCCGTGGTCGCGCCGAAACTCTGCACGACAGCGTCGGCATATCCCGCCTGACCAAGCTCGCGCTTGATGGCCTCGAGGTCGGCAGGCTTCTCGTACTGCAGCTCGATCAGCGTACCGCCGGTGAAGTCCAGACCAAAGTTCAGACCTTTGGAAAACAGGGCGCCAAAGCCGATGAGGGTCAACAGGACAGTAATGGCGAACGCAATATTGCGGATCGCCATGAAACGAATGGTTTTCTTGATCATGGCCTGTCCTCAGATCCACAGCTTCTTGAAGTTACGGCCACCGAAAATCAGGTTGACCATGCCGCGGGTGAACATGATCGCGGTGAACATCGAGGTCAGGATGCCCAGCGACATGGTGACCGCAAACCCCTTGACCGGACCAGTGCCTAGGGCAAACAGGATGCCACCCACCAGGAGCGTGGTGAGGTTACTGTCGATAATGGCGGAGTACGCACGATCGAAGCCCTCATGAATGGCCCGCTGCACCGCCATGCCGTTGTTGAGCTCCTCGCGTATGCGCGAGTAGATCAGCACGTTGGCGTCAACCGCCATGCCCAGCGTCAGCACGATACCGGCGATGCCCGGCAACGTAAGCGTCGCGCCGATCACCGACATCAGACCGACCAGCAACACCAGGTTGAAGGCCAGCGCAACGGTTGCCAGCACACCGAAGAACTTGTAGATCAGGATCACGAAGATCGACACGAAGACCAGCGCCCACCAAGTGGAGTCGATGCCCTTGGCGATGTTCTCGGCACCCAAGCTCGGGCCGATGGTGCGTTCCTCGGCGAAGTACATCGGCGCAGCCAGGCCGCCCGCACGGAGCAGCAGGGCCAGCTCGGAGGATTCGCCCTTGCCGTCCAGACCGGTGATGCGGAACTGACTACCCAGCGCCGACTGGATGGTCGCCAGACTGATGATCTTCTTCTCTTCCTTGAAGGTGGAGACCGCCACTTCCTTCTCGACGCCGTCAATCATCTGCTTGACGTAGTGGGTCACCGGCTTCTGCTCGATGAAGATCACCGCCATGCTGCGACCCACGTTATTGCGGGTTGCGCGGTTCATCAGCTCGCCGCCGTGGCCATCGAGACGGATGTTCACCTGCGGTCGACCATTCTCGTCATAGCTGGCCTGGGCATCGGTGACCTGATCACCAGTGATGATCAGGCTGCGCTCCAGGGCTACGGCCGGGCGACCGGACTCACGGAACTCGAAGGGCTCGGTGGAGGCACGAGCAGCATCCGGCTCGGCCTGCAGGCGGAATTCCAGGTTGGCGGTCTTGCCGAGGATACGCTTGGCCTCGGCAGTATCCTGCACGCCTGGCAGCTCGACCACGATGCGGTTGGCGCCCTGGCGCTGCACCAGAGGCTCGGCCACGCCCAGTTCGTTAACCCGATTGCGGACGGTTGTGAGGTTCTGCTTGATGGAGTATTCGCGAATCTCGCTGCGCTTGGCTTCCGAGAGCGGCAGGCGCAAGACGGACAGGCCGTTGCGATCCACGGCCGTCATGTCGAAATCGTTGAAGTTCTTGGTGATCAGCGCACGCGCCTTGTCCAGCGAGTCGCTCTCCGAGAAACCAAGCTGGATGGCGCCGTCTTGCTGCGGCAGGCTGCGGTAACGTATCCGCTCCTTGCGTAGCAGGCTCTTGATCTCGCTCTCGTAGACCTTGAGGCGGGCATCCATGGCCTTGTCCATGTCCACTTCCAGCAGGAAGTGCACACCACCGGACAGGTCGAGACCCAGCTTCATCGGGCCTGCGCCCAGACTACGCAGCCACTGCGGAGTAGTCGGAGCCAGGTTCAGAGCAACCACATAGTCGTCACCGAGCGCGCGGCGCACCAGCTCCTTGGCCGGCAGTTGATCCCCGAGCTTGAACAGGCGGATCAGGCCGCCCTTGCCCTGCCCGGTCAGGCTTGTCGCCTTGACCTGGATGCCAGCCTCGTCAAGCGCCTTGCTAACACGCTCGAGATCAGCCTGGCCGATCTCGAGGGCGGAGCTGGCACCACTGATCTGAATGGCCGGATCATCCGGGTACAGATTGGGCGCGGAATAGATTAAGCCGATGACCAGAACGGCCATGATCAGCAGGTACTTCCACAAAGGGTATTTATTGAGCATGACGCCGCCCGTTATGACACGGGGCGCCTGAAGCGCCCCGTTATGACTGAAAATGAATCGTTAGATGGACTTCAGAGTGCCCTTTGGCAGAGTTGCCGCGATGGCCTGCTTCTGGAACTTCAGCTCGACGTTGTCGGCAATCTCGACCACCACAAAGTCATCGGTAACCTTGGTGACCTTGCCGACAATGCCGCCGCTGGTCACGACCTCGTCGCCCTTCTGCAGGCCGCCGAGCAGATTCTTGTGCTCCTTGGCGCGCTTGGCCTGGGGACGCCAGATCATCAGATAGAAGATGACCAGGAAGCCGATCAGGAACACCCACTCGAAGCCGGTACCGGCGGGGCCGGCGGCAGCGGCCGGCGCGGCGGCATCGGCATAGGCGGCGGGAATCAGAAAGCTCATGGAAAACTCCTATTTCGAGGTCTTGAAACTGTTGTTATCTGGTTGGCCGGCTGTTGTCGGCCATCGCGCATAGATGGAGGCGAAGCGGTGGATTTCAACCGCCCGGCCACTGTCAGGGCTCCAGTGGCGGCGTTGGCAGGCCGCGCCGGGCGTAGAAGGCATCGACAAAGGCGGCCAATGTACCCTGTTGAATTGCCTCGCGCAAACCAGCCATCAGACGCTGGTAATGACGCAAGTTGTGGATGGTATTCAGCATGCTTCCCAGCATTTCGCCGCACTTGTCCAGATGGTGGAGGTAAGCACGGGAGAAGTGCTTGCAGGTGTAGCAGTCACAAGCCGGATCCAGCGGTGAGTCGTCGAGCTTGTGCATGGCGTTGCGGATCTTGATCACGCCGCTGTCGGTGAACAGATGGCCGTTGCGCGCGTTGCGCGTCGGCATTACGCAGTCGAACATGTCCACACCGCGGCGCACGCCTTCGACCAGGTCCTCCGGCTTGCCCACGCCCATCAGGTAGCGCGGCTTGTCGGCCGGCAGCTGTGGTGGCAGGAAGTCCAGCACGCGGATCATCTCTTCCTTCGGCTCGCCGACCGACAGACCGCCGATAGCCAGGCCGTCGAAGCCGATCTCGCACAGACCTTCCAGCGAGCGCATGCGCAGCTCTTCGTGCATGCCGCCCTGGACGATGCCGAACAGTGCCGAGGGGTTGCCCTCGTGGGCGTTCTTCGAGCGCCTGGCCCAGCGCAGCGACAGCTCCATGGAGCGCTTGGCCACATCGAAGTCGGCCGGGTACGGCGTGCATTCGTCGAAGATCATCACGATGTCCGAACCCAGGTCGCGCTGGACCTGCATCGACTCTTCGGGGCCCATGAACACCTTGGCGCCGTCCACCGGCGAGGAGAAGTACACGCCCTCCTCCTTGATTTTGCGCATGGCGCCCAGGCTGAACACCTGGAAGCCGCCGGAGTCGGTAAGGATCGGCCCCTGCCACTGCATGAAGTCGTGCAGGTCGCCGTGCTTTTTGATCACCTCGGTGCCCGGGCGCAGCCACAGGTGGAAGGTGTTGCCGAGGATGATCTGTGCACCGATGTCGCCGACATCGCGCGGCAGCATGCCCTTGACCGTGCCGTAGGTACCCACCGGCATGAAGGCCGGGGTCTCCACCACGCCACGAGGGAAGGTCAGGCGGCCGCGACGGGCACGGCCGTCGGTGGTCAGCAGCTCGAAGGACATATGGCTCATGGGGTCTCCTCGGGACCGCGCGGGTCGGGATTGCGGGTGATGAACATGGCATCACCGTAGCTGAAGAAGCGGTACTGCTGCTCCACGGCCGCGGCATAGGCGGCCATGGTCTGCGGGTAACCGGCAAAGGCCGAGACCAGCATCAGCAGGGTCGACTCCGGCAGGTGGAAGTTGGTGACCAGGGCATCGACCACATGGAAACGCTTGCCCGGGTAGAGAAAGATATCGGTGTCGCCACTGAAAGCCTTCAGCTCGCCATCGCGGGCGGCGCTCTCCAGCGAACGCACGCTGGTGGTGCCGACGGCGATCACTCGCCCGCCACGGGTACGGCAGGCGGCAACGGCGTCAACCACGTCCTGGCCGACCTGCAGCCACTCGCGGTGCATGTGGTGATCTTCGATGCGCTCGACCCGCACCGGCTGGAAGGTGCCAGCACCCACATGCAGGGTGACGAAGACGGTCTCGATGCCTTTCTCACGGATCGCCGCCAGCAACGCGTCGTCGAAGTGCAGCCCGGCGGTCGGCGCGGCAACGGCACCGGCCTTGTCGCGATCAGAGTAAACGGTCTGGTAGCGCTCGCGGTCGGCAGCCTCGTCGGCGCGGTCGATGTAGGGCGGCAGCGGCATATGGCCGACCCGATCCAGCAGCGGCAGCACTTCTTCGGCGAAACGCAGCTCGAACAGCGCGTCATGACGGGCGACCATCTCGGCCTCGCCGCCACCTTCTATATGGATCAGCGAGCCCGGCTTGGGCGACTTGCTCGAACGCACGTGGGCCAGCACGCGATGGCTGTCCAGCACACGTTCGACCAGGATCTCCAGCTTGCCGCCGGAGGCCTTCTGGCCGAATAGGCGCGCCGGGATTACCCGGGTGTCGTTGAACACCATCAGGTCGCCAGGACGCAGGTATCCAAGCAGGTCGGCGAACTGCCGATGGGCCAGCGTACCACTCTCGCCGTCCAGCACCAGCAGGCGGCTGGAGCTGCGCTCGGCCAGTGGATGGCGCGCGATCAAGTCGTCGGGTAGGTCGAAATGGAAGTCGGCAACACGCATGGGGTCAGTCTCGCAGGGGGCGCAGAGCTTACCGGAAAGCGCGCGTGCGAGCCACGCACCGGCCGACGGCAGGGCGCCGGACCGGCATATCCACCTTCCAGCCCAGCACATACCCCAACCCCTAATGCGGGTGCTTGTCCTGCTCCAGAGTCTCCAGCAGAGCAATCTGCATCCGTGAATGCAACCGGATCAGCCAGCGCCACAGCAAAGCAATCGCACCGACCGCCACCAAGCCGATGACCACCAGCGCCTCGACGGTCGGCAGGATGCTGGCTGACAGCGCCATCAGCAACAGCATGATCACTATCAGGGAGAACAGCGGGATCAGCTCAGCGATAACCTTGCGCACCCGCACCGTGTGTCGACCGGCCTTCTCCGGGCGCACTGCCAACTCGGCAAGCAACATGGCCAGCGCCTTCAGCTTGCGATAGGCGGCGACTAGGAACGGCAGCGACACCAGCAGCGCACCACCCCACACCAGGGAGCGCTGGACGTTCTCTCCCTCGACCCATGGCGCCAGGTATCCCTCCAACGTCGCGGCAAAGTAGCGGGCACCAAGGAAGAAGGCCACCACCAGAGCGATGTTGACGCCCACTTGCAACAGGATGCGCCGGATCATGCCTATCAGCATGACGTTTTGCCCCTGGGGCTGGATGCTGCGCAGCCAGTCACCATAGAGATTGAAAATACGCGCGATGCGCTCCGGCATCAGCCGCGCCAGCGTGTTGGAGAAAGGGTCCGCGGCGCGAATCAGGTAGGGCGTGGTCAAGGTGGTGATGGCCGACACGGCAACCGCCACCGGATAGAGGAAGTCGCTGGTGACCTGCAGAGTCATGCCCAGCGCAGCGATGATGAAGGAGAACTCGCCGATCTGGGACAAGCCCATGCCCACGCGCAAGGAAGTGCGACCGTCGTTGCCCGCGATGAAAGCTCCTAAACTGCAGGAAATGACCTTGCCTACGATCACTGCGATGGTGATCACCAGAATCGGCAACGCGTACTCGACGAGAACGTTCGGATCGATCAACAGGCCGATGGCAACGAAGAAAATGGCGCTGAACATGTCACGCACCGGCTCGACCAGTCGCTCGATCTGCGGCAACTGGCGCGACTCTGCCATGATCGCACCGATCAGGAAGGCGCCCAGAACCATGCTGTACTCGAGCTTGACCACTAGCAGGCAGAAGCCGAAGCACAGGCCCAGCACGGTCACCAGCAGCATCTCGTTGCTTTCGAAGCGAGCCACATAGGCGAGCAGGCGCGGCACCAGCAGGATACCGATGACCAACGCCACGATCATGAACAGCGACAGCTTGCCGACGGTGGCAAACACTTCGCCGGTCTCCACCGAGCCAGTCACCGCGATACCGGACAACAGGGCGATGATGCCGATACCGAGGATATCTTCGACGATCAACACGCCGAAGATGAGCTGGGCGAAGCGCTCGTTCTTCAGCTTCAGATCGCTGAGTGCCTTGATGATGATGGTGGTCGAGGAAATCGCCAGGATGCCGCCAAGGAACAGCGAATCCATTTTGCTCCAACCGAAGAAGCTGCCAATCTCGTAGCCGATCCAGAGCATCAGGCCGATTTCCAGCGACGCCGCGATAAAGGCCGTTGAGCCGACGTTGAACAGCTTGCGCAGGCTGAATTCGAGACCCAGGAAGAACATCAGGAAGATCACACCGAGCTCGGCGAGAATCTTGATCGTCTCTTCCTCATGGATCAGGCCGAAGGGCGGTGTATGCGGACCAATGATGAAGCCCGCGAGAATGTATCCGAGCACTACAGGCTGGCGCATGCGATGGAAGAGAATGGTCACCACGCCGGCGACCAGCATGATCACGGCCAGATCCTGGATGAAACTGATGGCATGCATCGCGGCGTCCCTCCCCTGCGTAAACCGCCCCCAACGGCGCTCTATAGCCGCCCTGAAAATCGATATAAAAGCCTAACATCTTGATTTACCGGACTTATCGGTAGCGGTCGAGGAATTTGTAAGCTCAGATGGCAGAACGGCGACCCAATTGACCGCCTCCCGGCGTCTCCCTATACTGCGCGCCCATCGTGCCTCGGTGGCGGAATCGGTAGACGCGGCGGATTCAAAATCCGTTTTCGAAAGGAGTGAGAGTTCGAGTCTCTCCCGGGGCACCACGATATTTTCCTCCCCCCTCAAATTGCCTGCAAAGCCTCTGGAATCAGCTGTTTCAGGGGGGTTGGCAAATTCATTTGAGTTAGCTAGAGTGGGTCAACTGTGTTTGCTTGGGTCGCCTTGAATCGTGACCTGGTGCAGTAGATCCTAGATCCGCTACATCCCGCTCGACTTCTCTTACTCTCTGCAACCAGTTCCAGCCCTCTCGCGCCATATGCCGGGAGGCTGTCATCAACTCTAGTTTCAAGGAAATAAGACAATGTCGAATCGTCAAACCGGCACCGTCAAATGGTTCAACGACGAGAAGGGCTTCGGCTTCATCACCCCCGAGAGCGGTCCGGATCTGTTCGTGCACTTCCGCGCTATCGAAGGTAGCGGCTTCCGCAGCCTGAAAGAAGGCCAGAAAGTTACTTTCGAAGCCGTGCAAGGCCAGAAAGGCATGCAAGCTGACAAGGTCCAGGTTCTGGCCTAATCGCTGCAGCTACGAAGAGCCCCTGATGGCAACATCAGGGGCTTTTTTATATCTGGCGATTCTCGCTGCCTGGATGCGCCAGCAAGCTCCCTCTTTTTGAGCCTAACGTTTTCTGACCGTACAATCCGCGCGGTCTTCCCCTGCTCCGAGCCATCCATGCCCAAGCACATACTGCGCCCCGAGGGTGACTTTCCCGTCGCCGGCCTGATCCGTCGCTTTGCGGCGATGTTCTATGACTTCCTGTTGTGCGTCGCAATGATCATGGTGGTCGGACTGATCTACCAACAAGGCCTGTTGCGGCTGATATATGGCAGCGAACGCCTGCTGGAAATGTCAGAAGCTGGTGCCTTGGACAACGACCCCATGCTGGCCAGCCTGGTGCTGCTCAGTCTGTTCGGTTTCTTCGCCAAGTTCTGGACGCACAATGGCCAGACCCTCGGTATGCAGGCCTGGGGTCTGCGCATCCAGAATACCGACGGCTCGGCCATCAGCCTGTGGCAGGCTCTGCTGCGCTTCGTGATCGCCATCGGCTCGTGGCTCTTCGTCGGCCTAGGCTTCTTCTGGGCCCTCTGGGACAAGGAGAAGCGCAGCTGGCACGACATCTATTCGGAAAGCAAGGTCGTGCAACTACCCAAGGGCGTCCACAAACAGGGCAAGTGAACGTCAGGCGCCCGCCAGCCCCGGCAGCAATACATTGCCAACCAGCCAGGCAGTGGCCAGGGCGCCGATCAGACAGAACAGCGCACCACCAGCCGCCTGCCAGTAGAAGCCCCGGGCCATTTCATCCTCGCCATGATTGGAGAGGATGAACGGATAGGACTCCCCCGGTCTGCGCAGCTGGTGGTGCACCGGCACCTCGCCGCGACTGGCGTGCCGGCGCTGAGCCTCGGCCCTCGCCGACTCCCGCATACGCTCCCATTCGGCCGGGTCCAACTGACCATCGCCATTGGCATCGAAGCGCTGCAGCATGCCGGCAAAGTCACTTTTCCACTCCCGCACCACGGCGCCTTGCGCCAGTGCCAGATCGAACACCTCGGCGCCACCCATGGTGCGGAAGTCGCCGATGGCATAGAGCGGCTGTCCAACCTGCAAACGCTCCTCTGTATAGCGGTAGTGGCCATTGCCGCCGATCAACATACCGACCAACCCTAGGCTCGGCCCGTTGGGGTTGCCCATTGGCCGCCGCTCGCTGCCGTACCAGACCTCGCGGACGACCGTCCGCACCTCCGCGCCTCGCGGATTGACCAGGCACTCGCCGGTGGCATCGCGCAGGCGCAGCCAGGCCTCACTGGTGCCACTCTCGAGTACGCGCCAGGAGCGGCGCTTGCCCTCCTCGCTGTACTCCTCGACCTTGAAACGCCACCACAGGCACGAGTTACCACTCAGCGGCGCCCGCACCTCGCCCTCGTCCAGCGCGTGCAATACACCGTAGAGTTCGACATAGCCCTGGGCTGCGGAGCGGATCTTCGAGGTCGGCGTATTGAGCAGGAAGCGAGCTTCGGACAGACGCTTGATGCACCACCAGCCACCACCGGCGCATGCTCCGAGGCTGAAGGCCATGCTGATGGCCAGACCACCGACATCCATCTCAGTTGAACAGCGACTTGAGATCGACGTCGGCTTTCTCTTCCTCACTGAACTGCAGCAGTTCGGCCTCCTTGAAGGCGAACATCCGCGCCAGGATCACATCGGGGAACTGCTCGATGCGCACGTTGTTCAGATTGACCGCCTCGTTGTACAGCTCGCGGCGATCTGCAATGGCGTTTTCCAGCCCGGAGATGCGCTGCTGCAGATGCTGGAAGCTGTCATTGGCCTTGAGGTCGGGGTAGTTCTCGGCCAGGGCAAACAGCTGGCCTAGGCCGGCACGCAAGCTGCTCTCGGCCTTGCCCAGGGCGCCCACATCATGCTGCTCGCGAGCACTGGCCACGGCGCTGCGTGCCGCGACAACCCGCTCCAGCGTCGTGCGCTCGTGCTGCATGTACTGCTTGCAGGTCTCCACCAGCTTGGGCAACTCGTCATGACGCTGCTTGAGCAACACATCGATGTTCGACCAGGCCTTGCTCACGCCGTGCTTGAGGCGCACCAGTCCGTTGTAGAGAACCACGCCCCAGGCGGCGAGTAGAAACAGGGCGACGAGAATGGCGACGGCAGTAAGGCTCATGGACAACACTCCTTGTGAATTGCCGGCATTCTAGCGACACCATGCCTCACGTCTACAAGGGCGACGAACGGAAAACGCCTTTGCATTTAATGAAAATCTTTCGCATCATTGAGCGGTTTTCCCGCCTTCCAACACTAGAAGCAAAGGACTCCGCCATGACTCGCATGCCCCTGGCTACCGCCAGCCTGCTGGCTCTTGCCATTTCCCTCGCCGGCTGCGGCGAAGACAAGAAAGAGGCCGCTGCACCGCAAGCGGCTGCTCCGGCCGCGGCCACCACCAGCGCCGCCGCCCCGGCCAAGGTAGAGGAAGCCGCCGCCAAGGCCGTGGTTGCCCACTACGCCGAACTCGCTTCCGCTGTGTTCAACGATGCCGCCAGCACTGGCAAGAGCCTGCAGAGCGCCGTCGATGCCTTCCTGGCCAGCCCGAGCGAAGAGACCCTGAAAGCCGCCAAGGAAGCCTGGTTGGCTGCACGCGTTCCCTACATGCAGACCGAGGTGTTCCGCTTCGGCAACGCCGTGGTCGATGACTGGGAAGGCCAGCTGAATGCCTGGCCGCTGGACGAAGGCCTGATCGACTATGTCGCCAAGGACTACCAGCACGCGCTGGGCAACCCGGGCGCCAGTGCCAACATCATCGCCAACACTGAAATCCAGGTTGGCGAGGACAAGATCGACGTCACCGAGATCACTGGCGAGAAACTAGCCGAGCTGAACGAGCTGGGCGGTTCCGAAGCCAACGTCGCCACCGGCTACCACGCCATCGAATTCCTGCTCTGGGGTCAGGACCTGAACGGTACCAACCCGGGTGCCGGCGCGCGTCCGTACACCGACTACCTGGTAGGTGAAGGCGCCACCGGCGACCACAACGAGCGTCGCCGCACCTATCTGAAAGCCGCTACCGATCTGCTGGTCGCCGACCTGGACGAGATGGTCGGTCAATGGAAAGCCGGCGTCGCCGATAACTACCGCGCCAAACTGGAGGCCGAGCCGGCCGAGAGCGGCCTGCGCAAAATGCTGTTCGGCATGGGCAGCCTGTCCCTCGGCGAGCTGGCCGGCGAGCGCATGAAAGTCGCCCTGGAGGCCAACTCCACCGAAGACGAGCATGACTGCTTCAGCGACAACACCCACAACTCGCACTTCTACAATGGCAAAGGCATTCGCAACATCTACCTGGGCGAATACAAGAAGGTAGACGGCACCACCCTGACCGGCCCGAGCCTGTCCTCGCTGGTCGCCAAACTGGACGCCCAAGCCGACACCACCCTCAAGGCCGACCTGGAAGCCACCGAAGCCAAGCTGCAGGTGCTGGTCGACAGCGCCGAGAAGGACAACGTGCACTTCGACCAGTTGATCGCTGCCGACAACGCCGACGGCCAGCAGAAGGTACGTGATGCCATCGCCGCGCTCGTCAAGCAGACCGGGGCCATCGAGAAGGCTTCTGCCGTACTGGGCATCAGCGACCTCAACCCGGACACTGCAGACCACGAGTTCTGATCGTCCGAGCAACCGGCACCGCCAGGCCCAAAAGACCTGACGGTGCCGGTTGCACCCACTTCTTCACTCGCCCGCAACAACCGCACCCGTTCTCTCCCCGCACTACCCCCTTTCGAACCACATGACCTTCAACGCGCTATAGGCACGGATTCGGTGATATCGAGTCTGCGTGGCAGCAGCCGATTCTCGAAGAACAGATCGGCAGTCTTCTGCTGAGCCTCCACGATCTCGACGGTAACCGGGCCGATCAGCGACGGCGGACGGTGGCTGAAAGCCCGCGCGATCACCACCTGGCTGAGGCCGGTGACCTTGGCCAGCACTGCGATGCTGGCGGCCTCGTCGCTGCGGGTGAGCGCTTCGGCACGGTTCAGCTCGGCGAGCAGTTCGGGGAGGAACTGTGGGTTGGCCTCGGCAAATGGCCGGGCGGCCAGCACGAAGGGCCCGCTCAGGCCGAGACCCTCACCATTGGCCAGCAGGCGTGCGCGGCCTTCCAGCTCGATGGCCGAGTAGAACGGATCCCAGATCGCCCAGGCGTCCACGGCGCCACGCTCGAAGGCGGCGCGGGCGTCGGCTGGTGGCAGGTAGATCGGCTGGATGTCGGCGAACGTCAAACCTTCACGGGCCAGCGCACGCAGCACCAGGTTGTGCGCGCTGGAGCCCTTCTGCAGCGCCACGCGCTTGCCCTTGAGCTCGGCCACCGACTGCAGCGGGCTGTCCTTGGCCACCAGGATCACCTCGGCCTGCGGCTTGGGCGGCTCGGCGCCGATGTACAGCAGGTCGGCGCCGGCGGCCTGGGCGAACAGCGGCGGGATATCGCCGGTGGAGCCGACATCCAGGCTGCCGATATTCAGCGCCTCGAGCATCTGCGGCCCGGCGGGAAACTCAATCCACTGCACGCGCACATCGGGGAAGCGCTGCTCCAGCATGCCGTGCTCCTTGGCCAGCACCAGGCTGGTGGAGCCCTTCTGGAAGCCGATGCGCAATACCTCGGGGTCGGCCGCACGGGCCAGGCCGGAGAAGGCCAGCAGCGCCAGCAAGGCGGCGCCGAATCGAATGCTGTTCATGCTCACTCCCAGTCGGTGGACGGTTTTTCCCAGAGGTTGATGCCGCCCTCCACCGCATGGCGGTCGATCTCGGCCAGTTCCTCGGCGCTGAAGGCCAGGTTGTCCAGCGCGGCGACGTTCTCGATGATCTGCGCAGGATTGCTGGCGCCGATCAGCGCCGAGCTGACTCGCGTATTGCGCAGGGTCCAGGCCAGCGCCAGTTGCGCCAGGCTCTGCCCACGGCGCGCGGCGATCTCGTTGAGCGCGCGGGCGCGGGCGATGTTGGCTTCGGACAGATGCTCAGGGCGCAGCGAGGCACCGCCCGGGCGGTTGACCCTCGCGTCCTGCGGGATGCCATTGAGGTACTTGTCGCTGAGCAGGCCCTGGGCCAGCGCGGTGAACACGATGACGCCGGCGCCCAGCTCGTCGGTGGTGTCGAGCAGGTCCTTCTCGATCCAGCGGTTGAACAGGTTGTAGGCCGGCTGGTGAATCAGCAGCGGCACCTTCAGCTCGCGCAGCAGCGCGGCGATCTCGCGGGTCTTGCCCGCCGAGTAGGAGGAGATGCCGACATACAGCGCCTTGCCCTGGCGGACGATGTCGGCCAGGGCGATGGCGGTCTCCTCCAGCGGCGTGTCGGCGTCGAAGCGGTGCGAGTAGAAGATGTCCACGTAGTCCAGGCCCAGGCGCTGCAGGCTCTGGTCGAGGCTGGAGATCAGGTATTTGCGCGAGCTGCCGCCCTGCCCGTACGGCCCCGGCCACATGTCCCAGCCAGCCTTGGTCGAGATGATCAGCTCGTCGCGGTGGGCCTTGAAGTCTTCCTGCAGCAGGCGACCGAAGTTGCTTTCGGCACTGCCATAGGGCGGGCCGTAGTTGTTGGCCAGGTCGAAGTGGGTGATGCCCAGGTCGAAGGCGGTGCGCAGCAGCGCGCGCTGGGTGTCGATCGGCGTGGCGTCGCCGAAGTTGTGCCACAGGCCCAGGGACAGGGCCGGCAGCAGCAGGCCGCTGCGACCGACACGGCGATAGGGAATGCGTTGGTAGCGGTTGGCGGCGGGGATGTAGCTCATGGAACTCCTTGCGGCAGTCGGCGAGGCGACGTGCAGCCGCCCCGCCCGACCGGATCAGGTGAAGAAGGGATTGCGCGGATATGGCAAACCAAGGTGCTCGCGTAGGGTGCGGCCACGGTATTCCGTACGGAACAGGCCACGCCGTTGCAGCTCGGGCACCACCTGGGTGGCGACGTCTTCCAGGCCCAGCGGCAGGTGTGGCACCAGCACGTTGAAACCGTCGGCGCCACGGCCCTCGAACCAGGCCTGCAGCTCGTCGGCGATCTGCGTCGGCGTACCGATCAGGCTGTGGTGGCCACGCCCACCGGCGATGCGCCGGCCGAGCTGGGCCAGGGTCAGCTGCTCGCTGCCGGCCAGTTCGGTGAGCAGCTTCTGCCGGCTCTGCTGGCCGTTCTCGGTCAGCGGCAGTTCCGGCAACGGGCCGTCCAGCGGGTAGCCGGACAGGTCGAAGTTGCCGAGCATGCGTCCGAGCAGGGCCACGCCCACTTCCGGCTCGACCAGCTCCTGGAACTGCTCGAACTTCTCGCGGGCCTCGGCCTCGCTGGCGCCGACCACGATGAACACGCCGGGCATGATCTTCAGTTCGTCCTCGCCGCGCCCGTACTTGGCCAGGCGGCCCTTGAGGTCGGCGTAGAAGGCCTGGGCCTTGGCCAGCGAGGTTTGCGCGGTGAACACCACCTCGGCGGTTTCGGCGGCCAGCTCGCGGCCGGTCTCCGAGGAACCGGCCTGCACCACCACCGGCCGGCCCTGGGGCGAGCGGGCGACGTTGAGCGGACCCTGCACGCGGAAGTGCTCGCCGTGGTGATTCAACACCTTCAGCTTGGCCGGGTCGTAGAACTGGCCGCTGGCCTGGTCGTGGACGAAGGCGTCGTCCGCCCAGCTGTCCCACAGGCCGCGCACCACCTGGTGGAATTCACGGGCCCGCGAGTAGCGTTCGGCATGCGGGATGTGCGCGTCGCGGCCGAAGTTGAAGGCCTCGGCGGCGGCGTCCGAGGTCACCAGATTCCAGCCGGCGCGGCCACCGGAGAGGTGGTCCAGCGAGGCGAACTTGCGCGCCACGTGGTACGGCTCGTTGTAGCTGGTGGTCACCGTGCTCACCAGGCCGATGCGCTCGGTGATGGCGGACAGCGCCGAGAGCAGGGTCAGCGGCTCGAAGTACACCGAGCGCGAGGTGTGACTGGCGATGGCATCGGTGGACGCGGCGACGCTATCGGCGACGAACAGCGCATCGAACTTGGCCGCCTCGGCGATCTGCGCAGCGCGGCGGTACTGGCCGAAGTCCAGCGGGTTGGCCACCACGTCCGGGTGGCGCCAGGCGGCGATGTGGTGGCCGCCGGCCATGAGGAAGGCGCCGAGGCTGAGTTGACGGGGAGAATCGCTCATCGAATGGGTTCCTTACGTAGGCTTTGCAGGCCACCCGGCCGCTCTGCGGCGGCGCGGGTGGATGGGCACGCAAGGCCTCGATCAGAAGTCCTTGCGCAGCTGCACGCCGAAGTAGCGCTGGTCGTCACGCGGCACCGCGCGGTAGATGTAGCTGCCACCGCTGGCCAGGGCCTGGGAGTAGGACTTGTCGGCCAGGTTCTTGCCGAGCAGGGCCACGCGCCAGCCGTCGTTGTAGTCGGCCAGGGCGATGCTGGCGTTCCAGATGCCGTAGGCGCCCTGCACCGTGTCCGGGTTCTGGTCGAGGCTGAACTGCACCTCGTCCTGCCAGCTGTAATCGGTGCTCAGCTCCACATCCAGGCCGTTGTCCAGCGGGATGCTGTAGTCGGCGCGCACGTAGCTCTTCCAGTCCGGGGTGAACGGCAGGCGGCCGCCGTCGATATCGCAGGTGGCTGCGGCGCCCACCGGGCAGTTGAAGTGGTCGACGCGCGCCTTGGTGTAGGCCAGCGAGGCCGAGAACTTGAGCTGGCTGGTGGCCTGCAGGCTGGCATCCAGCTCGACGCCCTGGGTCTTCACGCTGCCGGCGTTGATCAGGCGGGTCACCACCTGGTTGGCCACGGTGTCGAAGAAGTTGGCCTGGTAGTCGTCGTAGTCGGTGTGGAACACGGCCAGGTTGGCGGTCAGGCGGTTGTTCCAGGCCGTGCTCTTGAGGCCCACCTCGTAGGAGTCGGAGGTCTCCGGCTTGAGCGCCTCGGTGTCGCGCGGCTGCATGTTGAAGAAGGTGTTGTAGGCCGGGCCCTTGTAGCCGCGCGAGTAGGTCACGTAGCCGGTGAGGTTGTCGGTGAAGTCGTACTGCAGGCCGGTGCGACCGCTGAAGCCGTCTTCATCCACCGAGCCGGAGCTGCTGGTCGACGGCTGGATGCCGGTGACCGCGGTGGCCGAGGTGGACACCCGGCGATGGTCGTATTCCAGGTCGTCGTGGGTCCAGCGCAGGCCGAGCAGCGCGCGGAAGTCGTCGGTGAAGTTGAAGGTGTTCTCGCCGAACAGCGCCACGCTGTCGTTGGTCACGCTGTAGTCGGCGCGGCCGTGGTTGAGCACGCCGGCGTTGGTCGACCAGCGCTGGTAGATCTCGTCGGACTTGCCGTGGAAGTAGTAGGCGCCGAGCACGTACTCGTTGAACTCGCCCTTGGGCGAGGTCAGGCGAAACTCCTGCGAGTACTGGTCGTAGTCCACCTCGCCCTTGTCGTGGGAAGCGGTCAGTGGCAGCTGGGCGCTGCGGTCGCCGTCCTGGTACTGGGTGTTGTCCCAGCCGCGCCAGGCGGTGATCGAGGTCAGGGTGAAGTCGCCCAGCTGCCAGTCGGCCTGGCCGGACAGGCCGGTGTTGGTGTCCTCGACGTGGGTCTTGTAGTCGCTGTTGATCTTGCGGTTGTGAGCGCTCACCGCCACCGGGCGCAGTACATTGGCGAAGGCCGCGCCGCTGGAGCTGATCACCCCGCTGGGCAGGGTGTCCTCGCCATCCATGTAGTCGCCGATCAGGGTGAATTTGAAGTCCTCGTTCGGCTCGAACTCCAGCTTGCCGCGCACGCCCTTGCGCTCGTAGCCGTTGACGTCGTGGCCGTTGTAGACGTTCTCGACGTTGCCGTCGTAGTCGCCCCACAGGGTGCTCAGCGAGCCCTTGAGGGTGTCGGTCAGGCGCCCGCCGATACCGAAGCGCAGGCGGTTCTCGTTGCCGCCGCCGAAGTGCGAGTAGTCGACGTAGCCGCTGGTCTCTTCCGGCGCATCCTTGCTGACCACGTTGAGCACACCGGCCGAGGCGTTCTTGCCGAACAGGGTGCCTTGCGGGCCGCGCAGCACTTCGATGCGCTGCAGGTCGAGCAGGTCCAGGGTGGACTGGCCCGGACGGCCGAACACAACGCCGTCGACCACGGTGGCCACGGTCGGCTCTACGCCCGGCGAGGTGGAGATGGTGCCCACGCCGCGGATGAACAGCGAGGTGTCCTTGTTCGAGGCGCCGGCGCGGTAGTTCAGCGTCGGTACCTCCTGGACGATGGCGGCGACGTTGTTGCGGTTGCCGCGCTCGAGCTGCTCGCCGTCGATCACCGACACCGCCACCGGCACTTCCTGCAGCGAAGCCTCGCGGCGGGTGGCGGTCACTGTCACGGTACCGAGGGTAGTGGCCTGCTCGGTGGTGGGCGCCTCGGCGGCGAACGCAGGCTGGCCGAGCACGGCCAGCAACACGGCACTGGCCAGCGGCGTGCGGCGCAGGCGGAATGGGGAAACCTGGGAATTCTCGATATGCATCTACTTCTCTGCCCTGTTGAACCAGACGGAGCCCGCTATGGGGCCTTTCTCGGTCGCCGTAACCGGTCTGGTCTCGCTCGTGCGAGTGGCAGTGAAGGTCGGCGCATGAGCGCTTGTTAGCGCTAACATCGCCAGTATCAAAGCGAACCTAATAGATCGTCAAATAATTAAAAATTACTTTTATATTCCATAAATGAAATTTCCTGAGTCCGCCACGCAAGTATTTGTTAGCGCTAACAAATGCAGTATGGTGATCCGCTTTCGTAGCTGAAATGGACTCGTGGTCGCCGTGAGCAGCAACAAGGAATCCCCGCGCAAACGCCGTGGTGCAGGACGCGTCACCCTCAACCAGGTGGCCAGCCATGCCGGCGTTTCGGCGATCAGCGTGTCGCGTTTCTTCAACCAGCCGGAACAGGTGTCCGGCGAGTTGCGCGAGCGCATCCAGGCGGCGGTGACCGAACTCGGCTACGTGCCCAACCTGGTGGCCGGCGGCCTGGCGTCGGCGCGCGGGCGCATCGTCGGCATGGTCATCCCGAACATCTCCGGGCCGATCTTCGCCGCCACCATCCAGGGCTTCAGCGACACCCTGGCCAAGCACGGCTACCAGCTGCTGCTGGCCTCCAGTTACTTTTCCGAGGAGCAGGAAGAAAGCGCCGTGCGCGCCTTCCTCGGCTGGTCGCCGGCGGCGCTGGTGGTCACCAGCCACTTCCACAGCGCCGGCACCGAAAAGATGCTGGCCGACGCCGACATCCCGGTGGTGGAGATCTGGGACTACTGCCCCGAACGCGCGCCGCTGCAGGTCGGCTTCCTGCATTACGAGGTGGGCGTGACCGCCACCCGCCATCTGCTGCAGCAGGGTTACCAGCGCATCGCCTTCGTGCAGAACAGCGCCGCCGGCGACCTCAGCGCCCTGGAGCGCCGCGACGGCTATGCCGCCACCCTGCGCGAAGCCGGGCTGGAACCCTGGGTGTTCGTGCCCACGGCCGACGCCAAGCCGTTCGAGGCCGGCAAGCAGGCGATGGACGCATTGATGAAGCGCAGCCCGCGCCCGGACGCCATCGTCTTCGCCAACGACAACCTGGCCGCCGGCGCCCTGCTCGCCGGCCAGCGCGCCGGCCTGAAGATTCCCGAGGACTGCGCAGTGATCGGCTTCGGCGACTACCCCTTCGCCGAGATGCTGCTGCCCAGCCTGACCACCGTGCGCCCACCGGCCCGCGAGATCGGCGAGATCGCCGCCCTGCGCGTGCTGCAGAGCCTTGGCGCAGTGGAAGCGGACGGCGAACCGCAGCGCCTGAATCTGCTGCAATTCACGCTGGTGGTCAGGGAAAGCGCCTGAACGCGACCAATCCAGAGGCAGTTAAGGCATAATCGCCGCCTTCCTGCCCTACACCAGCTCCCGCGCGAGGACGTCATTCCTTCGTGCGGCGGCGTCGTTTTCCGGATCGTTCATGCACCCCAGTACCCTGCTCTCCCTACCCCTGCTGGCCCTCGCTCTCGGCGGCTTCGTCGTCGGCAGCAGCGAATTCATCATCATGGGCCTGCTGCCCGAAGTCGCCGCCGACCTGGGCGTGAGCCTGGCCGACGCCGGCCTGCTGGTCAGCGCCTATGCCATGGGCGTGGTGATCGGTGCGCCGCTGCTCGGCCCGCTGCTCGGCCGTCTGCCACGTAAGCAGGCGCTGCTGTGGCTGATGGGGGCTTACTCGCTCGGCAACCTCGGCTGCGCACTCGCGCCCGACTACGCCTGGCTACTGGCGATGCGCATGCTCACCGCCATCAGCCACGCCGGCTTCTTCGGCTGCGCCACCCTGCTCGCGGCAGAACTGGCACCGCTGCACCGGCGCGCCTCGGCCATGGCCCTGGTGCTCAGCGGCCTGACCATCGCCAACGTGCTCGGCGTGCCACTGGGCGCCTGGCTGGGCCAGGCCACCAGTTGGCGCATGACCTTCTTCGCCGTCGCCGGCTTCGGTGTGTTCGCCCTGCTCGCCCAGGCTCTGTGGCTACCGCGCACACCGGTGCCGCCACGCGGCGAAGCCGGTGCCTGGAGCGGCATCCTGCGGCGTCCGGTGCTGCATGCCCTGCTGGTCTGCTGTCTGTCGTCGGTGGCGCTGTTCGGCGTGTTCACCTACATCAGCCCGCTGCTGCGCGATGTCGGCGGCTTCAGCGCCTCACACAGCAACGGCGCACTGCTGCTGTTCGGCATAGGCCTGACCCTCGGCAACCTGCTCGGCGGCCGCCTGGCCGACAAGGGCTTCCGCTTCGCCCTGCCGATGGCCTTCGCCGCCAGCACGCTGTGTCTACTCGGCCTGTATCTGTTCATGGATGTGGCGCCGGCGGCGCTGGCATTCCTGTTCGTCTGGGGCGTGGCCAGCTTCGCCATTTCCTCGCCACTGCAGCTGCTGCTGGTGGAACAGGCCGGCGAATCCGCCAGCCTGGCCGCCACCCTCAGCCACGCCGCCTTCAACCTCGGCAACGCCAGCGGTGCCTACTTCGGCGGCCTGTGGCTGAGCGTCAACCTCGGCCTGGCCAACCTGCCGCTGCTGGGTGTGGGCCTGCTGGCGATGGTCATTCTGGTCAGCCTGCCATTGCCGCGACTACAAGCTGCGCGGGAGCGATTCGAGCGTCGATGAGGCTGCGCGGAGATACCCAAGCCGGTTGGTGCGGCCGCCCGCGTGCATACAAACCGTGGGGAGACATCACCGCCAACCTCAGAACGCGACGTTCAGCCCTAGCCGCACGCCATGGTCGCTGCCGTCGCCGAACTGGCCGGAGTACCCCAACTGCAGGCTGGCCTGGGGCGCCAGCTGCAGCCCTAGGCCAAGCTGCGCCAGGGCGCTGTCTTCGGCTACCGGCACGCCTTTGACGGTGAAGCTGTCGTAGCCGGTCAGGCTCAGGCGGCTCTCGTCGCTCGGGTCGTCGCAGGCATGCTGCCAGGCCAGGCCGGCGTGCAGCTTGAGTGGCAGGCCGGCGACATCGCCCAGCGGCGCCGCCGCGCGCAGGCCGAGGCTGGCGTAGTCGACGCTGTCAGCTTCGCTCTTGCCGCTCAGGGCACTGCTGCCGCCATGCTCGGCGAAACCGTCGCTGTCGACCTCGACGTGGGCCAGGCCGGCGAAGGGTTCCAGGGTCAGCTCGCCGAGCTGCAGGGCATAGCCCAGCTCGCCGAAGACCTGGGTGGTGTCGGCATCGTAGCTGGCCTTCACCGTCTCACGCAGAGTGCCGGCACGGACCTCGCGCTTGCTGTCCACCTCGTTCCAGGTGCGCGCCACGCCGAGGCGCAGGCTCAGTGCATCCCACTGACCGCCCAGGTAGGCGGTCAGGCTGGTGCTGTCGATATCGGCGGACGACTCGCGGCGGCTCACATCCAGGTCACTGGTGCCGTAGCCGGCGGCTAGGCCCAGGCGCCAGGTGTCGTTCAGGGGCAGGTCTAGGCCGATGAGCGTGCCGCGGCTGTCTCGATCCAGGTCGGCGACATTGCTGTTGCCATCGCTCTCGCTCCAGCCGCCGTAGCCACTGAGCCAGACCGTCAGGCCGCTGTCAGCATCGCTGTGCAGCACCCCATTGGCGGCGCCGTACTGGGCCGCGCGCAGCCGGTCGCTCACCGCCTCGCGGACCTGGCGACTGTCGTCGAACAGAGCGCCACGGGTGCTGGCATGGAGCTCGCCGGACAGGCTGTCATAGGCTACGCGCGCCTGCTCGGCGCTGAGTACTGCGATGGCATCGTGGACACCGCCCACCGCACTGGCGTCGAGCGCACCAGCTACCGCTCGCTGGTTGAAGGTCTGAGCCACGGAGGCGTAGCTGATGTCGTTGCGCACCAGGTCCAGGTCGACGCCAATGGCTGAGTAGCTCAGCTCCGGGGTGAGGAAGGCCAGGTTGCTGCTGACGCTGCCGAAGGTGCCGCTGAGGCTGCCGGCCTGGACGATGCTATAGGCGGTGGACGGCGCCCAGCTGCCGCTACCGGCCAATACGCGCAGGGACGAGCCGCCGAGGCTGACCGCTCCGGTGGCGATCAGGCGATCGGCGCTGCCATCCGGGTTCGCCTCGATCTCCAGGGTCGAACCGGAAGCGAATGCGACATCGCCCTCCACCGTCAGGGTGCCGATGGAGCTGCCCGGCGCCAGGGTGGCGCCACTGGCAAGATCGACGTCGCCGAGGATGCGGCCGTGGCCAGCCAGCAGGGCGCCGTCGCTCACGGCCACGTCGCTGTCCAGACGGGCACTGGAGCCGGCACTACCGCCGACGATCAGGCGACCGCCCAGGACCTGGGTCGCCCCCAGGCTGCTCTGGCCATCGAGCGTCAGCGTGCTGTCGCCCTGTTTGATCAGCGAGCCGCCCCCGCTGATCGCTCCGTCGAGTATCAGGTCGTGGCTGCCGGCCAGGGTGGTCGCACCATTGAGGGTGATGGCATTGGTCAGGCGCAGGGCTCGGTTACTGCCCAGGGTTGTGCCGTTGGCGGCGGTCAGCCGACCCGTGCCCAGGGCAGCGTCGTTGCCCAGCACCAGCGTGCCGCCGTTGAGCTGCGTGCCGCCGCTGTAGCCGTTGGCAGCGTTGAGAACCAGGGTGCCGCTGTCGTACTTGCCCAGCGCACCGCTGCCGGTGAGCGAAACGTCCAAGGTCGCGGTGGTTTGCGGGTCGACCCGCACGGAGGCATTGCCCTGGGCGCCGTTGACCAGGATGAGTGCGCCTGCGGCGCCGCTCTGCAACCGGTAGCCATCGCTGACGAACTGCAGACCGGTGGTGCGTTGAACGCCCTCGACCGTCACGGTACCGGCCGAGCCCTGGAAGACCGCGAAGCTGTCGTTCCAGGCATGGCTGCCGTTGCCGTTGACATCAGTCCAGTTGGAGGCTCTGCCGCCCCAGGTGCCGCTACCGCCGGCGATGCTGCCGTTGCCGGACGTCTGGTTGCCGTTCCAGAACAGCACCGTCGGGCTGGGTGTCGGGCCAGGCCCCGGTGGGGTAGGCAGGCTGTACAACAGGTTGACCTGGTTGCTGACGGTGGTCTGCAGCTGCAGCAGCCCGGACGCCACACCACTCGGCAGGCTGCCGAACGACAGGCCGTGGTTGGTCAGGTTGCCGGAGTAGTCGATCAGCCGGTACACGCCGAGGCCGAAGCCACCGACATCGCTGACATTGAGCTTGCCATCGAGGGTGAGATCACCGTTCACATCGAGCAGTGCCGTGGTAGAGGGCGCGCCGAGGCCGGCATCGAAGTTCGAGTCGGCATTCAGTACCAGCGAGCCGACCGATAGCGTGCTGCCCGAGATGAGCGCCAAGTGGCCGCCGTCGGCAACGGTCACAGTGCCGTCGATATTGCCCGAGCCGGCCAGGGCCGCATCGCTGGCCACCTCGACATCGCTTTCCAGGCTGGCGATGCTGCCAGGTGTGCTGCCGACGACCAGGGCGCCAGCGCTGACGCGGGTCCCCATCTGCACAAGAGAATCACCGTTGAGTTCCAGGGTACCGGTGCCCAGTTTGTCCAGGATGCCACCGCTTATGACGTTGCCGTCGAAGGTGCTGCCGGTATCGTCGCCGCCTACCGAGACGGTGTAGCCAACACCGACAGTCAGAGTGCCTTCTCCGCTCAAGCCGTTGAACCCGTTACTGCCTGCGATGTAGGCGGTGGCTCCGCTAGCAATGTTGAGATTGGACTGGGTCAGCACGTTGTCGCCTGCCAAGGTCACGCTGCCGCCCAGCAGGTTCAGGTCACCGCTGAAGGTATTGGTGCCTGATAGCGACAGGCCATAGGTGCCGTTCTTGGTCAGGCTACCGTTACCAGCTAGCATGCCATGAAGAGTCAGGTTCTGGTCACCGGTCAGGGTCAGTTCGGTAGCGCCGTTGATGGTGATGTCGTTGTCCAGTTCCAGCGAACTGCTGGTGTCCAGTGTGGCGTTGCCAGCGACCGTCAGTTCACCTGTGCCCAACGCGGTTTCGTGCTCGACGGTCAGGGTGCCGCCGTTCAGCGTGGTGCCGCCCTGGTAGGTGTTGGCGCCGCTGAGGGCGAGGTTACCAGTGCCGGTCTTGGTTAGCCTGCCACTGCCAGAGATGGTGTTGCCGAAGCTGGCGTCCGTGGTCTGATGGAATACCAAGCTGGCATTGTTGAGGACACCTCCAGAACCGAGGCTGCTGACAGAGGCCGTCAAGGTACCGGCACTGATAGTGGTATTGCCGTAGGTATTGGCTCCCGTGAGAGTCAGTGTGCCGCTACCGGCTTTGGAGAGGCTCCCGGTGCCACTGATGACACCGGAGAAACTGGTGCTGGTGTTATCGCCGCCGGCAGTGAGGTTTGCGCTACCGAGACTGACCGACCCAGCACCAGCCAGAGAGCCGATGCTCTGGTCAAAACTGTTCAGATCCAGCGTGCCGCCACTACCGACCGTGAAAGCACTGCCGCCGGAGAATGCTCCGCTGTTGCCAGCCAGCATGCGTCCCCAGGCGAGCTCGGTGCTGCCGGTATAGGTACTGTTGCCGGTCAACGTCAGGGTCGCGCTGCCGGTCTTGCTCATGCTGCCGGCACCGGTGACGGCGCCGACACCGAGGTTTTCCAAGGTCTGCAGAGTCACTGCGCTGCCGCTATTGAGCAATACACCGTCGTCCAGCGCCAGCCCGGTGTCCTCGGCGCTAATCGTGACGTTAGTGTTGTTCATCAACCAGACCACTCCATCGATGATGGAGCCGCTCTGCAGGGTCAGCGAGTTGGTGCTGCCGGCAAACTGCACGGCGGCGCCGTCTTCGCCGTCCTCCGCGTAGGAAGTAGCCGCCAAGCCCCCGAGCCCGGCACTGATTGTGCCGGCATTGATGATGTTCAGGTTGGTGCCTGACACACCGTGGCCACCGCCGCCGCCAGCGCCTGCATATGCGCCAATGGTCCCAGTACCACCATTGCCACCATTCCCGCCGCTGATGCTACCCAGATTGGTCAGGGTGCCGTTGCTCAGGGAGGCTCCGTTGCCACCGCCGCCGCCGCCGCCGCCATGTGCTCCTGCAGAGTTACCGCCATTGCCACCATTACCGCCCGTGGCACTGCTGAGTGTCCTGACGCCACTCAGGCCAAACAAGCCTGCTCCGCCACCGCCACCACCGCCGCCCGCATCGGAGCCGGCGGAACTTGCCCCATTGCCGCCAGTTCCACCGATATAGCCTGGGCTGGAGCCGACGGCACCTCCCGTACCGCCGGCTATTCCAACTGAGGCGACAGCACCGTTACCGCCGTTGCCGTTGCTGCTGGCATCTCCTGGACTTTCGAAATAGGCACTACCGCCATTGCCACTGGCCCCGCCATTGCCGCGGAAGTCGAATTCGGCGCTTCCACCGTCCCCCGGTGCAGCCCAGGCGAGACTGTTCAGGCAGAAGAGCGTCAGCAGGCCGATTGACCTCAATGCTCTGGGCACTCCATTGGCACTACCCGAGCTCGATTGGGTAGCTCGACTGCTGGTCAGCTCTGAGGCCACCTGGCACTGCCCGAGGCTGCGATTGAAGACGGTGCGATAGGTGCAATTCATGCGGAATTCCCCGAGGCGCTCTACGGCGCGCTTTCGCTGCGTTGGCAAATGCGGGAATTGTGTGGCGGGCGGGCGGGGCTGTCTGTCCCTCAATCGAGGGACAGGGTGACGACTGCCTGCATCCTGTACGCGCTATCGCTCGACCGCCTTGAACGCGGGGCCGAACAACTGCTCGAGCAGCGGATTGCCGAAAACCCGCAGCAGGTCCGCCAGGGTGGCTCCCCCGGCTGTCGCGGCAGCCTGCAGGTGGCTGGAGAACAGCGGCAGCGAATCGCGATAGGCCGTATCACGCAGGTAATCGACCGCCGGCACGCCGTGGAAGGTCAGGCCCTGCCACTGCTTGGCCCAGTGCGTGCGCACGTTCAGCGGCCTGCCATCCGGCCCGACTTCGGCCATCCAGGCATCGGCGACCTCCTGCATGAAAGCCTGCCAATCGGCATCGTCCACATTGAGATTGCTCAGTACCTCGATCGAACAGGTGCCAAAGCGGTTGCCGCCCTGCGGCGCCAGGTCGATGCCGGAGCCCCCCATGACACGCATCTCCAACGCGATACGCATGGGCCCCTCGGGATGGCGGTACACCGCGGCGATGGCGTTCCACCAGGCACGCTGGCATACGCTCCAGTCCGGCTTGCCGGGATCGTCGGCACGCGGCGGGATGGGGATCTCCAGCTCCATGTCGCGCACCCGCATGTTCTGGATGCCACGACGGAAATGCAGGCCGTCGATCAGCGGTGTGACGATGGCCGGCTGGTCGTCGGCGATATCCGGCAGCTGCGCCATGGCCGCGGCGCCCAGTATCCAGCCCTGCACCTGGCCAGGAAGGCTCTTGAACCAGGCGCTTTCGTTTAGCAGCTCGCCGATGTATTCGCCCACCTCCTGCAGCGTGACCTCCGAGGGGGGCGGGTAGTCGGACGCGGCAGCGCGGGTACCATCGTTGCGCCAGGTGTTGATCCAGCAGTTTGGCTGATAGGCGAACCAGAACCACTCGGCGTAGTAGTCGTTCTCGCAGCGGTGCACGAAGTCGTTCCAGGCTGCATCACGCTCCGCCGGCGTGGTAGGGATCTGCAGCGGCATGGGAATGCGAAAGCCGGCGGGTGGCGGGATGGTCAGCTGCACGGGACGATGCCGCGGGCGCATGGCCGCGAAGCTCATCGGGTCGAGCTTGAGTGTCAAAGCGGTGACTATGCCGAGCAGGCCGAAGCAGCCAGCTGCGGCCTTGAGCTGCTCGGGATCGCTGACGGTCTGCAGCTCACCATGGGCGTTGACGAATTCGATCTCGGCAACCAGGTCGCTGAGGGTCTGATTGCGCCAGCCGGCACCGTGACAGATCGGTGCGTTGCTGCCACCCCAGGTGATCTCCACCATGATCACGTTGAGCGGGATGGTCCATTGCAGGTTGCCACCCTGCTCATACAAGCACCAGCGGCGGAACTGCTCGTTGGTGGTGCCGGCAGCGATACGGCATAGGCGCTTCTCGACGCCGTTCTCCACCACACTGCCGACCAGCTCGATGCCCTGCAGCTGGTTGCCGGGGTCGAATCCCGGAGCGCCGCCTGAATGGGTGCTGAACGAGGGAAGCTCCTCGACCTGCTGCAGTGGCAGCAGAGAGATCAGCACCTGATCGTCGGCGCTGTACAGGTCGCCCCAGGTGTGGCGATAGCCGGCCGCGCGTACCCGCTTACCTGAGGAAGTGGCCCAACGAACGATGTTGCAGATGCCGATCAGGGTACGCGGCACGAAGGTATAGCCAGGGGTGTTCTCGACGGTGTATCCCCAATTACGGAACACCTCACGCTCGATGCAGTTGACCGGGCAGCCATCGGCTTCGGCGATGCCGGGGAAAGGCCTTAGGGCCTCACGCAGCTGTCGGGTCAGCGGCTCCAGCTTGGCGTTGCGCAGCGGCGCCGCCAATGCCGGCAACGGGTCGCCGACGAGCAGGGCCTGCAGGGCCGGCCGGAGTTCGGCAGAGGGCTGGCTTTTCTGGCTGTCGCCACCTTCGCACAGCGACAACAGTATCTGCAGCAACTGCCGTGCATCGAGTGGGCCGCTGGCCAGCGCATCCAGCAACGGGGCCAGGCGCTGGAACTGGGAGGATCGCTGGAGTTCGCTGATCGCCTCACTGCTCAGGCCAGGCAGCGCGGTGGCGAAGTTGGGGTATCCGTTCATGATGGTTCTCCCGTAGGCCTCTTGGCCGCTGAAGGAGCCAGACAACCTGATGCCACGCGGGCATCCGCCTTGGCTGGTTTGCCGGTCAGTTCAGGGGGGCGATGTTGAAGTGGCTCACGCAGGGAGTCTTCGGCGTGAAGGCGACCACTACTGGCAGGTAGGCGCCCTCGGCCGAGCAACTCAGGGCAGTGGCACCGCTGATGGAGATGTGGATGCCTGTCATGCTGGGACTGCTCACCCACCAGTTGTTGTTCTCGCCAAAACTACCCTGGCCAATGACCATGTCCTTGCAGGTGATCTTGCGATTGTTCATGGTGAAGTTCAGGTCGCCACGTACGGCGAAGTTCAGCTCCTTCGGGTAGGTGCCCGAGCTGTCGCATGCCAGGGTCTGGCCTCCACCGATAACGCTCTTGAACCAGCTGCTGACCTCGCCGGATTTCTTCCGCCCGGCACGGACATTGAGCATGATCTGCCCTTTCTCGATCGAGGCGCTGACACCTGAGAAGGGCTGGTTACGGGTGATCGAGTAGCCATTGCTGGCTGCCTGCTGGAAGCTGACGGCCTGCAGAGCCGGGCCGTCGAAATAGACCTTGTTGTCGTGCTCCTTCACCGCGAGAGCCGGGGCTGCAGTGAGGGTGGCAATGATGAAGGCGAGCAGTTTCTTCGCATGCATGGTCTGTTTTCCCTTTTGTCCAGTGTGGCCGAGGGCATGGCCCTGGCTGTCCATTGCGCGTGCACCGACTCCAGGCCGACAGACCGGCACGCAGCGGCAGTATCGGCAGGCAGCCAGCACTTGTCTGTCCCTCACTTAAGCGACAAGCTGGCGCTTATCCGCACGTATTTCGGTGCAGTGAGCGTTGGCGCACACAGGGAGGCAGGATGATTGGTGTGGTGCTGGTCGAGGACGACCCGCTTTTTCGTGAGTCGGTACGCAGCGCGCTGGAACAGGTTGACGACATCGTACTGCGCGCCGAAGCAGTGACTCTGGAGCAGGGTCTGATGCTGCTCGATCAGCGCCCTGTCGACGTTCTCCTGGTGGACCTGGGCCTGCCGGATGGTTCCGGCATCGAGATGATCCGCGCCACTCGCCGGGCTTGGCCTGACTGCGCCATCATGGTTGCCACCCTGTTTGGTGACGAAGAGCGGGTCTTCGCATCGCTGGAGGCCGGTGCCAACGGTTACCTGCTCAAGGATGCCCTGGCCAGCGGCATCGTCGCAGAGATTCGCAACCTGCATGCCGGCGGCAGCCCGATCAGCCCACTGATCGCCCGGCGCCTGCTGCGTCACTTCCAGCCGCCCGCGACGCCGCCCGTACCGGACATCGAGCTGTCCATACGCGAGCGCCAGGTGCTGGAGTTCATTACCCGCGGCTATTCGGTGGGGGAGATCGCCGACAGTCTGCAGGTTTCGCCCTGGACGGTGCAGACCTACGTACGACGGGTGTACGAGAAGCTAGGTGTGCGCAACAAGGCCGCGGCCGTCAGCGCAGCTCATCGCCTGAAGCTGATCGTTCCGGATGAGTTTCTGTGAGGTATCGGTGCTGGGCGCTCTGCCTGTGGCTGCTGACTGGAATGTCGCCCGCAAGCGCCGAAGCGGTCCGCCATGGACAGGTGGAAGTGCTGGAGCTGCCACCGACCGCTAGCCACTTCAGCGACCCACCGCCCCAACAGGCAATGTTGCAAGGTTCCTGGCAGCCGGTGAGCCTCCCCCATATAGGCTCGGTGCGTGGGCTGGCACCGCAAGAGCCGCCCAGGGTTGCGACCATCTTCTACCGCTTGTCGGTACCGCAATCCGAACAACCGCTATTCCTCTACCTGCCGCGCTGGCAGACGGTCGGTCAATTGGCCATCTATGGCGACGGTCGCCTGCTCTGGCACTCCAGGGGGGACAAGGTGTGGAACGGTTTCAACACGCCGCTGTGGCTCGCGCTGAACGCCCCCGACGGCCGTGCCCCCCCGCGACAATTGCTGCTGCGCATGGACACCACGGAGGGGTTGGGTGCAGGAGTATCCAGCCTGTGGCTGGGAGCGGAAGAGGAACTGCTGAGCAGCTACCGCCTGCGCCTGGCAGCGCAGGTACTGCTACCCGCGGGCATCGGCGTGGCGGTTTTGGCGCTGGGCCTCTTCGCACTCGGCGTGTGGAGCCAGAGGCGGCAGGAACCGATCTACGGCTTGTTCTTCATCACCGCCGTGCTGTACTGCCTGCGCATTCTGCATTTCCTTGGCCCGCTGGACACGCGGTTGATATCGGCCGAATGGTTCGGCTGGATCACGATCAACTCGATCGGCTGGCTGGTGGCGATTACCCAGCTGTTCATTCTGCGCCTCTGCGAGCGCAGGATGCGTTGGCTGGAGGCGGGGCTGCTGGGCTTCATGATGCTGTCGACGCTATTGACGCTGCCGCTGTGGCAGTCAGCGGAACATATCGCCGGGCTCGCATCGGTCTGTTACCTGGGCGGGGGCATCATGTTCCTGATCTCTCTGCCGCTGGTGATCCGCGAGGCGCACCGCAGCGAGTCGCGGCTGGCCCGCTGGCTGGCCTGGGGCAACCTGCTGGCCCTGGCCGTCGGCGTTCACGACTGGCTGCTGCAGAACTATCGCCTGGATCTGGATGCGTTCTATCTGGTGCCTTACTGGCAGATCGGCTTCTGCCTGCTGTTCTGCATCGTGCTCGGGCAGCGCTACCTGGCCAGCATCCGCGGTCTGGAGTTGAGCCATGAAGTCTTGGCCAGACGCCTGGCCGAGCGCGAGTCCGAGCTCGAGGCAAGCCATCGCCAGTTGCGCGAGGTGGAGCGCCGCGAGGTGCTGGCCGGCGAGCGGCAGCGGTTGATGCAGGATATGCACGACGGCCTCGGCTCGTCGCTGACCGGCGCATTGCGCATGGTGGGGCGCGGGGCCTCGTCAAGCGCCGACCTGGAACGGGTACTGCTCGACTGCATCGATGAGCTGAAACTCACCATCGATTCACTGGAGCCGATCGAAGCCGATCTGGTGTTGCTTCTCGCGACCTTCCGCAGTCGACTGCAGCCACGGCTGGAGGCCGCGGGTGTGCATCTGCGCTGGGCGATGGGCGAGCTGCCGGAATTGACCTGGCTAACCCCAGGCAACGCGCTGCATGTGCTGCGCATTCTTCAAGAAGTGATCGGCAACATCCTCAAGCACGCCAGCGCATCAAAGATCAGCATGCTCACCAGCTATGCCGATGGCTGCATTCGCGTGGTAGTCGAGGACAACGGCGCGGGCTTCCAGCCCTCGCCACAAGGCGGTGGGGCCGGACGAGGGCTGGGCAACATCCATCAGCGCGCCGCGGCCCTACGCGCCAAGGCCGAGTGGCAGAACACCGAAGGCCAGTCCGGTACCCTCTTCATCCTGAGCCTGCCGCTGAGCTGGAGCTGATCGGCACCGAATCTGTCTTGCGAGCCAATGACCCGAGCTTCTCCCAGGCCTGGCTTCGATCTGAACGAGCCACTTGGCATGGCTGGCTACTCATGCTGAAGGATGTTGATGAGCTTTCCGAGCGGATCTCTGACATAGAACCGACGCACACCCCACGGCTCGCTGACTGGGCCGTACTCCACCGGAATCCTGCCTTCCTGAACACGGCGCAATGCTTCGTCCAGATCGTCCACTTCGATGGACAGATCGGGAACTGGTGTCAAAGAGCCTCCGTCGCTTGCGAAGCTGATCTGGATCTGCATCGTGGCGGAGCCGGAATAGGTGCGAATCCAGCCGTGGTCCATGGCGAGATCGAGGCCCAAAATACCTCGGTAGAACGTGTCCACCTCGGATGGATCGGGGGCAGCGATATTGGCGACGATCCGCTTGACGTTCATGTGCGCTCCAGAATTTTTAGCAGTACGAACTATTGCTGCACCTGAGGCTTGGCTGCTGTCAGCGTCTGATCCCCCACCAAGGTAGTGACAAAGACACGATCCAGATGCAGCCACAACAACACCGGCGCGATGGTTGGCAGCAACAAGACGCCTATCTGGTAGCCCAACCCGATCAGATTCAGTTGTATTGAAGAGAATTGAGTAGTCGCATGGGTCGCCTCTCGAACATGAAACGCAATGGTCATCAACCAGCTAAAACAGACGCCCCAAGCCTGGAAGGGCGTTAAGAGCAGCGCACCCAACGCCAGCTTGCGCCACATACTCGGAGAGTGAGCAGCGAGCAGCAAGGCCATCAGCAGCGGAAGGCCATAGCAGTAGTTCAGAAGTTGGGCTTCAGGAGTGAGCTCGGCGACTCGGCCAGAGACATGGGGGATTCGCAGGGACGTGAGCAATGTCTGGCTCACGCCGTTCAACTCACTCCCCTGAACCCAATCAGAGAAGAACAAGCTCATCGTTTCTTCAGCCAACCAAGCTACCGGGACCACCACGTAGTTACGCAACCAGAACCACAGCACGAGCACAGGCACTAGCAGTAACAAAACACGCAGGAAAAAAGTCGCGATCTGTCTAGTTGGCAGAGGCATCAGCAACCTTCGGACGCGGCAGGCGCTGAATCCAGATCAACCAGACAACTAATACATCAAGCATGATCAGGATCTGCCACACATAGAGATGAGCAAATTCGAAGGCAGGTCTATGCCATAAAGCGAGGTAATAGAGGCTGATTACACGCAGCACATTGAGCGCCTGGATGGCGAAAAAGCCCAGCAAAAGGCCTACCAGCTTGTGGCGCCAAGGCGCCGAGTAGGCCAAAACAGCGGCAGTCAACAGGATGCAGGCTTCGATACCGTTGCAGCCAGCCTCGATCGATACTCCACCACCGCGCGACAGGCTTTGCAGCACCTTGCCGTAGGCCACAACGTCGGAATCAAAAGCGCCGATTAACGTAGCGCTGATTTCAGCCAGAAAAAGAGTCCAAGGTATAACAATCGTACTCTGGGCTGGCGGAGTCAGTTCAACAGTAAACAGCCCCAGGACCAACAACAAAAAGATCACAAAGAACCGCACCATCACCAACTCCACTACAGAAAACCCTCACAGCACCCCGTCAATGATCGAACACACCAAGCCAACTACCCTGCGTATATTTCATTAAGAATACGCAACGTCATGACCGAATCACCCAGAAAACCGAGGCGCATTCCACACCAGAAACTTCGACACTACACCACCAGACAAGCTTCTATTTTTTAGCACGCAGAATCACCAAAACAGCATTCAAAACCAAGAGCCCAGTGACCGATATGAAGGCGCTCGCAAATTGATCAGCCTCCCACACAGGGGATAGAGCCTGGCGAAAGCGTTGAATATTGAGCGCCAGAATTGCCGCAACAGCCAGCAATAAAGCCCCGTACAAGCGCGCCCAATATACTGATGAACTTTGCTCGGACTGGGTGCCATGTCCGTAATATGTAGCAAATGGCGAAACACTGATAAGAGCTATAATTGCAACTGTCCCCACCCCTATCTTTTGCAGTGCAAAACTCAATACCACGCCTGCAAAAACAGCCATGCACCAGATAACTACCAGCACGTTATAAGACACCATCAGCAGCAGTCTAACGGCAACGCAACCAAGGGTAACTGAAAACAGCGACACCAGTAGAGCCAAAGCCAGTGAAGCATCCATTTCATGGCGCCTATAGATTCTTACAGGCGCTCACAGAGCCACCAATGGCCCCTCCACCCAAGAAGGAAATCCACGTTCCCAAGGCTACTCCAGCAGCGCCGAAGAAGCTGATAATCAATGCAGCCATTTCTAGAGAAACACCCAAAGTCCCCATAGTAGGGCAACCATTCTCCACAGCCTGAAGCTCAAGAACCATCATATTCATAAGTGCAACGAACACCGACAGTAAAAACAGCACTACAACTATGACAGCGGATACCGTGGCCAACGCCGCAATCAACGACACCAAAGCCAAGGCCAGCCCAACATATGTGCCGTTCGAGGCCCACCAGTCGAGATATCCTCCATTTCCTTTCCCTTCGATCAAATAGGCGCCTGCACCCGTTTCCGGATCAATCAGCATGTAGCCATAGCCGCTCCAGCCATTAGCACTAATAGCCTTTTCATGAATGGTAACCTCCTTACCGGCGGCCAATGCAGTTCGTACTTCACTCCCCACACTAGAGCTCAATTTAAGTTGAGCCAGCGCCACATTTGCATTCTGCGCGGTAAGGGTAAATATCTTCTGCCCTTGGGCACTGGCTACCGCTAGAGCTTTTATCGCACTCATTCCTTCTACGCAGGCCGGCTTCGTCGGATTGACTACTTCGCCTAACGAAGTCGAATAACGGCATGAAGCTCTATCCACCCAAAGCTGTTCAAGAGTTCGGTGCTCAAGCGCGCTAGCCCCCGCGCCTAGCAGGCGGTTGTAGGATATCCACGCTTCCCGCTGGTTCTCTTTACTCCAGCGAATATAGCGAAGGTGACCAACATCAAGATTCAACCCCTTGAAAGTTACACCTGTGGTTACCAAACCATATAGTTTTCTCGGCTCTGCGACAGAGTGTACTAATCCATAACTCATTGCCGGCAGATCAATCATCTTGGCCTGATTACTCACCAGTTGGCCTTGATTCTGTACGTGCAGGAGATAACTCCAGATACTGCTTGTAAGCATATCGCCCGTGAGCAGGTCACCTGTAATGTCTTGCAGGATTGAGGCACGAACGGACTCAGGAGAGTTCTGCGCCTGCTCCATTACCCGCTTGGTGGCAAGCATGCGACTTGTCAGAGCGTCCAGCTGAGCGGCAGAAACGCCTTGGATCGACAAGCCTATGGCCGACTGCTGCCCCGCAATCAATTGGTCAGTAGTCTCGTCCCAAGCACTCAGATTCGAGTACTGGCTAAAGGCGCCAGCCCCGACTGGCTCCGCGCCAGCGCTAAATCCCGGACCTTCAGCTTTAAGCTCACCATCCACCATCAATTGAGGCTTCAGTCGGATACTCGATGGGAGTCCCTTGGGCAATGATGAAATCGCGCCAGACGCAGGCAGCAAAGACTCAATAGCCTGTTGATCCGCCAAAGTCGCAGCCACCCAAGCCAGGGTTATTTTCTTTCCGGCGAGGCTGGCCGTTGGGGCGCGGAAGCTCAGAACCGGCGAGCCATACATTCTTAACGAAGATTCACTATCGTAGATTTCGTAGCGGAACTGATGACGTAGACGATCGGGAATAGCATCGAACCGATTGGCAGTGGCCTGTACACGATATGGCAAAGAGCCAGCCAGATACGGGAGCGGATCAATAGTTGCCTGGTGGTGCCCGAGCACATCAGCGACTGAGCTCTGACCTTGATTTTGCCTTTCAATGTAATTCTGTTGACGCATCTGTTGGTCAATGAACTGTTGAGCTATTGCCTCAGTGTTCAAATGCTGAACCCAGCCTTCAGCTTCGTTGGCGACAGCCCCTGTTCGCGCAGCTTGATCCAAGGAGTTGAGATCAAACGGGACTGCATTGTCCAAGTTCATACCCGTGCTGAAGCTGTACTGTTTAAAACTACCGTCCATTGCCACCCATGCATCACCTCGGCTTTGTCCTCCGACATGCTTGGCTCCACGATGGGGCTGGTACTGTACGAAGGCCTCAACCCAAACATGCTCCATCCGGACGACCGAGATCTTTCCACCCGTAGTTAACCCGATATTGGGAATCCCTCCCTGCCCCAACAGCTGTTGAGCCGCCTCAGCATTCTTTACTCCACCGACCCAGTTCATAACCTGCTCGGCAGGGATATCGACAGTGCCGTATACATAACGGGCCGGGATGCCAGCGCTTCGCAACAAGGAGATCAGCAGACTGGCTTGGTCGAAGGCATTACCGCTCCTTTTATCCAGGGTGTCTTGGGCACCCTGGACACTGCCATAGCTGGGGAAGAAATAGATGTTGTCATGCACCCACTGGTAGATCTTGTGCGGGTTGTTGCCCAACTGAGCAGCCAGGGCCTTGATCGCATCGGTGTGAGGAGCATCCAGCGTTTGCGCCAGATCCGCTGGTCCAGCACTCTTCGCAACCGACTTTTGCGCATCAGCGGCAGGAGTACCAACCGAATTCACACGCGCACTCTTCTGCGAATCGGCATTTTTCAACAACTGTTCCAAGGCTGGAGCGTCTGTCAGCGGCGCCCTCGCCTGCCCTTGTTCCACCTGCCATGGCAGGTTATCCAGATCGATAGGCAAATGAGTTGGCTCGGCAACGTTTTCCTCTGTAAAACGCTGCAGCTCCGCCACTCCGTGCTCGGTATTTGCGGCTAGCAGACGGTCGCGTAGTGCCTGGTGCTGCTCATAGAAACTCGCTTCCAGTTGTTCCTGTTCGGCGAACACACTGGAAGCCACGCCGGCCTCGCGCCATTGTGTTTTGAGCTGCGCCCATTCAGCCTCCAATTCCTGCCGCAAGCGGTCCAGGCTCTCTATGTCGGTAGACACCTGACGCTTCTGCGATACCAGCCGGCTAGAAGAAGTACTGTCATCTGGCGACAGCTGCGTTTTTAGGCGCGACAGGAAAGCGCTGTAGCGCTCACCTGCGCCCGGGTTTGAGACGGCTACCTGATTACGTTGGTACTCCAGCGCGTGGGCCAAAGGTAGGCATGCCATGTTGACGATGCTCAATATCAATAGAGCAGATACTCGCCGCAGGAGCGGGCTATACGCCGATGCAGCATTCGCCTCCTCCGGGAGAGGTTTCGTCGGAGCGGGTTCCGGCTCCAGATTGAGCCTGTTCTGGGCAAAAAATATACCGCCCACCAGGGCACTGAAGAATGTCCGTTTCATTAACACGCGCCCTTAAGATCATCAGAGTTTTTGGCGTTGCGACGTTGCGCCCATACGCCTACCAGCAGCATCAGCAGTGCCAAAGCGATCTGCCCCCACTCGCCAATCGTTGGAATTGCCTCGGGGGCACCCGCCGCCACTCCCTGCACAGCAAAGGTCTGTACGCTTAGCGCCCGCCAGCTACCGCCCTCCTCGACCAGCAATGCGGCAACATAGGTGTCGGGCGTCAGAGATGCAGTGGCAATTCCCAGAGCCGGCCACTGTTTTTGCGCTCCCACCGCCAGCTCCAGCGTTTCCTCTACCCTGCCGATTTCCTGGCTATCCCCCTCACGCATCAGCACCCGCGCCACGCGCAGACCAGATAGGAGGGTGCTGCCGTCATTACGAATTTGATCGTTACGATGCTGTGACTCGCCTGGCTGCACGGCCGGTCTTGCCAGGTCTACAGAGCCAGACAAGGCACTCAGTAGAGGCCCACGCTGACTGACCACCTGATAGAGCGCGCTCGCCTGGGCCAGGACTTGGTTGCTCTCATCCACCAACACAGCCTCTACTCGGTAATCACCCAAGGGGGCACTGCTGAGAGGCTGAGGAATGTCGAAGGCTCTCAAGCCTCCAGAGGCGATTTCCGCCAACGCCTCGGTATGACTGAACACCCGGCTGTTGTTCGGGTCCTGCACGTCGAGAATCAAACGGGCGTTGCTGATCGCACGATTGCTGGCCAGATTGCGCGTCAGGGTTTCAAGCTGTACCCGGTCGTCAGCAAGATACTCGGCGCGGTCAGTCGACAGTCTGAGTGCTGCTGCCTGCTGCCCCGGCGCAACTGCCAAGATGCTGAAATCCGCATGGGCTTCGGCTACCACTTGATCCGTTCGATCAAGCAGGCGACCCAATACTCGATAACTTCCGGCCGCCACCAGTCCGCTGTTCCACGCCTGGTCTTGGCTCCTACTTAGGCTGGAGCCAAGAGAGCCGAGATCGATCAGCGGGAAACTCGCGACTTCCCGGCTCTGATCGTCGACGACCGACAGCTGCAAACGCAGCTCCGCCGCATACTGCCCCAGATTACGTGCGACAGAGTCGAAGCGAATCGCCGTTTGTGGCAGATAGGCCGCCTGGTCGCTCAAAAGGCTCAGGCTGGCCAATCGATTTGCGGCAGCAGGCGAGATGGTCTGGCTGTTGTTGGCGCGGTTGCACTCCGCGTTGGCCCGGGACTCATCAAGCACAGCTCGAATCGGCTCATCGCTGACCAGCTGAACCGAGGCCAGGCTCAGGTCGTGGTACTCGCCGGTTCTCATGGCCGGTACCGCCACTTCTCCAAGCAACTGGTTCCCCTGGTAGAACCGAACCTGAGTGGCATTCGATGCGCTGCCGGCGTTGCCGACTCGCACACTCAATCGCACTGGCTGACCGGCACCTTGATCAAACAGCCGAAGGTTACCCAGCGTCAGGTCAATGGATTGCACCGAGTCACCCAGGGCACGAGCCATAGCGGCAGCTACCTCGCCCGCGGTATTGGCGACAGTGACTTTGCCACCCACTCGGCCATTCACCGGCTTGGGCCAGGCATTCTCCTCGAGCTCCTGCAGATTGACGCTGCCCAGACCGATCACATCGATTCGATCGATGCCATTGGCCACGGTCAACGGCAGCTGTGTCCGTGTTGCGGCCAGGCCCTCCCAGTACCCGTCTCCAACGAGGATCAGAGTCTTGCTACTACCCTGGGGACTGAGTCGATTGAGGTATTCGGACAATTTCAAAGCACATTTGGGACCGGAGCTGTAGCCGCCAGGGTTACGCTTGCTCTTCAGATCGCTGATCAAGCTTGGCAACGTTGCCGGCTCGACCACCTGTGCTTGATGCAAGGGGGTGAACTTCTGATCGGAGCCGCCGTAGTACATTTCCCAGTCAGTGCCTAAGGTGAAACGCACCGAGCCGTCATGAGGAATGATATTGGGGTTTTCCACCGCCTTGATGACGCCGTCCATCTCCAGGTTGTACAGGTGAGAAACGCTACCGGAAGTGTCGATGCAGACCGCCACATCCTGCACTCCACCGCCACCACCGCACGATACCGAGGCCCGTAGCGTGTTGTTGCCCTCAATATTCTCGATCACCTCCAGCCCGCTATCGATCATCAGGTAAATCGGAGCATCGCGGAACGGCAGTTGCACTTGGTCAAGATTGAAGTCCAGCCCCCGTTCTTCTTGCTGAACCAGCCCCGGAACACGGATAACGGCCAGAAGCTGATCAACGCCCTCATCCCAGAGCTGGTTGCTGTTGGTGTCGACAAAGGCGCTCACATCGAAGCCGGCAGCATCATAGTTACTGTTGTTGCGCACCCGAACCGAGAGCCGGCCATTGGCTACGAAGGTATTGGGATCCAATACCAGGCCAGATCGATCGGGGCTGGCGAGCATCAGATCCGGTAGTGCCGCGTTGTAGCTTTTCTTCAGCTTTATGGTGCCCAGACTCTGTGATACGCCCTTCTCTCGCACGAAGGGCAGCAGGGTCGTGTCATAACCCGTCATGCTTATCAGCACGCGTGCGTCTTTTTCAGTCAGGCCTTCGAAAACGAAGTCCCCCTTCTGCAGACTAACGGCACTCTGCTGCGCTACCACCGCAGAGCCGGGTATCACCTCTTCGAGCAGCAACTCGGCTCCAGCGATGGGCTCCAGCGTATCGGCGTCCACCAGATTGCCAAATACTTCCCACTGAGCCGTCGCATCCTGCCATCCCGGAGTAAGAGCAGCGTTGACCTCCAGAGTACCCGTCAGATTGAACGCGTAGTCGAAGGTCTCATAGCCGCTGCGCTGGATATTCAGAGTGATATTGCCCGGTGTGACATCGACAAATGCATACCGGCCTTGTGCATCAGTCGATGCAGACTCCGCATGAGCACCGCTGAGCGTCACCGGCACACCTGCCAGAGGCTGACGGCTGACGGAGTCGATGACATAGCCATAAATCCCGGGACGCGCGCTCTGCTCAGCCAGCAGTTCCACAGGCAACTGATAGAGCTGACCGGGTTTTACGTTAAGCACCGCGAACACTGACTCGAAGCCCGGCGCATTGATCTGCACCCGCGTTTCGTGCAGGTGGAGCCTGTCGATGAAGGCGGTTCCATCAACATCTGTTTTTACGACTTGCTGATTGCTGCCGGTCAGAACGACCTCGGCACCCACGATCGGCTGGTTGTTTGCCCGATCCAGCACACTCACCGAAAGGCTGGCGCTAGGCTGCAGCGTTCCCTTGGGCTTGAGTCCCACCTCGAACAAGTTGGTCCGATTGGCGCTGACGGTAATGGTGGTAGTCAGCACCTCATAACCACTTTTCTCGAACGACAGACTATGCGTGCCGGCGAGGCTGCTACCGACCATTTCGTATTCGCCCCGAGCATTCGTCTGCGTCGACAGGCCAGCAGAGGAAGCACTGACCGCCACGGCAGACAGCGGTAGCTGGGTCGCCTGGTCGACGACCTTGCCGCGCAGAATGGTCTGGTTACCGGTGACTGCCCTCAGAACTACCGGTATGTCGATAGACTGGTTTTCAAAGGCGTCGAAAGTTATCAGCACCCGCTCATAACCGGCCTTCCCAACCTCCATCGTGTTTTTACCCAGCACCATGCCAGTGGTATAGACGACTTGCCCCTGCGCATTTGTGGTGGCCGAGCTGCTGTTGAGCTTGACGCTTGTGGACGCCAACGGCATACCACCTGCTGCCTCAGTCACGGTGACAGTAACGCGGCTACCGCTGACGGGCGGAGTCGTCTTGAACAACGGATCGAAGGTCACTACCTGCCCAGCGGCGGCACTCATCTGAGCCGATAGCTGCGGGTAGTTGGAGTACGTGGCCTGCACGTTAAGAGTGCCTGCCGGGATGCCTGCCAGACGGTAATTACCCTGAGCATCGGAACGTGTTTCCAGCGTGCCAACTTTGATCAACGCATTGCTGGCCACGTAAAAATTGCCGCTGCTATTGGTGTAACGCGCTACTCCCGTCAGCACTACATCGTCCCCGCCACCTGCAATCATCCGCAGCTCCCCCATGGCGAGTCGCTGGCCGATCTGCAGGGTCAACCCAGAGCTGAGAGACCGGTAGCCCGTAGCAACGATCTGCAGCTGCTCACTACCGGTATTGAGGTGAGTGAACTCGAAACCTCCCTGTGCATCGCTCAAGACCTGGCGCTGAGCTCCCTGAAGGGCAATACGCGCGCCGACAACAGGAAGCCCCGAGGCTGCATCGATGACTCGCCCAGTCAGACTGGCCAGATCAGGGTTGGGCGAAGGCTGGCTAGCTTGGCTCAGCACTCGCAACGCCAAGGCTGTCAGATAGGCATCGCCAGCCCAGCTGCCGTCAGCGGACTGGTCAGCCAGCAAGCGGCTGATGGCCGGCTGAATGCTGCTTGTGTCGGACAGACCAGGCAATATTGCCAACAGCGCCTGGGAGCTGTGCTCAGTACTGGACCAGGTACCGCCAGCAGCGCGCTGTGCAAGAAGCCATTGCCGCGCCCGCTCCAGAGGGGCCTGTACTTGAGCGACCTGTCGGTGGCGCCACAGAGCATCGGCGGCGATGGCCGTAGTCAGCAGGTCATCACTATCGATCGCTAGCGACCAGCTGCCATCCTGCCGCTGAATCGAAAGCAGCCAGGCTCGGGCTTTTTTTGCCGCCTCGCTATTGTTCTGCCGGGAAGCGCCCAAGCCTTTGAGTGCCCAGGCGGTATCCAAGGCATTGCTGGCATATCCGCTGGCGGCACCAAAACCTCCGTCTGCGTTCTGCAGCGTCATTAGGGCCGATAGCGCTGATCCGTCGTCCAGTTGTGCCTGCTGTCGTGCCAAGGCTCTGCGAGCCAGCAGCTCAGTGAACGTCCCGGGAGTACTCTCCAGGCGGGTTTGAAGCCCTGAAGGCAACGCAGAGCCAAGGTATTTCAGGGTATGGAGCGTCTCACCATGGACCTGGAACACCAGCGCCCTGGATTGCGACTCGCTGGCCAAGCTGCCATCGGGCTGCACTTGGGCTTGCAACCACGACAGGCCCTGACTGGCAGACTCCTGCAGGGTTTGCGCGGCTCCCCAAGCAGGCCAGAGTACTCCCAGCGTCATAGCCAACCAGCAGCACGTTGCAGCACTGGAAGACAGCTTGCGCCCCCATCTACAACCCGATGTCGTCCGCGCGCTGGATGCAGCGATTGCAAACGACAACAAACGTTGGACAAACGAACAGAACTTGGCGGTCATCCCTGATACCCGACACATAAAAAGTGCGCGCTTTCTACGCATTTATCTGATGGCAATCAGGAACCAGAGCATATTTAGGCTAAAAACCCACTCCAGCCGGGCAAGAAATCTTTACAGCGTCACAAACTGGAGCAGCTGATAGAAGGTCCGGCGAGCAGCTCTACAGCGCGCCTCTCACGACTCAAATGAGACATCCGATGGAGCGCCATGAGAGAAAGCACCGTTACATCGACAGCGCGCCAGGCTTACAAACTACGCGCATGCGGACGGCGTTCTATACCGATCAAAAACTGAGGATCCTCAACTCAGGTCGATGCAATCCGCGGTACTGGTAACAGACCTTCTTCGATCAAAAGCGGCCACGCACCAGTCTGGAGACCACAAAGTTGCCGTCAGGCTCTTCCGTGCACCGCCAGTAAAAAATCGGCCGCCAGGTGATGCGCCCATGAACGCGCCGTGAAGCCTGCGAGGAAGGCGCAGTGGCTGCCTCGACGGGTAACGGCCAACAAGGTCCTGGGCATGCGCGCCATGGCGTGCTGGTGGTCGCGCACGTTGCCCACTACGCACACCGGATCATCCTCGGCATTGAGCACCAGCAGCGGGATGTTCACCGTCTCCATCACCGCTATCGGATTGCAGTTTTCGAGGAAGGCCTGGTGGCTGGGGTAGCCCGCACACTCGTACAGGTGCCGGTGGAACTCATCCAGGCTCTGCGCTCCCTCCAGGGCGGTGAGGCTGGACAGGTGCGCCAGTGCTTCGCGATTGGGGGTGACGAACTGGCGCACCAGCTTCCTAGCCATCAGGCGGGTGTAGGGTGCGCGCGAGCGGGCGAAGGCGACCCGGATGTCGTAGCCCGGGCAATAGGCGAAGGCGCCCAGCAATGGGGTGTCCGCGCCCTGCTCGCCCAAGTAGCGAATCAGCAAGCCGGTGCCGGCCGAGATGCCCGCCGCGTAGAGCGAGGACTCCGGGTAGCGCTCGCCGATCAGCCGCAGTTGCTCGCGCAGGTCCGCGGTGTCGCCCATGGTGTTGAAGCGCGGGCTGGTCAGCGGCAACTGGCCGTGACCACGGCGCTCGCAGAACACCACGCGCCAGCCCGTGAGCCGCGCCAGGTCGCGCACGAAGCCGCGCATGCTGTGCGGCGAACCGGTAATGGTGTGCAGCACCACCAGAGTCGGCACCTGCGCCGGCAATTCGGCACCGAGCCAGTGCAGCGCGGTGGTGCCGCCATCGGCCATGCGCAGGGTATCGACGCGGTCGTAGGCCAGGCGCGGGGCGAAAGCCTTCTTCAACCCCAACCCAAGGAGCTGCAGGTGGCCGTTGAACAGCCAGGGCGTCGCCCAGAAGCGCCGGGTCAGGCGCGGCACCTGGGCGATCAGCGCCTGGTTCTCCGGGTTGGCCTGGTAGACCAGCTGCGGCCTACGCGCAGCCGTGCGCAGGTAGTAGGCGCCAAGCCCGACGGCCAGCACGGGCAAGGCGGTGATCCAGATCGACATCGGAAACCTCAATCAAAAAGCGAGCATGCCGCAGGTTGCCCGGCCGCCGGAAGTACCGGCATACACGGCGGGACGATTGGCCTCACGTGCGTAACTGCGCCCTGAGGATCTTGCCGATGGGTGACTTGGGCAGTTGCTCGCGGAACTCGATGCGCTTGGGCACCTTGTAGGCGGTGAGCCGCTCACGGCAATGGCGAATGAGGGTGTCCCCATCCAGCCCAGGCCGGTGCAGCGCGACGAAGGCGCTCAAGGCCTCGCCGGTGGCCTCGTCCGGCACACCGATCACCGCCACTTCGCTGACATCCGGGTGCTCGGCGATCACCGCCTCCACCTCGTTGGGGTAAACGTTGAAGCCGGAGACCAGAACCATGTCCTTCTTGCGGTCGACGATGCGGATGTAGCCGTCCTCGTCCATCACCGCGATATCGCCGGTGCGGAACCAGCCGTCGACGAAGGCTTCGCGGGTCTCCTCCGGGCGATCGAGGTAGCACTCGATGATGTGCGGCCCGCGCACCAGCAACTCGCCGGATGTGCCGGGCGCCAGCTCGCGGCCTTCGACGTCGGCGATGCGCACGTCGCTGCCGGGCAACGGCAGGCCGACGGTGCCCGGGCGCTCCTTGGACCCTGGCGGGTTGAAGGCGACGAAGCAGCAGCTTTCGGTCAGACCATAACCTTCGAGAATCTGCCCCACCGCCGCCCGCCAGCGCTCGCCGGTGACCGGGCGCAGCGAGGTGCCGCCGGACACCGCAAGCTTCAGCTTCGGCGGGTTGGCCTGGAACCAGGGCTCGGCCAGCAGGCCGGCATACAGGGTGTCTACGCCCGTCATCCAGCGCACCGGAAACTTGTCGAAGGCCGGCTGCGCGTTAGACAGCGGACGCGGGTTGGGCACCAGCAGGTTGCGCGCGCCACGACGGAAGAACAGCAGGAAATTAAAGTTGAAGGCGAAGATGTGGTAGAGCGGCGGCAGGGTGACGATGGCCTCGCCCGGCTCGATCTGCGCGCCGAAACCGGCGAGGTAGTCCTCGGCCATGCGCAGCACCGCCTTAAGGTTGGCATGGGTCAGCACCGCGCCCTTGCTCCTGCCCGTGGTGCCGCCGGTGTACTGGTACAGGGCGACGGGGTAGTGCCGTGGCACCCAGGCCAACTGCTGGCCGAGGCTCAGGGTCTGGCTGAAACGCTGGAACGCCACCTGCGGTGTCAGGTCGTCGCCGGCCTGTTCTTCGAGCTTCTGCTGGATGGCCCTGGCAATCGGCTCGGGAAAGAAGTCGCTCAGGCTGGTCAGCACCAGTGCGACGCCGCGCTGCTCGACCACCGGCTGCGCGCGCTTGGCGAACAGGTCGCAGGCCACCAGCAGCCGGGCACCGCTGTCGGCCAGTTGCGCGTCCAACTCACGCTCGGTGTACAGCGGGTTGACGTTGGTGACGATCAACCCGGCCTTCCAGGCGCCCAGCACCGCGATGGGATAGTGCAGGCTGTTGGGCAACTGCAGCGCCACCACCTCACCGCTCTGCAGGCCCTGCTCCTGGACCAGGTAGGCGGCGAAGGCGCTGGACAGCCGCTCGATCTCGGCGAAGGAGAGATCGGCGTGCAACCCGTTGGGCAGCACCTGGGTGAACGCCGGCGCGTCAGCGAAGCGCTGTGCGGCGTCACGGGCACAATCCGCGAGGTTGCCGGTCAGCGAGTCGGCATCGATCCGGTAGTTATGCAACTGCGGTGGATAGTGTTTTTCCCAACGGCGGGTAGTCATCCCCATTCTCCTTTTTTGTTTTTGTTTTTGTTCTGGCTTTGGCCGCGAGCGGCAGGTGGCACCGAGCCGCTCGCGCCTGTTCACAGCAGGACTTCGATATCCCCGGTAGGGAACGCCACGCAGGAATAGATCCAGCCGAAATCACGGTCGGACTTGCGCAGGTGCGCCTCTTGCGGGTTGAACACCGAGCCGGCCACCAGCTTGACCCGGCACAGGCTGCACTCGCCCGAACGGCAGGCGTTCTCGACGAAGTAGCCATTGCGTTCCAGGGCATTGAGCAGCGGCTCGCCGACAGTGCTGCGGAAGCTGCCACGGCCCTGCACGGTGATCTGCACTTCATCGTCCAGGGCCACGCCTTCTGGCCAGCCGGCCTGTTCGTGCGGCGCCTTGGGCGCGCCGTTGGCCTCGACGCGGATGCGCCGGCGGGCCACGCCCAGCTCGGTCAACAGCGCCACGCAGCTGTCGTTGAACGGTGTCGGGCCGCAGATATAGAACATCTGGTTGCCGATCTCGCCCAGCAGTTCCTGCAGCATCGCCCGGTTCAGGCGGCCGCTGCGACCGCTGTAGCCAGCCGGCGGACGCGAGATCACTTCGCTCAGGGTGAAGTTGCCATGTTGATCGGCCAGCTCGCGCAGCTCGTCGGCAAAGATCACGTCGTCGACATGGCTGTTCAGGTAGACCATGTGCAGCCGCTGCGGCAACTGGCGATCGAGGATGTTCAGCAGAATGCTGCGCGCCGGCGCCGCGCCCGATCCACCAGCGAGAAACACCAGATCGTCGCCATGGAACAACGGGTTGTGATGGAAGGTACCCATCGGTCCCGAGCTGGTGAGGCGCTGCCCCAGCATCACGCGGTCGAGCAGGTAGTTGGAGACGAAGCCGCCCTTGGCGCGCTTCACGGTCAGGTCGTAGTACGTGCGCTGCAAAGGTGATGACGACATGGCGTAAGGCCGGGCCGTCTGCACGCCGTCGATCTCGACGAACAGGTTGATGTACTGGCCGGCCTGGAACGGCGGCAGAGCCTGACCGTCGACTGCGACCAGGCGCAGGGTCTTGGTCGTGGGCGTGTCCTCGATGATCTCGGCGACCTGCAGCGCCAGGCGCTTGGGGTGCAACTGCACCACGGTGCTACCCACCTCGCCGCGCACCTCGTAGAAGTCGCTACCGCTCTGCTCCAGCGCCAGCTTGGCGGCGAACGCGTCGGTGTAACCGGCAATCAGGTTCAACGCATTCTGCTCAGACATGCTCCACCTCTTGGGTCTTCAGTTGCTTGAGCACGGCGCGGGCGGTCGATTCACCGGCCATGTAGGTCGGCTGGAAGCCGCCCATGGACGTCCAGGAGCCGGCCATGTACAGGCCCGGCACGGCGTCCAGGCGCTCACGCAACAGCGCCGAGTCCTGCGCGCTTTGCTGGAAGCCGTAGATGGCGCCGCCAGGCGTGTTGAGGTAGCGCATCATGGTCAGCGGCGTCGCCACCTCGACCTCCTCGATGTGCTGGCGCACCTTCGGGTAGACCTTCTCGATCACCTCGACGAGCTTCTCGGCGAAGGCGTATTTGGTCTGTGCGTAGTTTTCCGGCGTCACCGACTTCCACACATCGCCGTATTGCAGGCAGACCAGCACCACCTGGCTTTTGCCGGGCGGCGCGGCACTCGGGTCTTCCAGGTTGTAGCAGGTGAGCATGCCGCCCAGCGGCGGCTCCAGGCTGCCCATGCGCGCGTGGATCTGCTCCTCGTCGAGGGTTTCGTAGATAAAGCTGGAGGCGGTCGTCACGCCGAGTTCCTGCGGTGTGCAGTCCAGGCCGAGGTAGATGACGAAGGCCGAGGTGCCCATGCGCCGCGACTTGAAATCCTGCTGGATCTTCAACGGCGGACGGTCGAGATCGAGCAGCTCGTTGAAGGTGATCAGCGGGCTGGCGTTGGACACCACCGCCGCGCAACTGACCCGCTCGCCACCCTCCAGACTGACGCCACAGATGCGCCCGTCCTCGGTGTGGATCTTCTCCACGCCGCAGTTGAAACGCACCTCACCGCCCGCCTCGAGGAAGGACTCCACCAGCGCGCTGGACATGGCCTGGGAGCCGCCCTTGATGTGCCAGGGTTTGAACACCGCATAGGCGTAGAGCATGGTGGCCAGGTCGGCGAACGGCAGCATGCTCGGCGACACGCCGAGGTAGAGCCAGTAGGTGGCGAGGATGTTCTTCAGCTTGGCGTCGCTGAAGAACTCATCCAGCACCTCGCGCGCCGAACGGAAGCCGTACTCCACGTAGTACGGGCACATCGACTTGAGCATGGCCTCGCTGTTGGCGCGCGAGGCCTGCGGCAGGGTCATGAAGCTTTCCAGGGTGACCTTTTCGCACACCAGCATGAAGCGCTCGATGGCCTCGCTTTCGGCCGGGTACATGCCCTGCAGCAAGCGGCGGATGTCCGACCAGCTGGCCGGCAGGGTGACGTCCAGCTCGCCCGGCACCACCAGGCGATACAGCGCGTGCTCCTGGATGAACTCGACCCTGTCCAGAACGCCCAGCTTGTCGAAGAACTTGCGCATCACGAACGGCTTGTCCTCGGTGCCCAGGCCGCTGAGCTGATGCAGCGCGACCTCGAACTCGAAGTTGCCACGCACAAAGGAGGTCGCACAGCCACCGGGAATATTGTGGCGCTCGACCAGCAGGGTGCGGCTACCGCCGCGCTGCAGCGCAGTCGCGGCGGTCAGTCCGGCGTTGCCGGCACCGATCACCACGGCGTCGTAATGCGTCATCAATCACCTCGAACTTATCAACGATAAGATTTGGTTAAAAAAGAGCTTCAGAAGGTTTTCTGCAGTTCGATCAGGTCGGAAAACTGCGCCGGCGTACCCGTAGCCCGCGCCCCGACCGAACGCAGGATGTCCTGGCCGCTGAGGATGGCGCTTTGCAGCAATACGGTGTGTTGCAGGGATTCGTAGACGCCGTGGTCACGGCTGTAGAGCATCGCGCGCTTGATCCCGTTGATCGCTACCGGCGGGCGCTCGGCGATCTTGCGCGCGGCGGCGAATGCGCCCTCCAGCAGCGCCTCAGGCGTGTCGAAGAGCTTGGCCAGCAGGCCCAGGCGATAGGCTTCGGCGGCGTCCAGGGTGTCCCCGGTCAACGCCAGGTAACGCGCCACGCCGGCCGGAATCAGCCGCGGCAAGCGCTGCAGCACGCCGAGATCAGCCATCATGCCGACGTTGGTTTCCTCGATGCGGAACCTGGCGGCCTCACTGGCGAAGCACAGGTCGCAGGCGGCGATCAGGTCGAAACCGCCGCCGATGCAGGCGCCCTGCACTGCTGCGATCACCGGAAAGCGTGCTCGCTCCAGAGCATTCAATGCCCCCTGCATGCGTTCCAGATTGACCTGTAACACTTCGCGCTCTTCCGGGCAGCTGGCATGGAATTCCTTGGCCGTGGAGAACATCTGCATGTCCAGGCCGCCGCAGAACACCTTGCCCTGCGCCGAGATGACCATGGCCCGCACCTGGCCGGAGCGGCTCAGTTGCTCGACCGCCTCTGGCAGCTCGCTCCAGAAGGCCCGTGTCAGGCTGTTGGCCTTGTCGGGGCGGTTGAGTTGCAGATGGGCGATGCCGTTGTCGACGCTGAGCGCGAAACACTCGTAGGTTGAATCCATGAATGCACCTCGGGGCTGAATGTTAGCGATGCTAAGATTTGATCTTAGCACCGTCAAGATATTTCCCAATGCTAAGATCGCAGCGCCCCAGACTCAACGAAATCAAGGCCCCACCTGCATGAGCAAGACACCCCAGCGAGCCCGCGACACCTACCACGTAGGCAACCTCGCCCCGCAGCTGCTCGACGCCGCACGGGAGATGCTCGAGGAAGTGGGGCCGACCAAACTGTCGCTGCGCGCGGTATCGGAACGGGTCGGCGTCAGCTCGACAGCCGCCTACCACCACTACGCCAACCGCGCCGAACTGGTGGGCCAGTTGGCCGCCCAGGGCTTCCGCGAGCTGGGCACCGCACTGCGCCGGGAAGACCAGGGCAACGCGGGCCTGCAGAAGCTGCGCAACGCCAGCCTGGCCTACTTCAGCTTCGCTCGCGCCAACCCGGCGCTGTACCAACTGATGTTCGGCCCGGAGCTGGGCGGCAACGAAATGTCAGTGGAATACCGTGAAGCACGCGATGACGCCTTCGGCGAACTCAAGCGCATCGTTGCCGAGATCCTCGGGCAGGAAATGGACAGCACCGAAGTCCGCCGCGCTGCCCTCGCAGGCTGGTCCTACACCCACGGCCTGGCCTCGCTGGTCATCCATGGCGTGCTGCAACTCCCCGAATCCACCACCGATGCGCGCTTCGTCGACAGCACCCTGCGGGGCTTCCAGCATCTGTTCCATGTCGGGACAACGAACGCCTCAGGCACTCCGGGCGCCCATGCCTGGTCGGGAGATGGCCCTGTTGAACAGTAGCGCCCTGCCGCTCTAGCCGAAATGCGCCTATCAGCTCCTGCTGCCTGCCGGACAGGAGCACCCGGCAGGTCACGAACCAACCGCTCGAAATGCCTCGGCCCGACGTTACAGACGCTCAGCCTCGGCACCAATCAACCCGACGACTCGCCTCACGATGTCGTCGATCTGTTCTTCGCTGCAGATCAGGGGCGGTAACAGCCGGATAGTACTGTCGCGGGTCACCGTAATGAGCAGGTTCTTCTCGGCAAGCGCACGACCAACAAGCTCCTTGCAGTTTCGGCTCAGCTCGACTCCCACCATCAGCCCCAGGCCTCGGACGGCGATGACATCCGGGTGATTTCCAAGTGCTTCGCGCAATCCCGCCAGCAATCGCTCCCCCAGCAAGGCTGCACGGTCCGGCAACCCGTCGCGGCGCATGATCTTGAGCACCGTGCACGCTATCCGGCAGGCAAGCGGATTACCGCCGAAGGTCGTGCCGTGCTGGCCGGGAGAAAGCAGGTCGGCTACCGCGCCGCGCGCCAGGCATGCGCCAATGGGAAAGCCGTTACCCAATGACTTGGCCAGCGTCATGACATCGGGAACGACACCTGCGTGCTGGTGAGCGAACCAGCGGCCGGTGCGCCCCAAGCCACACTGGATTTCGTCGAGCATCAGCAGCCACCCCTGCCGATCACACAGGATTCGCAGTGCCCGAAGATACTCGGGGCTGGCCACCCGGATGCCCCCCTCTCCCTGCACAGGCTCAAGCAGCACCGCGACGATATTCGGTGACGCCTCGGCGATCCGACGTACTGCCTCGATGTCGTCGAAGGGGGCTCGCAGGAAGCCGGGCAGCAGGGGTTCGAACCCCCTCTGCTTCGCAGCGTTGTCGGAAGCCGTCAGCGTCGCGATGGTACGGCCATGAAAAGCATTCTCCATCACCAGAATCTGCGGCTGCTGCACATGCCTGCTGTGGCCGTACAGCCGAGCCAACTTCAGCGCCGCCTCGTTGGCTTCCGCCCCGGAGTTGCAGAAGAATGCCTTCTCCATACCCGCCAACTCGCATAGCCGTCGCCCCAGGCGCTCCTGCCATTCGATACGGAATACGTTGGAAGTGTGCAGCAGCATACCGGCCTGCTCGGCGATAACGGCGGCGACCTCCGGATGAGCATGCCCGAGGCTGGTCACGGCAATGCCGGCAATGGCGTCTAGATACTCGACGCCTCGCTCATCCCAGAGACGTGCTCCGCTTCCATGGACAAAAGAAACGGGCTGCCGGGCATATGCCCGCATGAGGTGAGAAACTGTCTGTGTCATCGAAACGCCCTTTCAGTGATTGTTGGGTCTTGCGCCGGCATTCATGCCGAAGAGCTGTCGGCATGCGGTGTGGAGGGCCAGTAGTGGCTATCTGAAACTGAGCGCGCACCGAAGATGGCCTGCCCGACACGTACCACCGTGGCGCCTTCCTCGATGGCAATCTCGAAATCGCCGGACATACCCATCGAGAGTCCATCCAGGCACACCCCTGCTGGAGCGATCTCTCGCAGTCGATCCCGCAGAACTCTCAGCCGGATGAAACACTGACGAACCCGCTCGGCCTCGCTCGAGAACACGGCCAGCGTCATCAGGCCGCGTACACGCAGCGCCGTGTAGGCAGGCAGCGTCTGAAGAAAGACCTGTGCCTCCTCCGGCCGCAGTCCGTATTTACTGGCCTCGTTCGAAGTATTGATTTGCACGAAGACGTCCAGTGATCGGCCTTCGAGCTGCAAGCGACGGTCAAGCTCCTTCGCCAGTCGCAAGCTGTCCAGGGCCTGGAACTCAGTAGCAAAACTGGCCACCAACCTGGCTTTGTTGGTCTGGAGATGGCCGATCACTGACCAGTTCAAATCCTTCTTGTCAGCCATCGCCAGACACTTGCCATGAGCCTCCTGGACCTTGTTTTCACCGAACTGCCGGCAGCCCGCCGCATAAGCGAGACGAAGGGACGATTCATCGAAGGTCTTGCTGACGGGCAGCAAGCGAACCGTCGCAGGATCGCGCCCCGATCGCTGGCACGCCGCATCGATGCGAGCCCGGACACTGGCAAGGTTCTCTCTGAAATCCTCGGTCGTTTCGGCGCGCAGATAGCGGCCGTTTCGTTGATGGCTGGTTGCGGTTTCTTGGGCGGAGGACGTCATTTGGCGGCGCCCTTCTCGATTGCCGACTCCGAGCCGGGCCCCGGCCTCCGCCCGATAAGCGAGCTTCGCTGGACGTTGAGCACTGCATACGCCCCCAGCCCGATCAGGAGCCCCCAGAATGCTCCACCGATGCCAAGCATCGTGATGTTGGCGGCTGCGGCGAGGAAGGTGATCAGTGATGCCTCTCGCGTCTTGATATCCGCCATAGCCCCAGCGAGGCTACCGCCGATGGTTCCCAGCAATGCCAAGCCTGCGAGCGTGGAGATGAACGTCGCCGGGAAGGCCATGAAGACGGCCGCCAAGGTGACTCCGAATATGCCGACGAGAATGTAGAAACTGCCCGCCGCAATTCCGGCGATCCAGCGCCTGGACGGATTCTCGTGCGCCTCCCGCCCGGTGCAGATCGCCGCGGTGATCGCCGCAATGTTGAACGCGTGCGAACCGAAGGGAGCCATCAGCAGCGAGCCGAGCCCGGTAACCGTCACGATGGGGTTTGCGCTGGTCCTGAAACCATCGTTGCGCAGCACCAGCATGCCCGGCATGTATTGCCCGGTCAGCGTAATGAGAAACAGCGGAAGCGCCACACTCAACAGCGCGTTGAACGAAAAGGCCGGCACGGTGAGAACTGGCGCGGCGAACTCGAGCGACAGCTCCGACAGATCGACACGCCCCTGAAGCAGCAGGAACGCCATCCCCAGAACAAGAATGCCCACGACGGCATAACGCGCGGTGAAGCGTTTGAGCAGGATGTAGGTGACGATCAGCAGCCCCGCCAGCAGCGGGTCAACACTCAGGCCGCCGAAGGCACCGATGCCGAACTGCAGCAGGATGCCGGCCAGCAGCCCGGCCGCCACCCCAGGCGGAATCAGGCGGATCACACGCTCGAAGTAGCCAGACAGCCCCAGCACCACGAACGCTGCGGCCGAAATCATGTATGCGCCGACAGCTTCAGCGTACGGCGTAGTTGCAAGCGCGGTGACCAGGAACGCAGCCGCTGGCGTTGACCATGCCGTGATGACTGGCTCGCGGGTAGCCCAGCTGAGGATCAGCCCCGTCACGCCTACGCCAATCGAGACCGACCACACCCACGATGCCGTCAGCTCGGGGCTGAGACCCGCGACCGCAGCTGCCTGGAATACCAGGATGAAGGTACCGCCATAGTTCACGATGACTGAAATCAAGCCGGCTACGAGCGGATGAGTGAGGTCGCTCAGGCGAAACTGAGCGTTGGAGCGTGTAGTAGGCATGGCTTTTCATAACTCCTGAACGGCCGCTCCATGAGCGCTGCCGGTGAGGTATTTTTTAGCGCCATAATGGTGTGTTGTGCCCAGCCAATTCCTTGATCCATACCCATCCATTTTCAGGCAGACTTCATGGGTTTCTTCTGCTTTCAGGGCGACCTAGCCGCCCTTTCCTCGCCTCGCTCACGACGATTGTTGGAAGGCCTGAAGCGCCCATAGAATGGCGTGGATAACCACAGCTTTTCTCAAAGGTGAGCAGACCAATTGTTCAAACATGCCCAGCTTGAGTCGGTAAAAGCCTGGATAGGAGATCCTGCTCGCAAGGCCCTTCCACTGCATGCACGCATCCAGAGGGCCATCCGACAGCTGATTCTCGACGGAGCGCTGGAAGTGGGTAAGCCATTGCCCGCTTCGCGAACACTGGCGCAGTCGCTCGCGGTTTCCCGCGATACGGTGGAAGCCGCCTACAGCCAGTTGCATGCAGAAGGCTTCATCGAGCGGCGGGTAGGCAGCGGCAGCTTCGTGTCGAAGAAGGCGCAGGTCTCGCCAAGACGCCGCACAAGGCAGCGCCAGGAAGTGCAGCATCTACGCCTCAGCCAACGCGGTGCGGCGATCTACCAGAGCGGCGGTGTGCGCGAAACCCTGGTTCCACGTCCCTTCGCCCCAGGCGTGCCGGAGACGCGCAGCTTTCCCTTGCAGACCTGGGAGCGCCTGGAGCGCCAGGTGCTGAAGGAGCACGGGACCCTCGCCTTGATGCACAGCCACCCGCAAGGGGTAGAGGAACTGCGGCGCGCCATATCGGACTACGTCAATCTCGAGCGCGGCGCTTGCGCGACACCCGAGCGAGTTCTGGTGCTGACCAGCTCGCAGCAGGCTATGGCGCTGTGCGCCACCGTACTGCTCGACACCGGTGATCGCATCTTCATCGAAGACCCTGTCTATCACGGAGCACGCAAAGCATTCGATGCAGCAGGGCTGGAGTGCATCCCCATCCCGCTGGACGCCCAGGGCATACGGCTTGAGTCACTGCATGAAGAGTCAAAGCCCGCCAAGGCGATATTTCTGACGCCGTCTCACCAGTTCCCGACGGGGGCGACCCTGGCGCTCGATAGACGGCTCGCCGTAATCGAATGGGCGCACCAGCAACAGACCTGGATCATCGAAGACGACTACGACAGCGAATTCCACTATGCAGGGAAGCCGACGGCCTGCGTGCAGGGTCTCGATTCGCACGACCGCACGATCTACATCGGCACGTTCACCAAATCCATGTTTCCCGGCCTGCGGATCGGCTACATGGTACTGCCACCGCAGCTCGTGGCCCCTATGACGGTGGCCCGTACCCTCCAGGATGGCCACAGCGCATCCATCGCACAGCTGACCCTGGCGCGCTTCATCGTGGGCGGGCACTTCGGAGCGCATGTGCGGGCAATGCGTACGGTCTATGCCGAACGGCGGGACGCACTCGAACGGCTCGCGCGCCAGTACCTGTCCGATTTCGTCGAGCCGGTGGTGCCCAGCGGCGGGATGCAGATGCCCTGTCTCCTCATCCAGAACCTCTCCGAGCAGGAGGTCATAGATGGCGCTCGCCGGGCCGGCATCGATCTGCTGGGGCTGACGGCGCTGCATGTGTCAAGCGAGCACAAGGCGGGCTTTCTCATGGGATTTGCCGCCTACGCGCCAAAAGAACTGGAGGTTGCCGTGAAGAAGCTCGCCGGTGTGCTGCGCGCGCTCGAGCGTAAAGAGCCTCTGCCAGTACGGTGACGGGAAAGCGTTCGAGCAACTTTCATCTACCGGTAGCAAGCGGCCAGTCGACTACCGGCGCCCGACACTCAGAAGCGCTCGTCGCCAATTGCCGGGAGAGTCAGCTCGCGAACAAACGCCGCGCCGGATAACCGCAAAAGCGCCTCGACCATGATGACCACGTCGTGCATCGGTATCAGCTGTCCCTCCCCTCGCGCCGCAGCCTCCGCCAGCGGAGTTGATAGTGGATCATCGGTATTCAGGTATCCCAGATGCAGCACCGTCACCGCCAGGCGCCTGTCTCTGAAGCCTTCACGCAGAGCATCGGCCATACCATTGATGGCGAATTTGGAGGCACCGAATGCCACTTCCGGTCGCCCACTCTGGCGAAGGCCCGAGGTGGACCCCGTCAGGATCAGCTGCGGCCTGTCTGAACCGAGCAGTTTAGGAAGCAGGCGCTTGAGCAGAAGCAGCGTCGAGGTGATGTTCACCTCCACCAGCCTGGTGACGGAATCGTCGTTGTCACTCAAGAATGAATAGTGCTCGCTGAACGCCTGCTCCTCCCAGACACCGACGTTGCAGATCAGCACATCAAGCTCGGCAGGCGAATGGTTGTCGATGCGTGCCACGGCGGCCGCAGGCCCGGCAAGATCAGCCTCGATCCATTCGAGACGGACATCGTGGGTGACATGCAGATGCTCCGGTCGGCGCCTCGACACACCTATAACCGTATCCCCAGGCTTCCCTAGCCCCTCGACCAGAGCTCGCCCCAGTCCCTTGCTCGCCCCTACGACCATCATCTTCATCGTTTACCCCTCTATCCCGTTGGTTGCCCACCGGCCACTCCATTCCGCTAGAACCACCTGGCGTTGAGCACGACGAAGTTCAGCAGCACCCAGATGACCAGCACCAGGTGGGTTACCTGCAGCCCTTCCTGACGAATCCAGTAACCGAACCAGAGCCCGCCCAGCAACATGGAGAACAGGAATCCGAGGGCCATGCTCAGGGCCAGGTTCAACCAGGGCCTGGCCATCTCATGGCCTGCGCCGAGCAGCAGTTCGTAGCAGCCGGTCCAGGCCGCAAGAACCGCCGCTCCCTGCATCAGCACGATGATCAGCAGCGCCAGGCGGTGCGCAACGGGAGACGCCAGCCCACGACTCAGCAAGGGAGTGCTGATCGCAGGATGCTGAGCCAGAGGAGCCATCGACATGGTCACACCAACGGCCCCAACCGAACTGGCGAAGGCATGCAGGTTGTTGACCAGGGCGATGCTCAGCCACAGGCTGAATCCGAGGAAGCAGGTTGCCTGGAAGATCGTCAGTGAAGTCTGGATGTCCATTCCTCGTCCTTGTGTATTCGCTCGGGAAAACGCCAACCGATTCGCGCGGACGTCATCGACAGCCCCTCAAGCAAGAGCAAGAAGCTGGCGCGCCGGGAGACGCAACCGGGTGGGCCGCCGGCACTGTAAAACCTCAACCTAACCTGAGGTCAACCATTGCCCGGCAACACAAGAATGAAGAAGCCAGGCACTGCCTGGCTTCGTTCTGCAGAAGTGCTTACCGGAAGGAGCGGACGGCAGCCTCCGGCGAGAAGTGGACAGCACTACACCTGGTGCCTCACACAGACGAACAGTGCATTGCCGGAGGTCCCTCCCCACGGAGTGATCTTCTCGTAGTCATGCTCGAACACCTGCACCTCGAAATACGGCTCCAGCAGTATCTGCAGCTCGGCGAAGCTCAGAGCGACCATGGGATGTTCGTCGTGCCAGGCCTGAGTCAGCTCGCCGGTGGTCTTCTCAATGCTCAGGCGCAACGCCTGCTGATCACCGTCGCCCGAGTAGTACCAGCCGGAACCGAAAGCGAAGTGGCTGCCCTCATGCGCCACGGTGTGGCGCACGAACGAGCGGTTATCGATCTTGTCCTTGTCCACGGCGTTGAAGCAAAACACGCCGCCTTCCGCGAGCGCCGCGTGCACGCAGGCCAGACACTCACGCAGCTTGGTCAGCCCGGCGTTGTAGTGGATCGAGTAGAGGAAACAGGTGATCAGATCCAGCGGCTGCTCGGCGTTGAAGTCGGCCATGTCCTGCCGGCTGAACTGCGCCTCTGGGCAGCGCTTCTGGGCGATATCCAGCATCGGCTGGTTGATGTCCAGACCGGCGCTGCGGTAGCCGAAGTCGAGGAAGTGGCGCACGTGGGGGCCGGTGCCGCAGGCGAGGTCCAGGTGGTTTCGCCCCGACGTGCCGAACAACTGGTGCAGTCGCCGTACGCTGTGGCTCTGCGCCTGGTAGTCGATGTCGGCGCACATCAGGTCGTAGTAGGCGGACAGGTCGGTGTACAGCGCGTTGGTGGACATAGGTGGCCAGCAGGTTGGGCAGGGATTTCGGCGCGGCATGGTACCTCAAGCCGCTCCGCCCTCCTCCACAAACAGACAACCCGCAGTGGTCGCTGCGGATTGTCGCTCTGCTAAGCCGACTGCTGGGTCCTGACACCCGCAGCGTAGCGGCTGGCCGGCCGCGCCAGACCCAGGTTGTCGCGCAACGTTCTGCCCTCGTACTCGCGACGGAACAGCCCGCGCCGCTGGAGCTCCGGCACTACCAGATCGACGAAGTCGTCGAGGCCCTCGGGCAGGAACGGCGGCATGATGTTGAAGCCGTCTGCAGCGCCCTGGGTAAACCACTCCTCCAGCACATCCGCCACCTCGAGCGGGGTGCCAATCACCGTGTTGTGCCCGCGGGCGCTGGCCGCGCGCAGGTACAACTGGCGAATGGTCAGGTTCTCGCGCCGGGCCAGTTCGATGAACAGCGCCTGGCGGCTCTTCATCGCGTTGCTCTCGGGCAACTCGGGCAGGGGCCCGTCCAGTGGGTACTGCGACAGGTCAAAGCCGCCCGCCATACCGGCCAGCAGCCCGATGCCCAGGCGCGGGTCCACCAGATCCTGCAGCTCGGCGAACTTGTCCTCCGCCTCGCCCCGGGTGCGGCCGAGCACCGGCGAGATGCCGGGCATGATCTTCAGCTGCTCTGTCGTGCGCCCATATTTGCCCAGCCGCCCCTTGAGGTCGGCATAGAAGGCCTGGGCGCCGGCCAGAGTCTGCTGGGCGGTGAACACCACCTCTGCGGTGCGCGCCGCCAGTTCCTTGCCCGGCTCGGAGGAGCCGGCCTGGATCAGCACCGGCTGGCCCTGCGGGCCACGTGGCAGGTTGAGAGGGCCGCGTACCAGCGGGTAGTGTGCACCACGATGGTCAAGCACATGCACCTTGGCCGGGTCGAAGAACTGGCCGCTGGTCTTGTCACGAACGAAGGCATCATCGTCGAAGCTGTCCCACAGGCCGCTGGCAATATCGATGAACTCCTCGGCCCGCGCGTAGCGATCGGCATGCTCGTCGATACGCTCCTGGCCGAAGTTCTGTGCCTCCTGGTCGGTCGCCGATGTCACCAGGTTCCAGCCGACCCGGCCACCGGAGATATGGTCCAGAGAGGCGAAGCGGCGCGCCAACAGGTAGGGATCGTTGTAGCTGGTCGACACCGTGCTGATCAGCCCCAGATGGCTGGTCACGCTGGCCAGGCCGGCGAGCAGGATCAGCGGGTCGAGCACGTCGCCGCCGGTGGTCAGGCTGGCCAGTTCGGGCGGGCCGAGCAGAGCCAGGTTGTCGGCCAAGAAAATAGCGTCGAACTTGCCACGCTCGGCGGTCTGCGCCACTCGTTTGAAATGCTCGAAGTCCACACCACCGCCGGCCCAGGCGCGGGGATGGCGCCAGGCCGCCAAGTGATGCCCGCTGGCCATCAGGAACGCACCGAGTTTCAGCTGTCTGCTCATGTTCACCTCAGAAGTCGTAGCGCAGGGTCACGCCGGCAGTGCGCGGCTGGCCCAGCGAGCCGGTGTAGAGGCCGTTGCCGGCAGCGCCGACGGCCAGGTAGTACTCCTTGTCGGAGGCGTTCTTCACCCACAGCGAGGCATCGAGCTGGCCGTCACCCAGATCGGTGCGCACACCGGCAGCGAGGTTGACCAGGCCGTAGCCGTCGATCTTCGACAGAGCGGAGTTGTCCAGCGTGCCTTCGGCCTCGGAACGATAGGAGTAGCTGGCCGCAACGTAGGGCTGCAGGCGGTTCTCCCATTGCCAGGCGTATTCGCCGCTGAGGTTGGCGATCCATTTGGAGGCACCGGCCACGCGCTCGCCAGACAGGTCGCAGGTGGCCGGCGCGCCGGGCAGCGTAGCGACTTCGGCCGGGCAAGGCGCATCCTCGAAGCGCAGGTAGGTGACATCGTTGTAGGAGCCGTTGAAGCGCAGGGTCAGACCCCGCACCGGCAGCGCCGTGGCCTCGAACTCCAGGCCACGCGAGCGCAGCTTGCCGGCGTTGGACAAAACCTGGTAACCGGTCAGCGAGCTCGGCGGCTGGTACCAGGTGGTTGCCTGGTAGCCATGGATGCCGGTCCAGAACAGGTTGGCATTGAGCTGCAGGCGGTTGTCCCACAGCGTGCTCTTCACGCCCAGCTCGGCATCGTTGGCGCGCTCCGGACCGACCAGCAGCGAGTCTGCACCGGCCTGCGCCGCCGAGCCCACCGCCAGGTTGACCCCGCCGGACTTCTCGCCATGGGACAGCGAGGCGTAGCCGAGCAGGTTCGGGTTGAACTGATAGCTGAGGCTGAGCAGCATCGATGGCGCGGCGTTGTACAGGCTGAGATCGCCGGAATCGTAGGCGCCTACCTGACCTTCGCGCACTATCGCGGCCAGGCCGTCGACCGGGGCTCCGCCGGTGGGGGCGAAGCGTTTGACCCGCGCCTGTTTCTCCTCGTAGGTACCTCGCACGCCAGCGGTGAAATCGAGCCTGTCGGTGAGGTGCCAGGTGCCCTGGGCGAACAGGGCGAAGCTGTTGGTGTCGACCTTGCCGTTGGTCTTGGTGCTGACGTTGTTCAGCGCATCGAGGTTGAAACCGATCAGGTTGAGATCGGCCAGCGGCCCGAGGTCGGTGAAGATGCGGTTGCCCAGGTCCTGTTTGAACGCATAGGCGCCGACCACGTAATCGAACGCACCTCCAGTGGGCGAGGCCAGACGGATTTCCTGGGAGAACTGGCGGTCACGCACCTCGTAGCCGAGGTCGTCGATTACCGCCACGTCGAGCTGATCGGCATCGTTGGCCGGGTTGAAGTGCCAGTAACGATAAGCACTGATGGAGGTCAGGGTGTAGCCGCCATCGAGATTCCAGTTGGCCTCCAGCGAGTGGCCGTTCTGGTGGACGCTGACGTTCTGCCGCGCATCGATGTTGCTGCGGCCGATCTTCGGTGAGGCGCCGACCAGGGTCGCGCGGTCCCAGAACTTCTGTGCGCCGCCGTAGATCACCGAGCTGCCGGAAGTGGAGTTCTCTTCGTTGTACTCGCTGATCCAGCGCAGGCTGAAATCATCGTTGGGCTGGAACAGCAGCTGACCGCGCAGGCCCTCGCGCTCGCCGCCGAGCAGGGTGCGGCCGTCATGGTCGTTGTCCAGGTAGCCGTCCTCGCGGGTTCGGTAGAACGACAGGCGCCCGGCCAGGGTATCGGTGAGGCCGCCGGAGACGCTGCCCTTGCCCTGGAAGTAACCACGCTCGCCTCCGCTGATTTCCAGGGTGCGCTCCGGGGTGAAGGTCGGCTTGCGGGTGCTGATGTTGAGCACGCCGGCGGTGGTGTTCTTGCCAAACAGGGTGCCCTGCGGGCCGCGCAGCAGCTCCAGCTGCTCGATGTCCAACAGGTCGAACGCGGCCATGCCGGGGCGCCCCAGGTAGACGTTGTCCAGGTAGACCCCGGCGCTGCCTTCCAGACCATCGCTGGCCGGGTTGTTGCCGATACCACGCACCGCCAGGCTGGATACCCGTGCATGCACGTAGGCGACGTTGACGCTGGGCAGCGCCTGCTGCAGGTCCTGGATGCGGTAGACCTTCTGGCTCTCCAGGTCGGCACCGCTGAGCGCGGTGATCGGCGTGGGCACCGTCTGCGCATCCTCGGCGCGGCGGCGGGCGGTGACGGTCACCTTGCCAAGGGTCGGCTCGGCCTCAGCGGCAACGACCTCGACGGCACTCTCGTCGGCTGCCTGAAGCAACTGCGGCATCGCCAGCAACAGGGCAATGCCAAGGGGCTTGAGCAGGGCTCCGGCTACGGCCGGACGGTGGCTGATACGGATCATGGATACTCCTAGCGCGCTGGCTGTTTCGCTGACGAATCGACTGTTCGCCTGGTGATCCGATGCTAGGGAGACGCGGGATACGAGGATGGGCTTTGCCGGACAAGCCGTAGTCCGCCACGGACAAGTCTGATCAGACGGCCAGTTCCAGGGCCGACCGAGTGCGTTCTCGACGTACGCCCGGCAGACGCGTGGCCGGCTGCAGGGCGCGGCGCCGCCATTGCCCTGGGGTCTCGCCGGTCCAGCGGCGGAAGGCACGATTGAAGCTGCTCGGCTCGTTGAAGCCCAGGCGATAGCAGACCTCGTTTATCGAGCAGCTCGTCTGGCGCAGATACTCGAAGGCCAACTGGCGGCGTGTCTCGTCGAGCAGCTCCTTGAAGCTGGTAGCGTGCTTCTGCAGGTGACGGTGAAGGTTGCGCACGCTCATGCCCAACGCCTCGGCCACCGCGCCCTGCTGCACCTCGCCACGGGGTAACTGATGCACGATCGCATCGCGCACGCGCCTCGCCAGGTCTGGAGGCGACAGGCGCTGCAGGTAGTCGCTCATCACCTTGTCCAGCCCGCTGGCTATCTCTCGATTGCCAGTGCGCAGCGCCAGGCCGAGCGGCTGCGCGGCGTAGACGATGGCATTGCACGGCGCATCGAAACTGACAGGGCAGTCGAGCAGCGCTTCCCAGCGCTGCGGGTCGGACGGCTGCGGGCGAGCCAGTTCGACGGCGCAGATGAAATCCAGCTCCGCCCAACTCTGCCGGGTCAGGCGCACGGCGCAGGCGATCAACGCCTCGGTGGCGATCTGCTCGGCGTGCACGCCCGGCAGTGGCCTGTAGAACAGGCGATAGCGATTGTCCTGCTGGAGCAGTTCGAGATTGGCCGAAGTGGTCACCACCGCCGAGTACCGCACCACGCGGTCCAGCGCCTCGGCGATGGTGGTGCTGCTCTGGATGGCGAACAGCAGGCCGTGGAAGTCGGTGGGGAAGCAGTGGCGCGCCACGCGCAGGCCGAAGCAGTCATCGCCGCTGACCCGCCGCGCCGCGCGCCACAGCCGGCTCATCAGCATTACCGGAATGCGTCGCTCACTGTCATTCAGCCAGTTCGGATCGATGCCGGCCTCAAGCAGTAAATCACTACTGGCGAAGCCCTCGGCATCCAGAGCCCGGCTGACGGCCTGGGCCCAGGTAGCGATGGTGTGAACTTCGGCCATGGCCCTGCCTCAGAGCAGCCCTTCGGCCCGCAGCGCCTGCTGCACGGCCGGGCGCGCGGCCCATTGCTCGCGCACGCGAGCCACGGCAGTAAGCTGATCGAACGGCGCACCTATGCGCAGCAGCCAGCTGGCAAACACACCGAGGTAGGCGTCGGCCAGGGTGAAGCGCTCTCCCACCAGCCACTGGCGACCCTGCAGGTGCTTGTCGATGTGTTCGAAGGCTTTGTACAGCTGCTGCACGGCCTGGGCACGAATACCGGGGTGCGCCGACTCGTCCGCCGAGTAGCGCTCGGGGCGATTGAGTGGACGGAACGAGGCGGTGTGAATCTCCGCCGCCAGGTAGCCGAGCCAACCCTGGATCTGTGCACGCTCGGCGCTGCCGGCCGGAGCGAACAGAGGAGTGCCCGGTACCTGGTCGGCCAGGTAAGGCAGGATGGCGCTGTTCTCGGTCAGCAGGGTGCCATCGTCCAGCTGCAGGGCTGGTACACGCCCCAGCGGGTTGATCGCGTGGATCGGCGAATCCGGCGTGCGCAGGACGACCGTCTCGATCTGGATCGGCAGCGCCAGCTCATGCACCGCGATGTGCGAAGCCAACGAGCAGGCGCCTGGAGAAATGTACAGAGTGGGCATGACGACTCCTTGTGCGAATAAAAAGGGGGCCGTCCCCCTGCCTGGTAAGAACGGCCCCCGGAAAACTAGCGAGCGGTAATGACCGCCAGCTTGGTGATGCCGGCACGCTCGATGCTGGCCATGGCCTTGGCCACCACGCCGTAGTCGACCTGGTCATCGGCCTGCAGCTGCACCTTGAGCTCGGCGTCCTTGGCCTTGGCCTCGGCCAGGCTGCTTTCCAGCAGCTCGGGCTGGATCTCATCCTTGTTGATGAACAGCTTGCCGTCGCCATCGATACTCACCACCAGCGGGTCCTTCTGGTCCGCCGGGGCTACCGCCTCGGTCTTCGGCAGGTTGATCGGGATGGAGTTGGTAAGCAGCGGCGCGGTGACGATGAACACCACCAGCAGCACCAGCATCACGTCCACCAGTGGGGTGACGTTGATCTCGGAGAGGACTTCGTCGCTGTCCTGCGTGGAGAAGGCCATGTCAGACGGCCTCCTTCACGTTCTGCGGCTGCTGCGGCTTGCGCGCGCCGGGGTGGCTGATGACCTTGAACGCGCTCTTCTGCGCCAGGCTGTAGAAGTCGTGGGCGAAGTCGTCGAGGTCGGCGGCAGTCAGCTTGAGGCGACGGAGGAAGTAGTTGTAGACCAGCACCGCCGGCACGGCGACGGCAATGCCCACGCCAGTGGCGACCAGCGCCGCGCCAATGGGGCCGGCCACGGTTTCCAGGCTGGCGTTGCCGGCCGCGCTGATGCCCTTGAGCGCCTCCATGATGCCCCATACGGTGCCGAACAGGCCGATGAAGGGCGAGGTGGAACCGATCGAGGCGACGACTGCCAGGCCGCTTTCCAGGGAACGGCGTTCACGCTGGATCTGCTGGCGCAAGGCGCGTTCAAGACGGTCCTGATGGTTGATGGCCTGGCTCAGGTCGCCCGGCTGCTGGCCATCGTGCACCTGGATCGCAGCGAAGCCTGCCTGGGCCACGTGGGCCACCGCGCCGGCGTGTTGCTGGCCCAGGTCGCCAGCGGAATCGAGGCTGGTGGCGCTCCAGAACAGCTTGAGGAACTTGCGGTCCTGGTAGCGCTGGCGGGCGAACTGGATGCCCTTGATCAGGGCCAGGCCCCAGGTGATGACGGAGAAGCCGATCAGCAGCCAGATGACGCTGTGTTCGACCGATTGGAAGGGAGAGTCGGTAAGCAGGTTCATGTCGCATTCCTCGCAGGGCGTATTGCAGTCTTGTTCGACGGCGCCGACAGGCGCCGCATCGATCGGTCATCTAGTTCAAACGGAAGTCCAGTGGCACGGTCACCCAGCCGGCGACGGTCTGGTCGCCACGCTTGGCCGGTACGAAGCTCCAGCGCTTGACCGCGCGAATGGCGGCTTCGTCGAGTGCCTCACGGCCGCTGCTCTTCTGCACCTGGATCTCGCTCGGCTTGCCGTTGGCCTGCACCTGTACCCGCAGCAGCACGGTGCCCTCCCAGCCGCGGCGCTGGGCCAGGCTCGGGTACTCCGGTGCCGGGTTCTTCAGGTACGCAGCGTTGGCCGAAGGTGGCGTTTCCACCGGGGCCGGAGCCGGCGCTGGTGGTTGCGGCACCGGCGGGGTCTCGGCCTTGGGCGGCTGCGGTGGGGGCTCGACCGGTTTCGGTTCCGGCTTGGGTTTTGGCTTCGGTGGCTGCGGCTTCGGTTTTGGCGGCTCGGGCTTGGGTGGCGGCTTGACCGCCAGCTCCTCTACCACCGGCGGTGGCGGCGGCTCGATCACCGGTTCCGGCGGCGGTGGCGGCGCGGCGAACTCGATGGTCATCGGCGGGACTTCCACCGGGACTTCCGGCAGTACCGGCTCGCTGCGCTGGCTCAGCCAGTACAACACGGCGCCGTGCAGAGTCAGGGCGAACAGCCCCAGCAGCACCGCCTCGCGCCGGCTCAGCACCGGCCTGTCGCTGCGCGGCACATGGCGTTGCAGACCGAGGACCTGGCGGAGCGAGACGCCCAGGTCGAGCACCTCGGCATCGCGGCGGAACACTTCACCGAGCTGATCGGCCTTGAGGACATTGCCCATCGGCAAGACTCCCTGATTCATTTCTTCGCTGGCGAACCACACAGAGCCTTGAGGCAGAGCGGTTCGGTGGTGGAGAAATGATTGGCGAGCCCGCTTATCCCATAAAGTAATTTTTAATAACTTTTAAATATCAATATGGAATATAAAATATCTAACTAATTGAATTTTAAGAACTTTAAAAATCTCATGCCTTAAAGGCATTGAAAAATTGCCTGATAGGCATCGAAAGCCAGAAGCAACGGCAACACCCAGCACGTCGGAGCCCCACAGACTCACGAGCGCTGCACCTGATGCCTGCTTAAACAAAAACGGCGCGTCCATCAGGACACGCCGCCAAGAGAAGACGTCGCCGCAGTGAGATCAGAACGGCCGGCTACCGGCCAGGCTGATGCGTTTCAGACGGCGGCGCTGGGTGGCCGGGAAGGCATTGCGCGCGTGCAGCGTGGCCTGATTGTCCCAGTACACGATGTCGCCCACTTCCCATTTGTGAGTGTGGGAGAAGCGCGGGTCCTGCAGGTGTTCGCGCAGACGACCGATCAGGGCGGCGCCCTTCTCGGGGTCGTAGCCGGGAATCTCCACCTCGGTGTGCACGCTGAGGAACAGCAGGCGCTTGCCGCTCTCCGGATGCACCCGCACCAGCGGGTGCTCGGTGCCCTGAATCGGCTCGATGTCCGGCGTGCGGTAGGTGACGAAGCCGCCACCGCCGTAGCCGCCGTTCTTGATGCGCACGAAGGGGTTGTAGTTGATCAGCCTGAGGCCGTCGATCTCGCGCCGGGTGTCCTCGTCCAGCGCGCTGTAGGCCAGGGCCAGGTTGGTCCAGCTGGTCTCGCCACCCTGCTCCGGCACTTCCAGGGCGTAGAGCAGCGAGCCGGCCGACGGCGTCGGCGTCCACTGGTGGTCGGTGTGCGCCGGCAGGGCGAAGTTGCCCAGCTCGCCGTCGCCGGTGTTGGCCACCTTGACGATGTCCGGCGCCTTGCCGTCGGCCCCGGAGGACAACACGGCGAAGTCCGGATGTGGCTGGAACACCGAGCCGAACCAGGAGGTGAAACGCAGGAACTGCGCGTCATCCAGCTGCTGCTTCTTGAAGATCAGGATGTGGTGGTCACGCAGAGCCTGCTTGAGGGCGAGGATCTGCTCCGGCGTCGGGTCGACGCGGGCATCCAGGTTGTGGATTTCGGCGCCCAGCGGCGCGGCCAGCGGCTGGATATGCAGGCCGTCGACGGGCTGGCGCAGGGCGGTCACGTTGCTGCTCATGGGGTTCTCCTCAACCTTTGCGGGTGGTCTGGCTGCGGCGGCCATCGATGCTTACCGGCACGTCGCCGGCCAGGGTCACGCGGCGCACGATGCGGTCCTGCTGGCCGTAGTCGTCGACGGCGTAGTGCTGGGTCGCGCGGTTGTCCCAGATGGCTACGTCGCCCTCGGTCCAGCGCCAGCGCACGGTGTTCTCCAGGCGGGTGACATGGCCCTGGAAGATGTCGAACAGGCGCTGCGAGTCATCACGCGACAGGCCCTTGATGCGTTTGACGAAGTGGCCGAGCAGCAGGCTGCGCTTGCCGCTCACTGGGTGCACGCGCACCAGAGGGTGCTCGGTCTCGTAGACGGTGGAAGCGAACACCTTGCGGTACTCCTCCAGCTTGGCCAGCTCGACATTGGGGCGCACGCCGGCGTAGTCGTACTCGTTGCTGTGCACGGCCCAGAGCTTGTCGGCCAGTTCGCGCAGCTCCGGCGAGAGGTCCTGGTAAGCGGCCTCGGTGTTGGCCCAGACGGTGTCGCCACCGGACTTGGCGGCCACCACCGAGCGCAGGATCGAAGCCTTGGGATAGGCGTCGACGAAGGTCACGTCGGTGTGCCAGGAGTTGGCGCGCTGGCCCTGGGCACCGTCCAGTTCGAGCAGATAGTGGGTGCCTTCGCGCACCGGCACGGTGGGATGCGCGATCGGCTCGCCGAGCAGCTTGGCGAAGGCCTCCTGGGCCTGGTCGTCGAGATGGTGCTGGGCGCGGAAGAACAACACCTTGTGCTCCACCAGCGCGGCCTGGATGGCCTCGATGGTGGCGGCGTCCAGCTCAGCGGACAGGTTGATGTTGCGTATCTCGGCGCCGATACGGCCGGCGACCGGGTGGATGTCGAGTTGGATTACAGGTTGTACGGCGATTGCGGCATTGCTCATGGTGTCTCTCCTTGAGGTTTGGCTGTGCGGCAGCCGGTCAGAAGTCGTAACGCAGGGTCACGCCGGCGGTGCGCGGCTGGCCCACGGAGGCGGTGTAGGCGCCATTGGTCATGGCGAAGGCGGTCAGGTAGTAGTCCTTGTCGGTGGCGTTGCGTACCCAGATCGAAGTGTCCAGCTCGCCATCGCCAAGGTCGGCGCGCACACCGGCGGCCAGGTTGAGCAGGCCGTAGCCGTCGATCTTCGAGAGGTCGGAGTTGTCCAGCGTGCCTTCGGCCTCGGAGCGGTAGGAGTAGCCGGCGTTGACGTACGGACGCAGGCCGCCATCAAGCTGCCAGGCGTACTCGCCGTTGAAGTTGCCTATCCATTTCGAGGCGCCGACCACGCGCTCGCCGGTGAGGTCGCAGACGGCATTCGGGGTCACGGTGTTCACCTCGCCCGGGCACGGCGCGTTCTCGAAGCTGAGGTAGGTGACGTCGTTGTAGGAGCCATTGAAGTTCAGGGTCAGACCGCGGATCGGCAGATAGGTGGCCTCGAACTCCACGCCGCGCGAACGCACGCTGCCGGCGTTGGCCAGCACCGACACCGGTGTCAGCGAGCCAGCCGGGGTGGTCAGCGTGGTGGCCTGGTAGCCGTGGACGCCGGTCCAAAAGATGTTGGTGTTGAACAGCAGGCGGCCGTCAGCCAGGGTGCTCTTGAAGCCCAGCTCGGCATCGTTGGCACGCTCCGGGCCGACCACCAGCGAGTCGGCGCCGAAACCGGCGACCGGTGCCACCAGATTGACTCCGCCGGACTTCTCGCCGTGGGCCAGGCTGGCGTAGCCGAGCAGGTCGTCGCTGAACTTGTAGCTCAGGCTGACCAGGCCGGAGGGTGCGGCGTTATGCAGGCCGAAGTCACCGGTATCCAGGGCACCCATCTGGCGCTGGCGAATGGCGTCCAGCGCTGGCGGTAACGCCGCACCACCGTCCGGTTGCAGGCGATGGATGCGCGCAGTCTTCTCCTCGTAGGTGCCGCGTACGCCGACGGTCAGGTCGAGCCTGTCGGTGAGGTGCCAGTTGCCCTGACCGAACAGGGCGAAGCTGTCGGTCTCGATCTTGCCGTTGGTCTGGGTACGGGTGTCATTGAAGATCCCGAGGTTAGCGCCGGTGAGGAACAGATCGGCGTAGGGACCGAAATCCTGGATGGTCTTGTTGCCCAGGTTCTGATTGAACAGGTAGGCGCCTACCACGTAATCGAAGCTGCCACCGGTGGGCGAAGCCAGGCGGAATTCCTGGGAGAACTGCCGGTCATGCACTTCCACACCACTGTGGGTGAAGGCCTCGACATCGGTGAGGTCCGCGTCGTTGCGCGGGATGAAATGCCAGTAGCGGTAGCCGCTGATGGAGGTGAAGGTGTAGCCGCCGTCGAGGTTCCAGTTGGCCTCCAGCGAGCTGCCGCCCTGCCATACGCTGACCGACTGCACGCCGTCGATGTTCACTTCGCGCTTCTTCGGGTCGTACTGCGGGTTGGCGCCGATCAGCGCGGCGCGCTCGCGGAAGCGGTCGGTGACGCCGTACAGGGCCCACACGCCATTGCTGGATTTCTCCTGGTTGTAGTCGGTGATCCAGCGCAGGCTGAAGTCGTCGTTCGGCTCGAACAGCAGCTGGCCACGGGCGCCCTCACGCTCGCCGCCGACGAAGGTGCGGCTGTCGTGCTGGTTGTCGATGTAGCCGTCGTCACGGGTGCGGTAGGCCGACAGGCGCCCGGCCAGGGTCTCGGTCAGCGGCCCGGAGACGGTACCCTTGCCCTGGAACAGGCCGCGCTCGCCACCGGTGACCTCGACGTGGCGCTCGGGAGTGAAGGTCGGCTTGCGGGTGCTGATATTGATCACCCCGGCCGTGGTGTTCTTGCCGAACAGGGTGCCCTGCGGGCCCCTCAAAAGCTCAAGCTGCTCGACGTCGAGCAGGTCAAACACGGCCATGCCCGGGCGGCCGAGGTAGATGTTGTCCAGATAGATCCCGGCGCTGCCTTCCAGGCCGTCACTGGCCGGGTTGTTGCCGATGCCGCGCACCGCCACGCTGGACTGGCGCGCATGGATATAGGCGACGTTGACGCTCGGCAGCACCTGCTGCAGGTCCTGCACCTTGTAGACCTTCTGCTGCTCCAGGGTGGCGCCGCTGAGGGTGGTGATCGGCGTCGGCACATCCTGCACGTTCTCCTCACGGCGGCGGGCGGTAACGGTGACCTTGCCCAGCGCCACGTCCTCTTCAGCACTCGGCGTGGGGGCCGTCTCTTCGGCCAGCACATGGCCCGGTGCGGCCAGGGCCAGCAGCAGGGTCAGGGCGTACTCGGGGGCGGCCAGGCGTTGCAGCGAGAGCGGTCTGGCGATGGGTTGCGGCGTTCGGAGATGACTCATGAATGGGTTCCTTGGCTGATCGCCCGCCGCCGGATTCAGGCAGCAACGGGCCGCATCGCACACGCAGGGCGATGACGAAGACGGTTTGGAAAAATCGCGGTGAGCCGAGGTCGGCTCAGTGGCGGGTCAGCGACAGCGACACCGCATGACAGGCATTCGCATGGTGTTCCCCCTGGGTTGCTTGGCCATATCCATATTCCATTTAGATCTATTTTTATTAATTTACTTTCATTGACGGAATAAGAGCCTGCATTTAAAACCAGCACCCAGGGGCGCACAAATGCCTTCGCCCTATATTTTCAATGCCGGGAACGCATCATGGATCTGCGCCAACTCCGCTACTTTCTCGCCCTCCACGAGCACCGCAGTTTCGTGCGCGCGGCCGATGCCATGGGCATCACCCAGCCGGCCTTCAGCCGCAGCATCCAGGGCCTGGAACATGAACTGGGCTGCGTGCTGGTGGACCGCGGCAGCAAGGACCTGCGCCCCACGCCGGAAGGCCAGGTGGTGCTGCAGCACGCCCTGGCCCTGGTGCGCGGCGCCAGCAACCTGAGCCACGAAATCACCCAGATGACCAAGCTGGACGCCGGCGAGCTGCGCTTCGGTTGCGGCCCGGCGCTGGCCGCACGCCTGGTGCCGGATGCCCTGCTGGAATTCATGCAGCGCTACCCGCGCATTCGCGCCCGCTTCGAGGTGAACAACTGGGAGAACCTCAGCCGCAGCCTGGGACGTGACGAGATCGAATTCTTCATCGCCGACATCCGCCACTTCGAGGCTGACCCCAGCGTACAGACCCAGGCCCTGCGCCCACGACCGGGACTGTTCTTCTGCCGTCCCGGCCATCCGCTGCTGATCAAGGAAAGCCTGTCGACCAACGACCTGTTCGACTACCCGCTGGCCGCCACACGCATCCCCATGGGCGCGCGCAAGGCACTGGCCAACCTGAGCGGCAAGACCAGCTTCGAACCGCAGCTGGAGTGCGAGCACTTCCCCATGCTGGAAGAGCTGGTAAGGCGCAGCGACGCCATCGGCGTGGCCACCCATGAAGCTGTCAGCGAACCACTGCGACGCGGCGAGCTGGTGCAACTGCACCTGCGCAACCTGCCCAGCAACCTGGACAGCCTGAGCGCTCGCTGCGGCATCGTCACCCGCACCGGCTTCCGCCTCTCCTCGGCGGCCAGGGCGATGATCGATCTGCTGACGACGCTCGACGGGCAGCAGACGGAGACAGTCGCCGCATGAACCTCACACCCGCCGCGCCAGTGTCCTGGGGCGGCAGTCACCCATACCAAGAGAAACCCATGCCACGCGTGCATCCCACGGGCCACAACGCCCATCAATTGACGATGGCAAAGAGGACAACACAATGAGTCTGGATATTTTCTGGTTCCTGCCCACCTCGGGCGACACCCGCTACCTGGGCCACTCGGCCAGCGGCCGCCCGGCGACCAACGCCTACATGCGGCAGATCGCCGTGGCTGCCGACCAGCTCGGCTACGACGGCCTGCTGATCCCCACCGGCGCCAGCTGCCTGGACCCCTGGGTGACCGCCGCCAGCCTGGTGCCGGTGACCCAACGGATCAAGCTGCTGGTGGCGCTGCGCACCTCGCTCGGCAACCCCACGGCCTCAGCCCGCCAGGCGGCCAGCCTGGACCAGGCCAGCGGTGGCCGCCTGCTGCTCAACGTGGTGCCTGGCGGCGACGCCACCGAACTGGCCGCCGACGGCGTGTTCCTCAAGCATGACGAGCGCTACGAGGCCTCCGACGAGTTCCTCACCATCTGGCGCCGCCTGCTGCAGGGTGAGACCGTCGACTTCGAGGGCAAGCACCTCAAGGTCGAGGGCGCGCAGAACTTCTTCACTCCGGTGCAGCAGCCCTACCCGCCCCTGTACTTCGGCGGCTCCTCACCGGTCGCCCACGAGCTGGCGGCCAAGCACGTGGATGCCTACCTGACCTGGGGTGAGCCGCCGGCCGCCGTGGCCGAAAAGATCGCCGACGTGCGCGCCCGCGCCGCCAAGCATGGTCGTACGGTGCGTTTCGGCGTGCGCCTGCACGTGATCGTGCGCGAGACCAATGAAGCTGCCTGGGCCGCCGCCGATGAGTTGATCAGCCACCTCGACGACGACACCATCGCCGCCGCCCAGGCCAACTACGCCAAGATGGATTCGGTCGGTCAGCGACGCATGGCCGAGCTGCACGGCGGCGACCGCAGCAAGCTGGAGGTCGCACCCAACCTGTGGGCCGGTGTCGGCCTGGTCCGTGGTGGTGCCGGCACCGCCCTGGTCGGCGATCCCGAGACCGTGGCCGCACGCCTGCTGGAGTACGCCGATCTGGGCGTCGACAGCTTCGTGCTGTCCGGCTATCCGCATCTGGAAGAGGCCTACCGCTTTGCCGAGCTGGTATTCCCGCTGCTACCCGGCAAGGGCAAGGTGACGGTAGATAGCGCCTTCACCGGTGGCGCCTTCGACATCCGCGCCGGCAAGGACAAAGGCCAGGCGGCGTAAGCACATCGATTGGCAGCGTGGCCCTTTTCCAGGCCGCCAACGGCTTGCACGCCGCCCCGCTGCTGTCGCCATCGATGCGAAACGAGACCGCGCCACCGAAAGGCATCCGCTGCATCTGCTAGCCTGCCCGCTCACTTCCGGTCGTCATCGATCTGCCATACCGGCGCTTCAGACTGGTGACCGTTTACCAAGGGGTTCGGAGTGGGCATGAAGTATCGCAGCTGGTTGTATGGCTGCGCTCTGTTACTGGGGTGCTGGTGTACGGTAGGTGTCGCGCAACCGCTGCGCGGCGGCGGCACACTCTGGCCGCCCTTCAGCTACGAGGATGACCAAGGCCATGCCAGGGGCATCGCCGTCGATATCGTCAGCCAGGTGGCCAAGCAGAACGACCTGCAGATGGAGTTCGTGTTCTACCCCACCAACCGGCTCAACCTTCTCCTCGACAACGGCAACCTCGATCTCAACTACGCCGATTCGCCCTTGTGGAACGGCCCGCAGGCGAGCCAGCGCTTCGTCTACTCGCAGCCCTACCTCACGGTTCGCGAGTACCTCTACTTCCTCACCCAGCACCCCGATCGGCGCCAGCCGCTGGAGCAGCTGAACCAACTGCGCGTCGGCACCGTGCGCGGCTACAGCTACCCGCTGCTCGACGAAGCCGTGAACGGCGGCCGCCTGAGCAAAGTGGAAACATCGGACGATGCCGTGCTGCTCGATCTGCTGTTGCTGGGCCGGGTGGATGCGATCGCCATGGTCGATGACGTGTTCGTCAATCTGTTGGCCGCCCGCCAGCTCGGCGCGGAGCGGTTCACCCGCAGCGCGCAACTCAGCGAGGCGCCCCTGGTGATCAAGCTGCAATTGCGCCACGCAGACCGTCTGCCGGAGGTGAACACGACGCTGCGCAAGATGATGGAGAGCGACGAGGTGGCACGCATCCGCCGCGCCTATCTGGGCAATGCGGCAGACGTGGCGGATGGTCGCTGAGAACTAGCAGGAGCTTGGGCGAGCAGCTCGACGGATAGCCATACCCAACAGCGGGCACCGGCGGGGTGGCAGACCGCTCTCTGGACATCGGCCGAGCGGTCTGCCTTCGCTCATCTCCCGGCGCCTCAATGCCCCTGGTGATGCATTGTCCTATTCTGATTCCCCGGGGCCTCGCGCAGCACGGGTACCTCCAGCTGTACCTTGCCGGCCTGCTCGAAGTTCAGCGTCAGCGGGAAATGCTCCCCGCTGGTCATCGGTCTGGGCAGATTGAACAGCATCACGTGGTAGCCCATCGGTGCGAAAGCCACCTCACCCTTGGCGGGAATAACGACGCTGGGGACCTGCTGCATCTTCATCAGTCCGTCCTTGTGCAGGTGCTCATGCAGCTCGGCCTTGCCGGCAGCGGGCGTTTCCACGCTGAGCAGGCGATCGGCGTTGTCACCGGTGTTCTTCACGGTGAAGTACACCGCGGCGGTCGGCGCGGTCGGCGGCATCTCGCGCGACCAGGGTGCATCGATGTGCAACGTGCCGGTGTCGTGTTGGTGGGCGGTAGCCAGCAGCGGTGTGCTCAGCAGCGCGGCGAGCATGAGGGCTTGGCTCAGCTTCATGGTGCTTCTCCTTGCAGGGTACGAAGACGTGGGTGATTAGTGTGCTTGGCTTTGCGATGTTTGTGCCGGGTACGCAGGCGGCGCCAGCCGAGGACGACTCCCGTTAGACTGATGGCCAGGCCACCCATGCTGAAGGCGACCATCAGCGTCTCGCGCAGCATCGGGCGCTCAAGAAGCGGTTGCCAGTCCCAGCTGTGCAACAGGTTGAACAGCCAGCGCTCGATGCGCTGACGTCTGCCGAGCTGCTCCAGCAATGCGCCGCTGTATGGGTCGATGTGCACCCAGGTGGCTGCCGCATCGTCGAAGCGCACACGCAGCACCGGCAGAGGCTTGCGCTGGTGGCCGTACATGCTCTGCTCGGCACGGGCGTAGTAGTAGAAGTCGTAGTCGGTCAGCCATTCTACCTGCGCCGAGGTGCCGGGCAGCAGCGCATGAGCGGCCTGCTCCAGGGTGGCGTCTGGCAGGCGTGGCCAGGCCTCCGAGTCCACGCCTGGTGGCAGGATGCGGCTGGCGCCACTGCCATCATAGGCCACCCTGTAGACCTGTCCGCCGACAGGCTGCCAGTGCAGCTCGCGTGGTTGGATACCGGCCTCGCGCAGGTGCCGCAACGTGTCGCCCGGAGACTGCGGGTCACTTCGCGCGGTCAGCAGCGTCCCTTGGTATGCCGACGGGTTCAGAGTGGAGGGCGCGAACAGCTGCCAGGGACGCATGGACATCAGGCCACTGAAGATCCAGGCGATCAACAGGGCGCCGAACAACAGGCCGCCAATATGGTGCCAGCGCGCGAAGAGACCGCTGTAGGGCGAGCGCGAGCCGCTACGGTAAGGCCGCGAGAAACGCCAGCGCAGTACGCCGATCACCTGGCCGAGCAGCGCCATCAGGGTGCCGGCCAGTGCCAGGTAGATGACGATCTGCGCCCACCAGGGGCTGTCACGCAGCGGGTACAGCCAGTGCAGCCAGGCCCCCAGCCAGTTCCACACACGCTCGGTGCGAGTGGCATCGCGCACCACCACGCCGGTCTGGCTGGAAACATAGAGCAGGGTTCCCTCGGCGTCGTTCAGCTGCACGCGGTGCAGCGGCCTGTCCGGATCCAGGGCGCGGGAGCGGGTCCAGGCGTCTTCCATGATCTGCCCCTGGTACTGCATGACAGCCGTACCGCCATACTGGCCGGCGCTGGCCAGGGCCGCCTGCACGGAGCTACCGTCCACCCGGCGGCCGCTACGCGCGTCCACCGCACGCCGACCGCCATCGGCGTAATCGAACAGGTAGCGCGGCGTACCAGCCACGCTGCTCAGCCGTGCGCGCAATGGCGGGTCGCTGCGTCCGCTAGCGGCCAGCGCCTCCCCCAGGCTCACGCAGCACCCGCTGGCGGGCAGCGGCGGCAGGTGTGCCAGATGCTCGCTTGGGGTCAGCTTGGGATAGCCGACGAACAGCATGACCACTCCGGACACAAACCACAGAGCCATGAACAGGCACAGGACTATGCCCAGCCAGCGGTGCCAGAGGTACAGATAGCGCTTGATGGCCATGCACGATCCTCAGAAACGGCTGTCGACGGCGACTTCGAAGGTCCTTGGCGCGCCCATGTAGTACTGACTGCCGTAGGCCTGCTTGGCGTACACCTCATCGGTGAGGTTGCGCACGCGCGCGGTGACGGCGGAGTGCTCGTCAAGCCGGTAGCGAGCGAATGCGCCGTACAGGGTGTAGGCCGGTGCCTCCACAGAGTTGGCGTTGTCGGCGAACACCGAGTCGACATAGCGCACGTCCACACCAGCCGCCCAATCCGAGGTGATGTCGTAGGTAAGCCAGAGGTTGGCGACATTGTCCGGCACGTTGATCGGCGTATTGCCCTTGCGCGATACCGATACGCCTCCCACTGCCTCGTTGAACTCGTCGTATTCGGCATCCACGTAAGCGTAGTTGGCCTCGGCCAGCAACTGCGGAGTGATCTGCAGCTTGCCGGCCAGCTCAATGCCGCGCGAGGTCTGCTGGCCGGCCTGCACGGTGAGGTTGGGGTTGCTCGAATCGCGTACGGCGAAATCGCGCCGCACGATCTGGTACAGCGCCACGGTGGCCGAGCCCCTGCCCTCGAGGAAGTCGAACTTGCTGCCCGCCTCCCACTGCTCGCCCTCGGACAAATCGAACAGGCCGACGTTGGAATAGGTAGCAGACGCCAGCGAACCAGCCGGCAGGTCGGCCGAGGTACTGTATTGCAGATAGAGATTCGCCGATGGAGTCAGGTCGTAGACCACGCCGAGACGACCACTGAGCGGCTCCCAGGTACGTTCGAAATAGGCCGGACTGGTGGGAGAAACCGCTCCGTAATTGGTCACCTCCATTTGCAGATGGTCGTAGCGCAAACCGCTGAGCAACGACAGGCGCTCGGTGAGCATCAGACGGTTTTCCAGGAACATTGCCCCGGTGGTGATCTCGTGGCGGCGCTGCTTGTGCAGGCCGGCGTTGACCCCGGGTATGTCGTAGAAGCTGCCAGGGTCGAAATGATCCGGGTCCACGCTGTCGCTCCAGCTGCTACCTGTCGGGTGCAGGGTCTGGCGCATGCGCGAATAGTCCACGCCCAGTGACCACTGGCTAGCGAGACCGAACAGCTGATTGTCATGACGTAACTCGAGGCGGTTGCCGAGTACATTCTGGTCGTGGCGCTGCAGGTAGGCACCAGAGCGGGCGACGTCGCCGGCGGCGTTGTAGCTGTAGGTCTCGATGTTGCGATAGTCGCGCTGGGCGTTGTAGTGGTAGAGCGTGTTCTGCAGGCTGGTGGCATCGCCGATATGGTAGTCGGTGATCGAGCGTACCCAACGCACACGCTGCTCGTAACGACCGTCGCCGGCGTTGTAGTTCTCGAAGCGGCGACTCTTGTCGATCTTCATGCTGTCGCGGCCGGGCAGTACCGGCGAGCCCCAGTAGGGACTGTCCTCGCGATCCTCCAGGTATTCGATCGCCAAGGTGTGGCTCAGATCCTGGGTGAAGTCGCTGAGCAGGGAGAAAGCGAAGCTGCTGGTCTCGCGTTCGTTGCGGTCGATGTAGCCATTGCCGTTGCCACGGCTGAAGTCCAGGCGCACGAAATGATGGGCATCCTCCTCGTCGCCCAGCGCCTGGTTGAGGCCGAACGATACTTCCGACTCATCGAAACTGCCGTAGCGCAGGCGGCCCTCGGCAAGATTCTCGCGGCTGGCGAGCCTGGAGATGTAGTTGATCGAGCCACCCACTGCACCGGCACCATAAAGGAACGTGGACGGCCCGCCGATCAGCTCCACGCGGTCGATCATCCAGGCATCCACCGGGCGGGTGGCGCTGCTGTAGCCCAGGTTGATGCCATTGTAGAGCTGGGTGATCTGGTTCTGGGTGAAGCCCCGGTAGGACACGAAGCCGCCGTAGCCGGGGTTGGCCGAGGCGTTCACACCGGTCATAGCATTGATCACGTCCTGAGTGTCCTTGGCGCCACGCTCTTCGATGATGGTGCGATCGGAGACGCTGACCGAGGCCGGGGTCTCGCGCGCGGTAAGGCCCAGGCGCGAGCCGGTCTTGATCGGCTGGTCGAGTGTCAGGCCGGACGGTTTCTCCCGCTCGCCCTCGATGGTCAAGGCGTCGAGTTTCAGGGGGGCGTGGTCCGCCCATGCGGTGGCGCTGGTGCTCAGCAGGAGCACCAGAGAGGTGTTCTTCAACGACATATCTAGCTTCCAGGCAGAAAGGCTGTGCAGATCCGCAGTGGCGGACCCAGGGCGTCATGCGTGGAAGGAGGCGGGTGAGGCTCGAGGATTGAGGCTATGGCGCAGGAAGCGCGGAGGTGGCCGCGCCCACAGGGTTGCGACAGGGGCCGGGCCGCCGACGGCGGGTAGCAGATCAATGCCCCAGCCCGCAGCGTTGACCGCCACCGAAGCGCCGAACGAAGAGCAGAGTGGGCAATCCATCGCCTGCATCGTGGAGTCGCCGTGGGACGACTCACTCAGATCGATGCTCGGCCCGTTGTCGCCGACCAGCGAGCAGAATCCACCGCCAAGCCCGCTGAGCGAGAGCCCGGAGGCCTGGCCATGATGCAGGCCGCAGGCGAACAGCCCCAGCAGGAGGCTGCAGTACAGCGCCCAGGTGGTCAGCGCGCGGTGGCGGGAGATGAGCTTCATGGAAAGGAATCTAGCACCGGCACAGGGTTGCCGGAAGGCAGGCTGGCGATTTGTCGCATGAGGCGTTCGCAGGCTTCTGCTTTTCCCGGCGCGCATCGTCAACCATGAAGAACGAGGTAAGCGGAACCGGCTATTGAACAGACTTCTTACTTATGTGTATTGTTATCATATAACATAATGAAGGAATTCCCTATGAAGCCCGGTATCCATCCCGTCTATCGCCCCGTTCTGTTTCATGACACCTCTGCGAATGTCTTCTTCCTGATCGGTTCCACCGTAGAGACCAATCGCACTCACCTGCATGAAGACGGCAATACCTATCCCTATGTCGCGCTGGATGTATCCAGCGCCTCCCACCCGATCTACACGGGCCAGCAGCGCCAGACCAAGAGCGAAGGCCGGATCGCAGGCTTCCAGAAGCGCTTCGCCGGCTTCGTATCCTCCGGCGACAAGAGCTGAGCCAACAGGCGAGCTGATTCGAATCAGCACGACCACAAAAAGAAACAATATAACATCTTAAAAAAAACCAATGAGTCCTTCGAGAGCTCATTGATCTGCCTGCCCACTGAAACCCCTAGACATGAGGTCAACATGAATCGTCGTCACCCCCTGGCCTGGGCCATCTCCCTGGCCCTGGCCCCCAGCGCGTCGCTACTGGCCGCCGAAGCCCGGGAGCCAATCCAGCTTGGCTCTTCGGTCATCAGCGCCAGCGCGCTGAACAACACGTTGGCGGAAATGACCAGCCCCGCCGAGGTACTGGAAGGCGAGGAGCTCGTCCAGCGCCGCGAATCCACCCTGGGCGAGACGCTCAACGGCCTACCAGGTGTGCATTCCAGCAGCTTCGGCGCGGGAGCCAGCCGGCCGGTGATCCGTGGTCTGGACGGTGCCAGGGTCAAGGTGCTCAGCGACGGAGTGGACGTGCTCGACGCCTCGACCATCAGCCCCGATCATGCGGTGACCAGCGAGCCGCTGCTCGCCGAGCGCATCGAGGTGCTCAAGGGGCCGGCAACGCTGCTCTATGGTGGCGGCGCCATCGGCGGGGTGGTCAATGTGCTGGACAAACGGGTTCCCACTCATGTGCCCGAGAAGGGCTACGAAGGCGAACTGGAGTTGCGTGCCAACACCGTCGCCAACCAGGGCGCGGGAGTGTTCGGCATCACCGCCGGCACGGGCAATTTCGCGGTGCGCGCGGAAGGCACCAAGCGGCAGGACGATGAATACGAGATTCCCGGCTCGCCGGGCAAGCAGGCGGGCTCCTTCAACGACACCGACAGCTACAGCCTCGGCGCCAGCTTCATCGGCGAGCGGGGTTACCTGGGGCTGGCCTACGGCGAGCAGAACCTGAGCTACGGACTGCTCGCCCACGAGCACGCCGACTGCCACACCCATGGCGTCCGGGACTGGCACTGCGTCGGCGAGGAGGACGGCCACGGCGGGCACGGCCATGACGAAGAAGATGACCATGACCATGACCATGACCATGACCATGACGATCATGGTGACGAACATGACCACGACCACGGCCATGATCACGACCACGCTGGCGTGCCCTACATCAAGATGAAACAGAAGCGCTGGGACCTGCGCGGCGAACTGAACGACCCGCTGCCGGGCTTCGAGCTGGCACGGTTACGGGTCGGCCACAGCAACTACAGCCACGACGAGATCGAAGGCGGCGAAGCGGCCACCCGCTTCAGCAACGACGCCACCGACGCCCGCCTCGAACTGACCCACGAGCCCCTGTTCGGCTGGCGCGGGGTGCTCGGCGGGCAGACCCAGCGCCGCGACTTCCAGGCCTTGGGCGAAGAGGCATACGTACCGCCGACGCTGACCCTCAATCACGCGCTGTTCCTGCTGGAGGAATACAGCGTTGGCGACTGGCGCTACGAGCTGGGACTGCGCCACGAATGGCAGGACATCGATGCCGAAGGCGAGCCCGACACCAATCACAGCGGCACCTCGGTATCCGCCGGCGCGGTCTGGACCTTCGCCCCGGAATATTCGCTGGGCTTCTCCCTGTCGCGCTCCCAGCGCCTGCCTACTGCCGAGGAGCTGTACGCCAACGGCCCCCATGCGGCGACCCGCACGGTCGAGCTGGGCAACGTCGACCTGGACGAGGAAACCTCGCACAACGCCGAGCTGACGCTACGCAAATTCGCCGGCCGAACCACGTTCACCTTCGGTCTGTTCCGCAACCAGGTCAGCGACTTCATCTACGCAGCAGACACCGGTCACGACGTGGGCGGCGGCTATCGCGAGATCGAGTACCGCCAACAGGACGCAGTGCTGACCGGTGCCGAGGGCTCGGTCACCTACGCGCTCACCGACGCCACGGACATCACCCTGTTCGGTGATCACGTGCGCGGCAAGCTCAAGGGCGACGGCGACCTGCCACGCATCCCGGCGGATCGCCTCGGCGTGCGCGTCAACCAGGCCTTCACCCCAGCCGTCAGCGGCGAGCTGGAGCTCTACCGCGTACAGCGCCAGGACGACATCGCCGACTACGAAACCGAGACCTCCGGCTACAACATGCTCGGCGCCGGCCTGAGCTACCGCGGATCGCTGAACGATACCCGCTATCAGCTGTTCCTCAAGGGCAACAATCTGCTGGATGAAAACGCCCGCAACCACAGTTCCTTCATCAAGGACGACATGCTGCTGCCGGGACGCAACTTCACAGTCGGCATGCGCCTGAGCTTCTAGCCCTTCACCGCGGATCGGTCACCTGCAGGGGTGAACGATCCGCGGCTCCCAAATCCCTTCTCACCATGGGCAAGCGCAGCTCATCCGGCTAGAGTGGCGCCCCATGTCCAGCGCTCTGCCTTCCCCTCTCGACGCCTATCGCCAGGCCCTGGCGCGTGGCGAGCTATATCCCGATGCCGCCCAGCAACACGCCGCCGAATGCCTGGAGCTCTGCCGCAGCGAGCTACAGGCCGGGCGTCCTTGCCGGGGTGTTTATCTGTGGGGCCCGGTCGGCCGTGGCAAGACCTGGCTGCTCGACCGCTTTCACGAGAGCCTGACGGTGCCCTCGCGGCGCCAGCACTTCCATCAGTTCATGCGCTGGGTGCACCAGCGCCAGTTCCAGCTCAGCGGCACCGCCGACCCGCTGCGCGCGCTGGCCCGTGAACTGGCGAGCGAAGTGCGGGTGCTGTGTTTCGACGAGCTGTTCATCAGCGATATCGGTGACGCCATGCTGATCGGCGGGTTGCTCAGCGCCCTGCTCGAAGAGGGCCTGGTGCTGGTCGCCACCTCCAACCAGCCACCCCAGCAACTGTATGCCGGCGGCTTCAACCGCGAGCGCCTGCTACCGGCTATCACGGCCTTGCAGGCGCAGTTGGAAGTGGTGGAGGTGGACGGCGGCCAGGACCATCGCCTGCATCCCGGCCAGGCGGTGCAACGCTACTGGATCGACGCGCCCGAGGCGCTGGCCGAGGCCTTCGCCCACCTGGCCGGCAACGGGCCGATGTCGAGTGAGCCGCTGCAACTCGGCCCCCGCCAGTTGCCGGTGGTTCGCCAGGCGCCCGGTGCCGTATGGCTGGACTTCACCACACTGTGCGAAGGGCCCTACTCGGCCCTGGACTTCATGCAGCTGTGCGAACGCTTTCCGGCCCTGCTGGTCGGGGGCGTGCCGTGCCTCTCCGGCGAACCACGCGAAGGCCGCATCGCCCGCGGCACCGAGGATGCTGCCGAGCGTGTGGTTGCCGGTGATCGCGAACTGCCAAGCCTGGCCCCCCACGACGACGCCGTGCGCCGCTTCATCGCCCTGGTCGACGAGTGCTACGACCGGCGCCGCCCGTTGTACCTGGAGGCGGCGGTGCCGATGGAGCAGCTCTACACCCGCGGCTATCTGGAGTTCCCGTTCCGACGTACGCTCAGCCGCCTGCGCGAAATGCAGCAGGCACGCTACTAGCGGCTCAGGCCACCGCCTTCTCCGCGCGGCGCTCCGCCTCCAGCTCGCGCACCAGCGGCAGCACCTGCTCGCCGAAGTACGCCACCTCCTCCTGGAAATGCAGGAAGCCGGAGAGGATCAGATCCACGCCCACCGCCTTGAGCGCGACGATGCGCTCGGCGATCTGCCGCGGCGTGCCGACCAGGTTGGTCTTGAAGCCGTCGTTGTACTGCACCAGGTCCTCGAAGCTCGACTTGGCCCAGTTGCCCTCGCGCTCCGGGCTGGCCGCACCGGCGTTCTTCACCTCGGCGCCGAAGGCGTTGACCGCCTCCGGGTTGGCCTTGTCGATGATCTCCTGCAGCACCGCGCGCGCCTCTTCCTCGCTGTCGCGGGCGATGATGAAGGCGTTCACCCCGATCTTCACCGCATGGCCGTTGGCCGCGGCCTTGGCGCGAATGTCGTCGACCTGGGCCTTGATCCCTTCCACCGTGTTGCCGTTGGTGAAGTACCAGTCGGACACCCGCGCCGCCATGTCGCGCGCGGCGCGCGAGCTGCCGCCCTGGAAGATCTCCGGGTGCGGCTGCTGCAGCGGCTTGGGTTTCAGGGTGTAGTCGCGGAAGCGGTAGAAGTCGCCGTTGAAGCTGAAGTTGTCCTGGGTCCAGATGCCCTTCAGCGCGCGGATGAATTCCTCCGAGCGGCGGTAGCGCTCGTCGTGCTCCAGCCAGTGCTCGCCGATGGCGTGGAACTCGCCCTTGAACCAGCCGGACACCAGGTTGATGGCGATGCGACCGTTGGTGAGCTGGTCGATGGTCGCCAGCTGTTTGGCCGCCAGCACCGGATTCCACGGCCCCGGCAGGATCGCAGCGATCACCTTGAGCGTCTCGGTGGCGGCCAGCAGCGCGTGGCTGATGGCCACCAGGCCACCGCTGACGTTGGGCACCCAGTAGGCGAACTTGATCGGTTGTTGGCTCATGTCCATTTCTCCTGTCGGGTCGGGGTCAGTTGGCGCTCTGCGCCACCACAGCGGTGGAATCCTTTAGCGCCGCATCGAGGAACTTCGGCTCGGCCCAGTCGGCGACCACGAAGCCACGGCGCACCAGACGCTGCTCGGCGGCCAGGTCGACGCTCTGCTGCAGGCGGGCGAGGAAGGCAGCGTCCAGCTGCGGATTGAAGATCTTGTGGAAGCTGGTGCCGTGCAGGTCGTTGGTGAGGATCAGCGTCGGGTAGCTGGCCAGGCCGGAAACCAGCTCGATGTAGGCCTGCTTGTTCTGCTCGTCGCGTAGCCAGGCCACGGCCTTCTGCTGGGCCTTGATCAGGCGGGCGGTGAGCTGCGGGTTCTCGTCGACGAAACGGCCGTGGCCAACGAACACGCCCTGGATGCTGCCGGCGCCACCGAGATCATCGGTGGACAGCGGCAGATCGGCCACGCCGCGAGCCTTGAGCACGATCAGGTTGGACAGGCCCCAGGTAGCGTCGATCTGCTTGGCCGCCAGCGCCGCGTTGGCCGCGTTGAAGTCCAGGTTGATCACCTGCAGGTCACGCTCGGACAGACCCTGGCTGGCCAGCGCGGCGTCGAACGACAGCTGCGAGGCGGTGCCCCGGAAGATCGCCACGCGCTTGCCCTTGAGGTCGGCCAGGGTCTTGATCCCCGAGCCGGGCACCACCCCCAGGTAATGCTTGATGTCGCGCGCGGTGGCGCTGAGCAGGCGGGTGTCCAGGCCATTGGCCTTGCCGATGATGGCGGCCAGGTCGCCGAGGTAGGCGAAGTCCACCTGGTCGTTGGCCAGCGCCTCGTTGATCACCGGGCCGGCACCCTTGAAGAAGCTCCAGGTGATCTTCACGCCGTCGGCGGCGAACTCCTGCTCGAAGATCTGCTGGGTGCGCAGCACGTCGACCACGCCGCCACCGCTGTGCTGGCTGCCGGCGCTGAGGTCGGGCACGGCGATGCGGATTTCCTTGGCGCCGTCCGCCGCCTGCACCGGCGGCAGGTAGGCCAGCAGGCCGATCAGGGCCGGCGTGGCGAACAGCGCGGCAAAGGAATTGAAGAGGCTTTTCATGGCGAGGCTCCTGGTGTGTCTGCCCGGAGCACGCGAAGGGCGCTCCCTGGTGCGGCACTTAGGCATGCTCGCCTTATCAAAAATAAATACTAAAAAATTATTTTTTAATTACTTAAACGCCTAAATCAGCACCGATGCGGCCTGCCCGATAGATGCGCGCGAGGCATAAAAAATATTCAGCAAAGGCATTGGCCGCGACTCCCCCGGGCTTCTTTAAATGACCGCTCTTATCACTCAATCGAATTGATATGAGCTTTTATATGCCTTTAATGCAAAGTGCTTATATAGACCCACGCGGGAGTAGCCGGCGATGAGTCTGAGCGCTTCTCTCCCGCTGAACCCTGCAAGCGTGCGTCCGCGCCTGAGCGGCGAGCGCCTGCTGCCCTGGCTGTTGCCGCTGGCCCTGCTGCTGTTGTGGCAGGCCGCCAGCCACTGGCAATGGATGAGCGAGCAGGTGCTCCCGGCGCCCGAGCTGGTCTGGCAGTCGCTGCTGGAACTCGGCCGTGGCGAGCTGTGGCAGCACCTGGCGATCAGCCTCAAGCGCCTGGCCTGGGGCCTGCTCGGTGGCGTCGCCACGGGCGTCGCGCTGGGTGCCTGGCTCGGCAGCAGCCCGCGGGCCGAGCGCCTGGTCTTCCCCACCTTCGCCGCCCTGGCGCAGATTCCCACCCTGGCCTGGATTCCGCTGTTCATGCTGTTCTTCGGCATCGGCGAGCTGCTCAAGCTGGTGGTGCTGGTCAAGGCCATAGTCGTGCCGGTGACCATCCATACCCTGGTCGGCGTGCGCGATGCCCAGCCGCGACTGCGCGAAGCCGCCGACGCCCTACGCCTGCCGCCACTCCTGCGCCTATGGCGGCTGACCATCCCCGCCGCCCTGCCCTCGTTCATGGCCGGCCTGCGCCTGGCCCTGGCCACCGGCTGGGCCTCGCTGCTGGCGGTGGAGCTGTTGGCCTCCAGCGAGGGCATCGGCTACCTGATGGTCTGGGGCCGCCAGCTGTTCATGCTCGACATCGTGTTCGTCTGCATCCTGATCATCGGCCTGTTCGGCATCGTGCTGGATCGCGGCATCCAGTGGCTCGACGGCCGCCTGCTGCACTGGCCGCATCCGCCTGCCGCCGAATTCCGCCGCGTACCTTCCGGCCGAGGCTGGCAGCGCCTGCAGGCCTGGTACCTGCCGCTGGCCCTGCTCGGTCTGTGGCAGCTGACCTGCAGCGCCGGCTGGGTCGACGCCAATATCCTCGCCAGCCCGGCGCAGGTGGCCCAGGCCACCTGGCAGGGCCTGGCCGACGGCACTCTGCTCAATGGTCTGCTGCTCAGCCTGCGTCGTGCCCTCGGCGGCCTGCTGCTCGGCGGCAGCCTGGGCCTGTTCCTGGGCTTGCTGCTCGGTCTGTGGCGCCCGGCCGAACGCGTGCTCGGCCCGACCCTGTCGGCGCTGCGCCAGGTCGCCATCTTCGCCTGGGTACCGCTGCTCACCGCCTGGTTCGGCCTGGGCGAGCTGGCCAAGCTGGTGTTCGTCGGCATGGCCACCTTCTTCCCGCTGCTGATCGCCAGCCAGCGCGGCATCGCCGCCCTCTCCTCGCAGCTCGACGAAGCCGCCCGCGCCCTGCGCCTGAATCGCCGCCAGCGCCTGCTGCGCCTGGTATTGCCCGGCGCCGCCCCGGCCATCTTCGCCGGCCTGCGCCTGGCGCTGATCTTCGCCTGGCTCGGCACCATCGGCGCCGAGTACTTCATGCCCTCGGATGGCGGCCTGGCCAGCCTGATGATCGGCGCCCAGCAAATGTTTCGCATGGACCAGGTGATGGCCGGAATGCTGCTGATCGGCATCACCGGCGCCCTGCTCAACACCCTCGGACAACTGATCGAAGCGCGCGCCACGCGCTGGAGAACCGCATGAACAGCCTGACCCAACCCGATGCACGCACCTTCCAGGGCCTGCCGCCCCTGCCACCGCTGGTGAGCTTCGCCGGTGTCGGCAAACGTTTCGGCGAGCTGCAGGCGATCAGCGACTTCAACCTGGATATCCGCGAGGGCGAGTCCATCGCCATCCTCGGCTCCAGCGGCTGCGGCAAGTCCACCCTGCTGCGCCTGCTGGTCGGCCTGGATCGCGAGTTCGACGGCCGCATCGAGGTCGCCGGCAAGCCGGTCGAGGGCATCGGCAGCGAACGCGGCATCGTGTTCCAGGAACATCGCCTGTTCCCATGGCTGACCGTGGAGCAGAACGTCGGCCTCGGCCTGGTCAACGAGGGCCTGACCCAGGCTGAGCGCTTCCGCCGCAGCGAGGAATTCATCCAGTTGGTCGGCCTCGATGGCTTCCAGCGCGCCTACCCACACCAACTCTCCGGCGGCATGGCCCAGCGTGTGGCCATCGCCCGCGGCCTGGTGGCCAGCCCACGCATCCTGCTGCTCGACGAACCCTTCGGCGCCCTCGATGCACTGACTCGCCAGCAGATGCAGGAAGAGCTGCTGGCCATCCGCAAGCGCGCCGGCATCACCAGCCTGCTGGTCACCCACGACGTCGAGGAGGCGATCTTCCTTGCCGACCGCGTGGTGGTGCTGGCACCGCGTCCGGGGCGGATCAAGCGCATCGTCGAGATCGACCTGCCGCACCCGCGCGACCGCGCCGGCTACGACTTCCACCAGCTGCGCGCCGAGCTGCTCTATGAGCTGACCGGCGACGGCGACTACCGCGCGCCGCCGCCCCGCGTCGAAGACCTGCCCTTCGCCTCCCTGGCCTACTGATCACCGCACCGAGCATCCCATGAGCAAACGTCCCAACTTCCTGCTGATCGTCGCCGACGATCTCGGTTTCTCCGACCTCGGCGCCTTCGGTGGCGAGATCGCAACACCGCACCTCGACGCCCTGGCCAATGCCGGCCTGCGCCTGACCGACTTCCATGCTGCCTCGGCCTGCTCGCCGACCCGCGCCATGCTGCTCACCGGCACCGACCACCACCTGGCCGGTATCGGCGCCATGGCCGAGTTCAGCGACCAGAAAATCCGCCGCAACCCCGGCTACGAGGGCCACCTCAACCAGCGCGTGGCCGCCCTGCCCGAGCTGCTGCGCGACGCCGGCTACCACACGCTGATCTCCGGCAAGTGGCACCTCGGCCGCACGGCGGAAACCTCCGCCGCCGCCCGTGGTTTCGAGCGCTCTTTCATTCTCGAAGGCGCCGCGCACAACCACTACGACTGGTCGCCGGATGTGCCGCCGCACAAGATGCCGCGCCTGCTGCACACGGTGGAAGGCACCTACCGCGACGGCTTCGAACCAGTCAGCGAGCTGCCCGAGGACTTCTACTCCTCTGACGCCTTCACCGACCGCCTGCTGCAGTACCTCGGCGAGCGCCCGCAAGACGATGAGCGCCCGTTCTTCGCCTACCTGCCGTTCTCCGCGCCGCACTTCCCGCTGCAGGCGCCGGCCGAGCTGATCGCCAAGTACCACGGCCGCTATGACGCCGGCCCGGATGCCCTGCGCCAGCAACGCCTAGCGCGGCTCAAGGAGCTGGGCCTGGTGCCGGCGGACGTCGAGGCGCATCCGGTAGTGGCAGACACGCCGAACTGGGACGAGCTGGACGACGCCGGTCGCCGCCAGTCCGCGCGCGCCATGGAGGTGTACGCGGCGATGGTCGAGCGCCTGGACTGGAACGTCGGTCGCGTGGTCGAGCACCTGCGCGCCACCGGCGAGCTGGATAACACGGTGGTGCTGTTCCTCTCCGACAACGGCGCCGAGGGCGCGGCGCTGGAGGCCATCCCCATCGTCGGCAAGCGCGCCCAGCGTTTCATCGCCAAGCACTACGACAACAGCCTGGACAACCTCGGCCGCGCCAACTCCTACCTCTGGTACGGCCCGCGCTGGGCCCAGGCGGCCACCGCGCCGTCGCGCCAGTTCAAGCTGTTCACCAGCCAGGGCGGCATCCGCGTGCCGGCCTTCATCACCTGGCCGGGCCTGCAGCTGCAGGGGCAGATCAGCCACGAATTTTCCACCGTGATGGACATCGTGCCGACCCTGCTGCAGCTGGCCGGTACCGAGCACCCCGGCACCACTTACCAGGGCCGCGAGGTGCTGCCACTGCGCGGCCGTTCGCTGCTTCCCTACCTGCAAGGCCAGGAAGCGCAGCCGCACAGCCAGGACGAAACCACCGGCTGGGAACTGTTCCGCGCCCGCGCCATTCGCCAGGGCGACTGGAAGGCACTGTACATCCCCAAACCGGACGGCCCGGGGCGCTGGCAGCTGTACCACCTCAAGCGCGACCCCGGCGAGATCCACGACCTGGCCCACGCCGAGCCGGAACGCCTGAACAAGCTGATCGGCCACTGGCAGCGCTATGTCGACGAGACCGGCGTGCTCGACTTCAGCTTCGCCGGGCGCCTGCTGCGCGAGCTCGGTGGCGCCCTGCTGCGTGTCTTCACCCGCCAGCCACGGACGCTCTGAGATGCGTAACAAGCTCCCCGGCCTGATCGCCGCCCTGCTGCTGAGCCTGGCCGGCCCGCTGGCGGCCGAGCCGACACTTGAGGTCATTCGCCTAGCCGTGCCGGACGCCAGTGCCGGGTGCCACCCCAGCAGCGGCACGCCGACCATCGACTACGCCTACACGCAGAAGCTGTTCGAGCAGGAGTTCGCCAAGGACGGCATCGAGATCCAGTGGGCCTTCTTCAAGAATGCCGGCCCGGCGATCAACGAGGCCTTCGCCAACGAGCAGATCGACGTGGCCTTCCTCGGCGACCTGGCGGCCATCATCGGCGAGGCGGTAGGCAACCGCACGCGCCTGCTGGCCGCCACCAGCCGTGGCCTGAATGGCTACCTCGGCGTGGTGCCGGGCAGTGGCAACGACAGCCTGGAAGCCCTGCGCGGCAAGACCATCGGCGTGTGGCTCGGCACTGCCGGGCACCTGTCGCTGGAGGCGGTGCTGGCCAGCCGTGGCTACAGCGACAAGGACTTCCACCTGATCAGCCTGGACAACAGCGCCGGCCTCGCCGCGCTGGCGGCCAAGCGCATCGATGCGGTGTGGAGCGCCGCCGGCGTGCTGGCCCTGCGCAACCGCGGCCTGGCCGAGATTCCGCTGAGCACCCAGGGCGGCGACGGCACCGGCACCATCGCCGTGACCATGCTCGGCGCCAGCGACTTCGTCGAACGCCACCCGGCCATCACCGAGCGCCTGGTACGCGTGCTGGTACAGGCGGCGCACTGGAGCTCGCGCCCGGAGAACGGCGAGGCGGCGGTCGACCTGCTGGTCAAGCAGATCGGCCTGCCACCGGAGCTGATGGCGCAGGAGCTGCAGGGCGAGCCATTGAGCCGGCGCAACTCGCCGCTGCTCGATGACTACTTCCTCAAGCACCTGCAGTACGGCGCCGACGCCGCCTACGCCAAACGTCTGATCCGCAGCCGCGTCGACGTGCACAGCTGGGCCGAACCGCGCTTCCTCGACCAGGCCCTGGCCGAGCTGCAACTCACCGATTACTGGCCACAACGGGAGGCCTATGTCGACCCTTGGCACTGAGCGCTTAGGCGCCCTCCACTCTCTACCTAACCTCAAGCTGCCGCCGGCCCTGCTCGGCCTGGTGGTGCCGCTGGCCTTGCTCCTGCTCTGGTCGCTAGCCTCGGCCAATGGCTGGATGCCCAAGCAGATCCTGCCGCCGCCAAGCCTGGTGTGGCACACCGCGCTGGAGCTGTGGCACGGCGGTGCCCTGGCCCAACTCGGCGTCAGCCTGGCGCTGCTGGCCAAGGGGCTGTTGTTCGGCGTGCTCGGCGGTTTGCTGATCGGCATCGTCACCGGTCTCAGCCGCCGCGCCGAGGACATCATCGCGCCGAGCTTCTACGCCTTCGCACAGATCCCCACGCTGGCCTGGATTCCGCTGCTGATCGTCTACCTGGGCATCGGCGACGGACTCAAGCTGTTCCTGATCTTCAAGGCCGTGGTGGTACCGGTGGCGGTGCATGTGCAGGTCGGCGTGCGTGATGTGCCCGAGCGCCTGCGCGAGGCCGCCGCGGTGCTGCGCCTGCCCTGGTACCTGCGCCTGTGGCGGCTGACTCTGCCGGCGGCGCTGCCGGCCTTCCTCACCGGCCTGCGCCTGGCGCTGATGGCCGGCTGGATGACCCTGATCGCCGTGGAGCTGCTGGCCTCCAGAGAGGGCATCGGCTACCTGATGGTCTGGGGCCGCCAGCTATTCCAGCTCGACCTGGTGTTCGTCTGCATCCTGGTCATCGGCCTTACTGGCTGGCTGATCGATCGCGGTATCCAGGGCCTCGACGGCGCTCTGGTGCGCTGGCCGCGCCCGCCGCTGGCCGCCCATGCCGGGCGCGCGCCGCAACGCGGCTGGGCCTGGCTGGCGACCCAGGCGCGGCGCTGGGCGATTCCGCTGTTGCTTCTATGGGGCTGGAGCTCACTGGTCGCCAGCGGCAAGGTCAACCCGGCGATCCTGCCGTCGCCGCTGGGCATCGTGCAGGCCGGCTGGGCCGATCTGCTCGACGGCAGCCTCAGCGCCGCGCTGGGCTGGAGCCTGTTGCGCAGCCTGCTCGGCCTGCTGCTCGGCAGTGCGGTGGGCATCGCCGTGGGCCTGCTGCTCGGCCTGTTCCGCCCGCTGGAGCGGCTGTTCGCACCGAGCCTGGCCGCCTTCCGCCAGGTCGCGCTGTTTGCCTGGGTGCCGCTGATCACCGCCTGGGCCGGCATCTACGACTTCGCCAAGATCGTCTTCATCGCCCTGGCCGCCTTCCTGCCGGTGTACCTGGCCACCTGGCGCGGCGTGGCCAACCGCTCGGCGCAGCTCGACGAGGTGGCCGACAGCCTGCGCCTGAGCTTCGTCCAGCGCCTGCGCCTGGTCATCCTGCCCGGCGCCGTGCCGTCGATCTTCGCCGGCCTGCGCCTGGCGCTGATCTACGCCTGGCTCGGCTCACTCGGCGCCGAGTACTTCATGAATTCGGGGATCGGCATCGGCAGCTACATGGTCGGCGCCCAGCAGAAGTTCGAGATGGCGCGGGTGTTCGCCGGCATGGTCCTGGTCGGCCTGCTCGGCGCCCTGCTCGCCGCCCTCGGCCTGCGCCTGGAGCGCCTGTCCAGCCGCTGGCGGCAGAGCGGCGCCCCTTCCTGAATCCAGACAACCGCCCGCGTGGCTCGGCCGCGCGGGCCACCTTCAGCACATAGCGAGTTCACAGCCATGTCCAGAACACCTGAACGCCCCAACTTCCTGGTGATAGTCGCCGACGACCTCGGCTTCTCCGACCTCGGCGCCTTCGGTGGCGAGATCGCCACGCCCAACCTCGACGCCCTGGCCCTCAACGGCCTGCGCCTGACCGACTTCCACGTGGCGCCGACCTGCTCGCCGACCCGCTCGATGTTGCTCACCGGCACCGACCACCATATCGCCGGCATCGGCGCCATGGCCGAGGCCATCGCCCCCGAGCAGATCGGCCAGCCCGGCTACGAGGGTTACCTCAACGAGCGCGTGGTGGCCCTGCCCGAGCTGCTGCGCGAGGCCGGCTACCAGACGCTGATGGCCGGCAAGTGGCACCTGGGCCTCAAGCCCGAGCTGGCGCCCCATGCGCGCGGTTTCGAGCGCTCCTTCTCGCTGCTGCCCGGCGCCGCCAACCACTATGGTTTCGAGCCGCCCTACGACGAGAACACCCCAGGCGTACTGAAATCGACGCCGGCGCTGTACATCGAGGACGACCAGTTCGTCGACCAGCTACCCGAGGGCTTCTATTCCTCCGACGCCTTCGGCGACAAGCTGATCCAGTATCTCAAGGAGCGCGATCAGAGCCGGCCGTTCTTCGCCTACCTGCCCTTCTCCGCGCCGCACTGGCCGCTGCAGGCGCCGCAGGAGGTGGTGGCCAAGTACAAGGGCCGCTACGACGCCGGCCCCGAGGCGCTGCGCCAGGAACGCCTGCAACGGCTCAAGCAGCTCGGCCTGGTGGCCGAGGACGTGCAGGCCCACCCGGTGATCGCCCTGACCCAGGAATGGGACAAGCTCACCCCGGAGAAACGCGCGATCTCGGCGCGTACCATGGAAGTGTACGCGGCGATGGTCGAGCGCATGGACTGGAACATCGGCCGGGTGGTCGACTACCTGCGTCAGCAGGGCCAACTGGACAACACCTTCGTCCTGTTCATCTCCGACAACGGCGCCGAGGGCGCGCTGCTGGAAGCCTTCCCCAAGTTCGGCCCGAACCTGCAGAGCTTCCTCGATACACACTACGACAACAGCCTGGACAACATCGGCAACGCCAACTCCTACGTCTGGTACGGCCCGCGCTGGGCGCAGGCGGCCACCGCGCCGTCCAAGCTGTTCAAGGCCTTCACCACCCAGGGCGGCATCCGCGTGCCGGCGCTGATCCGCTACCCGGAATTCACCCGCCAGGGCGGGCAGATCAGCGGCGCCTTCAGCACGGTGATGGACGTCACCCCGACCATCCTCGACCTGGCCGGCGTACGCCACCCCGGCACCCGCTGGAACGGCCGCGACGTGGCGGCGCTGCGCGGCAAATCCTGGCTCGGCTACCTCAGCGGCGAAACCACGGAAGTGCACGACGAAGACACAGTGACCGGCTGGGAACTGTTCGGCATGCGCGGCGTGCGCAAGGGCCAGTGGAAGGCGGTGTACATCCCGCGCCCGCTGGGCCCGGCCAGCTGGCAGCTGTATGACCTGAGCAAGGACCCCGGCGAGACCACCGACCTGGCCCAGAGCGAGCCGAGCAAACTGGCCGCGCTGATCGAGCACTGGGACGACTACGCCGAGGAAACTGGCGTGGTCCTGGCCGCCTCGCCTTTCCAGCTGTAGAACCAGGGAGCAGGTTCGGGCAACGAAAAACCGCGCCCCCAAAGAGGGCGCGGCTCGTGGGTTAACGAAGCAGCTCGATCCGAAGAACAACATCACTCCCGGAACAACGCCGGCAGCGAAGTCGCCCACATCAGGCGAAGACGATGTCCTCGCCCTCCACCCCGGCCTGGACCAACGCGCCCGGCGTGAAGCGCCCAGCCAGTATCTGCTGGGCCAGCGGGTTCTCGATCCAGCGCTGTATGGCGCGTTTGAGCGGACGTGCGCCGTAGACCGGGTCGTAACCAACGGCGATGAGCTTGTTCAAGGCGTCCGGGGTCAGCTCAAGGCGCAGCTCACGCTCGGCCAGGCGACCACGTAGACGCTGCAGCTGGATCTCGGCGATGCCGGCGATCTGCTCACGGCCCAGCGGCTCGAATACCACCACCTCGTCGATCCGGTTGATGAACTCCGGGCGGAAGTGGCTGCTCACCGCATCCAGCACCGCCGCACGCTGCGCCTCGCGGTCGTCGACCAGCTCCTGGATCTGCGCCGAGCCCAGGTTGGAAGTCATCACGATCACGGTGTTCTTGAAGTCCACGGTACGCCCATGGCTATCGGTCAGCCGGCCATCCTCGAGCACCTGCAGCAGTACGTTGAACACGTCCGGGTGGGCCTTCTCCACCTCGTCCATCAGCACTACCGAGTACGGCTTGCGGCGCACGGCCTCGGTCAGGTAGCCGCCTTCCTCATACCCCACGTAGCCGGGCGGTGCGCCGATCAGACGGGCCACGCTGTGCTTCTCCATGAACTCGGACATGTCGATGCGCACCAGCGCCTCTTCGGTATCGAAGAGGAATTCGGCCAGCGCCTTGCACAGCTCGGTCTTGCCCACCCCGGTAGGACCGAGAAAGAGGAACGAGCCGCTTGGCCGGTTCGGATCGGAAAGACCGGCGCGGGAGCGGCGCACGGCGTTGGAGACGGCCACCACGGCCTCGTCCTGGCCAATCACTCGCTGATGCAACAGACCCTCCATCTTCAGCAGCTTCTCACGCTCGCCTTCGAGCATCTTGCTCACTGGGATGCCGGTCCACTTGGAGACCACCTCGGCGATTTCCTCATCGGTCACCTTGCTGCGCAGCAGCTGGTTCTCGCTCTTGCCGTGCTGGTCGACCATCTGCAGGCTGCGCTCCAGGTCGGGGATGATGCCGTACTGCAGTTCGGCCATGCGCTGCAGATCGGAGCGGCGCCGCGCTGCTTCGAGGTCGGCCTTGGCCTGTTCGATCTTCTGCTGGATCTGCGCCGAGCCTTGCACCTCGGCCTTCTCCGACTTCCAGATTTCCTCCAGGTCGGCGTACTCCAGCTCCAGCTTGGCGATGTCGTCCTGCAGCTTCTCCAGGCGCTTTTTGGTCGCCTCGTCATCCTCTTTCTTCAAGGCTTCGCGCTCGATCTTCAGCTGGATCAGGCGGCGATCCAGGCGATCCAGGGCTTCGGGCTTGGAGTCGATCTCCATGCGGATGCGGCTGGCCGCCTCGTCGATCAGGTCGATGGCCTTGTCCGGCAGCTGACGGTCGGTAATGTAGCGATGACTGAGCTTGGCCGCGGCGATGATTGCACCGTCGGTGATGGTCACGCCATGGTGCACCTCGTAGCGCTCCTTGAGGCCACGCAGGATGGCAATGGTGTCTTCCTCGCTCGGCTCGTCCACCAGCACCTTCTGGAAGCGCCGTTCCAGGGCGGCGTCCTTCTCGATGTACTGGCGGTATTCGTCCAGGGTGGTGGCGCCGACGCAGTGCAGCTCGCCACGCGCGAGTGCCGGCTTGAGCATGTTGCCGGCGTCCATCGCACCCTCGGCCTTGCCGGCGCCGACCATGGTATGCAGCTCGTCGATGAACAGGATGATCCGCCCTTCCTGCTTGCCCAGCTCGTTGAGCACAGCCTTCAGGCGCTCCTCGAACTCGCCACGGAATTTGGCTCCGGCGATCAGCGAGCCCATGTCGAGGGCTAGCAAGCGCTTGTCCTTCAGGCCGTCCGGTACCTCGCCATTGATGATGCGCTGAGCCAGCCCCTCGGCAATGGCGGTCTTGCCGACGCCGGGCTCGCCGATCAGCACAGGGTTGTTCTTGGTACGCCGCTGCAGAACCTGGATGGTGCGCCGGATCTCGTCATCGCGGCCGATCACCGGGTCGAGTTTGCCCTCTTCGGCACGCTTGGTCAGGTCGACGCAGTACTTGTCCAGAGCCTGGCGCGACTCCTCGACATTGGGGTCATTGACCGCCTGGCCACCACGCAGGTTGGCGATGGCGTTCTCCAGGGCCTTCTTCGACACGCCCTGGGCCAGCAGCAGCTTGCCCAGTTTAGTGTTCTCATCCATAGCGGCGAGCAGCACCAGCTCGCTGGAGATGAACTGGTCACCCTTCTGCTGGGCCAGGCGGTCGGCCTGGTTGAGTAGGCGCGCCAGATCCTGCGACAGGTTCACGTCGCCGGTGGGGTTCTGGATCTTGGCCAGGCTGTCCAGCTCGGCGGTCAGAGCCTTGCGCAGAGCGGCGATATCAAAACCGACCTGCATCAGAAGCGGCTTGATCGAGCCTCCCTGCTGCTCCAGCAGGGCCTGCATCAGGTGCAGTGGCTCGATGGCGGAATGGTCGAGACCGACGGCCGCAGACTGGGCGTCGGACAGGGCAAGCTGCAGCTTGCTGGTAAGACGATCGATACGCATGAATATGTCCTTCCTTCAGAAAGCGGGCCGGAGCGCTGAACTGCTCCTCTGATTGAAGCCCGGTGTTGCTATCTAGATAAGGACAGTTTCGGCCGATTCAAGCGCCGACTACTTGCTGCGGATCAATCGACCAGCCACACCAGCGAGGCGAAACGTCCGGTGCGGGCGGCGCGACGGTAGGAGAAGAAGCGTGTATCGCTGACCGTACAGAAACCGCCGCCATGCACGGCAGTCACGCCACGGGCGGCTAGGCGGATGCGCGCCAGGGCATAGATATCGGCCATGAATTTGCCCGCGTTGCGGCTAGGACTGAAGGCCCGCTCCGCCTCGGCATGCCGGGACACGAACGCCTCGCGTACTTCCGGACCGACCTCGAAGGTCACGGGACCGATGGCCGGCCCCAACCAGACCAGGATCTCGGACGGCTCGACCGCCAGGGCATCCAAGGTATTTTCCAGCACGCCATTCGCCAGCCCGCGCCAACCGGCATGGGCCGCCGCTACGCGGGTGCCGGCACGATCACAGAACAGTGTTGGCAGGCAATCGGCGGTCAGAACGGTGCAGGCGATGCCCGGCGTGGCGCTCCAGCTGGCGTCGGCGGTTGGTACCTGAGCAGGATCGGCCGCGACTACATCGGGGCTGTGCACCTGTTTCAGCCAGGCTGGCTGGCAACCGAGGTGCTCGACCAGCATGCGGCGATTCTCGGCCACCGCCTGTGGCTCGTCTTCGACATGGTCGCCGAGGTTCAGCCTGTCGAAGGGCGGCTGGCTGGCGCCGCCGGCCCGCGTGGTAACACAGGCCCGGACATTGGCCGGAGCCGGCCAGTCCGGCAGCAGCCAGTCAGACGAAGGATTCATTGTCCTGGCGCAGCAGCGACAGCATCCACACCAGGTCTTCGGGCAGCGGCGAGACCCACTTCATGCGCTGCCCGGTAGCCGGGTGCTCCAGCTCCAGGAAGCGCGCGTGCAGGGCCTGGCGCGGGAATTCCTTGAGGGTCTGCACCAGGGTCGGGCTGGCCGCCGGCGGGATGCGGAAGCGCCCGGCGTAGAGCGGATCGCCTACCAGCGGGTAGCCGACATGGGTCATGTGCACGCGAATCTGGTGGGTACGCCCGGTCTCCAGTTTGACTCGCACATGGGTGTGCGAACGGAAGCGCTCCAGCACACGATAGTGAGTCACGGCAGGCTTGCCACCATCGATCACCGCCATGCGCTGGCGATTGGCCGAGCTGCGGCCGATCGGGGCGTCGATGGTGGAGCCGGAGGTGATCACGCCGATGCAAATGCATTCATAGATGCGACTGACCGTACGCTTCTGCAGCTGATCGACCAGCTTGGTCTGCGCCTGCAGGGTCTTGGCCACCACCATCAGGCCGGTGGTGTCCTTGTCCAGACGATGGACGATACCGGCGCGTGGCACATTGATGATGTCCGGCACATGGTGCAACAGCGCGTTCAACAGCGTGCCATCGGCATGCCCGGCGGCCGGATGGACCACCAGGCCGGCCGGCTTGTCGATCACCAGGATGTGCTCATCCTCATAGACGATGTTCAGCGGAATGTCCTGCGCCACCCACTCGCCCTGGGCCTCCTGCTCGGCCTCCAGGCTGAGCACGGCACCGCTGTGGACGATGTCGCGCGGACGAATGACGGCGCCATCAACGGTCAGACGACCGTCCTTGATCCAGCCGGACAGGCGCGAGCGCGAGTATTCGTCGAAGAGCTGGGCGGCGACCTGGTCAAGGCGCTGGCCGCCAAGGTCTGAAGGCACTTCGGCGGTGAGTTGAATGAGCTGATCGGAATCTTCGGACATGGGCTGCTGCGGAGGGCTGTGCGGCTTTTGGTTTCGGCGGCACGCTGTGGTTAAATACGGCGTCTTTGTCCCGGCATTTTCCGGGGCGCCCATCATAACAGGACGGTACAGGCCTCGACAGCCGCCGTCACAGGGACGCAAGCCACCATGCAAGTGAAACACCTGCTGCTGATCGCCACCCTCGCCTTCGTTACCGCGTGCTCCTCCAACAAGACAGAAGTGGATGAGAACCTGAGCGAAACCGAGCTCTACCAGCAGGCTCAGGAAGATCTCAACAACAACAGCTACAACAACGCCGTCAGCAAGCTGAAGGCGCTGGAGTCGCGCTATCCGTTCGGTCGTTATGCCGAACAGGCTCAGCTCGAGCTGATCTACGCCTACTACAAGAACGTCGAACCGGAAGCCGCTCGCTCCGCCGCCGAGCGTTTCATCCGCCTGCACCCGCAGCATGCCAGCGTCGACTACGCCTACTACGTCAAGGGCCTGGCGTCGTTCGACCAGGATCGCGGCCTGGTAGCCCGTTTCCTTCCGCTGGACCTGACCAAGCGTGACCCGGGTGCCGCTCGCGACTCTTTCAACGAGTTCGCCCAGCTAACCAGCCGCTTCCCCAATAGCCGCTACGCCCCGGACGCCAAAGCGCGCATGATCTATCTGCGCAACCTGCTGGCGGCCTATGAAATACACGCGGGCCATTACTACCTGACTCGTCAGGCCTACGTCGCGGCCGCCAACCGTGGTCGCTACGTGGTAGAGAACTTCCAGGAAACTCCGGCAGTCGGCGATGGCCTGGCACTGATGGTAGAGGCCTACCAGCGCCTGCAGATGGATGACCTCGCAGCCACCAGCCTGGAAACACTGAAGCAGAACTACCCCGACCACCCTTCGCTGGTAGATGGTCAATTCGTGCCGCAGGAAGAGGAAGTGGACAACCGCTCCTGGTTGGCCAAGGCGACACTCGGCCTGATCGAGTCCGACGCGCCCCTGCCGCCGGGCGAGACCCGCGCCAATCAGGACGTGATTCGCCAATACGAAGACGCCCAGGAAGAAATTCCCGACGAGCTGCTGCCGGAAAACCAGGCAGAAGCCCAGGAAGACCTGAGCAGCGAAGCTGAGGGCGGTAATGACGACCGCTCCTGGTTCAGCTACATGACCTTCGGCCTGTTCGACTGAGCCTGCGAACATAACGAAAAGGGAGGCCATGCCTCCCTTTTTCATGCCCGGCATTCGTCAAGACTTAACTACTGCGCTGACATGGCCTCCTTGGCTACACTGCGCTCCTGCCAACGAGAAGAGCACATCATGTTTCGTCTGCTGTTCTGGATTGCTGTGATCACAGCCGCGATATGGCTCTGGCGACGCTTCAAGCGTCCGGCAAAGCCGGCGACCAAGCCACAGGGTGAGCAACCGGCACCTATGGTTCGATGCTCCCAGTGTGGTGTGCACGTACCGCGCGACAAGGCCGTTTCCAGCGGAAATAGCTGGTATTGCAGCCAGGCACATCTGCAGCAGGAACAATCGGGTCGATGAATGGGGAGCAGCTGGCGCTGAGCGGCATTCCCGGGCGTCGCATTCTGCGCCTGTATCACTTGTACCGCGTCGCCGTGGGCCTGACGCTGATTCTTCTCATTTCCACCAAGCTGGACAGTGAACTGCTGGAACTGGCCCATGTGCAACTTTTCCGTTACGGAAGCTGGACCTACCTGATTGTCAACGTGCTGGTGGCGGTGCTCATGCACCGACCACGGCATCTGCTTCAGGTGTTCGGCCTAGCCCTGCTCGACGTGCTGTTGCTCTGCGGGCTCTTCTATTCAGCGGGAGGTACCCCCAGCGGCCTCGGCAACCTGCTCATCATTGCGGTCGCCATCGCCAACATCCTGCTACGCGGTCGAATCGGCCTGCTCATTGCCGCCGCCGCCGCCATCGGCATGCTGGCCCTCACCTTCTATCTGAGTCTGACTCGCCCAGCGGCCAGCACCCAGTTCGTCCAGGCTGGGGCACTGGGAGCCCTGTGCTTCGCGGCAGCCGTTCTTCTCCAAGGTCTGACCCAGCGCCTGCAGGTGAGTGAAAGCCTGGCAGAGCAGCGTGCCGTCGATGTGGCCAGCCTGGAGGCACTCAACTCTCTCATCCTGCAACGCATGCGCACCGGCATCCTGGTACTGGACAAGCAGCATCGTGTATTGCTGGCCAACCAGGGAGCCCTGAGCATGCTCGGTCGTAGCGCACTGGAAGGCAGAGTACTCGACCCGCACTGCCCGGAGCTCGTCAAACGCCTTCAGCAGTGGCTGCACAATCCAACGCTGCGCCCACAAAGCATCCAGGCGAATCCTGATGGTCCCGTGTTGCAACCGAGCTTCATCCCGCTGCAACGCGGCGAAGAACAGCACACATTGGTATTTCTGGACGATGTCTCGCAGATCACCCAACAGGCACAACAGCTGAAACTGGCATCGCTGGGACGACTCACTGCCGGCATCGCCCACGAGATCCGCAACCCTCTGGGTGCTATCAGCCATGCGGCGCAGCTGCTACAGGAGTCGGAGTATCTGGACGAGCCAGATCGGCGTCTCGCCCAGATCATTCAGGATCATTCGCGACGAATGAACATGGTCATCGAGAACGTCCTGCAACTGTCACGCAGGCGCCAGGCCGAACCTCAGCTTCTCGATCTGAAATACTGGCTGCATCGCTTCGCCAGCGAATTCCGCAATTCGGCGCGACTGGATCAGACTCTTCATCTGGAGGCCCACGGCGGCGGCCTGCAGACGCGAATGGACCCTCATCAGCTGACGCAGGTGCTGACCAACCTGGTCCAGAATGGCTTGCGTTATAGTGCCCAGAACCACCAATTGGGCCAGGTGTGGCTGAAGCTGTATCGAGACAAGGAAAGCGACCTGCCAACCCTGGAAATCCTCGACGACGGCCCCGGCGTCGCGCCTGAACAGATGCAGCACATTTTCGAGCCCTTCTATACCACCGACAACAAAGGCACCGGCCTGGGCTTGTATATTTCTCGCGAGCTATGCGAAAGCAATCAGGCGCGACTCGACTATAAACCTCGCGAGGAGGGAGGCAGCTGCTTCCGAATCATCTTCGCCCACCCACGCAAGCTGAGCTGAACCATGAGCACCCGGCAGAGAGCCCTGATCGTCGACGACGAACCCGACATCCGCGAACTCCTGGAAATCACCCTCGGACGCATGAAGCTCGATACCCGCAGCGCCCGAAACGTCAAGGAGGCCCGCGAGTGGCTGGCTCGCGAACCCTTCGATTTGTGCCTGACCGACATGCGCCTGCCGGACGGCACTGGCCTGGACCTGGTCCAGCACATTCAGCAGCGTCATGCACAGGTACCGGTGGCGATGATCACTGCCTACGGCAGCCTGGACACCGCCATCAACGCTCTCAAGGCCGGCGCCTTCGACTTCCTGACCAAACCAGTGGATCTGGGCAGGCTGCGGGAGCTGGTAGGCACCGCGCTGCGCCTTCGGGCTGGTGATAGCGAGGAGAGCACGGTCGGTAGCCGCCTGTTGGGCGACTCGCCGCCGATGAAAGCGCTGCGAAGCCAGATCCAGAAGCTGGCCCGCAGCCAGGCCCCCGTCTACATCAGCGGTGAGTCGGGCAGCGGCAAGGAGCTGGTAGCTCGCCTGATCCACGAACAGGGCCCGAGAGCGGAGAAACCCTTTGTACCAGTGAACTGTGGCGCCATCCCATCCGAACTCATGGAAAGCGAGTTCTTCGGCCACAAGAAAGGTAGCTTCACAGGCGCCATAGAGGACAAGCAGGGGCTCTTTCAGGCATCCAACGGAGGCACGCTGTTCCTCGACGAGGTTGCCGATCTGCCGCTCACCATGCAGGTAAAGCTGCTACGTGCGATCCAGGAGAAGGCTGTCCGAGCCGTAGGCGGCCAACAGGAACTGGTAGTCGATGTCCGCATCCTGTGCGCAACCCACAAGGATCTGGCGGCAGAAGTAGCAGCAGGACGATTCCGCCAAGACCTTTTTTATCGTCTAAACGTCATCGAACTGCGCGTGCCCCCACTGAGAGAGCGCCGTGAGGATATTCCGCTGCTGGCGGAAATCATGCTGCAGCGCCTGACAGAAGGCAGCGGCCTACCGACCGCACGCCTGACGACAGAAGCCCTCGACAAACTCAAATGCTATCGCTTCCCAGGCAATGTACGAGAGCTGGAGAACATGCTCGAACGTGCCTACACCCTGTGTGAAAACGATCAGATCCAAGCTACCGACCTGCGCCTGGCAGATGCAGCTCCAGCTTCCGATGCGGACATGGCATCACTCGCCCAGATCGACAATCTGGAGGACTATCTGGAAGAGATCGAGCGCAAGCTAATCATGCAGGCCCTCGAAGAGAGCCGCTGGAACCGTACGGCAGCCGCACAGCGGCTGGGATTGACCTTCAGATCCATGCGCTATCGCCTGAAAAAACTTGGGATAGACTAACCCCGATTGTCCGCGGCGACCGCCTGGCGCCGCACCCCATCGGCTAGGCTCGCTTTTCTAACCGCAATACCGAGTCGAATCGCTAAACTACGCAGCCTGACCAGCCTGCGCCGAGAGCAAGCATGCAAATCAAACTCGCCAATCCACGCGGCTTTTGTGCCGGTGTTGATCGCGCCATCGAAATCGTCAATCGAGCACTCGAAGTCTTCGAGCCGCCCATCTATGTCCGCCACGAAGTGGTTCACAACAAGTTCGTGGTCGAGGACCTCCGAGCTCGCGGAGCGGTATTCGTGGAAGAACTGGACCAGGTACCGGATGACACCATTGTCATCTTCAGTGCCCACGGCGTCTCCAAAGCCGTGCGCGATGAAGCTGCGCGGCGCGGCCTCAAGGTATTTGACGCCACTTGCCCCCTGGTTACTAAGGTGCATATGGAAGTCCTCCGCTACAGCCGAGACGGCCGGGAGTGCATTCTCATCGGGCACGCAGGACACCCCGAAGTCGAGGGCACCATGGGTCAGTACGACACCGCAAACGGTGGAGCCATCTACTTGGTGGAAGATGAAAAGGATGTCGCACGACTTCAAGTTCGTAACCCGGAGACACTCGCGTTCGTCACCCAGACGACGCTCTCCATGGACGATACCAGCCGAGTCATCGACGAACTGCGCGCTCGCTTTCCAGGCATTGGAGGCCCTCGCAAGGACGATATCTGCTATGCGACCCAGAACCGCCAAGACGCGGTCAAACAGCTAGCGATAGCTTGTGATGTGGTACTGGTGGTCGGCAGCCCCAACAGCTCGAACTCGAATCGCTTGCGCGAACTATCCGAGCGACTGGGAACACCAGCCTATCTGATAGATGGAGCGGAAGACCTCGATCGCGCATGGTTCAGCAATGCAAGCAACATAGGCATTACAGCAGGCGCGTCCGCCCCTGAGGTACTAGTCAGAGGAGTGGTGGAGAAACTAGGTGAATGGGGAGCAACAGTAGCGCAGGAATTGGAAGGCCGTCCCGAGAACGTCACGTTCTCAATGCCAAAGGAGCTAAGGATAAAGGAGATATAAGTAGAAAACGCTCTAGAAACCTAGAGCGTTTTCAAAAAAGCAATTAGCGCCAACAATCACCAACAGCACCGGTGCCCGTGATATTGCGAACCCCTCTGGCATTCAGTGTCAGATTACCGCATTTAGTATCACCAAAGAGCGGCGCAACAGTCATTGTATAACCCCCATCATTGGGCAGAACCACAATATTACCTACCCCAATCTGGTACTTTCCATTTAATGATTTGGCAACACCCGCAGTGACCATCACACCTAGATCCGCCAAGTTAGCGGCGTCTGTCACATAAGTATTGTTCTGAGCAAAAAAACGCTCTTGCCGAGCAACCAGATCATTCAAAAACGCCTGCCCCTCGGACCGGTACCCTTTAGCGACGTGTTCGCTATAACTGGGATAGGTCACCATTCCCAGAATAGCGATGATGGCAACCACTATCATCATCTCCATCAATGTGAAGCCACTACTAGAGTGTCTCATGGCTGCTCCCCAGCATTGGCATCCTCACCACGCCTTACCCGCAACACTGACTCAGGATACAGGTAGACCGATTTAATTACGCTGTAAGGGCTACCCACCGTACCACTAAAGCCGATCTGGTATCCGGGCTGCAACTGCACGATGGCCGCACGCCCATCCAGCAAAGTGGACATAGGGAGTGAATACAACTGCTCATTCACCTCAATCAGACCCTCTCCCAGACGAACTTCACTGATCTCACCCACATCCTCGAAACTTTGGGCACCGACCGCGCCCACGAACACCGTAGTCATGATAAACATGCCGGCGCGAAGCATACTCGTTAGAGTCATAGTTACTCCTCCGGAACCTTACGCCAAGTTTGGCGACCAAAGCTTTTTGGACCTAAATTGAGCTTAAGACATTCGCTGGAGGTGCACCCACTCCCCTCACCGCCACCACCGCCCAGCCCACCAGAGCTATCTCCACCTGTAGGGGTAATCCCCCCTTCTCCATCTTGGCGAACAGAGGAGATAACGGTACCCGGGTTATTAACACTACGAAAATCTGAGAAGACGTGATATCGAGTACGCCCACCACTTGCAGGGTCGATAGCATAGGTCCAGTTTTCCACACCAGACAGACAAGGATCGTTATTTGGCACTAAAGTTTGGAACACTAGCGAATCACCAAAATCGCTCATAGCCTCCACCATCATCTCGCCAGGCAATCTTAGGTCAAAATACCAACCGTATTTGTTATTCGACCAAGTAACGGTATCAGGATCACTAGAGCTTATTGTAGGCACAGCCCATTGCACATCGTTATCACTAAGCACTCGAGCCTCTCGCCCCGAAGTAACGGAGGTCAACGAAGTATCCATGCTCTGAGCCTGCAGGCTACTACGGGTCATACTGGTGGGCTGCTGAGAATTTTTAGCGGGCCGCTGACTGTAAGCATCCCAAATACCATATATCGACTGAGTAGAGGTCGCACCATTCTTATCGCCTTCCTCATAATACTTGCCAGTACCAAAGGACACCAATAGACCATAACCACTGGGGTGTCGTATTACACTAGGTGGCGCAGTAATAGATTGACGCACATTACCACTTGTTACCGCAGAGAATATCGGCCTACCTTGATAGGCAACCTTGAAATCCATCGTCCGAGTAGTTTCGTCCGAGATAGGCTCTGGCCGCTTGAATGGCATATCTTTATCCAGAGGCCCGCCGGGCAAAAGGTCGAAGCGCCACATATTTCCCTGGATATCACCTGCATACGCATAATCCGCCACGCCATCGACGTTCATATCCACCACTTTGGGGGTCGACAACCCATTGGCCACACCATCCTTTCCCACAACATCCAGAGACTTAATCAGCGTACCGTCAGCAACATTGATCAGCAACAGTGCAGCTTTGCCATTATCCTTGGTGACAGCCTCGTAACCATTACCGGTCACTACCGCCCATTTTCCATCATGCAAACGAGCTACAGTGGGACGAGAGAAGCTATATCCCAAGCCTACCTCTTTACCTGCCAAATTGCTTTCACCAAACTCCCAGAGCAGTTTGATGTTGGCTGGCTCTGTCACATCCAGCGCAAAGATCCCTTTTCCTCCCGCTTTCAAAGTACCGATCAATACGGTACGCCACTCGTTATTTATATAAACATCAGCGACGACAGGAGAACCATCAACATAGAACTGGTGATGGGCGCCCTCATAGTTACGCCCAGTCAACTTGTGCAACTTGGGGAACACTGCTGTAGGCACGAAGGCGAATGTCTCCTGCCCCGTCTGAGCATCGAACGCATGCAACATGCCGTCATTTGCCCCCACATAAACGTGGGGTACTCGCTTCTCCTGCGCCAGATAAAATGCCGAATATTTGTCGTTGCCCTCCAGGGAGTTGGCAACACCCACAAGATAACGGGCGCCACGGACGACCGCCGGACTGGAGCCGATCATGTCACCAAGTACTGTCTTCCTCTCCCGGAACAGAGAACCCTCTCCATATCGATCACCCAACAAAAAGCTCAGGCGCTGAGCCGCCTTGGTGGAGGTAGACTCAAGCGTATCGCCATCTTCAGGATTCTGGCGCAAATAATAAGCCAGCGAGCCAGAAGTGAAGGCATCTCCCGCGTTGGCCCAAGTAAGCGCCTTCAGCCTGGTGAGACCGGTTGCCGAAGAAATCTTTATATTGCGAGAAGCATAAGAACGAGAAGCCAGCATTGAGCGGGCACTCCACTGCTCGCTGGTAAGCGTTTCATACTTACCAAGTGCTGAATTAAAAATCCTGGTTCTTGTATAAGCTTTCAGGTCACCAGCCCAACTTTCGTTACTAGCATAGAAGGTTTGATAGGCGTAACTAAGCCAGCCACTACCACCACCATCTACCAAGCCGGAGCTAATCGCTGGTTTAGCAGCGGAAGAACTGCGATCTCCAATGCGAGCCAGAACGGTGTCGAAAGCTCTCACGAGGGAATCAGGTGAGTCCGCGCTGAAGAACTCGCCGCGAGAGTTAATCGCCGCATGCCAAAGATCATAGACGTTGTTGGCATTATCATCCCCGACAGTTGGCCAGCGCCGCCCATTAGTGGCCATATTCATCAACTCGTCATAGTTGGCAAATGTAGTACCACCCCAAGTCGGTTGAGCAGCATTCGACATAGCACGAGACAGGCCTAACCCGACAGTGAAATTCACCATATTCTGCCATGTAGCCGGATTATTTCGAGGATCATTCTCGTCATTCACTGAGTTACCAGTTGTGAAAGGCATATAGGGAGATACATTATTCCCCAACCCAGTTCGCAAGTCGGTTTTCCAGTAATAATAAGCCCAATCTGCCAATGTATTGGTATTAGTTCCATTATTGGCAGGGCCGTTATCCCTATATGGGTAACCTAGTGAGTTGTCATTCGGATTAGGTGCACCAGTAGAATTACCGTTCCACATACCATCCGTCATCAAAATATGATAACTGGCGCGACAGGCATAATTATTACCATCACCACCATAGGCAAGATTATTGGTTCTCAGGAAATTTCCAGCCCGCTGCATTGCACTATGCAGCGGAGTACCATTAGCCTGAGGAAGCACACTTAGCCAGCTAAAGAAATTCACCCTGTGCTGGCCGGTAAAGCGCCCCATAGTGTTGCTATTACAATTTCCGCCGCTATTAGCACCAATACTGCAAGTATTGAGCGCCCCCCAAGTCAGACGAACGTCTTCAGGCAGCGTATAGAAGGCCAGACTAGCAGCAGATCGCGTCGCAAGATTACGAGTACGATAGAATGAATACCAGATAGCAAAATTCTTCTGCTGATCTATTCCATACTCAACGCCTTGGACTTTTTTGTAGGTATAACAATTATCTGAACTATTTGGATTCTGAGCCGGGCAGCTCCCGCTAACAACATACTGAAAGTAATGAGCAGGAGCCCGACCATTGCTGTCACAGCCATTACCCGATGAATATCCCGAAGGGCAGCTAGACAGCCATGTAGTTCCTGTACCCTGGGCACGAAACTGAGTTGATAGATTAGTGGAGCCGGTAGCAGAGTAGCCATCGCTGGGTGCCGCGGTAAAAGAAGGGGTAGCGTAATCAGTTACGGTGACAACACCACTCACCATGGTGACTCGCTTCGGGACCCTATAAGTAGTCTCCGGATCGTAATACATCGAGTTATAGGCATTAGAGCGCCATGCTCGGCGCGCCGAATCACCGCTAATGCTATCCGGAGCATATGCCCACGCCATACTGCCCGAGTCATCCAACGTTACCAAAAGGTTGGGAGCGACACCTTCGGTGAGAGAGAGCGGCTGCTGGGAAACAGCAGCCTGCAGGTTGTATGAGGAGCTAAAAATAGCGCAGCCAAATAGCGTAGACGCCATGACCTTGCCCACAGAAAAAAACCTGTTCGGCTTCATCTTCATTTCCTCAATCACTCTCTTCGCCAAAATAAAATCTTGCCATGGTGCTCTGAACAGCCAGATCTCGACCCGCAACCGGGCGAGCCAACCCATTAACAAGGTAATAATATGTGCTCTTGCCTTGCAAATAATCCCCATACGCAACGCTTTCAGGCGCCAGAATATAAGTATTCCAGAATGATGGTATTTCCGGAATAGAAGCCTGAATGTAATCCAGCCCTCTATATGGCATCCACAAGAGACTACCGGCAGAAGCTGCTGAAAGATCGTTATTTTTAATATTTTGCGGATACTTCACGAAGCCATGAAGAGAGGTATCTTTGATAGCCAAGAGGCAGGTTTTATTGAATCCCGAGCCTTGCAGCACATTTGTGACCTTACATTCGGCCGGATGTGGCTCCAATTGTTGGCGGCGTGTAGCCCTCGTTTCCGGGGAGTTGATGCGAAACTCCGCTTCTCTAAGAGCTGCTTCTGCGGAGTTCTGCATCCTCACGGTAAGCACGCGATTGCCGGTTACGCGAGACTCCAATGCGACGCCACTCATGCTGCCAACCGCTAGCAAGGTCAGAACAAGAAGCATCACCAAAGCCACTAGTAGAACCGCGCCCCGTTGACGCGATGACTGAGCGATAATCATGGCATGAGATTCCTCAACGATAACTCTCCACCTGCTATCTGATAAAGGCGATCGCGATCTCCTGCATCAAGGCGGGCCGCACTATCAGGTGCCGCAGTCTTCCATTCCGTTAAAACTCTAGACCTTCCCTCACGCTGCCCTTCCTTACCAGCCAGCAGCAATGAATATCGAACAACTCGGATAGGTCCATCGGACTGCTGCCAAGTCTTCGCCGAGACATATCTTTTGGGATCATCGTCTTTTCGCAGGGCCTTCGTGAGTAAATCGCTGGCTCCGATACCAAACTCCAAACGAAGATCGGCAACACCAGTCAACAACTCCACAGCACCGGGAGCACCAACCCCAAAACTCTCACAAGTTAACCGCCCGCCACTCAGATCAGTCGCATCTGCCGCTGGCTCATAGCGCAGAGCCATGACAATCAGATTATCGGGAGACTTGAATACATTACCCTTGGCTCCCTCTACGAAAGAGAACGCAGCACTTGCATTACCTTCGCAGTCAGGCTCCCCACTGGAGAACGGCTCGTAACGGATACAAATACCACTTCCGCCCTGAACAGCCGTTACGCTCTCTCCCTTATCAAAAGCAGCGCATCCGTTGGCAGCTCCTTGAGATGGGAAAGCCACCTCCATCTTCCTCCTAGGATCTCGCAGGTAACCTACGCGCCCCAAGTATTCATCCAGCAAAAGCTCTGCAAAGCGCGCACTCTCCTGATTAACCATTTGATCCTGCTGGAACACATGATTTCGCTTGTTATCTATATATATCTGACTAATGCCAAGAATAAGAAAGCCACTGATAGCGAGAGCCACCAATAACTCGATCATCGACAACCCACTATCTCTGGCAAACCCTATACTTTTCATAGCTCTACCCGAGTCCTGTATATGCAGGTAGTTTCATTCGGCGCGCGATCATCAATACAGCCACCCTCTTTCACAGTCCATGCGAGCTGAATCTCTATCATGGTCCCCCGATCTGCGCAAACAGGAGCGACAGCATTACTGATACTGGGACTACGGCACATATAGAAATCACTATTCAACAAGCCATCTGCGCCGGGCAAAACACGCCGAACCTTGGCGATCCAGCAATCACGCTGTTGCTGGGCCGTTTTTGCGGATGCTGGGTCTGCACAAGAGGCAGGTGCCGGGTTAAATCCGGCCGCTCTAGATTTAAAAAGCATCGAGCTATTATTATTTAACATTCCGCCCTGCGCTCCTCGCACCAGCTGAGGGTTCGCACGCATGATTTCCACCAACTCACCGGCCAAAGCCACAGCAGCATTGCGCTGCACCGAATCCTGGGTGTACTGAATCGAGCGAGTCTGCATAGCAACCACGCCCAATATCCCGATAGTTGTCAGGACAAGAGTGATTAATACTTCAATCAAACTGAAGCCGTTATTCTTACTCATGAAAAGCCTCATGGATTGGTGCAACTTGTCATGTCCACGTTGCCCGAGCCACCCTTCTTACCCGGTTTTGAAAGTTCCAAATAACCCGCCGCACTCAGATTCAAACGGTAACCTGTAGTCGCTTCACCATCGCGACATACGGTGACAATTGTTGCGCGATCAGCGCTGCCATTTGGTCGATAGATAATCGTATCGACTGCGGCTCCTGCCGAAGAAAAGGCCAACAACCCTGCCGCCGCCGCGTCAGTGCGCAGTTCTCGCTCGATGGTGCCATCGGTACAGTTGTTTGCATTCGAGGCGTCGAACGGACGTACGACCCAAGCCGAGCCTGCACAGATCTTTACCTCATAACTGACACGATTCACCACGGCCTGGCTGCGTGCGTATTGCAAGAAGGATCGAACCTCCTCCGCCTGACCAAGCAGTTGGTTATTGCGGATGAGAGTTGTAAAGCTGGGCACAGCTATCGTTGCCGCTATGGCCACCAGCGCGAGCGTAATGACCAGTTCGACCAAGGTGAATCCATGTATGCCGTCTTTGCGGGACATGGGGGGCTCCATTCAAATACCTACTCATATCATTGGTCAGCCACCATTGATTGTCCCGCAGCCAGAGATGGCCGGCCCCTTTACCACGACAGGTGGCAACCGCTCCGATCATGTATATCAATCGGCACATCGCCCCTGCTCCGCCTGATTCTCCTTAAAGCTGGCCTCCCGGACTCGCCCCTGTCGATTGAGTATCAGCTGCCACGCGACCCGGCCTTGATGGCACTGAAAGAAGCGACCATTGGAAATAGGGGAGCTGCCATTACCGCGAAATAGGATGCTCGTACCAAACCCGCTCCAAGCAAGCCCCTTGAGGCCATCGCCATGACGAACACGGAACGGCTCCTGGGTCCTCGCAGCCCGGATGAGCCAGCCATCCGACCACCCAGATGAGCAACTCAATCCATCCCTCGAGCCACACACTTCCACGCTCCGCCCTTCTATCACTGCCTGAGCACGAGCTACTTGAAGAGCACTCCGCAGCTCCACCTGCAAGGCTAGCTGCCGGTTCCGCTCTATAAGGTCAGCAAAGACAGGAACGGCTATGGCAGCAGATATGGCCAATAAAGCCATCGAAAAAAGCAACTCCACCAGCGACAAACCGGCGCGGCGATTCAGCGACATGATGCAAATCCTTTGCATATATCATTACGGCCGTCCTGGCCGGCAATCGCATCTACTACAGATTAGAGACAACGCTACAGCTGCGACCCTACCCCTATAGACCAACGACTATGGGAATCAAACACGCCGCCCTCAAGCCGTGACTCGCATCACAGGAGAATCCGTGGATAACATCATTGTGATCGGAGGCGGGGCCATCGGCCTGCTATCCGCACTCAATCTCGCTCAACAAGGGTTGCCCGTTACCCTGCTTGAGCAATCGGAAACAGGCCAGGAGGCCTCGTGGGCAGGTGGAGGAATCATTTCGCCGCTCTATCCATGGAGATACAGCCAGGCTGTAACAGCCCTGTCAGCATGGTCGCAAAGCGCCTACCCAGAACTCGCCACGTATCTCCTGAAGCACACGGGAATAGATCCCGAACTTCACACAACCGGGCTCTACTGGTTGGATCTGGAGGACGAAGTCGCAGCGTTGGAGTGGGCGGCCGGCAGCAGTGCCTCGCTACTAGCCCCCCCCATGGAGGAAGTTCATGTACGAGTGCCTTCGCTAGGCAGCGGCTTCAGCCGCTCAATCTACATGCCAGGCGTGGCAAGCATTCGCAACCCTCAGCTTCTCAGGGCGCTGAAGCAGGCGTTGCTGAACACGGAAAATGTAAGCTTTCGTGAGCACTGCACTGTGACGGAGATTCTTTTAGACGGCGCAGGAAACGCCCGGGGAGTTCTGACGAGCCAAGGGGAAATGACTGCGGATCATGTGGTTGTTGCTGCCGGAGCGTGGAGCGCAAGGCTACTGAGCGGCGTGAATCTGGATATCTCCATAGAACCGGTCAAGGGGCAAATGATCCTCTACAAGTGCTCAAGAGACTTCCTACCCTGCATAGTGCTGGCAAACGGCAGATATGCTATTCCGCGCAGGGATGGGCACATTCTTGTAGGAAGCACAATTGAACATACCGGCTTCGACAAGACGCCTACCGATGAGGCACTCTCCAGCCTCAAAGCCTCTGCCGAGATACTTCTACCGGCCTTGAGCCAGGCAGAAATAATACGGCACTGGGGTGGCTTACGCCCCGGCTCTCCCCAAGGAATCCCCTACATAGGCGCGGTGCCAGGAATCAAAGGCCTGTGGCTGAACTGCGGACACTACCGCAATGGGCTTGTCCTGGCTCCGGCCTCTTGCCGGCTCCTCGCCGATCTAATGCTAGGCCGCCCCCCCATAGTGGCGCCAGAAAGCTACAGCCCTCCAGCACCGAAGCGCCCCTAGAAAGCCTTCATCCATCGAGCCTTCTGGAAGGGGGGCGACTTAGCCCTCCATCACCTGCAAGACTTCGACGTCAAAAGTCAGAGTCTTACCGGCCAGCGGATGGTTGAAGTCGACGGTCACCTGCGAGTCGTCGAACGCCTTGACCACACCCGGCAGCTCGGCGTTGGCGGCATCGTTGAAGATCACCAGCAGGCCCTCGGACAACTCCATGTCGTCGAACTGGCTGCGCGGCATGATCTGGACGTTCTGCGGGTTGGGCTGGCCGAAGGCGTTCTCAGGCTCGATCTGCAGGCTGCGCTTGTCGCCAGCCTTGAAGCCGTAGAGCGCGACCTCGAAGCCCGGCAGCAAATTGCCGTCGCCGACCTTGAAAGTGGCCGGCTGCTTGTCGAAGGTACTGTCTACCACATCGCCATTGGCCAGCTTGAGGGCAAAATGCAGGGTGACTTCCTTGTCCGGGCCAATACGCAGCTCTTGAGAGAGTGGTTCAGTCATGGGCGGGTTCTCCGGACTTCTTACTTTTAAACATGTCCAGCGCCAACATCACGGCGCCGAGGGTGATGCCGCTATCAGCCAGGTTGAAGGCCGGGAAGCGGTACTGGTCCTGCCAGTGCACCAGGATGAAATCGACGACATGGCCGAGCACGACCCGGTCGTACAGGTTACCCAACGCGCCACCCAGCACCAGTGCCAGAGCGATGGCCAGCCAGGTCTCGTCACTCTTGAGGCGCTTCATCCACACCACCAACACGGCGCTGACGCCGATGGCGATGGCGGCGAACAGCCAGCGCTGCCAGCCGGACTCGCCAGCCAGGAAGCTGAAGGCGGCGCCACGGTTGTAGACATGGACCCAGTCGAAGTAACCGTCGATCACGGTGACCCGCTGCCCGTACTCCAGCACCTGCAGCACGATCTGCTTGGTACCCTGATCGAGGACGAACACCAGCACGGCCAGCCACAGCCAGGCTAGGCGACCGAAGCGCGAGGCATCAGACATGCTTGCGCACCTCGCCTGCACCTTCGATGTTGCTTACGCAGCGCTCACACAGCTCCGGATGCGCGGCATTGCTGCCGACATCGGCACGGAAGTGCCAGCAACGGCCGCACTTGGCGTGGGCCGATTTGACGATTTTCAGCTTCAGGCCCGGCACCTCGGTAGCCACCGCGTCAGCCGGCGCGTCGGCCAGCGGCGCGACGGTGGCGGCGGAGGTGATCAGGGCGAAACGCAGTTCGTCGTCGAGCTTGGCCAGCGACTGCTGCAGCGCCTCGTCGCCATACAGGGTGACCTCGGCTTGCAGATTGCCGCCGATGGCCTTGCTGTTGCGCAGGTTCTCCAGCTCCTTGTTCACCGCGGCGCGCACCTCGGTCAGCTGCTCCCAGTAGGCGCGATCCAGTTCGAAGCCTTCCGGCAGTCGGTCGAGACATTCGTACCAGGTGTTCAGCATCACCGACTCATTGCGCTCGCCCGGCAGGAACGACCAGATCTCGTCGGCAGTGAAGGCCAGGATCGGCGCGATCCAGCGCACCAGCGCCTCGGCGATGTGGTACTGCGCGCTCTGGCAGGAGCGGCGTGCCGCGCTATTGGCGGCGGTGGTGTACTGGCGGTCCTTGATCACGTCCAGGTAGAAGCCACCCAGCTCCTGCACGCAGAAGTTGTGCACCTTGGAATAGACGTTCCAGAAGCGGTACTCGGCGTAGGCCTCGATGATCTCGGCCTGCAGACGCGCGGCGGCATCCACCGCCCAGCGGTCGAGGTCGAGCATCTGCTCGGCCGGCAGCAGGTCCTTGGTCGGATCGAAGTCGCCGAGGTTGGCCAGCAGGAAGCGCATGGTGTTGCGGATACGCCGGTAGGCGTCGGCGCTGCGCTGCAGAATGACCTTGGACACGGCCATCTCACCCGAATAGTCGGTGGAGGCGACCCACAGGCGCATGATGTCGGCGCCCAGGCTGTCGTTGACCTCTTGCGGCGCCACCACGTTGCCGAGCGACTTGGACATCTTGCGGCCGTTCTCGTCGACCACGAAGCCATGGGTCAGCAGTGCCTTGTAGGGCGCGTGGCCGTCGATGGCGCAGCCGGTCAGCAAGGACGAGTGGAACCAGCCGCGGTGCTGGTCGGAGCCTTCCAGATAGAGGTCGGCGCGCGGACCAACTTCGTGGCCCAGCGGGTGCGAGCCGCGCAGCACGTGCCAGTGGGTGGTGCCGGAGTCGAACCAGACGTCCAGGGTGTCGCTGATCTTGTCGTAGTCGGCAGCCTCGGCGCCGAGCAGCTCGGCGGCGTCCAGCTTGAACCAGGCCTCGATGCCCTCCTGCTCGACACGCTTAGCCACGTCCTCCATCAGCTCGACAGTGCGCGGATGCAGCTCGCCGCTGGCCTTGTGCAGGAAGAACGGGATCGGCACGCCCCAGTTGCGCTGGCGCGAGATGCACCAGTCCGGACGACCGGCGATCATGCTGTGCAGGCGCGCCTGGCCCCAGGCCGGTACGAACTCGGTCTGTTCGATGGCGGACAGCGCGCGTTCGCGCAGGGTCGCGCCCTGCGCAGGCTGCTTGTCCATGCCGACGAACCACTGCGCGGTGGCGCGGTAGATCAGCGGGGTCTTGTGGCGCCAGCAGTGCATGTAGCTGTGCTGGATCGCTTCGTGCTTGAGCAGCGCGCCGACTTCGCCGAGCTTGGCGACGATGGCCGGGTTGGCTTTCCAGATGAACTGGCCGCCGAAGAACGGCAGGTCGGCCACGTACACGCCGTTGCTTTGCACCGGGCTGAGGATGTCGTCGTTGTGCATGCCGTAGCGCTTGCACGAACGGAAGTCGTCCTCGCCGTAGGCCGGCGCCGAGTGCACGACGCCGGTACCGGCGCCCAGCTCGACGTAGTCGGCCAGGTAGACCGGCGACAGGCGCTCGTAGAACGGATGGCGGAAGCGGATGTTTTCCAGCGCCGCACCAGCGGCAGTGGCGATCACTTCGCCTTGCAGGCCATAACGGCTCAGGCAGCTTTCCACCAGCTCCTCGGCCAGCAACAGCAGCTTGTCGCCAACATCGACCAGGGCATAGGTGAATTCCGGGTGAACGTTGAGCGCCTGGTTGGCCGGAATGGTCCAGGGCGTGGTGGTCCAGATCACGATGCTGGCCGGCTTGGCCAGGCTGCCCAGGCCGAACGCAGCGGCCAGCTGAGCGGCGTCCTCGACGACGAAGGCCACGTCGATGGCGTCGGATTTCTTGTCCTGGTACTCGACCTCGGCCTCGGCCAGTGCCGAGCCACAATCGAAGCACCAGTTGACCGGCTTCAGGCCCTTGAACACGAAGCCTTGCTTGACCATCTCGGCCAGCGCACGGATCTCGCCGGCCTCGTTGGCGAAGGCCATGGTCTTGTATGGATTTTCCCAGTCGCCCAGCACACCGAGACGGATGAAGTCGGCCTTCTGCCCTTCGATCTGCTCGCCGGCATAGGTGCGGCAGCGCTCACGGGTCAGGTCGGACGGCTGGTTCTTGCCGAAGGTGGTCTCGACCTTGTGCTCGATCGGCAGGCCATGGCAGTCCCAACCCGGCACGTAAGGCGCGTCGAAGCCGGCCAGGGTCTTGGAACGGGTGATCATGTCCTTGAGGATCTTGTTGACCGCGTGACCGATATGGATGCTGCCGTTGGCGTAGGGCGGGCCGTCATGCAGGACGAACTTCGGCCGGGTCTCGCCGAGCTGACGCAGTTTCTGGTACAGGCCAATGCTGTCCCAGCGCGCCAGGGTCTCCGGCTCGCGCTGCGGCAGGCCGGCTTTCATCGGGAAGGCAGTATCCGGGAGGTTCAGCGTGGCTTTGTAGTCGGTCATCTCAGGCTCTTGGACTCATCTAATACAGCGGTCAATCAAGCGGTTGGCCAAGCCAGTAGGCCCGGGCGGCGGAGACATCCGCGTCTATCGCCGTCTTCAGCGCCTCCAGGGAGGCGAAACGCTGCTCATCGCGCAGCTTGTGGTGGAACTCCACCGTCAGACGCTGGCCGTAAAGATCGCCAGCGTATTCCAGCAAATGTACTTCCAGATGCGGGCGGCCATCGCCGGCCACGGTTGGCCGCTGACCGATGTTGGCAACGCCGGGGAAGCGGTGACCTTCGTACGCCGCGGTCACCAGAAACACTCCGCGCAGCGGAGGTTTGCGCCGTTTCAACTGCACGTTGGCGGTTGGCGTACCCAGTTGGCGTGCCAGCTTCTGACCATGCAGTACACGCCCCGCAAGAGCATAAGGGCGGCCCAACAGACGCTCAGCCAGTTCCAGCTCGCCAGCCTGCAGGGCTTCACGCACACGGGTGCTGCTGACGCGCTCGCCGTCCAGCTCGACGGTCAGCGCCGCCTCGACGCTGAAACCGTGGCGTTCACCGGCCCCGACCAGGAAAGCAAAATCGCCGGTGCGCCCGGCGCCGAAACGGAAGTCGTCACCAACCTCCAGATGTTTCACATGCAGGCCATCCACTAGTACCTGGCGTACGAACTCGTCGGCCGCCAGCTCGCGCAGGCGGCGGTTGAATGCCAGGCACAGCACTCGGTCGACGCCTTGGGCGGCCAGCAGCTCGAGCTTCTCGCGCAGACGGCTGAGACGCGCCGGCGCGGTATCCGGGCCGAAGAACTCACGCGGCTGCGGCTCGAAGATCACCACGCAGCTCGGTACGCCCAGCTCGATGGCGCGCTCACGCAGGCGCGCCAGGATGGCCTGGTGACCACGGTGCACACCATCGAAATTGCCGATGGTGGCAACGCATCCCTGGGTCAGGGGTAGCAGATTGTGGAGGCCTCGGACCAGCTGCATAGCGCGCTTCTTGCTTACAAAGTGGTCGATTATACGCACAGGCGACTGGCGGCGACAGGCAGTGTGTCAGCCGCCTGGCGAGTCAGTGAATGGCGCGGCGGGCGAAGTCGCGCGGGCGGAAGCCAAGCAGCAGCAACATGCCGAAATAAGCCACCACGCCAGCCACCACCAGCGCGCCGAGGCGCAGCAGCCGCACCAGCATGCTGCCCTGCTCCCAGTCCGGCATGAAATGCATCATCGCCAGCAACACCGCCACCATGACTACGACCGCCAGCACCAGCTTGAGCAGAAATGCGGCCCAGCCCGGTTGCGGCTGGTACATGCGCCGACTGCGCAGCTGCCAGTAGAGCAACCCTGCGTTGAGGCAAGCCGCCAGACTGATGGCCAGAGCCAGCCCTGCGTGGCGCAGATCCAGACCGAAGACGAACAGCGCGTTCATCGCCTGGGTCGCCAGCAGGCTGACGATGGCAATGCGCACGGGGGTCTTGATGTTCTGTTGGGCGTAGAAGCCCGGCGCCAGTATCTTGATCAGGATCAGCGCCAGCAGGCCGACCGAGTAGGCAACCAGCGCCTGCTGGGTCATGGCCGAGTCGTGGGCCGTGAACTTGCCGTACTGGAACAGCGAGACGATCAGCGGCTCGGCGATGATTGCCAGCGCCAGGGTGCAGGGCAGCACCAGCAGGAAGCACAGGCGCAGCCCCCAGTCGAGCAGCTTGGAATATTCCTCACGGTCAGCGCTGGCGTAGGTCTTGGCCAGCGCCGGCAGCAGAATGGTGCCCAGCGCCACGCCGAGCACGCCGGATGGCAATTCCATCAGGCGATCCGCGTAGTACATCCAGGATACGGAGCCCGCTACCAGGAAGGAGGCGAAGATGGTGTTGATGATCAGCGAGATCTGGCTCACCGACACGCCGAAGATCGCCGGCCCCATCTGTTTGAGCACGCGCCATACGCCGGTATCACGCAGGCTCAGGCGCGGCAGCACCAGCATGCCGGTCTTCTTCAACGCCGGCAGTTGCCAGAGGAGCTGCGCCAGGCCACCGACCAGCACCGCCCACCCCAGAGCCATGATCGGCGGATCGAAATACGGCGCCAGCCAGACAGTGAAGATGATCATGCTGACGTTCAGCAGAGTCGGCACGAAGGCTGGTACCGAGAAGCGGTTCCAGGTGTTGAGCACCGCCCCGACCAGCGACGACAGCGAGATCAGCAAGATATAGGGGAAGGTCACCCGTAGCAGATCGGTGGTCAGGGCGAAGCGCTCCGGCTCGTCGGCGAAGCCCGGCGCGGTGACCCAGACGATCCAGGGCGCGGCGAGAATACCGAGCAGCGTGACCAACGCAAGCACCAGGCTCAGTAGGCCGGCTATATAGGCAAGGAAAGTGCGGGTCGCCTCCTCGCCCTGTTGAGTCTTGTACTCGGCCAGGATCGGCACGAAGGCTTGGGAGAATGCACCTTCGGCGAAAATGCGCCGCAGCAGGTTGGGCAACTTGAAGGCGACGACGAAGGCGTCCGACGCCACGCCAGCGCCGAAGATGCGCGCGATCAGGGTGTCACGAACGAAACCCAGCACGCGGGAAACCATGGTCAGGGAGCTGACGGCAGCCAGGGACTTGAGCAGATTCATGGAGTCTCGATGATCCGAAAGGCCGGCACGGGCAGCCGACGCACTGAAGGCGAGAAGTGTAACCAGCCACCGCTGGTCAGACCAGCCAATGAAGACACTTACGCACTTGACAGGCGCGCAGAGCATCGGCATGATTCGCGGCCTTATTTGTTGCTATCCCCCTAGTTTTCGAGGAGCTTGACGGTGGCCAATACACCTTCTGCCAAAAAACGCGCCAAACAGGCTGAGAAGCGTCGTAGCCATAACGCCAGCCTGCGCTCCATGGTCCGTACCTACATCAAGAACGTAGTCAAGGCTATCGACGCCAAAGACCTGGAAAAGGCTCAGACCGCCTACACCCTGGCTGTTCCGGTCATCGACCGCATGGCCGACAAAGGCATCATTCACAAGAACAAGGCTGCTCGCCATAAGAGCCGCCTGAACGGCCACATCAAGGTTCTGGCTACCGCCGCCTGATTGGTCTGTTCTTGAAAAGACCGGCCTTAGGGCCGGTTTTTTATTGCCCGCGATTTGATCAACCAAGAACCGCAGACAGAAAAAAGCCGGAGCATGCCCCGGCTTTTTTAGCTTACTGCGCCGCCCAGGGCAGGATCGGAATGGCCGTCACCGCATTCTGCGGACTACCCTCGATCACCCGATCGCTGTACACCAGATAAACCAGGGTATTGCGCCTCTCATCGAAGAAACGCACCACCTGCATGGTCTTGAAGACCAGCGAAGTGCGCTCCTTGAACACCTCCTCGCCATCCTTCAGCTTACCAGTGAAGCGGATAGGCCCGACCTGGCGACAGGCGATGGACGCCTCGGCACGATCCTCGGCCAGACCCAGGCCACCCTTGACCCCACCCGTCTTCGCGCGCGACAGATAGCAGGTCACACCCTCCACCCTCGGATCATCGAAGGCCTCGACCACGATCTTGTCGTTCGGCCCCACCCACTTGAACACAGTGGAAACCTCACCGATCTCCTCCGCCTGCACCACCAGTGGCAGCACCAGACACGCAACCAGCAATCCCTTCGCAATGCGCATCGCGCGCCCCCTCAGACCAGAATCAGATTGTCCCGATGCACCAGCTCCGGCTCGTCGACATAACCCAGCAGCTTCTCGATGGCGTCGGACGGCCGACCAACGATCTTCTGCGCCTCCAGAGCACTGTAGTTGGCCAGACCGCGAGCGATCTCACGCCCATCCGGACCGACGCAGACCACCATCTCGCCACGCCGGAAACTGCCCTGCACCTCGCGCACCCCAACCGGAAGCAGGCTCTTGTGATCGACAACCAGCGCCTTAACCGCCCCCGCATCCAGCACCAGCGTGCCGCGAGTCTGCAGATGCCCCGCCAACCACTGCTTGCGCGCCGCCAACATGCCGCGCTCAGGCGCCAGCAGAGTACCCAGACGCTCGCCCACCTTGAGGCGATCCAGCACGCGCTCGATACGCCCACCAACGATCACGGTATGCGCACCGGAACGCGCCGCCAGGCGCGCCGCGCGCAGCTTGGTCTGCATGCCGCCGCGCCCCAAAGCACCGCCAGTGCCACCCGCCACCGCATCCAGAGAAGGATCGTCAGCGCGCGCCTCGAAGATCAGCTGCGCATCGGGATTGTGCCGCGGGTCAGCATCAAACATGCCGTCACGATCTGTGAGGATAACCAGTAGATCGGCTTCCACCAGATTGGCCACCAGAGCAGCCAGGGTGTCGTTGTCACCGAAGCGAATCTCATCAGTGACGACGGTATCGTTCTCGTTGATCACCGGCACCACGCCCAGATCAACCAAAGTACGCAGAGTGCTGCGAGCATTCAGGTAGCGCTTGCGATCAGACAGATCATCGTGAGTCAGCAATACCTGAGCAGTGTGCTTGCCATGCTCGGCAAAGCTGGACTCCCAGGCCTGCACCAGCACCATCTGACCGATGGCCGCCGCCGCCTGCAACTCATGCATCGCGCTCGGCCTGGCCGACCAACCCAGGCGACTCATACCCGCCGCCACCGCACCGGACGACACCAGCACCAACTCAACGCCCGCCTCGCGCAGGGCCACCATCTGCTCGACCCACACAGCCATGGCGGAACGATCCAGCCCACGCCCGTCGGCGGTCAGCAGCGCACTACCGATCTTCACTACCCAGCGCTGCGCGCCGGTCACCTTGTCCCGCATGATGCCCTCTACCCCAAGCCAGTCAGCACAACGCCGCTATAAAGCGGCGCTGCACGATACCTATTGTCAGTCCCGAACGTAAATGATCTCAGGACCGTCTTCGTCATCCTCGAAGTCATCCCAGTCATCGTCGTCACCGACATCGTCGACACTCTTCAGACCCGCCTTACGCAGGGCACGCTTGTCATCCAGCGCCTGCAGGCGCGCTCGCGCCTCATCTTCGATGCGCCGATCCAACTCGGCCAGCTCCTCGGCAAAGGCCGGCTCTTCGGCGATACGAATGGCACGCTCATCCATATAGCGCATGATCGCCTGGCTCAGCGCCTCAGTACCCTCGCTCTCCAGCGCGGAGATGACGAAGACAGGACCCTGCCAGTCGAGACGCTCGACCACGGCACGCATGCGCTCCTCACGCTCGTCGTCGAGCAGCTGATCGCACTTGTTCAACACCAGCCAGCGCTCGCGCTCGGCCAGTGCAGGGCTGAATTTCTCCAACTCACTGATGATGACTTCAGCAGCGTCAGCAGGATCGCTCTGATCCAGCGGCGCCATGTCCACGAGATGCAACAGCAGGCGTGTGCGCGCCAGGTGCTTGAGGAAGCGGATACCCAGGCCCGCACCCTCAGAGGCACCCTCGATCAGACCAGGAATGTCGGCGATCACGAAGCTCTTGTAGCGACCGACACTGACCACGCCCAGGTTTGGCACCAGGGTGGTGAAGGGATAGTCGGCAACCTTCGGCTTGGCGGCGGACACCGAGCGAATGAAGGTGCTCTTGCCGGCATTCGGCAGACCGAGCAGACCTACGTCCGCCAGCACCTTCAGCTCCAGCTTGAGATCACGCTGCTCACCTGGCTTGCCTGGCGTGGTCTGGCGCGGCGCACGGTTGGTACTGGACTTGAAGCGAGTGTTACCCAGGCCATGCCAACCACCTTGAGCCACCATCAGGCGCTGACCCGGCTTGGTCAGGTCGCCAATGACCTCCTGGGTCGCCGCATCAATGATGGTGGTGCCGACCGGCACCGGCAGGATAAGGTCTTCACCCTTGGCACCCGTACACTCGGTACTGCCGCCTTTCTCACCATTGCGCGCATTGAAGCGGCGGGTATAGCGGTAATCGACCAGGGTATTGAGATTCTCGTCGGCCTCCATGAACACGGAGCCGCCGTCACCACCATCGCCGCCGTTGGGACCACCCTTCTCGATAAACTTCTCGCGACGGAAGCTCATCATGCCGTTACCGCCGTCACCGGCTTTTACAAATATCGAAACTTCGTCGACGAATTTCATTAGGGCTGCCTCCCACCGCGACGGCGGGCCAGTGAACTCAGGAATACAGGATACACAGAAACAAAAAAGCCCCGTCGCGAGACAGGGCTTTTTCAGCAAACGCGGACTTAGGCAGTCACGACGCTCACGTAACGACGACCGAAGGCGCCCTTCACTTCGAACTTGACCACGCCGTCGACTTTGGCGAACAGAGTGTGGTCTTTGCCCATGCCTACGCCGTAACCGGCGTGGAACTGGGTGCCGCGCTGACGCACGATGATGTTGCCGGCCTTGATCGCCTGGCTGCCGTACATCTTCACGCCAAGGCGTTTACTTTCTGAGTCGCGGCCGTTACGAGTACTACCGCCAGCTTTTTTGTGTGCCATGAGTCATAGCCTCCTAAAAAGGGATCAGGCCTGGATGCCGGTGATCTTGATTTCGGTGAACCACTGACGGTGGCCCTGACGCTTCATGTGGTGCTTACGACGGCGGAACTTGATGATGGTCACTTTGTCGTGACGGCCTTGGGAGACCACTTCAGCGACAACCTTGGCACCATCGACCACCGGAGCGCCGATTTTCACGTCGTCACCGTTGCCAACCAGCAGAACGCGGTCGAAAGTCACGGATTCGCCGGTAGCGATTTCCAGCTTCTCGACCTTGAGGAATTCGCCTTCGGCGACTTTGTACTGCTTGCCACCGGTAACAATTACTGCGTACATGGATTTTTCTCCGTTAAACCTGCTCACCCGACTCTTTATAGGAAGAGTTATTGGCCGGCATGGCTGCATGGAGCCGGAACTGACGCCATGCAATTGCGTAAGGCAGGGAGTGCCCATAAGAAGTTTGGGGCCGCGATTGTACGGAAAGGCAACCCCCGAGGCAAGCCCCGCCGGCCCTTGCCTTGACAGCCCCCAACCCGGCCCCTAGCATGCCGCGCAGCTAGGTCTGGCCCTGCCCGACCCGCCATTTCGCCGCCCTCCGCCCTGCGAGGCTGCCGGCCCCGTCCAGGAGCTCCCGTCACCGATGCAACCCCAGGTCTTCCAAAGCGTGGTCGCAGACGATTTCACCGCCGTCGACAGCATCATCCGCCAGCAGCTGAAATCCCACGTACCCCTGGTAGAGAAGATCGGTGACTACATCATCTCCGCTGGCGGCAAACGCCTACGCCCGCTGCTGGTCCTGCTCAGCGGCAAAGCTCTGGGTTATCAGGCCGACGACCTGCGCCTGCTGGCTGCCACCATCGAGTTCCTGCACACCGCCACTCTGCTGCATGACGACGTGGTGGACATGTCCGGCATGCGCCGCGGCCGTGCCACCGCCAACGCCCAGTGGGGCAATGCGCCGAGCGTGCTGGTAGGCGACTTCCTCTATTCCCGCTCGTTCGAGATGATGGTCGAGCTTGGCTCCATGCCGGTAATGCGCATTCTCTCGCGTGCCACCCGGGTGATCGCCGAAGGCGAGGTGCTGCAGCTGTCCAAGGTACGCGACGCCAGCACCACGGAAGAGACCTACATGGAGGTCATCCGCGGCAAGACCGCCATGCTGTTCGAGGCGTCCACCCACAGCGCCGCAGCGCTAGCCGGCAGTTCCGAAACGCAGAGCGAAGCCCTTCGTCACTTCGGCGACCATCTGGGCATCGCCTTCCAGCTGGTGGATGATTTGCTCGACTATCAGGGTGACGCCACCACTCTCGGCAAGAACGTCGGCGACGACCTGGCCGAAGGCAAGCCGACCCTGCCACTGATCTACACCATGCGCGAAGGCAATGCCGAACAGGCTGCCTTGGTCCGTACTGCGATCCAGAAAGGCGGCATCGAGGATCTGGAAAGCATTCGCACCGCCGTGCAGGCCTCGGGCTCGCTGGACTACACCGCCAAACTGGCCCGCGAACATGCCGAGAAGGCCATCACCTGTCTCGATGCCCTGCCGGACAACACCTACCGCGACGCACTGATCGAACTGAGCCGTTTCGCAGTAGCCCGCACCCACTGAGAAAACCGCTCAAACAAAAGCCCGTCCCTGTGACGGGTTTTTTATTGCCCGACAAAAGGCACGATTGAGGCTTGCTATTTTGATAATAGGAATTATTCTCATATTCATCAAATGGACGACACGGAGATGAGCCATGACCTATCTGATCGACGCCTGGCTGGATCGCCCACACCCCTACCTGCGCATCCTCAATCGCGAAACAGGCGAAGTGTGTGCCGTACTGGAAGAGGAAGCCATCGGTGAACTACGGGATCAGGGTGATCTCGATCTCGCCAGCCTCAGCTCATGTGAGCCAGGGGTACTGAAAGAACTGGTGCGAGGCCTGTTTCTGTTCTGCTATGCCCGGGCGCTGAGGCCGCAGGGCGAACTGCACTGAGCAGCGCTCGACGAGGGCGGCCAATGTCGGTCAGCCTCGTCGGCCAGCCCGACGCCAGGGAAGGCGCCGGGAGACATGCGGAGCGATGACGCACCGCAGGTGCCCGGACCAGTTAGGATGACCAGCCGGGCATCACCTCTTACAGGATGTCGAGCAGCTCGACGTCGAACACCAGTACGCTGTGCGGCGGGATGCTGCCGGCAGCCTGGCCGCCATAGGCCAGCTCGCTCGGCACATGCAGGCGCCACTTGCTGCCGGTATTCATCAGTTGCAGAGCCTCGACCCAGCCGGCAATCACACCGCCCACCGGGAATTCGGCCGGCTGGCCACGCTCGTAGGAACTGTCGAACACGGTGCCGTCGATCAGGGTGCCGTGGTAGTGAGTACGTACGTGGTCTTCGCGGGACGGTTTGGCGCCCTCACCCGCCACCAGCACTTCGTACTGCAGGCCGGACTCGAGCACGGTCACGCCTTCGCGCTTGGCATTCTCGACCAGATACTCACGGCCTGCGCCAGCAGCCGCTTCGGCCTTGGCAGCTGCTTCGGCCTGCATGATTTCGCGGATGGCACGGAAGGCCGTGTTCAGGTCTTCCGGAGCGACGCGGCTTGGCTGATTGGCGAAGGCGTCACGCAAGCCAGCGACCACGGCGTCCAGGCTCACGCCAGGCGGCGGGTTGTCGCGCAGTTGGTCGCCCAGTTGGCGGCCGATGCCGTAGCTGACGCGCGTTTCGTCGGTGGACAGGTTGAGTTCGGACATGGCCGGGCTCCACGTTAGGGGTCGAAAAAGGGCGGCCAGACTAGCACAAGCTGCCTCGCGGCGAGACGGAGCCAGACGCACGCAAATCCAGCACACAGAAAAAGCCCGGCCACCTCGCGGTGCCGGGCTCGGTTTACTCAGGTGCGGATCAATCGTGCTTGGTCAACTTGTCCAGGTAACCCATGGCGAATGCCGACACGACGAAGGTCATGTGGATGATCACGTACCACTTGAGGTGCTCGGGGTCATGGTTCTTGGCATCCATGAAAACCCGGAGCAGATGAATCGAAGAGATCGCCACGATCGATGCGGCCACCTTCATCTTCAGTGAGCTGGAATCCATCTTGCCCAACCAGCTGAGCTTTTCCTTGCTCTCGTCGATGTCCAGCTGAGACACGAAATTCTCGTAGCCGGAAATCATCACCATCACCAGCAGGCCACCCACCAGCGCCATGTCGATCAACGACAGCAACACCAGAATCAGGTCGGCCTCGGCCATGGCAAACACATTCGGCAGGATATGAAAGACTTCCTGGAAGAACTTCAGCGCGAGAGCCAGAAGCCCCAGCGAGAGGCCGAAATAGATAGGCGCCAAAAGCCAGCGCGAGGCGTACATCGCATTTTCGATAAAGCGTTCCATGTTGTCTCGTCTGAGTAGAGGGAAAACAGGTCGCGAGTATACTCAGCCGACCATGACGGGCAAGGCGGCAAGCGTTGCCGAGTTTTATCCCCGCTTACTGTGGATAACCTTGTGGGCAGACACGGGAAGGATGTCTGCACGCCCAGCGCAACGGGAGGCAGCTTCAGATTGGGCAAAAAGCGTTCAGCAGCTCGATCAGCTTTCCGGGCGGAACTGATAGTCACCGAGATGACGACACCGCTCGCCATTGAGCTTGCGCAGCTCGGCCTGCAGGTGCAGGCACCAGATCATCGGCTCTTCGCAGGGCTCATAGCCCTGAACCGCGAGGCACTGGGCAATCGAATCGAGCACCTCCTCAGCCACGAAAGGCCCGTGGAATGGGCCTTGCGCCTTGATCGCCGACGGCTGCCCTCCCGTCATACCCGCCGCACACAGCAGCGTCCACAGACCGCGCTCGCCAGCCAGCGGACGAATCTCACACTCGATACGGGTGGTCAGGCCAAGGCACTGACGGGTGAGACAGAGGCTGCGCGACATGGCGGCGATCCTCGCGAGGTCTGGCTTGCAGCCTACACCTCGATACGCCGCCACGGGAAGGTAAAAGTTATCCCCGCACACTGTGGATAACTCTGTGGATGGAGCGGGGGAAAAGCCGTTCCGGTGAGACCCGCTGCGGGCCCCACCGATGTGGGCAATGACTGACCAGTTGTCGCCCTGCCGACCCCATCACTCCTTGGACGGTTTCGCCACCGGCTTGGCGCGGGTTTTCGCTTCCTTGACCTTCGGCTCTTTGTCCTTCTCATCCTCTTCCATGCCCATCTCGGCGATGCTGCGCAGGCGCTCGACCACTCGCGCATTCACGCTGCCCTTGGGGAACTGACCCTTGGCATTCGGCGCTCCGGCAGGCTCGCCGAGCAACAGCGCGAGCGCCTCATCGACATGGCGAACCGCATACACATGGAACTGGCCGTTGCGCACCGCCTGCAGCACACGCTCGTCGAGCATCAGGTTGCTGACGTTGGAGTGAGGAATGATCACCCCTTGCTCGCCAGTCAGGCCGCGCGCCTCGCAGAGACGGAAGAAGCCCTCGATCTTCTCGTTGACCCCACCGACTGCCTGCACCTCGCCGAACTGGTTGATCGAACCGGTGATGGCGAAGCACTGCTTGAGCGGCGTGCGTGACAGCGCCGAGATCAGCGTGCAGACCTCGCCCAGCGATGCGCTATCGCCATCCACATAGCCGTAGGATTGCTCCAAGGCGATGCTGGCAGAAATCTCCAGCGGGAATTCCTGGGCATAACGACTACCGAGGAAGCCGGTGACGATCATCACCCCCTTGGAGTGAATAGGCTGCCCCAGGCTGACCTCACGCTCGATATCGACGATACCCGAGCCGCCCGGATAGACAGTGGCCGAGATGCGCGCCGGCACCCCGAAGGCGGAATCACCCACCTCGAGCACGGTCAGCCCGTTGCACTTGCCAACGGCCTCACCGGCGGTATCGATCAGGATGATACCGGCCAACATGTCGTCGATGATTCGCGCCGAGACACGCCCAGTACGATCGGACTTGGCTTTCAGCGCCCGCTCGATATGGCCGACATCGGTCACGGCATCACTGGCCAACTGACGAACGAAGTCGGCCTCGCTGACCAGCTGGAAAAGGTCACCGATACGCGCCGACAGCCGGCCCTGATGCTCGGCCAGGCGAGCACTGTAAGTCGCCAGACGCGCCACGGCAGCAGCCGTCAGCGGCGCCATGCCCTCTTCCGAGGTCCGCGTCTTGAGCAACTGGGCGAACTGTTCAAGGCTGTCATCGGCAACGGGGATCTCCTCGTCGAAGTCCACCAGCACGCGGAACATCTCCTGGAAGTCGGAATCCAGGTCCTGCAGCGTGTAATAGAGCTGGCGCGAGCCGATGATGATGACCTTGAGCTGCAGCGGAATCAGCTGCGGGGTCAGGGTCACCGTGGCAATGCGCCCTAGATCGCCGAGCGGCGACTCCATTTTCAGTTGGCGCGAATGCAGGGCGCGTTTCAGCGCGTCCCAGACGAAGGGCTCGCTGAGCAACTTCTCAGCCTCGACGATCAGATAGCCGCCGTTGGCCCGGTGCAGTGCACCCGGGCGCAGCTGGCGATAACTGGTGTAGAGCGCCCCCTGGTCGGTGTTGTACTCGATGCGGCCGAATAGGTTGTCATAGGTCGGGTGCGACTCGAATACCACCGGCGCGCCGCCGTCGGCGTGATGACCGACCACCAGACTGGGGCTGTACTGCTCCTCGAGCATCTCGCGGCGCTGGGCATCCGGCTTGTCGTCCAGCAACTGGTCGACCACGGTCTTCAGCAGATTGACCTGTACAGCCTGTAGGTAGGCACAGACCCCGGCATTCTCTGCATACTGTTCGCAGAGCGGCGCCAGCAGCGGCTGCAGGGCCAGGGTGATGGTTTCCTCATTGAGCTGACGCAACTGGTTGCTGGTCTCGCGCTTCCACTGCGGCAGGCTGGCTAGGCCCTCGTTGAGGCGCTCCTCCAGCTCGGAAATGTCCAGATGAAAGCGCTCGCGCTCGGCCTCGGGCAACTGGGCGAAATCCGCCTCATCCAGCGCCTTGCCATCCTTCATCGGGGTAAAGGCGATGTTGGCGCTGTCGCGATAGAGCGCTACGTCTTTTTCAAGCGCAAGCTTCTCGATCACATCCAGCGCCTTGTCGTAGCGCTGATTGAAGACACGATCAATGGCGCTCTTCTTCTGTTGATAGGTCGGCGTCTCGAACACAGCCGGGAAAGTCGCCAACAGGTTGTCGATCAGATGACCGATGTCGGCAACGAACGCAGCAGCAGTGCCTGCCGGCAGATCCAATGCCCGTGGCTCGCGCGGTTCGTCGAAATTGTTCACGTACACCCGATCGACCGGCGTGGCTTGGCGCTTGGCCTCAGCCTTCAGGTAACGCTGCACGAAGGAGAAACGGCCGGTTCCAGGCTCCCCCATCACATACACGTTGTAACCCGGGCGCGGCATGGCCACGCCGAACTGCAACGCCTCGACCGCACGCTCCTGGCCAAGCACGCCACGGAAGGGTTCGAGATCATCGGTAGTGGTGAAGTTGAACTGGTCGGGGGCGCAGGGGCGGGTCAGGGCATCGGGCGCCAGGCGCAGGCTGGCAGCGAAGGATTCAGGCATCGGAAGTCCTTGTCGAAGCGGCTAGGCCGCAAGATGGAGCCATTCTGGCGCTGCCCCGGCGCCGCTGGCAAGGCAGATCGGCCACGCCTTCCGAGGCCATCCATACAAATTCCAACCGACGACGCCCCATCCGACGACACGAGCGGGACAGCAGGTCCGACTCCTGAATATCGCAAAGAATGGAGCATCACCAATTCACTACCCGCAGACCATCGCCCATGAAAAAGGCCGCCATCTGGCGGCCATTCTGCACAGCAAAAGATCAGACCACGCCCTGGGCCAGCATGGCGTCGGCGACCTTCACGAAGCCGGCGATATTGGCGCCCTTCACGTAGTTGATCCGACCGTTCTCCTCACCATGGCTCACGCAGGCGTGATGGATGTTCTGCATGATGCCATGCAGACGCTGATCCACCTCACCGGCAGTCCAATGCAGGCGCATGGCGTTCTGGCTCATCTCCAGGCCGCTGGTGGCCACGCCGCCGGCGTTGGACGCCTTGCCTGGGGCATAGAGGATGCCGGCCTCGATGAAGAGGTCAACGGCCTCCAGGGTCGACGGCATGTTGGCGCCCTCGGCGACACAGATGCAGCCGTTGCGCAGCAACGTGCGGGCGTCTTCAGCATCGAGTTCGTTCTGGGTAGCGCAGGGCAGCGCGATATCGCACACGAGATTCCACGGGCGCTGGCCGGCGAGGAACTGCAGACCGAAACGCTCGGCCATCTCGCTGATGCGGCCACGGCGCACGTTCTTCAGGTCCATCAGGTACTGCCACTGCTCATCGGTCAGGCCCGCTTCGGCGAACAGGGTGCCTTCGGAGTCGGACAGCGAGATGACCTTGCCACCCAGCTCCATGACCTTCTGCGCGGCGTACTGGGCGACGTTGCCCGAACCGGAGATCGCCACGCGCTGGCCATCGAAGCCACGCCCCTGACGCTTGAGCATTTCCTCGGCGAAGTACACGCAGCCATAGCCGGTGGCTTCCGGGCGGATCAGGCTACCGCCGTAGGTCAGCCCCTTGCCGGTGAGCACGGAGGTGAACTCGTTCGCCAGGCGCTTGTACTGACCGAACATGTAGCCGATCTCGCGCGCGCCAACCCCGATGTCGCCCGCGGGCACGTCAAGATCGGCGCCCACATGGCGATACAGCTCGCTCATGAAGGACTGGCAGAAGCGCATCACCTCGCCATCGCTACGGCCCTTCGGATCGAAGTCAGAACCGCCCTTCCCGCCCCCCATGGGCAATGAGGTCAGCGAGTTCTTGAATACCTGCTCGAAGGCCAGGAACTTGAGCACGCCCAGGTTCACCGAGGGGTGGAAACGCAGGCCGCCCTTATACGGGCCGATGGCGCTGCTCATTTGCACGCGGAAACCACGATTGACCTGGACCCGGCCGCGATCATCGACCCACGGCACACGGAACAGAATGGCTCGTTCTGGCTCGACGATACGCTCGACGATGCCCGCCTCCACATAATGCGGATTAGCCTCGAGGAAGGGCCACAGGGAGCGCAGCACCTCTTCCACCGCCTGGTGGAACTCGGGCTGATCGGGATCACGTTGCTTGAGGCGTGAGAGGAAGGCATCGACGGACTGGATCATGAAGCACCCGCACTGGTTCGATATTTCAGGGGGCGAAACTCTAACAATCGAAGCTGCACCAATAAAGAACAAAATGACGCCTTTATGAATCTTTTTGGTGCAAAAAACATAAGAGCGATTCAATTACCCATAAAAAGTGAGGCCAAAAGCCCCACCTGCATTGCACCATTCTGCCCCTGCAGCCATGGCGCCGTCCGGGTGATGAGCCACACGCTACCGTCCATGTCGAGCGCCACAAAGGATAAGGGGGTGATCGACGAGATCACCATGGCCTACAGGGACATCGACGTGGTGATAGTGGCTCGCCGCGACCTGGCCTGCGCCAGGTGGTATGCGAAAAGGGTTGAGACAATATGCAGGGACGGGATCAGCCCCTCGTTACGCGACTCCGCACGTACCTGCCCCATACCCAGCACATGTGATACATCCCTCACACGCCAGATACGAGAAGAATGATGATCGTTTCCCACAAATACCGATTCATCTTTATCAAGACCCGCAAGACCGCCGGCACCAGCCTTGAAGTATTCCTCTCCTCGCAGTGCGGTCCAGATGACATAGTCACGCCGATTGAACCGCATGTCGAACCGCACCAGGCGCGCAATCACGAAGGCTTCTTCAACCACATGCAAGGCCATGCGATTCGTACAGCTATCGGCGACGACTGCTGGCACAGCTACTTTCGCTTTTGCGTCGAACGCAATCCCTGGGACAAGACGCTTTCCTACTTTCACTTCGTCAACAACTACCGCCTGGACGGGACTTCGACGCTCGATGAGCATCTGAATTCCGCCGACTTCTGCGTCGACCACCCGGCCTACACCGAGCCTGGGGAGCCCGACCGACTGCTGGTTGATCGTGTGCTGCACTACGAGAACCTAGACAGCGAGCTGGGCGATGTCTTCTCCCATCTTGGTATCCCCTACCCAGGCTCACTGGGCGTCCAGGCGAAGTCGGAGTTCCGCACCGACCGACGCAGCTACCGGGAAGTCCTCGACAGTGAACAAGCTGCACTGATCGGTGCAGCCTTCCAACAGGAGATCAAGATGTTCAACTACCGCTACTGAGCCTTTCCTGGCGCCAGTCCACGCCATCTTGCCGGGCAATATCCAGACAAGAACACAGCGCATAGGAGGTCCGGTTCGCGCCAGTGGAGCGCCCACTAAGCGGTAGCCAGCCAAAAGAAAACGGGGCCCACAGGCCCCGTTTTCTTTTATAGCGGACGCTTACTGCGCCAGCTTCTTGTAGCGTACGCGGTGCGGCTGCGCGGCGGCATCACCCAGGCGTTTCTTACGATCAGCTTCGTACTCGGTGTAGTTGCCTTCGAAGAACTCGATGTGCGAGTCATCCTCGTACGCCAGGATGTGGGTGGCCACGCGGTCCAGGAACCAGCGATCGTGGCTGATCACGATGGCGGCGCCCGGGTAGTCGAGCAGCGCCTCTTCCAGCGAACGCAGGGTTTCCACGTCGAGGTCGTTGGACGGTTCGTCGAGCAGCAGCACGTTGGCGCCCTGCTTCAGGGTCAGGGCCAGGTGCAGGCGGCCACGCTCACCACCGGAGAGGTCCTTGACGAACTTCTGCTGGTCGCCGCCCTTGAAGTTGAAGCGGCCGACGTAGCCGCGCGACGGGACTTCGTAGTTGCCGATCTTGATCATGTCGAAGCCATCGGACACGGCTTCCCACACGGTCTTGCTGCCGTCCAGGTCATCGCGGCTCTGGTCCACGCAGGCCAGCTGCACGGTGTCGCCCAGCTCGATGCTGCCGGAATCCGGGGTTTCCTTGCCCATCAGCATGCGGAACAGGGTCGACTTACCGGCACCGTTACCGCCGATCACGCCGACGATGGCGCCTTTGGGGATGCTGAACGACAGGTTGTCGATCAGTACGCGGTCGCCATAGCCCTTGGTGACATTGACGAAGTCGATGACCTTGTCGCCCAGACGCGGGCCGGCAGGAATGTAGATCTCGTTGGTCTCGGCGCGCTTCTGGAATTCCTGCGACTGCATTTCCTCGAAGCGCTGCAGACGGGCCTTGGACTTGGACTGGCGGGCCTTGGCGCCTTTGCGCACCCACTCCAGCTCGTCCTTCATGGCCTTCTCGTGGGCCGACTGCTGCTTGGATTCCTGGGCCAGACGGTCGGACTTGGCTTCCAGCCAGCCGGAGTAGTTGCCTTCGTACGGGATGCCGGCGCCGCGGTCGAGCTCGAGAATCCAGCCGGCGACGTTGTCGAGGAAGTAACGGTCGTGGGTGATCGCCACCACGGTGCCCGGGAAGTCGTGGAGGAAGTGCTCTAGCCAGGCGACGGAGTCGGCGTCCAGGTGGTTGGTCGGCTCGTCCAACAGCAGCATGTCGGGGGCCGACAGCAGCAGGCGGCACAGCGCCACGCGGCGCTTCTCGCCACCGGACAGGTGTTCGATGCGCGCATCCCAGGCCGGCAGGCGCAGGGCGTCGGCAGCGACTTCCAGCTGGCGCTCGAGGTTGTGGCCGTCGCTGGCCTGGAGGATGGCCTCCAGTTTGGCTTGCTCAGCAGCCAGGGCGTCGAAGTCGGCGTCCGGCTCGGCGTAGGCGGCGTACACCTCGTCCAGACGGGCCTGGGCCTGCTTGATCTGGCCTACGGCCTCCTCGACGATCTCGCGCACGCTCTTGCTCGGGTCGAGCTGCGGCTCCTGCGGCAGGTAGCCGACATTGATGCCGGGCATGGCACGGGCTTCGCCGTCGAACTCGGTGTCGACGCCGGCCATAATGCGCAGCAGGGTGGACTTACCGGCACCGTTCAGGCCGAGTACGCCGATCTTGGCGCCCGGGAAGAATGACAGGGAGATGTTCTTGAGGATTTCCCGCTTCGGCGGCACGACCTTGCCGAGCCGATGCATGGTGTAGACGTATTGAGCCATGGATGACCTTGGTTCTGCATAACTGAGGGATTGAAGAGGCAATTGCGCCAGCGGCCGACCGGCTACTGGGCAATACTCTGAGGCAAGGAAGCATCATAGCCCCGTGCGCCACGCGCGTGCGGCAAAGCTACCGGAATGCTCCCGGAGGGGCAAACCGGACCCGATGGACAGTGATAGCACTTGGCCGCTTTTCCGGGCATGCTACGCGGTCCCGATTGCCAGGCAAGGCCCGATCCAGCAGCTGTATCAGCAGGGTTCATACGCGTGTCACTATCTCGCCCTCCTTCTTCACGCTCATCCAGCGATCCGCTCGCCCGCCCACACCGTGGCTCTCTGAAAGGCGCACTGGCTCTGCTAGTAGCGTTGATGCTCGGTCTGTTGCTGTGGCAGTTGCAGCAGGAGGCCAGTAATCAGGAGCGGAGCGAGCGCCAGCGCCATCTGGACCATGCCAGCCAGCTAAGCGATCACCTGGCCCTGGCCATGAAACTCAAGGCCGAGTCCGGCCGCACCTTCCTGGCCAACCATGCCCCTCAGCCGCTGACTGAACCACAGCTCGGCGCTCTGCTGGAGCGCCTGCATCGCGACTACCCACGCCTGGATAGCCTGGCCTGGATCGGGACCAACGGTCAGACGCTGTCCGACAGCAATCCGGCCGCGGACGACAAGACCCTCTTTAACCAGCAGCAGCCATACCACTTCACGCTCTCCCGGCTGAACAACGGCCTGGTCCAGGTCGACCTGCCCTATCCGGAAGGCAGTGGTGGCTGGCGGGTGCGCTTCAAGATCGAAGCGCTGCAGCGATGGCTGCCCGAGCAACCGGCCGACCTGCCGTGGGTATTGCAGGATGCGAGCAGTGGTCTGGCGATGCTTCGCCACCCCGCAGGGGCCGGCAGCACGCCCCTGACCGCCAGGGAACAGGGCCTGAGCCTCCAGCAACTGCCCCTGGCCGGCAGCGATTGGCGAATCGTCGCTCTGTTCGATGCCGCAGCCCTGCGCGCCGACGTATTGCCACGTCAAGCCAGCAAGTTACTGCTGTTCATCCTCTGCGGCGCCCTGACCCTGCTAGCCCTGTTCAGCCTGCTACGTGAACAAAACCGCCTGCGCGCCTACCACGCCCTGTCGCGACGTTCCATGGAGGATGCCATCGGCGCCCTCGGGGCGATCGACGAGCGCGTACTGGTAACCCAGCCCGATGGCCATATCAGCTACCTGAATCCACGCGCCGAGCAGATGTTCGGTCTCGATCTGGCCACCGCCAGCCAGATGCACCTGCTGGAGCTGCTGCCCGCACTGACCCCCTGGATGGAAAATGCGTTCTACGAGCAGAGCGCGCCCATCGAGGTGCTACAGGACGGCCAGCGCCGCCTGTACCACGTCACCTGCCACGCCCTCTATACCGACAACCCGGAACCGGGGCGAGCCTGGGTATTGCGCGATGTCACCGAGGAACAGCAGGCCCTGCGTGTACTGCAGGACACTCGCCGGCGCTACCAGGACATCTTCGAAGGCAGCGGCGTGGCCCTCTGCGTGCTCGACCTGTACGAACTGCGCACCTACCTCGATACCCAGGACCTGCAACACAGTGCCCAGCTGCTGCCGTGGCTGGAGGAAGATGAAACACGCAACGGCGAACTGCTGCGACACATTCGCATCAGCGAAGTGAACAAGGTCGCCCTGCAGTTGCTTGGCGTGGATGAGGTGCAGCAGGTCTGGGACCATCTGATCGGTTCGGCGCCGCTGCGGCCAAAAGGTGCGCGCCATGCGCTGATCAGCGCCCTGCTCGACGGCGAGCACGACATGATGGTCGAGAGCCGCATGCGCACGCCGCAAGGCCACGAGCGCTATCTGTGGCTGAACCTGCAGTTCCCCGAGAGCCGCGACGAGCTGCGCGCGGTGACACTCAGCGTGCATGACATCACCAGCCGCAAACGCGTCGAGCTGTCGCTGGTGGAGCGCGAGCGCTTCTGGTCCGATGTATTGCGCTCGGTGCCGGATACCCTCTACGTGCATGACATGAGCAGCATGCAGGTGATGTTCAGCAACAATCGCCTGGGCCCCGATCTGGGCTACAGCAAGAAGGAGCTGCATCAGCTCGGCGAAAAGCTGTGGGAGAAGATTCTCCACCCGGACGATGTCGAGTTGTACCAACGTGTGCGCAACCTGCAAAAGGTGGTTGGCAAGGGTCAGCAGCTGCAATTCCGCCTGCGCTGGCGCCACCGCGACGGCAGCTGGCACTGGTTCGACATCCGCGAACACGCCCTCAGCCGCGACCGTCACGGCCGCGTAAGCCACCTGATCGGCATTGCCAAAGACATCACCGGCGAGATCAACGCCCAGGCCAGCCTGCTCGATAGCGAACGCCGCTACCGTCTGCTGGCGGAGAGCATCAGCGACGTGATCCTCTCTACCAACAGCGCTCTGCAGTTGAACTACGTCAGCCCGTCGGCCGAAGGCTTCTTCGGTTACAGCCCGGAATGGCTGCTGGACAACGATCTGCTCAATATCGTCACCAACCCCCGCCAACTGGCCAGCCTGCTGCAGCTACTGGAGCAGGTGCGCAGTTCCCTCGGCAACGCGGAGCGTCTCGTCGAGCTGCAGGCCGGCCTGAGTGGCCGCACCTTCGTCTTCGACTGCCTGCGTGCCGACGGCCGCAAGATCACCGTGGAGATGCGACTGACGCTGATGTGGGACGAACAGGAGCGCTTTGAAGGCGTACTCGGTATCGGCCGCGACATCACCCAGCAGCGCCGCGCCGAACGCGATCTGCGCATGGCCGCCACCGTATTCGATCACTCTACCGCAGCCATCCTGGTCACCGATCCGGCCGGCTACATCGTGCGCATCAACGAGACCTTCCAGCGCATCAGCGGCTATGCCGGCAAGGAAGTGCTCGACCAGCTGCCCGGCATGCTCACCGCTGATCGTCAGCAGGCCGCCCAGTTCGCCTACATTCTCACTCAGCTCAACCAACACGGCAGCTGGGAGGGCGAGCTGTGGCTCAAGCGCAGGAATGGCGAGCAGTTCCCGGCCTGGGTCGGCATCACCGCGGTGCACGACGACGACGGCGACCTGGTCAGCTACGTGTGCTTCTTCAACGACATCAGCGAGCGCAAGGCCAGCGAACAACGCATCCACCGCCTGGCCTACTACGACGCACTGACCCTGCTGCCCAACCGCACCCTGTTCCAGGACCGCCTGCACACCGCCCTGCAGCACGCCGAACGGCACGAGGAGTGGGTGGTGCTGATGTTCCTCGACCTCGACCGTTTCAAGCCAATCAACGACTCCCTCGGCCACGCCGCTGGCGACCGCATGCTAAAGGACGTGGCCGTGCGTCTGGCCGCCTGTGTCGACGAGGACGATACCGTGGCGCGCATGGGGGGCGACGAGTTCACCCTGCTGCTACAGCCGCGCAACACCCGTGCGGGCGCCCTCAACCGCGCCATCCACGTGGCCGAACAGATCCTCGCCAGCCTGGCCCAGCCGTTCGTGCTGCAAGGTCGCGAGTTCTTCGTTACCGCCAGTATCGGCATCGCCCTAAGCCCGCAGGACGGCGACGAGCTGAGCCAACTGATGAAGAACGCCGACACGGCCATGTATCACGCCAAGGAACGCGGCAAGAACAACTTCCAGTTCTATCAGGCGGAGATGAACGCCACCGCCCTGCAGCGCCTGGAATTGGAGAGCGACCTGCGCCATGCCCTGGAGCAGGGTCAGTTCCTCCTCTATTACCAGCCGCAGCTGTCCAGCGACGGCAAACGCCTGACCGGCGTCGAGGCCCTGCTGCGTTGGAATCATCCACGCCGTGGCCTGGTGGCACCTCATGAGTTCATACCAGTACTGGAGGAGCTGGGCCTGATCGTCCAGGTCGGTGACTGGGTGATCGCCGAGGCCTGCCGCCAGCTCAAGGCCTGGCACGATGCCGACATGCGCGTACCCAAGGTCTCGGTCAACCTCTCCGCCCGCCAGTTCGCCGATGGCCAGCTGGGCATGCGCATTTCCCGCGTGCTCGGCGAGAGCGGCCTGAAGCCGGCCAGCCTGGAACTTGAGCTGACCGAATCGATCCTGATGCGCGATGTCAGCGAGACCCTGCAGGTGCTGGCCAGCCTCAAGCGGCTCGGCCTGTCCATCGCGGTCGACGACTTCGGCACCGGCTACTCGTCGCTCAACTACCTCAAACAGTTCCCCATCGACGTGCTGAAGATCGACCGCAGCTTCGTCGACGGCCTGCCGGGGGGCGAGCAGGACGCGCAGATCGCCCGTGCCATCATCGCCATGGCCCACAGCCTCAATCTGGCGGTAATCGCCGAGGGTGTGGAAGCGCAGGAACAGCTCGACTTCCTGCGCGACCACGGCTGCGACGAGGTACAGGGCTACCTGTTCGGTAAACCGATGGCGGCCGAGCAACTGGAGGCGCAGTTCGGCGGCAACGCGCTGTTCATGCTCACCTGATCGCCGGCGGCGGTGCGTGAACCCCGCTTGTCCGGCACTTGACCGCCTTTCATGTGCCAGGCGGCGGCACATCGGGTAGAATGCCCGCCTCCCTTAGAACCTGTTTACGATCCGCCGCTCGTCGGCCATGGGTCGTCAGACAGACTCTTACTACCGCCCGCTGATAGATCAGGTGACCACCATGTTCAGCCGTGATTTGACCATTGCCCGTTACGATGCCGACCTCTTTGCCGCCATGGAGCAGGAAGCCCAGCGCCAGGAGCATCACATCGAGCTGATCGCTTCCGAGAACTACACCAGCCCGGCGGTGATGGAAGCCCAGGGCAGCGTGCTGACCAACAAGTACGCCGAAGGCTACCCGGGCAAGCGCTACTACGGTGGCTGCGAGTACGTCGATGTGGTCGAGCAGCTGGCCATCGACCGCGCCAAGGAACTGTTCGGCGCCGACTACGCCAACGTCCAGCCGCACGCCGGCTCCCAGGCCAACGCCGCCGTCTACCTGGCCCTGCTGTCGGCCGGTGACACCATCCTCGGCATGAGCCTGGCCCACGGCGGTCACCTGACCCACGGCGCCAGCGTTTCCTCCTCCGGCAAGCTGTACAACGCCGTGCAGTACGGCATCACCGACGCCGGCCTGATCGACTACGACGAAGTCGAGCGCCTGGCCGTCGAGCACAAGCCGAAGATGATCGTCGCCGGCTTCTCCGCCTACTCGCAGGTGCTGGACTTCGCCCGCTTCCGCGCCATTGCCGACAAGGTCGGTGCCTACCTGTTCGTCGACATGGCCCACGTGGCCGGCCTGGTTGCCGCTGGCGTGTACCCGAACCCGGTACCATTCGCCGACGTGGTCACCACCACCACCCACAAGACCCTGCGCGGCCCGCGCGGCGGCCTGATCCTCGCTCGCAAGAACGAAGAGATCGAGAAGAAGCTGAACTCCGCCGTCTTCCCGGGCGCCCAGGGTGGTCCGCTGGAGCACGTGATCGCCGCCAAGGCCATCTGTTTCAAGGAAGCCCTGCAGCCCGAGTTCAAGGTGTACCAGCAGCAAGTGGTGAAGAACGCCCAGGCCATGGCCAGCGTGTTCATCGAGCGCGGTTTCGACGTCGTCTCCGGCGGCACCCAGAACCACCTGTTCCTGCTGTCCCTGATCAAGCAGGACATCACCGGTAAGGACGCCGACGCCGCCCTGGGTCGCGCCTTCATCACCGTGAACAAGAACAGCGTGCCGAACGACCCGCGTTCGCCGTTCGTTACCTCCGGTCTGCGCATCGGCACCCCGGCCGTCACCACCCGCGGCTTCCAGGAAACCGAGTGCAAGGAGCTGGCTGGCTGGATCTGCGACATCCTGCAGAACATGGGCGACGAGTCCGTGGTCGACGCAGTACGCGAGAAGGTCAAGGCCGTCTGCGCCAAGCTGCCGGTATACGGCAAGTAAGCGTCAGCGCGGAAACGAAAAAGCCCGGCACACGCCGGGCTTTTTCGTTTCCGCTATCTCCCCTCTCCCTTCGGGAGAGGGGCCGGGGGTGAGGGGCTGGCTGGCAGCGCCGAGCCACCCGAGACACCCTCACCCTACGCGGGCCGCCCCATCCCTCTCCCGGAGGGAGAGGGAGCAAGCGCGGCAAACCCGGCGCGAATCTCATCTTCGGGCAGGTCGTCGCCGATGAACACCAGCACGCTCTCGCGCGCTTCGCCCTCGGCCCAAGGTTCGTCCCAGTCGAAGCCGTACAGGCGCAGCACGCCCTGGAACACCAGGCGGCGCTCGTCGCCAGCCACACTGAGCACGCCCTTGTAGCGCAGCAGCGCGTTGCCGTGGCGTTCCAGCAGGTCTTCCATGTAGGCGCTCAGGCGCTCCATATCCAGCGCCTGGTCGCTGTGCAGCACCAGCGTGCGGATGCGGTCCACCGCCTGGCCGACCGGCGCCAGCGGGCGCAGCAAGGGCGCCGGGGCGACATCGGCATTGAGGTTGAAGCCACGGATGTCGAGCAGCTCGGCCAGGTCGATGCGCCCATGCTCGACCACGCGCAGCGGCGCACGACGGTTGATCCGCGCCAGGCGCGTGCTCAGTGCCTCGACCTGCGCAGGCTCGGCCAGGTCGGTCTTGCTCAGCAGGATGCGGTCGGCAAAACCGACCTGGGCCTGGGCGATGGCCTCCTGCAGGTGGCGCTCGGCGTTCACCGCATCGACCAGGGTGACGATGCCGTCGAGCACGTAGCGCTGGGCCAGCTCCTCGTCGGCGAAGAAGGTCTGCGCCACCGGCGCCGGGTCGGCCAGGCCGGTGCACTCGATCACCAGGCGGTCGAAAGCCAGCTCGCCGGCGTCCAGCTTGTCCAACAGCAGGTACAGGGCCTTCTCCAGTTCGACATGGATCGAGCAGCAGACGCAGCCGTTGGCCAGGGTCAGCAACTCGACCGGCTTGTCGCCGAGTAGTTGGCCATCGATCGGCGTGGCGCTGAATTCGTTCTCGATGACCGCCAGCTTGAGGCCATGCTCGGCCTGCAGCATGTGGCGCAGCAGGGTGGTCTTGCCGGCACCGAGGAAGCCGGTGAGCACGGTGACGGGAATGGGTTCGGGATACATCGCGATCTCCAAAATGACACGCGCCACGACTAGGCGTGGCGCGTGGGTAAACCTAACCTGCCTCGATAAGCGTTGCGAGCGTAGGCAGGTTGGGAGCGGCCAGCGCACAGGAACCGCAATGTACTCCAGTACATGAGGATTCCGAGCACTGCCCGCGCCCAAGATGCCAAGCGCAGTAGCTTAGCGGGGTAGGTTCAGCAGCAGCGGATGGGGCGTCCTTTACCGCCACCGTAGCGAGCCTCCTGGCGTTCGCGGAAGAACGCCTCGTAGCTCATCACCGGCTTGTCCGGATGCTTCTTGGCCATGTGCTCCACATAGTTGTCGTAGTCGGGCATGCCCACCAGCATGCGGGCGGCCTGCCCGAGATACTTACCCATGCGACTCAGGTCATTGAACATATCAGGCGTCCGGAATCGGCTGGAACGGGGTTTCCTTATCAGTGCGCTCAGGCTTGATCCAGGCGGCGCGGCCGACCTTGATCGCGTAGAACAGCACGCTGAGCACCACGAACAGGAACAGCACGGTCAGCACCGAGTTGGTGTAGGCGTTGAAGATCACGTGCTGCATCTGGCCGATGTCCTTGGCCGGAGCCAGGACCTGACCGGCGTCCAGCGCATCGCTGTACTTCTTGGCCAGGGCCAGGAAGCCGACGGCCGGGTTCGGGTCGAGCAGCTTGATCAGGCCAGCGGTGGTGGTGCAGATCAGCAGCCAGCAGGCCGGCACCAGGGTGACCCAGACGTAGCGCTGGCGCTTCATCTTGATCAGCACCACGCTGCCGAGCATCAGGGCGATACCGGCGAGCATCTGGTTGGAGATGCCGAACAGCGGCCACAGGGTGTTGATACCGCCCAGCGGATCGACCACGCCCTGGTACAGCAGCCAGCCCCACATCGCCACACAGCCGGCGGTGGCGATCACGTTGGCGCCCCAGGATTCGGTCTTCTTCAGGGCCGGCACGAAGTTACCGAGCAGGTCCTGCAGCATGAAGCGACCGGCACGGGTACCGGCGTCCACCGCAGTGAGGATGAACAGCGCCTCGAACAGAATGGCGAAGTGGTACCAGAACGCCATGGTGTTCTCGCCCGGCAGCACGCTGTGGAGGATCTGCGCGATACCCACGGCGAGGGTCGGCGCACCGCCGGCACGAGCCAGGATGGTGTTCTCGCCGATGTCCTTGGCCACGGCCTCCAGCGCGTCAGGCGTGATGGCGAAGCCCCAGCTGCTGACGGTGGCGGCCACGGCGGCGGCGTCGGAGCCGACCACCGCGGCCGGGCTGTTCATGGCGAAGTACACGCCCGGCTCGATCACCGAGGCAGCGACCATGGCCATGATGGCGACGAACGACTCCATCAGCATGCCGCCGTAGCCGATGTAACGGGCATGCGACTCGTTGGCCAGCAGCTTGGGCGTGGTGCCCGAGCTGATCAGCGCGTGGAAGCCGGACACCGCGCCGCAGGCGATGGTGATGAACAGGAACGGGAACAGGGTGCCCTTCCACACCGGGCCGGTGCCGTCGGTGAACTGGGTCAGCGCCGGCATTTTCAGCTCAGGCATGACCACCAGAATGCCGATAGCCAGGGCGATGATGGTGCCGATCTTGAGGAAGGTCGACAGGTAGTCACGCGGGGCAAGGATCAGCCACACCGGCAGCACGGCGGCGACGAAGCCATAGCCGATCAGCATCCAGGTGATCTGCACGCCGGTGAAGGTGAAGGCCGGACCCCAGGTCGGGTCGGCAGCCACCTGGCCGCCGGCCCAGATCGAGGCCAGCAGCAGGACCACGCCGATCACCGAGATCTCGCCGATGCGGCCCGGGCGGATGTAGCGCATGTACACGCCCATGAACACCGCGATGGGGATGGTCGCCATCACCGTGAACATGCCCCACGGGCTTTCGGCCAGCGCCTTGACCACGATCAGCGAGAGCACCGCGAGGATGATGATCATGATCAGGAAGGCGCCGAACAGGGCGATGGTGCCCGGTATCTGGCCCATCTCCTCGCGCACCAGCTCACCGAGCGAGCGGCCGTTACGACGGGTGGAGATGAACAGGACCATGAAATCCTGCACCGCACCGGCCAGCACCACGCCGGCGATCAGCCAGAGCGTGCCGGGCAGGTAGCCCATCTGCGCGGCGAGTACCGGGCCGACCAGCGGGCCAGCGCCGGCGATGGCGGCGAAGTGGTGACCGAAGAGGATGTGCTTGTTGGTCGGCACATAGTCCAGACCATCGTTGTTGAGCAGCGCCGGGGTGGCGCGGGTGGGGTCCAGCTGCATCACCTTGTTGGCGATGAACAGACTGTAGTAACGGTAGGCAACGAGATAGAGAGCGACGGCCGCCACTACTATCCACAACGCGTTGATGGCTTCACCGCGGCGCAACGCCACGACACCCAAGGCACAGGCGCCCACCACTGCCAGCACTGCCCAAGGCAGGTGGCGCAGCAGGCTATTGTTATTGTTCATGATTACTCCTAACTGAAGGACAGACAGGCTGCCGCTCAAGCTTAGACGCTGGATCGCACCTGCATTACTCGACCTTGGTCTAGTAGGCATTTCAAAGCGTTCCACGCAGTTACACTAGCGCCCTTTTCGGCGACCGCCAGGATGCTACGCCGCATGTTTTCAATGCCCCGCCCGCTACTCGCCCTCCTGCTGGCCTACCTGGTCGGTTGCACCGAGGAAAGCGTGCTGCTGGATCAACAACTCTATATCTGGCAGCGCCAGTGGCGCCCGGCCCATGCCGAGGCGCTGGCACAAAGCCGCGCCGATTTTTCCACACTGCGCGTACTGGCTCTGCAGGCCCATCCACAAGCTGGCTGGAGCCGCGCCCTTCCCGATCTGGAGCTGCTGCGCCGCGATGGTCGACCTCTGGTGGCAGTAGTGCGCCTCGACGGTCAGCTACCACAGCTGGACCCGGACGAGATCGGCCGGCAGATCGCCATCCTGCTGCAGGACTGGCGCGCAGCTGGCCTTCGCCTGCAAGGCCTTGAGATCGATCACGACTGCGCCACCGCACGCCTGCCCGCCTACGCCGCACTGCTGCGTGAGCTGCACCGCGACCTGCCGGATGACCTGCAGCTGAGCATCACCGCCTTGCCCGCCTGGCTGAACAGTACGGCACTGGATGAGGTACTCGCCGCCGTCGATACCTCGGTGCTGCAGGTGCACGCGGTAAGCGATCCCAAGAGCGGATTGTTCGCCCCGGAACAGGCCCTGCAATGGGCAGAACTCTATGGCGCGCGCAGCCGCAAGCCCTTCCACCTGGCTCTGCCGGCGTATGGCGTGGCCCTTACCAGCGACGGTCAGGTCGAGAGCGAGACGCCTCTCCGCCAGGGTGGGCCGCGCCACGAACTGCGCGCCGACCCGGTGCAGGTCAGCGAACTACTGAACGAACTGCGCGCCGATCCCCCCGAACACCTGAGCGGCATCCTCTGGTTCCGCCTGCCACTGGTCGGCGACCGCCGCGCCTGGCCATTGCCGACCCTGCTGGCAGTGGTACGAGGCCAGCCACTGGCACCTTCGCTGGCCCTGCAGCGCCAGCAGAAGGATGGTTTCAGCCAGTTGCAGTTATTCAATAACGGCAATCTCGCCAGCCCGTTGCCCAAGCGTATCGAATTGCCCGCGCGGGCATGCGCGGCGGCCGACGCAGTGGGTGACTACCGGGTAGAGCGTGACGACAACCGCCTGGCCTTCGTGCGGCGCCGCGACGGCCGGCTGAATGCCGGTGAATACCTTGCCCTGGGCTGGGCACGCTGCGAACAGATCGACCAAGGAGGCATGCATGTGCAGTTCTAGAACCCTACTGGCCCTGGCCATCGCCAGTCTGCTTCCGCTGGGCGCGACCCAGGCGTGCGGCCCGGAATTTCCCTATCGACTGCTCTCCGACCGTACCAACGCGCTCGGCGAAATGCCTGAAGGCAACTTCGCCTTCGAGATAGCCCGCATCGCACCAAGTATCCAGGGCCTCGGCCAAGCCGGGCCAGCCACCCTGGAGCCCTACTGGGACGAGAACAACCAACGCTACCTGGACGCACGCGTCGGCGTGGAGAAGGAGCAGCTCAATGCTGAGCGCTTCGCCCTGGTCAGCCACCTGCGCACCCTGACCGACGCCCACCAGGCCGAAACCGAAGGTGCCGAGCTGCCCGCCGAGCTGCGCCTCTACACCGCCGGTGCCGTGGCTTTCGCCGAGCACGACATGGGCCTGGCCGCCGACTACTTCCGCCGCGTGCTGGCGCTGCCAGCAGCCGAACGAGCACAGCGCACCACCTGGGCCGCCTACTCCCTGGGACGCGCCCTGGCCGAACACGCAGTCAGCGCCCCGGATACCGTCATGGACGAGGCGGCGGCCCTGCAGCGCCAGCGCGAACTGCGCCAGCAAGCCCGTATAGCCTTCCAGCAGGCCCGCGCGGCAAGCGTTGCAGGCCTCGAAGACCCCTTGGAGCTGGGCATCGCCAGTCTCGGGGAGGAGGCCCGGCTGGCATTGGAGGAAGGAGACTGGAGCTCGGCCATCCGTCTCTATGCCAGCCAATCCCGCCAGGGATCGACCACGGGATACAGTTCGTTGCGCGAGCTGGCACGCCAGCTCAATCGCATGGACGACACCGAACTACGCCCTTTACTGAGTGAGCTGGAGGTTCAGCAACTGCTGGCCGCCCATCTGTTCAGCCGATTGGATGCCTACGACACCGACAGCAAGGTCAACCAACGCCTGCTGCAGTTGCTGCAATCGATGCAGATCCAACCGCAGATCGCCGACCGCCTGGCCGCACTCAGCTATCAGCTGGGCGACTATGAATCCGCCCGCCGCTTCGTTACCCAGGCTGGAGACGGCGGACTGGCCTGGTGGCTGCGCGCCAAGCTGGCGCTGCAGGACGGCGACAAGAACGCCGCTGTCCAGGCATACGCGAAGGCCGCCGAGGCATTCCCAGCCACCGAAGACTGGGGTTTGCGCAGGGCTGCCAACTGGAGCTACGAGACACTCAAGCCACGCTGCCGGATAGAAGGCGAAATGGCCATCCTGGCGCTGGAGCGTGGCGACTACCTTGAGGCCTTCGATCAGCTCTATCGCAGTGGAGAGAACTATTGGCAGGATGCCGCCGAAGTAGCCGAGCGGGTGTTGAGCAGCACCGAGCTCAAAGGCTATGTGGATGCCAAGGTCACCACCGCACCGCCAACAACCGATGGCGAACAGTACAGCTACTGGAATCGCCCACCGGCCACCGCCCTGCGGGAGCTGCTCGGACGCCGCCTGTTGCGTGAAGGCCACTACGCCGACGCGGTACCCTACTTCACCAGCCCCGAGCTGCAACAGGCCGCCCGCCAGTACGGCGAGGCCCGCGAACAGGCCGAGGATGCCTGGACCACCATCGGTCGTGCGGAGGGTTACTATCGGGCCGCCAGGCTAGCGCGCGAGCAGGGCATGGAGCTGCTCGGCTACGAACTCGGACCGGACGAGGCGTGGATTGGCGGCAACTTCGGTGAGGAGTTCGCCAAGCCGGTGCAAGCCGGCGGGCTGCTCACTCCTGCCGAGGCACAACTGCAGAATGCCAGCGCCGCACAGCCGAACCGCCGCTACCACTATCGTTGGGTCGCGGCCGAACTGGCCAACCGCGCTGCCGACCAGCTACCGACCAGCAGCCAGGCTTTCGCCGCCGTACTGTGCAAGGCAAGCGGCTGGATCAACTACCGCGACCTGCCCGGCGCCCGCGGCTATTACCAGCGCTACGTGAAAGAAGGCCCCTACGTGGAATGGGCAGGCAACTTTGGTTTCGAATGCCAGGAACCTGACTTCGCCAGCGCCCGTCAACGTCTATGGAACGAACGCACACAGGCCGTGCATCAGGCACTGGGCTCCTTCAAGTACTGGCTGCCGTTGGGCGTGCTAGCCCTGATCACCTCAGGTATCTACTGGCAGCGCCGGCGGCGTGGCTTGGCTATAGTGGACAAAACCGCAGAGGAAACTCGACATGAGTGATACGACAATCGAGCGTCGACGCTTCCAGCGCATCGCCTTCGACGCCGCCACCGAACTCGCCCAGGGCGAGAGGCGCTGGACGGTTGAGCTGCACGACGTGTCGCTCAAAGGCTTGCTGGTGAAGCGGCCGCGCGACTGGAATGGCGATCCCAATCAGCCATTCATCGCCACCATCAGCCTTGATGCCGGCACCCGCCTGCAGATGGAGGTGGTATTGACCCGCACGCGCAACGAGCTGCTGGGCTTCGTTTGCCGCCATATCGATCTGGAATCGATCAGCCACCTGCGCCGCCTGGTTGAGCTCAACCTGGGCGACGAGAGCCTGCTGGAGCGCGAACTAGCTGCGCTCGGCGAAGACGACTGATCCCGACAAACTCGCAGGGTGCGCTTAGCGCACCTCGCGGAAAATCGCACCGGCATGCCTGCACAGAGCCGATCCCCAGGAAGAAACGCCGTCCCCGGCGGGCAGCGCCGCCGTCAGGGTATGCAGCAGTCAGACCCTGTCTTGTCTTTCTCCATCGACAGCCTTCCGTTGCTCGCGGCGCGCCTGGACACGGCGTGTACCGATGCTCGCCTCGCGGCGCTCCTCGGTGATGTCCTTGGGCCGGCCCGGCTCGTAGTTGATGGTTCTGGCGAAGAAATCGAAGAACAGGAACATGAGGCCATCTCCTTGGGGATATGGCCTCATGCTGCGCCTGGCTCATGACGAAAAAATTGACCTGCAGCAATAAGCCCAGGCCAGTCGGGGTGGCGGAACGCCGCAGGCTATTCGAACAGGGCGTCCAGCGCTTGCTCCAGACGCGTCACGGCGATGATCTGCAGGCCGGGCGGCGCCTCCTTGGGAGCATTTCCCTTGGGCACGATGGCGCGCTTGAAGCCATGCTTGGCCGCTTCTTTCAGGCGCTCCTGGCCGCTCGGCACCGGACGGATCTCGCCGGATAGGCCGATCTCGCCGAACACCAGCAGGTCGTGCGGCAGTGGCTTGTTGCGCAGGCTGGAGATCACCGCGGCCATCAGCGCCAGGTCGGAAGCGGTCTCCAGCACTTTCACCCCGCCGACCACGTTGAGGAACACATCCTGGTCGTAGGTGGGAATGCCGCCGTGGCGATGCAGCACGGCCAGCAGCATCGCCAGGCGGTTCTGATCCAGGCCCAGGGTTACGCGCTTGGGGTTGGCCATATGGCTGGTGTCGACCAGCGCCTGTACTTCCACCAGCATCGGCCGGGTGCCTTCCCAGGTAGCCATCACCACGCTGCCGGGCACCGCTTCCTGGGCACGGGTGAGGAAGATCGCCGAGGGGTTGGTGACTTCCTTTAGGCCCTTGTCGGTCATGCCGAACACACCCAACTCGTTGACTGCGCCGAAGCGGTTCTTCACTGCGCGCAGCAGACGCAGGCGGCCGTCGGACTCGCCCTCGAAATACAGCACCGTGTCGACCATGTGCTCGAGCACGCGCGGGCCGGCCAGGGCGCCCTCCTTGGTCACATGGCCGACCAGGAAGATCGCCGTGCCGCTCTGCTTGGCGAAGCGCACCAGCAGCGCCGCGCTCTCGCGCACCTGGGCCACGCCGCCAGGGGCGGACTGCAGTTGCTCGGTGAAGATGGTCTGGATCGAGTCGATCACCATCACCTTGGGCTGCTCGCGACGCGCCACGTCGATGATCGATTCGATGCAGGTCTCGGTCATCACCTTGAGCTTGTCCTGCGGCAGCTCCAGGCGCCGCGCGCGCATGGCCACCTGCTGCTGGGATTCCTCACCGGTGACGTACAACGCAGGCAGGCGCTGGGCAATATTGCACAGGGTCTGCAGCAGGATGGTCGACTTGCCGATACCGGGGTCGCCGCCGATCAGCACCACCGAGCCGTCCACCAGGCCGCCGCCGAGTACCCGATCCAGCTCACCGGAGACGGTGGAGAAGCGCGGCACTTCCTCGATGCTGACCTCGGCCAGGGTCTTGATCTGCGCCTGCTGCCCGGCCCAGCCGCCACGCCCGGACGGCGCAGCGGCGCCGCCGCTCTCGATCATGGTCTCGGTCAGGGTGTTCCAGGCCCCGCACTCTCCGCACTGCCCGGCCCACTTGGGAAATGTGGCGCCGCACTCGGTGCAGCCATACATGCGCTTGGCCTTGGCCATGGAAATCTCCGCCCGCTGGAAAAGCGCCGATCATAGCGGCTGGGCCGCGCGTCGGCAGCAACCCGTTCAGAACCCCACGGACTGGCCAGCGATCTGGCGCTCACGAGTCTTCTGCGCGGCCAGCTTGTACACCACGTAATACTTGTAGATGTTGCCCACGTAATCCACCGTCTCGCGCCCAATGATGCGCGCGGCGCCCTGCTCGACATTGCCGAACCAGACGTTCGGGTCCAACCCGGACTTCTCCGCCAGCCGGCGGAACTTCATCAGGTTGCCCGGCCCGGCGTTGTATCCGGCGAAGCTCAGCAGCAGGCGATTGACCGGGGTGATCTCCGGATCATTCAGGTACGTGTCGGCGATCAGCCGCAGGTATTTGCTGCCGGCCTCGATATTACGGTCGGCGCTGCTCTCGACGCCGCTCACACCGACTTCCTGGGCAGTGCTCGGCAGCAGCTGCATGACGCCCACCGCACCGGCCTTGCTGCGCGCAGCCTGATCCAGCTGCGACTCCTGGAAGCCCTGCGCCATCAGCAGTAGATGATCGAAATCGTAGGCGCCGGCATGCTTCTCGAACAGGCCGACCAACGCATTGAACTTGACCATTTCCGCCTCGGAGACGGCGTTGCTCACCCGCTTGCTGTTCTTGAAGAAGCGGCGATGCATGATGTTGCCAAACTCGCTGCCGATCTTGTGGCCCTTGGTGAACTCGTTCAACGCGGCCTTCAGCTGCGGGCTGTTCTTGCGCAGAGCCCAACCCAGCTTGCTGCCCTTGCTCAGCGGGAAACTCTCGTGGATGACCAGGTCGCTGTACAGCGCCTGCCATAGCCTGGCGATGTGATCGTCGGCCACCGTAATGCCGAACAGGCCGGCATTGACCATCTGCAACAGATCCTCGGTTTCCAGGTTCTCATTGGCCGGCATGATCTTCATCGGCGCCAGCCCCTGCGCTTTGAATCGCTGGTTGAGGGCAACCAGGTGTTCGAAGTAGCTACTCGATGGCCGGACGTAAACCTCCTGCCCAGCCAGATCCTCGATTCGCGTCAACACAGGACTGCCCTTGCCGGTAACGAATACCTCCTGCACATCGTGGTAGACCGGATCAGTGAAATCGACGGTCTGCAAACGCCCTTCGGTCTGAGTCAGTCCACCAGCGGCGATATCGCCGTAGCCCGCCAGTAGCTTGGGCAGCAGTTCGTTGCGGTTGGTCGGGATGAACATCACGTTCCAGCGCTGGGACTTCTTGCCCAGCGGGCGCTTGGCATTCAGCCAGGCTTCGAGGGCCTTGCCGTACTCGTAGGCCACACCCTGCTGCTGGCCGCGGTCGACCATGTAGAAGGTCTTACTGTAAGGAACCAGAATGCGCACAGTGCGGCTGGCGCGCATTCCATCCAGATCGCCGATCCAGGCCGGAGGAACCGGCAGGACCATGGCATCGACCTCGGACTGCTCAGCAGCGCTCAGCTGTGCCGGCGGCAGCACATCCTCCTCCAGCATGGCCGCTGCGGCCACCCCTCCCCATGCCAACAGGCTGAACAAGAGCCCTTGCATCCATAACTTCATCGAAACGACTCCTTGCTGCTGCCCATGCTGACGTCTTTTTTCGATCAGATTAGCCATTTTTCAGGAGCTCGGATGCGGCGATAATGGCTGTCCATTCACTGCCCTTGCCTCCTCATGCAGATCGAACTTGTCCCGACCACGGCCGAGCAGCTACCGCTGATCGCCAACCTCTATCAGTACTACGCCTACGAGTCGTCGGACTGGGAGGAGGAAGACGTGGAAACGGACGGACGCTTCTACCTCCACGAGCCGCACCTGGCGCGCTACTGGCAGGAACCCGACTGGAGCGCCAATCTGATTTTGGCGGACGGCTTCATCGCCGGTTTCCTGCTGATCGAACGCAGCGAACTGGCCGGCATAGACGCCCTGGAGTTCGCCGACCTGTTCGTGCTCAAGCGCTATCGCCGGCATGGAATAGGTCGGGCGTTGTCCGAGCGGGTGCTGTGTTCGGGCGACGAAGCCTGGCTGGTGCGCTTCCACCCACAGGACAACATTGCCGCGGCGTTCTGGCAGGCCGTGCTGCCGGGACTGCTGCGACCGTCGCGCCAGGTGGCGCTGGACGATGAACCCGAGCTGATCAACTACCTGATCACCCCGGCGGCGCACTGAGCGCGAGGGAGGTGTAGGGAACGCCGCACGCAACGAATGCGAGGCTGATGCGTACGACGCCCCCTACGAACGGGGTGGACTAGCCGGCGCAGCCGTTGCCGCAGCCGCAGCATTGGCCGGCGGCGATGCGCAGCTGGCGGGCGAGGTCGTCCTTGAGGGCGACACGAGCCAGCTTCAGGCGGCCGAGGGAGGCATCGTCGAGCAGTTCCGCACCGTCCTCTACACGGCAGATGCGCTTGTCCAGCACCTCATATTCCTCGGCCTGGCGGGCGAAGTGCTGGTTCTCCTGGCGCAGACGTTGCAGCTCGCTGCGCAGCTCGGGAAAGTCCTTGGCCAGCGGGTGGTGTTCGACATGCATGGGCGTAAGCTCCTGAAAAAGGTGTCTAACCCTAGCCGCCCCCGAGCCCGGGGCCATTGACCGGGATCAAACCGTCACGACCGTCCGCCTCCTGAAAGGAGTTGGCAACGACCGCTGAGCTAGGCTGAACCCACATGCACCAGAAGGAGTCATCTGACCATGCCGCTCGAACACCATCCACTGACCCGAGAATTCCCCGAGTACCGCCAGCAGCTGCAGACCCTGCATGCAGAGGACGCGCACTTCGCCCAGCTGGCCCAGCACTACGAGAGCCTGGACAAACGCATCTACGAGGTGGAAGACGGCCGCCAGGCCTTGGACGACCTGGCCCTGCATGCCCTGAAGAACGAGCGGGTCCAGCTCAAGGACAAGATCGCCGAGCGCCTGCGCAAGGCCAACGGTGCCTGATCCCCACGCCGAGCCGGCACTGACCGGTTCCACCTCAGCCCCGCGGCCGCACCGAGCGGCCTCTGGGCTGGTTTACACTGCACCACATAACCAGAAACCCAGGGAGTGAAACATGAGCATCCTCAACGAATTCAAGGCCTTTGCGGTCAAGGGCAACGTGGTCGACATGGCCGTCGGTATCATCATCGGCGCGGCGTTCGGCAAGATCGTCAGCTCCTTCGTCGGCGATGTAGTCATGCCACCGATCGGCCTGCTGATCGGTGGGGTCGACTTCTCCGACCTGGCCATCACCCTCAAGGCCGCCGAGGGCGACATCCCGGCGGTGATGCTTAGCTACGGCAAGTTCATCCAGACCGTGCTCGATTTCGTCATCGTCGCCTTCGCCATCTTCATGGGCGTCAAGGTGATCAACAAACTCAAGCGCGAAGAGGCCGAGGCGCCGACCGTGCCACCGGTACCGACGGCAGAGGAAGTGCTGCTGACGGAGATTCGTGATCTGCTCAAGCAGCAGAAGCAATAAGAAAAACGGCGCCCAAGGGCGCCGTTTTCATTTTCACGACTGCTCGCGGGTGAGCAGCAGGCGGTTGACCCGCCGTTCGTGCACTTCTTCCACGCGCATGCGCCAACCGGCGAACTGCACCTCGTCACCCACCGCAGGCAGGCGGTCGAGCAGGCTCATTACCAGGCCGGCGAGGGTCTGGTAGTCCTCGGTGGCCTGGGCCTGCAGGCCGATGCGCGAACGCAGCAGAGCCAGGTTGAGCGCACCACTGACGCGGAAGCCAGCGCCCTCCGGCTCGATGTCCGGGCCGTCCACCTCGCTGGCGTCCGGCAGCTCACCGGCGATGGCCTCAAGGATGTCGGTCAGGGTCAGCAGGCCGACGAAGCCACCGAACTCGTTGACCACGAAGGCCACGTGGGTCGAAGCCTGGCGCATCTGCTCCAGGGCGCCGAGCACCGCGCAGCTGTCCGGCAGATTGAGCGGCTGACGCAGCAGGCCCTCGATATCCGGTTCGCGCTGGTCCAGCAGTTCCTTGAGCAGCTCCTTCTTATGCACGAAGCCCAGCGGCTCGTCGACCTGGCCGTCGCGGATCACCAGCAGACGCGAGTGCGGCGACTCCAGCAGGGCCTGGCGAATCTGCTCGGGGGAATGGCCCAGGTCGATATGGTCGACCTCCATGCGTCCGGTCATCACCTCGGTGATCGGCTGCTCGGCCAGGCCCAGCACGCCGCGGATCATCACCCGTTCACGACGGTCGAACAGCGCGGCCTCGCCGGCACCGCCCTCGAGCATGTCGGCGATTTCCTCGCCCACCTCGTCGGCCTCGACCTTGCCGCCGAGCAGGCGCAGCACGGCGTGTGCGGTGCGTTCACGCATGCCACGGCCGTTCTGCATCTGCCGCTTACGCTTGTGTCGTACCAGTTGGTTGGCCACCTCGATAAGAATGGAGAAGCCGATGGCCGCGTACAGGTAGCCCTTGGGAATGTGGAAGCCCAGGCCTTCGGCGGTGAGGCTGAAGCCGATCATCATCAGGAAGCCCAGGCACAGCATGATCACCGTCGGGTGGGCGTTGACGAAGGCGGTCAGCGGCTTGCTGGCGACGATCATCAGGCCGATCGAGATAATCACGGCAATCATCATCACTTCCAGATGCTCGACCATGCCCACGGCGGTAATCACTGCGTCCAAGGAGAACACTGCGTCGAGCACGACGATCTGCGCCACCACCGGCCAGAACAGAGCATAGGTGCGGCTGCCGCCCGGCTGATGGGTGCGGCCTTCGAGGCGCTCGTGCAGCTCCATGGTGGCCTTGAACAGCAGGAACACACCACCGAACAGCATGATCAGGTCACGCCCGGAGAAGCTGTGGCCGAACACCTCGATCAGCGGCTCGGTCAGGGTCACCAACCAGGAAATACTGGCCAGCAGGCCCAGGCGCATGATCAGCGCCAGGCTCAGGCCGATCAGCCGTGCGCGGTCACGCAGGTGCGGCGGCAGCTTGTCGGCGAGGATCGCGATGAACACCAGGTTGTCGATGCCGAGGACGATCTCCAGGACGATCAGCGTCAGCAGGCCGAGCCACGCAGTGGGGTCGGCCATCCATTCGAAGATCATGCATTCCTCCGGGCAGGCGTCGACGCAGCGCAGGCACGGTAGACGTGGCGCAGGGCGTATCGTTCAGGCGAAATCAGGGGCAGACGCGCGCGGGCGTCGAGGGAAGGGAGGCCACTCGGGGGTGGCTGGCAACTGTCGCTGTCCATGGGTTCCATTGAGCGAAAAAGGGACGGCCATCCTAGCGGGACCGCCGCCAACTCCTAAGCGCCAAACCGTTACCAATTCTTAACGACGTGGCGAACCGCTCTACCAGTAGTTCTCCACCGCCACAGCGCCGGGCCTGCGACTCAAGGATAGCTGCATGTCGCGCGCTTTGAGCACCGCGCGGGTGTCTTCGATCATCTGCGGGTTGCCGCAGAGCATCACCCGCGAGTGCTCGGGGCTCAGCGCCAGGCCGACGGCACGTTCCAGCTCGCCGTTCTCGATCAGCGTGGTGACCCGCGCATTGAGCGCACCAGGCACCTGTTCGCGAGTCACCACCGGGATGTACTGCAGCTTGTGCCCCGCCCCTTCCAACCACTCGCGCTGCGGTAGCTCGGCGATCAACGCTTGATAAGCCAGCTCGCCACAGTCGCGCGCGCTGTACACCAACACGATACGCTCGAAGCGCTGCCAGGCCTCCAGGTCCTGCAGGATCGAGAGGAACGGCGCCAGCCCGGTGCCTGTGCCAATCAGCCAGAGGTCACGACCATCGGGGAAGCGGTCGAGGGTGAGAAAGCCGGTTACCTGCTTCTCCACCAGCAGTTCGTCGCCGGCCTTGAGGCGGCTCAGCTCGCTGGTGAACTCGCCACCGGGCACTACGATGGAGAAGAACTCCAGATAGTCGTCATGCGGCGCCGAGACGATCGAGTAGGCGCGCCAGACGATGCAGCCGCTGGCCTTGCGCACCCCCAGCCGAACGAACTGCCCGGCGCGGAAGCGGAAACCGGCATCGCGGGTGCAAACCAGGCTGAACAGGCTGGGCGACCAGACACGCACTTCGGTGAGCGTCTGGCGGGTGAACTTCTCTTCGCTGGCGGTCATGGCGCCCCCTTGCATCTGCATACCCTCGCAGTCTCGCGCAAAGGGCGCCGGACAAACACCACCAGTTCGCAGGGATTAGCGGCGGTTGACGGTCTGCGCGGCGCGCAACACATCGGCACCAATCTCCGCCTCATACTGTTTCCACAGCGGCTGCATGGCCACACGCCAGGCGGCGCGCTCTTCCTTGCTCAGGCCGATCAGGTGCGCCTTGCCGGCAGCAGCCAGCTGCTCGCGCCCCTGGCGGTTGAGCTGTTCGGCGTCCTTGTTCACCTGGGCGGTGACTTCCTCGACGATCGACTCCAACTCGGTACGAGTGGCGTACGGGATGCTCTGCCAGAACGACGAGGAGCTGATCAGCATGTAGTTGAGCGAGCCGTGGTTGGTTTCGGTGATGAACGGCTGGGCCTGGTCGAAGCCGGCCGCGGTCATGTTCGACCAGGCGTTCTCGGTGCCCTGCACGGTGCCGGCCTGCAGCGCCTTGAGCGACTCGCCGAAGGGGATGCGCTTGGCCTGGGCGCCAAGTGCGGCGAATTGCGACTCCAGCACACTGGAGGCCTGAATGCGGAAAGCCAGGCCCTTGGCGTCGGCCGGCGCCCGCAGCTCACGGTTGGCGGAGAGCTGTTTCATGCCGTTGTTCCAGAAGGCTAGGCCGTAGATGTCATGGCTGGCCATGGAGCGCAGCAACTGGCGGCTCTTCTCGCGACGCTGGAAACGCTTCACGGCCTCCAGGTCGTCGAACAGGAACGGCAGGTCGAACACCTGCAGCTGCTTGGTGTAGGACTCGAACTTGGACACCGAAGGCGCCAGCATCTGCACCTCGCCGCGCTTCAGCGCGGCCATCTCGTCGGCATCACCGAACAGAGTGGAGTTGGGATAGACCTCGACCTTTACCGCATCGCCCATGCGCTCGGCCACCAGGCGCTGGAACAACAGGGCACCACGGCCCTTGGGTGTGTCCTCGGCCACCACGTGGGAGAACTTGATCAGGATGGGCTCGGCATGAACCGGCATGGAGAACAGCATGGCGAACGACAGGCAAAGCGCGGACAGGTACTTCATGGACTTCCTTGAGGCAAGGCAATAGCTACGCCCCACAAGACTGCGGGGCGGATGACTGGTTGGGGATGTGGGCCACTGGGGCCGGGGTTCGGACGGTGCCTGCGCTCAGGTCGCGCGGCCATCCGATTTGTTATTGGGGCATGCCACCCACTGCAGAACTTCTACGGCGGCAAGTGACTGCATATTCTCCGGGTTGCACCTGCTGGTCACAAGCCGCTTGTTTCTCACTTCGAGACATTTACCTATGCATCTAGGACAATGCCTGCTGTTCTGCACATGATCCCGCCACCATGCCGACTCTCGCCACGCCCTTCGCCCAGCTCGACCTGATCCGCCAGCCCGAGATGGCCAACGAGCCATTGCAGGCCTTCGATGCTGCTGACGAGTATCTGCTCGCCCATGTCCATGAGCTGGGCTTGCAGGCGGACAGCCGGGTACTGCTGCTCAACGACGGTTTCGGCGCCCTGGCCTGCTCGCTGGCCCCGCACTGCCGGGTGACCAGCAGCGGCGATTCGCACCTGGGACACCTGGCCCTGCAGAAGAACCTGGCGCGCAACGACCTGGTTGCCGACAGCGTGCATTTCGTACCGGCCAGCGAGACCGTGCAGGGTCCGTTCGACCTGGTGCTGCTACGCGTGCCCAAGACCCTGGCCCTGCTCGAGGAACAGCTGATCCGCCTGCACGGCCAGTTGGCGCCTGGCGCCAGGGTGATCGCCGGCGCGATGATCAAGCATCTGCCACGCACCGCCGGCGAGCTGATGGAGCGGTACATTGGCCCGCTACAGGCCTCGCTGGCGGTGAAGAAGGCGCGCCTGCTGACGGCGACGCCCGAAGCCAAACCAGCACCGACTTCGCCCTACCCGACCCGCTACAGGCTGGACCAGCCGGCCCTGGAGTTGGTCAACCACGCCAACGTGTTCTGCCGCGACGATCTGGACATCGGCACCCGCGCCTTTCTGCCACACCTGCCCAAACGCCTGCAGGTGCAACGGGTGGCTGACCTCGGTTGCGGCAACGGGGTGCTGGGCATCGCCTACGCCCTGGCCAACCCCGAGGCCGAGCTGACCCTGGTGGACGAGTCCTACATGGCCGTGCAGTCCGCCGAGGAGAACTGGCGCGCGGCGCTCGGCGAGCGACCGGCGACATTCCGTGCCGCCGACGGCCTGGCCGACCAGGCACCGGATTCGCTGGACCTAGTGCTGTGCAATCCACCGTTCCACCAGCAACAGGTGGTCGGCGACTTCCTCGCCTGGCGCATGTTCCAGCAGGCCCGCGTGGCACTGGTTACCGGGGGCGAGCTATGGATCGTCGGCAACCGCCACCTCGGCTATCACGCCAAGCTCAAACGCCTGTTCCGCGGCGTGGAGCAGGTCGCGGCCACCCCCAAGTTCGTGGTGCTGAAAGCCACCAAGTAAGCGTGCCGGGCACAATGAAGAGGGCGCCATAGGCGCCCTCTTGCATACCGTTGTCGGCTCAGAAATCGACGGTGGCCGATACTTTGAGCGTGCGCGGAGATCCCTGGGTCAGATAGCCACCGTTGGCCGACGCCCAGTAGTTCTCGTCGGCCACGTTCTCCAGCACCGTGTTGAAGGTCACAGCCCTGCCGTCCAACTTGGTCTGGTAGCGGGCGCCTAGGTCGACGCGGGTCCAGGCCGGAATGCTGTACTCGTTGGCGGTGTCGACGAATTGCCCGCCGGTGCGCAACAACAGGCCATTCAGGCTCAGCCCGTTTACGCCCGGCACATCCCAGTCCGCACCCACGTTGAACTGGAACTGGGGCACACCCACCGCCTGATTGCCATCATCGCGACCACCGGCGGTACCGCTCAGCTCGGCCTCGGTCCAGGTCACGCCGCTCAACAGGCGCAGACCATTCAGCGGTTCACCGAACAAGCTCAGCTCGACGCCACGATTGCGCTGCTCGGCATCCACCCGATAGTAGCCGTCGCCGCCAAGCACGCCCTGCGGTTGCTCGATGCGGAACAGGCTCAGGCTGCCGCCGAAGCTGCCCCAGTCGAGCTTGGCACCGACCTCCATCTGCTTGGAGCGATAGGGAGCGAACATCGCCCCGTTGTTGATAGCGGCACCCGGCGCGGTTGGCCCCTGCTGCAGAGACTCGACGCGGTTGGCATACAACGACAGGTACTCGGTGGGCTTCACCACCAAGCCATAGGCCGGCGTGGTGATGCTCTCCTGATAATTGGAGGTCCGTGCGCCGGTGGCCGAGCTCCAGGCATCGGCACCGATGGTCTGGCGCCTTACGCCCAGGGTGAGCAGCACACGATCCTCATAGAAACCCAGGGTATCGGATAGCGCCAGGCTCTTGTTCTGCACCTTCGCAGTGGTGTCCGGATCATGGAGATCGCCGGAGATGGTGGTGGCCAGCGGCTCCACCACGGGATACCCCTGGTAAAGATTGCCGAAGCCACGACTGCCCACTGCCGTGGACTCGAAGGCATTGCGCTTCTCCTGCCAGATACCGTTGGCCGCCAGGTTGATCCGGTGGCTGACCGGGCCGGTCGCCAGCTCGCCGCGCAGGCCGGTAACGGCACTCAGGGTCTCCTGATCCAGCGGCGAATAGAGCCGGCCGATGCGTGCATCGCCATTCGCGCCATACACGTAGTTGGACGCATAGATGCCGTTCTCACGAGTGTACTTGCCGCCCGCGATCAGGTAGGCCGTCCAGGAAGGTGACAGGTCATACTCGGCACTGAACATGCCGTAGCTGTCCTCGAGCTGCGACCAGCTCCAGGGCTGTGCATAGTTCTGGTCTGAATCCGGCGCGGACGGCGTCTTGCCGTTCAGGGTACTGGTGGCCCCCGTGGTGGTCAGGTAGACCACCGAACGCCCTTCGTTGACTCGCTGCTTCTGATAGCCGAGATCAGCAGCCAGGCGCAGGCGTTCGCCGCGATAGTCCAGTCCGACCGTGGCCAGGCTGAAGCGGGAATGTTCCTCGTCGACCGCCGTCTCGCCCTCACGCTGGGCCAGATTCACCCGGACGCCGAAACGGTTGTCCTCGCCAAAACGCTGGCCGAGGTCGACGTGACCACCCACTCGGGCATCGCTGGCGTAGTCCAGAGTGGCGCGTCGCGTGGGCGTATCCTCGGCGCGCTTGGAGACCACGTTGATCGCACCGCCAACGCCACTACCACCAGGGCCGACACCGTTGATGAAGGCATTGGCCCCCTTGAACACCTCGACCCGCTCGACCGACTCGGTGGAGATGATCTGGCGCGGCAGCACGCCGTACAGACCGTTGAGGGAAATGTCATCGCTGAACAACTGGAAGCCGCGTACGACGAACACCTGGGAGAAGTTGCCGAAACCAAAGGACTGGCGTATGCCCGGGTCGCTGGCCAGCACATCGGCCAGTGTCTGCGCCTGGCGCGTCTCGATCAGATCGGAGGTGTAGCTGGAGAAGGCGAAAGGCGTGTCCTGCATGTCCTGGTTGCCCAGCACCCCGATGTTCGCGCCACGCGCCACCTGGCCGCCGGCGTACTCGCTCGGCAGATCGGCCCGCCCCTCCACGAGGCTGCTGATTGTGGTGGTGCCTAGCTCCACCGAGCCCTGCTCGGCCGATAAAGGCACCAGCGTGACGGTACCATCGGTGCCGATCTGGAAGGTCAGCCCGCTTCCCTGCAACAGACGCTGCAGGCCTTCGGCCACCGAATAATCGCCCTTCAGCGCCGGTGCCGAACCACTGCTGCGGGTCAGGCCCGCGTCATACAACAGACGTACGTCGGCCTGTTCGGCGAAGTCGGTCAGCGCCGCATCGAGACGCTGGGACGGCACGTCGAGCTCGACGGCTTGCGCGTGAGCGGCAGCGAGGGCCAGGGGAAGGGCGGCTAGCGCCGGGAAGAAAGAGGTCGACCGCATGCTGATGTCCTTGGCTATTCATGCGAAGAAGTCGCATTTGCAGGGACAGAAGACGAAAGCACGACGCATTTCTGAACCGGCTCCGCAAAAATATTTTCGAAATCTTCGCGAGAGCAGGCGTGGCAGGGCTATCAGTCGCGCGAAGCGACCAGGATCAGCCCCGGCAGGCGCACCAGACGTACCGGTAGTGTGCCCTCCACGGCACGCAGCACCGCCTGCGGATCGTCCAGGGCAAACACCCCGGTCACCTGCAGCGCGCGCGCCGCATCGTCGACGAACAGCACCCGAGCGCCTTGGCTGCGCTCAAGCTCGGCGAATACCTGCTCCAGTGGCCTGTCGCGGAACACCAACTTGCCGCGCTGCCAGGCCAGGCGCTGGCGGGCGTCCAATGCCTGTATGGCCTGCAGCTCACCGGCGCGCCACTGCACCTGCTGGCCTGCCACCACCGGCTGCGCCTCGCTACCTTCGCTGGAGGCCAGGACCCGGCCCTCGCTCACCGCAAGATCAACGCCGCCCTCTTCCAGGCGCACGTCGAAGCGTGTACCGGTCACTCTGATGCGTGCCTCACCAGCGCTGACCGTGAACGGTCGCGCCGGATCATGGGCCACCTGGAAGTCCGCCTCGCCGCGATACAGCCGCACCTCGCGGCGACCGTCGACGAACCGCCAGTCCAGCGCCGAGTCGCCGTTGAGAGTGAGCAGCGAGCCGTCCTCCAGGCGCAGCTCGCGCACCTCGCCCGGCCGGGTGCTGATGTCGGCATACAAACCGACCCAGGTGCCACGCGGCAGCCACAGGGCGAGCAGTAGCATCGCCGCACTGGCCAGTGGGAGGGCCCAGCGTCGATGTCGGCGCACTGCGCGCACCTGCGGCAGTTCGGCCGGCCGCTCGACCTCACCGAGCAACGCCCACAGGCCCTCCACCTCACGCAGCGCCTGATCATGCTCGGGCGCCGCATGGCGCCAGGCCTGCGCGGCGTCGCGATCAGCCGCGGAGGCACGGCCGGAGTGCAGTAGCACCTGCCATTGCCGGGCCTGGTCGAAGATCGAAGAGTGGATCACGGCTGCGGGTCCATCTGCTGCTGACAGTGTTCGAGGGCCTTCAGGATATAGCGTCCAGCCATGCTTTCCGAGACACCCAGGCGCTCGCCGATCTCGCGCTGGGTCATTCCATCCAGACGATTCCAGAGCAGAGCCTGGCGCAGGTGAGGCGGCAAGCCCTGCACCACACGCTGCAACAGCTCCAGGCGCTGGGCATCGCTGGCCGCCCGCTCCGGGCAAGGCTGGGCACTGACCAGTTCGGTGGAAATCTCCTCCTCAATTGGTCGCGACTCTTGCTGGCGGCGATGGTCAATGATCAGGTTGCGCGCGATGCGGTAGAGGAAAGCACGCAGATTGCCGATCTCCTCCCCAGACTCGCGCCGACGAAAGCGCAGCCAGGTTTCCTGGCGCAGATCGGCCGCCAACTCCGCACACTTGACCCGCCGCGTAAGGAACCGCAGCAGCTCGGCGGAATGGCTCTCGAACTGACCGTCGACGGAGCTGGGATCGGGTGGCGGAGACACGGAGGCGATGTGATGAATGACAATCCGCGAAAATATATCAATTGATAATTACTTTCAATTAAAGAAAGACCTGCGACATTTCGCCCGATGCGACAATCCGCCGACTACGACCAAGGTCTAAGTTGACGGAATATTGATCCAGATCAATTTCAGGAGTGGCCATACATGTTCGGCCTGGATGCAACGGAGCTGGCCAGAATCCAGTTCGCCTTCACCATCTCCTTCCACATCGTCTTCCCGGCCATCAGCATCGGCCTCGCCAGTTACCTGGCGGTGCTCGAAGGCCTGTGGCTGAAGACCAAGAAGGACGTCTATTACGACCTCTACCGCTTCTGGCTGCAGATCTTCGCCGTCACCTTCGGCATGGGCGTGGTCTCCGGTGTGGTGATGAGCTATCAGTTCGGCACCAACTGGAGCGAGCTGTCCACGGCTGCCGGCAGCATCATGGGGCCGCTGCTGACCTACGAGGTGCTCACCGCCTTCTTCCTGGAGGCCGGTTTCCTCGGGATCATGCTGTTCGGCCTGAACAAGGTCGGGCGAGGCCTGCACTTCTTCGCCACCTTGATGGTGGCCATCGGCACGCTGATCTCGACCTTCTGGATCCTCTCCTCGAACAGCTGGATGCACACCCCGCAGGGCTTCACCCTGGTGGACGGCGTGTTCACGCCCGAATCCTGGTGGGACATCGTGTTCAACCCGTCCTTCCCCTATCGCCTGGCGCACATGGCGGTGGCGGCCTTCCTCAGCACCGCGTTCGTGGTCGGCGCCACTGCCGCCTGGCACCTGCTCAAGGGCAAGCGTGACCCGGCCACGCGCATGATGTTCTCCATGGCCCTGTGGATGGCGCTGATCGTCGCGCCGATCCAGGCCGTGATCGGCGACTTCCACGGCCTGAACACCCTCAAGCACCAGCCGGCCAAGGTCGCCGCGATGGAAGGCCACTGGGAAACCGAGAAGGGCGTGCCGCTGCTGCTGTTCGGCATCCCCGACATGCAGGCCGAGACCACCCACTACGCCATCGGTATCCCGCGCCTGGCCAGCCTGATCCTCACCCATGACATCGATGGCGAGATCAAGGGCCTCAAGGACTGGGCGCCGGAGGATCGGCCGAATGCGCTGATCGTGTTCTGGAGCTTCCGCGTGATGGTCGGCCTGGGCCTGCTGATGATCCTCTGTGGCGCGCTTGGCTTGTGGCTGCGTCGCGGTGACAAGCTCTACGAAGCGCGCGGCTTCCAACGCCTGATGTTGGCGATGGGCCCGTCCGGGATCATCGCCCTGCTGGCCGGCTGGGTGACCACCGAGGTCGGCCGCCAGCCCTGGGTGATCTACGGCCTGCTGCGCACCAGCGACGCCGTGTCCAACCACAGCGCCACGCAGATGGGCGTATCCCTGTCGATCTTCGTGGTGGTGTACTTCATCGTCTTCGGTGTCGGCATCACCTACCTGCTGCGCATGATGCGCAAAGGTCCGGTGTTGGGCCTGCTCGCTCAGGCCAACCAGGACGGAGGTCCCGGCCACAGCCGTACCCCGGCCCGCCCGTTGTCTGCCGCCGCGGACAGCGTCGAAGACGAAGCCGACCAGGAGAATCGCCAATGAGCATCGATCTGCCGCTGATCTGGGCCGGGGTGATCGCCTTCGGCATCTTCATGTACGTGGTGATGGACGGCTTCGACCTGGGCATCGGCATCCTCTACCCGTTCTTCCGCGACAAGGACGAGCGCGACGCCATGATGAACACCGTGGCGCCGATCTGGGACGGTAACGAAACCTGGCTGGTGCTCGGCGGTGCCGGGCTGTTCGCCGCCTTCCCGCTGGCCTACTCCGTGGTGCTCACGGCGCTGTACCTGCCGCTGGTGATCATGCTCATCGCGCTGATCTTTCGCGGTGTGGCCTTCGAGTTCCGCTTCAAGGCCAAGCGCACCCGCTACGTGTGGGACGCTGCCTTCATCGGCGGCTCGGTTGTCGCCACCTTCGCCCAGGGCGTGGTGCTCGGCGCCTTCATCAACGGCATCAAGATCGAGGATCGCCAGTTCGCCGGTGGCCCGTTCGACTGGCTGGCGCCCTTCCCGCTGTTCTGCGGCGCCGGCCTGGTGGTCGGCTATGCCATGCTCGGCTGCGCCTGGCTGCTGCTGAAGACCGAGGGCAAGCTGCGCCACAAGATGTACAAGCTGATGCTGCCACTAACCTGCGTACTGCTGTTGTTCATCGCCGCCGTCAGCCTGTGGACGCCGCTGGCCCATCCGGCGATCGCCGAGCGCTGGTTCACCCTGCCCAACCTGTTCTACTTCATGCCGGTGCCGACGCTGGTGGCGGTGACCATCCTCGGCATCGTCCGCGCCGTGCACCTGAAGATCGACTGGCAGCCCTTCGTGCTGACGCTGGTGCTGATTGCCCTGTCCTACACGGGCCTGGCGATCAGCTTGTGGCCGAACATCGTGCCGCCGTCGCTGAGCTTCTGGGAGGCCTCGGCCCCGGCCAGCAGCCAGGCGTTCACCCTGGTCGGCGTGACCTTCATGGTGCCGATCATCCTTATCTACACCGCCTACAGCTACTGGGTGTTCCGCGGCAAGGTGAAGGTCGGCGAGGGCTACCACTGATGAACGAAAGCAAACAACCGCTGGCCAAGCGCCTGGCCTGGTTCGCCGCCCTATGGCTGGGCGGCGTGCTGGCCGTGACCCTTCTCGCCTACGCCATCAAGTGGGGCATGGGCCTGACCTGATCGCCGGAACCCTGCGCTGTAGCCCGAGGCGCGCGGAGCTCACTACCGTTGTCCCAGCAAACGGCGCATCTCGTCGCTGAGCGGCATCGGCCGGAACGCACTGATCCGCGCCCGGCCGCTGTTACCCAGCGGCACCCAGATCAGCGAGAAGAGTAGCGCGGCGAGAATGCGCGGCAGTTGCCCTGCCACCTCGCGCCAGTCCCGCAGGGCCCAGCCGGCCTGCAGCATCAGCCAGTGCGAGCGCGCATGACGCAACGGCATGCGCTGGCTGAGGATATGCGCCCGCTCCAGCCAGATCAGGGCATCGGCAGGCTCGCGCCGGCCCAGCGACGCTTCGGCCTCGACAAAGGCCTGCTGCAATGCGGCTTCCAGTTCAGTGCGCATGACCGTGTCCATCCTTCAATTCCCCATCTGCCTGGCGCAGCACCTGGATAGCGGCGCTGATGGCCAGTGCAGCCATGATGCTGGCGACGATCAGGTCCGGCCAGGCACTGCCGGTGCCGAACACACCGAGCGCCGCCGCCAGCACCGCGAGGTTACCAACGGCATCGTTGCGCGTGCAGAGCCAGACGCTGCGCATGTTGCTGTCACCTTCGCGGTAGGCATACAGCAGCACGGCCACCCCCAGGTTGGCCAACAGCGCCAGGGTACCCACCACGCCCATCGTCGGCGCGTTCGGCACTTCGCCCTGCCACCAGTGCCAGAGCGCCATGCCCAGCACCGCAAGACCGAACAGCAGCATGCTCACCGCCTTGAACTGCGCGGCACGGGCTCGCCAAGTCAGGGCCATGCCGAGCACCCAGAGACTGATGGCGTAGTTGGCGGAATCGCCGAGAAAGTCCAATGAGTCGGCCAGCAGCGAGACCGAGCCGGCCTTGAGACCCGCGCCTATCTCCACCGCGAACATGGCCAGGTTGACCAGCAGCGCGATCCACAGAATGCGCCGGTAGCGTTTGGAACGCAGCGCGGCCTCGGGCGTTTCGTGATTACAGCAATGAGCCCCCATTTGGCATCTCCTCTGTCAGGGTGCAGACTACGCTAAACCCTGTAGCCACTACGGAGTCAACATGGCAAAGCCACTGACTATTGGCGCTCTCGCCCGCGACAGCGGCGTCAACCTGGAAACCATCCGTTTCTACGAGCGTAGCGGTCTGCTGCCGGCACCGCAGCGCAGCGCCTCGGGTTACCGCCACTACCAGGAAGTGGATGTGCGCAGGCTGCGCTTCATCCGCCGCGGCCGCGAGCTGGGCTTCAGCCTGGAAGAAATCCGCAGCCTGCTGGACCTGGCCGCCCACCCGGAAAGCCCCTGCGACGCCGCCGACCGCATGGCCCGCGAACACCTGGACACCATCGAAGCGCGCATTCGCGACCTGCAGAACATGCGTGCGGAGCTGGGCAAGCTGGCTGACTGCCACAGCGGCCACGCCGAACATTGCCGGCTGCTGGAGGCCCTCGACGAGCGAGACTGCTGCCACCCGCCGCGCTGAAACGCAGCGCTGGCAAGGGTTTCTTCAATCATTATCGAGATCGATTCCTACTATGGAAAAGGCTGACTTCCGTCAGGGCGGGTCAGCCACGACCATAGGCCCCGTACTCCTCAACCACCCCCAGTACGAGGTCACCGATCATGAAAAAGCTTCTTCTCACCACCGCCCTGATTACCGCCACCCTGTCCGCCGGCGCCTATGCCGACAGCGGTTACTTCAACACCAAGCAAGGCCGCACCGTTGCTGACAGCGGTTACTTCCAGACCAAGCAAGGTCGTGATGTCGCCGACAGTGGCTACTTCCAGACCAAGCAAGGCCGTGACGTCGCCGACAGTGGCTACTTCCAGACCAAGCAAGGCCGTGACGTCGCCGACAGTGGCTACTTCCAGACCAAGCAAGGTCGTGATGTCGCCGACAGTGGCTACTTCCAGACCAAACAAGGTCGTGATGTTGCCGACAGTGGCTACTTCCAGACCAAGCAAGGCCGTGACGTCGCAGACAGTGGCTACTTCCAGACCAAGCAAGGTCGTGATGTCGCCGACAGTGGCTACTTCCAGACCAAGCAAGGCCGCGATGTCGCCGACAGCGGCTACTTCAACACCAAACAGGGTCGTGACGTTGCCGACAGTGGCTATTTCAACACCAAACAAGGCAAGGCCGTAGCCTGACCCCAGGCCGGCAACCACAGAACAGGCGTTCCTCGTACTGCAGAAGGATGTTCGCGTGAAGTGCCCCAGACGAACCGGTGATCGCCCCGCGCTCACCGGTTCTTTGTTTTGTGCTCAGCGATTCCAGTCCTGCACCAGCGCTTCGGCTTCCTGCAGCGAGTCGAAGCCGGTCAGGGCGACGCGGCCGTCGAGCACCGGCTCATCGACGATGGGCGCCAGGCGCAGTTCGCCATCGACCACGAATGCCAGGGGTTGACCAAGATAGCGGCGGGTAACCTCGGCCAGGGTGGCGCGCCCCTCGGAGCTCAGGGTCAACACCACCGCTGGCTCACCGGCTGGGGTAAGTGCCATCTCTGCCAGCTGTATATCCGCCTCGGTCAACACCGGCTGCGGCGCAACCCACAGGCGCACGCCGCTGTGGCGGTCGGTCATCGCCTGCAGGCCGTCGGCACTGGCGGTGCGGGCCGGATGGATGCCGAGCTGATGCTCCGAGGAAGGCAGGCGCGCCTCGCTGGCGCAGCCGGACAGCAGGCTCAGCATGAGTACCGTAAGCAGCGCCCTCACACGTGCACCAGCATAGCTTCGGCCACCGACTTGCGCTTGGCTTTGCCGACCAGCTGCTCGACCAGGGTCAGGGCGAACTCCAGCGCGGTGGCCGGACCCTGGCTGGTGATGCAGTTGCCATCGACCACCACCGGCTGATCGACGAAGGTGCAGCCGGACAGGCGATCACTGAACGCCGGGTAGCAGGTCACCCGGCGCTGCTTGAGCACGCCGTAACCTTGCAAGGCCAGGGCCGGGGCGGCGCAGATGGCAGCGAACAGTTTGCCAGCGGCAGCCTGCTCGCGAACCTTGTCGGCCAGCGGCTGGTGGTCGGCCAGGTGCTGGGCACCCGGCATGCCACCGGGCAGCACGACCAGGTCAAAGTCCTGGGCCAGCACGTCCGCCAGCATGGTATCCGCGGTGACCCGGGTACCACGGGCACAGGTGAACATGCGGCGGCTCTCGATGCTGGCAACCACCACTTCCACCTCGGCACGCCGCAGCACGTCGATCAGGGTGATGGTTTCGATGTCTTCGACGCCGTCGGCGACGGCAATCAGGGCGCGCTGGATCATCGGGCTGCTCCTCGGACGGAAACCGATGCTGTCCGTCCGGTCATAAATTCACCGCTCGCAGGTGAGCTGGTATAGTGCGCGGCTTTTCCGGACCCGGCCGAATCTGCACTCGTTCTTCGTCGAGCTGGCAGCCTTTGTGCTTTGCTTTCGCAGTCCGCAAACCATTGCCGCACCAGCCCCACGGGAGTCCACCATGCTGGAAAAGCTGTTCCAACTCAAGGCGCACAATACCAATGTGCGGACCGAGATCCTCGCCGGAGTCACCACCTTCCTGACCATGGCGTACATCCTTTTCGTCAACCCGGCGATCCTTGGTGAGACGGGCATGGACAAGGGTGCGATCTTCGTCGCCACCTGCCTGGCTGCAGCCATAGGCTCGGCCCTGATGGGCATGATCGCCAACTACCCGATCGCCTTGGCGCCGGGCATGGGCCTAAACGCCTTCTTCACCTACACCGTGGTCCTGCACATGGGCCACACCTGGCAGGTAGCCCTGGGCGCGGTGTTCATCTCCGCCACCCTGTTCTTCCTGCTGTCGATCTTCCGCATCCGCGAGTGGATCGTGAACAGCATCCCGCTGCCGCTGCGCTCGGCCATCGCCGCCGGCATCGGCCTGTTCCTCGCCCTGATCGCACTGAAGGAAGCAGGCCTGGTGGTGGACAACCCGGCCACTCTGGTCGGCCTCGGCGACCTGCACAGCCCGGGCCCACTGCTGGCGATACTCGGTTTCTTCCTGATCGTCGCCCTCGAAGCCCGTCGCGTGACCGGTGCGGTGATGATCGGCATTCTGGTGGTTACCGCCATCGCCATCGGCCTGGGCGTCACCCCGTTCGGCGGCGTGGTATCGATGCCACCGTCGCTGGCCCCGACCTTCCTGCAGCTGGACATCATGGGCGCGCTGGACGTGGGCATGATCAGCGTGATCTTCGCCTTCCTGTTCGTCGACCTGTTCGACAACACCGGCACCCTGATCGGCGTCGCCAAGCGCGCCGGTCTGATGAGCAAGGACGGCCATCTGCCGAAGATGGGCCGCGCCCTGATCGCCGACAGCGCCGCTGCCATGGGCGGCTCGCTGCTGGGCACTTCGACTACCACCAGCTACATCGAATCCGCATCGGGCGTGGCCGCCGGTGGCCGTACCGGCTTGACCGCCATCGTGGTTGCCGCTCTGTTCCTGCTGGCCCTGTTCTTCGCCCCGCTGGCCGGCACCGTACCAGCGTTCGCCACCGCCCCGGCGCTGCTGTTCGTCGCCGTGCTGATGACTTCCGGCCTGGCCGAAATCGACTGGGACGACATCACCGTCGCCGCACCAGTGGTGATCACCGCCCTGGCCATGCCGCTGACCTTCTCCATCGCCAACGGCATCGCCTTCGGCTTCATCGCTTGGGTGGTGATCAAGGCCATGGCGGGTCGCTTCAAGGAGATCAACCCGGCACTGGTGGTACTCGCCGCGATCTTCGTCGCCAAATTCGCCTTCGGCGTCAACGCATGACTCAGGTGCGTGACGCGGCTGCCTACGCCGCCCAGTTGGACGAGAAGGTCGCCCGCCTGCGCGAGCTGCTGGCACCCTTTTCCGCCCCCGAGCCGCAGGTGTTCGACTCGCCGGGCGAGCACTACCGCCTGCGCGCCGAGTTCCGCCTGTGGCGCGAGCAGGAGGAGCGCCACTACGCGATGTTCGCCGCTGGCGACAAGCACACGCCGATCCTGATCGACGAGTTCCCCATCGCTAGCCTACGTATCAACGAGCTGATGCCCCAGCTAAAGGCGGCTTGGCAGGCCAGCCGGGTGTTGTCGTTCAAGCTGTTCCAGGTCGAGTTCCTCACCACCCTGAGCGGCGATGCGCTGATCACCCTGTGCTACCACCGTCCGCTCGACGCCGAGTGGCAGGCCGAGGCCGAGCAACTGGCGACCAAGCTGGGCGTCAGCCTGGTCGGCCGTTCGCGTGGCCAGCGCCTGGTGATCGGCCGCGACTACGTGCAGGAAGCAATGCAGGTGGCCGGTCGCACCTTCCGCTATCGCCAGCCCGAGGGTGCCTTCACCCAGCCCAACGGCCTGGTCTGCCAGAAGATGCTCGACTGGGCCCACGAAGCCCTCGGCCAGCGTGACGATGACCTGCTGGAGCTGTACTGCGGCAACGGCAACTTCACCCTGCCGCTATCCACTCGCGTCAGAAAGGTGCTGGCCACCGAGATCAGCAAGAGTTCGGTGAGTGCCGCGTTGGCCAACCTGGCCGACAACGGCATCGACAACATCGAGCTGGTGCGTCTAAGCGCCGAGGAGCTGACCCAGGCCCTCAACGAAGTGCGCCCGTTCCGTCGCCTGGCCAATATCGACCTGAAGTCCTACGACTTCGGCAGCGTGTTCGTCGACCCACCGCGCGCCGGCATGGACCCAGACACCTGCGAGCTGACCCGGCGCTTCGACAACATCCTGTACATCTCCTGCAACCCGGAGACCCTGGCCGCCAACATCGCCCAGCTCAACGATACCCACCGTATCGAGCGCTGCGCCTTGTTCGACCAGTTCCCGTGGACGCATCACATGGAGTCCGGCGTACTGCTGGTACGCCGCTGACGTTGCCGCGCAGGGTGCGCCGCACCGCTCACAACTCATGGTGCGCACGGCGAACCCTACGCAGGTGGCTCACACAGCGCCCACAAAAAAGCCCCGGCATGCCGGGGCTTTTCGTTTCAGGTAGACCGTCAGTCGGCAGAGGGAGCCGTCGCCACCTGGGTCTGCTCGTTCCAGCCACCACCGAGGGCCTTGTACAGGTTGACCTCGCTGGTGAGCTGATTGAGGCGATCACCGATCAGTTGCTGCTGGGCGCTGAACAGCTGGCGCTGGGCGTCGAGCAGGGTCAGGTAGCTGTCCACCCCGGTACGGAAGCGGCGTTCGGCGAGGCGGTAATACTCCTCGCTGGTGCCGACCAGCGCGCGCTGGGCAGTGAGCTGCTGCTCGTAGGTCGTCCGTGCGGCAAGGCCATCAGCCACTTCCTGGAAGGCGGTCTGGATGGCTTTCTCGTAGGTTGCGACCTGGATGTTCTTCTGCACCTCGGCGTAGTCGAGATTGGCCTTCAGGCGACCGGCCGTGAAGATCGGCAGATTGATCGATGGCTGGAACAGCCAGGTGCCGGAGCCCCCGTCAAACAGGCCGGACAACTCGCTGCTGGCAGTGCCAGCATTGGCGGTCAGACTGATGTTGGGGAAGAACGCGGCACGAGCGGCACCGATGCTGGCGTTGGCTGCCTGCAGCTGATGCTCGGCCTGGAGCAGATCCGGACGGCGCTGCAGCAATTCGGACGGCAGGCCAGCTGGCACTTCGGCCAGCAGGTCGTTGCCCAGCACTTCGCCCTGCGGCAGATCGGCCGGCACACCGCCACCCAGTAGCAGGGCCAGAGCGTTGCGGTCCTGAGCCACTAGGCGGCTGTACTGCGCCAGGCTGGCCTCGGCACTCTGCACCGCCGTGCGCGCCTGGCTCAGCGACAGGGCATCGGCCACACCGACGTTGAAGCTGCGCTCCGTAAGGGTGTAGCTCTTGCGGTAGGTCTCCAGCGTATCGCGGGTCAGCTGCAGCAGTTGCTGATCGGCCTGCAGCGTCAGGTAGGCATTGGCCACACTGGCCACCAGGGCGATCTGCGCGCTGCGTTGTGCCTCTTCGCCAGCGAAGTACTGTTGCAGGGCCTGCTCGTTGAGGCTGCGCAGGCGACCGAAGAAATCGATCTCCCACGCGCTGGTGCCGAGCGTGGCGCTGTACTGGCCGCCGGTGGTCGGCTCGCCGCTCTGCGACAGGTCGCCGGGCAGACGCTGGCGGGTGCCGCTACCGGCGGCGGAAATGCTGGGGAACAGCTCCGAGCGCTGGATGCGGTGCTGGGCACGGTAGGCCTCGACATTAAGCGCAGCGATGCGCAGGTCGCGGTTGTTGGCCAGGGCGGTTTCCACCAGGCCTTGCAGTGCCGGATCACGGAAGAACTCGCGCCACCCCAGCTCAGCTGCTGCCGTGGAAGTCTGTGCGGCACCATTGGCGGTGTAGGCCTCGCCTTGCGGCCAGGCACCATCCACCGGCGCCACAGGGCGCAGGTAGTCGGGGATCATCGTGCAGCCGCTCAGCAACACGCTGGCGACGGCGAGGGACAACAGGGACTGCCTCACTGCAGGGCCTCCTTCTCGGCAACCGGCTCAACCCGTTTCTTCTCGAACAGCGAGCAGACCAGCACGTAGAACAGCGGAATCCAGAAGATCGCCAGCAACAGAGCACTGAGCATGCCGCCAATCACACCGGTACCGATGGCGTGCTTGCTGCCGGCACCGGCACCACTGGCGATTGCCAGCGGCAGGACGCCGAGGATGAATGCCAGGGAGGTCATGACGATCGGACGCAGACGCATGCGGCACGCCTCGATAGCCGCCTCGGCAAGGCTCATGCCCTGCTCGTACTGGGCCTTGGCGAACTCCACGATGAGAATCGCGTTGCGCGCCGACAGGCCAATGGTGGTCAACAGGCCAACCTGGAAGAACACGTCGTTGGACAGACCCCGCAGGCTGGTGAACAGCAGCGCACCGATGATCCCCAGCGGCACCACCAGCATGACCGAGAACGGCACCGACCAACTCTCGTACAACGCGGCCAGGCAGAGGAAGACCACCAGCAGCGAGATCGCATACAGCGCCGGAGCCTGAGCACCGGACAGGCGCTCCTCGTATGACAGTCCGGTCCAGGCATAGCCGACGCCTTCCGGCAGTTGCCCAGCGATCTGCTCTACCGCCGCCATGGCGTCACCCGAGCTGTAGCCAGGTGCCGGGGCACCGAGGATCTCGACCGCCGACACGCCGTTGTAGCGTGCCAACTTGGGCGGGCCGTAGGTCCACTCACCACTGGCAAAGGCGCTGAACGGTACCATCTGGCCCTGGTCGTTGCGTACGTACCACTTGTTCAGGTCCTCGGGACTCATGCGCGAGTCCGGCGAACCCTGCAGGTAGACCTTCTTCACCCGACCACGATCGATGAAGTCGTTGACGTAGCTGGCGCCCCAGGAAATCGACAGAGTGCTGTTGATGTCGGACAGCGACAGGCCGAGCGCGCGAGCACGCTCGTCATCGATCAGCAGTTGGTACTGCGGCTCGTCGCGCAGGCCGTTGGCACGCACGCTGTCGAGGACCGGGTGTTCGTTGGCCAACTGCAGGAACTTGTCGCGAGCCTCGTTGAGCACCTCGTGGCCTACGCCGGCCTGATCCTGCAGGAACAGGTTGAAGCCGGTGGCGTTACCCAGTTCCATGACGGCCGGCGGAGCAAACGCGAACACCATGGCGTCACGGAAGCTGAAGAAGTGCTGCTGCGCACGCTGAGCCAGCGCTGCGACACCATTCTCCTCGCCGGGGCGATCGCCCCAGGGCTTGAGCATGATGAACGCCATGCCGGAACTCTGTCCGCGACCTGCAAAGTTGAAGCCGGTGACCGTGAACACCGACTTGACCGCACCGGCCTCGTCATTGAGCAGATACTCGCGCATGTCATCGACCACGGCCTGGGTTCGCTCGGCGCTGGACCCGGCAGGAGTCTGCACCTGGGCGAACAGCACGCCCTGGTCCTCTTCCGGGAGGAAGGCGGTGGGGATGCGGGTGAACATCCACACCATGATGCCGACGATCACCAGATAGAGCAGCAGGTAGGGAGCCTTGCGCTTGAGCATGGCGCCCACGCCACGCTGATAGGCATTGCTGCCCCGATCGAACGTGCGGTTGAACCAGCCGAAGAAACCACGCTTGGCGTCATGGTGATCGCCATCGATCGGTTTGAGCAGAGTCGCGCACAGCGCCGGGGTGAAGATCAGCGCCACCAGCACCGAAAGCGTCATCGCCGAGACGATGGTGATGGAGAACTGCCGGTAGATCACCCCGGTCGAGCCGCCGAAGAAGGCCATGGGCAGGAACACAGCCGACAGCACCAGCGCAATACCGACCAGGGCTCCCTGGATCTGCCCCATCGACTTGCGCGTAGCTTCTTTCGGAGAAAGGCCGTCCTCGCGCATTACCCGTTCGACGTTCTCAACCACCACGATGGCGTCGTCCACCAGCAAACCGATGGCCAGAACCATGGCGAACATGGTCAGCGTATTGATGGAGAATCCGAATGCCGACAGCACGCCGAAGGTGCCGAGCAGCACCACCGGTACGGCCAGGGTAGGGATGATGGTGGCGCGCAGGTTCTGCAGGAACAGGAACATCACCAGGAACACCAGCCCGATGGCCTCGAACAGGGTCTTCACAACACCCTCGATGGAGGCCGAGATGACCGGTGTGGTGTCGTAGGGGAACACCACTTCCATGCCTGCCGGGAAGAACGGCTCGAGATTGGCGATGGTCTCGCGAACCGCCTTGGCGGTATCGAGAGCATTCGCGCCGGTGGCCAGCTTGATGGCCAGACCGGACGCCGGCATGCCGTTGTACTGGGCGTTGATGGCGTAGTTCTCGCCGCCCAGCTCGACCTTGGCCACATCACCCAGGCGCACCTGGGAGCCATCGCGGTTGACCTTGAGCAGGATGTTGCGGAATTCCTCCGGAGTCTGCAGGCGGGTCTTGCCGATGATGGTGGCGTTGAGCTGGTTGCCCGGCGCCGCTGGCAGGCCACCGAACTGGCCGGAGGAAATCTGCACGTTCTGCGCCTGGATGGCAGTGCGCACATCGACCGGAGTCAGCTGGAAGTTGTTCAGCTTGGCCGGATCGAGCCAGATGCGCATGGCGTACTGAGCACCGAATACCTGGAAGTCGCCCACACCCTTGGTGCGCGAGATCGGGTCCTGCAGGTTGGAGACGATATAGTTGGCCAAGTCCTCGCGGGTCATGCTTCCGTCGGTGGACACCACACCGATGACCAGCAGGAAGTTCTTTACCGCCTTGGTCACGCGGATACCCTGCTGCTGAACCTCTTGCGGCAGCAGCGGGGTGGCCAGCTGCAGCTTGTTCTGCACCTGAACCTGAGCGATATCCGGATTGACTCCCTGCTCGAAGGTCACGGTGATTTCCATGCTGCCATCGGAGTTGCTCGATGAGCTGACATAGCGCAGCCCATCGATGCCGTTGAGCTGCTGCTCGATGACCTGAACCACCGTGTCCTGAACGGTCTGGGCGGAAGCCCCCGGATACGACACCTGGATGCCGACGGCAGGCGGGGCGATGCTCGGGTACTGGTTGATCGGTAACTTGAGGATGGACAGCCCGCCGGCCAGCATGATCACCAATGCGATCACCCAGGCGAAGATCGGTCTGTCGATAAAGAACTTCGACATCACTCGCTCCTTAGCGGCTCTGGACCAGGTCGGCCGAACTCGGCTTGTCGCCGGAGACATTGGTGGCTTCGGCCGGATTGACCTCATCACCCGGCTTGATGAACTGCAAGCCTTCGGTGATCAGACGATCTCCCGGCTTCAGCCCCTCGTTCACCAACCAGCGGTTGCCGGAAGTCCTCTCAGCCTGGAGCTTGCGCAGCTCCACCTTGTTGCCCTCACCCACTACCAGCGCGGTAGCCTGCCCTTTCGGATCACGGGTCACGCCCTGCTGCGGGGCAAGGATCGCCTGCTGATTGACCGCAGAGCTGAGCTGGGCATGCACGAACATGCCAGGCAGCAACAGATGCTCTGGGTTAGGGAAGACGGCGCGCAGGGTCACCGAGCCGGTCCCCTCGTCCGCCGACACCTCGGAGAACTCCAACGTACCCTCCTGGGCATAGTCGCTGCCGTCTTCCAGCTTCAGCCTGACCTTGGCGCCGTTGTCGCCGGCCTTCTGCAGCTTCCCGCTGGCCAGGTCCCGACGCAGGCGCAGCAGTTCGCTGGTCGACTGGGTCACGTCGACATAGATCGGATCGAGCTGCTGGATGGTCGCCAGAGCATTGGCCTGGCCGTTGTTGACCAGTGCCCCCTCGGTCACGACCGAGCGCCCTACACGACCCGAGATCGGCGCAAGCACCTTGGTGTAGCGCAGGTCGATGCGTGCACGCTCCAGCGCAGCCTCGGCCTGCAGGCGCGCGGCCTGGGCCTCGTCATAGGCCTGCTTGCTCACGGCCTGGTCGCTGACCAGATCCTTGTAGCGCTCGGCCAGCGACTGGGTCGAGGCCAGAGTGGCCTGTGCGCTCTTGAAGCTGGCCTGATAGACGGATGAGTCGATCTGGTACAGCTGCTGCCCGGCCTTGACCTCTGATCCCTCGGTGAACAGGCGCTTCTGAATGATGCCATCGACCTGCGGTCGCACCTCGGCAACGCGGTAGGCACTGGTGCGCCCCGGCAGCTCGGCGGTCAGCGTAAATACCTGCGGCTGCAGGGTTACCACGCCCACTTGGGGTGTCTGGGCGGCAGGCGGCGGAGCACTCTCCTGGCAGCCGGTAAGCACCAACGTAGCCAGAGCGACGGCGGAAACCATAGCTGTGAAGGCTGGCTTCTTCTGCATCTGAATCGACCTCATGTCAGGGAGACGGCTCGGTCAGACGAGACCGGGCGCGGGGAAGGAGTAACTGTTTAGCTGGCTAACAAATATACTTACATACTAGAATGTTTGTAAATGAGCGAAAACCATCGCATTCGTAACTTTTCTCGAATTTTACATACTGCCCCAACCATGGCCCGACGCACCAAAGAGGAAGCCGAAGAAACTCGCCAGCGCATCCTGGACGCCGCCGAACATCTGTTCCACGAGCGAGGGGTGTCGCGCACCTCCCTCGCCGATATCGCCAGCGGTGCAGGGGTGACTCGCGGCGCCATCTACTGGCACTTCCAGAACAAGGTCGACCTGTTCCAGGCCATGCTCGAGCGCCTGCACCTGCCGCTGGAAGAACTGGCGCAGGCCAGTGAGCGCGAGGACGAACCCAACCCGCTGGGTCAGACCCGCGAGCTGCTGGTGCGCCTGCTGCGCAATGTGGAGTTGGACCCGCAAAGCCGGCGCATCCAGGAAATTCTCGCGCACAAATGCGAGTACACCGACGACCTCGGCGACCTTCGGCAGAAGATGCAAGCGCTGCATGTGGAGTGCGACGAGCGTATCGAGAAATCATTACGCAATGCGGTCAGCAAGGGGCAACTACCGGCCGACCTCGACTGTCGCCGCGCCACCCTCTGCCTGCATGGCTATGTCCACGGCCTCCAGGCCAACTGGCTGCTGGCGCCAGGCGGCGATTCGCTGGCCGGGCAGGCCGATCAGTTAGTCGACGCCCTGCTCGACATGCTGCGCTGCAGCCACGCGCTACGCCGTCACTGAGACGCGCCGCAACAGCCAGAACGCCACCCCGGCCGACACGCCCTCGAACAGCATCGCGTAGAGATTGAAGGTCTGCTGGGCACCACCATCCAGCCAAAGGCCGCCAAGGCGTGCGACGAACAGGCTGGCATAGAGCAGCACCAGCAACATCAAAGCCGGGCGTAGCAGATCGACACGCGCCAGGGCCAACCCCAGCCACGCCGCCAAGCCCAACTGCAAACCACCGTAATAGGCACGCACATCGGTGAGTGAGGCAGGCTCCATCAACAGCATGCCACTGAGGTTGGCCATCTCCTGGGGGCGAATGAAGTAGGCCAGGCCAAAACCGGCGAGCAACAGGGCCTGGACGGCCAGCAGGATACGAGCGGGCAGCATCATCTATCTCCTTGTGGGTGCTGCGAGCATAGGACGCATCGTCGCAGGCGGAAACAGTCACGATCTGGGACTGTCGAATCGACAGCGTTATCCTGCCGACCATCTATTTCATCGAGGAATCCACCATGCGCCTCCTGCCTCTAGCCGCCCTCCTGTTCGCCAGCACCACCCAGGCGGCCGAGCCCGTCACCATGGACGTCCATCGTGATGCCAACTGCGGCTGCTGCAAGGCCTGGATCAGCCACCTGGAAGAGAACGGCATCAAGGTCAACGATCTGGTCGAGGACGACATGAGCACGGTCAAGCAGCGCCTCGGCGTACCGCCGCGCCTGGCGTCGTGCCATACCGGGGTGATCGACGGCAAGTTCGTCGAGGGCCATGTACCGGCACGCGACATCCTCGCCCTGCAGGGCCGCCCCGACCTGCTCGGAGCCGCTGTGCCGGGCATGCCCCATGGATCGCCAGGCATGGAGACCGGCATGCGGCACGCCTATCAGGTGATCGGGCTGGACAAGGACGGCAAGGAGCAGGTACTGGCCGACTATCCGGCGGAGTGAATCCGGGCTGGCGCGCTCCCGCCGAGGCGACGACACTATCAGCCTCGACGGATTGAAGGAGCGCGCCCATGCGCTGGGAAAGAGGTAGACGCAGCGACAACGTGGTGGACGCCCGTGGCAGTGGCGGCGGCATGCGCTTCGGCGGCGGCAAGGGCCTGAGCCTGGGTGGTATCGCCGTGGTTGTGGTGATCGGTCTGCTGATGGGTCAGGACCCGCTGACCATCCTCGGCAACGTGGTCAACCAGGGCATGCAGCAGGGTGCGCCAGTACAGGAACAGCGTGCTCCGGCGGCCAACGACCAGCAGAGTGAGTTCGTGCGCGCCGTACTGGGCGACACCGAAGACACCTGGCGCGCCATCTTCCAGTCCTCAGGCAAGCAATACCAGGACCCGAAACTCGTGCTGTTCAGCGGCGGCGTTCGCTCAGCCTGTGGCTTCGCCGATGCCGCCGTCGGCCCCTTCTACTGCCCCGGTGATCGCCAGGTCTATCTCGACCTGTCGTTCTTCCGCGAGATGGAGACACGCTTCTCCGCAGCCGGCGACTTCGCCCAGGCCTACGTGATCGCCCACGAGGTCGGTCACCACGTGCAGACCCTGCTCGGCGTCTCGGCTAAGGTCAACGCGGCGCGCCAGCGTGGCGAGCGGGTGGAGGGCGACAACGGTCTGCTGGTACGCCAGGAGCTGCAGGCCGACTGCCTGGCCGGAGTTTGGGCGCACCACGCCCAGCAGCGCCTGGACTGGCTGGAACCAGGCGACCTGGAGGAAGCGTTGAACGCCGCCAATGCCATCGGCGACGACCGCCTGCAGAAGCAGAGCCGCGGCACCGTGGTGCCGGACTCCTTCACCCACGGCACCTCCGCGCAGCGCATGCGCTGGTTCAGCGCCGGCTTCGACAGCGGCCAGCCGGGGCGCTGCGACACCTTCAAGGCGGCCAAGCTGTAGAGCGCGCCGGGAGCTAGCCGCTCTGTTGCTGCTCTTGGTAGGCCTTGGGTGAGACGCCGAACCAGCCCTTGAACGCTTTGTAGAAGGCACTCGGTTCGGCGAAACCTAGCTCGCGACTGAGCTGCTCGACCCGACAGCCCGCCTGCTGCAGGCGGCGCAGCGCATGCTCGCGGCGCACTTCGGCCAACAGTTCGGAGAAGCTGCAGCCCTCCTCGCGCAAATGCCGGTGCAGGGTCTGCCGACTGGTGCGCAGGCGGCGCGCCACCGCCTGTACCGAGAAGCCCCCATCGAGCAGGCCAAGCTCGATCAGGTGCAGCACCTGCTGACGCAGGCTGTGCTGGCTGGGCAGATGCGCCTGCATGTCACGAACCCGCTGCAACAGCAGGCCCTTGATGTAGTCGTTGCCGCCGAGCAGCGGCAGTTGCATGTCCGCCGCCGCCATCTCGAGGTAATCCAGCGGCTCGCCGAAGCGCACCGGGCAACCGAGGATCTGCCGGTAGCTGGCCGAGCCGGCCAGCGGCATATGGCGGAAGCCCACGCGCAGCGGCACCAGCCGCGTGCCGCTCATCTGCCGGCCCCAGCACAAGGCAGAACTCAGGCTGTATTCACAGGCGGGCGGGTGGCCGGCCAAGGGGGCGGTGAACAGGAAATCGATGCGCACCCGATCGGCAACCTGCTCGACCCGCAGGTTCTCGCACTCGCTCATCACCGGGCTGTGTTGGCGGAACAGCTCCAGCGCCTCGCCGAGGGTGGCGCTCATCGCCGCCAGGTTGGCCACCGGGCCACGGCTTTGCAGGCCACGCTGCTGGCCCAGCTGCAGGCCGAGATCGGCCGGCGCGCCGCGCTCGGCGGCCAGCTGCCACAGGCGCAGCAGCCAGGCCACCGGGATGCGCGCCTCCAGGTCCAGCTGCGTGTTCGGCGCCAGGCCCAGCTCGACCAGATCGGCCGGGCCGACCAGCTGCAGACGGCGCAGGCTCTGGTACAGGTCGAGGAGCAGCGAGGCGGTGGCGCTGGGGGCGGTGTCCAGCATGACGGCAAATCCTTTCACCTACGAGATGGCCGATTGTGCGGCGCCAGTGAGACGAATTGCCAGTCCGTTGCGACCTGTGGCTATCAACAGCTCAGCCATGCCTTGCGTAGATTGCGGCGAATAACAACAACATCGCAGGCCCACCATGAACCATGCCGCCGTTCTCACCTTGCCACGCTTACTGTCCCGCGTGCCCTACATGCTCGCCAGCCTGCCCGGCATCCTCCGCGGCCTGAGCCTGGCCAGCCGCGCCCGTGGCAGTGCCGTCGGCGGCCTGGCCCAGTGCGTGGAGAGCGCCGCGCGCGACAACCCGCTGGGCGCCGCGCTGATCCAGGGCGACGAGCAGCTGAATTACACCGAACTGGACCAGTGGGCCAACCGCCTGGCCCATCGCCTGCGCGCCGGCGGCCTGGCCCAGGGCGACTGCGCCGTACTGCTGCTGGAGAATCGCCTGGAGCTGCTGGCCTGCGTGATCGCCTGCGCCAAGCTCGGCGTGGTGGTGGCGCTGCTCAACAGCAGCCAGCGCGGCCAGGTACTGGCCCACAGCATCAACCTGGTCAAGCCACGTATCGCCCTGGTCGGCGAGGAACTGCTGAGCGCCTTCGAGGAAGTGCAGGAGCAGCTGCAACTGCCGGCCGACGCCCGCTACTACTTCGCCGACCGCCCGACCTGGCGCGACCCCGGCCAGGCCCCGGCCGGCTGGCAGCACCCGGCCGCCGAACTGGCCGCACAACCGGACACGGCGCCGCCGCTGGCGCGCCCGGTGCAGGCCGAAGATCCCTGCTTCTACATCTACACCTCGGGTACCACCGGCCTGCCCAAGGCCGTGGTGTTCAACCACGGGCGCTTCCTCAAGGGCTACGGCATCTTCGGCTACGGCGCCGTGCGCCTGAGCCGTGACGACCGCATTTACTGCAGCCTGCCCTTCTACCACGCCACCGCCATGGTAGTGTGTTGGGGCTCGGCGCTGTCCGCCGGGGCGGCGCTGATCATGGTGCGCAAGTTCAGCGCCAGCCGCTTCCTCGACGAAGTACGCCGTCACGGCGCCACCGCCTTCGGCTATGTCGGCGAGCTGTGCCGCTACCTGCTGGAGCGCCCGGCGCTGGCGGATGACGCCGACAACCCGCTGCGCATCATGGTCGGCAACGGCATGCGCCCGGCCATCTGGGGCACCTTCAAGCAGCGTTTCGGCATCCAGCGGGTGATCGAGTTCTATGCCTCCAGCGAAGGCAACATCGGCTTCACCAACCTGCTCAACCTGGACAACACGGTGGGCTTCACCCCCTACCCCTACGCCATCGTCCGCTACGACCGCGACAGCGAGGCACCACTGCGTGACGAGCGCGGCCACCTGCAGAAGGTCAGCCCCGGCGAGCCCGGCCTGCTGATCGGCGAGATCACCGAGAAAACGCCGTTCCACGGCTACACCGACCCGGCCAAGACCGAGAGCTGCATCCTGCGCGACGTGTTCAAACCGGGCGACGCCTGGTTCAACACTGGCGACCTGATGCTGCACCAGGGCTGGCGCCACGCGCAGTTCGTCGACCGCCTGGGCGACACCTTCCGCTGGAAGGGCGAGAACGTCTCCACCACCGAGGTGGAGGCAGTACTGGACGGTATCGACGGTGTCGGCGAGGCGGTGGTCTACGGCGTGGAGATCGCCGGCACCAACGGCCGCGCTGGCATGGCCTGCATCCGCCTCGACCGCGCCCCGGCCGACTTCGACTTCCAGGGCCTGCTCGCCGAGCTGCGCCGCGAGCTGCCGCACTACGCGGTGCCGCTGTTCCTGCGCCTGAGCGAGAAGATGGAGACCACCGGCACCTTCAAACACAAGAAGGCGCCGCTCAAGGACCAAGGCTTCGACCCGGCGCGCTGCGACGACCCGCTGTACGCCTGGCTACCCGGCGCCGAGCGCTACGTGCCGGTGAGCGCCGAGCTGCATGCAGCGATCCAGGGCGGTGAGTACCGCTACTGAAGCCGCGCCAGCAGCGCCGCGCAGTCTGGCGCGTGCAGGTCGGTCAGCTCCGGCCAGGGGTTGTCCGGCAGGTTGACCAGCACGCCCTGGGCGCCGGCGGCCTGGGCGCACTCCAGGTCGAAGCGGTAGTCGCCGACCATCACCAGCGCGCTCGGCGCCACGCCCCAGCGCGCCGCCAGTTGCAGCAAGCCGTCGGCATCGGGCTTGGGAATCGCCTCGCCGCGGCCGATCACATCGTGCGATGCGAAGCAGTCGCCCAAACCGATGGCGGCCAGGGTCACCAGCGCCAGCTCGTGGGCGTTGCGGGTGAGGATGCCGAGGCGGCAGCCACGCTCATGCAGAGCCCGCACCAGCTCCACGGCGCCGACCGCGGCCACCGAGCCGATGGCCAGCTCGCGCTCGTGCTCCATCAGCCAGGCGTGCTTGGCCGCGGCCTCGTCCGCCGGCAGCGCCGCGAGGTGATGGAGGATGTCGTCTTCCTGGGGAATGTTCAGCGCACGTTTGATCGCCGGGAAGTCATGCACGGCCACCGTCAGGGTGCCGTCCATGTCGAAGACCCAGTGGCGGCAGTCCTGCAAACTCACTTCCAATCCTCACGCAGGCGGGTAAGCCCCTCCTGCGCCGAGGAGGCCACCAGGCGACCGCTGCGGTCGAAGATGCTGGCGCGCGAGAAGCCGCGGGCATTGCCGGACCAGGGGCTGTCCATGGCGTACAGCAGCCAGTCGTCCATGCGCAGGTCGGCGTGGAACCACAGCGAGTGGTCGAGGCTGGCCACCTGCATGAACTTCTGGAACACCGACACGCCGTGCGGCTGCATCGAGGTGGTCAGCAGGTTGAAGTCGCTGGCGTAGGCCAGCAGCAGCTTGTGCAGTTGCGGCTCGTCCGGCAGCTGGCCGTTGGCGCGGAACCACACGTACTTGATCGGCTCGCACGGCTCGGGGGCGAAGGGATTGATGCGGGTCACCGGGCGGATCTCGATCGGCTTCTCGCTGATCATCCGATCACGCATACGCTCGGGGATCAGGTGCGCCACCTGGCGTGCGATGTCGGTCTCCGAGGGCAGGTTCTCCGGCCCCGGCACTTCGGGCATCGGCAACTGGTGATGGAAGCCCTCTTCGTCGGCCTGGAACGAGGCCGAGCAGAAGAAGATCGGCTGGCCCTTCTGCACCGCGGTGACCCGGCGGGTGCTGAAGCTGCCACCGTCACGCACGCGGTCGACGTGGTAGACCACTGGCAGGCTGGCATCGCCGGGGCGCAGGAAGTAGCCGTGCAACGAGTGCACGTGGCGCGCCTGCTCGACGGTCTGGTTGGCCGCCGACACGCACTGGCCGAGAACCTGGCCGCCGAACAGCTGGCGGAAACCCAGGTCCTGGCTGCGCCCACGGAACAGGTTTTCCTCGATCTGCTCCATGCCCAACAGGGACACCAGATCATCCAGCACTTGACTCATACATCACTCCTCGGCGGCACACGCAATTCGTTATAGGCCGGCGCGCTGGTGAGGCGCTCATCCCACACCGCGCGGCCGATAGTGAAATGGTAAAGGCTTTGCCAGCGGCTGTCGGCCAGTTCCAGCAATTCGTGCACCTGATCGTCGAAGAAACAGCCGATACCGGTACCGGACAGCCCCGCCGCCTCGGCCTCCAGATACAGCAGCTGGCCGATATGCCCACACTCCCAGTACAGCCGCGGGTAGTGCCAGGCGCCAGCGGCCAGCGCCGCGTCGAAGCGCGCCAGCATGGCCAGGGCCACGCAGCCGTCGCTGGCGATGTCCTGGCCACAGGAGAGGAAGCCGGCCAGGCCACGGGCATCGCCTTCGAGCAGGCGGTACAGCGGCAGCTCGTCGTGCACGCGCTGCCAGGCGAAGTCGCCACGCATCCCCTCCGGCTGCGGCTGGCCATCGCCGCGCGCCAGCCAGTACAGCCCCGGCTCCAGGCCCTGCACACGGTGGACGAACAGCAGCAGGTCGACCTGCGCCGGTGCAGCGCTCAGCGCGAAGGGCACCGGCGAGTTTGCCGGCAGCAGGCGGCGTAGCCAGGCGAACAGCAGCGCGGCCTGGATGCCACTGCGACCGTCGAAGGCTTGGGCGCTGCGCCGCCGATGCAGGATCGGGCGCAGCGGTAGGCCAGGATTGTCGATGCATCTATGCCCGCCCGGCGCCTGCCAGCTCAGAGCTGACTGAGCCGGTGCCCGGCACAGCGCATGCACCAGCGCCAGCTCCGGCCAATCACGGTACTGGCGCGACAGACGATTGGGCGCGCCACTCAGCTCCAGCGCCGTCAGGCCGCGCAGCAGCGTTTCGGGCAGAGCGAACTCTTCGCTCGGCGGTCCGACCCAGAGCAGGCAATCGCCATACTCGGCCTCGTGAAAACCCTCGCGATCCAGTCCCAGCAGGCCGTCCAGGCGCGCCTCGGCCACACCACCCAGCAGACGCACCTGCCAACCCTGAATCGCTGCAGCGATGCTCAGGCAGGCCAGGGCGTGGCCGAGATCGTGCTGGCAGTAGCGGTAGGCGCGCTCGCCGTACTTCCAGGCCTCGCGCCAGGGGATGCTGGCCAGGCCAAGCAGGAAGCCACCGGCCGGCAACGCGGCCTGCAGCTGCTCACCCAGCGGCGCCGGCAGCTCGGCGCGCACTTCCAGGCCGTGCGCATCCGGCGCGTAATGCGCCAGCAGCCCTGCCTCTTCGACGCTGCCCGGCGGCAACAGCAGATAAGCCTCGGTCGGGTGCAGATTGCCGGATGACGGATTGACCCGCAGCGCCCAGCGGTTGCCAACGGACTCCTTCCAGGCCGACAGGGCCAGGCTGTCGTACAGCAGTTGCGAGAGGCTGGCGCGACTCAGTGGCTGCGCCTTGCCAATAGGACCAGCGAAGGGCACGTCGTAGCCTGACGTTTCTTCCAGCGGGCGCTGCCACAGCTCGATCAGACGACTGCCGGTGTAACGGCGGAACGGCGCCGGCTGGGTCGCCCAGTCCAGTTGACCGGGGCCTGGCGCATAGGCGTTCGGCGCGTGCTTGCTGAGTTCGTGATAGGCACGCACCTGCTGTTCAGCGTCCATGCCAGCCCTCCCGCTTGATGCGATAGAGCAGATGCGGACGTAGCGGATGGCCAGGCGGCAGGCCGGGATGCTCGAAGTCATCGGCCGGATCGCGCTGCATGCCCAGGCGCTGCATCACGCCCCAGGAGCGTCGATTGGCCGGTACGGTGAAGGCCACCACTTCGTCCAGCGCCAAATCCTCGAAGGCGAACTGCAACGAACGCTGCGCCGCTTCCAGAGCATAACCTTGGCCCCAGTAGGATCGAGCCAGGCGCCAACCAGTCTCCACCGCCGGTACGAAGGGCGCATCGAAGCCAACCCGCGCCAGCCCGGTGAAACCGATAAAGGCACCATCCTCGCGCCCCTGCAGCGCCCAGAAGGTGAAGCCATGCTCGGCCTGGTGCGCCATCAACTTGCCGAGCAGCGCGGCGCTGCCGGCGCGGTCCTGCACGGCGGGAAAATGCGCCATCACCTCGGGGTCGGCGCACAGCTGCGCCAGGGCGTCGAGATCGTCGTCGCGCCAGGGCCGCAGGATCAGGCGCTCGCTGTTCAGGGGGTTGGTCATATACTGCGCTTACCTTTGAGAGAACCTGTTTACGATCTTCTGGATTAGAGCCAGACAAGGCAAAAACGGCCGAGGAAGCGGAGTTTACGAGCTGTAAATGAGTATTCCGAGACGCCGCGTCCCGGGCCGTTTTTAACGCGGTATGGCCGCGAGCCAGGAGATCGTAAATAGGTTCTGAGAACTCATTATGCTGCCGCTGATCTACCACGACGACTACAGCCCACCCTTCCCGGCCAACCACCGCTTCCCCATGGAGAAGTTTCGCCTTCTGCGCGATCACCTGGTGGACAGCGGTCTGGTGCGCGACGAAGAGCTGCATCGCCCGGAAATCTGCCCACCGGAGATCCTCGCCCTGGCGCACTGCCCGGACTATATCGAGCGCTTCGCCAGCGGCGAGCTGACCTATCAGGAGCAGCGCCGTCTCGGCCTGCCCTGGAGTCCAGCGCTGGCCCGGCGCACCGTGCGCGCTGTGGGTGGCTCGCTGCTGGCCGCCGACCTGGCCCTCGAACACGGCATGGCCTGCCACCTGGCCGGCGGCACTCACCATGCACACTTCGCCGAGGCCTCCGGCTTCTGCATCTTCAACGACCTGGCGGTGATCGCCCGTTACCTGCTGGAGAGCGGCCGCGTCGGCCGGGTGCTGATCTATGACTGCGACGTGCACCAGGGCGACGGTACCGCGCGCCTGCTGGAGAAGGTGCCGGACGCCATCACGGTATCGCTGCACTGCGAGAAGAATTTCCCGGCGCGCAAGGCCAGAAGCGACTGGGACATCGGCCTGCCCATCGGCATGGGCGACGCCGATTATCTGAAGGTGGTGCATGACAGCCTGGGCTACCTGCTGGCCCTGTACCAGCCGGATATCGTGCTCTACGACGGCGGCGTCGATGTGCACAAGGACGACCGCCTCGGCTATCTGCAGCTGACCGACGCCGGCATCGCCGCCCGCGACGAGGTGGTGTTCCACCACTGTCTGGAGCGCGACATTCCGGTAGTCGGGGTGATCGGCGGCGGCTACGACCAGGATCGCGCCCTGCTCGCCCGCCGCCACGGCATTCTGCATCACAGCGCCGCGCGGGTATGGCGCGCGGCGGGGCTGCGCTGATTTTCTAGGGGCTTTTGAGCTAGAGCCAGGCAAAGCGAAATTGGTTGAGGGCGCGGAGTTTACAAACAGTAAATGAGCAGCCCGATACCAATTTCAACGCAGCCTGGCCGACGATCAAGAGGGCCTAGGCCAGAACCTTGTCCAGCGCCTGCTCCAGCGTAGCGACGGTGCGCTCGACATTACCTAGCTTGTCCAGGCCGAACAGGCCGAGACGAAAGGTCTGGAAGTCCGCCGGCTCGTCGCACTGCAGCGGCACGCCGGCAGCGGTTTGCAGGCCCTGAGCAGCGAACTTGCTGCCGCTCTTGATCTGCGCATCGTCGGTGTAGCAGACCACCACGCCGGGCGCCTCGAAGCCCTCGGCGGCGACGCTCTTGAAGCCCTTGGCCGCCAACAGCGCACGCACGCGTCGGCCCAGCTCACGCTGCTGTTCGCAGACCTTGGCGAAGCCCTTGGTCTCGGCCTCCTGCATCGCGTCGCGGAAGCGCGCCAGGGCGTCGCTGGGCATGGTCGCGTGGTAGGCGTGGCCGCCCTGCTCGTAGGCCTGCATGATCTGCAGCCACTTTTTCAGGTCGCAGGCGAAGCTGCTGCTCTGGGTCGCCTCGACACGGGCCTGGGCCGCCGCACTGAGCATCACCAGGGCGCAGCAGGGCGAAGCGCTCCAGCCCTTCTGCGGCGCGCTGATCAGCACGTCGACGCCGCACGCCTGCATGTCCACCCAGAGGGTGCCGGAGGCGATGCAGTCGAGCACGAACAGGCCGCCCACCGCATGCACGGCATCGGCCACCGCGCGCAAATAGTCGTCCGGCAGGATCATCCCCGAGGCAGTCTCCACATGGGGCGCGAACACCACCTGCGGCTTCTCGGCGGCGATGGTCGCCAGCACCTCGTCCAGCGGCGCCGGCGCATAGGCGGCCTGGCTGCCCTCGCTGACCGGGCGCGCCTTGAGTACGGTGGATGAGGCGGGGATCTGGCCCATCTCGAAGATCTGCGTCCAGCGGTAGCTGAACCAGCCGTTACGGATCACCAGGGCCTTCTGCCCGGTCGCCAGCTGGCGCGCCACCGCCTCCATGCCGAAGGTGCCGCTGCCGGGCACCACGGCCACGGCGTGGGCGTTGTAGACCTGCTTCAAGGTGCTGGAAATGTCCCGCATCACGCCCTGGAAGGACTGCGACATATGATTGAGAGAGCGGTCGGTGTAGACCACCGAATATTCGAGCAGACCTTCGGGGTCGACGCTGGGATAGAGGCCGGACATGACACTGGCTCCTGCTGGGATTAAAGCCCCAGACCCTGCCCGAAGCCCGCGCAGATGACAAGGCTGGCGACCGATGCCTCGGGTAGAATGCCGGCTTTCCCGCGCCAATTGCGACTCGCCATGACCAACTCCGCCACTCGTCCCGCCCCCTGCGTCGCCATCATCGGCGGCGGCCCCGCCGGGCTGATGGCCGCCGAGGTGCTGGCCGCCGGTGGCGCGCGGGTCGAGCTGTTCGACGCCATGCCCTCGGTCGGGCGCAAGTTCCTCCTGGCCGGTGTCGGCGGGATGAACATCACCCACTCGGAAGCCAAGGCGCCGTTCCTCGCCCGCTACCGCGAGCGTGAACAGGAGATCGCCGCGCTGCTGGCGGACTTCGACGCCGAAGCCCTGCGCGAGTGGATTCATGGCCTGGGCATCGACACCTTCATCGGAACATCGGGAAGAGTGTTCCCCACCGATATGAAGGCCGCGCCACTGCTGCGCGCCTGGCTCAAGCGCCTGCGCGAGGCCGGCGTGGCGATCCATACGCGCAGCCGCTGGCTGGGCTGGAATGACCAGGGCGAGTTGCGTCTCGCCACACCGGATGGTGAGCGCCTGGTTGCCGCCGATGCCTGCGTGCTGGCCCTGGGCGGCGGCAGCTGGGCACGGCTTGGCTCGGACGGCGCCTGGGTGCCGCCGCTGGAGCAGCGCGGAGTCGGTATCTCACAGCTGCGCCCGGCCAACAGTGGCTTCGAAGTGGCCGGCTGGAGCGAGCACCTGCGGGGAAGATTCTCCGGCGCACCGCTGAAGAACGTCACTCTGGCACTGGACGGCGAGGCACCTCGGCGTGGCGAGTTCGTTCTCACCGAACACGGCATCGAAGGCAGCCTGGTCTACGCGCTGTCCGCCGCCATTCGCCAGCGCATCGAGCAGCACGGCCGCGCGCGGATTTATCTGGATCTACAGCCAGATCGCGATCTGGAGAAAGTCACTGCACTGCTAAGCAAGCCACGCGGCTCGGCGTCGATGGCCAAGCACCTGCACCGCCAGCTCGGCCTGGACGGCGCCAGGGCCGCGCTGCTGCGCGAGCTGACCCGTGCCGATGACTTCGCCGATATGCGCCGTCTGGCGCGAGCGATCAAGGCACTGCCAATCGAACTACTGCGCACCCGCCCGCTGGACGAAGCCATCTCCAGTGCTGGTGGGGTGACCTTCGCGGCGCTCGACGAACAGCTGATGCTGCGCGCCCTTCCCGGCACCTTCTGCGCCGGCGAGATGCTCGACTGGGAAGCCCCCACCGGCGGCTACCTGCTTACCGCCTGTTTTGCCAGCGGGCGAGTGGCGGGATTGGGTGCGCTGGAGTGGCTCAAGCGGCGGTAGCCCAGATGTCACCCGGGCTACGGGCGACATCCCCTCTCCCATTTATGGGAGAGGGTTAGGGAGAGGGCGCTTTATGGTTATCACCCTCTCCCCCGGCCCCTCTCCCGCATGCAGGAGAGGGGAGCACAGGCATCTCGCGCGCCTCACCCCACCGCCGGCAACGGCTCTTCCAGTGGCGTCACCGTCACCCGCACGTCCGGATCATGGCTGCCGCCGCCGAGGATCACCCCGCGCAGCGGCGAGACGTCGGCGAAATCGCGGCCCCAGCCAAGGGTGATGTGCTCCAGCGCCGGCAGCAGGTTGTTGGTCGGGTCGAAGTCCACCCAACCCTGGCGCGGGCAGTACACCGAGACCCAGGCGTGCGAGGCGTCGGCGCCGATCAGCCGGGGCTGGCCGGGTGGCGGCTGGGTCAGCAGGTAGCCGCTGACGTAGCGCGCCGCCAGGCCCTGGGAGCGCAGGCAGGCGAGCATCAGGTGGGCGAAGTCCTGGCACACGCCGCGGCGCTCCTCCAGCACCTGCAGCAGCGGGGTTGCCACCTGGGTAGCGGCGGCGTCGAAGGTGAATTCCTTGAAGATCTTCTGCATCAACGCGCGTACTGCCAGCAGCAGCGGCCGGCCCGGGGCGAAGCAGTCGGCAGCGAACGTGGCGAAGGCCTGCTTGAGGTGCACGTAGGGCGACTGGAAACGGTAGCGCGCCGCCTCCAGCAGCTCGGCGGGCAACGGCTGGCCGGAGTAGCGCAGCGCAGCGACCGCCTCTTCCCAGGCTGGCGAATCCTCCAGCACCAGACCCTCGCGAGCCAGCACCTCGACGCGCAGGCAGGCGATCACCCGCAGCTCGTCGTGGGGGCGCTCGAAGGCCAAACGGGTCAGCGGATTGCCGAACAGGTCGAGACCGTCCTGGCGCCGGGTCGGCTGCGGGGTGATGGTCAGATGTCGCTCGTGGCACAGCTGTCGGGCGCAGTCACGCGGCCACAGATGGGCCAACTGCTGGGCCAGGGAAACCGGCGCCGAGTAGCAGTAATGGGTGTCGTGGAGAACCTGATAATGAGCGCGCTTCATGACGAGAGTGTCCCGCGACTGGCATCCACGTGCACGAAGAAGCGCAGGGCCAGTTGGTCGGAGACCTCGCCAGACGCTTCGCCGATCTGCAGCAACAGGCCGGCCAGGCCGCCCAGCACGGCGCGCACGCCGGAGGTGCCGAACAGCGGGCTCTCCAGGCTGCCCAGGCGGAAGGTGGCGAGCTTGCTGGCCAGCTCATCCAGGCGACTGCCGGCGACGAAGCCGAAGCCTTCTTCGAGACGCTCCAGCGAGCGCAGCATCTGCCGCAGTTGGAACAGCACGGCGTGCGGGTTCTGTTCGTCGAGCAGAAGCAGGTCGAGCACCGGGATCAGCTGGGCGCTGGCCAGGTAGCGGGTGCGGTAGGTGATGCTGCTGTTGCCCAGCTCCAGCAGCCACTCCAGCGCCGACTGGTCGTGCACCGCGTGGCTGCGCAGGAAGCCGGCGACGCTCTCGCAGAGGAACTGCAGGCGCTCCACGCAGCGGCCGAGCATAAGGAAGCGCCAGCCATCGTCGCGGGTCATGTCGTCGAGGGCGAAGCCGGCCAGGGCCGCCAGCGACATCAGCAGGCGGTTGAGGAAATCCAGCAGGTCACCGAAGTCCGCACCCTCGCGTTCCAGGCTCTGGGCCTCGCGCTGCAGCTCGACCAGCGCCTGCCAGTTGGCCTGGGACAGCTTGCCGCGCACGCTGCCGGCAGCCCACTGCAAGCGTTGCAGATTGGCACGCAGGCTGGTCGGCCAGTCGGCGCCGAGCAGCGCCTCGAACAGGCGCTGCTCCAGGCTGCCGCTGCCGGCATCCGGCAGCAGGCCGAGGCTCTCGCCCAGGGAAAGCGCGGCCTGCAGCGCCTGCGGATCGTCATCATCGTCGACGTAGCGGGCCAGCATGATGCGCAGCAGGCGCGCGCTATCTTCGCAACGCTCGCCGTAGCGGCCGAACCAGAACAGGTTTTCCACCACCCGCGACGGCAGGTAAGGGTCGCTGCGCACCAGGTCGGCCACGCCGAGCGGGCGCAGCCACTGCCAGGGCTCGCCGCCGGGGTGGCGTTCGCCGAGCACCCAGGTGTCCTTGCTCGCCCCGCCACGCTGCATCGACACCACCTCGGCGTCGGCATCGGCGGCGACGCGGGTCAGGCCGCCGGGCAGCACGCGGTAGCCGTCGGCGCTGGCCACGGCGTACACGCGCATACCGATGGCGCGCGGCACCACGCCGCCCTCCTCGGCCAGCCACACCGGCGCCTGCGACAGCTGCGCGCGGGCCTGCGCCACGTAAGCGTAGGGCCGCGCCTGGATGCGTTCGGCCAGGGCAGCGCGCTGGGCCTCGTCGAGGTCGCGGCCGAACTGGGCGACGAAACTCTGGGAGGGGAAGCTCGGCCGTACCAGCAGTTCGTCGAGCTTGCCCAGCGCCTCTTCCAGCACCGGCTCCTCGCCGCACCACCAGCTGGCGATGGAGGGCAGCAGCAGCTCCTCGCCCAGCCACTTCTCGGCGATGGCCGGCAGGAAGCCGGGCAGGCCGGGCGACTCCAGCACGCCACTGCCGAGCGCGTTGGCCACCAGCACGTTGCCCTGGCGCACCGCCTCCAGCAGGCCGGGCACGCCAAGGGCGGAGTCGGTGCGCAGCTCCAGCGGGTCGCAGTAGTCGTCGTCCAGGCGGCGCAGCACGGCGTGCACGCGGCGCAGGCCGGCCAGGGTCTTCAGGTAGAGTTTGGCGTCGCGCACGGTGAGGTCGCTGCCCTCGACCAGCGGGTAGCCGAGCTGGCGCGCCAGGTACAGGTGCTCGAAGTAGCTCTCGTTGAAGCGGCCGGGAGTGAGCAGCACCACCAGCGGCGTCTCGCCCTCGGCCGGGGCCTGGCGCGCCAGGGTGTCCTGCAGGGTGCGGAAGAAGCCGGCCAGGTACTGCACGCGCAGGTCGCGATACAGCTCGGGGAAGGCGCGCGAGAGGATCTGCCGGTTCTCCAGCGCGTAGCCGGCGCCGGAGGGCGCCTGGGTGCGGTCGGCTGTGACCCACCAGCGACCGTCCGGGGCACGCGCCAGGTCCACTGCGTACAGGTGGAGGAAGGTGCCGCCGGGCGGCTGGATGCCCTGGCAGGGCCAGAGGAAGTTGTCGTGGCCGAACACCAGCTCGGTCGGCAGCAGGCCCTCGGCGAGCAGCTGCTGCGAGCCGTACAGGTCGGCCAGCACGGCGTTGAGCAGGCCGGCGCGCTGGGCCACGCCGGCGGCGATCTGCTGCCACTCCTCGGCAGGGATCAGGTTGGGCAGCAGGTCCAACTCCCAGGGGCGGTCGGCGCCCTCCGGGTCGGCGTAGACGTTGTAGGTAACGCCGTTCTCCTGGATCTGCCGCGCCAGCATGGCCTGGCGCTGCTGCAGCTGCGCCGGGCTGCTGCGCTGCAGCTGGTCGAACAGGCGGCGCCAGTGCGGGCGCACCTGGCCCTGGGCGTCGAGCAATTCGTGGTAGGCCGCGCCGGGGCGCGGGTAATCGGCAAGCAAATCAGGCATGCAAGTCTCGCAAGGCGCCCTGGCGCCGGGCATCAGCCGCGGCGCAGGTCCAGGGTCATGGGCAATTCATTATTGTTGATCGCTGCCTCCACCGACAGCTCGCCCGGGCTGTGCCCGTGACGGAAGAAACGCGCCATGCGCCGGCTTTCGGCGGCGTAAGCGTTGACCGGTAGCGCCTCGAAATTGCGCCCGCCGGGATGCGCCACATGGTACTGGCAGCCGCCCAGGGAGCGCTGCATCCAGGTATCGACCAGGTCGAACACCAGTGGTGCGTGCACGCCGATGGTCGGTTGCAGGCAGTTGGCCGGCTGCCAGGCGCGGTAACGCACGCCGCCGACGAACTCGCCGACCTTGCCGGTCGGGCGCAGCGGTACCGGCACGCCATTGCAGGTGAGCAGGTAGCGGTCCGGGGCCAGGCCGTCGAGGCGTACCTGCACGCGCTCCAGCGAGGAATCCACGTAGCGCACGGTGCCACCGACGGCGCCCTCCTCGCCCAGCACGTGCCAGGGTTCCAGGGCCTGGCGCAGTTCCAGCTCGATGCCCTTCACCGCGTAGTCGCCCAGCTTGGGGAAGCGGAATTCCAGGTGCGGGGCGAACCACTCGGCGCGCAGCGGATAGCCGGCGGCGTTGAGGTCGAAGATGACGTCGGCGAAGTCCTGCTCGACGAAGTGCGGCAGCAGGAAGCGGTCGTGCAACTCGGTGCCCCAGCGCGCCAGCTTGGCCGGGCGGTAGGGCTCGTTCCAGAAGCGCGCGATCAGCGCACGCAGCAGCAGTTGCTGGACCAGGCTCATGCGCGCATGCGGCGGCATCTCGAAGGCACGCAGTTCGAGCAGGCCGAGGCGGCCGCTGCTGGAGTCCGGCGAGTACAGCTTGTCGATGCAGAACTCGGCGCGATGGGTGTTGCCGGTGACGTCCACCAGCAGGTTGCGCAGCAGGCGGTCGATCAGCCAGGGCGGGCATTCGCGGCCCGGCTCGGGCATCTGGGCGAAGGCGATCTCCAGTTCGTAGAGGGCGTCGTTGCGCGCTTCGTCCACCCGTGGCGCCTGCGAGGTCGGGCCGATGAACAGGCCGCTGAACAGGTAGGACAGCGACGGGTGGTTATGCCAGTAGCTGATCAGGCTGCGCAGCAGGTCCGGGCGACGCAGGAAGGGCGACTCGGCCGGAGTGGCGCCGCCGAGAACGAAGTGGTTGCCGCCGCCAGTACCGGTGTGGCGGCCGTCGAGCATGAACTTCTCGCTGGAGAGCCGGCACTGGCGTGCGGCCTCGTAGAGGAACTCGGTGCGCTCGACCAGCTCGTCCCAGTTGGAAGCCGGATGGATGTTCACCTCGATCACGCCGGGGTCCGGGGTGACGCGGAAATAGGTCAGACGCGGGTCCTGCGGCGGCTCGTAGCCCTCCAGCAGCACCGGGCAGCGCAGCTCGCGGGCGGTGGCCTCGATGGCGGCGACCAGCTCCAGGTAGTCGTCCAGGCGCTGCAGCGGCGGCATGAACAGGTACAGGCGGCCGTCGCGCGGTTCGGCGCACAGCGCGGTACGCACGATGCCGGCGGCCGACTCGTTGAGTCCGGGCGCCTGCGGGCCCTCGCCCTCGAGCAGCGGCTTGCCGTTGCCAGCGGGGTGCAGCGGCCGGCGCAGCTGTTGCTGGATGCTCTGCCGGCTGGGCAGTGGCGGGAACGGCTGGTGCGGGTCCTGACCGGTGACGTAGGGATAGTCCAGCTCGCCGACCCAGGGCTGCGAGTCCAGCGGCAGGCGATAGCCCAACGCCGAGTCGCCGGGAATCAGTCGGCAGTGTTCGTCGCGCAGGAACCAGGGGCCGGTCAGCCAGGCGTCGTCGCCGGCGCTGCGCATCAACGGCAGCACATGCCCGACCACCTCGCCGAGACCACGGCAGAACACCTTACGCAGGCGCTCGCGCTCCAGCGGATCACTCAGGCGCGCATCATCCGGGGCGACGTTGGCCGGCAGGCGGCGTTCGCGCCACAGGTAGTAGAGCCAGTCTTCGTAGGCCGGGAACACATGCTCGGCCTCCAGGCCGAGGTGCCCGGCCAGGGTGCCGAGGAAGCGCGCGGCCAGGCGCGCATCGGCGCCGTAGTAGCGGGTCTCGTCGGCGTACAGCGCCGGGTCCTGCCAGATCGGCTCGCCGTCCTTGCGCCAGAAACAGTTGAGCGACCAGCGTGGCAACTGCTCGCCGGGGTACCACTTGCCCTGGCCGAAATGCACCAGCGCCTGCGGCGCGTAGTGCGCGCGCAGACGATGGAACAGGTCGGCGGCCAGGGCACGCTTGTTCGGGCCCATAGCCGCGGTGTTCCACTCGGCGTCGTCCGGGTAGTCGAGGGAGACGAAGGTCGGCTCGCCGCCCATGGTCAGGCGCACGTCGCCGTAGGTCAGCTCGGCGTCGACCTGGCGGCCGAGGTTGAGGATGTCCTGCCACTGCTCCTCGTCGTACGGTTTGGTGACCCGCGGCGCCTCCCAGATGCGCTCGACGCGCATGTCGTGCTCGAACTCGCATTCACACTCATCAAGCACGCCGCTGATCGGCGCTGCCGAGGACGGCTCCGGGCTGCAGGCCAGCGGCACGTGGCCCTCGCCGGCGAACAGGCCGGAAGTCGGATCGAGGCCGATCCAGCCGGCGCCGGGCAGGTACACCTCGCACCAGGCGTGCAGGTCGGTGAAGTCCTGTTCGGTGCCGCTGGGGCCGTCGAGGGATTTGACGTCGGCGGTGAGCTGGATCAGATAACCGGAGACGAAGCGCGCAGCGAGGCCCAGGTGGCGCAGCAGCTGCACCAGCAGCCAGGCCGAGTCGCGGCACGAGCCGGAGGCCAGCTCCAGGGTCTCTTCCGGCGTCTGCACGCCGGGCTCCATGCGGATCAGGTAGCGGATGTCGTGGGACAGGCGCTGGTTCAGCGCCACCAGGAAGTCGACGCTCGCGGTCGGCTTACGGTCGACGCCGGCCAGGTACTTGGTGAACAAAGCGCCACCGGCCTCGGTGACCAGGTACGGCGCCAGCTCGCGCTGCTCGCCCTCGACATAGGCAAAGGGAATCTTCTCGGCATGTGGTTCGAGGAAGAAGTCGAAGGGGTTGAACACCGCCATCTCAGCGACCAGGTCGACGGTGACCCGCAGCTCCTCGGTCTTCTCCGGAAACACCAGGCGCGCCAGGTAGTTGCCCTGCGGGTCCTGCTGCCAGTTGACGAAGTGCTCGCCCGGCGAGACCTGCAACGCATAGGAGAGGATGCGCGTGCGGCTATGCGGCGCGGGGCGCAGGCGGACTACCTGCGGGCCGAGGTTGATCGGGCGGTCGTAGCGGTAGTGCGTGACGTGCTGCAGTGCGACATGGATCGACACGGCGTGCCTCCTGCGAGCCAGGGCGATACCTGAGAGGGGCAAGAGTTGTGCCACTGGCATTGACCGGGATCAAAGAGACATTGGCGGCGCCGGGCAAGATCGTCGGAATAACAACGAGGGGAGCAGGGGCGCATGGTCTTCATGCCGTGGACACAAGCACTTGAGGTAGGGATAGAGGAGATAGATGAGCAACATCGCTGGCTGGTGGACCAGACCAACAGTCTGCACGAGGCACTACAGGGCGGAGCCTCGCGCGAGCAGGTTGGCGAGTTGCTGGAAGGCCTGATGGACTATGTGATGAACCACTTCATCGTCGAGGAGAACCTGTTTTCACGGCTCGGCTACCCCGAGGCCGAGGCGCACCAGGCCCAGCACAACCTGTTCAGCGGCCAGGTGATGACGCTACTGGCACGGCACGAATCCGATGAAGAGGTCGGGGCGGATGCCCTGGAGCTGCTCAAGGACTGGCTGGTGCACCATATCCTCAAGGTGGACAAGGCGTACGTGGCGCACTTCCGCGATCACGGGCTGGGCTGACTCAGCGCGCACCCTAGTGGTGCGCGCACACCCTGGCACTCGCCTCAGCGCGGTGCAACAGGACGCTTGATGGGCTTCTTGCCGGAATTGCCTCCGGACTTCTCTGCCTTGCGCCGTGCCTCGGCGGCGGCCTTGGCTTGCTCACGCTTGTCCCAGGCCTTGCTGCCGTCGCTAGCGCGCGGAGGCAAACCGGTGTGCTGGGTGAGGATACGACCAACCGTCTTGCCCTTGTCACCGCCATTGCCGGCGACCTTCTTGCTGCCGGCCGGGGTGGAGTTCTTGCGCCGGGCGCTCTGGTACTCGTCGGTCTGCGGCTGGTAGGTCGGGATCAGCTGGTGCTTGCCGTTGCCGATCAGGTCGCTGCGCCCCATGCGCTCCAGCGCCTCGCGCAGCATCGGCCAACCCTTCGGGTCGTGGTAACGCAGGAAGGCCTTGTGCAGGCGACGCTGCTCCTCGCTCTTGACGATGGTCACGCCGTCGCTCTTGTAGGTGACCTTGCGCAGCGGGTTCTTGCCCGAGTGGTACATGGCCGTGGCCGAGGCCATCGGCGAGGGATAGAACGCCTGCACCTGGTCGGCGCGGAAGCCGTTGCGCTTGAGCCACAGCGCGAGGTTCATCATGTCCTCGTCGGTGGTGCCCGGGTGGGCGGCGATGAAGTATGGGATCAGGTACTGCTCTTTACCTGCTTCCTTCGAGTACTTCTCGAACATGCGCTTGAACTTGTCGTAGCTACCGATGCCCGGCTTCATCATCTGATTCAGCGGGCCTTCCTCGGTATGCTCCGGGGCGATCTTCAGGTAGCCACCGACATGGTGGGTCACCAGCTCCTTGACGTACTCCGGCGACTCGACGGCGAGGTCGTAGCGCAGGCCGGAGGCGATCAGGATCTTCTTCACGCCCGGCAGGGCGCGGGCCTTGCGGTACAGCTCGATCAACGAGCTGTGGTCGGTATTCAGGTTCGGGCAGATGCCGGGGAACACACAGGACGGCTTGCGGCAGGCGGATTCGATTTCCGAGCTCTTGCAGGCGATGCGGTACATGTTGGCGGTCGGCCCGCCGAGGTCGGAGACCACGCCGGTGAAGCCCGGCACCTTCTTCATCTCCTCGATTTCGGCGAGGATCGACTCATGCGAGCGGTTCTGGATGATGCGACCCTCGTGCTCGGTGATCGAGCAGAAGGTGCAGCCACCAAAGCAGCCACGCATGATGTTGACCGAGAAGCGGATCATCTCGTAGGCAGGGATCTTCTCCTTGCCGTAATCCGGGTGCGGCACGCGCGCATAGGGCATGCCGAACACGTAGTCCATTTCCTCGGTGGTCATCGGGATGGGTGGCGGGTTGAACCACACATCTACCTCACCATGCTTCTGCACCAGGGCGCGGGCGTTGCCCGGGTTCGTCTCCAGGTGCAGCACGCGGTTGGCGTGGGCGTAGAGCACGGGGTCGTTGCGCACCTTCTCGAAGGACGGCAGGCGGATCACCGTCTTGGCGCGGGTCATCTTCGGACTGGGCAGCAGCTCGACGACCTTGGCCTCGTTGGGGTCTTCGACCGGAGAGGCCTCGCCCTTGTCCTGCTCGATGGCGCAGGCAGCGGTGTCCTGGGTGTTCACATAGGGGTTGATGATCTTGTCGATCTTGCCCGGGCGGTCGATGCGGGTGGAGTCCACTTCGAACCAGCCCTCCGGAGTATCGCGGCGAACGAAGGCCGTACCGCGCACATCGGTGATCTGCTCGATCTGCTCGCCGAAGGCCAGGCGCTGGGCAATCTCGACCACCGCACGCTCGGCGTTGCCGTACAGCAGGATGTCGGCGGTGGCGTCCATCAGGATCGAGCGGCGCACTTTGTCCTGCCAGTAGTCATAGTGGGCGATACGACGCAGAGAGGCCTCGATGCCGCCGAGGATCACCGGGGTCTGGCTGTAGGCCTCCTTGCAGCGCTGGCTATACACCAGGCTGGCGCGGTCCGGGCGCTTGCCGGCGAGGCCGCCAGGGGTATACGCGTCATCGCTGCGGACCTTCTTGTCCGCCGTGTAGCGGTTGATCATCGAATCCATGTTGCCCGCCGCCACACCGAAGAACAGATTCGGCTGGCCGAGCTTCATGAAGTCGTCCTTGGAGCGCCAATCCGGCTGGGCGATGATGCCCACGCGGAAACCCTGGGCCTCCAGCAGGCGGCCGATGATGGCCATGCCGAACGATGGATGATCGACGTATGCATCCCCGGTGACGATGATGATGTCGCAGCTGTCCCAGCCGAGCTGATCCATCTCCGCCCGGTTCATTGGCAGGAAAGGAGCGGGTCCGAAACACTCGGCCCAGTATTTCGGATAGTCGAACAGCGGCTTGGCAGCTTGCATATTTTTTGATCAGACGGGCTCTCACGGGGGCGCGGAATATAGCACAAAAAATATACAGAGTCCGACCAAGCTACTCGGACGCATCCTGCCGCTGATTTGTGATCACGATCACTTACATGGCTATACTCCCGCCTGATTGCCCACACCAATAAGAACCCGGTTCAAGGAGTCCCCCGGTGCGATGCTCTCTTGCGCGTGCACTGCTCGTGATGCTTTGCCTGCTCAGCGTGCGGCTGCAGGCGGCGCCCATCCAACTGCAGGCCGACAGTAGCGGGCTGGAGCTGAACGACCGGATCGTGCTGCTGGAAGATGTCGGCGGCAAACTGAGCATCGACGATATGGCCGACCCGGCCGTGCAGGCACGCTTCCAGCCCGCCAATGGCCGCGCCAGTGTCGGCCAGAATGCCAATCCCTGGTGGATCAAGCTGGAATTGCAACGCGCAGCCGATGCGCCGGCGCTGTGGTGGCTGGAGAACGGCGCGGTGACCCAGCTCGACCTGCAGCTATACACGCCCAACGGCCAGGGCGGGTGGAACCTACGCCAATCCGGCGAGAAGGTCACCTTCGCCGAGGGTCGCGACCACGATTACCGGCGCACGTTGTTGCAGTTGCCGGAGCTGGGCGAGGCGCCTCAGACCTTCTACCTGCGCAGTTTCGATCCGGCCGGTAACTCTTTCCCGCTCAAGGTCTGGCAACTGGACGAGCTGGATCACCTGGCCAGCCATGAGAATCTCGGCCTGGGGCTGATCTACGGCATCATCACCGCCCTGTTGCTGTACAACCTGTTCATCTTCTTCACCCTGCGCGACTCCGCCTACTTCTGGTACGTGCTGACCACCACAGGCGCCCTGCTGCTGATCGTCAGCATGAGCGGCCACGGCTTCCAGTACCTGTGGCCCAACGCTCCCGTGCCCTTCTGGCTGGATCGCATCACCCTACCGTCGCTGTGGGGCCTGTGCGCCTGTCGCTTCACCCAGACCCTGTTGCAGACCCGTTTGTATGTCCGCTGGGCGCATCACCTGCTGAGCTTCGCCTGCGTCTGCTACGTGATCGCCGTGGCACTGGAGGCACTCGGCCAGCGAGGCGCCGCGGCCTGGTTGATCGCCCTGCTGTCGCTGACCAGCATCCCGGCGGCGCTCGGCTCGGCAATGATCCGCTGGCGCCAGGGCTACTTCCCGGCCCTGCTCTACCTGTTCGGCTATGGTCTGATCCTCGCCAGCATCAGCCTAGCGCTGCTGCGCTCCACCGGCATCGTCCAGCCGGCCACCTGGAATGCCTATGTCTTTCCGCTGGCGGTAGCGGCCGAATCGATCCTGTTCTCCTTTGCCCTGGCCTACCGCATCCAGATGCTCAAACAGGAGAAGGCCGAGGCCATGCTGCAGGCCGACCGCGAGAAGACCGCACGCCTGGCGCAGATGCAGGCCAGCGCCGACGAACTGCAGGAGGCCGTGCGCCTGCGTACTGCCGAGCTGGCTCAGGCCAACCAGCAGTTGTGCGAGCGCGAAGAGCGTCTGCAGCACGCCGCCTTCCACGATCCACTGACCGAACTGCCCAATCGCCGCTACCTGATCGAGCGTGCCGAAGTCGCCCTGGCCGACGCCCAGCGCCGCGATGAGTCGGTGGCGCTGATGCTGGTGGACCTCGACCACTTCAAGCCGATAAACGACCGCTACGGCCACGACGCCGGTGACCTGATGCTACGCACCATCGGCCATCGCCTGCGCGAGCACGTGCGGGCCAACGATATGGTGGCGCGCCTGGGCGGTGACGAGTTCGCCGTACTGGTGTGCGGCCCGGACGCCCAGCAGCACACCCAGGAAATCGCCGTGCGTCTGCTCGGCGAACTGTCGCGACCGGTACTGTACGGCGCCAACCGCCTGGCGGTAACCATCAGCATCGGCGCGGCCTTCTACCCACAGCACGCGATGCAGTTCGCCGGCCTCTACAAGTCCGCCGACGAGGCCATGTACAGGGCCAAGCAGAAGGGCCGCTCGGGCTTCGTGCTGCAGGGCTGCGACGGCGAGCTGAGCCCACAGACCTGCCTGATGCTGGACGTGCTCAAGGTGCCCAGCGGGCTGAGCTGAATCAGCCACGCTGATGGGTGCTCATCACCCCACGCCCAGGCATCCCGCCGCCAGGGCGGCTATGCACGCCTAGTTCGTCATCCCTCGGACGAATCAGCGATCAGGAATGATAGCGCCGCGGCACCCGCGCCGTGACCTTGGTCAGCAATTCGTAGCCGACAGTACCGGCGGCCTGGGCAACGTCATCCACCGGCAGGTTGGCGCCCCATAGCTCAACGGCGTCACCGACCTTGGCCTCGGGCAGATCGGTAAGGTCGACCGTCAACATGTCCATGGACACACGACCGGCCAACGGCACGCGCCGCCCATCGATCCAGACCGGCGTGCCGGCAGGTGCATGGCGCGGATAGCCATCGGCATATCCGCAGCACACGGTACCTATGCGCGAAGGACGCTCGGCGATCCAACCACCGCTGTAGCCGACACTCTCCCCCTCCGCCACATCGCGCACGGCGATCAGCTGCGCGCTGAGGGTCATGGCCGGTTTCAGGCCCAGCTCGGCGGCAGACAGGTCGGCGAACGGCGTGGCGCCGTAGAGCATGATGCCAGGGCGAATCCAATCCATGTGCGCGGCCGGAATCATCAGCAGGGCGGCAGAGTTGGCCAGACTGCGCTGGTCGAAATCGAGGTCGAGCAGGTCGAGGAAGCACTCCAGCTGCAGCTCATTCAGGCTGTGACCACGCTCGTCGGCACAGGCGAAGTGGCTCATCAGATTCAGTTCGGCTACCTGCGGGGCGCTACGCAGGCGGGGGAAATACTGACGCACTGCTTCCGGAGAAAGCCCCAGGCGATGCATGCCGGAGTCGAGCTTGAACCAGACGTTCAGTGGCCGCGACAGCTCGGCGGCCAACAGTGCCTCAAGCTGTTCAGAGCTTTGCAACACCAGATCCAGGCCAAGGTGGGCGACCATCGGCAGCTCATCGACGGAGAAGCAGCCCTCCAGCAACAGAATGCGCGCCTCGCCGTGCATGGCACGCACTTCCGCAGCCTCCGCCAGGCTGGCCACGGCAAAACCATCAGCCTCCTGCAGCACACTGACCACCTCACGCACGCCGTGCCCGTAGGCATTCGCCTTGACCACGGCGAAGGCCTGCCGGCCTGGCGCACAACGCTTGGCCAGCGCGTAGTTATGGCAGACGGCTTCCAGATCGATGGCAGCGACGAGGGGGCGCATGGGCAACTTCCGAAAAGAAAACGGGCGCCCATCTTAACCGCTGGGCACCCGTTTTCATTGATCCAGGCCGGGCCCTTCACCGGTTAAACCGTTGCGAGTGACTCGGCACAAGGTAGGAGGAGTGAGCTCAATGGCTCATGCGAATGACGAGCACCGAGCACCACAGCCCATGGATCGCAGGGCAGGTTGGCCCCTTGAAGGGTCAGTCTTCCTCGAAGTTGTACAGCCCCGGTGCGAGGTTGTCGAAGCGCGTGTACTTGCCGATGAAGGCCAGGCGGCAGGTGCCGATGGGGCCGTTACGCTGCTTGCCGATGATGATCTCGGCGACGCCCTTGTACTCGGTCTCCGGGTGATACACCTCGTCGCGGTAGACGAACATGATGATGTCGGCGTCCTGCTCGATCGCCCCGGATTCCCGCAGGTCGGAGTTGACCGGGCGCTTGTTGGGGCGCTGTTCCAGCGAGCGGTTGAGCTGCGACAGGGCGATCACCGGGCAGTTGAACTCCTTGGCCAGCGCCTTGAGCGAGCGCGAGATCTCGGAAATCTCGTTGGTGCGGTTGTCGCCGCTTGATCCCGGGATACGCATCAGTTGCAGGTAGTCGACCATGATCATGCCGATCTCACCGTGCTCGCGCGCCAGACGGCGGGCGCGGGCGCGCATCTCGGTCGGCGAGATGCCGGCGGTATCGTCGATGAACAGCTTGCGCTCGTTGAGCAGGTTGACCGCCGAGGTCAGGCGCGGCCAGTCGTCGTCATCCAGCTTGCCGGAACGCACCTTGGTCTGGTCGATGCGGCCGAGCGAGGAGAGCATACGCATCACGATCGAGTCGCTGGGCATCTCCAGGGAGAACACCAGGATTACCTTGTCGGAACGCAGCACGGCGTTCTCCACCAGGTTCATGGCGAAGGTGGTCTTACCCATGGACGGACGGCCGGCGACGATCACCAGGTCGGCCGGCTGCAGGCCGCTGGTCATGCCATCTAGGTCGGTGAAGCCGGTGGAGATGCCGGTCAGGCCCTCGTTGGTGTTGAACAGCTCGTCGATGCGGTCGATGGTCTTGACCAGTATCTCGTTGATCCCCACCGGTCCGCCGACCTTGGGCCGCGCCTCGGCGATCTGGAAGATCTGCCGCTCGGCCTCGTCGAGCACTTCCACCGCACTCTTGCCCTGGGGGGCGTAGGCCATGTCGGCGATGTCGTTGCTGATGCCGATCAGCTGGCGCAGGGTGGCGCGCTCGCGGGTGATCTGCGCATAGGCCTTGATGTTGGCCACGGACGGAGTGTTGTTGACCAGCTCGCCGAGGTAGCCGAGGCCGCCGACCTGGCTCAGGTGACCTTCCTTGTCCAGCTGCTCGGACACGGTGACCACGTCGAACGGCGAGTTGCGCTCGGCCAGGGTGACGATGGAGCGGAAGATCAGGCGGTGGTCATGGCGGTAGAAGTCGCCATCGGACACCGCATCCGAGACCCGTTCCCAGGCATTGTTGTCCTTCATCAGACCGCCCAGCACGGCCTGCTCGGCCTCGATGGAATGCGGCGGCACCTTGAGTGCGGCGGTTTCCAGGTCGTACTGCTGGGGGACGCTGATATCGTTCATGGCACCTGTGATTCCGAAAAGCGCAGAGGCTTTGGCAAAGGCCCACTTTGCAAAAGGCTCTAGAAAAAACAACGGGCACGCACCGCAAAGCGGTGAGTGCCCGATTGTCGGCAGGCTCGCACCTTCGTGCAAGCCCGCAGGTCGCATGCCTTAGGCTGCTACCACGATCACCTTGACGGTGGCTTCTACGTCGGTGTGCAGGTGCACAGCAACGTCGAATTCGCCGACCTGGCGGATGGTACCGTTCGGCAGACGCACTTCGGCTTTGGACACTTCAACGCCAGAGGCGGTCAGTGCTTCGGCGATGTCGTGGGTACCGATGGAACCGAACAGCTTGCCTTCGTCACCGGCCACGGCAGTGATGGTGACTTCCAGCTCGGCCAGCTGAGCAGCACGAGATTCGGCGGAAGCCTTCTTCTCGGCAGCGGCTTTTTCCAGCTCGGCGCGACGAGCTTCGAACGCAGCAACGTTCTCAGCGGTAGCGGCGGTGGCCTTGCCTTGCGGCAGCAGGTAGTTACGACCGTAACCGGCCTTGACGTTCACCTTGTCGCCCAGGTTGCCCAGGTTGGCGATTTTTTCCAGCAGGATAACTTCCATTTGGGTCTTACCTCTTAACTTTTAACCTTCACCGTTCGCGGGACCGGCGCCGTTATTGCGCGTTCGGCGACCGCGAAAATCCATCAGACTGTCGATGGTGGCCGCAGCCACCAGTAACGGATAAACCAGCTGCATAAACAGCAGCAGCGACACGTACAGCCCCACCAGCCAGAAGCGCGCCAGGCGCCCTGTTGCGGCCAGGCCATGCAGCAGAGCCACACCGGCAAACGCCAGGGGCACACTGCACAGCGGCGTCAGCATGGCCAGCTCCAGACCCAGATTGGGCGCCAGAAGCATGACCGCCAACAGCCCGAAGGCCAGCGGTGCAGGCAAGCGCAGGGCACGAAACTCGAGCCCGAAGCCGCCGGGGTTGTACAGCGCCGCCTGCCAGTACCGCCCGAGCATCAGGCAGAGCAGGCTGACGATCTGCAGCAACGCAGCCATCAATCCGGTGAGCACCGGGGCGATCAGCGCCTCCAGGCGGGTCCGCTCTTCTACCGACATCTGTTGGTAGACCCCATCGAGCATTTGCGGCATCAGCTTGTACAGCTCACCCGCCATTGCTGTGATGGGTTCGCGGAACACCGCACCCAGAATCACGCCATACACCAGACCAAGGGGGATGCTGGCCAGCACAACCCTCACCCAGGAGTGACCGGCGCGCAACAACAACGCCAGCCCCAGCGAACCGAGCAGCACCAGCAAGGTGCGCGGTTCGCCGAAATGCCACCAGACCACGGCCGGTAGCATCGCCCAGGCGAGGATGCCAACGGCATCTCTCGGCCCCCGCCGCAGCAGCACTAGGCAACTGGCAGCGGCGCTCAACCAGAACAACAGCGGCACTGCCGCCGAACCGACCACCACTAGGGTGGCCTGCATGCGGCCGCGCATGATGAAATCAGCCAAGGCGCGCATGCGATTTATCCCTTACTACGAAATCGACGGTCTGCTATCAACGGCCGTGGCTGTCGGTGTAGGGCAGCAGGGCCAGGTAGCGGGCGCGCTTGATAGCGACGGCCAGCTGACGCTGGTACTTGGCCTTGGTACCGGTGATACGGCTAGGAACGATCTTGCCGGTTTCGGATACGTAGGCTTTCAGGGTGTTGAGATCTTTGAAGTCGATCTCTTTCACGCCTTCAGCGGTGAAACGGCAGAATTTACGACGACGGAAGAAACGTGCCATGAATGTGGCTCCTCAATAGATCCGTGGATTACTCGTCAGCGTTGTCGCTGTTGTCACCGTCTTCGCCTTCGGCGGATTCGGTTTCAACGCGCTCACGGCGCTCGCGGCGCTCGCTGCGGTTTTCTTCGGCCTTGAGCATCTCGGACTGACCGGTAACGGCTTCGTCGCGACGGATGACCAGGTTACGGATCACGGCGTCGTTGTAGCGGAAGTTGTCTTCCAGCTCGGCCAGGGCTTTGCCGCTGCACTCAACGTTCAGCATCACGTAGTGAGCCTTGTGAACATTGTTGATGGCGTAGGCCAGCTGGCGACGACCCCAGTCTTCCAGGCGGTGGATTTTGCCGCCGTCTTCTTCGATCAGCTTGGTGTAACGCTCGACCATGCCGCCGACTTGCTCGCTCTGGTCCGGGTGAACCAGGAAGATGATTTCGTAATGACGCATGAATGCTCCTTACGGGTTGTAGCCTGCCAACAGAAGGTGGTCAGGCAAGGAGTGAATGACTCGTTTGAACTTGCCGAAGCGAAGGCGCGCAAGCGCCTGCCGTCACGGCAAGGGGCGACATTCTAGAGAAGCCCCCTGCCGCACGCAAGGCGAATTGGCGATTATTTGAACAGCCGTCCGGCCTTGGGCATGACCGCGCGGCGCTGGCGCACCGCCTCGAACAGACAGACGCCGGTGGCGACCGAGACGTTGAGACTGCTGACGCTGCCGCCCATCGGCAGCTTCACCAGATAGTCGCAGTGCTCGCGGGTCAGGCGGCGCATACCCTTACCCTCGGCGCCCATGACCAGCACCGTGGGGCCGGTCATGTCGAGCTGATACAGCTCCTGATCGACCTCGCCGGCGGTGCCGACGATCCACAAGCCTTTCTTCTGCAGCTTTTCCAGGGTGCGCGCCAGGTTGGTCACCGCCACCAGCGGGATCACCTCGGCGGCGCCGCAAGCCACCTTGCGCACGGTGGCGTTGAGGGTGGCCGACTTGTCCTTGGGCACGATCACCGCCTGGGCGCCGGCGGCATCGGCGGTGCGCAGGCAGGCGCCGAGGTTGTGCGGGTCGGTCACGCCGTCCAGCACCAGCAACAGCGCCGGGCCTTCGCTACGCTCGAGCAGCTCGTCGAGCATGTTCTCGCCCCACACCTGGCTCGGGCTGACCTCAGCGACCACACCCTGGTGCACGCCCTCGGCCCACTCATCCAGTTCCTGGCGATCTTTGTTGCCGACCGGGACGCGATTCTGCCCAGCCAGCTCCAGCAGGGTCTGCACCCGCGGGTCCTGGCGACTCTCGGCCAGCCACAGCTGCTTGACCCGCTTGGGATGGTGGCGCAGCAATGCCTCGACGGCATGCACGCCGTAGACCTTCTCCAGCTGGCTCATCGCTTCGCCTTACGCTTGCTGCTCGGCTTGCCGGCCGCAGGCGCGGCGCCGCCCGACTTGGGCGCACCCTTGCGATGGGACGAAGGCTTCTTGGCCGCACCACTCTTGCTCGCAGGTGCCTTACCGCCGCTTTTCTTGGCGCCATCGAGCAGCGCCTTCTTCACGTCGCGGCTCTTCTGCACGTCGGCATTGCCGAAGCCGGCAGACTTCGGCGCAGGCTTCTTGCGCCCGTCGCTACCGGCACGGCCGCGGCCGGCCGGCGCCTTGTCGGCCTTGCCTTCGCTCAGCTCGAACTCGATCTTGCGCTCGTCCAGATCGACGCGCATGACCTTCACTTCCACGCTGTCGCCGAGGCGGAAGCTACGCCCGCTGCGCTCGCCGGACAGACGATGGTGCACCGGGTCGAAGTGGTAGTAGTCGCCCGGCAGCGCGGTGACGTGGACCAGACCTTCGACATAGATATCCTTCAGCTCGACGAAGATGCCGAAGCCGGTCGCCGCAGTGATCACACCTTCGAAGGTCTCGCCGACGCGATCCTGCATGAACTCGCACTTGAGCCAGTTGACCACGTCACGGGTCGCCTCGTCGGCACGACGCTCGGTCATCGAGCACTGCTCGCCGAGTTTCTCCAGCGCCGCCTCGTCGTACGGATAGATGCGTGCCTTGGGCATGCTCGCCGCACCAGCGCGCTGCACGTGCTTGGTCTCACGTTTGGAACGAATCACGCTGCGAATGGCGCGATGCACCAGCAGGTCCGGGTAACGGCGGATCGGCGAAGTGAAGTGGGTATAGGCCTCGTAATTCAGACCGAAGTGGCCGTTGTTGTCAGCGCTATACACCGCCTGGCTCAGCGAGCGCAGCATCACGGTCTGGATCAGATGGAAGTCCGGACGCCCCTGAATGCTGGCCAGCAGCTTCTGGTAGTCCTTTGGCACCGGCGCCTGCTTGCCCTTGTGCAGGGCCAGACCCAGCTCACCGAGGAATGCCTTGAGCTTCTCCACGCGCTCGGCCGGCGGGCCATCGTGCACGCGGTACAGCGAAGGCATCGAGTGATCGAGCATGAAGCGCGCGGTGGCCACGTTAGCCGCCAGCATGCATTCCTCGATCAGCTTGTGTGCGTCGTTGCGCTGGGTCGGACGGATCTCGGCGATCTTGCGCCCGGCACCGAAGACGATACGCGTCTCCTGGGTCTCGAAGTCGATGGCGCCACGCTCGTGACGGGCGGCCAGCAGCACCTGATACAGGGAGTAGAGCTGCTTGAGGTGCGGCAGGACTTCCTTGTATTCCTCGCGCAGGGACTTGCCTTCGCTGCTCTTGGGCTGCTCCAGCATGTAGCTGACCTTGTTGTAGGTCAGGCGCGCATGGGAGTGGATGACCGCCTCGTAGAACTGGTAGTCGACCAGCTCGCCGGACTTGGACATGCTCATTTCGCAGACCATGGCCAGACGGTCGACGTGCGGGTTCAGCGAGCACAGACCGTTGGACAGCTCTTCCGGCAGCATGGGCACCACGCGCTCGGGGAAGTACACCGAGTTGCCGCGCTTCTGCGCCTCTTCGTCCAGCGCCGAACCGACCTTGACGTAGTGCGACACGTCAGCGATGGCGACATAGAGCTTCCAGCCGCCGGAGAACAGCTTCCAGCGGCTGCTGTTCTTCTCGCAATAGACAGCATCGTCGAAGTCGCGGGCGTCCTCGCCATCAATAGTGACGAACGGCAGGTGACGCAGGTCGACCCGGTTCTCCTTGTCCTTCTCTTCCACCTGCGGCTTGAGCTTGCGCGCTTCTTTAGTCACTGCATCCGGCCAGACATGCGGGATGTCGTAGCTGCGCAGCGCCACGTCGATCTCCATGCCCGGCGCCATGTAGTTGCCGATCACTTCAACGATGTCGCCCTGCGGCTGGAAGCGCGAAGTCGGCCAGTGGGTGATCTTGATCGCGACGAACTGGCCGATCCTGGCACCGCCAGTACGCCCCGGAGTAACCAGCACTTCTTGCTGGATCTTCGGATTGTCGGCCTCGACGAAGCCGATGCCGGCCTCCTCGAAGTAGCGACCGACGATAGTCTCATGGGCACGTTCGATGACTTCGACGATGGCGCCCTCGCGGCGACCACGGCGGTCCAGACCGGAGACGCGGGCCAGTACGCGGTCGCCATCGAACACCAGGCGCATCTGCGCCGGGCTGAGGAACAGGTCGTCACTGCCGTCATCCGGGATCATGAAGCCGAAGCCGTCGCGGTGGCCGCTGATACGACCGCGGAGCAGGTCGAGCTTATCAACAGGCGCGTAGGTGCCGCGGCGGGTGTAGATAAGCTGGCCGTCGCGTTCCATGGCGCGCAGGCGGCGACGCAGCGCTTCGAGCTGCTCGTCGGTGGTCAGACTGAACTCCTCCACCAGCTCCTCGCGGGCAGCGGGCGAACCGCGCTCGGACAGGTGCTGCAGGATCAGCTCGCGGCTGGGAATGGGGTTGTCGTATTTTTCCGCCTCACGGGCGGCCTCGGGATCGAGGGATTGCCAATCGGCCATTAAGTGAAATCACCTTTACGCATATATAGATGGTGTGCCATGCCCCTATTGAAGCGCGAAACGGCATCGGGGGTCAGCACAATAATTTTTTCGCCATCAGGGGTTTACAAGCAAAAGGGTGCTCCGTATAGTTCGCGCCCACAGCGTTGCTGAGACGTTGTAACACGGAAGCGACTGAGTAATCATAGTTTCCCGTGCCCAGGTGGCGGAATTGGTAGACGCACTAGGTTCAGGTCCTAGCGGTGGCAACACCGTGGAAGTTCGAGTCTTCTCCTGGGCACCACTCTTCAGAAACCGAGCCAAACAGCTCGGTTTCGCTTTTAACGGAGCAGCTTCCGTACCGTGAAAACGGTGAATGCTGCAAAAGTCGGCGAGCAATTGTCGCAATGTGCCCAGGTGGCGGAATTGGTAGACGCACTAGGTTCAGGTCCTAGCGGTGGCAACACCGTGGAAGTTCGAGTCTTCTCCTGGGCACCACTCTTCAAAGCAAAACCGAGCTAATGGCTCGGTTTTGTCTTTTCTGGTGTCTGCAAATCTCTGCAGCAGGAGCAGCCCCAGGTCGGGCTACTCCCCACGCCCAGGCCGTCAGACCTTGAACTGGGCGAAGCTAGCCTTGAGCTGAGCCACCAGGCCATCCACCACCCTGCCGCTGGCCACTGTCTCACTGACCGCCTGCGCTGCACGCTGGGCCTCGCTGTGAATCACCTCAACCCGACCGCGCACAGCCGAGGCACCATCGGCCTGGTGGGCAGCGGAACGGGTCGCGGTGTCGATCGCACCATGTACCTCGTCCACCGACGCCTGCACAGACTGCTGCAGGCGCGCGCTGTCGCGCAGCGCCTGCAATCCTTCGGCCGCCTGGCCGCCGGCCTGACCGATCACAGCCACCGCCTCGCGCGCCCCCTGCTGCAAAGCAGTAATGTGAGCCTGGATGTCGCCGGTGGATTGCTGGGTCTTGCTCGCCAGGGCACGCACCTCGTCGGCGACCACGGCAAAGCCTCGACCACTCTCTCCCGCCCGCGCCGCCTCGATAGCCGCATTCAAGGCCAGCAGGTTGGTCTGCTCGGCGATGGACTGGATAACCGTCAGCACCACCTCGATCTGCTCACTCTGCTTGGCCAGCTTCTCGATTACCGCCGAGCCGCTGTCGACCCGCGCCACCAGCGCCTCGATCAGGCTGCCGACCTTGCTGGCGATAGCGGCATTCTCATGGGCCGCCTGGCGGATCGCCGCGACACGCTGCTGAGCATCATGCATGGCCCGGCTCTCGGCCTGGGCCGCCGCCGCCATCTCCTCCAGTGCTTGCAGGCTGCCAGCCACCTCATCGCGCTGGCGCCCAGCCGCCGCTTCAGCCGCAGCGCTACGCTGGGCCAGGCTGCGAATCTCCTCACCGGTGCGCTGTGCCACTTCACCCGCTTCGCGGACGATGGGTTGCAGCTTGGCGATGAACCGGTTGACCGCATCGGCCATCTCGCCGACCTCGTCGTTGCTGTCCAACTGTACCCGGCGAGTCAGATCCCCCTCGCCGGCAGCCAGGTCCTTGAGCGCGGCGATCAACAGCTGCAGGCGACTGAGCACACGCCAGCCAAGCACCAAGGCCACAACGGCCAGGGTCAGCAGACCGACCACCAGCAGGCCACTCGCAATTCGCCAGCGCAGGCTTTCGGCAGCCTGCTGCACAGTCTCGCTGCCGTTGCGCGCCATGTCGGTGGTAGCCTGCTCAGCCAGCTGCAGGCGTTGCTGCAGGGCCTGAGTGCTGTCTTGGGCTGCGCCGGAGAGACTCTTATCCACCAGCTCGCCCGCGCTGCCGACCAGGGTGGCGAAACGAGCATCCAGCGCGGTCAACTCCTGCTCCACGCCGTCCAGCGACATGCCCAGTTGCACCTTGCCGATGGGCGCCCCCATTGGATTGATCTCCACCTCGACCAGATGCACCTTGGGATCACGTGAAGCAGCGTCAACCAACTTGGCCAGCGCAGTATCTCCCTGCCCCACCGCCACCAACTCGCGCACGCGCGGATTGCTGCGGTTGAAGTTGCGCGTCAGACGCTGCCCCTGAGCGTCGTAGAACACGGCGAAAAGCACGGCCGGATCACGCTGGACAATACGAGTCAGTGCGGTCAAAGCCGGGGCGTCGTTGTCCCAGATGGCCTTGGGTGCAACACCAGCGAGCAACTGAGCGATGGAGCTGCCCGACTGCTTGAGATTCTCTTCCAGCACCTGGCGCAACTGCGTCTGTTCATCCTTGAGCTGACCTGTCAGTCCACCGGAAAGGCGCTGGCGAGTATTGGTGGAGAGCGCAGCCAGGCCGGCGCGCATCTCATCCTCGGCACTGCCCAACTCGTCGGCAAGGCGCTGGCTCTCGCCCCCCAGACGCTGGGTCAAGTCGTTGACCAGGCTATCGACAGTGGCGCGCGTCAGCCAGACGGCGATGCCGACCTGCGCCAGCATGGCGAGCCCGAGGGCAATGAATACGGGGCGCAGCAACCGACTGCGCAACAGCGAGAACAGAACGGACACAACGAAACTCCTTCCGGTCAGGCGACCTGATGCCAATTGCATCGGCCGCGCTCAGCAAAGCTGTAGCTAAGCAAGGTATAGGCCAAATGCCAGCATAAAAAAAAGCCCCGCAGATGCGGGGCTTCGATTTCGCGTGTCGATCAGTACTCCGGGTTGCCCCTAAGCTGAGATTCCGCAGCCTTGGCCAGATCCGGAGGCAGGAAGTCCTGGTCTGGGTTGTAATCCGGCTTGAGGAAGCTGGACAGAGCTTCCAGATCGGTCGGTGCCAGCGTTCCGGCGGCCTGTTTCAGACGCAGGTTATTGAGGATGTAATCGTAGCGGGCATCGTTGTAGTTGCGCACCGAACTGTATAGCTGGCGCTGGGCATCGAGCACGTCGACGATGTTACGTGTACCGACCTGGTAGCCAATCTCGGTGGCCTCCAGGGCGCTCTGGTTGGAGATGATCGACTGGCGGCGCGCTTGCACGGTTTCCACGTCGGTATTCACCGCACGGTGCAGGTTACGGGTGTTTTCCACGACCTGGCGGCGCAGGCTTTCGCGCTCCTGTTCGCTCTGGGTCAGGCGATGGTAGGCCTCGCGCACCTGGGAGCTGGTCAGGCCGCCGCTGTAGATCGGGATGTTCAGCTGCAGGCCGATGCTGGTCTGTTCGGCATCGCCGTTATAGGGTGAGGACAGATCGTTGTTGGTGAAGCCGAGGGAGTCGTTGTCCCCCTTCTGATACTGAGCCACGGCGTCCAAGGTCGGCGCATGGCCAGCCTTGTTCTGACGCAGAGTCTCTTCGGCAGCATCCACCGCGTAGTTGCTGGCCTGCAGGTTGAGGTTCTGCTGGGCGGCGGTATCAACCCAGGCCTTGGCGTCGTTCGGCGTCGGCGCCAGCACCGGCAGCGTGTGCAGGATGCCCTCTATGGACGCGTACTCGCGATTGGTCAGGGTGACCAGCGCCTGGAAGGAGTCCTCCACGGCACGCTGAGCCAGGATGCGGTTGGCACGGGCGGTGTCGTAGCCAGCCTGGGCCTCAAGCACATCGGTCTTGTCCGACAGGCCCACGTCGAAGCGCTCGTTGGCCTGATCCAGCTGGCGCTTGAACGCCGCTTCCTCGGCTTTGGTCGAGGCCAGAGTGTCTTGGGCGCGCAGCACAGCGAAGTAGGTCTCGGCGCTCTGCAGGATCAGGTTCTGCTCGGTAGCGGAGAGCTGCAAAGCGTACTGTTGATCAGTGGCCTTGGCCGCCTGGAACTGGAACCAGCGGTCGGCGCGGAACAGTGGCTGATTCAAGCTGGCGCGGTAGGACAGGCCGCTGCGTGAGGCGCTTACGTTGCCGGCGCGGGTATCCACGTCGGTCTCGGTGTTCATCGAATCGGCACCGGCGGAAAGATTGGGCAGCAAGCCGGCACGAGCCTGCGGCACCACTTCGCTGATGGCGGAGTAATTGGCACGAGCGGCAGCCAGGTCGGCGTTGTTCTTCACCGCCTCGTTGTAGACGGTGACCAAGTCGGTCTTGGTCGCCAGGGGAGCGTCTTCAGCCCAGGCCATTCCTGAAGTGGCAGCAGCTACTGCGAGCGCCAGAGAGAGTCTGCGTAGCATGATCAGTCCTAGATACGGGGAGAGGAATCGGGCAAGGCTAAGGCTGCGGCTGGCGGCGGTCAAGGCGGGCGCAACGCAACGGCAGGCCGGTTTTCGACAAGCTTTGTTGCTTGCTCGCAACAATGCCACTGCCGCACCGCTCAGGCCTGGGGATTCCCGACGAAATGCCTGGCCGGCCGCCGGCTCCGATTGTTGTTCTGGGTCAACCTTGATTAGACTGCCGACTGTTCTTGTCGGGGTGCCCAGAGTCGTGGGCTGAGATCGGATAGTTCCGGATCCCGTTGAACCTGATCAGGTTAACGCCTGCGTAGGGAACAAGATGTCCTCGCCATTCGGCGAGTTCTCTCGCGCCAGTCATGGCGCGCCTTCCGTCATCAGGTTCGCTCCGACATCCCGCAAGGAGCCGAGCCGATGAGCAGCAAACAACAAGTACACCTGAGCGAAAGCGCCCGCGTCGACCAACAGTCCGTGCAGCCCTTCCCGCGCTCGCAGAAGGTCTATGTACAGGGCTCGCGCCCGGACATCCGCGTGCCGATGCGCGAGATCAGCCTGGACGTCACCCCCACCGCCTTCGGCGGCGAGATCAACCCACCGGTCACCGTCTACGACACCTCCGGCCCCTACACCGACCCGAACGTGCAGATCGATGTGCGCCAGGGCCTGGCCGATGTGCGCAGCGCCTGGATCGATGATCGTGGCGACACCGAACGCCTCGACGGCCTGTCCTCCGAGTTCGGCCAGCGCCGCCTGAACGACGCCGAGCTGACCGCCATGCGCTTCGCCCACGTGCGCAACCCGCGCCGCGCCAAGGCCGGCAAGAACGTCAGCCAGATGCACTACGCCCGCCAAGGCATCATCACGCCCGAGATGGAATACGTCGCCATCCGCGAGAACATGAAGCTGGCCGAGGCCCGCGAAGCCGGCCTGCTCAAGGAGCAACACGGAGGCCAGAGCTTCGGCGCCTCGATCCCGAAAGAGATCACCGCCGAGTTCGTGCGCGAGGAAGTCGCCCGCGGCCGCGCCATCATCCCGGCCAACATCAACCACGTGGAGCTGGAGCCGATGATCATCGGCCGCAACTTCCTGGTGAAGATCAACGGCAATATCGGCAACTCGGCTTTGGGTTCCTCCATTGAAGAAGAAGTGGCCAAGCTGACCTGGGGCATCCGCTGGGGCTCGGACACGGTGATGGACCTGTCCACCGGCAAGCACATTCACGAGACCCGCGAGTGGATCATCCGCAACTCGCCAGTGCCGATCGGCACGGTGCCGATCTACCAGGCCCTGGAAAAGGTCAACGGCATCGCCGAGGACCTGACCTGGGAGCTGTTCCGCGACACCCTGATCGAGCAGGCCGAACAAGGCGTGGACTACTTCACCATCCACGCCGGCGTGCTGCTGCGCTATGTACCGCTGACCGCCAAGCGGGTCACCGGCATCGTCTCGCGCGGTGGTTCGATCATGGCCAAGTGGTGCCTGGCGCACCATAAGGAGAATTTCCTCTATACGAACTTCGAGGAAATCTGCGAAATCATGAAGGCCTACGACGTCAGCTTCTCGCTGGGCGACGGCCTGCGTCCGGGCTCCATCGCCGACGCCAACGACGCCGCGCAGTTCGGTGAGCTGGAGACCCTCGGCGAGCTGACCAAGATCGCCTGGAAGCACGACGTGCAGTGCATGATCGAAGGCCCCGGCCACGTGCCCATGCAGCTCATCAAGGAGAACATGGACAAGCAGCTGGAGTGCTGCGACGAGGCGCCGTTCTACACCCTCGGCCCGCTGACCACCGATATCGCGCCGGGCTACGACCACATCACCTCGGGCATCGGCGCCGCCATGATCGGCTGGTTCGGTTGCGCCATGCTCTGCTACGTCACGCCCAAGGAACACCTGGGCCTGCCGAACAAGGATGACGTGAAGACCGGGATCATCACCTACAAGATCGCCGCCCACGCCGCCGACCTCGCCAAGGGTCACCCGGGCGCGCAGATCCGCGACAACGCCCTGTCCAAGGCGCGCTTCGAGTTCCGCTGGGAAGACCAGTTCAACCTCGGCCTCGACCCGGACACCGCCCGTGCCTTCCACGACGAAACCCTGCCGAAGGATTCGGCCAAGGTGGCGCACTTCTGCTCCATGTGCGGGCCGAAGTTCTGCTCGATGAAGATCACCCAGGAAGTGCGCGACTACGCCAAGGAAAACGGCCTGACCGACGAACAGAAGGCCATCGAGGCCGGTTTCGCCGAACAGGCCGAACGCTTCAAGGACGAAGGTGCGGTGATCTACAAGCAGGTCTGAGCCCTGCCCTTGCCAGGCCCCGCGCAGTTCTCGGGGCCTGTTTATTCCCCTGCAGAGAATAATAACGAAGTGAACACGCCCAACTATTCACCCAACCTCGCCGTGCCGCTGACCGAACGCGCCTTTAGCGCCCGCGACCTGCTCGTGCTGTGGTTCTCCCTCGGCATGGGCCTGATGGTGCTGCAGGCCGGCGCCCTGCTCGCGCCAGGCCTGGGCCTGGCCGGCGCCCTGCTGGCCATCGTGCTCGGCGTGGCGCTCGGCGCCCTGCTGCTCGGCGCGGTAGGTGTGATCGGCAGCGACACCGGCATGGCCTCGATGGCTGCCCTGCGCCTCAGCCTCGGCCGCCACGGCGCAACCCTACCGGCACTGCTCAACCTGCTGCAGCTGATCGGCTGGGGCGCGTTCGAGATCATCGTCATGCGTGACGCCGCCAGCCTGCTGGTCGGCAAGTACCTGGGCGCGGACAGCGCCTGGATCAACGCCACCCTGTGGACCCTGGTGTTCGGCGCCCTGGCCACCCTGCTGGCAGTGGCCGGCCCGCTGGCCTTCGTTCGTCGCGTGTTGCGCCAGTGGGGCATCTGGCTACTGCTCGGCGCCTGCGCCTGGCTGACCTGGAACCTGTTCGCCAAGGCCGACATGGCCGCACTGTGGGCTCGCCCGGGTGATGGTTCGATGAGCTTCGCCCTGGGCTTCGACCTGGCCATCGCCATGCCGCTGTCCTGGCTGCCGCTGATCGCCGACTACTCGCGCTTCGGCAAGCGTGCTGGCGGCATATTCGCCGGCGCGGCGCTGGGCTTCTTCGTCGGCTGCCTGTGGTTGATGAGCCTGGGCGTGGCCTACACCCTGGCCTTCGCTGCACCGGAAGAGGCCAACAGCCTGCTGCTGGCCCTGGCCGGTGCTGGCATGGGTATCCCGCTGCTGCTGATCCTGCTCGACGAGTCGGAGAAGGCCTTCGCCGACATCCACTCGGCCGCCGTCTCCAGCGGCACCCTGCTGCCGCTCAAGGTCGAGCACCTGGCGCTGGCAATCGGCGTGCTCTGCACCCTGATCGCCTGGTTCGCCCCGCTGGCGCAGTACGAGCACTTCCTGCTGCTGATCGGTTCGGTGTTCGCCCCGCTGTTCGGCGTGGTGCTGATGGACCACTTCGTCCTGCGCCGCCGCCAGCTGCCGAGCAGCGTGCCGCTGCTGCGCTGGGACAGCCTGCTGGCCTGGGCCTGCGGCGTGGCCACCTTCCATGTGCTGGTCAGCTTCTACCCCGCCGTCGGCGCCACCCTGCCGGCGCTGAGCCTGGCCGCCGCCCTGCAACTGCTGCTGGGCAAGCTGGCCGGGCGCTGATCAGCCGCGACCAGGGAAGTAGAAAGGTTTGACGATGCCGTTAAGCCGCGAGTAGGGAATGCGTAACTCGGGATGGCCACTGGCGTACGGCGCGATGCGACCGACCTCGTACTTGAGCATCACCGAGTCGCGCAGCAGGGCCACATTGGCGGTGCGGGCGAAGGGCCACTCGGCCTGGTATTCCAGGTCATCGCCCAGGCCGCTGGACTTGAGCCAGGCCTGGTGCGCCAACTCGGCCTGCTGCCAGAAGGCGGTCTCTCCGTCCGGCAGCAGCAGGTCGTCCAGGCTCAGCAGGCGACCCTTCTCACGGTCGTAGTTGAGGTAGGCGCGCCCGGGGATGCCATGGGCGCCGCCGGTGAAGCGATAGCTGGACAGCTCGATCACCACCAGGCGGTCGTGCTGCTCCAGCACCTTGGCCTGCAGGTAGCTCATCCAGCCCGGTTTGGCCGTGGCCAGAAACTCTCGCTCGTAGATCTGCAGCGAGGGCGACGGCGGATCACCCGGCAGCTCGATGGTCAGTTTGAGCAGCTCCTGCTCGATGCGCGCATTCAGCTCGGGCAGCTCGTCGAAACGCTGCACGTCGACATTGATCAACGGGCACTCCTTGCCTTCGCAGCCCGGCGCGCGATGCTCCCAGGCGTCACGCGTGACGGGCAGCGCCGACGACTTGGGCTTGGCGGCGAGCAGTATTGCCTGGCACCCGCTCAGCAACAGCGAGAGAGACAGCAGGCCGGCAACAGCAATGGGACGCATGGACTTTCCTCGGGACGGCAACGGGCGTTTCGACTATTCACGACGCCGGGCGTTCCCGGCGCGCGCGGCCATTGTCGCCGCACGCGCCTTGCCATCCAAGCCCATCCGCAACTCGCCCAGAACCTGTTTACGAGCTTCTGGACTACAGCCGGACAAGGCGCTACGCCAGTAACAGCCTCCGGCGGGTCAAAGCGCCGAGGAACGGACGGGGCCCGCATTCGGGTTTACGAGCTGTAAATGGGCATTCCGAGACGCCGCGTCCCGGACTGCTTTTAACGCCGTATGGCCGGCGACCAGGAGATCGTAAACCGGTTCTCAAAGGCTGAAGTCGCGGCGTACCTGCAGGTAGAGACGATCACGGTTATCGAACTGACCGTACTGGGTAGTCTGCCCGCCGCTGAAAGCGATGTAGCCCGTCTCCAGGTACCACTGGTTCCACGGTCGGTAGCCGAGGTTGGCCTTGACCATGTGGCTGCTCTGCACTTCTCGGTTGTACAGCCAAAGGATGCCGGCGTTGAGGCGCTGCTTGGACCAGTCCTTGAGCACCGCCGCCGATGCTTCCCAACCGGTCTCACGCTGCAGGCTGGCCGGCGCGCCGTGGCGATGACTGACCGTGGCCTGCAAGTTCACCGTCCATTCGTTGCGAGTCAGGTCGAGGCCGAGCAGCGCCGCCGACTTGGGCACGTTGTCGGCGCCTTCCGGGGTCTGCAGCGGTTCGTTGAACAGGTACACAAGATCGCCGCGCACCACCCAGTCGCCAGCCGGGCGGGCGAACGAGGCGCCGACCAGACTACGGCGGCGCTGTTGCTCGACCATCTGCCCCTTCTCCACCACGTATAGAGGATCAGGACTGAGGCCGTCGAACAGATAGAAGTCCAGGTCAGTACCGTCGACCAGCATCTTTCCGCGCCAGCCGATATCCGGTCGCTCGTGCTCGTCGTCCTCGGCCAGTCCCTCCGGCCGGCCAGCGATGGCAAAGTCGGCACCGGCTGGCGCGTAGCGGGTGGTTTTGGTCTTGGGAGCGACGACGAACTGCTGCTCCAGGCTGCCGCCGTAGATCTCCACCACAGCCATCGGCCGGGTCTGGCGACCGAGGGAGTAGTCGTCGATATAGGGCAGCAGGAACTCGCGCAGGTCCAGCGGGTTGAGCACATCGACCAGTCGGAAGTAGTCGCCGCGGCCCCAGGCGATCTGCTGCTGACCGAGGCGCCACTGCCAGTTGTCGCCGGCCCAGGTGACGTACAACTCGCGCAGCTCCTGGTCGGACTCCATACGATCCTCCAGCTTGCCTCCAGCATCGTCATACTGGCTGCGGTAGCGTCCGAGCAGCACACTGTCGAGGGTCCAGTTGCCCTCGCTGATACGACTTTCCAGCAGCGCCTCGGCCCGATGGCCGGAGCTGCTGGCATCGGTGGCGTCATGATGGTAGCTGTCTTCCAGGTAGCCGCGACTGCTGAAGGTCGCCGCGGCCAGCGGCAGGCTGGTAAGACCCAACAGACCGATAAACACTGCACGCATCAGCGGACCCCATTGCGCAGGGCGCGCTCGCTGAAGTTCTGGTCAGCCAGATCCAGGTTGTAGTCGGCGGCGGTACGCAGCAGCCGGGTCTGGCCTCCCTCGACCAGGTTGCTCATCAGCGACTCGTTGACCGTCCAGAAACCTTCCACCTCGGCTACATCCACCACCTCGAAGGTCTTGATCTGACGACCGCCCCGAAAGAACTCGTCGCGCAGGATCAGGTTGCGCTCACGGTCGATATACACCAGGCGCTGGCTGTAGCCAGTGCGCGGATTTTCCAGGCCGTCGGCGGTGCGCGCGTCGATCACGTAGACAGGCCGGCCCTTGAACTCTTCCTCGCGCAACAGCTTGTACTGGTAGTCGTCGACACGCATGCGCTCGATGTCGGCGAAGGAGAAGTCGGTGCCGAGGAACGGGCCTTCCTTGGAGTTGGTGGCGATGCGCCGGGTCTTGCGCAGCGCCGGCAGGTACAGCCACTGGTCGTCTTCACGGGCCTGAGCCTCGGCGTAGCTGTGCATGAGGATGCCGGTGCCGGCAGTGTCACTGGGCGCAGTGAAGTACAGGGTGGACTTGCGTTCCTCGCCATACTCCTTCTCCAGCATCAGCAGCTTGCGCTCGCGGACGAAACCATCGGCCATGGTCTGCACCAGGGTCACTTCGGAGCGACGGTCCTGGCCTTCATCACGGTCACGCACGGTGCGCATGATGGTAGTGGGGTCGAGAGCCTCGGCCAGGGCCGGCAGACTCAGCAGCAGGCCGAGGGCGATCAGGGAAATACGCATGGAAAACTCCTTAACGACAGTCGACTGTCAGGTAGCTGTTCGGGGTGGATGACCAGCGAGCCGTGGTGTCCAGGCGGTAGCCCGGCAGGGATGGGGTGTCCGGACGCTGGCGACCGAGCACAACCACCTTGAGGCGCTGGAAGTCGGGCCGGGCCAGGTCCTGCAGATCGCGGCTGCGCAGACTCTCGGCGATCAGGTAGAGCTGGCCGACCTCGTCATCGCTGGCCGGGAGGCCGGACTCGCCGTTCAACACCTGCCGCAGGTAGGCCAGGATGTCTGCAGCCGAGTAGGCCTGCAGGCTGCGCTCACGCAGGGTCACGGTGGCCTGCTGCAGCGCCTGCAGGGTGGCGGTGCGCGATGGCACCGCCCCTTCGGCCTGCAGCGTCCACTCGTTGAGCTGGAAGCCCTCCAGCGCCCCTTGTGCACCACTGGCGACGCGGCAGTTGGGGTTGAAGTCCGCCGCCAGGTGCTTGGCGTAACTCAGCAGCAGCTCGGCCTTCTCGGCCTTGGCGTAGGGTTGCGCCAGGCGCAGCCAGAAATGCGTGCCGTCGTGCTGGGCAGTAACCAGGCGTGGGCCAAGCAGCGGATGCGTCTCGACCAGGCCGGCCAGGGTCTTGAGGCCAGCTGGAGTCAGCTCACGGGTCTCGATCAACCGGCGGAAGCGCACATCGTCCCCCTGGGTGGCGATGGCGTTGGTGCTGGCCAGGCTGTCCAGGGACTGGATCGGCGTCCGTCCCTGGCCATCCTTCACTTCCCACAGGTTCTGCGTGGCACCTACCAGTTGCTGCAGGTGCCCCGCCTGATACAGGTCGCCGCCGGGGTAAAGGGTCAGCGCCAGCCAGTCCTGAGCGCCCGCCGGCAGGGCCACGCACAGCAGCCAGAGCAGATGCTTACGCATTGACCGGCTCCAGTTGCGCAGTGGGCTGCGACTCCTGACGGGTACGCACGAACACCGGCAGCACCAGCAGGGCGAACAGCGCGGCGAACAGCATGGTCAGGGAGATGAAGAAGCCCAGGTTGACCAGCGCCTCGTAGCCCGACAGGCATAGCACCAGGAAGCCCAGACCGAGCGCCAGGGTATTGATTAGGATCGGCTTGCCGGTGTGCCGCAAGGCGTACTGGGTGGCCTCCTGGGGTGTGCCTTTGCTGTGGCGCATGGCGGCGATCACATGGATGGCGTAGTCGATGCCAATGCCGAAGGAGATGGCCGCAATGATCGAGGTGCCGATGTCCAGGTCGGTGCCGGACAGCGCCATCAGTCCACTGATGCCGACCAGGGTAAACAACAGCGGCAGCAGCGCGACGAAGCCCAGGCGGATCGAGTGGAACATGGCCATGACCATCAGGATGATCATCGCAGGCGACGACAGAATGCTGTTGATCTGCCCCCACACCACCGCGTCAGTGGTGGCCACCAGCACCTCGCCGTAACCAGACACGCGCACGGTCATGCCGACGGGTAGCGTGTCACGGGCGAAGGCCAGGGTGTCCTTCATCACTGCGCCGACCTCCGAGGAACGGTCGGTGTGCAGGATGGCCAGCACCCGACCGCTCTGGAAGCGGCGGTCGACCACGTCGAACAGGTCTCGGCCATTGGCGTTCTCGTAGAGCAGGAAGTACTGCGCCAGCAAGGTGCCGCTGATGTCATCCGGCAGGCGGTACTGCTCGGCGGCGAACTCGTCCTGGGTCACCTGGTGCAGGCGCTTGACGAAGTCGGCCGCCGAATAGGTGAAGCCAACCAGTTGCTGCTCGCGCAGGTAGTCCTGGATGCGCGCCACCGCCTGGATCACGGCTGGGTCCTTGAACACGTCGACCTGCTCGCTCTCGATCATCACGCTGATCGGCGTGGTGCCGCCGAACTTGGCGTTGATCGCCGCGTCGTCCTGGCGGATGCGGCTGTCTTCCTGGAAGTAACCGATCACCTGGTTGTCCACGGTGAGGTTCTCCACCACGTACCAGCTGCACAGCACGATCGCCACCAGCATGCCTAGGGCCAGGCGCTTGCCGTAGCGGGCGAAATGGCCAAGGCGATCAATCATGCGGTCCAGGCGATCGCTGACCAGCAGGCCGTGGCGCGGCGGCTCGGCCTTCCACAGGATGACGATGGCCGGCAGGAAAACGATGGTGATCAGCCAGGCGAAGAAGATGCCGAAGCCAGTGAACACGCCGAACTCGAGGATGAAGGTGACGTCGGTCCAGGCCAGCGAGAAGAAGCCGACCAGGGTGGTCATGCAGGTCACAAACATCGGCCAGAACAGCTGTTGCATCACCTTGAAGGCGGTGTCGATGCGCGCCTGGCGATCCGGATTGGGCGGCAGGTTGCGGTAATAGTCGGAGAGGAAGTGGATGGCGTCGCAAACGGCGATGGAGATGATGAACACCGGCATCATCGAGGTGATTATGTTCTGCTTCACGCCACACGCGGCCATCAGACCGAGGGTCCAGATCAGACTGAAGATGGCGATCAGCAACGGCGCCACCACGCCCTGCAGGCGACCGAAGCTGACGAACAGGATCAGCAGGATCACCAGCAGCACGGCCGGCAGCAGGGTCTGATTGTCCTTCTCCATGTTCGACGCGGTCTGCGCGGCGATCATCGGTGGGCCGCTGAGATACAGGCTGTCGTCACTCTGCACCTGGTCGGTGATCGCGACGATGGCCTGGTAGGCCTGCAGCATGGCCGGCGAGTCGTCCTGGGCGATGTTGAACTCGACCTGGATGGTGGTGGCGCTGCCATCGCGCGACACCAGGCTGTCGAGGAACAGCGGGTTGCCCATGGCCTCGGCCCGCAGTGCATCGAGTCCGGCCTTGTCCTGCGGCACACGCGGCATCAGCGGATGCACGTCGAGCGCCTCGTCGACAGTCAGCATGTTCTCAATGGTGACCAGGCTGCGCACCTTGCGGATCGGCACCAGCCGGGTCTGCAAGCTGTCCAGCCAGGCTTCCTGGGTGTGGTTGAGCTGATCGGTCTCGAGCAGACGCTGCTTCAGCGCGACCAGGCGCGACTGGTCGGCCGGCGTCAGGCCGCCTTCGAGGATGGCCTCGACATCCGCCTCCAAACGGCTGTCCAGGCGCAGAGCTTGGAGCTTGTCGGTGTCACTGGGCTGCACCAGCTCGATGGCCTGGAAGGCTCGGGTCAACTCGGCCACCAGCTTCAGGCTGGTCGGATTGAAGATATTGCCCTGCGGATTTTCCAGGGCGATGAAGGCCTGCTCGCCGGTATTGGAGAACAGGCGCTTGTTGTCGGCATCGGCCATCCGGCTGGGGTGGCTCTTGTCGATCATGTAGGGCGTGCTGTTGATCTCCAGGCGGCCTGCGCTGACCACCGCCAGGGCGGTGACCAGCAGCAGGATGGCCAGCATCAGCCAAGGCCGATGCAGCATCCAGGAGAGCAGCGCGACGGCGCGGGTCTTCATGCGGCAGCTCCTTCGCTCTCGCGGGTGTAGGCGTCGAGGCGCAGGTCATCCTTGGTCTTGCTGCCGTCCTGGGCTTCGGCCACCAGGTTGGTCCAGATCACGTGCTTGTGGATTTCGCTGGTGCCGCCGGCGAAGAACAGGCCGATGGAGTCGCGCAGCAGCCGCTCGTAGTAGTTGTCGCGGCGGTAGCCGTAGTTGCCGTGGATGCGCATGGCGTTGAGGCAGGTCTCGTGCAGCGCCTCGCTGGCCAGCATCTTGATGATCGAGGCCAGGGTCGAGCAGTCGCGGCCCTGCTCCAGCTCGGTAAGACCGCGCACCATGACGCCGCGCAGGAGCTCCAGCTGGGTGTAGGCCTGGACGATATGGCCCTGGACATACTGGTTGTCGCTGATAGGCCGACCAAAGGCCTGGCGCTTGAGGCTGTATTGCAGGCATTCGTCGATCAGCGGCTGCATGCAGCCGGACACCACAACGCCGGTGAAGATGCGCTCGACCAGGAAGCCGAAATACAGCACGCGCAGCCCTTGTCCTTCGGCGCCGATCAGGCTGTCGGCGTCTAGCGCCACTTCGTCGAAATTCAGACTGCCTATCGGCGTGCCGCGATTGCCCATCAGCTCGAACGGAGCGGATTGCGTCAGGCCTGGCTTGGCGGTTTCGGTGATGAAGCAGGAGATGGCATTGGCACCCGCCTCGTCGAGGCGGGCGAAGGTCATGCAGATGTCCGCCACTGGCGCGTTGGTGATGTTCCATTTCAGGCCGTTGAGGCGGTAGCCGCTGCCATCACGGCGCGCCGCCAGCTTCAGCGAGCGCACGTCGGAGCCACAGCCCTGCTCGGTGATGGCGAAGCAGCCGATCTTGTCACCGCTGACCAGCGGCGGCAGCCATTTCTGCAGCTGTTCCTGGCTGCCGTAGCTGAGCAACGCCGACTGTACCAGGGCGACCTGGGCGACGAAGGACACGAGCACCCCCATGTCCTGGCAGCCCTCGGAGAAGCCTTCCAGTGCCGCAGAAAACTCCCAGATACCGAGGCCCTGGCCACCGTACTGCTTAGGCATGTGTACGCCGAACAGGCCGCTGCGGCCAAGGGCCTGCCACAACTCACGATCAAAGCCCAGTTGCTGGTCGCGCAGCGCGGAGGTGGGACGCACCAGCTCGCGGGCGACTTCCAGGTAGTGGGCGCGAATGGCCTGCTGTTGCTCGTTCCATGTGCTGTTCATATTCATGCTCCTATGTGCAGGGTGTTCTGCTGCTTGATGTCGCGCAGCTGAGAAAGGAATTCGTCGCCGTCGAGCTCGATCAGGCCCTCGACCTGTGCTACCCGCTCGCGGTCCATGGCGTCGAGGAACAACCAGAAGGGATGCACCTCGCGGCCCTGGTAGCGATTGGCGTAGAGGTGCTGAGGCGGGATGCTGGCGGTGCGTGCCGGCAGGATCTGCGGGCGGAAGCCGAAGAAGCTGAGGTTGCGCAGGGTCACCTGGCGCTCGCCGTCACCGACCATCGCCACCACGCCGCTGTCGGCGCTGCCCAGCACCTTGCCGTAGGCGCTGAGCAGCATCAGGCCGACCTTGGCCTCCAACACCGGATCACCGATCTGCGCCTTGGTCACCCGGCCGATTTCACGCACCTGCTCCACCGGCACGGCACGCAGCTCGTCGACCTGGTCGTAGAGGTCACGACCGAAGGCGGTCTCCACGCCGAAGGCCGGGCGCTGCGGGTCATCGAAGCGCTTGCCGCGAATGATTGGCGCCTTGAGGGTGGAATAGGCCAGCAGTTGGTGGTCGCTCTCGCGCGCCAGAACGATGTGCACGTCCTCCTGGGCCAGATGCTCCAGCGGCTCGGCGTGCAGCTGGCGATAAGCGGCAACCTGAGGGTTGATGAAGCCGACCTTGGCATAGTGGACGAAAGCGAATCGCAGCAGTTGGCGAGTCAGGTTGTTGTCCAGCTGGTAGTTGGGGATGGCGTAGGTGACAACGCCGGCACGGCGGTCGATGCAGAACTGCTGGTAGCCGCTCAGCCCCGCCAGTTGCGGCGGCTGGTAGTGGGCCACAGAGCGCTCGAGGAAGAACGCATCCGGCCGATCCGGTGGCAGTTGGCGCCACTGGGCCAACGCCTGGCGCCCCTGGTCCAGCTTGCTCTGATGGTCGCGCTCGCCTTGGGCATCACGGCGCCGGACCAGCTCCCAGACGTCGACATAGATCGCGTCGCGCACCGGGCGACCATTGATCAGGTCGAGGATCAGTGCGGTCGCCAGGGTGCCGAACAGGTGGGCAGCGATACCCAGCTGCGAGGTGTAGTCCTTGCCGGCCAGGTGGCGGTCCAGCTCGGCGTACATTTCCAGCGGCACGCATTCGACGGGGATCAGGAAGGTGCAGGCCTGCAACGGATCGAGAGTGGCAACCTGCTCGGCACTGAGCAGATTGCCCAGCACCTCCAAGTCCGGGTTGCGGTAGTCGAACACAGGAATGTACTGCGCCGCAGCCATGTCGTAGCCGCACACTACCGGCTTGTACTGGCGCTGGCAGACGCGATGCAGCAGGTACTTCATCTCCAGCCCGGAGCGACCGGTGACGTCCACCGCATCCACCACCACATCAGCCTGGGCGACCATGGCTTCGACGTTATCCGGGGTAATACCTCGCTCGTGCAGCTGCAGCTTGATGTGCGGGTTGATCTGCCGCACACGCTCGGCGAACACCTCGACCTTGGAGCGCCCGATGTCGCCAATCACCATGTTCTGCCGGTTGGCGTTGTTCAGCTCGTAGCTGCCGTTATCGGCCAGGATCAGGTGCTCCGCACCGCTGCGCACCAACAGCTCGATCACGCTACCGCCGGTGGAGCCGCAACCCGCCACGAGGATCACTGCCTCGCGCAGACCGCACTGGTCGTCGGTACTGATGAACCCGGCATTGCGCAGGGTGAGTTCACGATAGAACTGGTCGTGATCCAGAGGGGGCTGCTGTGGGTGGCTCATCGTTGCGTCCTGCTGAGTAGAGAGGCGGGCATCCTATTCAGCGGTTTAATGGCACAACAAGGACCAAAAGGCCTTCGCTGTCATTAACAACAAACACCCATAAGCAATTGATTTAAAAATGATTTTTATATGTGATCACAGATATTAAGGGCACAGAAACGACAACCGCCCCGGATTGGGGCGGCTGGTCATGGAACCGTCATGAGAAAAACCGGTCGCGCAGGCTCTAGCTCACGAGTTTGTGAAGGTTCTGCGGCACCTTCGCCAACTCCCAGAGGAAGCTGTCGAGTTTGAAGGTGGAAGTGCGGATCTTTTCCTCTATGTCCTGCAGCTCACGGAACACATCCTGATAACGCTGTTCGCGACGAACGGCGGCGAGAGCCTCGTTGATTCGCTCAGGCTGTGCACCGATGTACTCACGTACGCGCTTGCCATCCTTCTGTGGACGCACGAGATAGAGGTAGCGCTGCTGATGCCAGTAGGGCGTGGCGGCGATGCGCGGCGACCCCTGCAGCGCTTCGAACTCGGCCAGCAGGTTCATGCGCAGGGACTTGAGACTGTCGAGCTGTTCGGAAATACGCCAGACCTTCTGCCCCAGGCTCTCCTGATCGCCAAGCTTCTGCGCGTGGGTCTCGCGGTGAGAGATATCGGTGACCGTCAGCAGGCTGCCGCGATCGCTGCCGTCAGCGCTGGGAATCGGCGTGGCGCTCATCTGCACCCAGCGCACCTGGCCATCTTGAGCCTGGATGCGCATCGGGTAACGCTCGGCGGATGGTCCCTCTCGGCGCTGCATCAGCACCACCTCGACCAGATCGGCCGACAACATCTGGGCCAGAGGCCGCCCAAGCGCCTCCGCCGATGAATAGCCAAGAAACTGCTGCATGAAAGGGTTCATGTAGGTAATGCGACCGAATGGATCGAGAACCACCAGGCCTTCCTGCGCCTGCTCCACCAGATTCTGGTAGCAGCGCGTTTCACCTGCGCTGTAGCAACTGGCCACACGCAAACGGGGCTCTTCACCGAACTCGGCGTCGGTGTAGGCCACCGGGATATCCATGTCCGGGTCATATTGCCGGAGCAGATCAATCAGCTCTGCAGCGCGCATTTCCCCTACCTCCATGTTGAAGTCGATACCGACGGCCCGAGTATACTCATGGGTAGTCAATGAAAAAGACTGCTATTTACGATAAATGCCGAACGGCTAGGCATATCGAACGTCACACTGTCGTGACTGGGCGGTGGAATGCTGCCCCTGGCGCCGCGAACGTCGGCAACGACAGCCTTGCCAAAGGCCCTGCACGGCGCGCACATTTCCATCACAAGCCTGATCGAGACGGCTGGATTTCCGCAGGGCCTGCCCCTGCCAAAAGGGGAGAGTTGCATGTCAAATGCCGATGTCGAGGTGCTCCAGCGCGAGACCTGCTTCAAGGGCTTCTACCGCCTGGACCGCCTGCATCTGCGCCACCGCCAGTTCGCCGGCGGCATGGGCCCGCAACTCAGCCGGGAACTGTTCGTGCGCCACGACGCCGTTTGCGTCCTGCCCTATGACCCGCAGCGCGACAGTGTGGTGCTGATCGAGCAGTTTCGCGTCGGCGCCATGGACAAGAGTGCCAATCCCTGGCTGATGGAACTGGTGGCCGGACTGATCGACAAGGATGAACAACCCGAAGAAGTGGCCCACCGCGAGGCCGAGGAAGAGGCTGACCTGAAACTGACAGCACTCTGGCCCATCACCCAGTACTACCCCTCTCCCGGTGGTTCCGACGAACGCGTATACCTTTACGTCGGCCGTTGCGATAGCGAAGGCGTCGGTGGCGTGCACGGCCTGGCCGAGGAAGGCGAAGACATCCGCGTTCATGTCTGGCCACTGGAGAGCGCACTGCAAGCGGTGAAAGACGGTCGCATCGACAACGCCGCCAGCATCATCGCTCTGCAATGGCTGGCCTTGAACCGCGCCGAAGTGCGGGGGCTGTGGTCATGAACCTGCTGCGCGAGCGCTATCGGGTCGACCTGGTCGAACTGCAGGCCGCTTGCGAAGCCAACTATGCGCGCCTGCTGCGCCTGCTACCGGATATGCGCGTGGCCCAGGGCGAGCGCCGCGTCGCCTTGAGCCAGGGCGACCTGCTGCTCGGCGTGCTGCTGATCCGCGTTACCGAGAACTGCCCCTACACCACCACCCTGGAAGTGCGCCAGGAGCACAGCCTGCCATGGCTGCCGGCACCGCGACTGGAGGTGCGCGCCTACCACGACGCGCGCATGGCCGAGGTAATAGGTGCAGAAAACGCCCGGCGCTTCCGCGGGATCTACCCCTACCCGAATGCAGCCATGCACCAACCAGACGAAAAGACCCAGCTGAATCTGTTCCTCGGCGAATGGTTAAGCCATTGCATCGCCTGCGGACACGAACTCGTCACCGTGCTGTGATCACAACTGCGCAAATGTGACAGGTTCACGTTTGCCGGGTTTACCTAATCCCGTTTCACCCACCATAATCCTGGGAACCCGCCCAGGAGTTGGCCCTTGTCGCGCCCGTCGTCTCTTGCCCCCGATCGCCCGGTGCTGCTCGTGCAGTTGTCGGACAGTCATCTTTTTGCCGAGGAAGACGGCAAACTGCTGGGCATGAACACCCATGACAGCCTGGCCAAGGTCGTTGATCGTGTGCAAGCAGAACAGCCGGAGATCGACCTAATCCTCGCCACCGGCGATCTCTCGCAGGACGGCAGCGTGGCCTCCTACCAGCGCTTCGGCCAACTCACCGCCGCTCTCGATACTCTCACTCGCTGGTTCCCCGGCAACCATGACGAGCTGCCAGCCATGCGCGAGGCCTGCAATGGCAGCGATCTATTGCAGCCGGTGGTGGATCTGGGCAACTGGCGCATCACCTTGCTCGACTCATCGATCCCCGGTGCAGTACCTGGCTACCTGGCAGACGATCAGCTGGAACTGCTGGAAAAGGCCCTCAGCGAAGCCCCTGAGCGCCACCATCTGGTGTGCTTCCACCATCACCCGGTGCCCATCGGCTGCCGCTGGATGGATCCGATCGGCATTCGCAACCCGGACTCGCTATTCGCAGTGCTGGACCGCTATCCGCAGGTCAAGGCCGTGCTCTGGGGTCACGTGCACCAGGAGTTCGACCAGCAGCGCGGCAACGTTCGCCTTCTTGCATCGCCGTCCACCTGCGTACAGTTCGCCCCCGGCAGCGAGGAATTCCAGGTCGATACCACCGCCCCCGGTTATCGCTGGTTGCGCCTGCATAACGACGGAAAGCTTGAGACAGGCGTCTCTCGGGTCACCGGAATCCACTTCGAAGTCGACTACAGTATCAAGGGCTACTGATCGTCGGCGTTCAGGTGCGCGGGGTGCCGTCCTACATATACATGTTCCTGCACGGCCGCAAACCAACTCCAGGCCTATACCTGAGGTGTCAATGCTTGCGGCTTCGGCCGCCTAGCTTGTAGCCTCCCGCTCCATGAATCCCAGCATCCTCTATATCCACGGCCTCAACAGCTCGCCCGCCTCGACCAAGGCCAGCCAGTTGTTCAGGGCGGCCGAACATGGCGGCATCACTCGGCATCTGCGCGTGCCGGCCCTGCATCACCACCCGCGTCAGGCCATGCAGCAGCTGCAGACAGCCATCGCCGAGCTGGGCCGGCCTTTGCTGGTTGGCAGCTCCCTGGGCGGTTATTACGCCACCCACCTTGCGGAGCAGCACGGTCTCTCCGCCCTGCTGATCAACCCGGCCGTGCGCCCGCACCGGCTGTTCGGTGGCAAGGAGGTCGAGCAGACCAATTACTACACCAACGAGACCTGGCTGCTGACCGTTGATCACGTCGCCGCCCTGCAGGAGCTGGAGACAGCCGAACCGCAGGACGCAGCCCGTTACCATGTGTGGCTGCAAACCATGGATGAGACCCTCGACTACCGCCAGGCCGAGGCCTTCTACACCGGCTGCACACTGGACATTCAGGAAGGCGGCGACCACAGCTACCAGGGCTTCGCCCAGCGCATCCCGGAAATCCTCGCACTGGCCGGCTTTGCCCCCGCCCTCTGGGCCGATTTCGACTTTTCCACCCTTTTGAAGAAGACCTGAACGCTTATGGCCCAGCAGAACGCCTATAACGCCGATGCCATCGAAGTACTGTCCGGTCTGGACCCGGTGCGCAAGCGCCCGGGCATGTACACCGACACCGCGCGGCCCAACCACCTGGCCCAGGAAGTCATCGACAACAGCGTCGACGAAGCGCTGGCCGGCCACGCCAAGGTCATCCAGGTCATCCTCCACGACGACAACTCGCTGGAAGTGGTCGACGACGGCCGCGGCATGCCGGTCGACATCCACCCGGAAGAAGGCATCCCCGGTGTCGAGCTGATCCTCACCAAGCTGCACGCCGGCGGCAAGTTCTCCAACAAGAACTACCAGTTCTCTGGCGGCCTGCACGGCGTGGGTATCTCCGTAGTGAACGCCCTGTCCAACCAGGTCGAGGTCAAGGTCAAGCGTGACGGCAACGAGCACCGCATGACCTTCGCCGACGGTTTCAAGGCCACCGACCTGGAAGTGATTGGCACGGTCGGCAAGCGCAACACCGGCACCAGTGTGCGCTTCTGGCCCGACCCGAAGTACTTCGACTCACCGAAGTTCTCCATCAGCCGCCTGAAGCATGTGCTGAAGGCCAAGGCCGTGCTGTGCCCGGGCCTGGAGGTTACCTTCACCGACAAGAACAACGGCGAAACCACCCGTTGGTACTTCGAGGACGGCCTGCGCTCTTACCTCGTCGACGCGGTCAGCGAATTCGTGCGCCTGCCCGACGAACCGTTCTGCGGCTCCCTGGCCGGCAACAAGGAGGCGGTCGATTGGGCCCTGCTGTGGCTGCCGGAAGGCGGCGAGTCGCTGCAGGAAAGCTACGTCAACCTGATCCCCACCGCCCAGGGCGGCACCCACGTCAACGGCCTACGCCAGGGCCTGCTCGACGCCATGCGCGAGTTTTGCGAGTTCCGCAACCTGCTGCCGCGCGGCGTGAAGCTGGCCCCGGAAGACGTCTGGGAGCGTATCGCCTTCGTCCTCTCGATGAAGATGCAGGACGCCCAGTTCTCCGGCCAGACCAAAGAACGCCTGTCCTCCCGCGAGGCTTCGGCGTTCGTCTCCGGCGTGGCCAAGGACGCCTTCAGCCTGTGGCTCAATGCCCATCCGGAAACCGGCCTGCTCCTGGCCGAGCAGGCTATCGGCAACGCCGGGCGTCGTCTCAAGGCCGGCAAGAAGGTCGAGCGCAAGAAGATCACCCAGGGCCCGGCACTGCCCGGCAAGCTGGCCGACTGCGCGGGCCAGGACCCGATGCGCTCCGAACTGTTCCTGGTCGAGGGTGACTCCGCCGGTGGTTCGGCCAAGCAGGCGCGCGACAAGGAGTTCCAGGCGATCCTGCCGCTGCGCGGCAAGATCCTCAACACCTGGGAAGTCGACGGCGGCGAAGTGCTGGCCAGCCAGGAAGTGCACAACATCGCCGTGGCCATCGGCGTCGATCCGGGCTCGGCCGATCTTGGCGAGCTGCGCTACGGCAAGGTCTGCATCCTCGCCGACGCCGACTCCGACGGCCTGCATATCGCCACGCTGATCTGCGCCCTGTTCGTTCGCCACTTCCGCCCGCTGGTGGATGCCGGCCACGTCTACGTGGCCATGCCGCCGCTGTACCGCATCGATCTGGGCAAGGAGATCTTCTACGCCCTCGACGAAGCCGAGCGCGACGGCATCCTCGATCGCCTGGTGGCCGAGAAGCGCCGTGGCAAGCCGCAGGTCACCCGCTTCAAAGGCCTGGGTGAAATGAACCCGCCGCAGCTGCGCGAAACCACCATGGACCCCAACACCCGCCGCCTGGTGCAGCTGACCCTGGAAGACTTCGAGGGCACGCTGGAGATCATGGACATGCTGCTGGCGAAGAAACGCGCCGGTGACCGCAAGAGCTGGCTGGAAGCCAAGGGCAACCTCGCGGAGGTTCTCGCGTGAGGCTGGGCCTGGCCCTCGCCGGCCTGCTGTTCGCCTCCGCTGCCCTCGCCGCCGAAAAGCCGACCGAACTGACTCAGCTGGAGCTGCTGGCCGAACACCCGGTGGACGGCATGGCGGCAGGCAACCTGTCCGGCCTGACCCGTTGCGGCGAGGAATGGCTGGTCGTGTCCGACCGTGAGGACGATCGCCTGTACCGGCTGCTGCCGGCCGACGGCGCCTGGCAGGCCGAGGCGGAAACCTTCGACGCGCCGCCAGTGCCGCCCAGCGCCCTGCCATGGGGCCTGCGCATGCGTACCTGGCTGGCCAATCAGGTACGTGGCGGCGAGCTGGACTTCGAGAGCATCAGTTGCGACGCCAAGGGCAATCGCTACCTGCTCAGCGAGGCACACACCGCCTTGCTCCAGGTCGGCCCCAGCGGCATGGCCGAATGGCTACCACTGCCCGAGGGCCTTATCCGTCAGGCTCGTGCCAGTGGCATGCTGCTGCGCCACAACGCCCTCCTCGAAGGCCTGACCATCGACCCGGCTGGCGAGCGCTTGTGGCTGGCCGCCGAGCGCGAACGCCGCGGCCTGCTGGTGCTGCACAAGGACAAGGGCCGCTGGCGCTGCACCGGCGGCTGCATCCTGATGTCCGAAGCCGGCCAGCTGCGCTCACCGCTCACGCCTCAGAGCGACAAGCGCTACCCACGCAGCTTTGGCGACCTGTCCTTCCTCGACGGCAAACTGTTCAGCCTGGAGCGTCTGGAGCACCGCATCTGTCGCCGCAGCCCGACCACCGGTGCGGAAGAGAAATGCTGGTCCTTCGCCGCTGCCGCACTGACCCAGGAGCGCCGCTACCCCGAGCCCTACGGCAACGCCGAGGCCCTGTGGCTGGACAAGGATGGCGCCTGGCTGGGTGTGGACAACAACGACCTGGCCCGCGCCGACGGCGAGCGCCGCCCACTGCTCTGGCACTTCAAGGCGCCAGCCGGCGGCTGGAGCGCACCGTGAGCGACAGACCCGCCGGCCAGCGTGCCGCCCGCGTGATGCTGATCCTGGCCTGGATAGTCGCTCTGGCCCTGGCCACCTACTGGTTCGGCAACTGGGAAGAGCAGCGCGACAACCCCAATCGCCAGCTGCAGTCGGTACACGGCGACGGCTATATCGAGGTGCGCCTGGCCAGCAGCCGCGGTGGCCACTATGTGCTGGACGGCAAGATCAATACGCGCACGGTGACCTTCCTGCTGGATACCGGCGCCACCGCCGTGGCCGTACCGCAGAAGCTGGCCGGCGAACTCGGCCTGCAACCCGGCGCACCGGTGCAGATTCGCACGGCCAACGGTACCGTCACCGGCTGGCGCACCCGCCTCGACCTGCTGCAGCTCGGTGACATCCAGCTGCGCGACGTGGCGGCGCTGATCACGCCTGGCATGGAAGGCGAAGAGGTGCTGCTCGGCATGAGCGCCCTCAAGCAACTCGAATTCACTCAAAAGGGTGGCACCCTGGTGCTGCGCCAATCGACTTCACTGAAATGACCCTGAGGCACGCATGAGCGACTCCCTCGACTTGAGCCTGGAAGGCGTGGAACGCCGTTCCCTAGCCGACTTCACCGAGCAGGCTTATCTCAACTACTCCATGTACGTGATCATGGACCGCGCCCTGCCGCACATCGGCGACGGCCTCAAGCCGGTGCAACGACGCATCGTCTACGCCATGAGCGAGCTGGGCCTGGACGCCGACTCCAAGCACAAGAAATCGGCGCGTACCGTCGGTGACGTGCTCGGTAAGTTCCACCCGCACGGCGACAGCGCCTGCTACGAGGCCATGGTGCTGATGGCGCAGCCGTTCAGCTACCGCTACACCCTGGTCGACGGCCAGGGCAACTGGGGTGCGCCGGACGATCCCAAGTCCTTCGCCGCCATGCGTTACACCGAGGCTCGCCTGTCGCGTTACTCCGAGGTGCTGCTCAGCGAGCTAGGCCAGGGCACCGTGGACTGGGTGCCGAACTTCGACGGCACCCTCGACGAGCCGGCGACCCTACCGGCGCGTCTGCCGAACATCCTGCTCAACGGCACCACCGGCATCGCCGTGGGCATGGCCACCGACGTGCCGCCGCATAACCTGCGCGAAGTCGCCAGCGCCTGTGTACGCCTGCTGGATGAGCCGAACGCCACCGTCGAGCAGCTGTGCGAGCACATTCTTGGCCCGGACTTCCCCACCGAGGCGGAAGTCATCACGCCCAAGGCCGACCTGCTGAAGATCTACGAAACCGGTAAGGGCTCGGTGCGTATGCGCGCCGTGTATCGCGTCGAGGACGGCGACATCGTGGTCACCGCCCTGCCGCACCAGGTTTCCGGAGCCAAGGTGCTGGAGCAGATCGCCGCGCAGATGCAGGCGAAGAAGCTGCCGATGGTCGCCGACCTGCGCGACGAGTCGGACCACGAGCACCCGACCCGCATCGTCATCATCCCGCGCTCCAACCGTGTGGATGCCGACGAACTGATGCAGCACCTGTTCGCTACCACGGACCTGGAGTCCAGCTACCGGGTCAACACCAACGTCATCGGCCTCGACGGCAAGCCGTCCGTCAAGGACCTGCGCACCCTGCTCACCGAGTGGCTGCAGTACCGCGTCGGCACCGTGCGTCGTCGCCTGCAGTTCCGCCTGGACAAGGTGGAGAAGCGCCTGCACCTGTTGGAAGGCTTGCTCGCTGCCTTCCTCAACCTGGATGAAGTGATCCACATCATCCGCACTGAGGACTCGCCCAAGCCGGTGCTGATGGAGCGCTTCGGCCTCACCGAGATCCAGGCCGACTACATCCTCGACACCCGCCTGCGTCAGCTGGCGCGCCTGGAAGAAATGAAAATCCGTGGCGAGCAGGACGAGCTGGCCAAGGAGCGCGCCAAGCTGCTGGCCCTGCTCGGCAGCGAAACCAAGCTGAAGAAGCTGGTGCGCCAGGAAATACTCGACGACGCAGAGAAGTACGGCGATGACCGCCGCTCGCCGATCGTCGCCCGCGCCGAGGCCAAGGCCCTGTCCGAAACCGAGCTGATGCCGACCGAACCGGTCACCGTGGTGCTCTCGGAAAAAGGCTGGGTGCGCTGCGCCAAGGGCCACGACATCGACGCCACCGGCCTGTCGTACAAGGCCGGCGACGGTTTCAAAACGTCTGCGCCGGGTCGCTCGAACCAGTACGCCGTGTTCATCGACTCGACCGGGCGCAGCTACTCGCTGGCCGCTCACAGCCTGCCATCCGCGCGAGGCCAGGGCGAGCCGCTCACCGGCCGCCTGCAGCCGCCACCGGGCGCGACCTTCGATTGCGTACTGCTGCCGGACGACAACGCGCTGTATGTAATCGCCTCGGACGCCGGCTACGGCTTCGTGGTCAAGGGTGAAGACCTGCAGGCCAAGAACAAGGCCGGCAAGACCCTGCTGACCCTGCCGAGCGGCGCCCTGGTGGTGCCGCCCAAGCCGGTGGCCAACCGCGAGGAAGACTGGCTGGCGGCGGTGACCACCGAAGGTCGCCTGCTGCTGTTCAAGGTCGCCGACCTGCCGCAACTGGGCAAAGGCAAGGGCAACAAGATCATCGGCATCCCCGGTGAGCGCGTGGCCAGCCGCGAGGAATACCTCACCGACCTGGCCGTGCTGCCGAGCGGCGCCACCCTGGTGCTGCAGGCCGGCAAGCGCACCCTGTCGCTCAAGCCGGACGATCTGGAGCACTACAAGGGCGAGCGCGGACGCCGTGGCAACAAGCTGCCACGCGGCTTCCAGCGGGTCGACCAACTGCTGGTGGAAAGCCCGGCCTGAGCCCGAGCGCAGCGCGAAGGCATGCCGTAGAGCGCCGCGGACTGGAGTCCGCGGCCGCTTTGACGGATCATACGCAGCCTTGACGCATGATTGCGGCCGCCGTAGCGGTCCCGGGTGAAACGATGAAACTGCTGCGCCTCTCCTCCGTACTGCTGCTGACCAGCCTGCTCGGCCTGGCTGGCTGCACGGCGCACAAGCCGATACCGCTGTACCAGCTGGACAACGGCAACGCCGAGATTCCTACCAAGAGCCAGGGCCTGGCCGTGCTGCTTGGCCCGGTCTCCGTGGCCGACTATCTGCAGCATGAAACCCTGTTGCAGCGCCAGAGCGACAGCAGCCTGATGGCTGCCAACGATGCCCGCTGGGCCGGCAGCCTGGCCGCCGATATCGACCAATTGCTGTTGCGCCAGCTGGCCTGGCGCCTGGACAGCCAACGCACCGTACTGGCGCCGATCAGTCCCGAGTTCAAACCCGACGTACAGGTACAGGTGAACATCATCCGTCTGGACTCCGGCCCCAGCTATCCTGCGGTGCTGGAGGCCCAATGGCGCCTGCTGGACAAGGGCGGCCAACTGCGCGACAGCCAATTGGTTCGGTTGGAGGAAGCTCACAGCGGTAGCACGGCGGACCAGGTTCAGGCCCAGAGCCGCCTGCTGCGCCAACTGGCCCTGCGCCTTTCAGAGGCCATCGAACCGCTGCGTAACCAGCCGATCGCAGAAGCCTCGAAACCCGCCCAGGCCACACCGAAGCCCGTCAAACCGAAGGTCGAGCAGAAGCCACAGATCCCGCTGGTCGCCCCCACCCGCAGCAGCGGTGAAGTGCTGCGTTTCTGACCTCCGATCCAACTGTGCCGAGAGTCCGCCCCATGGCCCGCAAGAAAGCTGCCGTCGACTTCGAAAAATCCCTCGCCGATCTGCAGACCCTGGTCGAGCGTCTGGAGAGCGGCGAGCTATCTCTGGAGGACTCGCTGACCGCCTTCGAGCAGGGCATCGGCCTGACCCGCGACTGCCAGTCCGCCCTGGCCCAGGCCGAACAGAAGGTCCAGCAACTGCTGGAGCGCGACGGTGAACTGGAGGAAGTACCCTTCGAAGCGGACGAGCAGGCATGATCGCCGCGTACCAGCAGCGCTGCCAGGCGCGGGTCGACGCCGCGCTGGAGGAACTGTTCGACGCACCTCGCAGCGAACTGGCCCGTTTGTACCAGGCCATGCGTTACAGCGTGGTCAACGGCGGCAAGCGCGTGCGCCCGCTCCTGGTCTACGCTGCCTGCGAGGCGCTGGAAGGTGACCTCGACCGCGCCGATGGCGCCGCCTGTGCCGTGGAGCTGATCCACGCCTATTCCCTGGTGCATGACGACCTTCCGGCCATGGACGACGACGACCTGCGCCGCGGCCAGCCGACCACCCATATTGCCTATGACGAGGCCTGCGCCATTCTCGCCGGCGACGGCCTGCAGAGCCTGGCCTTCGAGGCCCTGGCCGACGCTCGGCGCAACCCGGCCGATCCGGACCTACGCCTGTCCATGGTCCTGGGCCTGGCGCGTGCGGCCGGCCCGGCCGGCATGGTCGGCGGTCAGGCCATCGACCTGGAGTCGGTGGGTCGCCAACTCGACCAGCAGGCCCTGGAAATCATGCACCGGCACAAGACCGGCGCACTGATCGAAGCCAGCGTGCAGCTCGGCGCCCTGGCCAGCAGCAAGGCCGACCTGGCCAGCCTGCGCTCGCTGCAACAGTACGCGCGGGCCGTGGGCCTGGCCTTCCAGGTGCAGGACGACATCCTCGACGTGGAGAGCGATACCGCCACCCTGGGCAAGACCCAAGGCAAGGACGAAGCCAACCACAAGCCGACCTACCCCGCCCTGCTCGGTTTGGAGCAGGCCAAGGCCTATGCACTGGAGCTGCGCGACCAGGCTCTGCACGCCCTGCGTTCATTCGGCAACAGCGCCGAACCGCTGCGCGAACTGGCTCGTTACATCGTCGAGCGACGCAACTAGATCCCGGTTTGCGGACCGCTGTCACTCGGCCAGCTGCAGCAGCTGGCCACGCAACCAGCGATTGCCCGCTTCGCCCTCGGACTGAGCCGCCCAATACAGATTCAGGCTCACCGGCGGCAGGCTCACCGGCAGATCCAGCAAGCGGTTCGGCAACCCACCGTTGATCAACCCGGCGTAGCGCCTTGGCATGGTCAGCAACTGCTCACTCTGAGCCACCAGCAATGCCGCCGACAGGTAGTGCTGGCAGCGCTGCCGAACGTTGCGCACCAACCCCACCTCGCCCAAGGCGAGGTCCTCCACACAAATGCCACGCCGCCGAGAGGTGACGGCCACATGGTCGGCAGCCAGGTAGCGCTGCAGGCTCAACTCGCCACTGAACCCGGGGCCTGCTACCACACACAATGGGTCGCGCAGCAGCAGGTGCTGCCTCAACTCATTGTCGGTGGGACGCGCGATCTCGATGGCCAGGTCGATGCGCCCCGCGAGTAGCTCGCGCTTGAGATCGGCCCAGTGCAGGCTGCTGCTGCGCAATTCCAGCTGCGGGGCTACTCGACTCAGATGAGCGATGATCGCAGGCAGGACCACCGGCTCCATCTGCTCCGGCATGTTCAGGCAGAACGTCCTGCGGTCATTGCCAGGATCGAAGTGCTGCCCGCGAGAAACGCTGCGCAGCAGCCCTCCCAATGCCTCGTGAATGCCCGGCGCCAGCTGCTTGGCCAGCGGAGTAGGCACCACGCCGCGCCCTTCGCGCACGAACAGTGGGTCATCCATCTGCTCACGCAAGCGGCGCAGCGCGTGACTGACCGCCGACTGGCTCAGATGCAGGGCAACCGCCGCGCGAGTCAGATTGCGCTCGCGATAGATCACCTCGAACACCCGAAACAGGTTTAGATCGATACGTTCGATTACCGACCATTCATGTTCTTTATTCATGATTAATCACAGCCATGACCAACACCTAAGCCTACCAGGCTGGATTGGCCAACCAAACCATGAATAGCATTCATATATGAGGATGAATAAGCATCAGTTCTGGCGCACCTCGCCTGCCCCTAAGATGCGCCCAACAAGAACCCAAAGGGTCCGAGCAATGAACCAAGCTCTCTACCTTGAGCAGTTGGCCAGCCTGCAAGCCTCGGCCTGGCCGGCAGACACATCCCGCCAACCCCACTACCCCCATGGCGAGCAGCCACTGAGCGAGTACCTGCGCAGCTGGGCTCGCTTGCAGCCCGAGGCTCCGGCACTGGACTTCTATGGCCACAGCCTCAGCTATGCCGAGCTGGACAGCTTGTCCGACCGCTGTGCAGCCTTGTTCAGCGAACTCGGCGTGCAGCCCGGGGACCGCATTGCCCTGTTCATGCCCAACTGCCCCCAGCTGCATATCGCCTTCTACGGTCTGCTCAAGTGCGGTGCTGTGTACGCACCGGTCAGTCCGCTATCCAAAAGCCTGGAGCTGAGCTACCAGCTCAAGGACAGCGGCGCGCGGATCATCCTGTGCTTCGATCAACTGCTGCCGGTGGTGCAGGCCGTGCGCGACGAATGCAACCTGGAGCACGTGCTGGCCACCAGCCTTTCCGAGCTGCGCCCCAGTACGCCGAGCGTACCGGTGCCGGAGCTGCTGCTGGCGCCGAAAGTGGCGGCGGCCGACTTCATTGACTTCTACCCTGCGCTACATGAGTGCAATGCTGCAGTTCCGCAACACATTCCACTTCTCGACGATATCGCCGCACTCAATTACACAGGAGGCACCACCGGTCTGCCCAAAGGCTGTGTGCATACCCACGGCGACATGCTCTACACCTGTGCCAGTTTCCTGCCGGTGGCTCTCGACCTGGGGCGTGACAGCGTGATGCTCAACTTCCTCCCGGAGTTCTGGATCGCCGGCGAGAACGCCGGACTGCTGTTCCCGGTATTCGCGGGCTGCCGGCTGGTACTGCTGGCACGCTGGGATACGGTGAGCTTCATGAGCGCGGTGCAACAGTATCGCGTCACCCATTGCGGCCTGCTGGTGGACAGCGCCGCGGAGGTCCTCGACCATCCCGATGTGAGCAACTACGACCTCAGCTCCCTGCGTCGTACCGGCAGCATTTCCTTCATCAAGAAACTGACCCGCGACTATCGTGCGCGCTGGCGTGAGCTCACCGGCTGCACGCTGTTCGAATTCAGCTTCGGAATGACTGAGACCCATACCTGCGACACCTTCACCTACGGCCTGCAGGACGACGACTTCGACCTCACCTGCGCCCCCACCTTCGTCGGCCTGCCGGTACCGGGCACCGAATTCAAGGTTTGCGACTTCGCCACCGGCGCCCTGCTGCCACTGGGCAGCGAAGGCGAGTTGTGCGTACGCAGTCCATCGCTGCTGCACGGCTACTGGCAACGCCCGGAAGAATCTGCCGCCGCCCTGCGCGATGGCTGGCTGCACACCGGCGATCTGGGCCAGATCACCGAACAGGGTTTCATCCGCTACCTAGGTCGTCGCAAGGAAATGCTCAAGGTCAACGGCATGAGCGTATTCCCCAGCGAGCTGGAAGCCATGCTCGGCCAGCATCCCTGCCTGCTGGCCAGTGCCGTGATTGGACGTGCCGATGCCGTCAGCGGCCAGCGCCCGGTAGCCTTCGTCGTACTCAAGGCCGGCAGCGAAGCCACTGCGGAAGATTTGATCAACTGGTGCAAGGAGGTGATGGCGGCCTACAAGGTACCAGAGGTCCGCATCGTCGATGCCCTACCGATGACCGCCACGGGCAAGGTGAAAAAGAACGAGCTTGAACAATGGCTGGAGCCCACATGAGTACCGCGCTCGACGCCCCCGCTGCAGGCCTGATCAAGCAGAGCGCCCCTCTGCTCAGGCAGCACGGCGCCGCAATCAATCGGCGGCTCTACGACACCCTGGCCCAGCACTACCCCTCCGCCTACGCGCTGCTGGAGCGTACGGACTTCCCCCCGCTGGCCTCGGTAGTGGCCAGCTACGCAGCCAGCGTCGACAACCTTGAGCCTTTCCTTCGGCACGCGCCGAAGATTGCCCGAGTACACCAGCATATCGGCCTACAGGAGGCGCACTTCGACATGCTCGGCAGCGCTCTGCAGGATGCACTGAAAACAGTGCTAGCCGACCTTGCGCCCCCGGCAGCTCTGGCTGCCTGGGCAGAGGCATACCGGCAACTGGCTGTCATCCTGATCCGCCTGCAACGCGAGCTGCCGGCGCTGCCCGCCCCGACACCGAGTGAGTGACCCCATGTTTCAATCCCTGCTGATCGCCAACCGCGGCGAGATCGCCATCCGTATCGCCCAGGCCTGCGCCGATCTGAACATCCGATCTGTGGCCGTGTTCGCCGAGGACGACGGCGCCAGCCTGCACACGCGCAAGGCCGACCTCGCCATGGCGCTGCAAGGCCGCGGGGTGCCGGCCTACCTGGACATGGACCAGCTGATCGCCATCGCCCGCGAGCAGGGCTGCACGGCCATCCATCCCGGCTACGGCTTCCTCGCCGAGAACGCCGAGTTCGCCCGCCGCTGTGAGGCTGCTGGCCTGACCTTCGTCGGCCCGGAGCCGGAGGTGCTGGAGCTGTTCGGCGACAAGGCCGCCGCCCGCCAGCTGGCCGAACGCTGTGGTGCACCGCTGGTGGCCGGGATCAACCGCGCGGTGAGCCTGGATGAGGCACGCACCTTCCTCGCCGAACACGGCGCCGCCATGCTCAAGGCCCTGGCCGGCGGTGGCGGACGCGGCATGCGTGCGATCCATGATGAGGCAGAGCTGGACGAAGCCTACGCACGCTGCCAGTCCGAGGCCCAGAGCGCCTTCGGCAACGGTGCGCTGTATATCGAGCAACTGGTGCAGAACGCCCGGCATATCGAGGTGCAGGTGCTAGGCGACGGTACGCAGGTCAGCCACCTGTGGGAGCGCGACTGCAGCCTGCAGCGCCGCAACCAGAAGCTGGTGGAGATCGCCCCCAGCCCCGACCTGGATGCCGGCCTGCGCGAGGCGATCATCGGCTGCGCTCTGCGCCTGGCAGCCGAAGTGAACTACCGCGGCATCGGCACCTTCGAGTTCCTGGTCGAGGCTGATCGGTTCTTCTTCATGGAAGCCAACCCGCGGGTGCAGGTGGAGCACACGGTCACCGAGCAGATCACCAGCATCGACCTGCTGCACACCCAGCTGCGCCTGGCGGCCGGCGCCAGCCTCGCCGAGCTCGGTCTGCTGCAACCGCCGGCGCCACAAGGTTGCGCGGTGCAGCTGCGGATCAACCTGGAAACCCTGCACACCGACGGCAGTGCGCGCCCGGCCGCCGGCACGCTGAGCGCCTACCAGCCGCCGGCCGGCCCCGGCCTACGCGTGGATGGCTACGGCTACGCCGGCTACCCGGTGAGCCCGGCCTACGATTCGCTGCTGGCCAAGCTGATCGCCAGCGCGCCCGACTACCCGGGCGCCCTGCGCCGCGCCTATCGCGCCCTCTGCGAATTCCGCCTGGAGGGCGTGGCGAGCAACCTGCACCTGCTGCAGAACCTGCTGCAGCGCGAGGAAGTGCTGAGTAACCGGGTCAGCACGCGCTTCGTCGAACAACAGCTGGGCGAGCTGCTCGGCGCCCACGGCGCGGCCCATCCGCACCGCTATTTCGCCCAGACCGGCACCAGCGTCACTGATACCAAAGCCATCGAGACACCGGCCGGCACCCTGGCGCTGAACACGCCGAGCACCGGCGTGCTGGTCAGCCTGGACGTGGCCGAAGGCGATAGCGTCGCCGCCGGCCAGCAGGTCGCGGTGCTGGAGGCGATGAAGATGGAGTTCGTCGTTCGCGCCGAACGCGGCGGCATCGTCCGCGCCCTGGCTGCAGCCCCCGGCGATGCGCTGGGCGAGAGCCAGGCATTGCTGTTCATCGAACCCGCGGAGGTCGATGGCGGACGCGCGCAGGACGAACAGACGGTCGATCTCGAACATATCCGCGCCGACCTGGCCGAGGTGCTGGAGCGCCACGCGCGTCTGAGCGACGCGCGCCGCCCCGAGGCCGTGGCCAAGCGCCGCAAGACCGGCCAGCGCACCACCCGCGAGAACCTGCACGACCTGCTCGACGAAGGCAGCTTCAACGAGTACGGCGCCATGGCCCTGGCCGCCCAGCGGCGCCGTCGCTCGCATGAGGAACTGCTGGAGCTGAGCCCGGCCGATGGTCTGGTGGCCGGCATCGGCACGGTCAACGCCGACGCCTTCGGCAGCGAGGCCGCGCGCTGCATGGCCATCGCCTACGACTACACGGTGTTCGCCGGCACCCAGGGCGTGATGAACCACAAGAAGACCGATCGCATGCTCGGCCTGGCCGAACAGTGGCGCCTGCCGCTGGTGCTGTTCGCCGAGGGCGGCGGCGGTAGGCCCGGCGACACCGATTTCGTCGGCGTGGCCGGACTCGACTGCCACACCTTCGTCGCCATGGCCCGACTGTCCGGCCTGGTCCCTACAGTAGGGATAGTCTCCGGCCGCTGCTTCGCCGGCAACGCCGCCCTGCTCGGCTGCTGCGACGTGATCATCGCCGCGAAAGACGCCACTGTCGGCATGGCCGGACCGGCGATGATCGAAGGCGGCGGCCTGGGCAGCTTCAAGCCCGAGCAGGTCGGCCCCACCAGCGTGCAGGGCCCGAACGGAGTGATCGACGTACTGGTGGAGAACGAGGAAGAGGCCGTGCGCGTGGCCAAGCAGTACCTCTCCTACTTCCAGGGACCGCTGGCCGACTGGCAATGCGCCGACCCGCGCGAGCTGCGCCATGTCATCCCCGAGAATCGCCTGCGCGTCTACGACATCCGCCGGGTGATCGAGCTGCTGGCCGACAGTGGCAGCGTGCTGGAGCTGCGCCGCCAGTTCGCTCCGGGTCTGGTCACCGCCTTTATCCGCATCGAGGGCAAGCCGTTCGGCCTGCTCGCCAACAACCCCGCGCATCTGGGCGGCGCCATCGACGCGGTGGCGGGAGATAAAGCAGCTCGCTTCATGCAGCTGTGCGATGCCTTCGATATCCCCATGGTTTCGCTGTGCGATACGCCCGGTTTCATGGTCGGCCCCGAGGCGGAGAAGCAGGCCACAGTACGCCACGTGTCACGCATGTTCGTCGCCGCCGCCAGCCTCAGCGTGCCGTTCTTCACCCTGGTGCTGCGCAAGGGCTACGGCCTCGGCGCCCAGGCCATGGCCGCCGGCAGCTTCCACTCGCCGCTGTTCACCGCCGCCTGGCCCAGTGGCGAGTTCGGCGCCATGGGGCTGGAGGGAGCGGTGCGCCTGGGCTTCGCCAAAGAACTGGCAGCCCAACCGGACGACGCCAGCCGCCAGGCGCTGTTCGACAAACTGGTGGCCAAGGCCTACGACAACGGCAAGGCGTTGAACATGGCCAGCTATCTGGAGATAGACGCCGTCATCGACCCCGCCGAGAGTCGCGCCTGGCTGCTGCGTGGGCTCAATGCCACGCCGAAAGCGCCCGCCCGTGCGGGCAAGAAACGCCCCTTCGTCGACACCTGGTAGGAGCACGTCCATGCATATCGAACATCAGTTGCTGGCGATCAACGGCATCGACCTCAGCCTCTACAGCGCCGGCCCGGCAGACGGCAAGCCGGTATGGCTGCTACATGGCTTCCCCGAGTGCTGGTACGCCTGGCACCCGCAGATCGAGGCGCTGGCCGCCGCCGGCTACCGGGTATTCGCTCCGGAGATGCGTGGCTATGGGCAGAGCAGCGCGCCGGCCGATCCCGCCGCCTATGACTTGCTGACCCTGTGCGGCGATATCCAGGGCGCCATGGATGCCCTCGGCCAGACCAACGTCGCCGTGGTCGGCCATGACTGGGGCGCACCGGTGGCCTGGCACCTGGCGCTGCTGGAGCCTGCGCGGGTGCAGGCGCTCGGCGCGCTGTCGGTACCCTTCGGCGGGCGGCCCAAGCGCCCAGCCATCGAGATGATGCGCGAGGCCTACGCCGGGCGCTTCCACTACATCCTCTACTTCCAGCAACCGGGCCTGGCCGAGGCCGAGCTGGACGCCGACATCGGCCGCAGCCTGCGTCTGCTGCTCGGCGGTCTGGAAGGTGCGTTGCTGCAGGACAAGCCGGCCGGCGCCCGACTGTTCGACGGCATGAGCGATCTGCCGCTGCCGTCCTGGTGCTCGCCCGGGCTGTTCGCCGTGTACGAAAGGACCTTCGCCGGCCACGGCTTCCGCGGCGCGCTGAGCTGGTACCGCAATTTCGAGCGCAACTGGCAGCGCACTGAACCGCTGGCCGACCTGCAGGTGCTGCAACCGACCCTGTTCCTGCTCGGCGACCGCGACCCGGTCGGCCGTTTCGAGGCGCCGACGCTCAAGCGCATGGCGGCCAAGGTGCCGCGCCTGGAACAGCATCTGCTGGAGAATTGCGGCCACTGGCTGCAGAGCGAGGACGGCGAACGGGTCAACGCATTACTGCTGGATTTCCTGGCGCGGCACTACGCCGCGGACTGATCCCCTTACAGGTCGTTTGGGCTGTTTCCGGCGCTTCAGGTAAACTGCCGCATCTTTTGTATGCCTATAACGATCCGCCTGATGCCGACCACCTTCCACGAAATCCCCCGCGAGCGTCCCGCCACGCCCCTGCTCGACAGCGCCGACACCCCGGACGGCCTGCGCCGCCTGGCGGAAAGCGAGCTGGAAAGCCTGGCCGACGAGCTGCGCCAATACCTGCTGTACAGCGTTGGCCAGACCGGCGGGCATTTCGGTGCCGGCCTGGGCGTGATCGAGCTGACCATCGCCCTGCACTACATCTTCGATACGCCGGACGACCGTCTGGTGTGGGACGTGGGCCACCAGGCCTACCCGCACAAGATCCTCACCGGTCGCCGCGAGCGCATGGGCAGCCTGCGCCAGAAGGACGGCCTGGCCGCCTTCCCGCGCCGCAGCGAGAGCGAGTACGACACCTTCGGCGTCGGCCACTCCAGCACCAGCATCAGCGCCGCTCTGGGCATGGCCATCGCCGCCCGCCTGCAGGGCAGCAAGCGCAAGTCGGTGGCGGTGATCGGCGACGGCGCGCTGACCGCCGGCATGGCCTTCGAAGCGTTGAACCACGCGTCCGACGTCAAAGCCAATATGCTGGTGGTGCTCAACGACAACGACATGTCGATCTCGAAGAACGTCGGCGGCCTGTCCAACTACCTGGCCAAGATCATCTCCAGCCGCACCTATTCGAGCATGCGCGAAGGCAGCAAGAAGATCCTCTCGCGCCTGCCCGGCGCCTGGGAGATCGCGCGCAAGGTCGAGGAGCACGCCAAGGGCATGCTGGTGCCCGGCACCCTGTTCGAGGAGCTGGGCTGGAACTACGTCGGCCCCATCGACGGCCACGACCTGCCGACCCTGATCGCCACCCTGCGCAATATGCGCGACCTGGAGGGCCCGCAGTTCCTCCACGTGGTGACCAAGAAGGGCAAGGGCTTCGCCCCGGCCGAGGTCGACCCGATCGGCTACCACGCGATCACCAAGCTGGAGCCGATCAAGGCGCCAGCCGAGCCGAAGCAACCCTCCGGCCCCAAATACTCCGCCGTATTCGGCCAGTGGCTGTGCGATATGGCTGCCGAAGATCCGCGCCTGGTCGGCATCACTCCGGCGATGAAGGAAGGCTCCGACCTGGTGGCCTTCAGCGAGCGCTTCCCGGAGCGCTACTTCGACGTAGCCATCGCCGAGCAGCACGCGGTGACCCTGGCCGCCGGCATGGCCTGTGACGGCGCCAAGCCGGTGGTGGCGATCTACTCCACCTTCCTGCAGCGCGCCTACGACCAGCTGATCCACGACGTGGCTGTACAGCACCTCGACGTGCTGTTCGCCATCGATCGCGCCGGCCTGGTCGGCGAAGACGGTCCGACCCATGCCGGCAGCTTCGACATTTCCTACCTGCGTTGCATCCCCGGCATGCTGATCGCCACGCCCAGCGACGAGAACGAGCTTCGCCTGCTGCTGACCACCGGCTACCACTTCCCGGGCCCCGCGGCTGTGCGCTACCCGCGCGGCAGCGGCCCCAACACGCCGATCGACCCGCGCCTGGAGCCGGTGGAAATCGGCAAGGCCGTGGTCCGTCGCCAGGGCAAGCGCACCGCCCTGCTGGCCTTCGGCGTGCAACTGACCGAGGCGCTGCGCGTCGGCGAGGCACTCGACGCCACCGTGGTCGACATGCGCTTCGTCAAACCCCTCGACGAGACCCTGCTGCGCGAACTGGCGGCCAGCCATGAGCTGCTGGTGACCATCGAGGAAAACGCCGTGATGGGCGGTGCCGGCAGCGCGGTCAGCGAATTCCTCGCCGCCGAAAACATCGTCAAGCCACTGCTGCACCTGGGCCTGCCCGACTACTACGTGGAACACGCCAAGCCGGCGCAGATGCTCGCCGAGTGCGGGCTGGATACAGCCGGTATCGAGTCCGCCATCCGCGCCCGCCTCGCCCTGCTTGGCGCCTGAGCATCAGCCCCGGGGCCGAACATCGGCCCCGACTTCCCCCACTGCCCGCTCTCTCTCCGCCACACACACCACACGGCCATCACCACCGCCTCGCCCCGTAGTGCTCTCTCATCCACTGGGGGCAGGACACCTGCCGCACCAGAAACAAGGCCAATCAAGCCGAGTAGTCCGATAGCTACTTTCGTCCAATACATCGAATTACTAGATTAGCCATACATTAACCATGGGTATAAACTTTCGCTGAGCCAAACTGTATTCGGGTTTCTTTCGATGCCACCCCACGCCAAAATCTGGTCTACGGAGACACAAGATCAGCGCTATGAGTTTGTAGAAATTGGCTGCGAGTCATTGATTAAAATCAATTTTCTAGCAAATGAGTGCGCCATCAGCATCAGCTACAACGGCATCAATCAGGCCGTGATGATGGCTTCGCCGTGGGATTTGGAAGACTTCCTAACCGGTTTCAGCCTGGGCAACGGAATCATCGAACACATCGATGAAATATTAGATATTCGACTTAAGTCTATTGCCGACGCCTGGCATGCCGAGCTCGAAATCAGCAGCCGCAGCTTCTGGAACCTCAAGCAGCAGCGCCGTCAGCTGGCCGGCAGCAGTGGCTGCGGCCTGTGCGGTGTCGAAGCCTTGGAGCAGGCCCTGCCCGCGCTCAATCCGCTGCCCGATAGCACCTTGCCGCCCGCCGCGCACCTGGCCGAGCTGCGCCAGCGCCTCGGCGATGCACAAGTGCATGCCCGCAATAGCGGCGCCCTGCATGCCGCGGCCTTCGTCGATGCCCAGGGCCGGCTGAGCCTGTGCCGCGAAGACATTGGCCGGCACAACGCCCTGGACAAGCTGATCGGCGCCCTGCAACGCGGCCGTCACGACCCGCGCCAGGGCTTTGCCGTGGTCACCAGCCGCTGCGGCCTGGAACTGCTGCACAAGGCGGTGCGCGCCGGCATCGGCACGCTAGTCAGCCTGTCCGCACCCACCAGCCTGACCGTGGACTGGGCACGCCGGCACAACCTCAACCTGATCCACGCACCGCACCGCGATGCGCCGAGGGTCTACAGCCCGGCACCGAGGGCCCGCTGACCACTCGCACCACCCATACCCGAGCATCCGCTCAATAGAAGCGGAGCCACAACCTGATATGCCCTTGCCCGCACGATGAGGAGAAACCGATGCAACTCGGTAGACGACAGTTCTTCAAGATCTGTACGGTCGGCGCAGGGGTAGCTACGACCGCTGCACTGGGCTTCGCACCCGGCGTCGCCCAGGCGACCCAGCCGCGCCAGTACAAGCTGCTGCGCGCCAAGGAAACCCGCAACAACTGCACCTACTGCTCGGTCGGTTGCGGCATCCTGATGTACAGCCTCGGCGATGGCGCGAAGAACGCGCAGGAGCGCATCTTCCATATCGAGGGCGATCCGGATCACCCGGTCAACCGCGGTTCGCTGTGCCCCAAGGGCGCCGGCCTTATCGACTACATCCACAGCGACCAGCGCCTGAAGTACCCGGAAGTACGCGAGGCCGGCAGCAACGAGTGGAAGCGTATTTCCTGGGACCAGGCACTCGAGCGCATCGCCCGGCTGATGAAGGATGACCGCGACGCCAACTTCATCGAGAAGAACGCCAAGGGCCAGCGGGTCAACCGTTGGACCACCACGGGCTTTCTCGGCTCGTCGGCGGCCAGCAACGAGACCGGCATCCTTGACGTCAAGTTCGCCCGCAGCCTGGGCATGGTGCACCTGGAGAACCAGGCCCGCCTCTGTCACGGGCCGTCGGTAGCCGGCCTGGCGCCGTCGTTCGGACGCGGCGCGATGACCAACAACTGGGTCGACATCCGCAACGCCAACGTCATCCTGGTGATGGGCGGCAACCCGGCCGAGGCCCACCCGGTGGGCTTCAAGTGGGCCGTGGAAGCCAAGACCCGCAACAACGCCTACATGATGGTGGTGGACCCGCGCTTCAACCGCACCGCCGCCGTCGCCGACTTCTATTCGCCGATCCGCGCCGGCGCCGACTCGGCCTTCCTGCTCGGTGTCGCCCACTACCTGCTGAGCCACGACAAGATCCAGCGCGAGTACGTCACGGCCTACACCAACGCACCGCTGATCGTGCGCGAGGACTACAGCTTCGAAGACGGCCTGTTCAGTGGCTACGACGCCGACAAGCGCAGCTACGATCGTACGTCCTGGGCCTACGAGCTGGGCGACGACGGCTACGCCCTGCGTGACGAGACCCTGCAGCACCCGCGCTGCGTGTTCAACCTGCTGAAGAAGCACGTCGAGCGCTACACGCCGGAGATGGTCAGCAGCATCTGCGGCACACCGAAGCAAGACTTCCTCCACGTCTGCGAGAAGCTGGCGGCCACCTGCGTACCGGACCGGACCACCACCATCCTCTACGCGCTGGGCTGGACCCAGCACGTCGGCGGCTCGCAGATGATCCGTGCCTCGGCCATCGTGCAACTGCTGCTCGGCAACATCGGCATGCCCGGCGGCGGCATCAACGCCCTGCGCGGCCACTCCAACGTCCAGGGTTTCACCGACCTGGGCGTACTGAACAACATGCTGCCCGGCTACCTGACCCTGCCCCAGGAGAATCAGCAGAGCCTCGCTGATTACCTGGAACAGCGCACGCCGAAGACCCTGGTCGACAAGCAGGTGAACTTCTGGAAGAACACGCCCAAGTTCATGGTCAGCTTCCTCAAGGGCATGTGGGGCGACAAGGCCACCGCCGAGAACGAATGGGGCTACCACTGGCTGCCCAAGTGGGATGTCAGCTACGACGTGATGGCCTTTGTCGAGCAGATGACCAAGGGCAAGACCAACGGCTACCTGGTCCAGGGCTTCAACCTGATCGCCGCAGCCGCCTCCTCGGGCAAGGTGCGTGAAGGCCTGTCCAAGCTGAAATACCTGGTGGTGATCGACCCGCTGCAGACCGAGACCTCGTCGTTCTGGCAGAACCACGGCGAATTCAACGACGTGAACCCGGCCGAGATCCAGACCACGGTGTTCCGCCTGCCCTCGTCCTGCTTCGCCGAGGAAAACGGCTCGATCGCCAACTCCGCACGCTGGCTGCAATGGCACTGGGCGGGCCAGACGCCGCCCCACGAATCCTGGCACGACGGCAAGATCCTCGGCTCGCTGCTGATGAAGCTGCGTGAGCTGTATGCCCGCGAAGGCGGGGTCTGTCCCGAGCCGCTGATGAACGTCGACTGGAACTACCACGACCCGAAGGACCCGCATCCGGAAGAGGTCGCCAAGCAGCTCAACGGCTATGCCCTGGCCGACCTGTTCGACGAGCTGGGCAACCCGATCGCCAAGAAGGGCGAGCTGCTGTCCAGCTTCGCTCACCTGCGTGACGACGGCAGCACCAGCAGCCTGTGCTGGATCTACACCGGCCAGTGGACGCAAGCCGGCAACATGATGGCCCGGCGCGACAACGCCGACACCGGCCTGGGCAATACGCCGGGCTGGGGCTTTGCCTGGCCGGCCAACCGGCGCCTGCTCTACAACCGCGCCTCGGCCGATCCAGCCGGCAAGCCCTGGGACCCGCAGCGCGAGTTCCTGCATTGGGACGGCGCCAAGTGGAGCGGTGCCGACGTGCCCGACTACCCGCCAACAGCAGCGCCGAACAGCGGCGTCAGCCCGTTCATCATGCTGCCGGACGGTGTCGGCCACCTGTTCGCCCTCGGCGCGCTGACCGACGGGCCCTTCCCCGAGCACTACGAGCCGCAGGAAAGCCCGATCGATGCCAACCCGCTGCACAGCGGCAGTGGCAAGAGCCCGGTGGCGCGCATATTCGAGGACGACAAGCCGAGCTTCGGTTCGCGCGAGGAGTTCCCCTTCGTGGCAACCACCTACTCCATCACCGAGATGTTCCGCCACTGGACCAAGCACGCACGCCTGAACGCCATCGCCCAGCCCGAGCAGTTCGTCGAGATCAGCGAGAAGCTGGCCGCCGCCAGGGGCATCACCGCCGGCGACGTGGTCAGGGTATCGAGCAAGCGCGGCTTCATCCGCGGCAAGGCGGTGGTCACCAAGCGACTGATGACCCTGCAGGTGGCCGGGCAGGAGGTCGAACAGGTCGGCATTCCCTGCCACTGGGGCTTCGAGGGCACCACCCGCAAGGGCTTCCTGGCCAACACCTTGAGCCCGCGTATCGGTGACGCCAACACCCATACCCCCGAGTACAAGGCCTTCCTCGTCAACGTGGAAAAGGTGTAACGGAGCGCTCCCATGTCCATGCAATCCCAAGACATCATCAAACGCTCGGCCACCAACGTGCTGACGCCCGCGCCGCATGTGCGCGACAAGAAGGCCGAAGTGGCCAAGCTGATCGACGTGACCACCTGCATCGGCTGCAAGGCCTGCCAGGTGGCCTGTTCGGAGTGGAACGACATCCGCGACGAGGTCGGCCACAACCACGGTGTATACGACAACCCCGTCGACCTGACAGCCAACTCCTGGACAGTCATGCGCTATGACGAGTACCAGAACGACGAAAGCGGTCGCCTGGAGTGGCTGATCCGCAAGGACGGCTGCATGCACTGCGCCGATCCGGGCTGCCTCAAGGCCTGCCCGCAGCCCGGCGCCATCGTGCAGTACGCCAACGGCATCGTCGACTTCCAGTCCGAGCACTGCATCGGCTGCGGCTACTGCATCGCCGGCTGCCCGTTCAACGTGCCGCGCATCAGCAAGAAGGACAACAAGGCCTACAAGTGCACGCTGTGCTCGGATCGCGTGGCGGTCGGCCAGGAGCCGGCCTGCGTGAAGACCTGCCCGACCGGAGCGATCCGCTTCGGCAGCAAGGAAGACATGCTGCACTACGGCGAGGAGCGCGTCGAAGAGCTCAAGGGTCGTGGCTTCGCCGGTGCCGGCGTGTACAACCCGCAAGGCGTCGGCGGCACCCACGTGATGTACGTGCTGCAACACGCCGACAAGCCGCAGCTGTACCACAAGCTGCCCACCGACCCGCGCATCAGCAGCGCCATCCACGGCTGGAAGGGCTGGCTCAAACCGGTGGCCGCAGCCGCCTTCCTCGCCACCCTCACCGGCACGCTGTTCCACTACGTCGGCGTGGGTGCACAGACCCTGCCCGAAGACGAGACCGAGGAGGAAAAAGCATGAACAACCGACAGAACGCCCTGCTGCGCACCACTTATGCGGTACGCATGAGTCACTGGCTGATGGTCATCTGCTTCTTCTTCGTGGCGATGTCCGGTCTGTCGTGGTTCTTCCCCTCGCTGAACTGGCTGAATAGCCTGCTTGGCGGTCCGCAGCTCGCGCGCATCCTCCATCCCTTCATGGGTGTGGTGATCTTCGTCCTGCTCACCTTCATGTTCATTCGCCTGGTGCGCTACAACCTGCCCGAAGCCAACGACCTAAAGTGGTTCGCCGACATCGGCGGCGTGCTCAAGGGCGAGCACAACGAGGAGCTGGATACCGGCAAGTACAACGCCGGGCAGAAAGTACTGTTCTGGGGAATCATGGGCCTGATCACGCTGCTGCTGATCAGCGGCGTGGTGATCTGGCGACCCTGGTTCGCTCACCTGTTCGAGATACCCGTGATTCGCATCGGCCTGTTCGTCCACGCTCTGGCTGGGGTGCTCTTGATGCTGCTGATCATCGGCCACATCTACCTGGCTTTCTGGGTCAAGGGCTCGATCGACAGCATGTCCAGCGGCTACGTCAGCCGCAAATGGGCGCGCACCCATCATCCAAGCTGGTACCGCCAGGTCACCGGCAAGAAGGATGCGCAATGAGCAGCATCAAGCTGACCCCGGTGGCGCAGCCCAGCGGCGGCATCGAGAAGATCGAGCCTCTGCTGCTGCCCCACCTCGACGGTCTATACGCACGCCGCGCGGCGCGCCTGCTGGCACTCGCGGAAGGCCATGCGATGGCCGACTACCTGCAATTCGCTGCCTGCATTGCCGGCGCCCAGCTGAAGCTGCTGGAACAGATGCCACTGCCCGACACGGCCACTACCCGCCCAACCCTGAGCAACGAGCACGCACCGCTGGACAGCACCACGCTGCCACGCGACCGCTACTGGCAGCAGTTGCTGCACGGCCTCATCGATGTGCTGCTGACAGATGCTACGCCCCCCGTGCGCAAGGTACTGGAACAGCTGCGCGCGCACTCGCCCGAACAGCTGGAGACGCTGGCCAGTGCCCTGCTCGCCGGGAACCACGCCGAGGTCGGCAGCGACCGAGCGCTGTTCCTCTGGAGTGCCCTGTCGCTGTACTGGGCGCAACTGGCCGCGCGCCTGCCACTGCACGCCAGCGCCGGCCTCGGCGAGAACCGCCAGCTGTGCCCGGTGTGCGCGCAATCGCCCAGCGCCAGCGTGATCATCGGCGGCCTGCGCTACCTGCACTGCAGCCTGTGCGAAAGCCGCTGGCACATGGTGCGGATCAAATGCAGCAACTGCGAGGAAACCGGCAAGCTCGACTACTGGTCGCTGGAGTCGAAGGACGCCACGCTCAAGGCCGAAAGCTGCGGTGACTGCCACAGCTACCTGAAGGTGCTCTATCTGGATCGCGACCGCGATCTGGAAGTGGTCGCCGACGACCTGGCTTCGCTGGCGCTGGACGCCGAAGTCGAGCGCGAAGGGTTCGCCCGCAGCGGCCTGAATCCCTTCCTGTTCCCCGGCTGACGCGGCCCATGAGCAACCTGCAGGACGGCTTCGGCCGGCGCATCGACTACCTGCGCCTGTCAGTGACCGACCGCTGCGACTTCCGCTGCGTGTACTGCATGGCCGAGAACATGACCTTCCTGCCGCGCAGCGAGACGCTCAGCCTGGAGGAGCTGTACCGGCTGGCGCGGCTGTTCGTCGGCCAGGGCGTGAAGAAGATTCGCCTGACCGGTGGCGAGCCACTGGTGCGCCAGGGCATCGTCGATCTCTGCCAGCGCATCGCCGCCCTGCCCGGCCTGCGCGAGCTGACCCTGACCAGCAACGGTTCGCAGCTGCGCAAGCTGGCCGCACCGCTGGCCAGGGTCGGCGTCAGCCGCGTCAACATCAGCCTAGACAGCCTGCAGCCCGAACGTTTCCGTGCACTGACCCGTACGGGCGACCTGCTCCAGGTGCTGGATGGCATCGAGGCGGCACGCGACGCCGGCTTCGCCCGCATCAGGCTCAATACGGTGGTCATGCGCGGGCGCAACCTGGACGAGGTGCCGGCACTGGTCGACTACGCCCTCGAACGCGGACTGGACATCAGCTTCATCGAGGAGATGCCGCTGGGCGAAGTCGGTCGCTCTCGCGGCGAAAGCTACTGTTCCAGCGACGAGGTTCGCGCGCTGATTGCCAGCCACCATCGTCTGCTCGACAGCACCGAGCACAGCGGTGGCCCGGCGCGCTATGTTCGGCCGACGGCTTACCCGAACAGCCGCATCGGCTTCATCTCGCCGCACAGCCACAACTTCTGCGCCAGCTGCAACCGCGTGCGCCTGACCGTGGAAGGCAAGCTGCTGCTGTGCCTGGGCCACGACAATGCCCTCGACCTGCGCGCCCTGCTGCGGCGCTTTCCCGACGACGACCAGCCACTGCTCGATGCCCTGCACGCCAGCCTGCAGCACAAGCCGCAGCAGCATCGTTTCAACCTCGACGCAAGCGTGCAGGTACTGCGCTTCATGAATGCCAGCGGCGGCTAGCCGCTGTCTATCCGTAGGGTGCGCCGGAGCAACACCACGTATTCCGACGCACACGGCGCACCCTACGGTCTGGTCGGAAACATATTTCCGGCCTTGAATTGAGCCAGCCATGCGCTTAAGGTCGCGCGCACTCCATCCAGGTGTGCCGGATGAGCCGCTCGCACGGCTCGTCACCACGGCATTAAACGGGAAGCCGGTGCGCTCCACGAGCAAACCCGGCGCTGCCCCCGCAACGGTAATCGACCCCGATCTGATCGGCGTCCGCTCGAACGCCACTGTGCTGCTGCACGGGAAGGCGAGCGGATGTGCGTCGAGAGCCCGGATACCGGCCTGCATGGTGATTCGACTGGTGTTGCGGAGGGCATCACCGTCAAGCACTTGCGACGCCCGCCGCCGCAGCGCTTGCACCTGCCCTCCTCAAAAGTCTCCCGACCTTTTGAGGATTGATCGATGAAGTTGTCCCGTCTTGCCCTGGCTGTCGCCCTGCTACCCGGCGGCTCCGTTCTGGCCGCCGACCAGGAAGCGGCCCTGAAGCTGTCCGAAACCCTGATCAGCGCCAACCGCGAGGCCCAGGCCCGCAGCACCAGCAGCGTCGCCAGCACGGTGTTCACCCGCGCCGATATCGAGCGCCTGCAACCACGCAACGTGGTGGAGTTGCTCAACCGCGTGCCCGGCGTACAGGTCACCGACAACGGCATCGGTAGCCTGGCCAGCCTGTATATCCGCGGCACCAAATCGGCCCAGAGCCTGGTGCTGGTGGATGGTATGCGCATCGGCTCCGCCAGCTCCGGCGACAGCAACCTGCAACACCTGAACATCGACCAGATCGAGCGTATCGAAGTGCTGCGCGGGCCGCGCTCGGCCATCCATGGCGCCGACGCCATCGGCGGCGTGGTGCAGATATTCACCCGCCGCAGCGCCAGCGAAGGCCTGAAACCCTTCGTGCGCATGGGCTACGGCAGCAACGCCAGCTGGCAGCGCAGTGCCGGCATCTCCGGTGGCGACGAGCAGACCCGCTTCAGCCTGGCTGGCAGTCTCAACGAGACCCATGGCATCGATCGCACCGGCACCTCCTACGACTCCGACCAGGACCACGATGCCTACCGCAACAAGGCCTTCAGCCTGAGCCTCAGCCACAGCTTCAGTGATCGCATCGAAGCCGGCATCAACGTGCTCGACCAGCGTGGCCGCACCGAGTTCGACAACCCCTTCGGCCGCTTCGACATGACCACTTTCGAGTCGGTCGGCCAGGACCCGTACAGCGACTTCACCGTCAGCAGCGTCTCCAGCTACCTCGATGCGCAGATCAACGATGTCTGGAGCAGCCGCCTGGAAGTCGGCCACAGCGAGAACCGCGAGGAGAGCCTGGACAAGCTCAGCGACGAGCGCGGCATATTCAACACCTATCGTGACTCGGTGAACTGGCTGAACACCCTGACCCTGAGCGACAGCCATAGCCTGCTGCTGGGCGCCGACTGGTACGAGGACCAGCTCAACAGCAACACCGCCTTCGACGAGCAGCAACGCTGGAACCAGGCCGCCTTCGTCCAGCATCGCTACCAGGGCGAACACTTCGCCACCGAACTGGGCCTGCGCCACGACAAGAACGAACAGTTCGGCAGCGAGAACACCTGGAGCGGCGCCCTCACCGTACCGTTGAACAAGGCCAACGACCTGGTGCTGTCCTACAGCGAGGGCTTCCGTGCGCCGACCTTCAACGACCTCTACTACCCGGGCTACAGCAACCCGGACCTCAAACCCGAACACTCGAAGAGCTACGAGTTGCAGTGGCGCAGCCAACTGGCCGAGAGCACGCGCCTGGAAGCCTCGGTGTACCGCACCGACATCAAGGACGCCATCGCCAACGACCAGAACTTCATCCCGCAGAACATCGCCACTGCGCGCATCCACGGCTTCGAGGCAGCGCTGCAGCAGGAGCTGTTCGGCTGGCAGGGGCAACTGGGCGTCGCCTTCGTCGACCCGCGCGACCGCGACAGCGGCCATACCCTCAACCGCCGCGCGCGTCGCACGCTGACGCTGGATCTCGACCGTGCCTTTGGTGATTTCGCCGTGGGCGCCACCTGGCAGGCAGCGAGCAGCAGCTATGACGATCCGAACAACCAGTACGAGCTGGGCGGCTATGGCCTGCTGGGCCTGCGCGGCAGCTGGCAGGCAACTGGCGAACTGAAGCTGGAGGCGAAGATCGACAACCTGCTGGACAAGGATTACCAGCGCGCCCTGTACGAGCACGAAGGCGAGCGCTACGGCTATCGCCAGGAAGGCCGCAGCGCCATGCTCGGCTTCGTCTGGACGCCGGAGCTGTAGATCCCTGATCAGCAAAAAGGCCCCTTTCAGGGGCCTTTTTCTGGGTCATCTGCTCGCCTACAGCGCTAAAGCATCGCTTCGTAGGGTGCGCCGTGCGCACCCTACGACAGCGCGACCCCATGCCCCTCATTGCTAGCGCGCGTTGACGAGCAGCGCGCAGAGCTTCTCGGTGGCCGCCAGCATCTGGAAGCTGGGCCGCTCCAGGCCCTTGTCCGGTACCGTCCACAGCTGACCGAACCGCACCGCCGGTATCTGCGGCCAGGCGCGCCAATGCTGCAGTTCACCTTCGCTGCCAGCCAGGATCACCTCAGGTGATCGCTGCAGCACCGCCTCGACATTGACCTGCGGTGCGGGCAAACGCTGGTCGGCGAACACGTTGTGCGCACCACAAACCTCCAGCGCATCACCGATGATCTGCCGTCCACCGATGGTGTACAGCGGCTCGTGCCAGACCTGATAGAACACCGGCAACGGCGACTCGCGCCGGTAGCGCTGGCGCAGACCGGCCAGGCGTGCACTGAACTCGTCACGCAGCTGCCGGCCACGAGCCTCGACACCAACCTGCTGACCGATTTCAGCGAACTGTTCGGCCAACTGCTGCAGCTCATGGGGCTCACCGACATACAGAGGGATGCCAAAGGACTTCAGTTGCTCGCGCTGGGCCTCCGGCACGCTGTCCGGCCACAGCAGCAATAGGTCGGGACGCAGCGCCAGCAGGGTCTCCAGCTCCACCTGGCCATAACGGCCTACCGAGGGTAGATGAGCCAGTGCCGCGGGACGCTCACCACCGTCGAGCACGCCGACCAGACGCTCTCCGGCGCCCAGCTCCAGCATGATTTCCGACATCGAGGGAGCCAGACTGACCACCCGCTCCGCCGCCCCCAGCGGCAGGCTCAGGACGAGCAGGCAGGCAACGAGAAAGCGCTTAGCCAAGCTGGCGCGGAATGCGGTACAGGCAGAACAGCACCACGCTGCTCAGGGACAGGAGGATCAGCGCGACGGCATTCAGCCCGCTGAACAGGGCGATGGCAGCGATCCAGGCCGGCAGGCCTGCGCCGAGGAAGCCCTTGCGGCGCTGCCGGGCCAGTTCCAGCCAGGCCTCGCGTTCGTGCTCGCCATCCAGGGCCGCCTCGGTGGCGATCAGGGCGTGCTTGTAGGCCGAGAACAGCGGCAGGCTGACGAACATGGAGGCCATGCCGGCGATGAACAGCGGCATTTCCATCACGCTGCCGAGCACCTGGCTGCTGCCGAACAGCACGTTGAGGAAGAACAGCGGCGCCAGGGCGAAGCCGAACCAGCGCCACCATTCGAGGGCCAGTCGGCGACGCACCTCGGCGCGGGTCATTCTTCTTCCGCCTGGTGCTTGAGGCCCAGCAGGTGACCGAGCTTGCCGGCCTTGGTCGCCAGGTACTTGCGGTTGTGCGGATTGAGACCGGTTTCCAGCGGGCGGCGCTCGGCCACACGTACGCCAAAGCCTTCCAGCGCCTTGACCTTGCGCGGATTGTTGGTCATCAGGTTGATTGCGCGAATGCCCAGGTGATCGAGCATCGGCTGACAGATCGAATAGTCGCGCTGATCAGCGGCGAAGCCCAGGCGCTCGTTGGCCTCGACGGTATCGGCACCGCCGTCCTGTAGTTCATAGGCGCGAATCTTGTTCAGCAGGCCGATACCACGGCCCTCCTGGCGCAGATACAGCAGCACGCCGCGGCCTTCCAGGGCGATGGCGCGCAGGGCCGCCTCGAGCTGGGCACCGCAGTCGCAACGCTGGCTGAACAGGGCATCGCCGGTCAGGCACTCGGAATGCAGGCGACCCAGCACGGGCTGGCCGTCGGCGATATCACCCAAGGTCAGGGCGACATGCTCCTTGCCGGTCTCCTCGTCGAGGAAACCGTGCATGGTGAAGACCGCGAAGGGCGTGGGCAGCTTGGAGGCGGCGACGAAGACGACGGACACCGGGTGCTCCTGTTGGACGTTCGGCAGAAAAGGCCGGCATTGTACCAGCCGAGGCGGCGCACGGCGCAGCCTGAATTATCGGCGATAAGGATCGAAAGGGCCGATGAATCGGTCGCTACAGCTTGGACTCCAGTTGCAGTACGCCATTCTCCTCACGCCAACGCACCCGGCTGAGGAAGCTCATGCCCAGCAGGACTTCGGTGGGAGAGTCGCCTTCCAGGACGGCACCCTCTACGCCAAGCACCTCCAGACTGCCGATCTTCACGCTGTCCAGCTTGATCTGCCAGGCCTTGATGGTACCGCCGGCCGTGTTGGCCACCATAGGGCGCCCCTGCACCCGATAGTCGATACCAAGGCGACGGGCCTGGCCCTCGTTCATCGCGACCGAGGTGGCCCCGGTATCGACCAGGAACTGCACCGGATGGCCCTCGATGGAGCCAGCCACCCAGTAGTGATTGCCGGCACCACGGCTGATGCTGAGCTGGTTCTTCTGCAACTCGCCAGTCGGCGCAGACTGATTGTATTCGCGCGACATTGCGTAACTGCGCTGCACGCCTTCGATTTCGAGCACGGCACCCTTGTTGTCCGCACTCACCACCTTGACGCCACCCGGCCCGGTCTGGCCTGCCCGCACGAGCTTGCGGTGGCCGTCGACCAGCAGCACCGCCGCTCCGGGGAAAAGTCCAACTACCTGCACCTGGGGCTCGGCGTGCAACTGCGGGGTCATGGCCAGCAACAGGCCGGCGGCAAACAGCTCAAGGCGACGCATCGGGTCTCTCCATGTCCTCATCGAACGGATAGGGCTGCTGCCAGCGGTGGAAAATCGCTCGCAGCTTGTCGCTCTGTACCAACTCGGCCATGCGTCGGTCGAAGAGGTCGGCCAGGGCACGCCCGCGCGCAGTATCGGCAAAGCCTACATACAGCGGCAAGCGGGTCAACGACGTGATGCGAAAGCGTTCCGGCTGAGGCCCACTCTTCAGCACATCGGACGCCTCGGTGAACGCATCAATGTAGAAATCGGCGTGCCCGCGCTCAAGCATGCCGAGAATGCCCGAGCGCCGCTCGATCTCCTGGAACTCCAGCGGCCCTGGCAGGTACTTCTGATAGCCATAGCCGCGCATCCACGCCAGTCGATACGTTTTCAGCGACTGCAGATCGGGCACCGGCTTGCCGACCAGGCCAAGGGCGACGATAGGGTCGGCGTCATAGGGCCAGCGGGGATAGATGACGTTCTCACGGACTTCCCCTAAATACGAACCCAGCCAGGCATCGGCCTCGCCACGCTGCACCAGCCCAACGGAGCGGGTGTATGGCACATTGCGCTGATCCACGCGCACACCGGCAGGCCCGAACACCTCGCGCATGATCTCCCAGGCCAGCCCGGAACCATCGCGATTGGTGTACCCCACCCAGTACTCGCTGACCAACCGCACATGATCTGGCAGAGGCTGGCCCGCCTGAGCGCAGACGCCGAACAGCCCGAGAACCAGTCCCAGCATCCACTTATACATGGGCATTCCTTGCCTCAGGCCAGTCCCCAGACCAGAAGCTGCATGGCCACCCAGGCGAATACACCCGCCAACACGTCGTCCAGCATGATGCCGATGCCTCCGTGCACATGGCGATCTATCCAGCGAATCGGCCAGGGCTTGAGGATGTCGAACAGGCGGAACACCAAGAAGCCTAGCAGTATCCATTGCCATCCCTCCGGCACCAGCCAGAGGGTGATCCACATACCGACCATCTCGTCCCAGACGATGCCCTCGTGGTCGTGCACGCCCATGTCCTCGGCCACCCGCCCGCACAGCCAGAAGCCGAACAGCATGGTCACGCCGAGCATCAGCCAGTAGCCCCAGTCCGGCAGCATCTGCCACAGCGGGATGAACGGGATCGCCACCAGCGAGCCCCAGGTGCCTGGCGCCTTGGGCATCAGCCCGGAGCCGAAGCCGAAGGCGAGGAAGTGCCAGGGATTGCGCCATACCTGCGGCGCGACTTTCACGACTTCAGTCACCATGCATCTCTATGTTTGTTGTGCGAAATGTTGATAGCCCGCCCGTGGCGGCTCAAGGCGACGGCCCTCGCCGTCCAGCAGCTGTAAGCCCTGCCCTGCCACGACGCGGCCGATTACCACGGCCTCTGGCCATTGGGCCCGCAGCACCGGCAGGAGTTCGCCCGGCAGGGTAAAGGCCAGGCGATAGTCGTCGCCACCGGCCAGCGCACAGTCCAGCGCCCGCTCACCGGCCAGGTCGCGTAGGGCGGGCGACAGCGGCACGCGATCACGCTCGATCTGCAGTTCCACGCCGGAAGCCGCGGCGATATGGCCGCAGTCGGCCAGCAAACCGTCGGAAATATCCAGCGCCGCCGTGGCCCGGCCACGCAGCCACTGGCCGAGGGCCAGCTGCGGCTGCGGCGCCCAGTAACGCTGCAGCAGATAGTCGGCCGACTCGCCTGGCACCTGCTGCGCGCCCAGCACCAGCGGCAGCGCCCCAGCACCGTCGCCCAGGCTGCCGCCGACGCAGAGCAGATCGCCCGCGCGCGCGCCGCTGCGGGTCAGCGCCTGCCCCGTCGGTACTCGACCGAACACAGTCAGGGTCAGGCTCAGCAGTCCGCGCGTGGTGTCGCCACCGACCAGGGCAATGCGGCACTGCCCGGCCATCTGCGACAGACCTCGGGCGAAGCCCTCCAGCCAGGCCGGCTCGGCCGTGGGCAGGGTCAGCGCCAGGGTGAAGGCGAGCGGCTCGGCGCCCATGGCAGCCAGATCGCTGACGCTCACCGCCAGGGCGCGCTGGCCAAGCAGGAAAGGATCGCAGGAATGGGGAAAGTGCACGCCGTCCACCAGGGTATCGGTGGACAGGGCCAGTTGCTGGCCGGGCGGCAGTTGCAGCAGAGCGCAGTCGTCGCCGATGCCGAGGGCAACGCCTTCGGCCGCCTGCGCACAGGGCGCGGCGGCGAAGTAGCGACGAATCAGCTCGAACTCGCCCAAAGCCTCAGCGCTTGCCGGCGTTGACTTCCGGCCCGCGCAGGGTCGGCGCCAGCTTGTCCAGCACGCCGTTGACGAACTTGTGCCCGTCGGTGGCGCCGAAGGTCTTGGCCAGCTCGATGCCTTCGTTGATCACGACCTTGTAGGGCACGTCGACGCGGCTCTTCAGCTCCCAGGCGGACAGGCGCAGGATGGCCAGTTCGACCGGGTCCAGCTCGTCCAGCGGGATGCTCAGCAACGGCGCGAAGGCCTCGTCGAGTTCGGTCTTCTGGTGCGCCACGCCATGCAGGATCTCATGGAAGTAGGCACCGTCGACGCCGCTGAAGTCGTTGTCGACGCGGAACTGCGCTTCGATCTCGTTCAGCGACTGACCGGCCATGTGCCACTGATACAGTGCCTGCATGGCCAGGCTACGGGCCACGCGACGCTGCGCGATCTTGCCCTTGGCCTTGGGCTGCGGAGCGTCCTGGCTGTCGTCGTGATTTAGGCTCACTTGGCCTCCAGGGCCGCCAGCAGGCTGACCATTTCCAGGGCGGACAGAGCAGCTTCGGCGCCCTTGTTACCGGCCTTGGTGCCGGAGCGCTCGATGGCCTGCTCGATGGAGTCGACGGTCAGTACGCCGAAGGCGACCGGCACGCCGTATTCCATGGACACCTGGGCCAGGCCCTTGGTGCACTCGCCGGCGACGTATTCGAAGTGCGGGGTACCGCCACGGATCACCGCGCCGAGGGCGATGATGGCGGCGAACTCGCCGCGCTGGGCGACTTTCTGGGTGACCAGCGGAATTTCGAAGGCACCCGGCGCGCGGATGACGGTGATGTCGCTTTCCTTCACGCCGTGGCGGACCAGGGCGTCGACGGCGCCGCTGACCAGGCTCTCGACGACGAAGCTGTTGAAGCGGCCAACCACCAGGGCGTATTTGCCTTGCGGGGCGATGAAGGTACCTTCGATGGTCTTCAGGGTCATGGGCGAGTCTCGATTCGGATAAAGAGCCGGAATGCCTGAGGCACTCCGTGATGAAAAAGTTAAGCCCACTTGTGGGGCACTGACCAAGGGCTGCGGCCGATCTAGACGCGGCGCGCAGCACTCCTGGCTCAGGGCCTTATTCGGCGGGCAGGTATTCTACAACTTCCAGGTCAAAGCCGGATATGGCGTTGAACTTCATCGGCGAGCTCATCAGGCGCATCTTGCGCACGCCCAGATCACGCAGGATCTGCGAGCCGGCACCGACGGTGCTGTAGGTCGCCGGGCTCGGCGTCGGCTGCTTGTTCAGGTGGGCGAACAGCTCCGGGCCGGTGAGCGGGTTGCCGAGCAGCAGCACCACGCCGCTGCCGGCCTTGGCCACTTCGGCCATCGCCGCGCGCAGGCTCCAGCGCCCGGGCTGCTTGACCAGGAACAGGTCGCGCAGCGGCTCCATGTTGTGCACGCGGACCAGCGTCGGCTCCTCGGCGCACACCTTGCCCAGGGTCAGGGCCATGTGCGCGGTGTTCTCTACGCCGTCACGGTAGGTGACCAGGGTGAACTGGCCCAGCTCGGTGTCCAGCGGCTGCTCACTGACGCGCTCGACGGTGCGCTCGTGGATCAGGCGGTAGTGGATCAGGTCGGCGATGGTGCCGATCTTCAGACCGTGCTCCTCAGCGAACTTCTCCAGCTCCGGGCGACGGGCCATGGTGCCGTCGTCGTTCATGATCTCGCAGATCACGCCGGAAGGCTCGAAACCGGCCATGCGCGCCAGGTCGCAAGCCGCCTCGGTGTGGCCGGCGCGGGCCAGCACGCCGCCGGGCTGGGCCATCAGCGGGAAGATGTGGCCGGGGCTGACGATATCGTCGGCCACTGCGTTCTTGGCCACGGCGGCCTGCACGGTACGTGCGCGGTCGGCGGCGGAGATGCCGGTGGTCACACCCTCGGCGGCCTCGATGGAAACGGTGAACTTGGTGCCGAAGCCGGAGCCGTTGCGCGGCGCCATCAGCGGCAGCTTGAGCAGCTCGCAGCGCTCGCGGCTCATCGGCATGCAAATCAGGCCACGGGCGAAGCGGGCCATGAAGTTGATGTGCTCGGCGGTGGTGCATTCGGAGGCGATGATGATGTCGCCCTCGTTCTCGCGGTCCTCGTCATCCATGAGGATGACCATCTTGCCGGCGCGGATGTCTTCGATCAGTTCTTCTGCGGTATTCAGGGCCATGCTGGCAATCTCACTTGTTCAGGTAGCCGTGTTCGGCGAGGAAAGCTTCGCTGATGCCGGAAGCGCTAGGTTCGGCGGCCTTGTCGCCGAGCAGCAGGCGCTCCAGGTAGCGCGCCAGCAGGTCCACCTCAAGGTTGACCTTACGTCCCGGCCGGTAGTCGGCCATGATGGTTTCGACCAGGGTGTGCGGCACGATGGTCAGCTCGAACTCGGCGCCGTTGACGGCGTTGACCGTCAGGCTGGTGCCGTCGACGGTGATCGAGCCCTTCAGCGCGATGTACTTGGCCAGCTCGCGCGGCGCACGTACGGTGAACTGGATGGCGCGGGCATTTTCCTCGCGCTTGACGATCTCGCCGACGCCGTCTACGTGGCCGCTGACCAGGTGACCACCGAGGCGGGTGGTCGGGGTCAGGGCCTTCTCCAGGTTGACCCGGCTGCCGGCCTTCAGATCGATGAAGGCGGTGCGCGCCAGGGTCTCGCGGCTGACATCGGCCCAGAAGCCGTCGCCAGGCAGCTCGACCGCGGTCAGGCACACGCCATTGACCGCGATGCTGTCGCCCAGCTTGACGTCGCCCAGATCCAGCTTGCCGGTCTCGACGTAGACGCGCACGTCGCCGCCCTTGGGCGTCATGGCACGGATGCTACCGATGGATTCGATTATGCCGGTGAACATGCGTCCTCCCGGTGAATGGTGCAATGCAGCATGGATGATCTCCTGTTTTGGTCAAAAACAGGGCAATGCCGATCGATAGGGATTTTCGCGGACGCAGACGGACGGCGCCCCGGAAGGGAATCCCGCTCTCTCTTTATCCGGACTATACCGTCGGCCCCGGAATCACACCGGGTCTGCTGACCTCGCGCGGCAGGTGCCGTGGCGAGCGCTCGCGGGCTAGGCCTAGGCCATTACCGCCGGTGGGGAATCACACCCCGCCCTGAGAACGTTGCGCCCACCAAAGTGAGCGCGGCTGGCTTTTTACCATATTTGCCGCGCCGCTGCATGGCGGCGCTTCGATCAAACCAATCGAAATGCCTCAGCGCGGCTTGGGCACCGCAGTGATCCGCCAGTCGCCACCGACCGCACGGATATCGCGAATCTCCAGATCCTGCGCCTCGGCCATGCGCGCCAGCGGCCAGTCCAGCAACGGCCTGGCGCTGGAGCCAAGGAACTTGGGCGCGACGAACAGCTGGTACTCGTCGACCAGCCCGGCGCGGGCGAAGGCTCCGGCCAGCTTGGGCCCGGCCTCGACCAACACCTCGTTGGCGCCGCGCCCGGCCAGCTCGGTGAGCAGCTTGCGCAGATCGACGTGGCCGTTGCTGCCGGGCAGCGCCAGCAGCTCGTGGCGCTCCTCGGTGAAACGCTCGCGGGCAGAGGCCGCCGCACAGGTGGCGACCAGCGCCGGGCCGGCCTGGAAGAAGGGTGATGCCAGCGGCACGCGCAGGCGTCCGTCGACCAGCACGCGCAGCGGCGGGCGGTCGATGGCCAGGGCAGTCAGCTCGGCGTTCAGACCCAGTTCCTCGGCGCGCACGGTCAGGCGCGCCTGATCGGCAAGCACGGTGTCGGCGCCGGTGATCACCACGCTGGAACGGGCGCGCAGGCGTTGCACCGCGGCGCGCGCCTCGGGGCCGGTGATCCACTGGCTCTCGCCACTGGCCATGGCGGTGCGACCGTCCAGGCTCATGGCCAGTTTGACCCGCACGAACGGTAGGCCCTGCTCCATGCGCTTGATGAAGCCGGCGTTGAGTTCGCGCGCCTCGGCCTCCAGCACGCCGCTGTGCACGGCGATACCGACACCCATCAGGCGCAGCAGGCCGCGTCCGGCAACTTGCGGGTTGGGGTCCTGCATGGCCGCCACCACGCGGGCCACCCCGGCGGCCACCAGCGCATCGGCGCAGGGCGGCGTGCGGCCGTGGTGGCTGCAGGGTTCCAGGGTGACGTAGGCGGTGGCACCACGGGCCTTGTCGCCGGCCTGGCGCAGCGCGTGCACCTCGGCATGCGGCTCGCCGGCCTTGGCGTGCCAGCCTTCGCCGACGATCTTGTCGCCCTGGACGATGACGCAGCCAACGCGTGGATTCGGATGGGTGGAATACAGCCCCTTGCGCGCCAGTTCCAGCGCGCGGGCCATGAATTGCTGATCGACCACACTCATTCCTTGGACGGCTCGCGGGCCAGGCGTTCGATCTCCTCGCGGAACTCGTTGAGGTCCTGGAAGCGCCGGTAGACCGAGGCGAAACGGATGTAGGCGACTTCGTCGAGCTTCTGCAGCTCGGTCATCACCAGCTCGCCGAGCACCCGCGACTTGATCTCGCGCTCACCAGTGGCGCGCAGGCGATGCTTGATATGGGCGATGGCCTCTTCCAGGCGCTCGATGCTGACCGGTCGCTTCTCCAGCGCGCGCTGCATGCCGGCGCGCAGCTTGTCTTCATCGAAGGGCTGGCGGCTGCCGTCGGACTTGATCAGGCGCGGCATCACCAGTTCGGCAGTCTCGAAGGTGGTGAAGCGCTCACCACAGGCCACGCATTCGCGGCGCCTGCGCACCTGGTCACCCTCGGCGACCAGGCGGGAGTCGATGACCTTGGTGTCGTTGGCAGCGCAGAAAGGACAATGCATTACAGGAAGGCGCCCAGGAAATGGAGGCTCATGGTAGCGCATCCGTTTGCCCTGACAAATGAACACCCCGGAACGAAGCCGACTTGCCAAAGCACAGATCGGCGGAGAAGATGAGAACGATTTTCATGAACTTCGATTACTCACACATGCCTGCCGACAAAAGCTCGTCGCCCTCTTCCCTGCACAGCCTTTATGCCGACCACCACGGCTGGCTGTACGCCTGGCTCTGCAAGAAACTGCAGAACCGTGCCGATGCCGCGGACATGACCCAGGACACCTTCCTGCGCGTCCTCAATTCCCCGCAACTCGAAAGGCTCCAGGAGCCCCGGGCGTTCCTCTGCACCGTGGCCAAACGCATCCTGTGCAGCTTCTGGCGCCGTCATGAACTGGAGCAGAGCTACCTGTCGGCCCTGGCCAGCCTCCCGGAGCCCGTCGCTCCCTCGGAGGAGGAATATGCTCTGGTGCGCGAGGCGCTGGAGGCCATCGACCGCCTGCTGGACGGCCTGCCAGGCAACGTGCGCCATGCCTTCCTGCTCAACCGCCTGGAAGGACTGCCCCATGCACAGATCGCCGCGGAGCTCGGCGTCTCCCTGGCCACGGTCGAACGCTGGATCAAGCGTGCCCTGACCCATCTTTATCTCGCCCGCCTGCAGGAGGCGCCATGAGCGGCGGCAGGCGCCTCGACCCCATCGGCGAAGCGGCCATCGACTGGATGATGCGGCTGGACTCGGGCAGCGCCGGCACGGCAGAACGCCAGGCTTTCGAGACCTGGCTGGCGCAGGACCCGCGCCATCGACACGCCTGGGAGCACCTGCAGGGTCAGTTGGCAGAGCCTCTGGCCCGGCTGGTCCAGGCTGAGCGGCAGATGCCCGGCCAGTTGCACGCCGCCACCCAGGCGTTGCGCCAGCCGGGGCTTTCCGCCAGCAGACGCAAGCTGCTTGGCGGCAGCGGCGCTCTGCTGGTGCTGCTTGGTCTGTCCGGTGGTATCGCCCTGCAACGCAACATGCCGCTGAACGCGGTGTTCGCCGACCTGCGCAGCGGTACCGGCGAGCGCCGCCGCATCAGCTTGCCGGATGGCAGCCTGCTGATCCTCAATGCGCGCTCGGCAGTGGATCTCGATTTCAGCGCAGACCTGCGCCTGCTGCGCTTGCGCGAAGGCGAACTGCAGGTCAGCGTAGCCGCCGATGCCAGCCGCCCCTTCCTGGTGCAGACCGCCCAAGGCCGGGTCCGCGCACTGGGTACACGCTTCACCGTTCGCCAGACAGGCAGCCACAGCTTGGTATCCGTGCAGGAGCACAGCGTCGAGGTCAGCACCCTCGGTGGCCAGCATGCTGTCGTCGAAAGTGGCGGCACCTTGCGCTTCAGCAGCACCTCTGTGAGCCCGCAGGCGACGGACCCGAGCCGCTACGCGAGCTGGGTTGACGGCCTGCTGGAAGTTCGCGACGAACCGCTGGAGGCCGTCATCGACGCCCTGCGCCCCTATCGTCGCGGCCTGCTGCGCGTCTCGCCGGAAGCCGCAAGACTACGGGTATTCGGCGTATTTCCCCTGGACGACAGCGAACGCGCCCTGCAAGCGTTGGCCGAGGTCCTGCCGATTCGCATGGAGCGCTACGGCCCCTGGCTGACCCTGATCGACAGCCGCTGAATAAAAATATTTCTCATCATGTGAGGGATTTTCCCGCCTCGTTGGACATGGCTAGCGAATGCCAACGAAAACCAACGAGGAATGCACCCGATGCGCCCCACCCGTTTGAACCCCGCCAGCCTGGCGCTGGCCGTGTCCCTGGCCACCAGCGGTACCCTGGCCCTGCTGCCAATTCATGCCGCCCAGGCTGCCGAAGCCAGGCTCGGCTTCGATATCGCCAGCGGCCCGCTGGAACAGACCCTGCGCCAGATCGCCCGGCAAAGCGGCCGGGTGATCGCCGCCGACCCCACGCTGCTGCAAGGCAAGCAGTCCGCTGCCGTGCGCGGCGATTTCAGCGCGGAAGAAGCCGTGCGCCAGGCCCTGAGCGGTACCAACCTGCAACTGCTGGTCACCGACAACGGCACCCTGACGGTACAGGAAGTCGAAACCGGGAGCGCCCTGCAACTGGGGGCGACCAGCATCAGCACCAGCCGCCTCGGCGCGACCACGGAAGGTACTGGCTCCTACACCACAGGCGTGACCAGCACCGCCACCAAGATGAACCTGTCGATTCGCGAAACGCCACAATCCATCAGCGTCGTCACCCGCCAGCAGATGAACGACCAGAACATGCAGTCCTTGGAAGACGTGGCCATGGCCGCGACAGGGATCAATACCGTCAAGGGGTTCGGCACCGAGCGTCCACTGTATTACGCGCGAGGTTTCCAGGTGGACGACCTGCAGGTCGACGGCCTGCCGACCAGCGTGACCGAAAGCTTCTCGATGGACGTCATGTCCGTGAACAACATGGCCATATATGATCGGGTCGAGATCGTGCGCGGCGCCAATGGCCTGTTGCAGGGTGCGGGCAACCCCTCGGCGGCCATCAACATGGTGCGCAAGCGGCCTACCCAGGACTATCAGCTCAAAGCCGAGATAGGCGCGGGTTCATGGGATAACTACCGGACCCAGCTGGATGTCGGCGGCCCGTTGAATGCCGAAGGGACCCTGCGCGGTCGAACGGTACTGATGTACAACAACCGCAATAGCTACCAGGACTACGCCGGCAAGGAAAACCAGCTGTTCTATGCAATCGGCGAAGCGGATCTGAGTGACTCGACCACCTTGACCGTCGGTGGATCGGTGCAGCAGGACAACAACAACGGCTACGACTGGGGTGGACTGCCGACACGCCTGGACGGCAGCTTCTACGACCTCTCCCGTTCGACCTCCACGGCCGGCAAATGGGCCTATCTGGACAAGCTGAACCGCAACGTCTTCGCCGATATCAAGCACTCGTTCAACGAAGACTGGAACCTGACCGTCGCGACCAATCTCATCTGGTCCAATGCGGACTTTCTGGCGCAGGTCGGCTATCACACCTTCGATACCGACTCGTCGATGCAGTACTACCCCAACAGCGCCAGATACGATGACGAGCAGATCAACCTGGACGCAGCGCTGAACGGCGCATTCAACCTGATGGGCCGCAAGCACGAAGTGGTCGTGGGCACGAGCGTGCGCCGCGATCGCCTGCAATACGTGACCGGCTCGCCGAGCGTCTACCCTACGGTGGATGTCCTCGACTTCGATTCTTCGCAATTCCCCAAACCGGAAATAGTCGGGGACCTCACACCAAGCCGCCATGTGCGCAAGGACAAAGGGATCTACGCAGCTACCCGCCTCAATCCTACCGACGACCTCCACGTGATCCTTGGCAGCCGCTTGAGCTGGGTCGATTACGATACCCAGGGCCCATGGGAAACCGACCGTTTCAAGGAAGACCGCAAGGTCATTCCGTACGGTGGCATCGTCTATGACATCACCGATCAGACCTCGGTCTACGCCAGTTACACTGAAATCTACAAACTGCAAAGCAACTACAGTGTCGACAACAAGTTGCTCGCTCCCACGACGGGTAGCAACTACGAGATCGGCCTGAAGAACGAGTTGTTCGACGGCAGACTCAACGCCTCTCTGGCGCTGTTCCAGGTCGATCAGGCGGGGTTGCCCCAGGTCGTACCCGAGGCAGGCCGTGTCTGTGGGCCGACCCGCGATGCCCGTTGCTATACCGAAGGCGCCAAGGTGCGTAACCGAGGTTTCGATGCGGAAGTGTCGGGCGAGCTGATGCCAGGCTGGAATGCCTCGATGGGTTACACCTACAGCCATCCCAAGTACGTTGCCGGGGCCAGCAAGGGCGACATCTACGGTACGGAAAACTCGCCTCAGCGACTGTTCAAGGCGGCTACTACCTATCAGCTGCCGGGTGGGCTGGACCAATGGCGAGTGGGTACCAGTGTCTATCACCAGAGCAAGCTGTACCTGAACAACATCACCCAGGGCGCTTACAACCTGGTCGATCTCAACGCCAACTATCGCATCAACCAGAATGTCAGCGTCCAGTTGAACCTCAACAACGTGTTTGATGAGAAGTACTACACCGCCATCTTCAGCACGGATACCGGCAACTACTACGGCGCCCCGCGCAATTTCGCGCTTACCCTGCGCTACGAAAACTGACCTGCCCCTGCGCCGGCCACCTCCGAGCCTGTGCTCACAGGTGGCTGGCACCTTGTCCTCCTTGCGACTGCGCACATCCTGCGGACTTGAAGTTCTGCCTTCGAAGACTCCGTTACGGCAGCCTGAAGGTTGTCGATCCTTACGGTATTCCTAAGCCGTTGTCCTGCTTATCCACCCTACCACCACACAGCCATAGGCATCTCCGTATCGACAGAGAATGCTCGCGGCTTTCCACCCGGCGACGCCCAATCACCTGATCGTCCTGACACTACCGGCGCTTTCCTTTGCATTTGCCCCGGCGCTGCTGGGAAAATCCAGCACATTGTCCTTACCCGCACTGGTAGCCCGATGCCCCTGCGTCTGCTCGCCCTTTCCAGCCTGATCATCCTGCTCACGGCCTGTGCTTCCGAAGCGCCAAAGCCGGCACCCGCCGAACCGACACATTCGATCAAGACTCCCGAACCGACACCAGCGCCCTTCCTCCATGAGTTGCAAGGCAAGCTGCTCGGCGTGCCGGCCAGGGCTGATGTCGAACTGGCGTTGCTGGTGGTGGACGAGCGCGGCCGCCCGCAGCGCCTGCTGTCGAGCCTGAAACTGGTCGGCTCCGGCAACGCCCTGCCGTTTCGCCTGGGCTTCGACCCGGCAGAGTTTCCAGTGCAGCAGAAGGTCGAATTGCGTGGCCGCGCCAGCCAGTCCGGCCGCCTGATCCTGCACCTGCCATCGCGCCTGATCCAGAGCGCCGATTCGCAGTCGGTGGGTGACCTGCAGCTCGTGCCGGCCCCATGAATGCCCCCGCCGCCCTGCAGGACGCCCTGCAACAGCTGCTCGGCGACGCCCGCCTGAGCGCCGAGACCCTGCCCGGCACCGATATCCGCCTGTGGCTGGTCGACCCGGCCAACATGGACCGCAGCTTCAGCCCGGAAGAGACCCGGCGCATCCTCGAGGAGCCGCCCTACTGGAGCTTCTGCTGGGCCAGCGGCCTGGCCCTGGCGCGCTGGCTGGCAGAAAAACCCGAGTGGGTACGCGGCAAGCGCGTGCTCGACTTCGGCGCCGGCTCCGGCGTGGCAGCCATCGCTGCGGCCAAGGCAGGCGCTGCGGAAGTGGTGGCCTGCGATCTCGATCCGCTGGCCATCGCCTCCTGCCGGGCCAACGCCGAGCTGAATGGCGTGGAGCTGAGCTACTCGCTGGATTTCTTCACCGAGGACGACCGCTTCGACCTGATCATCGTCGCCGACGTGCTCTACGACCGCGCCAACCTGCCGCTGCTCGACGCCTTCCTCACTCGCGGCCGGGAAGCCCTGGTGGCCGACTCGCGGGTCAAGGACTTCCAGCATCCGCTGTACCAGCGCCTGGGCCTGCTCGACGCTTGCACCTGGCCGGATCTGGCCGAGCCGGCGGAGTTCCGCAGCGTCAGCCTGTATCACGCGAAACGCTGAGCCGCTGTGGCCCGGATGCATGCCGGGCTTGTTTCCGCCGGGCAGCGCCCGCATTTATAGTTCCAGTCTTTCGCCTCTCCGAGAAAAACCATGAGCGATACCCCCTACATCTTCGACGTATCCGGCGCCGCCAACTTCGAGCAGCTGGTGATCCAGAACTCCTTCCACAAACCGGTGCTGGTGGACTTCTGGGCCGAGTGGTGCGCGCCGTGCAAGGCGCTGATGCCGCTGCTGGCGAAGATCGCCGAGGAGTTCCGCGGCGAGCTGCTGCTGGCCAAGGTCGACTGCGACGTGGAGCAGGACATCGTCGCCCGCTTCGGCATCCGCAGCCTGCCGACCGTGGTGCTGTTCAAGGATGGCCAGCCGGTCGACGGCTTTGCCGGTGCCCAGCCGGAGTCGGCCATCCGCGAGATGCTCAAACCGCACGTGGCCGAGCCGGCGCCGCTGGCCGCCGACCCGCTGGAGACCGCCCAGGCTCTGTTCACCGAGGAGCGTTTCGGCGAGGCCGAGACCCTGCTCAAGCAGGTGCTGACCGAGAACAACGAGAACGCCGCGGCGCTGATCCTCTACGCGCGCTGCCTGGCCGAGCGCGGCGAGCTGGGCGAAGCCGAGGCGGTGCTGGGCGCGGTCAAGGGCGACGAGCACAAGCAGGCCCTGGCCGGTGCCAAGGCGCAGCTGACCTTCCTCCGTCAGGCCGCCGACCTGCCGGATGGCGCCGAGCTGAAGAGCCGCCTGGCGCAAGATGCGAACGACGCCGAGGCGACCTACCAGCTGGCCATCCAGCAGCTGGCGCGTCAGCAATACGAGGCCGCGCTGGACGGCCTGCTCAAGCTGTTCGTGCGTAATCGCAGCTATGCCGAGGGCATCGCCCACAAGACCCTGCTGCAGGTGTTCGACCTGCTGGGCAATGATCACCCGCTGGTGACCCTGTACCGCCGCAAGCTGTACCAGGCGATCTACTGAAACGATCTCCTGACTGTCGGCCATACTGCGTTGAAAACGGCCCGGGACACGGCGTCTCGGGCTGCTCATTTACACCCCGTAAACTCCGCGCCCTCAGCCGTTTTCGCCTTGTCTGGCTCTAATTCAGAAGATCGTAAAGGCCCCTATATGACCCAACCTTTCCGCCTGCTGCTGCGGGTGCGCTACGGCGAATGCGACGCCCAGCAGGTGGTGTTCAACGCCCGCTATGGCGACTACGTCGACGTGGCGGCGACAGAGTTCTACCGCGCCGTGTTCGGCAGTTATCAGGCCTTGCTGGAGCAGGGCCTGGACAGCCAGGTGGTACGCATGGTCACCGACTGGAGCGCGCCGGCACGCTTCGATGATGTGCTGCAGCTGGAAGCCAGCACCCTGCGCCTGGGCAACAGCTCATTCACCCTGCAGGTGGATATCCGCCGCCATTCCGACCAGGCAGCCATCGCTCGCAGCGAGATCACCTATGTGATGGTCGACGCCCAGGCCTTCACCAAGACGCCGATTCCTGAAGTCATCCGCGCGCAGCTTGAGCGCGGCGCACCGGACGTGACGGTGAACCAGGCCGGTTAGTACTGCTCCCATTTCGGCACAAGCAGTGCCGAACGGAACCAGTCCCTAGCTGATCCAGCGATACAGCGGCGCTTCGGCGCCGCTTTCTATCTGCACCTGCGGGCAATGACGCAGGCGCACCAGCAGGCGCTTGCCGGCTGCCTCGCCACCGGCCAGGGCGGCCAGCTCGCCGAGTAACTGCGGCCCCTCCATGCTGCCGGCGGTCTGCAGCAGCTGCAGGGCCTGCGGCCACAGATCGTTGCTCGGGCCGGCCACGGGCGCGGCTTTCGCCACGGCAGGTGGCGCCGCTTCCAGCGGCAGGCGGGCGACCAGTTGCGCCCAGTCCTCGGCATCCATCTCCACCGTCAGGTCCACCGGCCAGTCACCAACTCGCCCCTTGATTCGCAGCATCTCGCCCACTCCAGAACATCAGGCCACCATGCTGCCATGCCGACCGGGGCTGGCCAATCACAGCGACTAAGTGTTACAACATAACCTAACAATTGATCGCCGGAGTTTGCCCCATGCGTCGCACCCTGCTCGCCCTGCCCTTCGCTCTGCTGCCCTTCACCATCGCCCAGGCCGACAGCCATGAGCATGTGCACGACCACGATCATGCCCATGAGGAGCACGGCAGCCTCGGCGCCCACGAGCACGGTGTGGCCAGCCTCAACGTGGCGCTGGACGGGCAGACCCTGGAGATCCAGCTGGAGAGCCCGGCGATGAATCTGCTCGGCTTCGAGCACGCAGCCAAGAACGATGCCGACAAGGCCAAGGTCGCCAGCACGCGCAAGCACCTGGAGCAGCCGCAGGCGCTGTTCGCCCTGCCGATCGAGGCCAAGTGCGCGCTACAGGAAAGCGAGTTGGAGAGCCCGCTGTTCGGCGACGCCGAGCACGCAGAGCATGAGCACGGCGACGAACACGGCCACAGCGACATCGACGCCAGTTACCACTTCACCTGCGCCAATGCCGAGGCGCTGAAGACCCTGGAGCTGGGCAGCTTCTTCGGCACCTTCCCCGGCACCGAGAAACTCGAAGTGCAGCTGATTGGCCCCAGCGGCCAGCAAGGCGCCGAGCTGACTCCGCGCAACTCGCGCCTGAGCTTCTGACACATTTGCGGCGCACCTGTCGGGTGCGCCGTCCGCCTGCTTGCCTTTAAGCTGTCGCCATCTCCGACGCGCGAATCGCCCATGCCCGACGCACTGATCGAACTCCAAGACCTCGGCTTCGCCTGGCCCGGCCAGGCCGAGCTGCTGGATATCCCCGCCTTCACCCTGCAACGTGGCGAGAGCCTGTTCCTCAAAGGCCCCAGCGGCAGCGGCAAGACCACCTTGCTCGGCCTGCTCGGCGGCGTGCAGAAGCCCGGTCGTGGCAGCCTCAAGCTGCTCGGCCAGGAGCTGGCAACGCTGTCCTCCGGCGCCCGCGACCGCTTCCGCGTCGACCACACCGGCTACATCTTTCAGCAGTTCAACCTGCTGCCATTCCTCTCCGTGCGCGAGAACGTCGAGCTGCCCTGCCGCTTCTCGAAGAGCCGCGCGCAGCGGGCCAAGGAACGCCATGGCAGCGTCGATGGCGCTGCCGCGCAGCTGCTCGAACACCTGGGACTGAAGGCCGAGTTACTGGAACGCCGCGCCGATTCGCTGTCCATCGGCCAGCAACAACGCGTCGCCGCCGCCCGCGCGCTGATCGGCCAGCCGGAGCTGGTGATCGCCGATGAGCCGACCTCGGCGCTGGACCATGACGCCCGCGAGGCATTCCTCCAGTTGCTGTTCGCCGAATGCCGCGCCGCCGGCGCCAGCCTGCTGTTCGTCAGCCACGACCAGAGCCTGGCGCCGCTGTTCGACCGCAGCGTGTCGCTGGCCGAGCTCAACCGTGCCGCCAAGCCGGTGGAGGTATAGGGTCTGTTCCCGTTTTTTTTGTGGGCCGCGCCGGAGCCAGTTTTTGCGTGGAGAAAGGCATGAGGAGAGAGGTTTGGTTATTCCAAATGAACGACGAATAACGCAACGCCGCGCAAAAACTGGCCCGGCCCGTCGGGTTGCGCGTCAAATGGCGCCACGCGTTGTTGCGGAACTTGCCAAGGGAGCGACCATTGCCTGCGTCCCGCGCCTAGCCTGGCGCCATTTGACGCAGCAACGCGGCCCACAAAAAAACGGGAACAGACCCTAAATGCACCTGCTCCGCATCGCCCTGGCCAGCCTGGCCAACCGCCGCTTCACCGCGCTGCTCACGGTGTTCGCCATCGCCCTGTCGGTGTGCCTGCTGCTGGCCGTCGAGCGCGTGCGTACCGAGGCACGCGCCAGCTTCGCCAGCACCATCAGCGGCACCGACCTGATCGTCGGCGCCCGTTCGGGCTCGGTGAACCTGCTGCTGTATTCGGTATTCCGCATCGGCAACGCCACCAACAATATCCGCTGGGACAGCTTCGAGACCCTGGCCAAACACCCGCAGGTGAAGTGGGCGATCCCGCTGTCACTGGGCGACTCGCACCGTGGCTACCGTGTGCTGGGTACCGACCCCGGCTACTTCGAGCACTACCGCTACGGCCGCGCCCAGCCGCTGCAGCTGGCCCAGGGCAAGCCCTTCGCCGACCTGTTCGAGGTGGTGCTCGGCGCCGAGGTGGCGGAGGCACTGAAGTACAAGCTCGGCGACCAGATCGTCCTGGCCCACGGCGTCGCCACCGTCAGCCTGACCCAGCACGACGACAAGCCCTTCACCGTGGTCGGCATCCTCACCCGCACCGGCACACCGGTAGACCGTACCCTGCACATCTCGCTGGAGGGCATGGAGGCACTTCACGTCGACTGGCAGAACGGCATGCCGGCGCGCGGCAACGCCAAGGTCTCCGCCGAGCAGGCGCGCGACATGCACCTGCAGCCCAAGGCGATCACCGCCGTGCTGCTCGGCCTGAAGAGCAAGGTCGCCACCTTCGCCGTGCAACGCCAGGTCAACGAATTCCGCGGCGAGCCGCTGCTGGCGATCCTCCCGGGCGTGGCCCTGCAGGAGCTGTGGAGTCTGATGGGCACAGCCGAGAAGGCGCTGTTCGTGGTCTCGCTGTTCGTCGTGCTGACCGGCCTGATCGGCATGCTCACCGCCATCCTCACCAGCCTCAACGAGCGCCGCCGCGAGATGGCCATCCTGCGTTCGGTGGGCGCACGGCCCTGGCACATTGCCGGGCTACTGGTGCTGGAGGCGCTGGTGCTGGCCGCGGCTGGTGCTGCTTTGGGCCTGGCCCTACTGTATGGCGGCATCGCCGTCAGCCAGGGCTGGGTGCAGGCGCAATATGGCCTGCACCTGCCGCTGGCGCTACCCAGCGCCTATGAGTGGAGCCTGCTCGGCGCTATTCTGGGCGCCGCCCTGCTGATGGGCGCCGTGCCGGCCTGGCGCGCCTATCGGCAGTCGCTGGCCGACGGCCTGTCCATTCGTCTATGAGGTTGCCCATGCGTCATCTGTTGTTCGCCCTGCTGCTCGCCATCGCCAGCCCGCTGTGGGCACCCGCCGCCTTGGCAGACGATGTGCGAGAGCTGACCTGGAGCGAGCTGATCCCCAAGGATGCGCCACCACAAACAGCACAGCAGGCACCGATGCACGATCTATCGCAGCTGGCCGACGCACTGGCCGCCGAGAGCGGCCCGGCGGCCCAGCAGCAATCGCCGGATGCGCCGGTGATCAAGGCGCTGGACGGCCAGCAAGTCAAACTGCCCGGGTACATCGTGCCGCTGGACGTGACAGAGGAAGGCCGGGTGACCGAGTTCCTCTTCGTACCCTACTTCGGCGCCTGCATCCACGTGCCGCCGCCGCCGTCCAACCAGATCGTGCACGTCACCAGCGAGCTGGGCGTGCTGATGGACGCGCTCTACCAGCCCTTCTGGATCGAGGGCCCGATGAAGGTCGAGGCACGCAGCAGCGAGATGGGCAATGCCGGCTACCAGATGTCCGCCGAGAAGATCTACCCCTACGAGATGTAGTGCGACAGCCAGCCGCACCCTCGATCACACGGCTATTGAGCCAGGTCAAAAAGTCACTCGCGGGGCTCCGTAGGATGACAGTCAGCCAACACACATTGCTGACTCCCCGGAGCTCCATGATGAAGAAAACACTGCTCGCCACCTCCCTGATTGCCCTCGCCCTGGCCGCCCCGCTGGCCCAGGCTCACAAGGCCGGCGACATCATCGTCCGTGCCGGTGCTGTGACCGTCGACCCGCACGAAGACAGCAGCGACATCTGGGTAGGTGCACTCGGTACCAACGTATCTGGCACCAAAGCCACCCTGGACAGCGACACCCAGCTGGGCCTGAACTTCGCCTACATGGTCACCGACCACGTCGGTGTCGAGCTGCTGGCCGCCACCCCGTTCAGCCACGATGTCGGCGTCAGCGGCATGCCTGGCCCGTACGCTGGCCTCAATGGCAAGCTCGGTGAGCTGAAACACCTGCCGCCGACCCTTAGCGTCGTCTACTACCCGCTGGAAGCCAGCTCGGCCTTCCAGCCCTATGTCGGTGCCGGCATCAACTACACCTGGTTCTTCGACACCAAGCTGACCAGCGAAGCCGAGGACAAGGGCTTCAGCGGCCTCGATCTGAAAGACTCCTGGGGCCTGGCCGCGCAGATCGGCATGGACTACATGCTGACCGACCACCTGATGGTCAATGCCCAGGTGCGCTACATCGACATCGACACCGAAGGCACCACCAACATTCTTGGCGACAAGGTGAAAGTGGACGTGGACGTAGATCCGTTCGTCTACATGGTCGGCCTGGGCTACAAGTTCTAAGCCTTCCCCCGCCGCACAAAAAAGCCCCGCACTCGCGGGGCTTTTTTGTGCCGGGCGTTTACCCGCAACCTGCGCCGCTTCATCGGCGGAGCAGGCTGGACAGACCCTCATCCAGTGGAGTGGCTGGTGCCAGGCGGTAGCGCTGGCGCAGCAGGGTGTTATCCGCCTTGGAGTGACGGATGTCACCGGAGCGCCCCTGGCCGAAGCTCACCTCGGGCAAGCCGCCAAGCACCTGGCGAATGGCCTCCAGCAACTGGTTAAGGCTGATCGACTGGCTGTGACCGACGTTCACCGCGCCAGGCTCGACTTCGGCTCGACTCAGGGCATCCACCAGCAGCGGTACCAGGTCGTCCACATAGAAGAAGTCACGGGTCTGCTCGCCATCGCCGAATACGGTAATGGGGCGGCCGGCCAGCGCGCGCTCGGTGAAGATGCTGATCACCCCGGAATAGGGCGAGGACGGATCCTGGCGTGGGCCGAAGATATTGAAGAAGCGGAAGATCGCCGGCTCCAGCCCATGTTGGCGACGGTAGAAGTCGAGGTAGTGCTCGCTGGCCAGCTTGTCCGAGGCATAGGGAGTGAGCGGCGCCTTGGGCGTGTCCTCGGCCACTGCCACGCTCTCACCGTTGTTGCCATACACCGCCGCACTGGAGGCGAACAGCACCCGCCTTACGCCGGCCTCGCGCATGGCCTCGCAGACATTCAGGGTGCCGACGAAGTTGCTCTGGTGGGTGCCCACCGGGTCGTCTACCGAGGCCTGCACCGAGGCCACGGCGGCCAGGTGTGCCACCGCGCTGCAACCAGCCACGGCACGGCGCACAAGCGTCGCGTCGGCAACATCGCCCTCGATCAGCTCGACGCGAGCGTCGTGCAACGGCAGGTTTTCACGCTTGCCCGTGGACAGGTTGTCCAGCACGCGCACCCGGTGGCCAGCGGCCAGCAAGGCGTCACAGAGATGGGAGCCGATGAAGCCGGCGCCGCCGGTAATCAGGATCAGGGAGTCGGACATTAGGGCTCTCGAAGCAGCGTCAGGCACGACGGTAGTAACGATCCAGCAGGGCCGGCAGCCCGGCGCGCCACGCCCGCGGCTTGATGCCAAAGGTGTGCAGGATCTTCTTGCAGGCCAGCACCGCGTGCTGCGGCTCTTCGGCGGCGTCCGGACGGGCGGCGTGGGCCTGAGGGCTGACTTCCTGCACCTTGAGCGCATGTAGGCCGCGCACTTCGCCGATCACCGCCTGGCCCAGGGCCAGCGGCGTGGTGGCCTCGTGGCCGCCGTAGTGGTAGATACCCCACAGCGGACTCTGGCAATCCAGCTGCTTGAGCACGGCGAGGATGACACGCGCGGCATCGTCCACCGGCGTCGGATTGCCGCGACGGTCGTCGGCCATGACCAGCTCCGAGTCATGCTCGGCACGGCGCAGGAAGCGACCGAGCAGACCATCGGCACTGTCGTCCAGCAGCCAGCCGAAGCGCAGCAGCACGTGCCGCGGGCAGGTGGCGCGCACGCACTGCTCGATGCGCAGCAGCGCCTGGCCACGCAGGCCCAGCGGCACCGGCTCGTCCTTCTCGCTGTAGGCGGTGGCACGGGAACCGTCGAACACCTGGTAGCTGGAGGGCTGCAACAGCAGGATATTGTGATGCTGGCAGAGCTGAGCCAGGCGTTCCATGGCCCGCTCCTGCTGGGCGAAACGCCGCTCGTCGAAGGTCTCTGCCTGGAACCAGTCGAAGTAGTAGGCCAGGTTGATCAGCGCGTCGGGGCGGGTCTCGTCGAGCAACTGGGTAAGGCTGGCGGTGTCCCAGCCACCTTCCGGCGGACGCGGGGCGAGAAAGCCAACGTCTTCTTCGGCCCCCTGGCGCACCAGCGCCTGACCCAGGGCATTACCCCCACCCAGCAACAACAACCGCATTCGCATAGTTCAGAACGAGACCCGAGAGACTGACCAAGGTCCACGCCGCCGTAGCGGCGGGACGAAAGTGGCCATTCTGCGGGTTTCGTGACGGATCGTCACTACCGGGCCGAGGCGCGAAGCCCCGGCCCGGCTGTCAGAGCACGGTGAAACTGCGGCTGGCACCGGAGAAGGCGCTGATCTTGCCGGTCACCGGCGCCTTGCTGTCGCCGTAGTGGACCAGACGGTACTCGCCCGGCGGCGTGCCTGCGGGGATGGTCCAGCGCAACGTAGCCTGCGAGGTGCCCCAGAAGCCGTCCTTGCGCAGCCAGCGATACTGGGTGCTCCAGTCATTGTCGCCAGCCACCACCTGCCAGGTGCCGTTCACCTTGCGCTGCACCTCGAGGAAGGTGCCCTCGGTACGCAGGTTGTTGCGCGGATGACCGGTCCAGAACACCGCCTGGACAGTGTCACCAATGCTGTACTGGGCATTGGCATCGGTGACCAACTGGCCAAAGCGCTTGCCCACCGGCGGGTTGTCGTAGACCACGCCGGTGACGAAGTTGTGCTGGTCGTTACGCAAATCACGCGGGGTCAGGACATTGATCACCGCCTGCTGGTCGCGCAGGGCCACCGCCATGTCATGGAACACCTGCTGGTAAGCCGCCAGGGTCCAGCGACCGAAGTGGGTCGAGCCCCCCTCGTAGTGCTGCTTGTCGTATTCCTCGCCCGTGGTGACGTAGCCGGCGTAGGCGTTGGACAGCCCCGCCACCACCAACCACTGGTCGTTGCCGAGCACGCCACGCACCGTCTCGCGCAGGCGCCGTCCGGACATCACGGTGAACTCACCCGGCACCGCCAGCAGGGAAAACTGGCCGATGCGCAGGATCGACGCCGGCAGTACCTCGGGGCTCCAGGGGTAGGGCTTGAACGCGCTCTGCTGGAGGATGATCGGCTTGGGCGCGTGGCAGGCGATATCCGCCTGGGTCGGCGGGGTGATGACCTGGGTAATCAGGTTGAGCAGCGGATTGGTCTCCACCGTGCCCTCGTCGACATCCTCCAGGCCACGGCCATCCTCGGTGCCGGCGGCGAAGGCGTAACCCAGCGCGGCATTGCAGGTATTGCGCGCCTGCCCGCCACCGAATTCCGGGCGCACACGAATCTTCGAGTAATCGTTGTACTGGTGGCGAAAGTCGACGGCGCCGGTCAGCTGCACGCTGGCGCCCTGGTACAGCGCCAGCGCCTTGTCGAACTGACGGTCGCCGATGATCTCGGTATTGCGCCACATGTCATTAGTGGGGCCGGTGCCGTCGAGATTGAGGTTCGGCGTGGTGTCCGCATGGTTGCTCTGGGCGAAGGAGGCGACGAAGTCCGGATTGCCCTGGCCCTTGGCCAACTCCTCGAAGCGCCACTCCGCACGGCCCTTATTGTCGCTGGTAAGCAGGGTGTTGCTCTTGCTCATGGACACCGGGTGTACGGCGAACCAACTGATCATGCCGGCATCGCGATTGCCCTGGCGCAGACGCAGCACCAACATTTCCGGATCGATCGAGCTACCGTAGCGGGCGCGCTCTTCAGCCGGGTTGTTGTCGTAGGCCGGTTGCGAGCGATTGATGCTGGCGTTGCTCAGCTCGCCGCGATTGATCAGCACATGACCAGGGCGCAGGTTGGCGTGGGCCTCGGCGATGGCCGCGACGATGCCGTTGACCTGTGCCTCGAAGTTCTCCTTGATGAAGCCGAAGATGGTCACGTTGTACAGCGCGTAGTGCGACTGTCCACCCGCTGCGCCATGGGTATGGGTGGCGCTGAGCACCACATTCTCCTCGGTGTAGCGTTCACCGAAGCGCTGACGCAGACGCTCGACCACCGCCTGGTTGACCGACTGGAACAGCGCGCCGGCATCGACGTTGACGAATACCACGGCCGGCCCGTCATTGGGCTGCGCGATGATGTAGGCACGGGCGTACTGGCGGTTGTGGATGCCGCTGCTTTTTTGCGCGGGATCGGCATAGCCCATCATGCCGACCTCGGCGGCGGCGCCGGTGACGTCGTACTTGCCGACGCCGACCAGATAATTGTCGCTATAGGCATTGGCGACCAGGGGCAGGAGGCCGAACAGCGCGGCCAGAAAGAACGGTATTACTCTCCTTGTTTTCATGATTCAGCACCTCGAGCCTGGGGCTCTTGCAACACTGCAATCGGTGGCTTGAACTCAGCCGTTGGGTTTCTCGGTCGGCCCGGATTTGCGGCGACAAAGCTCCGCCCTGCGGCGATGCCACAAGCCCGAACCCCCAAGGTGGAAATCTGTTTTATGCGCTCGCCACGGACGGGGAGCGTCGAAGGGAGAGCCCTGGCAGCAGCCCTCCCTTATCACTGTCACGACGTTATTGCGTGCCCTTGCGACGCAGGCTGGCCGGCGTGAAATAGTTCTCCGGCGGTGGCGTCAGAAGGAACTGACGTGGCGCCTTCTCGTTGTTGCGCAATCCGATCACCGTGTAGGTGCGGGCGATCAGATCATGGAACACGATATTCACCGGGGTGATCACCGGCACCTCGTAGGCATTCTTGGTGAAGGCCAGGTTGACGTGCCACAGCTCACCACGGGAGTCGTAGTTCTCCACCATCAGGGCGTACCAGCTGTCCTCATCGAGGTAGAAGCGGCGCTTGGCATGCACATGGCGCTGGCCCGGGCGCAGAGTGGCCTCGACCACCCACACGCGGTGCATCTCCCAGCGGGTCAGGTCACTGTTCAGGTGGCCCGGCTTGACCAGCTCATCCACCTTGCGCCCTGGCTTCTCCATGGCGTAGTTGTGGTACGGCACCAGCAGTGACTGCTTGCCGACCAGCTTCCAGTCGTAGCGGTCGGTGGCCCCGTTGTACATGTCGGTGTCGTCGGCATAGATACCGTCGATCGGCGTGTCGTAGGCCAGGGTCGGAGCACGGCGCACGCGACGCTGGCCAGGGTTGTAGATCCACGCCGAACGCGGCTCGGCAACCTGGTCGATGGTCTCGTGCACCAGCAGCGCACGACCGACATCACGCGATGGCGGCAGCAGCTCGCTGGCGAAGAAGTACAGGCGGTTGCCCAGGCTGTCGGCACTCTTCTTCGGGTTGTAGTAGTTGGACAGCAACTGGATACGCTCGCGCAGCAAGGAATAGCTGCCACTGGTGGTGACCTGGGCGGTCACCGCCACCTCGTCGATGTAGCGCCCCTGCCAACGGGCGATATGGTTCCAGATGGCCTGCCGACCATCGGCCGGAATCGGGAACGGGATACCGGCGTAGGCACCCACCAGGCCGTAGCCGGAGCCGCCCAGCTCGGCCTTCTGCGCGTTGGTGGCAGTGTTCTGGTAGACGTCTTCCGGCGCGGCGAAGCTGCGATGGCTGGGATAGACCGGCAGCTTGAACGTCTGCGGGTAGGTCTTGAGCAGCGCCTTGACACCCTCGCTGAGATTGGCGGCATCGGCATCCATGTTCTGGGCATCGATCACCCGCAGCGGCTTCTCGTCCGCGAAGGGGTCGACGTGAAAACTGCCCGGGCCGCCATAACCGGCCGGAGCCTGGGTCATGCCACCGGTCCACTCGGGGATGCCCTTGCCCGCATCGCCCTGGCGCTCGGCACCGAACGGGGTAAGAGTGCCACTGAGCTGGGCCGCCTGCTCGGCGCTCACCTTGGCTTGCGCCGCCAACGGCAGCAGCAGACCAAGGGAGAGCAGGACGGAGGTAAATGCTGTTCTGGTCATGTGAGGTCCGCCGTCAGAAGGAGTAGGAAACGTTGAGGGCGACGTGATCGCGGTCGATCAACGCATTGTCTTTGCGCGCCCCCCAGAACGAGGTGTAGGCCAGCTTGCCGGCCAGCTTCTGGCCGTATTTGGCACCCAGCTCGACGGTGGCGGACTTGCGGCCCTGGATGAAGTTCTCGTTGAGCGCGGGCGAGGTGCCGGACACGTCCTGGCGGAAGGTGATGCCGGGCATCAGGTCGAAGTTGGGCTGCACGTCCTGGATCAGGCCGGAGAGGTTCACCGTGTAACCCCAGGCGAAGGAGTCCAGGTACTCGTAGTTGACCGTGTCCAGCAGGCTACCAGGTACATGGTTGAAGGCGGCCTCGGCCAGCACCATCAGATCGTCCAGCCCGGCGGTGGGGCCGAAGGTGTGGATGGCCGAGACCGAGCCGGTGTAGAGCTCATGGCGCTTGTACAGATCGATGCTGCGACGCGGGTCGTTGGCCGAACCGTCGCCGAACTCGCCGAGGTCGATGCTGCCGCCGCTGGCGCCACCGCCACCAAGGGCACCCTCGGCCATCTGCTCCAGCTCGTAGGTCATCGAGGGCTCCAGCGGCGCGTTGGGCCGATAGGTCAGCTCGCCGGCCAGGCTGGTATCGCCGATGGTGCCGGACACGCTGAAACCGAACAGGCGGACATCCTCGGGGTAGACGAAGTCGTAATAGGTGCTATCGAGCAGGGCCAGACCATCGACCAGCGGCACCGAGGCCGGATCGAGCATCTGAGCCAAGCCGCACAGATCGCTGAAACGTCCGCCGCCACCGGCACTGCAGGCCATGGATTGGCCTTTCTGCACCTGCAGGAAGGGCACCTTGCTGTGGTAGTTGAGGTAGTAGAGGCTGAACTCGGTGTTGTTCCACTCCTCCACCAGATAGCGCATGGCGAAGCCGAACTGACCATCGTCACGTGCGTCGTGCTCGCGGCCATAGCGGGCGCCGGCGACGATGCCGTTCTCGCCATTGAGCCCCGGCACCAGCTCGGCCAGCGGCCCCAGCTCGTTGCGCAGGTCGACCAGCACGCCGCTGCTGCCCTTGCCGAAGTAGTCCTGGTTATTGAGGAAGGCGCCCGTCGGGATCAGCTCGTGCCCCTTCCATTCCAGGCCATAGAAGGTCTCGAAGTTGAGTGCGTCGGTGAGACCGAGCTGTGCGGAAACCATATTGGTCGGCAACAACGCATCCTTGAAGCTGGCGTTGGGCAGCACCACCCGACCGATATCCACCGGGTTGATCACGTTGAGGCCGTCGGCATAGAAGATACCTTCGCCCCAGTTGATCACCTGACGACCGAACCGCACGCTGACCGGCATCTCGCCGATGTAGCGGTTGGTGTAGAGGTAGGCATCGAGCAGACGAGCCCGGTGACCGGCGCGGTTCTTCAGGTCCGAGGGATAGCGCTCGTCGCTGTCGGTGTTATGGGTATCGAAGCCGTCGCCACTCGGGTCGTGATCCATGATCTGCGTGTCGTACCAGGCGGTACCGCGCACGAACAGGCCATCCTGCTCGGTGCGAACGTGCAGCTCCGACGTCAGCTTGAACTCGTTGGAGACGAACCCGGTGTCGTAATACTCGCTGCCGTCGTTGTTGTTGATGAAGACATTCTGTCCGCCGCTCTCGATGCGCTCGGGCGAACTGGTGCGGTACACCGAGGTGAACTCGGCGACGCTCTCCAGCGACGTGGTGAGATTGGGCCCGGTATCGATCTCGAAGGCCTGGGCCTGTATCGCCCAGATTCCTATCCCGACTGCCAGCGCTATTTTGCTCTTGTTATGCGACATGCTGCTGTCCCCTAGCGGTGATGTGGCGAAACTAGCCGACTTGCAAAAACCTCCATGGGGCCGAGGCGGACAAAAAGAGACGCCGAAAGGGCCCTTGAAACATTTCTACACAGGTGCCATTCGGCACGCTGCGCAACACTCGCTACGCCTGCCGGGCAAAGGCCTCGAGGCTGCTGTTGTAGATGAATTGCAGGGTGCGCTTGAGCTGCTGCACCCGCTGCTGGCGCTGCTCGGCCGGCAGGGTCAGGGCCAGCTTGGTCACCGAGCTGCCACCCTCGCAGAGCACCAGCGCCAGGCCCTCGGCCTGCTCCGGATCGACATTCGGATGAGCGCTGAGGATGGCCGTGGCGACCATGCCCGCAGTGGCCAGGGTGTCCGCCTGGTTCAGCTCGCGCAGCTCCGGTGCCGCAGCCACACAACCCCAGACCTCGACGAAGCCCGGATGGCTGACCTGGATCTCCACCATCAGGTCGATCAGCCGCTCGATCAGCAGACCGGCATCCGCACTGTTGTTCGGGTCGACGATCAGCTGCAGATCCGCCGCCAGACGCTCGCTGACGCTGCTGGTGTAGCGCTGCCAGACCTCCTGGACTATCGCCAGCTTGGTCGGGAAATACAGGTACAGCGAGGCGATAGGCAGGCCCGCTTCCCGGGCGATCTCGCGCATCGATACAGCCTCGTAGCCACGGGCTGCGATCAGCTCCAGGGCGACCTTGAGGATCGACTCGAAGCGCGCCTGGCTACGCTCCTGCTTGGGAGCACGTGGCGTTCTGGATTTCGCTTCAGGGGTGCTTGACAAGGTTTTGTTGGCCACAGCATTCTCGAAAAAGGTGAGCAATGCTTATGTTTTAGCGCGACTCTCGCAAAATGGGAAGAGGCCAATGAATTCGAGACGAAAATCGTGAGCCCCGACGACCGCCTGGTGCTGGCCGTCGACCTCGGCAGTTCCGGCTGCAAGACCGCTCTGGTCGGCCTGGATGGCCGGGTGCGCGCCTTCGCCTTCCGTGCCGTGACCAACTACGTGCTGCCCGGCGCCGGCGTCGAGCAGTGCCCGGAAGACTGGTGGCGCGCCTTCGAGGAAAGCGCCAGCGAAGCGCTGCACAGCGCCGAAGTGACGCGCTCGAACATAGTCGCCATCGCCTGCTCCTGCCAGGGCGAAGCCACCCTGCCAGTGGACCGCGACGGCAACCCGTTGGCTCGCGCCCTGCTGTACATGGACATGCGCGGCCAGGCTGCCGTGCAACGTCAGGTCGGCGGTGTCCTGCCGCGCTTGGCCGGTTACGACCCGCTCAAGCTGTGGCGCTGGCTGCGCCTCACCGGCGGAGCGCCGGCACTGTCCGGCAAGGACCCGTTCGGCCACATCGCCTTCATCCGCGAGGAGATGCCGGAGCTATACGCACGCACCGACAAGTTCCTCAACGTCCTCGACTTCATGAACCTGCGCCTGACCGGGCGCATCGCCGCCACCGTGGACTCGGCGCTGACCACCTGGGTCACCGACAACCGCGACCCCGCCAACATCCGCTACGACGATGGCCTGCTGCGCCTGGCCGGCCTGCGCCGCGAGCAACTGCCGGAGCTGGTGCGCTGCAGTGACATCCTCGGCCCACTGCGCCCGGCCGTGGCCGAGAAGCTCGGCCTGCCCGCCGGCATCCCGGTGGTCGCCGGCGCGGTGGACAACACCGCTGCCGCTCTGGGTTCAGGCGCGGTGACGGACAATGCCCTGCACCTGTATATCGGCACCTCGTCGTGGATCGGTGCCCACGTCGCGAAGAAGAAAACCGACGTGTTCAGGCAGATCGCCGCCGTGCCCTGCGCCCTGCCCGACCGCTACCTGATGATGGCCATGCAGTCCGCCGCCGGCGCCAATCTCAGCTTCCTGCGCGACCGCATCCTGTTCGCCAAGGACGCTCTGCTGCAGGACGAAGCGCGCCCGGATGTGTACCGCATCCTCGACGAGATCGCCGCTGGCGTGCCGGCCGGTGCCCGCGGCCTGCTCTACCTGCCCTGGTTGATGGGCGAACGTAGCCCGGTGGACGACGGCAACCTGCGTGCCGGCCTGCTCAACCTGACCCTGGAACATGCCCGCGAAGACATGGTGCGCGCCTTCCTCGAGGGCGTCGCACTCAACACCCGCTGGATGCTGGAGGCGGTACTGGACTTCCTCGGCACGCCGACGAGCGAGATCACTCTGGTCGGCGGCGGCGGGCAGTCCGATGTGTGGAGCCAGATTTTCGCCGACGCTCTGGACATGACCGTGCACCAGCCCGAGCAGCCGATCCAGGCCAATGCCCGCGGTGCGGCGTTCCTCGCCGGCATCGGTATCGGCGCCGTGAGCTCTGCCGACATTCCACATCGCGTAGCGATTCGTCGCAGCTTCACCCCCGGCGCGGCCCACCGCCAGCGCTACGCCGACAGCTACACCACGTTCCGCGCCGCGCACAAGGCGCTGGCGCCCTTCTACGCAACGCTCCACGGAGGCCGCACATGAACACACGCCAAGCGTGCGAAGCGGTGGTCCGCACCGCCGTCGCCCTGGCCGACCAGGGTTATCTGGCTGGCGTGGGAGGGAACCTGGCGCTGCGCATCGACGCCGAGCGATTCGCCGTTACACCCTCGGCCAGTGACTACTACGCCATGTCGCCAGACGATATCTGCGTACTACGGCTGGATACCCTCGAGCAACTCGCCGGCCACGGCAAACCCTCGGTGGAAAGTGGCCTGCACGCCGGCGTACTCAAGGCGCGGCCGGACTGCATGGCCAGCGTACACACCCACCAACCGGTAGCCAGTGCCTTCACCCTGCTCGACCGGCCATTGCCGATGCAGGGCGAAGAAGCACGCCGGCTGATCGGCGAGGCGGTACCGATGTGCGCCTACGCCCCTTCGGGTACCAGTTGGCTGGCCAGCAATGTCGGCAAGCGCATCCGACCCGACCTCAACGCCTACCTGATGCGCAATCACGGCGCCGTATGCCTCGGCGCCACCCTGGAAGACGCCTGCCGGGTAGTCCGGCTGCTGGAGCAGGAAGCCATCGCCTGGTTTCAGCGCGCGCTTAACGCACAACCTGAGAGTCGCCTGCATCAGCGGGCACTGCACTGCCTAGAAGAGGACCCGCAATGAACGCCTCCACCGATCTGACCAGCACCTCCGGCATCAGCCACTGGCCGGACACCGACATCATCGATGCCCGCCTGAAGAACCTGATCAAGCAGCCGATCCGGCCGATTCGCCGCGAGCACATGGACAAGGTGCTCGGCTACTTCGACCAACGCTGCAAGGGCTCCAGGCATCTCGCAGAAAAGGCAGCGGCAGTGATCCCCGGCGGCGTACAGCACAACCTGGCATTCAATTACCCCTTCCCGCTGGCGATGAAGAGCGCCCTCGGCGCGCACCTGGAGGACGTCGACGGCAACCGCTACATCGACTTCCTCCAGGCCGGCGGCCCGACCCTGCTCGGCAGCAACGATCCGGTGGTGCAGGAGAAGGTCATCGAGACCCTGCGCGACTGCGGCCCGGTCACCGGCCTGCTGCACGAGTACGAGGTCAAGCTGGCCGAGCTGGTGTGCCGCATGGTGCCGTCGGTGGAGATGTTCCGCATGCTCTCCTCCGGCACCGAGTCGGTGATGGGCGCCATCCGTCTGGCCCGCGCCTACACCGGCAAGAAATGGGTGATCAAGATCGGCGGCGCCTACCACGGCTGGAGCGACCAGCTGGTGTACGGCATGCGCATCCCAGGCACCGGCCGGCGCGAGGCCATCGGCATTCCGCGCGGCGCCACTTCGCACACCCAGGAGAGTTTCCCCAACGACCTGGCCGCCATCCGCCGGCGCCTGCAAATCAACCGCCTGCGCGGCGGCACGGCGGCGATCATCGTCGAGCCGCTGGGCCCGGAGAGCGGCACCCGCCCGGTGCACCGCGAGTTCAACGCCAACCTGCGCAAGCTGTGCGACGAGTTCGGCGCGCTGCTGATCTTCGACGAGGTGGTCAGCGGCTTCCGCGTCGGCCTTTCCGGCGCCCAGGGCTACTTCAACGTGATGCCGGACCTGACCATCTTCGGCAAGTGCCTGACCGGCGGCTATCCCATGGCCGGCGGCATCGGCGGGCGACGCGAGGTGATGATGCTGCTGGCCGGCGGCATCGGCGGCAAGCAGACCAAGCGCGCCTTCGTCGGCGGCACCCTGACAGCCAACCCGCTGTCTTGCGTGGCCGGCTACCACAGCCTGCTGGAGATGGAGAAACGCAACGCCGCTGCCGTGGCAGGGCGGGCCGGCGACCGCCTAACCGCCGGCCTGGCTGCCATCATCGAGCGCCGCGGCCTTCCCTACGTGGTCTACAACCAGGGCTCGGTGGTGCACCTGCAGACCTCCGGCGTGCTGCTGCTCAACGTGCGTAACCCGATCCAGCTGCTGCGCGAGGTCAATCCGCGCAAGCACATGATGGAAGAGATGGGCGCCGCCTACATGGCCCACGGCCTGGTGACCCTGGCTGGCAGCCGGCTGTATACCAGTGCGGCCGATACCGACGAGATCGTTGACGAAGCGCTGAACCGCTTCGACGACGTGTTCAAGCTGGTATGAGCATGCACGACGAACTGCTCCAGGCCAGCCAGCGCCTGGCCGCCAAGGGCCTGCTCAACGACGGCGGCGACAGCGTTTCACTGCTGCTGCCCGGCACCGGACGCATGCTGTTGCTGGTGCATGGCCAGGAGCCACAAGAGATCACGCTGGACCGCGAAGACGAAGGTGTGGCCGGCCTGCATGCGCGGCTCTACCGGCTGCGTGGCGACGTGGGCGCCGCGGCGCTGCTCAGCCCGCGCTGGAGCCTGCAGCTGCATGGTCTGAACGAGGCCATGCCCTCGGTGTTCGACGAACAGGCTCGCCACATTGGCCGCTCCTGGGCGCCAGCCAATGCCGAGCAGTTGCCGGCGCTGCTGGCCGGTGGCGGCAACGCCGGCCCGCTCGCCGGCCGCCTGCTGGCGCTGGGCGTAACGCGCAACCGCATGTTGTTCAATGCCGAGCTGTTCGAGAAATGCGCCATGGCCTACGTGCTGGCCCGACTGGGTGGCGAACGGGTCAAGCAGGTGCCCTGGTGGGTGCGGCTGATTGCAGGGCGACGCCTGATCAAGGACGAAGCCAATGCCGCAGCCAGCCACGCCGCCGGCCAACAGGCCGCCGAGTTGGGCGCTTACTGACGTAGGGTGGATAACGCCCTCTTCATCCACCAATGACCCACCTGGTGGATCACCGCCCGGTGGATCAGTGAAGCGTGATCCACCCTACGCAGCTCCACGCTCCGCGCGACGCCGGACAACAGTGGCGTCACGCACCGACGCCGTGCTAACTATGCAAGCGCTGCCCTCACTAGGCAGCGCATAACAACAAGAACCAGGCGCCCGCCGCCGCTCAACGACTTCCCTGCTGGGAGCGTGACCATGAAGCCCATCGCCGATCCGCGTTACTCAGAGGCCTCGGCCCCACCGCAGATTTCCCGTTTTCTCCTGCAGCACGTGGCCGCCCTCGGCCGTGACCCGGCCATGCTCTGCCGCGGCCTGGGCTTCGAGCCGGACGACCTCAAGCAACCCGACTATCGCCTGTCCTACCGGCAGAGCTACCTGCTGGTGCGCCGCGCCCTGCACAGCCTGGGCGACAGCGGCCTGGGCCTGGCCGTGGGCAGCCGGCAGACCGCCGTGTCCTGGGGCCTGGTCGGCATGGCCATGCTCGCCAGCCCGACCCTGGGCGAGGCACTGGACCTGGCCATCCGCTACCAGCGCCACACCGGCGCCCTGCTCGACTGCGAGATGGAAATACGCGGCGGGCGCTGCCGGATGCAGGCCAGCACGCGCTTCTTCGATCCGGAGGTCTCGGTGTTCTACCTGGAGGAGGCCTTCTCCAGCGCCCTGGCCATCGTCCGCCATCTGTCCGGCCAGGACCTGACCCTCGACTGCGTCGAACTGGAATATCCGCGCCCGCCCCACGCCGAGCGCTATGCAGAAATCTTCCGCTGCCCGCCCAAATTCGCCGCCGGGCACAACCTGATCCAGTTCGACGCGCGCTTGCTGGAGCTGCCACTGCCGACCCGCGACGACTACGTCGCCGCCGAAATCGCCGAGCTGCTGGACAGCGCACGCTGGGGTGACCAGGGCATGTCCGACCTGATCGAGACCATCCAGCGCGAGGTGCGCAAGAACCTCGGCAACCCGCCGCAGCTGGCCGAACTGGCGCAGCAGCTCAACCTCGGCGAACGCACCCTGCGCCGGCGCATCGGCGATGCCGGGCTGTCCTACCACGGCATCGTCGATTCGCTACGCCGGGCCAAAGCCCTGGCCCTGCTCAGCCACCGCGACAGCCGGCTGATCGACGTGGCAGCCGAAACCGGTTTCAGCGACGTACGCAACTTCCGCCGCGCCTTCAAACGCTGGACCGGCGTGGCCCCACGTGCGGCGAAGCAGCGGATCGCTCAGGAGTCCTAGTAGCGAACCAGCTCCCTCTCCCACTGGGAGAGGGGCCGGGGGGGTGGGGAAGAATTACTCCGAATACACCGGCCAGCGCTCGACGATCTTGCCGCCGCGCACGGCGAGCAGATCGCCGAACTGCAGCAGCACCGCCTCGCTCTGGACCGGCCGCAGGAACACCTGATCATCCACCGCTAGGCCCACCGCCGGTGAGCCGTTGACCAGCTCCTGGTTCGAGCTGCGCCCGTACAGGCCGCTGAGCTGCAGGCCGGCCGGCGAAGCCAGATCAGCCTGCCAATTGCCGCCGTAGATAAAGAAAGTCTCGCGCTGGTTGACGTCCCACCAGGCGAACAACCGCGACTTCTCATCCAGCGCCGGAATGCGCAGCGCCCCCGTGCGCTTAAGCACCGGCGTGGCGATATACACCGCCGACTGGTGCTCTGCCAGCGACGGCAAATCGTAATGGCTGGGCTTGAGCAGGCCGGTACCGATGGCCACCTCGCTGCTCAACCGCTCCTGCTCGTGGGCGCGGTAGCTGGGGCTGCCGGCGGTGTTCAGGGTCAGGCCCTCGCGCCACAGTGCCGGGAAGCGCTGGCGGGTGAAGTCGACATAGCCCTGGTACAGCGCCATGACCTTGGCCAACAGTTCGTCCTGGCTGCCGAGCACGGAAGGCAGGTTCATGCCGACGAAGGGGTCGTAACCCATGAAGCCGGCGAACTCCAGGTGCTGCGGGTTATCCGCGATCAGCTGCAGCATCTGCCCAAGGCTCTGCGTATCGCTCACCCCGCCGCGGTGCAGGCCCACGTCCAGCTCGATGTTGATGCGTAGCCGCGTGCCCAACCCCTGGGTCAGCGCCAGGTACTGCTGCAGGCGCTCGGGGGTGTCGATTAGCCACTGCAGCTGTTTTGCCGGATCGAAGGGACCGCGGTGCTGCTGGTAGAACAACTGCGCCGAGCGTACCGGCAGCGGCTTGCCGAGCAGGATGTCGGCCTCGGGGAACAGCTGCGCATCGTGATTGAGGAAGGGCTGGTGGAACGACATAAGCCGCCGGGTACCGATGCGCTCGCCGATGTAGCGCAGCAGGTCGGGCGCCGGCAGCGACTTCTCCACCAGGCGCAGCTGCTTGCCGCTGCGGGCGAGAAACTGGCGCACCACCTCGATGTTGTGGTCGAGACGGTCGAGGTCGATCAGCAGGCTCGGGCGCATTGGCCCGTTGGCCTTGAGTTCCTGGTTCAGCGCCTGGAAGTAGGCATCGTGCGGCTGGCCCCGATCACCGGGGCGTAGCCAGGCGGCGGCCAGCAGTCCGCCGGCGCCCAGGCCGGCCAGCACGAGAGTACGTCGCTTCATGGCGCCCCCTTATCCAATGTTGAGGCCAAACACGCCAGCCAGATGCGCATTGACGAAACGCCCGTGCGGATCGATTTCCTGGCGCAGCTCGGTGAACTCCTTCCAGCGCGGATACAGCGCCGCCAGCTGGCGCGCGCCCAGGCTGTGCAGCTTGCCCCAGTGCGGCCGCCCCTCGTACTTCCAGAAGATCGGCTCGATCGCGGCGAAGAAGTCGCGATGGTCCATCGAGTGGTGCTGGTGGATCGACAGCGCGCAGCTGTCGCGGCCCTCGAACATGCTCAGGGGAATGTCGTCGGCCTTCACGTAGCGGTACTCGACCGGCATCCAGGTGCGCAGGTTGCCGTCGTCGATGCGCTTTAGGATTTCGCGCAAACAGGCCGGGCCATGCTCGGCCGGCACCGAGTACTCCATCTCGTTGAAGCGCACGTTGCGCACGTTGGCGAAGATCTCGTAGGAGGCGTCCACCCGATCATCGAAGCTGGCCAGATGGCGCATGTTGTTGAGCAGGCTGCGGCGCAGATCGGGCGACTCGTTCAGGTACTTGTCCAGCCCCTCGATGATGTCGATGAAGCCGTTGCCGCCCTCCTCGTCCGGCGACACCGGCGGCGTGTTCGGGTCTTCGGTTTCGTTCAGCGCCACCGACAGCGCGTAGTCGGAATGGGTGATGACCAGCATCTCCCAGTGCTGGTTGTCGCGTTTGAGGTTCTCGATATCCTCCAGCAGCTCCTCGGTCTTGCCCAGCCACTGGCGCTCACGCAGGCGGAAGGCGGCGCGGTTCTGCATGCGCACCTTGGTCACCACGCCCAGCGCGCCGAGCGAGACGCGCGCCGCATTGAACAGCTCGGGGTTCTGCTCGCGACTGCAATCGAGCACCTCGCCAGCGGCGCTGACCAACTGCAGGCCACAGACATTGGATGAGTAGGAACCGAAGCCGATACCGGTGCCGTGGGTCGAGGTGGAGATCGCTCCGGCCAGGGTCTGGTAGTCGGTGTCGGCCATGTTGATCAGCGCCTGGCCGACTTCCTTGAGCGGCGCGCCCATGGTCGACATCGGCGTGCCGCTGCCGAACTCCGCCTGCAGGCTCTGTGCGTCATGCGCCAGCAGCCCGGTGAAGTTGGCCAGCGACAGCAGGGTATCGTCGGTGGGCACCAGTGCGCTGAAGGAATGTCCGGAGCCGACCGGGCGAATCTTGCCCGAGGCCTTGCGGATGACCTGCACCAGCTCGTCGAGGTTCTGCGGTGCCAAGCGCTCTAGCGGCAGGCAACTCTGCACACCCGACCAGTTGCGCCAAGGAATCGGCCGAGGGGTTTCTGCGGCCCATAGCGAGCGGGCCGGCAAGGCCAGGCAGGCGCCCAGCAGGCTGGCGCGTTGCAACAGCTGACGACGGGAAACCATATCAGTGGCCCTCCGCAGGCTGCGGCGCGGCCGCCATGAACGCGATCAGCGCGCTGAAATCGGCTTCCGTGCACTGCATGCACAGGCCCAGCGGCGGCATGCCCTGGAAGCCGTTGATACTGTGATCCAGCAATGTGCCCATGCCCTTCTGCAGGCGTGGCGCCCAGGCCACCGTATCGCCGGTCAGCGGCGCGCCGGCGGCCGGGTTGGCGTGGCACTGCTTGCAGCTTGCGCCATACAGCTGGGCCAGCGCGGCATCCTGCGGCACGCTCTGCGCGGCGTTCGCCTGCACTGGCGGCGCCTCATCACCACACCCCACCAGCAGCGCACACAGCCCCAGCACCATGGCCAGACCGCGCCCCCCGTTTCGCCCTGCCCGCATAGTTCCCTCCGAGCCTCTGCTCATCTCGATGACGCCACACTAAAGCAGCGGCGCCTGACGTATGAGGTCTCAAACGGACAGCCAACAACCGGAGAACGGCCAACACCCGGTGCGCGGCGGCTGGCCGCTGCAGCCCTCTTTCGCGTCCACTGCGCCCCTGCCTGAGCGACGCCGGCTTGGCTAAGGTGAACGCAGCCACCACCCGCGCGGAGAGCCCCGTGAGCCCAGCGAACGACATTCAGGATTGCGGCGATGCCGTGTGCATCATCGGCGCCGGCCCCGGCGGCCTGTGCATGGCCCGTGCGCTAAAGCGCCAGGGCCTGGCGTACGAGCAGTTCGAACGGCACAGCGCTGTCGGCGGCGTGTGGGACATCGGCAATCCGGGCACGCCGATGTACGAGTCCGCGCACTTCATCTCCTCGCGCGACCTCTCCGGCTTCCTCGATTTCCCGATGCCCAAGCACTTCCCCGACTACCCGAGCCACCGGCAGATCCTCGAGTACGTGCGCGCCTTCGCCCAGGCCTTCGATCTGCACGCCAAGGTCCGCTGCAACACCGCGGTCGAGCAGGTGGCCAAGCGCGAGGACGGCCGCTGGCTGGTGACCCTGCAAGGCGGCGAGCGGCGCTGCTACCGCGCCGTGGTCTGCGCCACCGGCTGCAACTGGGACCCGCACATGCCGGCGATCAAGGGCCAGTTCAACGGTGAGATCCGCCACTCGGTGACCTTCAAGAAGGCCGAGGAATTCAGCGGCAAACGGGTGCTGATCATCGGCGCCGGCAACTCCGGCGCGGATATCGCCTGCGATGCCGCGACACATGCGCAGAAAGCCTTTATCAGCCTGCGTCGCGGCTACCACTTCATCCCCAAGCACCTGTTCGGCCTGCCCGCCGACGAAGTCAGCGAGAAGGGCCCGCACCTGCCGATCTGGCTGGTGCGACCGGTGTTCAGCCTGCTCCTGCGTCTGATCAACGGCGATCTGACCCGCTTCGGCCTGCCCAAGCCGGACCACAAGCTGTTCGAGAGCCACCCACTGCTGAACACCCAGCTGCTGCATTACCTGCAGCACGGTGACATACAGGCCAAGCCCGACCTCGACCATTTCGACGGCGATTACGCAGTGTTCAAGGATGGCAGCCGCGAACAGATCGACCTAGCCCTGTACGCCACCGGCTACAAGTGGAGCTGCAAGTACGCCGCCGACTACTTCGAATGGAAGGGCGGGCGCCCGCAGTTGTACCTGTCGATCTTCAGCCGCCAGCACCACAACCTGTTCGGCATCGGCTACCTGGAAACCAACTCCAGCGCCTACAAACTGTTCGACAACGAGGCCCACGCCATCGCCAGCTACCTGCGCGACCAGCTGCAACGCCCGGAGCAGGCGCGGCAGTTCGAGCAGCTGATCGCCACGGACGACCCGGACCTGTCCGGCGGCATCGACTTCGTCAAATCCCAGCGCCACGAGGTGTACTTGGAGGTACACGCGCTAAAGACCCACCTGCACAAGCTGCGCCGGCAGATGGGTTGGGGCGAGCTGGACGAGGGCTACTACGCCAGCCTGCGCCGACCTGCCGATTTTCCTTCCGCCGCGCTGCGCGCGCAGCCGGCTGGGTGAGCTGGCGCCGACAAGAGCTCCAGCAGCATCTTGATCAGGTGCGGAACACGCCCAGCCCGCCCTTCAGCGCGCGGGCGGTTTCGCCCAGCTCGGCGGCGGAGCGGTTGATCTCGTCGACGTCCTGACGGGTGTGTTCGAAGGCGTCGCGCATGCCGCCGAGGCGGCCGGACATGTCGGCCACGGCGTGCTGGATTTCCTCGCTGCTGGCCAGCGCCTGGTCCACCGTGTTGCTGACCTGGCCCATCTGCTGCACCAGCGCATCGAGTGCCTCCAGAGCCTCGTCGGCATCGCCGGCCAGGGCACGGGAGCGCTCGGCGGTGCTGCCCATGCGCTGGGCGATCACGCGGATCGCGCCGGTGACCTTGTCGATCACCTTGTGCGCATCGCCGAGCACCGTCTGGGTCTGGCTGGCCAGCTTGCGTACCTCGTCGGCGACCACGGCGAAACCACGACCGGCCTCGCCGGCGCGGGCGGCTTCGATGGCGGCGTTGAGCGCCAGCAGATTGGTCTGTTCGGAGATGCCGGCGATCATCTGCAGTACCTGGCCGATCTGTTCGGCCTCGCGGCTGAGACCGTCGAGATCGGTGGCCAGCTCGACGTTGGCCGAGGTACTGCCGTGCACGTCGCCGATCAGCCGCTGCAGCTCGTGATGGGCGCGGCTCATCTCGCCGCTGGCACGCACCAGGTTGGCACGCACGGCGCCAGCCAGGCTGGAGGAATGCCCGGCCGCGTGCTGGATCGACTGACCATGCTGGTCGACGTCGGCCAGCTGGCTGGCGGCCTGCTGGATCTGCCGGGTGATGTCGTCGGCACGGAGCAGGAAAGTGTCGGCCAGTTGCTGGTTGCTGTCGGCCATGCCGGAAGCGCCGGACAGAGTCTGCCGCAGATCCTGCAACAGACCGGACAGGCGCTCGCCCATCTGCCCCAGCTCATCACCGCTGACCAGCGCTATCGGCCGCGACAGGTCGCGGTTGTCGGCGATGCGGTTGAGCTGGCCAGTGAGCTGGAGGATGCCATGCACCAACATGCGCGCCACCAGCCAGGACAGCAGCAGACCGACGCCGAGGGTAGCGGCGCCGATCAGCAGCAGGCTTTGCAGGCTATCGCTGATGGCCTGGTCGAGGCTGTCCAGCGTGACGTCCACGCCGACCACGAAGGGTTGACCGCCGGCGGTGCGCAGCGGCAGGAAGATCGAGCGGAAGCTGCCGTAGCTGTCGGTGTACTCGTCGAACTGTACCTGGTTGCTGCGCGCTGCAGCCGTTACTGCCGGACTGGCATCGGTGTAGTGTTCCAGATGCTTGGCGTATTCACCGGAGGAAATGTCTCCGGCTCCGGCCCCATCGGAGAGATAGAAAACCTGGCCAGCACTATCCACCATCATGGTGTAAGCAAACTTCAGGTCCACCTCGGCGGCGTATTCGCCCAGGTTGCGCACCTGCGCCAGGTACTCGCCTTCCTTGAGCCCATCGGCGCTGCGCGCACGCTCCAGGTAGTCGTCGCCTAGCAGACGCGGCACGGCATGCGCTGCGGCACGCAGGCGATTGTCCATCTGCGCGCGGATGTCCTGGGACTTGGCGTACTGGGCGTAGCTGATAAAGGCGGCGATGCTGATCAGGTTGACCAGGGTGAAAGCCAGCAGAAGCTTGGTTTGCAGGCTGAGATTGCGCAGCCGCATGACGGCAGTTCCATCCGATGGTAAAGGGCCGCGACTGGTGGCGGCCTCCCTACTGTGGCGGTTGTCGTCAGGAAATCTTTAGTGGCCAATTGCCTGCCGACCACCAATGGGCCGCCATGCCGCAGATCGGAGTCTAGTCAGACCGCAATCGCCTCGCGACGCTGCTTCTGCATCAGTTCCATCTTGCGCTTGTGCACCAGCAGGCGCGACGCGGTGACGTGAATCGGGCCACCGGTGAAAGTTGGCAGATCGCGCAAGCCCCAGCGGTCGCCATCATCCTTCTCGATGGCCTGACCGTTGGCCAGTTTCAGGCTCAGGGTCACGTCGAAGATCAATTCACGCACGCTGTCCTGATTGAAGATGGCGGTGCTGTCGATCGCCTTGTTCAGCGCGACTTCGTTGTCCTTGCGCAGGGTCAGCAGCAGCATGCCGTCGGGACGCGGCTTGATCGAAACGCTGTGGGCAGGAAAGGCGTCGAAGAATTCTTTGATAGCAAGTTGCATCTCTCTCTACTCCAAATTTCTTGTGAATGGTGCCGGGGTACTCTGCTACTGCAGCGGCTGTGCCAAGTTTTGGAAAGAAGAGAAATTCAATATTTTCAAAGGGTTGAAAGCGATCAACAGCAACCTGCCACTATGCAGAATGCACGACGGCCGTTTATCGGATTGCAGATTGCACGGCGCCCGCGGGGGAAAGGCCCGCCATTGCGGCGGGCCTCCGGGCTCAGAAGTCCAGATCGACCTTGGCCCACAAGGTGCGGCCTGGTTCATCGATGGCCACTGGGTCGGCCGGGTAGCCGAAGCCGGCATCACCGGCCAGGTTGAGGTGCTCGGAATAATCCTTGTCGAACAGGTTATCGACACCGGCACTGAGCTTGAGGTTCGCATTGACGCGATAGGCGCCGTTGAGCGAGAACACGCCGAAGCCGGAGCTTTGGCCAAAGTCCTGGCCGACCACGTTGCCCTTGCCCTCGTCTACCCGGTTCTGTGCCGCCACCACCCGCCACAGCGCACCAGCGCTCCAAGCGTCGCGCTGGTAGCTCAGGCCCAGGCGGGTTTCCAGCGGCGGCATCTGCGGCAGCGCCTCGCCATCCGAGCTGTTCTTGCCCCAGGCGTAGGCCAGCGTGGCATCGGTCTTCCAGTTATCGGTGAGGTCGTAGGCCACACCCAATTCGCCGCCCATGATGCGCGCATCGATGTTGTCGGCCCGCGAGCCGCCCATCATGCCGCCGCTGTAATCGAACAGGATGTAGTCGCGCACCTGGCCAACGTAACCGGAGGCCCAGGCCTGCAGGTCGTCACCGTTGTACTGCACGCCGAAGTCGAGCTGGGTGGTCTTCTCCGGCTCGATGCCATCGAAGGCGTTGACCTCGCCGGACGGGCCACGGCTGGGGGAGAACAGCTCCCAGTAATCGGGAAAGCGCTGCACATGGCCGAGGCCGGCGTAGAGGGTGGTCGGCGAATTCGCCAGATCATGCTCATAACGCAGGAAGCCGCTCGGCAGGGTGTCCGCCCGAGTCTCGTCGGCAGTCGGGTTAGGCATGCTCATCATCATGCCGCCGATGCTCTGCCGGTAATCCTTGGCCGAAGCGCGATCCAGGCGCGCGCCTCCTACTACGCGGTTGCGTTCAGCCACCTGCCAGGTCATCTCGGCGAAGGCTCCGTAGTTGTACATCACCGCGTCCTTGGTCCATGGGAAGCGATCAGCATCGATGTAGGTGTCGCTCATCATGTCGTAGTCGGAACCACGCTCGCGATGCTCGCTGCGCAGTGCATCGACGCCGGCGACCAGTTCAACATCGGCCCAGAGGAAGGTGCCGGCGAAACGTCCACCGACCGTGCGGCGATCCACCTGTGAGGCCATCGGCATGGCCATCATACTGGTCGGGTCCGGCACGCGCAGGCTGAAGTTGTCCATGATGTGGTCGGCGTAGTTGTAGTAGAGCTGCGCCTCCAGCTTGTCGAGCACACCACCGATATTGGACTTCTCGAAGCGCAGGCCCAGGCTCTCGCGCTCGAATTGCGCACCGTCCATGCCGCGTCCTGCGTAGCGCGCCTCGCCGTCGCCCTTGCCGGCCGTGAACTCGATCAGCGTGTCGGCATCCGGCGTCCAGCCGATGGCCAGGTCGCCGTTCCACTTCTTCCAGCGCGACGGCACGGTGTCGCCGTCGCCATCCTCATAGTCATCCGACTGGGCCTGGTTGCCGACGAAGCGCAGATAGCCCTGCTCACCGCCGACCGCACCGTCCAGCACCTTGTCGAAACGACCGTTGGAGCCCGCCAGGATGCTGGCATGCAAACGGCTGCCGAGTTCCCCGAAATGCTCCGGATCACGATCGAACAGCACGGTACCAGCCGAGGCTCCGGGGCCCCAGAGCACGGTCTGCGGGCCCTTGATCACGGTCAGCTTGTCGAACGTCTCCGGCGAGATATAGGAGCTGGGCGCATCCATGCGGTAAGGGCAGGCGCCGAGCATCAGGCCGCCGTTGGTACGCAGGTTGATGCGCGAGCCGAACATGCCGCGCAGCACCGGGTCGCCGTTGCTGCCGCCGCTGCGGATGGCTGAGAAGCCGGGGATGGTCTTGAGGTAATCGGTGGCATCGCTTGCCGGCACCGGCTGACGAGCGTCCTTCGGATCGGCATGGATGGTCAGCGGCGAGCTCTGCTGCACGGCGGTGACCACCGTGGGCGTCAGTTCGACGTCAACGACCTGATCAGCGAAGACAGGGGCTGCCATGGCCAGGGTCAGGGCGGAGAGAACGAAAGGCAGGCGACCGGCTCGTGCCGGCACGGATACGGACGTGTTCATGGTGTTTTTCCTGAAGTAAGGACAGCGCTAAGCCCTCGCGACGAGGGCGAGTGTTGGCGGACTCAGGAAAACGAAGGGGGCGCTCTGCCAGGCGGTGCGACCAGGAATGGAGGGCTGCGCGTCAGTACCTCGGCGAAACGCGGCCGCTGGGGCGCAGCCACCGCGGGAGCCGGTGGGCTGAAGGGGAAGGATTCAAGAGTCGCGAGGTAGGCACCGGCCTGCACGCACGGCAACTGCAGGCTGGAGACCCCATCATCATCCTGCTCGCCCATCTGCCACTGCATGCCTTGCGAGGTACACAGCAGCATGAAGCCGCCCTCGCTCATCTGCGGCATCGCCCACAGCGGCATGCTCACACGCAGCAGCATGCCCACCAGAGCAAAGGCGTACAGCCAATCGCGGGTATTACGGCTGAGTGGGTTCAGGGCGGGTATCCTTCCAGTTGTCTGGCATTCTAGCGACCGACCGCCGACGTGGCTGCTGACAGGGCGTCGCACCCTGCACTACTCTCGCCCCACGACCTGCGCAGGGCCTGAACCAATCGGCAGGCACTCGCCAGGGCGCGCTTCTACAATGCATAGCCACACCGGCATCCCTGGGATCGATCGAGAACACCATGGCCGATGAACCTCCGCTGCTCACCGGCGGCCTGACAGAACGCAGCTACGAGCTGCTGGTCCGGGCCGTGGTCGACTACGCCATCTACATGCTCGACCCCCAGGGCCGGATCGTGACGTGGAACAGTGGCGCCGAACGCATCAAGGGCTACCTGGCCGAAGAAGTGATCGGCCGCCACCTGGAGATCTTCTTCCCCGCCGAGGATCGCCAGCAGGGCAAGGCCCAGCATCTGATCGCCACTGCGCTGCGCGAAGGGCGCGCCCAGGACGAGGGTTGGCGGGTGCGCAAGGACGGCACGCGCTTCTGGGCGCTGACCGTGCTCGACGCCATCCACGACGACAACGGCTGCCTGATCGGTCTGGCCAAGATCACCCGCGATATGACCGAGCGCCACGAGGCACAGCTGCGCATGGACGAGGTCCGAGCCCAGCTGTTCCAGGCGCAGAAAATGGAAGCCCTCGGCCAGCTCACCGGCGGTATGGCACACGACTTCAACAACCTGCTCACGGTGATCCTCGGTGCCACCGACCTGGCACTGCGCAGCGACAAGCCCGAGCGCATCCGCTCGCTGCTCGACAATATCCACACCGCCGGCATCCGCGGCCGTGAACTGACCCACCACCTTTTGACCTTCGCCCGCCGTCGCGGCCTGGAATCCCAGCAGCTCGACTTGGTACCCGTGCTGGAGGCGGCATCGACACTGTTCGGCCAGGCCCTGCCCAAGGGAGTCATTCTGGAAACGGTCATGGCAAGCACGCCACATCCCGTGTGCGTCGACCCCAACCAGCTGGAAATGGCCCTGCTCAATCTGATCTTCAACGCCCGCGATGCGCTGGAGCAAGGTGGTCACATCGTGTTGCAGGCGGAGAACCGCTACCTGCATGGCGAGTGGGAGAACCTGGAGGGTGAGTTCGTGCTGATCTCCGTCAGCGACGATGGCCCCGGCATCACACCAGACGTGCAGGCACGCATCTTCGAGCCCTTCTTCACCACCAAGCAATTCGGCAAGGGCACCGGCCTCGGCCTCAGCCAGGTGTATGGTTTTGCCAGGAACGCCAATGGCTCGATCAGGGTCGAAAGTGAACCCGGCAAAGGCACCCGCATGACCCTCTACCTGCCGGCCGCGATCTAGCCGACGTTGTTCGTCAGACTGCCTTGCCGGTAAAGTGCCGTCATTCGCAGCGCACCGCGCGCCGCTACTCGATGAGATGGAACGGATCTTGGAACAGCTAAAACGCCTTCAGAGCGGCATCGATGGCCTCGACGTCCTGTTGAAAGGAGGCCTGGTCAGCGGCGCCTCGTACATCGTTCAAGGCCGCCCGGGCTCGGGTAAAACCATCCTGGCCAACCAAATCGCCTTCAACCATGTGCGTGAAGGTGGCCGAGTGCTGGTCGCCACGCTGCTGGCGGAATCGCACGACAGGCTGTTCCAGTTCCTCTCCACCCTGAGCTTCTTCGAACCACAGCGCGTTGGCGCCGAGATCCAGTTCGTCAGCGCCTTCGACACCATGCAGAACGAGGGTCTCGACGAGGTGGTGCGCTTGCTGCGCCGCGAGATCAACCGGCAGAAGGCCACCCTGCTGATCGTCGACGGCGTGCTCAACGCCCGCTCGCGCGCCGAATCGCAGCTGGACACCAAGAAATTCATCTCCGAACTGCAGGGCCACGCCGCCTTCGCCGGCTGCACCGTGCTGCTGATCACCAGCGCCCGCCTGGATGACGGCAGCCCGGAACACACCATGGTCGACGGCGTGATCGAAGTCGGTGAAGAGCTGCACGGCAGCCGCTCGGTACGCCGCATCCAGCTGCGCAAGACGCGCGGCAGCGGGGCTCTCTCCGGCCTGCACGAGTGCGAGATCACCAACGATGGCATAGTCATCTATCCACGCCTGGAAAGCCTCTACTCGCGTCCCTCGCAGCAGGACAACCCGGACATGCGCCGCCTGCGCAGCGGCCTCGGCGGCTTCGATGAGATGATCGGCGGTGGCCTGCCGGAATCCTCGGTGACCCTGCTGATGGGCCCGTCCGGGGTGGGCAAAACCTGCGCCGGCTTGAGCTTCCTGGCGCAATGCACGCCGGAAGAACCCGGTCTGCACTTCGGCTTCTACGAAACCCCGCAGCGCCTGCGCCTGAAGGCCCAGGCCCTGGGCCACGACCTGCTGGCCCTGGAAGACAGCGGCGCGCTGCATATCCTCTGGCAACCGACCACTGCCGGCCTGCTCGATGCCCTCGGCCTAAAGCTGCTCGACGCGGTCGAGCGCCTCGGCATCAAGCGCGTGCTGCTCGACAGCCTCGGCGGCATGGCCCGCGTAGCGACCAACCAGGCCCGCCTGATCGAGTTCTTCAGCGCGCTGATGAACGAGTTGCGGGCCCGCGGCGTGACCGTCATGGCCACCTGGGAGATGCGCGACCTGTTCGGCTCCGAGATCAACGCACCAGCGCCGGAGCTGTCCAGCCTGGTCGACAACCTGCTACTGATGCGCTTCGTGGAAATCAATTCCGAACTAAAACGGGTGCTCTCTACCCTGAAGATGAGAGACAGCACCTATGACCCGTTCCTACTGGAGGCGGTGATCGACGAGCGAGGCCTGCGACTCGAGAAGACTTTCAGAAACGCGACGGCGGTGCTGTCCGGCACTGCAATACCGACGGCGGATAGATGAGCAGAGCATGACGACCATCCTGATAGTCGATGACGAATATCTGATCGCGGATATTCTCGGCTACGCGTTGGAGGATGAAGGCTACATGGTGGTCAAGGCCGCCAATGGCCGTCGCGGCCTCGAAGTGCTTGATCGTGAGCGGCCGTCCCTGGTCATCACCGATTTCATGATGCCCATGATGGATGGTGTCGAGTTCGCTCACGCCATTCGCAGCCGCCCCGGCACGGCCCACCTGCCGATCCTGCTGATGAGCGGTGCTCACGGCAGCATCGGCCGGGCGACCTCCGACCTGTTCGCCGACGTGTTCGACAAGCCCTTCGAAGTCGATTACGTGATCGCCAAGGTTCGCGAGCTGCTCGGTCCGGCGAACTGACGCCGATCACATAGGCGCCGCCCAAGGCGGGCGGCGCCTATGGCACTACACGTATCCCAGCAACAACAGGATCAGCAGGATCACCACCACCAGGCCGAGGCCGCCGGACGGGCCGTAGCCCCAGGAGCGGCTGTGCGGCCACGCCGGAATGGCTCCAATCAGCAGCAGGATCAGGACGATCAGCAGTATGGTTCCCAGGGTCATGACGAGTTCCTCGCAGTCGTGGTCGCGGCGCGCCAACAGGCATCGCCCGTCTAGCCAGGCCATTCCAGGCCTCACGAAAATATCGACTCGGCGGACGCAGCGGCAGTTCGGACTATTTGTCCGGTGCGAGAACGCCTTCGCATCCGCGCAGCGAGCGGGCCAGGTTCGCTCTTCCACCCTGCGACACCGTTGCCAGCGCCGCGCCGACCACTCGGTGCATGCCGGCCAATGCCCTCCACAGAGGCCCGAACAGACGGCCGTGGCCGGCCTCGCGTCCTTGGCGCGGCGGCCGTTTACAGGTAGATTGACAGCCCTCCCGCGCTCACTTCATGTCGGCTTTTCGGCCGCCGTTTCGCTTCGCGGAAGACTCCGGATCTGCGCCGTTTGCAAGCGGAGAAGAGGTTCTGAAACAGACATGGGCCGACCGGCTTCGCCGCAGCCCGCAGCAGTTTCGCAACGACCTGCCGGCCATGGTTAACTGCACCCAGGCCGCAGCCCGAAGGACAGAGGATGACAGACCGCACCCCCGACACGCTGGAAGACGCGGTCGCGCGCTGCGCCGACGAGCCGATCCACGTTCCCGGCAGCATCCAGCCGCATGGTTTTCTCCTCGTCGTCGGCGAGCCCGACCTGCGCGTGCTGCAAGCCAGCCAGAACGTCGCCGAATGGATTGGCGAAGAGGCGCAGGGCCTGCTGGGCCGGCAACTGGCCGAGCTGATCGGCGACAGCGATCTGCCGCAACGCCTGGCCGCGGTGTCCGGCGATGACCGCAACCCCTTCCATGTCGGCGACGTCGGCTTGCGTCTCGAGGCCGCCGCCGGCCAGTCGTTCGCCCTGATGGCGCACCGCAACGACGGACAGCTCATCCTCGAGTTCGAACGCACCGGCAGCGCCCGCGAGGCCTACGGCACGCTGTACCCGCTCATGCGCACCTTCGTTGCCGAGCTGCACGCCGCCGAGAGCCTCGAATCGATCTGCCAGCTGGCGGTCGCCGAGCTGCGTCGCATCACCGGTTTCGGCCGGATCAAGGCCTACCGCTTCGATCAGGAAGGCAATGGCGAGGTGCTCGCCGAACATGCCGAACCCGGCTACGCCAGCTACCTCGGCCACTGTTTCCCCGCCTCGGACATTCCGGCCCAGGCCCGGCGCCTGTATCGCGAGAATCTGATCCGGGTGATCCCCGACGCCAACTATCAACCCTCGCCGCTGATCCCGCAGCTCAACCCCGTCAGCGGCGCCCCGTTGGACCTCAGTTTCGCCTCCTTGCGCAGCGTGTCGCCGGTGCACCTGCAGTTCATGCGCAACATGGGCACGCTGGCCTCGATGTCGGTCTCCATCGTAGTCCGCGATCAGCTCTGGGGCCTGATCTCCTGCCACGACGCCGAAGCCCGCCAGGTCAGCCACCAGAGCCGCACCGCCTGCGAACTGCTGGCTCGCATCCTGGCGCTGCAGATCGACGCCAGCGAGAGCGACCTGCTAGCCCAGCGCAAGCTCGAGCGCCGCCACCTGATCGTCCGCCTGCTGGCCGGCATGGCCGACCGTGACAGCGTGACCGAGGGCTTCAAGAGCCTGCCGGACGTGGTCCTGGCCTTCGCCGCCGCCGAGGGCGCCGCGGTGGTCAGCGCCGACAGCTGCGTCAGCGTCGGCGAGGTGCCGGCCCGCGAGCAGATCATCGAGCTGGCCAAGTGGATCGCCGCGCGCGAATCGGGGCCGCTGTTCAGCAGCGACAACCTGAGCCGCGACGTACCGCAGCTGCCGGCGCTGGCCGAGCACAGCGCCGGCGTGCTGGCGGTGTCGATCTCGAACCTGCACCCGCACTACCTGATCTGGTTCCGCCAGGAGCGGGTGAGAACCATCAAGTGGGCCGGACAGCCGCAGAAGCAGCGGGACGAAATCAGCGGCGCGCTGACCCCGCGCCACAGCTTCGAGACCTGGCGCGAGGTGGTACGTGGCTTCTGCGCCCCCTGGGAAGAGGCCGAGCGCGAAGGCGCCCTCGAGCTGCGCAACGCGGTGCTCGGCATCGTCCTGCGCAAGGCCGAGGAGATGGCCCAGCTGGCGGGTGAGCTGCGCGAGAGCAACAAGGAGCTGGAGTCCTTCTCCTACAGCGTCTCCCACGACCTGCGCGCCCCACTGCGGCACATCGCCGGCTACACCGAACTGCTCAGCGAAATGGAAGGCGGCCAGCTGAGCGAACGCGGCCAGCGCTTCCTGGGCAACATCGGCGACGCCGCGCGCTTCGCCGGCACCCTGGTCGACAACCTGCTGAGCTTCTCGCAGATGGGCCGCTCGGCGTTGCACCTGTCCGACGTCGACCTCGGCGCGCTGGTGGCCTCCGTTCGCGACGAGATGCGCCCGGACTACGAGAGCCGCGAGGTCGAGTGGGAGATCCTGCCGATGCCGGTGGTGGTCGCCGACGCGTCCTTCATCCACATGGTGCTGCGCAACCTCATCGGCAACGCGCTCAAGTACACCGGTACGCGCGAGCGTGCACATATCGAAATAGGCGCCCATCAACGACCTGACGAAACGGTGGTCTACATCCGCGACAACGGTGTGGGCTTCGACATGCAGTACGCCAACAAGCTGTTCGGCGTGTTCCAGCGCCTACACCGGATGGAGGAGTTCGAAGGCACGGGCATCGGCCTGGCCAGCGTGCGCCGGATCGTCGAGCGCCATGGCGGCCGGGTCTGGGCCGATGGCCGCGTCGACCAGGGCGCGACCTTCTTCTTCGCGCTGCCTCACCTGACCTACACCGAAACGGCGAACGATCGGAAAGACTAGATGCTCAAACCCATACTTCTCGTTGAAGACAACCCCCACGATCTGGAGCTGACGCTGGTGGCGCTGGAGCGCAGCCAGCTGGCCAATGATGTGGTGGTCAAGCGTGATGGCGCCGAGGCGCTGGATTACCTGCTGCGCCGCGGCGAACACCAGAGCCGCGACGACGGCAATCCCGCCGTGCTGCTGCTCGACCTGAAGCTGCCCAAGGTCGATGGCCTGGAGGTGCTCAAGACGGTCCGCGAGACGCCCTCGCTGCGCAGCATCCCCGTGGTCATGCTGACCTCCTCGCGGGAAGAGCCGGACCTGGTGCGCGCCTACGAGATGGGCGTCAACGCCTACGTGGTGAAGCCGGTGGATTTCAAGGACTTCGTCGCCGCGATCTCCGATCTCGGCATCTTCTGGGCGGTGCTCAACGAGCCGCCGCCCGGCTCGCTGCGTCTGAAGCGCACGCGCCGCGTCGACGAGCCGAACGACTGACTCCCGCAACCCTCGCCGCAGGAAGGCCAATGCCCGCGTCACAGAACATCAGTGTCCTGTTCATCGAGGACAGCTCCCATGATGCGGAGCTGGCCCAGCTGGCGCTGGAGCGCAGCGGCTTCGTCCTCGACATCGAGCTGGTCTACAGCCACGCCGGCGTGATCGAGGCCCTGCAGCGGCGCGAGTTCGACCTGATCCTGGCCGACTTCATCCTGCCCGGCTTCTCCGGCAGCCAGGCCCTGCAGGAGGCCCGTCGGCTCGCGCCGCAGACGCCGTTCATCTTCCTCTCGGGGGTCTACGGCGAGGAAAACGCGGTCAACATGATGCGCTCCGGCGCGATCGACTACGTGCTCAAGCAGAACCTGGGGCTGCTGCCCAAGGCCGTGACCCGCGCACTCGCCGAAGTCGACGAGCGCCACCGCCGGGAACGGGCGGAACAGGCCTTGCAGGAAATGGGCGTGCGTGCGCGCCTGGCGGTCGACGCCGCACGCCTGGGCATGTGGGACTACGAGCCGGCCAGCGACCAGCTGCGTTGCGACCAGCGCTACCGCGCGATGTGCGAACTGGACGAGGACGAGCCGCTGAACATGGCGGTGTTCGAGCGCCTCTGCCACCCGGACGACCTGCCCTACATGCGCGAACGCATTCGGGCCGTCACCAGCGATCACCAGCGTCCCGACTTCGCCGCCACCTACCGCATCCAGTTGACCGACGGCCGACTGCGCTGGCTCGACATGCGCGGCCAGGCATTTTTTGTCGGTGAGCGTTGCACCCGCTTCGTCGGCGTGGTGATGGACATCACCGAGCAGCGCCTGGCAACCGAGGCGCTCAAGCGCATGAACGAGACCCTCGGCGAACGGGTGGAAGAACGCACCCGCGAACGGGACCGGACCTGGGAGCTGTCCCGCGATCTGCTCGCCATCATCGACTTCGACTCCACCACCCGGGCGCTCAATCCGGCCTGGCAGGACATCCTCGGCTGGCCCCAGAAAGAGCTGCTCGACCGCCCCATGGCGGATCTCACCCACCCCGACGACCTGCGCGCCAGCCGCGTGGCGATGAGCACGCTGCGGCGCGGCCGGGTCGCCCAGCGCTTCGTCAACCGGGTGCGCCATCGCGACGGTAGTTACCGCTGGATCTCCTGGAACGCGGTGCCGGATGCCGGGCGGGCCTATGTGGCCGGGCGCGACATCACCAGCGAGATCGCCAGCATCGACAAGCTGGCCGACGCCAACAGCGCCCTTCGCCAGCAGATCCACGAGCGCGAGAAGGTCGAGGCCACGTTGCACCAGATGCAGCGCCTGGAGGCGGTCGGCCAGCTGACCGCCGGCGTGGCCCATGACTTCAACAACCTGCTGACGGTGATCCTGACCAGCGCCAATTTCCTTCAGCGCGACCTCGAACGCGGCGCGCCGCTGGAGAACTGCCTGCACCGCCTGAACTACATCCGTACCTCCGGCGAACGCGGCGCGACCCTGACCAGCCAGCTCCTGGCCTTCGCCCGGCGCCAGCAGCTGGCGCCCTCGCCGCTCGATCTGAACGACACCATCGACGGCCTGCTCAGCCTGCTCAAGAGCACGCTGGGCGGCAGCATCGAAGTGGTGACGCAGCCGAAGCAGGGGCTCTGGCATGCGTTGGTCGATCCGACGCAGATCGAGATGATCATCCTCAATCTGGCGATCAATGCCCGCGACGCCATGCCCGAGGGCGGCAAGCTGGTACTCGGCACGGCCAATGTGAGAATCGAGAGAGCCTCCTGGCGCGCCGGCGAACCGGGGGCCGGCGAGTACGTGGTGCTGTCGGTTTCCGACACCGGCACAGGCATGAGCGAGGAAGTGCTGCAGAAGGCCTTCGAGCCGTTCTTCACCACCAAGGAGGTGGGCAAGGGCTCCGGGCTGGGGCTGGCCCAGGTGTTCGGTTTCGCCAAGCAGTCCGGCGGCGGCGCGCGGATCGTCAGCGCCCCCGGCGCGGGCACCACGGTTCAGGTATTTCTGCCGAGGACCGAACCCGAGGCCGATGACGACGCGCTGCAGGACGAGGAAGACGAGCCGACGATCGTCGCCGGCGACCATCACATCCTGCTGGTCGACGACGACACCGCCGTGCGCGAAGTGACCTCGCAGATGCTGCAGCGCCTGGGCTTTCGGGTTTCCGAGGCGGATTCGGGCGCCAGCGCCCTGCAGCGCCTCGAAGAGGTCGAGGTCGACCTGCTGCTCGCCGACTTCATCATGCCCGGCATGAACGGCGGCGAGCTGGCCCGCGCCGTCAGGACACGACGCCCGGAGCTGCCCATCGTGTTCATCAGCGGTTATTCCGAGCTGGAGGAGCTGGGCCTGGCCGACAGCCCGGTGATCCAGAAGCCTTTCCAGGAAGAGCAAGTGGCCCGCAAGATCATCCAGGCGCTGCGCGACGCGGGCCGGCATGGATAGCCTGCGGCAGCGCCTAAAGCACTTCGGCGCCGACCTGCACAAACAGGTCGACGAGGCGTTTTCCACCTTCTCGCTGGACACCCGCCCGGGTTATGGCGACTTTCTGCGCGCCCACGGCCGGGCGATTCTCTCCCTGGAACAGGCCCTCGAGAGCAGTGGTGCCGAAGCCCTGATCGACGACTGGCCACAACGACGGCGCAGCGAGGCGGTACTGGCGGACCTGCGCGCACTGGGCATCGCCGTCGAGGCTCCGCGCGGCAAGCCGCCCATCGCCGGCACCGGCTGGTGCTGGGGCGCCCTGTACGTGCTGGAGGGCTCGCGCCTGGGGGCCCGGCTGCTGCTGCAGCGACTGCAGGCAGCGCAACCGGCGGCGCCGGCGCACTATCTGAGCCACGGACTGGACGACGGACTCTGGCCGCGCTTTCTGCGGTGCTTCGAGGCGCAGGCGGCCGCCTGCGATGAGCGCCAACTGCAGCAGGGCGTGGCGGACGCGTTCGGCCAGTTCCTCGCCGCAGCCGAGCGCTACGGCCGCTGCATCAAGGCCTCCTGAGCGGCGCACCCGCGCCAACGAAAAAGGCCCGCTCATCGTCGATGGGCGGGCCTTTCTTCATTCACGCAACCGTCAGAACGGAATGTCGTCGTCGAAGCTGTCGTAGTCCGGAGCCGGCTGCTGGGCGGCCGGTTGCGGCGCCGGGCGCGGCGCGGCCTGCTGCGGGGCCGGGCGCGACTGCTGCTGGCGCGGGGCGTATTCACCGCCGCCTTCGCTGTTGTTGCCACGGCCGCCGAGCAGTTGCAGGGTGCCGTTCATGTCGACCACGATCTCGGTGGTGTAACGCTTGACGCCGTCCTTCTCCCACTCGCGGGTCTGCAGACGGCCTTCGACGTAGCACTGGCCGCCCTTGCGCAGGTATTCACCGGCGATCTCGGCGAGCTTGCCGAAGAACACTACGCGGTGCCATTCGGTACGGTCCTGCTGCTGGCCGGTCTGCTTATCCTTCCAGCTATCGGTGGTGGCGAGGGTGATGTTGGTCACCGCATTGCCGTTGGGCAGATAACGGGTTTCCGGGTCGCCGCCGACGTTGCCGATCAGAATGACTTTGTTAACCCCACGGGCCATTTCGTTCTCCTAAGCTGAATGCGTCTCCGCGGCCTCTTCGAGCACTCGCTCGAGCAACACGCGGTCCAATTGTTGGGTATCCACTTTGATGTACAACGCGGCCTCCTCGGCCACCACCACGGCATCATTGACACCGGGCACTGCGAGAAGGCGACCTACCAGTCCACAATCCGCCAGCGCACCTTCTACGAGCGGGCGGCGCAAACTGGTCACATAAGGCGGTTCGCGCATAGTAGCAGCTGCCGCCAACCAGAGAAGCCCCAGCAGCGCACAGCCGACGAACACGAAGGCGAGGCCGCCATGCTGGTACAGCCAGCCGCCGAGAATGCCACCCACGGCAGCGCCGAGGAACTGGCTGGTGGAGTACACGCCCATGGCCGTGCCCTTGCCGCCGGCCGGCGCCACCTTGCTCACCAGCGAGGGCAGCGAGGCCTCCAGCAGGTTGAAGGCGGTGAAGAACAGGATGAAGCCGCACACCAGCGCCGACAGGCTGTGGCCGAAGATCCAGAAGAACAGTTCGCAGAGCACCAGCGCCAGCACCGCGCCGGAGAGCACGCGCTTCATCTGGCGTTTCTTCTCGGCGTAGATGATGAACGGCACCATGCCGAAGAAGCCGATCAGCAGCGCGCTGAGGTAGACCCACCAGTGCTCTTCCTTGGGCAGGCCGCCCTGGTCGACCAGCGCCAGCGGCAGCACCACGAAGCTGGCCATGAGGATCGCGTGCAGCACGCCGATACCCAGGTTCAGACGCAGCAGTTCGGCGTTGCGCAGGGTCGGCAACAACGCCTGGCGCGCCACCCCGGACTCGCGATGCTGCAGCGCGCTGGAGGCACGCGGCACGAACAGGGCGATGATCAGCATGCCGACCAGGGCCATGCCGGCGGTGGCCCAGAACAGCCCGGACAAGCCGAAGGCGCGGGTCAGCAGCGGGCCGACCACCATGGCCACGGCGAACGACAGGCCGATGCTCATGCCGATCATGGCCATGGCCTTGGTCCGATGCTGCTCACGGGTCAGGTCCGACAGCAGCGCCATCACCGCCGCCGAGATGGCCCCGGCGCCCTGCAGCACGCGACCGGCGATCACGCCCCAGATGGAGTCGGCGTTGGCCGCCAGCGCCGCACCAGCGGCGAAGATCAACAGGCCGAAATAGATCACCGGCAGGCGGCCGATGCGGTCGGAAATCACACCGAAGGGAATCTGCAGCACCGCCTGGGTCAGGCCGTAGGCGCCGATGGCCAGGCCGATCAGCGCCGGGGTGGCGCCGGCCAAGTCGGTGCCGTAAGTGGCGAGCACCGGCAGGACCATGAACATGCCCAGCATGCGGAAGGCGAACACCAGCGCCAGGCCACCGGCAGCGCGCGTTTCCCTGGCGCTCATGCGTTCGCTGTGCGGATCGTGCATGGAAAAACCCTGAACAAAGAGGCCGGCGATTCTATCAGTGATGGCAGGGGCTGTAGACGTTTTGTCGGCACACCGTACAGGTGCAAAACGTCGCATCGAGCCCAACCGTTACAGCATCGCCGCGCTTTGCCGCGCGCCACCCAGCGGCCGTATACTTTACCGTTTCCGCCCGCCACCTGCGAGGCAGCAGTAGAGAGCCTCTAAAAGCGTTGGCGAGGCAGCCAGCGCAAGGCAAAAGCAGACAAAGAATGCACTGGGCCCGCATGCGGGCTTACGAGTAGCTGAGCATTCTGATCGGACTCGCGCCCGAGCGTGCTTTTAACGCAGCGATGGCAACGCAGGTAGCTTTTAGAGGTTCCCTAAGTGGACAAGATTCTGATTCGTGGCGCCCGCACCCATAACCTGAAAAACGTCGACCTGACCCTGCCGCGCGACAAGCTGATCGTGATCACCGGCCTGTCCGGTTCCGGCAAGTCGTCGCTGGCCTTCGACACGCTCTACGCCGAGGGTCAGCGACGCTACGTCGAGTCGCTGTCGGCGTACGCCCGGCAGTTCCTGTCGATGATGGAGAAGCCCGACGTCGACACCATCGAGGGCCTCTCCCCGGCCATCTCCATCGAGCAGAAGTCGACCTCGCACAACCCGCGTTCGACCGTCGGCACCATCACCGAGATCTACGACTACCTGCGCCTGCTCTACGCCCGCGTCGGTATCCCGCGCTGCCCGGACCACGACGTGCCGCTGGAGGCGCAGACCGTCAGCCAGATGGTCGACCAGGTGCTGGCTCTGCCTGAGGGCCGCAAGCTGATGCTGCTGGCCCCGGTGATCCGCGAGCGTAAGGGCGAGCACCTGGCGGTGTTCGATGAGCTGCGCGCCCAGGGCTTCGTCCGCGCACGAGTCAACAGCAAGCTCTACGAGCTGGACGAGCTGCCCAAGCTGGACAAGCAGAAGAAGCACTCCATCGATGTGGTGGTGGACCGCTTCAAGGTGCGCGAGGACCTGCAGCAGCGCCTGGCCGAATCCTTCGAGACCGCCATCAACCTGGCCGACGGCATCGCCCTGATCGCGCCGATGGACGATGAAGAAGGCGACGAGATCATCTTCTCCGCGCGCTTCGCCTGCCCGCACTGCGGCCACTCGATCAGCGAGCTGGAACCCAAGCTGTTCTCCTTCAACAACCCGGCCGGCGCCTGCCCGACCTGCGACGGCCTGGGCGTGAAGCAGTTCTTCGACGCCAAGCGTCTGGTCAACGGCGAGCTGACTCTGGCCGAGGGCGCGATCCGCGGCTGGGACCGGCGCAACGTCTACTACTTCCAGATGCTCGGCTCGCTGTCCGCGCACTATGGCTTCAGCCTGGAAGAGCCGTTCGACGACCTCGCCGCCGAACACCAGAAAGTCATCCTGTTCGGCAGCGGCACGCAGAACGTCGACTTCAAGTACCTCAACGACCGTGGCGACATCGTCAAGCGCTCACATCCGTTCGAAGGCATCATCCCCAACCTCGAGCGCCGCTACCGCGAGACCGAGTCAGCCACCGTGCGCGAGGAGCTGGCCAAGTTCCTCAGCACCCAGCCCTGCCCGGACTGCCGCGGCACCCGCCTGCGCCGCGAGGCGCGCCACGTGTGGGTGGGCGACCGCACCCTGCCGGCCGTCACCGGCCTGCCGGTCGGCGATGCCTGCGATTACTTCGGCGGCATGAGCCTGACCGGTCGACGCGGCGAGATCGCCGAGAAGATCCTCAAGGAGATTCGCGAGCGCCTGCAGTTCCTGGTCAACGTCGGCCTCGACTATCTGACCCTGGACCGCAGCGCCGACACCCTGTCCGGTGGCGAGGCGCAGCGTATCCGCCTGGCCAGCCAGATCGGCGCCGGCCTGGTGGGCGTGATGTACATCCTTGATGAACCGAGCATCGGCCTGCACCAGCGTGACAACGAGCGCCTGCTGGGCACCCTTACCCACCTGCGCAACCTGGGCAACACGGTGATCGTCGTCGAGCACGACGAGGACGCCATCCGCCTGGCCGACTACGTGGTGGATATCGGCCCCGGTGCCGGCGTGCATGGCGGCCGCGTAGTCGCCGAGGGCACCCCAGACGAGGTGATGAACCACCCCGACTCGCTCACCGGCAAGTACCTCTCCGGCCGCGAGAAGATCCGCTACCCGGCGCAACGCACCGCCCGCGACAAGAAGAAGTCGCTGAAGCTCAAGGGCGCCCGCGGCAACAACCTGCGTAACGTCGATCTGGAGATTCCGCTCGGCCTGCTCACCTGCGTCACCGGCGTATCCGGTTCGGGCAAGTCGACGCTGATCAACAACACCCTGTTCCCGCTGGCCGCCACCGCGCTGAACGGTGCTACCACCCTGGAAGCCGCCGCCCACGACTCGCTCGACGGCCTGCAGCATCTGGACAAGGTGGTCGACATCGACCAGAGCCCGATCGGCCGCACGCCGCGCTCTAACCCGGCGACCTACACCGGCCTGTTCACCCCGATCCGCGAGTTGTTCGCCGGCGTGCCGGAGTCGCGCTCGCGCGGCTACGGCCCAGGCCGTTTCAGCTTCAACGTCAAGGGCGGCCGCTGCGAGGCCTGCCAGGGCGACGGCGTGATCAAGGTGGAGATGCACTTCCTGCCGGACATCTACGTGCCGTGCGACGTGTGCAAGGGCAAGCGCTACAACCGCGAGACCCTGGAGGTGAAGTACAAGGGCAAGAGCATCACCGAAGTGCTCGACATGACCATCGAGGAGGCGCGTGAGTTCTTCGATGCCGTGCCGGCCCTGGCGCGCAAGCTGCAGACTCTGGTCGACGTGGGCCTGTCCTACATCAAGCTGGGGCAGAGCGCGACCACCCTGTCCGGCGGCGAGGCGCAGCGGGTCAAGCTGAGTCGCGAGCTGTCCAAGCGCGACACCGGCAAGACCCTGTACATCCTCGACGAGCCGACCACCGGCCTGCATTTCGCCGACATCCAGCAGCTGCTCGACGTGCTGCACCGCCTGCGCGACCACGGCAACACCGTGGTGGTGATCGAGCACAACCTGGACGTGATCAAGACCGCCGACTGGCTGGTGGACCTCGGCCCCGAGGGCGGCTCCAAGGGCGGCATGATCATCGCCACCGGCACTCCGGAAGACGTGGCCGCCAACCCGGCGTCGCACACCGGGCACTTCCTCAAGCCCCTGCTGGAGCGGGATCGCGCCTGAAACGAAAAAGCCCCGCAATAGCGGGGCTTTTTATTGGTGCGGGTGAATCAGGCCAGATCGAAACGATCCAGGTTCATCACCTTGGTCCAGGCGGCAACGAAGTCCTTGATGAACTTCTCCTTGCCGTCGGTGCTGGCATACACCTCGGCGTAGGCACGCAGGATCGAGTTGGAGCCGAACACCAGGTCGTTGCGCGTCCCGGTGTACTTCACCTCACCGGTCTTGCGGTCGCGGCCCTCGAACAGCTCGGTGTCGCCACCCACCGGCTTCCACACCAGGCCCATGTCCAGCAGCTTGACGAAGAAGTCGTTGGACAGCACACCGGGCTGGCTGGTGAACACGCCGTTCTGGCTGCCGTCGTAGTTGGCCCCCAGCACGCGCAGGCCACCCACCAGTGCGGTCAGCTCCGGACCGGTCAGAGTCAGCAGCTGGGCACGGTCGATCAGCAGAGACTCGGTCGGTGCACCGCTCTTGTCCTTGCGGTAGTTACGGAAGCCATCGGCATCCGGCTCGAGCAGCTCGAAGGACTCGACATCGGTCTGGTCCTGGCGCGCATCCACACGCCCGGCGGAGAACGGCACGCTGACATTGACGCCGCCAGCCTTGGCCGCCAGTTCGACACCGACGTTACCGGCCAGCACGATCACGTCGGCCAGCGACGCCTTGCCGGAAGCCTTCTGAATCTCGCTCAGCTTCGGCAGCGCCTTGACCGCGATCTGGTTGACCACCCAGTCCTTCTGCGGGGCCAGTGCCAGCCGCGCGCCATTGGCGCCACCGCGCTTGTCGCCGCCGCGGAAGGTCGAGGCCGAAGCCCAGGCCACCGAGACCAGCTCGCTGACCGACAGGCCGGACGCGGCGATCTGGGTCTTGAGGTCGGCGATGTCCCCCGCCGTCGGTTGATGGGTGGCCGCCGGCAACGGGTCCTGCCAGAGCAGATCCTCCTTCGGAATCTCCGGGCCCAGGTAGCGGGCCTTCGGCCCCATGTCACGGTGGGTCAGCTTGAACCAGGCGCGGGCGAAGGCCTCAGCGAAGGCCTGTGGGTCCTCGTAGAAGTGCTTGGAGATTTTGCCGAACTCGGGGTCGAAACGCAGGGTCAGGTCGGTGGTGAGCATCTTCGGCTTGTGGAATTTGCCCGGCACGTGAGCATCCGGGATGTTCTCCGGTGCGTCCTTGGCCACCCACTGCTTGGCACCGGCGGGGCTGTGCTCCAGCTCCCACTCGTACTTGAACAGGTTCTCGAAGAAGTTGTTGCTCCACAGCGCCGGGGTCTTCGTCCAAGTCACCTCGAGGCCGCTGGAGACGGTGTCCTTGCCGTGGCCGCTACCGAAGTTGCTGGTCCAGCCCAGGCCCTGGTCTTCCATTACCCCGCCTTCCGGATCGGCGCCCTTGTGCGACTCGGGGGCCGCGCCATGGGTCTTGCCGAAGGTGTGGCCGCCGGCGATCAGGGCGACGGTTTCCTCGTCATCCATGGCCATGCGGCTGAAGGTGGCGCGGATGTCCTTGGCGGCGGCCATGTAGTCGCCGCTGGCGTTCGGCCCTTCGGGGTTCACGTAGATCAGGCCCATGTGGGTCGCGCCCAGGCCCTTGATCAGTTCGCGATCGCCCTCGAAACGCTTGTCATCGCCGAGCCAGGTAGTCTCCCCGCCCCAGGCCACGTCCATGTCCGGTTCCCAGACATCCTCGCGCCCGCCGGCGAAGCCGAAGGTGCGGAAGCCCATGGACTCCAGAGCGACGTTGCCGGCCAGGATCATCAGATCAGCCCAGGAAATCTTCTGCCCGTACTTCTGCTTGATCGGCCAGAGCAGACGGCGCGACTTGTCGATGTTGACGTTGTCCGGCCAGGAGTTGAGCGGCGCGAAGCGCTGCTGGCCACGCCCACCACCGCCACGACCGTCAGTGGTGCGGTAGGTGCCGGCGCTGTGCCAGGCCATGCGGATCATCTGCGGACCATAGTGGCCGAAGTCGGCGGGCCACCAGTCCTGGGAGTCGGTCATAAGCTTGACCAGGTCGGCCTTGAGCGCCTTGTAGTCGAGCTTCTTGAATTCTTCGGCGTAGTTGAACTTCTCGCCGAGCGGGTTGGATTTCTCGGAATGCTGGTTGAGCAGATCGACTGCCAGCTGATTGGGCCACCAGTCCTTGTTGCTCGTGCCGGCTCCGGCCACGCGGTGGAATGGGCATTTACCTTCGTTGGACATTGCTCTCTCCTTCTCCTCATCAGGTCGGTCTCGTGACAACTCGGCCGACAGTGGGAAAAGACTAGACCCGCCCTACCAAAGGGGCCAATTTATGAAAGGCAATGATTCAATAGTTTTTCCCTACTAACTGATAGATTTCCGCGCACGCCCGCCAAGTACGCCGCCCGCCTTCGCTAAAGCGCTTTCCGGAAAACAAAAAACCGGGCGCTAGGCCCGGTTTCTTGTGTAGCAGAAGCAGCTTATTCGGCAGCTTCTACGGCTTCGCCAGCGACCTGACGGTCAACCAGCTCGACGTACGCCATAGGGGCGTTGTCGCCAGCGCGGAAGCCGCACTTCAGGATGCGCAGGTAACCGCCCTGACGGGTGGCATAACGCTTGCCCAGATCGTTGAACAGCTTGCCGACGATGGCTTTCGAACGGGTACGGTCGAAGGCCAGACGACGGTTGGCAACGCTGTCTACCTTGGCCAGGGTGATCAGCGGCTCGGCAACGCGGCGCAGTTCCTTGGCTTTCGGCAGGGTGGTCTTGATCAGTTCGTGTTCGAACAGCGACACCGCCATGTTCTGGAACATGGCCTTGCGGTGGGCGCTGGTGCGGCTCAGGTGACGGCCACTTTTACGATGACGCATGATTGAAATTCCTTACCAAACTTTCGGTTCGGTGATTACGGACGATTAGGCAGTAGCCTTATCGTCCTTCTTCAGACTTGCCGGCGGCCAGTTGTCGAGGCGCATGCCGAGGGACAGACCACGGGAGGCCAGAACGTCCTTGATCTCGGTCAGGGACTTCTTGCCCAGGTTCGGAGTCTTGAGCAGCTCTACTTCGGTGCGCTGGATCAGATCACCGATGTAGTAGATGTTCTCCGCCTTCAGGCAGTTGGCCGAACGTACGGTCAGCTCGAGGTCGTCAACCGGACGCAGGAGGATCGGATCGATCTCGTCTTCCTGCTCAACCACTACCGGCTCACTGTCGCCCTTCAGATCAACGAAGGCCGCCAGTTGGTGCTGGAGGATGGTTGCGGCACGACGGATAGCCTCTTCAGGATCCAGGGTGCCGTTGGTTTCCAGGTCGATGACCAGCTTGTCCAGGTTGGTACGCTGCTCGACGCGGGCGTTTTCCACCACGTAGGCAACACGACGGACCGGGCTGAACGAGGAGTCCAGTTGCAGACGACCGATGCTACGGCTTTCGTCTTCATCGCTCTGACGGGCGTCAGCCGGCTCGTAGCCACGGCCACGACGCACGGTGAGTTTCATGTTCAGAGCGCCGTTGTCCGCCAGGTTGGCGATTACGTGATCGCCGTTGACGATCTCGACGTCGTGATCCAGCTGGATATCGGCAGCAGTGACCACACCCGAGCCCTTTTTGGCCAGAGTCAGGGTGACTTCGTCACGACCGTGCAGCTTGATAGCCAGACCTTTCAGGTTGAGCAGGATTTCAATGACGTCTTCCTGCACGCCTTCGATGGCGGAGTACTCATGGAGTACGCCGTCGATCTCGGCCTCGACTACTGCACAGCCAGGCATGGAGGACAACAGGATGCGGCGCAGCGCGTTGCCCAAGGTGTGACCAAAACCACGCTCGAGAGGCTCGAGGGTGATCTTGGCGCGGGTCGAACTGACCGCCTGAACGTCGATGTGACGGGGGGTCAGGAACTCATTTACCGAAATCTGCATGGATGCACCTATTTTCTAGCCCTTACTTGGAGTAGAGCTCGACAATCAGGCTTTCGTTGATGTCGGCGGACAGATCGCTGCGAGCCGGGACGCTTTTGAACACGCCAGACTTCTTCTCAGTATCTACGTCAACCCACTCAACGCGACCACGCTGGGCGCACAGGTCAAGAGCCTGGGCAACGCGCAGCTGGTTCTTGGCCTTTTCGCGAACGGCCACGACGTCACCAGCTTTGATCTGGTAGGACGGGACGTTCACGGTCGAACCGTTCACGGTGATGGCTTTGTGCGATACCAGCTGACGGGATTCGGCGCGAGTAGCACCAAAGCCCATGCGGTAAACCACGTTGTCCAGACGGCATTCCAGCAGCTGCAGCAGGTTCTCACCGGTAGCACCCTTACGACGGGCAGCTTCCTTGTAGTAACCGCTGAACTGACGCTCCAGCACGCCGTAGATACGACGGACTTTCTGCTTCTCACGCAGCTGGGTACCGTAGTCGGACTGGCGACCACGGCGAGCGCCGTGCTGGCCAGGAGCCGCTTCGATGTTGCACTTGGATTCGAGCGCGCGCGCACCACTCTTCAGGAAGAGATCGGTGCCTTCACGGCGAGACAGTTTGCACTTGGGACCAATGTAACGAGCCATTCTTCACTGTCTCCTATTACACGCGACGCTTCTTCGGCGGACGGCACCCGTTGTGCGGGATCGGCGTCACGTCGGTGATGCTGGCGATTTTGTAGCCGCAGGCGTTCAGAGCACGCACAGCGGATTCGCGACCAGGACCTGGACCCTTGACGTTAACGTCGAGGTTCTTCAGGCCGTATTCCAGGGCTGCTTGACCAGCACGCTCGGCAGCCACCTGGGCAGCGAACGGAGTGGACTTACGCGAGCCACGGAAACCGGAACCACCGGAGGTAGCCCAGGACAGGGCATTACCTTGACGGTCGGTAATGGTAACGATGGTGTTATTGAAAGAAGCGTGGATATGGGCGATGCCATCCACCACTGTCTTTTTGACTTTCTTACGAGTACGAGCAGCAGGCTTAGCCATGACTTAATTCCTGTCGATTCGCGGGCGCAATTACTTGCGGATCGGCTTACGCGGGCCCTTACGGGTGCGCGCGTTGGTCTTGGTGCGCTGACCGCGGACCGGCAGGCCACGGCGGTGACGCAGACCGCGGTAGCAGCCCAGGTCCATCAGACGCTTGATCTTCATGTTGATTTCGCGGCGCAGGTCACCCTCAGTGGTGATCTTGGCGACTTCGCCACGCAGCTGCTCGATCTGCTCGTCAGAGAGATCCTTGATCTTTGCCGCCGGATTGACCCCGGTGGTTGCACAGATTTTATGTGCAGTGGTGCGACCAACACCGTAGATGTAGGTCAGCGAGATAACAGTGTGCTTGTTATCCGGAATGTTGACGCCTGCAATACGGGCCATTCAGTGGAACTCCAATTGACAGCTACCCACGCCCTGGAAGCCAAGAAATAGGGCGCGCGATATTAGCGCTGTAATAACAAAGAATCAACCCGGCAGCGCACTAGCTGCCGGGCTCATTACGCGTGAATCACACTCAGCCTTGGCGCTGTTTGTGACGCGGCTCCGCGCTGCAGATCACGCGCACGACACCGTCGCGGCGAATGACCTTGCAGTTGCGGCACAGCTTCTTGACCGATGCACGAACTTTCATCAGTAACTCCTAGAACCTTACGGAAACATGTCAGCGGAGCATTCCGCCGCCATAGCCCTTCAGGTTGGCTTTCTTCATCAGGGATTCGTACTGGTGCGAAACGAGGTGCGATTGTACTTGGGCCATAAAGTCCATCACAACCACGACCACGATCAGCAACGAGGTCCCGCCAAGGTAGAACGGAACGTTGGCTGCCACCTGCAGGAACTGCGGGAGCAGGCACACGGCCGTCATGTACAGAGCACCGAACATGGTCAAGCGGGTCAGCACGCCATCGATATAGCGCGCGGATTGCTCGCCCGGACGGATACCCGGAATAAAGGCACCGGACTTCTTCAGGTTTTCCGCTACGTCTTTCGGGTTGAACATCAGCGCTGTGTAGAAGAAGCAGAAGAAGATGATCCCTGCACTAAACAGCAGAATATTCAACGGCTGACCGGGAGCGATCGCCTGCGAGATGTCCTGCAGCCAGCCCATACCCTCGGACTGACCGAACCAGGTCCCCAGCGAGGCCGGGAATAGCAGGATACTGCTGGCGAAGATGGCCGGGATCACACCCGCCATGTTCACCTTCAGCGGCAGGTGGCTGGTCTGCGCCGCGAAGACTTTACGGCCTTGCTGACGCTTGGCGTAGTGCACCGCTATGCGACGCTGACCACGCTCAATGAACACCACGAAACCGATGATCGCTACCGCCAGCAGGCCGATGGCAATCAGAGCGAAGATGTTGATATCGCCCTGACGAGCAGACTCGAAAGACTGCCCGATTGCCGACGGCAGACCGGCCACGATGCCTGCAAAAATCAGCATCGAGATACCGTTGCCGACACCCCGCTCGGTGATTTGCTCGCCCAGCCACATCATGAACATAGCGCCGGCCACGAAGGTCGTCACCGCCACGAAGTGGAAGCCGAAATCAACCGAGAAGGCCACGCCCTGACTGGCCAGGCCGACGGACATACCGACGGCTTGAACGATCGCCAGGACGAGAGTGCCGTAGCGGGTGTACTGGCTGATCTTGCGACGGCCAGCTTCCCCTTCCTTCTTCAACTGCTCCAGCTGCGGGCTGACGGCAGTCATCAGCTGCATGATGATCGATGCCGAGATATACGGCATGATCCCCAGTGCAAAGATGCTCATCCGCTCCAGCGCGCCGCCGGAAAACATGTTGAACAGGCTAAGAATGGTCCCCTCATTCTGTCGGAACAGTTCGGCCAGGCGGTCAGGGTTGATTCCGGGCACCGGAATGTGCGCGCCGATCCGATAGACGATGATCGCCAGGAACAGAAAACGCAGTCGAGCCCAGAGCTCGGACAACCCGCCGTTGCTGAGCGCGGAGAGAGCACCTTGCTTAGCCATTTAGTCCTCGAACTTACCGCCAGCTGCTTCGATGGCCGCACGCGCACCCTTGGTGGCAGCGATACCTTTCAGGGTGACCGCACGAGCAACCTCGCCGGACAGCATGACTTTCACACGCTGCACGCTCTGGTTGATCACGTTGGCATCCTTCAGCGACTGCAGAGAAACGACATCGCCTTCCACCTTGGCCAGCTCGGAGGTACGCACTTCGGCGCGATCCATGGCTTTCAGGGAAACGAAGCCGAACTTCGGAAGACGGCGGTGCAGCGGCTGTTGACCACCCTCGAAGCCCGGAGCGATGGAGCCACCGGTACGGGAGGTCTGACCTTTGTGGCCACGGCCACCGGTCTTACCCAGACCGCTACCGATACCACGGCCCGGACGGTGCTTTTCGCGACGGGCACCCGGCGCGGAACGCAGATCGTTCAGTTGCATGATTAACCCTCCACCTTCAGCAGGTAGTAAGCCTTGTTGATCATGCCGCGATTTTCAGGAGTGTCCTGAACCTCAACGGAGTGACCGATGCGACGCAGACCCAGGCCCTTGACGCAAGCTTTGTGGTTGGCCAGACGGCCATTGGTGCTCTTGATCAGAGTGACTTTTACGGTAGCCATGATCAGAGAATCTCCTCGACGCTCTTGCCACGCTTAGCAGCCACGGAAGCCGGGGACTGCATGGCTTTCAGACCCTTGAAAGTGGCGTAAACCACGTTCACTGGGTTGGTGGAGCCGTAGCATTTGGCCAGGACGTTCTGCACGCCAGCCACTTCCAGCACGGCACGCATGGCGCCGCCGGCGATGATGCCGGTACCTTCAGAAGCCGGCTTCATGAACACGTGAGACGCGCCATGAACGGCCTTCATTTCGTACTGCAGAGTGGTGCCGTTCAGATCAACCTGAATCATGTTGCGGCGTGCGGCTTCCATCGCTTTCTGGATGGCAGCAGGCACTTCGCGGGATTTGCCGCGACCGAAGCCGACGCGACCATTACCATCACCCACCACGGTCAGCGCGGTGAAGGTAAAGATACGACCACCTTTTACGGTCTTGGCAACACGGTTAACCTGGACCAGCTTCTCGGTGTAGCCATCGCTCTGGGCATCGTCACGGTTACCGCGATCGCGCTTTTGCTCGTTATTTGCCATAACTTAGAACTCCAGCCCGCCTTCACGAGCAGCATCAGCCAGCGCTTTCACACGGCCGTGGTACTTGAAGCCAGAACGGTCGAACGCCACTTGGGTAACGCCAGCGGCTTTCGCACGCTCGGCAACCAGTTGACCGACTTTCTTGGCCGCGTCGACGTTGCCGGTGGCGCCGTCACGCAGTTCTTTGTCCAGGGTCGAGGCGCTGGCCAGAACCTTGGCGCCGTCGGCCGAAATGACCTGGGCGTAGATGTGCTGGGAAGAGCGGTACACGCTGAGGCGTACGGTTTCCAGCTCGCGCATTTTCAGGCGTGCCTTGCGAGCGCGACGCAGACGAGTTTCTTTCTTTTCGCTCATTTGCTATGCCCTACTTCTTCTTAGCTTCTTTGCGACGTACGACTTCGTCGGAGTAACGCACACCTTTGCCTTTGTACGGCTCAGGACGACGGAAGTCGCGGATCTCCGCAGCTACCTGACCAACCAGCTGCTTGTCGATACCCTTGATCAGGATATCGGTCTGGCTGGGGGTTTCGGCAGTAACGCCCTGCGGCAGTTCGTAGTCGATCGGATGGGAGAAGCCCAGCGCGAGGTTCAGCACCTGGCCCTTGGCTTGGGCCTTGTAGCCCACACCGACCAGCTGCAGCTTGCGCTCGAAGCCTTGGCTCACGCCAATGACCATGTTGTTGACGAGTGCACGAGTGGTACCGGCCATGGCGCGATTTTGCTGATCGCCATTGCGGGCGGCAAAACGCAGCTCACCGGCGTCCTGGATAATTTCCACGGACGAGTGCACGTTCAGTTCGAGGGAGCCTTTGGCGCCCTTGATCGAAAGCTGTTGGCCTGCGAGTTTGACCTCGACACCAGCCGGCAGCTTAACGGGGTTCTTAGCAACGCGAGACATGCTTATCCCCCCTTAGAACACGGTGCAAAGCACTTCACCGCCGACACCGGCAGCGCGTGCAGCGCGATCAGTCATCACACCTTTGTTGGTGGAGACGATGGAAACGCCCAGGCCGCCGCGAACTTTCGGCAGCTGATCGACAGGCTTGTACTGGCGCAGACCAGGACGACTGACGCGTTTCACTTCTTCGATAACCGGACGGCCTTCGAAGTACTTCAGCTCGATGGACAGCTGCGGCTTGGCGTCGCTGCTGACCTGGTATCCCGCGATGTAACCTTCGTTCTTTAGAACGCTGGCTACTGCCACCTTCAGCTTGGAAGACGGCATGCTTACTACCGACTTTTCAGCCATCTGGGCATTACGGATACGAGTTAGCATGTCCGCTAACGGGTCCTGCATACTCATGGGCTAGATGCTCCTAAAACAAAAAGAACAGCCTTTCGGCTGGAACCATCCACGAACTCGGCAAAAGCCAGGCTCAGGAGAGCCGGACATTCTAGAGATCGATCAAAAATGAATCAAGCCCCAAAAGGGGCTTGATCAATAAAACAAAGCCGGCGCTAGGCCGGCTTCGCTTTTTCTTACCAGCTGGCTTTCACCAGACCCGGTACATCACCGCGCATCGCAGCTTCGCGCAGCTTGTTACGGCCGAGGCCGAACTTGCGGTACACGCCATGCGGACGGCCAGTGATGCGGCAACGGTTACGCAGGCGGCTGGCGCTGGCGTCACGCGGTTGCTTTTGCAGGGCGACCTGGGCTTCCCAACGCTGCTCCGGAGTGGAGTTCGGGTTGGCAATTACAGCTTTCAGCTCGGCACGCTTCTTGGCGTACTTGGCTACCGTTTGCTGACGCTTCAGCTCACGGTTCTTCATGCTCGTTTTGGCCATGATCCAAACTCCAATCAGTTGCGGAACGGGAATTTGAAAGCACGCAGCAGAGCGCGGCCTTCGTCATCCGTACGGGCAGTGGTGGTCAGGGTAATGTCCAGACCGCGCAGCGCATCGATTTTGTCGTAATCGATTTCCGGGAAGATGATCTGCTCTTTGACGCCCATGCTGTAGTTGCCACGGCCATCGAAGGACTTGGCATTCAGGCCGCGGAAGTCACGCACGCGCGGCAGGGAGATGGAGAGCAGGCGATCCAAGAACTCGTACATACGATCGCTACGCAGGGTCACCTTGACGCCGATCGGCCAGCCTTCACGAACCTTGAAGCCTGCAACGGATTTGCGGGCGAAGGTAACGATCGGCTTTTGACCGGTGATCTTTTCCAGATCGGCCACGGCGTTTTCGATGATCTTCTTGTCACCGATCGCCTCGCCAAGACCCATGTTCAGGGTGATTTTGGTAACGCGCGGAACTTCCATCACGTTGCCCAGCTGCAGCTCTTCCTTCAGCTTGGGCGCGATTTCCTTCCGGTAAATCTCTTTCAGTCGTGCCATGGTGTTTTACCTATGATTCTCAAGCGCCAACCGGCTTTTGGGTGGACTTGAAGACACGAATTTTCTTACCGTCTTCGACTTTGAAACCAACACGGTCAGCCTTGTTGGTTTCGCCATTGAAGATAGCGACGTTGGAAACGTGCAGCGGCGCCTCTTTCTCGACGATACCGCCCTGAACACCAGCCATCGGGTTCGGTTTGGTATGACGCTTGACGAGGTTGATGCCGCCGACGATCAGACGATCGTCAGCCAGCACTTTCAGCACCTTGCCGCGCTTGCCCTTGTCTTTGCCGGCGATGACGATGATCTCGTCGTCACGACGAATCTTTTGCATGACGGCTTCTCCTTACAGCACTTCGGGGGCGAGCGAGACGATCTTCATGAACTTCTCAGAACGCAGTTCACGAGTCACCGGCCCGAAGATACGGGTGCCGATCGGCTCTTGCTTGTTGTTCAGCAGAACAGCAGCGTTGCCGTCGAAGCGGATGATCGAGCCGTCGGCACGACGTACGCCGTGACGGGTGCGGACCACAACAGCGGTCATCACTTGGCCTTTCTTCACCTTGCCGCGCGGAATCGCTTCCTTCACGGTGACCTTGATGATGTCGCCGATACCGGCATAACGACGGTGCGAACCACCAAGGACCTTGATGCACATAACGCGACGAGCACCGCTGTTGTCAGCGACGTCGAGCATGGATTGAGTCTGAATCATATCTTTCTCCGACCCTTAGTCCTTAGACTTCCACGGCACGTTCGACGACTTCCACCAGAGCCCAGGACTTAGTCTTGGCCAGCGGACGGGTCTCACGAATGGTGACCTTGTCGCCGATCTTGCACTGGTTGGTTTCGTCGTGCGCGTGCAGCTTGGTCGAACGCTTCACGTACTTACCGTAAATCGGGTGCTTGACGCGGCGCTCGATCAGAACGGTGATGGTCTTGTCCATTTTGTCACTGACGACACGGCCGGTGAGCGTACGGACGGTTTTCTCTGCTTCAGCCATGATCACTTACCTGCCTGCTGGTTGAGCACAGTTTTCACGCGAGCGATATCGCGCTTCACTTGCAAGAGCAGGTGAGACTGCCCCAACTGACCAGTGGCTTTCTGCATGCGCAGATTGAACTGGTCGCGCAGCAGACCGAGCAGTTGCTCGTTCAGCTGCTGAACCGATTTTTCACGGAGTTCTTTCGCTTTCATCACATCACCGTCCGCTTAACAAAGGAGGTGGCGAGCGGCAGCTTTGCAGCAGCCAGGGCGAAAGCCTCACGCGCCAGCTCTTCCGGAACACCCTCGATCTCGTAGAGCACCTTGCCCGGCTGAATCTGGGCTACCCAGTACTCGACGCTACCCTTACCTTTACCCATACGAACTTCGAGGGGCTTTTTGGTAACAGGCTTGTCCGGGAACACACGGATCCAGATTTTACCGCCACGCTTCACGTGACGAGTCAGGGCACGACGGGCCGATTCGATCTGACGAGCAGTCAGGCGACCACGGGAAACAGCTTTCAGGGCGAACTCGCCGAAGCTGACCTTGCTACCGCGATGAGCCAGACCACGGTTGTGGCCGGTCATTTGCTTGCGGAATTTTGTACGCTTGGGTTGCAGCATGTTGCGTACTCCTTACTTAGCAGCTTTCTTACGAGGCGCCGGGGCGACAGGCTTCAGCTCTTCTTGGCGGCCACCGATGACCTCACCCTTGAAGATCCAAACCTTCACACCGATCACACCGTAGGTGGTGTGCGCTTCGTAGGTGGCGTAATCGATATCAGCACGCAGGGTGTGCAGAGGCACACGACCTTCGCGATACCACTCGGTACGGGCGATTTCCGCGCCGCCGAGACGACCACTCACCTGGATTTTGATGCCCTTGGCACCAATGCGCATGGCGTTCTGAACGGCGCGCTTCATGGCACGACGGAACATAACGCGGCGCTCCAGCTGCTGAGCAACGCTCTGAGCTACCAGCATACCGTCGAGCTCCGGCTTGCGGATCTCTTCGATGTTGATGTGCACCGGCACACCCATTTGCTTGGTCAGGTCCTGACGCAGCTTCTCAACATCTTCACCTTTCTTGCCGATCACGATGCCGGGACGAGCGGTGTGGATGGTGATGCGTGCGGTTTGAGCCGGGCGAGCAATGTCGATACGGCTTACGGACGCGCTTTTTAGTTTGTCTTGGAGGTACTCACGAACCTTCAGGTCGGCAAACAGATAATCAGCGTATTGACGCTTGTCTGCGTACCAAACGGAGGTGTGCTCCTTGACGATTCCCAGGCGAATGCCAGTGGGATGTACTTTCTGACCCATCTGATCGACTCCGTTACTTGTCCGCAACCTTGACAGTGATATGGCAAGACCGCTTGACGATGCGATCAGCGCGGCCTTTGGCACGCGGCATGATGCGCTTCAGCGAACGCCCCTCGTTGACGAAAACGGTGCTGACCTTCAGGTCATCAACGTCTGCGCCTTCGTTGTGCTCGGCGTTGGCTACGGCCGACTCCAGCACTTTCTTGATGATCTCGGCGGCTTTCTTCGAGCTGAAAGCCAGCAGGTTGAGCGCTTCGCCCACCTTCTTCCCGCGGATCTGGTCGGCGACCAAGCGGGCTTTCTGGGCGGAGATACGAGCGCCCGACAGCTTAGCGGCTACTTCCATCTTCCTTACCCCTTAACGCTTGGCTTTCTTGTCCGCAGCGTGCCCACGATAAGTGCGGGTACCAGCGAACTCGCCGAGTTTATGGCCGACCATGTCTTCGCTCACGAGGACCGGGACATGTTGACGACCGTTATGCACAGCAATGGTCAGACCGACCATCTGCGGCAGGATAATGGAGCGACGCGACCAGGTTTTCACCGGCTTACGATCGTTCTTTTCCACCGCCACTTCGATCTTCTTCAGTAGGTGAAGATCGATAAAAGGACCTTTTTTCAGAGAACGCGGCACTGTCGTATCCCTCTAATTACTTACGGCGGCGGACGATCATATTGTCGGTACGCTTGTTCGCACGAGTTTTGGCACCCTTAGTCGGGAAGCCCCACGGCGAAACAGGGTGACGACCACCGGAGGTACGACCCTCACCACCACCATGCGGGTGGTCGACCGGGTTCATGGCAACACCACGAACGGTCGGGCGAACGCCACGCCAGCGCTTGGCACCGGCTTTACCCAGGGAGCGCAGGCTGTGCTCGGAGTTGGATACTTCACCCAGGGTTGCACGGCACTCGGAGAGAACCTTGCGCATCTCGCCGGAGCGCAGACGCAGGGTGACATAGACACCTTCACGAGCTACCAGCTGGGCGGAAGCACCAGCGGAGCGAACCAGCTGTGCGCCTTTACCCGGCTTCAGCTCGATCGCGTGAACGGTCGAACCAACAGGGATGTTGCGCAGCGGCAGGCTGTTACCGGCCTTGATCGGAGCAGCGGCACCAGATACCAGTTGATCGCCAGCACTCACACCTTTCGGGGCGATGATGTAGCGACGCTCACCGTCTGCGTATTTCAGCAGGGCGATGTGGGCGGTACGGTTCGGATCGTATTCCACGCGCTCAACGACGGCAGGGATGCCATCCTTGTTGCGACGGAAGTCGACCAAACGGTAGTGCTGCTTGTGGCCACCGCCGATGTGGCGAGTGGTGATACGACCGTTGTTGTTACGGCCGCCAGTTTTCGACTTCTTCTCGAGCAGCGGAGCATAAGGAGCGCCTTTGTGCAGCTCCTGATTGACCACTTTGACCACGAAACGGCGGCCAGCGGAAGTCGGTTTGCATTTAACGATTGCCATGATGCGCCCCTACCTTACTCAGCACTGCTGGTGAAATCGAGATCTTGGCCCGCCTGGAGGGAGACATACGCCTTCTTCCAGTCGTTACGCTTGCCCAGACCGCGAGCGGTACGCTTGGTCTTGCCCTGTACGTTGACAGTGCGGACCTCGTCCACTTTCACGCTGAACAGGCTTTCGACGGCCTTCTTGATTTCCAGCTTGGTTGCATCAACGGCAACCTTGAAAACGAATTGGCTCTTACCATCTGCCAGCACGGAGGCTTTCTCGGAGATGTGCGGGCCAACCAGCACTTTGAATACGCGTTCCTGGTTCATGCCAGCAGCTCCTCGAATTTCTTCACGGCCGACACGGTTACCAGCACTTTGTCGAAGGCGATCAGGCTGACCGGATCGGTGCCTTGAACGTCACGAACATCAACGTGCGGCAGGTTGCGCGCAGCCAGGTACAGGTTCTGATCAACGGCTTCGGTAACGATGAGCACGTCGGTCAGACCCATGCCGTCCAGCTTGCCCAGCAGAGCCTTGGTTTTCGGGGCGTCAACGGCGAAGTCTTCAACCACGACCAGGCGATCCAGACGGACCAGCTCGGAGAGGATGGAGCGCAGAGCAGCGCGATACATCTTCTTGTTCAGCTTTTGGCTGTGATCTTGCGGCTTAGCAGCGAAGGTCACGCCACCGCCACGCCAGATCGGACCAACACTGGAGCCGGAACGAGCACGACCGGTGCCCTTCTGACGCCACGGCTTTTTGCCACCACCGGTGACTTCAGCGCGAGTTTTCTGAGCACGGGAGCCCTGACGACCGCCAGCCATGTAGGCGACGACTGCCTGGTGCACCAGAGTCTCGTTGAACTCACCGCCGAACGTGCGCTCGCTGACTTCGATAGCCTGAGCGCCATTTACATTCAGTTGCATCTCAGCTTCCCCTATTAACCGCGAGCTTTGACAGCCGGACGCACCAGCACGTCGCCACCGGTAGCGCCCGGAACGGCACCCTTGACCAGCAGCAGATTACGCTCGGCGTCGACACGGACCACTTCGAGGGACTGCACGGTCACGCGCTCGGCGCCAAGATGACCGGACATTTTCTTGCCCTTGAATACACGACCAGGAGTCTGGCACTGGCCGATGGAGCCCGGAGCGCGGTGGGAAACGGAGTTACCGTGGGTATTGTCCTGACCGCGGAAGTTCCAGCGCTTGATGGTACCGGCATAGCCTTTACCCTTGGACTCACCGGTAACGTCTACCAGTTGACCAGCTTGGAACAGTTCGGCAGTGATCTGATCGCCAGCCTGGTAATCGCCTTCTTCCAGACGGAATTCCCAGACGCCACGACCAGCAGCGACATTAGCCTTGGCGAAGTGACCGGCCTGAGCCTTGGTAACGCGGGAAGCACGACGCTCGCCCACGGTCACCTGCACAGCACGGTAGCCATCGCTTTCTTCGGATTTGAACTGGGTGACGCGATTCGGCTCGATCTCAATGACCGTAACCGGAATGGAGACACCTTCTTCGGTGAAAATACGGGTCATACCCGCTTTCCGACCGACTACACCAATAGTCATGTTGTAAACCTCATGAGTGTACGGGGCTTTCACCCGCTATGGCCGCCCATTTCAGAGCGTTACACGACTAAAACCGCAAGGTTTTAGCCGAGGCTGATCTGCACTTCCACGCCAGCAGCAAGGTCGAGCTTCATCAGCGCATCGACGGTTTTATCCGTCGGCTGGACGATGTCCAGAACACGCTTATGAGTGCGAATCTCGTACTGATCACGCGCGTCTTTGTTGACGTGCGGGGAGATCAGAACGGTGAAACGCTCCTTGCGAGTGGGCAGCGGAATAGGACCACGCACCTGAGCACCAGTACGTTTCGCGGTTTCCACGATTTCCTGGGTGGATTGATCGATCAGGCGATGGTCAAAAGCCTTCAACCGAATACGGATTTGTTGGTTTTGCATTTTGACCTCAGACTCTATCTCTGCTTTCCCTAACGGACGGACTACGCCCGTTAAAAGGAGGCGTGATTGTACGGATGCCCCTAGAGGGTGTCAACTTTTAACCAATCACAAAGAAAAAGGGCCCCGAAGGGCCCTTTTTCTCAACAGCCGTCGATTACTCGATGACTTTGGCAACCACGCCAGCACCAACGGTACGGCCGCCTTCGCGAATTGCGAAACGCAGGCCGTCGTCCATCGCGATCGGTTTGATCAGGGTGACAACCATTTTGATGTTGTCGCCCGGCATGACCATCTCAACGCCTTCCGGCA
>NZ_JACVAM010000040.1 GCF_014851865.1 Pseudomonas sp. PDM16
GCCGCCAAGGTCACCGGTGGCCTGATCGCCCCGCTCAATCGCAGCGGCGACGAGGAAGGGGCACAGTGGGCAAACGGCATCGTCAGCACTCCGGCGGGCTTCAAGCAGGCCTACGCCACCTACATCGAGGGCGGCTGGGTCGGCCTTTCCGGCAATCCTCAGCATGGCGGCATGGGCATGCCCAAGATGCTCGCCGTGCAGTTCGAGGAGATGCTCTACGCCGCGGGCTCCAGCTTCGCCCTGTACTCCGCGCTG
>NZ_JACVAM010000041.1 GCF_014851865.1 Pseudomonas sp. PDM16
TACTCTCAAACCAGAAGTGGCAGTAAACTTAGAGGCGCTTTGGTGAGCATGGCCGCTAACAATGCGCTCAAAGCGCTCACTCCGTTCGCTGGGACCGGCGAAGCCGGCCCCTTAGCTTAATCGTTAGCATCAAGGAACATCATGAAAGCATTAATCCTAACCCCACTGTTAGCCATCTTGACCGGCTGTGCAGTCACTCAGTATCAGGGGTACGCAGGTCCTGCCAAGCCCGACAAAGAAGTAGCTAT
>NZ_JACVAM010000042.1 GCF_014851865.1 Pseudomonas sp. PDM16
ATTTGGCAAAGTGCGGTCTAGGCCGCCCATCAAGAAGAGCGTCTAATGGCTGGCCTAACAAGTGGTTCAAACCGTTCGCTGCGCTCACTGGGACGGGCTAAAGCCCGCCCCTTAACCAAACGTTAGGCGTTATTAACTTTTTAACTCGGTGCAAAACATGGAAGTTGGGTTAGCCACCGCACGTTCTGCATTTCCTACGCGACGATTGCGCGGCCTGAAAACTTGCCGTGATCTTCGCGCGGGCTCT
>NZ_JACVAM010000043.1 GCF_014851865.1 Pseudomonas sp. PDM16
CTGTCCATCAAGTTATGAATCGTCACAAGATCGAGGAAGGCCTCTAACAATGCGCTCAACTATCGCTCACTTCGTTCGCTGGACAGTCAAAAGCTGCGCTTTTGCCTGCCCGTTAGCTTAATCGTTAGGCGGCAAGAGCAAAGTCATGGTTGATGTCCGTGCCCAAGAACACAGCTGCCGCATCGCAGCGCCGGCACTGAATCGAATGGTGGCTTGGCAGTAAATGCCGTTATTTGTG
>NZ_JACVAM010000044.1 GCF_014851865.1 Pseudomonas sp. PDM16
TACTCTCAAACCAGAAGTGGCAGTAAACTTAGAGGCGCTTTGGTGAGCATGGCCGCTAACAATGCGCTCAAAGCGCTCACTCCGTTCGCTGGGACCGGCGAAGCCGGCCCCTTAGCTTAATCGTTAGGCGTTATTAACTTTTTAACTCGGTGCAAAACATGGAAGTTGGGTTAGCCACCGCACGTTCTGCATTTCCTACGCGACGATTGCGCGGCCTGAAAACTTGCCGTGATCTTCG
>NZ_JACVAM010000004.1 GCF_014851865.1 Pseudomonas sp. PDM16
ACCACCTGATCCCTTCCCGAACTCAGTAGTGAAACGACGCATCGCCGATGGTAGTGTGGGGTTTCCCCATGTGAGAGTAGGTCATCGTCAAGCTCCTATCCCCAAACCCCCATCCGAGCAATCGGGTAGGGGTTTGGCTTTTGGGCGCGAGAAAATCAGAAGCGACGTATGCCTAGGGAAGTCCTGAGACAGCTGGCGGAGTAGAGCGGGTCCATCCCACGTAGCGCGCATAAAGGCCATACTCCAATGAAGCAGCTGATCGAATATTCATTGGCTGTTTTTTGTTTCTGGCTCACGCAAAATGTGCGCACATTATTCTGTGAGCTCTCTCTTTCTAGTCAGCGGCCGCCACTAGCTAGGCTATTTCGGCGTTGCTTTACTTGTACTATTCAGTAATTGGTGTGCCTCAGGCGCATGATTTACAAGATGGTCCTTGATCGAAACCTCATGCGCGGGAACGAAACGGAAACACGTCAATCTCCCGCGAAGATCACGTGGTTTACCGCCGCCTGCTTCTGATCTGCACGAAAAATGCTGCATGCCAAATCGCTCTCTAGCGGTTGGCAACTCTGGCAATACCAATGTCAGCTGCTGCTATAGCTGGCTGCGCAATGCTATCCGACAATTAATTCCACACATATATACCTGTCTATGCGGGCCTCTTGCGCCGAGTTTATTGATTTACTCTGCAAGAGCCGCGCGCTAGGCAAGTTTTGTCGGTAAACAATGCGCGGGATAATAACAATGAATGCCATTGCTCCAGATAGATCTTTTCTAGAGTCGCGAACTTTCATGGACTTGCTATTCCATTGGGAGTCGACCAAGCCCGACGATATTTACTTGGTGCAGCCCGATGCCGAGGGCGTCGCGAAGAGTTACAGCTGGGCAGCGGTGGCGGATCAGGTGCGGCGCATGGCCGGTTACCTGAAATCCCTCGACCTGCCGCCAGGCACCCGGATTGCGTTACTGGGCAAGAACAGCGCCCACTGGATCATGGCCGATCTAGCGATCATGGTGGCGGGGCATGTGTCGGTTCCGATCTACCCGACGCTCGATGCCGACAACTTCGGCTATGTGCTGGAGCACAGCGAGGCGGCCCTGCTGTTCATCGGTAAGCTGGATGGAAATGGCGACAACTGGGCGCAGCTCGGCCCTGCCATATCGGCGGGACTGCCCTGCATCCGGCTGCCGTTCTCGCCTGAGATAGATGCACCTCATTGGGAGAAGCTGGTCGCGGCGACAGCGCCGCTGCTGCAGCCTGCTTCGCCCGCGCCCGGGGATCTGGCCACCATCATCTACACCTCGGGCAGCACGGGGCGACCCAAGGGCGTGATGCATTCGTTTAACAGCATGTCCTCGATTCTCGAGGGCACCAGGGCCGAGTTCGGCTTCACCGAGCGTGAGCGCTTTCTCTCCTACCTGCCTCTGGCGCACACGGCGGAGCGGGCCTATGTCGAGTGCCTATCGCTGTACTGCGGCGCGCAGGTGTTCTTCGCCTGGTCGCTGGATACCTTCCGCGCGGATCTGCAGCGCGCCCGGCCGACCGCGTTCTTCTCGGTGCCCCGGCTGTGGAGCAAGTTCCAGGCGGGGGTCAATGCGCAGATCGCCCCATGGCTGCAGCGCTGGCTGTTCAATATCCCGGTGCTCGGGCGCCGGGTGAAACGCGGGGTGCTGGCGGGCCTCGGCCTGGAGCATGCCCGGCTCGCCATCACCGGCTCGGCGCCGCTGCCACCGGAAGTCTTCCGCTGGTACCAGCAGCTCGGTCTGGAGATGAAGGAGGTCTACGGCATGACCGAGAACTTCGGCTACTCCCATGGCATCCGCCGCGATGGCGCCGTGCATGGCTGTATCGGGCGGGCCAATCCGGGGGTGTCGTGCAAGCTGTCGGACTCCGGCGAGATCCTGGTGAAGAGTCCCGGGGGCATGCTGGGCTACTACAAGAACCCGGAAAAGACCGCCGAGGACCTGACCGCCGATGGCTATCTGCGCACCGGCGATCTCGGCGAGCTGGATACGGCGGGCCGCCTGCGCATCACCGGGCGCTCCAAGGATCTGTTCAAGACCGCCAAGGGCAAGTACGTGCCGCCGGCGCCCATCGAGCAACAGCTGGGCAACCACCCGCTGATCGAGGTCTGTTGCGTGTGCGGCGAGGGCATGCCTCAGCCCGTGGCGCTGTTGGTGCTGACCGACAGCGCCCGCGCCGAGGCTGACGACCCACGTGCCAGGGAGGCCATGGCGCTGGAGCTGGCAGACCTGGGCCGCAAGGTGAACGCCGGCGTGCCCAAGGAGACCGCCCTGCATTGCCTGGTGGTGGTGCGGGAAAGCTGGAGCATCGACAGCGGCCTGCTCACCCCCACCCTGAAGATCAAGCGCCACGAGATCGAGCGCCACTACAGCGCGCAGATCGCACTCTGGTCGAACTCCCGCACCGCCGTGCTGTGGGAGTGACGACACCGCCTGATCCATCCCTACTACCCGATACCAACCCCAGGAGGCTCCCATGCAGCGCCGCCCGTTCGAACCCGAGATGGAGCAATTCCGCGATTCGGTCCGCAAGTTCTTCCAGCAGGAAATCCGCCCGCACAGCGAAAGCTGGCGCGAGGCCAACATCGTCGACCGCGAGGCCTTCCGCAAATCCGGCGCACAGGGCTATCTGTGCATGTGGGCCGACGAGCAATACGGCGGGTTGGGGCTGAAGGACTTCCGCTACGAGCAGATCCTCATCGAGGAGAACACCCTGCACGGCGACCGTGGCTATTTCATCACTCTGCACAGCCGCCTGGTCGGCCCCTATATCGAGCATTTCGGCAGCGCCGAGCAGAAGCAGCGCCTGCTGCCGGGGATGATCAGCGGCGAGACTATCCTCGCCATCGCCATGACCGAGCCCGACGCCGGCTCCGACCTGGCCGGCATGAAGACCCGCGCGGTGGAGCAGGACGATCACTGGCTGCTGAACGGTTCGAAGACCTACATCTCCAACGGTATCAACGCCGACGTGGTGATAGTGGCGGCGCGCACCCATGCGGAGAACCCGCACGGCGTTACCCTGTTCCTGGTGGAGCGGGGCATGCCCGGCTTCGAGCGTGGGCGCAACCTGCAGAAGATGGGCCTGAAATCCCAGGACACCGCGGAGCTGTTCTTCCATGACGTCCGGGTGCCCAAAGCCAATGTTCTGGGCCAGGTGCATGGCGGTTTCTACCACCTGATGCAGGGCCTGGCGGAGGAGCGCCTGATCGCTGCCTGCAGTAGCGTGGCGGCGGCGCGCCTGGCGCTGGAGCTGACCCGCGACTTCGTGCGCGAGCGCAAGGTGTTCGGCAAGCCGCTGAGCAAGCTGCAGAACACCCGCTTCAAGCTGGCCGCGCTGGATGCCGAGATCGATATCGCCCAGGTCTACGTGGATCGCTGCGTCGAGGCGCACCTGCAAGGCCAGCTGGATGCGGTGGATGCCTCGCGCGCCAAGCTCTATGCCGGCGAAGTGTTCGGCCGCATGGTGGACGAGGGCGTCCAGCTGCATGGCGGTGCCGGCTACATGGAAGAGTACGAAATCTGCCGCCTGTATCAGGACGAGCGGGTCGGGCGGATTCTCGCGGGCACGTCGGAAATCATGAAGGAAATCATCGCCCGCGCGTTGCTGGACTGATTTGGCAACAAAGGCCACAGCGCTGTCCGCTCTCGCTATAGATGGCGAATAGGCGCGAACCAATAATTCCAGGCGCCAACAGTTATTCAAACAAGTTCGAGTCCACCCGGTTGGTAACTGGGTGGAGCGGGTCGCGTTTGGCCGTTGAATCGGTTCGATTCAACTTAGGCGGCGACTCAGAAGTTACTGAGTCGGAAGACTCATTAAATGGCCTAGCGCCACTCTTAATCTGTATATCCAAGAGGCAGTCATGACCGAGGCTTATATTTACGACGCCGTGCGCACGCCGCGCGGCAAGGGCAAGAAGGACGGCGCGCTGCACAGCGTCAAGCCGATCGACCTGGTGGTCGGCCTGCTCAAGGCGCTGCAGCAGCGCAATCAGCTCGATACCGCCCAGGTCGACGATGTGGTGCTCGGCTGCGTGACGCCTATTGGCGACCAGGGCTCGGATATCGCCAAGACTGCCGTGCTGGCCGCCGACTGGGCCGAATGCGTGTCCGGTGTGCAGCTCAACCGTTTCTGCGCCTCGGGCCTGGAGGCAGTGAACATCGGCGCGATGAAGGTGCGTTCCGGCTTCGAGGATCTGGTGGTGGTCGGCGGCGTGGAATCCATGTCGCGTATCCCCATGGGCTCTGACGGCGGTGCCTGGGCGCTGGATCCGGCCACCAATATGCAGGCCAACTTCGTGCCCCAGGGCGTGGGCGCCGACCTGATTGCCAGCATCGAGGGCTTCTCGCGTACGGACGTCGACAGCTTCGCCTTGCGCTCGCAGCAGAAGGCTGCGCGCGCCAGCGCCGATGGTTCGTTCAGCAAATCGCTGATTCCGGTGACCGACCAGAACGGCATCGTCATCCTCGACCACGACGAATTTATTCGCGGCGACAGCACGCTCGAAGGCCTGGGCAAGCTTAAGCCGAGCTTCGAGATGATGGGCCAGATGGGCTTCGACGCCACTGCCCTGCGCAAGTACAGCCATGTCGAGCGCATCGAGCATGTGCACACCCCGGGCAACAGCTCGGGCATCGTCGATGGCGCGGCGCTGATGCTGATTGGTTCGGAGGCCAAGGGCCGCGAGCTGGGCCTGAAAGCGCGTGGACGCATCGTCGCCACCGCCGTGACCAGCACCGACCCGACCATCATGCTCACCGGCCCGGCGCCGGCCACCCGCAAGGCCCTGGCCAAGGCTGGCCTGAGCGTGGGGGACATCGACCTGTTCGAGGTCAACGAGGCTTTTGCGTCCGTTGTCATGAAGTTCATGAAGGACATGGGCGTCAGCGAGGACAAGGTCAACGTCAACGGCGGCTCCATCGCCATGGGCCACCCGCTGGGCGCCACCGGCTGCGCCATCCTCGGCACCCTGCTGGATGAGCTGGAGAAGCGCGAGCTGCGCTATGGCCTGGCCACGCTGTGTGTCGGCGGCGGCATGGGCATCGCGACCATCATCGAACGTATTTGACCGGTAGGGCGGGTGTAACCCGCGCAAACGACCAGACGCGGGTTTCACCCGCCCTACGCAGCCAAGGAATCAGAAAATGACTGACGCCATCCGTTACGAAAAGGGCCAGGACAATATCGTCGTCCTGACCATCGACATGCCCGGCCAGAGCGCCAACACCATGAACGCCGTGTACCGCGAGGCCATGGGCGCCACCGTGGATCGCCTGGAGGCCGAGAAGGACTCCATCGCCGGGGTGATCGTCACCTCGGCGAAGAAGACCTTCTTCGCTGGCGGCGACCTCAATGAGCTGGTCACCATCGGCAAGGCCGATGCGCCGCGCTTCTACGCCGGCATCCTCGAACTCAAGGGACAGCTGCGTCGCCTGGAAAGCCTGGGCAAGCCGGTGGTCGCTGCGATCAACGGTGCCGCGCTGGGGGGCGGCTGGGAAATCGCCTTGGCTTGCCATCACCGTATCGCCCTGAACGAAAGCCATGTGCAGCTGGGCCTGCCGGAAGTCACTCTCGGCCTGTTGCCGGGCGGTGGTGGCGTAGTGCGCATGGTGCGCCTGCTGGGTTTGGAAAAGTCTTTGCCGTACCTGGTCGAAGGCAAGAAAGTGCGTGCCGATGCCGCACTGAAAGCCGGCCTGCTGCATGAGCTGGCCGATAGCCGCGACGATCTGTTGGCCAAGGCCCGCGTCTGGATCGCGGCCAATCCGGCTGCCGCACAGCCGTGGGATGTGAAGGGCTACAAGATCCCCGGCGGCACGCCGAGCTCGCCGGCCATGGCGCAGATGCTGGTCATCGCGCCGAGCGTGCTGCGCAGCAAGACCAAAGGCTGCTTCCCGGCGCCGGAGAAGATCATGTGTGCCGCCGTCGAAGGAGCCCAGGTCGACTTCGATACCGCGCAACTGATCGAAGCGCGCTATTTCACCGAACTGGTGACCGGCCAGGTGGCGAAGAACATGATCGGCACCTTCTGGTTCCAGCTCAACGAGATCAACGCCGGCAGCTCACGCCCGCAAGGTATTCCGCAGTACGTGACCAAGAAGGTCGGCGTGCTCGGTGCCGGCATGATGGGGGCCGGCATCGCCTATGTGTCTGCGGCCGCCGGCATCGAGGTGGTGCTCAAGGACGTGTCCCTCGAGGCGGCGGAGAGGGGCAAGGCCTACTCGACCAAGCTGCTCGACAAGAAGGTGTCCAAGGGGCAGATGACCGCCGAGAAGCGCGATGCCTTCCTTGCCCGCATCCTGCCGAGCGCCAGCGACGCCGACCTCGAAGGCTGCGACCTGGTCATCGAGGCGGTGTTCGAGGATCGTGGTCTGAAGGCCAAGGTCAATGCCGCCGCCGAGGCCGCCGCGCTGCCGGATGCCGTGATCGCTTCCAACACCTCGACTCTGCCGATCACCGGCCTGGCCACCGCGGTACAGCGTCCGGACAAATTTATCGGCCTGCACTTCTTCAGCCCGGTCGACAAGATGCCGCTGGTGGAGATCATCCGCGGCGAGAAGACCAGCGACGAGACCCTGGCGCGCGGCTTCGACTACGTGCTGCAGATCAAGAAGACCCCGATCGTGGTCAAGGACGCCCGCGGCTTCTTCACCTCGCGGGTGTTCGCCACCTTTATCAACGAAGGCATCGCCATGCTCGGTGAGGGCGTGCCGGCCGCAATGATCGAGAACGAGGCGCTCAACGTGGGCATGCCGGTCGGCCCGCTGGCGATCTCCGACGAGATATCCCTGAGCCTGGCCGCGCATATCCGCAATCAGAACATCGAGGATCTCAAGGCAGAGGGCAAGGCTCTGCCGCAGCATCCGGCCTTTGCCATCGTCGACCTGATGCTCGAATTCAAGAGGCCGGGCAAGGCGGCGGGAGGCGGTTTCTACGAGTATCCGACGGAGGGTGGCAGGAAATACCTGTGGCCGGAGCTCAAGGCGCGCTTCGAGAAAACCGATCAGCAAATTCCGCGCGAAGACCTGCGTGACCGCTTCCTCTTCGCCCAGGCTATCGACACGGTGCGCTGCGTGGAGGAGGGCGTGCTGACCTCCACCGCCGACGCCAATATCGGCTCGATCTTCGGTATCGGTTTCGCCGCCTGGACGGGTGGGGCGCTGCAATACATCAACCAGTACGGCATCCAGGCTTTTGTCACGCGGGCCCGGCAACTCGCCGAACGCTATGGTGAGCGTTTCCAGCCACCGGCGCTGCTGATCGAGAAGGCCAATCGGAAAGAGCTGTTCTGATCGTTTGAGTGCCAAAAAAGCCTGCACTGGAGTTGAAGCGTGAGCTTCAGTGCTTTCCGGGAGGCCATTGGCCTCCCGTTTTTTTGCTTGTATCCAGAGAGATGTAGCGCCAAGAGATAATTGCAAATATAGACACTATGAGTGCTGTTTGGACGCCTCCTGGCGGGCCTTGCGCAGCGTGCCTGGCGGGTGGCCCGCCCACTGGGCGAAAGCGCGGCGAAAGGTGGCCTGGTCGGAAAAACCGAGGTCAGCGGCAATCTGCTTGACCGGCGTGTCCGTGCATGACAGCAGCTGCATGGCCTGGCGAAAGCGCCAGCCATCCTTGATGCTCTGGAAGCTTTCCCCCAGCGCAGCCAGCTTGCGGTGCAGGGTGCGCGGCGACATGGCCATGTGCGAGGCCGCCTCTTCCAGGGTCAGCGGGTGCGGCATGCTCTGTTGCAGCATGGCCACCAGACGGGCCGGCAGTTCAGCCTGCTCGACCAGCACTTCGATGAAGCTGGCCGGCGCGCGGCGCATCAGGCGGGATACCTCGTCAGGCGTGCGGACGATGGGCAGCGCCATGCTGTCGGCAGCGAATTCGATGCTGGCCTTCTCCGCGTCGAAGTGCAGGGGCGCGGCCAGCAACATGCTCAGGGCCATGGCGTGCCGGGGCTTGCCGAGCGGCAGGGATACGGACGTGAGCGGCACCCGCTGGCCAAACAGCCAGGAGAGCACACCGCAAAGGGTGAACAGGGCCAGCTCGTAGGCGAGGGCGCGATCACCTGTGGGCGGCACCATCTCGAACAGGTTGAGCCGTGCGCGCTCGGTGCGGGTTTCGGCCTGGAATTCGGCACGGAAATCACCCATCACCAGGGCAATGCAGCGCGCGACAACGGGCAGGCAGTCGTGCAGCGTCGTGGTGGTCAGTGCCGCACGACAGAGCATCTCGATGCCTCCCAATGGCACCGCGCGCGAGTGCAGGCCGCAGGACTCGTCCTGCAGGCCGATGACGATGCCACCGTACAGCTGGGAGAACTGTTTGGTGCTGACCCGCGCGCCGCGCCCGCCCAGATCCGCCTCGTCGATGCGCGCCATTGCCATCAGCTCGGCGCGCAACAGGCCGCGGGCTTCGGCTGCCGTCAGCAGGCCGCGGGCGTAGCGGGCGGGGATCACGGGTTGGCTCAGGTCGACATTCACGGCGAAATCCTAGTTGGCTATTTTTGCCATATTTATGTCGTATCACGGCATCGACCCCAGGGGCAAGCGAGCCAACACTGCGTACCCATCAATCCATGAGTACGAGGTGCAACGATGAGCTTCTCCAAGCAGGTTGTGTTCATTGCCGGCGGCAGCAGCGGGATCAATCTCGGCATCGCCGATGCCTTCGCCCAGGCCGGCGCCAGCGTGGCCATTCTCGGTCGCAGCCAGGACAAGCTCGATGCGGCCGTGGCCCAGCTGCTCCGCCATGGCGGTGAAGTCCGCGGCTTCGCCGCCGATGTGCGCGACTTCGACGGCGTGGCCACCGCCCTGGCGGCCACCGCCGAACAACTCGGCCCGATCGATGTGCTGGTGTCTGGCGCCGCAGGCAACTTCCTGGCCCCGGCGGCCAACATGTCGTCCAACGCCTTCCGCACCGTGGTCGACATTGACCTGCACGGCACCTTCAACGTGCTGCGCGCGGCCTTCCCGCACCTGCGCAAGCCGGGCGCGCGCATCGTCAACATCAGCGCCGGGCAGAGCTGGATGCCGACGCCGCTGCAGGCGCACGTGTGTGCGGCCAAGGCCGGTGTCGACCAGCTGACCCGCACCCTGGCCATCGAGTGGGGCCAGTCCGGCGTACGCGTCAACTCGATCGCCCCGGGCCCCATCGAAGGCACCGAGGGCATGGCGCGCCTGGCGCCGAATGCCAAGGCACATGCCGCCTGGGTGCGCTCGGTGCCGCTCGGCCGCTTCGGCCAACTGGAAGACATCAGCAACGCCGCGCTCTGGCTCTGCTCGCCGCAGGCCGGCTATGTCACCGGCGTGGTGCTATCGGTGGATGGCGGCCTGGCGTTGGGCGGCTCGGGTGCCATCACCCAGGCCCTGATGGGTTGAGTTCCGTAGTCCTTAACCGCAAGAGAGCGCCATGACCAACAATCAGCCCTTCGACCTGAACCTGAGCGACGATCAGCGCATGACGCGCGAGTCGCTGCAGCGCTTCGCCCAGGACGTCCTGCGTAGCCACAGCCGCGAGGCCGACGAGGCCACCGCTGTGCCGGCGGACTTCTATGCCCGCAGCCTGGAGCTGGGCCTCACCCTGATGCCAATTCCCGAGGCGCTAGGTGGTGCGGGCGCCGCACGTTCGCCCATCTCCAACATGCTGGCCATCGAGGATCTGGCCTGGGGCGACATGTCCCTGGCGCTGGGCGCGGTGACGCCACTGTCCTTCGTCAACACGCTGCTCGATCAGGGTAGCCAGGCCCAGCAGGAGAAGTACCTGCCGCGCCTGGCCGGAGAAAACTTCGTCGCCGCCAGCGTGGCCCTGATGGAGCCGCGGGCGCGTTTCGATGCCCGCGAGCTACATACCACCGCACGCCGCGCAGGTGCGAGTTACGTGCTCAATGGCGAGAAGTCCCTGGTGGCGCTGGGCCTGTCGGCCGAGCTGCTACTGGTGGTGGCGCAGCTGCAGGACGAGGAGGGTACGGCCGCCTTTATCGTCGAGCGCGGCGCGGCAGGCATGAGCGCGGTGCGCGAGGAGACCATGGGCCTCAAGGCGCTGGAGCTGGCGCGCATCCGCTTCGAGGAGGTGCAGGTCGAAGCCTGCGCCAGGCTCGGCGAGGATGAGAAGGTCTTCGATCTGCAGCGCCTGGTGGATCTGGCGCGCATCGGCACCTGCGCCCTGGCGGTGGGTACCTGCCAGGCGGCGCTGGATTACGTGGTGCCCTACGTGAACGAGCGCAAGGCCTTCGGCGAGCCCATCGCCCAGCGCCAGTCCGTGGCCTTCATGGTGGCGACCATGGCCATCGAGCTGGAGGGTATGCGCCTGCTGACCTGGCGCGCGGCATCGCGTGCCGAGCAGGGGCTCGACTTCCACAAGGAAGCCTACCTGGCCCGTGTGCTCTGCGCCGAGAAGGCCATGGAGATCGGCACCAACGGCATTCAGCTGCTGGGTGGGCATGGCTTCATCCGTGAGCATCTGGTGGAACTCTTCTACCGCAACCTGCGCGCCATCGGCGTGCTCGAAGGCGCGGCCATCATCTGAGCTCCGTCTACGACCTCTTGCAATGCTGTTGCACGACACGCAGCAGGTCGTGGAAGGGTTCTGAAGTGAGGAAGGAAAAATGATCAATCTTGAAGTACCCGCCAAGCTGCTGACCGTGCCAAACATGGCGCGCACGCTGGCCAAGCAAGTGTTCCGTCCCATCAGTCGCAAGTACGACAAGGCTGAGCATGCCAAGCCCATCGAACTGGTGCCGGTGGCCGACATGATCAGGACGACCGGGGTCATGAATGGCCCGGCCGAGAAGGGCGAGCGCGCGCCATCCGCCGGGGTGAAGAACGGCCAGAACATGATGGCGGTGCTGACCACCGCGGAAATGAGCTGGGGCGACGTGGCCATGCTCAATAGCATTCCGGGTCTCGGCCTGGGCAATGCGGCGATCACAGCAGTGGGCACGCCCGGGCAGCGCGAGAAGTTTGGCAAGCTGTGGTGCGCCATGGCCATCACCGAGCCGGGTGCCGGATCGGATACCGCCAATATCGTCACCAGCGCACGGCTGGACGGTGATGAGTGGGTGCTCAACGGCGAGAAGATCTTCGTCACCGCCGGCCAGTTCTGCGATGCGGTGGTGGTGTGGGCGACGCTGGACAAGAAGCTCGGCAAGCGCGCGATCAAGTCCTTCATCGTGCCCAAGGGTGCGCCGGGCATGCAGGTGGTGCGCCTGGAGCCGAAGCTGGGCTTCCGCGTCTCCGACACGGCCGCCATCACCTTTACCGACTGCCGCATTCCCAAGGATCACGTGCTGGGCTCGGCGGAGATCGCCGAGGATGCCAAGCAGGCCCTCGGCGGCGCCATGCAGACCTTCGACAACACCCGTCCGGTGGTCGCCGCCATGGCCTTGGGCGTGGCGCGGGCGGCGCTGGATCTGCTGTACGAGATTCTCGGTCGCGAGGGCTTCACACCGAGCTACGAGCGCAGCCTGTGGAACGCCAGCGCGCTGGAGGCGGAGATCTATCGCATGGAGGCCGACTACGAGGCGGCGCGTCTGCTCAGCCTGAAGGCGGCCTGGATGGCGGACAACAAGCGGCCCAACTCCATGGAGGCGTCCATGGCCAAGGCCAAGGCGGGGCACATGGGCAATCAGGTGACGCTGCGCTGTGTCGAGCTCTGCTCGACCCTGGGTTTCAGCGAGGAGTACCTGCTGGAGAAGTTCGCCCGTGATTCCAAGATCCTCGACATCTTCGAGGGCACCCAGCAGATCCAGCAGTTGATCGTCGCCCGTGCCGTGCTGGGGCTGTCGTCGGCGCAGCTGAAGTAGTCGCGCAGGAGCTGCCCATGAGCACGATGAAGCTGGAAAAACACGACGGGGTCTTCGTCCTGACCCTGACCAATGGCGAGGCCGGCAACCTGCTGTGCGACGAGGTGCTGCAGGAGTACCTGGAGAACTTCGCTGCGATCGAGCATGAGCGTGGTGATGCCGCGCTGGTGATCACCAGCACCGACCCCAAGACCTTCTGCAATGGCATCAACCTGCCCTGGTTGATGCGCCAGAAGAACCCCATGGCCTTCGCCACGCGGCTGGAGAATTTCCTGATTCGCCTGGGCCTGCTCAACCTGCCTGTGGTGGCGGCCATCAATGGCAACGCCTATGCCGGCGGTGCGCTGATTGCCGCGGCCAGCGATTTCCGCCTGATGCGCGCGGATCGGGGCCGTTTCTGTTTCTCGGAGGTGAAGATCAAGCTGCCCTTTACCCCGGCGCTGCTGGAAATCGTCTGCCTGCTGCCCAACCGCGCCGCCATCGACGAGCTGGCGCTCACCGGCAATGCCTGGGGAGGGGAGGATTGTGCGCGCCGCCAGGTGGTGCATCAGGCCCTGCCGGAAGACCAAGTGCTGCCCGCGGCCATGACCCTGGCCGCCGATATGGCGACCCGTGATCGCGCCACCTACACGGCGATCAAGCGCGGCCTGCGTCCTACACTCGTGGGGCTGGCCGGGCAGCGTGGTATCCCTGTAGTTTGAGCACAACCGGCGCCTGCCGAACAGGCGCCATCTCGCACAGGAAACAGGAGTTCATGATGTCCAGATTGCCCGCACCGCTGGATCGCTTGCCCTTCCCGGTGATCGGCTCGCCGCTGTTCATCATCAGCAATCCCAAGCTGGTGATCGAGCAGTGCAAGGCCGGCGTGGTCGGCTCCATGCCGGCGCTCAACGCACGTCCCGCCTCGTTGCTGGAAGACTGGCTGGCGGAGATAACCGAGACCCTGGCGACCCATAACAGGGACAACCCCGACAACCCGGCGGCGCCTTTCGCCATCAACCAGATCGTGCACCGCAGCAACGACCGCCTGGAGCACGACATGGAGCTCTGCGTGAAGTACCGGGTGCCGATCATCATCACCTCACTGGGCGCACGCGAGGACATCTACGCGGCGGCGCATTCCTATGGCGGCGTGGTGCTGCACGACGTGATCAACAACGCCTTTGCCCGCAAGGCGGTCGAGAAGGGGGCAGATGGCCTGATCGCCGTTGCCGCGGGTGCCGGCGGCCACGCCGGAGAGAAGAGCCCGTTCGCCCTGATCCAGGAGATCCGCCAGTGGTTCGATGGCCCGCTGGCCCTGTCCGGCTCCATCGCCACGGGCGGTGCTGTACTGGCCGCCCAGGCCATGGGCGCCGACTTCGCCTATATCGGTTCCGCCTTCATCGCCACCGAGGAGGCCAATGCTGCCGACGCTTACAAGAAGGCCATCGTCGAGTGCTCGTCCGACGACATCGTCTACAGCAACCTCTTCACCGGCGTGCACGGCAACTACCTGAAACCCTCGATCATCGCTGCCGGCCTGGATCCCAACGCCCTGGCGCAGAGCGATCCCAGCCAGATGAACTTTGGCGGCGACGCTAAAAAGGCCTGGAAGGACATCTGGGGCTGCGGCCAGGGCATCGGCTCGGTCAGTAGGGTGCAGGCGGTGGCCGAGTATGTTGCGCAGCTCAAACGCGAATATGCAGAGACGAAAGCACGGTTGATGGAAGCCTAGACAGAGTTAGATGTGGCTATCGATAGGTGCGCGTGCAGTTGGCGGAGCGGCGCCGTGCTGGGCTATAGCTGCACCGCCGAGGCCGAAACCGATCCTCGGCGGTGCACTGGCGTCAGTGTCATGCGGGGCGAGGTGTCGTTGACGCCGCATGCCAGCTTGGAGGCGCCAGACCCATAGGGACTTTTAGGCGTTTTCTTATCATCGAGCCATCGACCGCTCATTGAAGTCGTAAATAAACTCCGTTCCCTGAGCATCCAGCCAGATGCGTGAGAGTCTGCGCCCATCCGCCAGATGCTGGAGGTAGTGCCGACTGATCACAGGCAATACATTCCTGGTGAGAATCGCATCGATCATGCGTCCACCCGATTCGAGTTCGGTGCAACGACGAATGACCAGGTTCACTGCTGCGTTGCTGTACTCGAACTCGATGGCGTGACGCTCTTCGATACGTTTACGGATGCGCTCCAGCTGCAGGTGCACGATGCTGGCGAGCATGTCGTCGTTCAGCGGGTAGTAGGGAATGACGTTCAGGCGGCCGAGGAAGGCGGGCGGGAATACCTGTAGAAGTGGGGCTCGCAGGGCTGATGCCATCGCCTCGGGCTCGGGGATGAGTTCGGGGTCTCGGGTCAGACTCATGATCAAGTCGGTGCCGACGTTGGAGGTCAGGAGGATCACGGTGTTGCGGAAGTCGATCTGACGCCCTTCACCGTCCTCCATCCAGCCCTTGTCGAAGACCTGGAAGAACAGCTCATGCACGTCTGGGTGAGCCTTCTCCACTTCATCCAGCAGCACCACCGAGTAGGGCTTGCGCCTGACGGCCTCCGTCAGCAGGCCACCCTCGCCATAGCCCACATAACCTGGCGGTGCACCTTTGAGGCTGGAGATGGTATGGGCCTCCTGGAACTCGCTCATATTGATGGTGATCAGGTTCTGCTCTCCGCCATAGAGGGCTTCGGCGAGGCAGAGTGCGGTTTCGGTCTTTCCCACACCTGATGGGCCGACCAGCATGAAGACCCCGATGGGTTTGTCGGGGCTGTCCAGATGTGCTCTTGCTGTCTGGACCCGCCGGGCGATCAGTTCGAGTGCATGGCGTTGTCCGATCACTCGTTTTTCCAGGGTGTTGACCAGGCCCAGCACGGCGGCAATTTCGTTGCGGACCATGCGTCCGACAGGAATGCCGGTCCAGCTGGCGACCACGGAGGCCACCGCGGCTTCGTCCACTGCCGGCAATATCAGTGGTGAGTCCCCCTGCAGCATTGCCAGTTCACTCTGCAACCGGGCGTGCTCGGCCAGCAGAGTGTCGCGCTCGAGTCCTGACAAGCCGGCTGAGCGCAATTGCTCACGTGCTTCCAGAAGCTGCCTGGCGACATCCTGTTCGCTATTCCAGCGTGCCTGCAGCACGGCCAGAAGAGTTTGCTGCTGATCCAACTGCGCCAGGCACTTGCTTTCGCGCTCAGCAACATCCAGGCCGATGGCGCATTCGCGCTCGATGATGGCCTTCTCCGTTTCCAGCATCTCGATATGGCGCCTGCAGTGCTCCAGCTCGGGGGGCAGGGTATGTTGGCTGACTGACACCCGGGCGCAAGCCGTGTCGAGCAGGCTGATGGCCTTGTCCGGCAGTTGCCTGGCAGGTATGTAGCGATGCGAAAGACGGACCGCCGCGGCGATGGCTTCATCGAGGATCTGTATCCGATGATGCTGTTCCAGCGCGCTGGTGATGCCCCGGACCATGGCGATAGCCGACGGCTCATCGGGCTCATCCACCTGAATGACCTGAAATCTACGGGTAAGGGCAGGGTCCTTCTCGATGTAGCGGCGATACTCGCTCCAAGTGGTAGCGCCGATGGTGCGCAAGCTGCCTCGGGCGAGCGCTGGCTTGAGCAGATTGGCTGCGTCGCCGGTACCTGCCGCGCCGCCCGCGCCAATCAGGGTGTGGATCTCGTCGATGAACAGGATGATCGGTTTGGGGCTGTTCTGAACCTCATCGATCACCTGGCGCAGACGCTGTTCGAACTCCCCCTTCATGCTGGCGCCTGCCTGCAACAAACCGATATCCAGCATCAGCAGCGATACGCCCCGCAGTTGTGGAGGTACGTCTCCGCTGGCCAGGCGTAGTGCGAAGCCTTCGGCTACGGCGGTCTTGCCGACCCCGGCCTCCCCGGTCAGCAGTGGGTTGTTCTGCCGGCGGCGGATGAGAATGTCGGTGATCTGGCGGATTTCCTCATCACGCCCAGTGACCGGGTCGATCTCTCCCTGCGCCGCTCTTGCAGTCAGGTCGACGGTGAAGCGATTCAGGGCGTCCTGTTTGCCGCAAGGAGCCAGGGCGTTGCTGGCCTCGCCCGGTTCTCCGTGGCTACCGTCACTGGCGGCGAGGCCTTCCTCCGGCGAGCCGCGTAGCAGTCGTGGTAGATCGCGGGCCAGGGCATCGGCGTCGATGCTGGCGAGCTCTCGGCTCAGGGTGGCCAGGACGTTGCGCAGGTGCGTCGTCTTGAGAATACCAAGCAGTAACGAGGCACCGCGCACCCGGTCCTCCTGCAGCAGGAGCGTCGCATAGACCCAGCCGCGCTCGACGGCATTCTCGACGTGCTCGGATAGATCGCTGATGGCAGTGGCGCCTTTGGGTAGGCGCTCCAGTGCTCGCGCCAGGTCGCTGTTCAGGCGTGTTTCATCGAGTTCGCAGTGGCGGATGATCCGGTGCAGATCACTGTCGTTCAGTTGCAGCAGCTGATGAATCCAGTGTGTCAGCTCCACGTAAGGATTACCGCGCAGCTTGCAGAATACGGTGGCGCCTTCTATGGCCGTGTACAGAATCGTATTGAGTTTGCCGAAGAGGGCGGTGCGGCTGATATTGCTCATGATGATCTGCTCATCGGACCGAAACGGCGGGAAGGTTCGGGGCCGTGAACGCGCGCTTGTTCAAGTCCAGAAGTTCGGTAGCTGGTGTTACGTCGGTGCGCTCGATACTCCAGCGTCCGGCCTGGCGTTTCAGCACATAGGCCAGGGGGCGCCCCTCTTTGATAACGCGCTCAGGGCCTTTGGCGCCGAGGGCGTAGAGCGAGACTTCATAGGCGCTTGGTTCGGCTCGAGTGGCCCAGCTCGCAGGGACCAGGCGAGCGAAATTAAGTACTGGAGAGCCCGGCAGCCGTCCCAGAACTCGTTCGCCCAGATACGCATCGGAGAACAGCGGGTAGTACACCGGAGCGTGGCGAGCGGTGATGTCCACGACATGCATGAAGCCGTAACGCTGCCAGTCGCCGACCGAGAAGAGACCTTTACCGGGCCCCACGAGCGCGACGTAGCGCTTCTTCGGTGTGCTCAGTTCCAGCAAGCGAGCATGCTCCATGTCCAGCCTTGGGAAGCTCCCCCACGGGCTTTCCGTAGCGGAAAAGCGCTTGCGTCCGAACTCGATGCTGGCCGACTCCTCGCCCGTCATCAGGTAGGCCGGCGAGTTGTTCGATTTCGCTCGGTACGACGTGCCTGCTTTGGAGGTCTTGCTCGCGAACGATTCACCTGCCAGGGACACGGAAGGGCGCTCCATGTGCCAGATACTGTCCAGGGCGAATGCCATGTCCGCCTCTACGCTGGCATGGCTTGGTAATGTGAAACCGATCAGTACTGCGCAGAGCAGATGGCGATGCAGAGAGTTGAAGGGGGTCATGCTAATGCCTCGTTGATTCGGATGATGGGTGGCACGCCGTTCGGCGTGGAGGGTATGGGGAAGCGGCGAGGCGCTCGGGATCGAGAATGAGGTCGTCGCGATCTCTCGCTGGGTCTCCCAGGCCGAGCCAGCTCGTCCATCCCAGGCGGGTGCTGCCACCGAGTGACACCTGCGGCACCTCGGCTGAATGCAGGACCAGACGTACGTCCCAGGCGTACTCGATGCCCATGTAGCTGCGGGGCCAGTCGAGCAGTTGTCGGTGGCTACGGCCGGTGGGTAGCAGGCTTTCGTATCCCTCCAGCCTCATCGGCCCCAGGCGGATGCGGATACGATGCTGCCGATCCGGCACGGCCTGGCCGGCTACAGCATCGACTCCCAGCCTTGCATTGCGGACTGCTCCGAGTCGGGTGCGCTGTTCCTTCGGCAGAGGCAACCAATGCCTGACAAACTCCTCGACGCGTGCCGGCGTCTGGAAGAAGTTCCCCAGAATCCGCTCCAGCCCTTCCGCATTGCGTACCTGGCGGACCAGATGACCCGCATGGGCCCAGCGCGCATGGTCGGGGATCGAGTCGCGCTCGCGTTGGGACTCGAAGCCCTGTTGGACGAGGCTGGCTACATGGCGGGTGAAACTGTCTTCTTGGGGGCGGTCCAGGCTCACCGTGGATTGAGCCGAGGCCCAGGCGCGATAGAACAGCTGGATCAACCGATGATGAAAGATGTCGGCGAATGCCGTCATGGTCTCATCGCCGTGGTGGTTGGCGCGCTCCATGGCATATTCGGTGAGGGCTAGCGGCAGGGGGCCATTGGGCCCGAACAGGCCGAAGCTGAAGATGCGCAGCTTGGCTGTTTCTTGCCTTTCATCCAGCTCGGCCAGGGTCGAGGGCGCAAAGGCCGTGGAAGGCGTCTGTCCCAGTCGCAGGGGGTCCTGCTGGGGCCGCTGCGAGTGACCCAGGCGTGGTGCATGGGGGGACAGCGATTCGATGCGTCTTAGCGTGGCGAACAGATCGAAGTGATAGGGATGCTCGGAGAGGTGTTGCCAAAAGTTCGTCATACTGTGGGCCTCGTGCCGAAGCGAGGCGCCCATTGACCGATGCGGCCTCGCTGAGCGCTGCTCAGGCTGACCTCGATAAAGGTGTTGAGGCCTACATGGCGGGCGAGGAAGCGCTCCATCACGGTCCCGAACAGATAGGCGCTGCCACCCGCGAACTGCGTTTCATCGACGGTCAGGTCGATGGCGACACCCCGACCGAAGGTCAGCGGGCCATACCCTGGCAGCCTCCTGGTCACCGGCTTCAGGCTGGCGCCGAGCAGCCCCCGAGCCTGTCGGGCTACGGCTGCGTCCCCCAGCGCGGCATAGAGAGTCAGCAACTCGCGCAACGCTTCGGCCCCCTGTTCGGGTGTCAGGTCGGTCAGCGTCTGGTAGCCGAGCCCCAGTTGGCTGATCAGGCGCCAGGTCAGCTCACCTTCTGGCGCTGCCGGCTGTGGCTTGGTCGGCCCTTCGATGATGCGCACGGCGGAGACTGGCAATGAGCCGAGAGGAATCAGATCCTGGTTGCTGCCGATCGACATCAGCATGGGCAGATCGCGATTGCTGACTGTCATCTCCACTCCCAGTTGGCGGAGCGTGCCCGAATAGGGGGCTTCCTTACGATCGACCAGGCTGAGAAACACCTCCGAGCCGATGTAGGTGGTACGAGCTCCGTGACGACGTGAGCTGTCGGAGGGGCGCCGCGGTTCGCGGCGTACGGAGAAATAGCTGCCATGCTCGCCTCGGTCCTGAGCGACGCACGTGTAGAACGGGCGGAATTCGGCCTCCACGGTATTGTCCTGACCGAAGCCCTCGGCGAGGGCAACGCTGTAGACCTCGTAGTCCATGGGGCGGGCGCGATCCGGTACCACATGGAACTCGTGGCGATTGCCCGCGACCGGAACCCGGTCGGAGCGCATGTCGATCAGGTTGACTGCTGGGGTGCAGAACAGGGCGAAGTGTTCGGGGCCGATCAGCGTTTCGTACTCGCTGGCATTGCGGTCAAGGAGGATCAGAATCTCGAAGCCGCTGGCGTCGCGACTCCCTGCGAGTGCCTTGGCGAGTCCGTCGATGGCGATGAAGTGATAGCGCGCAGGCATCGCGAAGTATTCGTGCAACAGCCGGTAGCCCTGAAAGCCGCGAGGGGAGTAGGGCAGCAGTGATTCGTCTTCGGATAGCCCCTCGGGCTGTAGTGAGCTTGCTGGCAGCAGGGTCCATTCACCGGAATCGGTAGGGCGAACCGCTATGCCAAGGGTATGGCCGCAGAGCAGCTCATAGAGGTGAGAGGCTAGCTGTCCACTATTGCGCAGGTGCAGGGACAGACGATCGAGCCCAGGCGCCTGACCGCCATGAGCACTGGTGAAGTCGAGACGCAGATGCAGGGTTGATCTGATCGGTCGGTCCAGCTGGAGTCGCGCCAGGCGGACGTCGGCGGGCGCGCCCTCGAAGCGGGCGGATGCCAAGGTCAGCGGCCAGAGCTCGACGGTATGGGCGGTGCGAAACTCGCACTGGGTCCGGCGCTCGGCCCGCAGGGGCTCTTTGAGTCGGGTACCCCGAGCGACAACGAAGCCGTTCTCGTGGTTGCCACCCATCTCGCCAGGTGTGAACTGGACGATGCACATCGCCGGCGTCGGCGACAGGTAGTTCGGATAAACAACCTCCAGCAGGCGTTGAGAGAATCGGGGGAATTCCGCATCCATCTTCAGGTGGATGCGTGCGGTCAGAAAGCAGAAGCCTTCCAGCAGGCGCTCGACATAGGGGTCTGTTACTTCCGTGCCGCACATACCCAGTCGGGCGGCGACCTTGGGATACTGCTTGGCGAACTCCGCGCCCAGCTCTCGCAGGTAGGCCAGCTCGTCGTTGTAGTAGTTCAGCAGCCTGGGGTCCATCTCATGACCTCCCGACGTTTTCCAGGGATACCAGGCCGCACTCCAGATCGATGCTGGACCGCAGCAGCAGTTCAAGAGGGTAGGGCTGAGAGCGGAGTTGACCGCGTATCTCTAGGGACAGACGGTTGCGCGAGGCCAGCCCCTGGGCTGCAGGCAATACGCGTACCTCGAGCGAGTCCGGCAGTATTCGCGGTTCGAACGTGGTGATTGCTGTATGCAGCGTGGTCTCTACATCCTTCCAGTCGGCCGCAGCCAACTGGCGGCCGGACAGCGCTGGAATGCCGAAATTGACTACCGACATCTGGGCGAGCGGGCTGCCTTCGAAGCTTGTCGTCGATTCTGCATTCACGGTGTTGAGCAGCCAGGAAAGGTCGCGAAGGACGCTTTCGCGGAGATAGGAAGAACTGGTGAGCCGTTCGTGAGGGGCTTCGCTACCACGCTGTGGGGCGTGGTCGGTCAGTCGATCCAGCAGTGAAGGCATCAGCCGGTTGCTGTGCTCGCTAGCAGCACTCATGGCTGAGTGGCCAACGACAATAGCTGGCGAATCTCGAGCAGCGGATGCTCTCCGGCAGGGCTGATCAGCATGCGCTGCCCGGTGCCGGTCCACAGAGTGTCACTGAGGGGCCGCCACTCCGTCAGCGTACCCAGCGCGAGGGCGTCCTGCTCCGAATGGCTGAATGGGTAGCGCGCCGGCAGCAGCACGGAGTGCGGGTCGCCACTGTTCAATGTTACCCGCGCGGGAATCCAGACCAGGTCGCTGAGGTCGCTGGGGGCGTCGATCTCCAGGCGCTGGATGTTCTCGAACGGTAACCAGCAGTATTGGCCGTCGAGGAAGAGCTCGCAGACCGGTCCGAGTCTGGAGTCACCGTCGGCGATCCACTCGACCTGAGTGCCGTCGATGAGGAACGGCGTCTCGCCGGCTTCCTCAAACGCCCGCGTGTGCAGCTCCAGGGCCTGCGTCGAGTCACCTTGGGCTCGGCATGCCAGTGACCGGGCCAGGGAAGCCAGCCAGCCCCTAGGCTGGCCCAGGGGCTTGGCCTCCAGCTGGCCAGCGAACACCTGCTCCCGGGTACGCTCGCACCGTATGGCGTCTTGATAGGTGTGAGACATCAGACGGCATTTGGCATCGATCTGGGCGATCGTCTGCAACTGAGCGGCTGCGCGCTCCCAGTCACCTTTCACCATGCATAGCTGCGCGTAGTGGATACGCAATCTGGAGTCTGTCGGAGCGTGCCTAATACTCTGAAGCAGGTAGGCGACCTGCTCGTTCAATGAGGTTTGAAACAGGGATGGAGCGCTGGCCGGGTTCATCGATGCCTATCCTTGGCAAGTACGGTGCTACTGCAGGATCTACTGATCCTTCCTGGTCGAATACACGGAGTTAGAGCTCCGGTAGATATCGGGCTGTGGGTTTATCGAGCGAGATGTCTTGTGACTTATGGGGCCGAGAGGGGTTGCCGAGGGCCATGGTGCTCCTCGGCAACCCTTGAAGAACGTTTACGGAGTTTTCCCAAGGCTGCTGAATGACATTCTCAGCCTATGCAGGTCATTCCTTGTTCTGTTTGACATCCCAGGTGCCAGTAACCGTGGCGCCCATCGAGCCGTCGGTGTTCTGCTCTTTCACCTCGACCTTGACCTTGCCATAGGACATGCCGACCGATTCGGTCACTCGTGGGTCACTGGTCGAGCCCATCGGACTCACGTGGGTGATCAGAACTTCGTTCAACGTTATTTTCATGTACTCCTGCGAGCCGTCACCCACTTTGCAGCACGACACTTCGACACTGGCAATATGCTTGCCGCTGGCGCAGTACTTCATGAGGTTCGGGGTTGCCTTGTCCACGTAGTGGGTGAAGTGCAGTTCGCCGAAGTTGGCTTTGCCAGCACCGGAGCCGCCGCCGGTGTGGGACGTGGAAGTCTGGCTGACCGAGTAGCCCCATTGAAGTACGTCGATCTGCCCCGAGTGCTTGGAGTCTTTGGACTCGCCCGGAATGCCGTCGATCTTGATGAAAAAATCCTGAAGTGAAGACATTTCTATTCCCTTATGAAATGGTTTTTTAGTCGGCCGATCACCCGGCCGGATACTCTGGATGGCGTGCTGATTTCTTTGTTTGTCCTGCCTCTGTTGAGTTGAAGTATCGGATCGTCTAGATACGGTGGTTGCTGAGATCCTTTAACGGCCAATTCGCTTGGCTACGGCTCTCTGGGTGGTGTTCAACTGGTGGCGTTCTTCACCGAAGGAAGCTTCGAAACCAGGCGAAGAGAGACTGTCAGTCCTTCCAGCTGGTAGTGTGGTCGCAGGAAGAACTTGGAGGTGTAGTAGCCGGGGTTGTCCGCCACTTCCTCGACCTTTACCTCGGCCGCTGCCAGGGGCTTGCGCGCCTTGGTTTCCTGGGATGAGTTCGAGGGGTCGCCGTCGACGTAGTTCATGATCCAGTCGTTGAGCCAGCGCTGCATGTCTTCGCGTTCGCGGAACGAGCCGATCTTGTCGCGGACGATGCACTTGAGGTAGTGGGCAAACCGGCAGCAGGCGAACAGATAGGGTAGTCGCGCCGCCAGGTTGGCATTGGCAGTGGCATCCGGATCGTAGTACTCGGTCGGCTTCTGCAGGGACTGGGCGCCGATAAAGGCTGCCATGTCGGAGTTCTTGCGGTGGATGAGCGGCATGAACCCATTCTTGGCGAGTTCTGCCTCTCTCCGATCGGAGATGGCGATTTCCGTCGGGCATTTCATGTCGACACCCCCATCGTCCGAAGGGAAGGTGTGGGTCGGCAGGTCGTCGACCGCACCGCCGGATTCGACGCCTCGAATCGATGTACACCAACCGAAGTATTTGAATGAGCGGTTGATGTTCACAGCCATCGCATAGGCCGAGTTGGCCCAGCAGTAGCCACTGTGATTGGAACCATCGGTATCTTCCTCGAAGTCGAACTCGTCCACCGGGTTTGTGCGCACACCGTAGGGGAGGCGAGCCAGAAATCTCGGCATGGCGAGTCCGATATAGCGAGAATCCTCCGAGGCGCGCATGCTGCGCCAACCGGTGTACTCGGTGTTCTCGAAGATCTTCGTCAGATCCCGTGGGTTGGCGAGTTCCTGCCACGACTCCATCTGCATGACCGAAGGTGCGGCGCCCGCGATGAAGGGACAGTGCGAGGCGGCCGCCACCTTGGACATCTCATTGAGCAGCTCCACGTCTGGCGGGGAGTGGTCGAAGAAGTAATCACCGACTATGCAGCCATAGGGTGTGCCACCGAACTGATCGTATTCCTGCTCGTAAACCTTCTTGAAGATGGGGCTCTGGTCCCAACCGATCCCCTTGTGGCGCCGCAGAGTTCGATGCAACTCCTTCTTGGAAATGGGGAGCACCCTGATCTTCAACATCTCGTCGACTTCGGTGTTGTTCACCAGATGATGAAGCCCTCTCCATGCACTTTCGATCTGCTGGAATTCGGGCTGGTGGATGATCGCGTTGATCTGTTCGGATAGTTTGCGGTCGATCTCCGCGATGATTGCCTCGATGGCCTTGTAGGCGTCGTTGCTCAGGGTCGTGGCGTTGACCAGGGCCTGCTCGGCGAGCGTGCGCACTGCGCTTTGAACTGCCTCTCGTGCTTCGTCGGTCTTGGGTTTGAATTCTTTCTGCAGCAGCGCGGAAAAATCTCCCCCGCTCAGTGTTTCCAGTTGCAGGTTGCTGGCTTGAATGGCTGTCATGTCGGGATCTTCCTTGATCAGTCGTCGCTGCTTTCTTGCGCGGTCGCTTCAACGCGTGGAGCGGCAGCCAGGGAGTTCAGCAACGCGGGGTTCTGTAGAACCTTTCCGATCAGCTCCTCGGCGCCGGTCTTGCCGTCCATGTAGGTCAGCAGGTTGTTCAGTTGAGTACGTGCATCGAGCAGTTGGGAAAGCGCGCCCACTTTTCTCGCGATCGCCCCAGGGGAAAAGTCGTCCATGCTGTCGAACGTGATATCGATGGCGATGTTGCCGTCTCCGGTCAGGGTATTGGGCACAACGAACGCGACCCGAGGCTGCAGCGACTTCATGCGTTCGTCGAAGTTGTCGATATCGATTTCGAGGAACTTGCGGTCGGCCACGGCTGGAAGGGCTTCCTTCGGCTTGCCTGCCAGATCCGCCATCACGCCCATCACGAAGGGCAACTGGATCTTCTTTTCCGAACCGTACAGCTCGACGTCGTATTCGATCTGCACGCGTGGAGCGCGGTTACGTGCAATGAACTTCTGGCTGCTCTTTCGATTAACCGTCTCGTGGCGCGGGTTATTCATCTGTTTCTCTCCATGAAACAACGGGCTCGGTGGTGCGGTAGTTATTCCTGCCTGGTCAGGCCTGCAATAGTTTCTGCTTGCTGTACCCCGGCCGGAGCCAGGTCCCGAAGAATGGCGAGGAAGTCCTGGCCGATCATCTTGCGAGCCCTGCGAATGAGCAGCGGGGCTGGGTTGGCGGGCTCGCTGCGCTCCAGGTACTCGCAGACCTCATCCAACATGGCGATGGCATCGCTCCGGCTGTTGGCCTTGGATGTGCCTGGGCCGTCTGTAGTCAGGCTTGCCGGTGCTGGTGGTGCCTCCGGCTGTCCCGGGTGTTCGCAGCCCGAGCCCGTGGGTGTGATGAGATCGATGAGACCGATGATTCCGGTGAAGTCCGGTGTGTGTTCGACGCCCAGCGATGGTAGAAGAAGATCGCGCAGCTCATGAATGCGCTCCCGTACGCGAGGTAGCGCCAGCAGATCCTGATTTCCAGACTCCAGCTCGTCTCGCAGGAAGCGGGGCAACTGCTCACGTTGCAGTGGCTCGCTCCCGGCGTCGCCTCGCGACTGCGCGATGCGTTCTAGGGTGCCCAGGGGCAGCTTACCCAGCTGTCGGCTGCTGACCTCGGCGCACCGCAGGTCATCGGGCAACCCGCGCATAGCCGCGAGATCAGCCAGTGCGTTGCTGCGGGGTAGCAAGTCCTCCTCTCCGTCGTCGAGCAGCGTTGGGTGTCCGTCGTGCCAGTAGCGACGTGTCATCGCTATGACGAGTGTCAGGCCTTCCTCTATCCCACGGGGGCCATGCAGGCGCGCGAGCGCTCTGGTGATGACGACGGCGAGCCGGAAGTCTTTGCTTCTGACCAGCAGTGCTCTGGCCATCTGCAGCACTGCCGGCCAATTGGGGTCTTGGGCTCGAACCAGCGTCTCGCCGTACTGCTGTTCGGGTACGCCCCGCATCTCTCGCTCGAGCTCGAGGAAGTCGGCGTCGTAATCGAGGGCGCTACCGCCTGGTAGCTCGGCCGTGACAGACGCCAAAAGCGTGTCGATATCGAGATTCATGAGCGCGCCCAGCTATCAGTGGGTGGAAGGCTTGGTTGGGCGTTCGCTTGCCCTTGCGAATACAGGACCCCACTGAGGGTGGCCGTCCTCGGCGCTATCCAGCTTGAACGACGGGTCGATCTGCAGGGCCCGCTCGAATGCGTATCGACATTGCGCATAGCGCTCGGTGACGCAGTAGCCGAACGCCAGATACTTGAGGGCCTGGAGTTGAGTGCCGGTGCTGGCCTCCCAGATTTCAGGGGCGAGAAACCTGTTCTCGGCTAGGAAGTAGTTGCCGCCCTGGTATAGGCGGATGCCCTCCATGAGGCTCCGCTTGCCTCGCTCCTCGCGCTGCTGGGCCGCAATTTCCTCCGCTGTCGGCGGCGGTGGCGGAAGTGGCTTTTCCTTGGCGCATCCAGCCAGGGTGGAGGCGAGAATAGCCATCAGGATTGAGGCGGTGGTGATACGGATCATCTTCATTCGATTTCACGACTCATGGGAAAGCGGGCTCACTGAAAGCTGTGCCGTAATGTCACCCGTCGGTTGGCGGGTATGTCGAGTTTGTGGCTCTGGCCGGGGAAGCTGGGATTGCGGATCTCGACGGAGCGCACACCGGCGGGCAGCTGGATTTCCCGCAGGGGAGGGCTGACCCCGTGCTTGACTCCGTCGACCCATATCTCGCCCCAAGGCTGGATGCGTAGCGCCAGGGTGCCCTTGCCAGCTGTCTCGGATGTGGCCGGTTTGACGGCGGCAGGCTTGCGCACGGCTCTGGTGCCGGTCTGGACGTTCTGGTTGAGGGTAATGGTGGTGCCCTTTTCGACTACAACGTTGTGGACCAGGGCGGGCTGATTCGGGCGACGCAACTCGATACGGTATTCGCCGACTGGCAGGTCGAGCTTCTTCATTGGTGGGCTGACCCCGTGGTTCTTGCCATCGACCCAGACTTCACCCCACGGTTGCACATGGATCTGCACTGTGCCGGTATCGACGACCTGTGGCCGGCGTTGAGGGGCGGGCGCCGGAGGCGGAGCCACCTCATTTGTGCTCGCGGTGGTGGGGCGGGTTTCCATGGCGATCTGCGGTGTTGGCGTCGGCTCGGGTACCGGTAGCGGCTCCGGGAGTGGCTCCGCGGTGGGTATAGGGATCGGCGTCGGTGCGATCACCTGCACCGGCGCCAGCTGTTCGCTGGCGGAGGCTGGCGCCGGCATGAAGATGGGTTCGCTCGCGGCTGGTGCCGCCTCGACAGGCAGAGGGGCGGACGACTTCACGATATCTGCTCTAGGGGCTGGCTCGGACGCAGGCGTTGCTTGGACCAGAGAGGGATCTGCATCCGAGTCGCCACGCTGGCCCCAGAGCCCCCAGCCGACTGTGCCGGCGATCAGCAGGCAGGCTGCAACCGAGAGACCAATCAGCGGTGCGCGCGATCCGACGACGGGATCCGCGCGGGCCGGCGAGGGTGAGGTAGTCGCGTGCGAGACGGAGGGTACGGCGACCTTGCCGGCGCTGCGCTTCGCATCGCCGTTGAGCAGTTCCTTCATCTCCGGGAAGCTGGTTTCGTCGGTGTTCTTTTGCGCGGTAGCGGCGGGCAGCTGGAATGGGTCAGGCAGTTTCGGTTTGGCCTGTGCCCCGGTGGCCTGGACCATCAGGTCGGCCATCTGCTCGCTAGAGAGGATGATGGTCTTCGCGTCGTCGACCGAGATGGTTGGGCGCAAGCCTGTGGTCGTCGGTGCATCGGAAAGCGGGTGGGGCTGCACTGTTCCATCGATGCCCAGCAGCTCGCGCAGCAGAGCGATGGACTGCGGACGCTCGCCCGGCTGCAGTGCCAGGCAGTGATCGACGGTACGGAGGAAGGTCTCGGAAAAGCCCGGCAGATTTCGACCGGACAGCGGCTCCAGGTTGTCTTTCATCAGCCGCGAGACCGAGGCGGGTGGCGCCTTGCCGGTTACTGCCAGGTGCAGGACCGCGCCCAGCGCATAGATATCCGTCCATGGTCCCTGAGGCGTGGAAAGATCTTCGGCGTATTGCTCAATGGGGGCATAACCCGGTTTGACGATGACCGTCGGTGCCTGGCAGGCGTCGTTGAGCACGAGGCGGGCCGACCCGAGATCGAGCAAGACGGGAGCACCATCGCTCTGGATGATGATGTTGTCGGGGGCAATGTCGCGATGAAAGATGTCGTGGGAATGGAGCATTTCCAGGACACCGAGAATGGGCCCGATGATGCTGTGCAGCCAGATTTCGTCGCACGAGCTTCCGTGAGTTCGCAGCAACTGTCGCAGCGTCTGGCCGCTGTAGCGGGGCATCGCCATGTAGGCGGTGCCATTGCCTTCCCAGAAGCGCAGCACCTCGACCAGAGCCGGATGTTTGAATCTGGCCAGCAGTCGTGCTTCATCAATGAAGCTGTGCATGCCTGTATCGAATGCCGAGCGATGGCGCTCCGAACGGACTTCGATTCTGTCCTGATCGCTACGGCTGGCGAAGGCCGTCGGCATGTATTCCTTGATGGCTACGTCGCGATGCAGGCGGGTGTCGCGTGCTGCATAGACAATGCTGAAACCACCCTCGCCGAGAGTGGAGTCCAGCACGAACTCGTGCAGTTGGGTGCCCGGAGGAAGTGCGCCGGCCGGCCGGGCATCTTGCCGGAGCCGAGACGGATCTTGGGCGGTGTAGGTACTTGCTGTGGCGTCCATGCCGAATGCTTCTCGTCTGATGCAGATGAAAAACTGCCGCGGACTGTAATTGAAAATGCGTTGCTCGGTTTGCGCGTGGGTTCTCGTTTTAAGCCGTTTTAACCAAGCCGGATAGACGTTATCGTCAGCGCCGCAAACAACGATGTTCCGCCTGAGGCATTCAGGATGATGCTGGCGGAACGTGGGAAGCATCTGGTGTGTCGCGCATGTAGGACGCGCAATTGCAGGTGCCTTACCGTTGAGCAAGTGATGCTACAGGGAGGTAGCAGATGCCCCGTTCAGGGATCGAACTGGTCGTTCTTTCGTACGACGGAAAGCCGCTGGCATCCGAGTTGAGTGGATGCATGACGGCAGCTGGTGAGCTGACCGTAGGACGCAGTTCAGACAATCACTTGGTCCTGCAGGACCCGGAACGTCTCGTTTCCCGCTTCCAGGCGAAACTGACGCCGGCCGGTGCCGACGCGGTGCGTGTGGCCAATGTCAGCTCCAGCAGCGCCATCCTGATCGACGGTGTCAGCATCGGTCCCGGCGAGTCCTCAGTCATGCGCAGCAGTGGGCGAGCGGTGTTCGGCCGCTATGTGCTGGGCCTGCGTGGCGTGGCCGAAGTGGCTGCCGCTGCTCCCGTCGCCGAGCCCGTCGCCAGGGCGACCATTCCCGCCGATTTCGACGTGTTCGCCGTGCCCCAGCGGCCGGACGAGCGCAGCCATGTCACCGAAGAATTGTCCCTGGCCGATTTCGTCGTCGCCGACGCGCCGTCGATGATCGCGGAGCTGCCGCTGCGCGGCGAGATCACCATCGACGATCCGCTGGCCAGTCCGAAACTGCAGGCGCCGATGCTCGACACCTCGCGCAACGTCGACCCGCTGGCGCTGCTTGGCGGGCAGGTCGGTGAGGTGGCTCTGGTCGAAGGCAGCCTGGCGCTCGACCACGGCCTGGAAGTCGATGCACTGTTCCATGCACCGTCCGTGGTTGTTCCCGTTGCCAAACAACAGCCCGTACCCAGCCCGGCTGCCCCGCCACTCGTCGTCGAGCCCGTCGCCAGTGAGCCGCCGAAGCCCGGGCCCGTGGTCGAGCAACCGGCACCGGTCGAGCCCGAGAAAAGCACCCCCGTACAACTCGTGAAGCAGCGCCCCGTCGAGCGCCCGGCCGAGCCTACTGCCGAAGCGGGCCACGATGATCTGCGCGCCGCCTTCGCCAGGGGCTGTGGCGTTGCCCCCTCGTCGCTGCCCGCGGTCTCCACCGAGTTCATGGAAAACCTGGGCCGGCTCTTTTCCGAGATGACCGCCGGCACGGTGCGCCTCATCCACGCCCGCTCCGCCGCCAAGCACGAGATGCGCGCGGGCGTCACCATCATCGCCACCCAGGGCAACAACCCGCTGAAGTTCTCTCCCGACGGGCAGTCTGCGATCGTCCATCTGCTGGGTACCCGCTTCCCCGGTTTCATGGCGCCGCAGCGGGCGATCGAGGATGCCTTCGACGACCTGGCCGCCCACCAGGTGGCGCTGCTGGCCGGCTCCCGCAGCGCCATGTACGAACTGGTGGGGCGTTTCAGTCCCGAGCGTATCGAGCGCCGCTGCAGCGAGCCTTCCGCGCTGGAGTCCATGCTGCCGGCGTTGCGCCGCTCGCGGCTCTGGTTGTTGTACGCCGCCGACTTCGCCGAGATCGCCGGCGCCGCCCGCGAGGAGCTGGAAACCCTGCTGGAGAACGCCTTCGCCCGTGCCTACGAACAGGAGATCGAGCAGATCTACGCGGGGAGGGGACAATGACCGTCTACGTGGCCGCCGGCGGTCCTCGCGTGGAGTTCGCCACCCTGTCCCGGCTGGGATGCAGGGAGCAGAACGAGGATGCCTGCGGCTACTGGACCTCAGCCAACGGCGCCTGCTTCGTGGTGTGCGATGGTGCGGGCGGCCATGGTGGCGGCGAGGTGGCGTCGGAAACGGCGGTGCGCACCATGCTCAGCGCCTATTCCTCGGCGCCCTCGCTGACGCGGGACAGCATTGAGCGGCTGGTGGCCCAGGCCGACTCCGCCATCCGTTACGGACAGGGCCTGTCCAGCCCGCTGCGGCGCATGAGCGCCACCGTCACTTCGCTGTTTTTCGACGAGGCGGCGCGTCAGGCCCAGTGGGTCCATGTCGGCGACACCCGGCTGTACCTGTTTCGGCGTCGGGGCTGCCGGCAGCTGACCAAGGACCACAGCGTCGTGCAGAGCTTCGTCGACGCCGGCGTGCTGCAGGAGGACATGGTCCGCGGGCACGCCGAGCGTAACCTGCTGTTCGCCGCGCTGGGAGTGGGCGACGAGCTGCCGGCCCAGGCGCTCGACACGCCGTTCGAGGTAGAGGAGGGGGACGCCTTCCTGATCTGCACCGACGGCTTCTGGGAAGCGGTGCGCGAATACGAGATGAGCGAGGCCCTGCTTCACGCCAACGCGGCGGAGGAGTGGCTGGTGCGGATGGAGAAGCTGATCGTCGATCAGGGCTCGCCGGACCAGGACAACTACAGCGCGCTGGCGGTGTGGATCGGCAACCCCAACGAGATCACCGTGCGCTGGGATGTGCATGTCCCGGTCATGCGCGAGTTCTGAAACAAGTCACTGCTGTCTGCCAATGGATGTCGAATGAAAGTATCCGTCGTATCGCACATCGAACCGCGCCGTCCAGGCGCCCGCCGTGCGGGGCTCGCGCACATTAGAGCTGCCTGCGTGACGCTCGCCGCCCTGAGCCTGGCCGGTTGTTCCTCCACGCCCAAACCGCCCGAGCCGGTGTCTATCCGCGTCGAGCTTTCCGCGTCTGAGGCGCTCAATCCGGACATCAATGGGCGGCCTTCACCGGTCGCCGTGCGCCTGTTCCGGCTGCGCGACACGGCGACCTTCTCGTCGACCGACTACTTCACGCTCGCCGAGCGTGACGAGGCCGTATTGGCTGGTGACCTGCTGCACCGCGAGGCGTTCATGATCAGCCCGGGCGAGTCGTCGGTCCGTGATTACCAGGTCGAGCTGGACGGCCGCGCGCTGGCGGTTCTGGTGGGATATCGCGACCTGGAAGCGAGTGTCTGGCGGCAGGTCGCCGTGATTCCGGAGCCGAAGGCGCCCTGGTTCGAGCTGCCCGAATTCCTGCGCTGGTCGCGCAAGTCGCTGGACTACGCGATCCGTCTGGAGGCCAGTGAGGTGAAGTTGTCCGCGCCCGCCGCGCAGTAGTGGCGGGCGTCAGGGAATCTGGTCCAGGAGGGGACATGAGCAAGGGTTATCAGCGGGTGGTGTGGTCGGAGGGGATGTTCCTCCGCCCGCAGCACTTCCAGCAGCAAGAGCGTTATCTGGAGTTTTTCTCGCACAGTCGGAGCCTGGCAGGAGAGCCGTATTTCTGGGGGGCGAGGGTCCTCAAGTTCGACCTGGCGGCGCTCGCCCTGGGCAAGCTGGCCATCGTTGAGGCAGAAGGCTTGCTGCCGGATGGCACGCCCTTCTCGTTCCCCCTGCAGTGCGAATGCCCGGAGCCGCTGGACTTCACCGAGGGCGTGGTGGAGCAGATGGTCTACCTGGCGCTGCCGCTGCGTCGGCCCGGCACCGAGGAAGTCCTGTTCGAGGAGCGGCCCCGCTCGCTGGCCCGCTACACCGTCCATGACGCACTGGTCGGCGACGTCAACTCGGTGGCGGGCGAGCCGGCCGAGCTGCAGCTGGCCGAGCCGCGCCTGCGCCTGATGCTGGAGCGGGACATGACCGATGCCTGGCTGGGCGTCGGCGTGGCCCGCGTCGTCGAGTGCCGCAGCGACAGGCAACTGGTGCTGGACAACCACTACCTGCCGCCCGTGGTGACCTGCCATGCCAGCCATGGCCTGGTGTCGATGCTCAACGAGGCCCACGGGCTGGTCAACCAGCGGGCCGACGTGCTCGCCGAGCGCTTGTCCCAGCCGGGGCGCGGCGGCGTTTCCGAAGTGGGCGAATTCCTCCTCCTGCAACTGCTCAACCGGGCGCAGCCACTGCTGGCCCATATGCTCTTGGCGCCGGGTGTGCACCCCGAGCGTTTCTACGTCGCCCTGGCGCAACTGGCGGGTGAGCTGGCGACCTTCTCCGAGCGGGACCGGCGCGCCCCAGAGTGGCCGAAGTACAGCCACGACGATCTCCAGTGCTGCCTGCCGCCGCTGATGGTGGCGCTGCGCAACGCGCTGTCCTCGGTGCTGGAACAGAATGCCGTGCAGATCGAGCTGATCGACCGCAATTACGGCGTCCGCGTGGGCCAGGTGGCCGATGGCGAGCTGCTGCGCAACGCCCAGTTCGTGCTGGCGGTGCATTCCAGCATCGCGCCCGAGACCTTGCGCGCGCGCTTCCCCAGCCAGGTGAAGATCGGCCCGGTGGATCGAATCCGCGATCTGGTGAACCTGCACCTGCCCGGCATCGCGCTGCGCTCGCTGCCGATCGCGCCGCGGCAGATCCCGTACCACGCCGGCTACCACTACTTCGAGATGGACACCGTCGGCGACCTGTGGACGCAGCTGCAGGCGTCCGGCGCGCTGGCCCTGCACATTGCCGGCGACTTCCCCGACATCGAGCTCGAATGCTGGGCGATTCGTCGCTGAGCCCGCTCCCAACCAGAAGCGCATGACTCATGGTTAACCTGAACGCACTCAACCCCTCGTCCGGAGAAGATCGCACCTTCGTGATGCCGAATCCGGGCGGCGAGGCGCCCGCCATGGGTGCCATGAACGCGGCGGCGCCCCTGGCGGACCTGCCCGACATCCACTCGGGCAGCAACCCGTTAGTGGCGGCGGCCAACCCGCTGCTCAACCTGATCTACCAAATCCGCACCCTGGTGCATAACTCCGATCCGGAGCGCCTGCGCGACCACCTCGCCCAGGAAGTGCGCAACTTCGAGACCCGCGCGCGCCACGAGGGCATCTCCCACGAAACCCTGATCGCCGCCCGCTACTGCCTGTGCACGGTGCTCGACGAGACCGCGGCGCAGACGCCCTGGGGCGGCTCCGGGGTGTGGTCGCGGCACAGCCTGTTGGTGACCTTCCACAACGAGACCTGGGGCGGCGAGAAGTTCTTCCAGCTACTCAGCAAGCTGGCCCAGTCGCCGCGCCAGCACTGCGACCTGCTGGAGCTGATGTACTACTGCATCTCCCTCGGCTTCGAGGGGCGCTACCGCATCGTCAACAACGGCCAGAGCCAGCTGGAAAGCCTGCGCCGGCGCCTGGCGGAGATTATCCGCGAGGTGCGCGGCGATCGGCTCAAGGCACTCTCTCCGCACTGGGAGGGCATCACCCGCGAGCTGCCCGCAGTCTGGCGCGTGCTGCCAGTGTGGGTGTCGGCGCTGACCGCGCTGCTGATCGGATTCGGTGTCTACATGCTGCTCGCCTTCCACCTGGCCGACCGCTCCGACAGCGCCTTCATCGCCATCGGCGCGCTGAAGCTGCCCGACATGCCGGTGGTGACGCGCAGCAGCGAGCCGCCGATCCGCTTCTCGCGCTTCCTCGAACCGGAAATCCGCGCCGGCCTGGTCTCGGTGCGCGAGGCGCCGGAGCAGAGCACGGTCTCCATACTCGGCGACGGCCTGTTCGACTCCGGCAGCCCGAACATCCGCCCGCGCTTCCACGCCATCCTGCGCCGCATCGGCGAGGAGATCGACCAGGTCAACGGCAAGGTGACCGTGGTCGGCCACAGCGACAACGTGCCGATCCGCACCCTGCGCTTCCCGTCCAACTGGCACCTGTCCATGGAGCGGGCCGGAAACGTCTCGGCCATGCTCGAGGAGCACATCCGCGAGCCCGGGCGCGTGTCCGCCCAGGGGCGCGGCTCGGCCGAGCCGGTCGCGCCGAACGACACGCCCGCCAACCGTGCACTCAACCGCCGCGTCGACATCACGGTTTTCGCCTCCGCCGCCGACCTGCAGAAAGAGATCCGATAAATGCGCTGGCTGTTCTCCCTGCTGTTCAACCGCTACGTCTTCATCGCGCTTGGCCTGCTCGCCCTGGTGCTGGTCATCTGGTTCCTCGGGCCGCTGTTCGCCTTCGCCGACTGGCGCCCGCTGGAGCCGGTGCCGGCCCGCCTGTGGACGATCGGCATCGTCCTGGGGCTGCTCGCCCTGCGCCTGCTGGTGCTGTTCTGGCGCCGGCAGCACGTCAACGCCCGGCTGCTCAACGCCATCGCCAACGCCCGCGCGGGGGTGACGCCCGAGCAGCCGACCGATGCCGCCCTGGAAGAACTGCGCGGCAACTTCGAGCAGGCCCTGGAGAAGCTCAAGCAGGTCCGTTTCCAGGACCGTGAGCAGGGCTGGTTCGCCCGGCTGCGGCAGAAGTACGTCTACCAGATTCCCTGGTACGTGTTCATCGGCGCGCCCGGCTCCGGCAAGACCACCGCGCTGATCAACAGCGGCCTGCGCTTCCCCCTGGCCGAAGAGTTCGGCCGCGAGAGCGTCAAGGGCGTGGGCGGTACGCGCAACTGCGACTGGTGGTTCTCCGACGAGACCGTCCTGCTGGACACCGCCGGCCGCTACACCACCCATGAAAGCGACGCCGCCGCGGACAAGGCGGAGTGGGAAGGCTTCCTCGGCCTGCTGAAGAAGTTCCGCCCGCGCCAGCCGCTCAACGGCGCGCTGCTGACCGTCTCGGTCTCCGACCTGCTCGGCGCCAGCGAGGCGGAGCGGGGCAAGCACGCCGCTCGCCTGCGCGCGCGCCTGAACGAACTGCACGATGCCCTCGGCATCTCCTTCCCGGTCTATGTACTGGTCACCAAGGCCGACCTGCTGGGCGGCTTCAACGAATACTTCGCCACGCTGAGCAAGGAAGAGCGGGCCCAGGTCTGGGGCGTGACGCTGCCCTACAACGCCGATGGAGGCCTGCAGGGCGAGGCGCTCGGCCAGGCCCTGCAGGGCGAGCTGGAGCTGCTGGCCCACCGCCTGTTCGACGAGATGCCCGAGCTGATGCTCGCCGAGCACGACACCGCGCGCCGCGCCTGTGCCTACGCCCTGCCACAGCATTTCCACGCCCTGATCCCGGTGCTGCGGCAACTGCTGCAGGACGTGTTCGCCGAGAGCCGCTTCGCCCGGCAGGCGATGATGCGGGGCCTGTACTTCACCAGCGGCACCCAGGAAGGCACGCCGTTCGACCGCGTGCTCGGCGGGCTGGGCCGCAGCCTGGGCTTCGACGCCCGGGTTGCCCTGCGCTCCTCGCCGGCCGGGACGGGCAGGAGCTACTTCCTGCAGGACGTGCTGCGCAAGGTGATCTTCCCCGAGGCCCACCTGGCCGGACGCAACCAGCGCGCCGAGCGGCGCGAGCGCCTGCTCGGCATTGCCGGCCACGGCGCCGTCGCCCTGCTGCTGGTCCTGGTGCTGGGCGCCTGGGCGCTGAGCTTCGGCAACAACAGCCGCTACATCGACCTGGTGGACGGTCGCACCGAACGCATGGCCGGCCAGTTGCAGACCCTGGCCGCCTCCGAGGGCGAGAGCCTGCTGGAACTGGTGCCGGTGCTCACCGAGCTGAACGGCCTGGCCGCCGGCCCCGACTTCCCCGCCTCGGAGCCGCCGATCGGCTACACCTACGGCCTCTACCAGGGCGGCAAGCTCGATGCGTCGGCCCAGCGCACCTACCAGGCCGCGCTGGAGCGGGCGCTGCTGCCGCGCATCGTGCGGCGCCTCGAATTCCTGCTGCAGACCACGCCGGAGGACAACCTCGAACTCACCTACGAGGTGCTCAAGTCCTACCTGATGCTCAACGATCCGTCGCACTACGATGGCGAGGCGCTGGAGGCCTTCGTGCGCATGGAGTGGGAGCGCAGCCTGCCGATCTCGGTGTCGCAGCAGCAGCGCGAACAGCTGTTCGGCCACCTGCACAACCTGCTGGCGGAGAAATCCGTCGCCTCGCCCTATCCGCAGGACGAGGAACTGGTGCGGCAGAAGCGCGAGCAACTGGCGACCTTCTCCCTCGCCCATCGTGCCTACAGCCGCCTCAAGCTGCGCCTGATGGATGGCAGCCGCGTCGACTTCACCGTGGCGGAGGCGGGCGGACCGCAGTCCGCCCTGGTCTTCACCCGGGCGAGTGGCAAGCCGCTGATCCAGGGCATCCCGGCGCTGTTCACCCATAACGGTTACCACAAGGTGTTCCTGCCGGAAGCCGGTTCGATCCTGGGCCTGCTCGAACGCGAGGAGGACTGGGTGCTGAGTCGCCCGCAACGGCCGCTGACGGACCAGGCGACGCGCCTGGTGGACGGCGCCACCCTGCGCGACATCAAACGCCTCTACCTGCACGAGTACGTGCGCCTGTGGGACGAATACCTGGCCGATGTGCGCCTGATCGAGACGCCGTCCATGTCCCAGGGCATGGAAGTGGCCCGCATCCTGTCGGCGCCCGACTCGCCGCTGGCCCAGTTCCTGCGCGCGGTGGCGCGGGAGACCACCTTGCTGAAGGTCGATCCCAAGACCGATTCCCAGTCTTCGGTGGTCGGGGAGGCCGGCAAGCGCGTCAAGACCGCGGCCGCCGATCTGGAGCGAGTGTTCGGTCCGTCCGGCCTCACCAGGCCGGCCGCGAACGCGGAACAGCTGGAGAGAATCGTCGACGACAGGTTCGAGCCGATCCGACGGCTCGTCACCAACGATGGCGGCAACGCGCCGATACAGGCCGTGCTGCGCCTGTTCAACGAGATGTACATGAACCTGTCCAGTGCCGACTCGGCCCTGCGCAGCGGTGCATCACCCGCACTGGCCAGCACACCGCAACTGACGGAGCTGAACCGTATCCGCGCCGAGGCGGCCTACCTGCCGGCCCCCCTGCGCACCATGCTGGAGGCGCTGGCCGACGCCGGCACGGCCCAGGCGGGCGGTAGCATGCGGGTCATGCTGGGGGGCAAGCTGGACAGCTCGCTGGGGGCCTTCTGTCGCCAGGCCATCAACGGTCGTTATCCGTTCCGGCGCTCGTCGGAGAAGGACGTCACCCTGGCCGATTTCTCCCGCCTATTCGCCTACGGCGGCATGTTCGACAGCTTCTTCCAGGACAACCTCGCGCCGCTGGCCGACATGTCCGGCAGGACCTGGCTGCTGCGTCAGCCGGGTGGCGTCGAGGTGCCGCTGACCTCGTTCCAGCGGGCGGCGCGGATTCGCGACGTGTTCTTCCCCTACGGAACCCGTTCGCCGGAAATGTCCTTCTCGATCCGGGTACTGGAAATGGATGCCTCGATCAGCCAGCTGAGCCTGGACTTCGACGGCCAGGTCTTCCAGTACGCCCACGGCCCGCAGGTACCCCAGCAGGTGAAGTGGCCGGGGCCGCGCGGCACCCAGCAGGTGCGACTGGAGCTGATGAACAGTGGTGCGCCCAGCGGCTACCTGGTGAAAAACGGTCCCTGGGCCGCCATGCGTCTGTTCGACGAGGGCGAGAACCGGGCCGTGTCCGGGCCCGAGCGCTTCGTCAGCACCCTGATGGTCCAGGGCCGCAAGGTGGTGCTGGAAGTCACTGCCGGAAGCGTGCAGAACCCGTTCCGCCTGGCCGAGCTCGCCAGCTTCTCCTGCCCGGGACAGATCTGATGGAGGATTTCCCGATACCGGTGGCGGAGCGGCCGGCGCCGAAGTATGGCTTTTTCGGCAAGCTGCCATCGGTCGGCGACTTCGTCTCGCGAGGCCTCGACAGGTCGCGGATAGAGGTCGTCGACGGCTGGTTCCAGCGAGGCCTCGGTGCCTTGCAGCAGGGCGAGGCGGACTGGCTGAGCGCGTATCTGGTCGCGCCCGTCTGGTGCTTCGCGGTGCCGGCCGGCCTGTGGGGCGAACAAGCCTGCTGCGGCGCACTCATGGCCAGCGTCGACCGGGTGGGACGCTACTTTCCCCTGATGGTGCTCGCCGACCTGGACGACGACCTGGCGAAAGACCATCCCCGGCTCTGCGCGCACCTGCGGGCGCTGAGCCAGTTCCTGCCATCGGCACTCAGGGACCTGCCGTCCCCGGACGCCTTCGCCGAGCAGCTCAACGAGCTGGCCTGGAGGTCACCCGACATCTCGCCCTCGAGACCGACCGTGCTCGAACGCTTCCAGCCGCAGGGCAACGGTTCAGCCTGGTGGGCAGTCCTGCGCCACGACCGCCCCTTCCTGCAGATCAGCCATCGGGGAGCGCCGGATGCGGAGCTGTTCGGACAGTTGTTTGCCGCTCGTGGAGAGCCGGCGTAGGGGCGGCTTCGTACCACTGGAAGATCGCAATCAGGGAAAGGGGCGAGCACTTCGCCAATAGCTATCTAAGGGGATTCAGCATGACCTGTTATCGCCGGCCAGGACCGCTTGGGGTGGGGGACGATCAGCCTACCTGTGCTCCGCCCGTAGCGCCTTATCCCCCTGTTAATCGTGTGCCAGCCCAGAGCAGGCCGGTGAGTGCGCCGCCTTACAAAGAACCCTCTTTTCTGGATGCGCTAGGGGACCCGGATTTCTGGAGGGGGTATGGCCAAAGTCTCATGGAGGTGGGCAAGAACGCTGGGTACATGCTTCTTGGAGAGGCCAGCGTCTATTCGGGGTGGATGCTGAGCAAGCTACCCGGTGGAGCCATTGCGGGCCGATACCTGATGGTGGATGGAGCATCCACCTACCTGGGAGCCATGTGCAATGTCAGCAGGACATTCCATGGCCCGGCCGCACAGTGCGTGGCGGATGATTTCGTGGGCGAGGCCTATCGCTCGGCCGCGGAGTTTTATACCGGCGATAGATCCCATGGTGACATCGCGCGTGCCTCTGTGAGTATTGCTGCGGTTGTGCGCGCCAATACGATTCCTGTGGTTCTTGAAAAGTACAAAGGCTCAGCATTTCATCAGTGGGAGACTGTGAGGGCCTATAAAACCAGCAATAGTGCGTTGATTTTCTCTGACGGGGCTTCCGTTACCGACGGCGTATACTCGATGATGCCTGACAAGAAAAATAAGGAGTGATTTTTATGCTCTTTAATTTCTTGTGGGGGCTGATAGGTTTATTGAGCATCTTGAGTGTGGCTATTCTGATTTATAAGTTTCGTCGACAGAATAGAGTGGTTTCCGTATGTGCTCTTGTTGCGGGGGTTCTGTTTTTTTCTTTTATGGCCAGAGCTAGCGAAGGGGTTATGGTTTGGATATGGTGGCTGTACTTTGGACTACTAGGCGCTTTTTGGTTTTGGATTGAATCTCAAGATGATAAATGGTGGTGATGTGGCAGATTGGCGATTTTTTATTCTTCTCATTTGAGTTCTGGGTGATTTTTGATTGTCCAGTGTAGAAATGGTCTTTGGTAAAGTAAATGCAAGTCGTGATGGGGCTGATACTGATAACTTTAGGAATTCCTTTCATTGTTTTTAATTTCTATGCTTTCTACGGAATTTTTGTAAGAAAAGAAAGTATATCGTGGATTCCGATTGTTGGGGGAGGAGCCTCTTCGCTTGGGCTATATCTTCTTCAAAGCCCATTTTGGTGGTTGCTTTTCTTCTTTGATCTTGGCTGTATTCCTGGCTTTTCTTATAATTTCATCTTTTACAGATGGGTTGATCCATGGGTAAGAAGGATGCATGGTAAAAATGATCCTTGAGAAGTAAGAGATTGGTTGTGGATTGAGGTGCTGATAAAGATATAGGAGTATTTGAAACTAAGGTTATAGGGGCGGTTATATTCGTTGTGTGGTTTGGGTTGTTGGTCGTTGGAGGGTGGTGAGTTCAATTCAGTTTGAAGTCTTTAGTTGACTTATGTGCTAAGCACTGTGGGATATCTATAGCTTTAAAGCAGGTATCATTTTTCTTGGAGCGCAAGGTAGGATGGCTTGTTTTCGATACTAATGCGCTGGATACTATAGTGATAATCGCTTTTTGCGTGTTTTCGTTTGTGATTGGTATGTGGTTGGTGTTCTTGAATTGGCGCTGCTTTTATGTGGGGTTTGTTAAGAAAGAGAAGTCACCGTCGTGGATTCCTTTGCTTGGTGGGGTATGCCTTTTTTTAGGGTTTTTCTTCTTTCCAAATAATCCGAAAAGTCACTATGCATGGCTTGCTTTTTTGCTTGATTGGGGATGCCTTCCTGGGTTTGTTTATTCCATCTATTACTATAATGCTCACATTAAGAAATAGCTGTAATATTGAGAGGGTGCTAATGTGGGGTTGGTTTGCTTCAAGGGTGATTTTTTCAAGATATTGTTTGTTCTGATTTTTTTGCTGCTTGGAGCGGCATTTATCACAAGGTTTTTTTACACCTATCCTGATTTTTTTCCAAAGCTATTGAGTGATATTTGTAATGCTGTTATTGACTATTTCGGTTCGAGCTCGATAGAGGAGAGTTCAAATATAGAGACTCTCTATGTTTTTATTTTGTCTTTGTTTTTTGAATGTGCGGTTTTTGCCGGTTTTAAATGTGTGTCGGGCTGGTTTCGGTCTCAGAGCTAGTGTCTATGGCGGCATGTTTTATACAGGATCTAACTTGTGACTGCATGGTGGCTTGCTTGAGCCCTGTAGGGCGCTCGAGGAATAAGGCTCGGGCATGAGCGCTAATCGGCTGGGCAGCTTTTGCGCTGCATTCATCTAGAGGTGCGGCGAGGTCGACTGTAGAAGTGCCTACATTCTTGGGTGTTTCATGGCTTCATCGGCAGGGAAGGGCGGGAGCCTGAGCCACCGAGGCTTTAACTGAAATACGCCACGGCCCTCGACGGTCCAATAGTCGAGTGGGCTTGCTGTTTCCCATCGCAGGATGGTCTTTTTGCTTCCACGAATCGGGCTGCCCAATCAGGTCGAGTCTTCGATCCTTTGCACAGTTTCGTGAGCAACTGTTTCGCAAAGCTTTGCCCGGACCGGAGCGCCCAGTAGCATCGACGGACTGGAACAGGAGCGAAGAATGCGGACGAAACTCGAAGCGGTGCTGCATGAGGTGAACCAGGTGTTGCTGGGCAAGGAGCCGCAGGTGCGCCTGGCACTGACCTGTGTGCTGGCGAGGGGGCACCTTCTGGTCGAGGACCTGCCTGGGATGGGCAAGACCACTCTCAGCCACGCCCTGGCACGCGTATTAGGGCTGAGTTTCCAGCGCATCCAGTTCACTTCCGACCTGCTGCCTGGCGATATTCTCGGTACTTCGGTGTTCGATAGGGAGAGCAGCCAGTTCGTTTTCCATCCCGGCCCGATCTTCGCGGAGCTGGTGCTAGCCGACGAGATCAACCGTGCCACGCCGAAGAGCCAGAGCGCGCTGCTCGAGGCGATGGAGGAGGGGCAGGTGACCATTGAGGGGGCGACCCGCCCGCTGCCTGATCCTTTCTTCGTGATTGCCACCCAGAATCCGGTCAGCTCCGGTGGTACCTTCGCGTTGCCAGAGTCGCAACTGGACCGCTTTCTCATGCGTCTGTCGCTGGGCTATCCGGCACGAGCAGCCGAGCGTGCGCTGCTGCTGGGAGAGGCCCGCCGGGAGATTTTGCCTCGCTTGGAACCGATCCTCGATCATTCGGAACTGGCGGCAATCCAGGCGCTGATTCCCCAGGTGCGAGCCAGCGATGCGCTGGTCGATTACGTGTTGCGCCTGGTAGAGGCGACCCGCAGCGAGCCGCAGTTCGCCTGGGGATTGTCGCCGCGCGCCAGCCTGGCGTTGCTGGCGGCCGCGCGGGCGTGGGCGTTCCTGGCCAACCGCGATTATGTGATTCCTGAGGACGTGCAGGCAGTACTGCCCTCGGTCGTCGGGCATCGCCTGCGTGAGCGGGCCGACCCGGCCGGGCACGGTGGCGGTTCACTGGTGCAGTGGCTGCTGCGCGAAGTGTCGGCGGTGTGATGGCGTCGGCTTCGATCAAGGCGCGCTGGCGTCGCTGGGTGGTGCGGCGCATTCCTGCGGCCGCGCAGGTGCAGCTTAACCAGCGGCGCATTTTCATCATGCCCAATCGGGTCGGCGCGGTGTTCGCGGTGGTATTGATGCTGATGCTGCTGGCCGGCATCAACTACGAGAACAGCCTGGCGTATGGCCTGACGTTTCTGCTGAGCGCGCTGTTCGTGGTAGCGATTCTGCATACCTATCGCAATTTTGCGGGACTCGTTCTCAAGGCCGGTGCCAGCAACCCCGTATTCGTCGGCGAGCAGGCCCGCTTCAGAGTGCGTCTGGAGGGGGTGCGCAGCGCGCATCATGCTGTAGGCATCGGCTGGCCTCCCCAGCCGTTGCAGGTGGTGGATGTACCTCTTGCCGGCCAACGCGAGTGCGAGCTGACATTGCCAGCCCATCACCGTGGCTGGTTACGGCCTGAGCGAATGCGGGTCGAGAGTCATTTCCCTCTGGGTATTCTGGTGGCCTGGAGCTGGGTCGATCTCGATCAGGCAGTGCTTGTTTACCCGCGACCGCTGGAGGGAGATCTGCCCCTCGCGGTGGACGGCATCGCCGATGAGGAGGGTGAAGGGCGGCGTGCTGCGGGGCAGGGGGCGGATGACTACCAGGGGCTACGAATCTACCAGCCGGGAGACTCCAAGCGGCGATTGCACTGGAAAGCGTTTTCCCGTGGCCAGGGATTGCTGGTCAAGGATTTCTCCGCGCTCGCCGGGCATGATTTGTGGTTGGATTTCCAGGCGCTTGGTGGTGGTGTCGAAGAGCGGCTTTCACGTCTGTGTCACTGGGTGCTGCATCTGGACATGCGCCAGCAGCCTTATGGCCTCCGCCTACCGGGCACCGAGCTGGTTCCCGGTGTCGGTGAGGCGCACCGTGAGCGTTGCCTGCGGACACTGGCGTTGTACGGGGGGCAGCCATGAGTGTCGTGCAACCGACTCCACGTATCGCGCTTACCTGGTTACTGGTAGCACAGGTCCTGGTAATACTTCCGCATCTGTTGCATCTGCCTATCTGGATCGCCGCGTTGTGGATGCTCTGTGCCGGTTGGCGGGTGCAGGTGTTTCGCATGCGGGCGCGCTACCCGTCGCGGCTGGTGCGCATAGGTTTGCTGCTGGCCGCCGCGGGCGCCGTGTTTTTCTCTCGCGGCACCCTGATCGGTGTCGAGGGTGGGGTGCTGTTACTGGTTGCTGTCTTTACCCTAAAACTGGTGGAACTGCGTAGCCGGCGCGATGCGCTGGTGGTGATATTCCTGGGCTTCTTCGTGGTGGTGACCAGCTATCTGTTCGACGATGGGCTGTTGTCGGCGCTCTACAGCCTGTTGCCCGTGACGGCGCTTCTGGCTGCCCTGATCGGCATGCAACAGAGCGACTTTGCCGAGCGGCCGGCTGCTACGGTCAAGCAGGCGGCCACAATGATGCTGCAGGCCGTGCCGATGATGCTGTTGCTGTTTCTGTTCTTCCCGCGCATGGAGCCGCTGTGGAGCTTGCCGAACCCGAAGAAGGGCGTGACCGGTCTTTCTGAGAGCATGAGCCCGGCAGATGTGGCGGAGCTGGCGCAGTCAACGGCGCTGGCCTTTCGCGCCAGTTTCGATGGTGAAGCCCCGGCGCAGCGCGACTTGTATTGGCGGGCGCTCACTCTGGAACATTTCGACGGCCGGCGCTGGTCGCAGTCGTGGGGAGGGCAACTGGGTGTCAGGCCGCGCTGGGCTGCTCGTGGAGAAGCAGTGAGCTATGAAGTTGTTGTGCAACCGAGCGGCAGACCTTGGTTGTTCGTGCTGGATGTGGGGCAGGTTAGCGACGCCAATGCGGTTCAGATGAGTGATTTTCGCCAGCAGGCCAGACGTCCGCTGACTCAAAATTGGCTCTATAAAGCGCAGTCCTGGCCGCAAGCGCTACGTGAGCCGGTCGGCCTTCCACCGGTTGTGCGCCGCAATACCTTGCAGCTTCCCGAGCAGGGTAATCCTCAGACCAGAGCTTGGGCGGCCGGGCTCAGGCAGACGCATCCTAACGATGAGTCCTTGGTTGGCGCGGTACTGGAGCATTTCAGCCGCGAACCTTTCAGCTATTCCCTGCGCCCGCCAGTGATGGGGGACGATAGTGTCGATGAGTTTCTGTTTTCTAGCCGCAAGGGCTTCTGCGCGCATTATGCAGGAGCCACGGCCTTTACTTTGCGCGCTGCCGGAATACCTGCACGCGTGGTAGCGGGGTATCAGGGGGGAGAATACAGCTCTGTAGGCAACTACTTTTCGGTTCGCCAACTTGACGCCCATGCCTGGGTTGAGTACTGGGTGGAGGGGCGGGGTTGGGTGAGCATTGATCCTACTTTCCAGGTTGCGCCTACGCGAATCGAGCGGGGCGCACAGGATGCTTTCGCTGCTGACGATGGCTTTTTGCAGGACTCGCCGTTCTCGCCCCTGCGGTACCGCAACCTGGGGTGGGTCAATGATCTGAGAATTGCCTGGGAGAATATCAACTACAACTGGCAGCGTTGGGTGCTGGGTTACCGGAGTGAGCAGCAGCTGAGCCTGCTGCAAAGTTGGTTCGGCAAGCTGGATTGGCAACGCATGGCCATCGTGATGGTCGGCGGCGGCGGCCTTATGCTGGGGCTGCTGGCTCTATGGCTGTTCGAACCTTGGCGACGTGTGGGCGATCCGCAGCAGAAGCTGTTGCGTCGCTACGAGACGCTGCTCGCTCGCCATGGTGTGCAGCGCAGCAAGGGCGAGGGAATACGAGCCTTTTCCGAGCGAGCCATGGCGCTGATGCCGCTTCAGGCTCGGGCGATAGCCGAGTTCGCCCAGGCATTCGAGGCTCAGCGCTATGGTAGCCAGGAGCCGGCGCCTGGGGTCCTGCGTGATCTGCTAAGGCGCTTGCGCCGTGAATTGCCCTGGCGGGCTCGGCGAGAGGAGGGATAGGGTGGCCGGATTCAGGTGTGAGTTGTGTGAGCGGATCATCGAGTTGCAGGTGAAACTGTATGCCTGCAGCGCCAGGTTGCAGATGCAGACCGATGACGAGGCTTTGCATGATCTGCGCATTGCCTTACGCCGTCTGCGTAGCCTTCTGCGCCCGCTGCGCAAGCAGGAGCTTTGTATGGCGCTCGAGAAAGCGGCATCGGCAGTTGGTGATGCGAGCGGGCCGTTGCGAGATCTGGAGGTGCTGGCCGGGGAGTTGGAGCGGCGTGGCCAGCCTCAGGCCGCCAAGATTCGACGCATGCAATTGGAGGGAGGGCGTTCTCGCCTGTTGGATGGCATACCGATGTTGAAACTGGGCATCCTGCTCGATGAGTGGCCGGAGGATCAGCGACGTGCGCTCTGTGACGGCGAATGGCGGGTACGCGGCCGGGATGTCGGCAGGTATATGCGTAGGCAGCGCCAGGAACTGGCCGAAGCGCTGCGTGACTCCTCCCATGATCGCCACAGGTTGCGACTGTTGATCAAGCGGATTCGCTACTGTGCTGAGGCCTGGCCACAGCGGGTCCAGCTGAGTGGTGCTGAGCTGAAGGCGTTGCGTAAGGTGCAGAGTGCCCTTGGTGACTGGCACGACCATTGGCAGTGGCTGCAACGCGCCTTGATAGAGCCGGATCTGGCACCCTGTGTCGCCGCTTGGCGCGACCGCCTGGCGCAGGCTGAGCAGGATGCTGATCAGGCACTCTCGGAACTGCTCGAATACTATCCGCTGGAGCAGCGCCCCTTCTGAATGGGCGCCGATATCGCCGCTGAATTGGCCGGCAGGTCTCTCCCGTCATGTCGCACTTTTCTCTAAGCTTTAGCTTGCATACAGGAGACAGTGCATGACCTTTGCCGAATTGATTCACGCGGTACACACACATCCGCAGCATGTTGTCGTTCCCGGTCTGTGGGGGCAGGGCCGCGCCACCTTCGGTGGTCTCGTGGCCGCCATGGTGTTCGAGGCCATGCGTCTGAAGGTGCCGGCCGGTCGGCCGGTGCGCTCGCTTTCAGTTACCTTTGTCGGCCCCATGCTGATGGGGGAGCCGGTGGCCTTCGATGTTGAGGTATTGCGCGAGGGCAAATCGGTCAGCCAACTGGTTGGCCGGGCTGTGCAGAACGGCGCCGTGGTCGCTCTGGTTCAAGGCAGCTTCGGGGCGGGGCGCGACTCCTCGGTGCGTATCGGTGCCGACCCTGCTCCGGCCATGCCTGCGGCTGAACAGTGCCAGGAGCTGCCTTATGTGAGTGGCGTGACTCCGGAGTTCACCCGCTTTCTGGCCATGCGTTGGGGCGAGGGCGGCATGCCCTTCAGTAATAATCCCTCGCGGTACATGGGGGGCTGGGTGCGTCTGCGGAGCGATGTCAGCCATGACAAGGTGACTGAGGCCCATCTGCTTGCACTTGTCGATGCCTGGCCGCCGGCAGTGCTTTCGCACCTGAGCAAGCCGGCACCGGGCAGCTCGCTGACGTGGACCATCGAGTTCGTCCATCCGATCCCCAGCCTTACTACCCATGACTGGTGCCTGTATCGCGCTGAAATCGAACATGCCGCCGATGGTTACGGCCATATCGCGGCGCGTCTATGGACTCCGGATGGCCAACTGCTCGCCTTGAGCCGGCAGACGACGACCGTTTTCGACTAGTCGATTTCCGGCAGGGCGAAGAAGGCGCGAGCAGTGGCGGTGGTATGGGTAGCCAACTGCTCGCTGGTCTCGCCCCGGTGCATGGCTACCTGATGCAGCACCTCGGTCAGGTAGGCTGGTTCGTTGTGCCCACTCTTCGGCTTCGGGCGCAGGGTGCGTGGCAGCAGATAGGGAGCATCGCTCTCCAGCATCAGACGACCCGCCGGGATATCCCGCACCAGCGGATGTAAATGGGTTCCCCGTCGCTCGTCGCAGATCCAGCCGGTGATGCCGATGTGAAGGTCCAGATCAAGATATCCGTACAGGCTGGTCTTGTCGCCAGTGAAGCAGTGCACCACAGCCGCCGGCAGTTGGTCGCGGAACTCTCGCAGTATGGCTCCGAGGCGCTCCCCGGCATCACGTTCGTGCAGGAACACCGGCAGCCCTGTTTCGACCGCCAGGGCTAACTGCTCCTCAAGTACCTTTTCCTGCTGAGGGCGAGGTGACAGATCCCTGTTGAAGTCGAGCCCGCATTCTCCCACCGCACGCACCGATGCCTCGGCTAGTAGAGCTCTCAGGTGGCGTGCACTGTCGGCACTCCATTGGCTGGCCTCGTGAGGATGTACCCCGGCGGTACTGAAAAGCGATTTCCCGCTCTCATCCAGCTCGCCACACAGGGCCAGCGCACGATCGCTATCCTCCAGGCTGGTCCCCGTCAGTAGCAATTGGCAGATACCTGCGGCTCTCGCTCTGGCGAGTACGGCATCACGCTCTCGAAAGAGGCTTGGATGGGTCAGATTGACGCCGATGTCGATGAGTTGCATGGTGCTACCTCGCAAACCGGGACGGGCAGGATAACAGAGCCGGTGTTTTGATAAAAAATACTTAAATTACAGGCGGTTATTTATGATTTTTAATGCCTCTTGTCAGTTCTGTCTGGCAGCCTGAGAGCTGTTGTGCCAACCTCCGCGACCTTTGTATGCAGGCCATCCGTCGTTTCGGCTCTTTTGAGCGGGCGATGGCTTGCTGGAGGGTATCGATGACACGGACGTTACTGCTTCTACTCTGTTTGCTGATGACATTCCCGGCCCAGGCGCGGCTGAGTGGGCTTGGTGGCAACCTGCCGCCTACCATCAAACACCGTGACTTGGCCGAGATTCGAAAGAGTGGCGAACTGCGAGTGCTGGTCAATCAGAGCCGGAACAGTTCTGGGCAGATCCGGGGACAGGCCATAGGTGTCGAGTACCAGAGGCTGAGGGCATTCGACCAGTTCCTCAATCGTGGCTCCGGTGATGGTCACGAGCTGCGTCTAAAAATCATCCCCAAGCCCAAGGACCAACTGATAGCCGCCTTGCAGAAGGGCGAGGGGGATCTGGTGGCCCCAGGAGAGCTACTGGATGCCCACCCTGGCCTCGGCATCAGCGCCAGTGTTCCTGCTCGGAGCAATGTGGTGCTGGTCGTGGTGGGTAATCGGAAGAACAGAAATTTCAAACGCTTGGAGGAGATGTCCGGGCGTACCCTGACGTTGCCGGTGGGCAGCGCCGTAAGTGATGCGTTGCGCGAGATCAATCAGAAGCTGCACCGGGATGGCAGGCCGCCCATAGCGGTTGAGTGGGCGGATTCGAGCCTGGCGGTAGAGGATGTACTAGAGATGGTGCAGGCGGGCATCTATCCATGGACCGCCGTCGAACTGCCGATCGCCGAGCGTTGGCAGAAGGTGATGCCCGGGCTGCGCATCGATCGCCATCTCGTGGTGGGCAAAAAAGGGGATATGAGCTGGTTTGTGCGCAGCGACTCGCCGATGCTGCGAGCCAGGATCGATCGATTTTTCGCCGACTATCGGGTACCTGCCGATCAGGATTCTGCCTTTCAGCGTTTCTACCGGCGCTCCTACAAGGTGCGCAATCCGATGTCCACCATGGATCGCCAGCGTCTGGAGAAAGTTCGTAGCGTGCTGCAGAAGCACGGCGAAGCACAAGGCGTGGATTGGCTGCACCTGGCTGCTGTGGCGTACAAGGAGTCGACCCTCAATCCGGCCGCCCGGGGTGCCTCCGGGGCTACCGGCCTGATGCAGATCACCCCTGCGGCGGCTCGCAGCGTAGGGGTCGGCAGTATTCAAGGGCTGGAAGGCAACGTGCATGCGGCCTCTCTCTATATGGCGCGTTTGCGCCGGGAGTTCTTCGCCAGCAAGCAGATTGAAGAGTCGGAGAGAATGGCCTTCGTCCTCGCGGCCTACAACCTTGGCCCCCAGAGGGTGCAAAGCCTGCGGGCGGAGGCGAGGCGGCGAGGGTTGAACCCCAATCGCTGGTTTTTCCAGGTCGAGCGAGTGGCCATGGAGCAACTCGGTATGGGAGCCGTCAGTTACGTGAACAGCGTGAACAAGTACTTCCTGGCCTATGACCGGGAGCGGCTCCGGCTCGATCCTCGTTCACAAAAACTCAGTGCCAATAAATTATCTAAAAATTAGATTTTAATTGTCGCTAATTTGCGCTTTTTGTATCTAATTATTCGAATAAGATGTGCCTCACTTAACTGAACTTCAACACAAGGAACTGGCACACATGAACAAGCTGATCAACACCCTGATGCCCACTCGCGCTGGCTACGGTATTACCCTGCTGCGCGTAATCGCTGGTCTGACTTTCGCCGCTCATGGTTCCCAGAAGCTGTTCGGCTGGTTCGGTGGGTACGGACTGGAGGGAGTAGGGCAGTGGATGGAGAGCATAGGTATCACCCCGGGCTACCTGATGGCGGCACTGGCGGGTAGTGCGGAGTTCTTCGGCGGCCTGGCCCTGGTTATCGGGCTGCTGGTGCGCCCGGCGGCGGCTGTACTGGTGTTCACCATGGTTATCGCTGCGGCAACGGTACACTGGGCCAATGGCTTCTTCATCACCAACAACGGATTCGAGTACGCGATGATTCTGGGAGTGATCGGAGCGGTGTTGGTTGTCGAGGGTGCAGGCCGACTCTCTGCTGATCGGGCCATCGCTCGCTGATCCGCCTCGCAAAAGAAAAAGCCCCGCCTAGTGCGGGGCTTTTTCTTTTTGGGTCCCAGATTTCAGACGATCACGCCCTGGCTGCGCAGGTAGTCGTCGTAGCTACCACTGAAGTCGGTAACGCCGGTTTCCGACAGCTCGATGATGCGGGTCGCCAGGGAGCCGACGAACTCGCGGTCGTGGCTGACGAAGATCAGCGTGCCAGGGTAGTTCTCCAGCGCCAGGTTGAGCGCCTCAATGGATTCCATGTCGAGGTGGTTGGTCGGTTCGTCCATCACCAGCACGTTGGGTTTCTGACAGGCCAGCTTGCCGAACAGCATGCGGCCCTGCTCGCCACCGGAGAGAACCTTGACCGACTTCTGGATCTCGTCAGAGGAGAACAGCATGCGCCCCAGGGCTGCGCGGATGTTCTGTTCGCCAGTGGTCCACTGGCCCATCCATTCGAACAGGGTGTCGTCGGCCTCGAAATCGTGGGCGTGGTCCTGGGCGTAGTAACCAACTTCGGCGCTGTCGGTCCACTTCACGTTGCCGGTATCCGGGGTGAGTTCGCCCACGAGGGTGCGTAGCAGGGTGGTCTTGCCGATGCCGTTGGGGCCGATGATGGCTACGCGCTCGCCGGCTTCGATCTGGAAACCGAAATTCTTGAACAGCACCTTGTCGTCGAAGGCCTTGGACACCTTCTCGATGGTGACTGCCTGGCGGTGCAGCTTCTTGTTCTGGTCGAAGCGGATGAACGGGCTGACGCGGCTGGATGGCTTGACCTCTTCCAGCTGGATCTTGTCGATCTGCTTGGCGCGGCTGGTGGCCTGCTTGGCCTTGGAGGCGTTGGCCGAGAAGCGGCTGACGAAGGTCTGCAGCTCGGCGATCTGTGCCTTCTTCTTGGCGTTGTCGGACAGCAGGCGCTCGCGAGCCTGGGTCGAGGCGGTCATGTATTCGTCGTAGTTGCCCGGGAAGAGGCGCAGCTCGCCGTAGTCCAGGTCGGCCATGTGAGTGCAGACCGAGTTCAGGAAGTGACGGTCGTGGGAAATGATGATCATGGTGCTGTTGCGTTGCACCAAGATGTTTTCCAGCCAGCGGATGGTGTTGATGTCCAGGTGGTTGGTCGGCTCGTCGAGCAGTAGCACTTCCGGATCGGAGAACAGCGCTTGGGCCAGCAGCACGCGCAGCTTCCAGCCAGGAGCCACTTCGCTCATCGGACCGAAGTGCTGTTCCAGCGGGATGCCCAGGCCGAGCAGCAGCTCGCCGGCTCGGGATTCGGCGGTGTAGCCGTCCATCTCGGCGAACTCGCCCTCGAGCTCACCGACCTTCATGCCGTCTTCTTCGCTCATCTCCGGCAGCGAGTAGATGCGGTCTCGCTCGGCCTTGACCTTCCACAGCTCCTCGTGCCCCATGATCACGGTGTCGATCACGGTGAATTCTTCGTAAGCGAACTGATCCTGACGCAGCTTGCCCAGGCGCACGTTCGGCTCCAGCATCACCTGGCCAGCGGAGGGTTCCAGATCACTGCCGAGGATCTTCATGAAGGTCGACTTGCCGCAGCCGTTGGCGCCGATCAGGCCGTAGCGGTTACCGCTGCCGAACTTGACGGAAACGTTCTCGAACAGCGGCTTGGCGCCGAACTGCATGGTGATATTTGCGGTGGAAATCAAGAGGCTCTATCTCGCGGGTTTCAGAGGGTTGCGTTTATGCCTGGGGCACTTTTGGGGCAAAAGTTAGTTTTTCCATCTCTGCCCAGTCGCTCGCGCCATCGAGCCATCGTGCGTATCGAGTCAGCAGAATCTGAATCGAATGGCCGAGCTGCTTTGCGATGAATGCGGGCATCATGCCGGCCATCAGGCACATCGTTGCGTAAGTGTGGCGCGCATTGTACGGGGGCCGGTAACGAATACCCAGCGCCTTTAGGGTTGGCCGCCACTGATGGTGCAGGTCACTCGTCTGCTGAATGAACTCCGCGCCTTTGCTCGGGGGGAAGCAGTAGGGGAACTCGGTCACTCTGCCTTTCCCCTTAGCGCGCCGCTCTACATAGGCCTTGGCGACCTGCAGAGCATGAATCGAGCGGTCATTGAGCAGCACGTAGCGATTCTTTTTGGTCTTGGTCCGCTCCACCACTTGCTTCTTCGCGACCGTCCGACAGGCGTGCACCATCCGCTTCTCGAAGTTGACCTCCTCCCAGCGCAGCGCCGTGATTTCTCCAAGGCGCATACCGGAGTAGAAGGCGAATTCGAAGAAGGCGGCGTAGATCTGGCTCGGCCAATGCTCCGTGGCGTATAGCTTCTCAATGATCAGATCGGCTTCCGCCAGGGTGAATGGGTCGACCTTGGCGTCCGTACGCTCTGGGATGTCCAGGCCCTCCATGGGATTCTCCGTGATCAGCTTGTCGGCGACCGCCGAGTCCATGATGGTGCTCAGCTTCGACATGGCATTGGCTTTCACGCCGTCGGAGGTCCAAGGGATCCGCACCACCAACTCGCGCATGAAGGCCGGTGACATGGCATGCAGGGGTGTCGTCGCCAGGTATGGCATCCACCAGACATTCAGCGTCGACTTGTAGTTGTCGCGGGTGCCCTCCGTGATCGATCGACTATCGAGCCAGACCTGTGCAAAAGGACCGAAGGCACGGGACACGCTGTAAGCAGCGTTGGGGGAGGTAGGGAAGAGCTCGGCGTACTTCTGTTCATTGAACACGCCGAGCCTGATCATCTGGGCTACCTGATCACGTAGACGGGCGGCAGCTGCGATGCCCGCTTGCGTGGTGGGATAGGTGAGGGTTTCGGAGCAGCGCTTACCGTTCCATTTGAAGCGGACGCGGAGGGTGTCGCCCCGCAGTTCAACGCCTCGGGGGAGGCCCACAGGCTTTCTTGCCACTCGTCGTATCTCCTGACGCTATACCAAATACGGCTGCCGACCTTTTTCCACACGCTCGCGGGGATCTGCCCGCGGGCGCGCCTGGCCTCCAGCGCTCTGGGGGTAATGCCGAGGCGCGCGGCCATTTGTTTCTCTGTCACCTTGTCCGGCGGCTGCACGATCTCTGCTGCAGACATAGGGCTACCTCCGCCGGCATCGGCCGGCTGTGAATGATGTTTGCGATGGGGTGAGACTGCGAGGCCCGTTTAGGGCCCTGCAGGTGGAGCGGGCGTTGTGCACCGTAGGCAGGTGCAGAGGCCAATGCGTGCGCCGGAGGTGCGGCAGTAGGTCGGGGCGTTCAAGGCATCACCCGCTTGAACTCTACGACCCAGACCCAGGGATTCGCGGCCCATGAATTGGCGCCGTTGATGCTGCTCCATAGGGCCTGGAATGACTCCTTGTAAGTCAGGTTCATGCAGTCACACGCTGGAGCGCCATCACTGTCGTACGGGCTTTGGCAGTACGGCACGCATCCCTGAGTACCCTCGGCTTCGGCCTGATCCTCGCTGATGTCCTGCAGGCGCTCGACGCGCACTGCGGTGATCTCCAGCAGGATGCGGCAGACCCAGCGAGGCATGTGGATGGACGGTTTGTATCCCACGCCCTTACGGCCAACGTCGTGCGGGCGGTCGGCGCGGTAATGAATCGCGGCGAATTTCTCGTCGCCGTAGACGGCAAACGTCTCGCGAACCCACAGCCTGTCGCCGGGCTGGCCATAGGGGCAGGCGCGGTCAATCACATGCTGTGGCTCGTGCTCCAGCACCAGGGCTCCGGGCGCGTAGATATTGCCCAGGTCAGGGTGCTTGACCGGCTTGGCCACCCGCCGCGTGACCGTCTTCCGGCCCTCGATGATGGCGCGGACCATCGGGCCGCTGAACAGGATCGGGCGCTCAGTCATGGCCTGGCTCCCCGAGCTTGGTCGCGCCGCATGCGCAGCGATATACGCCGCGTTTGCTGATTCGGATGGTTCGAGGTCCGCCGCTCTGGGTGATGCGGTTGTGGGCAAACTTCCACTTGTGGCGCTTGCCGAGCTTGCATGGTTTCACTTCAGTCATGGCTGCCGCCCTCGCTGTCGATGCCCAGGGGCTGCTCAGGTAGTGGCCGCAGGAGTCGTAGCAGCCCGCTATCGACCGGGATCGGTATGTCGAAATCCAACTGCCATGGCAGGGCGCCTTCGCGTCGGCGCACGGCCAGCAGCAGAGTGTTGAGGTTGCAGCCCTTGCCGATGGTCATGCCGCCCGGCAGTCGGACCTGGCACGGCAGTTTCCACTCGGCAGCGGCATCAGCGAGTGCGTGGGCGTTGCTGTTCTCCAGAGCAGAGCCGGGGTAACCGCCGTGCTCGTCGTACTGCTGGTGCCATTCGTGGTTCTCCTGCAGTGCGGCTGCCAGTACGGAGATACGGGCCTTCAGCCGCTGCACGCAGCTATGGCCACCGTCCTGGCCATGGGCCCAGGTGTAGAAGCACTCCGGGCAGATGTGGTGAGTCGGATTAACAGGCATAGGGAATCCTTACCGCCGGCGTGGCCGGCAGTTGGGTAGTAGGGGAAGGGGGTTAGGAGGATTGGTGTTCTACGGGCTGCGGCGCGAGTGCCCCGCGGAGGATGACCACCACGCTGCGCGCGGACTCAGCATCAGCCCCGTCGCTACCATCGTCGAACACCGCAGCACGCTCGATGGCTGTGTTCGCGGCAGTGCGCAGTGCCTCCAACTGGTTGCGCAGGCCATCGACTATTGCCTGCATGTGGCCGGCGACAGCGGCGTCTTTGTCCAGCAGCTTCTGCTGGCGCTCCAGCATGTCAGCAGCTTCTTTGACGAACAGATCGCCGTCTTCGCCGCGCAGGGCAGCGACCAAATCAGTGGGCATGGGGATACCTCGCCAGTGGCGTGAAGTAGGAGAGTTGGGATAGGGTCAAGCGAAGCGGCAGAGGCCGAACTAGCAAGGAGCTAAGTGTGGATAGCCTGTTGTTTAAAACTTCCTTCCATAAAGAACATGTGCCGAGTTACAGGTGCCCCTGCTGTCAAGCCGCTACTATGTCCGCGGTTGATATGCATGTCACATCAACTGAGGCTAGCACGAAGGATATGAAAGAGTATTGGTGGGATCCTACGTATGTGGTTCATGTATTCAGACTCTCCTTAAAGTGCTCAGCCTGTGAGGAGTTGGTGTTTGTTCAAGGCGATGGTTATGTGGAGGAAGAGTACGAGGTCGATGGAGAGGGCGGCTGGAACAAAATATGGCATGACTATCTAAGTCCTAAGTATTTCTTCCCTCCTCTCAAATTTGTTGTCTGCCCGCCGAAAACTCCCGATGCAGTAGTCGCGCATTTGGAGTCTGCGTCGGCTCTATATTATTCCCACCCTGCGGCTTGCTGTAATAGCTTGAGAATGGCCGCAGAGGGTGTATTGACATTCCTTGGTGTTCCGGAATCTCCTGTTGGTGCCTTTGTTAGTTTGGGTACAAGAATTAAGAGTCTCGATCCTGCGTCAAACGAATATACTTTACTTGATGCTATACGCTGGCTCGGGAATGAAGGAAGTCATTCGGGATCTCGCATAACTCATAAAGACGCTGAAGATGCCTTTCAAATATTCAGCTTTCTTGTTGAGGAGTGCTTTAGCGAGCGCAGAAAGGAGATTCAAGAGCTTGCGGCAGCAATTCGTGAGCACAAGGGACCAGTGAGGAGAAGTGTTTAGATGATTGAGCATCGAGTAGAGCTGGATATAGGGAATAGATAAATCTATATAAGCTCATTCAGCGTCGACCGCGGGCACAATGACCAGGGCACTGTGAACTTCTCGTCCGAGAACTTGCAGTGCCAAGCCTGCTGATACATCTGGCCATCCACGAACTCGACACCCTCTAGAGTGAAGGCGAGGGTGGCCATTCCCCCAGGCGCACAATTCCGCCAAGGTGCGCTCGTCGCATGCCGTCACCGGCGCCCTCCGCCAAGGCCTACACTGCCGGTCCGCCCGCCTGGCCGGCAGCATCGGGATGACGGCCGGGCAGGGCGGCCCTGGTGATGAGCGGCTGGAGACGGCCGCGACACAGCGTGCAAGAATACTGTAAATGCATACAGTATTTGCAGGCTATGAATTCCTACAATCTCCCTGACTTCAAGCCAATCACCAGCGAGGAGCTGCGCCGCCTCTGGGCTGAGCAACCCTGTCCGGAGGCGCGCACGCTGGTGCTGGAAATCATGCGGTACCGGCGCCTGTTCGCCGATATCGACGGGCACTACAAGAACATTCACCAGTCCTGGCGCGACAGTGTTGGAGGCGATCTGGTCGCCCTGCACCGTCTCAAGCAGGTGATGTACTACGAGCGCAACCGTGTGCTCTGACCGGGGGCCGCTATGATCGGCTGCCCGGTGTGCTTCCAGCCGTGCGAGGACCTGTCCACCTCCGAAGGCCGCGAGGTGATCTGCCTCGGCTGCGGCCACTTCCGTGTCGACGCTGCGCTGCTGTCCCGCCTGCAAAGCCACATGTTCCAGCGCCTGTCAGCCCGCCAGCGCCTGGCAGAGAGCCGGAAACTGGTTCCGGTACCGGCGCTTACCATCGCCGATGTCGACCTGCTGCAGCCCAAGTAGCCGATATGTGACAAGCGGTGCGCTGCGCCGCTTAGATGGGTCTATGCTGGGTCTCTTGCTGCCCAGCCAGGGAACGGCTTTCCCGGCGGCCCCATTCCCAACAGGGAGGGCGCCATGATCAAGTTCCTCGCCACAAGCGTGCAGATGCTGATGGATCACCGCAACGAAGCTCAACGAGCTGTTGAGCTGTTTCTCTTCGAAATTATCCTATCGACTCCGATGAGAAGGCTGTGGGTCTGCGCCTTCTCGCCCGAGACGCTGCCGCTGCTGAATACGAATTGAGGGCGTTCGTACACCGAAAGCGGTAGTCATATATCTGCTGTGCAAGGAGGCAGCATGATCAAGATATTCAACGACACTGAATCGGCCGAAGCGATCCTGAATTATGTTCTTGAGCGCGGTATAGCAGGGCTCACGGGCGACCGCGCTACGATCCGAAAACGGCTATCTGAGATTCGCGGCCGTGCAGATTGGCAGCGGCATCCAGATATCGCTGCGGTGGCCACGGTCTACCACTTCTGGGGCGAGCTGGCGTTCATCTACAGCGGCAGACTGTTCGGCTATTTCCAGGCCAGAGAGCTTGTGATCGACGCATACGACGAGCAGTTGGCCGCACAAGGCATCTTCCCTGAAGCCTATCAGCGGGCTGAGTAGCCATGATGGCTCCAGGCATCTGGAAGCGAACTCCTTAAACCTTTGCGCGCCGTTTGCGGTCTTTTGAATACCACACTCGGAGATCGTCATGGACCCTTTCAAAGAGCGCAGTCGTCGACTGGCAAGGGCTGCAGCTGCATCGTGGAGCGAAATCGATAGCTACCTGAGCAGCGATCCTGATCTGAGCACGTCGGATGCCAAGGAGCATATGTTTCAGCTGGAGTCCGTGGCAGAGCAGGCCCACAACGACTACTTCGAGAACGCGGATGCTGAGGATGCGAAGGGGTGACGTTGCGGACCGAGCTTGCGATGTAAGCCAAGCAAGAACCCGGCCTTAGCCGGGTTTGTTGGGAGGCTGAGCGCTCAGCGAGGGTACTTCATCGGCTCGCCTTCATCGGGCCGGTTGGGTCGCTTGTTCCCAGTATCATTCGGATCGTGCCAGTCGTCTGGACGCTCCTCGTCCTGTACGTCCTCATCGCCCTCATCAGGTTCCACGTCCGGCCCTACAGGCGGCACCGGATCTTGCGGATCATTTGCCCCTTGGGTATTCGCATAGTCGGTATTGGTCATGATTCACCTCAATCGAAGCCGTGGTGGCTCCTATTGAATTGGAGGAAGGGGCGCTGAGAGCTGTTCAATGATTCGGCGGCGATATCGGACGACGAGCAGGTATGCGGATTTACTGCTCCCCCGTGAACAGACCTTCCTTCGGTTTCTTCGCCCTGCGCAGCGGTAGGCTGTGCTGACGGAAGAAGTCCCGCCGCGCATCCAGCCAGGCCTTGTAGGCCCATCCGCTGCGCTCGCTGTACGGGTAGCTCTCGTCGATTATTCGCGCGATGCCGGCGGCGTCCTTGCCGTCGGCCTGGGCCTGCTGGTGCACCGCCAGCATGTGCTGCCAGCTGGTGGCGTACCAGCTCATGCCGCGTCACCCCTGACCTGAAAGCAGGCGGAATGCTGCCGCTGCCACTCGCGGGTCTTGGCCGTCGCCAATGGCTCGGTTCCGGTCCATCCGATCGGCCATCCCATCAGGCCTTCCCAGAAATCCGGGTTCACATACAGCTTGCCGGTGGGCGTTCCACGCAATTTGTTCTTGCTGCCGCCGACTTCCTGAAATGTCCCGCCCCAGTGGCTGGATCCACGGCATGGAGTCGGCCACGACCCACGTCCGCTTGCGCTGGTGGTCGGCGCCGATGTCGTCTGATCCGAGCACACCCCATCGCGCATCAAACCCCAGTTCGGCCAGGTCCGCGAGAACTCGGCCAAGCCCTCGATGAGGCAGCTCTGCCGCGTTTTCCACGTACGCGTACCGTGGTCGAACCTCGCGAATGATGCGGGCCATTTCCACCCAAAGGCCGCTGGCTTCCCCCTCGATTCCGACTTTCTTACCTGCCCTGGTGATGTCGACGCAGGGGAAGCCGCCCGAAACCACATCAACAATGCCTTTCCACGGTCGTCCGTCGAAGGTACGAACATCATCCCAAATGGGGAACGGTGACAGGTGCCCTTCATTCTGTCGCTGCATGAGTCGTCGGGCGCGGTAGGCGTCGAGCTCCACCGCGCAGACGGTGTGCCAACCGAGCAGTTTGCCAGCGAGAATGCCTCCTCCAGCGCCTGCGAAAAGTGCCAGCTCATTCATGTGATTCCCGCGCTTAGAAACTGTCGATGTAGCTCTTAGAGGGGGTCGGCCAGTTCTTCTTGAGCGCCTCATACAGGCGCTTCACCCAGGCGTCATCTGCAGCGGCGGCACGCCCAACAAAGCCGCCCCCTGCCTGGAAGGTCTCGAAGCGAAACGCCAGGTCTTTGATGTTTCGACCGCCAATATCTGACGTGGAAATGAAGGCGACTCCCTCCTTTGTCACCCGAAGCTGAGTGTGGGTTGAGTCGTCATATGCGCCGATCAAGGCACGCACCGAGTCGAGGGTGAGAGCGCCCGGTTGAGCTAGGTTGATTGCGTTCTTCATGTTTGCTCCAGGCAGCCGCGGTCGCTGCCGGGCTGGCATTGGTTGTGGGAAATGGAGTATCAGTGGGGTACCGGCATGGGGCCGGGTACAGGGAGGGTTTATGAAGCTAATTCCGGAAACCGCTGGCGATGATTACGTAGAGCTCTCAAATGGCATGAAGGCTCGTATCGTGTGTGTCTGGCATGACATACCAAACCGGATTGTCTCCTCTTTCTCAGTTCGCCTAGTGGAGGGCGAGGATCAGCAAGTACTTAGCCCGATAGCGAAGTTCGAAGGCCTGATGACACAGGAGGAGGCCAACGAGAAGGGAACCAAGCTTGCCAACGACTGGTGCGAGAGGAATCTGAAGTAGCTTCCAGCCCACTGCTCTGCGTCGAGCACAGGGAGCGGATCAGTCCCCGCAGAAACAGTCGATGTCTTCGGATACCAGGCCGGCTGCTTCGAAGTCGAAGGCGTCCTGAGTGGCCATGCGCTCGGCGTACCAGGCCATGTGGGCGTACTTTGGGCGGTCCTGCCGGAAGACCTGACCGAACTTCTCTTCGGTGCCCGACCACCAGAGCACCCGCGATGGGTCCTCGATGATTGCCCGGTAGATTTTGTCTTCCGACTTCTTCCAGCAGAGGTCGCAGTTACCCAAGTCGGAGTCGATGCCTAAGTCGAATGGCTGCCGGCTCCAGAACTCGGCCACATCTTCTTTCGTAACGCCGGCCTCGTAAGGCGGGCAGATGCTTTCCCAGCGAGTGCCGCCCCTGGCATTGGCTGCCATCATTCGGTGGTAGCGGGCTGGTTCATCGCGCCTGATTCCCATGACGCAGTCCCATTCGTCATAGCCGAGGCTGCGCATGTGTTTCTCGCCAATCCTGATCTTGAGATAGGCGGTGCACATGTTGTTCGAGAAGTTGGGGAGGACCGGTGGCTCCTGCTTTATCTCACTGCGGTAGCGGGCGTAATAGTCGAGCATCATGTCGAATGGCTCTCCCTGCCGGCTCGCGGTATTGAAGTCCACCAGTCGGTACCAGGGTGCATCCTTTGGTTGGCCGTATTCCCGGCACCATTCCATCCAGACCACGCCCAGATTCCAGCGCTGATCCATTTCATTGATGAATACGAGCGTCTCCTCACGCTCCTTGCCGGTGTTCTGAAAGAACGTGTGCACGTCATCTGGGAGTTTGCCGCCATGAGCATCGAGGATGTCATGCGTCATTTTTCCGGAAGTGCGGCCGCCGCTGAGCCCGATCTGTGCCGGGCCAGTGATTCGATAGGGATTCATGCGTACCTCAGAGCAGGGCCAACTGCTCGCCTGGGCGCGCAGCGGAGAATGGTGGCCGCCCGTGGGCGGCGGGTGTTACGCGGCGGCGAGGTGCTTCTGCAGGGCGAAGTAGACACGGGCACAGGCCTCGGTATCGATGCGGGCACGGTGGCCGCCGACCATCTGCTCACCGGTGAAGTGCAGGTAGGCCTCGCCGAGGTTCGGCGTCTTGAACTGGTTGCGGAAGCGCGAGCGCTTCATGGCTTCGGTCGGGGGTAGCTGGCAGATCGGTTTGGTGTTGATCGCCGTGCAGTAGTTGGCGCCGGCGCGAAACTCGTTCGCTGCGTCCAGACCGCGGTAGCGCATCAGGGCGATGCGCAGGATGCGGTCGTCGAAGCTGCAGTTGTGTGCCACGCGCAGGCCGGCGCGCTCATGGATGGCCATGAAGCCGTCCAGGGCATCTGACTCGGGGATGCCCAGGTCCATTGCCATTTCGGTGGTGATGCCGTGAATAGCGGCAACCTCGTCTGGGATCACCCAGCCATCGGGCCGAACAATAGCCTCGAAGCTGTCGACCAGCTCACCGTCCGGGGTGTAGAGCAGGGCGGCGATATCGACGAGGTGCGGCTGGCAAGGGTCGTTGCTGGGCGTGCTGTACGCCGGCAGGCCGGTGGTTTCGGTGTCGAAGAAAGCGAGGAGGGTAGGCTGATTCATTTGGTACTCCGTTGTGCCGGCAGGCGGATTCCATGCCGTGCGATGAATTGCTCGAATGCCACTGGGCCCAGGCCCAGTTTTTTGCGGATGCGGTCGCCGGGCATGCGTGCGTTGGCCAGGGCCTGGGCACGCTTCGCCAACTCGTCGTCGCGCTTTTTCAGCTCGCGACGGCTGCAGCCGCTGATGCGGGAGGTGGTGCGGGGGCGGTCGCGCAGGCTGCCGGTGGGCTCCGGCTTGCGGTCGGTGATCTTCAGTTGCTCGACCGCGCCGCCGCCTGCCAGGTAGGCAGCGGTCAGGCAGGCCAGCGCTTGGCGCTCAGCCTCCCGAGCTGCGGCACTCGGGAGGTTCAAGGTAGTGAGGTGGTGCATGCTCACCTCACGCCGCAGCGGCGACGGGTGCCGCGATCTGGCCGCCTTCGACCCACACTTGCTGGATGCCTTCAGGGACTTTCGACATAGCCGCGGCCATGGTGCCGGCCAGAATCGCGCTATCAATCTCGCCAGCGCGGGCCAGGTTGCGGAGCAGCATCAGGATCTGAGGCCGCGCCGAGGGCTGCAGCACGTCGAAGCGGTCGAGGGCGACCAGGCGCAGGCCAGACAGTCGAGCAATGGCGACGGCCGAAAGCGCGTCGCAGCGCCATTGTTCGGACTCGCTCAGCAGGCCGTACTGGCGCCCGCCGTAGGTGATCTCGCCGTCATCGGTGACCGTTACCTGCGACCACTTCGCCGACTCAGACATGCTGGAGAGCATGCTGTTGATCGGCGTGAGTGCCTCTTTCAGGATGTCGCCCGGGATGCCGTCCGGAGCCAGAGCCTTGGCGATCTGGTCCCAGGCGTTGACCAGGGCATGATGCGCGGCGGCCTTCTTGATCAGCTCCTCACGGCCAGTGCTGAGCGCCAGGGCATCCTGCAGTGCCTGATAGGCGGCGTTGGCGCTGTCGCGCTCCTGGCGGATGCTGGCGATGGTCTCCTCGGCATTGGCGATGGCTTCCGGCGAGGGTAGGGAGGCGGCGTCAGCCTCCATTTCGGCGACTCGCGTGGCGGCCTGTTCCGAATCGGTGACGTCGCGCTGGCTATTGATGACGGCGCGTTGTGCACTCTCCAGATAGCCGCTGTATTCCTGCAACCGCTTGCCGGCTTCCGGGTCGGCAATCAGCTCCGGTGGCACGTAGGCCACGACGGCGCCATCACGCAGCTCGACCAGTCCCTGGCAGTGCGGGCAGGCGAGCGGATCATGGGCCGGCTCGCCCGAGGCGGCGCGCTCGGCTTCTGCCACCTTCGGGGTCCACTCGTCGACGCGGGCTTGGTCGGCGGCCAGCTTCTCGCGTCGACGTGACAGCAGGCCGGCCGTCACCTTCAGTTGATCCAGTGACTGCTGCCGCTGCTCAGCTGCTTGGGCGTGGGCCTTGTGAGCGCCAAGCAACTGGTTGGCCTCGTCCAGATCGTTCTGCAGGGCGTCGACGCGCTCCTTCGCCTCGTCGATCTGCTCTTGGGTGACGGATACCTGTACCGCATCCGGCTCCCAGTTCTCGGCCTTCTCGCTGCCGTAAACCTCGCCGGTGATGGACTTCCAGGCGCCGCGCTCCTCGCTGGCGTAGTTCTTGGCCTGGTCGACCGCAGCCGGGAAGCCAGCACGCATCATCGGCTTGATCTTCTCGACCAAGGTGGCGTCGGCTCCACGCTCGAGCAGTCGCTTGGCTACCTCGTTCGGGCTGGCAGTGGCGCCGGCCAGGTCGAACAGGGCCCGGCGGCGTTCTTTGCTGTCGATGCTGGTGAAGCGCTGCGCATCCAGCACGAATGGCAGGTAAGGCGCGTCCAGCAGCGGCGCTGTGTTGCCCTTCGGCAGCATCACCCAAGAGGCCTGTTCTTCGTTGGCCTCGTCGACCCAGGCTACGTGGGCTTCGCCTTTCTTCTGGCCTTCGGTGACCAGCTGGGCCATGTCCTTCTTCAGCTTCACGCGGCGCGGTGTGCCGGTGAAAGCCATGCTGATGGCATCGAGTAGCGAGGACTTGCCAGCGCCGTTGCCGCCGGAGACCAGCAGCACAGGCTCAGAAACAACAAGGGCCGCATTACGCAGCCCTTGGAAGTTGGTGACGTTGATAGATGCGATGCGCATGGCGATCACTCCATTTTGAGGTCCAGGTCATCCAGTGCAACGGCGACCCGGTAGGTGTTGTTGGTGGCTACTTCGGCCTCGCTCTGCAGCACGATCGTGCCGTCGTCGAGCATGCGGATTAGTAGGCCCTGGGCGGCGGCCTGGTCGATGGCCAGGCGGTGCTGCAGATAGGCCTGGGTGACTTCGGGCTCTGCCTTGGCCAGAAGTGCCTGCACGTCGCTGTAGCTGTAGGTGCCGTACTTCGCCGGGTGAGAGCCGGCGGGGGTGGCTTCTTCGCCAACTGCCGGAGCGGTGGCCAGAACGTGGCGGGTACCGTGTTCGTCGGCCGGGCCGACGACCTTCGCGGCCTCCATCGCTTCAAGCATGCGGGCGGCGCGGTTGTAGCCAACCTTCAGTTCGCGCTGTATCGCGCTGACCGTAGGCCGGCGCTCGCGGACAACAAACTGGACGGCTTCGGGGTAGAGCGGGTCCTGCTCGCCCGGGCCGGTCTCGGCTTCGGCGTTGGCCACATCGTCTTCGAACTCGCCGCCTTGGTTGAGCAGCTCGCCTTGGTCGGGATCGGGTACCACCTCGTCCATACCGCCCAGGTGATCGGCGGCGTTGGCTACCACCAGCAAGCAGACCTTGCCCTGGCTGTCGATCAGGTCGTGGCGCTGCGGGTCCAGCTGGTTGATCTTGAAGGTGGCTTTGATACCGTCCTTGATCGCGACGGACTCCAGAATGCCGCTGATGGTCGGGTTACCGCCGGCGGCGAGCAGCTTCACTGCCTGGGTGACGGTGTACTTGATGGAGCTGGTGAAGCGCTCAATCACGGCCGCTTGCTTCTTCTCGTTCAGCTTCGGCCAGACGTCGGGGAGGGCGCGCACTTCCTGCAGGAGCACCTGCAGCAGATCGCGGCCCATCGTTTCGCTGGCCAGTTGAATCGGGCTCAGCTTGGCGGGCAGGGTTTCTTCCTCGGCGGCGTCATTGGCCGGGGCTTCGGGCTGTTCCAAGGTATCCACCACTTGCTCGGCAATCTGCTGCGCGGCTTGCGGCTCGGTCTGGGTTTCGGTTTGTACTGCTGCTGCTTGTGTCATCGGTGGGTCTCACTTGTTGGCGATGCGGTCGAGGTTTTCCAGCTGGGAGTCGCTCAGGTACATGTCGCCCTGCCAGCGCTGGTAGTTGGCGCTGACGTCGGCGGTGAACCGGCATTCCCAATCGGAGGAGGCGTTGAGCTCGGCCGCCGCCAGGAGCGAGGTGAACTCGTCCAGGCGGCGGAACTGCTCGGAGACGGTGCGGGCGGCCATGGGCGCTTAGCTCATGTCCAGTTCTTCGGTTTCACCTGGCTGCGGGTCGGCCTTCTGCTGGCTGGTGGCCGGCTTCGTTTCCTGCTGCTCGCCCTGCGGTTGCTGCTCGGCACCTGCAGGCTCCGCGTCGATGATTTCGCCGGTGTCGGTGTTCACGTTGGCGGGGGCGCCATCGTCTTCGTCATGGATCGCCGGCGGCTGCGGTTCGCTGTTGCGTAGATCGTCCATGTTCACCGGCACTACAACGCCCTGGATGTCGGTGTCGCGCGGCTCGATGTAGTCCTCGATCTCCTCGCGAGTCTGCAGACCCATCAGCAGTTCTGGGGCGTACAGGCGACCCAGCAGGCTGGCGGCGCGGTAGCGGAGCATGATTTCCGGCATGGTCAGCCACTTGCTGCCGTTCTTCGTCAGCCAGCCTTCGTCGATGGCCATCTGGATGGATACCAGCGGGCCATCCAGGCGGTCGCCGGTCTCTTTCTCGATTACCCAGGCACGGCACGTCTGGTGCCGCACCTTGGCCTTGCGCTGCTCCTCAACCTTTTGCTTGTTCTTCCATGTGGTGGCTGAGTAGGTGATCTCCACTTCTTTGCCCGCCTCGCTGATGTCAAAGCGAAGTGGGCTGAAGCGGCCGCAGCTGTTGATGGACGCGATGATGAACTGGCTGGACCAGCTCGGGCGCCCTTCGATCACGTACAAGTTCTGCATGACCATGAGGGGGTCAGCGCCCATACGCTGCGCCATGTTCAGCGCGACGATGCAGTTCGGAAGCCCCGCACCGTTTGGGGTATGGCCGACCACTTTGCCGAACTCCTTCACCTCGGCGAAGGCGCGGTATTGCACTGGCACCAGAGTGGACGAGCTCAGCGCTTTTGCTACTCGCTGGAGCTGGTCGAAGCCCTGGCCGGTGAGAAGGGACATTGGCGCATCGGTCTTCTGCGCGACAGCGCTGCTCTGCAGCTGAGTCAGCTGAGTGGGTTGGTTGCTCATGTGGAGCGTCTCCTGGGTGGTCAGTCGTGATAGGGGCAGGTCGCCCAGCGCGGGCAGTACCTGGGGCTGCAGAGGTTGCTCTGCGGGTTCGGGGGGAAGAGGCCGGTGCGGAACATGTCCGCCGCGAACGCGATCAGGCCGGGGTGGTTCTCGTTGCCGACCATCAGTTCGCGGGCGCCGATGATTTCGCCGGTAGCGGCCTCGGCCTTGCCCTTGGTCTTGAGCCCGATGATTTCGGCCGGCGCCGTGCAGCGTTGGCCGGTGGTGTGCTCATAGAGGAGCTCGTAGGTGCCGATCTGCGGCTTGTGGCCCTTGGTCTTGGCCACGCCGTCAGCGGTCACCGCTGCGGTGCCCGTCTTCACGTCAGCGATGCCGACGCCTTCGCCGTAGCGCCGAATGCGGGCCCGGTCGAGCGTGCCGGTCAGCCTGACGATCTGGCCGCCGCCGCACTGGATCTCCAACGGCACCGTCTCCAGCTCCACGGCCACGAACTCGTAGCGCGGGCTGATTTCGGTGCAGTAGCGAATATGCAGGGCCAAGCCGGTGGCCTCAGCCTCGCGCAGGCTGATATCGGAGCCACGCCAGTCGACGTCGAAATCCGGTTGCCGCAGGGTCTGGACCAGCACGTCGGCAGCGTCATCCGGTGACACGTCCTGGCCAGCGATGCGCGCAGCGTCGAAGACGGCCGTGCCGGCGTGGATGGCTGTTCCCAGCAGGGCGCGGGGGCTGCTCGGCGATTTGATCTTGAGAAGGTGCACACCCTCCCACTTGAACGCACAGTCGAACAGCGAGCCCCAGGACGAGGCCCGCACGGTGGTGATGGTGTTCATGGCTGGTCTCAGGTCGCGGTGATGTAGTCGGCAAGGCTGAGAGCGACGACGTAGGCGGTGAAGAGGAGCAGGGCGCTGCCGAAGCTGCGCCAGAGGAGAGAGCGCCGGACGCGCTGCCGGCTGGTCATGGCGTGCACGCTGTAGCGGCGAGGCTGGAGACCAGGGCGTCCAGCAGGCTCGGCTCGCCGGAGAACAGCACCATGCCGATCAGGAAGCACAGGTAGAACGCGGCGTTATCCACGACGCACTTCCCGCAGCATCTTCCCGTCGGCGATGACCTGGGCCACCGTCGTGTAGCCGAGGTCGGCCAGTAGGCGAACTGCCTGGCGGATCTGGGCAGGGGTCATGCTGCACCCCTCAACTCGGCGTCCAGATCGTCCAGGGCATCCAGATGCTCTTCGAGCTTGCGCATGCGGCGTAGGGCTTCCAACTCGGTGAATTCGGCGCGTTGTCGATCGATTCGGCCGGCGATTTTCATCAGCGCCAGAGCCCTGACCGTGTCATCGCCGGTGATGAATGCCAGAGCCAGCTCGCGAAGGTGGTCGCGGTCGTAGTTGTCAGCTACGTGCTCGGCATACTGGTCAATGGTTTCAGGGTCCAGGCTGTCGAGCGCGGCATGCACCAGCTGCTCGAGAGTTTGAAATGTTTGCATGAGCTACCTCGCTGGTGATTTCCGCCGGCAGCACAACTCCCTCACGACAGCCTCTTGGTGCGCGATTGGGTGCTGGCGGGTTGGTCTGGCTGACCAGGGTCAATGAAGGCGCGGGGAGGGCATGACGCCGCTGCGGTTGCTGGTGTTATCCTCGCCCACAGGCCAGCGCAAAGCTGGCAGGCGGCTTTCAGTGATTTCTTGGCTTTTAAAGGAGTAGAAGTTGAGCGTTGGCAGCGACAATCTTCATCAATGTGCTCATTGCGCCGGTAGCGGCACCTGTAGCTCAGCCGGGGGTGACAGCTGTGCTGTTTGCATCCGAAAGAACGAGCTGAGGAAAGGGCGGCAGTACTCCGGTCTCGCATGTGGTGTCTGCGGCGGACTGGGGAAAACAGACTCTATGACCTATCGCCTCACGAACCGCGCTCAGCCAGTGTTATCAATTGTCCTAGTGCTGTCCGCGATAGCTATGGTTGGGCTCTTTGGTATCGCGAGAAGCCCTTACTTCCACGAGATAATGGCCTTCTGTACAACTTTGATCGGTGGCGTTACGGGCTACTACTTCTCGGCCAGCAGGTTGCCGAATTCAGGGTTGTAGATCGTGAATATTCATCGACTTGCTGTGACAGCTTTCTAAGGTAAGTAATGGCCAACATTCAGGATCTGATCAGACTTTCCGCAGAGTTTTTCCAGCGCCATTGGGATCATGCTTCGGGGCAGTCTGAGCCCGAATGGAAGCATGGCTGGTCGTGGAAGGGATCTTTGCCTCATTACGAGAAAGGCGGGGTTTACGCTCTCTTCGATACCGGTGGCGAGGTGGTCTATATCGGCCTCGGCGCATCCAAAGGAGGCGGCCGCTACATTGATCGAGGCATCTCTAGGAGGCTGATCAATCATGTAGTAATGCGGGACCCGAGCAAGGGGAAAGATCATTACATGCCGAAGCCGAATTGGCTGGAAGTCAACAGTATTGGGGCAATTGGCTTTCCGCGAGAGTCGGCATACCTCGCTCTAGCCCTTGAAGCCTTCCTCATTGGAGAGCTCAACCCTCCCCGAAATCGCCAGAAGCGCATAGCCGCTGTTTCGCAGCCCGTATCGCTCTAGTCCGACTTCATCATTAGATGAAAAAAGCCCCGTGGTTAGCGGGGCAAAGGGTCGCTGATGGGAAAGTGATGCGGGGAAGCGCATCGGAGAACGACCTGGCCAGCGGCTGGACACCCATGCCGCACCGCCAGCCGGGTCGCTCTCCGATACGCCCTCTCAGGTGAATCGGGGTCGAATGCCGAGGTGACCAGCCCCTTGCAGGTAGGGCAGCTCCAAGCTGCCCGGGCGGCGCCCCCGAACCGACTAGGCGGGGGGAACTGGGGTCAGGCGCTCTTCTTCTGCGCCTGGATGCGGTCGAAGATCTCTTCGCGGTGGACCGGGACGTCCTTCGGCGCTTCGATGCCGATGCGGACCTGATTGCCCTTGATGCCGAGGACTTGGACGCGGACGACTTGTTCGCCCTCGCCAATGACCAGGGTTTCGGAAATACGACGGGTGAGTAGCAGCATGGTGAATCTCCTTTTCGGTGATGAAGCTCCTGGCAGCGTTGCGCTGCGCAGGTAGGTATAGCTCAGGTTTCAAGAGGAGGGAGCTTTCTTACCTCCTGGCTGAATTGTCCGGGGTGCAGCACACTCGGCGGCTTAGGCGGCGGTCGAGGAGGAATGCGTTGGAGAGGCTCAAGAAGATGGCCAGCAGGGTGGCCGCATCAGCCAATCGCATTACCAACTTCCCTGTGCTGCTGGTGATGAAGGCCCTTTCGGCTTCCGGTATCACCAGAGCGATTACCAGGCTCGCCACGAAAGCTATTCGCACGGATCGCCTGATGCGTGCCTCGGTTCTCTTGGTTTCGGTTGAGCTGGTGTTTTTCGGCATTGTTCTGTTCCTGATGGCTCTTGGATTCAGCCGCATCAATGGCTCGCTTGAGTTGGCCGCCCATGCACTCAGGATGCTTCTGCTATTCCTAACAGCCGGGTCAGTCCTGTTGTTCCGATACACCAAGGTGAAGCGCCGACACAGCCATGGGGATGCCCTTCGGGCCCTGGCTAGAGATAGGCGGAAATCCCACCTGGGCTGACTTCCCGGATGCCCCTGTCTCCAAGGGCATCGAGGAAATCGGTGTTGCGTGCCCCCGTTACTCGCCACGGTGGGCTTGGCGATCACTTATCAGCGCTCCCATCTGGCCCCCAGTAGCGGCCGGTCTTAGGCCCTGAGAGTCCATGGGGGAGCGGAGCAGCTCGCGATCCGTGGCGCGCTTTCGAAGAGGGAGCGCGGAACACGAACGGTCGAGCCGGCCGGTAACCAGAGCCGGGCATGGGCTGGGGCTCACCCAGCGATCAGCAGTCATGTTTAACCTCCATCGCTCAGGTGCGATGCACTGCGCCTGTCGGGACTGCGGAGGGAGTCTGAATTCTTAAAGAGCGGCGGCCTTTCGGCCTGGCTCAGGTCGCCCCAAGCTTGGGCGAATTTAAGCGCGCTGAAATTATCGAGTCAAGCAGGCTTAAGTAAGTATTTAAGTGCGCTGAATTTATCAGGCGAAAAAAAGCCCGCTCAAATGGCGGGCAAGTTCGTTGTTGCGTGGTCAGTAAGCGCGGGGAGCGAGCCAGGCCAGGTGCACGGATCCGTCCTCACGATGAGTCATCGTCACTGTTTCCTCTTCACCGATCTGCTCCAGCAGCAGCGCCCAGTCCTCCTCTAGCTCATCCTCCATCCGATGGATGTTGTCCTGACGCTCAAGCTGAGCGCGGGGCGACATGATCTGTCGCTGGATCCGGCGCGCCAGGAGCTCGAAGGAAGAAGGGGGGAGTACTGCTACTGCTTTGCGTGCCATTCAACGGCCCTCCTTTGCTGTATGAATATACAGTATCTCGTGACGAGCTTCGCAAATTCAAGCCGCGTCGGCGGAGGAGAGCTGTGGCGGGGCGTCGCATAGGGCTAGAGCCTAAGCGGCTCTAGATTAGGTCTTGGGAGCAATAGAGGTCGGATACTTAGTTCGGCAAACTCGGGCCAGTATCTGCAGGGCATTATTGGTGCGGGCGCTATCCATCTTTTCGACCATGCATTCCTCCCACGTCTTGGGAGGCGCGGCCTGTACCAGCAAAACCGCCACCACTCCAGTCAAAAAGCCGCCGATGAAGGCCCAGAGGAGCTTTCGATTCATAGTGTTCCTCTAGGCGCTTTCATGTCGACAATTCGGCCGATGACGTCCCACTCGTCATCCATTTCGACCTGGCGAAAGTCTTTGTTTAACGGGACCAGGTACTCGCGCCCGCCATCATAGATGTACTGCTTGAATGTGGTTTCGCCGTCACGGTGCTTAGCAATGTAGAACTTGCCGCTGACCAGCTCGAAGCCTTCCGGCCGGATCAAAATCGGCGTGCCCTCGGGAAAGCTTGGCGGGGTAGGAGAGGTCATGGACGGACCTTTCACGATCAGCCAATAGCCGTGCAACCCAGCATTTTCAGTGGATGTAAGCCATTCTTCGGCGACGCCGGGAGCGAAGTTGTCAGGGGAGTGTGCCCGTTCGCCGGCGATAACCCAACTGATGACTGGATACTCCTTCGATGCTCGAGACGGCTGGAGCATCGGCGCGAGGTTAGTATCCTCTTGGAGCAGACGTTCCGGTCCGGTGCCGGTAGCAAGCCACTCCGGGTTAAATCCTGTGGCCCTCCCTAGGGCAAACACACTCTCGGCTTTTAGGGCCTTTGTCTCGCCAGTGATCCACTGCGTTACGGCGGACGGTTTCACACCGCACTCTGCTGCGATCTCGCCTTTCTTCTTCCCACTGAGCTCGATAGCTCTACGAATTCTTTCGCTCTGGTTCATGCCTGTGAGACCGGGACTTGGACAGGCCTCTAGGTTAAGGAAACTTAATTTAAGCGTGCGCAATTCATGGCCCCTTGTTGCGAGCGGAAATTAAGTGTGCTGAAATTCACGCATTCCCAATGAGGAAACAGCGATGAAGACGAAACAAGCAGCCGACCACTTCGGTTCGAAGAAGAAGCTGGCTGCAGCCCTGGGTATCAGCCCGAGCGCCATCACCATGTGGGGTGAGGACGTTCCAGAGCTTCGGCAGTATCAGATCGAGCAACTCACTAAGGGCAAGGTCAAGCGGCAGTCTGCCGCCCAGCCCCAGGTTGAGCCAGACCAGCAGTTGGCGTCGTGACGCCAGCGCCATTTCCCTACGCGCCAGGCCAGCTAACCGCTCGCCTGGCGCTGCTGCATTCCCCATCCCCAACCCCCGAGGAATCCCCATGGTGAAACTCCGTGAAGACCGCCGCCGGAAGGCGGAGGGCACCCACATGACCGAGACGATCAAGGTCCGTGTGTGCGAGGCCGACCGCGACGAGCTGATCGCAGCGTCGAGACTGTCCCACGCCGAAAACCTGACCGGCTACGCGCGCGACTGCATGTTCATCGGTCACCGCCTGCAGCAGGGCGGCCAGCAGGAGCAGATCCTGGCGGCGCTTCTGGTGCAGCAGCGTGCCCATGTGCTGGCGGCGTTGTTCCGTGGTGAGCAGCTCGATGCCGAGCAGATCGGTGAACTACTGGCCTCGCTCGCTCAGCAGAACCTGGCTGCGAGTGTCGGCGAACTGAAAACGGCCTGACAGGGCCTCGTACAGGAGGGGAACACGATGTTCTCGAACCAAGTGTGTGACGTGGCACTGAGCAAGCTCAGCGACACCGAGCGGCAGGCGCTGCAGCAAGAGGCGGCCCGACGTGGCTGCACTCCGCAGCAGGCCCTGATGGCAGTGGCGCTGGAGAACCTGCAGCAGCAGCTCTACTCGCTGGCCCTGGGCGGCCGCCGTTTGGAGCTGGTGAAAGGCTGATAGCTGAGCGTGGCCCTCCGCCGGTACCGGGAGGGCAGCGCTTTACTCGGGGCGGTGTTCGCCCCTGCTGGGGAGACTCATGGATCACATCGACAACGCGCTTATCCGCTACCAGCCGGCCGGAGCCATCGGCCTGGACCTGGGGTGGTGAATGCCCGCGTACCAGATCAACGAGGACGAGCGCGAAGCGTTGCGAGGCCTGCCGATGCTGGCCCGCGAAATCTACGTGTTCGGACTCCGCCCGTTCATGGACTACGCCAGCGGCGTGGTAGGCGTGAAACGGGGTGTTTCTTGGAAGTCCATCGCCGAGGAGCTCTATGTCGAGCCGCACCAGGGAATCAAGGGTGGCGAGCCCTCCGAGAAGGAGCTGCGCCGCGCTCTGGCCTGGCTGCAGAAGGTAGGACTACTAGGCCCTAACCAGGCTGAGAGGCGCCTTGTTTTCGAGCTTCCGCTGGCTGCACGGGATCAATCCGTCCGAAAAAAAGTGGGCAGTAAGTGGGCAGATGAAGCGGGCAGGCAAGCGGGCAGTCCGCAGCCCAGTAACGACGGGGACTTGCTGAAAGAAGAGGGCGGGAAAGTGGGAGGGGGTGAAACCGGAAAAGTGGGCACACCTCCGGTATCCGGTCTTCCTACTCCTCCTCCTGCGCCAATCGACGGCCGATTCCCGATGCATGACGGCTGGGAGCCAACCCCCAGGGGGTGGAAAGCCACCTGCGTTCGTAACGCTGTCAGGCAGCCACTCACCGAAGAAGACCTGCGGGAGTTCCGAAGCTACTGGATCAACCGCCCTGACAAGTACCAATCCCAAGGCCAGTGGGAGCACGAACTGGCTCAACGACTCATCACCAAGGTGCGCTATGCCGAATCCAACCGACAACAAAGCCAAGGCGGGCGTGATAGCGGACAAGGTAGTCTCGAAGATGAATTGCTCAACACCAGCTGGGCAGAGCGCCTCGTCATCCCTGACGACTGAGGCGAAGCAGCAGCGCAAGCAGATGCTCAGCGAGCGTGCGAATACGCTGTTCGCCGAAATGCACTCGCTGAAGCCATTCGCGTTCCGCAAGGCATGGCCCACCGAGCAGCGCGTAAACATCGCCAAGGCTCAGTACCTGGCTGTCCGAGAGTTTCGCCAGCTCAGCGAGGCGCAATTCAAGTTCGGCCTAGACCGTCTGCGCGCCACCATGGTCTGGCTAACTGCTCCCGCCGAGTTCCTCGAGCTGTGCCGCAATCCGGATCCCGAAGCAATAGGCGCCCCGTCCCTGGACGAGGCCTACGCCCAGGTGCTGCGCTACGAAACCGCGCCGGCCGATCTGCGCAACCTATCCGTGATGCACCCAGCCACCTACTGGGCATGGCGGCAGCTCAATCACCCGGTGTGGCGCAAGCTCCCAGCAGCTCGGCACGAAACCGCCTTTGCCAGCGCCTACAAGCGCGCGATGAAGGCCGTTCTGGCGGGGGAGCACTTCCCAGCACCACCGAAGCTTCTGGTGGGGAAGGGAGGCGGTCTGTGCGCCGAGGTCGCTGCTGTCGACGCCACCCAGGAGCAGCGCCTGCAGGAGCGCATGCTGCAGCAGGGCATTCCCGGTGGGGCAGATGCTCGGCAGCACCTGCTGGCTTCGCTGGGAATCAAGCGGGAGGCGAAGCATGTCTGACAACCGCCCCGTCGAGTTCACCGTACCAGGCGAGCCCCAGGGCAAGGGGCGCCCGCGTATCGGCCGTGTAGGACTGCATGCGCGCATGTTCACGCCAGCCAAGACTCTGGCCTACGAGGGCCTCGTAGCGTTCGCCGCTCAGGAAGCCATGGAAGGCCGCGAGCTGATCACCGGCCCGGCGTTCATCGAGCTGGAGATCCTGCATGGCGTGCCGCAATCCATGTCGAAAAAGCGGAAGGCGCTCGCCCTGGCAGGCGATATCAAGCCGATGAAGAAGCCCGACACCGACAACGTGCTCAAGGCCATCTGCGACGGCTGTAACGGCGTTGTATGGCGCGACGACGTGCAGAACACCGACGGCGCCTACCGTCGTCGCTACTCCGAAACCCCAGGCGTGAAGGTCCGCATCATCCCCATCTACAACGGCGAGTAATGCGCACAGTGCGCAACACCGCGGTGCGCCCCCGCGAACGCCGGCTAACAGGCGTGGCAGTAGGCGAACAGGATTTTTGGTTTGGCTGTACCTGCGCGATTTACGCGCAGTTTGGGGGGAGAATGAGACTGATCAGTGCGCGTCAGGCGTGGCATGACTGCATGTACCAGGGCGGCATCACGATGCTGGAGAACCTCGTCGACCGCTCGGTTTACGGGCAGGTCCAGTTCTCCGAGTTCGACAACAGCCTCAACCAGATCGCGCACCAGGCGCTGGCCGGCCGGTTCCAAGCGGCCATTGCGTCGTTGCCGGTCGAGCTGCAGTGCTTCGGGCACAACCTGTACGCGCCCGAGGTGAGCACGATCGTATCGAACAACTGGGAGGAGGTTGCTCTGGCGCTGCTGTGGGAGTCGTGGTGGAAGCGCGAGCAGCTGGCCGAGGAGAAACAGCGCGAGGCCTACTGGGTCGCTTCCGGCGTGCTCTACCGATATCGGCGGATGGTGCAGGGCGGAATGGGCAATCCTGATCCGCTGGAGTCGCCCAGGTTGTTCCGCGGCTGGCTGCAGGATCGGCACGGCCTGATCCTCGACCGGCGCAACTGGTCCCGAGAGTGGGGCTGGATCGTGCAGGAGCTGTTCAGGGTGTGCGATATGCTGGACCGACGAGCGCTACAGCCACTGAGTGTCGTTTTACAGTACGAGAACGGAACAAGGAGTGCCGCATAGATGGACGACCAGAACTCTTCGCTGACACGTTACCAGCGCGAGATCAACTTAATACGTGAGGAGCTTGCGAGATTCACGCATGTCTCGGTGATTGAGGCTTTAGTCGCGGGTCTGGCGATGCCCAAGGAGAATCAAAGAGCTGTACTCATGCGAATGCCTTGGGCTCAGTTTTTTCTCTTGAAGCTTGCGTTGACCGGCCCGGGCGGGAAGAGAGTAATCACACAGCCAGTTTTTTCCGATATTGCTACTCGGCTATATAATTTGCAGCATCTGGCGGTCGACTTCAGTAATTCAAATATTATGATAGAAGTCAGGCCGATGTTAATGCAGCAGTCTTGGTATCAGCGATCTGAGCTCGATTTGCTGCGACAGATTCTTCGCCAAAGAATGTTTTTTGCCTCCCGGGGTGGCTGGTATACAAAAGAGTTCGCCAAGATAACAGGCGTATCATTGCGTAATTTCTTCTTGATTACGTTCCTGATTCATTTGCAGTTTCGCACTCATGAGCTCACTGCTTTGCACATAAACCTTGTTTCATTGCTGTTCCATGTATGCCCTGGGATTGCAGTGCAAGAGGTCTTTAACTACTTTCGCTTGATTGGGACGAGAGTTGCAGATCTGCCGGCTTTCTTTGCATCGCACATTCTGAGCGATACCCCTGTGTCAGAGTATTTTCAGGACACGCCTCTCAGGAGCAAGCCTGTGTTTATTGAGGAGAGCAGGCTATTAGCTGTCGATCACACGCTGTTCTTATCTGGAATGGCTGAGTTCGTGCCGGAATTAATGAAAAAAGTACTAAAGAGTGGATTCAAAGATAAGTTCGGGCCGGACTTTCAAAGCTATGTGGGGAGGCTTCTATCGCGGCTGGACGGAGTTCTGCTTGATGATACGGCAGTCAATGCCCTATATCGAGCCAATGGCTGGGCCGGACAAAATGCTGATTTCGTTCTGATTGGAAGTGATACGGTATTGGTGGTTGAATGTAAGGCACTTGAGCCGGGGCCAATTGTTCGATCAAAGGCTGAGCCGGGGACTTTAAATGATCATCTCAAGCAAGATTTTAATAAGGCGCCAGTTCAAATCTCCCGAACCGCGAACCTTATGGCATCGCTGAGTGATTATGCAGGTCATAAATTTTATGGTGTTGTCGTTACGCATTCAGATTTTGGGATGTTTGATGCGGGTTGGGTGTCTGATCTGATTTCGCCCAAGGTTAGGGTCGATATTTCGCGTGATTTTCCTAATAGCGTGATTGAGCTGAATGAAATTATTTACTGTGCCGTTAATGATATTGAAGATATCTGTCGTGCTCATCACTTTGGTAAGTTTGATATGTTTGAAGTGGTGGCGGAGGCAGTTGCAAAGCAGGCGGATGCGAAAACTATGAGCTTCGTCTTTCAACAAGTATTGGCAGGTAGAGTCGCGGGTCTAGGTTATCCTCCATCGGAGATACTTGATGAGTTGGACGATTTGGAAACTCAAATCAATCAGCTCGTCAAGCACAACAGAAAACGATGGGCAAATGACGTAGGTGGTCTTCTGAGGATGCATGAAGTGGTTATTGAGGCGCTAAACACCTTGCCTTCAGACTCTTGACCTCATGTGCCACTTTCGGCACGATATTCCCACTGTCCAAAGCTACGCGCTGAGACAGAAGCACATCGGAAACCCGGCCACTGAGCCGGGTTTTTTTATGGGCGAAACTACGGTCCACAGCCGGGGTGGCCCTTTGGGGGGAACCCGGACGCCCCCAGCCAGCGGTGGGGTGTCACGAAAAACACTGGCAGCCCGCGCAGGCCTTCACCAACGGATACTCGGGTCGGGTGCGAGGTAGATCAGACGAGACCGGTGCAGCAGGGTGCCGGCGTTTGGGATGCCTTCGGCGGACAGCTGGAGAGACAGCACTGGATTGTTAGGGCCTCGCAGAACGCGGGGCATTTGTGTTTCTGGCCTCGTCGGGAGACGCGCCAGGCATCGTCGGGAGACGACGCGTAAACCGCCGGGTTCGCCCGGCACCTATTCATGAGGCCCGCCAAGCGCGGGCTTCTTGCTTTCGCGGAGGTGGCCATGGGCACCAACGCCAGGAGTGCAAAATTGTCCGCCACTCATGATGTCGCAATCGAGGCTGCGAAAGCCGCACCGCCTGTTGCAGTGTCTGGCGCAATGCTGTTTGGCATGACGCCATCGGAATGGATCACGGCGCTTACGCTGTTGTATCTCGTTCTGCAGATAGGCCTGCTGGTCCCGAAGTACTGGGAGAAGCTCCGTAGTTGGAGCAGCGCCAAGTGAGCCGCACCAAGGCGGTAAGCGTCGTCGCCGGCATGATCGCGACTGGCGCTCTGGCTCTGTTCAGCCCCCAGCTGCAGGACTTCCTCGGCCGCTGGGAGGGCGAGGGCCAGAACGTCGCCTACCCGGACAAGCTGGCCGGAGGCCTGCCGACCGTGTGCAAGGGCATCACCAAGCACACCAGCCCCTACCCGGTGGTCGTCGGCGACTACTGGTCCGACGCCCGTTGCGAGGAAGTGGAGCGCATGGTGGTCAGCAAGGGCCAACTGAAGCTCGCCGATTGTCTGCATCGTCCCGTCAGCCAGAACACCTTCGACGCGCTGTCGAGCCACGCCCACAACTTCGGCGTGCCCAGTACCTGCGCGAGCCGCGCTGTCGGGCTGATCAACGCCGGCAGGCTGGCCGAGGGCTGCAAGGCGCTGGCCTGGGCCGAGGATGGCAGGGCGCCCGTGTGGGCCTACGTCACCAACGCCACCGGCAAGGTGTTCGTTCCTGGCCTGCACAGCCGCCGCCGAGCTGAGGCGGAGCTGTGCGTCCGATGAACATCGAACTGCTGCGCGCCCTGGTGCTGGTCGGCCTGGCCGCACTCTGCAGCGCCTTCGGTTGGCAGATGCACGCCTGGAAGGTCGGTTACGACGAGTCCGCGCAGCTGAGGGCCGACCAGGCGCAGGAGAAGCTGGCGCGCCAACTGGTCGCCAAGGTCGCGCAACAGACCGTCGAGGCCATCGGCGGCATCCGCGTCACCAACACCACAATCTACCAGCGCACTCGCCAGGAGATCGTCCGTGAACCGATGGACCCTGATTGCCGCATTCCTGCTAGCTGGATGCGCCAGGTCAATTCCGCCCGTGCCGGCGAGCTACGACCAGAGCCTGCTGGAGCTATGCCCGGAGCTGCAGCCAGTGCCGGTCGCTGACGACGGTACCGCAGACCCTGCCGAGCTGACCCTAGCGGACGTGGCGACTTCGGGCCTGTACCTCGAATGCCAGCGCCGGCATGCCGGCCTCATCGACGCTGTTCTGGGCAGATCAGCAGGTGGTCGGGGCAGCCGGTGATCAACTGCATCGCATGTTCCAGCAGCCACGGGAAGCCGCCGGCCGCGGTGATGATGACCAGTACGAGGCAGGCCGCGAGAGCGAGTTGTTTGTGCATGGTGTTGCTCCTAGTGAGTTGAACACCGGAAGTTTCACCATGCTTCAAGCCGAAAAGGGCTCAATTCGACCCCGTTAGAGGGTACGAACTACCAGATAGAACTATCCGCGCGCCGGGAGGCGCTATGAACATGACCAGACCCCGGATTGATTGGGTCGCGGTCGAGCGCGACTACCGAACAGGCGTCTACAGCAACCGCGAGCTCAGCCGTATGCACGGCGTGTCTGAAGCGGGCGTACGGAAGCGCGCCGCGGACCACAAGTGGGCTCGCGACCTGGCCGCCCAGATTCGCCAGCGCGTGCAGGAGAAGACCAACCGCGCCGCCGCCCAGCAGATTGCGAGCGCCGAGACCGACGCCGAGATCGTCGAGAACGCTGCCCTGGTCGGCGCATCGATCGTGCAGGACCACCAGAAGCTGATCCGCCGAGCCCGAGGCCTGGCCGACAAGCTGATGGAGCTGCTCGAGAAGCAGCTGGAGGCCGGCAAGATCAAGGTGCAGGTGCGTGGAGGCGGGGTAGTAGAGATCGACCTGCCGCTGGACTACGCCGGCAAGACCCTCGGCAACGCCACGACCTCCATGGAGCGCGCCATTCGACTGGAGCGTCAGGCCTACGGGCTGGACGACGAGGGCACCGAGAAGGTCGGCAAGTCCCTGGACGAGCTGCTGGACGAGGTGGCCGAGGAGTGATCGCCCGGGAGCAGCGCGCCGAAATCGTCCGCGAAGGCGAGGAGCTGCTGGAACTGCACCGACTCAAGCAGCTGAAGGGCAAGAAGCTGCTGGTGCGTGCCTTGAACAACAAGTGGTACCGGCTGAATACGCTGTACCGCATCAAGGACAAGGACGGTAAGGTCAGGAGGTTCCGACCGAACGCCGCGCAGCGTCAGCGTTTTATCGACGGCCACTGCCGGGACATCATCTTGAAGGCCCGCCAGTTGGGCTTCACGACGTTTGAGATGATCGACGCCCTGGATGATTGCCTCTGGACGTCCAACTTCAGCGCTGGCTGTATCGCGCACCGCCTGGACAGCGCCAAGGACATCTACCGGAACAAGATCCGGCTGGCCTACGAGAAGCTGGCTCAGGACAGCACCTGGCAGGCTATTTTCAAGTTGATTGGCCTGCGCTTCCCCAAGCCCAAGAGCGACAAGGACCTGGGCTACGTGTTCGACAACGGATCGAGCATTCAGGTATCGACCAGCTACCGCGGCGACACCTTGCAGCGCCTGCATGTGTCGGAGTTCGGGAAGATCTGCCGGAAGTACCCGGACAAGGCCCAGGAGATCGTCACCGGTGCGTTTGAGGCGGTCGGCTTGGGCAATCAGGTCACGCTGGAAAGCACCGCCGAGGGGCGCGAAGGGTACTTCTTCGACTACACCCAGATCGCCCGGGCGCTGCTCGCAAGGGGCAAGAAACCAACCGTCATGGACTGGCAGTTCCACTTCTTCCCGTGGCATCAGGAGTCGGCCTACAAGCTCGACCCGGTGGACGTTGCGGTGCCGCAGTGGATGCGCGAGTACTTCGCCCAACTGGATGCCAAGTTCGGTATCCGGACCAGCGCGGCCCAGCAGGCCTGGTACGCCAAGAAGGCGGAGACCCTGCACGACGACATGAAGCGCGAATACCCGTCCACCCCGGACGAGGCGTTTGCGCAGAGCGTCGAGGGCGCCTACTACGCGCAGCAGATGCTCTGGCTGCGGAAGAACGGCCGGATCACCTCCAAGTGCAAGCTCACGCCTGCGCTGCCAGTGCATACCGCGTGGGACCTCGGCATGAACGACGCGATGTCCATCGTGTTCTTCCAGATCCTGGGGCGCGAGGTGCACATCGTCGATTACCTCGAGGACAGCGGCGAAGGCATCGAGTACTACGCCATCGAGCTGAAGAAGAAGGGCTACATCTACGGCAAGCACTTCGGGCCGCACGACCTGGCCGTCCGCGAGATCGGCACCGGTAAGTCGCGCTACGACGTCGCCCTGAAGCACGGCATCCGCTTCGAGGACCCGGTACCGCGGATCAGCAGCCACGCCGAGGGTATTCAGGCCGTCCGCTCGTTCCTGCCGTTCTGCTGGTTCGCCGAGACCACGCTGGACGACCAGGCAGAAGCACCGGCCGAAACTTCGCGCGGCGGCGTCGACAGGCTGATCGACTGCCTCGACAGCTACCGGAAGGAGTGGGACACCAAGCTTGGCCGGTACAAGGATTACCCGCGCCACGACTGGGCGAGCCACGGCGCCAAGGCCTTCGAGACCATGGCCCGTTGCGGAATCTTCGAGTTCGCCGGCATCACCGGCACGCCGCTGCCGAGCAGCAGCACAAACCACATTCAACAAGGCCAGCAGCAGCGCTGGAAAGCACACACATGAGCCAGATTTACGTCGACGCCAACCAAATCGCCGTGTTCGTCGCCACCAAGGTCTCGCCGTTCGCCGTGCCTTCGACGCGCCTACGGGCGGACGTCGGGGCCGTGCAGATCGAGAAGGTGATGGTGCGCGAGGTTTCCGGCGAGGAGCCTGCCGTCCGCCTGTCCTTCGACATGTCTGGCGGCTTCGGTGTGCAGCTGCTGGTCAAGTTGCGCGAGATCGCTGCCGACCCGGCCGGCTACATGGCCGCTCTGTTCGACAACCTGCATGGCATCCGTCACGCGGCTTGGATGCGCCGGCAGGGTCGCCAGGCCGAGGTGGCCGCTGTCTACGAGGGTATGAAGCATGCGTGACATGGGTCTGCTGGGGTTCACCCCGGCCAGCACGCTCCTTGCCCAGCAGCAGGCCGAGCAGAATCGCCTGGATGATCAGCGCCGTCGGGAGGCCGTTGAGAGCTCCCTGGCTGCGCATATCCGCCGTGGCTTCGAGGCTGCCAAGACTGCCAAGCAGGAGGTAGAGCGCCGCCTGATCGACTGCGGGCAGCGTCAGAAGGGCATCTATCCCGCCGACAAGCTGATGGCGATCCGCGCCCAGGGCGGGAGCGAGCTGTATCCCAAGCTGACCACCACCAAGTGCCGCGCCGCTGGCGCCTGGATTCGCGACATCCTGATGCCCACCAGCGGCCGGCCCTGGGGGCTGGACCCGACGCCGGTTTCCGATATCCCTCCGGAAGTGCTGGAGGCCTTCAAGCAGTCGCTGATGGCACGCATTCAGGGCGACCCGGAGGCTGCGCAGAGTCTCACCAGGGAGACCCTGGAGACGATGCTGCTGGAGGAGGTCGAGAAGCGCGCCCGCGCTGCTGCTGACGCTCATGAGAACGTCATCGCCGACCAACTGGCCGAGGGCGGCTGGGACGAGGCTCTCGAAACCTTCATCGACGATTTCGCGACTTACCCGGTTGCGGTCATGAAGGGGCCAATCCTCAAGCGCGCTGCGGACATGGTGTGGGGGCAGGGCTGGGAGCTGATCGAAACCGAGACCATCAAGCCGCAGTTCGAGCGCGTCAGCCCTTACGACATCTACCCGTCGCCCGACTCGGCCGACGTCGATGACGGCGCGTATCTGATCGAGCGTGTCCGCTTCACCCGTATCGAGCTGAACAAGCTGATCGGCGTGCCGGGGTACTCCGACAGCGCGATTCGCCAGGTGCTGCTGGAGCACGGCCGTGGCGGTCTGCGTGACTGGCTGGCGGTCGATAGCCAGCGTGCTGTGATCGAGGACCGCAGCGGTGACTGGCTCAACAACCACGGCGAGACCATCGAGGGCCTGGTTTACTGGGGCAGCGCGCAGGGCCTGATGCTGCTGCAGTGGGGTATGTCGCCGGAGCAGGTGCCCGACGCGCTGGCGGAATACGAGATCGACGCCATCCTGATCGGCCGGCATGTCATCCGCTGCGTGATCAATCGCAACCCGCTGGGGAAGCGTCCGTACCACAAGGCCAGCTTCCAACTGGTGCCAGGCTCATTCTGGGGGATGGCCATCCCTGAACTCATGAGCGACGTGCAGGACATGTGCTGTGCAACGGCCCGGGCCCAGGCCAACAACATGGCGTTCTCGTCTGGCCCGCAGGTAGAGATCGACGAGGCCCGTCTGCAGCCCGGCGAGAATCCGAACGAGATGTTCCCGCTCAAGCGCTGGCGCACCAAGTCCCATCCAGGCCAAACCACGCCGTCGCCGGCGATTCGCTTCTTTCAGCCGGCCTCAATGGCTGGCGAGCTGATGACCGTGTACAGCGAGTGGGAGCGCCGGGCCGACGATGCCACCAACATCCCGCGCTACATCTACGGCAGCGAGAAGGTCGGCGGCGCGGGCAACACCGCCAGCGGCCTGTCCATGCTCATGGAGTCGGCCAACAAGGGCATCAAGGATGCGATTCGCCATATCGACCGCGGCCTGGTGCGTCGAGTGATCAACGCTCTATGGCTGTTCAACATGCGCTACTCGCCCGATCAGTCGATCAAGGGTGATTGCCGAGTGGTTGCGCGTGGGGCCAGCGCGATGCTGCAGCGCGAGCAGACACAGGCCATGCGGCAGCAGTTCCTGGCGGCCACGGCCAACCCGATGGATATGCAGATCCTGGGCGTGGAGGGCAGGGCGAAGCTGCTCCGTGCCGTCGCTGAGATTCTCGACATGCCTGGCCTGGTGCCGAGCGACGAGGAGATCACCGCACGCATCGCCCAGGAGAATGCCCAGGCCGGCCAGCAGGCGCAGCAAGTCGCGCAGCTGGAGCAGGAGAAAGCCGGTGCCGAGATCGAGGTCAAGCAGGCGCAGGCCGACAAGACCCACGCGGAAACCCAGGAAATTCTCTTTGACCTTGGCGCACGCGCCGCAACCCTGAAAGGAGCAATCAATGGCGCACTCCCTTCCCCTGTATCAGGCGTTAGCGCGCCTGCAGTCGGACAACAATCCGGATTGGCAGATGTTCCTGCAGCTGATCCGCGAACGCAGGGAGTCGGCACGTTCGGACCTTGAAGCCACTCATGGAATTGAATCGATCGCGCGCCTGCAAGGACAGTCGCAGGCGCTGACGCAGCTGCTCAACGATATCGAGCAGGCGCGGGAGAACCTCAAGCGATTCCAGTGATTCACCAGCCCTCACAACAAAGCCCCTTGGATTCGTCCCGGGGGCTTTTTTGTGGGCGCGCTCCCGGCCCTGGCCATGGCCGGAGAACCCGCAACCCCCACTACCTGTGAACCCCGGCAAGTGCCGGCTCACCACCATGGAGAAACGCATGTCCAGCACCAATCTACCCCGCAGCATCCAGGCCCAAGCCGAGGCCGCCACAGCCGCTATTGCCGCACTCAATCAGCCTGAGCAGGCTGGGAACCCCGCTGATGAAGCGGCTCCCGTACAGCCCGCTTCCGCTGAGCCGGCACAGCAGCCGGAACCTTCGGCAACGCAGGAACCTGCCCAACCGGCCGTTGAAACCCGGGACGCCACCTACTGGCAGCACCGCTTCAACGTCATCAATGGCAAGTACACCGCGGAAGTCCCCCAGCTTCAGCGCCAGGTCAGCGAACTCACCAGGGCACTGCAGGACGCCAGGCAGGCGCAGCCTGCTGCAAGCGCTCCGCAGCGTGCCCAAGAGGCTATCGCCGATCTGTCATCGGAAGAGCTGGAGCAATTCGGTCCCGAACTGATCACCGTCATCCAACGCATCGCTGCCAAAGCGGCCGCGCCGGCATCGCCGGCAGACACCGCTGAGCTGACCAGCCTGCGCGAGGAGGTCGGTCAGTACCGGGAAGAGCGGCAGCAGGACGCTACCGCCCGATTCTGGACGGACTTGGGGCAGGCAGTGCCCAACTTCAAAGCGATCAACAGCGACCCGCGCTTCCATGCCTGGCTCGCCGAGATCGACTCGATTACCGGCCAGTCGCGGCAGCAACTGCTGGAGAGTGCGCAGAAGGATCTCAGTGCATACCGCGTGGGCGCGTTGTTCAACGCCTTCACGCAAACCAACCCGGTCGCCGCCCAGCCGGCAGTACCTCAAACGCCTCAAATCCCACCGGAGCAGGTCCAGCCGGCAGCCAGCCGCGTTGCCCCAGACACGGCTCAGCCGTCGTCGCAGCAGCGCATCTGGACGTCTGCCGATATCGGCCAGTTCTACAAGGACAAGGCGCAGGGCAGGTACTCCCCGGCTGACGCGGCGGCACTCGAAGCCGACATCTTCGCCGCCCAAACACAGGGCCGCATCACCGCATAACGCGGCCCAGTAACGCCGGGAGGCGTAACACAGGAGAAACACCATGGCCGGTCCTACCCGTGCTGCAGGTCACCCCAACGTAAGTTCCACCAGCTCTGCCGGTTTCATTCCGGCTATCTGGTCGGGCAAGTTGGTCGAAAAACTTTACTCCGCCACTGTCTTCGGTGAGATCGCAAACACCGACTACGAGGGCGAGATCAAGAGCAAGGGCGACTCGGTGGAAATTCGCACCGTGCCCAACATCGTCATCAAGGACTACGAGATCGGTGGCGGCCTCACCTACGAGAAGCCGACCTCCGACAAGGTGACCCTGCAGATTGACCAGGCGAAGTACTTCGCTTTCGAGGTCAACGATGTCGACGCTTACCAGGCCGACATCAAGCTCATGGACGAGTTTTCCGACGATGGCGGCGAGCAGATGAAGATCGCCATCGATACCAGCCTGCTGGCCAAGCATTATGCCGACGCGCATGCCGAGAACTCGGGCATCAACGCCGGCGCCAAGAGTGGCGGCTTCAACTTGGGCGCCGCGGGTGCTCCGGTGGTCGTCACCAAGGCCACCGTGCTGGATCTGCTGGTCGACTGCGCGACTGTACTGGATGAGCAGAACGTGCCGGAAACCGGCCGCTGGATCATCCTGCCGGCCTGGATGTCCGGCATGCTGAAGAAGTCCGACCTGCGCGACGCGGGCATCATGGGCGATGCCCAGTCGGTGATCCGTAACGGCAAACTGGGCGTGCTGGACCGCTTCACGGTCTACAACAGCAACAACCTGTCGGTGGTGAACGACGTTGCTGCCGGCAACAAGAAGTGCACCCACATCCAGTTCGGCCACAAGAAGGCGCTGACCTTCGCCAGCCAGATGACCCAGATGGAGACCCTGCCCAACCCGCAGGACTTCGGGAAGCTGGTGCGCGGCCTGAACGTCTACGGCTCGAAGTGCATCGATCCGAAGGCGATGGGTCACCTGTACGCAACCAAAGGCTAAGCAGCCCGGGGGCCGCCCCTGGGCGGCTCTCGTTCATCCGGAGAACATCCATGAACGAGCAAGAACTGATCGCCGCAGTGAAAGCTGCGAAGACCAAGGACGAGCTGGAAGCGCTGGTGAAAGCCGAGCTCAGCATTGATCTGGACAAGCGCCGCAAGCTGGAGGATCTGCGCGCTGACGTGCTGTCGGGCCTCGGCGCCGATCTGGATCCCGACGCCGACCAAGAGCAGGACGATGCGCAGCAGCAGGAGCAGCAGGAGCAGCAGGAGCAGCAGGGTGGCAACACCAGCCAGCCGCTGCAACAGCCCTCCGACCTTGGCGGCCAGGGCGAAATCGCGCCCAAGGAGCCAGTCGGGCAACCGGTGGCCGAGGTGCCTGCACCGACGGCTGTACCCGCCGCCGTAGTAGGTGGGCTGCTGCTGGAAACGACTCCCGGAACGCTGGAGGTTCTGCCAGAGCCTCCTGAGCTTGAGGAGGAAGAGGAGGACTGGTTCGACGAGGAGCCGGCACCGGCCAACCGCCTGCTGCGCAACCGCGAGAACGGCCGAGAGTTCGTCTGGACTCCGGAGCTAGCCAAGCTTAGCCACATGGAAGAGGTGTACTAAGCCATGCCAGCCACCGTCGGCCAGGTGCTGAGCAGGGCGCGGCGCGTCCTGCAGGAGAAGGGCGCGGGTATCCGCTGGACGACCCTGGAGCTGCTGGACTGGCTCAACGAGGGGTATCTGGCGGTGCTTGCCCTGCGTCCGGAAGTGGGAGCGGTCACGACCGAATTCCCGTGTGCTTCGGGTACTCGTCAGTCCCTGCCGGCCGGTGCTGTTCGCCTGCTGGACGTCGTAAGGAACACGGCGCCCGGCTCTGGCGGGATGACTGTTATGGGCATTGCGCGGGCTTCCCTGGATGCGGCCCGACGCGGGTGGCATGGAGAGCCAGCCTCGATAACGGTCGAGCACTACATCTACGAGCCAGCAGCCGATCCGCTGCGGTTCTACGTGTATCCGCCTGCGACTGATGCGGTTCGCCTGGAAATCATCTACAGCGTGCCGCCACAGCCGCACGGGGCGGCGCAGGCCTCGGACGGTTCAACGGAGCTGCTCAACTATCCCGACGTCTACGCCCCAGTGCTGGTGGACTACGTGCTGTTCCGCGCCTTCAGCAAGGATGCCGAGCACCAGGCCAACATGGCGCGGGCCAACATGCACCACGGCGCCTTCGTGGTTGCCCTGGGCGGCGCTGTAGCGGAGGCCCCGGTATGAAGATCGCGGACCTGTGTCAGCTCCTGCAGCCGGAGTTCCCGGGCTGCCCTCTGGCCACCCTGCGGGATCAGTTGCGCTGGGCTCAGCGCGAGCTGTGTGCCGAAGGAAATGCCTGGGTGCACACGGATAGTCCGGTTGTCGTGGGTGCACGTTCCGATGAACCGGAGATCGAGGCGGCCCCCGGCGCAGAGATTCTGCGCATCTTCCGGCTCAAGGACGGCGTTCGGGAGCTTCGCGCGGGCATCGACTATTGGCAGCCAACTGCCGCCACTGTCGCCTTTCACGTCTCGCCGGCCGCTGACGAACTGGATGGGGGCATTGTCTGCCGACCTGCGTTGGGGCGTGACATGCCGGCCGCGCTGTTGGCCCGCTGGAGTGAGGCAGTCCTGCACGGTGCGCGCTATCAGCTCTTCCTCATGCCCCAACCATGGCGCGACCCGGCCATGGCCGACTTCTACAGCATGAAGTTCCTTTCTGCTCAAGCCGAAGCGAGGCACCTCGCCACGGCTGGGCATCAGCGTGGAAGCCTGCAGATGCAGGTCCCGCGCTTCGTCTGACCGCGTTACCCAATCCAATCCAGCCCGGGAGGGCCGATTATGTCTGCTGCATCGAACTTTCTTGAATCCTCTCTGCTCGAGCATTTCCGTGGCACTCAGCTACCAATGCCTTCCGGCTTCTATGTGGCGCTGCACACTGCAGACCCGACCGACGCTGCGCTGCCGAACGAAGTAGGCGTGGTCGCCTGGCCGGCCTATGTCCGCCAGACCGTTGGCACCCCGCTGTCCTCCGCGTGGACCGCATCCGCGGACGAGGCTGGCGGCGGCAAGCAGATCACCAACGCCAACACGCTGAACTTCCCGGCGAACAATGGCGCGGCAACGGTGCAGGTTACCCACTTCAGCATTTGGGATGCCCCAACTGGCGGCAACATGTGGGCGCATGCACCGCTGACCGCCCCGAAGAACATCGACCCAACCGATATCTTCTCGGCGATTCCGGGCGCCCTGCGCCTGATCTCCCGCTAAGGGGTAGCCCGTGCGCCTGAACGGTTCTGCACTCAATCGACGCCGGCTGAATGGGGGCAGGCGCCTGCCTGTCCTTGGTTCGGGTCAGGCAGTCGCCCAGGTGCTCACCAGCCTTGCTGCGACGCGAGTCGTGCATGGTGCCGGTGATTCCGCGGTGCGTCTGCAGGGTGAGTTCCTTGCGAGTGCGATCCGCCATGCCGATGGCCAATGGGAGCACTCGCTGGGAGCTGAGCTTGCGCAGACCGTTGTCCGGAACGGGGTCGGGCACGCGGTGCTCGAGGTCGGAGCGGATCTGTACTACTCCCGGGTAGTGCAGGGCTTCGGTGCGGCTCTGATCGAGCTGGAGCTGCAAGGGCACGTCGGCGTCGTCTTTATCGAGGGCAGCGCCGTTATCCGACCGATGCAGGTTGAGTTGGACGGCGCCAAGCGTGTGGTCGGCAGCGGTACGGCGCAGACGGGGCTGCAGGGACGTCTAGCTGCATCTGCAATTCGCCGGGTCACTGCCGCCGCTGCACCGATCCGGATGGAGGGCGGCCTGGAAGCCTCCCATATCGATGCCGGCGGGGTGCGGCACATCGGCTTTGCGGGGGCTGCGCCTATCGCCCTGATTGCCCAGGACGGCGGCATGATCCGGCAGGCCTTTATCGGCTCGCTGGATTTCGAGCTGCAGGGCGTCGGCCGCGGTTCGCTGATCAAGCCGACGCTGGCTGGTGAGGCAGTAACAACCCTCGGCATGGCTTGCGATTTCCACGTTAAGCGCCGCTTTGAAGGCAGCGCGGCGGTGCGGCTACTGGCGGAAGCTGCCGGGGCCATTCTGGTTCGCGGCGAAGGCAGGGCGGTGCTCTCGCTGCTTGCTCAGGCAACGGGCTACAAGCGCACCTTCCCGCAGTTGGCTGCATCGATCACCAGTATCGACACCGAGCTGGACGGCGCCCGGGTGGCGCTTGGACAGGGTTCTACTCGGATCACATTGGACATGGAGGCCACGGGCGTGCGTCGCCGGCTGATATCCGGGGAGGCCGTTATCGAGGTTCTGGCCGAGTCCGACGCATACCTCAACCCCAATGCTGAAGACCCCGCCGAAGAGACCTTTGCCCGACCTGATGTCGAGCGCGCGTTCTCTCGGCCGGAATCAGTCCGTGAATGGAGACGATGAATGAAGCTTGGGAATTTTCCGAAGCAGCCTGCGGAGCGACTGAGCAAGTCGATTACCTATGCGGATGCGCTGGATGACGGCGACGAGGTATCTGCCGTCATGTCCTGCGTCGTGGACCCGGCTGGCCTGGTGGTGGTGCCAACGCTGGTGAATGGAAGCCGCGTGCGCCTTTGGGTCAGCGAGGGCGAGGACGGTAGCTCCTACAAGATCACCGTGAAGGTCCAGACCGCCGGCGGCGAGATCTTCGAAGACGAATTGACCTGCAAGGTGCGCGACCTATGAAGCAGCTGTACATCAACACTTATGCTTCCGCGCTGGTTGGCGCCATCAATGCCTCGGTCACGGTGCTGGTGGTCGCCAGTGCTGCAGGGATGCCGGTGCTGGCCGCCGGCGAGTTCTTCCTGCTGACACTGGTGGGCTTCGATGCCAACGGCAATGAGGTGCGCTGGGAGATCGTCAAGGTTACCGCTCGCTCGGGCGCCACACTGACCATCGAGCGAAACCAAGAGTTGTCCGGGGCGTATGTCTGGCCGGATGGCACGCTGATCGAAGCGCGCTTCACTGCCGGTACGGCTGCGGAGTTCTTGAAGAGAGGCGATTTCGGGATTGGCTCGCCCGCGCTGGTCAACGGGATGCTTTCGACCCTGAACGATCTAACCCTGTCCGCTGGGCTCTATGGCTACGGGGGAAGCACGCCAGGTGCCCCGAATGGTCTGCCAGGCATCGTGCAGGTGCTCCCGTACAGTTCAGCCGCGGTGCGGCAGATCGCGCGGCCGGTATCGGGCTCCAGCGATGTGGTTAGCGTATTTGAGCGGCAGCTGCGTGCTGGGCCGGTTTATGGAGACTGGGCATTCGGGCACACCTCGGCGAGCCAGTTTTCATTGGGCGCAACGAAGGTGACCGCCCTTGAGGCGCTAGGAATCTCTGATCTACCGGCTCGAGTTGAGGCACTTGAGAGCTCATCAGGCGGCGCTGGCCAGGAGGTAACCAATCTTGGGGCAGTGGCGACGAGTGCAGCTCAAACCGTAGAGCTCAACATCGGTGAAGGGCGGTTCTTCTCAGCGTCGATGGACGCAGCCAATGCGACTGGCGCACTGACCCTCAACTTTACCAGCGTGCCAGTCAGCGCCACTGAGGTGACTACTTGGCACGTTGAGCTGTTGCGAGGTGGCCGGAAGACAGTTGCGTTTCAGCTTGACGGCGCAGCACTGACGCCAGTCTGGAGCGGTGGCGGCGCTCCTACGCTCAACAACGCGACAGGCTCGCGCGACTTGCTGATGTTCTATCGCATGCCTGGCCGGAGCTCCATCTACGCGATGCTTGTCGACTCTGGGGTGGCCTAATGCTTAGTCGAGTGTTCTTCAGGCCAAAGCCTCTTGGCATGACGGTCGGATCCGTAGACTCGGCACGAGGGTTTGGCGTTACTGGCACCGTCGATGCCACTGGCACGCTATACACAAACTTCGCTGTGCCCTGGCCTGGTCGATGGTCGATCGAGCAGGTGGGTGGCGGCGGTGGCGGCGGTGGCATGGACCCCTTCTACTACCTGAACTCAGGTGCAGCGGGGATGCGGTCCGAATATACGCAGGCGTTTGTCACGCTCGGCCAGCGGCTGATGAGTGTCCGCATTGGTGCCGGTGGCGCTCCGGGTAACAAGTCGGCGTCACCGACATCGGGACAGTCAGGCAATACGTCCTACTACCAAGCGCCGGCAATCGTTCACAGCGGTCAAGGCTTCGGTGGCTTGCCTGGCGGCAACGGGAACACTCGAAATCCGGTACCAGTGGCGTCCGCATGGCCATACGGCACGTCTAACGCTGGCCGTGGTGGGCAAGGCGCTACCGACACACAGATCGCTCTTGCCGGCCAGTCCGGCGCCGTCCGACTTAAACTTGCAGGGTAAAAGCAGATGGAAATAGCAAATCTATTGACCGGCTCCGTTCTGCCTGAGCATGAGTTCCGGGCTGAGCATGGACACCTGATACTCCCACCTGACCTACCGGCAGATGCGCTCGCAGAGTTGGGTTATGCCGTGGTCGAGTGGGATGCTCAACCGGTTCTGCAGCCTGGTGAACAGTTGGTGCCTGGTGAACTGATGATCGATGGCGGTCGGGCGGCACGCGGCTGGTCCGTAATCCCGGCACCGGAAGCATTCTGGCCCGCGGCTATCGCAGCCAAGCGCTATGAAGTGGAGATAAGTGGCATCGAGGTCGCGGGCATGCACGTCGATACCGACGACCGTAGCAAGACGCTCATTGCCGGCGCTGCTCTCGAAACACTGGTCGACCCTGCCTATGTGATGCAATGGAAGACCGCGGGCGGGTTCATCGAACTTGCGGCCCCGCAGATCATGGCCGTCGCCCGAGCGGTGCGTGCTCATGTGCAGGCGTGCTTTGACCGCGAGGCTACGCTGCTCGGCGAGCTTGCCGAGGGTACATTCGAGCCTTCGATGCTCGACGCGGGGTGGCCATGAAGATCGCCCTGGCCGCATTCCGCGGCGAGCTGCCCATTGTTGATCCGCGCCTGCTGCCTGAGCAGAACGCCACGTCCTCGCGCAACCTGACGCTGAAGCATGGCACCCTGAAGCCGCAGAACGCCTTGGGTACCGTCGCAGGACTGCCACTCATGGTGAGCCCGAGCAGCTTGTTTCTGTATCCGGAGGGCAACAACGGCAAGGGTTTTTGGTTTGCCTGGGGTAACAACAAGATCGTGCATGCCGTGAAGTCGCCGCTCGCCGACGACGACTGGCACCGGGTGTACTGGACCGGCGACGGTCCGCCCAAGATGGGCGATCTGAGCATGGTTACTCAGGGCTCCGGCCCGTATCCGAGCGCCTCGCTTCGCCTGGGTGTGCCGTCGCCGAATGGCGGTACCTTCGTCAGCACACCGAACGACCGGGTAGGCAGCGACCAGTACCCGCTTACCGCCGTGCAGGCGGTTTACGTCACCACGCTGGTCAGCCGATTTGGCGAGGAGGGGCCGCCGTCCGATCCTAGCGACCCGGTTTTGCGCTGGGACATGGTGAGCAACGCGCCGGCCGGCGGTGGAGTGCAAGTCAACCTGCCGAATCTGCCAGCAGGTGCGCACAACATCACGACCAAGCGCCTGTACCGTGCCGAGGCGGGAACCTACATGCTGGTGGCGGAGCTGCCGGCGGCCATCGGCTCCTACTTCGATGTGGTGCCCAGTGCCAGTCTCAGCGTGGCGCTTGAGTCGCTGGAGTGGGACATGCCCGACGATAGGATGGTCGGTCTGACTTCCCTGCCTGGCGGGTTCCTGGCGGGGCACTTCGAGAACACGCTGTGCTTCAGCGAGAGCTACCGCCCGCACGCCTGGCCGGTTTCGTATCAGTTGGCCTTCTCCGACGACATCATGGGCGTGGTCAGCACCACGGCCGGCCTGGTGGTGGCGACCCGTGGTCGCCCGCATCTGGTAACTGGCTCCTCGCCGGCGGCGATGGCGGACATGGTGCTGGACGTTGACCAGCCGTGCGTCTCGCGGCGGTCACTGGTCGATATGGGTGATTTCGCCATCTACGCCTCGCACAGCGGCCTGGTGGCCGTTGGTGGGCGAGAGGCCGAGGTCATTACCGCGCAGGCGATGTCGCGCGAGCAGTGGCAGGCGCTCAACCCTGCCAGCATCCACGCTTACCGCTACGACGGCCGCTATATCGCGTTCTATCTGGTGGGTGGCATCTACGGTGCCTTCGCGTTCACCCCGGCCGACGGCTTCGAGTTCTACGACCTGATGGCCAGCGGCGGCTACTACGACCTGCTGAATGACCGCCTGTGCATGATCAGCGAGCGGGTGGTTAAGGCCTGGGGCGCCGGTCTGCCAATGTCGATGATCTGGCGCTCGAAGACATTCGAGTTCCCACCAGGTGGATCTTTCACCTGCGCCAAGGTGATTGCCCGAAGCTACCCGGTCGAGTTCCGCCTGCTGGCAGAAGGCGAGGTGGTGGCCATGATGCAGATCGAGGACCGGCAGTTGTTCCGCCTGCCGGCCGGCTACGCACACGTCCGTGAGTGGGCGGTAGAGGTGCGGGGTACCAACGAAGTGTTCTCGGTGCAGGTGGCCACGTCGCCATCTGAGCTGATGTGAGGTGAGTATGCAGGCAACGAACCGCAGGCGGACTCTGCCGCCGCTATCGCCAAAGGTGCCGAGCGAAATGCGGCCTCTATTCCAGGCGATTATGGAGATCATCGAAACCGGTGAAGGCTCGCGCGGCGATAGCCTGGACCGCAAGCTTACCTACCGCGACTTGGTGAGCAACGGGATGATCAAACTCCGTGTCCCGGGCAACCCTGACGGTGGAATCGACATCATCGTGCCGGACACGCCGCCAGACATGACAGTGCCGCCGAAGCCCACCGGCTTCAGCGCTCAGGGCTCGTTCTTCGGCATGATCAACCTGTCGTGGGATATGCCGCACGGGACATATGGCAATCACGGCTACACGAACATCTATCGCTCCGAGACCGACAACTTCGGCCAGGCGATACTGATCGGCCAGGAGGGGGCAGGCGGTTTCTACACCGACGTCGTGCGGCAGGATGCGCCGGCACCAATCAACCCCGACGAACCGAGCGAGCCTGTGCCGCTGAAGGGGTATTACTACTGGATCACCTTCGTGTCGGAGTCGGACGTCGAGGGGCCGCTCAACTCCAGCGCTGGCACATACGCCATACCATTGCCCGATGCTCGGTACCTGCTGGAACAGTTGTCCGGCCAGCTTGGCGAGTCTGAGCTGGAACAGGCGCTCCGTGATCGCCTGGAAGGGATCGAGTGGAGCCAGACAGCCATCGAGGAGCAGAGCAAGGTAGTACAGGGGCTCTCCGCCCAGTACACGCTCAAGCTCAACGTAAACGGGTACATCAGCGGCTTCGGCGCCTACAACAACGGATCGGTGGCGGATTTCGCCATCCTGGCTGATCGTTTCTGGATCGCTCGCCCTGGTGTGCCTTCCTCGGCCGTAAAGCCTTTCATGGTGGTCAATGGCAAGGTCTACATCGACAGCGCGTTCATCCGTGAGGCCTCGATTCAGGAGGGCCAGCTGGGGCCGATCACCTTCGGCAAGATCTTCGACAAAGCAGGGCTCCCAGTCACCAGCGTTGCCGGCAAGCTGAAGGCCGACTACATCGAAGTGGACGAGCTGTTCGCCGCCTACCTCAATGCCAAGAAGGCGTTCATCGACACCGCGCACATCAAGGATGCGACCATTGATCGCGCCCACATCAAGGACCTGGCTGTCGACACGCTGAAGATCGCAGACGAAGCGGTGCTGATTCCGCGTGCGGCGAACGGCTTCTACTTCGCCCAGATCACCATGGTTTCCCCGGTGATCACCAAGGTCGTGATGATTGGCACGTTCGCCCAGGGCCTGGGCCGGCAGTCCAAGCCGGTCAGCCTGTACATGATCGCCCCGTCGGGCGAGACCGTCATTGTGGCCACCGAGACACCGATTCAGGCGACTACAGGAGCGATGGCGGTGGTGGTGCAGATCCCGGCGAATCAGGAGTACACATTCAAGATCGGGGCGCACGAACACGTCGGCGATATGCGCTGCGCGATCACCGTGCTTGGAGTGAAGCGATGATCAACTATGTGATGGCGGACGCTGCCGGGCTGGTGGTGATGACCGGCGCCTGCACGGACGAAGAGCTGAAGATGCAACGTGCACCGCAGGGAATGCGCCTGGTACAGGGTACCGGGCGTCTCGGTCTGGACTATGTGCAGGGCGAGCGTGTGATGCCCAGGCCGGCGCTGCCGGCACGCATCGATGGCAGCGTGCTGCGGGGCGTTCCGGCCGGTGCGTTGATCACGATCGACACCAGCACCTACACCGCAGACGGGACCGATATCCGCCTGGTGTTCGACCTACCGGGCACCTACACCATTCGGGTCCAGCACCCGCCGTATCTAGACTGGGAGGGCATAGCCATTGGAGCTTAGGCACCGAGCGAACTACCGGGAGCGACGGGAACAGGAGTACCCCGATATCAGTGATCAGTTGGACGCGCTATGGCATGCGATGGACAGCGGCCAGACGGCTAAGGCCGAGCCGTTCTACAGCATGATCAAGACCGTGAAAGACCGGTTTCCCAAGCCGCAGTAGGCGGTAAACTACACACAGCCATCACTGTCGGGAGACAACGATGCCACGCCCAAATGAGCGCGAGTTTCTGCATCGAGTGCTGCAGGATCAGGCCGCGCCGATCCACTTCTGCGAGACCCTGTTTCGCATTTCTCAGACCCTGGACGATCTGGTCGACCGGGATCGCCCTGTAACTGACGACGCGATTTACGAAGCCTTCTGGCAGGCGATGATCGAGCTGCCGGCCAATCCCTTCTATCGGGCCAACGATCTGTATCTGCGACCTCTGATGGCCGGTGCCCTTCAGGACTGGCGCGACAGCGTGCGCCTTGAGCGTGCCGGCGATCACCACGGCCAGAGTCTGGCGTTCGTGCTGCGTGATCAGCTTACGAGCCTGGTGGTGCAGTGCACCTATCTGGTGGGCGGCAGCGCCTGGATGCAGCAGGTCAGTGAAGAGGTGCGCCGGCACTTCCACGAAGACACGCTGCAGGAGTACATCGACGACCTGGGCGCAGGGAGGGTTTCGGCATGAGCGGCGGCGGAGGCGGTGACAACAAGGTAAAGGACACGCCAGAGCAGAAGATGGCGGCTCAGGTCGCGGCTGAGAAATGGAACTTTGCCCAGCAGCAGCTCGCGCCGCTGGAAGACGTTTACATGAAGCGCGTGGAGGACATGGATTCCGCCGGCCGCATGAGCTACCTGGCGGGGCGGGTTAATCAGGAGACGATGGCGGAGCAGAGTGAGCTCGGCCAGCAGGTGGGTCTGCAGCTCGGCCAGGCAGGCGTCGATCCGTCGAGCGGGCGTTACCAGGGCACCATGGGCGACTTGACCCAATCGGTAGCACAGGGCGGCGGGGAAACCCTCGGCCGCGCTCAGTTCGAGCAGACATCGCAGAAGGTCCAAGGCCTGCAGAACATCATGGCCATGGGGGCAGGCGAGTCCACCAAGGCGCAGGCGGGTCTCAGCGATCTGGCAAGCACTGCGGCGGCTGACGCCCGCAGCAACTCGGTCACATCGTTCAACCGGAAGCAGGCCAACCTGCAGCTGCTCGGCGCGGCTGCTGGTGCGGCGACGAACTACGGCCTTGGCCAGATGAAGGCCAGCACCCCGGCAGCACCAAACATGCAGGGGCAGAGCCAGGGGCTCTATAACAACTCCGCATTCGTGAGGAACATGTAATGAGCAGCATGTTCCTCGACGAGAACAATCAGGCCAAGCCGCTGGTGACACAGCCGTCTACCGCGCCGTCCTCCGACCCGCTCTACGTCAACCCGAACGAAGTGAACTCGGGCGACCAGGGTGCTTCGCGGGTTCTCGGTCGCCTGTACCGGGCGCAGTGGGAGGACTGGAAAACCCGGTACCAGCCCTATGTCGAGCGCCTGGCAGCGCTGTCGACTGACACCGGGTTCGCCGCCCGGCAAGGACAGATGGCGAGCACGGCGATGCAGACCACCTACGACAACACGGCCAAGGGCCTGCAGCTTCAGCAGCAGAGCCTGGGCGCGAACGTCAGCCCGGCACAGCGTGCCGCCCAGAATCGGAAGATGAGCGTCGGCCGCGCTGCTGACTCTGCGGGCGCATTCAACGCGGCCCAGATCTCCGCGCGCGATCTGCAGGACCAGATCCTCGCTGGCGGCATGGGCCTTAAGAATGTTCCGAACACCGGCCAGCTATCGACCCAGGGAGGTTAAGTCATGTCCTACGGACTGTTGGGTATGAAGAATCAGATGCAGGACGAGGCGCTGCAGGGAATGCAGGACCTGGCCCGCCAGCAGCAGGAGGCCGAGGCGCTCGCCGAGCAGCAGAAGCAACAGCAGGAGTCGCAGCGCCGACAGGCCCAGGTCGGTATGACCGCGACGGGCGCAATGGCTGGTGCTTCCATCGGGGCGAGCTACGGCACAGCGGGCGGTCCCTGGGGCGCCGCCATCGGCGCGGCTGTCGGCTTGATCGCCGGATCGTTCATGTAACTGCGCCACAGGCGCGCATATTGCCGGGAGGCAACATGGCAGGACTTGATACACGCGGGGCCTGGGACGGCTTCCGGGAAGGCTTCCAGCTGATGGACAACTACAACGCCCGCCAGGCGGCGCAGGAAGACCGGGACCGGCAGATCGATCTGCAGGACCGCGGTCTGGAAATGCGGGACCGGGAAATGGTGGCGCATCGAGAGCTGGCGGAGCGCCGCTTTGGCCTGGACGAGCAGCAGATGGGGCTGCAGGAAAAGCGATTCGATCGGCAAACGCAGATGGACGAGCGCCGCCTGCAACAGCAGGACCGCCAGTTCGAGCGGCAGATGCGTTCCGATGATCGCCGCTTTGGCCTGCAGGAGCGAGAGCTGGGCATGCGGGTGCAGGAGCGCAACAAGGATCAGGACATGCAGATCCTGCGCGCCGGATACGCCAAGATCGCCGAAGGCATGGAGCTTGGCGAAGAGGAGATTGCGGCGTTCAAGCGAAATCCTTGGTTGGCACCAAACCACATTGCCGACCCGCGGATGGACGCCGCAGTTGCTCAGGCGGCCAAGGTGTTCGATCCGAATGACCCAGCGGACGCCAATGACCCAGCGTCACTGGAGGCGATGAACTTCATGTTCGATCCGTACCTTCAGCGCGGGGAGGGCGGCAAGAAGCGGATTGTTGGCGTGTACCCAGGGCAGCAGGAGGGCACAGTCGCTTTCGAACTGGAGGTCACTCGGGAGGATGGCCAGAGCTACCGCGCCCCTATGACTAAAAATCGCAGCACAGCCGAGGACGATGAAGTGCTGCAGGTTCCCATTGAGGATTTGGTCAACCGCGTTGCGGCGAACAAAACATTGTCAGGGGTCCTGCGTAGCTCAGGCACAAAGGAGAAGGCTTTGGCCTTTGGGCGGCATATGGGCCTGATCGATCAGTTCAACGAGAAGGGTGCGCCGGCGATGGTGCAAACGGCTAAGTACTTGCTGGAGAGTGGAGCTGCCGGTAGCCCACAAGAAGCGTGGAATATGGCGAGCGGGGCCAAGAGCAAGAGCCGCCAGGACTTCGCCCTGGACTATGCGAAGATGATTTCCAGCAGCCAGGACCCAATGGCCGAAAACCCGGTATCTGCTGATGCTGCGTTCCAGGCAGGCCTAGACATGTACGACCGCCTCAATGGTGGCCAGCAGCAGGCTCCCAGCAACGCCACCGCGCCCGCCAAAGGTGGCGAGCAGGGATCGGATGCTGACAGCGAGATTCGCGAAATGGGGCTCTGGTAAGCCCTGACCACATCACTGCCGGGAGGCATCGATGCAGAATGAAACCCGCCAACCTCGCCGCTGGGCGGAGGTGGCCACCAGTGAGCAGTTCCGCTCGCTGGATCCTGAGCGCCAGGAGCGCGCCCGCCAACTCTACTTCGAAGACGTGGTGCTGCCGCGCGTGCCGGCAGGCATGGAGGTGCGTGCGCGCGAGTTGTTCGATCAAGACTCCATGGGCTCCATCGGCCAGGCAGGCGAGGAGCAGGGCGGCATCGAGGCGATGGACTACGCCAAGGAAGTCGGTGCTGGTGCGCTGAAAGGTACCGGCGCAATTGTCAGCGGCCTGGGTGACATGATTCGGCCTGACGACAACGGCCTCTCCAACAAGATGCCGGACGGCACCGAGCTGCCGGAGCTGCCAAGTGTCCGCAAGATGATCGCTGATCAGGTCGACCCCGCTGCTCGGGCTGTCGGCGGGTGGCTGGATCAGAAGGGCCAGGACCTGGCCGGCACGAAGACGCAGGCGGCACAGGACGCCCTGGCGAATAGCACCCCGAGCGGGGATGTTCTCGATCCATCCAGCTGGGACATGGGCAAAGCCCCATCGCTAGCTGGCTACGGCCTGCAGATGGCGGGTCTGACTGGGCAGTTCGTACCGCAGGCTGGCGTGATGGTCGCCACCCGCGGCAAGTCGGGGCAAGCCCAGTCCTCCGCCATGATGGCGGCCGGTGGTTTGCAGGCTGGCGGTTCCGCCGCCAACGAAGTCGAGCAACGCATTCAGGAGACCCCAGACGCCGAGCTGCAGAAGTCGTCGGAGATCTACCGTGCCCTGCGGCAGAAGCTGGACGAGTTCGCGGCCCGGGCTGAACTGATGGTGATGGGGCGTGACGCTGCGTTCAGCGGTGCGGCCCCGGTAGGTGCTCTCGGTGGCCTGGCAACACAGATCACCCTCGGCCCGCTGCAGCAGGCTGTCGGTGGTGGTGTGGGCAAGCGCCTGGCCGCTGGCCTGGCGTTCGACGCTCCAGCTGAAGGCGTGCAAGAGGTGGCCGAGACCGTGGCCGCCCGCGCCTCGACAAACTCCGCCCTTGGCGAACAGCGCGACCTGACGGAAGACACATTCGGCGACGCCCTGCTTGGAGCTCTTGGCGGTGCTGGCCATGCCAGCGTTGGTGCCGCTCTGGGCGACGGCCGGGCATCGGCGCGCCCTCAGACCGAGCAGCAGGCTACCCCGGAGCCAGCCCCCGCAGCATTGCCCGCGCCGGGCTTGGCTGCGCTTCCAGCTCCCGATCAGGTGTTCTACGGCGACAGCCAGGGCAATGTGCAGGACACCGGCCCCGTGCGAAACGTCGATGGCCAGCAGCAGCCGGACCAGCAGGCCCGTGCCTGGGTGAACCCGCAGAATGACCCAGCCAACATGGGCGGTGGCCCTGGTATGGATCAGCAGACGCCGCGCGGTGAGCCGGCCCCGCTGGAGGGCCAGCTGCAGCTTGGAGCCCGCGAGCAGCAGGCCGAGCAGCCACGCGACCCGCTGACCATCGACGCTGAGCCAGAGCGTGCAGCGCTGCCAGCGCCAGAGACCATCGTGGTGGATGGCGAGGGCAACGCCCAGCGCGGTCCCGTTGCGCCCCAAGTGCGAGCTGAGCAAGTGCCTGGCGGGCGCGGAATGGATCAGCAAGCACCGACAGCGCTGCCGCGTGACCGCGCCCAGGTGGACCTACTGCGCAAAGCCAACGGCAAGCCCTTCGACGCCCCTAAAGGTGCCGAGGCAAGCAAGGCATTCCGCGAGGCGCGCGCTGCCGGCCGGCAGCCGCGAGTAGTCCCTGTCGAAGGCGGCTATGCCATTCGCCTGGAGCCCGAACAGGTGCGTCATGAAATGCGCCCCCTGGACGCCAAGGCCAACGAGGCGGCGACCTCACCGACCAATGAGCTGCCGGCGCCGACCGCCGCCCAGATCGAGGCGGGGAACTACAAGAAGGGCAAGGTGCGTGTGCACGGCCTGGAGCTGTCCATCGAGAATCCGCGTGGGTCCGAGCGCAGCGGTACCGGCCCCGATGGAACCGAGTGGCGCCATACCATGAGCGATCACTATGGATACATTCGCCGCACCACTGGCGCCGACGGCGAGCAAGTCGACGTCTACCTAGGCCCGCAGGAGGAGAGCGGGCAGGTGTTCGTCGTCGACCAGCTGAATCAGCAGGATGGCACTTTCGACGAGCACAAGGTCATGCTCGGCTACCCCGACGAGGAGTCGGCGGTGGAGGCCTACCGCAGCAACTTCGACGCCGATTGGCAGGTGGGCAAGGTTTCGGCCATGCCTGTGGCCGAGTTCAAGGACTGGCTGAAGGGCGGTGACCTGGCTAAGCCGGCGGCCCCGGCCGTGCCAGCGGCGCGCCCGTCCAAGCCGCAGGTCGCCAAGGGGCCGCGCCGCAAGGTGGACCGTGATCGCGATTCGCTGCTGCAGGCGGCTATCCGCCTGGGCGGGCTCAAGACCGAATGGCGCCAGGACACTACCGGCGACAGCAAGGGCAATCGACATGTGCCTGGTGTTGGTGCGCTCTGGAGCGACAAGACCGGTACCAGCATCGACGATATGGCATCGCTGCTGGATCAGCACGGCTACATTCCGGCCGGCGAGATGGACAACCTGGGCGGTGTTCCGTGGCTACAGCAGGCGCTGCGTGACGAGCTCGACGGCAGCAAGCATTTCGCCGCTGAATCGAAGGCGCAGCAGGAGCAGATGGAGCGCGAGATTTCTCAGCGCTTTGCGGATGAACAGGCGCGGCTGGAAGATCAGCGCGAGGCAGAGTACGCTCGCATCGAGGCCGAATACGGCGCCGATATCGCAGCGCAGGCTCGCGCATACGACGAGGCAGCCAAGGCCTATGATGAACAGGTGCTGGCAGAAGCCCAGCGGTTCGAGGATGAGTATGAGCAACGACAGCAAGAACTCGGTGAGTTCGAGGACGCCCTCGACGGCCAGCCGCTTGACCAAGCCGGTGCCGCCGCCCGTGATGAGCAAGTACGGGGAGCTGATGCGCGACAAGATCGCCAACAGCGAGACCCTGCGCGACCTGGCCAGCGAGAAGCTGGTAAAGGCGGACAGTTCGAGCTCGATCAGCAGACAGAGCAAAGCCTGACGGAGCAGGCCGCCCAGCAGCGGGCGGCCGATCAGGCTAAGGCCGAGGCTCAACGCCAGGCCGACCAGAAGGCGCAAGCAGATCGCGACCGCGCCGATTTCACCCTTACTGGATCAGGCCGCTCGGCGGACCTGGCAGCCGCGCGCGGCCAGCAGGATCTACTCGGCGGTAACGATCAGCTTTACCGCCAGGGCTCCGAGGGCGAAGCCAGTCCTTCAGGGGCCCAGGTGAGTGCGGAACAATTGCGAGCGGCGCTGGAGGCCTCTCCGGAGCTAGCCGGCGTGCAGGTGGTGCAGGACTTCGAAGACCTACCACTATCGACCCGCACCAGGGCGAAGCGTGACGGAGTGGCGCCTGGTGATCTGCGCGGCGTGCGTAGCTCTGGGAAAACCTACGTGGTGGCCAGCAACCACAGCAGCCTGGCCGACGCGATCTACACCGCGGTGCATGAGGAGGTCGGACACCGCGGTATTCGTGGACTGCTGGGCGAGGAGCTGGACGCCACCATGGAGCGGCTTTACTCCAGCCAGCAGGCGACGGCCAAAGGACGCCAGCGTATTGGCCAAATTCGTGACGCCTATGCGTCGGTGCTTGAAAAGCTGGACGCCAAGCAGCAGCGGGTACTGGTTGCACAGGAAATGGTCGCGCACCTCCTTGAGGACGGCGACCGCCCGACCATGCTGCAGCGCGTGCTCTCGAAGATCCGCGAGCTGCTGCGCCAGATGTTCCCCCAGGTACCCTGGACCTATACCGACATCCTTGCCTTGGGCGAGCAGTCGCGCGCGTGGCTGCGTCGGCAGAATGGGCAGCCGGATGCCGACAGCGCGGTGCTGTACTCCCGCCGTGGCTGGTCCGAAGAGTTCCCGGATACTGTGCTGGCGCACCCGCTCAGCTTCCTGAACAACCACCCGGACTATGAGGCAGCCAAGGCCGGCGACGATGCTGCCGCCCTGCGTGTGGCCCGTGACGCTGTGACTCCCGAGTTCGTGGAGCAGGTGCGCGCACTGATCCCGAAAGGTAGTCAGCCGCGAATCGTGCCGGTGTTGGCCGTCGAGGGGGCTGGGAAGAACCGCATTCCGCTGATGGCAGCGGAAGTCCTGGCACAGCGTCTTGGCCTGCAGACTGATACCGCCCCCGTGCAGGCAGAGAAGGTCGGGCGCACCCAGTCGAGTGCACTGGAGCGCATTGCCAATCAGCCGACGTTCACCGGTAAGGTGGCCAAGGGCGACTATCTGATCATCGATGACACCCTGACTCAGGGCGGCACGCTGGCTCAGCTGAAGACCCACATCGAGGACAACGGTGGTCAGGTGCTCGGGGCTATCGCCTTGACCGGTAAGAACTACTCCCGCAAGCTATCGCTTGACCCATCCACTCTGGCGGAAGTCCGTGGCAAATACGGCAGCATTGAACCCTGGTGGCGTGACACCTTCGGCTACAGCTTCGAAGGCCTCACCCAATCTGAAGCTCGAACACTCCTCACGTTCGACAAGGGACAGCTATCGCCTGAGCAACTCCGAGATCGAATCGCTGCGGCGCGAGATGCAGGCCTCTTCCGAGTGGGCCAAGCAGCAGCTGGCGATGGATCCCGAACTGAAGCATCTGTAGACCCCGACGAGAATCTCTACTCGTTGGCCGGTGCCCGCCGGCCGCATGTCGCTGATGCCCATCCTGACCTGAATGCCGACGAGCAAGCTGCTCTGCGCAAGATTGCGCCGCGCACTGTCCGCCAACGCGCCATCGACTGGTATCGGGAGCACACAGACCGCCTGATGACCAAGCTTCGCCGGGGCCTGGTCGATAAGTACGCCGCTTTGAAAGAGATGGACGAGGAGCTGCACGGGACTGACTTCCTAGAGTCCTCGATCACGTCCAGCGCCTGGGTGCTGGCGCGTATGGCTCCTGCCGCCGCCGGCGCCCTCAATGCCATGATGCACAACGGCCGCATCATTCTGGACGGCGAGCAGAAGGTAATCGGTATGCGCGACGACTTCAGCATGGGCCTGGGCGAGGTGTTCTCGCGCCTGGGTGATGCCGCTGAGATAGAGCGCTTCATGGGGTGGATCGCGGGTAACCGCGCGGCCAAGCTCGCCGCCGAGGGCCGGGAAAACCTGTTCGATGCCAAGGACATTGCGGCGCTACAGGGAATCAATCGGGGCAACACCGCCGATGGCCGTAGCCGCGCCAAGGTATACGACGAGGTGTTCCGCGAGTTTCAGCAGTACCGGGACGACGTGCTGGACATCGCCGAGCAGACCGGAATCATCAGCCCGGAGAATCGTGCCATGTGGCGCGACGAATTCTACGTTCCGTTCTATCGGGTGATGGACGAGGAAGCCAAGGCCGGCGGCCCGCGGGCTGCTAAGGGGCTGACCCGGCAGGAGGCATACAAGAAGCTGAAGGGCGGCAAGCAGAATCTGAACGATCTGCTGGAAAACACCCTGATGAACTTCCACCACCTGCTGACCGCCAGCTTGAAGAACCAGGCCGCCCAGCAAGCGATCACCAACGCTGAGCAGCTTGGTATCGCCAAGGAGGTGCCGGAGGCTGCCCGCGATCCGAAGACATCGACGTTCGTGCTGAAGGCCGGGCAGAGGGTGTTCTATCAGATCGACGACGCTCTGGTGTTCGAAGCACTGACCTCGCTGGCAGATCCTGGCTTGAATAACCTGGCAGTCCGTGTGATGTCAGGCTTCAAGCGCGTGTTCACCAACATGACGACGATCACTCTCCAATTTATCGTTGCCAACTACATCCGAGACACGATGCAGGCGGCCGCCACTTCGCCTGTAAGCAAGAACGTGATCGCCAATATGTTCAACGGCGTGAAGTCCTTCCGGGACGAAAAGACTCGCGCTCGAATGCTCGCCAGCGGCGGCGCTTTCAGCTTCGGTCATATCTACGGCGCTGATCCGGAGGAGGTGAAAGCAGGCCTTCGCCGTGGCCTTCGCGGGGCCAAACTGGTGGATGGTCCGAAACTGGTACCGAAGCTGTTGATGGCCGGATGGGATGCCTACAACGAGTTTGCGAACACCGCCGAGAATGCCAACCGCGCCGCGATCTTCGTCCAAAACCAAGACAAGGGTTCTCTCCGAGCAGCCTACGAGGCGCGCGATTTGATGGACTTCAGCCAGGAAGGAGCCTGGCCAGCGGTGCGCTTCCTGATTCGCGTGGTGCCATTCCTGAATGCGCGCCTGCAGGGGCTCGACAAGCTGTACCGCTCAGGTGTGAAACCGTCGCTGCTGGTTGCTTTCGGCAAAGGAACCGAGAGCGACAAGCAGGCCGCCGCGCGATTCGGGGTTGTGACTGGCGCCCTGGCGCTGGCCAGCATCGCGCTGTATCTGTCGAACCACGACGACGAGGAATACCGGAAGCTCGAGGACTGGCAGAAGGACAGCTACTGGTTCTTCCGCATTGGCGACCAGGCGTTCTTCATCCCCAAACCGTTTGAGGTGGGCGCCGTCAGTACCCTGGCCGAGCGCCTGACCGAGCAACTGGTGGACGACAAGGCCAACGGCAAGCTGCTGCGCGACCGGCTCTGGGCGATGATTACCCAGACCTTTGCGTTCTCGCCGGTACCGCAGGCCTTCCAGCCAGCCCTCGACGTGTACTCAAACAAGGACGCCTTTACCGGCCGCCCCATCGAGAGCGCCGGCATGGAGAGGGTGAGCCCGACGCTGCGTGCTAGGGCCACCACCACGGCGCCGGCCCACCTGATTTCGGAGGCGACGTCGGTCCTGGGTGACGACTTCACGCTGTCGCCGCTGCAGGCCGACCACCTGATAGGGGGATACCTCGGCCAGGTCGGCGCCTGGGGCGCTGGGATGGTCGATACGATCTGGCGCACTGCCAAGGGCGAGTCCGAGCCAGCGAAGCGCTGGCACGAATACCAGCCGATCCGGCGCTTCTACAAGGACCTGGGTGCGCCGGCGCCGTATGACCGTTACAGCACGCTGTTCTATGAGGGCTTGAAGGAGTCCGGCCGGGTGTATGCGGACGTGAAGCGCCTGCAGGAGCTGGGCAAGATGGACGAGGCCCGCGAGCTGGTAGGAGAGAAGCGCGATGTGCTGGCGCTCCGGAAGCCGCTGGGGGGCGTGCAGCGGCAGCTCAGCACGATCAATGCCCGCATGGACATGGTGCGCCAGAACGGCTGGGACGGAGAGCGGAAGCGGGCGGAGCTGGACCGGCTGCTGGTGATCAAGAACCGGCTGACTGAAATGGCAGGGAAGCGAATCGAGAAGATGCGGGCCGACGACTGATCAGCGTCGGAATCTCGGGTTGCGGCCGGCATGGAAGCAGGCCCAGCCCATCACACCGAACAGCAGCATTGGCACCTTCACCATGATGGCGAGCGCCATGCAGAACAGTGGGATGCCCGCCAGGCTCACCAGTAGCCAGCCGCGGGTGGTCTGCCAGTGCTTGGGCATCTGGGTCATCAGCAGGCCGCCGAGGAGCAGCAGGCCGGTAACGCCGGCGGCAAGGTCGGGGAGAGTCACGGCGAAGCCTGTTCGTTGCGGGTACGGCTCGAAGATGGACGGCTGAGCGGAGGAGTGCAAGGGCCGGATACACTCCTCGACCGGACCTCAACCATGATTGGTCGGGTGATGTGGGTTGGCGTCCGTGCCTTCGGGCGCCGGTACTACGTCGGAGCGGAGGAGGACAGACGGCCGGAGCAAAATTAGAGAAGCTGGGGTCACTGTCAAAACCAGATCATCGATCACCAGAGCGGCCAGTTCGCGGTTTGCCTTTTGCTCCTGGGTTAGGCTGCGGCTGGCAACTACCATACCCGCCTTGTCATGGCACCGAATAATCGTCATATCGGCGCGCTCCTCCAGCCTAACCGTGTATTCGCCGTTGAAGGAGCGCTTAAGTATTTCGAGTAGGTCATCCATAAACGATATCTCGAATGCTGGCCAGGCCCCGAGGCTGGCGCTGTTGTGAATTGGTCTCCTTACTGCATGCTATTCGTCGCTTCGGTGGACCGAAACCGTACGACGTTGTGTCGATTAGAATAGGCCACGATCAAGAGGCGCTTGCAATGTGCAGCGGTATCGAAGCTCGGCACAACGGCCGAGTTTACAAAGTGATTTTCGAGTCGACCAATGCGGCAATACCAGTCACTTTTGCCGATACGGGTGAGTCTCGACTGATCAAGTGGGGCCGGCGCAAGAAAGAAGCAGGCGCGGGGCCGCAGGGCGGGTGGGCCAGACTGAGCACCATCGAGTCAGGGGGCTGGACATATCTGCAGCCAAGACGCGGCTACGGCATGATCGATAGATTCATGGTCGGTCGCGCAAGCCCAGGCCTTACAGGTCGGCGTCTTTCACAGTGGGTCGAGGTGCCGAAGGGTGAGGCCTTGGAATGCCTGGTGGTAGGGGAAGGTGAGCAAGAGCGAGTGTTCATCGTCACGACCATACCGCCGGAGAAGTATCGGAAGCTGAACGACAAATGGCCGGTTCTCGCCAAAGTAGAGGTGGCGCCCTCTACTGATCCGGCTCAGGGGCTGCAAGATTTGGGAGTCGTTTAGTGCTCTTCTTGCTGATCAGCATCAGGTCAACAAGCTCAATCCCGCATTTCTCCAGCCACTTCTCTGCGGAGAGGTTCCCCAGAGGATGGGGCGGGTTCTGTGCGTAGGCATCCATGATGGCGTGCCAGGCCACGGCTTTTAGCTTTGGAATGGCATCTGCTTGAATCACCATTTTCCGTTCTATGCCCTCTGCCGTCTTGTAGACCAACAGCCAATCTTTCATTGCTGACAACCCTGTCCGAACGCTCTAAACCAAGCATATTCCGCTTCGCTTAGGCTGGCCAGGGGCCAAAGGGCACCCGACATTAGTCGCACTTCAAAAGGCCGAATCGCCTCTTATCGAAGGCTGTTAGCCAGATCTTCGAGAACAAGGTCAACCAGCGCTTGATTCTGAAGTTGCTGGCTGCTGAAAATTCTAATGGCGATTGCTGCTCCTTCAGGGGTGACGCAGCGAACTATTGTTGTGCTCGCCTACTCCTCCACCGCGACGCTGTACTTTCCCTCCAGAGCCAACTGGAGCCGCTGCACACTTAGTTTCATAGAAATTCTCGATTACCGTATCAATTGTGATTGGTTGATCGCCTGATAAGTCAGCAAACCAGATCACCGGTCGGCGTTTCGAGGGGCAAGGAGAAACAGAAGTTTTTGTACGTCGATTTGTACGTGCGGCAGAAAAAACAAAGGCCTGCATCGCTGCAAGCGTTTGATGCAGATGGGGCCGCACGTGGTGCAGCAAACGAACCCAGGGGGAGAGACATGAAGCGGACGCAGAAAGAGCGCATGCTGGCGGGGGAGTTGTATATCGCCGCTGACGACGAACTCAAGGCCGATGCTGATCGTGCATGCCAGTGGATGGTGAGGTACAACAGCTCCCTCGCCGAATCCATTGCAACGAGGCATGCGATGCTCACTGAGCTGCTTGGCGAGGTCGGCGAGGGTGCAAATATCCGTCCTCCGTTCCACTGCGACTATGGGTACAACATCCGTATCGGCAGGAGCGTGTTTCTCAACTACAACTGCGTGATTCTAGATGTGAATCCAGTTGTCATAGGCGAGGGCACACAGATCGGGTCTGGCGTGCAGATTCTCACCGCTGACCATCCTCGAGAACCAGAGCTACGAGCCCAGGGCTGGGAGTCAGGAAGGCCCGTGACGATTGGGAAGAACGTGTGGATTGGAGCCGGTGCGATGGTGCTACCGGGCGTCAGCATTGGTGACAATGCCATTGTCGGCGCGGGGAGCGTGGTGACCCGAGATGTGTTGGCTGGAGCGACAGTGGTTGGAAATCCAGCGCGTCAACGTTGATGGCGAAGCTGGCGCCCTTGGCAAAGCGGATCGGATTTTCGGGAGAGCGTCTGCCCAGAACGGGCGAGGAGGGAGCGAAAGCTTGGGGCAAAATTTGGGGCAAAGCAGTGTTTTTGGGGTGGTTTTAGGTGGCCCCAGTGGGCTGGAGGCCGCGGAATCCGGCACATGAGCCACCACCAAACACCATGGAAAATTGCATGGTGATATTTGCGGTGGAGATCAAGGGGTTTACCTATCAGTAACTTAGAGGCGCTGTGTTTGAGCTGATACCAGTTCCGAGCTTATCCAGCTCGCACCAGTCCGAAGTGGAATTGATCCAGCGCGCATACGTTGAGAGCAGCATTTGCACGGAATGCCCGAGCTGCTGAGCAATAAAGGCGGGGTTCAGGCCTGACGTCGGGGAGATTGTCGCATAGGCATGCTGCCAGTTGCACGGTGGCCATCCTGTGGATGACTGGAGGCGTTCATCGTTCTCGCTCGCCGCCGGATGACCGGAGTTCGGCTGGCCGCAATCTGGTTTGGAGCGCCGGCTGAATCAATAGGACTATTTATTCAAGGTGCAAACAAAAACGCCGCTCCAGGGAGCGGCGTATTGTGAAACTGGAGCGGGAAACGAGACTCGAACTCGCGACCCCGACCTTGGCAAGGTCGTGCTCTACCAACTGAGCTATTCCCGCAAATATGGCGTCCCCTAGGGGACTCGAACCCCTGTTACCGCCGTGAAAGGGCGGTGTCCTAGGCCACTAGACGAAGGGGACGTGGCCCGGAGCTTACAACAGCTTTCCGGTGTTTCAAGCCGATGTTGCCATCGACCTTTAACTCTAATCAAAACGCCGCTCCGTGAGCGGCGCTTCGTAAACTGGAGCGGGAAACGAGACTCGAACTCGCGACCCCGACCTTGGCAAGGTCGTGCTCTACCAACTGAGCTATTCCCGCAATGGCGTCCCCTAGGGGACTCGAACCCCTGTTACCGCCGTGAAAGGGCGGTGTCCTAGGCCACTAGACGAAGGGGACGTGGCCAGGAGCTTTTAACAGCATCCCAACTTTCACCTAACTGGCTTTCACCAACTCGCTGAAAGTGGCGCGCATTCTATGAAGCCTTTCATGGAGCGTCAACCCTCAATCAAAACTTTTTTTAAATCAAAGACTTCGCAGTAGAAACTGACAAGTGGCTATCAGCGTGATGGCTAAGGCACTACACTCGGCGAAAAGAAGCGCATCGGGAGGTTTCAGGGTGTCTCCAGTCGTCATCACCGCGCTGGTAATTGCCGGTATCGTTGTGCTGTTCATCATTGGTTACGTGAACCATATGGTGGAAAACAGCAAGTTGGAGAAGGCACGGCTGAGAGCGGATCTGAATGATCGGATGCGCCGTAGCCGCGATGTATCCGAAAGCATGCCGGGGCAACTGATCACTCCTGCGCTGAAGCTGTTGCTCAGTCGCTTCGAGCTACAGTTCGGCGAGCAGCTCCTGCTCATTGATAAGCAGGATGCGAAGCTGAAGGGTCGACTAGCCGAGCTCCGCGAGTTGGTGGCCAAGAAAGACGATATTCCGGTCGGCAACCCCCCTCAGCAGATAGCAACCGAGGCCAAGGCCAAGGAAATACGCTTTCTGTTGGAGAATCTGCACGGCCAGATCACGAGAGCGGCCCAGGAGCACCTGCTGCCAGCCGCCGAGGGTAAACGCTGGCTAGGCGAGATACGCCATATGCTGGTGCAGCTGCATTTCGAGTTCTTCAGTAATCTGGGTCAGCAGTATCTGCAAAAGGGGCAGCCCGGGCAGGCGCGGCTTGCTTATGAGCGTGGCGTGCAATATCTGCGTAAGCAGAATGATCCTCAGCGCTACAAGACACAGCTCAAACAGCTAGAAGAGCTGCTGGCCCGGGCCAATGCCATGGTGCTGGAGAACACGGCTCCCGAACCAGACGAGGTCAACGAGCTGACCGAGGGACTGAAGGGGCTGGAGGGGGACGACTGGAAGAAGAAGAACATTTACGACTGAGTCGGTCTGCTTCTTCAGGGTCTTATCTCTATCTAGATGCGTTCATGAAAAAGGCCCGCCGTTATGCCGAGCGGGCCTTTTCAGTTGTGGGGCTTCAGTGTTTGGCGCTGTCCTGGGGCAGGGCCAGTAGCTGTTTCTCGCGGTTCCAGTCGAACGGCTCGTCGTTCTCCTCGGCCTCGAAGCGGCGCTCGTCGAGGCGCTGGAACAGCTCGATCTCCTCATCTGGCATGAAATGCAGGCAATCTCCGCCAAAGAACCACAGCAGGTCGCGCGGGACCAGGTGAGCGATCTGCGGGTAGCGGTGGAAGACCTGGCTGATGATGTCCTGGCCCAGGTATTGGCTGCTCTCCGGATCTGCCGGCAGTTGTGCCAGCAGATCGTCGAAGCGTTCTAGAAACAGAGCATGGGTATCGTCTTCCACCTGCTCGGCCTCGCCCAGGGCGACCAGGATGCCGCGCAGATGGGCGAGCAGGGCGAGATGGTGGTCGAGGTAGGCAGTGGCCATGAGGAATGTCCTGTAAAACGAAAACGGGCGCGGAGTATAAGGCTCCGCGCCCGTGCTGTCCCGACTGGGAGGTTTAGCGGACCTTACCGCGGCTCAGCTTGATGTCGTCCTTGGCGAAGTCGTCCACGTCGATCACTCTGCGTCGCGCCGTTTCGGCCTGGCGCAGCTGCTCGGCCTCCTCGGCAGTCAGCTGCTGCTCGCGCAGGGCTGCATCGATTTCATGCTCGCCGGGCTGTAACTGCAGGCCGGCCTTGAGTGCCTTGTGCAGTTTGCGGTGGGTCGGTGCAGCGCCATCGAGCAGGTCGACCGCCTGCTGTAGTGCGGCGATTGGATCGTTGGCGCCCTGTGGCCGGTAACAGCCGTCGAGCAGGCTCTCCAGCGCAGGGTCGCCGCGGGTGCGGCCGAGAATGGCCGCGACCTCGGCGTCCAGCTCGTCGTCCGGGCCCTTGTGCCGGCGTCCCAGAGGGAACACCACGATGCGCAGCAGGCAACCGAACAGGCGGTTTGGGAAGTTACTCAGCAGCTCGTCCAGTGCTTGCTCGGCGAGGCCGAGATTTTCCTCCAGTGCCCAGCGCAGCAGCGGTTGCAGCGGCTCTGGATTGCCCAGGTCGTGGTAGCGCTTGAGCGCGGCGCTGGCCAGATAAAGATGGCTGAGTACATCGCCGAGGCGTGCAGACAAACGTTCGCGGCGCTTCAGTTCGCCGCCGAGCAACATCATGCTGCTGTCGGCCAGCAGGGCGAAGGCCGAGGCCAGGCGATTCAGCGAGCGGAAGTAGGGGCGGCTGAGGTTGTCGCCGGGTACGTTGCCGAAGCGGCTCAGGGTCAGGCCATGCAGCAGGGCGCCGGCGGCGTTGCCGACGGCGAAGCCCACGTGTCTGAGCAGCAGATCGTCGAACTCCAGCAGGGCCTGCTCATGGTCTTCGCGACCCGCCAGTGCCATTTCGTCCAGTACGAAGGGATGGCAGCGAATGGCGCCCTGGCCGAAGATCATCAGGTTGCGCGAGAGGATGTTGGCACCCTCGACCGTGATCGACACCGGCACCCCTTGCCAGGCGCGAGCCAGATAGTTGTTCGGGCCCATGATGATGGCCTTGCCGCCGTGTACGTCCATGGCGTGGCCGATACATTCGCGGCCGCGCTCGGTCAGGTGGTATTTGAGGATGGCCGACAGTACCGAGGGCTTCTCGCCCAGATCTACCGCGCTGGCGGTGAGGGTGCGTGCGCTATCCATCATCCAGGCGTTGCCAGCGATGCGTGCCAGCGCTTCCTGGATGCCTTCGAACGCTGCCAGTGGCACGCCGAACTGTTCACGCACGCGGCAGTACTGGCCGCTGACCAGGCCAGACATCTTCGCCGCGCCAGTTCCGCCAGCGGGCAGGGAGATGGAACGGCCCACGGACAGGCAGTTCATCAGCATCATCCAGCCCTTGCCGAGGTACTCCTGGCCGCCGATCAGGCAGCTCAGCGGCACGAACACGTCCTTGCCTGAGTTGGGCCCGTTCATGAAGGCGGCGCCGAGCGGCAGGTGACGGCGGCCGATTTCCACGCCGGGTGTGTCGGTGGGAATCAGCGCCAGGCTGATGCCGAGGTCTTCCTTGTCGCCCAGCAGATGGTCTGGGTCATAGGCCTTGAAGGCCAGGCCGAGCAGCGTGGCGACCGGGCCGAGGGTGATGTAGCGTTTTTCCCAGGCCAGGCTTAGGCCGAGCACTTCCTCGCCATTCCACTGGCCTTTGCAGATGATGCCGGTGTCTGGCATTGCGCCGGCATCGGAGCCGGCCAGCGGGCCGGTGAGGGCGAAGCAGGGAATTTCCTCGCCGCGCGCCAGGCGCGGTAGGTAGTGCTGGCGCTGTTCGTCGGTGCCGTAATGCAGCAACAGTTCGGCCGGGCCGAGGGAATTGGGCACCATCACGGTGGAAGCGAGGTCGCCGGAGCGGGTCGACAGCTTCATTACCACCTGGGAGTGGGCATAGGCGGAGAAGCCCTTGCCGCCATATTCCTTGGGAATGATCAGGCCGAAGAAGCCGTTGCTCTTGATGTGTTGCCAGGCCTTTTCGGGCAGGTCCAGCTGCTGGCCGATCTCCCAGTCGCTGACCATCGCGCACAGCTCTTCCACCGGGCCATCAATAAAGGCGCGTTCTTCGTCGCTGAGCTTGGCGGCGGGGTAGTTCAGCAGTACGTCCCAGTCCGGGCGGCCGCTGAACAACTGGCCATCCCACCACACGGTGCCGGCCTCGATGGCATCGCGCTCGGTGGCGGACATCGGCGGCAGTACCTTCTGGAACCAGCCGAACAGCGGGCCGGTAATCAGCTTGCGGCGCAACTCCGGCAGGGCGATGGGAATGGCCACGCCGAGCCACAGTAGCCAGAGCAGCAGTTCCAGCCAGCCGGGTGCATTGCCGAACAGACCGAGCAGGATCAGGTAACCGGCGACCATGCCCAGAGCGGGCAGGGCGGCCATGCGGGAATAGGCGAGATAGGCGACGCCGAACAACAGAATCAGCAACCAGACAGCGAGCATGCGCAATCCTCCGTGAGACCGGCCTTGGCGGTAAGGCCGGCGAGCTTGGCCGGATCGTCGTGTACCCGGCGTGACAGGGCTGGATAGACTGGAATCAGCACCTTGGAGAATCCTGATGCAGTCCAGCCTTATACCCAGCCGCTTCGTGGATAGTGACCACCCCAGGGTAGTCGAGTTCGCAGAGCTTTCGCGTGGCCCCAGCTGCGACCCTCGCGCGCAGGCGGTGAGTCTGTACTATGCGGTGCGCGATCAGATCCGCTACAACCCCTACGTGTTCAGCCCTGACCACGAGACGCTCAAGGCCAGCCATGCGTTGGTTGCCGGCGAGTCCTACTGCGTGCCCAAAGCCCTGTTGCTGGCGGCTTGCGCTAGGCATTGCGAGATACCGGCGCGCATCGGCTTGGCCGATGTGCGTAACCATCTGTCCACCCCGCGTTTGATCGAAATGCTGCGCAGTGAGGTGTTTGCCATGCATGGCTACACCGAGCTGTTCATCGAAGGTCAGTGGGTCAAGGCCACGCCGGCGTTCAACCTGGCGCTGTGCCAGATGTTCAAGGTGGAGCCGCTGGAGTTCGATGGGCGCAGCGACAGCGTCTTCCATCCTTTCAACGCCGACGGGGCGCGCTACGTGGAGTATCTGGCTGACCATGGTCAGTTCGACGACCTGCCGCTGGAGCTGTTCTTCGGCCACCTGCGCCAGTGCTATCCGCATCTGTTCGAAGAGGGCTCGGCCTTCCTGCGCGGCGATCTGCAGGCAGAGGCCGCGTCAATGCATGAAGGAGGTCGATAGTTAACATCAGTCTCGCGGGCTTTTTTCCTGGGCCGCAGGCGGGCAGGCTACCCTGAAACCAATGGTTGCAATTGTCCTGCCCGGACCCTATCTAAGCCTTCCCATCGCTGAGTAGCTATCCCTCATGAGTTCTGCGCTGTCCATTCGGCAACTGACCAAGACCTACGACAACGGTTTCCAGGCCCTCAAGGGCATCGATCTCGATGTCGCCGAGGGCGACTTCTTCGCCCTGCTCGGCCCTAACGGCGCGGGCAAGTCCACCACCATCGGCATCCTCTCCACCCTGGTAAACAAAAGTGGCGGTACTGTCGAGGTGTTCGGTCATGACCTGGATCGCGACCCTTCCGGGCTCAAGCGTTGCCTCGGCGTAGTACCGCAAGAGTTCAACTTCAGCCAGTTCGAAAAGGTCTTCGATATCGTCGTGACCCAGGCCGGCTACTACGGCATTCCACAACGTCTGGCCAAGGAGCGTGCCGAGCAGTACTTGAATCAACTCGGCCTGTGGGACAAGCGCAACGAGGCTGCACGCATGCTCTCCGGTGGCATGAAGCGGCGCCTGATGATCGCTCGGGCGCTGGTCCACGAGCCGCGCCTGCTGATCCTCGACGAGCCCACTGCCGGTGTGGACATCGAGCTGCGCCGCTCCATGTGGAGTTTCCTCACCGAGCTGAACCAGAAGGGCATTACCATCATCCTAACCACGCATTACCTGGAAGAGGCCGAACAGCTGTGCCGCCATATCGGCATCATCGACCACGGCAGCATCGTCGAGAACACCAGCATGAAGGCGCTGCTCAAGACTTTGCATGTAGAGACCTTCCTGCTCGACCTGAAGGAGAGCCTGACGGCGGCGCCGTTGCTGCAGGGTTACCCGGTGAGCCTGGTCGACCACCACACCCTGGAGGTGCAAGTGGAGAAGAGCTTGGGCATCACTGAACTGTTCCGCCAACTGGCGATGCAGAACATCGAGGTGCTCAGCCTGCGCAACAAGAGCAACCGTCTCGAGGAGCTGTTCGTCTCCCTGGTGCAGAACAACCTGGCGAAGGTGGCGAAATGAGTCCGGAATTCGCCTCCAACTGGGTCGCCCTGCAGACCATCGTGCGCCGTGAGGTGCGCCGCTTCATGCGCATCTGGCCGCAGACGTTGTTGCCGCCAGCGATCACCATGGCGTTGTACTTCGTGATCTTTGGTCGTCTGATCGGCAGCCAGGTCGGTGGTGTCGGTGAGTTCTCCTACATGGAATTCATCGTGCCGGGACTGATCATGATGTCGGTGATCACCAACTCCTACAGCAACGTGGTGTCGAGCTTCTTCAGCAGCAAGTTCCAGCGCAACATCGAGGAGCTGCTGGTATCGCCGGTGTCGCCACACACCATCCTTATCGGCTACACCATTGGCGGCGCCCTGCGCGGCCTGGCGGTGGCGCTGATCGTCACGCTGTTGTCGCTGTTCTTCACCCAGTTGCAGGTGCATCACCTGGGCGTGACGGTGCTGGTGATACTGCTCACCGCCATCACGTTCTCGCTGGGCGGCTTTATCAACGCCGTGTATGCGCGCAACTTCGACGACATTTCGATCGTGCCGACCTTCGTGCTGACGCCACTGACCTATCTGGGCGGGGTGTTCTACTCGATCAGCCTGTTGCCGGAGTTCTGGCAGCACGTGTCGTTGATCAACCCCATCCTGCACATGGTCAACGCCTTCCGGTACGGCATCCTCGGCGTCTCCGACATCAATATCGGCATCGCCATCGGCATGATGCTGCTGGCCAGCAGTCTGTTGTACCTGTTCTGCATTCGCCTGCTGAAAAGCGGCAGGGGCATGCGGCAGTAACGGCATCACCAGGAAATATGGAGTCACAGGCTGGCGCCAGATTTACTTGTCACTGACAATCCCGTCACGGCATAGCCGTTAGACTCCCTCGCTTACTCCAATGACAAGAGGCAAGGTGGATGATTGTCCGTCGCGTGCTGTGGCCCCTGATGTTGGGCCTGCTCGGCAGTAGTCTGGTGCTGGCTGAGCAGAGGACCCTGGTGGAAGTGGCGCAGCCCGAGCGTACGCTGGTACGTGACGAGCTGATCACCTTCGGTTCGCTGCGTTCGGATGAGTCCACCATGATCCGCCCGGAAGTCGAGGGCCGAATCGCCATCCTGTATTTTCAGGAAGGCCAGGCAGTGAAATCCGGCGACCTGTTGGTCGGTCTCGACGATGCCATTGCCCGCGCTGAACTGGCCCAGGCCCGCGCCAACCTCGATCTTGCCGAGAAAAGCTTCGCTCGCGCGCAGATGCTGTTCAAGCGTGGTGCCAGCAACGCCCAGGCCCTCGACGAAGCCAGCTCCCAACAACAGGCTGCCCGTGCCAGCCTGGCTTTGTCCCAGGCGCGCTTGGACAAAACGCAGATCCGCGCGCCCTATGACGGTGTGCTCGGCCTACGCCTGGTCAGTATCGGCGACTACCTCAGCCCCGGCGAAGACATCGTCAACCTGGAAGTGCTCGACCCGCTCAAGGTCGACTTCCGCGTGCCGCAGAAGGCGGTCAGCCAGGTGCGTATCGGTCAGGTCGTGGAGCTGACGCTGGACACCTTCGGCGGCGAGCGCTTCCAGGGCAGGATCATCGCTCTCAACCCGCGGCTGGACGAGGTTGGCCGCAGCCAGGCCATTCGCGCCCAGGTGGCCAACAGCGACCACCGGCTCAAGCCCGGGCAGTTCGTCAAGGTGTCGGTGATCCTCGCCGAGCGCCCGAAGGCGCTGGTGATTCCGGAAGAGGCGGTGATGCCCATGGGCCAGCTGCTGTTCGTCAACCTGGTGGTGGATGGCAAGGTCGAGCGTCGGCAGATTCGCATCGGCCAGCGCCTGCGCGGCCGTGCCGAGGTGGTGGAAGGGCTGCAGGGTGATGAGACAGTGATCAGTGCCGGTTGGCAGAAGGTCGGCCCCGGAGATGAGGTACGCACCGTCCAGCGCGGGGAGGGCGCATGACCCTCTCCGACATCTGCATCCGCCGGCCGGTGTTCGCCACCGTGCTGTCGCTGATCATCGTTTTGCTCGGCCTGTTGGCTTACCAGCGCCTGGCGGTGCGCGAGTACCCGAACATCGACGTGCCGATCGTCACGGTCAACGTCATCTACCCCGGCGCCAGCCCGGAAATCATGGAGTCCCAGGTCGCCCAGCCGATCGAGGACGTGCTGTCCGGCATCGAGGGGCTGGACTTCGTCAGCTCCATCAGTCGCTCGGAAAACACCCAGATTACCGCCCAGTTCCGCCTTGGCAGCAACTCCGACGAGGCCGCCAACGACGTGCGTGATCGTCTGGGCCGGGTGCGTAGCCTGCTGCCGGACGAAATCGACGAACCGATGGTGCAGAAGGTCGAGGCCGATGCCCAGCCGGTGGTGTGGTTGGCCTTCTATAGCGAACGCTTCTCCGCCATGGAGATCACCGATGTGATCGAACGGGTGGTGCAGGACCGGCTGCAAATCATTCCCGGCGTGTCCGAGGTTCAGGTGCGCGGCGCGCGTACCTATGCCATGCGCATCTGGCTCGACCCGGAGAAGCTGGCTGCCCACGACCTTACCGTGCAGGACGTGGAGGATGCACTGCGCCGGCAGAACGTGGAGATCCCGGCCGGGCGCATTGAGTCGGTGCAGCGCGAGTTCAGCGTGCTGTCGGAAACCGACCTGAAGACCCCGGAGGAATTCAACCAACTGATCCTCGACGACTCGCGTGGCTATCTGTTGCGCCTGTCCGACGTCGGCCATGCCGAGATCGGTGCCGCCGACGAGCGTACGGTGGTGCGCTTTACCGGGAGACCGGCAGTGGCGGTAGGCATGGTCAAGCAGGCCACTGCCAACCCGCTAGAGATATCCGATGGCCTCAACGAGGCCTTGCCGGAGATCCGCGAGCTATTGCCGGAAGGTATGGAGATGGCGGTGGCCAACGACAACTCGCTGTTCATCCGCGAGTCGATCAAGAACGTTCAGGCCACCATCTGGGAAGCGGTGGTGCTGGTCATCCTGATCATCTTCCTGTTCCTGCGCTCACTGCGTGCCACTCTGATTCCGCTAGTGACCATTCCGGTGTCGCTGATCGGCGCCTGCGCGCTGATGGCGCTGATGGGCTTCACGATCAATACCCTGACCCTGCTGGCCATGGTCCTGGCCATCGGCCTGGTGGTGGATGATGCCATCGTGGTGCTGGAGAACATTCACCGTCACATCGAGCAGGGCATGAAACCGATGCAGGCAGCCTTCATCGGCAGCCGTGAGATCGCCTTCCCGGTGATCGCCATGACCCTGACCCTGGCGGCGGTGTATGCGCCGATCGGTTTCATGCAGGGCACGTCGGGCAAGCTGTTCACCGAGTTCGCCTGGACCCTGGCTGGGGCCGTGCTGGTGTCTGGTTTCGTCGCCCTGACCCTGTCGCCGATGATGTGCGGCCACTTGCTCAAGGCCCATGTGCCGCAGCAAAAGCACAATCGCTTCTACAACCTCATCGAAGGCTTCCTCAACGGCCTGACCTACAACTATCGCCACTTGCTCGAGCGTACCCTGCGTGCCTGGTGGGCGGTGGTGGCGCTGCTGGTGATCATCCTGCTGCTGTGTGCCTGGTTGTTCAGCGGCCTGCGCAGCGAGCTGGCGCCGACCGAGGACACCGGCACCATCGTCGGCTCGATCAACGGCCCCGACGGCGCCACCGTCGGCTACACCAGCCGCTACGCGCGGCAGCTGGAGGCGGCCTACGCCTCGGTGCCGGAGACTAATCGCTACATGGTCATCGTCGGCTTCCCCACGGTGGCCCAGGGCCTGTCGTTCATGAAGCTGGAGGACTGGGACAAGCGTTCACGCAGCCAATTCGAAATCCGCGACGAGTTGCTGCCCAAGCTGCAGGACATCCCCGGCGTGCGCGCCTTCCCGATCAACCGCCCGCCGCTGGGGCAGAGCGCGCGCAATCAGCCGGTCAATTTCGTGATTCGCTCGTCGCTGGAATATGCCGAGTTGCAGCAGTACGTCGACAAGTTGCTGGCTGAGGTGCGTGGCTACCCAGGGCTGGAGAGCCTGGATACCGACCTCAAGCTCAATACCCCGCAGCTCAAGGTCACGGTCAATCGTGAGCAGGCGGTGGCGGTGGGCACCGACGTTGCCACCATCGGCCGCAGCATGGAGAGCCTGTTCGGCAGCCGCCAGGTGACCCGCTTCAAGCAGAACGGCGAGCAGTACGACGTACTGGTGCAGCTGCAAGACGTCGACCGCAGCAACCCCGAAGACCTCAACCGGGTCTACGTGCGTGGGCGCAACGACAACATGGTGCAGCTCTCCAACCTGATCGAGGTACGCGAGACGGTGGCACCGCGCGAGCTCAACCATTTCAACCAGCTGCGTGCGGTCACGGTCAGCGCCAACGTCGGTTCCGGCTACACCTTGGGTGAGGCGCTGGATCATCTGGAAGAGAAGGCGCGGGCGATCTTCCCGCCGGACACCCAGTTCGACTACACCGGTATCTCGCGCGACTTCAAGGACTCCAGCAGTGGCGTGGCGCTGATCTTCGTGCTGGCCCTGGTGTTCATCTTCCTGGTGCTGGCGGCGCAGTTCGAGAGCTTCTTCGACCCGCTGATCATCCTGTTCAGCGTGCCGTTGTCGATGGCCGGCGCGCTGCTGGCGCTCAAGCTGTTCGGCGGCACCCTCAACATCTACTCGCAGGTGGGCCTGGTGACGCTGATCGGGCTGATCACCAAGCACGGCATCCTTATCGTCGAGTTCGCCAACCACTTGCTGCGGGAGGGGCGCGAGCTGGGCGAGGCGGTGCTGGAGGCCTCGGTGCAGCGCCTGCGGCCGATCCTGATGACCACCGGTGCCATGGTCCTCGGCTCGCTGCCGCTGGCCATCGCCACCGGGGCTGGCGCCGAGAGCCGCCAGCAGATCGGCATGGTCATCGTCGGCGGGTTGCTGGTGGGCACCTTCTTCACCCTGTTCGTGGTGCCGACGCTGTATACCCTACTGCGCCGCTGGCGGCCGCTGGGGGTGGAGCAGGGCGAGGGTGGTTTGGCTTAGGTCGTTTGCAGTCTGTGCAGTCGGCCGCTTCCGGCCGATTCTGTTGAAAAACTCGATGTGCGACAGAGCTACTTGCTCGTAGCCGGAAAAATGTACAAATCGAGCGCTTCTACGCGAAATCCAGAGCAACTCGACCAGCGCAACGATTCAGATTTCAGCCTCAGCCGCGCACTTTCGGCGAAGAAAATCTCCGAGGGAGTTTTTCAACAGAATCGGCCAGAAGCGGACGCTCGGAAGCGAGCAGCTGGCTCCGGGGAAAGCTACAACCGCTCTATGGCAGGCATATGCCATTGGCCGTCGAGCATGCTTTGTTCGGGCAAATACATCCGGCCGGTGAGGCTGAACGATCCGTCTTGGGGGATCGGTATCCAGTTGTTGTGCTGCGCGGGGCCTGGGGCCTCGCTTTGCAGCAGCAGGTCCAGCGATCCGTCCTCGTTGTAGGTGAGCTGGTCGCGGTCGCCCAAGGCGTAGCGGCTCAGTGAGTTGGCGATCAGGTATCCGTCGCCGTCATAGGCGGTCACCGACCAGAAAGCCTTGGCCGGTGGCAGCTGGCCGGCGTCGAAGTGCAGGCGGTAGCGCTGTCCGCCCTGTAGCTGCTGGCCCCGGCCATCGAGGTTAGCGTTCGGGTAGATCGCATCTGCCGCCAGGTTGGCGCCGAAGCCCGCCATGGCCACGACGGCGCGCAGACCATAGTCCTCGCCGTAGGCGCCGATATGCATCGGTGGCTGGCGCCAGCCGTTGACCAGCCCGTCGCGGCGTTGCAGCGAGTTGTGCATCTCCCTTTCTGCCAGCCATACGCCAAAGCGCATGGTCTGGGTTTGCAACCAGTTCCACTCTGGCGCTACGCCATCGCTGCTTACGCCGAGTCGTTCCAGTTCGGCGATGGCTACCGCGTCGATTGCAGCGGCGGGGTTGTCCGGCAACAGTGTCGCCAGGCGGCTGAAGAAGTCCGGCGCCGTCAGCGCGCGAATCTGGTACAGCGGCGACACCCCAGGTTCTTCCGGCAGGGGGAAGGGCAGGGCAGGGCTGTTGGTGTTCTGCTGCCAGTCCCTCAGGCTGCGCAGCTGGATGCCGGCCTGGATCGCATGCACGGCTGGGTAGTCGGCCTTGCCGTTGGTCTGGATGCGCCCCAGCAGCCAGCTGATGCGGGTTGGTGAGCGCAACAGTGTCAGGCCGGCTGGCACCTCTCCGTTCCAGTTGGGGCCGGCCAGCAGAAAGCGCCCACCCTCGCTGCCGAGAGTGCGGGTGCCGAGGCTGGCGAACACGTTGCTCCAGCCATCGAGGAACTGCATCAGCAGGTAGCGCTGGCTTGCCGGCACTTCGAAGACCCAGGGGCCGGCATCCATATCCAACCAGGCCTGGCTGTAGAGCGTGTCCACGTTGGGACGGACGAACTCGCGGAAGTCGGCGTCGGGGAAGGTTGGCATGTGTACCAGCCGGTTGGCGGGAGCTATGCCGGCGACGAAGTTGTGGCGGGTCAGGTCGGCCAGCACCAGGGGATAGCCGAACACGTATCCGCGGGCCGCCAGGCGCAGGGTCTCGAGCTGGCTCCAGACCAGGCCGGCGCCCAGCAGGAGTACCAGCAGGCTCGCAGCGATCGTGCTCTTCCAGAGGGGGCTTGGCTTTCGCGATGGAGTGTTCATGGTCGTTTCCAGTATCGAATCATTCGGCGAGTCGAGCGGCTATGGTTGCAATCGCTCACCCGTGCCAGCATGAAAAAGCCCCGAGGCCAGAGAGTGCTCGGGGCATACGGGGCAATATCCCCGAGGTGTCGCACAGCCTACGGCAGGCGCTTAATAGCAGGTGGCAGCCACTGCTTGTTCAGCACCGAGTCCTCGGGCCAGTACAGGCGCAGGAACAGGCTGAAGTCGTCTGTCGGAGCCGGCAGCCAGTTGCTCAACTGCTCGGGTGTCTGCGGTTGCTCGTGCTGCACGTACAGATCCAGCGAGCCGTCGGCGTTGTAGTGCAGGTCACTGCCATCGCTGAGGGCATAGCGGTTCAGCGGATTGGCGCTGAGAAATTGCTGGCCGTTGTATAGGGTCAGCGACCAGAAGGCGCGCACCGGCGGCAGTTGCTCCTTGCTGAAGTGCAGCACGTAGCGATGCTCGCCGCTCAACGGTTGGCCGTCCTGGTCCTTCCACAGGTTGGGGTAGATGGCATCTGCGGCGAGGTTGGCGCCGAGGGCGATCTTCGCCACCACTGCCCGTTGCTCGTAGCGGGTGCCGTACTCGCCCAGGTCGTAACCGATGCGCCAGCCGTTGTAGGTCGGCAGCTCCTCGAGCAGTTGCCGGGCGTTGGCCAGGGCTTCCTGCACCTTCCTGTAGCCGAGTGAGCTGCCGAACTTCTGCAGCGGCGAGAGCTGCGCCGTGCAGCCTTCGCCGAGCAGGCCGGTGGCCTGGATGCGCTGCATCATCGGTGCATCGGCACTGGCAGGTGGGTTGTCCTTGAGCAGGCGGCAGAAGGTGGCGAAGAACTCGTCCTGGCTCCAGGTCGCCACCTGGCGATCCGGTGACGGGCTCAGTGCCAGGCGTGGCAGCTCGACCATGGCCACCGGCGTGGCCGGGCCGGTCGGCTGCCCCTGCCAGCTGCTCAGCGGCATCAGCTTGAAGTGCTCCTGCAGTTGGGTGACGGCCTGGTAGTCGTGCTCATTGGCGCTGCGGATGCGCCCGATCAGCCAGGCCAGTTGCGTGGGCACGCGCACCAGTTCCAGACCTGCCGGCGTTTCACCGTGCCAGTCCGGCCCGGCCACCAGGTAGCGTTTCGGTGCGGTGCCGATGGTGCGGGTGCCGGGGCTGATCACCACGTTGCTCCAGGCATCCATGATCTGCAGCATGTAGAAGCGCCCGCTGGTATCGGGGATCTCCATCACCAGCGGCTCGTGGCGCAGGTCGAAGTGGCTGATGCTGTAGAGCGTGTCGATGTTCGGCGAAACCACGCCATTGAAGCCTGGGTCGGGGAAGCGCTTGGCGTGGTTGAAACGGTTCATGGCGCTGGTGCCGATCAGCATCTGGTGTTGCTTGGTGACTTCCATCATCACCAGCGGGTAGCCGAACAGGTAGGCCTGAGCGGTTTCCCGGGCTTGCTGGATGACGCTGTAGCCGCAGAGGCCGGCGGCGAGCAGCGCGCCGGCTCCGATGCCCAGGCCCCAGCGCTGTTTCTTGCTGAGTGGCATGTCGCTTACTCCTCGGTATCAGCGGACGCCGGCATTGCGCAGCGCGGTGGGGGTGTATTCGGCGGCGAGGGACTCGAAGCCGAACTCCAGGCCGCCGCGCTCTTCGTTGCGCATGCCGGAAACGATGTAGCGGCCGTTGATCAGGTCGTACAGCGCCTCCACGCTCAGCCAGGGCAGTTGCTGGTCGTAGCGGTAGCTCTGGTAGCCCTCGCCGGTGCGCCACAGGGTGTTGCGCGCGTCGTAGTGGTCGGCCAGGGCGATCTGCCAGGTGTCCTCGTCAATGTACAGCTCGCGCTTGGCGTAGATATGGCGCTGGCCGGCCTTGAGCGTGGCCTGCACCACCCAGACGCGGTGCTTCTCGTAGCGGGTCAGGTCGGAGTTGATGTGCCCCGGTTTGACCAGGTCGGCGTACTTCAGCTTGGGCGAGTCGAGCTGGTAGTTGTTGTAGGGGATGTACATCTCCTTCTTGCCGACCAGCTTCCAGTCGTAGCGATCCGGGGCGCCGTTGAACATGTCCAGGTTGTCCGCCACGCGCTGGCCTTCGGAGGCCGGGTAAGGGCCGTCGTAGGCGACCTGCGGCGCGCGGCGCACACGGCGCTGGCCGGCGCTGTAGAGCCAGGCCATGCGCGGCTCCTTGACCTGGTCCAAGGTCTCGTGGACCAGCACCACGTCGCCGGACAGGCGCGCCGGCGCGGTGACCATCTGCTTGTAGTAGAACAACACGTTGCCCGGGTTCTGCGGATCGAAGCCCTTGACCTTGTCGCGGTAGCTGAGCTGTTGCTTGAAGTGCACCTGGGTGAAGGTGCCGTTGGCCAGCGGCGTGGCTTGCACATGGCTGCGCCGGGCGCTGCCGCCGCGATAGCGGGTGATGTGGTTCCACACTACTTCCAGGCCGTTTTGCGGAATCGGGAAGGGGATGGCGGTATCCAGGTTCTGCAGGCCGTTGCCGCCGGCGATCAGGCTGGAACTCACCGCGTTGCGCGCGATGGCCTGGTAAACCGGGTCGGGTAGGGCGGCGCTGCGATGGGTCGGGAACACGCGCAGGCGATAGGTTTGCGGGTAGCGCTTGAGCATCGCCAGCTGCCCCGGGCTCAGCTGCTCGCGGTACTGCTCGGCATTCTGCGCGGTGATGGTGAACAGCGGCTGCTCGCCTTCGAACGGGTTGCTGAGGAAGTCCGCTGCATCGATGGTGCCGGCATCCTTCGCCAGGCCGCCGGTCCAGGCAGGGATCGAGCCATCGGCGTTGCCGGCTTTCTCGGCGCCGACTGGCGTCAGTGTGGTGCCCAGCTTGGCTGCTTCCTCGGCGCTGACGGCGGCTTGTGTTGCGCTGCAGATCAGGCTGGCGAGCAGGGTAAGGATCAGAGGTGTGCTTTTCATTGTTATGTCTCCGCTCAGAATGACACGCCGAAACTCAGCGCCACGAAATCGCGGTCTTCGTTCACGTTGTAATCGCCACCGAAGTAGTTGGTGATCGACAGGCTGGCGCTGTAGGTGGTGAGGTAGGTGGCGTCGATGCCGAGGCTGATGGCCTTGGAGCCTTCGTTGAAGCCCGGCTCCGGGCCATAGCCGCTGACGTCGTGCGACCAGGCCAGGTTGGGGTTGAGCTGTACGCCGGGGATCAGGTTGCTGAACTCCCAGATGGCACGCGCCCGATAGCCCCAGGAGTGGCCGGTGGTGAAGCCATCGTCGTTGCAGTTGGCGGCCGACTTGACGTTGGTGATGTCGGTGCAGATCGAGTTGTCCGGATACAGCGCGCCCTGGCCGTACTGCGTGCTACGGCCGTAGCGCACACCGTCCTTGCCCTCCAGGCCGCCGATCCAGGTCATGCCGACCTCACCGATCAGGGTCAGGCGATCCGCGCCCATCACCTGATCGAAGAAGTGGGTGGCGGTGACCTGCGCCTGGGTCACTTCCTTGCGCCGGTAACCGTAGATGTCCTGGTTGTTGCCGAGCGGGGTGTCGCCGGAGCTCACCAGCGGCGTGATGGGCGCGATGCCCACCACGGCAGAGACCTGGTCGATCGGGTTGATCTGGATCGGCATGTTCGGCCGATAGCTGATCTCGCCAGCCAGGGTGGTGCCGGTTTCCAGGCTGGTGTTGAAGCTCAGCCCGTAGAGGCGGATGTCCTCGGGAAATGCGGCGAAGTAGCGCGCGGTGCCCAGGCGATAGGCCTGTACCAGACCTTGACCATTGGCACTGCCGATGAAGCCGGCGCAGCCCGGCCCGGGAATGCCCAGGTTGGCACACAGCTGCGGGGCGAAATCCAGGTTGGTGGTGTTCGGTCCGGTGGTGGTGCTGAAGTACGGCTGGCGGCTGTGGTAGTTGATGAAGTAGCCGGCGAACTCGCTGTTCAGCTCCGGGGCGAACCAGCGTAGGGCCATGCCCCACTGGCCACCGTCGCGGGCATCGCGGTCGCCGCTGCGCGGCACCTTCACACCTTCGTCGGTGAGCAGGATGCCGAACGGGCTGAGCGCAGCCTGAGCCGCGGCATTTTGGTCGAGCGCCGGGCCGTTGCGCAGGTTATCGCAACCCTCGGCGATCACGTCGGTCTGGGAGAAGAAGGTGCCGCAGTTGTCGACCACCGTCTGGTCCCACTCCAGCTGGTAGAAGCCTTCGGCGGAGAGGTTGTCGGTGATGTTCTGCGACAGGTAGAACATATTCACCGGGATCAGACCCTCCTTGATCTCCGCGCCCGGGCGGCGGAAGGCAGCGACGTCCACCGGGTTGATGCTGTTGATGCCGCCGGGAATGAAGGTGCTCTCGCCCCAGCTCACCACCTGCTTGCCGAGGCGCACCGCGCCGGGCAGCTCGCCGATCAGGTAGTTGTGGTAGGCGAATGCGTCGAGCAGCTGCGCGCCGGCGGACTTGGCGCCTTCCTTGCTGTTGCTGTCGTCGATGTCCTTGTAGCCGCGGCTCTCGTCCTTGAGCTCGAAGTCGTACCAGTACTTGCCGCGCAGGAACACGCCGGTATCGCCGTGCTTGAGCTCCAGGTCGTGGATGCCCTTGAAGATCTTCGAGAAGGTCTTGCCCTGTTCGAAATTGCGCCGCCCGTCATCGCCGCTGCGGTAGATGATCAGCTCCTCGCTCGGGTTGCGCAGCGCCCAGCTGGCGCCGACCGAGAGGTTGGAGTCGAGCTGGCCTTCGATCTCGCCGAGCTGGAAGTTCACTGCGGCCGCGGGCATCGCAGCAAGGCTGACGGCGAGGGCAAGGCTGGCCTGCCGCCATGGGGGTTGAATGGGGTTCATTGCGTGACTACCTCTTGTTCTTGTGGGTTGGTCTGTTACGCGTTTTTCGGTTTTCCGGGCATGAGCGAGCCTGTGGCCGGCTCCGGAGCGCCGGCCTGGGTAAGGCAGGATTGGCAGGTGTGGGTTAGAGGCGAATTTCCATCGCGTCCTCCCCGAGCGTGATCTCGCCCGAGTAGCGTTCGGACATGCCGCTGAGGAACATCCTGCGGCTGATGAAGTTGGTCGGGCTGGGGATCAGGTGGGTCAGCACCAGGTGGCGAACCTTGGCTTGCTCGGCCAGCTTGGCCAGCGCCAGGGTGTCGGCGTGGTACTCCAGCACGCGCACCGCCTGGGTGGCCTTGGCCTGTTGGCCGGTGCGCTGCAGCGCGGCTGAGCCCAGGTGGATCATCTGGCTGTTGATCGCCTCGTGGACGACCAGATCGGCGTCCTGCATGGCCGCCAGGTAGCGCTCGCTGACTCGGGTGTCGCCGCTGATGAACACCTTCTTGCCGTTGTAGCTCAGCAGGTAGCCGTAGGCTGGATCGACCGGGTGATGGTCGACGCGGTAAGCGTCGACGGTCACGCCGCCCTGGTCATAGATGCGCTGCGATTCCTGGCCGGCGGCGAGGTTCACCGGGTGGGCCTGGGCGAAACCCAGCGCGCTGGCCACCGGTGGCAGGGCGTGCAGGTGACGGAACTGCACGTCCTCCTGGTAGGCCAGCTGCAGGCCCTGGACCACGCGCTCGACGCCGCTCGGGCCATAGACTTCGAACGGTGTTTTGCGGCCGTTGATCCAGGTGTGGTTGATCAGCCCGCCGAGGCCGTTGAAGTGGTCCGAGTGCCAGTGGGTGATGAATACGCGGGTCAGCGCCGCCAGTGGCACATGGTTGTTCTCCACGTTGCGCATGGCGTTCTCGCCGGCGTCGAACAGGAACAGCCGCCCGCCGGCGGACACCAGCGTGCAGGCCTGGCCACGTGGGGCGTTGATCTGCGGTGTGCCGGTGCCACAGAGAATCACGCGGATGCTGCCGTCGTCCTGGGTCAGCGAGTAGTCGGTCTTGTCCTTGACCTCGGCATCCATGATGGCGTTCTGCAGGCGTTCGCAGCCGCCGAGGGTGAGGGCCAGCAGCGTGAGCGCTGCCATTCGGGTCAGGTGTCGCATAGGCATTCCTTGTTGTTCTTGTCGTTGTTCTAGGTGTTCAGTTGATCCAGTCGATCTGGAAGCTGTAGCGCCCCAGCGCCTGGGCCAGGCCGTCGCGTTGCAGGCCCGCAGTGATCTGTGCGACCAGGCCGCGGCGGGCGTCCTGCACCACTTCCACGGGCAGCTCAGTGAGGCCCAGTTCGGCCGCCTCCTGGCGCACCACGCGGGCGATCTCGCGCTGCTGCAGGGCCGGTTTGAAGATCTTGCCCACCGGGGTGACCGGCAGCGCGTCGAGAATCTCGATGCGCTTGGGCACAGCCGCGCGCTCGCTGATCTGGCGGCTGGCAAAGTCGAGCAGTTCGGCGCTGTCGGCCTGCTGCCCGGCGGTGAGTTGCACATAGGCCACCGGCACCTCGCCGGCGTGCGCGTCGGGGCAGCCAACCGCCGCCACCAGCGCCACCGCCGGGTGGCTCTGCAGCGCCTCTTCGATCTGCTTTGGGTCGATGTTGTGGCCGCCGCGGATGATCAGTTCCTTCTTGCGCCCAGTGAGCCAGAAGTAGCCGGCGGCGTCCTGGCGGCCGAGGTCGCCGGTGTTGAGCCAGCGGCGGCCGTCGATCTCGATCCATACGCCACGGTTGTGGCTGGCATCCAGGTAGCCGGCGAACACATTGGGGCCGTGGATGGCGATGATCCCGACCTCGTCGGTGTCGGCGTCGCGCAGGTACTTACCTTGCTCGTCGAGAATCAGCGCGCGCATGTCCTGGTAGGCCAGGCGCAGGCCGATGGAACCGATCGGGCGCTGGCCCTCCGGCGGGTTGCTCGACGAGACGCAGGCGCCCTCGGTCAGGCCGTAGCCCTCGAGGATGCGCACGCCGCTGCGCTGCTCGAACTCGCGGAACAGCTCCAGCGGCATCGGCGCCGCACCGCACAGCGCGTACTGCAGGCTGGACAGGTCGCGACCATCGATAGGTTGCTGCAGCAGCGCCGAATACACGGTCGGTACGCCGGAGAAGAAGTTGATGCCGAAGTGCTCGACCATCGCCCAGAAGCGTGCGATCACGCCATCGCCGCGGTAGCCCTGGGGCGTGCCGATGATCACCCGGTCGCCGTGGGTCCAGGGCATCAGCCCAGTGACCAGTTGGCCATTGACGTGGAACAGCGGCAGGCCGCAGAAAATCACCTGGCCTGGCTCGCGTGGCTGCAGGTTGGCGGCCATGGCCCAGGCATTGAACACTTCCGAGCCGTGGCTGCGGATGGCGATCTTCGGCAGGCCGGTGGTGCCGCCGGTGCAGAAGTACGAGGAGTGCTCCTCGCCACGGATCTGCCGGCCGCTGTTCAGGCGCTCAGCGGGCTGGCGCTGCATCAGGTTGCGCAGGTCATGGATGCGCCGGCCGCGCTGGCGGCTTTTTTCGCGCCAGGCCAGCCAGCGCAGGGCCAGGCCGGGCAGGGCGCCGACATAGGGCGCCATGCTGACCCAGACGACATCACGTACGGACGGCAAGTGGTCGAGCTGGCTGGCCAGCTTCGGCCACAGGTCGCTGCCTGGAGTTGGTGCTAGGGTCACCACCAGCTTGGCGTTGGCCGCGCGCAGCAGCTCGCCGATTTGCGCCGCCTCCAGCAGCGGGTTGATGGCCATGACGATGCCGGCGGCTTCGCCACCCCAGATGGTGAAGTGGGTTTCCGGCAGGTTGGGCAGCAGGAAGGCCACCACATCCTTGGGACCGATGCCCAGTTCATGGAAGGCGTTGGCCGCGCGGGTGATGTCGGCGAACAGCTCGGCGTAGCTCCAGTCGTGGCTGTCGTGGAAGGCCTTGGCGTCGACGAAGAAGCTCAGCGCCGGGTCATCGGCATGTTTGGCCGCGCAGCGTTGTAGCGCGGCATAGGTGCTGGCCGGCAGGTTGTGCCGTTCGAGCGGGATGCTCTCGATGGCCTCGATATCGGCCAGGTTCTTGACCGCCATCAGCCTTGCACCACGCTGTTGCGCTGCACGCCGAGGTCGATCACGCCGTCTGCGCTGCGGATGCTGGCTTCCACCCGATCGCCGGCCTTGAGGTACTGGCTGCGGTCGGCCTGGGCCTTCATGAACAGCTTCCACTTGGTCGCTTCCGGCAGCAGTGCGGCGATGCGCTGCTTGCCCGGCGAGGGAACGGACAGCGCACAACCGGCCGGGGTGCCGGTGGCGATCAGGTCGCCGGCGAAGAAGTCCTGCACACCGGACAGCTCGCTGAGGGTTTCCGCCGGGCCGTAGACCAGGTTGGCGGTGCTGTCCTGCTGGCGCACCTGGCCGTTGACGGTCAGGCGCAGCTGCAGCTTCTTCAGGTAGCCCATGTCCTGCGGGCCGAGCAGGCAGAGGAACGGGCCGACCGGGCCGAAGGTGCGGAAGCTCTTGCCCTTGTAGAACTGCATCTGCGGGATCTGGATATCGCGCGCCGAGTAGTCGTTGACGATCACCACGCCGGCGACGAACTCGTGCAGGTTGGCCTCGGTCACCGCGACCTTGCTGCTGATGGCGCGACGCAGCACCAGGCCCAGTTCGATCTCGTAGTCGAGAAAGCGTACTTCGCGCGGTTTGATCAGTTCGCTGTCGGCGGCAACGATGCAGCTCTGCGCCTTGGTGAAGATCATGTTGAAGTGCTTCACGTCCGGGTCCATACCCGACTCGATCATGTGCTGACGGTAGTTGGCGCCCTGGCAAACGAACTGCTGGTCACGGGTCACCGGCGACAGCAGCTTGACCTCACCCAGCGTCAGCTCGCCATCCGGCAGCGCGGCCAGCTCCTCCAGGCGCGTACCGGCGATCAGCGCGCCGGTGCTGGCGAACTCGCCGGCAATGCGGCTGATGCGCTCGCCGCGGATGACACCCCACTGGCGTGTGTTCTGGTGTTCGAAGTGGACGACATGGACGGGCATGGAAGCGACTCCTGGTACTGCGGTGGGCCGCTCGCTGGCGGCGTTTTGTTGTTCCTGGGCGGCCAGGCTGGCCGCGGGTAGCAACGCTGCTGCACCGGCCAGCACGGCGCCGCTCTTGAGTAGATCGCGGCGACTCCAGTGCGGCATGGCGTGGGCCTAGCCGAACATCCGCGCCAGCGTGACCAGCTTGCGCAGGGTCACATCCGGGCTGCGGCGCAGGTTGCGCAGCAGGGCGCGCACGGCGGCGAAGTTCATTACCGGCTTGGTAAAGCTCTTGGGCATGCGCTGGCCCCACTGCGCCATGGCCTCCGGGCTCACCGCGTGCAACTCGGTCGGCTGCTCGACGGTGAACAGATCGCCGTCGCAGTAGTGCTCGTGCTTGTCGCCCCAGGGGTCCTGCCAGTAGTCGAAGATCTGGCTGCCGAGAATGTGCCGGCCGATGCCCCAGGCATGTTTCCAGCCGCGCTCCTGCAGCACGCGTTGGCCCATGCCCACGGCGTCGGCATCCACCACCTCATAGGCGCTGTGGCTGTAGGCGGCCATGAAGCCCTGGGCGAGGGCCAGGGTGTGGTGGTCGGCCGGGGTATTGCCCAGATTCAGGCGCAGGAAAGTCACCGCCGGCGAGCCATCGGGCAGTACCTGCACGTCGCTGGGGATGAAGCCGAAGTGCTGGGTGTACCAGGCGCAGGTGGCCTGGTAGTCGGCCACCTCGAGCACCACATGACCGAGCTTGATGATCTCCGGCGGCGCAATGGGTGGGCGCTGCGTGGCATTGATGCGAGGAATCTCGTCGACCACGTTGAGCGGCAGTGCGGCGCGATGCGGTAGGGGCTGCACGCTCTGCTGGCCGAGGATCGCCTCGACCAAGAAGCCGGACGGGTCGGTAAGCCGCACGCATTCGCCGCCACCGGGCGTGCTCAGGGCTTCGATGACCGAGGCGCCGGGCAGGGCGCTCAGGCGTTCGAGATCAGAGCGTTCGGCCACGAGCAGGCCGAAGCCGACGAAGCGCGCCTGGTCCGCCTGGGCGACCCGGTAGCAGTAGGGCGCCGAGCCGGTGCCGCGCAGATACAGGCAATTGGCATCGCGCCGCACCGGATGCAGGCCGAAGTCGCCGAGAAAGCGTGCCGATTTGTCCAGGTCTGGGCGTTCGAAGATCAGGTGGGCCAGCGCCTGGGCCTTCACCGTGGGCTGCGGATGGCGCGCCGGCTGGGCCGTGGCGAGCGTGGGTTGAGCGGTTTGCGCTGTCATTATTGTTGTTCTCCGAGGCCTTTTTCGGGCAAAGCCGGGCCCTGCGACCCTGCAGAGCAGGGCCGTTGGCATGTTCGATGAGTGCTGGTTAGGCCGCTGGTGGAAGGGCGGGCAACTCGGTGGTCGCCAGCTGGCGCGCCTCCTCGTCGCTTACGCCCAGAGCCTTGAGCACCAGTTCGGCGGTGTCGCTACCCGCTTCACGCCAGGCCTTGATGCCTTCGCCGACCAGAAACATGGCGCCCAGCGTGGTGCTGGAAACCAGTGTGATGACCGCGATCAGTTGCTCCTGGCGAAACTTGTAGCGCCCCTGTTGCAGTCCTTGCAGCAGGTCGGCAGTCGCCTGGCTGTAGAACATCTCGCGCAGCGAAGCGTCGCTCATCGCGAAGCGGTTGAGGAACGCGCCCCAATGGGGTTCCTCGTGCGTGCGGCGGATGAAAAAACGAATGCCGTTGGCCAGCCGCTCGGCAGGGTCCTGGAGGTCGGCAAAGCTCTTGCTGACCCGTACGTGCATTTCCTTGCTCAGTTGGCTGGCGACCTGCGTGAACAAATGGTCGATGGTTTCGACGTTGTTGTAGATGGTCCCGCGGGCAACACCCGCTTCCTGAGCCAGGTCACTGATGCTCACCTGGCTGACGCCGCGCTCGGCGAAGAGGCGGAGTGCGGCCTGGTGGATGCGGCGCTGGGCTGAGTTGAGAGATTCCACGACGTTAGGGCTCCAGGTTCCAGATACCTCAAATTGAACACATGTGTCCAAAATTGGTCAACGAAATTTTATTTTTATTCGCTTCTGATGCTGCGCTTATCTAATAAATAATTGAATTTAAACGAATATATTTTTTGCGGTGAGCGTTTCAGAGGAATATGCAGAAATTTGGGTATTTGATTTATTTGGACATTGGTGTTCAATTTTGTTCGCAAGTGTTCTGTTGCCTGAGGCAACGCCTGCGAGACATAACAACAATGAGCATCCAGCAAGGCCGCATCGACGTTCACCATCACATCATCCCGCCCGTCTATACCGAAGCCATCTACCGCCACGGCCTGCAGTTGCATGCTGGCGCGCCGCTGCCGAAGTGGACGCCGGAGAAGTCGCTGGAGGTGATGGACCTCAACGGCATCCAGCGCGCCATCACCTCGCTGACCACGCCTGGTGCGCACCTTGGTGGCGGTGTGGGGCAGGCCAGTGACCTGGCCCGCGCCTGCAACGAATATTCCGCTGACCTCTGCCAGCAGCATCCCGAGCGTTTCGGCAGCTTCGCCCTGTTGCCGCTGCCGTTCACCGAAGCCGCCTGTGCCGAGGCGATCCACGCGCTGGACGTGCTCAAGGCCGACGGCGTGGTGGTGTTCGGCAGCAACGACGGCGTGTTCCTCGGCGATCCGCGCCTCGATGAACTGATGGCCGAGTTGGATCGCCGCGCCGCAGTGGTTTTCGTGCATCCCAACTTGCATCAGACCAGCGAGCAGCTGGGCATGCAGGCGCCGGGTTTTCTCATCGAATTCCTCTGCGACACCAGCCGTGCGGCGGTCAACCTGATCCTTACCGGCACGCTGGAGCGCTACCCGCGCATTCGCTGGATTCTTGCCCACGGTGGCGGCTTCGTGCCGTACGTGGCCTGGCGGGTATCGCTGGCCAATGCCTTGCCACAGTTCCAGGACAAGGCGCCGCAAGGCGTGATGGCCTACCTCAAGCGCTTCTACTTCGACACCGCGCTGTCACCGTCGCGCTACTCGATGGCGGCGCTCAAGGCGCTGGTCGAGCCCTCGCACATCCTCTTCGGCAGCGACTTCCCGTTCGCCCCGGCGCCACTGACCACGCTGCAGTGCCAGACCCTCGAAGAGAACCCGCTGTGGTCGGCCGAGCAGCTCTACGGCATCCACCGTGGTCATGCGCTGAGCCTGTTTCCGCAGTACCGGCAGGCTGACGAGCAGATGACGCCGGCACCGATCTATGCCGACGAATCCTTCTCCAGCCGCATGAAGCGCAGCCTGACCCGCCCGGTCGGTGCCTTCGTCGAGCGTGTGCGCAGTCGCTGAGGTTTGAGATGAAACGACGAGAATTCATGGTCGGTGCCGGCGTGCTCGCCGGCGCCTCGCTGCTGGTCGATGGCCTGCCGGCACTCGGCGCGTCGGGAGAGCCGGAGCAATTACCTGATTCGGCACTGCCCGCGACTGCACTGCCTGCAGCGGGGCGTATCGATGTGCATCATCACCTGTTGCCGCCGTTCTACGCCGAGGCGCTGCGTCGCCAGGGGCTTGATCGAGTGGCCGGGGTGCCGTTGCCGCAATGGACGCCGGAGCAGTCGCTGGCGCTGCTCGATACCAAGGGCATGCAGACTGCGATCCTGTCGTTGCCTTCGCCCGGCGTCTGGTTCGGTGATGCGCGCGTCGCCAGCGATCTGGCGCGGAGCAGCAACGAGTACGCCGCCGAGCTGGTGCAGCGCCATCCCGGACGCTTCGGCAGTTTCGCCACGTTGCCGCTGCCGGCTACCGAGCAGGCCTGCGCCGAGGCGATTCATGCGCTGGATGTGCTCAAGGTCGACGGCGTGATGCTGCTCGCCAGCAACGCCGGGGTGTTCCTCGGTGATCCGCGCTTCGAGGAGCTGATGGCCGAGCTGGATCGCCGCGAGGCAACCGTGTTCGTCCATCCCAACTTGCACCCGAGCAGCCAAACGCTGGAGCTGGATACGCCCGGCTTCCTCCTCGAATTCGTCTGCGACACCACCCGTGCGGCGGTCAATCTGATCCTCACCGGCACCCTGGAGCGCTATCCGCACATCCGCTGGATTCTCGCCCACGCCGGCGGCTTCTTGCCGTACGCGGCGTGGCGGATCTCGCTCGCCAACGCCATGCCGCAGTTCCAGGAGCAGGCGCCGCAAGGGGTGATGAGCTACCTGCAGCGTTTCTACTTCGACACCGCGCTGGCACCGGCCGCGCCGTCGATGGCGGTGCTACGCGAGCTGGTCGCGCCAAGCCAGGTGCTGTTCGGCAGCGACTTCCCGTTCGCGTCGGCGAGCCTTGTCGAGCAGCAGCTAACCGAGCTCGACAGCGCCTCGCCGTGGTCGCCGGAGCAGCTCGCCGGTATCGCCCGTGGTCATGCCCTGAGCCTGTTCCCACGCTTCGCCGGCCACGGTGAGACGGTGGTTGCCGCACCGCGTTACCAATCCGAATCCACCCTGCACTGGCTGGGGCGGACCGCCACCCAACCGCTCGCTGCCCTGGCGCAGCGCCTGAAGGACTGACTTATGAGCAAGCTGTTCCAACCACTGCGCCTGCCCAACGGCGAGGTGCTGCGTAATCGCATCGCCAAGGCCGCCATGGAAGAAAACCTGGCCGATGCCGACCACGCCCCCGGCGAGGCGCTGATTCGCCTCTACCGCGCCTGGGCCGAAGGCGGCGCCGGGCTGATCATCACCGGTAACGTGATGGTCGACCGCCATGCCCTGACCGGTCCGGCCGGCGTGGTGCTGGAGAGCGATCGCCACCTGGCGCGCTTCGCCGCCTGGGCTGATGCCTGCCGCAGCCGTGGCGCGCAGGCCTGGCTGCAGATCAACCATCCCGGCCGCCAGCTGATGGCCGACCTCGGCCAGCCGGCGCTCGGGCCCTCCGCCGTGGCGGTGAACATTCCCGGTCTGGAGAAGCTGTTCGCCCAGCCGCGCGCGCTGTCCGAGGCGGAAATCGAGGAGCTGATCCAGCGTTACGTGAACACCGCCATGCTCGCCGAGCGCGCCGGCTTCAGCGGGGTGCAGATCCATGCTGCGCACGGCTACCTGTTCAGCCAGTTCCTCTCGCCGCTGGCCAACCGCCGTACCGACCAGTGGGGCGGCAGCCTGGAAAATCGCGCGCGCATCCTGCTGCGCACGGTGGCGGCGGTGCGCACGCTGGTTTCGCCGCAGTTCTGTGTGGCGGTGAAGCTCAACTCGGCGGATTTCCAGCGCGGCGGCTTCGATGCCGACGAGGCGGCAGCCGTGGTGCAATTGCTCAACGAGCAGGCGGTCGACCTGGTCGAGCTCTCCGGCGGCAGCTACGAGAGTCCGGCGATGCAGGGCCAGACCCGCGACGGCAGCAGCCTGGCGCGCGAGGCGTACTTCCTCGAGTTTGCCGAGCGTATCGCTGCGGTTGCGCGCATGCCGCTGATGGTCACCGGTGGTATCCGCCGCCGTGCCGTGGCCGAACAGGTGCTGCAAGGGCCGGTGGCGATGCTGGGGATGGCGACCGCGCTGGCGGTCGACCCGGCGCTGCCGCGGCGCTGGCAGTCCGGCGAGGATGCTGGCGTCGAGCCGATCGTGGTGGCTTGGAAGAACAAGGCCTTCGCCGCGGCGGCGACCCAGTCGATCGTCAAGAAGCAGCTGGCGCTGCTCAGTCGCGGCAAGCCGACCCGGCCGCGCACCTCGCCGCTGCTGGCGCTGCTCGGCAACCAGCTGAAGACCAAGCGGCAGTCGCGCGAGTACCGGCGTTGGGTCAGTCGCTGAGTCGGCTCAGCCCGGCAGCGCCTGCTCGGCCAGCTTGCGAGCGCGGGCCGGGGTGGCGCCGAGCGCCTTGAGGAGCATCTCGACGACCTTGCTGTCGTGCTGCTCGACGCCGCGCCCTTCTATCACTGCGCGCATGCCGCCGACCCCGCAGGACACCACCAGGTCGAGGGCGATGCCTTCGTCGGGGTAGCTGAACGCACCTTCCTCGACGCCGGCGCGCAGGTCGGCGAGCACATGGCCGGCGATCTTCGAGCGGATCGCCTGGTCGAAGTGCACCACGCGAATCACCGCGCTGGCCCAGTCCGGGTCGCTCATGGCGCGGCGGATGAACATGCGTACGCCCACGCTCAGGCGGCGGGCGCCGCTGTCGACATGGGCGTTGAGCAGCTCGATGGCTTCGGAGAATTCATCGGCGAGGGCGATGCCCACCGCCTCGACTACTTCGTCGCGGGTGCGGAAGTAGTTGTAGATGGTGCCGCTGGCGACTTCTGCCTCGCTGGCTACTTCCAGCAGCGCGACCTCACCGACCTCCTTGCGTGCGAACAGGCGCAGCGCCGCATCGATCAGGCTCTGGCGGGTGCGTGCGCGCTTCTTGTGGCCGCGGGTCAGGGGGGCGATGGGTTGCTCGGAGTTGCTCATCGGGATGCTCGTGGTGGAACCGGCGCTGATGATAGTGGATGCACCGGCGCCGGCGCAGCTTCGGTCAATGGCCCAGCAGGGCCAGGCTTTCGCGCACCATTGTCGTGGCGTGCTTTTGCGAGCCTTCGTGCATGACGATGCGGTCCGGGCGCACGACGGCCAGCGAGCAGGGCGGCGCGTTGGCGAGCAGGGCCCGGCCCATGTCTTCGACGAAGGGCGTCGATGCCTTGCTCTTCTGCCCGTGCAGGCCCACCTGCAGGTAGCCGCCGCCGGCGCGCTCCCATTGCTGCTGGGTGTGCTGATCCAGCTGCGCGCGTGGATCGATGCCCAGGCCGACCAGGGTCAGGTTGTCGCCGAGGGCGTCGTCGCTGAGACCGATGGCGCCGTTGGCGCTGCGCACCAGTCCCTGGGGGAAGAGCCCGCCACGACGTAGCCGGCGACCACGAGCACGCGGCACGAAGAGCCCGCGCTTGAAGTTGTTCTTCGGCTTGATTTCCAGCTCTTCGAAGTAGCGGCGTAGTGGTGGGACCAGGCGTAGGACGCGCATCAGGCCGTGGCCGATGAAGGCCATAGGCGCATTGCTCGGCATCACCATGCGCCCCATCAGCTTGGCCAGGGCGATCATTTCCTGGGCGTGCGGACGGCGCTCCTCGTCGTAGCTGTCGAGAATCTTCGGATTGGCCCGTCCATTGAGGACCCAGGCCAGCTTCCAGGCCAGGTTGGAGGCGTCACGCAGCCCCGCGACCAGGCCCTGGCCGACGAAGGGCGGGGTGATGTGCGCGGCGTCGCCGATAAGGAAGACGCGCCCGCGCTGGAAGCTGTCGCAGCAGCGGGCGTGGAAACGGTAGACCGCCTTGCGCTCGACCTTCAGCTGATCCTGGCTGATCCATTTCTCCAGCAGCTTGGCGATATGCGCATCGCTTTCCATCTCCTCGCGGCTCTCGCCGGCGTGGAGCATGAATTCCCAGCGCTCGCGGCCGCCCGGTGCGGGCATGTGCGGCGTGGGACGGCGGTGGTCGCAGATGAATTCGACGTGATCGATGGCCTGCTGCTCGCGGTCGGCGGCATCGACGATCAGCCAGTCTTCGCTGTAGCTCTGGCCTTCGAAGTCCTGGCCGATCAGGCTGCGCACCCGTGAGCTGGCGCCGTCGGCACCGACCAGGTAACGCGCGCGCACTTGGTGCTGGCTGCCGTCCTCGCCGCGCAGCGTGGCGGTGACGCCGTCGCTGTCCTGGCTCAGGGTTTCCAGGGTGAAGCCTCCGAGGTTGAGCACATTGTCGAAGCGCTGGTACTGCGCGCGCATCGAGCGCTCCAGGTCCGGCTGGTAGAAGGTCACCAGCTTGGGGTGGCCATCGAGGCTGCCGCTGGTGTTGGCGCGGCCGAATTGGCCGACCATGGGGCAGTGCATGCGCACCTCGGGAATGACGATCTTGTCGAAGGCATCCTCTGCCAGGCCAGCCAGTTGCAGGATGCGCAATGCCTCGTTGTCGAGGGCAATGGCGCGAGGCATCAGCAGGATGTCGTGGACCTTGTCGATCGCCAGGGTCTGTACGCCGTAGCGGCCGAGCAGGGCTGCCAGCGTGGCGCCGACCGGGCCGTTGCCGATCACCAGTACGTCAACGGCTTCGGGCAGTGCAGAGGTGTTCTCGTTGTGGCGCATGCGGACCCCTTGTCATTGTTGGAGGGTAGGGTGTTTCGCGCAGAATATTTAAAAATGAGTAATTATTCAATATTGATTGAAATCATAATTTTAGATTATCTGGGCGGCTTTGCCGCGACTCAATTGGCGGCAGTGCGCGGTTGATCGGAAGTAGGGTCCACTGCTAGTCCGGACAAGGATCTGATCGACATGGCCAACTTTGGTCGGGCCTTCACCCAGGCTAACGACGGTGGGCACATGAACTTCAAGAAGGGCGGAGCCTTCTCGAAAATCTTCAAAGGCACCCATGACCTTAAGTTGAAGTACAGCGACACCGATGTATTCGTGCGCGGCAAGTGTTGGTACGACTTCGAACTGAAGGACGAGAGCCGCCTGTTCAAGGATATCGACGACCACAATTGCAAAGATGGCGACCAGTCTTCCGGGGCGGAGATGCTGGACGCCTTATCCGTAGACGGTGGGGCTGTTAGCGATGTCCCACCAACATGCAAATACGCGATGCTGGTTGCCAGCGTCTGCTATTGGCTGACTCCAGCCTTATACGACAGGTTTAGAGCGGCCAATTGCAGTCATTCGGTAGCGGGTTGGGGAATGCCCTAAAGGCTCAAGCCCTGAAGACAACAATTGCCCCACATTCAGCCCTTGAAATAGACCATTTGATGAGTGGTCACCAATAGCTCACCATCAGCCCCCCACAGTTCCGCCGATTGGTCGAAAAAGCCATGATGGAATCGGTTGGCGCGTGCCACGCCCAGCAGGGCTCGATTCCCCTGGCGTGCCAGTGACTCGGTGTCCGCGTGGAAATAAGTGGTCAGAGACACTGTGCCTGCCGGCATCATCTGCTGACGACGCACGAATACTCGCGGAAAGAAGACATCACTGATCGCCATCAAAGACAAGAAATCCAGCAGGCGAGGCGGCTCATCGCGTACCCAAAGGCGGGTTGTTGCCCCTAAGGGCTCGCTACCGGGCTGCAGACCACCATCAATGATGTGGAGTGCGTAGTTCTTGGCCCACCCCGGATACATCTGCGTGTCCAGACGTGAGACCTGACTCGCTGCAGGCACCTTGGGCATGACCAGCTCTGTCGCCTGCCAGCCAGCCTCCGGGCGCTGCGCAGTCATCACCGTCGCGGTCACCGCTGTCTTTCCTTGCTGGTTTAGCGCTAACACCCAGTGCTGCGTTGTTCGGGTTGCACGTGCGAGTTGCACTGTCACATCAAACTCGGCATCAGCGACAACACCGGCGAAATTCACCGTCATTGCAACTGGCTGCCCCAGGCATTCTGGATTGGTCAAAACGCCGTTGAGCAAGGTTGCGGCAATAATGCCGCCGAATGGCCCCACCATGTTGGCATAGCTACCGCCGAAATGGCCGCGTAGCAGGCCCTCCTGCACAGAGTTCAGTGCGATGGCGGCATCCAACGAATGCAGTGACATATCAGGTTTCTCGTCTGTCTGTATGAGGATTCAGAAGTTGGGTTTCTAGTGCAGAGAGTAAGCTGCGCAATAGTCGGTCATGTGCATCGGGCATGGCCAGCGCCCGCGCAAGCAGAACGTCACCGAAGATCTGGCTCAGCAGGCCCAGTCCAGCTTGTCATCCTGCCCAACCGCATTGATGTGTTGTTGCTAGGGTGTCCGAGCTTTTCTGGCCAATAGCGGACGTTACTTGTTACTCCCTCAGCTTTTGAGCAAGTGAGCGAAGTGGCGATAGTACCTGCCGTGTGGTCTCACTGATGAGCGACTCCTGCTCGAACGCGGGCAGTGCAGCAACAGCTTCATCTGGCAGCTTGTAGCTGGGGAACAGGCTAAGTGCATTGCCACGTTCGATACGGGAAGCCTCGCCTGCGCTCCAGAAGTCGGAATCGACCAGCTCCTTGATCTGTTTCTGGCCTTGAGGGCCCGAGGCAAATGGCGCATCGGTACCGAACAGCAGCCGGGTTGGCTCGACCAGCTCACGCAACGTGGCCATCGATGAACGCGAAACAGATGTGGCAGTGTCCAGGTAGAAGCGCCGCAGGTAAGTCAGCACCCCCTGTGTCGCCGTGTCCCCATACTCGACCATGGTGTTGGCCAGGGACACCCGCCAAGCGACGTAGGGTAAGAAGCCCCCGGCGTGAGCAAGAATCCAGCGAATCTTGTGGAAGCGCTCCATCGTGCCCGACAGGATGAGGTTCAGTCCCGCTCGCGTAATATCGCAGGGGTACTCCACCACGCTCAGCGGAGTGCTCAGACCTAGGGGATCATTCGCCGGTACATTCGGGTGTATGAAAACAATGGCGTTGCGCTCGTTCAGTTCGTGCATCAGCTCTTCGAACTGTGGATCACCCAGGAACTTACCGTCGTTGCTGGCCATCAGGACCACACCGTCTGCCTTCAAGGTGTCGAGCGCATAGATGGCTTCGGCACACGCTTGCTCGGTGTACGGCAACGGCAGGTGAGCGAAGAAGCCGACCCGCCCCCTATTACGATCGGCAAGCTCTCGTGAGAACTCGTTACTGCCGCGAGAGAACGCTGTCAGCTCAGATTCGCCAACCTGAATACCGGGTAGAACTGCAGAGGTGATTGCCGTCTGCACGCCCTCGGCTTGCATGGTTGCGATAAACAACTCAGGAGACCAGTCGGGCAGTTCAATCCCAGCCAGGGACGTTAAGTTGCGGCGCGCGAGCAGGTCCCGCATTGCAGGTGGAACGACATGGCGGTGAATATCGATCACGCCGGACCTCTCAACTGCAGCTATGGCTGCTGCGTCTGCAGCGGGATCAACGTGACTCACGAAGTTCTTTTCTGGTTCGCTTTTCATATTCGATGCCAGCACCCCTGCACCCACGAGCGCGCCAGCGCCCACGACGAATGTACGACGTTTCATGACCACCTCTTGTTCTTGTACTTAAACCGCGTAGATCAGCGGTTTCGCATGGACTCGACCATTGATGACATAGGCTTGGTCATTGCTCGCCGCAGTCGTCCAGCCACGGACTCGCTCTCGAAGATTGGGAGAGCAGCGACAACCTCGTCGGAGTGGCGGTACTGAGGGAAGAGGCTCAGGGCATGGCCTCTGGCTATGCCGTACTTGGTCGGTTCGTGGAACAGGTCGGACTCATCCAGCGTGCGGCACTGCACTGCCGTGGCGGGAGCCGGTGCAAACGGGAAATCGCTGCCGAACAGAATGTGCGAAGGATCGACCAGTTCCTTCAGCGCAACCATTGAGTAGCGCGACGGAGATAGCGCCGTGTCGAAGTAGAAACGCTTGATGTAGTGCTGCACTCCCTGGGGGGCGTGGCGCTGCAGATCGGGAATATTCACCGTGCTCAGCCGGCCTGCAACGAACGGCAGGAACCCACCGGCGTGGGCCAATATCCAGCGGGTATTGGGGTATTTCTCCTGAGTCCCGGTCAGGATCAGGTTGATCGCGGCACGTGTGGTATCGCAGAGGAACTCGATAAGGAAGCCCGGCATGTTGAGGCCGATGTTCACGCTGGTCTCATGCAGGTTGGGATGCACAAAAACCACCGCACGGCGGCGATCCAGCTCGCTCATCAGCTCATCGAAAAGCGGGTCGCCGAGGAAGTGGCCATCGGTGCTACCCAACAGAACCACACCATCGGCCTTCAGCACATCCAGGGCGTAGATAGCTTCGCTGCACGCCTGTGCAGTGAAGGGCATTGGTAGCACTGCGAAGAAGCCGAAGCGGCCGGGATACTGAGCAACCATTCCGGCAGAGAACTCGTTACAGCGTCTGGCCAGCTGGACAGCCTGTGCTGCTCCATCACCGAAGTGAACACCAGGTGCAGAGAGCGATGTGATTGCAGTTTGAATGCCGTTGGCATCCATCACGGCAATGGATTTTTCGGGCGTCCATTTAGGCAGCGGTGCGCCCGCGACCTTCTCAATGCCCTTGGATTGCATGGTTGCGACGAAGGCAGGGGGGATTACATGGTGGTGGACGTCTATGCGCCCTTGCTTGATAGCCATGAGAGTTACCTTGACGAGCATGGAGTTCGAGTCGGCCAGCGACCCACCGCTAACACATACGATCCATAGTGAGCAGTAGTGCTCACCGAGGTCAAGGGTGATTCATGCATGAAATCGCATGCATTCCGTGCTTCAGCCTGATTAAGGTGCAACGATAAATCGCTGAAATGCTTGTTTTAGACGTGTTAGATGATATTTCTTGGTGGCCGCAGACTAAAAAATAGACGATCTCATTGTTGATTTATCGTGAGCAGAGGTGTTCACTTGTGCGCATTCGACGTTTCGAAGGTCTAAATCCGTGAGCATCATTCAAAAGCGCATCCACGAAGCCGCCCTCCAGCTGTTTGCCCAGAAGGAGCTTGTGGACGTAAACGTCAGCGAGCTGGCCCAGAAGGCAGGACTGGCGCGTAACACCATCTACAAGAATCTCGAATCCATCGATACGTTGTTCGAGACGGTAGCCACTGAGCTGGCTTCCGAGATGAACGAGCGCGTTGGAAAAAGCGCAGCCCCTGGCCTAGATCCGGCGCAGCGGCTGTCCAACGGCATTCGCTTCTATGTCCGTAGAGCCCATGAGGAGCACAACTGGGGTAGCTTCCTACTTCGCTATGGAGCCTCGCATGTATCGATGCAGGCTCTGTGGGATGGCCCGCCTGTGAGAGACGTGCTGGAAGGCCTTACCAGTCAGCGCTACAGCTTCCGCCAGGACCAGCTCTTGTCCGCCATTGGCCTGATCGCCGGAGCGGTTCTGTCGGCTATCAGTCTCGTCCTGCAAGGGCATAAGACGTGGCGCGATGCCGGCGCTGATACCGCTGAGTTTGTCCTGCGGGGGTTGGGTGTTCCAGCTGATGAAGCTCGAGCATTTGCCACTGCTCCGCTCCCAGAGTTACCGACTCTAGACGACTGATAACCCGGTTCTGCAAAGCGCACCATGTGATGCGCAGGAGGAGCTTATTGCCTGAAAAAAGTGAACAAGCAGGTTAGGCCAGTCAGGCACTTTTGCTGATCAAACGCCCGCTAGTACGCAGGGCGAAATACCCACCACTTCCAGAAATACGGAATTCATCGAGCTCTCGATGACCTGTACGGGCCGGCTCGTCCCCGAAAAAAGGGCCTGCGTCGCAACACAAGAACAACAAGAGGTAGTGAAGATGCTTAAGCAACCCCAATGGCGGCCTGCCCGGCTCGCCAGTGCCATCAGCCTTGCAACTCTGTTTTCCGCGTCGGCCCAGGCCATCGACTTCTCCATTGGCGAGATCGATGGCCAGCTGGATTCAACTCTCTCAGTCGGCGCCAGTTGGGCGCTCAGAAATCCCTCTCCAGACCTACTGGGTAGCAGCGTTACCGATGATGGTCGGCGCAACTTCGAGAAACGTGAGACCTTCTCCAAGATCTTCAAGGGCATCCACGACCTGCAACTGAGCTATGGCGAGAGTGGTGTGTTCCTGCGCGGCAAGTACTGGTACGACTTCGAGCTGAAGGATGAGAGCCGTCCGTTCAAGGATATCGACGACCACGGACGCAAGACGGGCGCTCAATCCAGTGGTGTGCAGCTGCTCGACGCCTTCGCCTACCACAACTACACCATCGCCGATCTGCCGGGCACGGTACGCCTCGGCAAGCAGGTGGTCAGTTGGGGCGAGAGCACCTTCATCCAGGGCGGTATCAACAGCATCAACCCGGTCGATGTTGCTGCCCTGCGCCGTCCCGGCTCCGAGCTCAAGGAGGGGCTGATTCCGGTCAACATGTTCTACCTGTCGCAGAACCTCACGGACAACCTCACCGCCGAGATGTTCTACCAGCTGGAGTGGGATCAGACCGTCATCGATAATTGCGGCACTTTCTTTGCGCCCAACGATGCTATTGCCGATGGCTGCACTGGGCTGGTCGCGGGACCGGTGCTGGATCAGAACGCCCTGGCTCAAGCGGCGTTGTCGCCTTTTGGCATTGACCTGACCAGCGAGGGAATCCGCGTTGCGCGCGCAGGTGACAACGATGCTCGCGATGACGGCCAGTGGGGTACGGCGCTGCGCTGGTTTGCTCCAGAGCTGAACAGCGAGTTTGCCGCCTACTTCATGAATTACCACAGCCGCATGCCTTACATCAGCGGGATCAGCAGTCCGCATATGGCGGATCTGGGCTTCGCCAGCGAGCTCTGCGCCAATCTCGGCATTGGTGTTCCGGCAATGTGCAACGCGGTCATTGGTAGTCCTCAAGGCCAGGCGCTCGCTCAGGCCTACCGCTTGGGCACGTCGCAGTACTTCGCCGACTACCCGGAAGACATCCAGCTGTATGGCCTGAGCTTCAGTACCAGCCTGCCAACTGGCACCACTCTCTCTGGCGAGATCAGCTACCGCCCGAACATGCCTATCCAGATCAACTCGGTAGACATCATCGCTGCAACGTTCGGTGACCCTAACGCTTCCCCAGTTCTGTCGTCGGGCTACTTCACCAGTGCCAACAGCACCATGTTCAAGGGCTATCAGCGCAAAGAGCTGACCCAGGCCCAGGCCACCGCTACTCACTTCTTCGACCAGGTCATGGGCGCAGACCGGCTCACTCTGGTTGGCGAAGCAGGTGTGACCCATATCAGCGGTATGGGTGGCGACGGGCTGCGCTATGGCCGGAGTACCACCTTCGGGATGGGTGAGCTGGCTGACAACAGCATCTGCACCAACCAGATCAATACCAAGACCCCGCAGTACTGCACCGACGACGGCTTCACCACCAGCACCTCCTGGGGCTACCGAGTTCGTGCGATCTGGGAGTACAGCAACCTGATCGATGGCATCGAGCTCAAGCCCAGCCTGGCCTGGTCTCACGACGTCAACGGCTACGGCCCGGAGCCAGGCTTCAACGAAGGCTCCAAGGCCATCAGCCTGGGGCTGGATGCCGTCTACCTCAATACCTATACCGCCAGCCTTGCCTACACCGACTACTTCGGCGGCGACTACAACGCGATGGCCGATCGCGACTACGTCGCTCTGAGTTTCGCCGTGTCGTTCTAATTGGAGTCACCAGGATGAACAACAAAATACTCTCGGCGTGCTCACTCGCCCTTGCTTGCACCCTTGCCAACCACGCTGCCTTGGCGGCAGTAAGCCCCGATCAGGCCAAACAGCTTGGTTCCAGCCTCACCCCCATCGGCGCTGAAATGAACGGGAACGCCGATGGCAGCATTCCCGCGTGGACCGGTGGTTTGCCCAAAAACTCCGGAACCCTCAGTTCCGAAGGATTCCTCAGCAACCCCTTCGCCAACGAACAGCCGTTGTTCACCATCACCTCGCAGAACGCGGGTCAGTACCAAGACAAGCTGAGCCCTGGTCAGCAGGCGATGCTCAAGCGCTATCCGACTTACCAGATCCCGGTTTATCCGAGCCATCGCAGTGCCAGCCTGCCAGATGCCGTTTACAAGGCAGCCCAGGAGAACGCGACCAAGGCCAAGCTGGTTGAAGGCGGCAATGGTCTGGAGGGCTTCTCCACTGCTATTCCATTCCCGATTCCTCAGAACGGCTTGGAGGCGCTGTGGAACCACATCACCCGCTACCGCGGCGGTAGTGCCAAGCGTACCCATGTGCAGGCCACGCCCTTGGCTAGTGGGAAGTTCGTACCGGTGTACTTCAAGCAGCAGTTCACCTTCCGTGACCGCATCAAGGACTTCAATCCGGCCAGCCCCGGCAATGTGTTGTTCTACTACAAGCAGCTAGTCACGGCCCCGGCGCGCCAGGCGGGTGACGTAGTGCTCGTACACGAGACCCTGAACCAGGTTAAAGAGCCGCGTATGGCCTGGATCTACAACGCAGGCCAGCGTCGTGTGCGCCGTGCTCCACAAATCTCCTACGACGGGCCATATCCAGCCTCCGAGGGGCAGCGTGTCGCCGACAACCTGGACATGTACAACGGAGCGCCTGACCGCTACGACTGGAAGTTGGTTGGGAAGCGCGAGATCTACATCCCTTACAACAGCTTCAAGCTGGACTCGCCGACGCTGAAGTACACCGACATCGTCCAACCTGGCCACCTGAACCCTGCTCACACCCGATATGAGTTGCACCGTGTATGGCAGGTCGAGGGCACCTTGAAACAGGGTGAGCGCCATATCTATGCCAAGCGCGTGTTCTTCATTGACGAGGACTCCTGGCAGATCTCCCTCGCAGATCACTATGACTCGCGTGGCACGCTGTGGCGTGCAGCTGAGGGGCATCTGACACCGCTGTACGACGTACAGGTGCCGTGGTTGGGGGCTGAAGCCCTGTATGACCTGATCAACGGCCGCTACATCGTTTCCGGCATGCGTAACGAGGAGAAGGACCCGGTTGAGTTCGGCTTCTCTTCGCTTTCCTCCGAGTACACCCCAGCTGCTCTGCGCAACGCAGGAATTCGCTGACCCCGGTTACTCCAGTCGAAGGCGTTCCGCCCTAGACCCTCGCCGCCCTACTGGGCGGCTTTTTTGAGTTCATCGGACCTCGCACCCGCGAGGAAGATCAACACAGTCATCAAATGAACACTTGTGTTCATTTATGAGCAGCTGTAGATTGACCCTCACAACAACAAGCAGGTGTTTCTGGAGCGCACATGAACAACAACGTAGCCATGCCAGGTCTCACATCCCGCCACGTCAGCGTCGGCCGGCGGCAGATCTTCCTCAGCGAAGTCGGCCAGGGACACCCCCTGCTGATGCTGCACGGTGGCGGCGCAGGCGCATCGGGCATGTCCAACTACTCGCGCAACATCGAGGCACTGGCCAAGCAGTTCCGTGTGCTGGTGGTGGATATGCCTGGATATGGTCAATCGACCAAGGGCCTGGACCGCAGCGACTCTTTTGGCGACCTGGCCCAGAGCATGCTCGGTCTGCTGGATGCTCTGCAGATCAAGTCGGCCCATGTGGTTGGCAACTCTCTCGGCGGTGCCTGTGCGTTACGCATGGCGCTGGAGGCTCCTTCGCGGGTCTCTGCTCTGGTGCTGATGGGCCCAGGGGGAATCAACACCACGCGCAGTCTGCCCACCAAGGGGCTGAATCAACTGCTCGATTACTACAACGGTGAAGGCCCGACGCTGGCGAAGATCACGCGCTTCATCCGCGATTACCTGGTCTACGACGGCAGCCTGGTTACCGACGCGATGATCGCGGAGCGCTACCGCTCCAGCATCGACCCCGAAGTGGTCGCCGCTCCGCCGCTGCGTCGTCCGCCGGGACTGAAGGCTGCCCTGCGCATGGACTTCACCCGCGACGCGCGCCTCGATCAGTGCCAGGTGCCGACCCTGGTGTTGTGGGGCGCGGACGACAAGGTGAATCGTCCCAGCGGTGGCGAGACACTGCGCCAACGTATGCCTAACTGCGACCTGTACCTGTTCAGCAAAACCGGGCACTGGGTGCAGTGGGAGCGTGCTAGCGAATTTAACGCCGTCACCGCCGGCTTCCTTGCCTGTCACACCCCGGCCTGAGCACGCGGAGTACCTATGAAACAGGACATCTTCGGCGCCAGTAGCATGGGCTATGTCGTTATCGAGTCGAATCAGCTCGAGCGTTGGCAGGCCCTGCTGCAGGACGGTATCGGTCTACACCTGCAGCATGTGGATAGTCAGCTGCTGGCTTTCCGCATGGACCAGCACCAACGCCGCATCGTGGTTAAAAGCGGCCCAGCGGAAGACTTCGCTGCCATTGGTTGGCATCTGGGCGACCAAGCCACTCTGGACATCGTTCTGCAGCGGCTTAAGACCCGTGGAATTGCTGTCCATGAAAGCAGCGCAGCGGAAGCAGCAGAGCGAGGCGTAGTGCGCTTCTGGCGTGTCATCGGCCCCAAACGCATGGCCATCGAGCTGTTCATTGAGCCGCTGACCACTGACGAGCCGCTGAGCATGCTCAGTGAGGGCTTCATAACCGGTGAAGCTGGCATGGGCCACCTGGCGATCACCAGTCGCCGCGGCAAGGACATGCGCCGTTTCTGGCAGGAAATCTTCGATGCTCGGCAGAGCGACACCATCGTTGAGCAACTGGCTGGCGTGACCGTCGATATCGAGTTTTTCCGCGTTAACCCGCGCCACCACTCAATCGCCATCGCCCAGGTGCGTGGCCTCGCCCTCGACCCGATTCGCACCAAGGCCCAGCACATGAACCTGCTGACCACCTCGGTCGGCGGGCTGACCGATGCCTTCCTGCGCTGCCGCCAACTGGGCTTCGAGATGGCTCACGAAATTGGTGAGCACCCCAACGACCGCGAGCAGTCGTTCTACGTACTCACGCCCTCTGGCTTCGAACTGGAGCTGGGCTGGAACGCCCTGGAAGTCGACGAAGCCTGCTGGCAAGTCACGACCTACCAGGGCATCAGCCTGTGGGGCCACAAGCCACAGAAGCTTGGTACCTGGAACAAGCTCAAAACCAACCTGGGCAATTTCGGCCAAGGCCTGCGCTCGCTGCGCCGTGCCGAGTACTCCCCGCTGTAGGAACTGCCATGACTACACACAACTCTGCAATCTTCGACGTCGTCATCGCCGGCCTCGGCCCAACTGGTGCCACGCTGGCTCACCTACTAGGCAAACGCGGTCTCTCAGTACTGGTACTTGAGCGCGAGCCGGTGTTCTACGGGAACGCCCGCGCGGTCTACACCGACGACGAGTGCATGCGCGTGATGCAGGCTGCCGGCGTCGCCGCCGAACTGGCCACCGACATGCAGATCGATACCCCCGCCCAGTGGACCTTCCCGGACGGCCGGGTGATCGGCCGCTACTGGCAGCTCAAGCGCAGCTTCGGCTGGCCTGTGATCAACTTCCTCTACCAGCCCTGGCTGGAGACCAAGCTCAGCGACATGCTGTCCCGCTATCCGTCGGTGCAGGTAGTGCGCGGCCGTGAGCTGGTTGATTTCCAACAAGATGGCGAACTGGTAACCCTCACTCACCAGGCCACGCAGAACTGTCGCTTCGGCGATGGTGACGGCAGCCGCATCGACCTCGAAGTTGACCTGGCGCCGGCCACAGTCACGGCCCGCTATCTGGTCGGTGCCGACGGCGGCCGCAGCACGGTGCGTGAGAAGCTCGGCATCGGCATGGACGGTAAGAACTTCCCTGAGCCCTGGCTGGTAGTCGATCTGGATATGAAGGAAGGCGAGGACGCGCTGCGCCATATTCCCTACTTCAACTTCATCTGCGATCCGGACTGCCCAGTGGTCAGCTGCCCGCAACCGGGGCGCTTCCACCGCTTCGAGTTCATGCTGATGCCCGGGCAGACCAAGGAGTACATGGAAGACCCGGCCACGGTGCGCCAACTGCTGAGTCGTTACGTCGATCCGGACAAGTTCGAGGTCAAGCGTAAGTTGGTCTACACCTTCAACGCCCTGGTCGCCCGCGAGTGGCGCAAGGGCCGCGTGCTGTTGGCCGGCGACGCCGCACACATGACCCCGCAGTTCATGGGCCAGGGCATGAGCTCCGGTGTGCGTGACGCCTACAACCTGGCCTGGAAGCTGGAGGCCGTGCTGCGTGGCAAAGCCGCCGAGCAACTGCTCGACACCTATGGCAGCGAGCGCTACCACCATGCCAAGGCGATGATCGACATCTCGGTGCAGATGAAAGACTTCGTTTCCATGTCGAACCCGTTCAAGACGGCTCTGCGTAACTTCACTGTCAAAGCCTTGAATGCCACGCCGGTATTGGGCAAGTGGCTGCGCGAGGGCGGTTTCAAACCCACCCCAACCTATAAACCAGGTTCTTACCTGGGGCTGCCACGAAGCGGGCGTCGGGACGTTGCGGGCAAGCTGCTGCCCCAACCGGAAGTGCGCACGTTCAAGGGTAAGCGTGTGCCGCTCGACGAAGTGCTGGGTGAAGGCTTCGCCCTGCTTGGTCTGGAGAACAATCCGCGGGTAGCTATATCCGCAGAGCACCAACAGTTTCTGTCGGCGCTGGATACCCGCTACGTCACCCTGTTCCCCTTCGGCGGTCGCCCTCAGGGCATGGAAGTGCAGCGCTTCAGCCCTGCCGGCCTGGTCGAGGTCGAAGAGCCCGCTGAGGATCTGGTGCGCTGGTTCAAGCGTGCAGGGCGCGGCAGCAACCTGGTCGCGGTGGTGCGCCCGGACAAGTTTGTCTTCGCTCTGGTACCTGCCGAGCAACTGAACACTGCACTGAGCGAGCTCAAGCGCCAGCTGGGCTGGCAGCCAAACCTGGCTGCCAGCCAGACGAATGTTGCCGACATGAGGAAAAGCGCATGAGCCACGACGCCCTGAAGAAACTGGAACAGGCCGCCGATGCATTGACCCAGGCGCGCCAGCTACGAGAGCCCTGCGCGCAGATCTCGGCGACCTTCGGTATCAGCACGCTGACCGAGGCCTACGCTGTGCAGGAGATCAATACCCGACGCGCTCTGGAACAGGGCCGTCGCCTCGTCGGGAGCAAGGTCGGCCTGACCTCCAGCGCTGTGCAGCAACAGCTGGGCGTCGACCAACCGGACTTCGGCATGCTGTTCGCCGACATGGAGATCGCCGATGGTGAAAGCGTCGACTGCAGTCGCCTGATCCAGCCCAAGGCCGAGGGCGAGATCGCCTTCGTCCTGGGTCGCGACCTGCCCAGCGCCGACACTACGCTGGCCGAGCTGATGAGCGCGGTGGAGTACCTGTTGCCGGCTATCGAAATAGTCGACTCCGCCATCGTCGACTGGAAGATCACCCTTGCTGACACGGTGGCCGACAACGCTTCCTCCGCACTCTACGTGCTAGGTAAGCAGCCCACTCGTTTGTCGGCACTGGATCTGCGCCTGGAGGGCATGCTGCTGGAGAAGAACCGCAGTCAGGTCGCCATCGGTCTCGGCGCCGCCTGCCTGGGCAACCCGCTGGATGCCTGCCTGTGGTTGGCCCGCACCATCGCCGAGTTCGGCCGCCCGCTGGTGGCCGGCGATGTGTTGCTGTCCGGCGCCCTCGGCCCCATGACTCAGGTCGCCCCTGGCGACCACCTGCATCTGCGCCTGACTCGCCTGGGCGAAGTCGGCTGCCACTTCCATTGAGCCGCCGGCCTGGAGAATCAGAATGAGCAGCAAGAAACTCAAAGTCGCCATCGTCGGCTCCGGCAACATCGGCACCGACCTGATGATCAAGGTGATGCGCAATGCACAGCACCTGGAAATGGGTGCCATGGTCGGCATCGATCCGGCTTCCGACGGGCTGGCTCGCGCACAGCGTCTGGGTATTGCCACCACCCATGAGGGGGTCGAGGGGTTGAGCCGCCTCCCGGTCTTCGACGAGATCGACTTCGTCTTCGACGCCACCAGCGCCGGCGCGCATATCTGGAACTCCGGTTTCTTGCGTGGTGTGAAGCCGGGGATCCGCCTGATCGACCTGACACCGGCGGCCATTGGCCCGTATTGCGTGCCGGTGGTCAACCTGGAGCAGAACCTCGACCAGCTTAACGTCAACATGGTCACCTGCGGCGGCCAGGCTACCATCCCGATGGTGGCGGCAGTCTCGCGAGTGGCCAAGGTTCATTACGCCGAGATCATCGCATCCATCGCCAGCAAATCTGCCGGCCCTGGCACCCGCGCCAATATTGACGAGTTTACCGAGACCACTTCGAAAGCCATCGAAGTGATCGGTGGTGCGACCAAGGGCAAGGCGATCATCATCATGAACCCGGCCGAGCCGCCGCTGATGATGCGCGACACAGTGTTCGTGCTCTCCGAAGCGGCCGACCAGGCCAAGGTCGAAGCGAGTATTGAGGAGATGGCTGCTGCGGTGCAGGCCTACGTGCCCGGCTACCGGCTGAAACAGAAGGTGCAATTCGACGTCATCCCTGATTCTGCTCCGCTGAACATTCCCGGCCATGGCTCATTCAGGGGCCTGAAAACCTCGGTATTCCTGGAAGTCGAAGGCGCAGCCCACTACTTGCCTGCATACGCCGGCAACCTCGACATCATGACCTCCGCCGCGCTGGCTACCGCCGAGCGCATGGCGCAGTCGATCCTCAACAACGCGATGCTCAACGGCTGAGGAGCAAGCAGATGACTTTCGACCCAAGCAAAAAGCTGTACATCTCCGATGTCACTCTGCGCGATGGCAGCCACGCCATTCGCCACCAGTACGGTCTAGGGATTGTGCGCGCCATTGCACGAACACTAGATCAGGCAAAGGTGGACTCCATCGAAGTGGCCCATGGAGATGGCCTTCAGGGATCCTCCTTCAACTACGGTTTCGGCCGCCATACGGATCTCGAATACATCGAGGCAGTGGCCAGCGAGATCAGCCACGCCAAGATCGCCACCTTGCTGCTACCCGGCATCGGCACGGTGCACGATCTGAAGAACGCCTATGAAGCAGGTGCACGCATCGTGCGCGTGGCCACCCACTGCACTGAGGCAGATGTGTCTAAACAGCACATCGAATATGCCCGAGAGCTGGGCATGGAGGCTGTTGGCTTCTTGATGATGAGCCATATGGTGCCGGCCGAAGAACTAGCATGCCAAGGCAAGCTGATGGAGAGCTACGGTGCTACCTGCATCTACATGGCTGACTCCGGTGGTGCGATGAACATGGGCGATATCCGCGATCGCATGCGTGCCTTCAAGGCAGTGCTTAAGCCGGAGACGCAGACCGGTATGCATGCGCACCACAATCTCAGCCTTGGCGTGGCGAACTCCATCGTCGCGGTGGAAGAAGGTTGTGATCGTATCGACGCCAGTCTCTCCGGTATGGGCGCCGGTGCCGGCAACGCACCGTTGGAGGTGTTCATCGCTGCCGCCGAACGCCTGGGCTGGAACCACGGTACAGACCTCTACGCCCTGATGGATGCCGCCGATGACATCGTTCGTCCCCTACAGGATCGTCCGGTGCGGGTCGACCGCGAAACCCTTGGTCTTGGTTACGCAGGGGTGTACTCCAGCTTCCTACGTCACGCTGAAGTCGCTGCTACCAAGTACGGTCTGAAGACTCTCGACATCCTGGTCGAGCTAGGAAAACGTCGTATGGTTGGAGGCCAGGAGGACATGATCGTCGATGTCGCCTTGGATCTGCTCAAGCAGCAGGGACAACTGCAAGCACTGCCAACTTGAGATAGGAGCTGCCCGATGCCACGTGTTCAACCAAATGGAAAGGTCGCTCTGGTGACCGGCGCCAACTCCGGTATCGGGCGGGTCACTGCTCGTAAACTGGCGCTACAGGGATATCGGGTGTTCCTGGCTTGCCGCTCGGAGGCGCGCACACGGCCTGTACTGGAAGAAATCCAGCAACTCAGTGACGGCACCGCCCAGGCCGAGTTCTTGCCGCTCGACTTGGGCGATCTCGGCTCTGTTCGCCGCTGTGCCGATGCTTTCCTCAAGCGCGGCCTGCATCTTCACCTGTTGATCGGCAATGCGGGCCTGGCGGGACAGCGCGGCATCACCACTTCCGGTTTTGAGCTGGCTTTCGGCACCTGCTATATGGGGCACTTTCTGCTGGTCGAATTGCTGAAGGAGCGGCTTGTCGAGTCGGTCCCCGCACGTATCGTCATGCTCTCCAGCAAGGCGCATCGGCATGCCAAAGGAATCGATTTCGACTTGGTACAGCAACCAACCCGTAGCCGTGCAGCCCTACCGGAGTACGCGGCGGCTAAGCTGGCCAACCTGCTTCACACCAAGGAACTGGCTCGTCGCCTGGATGGGACTGGCATTACGACCTACGCGGTGCATCCTGGCGTGGTGGCAACGGATGTATGGCGAGCACTACCTTCGTCGCTGGCCTGGATTATCAAGCGTTTCATGCGCAGTGAAGAGGACGGAGCCGCGACGACGCTGTACTGCGCAACCGATCCAGGAGTGGCTGATCAGACCGGGCGTTACTACGCCGATAGCAAGGAAGAACAGCCATCGCCGACTGCCTGCGATCCAGTCCTCGCCGCGGAGCTTTGGAGCCGAAGCGAAGGTTGGGTAAGCAGGGCATAGTGAGCAGTCTCCTCAAGACTTTTTTCGAACAGCTAGTTCGGAGTCGCTCATTGGGATCAGCACAATCTCGAGAGCTTCCAAGCAACGGGGTAGCAGGCTTCAGCCTGCTACCCCGTTGCTTGTGGGCTTTGATGCAGTTTTTCGAAGGGCTGCTTTTGGCCGCTTTCTGCCCGTTGCCACCGACCGCTGTGCGTCATTTTGAAGGCCATAGAAGACACCTTCAGGCTGTGCTGGCGGCGCGCTGCTCGCACATATGTCGGAAACGCACCGTGCGGTGCATCAGCCCTTAGGCGTCTCGCTTCCTTGAGCAAGTAGTTCGCTGATCCACCTGGCCTGTTGTGTGAGCTCTTGCACTTTCTCCTCGGGCACGGCCTGCCGCGCTCGGGCGAAGTGGGCCAGAGTTCGCTGCTTCAGGCGCAACAGGCGTTGCCACTTGGCCAGAAATGCCGAGCTACGCTCCTGCAATTGCAGTGGACCGAAGTACAGCTCCTGGGCGGTATACAGCACCGGCCCGGTGCGCTCGGCGACGATGATTTCGTAGTTGAAGCGGTTTTCCCGTAGTACTTCCTCGCTGAGGATGCGGTAGCCATCAGCCAGTGGCGCAGGGGCTGCTCACCGCCGTTGGGCTGCAGGATCAGGCGCTCCTTGCCGTTCAGGCGCGCATTGTCGCGGTCGAGGATGTCGCGGATCGTCTCGCCGCCCATGCCGCAGAGGCTGATCGCGGTGATCCCGTCTTCTGGCTCAATCGCTGCCAGTCCATTGGCCATGCGGACGCTGACTCTCTGGCTCAGGCCATTTTCGTGCACGGTCCGTTGCGCCGAGTGAAACGGGGTTATAGCCACCTCGCCGGCCACTGCCGCCGTGATGACGCCACGCTTGATCAATGCCACGAGCAGGTAGCCATGATCCGAGCCGATATCGGCCAGTCGTGCACCTGCCGGCACATGCGCGGCCACGCGTTCCAGGCGCTCGGACAATCTCTGTTCGTTCAACTGCAGCACCTTTCACTATGGTCGACCGGCACGTTGGGCCGGAACGGCGCGCGATTTTGTCGAGCAGCTGCGTGCATGGCAACTTTCTGCGACCAGTGTCAGGGCTTGGCTTGCACCTATGGCTCCAGGAGTGTCCCACAGTGATTTCCGGTGATAGGGGCTTTACCTAGGTGGGAAACTCCAGAATAAAGCGCGTCCAGCCATTCGCCGACTCGCAGCGGAGACTGCCGCCATGGGCCTGGACGATGGAGCGGGCAATGGCCAGGCCCAGGCCGGCGTGCTCGGCGCCACCCTCGCGGCGTGCCGGGTCGGCGCGGTAGAAGCGGTCGAACAGGCGCTCGCGCAGCTCGACGGGGATTTCCGCGCCCTGGTTGGCCACCTCGATGCGCGTTGGCGTGGCACTCAGGCGCAGCTCGCCACCGGCTGGGGTGAAGCGCAGGGCATTGTCGATCAAGTTGGACAGGGCGCGGCGCAGTAGCAGACGGTCTGCCGTCAGTGTGCCTTCGGCCTCGGCGCGGATGTTCACGCCGGCATCTTCGGCCAGCGGCGCGAAGTAGTCGGCCAGGGCACTCAACTCGGTCTGCAGCAGCAGCGGCTCGCGGCGGGTCTGCAGCAGGCCGTTGTCGGCCTTGGCCAGCAGGAGCATGTCACCGACCATCTGCGCCAGGTGCTGCAGCTCCTCCAGGTTGGAGTGCAGGGCCTCGCGGTACTCCGCCAGCTCGCGCGGCTGGCCGAGGGTGACCTGGGTCTGGGTCAGCAGGTTGGACAGGGGTGTGCGCAGCTCGTGGGCGATATCGGCGGAGAAGGCCGAGAGGCGAGCGAAGGCGTCCTCCAGGCGCGCCAGCATGGCGTTGAAGGCTTCGCCCAGCTCACGCAGCTCGGCAGGGATGCCTTCCAGCGGCAGGCGTGCGGTCAGCGACTGCGCCGAAACCTGTCTTGCCACCGCGGTCATCTGCCGCAGCGGACGCAGGCCACGGCGGGCGACCCAGGCACCGAGCAGTGCTGTGGCCAGGGCCGAGAGACCTACGCAGAGCCAGATCAGCCGCTGCATCCGGGCCAGGAAGTGCTGGTGGTGGGTGATATCCAGCAGCAGACTGAGGCGCAGTCCGCCGTCCAGCTGCTCTTCCACCACGCGAAAGTCGGTGCCCTGGTGCTGCCAGCGGCCGATCTGCGCGTTGCCCTGCGGCAAATGGGCGAGCAGCGGCTGGCTGGTGAACCATTGCTGGCCGTCCGCGCCCTGGATGCGCAGGGCCAGTTCGGGGTGGCGCTGCAGCTCCTGCTCCAGCTGTGGGCGGTGCGCGGCCAGGCTCTCGGTGTCCGTCACGCCCTGCAGCAGTTCGGCGAACACCGCCAGCTTGCCCTGCAGCTGATGGCGATCCAGCTCGACGAAGTGCGCCTCGCTGGCGCGGGTGAACAGGGCGCCAGCGACCAGCGCCACGGCAGCGGCGCAGGCGGCGAACAGCAAGGCCATGCGGTTGGCGAGGGACATCAGGTGCGCGCTTCCAGCACGTAGCCCATGCCGCGCACCGTGTGGATCAGCGGCGCGGCGAAGCCCTCGTCGACCTTGGTGCGCAGGCGGCGGATGGCCACCTCGATGACGTTGGTGTCGCTGTCGAAATTCATGTCCCACACCTGCGAAGCGATCAGCGACTTGGGCAGCACCTCGCCCTGGCGGCGCAACAGCAGCTCCAGCAGGGCGAACTCCTTGGCGGTCAGCTCGATGCGCTGGCCGGCTCGTTCGGCGCGGCGGCGCAGCAGGTCGAGGGACAGGTCGGCCAGCTGCAGCTGGTGTTCCTGCGGTGTGCTGGAGCCACGGCGCAGCAGCGTGCGCACCCGCGCCAGCAGCTCGGTGAAGGCGAAGGGCTTGACCAGGTAATCGTCGGCGCCGGCCTCCAGGCCGCGTACCCGGTCTTCAACCGCGTCTCTGGCGGTAAGGAACAGCACCGGCACGCCGAGGCCCGCTGCTCGCAGGTTGGCGAGGATCTGCCAGCCGTCGCGGCCAGGTAGCATCACGTCGAGGATTAGCAGGTCGAAGTCGCCGGTCAGTGCCAGGTGCTCGCCACTCAGGCCGTCCTGGGCCAGCTCTACGGCGAAGCCGGCCTCGGCCAGGCCTTGGCGCAGGTACTGGCCGGTCTTGGGTTCGTCTTCGACTATCAGCAGCTTCATTGCGGGACTCATGGCATTGGCAGTCGGCTTTATACGCCAGCCGGGGGCGGGCGGGGCGAAGCTGACAGAGATGTAATCTTCGCGTCAGCTTAGCGCCAGCGGCGGCACCCTAGAGTGGCGACACCACCACGATGGAGTTTGCCCCATGTCCGCACGTTTGTTCCTGCCGCTGTTCTGCGCTTTCAGCCTGCCGGCCCTGGCCGATGGCGGCCATTTTGCCTTCGGTCAGCCGGCTGATGCGGCCAAGGCCGAGCGTACTGTCGAGGTCACCCTCGGTGACATGTACTACGAGCCAGCCTCGGTACAGGTCAAGGCCGGCGAGACGGTGCGCTTCGTGCTGAAGAACGAGGGCAGCCTGCTCCACGAATTCAGCCTGGGTGACGCCGCCCAGCATGCCGAGCACCAGAAGCAGATGCTGATGATGCAGCAGATGGGCATGCTCGGTGAGAACGGCATCCAGGCCATGGATCACTCGAAAATGGGCCATGACATGGCGGGCATGGACCACGGCCAGATGAGCCATGACGACCCCAATACCGTGATGATTCCCGCCGGCAAGAGCGCCGAGCTGACCTGGACCTTCGCCAAGGCCACCGGCCTGGAGTTCGCCTGCAATCTGCCGGGGCATTACCAGGCCGGCATGGTCGGCAAGCTGGACGTGCAGCCGTGAGGCGCCTGCTGTTCTGCGCGCTGCTGGGCCTGAGCCTGGGCGCCCAGGCCGGGCGCTATGAGCTGGTGATCGACGAGGGCGAGGTGCGCTTCAGCGATGGCAGCCGCCCGGCGCTGACCATCAACGGCCAGAGTCCGGCGCCGGAGCTGCGCTTTCAGGAAGGCGAGGAAGTTGAGATCGCCGTCACCAACAAGCTGGAGCGCATGACCGCGCTGCACTGGCACGGGATCATCCTGCCCTACACCCAGGATGGTGTGCCGGGTATCAGCTTCCCCGGCATCGCGCCGGGTGAGACCTTCACCTACCGCTTCACCCTCAATCAGTCCGGCACCTACTGGTACCACGCCCATGCCGACTTCCAGGAGCAGGAGGGCCTGTACGGTCCGCTGATCATCGAGCCCAAGGGCCGCGAGCCGTATCGCTACGACCGCGAGTACACCGTGCTGCTGTTCGACTGGCAGGACGAGAAGCCCGAGCGCACCCTGGCCAACCTGAAGAAGCAGGCCGACTACTACAACGACCAGCAACAGACCCTCGGCGACTTCTTCCGCGACGTGGCCCGCGATGGCCTGGGAGCCACGGTCAAGGACCGCTGGGACTGGGGCAACATGCGCATGGCCAAGACCGATATCGCCGATGTCGGCGGCTTCCGCTTCCTGATCAACGGCCGTGACGCCGAGCAGAACTGGACGGCGCTGTTCAAGCCGGGTGAGCGGGTGCGCATGCGCATCATCAACGGCTCGGGCATGAGCTACTTCGACTTGCGCATCCCCGGCCTGCCGCTGACCGTGGTGCAGGCCGACGGCAACGACGTGCAGCCGGTGGTGGTCGACCAGCTGCGTCTGGCGGTGGCCGAGACCTACGACGTGATCGTCCAGCCCAAGGAAGACAAGGCCTACGCTCTGGTCGCCGAGTCCATGGACCGCCGTGGCCAGGCCCTGGCTACCCTGGCGCCGCGTAATGGTATGCGTGCCGAAGCACCGCCGCTGCGCGCTCCACGCCTGCTGAGCATGACCGATATGGGCATGAGCCACGATATGGCTGGCATGGACCATGGGTCTATGGCGGGCATGGATCATTCGCAGATGGCCGGGATGGATCACTCAGCCATGGCGCCTGCCGGCAACCCGGACTATGCCGCAGGCAGCGGCGTGGCTCCCGAACCGGTCGATGGCGGACGCGTGCTGGTCTACGGCGATCTCAAGGCCATGCGCCCGGCCGCCGGCTACCGCGCGCCGGACCGTACCATCGAGATGAAGCTGACCGGCAACATGGAGCGCTACTTCTGGTCGTTCGACGGCGTGAAGTACTCCGAGGCCGAGCCAATCCGCCTCAAGTACGGCGAGCGGGTGCGCTTTCGCTTCGTCAACCAGACCATGATGAACCACCCCATGCACCTACACGGAATGTGGATGCAGCTGGACAAGGGCAACGGCCGCTTCAACCCGCTCAAACACGTGGTCAACGTCGCGCCGGGGCAGAGCCTGGAAGTGGACGTGCCGGTGGACGCCATGGGCGAGTGGGCCTTCCACTGCCACCTGATCTACCACATGGCCAGCGGCATGTTCCGCAAGATCGTGGTGGAGGCAGCGGACGGTAGTACTCAGCCGTTCTACGAGCCGCAGCCAGCTGCCAAGAAGGAGAGCGAACATGCGCACCATTAATATGGCGCTAGGCCTGCTGCTGAGCACTCCGGCGCTGGCCATGGAACAACACATGGACGCCATGCCGGTGGCCAAGCTGGCCGTCGACCACCTGGAGCAGCGCTTCGATGGTGACGACCAGGCCCTGGCCTGGGAGCTGGAGGCGACTTACGGCAACGACCTGCACAAGGCGGTGCTGAAAAGCAGCGGTGAGCGCAGCGAGGGTGGGTCGACCGAGTCGAGCGAGACCCAACTGCTCTATCGGCGCATGGCTAGCGAATTCTTCGACTGGCAGGTCGGCCTGCGCCACGACGACCAGCCAGGGCCCGCGCGCAGTTATGCGGTGCTCGGCCTCAAGGGCCTGGCGCCGCAGTGGATCGAACTGGACGCCAACCTGTTCCTCAGCGAACGCGGCGATGCCTCGCTGCGCGTCGAGGCTGAATACGAGTTGCTGCTGACCCAGCGCTGGGTGTTGGAGCCCAATCTGGAATACGACCTGGCCCTGGACGATGACCGCGACCTGGGCATCGGTGCCGGTGGCAGCACGCTGGAAGCCGGGTTGCGTCTGCATTACCGAGTCAGCCCGCAGTTTTCGCCCTATGTCGGCTATGTCTGGGAGAAGACCTATGGCCGCAGCGGCGACTGGCTACGTGACGAGGGTGAGCATGACGAGGAGGGTGCCTGGGTAGTCGGTCTGCGTTTCTGGCTCTGAGCGCGCGGCGGGCATGGGGTACAATGCCCGCCGTTTTTCCGCTTTCCAGGCCGCCCTCATGCAGCATCCCGCCGAACACTCGCCGTTGGGCAAGTCCAGCGAATACGTTTCCCAGTACGCTCCCGAGCTGCTGTTCCCCATCTCCCGCACCACCAAGTGGGCCGAGCTGGGGCTGACAGCCAGCACCTTGCCCTATCAGGGCATGGACTACTGGAACTGCTACGAGCTGTCCTGGCTGACCCCGAGCGGCAAGCCGGTGGTGGCCATTGGTGAGTTCGCCATTGCGGCCGACTCGCCGAACATCATCGAGTCCAAGTCGTTCAAGCTTTACCTCAACTCGCTGAACCAGACCGCCTACGCCGACCGTGCCGAGGTTGAGGCGGTGCTGGCGCGCGACCTGTCGGCCTGCGCTGGTGCGCCGGTGGCGGTGCGTGTGCGTGGCCTGGACGAGGTGGCCGCCGAGGGTGTGGCCGCGCTGGCGGGACGTTGCGTCGATGAGCTGGAGATTGCGGTCAGCGACTACGCCCATCCGCGCCCGGAGCTGCTGCGTCGTGGCGATGAAGTGGTTGAAGAGACCCTCTACAGCCACCTGCTGAAATCCAACTGCCCGGTCACCGGTCAGCCGGACTGGGGCACTCTGGTAATCGACTACCGCGCTCCGCAGCTGGATGCCGCCAGCCTGCTGGCTTATGTGGTGAGCTTCCGTCAGCACCAGGATTTCCACGAACAGTGCGTGGAGCGGGTATTCCTCGACCTGCAGCGCCTGCTCAAGCCGGAGAAGCTGACCGTCTATGCGCGCTATGTGCGTCGCGGCGGGCTGGACATCAACCCTTACCGCAGCACCGAGTCGATCAAGCCGGGCAACCTCCGACTGGTGCGCCAGTAAACGGACTCGCCGGAACGGTTAATCGCCCCGATACTCGCAGCCGCTGGTGCAGGTTTCATGTACACGTATGCGCGACAGCTCTGGCAGGGCGGGTTTGAGTTCCCGCCATATCCACATGGCCAGATTCTCGCTGGTCGGATTTTCCAACCCGGGAATATCGTTCAGGTAGTGGTGGTCTAGCCGCTCGTACAGTGGGCGAAATATCGCTTTGATCTCGCCGAAGTCTCGAATCCAGCCGGTATGCGGATCTACTTCACCCTCGATGTAAATGACGACCCGGAACGAGTGGCCGTGCAGTCGGCCGCATTTGTGCCCGGCTGGGACATTGGGAAGCAGATGAGCGGACTCGAAGGTAAATTCTTTGAACAGTTCCACGGGTGTTTTCACATAGCTGGATAGGAGGAGAGGCCTGGGACCGCGGATACGGTGCTTGCGGTGCTCCCAATTGGCCGGCCATTGTACCTGCCAGTGAGCGAGCGCTCTGCATGGGAATAAAAAGCCCAGAAAACGAAAAGCCCGACCGAAGTCGGGCAATCCGTTGTGATGGGGTTCACCCAAGTAGTGAACGCCAGAATATGTGAAGAGAATGTGAAAAGTCTGGGTATTTTGACCATCGGGACAGAACCGGCGGTCAGAGCGGCTGGAGGTGTTCGGCCATTCTCCCTCCGTCAACCAGAGCGAGAAATTCGTCTCCGAGGCGCTGGCTTTCGGCCATAGCCTTGCGCCAGTAGCGCTCCCGCCCGGCATCGTCACCCAGGTAACGCTTGAAGTCGGTGCGATCCGGCAACTTTCCATGGGGCAAGCCGGCGAGGTATTCGCGGGAGGGGGCTAGCAGCAGTACGTCCTGAAGGCGCTCGCTGTCACCACGCCGCCAAGGCAGGCTCTTGTCGAACCAGCCGGGAACCACTCGGTCGGTGAAGTGCGGATACAGCACCACGCCATCGCTCAGATAGGGCAGATCCAGGTGGTAGTCGAGCAAGCCACCATCGCGATAGGCGCCCGGCTCCAGGCCGGGAATCTCGCGAATCGCTTCCATTACCATGGGAATCGAACCGGAGGCGAGCAACGCGTGGCGCAGGTTGCCCTCGGCCAGGGTATGGAAATATGAGCGGAAATCGTTAAGTGCAGCCAATGGCGGTGCGAGACGGGCGTCGTGCAGGATGACGCGGTCGAAGTGGCGACCGAGGCGGCTGCGGCTCAGCAAGTTGTTGCCGATTACCGAGGAGAGCCCCAGGCCCAGCTTGCCGCGATGGTCGTGCTGGAGGAGGCCGTGGCTGCGCACTACCACGATGTTCAATCGATAAAGAGGGTTATTCAGAACGGTAGCGTCCTGACCTTCGAGCAGATCGTCGAGCAGTTGCACACAGCTACGGGACACCTCAGCCATGGTCACGCCCTTGGCGAAACGCTGGCTGGTATACAGTTCACCGAGCCGTTTGATGCCGGTGCAGGCATCGGGCAGGCAGGCACTGGCGAAGCGCCAGGAGCCGATGGACGCACCGATCAGGGTGCGCTCGCGTGGAGCGCGTGGCAGCCAGTCACCGAACAGCGCCAGATCCAGTCCCTGGATGCCCAGGCCTTTCGGGCCTCCAGCCGCGCCTGGCAGTATGCCGACGTCTGCTGGTTTCAGGCCCTGTTCTCGGATGCGCGCCAGTGCTCGCTTGCCGGCGCGGATGCTGAGCGCGGGGGATTTGATATGGATGGCGGTCATGCTCGGTTCCTCGCTGCAAGCCGGCGATTATAGTGGCGTGGTCCCGCAGGCCAAGCGGCTTCAGGACGTGAATGACGTGACAGTTGTGAGCTGCAGCCGACATCGTGAGAATTCAGCTTGAATTAAGTCGGCTTGGATATCTTGGGCACCGTAGACAAACAGACACCCCCGAGGAGAACACCATGAACAAGCTGACCAGCCTTTTTGCCATCGCCGCTCTAGCCGCCACCGCTGGCGTTGCTCAGGCCCGTGACCTGGGACCGGACGAGGCGCTGAAACTGCGCGATGCCGGTACCATCCAGAGCTTCGAGAAGCTCAACGCAGCAGCCCTGGCCAAGTACCCCGGCGGTAAGGTCGAGGATACCGAACTCGAGCAGGAACATGGCCGCTACATCTATCAGGTCGAAGTGCGTGATGCCCAAGGCGTGCAGTGGGACCTGGAACTGGACGCCACCAACGGCCAGATCCTGAAAGAACACCGAGATGACTGATGAAACTGGTTGCACGCTATAGCGGCATCGTTGCCCTAGTCTTGGCGGTGCTTGCGCTCAATGCGCAGGCACGCGACCTGGATCAGGACGAAGCGCTGAAGTTACGCCGCGAGGGTGTGATTCAGCCGCTGGAAAAACTGATGGAGCAGGCCCTGGGGCGATACCCCGGGGCCGTGCTGCTGGAGGCTGAGCTGGAAGACGATGACGATGTGCTGGTCTACGAGGTCGAGCTATTGACCTCTGACGGCACGGTTCGCGAGCTGGAACTGGATGCCCGCGATGGCCGCATCCTCAAGGATGAAGTGGAGGACTGATGCGTCTGTTGTTGGTGGAAGACCATGTGCCCCTGGCCGATGAGCTGATTGCCGGCCTAACCCGCCAGGGCTATGCCGTGGACTGGTTGGCGGATGGCCGCGATGCTGTCTACCAGGGGGCCAGCGAGCCCTATGACCTGATCGTTCTCGACCTCGGCCTACCGGGTAAGCCGGGGCTCGAAGTGTTGCGCGAATGGCGGGCGGGTGGCCTGGCCACGCCGGTGCTTATTCTCACTGCACGCGGCTCCTGGGCTGAACGCATCGACGGCCTCAAGGCGGGTGCTGACGACTACCTGACCAAACCTTTCCACCCGGAAGAGCTCGCTCTGCGCATCCAGGCGCTACTGCGTCGTTCTCACGGGTTAGCCAACCAGCCGCAACTGGAGGCTGCGGGCCTGCAGTTGGACGAAGGACGGCAGTGTGTTAGTAGGGATGGCAAGGAGATTGAGCTGACCTCCGCAGAGTTCCGTCTATTGCGCTACTTCATGCTGCATCCGGGGCAGATCCTGTCGAAGGGGCACCTGGCCGAGCATCTGTACGACGGCGAGAGCGAGCGCGACTCGAATGTACTGGAGGTTCACGTCAACCGACTGCGCGGCAAGCTGGGGCGCGAAGTGATAGAAACCCGGCGTGGCCAGGGCTACCGCTACGCTGGGGTGAATGCTTGAGGTCGATTCAGCGGCGACTCAGCCTGGGGCTGGCTGGTGTACTGGTCCTGGTGGGGCTGATCCTGGCGCAGAGCAGCCTGTGGCTGTTCGACCACAGCCTGCGCAGCTACCTGAAAGACGACCTGAAGGATGAAACCCAGACCTTATTGATCGCCCTCGTTCGTGGGCAGAACGGCATACAGCTGGACGAGCGTCGTCTGGATCCGACCTTCCAGCGGCCATTCTCCGGCCACTATTTCCGTATCGATTTCGCTGAAGAGACCTGGCGTTCCCGCTCTCTGTGGGACCGTGATCTCCAGCATCCGCCTGCCGAAGGGTTGCAGGATGGCTTGGGCGACGGCCCGCGAGGGCAGCGTCTGCTGGTGTATCGCGGCGATTACCGGCGGTTCGGCCATTCGTTCACCATTAGCGTGGCGCAGGACTACACACCGATTCTGCAGAGTTTTCGCCGTTTGCAGTGGCTGGGCCTCGGCCTGGGTGGTGTGGCCCTGCTACTGATCCTGCTGGCCCAGCGTTATACGGTGCGCGCAGCATTGCGCCCGCTGGAGCGGGTGCGCGGGCAGATCGCCCAGTTGCAGCAGGGCCAGCGCAGCGAGCTCGACACCCGCGTGCCGCAGGAACTGGAGCCTCTGGTGGGGCAGGTCAACCACCTACTTAGCCACACAGAAGACACGCTCAGGCGTTCGCGCAACGCGCTGGGCAATCTTGGCCATGCCCTCAAAACGCCGCTGGCAGTGCTGGTCAGCCTGAGCGAGCGTGATGATCTGCGCGACCAGCCAGAGTTGCAGGCGACCCTGCGTGAGCAATTGGCGCAGATCCAGCAGCGACTGGAGCGCGAGCTGGGGCGTGCGCGGCTGGCCGGCGAGGCGCTGCCTGGTGCGCACTTCGATTGTGCTGCCGAGCTGCCCGGGCTGCTCTCCACCCTTGGCATGATCCACAGCCATGGCCTCAGGCTGGAGTGGCAGGCCGAGCCCGGCCTGTGTCTGCCGTGGGACCGGGAGGATCTACTGGAGCTGCTAGGCAACCTGTTGGACAACGCCTGCAAGTGGGCCGATGCGGAGGTACGCCTGAGCCTGGCGAAGGACGATGACGGCTATCGCCTGTGGGTCGATGATGACGGCCCAGGCATCGCGCCCGAACGGCGCGACGAGGTCATGGGGCGTGGCACTCGCCTGGACGAACAGGTGGCCGGTCATGGCCTCGGGCTGGGTATCGTGCGCGATATCGTCGATGCCTGGGGCGGCACCCTGGGTTTGGGCGACAGCCCGCTGGGCGGGCTGCGGGTGGAGATTCGCCTGCCCAAGCGGCGCTGATCACATGCCGTTGGTGAAGGACGGGTTGCTCAGGTCGATGCTTGCGCGTACCGGCTTCAATGCCTCGGCGTACTTGCCAAGGATGTCCAGGGCGTAATCGGCACGCTTGCGGATGCGCAGATCATCTTCACTGGCGGCTTCACCTTCATTCAGCACCGCCTCGACATGGCGCACGATCAGGTGTTCCGGCAGGTAGCCGATGCGGCAGTTCTTGTAGCCCGAGGCGCGCAGCTCGCTGATGGGGTAGGTGCCACCGATGCCCGATGAGACACCCACCAGCAGCGCTGGCTTGTGCGCCAGCTCGGCTTTGCTCGCATAGAGGAAGAAGTTCTTCACCGCCGGGCAGGCCATGCCGTTCCATTCTGGGGCGATCACTACCAGCGCATCGGCGGCGGCCAGTTGTTGCTGGTATTCGGCCCAGGGGCCCTTGTCGTCGGCCGGCCACAGGGGCAGGGCGCGTTCGCCGAGGTCGATCAGGCTGCTCTGCTCGCTGTGGGTCAGGCCCAGTTCGATCAGGCGCTGGCGCAGATAGCGGGCGACCTTGGCGGATTGGCTACCGTTGCGGCTGGAGCCGGCGATCAGGGCGATATTGAGCATGTGCAGAGTCTCTTGAGAATGATTGCGCGCAGGCTACCGGCCGCTCTAGGGCGGGGCAAGTAAACGAGCGCCAGGATGGCTGGCGGATGGCGCCAAGCAAAACGCCCGGCAGGCCGGGCGTGGTCATGCAGTTTGGGCTCAGACGCGGAACTGGTCCATCAGGCCCTGCTGGTGGTTGGCCAGGCTGTTGAGTGTCTGGCTGACCCGCGCAGATTCATCGGCCTGGCCGGACAGCGCCTCGGTCACGTCGCGAATCGCCGCCACGTTACGATTGACCTCTTCGGCCACCGCGCTCTGCTCTTCGGCGGCTGAGGCGATCTGCAGATTCATGTCGTTGATCACGGTGACGGAGTCGCCGATACGGCGTAGAGAAGTTACCGCCTGCTCGACCAGCTGCACGCTGCTCTGAGCCTGTCTGTGGCTGCTGTGCATGGAGCCGACCACGTCGCGGGTGCCGTTCTGCAGGTTCTCGATCACCTGACGGATTTCCTCCACCGAATCCTGGGTACGCTTGGCCAGGTTGCGCACCTCGTCGGCGACCACGGCGAAGCCGCGACCTGCCTCGCCAGCGCGGGCCGCTTCGATCGCTGCGTTGAGTGCCAGCAAGTTGGTCTGGTCGGCGATGGCGCGGATCACTTCCAGCACCGAACCGATTTGCTCGCTGCTGCTGGCCAGGGCTTCGACTTCGGCCATGGCCGAGTTGAGCTCGCTGGCCAACTGTTCGATGGACAGTGTGGTGCGGTCGATCATCGCCAGGCCTTCACGTGCGGCGGCATCGGCACCTCGTGCGGCATCGGCGGCGTGGGAGGCGTTATTGGCCACGTCGTGGGCAGTGGCGCTCATCTCCTGGGAGGCCGTGGCCACCTGGTCCACTTCGCGGAACTGCTGCTGCATGCCCGAGCTGGTCTGGCTGGCAATCGCTGCGGACTGGTCTGCGGTACTGCGAGCGTCCTGCACCGAGCGTTTCACATCGGCGATGATCGGCTGCAATTTGTCGAGGAAACGGTTGAACCAGCTGGCCAGCTCGCCCAGTTCGTCCTGCTTGGCGTAGTCCAGGCGGCGAGTCAGGTCGCCTTCACCGCTGGCGATGTTCTTCAGCATGCTGGCAACACCGAGGATCGGGCGGGTGACGCCGAGAGCGGTCAGCCACATCAGGGCGATGCCGGCGAGGATAGCAATCAGAGCCAGCACCACCGAGAAGGAGGTGTCGCTGGTACGGCGCTCATCCAGCTGTTTTTCCAGTGCCAGCGCCGGCCCTAGCAGGATGGACTTCGGTACTTCCAGCAGTACGCCCCAGGATTTGGCCTCGGGGATCGGCAGCAGCGGCTCGAAAACCCGAAGCTTGCCCTCCAGTTCGAGGAACTGGGATTGTCCGCCGCTGAGCATTTGGCTGATCTGGCCGCCCTGGTTGGGGAAGGCTGTGGTCAACGGTTTCCCCAGTTGGCCGGCATCGCGGCTGTGGCCGGCGAGAAGGCCCGCAGCGCTGATGATACTGACCTGGGCCTGACCATCGTACAGCTCACTGCTGGCCTTCTGGCTCAGTTGCTGCAAGCTTTCCAGGCTGATATCCAGGCCCAGTACGCCGATTACCTTGCCGTCCTGTTCCAGCGGGAAGGCGATGCTGGTCATCAGCACCTGCTTGTCGTTGACCTCGTCGAAGTACGGGTCCAGCACGCAGGCGCGGCGGGTCTCGCGTGGGCAGGTGTACCAGGCGTTATAGGGGGCACCGCTAGGGCCGCTGCTGGTGTCGCTCAACAGCTCCTCGCTCATCGCTTCCACCTCGAGTTGGCCAGGCGTGCTCTGTGACCAGTAAAGGGAGAAGCGTCCCTTGTCGTTGCCGCCGAGCTCGTCCATGCCGACGAATAGCTCGTCCTTGCCGTCCAGTGCATTGGGCTCGAACACCACGTAGAGGCCAAGCAGGCTGGGGTTGGCATCGAGCGCCGAGCGCACCTGGCGGGTCAGGTCCTCGCGCAGGTCGAAGGCGTCGAGGAAGCGTTTCTCGGCCTGGTCCTTGAGGAACAGCACTTGGCGCGAGAAGCCCTTGCCGTATTGGTAGGCATCCATGAAGTAGCGCTGGATGCGCAGGCTCTGCAACTCGCCGCGGGCGGCCATGCGTAGGCGGGCGGACTCCTCCAGCATCTCGGCGCTGGATTGCTTGACCAGTACGGCGCTGTGGGTGGATTGGTACAGCGCCGCTCCCATCAGCAGGGTCACGATGGTCAACAGGCAGAGGCCGGCGAGGAGGGTGATCTTCAACTGGATGGACAGGCGCGACAGCATGGGAGCGGGTCCTTGAGCGTGCAGACGACTGAACTCTGTATCGGTAGAGGGGCGGCGGTCTTGACCGCTCTCCGTCGATATCGAGCCACTGGGCATGGAGCAGAAGCAATAAACCAGACATGCAAGGCAAAATTATGCACGCAGTGATCAGGATATTGCACGCTTTGTGTTTTGACAGATCCTGATCGTTCGGGCAGAGTTCGGCGCTTTTTTGCAGGCGATTCCCACCGTCTGCGTATTTTCTGGAGTCTGTCTATGAACGCAGTGGTCGCCGCCGTCGGCATCATGCTGATTCTCAGCCTGTGCCGGGTGCACGTCGTGATTGCGCTGATCGCCGGTGCGCTGGCCGGTGGCATGATCGGCGGACTGGACTTGCAGGCCAGCCTCGCGGCCTTCAACAAGGGCCTGGGTGGCGGCGCCAACGTGGCGTTGTCCTACGCACTGCTTGGCGCGTTCGCCGTGGCCATCTCGAAGTCCGGCCTGGCTCATGCTCTGGCAGACCGGGCGCTAGCGCTGGTTGGCCGGCAACAGGAGCAGGGCGGCAATCAGGTCGGCTGGCTGCTGATCGGTCTGCTGCTGGTGGTATCGGTGTCGTCGCAGAACATCCTGCCGATCCATATCGCCTTCATTCCCTTGCTGGTTCCGCCGCTGCTGTACGTGATGGCGCGGCTGCGCATGGATCGCCGGCTGGTAGCCTGCGTCATCACCTTCGGCCTGATCACGCCCTACATCTTCCTGCCAGTGGGTTTCGGCAACATCTACCTGAACGAGATCCTGCTCGCCAGCGTGCGTAAAGGCGGGGTGGACACCGCCGGGGTCAGCGTCACGATGGCCATGCTGCTGCCGGCGCTGGGCATGCTCTGTGGCCTGTTGGTGGCGGTGTTCCTCAGCTATAGGGGCAAGCGCGACTACGACATCGAGCGCATCGAGCAGGTGGAGAAGGTGGCCGTGCAGTACAACCCCTACAGCCTGCTGGTGGCTGGCGTGGCGGTTGCTGCTGCGTTTGCCGTGCAGCTGTGGTTGGACTCGATGATCGTCGGTGCATTGGTTGGCTTCGTCATTTTCTCGTTGTCCGGTGTGGTGCGCTGGCGTGAATCGGACGACCTGTTCACCGAGGGTATGAAGATGATGGCCATGATGGGCTTCATCATGATCGCCGCTGACGGTTTCGCCGAGGTGATGCGCACTACGGGTGAGATCGACAGCCTGGTTGGATCTGCAGCCGGCTGGATCGACCACAGCCAGGCCATCGGCGCGTTGATGATGCTGCTGATCGGCTTGTTGGTGACTACTGGCATCGGTTCGTCCTTCTCCAGCGTGCCTATCGTCGCGGCCATATTCGTGCCGCTGTGCGTGCAGCTCGGTTTCAGCCCGCTGGCCATCGTTTGCATCGTCGGTACCGCCGGCGCGCTGGGCGACGCCGGCTCGCCGGTGTCCGACTCCACGCTGGGGCCTACCGCAGGCCTGAATGCCGACGGCCAACATGATCATATCTGGGACACCGTGGTACCGACCTTCCTGCACTACAACCTGCCGCTGCTGGCGTTTGGCTGGGCTGCTGCCATGCTTTTGTAATAGGACTCTGCTCGCAGGCTTCAGCTCAGAGCGGGGTTGCCGATACACAGGCAACCCCGTTCCGCTTTATGCGGTGTAGAACAAGAAGGATAGGGATCATGCGCCTGACGCTGAAAACCAAAGTACTGCTGCTGGCTCTGTTGCCGGTGATTCTTTTCGCTCTGGTGCTGAGCGGCGCTGCAGCAAAGATCCTGACCGACCTGGCGGTCGATGAAGTGGCACAGACTCGCGAGCGGTTGGTCGAGGAGAGCCGCCAGGAGCTGAAGAGCTATATGCAGATCGCCCTTGGCTCGGTGCAGACCTTGTATGACGGCGCCAGTCAGGGCGATACGGCCAGCCGCGAGCAGGCCATCACCATCCTCTCCAAGATCAAGTACGGCAAGGACGGCTATTTCTTCGGCCACGATTCGAGCGTGGTGCGGCTGTTCCGTGGCGACAGTCCGGTGGATGTCGGCAAGAGCCTGGCTGATCGCCGCGATCCCAACGGTGTCTACGTCAACCGCGAATTGGTGCGGGTAGCCAAGGACGGTTCCAACTATGTGGAATACAGCTCGCCGCTGCCGACCGACGAGAAAATCCTGGTGCCCAAGCTGGCCTATAGCTACTACCTGCCCAAGTGGGATCTGGCCTTGGGCACGGCGGTCAACCTGGACGGTGTCGAGGCCCAGGTGGCCGAGGTCGAGGCGGCCATCGACGAGCGCGTCGAAACCATACTCACCAGCATCCTGGTGATCGCCGCCGTGATGCTGGTGATCTTTGGCATCAGCGGTCTGGCTCTGAGCAACGCCTTCGTGCGCCCGCTGCAGCAGATCAAGGCCAACCTGGACGATATCGCCGCCGGTGAGGGTGACCTGACCCGGCGGCTGCCAGTGAATGGCGATGATGAGCTGGGCCAACTGGCCGGCTCGTTCAACCGCTTCGTCGAGAAAATCCACGGCCTGGTGCGGCAGATCGCCGAAATGACCACCCAGCTCACCGGCCTGGTTGGCGAGGTAGCGGCCCAGGCCCAGCGCTCCGAGCAGGCGATGGAGCGCCAGCGCCATGAGACGGATCAGGTGGCCACCGCGATCAACGAGATGTCCGCCGCGGCCCACGAAGTGGCCAAGAGCGCCCAGGGCGCCGCCGAGGCCGCGCAGCAGACCGATCGTGAAGGCCAGGCTGCCAAACAGGTAGTGGACGGCAGTATCACCCGCATCCATGCGCTGGTCGGCGATATTCGTAGTAGCGGCCAGTCGCTGGACAGCCTGCAGCAGGACGTACAGTCCATCGTCAGCGTGCTCGACGTGATCCGCTCCATCGCCGAGCAGACCAACCTGCTGGCGCTCAACGCGGCCATCGAGGCGGCTCGGGCCGGCGAGGCCGGGCGTGGCTTCGCGGTGGTTGCGGACGAGGTGCGCGCGCTTGCCAGCCGTACCCAGCAGAGCACCCAGGAAATCCAGGGCATGATCGACCGCCTGCAGCAGGGCACTCAATCGTCCGTCACCGCCATGCGCCGCTCCAGCGACGCTGGCGAGGACACCAGCACCCAAGCCAACCAGGCCGGCGCCTCGCTAGATGCCATCGCCGGCCTGATCGGTACCATCAACGCCATGAACGCGCAGATTGCCAGCGCCGCCGAGGAGCAGACTGCGGTGGCCGAGGAGATCAACCGAAGCGTGCACCAGATTGCCGTGGCGGTGGACAGTGTGGCGGATGAAACGCGCCATGGGGCTGCCACTGCGCGCAGCCTGTCCGATCTGGGTGATCGGCTGGGCAGCCTGGTTCGGCAGTTCCGTACCTGAAACTCTTGGGTCGAAGAAAGGCGCTGCGGCGCCTTTTTTCATGCGCGCGCGGTGCTAAATAGCCCGCACCAAGCGGCTCGGTTCGCGGACTAAACAGGAACACTCCTGTCAGGGCGCGCCCGATGCATTCAACCCGTATGGAACAGAAAGCTTTTCTCGCCCTATTGGTGCTGGTCACCCTGGGGTTTGGTTGGATACTCCTGCCGTTCTACGGCGCAGTGTTCTGGGCCGTGGTGCTGGCCGTGCTGTTTGGTCCGTTGCAGCGGCGCCTGGCCTTGCGCCTGGGCGGGCGTGGCAATCTGTCTGCGCTGCTCACACTGATCGTCTGCCTACTGGTGGCGGTGCTGCCGGTAATCATCATCACCCTGATGCTGGTCAACGAGGGCACGGCGGTGTATCAGCGCATCGAGTCTGGCGATCTTGATGTTGGTGCTTTCGTCGCCCAGGCCAGGGAAATGCTGCCGCAGATCCTGCAGCGCCAGCTTGATCGCCTCGGGCTAGCCAACTTCGACGGCCTGCGCGACAGAGTTGCCCAAGGGGCGTTGCAGGGCAGCCAGTTCATTGCGACCAAGGCATTCGATATCGGTCAGAACACCTTCCAGTTCCTGATCGGCTTCTTCGTCATGCTCTACCTGTTGTTCTTCTTCCTTCGCGACGGCCCGGAGCTGGTGCGGACGGTGCGCCACACGGTACCGCTGGCCGATAGGTTGAAGCGGCGCTTGCAGATCAAGTTCACCCGTGTGGTGCGGGCAACGGTGAAGGGCAATATTGCCGTGGCGATGGTGCAGGGCGCATTGGGTGGGCTGATATTCTGGGTGCTGGGCATCAGCAGCCCATTGTTGTGGGGCGTTCTGATGGCTCTCCTGTCGTTGCTGCCGGCGGTGGGCTGCGGGTTGGTCTGGGGCCCGGTGGCGATCTACCTGCTGGCGCGTGGGGAGATCATCCAGGGCGTGGTGCTGATACTGTTCGGCGTACTGGTGATCGGCCTGGTGGACAATATCCTGCGGCCAATTCTGGTGGGCAAGGACACTCGCATGCCGGACTATCTGGTGCTGATCTCAACGCTTGGCGGGCTGACTCTGTTCGGCCTCAACGGCTTCGTCATCGGCCCGCTGATCGCCGCGCTGTTCATTGCCAGCTGGGACCTGCACCGTAGCGGCAACGAAGGGCCGCGATTGCCCTGATGCACGCGTACAAAAAACCCGGCCTCGGCCGGGTCTTTCATATGCGGCTGCAGTTCAGGGAGCCACGGCCACCAGGCTGGCGCTCTGTACCAGTTCCAGCAATGGTTGCGGGTACACGCCGAGTACGAAGGCGAGCAGGGCGACGAACAGCAGCATGATGCCGCCGGTACGCTGGCCCCAGTTGAACGGTGCGTCGTGGCGCTTGAGGTTCGGTTCGGCCAGGAACATGGTGACCATCACCCGCAGGTAGTAATACACGCCGATGGCGCTACCCAGGATCATGGTGCCCAGCAGCAGCCATTGCTGCGATTCCACACCGGCGGCGACCACGTAGAACTTGCCAATGAAGCCTGCGGTCAGCGGGATGCCGGCCAGGGACAGCATCATCACGGTCAGCACAGCGGTTAGGTACGGGCGGCGCCAGAACAGACCGCGGTACTCGTACAGGGCGTCGGCGTCGCGGCCGCTGTACGGTGTGGACATCAGGGTGATCACGCCGAATGCGCCCAGGCTGGTCAGCACGTAGGTGGCCAGGTACACGCCGATGGCTTCCACGGCCAGGCCCTTGCTGGCGATCAGTGCGATCAGCAGGTAGCCGAAGTGGGCGATCGACGAGTAGCCGAGCAGACGCTTGAGGTTGCTTTGCAGCAGCGCCAGCAGGTTACCGAACAGGATCGAGGCGATGGCCAGTACGGTCAGCAGCTCGTTCAGCCAACCGCCAGCGGTGACCGGCGAGATCTGGTACAGGCGCAGCAGTACGGCGAACACTGCCACCTTGCTGGCGGTGGCCAGGAAGGCAGCGACCGGCGCCGGGGCGCCTTCGTAGACGTCCGGAGTCCACAGGTGGAATGGCACCAGCGACAGCTTGAAGGCCAGGCCGATCAGCATCATGCCGAAGCCGACCTGGGCGATCAGGCTCGGCAGGCCGTCGGCGGCCAGCTTGGCACCGATGCCGGCGAAGCTCAGGCTGCCGGATTCGGCGTAGAGCAGGGCCATGCCGAACAGCAGGAACGCGCTACCGGCGGCAGACAGCACCATGTACTTGATGCCGGCTTCCAGCGAACGCTTGTTGAAGAAGGCGTAGGCGATCATGCCGTAGGTCGGTACCGACAGCAGTTCCAGGCCGATGAACAGGCCGGCCAGATGCTGCGCGCTGACCAGCACCAGGCCGCCAGCGGCGGACAGCAGGATCAGCAGGTACAACTCTTCACGGTTGCCCGGGTAGCCCTGCTTGCCCGATTCGCCGCCCAGGTAGGCGTGGACCAGGGTGGTACAGGCTAGCGTCGCGGCCAGCACCAGCGCCATGTAGTAGCAGGCGAACTTGTCGATCAGCAGCAGCGGGGTGACCTGCAGCGGCGTCACGCCCACGGCGGGAATCACCGACAGCAGGGCCAGGTTTAGGCCCAGCACCGAGAGGATGAAGGCCATGGCATGGTTGCGCTTCCAGGCGATGGCCAGCATCACCACGACGATGGTGGTGCAGGTGACCAGCAGCGGCAGCAGCGCGATGAAGTGTTGAGTCGTCAGTTCCATAGCGCTTGATTACCGGACCGAGGCGAGTTGAGTGAAGGCACCGCTGAACCACTGCTGCACGCCGTGCATGCTGGCAGCGGAGGTGTCGAGCACCGGTTGCGGGTAGACACCGAGCAGGATCAGCAATACGGCCAGGCCCAGCACCATGTACAGCTCGCGGGACTTGAGGGCTTCCAGCGGCGCTTCCGACTTGGCCGGGCCGAAGTAGGCGCGGTGGATCATCGCTAGCGAGTAGACCGAACCCAGCACCAGGCCGCAGGCGGCCAGGACCACGACCCACGGAGCGGCCGGGAAGCTGCCGATCAGGATCAGGAATTCGCCAACGAAGTTGCCGGTACCCGGCAGACCGAGGGCGGCGGCGGCGAAGAACAGGCTCACCGCAGGCAGCCACGGCAGGCGCGCCCAGATGCCGCCCATCTCGCGCATGTCGCGGGTGTGCAGGCGCTCGTAGAGCTGGCCGCAGAGGATGAACAGTGCTGCGGCGGACAGGCCGTGGGCCATCATCTGCACCACTGCGCCCTGCAGGGCGATGTGGCTGCCGGAGTAGATGGCGATCAGCACGAAGCCCATGTGCGAGACGCTGGAGTAGGCCACCAGGCGCTTGATGTCGGTCTGGGCGAACGACAGCAGGGCACCGTAGCCGATGGCGAACACGCCGAGCCACATGGCGATCGGCGCGAACTCGGCTGAGGCATTGGGGAACAGCGGCAGGGCGAAGCGCATCAGGCCGTAGGCGGCAGTCTTCAGCAGGATACCGGCGAGGTCCACGGAGCCGGCGGTCGGCGCCTGGGCGTGGGCATCCGGCAGCCAGGAGTGCACCGGTACCACCGGGAACTTCACGGCGAAGGCGGCGAAGAAGCCGAGCATCAGCAGGTACTCGGTACCGGCTGGCAGGTCGGTCTTCAGCAGGTCCGCGTAGTTGAAGGTCAGCACACCGGTGGTGTTGTAGTTGATCAGCACCAGGGCGAGGATCGCCACCAGCATGATCAGGCCGCTGGCCTGGGTGAAGATGAAGAACTTGGTGGCGGCGTTGATCCGCGAGTGACCCTTGCTGCCGCTATGACCCCAGAGCGCGATGAGGAAGTACATCGGCACCAGCATCGTTTCCCAGAAGAAGAAGAACAGGAACAGGTCGATGGCGAGGAATACGCCGACCACACCGCCGAGGATCCACATCAGATTGAGGTGGAAGAAGCCGACGCGGTTCTGGATCTCGTTCCACGAGCACAGCACGGACAGTACGCCGAGCAGGCCGGTGAGGCAGATCATCAGGATCGACAGGCCGTCGAGGCCGAGGTGGATGCTGATGCCGAGACGCTCGATCCACTGGACCTTGAACTCAGCGGCCCAGACCGGATCGGCGCCGGGTGCCGGGGCCAGGCTGAAGTCGGCCGTGGCCCACAGCCACAGGCCGAGGCCGAACAGCAGACCCATGGTCAGCAGGGCGATCCAGCGCGGCAGGGTGTTGCCGAAGCGCTCGCACTGCCAGCACAGCAGGCCGCCGATGAAGGGGATCAGGATTAGCCAGGGCAGGATCATGACGGGCTATTTTCCTTAATTCAGAAACAGGAGGACGGCGAGCACGAGCACCGCGCCCCCGGCGATGGAGGTGGCGTACCAGCGCACCTGGCCGGTCTGGGCACGAGCCAGCAGGCCGTTGCCACTACGCACCACGCGCGGTACCAGGCTGATGCTCTGGTCGATCGGGTCACGACCGAGCAGGCGGCAGATCAGCAGGTAGGGCTGCACGAACAGCTTGTCGTAGAGCCAGTCGAAGCCCCAGGCGGCGAACCACCAGGCCGACAGGAAGCGGCCCGGCGCGCTGGCGGCAACGGCGCTGGCGAAGCGGCGCTGGCCGAGGAACAGCAGAGCGGCGAGGAGGATGCCGGCCAGGGCGATGGCGCCCGAGGCGATCTCCAGACCGTGTTTGGCCTCACCACCGGCATGGCCGATGCTCTGCGGCAGCACACCGTGCAGCGGCGGGGTGATCAGCGCGCCGACGAAGGTCGACAGCACAATCAGGGTGGCCAGCGGCAGGTTGTGGGCGATGCCGTGGCCGGCATGGGCCTCGGTCTTCTGTTCGCCGTGGAAGGCGATGAAGATCAGGCGGAAGGTGTAGATCGAGGTCAGGAAGGCACCGGCCAGACCTGCGTACAGCAGTTCGCTGTGGCCGCTGGCGAAGGCTTCCCAGAGGATCTCGTCCTTCGAGTAGAAGCCCGCGGTGACAAGCGGCAGCGCCGCCAGGGCCGCGCCGCCGACGATGAAGCTCGCGTAGGCCAGCGGCAGTTTCTTCCACAGGCCGCCCATCTTGAAGATGTTCTGCTCGTGGTGGCAGGCGTGGATCACCGCACCGGACGCGAGGAACAGTAGCGCTTTGAAGAAGGCGTGAGTCATCAGGTGGAAGATCGCCGCGTCCCAGGCCTGTACGCCGAGGGCGAGGAACATGTAGCCGATCTGGCTCATGGTCGAGTAGGCGAGGATACGCTTGATGTCGGTCTGCACCAGGGCGGCGAAGCCGGCCAGCACCAGGGTCACGGCGCCGACGATGCCGACCAGCTCGAGAATCTCCGGGGTCAGCAGGAACAGGCCGTGGGTACGGGCGATCAGGTACACGCCCGCGGTCACCATGGTGGCGGCGTGGATCAGCGCGGAGACCGGAGTCGGGCCTGCCATCGCGTCGGCCAACCAGGTCTGCAGCGGCAGCTGGGCAGATTTGCCCACGGCGCCGCCGAGCAGCATCAGGGTGGCGACCCACAGCCAGGTATCACCGGCCACGTACTTCTGCGGTGCCAGCACCATCAGCTCCTGGATGTTCAGGGTGCCGAGGTTGAGGAACAGCAGGAACAGACCGATCATCAGGAACACGTCACCGATACGGGTGACGATGAACGCCTTGAGCGCAGCGTTACCGTTGGGCACGTGCTTGTAGTAGAAGCCGATCAGCAGGTACGAGCACAGACCCACGCCTTCCCAGCCGAAGAACAGCACCAGCAGGTTGTCGCCGAGAACCAGCAGCAACATGCTGAAGATGAACAGGTTGGTGTAGGCGAAGAAACGCGAGTAGCCCTCTTCACCACGCATGTACCAGCTGGCGAACAGGTGGATCAGGAAGCCGACACCGGTGACCACGCCGAGCATGGTGGCCGACAGGCCATCCAGGTGCAGGGTGAAGCTCGGCGCCAGGCCTTCAACGTTCATCCATTGCCACAGCGTCTGGGTGTAGACGCCGCCGGCCGGAGGGGTGCTGAGGAACTGGAAAACGGCCCAGGCGGCGCTCAGCGCGGCCAGGCCGACCGAGCCGACGCCGATCACGGCAGCGGTGTTTTCCGAGATGCGTCCGCGGGAGAAGGCCAGCAGGAACCAGCCGAGCAGCGGGAAGAGGAGGGTGAGGAATAGAAGGTTCATCCGCGCATCTCGCTAGCAGCGTCGACATCGAGGGTGTTGAAGCGGCGATACAGCTGCAGCAGGATCGCCAGGCCGATGCTGGCCTCGGCGGCTGCCAGGGTGATCACCAGAATGAACATCACCTGGCCGTCGGGCTGCACCCAGCGGCTGCCGGCGACGACGAAGGCGAGGGCGGTGGCGTTCATCATCACTTCCAGGCTCATCAGCACGAAGAGGATGTTGCGGCGCACCATCAGGCCGATCAGACCCAGGCTGAACAGCACGGCGGCGAGGGCCAGGCCGTGTTCCAGAGGAACGGCATTCATACGGTCGGCTCCTTGGCTTCGTGGCGGCCCAGGTGGTAGGCGGCGACCAGGGCGGCGAGCAGCAGCATGGAGGCCAGCTCGACTACCAGCAGGTAGGGGCCGAACAGGCTGATGCCAACGGCCTTGGCGTCCACGGTCTCAAGACCGATGGCGGCGCCGCTCGGGCTGGCGAACAGGGCGTACAGCAACTGACCCAGCAGCAGCAGGGAGAGAATGGCGGGACCGGTCCAGATGCCGGGTTTCAGCCATTGTTTTTCCTGCTCGGAAGCAGCTGGGCCGAGGTTGAGCATCATCACCACGAAGACGAACAGCACCATGATGGCGCCGGCGTAGACGATGATCTCGAGGGCGCCGGCGAATGGCGCACCCAGAGCGAAGAAGGTCGAGGCCACGGCCAGCAGCGAGACGATCAGGTTGAGCAGGGCATGCACCGGGTTGGTCCCGGTAATGACCATCACTGTAGAAGCCACGGCAACGCCCGCGGCGAGGTAGAAAGCAAACTCCATCATCCTCTCCTTAGGGCAGCAGGCCTTTGACGTTGATCGGTTCGGCCTCGTTCTGCGCAGCGCCTTTCGGCTTGCCGGCGATGGCCATGCCGGCGACGCGGTAGAAGTTGTAGTCCGGGTTCTTGCCGGGGCCGCTGATCAGCAGGTCTTCCTTCTCGTACACCAGATCCTGACGCTTGAACTCACCCATCTCGAAGTCCGGGGTGAGCTGGATCGCGGTGGTCGGGCAGGCTTCTTCGCACAGGCCGCAGAAGATGCAGCGCGAGAAGTTGATGCGGAAGAACTCCGGGTACCAGCGACCATCGTCGGTCTCGGCCTTCTGCAGAGAGATGCAACCGACCGGGCAGGCCACGGCGCACAGGTTGCACGCTACGCAGCGCTCCTCGCCGTCGGGATCGCGGGTCAGGACGATGCGGCCACGGTAGCGCGGCGGCAGGTAAACCGGTTCTTCCGGGTATTGCAGGGTGTCGCGCTTGCGGAAGCCGTGGCCGAAGACCATGACCAGGCTGCGCAGTTGGGTACCGGTGCCAACCACCACGTCCCATATGTACTTGAGCATTGCGGGTTTCTCCTTACTGGGCCGAGGCCAGCACGAGCGCGCCGGTCACCAGCAGGTTGATCAGAGTCAGCGGCAGGCAGAACTTCCAGCTGAACGCCATGACCTGGTCATACCGCGGGCGCGGGATCGATGCGCGCAGCAGTATGAAGATCATGATGAAGAAGCAGGTCTTGGCCGCGAACCAGATGAACGGGATCTGCGGCAGGATGCCGAACGGACCGTGCCAGCCGCCGAAGAACAGGGTCACCAGCAGAGCCGAGATGGTCACGATGCCGATGTACTCGCCGACGAAGAACATGCCCCATTTCATGCCGGCATATTCGATGTGGTAACCGTCGGCCAGCTCCTGCTCCGCTTCCGGTTGGTCGAATGGGTGACGGTGCGTCACGGCGACGCCGGCGATGAAGAAGGTACAGAAGCCGAAGAACTGCGGAATGATGAACCACAGGTTTTCGGCCTGGTAGTCGACGATGTCGCGCATGTTGAACGAGCCGACCTGGGCGACGATACCCATCAGCGCCAGGGCCAGGAACACCTCGTAGGAGATGGTCTGGGCCGAGGCACGCAGGCTGCCGAGCAGGGCGAACTTGTTGTTGCTCGACCAGCCGGCGAACAGCACGGCGTACACCGAAAGACCGGCCATGGCGAAGAAGAACAGGATGCCGATGTTCAGGTCCGCCACGCCCCAGGTCGGGGTGACCGGGATGATGGCGAAGGCCATCAGCATGGCGGCGAAGGCGATCATCGGCGCCAGCATGAAGATGAACTTGTCGGCGAACGGCGGCGTCCAGTCTTCCTTGAAGAACATCTTCAGCATGTCCGCAGCGATCTGGAACATACCGAACGGGCCGACGCGGTTCGGACCGTAACGGTCCTGCCACCAGCCCAGCAGACGGCGTTCGACGAAGCTCAGCAGCGCGCCGCAGACCACCACCACCAGCAGGATGACGATGGCCTTGAGGACGGCGATGAAGACGTTGAGCAGTTCGGGCGTCAGCCAGCTCATTGCGCGGCCTCCTGCAGTCCGGTGGCTGTCGCGCCGGCGACGGCGGCCGGGATACCGGCGAAGCCGGCCGGCAGGCCGACCAGGCCCAGGGCCAGGTCTTCGCTGACTTTCACCGGCAGGCGCAGGACCTGGCCGGCGACGGTCAGGCTGATCAGCGCGCCGTCGTTGACGCCCAGGCGATCGGCTTCGGCCTTGGCCAGGGCAACGTAGGCGGGCTGGATGCGTTCCTGCACCGGGGCGGCGCGGGAGGAGTTCTCCTCGCTGCCGAACAGGTGGTGGAACGGCACGACCTGCCAGGAGCCCTGAGCCGGAGCGAAGGCGCCCGGCACGGCGAACCAGGCCAGGGTCTTGCCCTGCGACTCGATCAGGCGCACGCCAGGGTCACCGGCGCGCAGATGGCCACCGACTTCGTCCTGGAACTTGTTCCAGGCCTGCGGCGAGTTCCAGCCCGGCGACCAGGCGAACGGAATCTGCTGACGGTCTTCCTTGCTGCCCGAATAGCCTTCCATGGAGAAGGCGAAGGCGGAGTCTTGATCCTGCGGCTGACGGGGCTCGTGCACGCTGATATTGGCGCGCATGGCGGTACGGCCGCTGTAACGCAGCGGCTCACGTGCAAGCTTCAGGCCCTTGATGCGGAACGAGGCGTTTGGCGCGGCGTCGGTGATCGCGGCCAGCACGGAGCTGCTGGCGGCGACGGCGGCGGTGACCTGGTCCAGCTGGGTCCAGTCCACGGCCTTGCCCTGCAGGGTGCTGTGCAGCGCGTGCATCCAGCGCCAGCCTTCGCGCACGAGGATATTGCTGTCGTAGTAGCTCGGCTCGAATACCTGGAAGAAGCGCTGGGCGCGGCCTTCCTGGCTGACCAGGGTGCCATCGCCTTCGGCGAAGCTGGCGGCGGACAGCACCAGGTTGGCCTTGGCGGTGGTAGCGGTCTGCTGGTGGTCGGCGACGATCACCGCCTTGGCGGCGGCCAGCGCGGCATCGACCTTGGCGGCGTCGGCGCGGCGGTACAGGTCGTTTTCCAGCACGATCACGGCGTCGGTTTGGCCTGCGCTCAGAGCTTCCAGCGCGGCGTCTACCGATTCACCACCAAACAGGGCCAGGCCCATGCTGTTGGCTTCCGGCACCACCAGGCTGATGGAAGCGTTCTTCTCGCGGTTCTTCAGGGCCTGGGCGATGTTCGCTGCGGCCTCGACGATGCTCTTCTCGCCCAGCGAGGCGCCGCTGACGATCAGCGGGCGCTTGCCGGCCAGCAGGGCGTCGGCGATCAGTTGCACCAGCTCGGCGGCCTCGTCGTCCAGGCCGATGACGGCCGGGGCGCTCGGGTCGATGGCGTGGGCCACGGCGAAGCCGATGCGCGCCAGGTCGGCGGGAGCTGCGTGCACGCAGGCTTCGGCGACGTCGTCGAGGCGGGTGGCGTCGACGCTGGCAATGAACAGCGGATGCAGGGCGTCTTGGGCCACGTTCTGTACGGCGGCCATATGCCAGTCCTGGATCTTCATCGAGGCGGCAATCTCGGTGGCCTTGCCCTTGACCGACTGGCGCAGGGCCAGGGCGACGCGCGCGGCGGTCTGGGTCAGGTCTTCACCGAGGACGAACACGGCGTCGTGATCTTCGATCTCGCGGATCGACGGCACCGGCAGCGGGCCGTTCTGCAGCACGTCGCGGATCAGGCGGATATTTTCCAGCTCGCGGGCGCCGATGCCACTGTAGAAGTTGGCTTCGCCGACCAGCTCGCGCAGGGCGTAGTTGCCTTCCAGGCTGGCACGCGGCGAGCCGATGCCGATCACGCGCTTGCCCTTGAGCAGCTCGGCGGCTTTGTCCAGCGCAGCGTCGATGCCCAGCTTGGCTTCGCCGAAGAGCGGCTGGCGTGGGCGGTCTTCGCGGTTGGTGTAGCCGTAGCCGAAGCGGCCGCGGTCACACAGGAAGTAGTGGTTCACCGAGCCGTTGAAGCGGTTCTCGATGCGGCGGATCTCGCCATAGCGCTCACCGGGGCTAATGTTGCAGCCGCTGGAGCAGCCATGGCAGATGCTCGGGGCGAACTGCATGTCCCACTTGCGGTTGTAGCGCTCGGAGTGGGTCTTGTCGGTGAACACACCGGTCGGGCAGACCTCGGTGAGGTTGCCGGAGAACTCGCTCTCCAGCACGCCGTCCTCGACGCGACCGAAGTACACGTTGTCGTGCGCGCCGTAGACGCCCAGGTCGGTGCCGCCGGCGTAGTCCTTGTAGTAGCGCACGCAGCGGTAGCAGGCGATGCAGCGGTTCATCTCGTGGGAGATGAACGGGCCGAGCTGCTGGTTCTGGTGGGTGCGCTTGGTGAAGCGGTACCGGCGCTGGTTGTGGCCGGTCATCACCGTCATGTCCTGCAGGTGGCAGTGACCGCCTTCCTCGCACACCGGGCAGTCGTGCGGGTGGTTGGTCATCAGCCACTCGACGACGCTGGCGCGGAAGGCCTTGGACTCTTCGTCGTCGATGCTGATCCAGGTGTTGTCGGTCGCTGGCGTCATGCAGGACATGACGATGCGGCCGCGCTTGTCGTTTTCATCGGTGTACTGCTTCACCGCGCATTGGCGGCAGGCGCCGACGCTACCGAGCGCCGGGTGCCAGCAGAAGTAGGGGATGTCGAGCCCGAGAGACAGACAGGCCTGCAGCAGGTTGTCCGCCCCATCGACTTCGAAATCTTTGCCGTCTACGTGGATAGTGGCCATGGTTCAGGTTTCTTCTTTACCCGCCGAAGCAGGCTTGGCTAATGGAATCACGGTTGCTTCGCGGCCTTGGCCGCGAGGCCAATGCTTCAGGCCGGCGCGAACTGCGCGGCGGCCGGTGCCGGAATGGCCGAGCTGGATACGCCAGCCTCGAACTCCGGACGGAAATACTTGATCGCACTACCCAGCGGTTCGACGGCGCCCGGTGCATGGGCGCAGAAGGTCTTGCCGGGGCCGAGGAAGTTGACCAGGCCGAGCAGGGTATCGATGTCCTGCTGGGTGCCTTGCTTGCGTTCCAGGGCGCGGAGGATTTTCACGCTCCACGGCAGACCGTCGCGGCACGGAGTACACCAGCCGCACGATTCGCGGGCGAAGAACTCTTCCATGTTGCGCAGCAGCGAGACCATGTTGACCGAGTCGTCCACGGCCAGGGCCAGACCGGTACCCATACGGGTGCCGACCTTGGCGATGCCGCCGGCGAACATGGCCGCGTCCAGGTGCTCGGGCAGCAGGAAGCCGGTGCCGGCACCGCCGGGCTGCCAGCATTTCAGCTTGTAGCCGTCACGCATGCCGCAGGCGTAGTCCTCGAACAGCTCGCGGGCCGGGATGCCGAACGGCAGCTCCCACAGGCCGGGGTTCTTCACCTTGCCGGAGAAGCCCATGAGCTTGGTGCCCATGTCTTCGCTGCCCGGACGGGCCAGGGTCTTGTACCAGTCCACGCCGTTGGCGACGATCGCCGGCACGTTGCACAGGGTCTCGACGTTGTTCACGCAGGTCGGCTTGCCCCACACGCCGACAGCAGCGGGGAAGGGCGGCTTGGAGCGCGGGTTGGCACGGCGGCCTTCCAGGGAGTTGATCAGTGCGGTTTCTTCACCGCAGATGTAGCGACCGGCGCCGGTGTGGACGAACAGCTCGAAATCGAAGCCGCTGCCGAGGATGTTCTTGCCCAGCAGGCCGGCGGCCTTGGCTTCATCGATGGCGCGGTTCAGGTTGGCTGCCGCGTCGACGTACTCGCCGCGCAGGAAGATGTAGCCGCGGTAGGCCTTGAGCGCGCGCGCGGAGATCAGCATGCCTTCCACCAGCAGGTGCGGCAGCTGCTCCATGAGCATGCGGTCCTTCCAGGTGTTCGGCTCCATTTCGTCCGCGTTGCACAGCAGGTAGCGGATGTTCATGGATTCGTCGGCCGGCATCAGGCCCCACTTCACGCCGGTGGGGAAGCCCGCACCGCCGCGGCCCTTGAGGCCGGAATCCTTGACCGTCTGCACGATGTCGGCCTGAGCCATTTCGCTCAGGGCCTTGCGCGCGGCGGCGTAGCCGTTCTTCGCCTGGTATTCCTCCAGCCATACCGGCTGGGCGTCGTCACGCAGGCGCCAGGTCAGCGGATGGGTTTCCTCGGTGCGGGCGATGCTGTTGATCGGGCCGATGGAGGTAAGGGTCTTGGCACTCATGCGTAGGACTCCAGCAGCTGGGCGATGCCGTTGGCATCGAGGTTGCCGTAGGTGTCGTCGTCGATCATCACCGCCGGGGCCTTGTCGCAGTTACCCAGGCAGCACACCGGCAGCAGGGTGAAGCGGCCGTCGGCGGTGGTTTGGCCGGGGACGATGCCGAGCTTGTCCTTGAGGCTGCCGAGCAGGTTCTCGTGGCCGCCGATGAAGCAGGTCATGCTGTCGCACACGCGGATCACGTGGCGGCCGACCGGCACGCGGAAGATCTGGCTGTAGAAAGTGGCCACGCCCTCGACGTCGCTGGCAGGGATGCCGAGGATGTCGGCGATGGCGTAGATGGCGCCGTCCGGCACCCAGCCGCGCTGCTTCTGCACGATCTTCAGGGCTTCGATGGACGCCGCGCGCGGGTCCTCGTAGTGGTGCATTTCGTGTTCGATGGCATCGTACTCGGCCTGGCTGAGTTCGAAGCGGTCGGTTTGGATCAGGTCAGTCTGGCTCATGTGATTAACGGTCCACGTCGGCCATAACGAAGTCGATGCTACCCAGGTAGGCGATCAGGTCCGCGATCATGCTGCCGCGGATCACCGAAGGGATCTGCTGCAGGTGCGGGAAGCTGGGCGTCCGGATGCGCGTGCGGTAGCTCATGGTGCTGCCGTCGCTCGTCAGGTAATAGCTGTTGATGCCCTTGGTCGCCTCGATCATCTGGAAGCTTTCGTTGGCCGGCATGACCGGGCCCCACGAGACTTGCAGGAAGTGAGTGATCAGGGTCTCGATGTGCTGCAGGGTGCGCTCTTTCGGCGGCGGCGTGGTCAGCGGGTGATCCGCCTTGTACGGGCCTTCCGGCATGTTGCGCAGGCACTGGTCAATGATGCGGATGCTCTGGCGCATCTCTTCGACGCGGACCATGCAGCGGTCGTAGGCGTCGCCGTTATGGGCCAGCGGCACTTCGAACTCGAAGTTCTCGTAGCCGGAGTAAGGACGTGCCTTGCGCAGGTCGAAGTCCAGGCCGGTGGAACGCAGGCCGGCGCCGGTGACGCCCCATTCCAGCGCTTCCTTGGTGTTGTACTGGGCAACGCCGATGGTACGACCCTTGAGGATGCTGTTCTGCAGGGCAGCCTTGGTGTACTCGTCGAGGCGCTTGGGCAGCCAGTCGACGAATTCCTTGACCAGTTTGTCCCAGCCGCGCGGCAGGTCGTGGGCGACGCCGCCAATGCGGTACCAGGCCGGGTGCAGGCGGAAGCCGGTGATGGCCTCGATCACCTTGTAGGCGCGCTGGCGGTCGGTGAAGGTGAAGAACACCGGGGTCATGGCGCCGACGTCCTGGATATAGGTACCCAGGAACAGCAGGTGGCTGGTGATGCGGAAGAACTCGGCGAGCATTACGCGAATGAAGTCGACGCGGTCCGGTACCTTGATCCCGGCCAGCTTCTCGACCGACAGGACGTAGGGCAGGTTGTTCATCACCCCGCCGAGGTAGTCGATGCGGTCGGTGTAGGGGATGAAGCTGTGCCAGGACTGGCGCTCGGCCATCTTTTCGGCACCACGGTGGTGGTAGCCGATGTCCGGGACGCAGTCGATGATCTCTTCACCGTCCAGCTGCAGGATGATGCGGAACGCACCGTGCGCGGATGGGTGGTTCGGGCCGAGGTTGAGGAACATGTAGTCCTCGTGCTCGCCCTGACGCTTCATGCCCCAGTCTTCCGGCTTGAAGCGCGCGGCTTCTTCTTCCAGCTGCTGCTTGGCCAGGGTCAGGCTGAACGGATCGAATTCGGTGGCGCGCGCCGGGTAGTCCTTGCGCAGCGGGTGACCTTCCCAGGTCGGCGGCATCATGATGCGGGTCAGGTGCGGGTGGCCCTGGAAGGTGATGCCGTACAGGTCCCAGACTTCACGCTCGTACCAGTTGGCGTTGGGCCAGATACCGGTGACGGTGGGGACGTTGAGATCGCCTTCTTTGAGGGCGACCTTGATCATGATGTCGCTGTTACGCTCGACCGACATCAGGTGGTAGAACACGGTGAAGTCGGCGCCCGGCAGGCCGCGGCGCTGGGTGCGCAGACGCTCGTCGACGCCATGCAGGTCGTACAGCATGACGTAGGGGCGCGGCAGGTTGCGCAGGAAGGTCAGCACGTTGATCAGGCGATCGCGGGCGACCCACAGCACCGGCATGCCGGTACGGGTGCTCTGGACGGTGAAGGTCTCGGCACCGAAACGGGAGTTCAGCTCGACAACCACGTCCTGGTCGTCTGCCTTGTACGGTGGAACGGACAGAATGCTGTCAGTCATGTCTTTAGTCGCTATCGGCGGTATTCGGCGTCAGTGAGCGGGCCTGGGGCCGGCTCACACTTCGTCGGGGCTGCGCAGGTTGGTTACAGCGATGCGTTGTTCGCGGCGCTGTTCCTTCTGCGAAGGCATTTCGGCACGGTAGATGCCTTGGTCGCCAACAACCCAGGATAGCGGGCGACGCTCCTGGCCGATGGATTCTTGCAGCAGCATCAGGCCTTGCAGGAATGCTTCGGGGCGGGGCGGGCAGCCGGGAATATAGACGTCCACCGGGAGGAATTTGTCGACACCCTGGACCACCGAGTAGATGTCGTACATGCCGCCGGAGTTCGCACAGGAGCCCATGGAGATGACCCATTTAGGCTCCAGCATTTGCTCATAGAGACGCTGGATGACAGGCGCCATCTTGATGAAGCAAGTGCCAGCGATGACCATGAAATCGGCCTGGCGCGGGGATGCACGAATCACTTCCGCACCGAAGCGGGCAATGTCGTGAGGCGCGGTGAAGGCCGTGGTCATTTCCACGTAGCAGCAGGACAGACCGAAGTTGTACGGCCACAGGGAGTTCTTGCGACCCCAGTTCACCGCACCGTTGAGAACATCTTCGAGCTTACCCATGAAGATGTTCTTGTGGACCTCATCCTCTAGCAGTGGATCGGCTACGGTCTCCCGCTGGCCGATCGGATACTGCTCGTTGGGAGCATCCGGATCGATCCGAGTAAGTTTGTATTGCATCGCCAAAGCCTCATTGTTTTAGCTTCGCCTGCCGATTACGACGGCCTTCGGGCGCCCAGTCGAGCGCGCCTATACGCCAAAGATAGACAAGACCAGCCAACAGAATTGCTATGAAAACTGTAGCCTCGATCAGGCCGGCCCAGCCGCTTTGGCGTACCGAGACTGCCCAAGCGAAGAGATAGAGGGCTTCAACGTCGAAGATCACGAAGAGCATCGCGACCAGATAGAATTTTGCCGAAAAGCGTAGCCGGGCATTACCGACCGGCAACATGCCTGACTCGAAGGGGTCATTCTTGCTGCGGCCCCAGGCCTTGCTACCGAGCAGGCTGGACAGACCAAGCATGAAGGCGATCAGCCCGAAGACTCCGAGCAGGAATACAGCGAAGGCCCAGTTATGGGACATGGTCGATACCGCATCAGGCATGCCGGAGCTCCTTGGGTAAAGGGGCGGCTTTTTAATAATGGTAGAGCAACCTGGTAGGGCTGCCCTGCTGAGTTATGACGGCAATTTTATGCGCGCAGGGCGCGTTAAGTAAATTTTTCCGAATAAAAAAGTGCACGCTGAGAAGCCGCAATTTTCCTCTTTATAGTCGCTATGCCCCGATTGGCGCGGCCTGCATGGATACTTGCTCCTTTGGTCTTATGTGGGCAGGTGGCGCCTTTATGCAAAAAATTGTCGGTAATTGTTTACAGTGAGTCGCATTCATTAGGTGAAAAAGTGCTCAGTCAGCGCTTGTGTGATTCGGAAACTATTGGCGGCGATTCAGATAGTCGTGCGATGTGAGTCGGCTGTCCACGACGAAAATCAATGCGGCGCCGCGCAATGTGGTGATGGCTAGGTCTCGATCAGCGTCGGCCAGTACCGGGCAGCTGTAGCCGCGCCCGGCCACACCGTGGCGTCGCACGAAATCCTCTTCCATGTAATCGCGAGCGTGCAGCACGATGGCGCGCCGCTCGGCATTGGCATTGCTGTCGCTCAGCCCCAGCAGACGCATGGATAATCCTTGGCCGGCTTTACTGACTATACACAGCGCTGGTGCGAAACACGCCCAGCGAGCTGGCGCGGCTGCCTTCGGCATAGGCGAAGGAGTCGACGCAGTCTTGTTCGGGATTGGAGTCGCGCCGTGGGTTGCCCGGTAACTGCTCACCAAGCGCAGGCTGCCGCGCTCGAACAGAAGGAGGCGTGTGTCGTCGTAGTCGACCACGGCGAACTGCGGGTGCCGATCGTCCTACAACTGTTCGAGGATGTCTTGGCCGTAGCGACGGGGAGCAGGTACAGCAGATCGTCGGCGGCTGTGCCTGAGCGGCCGATTGTGACGCTTCAATCAATGGGATGCGGTCTTGGTATGCAGAGTGGCGGCTTATGGCAAGGCCGAAAACGACGAAGCCCCGGCATTACTGCCGGGGCTTCGTCTGATAACACCTGCGGCCAGGCCGCAGAGCCGGTTCCTATTAGTGGAACTGGTTCATGGTGTTGTCTTTACCGCCTGCTTTCAGGGCAGCTTCACCAGCGAAGTACTCTTTGTGAGCGTCGCCGATGTCGGAGCCGGACATGTTCTGGTGCTTAACGCAGGCGATACCCTGACGGATTTCCTGACGCTGAACGCCTTTCACGTAGGCCAGCATGCCTTGGTCTGCGAAGTAACCTTTGGCCAGGTTGTCGGTGGACAGCGCGGCGGTGTGGTAGGTCGGCAGGGTGATCAGGTGGTGGAAGATACCAGCCTGAGCGGAGGCGTCGCGCTGGAAGGTGCGAATCTTCTCGTCGGCAACTTGGGCCAGTTCGGTTTCGTCGTACTCGGCGCTCATCAGTTTGGCGCGGTCGTAGGCGGAAACGTCTTTGCCTTCGGCAGCGAAAGCGTCGAACGCTTGCTGACGGAAGTTCAGGGTCCAGTTGAAGGACGGGCTGTTGTTGTAGACCAGCTTGGCGTTCGGGATAACCTTGCGGATCTCGTCAACCATGCCTTTGATCTGGCCAACGTGCGGCTTCTCGGTTTCGATCCACAGCATGTCGGCGCCGTTCTGCAGCGAGGTGATGCTGTCCAGTACGCAACGAGCTTCGCCGGTGCCAGCGCGGAACTGGAACAGGTTGGAGGCCAGACGCTTCGGACGCAGCAGTTTGCCACCACGGTTGATCACGACGTCGCCGTTGCCCAGGTCGGCAGCGGAGATTTCTTCGCAATCCAGGAAGGAGTTGTACTGGTCGCCCAGGTCGCCCGGCTCGTTGGTAACAGCGATCTGCTTGGTCAGGCCAGCACCCAGGGAGTCGGTACGAGCAACGATCACGCCGTTGTCGATGCCCAGTTCCAGGAAGGCGTAGCGAACGGCGTTGATCTTGGCCAGGAAGTCAACGTGCGGAACGGTCACTTTACCGTCTTGGTGGCCACACTGCTTCTCGTCGGAAACCTGGTTCTCGATCTGGATGCAGCAAGCACCGGCTTCGATCATTTTCTTGGCCAGCAGGTAGGTAGCTTCGGCGTTACCGAAACCAGCGTCGATGTCGGCGATGATCGGGACAACGTGAGTTTCGTGGTTGTCGATCTGAGCCTGGATTTCAGCAGCTTTGGCGTTGTCGCCAGCAGCGCGAGCGGAGTCCAGGGCGGTGAACAGCAGGTCCAGCTCACGGGCGTCAGCCTGGCGCAGGAAGGTGTACAGCTCTTCGATCAGGCCGGAAACCGAGGTTTTCTCGTGCATGGACTGGTCCGGCAGCGGGCCGAAGTCCGAACGCAGAGCAGCAACCATCCAGCCAGACAGGTAGAGATAGCGCTTGTTGGTGGTCTTCAGGTGCTTCTTGATCGAGATCAGCTTCTGCTGACCGATGAAGCCGTGCCAGCAGCCCAGGGACTGGGTGTATACGGACGAGTCGGCGTCGTACTCGGCCATGTCTTTGCGCATGATGTCAGCGGTGAACTGAGCGATTTCCAGACCGGTTTTGAAGCGGTTCTGGGCGCGCATACGAGCAACGTATTCCGGGTTGATCGCGCTCCAGCTGCTGCCTGCGGCTTCTTTCAGGGCGGCAACGGCTTTGATGTCGTTTTGATAAGCTGACATGGTCAATCCTTCAAAGTATGAGTTTGGTTGAGCACCGACTTCCCACCCAAAACCAACGTGCAAACAAAGCTTGCAGTGTTGCGGGCGACACAGGACGTACTTCGAGATATTGACGGGGACGAGAGTGTTGCGGAGAGGAGGAGAGGACGAAACGAGACAGTTCGAGGGAACAGATTCGCGGCTTGCCGGCTCGTGGAAACCGTTGGGCGATGCGGCTCTGGTCAAACGATCTGGCTAATAACGCTAAGGCTTCCCCGTCCCTCAGGACAACTTACGTTCCAGTCGCAACCTCGTTGAAACGCCTTGTGGGCTGTTAGAACACGGATCGACCCGAATGGTGTTACGGGATCAATCTGGAGGCCCTGAATCAGGACCTCTGGCTAGCGGGAGCGGCGCCATCATGCGCTTTCAAACGCGCGTTCGTCAACGATTTTGTAGTGCTTTTTTTATGAGACTACATGGTCAGGCGATAGACCTTAGTCGAGTGCCTCGACACGAATGCGCATGCTCATATCGTTGGCGCCGCGTGTGGACTGCTGGCGCAGAAAGCCCGAATCGTCATTGCGAGTCTCGCCGCTGATGCCGCCCAGCGGAAGCCATTCACCAAGTCGGCCACTGACTCGTGTATCGGTGCTCTGGGTGTCTATTACGCCTGGCTGATACTGGTTCACCCGGTCGTTATTGCTGCTGATGCTGACGTGGACCATGTCTCCGGTGATGCTGGCGGTGACATAGAAGCCCTGGGTGACATTGCGGTACTGGGTGTTCTGGTAGACCTGGCCGTAGGGGCCGACGCTGGTGTTGGTTAGTGGCACGCTCTGGCCGACCTGGATCAGCGCCGGATAGCCCTCTGTAGCCTGAATCTGCTGGGTGCCGCCGCTGCGGCTGTTGGTGGAGCGGCGGATAACGCGTACTTGGTCGCGGCCATGCACTTCACCGCGCCCCGCAATTACCTCGGTGTTTCCGGCGCTGGCGCTGCCATCGACCCGGTAGCCGTCGCGGTCCTGAAAGCTGCTCTCGTTGGTGTCAACGCTGATCAGTAGCCGCCGCGGTGCGGTGTCCAGTTGCTGCAGCAGATCGCGCACTTCCTGGATCTTCTCCGGGGACGCGTTGATCACCAGTTGGTTGCCGTAGGGACTGACCTTGCCCTGGCCGTCCAGTGCCGATTGCACCACCGGAAGCACATCTTCGGCGGTGCGGTAGTTGAGCTGGATCAGCTCGGTGGCGGCCTGCAGCGGCAGGCTGAAGCCGAACAACAGGGCGAGCAGGCAGGCACGCAGGTTCATAGCAGGATGCTCCGCAGATCGGGGTCGGAAATACTGATGTCCCAGGCCTGATCGAACTGTGCCTGGCGCTGGCGTACGCGGCCGGGGTCGTTGTACAGCGCATAGCCGGCGTACTGCTCCGGCGCCTCGCGCAGCAGCAGGCCGCGATCGTCGGCCAGCAGGTAGGCGCTTTCGTCGCTGGGGTGGTCGGGATTGATCCTGCGGATATGCAGGTTGCTGGTGATGCGTCGTGCCAGGTTGAGCAAGCGATGGCCCTGGCGCACCGGCTTGCCGACATCGCGCACGAGGATGCGCAAGCGATTCTTCGGGCTGGCCAACAGGAAGCGCGTACAGGCCTCCTGCACGCTGCTGTGGCTGTAGAGCCAGGCTTCCAGGTCCGGGCTGTATAGGCTCAGGCTCTGGCGTGCCTGCAGCAGCAGGGCCAGGGCGTGAGCCTGGGCTTGTTCCGGGCGGGTGAAGCGTTCGAGGTGCGGGTGCTGGCCGAGCAGGAAGGGTGCCGGCTCGCGTGCCTCCGTGGTCAGCGCCGGAAACGTGTCCGGGTTGCGCACGGAAAAACGCCCCGGCGACTGGAAATCGATGGCCGGAAGCTCTGGCTCGTTTTCGTCGATCGGGGCGTTTTCTTCGCTCATGCTTGGATCCTAGTCGCTATGGCGCACCATCATTACGTGAGGGATGCCTGCTTCGAGGTACTCGTCGCCCTCGATGCAGAAGCCCAGGCGCTCATAGAAGGAGGCGGCGTGGACCTGGGCGCTGAGTCTCTGTTCGCGCTGGCCTCGCTCTTCGGCGGCCTCGATGGCGGCGCGCATCAGTGCGTCGCCCACCTTCAGGCCGCGCCAGTCCTTGAGTACCGAAACGCGACCGATCTGGCCGTCCGCCAGCAGGCGAGCGGTGCCGATCGGGTAGTCGCCCTCGCAGGCGAGGAAGTGCACGGCCTCGATGTCTTCGTCATCCCATTCGAGTTCGGCTGGCACCGCCTGTTCCGCGATGAACACTGCCTCGCGGATGCGCCGCAGGTCGGCGTTGTCCTTCTGCCAGTGGGCGAGGCGGACGTGGATATCACTCATCAGCAAACTCCAAACTTCCCTGCTGGACCAGTTCACGCACCAGTGTACGCCCGTCATCGTCGGCCAACCAAGGCGCCAGGTTGTCGCTGTGCAGGGCGTCAGCGGCGCATACCAGGCGCAGCAGCTCCTTGAGGTGAGCCGGCAGCAGGCGGCTCTGCCCGCTGGCGAACAGCACAAGGCCGACGTCCACTTCGCTCCACGCCAGGCGTGCGCTGGGATTGCGCACCAGTACCGCACCGTCTCCCAGGGCGGCGAGGAAATCTTCCTCCTCGATCTCCGGCCCGGTGACCAATTCGGGGTAACGTGGCTCTGTCATGAACTGGCCGAACCAGGTCAGCAGCAGGCGCTGGTCACTCATGTGCTCGGTCAGCAGCGCCTTGAGGCGGTCGAGGGCGTCCTGCTGGATCTGGTGCGGGTCACTGATCGGGGCCATGCCTGCATCGCTGTAGCGATCTTCGTCCGGTAGGAACTGGGCGAGGAAGTCGGTGAAGTGGGTCAGTACCTCGGCGGCGCTGGGGGCGCGGAAACCAACCGAATAGGTCATGCAGTCGTTTTCGGCGATGCCGTAGTGGGCCAGGCGCGGCGGCAGATAGAGCATGTCGCCTGGCTCCAGTACCCACTCGTCGGTCTGCTCGAAGTCGGCCAGGATGCGCAGATCAGCGTGCTGCAGCAGAGGGCTGTCGGCGTCGCACATCTGGCCGATCTTCCAGCGGCGCTGGCCTTCGGCCTGCAGCAGGAATACGTCGTAGTTGTCGAAGTGCGGGCCGACGCTGCCGCCGGGTGCGGCGAAGCTGATCATCAGGTCGTCGATACGCCAGCTGGGTAGGAAACCGAAGTCCTTGAGCACTTCGGCCACTTCCGGCACGAACTGGTCGACGGCCTGCACCAGCAGGGTCCAGTCGCGCTCTGGAAGCTGGCTGAAGGCGTCTTCGGCGAACGGGCCGCGACGCAGCTCCCACGGGTGCGCGCCGTGCTCCAGGACCAGGCGCGATTCGACCTCCTCTTCGAGGGCCAGGCCGGCCAGCTCGTCGCCGGTGATCGGGCTTTCGAAGCCGGGGATGGCCTGACGGACCAGCAGGGGCTTCTGTTGCCAGTAGTCGCGCAGGAACTCGCGAGGAGTGAGGCCGCCCAGCAGCTGCAGAGGAGTATCAGGATTCATGGCTAAGCCCTTGAAAGAGATGAAATGGCTAAAACAAAAACGCCCGGCTCAGCCGGGCGTTGAGGAGGCTGGTGGCGCTCAGATGCGCTTGGCCTGGGCGATGGCGTTGCCGATGTAGCTCGCCGGGGTGAGCTGCTTGAGCTCCTCCTTGGCGGCGGCCGGCATGTCCAGGCCATCGATGAAGGCGAGCAGCGCCTCCGGGGTGATGCCCTTGCCGCGGGTCAGCTCCTTGAGCTTCTCGTAGGGGTTCTCGATGGCGTAGCGGCGCATCACGGTCTGGATCGGCTCGGCGAGGACTTCCCAGCAGGCGTCCAGGTCGGCGGCAATGCGCGCTTCGTTCAGCTCCAGCTTGCCGATGCCCTTGAGGCTGGCTTCGTAGGCGATGACGCTGTGGGCGAAGCCGACGCCGAGGTTGCGCAGTACGGTGGAGTCGGTCAGGTCGCGCTGCCAGCGGGAGATCGGCAGCTTGCTGGCCAGGTGCTGGAAGATCGCGTTGGCAATACCCAGGTTGCCTTCGGAGTTCTCGAAGTCGATCGGGTTGACCTTGTGCGGCATGGTCGAGGAGCCGATTTCACCGGCCACGGTCTTCTGCTTGAAGTAGCCGAGGGAGATGTAGCCCCAGACGTCGCGGTCGAAGTCGATGAGGATGGTGTTGAAGCGGGCGATGGCGTCGAACAGTTCGGCGATGTAGTCGTGCGGCTCGATCTGCGTGGTGTAGGGGTTGAACTGCAAACCCAGGTCGCCCTCGATGAACTGCTTGGCGTTGGCTTCCCAGTCGATCTGCGGGTAGGCGGACAGGTGGGCGTTGTAGTTGCCTACGGCGCCGTTGATCTTGCCCAGCAGCGGTACGGCGGCTACCTGAGCGATCTGGCGCTCCAGGCGGTAGACGACGTTGGCCAGTTCCTTGCCGAGGGTGGTCGGCGAAGCCGGCTGGCCGTGGGTGCGCGACAGCATCGGCACGCCAGCGAACTTGACGGCCAGCTCGCGGATGGCGCTAGCGATCTGCTTCATCAACGGCAGCAGCACGCTGTCGCGCCCTTCACGCAGCATCAGGGCGTGGGACAGGTTGTTGATGTCTTCGCTGGTGCAGGCGAAGTGAATGAACTCGCTGACGGCGGCCAGTTCCGGCAGCTTGGCGGCCTGCTCCTTGAGCAGGTACTCCACGGCTTTGACGTCGTGGTTGGTGGTGCGCTCGATCTCTTTCACGCGCTCGGCGTGTTCGATGGCGAAGTTCTCGGCCAGCTCGTCGAGCAGGGCGTTGGCTTCGGCGGAGAAGGGCGCTACTTCGGCGACGCCTTCATGGGCGGCCAGGCGTTGCAGCCAACGGACTTCGACCATCACGCGGAAACGGATCAGGCCGTATTCGCTGAAGATCGGGCGCAGGGAGCTGGTTTTGCTGGCGTAGCGGCCATCGACGGGGGAAACCGCGGTGAGCGAGGAGAGCTGCATGGAGGCGTTCTCGGACAGGTCGGTCAACGAAAAGGGCGCACATCATACACGAAATCGCCCCGGCCGCCCGCTCGGCTAGCGCGCGCTTGGTCGGCGGGCGATGGCCAGCAGGCTGGAGGTGAAGATCAGCGCAGCTCCTATAAGCGAGGCGAGGTCGGGCATTTCACCCCAACGCAGCCAGGCGACAATGCCCGCGAAGACGATGGCCAGGTAGGCGAAGGGGCCGATGAGGCCAGGTGGTGCCAGCCCATAGGCCTTGGACATGACGATCTGGCTGACGGTGGCGAGCAGGCCGATAACCAGTAGCAGGCCTAGCTGGTGCTGGTCCAGTGGCTGCCAGGCCCAGCTCAGCGGCACGGCGGAGAACAGTGCGCTGAACAGCGAGAAGTAGAAGACGATGCGGAACGCCGGCTCGGTGTCGCTCATCTCGCGGATGGAGACGAAGGCGAAGGCGGCCAGAATGCTGGCGGCCAGGCCGACAAGGGCCAGGACATCGAATAGAGCCTCGCTGGGCTTGGCCACTAGAAGCACGCCAATCAGGCCGATGGCGCTGGTGATCAGCATGCGCTTGGTCAATGGTTCCTTGAGCAGCCACCAGGCCAGCACTGGGGTGAATACCGGCGCCGAGTAGGTGAAGAGCATGGCGTCGGCCAGTGGTAGATGGGCGATGGCGTAGAAGAAGCAGTACATGGCCAGCAGGCCATAGATGGTGCGCCACAGATGGGCCTTCAGACGGCCTGTTTTGAGCGGGCGCGGGCCCTTCACTAGCAGCAAAGGTAGGAAGAACAGCACGCCGACCAGGCTGCGGAAGAACACCACTGTCTCGTTGTTGACGCCGCCGGAGACCTCGCGGATGCCCACGCCCATCAGCGAGAAGAGCAGGGCGGAGAGTGCCAGAAGCAGGGCGCCCTGTACCGGTTTCACGCTGCGGCTGGGAATGTTCACGTCAGCTCCGCAGCAGCGGGTAGAGTTCCTTGAGCAGCTTGCCACGGCTGAACACCAGTTGCCAGCGGTGGCCGCCAAGCTGGCGCCACAGGCGCGCCGAGCGGATGCCGGTGAGCAGCAGGGCGCGTACCTTGGAGGCGACTGCCGGCTGCTGCAGGTAGCGCATGTCGCCGTGCACCTGGATGCGTTGGCGGAAGGTGCTGATGGTGTCCTGGTACAGTCCGCCGCAGGCGGCCACCACGTTGTCGTGGGTCAGGCCAAAATGCTCGACTTGGCCTTGGATCTGGTCCAGTCGGTTGCCGACGGTCTGCAGCATGTCGTCACGCTTGGCCAGTTGGCGCTCCAGGCCGAGCAGGGCCAGGGCGTAGCGCAGCGGCTCGCGCTGCAAGCTGGTCGGGTTGCGCTCCAGGGTGCTGACCAGGGCCTTGTAGCCTTCGCGCAGGTTGAGGTCGTCGCCGCCATAGACTTCCAGTGTGCTCTTCGGATCGCGCACCAGCAGGCTGCCGAGCAGGCAGCCGAGTTGGGCATCGCTGATCTGGCCGGTGCGGGCCAGTTTGTCGACCAGGCTGGCGGCCTGGAATACGGCGGAGAGGGCGATCAGCTGTTCCTGGATCGGGCTCATGCGCTCGGGGCTCCTTCTGCGCAGGGCTCGGCAATTTCGATCACGCCGCCGCCGAGGCAGATTTCACCGTCGTAGAACACCACGGACTGGCCGGGGGTGACAGCGCGCTGTGGCTCGTCGAACACGGCGCGGTAGCCGTGCTCGGTCTTCTCCAGAGTGCAGGTCTGGTCGGCCTGGCGGTAGCGCACCTTGGCAGTGAGGCGGCGCGGGCTGGACAGGTCGATGGGGTTGACCCAGTAGATGTCCGAGGCGAGCAGGGCGCGGGAGAACAGCCAGGGATGGTCGTTGCCCTGGCCGACGATCAGCACGTTGCGCTTCAGGTCCTTGTGCAGTACGTACCAGGGTTCATCACCGGCATTCTTCATGCCGCCGATGCCCAGGCCCTGGCGCTGACCGATGGTGTGGTACATCAGGCCGACGTGGCGGCCGATCACCTCGCCTTCGGTGGTCTCGATGTCGCCCGGCTGGGCCGGCAGGTACTGCTTGAGGAAGTCGCTGAAGCGGCGCTCGCCGATAAAGCAGATGCCGGTCGAGTCCTTCTTCTTGGCCGTGGCCAGGTCGTACTTCTCGGCGATGGCGCGCACCTGCGGCTTCTCCAGTTCGCCGACCGGGAACAGGGTGCGGCCGATCTGCTCGCCGCCGACGGCGTGCAGGAAGTAGCTCTGGTCCTTGTTCGGGTCGAGGCCCTTGAGCAGTTCGCTGCGGCCGTCGACATCGCGGCGACGTACATAGTGGCCGGTGGCGATCAGGTCGGCTCCCAGGCTCAGTGCGTAGTCGAGGAAGGCTTTGAACTTGATCTCGCGGTTGCACAGGATGTCCGGGTTCGGCGTGCGTCCGGCCTTGTATTCGGCGAGGAAGTGCTCGAACACATTGTCCCAGTATTCCGCCGCGAAGTTGGCGGTGTGCAGCTTGATGCCGATGCGGTCGCACACGGCCTGTGCATCGGCCAGGTCGTCCATGGCGGTGCAGTATTCGGTGCCGTCGTCCTCTTCCCAGTTCTTCATGAACAGACCTTCCACCTGATAGCCCTGCTCAAGCAGCAGGAGGGCGGAAACGGAAGAGTCGACGCCGCCGGACATGCCGACGATGACTCGGGTATTGGCTGGTTCGCGCATGGGAATTCGAAGAGGGCTGACTGCAGAAAGGGGGCGATTCTATCAGGAGCGGGCGGCGCGCGGCGAATCAGGCCGGACCGCGATCGGCCAGGTCGCGGATCAGGCTCAGGGAATGGCGTTCGCCGGCCAGGTAGTCGTCGATGCAGCGCAGCACCAGTTCGCTGCGCCAGCGCTCGGGCTGGGCGGCCAGCTCTTCGCGGGTCAGCCATTGCGGGCCGATGATGCCTTCGTCCAGTGGCGAATCCGGCAGGTGGCGCAGCGGTCTGGCGGCAAAGCACACGCGCTGGTAGGTCACGCCATTGCTGGGGGCGGTGTAGAGGTAGATGCCGGTGACGGCAGTCAGCTCGACCTGCCAGCCGGTTTCTTCCAGTGTCTCGCGCAAAGCCGCCTCGATCAGACTTTCGTCGGCTTCCAGATGGCCGGCAGGCTGGTTAAATACAGCCTGGCCGCCGGCCAGTTCCTCGACCAGCAGAAAGCGACCCTGGTCCTCGACGACGGTGGCGACTGTCACATGGGGGGTAAAGCGCATTGCGGGAACCTCTGAGAATCGGCTGGTCAACAGTCGGCTGAGACCGGAGTCAAAGCAATCTGGAGCCAAGCTGCTAGGATTGAAAGCGCCCTTGTGGGGTGCTCTGTAGCGCTTCTGTAGTTTGACTACAAGAATGGCGCTGGGCCAGGATTTAAGCAGTCTAGGCTGTCACCAGGCTGTCAGTAAATGTCGAAAAGTGCGTGACTTTCTGTAGAAAAACTACAAGAATGCGGCACCTTTCCGCGACCCAAGTATCGTCCGTCGCGCCACCCGCTCGGCGGATTGTCAGACCACGAAAACAAACGGAGTCCAGCATGGGATACCAGAAGATCCAGGTGCCTGCGAACGGCGACAAAATCACCGTCAACGCCGACATGTCCCTGAACGTGCCGAACAACCCGATCATCCCCTTCATCGAAGGTGATGGCATCGGTGTCGATATCAGCCCGGTGATGATCAAAGTCGTCGACGCTGCTGTCCAGAAAGCCTACGGCGGCGACCGCAAGATCGCCTGGATGGAAGTCTACGCTGGCGAGAAAGCCACCCAGGTCTACGACCAGGACACCTGGCTGCCGAAAGAGACTCTGGAAGCCGTTCGCGACTACGTCGTGTCCATCAAAGGTCCGCTGACCACTCCGGTCGGTGGTGGCATCCGCTCCCTGAACGTGGCTCTGCGCCAAGAGCTGGATCTGTACGTCTGCCTGCGCCCGGTGCGTTGGTTCGAAGGTGTGCCGAGCCCGGTCAAGCGTCCTGGCGACGTCGACATGACCATCTTCCGTGAGAACTCGGAAGACATTTATGCCGGTATCGAGTGGAAGGCCGGTTCGCCAGAAGCAACCAAGGTCATCAAGTTCCTGAAAGAAGAAATGGGCGTCACCAAGATCCGTTTCGATCAGGACTGCGGTATCGGCGTCAAGCCGGTGTCGAAAGAAGGCACCAAGCGTCTGGTGCGCAAGGCTCTGCAATATATCGTCGACAACGACCGTGAATCGCTGACCATCGTGCACAAAGGCAACATCATGAAGTTCACCGAAGGTGCCTTCAAGGATTGGGGCTACGAAGTTGCTCGTGACGAGTTCGGTGCTGAGCTGCTGGATGGCGGCCCTTGGATGCAGTTCAAGAACCCGAACACCGGCAAGAACGTCGTGGTGAAAGATGCCATCGCCGACGCCATGCTGCAGCAGATCCTGCTGCGTCCGGCCGAGTACGATGTAATCGCCACCCTGAACCTGAACGGTGACTACCTGTCCGACGCCCTGGCGGCTGAAGTAGGTGGTATCGGTATCGCGCCGGGCGCCAACCTGTCCGACAACATCGCCATGTTCGAAGCGACTCACGGTACTGCGCCGAAGTACGCCGGCCAGGACAAGGTCAACCCGGGTTCGGTCATCCTCTCTGCCGAGATGATGCTGCGTCACATGGGCTGGACTGAAGCTGCCGATCTGATCATCAAGGGCACCAACGGTGCCATCGCTGCGAAGACTGTGACCTATGACTTTGAGCGTCTGATGGAAGGCGCCAAGCTGCAGTCTTGCTCGCAGTTCGGCGATGCCATCATCTCCCATATGTAAGTCACAAGGGAAAAGGGGCTGATAGCTGCATGTTTGCAGTTGTCAGTCTCGCTGACATTTCCCAGAGAATCCGACACCGGTAGCCGGTGTCGGATTTTTTTTGCCTTCGCATATGACTCGAATATCGTGCATTGAGGTGCATTGCTAGCAGATCGATGATCTCTTTCTGCTATTCCAATAGGCAAAAAAATGGCGCCCGAAGGCGCCATTTTCATGTGGCTGGCAATCAGCCCTGATAGCGCTGCAGCACCAGGGTGGCGTTGGTGCCGCCGAAGCCGAAGCTGTTGCTCATCACGGTGTTCAGCTGCGCATCGCTGGTTTCGCGCTGGATGGGCAGGTCTGCCACCTCCGGGTCGATTTCCTCGATGTTTGCCGAACCGGCGATGAAGCCACCCTGCATCATCAGCAGGCAATAGATCGCCTCGTGCACGCCGGCGGCGCCCAGCGAATGGCCGGACAGGCTCTTGGTGGAGCTGATGGCCGGGGCTTTGTCGCCGAACACTTCGCGCACCGCCCGGGCTTCAGCGCTGTCGCCGACCGGGGTGGAAGTACCGTGGGTATTGAGGTAGTCGATCGGTGCCTTGACGGTCGCCAAGGCTTGCTGCATGCATCGCACTGCGCCTTCACCGCTCGGTGCCACCATGTCATAGCCATCGCTGGTGGCGCCATAGCCGACGATTTCGGCATAGATTTTGGCGCCACGCTTGAGCGCGTGCTCCAATTCCTCGACCACCACCATGCCGCCGCCGCCCGCGATGACGAAGCCGTCACGCTTGGCATCGTAGGCGCGGGAGGCCTTCTCGGGGGTTTCGTTGTACTGAGTGGAGAGGGCGCCCATGGCATCGAACAGGCAGCTCTGGCTCCAGTGCTCTTCTTCGCCGCCGCCGGCGAATACCATGTCCTGCTTGCCCATCTGGATCTGCTCCATCGCGTGACCGATGCAGTGGGCACTGGTGGCGCAGGCGGAGGAGATTGAATAGTTCACACCCTTGATCTGGAATGGTGTGGCCAGGCAGGCAGACACGGTGCTGCCCATGGTGCGTGGCACACGATACGGACCGACGCGCTTGACGCCTTTCTCGCGCAAGGTATCGATGGCTTCCATCTGGTTCAGGGTGGAGGCTCCACCGGAGCCGGCGATCAGGCCGATGCGCGGGTTGGATATCTCTTCCGGAGTAAGGCCGGAGTCCTTGATTGCCGCTTCCATCGATAGATAGGCGTAGGCGGCAGCATTACCCATGAAGCGCAATACCTTGCGGTCGATCAGCTCTTCGAGATTGAGGTCTACGGAGCCGGAAACCTGGCTGCGTAGGCCCATCTCGGCGTATTCCGGGTTGAAGCGGATACCCGCCTTGCCGGCGCGCAGGTTGGCGGAAACGGTGTCCTTGTCATTGCCCAGGCAAGAAACGATGCCTAGACCGGTGATCACGACGCGACGCATGCGAATACCCTTCAGAAGCTGTCGGTAGAGGTGAACAGGCCGACGCGGAGGCCTTCGGCGCTGTAGATTTCTCGACCATCGACGGCGACGCTGCCGTCGGCGATGCCGAGGATCAGGGAGCGGCTGATGGTACGTTTGATATGAATGGTGTAGGTGAGTTTCTTGGCGGTCGGCAGTACCTGACCGAAGAACTTCACTTCGCCCGAACCCAGTGCGCGGCCGCGGCCGGGGTTGCCTTGCCAGCCGAGGTAGAAGCCAACCAGCTGCCACATGGCGTCGAGGCCCAGGCAGCCCGGCATGACAGGGTCGCCTTCGAAGTGGCAGGCGAAGAACCAGAGGTCCGGATTGATATCGAGTTCGGCGACGATCTCGCCCTTGCCGTACTTGCCGCCGGTGTCACTGATATGAGCGATGCGATCGATCATCAACATGTTAGGGGCGGGCAACTGCGCATTACCTGGGCCAAACAGTTCGCCGCGGCTGCAGGCGAGCAATTCTTCCCGGGTATAGGCGTTTTGCTTGGTCATGCGAACTCCTCAATGGTCCCCCTTGGCGGGGTTTAAAGCTGTGCCGCGGTTTTCTTGTGTAGCGGCAGACTAGTCATAGACTGTTGCGTCATGGTGAAAGTCACAGGTTAGTGTGTACACCTGTATACCGGCTGAACTTGTCACAGATCATGACCAGTCGCCCGCGGGCTGAGTCTAGTACTCTTGTGGAGAGGCCTGACCGCGTTTGCCCAGCCAACGCAGCAATACCCGTTCCAAATCGGCACGTTTGAAAGGTTTGGCGAGATAGTCGTTCATACCGGCCTGCAGGCAGGCCTCACGATCACCCTGTAGGGCATTGGCGGTGAGGGCGATGATCGGGGTATTGCATTGAGGTGTCCTGCGACGAATCTGCCGGGTCGCCTCATAGCCGTCCATGATGGGCAGGCGGCAGTCCATCAGCACGGCAGCGAAGCGTTGAGGATCAAAGTGCTGCACCGCATGGGCGCCGTCGCCGACCAGTTCTACGCGATAACCCAGACTGCGCAGCATCGCTTCTATCACCGTTTGATTGACCGGATTGTCCTCTACCAGAAGCACCTCCAACCCGCTTTCGGCCTCCTCGCTGCGTTTTTTCGGCTGTGGGCTTTCCACGTTGCGTCTGCTGAACGGTAGAGGAATCTCCAGGGTGAACACCGAGCCAGCACCTTCCTCACTGATGGCATGGAGAGTGCCCCCCATTCGCTCAGCCAGTGTGCGGGCAATCGATAACCCCAGGCCGGTTCCGCCATAGCGACGCGATATGGAGTTGTCGGCTTGCTGGAAGGCATTGAACATGTGTTCGAGGCGCTGCTGAGCGATACCGATGCCACTGTCGCGCACCGCACAGGTGAACCACAGTACTTCGCTGTCCAGGGGGTGCCACTGGGTCTCTATTCGAATGCCACCTTCTTCTGTGAATTTCAGGGCATTCCCCAGCAGGTTGACCAGAATCTGCCTGATGCGGGTGGGGTCGCCTTGAACTTCGAAGCTCTCCAGATCGGTAGGGTTTTCCAGGTGCAGATAGAGGCCGCGCTGCTGGGCGCTGTGCTGGAAGACCTGGATGGAGTCCTGCAGCAGCTCCGTCAGGGAGAAGGGAATGCGCTCCAGTTCGAGGGCACCACGCTCGATGCGGGAGAAGTCAAGAATGTCGTTGATCACCTTGAGCAGGTGCTCGGTCGACTCGATGGCCAGGGCCGAGTATTCGGCCTGCTCCTGGTTCATTTCGGTGGTTTCCAGCAGCTGCAGCATGCCCAGCACCCCATTCATCGGGGTGCGTAGCTCATGGCTCATCATCGCCAGAAAATCGGATTTGGCGCGATTGGCCTGCTCGGCTTCCTCCCGGGCTTGAGTCAACTGGTGAATCGCCTCGCGTTGCTCCCGGCTGGCGCTGTCCAGCTCAGTGGCAAGGTTGTTTATGTGCCGGGCCAGGTCGCCGAGCTCGCTACTGTCGTCCTCTGGCAGCTGAGCTCGGTAGTCTCCGGCTTTTATAGCCTCTACCGCTCGCCCCATCGCACTGATGGGCTGCGACAGGCGCCGTGCCAGCTGGCGCGCGAGGAAGAATGTCAATAGCAGTGCGATCAGCGCCAGTACCGCTGCCTTCAGCAGAATGGCCTCCTGGCGACTGGTGAGGGTCTCGTCGGCCATGCCGACTACAACGCGGCCTATATAGTCATCGGCGCTCGAGCCTCCACGACGGATGGGGGCATGGAAGATGTCTACCTGCTGAGTCGCCTGGCCGTTGTGCTGTTCGACGTAGACGAGAATGTTCTCGGCTTTGTCGCGTACCTCCAGGAAGCGTACTCCTGGGGTCTGCAGGGTCGCGCGAAGCATCGTCTCCAGCGATTGGGGATCGCCTATTGCTACACCGTGTGCAGCAGCTGGCGCCAACTGGTTGGCCATCAATTGGCCGGTCTGGTTGATCTCCTGGCGCAGATCCTCCAGTCGCGAGTAGGTGAAGAACCCGGTCAGTAGGAGGGTCAGCAGCAGTGCAGGGCCAACGCTGATGAGCTGGGTGCGGGTATGGATGTCCCATCTACGGGAGAGCATCAAGGCGTCCTCGCCCGATCGGCACCGGTAAACATCGCCGCAAGCAGCGTATCGTGCGAGTGGAGGTGACGTGAGATCAGGACGGGAAGGTGCACTGAACGGCCTTGTTCGCTGGCGTGACAGCCGCATGTTAACCGAGAAGACAGACTTTGCCATTGCACGCTCTGCGCAGCGGGTCACGGTGGGGGCTGGCCGGTCGGGCGGGCGTCCGTGATAATGCCTCATTCGCCATCGACAAATGGCCCGCTGTGGAATTCCTATGACCGAGCAACAGCCCGTTGCAGTATTGGGTGGCGGTAGCTTCGGCACCGCCATCGCCAACCTCCTGGCCGCCAACGGCCAGCGTGTCCTACAGTGGATGCGCGATCCTGAGCAGGCCGAGGCCATGCGCACGCAGCGCGAGAACCCGCGCTACCTCAAAGGCATCAAGTTGCTGCCGGGTGTCGAGCCGGTGACTGATCTGCCGGCCACGCTGGCAGCCTGCGAGCTGATATTTGTCGCCGTGCCTTCCTCTGCTCTGCGCAAGGTACTGCAGCCAGTTGCTGTGTCGTTGGTCGGCAAGCTGCTGGTGAGTACCACCAAGGGTATCGAGGCGGATGGCTTCAGGTTGATGAGCCAGATTCTCGCCGACGTTGCACCGCAGGCGCGCATCGGTGTGCTATCCGGCCCTAACCTAGCACGCGAGATTGCCGAGCATGCCCTGACCGCCTCGGTGATTGCCAGCGAGGACGACGAGCTCTGCCAGCGTGTGCAGTCGGCACTTCACGGCCGCACCTTCCGCGTCTATGCCAGCCGCGACAGCTTCGGCGTGGAGCTGGGCGGCGCGCTGAAGAACGTCTATGCAATCATTGCTGGCATGGCCGCGGCCATGGGCATGGGCGAGAACACCAAGAGCATGCTGATCACCCGCGCCCTGGCGGAAATGACCCGCTTTGCCGTCAAGCTCGGCGCCAACCCTATGACCTTCCTTGGCCTGGCCGGGGTAGGCGACCTTATCGTCACTTGCTCCTCGCCGAAGAGTCGCAACTACCAGGTCGGCTACGCCCTGGGTGAGGGCCTGTCGCTGGAGGATGCGGTAGCGCGCCTGGGCGAGGTGGCGGAGGGTGTGAACACCCTGAAAGTTCTGAAGAACAAGGCCGAGGAACTGCAGGTCTACATGCCACTGGTTGCCGGCCTGCATGCCATCCTGTTCGAGGGTCGCACCCTGGAACAGGTGATCCAGGCATTGATGCGCGGTGAGCCCAAGACCGACGTAGACTTCATTTCCCCCAGCGGCTTCTGATAAGGAGAGTGGCATGACTGACGAAACCAAGGAACTGGAACGCGAATCCATTGCCCTGCGCATTCTGTGGATGGTGATCTTCGCCATCGTCTGGCAACTGGCCGAGATCGTCCTCGCCGGTGTGGTTCTGTTGCAGTTGGGCTATCGCCTGTTCTACGGCGCGCCCAACGGCGGCCTACAAGGCTTCGGCGATAGCCTCAGCCAGTATCTGCAGCAGATCGGTCGCTTCGGTACCTTCAACAGCGAAGAGAAACCCTGGCCTTTCGCCGATTGGCCGGCTCCCCGTGCGCCCGAAGACAACGAGCCGCACAGCATCCCTCCTGCACCACACCCGGTTCGCGACGAAGAACCCAAGCTGTGACTCTCTGGTTGCTGCGCCACGGCGAGGCCGAGCCGCGTGCACGGAGCGACGCGGAGCGAGCCCTCACCGAGGGCGGCCGCAAGGAGGTGCGCCGAAGTGCCGAGCACCTGCGTGGCCAGCCGCTGCAGCATATTCTGGTCAGCCCCTACCTGCGTGCCCAGCAGACCGCCGAGATCGTTCGTGAGGTGCTGGGCCTGAAGCTGTCGTTAACCACGGTGGACTGGGCCACACCGGATGACTCGCCACGCGAGGCCGCCAACCGCCTGGATGACCATCCTGGTGAATGCCTACTGGTCAGTCACAACCCGCTGCTGGGCAGCCTCTCCGGCCTGTTGGTTCACGGCCATCTGCAACAGCCAATGGGACTTCGCACCGCCAGTCTGGTGGCCCTCGAAGGCGATCCCGTCCCTGGGCTGATGCAACTCTGCGCCCTGTATCACCCGCACTAGAGCGCCTCTGCTCTCCTGTAACATTTCTTCACTTGCCGCACCTCCTGACGCATGGAATATTCAACCAAGCAAGTGCTTGGTTGCTCCCTGTGACAAAAACAACAAACAAGGAGGCCCCGTGGCCAGTGCAGTCCGTTTGCCGCTCGAGCTATTTTTCGAGCGCGAGTCGCGTCATCCGAACAAGACTTATCTGATCCAGCCGCAGGGCGGGGGGCAGGTGGAACAGCTGACCTGGGCCGATGTCGGCGAACAGGCACGTCGTGCAGCCAGTTGGTTGCGCAGCCTGGAGCTGGAACAGGGCAGCAAGATCGCGATCATCTCGAAGAACTGCGCCCACTGGATCGTCACCGATCTGGCCATCTGGATGGCAGGGCACGTCTCGGTACCTCTCTATCCCAACCTGACCGCCGAATCCGTGCGCCAGGTGCTGGAGCATGCCGAGGCAAAAGTCGCCTTCATCGGCAAGCTGGACGACTGGCCCGCCATGTCCCCCGGCGTGCCGGAGAGTGTGACCACCGTGGCGCTGCCGCTGCACGCCGAAGGCACCTTCGACCGCCACTGGAGTGACCTGCAGGCTTGCTCTCCGATTCAGGACAAGCCGCGCAGCCAGCCCGACCAACTGGCTACCATCATCTATACATCCGGCACCACCGGCATGCCCAAGGGCGTGATGCACAATTTTGGCAACTTCGGCTTCACCGCCGGCCATGCCACCGAGCTGTTCGGCGTCAACGAGAGCGACCGCGCGCTGTCGTACCTGCCTCTGTGCCACGTGGCCGAGCGCATGTTCGTCGAACTCAACTCGCTGTACAGCGGCATGACGGTGTTCTTCGCCGAGAGCCTGGATACCTTCCTCGAAGACCTGTGCCGCGCGCGGCCTACCGTTTTCTTCGGGGTGCCGCGGATCTGGACCAAATTCCAGATGGGCGTGTACGCGAAGATGCCGGCGAAGAAGCTCGACTTTCTCCTGTCCATTCCGCTGGTTGGCGGCCTGATCGGACGCAAGGTGCTGCGCGGGCTGGGATTGGACGCCGTGCGTTATGCGCTGTCGGGCGCTGCGCCGGTGCCTGACGCGCTGCTGGCCTGGTATCGCCGCCTGGGGCTGGACCTGCAAGAGGTCTACGGCATGACCGAGAATTGCGGCTACTCGCATGTCTGCCGCCCCGGCAAGTTCAAGAAGGGCTGGATTGGACAGAACAATCCGGGCGTCGAGGTGCGTATCAGCGAGGAGGGCGAGGTGCTGGTGCGCAGCGGCTCGACCATGCAGGGCTACTACAAGGAGCCGGGCAAGACCGCCGAGGCGCTGACCGACGAAGGGTTCCTGCGTACCGGCGACAAGGGCGAGCAGGATGCCGATGGCAATCTGCGCCTGACCGGTCGAATCAAGGAAATCTTCAAGACCAGCAAAGGCAAGTACGTGGCTCCAGCGCCGATAGAGAATCGCCTGGCTGTGCACAGCCATATCGAGCAGGTTTGCGTGGTAGGAGACGGCCTGCCACAGCCGCTGGCGCTGTGTGTGCTGTCCGAGGTCGCACGCAAGGAGTCGCGTGAGCAACTGGAAACCAGCCTAAAACGGCTGCTGGCTGACACCAACCTGGGGTTAGACAAGCACGAACGGCTGATTGGCCTGGTGTTGATCCCCGAGGTCTGGGCGGTGGAGAACGGCTTCCTCACGCCGACGCTGAAGATAAAGCGCGCATCGGTGGAAAATGCCTACGGCGTGCATTTCGATGCATGGGGGCGGGGTGGCGGCGAGGTGGTCTGGCACCTGTAGCGGGGGCATGGCCTTCGCGGGGCCTGGCCCAGGCGCCGGCAGCTGGTTTCGGATGAAACCCTGCCGGCGCCCATATCGCTATCGCGGGAAAACCTCCGCGAACAGCTGTTGCATATCTGCCCAGGAGCGCTCGTCGGCTTCTTTCTGATAGCCAAGGTCCAGGCCGTGCCCTTTGTGGGCATCGGCATCCGGGTTGCTGAATCCGTGTTTGGCTCCGGGTAATTCGACGAAGCGGTAGTTGGCACCAGCTTTGTCCATCTCGGCCTTGAAGTCGGCGATCTGTTGGGGCGTGATGAAGCTGTCAGCCGAGCCGTGCTCCACCAGAACCCTGGCCTTGACGCTACCTGAGGTGGCTGGTGTATCGGTTGCCAGTGCCCCATGGAAACTCACGACGGCAGCCAGTGGCAGACCTTGGCGAGCCATGTCCAGTACCACTCGCCCACCAAAGCAGTAGCCTATCGCAGCCAGTCGTTGTAGGTCGGTTTCGGACTGCTTCTTGAGCAGTTCCAGTCCAGCCTGGAAACGTGCCCTCGGGGTCTCTGGATTGGCCATCACGGCCTGCATGAAGGCACCCGCATCCTCGGGATGCTGGGTGTTTCGTCCTTGTCCGTACATGTCGATGGCGAGGGCACTGTAGCCGAGGGCGGCGAGGTCTCGGGCGCGGCGTTTGGCATAGTCGTTAAGCCCCCACCATTCATGCACCACGACCACCCCAGGGCGAGCCCCGGCTATGGCGTCGTCCCAGGCGTGATAACCGATCAGCTGGGTGCCGTCGGCCGCCGTGTAAGGAATCTCGCGAACCTGAACTTCGGCCATGGCGAAGGAGCTGCATAGCATCAGGGTAAACAGTAGAGAACGCATCGGGAACAGTTCCTGTTGGGGGTCGGAAGGAGGGAAGCCTAGCCCTTCAATGCTGGATTTGCATCGTGAGCTGGCCGGCGCGATCACCGCCGCTCGAACCGCCGCTGTGTCGGCCGGGTTCGAATCATGTCAATCGGTGCAATGCAGGCTCCGAAGAATACGAGGCCCAGGATGCCGGCGAGAGATACGGCAGCCGCCGCAAAGTCCTGATCTTACCCGGCTGTCCTGCATGAAAATGGTGTCGGCCAGCCCATTGGAAAGGGCCCATGAAGCTCCCTATTCCTTGGGCGCCGATGGCGGAGTGATCCCCATCGAAACATAGATGCTGGTAAACCTGTCCATGCCCATTTCCGCTGGCTTGACCCACTCCACCGGTACGTAGAGCAGGCCTCCGCCAACCGGAACCGGGGCAGTAGGCACCAAGATGGCAAAATGAGCCCTGCCGTCTATTTCGATTGGTTGCGGGTTGGGGAGCAGGGCCAGCACTGCCGCACCGTCGCCACCGAAGAAGCACCAGACCGGGCTCATCGCCGCAACGTCGGCATTCTCCTGCTGATCGAGCAGGCCGACGAATCTGTCAGCAAGACCATACAGGTTACCCAGCAGGGGAATGCGCCGCAGCGTTCGATCGAACAGCCTGTGCAGAGGGCCCTTCAGGCCCAGTTGCACGGCCAGCCCAAGCGGGTACAGGGCAATCACCAGTGCGACGGTGCCAAGTAGCCAGGCCAGTTCCTGGCTGCTGACGAAGGGCTGGCCGAGCCCGGTGAACAACTTGCCAACGGTGCTGGATGGGCCTATCAGGCCGTTGAGCAAACTCACCACCCAGCCGAGAAGGGCCAGCGACAGCGCCAGCGGCAACAGAGCGAGCAAACCGGCCAGCCAGGTGGTGGCTATGGAGTTGACGCTGCGTTTGAGCATGGCATGAGTCCGTAGTGGTCCAGAGGGGGTACCGGCGCCGACCGTTCGCGTGATGGTCAGCGCGGATACAGGGGGGGCAGTGGGTTGGCTTCCTGCGGATTGGCTGCAGCCTCCAGTGCCGGCAGGCTGCGGATAGCCTTCCACAGGCTCTCGCCCTGCCACTGGTGGCCTGTCTCGCTGTACAGGGCGCCATTTAGCCCATCCATGGCTTCGGACAGGGGCTCAAAGCGGGCAGCCATGTCTGCCAGAGTCTCAGGCTGCTGGCGAGCCCAGGCGTCCAGGGCCTGGCGGGTCGCCTGTGGGTCGTTGGCTTGGCAAGCGCGTTTGAGGTCGTCCAGCAGGGTGCGTGGACTCGGGCCCGTCTGCGCTGTCGGAAGAATGGCTGGCTGGCGGCGGGCGTGCCACCACAGACCGAAGCCCAGCGCGGTGGTCAGGGCGAGCAGGGCACAGGCCAGTTGCCAGATCCACAGTGGGTTGTTGGTTTGGTCGCTGGTGCCGGGTTGATGACCGACCGGCGCCTCCACCTCCAGGCTGGGATTGACTGCCACGTCCAAAGTGCGTGCTGGCAGGCTGGCCGTTTCCAGGCGATCCTGCTCGGTGTTCCACCACAGCACCTGCACCTCGGGCAACGTCACCTGGCCACTCTGGCTCGGCACCAGTGCTTCGCTTTCCTCACGACTGCCGATCAGCCCGTTGGCGTTGATTTCATTGCGCTGCTGCGGCTGGTCTGGATAGCGCCGCAGGCCGGGGCTGTCCTGCACCGGCAGCGGAGGCAGCTGGGCGCTGGACAGGCCTTCGACGCGCAGCATGATGTTGCGCGTCAGCGAATCGCCGACGCTGGGTTTGTCGGGCTCGGGGCTCCAGGCCTGACTCAGGGTCAGGCTGCGCGCCGGCAACCATGGAGCGTTGGCAGGCCAACTGGCTGGGCGAGGTTTGACGGTGACCGGGATTTCTGGCGATTTCACCCGGGTCAGGCGGCCCGGCCGAGGGCCAAACGGGTTGTAGTTCTGATCGCGAGTCGCCGGCGTGGCACTAAAAACCTGGGAGGGGATGGTCAGCTCGCCGCTCTGCTGCGGGAAAATCGCATAGCGCAGCTCAATCACTCCATGGCGCACGCCATTGACGTCCGTCTCGAAGGTGCGAGGGTCGCCCAGCTGTTCGACGCGAGCGTCGGGGATGTTCAGTGGGGTCAGACTGCTGTCGTCATACAGCGATACCGAATGGTAGATACGCAGCGTCAACAGCACCTGGGCCTGCACGTAGACGCTCTCCTGGTCCAGGCTAGCGTCGATGAAAATCGGCGCCAGCTTGCCGTTGCCGCTGGTATCGCCCTTGATCACCTGCAGGGTTATCGGCTGGCTCTGTGCCTCTCCCAGCTTGAGTGGTGGGACCACCACGTAGCCGGTCTGCCGTGGCAGCAGCGTGACTATCCAGCGCGTGCTTGAGAGGGTCTTGCCGGCCTGGGTCGAGAGCCGGTTCTCTTGGCGTGTGCTGACCACTTCAAACTGCTGCTTGAGCGGCTCGAAGTCGGGTGTGCCGAACTGGGTGAAGTCCTCCGATTCGAGGATCAGGTCGAAGGTCTCGCCCTCGTTCAGCCGAGCACGATCAACGGTGGCGGAGAAGCTGGCGGCCCACACCTGGGTGCCGATCAGGCAGAAGAAGAGGGCGCAAAGCAGGCGATTCATCGAGACTGTTCCTGGCGCTGCTGTTGTTCATAGAGGAATTTTCGCCGCAGCAGCTCGCCCGGATCGTCCGGGATCTGTCGCAGCCACTGTTCCAGCGCGTCGCGCTGTTCTCCGCCCAGCGGCTCTGTGCTGGCGGCCTGATTGTTCTCGGACTGGCTCTGTTCGGACTGGCTCTGCTCGGCCTCGGGCTTTGCCGACTGGGCCTGTTGCTGGCCTTCCTTTGGTTGCTGTTCCTGGGGCTTCTGCGGTTGTGACTGGTCATCCTGTGCCTGAGGTTCTTGTTGCTGCGCGTTCTCGCTGGCGCCCTGATGCTTGGGTTGCGGTGGGCTCTCGGCGGGCTGCTGTTGCCCGTCCTGCCGCTCCTGCTGGTCCTGTTGTGGCTGGTCTTGGTTCTGCTGTTTCTGCTGACGCAGCAGTTGCTCGATCAGTGCCTTGTTCTGCTGCGCGGGCTGTAGCTCGGGGTCGCGCTCGAGGGCCTGGTCGTAGGCATCGATGGCCGCCTCCAGTTCGCTGCTTTTGGCCAAGGCGTTGCCGCGATTGTAGTGGGCAATGGCGCTGTCGATCTGGGCGAAGCGCTCGGCGGCCGCCCCATAGTCGCCGGCGCGGTACAGGGCCTCGCCTTGCCATTGAGGGTCTTCGAAACGTTCGGCCGCTTCCTTGGGCTTCTCCGCCTGCAACAGGCGCTGGCCCTGTTGGTCCGGGCGCAGCCACAGGTCATTCCAACCCAGGGCGTAGCTCGGCTGTGGCGCCAGGTACAGCAACAGTGGCAGGCAGAACAGCCAGCCTCGACGGCCGGCACAGGCGGCGATCAGCAGCAATGGCAGCAACAGCCAATGGCCCTGGTCGGCCCAGGCCTGCAGCTGTGTCGGCTCTGCGCCTTCGCGCAGCTGCTGCGGGCCTTCGAGTAGGCCAAGGGCCTGCAGGTCCTCATCGTCCAGGCGCGCTTTGCGATATTGGCCACCCAGGTCCTCGGTGAAGCGGCGCAAGCTGGGACCGTCCACGCGGGGGATCAGGATGGCGCCGTCGGCACCCTTGAGGAAGCTGCCGTCCTCGCCTCGGATCGGTGCGCCCTGGGCAGTGCCGATGCCGAGAATGGCCAGGCGTTCGCCACGGCTGCCCAGAGCTCGGCGGATACCGTCGCGCTCCTCGGGGCTCAGCTCACTGCCGATCAGCAGCAGCCGGCCTCGGCCTTGAGCACCCTGGTCCAGCAGCTCCATCGCTTTGACCACGGCCAGGTCGGCTCGCCGCCCCGCTTCGGGCATGATCGATGGCTTGATGGCCTCCAGCAGGTTGCGCGCGGTACTCAGGTCGTCGGACAGCGGCACCAGGGTGTGGGCGCTGCCCGCATAGACGATGATCGCGGTCTGTGCGTCGTCGCGCGCCTGCAGCAGGTCGAGCAGCTTACGCTTGGCCTGCTCCAGGCGGCTCGGCGGGGTATCTGCGGCGAGCATTGCCGGGGTCAGTTCGAGCAGCACCACCAGCGGGTCTGCTCGTTTCTGACTGGCTTGCTCCATACGCTGCCAGCTGGGACCGAGCAGAGCCAGCAGGCTCAGCAGCCAGGCCAGGCCAAGAGCGATCCACGGCAGACGGTTGCTGCGCACGCGCCCACCGGAGAGCAACACGGCCTGGAACGCAGCGGGTAGCAGCAGTTGCCAGCGCCCACTGCGTCGCTCGCGGTGCCAAAGCTGCCACAGCAACCAGCCGAACAATGGCAGCAGGATCAGCCAGAAGGGGCGCAGCCATTGCGGCCAGAGCATGTCCATCAGGCCGCTCCCCCGAGGCGTGAGGTGAGCTTCTGCCAATGATGTGGCCACAAGTCGCGAGCCACAAGCAACAGGCTGATCAGCAGCGCGGCGGCCAGCGGCCAGGGATACAAGGCCTGGGCCGGCCTGGCACGGGTCGGCAGCTGTGCGGCCGGTTCCAGCTGGTCGAGGGTTTCCTCGATCTGCTGCAGCTCCTTTGCACTGCGGGCGCGGAAGTAGGTGCCACCAGTCTGCTCGGCGATAGCGATCAGCGATGCCTCGTCGAGGTCGACGCCCGGATTGAGGCCGAGCACGCCCATAATGCCGCTCTGCTCGGGATCTGCACCGATGCCGATGGTGTAGATCTTCACCTTCTCCTCGGCGGCCAGGCGCGCGGCGACCTTGGGTTCGATTTCGCCACCGTTGTTGGCGCCGTCGGTGATCAGCACCAGCACCCGGCTGTCGGCCGGGCGCTGACGCAGGCGTTTGACGGCCAGGCCGATGGCGTCGCCGAGAGCGGTCTGCGGGCCGGCGATGTTGACCAGCGCCTCGTCCAACCAGGTGCGTACGGTGTGACGGTCGAAGGTCAGTGGCGATTGCAGATAGGCGCGGCTGCCGAACAGGATCAGGCCGATGCGATCGCCGCGGCGGTCCTCGATGAAATCGCCGAACAGCTTCTTCACCAGTTCCAGGCGCGAGATATCCTCACCGTCCCATTGCATGTCGTCATGATCCATGGAACCGGACACGTCTACCGCCAGCAGCAGATCGCGACCGCTGGCCGGCAGTGGTAGCGGTTCGCCGACCCATTCCGGGCGGGCCGTGGCCAGCAGCAGGAACAACCACAGCAGCACGAGCGGCGTCTGCTGTCGCCAGGCGGGCAGGTTGGCGCGGGCGCGGCGGCCGCTGAGGCCCTCCAGCTCGCCGAGGAAGCTGACCTTGAGCGCCGCCTCGCCACTGTCTGCCGGCGGCAGCGCCAGGCGAAGCAGCCAGGGCAGCGGTGCGAGCAGAAAGACCCAGGGCCAGGCGAACTCAAACATGCTTGCGAATCCAGGTGTCGACTGCCTGGTTGAGGCCGTTGATGGCCTTGTCGTCGAGGCTGCAATGGCTGCGATAGGTGCCTTCCACCAGGATCATCCAGCGGGTCAGGCCGGCGGCCGGGCAGCGGCTGTCGAGAAAAGCCAGCCAGGCACGGCCGCTGAGCACGTGGCTGTTGTCGGTGGGGTAGTCAGCGCGGGCCAGACGTTTGAGCAGGGCGTTGAGCTGCTGCAGCCAGGGGCCGGCGTGCTGGCCATCGTATGGGCGCACCAGACGCGCCAGTTCGGCCAGCGCGGCCTGGCGCATGGGGTCGAGCGGCTGCTCACCTTGAATCGCCTGCTGCTGGCGGCGCGGCAGGTAGCGGCGCAGGTACCACAAGCCCCAGAGCAGCAGCGGCACCAATACCAGCAGCGCCCACCAGCCGGGCGCCAGTGGCCACCAGGATACCGGTGGCGGGGCGATGGTCGGTTGCAGCTGGTCGAGCGGGTTCATGCGCGCTTGCCCGCCTGTTGCCCGGTAAGGTGTTCGCGCAGTTGGTCCACCAGATCCTGCGCGGTGCTCAGCGCCAGCAGCGGCACGCCGAGCTTCTGCGCCAGGCGCTGCCAACGTGCGCGGCGCTGTTCGGCCATGCCGCTGTAGGCCACGCGCAGGTCATCGCCACGGGTGTCCAGCTCCAGTTGCGCACCGCGCTCGATGAAGCGCAGCAGGCCGGCATTGGGCAGGTCGTGGTCGAGCGGGTCGGACACCGGCAGCAGCACCAGGTCGGTGTGTCGCGCCAGCAGGCTGAGCTGCTGCTCGGCGGAATCGTTCAGCGTACGCTCGTCGCAGATCACGATGACCAGGCTGCCGGGGCGCAGCACTTCGCGGGCGCGGCGCAGGGCCAGGCCGAAGCTGTCGCGTTCGCCGGTGGCGTCCGGGTGCAGGGCCTGGTTGGCACGGGTCAGGCGGTTGAGCAGTTGCAGCAGGCTCTGCTTGCTGCGTCGTGGCTTGATCTCGTGATGCTCGGCGTCGCCGAACACCAGGCCGCCGATGCGGTCGTTGTGCGCCAGCGCGGCCCAGCCGAACAGGCTGGCAGCCTGGGCGGCGAGCACCGACTTGAACTGCAGGGCCGAGCCGAAGAACAGCCGGCGGCTCTGCTCGACCATGATGAAGATCGGCCGCTCGCGCTCCTCGTGGAACAGCTTGGTGTGCGGCTCCTGGGTGCGGGCGGTGACGCGCCAGTCGATGGTGCGCACGTCGTCGCCGGCCTGGTACACACGTACCTGGTCGAAGTCGACGCCACGCCCGCGCAGCTTGGAGTGGTGCAGGCCGATCAGCGGACTGCGCCGGGCGGGGGTGGAGAACAGCTGCACCTCGCGCACGCGGTGACGCATCTCGATCAGCTCGGCGAGGCTGACGCGAATGCCCGGTGGGGTCGGTTGCACGTGCATGGGGAGGGCTCGTGGGTGGCCGTCAGGCCACCGCCACCACGTCGAGAATGCGCTGCACCACGCGGTCCTGGTCGATGCCGGCGGCTTCCGCTTCGAACGACAGGATGATGCGGTGGCGCAGCACGTCGAACAGCACCGCCTGGATATCCTCGGGGCTGACGAAGTCGCGGCCAGCCAGCCAGGCGTGCGCGCGTGAGCAACGGTCGAGGGCGATCGAGCCGCGCGGGCTGGCGCCGTAAGCGATCCATTCGGCCAGCTCGGCGTCGTGCTTGGCCGGGGTGCGGGTGGCCATCACCAGTTGCACCAGGTATTCCTCCACGGCATCGGCCATGTACAGGCCGAGGATTTCCTGGCGGGCAGCGAAGATCGCCTGCTGGCTGACGCGGTGCTCCGGCTTGGCCTCGCCATTCAGCGCATCGCCTCTAGCCTGGGCGAGGATCTTGCGTTCCACGCTGGCGTCCGGGAAACCGATCTTCACGTGCATCAGGAAGCGGTCGAGCTGGGCTTCGGGCAGCGGGTAGGTGCCTTCCTGCTCGATGGGGTTTTGCGTGGCCATGACCAGGAACAGCGGCGACAGGTCGTAGGTGCTGCGGCCAATGGATACCTGACGCTCGGCCATGGCTTCCAGTAGCGCCGACTGCACCTTGGCTGGGGCACGGTTGATTTCGTCGGCCAGCACCAGGTTGTGGAAGATCGGCCCCTGCTGGAACACGAAGCTGCCGGTTTCCGGACGATAGATCTCGGTGCCGGTGATGTCGGCCGGGAGTAGGTCGGGGGTGAACTGGATGCGGTGGAATTCGGCCTCGATGCCTTCCGCTAGCTCCTTGATGGCCTTGGTCTTGGCCAGACCGGGCGCGCCCTCGACCAGCAGGTGGCCGTCGGCGAGCAGGGCGATCAGCAGGCGCTCGATGAGCTTTTCCTGGCCGAGGATCTGGGTAGCGAGAAATTGCCGCAGCGCGACAAGCGCCTCACGATGTTCCATCGGGAATCTTCCTGGAAAGGGACTGACGGGTTGCCGAAATCACCCCAGCGGGGGGCTAACTCTACTGCATTGGGATAGTGGCTTGCATGCTTCGGGGTGCGCACTGCCGACCAGTTCCCCATTGCCGCGGGGTTCAGGCCGGATGCTGCTCCTCGCAGGTGCTCGCTTCTGCCGGTTGATCCTGGCCGGGCAGGGCGCTGGTGCAGGTCAGCGTGCTGTTCGGAGGGCGTGGGCCAACCACGTCGGGCGCGCCGAACAGGCGCACGGCCAGGTAATAGGCAAAAGCTGCCGGCCAGAGCATGCCGGCCTCGTGCAGCATGCGGAAGAACAGCAGGTCGGCCTCGTGCTTGGCTACTGGTGCAGCGTTCAGGTACTGGTAGAGCGCGTCATGCACCAGGCTGGCCGGGTGGGCCAGGGGCCAGAATACGTCGGCCTCGCAGATCTGCTTGCCATGCAGGTGCAGCACCTTGTGCGGCTTCTCCCACCAGTCCGGCACGCCGATGATCGCCAGCCAGTAGAATGGCACCTTGGGCGTGCAGCCATCCCACGCATAGGTGGTGGCGCAACTGAAGTCGTAGGCGACCTCCTGGCGCTGCGGGTCCACGGTCGAGCGGCCGGGGTTGATGATCAGCAGGCCATCGTGGATCACCAGCCACTCGCCATAGAAGTAGCGCCCGGCGAACTCCGGGCAGTGGCGCAGGAACGGTTGGTCGATGTAGTTGAGCCAGGGCCCGCAGTGATCGCGGCTGGCGAAGCCCCACTTTTTCTCGGCGCTGGCCAGGGCCAGGGCGGCGCGGCGCAGGCGCTCGCGGCGGCCGATCCAGCGTGGTAGCAGTGCGCCGAGGTAGACCGGTACGCCGGCCCACAGCAACGGTTCGATCAGTGATGGCCGTAGCCAGGCAGCCAGACCGATCAGCGCCAGGCCGATGGCGCTGATCAGCAGGTTGCCGAAGTGAATGACCAAGTGACGACGGATGGGGTACTGCATGGCTTCCCTACCGAACTGCGAGGAGTTGAACCCTAGCACGCGTTTTTCCTGAGGCTGACAGCCTCAACCTCTACCCTGCTCTGATGGATCCACCCTCGTGTCGCGAATGCATGCTCCGAAGGGCGCGTTGAATCGGGACTTCGAAGAAGCGATGGCTAGCCAGGCTAAGAGGAATCAGCAGGGCCATGAAAAGCAGCAGCATCCAGGGGCTGTAGAAAAGCGTTCGCTCGTATCCGAGGTTGTCCGCCACCAGGACAAAGGCTAGCTGCAGTGGAAAATGCAGCAGGTACGACGAATAGCTCAAGTCGCCGACGGCCGCGAGAGGTTTGAGGAACCCGCGATACATGAACCCGATGGCCGCCAGCGTCGCTACCGTGAGCGGGAAGACAACCCCTATCAGAATCAGCCTTTCCGGCTCTGGGGCAACGCAGGCATACCCCCATGCCGCGATGGTCGACGCCAGCGATATCCCTAGAGATATCCTTGCACCTAGGCTGGCGAACGATCTGGACAGCAACAGATAGGCCGAGCCACCACAAAAGAACGCGAAAAGCCCGACCCCCAGCTTGAAGAACTGCAGGTTCGAATGAAGTACTGCTCCGAGGCCGATCAGCAGCGGGATCAGTATCAGCTTGCCGCGACCGAAGAGGCAGAGCAGGAAGAAAACCCCGTACAGAAATACCTCGACCGAGACGGACCAGATTGGTGCATTGAATGACCAGCCTTTCTCGAGTCCCCAGGCCGGAACCAGCAGGATGTTCAGAACGGCGTGATAGAGGTCGTTGGCCGGGTAGACGAAATAGCTGGCATGGTTGCGTGCATAAAGAAACTGAAGCATGGCGACCAGCGCAAAGGTCGCTATGTGGAGCGGGTAGAGTCGACTGAAACGATCCACGAAGAAGCGGCGAGGAGAGAGCGAGACATCTGTAATCCTCCGGCTGAACAACCAGAAGAACACGAAGCCGGAAATGCCGAAGAACAGTTCGACTGCCAGTGATCCATGCGTGTAGAACACCGAGAAGAACTGGAAGAGCGGTTGGCGCTCCCTGTCGAAACTGTCTGGCGTGCTGCCCTTATAAAAGAAGTGTTGCCAGTGCCAGAGCACTACTGAGAGCGCTGCAAAGCCTCTTAAGGCATCGAGTGCATAAAGTCTGTCGGCGGGCGAGGTCGGTGCTTTGGGCATGGAAGCTCTGCACCGGTGGCCGGTGGCGTCTGGGCAAAGGCCGCATCTTAATGGCGGCGGATGATTCTCCCAAGCGTTCCTTACACCAAAGACTCGCAGCGAGCCGATGAACGAATATGTCGCCCCTCCGCAATCCAGCTGCCATGGGCTCTCGTTAAGCTCTGTGTGACCTTGTGGTCGCCGTACGCCTGCCGAGTTCCGTCTATCGCCTAGACTGCTTGGGAACCCGGCGCCGTGCGCCCAATCTCGAATAACAAGTCCAGTGGAGCATTACCATGGCGTTCTTCACCGCGGCCAGCAAAGCCGACTTCCAGCACCAACTGCAAGCGGCCCTGGCGCAGCACGTCAGCGACAAGGCGCTGCCACAAGTGGCGCTGTTCGCCGAGCAGTTCTTCGGCATCGTATCCCTCGATGAGCTGACCCAGCGCCGCCTCGGCGACCTGGCCGGCAGCACCTTGTCTTCCTGGCGTCTACTAGAACGCTTCGACGCCGCCAAACCGGTGGTGCGCGTGTACAACCCGGATTACGAGAAGCATGGCTGGCAGTCCACCCACACCGCGGTGGAGGTGCTGCACGCCGACCTGCCATTTCTGGTCGACTCGGTGCGCATGGAGCTGAACCGCCACGGCTACAGCATCCACACCCTGCAGAACAGCGTGTTCAGTGTGAAGCGCAAGAAGAGCGGCGAGCTGCAGGAAATCCTCACCAAGGGCACCGGTGGCAAGGACGTACAGCGCGAGGCGCTGATGTACCTGGAGATCGACCGCTGCGCCAACGTCACCGAGCTGCGTGCGCTGGAGAAGGCGATCCAGGACGTGCTGGAGGAAGTGCGCATTGCCGTGGCGGACTTCGCCCCGATGAAGGCCAAGGCCGAGCAGCTACTGGCCTGGCTGGACAAGGCCAAGCTCAAGGTCGACGGCGCCGAGCTGGCGGAAGTGAAAACCTTCCTCGCCTGGCTGCTGGACAACCACTTCACCTTCCTCGGTTACGAGGAATTCACCGTGGTCGAAGAGAAGGATGGTGGCCACCTGGTGTACGACGAGGCCTCCCTGCTGGGCCTGTCCAAGCGCCTTCGCCCGGGCCTGAGCAAGGAAGACGTGCACATCGAGAAAGAGGCCGTCGACTACCTGCGCCAGCCGGTGCTGCTGTCCTTCGCCAAGGCCGCCACGCCGAGCCGTGTGCACCGTCCGGCCTACCCGGACTTCGTGTCGATCCGTGAGCTGGATGCCAAGGGCAAGGTCATCAAGGAATGCCGTTTCATGGGCCTGTACACCTCGGCGGTGTATGCCCAGAGCGTCAGCAGCATCCCCTACATCCGCCGCAAGGTGGATGAGATTGCCGAACGTTCCGGCTTCGACCGCAAGGCGCACCTGGGCAAGGAGCTGGAACAGGTGCTGGAAGTGCTGCCGCGCGATGATCTGTTCCAGACCCCGGTGGACGAGCTGTTCAGCACGGCCATCTCCATCGTGCAGATCCAGGAGCGCAACAAGCTGCGCCTGTTCATCCGCCGTGATCCCTATGGCCGCTTTGCCTACTGCCTGGCCTACGTGCCGCGCGACGTGTACTCCACCGAGACGCGGCTGAAGATCCAGCAGATCCTCATGGATCGCCTGGGCGCCAGCGACTGCGAGTTCTGGACCTACTTCTCCGAGTCGGTGCTGGCGCGGGTGCAGTTCATCCTCAAGGTCGACCCGAAGAACCGCGTGCAGATCGACCCGGCGCGCATCGAGAAGGAAGTCATCCAGGCCTGCCGTTCGTGGAAGGATGACTACGCCAGCCTGATCATCGAAAGTTTCGGCGAGGCCCAGGGCACCAACGTGCTGGCCGACTTCCCGAAAGGCTTCCCGGCCGGTTACACCGAGCGTTTCGCCCCGCATTCGGCGGTGGTGGACATGCAGCACCTGCTCAGCCTGTCCGAGAAGCGGCCGCTGGTGATGAGCTTCTACCAACCGCTGGCCCAGGGCGAGCAGGAGCTGCACTGCAAGCTGTACCACGCCGACACGCCGCTGCCGCTGTCCGACGTGCTGCCGATCCTGGAGAACCTTGGCCTGCGCGTGCTTGGCGAGTTCCCCTACAAGCTGCGCCGCGCCGATGGCCGCGAGTACTGGATTCATGACTTCGCCTTCACCACCGCCGAAGGGGTGAATGTCGATATTCAGGAGCTCAACGAGACCCTGCAGGATGCCTTCGTGCAGATCGTCGAGGGCGCCGCCGAGAATGACGGCTTCAACCGCCTGGTACTGACCGCCTCCATGCCGTGGCGCGATGTGGCGCTGCTGCGCGCCTATGCCCGCTACCTGAAGCAGATCCGCTTGGGCTTCGACCTTGGCTACATCGCGGCCACCCTGGTCAACCACGCCGATATCGCCAAGGAGCTGGTGCGCCTGTTCAAGACCCGCTTCTACCTGGCGCGCAAGCTGTCGATGGAAGACCTGGACGACAAGCAGCAGAAGCTCGAGCAGGCCATCCTCGCCGCACTGGACAACGTCGCCGTGCTCAACGAGGACCGCATCCTGCGGCGCTACCTGGATCTGATCAAGGCCACCTTGCGCACCAATTTCTACCAACCGGGTGCCGACGGCCAGCCCAAGCACTACTTCAGCTTCAAGCTCAGCCCACGGCTGATTCCGGAGATTCCGCGGCCGGTGCCGAAATTCGAAATCTTCGTCTACTGCCCGCGCGTCGAGGGCGTGCACCTGCGCTTCGGCGACGTCGCACGTGGCGGCCTGCGCTGGTCCGACCGCGAGGAGGACTTCCGCACCGAGGTACTGGGCCTGGTCAAGGCACAGCAGGTGAAGAACGCGGTGATCGTGCCAATGGGCGCCAAGGGCGGGTTCATCCCGAGAAGGCTCCCTGTGGGCGGTAACCGTGACGAGGTGCTGGCCGAGGGCATTGCTTGCTACCGCATCTTCATCAGTGGCCTGCTCGACATCACCGATAACCTCAAGGATGGCGCCGTGGTGCCGCCGCAGAACGTGGTGCGTCACGACAACGACGACCCGTATCTGGTGGTGGCGGCGGACAAGGGCACCGCGACCTTCTCCGACATCGCCAACGGCATCGCTATCGACTACGGCTTCTGGCTCAACGACGCCTTCGCCTCTGGCGGCTCGGCAGGCTACGACCACAAGGGCATGGGCATCACCGCCAAGGGCGGCTGGGTCTCGGTGCAGCGCCACTTCCGCGAGCGCGGCATCGACGTGCAGAAGGACCCGATCACGGTGATCGGCATCGGCGACATGGCCGGTGACGTGTTCGGCAACGGCCTGCTGCTGTCGGACCAATTGCAGATGGTGGCGGCATTCAACCACCAGCACATCTTCATCGACCCCAACCCGGATGCGGCGAAGAGCTTCATCGAGCGCCAGCGCATGTTCGCCCTGCCGCGCTCGTCCTGGGCCGACTACGACGCCAAGCTGATTTCCGAAGGCGGCGGCATCTTCCTACGCAGCGCCAAGAGCATCGCCATCACCCCGCAGATGAAGGCGCGCTTCGACATCGCCGCCGACAAGCTGGCGCCCACCGAACTGATCAACGCGCTGCTCAAGGCACCGGTCGACCTGTTGTGGAACGGCGGCATCGGCACCTACGTCAAGTCGAGCAAGGAAACCCATGCCGATGTGGGCGACAAGGCCAATGACGGCCTGCGCGTCAACGGCAATGAGCTGCGTGCCAAGGTGGTGGGCGAGGGCGGCAACCTGGGCATGACCCAGCTCGGCCGCGTCGAGTACGGCCTCAACGGCGGCGCCAGCAACACCGACTTCATCGACAACGCCGGCGGCGTGGACTGCTCCGACCATGAGGTGAACATCAAGATCCTGCTCGGCGAGATCGTCGGCGGCGGCGACATGACCGGCAAGCAGCGCAACAAGCTGCTGGCCGAGATGACCGACGCAGTCGGCGCGCTGGTGCTGGGCAACAACTACAAGCAGACCCAGGCCCTGTCCCTGGCCCAGCGCCGCGCTCGCGAGCGCCTGGCCGAGTACAAGCGCCTGATGGCGGCGCTGGAGTCTGCCGGCAAGCTGGACCGCGCGCTGGAGTTCCTGCCGTCCGACGACGAGCTCAACGAACGCGCGGCCAACGGCCGCGGCCTCACTCGGCCGGAGCTGTCGGTGCTGATCTCCTACAGCAAGATCGACCTCAAGGAAGCCCTGCTGAAATCCCTGGTGCCGGACGACGACTACCTGGCCCGCGAGATGGAAACCGCGTTCCCGGCGCAGCTGACCAAGAAGTTCGGCGAGGCCATGCGCCGCCACCGCCTGAAGCGCGAGATCGTCAGCACGCAGATCGCCAACGATCTGGTCAACCACATGGGTATCACCTTCGTGCAGCGCCTGAAGGAGTCCACCGGCATGAGCGCAGCCAATGTCGCCGGCGCCTATGTCATCGTGCGTGACGTGTTCCGCCTGCCGCACTGGTGGAAGCAGATCGAGGCGCTGGACTACAAGGTGCCGGCCGAGCTGCAGCTGCAGCTGATGGACGAGCTGATGCGCCTGGGGCGCCGCGCTACCCGCTGGTTCCTGCGCAGCCGTCGCGAGGATCTGGACGCCGCCCGCGATGTCGGCCACTTCGCCCCGCGCGTGGCCGAGCTGGCTGGGCGCCTGGACGAGTTGCTGGAAGGTCCGGCCCGCGAGCAGTGGCTGGCGCGCTACCAGAGCTTCGTCGAGGCGGGTGCGCCGGAAGAGCTGGCGCGCGTGGTCGCTGGCACCAGCCACCTGTACACCTTGCTGCCGATCATCGAGGCCGCCGATGTCACCGGACAGCCGGCCACGGATGTGGCGACTGCGTACTTCGCCACAGGGGGCGCGCTGGAGCTGTCCTGGTACCTGCAGCAGATCACCGGCCTGCCGGTGGAGAACAACTGGCAGGCCCTGGCCCGCGAGGCGTTCCGCGACGACCTGGACTGGCAGCAGCGGGCGATCACCATCGCCGTGCTGCAGATGGCCGAAGGGCCGAAGGATATCGAGGAGCGGGTCAGCTTCTGGCTGGAGCAGCACAGGACCCTGGTGCAGCGCTGGCTGGCGATGCTCGCCGAACTGCGCGCGGCCACCGGTACCGACTACGCCATGTACGCGGTGGCCAACCGGGAGCTGATGGATCTGGCGCAAAGCGACAAGCAGGGGGTATGCATTCCCTGATGCGTGCGAGCCGCTCCTTTCCCTGGCGGGAAGGGAGCGGCCATTGCCGGCACTGGCCGGTCATCTTCGCCTCGGTTAGCCTGCTCCAAACAATTAAGTTCGCCAGACGAGAATGGCCCTGTGTTCCGGCACGAGCCTTGCCTTGGCAAGCGAACAACGAAGAGTAGTCATGACCGACATTCTGATTCTGACCCACGTCGATTATTGTGCTCCGGGCCATCTTGCTACCGTTCTGGAAGAGCAGGGCCTCGACTTCACGGTGCTACGCACCGACCTCGATGAGCTGGACGGCTACGACCTGGATCGCCCCCGCGCGGTGGCGGTGATGGGTGGGCCGATGAGCGTCAACGACGACCTGCCCTGGATCGGGGCGGAGATCGCCGCGCTGCAGCATTTCATCCGTCGCGACATTCCCATCATTGGCCACTGCCTGGGCGGCCAGCTGATCGCCCGTGCGCTCGGTGCCGCGGTGCATCGCATGCCCTACACCGAGGTGGGTTGGCAGCCGTTGGTGCGGCGCGAAGCCGACAGCCCCTGGCTGGTGCATCTGCCGCGCGAGTTCCCGGTGTACCAGTGGCACAGCGACACCTTCGACCTGCCGACCGGTGCCGAGTGGTTGCTGTCCAGCCCCTGGTGCCCGAACCAGGGGTTCGCCTGGGGCGACAAAGTGCTGGCCCTGCAGGGGCATCCGGAGGTGACCGAGGAGCTGGTGCGAGGCTGGTTGCGCGACTGGTCGCACCTGTTGGACGAGACCCAGGCCAGCCAGCAGGGGCAGCGGCAGATGCTCACCGATTTGCCGGCGCGCATCGAGTCGCTGCACAAGGTGGCCGAGGGCTTCTACCGCCACTGGCTGCGTCTGGCCTTCGGCGAAAGAGAGGCTCGACATCCGCTTGGCGCCGGCTGACGCCACAAGAAAAAAAGCCCGATGCCGGCTGACATCGGGCTCGGAGCTCTGGGTAGACCAGGGCCCTGTTCGCTGCGATTCCTCAGCGTTGAGCCACCAGCTCCTCCAGATGAGCGATGATGTCGTCGGGCTTGGCAACCAATACGTCGCTTTCCAGAGAGTCGAGCACCACTTCGGCGGTGTTGCCGATCAAGGCTCCGGATAGGCCGGTACGAGCCACGGTGCCGATGATGGTGACGACTGCATCGAGTTTGCGAGCAGTGTGCGGAATCAGCACATCGGCAGGGCCTTCCTCAACGTGCAGGCGCTCGTTGCTGATATCGTATTCAGCCTGGAACGCTTTGCATTGCTCGCGATACCTGGCTTCGATGGTTTCCTTGAGTTGGAAGGTCGGGTCGGCCGCCGAAAGCATGGGGGAGGGGTGAGCCGTAATCACGTGCAATGTACCGTTGGCCAGGCGCGCGATGTCGTAGCCATTGCTGATGAGTCCGGAGTGCAAGGTGCGGTGCTCCGCATCACCGTTACCAACGTCCACGGCGGCGAGAATGATGCCACCGGTCCAAGGACGATCAGTCTTGACCATCAGGACCGGGCTCGGGCAATAGCGCAGCAGCTTCCAGTCTTCGGGAGTGAGCAATGCCTTCTTCAGCGGGTTGTCGGGAACGTGCTGCTTGATGACCAGGCCGCAGCCTTCCACCTGCTGCGCTGCGATGATGGTCTGGTAGACCCCGTCATGCCAGGCCTGCTGGGTGGTGACGTTGAAACCTTCCTGTTGCAACGCCGCCTGATGTTCTGCGAGATAAGCGCCATGGTCACCCTTCTTGTCGCAAACCAGCAGATGCAGGTGCGACTGGGTCACCCCTGCGATCAACTTGGCGCGCCTGAGTGCAAGGTTCTCAGGGTGTTGAGGATTCATCACCACCAGAATGCTGCGTATGGCTTGCATGAGCGTTTCCCTGTGCGAAGTACTTGTATGTGACTCACTATAGAGACGGCAGGCGGCAGTGGTTTTGACCTGCATCACGGGCTGGCTGGCCCCGCGCGCCTTCATCCGTATAATGGCCCGCCCTTGATGCCTGTGCCAACACCGGTCAACGCCGATATCCCTGGATCACTCTCGTGAATCTCCCTGAAATACATGACTTTCTCGCCTGTCCCACCCCGGCTGCCTGGGTACAGGCGGCACTGGTCGATCAGGAAACCCTGCTGATCGATCACAAGAACAACGAGTTCAAGGCTGCGTCCACAGCCATGGCGCTGATGGCCAAATACAGTCAGGAGCTGGATCTGGTCAACTTCATGTCGCGCCTTGCCCGCGAGGAGCTGGTACATCACGAGCAGGTGCTGCGCATCATGAAGAAGCGCCGCATCGATTTACGCCCGGTATCGGCCGCGCGTTATGCCTCAGGCCTGCGTAAGCTGGTGCGCAATCATGAGCCGCAGAAACTGGTGGATACCCTGGTGGTGGGTGCCTTCATTGAGGCACGTAGCTGCGAACGCTTCGAGGCGTTGGTACCGCACCTCGACGAAGAGCTAGGCAAGTTCTACGGTGGTCTGCTGAAGTCCGAGGCTCGGCACTTTCAGGGTTACCTCAAGCTGGCTTACCAGTATGGTGAGGAGTCTGATGTTGATCAGGTGGTCGAGCGAGTTCGCGAGGCGGAGCGCGAGCTGATCGAGTCGCCGGACGACGAGTTTCGCTTCCATAGCGGCGTACCGCAGGCCTGATCGTTTCTTGCAGGCATAAGAAAGCCGGACACAAGGTCCGGCTTTTTCGTATTCAGGGGTATCAGGCGGCGACGAAGCTGGCACTGCAGGCGAGGGCTGCCTGGCTGCTCTGCACGTCACTCAGGGTCTCACGTACCACTTGCTTGGCCAGGCAGGCGCACTTGCCGCACTGGGTGCCCACGCCGAGGCTCTCGCGCACCTCACGATAGCTGCAGCAGCCCTCGTAGATAGCTTCGCGAATTTGACCGTCAGTAACACCCTGGCAGAGGCAAACGTACATGGGCAGGCTCGAAGTGGTGTGGAGTAGCTCTTGGGATCGGATACTAATGTTAATGAGAATGCTTGTCAAAGCTTGACCGCAGTTCTTCCCGCATGTTTGATTTTCGCATTGCAATAAAAAACCCGGCCGGGGCCGGGTTCTTGGTCTGTGAGGCGCTTACTGGTCGAAATCGTCCCAACCGCCCATTTCCTTCCAGCGGTTGACGATGCCGCAGAACAGCTCGGCGGTCTTCTCGGTGTCGTAGCGCGCGGAGTGCGCTTCCTTGCCGTCGAAGTCGATGCCGGCGGCCTGGCAGGCCTTGGCCAGTACGGTCTGTCCATAGGCGAGGCCGGCCAGGGTGGCGGTATCGAAGCTGGAGAAGGGGTGGAACGGGTTGCGCTTGAGGTCGCAGCGAGCCACGGCAGCATTCAGGAAGCCGAGATCGAAGCTGCTGTTGTGGCCGACCAGAATGGCGCGTTTGCAGCCATTGGCCTTGATCGACTTGCGCAAGCCCTTGAATATTTCGGTCAGCGCGTGCTCCTCGCTCACCGCCATGCGCAGCGGGTGATCGAGCTTGATGCCGGTGAACTCCAGCGCCGCCGCCTCGATGTTGGCGCCCTCGAAGGGTTCGACGCGGAAGAAGTGGGTGTGATCCGGGTAGAGGAAGCCGCCCTCATCCATAGCGATGGTAGTCGCGGCGATCTCCAGCAATGCGTCGGTGGCGGAGTTGAAGCCGCCGGTCTCCACGTCCACCACCACCGGCAGGTAGCCGCGGAAGCGCGCGGCCATCGGGTGGCGCGGGCCGGAAGGCAGGCTGCCGTCGAGTTCGTCGTCGAAGTTATCTTCGCTCACGCTTGATCCTCCAGCAGGCGCCATTGCAGTTTCTCGCCAGCGCGTAGCGGAATCACCAGGCTCTCGCCCAGCGGCAGTTCGCTCGGGCCGGTCCATTCCTCGCGCACCAGGGTGATGTGGTCGGTGTTGCGCGGCAGGCCGTAGAAGTCCGGGCCGTGCTGGCTGGCGAAGCCCTCCAGCTTGTCCAGCGCTTTACGCTGCTCGAAGGCCTCGGCATACAGCTCGATGGCGGCGTGCGCGGTGTAGCAGCCGGCGCAGCCGCAGGCGGCTTCCTTGGCGTGCTTGGCGTGCGGCGCCGAGTCGGTGCCGAGGAAGAACTTCGGGCTGCCGCTGGTGGCTGCATCCAGCAGGGCTTCCTGGTGGGTGTTGCGCTTGAGGATCGGCAGGCAATAGAAGTGCGGGCGAATGCCGCCAACCAGCATGTGGTTGCGGTTGTATAGCAGGTGATGAGCGGTGATGGTGGCGCCGACGTTGGCCGGGGCGGCCTTAACGAAGGCGGCGGCATCGCCGGTGGTGATGTGCTCGAACACCACCTTCAGGGTCGGGAAGCGCTCGACCACACGGGTCAGGTGCTCATCGATAAAGCGCTTCTCGCGGTCGAACACGTCAACTTCCGCGCGGGTCACTTCGCCGTGTACCAGCAGTGGCAGGCCGACTTCTGCCATCGCTTCGAGCACGTGGAAGATGTTGTCGATGCTGGTCACGCCGGAATCGGAGTTGGTAGTGGCGCCGGCCGGGTACAGCTTGGCGGCATGCACGAAGCCGCTGGCCTTGGCGGCGCGCACGTCTTCGGTGCTGGTCTTGTCGGTGAGGTAGAGCACCATCAGCGGCTCGAAACGGCTGCCGGCCGGGCGGGCAGCCAGGATGCGCTGACGATAGGCGTCGGCCTCGTCGGCGTTGCGCACCGGCGGTACCAGGTTGGGCATGATGATGGCGCGAGCGAAGGTCCGCGCGACATCGCGGACGGTATGCTGCAGGACGGCACCATCGCGCAGATGGATGTGCCAGTCGTCTGGGCGCAGCAGGGTAATGCGGTCGGACATGGGGATTCCCGGCAGGTAAAACGTGCGGAAATGCTACCAGCTTTGCCTGCATCCCGCGCCTGCTCTGGTGCCATTTGATGCGGCAGCGTGATTATCGGTGAAAAGACGGTGAACCCTACGGACGGTCTATCAAGTTTCCCCGGCGACCGCCGATATGGGCTATGAAAGCCGTATCTCCCCACGGAGCCGATCTTGCGCCAGCCCAGCCTTCTCCTGCTCAGCCTGCTTGCCTGCGTGCCCTGGTGCATGCCGGCTGTGGCCATCACGTTCCAGACGCGCATGGAGAAGGTGGAGTGGAAGGTAGAAGGTGATCAGTTCGAGTGTCGCCTGAGTCAGCCCATCGCCGATTTTGGTAGTGGTGAATTCGTGCGTCGTGCTGGAGAACAGGCGACATTCCGTCTCAAGGTCCGTGAGCGCTGGATGGGAGCCGGCTCCGCGACCCTGCTGGCGGCTGCCGCACCCTGGCAGCCCGGACGCGGTGACATCAACCTTGGCGCGCTGGCTGTCGGCAATGGTCAGGTGCCGTTCAACAGCAATCAGGAACAGGCTGGGCGCTTGCTCACCGGGCTGATGGAAGGTCGCAGCCCGCTGGTACGTCATCGCACCTTGCAGGGCGGTGATAACCTGGAGGTGCGCCTGTTGCCTGTCAAATTCAACCAGGCCTACAACGACTACCTCAAGTGCACTGTCGGCCTCCTGCCGGTCAACTTCGATCAGATCCGCCAGACCCAGCTGGGCTTCCCCGGTGGCGGAGCGGCACTGGAGCCACTGGCCCAGGCCAAGATCGACATCATCCTCGACTTCATCAAGGCAGACCCTACCGTCAACCGCTTCCAGCTGGATGGTCACTCCGACAACTCCGGCAATCGCCTGACCAATCGCGACACTTCGCGCCGGCGAGCGATGGCTGTGGAGGAGTACCTGAAGGCCCACGGCATTCCACCCGAACAGATCATCGTGCGCTTTCATGGCGAGCGTTACCCGCTGGTGAAGAACAACAGCGAGGCCAACCGGGCGACGAATCGCCGGGTGACCATGACACTATCCCGCGAGCCGGTGATCGAGGCGCCAGCCGAACCTGCCCCGAGCAGTCCCCCGGCCAGCACGCCCCCCGCGAGCGAGTCTCCTGCCGCTCCGGCGGCCAATTCCTGACGCCGTACACAAAATAAATCTGTCGCTTTGTCGCTAGTGTCTGTCGCGCCCCTGTAAATCATTCCGCACGGTCGGTAGAATCCTCGGTTTTCCGTACAACCCGTGGAGTTGATTGGCATGGCGGACGTTAAGAAGGTAGTTCTGGCCTATTCCGGTGGCCTGGACACCTCGGTGATCCTCAAGTGGCTGCAAGATACTTATAACTGCGAAGTGGTGACCTTCACCGCCGACCTCGGCCAGGGCGAAGAGGTCGAGCCGGCCCGCGCCAAGGCGCAGGCCATGGGCGTCAAGGAAATCTACATCGATGATCTGCGCGAAGAGTTTGTCCGCGACTTCGTCTATCCGATGTTCCGCGCCAACACCATCTACGAAGGCGAGTACCTGCTGGGTACTTCCATCGCCCGTCCGCTGATCGCCAAGCGCCTGATCGAGATCGCCAACGAGACCGGCGCCGACGCCATATCCCACGGCGCCACCGGCAAGGGTAACGATCAGGTACGTTTCGAACTGGGTGCCTACGCGCTGAAGCCGGGCGTGAAAGTGATCGCCCCGTGGCGTGAGTGGGACCTGCTGTCCCGCGAGAAACTGATGGACTACGCCGAGAGGCATGGCATCCCGATCGAGCGCCACGGCAAGAAGAAATCTCCGTACTCCATGGACGCCAACCTGCTGCACATCTCCTATGAGGGCGGTGTGCTGGAAGACACCTGGACCGAGCATGAAGAAGACATGTGGAAGTGGAGCGTCTCGCCGGAAGCCGCACCTGACACTCCGACGTACATCGAGCTGACCTACCGCAAGGGTGACATCGTCGCCATCGACGGCAAGGACATGAGCCCGGCCCAGGTACTGGCCGAGCTGAACCGCATCGGCGGCGCCAACGGCATCGGCCGTCTCGACATTGTCGAGAACCGCTACGTCGGCATGAAGTCCCGCGGCTGCTACGAGACCCCCGGAGGCACCATCATGCTACGCGGACACCGTGCCATCGAGTCGATCACCCTGGACCGCGAAGTGGCCCACCTGAAAGACGAGCTGATGCCCAAGTACGCCAGCCTGATCTACACCGGTTACTGGTGGAGCCCGGAGCGTCTGATGCTGCAGCAGATGATCGACGCCTCGCAGACCAACGTGAACGGTGTGGTGCGCCTGAAGCTGTACAAGGGCAACGTCATCGTGGTTGGCCGCAAGTCCGACGACTCGCTGTTCGACGCCAACATCGCGACCTTCGAGGAAGATGGCGGCGCTTACAACCAGGCGGATGCTGCGGGCTTCATTAAGCTCAACGCCCTGCGCATGCGCATCGCCGCCGGCAAGGGCCGCAAGCTGTTCTGATAAGCTAGCGCCGAGCCAGACGAACCCCGGCCACAAGCCGGGGTTCTGTTTTTATAAGCCCGCAAAAGGGCACCGATGAGGAAAACCCGATGAGACTGCTGCATACCATGCTGCGCGTCGGCGACATGGATCGCTCCATCGCCTTCTATACCGAAGTGCTGGGCATGACCCTGCTGCGTCGCAAGGACTACCCTGACGGCCAGTTCACTTTGGCCTTCGTCGGCTACGGCAATGAGGCTGAGAACAGCGTAATCGAGCTGACCTACAACTGGGGTGTTGACCAGTACGAGCTGGGGACTGCTTACGGTCACATCGCCCTGGAAGTGGAAGACGTCTACAAGGCTTGTGAGGACATCCGTTCCCGAGGCGGCAAGATCACCCGCGAGCCGGGCCCGATGAAGCATGGCAGCAGCATCCTGGCATTTATCGAGGACCCGGACGGCTACAAGGTCGAATTGCTATCGCCGTCGCGCAAGGATTAAAGGTCTCGCCAACAAAAAAGGCTCCATGGGAGCCTTTTTTGTGCCTGGAAGGCGGTGACTGGCGCCGCCTGTCAGTCTTCGATGGCGCCCATGGCGGTGGTGTTGAAGCCGCCGTCGACGTAGAGGATCTCGCCACTGATGCCCGAGGCCAGGTCGGAGCAGAGGAAGGCGCCGGCATTGCCGACTTCCTCGATGGTCACGTTGCGGCGCAGCGGGGTCTGCTTCTCGTTGGCAGCGAGCATCTTGCGGAAGCTCTTGATGCCGCTGGCGGCCAGGGTGCGGATCGGGCCGGCGGAGATAGCGTTGACGCGGATGCCTTCTGGGCCGAGGCTGCCGGCCAGGTAGCGTACGCCGGCCTCCAGGCTGGCCTTGGCCATGCCCATCACGTTGTAGTTGGGCATGGTGCGCTCAGCGCCCAGGTAGGAAAGGGTGAGGATACTGCCATTTCGGCCCTGCATCAGCTCGCGACCAGCCTTGGCCAGGGCCACTAGGCTGTAGGCGCTGATGTCATGAGCGATCTTGAAGCCGTCACGGGTGGTGACGGCGGTGAAGTCGCCATCCAGCTGGTCGCCCGGGGCGAAGCCGACGGAGTGGACGATGCAGTCCAGGCCGTCCCACTTCTTGCTCAGCTCCTCGAAGACCTTGGCGATCTCGTCGTCATTGGCCACGTCGCAGGGGAAGCACAGCTCGGGGTTGGAGCCCCAGCCAGCGGCGAATTCTTCGACGCGGCCCTTGAGCTTGTCGTTCTGGTAGGTGAAGGCGAGCTCGGCGCCCTCGCGGTGCATGGCGGCGGCGATGCCCGAGGCGATCGACAGTTTGCTGGCCACGCCAACGATCAGTACGCGCTTACCGGCGAGAAAACCCATGTGCGTCATTCCTCTTTCAGTTAGTCGGCGGTTGCTGGGACCATGAATGCGGCCTCCAGCAACTGCTGGGTATAGGGGTGCTGTGGCGCGGCGAACACCGTCTCGGCCGGCCCCTGTTCAACCACCTTGCCCTGTTTCACCACCATCAGCTGGTGGCTCAGGGCCCTGACCACCGCCAGATCATGGCTGATGAACAGGTACGTCAGGTTGTACTTGGCCTGCAACGAGCGCAGCAGTTCCACCACTTGGCGCTGTACTGTGCGGTCGAGCGCCGAAGTGGGCTCGTCCAGCAGTATCAGCGCCGGTTTCAGCACCAGTGCCCGGGCAATGGCAATCCGCTGCCGTTGCCCGCCGGAAAACTCATGGGGGTAGCGGAACCGAGTCTCTGGGTCCAGCCCTACCTCCTTGAGAGCGTCGATGACGGCCTGTTCCTGCTCCTCTTCGCTGCCCATGCCATGGATGCGCAGGCCCTCGCCGACGATCTGGCTCACGCACATGCGTGGGCTGAGACTGCCGAAGGGGTCCTGGAAGACCACCTGCATCTGCCGCCGCAGAGGCCTTACGGCCTGTTGCGATAACCCGTCCAGCGCCTGGCCCTGGAAACGGATGGCGCCCTGGCTGCTCAGCAGCCGCAGGATCGCCATGCCGAGGGTGGATTTGCCGGAACCGCTCTCGCCCACGATGCCCAGGGTCTGGCCCTGCAGCAGGCTGAAGTCGATACCATCCACCGCCTTCACATGGTCCACCGTACGCCGCAGCAACCCTTTCTTGATCGGGAACCACACGCGCAGGTCGTCCACTTCCAGTAGCGGCGCGCCGGCGGGGTTGTCCGCAGGCATGCCGCTGGGCTCGGCGCCGAGCAGTTCCTGGGTATAGGGATGCTGCGGAGCGCGGAACAATTCGTCACACGACGCCTGTTCGACGATGCAACCGCGCTGCATGACACATACGCGGTGGGCGATTCGCCGAACCAGGTTGAGATCGTGGGTGATCAGCAGCAGTGCCATGCCCAGGCGGGCCTGCAATTCCTTGAGCAGATCGAGGATCTTCAGCTGCACGGTGACGTCCAGCGCGGTGGTCGGCTCGTCGGCGATCAGCAGCTCCGGCTCGTTGGCCAGGGCCATGGCGATCATCACCCGCTGGCGCTGGCCGCCGGACAGCTCGTGCGGATAGGCCTTGAGCCGCTTGGCCGGCTCGGGAATGCCGACCAGCTCCAGCAGCTCGATGATCCGTGCCTGAGCAGCATCGCCGGTGAGGCCCTTGTGCCAGGCCAGCACTTCGCCGATCTGCTTGCCGATGGTGTGCAGCGGGTTGAGCGAAGTCATCGGCTCCTGGAACACCATGGCGATGCGGTTGCCACGGATGCTGCGCAACTTGTCCGGGGCCAGCTTGAGCAGGTCCTGGCCGCCATACTGAATGCTGCCGGCCGGATGGCGGGCCAGCGGGTAGGGCAGCAAGCGCAGGATGGAGTGGGCGGTGACCGACTTGCCCGAGCCGCTCTCGCCGACCAGGGCCAGGGTCTCGCCCTTGCGGATGTCGAAACTGACGCCTTCGATCACGCGCACGGCCTTGCCGCCGGTGACGAACTCGACGGCCAGGTCGCGTACTTCGATGAGGTTGTTCTGCTCGGTCATCTCATTTCCTCGGGTCGAAGGCATCGCGAGCGGCTTCGCCGATGAACACCAGGAGGCTGAGCATCAGGGCCAATACCGTGAAGGCGCTGATGCCCAGCCAGGGCGCCTGCAGGTTGGCCTTGCCTTGGGCCACCAGCTCGCCCAGCGAGGGTTCGCCGGCCGGCAGGCCGAAGCCGAGGAAGTCCAGCGAGGTCAGGGTGCCTATCGCTCCCGTCAGAATGAAGGGCATGAAGGTCATGGTCGAGACCATGGCGTTGGGCAGGATGTGGTGGAACATGATGCCGCCATTGCCCATACCCAGCGCGCGGGCCGCACGCACATACTCCAGGTTGCGGCCACGGAGGAACTCGGCACGTACCACGTCGACCAGGCTCATCCAGGAGAACAGCAGCATGATGCCCAGCAGCCACCAGAAGTTGGGTTGCACGAAGCTGGCCAGGATGATCAGCAGGTAGAGCACCGGTAGGCCGGACCAGACCTCGAGGAAGCGCTGGCCGGCCAGGTCGACCCAGCCACCGTAGTAGCCTTGCAGGGCGCCGGCGAAGACGCCGATGATGGAGCTGGCGATGGTCAGCGCCAGGGCGAACAGCACCGATACACGGAAGCCGTATATCACCCGCGCCAGCACGTCGCGGCCCTGGTCGTCGGTACCCAGCCAGTTCTGCCCCGAGGGTGGCGCGGGTGCTGGCACCTGCAGTTCGTAGTTGATGCTGGAGTAGTTGAAGGGGATAGGCGGCCAGAGCATCCAGCCGTCCTTCTCTGCGATCAGCTCCTGGATGTAGGGGCTCTTGTAGTTGGCCTGCAGTGGGAACTCGCCACCAAAGGTGGTTTCCGGGTAGCGCTTGAGCACCGGGAAGTACCACTCGCCGTCGTAGCGCACGGCCAGCGGCTTGTCGTTGGCGATCAGCTCGGCGCCCAGGCTCAGCACGAACAGGGCGAGGAACAGCCACAGCGACCACCAGCCACGCTTATGGGACTTGAACAGGGCGAGGCGACGTTGGTTGAGGGGGGAGAGCGTCATTCTCAGTTCTCCCTGCTTTCGAAGTCGATGCGTGGATCGATCAGGGTGTACATCAGGTCGCTCAGCAGCTTGGCCACCAGGCCGAACAGGGAAAAGATGAACAGGGTGCCGAATACCACCGGGTAGTCGCGGTTGACGATGGACTCGAAGCCCAACAGGCCGAGACCGTCGAGGGAGAAGATGACCTCGATCAGCATTGAGCCGGTAAAGAAGATGCCGAGGAAGGCGGCCGGGAAGCCGGCCACCACGATCAGCATGGCGTTGCGGAACACATGGCCGTAAAGCACGCGGCTGTCGGTCAGGCCCTTGGCGCGGGCGGTGGTCACGTACTGCTTGCCGATCTCGTCGAGGAAGCTGTTCTTGGTCAGCAGGGTGAGGGTGGCGAAGTTGCCGATCACCAGGGCCGTCACCGGCAGTGCCAGGTGCCAGAAGTAGTCGAGGATCTTGCCTCCCAGGCTGAGTTCGTCGAAGTTACCGGAGGTCAGCCCGCGCAAGGGGAACCAGTCCCAGTAGCTGCCGCCGGCGAACAGCACGATCAGCAGGATGGCGAACAGGAACGAGGGGATTGCGTAGCCGACGATGATCGCCGAGCTGGTCCAGACGTCGAAGGCGCTACCGTGGCGGGTGGCCTTGGCGATGCCCAGGGGGATCGAGATCAGGTAAGTGATCAGGGTGCTCCATAGTCCTAGCGAGATGGATACCGGCATCTTTTCCAGGATCAGGTCGATCACCGTCGCATCGCGGAAGAAGCTCTCGCCGAAATCCAGTTGGGCGTAGCTGCTGATCATCAGCCAGAAACGCTCGGGGGCGGACTTGTCGAAGCCGTACATCTTCTCGATCTCGGCCACCAGTTCCGGGTCCAGGCCTTGGGCGCCGCGGTAGTTGGAGCCGGCTACGGCGACTTCGCCGCCACCTCCGGAAATCCTGCCGGTGGCACCACCGGAGGCGGCATCGAAGCCTTCCAGCTTGGCGATCATCTGCTCCACCGGGCCGCCAGGGGCGGCCTGGACGATGATGAAGTTGATCAGGAGGATGCCCAGCAGGGTGGGGATGATCAGCAGCAGGCGGCGAACGATATAGGCCAGCATCACTGGGCTTCCTGCTCGGGCTTCTGCGTGGGCTTGGACTTCGGCGCGATAGCTGGCGCTTCTTCCCACCAGCTCATCAGGCCGTAGTCATACAACGGCGTGACCGCCGGGCGTCCAAAACGTTTCCAGTAGGCCACTCGCCAGGTATCCACGTAGTAGTTAGGTACCACATAGTGGCCCCAGAGTAAGGCGCGATCCAGGGCGTGGGCATGGGTGATCAACGATTGCCGCGAATCGGCGCGAATCAGGCCATCCACCAACTGGTCGATGGCCGGATCGCGCAGGCCCATGAGATTGCGGCTGCCGGGGTTGTCGGCGCTGGCGGAGTGCCAGAACTCGCGCTGCTCGTTGCCCGGCGAGCTGGACTGCGGCCAGATCGCCGATGTCATGTCGAAGTCGCGCGAGCGCAAGCGGTTGATGTATTGCGAGGTGTCGACGCGGCGGATCTGCAGGTCGATGCCCAATTCAGCCAGGTTGCGCTTGAACGGCAGGATCACCCGTTCCAGGTTGGGCTGGAAGTTGAGGAACTCGAAGGCCAGTTGCTTGCCGTCCGGGCCGATCATCTTGTCGTCTTCGATGCGGTAGCCAGCCTCGGTCAAGAGCTGGAAGGCCTTGCGGCTCTGTTCGCGGATGATGCCGCTGCCGTCGCTGACCGGCGGCATGAACTCCTGGGTAAAGACTTCCGGTGGCAGCTTGTCACGCAGTGGCTCGAGCAGTTTCAGCTCCGCCTCGTCAGGTAGGCCCCTGGCGGCCATCTCGGAGTTCTCGAAGTAGCTGTGGGTGCGCTTGTAGGCCCCGTAGAAAAGCTGCTTGCTGGCCCACTCGAAGTCGAACAGCTGGGAGATGGCCTCACGCACACGGCGGTCCTGGAACATCGGGCGGCGCAGGTTGAACACGTAGCCCTGCATACCGGCGGGGTTGTGGTTGGGGATGGCGGCCATCACGAACCGTCCCTCGCGCAATGCCGGCGAGTCGTAGCCGGTGTTCCAGTCCTTCGCCGAGTACTCTAGGTTGGTATCGAACTGCCCGGCCTTGAAGGCCTCCAGCGCGACCTGGGTATCGCGGTAGTAGTCGATGCGGATGCGGTCGAAGTTATACAGGCCGCGGTTGACCGGCAAGTCCTTGCCCCACCAGTCCTTCACTCTTTCGAACTCGATGCGGCTACCGGGTGACACCTTGCCGATGCGATATGGGCCGCTGCCCAGCGGTGGCTCCAGGTTGGCCTTGGAAAAGTCGCGACTGGCCCACCAATGCTTAGGCAGCACATGAATCTGGCCGAGGATCAGTGGCAATTCGCGATTGTTCTGATGCTTGAAATCGAAGCGCACCGTCAGCTTGTCTTCGGCAACCACCTGCGCCACGTCCGCATAATAGTGGCGATACATGGGGTCGCCTTTCTCCACCAGCGTGTGGAAGGTGAAGATCACGTCGTCGGCCGTTACCGGCTGGCCGTCGTGAAAGCGCGCCTTGGGGTTGAGGAAGAAGCGCACGTAGCTGTTGTCCGCGGCCTTGTCGATCTTCTCGGCCAGCAAGCCGTACTCGGTGAACGGCTCGTCCTGCGAGTGAAAGGTCAGGCTGTCATAGAGCAGGGGCTCCACGTCCACCGGGTTACCCTTCGGAATGTAGGGGTTGAGGCTGTCGAAACCGCCGATCCCTCGTTGGCGAAGCAGTCCACCCTTGGGCGCATCGGGGTTGACGTAGTCGAAGTGCTTGAAGCCCGCCGGATACTTCGGCGGCTCGCCGTAGAGGGTAAGGGCATGTTGTGGCTCGGCCTGGACGGCTCCGGCCAACATCAACAGGGCGGCACCCAGGGTGCGCAGGGTAGGGCTCATCGAACGGTCTCCGTGGGCTTCAGCCACCAGGCCCGCAGTCCCAGGGTGTAGGGCGGGGTGGTGACGAAGGCGAACCGGTTGCGGTACGCCAGACGATGGTGATTGATGTACCAGTTGGGAATGCTGTAGTGCTGCCAGAGCAGGATGCGGTCCAGTGCTCGGGCAGCCGCCACCTGTTCCTCCCGGGTCTGGGCGGCGAGGAGTTTGTCGAGCAAGGTGTCGATCACCGGGTGACGTACACCTGCATAGTTCTTGCTGCCCTTCACGCCGACCTGGCTGGAGTGGAAGTACAGCCACTGTTCCAGGCCCGGACTCAGACTCTGCGGCAGGGTCATGAGGATCATGTCGTAATCGAACTGGTCGAGGCGCTGCTTGTACTGGGCGCGATCGACGGTGCGCAGACTGGCGCGAATGCCGATGCTGGCCAGGTTCTCGGTATAGGGCTGGAGAATGCGTTCCAGATTGGGGTTGACCAGTAGAATCTCGAAGCGCAACGGTTCTCCCTTGGCGTTCAGCAGTCCGCGGCCGGATGGCTTCCAGCCCGCTTCGGCCAATAGACCAAGCGCACGGCGCAGTGTTTCGCGCGGGATGCCGCGACCATCGGTGGCGGGCAGGGTGAAGGGCTCGGTGAACAATTTTGCCTGCAGCTGCTTGCGATAGGGTGAGAGCAACAGCCACTCGCCGCCTTCTGGCTTGCCGTCGGCAGAGAACTCGCTGTTGGGGTAATAGCTGGTGCTGCGCTTGTAGGCGCTGTTGAACAGCGCGCGGTTGGTCCACTCGAAGTCGAACATCAGGCCCAGAGCCTCGCGTACCTTGCGCTGGGCGAAGAGGTCACGGCGGCTGTTCATGAACAGCGCCTGGGTCTGGGTAGGAATCTGGTGTGGAATTTCGGCACGGATCACATCGCCCCGGGCGATGGCCGGGAAGCGGTAGCCGTTGGCCCAGTTCTTAGCCTGGTGTTCGATGTAGAAGTCGAACTCGCCGGCCTTGAACGCCTCGAACGCGACATTGCTGTCGCGGTAGAACTCCACCTCGACACGGTCGAAGTTGTACTTGCCGCGGTTGACCGGCAGTTTCTCACCCCACCAGTCCTTGACCCGCTCGAACACCAGGCGCCGTCCCGGCTCGATCTGGGTGATTCGATAGGGCCCGCTGCCCAACGGTACATCGAAGCTGGTGGCCTTGAAGTCGTGCTTCTTCCAGTAGTGCTGGGCCAATACAGGCAGTTCGCCGAGGCGCAGGATCAGCAGCGGGTTGCCGGCACGCTTGAATACGAAGCGGATACGGTGGCGGTTGAGGATATCGACCCTTTTGACTTCCTGCAGGTTGGTACGGTACTGCGGGTGGCCGTCCTTGATCAGGGTGCGGTAGGAGAAGGCCACGTCGTAGGCGGTGATCGGCTGGCCGTCGTGGAAGCGTGCTTCCTTGCGCAGGTTGAACACCACCCAGCTGCGGTCTTCGTTGTATTCCACGCTCTTGGCGATAAGCCCGTAGCTAGAAGCCGGCTCGTCGCCGGACGGGTCGTAGGCGCCGGTGCCGACCATCAACGGCTCGTTGAACTCACTAACGCCATACTGCAGGAAGTTGGGCGCGGCCGCAGGGCTGCTGCCCTTGAAGCTGTAAGGGTTGAGGGTGTCGAACGTGCCATAGGCCATCACCCGAAGCGTGCCGCCTTTGGGCGCGTCAGGGTTGACCCAGTCGAAGTGGGTGAAGCTGGCCGGGTACTTGAGCATGCCGAACTGGGCATAACCATGGCTTTCACTGAGGGTCGCGAAAGCGGGAAGACTCATGGCCAGGCCGATAATCAGCGAGAGCAGGAGACGCATCGGGTGCGGGGTCCGGTCCATGGGGCTTTCTGGCGGCATGTATAAGGCAGGAGGCTGTGTTTTCGCCGCCGTTCGGCGATGGATGATCGCCTATTTGCGCTGTGCATGCCGGCTGGTTGTTTGCCGGTACAGTAACAGCTTGTATCCGCAGGAAAAAGAGTGCCTTTTTCGACGGCTGTGCCATCATTTTGCCTACACTGAAACAAGTTGAAATTGAGGTTGTTGTCTTGGCGGAACGCAGTATCGGGTTACAGGCATGGATAGACCGTTTGAACCAGGCCGAATTGCCTGCTCTCGCCGCCGTGGTGCAGGACCTTCATCGTCTGTCGCAGGCCGATCAGGCATCGGTGCAACAACTGGCCGATGTGCTGCTGCGCGACGCCTCGCTTACCTCCAAGGTGCTGCGCGTCGGTAACAGTGCCTACTACAACCCTTCGCAGGAAAGCATTCGGACCATTTCCCGAGCCATCGTGCTTATCGGCTTCGACAATGTGCGCCTGATCGGCATGTCGGTGAGCCTGATCGATAGCCTGCTCACCAGGGTGCCGCGCGAGCAGCTGCAGATGCTGCTCGCGCGCTCGTTCCATGCTGCCGTACAGGCACGCAACATCGCCGGCTATGTGCTGACCCGGAACCAGGAGGAGGTGTTCATTGCTGCTCTGCTGCATACGGTAGGCGAGTTAGCGTTTTGGGCCTGTGGTGGCGAGCAGGCGGATGAACTGGCGGATGCCCTGGCGCAGCCTGGGGTCGAGGTGGATGAGGCGACGAGGCAGTTGCTTGGCACCACTTTCCGCCAACTCACCCAAGGGCTGGTGAAGAGCTGGAACCTGGGTGAGCTGGCCGCTTTTGCCCATGGCGGCAATCAGCACGATCCGGCGGTGCGCGCTATCAGTCTGGGCGTGAAGATCAGCGAGGCAGCGCTAGACGGCTGGGACTCACCGGAGATGGAGAAGCTGGTGCAGCAGCTGGCGAGCTTCACCGGCGTCAGCCCCGACGATGCGCTCAAGCAGGTGCTGGAGAGCGCACAGGAGACAGTCGAGGTCGCCGCCACTTTCGGTGCGGGCCAGTTGTGCAAGCTGATTCCCAATACCGACCCGGAACAGATCAAGCTGCAACAGCAGGAGCGCAAGGCTCGTCTACTGCAGCCAGACCTGCTGGTGATGCAGCAGGCGTTGCAGGACCTGGGCATGATGGTCAGCGGCAAGGCCGACGTGGACATGATCCTCGACACCCTGCTCAAGGGCCTGCACCGTGGTGTGGGGCTGGAGCGGGCAATGCTGGTGGTACTGGCCGACGGGCAGACCCGTTTGCGCGCCAAGCGGGTGGTGGGCGAGGGCACGGAGCAATGGCTGAGCGATTTCCAGTTGCCGGCATCCCAGGTTGAGCAGCCACACATCTTCAGCTATGTGTTGCGCAACCGTGAGGCCCTCTGGATGGGGGTGCCGGCCAGCTACAACCTGGCCGAGCTGGTGACGCTACCAATGCGGAGAGTGCTGGGGCAGGGGATGTTCTTCATCGCCCCGTTGCTGGCGGGCACGCGGGAGATCGGCGTGCTCTATGCGGACTGCCGCCTCTCCGGAAGGGCGCTGAAGAACGAGCAGTTCGTGGCCTTCCAGCGGTTTTCCCAGCTCACCGCACGTTGTTTCGAGGCATTGAGCAAGCGCTGAGCGGGCGGGTCAGTCCAGATACAGGGTCAGTGTCTGCCCAGGCTTGAGTGCGCTGCTGTTGCTGCGCGGGTTCCAGCGCTGAATGTGCTCGACGTTGACCTTGAATCGCTGGGCGATCAGGTACATCGAGTCGCCACTCTTGACCCGGTAGTAGGTGATGTTCTGTCGATCATCGTCCTTGGCCGCCGCCACCGAGTTGCCTGTACCACCGGAGCCGCCTCGAATCTCCAGCATCTGGCCCAGGCTGAGCCTGCTGCTAGCGTTCAAACCGTTCCAGCGCTGCAGATCCTTGAGCGACACTCCGTGGGCGTTGGCGATCTGCCAGAGGTTGTCGCCGCTCTTCACCTTGTAGCGCTGCGGTGCGCTGGCAGGTGCCTTGGCGACCTGCTCATGCAGCGCCTGGACGGGCTCACGGCCGCCGGCTGATGGAATGGTGAGGGTCTGTCCCACCTGCAGGTGATTGCTGCGCAGCTTGTTGATGTCCTTCAGGGCATTGACCGTCACATGGTGACGATTGGCGATACTGTGCAGATTGTCGCCCGAGCGCACCCGATACTGTTGCCATTGCACCAGTTGCTGAGGCTTCATCATCGCCAGGCTGGCGTTGAACAGCTCGGCCTTGTCGATGGGTACCAGCAGATGCTGAGGACCATCCATGGTGATGCCTTTCTTGAATGCCGGGTTGAGGCTCTCCAGCTCGTCCTCTTCCATGTCGACCATCGCCGCCAGCCGCGCCAGGTCGAGTCCGGGCTTACTCGCCACCTCTTCGAAGTAGGGCTCGTTGGCGATGGGGTTGAGAGCGACCCCGTAGGCTTCCGGAGACATGACCACCTGCGACAGTGCCAGCAGCTTGGGCACGTAGTCCTGGGTTTCCTTGGGCAGCGGCAGGTTCCAGTAGTCGGTCGGCAGACCAAGCTTCTGATTGCGCTCAATGGCGCGGCTCACCGTACCTTCACCGGCGTTGTACGCCGCCAGAGCCAACAGCCAATCGCCGTTGAACATGTTGTGCAGGCGAGTCAGGTAGCTCAGGGCCGCGTTGGTCGAGGCGGTGATGTCTCTCCGGCCGTCGTACCAGTTGGTCTGCCGGAGGTTGAAGTGGCGGCCTGTTGAGGGAATGAACTGCCAGAGGCCGACCGCATGGCTGCGCGAGTAGGCGTAGGGGTTGTAAGCGCTTTCGATCACTGGCAGCAGGGCCAGCTCCATAGGCATGTCGCGCTCTTCCAGACGCTCGACCACGTAGTGGATATAGGGGCTGCCGCGAGTGCTGGCGTTTTCGAGAAAGGAGGGGTTGCTGACGAACCACAGACGCTGGTTCTCGATGCGCGGGTTGATGCCGATTTCGTCCTGCAGCTTGAAACCGTCGCGCACGCGCTCCCAGATGTCCTTGTGCTCCTCCGGCTCGGCCGCTTCCGCGAGCCACTGCGTATCGGGTTGCAGGGCGATGGCCGGGTCCGTGTCACTGACATCGTCGACGGGAGCCGTGCTCTGGCAGCCCGCCAACCCAAGGCATGCCATTACCGCCAGAGCCCTTGCGCGCCTCGTCAGTTCGGTGGAGCAAAGGGGTCCGAAAGGTAATAAAAACATCGGCATCTAGTATCTGTCGGCACAAAAAAAGTGGGGGGATTCTAGAAATGGCCCTCGGAGTGGTCAAGTTTTCACCAGCTGCAGACGTCACATCAGGTGACTTTGAACTGGTCTTTCCAGCTGCGTAGCGAAGCGAAAACCTCGTCGCCCGTGCGCTGCCGGGCGCCGCTCCGCTCGTCGATTTTTTCATTAATGGATGTTTCGTTGCAGCGCAGGAAGGGGTTGGTTGCCTTCTCGAGCGCCATGGTCGAGGGCAGCGTGATCTTTCCTTCTCCCCGCAAGGCAAGGACCTCTTCGAGGCGCTTGATGACCGCAGGGTTTCCAGGCTCGGCTGCGCGGGCGAAATGCAGGTTGCTGAGGGTGTATTCATGAGCGCAGTAGATGTGGGTGCTGTCGGGCAGCGACGCAAGCCGCTGCAGAGAGCTGTACATCTGTTGTGGGCTGCCTTCGAACAGTCGCCCGCAGCCGGCGGCGAACAGGGTATCGCCGGAGAACAGCCAACCCTCATCGGCCTGGTAATAGGCAATATGACCCAGGGTGTGGCCGGGCACCGTGTACACGAGAAACTGGCGGCCCAGGACTTCGACCTGCGCTCCGTCTTCGAGCGCGTCGTCGCGGGCGGGGATGTTTTCCTGAGCGGGACCATAGACCCTGGCTCCCGTCTCGGTCTTGAGCCTGGTCACACCTCCGACATGGTCGGGATGGTGATGGGTGATCAAGATCGCATCGAGGCGCCACTCGGGATGCGCGCCCAGCCAGTTCAGGACCGGCTGAGCGTCGCCCGGATCGATCACGGCGCAGCGACGCTGGAGAGTGTCCTGCAGCAGCCAGATGTAGTTGTCGGAAAAGGCCGGAAGGGCATCTATCTGGTACATATTCGGGGTCGCCATTCTGGGAGCAATGGCGCATCTTAATCTCAGGTGCCCTTCGTGATCTCCATCCTGTCGATCATGATGTAGTCCAAAGGGGAAGGAGGCCGATTGCCGAGGCATTCGGCGACTGCGTTGGCATTTCCGCTGCGGGCCGGCGGTTTCCCGACATCCTGCTTGTTCATGGAGGCTGCAATGAGCGAACAACCATTCGCCCAGGCCGATGCCGACTGGCTGCAACTGACTGCTGTCGCGCGGCAATGGCTGGCGTCGCCGCTGGGTGAGCTGCTGCTCGCGGAGCAGCGATTGGCACTGGACGAGGAATTGGCTCGTTACTTCGGTGGCTACCTGGTGCACTACGGTCCGGCGGCTGCCGAGCCACCCAAGGCCCCCCAGATTCGTTGCAATGTTCGCCTGGGTGCGCCGTTACCGGGGGTGCACATCGCCTGCGATGAACAGGCTTGGCCCTTGGGGGAGCATGCTGCCGACGTGGTGGTTCTGCAGCATGGGCTGGACTTCAGCCTGTCCCCGCATGGTCTGTTGCGCGAGGCGGCGCGCAGCGTACGCCCGGGTGGTTATCTGCTGGTGACCGGGGTCAACCCCTGGAGTGCCTGGGGGCTGCGTCACTACTTTGCTCGGGATGGCTTTCGCCGGGCGCGCTGCATCTCCCCGGGCAGGTTGACGGACTGGCTCAGCCTGCTTGGATTCGCGCTGGAGAAACGCCGCTTCGGGTGCTATCGTCCGCCGCTTTCCGCGCCAGCCTGGCAGGCCCGCTTGGCCGGACTGGAGCACTGGGGCGCACGTATGGACGCTCCTGGTGCGGGCTTTTATCTGCTGGTGGCGCGCAAACTCGTGGTCGGACTGCGACCGCTGCGGCCGATTCATCGAGCCAGCATGGGCAAGCTGTTGCCCATGCCTGTGGCCAAAGTCAGTCGGCGCGATTCCGAAAACTGAGCAGATCACCAACCGTACCGAGAATGCCGCCGAGCGTGCTTCGCGAGCGGTCCGACGGTGGCTCTGAGAGAAATAAATGACCGAAGTAGTCGAGATCTATACCGACGGCGCCTGCAAGGGCAATCCTGGGCCGGGTGGCTGGGGTGCTCTGTTGATCTATAAAGGATCGGAAAAGGAGTTGTGGGGCGGTGAGCCCAATACCACCAATAACCGTATGGAGCTGATGGCGGCGATCTGTGCATTGATTGCGCTGACCAGGCCTTGCGCGGTGCGCCTGATCACCGACTCCCAGTACGTGATGAAAGGTATCCAGGAGTGGATGCCGAACTGGAAGAAGCGGGGCTGGAAGACATCGACCAAGGAGCCAGTGAAGAACGCCGACCTGTGGCAGGCACTGGACGAGCAGGTGAACCGGCACCAGGTGGAGTGGCAATGGGTGCGCGGCCATACGGGCCATCCCGGCAACGAGCGTGCCGATCAGTTGGCCAATCGCGGGGTGGATGAAGTCCGGTCGATGAAATCGCTCTAGGCCTTACCTGCAGCCGCGATGGCAGCAGGTGAGGCCAGCCGGACGAGTGGTAATGGTGGCGCATTGATGTCATTCCGGATGTCTCAGATCGGGGCCGTCGGCACGTCGGGTAACGCTGCAGGCAAACAGCCTCATTTGCACTACACGGTCCTCTCGCTGTTGCCGCTACCCTGGCGGTACAGCACCGGTACGCAAGGCTGGCGCAAGATGTTCTATCTGGACCCAGGCGTCGTGCTCGAGCATGGTGCCTGACTTCCAAAGGGTGAGGGCTATTCTCCTGTGCTCTAGCCGAACTCCCGATAGTCCGCCGCTCTCCGTAGGGTGACCGACATGAGCCAAACCGCGACCCGATCCTCCTTTGATTCACTACTGCTTCGCCCAGCCGAATTGGTTGGGGATGAGGACTGGACGTTTCTGGTCCTGCCCCGTGCTGCCAGCGAGAAGCTCCCGCGACGAGGGAGAACTAGCGTCGAGGGCACTCTCAACGGTCATCCCTTTCAGGCCACGCTGGAACCGGATGGGCAACTGAGCCACTGGCTGAAGATCGACAACGCACTGTGTGTGGCCGCCGGGGTGAAGGTGGGCGATGTGGTGACACTGGAGATCGCATCCGTGGCGGCCGAGCTGGAGCCGGAGGTGCCACCAGATTTCCAGGAGGCACTCACTGCGGCCCCTGAGGCCAAGGCGGTGTGGGATGCCACCACGACCATCGCTCGAATCGACTGGGTTCACTGGGTCGAGTCCGCGAAGCAGGCCAAGACGCGCAACAGCCGAGTGGAGAAGGCGTGTGACATGCTGGCGTCCGGCAAGGCGCGTGTCTGCTGTTTCGATCCATCGGGGTTCTACAGCAAGAGCCTCAGTGCGCCTCAGGCCGAAGAGTAAATGGCCCGTTCGTGTAGTCGGCGGAGCTTCTACAACCCTATGACCTTCATCGATACCGCCACCAACCGTGCAGGCCGATTCAGCATTGGCCGTGAGTCTGGTTCCGGTCGCTATTACCTTTCTATCCCCGTTGCCAATCGCCTCTGCGATTACGAGGAGTACTACGCGATCTCCCAGGCCGATCACGATGCGTACCCGGCCAATCTCGACGAACTGGTCGAGTTTGCAGACCGTTGCCGGCGTCGCTTGAACGACGAGCTGCTGCTGGTGCCAGCTGGCTCGGATCGTGGGGTGGGCTGAGCCGTTGACCGGAGCAGTGGAATATGGCGCAAAACAGCGCTGTTGTGGCTAACAGTTTTCCCCCAGAAAAGACTCGGCCCGCAATCGCGGGCCGAGCCTAGCCTCAACACATGTGATTAATCAGCCGACCGTTGGGGCACCTCCTTCCGCGCTCTGCGGCACGGGTTTGGCCACGGGGGAGAAAAAGCCGCTGACGACCTGCCAGGTCATGGCCAGGGCGCCGATGATGAACACGATGTCACTGAGGGTGCGCACCGCAGCGTCTGCAGCAGGTCCTGCGTGAAGGCGTCGCTGCGGCGTACCACAGGCCCTTGCTGACGCTGGCGTGGAACTGGATGAGGCCGGTGGGCAGCAGGCGGGTGGCGATCATCAGCACCAGGCCGCCGTTCAGCCAGCAGAAGGCCACCTTCATCAGGCGCTCGCTGAATGCACCTCCTGACCGAGGACACGCGGGAACAGCAGGTTGTTCTCCAGGTGGATGTGCTGCATCAGGTCCACACGGAATTCGTTGAGGCCGCGATACAGCGCCTGCCAGGTGTTGCACGCACCGGCCGGCGCGCGGATATCGTTGGTCAGTTCGGCCAGCCGTTCGAGGGCTTCGCCGTGCTGGTCGTGCTCGAAGCGCATCACTGTGATCGGCCCGCCGGCCATGGCGCCGGCGCCGCGCAGGATCATAGGGAACAGCACCTGCTCCTCCTTCTGCATATGGCTTTCCAACTCCTGCTGGATGCTCATCAGCAGCTCGGTGAGGCCGTTGGGGCACTCGTCGCGGCGGCCGTGAACCTGCTCCACGCGCGCGGCCAGGCGGATCAGCTCCGGCAGCTGCAGGCGGTGGATGGCGTGGTAGCGCATCAGCAGGTGATCGATCAGGTGGGCCGGCGCCATCTCGCGCCAGCGCTCTTCACCTTCGGCCTGCGGGTCAAGAGCGAGCAGGCGGTTCTGCACTTCGCGGGCATCGATGCCACGTTCCAGCGCTGCCTGGCGCAGGCTCTTGCCGCCGCCACAACAGAAGTCCAGATGGAATTCGTGAAACACCCGGGTGGCTCCGGGAATGGTGCAGGCCAGGTCGCCGAGTGTGTCGTCGAGCAGTTGGGTGGCCATGGAGGTCTCCTTGAATCGGGCTAGGTCCGATACCTCCATCGCAAACGCCGTGCCGCCTCTGGAGTTGACGTAAATCAAGGGCTGGCGCGGTGGGCGGGTTTAATTTACCTGCCAGAAATCAGGTGATGGATACCCGAAATGGTGGATTTGACCCCGCTGCAAAATACCTTGCTGGCCGATCTCACCGGCGAGTTGCCCACGGCGATTCGCGTGCAGCGCCTGGTCGTCAGCCTGCGGGAGGAGTTCGCCTGCAGCGCGGTAGTGCTCCTGCGTCTGGACGGGGAGAGCCTGCGTCCGCAGGCGGCGGTTGGCCTGGCCCACGAAGCACTCGGGCGCAGCTTTCTGCTTTCGCGTCATCCGCGGCTGGCGCAGATTCTGGCGCAGCGCCAGCCGTTGCAGTTCGCGGCTGACAGCGAACTGTCCGACCCGTACGACGGCCTGCTGGAAGACAGCCCTGACGAGCCGCTGCCGGTGCATGACTGCATGGGCATGAGTCTGTACCTGGACGGCCGCCTGTGGGGCGCCATCACCCTCGATGCGTTGACCCCCGGCAGCTTCGACTGCGCCACGGCTCAGCGTCTGCAACGCTGGGCGCTGATCATCGAGACTGCACTGCGGGTCAGTCGCCTGGAGGGAGACGTGCGCAGCCTGCGCCTGGCGCGCCGCGAGACGGTGGAGAGCGGCAACGAGACCGAGGGCGCGATCCTCGGTGAGAGCCCGATGCTGCGGCAGTTGCTCGACGAACTGGCGGTGGTTGCCGACTCCGACCTGCCGGTGCTGTTGCAGGGCGAAACTGGTGTCGGCAAGGAGCTGTTTGCCCGCTGGCTGCATGCCCATTCGCCACGCGCCCGCAAGCCACTGGTGTACGTCAACTGCGCGGCGCTCCCCGAGACCCTGGCCGAGAGCGAGCTGTTCGGCCATATCAAGGGCGCCTTCTCCGGCGCCAACCAGGACCGGGCGGGGCGCTTCGAAGCCGCCAACGGCGGCACCCTGTTCCTGGACGAGATCGGCGAGCTGCCGCTGTCGATCCAGGCCAAGCTGCTGCGGGCGTTGCAGGGTGGCGAGATCCAGCGCCTGGGCGCGGACCAGCCACGGCACGTGGATGTACGGGTGATCGCCGCGACCAACCGGCGGCTGTGGGAAGAGGTGAGGGAAGGGCGCTTCCGTGCCGACCTCTACCATCGGCTGTCCGTCTACCCGGTGCATATCCCGCCACTGCGCGATCGCGGGCGCGACGTGCTGGTCCTGGCCGGGCATTTCCTCGAGCTCAACCGGGCGCGCCTGGGCCTGCGCTGCCTGCGCCTGTCGCCGGATGCCGAGCGTACGCTGCTGGCCTATTCGTGGCCGGGCAACATTCGCGAGCTGGAGCATGTGATCAGCCGCGCCGCACTCAAGGTGCTTAGCCAGGCCGAGTCGCGCACCGCGCTGCTGAGCATCGAAGCACCCTGGCTGGGGCTGGATGTACTGCCGAGCGAGCCGCAGGTGGCGGCCATACCGCAGCCCATTGCGCCGCAGGAGTCCCTGCAACAGGCGGTGGATCGTTACCAGCGTGACCTGATCCGCAGCGTGCTGGAGCAGAACGACGGCAGATGGGCCGCCGCGGCGCGTGCCTTGCAGATAGACCCGAGCAACCTGCGCAAACTGGCGCGGCGGCTGGCGCTGATCTGACGTCTTCCGGTGCGCTCGCACCCGAGCTGCCCCTCCTACTGATCGCGGCGCAACCTCGCGACGCAGACGCCTCCTTGCGAAAACGAAATCCGTGACGGCGGTCCGTGTACGGAATTGACCGAAGTCAATTGTTGCTCGGCTCCCTGGCGTAAATTCACATCATCTTGTGGTTCTGATGTTTTTCGATAGCTAGATGATGTGTTTAGGGGGTAAGGAGATGCATCCCGATAAAATGCCGGGGACGCTGTTCAAGCGCGATGGCCGAGAAGTGACTTTCGACAGCGGCAAGATCGAACGAGCCATTGCCGCTGCCGCTCATGCCACCCAGGAATTCGGCCCGGAGGAGGCCACACTCATCACCGAGGCGGTGCTGTCCCGGTTGCTGGATGCCCGTCGTCTGGATGTGGAGCAGGTGCAGGACAAGGTCGAGCTGGTGCTGATGGAGGCCGGCTACTACGCCACGGCCAGGGCCTATATCGTCTACCGCGAGCGGCACGGCCGCCTGCGCCGCGAGCGCAAGCACCTGATCGACGTCGCCGCCTCGATGAACGAGTACCTGCGCCGCGAGGATTGGCGCGTGCAGGCCAACGCCAACCAGGGCTACTCCCTGGGTGGGCTGATCCTCAACGTTTCCGGCAAGGTCACCGCCAACTACTGGCTGGACGAGGTCTACAGCGAGGAAATCGGCCTGGCGCACCGCGAGGCTGATCTGCACATCCACGACCTCGACATGCTCGCCGGCTACTGTGCCGGCTGGTCGCTGCGCACGCTGCTGCACGAGGGCCTCAACGGCATTCCAGGCCGGGTCGAGGCGGGGCCGCCCAAGCACCTGTCGAGCGCCCTGGGGCAGATGGTCAATTTCCTCGGCACCCTGCAGAACGAGTGGGCCGGCGCCCAGGCGTTCAGTTCCTTCGATACCTACCTGGCGCCCTACGTGCGCAACGACCAGTTGAGCTACGAGCAGGTGCGGCAGTCGCTGCAGGAGTTCATCTACAACCTCAACGTGCCGTCGCGCTGGGGCACCCAGACCCCCTTCACCAACCTGACCTTCGACTGGGTCTGCCCGGAAGACCTGCGCGAGCAGGTGCCGGTGATCGGCGGGGTGGAGATGCCGTTCTGCTACGGCGAGCTGCAGGCCGAGATGGAGCTGATCAACCGTGCCTACATCGAGGTGATGATGGCCGGCGACGCCATGGGCCGGGTGTTCACCTTCCCGATCCCGACCTACAACATCACCCACGACTTCCCCTGGGACAGCGACAACGCCACCCGGCTGTTCGACATGACCGCGCGTTACGGCCTGCCGTACTTCCAGAACTTCCTCAACTCGGACATGCAGCCCAACCAGGTGCGCTCGATGTGCTGCCGTCTGCAGCTGGACGTGCGCGAGCTGCTCAAGCGCGGTAACGGCCTGTTCGGCTCGGCCGAGCAAACCGGCTCGCTGGGCGTGGTGACCATCAACTGTGCGCGGCTCGGCCACCTTTACCCGCAGGACCTGACCGGCCTGCTGCAACGGCTGGATGAGCTGCTGCAGATGGCGTACGAGAGCCTGGAGGTGAAGCGCAAGGTGATCCAGCACCACATGGACGCCGGCCTCTACCCCTACACCAAGCGTTACCTGGGCACCCTGCGCAATCACTTCTCCACCATCGGCGTGAACGGCCTGCACGAAATGCTGCGCAACTTCACCGGTGACCGCGAGGGCATGCACACCCCGGTTGGCCGCCAGTTGGCGCTGCAGGTGCTCGACCATGTGCGCGAGCGGCTGGTGCGCTTCCAGGAAGACAGCGGCCATCTCTACAACCTGGAGGCGACGCCTGCTGAGGGCACCACCTACCGCTTCGCCAAGGAAGACCAGAAGCGCTACCCGGATATCGTCCAGGCCGGCACTCCGGACGCGCCGTACTACACCAACTCGTCGCAGTTGCCCGTGGGCTTCACCGAGGACCCGTTCGAGGCGCTGGAGCTGCAGGACGAACTGCAGTGCAAGTACACCGGCGGCACGGTGCTGCACCTGTACATGGCCGAGCGCATCTCGTCCGCCCAGGCCTGCAAGCAGCTGGTACGCACGGCGCTCGGACGGTTCCGCCTGCCCTATCTGACGGTGACGCCGACCTTCTCCATCTGTCCGGTGCACGGCTACCTGGCCGGCGAGCACGAGTTCTGTCCGAAGTGCGACGAAGTGCTGCTGCAGAAACAGCAGTGCGGCACGGTCTGCGCCTGATCCCCCATTTCCCACGCAAGGAGCAATACCCATGAAGCAAGCCATGCAACTCCCGCAAGCCCAACGCCAACGCTGTGAGGTCTGGACGCGGGTGATGGGCTACCACCGCCCGGTGTCGGCGTTCAATCCGGGCAAGCAGTCCGAGCATCGCGAGCGCCGGCATTTCTGCGAAGCGCGATAGTCCGCATCGCCCGCCCGGTTCGTCCGGGCGGGCTCCGTTCTGGAGTACACAATGTTCTCCCTCTACAACCCAGCAGATGAATTCCCGCACGATTGCTCGCTGCGCATCGGCGGGCTGTTGCCGATGACCACCATCGACTACCCCAACCACCTGGCCTGCGTGCTGTTCTGCCAGGGCTGTGCGTGGCGTTGCCGCTACTGCCACAATCCGGAGCTGATCAGCCCGCAGGCGACAGGCTCCATCAGTTGGAGCGAGGTGCTGGCGTTTCTGCGCAAGCGCCGTGGGCTGCTGGAGGCCGTGGTGTTCAGTGGTGGTGAGGCGACGCTGCAACCCGGCTTGCCAGACGCCATGAGCGCGGTGCGCGAGATGGGCTTCAAGGTCGGGCTGCACAGCGCGGGCATCAAGCCTACGGCCATGCGCCGGGTATTGCCGCTGTGCGACTGGGTCGGTTTCGATGTGAAGGCGCTGGAGGAGGATGTGGCGCTGATCACCGGTGTGAACGGCAGCGGCCGCGCCAACTGGCAAAGCCTGGAGATGTTGCTGGGCAGCGGTGTGGACTTCGAGTGCCGCACCACCGTGCACTGGCAGCTGTTCGATTGCCAACGCCTGGAGCGCCTGGCCGAGCGCCTCGCCGCCCTGGGTGTGCAGCGCTTCGCCATCCAGCTGGCACGCCCGGCGAAGATGCTGGACAAGCAGCTGGGCAGCGCTGTGATGCCCGACGAGGCCGCTGAGCTATGGCCCTATCTTCAGCAGTTGTTCGACCACTTTGAGCTGCGTGATGCCTGACTGCGGTTGCAGCAGGTGAGGGCCGATGTCCTGCAGCGCGCTCACGCCGCACAGGGCCATGGCCACCCGCAGTTCCTCATGCAGGCTACGCAGCAGTGCCTCGACGCCGCGCTGCCCCTCGGCCGCCAGTGCCCAGGCCCATGGCCGGCCGATCAGCACGGCCTGGGCGCCCAGCGCCAGGGCCTTGAACACATCGATGCCGCTGCGCACGCCGCCATCCAGCAGCAACGGCACCCGCCCGTTCAGCGCGGTGGCCACCGCGGGTAGCTGGCGAATGGTGGAAGGCACGCTGTCCAGCTGCCGACCGCCGTGGTTGGACAGCACGATGCCGTCCGCCCCGCAGGCCACGGCCTGCAACGCATCGTCCACCTCCAGCACGCCCTTGATGACCAGTTGCCCCGGCCATTGCCGGCGCAGCCATTCGATGTCCTGCCAGGTCACGCCGGGGTCGAACTGTTCGTCGAGCCAGGTGCGCACTGCTTGCAGGTTCGCCGGATCGGCCACCTGTTGGGGCAGGTTGCCGAAGCGATGAGGACGGCCCTGCAGGCCGACATCCAGCAGCCAGCCGGGGCGTTGCAACAGCTGCCAGGCCCGCAGCAGTTGCCCGCGCCGGTCGGCTGCCTGCATACCGTTGCGCGTGTCGCGGCGGCGCACGCCGGCCACGGCCAGGTCGACGGTGAACAGCAGGGTCTCGCAGCCCAGTTGCCAGGCCTGCTGCAGCATAGCCTGCACGGCGCCGCGGTCACGCAGCATGTACAACTGGAACCAGCAGGGGCTGGTGGTTGCGGCGTGGATCTCTTGCACCGGGCAGATGCCCACGCTGGACAGGGCGAAAGGCACTCCGCAGGCCTCGGCGGCCAGCGCCGCCTGGACCTCGCCGCGCCGCCGGTACAGCCCGGCCATGCCCAGCGGCGCCAGCGCCAGGGGCATGCTCAGGGGGCGGCCGAACAACTGGCTGCTGGTATCCAGCTGGGTGACATCGTGCAGCACCCGCTGGCACAGGCGCAGGCTGTGGAAGTCGAGCGTATTGGCGGCCAGCGTCAGCTCGTCGTTGGCGCCGCCGTCGATGTAGTCGAACAGGAAGCGTGGCAGGCGCTGCCTGGCGAGTGTCCGGTAGTCGGCGCTGCCGACGGGTATCTGCAGGGCCATGGCGTTCACCCGGTGACGCGGCGCCAGAGCGCGCGACTGACGACTCGCACCTTGTCGCGCGGAGTGAAGCGTTTCAGCGTGGCCTTGACCACGCCCTCGGTGAAGCGCGTGCGCTTGCTGTAGTCCACATGCACGTTGACCAGCACGGGACGATCCTCGTACTCCAGCGCGCGGGCAATGACGCTGGCGCATTGGGCGTTGTCGTCGAGATCGAGATAGGCAGCTCCGGTGGCCTCGGCCAGGGCCTTCAGCTGCAGCCCCGGCAGCACGCTGCAGGTCTTGCGGTTGTAGGGGATTTCCTGGGCCTGGGCGATCTGCGACAGCTCGCCGTCATTGAACACGAAGAGCGCCACACCCAGCTTGAGGCTGCTGGCGGTGAGCAGTTCGAGGCCGGTCATGCGCAGCGCGCCGTCACCGACCACGCCGACCACCCGGCGTTGCGGGTTGGCCAGCTTGGCGCCGATCATCGCCGGCACGCAGTAGCCCATGGCATTGAAGTCGCTGGGCGAGATGAAGCCGCTCTTGCCGTGAATGGGCAGCAGCTCGGCCAGCAGGAAGGTGTGGTTGCCGTCGTCGGCGACCACGATGGCCTCGTCCTCCAGGCTGTCGCGCAGCACCCGGCAGAACTCCGCGGGGTTCACCCGGTTGCCGCTGTCATGGCGCAGCCATTCGCGCTGGTAGCTCTGCTTGTCCTTGGCGATGCGTGCCGGCAGGTCGCTGTTGGCGGGCTCACTGCGCAGGGCGCGGACTTCTTCGAGCAATGCCGGCACCAGCTGCTCCGAGTCGCCCAGCAAGGCCAGGGCGACTGGATAGTTGGCGTTGAAGACGGCGGAGTTGATGTCCAGGTGAATCAGGTTGCCCGGTACCGGCATGCTGTAGCTGCCGGTGGGGATCTCCGCGAAGCGCGTGCCTACGGCGAGCAGGCAGTCGCAGTCGGCGAAGGCGTGCTCGGCCGCTGGCACGGCGTACGCGCCGAAGCCCATGCCGGTGTGCAGCGGGTGATTGCCGGGGAAGGCGCTGAGCCCCTGCAGGGTGGTACAGGCGGGCGCATCGAGCAGTTCGGCCATTTGCACCAGTTCATCGCGCGCGGGCAGGGCGCCCCAGCCGAGGAAGAGTCCGGGTTTGCGGGCCGCCACAAGCGCTCGTGCGGCTTCGCGCAACAGGGCGCGGTCCAGCGGTACGCTGGCAGAGGTGGCAGCGAAGGGTTGCATCTCTTCGACCTCGCCGAGGAAGTTGCCGATGTTGTACGGCAGCTCGACGAACACCGGCCCCGGCTCGCCCGAGGTGGCAATGCGGTAGGCGCGGTAGAAGGTGGGGATGACCTCGGCATGGCTCTCGATGCGGAAGCTGGCCTTCACCAGCGGCGCCAGCAGGCTGTGCTGGTCGATGTCGTGCAACTGATAACGCCTGCCGCTCTGACTGTGGATGCCACCGGAGACGATCAGCATAGGAATGCCGTCGAGCCCGGCCTCGCCGATGCCGCTGGCGGCGTGGGTGACGCCCGCGGCGGGGACGATCACCAGTGTGCCGATGCTGCTGCCGGTGCGGCTGAAGGCGTCGGCCATGAAGGCGGCGCCGCATTCGTGGGTCACCAGTACCGGCTGAATCTTCGCCGAGGCGTTCAGTTCGTCGTACAGCTCGGTGTTGTGCACGCCGGGAATGCCGAAGGTGTGCGTCACGCCGAGTTGTTCGAGGGCGAAACGGGCCAGCGCCGCTCCAGTCTTTTGCATGGGGAAATCCTCGTTCAGGAATGGAGAGCCGGTTGGCCGACGATGGACCAGGCGGCCCGGCGACCGTTGAAGATGCAGTTGCTGAGGAAGGTGCCTTCCAGCGAGCGGATGCCGCTGATACCACCGCCGCCGAAGCCGGCCGCTTCGCCCGCTGCGTACAGGCCGGTGATCGGTTGGCCGCTGCCATCGAGCACCCGCGACTGCAGGTCGGTGAGCATGCCGCCCATGCTCTTGCGGCTGATGAGACGAGTGCGAATGGCGATCAACGGCCCGGCGGACGGGTCGAGAATCGGCTGGAAGCGGCAGGTGCGCAGGCGGTCGCTGCGCCACTGGCGTAGCTGGCGGATGCGTTGCAACTGCTCGTCGTTGTACAGGCTCGTCTTGCGCTGGATGTGCTGGTCGTAGTGCTCGACATCGGCCTGCAGGCTGGCCGGGTCGAGGCGGTCGTCGCCGGCCAGGTCGGCCATTTTTCGTGTCAGGCCCGGCAGGTCGGTGGCGGTCAGCACATCCGGGCAGTGCTCGATCATCCAGCTCACCAGTTCGCGGTTGCCGGTGAGGGTTTGCCAGATCAGGCGCAGCATCTTGCGGTCGCGGAACAGCGGGTTGCTGTCGGCGCCGGAGATGGCCATTTCCTTGATCGCGATCTTCCAGTTCATCAACTGCCAGCCGTACTGGCCGGGCAGGTGGCAGAGGCGCTTGCACAGGTCGTGGGTGTCGAAGCCGCTGACCATGGGCACCGGTCCCGCACGTCTGCCGGAGGCATCGAGCCAGAGGGCGGAGCGGGGTGGGATCAGGCTGAGACCATGGTTCGGGTACTGCGGCTCGGGGTGGGCGATGCCGGCGGCGTAGTTCCACATCTGCCCCAGCTTGACCACCTGGCCGCCGGCGGCGACCACCTGCTCGTGCAGCGCGCCATTGGCGTGTGGCGGTGTGCCGGCGAGCAGGTCGTCCGGGCAGGGGCCGTAGAGCGAGTCCCAGTGCTGGCGCACTCGGCCCAGGTCGCCGTTGATGCCGCCGCCGCAGATCACCACGTGCTCCGCGTCGACCTGGAAGTCGCCCACTGGCGACGTACCGTGGCAGCCAACTACCGCGCCATTGCGTTGCTGCAGGCCCAGCACCTTGTGCTCGAAATGGCAGGCCAGACGCTCCTGGCTGTGCGCGAGCAGTTGTTGGGCGAGGGTGTCCGCCAGGGCGCGGCCGCAGCCCCAGAGTACGTGGTAGCGGGGCAGGGAGTTGCCGTCGCCGTGGTTACCACGCTCGGCCCACTGCACGGCGGGGAAGAAGCTCATGCCGCGGTGACGCAGCCAGTCGTAGATGTCTGCCCGGTTGCGCTCGGCATAGGCCTCGGCCCAGCGCATGGCCCAGTGATCGTCCCGGTCGAAGCAGGCGGCGCGCTGCCAGTCTTCCAGCATCAGCTCGGGCGAGTCGCTCACGCCATTGTGCCGCTGTTCCTCGGTGCCACAGAGCAACATGCCGCCGAAGGCATCGCTGGCCTGGCCGCCCAGCTTTTCGCGCGGGCCGGCATCCAGCAGCAGCACGCTGCGCCCCAGGCTCAGCAGCTCCAGCGCGGTGACGATGCCCGCGAGCCCTCCACCCACCACCAGGTTTTCACAACGATAACGAACCGTGCCCATGTGACCTCCGACGAATCCTTTCGGCGCAGGGTAGGAGCGAAGCGGCAGACATATCCTGATATTTCACGAATGGAAATTTGACATTTCACGAGTCGCGCAGGCGCACTAGGCAAAACGTGGCAGAGTCTCTGGCATGACCCGTATCGCCCGAAGTGCCGTTTTCATCGGCTATGACAGCCTGTGCCGCAAGTTCGGCCTCAACCCGCTCGCGCTGCTGCGGCGCTGTGGCGTGGACCCGGTGGTGCTGCGCCGCCCGGATCTCTACGTGCCCTATGCGCACCTGGCCCAGGCGCTGAACCTGGCGGCTGAGGAGAGCGGCATCAGCAACTTCGGCCTGCAACTCAGCGAGTACCACGATTACCTGGTGTTCGGCCCGTTTGGCCTGCTGCTGGCCCAGGCGGAGAGCTTCACCGAGGTGCTGCGGCTGACGCAGCAGTACATCCACCTGCATGCCCAGGGCATTGCCTTGCGGCCGAAGAGCGAGGACGGCCAGTTGCGAGTGGAGTACTGCCTGCAACTGCCCGAGCCGGTGGACCTGCGTCAGCTGCGCGAGCTGGGCCTGGGCGTGGTGCAGCGCTCGATGCGTACCCTGTTCGGCGAGGCCTGGCAGCCGTCCCGTTTGCTGGTTGGCCACGGCTGCATGGGCGATGCGGCCGAGTACGAGTGTTTCTTCGGTTGTCCGGTGAGCTTCGAGCAATCGGTGAGCGCGTTCGTCACCCAGGCCGATATCGATCAGCTACGCCCGCTGGAGCAGCGCCGCCAGCTCAAGTCGCACCTGATCGAGCAGTACGCCCAGCGTCATCACCGCCAGCCGGACCTGCTCGAACAGTTGCGCTACACCCTGCAATCGATCCTGCCTACCGGCGACGCCAGCCTGGAGGTGATCGCGCGCCTGCTCGGCAAGCACCCGCGCAGTCTGCAGATGGAATTGCAGACGCAAGGGCTGAGCTTCCGCAGCCTGCTCGAACAGGTGCGCTATCACGAAGCCCAGGAGCAGTTGCGGCTGTCGGCCCAGTCCATCACCGAGCTTGCGCTCAACCTCGGCTATGCCGACGAGAGTGCCTTCTCACGTGCCTTCAAACGCTGGAGCGGTTTGTCGCCACGGCAGTGGCGACAACGCGAAACCAGTTGATGCGGCACTGCTAGCCTTTGGGTGGTTTGCTGCGGTGCTCGGTGGTGGTGATGCCCGCGTAGCCCCAGTTATCGGTGTCGACTTCTTCGATCACGATATGGGTGAGTTCGGGCTTCTTGTTCAGAACGCGCTCCAGAGTCTCGGTGATTTCCTTGATGACCTGAGCTTTCTGCTCGCGGGTGACGCCGTCGCGGGTGATGCGGACGCTGACGAAGGGCATGGTCTTGCTCCTGTGTGGATGAATGGTGGTGATCGATCAGCCTATTACCATTTGCCGGCGCTCATGCCGCCGTCAACTGGCAGCACCGCACCCGTGGTGAAATTGGCGCTGGCCAGGTACAGCACGGCGTCGGCGACTTCCTCGACCCTGCCCATGCGCCCGGCCGGTTGCAGGTGGTTGAGGAAGTCATACGAGGCCGGGTCGTGCATAGGTGTCTCGATGATGCCGGGAGCGACCGCGTTGACCTGAATGTTGTGCGGCGACAGTTCCAGCGCCAGGGCGCGGGTGACCTGGTTCAGGCCACCCTTGATCAGCACCGGCAGTGTCGCCGGCACGCTGATGTTGGCCTGCAGCGCCACGGCGGCGGTGATGTTGATGATGTGGCCCTGGCGCCGCTCGATCATGTGCGCGGCGGCGGCCTGGGAGGCGTAGACCACGCCCTTGAGGTTGGTCTCCAGCAGGCCGTCGATGTCGTCCGGGCTGTATTCGATGAAGGGCTTGGGCAGGAAGAAGCCGGCGTTGTTGACCAGCACGTCGACCTGGCCGAAGGCTTCGATGCCAGTCTGGATCAGGCGGCGCGCAGTGTCCGGTTTGGCGATGTCGCCGGCCACGCCGATGAAGGTTGCAGGGCCATCCAGTTGCGCCCGGGCTTTTTCCAGCCCCTCGGCGGAGCGGGCATTGCCGACCACGTTGAAGCCATTGGCCAGGAAGGCCTGGACCAGGCCGAAGCCGATGCCGCTGGAGGCGCCGGTGATCACCACGGTTCTGTTGTTGCTCATGTCGCTTCTCCCAATGAGGAGGCACCGAGTGGCGCCGTTGGGAGGACTATATTTTTGCGCGTTATGCGGATAAATATGGCTTAGAGAACTTCAGTTGATACATGGTGTAATCAATCATGCAGCGCCAATTCGACGACATCCTGCTCGGCAGCATCGAGCTGTTCTGTCTGGCGGCGGAGCTGGGCAGCTTTACGGCGGCTGGGCTGGCGGCCGGCGTGACGCCGGCGGCGGTCAGTCGCTCGATCGGCCGCCTGGAGGAGCGCCTGGGTTCGCGGCTGTTCGTGCGTACAACACGTAGCATTCGCCTGACCGAGGGCGGCCGTGGCTACTACCAGCAGTGCCGCCAGGCGCTGACCCAGTTGGTGGAAGCCGAGCGCGCGGTGAGCGGCCAGCAGCAGGAGCCCTCGGGCACCCTGCGCATCAGCCTGCCGACCACCTATGGCCACCACCGCATCCTGCCGTTGCTGCCCGAGTTCCGCCTGCGCTACCCGAAGGTGCAGGTCGATATCCACCTGGGCAACCGCAATATCGACTTCGTCGGCGAGGGCTATGACCTGGCCATTCGCGTGCGTGCGCAGCCGGATTCGACCCTGATCGCCCGGCCCCTGGAGGATGCCCGCCTGGTGGTGGTGGCGACGCCCGCGTACCTGGCGCGCGCCGGCGTGCCGCAGGGCCTGGACGACCTGGCGCGGCACGACTGCATCCAGTTCGAACTGCCCAGTAGCGGCCGGCGCATCACCTGGCTGTTCAACGAGGGCGGCCAGGAGCGGGAAATCCTTACCGACGGAGGCTACGTCTGCTCGGACGATGTGCTGGGCGGCGTGACCCTGGCCAAGCATGGCGCAGGGCTGTTTCAGACCTATCGCTTCATCGTCGAGCGGGAGCTGGCCGAGGGCTCGCTGGTCGAGGTGCTGCAGCCGTTCGCCGGCCGCTCGCGGCCCTTCACCCTGCTGTATCCCCAGGGCCGGCACATGCCGCTGCGCCTGCGCGCGTTCATCGACTTCATCATGGAACAGCAGCGCCAGTGGGCGACTGACGCCTGAACGCCACCCTGCGTATCACTCTGTATCTGCCGCGCCTTGAGCGCGGCTGGCATACAAAGCGAGCGCCTCTCTGATACGTGCCAGATACAAGCGCGCGGCCAAATGGCGACACCCGAAAGAGACCCGCACTACGCGGCTCTGCCGGCCAATCGCCCTGTGGCACATCCGCGAGCCATCGCGCCCAGCACCGGAGAACTTCCATGTCCCATACCCCCGTTTCTAACAAGACCCGCATCGGCCTGCTCGCTGTCGCCCTGGCCGGTGGCATGAACCTGGCTTCCAATGCGTTCGCCGTCGAGGCGCTGCCCCAGGGCTACCAACTGGCCGCTGCCGACAAGGCCGGTGAAGGCAAGTGTGGCGAAGGCAAATGCGGTGGTAGCGAAAAGACCACCCAAGCCGAAGGCAAATGTGGTGAAGGCAAGTGCGGCGATGCGTCCTTCGCCCGTACCGACACCGATGGCGATGGTCGTGTCTCGCTCAAGGAACTACTGAGCGTGGCGCCGAACGGCACCCCGGAATTCAACGCCATGGACGCCAATCATGATGGCTACCTGTCCGAGGCCGAGGTCTACACCTTCCGCAGCAACCAGTACACCAGCAACGGCAAGCCGGTGCCGACCGAGCTGTTCACCAAGATGAGCCAGGCCAAGGACTGATCCGCCTCTGTCACCACGCCCTCCCTGTCGCCGACCGGGAGGGCGTTCGTCCATCTGGAGAAGCCTTATGACCATTCTTGCTCCCGTGCATGGCGCCGGCCTCGGCCTGCGCCGTGCCTTGCTGCCTGAGCTGCTGGCGATGGCGCCCGGCAGCGTGGATTTTCTCGAATGCGCGCCGGACAACTGGATCGGCGTCGGCGGCGCCCATGGCGATGGCCTCGCGGCATTGGTCGAACGTATCCCGTTGACCTGCCATGGCCTGTCGCTGTCGCTCGGCGGCCCGGCGCCGCTGGACATCGATCTGCTGACGCGCACCCGCAGCTTTCTCGAACGCCATCGGGTGCCGCTGTACAGCGAACACCTGAGCTACTGCTCGGACGACGGCCAGTTGTACGACCTGCTGCCGCTGCCGTTCACCGACGAGGCGGTGCGCCACGTGGCCGCGCGCATCCGCCAGGCTCAGGATGTGCTGGGCCGACGCATCGCCGTGGAAAACGTTTCCTACTACGCGGCGCCCTACCAGGCGCTGAGCGAGATCGACTTCCTTCGCGCGGTGCTGGACGAGGCAGACTGCGACCTGCTGCTGGACGTCAACAACCTGTTCGTCAACGCCATCAACCATGGTTACGACGCAGCGAGCTACCTGGCGACGATTCCTGCCGCGCGGGTGGTCTGTCTGCATGTGGCTGGGCATTACGACGAGGCTCCGGACCTTAAGATCGACACCCACGGCGCTGCCGTGAAGGACGATGTATGGGCGCTGCTGTCGCAGGCCTACGCGCGCTTCGGCGAGGTGCCGACCCTGCTGGAGCGGGACTTCAACTTCCCGCCGTTGGCCGAGCTGCTGACCGAGGTCGAGCAGATTCGCGGCCACCAGCGCGCCGCCCGGCTGCCGGAGGTGTGCCATGGCTGAGGCACTGCACGAGCAACTGCTGCGCATGGCCCGCCATGTGCGCGATCCACAGCACCATGCGCCGCCACCGGGTATCGAGGCGCGGCGCCTGGCGGTCTATCGGCAGCTGTTCTTCGGTAATCTAGAATCGCTGCTGTCCGGGGCTTTTCCGGTGGCACGGGCAAGCCTGGGCACGGACCGCTGGCAGGCCCTGGTGCAGGCCTTCTACGCCGATTATCGCTGTCGCACGCCCTTGTTCACCGAAATGGCCGGCGAATTCGTCGACTACCTGGAGGCGGGCGGGGCACCGGATGTGCCCGAGTGGCTCGCCGAGCTGGCCCACTACGAGCGGGTGGAAAGCCTGTTGCTGCTCAGCGATGTGGCCGAGCCGGACCACGACCCGCAGGGCGATCTGCTCGACGGCGTGCTTGTGCTGTCCTCGCTGGCGTGGCCGCTGGCCTATCGCTGGCCGGTGTCGGAGATCGGCCCAGACCATCCGCCGCCGCAGATTCCCGAGCAACCGACGCTGATCCTGGCCCAGCGTCGGGCGGACCAGAGGGTGCATTTCTCGAGGCTTGCGCCGCTCGCGCATGCGATGCTGAGGTCGCTTCAGCAGCATGACCGTAGTGGCAGAGAGCATCTGCTCCGACTAGCCGAGTTGGCCGGGATGGCGGTGGAAGAGGTTGTGCCTGCAGGACTGGTGCTGTTGGAGAGCCTGCGTGCTCAGGGCGCGGTGCTCGGGACAAGGCGAGTAGGAGGATGAAAACCGGAAAGAAAACGCCCTGTCAGCATGGTGGCGCTGGTAGGGCGTGGCTACTCGTTGGAGGCTGGCTCGGCTTCAGAAATCGAAATCGTAGTCGTTGAGCTGCCTTTGTAGACGGCGTTCGGCGAGCATGTTGTCGATCATGCGGCGCTTGGCCAGGTTGGTCTTGGCGACTTCCACCGTGCGCTCGCCAGCGTCTTCGCTATCTTCGGCGGTGAAGTCGTTTTCGACTTCGAGTTCTTCTTTGTCAGTGCTCATGTGCCAACTCCAGGGTTCGGAGGCTGATGGCGCACCTTATAGCGGCAAAGTCTGGGGCTGGTAAAAAAGATTTTTTCAATCAGGCCCATGCCTGATTCGTGGGCCAATCAATCGTCAGAGGTCTTGGCCTTGTACTCGCACAGATCCTCGATGCGGCAGGCGCCACACCGTGGCTTGCGCGCCTGGCAGACGTAGCGGCCATGGAGGATCAGCCAGTGGTGGGCGTCGAGCAAAAACTCCTTCGGCACGAACTTGAGCAGCTTGTTTTCCACTTCCACCACGTTCTTGCCGGGAGCGATGCCGGTGCGGTTGCTGACGCGGAAGATATGCGTGTCCACTGCCATGGCCAATTGCCGGAACGCGGTGTTGAGTACCACGTTGGCGGTCTTGCGGCCGACCCCGGGCAGCGCTTCCAGGTCCTCGCGGTTGTCCGGCACCTGGCTGCCATGTTTCTCGACCAGGATGCGGCAGGTCTCGATGACGTTCTTCGCCTTGCTGTTGAACAGGCCGATGGTCTTGATGTACTCGGAGAGGCCCTCGACGCCCAGCGCATAGATGGCTTCCGGGGTGTTGGCCACTGGGTAGAGCTTGGCGGTGGCCTTGTTCACCCCGACATCGGTGGCCTGGGCGGAGAGGATTACCGCAATCAACAGCTCGAACGGTGTGGTGTAGGCCAGCTCGGTCTTGGGCTCGGGGTTGTCTTCGTGCAGGCGACGGAAGATCTCAAAGCGTTTGGCGGCGTTCATCGGGCGTCGTCTTGGTCGAAATGGCGAAAGAGGGCAACTAGCAGGCCGAGCAGGATAAAGCCGCCGGCGGCCTGCGTCAGTAGCGGCAGGCCGGTTTGCCAATGCCAGCCGGAGAAGCCGGGGCCCAGCAGCCAATCGGCGTGGGCCAGCAGGCTGCCATGGCCGAAGACCTCGCGCAGGGCGCCGAGCAGCACGGCGAACAGGGCAAACCATAGTCCCAGCCGGAGGCCGCGTTTTGCTTCCATCTGCTCATCCAGGGCCAGTGCCAGGCAGGGCAGCAACAACAGCGGCAGGTAGAGCGCGAGGGCGGCGGCCAGTTCGCTGCTGAGGGTTTGCAGAAGCAGGTCGAGGCTGCCGACTAGCATGGCGCCTGCCAGCAGCGTGGCGAGCAGCCGGCCGTGAGCGGGTAGGTGCCGGCGCAGCGGCGCCTGCAGCAGACCGCACAGCAATATCAGCAAAAGGCCGCCCAGGCCTATGCCTATGCCCTTGATCAGCAGGTCGGTGCCGCCCACCAGCGGGGCGAAGGCGAGCAGCTGCAGGTTGCGCTTCATGGTCGCGCCTCCAGTAGCCGTTGCCGCTCGGCGTCAAAGAAGCGCAGGGCGCGTTGCAGGGCGTCGGTCACTGCGCGCGAGGTGATGGTGGCGCCGGCGATCTGGTCGACCTGGCCCTGGTCGGCACGCAGCGTCCAGGTCGCTATGTCGTCGTGCAATGTCTTGCCGGCAAACCTGTGTAGCCAGGCAGCGCGGTTGGGAGCTAGCAGATCGGCCAGGCCGGGTGTCTCCTGCTGCTGCAGGACCTTGCTGGCGAGCAGCTGGCCATCCGGGGTTATCGCTACCAGCAGGCGGATCGGCCCCTCGTAGCCTTTGCTGGTCACCGGCAGCAGCACGGCGCTGGGTTGGCCGTTCAGGCTGGCCAGGTAGCCCTGCTCGGCGCGTGCGTTGCCCAGCAGGCCGTCGGCCGGCAGCGCGATAGGCTGTTGCAGGGGGCGATTGTCGTAGCTGCCGGCGGACAGCAGGTCGAGCAGGGCGCGCTCGGCGGCGGCTTGGCGCTGCTGCTCGATGCGTGGCGCGGCGAAATGCTGGAGCGTGGCGAGCAGGGTTGCGCCACACAGGGCAATCGCCAGCAGGAGTGCGGCGCTGCGTTTCATCGTGCGGCTCCCAGGCGATCCAGGCGGGTGACGCACAGATTCATCAGCAGCACGGCGAAGGCCAGGCCGTCCGGATAGCCGCCCCAGGTGCGAATAGAGTAGGTCAGCAGGCCGACGCCGATGCCGAAGTACAGGCGCCCGCGCGCACTGTCCGGACCGCTGACCGGCTCGGTAACGATGAAGAAGGCGCCGAGCATGGTGGCGCCACTGAACAGGTGCAGCAGCGGCGAGCCGTTGGAGTCCGAACCCGAGCCGTTCCAGCACAGCAGGCTGGCGACGAACAGGGCGCCGAGCATGCCGACCGGTGCCTGCCAGCGGATCACCTTCTGCTGCAGCAGGAACAGGCCGCCGGCGAGGAAGGCCAGATTGACCCATTCCGCGCCACGCCCGCCGACGCCACCGAAAGCAGGGTGACTGGCGAACAGCTCGTCGATGGTCAGGCGGTCGTTGTGGCGCAGGCTGTCCAGCACCGTGGCCTGGCTCCAGCCATCTGGCAGGCCGGGGCCGAAGCCGAAGATCTGCTGCAGTCCGGCGAGCAGGTCGTGGCCGCCCCCTGGCGCGGGCCAGTGCACCATCTGCGCCGGGAAGGCGACCAAGGCGAAGACGTAGCCGAGCATGGCCGGGTTGAAGGGGTTGTTGCCGAAGCCGCCGAACAACGTCTTGCCGAACAGGCTGGCGAAGGCGGCGCTGGCCACGGTCAGCCACCAGGGCGCGTAGCCGGGCAGGGCCAGGGCCAGCAGCAGGGCACTGACCAGGCCGCTGCCTTCGGCCAGCAGTGGCAGTTCGAACAGGCTGCGCTCTTTATCGGCGAGCGCCTGGCCGCGCAAATGGCGGCTCAGCAGGTCGCAGGCGCAGCAGGTGAGGGCGGCCAGTAGCAGCTGGACCAGCAGGCCCCAGCCGTTGAGCCAGAGCAGGGCCAGGACGCCGGGCAGGCAGGCGAGCAGCACCCGTTGCATGCTCGGGCGCGGGTCGAAGGCGATTTCAGGGCTGCTGGTAGTCATGCAGCTGTTGCTCGGCATTCGCCAGGCGCTGGCGGGCCTGCTGCAGGGTATCGGCCGATGTCGCTGCGGGATTGGCCGTCAGGCGTCGCTCCAGGCGCTGCAGCTCGGCGCGGGCATAGGCGTGCTCGGTCTTCAGCTCACGGAGCTTGAGGTCGACCGGCTGCTTGTCGGTGCGCACCAGGTCGGGCAGCGGCTTGCCGCTGGCTTCTTCGGCGGCGTGCAGGGCCTGAGCGGCGGCCTCCAGGTTGGCACGCAGCGCTTGCAGCGTGGCGTCGTCCGCGCCCTGGCGTGTGGCCTTGTCCAGCTCGGCGCGGCGCAGGGCGAACTGGATCTTGGCCTGTTTGAGTGCGGCGATGCCGGCAGTGGGAGCCGCCGGGGCTGGTGGCGTGGCCTGTTCCAGGGCCTGTTGAGCACGTTCGGCGGCCTGGCGCAGTTCGTCCACCTGGCGCTGCAGTTCGGGGCTGCCGTGCTGGGCCAGTTGCTTCTCGGCCTTGGTCAGCACCACCTTGGCCATGGCTGCCTCGATCTTCAGGCGTTTGTATTGGTCATCGTTGCTGGCTGCCGTCGGCGCCGGAGTTGCGGCCTGAATTGCCGGCGCGCGGGCGGCACGTTCGGCCTGGCGCTTGGCGTCGGTGCGAGCCAAGCGCGCCAGATGAGCTTCATGGCGGCTGCGGAATTGGTCGGCGCGCTCACGCTGCTGCAGTGCCTCGGCGCCGGCCAGCGGCAGGATATCGATGCAGTCCACCGGGCAGGGCGCCACGCACAGCTCGCAGCCGGTGCACTCGGCGGTGATCACCGTGTGCATGAGTTTGGCCGCGCCGACGATGGCGTCCACCGGGCAGGCTTGTATGCACTTGGTGCAGCCGATGCACTCGGCTTCGCGGATCAGGGCGATCTGCGCCGGTACGGCGGGTAGTTCCAGCGGTAGCTCCGGCACCTTGAGCAGCTGTGCCAGGGCATGGATGGTGGCGCTGCCGCCCGGCGGGCACTTGTTGATCGCCTCGCCAGCCGCGATGCCCTCGGCGTAGGGCTTGCAGCCCGGATGGCCGCATTTGCCGCACTGGGTCTGCGGCAGCAGGGCGTCGATGGCCTGAATGCGTCGGGCGTCGCTACGCAGGGCGTTGCTCATGCCGCCCCCATGCCGTTGAAGCCAAGGAAGGCCAGGCTCATCAGGCCGGCGGTGATCAGCAGGATCGGCGTGCCGCGCAAGGCGATTGGCACATCGCACTGTTCGATGCGCTCGATCAGGTCGCTCATCAGCTGCAACACCAGCCAGAAGCCCAGACCGCCACCGATGCCCAGGGCCAGCGCTGCGGTGAAACCGTCCAGCGAACGAGCCAGAAGCATGGCACCCAGACCGTTGCCAATCAGCAGCGGCCACAGGCCGGATTGGTCGAGGGCAGGACGCAGGCGCTGCAACAGGGCCAGGCTGAGCCAGCTCAGCGCTGCCAGCAGCGGTATGCCGATCAGCAGGTAGAGATAAACCAGGTCGACAGCCAACAGAGCCTGTTGCAGCAGCCAGGCAGTGGGCGCGGTGAGCAGAATCAGCAGTGCACCGGCCGGGCCCAGCGCCTGCGCGCGGGCATGGCGCAGGGCATCGGCGGCGAGCGGCAGCCCGAGGATCAGGTTGCTGACCAGCGCGGCGCCGATCAGGGCGAAGAGGAAGTCGCTCATGCACTTAGGCTCCAGGCGCGCGGCGGGTGCTACGCGCCTGTTACAAGGCTAGCCCAGCTTACTTGACGCGCTGGCCGGGCTTGGCGCCGCTGTCCGGGCTGAGCAGGTAGATTTCCTCGCCGCCCGGGCCGGCGGCCAGGACCATGCCTTCGGACACGCCGAACTTCATCTTGCGCGGGGCCAGGTTGGCCACGTACAGGGTTAGGCGGCCTTCCAGCTTGCTCGGGTCCGGGTAGGCGGACTTGATGCCGGAGAACACGTTGCGCTTCTCGTCGCCGATATCCAGCGACAGGCGCAGCAGCTTGTCGGCACCCTCGACGAACTCGCACTTCTCGATCAGAGCGATGCGCAGATCCACGGCGGCGAAGGCGTCGAAGTTGATCTCGGCGGCCAGCGGGTCCTTGGTCAGCTCGCCATTGCCAGCTGGCTTGGTGGCTTCGGCGGCGAGGTCTTCCTTGGAGGCTTCGGTCATGGCTTCGATCTTCGCGGGTTCGATACGGGTCAGCAGCGGGTTGAACGGGTTCAGCTGGTGGTTGGCCAGCGGGGTGGCCAGATCATTCCAGGTCAGCGGGGCGACGTTGAGGAAGGCCTCGGCGTCGGCAGCCAGCTTCGGCAGTACCGGCTTGAGCAGGATCACCAACTGGCGGAACAGGTTGATGCCCAGGGCGCAGATGTCCTGCACCTCGGCCTGCTTGCCCTCGACCTTGTTCAGCGCCCAGGGTGCCTTGTCGGCGATCCAGGCGTTGGCGCGGTCGGCCAGGGCCATGATCTCGCGCATGGCGCGGGAGAAGTCGCGGGCTTCGTAGGCGTCGGCGATGCTCGGTGCGGCGGCCTGGAAGGCGGCCCACAGTTCCGGCTCGGGGTTGGCGTCGACCAGCACGCCGTTATTGCCCTTGTGGATGAAGCCGGCGCAGCGGCTGGCGATGTTGACTACCTTGCCGACCAGGTCGGAGTTGACCTTCTGCACGAAGTCTTCGAGGTTCAGGTCGAGGTCGTCCACGCCGCGGCCCAACTTGGAGGCGTAGTAGTAGCGCAGGTATTCCGGGTTGAGGTGGTCCAGGTAGGTGCGCGCCTTGACGAAGGTGCCGCGCGACTTGGACATCTTCTGGCCGTTGACGGTCAGGTAGCCGTGCACGTTGACCCCGGTCGGCTTGCGGTAGCCGGCACCTTCGAGCATGGCCGGCCAGAACAGGGCGTGGAAGTTGACGATGTCCTTGCCGATGAAGTGGTACAGCTCGGCGGTCGAATCCTTGTTCCAGAACGCGTCGAAGTCCAGCTCCGGGCGCTTGGCACAGAGGTTCTTGAAGCTGGCCATATAGCCGATCGGTGCGTCCAGCCAGACGTAGAAGTACTTGCCCGGCTCGTCGGGAATCTCGAAGCCGAAGTAGGGCGCATCGCGGGAGATGTCCCACTCCTGCAGGCCGCCATCCAGCCATTCGGCGATCTTGTTGGCCACGGCGTCCTGCAGGGTGCCGGAGCGGGTCCAGGTCTTCAGCATGGCCTCGAAGTCGGGCAGCTTGAAGAAGAAGTGCTTGGAGTCCTTGAGCACCGGCACGGCGCCGGAGATGGCCGAGCGCGGGTTCTTCAGCTCGGTCGGCTCGTAGGTGGCGCCGCATTTCTCGCAGTTGTCGCCGTACTGGTCCTCGGCCGCGCATTTCGGGCAGGTGCCCTTGATGAAGCGGTCGGCGAGGAACATGCCCTTCTCGGGGTCGAAATACTGGGTCACCGAGCGTGTGGCGATATGGCCGGCGTCGCGCAGCTTGAGGTAGATGGCAGCGGACAGCTCGCGATTTTCTTCGCCGTGGGTCGAGTGGTAGTTGTCGAAGTCCACGCCGAAGTCGGCGAAGTCGGCCATGTGCTCGGCCTGGACGTTGGCAATCAGCTGTTCCGGCGTGATGCCTTCTTTCTCGGCGCGCAGCATGATGGCCGAGCCGTGGGCGTCGTCGGCGCAGACATAGATGGCCTGGTTGCCACGCAGTTTCTGGAAGCGCACCCACATGTCGGTCTGGATGTACTCGAGCATGTGGCCGAGGTGGATCGAGCCGTTGGCGTAGGGCAGGGCGCTGGTAACGAGAATCTTGCGGGCTTCGGACATGGTGATCGGGCCGTGACGGTATTACGAAGGAAGTCGGCCACTATAAAGGTGCGGACGTTTTTTTTCATCCGCGGGCCTGTGTCGCGGGGAATACGCCGTGCTTTGCGATGCTAATAGCCACTGCGGCGAAATGGGCCTACGGCGGCTTTCCTGCCTACGGTAAGATGCCCGTCTGTTTTGCTCAGTCTTTCGGAGTTGCTCATGAGCGCCGTCACCCGTGAAGCGGTAGAAGCCCGCCTGCGTCAGTTCACCGACCCCCATCTGAATCAGGACCCGGTCAGCGCCGGTTGTCTGCGCGAAGTCGATATCCAGGACGGCAAGGTCACCGTACGCCTGGAGCTGGGCTACGCCGCCGGGCTGTTCAAGAACGGCTGGGCGCAGATGCTGCAGATGGCCCTGGAAGGCCTGGACGGCGTGGAGTCGGCGCGGGTACAGGTCGATGTAGCCATCGCCGCGCACAAGGCTCAGGAGCAGGTGCCGACATTAGCCGGGGTGAAGAATATCATCGCCGTGGCCTCCGGCAAGGGCGGGGTGGGCAAGTCCACCACCGCCGCCAACCTGGCCCTGGCCCTGGCTCGCGAAGGCGCCCGCGTCGGCATTCTCGACGCGGATATCTACGGCCCCAGCCAGGGCATCATGTTCGGTATCCCGGAGGGCACCCGGCCCAAGGTGCGCGACCAGAAGTTCTTCGTGCCGCTGGAAGCGCATGGCGTGCAGGTGATGTCCATGGCCTTCCTGACCGATGACAACACTCCGGTGGTGTGGCGCGGCCCGATGGTTTCCGGTGCATTGCTGCAGCTGGTGACCCAGACCGCCTGGGACGATCTGGACTACCTGATCGTCGACATGCCGCCGGGCACCGGTGATATCCAGCTGACCCTGGCGCAGAAAGTGCCGGTGGCCGGTGCGGTGGTGGTTACCACCCCGCAGGACCTGGCTCTGTTGGACGCCAAGAAGGGCGTGGAGATGTTCCGCAAGGTCAACATCCCGGTACTGGGCGTGGTGGAGAACATGGCCGTGCACATCTGCAGCAACTGCGGCCATGCCGAGCACCTGTTCGGTGAAGGCGGCGGTGAGAAGCTGGCGGCTCAGTATGGCGTCGACTTGCTGGCCTCGTTGCCGTTGTCCATGGCCATCCGCATGCAGGCCGACGGCGGCAAACCGACCGTGGTGGCCGACATCGAGAGCCAGATCGCCATGATCTACCAGGAGATGGCCCGCAGCGTCGGGGCTCGCATCGCCCAAGGTGGTCTGGGTAGTGGTGCCATGCCGACCATCGAGATCAGCGACGACTGACGCCTCAGGGTGTCAGCAGCGATCCGCCATCTGTGGGGAACTGCCGCGAGCGCAGTTCCTCGATGCTCAGCTCGCGGCCGATCCACAGCTGAACCTGCTTGGCACCTGCGCTGCGGCACAATTCGTACAGGCCGCGTATCTCCACTTGCGTCAGGCCGCCTTCCAGGTGCTCCAGCGGATGCAGGACCACCGTGGGTGCCAGCTTCAGCAGGGATTTGGCGGGTAGCTGGAGAAAAAGCAGCTTCAGGGTCTTCTCGGCGATGGTGAAGTCGGCCAGCAGTGAGCGTGGGTGGTCGAAACCATTGAGCACTTCTACCTGCGTTTGCCCCTTCAGTTTCATCGCGGCGTGGCCTGCGGCGATGGCTTCGCGTTTGCCCTTGATGGTTTGCAGTGCTAGCACCGGAGGTTCGTCGAAGACCGTGCCGGACGGCAGATGAAGGCCGCTGATGCTCTGTGATCTGAGCTTCAGGTAGAGCAGTGGAGTCAGGTTCTTGAACATGAAGGCATCCGTTCCTGATTGAAAGGCTGCGCAGCCTAACGGGGCACAGCTTGGCCGTCGACCGGTGGTGCGACACTTTGCGCGATAGTGTGCCTCCGGTAAGATGCGCGATCATTTTTCAGCCAATAGCTTCAGGACTCCCGCCATGAGCATCAAATCGGACAAGTGGATTCGCCGCATGGCCCAGGATCACGGGATGATCGAGCCCTTCGTCGAGCGCCAGGTGCGCACCGAAGGCAGCGAGCGCCTGATTTCCTACGGCGTTTCCAGCTACGGCTACGACGTACGCTGCGCCGATGAATTCAAGGTGTTCACCAATATCCACTCGGCTACTGTCGATCCGAAGAACTTCGACGAAAAGAGCTTCGTCGATGTGAAGGGGCCGGTGTGTATCATTCCGCCAAACTCCTTCGCCCTGGCCCGCACCGTCGAGTACTTCCGCATCCCGCGTGACGTGCTGACCATCTGCCTGGGCAAGAGCACCTACGCGCGTTGCGGCATCATCGTCAACGTCACGCCGCTGGAGCCCGAGTGGGAAGGTCACGTAACCCTGGAGTTCTCCAACACCACCACGTTGCCGGCGAAGATCTACGCCAACGAGGGCGTGGCGCAGATGCTGTTCCTGCAGTCCGACGAGGCTTGCGAAGTGTCCTACGCCGACCGTGGTGGCAAGTACCAAGGCCAGACCGGCGTGACCCTGCCGAAGACCTGATCGGCGCTAGAGTGAAAGGCCGGGCTATGCCCGGCTTTTTTGTACCCGCTAACAAGGGCAAGTTCAGGGAGAGGGCGATGAAGATGCTGAAGTGGATGGTTATTTTGCTACTGGCCAGCTCCGGCGTAGTTCGTGCCGAGTTGACCTTGCAGACGGGAGGGGAGGTTTTCGGTCTGGCGCCGGATGCTGCCAGGGCCTCCTTCGTCGAGCGGCTTGGTCCGCCGACCGTCGAACTGCCGTTGCAGCAGGGGCGCCACGGTCTGCTGTATGGCAATGCACTGCTGCTGGTGTTCGAAGGCGAGCGCCTGCGCGAGGTGCGTTGCTGGGCGGTGGCGCAGTTCACCGACGAGTTGTTCGTCGGTTGGCTACAGGATGTGCAGCGTGAGGGGCAGCCCGAGGGCTTCGTGGTCGACGAGCAGCTGCGCCTGGGTATGCCCCGTGATCAGGTGGGTAGCTTCCTGGTCGGGCTGGAGGGGGCGGGCGACGAGCGCTCCGATGTAGTAACCAAGAACGGTCGGCAGATCTGGCTGGGCTATGGTCCGGCGCCGGACTATCACCTGGGTGATGACCCCGAACAGCCGGTGCTGGTGTCTATCAGCGTGTTGTACGAACCCTAAATGCTGTGAATTCTTCCGCCGGGGCGGACTCTACCCTTCAGAGTTTGCCGTGGAGGGCATCCCATGTACGCAGCATCGACCCGCTTCTTTCCACCCGGCCCGCGTGGCTGGCAACTGAGCGGCGCCATTCCCGGCCAGCCCGACCCGGATACGCCGGATTTGCCGCAGGAGCCGGACTTGCCGCCTCCGCCTGGCGTGCCGACCGTTCCGGACCAGCCGCCACCCACGCCAATCGCCCTGCACTGAAACCCTGCTCAAGGCACCAGCGGCAGTTCGCGCTTGTGGCGGGTGTTGTCGTAGGTGCGCACGATGGTGGCGTAGGCCGCGTCGCTGACCGTCTCGCCATGCAGGAAGGCGTCGATCTCGGCGTAGGTCACGCCGTGGGCCTCTTCGTCCGGCTTGCCCGGGCGTAGCTCTTCCAAGTCGGCGGTCGGTGTCTTCTGCACCAGGTGCTGCGGCGCGCCCAGGTATTTGGCTATGCCGCGCACCTGGTTTTTCACCAGGCCGGACAGCGGGGCCAGGTCGCAGGCGCCGTCGCCGAACTTGGTGAAGAAGCCCATCACCGCTTCGGCGGCGTGGTCGGTGCCGATCACCAGGCCATTGTTGGCGTTGGCGATGGCGAACTGGGCGACCATGCGGATGCGCGCCTTGATGTTGCCGTTGACGAAGTCGCGGCGGGCATCGGGCAGCTTCTGCAGGTGGGCGACCTGCTCGCCGAGGCCGCGCACGCTGCCGGCGATATTGACCGTGTCGTTCTCGTCGGCACGGATGAAAGTCAGCGAATCCTGGGCATCGTGCTCGTCGTGCTGGGTATCGTGGGGCAGGCGCACGGCGATAAAGCGATACCCCGAATCTCCAGTCTCGGCGCGCAGCTCCTCGACCGACAGCTGGGCCAGGCGCCCGGCTGTCAGCGAGTCGACGCCGCCGCTGATGCCCAGTACCAGCACCTTGAGGCCGGAGTTCTGCAGGCAGTTCTTGATGAAGGCCTTGCGCTTGTCGATCTGCGCCAGCAGGGCGGCTTCGTCGGCAAAGGGCGGCACTACGTCGAGGGCGGCGGCGATTTCGGCTTGGCGGTTGCTCATGACTGGGTCCTCATACGCGGAAAACGTGTTTCAGGTAGCTGACGAAATTCTCGTCGCGGCACTGGGTCTTGCCCGGTGTGTCGGAAATCTTGGCGACGGGCTGGCCGTTGCAGGCGGTCATCTTGATCACGATGTTCATCGGTTCGACGCCGGGGATGTCGCAGGTCAGCTTGGTGCCGACGCCGAAGCTTACGTGGATACGACCGGAAAGTGCACGGTAGAGCTGCAGCGACTTCTCGAAGTCGAGGCCGTCGGAGAACACCAGGGTCTTGCTCATGGGGTCGATGCCCAGTTTATCGTAGTGGGCGATGGCCTTCTCCGCCCATTGCAGCGGATCGCCCGAGTCATGGCGTAGGCCGTCGAACAGCTTGGCGAAGTACAGATCGAAGTCGCGCAGGAAGGCATCCATGGTGATGCAGTCGGTCAGGGCGATGCCGAGCAGGCCGCGGTACTCGCGTACCCAGCAATCCAGGGCAGCACTCTGGCTGTCGATCAGGCGCGGGCCGAGCTGCTGGTGGGCCATCAGCCATTCGTGGGCCATGGTGCCGAGCGGCTTGAGGTCCAGCTCACGAGCCAGGTGTACGTTGCTGGTGCCGACGAAACGCCCGGGGAAGTCGCGCTTCATGATCCGCACCATTTGCTCCTGCACGCGGTAGGAGAAGCGCCGGCGGGTGCCGAAATCAGCGACCTGGAAGCCGTCCAGCTCATCGGCCGAAGCCTCGCGCTTGAGCCAGTCGAACTTCTCGTACAGGCGCTCGCTGGCCTGCTCCAGCAGCACTTCGCGGTAGCGATAGCGGTTGCGCACCTCGCTGATGATCGCCAGTAACGGGATCTCGTAGAGGATCACATGCAACCAGGGGCCGCGCAGGCGGATGCACAGCTGGCCGTCCTCGATGCCGGCCTGAACGTGGCGCGGATTGAAGCGGAACAGGCCGAGGAAGCGGATGAAGTCGGCCTTCATGAACGGGATGCGTTCGAGGAAGCCCAACTGGTCGGCGGTGACCTCAAGCTCGGCCAGGCGTTCGATCTGGTAGCGGATCTCGGCCAGGTAGGGCGTCAGGTCCTCGCTGTTGCGGCAGCGGAACTCCCACTCCACCTCGGCGTTGGGGTAGTTGTGCAGCACCGCCTGCATCATCGTCAGCTTGTAGAAGTCGGTGTCCAGCAGGTTCTGCACGATGCGCTCGGCGAATACGCTCTCGGTCATCTCAGTTGTCTCCATCCATGTTCAGCGCTGCATCCAGCTCATCCAGGCTGGCATGCAGGGCGATGCCGGCGGCGCGCATCTCGGCGCAGGCGGCGTTCGCGGTGTCTTCGGCAATGGCCCGGCAGGCCGGCAGGTAGACATCGACCGTGAAGCCGGCGCGGCGCAGTTGCAGGGCAGTGGTCTTGACGCAGTAGTCCAGGGCCAGGCCACCGACCAGCACGCGCTCCACACCATTCTGCCGGAGAAACTCGATGGCGCCCGTGCTGCGCTTCTCGGCCAGGTCGTGGTAGCAGGCGCCGTAGGGGTGCAGGTCCGGCTCCACGCCTTTCCAGACGAAGTAGTCGTAGTCCAGCGGGGCGGGCAGCTCGTCGAGCAGCTCGAAGCCCGGTGTACCCGGCACGCAGTGGCGGACCCAGGACAGGTCGGCATTGGCCAGCGGCAACGGCTTGAGCATCTCCGCGTGGCTCGGTGCCACCCAGGCGGCTTGCGGGCTGTGCGCGTCCTTGCTGCCCAGGCGCATGGCGGCGCGTTCGGCCAACTGGTTGAGGGCAGGGGCTATGGCATCGCCGCCGGGAACCGGCAGCTCGTTCGGGCACAGGGGAGTGAAGCCCTTTTGCGCATCGACGTCGAAGCTGGCGATTTTCATCTTGGCATTCCTTGTTGCCGTTGAGGTGACTACATATTCCATCTGATGAAATAAGTTGGCAAGCGATTTTTATCTCGACGGGGTGAAACTCCGAGATTTATTCGTCAAGATGAAATAAGTCTGAAAATTACGAAGGAGAGGGCATGGCTTCCGCCGAAGTGCTGGCCGGGGTGGATATCGTCGCGCTGCGCCTGGGCGAGGCGGGGCTGGAGCTGTTGCTGATCCGCCGCGCCCAGGCGCCGTTTGCTGGCGAATGGGCGCTGCCTGGCGTGCTGGTCAACGGCCGCTGCGCCGATATCAGCCTGGATGCCGCGGCCGAGCGTGCGCTGCAGGACAAGGCGCGCATCGTGCCGGCCCACCTGGAACAGGTGGCCACCGTGGGCAGCGCGCTGCGCGATCCACGCGGCTGGTCGCTGTCCACCTTCTACCTGGCTCTGTTGGCGCCGGATACCGAGCTGCAGGGCGATGATCTGCGCTTCGTGGCCCTGGGCGAGGTGCTACAGGGCGAGCTGCAGCTGCCTTTCGATCACGCCCAACTGGTGGCTCAGGCCGCCGAGCGCCTGGCCAGCAAGGCGGTATACACCTCGCTTCCTCTCTACCTGCTGGCGCCGCGTTTCACTGTGACCGAGGCGCTGGCCGCATTCCAGGCCTGCCTTGGCCAGGCGGTGCAGCACACCACCCTGCGCGGACGTCTGGAGAAGATGAAACAGTACGGCTGGATCCTCGATACCGGGGAAAAGAACCAGCCGAAGATGGGCCGCCCGCAGAACCTGCTGGAGCACCGGCCGCAGGCTGCCGGAGGGTTCATTTTCGATCGCAGCGTATTGTCCTGAGGTGAACTTGGCCGGGCTGTCGGCTACGCTGCGAGAACTCCCGAAGCACAGTCGCCCGCGCCAGCGGGCAGTGGACGTCATCGCCATGAAGCGCCAACTCTTCATCCTGGCTCTGCTCCTGAGCTGCATCATCCGGCCTGCCGCAGCCTCCGGTCTGGCGGCAGAAATGGTTGATGGCCAGGGCCAGCCCCTGGCCAACACCGTACTCAGCCTCAAGGGTGTGGGGACCACGGCTCACAGCGAGCCGGCGATCATGGACCAGCGTAATAAACAGTTCATGCCCACCGTACTGGCCGTGCACAGCGGCACCTCGGTGAAGTTTCCCAATAGCGATGACATCCGCCACCAGGTCTACTCCTTCTCGCCGGCCAAGCGCTTCGAGCTGCGCTTGTACAAGGGCACTCCGAGCGAGCCTGTACTGTTCGACAAGCCCGGCGTGGTAGTGCTTGGTTGCAATATTCACGACTGGATGATCGGCTACATCTATGTCACCGAAGACCCCTGGTTCGCCGTCAGCGACGAGCAGGGACGGCTGATTCTCGACGGGCTGCCAGCAGGCAGCTACGAGGTGACGCTATGGCATCCGCAACTGGAGAACATGCTGCCAGTCACGGGCGGTACGCTGGAGGTACCGGCGGCGGGCATCAGCAAGCGTTTCGCTCTGGCGCTGGCAGGCACCGTGCTGGCACCGGCTGCACCCAAACCCGGCGCATTTGGCGAGGCTTTCAGGAAGGCAGCGAGTGACGTTCAGCCATAGCTTTCAGGCACGTATCGCCGGGGTTCTGATCCTTCTCCTGCTGGTGGTGGTCGGGGCCCTGTACTTCTCGGTCAAGGCCGCGACCAGTGCGGCGGTGCAGGGACAACTACGCGAGGAGCTGGGGGTCGGCGGTCGGGTGCTGGAGCAGTTGATTGAGCTACGCGGCCGCCAGCTGCGCGATGCGGTGCAAGTGCTGGCGGCGGACTTCGGCTTCAAGGAAGCCGTGGCCAGCGGTGACGATGACACTATTCGCTCGGCTCTGGCCAATCATGGCACGCGCATCAATGCCGACATCGTGTTGCTGTTGGCTCTCGATGGCAGCCTGCAGGTGAGCAGCGATCAGCGTATCGGCAGCGCCGCTGCGGAGCGCTTGACGTCGTCGGTGGCCAGGCAAGCCGGCCAGGTACTTCTGCTTCCGCTCAAGGGAGAGGTCTATCTGCTGGTGGCGGCGACAGTGAATGCGCCGCTGCCCATCGCGCGCGTGGTGATGGGCTTTCGTATAAACGACGCCTTCGCTCAGGAGCTGCGTGAGCTCACGCACCTAGAGCTCACGCTGATCTCCATCGAGCGGGGAGCGGCCACCGGCTGGCTCAGCACCTTGCCAGCCAGTTTGCATGGGCGTCTGCGCAAGGAAATTCTGCAACAGGGACAGGGCAGCAGCGGCCGTCTTCTGGAAGACAGCGATGAGCGTTATCTGAGCGAGTGGCGGCCGCTGGCCAGCTCCGGGGACTATCAGGTGGTGGCGCTGCTGCACAAGTCGCTGGACCAGGCGCAGAGAGCATTTGCACCACTTGATCATGACATCCTGCTCATCGCACTGGCAGCGTTGTGCGGCTCCCTGCTCGCGGCGCTGCTGCTTGCCCGCAGCCTGGCTCAGCCGGTGCAGATGCTGGCGCACGCTGCTCGGCGTATCGGTCAGGGCGATTATCGCATTCCGGTCACCCTGCAGCGGCGTGATGAGCTGGGTAGTCTGGCGAAGGCCTTCACCAGCATGCAGGAGGATATTGCAGAGCGTGAGCGGCAGCTGGCGCACAACGCCCTGCACGACCCGCTTACAGGATTGCCCAATCGCACTCTGGCGCTTGAGCGGCTCGGTAGTGCCATCAGCGCGGCACGACCCACCGCGTTGCTGTACATCGGTATCGTGAATTTCCGCACGGTTCTGGAGAACTGTGGAGTGGATGGCGCCGACCTGCTGTTGCAACAGGTCAGCCAGCGCCTGCAGGCCACGCTGCGTCCCGGGGACACTCTGGCGCGCATGGTCAATGACGAGATGCTGCTGATTCTCGAGAATAGCAATGCCGACAGCGCGATTGCGGCCGGTGACCGCCTGCAGCAGCTATTGCTCAAGCCCATGCGCATCGGCAACGTGGGGGTGGCGCTGGACTGTTGCATCGGTATCGCCAGCTTTCCGGCCCATGGCGATAATCCCGACGACCTGCTACGCCGGGCTGTCATTGCGATGCAGGACGCGGCGCAGAGCTCCGGCCGGCTGGAGATCTATCAGGAGGGCCGTGATGATGCCCACCAGCGCCAGATCCGGCTGGTACGCGATCTGCGCTACGCCGCCGAACACGGTGAGCTGGTGCTCTACTATCAGCCGAAGCTCGAAATCGGCAGTCGCACGGTGGAGCAATCCGAGGCGCTACTGCGCTGGAACCATCCGCATTACGGCATGGTTTCCCCAGGGGAGTTCATTCCCCTGGCGGAGCGGACGGGCAGTATCCAGCTGCTGACCGCCTGGGTGATCGGCGAGGCGATGCGCCAGTTGCGCGAGTGGAATGACCGCGGTGTGAACATGCAGGTGTCGCTGAACATCTCCGCAGAGGATCTCGCTGACCTCGGTCTCGCCGCACGTGTCGAGGAGCAACTGGTCGCTCAGGGGCTGGCTGCCGAGCAACTGGTGTTCGAGATTACCGAGAGCGCGATGATGCGCGATCAGCAGCTTGCCCTCGAAGTGCTGCATAGGCTGCGGGCATGCGGTATCCAGCTATCGGTGGATGACTTCGGTACCGGGTATTCGTCGCTGGCCCAGCTCAAGCGCATGCCGGTGCAGGAGCTGAAGATCGATCAGTCCTTCATTCGCGAACTGGGCGAGCATAGCGAGGATGCAGTGATTGTCCGTTCCACCATCGAGATGAGCCACAGCCTGGGCCTCAAGGTAGTCGTCGAGGGGGTGGAGCATGCGTCTACATTGGAACTACTGGCGCGCTGGGGCTGCGATACCGCCCAGGGCTATCTGATTGGCAAACCCATGCCGGCGGCGGCCTTCGAAGACTGGCTGCGGCAGTGGCAGAGCTCACTCCTGGCAAAGGTATTCTGAGCATGCGAAAACGCCTGATCCTTCTCTTCTGCAGTTTGCTGCCTGTCACGGCGTTCGCGGAGCAGGGGCGTCTGTTGGCCACCGGCGGCGCCACCAGTATTGACGGTGCGGCCGGCGGCGGCATCGTGCCCTGGGCGGTTATCGCCGGCTATGGAGAAGAGGGCGAATGGGGCGCGACCAGTTTTCTGACGCGAGTGGAGACTGGTGATTACCGCCTCGATGTCGGTGGCCTGGCCGTGTCTTATGGCAATCGCGTCGAGTTGTCCTACGCCCGCCAGCGTTTCGATCTGGGCACCCTGGCGCGGGACCTGAGCCTGCCGGATAACAGCCTCAGTCAGGACATTCTCGGCCTGAAGGTGCGCCTGTTCGGCGACCTGATCTACGATCGCCTGCCGCAGGTATCCCTGGGGCTCGAACACAAACGCCAGCGCGATTTCCTGGTCCCCAGCCTGGTTGGCGCCCAGCGTGACGAAGATACCGAGGCCTACCTGGCCGCTAGTCGCCTGTTCCTTGGTGCGGCGTTCGGCTACAACCTGCTGGTCAACGGCAACCTGCGCTACAGCCGGGCCAACGAGCAGGGGCTGCTGGGCTTCGGTGGCGACCGTCGCGACGAGCATTCGGTGCTCAAGGAAGGCTCCGTCGCGGTGCTGCTCAACCCGCGCTGGGCAGTGGGTGTGGAGTATCGGGAGAAGCCGGACAACCTGAGCTTCGCAGGCGAGAGCGACTGGTCGGACGTGTTTGTAGGCTATTTCCCCAACAAGCACCTGGCGGTGGTGCTGGCCTATGCCAGGCTCGGCGAGATCGCCAGCCTGGACAACCAGGACGGAGTTTACCTGTCGCTGCAGGGGAGTTTCTGAAAATGCGCGTGTTGTCGCTGCTGCTGGTTTTCCTGCTTGCCTCCTGTGCCAACCAGCCGCCGAAGGGCGATAGCCTGTATCGCGCCCTCGGCGAGCGTGCAGGGATCACCCGTATCGTCGAGGGCATGTTGCTGAATTCGGCGCGCAATCCACGTATCTCCCACCACTTTCAGGATATCGACATCGAGCGCCTGCGTGACAAGCTGGTCGAGCAGATCTGCGTCGAGGCAGGTGGCCCCTGCGAATACACCGGTGACAGCATGGAGGAAAGCCACAAGGGGTTGAACATCGATCGCGGCGACTTCAATGCGTTGGTCGAGGACCTGATCGACGCGATGGATGCCGAGCACATTCCGGTTCCGGCGCAGAATGGCCTGCTGGCGCGCCTGGCACCCATGCGCGGACAGATCATTGATCGCTAGGCTGCACGCAGCACAAAAAAAGCCGGCGTCGAGCCGGCTTTTTCATGTCCAGACAATTACTGCTGAGCCAGACCCTCCAGCAGCGCCTGGTGGAAGCGTTCCGGAGCCTCGACTTGCGGCGAATGCCCCAATTCGGGGAACTCCACCAGCGTACCCTTGGCCAGCAGTGCCTTGGCCTTGCGACCCAGTTCCGGGTAGTTGCCCAGGCGCTCGGCCACTTCCTTGGGCGCCCGGTTGGCGCCGGGTGCAGTGCGGTCCTTGCCGCCGATCAGCAATAGGGTCGGAGCCTGAATGCGGCCGAATTCGTGGATCACCGGCTGCGTAAACAGCATGTCGGCGGTCTGTGCCTGGTTCCAGGCGACGATCTCGCGGCCCTTGCCGTGGTAAAGGCCGACCTGCATGTCCACCCAGTGGTCGTACTCCGGTTTCCATTGGCCGTTGTAGTAGAAGCGCAGTTGGTAGTTCTTGATGCTTTCGTGGTTGGCCTTCAGCTCACCCTGGTTGAGCTGATCGATACTGGCGTACGGAACGCCTTGCGCTTGCCAATCCTCCAGGCCGATGGGGTTGACCAACACCAGCTGTTGCACGCTCTGTGGATGGTTGATGGCGAAACGTGCGGCGAGCATGCCGCCCATGGAGTGACCGACCACAGTAGCCTGGCTGACGCCGAGCTTGTCCAGCAGCGCCTGGGTGTTCAAGGCCAGTTGGTTGAAGCTGAACTGATAGCCGCGGGGTTTGCTCGAGGCGCAGAAGCCGATCTGGTCTGGTGCGATCACTCGGTAGCCCTTGTCCGTCAGGGTGGTGATGGTCTGCTCCCAGGTGGCGCCGCAGAAGTTCTTACCATGCAGCAGCACCACGGTACGACCGTTGGCCTGACCCTTGGCGGCGACATCCATATAGGCCATGGACAGGGTCTGGCCCTGGGACTGGAACTCGAAACGCTGCTGTGGATGTGGGTAGTCGAAGCCTTCCAGCTGTTCCCCATAACTGGGCGTGGCGGCCTGGGCGAGGGCGCTGCTCGCTAGCAGAGAGGCGAACAACAGGGTGTGGCTTAACCGTGGCATGGGGAACTCCTGACGGTGGGAAAACGGCAGTTGTAGGACAACTGCCTGCCGTCAAGAAAGCCTGGCACTGTGCCGGGATGTTTCGGCATGCGAAGCTCAAGGTCGCGCCTTAGAGGCTGAAGAGGTCGGTCAGCTGGCGCAGTGTGGCGTGGAGCCTGCGAGCCGGCTGACGAGATGGGTGAGGTAGAAGAAGGTCTCGTAGGCCAGCGACTTGGCCTTGGTGTTCCAGCTGCGGTAGCGGCTGGTGGGAGTTGGGGAGGCGTAGGCTGCAAGGCCGATGTCCTCTGCCAGCGTCATCGCACGTTTCATGTGCAGCGGGTCGCTGACGATCAGGGCATTGCCGAGCCGATGTTGTTTCATCAACGCACAGGCCTCGGCCAGGTTCTCGGCAGTGACGGTCGAGGTTGCCTCGGTCAGCATCCGCTGAGGCGGCACACCGGCCGCAAGGGCGTATTGATAGGCAACGGCGGACTCGGCGTGGATATCTCCGGCACCGACACTGCCGGTGAGAATCAGATAATCCACGGCCTGGCTCTGCACCAGTTGTATGCCGTGCTTGATTCGTTCCTCGAACACCGGGGAAGGCTGGCCTTGCCATACGGCTGCACCGAGCACGATGGCTGCATCGACCTTGGCTGGGGCAGGCTCAGGTGTGTAGCAGGCGATCTGCAGTGCTACTGTGGCGATTGCACCGATCAGCAGCATCAGCAGGGCCAGGCTAAGTCGCCTGGCGGTACGCGGCAGGCTCAGCGCTGTTCGACCCGTTGGTGCAGCTGCTGGGACAGCTGGTCCAGACGCTCGCCAAGGTTCACCAGCGACTCCTGGGCATCGAGCAGTTCGGCGGTGGCGGCCCGCTGGTGCTGGCTGGCCTCGCGCTGCGCGGCGCTATGGTCGCGGACTTTCACCAGTTGGCTGTGTGCCTTGTCCAGGGCCTCGCTGTGGTCGAGGATGGCGCTGGACAGGTTGGCGGTCAGCGTGGCGTTCTCGACCAGGGCATCACCGACCTCGCTGACCTGGATGGCGCCGGTGTTGACCGTCTGCTCGGATTGACCGAGTACGCTCTGCACCGTATCGGCGGTCTGGTTGCTGCGCTGGGACAGCGAGCGCACCTCGTCGGCTACCACGGCGAAGCCACGGCCGTGCTCTCCAGCGCGTGCCGCCTCGATGGCTGCGTTGAGTGCCAACAGATTGGTTTGCTGAGCAATGGCACTGATCATCTGCATGGATTCGGCGATGCGCTGGTTGCTCGACTGTATGGCCTGCATGCTGTCCTGGGCCTGTTGCATGCGGCTGGCGCAGGCATTGACCTGGCTGCTGCTGTGCTGAGTGTCCTGGCTCAGTTGCTGCATATGTGCGGTGCTCTGTGCCAGGCTGGCGAGCACGTCATGTACCGCCAGATCGAGCTGCTGCATGGCGTCGGCTTGCTGCTGCACGTCGCCGTCTATGCTCTGGCAGCGCTGGCGCATGCTGTCGAGCGTGCGATAGAGCTGCTGCGAAAGCTGACGCAGATCGCCAGCGCTATGGCGCACTTCGTCGAGCAGAGTGGCCAGTTGCTGACTGCCAGCAGTGGCACTCTTGCCGACCCGCTCCGCTTCTTCCAGATGCTGCTGGGCACCGTCCAGTGCCTCCTGGCGCATGCGCGCGCTGTACCACTGAGCCAGCCACATGGTGATCACGGGAAGCAGGTAGCCGGAGTATTCGTTGACCATGGCATCGCGGGGGCTCAGCTCGAACTGGGGCAGGGTGGCACCGGTACGGTCCAGGCGGATCAGCCAGAACACGAAGACCAGCTGCAACAGCCCCCAGAAGGCGGCACTGCGCCCACCCAACAGCAAGTAGGCAAAACCGATCACCACCAGTGGCCAGAAAATGTGTGCGGAGTGCAGCCCGCCGAGCTGGTAGATGAGGATCATGGCGTAGCTGCTGATCAGCGCCATGGCGAAGTTGGCCGCCCCACGAGCGGGCAGCCAGGCCTGGCGAAGGACCAGCAAGGCGATGGGCATGCCGATGATCAGTAGCAGGGAGCCTTGCACAAGAGCATCGTTGCCCAGGCGGCCCCACTTGATACCGCTGTAGAGGCCGATGGCAATGCCGCATAGACAGAAGAAGGCAAGCATGCGGCTCAGCAACTGATCACTGTGATTCTGCTCGGTCTGAGGCACGAGCGTGGCTAACAGCCCTTGTTGCATGGGAGTTGGCTCCATTCTTATTAGTTGTCGAGCATATCGGCGAAGATCACAGCGCCTTGAGTGTGCAAACTCTCTGGTGGCATTTCGCCTGCAACCAGCTTACCCAGTCAAAGAGGTGACGGCGAACAGTTGACGATAAAGCGTCGAAAACGGCTGTTTCGCCGCCTGAAAAGGCGAATAAGTCGCCTTATTCCGACCAGACGGCGTACTCGTTGCCGCTGGGATCGGCGAAGTGAAAGCGTCGGCCACCTGGAAAAGCGAACACCGGCTTGAGGATTTGCCCTCCAGCCGCTTCGACCGAGTTCTGGGTGGCATTGAGGTCCGCGCTGTACAGCACGATCAGTGGGCAGCCGCGGTCACTGGAGAAGTCCTGCTGCGAACGAAAGAAGCCTCCGTCGATACCTGCTCCGATAAAGCAGGTGTAGTCCGGGCCATAGTCAGTGAAGGCCCAGCCGAATACTTTGGCGAAGAAGACCTTGCTCGCTTCGGGCTCGCGGCAGGGTATTTCCAGGTAGTTGATGCTGTGGTGCTGGTGCATTGTCCATCTCCTGGCTTTTGCGGGGATTCGGGCGGGTCAGAAGATCTTCCATGCCTGAGGATCGTCTGGCTCTTCGCCACGAGGGGTTGCCTGGGCAGTCTTGTATGCCATGTTCAATCGGGTGCCACGTTCGTTGGGGAGCTGGCGGCGTGCATCGATGAAGACCCGTTCGCCGCGCACATTCATGCGCTCAACGGAAAACCCGACATCTTCCAGCATGAGCTTCAGGCATTTCGAAGTGAAACCCCAGAAGTTGCTGCGATCGGCGTTTACCTGACCATGCTCGGGGAAGCGGCTGCCATCGGGAATGAAGCGCATCACGGGCTCGTCGGCGAGCTGACCTGGAAGTAATGCGTCGATGCAGTAGGATTCGATGAGCAGGCGGTCTTGAGACAGACCAGCGCAGTTCGCCAGCGCCAGATAGGGGTCTGATACGTGATAGAGCAGGCCCAGGGCCAGCACGACATCGAACTTGCCGTACTGCTGGTGGGAAATGTCGAGCACATTGGCATGATGGTGTTCGATGTCTTCCAGGCCATTGATGTACTGGGCCAGACCGAACCCGGAGTTGTCCTTGTGGCGGAAATCGAATGCCGTGACGCGCGCACCCCGGCGATGGGCTTCGAAACTGAAGAAGCCGTTGGATGCGCCGACATCGGCTAGGCTGATGCCATCCATGTCCTCGGGCAGCTCAAGCTCCTTCCACAAGCCGGTAGGGTTGTAGTTACCTTGGGTGTACAGCCCCGGCACGATTTCGAAGTCGTGATGCCAGGACCTTCCCACGATCAGCTGTTTGGCGATTTCTGCGTCGAGCATTCGTTACATCCTTTGGGAACAAACAACAGGGCAGCGGGAAGATAACCGAAAACGCGGTTATGCAGACCGACTCCGTGTTGCGAAGGCCTGACCAAGGTCAACAACGTCCGGGAAATACCGTTTTCCAGCAGGGTCTTGGCGGAAGTGCCGCTAGAGGAGGGGTAGCACCCTCGTGGTTTCGTTGAGGAGCCGTATGAGCTGCTTCGTGAACGGAATTTTCACTTGCTGGATCGGACAATTCCGCAATCAACTCAATGCCTTCCGTTTCAGAGACTGGACTTCCCTAGCATGCTTTCAGTGGACGCCACCCGTTCCGCCGCCATTCCCGTTGCCCGCCTGCAACCCAACGTCACCAGCCACCTGATCTTCACCCTCGCCAGTGCGCTGGTGTTGATGCTGATGTATTCGTCGTTGCGTCTGGCGTTGTTGCATCACAACAATGAACTGATCGCCGATGTCAGCCGCGGCGACCTGTTCGAGGCCTTCTTCAATGGTCTGCGCTTCGACCTGCGGGTGGTGGTGTATGCCGTGGCGCCTCTGCTGCTTTCTCTTCTCAGTCCGCGCGCCATGGCCGCGCGCAACGCGCATGTAGTTTGGCTGACGGTAGCGGCCAGCCTTACTTTGCTGCTCGGCGTGGTCGAGCTGGATTTCTATCGCGAGTTTCATCAGCGTCTGAATAGCCTGGTCTTCCAGTATCTGGAGGAGGATCTGGCCACTGTGTCGAGCATGCTCTGGCATGGTTTCCCGGTCGGTCGCTACCTGTCGGCCTGGGCTTTGGCGACGCTGGCGTTGGGCATGCTCTTCCACTGGCTGGAGGGGGCTACCCGGCCGCGCCGAGCCAAACCAGCACTGGCCTGGTACTGGCGTCTCGGTGTGTTCTTCCTCTGCCTGCTGGTTGCGGTGATCTGCGCACGTGGCACGCTCAAGCAGGGTCCGCCGCTGCGCTGGGGGGATGCCTTCACCACCGACTCGATGTTCGCCAACCATCTGGGACTGAACGGTGTTCTGACCTTGGTCGATGCGGCCGAGAACAGTTTCTCCAGTCACCGCGACAACGCCTGGAAAGCCACGCTGCCTGAGGACGAGGCACTGCAGACGGTACGGGACATGCTGCTCGGCGAGCACGACGTGCTGGTCGATGCCGACAGTGCCGCAATCCGCCGCGACTCCACGCCGCCGATCGAAGGCACGCTGCCGATCAAGCACGTGGTGGTGATCCTGATGGAGAGTTTCGCCGGCCGCTGGGTCGGTGCCCTGGGCAGCGATGCCGGCATTACGCCGAACTTCGACCGTCTGAGCCAGGAGGGCTTGCTGTTCACCCGTTTCTTCTCCAACGGCACGCACACCCACCAGGGCATGTTCGCCACCATGGCCTGCTTCCCCAACCTGCCTAGCTTCGAATACCTGATGCGTACGCCAGAGGGCAGCCACCAGTTCTCCGGCCTGCCACAACAGCTCAGTGCGCGTGGCTACGACGACCTGTATGTCTACAACGGCAATTTCCAGTGGGACAACCAGTCCGGTTTCTTCAGCAACCAGGGCATGCGCAATTTCATTGGCCGCGAGGACTTCGTCGATCCGGTGTTCATCGACCCGACCTGGGGCGTCTCCGACCAGGACATGTTCGACCGCGGGGCCGCAGAATTGGCCAAGCTGGACCCGAACAAGCCGTTCTATGCGCTGCTGCAGACCCTGTCCAACCACACGCCCTACGCGCTGCCGGAACAGTTGCCGATGCCTCCGGTGACCGACAGGGGATCGTTCAACCAGCACCTCACCGCCATGCGCTATTCCGACTGGGCACTGGGTCAGTTTTTCGACAAGGCCAGGCAGTCGCCGTACTACAAGAACACCCTGTTCGTGGTTGTTGGCGATCATGGTTTCAGCAGCCCGGAGCAGCTTACCGAGATGGATCTGTTCCGCCACAACGTGCCGTTGCTGCTGATCGCTCCGGGTATCCGTGAGAAGTTCGGCGAGCGCCGCGATACTGTCGGCACCCAGATCGACGTCGTGCCAACCATCATGGCCCGTCTGGGCGGTGAGACTCGCCAGCAGTGCTGGGGGCGCGATCTGCTCGGGCTGCCGGAGGGTGATCAGGGTGTCGGGGTGATCAAGCCATCCGGTAGCGACCAGACGGTGGCCATCGTCAGTGGCGAGAAGATTCTGGTGCAACCGAAGGATCAGCCGGCCAAGCTGTACCGCTACGACCTCGGGGAGCGCAGGGTCGAGGTACTGCAGGGCGACGCCCAGCAGCAGGCTCTGCAGAAGCGATTGGAGGCGTTCCTGCAGGTGGCGACGAAGAGCCTGCTGCAGAATACCGCCGGTGCGGTGGGGGGCAGCGCTGTTCGCGCGGAGCAGTAGCGCTCAGGCGCCGCGCTGGAACTGGCGCGGCGCTACGCCTTTCCAGCGCTTGAAGGCGTGGATGAAGTTGGAGGTTTCGCCGTAGCCGAGGCGTTCGGCGATTTCCTCCAGCGTCAGGCCGCCGGTAGCCAGCAGTTCTTCGGCGAGGGCCTGGCGCACTTCGTCCAGCAGCAGGCGGAAGTTGCTGCCTTCATCGTCCAGGCGGCGGCGCAGGGTGCGTGAGCTCATGTTCAGGCTGGTCGCCACCTGCTCCATGTCCGGCAGGCGGCCGGGTCGTTCGACCAGCAACCCGCGAATCCGTCCGGCCAGGCCGCCACACAGCGTACGCTTGGCCAACAGGCGCTGGCACTGCTCCTCGCACAACTGAGCGGCCTGGGGATGGGCGCCGGCCAGCGGCAGGTCGAGCAGATGACGCGGGAAGACGAAGCGGTTTTCGGCTCGCTCGAACAGCGGCAGCAGACCGAGTTCGTTCAGGTAGACACTCGCATCGTCCGGCATGGGCAGACGCAGTTCCATCCGCAGCAGGGGCGGTTCATCGCCGAACAGTTCGCGCATCACCTGGAGCATCCCCGACAGATCGCGCTCCAGCAGAAAGCCGCGCAGCTCCTGCGGTATGTCCCGATCATCCAGCAGCAGGTGCACTTCCTCCCCGTGCTCTTCCAGGTGCATGCCGTGGAAGGCATAGGTCAGGTCGAGGTAGCGCAGGCCGAGGCGAGCGGCGGCGCCGTAGGTTGGGCTGGCGAGCAGGGCGAACCCCCAGATGCCATAGCTGTTGAGCTGGTAGCGTCGGCCCAGGGGCAGGCCGAATCCAGGGGGTGCACCGCATGCGCTTATCAGATTGCGCACCAGCTGCAGCTCCTGCTCGGGATCGACCTCGGCGCCGGGGTCGGCCAGCAGGCGCCAGTCAAGGCCGGTGCCGTGCAGGCAGGTGGCGATGGACAGTCCCTGGTCCACGGCGTACTGGGTCAGGAGCTGCACGCTGATGGCGCTGCGGCGGGTGCGAGGCATGGCTTGTCCGAAAGTCACAATTTTTTGGCCGACTATGCCATAAACCGTGACGTAGGGAGTGGGTAGCATCCGTTCATCCGCAATACTGGCGGCTCACGGAGAGAACAATGAACAACAAGACTCCCGAACCGGCACCCCTGCGCGTGCTGATCATCGGTGCCGGCTTTGCCGGCCTGGGCCTCGCGATGCTGCTGAGAAGGCAGGGCCACGAGGATTTCCTGATCCTCGAAAAGGGCGATGAGCCCGGAGGCACCTGGCGCGACAACCATTACCCCGGCGCGGCCTGCGACGTGCCCTCGCACCTGTATTCGTTTTCCTTCGAGCCCAAGCTCGACTGGAGCCGTCGTTATGCTCCGCAGCCGGAAATCTTCGCCTACGTGCGCCAATGCATCGACAACCACCAACTGGCGTCGCGCGTTCGTTGCCGCAGCGAAGTGGCGGAGGCCAGGTTCGACGAGCTTGCCGCGCTGTGGCGGGTCACCACCACTGATGGCGCCGAGTTCAGCGCGCGGGCGCTGATCAGTGCCTGTGGCCAGCTCAACCGCCCGCTCTACGCCAAGCTGCCGGGGTTGGAGCACTTCGCCGGTGAGAGCTTCCACTCGGCGCGCTGGCGCCACGATGTCGATCTGACCGGTAAGCGAGTGGCGGTGATCGGCACGGGCGCCAGTGCCATCCAGTTCGTGCCGCAGATCGTGCCGAAGGTAGGACGTCTGCACCTGTTCCAGCGTACGCCTGCCTATGTCATGGCCAAGCCGGACCGCCCCTACCGGCCCTTCGAACTGACAATGATGAAACGCTGGCCCTGGACGCAGAAGCTCGACCGGGCCTGGCAGTACCTGTACCACGAGGTGCGCGGCGTGGCGTTCTTCCTCTGGCCCTGGGTGATGAAGCTGCAGCGTCAGTTGGTGTTGCGTCACCTGGCCCGTGAGGTGCCGAACCCGACATTGCGGGCCAAGTTGACGCCGGACTATCCGCTGGGTTGCAAGCGTATCCTGATCAGCAACGACTACTACCCAGCGCTGCAGCAGCCGCAGGTGGAGGTGGTGAGCGAGGCGATTCGCGAGGTGACCGAGCGGGGCGTCGTCACGGCCGATGGCGTGGAGCGCGAGGTGGACGTGCTCATCCACGGTACCGGTTTTGCCGCCAGTGACTTCCTGGCGCCCATGCGCATTCGCGGCCTGGGCGGGCTGGACCTGAACCAGGCCTGGCGCGACGGTGCCGAGGCCTACAAGGGCATCAGCGTCAGTGGTTTCCCCAATCTGTTCATCCTCTATGGGCCGAACACCAACCTGGGCCACAACTCGATCATCTACATGCTCGAGAGCCAGTTCCCCTATGTGTTGGATTGCCTGACCAAGCTCGACCAGGGCGTGCGCTACCTGGACGTGCGGCGCCATGTGCAGGATGCCTGGAATCGCCAGGTGCAGCACGATATCGGTCAGTCGGTGTGGGAGCAGGGTTGCAGCAGTTGGTACAAGAATGCGGCCGGCAAACACACCAATAACTGGGCCGGATTCACCTTCAGCTACCGCAATCACACCCGTCGGCCGCAGTGGAGCGACTATGAACTGGTCCGCTGACCTGCCTGTGCCGGGCGCGGGCCAGCGCTTGCTCAGCGGACTGCTGCGCATCTGCACCCGCATGGTTTTTCGTACCGGTATGCATCCTCGGGTGCCGCCGCGTCTGCAACGCGTGGCGCTACGTTTGGCCACCTCGATTGCGCCGCGGGCGGGTGGGGTGAGAATCGAGCCAGATGTGATCGGCGGTCTGCCCTGCGAGTGGCTGGTACCGCAGCAGGATAACGGCTGGATGATGCTCTATCTGCACGGTGGCGCTTTCATGATCGGTTCGCCACGCACCCACCGGGCCATCACCACCGCGTTGGCGAGACTTGCGGGATTGAAGGTGTGCGCTCTGGATTATCGCCTGGCCCCCGAGCATCCCTGGCCGGCGGCGGCCGATGATGCGTTGGCGGCCTACCAGGCGCTGCTGGCTCAGGGGCACCCGGCCGAGCGCATCGTCATCGCCGGCGACTCGGCGGGCGGGCAGCTGACGCTAAGTACCGCGTTGCGTTTGCGCGACGCAGGTCTGCCGTTGCCTGCGGCGCTGGTCTGCCTCTCGCCCGTCACCGACCTGAGTGGCGCGACCTGGCATGAGCCGGGGGCCGGCGATCCGCTGCTCAGCTACGCCTGGCTGAGCCAAGGCCTGGATGCCTATTGCCCACCAGACATAGATCGACGCTTGCCGTTGCTCTCGCCCCTGCAGGCGGACCTGTCGGGCCTGCCGCCGCTTATGGTGCAGGTTGGCGAGGATGAGCACCTGTTGACCCAGAGCCTGAAGCTGCGCGAGCACGATGGCTTGAATCTACGTCTGGAGGTGTATCCAGGGCAGTGGCATGTTTTCCAGATCAACGCTGGCCTGTTGGAGGTTGCTGCCCTGGCGCTGCGCCGGGTTGCCAAATTCCTGGCGGAGAAGGGCTGCCGATGAAGAGCATTCTGATTACCGGCGCTGCCTCAGGCATTGGGGCGGCCAGTGCCCGGCTGTTTCATGCGCGTGGGTGGCGAGTCGGCCTGCTGGATGTCGGCGCGGAGCCGCTCGAGGCGTTGGCTTTGGAGCTGGGCGGCGCATGGCACAAGGCATTGGATGTTACCGATGGCGAGGCGGTGCGGCAGGCGTTGGTGGGTTTCTGTGGCGAAGAAGGGCGGCTGGATGTGCTGTTCAACTGCGCAGGTGTGCTGCGTTTCGGGTTGTTCGAGGAGATCGACCTGGACGAGCATGCCCGAGTCCTGCAGATCAACGTGTTCGGTCTGTTGCAGGTCACCCATGCCGCGTTTGTCTACCTGAAGGCGGCGAGGGGGCAGGTGATCAACATGGGGTCGGCGTCGGGGCTGTATGGCACGCCGCATATGGTCAGCTATTCAGCCTCCAAGTTTGCGGTGCGCGGGATGACCGAGGCGCTGGAGCTGGAATGGCGGCGGCACGGCATTCGTGTCGGCGAGCTGATGCCGCCGTTCGTCGCCACGCCCATGGTCGATAGCCAGAGCTTCACGCCTCCGGCCCTGCGTCGCCTGGGCGTCAGGCTGCGTGCCGAGGACGTAGCCGAGGCTGCCTGGCGACAGGTACGCTCGCCACGGGTGCACCGCACCATCCACTGGATGTTCCGCCTCCTGTACTGGTCCGGGCAGGTATCACCACCTTCGATCAACCGTGCCGTGATGGGCTGGCTGTCCCGGGACTGAGCCGCCCGTCATTACCGGCAGTCGATGTCTGGGCACAGCAGCCGATCAGGCGCTACCCTCATGTGAGGTCGGTCCTGGCTTGCATTCGCGAAGCCAGCCGTCCTCGGGCATTCATGCCCGTCATGACAGATCAGGCAGCACCTGCCTGGTTCTCGGGCGGCACCCAACGGTGTCGCAAGGCCGCCGCTGGCGGCTGCGGTCAATCCATCGCCTGAGAGGAGGTCTTTGATATGAGCACAGCCTTCCACGATGATGTCAGCACTAATGTTCTGCGCCGCATGAAAGAGGGCGGTTTCGATTTCGCCCGTTTCCACCCCATCGAGTTCTACGCCATCTTCCCGAATGAGAATCGGGCCAGAGAGGCGGCAAGGCAGTTTCGTGGTGAGTCTTTGAATGCGCAGGTCAGCGTCCGGGATGACGGTGCCTGGCACCTGCAGGTGAGCAAGGTGATGTATGCCACCCACGCCGGCATCGGCGATTTCGAGCAGGATCTGGAGGCACTGGTGGCGCCTCTTGGCGGAGTGATGGACGGTTGGGGCGTGACCCAGGAAGTCCGTCTCGACGCTCAGGTCGCCAGCCGGATCTGAGCGCTGTGAATGCCGGCCAACCCTCGGGTTGGTCGGTTCCAAGTCCCTTCGTTTCCAGTGAGTCAGCTGGCGATGCGCTGATGCAGCGCTTCCAGGTAGTCGATCACATCCGGTGCTCCAGCCAGACGCAGACCTTCACCCAGCGCGTTGGCTTCTTCGGAGTTTTTCGGTAGCAGGAGACACTCGGGGGCGTCCGGGTAACGCAGCAGCGACAGGCGGGAGTAGGGCAGGCCATGATCAAGCAGCAGACTCATGAAGGCGGGCTCGCTCCATGCCTGCGCAGGCATGGCGGCCATGTGGTAGCGATTGCGTAGCTCGGCCAGTCCCGCAACGCTGAGTCGGTAGCGAACCAGGTCGGCCGGCAGGGTCACTTCGAGGCCGCGCAGCCGGGCGTAGGCGATGGCACAGGCGAATACCGCACCCTGTTGTTCTCCGCGCCAGAAGAGGCGCTCGCCGTGCCAGCTGGCCTGGCGGAGCTCGATGGCTTCGGCGGCCAGAAATCGTGGCATGGCCTGGCTGATGGTCTTGAGGAAATCCTTATAGCTGATGATACGGATGCTGCGGCCGAGCGGGCTGGCGGCGAGCTCTTCGAAGCTGTTCAGGTGCGTTGCACCCTCCAGTGGAGCCCCACACAGTCCATCGATGGTCCGTAGGTCGAAGTCGTCGAGATGCACCACCTCCCGCTCCACCACCCCCATCAGCACGGTTCGTGCGGCTGCCTTGTCTTCCTGGACGGGGCCCGACAGGGCGTCTCGCGGCAGATCGGCCAGGCGGTGCAGGGGCAGGCCAGCCTGCCACCAGATGCTCGGTGTCGGGATGGGCAATGGCTTGAACGGCAAACGCAGGCTGCGTGCTCGCTCGAACACCACACGCGGTCCGCGCCCCTTCAGCCCCAGACGCTGGGCCAAAGCGGAAAGACGCGAGGCGATGGTGAAGGATTCGGACAGACTCACTGACGGCTGACTCCGGGTACTACCCGTTCAGTGTGGCAGAGCCTTTGATGGGGCGCACTAGCGCTGTGCGGGTGAAAAAGGTATCCGAGAGTTGCTACTGCCGGCTGTGGCAGAATGGTGCCGATCATTTTCGAGGATGCCTCCATGCCCAGCATGGTGCTGGATATTGCCTTATCTGCGGAGCGCTTTCTGGCCGTGTACCAGGGGCACGCCAATCGGGTCCTGCTCTACAGCCGAGATGGCCGCAAGGTCAGTCTGCCTGCCTATCATCTGCGTCCATTCCTCAGCCATGAGGGTATCCATGGTGTGTTCGAGCTGGAATTCACTACAAATGGCAAGCTGGTCGACCTGCGACAGCTGCGGTAGTTGATTTTCGGTGTTCCTTATTACTCCCTTGCCTCGCCGGAGGCTAGTGCTGATGGCTATAATCGCGCCCTGCCTCCCACTGTCATCCTAATCCGAGCCAATCAGCCCATGTACGACCTGGCACGCGCGCTGCTGTTCCGTCTTGCCCCCGAAACCTCTCACGAGCTGTCCATCGATCTGATCGGTGCCGGCGGGCGCTTGGGCCTGAACGGCCTCGTATGTAGGCCGCCGAGCCAGTTGCCCGTGAAGGTAATGGGCCTGGAGTTCCCCAACCCGGTAGGACTGGCCGCCGGCCTGGACAAGAACGGCGACGCCATCGATGGCTTCGCCCAACTCGGTTTCGGCTTCGTCGAGATCGGCACCGTGACTCCGCGTCCGCAGCCGGGCAACCCCAAGCCGCGTCTGTTCCGCCTGCCTGAAGCCACTGCGATCATCAATCGCATGGGCTTCAACAACCATGGTGTCGATCATCTGCTGGCCCGTGTGGCGAGTGCCAAGTACAAGGGCGTTCTGGGCATCAACATTGGCAAGAACTTCGATACTCCGGTCGAGCGCGCGGTAGATGACTACCTGATCGGCCTGGACAAGGTCTATGCCCACGCCAGCTACGTCACCGTCAACGTCAGCTCGCCCAATACCCCGGGCCTGCGCAGCCTGCAGTTCGGCGACCAGCTCAAGCAGTTGCTCGAAGCCCTGCGGCTGCGTCAGGAAGATCTGGCCGTACAGCATGGCAAACGCGTGCCGCTGGCGATCAAGATCGCCCCGGACATGAGCGACGAGGAAACCGTGCAGGTGGCCCAGGCGCTGGTCGAGACTGGCATGGATGCGGTGATCGCGACGAACACTACCCTGAGCCGAGAGGGAGTCGAGAATCTGCCGTTCGGCACGGAGGCTGGCGGTCTGTCCGGTGCGCCTGTGCGCGAGAAGAGCACCCACACCGTGCGTGTATTGGCTGGTGAGCTCAAGGGGCGTTTGCCCATCATCGCCGCCGGTGGCATCACCGAGGGGGCGCACGCGGCGGAAAAGATCGCCGCTGGCGCCAGCCTGGTGCAGATATATTCCGGGTTCATCTACAAGGGACCGGCGCTGATTCGCGAGGCGGTGGATGCCATCGCCTCGCTGCCGAAGTAAAGACTGAAGGTCATAAAAAAGGGCCCCGGAGGGGCCCTCGGGCTCTCGCCCACCGCCCGGATGGGACGGTCTGGTGAAGTCGGGGTGATCCTGTTTCAGCCGACGGCGTGAAGTTCGTTGAGTCTGTGGATGCCGGCGGTACCGGTCAGTCCGTCCCAATTGTCACCACGGCCCTCCCGCCAGCCGTTGATCCAGGCTTGCCGAGTGGAGGGGTGGGTGAAGGGGCACATATCGCGGGATTTACCATGAATGCCGTGCTGATAGCCGCGCAAGAATGCTCGTTCCAACGGATCACGCTTAAGTCTTCTCATAGGGTGTTGCCCTCACTGTTGACTGTTATGTCCCGTTGGCCCCTTGGTGGGGCCGGGCAGAAATGTTCTGCCAGCGGGGTCCGCTGCCGGCGTGGCGGACCACCTTGTCGCTACCGTTGCGGTGTCGACCTGGATTGATTTCTAACGAATGCATCCCACCCTGTGAATGATCGTTTTGTCATAAGGACGTAACGCGAGTGGGATGGGAGCCATAAGGTTCCATCTTTTTTTGTTGGCCGATTGCCGAGGGACCGCGCCGTTCGTGAGCCTCAGCCCGGGACGAAGGCGTATTGCCATTGCGAACTTCTCTCGTCTGCAGGCCTTATTTATTCCGACGAAGGGTCGCCGTGCGGCCTTCCGTCACATATGGTGGCCTTGCAGCCATCACTGATTACTGGATGCCCCATGTCTGACCGCTATGAACTGATCCTGACCTGCCCGAAGAGCCTGGAAGGCCTGCTGCTCGAAGAAGCCAGCGGCCTGGGGCTGGAAGAGGCACGTGAACAGACTGCCGCCGTGCGTGGCTTCTCGCCCATCGAGGTGGGTTATCGCCTGTGCCTGTGGTCGCGCCTGGCCAACCGTGTGCTCCTGGTGCTGCGTCGTTTCCCGGTGCAGAACGCCGAGGAGCTGTACCAGGGCGTGCTGGCGGTGGACTGGGCCGAGCATCTGGAGCCGGACGGCACCCTGGCGGTGGAGTTCAGCGGCCATGGCGCCGGCATCGACAACACCCACTTCGGTGCGCTGAAGGTCAAGGACGCCATCGTTGACAAGCTGCGCACGCCCGCAGGCACCCGACCGTCGATCGACAAGGTCGACCCTGACATGCGTGTGCACCTGCGCCTGGACAAGGGCGAGGCGGTGCTCTCGCTCGATCTCTCCGGACACAGCCTGCACCAGCGTGGCTACCGCCTGCAGCAGGGCGCTGCGCCACTGAAGGAAAACCTGGCCGCGGCCATCCTGATCCGCGCCGGCTGGCCGCGTATTGCCGCCGAGGGCGGCGCGCTGGCGGACCCGATGTGTGGTGTCGGTACCTTCCTGGTCGAGGCGGCGATGATCGCAGCCGACATGGCGCCCAACCTGCGCCGTGAGCGCTGGGGCTTCAGCAACTGGCTGGGCCATGTGCCGGCGATCTGGAAGAAGCTGCATGCCGAGGCCGAGCAGCGTGCCGCCGCCGGCCTGGCCAAGCCGCCGCTGTGGATTCGCGGCTACGAGGCCGATCCGCGACTGATCCAGCCGGCGCGCAACAATATCGACCGCGCCGGTCTCGGCGAGTGGGTCAAGCTGTACCAGGGCGAGCTGGCCACTTTCGAGCCGCGCCCGGACAAGAACCAGACCGGCCTGATCGTCAGCAACCCGCCCTATGGCGAGCGCCTGGGCGACGAGGCGAGCCTGCTGTATCTCTACCAAAACCTCGGCGAGCGCCTGCGCCAGAGCTGCCTGAACTGGGAGGCGGCGGTATTCACCGGCGCGCCGGAACTGGGCAAGCGCATGGGGCTGCGTAGCCACAAGCAGTACTCCTTCTGGAACGGCGCGCTGCCGTGCAAGCTGCTGCTGTTCAAGGTGCTGCCTGAACAGTTCGTCACCGGTGAGCGCGGCGAGCGCCGCCAGGCTGGCGAGGAGGGCGCTGCGGCGCCGGTGGCCAGTGAGCCGGCGCGCCTGTCCGAGGGCGGGCAGATGTTCGCCAACCGCTTGCAGAAGAACCTCAAGAGCTTGGGCAAGTGGGCGAAGAAGGCCGGTATCGAGTGCTATCGCCTGTACGACGCCGACATGCCGGAGTACGCCCTGGCCATCGACCTGTACCGCGACTGGGTACATGTGCAGGAGTATGCACCGCCGCGCTCCATCGATCCGGACAAGGCGCAGGCGCGCCTGCTCGACGCCCTGGCTGCGATCCCGGTGGCGCTGGGCATCGCCCCGGACAAGGTGGTGATCAAGCGCCGTGAGCGCCAGGCTGGCACCAAGCAGTACGAGCGACAGGCCACGCAGGGTCAGTTCATGGAAGTGAACGAGGGCGGCGTGCGCCTGCTGGTCAACCTCACCGACTACCTGGACACCGGCCTGTTCCTCGACCACCGTCCGCTGCGCCTGCGCATCCAGCAGGAGGCGGCCGGCAAGCGTTTCCTCAACCTGTTCTGCTACACCGCCACGGCCACCGTGCACGCGGCCAAGGGCGGCGCGCGCAGCACCACCAGCGTCGACCTGTCGAAAACCTACCTGGACTGGGCGCGGCGCAACCTGTCGCTCAATGGCTTCTCCGACAAGAACCGCCTGGAGCAGGGCGATGTGATGGCCTGGCTGGAGGCCGATCGTGGCGAATACGACCTGGTCTTCATCGACCCGCCGACCTTCTCCAACTCCAAACGCATGGAAGGCGTGTTCGACGTGCAGCGCGACCACGTGCGGCTGATCGACTTGGCCATGTCGCGCCTGGGCAAGGGCGGCGTGCTGTACTTTTCCAACAACTTCCGCAAGTTCCAGCTCGACCCGAGCTTGGCCGAGCGCTACGCGGTAGAAGAGATCAGCACGCAGACTGTCGACCAGGACTTCACGCGCAACGCGAAGATCCACCGTGCCTGGAGACTGACCGCCAAGGGCTAGTTCACCTGCCCCCGGGGCGTTTGTCGCAGCAGCTGATCGAGACTCATACGCCCGGCGCCCTTGAGCAGCAGCGGCAGCAGGGCGACCAGGTAGATCAGCGGTAGCTTGTAGTTGCCATGGCCGTGGTCGCTGATCGAGTAGCCCAACCCCAGCTCCGCCAGGCTCGACCAGTGCGCCGGCCAATGCACCGCGGCGATGGCCACGACGGTCAGCACGATCAGGGTGGCCGACGCCAGGCGCGTGCCCAGGCCGAGCAGCAGGAGCACGGGGGCGATCAGCTCTATCCACATCGACAGTTGCCAGTTCACCTCGGCCGGCAACAGGTGGAAGGGAAAGGGGAACTGGAGCTGGGCGAACCAGTTCGGCCCGTTCCATTTCTCCAGACCGGCCTCGAAGAATTCCCAGGCGAGGAACAGACGCAATGGCAGGTCGGCGCTCCAGGCGCCGAGGCGGTCGATGTGGGTGAAGACATTCTTCAACGGAGCGAGTGCGAGAGTGTTCATGGTGACCTCGAATCAGCGGGCGGTGGCGAGCGACGTACGGGCCGGCTGGGCATTGCGGCGTACGCGCTGGGCCAGCTTGGCGACGAGCTTGAGCACGATGGCCGAGAACATCAGACCGAAGGCCAGCACATAGCCGGGGCTCATCGGGATGCGCTTGTAGAAGGACAGGCAGAAGATTACCGCCAGCACCCAGCTGCCGGTGCTGTGCAGCGCCTTCCAGCCGCGGCCGCCGAGGGCCTTCATCGCCCAGGGGAAGGAGGTGAGGGCGAGCAGCAGGATGAACAGGTAGCCGACCGAGCCAGGGATGTTGGTGGCCGCCGAGCGACCGTTCCAGAACAGCTCGGGGAACAGCTGGGCGTAGGTCAGGATCAGCACGCCGTGGATCAGGTGGGAGAAGGCGAAGGCCAGGCCGAAGAAGCGCCGTTCGCGCAGCAGCGCGCGGGTGGTCGGGCTGGGCACCAGGAGGGCCAGCGACGAGGCGAGGAAGGCCAGCAGGAACAGGGCGAAGGAGGTGCGCGCGGTGACGCGGATGGCGCTGCGCAGTGCCTCCACTAGCTGCGGCTGCCAGAGCAGGGCCAGCGCGGTGGCGACGATAACGAGCAGGGCGAGCAGGCTGAACAGGCGCCAGCCATGCAGGCTGGCGGGGGCGGTAGTGGTTGCGGTGATGGGGGGCATCGACGGGCTCCGGGAACGGTGCGCGTCGGCGGAGTGCCATCGCGCGGTCCGTGCCATGCTCGCCAGGTGGTTTGTCCTGGATGTGTCTGCCGCGGGCCGTCCTGTATCCCTGTGTATCGCCGGCTCAGCTTGTTACAAACAGCTCCAGTTGCGCACACAGGCCGCCGTGCTCGCGGTTGCTCAGGGTCAGGCGCGCGCCGAGTGCCTGACTCAGCTGCAGGGCGATGGCCAGGCCCAGACCAGTGCCGCCGGTGCTGCGGTTGCGCGAGCTCTCCACCCGGTAGAACGGCTTGAACACTTCCTCCAGCTCCGCCTCGGCGATGCCGGGGCCTTCGTCCAGTACCTGCAGGCGTACGCCGTGCTCGTCGTGCTCCACCCGCAGCTCGGCACTGCCGGCGAACTTGAGGGCGTTGTCGATCAGGTTGCTGAGTACCCGGCGCAGCGCATGCGGTCGGGTTTCCACCAGGGCGCCGCTGCGGCCGTCGAGGCTCACCGCCTGGCCGCTGTCCTGGTAGTCGAGCACCAGGCTGTCGAGGAAGGCGTCCAGGTCGACCCGGCACAGCACCTCGCGGCTGCCGTCCATGCTGCGCGCGTAGGCCACGCCTTCGCGCACCAGGTGCTGCATCTCGTCGAGGTCGCTCCACAGGCGCTCGCGCTCTGGCGAGTCGTCCATCTGCTCGACGCGCAGCTTCATACGTGTGATCGGTGTCTGCAGGTCGTGGGAGATGGCCGCCAGCAGCTGCATGCGCTCTTTCAGGTAGGCAGCGATACGCCCCTGCAGGGCGTTGAAAGCGCGGGCGGCGTAGGCCACTTCGTTCGGCCCGCGTTCGTCCAGTTGCGGGGCCGGAGTGTTCGGGTCGAGGTTGTCTACCGCACTGGCCAGGCGGGTAAGCGGGCGGATCGCCATGCGCACCGCGAGCCAGGTGCAGAACAGCAGCACCAGCAGCTGAACGAGTAGCATCAGCGGCAGCCATTGCGCCACCGGAATGTTGCCCGGCGTGACGTCGAGCACCAGCGGATTACCGTCGCTGAGGCGTATATGTACCTGGAAGTGCGGAGCAGGCCCTTCGATGGTTTCGAAGCGCATTGGGAAATGCGCGCCGATGGCTCGCTCGATGGATGGCACTGCCATGGGCGGGGCCTTCATATCCATCGGCACGCCTGGCAATCCCTGGTCGAGACGGTAGCGGTAGTTGCGTCGCTCCAGTAGCGGCAGCCAGCTTGCACGTTCCGCGGCTGGCAGGCGATCGATCAGCATGACCGTGGTACTCAGGTCCATTTCCAGGGTGTCGAGCATCATGTCGCGGCCGGTCTGGTAGCGCTCGTAGAACTGCGAGCTGAAGGACATGCCATAGGCCAGCACCAGGCCGACGAGGAAGATCAGGCCCAGGCGCGCGGCCAGGGTTCGCGGCCAGCGCAGCAGGACGTTCACAGGCCCGGCTCGATCAGCTGCACGGGCAGCGAGAACACGTAGCCCTCGCTGCGCACCGTCTTGATGTAGGCCGGTTCGCGGGCATCATCCAGCAGGCGCTGGCGCAGGCGGCTCACCAGCAGGTCGATGGAACGGTCGAACACGTCGGCCTCGCGGCCCTGGGTCAGGTTGAGCAGCTGCTCGCGGCTCAGCACCCGCTGCGGATGATCGAGGAACACGCGCAGCAGGCGGTACTCGGCGCCGCTCAGGGCGATCACCGTGTCGGCCGCGTCCAGCAGGTGGCGGGCGCTGGTGTCCAGGCGCCACTGGCCGAAGCCGATCAGCCGGCTGCTCTCGCTGATCTGCAGGTTCGGCGGCAGCATGCGGGTGCGCCGTAGCACGGCGTTGATCCGCGCCAGCAGCTCGCGGGCGGAGAAGGGCTTGGTCAGGTAGTCGTCAGCGCCCATCTCCAGGCCGACGATGCGGTCGGTCTCCTCGTTGCGTGCGGTAAGCATCAGCACTGGTGTGGCCTTGTGTCGGCTCACGCGCAGCTCGCGGCAGAGCTTCAGACCGTCGTCGCCGGGCATCATGATGTCGAGCACGATCAGGTCCACCGCGTTGCCTTCGAGGAAGGTGCGCATCTGCCGGCCATCGGCCGCCAGGCTCACGCGCAGGCCATTCTTCTTCAGGTAGTTGCCCACCAGTTCGCGGATTTCCCGGTCGTCGTCGACGACCAGGATGTGATCGACATGCTCCATGACATGGCCTCTGTAATCGCTGTCTGCACGCATTCTATCCAGTGGCATGGTGAATGCTCGCGGCCTTTGTATTGCAGTGTATCCAGCGTGCGACGGACACATGGCCATACCTTCGAGGCCGATGCGGACACACCGTCGATACGCCGTCGCCCTTGAATAGCCCTCGTCTAAACCAGCCCGAGGGCAAATGCCATGAACATCTCCCGCCTCATCGCCAACGCAAGCCTGCTCGCCATGCTCGGTAGTGCCTCCATCGCCCAGGCCGGCGACAGCGAGATCTATCGCTACGGCATGGCACTGGACATCGCCAAGGTGCTCTCCATCGAAGTCGCACCGGCGGCGTACTGCTCAGTAGTCAACGCTCACATGACCTACGTGAACTCCAGTGGCGAGGTCCGTGGTCTCGACTACCTGGTACAGGCTGCTGCCTGCGACGCCAGTGGCTGACCACCGCGTTATTCACACCCTCCATCCATAGAGAAGAGAAAACCCATGAATACCATCAGGACCCTGCTGGCCGCTTCCATCCTCGCCATGGCTGGTATCACACCGGCGTTCGCCACCGGAAAGCCGGAGGTGGTGCTGATTCACGGCGCCTTCGCCGATGGCAGCAGCTGGAGCAAGGTGATAGCGCTGCTACAACAGAATGGCATCGAGGTCACCTCGGTGCAGAATCCGCTCAGCTCCCTGGGCGACGACGTGGCCGCTGCGCGCCGTGCCATCGCGCAGGCCGACCGAGACGTGGTGCTGGTCGGCCATTCCTGGGGCGGCACGGTGATCAGCGAGGCCGGCAACGACCCAAGGGTGAAGGCCCTGGTGTACGTCGCCGCCTTCGCTCCGGACAGCGGCCAGGCCAGTGCCGAGTTGGGCAAGCAGTACCCGACGCCACCCGGTATCGCCAAGCTGGTCGTCGGTCCGGGTGGCTATCTGCACCTGCCGGCTGCCGCCGTTGCCAGCGATTTCGCGCAGGATCTGCCTCTGGCGGAAACTGCGCTGATCGCCGCCACCCAAGGGCCGATCCGTGCCGCTAACTTCGCGGAGAAAATCGGCACGGCTGCATGGAAGACACGGCCGTCCTGGTATGTCGTCGCCGGCCAGGACCGCATGATCGATCCGCGCCTGCAACGCGACATGGCCAAGACCATTGGCGCTCATGCCACCGAACTGGCGACCAGTCATGCGCCGATGCTCGCCCAGCCTGAAGCGGTGGCCACGGTCATTGCCGATGCGGTTGAACAGGTGGCCCGCTGAAACTGCGGTGCTCCCTACATGCCCGGCTCCGTGCCGGGCAGCGCCTTGCACAGGAACTCTGTCATGTTGATCGTCGCCTTCTTCGGCGGAGCGCTGACGCTGCTCAGCCCCTGCATCCTGCCCATCGTGCCGTTCCTGCTGGTGCGTAGCGGCCAGCGCTTGCCGACCTTCGTAGGCCTGGCGGTGACCTTCGCACTGGTGTCGAGCCTGGCCGTTGCAAGTACCGAGTGGGTCGTCCAGGCCAGCCAGTTCGCACGTCACCTGGCACTGGCGGGATTGGCGGCTTTCTCCCTGGCGCTGGCATCGCCGCGTCTCGCCGAATGGGTGATGGGACCATTCAGTCGCCTCGGTGGCTATCTGGACACCGTTGGCCGTCATCGTGCCGGCTCGCTTGGTGGCGTGTTGCTCGGCGTCGCTACTGGCCTGCTGTGGGCACCTTGCGCAGGGCCGATTCTCGGCCTGATCCTGGCCGGTGCGATGCTCGGTGGTGGCAGCGCCGACAGCAGCTTGTTGCTGTTGGCCTACGGTAGCGGCGCGGCTGGCGCGCTCGGGGTGATCGCACTGGCCGGCGACCGGCTCATGGCACGACTGCGACGCAGCCTGTCGCTGAGTATCCTGCTGCGCCGCACCGCTGGCGTGGTGATGCTCGGTGCGGTGCTGGTGATGAGCAGCGGTCTGGACCGGCAACTGCTTGCCCGTTTTCAGCCCATCACCACCGATGTGATCGAGCGTGGCCTGATCGAACGCGCGCCGACGCTCTCGCTCGACCATTTGCTACCTCACGTCGAGGCCGTGCCACTGAAAGACCCTGCCGTCAGCCCGGCGATGCCGGAGTTGCGACGTGCGGTGCAATGGCTGAATTCGGCACCGCTTAATCGTGGGGCGCTGCGTGGCAAGGTGCTGCTGATCGACTTCTGGACCTATGGCTGCATCAACTGCCAGCGCACCCTGCCCAAGGTGCAGGACTGGGCGCGCCGCTACCGCGATCAGGGCCTGGTGGTGATCGGTGTGCACACGCCCGAGTACGCCTTTGAGAAAGTGATTAGCGGTGTGCGCGAGGAGGTCGAACGCCTCGGAATCGAATACCCGGTAGCCATCGACAACGACTACCGAATCTGGAACGCCTTCTCCAATAGCTATTGGCCGGCGCACTACTTCGTCGATGCCGAAGGGCGGATCCGCTATCTGCATATTGGTGAAGGCGGCTACGCAGAGCAGGAGAGGGTGATCGTCGCATTGCTGGCCGAGGCTCGGCGCAGCGCCGAGCCGGTCGTCACCCCGCGGTGACGGGCAATCAGTCAAGGCGCAGGCCGGTCATGCCGAGCATGATGGCCAGCGATACCAAGGAGGCGCAGCCGGCACCTATCCACCAGGTCAGGTCAGCGTTGCGCCTTGCCATGCCATGAGCCAGCAGCACCACGCGCAGGCCCGAGCCGAGGTGGGCGAGCACGAAGAACACGCCCAGGGCGTAGTGCGGCAGCAGGCGGATGCTCCACGGGTCCATGATCAGGCCGGTGGGGGCGCCGGTGGCGAAGGCCCAGTCGGTCTCGATGCCGGCCCAGGTACGGGCGAACACGAACACCGCATTCAGGTGGCCGAGGATGAACACCGCCAGGAACACCCCGGAGGCGAGCTGGAACATGCGCTGGAAGTCGCCACCCCGGACGCTCCAGCGCCACGCCAGTTGCAGGCCGGTAACCACCTGGAAGAGCAGGGCGATGACCAGCAGCGGCTCGACAAAGGGCGAGCGATACACCTGGCGGCCACGCTCCATCAGTGCCGCATGCACCTCCGGCCCGGCCAGGCTGAACAGGTGGTTGAACAGGTGGAAGGCGATGAACAGCGCCACCAGCGCACCGGAGACGCCGTGAGCCACCCGCAGCGGCGTCGGGCGTTGGTCAAGGTCGCCACTGGTGGCCGGCGTGCGGAACGTGGCCAGCAGGGCCAGCGCCAGCCAGGCTGGCGTCCACACCCAGCCATCGGCCACGGGAACGCCGAGCATGTACAGGTTGACCCCGACGAAGCAGTACAGGGTCGGTGTGGCCACCAGCAACAGTGCCAGGCGGCGGGCGCGGGTCTGTTCGGCGCCGATGCCCGAGTCGCGGCAGGCCAGGTACAGGCCCAGTGCCGGCACCGCGAAGGCGGCCAGCAACAGCAGCGCCGCCTCCGGGAAAATGCGCCCGTCACTCTTCACCAGGTGGTGAAAGGCGTCGAGCAGGTAGGGGTAGAACGCGGCGACCAGCGGCGGCAGCCAAAGCGGCCAGCGCTGTGCCAGGGCCGAGTGCGTGGGCACGCTCCGGGAGACGTCGAGCATGGGGTTCTCCTAAGGAGGGAAACCCGGGCGAGCCCGGGTTTCGAAAGGGGTGGGATCAGGCGACCACAGGGATCAGCGGATCGGCAGCGGCCAGGGCGGTATCGCGATTGGCGACCGGCGGGTAGATCCACTGGGTGTTGATCTGGGTCTTCAGCTCCTTGCCCTCGGCGCGGGTGAGCACGACCTTGCGCTCCCAGCCTTCGGTGTATACGGCGCCCCAGGCTCCCAGGTCGAGACAGGTCACGTACTTCGGCTGGCTGTAGGGAATCGGCGCCACGCCTAGCAGGTCGGCCGCAGCATTGTTGCCGGCAGAGCGGCCCAGGGCGATGGCGTGCTGACAGGTCATCAGCGCGTAGTTGCCGAGGTCGTCGGTGGCTGCGTAGGCGGTGTCGCCGGTGGCGAAGACGCTGTCCTGACCGAGAACCTTAAGGTTGCGGTCGACGTGCAGGCGGCCCTGGCGATCGCGTTCGCCGGCGACTTGCTCGGTCAGCGGCGAGGCCTTCACGCCCACGGCCCAGACCACGGTCTTGGCGTCGATGCGCTCACCGTTGGCGAGAACCACGCCCTTGGCATCCACTGACTGCACGGCCGACCCCAGGCGCCAGGCGACGCCCAGTTCGTCGCTGGCCTGGGCTACCACTTCAGCGATGGCCTGGCCCATGGCGGCACCCACGGCGGCGCCGGAGTCGACCACCACGACGCGTACGTCGGCCGAGCCACCCAGCGCCTCACGCAGGCGCGCCGGCATTTCAGTGGCGGTCTCGATGCCGGTGAAGCCGCCGCCGACCACGACCACGGTGTTGCGCTCACGGCTGTCGGGCAGGTTGCGCAGGCCTTGCAGGTGCTCGTCGAGCTTCTGCGCCGACTCATAACTGTCGACGTCGAAGGTGAATCGTTCGATACCGGCGACCACGGCAGGGCGGGCGACCTGGCTGCCGGCGGCGAGGATCAGGCGATCGAAGCTCAACTCCTGCTGGGCGCCGCTGGCGTCGCGGTAGCTGACGCGTTTGCCGTCGGCGTCGATGCCGGTGGCGCTGCCCTGGATGAAGTTCACGCCCACGGCGTCGAACAGCTCACCCAGCGGGGCGACGGTGGTGGAGATGTCGCTTTCATAGAAGCGCGGACGCACCCGCAGCTCGGCTTGCGGAGCCAGTACTGTGACGGCAACGTCGAGGCGGTTGTGCTGGTCCAGCAGGCGAACGGCGCTGAGGGCACTCCAGAGGCCACCGAAGCCGGCGCCGATGATGAGGATTTGTTGTTTCATGGCTCACTCCCGAATCGAAAAAGAAGCAGTGGGTTGGTTTGAACGACGGAAGTGAGTGTGCGACCAATATGGATCATGGTATTGATCCAATATCTCTGTAGTGCATTAGTCCACTTTGGTGCCGCATGTCCCTTGATAAACGCCCCTCGCTGGTGGTTTCCCTGCCGCTCGGTGCTCCCGGTCCAGGTGTGAGCTTGCAAGCCTGGCTGTACCAGAGCCTGCGCGAGGCTGTGCTCGGCGGACGTCTGCCGGCTGGTGCCAAGTTGCCCAGTACCCGGACTCTGGCGGAGCATTACGGTATGGCTCGCGGCACGGTGCAGGCGGCCTATCAGCAGCTGCTGTCCGAGGGATATCTGCAGGCGCGAGTCGGCAGTGGCACCCATGTCAGCGAAGTGCTGCCCGACACCACGCTGCACGCCGGCTATGTGCAGCGCAAAGTGGTACCCAACGTCGAGCCGCAGCGCGACCCGCCGGCAACGCCCTGGGTGGAGCGGTTGAGCGCGATCAGGCCGGTGTTCGGTCGGCGCGCGGTCACGCCGGGCAGCCGGCCGTTCTTTCCCCATCGCGGGGATGTCAGCGCCTTTCCCGTGGACCTGTGGCGCAAGCTGCACATCCAGCAGCTACGGTCGTCGCGCCTGCCGACCCTGCTCGACTCCGATCCCTCCGGCCTGCCGGCACTGCGCGAGGCCATCGCCGGTTACCTGGCCATTGCCCGTGGGGTGCAGGTGTCGGCGGAGCGCATCCTGGTGCTCAACAGCGTGCAGCAGGGCATCGACCTGTGCCTGCGCCTGCTGGTGCCGGCAGGTGAGCAGATCTGGCTGGAGGACCCGGCCTATCCCGGTGCACGACAGCTGATGCAGGTATCCGGTTGCAGCTGGGTCAACGTGCCGGTGGACAAGCACGGCCTGCGGGTTGAGGAGGGCATTCGCCTGGCGCCGAAGGCGCGGCTGGCCTATGTGACGCCCTCGCGCCAGTTGCCGCTCGGGAGCGAGCTGTCGCCAGCACGACGCCTGGCTCTGTTGCGCTGGGCCGCCGAGAGCGGCGCCTACATCATCGAGGATGACTACGACAGCGAGTATCGCTTCATCGCCAAGCCGATCCCGGCGCTGCGCTCGTTGCCAGCGGCGGACAGCTCGGTGATTCTCGCTGGCACCTTCAGCAAGCTGATGTTCCCGGCCATCCGCCTGGCCTATCTGGTGTTGCCGCCACAACTGGTGGACAGCTTCACCCGTGCCTCGGCCTTGATGGCGCGGCACGCCAACAGCCTCAGCCAGGCGGTGATGGCATCCTTCATCGATGATGGTCACTTTGACCGCCACGTGCGGCGCATGCGCAAGCTCTATGCATCACGGGCCGATGCGCTGAGCGAGGCGGCGCATCGCCATTGGCGCGGGCTGATCGATGTGCCGCCGATCCGTGCCGGACTGGACACTGCCTGCCGGCTGCAGGTGGAAGACGAGGCGGCGGCTTGCGCGGCGCTACTCGAACAAGGCGTGGACGTGCTGCCGCTCTCCGCTTACTGCCACGCTCCACGCCCGCCGGGGCTGGTGATTGGTTTTGCCCCGTACGAGGAGAAGGCGATATTCGAGGCGGCGCAGGTGGTACAGCGGACGCTGGAGGGCATGCCGCGGCGCTAACCGGCTTTGTACAGGTCGGCCGGCCAGAACCATATGCCCAGAGCCCATGGTCCAGACCGTATGGCCCAGTCCAGATGGCCCAGTCGAAAGACACTATCTTGGTACTGGGTGACCGAGCCAAGGCTGCTTAGAGTCACGTTCACTTTCTACCCACTGCAGGATGTGACCATGAGCCAGCGTCTCGACTACTTCAAACAATCTCCCCAGGCTTCCAAGAAATTCGTGGAGTTCAGCATGCTGCTGACTCAGAAGCCGCAGTTCGCTGATATCGCCCACCTGATCATGCTGCGCGCCTCGCAGATCAACGGCTGCGCGTTCTGCGTGGACATGCATGTCAAGGAAGCCAAGATCCATGGCGAGCGTGAGCTGCGCCTGCACCATGTTGCCGTCTGGCGCGAGTCGCCGTTGTTCTCACCGCGTGAGCGTGCGGCGCTGGAGTGGACCGAGGCGCTGACCCAGCTGCCGCCGCATGGAGTGCCCGATGCGCTGTTCGCCAGCGTGCGCGAGCAGTTCCCCGACCGAGAGCTGTCTGACCTGTCGTTCCTGATCATCGCCATCAACGGCTGGAACCGCCTTAATGTGGCTTTCCAGGCCGTACCGGGCTCCTCCGACGAGCTGTTCGGGCTGGACAAGGCCAACCTCAGCTAACGGGTATTTGCTCAGAGCGCCTGGCGGATCAGTTCGCCCAGGCGCTGTGCCTGTTCCGCCGAGGTGCAGTTGGTGAAGCTCAGCAGCAGCGCCGAGTCGCGGCGCTCCGAAGCCCACCAGCGCGACAGTGGCTGCACGGCCATGCCCTGGGCCAGCAGATGCTCGGCCAGCGGATGATCGCTGGCGTCACCCGGCATGCGCAGCACCAGGTTCATGCCTCCGGGCGACTGCTCCACCCGCAGCCTCCCGGCCAGCCCGTTTTCAAGCGCGGCAATGGTCGCGGCGCGACGGTCGCCGTACAGCCGGCGCATGCGCTGGATGTGGCGGGTGAAATGCCCCTCGGCGATGAAATCGGCGACCAGCGTCTGAGTCATGGTCGGCGTTGCGGCGGCGAACAGTGCACGGCCGATCTGCTCGAACCGGGCGACCTGGGCTTGCGGCACCACCAGATAGGCCAAGCGAATGCCAGGAAACAACACCTTGCTGAAGGTGCCTGCGTAGAACACCCGGCCGTGTCGATCCAGGCTGGCCAGCGCTGGTAGCGGGCGGCTGGTGTAGCGGTACTCACCGTCGTAGTCGTCCTCCACAACCCAGGCGCCGTTGCGCGCGGCCCATTCCAGCAGTGCCTGCCGGCGCGGCAGCGACAAGGTCATGGACAACGGGCTCTGGTGCGCCGGTGTCACCACCGCGACCTGTGCATCGTCAGCCAGGGCGATGCCGCGCTCCACCCGCAAACCCTGTTCATCCACTTCGACCGGCACCGGCTCCAGCCCGAACTGGCGCAGGATCTGCCGTGCCGGCGGGTATCCGGGGTCTTCCACCCAGGCGCGCTGGCCGGCGCTCAGTACGGCGTGGGCGACGAACGACAGGCTGGCGCGCCAACCGCTGGTGACGAACACCTGGTGGGCACCGCAGTCGATGCCGCGCGAAACCTGCAGATAGGAGGCGATGGCGCTGCGCAACGCGGGCAAGCCATGGGCTGGCGGGTAATCCAGGTCGGCCATGCGCATGCCACGCAGGTAGCGTGCGCCTAGGCGCGCCCAGATCTTGCGCGGGAACGCGTCCAGTGCCGGCACGCCCATCTGGAACGGCAACAGTTGGGGTGGTCGCCAGAAGCTGTCCGGCGCCTCTTCGGCAGGTCGTGCATCTACCGGCTCCGCGGCCACCGGGGCGGCCTGCGGCTGCAAGTGCGGATTGACCACGGTGCCGGCCTGGCCACGCGCCAGCAGGTAGCCCTCGCTGGTCAGCAGCGAATAGGCCAGTTCGATGGTGCCGCGGGCCACGCCCAGCTCCTTGGCCAGGGCGCGGGCGGAGGGTAGGCGGTCGCCGGGGCCCAAGGTGCCGACGGCGATGGCACTGCGCACACGGTCGTAGAGTTGGCGGTAGAGCGGGACGTTGCCCTGCTCGGCCAGGGGCGTGAAGCGATGGAACGGAGACGTAGTCATGGCCTAGTCGAAATTCGGCTTCTTGGATCAATGCATTATGGCATCGGCGATCTAGGATGGCGCCATGACCTACTTTCCTCATCAACATCTCCCCAGCGTGCTGGACCTGGCCGACACGGCGCTTCGTCCGCTCGACAGTGCCGGCGACCTGCGTATGGCCTACCCGGTGATGCGCGAACTGCGTCCGCACCTGAGCAGCGAATGCGAGTTCGTCGCGGCGGTGGAGCGCATGCATCTCCAGGGCTACCGACTGGTTGGCGCCTTCGACGGTGCCGCCCTGGTGGCTCTGGCCGGCTATCGTCTGCAGGACAACTTCGTCTACGGCAATTTCCTTTACGTCGATGACCTAGTCACCGCCGAAGCGCACCGCAGTGGCCAGTGGGGCGCGCGGTTGCTACGAGCGCTGGAGCGGGTCGCTCGCGCCGAGGGGTGTGCACGGCTGGTACTGGATACCGGCCTGTCCAATGCCCGCGCACAGCGTTTCTATTTTCGCGAAGGTTTGTATACCGGCGCACTGCGTTTCCAGAAGCTGCTCGATACCCCTTGAACTCTCGAACTCACTCACTTTTTCAGGAAACCTCGACATGACCTCTCCAGACACCATTCCCCTGCGCGTGCTTCGGCTGATCGGCAGCCCTCGTGGTGCCGAGTCCGAGAGCCTGCGCCTGTCGCAGCAGATTCTCGAAGGGCTGGCCGTGCAGTCCGGTGGCCGAGCCATCGAGCTCATTGATCTGGACCTCAACACGCTGCCCCATGTCGACGGCGATTACGCCCTGGCGCTGGCATCGCCGGTGGACCTGCCGCAGCTCGGTAGCGCGCAGCGCCGCTCCGACGAGTTGATCCGCCAGCTCGACGAAGCCGATGTGCTGCTGATCGCCACGCCGATGCATAACTACACCGTACCCTCGGCACTCAAGGTGTGGATCGACCATATCGTGCGGGTGCGTGTGACCTTCACGCCGACGCCACAGGGCAAGGTGGGCGTGCTGCGCGACCGGCCGGTGCACGTGGCGATCTCATCCGGCGGCCTGATCAGTGGCGAGCAGGCGCGCCAGCCGGACTTCCTGCGGCCCTATCTCAAGGCGGCGCTGGGCACCGTCGGCCTGCATGCCCTGGAGTTCTTCAGCGTCGAAGGGACGGCGAGGGGCGATGTCGCCCTGGAGCAGGCCAGAGAAATGGCAAAGGAGGCGATAAGGTCGTTCTTCACGCCGCAATGAAGAGGGCGGGCGGCAGTACTGGTAATCTTGCCCGGTTGCCACTCGCCGAGACCGCCCACCGATGATCGATGACATCCGCTATCTGATCGTATTCGCGAAGATTGCCGAAGTCGGCTCGATCTCCGGTGGTGCAGAGGCGCTGGGCTTGACCAGCGCGACGGCCAGCCAGCACTTGACCAGGCTGGAGAAGAATCTCGGTTGTGCGCTGCTGTACCGCAACACCCGCAAGCTGTCGCTGACGCAGGATGGCGCCGGTCTGCTGGAAACAGCCAAGTCCATGCTGGAGCTCTACGAGAAGGGGGTCATCGAGTTCAAGCAGCGATCCGTCGCGACCCGCAACAACCTGCGCATCTCCATGCCAGCGCTGTTCATCAACAGCGACTTTACCCGACACATCGCAGCGTTCATCCGCGACTTCCCGGATGTGGGGCTTAGCATCTCCTGTGATGACAGCCGCAACGACATCATCGCCGAAGGCATCGATGTCGCCTTCCGTATCGGCGAGCTGCCGGACAGCTCGCTGAAGGCTCGTCACCTGTTCGTGCTGCCGCGGCGTGTGGTGGCGACGCGAGAGTTCCTCGTCAGCCATGGCCCTCTCGAACACCCCAGAGACCTCGAGACGATGAAGTGGGTGGGGCTGACGATGCGCCCCAATACGCGCGTGTTCCACCATGCGAGCGGCGAAGAGGCGGAAATTACCTATGTGCCGGGCGTGCGGGTGGACAATGTCGAGGCCTCCTGCCGGTTGGCGAGTCTCGGTGTTGGGCTGGCTGCACCGCCGAACTACCTGAGCGACGAGCCCATCAGGCGCAATGAACTGGTCGCTGTACTGCCGGAGTGGTCGCTTGAGCCGTTGAAGGTCTACGCCGTGTGGCCCTCCAATGTGTCCACCAACAGCATCGCCTACACCCTGATAAACCGGATCTACGACGCCTTCAGCTCGCGTTCCCTGGAATAACCTGCATCCAGAGCATGTAGCAGGCAGTCGCTATCAGGCCCCCCCCCATCATCAGGTTGAACAGGCGGATGCGCTGCCGGCTGTTCAGCAGCAGGGCGACCCTGTCCCCGAGGACAGCCCAGGCCGCGAGTGACAGGTAGCAGACCACGAAGTAGATCGCCATGAACGCGATCAGCGTCGAGTGTGTCTGTGGGCTGGAAAACAGCGCCGCGCCCGATGCGCAGGCGATCCAGGCCTTGGGATTGAGCCACTGCAGCAATGCGCCTTGGAGGAACCCCGGCCTGGCGGTCTCCTTCATCTCCAGCTCCGGGCGAGCCGTGGCGATCTTGTAGCCGACATGAATGATGAAGGCGGAGCCGGCGACTCCGAGGTACTTGAAGAACACTGGATAGTGCTCGATCACTGCGAGCAACCAGAAGCCCACGAATACCAGCAATAGGGTGAAGCCTATTGTCGCGCCGGATACAAATGGCAGGGTGCGCCAGAAACCGTGATTGGCGCCGGAGGCGATGATCACCATGTTTACGGGGCCGGGAGAGATGGACATGCTCAGGGAGAACATGGTCATCGCGAGAATCAGGGCCAGTTCCATCGTCGATCTCCTTGCCTTCAGCGCAGTAGGCCCAGATTGCCGGTCATCCGGGTTACCAGCGTCCTGTCGCCGATCATGCCCAGCCCCTGGTAGACAATCGCCTCGTCGGGGCCTTGTGCCATCACGGCGGCGTATTCCTCGTAGGAGCGGGTGGTCCGGGTAGCGCTGATGAGGTCGATCACCAACAGCTCGGGCTCGAGCTCACGCAGCTGATCGCGCATGCACTTGAGCACGTCGGTCGCAGCCTTGAGGATTGGCAGGGGGAGGGTGGTGATGCCCTGGTGCACATGCCCCTGGTGGTCGGTGAGGTCGTGCCCGATCATGTCCGGATAGAGCCTGCCCAAGCTCGCTGCGATGACCGCTGCGGTGTTGGCGATTACGCCCAGAGGCAGATTCTCGTCGATGACGATGACGCACTTATGGTCTGACATGCTGTTTCCCGATGATTAATCCGCAGGGGAACGGCCGCCTATCAAGGTTCGTCCCACTGCTGGAAACGGTATCGGGAATGTCAGCACCGATTAAGGGGGATTCCTCTAAGGCTGTCTTTGATGCGCAGGCCTTGCGTGGACCGAAAAGCGGATCTGCCGGTGCTCACCAGGGCAATGTAGCGCCCTGATAGTCGACGAAATGACATCCTCCTGCCCCTTGGTGAGCGACGATAGTACTCACCAGGCCGGCGGCACTGTCCTCGACGCTTAGCGGCGCGCTTTCACCCCCCATGTCCGTCTTGACCCAGCCAGGATGCAGGGCCAGCAGGGTGGCTTGTGGTGGTTGGGTCGAATGAGCCCAGCTCTGCAGCAGACTGTTCAGTGCCGCCTTGCTGGCGCCGTAGAGCGGCATGCTGGCCGAGCGTGCCAGTTCCACGCTACCCATCTGCGAGCTCATGAAGGCCAGCACGCCATTGGGCGACAGGCCCGGAGCGAGGGCCTTGGCCAGGCGAAGGGGGGCGATAGCATTGATCAGGAAGAGCTCGGCCAGTTCTTCGGCTACCACTTGGCACTCGTCCTGGTGCTCTGGACCGGATATGCCCGCATTGAAGATGGCCAGGTCGAGAGGAGTGCCAGCCAGCGCGTCGGTGATTTCAGCTGCAGCGCCCGTGCTCGCCAGGTCGCAGGCCTGCACTTTCAGTCGGCCGGGATGGAGCGTGGCCAGTTCGTTCAGCGAGGGATTGTCCGCGCGGCGCACGATGGCATGAACCCGATCACCTTTGGCGAGAAATGCCCTGACCAGACCCAGACCTATACCGCGAGACGCACCGGCGATGAGGATGTGCTGCATGGTCGAAATCCTTCTATTGAACCTGAGCGAATCATGGTAACGCACCTCTGGAGCGTCACGAGAGGTCCGATCTAGAGAGGTTGGCATTTACTTTATCGAATGTAATCATATTACATTGCGTATAGAGAATGGCTCATGACCCAAACACCCTCAACCCGTCTTCATTCGATCGATGCCCTGCGTGGGCTGGTCATTCTGTTCATGCTGCTGGACCACGTCCGGGAAACCTTCTATCTGCACATGCAGGTAAGCGATCCGATGGACGTGACCCTGACGGAGCCGGCTCTGTTCTTCAGTCGTACGCTGGCCCACCTGTGTGCTCCGGTGTTTATCCTGCTAACGGGGCTGGCGGCGTTTCTCTACGGGGAGAAGCAGCAGGGTCGGTTCGCGGTATCCGCCTTCCTGCTCAAGCGCGGTCTGTTCCTGATAGCGCTCGAGTTCACACTGGTGAACTTCGCCTGGACCTTTCAGTTCCCGCCAGGGGTTATCTACCTGCAGGTCATCTGGGCCATCGGCCTGAGCATGCTGGCGCTGGCGGCCCTGCTGTGGCTGCCGCGTGCCGTTCTGATCCTGGTGGGGCTGGTTCTGGTGACTGGGCACAATCTGCTGGACAGCGTGCACTTTGCCGCCGACACCTGGATGCATGTGCCATGGGCCATCCTGCATGATCGCGGCTGGATCGAGGTTTCGGAACAACTGCGCTTGCGCACGTCGTATCCCGTGCTGCCGTGGGTCGGCGTGATCGCACTGGGGTACGCCATCGGCCCCTGGTTCGCCTGTGGCAGCAACGCCGCGAGGCGCCGCATGCTGCTGATCGCCACGGGCGCCGGTGCGTTGCTCGGCTTTTTCCTGCTGCGGCTGTTGAACGGTTATGGCGAGAAGCCATGGGCAGCAGGCGAGTCGGTCGTGCAGACGCTGATGAGCTTCTTCAACATCACCAAGTATCCGCCGTCGCTGCTGTTCCTGGCGCTGACGCTGGGTTGCGGCCTGCTCCTGCTGGTGCTGTTCGAGGCGCGCAACCAGGGCCGCGCGGTGCGCTGGCTCGCGGTATTCGGTTCAGCGCCGATGTTCTTCTATCTGCTGCACCTGTATGTGCTCAAGCTGCTCTACCTGGCCAGCCTGGGCATCTGGGGGGCGAATCAGGGGCAGTTCTTCGGCTTCGACTCCGTCTCAGCCGTCTGGCTGACCGCCGCGGCGCTGTCGATCGCGCTGTACCCGCCGGTGCGCTGGTTCTCCAGGCTCAAGGCGCGCCGCCGCGATATCGCCTGGCTCAAGTACCTGTAGCGGATTACTCAGGAACGTCAGTCATCGGGGCTCAGCAGCCGCGCCAGCCGGGCCGCCAGTTCGGCCCGGCGATACGGCTTGGCCAGTACCTCGAAACCCTGCATCTGGGCGGGCGTCAGGTTGGCGTATCCGGTGATGATCAGCACCGGCAGTGAGGGTATGCGCTGGCGCAACTCCTGGGCGAACTGGGCGCCATTCTTGTCGGCCATCACATGATCCGTGATGAGCACGTCCGGAACGAGGCCTGCCTCTATTTCATCTAGCGCGGCCTTGGCCGAGCAAGCCTCGGTAACCTGATAACCCAGGTCACCGAGTTGCAGGGCAGTGGTATGGCGGACCATTGCCTCATCATCCACCAGCAGCACATGGGTCGGCCTAGGCGCTACCGGCGCCTCGGTAGAGGCCTCGCTGGCAGATGCCGGGTCGCCGCTGGCCAGCGGCAGCCAGATGCTGATGCGTGTTCCCATCCCCTGATGAGAGGAAATGCCGAACCCGCCACCGGATTGAGCCGCCAATCCCTGGACCATCGACAACCCGAGGCCCGTGCCCTTGCCCACACCCTTGGTAGAGAAGAAAGGTTCGACACAACGACTGAGGGTTTCATCGCTCATGCCCGTGCCGGTGTCCGTGACCGTCAGGCATAGGTAGCGACCATCCGCCAGGTCATGTATGCCGCTATCGACGACCTCATCCGGCGCGGCCGATATTTCCAGCCGACCGCCGCTTTCCATGGCGTCACGGGCATTCACCGCCAGGTTCAGAATGGCCAGCTCGAGCTGATGCGGGTCTACAACCACTGCCGGCAGATGGTCGTCGACGTCTATTGCTACATCGATTGTCGGCCCGAGCGAGCGTTCGATGAGGTCGCGCATGTCGTTGACCAGTTGGGCCAGTGCGACGTTCTGCGGCTTCAGGGTCTGGCGACGGGCGAAGGTCAGCAGCCGCCCGACCAGTATGCGGGCGCGGTCCGCAGCCTGCAGTGCACCGTCGATGAGCCGGGTGGAGCGCTCGTCGTCCAGCCGCCTGCGGATCAACTCCAGTGAAGCCATGATCGGCGTCAGCAGGTTATTGAAGTCGTGGGCGATGCCGCCGGTGAGTTGGCCAATCATCTCCATCTTGCGCGCTTCGTGCAGCTGCGCGGCAGCAGCCTCGCGCTGGCCAACCATGGCCATGACGCGCTCCTCCAGCCCTTCGTTCAGCTGCCGTAGGTCTTCTTCGGCGCGTACGCGCTCGCTGATATCCACGGAAACGCAGAGCACACCCGCCTGTGGCCCCTTCAGTGGAGTTATCTGGTTCTGTACCCAGACGGGCGTACCGTCTGGACGGGAATAGCGTTCGGTGATGTCCAGCGACTGGGATCTGGCAATCCCGTGATCGACCAGCGGGGCGAGGTTGGCGAGGTCGTCGGGATGGACGATGTCGAGCATGCGCAATCCCAGCAGGGTCGCGCGCGAGCGGCCAACTATCTCGCAATAGCGATCATTGACCCGGGTGAAATGCCAGGTGTGGTCACACACCGCGATACCGGCGCTGGCCTGATCGAACATGGCCGAAAGCTGGGCCGAGCTGCTGCGCAGGGCAGCCTCGGCACGGGCATGGGTGATCGACATCCAGGCCAGCTTTGCCGTCTCCTCCACCAGCTTGCGCTCGTGCTCGGAGAAGGCATGTGGCTGGTCATAGTGGATGGCCAGTACCGCCTCGAGGTGATGGTGGCGAACCACAGGAACATGAATCGTGGCTGCCATGCCCAATTGTGCCGCCTTGGCTGCCTCCTCGGCACTTCGACCGGGCTCGCTGGCGATATCCTCACGCAGCACGGTGTGCCCGTTACGCAACAGACCGGGCAACTCTTCACCAAAATCCCGATAGGCATGGCGACCGACGGCAGAGCCTCCTACCCGCGAGTAGGATTGACGCACCTCGAAAGTCGAACCATCTGCATGGTTCTCGCCGAAGAAAGCTCGGGATGCTCCAAGCGCTTCGGCCAGTTTGCGCAGGGTGATGCTCTGGATCTGGTCGGGGTCCCTGATCGAAGGCAGCGTCTGGCCGAGTTCGAGCAGAAATGCCTGGCGCCGCTCGAACTGCACCCGCTCGGTGGTTTCCGTGACGATGCACAGCACGCCGCCGATCGAGCCGTCCGCCTCCCGGACAGCGGAGTAGGACACGTCGAAATACACGGTTTCGCCCAGATCATGCCGCTCAATGTAGAAGGGGCGGTCCTTGGCCGAGAATGTTTCACCGGTCGTCAGCACGCCGCGCAGGAGCGGCTCAAGGTCGTCCCACAGCTCGGACCAATTCTCGATACCAGGCCTGCCCAGCGCCCGCGGGTGCTTGGTCCCGATGGTCGGCGCATAGGCATCGTTGTACAGCGCAACCAGCTGGGGGCCCCAGAAAAGAACGATCTGGGCGCTGGCCGGCAACACGGTTGCCATCAGCGTCTTGAGTGCTGGAGTCCAGTGTTCGGGTGGTCCCAGTGGCGAGGCGGACCAGTCGATCGAGTGCAGCAGCGCGCCGACCGATCCGCTATTGCGAAGAAAGCCCGGCTGTTCGGCGGCAGCACCATCTGGGGCGATTGCGGAAAGCAGTTCCATGGATTCGACGTTAATACATATGAAATCGAGGAGAGAAGCCACGCCCGCGAGCATGAGTCCGACAACGACTATGAGGTCAGGCCCTCGAGTTACGTTCAATGTGTTTACGGGATGGGATCTGGGTTGACAGATCGAGCAGCCGAGCGGGCTTCAGGCAGATCGTGGCGATTGCGCCTGACAGTTTGCTGGACGTCACGCGGCTCTGGGCTAGGGTAATGGTGTACCGCTAGCGGCAACTGGACGCCTCTATGGATAGATTTTTCGTGCTGCCCTTTCGGCTAGCGGGGCAGCACCTGGCCATACCTTTGGACAGCGTGATCCGGGTTATTCCGGCGCTGCAATGTACCCCTCTGCCGGGAGCACCTCGCACGGTGCTGGGCCTGGCAAACGTCCGTGGGCAAATCATCCCGGTGCTCGATCTGGCTTCACGCTTCGGCTGGCCGGCACCGCCGCTCGAATTGTGGCAACCATTCATCTGGCTGCGCAGTCGAACCCGAGAGTTGCTGGTCCCGGTCGAGCGGGTCGAGACCGCGGCGGATTTCGACACTTCCGATCTCCTGGAGGCCCCTCAGCCTGAAGTGCCCAGCGAGGTACTGAGAGGGGTCGTGCGGACGGAGGAGGGGATGTTGCTTATTCAGGACGTTGAGCAGTTGTTGTCCGAAGCCGATGAGCAAGGCCTGCAGCAGGCCTTGGACAGCAGCGGAGCAGGACATGAATCAGACTGAGATCCCTTGTTCCGCGAGGCTGCTGGATGTGCTCGCCACCAAGGTCCACCAGCATCTGGGGCTCGACTTCTCTGGAGCGCGCAGGGCTGACCTGCTGAAGCGTCTGGGGCAATTGGCGCAGGAACAGGAGGAAGAGCCGAGGGCCTGGCTGGAGAGCCTGGCCTTTGGCGACTGGAGCGACCAGCAGATCCAGATGCTGACACCGGCCTTCACCGTCGGGGAAACCTACTTCCGCCGGGATGCCGAGGCATTGGACTGGCTGGCGCGTCAGCATCTGGCCCCACTGCTGCAGCGCCGCCGCGCCGCCGGGCACAGGTATCTGCGTATCTGGAGCGCGGCCTGCTGCACGGGGGAGGAAGCCTACAGCTTGCTGTTCCTTCTTGATGACCTTCTTGGTGACGAGCGATCGCAGTGGACCATCGATGTACTGGCCAGCGACATCAACGCAGGCTTCCTCGCCAGGGCTGAACAGGGACGCTATGGCCAGAACGCGTTTCGGCGCAGTGAAGAACTCTTTCGTTCACGCTATTTCGAGACCAGAGGGCGCAGCTGGCAGGTACGCCCCGAATGGCACGGGCGCATCCGCTTCCTGCGCCACAATCTGGCCAGTGGGGAGTTGCCCGACCCGAAGCGTGGACTGGCGTCCGCCGACCTCATTCTGTGTCGCCACGTGCTGATGTATTTCTCTCAGGGGCAAGCGGCAGCTGCGCTGCACCGGCTCATGGCGTGCCTGGGTGAGGACGGCATCCTGGTGCTCAGTGCGGTGGAGGCGGCACTCGCTACCCACGCAGGGCTGCAGGGGTTCTGGGCGGGCACCAACTATGCCCTCAGGCCAGGGGGGCAGATTTCCGGTGCCGTCTCCCCTCATGCAGAGCCGAGCCCGTCCGCCGTGGTGTTGCCGACAGCGGGCGGATCTAGGCGGCCGGAGGAGCCGGCAACGTTCTCCCGGCATATAGAAACCCAGCAGCAACCGGCACCTTCCCCGTCTCGCCCGGACTCAAGTGCCAGCAACCGATATGACGATTGCCTGCAGATGGCGCGTCGCTGCGCCGACCGTCAGCATGACAAGGATGCCCATCACTGGCTGCAGCGCGCCCGGGAGCTCGACCCTTCGAATCCCATGAGCTATTGGCTGCAGGCGCAACTGGCTATTCAGAACGGCGACGCCCTGGCGGCGCTGCAGAGTCTGCACAAGGCGCTGTATCTGGAGCCGAACCTAGCCATGGCGCATTTCCAGCAGGGACTTCTGCTGCGAGAGGTGGGGCGCCACGCAGCTGGCGACAAGGCACTTCGGGTATGCCTGAAACTGCTGGGAGACACCACCGCGACTGACATGGTGCCCTTTGGTGAGGGACTCAGTCACGGCAGGCTGAGCCAGCTGTGTGAGCAACTGCTGGAGGATCGTCCATGACAGAGCCTCTGAGCACAGACCAGCGCTGGATGCAGATCCGTGAGCGGCTGGCGCAGTTCGAGCAACGTGTTCAGGAAAGCTTCTCTCCCGATCCGCTGGAGAGCGAAGAGCGCCTGCTGGAGCGCACTCGAGCCTGGGCTCGGGTCGTCGATGACGACCGTGGTGTGGAGCGGATGGAGGTGCTCTGCTTCACCATTGGCGAGGAGGTGTACGCCATCGAAAGCACCTGCGTCTCGGCCGTGATGCCGTTGCCGCAGTTCACTCCGCTGCCGGGCACGCCTCCGTTCGTGCTCGGCATCGTCAACGTGCGCGGGCATGTCGTCTCGGTTCTGGACCTGAGGGTCTTTTTCGAGCTGCCCATCGAAGGACTCTCCGACCGGAATTATCTGGTGGTGCTGCGTGACGACGATATGGAATTCGGCCTGCTCGCCGATCGCATCCGCGGCATAGAGCAACTTCGGCGTGACGCCCTGCAAACCGGCCTGGCCAACCTGACTGGCATACGAGCCAGCTACCTGCTGGGCGTAACTGAAGACCAGAAGACGGTTCTGGATGGTCGTCGACTGCTCGGTGACCCCGGCTTGCGTATCCAGGATGAAGACTGACCAAGGAGGACTCATGTTGGCTAACCTGCTCAACCTGCGCATCGGTACGAAGCTGATGCTGGCATTCGCGGTGCTGATTCTCGGTTTCGCCCTTCTGCTGATGAGCACGCTGGAGCAGTTCGTCGCACTGCAGAAGGCAGAGGAGGAACAGTTCTCCCGGCGCTACGCGAGGGTGAGCGACGTCAAGGACCTCCTCGTCAACATCAATCTGCAACGGGTGGAAACCCTGGCTGCAATCGGAGGAAGCAGCCAGGGGTTGCTGGAGAGCCTGCGAGCGGGGAGTGAGAAGAATGATCGCCTGCTTAAACGCCTGCAGGAGGCTGTACAGGGCGATCAGGTGACCGTCGAACTGCTGGAGCAGATGCAGGAAGTACGAGCCGGATACTTGCGAAGCCGGGATGGCGAGCTGATACCTATGATCCAGGCTGGCCGCCTCGACGAGGCAAGGGCCCTGATGTCGGGCTCCCAGAAGCAACGGGTCGAGCGATTGCACCAGTTGGCCGAGCAACTGGTGGCCCGTACCAATCAGCGTATTGCCGAGAGCACCGAACAGTCTCGCCAGACCATAGAGGCCCTGCGCAGCAAGATATTCCAGGCTGGACTTGTCCTGGTGCTGGGGGGCGCACTGCTGGCCTGGCTGCTCAGTCGCCATATCGCTCAGCCGCTGGCGCGCCTGACCAGTCTGGCCGAGCAGATCGGCCGTGGCGAAATTCCGCGGGAGCTACCCGAGGGCACCCGGCAGGATGAGGTGGGCCGCCTCGGGCAGGCCTTCGTCAATATGAGCGGGTATCTCCGCGAGCTGGTACAGGAACTCAACGAGAGTATTTCCGTGCTGGCCAGCGCCAGCGAGGAAATACTGGCCGTGACCACGCAGGTGGCTGCCAGCACCCAGGAAACCGCAACCGCCATCAGCGAGATCGCCACCACCGTAGAGGAGGTCAAGCAGACTGCGGTGCTGGCCGGCAGCAAGTCTCAGTCGGTGAGCGAAAGCACCGAGCGTACCCGCCAGGTGGCTCTGAGTGGCCGCCAGTCGGTCGAGGAAACACTCCGCGGCATGGGCGTGATCCGTGAGCAGATGCAGGCGGTGGCTGAGAGCATCATGCGACTAGGGGAGCAAAGCCAGACCATCGGTGAGATCGTAGCCTCGGTCAATGATCTGGCGGAACAATCCAACCTGCTCGGGGTGAATGCCTCCATTGAGGCGGTCAAGGCCGGAGAGGCTGGCAAGGGCTTCTCGGTGGTGGCCCAGGAGGTCAAGGTCCTGGCCGATCAGTCCAAGCAGGCTACCGCTCAGGTGCGCGGCATACTCGGTGATATCCAGAAGGCCATGACCCGCGCGGTGATCCAGGCCGAGGAAGGCAGCAAGTCGGTAGAGGGCGGCTACCAGCGCGCCCAGATCAGCGGCGAGGCGATACGGACGCTGAGTGGCAGTGTCGAGGAGTCAAGCGAGATTGCCCTGCAGATTGCAGCCACCAGTCAGCAACAGATGATCGGCATGGATCAGATCGGCAGTGCCATGGAGAACATCCGGCAGGCCAGTCAGGACAATGTGGCCGGCGCTCGGCAGGTCGACATGGCTGCACGTAATCTGCATCAGCTGGGCCTGCGTTTGAAGGGCCTGGCCACGCGTTTCAAGCTGTGAGCCTGCCATGAGCCTGGATCGGGAAGCCCTTCGCCAGCGTCTGCTGGCCAGCTTCCGTGCAGAGGCAGCCGAACGCCTGGGCGCACTTGGCGATCTGTTGGCCAACTGGCGCGAATCGGCGGCCAGCGAGGAGGCCATCGAGTCGTTGTTCCGCGAGGTGCACAGCATCAAGGGGGCCTCCCGAGCCGCAGGTGTCGCTGAGATCGAGCAGCTGTGCCATGCCTGGGAAAGCCTGTTGAGTGCGGTACGACATGGCGACCTCGCACTGACGCCGGCACGGGTCGAGTTGTGCCGCCTCGCCTTGCGGATGGTGCAGCATCTGCACGCCGGCCAGGCGGTGGAGCGTCACGACCTGATGCAGATGATTGATAGCCTCGACGACAGCACGCAGGGCATCGAGGTCGATCTGCCCAGTGTCGTTCCGGAAGCGCCGGAACCGCCTCGCGACGCGGCACGAGTCAAGGTGGCTGCCGAGCATCTGGAGGCTCTGCTGTACCACGGCGAAGTGCTGCTGCAGCATAAACTGGAGGCCCAGGCGCATGCCCGTAGCCTGCGGGAGCATGCCCAGTCCTTCGAGCCCCAGAAGACTCGCCAGATGCTGGCTTCCGGCGCTCTCCGAACACTGCGCGACAACCTGAGTGACATGCCTGCGAGTACCCAGGAGGGGTTGAAGCTTCTGCTGGATCACCTGGACTGGAGCATGGCTCAGCTCGACCGGTTGCACTTCGGCGCGACGCGGCTGGCCAGAGACGGAAACCACACGGCCCTTGGCCTGGCGCAGCTATCCGACACGCTGAATACCGAGTTGCAGACATTGTTGCTGTTATCGGGCAGCAGTCTGTACGAAGGCATGCCGTCCATGGTTCAGGATCTTGCCAGCCAGGCTGGAAAACGTGCTGACCTGCATCTTCGCGGAGAAAGCCTGCAGGTCGACAAACGTATCCTTGACGAGCTACGCACCGTGCTCACCCATCTGCTGCGCAATGCCATTGATCACGGGTTGGAGACGCCGGATCAGCGGTTGGCCAATGGCAAGGGGCCGGTTGGTTCCCTGGAGGTGGAGCTGTTCCAGGAATCGGCCGACCGCTTCGAACTCAGGGTCGGCGACGACGGTCGGGGTATCGATGTTCAGCGCCTGAAGGCGAAGGCACTGGATGCCGGCCTGATGACTCAGGTGCAGGTGGAGGCTCTGAGCGAGCGCGATGCATTGGGGCTGGTTTTCGCATCCGGCTTGTCCACCAGCCGAATGATCACGGATATTTCCGGTAGAGGCCTGGGCATGGCCATCGTCCAGGAAACGGTGGAAAGGCTTGGAGGTCGTATCGAGCTGGAGTCCAACCCGGGCTCGGGGACCTGCTTTCACCTTCATCTGCCTCTGAGCCTGTCTACCTTCCGTGCCGTCATGGTGCGCAATGCCGAACGGGTGTTCGCGGTGCCGGCTTTGGCGGTGGAGCGTTGCCTGCGACTGCCTGCAACTGTTATCCGGACCTTGGAAAACCGCCCGACGATCACGCACGAGGGCGAGGTGCTGCCACTCTGGCCACTGGGCGACGTATTGGGGCTGCCGCAGCCGGCGATGGGTCAAGACGAGCAGACGATGCTGCTGCTCAAGGTCCGGGGAGAACGCTTCGTTCTGTTGGTGGACGAGCTGCTCGGGGACCAGGAAATCATCGTCAAGAGCCTTGGTCGCCAGCTGGTTCGCGTGCGCAACCTGATGGGGGCCGCGCAGCTGGGGGATGGGCAATTGGTGCCCATCCTGCATCCCGGTGACCTGTACCGCAGCGCCCAGCAGGCAGAAGGCTCCAGCCTCAGCCAACAGTCGCGGCCGCGGGAGGGGCGTACTGCACAGCGTCTGCTGATAGCCGAGGACTCCTTTACCTCCCGTGGCCTGCTCAAGGCGATCCTTGAGGCTGCCGGCTACCGGGTGACTACCGCCAACGACGGGCTGGAGGCGTGGAACGCACTAAAGCAGGGACAATTTGACCTTCTGGTGTCAGATGTTGAGATGCCTCGCCTGGATGGCTTCACCCTGACCAGTCGCATACGTGCCGACCGTGAACTGGCGGAGCTGCCGGTGGTGCTGGTTACCGCCTTGCATTCCGCCGAGGATCGCGCTCGTGGCCTGGATGCGGGGGCCAGTGCCTACCTGGCCAAGAGCGGTTTCGAGCAGGACAGCCTGCTCGACGCCATTCGACGACTGATCTGAGGAGACGCAGGATGCGCGTACTGATAGTCGATGATTCACCGGTCAGCCGAATGCTGCTGCGCGCGGTGCTGGAGGGGGAAGGCTATGAAGTCGACGAGGCCAGCACCGGCGAAGAAGCGCTGCAGCTGCTGACGACCCTGACACCGGATATCGTGACCATGGACGTTCACATGCCGGGAATGGACGGTTACGAGGCCACTGAGCGCATCCTCGAACAGTACGCCCTGCCGGTCGTCATTCTCAGCGCGAGTGTCGACCACCAGGCCTCGGCCACCGCGATGCGAGCCCTGGAGGCCGGGGCATTGGCAGTGCTGGAGAAGCCCTCTGGTCCCAATGCCGTCGATTTCGGCGAGCGTATAGCCATCATATTGCGCACGCTGCGCAGCATGGCTCAGGTCAAGATAGTTCGGCGCAAACGCCGCAGCCCGGATGTTGCCGCCGTCGGCGCGCCGCCTTTGGTGGTCCAGGCGGTTTCCGGTATACCGCAGCTGGTAGCCATTTCCGCATCGGCCGGAGGGCCGATGGCGATCAAGGCGCTGCTGCAACACCTTCAGCCCCAGCAGCAGTGGTCGCTGGTTCTGGTGCAGCATATCGCTCCGGGATTCCTGCCTAGCTTCCGCGACTGGCTGGCGAGCCTAACCTCGATGCCCGTCCTGGTCGCCGAGCGGGGGCAGCGCCTGCAACCGGGGACGTTGTATCTGGCACCGGATGGCCACCACCTGGGCTTCGCCTCCGACCGCTGCGTGAATCTGGACGACAGCCCGCCCGAGGATCATGTGCGGCCAGCCGCCAATCATCTATTCCGCTCGGTGGCACGGTACTTCGGCCGTCAGGCTATAGGCATCCAGCTATCCGGCATGGGGCGCGACGGGGCCCAGGGCCTGGCCCAACTGCACCAGACCGGAGCGCTGACACTGGTACAGGAGCCAGCCACCGCAGTTGTCGACTCCATGCCGCGGGCTGCCATCGACATGCAGGCGGCCAGCCAGGTGTTGCCCCCGGAGGGCATAGCGGAGCTGCTCAATACCATCGCCGTCCACATGAATGTGGTGAATGGAAGCAAGGGGAGGGAATGACCATGTATGCAGACGCCGAAATCCTGGTGGTGGAAGACAGTCCCACCCAAGCCACCGAGCTGCAGTACATGCTCGAGGCCGTCGGCTGCAAGGTGCGAGTCGCGGGCAATGGTCGCGAGGCACTGGAAATGGTGGCTGCACGCAAGCCGACCATTGTCATCAGCGACATCGTCATGCCGGAAATGGACGGCTACGAGCTGTGCCGCCAACTGAAGAGCTCGGCGCAGACCCAGAACATCCCGATCATCCTGGTCACCGCACTGGCTGACGCCCGCGACGTCGTGCATGGCCTGGCATCGGGCGCGGACAACTTCATCGTCAAGCCCTTCGACGAGAAGTATCTGATGTCGCGCATCCGCTATTTCCTGGTCAATCTGGAACTGCGTAACCACGAGCGAGTGCAGATGGGCGTGGAAGTCGTTCTGGAGGGCGAGCGGCATTTCATCACCGCCAGCCGCCAGCAGATACTCGACCTGCTGATCTCCACCTACGAGCAGGGCGTGCGGCTGAACAACGAGCTGCAGACCAAGCACGACGAACTGGCCCGTACCAATTCCTTGCTCAACTGCCTGTTCCATTTCACCAGCGGCCTGACCGACGCCAAAAGCGAACGGCACGTGATCGATGCAGCGCTGCGGCGCATCCTCGAATTCCCGGATGCGACTGGCGCGTGGCTGCTGCTGGCCGATGCCGCCGATCCCGCCGAGCAGGCCCATGTGGCCGGCGCCCGCGCCAGAGGCCAGGGATATTCGCGTGAGCAGCTCGATAACTGTGCAAACAACTGCCCCTGTCGCCACGCCTGGTTGCATGACCGGCTGTCGCAGCCGAGCAACATCAGCAACTGTCCGGCACTGGTGGGCAAGTCCGGCGAGAGCATCCATGCCAGCATCCCGCTGCAAATGGGCAGCGAGATCATCGGCATGCTCAACGTGGTGCAGCGTGAAGCCCAGCCCTGGTCGGACGAATCGCTCAGCGCGCTGGCCTCCATCGGTCGCCAGTTGGCCATGGCGTTGGGGCGTGTGCGCTTGTTCGAGAGCATGGAACAACTGGTGGAACAGCGCACCCAGGCCCTGACCAAGAGCGAGGAGCTGCTGCGCAAGGTGCTCGACAGTCTGCCGGTGGGGGTGCTGGTCACCGATCAGGCCGGTCGGCTGATCATGAGCAATCCGGAGAGCAGTCTGATCTGGGGTGGCAACCACCCGAGTTCAGCGGATGGATATGGTCATTACCGGGGCTGGTGGGCCGAGAGCGGAGAACGTATCACCGAGGCTGACTGGTCGATGATGCGTGCCGTGCAGCACGGCAAGACCTCGCGCAACGAGGTGATAGACATCGAGACTTTCAAGGGTGAGCGCAAGACCATCCTCAACTCGTCGGCGCCCTTCCTCGACGCCAACAAGGTGATCCAGGGTGCCATCGTGGTGATCCAGGACATCACCGAACAGCGCCGCCGCGATCTGGAGACGCGCACCCGAACTCGCGCGGTGGAGGCTAGCGTCAACGCGGTGATCATCACCGACGCTGAGCAGCCAGACCAGCCGATCGTGTATGCCAATCCAGCCTTCGAGCGAATCACCGGCTATTCAGTGGACGAGGTGCTGGGACGCAACTGCCGATTCCTGCAGGGCGGCGAGCATGATCAACCCGGGCTGGATGCCATTCGCCGGGCCCTGGTGGCGAAGGAGGAGGGCGCGGCTCTGCTGCGCAACTTCCGCAAGGACGGCTCGGAGTTCTGGAACGATCTGCGGGTCGCGCCGGTGGTCAATGATCGCGGCAGGGTCAGCCACTTTGTCGGCATCCTGCACGATGTCACCGATAGCAAACGCTATCAGGAGGAGCTGGAGCACCAGGCCAACCACGATAGCCTCACCGGCTTGCCCAACCGTAACCTGTTGGGTGACCGCATCGGCCAGGCCATCGCATTCGCCAGCCGTGGCAGCGGCCAGTTCACCCTGGCCTTCATGGATATCGACAACTTCAAGGTCGTCAATGACAGCCTTGGCCATGGCACGGGCGACCAGTTGCTGATCGAAGTCGCCGATCGCCTGCGCGCCGGAGTACGCAACATAGACACTGTGGCGCGACTGGGAGGCGATGAATTCATCGTCCTGCTGGCCGACACCGAGCAACTGAGCGAGCAGGTCGGTCGGCTGGAGCGCATCAAGGACAGCATTGCCAGTCCGATGATGCTGGACGGCCAGGAGGTGGTAGTCAGCTGCAGCATCGGCTTCTGCTGCTTCCCCAGCGACGGCCGCGACGCGGGAACGCTGCTGCGCAACGCCGACACCGCCATGTACCAGGCCAAGCACCAGGGGCGTAACCGCATCTGCGCCTTCATGCAGGAGATGAACGAGCAGGTGCAGGCCCGCCTGGCGATGGAGCAGCAGACCCGCCATGCCCTGCAGAACAACGAGTTCGTCGTTTTCTACCAGCCGCAGCTGGACCTGCAGAATGGCCGCCTGTGCGGCTTCGAGGCACTGGTGCGGTGGAACCGTGGCGGTACCATCGTGTCGCCCGGCGAATTCATTCCGCTGGCCGAGGAGACAGGCTGGATCGTTGCCATCGACTTCTACGTGTTCGAAGTAGTGTGCAAGCAGCTGGCCATCTGGCGCGAGAACTTCAGCCAGGACCTCAGCGTGGCGGTGAACTTCTCCGCCATCAGTTTCGCCGACGAGAACTTCATCGAGCGTATCCTGAGCGTGCTGAAGTCGCAGGGCATACCATCGCGCTGGATCAAGATCGAGCTGACCGAGACCATCCTGGCCAGCGACGCCGATGTGGTGCAGCAGAAGATGGAGCGCCTGTGCGAACACGGCGTGCGTTTCTCCATCGATGATTTCGGTACCGGCTATTCATCGCTCGGCTATCTCAAGCGTTTCCCGTTCAGCCAGCTGAAGATCGACCGCAGTTTCATCATGGACATTCTCACCGAGCCGGACAGCGCTTCGCTGGCCCGTTCGATGATCTCCATCGGTCACAACCTGGGCATCAAGGTGATCGCCGAAGGGGTGGAGCAGGCCGAGCAGATGAGTTTCCTGCGCGCCGCAGGATGCGACGAACTGCAGGGATATTTCTACTCGCCACCTTTGCCCCCCCTGGCCTGCATGCAGTTCCTGCAGACCGGCGGTCAGCTGAGCCTGCCGGCGAACATTATCGATGGCACCGAACGCTATCTGCTGGTGATCGACGGCAATCCCGCCGCCCATGAACTGCTCAGCCGCACACTGCGCCTGGAAAGCTACAAGGTGCTGATGGCCAGCAATGGAGCGGAGGCGCTCAACATCCTGGCGACTCATCCGGTTGAAGTGGTTCTGAGCGAACTACGGCTGGGCGACATGGGCGGCGTGGAGTTTCTTCGCAAGATCAGGACCATCTATCCCGACGTGATCCGCATGCTGGTAACCAGCGCTGCCGAGGTTGGCAGCATCCTCAAGGCGGTCAACGAAGGGGTTATCTACCGTTTCGTGACCATGCCTTGCGAGCCAGAAGACCTGCGCAACCAGCTGCGCGATGCTTTCCAGCAGCGCGAGCTGCATCGGGAGAACAAGCGCCTGCGCAAGCATTCGGCGGCAGCTCGCTGAACACGCGCTGCCCGCCGCCATGACCGCGATATCAAGACAGGGGATGAGCTCGGGTCAGCATCCGGGCCATTTGCAGGTGATGCTTGAGCACGGGCAGCTTGGCCCGGGCGAAGGCCTGCAGCTCCTGGTCACCCTGCTCGGCAGCTTGCGTGTAGAGGGCTAGCGAACTCTCGTAGCGTTTGACCTGCTGCTCGGCATAGAGCGCGTCGAAGTTTTCTCCGGCCAGCTCACGGACCTCCGGTTTGGCCTGGGCCCGCAGATCCTCGTCGGCGGGCAGCTCCACCTGTCGGGTGCGCGCAAAGGCTTGCAAGTCCGCGTTTTCCCGCGGGTGATGGTCGATGACCTGCTGGGCGAAGCTCTTCACATCGGCGGACTGGCTCTCGCGCAGCGCCAATTGCGCGGACTCCGAGTCTGCCACCTTGGCGGCTACCGCCTGCTCGATGAATGACTGAGGATCGAGGCCGGGATTGGCCAACACGGGGCCGGCAAGGCCCAGCAACAGGCAGAGGCCAAGGCTCCTGGGGATGAGAGAGTGGAACATGACGGGTCCTCCCGTGCCGTTTCAGGTTGTAGGGTTGTGACGGGCTCGAGCAGCCAGGGTTCAGCCTTTCTCGACGATCAGGAGTAGATGGCCAGGTGGTGCGGGTAGTCTCCTACCCGAGCGCCGATGACCATTTCGCTGATCCAGCTGGTCAGCATCGACGTGTAGGCACGCTGGTCGCTGTCGTTGCGTAGCGAGTGGTCGGCGCCATCGACGATGCGGTGGGTCAGCGAGTGGGCTTTGACGAAGGCGGCGCGATAGCTCATCAGCGTCGTGTGCGGGACGAAATCGTCGTGTTCCGATTCCACCAGCAGCACGTCGCCGGTGAATTCCGAACAAGCCGACAAGGCGCGGTTGCCCTGTGGAGGAATGAAGGTGCGGCGATAGTCGGCGAGGCGTTCACGGTCGAGCAGTTGCTTGGGCGAATCCCACTCGTCATCCCAGTACAGTGCTGGAACGCGAAGTGCCAGCCACTTGACCGGACGTAGAGTGCTGAGGATCGCCGCCAGGTAGCCACCGTAGCTGGTACCGATCACGGCGATGGCCTCAGTGTCCGTGGCCGGGTGGTTGGCGAGGCGGTCGTAGGCGGCGATTATATCGGCCAGGTTTTCCTCACGGGTCACGCTTTGCTTGCGCGAGCGCGTCCGCTCATGGCCGCGTAGATCGAAGGTCAGGCACACGCAGCCAAGGCCAGCAATGCCTTTGGCGCGAGCCAGGTCGCGCTCCTGACTGCCGCCCCAGCCATGGACGAACAGCACGCCGGGCACCTTGCTCTGCGGCGAGACCATGGTGCCGTCGAGCACATCCTCGTTCACGACTATCTCCACCTTTTCACTATGGGATGGCATGAGGCTCCACCTTGACGTACTTGCTGATCCGACCCACCTCGGGCTCTTCGCCCTCGTACAGCGGTACGGCGTCGTCGGGCGGCCTGCTCTCGCCGTAGCACTCGTACGTCGAGGCACGTACGCATTTCAGCTGCGGGTCACCTGCGAAGGCTTCCAGCGCGAAGATTTCCGCGGCACTGGCTCCGCCAATACGCCAGGATTGCTCCAGCACGCCGGAGCGCTGCTGCCCCTGGCTATCCATGCCTTGAGCCACGTCGTAGTTGCGCCGTGAGGCGCACAGTCCGAAGGCCGCAAAAGCGGCGCGCTCGTAGACCTGGGCCTGGGCAACCGCGAGGCGAATCGCCTCCGGCATCTCGAGACGCATCAACGCCTCGTAGTCACCGCGGACGATAGTGAGATCAGACCCGCCGTAGACTTCCTCGCCCGTATTGTCACGCGTCAGACGCTGGCTGCCGTAGTAGCTGGCAACCTGACCTGCGACCAGCACCTGCCCGACGCTGAAGGTGACCACATCGGTAAGATTCTCCTCCAGCACCAGTCCCCAGGTGGCGACTTCTTCCGGGGCTTGCGAAGCCAGTACCTCGGCCAGGGACTGGCGGTCATGCACCACTTCCTGGCCACGCCCGGCCTTGCCCAGCACCGGTTTGATGCGCAGTGTGCCGCGTTCCAGGAGTTGCTCTCCGGCGAGCTGAGCATCGGCCAGGTCGAACACCGTGTATCCGCCGAGAATGGCGCTGGCCACCTCGCTGGAAAAATCGGAGGACCAGCCTTCCGGCACATGCCGCGCATGCTCTGGAAGGGGATGGGTGATGGCCTTGGTGGCCATGAAAGGCTCGGCGATCGCGCCGCCGAAGAAGTCGTCCGGGCCACCGATACCGAGTGCCCGGCGCTGATCGGCACCGATGAGAGTATCGCTGGGTATGAAATAGAACCGGCCCTCGCCATGCGTGGCGGCTTCGTACTCGCCGAGAAAGCGGATGCCGAGCTGGGCGGCAATCTTGCGTCCCAGCACATGATGCACACCCAGCTCGTGCTGGCTCACACCGGAATCGCTTGGCAATAGCAGCACACCGTCCTTGTTATTGCTCAACGGTCCTGCCATTCGCCACCACCCCGCTCGCAATCGTTTCGGGCCTGAGCCTTGTCTGCCAGGCCGTAGTAGTAGGTCACCACCTTGGCATCGTCAGGGACGTTCGGCTCATTGGCTGGTGGGTTGGTGCTGGACGACTTGTGGTTGGCCAGCGTCTCCTGGGTTATAGAGGCAGAGCAGCTGGCGTCGTAGTTGGTCTCGCACTTGGCTACTTTTTCCTGCTTGGTGCCGAGTGTTTCCTGACTCTCGTTACTGCAGGACCAGTTGATCGAGCCCTGCGGCAGGCCGCGGAACTCGTAACAGCTCTCGGTCTCCACTGCTTCCACGCCCGGGCTGGCGGATCGGGTCAGGACGTGGCAGCCCTCGGCCATGGCCAGCGAGCCGAACAGGCTGCCGACCAGCAAAACTGCAGTCTTGGCGATCATCTGTTGCCTCCAGTGCGATTCGCGGACCTATGGTTTCCGAACAGAATGGCGCAGCGGAAGTTCAGATTTTCTCCGGTAAGAAAGGGGGAACTAAGCGCGCCCGTGCGGACCCATATCTGGAGTAACCCAGAGGAGGGATGGCAGTAATGAAAAGAGATTGGGAGCTGATCAAGGCATTGATGCTGGAGATAGAAGGTTGCGAGCAGGGCCGCTATTTCATTCCCGAACCGTTCGCCGGCCACGATCTGGACTCGGTGAAATACCACCTGCATCTGCTCGACCAGGCAGGTTTGGTCGAGTGTGAACTCGACGAACCTTGGGACGGCGCCCCTCAACTGATCGGCCGCAACCTGACCCTGCAAGGGCATGATCTGCTGGATAGCCTACGCGAGGGCGTTTCCCGCCCGACTTTGCAGCCGGTGCCGGTATTGACGCAGGTGGCCGCCGTGGATGGCGCCGAAGCGTTGCGTCGCAGTGCCTGAGGAGGTTGCGATGGCTGGGCAGCCGGATGTCGCCGAATTCAAGGAAAGTATCCTCGCCAAACTCAAGTACGCGGTCGGCAAGGATCCCGGCCATGCCTACGACCATGACTGGTTCGAGGCAGTCGCCCTGGCTGCACGAGATCACGTCGTCGACCGTTGGGAGGAGGCTTCTGCCGACATCGACCGGCGTGAGCAGAAGCGCATCTACTACCTGTCGCTAGAGTTCCTGATTGGTCGCTTGCTGATCGACAACCTGAGCAACCTCGGCTTGCTCGAGATCGCCCGTGAGGCGTTGGCGGAGCTGAGCGTCGACTTGGAACGCATACGCCAGGTCGAGCCCGACGCGGCGCTTGGCAACGGCGGGCTTGGCCGCCTGGCCGCCTGCTTCATGGAGAGCATGGCGACCCTCGGGCTGGCCGCCCACGGCTACGGCATACGCTACGAACACGGCCTGTTTCGCCAGGTGATCGCCGACGGCTTCCAACTGGAGCAGACCGAAACATGGCTGGACTTCGGCAACCCCTGGGAGTTCGAGCGACCGGAAGTCGCCTATAGCATTGGCTTCGGCGGCAGTGTGCTCAGCCACGCGGAAGAAGGCGAAGTGCCGCGGCAGACCTGGCAGCCGATGGAGACCATTCGCGCCATCGCCTACGACACTCCTGTGGTGGGATGGCGACGTTCCGCGGTGAACAGCTTGCGTCTGTGGCGCGCCCGTGCCGAGGAAGATCTGCAACTGGACCGCTTCAATGCCGGCGACCATATAGGTGCCGTCGAGGATGTGGTGCGTGCCGAGAGTATCTCCCGGGTTCTGTACCCTGCCGATAGCACCGAGGCGGGGCAGGAGCTGCGCCTGCGCCAGGAGTTCTTCTTCGTATCCGCCTCGCTGCAGGATCTGCTGCAGCGACATCTGCGCGAGCAGGGCGAGATTGCCAGCCTGCCCCGGCACGCGGCGATTCAGCTCAACGACACCCACCCGGCCATCGCCGTCGCCGAGCTGATGCGCCTGCTGGTCGATGTGCATCAGCTTGGCTGGTACGACGCCTGGCAGGTGACGGTGGCGACGCTGTCGTACACCAACCACACGCTGTTGCCCGAAGCGCTGGAATCCTGGCCGGTGTCGCTGATGGAACGCCTGCTGCCCCGGCACATGCAGATCATCTATCTGATCAACGCGTATCACATCGACTCGCTGCGGGCGCAGGATATCCATGACTTCGCGTTGCTGCGCTCGGTATCACTGATCGAGGAAGATCATGGTCGACGGGTGCGCATGGGTAACCTGGCGTTCCTCGGGGCCCACAGTGTCAACGGTGTATCGGCCCTGCACACCGAGCTGATGCGCAAAACGGTGTTCCGTGACCTCCATGGTCTCTACCCGACACGCATCAACAACAAGACCAATGGCGTGACCCTGCGCCGCTGGCTGTTTCAGGTGAACCCCGGTCTCACAGAGCTGCTGGTCGAGACCTTGGGGGCCGAGGTGCTGGACTCGCCGGAGCAGGTGCTGCAGGAGCTGGAGGCCCAGGCGGACAAGAAGGCCATGCACCGACGCTTCGCCGAACTGCGCCAGCGCAACAAGGCGGCGCTGGCGGCTTTGGTACACGAACGCATGGGTGTGACCCTCGACACCGGGGCGCTGTTCGACGTACAGGTCAAGCGTATCCACGAGTACAAGCGCCAACTGCTCAACCTGCTGCATACCGTGGCGCTGTATCAGGCGATTCGCAACGACCCGACTACCGACTGGGCACCGAGAGTGAAGATTTTCGCCGGCAAAGCCGCCGCCAGCTACCACCAGGCCAAGCTGATCATCAAGCTGGCCAACGACATCAGCCGCACGATCAACGACGATCCGACCGTGCGTGGATTGCTCAAGGTGGTATTCATCCCCAACTACAACGTCAGCCTGGCCGAAGTGATCATCCCGGCGGCCGATCTGTCGGAACAGATTTCCACTGCCGGCCTGGAGGCCTCGGGGACCAGCAACATGAAGTTCGGTCTCAATGGCGCGCTGACCATCGGGACTCTGGATGGCGCCAACGTCGAGATGCGCGAGCGGGTCGGTGGCGAGAACATGTTCATCTTTGGCATGACGGCTCAGCAGGTAGAGGAACGCAAGCGTACCGGCGATCTGAACATGGCCTCGGTAATCGCATCGTCGGAGCGCCTGGAAGCGGCGCTCGAGGCGATTCGCGCGGGGGTTTTCTCGCCGGACGATCCGGCGCGCTACGTGGGGCTGGTGGATTCGCTGGTCTACGACGATCGCTTCATGGTCTGTCCCGACTTCGAGGACTACTGGCAGGCTCAGCGCCGCGTCGACGAGCTGTGGCGTTCGCCGGCGCGCTGGTGGCGGGCGGCCGTGCTGAACACGGCTCGGATGGGCTGGTTCTCGTCGGACCGTACGATTCGCGAGTACGCCCAGGAAATCTGGGGCGCGCTACCACGCTAAGGCGTATCGTCAGTTCCCTCGGGTGCGCCAGTGCGCCCGAGGGAGTCGATTCACTCAGGTGACCGTGACCGGCAATTGCAGTTCGACCTGAGCCTGATCACCGACGTTTCTGAACTGAACCTGGCCACCGAAGCTTTCACTGAGCGCTTTGACGATCGGTAGGCCGAGGCCCCAGCCCTTGGTGTCGCTGCGGCTGGAGATAAAGTAGGGCGTCGCCAGGTTGCTAAGCACCTCCTCAGGGAAGGCGCCTTGGTTGCTGACAGTCAGCCGGACCCATTCTCCCTCGCACCCCTGCTCGATACGAATCGGTGTGCCGGGCTCTCCGTGCTTGGCGGCATTGCCCACCAGATTGTCGATGATGCGCAGGAAGGCTGTACGGTCCCAGGTTACCTGCACGGGCCTCTCGTCGGTCTGCAACTGCAGGGGGTTTTCCACCTGCAAGGTCAGATTGGCAATGGCCTCGCGCAGCAGGCTCGGCAGATCCAGCGACTCGCCGATCAGCTTGATGCCACCCCCGACGCTGACGTGTGAGATGTCCAGCAGGTTGGACACCATCTCGTCGATGCGCTTGAGGTTCTCCTGCAGCACGTCCAGCAGCTGCTCGGTACGACGTGCCGGATTGCGCTGCATGAGGCCGGTGGCCATCACCGCAGCGGCCAGTGGGGAGCGCAGGTCGTGGCTGAACGAGCGCATGAAGCGCTCGAGCATGACCTTTTCCTTACCCAGTTGCTCGTTGCGTGCTTCGGCCCAGTTGCGCTGGCGCTCGACTCGCTCCAGCCGGGTATTGCTCTTCATCAGGCTGGTGATGGTAGCCAGCACTTCTTCCGGGTTGATCGGATGGGTCAGGTAGGCACGGGCACCGGTGTTGAGGCCGGTGGCCTTGTCCTTGCCGCTGATGAAGGTGGCCGAGATATTGATGATTGCTGGTAGTCGGGCAGGTCCGAGATGCTGTTCGGCCTTCTGGATCAGCTCGAAACCGGTCATGTCCGGCAGGTTGATGTCGAGAATCACCAGATCGACACCCTCGAGCATCAGCTCCAGACCCTCGGCACCGGTACCGGCCTCGATCACCTGGAAGTTCGATTCGCTGCCGAGGATCTTGCGCAGCACATAACGGTTGGCTTCCATGTCATCGACGATGAGGATTCGTCTAGTGCGCATCGCGTTGCTCCTCCGTCAGGCGTCTCACCTGGTAGAGAACCTGTTCTGGGTAGTCGGGGTGAGACTTCTGCAGAACCGCCCGGCACTGGCGGCCGAGACGTTCCAGCGCCGCTTCGTCGAGCGGTTTGGCGGTATTCACCAGCACCCGCGCGTGCATACTCCAGTCCATGCTTTCGAGCAGGTCCTCGCCCGCAATATCCGGCAAGTCGAGGTCGAGGAAGATGATGTCCGGGCGTACGGCGTGCAGTTTGTCGATGCTCGATGCTGCGGTAACGGCCTCGATGATGACGGGGTGATAGGGTTGTAGCAGGCGGGAAATCAGGTAGCGGTCTGCTTCGCTGTCATCGATCAGCAGGATGTTGACGCCACTTAGATCCAGCCCCACTGGCTCTCTGGCCGTACTGCCGTGATGGCGGTCCACCTTCAGCAGAAAACGACTGCCTTTGCCCAGTTCGCTGTGCAGCGTGATGTCACCATGTAAGAGGCCTGCCAGGCGACGAGCCAGGGGTAGACCGAGGCCCGTCCCCTGTATCTGGTTCTGCGAGGGGCTGCGAACCCGCAGGAACTCCTCGAAGACTTTGGCATGGTTCTCCGGCGCGATGCCGACCCCCGTGTCCTCAACCAGGAACTCGATGCTGTGCTCGTCGGGCAGGTAAGTACGAATGCAGACCTTGCCAGACGGGGTGTACTTGAACGCATTGCCGATCAGGTTGCGCATGATCTGGAACAACCTATGGCGGTCGGTCTCCAGTTCTACATCCTGGGTGGTGCCGGCTATTTCCCAGTCGAGTACCGGGAAACGCTGGGACAGGGCGCTGACGAATTGGCGCAATTGCTCGATGAAGTCGGCGAGGGTGAAGCGCACGGGCACGATCTCGATCCGCCCCGATTCGGCCTCGGAGATGTCGAGCAGCTCGTTGACCAGTTCGGACAACTCGGAGGCCGCGTCGCTGATGAAGGATACCTGCTTGTGCTGCTCGGGGTTTAGTGGACCGTCAACCCCCTTGAGCAGCAGCTTGCTGATGTTCTCGACGATGTTGATCGGCGTGCGGATCTCGTGGGTCATGTTAGCGAAGAAGCGGCTCTTCGACTCGCTGGCCTCACGCACTTCATCGGTGGCCTTTTCCAGTTCGGAATACAGCGCCACAACGCCCTTGTTGGTGTTCTCCAGCTCGAGGTTGGTGGCTTCCAGCTCGACCTGCTTGTTCTGTAGTTCAGCGGCGGTCAGCAGCAGCTCGGTACCGCGTACCTGCAACTCGATGAAGGGGTCGGCGGCGCCATCGGTTTGCAGCTGCTCGCGGATCACATTGAGCTGCGCCGGGGCAGGGAAGGAGCGGGGAGGGTAGATGAACTTCCGCGCGCGGATGCGCGTGCCCTTGGCCGAGGTACGGATGTCGAAGTCGTCCATCAGTCGCTGCGCACCGCGCAGCCCCACGCCCATGCCTGTGGGCGAGACATAGCTACCGTCGAGGATCTGGTCGATGGCGGCAATGCCTGGGCCATGGTCCGTGGCCTCGAAGCCAAGGCCGGCGAGCTGGCCTGTGGCATTTTCGGCAAGATCGAAATGGAAGGCGCCTTCTCCAGCGTACTGGTAGACGTTGCGCGCCAACTCCGAGACGGCGGTGGCGAAGCGGATCTGTTCGAGTTGAGATAGTTCGAGCCAGCCAGCGATACGTTTGGCGCTCTGCCGACAGGTGACCACATCGGTTTCTTCACGGATGTGAATGGTGGCGATACGCCGCGCGCTATGCATGCTTCATCACTACTACCGTCGCGTCGTCATTGTGACGCCTGAAGTCGCGGTGGATCACCGCGGCGATTATGGCCGGATTCCGCCCAGTCAGGCCGGGATAGGCGCTCAGGTCGTGGCGCGTGTTGATGCCATCGGAGGCCAGCATCATCACTGTCGCGGGTGACCAGGGATAACTGAAGCTCTGGATACGACCGATTTTGTAGCCCACGGTACCGTTACCAGAGACCATGCTGCGGCTGCGCCCCTCATGCAGGGTGCCGGCGATGTTGCCCATGCCGCAGAAGCGTATCAGGGCCTGTTCTGGTACCACCTCGGCCAAAGCCACCGCACCGCCGCGGGTCGACATCAGAACCCGATGCAGGCGTTCGAGCAGAGTTTCCAGCGATAGGTTCAGGTCATGTTCGAGGAAAAGGTCGCGTGCTTTGGTGCTGGCCGCATTCGCGGCGTGACCATGCCCCAGGCCGTCGCATACCAGCACGCGATTGGCCCTGACCGCCCATGCGTCGCCGCAGAGTTCCTCACCTGGGTAAGGCGTACTGATACCAGCCGAAATCAACGGGCTCTGGATGGGCATCAGGCGAAACTGGGCGAACACCACCGTCCCTTGTCCAGGCTGCGAGTAGATGTCGAAACGGTCGGACAACCGGCTGATCGCGCCCAGACCGGCCCCCATGGTGCCCGTGGTGGAGTAGCTGTCAGCGAGGCAGCGGGCCACGTCGGCCATTCCCGGCCCCCGGTCCACCGCCAGCAGCTCCAGGCGCTCGCCATCCTGGTAATAGATGATTTCTCCGCCCTGGGCATGCAACACCAGGTTACGCGCCATCTCCTGCACTACTACGGTGAGGCGGCCGATCACCGACTCATCGTCGCAGACCTGATTGGCGTGACGAACGACAAGGCGGCGCACCGCATCCGCGTGCGCCTCATGGGTAACGGCATGAGCAAACTGCATGCTCCGCTCGATCATTTCCACTTCCACAATTCCACCGTTGTGCCAACGCCTACCTGGCTTTGCAGCAGGAACTCGTCCACCAGGCGCCGCGAACCACTAAGGCCCAAACCGAGGCCGCTGCCCGAGGTGTAGCCATCGACCAGCGCGCGCTCGATGTCCGGAATCCCCGGCCCCTGGTCGGAGATGACCAGACGCAGCGCAGCGCGTCCTGCTCGCATCGTCATTTCGATCAGACATTCGCCGCCACCGCCGTAGATCAGCGCGTTCCGCGCAATTTCACTGGCCGCAGTAACGATCTTGGTCTGTGAGACCAGGCCCAGACGGACCTCTTCGGCGGCTTTGCGGACTTTCTGGCGGATGACGACGATGTCAGTTTCCTGCTTCAGCGGGAGCGTCTGTGTCTTCGTCACTCTCTAGCTCCACGGCGATGTCGTCCTCGTCCACGCTGTTTTCCAGCCAGCGCATACCTTTTTCGATGTTCAGTGCGGTGGCGATACCCTCCAGCGACAACCCCAGCTCGACCAAGGTAATGGCTACTGCTGGTTGCATGCCGACGACGATCACCTTGGCATCGAGAATCCGCGAGACATTGGCGATATGGGAGAGCATGCGGCCGATGAAGGAGTCGACGATCTCCAGCGAGGAGATATCGATCAGCACGCCCTTGGACTTGTGCCGCACGATCTGCGCGGTCAGGTCTTCCTGCAGGTCCATGGCCAATTGGTCGTGCATGTCTACCTGGATGCTGAGCAGCAGGTACTTGCCCATCTTGAGAATCGGAATGCGATCTACCATGGCTGCTCCCTCAGCGTGCCTTTTCGCCGCGGACAAGGCGAACATTCAGCTCCTTCAACGCCGTCTTGAAGGCGTCGGAAAGGGAGGCCTTGGTCACCACATCGCCCAGTTCCACACCCAGGTGAACGATGGTAGCGGCGATCTGCGGGCGGATGCCGCTGATGATGCACTTGGCGCCCATCAGCTTGGCGGCGGTGATGGTCTTGAGCAGGTGCTGGGCGACCATGGTATCCACGGTCGGCACGCCGGTGATGTCGATGATCGCGATGTCGGACTCGGTTTCGACGATCTTCTCCAGCAGCGCCTCCATGACGATCTGCGTGCGGTTGCTGTCCAGCGCGCCGATCAGCGGCACGGCCAGCACGCTGTCCCAGAGCTGCACCACGGGGGTGGACAGTTCCAGCAGGCTTTCCTGCTGCTCGCGGATGACCATTTCGCGACCGGTCATGAAGTACTCGACGCTGAACAGGCCGAGCTTGTCGATCACCTTGCTGAGCAGCCAGACCTGCTCGATGGCGCTATTGCCCTGTGTCTGAATCAGATCGAACAGCGGTTCTTTCAAAGAGAACACGAAGGTGGCCGTTTCCGACGGGCTGAAACCCTGGCGGGCCTGAGTGACGGACAGGCGCTCGAGCTGGGCCTTGAGCGGCTTCCATGGTTGTGAATTGATGTCGTCGGAACCTTGGGCGAGAGCCATGATGAAGGCCTTGATCAGCTCGCGTGAGTTTTCCTGCACCGTGTGATCGTCGACCAGGTCAACGCGGATGCCTGCCGCACGCTGGGCAGCCATCCATTTTTCCAAAAGCGGTTGTTCGTTTTGTTTGAGCAGTTCGGCAAGCGCGGAGACGGACATCGCTGATTCCTTGTCGCGTGGTGACTGATTGGACGGAACACTAGCACCCTTATAACCATGCCGTACGGAATGGTTGACGTGATGATGAAGCCGCTCAACCGACTGCCATGCCGCCGGGCAAGTTCAACCTTTATTTCACGACATGCCGAAGCTCAGTTGCCGCTAGGTATAGTCGGGGTGGTGGCGCTGGGCGATATAGTCCAGGGGTAGGGCGGCGGAGCGAATGAAGAAGCTGGCCAGCTCGGTCTCCACCACGGTCTGGTTGACCGAATCCAGTGTGGCTTCCAGGCAGTCGATGTCCGCGCCATAGCACTTCTCGTGCATTACCTGCGGCACACTCGCCAGCGCGGCGATGCGGTAACGACAGGGTGCTCCGTCACTGGGGCGCTTCACCTGCAGCGTGAGCTGCTCGGGCTGGCGCGTGACCTCAGCCAGCAGTCCGTTGTCGTGGGCGTAGCGTGCGGCCTCGTCGAAGTGGTGTTGCGCCTCATCCAGGGCGGAGCGCAGCGCAGGATGGAAACGGGATTCGTCGAGTGGGCTGTTCATGGTGAAACCTCGTTGGCATTGCCTGGGCAAGTAGCCCAGATTGATCAGGCCGCGCCCTGGTGCTGGTAGTGCTCGGCGACGTGGCCAATGGGCAGCGCGGTGGCTCTGACGAAGAACTCCGCCAATTCCCCTTCGACTGCCGAACTGCTGATCGAGGTCAACGGTGCTTCACGCCTTACTATCTGATCGCCAAAACGCTGCTCGAACAGCACCAGGCCACGTTGCGGGAGCGCTGCGATGCGGTAGCCACAGGGTGCGCCGTCGCGCGGACGGGTCACGGTCAGACTCAACTCGGTGCGTGCGGAGTTGGTCAGCAATGTGCGGGCTTGCAGACCGTTGACATAGGCATAGTGGGCAGCCTCTTCGAAATGGTGCGCCGCATGTTCCACCAGGGCCGCCAGCAGCGCATCACGGAACAGTCTCTCGTTGTTCATTTGTTGCTAACACCTTGAATGCGTTGGGATTGTCGTTTCGACAGAGACTCCCGCGGCGAGTGCCAGAAATTTTCTGCACATCTAGCGGTGGGCGAAGTGATGCGCCGCTCGATAGGCCGGTGAGAACGCCGGGCGCGGCAGCTTGGGCCGCTGGGGGCGGCGTTTGACGTGATGCACGACCTGCGCGTTGTCCAGCGCTCGGGGGCCGACGTCGGCCGCATGACGGCGGACGATACGCAACATGCCCCAGAGCATGGCAGCGGCTACCATAAACCAGGCCGAGATCATGAGCAGAATGATGCTTTCCGGTCCCATCATCGGTCTCCTTCTACGATGCGTACACGTTCGTGAACGTGCAGCGCCAGGTTCATCTCATCCAGCAGCGCGGCGGCGAAGCGGCGCAAGGCCAGGGCGGCCTCGCTGGGCTGGAGGAAATCATCGAGATCCAGCTTCTCGACGGGCCATGCGGGCGCCTCGAAGAATGTCCAGTCGATCAAACTGGCCGTGAGTCGCTCCTGCAGGTGCCGTACGGGAGCGGAGGGGCGTTCCGGGCTCCCATCCAGCCAGGTGAAGTTATCCACCACCAGCAGACGATCAACGCCAGCCACCTCCAACCCGTCCAGCATGGCCAGCAGAGCCCCGTACATCTGGGGGAAGTCGTCTCCAGGAGTTCCGGGCAACTGCTGATCCAGCAGGCAGACCACGGCGTTCATACCAGCTACGGATCGACTCACCTCGAGGCTGTCGAAGGGCGTGCCACCCTTGGTACGCAACCCTGGGCGCGCCTGCAGTACGTTGAGCTCGTCGACGATTGCCGTGACTTCGTACTGGCGGTGAAGTGCCTCAACCAGTAAAGCACTACCGAGGCTGCCGTGCGCCCCATAGACAGCCACCTTGGTCACCGGCGTCTCTAGATTCTTCATGATCAGGGTTGCAGATGGTGACCCGGCGCTTCGGCGATCTTGCGGGGGTCGATGCGACTCACCTGAACGTCGGTGATCGTGTCAGGCAGGGCATGGGTATGCAGCGACTGCAGATAGAACCGTGCCTGATTGGGTGTCATCGACTCGCTGTCGGCGTGCACCGTGGTTGATTTCGGTTGGTTATCGAGGATGTAGCTGACCAGAAAATCGTATTTTTTCGTCATGGCTCCCACTCCCTGTTGCCTGGCCCTCCGGACCGTCTGAGAGATAGACCATCGAAGGGCAGGGGGGAGTTCAACGCGATTGCTGAACGGTATTCGGAGGGCAGAGGTGGCTGACAGGTTTGCGGGGGCGGGCGATGGAGCCGTTCTGTCCCAAGGCAGTCGGCTACAAGCTATCCGGAAGGGGCTTAATTAAAGCTCTATGTCATACGAATATTGCGGGCATCTTGCAATCTCGCCATTTTCCTTGATGCCAAGACCCAACTTGAACCGTCCGGACAGACCGCGAACATCGATGATTGTAGAAAAGCCTGATTTCGCCATGCTGGACGCATTGAAGTGCTCTTCTAGATCCGGCCTATCGAAGGGTTTTGCATTGCCTGCCAAAGTCTGGTTGCCAGAGGAAAGCAATACCACGTTCTCGACACCTTTAGGGAAGCCATCTGTTGTAATGCTGTTCCAGCCGGCGAGCTGAAGATATCCATGCGGCTTAATGACTTCAGGTTTGGGCTCAGCGCCATTGAGGCTGTCGATCCAGCCCACGCACGTTCGCTCCGAAATATTTGTAGCAGGCTCCAGCATGGTTACACCAAGAATTTTACTGGCAGATTCATCAACATTGGCCTTTAGCCCAAAAAATTTAAGCTCAACATGGTCTGACCAGGATTCGTCATTGGGTGTTGCTGAAAGGAATTCAGCCGACACTACTTTTTTACTTGTCAGGAGCTCATGGCCTCCAAACAAGTCCGCAAATTCTGAGGTAGTTTCAACGAGGGGGGATATCAGGAATTTGGTTTTGGTCATCCCTGACACGACTCGGTATTCTCTTGTCTGGCCATTACCCAAGACAAGCCTGACCTTCAGTTGCGCAGGTTTGAAAATCGCCGCCCGGACCCTGCCGAAAAAACTGGGATTGATCTCTGCGGTCATGTATGTCTGACCCTCGAACTCTGGAATCGCGAAGCGCTCGCCAAGCTTTACGACACGTCGTTCGAGCAGGGAAGGAGTTGTGGGTAAATCGTTGTTTCTTGCAAGAATGGTGTATTTCCCAGAGAACCCGGATAACGTGTACTGGCTATAAATGATAGGCCAGCTTTCCCCGTCCTCCAGGCTCGGCAAGCGACCATCAATAGGTTCTACCGCGAACACAATGTTTTTGGCGCCTCCCGCACCCTGCAAGTGCCGGGCGTTTTTTTCTATAAGTTCCGGCGTGTATGCCGAGTAACTCTGAAATATCGGCCTTGGTTTCCACTCGACCCCCGATGATATAAGAGCCACCTGGCCAGCCGAATAGACATCGGTTGAGCCTTCTAGTCGTGGAAAGCCGGACGTGGACGCAATCTGCTCCATACGATTCTTTACGTCGATGGCGTAACGTTCAGGAGACAGTATCCGGACCTTGAGTCCGCTATAGAAGTTGACAATTTCTCTATAAACGTCACCGGGAATAGTGGCTGGCACTATGTATTTGCTTGCGCCAATGACAACCATGCCGGCAAGGCAGCCAGCACATACAGAGCCAAGGCCTTTGAATGATTGAACGAACGGCCATGAAAGCAGGGAGATCATAAGCAGAGCAATGCCGCTCAGGGTTGTATGGCCATCATCCTCCCGAACAAACCCGGCCTTGAGGGCTACGAACAGATAGGCGACAACCAGCATCAAGATCGTCAGGCGAAGATGTTTACTTACAGAGCTGGACAGCAGAAGGCCCGCGCCCAACACACCGCACCCCGCCAGAAACAACAAGGGGAGGGCAATGCTGTTTTGCAAGGCCATTGCCTCTGTGTAGCCGGAAATTATGTATTGCGAATTTACAATGTAAGCCGGGATATCCGAGAGACTTTGACCGCAAGATATCCAAGCAATACATAAAGATGCGACGGGCAGGATGCAATATAGAGCAGCCCAGAAGTAGTGCCTCCCATGCAGAGCAAAAACTACATTCAAGAACATGCAAAATATACAAAGAGCAGAGGCGTTGAGCTTTACTAGAGGCAGCAGTCCTAGCATCGGAATGCAAAGCGCCACCAGAAACAGTCTACCTTGGGAGATATTATTTGACGTAGGTGCTCTCGAAATCAAACAAAGAGACGTCAATACAGGGGCGAGCATAAAGAACGCGTCCCTGTACGCCCCCAGGGCTAATATTACAAGCGCGCACAGAAAGACCGGAGTGGCTTTCTTGTGGTCCACAAAGATGCCGTAGATTCCGATATAGATAGCGATGGCTATATAGCAGGAATATGCCAAGTATACCGAGTCGAAGGTCTTCGAGTACACCTCGGTGTAAACATTGGACAGCGGGCCGATGGTAAATATCAGGTCGGTGCCTATTCTAAGCCCTTGCTCGACGCCATGGCTCACCCCCAGATGCCATGAAGGGTCTAATGAATCGAACGGCAAACTTGGGGCAGGTGAAACAAATGAGCTTATACATGCTACGGCAAGCAGTGTGCAGGCAAGTTTCCAGTATGCCTGGCGGCATGCATAATCCCGGAGCAGCATTTCAAACATCCCACTCGATCCCTTCAAAGTCGCCTCAAAAAGCAAGCACGATACAGGGTTGTTACTCCATTCCCACGGGCATTCCCTCCGAAAACCGGTGCTCGCTGGAAGTGAATCTTCTCCCAGTAGGATCAAGGATCCTTGGCGTGAGGGCATCGCGCTTTCAGGCCGCCAGATCATTGCCATTATCAAGCAGGCCGATCCGGGGAACGCACAACCAGTGCTCCGGCCCACGCTTCCTGCACCTGCGCAACGCAAAAAGACTGCAGCTGGAATCCTATCGATCAACCTACGTATCAAACCACCCAGGCGCATCGTACGGGAAGGACCGGAGTCCTTGGTGGTGCCCGAGGCAATCAGCCACTACTGGTCGATGTGGCTCTATGTACGATCAGTCAGCGGATGGCCGCTCGCTGCCGGCGGACCGGGTGGTGCGCGCACTGGATCGGGCGTGGCAAGCCTGACAACGGCCAGATTGTGTCAGCAGGCTATAGTCCGAGCCGAGAACATGGCATTCCCCTGCAGACACTTTTACCTGCAGGGTCGCCGCGTTTATTTAGGCGATGGTGTCGTCGTTATCCGCTTGCCAATACCAGAACAGGGCGATTTCGGGCCGGATCTGGTTCAGCAGACCGCGATAGAGATCGAGGTCGACACCGCGTAGACGAAAGCCGTGGCGTTCGTAGAGGCGGCAGGCGGCCAGGTTGTTGTGCTGGGTTTCCAGCATGATGCCGGGCAGCCCCTGCCGCAGGCACCAGGCCTTGGCGTGCCGGAGCAGGGCGGCGGCCACGCCGACACGGCGAAGGTTGCGAGCGACGGCAATGTCCTCGATCAGTGCATAACCGTTCCACGCCCTGGACAGCACAATGATACCGGCCAGCTCACCGTTCAGGTGAGCGGCGAACATTTCTCCGCCGTCTTCCTCGCCTTCGTCGGCGTAGGTCTTTTCATAGGGTTCCACGGCAACGGCATCGTAGGTGAAGATTCCTTCGCAGAGACTGATCCGCAGCTCCGCAGTCACGGTGAAGCTGCGATCGAACGTGGGGGGCGGGCCTATGCAGGGGAGGATGCTGATCATGATGTTAACTGGCGCTGAGGGTACAGCCGGCCGTTATACACCCACTCAGGTCCCCTCCGTCTTCAGTCTTCCGGATTGCTGTGACTTCTGGCGCAGGTGCTTGGCTCGCTTCTCCAGAACCAGATACACCACTACGGCCACCAGCAGCGGTAGCAACAGGTAGATGGCGCGATAGCCGATCAAGGCGGCCAGTACGGCCCCCTTCGAGGCCTGGTCCTGCAGCATGGCGATGAATACCGCCTCCAGAACACCGAGACCGGCGGGAATATGGGTGATCACTCCGGCGATGCTGCTGACCAGCATGATGCCCAGCACCGTCGGGTAATCGATGCCGCTCGGCAACAACAGGAACACCAGCAGGCTGGACAGCGACCAGTTGCACATCGACATGCCTGCCTGGGTCAGCGCCAGCTTCAACGATGGCAGCGTCACCTCATGCTCACGCCAGGACCAGGACCGGCGCTTGGCAAAGCGGCAGGCTAGCAGATAGGTTGCCGCTACCAGCAGCAGGCAGACGCCAATCACCTGCAGAGCGGTGGTACCGATCGCCCATTGATCCGGCAGACGTACGAGGCGCAGGGAAAATACGCTGCCGGCGAGAATCACGTAGCCGAGCCAGTTGGTGATCAGGCTGAAGGTGAGGATGCGCGTGACCGTGGCCACGCCCAGCCCCAGCCGCGAGTAGAGGCGATAGCGCAGGGCGATGGCGCCCACCCAGGAGCTGAGGTTGAGGTTGAAGGCGTAACAGACGAACGTCAGTGGCAGTATCTGTCGCGCAGGCAGGTGATGGCCGGTGTAGGCCCTACCCAGCAGATCGTAGCTGGCGAAAAGCAGGAAGCTAGTAGCGGTGATACCCACACAGGCTGCCAGCGTCAGTGGGCTGTAGCTGCGCAGCGCCTGCACCACGTCGTTCCATTCCAGATTCTTCACCAACAGGAACAGCAGTACCGGTACCAGGATGAAGAAAAGGGCGGTGAGCAGTCGCTTGCCCCAGCGAATCCAGGGATTGGGATTTTGCTTCTGGCTCATGATGGCTTGCCCTGCTCGAAGCAGGCCTGCGCCGGTCCGTCCTGATCGGGTCGCACGGAGGCCAGGCGCGGCGAGTGCGCCGGAAACTTGCCGGCGATGGCGGGGAACAGACGGGTGAAGTGAAAGCACATGAAGATCAGCGGCGCCCGCCACCAGTATCCGCGGATGACACGCTCCAGGCTGATGCGCTTGCAATGGTCGCTGGCCAGGCCTTGCAGGTGATCATGCAACTGCTGATTGAACTTCGCATCGCGGATGATCAGGTTCGCCTCGAGGTTCAGCGCCAGGCTCAAGGGGTCGAGGTTGCTGGAGCCCACGGTAGCCCACTCGCTGTCGGCCAGCGCCACCTTGCCGTGCAGAGGGCGCTGGCAGTACTCGAATATCTCCACGCCGTCGCGCAGCAGATAGTTGTAGAGCAGTCGAGAGAATCCCCGGGCCCAGGGCATGTCCGGCTGGCCCTGCAGAATTAGCGTCACCCGCACGCCCCGGCGGGCCGCGTTGCGCATCTCACGCAGCAGCCGGTAACCGGGAAAGAAATAGGCGTTGGCGATCACCAGACGCTGGTTGGCTGCTCGAATGGCCATCAGATACTGAGACTCGATGTCCCGGCTGTGCCTGGCATTGTCGCGAACCGACAGGAGCATGCGGGTATCGCCGACGAAGCGGGTCTTCGGCTGGATGTCGCTGGGCGCGTCCAGCGCTGGGCGCATGAGTCGCAGGCTGGCCTTGTGCACATCCGCCACCACCGGCCCCGTGACCTCCACCGCGTAGTCCTGCTTGGCCATCGGGCCGAAGTCGCCCAGGTGATCCGCCGAATAGTTGATGCCGCCGACGAAGGCGCGCTCGCCGTCGATCACCACGATCTTGCGATGCAGACGGCGGAACAGATTGGTGCGTACGCCCAGGCGGCGGGGGCTGGGATCGAATACGTGGAGCTTGACTCCGGCGGCGACCATGTCGGCGACGAACTCGCGGCTGAGGTCGGCCGTGCCATAGCCATCCACCGTCAGCTCCACGCGCACGCCCCGCTGGGCGGCGGCGATCAGCACCTGCTGCAGCTCGTTGCCGACCTTGTCCTCGAAGATGATGAAGGTCTCGATCAGCACCTCATGGCGGGCTGCACGGATGCATTCGAACACCCGCGGGTAGTACTCCTCGCCGTTGATCAGCAGTTGTACCTGGTTGCCTTCGCGCCACTCGTAATTCATAGGTGGATCTCCACGGCCAGGGGGGCATGGTCGGAAAGGTGTGACCAGGGATGGGTAGAAAGCACGACCGGCTCGTGGCTGGTGACGTTGCGTACGTAGATTCGATCCAGCCGCAGCACTGGCCAGCGGGCGGGAAAGCTTCGGGCGGGCTCGCCGAACTCGCTGGCGAACACCTCGTGCATACGCTGCTCGGCAAGGATGCTGCTGGCACGCAGGCGCCAGTCGTTGAAGTCACCAGCGACAATCACCGGGTCGTCGGCCGGCAAGCGCTCCAGCAGGCCGCAGAGCAGTGCCAGCTGCTGGCGCCGGTGTCCTTCGCGCAGGCCCAGGTGCACGCAGATCGCATGCACCTGGCGTGGGCCAGGCACATCCAGCACGCAATGCAACAGGCCGCGTTGCTCGACCACGCCGATGGATACGTCGAAGTTCTCGTAATGGCTGATGGGAAATTTGCTCATCAGCGCATTGCCATGATCGCCGTCGGGATAGACGGCGTTGCGCCCATAGGCGAACTGCGGCCACATGCTGTCGGCCAGGAACTCGTAGTGTGGTGTCTCAGGCCAGTTCTGGTGGCGCCTGGCGTGACGCTGGTGGGTACCCAGCACCTCCTGCAGGAATACCACGTCGGCAGCGGTGGCACGCACCGCCGTGCGCAGCTCGGGCAGGATGAAGCGCCGGTTGAGCGGGGTGAACCCCTTGTGGGTGTTGATCGTGAGCAGCTTGATCCGATGGACGGCCGGGGCGCTGTCCACGGTCATGATCGGCAGGGATTCGGTCATACCAGGGCTCCTTGGCGAGGCTGCGGTAAACGCCCGAGTCGCTCCAGCAGCTGACGGGCGTCATAGGGCGCACGTACCTTCACGTCGTTGTCGAAGTAGCAGTAGAGATCGCGCTGGCGCCTGGTTGGCTTATGTGTGCGGTCGATCAGGTGGGCGTCATCCGGTTGGCTGCCGGAGGTCCAGGCCTCGATGCGCTTTTGCCAACGCAGAAGCGCCTGATCCGAATAGCCGCTGGCATAGAGCTCGGCATCGCCGTGCAGGCGCATGTAGACGAAGTCGGCGGTGACATCTTCCACATAGGGCCACTTGCCTGCCGTGTCCGCCACGACCAGGGCTACCTTGTACCGGCGCAGCAGGGCGGCGAACTCGGGGTTCACGAAGCTGGCGTTACGGATCTCGACGGCATGACGCAGCGGACCATCCGGTTTCGCATCCAGATAGCCCGTTACATGCAGACGTGCATCGGCGCGGCGGGCCAGCGTGCGGGCCTGGTCGGTGTCATGGGGCAGCTGAGCGAGAAAGGAATCGAACAGTTCGGCGTCGAAGCGGAAGCTCGGCGGGAACTGCCAGAGGAATGGCCCCAGCTTTTCCTTCAGCTGCAGCGGACCGGAGGCGTAGAAATTGGCCAGCGGCTGGGCCACCTCGCTTAGTCGCAGTACGTGGGTGATGTAACGGGGGGCCTTGACGCTGAAAACGAAGTCCTCCGGCGTGTCGGCATACCAACTGGCGTAACGTTGCGGCGTCTGCAGACCGTAGAAAGAGCCATTGATCTCGATACTGTTGACCTCCCGCGAAGCGAACTCCAGCTCTCGGCGCTGGGCCAGCCCCTTGGGGTAGAAGTCGCCACGCCACGGGGCGTAGCGCCATCCGGAAATACCGATACGGATATCGCTCATGGAACTCCTCAGGTCCTCTTTCCGATGCCGCCGGTGTGGCGACGTTCCAGTACGCCTATGACTTCGTCGCGGTGGCACCCTCGATTGCCTCATCGAGGCGGCTTTCCCGGACGTCCTCCTCGCTGCCGCCTCCCAGCTGCATCTGCTGCGGGTGAAGCTCCACCTTTATCCAGCCCTGGTCGCGCCGGTCGAAAGCCTTGAAGGCCTCAATCGCATCGCTCATGGGCTTGACCTGGGTAAGAATCTTGGCCGGATCGATGCGATGGTTGAGCACCAGATCGATCAGCCGCGGAATGTATTTGCGGTGATGGCAGTTACCCATGTTGATGGTCAGGTTCTTGTTCATCGCCAAGCCGATGGGGAAGTAGCGGGCCTGCTGCGGGTAAACGCCGATGATCGACAGGGTTCCCGCCTTGTCCAGCGCCTCCACTGCCCACTGCAACGCCTGACTCGGCGCCGATCCGGGATGCCAGTTGGCGCCGTCCGGGTGGGTCTTGGGGGCCACCGCGGCCACTTCCTCGCGGAAGGCGCTGACCTCCTGGCTACCGGCATGGCAGGAGCATTCTGCGTCGACGCCGACGGCATCGATGGCCCGGTCCACTCCGATGCCGTTGGTCAATCGACGGAGGGTCTGAACCGGGTCTTCATCGTCGAAATTGATCACCTCCGCGCCCTGCTGACGGGCCATGCGCAGGCGGTCCTCCAGGTGGTCGATGGCGAATACACGGGCCGCACCGAGCAGCTTGGCGCTGGCAATGGCGAACTGGCCGACCGGTCCGCAACCGAACACGGCTACCGTATCGCCGTGAGTGATCTCGGCCATCTCGGCGCCGAAGTAGCCGGTGGGGAATATGTCCGACAGCAGGATGGCTTGGTCGTCGCTGATCTCGCTGGGCAACCGCACCAGGCCAACATGGGCGAATGGAATGCGGGCCTTCTCGGCCTGCAATCCGTGGAACGACCCAGACGGTGAAGGGCCACCGAAGAAAGCCGTACCAGCCCCCTTGCCATTTGGATTGGCGTCATCGCATTGGGCGTAGTAGCCAGCGCGGCAGTACGCGCAGTTGCCGCAGGCGATGGTGGAGGGGATCACCACTCGATCGCCAACCTGCAGGTTGCGTACGTCCGCCCCCAGCGCCTCGATTATCCCGACGCCCTCATGGCCGAGAATGGTGCCCTTCGCCATGCCGCCGACTGTGCCGCGCACGAAGTGCAGGTCAGTGCCGCAGATGGCGGAAGCGGTCAGGCGGACGATGGCGTCGGTTGGTTCTTGCAGAATGGGCTCGGGCACGTCATCGAGACGAATGTCGCCCACATCATGGAATACTACGGCTTTCATACTGTTCTCCGCGCCCGAGGGGCCTCAGTGGGCCTGGGCGACGCCGCGCAGTACGGTGCCGCTGCTCCTGTCGCTGCGGGCACTGGCGATGTTGCCGAGAGAGACCACGCCGATCAGGCGCTTCTCACGGGTGAGCACCGGCAGGCGTCGCTTCTGAATGTCTGCCATGTTCTGGGCCACGTGCTGCACGTCCTCGAAGCAGTAGCAGACGTTGCCACTCATGATCTGCCGCACCGGGGTGTCGCCGTGCAGGCCCTCGGCCACGGCACGCAGGGCAATGTCGCGGTCGGTGAGCATGCCCACCAGGCGATCGTTCTCTTCCACCAGCAGCGCACCACTGTCGATGCGCGCCATCAGTGCGGCCGCCTCGCGGATGCTTTCCTCGGGGCGCACTGTCTGCACGTTGCGGGTCATGATCTCGTTGATTTTCATGCCTTCCTCCTGTGTCGAAAGTGGCGACGCCGCTTTTGCGGCGCCTACTCAGGTGGGACTGGAGGGGCAGGGCACGGTTCAGGGTTTTTTGGGTGCGGGATATACCGTGCGAACGACAGACCCTCTGGCTTGATGGGGGGGTGCACCGGCCAGCACCGTCGGTCCATCTCATCAAGCCAGGCTGGAGGCTCTACTCGCTTTCGCTCTGCAACCTGAACAGCAGCAACGATCTCGCCGTCACCAGGAACTGGCTGCCGAAAGCGAACTGCTCGATGCTCTTCTGCTTCGGCTGGTTGCTGTCCAGCAGCCCGAGCCAGCCCGAGCCTTCGGCCACCTCCGGCAGAAGGAAGTCCACGGCCTCGTGATGCGCGTTGAGAATCAGCAGCAGGGTGGCGTCGGCGCCGCTGCGGCGAATACCCGTGGGCTGGGCACGGCCGTCCAACAGCATGCCCATGCAGCGGGCTTCGGCGTCGTGCCAGTGTTCTTCGCCCATCTCCTCGCCGCCCGGCGTGAGCCATGTGACATCCTTGACCCCCAGTTCCTCGTTGTAGTGGCCAACCAGAAAGCGCCCGCGACGCAGAATCGGGTAGTCCCGTCGCAGCTTGATAAGCCGGCGGGTGAAGGCCATCAGATCCTGACCTTCCTGATCGATGTTCCAGTCGACCCAGCTCAGCTCGTTGTCCTGACAGTAGGCATTGTTGTTGCCTTGCTGGGTACGGCCGAATTCATCGCCGGCCAGCAGCATCGGTGTGCCCTGGGAGAACAGCAGGGTGGCCAGCATGTTGCGCATTTGCCGCATGCGCAGTTCGCGGACTTCCGGCTCCTCCGTCGGCCCCTCGCTGCCGTGGTTCCAGGAAATGTTGTTGTCGGTGCCGTCGCGGTTGCCTTCGTCGTTGGCCTCATTGTGCTTGTGGTCGTAGGACACCACATCGCGCAGAGTGAAGCCGTCATGGGCGGTAATGAAATTGACCGAGGCGAATGGCCTGCGGCCTCGCTGGTTGTACAGGTCCCCGGAGCCGGTCAGGCGGCTTGCCAGTTCCGCTAGCTGCCCCTCATCGCCCTTCCAGAAGGCGCGCACGTTGTCACGGAACTTGTCGTTCCACTCTGCCCAGCCGGGTGGGAAACCACCGACCTGATAGCCGCCCGGGCCACAGTCCCAAGGCTCGGCAATCAGCTTGACCTTGCTCAGCACCGGGTCCTGGCGGCAGGCGACCAGGAAGCTGTGGCGCTCGTCGAAGCCATCGGCGTAGCGACCGAGGATGGTCGCCAGATCGAAGCGGAAGCCGTCCACGCGCATCTCGGTGGCCCAGTAGCGCAGGGAGTCGGTGACCATCTGCAGCACGCAGGGGTGCGAGAGGTCCAGTGTGTTGCCGGTACCCGAGTCGTTGATGTAGTAGCGCCGGTCGTCCGGCATCAGCCGGTAGTAACTGGCGTTGTCGATGCCGCGCATGCACAGGGTCGGGCCGCGCTCGTTGCCTTCTGCGGTGTGGTTGTAGACCACGTCCAGGATCAGCTCCAGCCCTGCGTCGTGCAGGTGGGCGACCATTTCCTTGAATTCGCTGACCTTACCGCTGGCCAGGTATGCCGGATGCGGTGCGAAGAAGCCGATGCTGTTGTAACCCCAGTAGTTGTTCATGCCCTTTTCCAGCAGGTGCTGGTCATTGACGAAGGCATGTACTGGCAGCAGCTCGATGCTGGATACGCCGAGCGAACGGATGTGCTTGAGCAGCTCCGGGTTCATCAACCCTGCGCAGGTGCCACGCAGGTGCTCCGGTACCGCAGGGTGCAGCATGCTGATACCGCGCAGATGGGTCTCGTAGACGATGGTGCTGTCCCACGGCACCCGGATCGGTGACTGCTCACCCCAGGTGAAGGCCGGGTCCATGACTTTGCTCTTGGGTACGAAGGCAGCACTGTCGCGCTTGTCGAAGCTGAGGTCGGCGTCAGCGTGGCCGATGGTGTAGCCGAACAGGGCCTCGGACCACTTGAGCCGACCAACCAGTTGCTTGGCGTAGGGATCGATCAGCAGCTTGTTGGGGTTGAAACGGTGCCCCGCGTCCGGCTCGTAGGGGCCGTACACCCTATAGCCATAGACCTGGCCGGGGTGGGCGTCCGGCAGGTAGCCATGCCAGATCTCGTCGGTGTGCTCGGGCAGCTCGATGCGCTCGATCTCGGTCTTGCCCTGGTCATCGAACAGGCACAGCTCGACCTTGGTGGCGTGAGCAGAAAACAGGGCGAAGTTGACCCCGAGCCCGTCCCAGGTGGCACCTAGCGGGAAGGGATGGCCTTCGGCGATACGCGAACGTGGTTGCTTCATGGCTCAGCCTCAGGCCTTGCTGCGTGGAGTGCGGGGCTTCTTCAGCAATGCAGGCTTCGTTGCCGCCTGCTCCACTTGCGCCTCCGCCTCAGCCAGCGTCACGGCCTTGGGCTTGCTGATGCGCCGTGGCTTGGGCGTGGTTGGCAACTGCTGGCCCACCGCCTCGGCCTCGGCCAGTTTGCGAGCCATTTCCCAGTGGCGGTCTTCCTGGCCTGCAGGTTTACCCTCGGACTCCCAGATCTGGTAGGCGAATTCGCGGACGCGTTGTTCATCGATGCTCATGGCAATTCTCCTGAGGATGGGGTTTGAGGCAGAGCAAATTGACCGGGAACTGGGCCAGTACCTCGGTCAGCGGCAGGTATCCGCGATTCATCGGGTGCTGTGGCGGCAGGATGCCGGTCAACCCGAGATCGGCAAGCTCGGGTGGCAATACCACTCGGGTATCGCCCCAGCGCTCGGCGGGCACATGGGGGCTGGCGCTATCGCCGAGCAGCTCTGCCACCAGGCGTGGCACCACGACGATCAGATGGGTGTCGCCAAGGCTGCGGGCGAAGGCCAGCACATGCTCGGCATGCTCGCCCTCTACCTTCAAGGCGCGGTAATCGCTGCCCGAGAATAAGTGGTGACGGGCGCGCCTGATCGCCAGCACGCTGGAGACCAGCCATTGTTTGATACGACCGTCGCGCCAGCTCTCCAGCAGCTCGCCGGGGTCGGCCAGGCCGTCCAGCGACGCCACCCGCGCAGAGAAATCCACCGGCTGACGGTTGTCCGGGTCGACCAGACTGAAGTCCCAGTACTCGCAACCCTGAAAGAGATCCGGTACACCCGGCGTGCTCAGGCGCAGCAGCGTCTGGGCAAGGCTGTTCAGCGCACCGGCAGGAGCGATGGACTCGACGGCCGCTACCAACTCCCGGCGCATCTCGAGGCCTTCCGGGGTGGTCAGCAAGCGTTCGAGAAAGGTATGACAGGCCCGCTCGTGCGCCTCGTTCGGCGCGCTCCAACTACTGCTGAGCTTGGCTTCTCGCAAGGCCTTGCGCTGCCAGGTCAGGAGCCGCTCCAGGTAGGCGCGCAACTCCCTCTCGTCATCTGCTCCCAGGCTCAGCGGCCAGCTGCCGAGCAGCACCTGGTAGAGGATCAGCTCCTCGCCCGCGCTGGGTACCGCCTCAGGCAGGTCGGCACGCAATCGCTCGGCCAGGTCTCGCCACTGGCGGACCTTTCCGGCGTACCAGTGGGCACGCTCGCTGAGTACAGCCAGGCGTGCGCGGCTGTCCTCACCACGCTTGTGGTCATGGGTCGCGGTGGCCAACAGATTGCTCGGCAGGTACTGGCAGCGCGCGATACAGCTGGCGTGGAAGTGCTCCGGTGGCTGGCTGAAATGCTCGGTGTCGAAGCCTACGTCGTAGCGCGAGAGCAGCACACCGGAGCGGTAGCAGGCGGTGTCTTCCACCGCCTTGGCGGCTACCGGCGAAGTAAGCTGCTGAAAGCGGCTCAACACCCGCGCGCGCAATTTGCGAGGTCGCCCTGGCGGCAAGTCGTGTAGAGGTTGGCCGCCCAACCAGCGGTCGAGGTGCTCGAGCAACGGCCAGTCCGCTTCGGCCAGGGTCAGGCGGGCACCGTCGAGAGCCTGGCGGAACACCTGCCGATCCTGTTCGGAGCGGCCACAGGCATTGGCATAGGTGCGATACACCTGAAAATGCACGATCAGTTCAAGTAGAGCGCGGCGGATCGATGCCAGGGTCAGATCACGGCTAGCGATGTCGTTGCGTGCCACCTGCAGCAGGCCTTGTGCCACTTCTTCCAGATCGCCCGTCAGCGAAGTGGTCAGCACAAGGCGTCGTGCTTCGAGTATCTCTTCCTCGAAGACCGCGGGCCTTCCGCTCAGCTCATGCCACAACTCGCGCAGCGGCTGCTCGCCGCGTGGATCATGCTGCAGCAGCGAGACCTGATTCATGAAGGCATAGCCGGTACAGCCGGTAATGTTCCAGTCGTGCGGCAATCGCTCGGCGTGACCGAGGATCTTCTCCACGTAGATCGGAAAGTCCTGGTCGAGCAGCGGCTGCTGACGCCGGGCCAGCAGCCGCTCGACACGGCGACGCAGGCGCCGGCAATAGGCGCGCGGGTTGGCCAGTCCATCCACATGGTCGATGCGCAGGCCGTCCACCAGCCCCTGCTCGATCAGCTGGAAGATCTTGCCGTGGGTGAGCTCGAACACCTCCGGGCGCTCCACCCGCAGGCCGCCCAGTTCGTTGATGTCGAAGAAGCGCCGCCAGTTGATATCGTCAGCCGCAGTGCGCCAGCTCGCCACCCGGTAGTGCTGGCGTTCAAGCAGTCGGTGCAGGCGCTGTAACCCCTCTTCCGAGTCACATCGATAACGGGCGAGGGCGCGGGGTATGGCATCACCGCCGACCTCCGGGCGGCCCAGCTCGGCCAGTTCAGCGCGCAGAATCTTGGCTCGTTCCCATGCATCGGCGGTGCCGCGCAGGGCATCGAAGCGCCTGGCCAGATCCGTCAGTGCTGCGTTACCGGCTCCGCGCAGGATCTCGCCGTAGCTGGGCGGGGTAATCGGCAGACGATGCTCGAAGTGTTGAGCATAGAACGTGCCGTTCTCCAGGTCGTAGTGCAGGGGAATGTCGCCACTGGCCAGGACCTCGCCATAGTCGGTGCGCAGGAAGGGCACCAGGAGCTGGCCGGCCAGCAGGGGGTCGTGGGAGTTCCACTGGATGTCGAAGAACTTGGCGAAGGGGCTTTCCTGTCCCCATTCCAGCAGGTCCAGCCACCAGGGGTTGGCATCGCCGCCGACCGCCATGTGGTTGGGCACGATGTCGAGAATCAGGCCCATGTCACGGCTGTGCAGCGCTTCTACCAGGCGGATCAGGCCGGGTTCGCCACCGAGCTCGGGGTTGATCCGGGTAGGGTCCACCACGTCGTAGCCATGCGTAGAGCCGGGCCGAGCCACCAGCAGCGGCGAGGCATATACATGGCTGATACCCAGCCGTGAGAAGTAGGGCACCAGTGGCACGGCGTCATGCAGGGTGAAGCCCTGGTGGAACTGCAGGCGCAGGGTCGCGCGCAAGTCACTCATCATCGGCCTCCCGGCGAGCATCAGCCAAGCGTGTCAGACGCAGGAGGGTGGCCTCGGTTTCCAGCAGCTCACGCACCGGCAGAACGTAGCGACGGCGCCAGTTGGGATGATCATTTCCTGGGCCGGGAAGGTTGGGTTGCTGGTCGTCGCCGACGGCATCTTCCAGCGGCAGCAGCACCAGGGGGGCAGGCGTAGCGCCGATATACTCGATGCCGGCCTGCAGGGCGGCGTCGGCGTCCTCTCGCGGGCCTTGCAGCTTGCCGTGTTCGCTCAATGCGTCTAGTAGTGCCGCGCGCTCGCGCTGCCGCCCGGCACGATCATCGGCCTCATATTCCGGGCGGGTATGACCCGCGCGCAGGCGCCAGTCGATGTCGTTGCCGGCCAACCAGCCCTTGATACTCGGCAAGTCATGGGTGGTGGTGGTGGCCAGGGCGTCGCCCGGCCAGTGCTGCGGGGCGACGAAGCGCCCGTCATGCTGCTCGAACAGCAGCACGCGCATGCCGAGGATGTTGCGCCGTGCCAGCTCCTCGCGCAGGCCTTCCGGCACGGTGCCGAGGTCCTCGCCAATAACCAGCGCGCGGTTGCGGTGGGACTCCAGCGTCAGCAGGCGCAGCAGGTCGGTCAGCGGATACTTCAGATAGGCACCGTCCTGCGGCTCGCCACCCTGAGGGATCACCCAAAGTCGCTGCAGACCCATCACATGGTCGATACGGATACCACCGGCATGGGCCAGGTTGGCTCGCAGCATCTCGATGAAAGCGCGAAAGCCATGGCGCCTCAGCCCTTCGGGAGAGAAGGCGGACACTCCCCAGTTCTGTCCGGAGCGATTGAGGATGTCAGGCGGCGCACCGACAGTGACCTCCTGCAGCAACTCGTCCTGGCGAGTCCAGGCCTGGCTGCCGGCGCAATCTGCACCGACCGCCAGGTCGGCGATCAGGCCTATGCCCATGCCCGCGCCAGTCGCCACGGTTTGCGCGCTTTCCAGGCTGCGTGCAATCAACCACTGGCCGAACGCATGCAGGCCAACCTCATTGGCATAGTCCGTGGCGAATCGGATCACAGCCTGGTTGCGTGGATTGCGCAGCGATTCCGGCCAGTTCCGCCAGTCGCCGGATTCGCCGATACGCAGCATATGGCCGTGTAGGGCCTCGAACCGGCAATGCTGGAGCAGGGCGTCGCCACCTTCGTCACAGAAGTTGGTGAAGTCGCCAAGCAGACTGCCATCGCTTTCGCGGAAGTCTCGGTAGAGCTGGGCCAGCAACCGATGACGCGCTTCGCTCACGGCAGGCCAGTCGATCAGATCGTTCTTTTCCAGTCGGGCCATTTCCTCCTGCAGGCCGCAGGTGGCAATCGCGCGTTTGACCGCATCGCTGCCCAGCAGATTGCTCGGTACGGCGTGCAACACATTGAAGAACAACCGGCTGGACGGCGAATACGGGCTGTAGTGGTCGCGAGACGCGGAGAACATCGCATGCACTGGGCTGATGGCCAGTGCGTCCGCCCCTAGATTGGCGGCATGACGGGCGAGGTCCTCCAGCGCGCGGGTATCGCCCAGGCCACCATCGCCAGTGCGGCGCAGCGAGTACAGCTGGGTGGTGAGGCCCCAGGCGCGACGGGTACCGCACAGTTCCTCGACGCTGCGACAGGCAGGCGGCGCCACGGCCAGTGTCAGGCGCCGATCGTCTATCTCCAGTTGGTGATAGCCAGGCAGGTCGAGACCAGGCAGCCGGGATTCCCCGTCCAGTCGGCCAGACAGTGTTTCGCCATCCTCACGGATCAGCTTGTAGGCAGCATCCGGGCGATGGCCTTGCAGATGTATGGATTCATTCAGTTCCAGATTCAACAACGGGGCGGTGGCGACAGCACCGTTGTTGCTTTGCAGCTCGGCCAGGCTGCCCTGGACCTGCTGCGTGCTCTGTGCCGGATAACCAAGGGCTTCTAGCAGGCGCCGCTGCGCCTCGGGGCTGACCCGCTGAGGGCGGCCATTGGCATCCGTCCAATTGATGCTGATACCGACGGCACCAGCCAGTTCGGCAAGCAGGGCGTCACTCATGGGGCAATCTCCAGAACGGCCTGGGCGCTGTGTGACGGCAGCACGCCCTGGCGATAGTCCTCTTCGCTTACCCGGTGGGCGCATAACAGATCGCCTGCCGGGGAGCGGGCGCCGGTGGCGACCACCTCGGAACCAAGATTGATGTCGATGCGCAGCAGTCGGCCGTCGCCCAGGCGCCAGCCGGCGGAGAGCGCGCCAGGTGCCAGCGCTTCTGCGCCGAGGGAGCGACTCCCGGGCAGTGCCGGTACCAGTTCACGCTGACGCAGACGCAGCAGTGTGCGGTAAAACGTCAGCCAGGCACGTTGCTGCGGCTGATGGGCAGGCTCAAGGTCCGGCTGCGAGCTGGCGAAGGTTTCCACGGCATTGGGGTCGGGAATGCACGTCAGTTGCTGCGCATCGGCAAAGCGCGAGAACTCGGCAAACTCGTTGCGCCGGCCTTCGCGTACCGCGTCCGCCAGTTCGCCATGGTGATCGGTGAAGAACAGGAACGGCTGGCGAGAGCCCCATTCCTCTCCCATGAATAGCAGGGGCACCATTGGGCAGAGTAGAAGCAGCAGGGTGGCTGCCTTCAGCGCATCCTCGTTTGCCATCGCAGCCAGCCGCTCACCGAAGGCTCGATTACCCACCTGATCGTGGTTCTGCAGGAACAGCACGAACGACAGTGGCGACAAATGCTCGCTAGGCTCGCCCCGGGCCTGCCCACGCCGGTCGGTCTGCCCCTGGAAGACGAAGCCTTGGGAGAGGCAGGTTGCCAGCTTCGCGGTGGCATCCTCGGCGAAGTCGGCATAGTAGCCTTCACTCTCGCCGGTCAGCAGGACATGCAGGGCGTTGTGGCCATCATCGTTCCACTGCGCCTCATAGCCTTGTTGCAACAGGCTGGCGCGGTTGTCTTCGTTCTCAAGCACCAGGTGCACATGGCGGCCGGGCTCCACGGCAGCGCGGACCCGCTCGGCGAGTTCGATCAGGAACGCGTCGTCACCGATGGCGTGCACGGCGTCCAGGCGCAGGCCGTCGACCCGATAGTCGAGTAGCCACATCAAGGCGTTCTCGCAGAAGAAATCGCGCACCTGCGGGCGGCGGAAGTCGATGGCCGCGCCCCAGGGTGTATGGCGATCCTCGCGAAAGAAATCGGCGGCGTACTGGCCCAGATAGTTACCGTCCGGCCCGAAGTGGTTGTAGACCACGTCGATGAACACCATCAGGCCCATGCCGTGCGCGCTGTCGATCAGGTGTTTGAGCTGTTCTGGCGTGCCGTAGCTGCCATCCGGGGCGAACGGAAGGACGCCGTCGTACCCCCAGTTGCGCCTGCCGGGAAACTCCCCCAGCGGCATCAGCTCCAGGGCCGTTACCCCCAGTTGCACCAGGTGCGGCAGCATTGCCTCGATACCCGTGAAGCCGCCGAGCAGGCCGGCATGCACCTCGTAGATCACCGTTTCGTGCCAGGGCCTTCCTTGCCATGCACTGTGGCGCCATTCGTAGGCATCATGGTCGACCACCCGGCTGAAGCCGTGAACGTCGCCGAATTGGCGACGCGACGCCGGATCGGGCACACGAACCCGACCATCGATGACGAAGCGGTAGCTGGTGTCGGACGGGCAATCCAGATCCAGGTTGAACCAGCCATCTCCGGTCGCCTGCAGTGAATGCACTGACTCATCCTGCAGCTCTAGGGCCACCTCGCGACAGTTCGGAGCCCACAGGGCGAAACGGCTGCGATGCTGGTCCAGGCGCCGGGCACCGTGGCGGTACATCAAAGAGGTTCCGCGGTGATCACGTGTTCACCACCGATCAGCTGCTGGTACAGCTCGTCGTAAGGCGCCACCGACTCTTGCCAGCACAGCGGGGCGTTCATTGCCTTGCAGCGCATGGCCGAGAGCAGCTCCGGGCGATGGAAGACGCTGAACGCGCGCTGTACCGCCTCCTGATAGCTCTCCTTTGTCGGCTCTTGAAACAGGAAGCCGGTAACGCCATCCTCGATGGTGTCTGCCAGACCACCGGTACGTCGGGCGATTGGCAGCGAGCCGAAACGCTGGGCGTACATCTGGCTCAATCCACAGGGTTCGAATCGCGAAGGCATGAGCAGGAAGTCGCTGCCGGCGAAGATGCGCCGGGCGTCGGTCTCATTGAAGCCGACGTGTACACCGATGCGTCCCGGATGTTTTTTTCCCAGCTCGGCCATGGCAGCCTCGAGGTCGGGTTCACCGCGGCCGATCACCACCAGACGCCCACCCTGGGCGACGATCTCTTCTGCCACGCAGAGGGTCAGATCGATACCTTTCTGTTGAACCAGGCGAGACACCACTCCGAATAGGGGGCCGTCGTCCGCCTCAAGGCCGAAGGTCTGTTCCACGTATTCGCGGTTGACTTGTTTGCCATGCCACTCATGGGCACAGAATCCTTCCACCAGATGAGGATCGCTGCGGGGTTCCCAGCTCTCGTCGATGCCATTGATGATGCCGCTGAGCTGTCCTGTGGCGACTTTGGTGCGCAACATGCCGTCCAGCCCGCAACCGAAGTCTGGAGTTGTGATTTCCTGGGCGTAGGTGTGGCTCACAGTGGTGATATGGCTGGCATATGCAATACCCGCCTTGAGGAACGACAGTTTTCCGTAGAACTCCATAGCCTCGCTGCTGCAGGCCTGCGGAGGGATGCCGAGTTCGGCGCAGCTCTGCACATCACACAGGCCCTGATAGGCGAGGTTGTGGATGGTCAGCACGGTCGGTGTGCTCATCTTGCGCCAGGCCATGTAGGCGGGAGCCATGGCGGCCGGCCAGTCGTTGGCATGCACGAGTTCCGGGCACCAACGGATGCAGGCGGTGCCACTGGCGATCTCCGCTGCGGCCAGGCCAAGGCTGGCGAAGCGGATGTGGTTGTCCGGCCAGTCGCGCCCTTGGCTGTCGCCGTAGGGCGTGCCATCGCGTTCGAACAGGTCCGGATTGATCAGGACGTAGACGATCAGCCCATCGGGCAGATCCATACGGCCGATCTTGCAGGGTGGCAGTGCGGCCAGCCCTGGTACTTCGCCGACGATGCGGATTTGCTGACCGCTTTCCAGGACCTGCCGGTACCCGGGAATCAGAAGACGCATGTCATGGCGACTGGCCATTGCTCGAGGCAAAGCGGCGGACACGTCACCCAGTCCACCTACCTTGATCAGGTCGGCGAACTCCGAGGAGACGAAGAGAATCCGTTTCTTCTGCTCACGCAGACTCTCGACGTGCAGTTGCGGCTGTACGGGAGTGTTAACCATGTCCTGTGCGTCAATTCGAGCGGTCACCGCAGCGTTTCCCATGTCGTTCTCCGCAAATATCAATCAGGTCGAGTCCTGCCGCCGGGGCAGTCACGCGAAGCGATACCGCCAAGTCGGCTCGACCTTGCCCGACCGGCGGTGTCTGCTGAGTAACCGACAACCCCATACCCTTTTGCTGACTGGAGCGCGCCGGGGAAAGTTTCGACTTTTTTCCCGTTTCACCGAGTTCGGCAAACTTGAACTTTGCGATGCACGCGGCCTTCCGATAGGGCATGGGAAAACCCTTTCACAGAGAGGTCGCGCAGATGCAGAGCGTCGAACAAGTGGTGCATTTCCTGGAGAAATACCACCTGACCCTGAGTACCGCTGAATCCTGCACTGGCGGGCTCATGGCGTCGCTGCTGGCAGAGGTCTCGGGCAGCGGCTCGGTACTGGACAGTGGCTTCGTGGTCTACTCGCCCGAAGCCAAGCAGCTGTGCCTCGGCGTGAACGAGGCGACCATCGATCGCTTCGGTCTCACCAGCGAAGAGGTGGCGCGGGAGATGGCCGTCGGCGCGTTGAAGATGGGGCATGCCGACATTGCCCTGGCCAATACCGGACTGGCGGAAGCGGAAGGGCCCATGGACGGCGTGCAGTGCTTCGCCTGTGCGATGCGGGTCAACGACCACGAAGGAGTGGTCAGCGAGACCCTCAAGTTCGAAGGGGAGCGCAATGAGGTACGGTATGCGGCGGCCCGCTATGCGCTGTTGCAACTACCTTATTACTACGAACGCCTGCGGGGCCTGTCTCAGTAAAGGCCAGCCTTCAGACCGGTGGTTGTCGCTCGGCTTCGACCACTTGGCCTGGCTCCTGTGACTCGACAAGGTCGATACCCGAGGCGCTGCCGACCGACGCGCGAAGCTGCGGGAGGCAGCCGGGGAAGTTGGCGCAGATGAAGTTCACCAGGTTCTCGCGGATGTAGCAGCGCAGGTCCCAGTTGCGCGAAGAGTCCGCCGAGCTGACCAGCACCCGCAGCTGTATCGCCTTCTCGCCGGCCTCCACCAGCTGCAGCACGCTGACGCGGCCATCCCACAGGTGCATCGCCTCCGCGCACAGCCGGGCCAACTCTTGGCGGAGCGGCTCCAGCGGGGTGGAGTAGTCGACCCAGAACGTGACCGCGCCGGTGAGCGAAGAGGTACTGCGTGTCCAGTTCTGGAACGGATTCTCGATGAACCACTGTAGCGGCACGACCAACCGCCGATCATCCCAGACGCGCACTACCACGTAGCTGCCGGTGATTTCCTCGATGCGCCCCCATTCATTTTCGACGATCACCACATCATCCAGGCGGATGGGTTGGGTCAGAGCGATCTGCAGACCCGCAATCAGGTTGCCCAGTACCGGCTTGGCGGCGAAGCCCACGGCAAGACCGGCGAGGCCGGCCGAGGCCAGCAGGCTGGTACCGAACTGGCGAGCCGCGGGGAAAGTCATCAGCATGGTGGAGATGCCAAAGATCACCACGAAAACGCCGACGATTCTTACCAGCACGCGAGTCTGAGTCTGGATGCGGCGAGCATGCAGGTTGTCCACCACATCGACCGGATGGTGGGCAACGATCACCCGTTGCACCGCATCAGCCGCACGCAGGCCGAGCCAGGTAAAGGCGGCGATCATTGCCAGCAGTACCAGGCGCCGAGCTCCATCGATCATGAACAGGTCGTCGGGAGCCGAACTCAGCACCACCTGCACGCCGCACAACGGCAATAGCAGGCGTACCGGCGCTCTAGCTCGTTGCAGAATCTCCCGTGCCGTTGGTATCGCACGCGCGATGCGTTGCAGCAGGCGCAATAGCCAACCGGAAATCAATTCCAGCAGCAGCGCTACCACCAGCGCCACGGCGAGGGTCCGTAGTTCCGGCCAGGGCAGGAGATTGAGCCACTCTGTATCCATCGATCCGCTCAATAGGCCGAATGGTCAAGCAGGCGGCCGAAAGCTCTATTGGCCGGCAGCAGCAGGATGCCGATGGTCAGCCAGAGCAGCAGATAGGGCAGCAGCTGCCAGCTGTCTACATCCTGCTCCAGCATCACCCACATACCCGTCAGCACCGTCACCAGCACGTAGAGCGCCACGGCTTCTGCACGCCGAAGCAACAACAGGGCTCCGACCGGTAGCAACATCAGGTCGCCGAAGAACTCGCGCAACGGGGCGTCAACACGGATGTCACCCGCTGCCAGCACGAGTCCGGCCAGCAGTAGCGAGGCCCCGAGCAGACGTGCGAGGAGGGCGGCCATGGATCAGTCTGGCAGTTGGGCGTTGATCTGCTCGGCCATCTTCAGGTGCGCCTCGAGCCTGGGCAGCGTTTCCTTGGCGAAGGCCGCGATTTCGGCATCCTCGGCGTTGGTGGCCTTCTGGAACAGCTCGATGGCCTCCTTGTGCGCTACCACCTGATTGTTCATATAGGCCTTGTCAAACGAGTTCTCACCGCGAAGCTGCAGGATCAGCGCCTTGGCCTGATTGAGCAGCTCGGCATCGCTGGCAACCTCCATCTCCTTCTGCTCGGCCAGTGCCTTGAGCTTCTGGTTGGCGGCGGTATGGTCCTCGACCATGGTCTGGGCGAATTCCTTGACGTCTTGCGTAGTGCCTTTTTCCAGCGCCAGCCTGCCGGTTTCTATCTCGGCAATGCCCTTGGCCGATGCCTCTTCAATGAAGTTGCGCGGACTGATCTGTTCCGCCTCCGAAGTGCCTTCGGCATGCAGGTTGGCGCTGAGCAGCGCGGTGGCGGTGAGCATTCCCAGTGAGAGTCTTTTCAGGTAGTGCATACGTAAATCCTCCGGTGAGTCACATGGGGTAGAAGCACCGCCAGCCACCGAAGTTCAGGTAAATCGCACTCGAACTTCGAGGCGAGGCGGGCAGTCATTCCCTAGGTCCGCACTGCGGATACCGTCCATTAGCCTGGAGATGAACATGAACGCCATAGAGCTGTTGAAACAGGACCATGAAGTGGTCAAGCAACTGCTGGAGAAACTGGTCGCCACTACCGAGCGCGGCGTGAAGACCCGCCGCGATCTGGTGCAGAAACTGCACATGGAGCTTGCGGTGCACACCGATCTCGAAGAACAGATTTTCTACCCGGCCTATCAACAGGCCGGTGCTCGGGACGAGGCAGTGATGACCGCCGAAGCGACCGAGGAACACCGCGCCGTGGATTCTCAGGTGCTGCCGGACCTGATCAAGACGGACCCATCCACCACTACCTTCGCCGGCCGGGCCAAGGTGCTCAAGGAGCTACTGGAGCACCACATAGAAGAAGAGGAAAAGGAGATGTTCCCCAAGGCCACCAAGCTACTAGGTGCGAAGAAGCTCAAGGAGCTAGGTCTGCTGATGGAGGAGCGCAAGCGCAGCCTCAAGCAGGCGCTGAGTCGCGAGGCCGCCTAGTCAAACGCGATAGGCCTTCCAGGTGCCATGACAGGCACCTGGAGGGTGTCACCATCGAAGCCGCAAACAGCCTTTTTCCTAGGCCGAGGCCAGATTGCGCTCCACCGCACTGGTTCGCGTCTCCTCGAGAACCAGATCGACAACCCTGGCCAGCGCGGCTAGGTTATCAAGCCCCTCATGCGTTGCGCTCTGATGGCAGGCCAGTTGACGATCCGCACTGCTGCCGTGGCGGAGGATCCGCTCGGCCTGGTCGAATACCTCGCCATCACCATGCACATCGACCCGCTCGCCGATAACGTCGCGCAATTGAGCCAACCAGACGCTGGCGGTCAGCCCCTGGCGAGCGCGCACATCCAGAAACCTGCCGGCGCTGCCCTGGCGTATCGCTCGCCAATAGTTCTCTTCCAGTATCGGGCGCTGAACAGCCAGGGCATCACCACCGTCCACACCACTAGCCCAAGCCACCAGGCCGCGAAACAATCCGGTGATGCACAACACATCCTCCACGCGCGGGCAGGCGTCGGCGATGCGCAACTCCAAGGTGGGAAAGCGGGCCGAGGGACGGATGAACCACCACACGTCACCAGGCTTGCGGATCGAACCCGAGTTCAGCAGCAGGTCGACATAGCGATTCAACGCCGCATCGTCCTCCAGCGGCTCCGGAATGCTCATACGCGGCCACTCCCCACACAGGGTTCGACGGTAGCTGAACATGCCGGTATCCCTACCAGCCCAGAACGGTGATGACGCACTCAGGGCCAGCAGCAGCGGCAACCAGGGCAGTACGCGATTCATGACCCGCACTCGGTCGACCTGCGGCTCCACAGCGACGTGGACATGGAGCCCGGACAGCAGGCTGCGCTGCGCCACGTCGCGATAATCGACGAACAGCTGGCGATAGTGAGGCGAGTCGGTGGCCAGCTGCAGCCGCCAATCGGCGAAAGGATGGGAGGCTGCGCCATACAGACCGAGACCTTGGCCTTCGGCAAGTTCGCTCAGGCCTAGACGCCCCTCGACCAGGCAATCACGGGCATTGGCCAGGTCATCCAGCACTGGCGTGACTAGCTCGATCTGGCTCTGGAACATCTCCTCTGCCAGGCGCTCGCCAAATGCCTGACGGCAGGCTCGTATCAGCCCCTGCGGCGGGCTAGACACGACGTCACGGCTGCAGAGATCGACGAGAAGGAATTCTTCTTCGATGCCGAAGGTAGGGGCGGCGCGCGGAATGATCGTGTGCATTCTCAAGTGACGACCGGCCACGAGGGCAAGTTCAATTCACGGGAATCTTTTGCAAGGGGGCGAAATCCCACTGAATAAGCGGAAAACAATCAGAGAATCGGACCATGAGCACAGCGTCATCTCCTTGTAGTCAGTTGAGCGCGGTGGATTGCCATCCGATCCGCGATACCTATCAGGCCCTGCTGCATTCTCCCCCTGATGCCGTCACGCTGCGGCGTGCCGAGGATTTTCTTGAGACCCAGCTAACGCACGCCGAGCGGCTGGATTGTGACCTGCCCGACGAGCCATATCGACTGCTGGAGTGGATGAGGGCAGGCGCCAAACGCACCACCGAGGCCTATGCCGAATACCTGCGAGAGCGCAAGGGTGGCGAGCCGCGCCGTTACTTCACCGGGCGTGCCCATTCCCTGTATTTCGTTCGCGCCGTGGCGCCAACCAAACTGGTGGATGGCGCCTGGCTGTATGGCGTGCTGCCGCATTGGCACGAGCTGCACCTGAAGCCGCTGATGCAGACCTACATCGAGGAACTCGGAAGTGGTGTAGCGGCGCAGAATCACGTGGTGTTGTACAGAAGGTTGCTGGCCGAGCATGGTTGTGACGACCTCAGCGGCCTGAGCGATGCCCACTACGTGCAGGGCACCCAGCAGTTGGCACTCGGTTATCTGGCCGAACGCTATCTGCCGGAGCTGATCGGCTACAACCTGGGATACGAACAACTGCCGTTGCATTTGCTGATCAGTACCTATGAACTGGGCGAGCTGGGCATCGATCCCTATTACTTCCAGCTGCACGTGACTATCGACAACGCTGCCAGCGGCCACGCCCAGCGTGCAGTGCAGGCGTTGCTGGACAACCTTCCGGTAGTGGGTGATCGCAAGCAGTTCATGCAACGTGTCGGCCGTGGCTATCGCCTGAATGACTTGGGTTTGGGAAGCACCGCAGCGATTGATGAGTTCGACCTGCAGCGCGAGTTGCTGAGCATGTTCGAGCGTAAGCGTCAGGTGGCAGGAAGGGTGCACTCCGACCACTGTCGTATCGATGGGCGCACGGTCAACCAATGGCTTGGCGTGCCGGGGCGCATGCTCGACTTCCTCTCGGCCTTGCAGGCCAAGGGCTGGATTCGTCGGAACCGCGACCCGCGTGACAGCCACTTCTGGCAGCTCATCGATGGTGAGAGGGCAGCAATGTTCGGTGTATTCAACCCTTACGAGCGCCAGCTTCTGCATGACTGGATAGCCGGTGAATGGCTGGCGGAGGAGGGCGCAAACATTCCCCCGCGTACGCAACCGGCGGTGTTGCAAACCGCAGTGGGGGATTTCGCCAGTGAAACCCGGGCGCTGTTGGCCCAACTGGAAGATTTACCCTGTGACGCGCGAACGCAGCGGCTCATCGAGCTGATGTCGCCGTCTCTGCATCACACGCCAGCGGGGCTGCTTGCCACCCGCCTGTTCGCCGCGAGTCACCGCTGACATGACCAAGCTCAATCGCCCCTTGCTCAGGCTCGGCCAGGCGCTGCACGCGAGGGCATACCGCTTCACTACAGTCACGCCGCTGACCCACTCACGGGTCAATGCTCGTGTGGAAAACGCCTGGGCGACGGACCTGGCCGGCGTGTTCGGCTGGAGCAGGCCCTTCAAGCGCGAGACGGTGGGTGAGGAACTGTTCGGCCTGATGGACAGCGCCAATATCTTGCTGGACATACAAGGCGGCTGGCGAAGCGCGGTACGCTGGTCCAGCATCGGCGACGAACTGTATGTGCATTCGTGCTACCCCACGTCCGAGCACGATGCGGTGTTCTTCGGCCCCGATACCTACCGTTTCGCCCAAGCCATCGACCAGCACCTGCGCCGCCAGCCTGCCGAGGAACTGCGCAGGGTCGTCGATATCGGCTGCGGTGCAGGGCCGGGCGCGCTGCTGGCGGCACATGCATGTGGCAATGCAGAGGTGTACGGCTTGGACATCAATCCGACTGCATTGGAGTACACCGAAGTGAACGCGCGTCTCGCCGGCGTGGGCAATCTGCGCGCGCTGCGCAGCGACCTGCTGGACGGGGTTTCCGGCCAGTTCGATCTGATTCTCAGCAACCCTCCCTACATGCTCGACCCGCAGGCGCGTGCCTACCGCCACGGAGGTGGCGAGCTGGGCGCGGAATTCGCAATGAGGCTGATCGACTCGGCGCTACCGCGCCTTATGCCTGGCGGAACACTGCTGCTCTATACCGGTGTCGCCATGGTCGATGGCCGCGACCCTTTGCTCGAGCACTGCAAGACCTACCTGGCCGGCCAGGACTTTGTGTGGGGTTATCGGGAGATGGATCCGGACGTGTTCGCAGAGCAGTTGCTTGAGCAGGGCTACGAGAGGGTCGAGCGCATTGCTGCGGTGGTACTCACCGTGACCAGGCAGGCAGCGGGACACGCGCAGAAATAGCTTGAACCAGAGTGTTGGGCGGCCAGTCAGCTTGTTCATGTTGACACGTCAATTGGGGAGCCCAACATGATCAAGAAATGCCTGTTTCCAGCTGCCGGCTACGGCACCCGCTTCCTTCCGGCTACCAAGTCGATGCCCAAGGAAATGCTCCCGATAGTGGACACACCGCTTATCCAGTATGGGGTCGAAGAGGCATTCGAGGCCGGCCTCAACCAGATTGCCGTGGTCACCGGGCGTGGCAAGCGCTCTCTGGAGGATCACTTCGACATCAGTTACGAGCTGGAAAGGGAAATCAGTAATACCGACAAGGAAACTGCACTACGTGGTATTCGCCGGCTGATCGAGAACTGCACTTTCTCCTACACCCGCCAAGTGGAAATGAAAGGCCTGGGGCATGCGATCCTGACAGGGCGCCCCCTGATCGGCGACGAGGCCTTCGCCGTGGTACTGGCCGACGACCTGTGCCTGAACCCGGGCGGCGACGGCGTGTTGCAGCAGATGGTCAAGCTGTACAACCAGTTCCGCTGTTCGATTGTGGCGATCGAGGAAGTGCCCCGTGAAGAAACCCACAAGTACGGCATCATCTCTGGCGAGGCGATCCGCGACGACATCTTCCGTGTCGATCGCATGGTGGAAAAACCACGTCCGGAGGACGCACCGTCCAATCTGGCGATCATCGGTCGCTACATCCTCACTCCGGACATCTTCAAGCTGATCGAGCAGACGGAGCCAGGCAAAGGCGGCGAGATCCAGATCACCGACGCGCTGATGAAGCAGGCCGAGCAGGGGTGCGTGCTGGCCTACAAGTTCAAGGGCCGTCGCTTCGACTGTGGTGCCGCCGAGGGTTACGTGGAAGCCACCAACTTCTGCTTCGAGCATCGCTACAAGCCGGAGCAGCAGAAACGCCGCCTAAGCAAGGTGGCCCCTGCCGTGGCTGCAGTTGAAGTAGAAGCGCCGGAAGGTACTGCTTCGGTAGCCTGATTATCCCGCCTGAAGCCGCAGGAGTCCCGAAGCTCCTGCGTGCCCCCAGTCTCTCGTCGTGATGCTGGTAAAAGCACTCGCCATCTTGACCCATCGGGGTTCTAATTGTGCCCGGCAATTCGAGGCGTTTTCTGCATGGGGTTCTGCGGCATATGAGTGGGCAAGTTTCCGTTAACCGGATGGTAGTACTGGACACCGAGACCACCGGCATGCCGGTGACCGATGGTCACCGCATTATCGAGATCGGTTGCGTCGAGCTGGAGGGCCGCCGCCTGACCGGCCGCCACTTCCACGTCTACCTCAACCCCGATCGCGAGATCGACGAGGGGGCCATCGCGGTCCACGGCATCACCAACGAGTTCGTCGCCGACAAACAGCGATTCAAGGATGTGGCCGACGAGTTCTTCGAGTTCATTACCGGTGCCCAGCTGATCATCCACAACGCGGCGTTCGACGTTGGCTTCATCAACAACGAATTCGCCATGCTGGGACAGAGCGAGCGCAGCGACGTCGCGGACTACTGCTCGGTCCTCGACACCCTGCTGATGGCTCGCGAGCGCCATCCGGGCCAGCGCAACAACCTCGATGCCCTGTGCAAGCGCTACGGCGTAGACAACTCCGGCCGAGAGCTGCACGGCGCGCTGCTCGACGCTGAGATTCTCGCCGACGTCTACCTTGCGATGACCGGTGGCCAGACCCACCTGTCACTGGCCGGCGAAGGTGGCGACGGTTCGGGCCGGGTTCTGCCGAGCCCGATCCGCCGCCTGGACCCGGGCCGCAACCTGACCCGCGTGCTGCGCGCCAGCGACGAGGAGCTGGCGGCCCATGCTGCGCGCCTGGCGATCATCGAGAAGTCCGCCGGCGGCCCGTCGCTGTGGGCCAAGATGGACGCGCCGGCCGAGGAAACGGCTGGCTGACGGGAACCGGTCGTATGGCCAATGCGACCTTTTCTTACAGCCTTCCGCACTGGGGGTTCCGCCCGTTGGGGCGAACTTCTACCCTGAGGGGATAGGTGCCCGAGAGCACCATCCTCAGGAACCTCCAATGTATAAAGACCTGAACTTCCCCATTCTCATCGTTCACCGCGACATAAAGGCCGACACCGTCGCCGGCGAACGCATCCGCGCCATTGCCGAAGAGCTGAGCAAGGACGGCTTCACCATTCTCACCACCGCCAGTTCGGCCGAGGGTCGCATCGTTGCCTCCACCCACCATGGCCTGGCTTGCATCCTGGTGGCCGCGGAAGGCGCGGGGGAGAACCAGCGCCTGCTGCAGGACATGGTCGAGCTGATCCGCGTCGCTCGCGTCCGCGCACCGCAGCTGCCCATTTTCGCCCTCGGTGAACAGGTCACCATCGAGAACGCCCCCGCCGAGGCCATGGCCGACCTTAACCACCTGCGTGGCATCCTCTACCTGTACGAGGACACCGTTTCTTTCCTCGCTCGCCAGGTGGCGCGCGCCGCGCACAACTACCTCGACGGCCTGCTGCCGCCATTCTTCAAGGCGCTGGTGCAGCACACCGCGCAGTCCAATTATTCCTGGCACACACCCGGCCACGGCGGGGGTGTGGCCTACCGCAAGAGCCCGGTAGGGAAAGCCTTCCACCAATTCTTTGGCGAGAACACCCTGCGTTCCGACCTCTCCGTGTCGGTACCGGAACTGGGCTCGCTGCTCGATCACACCGGCCCGCTGGCCGAGGCCGAGGCGCGTGCCGCGCGCAACTTCGGCGCCGATCACACCTTCTTCGTGATCAATGGCACCTCGACGGCGAACAAGATCGTCTGGCACTCCATGGTCGGCCGCGACGACCTGGTGCTGGTGGATCGCAACTGCCACAAGTCGATCCTCCACTCGATCATCATGACCGGCGCCATCCCGCTGTACCTGTGCCCGGAGCGTAACGAACTGGGCATCATCGGGCCGATTCCGCTCTCCGAATTCAGCAAGGAGTCGATCCAGGCCAAGATCGACGCCAGCCCCCTCGCCCGCGGGCGCGCGCCCAAGGTCAAGCTGGCGGTGGTGACCAACTCGACCTACGACGGCCTCTGCTACAACGCCGAAATGGTCAAGCAAGCGCTAGGCGACTCGGTGGAAGTGCTGCACTTCGACGAGGCCTGGTACGCCTATGCGGCGTTCCACGAGTTCTACGCCGGGCGCTACGGCATGGGCACCCAGTGCGACGAGCATTCGCCGCTGGTGTTCACCACCCATTCCACCCACAAGCTGCTGGCGGCCTTCAGCCAGGCCTCGATGATCCACGTACAGGACGGCGGTGCACGCCAACTGGACCGTGACCGCTTCAACGAAGCCTTCATGATGCACATCTCCACCTCGCCGCAGTACGGCATCATCGCCTCGCTGGACGTGGCCTCGGCGATGATGGAGGGCCCGGCCGGGCGCTCGCTGATCCAGGAGACTTTCGACGAGGCGCTGAGCTTCCGCCGCGCACTGGCCAACCTGCGCCAGAACCTGGCGACGGATGACTGGTGGTTCAGCATCTGGCAGCCGGAGCAGGCTGGTGGCGAGGACGTGCAGACCGGTGACTGGCTGCTGGCGCCCAATGCCGACTGGCACGGCTTCGGCGAGGTGGCCGAGGACTACGTGCTGCTCGACCCGATCAAGGTCACCCTGGTGATGCCGGGATTGTCCGCCGATGGCAAGTTGGCCGAATCGGGCATTCCGGCAGCGGTGGTCAGCAAGTTCCTCTGGGAACACGGCCTGGTGGTGGAGAAGACCGGCCTGTACTCCTTCCTGGTGCTCTTCTCCATGGGCATCACCAAGGGCAAGTGGAGCACCTTGCTGACCGGCCTGCTGGAGTTCAAGCGTCTGTACGACGCCAACGTGCCGCTGACCGAGGCTCTGCCCTCGATCGCCCGAGAAGGCGGGGCACGCTACGCCGGCATGGGGCTGCGCGATCTCTGCGACCAGCTGCACGGCTGCTACCGCGAGAATGCCACGGCCAAGGCACTCAAACGCATGTACACGGTGCTGCCGCAAGTGACCATCAAGCCGGCCGACGCCTACGACAAGCTGGTGCGTGGCGAGGTCGAAGCGGTGCCAATCGAACAGCTGGAAGGGCGCATCGCCGCGGTAATGCTGGTCCCCTATCCGCCGGGCATCCCCCTGATCATGCCTGGCGAGCGTTTCACCACCGAGACCCGCTCGATCATCGATTATCTGCAGTTCGCTCGCACTTTCGACAGCCAGTTCCCTGGCTTCGACGCCGACGTACATGGCCTGCAGCGGGAGGAAGTGGAGGGGCAGGCCTGCTATACAGTGGATTGCATCAAGGAGTAACGCACGGCCTGTGACGACCCGGAGTGGCGGGCAGGCCGGCCACGCCATCGGGGGGAGTTATGGCTGAGGAAAAGGGCGCGCGGGGCAAGATGGGTTTCTGGACCTGTACCGCCCTGGTGGTCGGTAACATGGTGGGCTCCGGAGTATTTCTCCTGCCTTCCGCCCTGGCCCCCTATGGTGGCCTCAGCCTGATCGGCTGGTTGGTTTCGACCACAGGTGCGGTACTGCTGGCGTTGACCTTCTCGCGACTGGCCCGTCTCAATCCAGCGGCTGGCGGCCCCTATGCCTACACCCGCGATGCCTTTGGCGGCTTCGCAGGTTATCTCTGCGCATGGACCTACTGGAAGGCCGCCTGGATTGGTAACGCCGCTATCGCCGTGACCCTGGTCGGCTACCTGCAGGTATTCCTGCCGGTGCTTCGTGCACCGCTGCCGATGGTGGCGACCGCCATCGGCGCCATCTGGCTGTGCACCCTGATCAATTTGCGCGGCATTACCGCCTTCGGCTACGTGCAGAACGTGCTGACCCTACTCAAACTGGTGCCGCTGCTGCTGGTCGGTGTACTCGGCTGGTTCTACTTCCACCCCGAGTATCTGGCCATTCCCGAGCCCTCCGCATTACCGGTCGGAGGTTATGTGCAGGCGATCGCCACCACGGCGGCGTTGACCCTGTGGTCCTTCATCGGTCTGGAGTCGGCCACCGTGCCGGCGGAGCACGTACGCGATCCGCGTCGTACCATACCGCGCGCCACACTCTTCGGTACACTGGTGGCGGCGACGGTGTACATCCTGTCGATCACCGCGGTGCAGGGTGTGCTGCCGCCGGAGGTACTAGCGAAATCTACTGCGCCCTTTGCCGACGCCGCACGGGTGATGTTGGGGGACTGGGGCTACTACTTCATCGCCGGTGGTGCAGTGATCGCCTGCCTCGGTGCGCTCAATGGCTGGGTACTGTTGCAAGGTCAGATTCCCATGGCCACCGCCCGCGACGGCTTGCTGCCGGAATCCCTGGCCAGGACCAATCGCTATGGCGTGCCGGCCAACGGCCTTCTGATCTCCGGCGTACTGGTCACCTTGTTGGTGTTGGTAGACGGGCAGGGCGACCTGGTCGAGGTATTCAACGTGATCATCCTGCTCGGCACCATGGCCGGCGTGGTGCCTTATGTGTTCTGCGCGGCGGCGCTGCTGCACCTACTGGCCATTCAGCCCGCCGACTTCAGTGACCGAGAAAGAGGGCGGTTGCTCTGGATAGGCTGCTGCACATTCATCTATTCGATGTGGGCACTGTATGGCACCGGCGAGCAGGCGATCTTCTGGGGCTTCCTCGTGCTCATGGTCGGCATTCCTCTCTATACCTGGCGCCAGTGGCGCAACCGGGTGGAGGGAAGGGTGCTGGGTGGCGGCAAGGACTGAGCCAGGCTTGCCAGCCCCCAAAATATCAAGCGCTTATCGTATATAGTCAGAAACCTCTTTAGGTTTGCTAGCGTGGCGTGTATCACAGTCGCCAGCATCGACTTTTGTTTGGCGCTTGTTATAGTTGGCCGATTGATTCCAAAACAACATATTCATGTTGCGCCGCCGTGCGCTTTGCCCTCGAGGATGATCTGCGTGCCTGAATACAAAGCTTTCCGCGTCGAACTCATCGACAAGATCGCCCATGTGCAGATCAATCGCCCTGAGAAGGTCAATGCCATGAATGTCGATTTCTGGGAGGAGATCATTGATATCTTCCGCTGGGTCGACGATACGGACGAAGCCCGCGTGGTGGTTCTGTCCGGTGCCGGCAAGCACTTCTCCTCGGGCATCGATCTCATGCTGCTGGCCCAGGCCGGCAGCGCGCTGGGCAAGGATGTGGGCCGCAATGCCGAAGCGCTGCGCCGCAAGATCCTCCAGCTGCAAGGCTCGTTCAATGCCGTCGACAATTGCCGCAAACCTGTGCTGGCGGCCATTCAGGGCTACTGCCTGGGCGGTGCGATCGATCTGATCTCGGCTTGCGACATGCGCTACTCCACCGCCGATGCTCAGTTCTCCATCAAGGAAATCGACATGGGCATGGCCGCCGATGTCGGCACCCTACAGCGCCTGCCGCGCATCATCGGTGACGGAATGATGCGCGAGTTGGCCTTCACCGGCCGCACCATCGATGGCAACGAGGCGTTGCGTATCAACCTGGTCAATCGCACCTATGCCGATCAGGACGCGCTGCTGGCCGGCGTGTTCGAGATCGCTCGCGAGATCGCCGCGAAGTCGCCAATCGCGATTCGCGGCACCAAACACATGATTCGCTACATGCGCGATCACCGGGTCGACGACGGCCTGGAGTATGTCGCCAACTGGAATGGCGCCATGTTGCAGTCCGCAGACCTCCGCGTGGCCATGGCCGCGCACATGAGCAAGCAGAAACCGGAATTCGCCGACTGAGAGGTTCAGCAGACCTATGGTCACTGGAGCGACATCCCTGAGCCTGGTGCGTGACGAGTTGTTCACCACCATGGAAGAGACCGAGCAGAGCCTCGAACATTTTATCGCCGAACGGAACAACGGCAGCCTGCTACAGCAGGCAGTAGAAAACCTGCAGCAGGTTCGTGGCACGCTCAACCTGATCGAACTGGCCGGTGCGGAATTGCTGGCCCAGGAAGTCCTGCAACAGGCCACAGACATCCCTACCGGGGCGGGTGAGGAGCGCGATGGACAACTGTCGGCCCTGAGCAATGCCCTTCATGTACTGCGCCGCTATCTTGAAAACGTCGACGCCCATCGTCAGGAGATGCCGGAGCTATTGTTACCGGCCATCAACGATCTGCGCCAGGCAGGCTCCCAGCCGCCACTACCGGAAAGCTTCTTCTTCAGCGTAAGGCTTGACCAGCCTCGTCCTGCGGGAGTTCCAGGCGCACCGGTCAGCGCCAGTGACGCACGTCGGCTTCGCCACATGTTCCAGGTTGGCCTGCTGGGCTTCATTCGCGAGGATAATCCCCAAGCCGGGCTCAAGCTCATGCTGCGCGCGTTGGCACGTCTCGACAGCCTGTTCATCGACAAGCCGGCAGGCCGCCTCTACTGGATTGGCGCTGCCGCGGTAGAGTCACAACTGGATGGCCAGTTGCTCCCGCGCAAATCGCGCAAGCAGCTGTTCTCTCGCCTGGACCGTGAGATCAGGCAGGCGCTGGGTGCGAATGGCAGCTACGAAGCTCCGCGTAGCCTCCTCAAAGAACTGCTCTATCTGGTCGCCCTGGCGAACAGCACTGGCCCTCAGGCCGGCGTGGTACGCGAAGTATTCGGCCTGACACCGTTGCCATTCACCGATCATTTGCTGGACGAGGAATACCAACGTCTGTCCGGACCCGGCCAGGGCGTGATGCGCTCGCTGTCCACCGCGATCAGAGAGGAGCTGGCCAGCGTCAAGGATCTGCTGGACCTGATCGAGCGCGGCACCGCCCAACCGGAAAGCTACGGCAGCCTCCACGCCTTGCTGGGCAAACTCTCCAAGACACTGGGTATGGTTGGTCTCAGCTCCGCTTCCAATGCCTTCCAGCTGCAACTGTCGCAGGTCGCCGCCTGGAGTGCGGAGAGCCCGGCGACCAGCGGCGAGCTGCACAAACTGGCCGAGGCGGTTCTCTACGTTGAAAGCATGGTTGCCAGCCTGGAGCGCGGCGAGCAGCGCACTCAGCGCCCAACTGCCGTGCAACCGGGTGATGAAGGCGAGGCATTCGCCGCCCATCAGCTGGCTGAAGCACGCATCGTGGTGGTCGATGAAGCTCAGGGTGGACTCGCCCTGGCCAAGCGGGCTATCACTTCGTATCTGGAGTCCAATGGCGACAAGCTGCACCTGGCCAATGTGCCGTTCAGCCTGCAAGCCGTACGAGGCGGCCTCTGGTTCCTGGGACAGGAGCGCGCGGCCAGGCTGATCGGCCTGTGCGCCGACTACATCCAGGCGCAGATGATCGACAACCTGCAGATGCCTTCCGAGCAGATGCTGGAGACCCTGGCCGATGCGCTCAGCAGCCTGGAGTACTACCTCGAGGGCGGCGCCGTGCTGCGTCCCGAAACCACGCCGAGCGTGCTCGACCTGGCCGAAGAAAGCGTGCGCGCGCTGGGCATGCCGGTAGCGGCCTGATGGTGACCGGCTGGCAGACCACACCTCCACTGGACAATGCTCAGCCCGGCGGCTGGGCACTGGTCCGGGGTCCGCAAGGCTTCCTCGCCGATACCAATGGCGTGCTGTTCCCCCGAGAGTGGCTCAAGCGCCAGGACCTGCCCTCGATTGCCGAGCATGGTCTCGGTCACTTCGACGGAGAGCCTGTCTGGTTGCTGACGCTGGATCGGCCGGCCGAGATGCCGGGTTGCTCCTGGCAGGGGCTGCGCCAGTTCATGCTGCAGTCCGACTACCCGACCTTCCGCATGCTCTCGTTCGCCGAACAGGTCGGCAACTGGGATCTCAATCATCGCTTCTGTGGCCGCTGTGGCAGCCGCAATCGCCAGGTACCGAACGAACGCTGCATGCGCTGCCCCGAATGTGGACTGGACAGTTATGCGCGCATCTCACCAAGCATGATCGTACTGGTCACACGGGGTGACGATGTGCTGCTGGCTAGATCGCCGCGCTTCGTTCCCGGCGTCTACAGCACCCTGGCCGGTTTCGTCGAGCCCGGTGAGTCGGCGGAAGAGTGCGTGGCTCGCGAGGTGCGCGAGGAAGTCGGTATCGAGGTCGGCACGCCGCAGTACCTGGGCAGCCAGAGCTGGCCGTTCCCGCATTCGCTGATGCTCGGCTTCCACGTCGAATACGTCAGCGGCGAGATAGTGCCGCAGGCCGACGAGATCGAGGACGCACGCTGGTTCCCCATCGACCGGCTACCTCCGCTGCCGATGTCTCGCTCCATCGCTCGTTATCTGATCGACCTTCATGTAGCCCGCCGCCTGGGGCAACCTGAGCCGCAGCTGCTTCGCTGAGGTCAGCCAACCGCGTCGGTGAAGGTCAGGCGGTTGCCGAAGGGATCGCGTACGCTCATGTCGCGGCTGTCCCAGGGCATGACTTCGATCGCCGGACGTGCAAAGCCATAGTCCTTCTGTTCCAGTTCCTGGTGAAGCGCATCGAGACTATCGGTTTCTATGCGCATCGCCGCGCCTGGGCAGGCATCACCGTGGTGCTCCGACAAATGCAGCACGCAACTGCCGCGTGATACTTGCAGGTACAGAGGCATTCCAGCAGCGAAACGATGCTCCCAGTCGACCTGGAAACCCAGAAAGTCCACGTAGAACTCTCGTGCCTTGCTCTCATCGAAGATGCGCAGGATCGGAGTGGTCTTGCCCATTTTCATCGGTACGGCTCCTTTCAAAACCAGTGCTGCCAGGCCAGGCGTGCGGTAAGCGCCAATACTACCAAGATGAATACCGGGCGAATGAACTTGGAACCACCACTGATGGCCGTTCGGGCGCCGAAGAAGGCGCCGGCCATCAGTGCCAGCCCCATGCTGATGCCAAGCAGCCAGGCCACCTGGCCGGCGATGATGAACACACCCAGAGCGACGCCGTTGCTGACGAAGTTCATGCTGCGCGCCACGCCACTCGCCCGCACCAGGTCCATCGGGTAGAGCAGCAGAGTGCTCACCGTCCAGAACGCACCTGTCCCCGGGCCGGCCACGCCATCGTAGAAACCGAGGCCCAGGCCCTGTGGCCACTGGCGACCCTGCGACACTGGAGCATCCTGCTGACCATGGGTCTCGGGCGTCTTGCCGAACAACAGGTACAGTCCGCAGCCGAAGACGACCACCGGAAGCATCTGATTGAGCCAGGCGGCCGGTAACCAGTGAGCGATAACAGCACCGATAGCCGCACCGACTGCAGTAGCGATCAGTGCATTGCGCCATTGTCGAGGATGAAATAGCTTGCGGCGGTAGAACGTCCAGCTGGCAGTGGCCGAGCCAAAGGTAGCGCACAGCTTATTGGTGCCCAGCACCAGGTGCGGAGGCAGCCCGGCGGTGAGCAGGGCTGGAATGGTCAGCAGGCCACCGCCGCCAGCGATGGCGTCAATGAATCCAGCGGTGAAGGCAACGAGAGCGAGGATCAGCAGGGTAGTCGGGTCGACACCCAGCTCGAGAGCAAAAGGCATAAAAAACTCGAAGTGGATTCAATTGTGCGGGGTCGTTGCTGGTTCACAGCGTGGCCGCTGATCATAATGCCGATAAAAATTCGTATAAGGAATCGCACGCATGCAGTATGACGGCCTGGCCTGGTTTACCGGTCTGCTGGCCTTGCTGGCGCTGTTCATCGCCGCCCGCATCCTGTTCACTCCCCAGTGGTTTCTTGCCTGGCTTCGCGGCACTGCCGGCCTGGCATTTCTCGGCTTAGCCCTGTTGATCGGTGTGGTCGCCTATGACCTGCGCAGCTACGATCCTCAGGTCGAGGATCGTCCCCTGGTCACGCTGAGCTTCGTCGCGGACGGCCCACAGCGCTACCGCGTCAATCTACTTGAAGGAGCAGAGGAACGAGAGGTGACCCTGGAGGGTGACCTGTGGCAGCTGGATGCCCGCCTGCTGGGTTGGAAAGGCCTGGCCGCGCTGATCGGTCTGGAACCTGGATACCGCCTGGAGAAACTGTCGGGCCGCTTCCTCGCCATCGAGCAGCAGCAGAACGCCCGCCATGCCCAGGTAGCGCTAGCGCAGAGCCCCTATGGTATCGACCTGTGGCGCTGGCTTCGCCTGAGCCAGCGCGACCTGTTCCTGTTCGACCCTCAGGCCGCTCGGGTCACCTATTTGCCAATCGCCGATGGTGCATCGTTCAGTGTCAGCCTCAGCCCCACCGGCCTGCTCGCCAAACCGATGAACCAGGCCGCCGAGCAGGCGTTGCAGGACTGGCAGTAAGATTTCTGGCAGGCAAAGAAAAAGGGACCCTAAGGTCCCTTTTTTCATGCTGGCAGGCTCAGGAGAGGAAGCCGCCGTCCACGTTCAGCGCCACGCCGGTGGTGTAGCTGGAGGCATCGCTGGCCAGGTACAGCACGGTGCCGGCCATTTCGCTCGGCTCGGCCACGCGCTTGAGCGGGATGCGCTGCAGGGCGACGTTGAGGATCGCATCGTTCTTGGTCAGGGCCGAGGCGAACTTGGTGTCGGTCAGGCCCGGCAGCAGGGCGTTGCAGCGGATGCCGAACTGCGCGCACTCCTTGGCGAAGACCTTGGTCATGCTGATCACGGCGGCCTTGGTCACCGAGTAGATGCCCTGGAACTCGCCCGGCGAGACGCCGTTGATCGAGGCGACGTTGATGATCGAGCCGCCACCGTTGGCCTTCATCAGCTTGCCGCCTTCGATGGACATGAAGTAGTAGCCGCGGATGTTGACGTCGACGGTCTTCTGGAAGGCGCCCAGGTCGGTGTCCAGCACGTTGCAGAACTGCGGGTTGGTGGCGGCGTTGTTGACCAGGATGTCCAGGCGGCCGAACTGCTCGCGGATAAAGGCGAAGACGTTCTGGATCTGTTCCATCTCGCCGATGTGACAGGCGATGGCGGTGGCCTTGCCGCCGTCGGCGATGATGGCGTCGGCGACCTTCTGGCAGTCGTCGATCTTGCGGCTCGAGACGATCACGTGGGCGCCTTGCTGGGCCAGCAGTTTGGCGATGGCCTCACCGATGCCGCGGCTGGCGCCGGAGACGAAAGCGATCTTGCCGTCGAGGTCGAACAGTTGGGTCTTGGACATTGTGGTTCCCTTGTCTGAGCCGGGTTAGAGAGTGGATTTCTTGATGACCTGCAAGGCAGCCTGCTCCAGCAGCTTGTTCATCATGATGAACTGGGCGAAGCGCTTGTCCTTGGTCTGGCCATGGAAGAAGCGGTAGTAGATCTGCTGCACGATGCCGGCCAGACGGAACAGGCCATAGCAGTAGTAGAAGTCGAAGTTGTCGATCTGGATGCCGGCGCGCTCGGCGTAGTAGTCGACGAACTCCTGGCGGGTCAGCATGCCCGGTGCGTTGCTCGGCTGGCGGCGCATCAGCTGCATGGGTTGCGCATCGCCTGCCTCGATCCAGTAGGCGAGGGTGTTGCCCAGGTCCATCAGCGGGTCGCCGATGGTGGTCAGCTCCCAGTCGAGTACGCCGATGATCTGCATCGGGTTGGCCGGGTCGAGGATCACGTTGTCGAAGCGGTAGTCGTTATGCACGATGCCCGGCTTGTGGTGGTCGACCGGCATTTTTTCGCGCAGCCAGGCCTTGACCGGCTCCCAGGTGGGAGCGTCGGGGGTCAGGGCTTTCTCGTAGCGGTCACTCCAGCCTTCGATCTGGCGTTTCACATAGCCTTCCGGCTTGCCCAGGTCGGCGAGGCCGCAGGCCTGATAGTCGACGTTGTGCAGGTCGACCAGCTTGTCGATGAAGCTCTTGCACAGGGCGTTGGTCTGCTCGGCACTGAAGTTCAGCTCGGCCGGCATGTCGCTGCGCAGGATGATGCCCTTGACCCGCTGCATCACATAGAACTCGGCGCCGATCACCGACTCGTCGGTGCAGTGCACGTAGGCCTTGGGGCAGTACGGGAAACCGGCGTTGAGCTGGTTGAGAATGCGGTACTCGCGGCCCATGTCGTGAGCCGACTTGGCCTTGTGGCCGAACGGTGGGCGGCGCAGCACGAACTCCTGCTCGGGGTATTCCAGCAGGTAGGTCAGGTTGGAGGCGCCACCGGGGAACTGGCTGATGCGCGGGTTGCCGGTGAGGCCCGGGATGTGCGCCTTCAGGTACGGGTCGATCTGCGCGGCATCGAGCTCTTCGCCCTCGCGGATGCCGGTGGACTGGTCTGTCAGCGTCATGCTTATCCCTTCTGATGATGATGGGTGCCACTAATCATTGGCTAATTTAATGGTGCCCTTAAGCAAAGCACAGCGTTATAGATGTGGCTGTTGGTCGTCGATCAAGAGGCCTGATTGCCACATTTCGCTGGGCGCGGGCGAAAAAAAACCGGAGTCCGAAGGCTCCGGTTCTTCTGTGTTTCGCGGTATGCCCTAGGGCTTATACCGGGAACAGTTCGGCCAGTTTCATGGCCAGCATCATGTCGCCTTCGGCGCGCAGTTTGCCGCCCATGAAGGCTTGCATGCCGTCGGTTTCGCCGGAAGCGATGCCGGCCAGGGTGGCGCTGTCCATGATCAGGGTGACGTTGGCGTTGGCGTTGTCGCCCTGTTGTACGTCGCAGGTGCCGTCTTTGACGATCAGCGCGTAGTTGTCACCGTCTTCGATGTTGAACTGGAATACCAGGTCCAGGCCGGCGGCAGCGCTGGCGTTGAACTTGGACTTCATAGTGTTGATGGTGTCGGCAACGCTCATGGTTTCTGTCCTTTTTATCAGGGGTTACTCGCGGCCTTGCGGGCCGCCGTGGGCCGGTTCTCAGCGGTAGGTGATGAGTTCCGGGGCCTTCAACAGCTCCAAATGCACACGGCTGTTGAAGGAAGCCAGGGTCGCCTCGCTGCCTCGGAAGGTCAGGCGCGAGAGCGAAGTATTGACGATCTGCCAGTTGAGCTCGAAGGATCTGTCCGCCGGCACGCCGGTCAGCAGATGGAGCAGGGCGGTGATGGTGCCGCCGGAGGTGAATACGGCGATGTGCTGGCCGCGCTCGGCTTGCGCCAGCAGGCGCTGCAGGCCGCCGTGCACTGTGTCGACGAAGCCTTGCCAGGTGTCGTGCTCGGGTTCGTCATATTCGCCGCTGACCCAGCGGCGGATGATGCGGGCGAACAGGTGCTGGAAGGCGGCGCGGTTTTCCTTCGGATTGCGCATGATGTCCAGCGCATCCGGCTCGTCCGGTAGCATGGCCGGCAGCAGATTGCGGATCACCGCTTCGGCGTCGAATTCGTTGAAGGCCGGATCGATTTCCAGCTCGGGAGCATTCAGGCCGGCCGCCACGCAGCGCTGCAGGGCGGAAGTGGCGGTATGCTGCTGACGACGCAGGTTGCCGCTCAGGCAGCGATCGAGGCTGATGCCGAGCTGGGCCAGGTGGTCGCCCAGCACTTCGGCCTGGCGCACGCCCAGTGGGGACAGCACGTCGTAATCGTCTGCACCGAATGAGGCCTGGCCATGTCGTATCAGGTAGATGCTGCCCACGTCCGCTGTCCGATCCCGACTGGTTGAAGTTTCGCGAGGGTAGGGTCAGAGCCGGGCTGCTGTCAACGAAAAAACATACGCTTGTTTGAATTTGCTCGAGGGTGTCCAGCACATCGCTCGCTGTGGTTGGCCGGCAGGCTCCAGCGCCGGTATGCTGAGGGCTGGCAGGTGCCTGGATCGGGCCCTGTGACAGGATGAACGAAGGGGGAGTCTGTGGAGTTTCTGGTGGATTACGCGGAGTTTTTGCTCCGCACCCTGACTGTGGTGGTCGCGATCATCGTGGTACTGGTGACTATCGCCGCGTTACGCGGCAAAGGGCGCACCAAGGCCGGCGGCCAGTTACAGGTGCACAAACTGAACGAGTTCTACAAGGCGCTACGCGAGCGCCTGGAGCATGAGTTGCTGGACAAGGCGCAGCTCAAGGTTCAGCGCAAGGCCGAGGCGAAGCAGACCAAACTGGAGAAAAAGGAAGGGAAGGCGAAAGCACGAGTGTTCGTGCTGGACTTCGATGGCGATATCAAGGCCTCGGCAACCGACAATCTGCGCCATGAGGTCACTGCGCTGCTGAGCATGGCCACCGCCCAGGACGAAGTGGTGCTGCGCCTGGAGAGCGGCGGCGGTATGGTGCATGGCTACGGCCTGGCCTCTTCGCAACTGGCGCGTATCCGTCAGGCCGGCGTGCCGCTTACCGTGTGCGTCGACAAGGTCGCCGCCAGCGGTGGCTACATGATGGCTTGTATCGGCGACAAGGTATTGTCCGCGCCGTTCGCCATACTCGGCTCCATCGGTGTACTGGCGCAGCTGCCCAACATCCATCGTCTGCTGAAGAAACACGATATAGATGTCGAGATGCTCACGGCCGGCGAATTCAAACGTACCTTAACCGTGCTCGGCGAGAATACCGAGAAGGGCCGCGAGAAATTCCAGGAAGACCTCGAGACTACCCACGAGCTGTTCAAGAACTTCGTGGCCAGTTACCGCCCGCGTCTGAATATCGACGAGATCGCCACTGGCGAGGTCTGGCTGGGCATCTCCGCACTGGATAAACAGCTGGTCGACGAACTCAAGACCAGCGACGAATACCTGGCCGAGCGTGCGCGCGAAGCCGAACTGTTTCATCTGCATTTCGCCGAGAAGAAGAGCCTGCCCGAGCGTTTCGGCCTGGCGGCCAGCGTTACGCTGGACCGTCTGCTGCTGAACTGGTGGAGCCGTCTCAATCAACAACGATTCTGGTAGGAGTAAGTCATGACTGCCTTCAAGGCTCTGCTGGTCAGCGAGGAGAATGGCGCCTTCGTGCCCAAGGTGGTAGAGCGAGCCATCGCCGATCTGCCAGCGGGCGAGGTGCTGATCCGTGTGCAGTATTCCTCGCTCAACTACAAGGACGCCCTGTCCGCCAGCGGTAATCGCGGCGTGACCAAGGCCTTCCCGCATACCCCGGGTATCGACGCGGCTGGCATAGTGGCCGAGTCATCGGCGAGCGAGTTCGCGGCGGGTGACGAGGTGATTGTCACTGGTTACGACCTGGGCATGAACACCGCCGGCGGCTTCGGCCAGTACATCCGCGTGCCGGCCGCCTGGGTGATCAAGCGTCCTAAGGGCCTGAGCCTGCGCGAGGCCATGCTGCTCGGCACTGCCGGCCTGACCGCTGCACTGTGTGTGGACAAGCTGGAGCAGAGCGGCCTGACGCCGGCTGCCGGCCCGGTACTGGTCACCGGCGCCACCGGTGGCGTCGGCTCAATCGCCGTCGCGTTATTGTCGCGCCTGGGCTACAACGTCGCCGCGTCCACCGGCAAGGCCGGGCAGGGCGAGTTCCTGCGTCAGCTCGGCGCGCAGCAGATCGTGCCGCGTGAGGAGCTGCAGGACGGCAGCGAGAAGATGATGCTCAAGGAGCGCTGGGCCGGCGCGGTGGATACCGTCGGCGGCGACATCCTGTTCAACGTGGTCAAGTCGCTGCGCTATGGGGCCAGTGCGGCCTGCTGCGGCCTGACCGCTGGCATGGGCTTCAAGGGCAGCGTGGCGCCCTTCATCCTGCGCGGGGTCAACCTGCTCGGGGTGGATTCGGTGGAGCTGCCATTGGTAGTCAAGGCCTCCATGTGGGACAAGCTGTCCCTGCAGTGGAAGCTTGGCAATCTGGAAAGCCTGGCCGAGGAAGTAAGCCTGGAGCAACTGCCCAAGGCCATCGAGCAGATTCTCGCCGGTCAGATGGTCGGACGGGTACTGGTCAATCTCGCCTGAGAGCGCGAACAGTAGAAAAGGCCCGGCGCATGCCGGGCCTTTTCGTTTCTACGCCTGGCTGACGTACATGGTGATCTCGGCGCGGAACACTGGCTCGCCTTCCACGTAGGCCACCACTGGCACCTTCACGTCACCAGTCTGGCTCCAGTCGATGGCGCTGCCGTCCGCCACGGTACGCACGTCACCCTTGGCCTTGGCCAGGTACTCCACCGTCATGCCACGCGGAATCCAGCGGCAGCCGCTGGGAATGGAGGCGTCGGTCATGGTGCCGGCGGCCAGTTCGGCGGCGTTGCACAGAGCAATGGCGTGCACGGTGCCGATGTGGTTCAGCACTTCGCGGCGCTTGGGGAAGGTCACTTCGGCGTAGCCCGGGCGCAGTTCGACGAACTGCGGGGCGATGCTGGCGAAGTAGGGCGCGACCTGACCGATCATGGCGCTGAACTGTGCCGGGCCTGCCTGCTTGTACATTTGCATCATCTGACTCATGGGGTGCTCCTGAAATGGATGGCATTGAAGAGAAGCGCGCGCCGAGGCAGTATACGAATATCAGAATTTAATTCTAGAACATTATTCTAATACTCCAAGGAAGCCTCATGGCTCGCCGCTCTCGCAAAGACGAAATCCTCCAGGCCGCCCTGGCCTGCTTCACCGAAACCGGCGTGGATGCCACCACCATCGAGATGATCCGCGACCGCTCCGGCGCCAGCATCGGCAGCCTCTACCACCACTTCGGCAACAAGGAGCGCATCATCGGTGCGCTCTACCTGGCCGGCACTGCCGAATACGCAGCCTTGCTGGACCAGGGCTTCGCCACGGCCGACAGCGCCGAGGCCTGCGTCAGGCTGCTGGTCACCAGCTATATCGACTGGGTGGTGGCCAATCCGGACTGGGCCCGATTCGTCCTGCACAGCCGCGGGCGAGTGGAGGCCAGTGAAATGGGCGAGCAGCTGCGCGAGGCCAATCGCGTTCACTACCAACGGATCCTCGATGCCCTGGCCGGCTATCGCCAGGACGGGCTGTTCAAGGCCATGCCAGCGGATTGCTTCGGGTCGGTGATCATCGGACCGGCTCATGACTTCGCCCGTAATTGGCTGGCCGGGCGTACCCACTCACAGTTGGCAGATTGCCGCGAGCTGCTGGCCAGTGTGGCCTGGGAATCCGTCAGGGTCTGAAGCTAGTCGCGTTTCAGGCCACGCTGCAGTGCCAGGTCCCATGGCGGGATCGGGCCGAAGCGCCGCTTGAGGAACTCCAGCAACAGTCGGCTACGCGAGCTGGCGTCGCTGGCGAGGCGCAGCGCATAGATGCCGCTGGGCTCGGCAGACGGAAGCCCACCCTCGCACAGCAGGGGGATCAGCTCGCCGCGCAGCAGGTAGTCACTGATCAGCCAGGTCGGGAGATGCGCGATGCCTAGGCCCGCCAGAGCACTGAACAGCAGCGTCTCCGCGTTGTTGGCGGTCATTCTCAGCCGCCCCGGCCGATACACCTGCGAACGTCCGTCTACATCGAATCGCCAGGCATGAGGGGGCGAAAGGGCGTCCCAGTCCAAGCCATCGTGCTCCGGCAGCTCACGCGGGTCTCGTAGCATACCGCGCCGGCGGATGTACTCGGGACTGGCGCAGAGTATCCGCACCATGGGGGCAAGTGGTGTGGCAACCAGGCGGGTGTCGGCCAGCGGGCCGATACGCAGCACCAGATCGACCTCTCCCAGGTGTTCGCCCTGCATATCGATGAAGCTATCGATCAGACGAAGTTGCACGTCCAGCCCCGGATAGGCCATGAGGAACTCGGCGATGGCCGGGGCCAGGTGGCGACGGCCGAACGGTGCCGGGGCATCGATACGGATCAGACCTTCGGGTGCGCTGCTCAGGGAGACGGCTTCTGCACGAGCCTGGCGCAGTTCGACGAGGATGCGCCGCGCGCGCTCCGCGAAAGCCAGGCCGGCCGGGTTTGCCCTGACGGCATGCGTGCTACGGACCAGCAAAGGGCAGCCCATGGCACGCTCCAACGCATCGATGCGCCGGGCCACCGATGATGGATTCAGCTGCTGACGCCGAGCTGCGGCGGAGAAGCTGCCGGTTTCCAGCACATCCATGTAGAGGTCGAGCTGTTCGGTGAGAGCATCGGGATTCATAGGTCTTCCTTTGCGATTTATGCAAAGCCATTGTGCGCTGCTATGCGTTTCCGAGCCATAACGGAATAGCTAGCATGCGGCCACCCTCAGGAGGCGCCGATGAACACCCTCGATCTCGTCATGAATGTGCTGCTCGGCTTGGTAATGGGCACCCTGGGAGGATTGTTCGGCATTGGGGGAGGCCTGGTAGCGATTCCAGCCCTCGGCGTCCTGTTTGGCCTGGATCAGCAGCTTGCCCAGGGTACCGCTCTGGTCATGGTGGTGCCCAATGTGGTGCTGGCACTATGGCGTTATAACCAACGCAATCGCATCGACCCCAGGAATGCACTGCTGCTGAGTCTCTCGGCGTTCGTTTTCGCCTGGCTGGCTTCGCTCTATGCCGTGGAGCTTCAGGCGGAACGCATGCGCATAGCCTTCATCGGGTTCCTCGTCGCCCTGGCTATCTACAATCTGGCACGGCTGGTCATGCGCAATCCGACGCCTTCGGCGGAGCTTCGCTACCCCTGGCCCTGGCTCGGTGTCTTGGGCAGTACGGCGGGCGCTCTAGGCGGAATGTTCGGCGTAGGAGGGGCGGTGCTGGCGGTTCCGGTGCTGACCAATGTGTTCGGCGCCGGCCAGCTGGTCGCCCAAGGCCTATCCTTGGCACTGGCCCTCCCCAGCACCGGCGTCACGCTGTTCACTTACGCTCTGCACGATCATGTCGACTGGGCCATGGGTGTTCCCCTGGCGGCCGGTGGTCTACTCAGCATTTCGTGGGGAGTCAGGCTCGCCCATGCGCTACCGGAGCGGGTATTGCGCGGTCTGTTTTGCGGCTTCCTGCTGCTGTGCGCTGTCTTGCTGGCTCTGCGCTGAGAGCACTACGGCGGCCCTCGCCATCATTACCTGAACCCTTCGACGATATGCTCTGCCAGGGTGTCGATGACCTGTGACTGCCGCTGGGGGTGGCGCACCAGAACGATACTGGTTGCCGGGAGTACGGGCAGGCCTTCCGATTCCCCAAGGATGCGCATATCTGGCGTGATCAGGCTCTGCAGCTGGGCGGTCACGGCCAGGCCTGCGCCCACGATCGCAAACAGCGCAGCCAGGCTCGGGCTCGTGTAGGCGATGCGGTAGGGACGTTCCATCGCATCCAGCGCATTGCACGCCCAGGCACGGCAGAAGCAGTCGGCATTGAACATCGCCAGCGGTAGGGGATTCTGCTCATGGGGCGTATGGCCCTGCGCCACGGCCCAGACAAAGCGCTCCTGGCGCAGCAACTGGCCGATCTCCTTGCCCGGCTCCCGGGTAACGATGGTCAGGTCCAGATCTTGCCGCTGCAACAACTGCTTCGAAGGCTCGCAATGTACCTCCACCTGCACCAGTGGATAGGCCTGGGCAAAGCGCGAGAGGATCTCGGGTAGAAAGCGCATCACATAGTCGTCTGGCGTGCCGATACGCACGGCTCCCACCATGTGCGGCTCGCGCAGGGTATTGAGTACTTCGCCGTGCAATTTGAGGATGCGCCTTGCGTACCCAAGAAGCACCTGGCCTTCGGCTGTCAGTCGCACCTGCCGGCCATCGCGCTCGAAGAGGGCACGCTGCACCACATCATCCTCCAGACGTTTCATCTGCATGCTAACGGCGGATTGCGTGCGATTCACCGCCTCGGCTGCCCGAGTGAAGCCACCGTTGTCAGCGATGGCGACGAAGCTGCGCAACAGCTCGGTATCAATGCTGGGATAGGCAGTCATTCATCAACCCTAAAGATGAGTCACATAAGAAACATTCGTTGGATTGATCTTATGGGGAAAGGGAGACTGACGCCAACCCACAGGGAGGGCATGAAATGAAGAATCAGAATGGCTACGTGTTGAGTCGCTCGGTTTCCTTCGAGCGGGAGCAACCCGAATTCTCCTTCAGGCAGTTCTGGCAGCGGCTCAAGCACTGGCATGACCTTGCGAACCAGCGCCGGATGCTGGCAACCCTGGACGACATGGCGCTCAAGGATATAGGGCTGAGCCGTGCCGATGCGCTTCAGGAAAGCGAGCGGCCGTTCTGGGATGAGTCGAAGCCGAATGAATCCATCAGACGTTGAAAGGCTGCGCAAAAAAATCCCCGCGGTCAGGAGCGAGCCGCGGGGAGCGCAATGGCCGACAAGGGCAGGGTCGGCCCAGGAGGGATGGTGTGGCTCGAGCGTGCTCGGGCCGGATTCGATCAGGCGCTGGGCTGCCAACCTCCGCCGAGGGCCTTGTAGATGGCGACGATGCCGCGGTACAGCTCGATTTCGGCCAGGGCTTGGGCGTCCTCGGCAGACAGGCGCTCACGCTCAGCATCCAGCAGCACGAGGAAGTCCTCGGTGCCTTCGCGGTAGCGCACCGCAGCCTGGGCTGCAGCCGCGCGGCTGGCTTCGGACTGGCGCACCAGGGAGACCAGGCGCTGCTGGCGCTTGGCGTAGTCGCTGAAAGCGTTTTCCGATTCTTCCAGGGCCAGCAACACCTGCTGCTCGTAGCTGGCCAGTGCGCCATCGGCGTCGGCCTCGGCGCCGCGCAGGCGGGCTCGCACACTGCCCAGGTCGAACGCCGCCCAGCTGATGGTCGGTGCCACGCCCCAGGCCCGCGCATCGGCGGCGCCGAGCTGCGAGCCGCGCCCGGCGGTGAAGCCGAGGAAGCCGGACAGGCTGACCCGCGGGAACAGGTCGGCGGTGGCCACGCCGACGTTGGCGGTGGCAGCAGCCAGTTGGCGTTCAGCCACGCGCACATCCGGGCGGCGGCGCAGCAGCTCGGCCGGATCGCCGATCGGCAGGGCCTTGGCGATCACCGGCAGCGGCTTGGCCGACAGGTCAATCGTCAGCTGCTCCGGGCGTTGGCCGAGCAGGGTGGCGATGCGGTGACGGGCACGCGCCTCTTCGGCCTGTAGTTGCGGCAGGCTGGCTTCGGTGGCGGCCAGGCGCGCATCGGCGCGCAGCACGTCCAGTTCGCTGCCGATGCCGGCGTCGCGCAATTGCTCGGTGAGGGCGCGCGACTGGCTCTGGTTCTTCAGGTTGTCGCGGGCAATCCGCTCACGTAATTGGGCACCACGCAGGTTGCCATAGGCGTCTACAAGCTCGGCAATCAGGCTGACCTGCAGCTGATACAGCTCGGCCTCGGCGGCCTCGCTCTGCGCGTCGCTGGCTTCGATGGTGCGCTGGATGCGGCCGAACAGGTCAAGCTCCCAGGCCATATCCAGGCCCAGGTCGTAGCGTTCCTGACGGATGCGCTCGTCGCTGGTCGGTGGCTGCTGAGCTTTGCCGAACTCACCGCTGGCACGGCTGGTAATCACCGGCATCTGGTCGTTGCCGACATCGTCACGGATGGCGCGGGCGGCGCGCAGGCGGGCGAAGGCCACGCGCAGCTCACGGTTTTCCTTGAGCGACTGCTGGACCAGCTGGCTCAGGATCGGGTCGTCGAACTGCTGCCACCAGGCCGATTCGAAGTCGGTACGGTCGTAATCGCCGGCCTCCAGAGCGGTGATCTGCGCGGGTTGGGTTTCTGGCGCCTTATAGTCCGGGCCGACGGCGCAGGCACTGACCGCGAGGGCGAGCAGGGCGGGAATCAACGGCTTCATGCATGCACCTCGTGAGCGATCTGGGTGGCCTTGCGTGCTTCGCGCTTCTCCACGAAGGCGCGGATCAGTACGTAGAACACCGGGGTCAGCAACAGGCCGAAGAAGGTCACGCCGTTCATCCCGCTGAACACCGCCACGCCCATGGCATGGCGCATTTCGGCGCCGGCACCGGACGACAGCACCAGGGGCACCACGCCCATGATGAAGGCGATGGAGGTCATCAGGATCGGGCGTAGACGCAGGCGGCAGGCTTCCAGCACCGCGGCCATGCGGTCGAGGCCTTCTTCCTGTTTCTCCTTGGCGAACTCGACGATGAGGATGGCGTTCTTGCACGCCAGGCCCACCAATACGATCAAACCGATCTGGGTGAACACGTTGTTGTCTCCCCCGGCCAGGATCACCCCGGTGATGGCCGAGAACAGCACGGTCGGCACGATCAGGATCACCGCCAGCGGCAGGCTCCAGCTCTCGTACTGGGCGGCCAGCACCAGGAAGGCCAGCAGCACGCAGAGTGGGAAGATGAAGATCGCGGTGTTGCCAGCGAGGATCTGCTGGTAGGTCAGCTCGGTCCACTCGTAGGTCATGCCGTTGGGCAGTTCCTCCTTGAGCAGCTTGGCAATCGCCGCCTCGGCCTGGCCGGAGCTGTAGCCCGGAGCCGCCGCACCGTTGATCTCGGCGGTGAGGAAGCCGTTGTAGTGCATCACACGATCAGGACCTGCGCTGTTGTCCACCTTGACGAAGGTCGACAGCGGGATCATCTCGCCACGGTTGTTGCGCACCTTGAGCTGACCGATCTGCTCGGGCTCCAGGCGGAACTGCTGGTCGGCCTGGACGTTGACCTGGTAGGTGCGGCCAAAGCGGTTGAAGTCGTTGGCGTACAGCGAACCCAGGTACACCTGCATGGTGTCGAAGATGTCGCTGATGGCCACGCCGTGGGTCTTGGCCTTCTCGCGGTCGATGTTGGCTTCCACCTGCGGCACGTTGACCTGGTAGCTGGTGAACACCGACATCGGGTCCAATTCAGGCAGCTGACGCGCCTTGGCGATGACGTTCTGGGTCTGTTTGTACAGCTCTTCGTAACCCAGGCTGCCACGGTCCTCTACCTGCAGGCGGAAGCCCCCGATAGTGCCAAGGCCCTGTACCGGTGGCGGCGGGAAGATGGCGATATAGGCATCCTGGATGTCGGCGAACTGGGCATTCAGCTCGGCAGCAATGGCGCCGGCAGACATGCTTGGGTCCTTGCGCTCATCGAACGGTTTGAGCGGGGTGAACACGATGCCGCTGTTCGGGCTGTTGGTGAAACCGTTGATCGACAGGCCCGGGAAGGCCACGGTGTTCTCCACACCCGGATGCTTGCCGGCGATTTCCGACATGCGCTTGATCACGTCCTCGGTACGGTCGAGGGTGGCGGCGTCCGGCAGCTGGGCGAAGGCGACCAGGTACTGTTTGTCCTGCTGTGGCACGAAGCCGCTCGGGGTGTTGGAGAAGCCCAGGTAGCCGAGCACCAGCAGGCCGCCGTAGACCAGCAGGGCGATGGAGCTGCCGCGCAGCACGCGCTTCACAGTGCCGACGTAGCCATGGCTGGCGCGGTCGAAGAAACGGTTGAACGGGCCGAACAGCCAGCCACCGAACAGCTTGTCGAGCACGCGGGAGAAGCGGTCCTTCGGCGCGTGGTGATCCTTGAGCAGCACGGCAGCCAGGGCCGGCGACAGGGTCAGCGAGTTGATCGCCGAGATCACCGTGGAAATGGCGATGGTCAGGGCAAACTGCTGGTAGAACTGCCCGGTGAGACCGGAGATGAACGCGGTCGGCACGAACACGGCGCACAGCACCAGGGCGGTGGCGACGATGGGGCCTGTCACCTCCTTCATGGCCTGACGTGTAGCTTCCACCGGTGACTTGCCGAGGCCGATGTTCCGTTCGACGTTCTCCACCACGACGATGGCATCGTCCACCACGATGCCGATGGCCAGTACCAGGCCGAACAGCGACAGGGCGTTGAGCGAGAAGCCGAACATGTGCATTACGGCGAAGGTACCGATCAGCGACACCGGCACGGCGGCCAGCGGGATGATCGAGGCGCGCCAGGTCTGCAGGAACAGGATCACTACCAGCACCACCAGCACGATGGCTTCGAGCAGGGTGTGCACCACCGCCTCGATGGAACCACGCACGAAGATGGTCGGGTCGTAGACGATCTCGTAGTCCATGCCCTGGGGGAAGGCCTGCTTCAACTCAGCCATGCGTTCACGCACCGAGTCGGAGATTTCGATGGCATTGGAGCCGGGGCGCTGGAATACAGGGATGGCTACGGCTGGCTGGTTGTTCAGCAGCGAGCGCAGGGCGTATTGGCTGGAACCCAGTTCGACGCGGGCGATGTCCTTCAGGCGAGTGATTTCGCCATCGTCACCGGCACGGATGATGATGTTCTCGAACTCTTCCTCGCTGACCAGGCGACCCTGGGTGTTGATCGACAGCTGGAAACTGTTGCCAGCATCCGAGGGCGGCGCACCGAGGGCGCCGGCGGCGACCTGGCGGTTCTGTTCGCGAATGGCGTTGACCACGTCGGTGGCGGTGAGGTTGCGCGAGGCCACCTTGTTCGGGTCGAGCCACACACGCAGCGAGTAGTTGCCCATGCCGAACAGCTGCACATCGCCCACGCCATTCAGGCGCGCCAGCTCGTCTTTCACGTTGAGCGCGGCGTAGTTGGACAGGTAGAGCATGTCGTAGCGCTGATCCGGCGAGGTCAGGTGCACCACCATGGTCAGGTCCGGCGAGGCCTTGTCTACGGTCACGCCCAGGCGCTGCACTTCGGTCGGCAAGGTCGGCATGGTGCGGGTCACGCGGTTCTGCACCTGCACCTGGGCGTTGTCCAGGTCGGTACCCAGTGCGAAGGTGACGGTCAGGGTCAGCTTGCCGTCGGCAGTGGACTGGGACGACAGGTAGAGCATGCCTTCCACGCCGACGATGGCCTGTTCCAAAGGCGAGGCGACGGTTTCACCGATCACCTTGGGGTTGGCGCCGGGGAAGCTGGCGCGCACCACCACGGTGGGCGGCACCACTTCCGGGTATTCACTGATCGGCAGCTGGAACAGCGAGATCGCACCGGCGATCAGGATCAGCAGCGACAGCACGGCGGCGAAGATCGGCCGCTTGATGAAGAACTGGGAGAAATTCATAGGGTTCTACCTCAGCCGCGCGGTGCGTTGCTGGATTTGACTTGCTGTTCGGCCACGCGCGGGGCATCGCGGCCATCCACGGCCTGACGCAGGCGCGCCAGCTGGGCGAGGGTGGCGTCGTCGGCCATCGGCACGGACTGCGGATCGACAGTGGCACCCGGCATGGCACGTTGCAGACCGTTGACCACGATCTTCTCGCCCTTGGCCAAGCCGGTGCGGACGATGCGCAGACCTTCCAGCTTCGGGCCGAGCTCGATGGCACGGTAGTTCACGGTGTTGTTGTCTCCGAGGACCAGGACGAACTTCTTGCCGAGATCAGTGCCGACCGCTTCGTCCTTGATCAGCGCTGCCGCGTAGGTGCTGCTGCCGACCAGCTTGAGGCGGGCGTAGAGGCCTGGAGTGAACTCGCCCTTGCTGTTGTCGAACACGGCACGACCTCGGATGGTGCCGGTGCGTGGGTTGACCTGGTTGTCGAGGAAGTCGAGCTGACCGGCATGCGGGTGGCCGCTCTCGCTAGACAGACCGAGGTACACCGGGCTGGCGCCGCGGGCATCGCTACCGGCCTTGCGGGCCAGCTCGATGTACTTGAGGAACACGCGCTCGTCGGCGTCGAAGTAGGCGTAGACCTTGTCGGTGGACACCACCGAGGTCAGCAAGGACTGGCCGGCGCCGACCAGGTTGCCCTCGGTGATCTCGGCGCGGCTGACGCGGCCATCGATCGGTGAGGTGATGCGGGTGAAGCTGAGGTTGAGCTGGGCGTTCTCCAGTTCGGCCTGGGTGGCGGCTACCGCAGCCTGAGCTTCGGTGGCGGCGCTGGCGCGGGCATCGGCCAATTCGGCGGAGATGGCGTTGCTCTGGCGCAGGCGCTCGCCACGGCGGGCTTCATTGTTGGCGCGGGTCTGGCTGGCGCGGGCCTGCTGCAGCTGGGCCTGCAGGCGCTTGACCTCGGCCTGGAACGGGCGCGGGTCGATCTGGAACAGCAGGTCGCCTTTCTTCACCAGGCTGCCTTCGTCGAAGGCCACCTTGTCGATGTAGCCGGAAACGCGCGGGCGGACCTCGACCGACTCAGGAGCCTCCAGGCGACCGGTGAACTCGTCCCATTCGTTGATCGGCTGCTCGATTACTTCGGCGATGCTGACCTTGGCGGCCGGCATCTGCTGGCTGGCTTGCTCACCCTTGCCGCAGGCGCTTAGTACCAGCATCGCCGCAATGGCCAGGGGAAAGCGCCAGGAGATAGTGTTTGACTGTTCCATGTTTGACTCCGCCAGTCGGATTTGTGAATGGGCGGAGTCTGCGCAGTGTTCTTTTCTGCGACGAATCGAATGCCGCAAATTCAATTATCAATGCGCGTGATTTTGAGTCATCAAATCGGTGCGGCAACAACGGACTTGGCTGGTACCACACGGGGTAGTATTCTTGCCATATGGCAAACAATTGCCTGCCATCTGACAGGAGACATCATGGGTATCGTCGCTCTGGCCGAAATGCCCCGCTTCCAGCCGCCGCCATCGAGTAGCCGCTCTATCTGGAGCCTCTTGGGCCTACCTGCGGATGTCAGGCTGTTGCAACTGGAGATAGAGAAAGGGATGAGCCATGCGCTCATCGACCGTTTCGCTCGCGCCTCCCAACTGACCTCCGCCCAGATCCTGCGCAGCCTCAATCTGAGCGAGCGCACTCTCGCCAGACGACGCGAGAGTGGCCGCCTCCAGCGTGAGGAAAGCGATCGCCTGGTCAGCTTGTTGACCATCTACGACGCCGCGCTCCAGCTCTTCGGTGGCAACGCCGAGGCTACCTCGCGCTGGCTCAACGGCCCCGAACGAGCTTTGGGAGGGCAGACTCCAGTCGATTACCTGCGTACCGAGCTCGGTACCCGGGAAGTTCTCGCCCTGATTCATCGCCTGGAACATGGCGTGTTCGTGTGAGGCTTTATCGAATCTGCCGGCGCCGTCATATCGACAGTTGCTGGAGTGGAGTGGGTGCGGAGCTCTACGGCGGCCGCTGGAACAGTCCGGGACGCCGCGCGGTGTACTGTGCCACCAGTATCTCTCTCGCCATCCTCGAGGTGCTGGTTCACCTCAAGGACGAGCAGGCACTGGACGATTTCGTCGTGTTGGAGATCCAGGTACCCGACGACAGCCTGATGCGCCTGTTCCCATTACCGGAGCAGTGGAGTGCCGAACCGCTCACCTCCGATTCCCAGCAAGCGGGTGACGCCTGGCTGGAAAGCCTGAGCTCACTCGGCCTAGTGGTGCCTTCGGTGATCGTGCCGCCGGAATACAACGTCCTGCTCAACCCGCGTCACTCTGGTTTCGCACATTGTCAGGCGACCGCGTGCGAGGTCGATCTGGCGCTCGACCCGCGGCTCCTCTAAGTCAGCCCAGGCTGTCCGGGTCGCCGCAGAACATCTGGATGCGCGAACGCAGCCAACGCTCCGCCGGATCATTGTCCTGGGCGCCACGCCAGGCCATATGCAATTCGAAGGTGCGCGATGGCAACGGTAGCTCCTCAGCACGCAGGCCTCCCGCAGCGGTGAGCGCTGCAGCCGTGTAGTCGGGCACGGTGGCGACGATATCGGTGCCAGCCAGCAGGGTGGCCAGCCCGTTGAACTGGGGCACAGCCAGCACGACTCGTCGTTTGCGCTCCAGCTTCTCGAGTTCCTCGTCGATGAACCCCGTCAAGTCACCGGCGAAAGAAACCAGCGCATGGGGTCTCGCGCAGAAGTCGTCCAGGCTGATCGCTCCCGGAACACTGTCGGCCCTGAGCAGCCTGGGCTTGCTACGGCGCAGAATCTTGCGTTTGGCGTTGGCCGGAAGCTCATCCGTATAGCTCACCCCGACCGATATCTCGCCTGAAGCCAGCAGGTTCGGCATGAGCAGATAGTTGGCGCGACGCACCACCAATACTACGCCAGGGGCTTCCGCCCTCAGGCGGCGCAGCAAGGAGGGCAGCAGGGCGAACTCGACATCATCGGAAAGACCGATACGGAACACGGCGTTGCTGGTGGCTGGATCGAAATCCGTAGCACGACTGACCGCCGTCGAAATGGAGTCCAGAGCCGGAGAAAGCAGGGCGAAGATTTCGTTGGCACGGGCCGTAGGCTCCATGCTGCGCCCGGTACGAACGAACAGGGGGTCGTCGAACAGGCTACGCAGGCGGGCGAGGGCCGCGCTGATCGCCGGCTGCCCTAGGAACAGCTTCTCCGCCGCCCGGGTCACACTGCGCTCGTGCATCAGCGTCTCGAACACGATCAGCAGATTGAGATCGACACGACGCAGGTCGTTGCGGTTCATGGTCTTATTCCACGTTGGGTGTGTGAAAGGTGCGTCCATGGCAAGATAACGTCAAGCCCGGATGAACTCGCCGATCAGCCCCGTTTATGGTGACTATCAATCGCTGCGGGTGGTACCCCGAGTAAAGCCCGTATAGAGTCCGTGGCCATAGAGTCCAAAGGCGAGGTGTGTGATGTCCCGCATGATCCGCTTCCACCAGTTCGGCGATGCCAGTGTGCTGCGTCTGGAGGAATTACCTACTCCGATTCCCGGTCACGGCGAAGTGCTGGTGCGTACCCAGGCACTTGGCGTCGGCTGGCGCGATGTCCTGTGGCGGCAGAATCTGGCGCCCGATCAGTCTGCGCAACTGCCTGCAGGCGTGGGCTTCGAGCTGGCTGGTGTGGTCGAGGGTGTAGGGCCTGGCGTCGAGAATCTCGCTCCTGGCATGGCGGTGGCCAGTTTCCCGGCCTTCAGTACCAATCAGTATCCCGCCTGGGGCGATCTGGTACTGATGCCAAGCAGTGCGCTGGCTCGCTATCCCGATGTGCTCACGCCGGCCGAAGCGGCCGTGCACTACACCCCTTATATGTTGGCGTATTTCGCTCTGGTCGAACTGGCCGAGATCCAGCCAGGGCAGCGCGTGCTGATCACCGAGGCGGCCCATTGCCTGGCGCCGCAGGCAGTACAGATGGCCAAGGCCCTGGGCGCAGTGGTCATCGCAGCCACCAGCGAAGGGGATACTCGCAGCTATCTTCGCGACCTAGGTGCCGACAAGATAATCGATACCGAGGAGCAGGATCTGGTCCTCGAGGTCGAGCGCTTCACTGACGGCAAAGGTGTGGAAGTGGTGCTTGACCAGTGCGCCGGCCCACAGATGAAGTTGCTCGGCGATGTCGCGGCGACTCGCGGAAAGCTGATCATCTACGGCGTCAACGGCGGCAACGATGCAGCCTTCCCAGCCTGTGCAGCGTTCAAGAAACACCTGCAGTTCTTCCGCCACTGCGTGATGGATTTCACCGGCCAGCCGGAGCTGGGCCTGCAGCGGGACGAGGAGGCCGTACAGCGGGCCATCGTGCGGATCAATCAGCTGACTGCGGATCGCCTGCTCAAGCCAACCATTGCCAGGTCGTTCGCCTTCGAGGAGTTCGTAGCAGCCAATCAGTTCATGGAAACCTGTCCAACCGGCGGTCGTGTAGTGATGATCATCTAGCTGTAAAAAATCGCGATCATGCTGGCAAAGCGCCGCCTTCTGGCGGCGTTTTTGTTTATGCAGAAAAAGTCTACCGCGATGCTTGAATTGATAAGGATTATCATTAAGATGCGCCTCACGTTGCAACCGAGGATTGGGCAATGGGGACGTTTCGCCGTTGGCAGGAGCCTGCTGGCAAGCCGCTAGGCTTGGGCGCCAACACCAGGGATATCGGGTTGGAGAACCTGTACACAGAACATCGGCGAGTGCTGATCGACGCTGCTCAAGGCGTACTCAGTTGCCGTGCTCGTGCCGAAGATGTAGTGCACGATGCATTTCTGAAATTGTGGGAAAGCGGTGACCGCCACGCCATCGAAGACCCGCTGCGCTACCTGTTTCGCATGGTGCGCAATCTATCCATCGACCGCCTGCGCCGGCAGTCCCTCGAGGGTCGCTACAGCGCCGACGATGAGTTGCTCGACGAGCTTCCCGCGCCGCAGTCCGGCCCCGAGCAGCGCGCCATCGGGCAGCTGGAGTGGCAGCGCCTTCAGTACGCACTGGGCGAATTGCCGGAGCGCACCCGAACCGTATTCACCATGAGTCAGCTGGAAGGCTACAGCCAGCGTGAGGTGGCGACCTACCTCAGCGCCTCGCCGACCCTGGTGCACTTCCTGCTGCGCGATGCGCTCAGCCATTGCCGCAGCCGCCTCGACGCCGAGGCGGCCTGATGTTTTCGCCGTTCTGGATCTGACATGAAACTGCTCAAGCTGCTGTTCCGTGAAAACCGCCTGCCGCTCTCTGGCATCGTACTGCTGAGCCTGTGCAGCGCGGTGCTCAGCGTTGGCGTGATCGCCTTCATCAACCTCAAGCTGATACGCCTGGAAGGAGAGCTGGCGACCACGCTGCTCAGTTTCCTCGGCCTGCTGGCGCTGCTGATGATCAGCTCGGGAGCGGGGCAGGTGGCCTTGCACACGCTTGGCCACCGCTTCGTCTACCGCCTGCGTCGCAGCCTGGTGCGCCGCGTGCTGGACACCGATATCGAGCGCCTGGAGCAGATCGGCGGGGCACGCATCCTCGCCAGCCTGTCCAGCGACATCCGCAACATCACCATCGCCTTCGTCTATATGCCGGAGCTGACCTACGGCCTGATCCTCAGCATCGCCGCTTTCAGCTACCTGGCCTGGCTATCGCCGGCGCTGTTCGGCATCACCGCTGGCTGGCTGGCGCTCACCCTGCTGGTGGGCTGGTTCTTTGTCGGCAAGGTCAATCATCACATCCGTCTGTTGCGCGAAGCGGAAGACCACCTGTATCAGGACTACCAGGCGATCATCGACGGTCGCAAGGAGCTGGCGCTCAACCGTGACCGCGCGCGCATGCTCTACGACGAAGAGTTCGACCGCGACGCACGCGCCTATCGCGACAACGTCACCCGTGCTGACATCTTCAACGGCCTAGCCGGTAACTGGGCCAACGCTATGGTGCTGGGCAGCATCGGCCTGGTGTTTTTCTGTGCCAGCGGCCTGGGCTGGGCCTCCGGGGAAGTCGCTGCCACGTTTGCTCTGACCGTGCTGTTCCTGCGCGCACCGATGGTTGCCACCGTCGCCGCGCTGCCCAGCCTGCTGGCCGCGCGTATCTCGCTGGACAAGCTGGAAGCGCTGGACCTGGCGCCGGAAACCAGCGACATCGCCGCCGTATCCAGCCTGGGGGACTGGCAGAGCCTGCAGCTGGATGGCCTGGTCTATCGCTATCCGGGGGAGGGCGACGAGGCCGGCTTTGATGTTGGCCCCATCGACCTGGAGCTGCGCCGCGGCGAACTGGTGTTCCTGGTCGGCGGCAACGGCAGCGGCAAGTCGACCCTGGCACGCCTGCTCACAGGCCTGCATCGCCCGGCCAGTGGCGAGATCCGCCTGGATGGTCACATTGTGCAGCCGCACCAGTGGCAGTCCTATCGTCAGCTGTTCGCCAGCGTGTACACCGATTTCCACCTGTTTTCCCGCCTGCTCGGTCCGGCGGCGGCGGAAGTGGACGAGTCGCTGGTCGGACAGTGGTTGGATCGCCTGCGCCTGCGTCACAAGGTCAAGTTCGCCGCCGGCCGCCTGGCCGACACGCGCTTCTCCCAGGGCCAACGCAAGCGCCTGGCGCTGATGCTGGCGATGCTCGAGGACCGCGACATCCTGATCCTCGACGAGTGGGCGGCCGACCAGGACCCGCTGTTCCGGCGCCTGTTCTACCGCGAACTGCTGCCGCAGCTGAAGGCTGCCGGCAAGACCGTGCTGGCTATCACCCACGACGACCACTACTTCGACCAGGCCGATCGCCTGCTGAAGATGGATGGCGGGCGCCTGTCCGAGCTAACTGGGGAAGCCCGTGATCGCGCCACCCAAGACGCGGTGCGCGAGATCGGTGGCTCCGTTCCGGCCTGAGGCCCGCCTCGATTCGCTTTTCGGAGTGCTCACGCAGTGGGCGCTCCGCAGATGCCTCACCCGAGTTTCTTTTCTGATTTCAATGATGGGCGGGCTGTAATTGGCTCGTCGGGCACTGTCATGTCCGCGCAATCGAATTAAATGCAAATTATTCGCAGCTTCATGCGTCTTTAAAGCGTGCCACTTTTCATGAGGGATGCCCTATGAGTCTCGATAACCCCGAAACCACCTTCCTGGTGGTAGTCAACGACGAGCAGCAATATGCCATCTGGCCGGCCTACAAGGCCGTTCCTGCCGGCTGGCGCGAAGACGGCGTACGTGGCGACAAGCCGACCTGCCTGGCGCACATCTCCAGCGTTTGGACCGACATGCGCCCGCGCAGCCTGCGCGAGGCCATGGACGCCTGATGCAGCTGTTCTGCCTGGCTCATGCCGGCGCCAGCGCCATGCCTTATGCACGCTGGCGCAAGCGCCTGCCTCGTTGGCTGGAAGTCTGCCCGCTGGAATTGCCAGGCCGCGGTGCCCGCGAGGGCGAGCCGCTGTGCCAGGAGCTGCCGGCGTTGCTGGCCGACCTCAAGCAGGCCTGGCTACGCGAATGCAATGGACCCTATCTGCTGTGGGGCCACAGCCTGGGCGCCATGCTCGCCTTCGAGCTGGCCCAGGCGTTGATTGCCGATGGCTACGAGGCGCCGCTGGCGCTGTTCGCATCGGCCTCGCGTGCGCCGTCTCGCCGCCTGCAGGCGCCGCGCATGACTTCGCGCAGCGATGGCGAGCTGTTCGCCGGCCTCGATGGTTTCGCACGCCTGCCGCGCGAGCTGCTGGCCGACCCGCTGTTCCGCCGCGAGCTACTGCCGGTATTACGCAGTGATTTCGCCGTGGCCGAGAGCTATCGCTACCAGCGCCGCGCGCCCTTGCCCTGTGCGCTGCATGTGCTCGGCGCGCGGCGTGACTGCCTAAGCGAGGACGACCTGCGTGCCTGGCGCCGTGAGACCCGTGGCCCCTTCACCCTGGAATGGCTGGATGGCGATCACGCCTACCTGCGCCCCCAGGAAGACGAACTGCTGCCCCTGATCGAATTCCATGCTTCGCGCCTGCTGCGGCGCGAGGCGGCCGGCATGCCCCTGGGCGCCTAGGCCACTCTTTGCGAGGTACTGTGATGAACGCGCAAGTCCTGTCGAACGTTGCCCTGGAATGGGCGCCGCTGTCCTTCGCCCAGCAGCGGCTGTGGTTCTTCAGCCGCCTGGAAAGCGGCAGCACCGCCTACAACATAGGCGGCGTGCTGCGTTTCGAAGGTCAGCTGGATATGGACAGCCTGCGCCATGGCCTGGATCAGGTGTATTCGCGCCATGCGGCTCTGCGCACCGTGTTCCGCGAGCATGACGGCCTGGCACAGCAGGCGGTGCTGCCGATCGGCTCGATGCCGCTGGAGATCATCGATCTGGACGGCGGCGCCGAGCAGGTCGAGGCCCTGGCCCGTGACTTCATCGAGGGCGACTATGACCTGACCCGTGGCCCGCTGGTGCGCTGCGCCCTGTATCGCCTGGGCGAGAACAGCCACGCTTTCGCCGTGGGCATGCACCACATCATCTCCGATGCCTGGTCGGTACGCGTGCTGGTGGAGGAGATGGCCGAGTTCTATCGTGCCCGCCTGCAGAACCGCCAGCCGTTCATGACCCCGCAGCCGGTGCAGTACAGCGAATACGCCGTCGGCCAGCGCGAATGGCTGGCCAGCGAGGCTGGTGTCGAGCAGATGACCTTCTGGCGCGAGCATCTGGGCAGCGAGCAACCGCCGCAGAGCCTGGCCCCGGACTACCCGCACAACGCCCAGGCCGCACGCCGCGCCGCTTATCGCACGCTACAGGTGGAGCCGACTCTGGTCGCCCGCCTCAGTGATCTGGCCAAGGCCAATGGCGCGACCCTGTTCACCGTGCTGCTGGCGGCTCTGCAGCTGCAGCTGGCGCGCCTGTCCGGCCAGCGCGAAGTGCGTATTGGTGTACCGGTGGCCGGTCGCGCCAAGGGTTACGAGCGCCTGGTCGGTTTCTTCGTCAACACCCTGGTACTCAAGGCCGAGCCGCGCCCCGAGCAGTCGGTGGCGGAGTGGCTGGAGCAGGCCCGTGCAGGCCTGAAATTGGCCCAGGCCAACCAGGAAATGCCTATCGAACGCCTGGTGGAAGAGCTGGCGCCGAGTCGTAGCCTGGGCCAGCAGCCGCTGTTCCAGGTGGCCTTCAACTATCGTCGCCAGCACCCGCTGGCGGCCAACTGGCTGCCGGGCATCGAGACCCGGCTGGCAGAACTGCCGTCCAGCCAGATTCCCTTCGACCTGGCCCTGGATGCCGTGCGCGACCGTGGCGACGAGTTGCTAATCAACTTCGCCTACGCCGCCGATCTGTTCACCGAAAACAGCATCGAACGCCTGATCGCCGGCTTCCTCGAAGTGCTCGACGGTTTCGCCAGTGCACCACAGGCACTGCTGGGCGAAGTAGCGCTGGTGACTGCATCTGAGCTGGCACAGTTGCGCGAGTGGAATACGCCACGGCAGGACTTTGATGCCTCGCGTTTGCTGCCCGAATTGATCGCCGAGCAGGCACGTCTGCGTCCAGACGCCATCGCCTTGGTGCATGGAGGCGAGCGCATTGCCTTCGCCGAGCTGGAGGCCCGCGCCAATCGCCTGGCCAATCTGCTGGTGGCCCACGGTGTGCAACCCGAGTCCCGCGTCGGCGTCTCGCTGGAACGTGGCAACGCCATGATCGTGGCCATGCTGGCGGTGCTGAAGTCGGGTGGTGCCTTCGTGCCGCTCGATCCGGATTACCCACTCGAGCGCCTCAGCTATATGGTCGAGGATTCGGGGCTGAAGTGGCTGATTACCTTGTCCGATCTAGCCGAGCGTCTACCGCTGGGCGAGGCCGTCGAGCCGCTATATCTGGACCAGCTGGATCTGTCGGCATTCGAAGCTTCGAAACCTGCAGTGCAGTTGCATCCGCTGAATCTGGCCTACCTGATCTACACCTCGGGTTCCACCGGCCAGCCGAAAGGCGTGGCGGTGAATCACCTTGGCCTGACCATGCATGCGCAGACCATCGGCCAGCGCTACGGCATGACTCCGGACGATGTGGAGCTGCACTTCGCCTCCATCAGCTTCGACGGCGCGCTGGAACGTTGGACAGTGCCGCTGGCTTTCGGCAGCCGTCTGGTCATACGCGACCAGGAACTGTGGAGTGCGGAGAAGACCTGCCAGGTGATCGCCGACGAAGGCGTGACCATCTCCTGCCTGCCGCCGAGCTATGCCCAGCAGTTGCTGGATTGGGTGGAGTCGCAGAACCTGAAACTGCCGGTACGTTCCTGGACCCTGGGTGGTGAAGCCTTTACCCGCGAGACCTACGAGCGCCTGCAGAAAGTGCTGCAGCCGCAACGCATCATCAACGGCTACGGCCCGACTGAAACTGTGGTGACCCCGCTGATCTGGGAAGCCTTCCCCGGTGATTCCTTTGAGGCTGCCTATGCGCCGATCGGCAACCCGGTCGGCCCACGCAGCCTCTACGTCCTTGATGCCGAGCTGAACCTGCTGCCCATCGGCGTGGCCGGCGAGCTGTATATCGGTGGCGAAGTGGGCCTGGCTCGTGGCTACTTCCAGCGTCCCGAGCTGACTGCCGAGCGCTTCCTGCCTGATCCATTCGGTGCTGCCGGCGAGCGTATGTACCGCACCGGCGACCTGGTGCGCTGGCGCGAAGACGGCACCCTGGACTATCTGGGTCGGGTCGACCATCAGGTGAAGATCCGCGGTTTCCGTATCGAGCTGGGTGAAATCGAGAGCCAGTTGCTGGCCCTCGATGGCGTGCAGGAAGCGGCGGTGATTGCCCGCGAGACACCGACTGGCAAGCAGCTGGTCGGCTATGTCGTGGCCAAAGACGGCACCGACACCATGCAGCTCAAGATCGAGCTGGCTAAGGTGCTGCCGGACTATATGGTTCCCGCGCAGATCATCGCTCTGGAAAAACTGCCGCTGACCCCGGCTGGCAAGCTGAATCGCGCCGCGCTACCGGAGCCGACCTGGCAGAGCCAGAGCTACGAAGCCCCGCAGACCGACAACGAACGCATTCTCGCCGCCATCTGGTCCGAAGTGCTTGGTGTTGAGCGAGTAGGACGCCAGGATCATTTCTTCGAACTGGGCGGCGATTCCATCGTCGCGCTGCAGGTGGTCAGCCGTGCTCGCCAGCAAGGTCTGGGCTTGACGCCCAAGGACCTGTTCCAGCAACAGACCCTGATGCAGCTGGCCGGCGTTGCCCGCAGCGTCGCCGCACCATTGGTCGACCAAGGCCCGGTAACTGGCGCAGCGCCGCTGCTGCCGATCCAGGCTCGCTTGCTGCAGCGCGAGGGCCTGGCGTCGTGCAACCAGTACCTGTTGCTTGAGTTGGCCGAGCCACTGCCAGTCGCTCAGCTGGAGCAGGCCCTGCAAGCCCTGGTTCAGCACCACGACGCCCTGCGCCTGCGCTTCGAGCAGCGCGATGGCCAGTGGCAGCAAGTACACGCCGCCGAAGCAGGCAGCCCTCTGCTGCAACAGGTCGAACTGGCCGCCGGCGAAAACCCGCAGCCGCACTATGACGCCATCCAGCGCAGTATCGACCCGGCCATCAACGCGCACCTGCGTGGCCTCTACCTAACCCAGCCTGGTCAGGCCGATCGCCTGCTGCTGTCCATCCATCACCTGGTGGTCGATGGCGTGTCCTGGCGCGTGCTGCTGGAAGATCTGCAGCGCGCCTGCCTGCAGTTGGCCAGCGGCCTGCCGGTACAGCTGCCAAGCAAGACCAGCGCCTTCAAGACCTGGGGCGAGCGCCTGGCCGGTTGGAACGTGGATGCACAACTGCCGTACTGGCAGGCCCAGCAGGCCGCCGGTGGCGAACTGCCGCTGCTGAGCAGCGATGTCGGTAGCGAGGGCACTCGCCAGCGCCTGGAGCTGAGCCTGGATGCCGGCTTTACCCGCGACCTGCTGCAGGCCGGCCAGCAGGCCTATCGCCTGCGTGCCGACGAACTGCTGCTGACCGCCCTCAGCCGCGTGCTGTGCAGCTGGAGCGAGCAGCCAACGCTGACCGTGCACCTGGAAAGCCACGGCCGCGCGCCGCTGTTCGACGATATCGACCTGTCGCGCAGCGTCGGCTGGTTCACCAGTCTCTACCCCGTGCGCCTGCAACCCGAAGCCGAGCTGGCCGCCAGCCTCAAGGCGATCAAGGAGCAATTGCGCGCCGTGCCCGACCTGGGCCTCGGCTACGGTCTGCTACGCCAGCGTGAACAGCTGGACGAGCGCGCGCCGCAACTGCTGTTCAACTACCTCGGCCAGTTCGACGAGGGCGGCAATGGCCTGCGTCTGCGCGAAGGCGGCCTGTGGCGCGAAGCCGATGCGCCACTGGACGCACCGCTGGTGATCAACGCCGAGCAGCGTGGCGGCGCCCTGCATCTGCATCTGGACTTCAACCCGCAGCAACTGGCACGACCGACCCTGGAAGGTCTGCTGGCCCGCCTGCAGGACGAACTGCAGGCCATCGCCCAGCATTGCCAGAAAGCTCCGGCCAGCCTGACCCCCAGCGATGTACCGCTGGCCGGCTTGAGCCAGGCCGAGCTGGATGCGCTGTCCGGCGTGGAGGACATCCACCCGCTGTCGCCGCTGCAGCAGGGCCTGCTGTTCCACAGCCAGCTGGAAGGCGCCGGCAGCTACGTCAGCCAGTTGCTGCTGCCGTTCACCGGCCTCGACCCGGCTCGTCTGCAGAACGCCTGGCGCCAGGTGCTGGCGCGTCATGGCGTGCTACGTAGCCGTTTCCTGCTGGGCGAACGCCCGCTGCAACTGGTGCAGGCCGACGTCGAGCTGGACTGGCAGGATCTCGACTGGCGCGGTGTCGCCGATTTTGATGCGCAGCTGCAGGCTTTCTGCAGCGCCGAGCGCGAGCGCGGCTTTGCCCTCGATCAGGCGCCGCTGCTGCGCCTGGCGCTGATCCAGCGCGGCGCCGGCGACTTCGTGCTGGCCTGGACCCTGCACCACCTGCTGCTGGACGGCTGGAGCAACGGCCTGCTGTTCGCCGAAGTGCTCGCCCTGTACCACGGCGATCGCCTGCCGGCGCCGAGCAGCCAGTTCCGTGATTACATCAGTTGGCTCGACGGCCAGGATGCGGAGGCCGAGCAAGCCTTCTGGCGCGAACAGCTGGCCCCGCTGGACGGTGCTACCCGCATCGCTGGTTGCCTGCCATGCCGCGCACCGGAGCAGGGCCATGCCCGCCATCCGTTGCCGCTGGACGCTGCCAGCGAACAACAGATTCGTGGCTTCGCCCAGCGCCACGGCTTGACCCTCAACACCCTGGTGCAGGCCGCCTGGGCCTTGCTGCTGGCGCGCCTGACCGGCAAGCGCAGCCTGTGCTTCGGCGCCACCGTGGCCGGTCGTCCGACCGAGCTGACCGGCAGCGAGCAGATGCTCGGCCTGTTTATCAACAGCTTGCCGGTGGCGATCCAGCTGCCGGCCGAGCAGCCATTGGGCGACTGGCTGGCCGCGCTGCAGGTGCAGAACCTGCAGCTGCGCGAGCATGAGCACAGCCCGCTGCACGATATCCAACGCTGGGTCGGCAGCGCTGGCGAGGCGCTGTTCGACAGCCTGCTGGTGTTCGAGAACTACCCGCTGGGCGATGCGCTCAAGCAGGCCGAGCGCGGCGAGCTGCGCCTGGGCATGCCGCAGAGCCATGAGTTCACCCATTACCCGATGACCCTGGCCGTGCTGCCGGGCAACCGCCTGGAGCTGTTGCTGGCCTATGATCGCGCGCACTTCGATACCAACGGCATCGCCCAGGTCGAAGCACTGCTGCGTCAGGCCCTGCAGCTGGTGTGCGGCGATCCGGCCCAGCCACTGGGCGGTCTGGCGCTGGTTGGCGAGGCCGAGCAGTTCTTGCTGGGCGAGTGGAACAAACCACGGCAGAGCTTCGATGCCGGCCGCTTGTTACCCGAGCTGATCGCCGAGCAGGCGCGCCTGCATCCGGATGCCATCGCCCTGGTGCATGGCGCCGAGCGCATCAGCTTTGCTGAGCTGGAAGCCCGCGCCAATCGCCTGGCCAATCTGCTGGTGACCCACGGCGTGCAGCCCGAGTCGCGCGTTGGCGTCTCGCTGGAACGTGGCAACGCGATGATCGTGGCCATGCTGGCGGTGCTGAAGTCGGGTGGCGCCTTTGTCCCGCTCGATCCGGATTATCCGCGCGAACGTCTGAGCTACATGGTCGAAGACTCGGGGCTGAAGTGGTTGATCACCAGCTCCGATCTGGCCGAGCGCCTGTCGCTGGGCGAGGGAGTCGAACCGCTGTATCTGGATCAGCTCGATCTGTTCGCTTTCGAGGTCTCGGTGCCTGCCGTGCAGCTGCATCCGCTGAATCTGGCCTACCTGATCTACACCTCCGGCTCCACCGGCCAGCCGAAAGGCGTGGCGGTGAACCACCTTGGCCTGACCATGCATGTGCAGACCATCGGCCAGCGCTACGGCATGACCACCGACGATGTCGAGCTGCACTTTGCCTCGATCAGCTTCGACGGCGCCCTGGAGCGCTGGACCGTGCCGCTGGCCTTCGGCAGCCGCCTGGTGATTCGCGACCAGGAGCTGTGGAGCGCAGAGCAGACCTGCCAGGTGATCGCCGATGAAGGCGTGACCATCTCCTGCCTGCCGCCGAGCTATGCCCAGCAATTGCTGGACTGGGTCGAGTCGCAGAACCTCAAGCTACCTGTCAGATCGTGGACTCTGGGTGGCGAAGCCTTTACCCGCGAGACCTACGAGCGTCTGCAAAAGGTGTTGGAGCCCCAGCGCATCATCAACGGTTATGGCCCGACCGAGACGGTGGTGACTCCGCTGATCTGGGAAGCCTATCCGGGCGACTCTTTCGAAGCCGCCTATGCCCCCATCGGCAATCCGGTAGGGCCGCGCAGTCTGTATGTGCTGGATGCCGAGTTGAACCTGCTACCCATCGGCGTGGCCGGCGAGCTGTATATCGGTGGCGAAATCGGCCTGGCCCGCGGCTACTTCCAGCGCCCGGAGCTGACTGCCGAGCGCTTCCTGCCCGATCCGTTTGGTGCAGCCGGCGAGCGCATGTACCGCACCGGTGATCTGGTGCGCTGGCGTGAAGACGGCACCCTGGATTATCTCGGTCGCGTCGACCATCAAGTGAAGATTCGCGGCTTCCGTATCGAACTGGGTGAGATCGAAAGCCAGTTGCTGGCCCTGGATGGTGTGCAGGAAGCGGCAGTGATCGCCCGCGAGACGCCAACCGGCAAACAGCTGGTCGGTTATGTGGTTGCTCGTGACAACACCGATACCGATACCAATGCCCTGCGCAGCGAGCTGGCCAAGGTGCTGCCGGACTATATGGTTCCCGCGCAGATCATCGCCCTGGAAAAACTGCCGCTGACCCCGGCTGGCAAACTGGATCGCGCCGCACTGCCGGAGCCAACCTGGCAGAGCCAGAGCTATGAGGCGCCGCAAACCGACAACGAACGTATCCTCGCCGCCATCTGGGCTGAAGTCCTCGGAGTGGAGCGAGTAGGGCGCCAGGATCATTTCTTCGAACTGGGCGGCGACTCCATCGTCGCGCTCAAGGTAGTCAGCCGCATTCGCCAGCAAGGCCTGCAGCTGCCGCTCAAGGCGCTGTTCGAGCAGAGCCGCCTGGCAGACTGCGCGGCCGCATTGCAGCGCGAGAGCCTGGATGCCCCCAAGCTGCGCGCCTTGCCGCGTGGCGGCGACCTGCCGTTGTCCCATGCCCAGCAGCGCCTGTGGTTCCTCAACCGCCTCGACCCGAACAACGGCGCCTACCATATGCCGGCCGGTCTCGACCTGCAGGGCCGCTTGGATCGCCAGGCGCTGCAGGCCGCCTTCGACCAGTTGGAAGCACGTCACGAGGCGCTGCGTACCCGTTTCGTCGAGGTCAACGGCGAAACACGCCAGCGCATCCTGCCGGCCCAGGGTCAGCGTATCGACTGGCTCGACCTGCGTGAGCTGGCTGCCAACGAACGTGAAGCCGAGGCCCGTGATTACGCACAGAAACTGCTCAAACGGCCGTTTAACCTGGCCAGCGAACCGTTGCTGCGGGTTGCCGTGCTGCGCCTGGGCGACCAGGAATACCGCCTGCTGCTGATCCAGCACCACATCGTCTCCGATGGCTGGTCGATGCAGCGCTTTATCGGCGAGTTCTCTGCCGCCTATGCGGCCTTCGCTGAGGGCCGCACTGCACAGTTCACCGCATTGCCGCTGCAATACGCCGACTATGCCCAGTGGCAGCGCGACTGGCTGAAGTCCAGCGAAGCCACGCGCCAGTTGGATTACTGGAAGGCGCGACTGGGCGAGCACCAGCCATTGCTGGAACTGCCTACCGATCACCCGCGCCCGGCCCATGGCGCGCGCCAGGGCATGCGCTGGCGTTTCGAGCTGAGCGACGCTCTCACCGCGCAACTACGCGCCCTGGCTCAGCGCGAGGGCAGCACCTTGTTCAGCCTGCTGCTGAGCGCCTGGCAGAGCCTGCTGCACCGTTACAGTGGTCAGGAAGACATCCGCGTCGGCGTACCGGTGGCCGGTCGCAGCCTGGCGGAAATGGATGGTGTGCTCGGCTGCTTTATCAACACCTTGGTGCTGCGCGGCGAGCCGAGCGGGCTTAAGCCGTTCCGCGAGCTGCTCGGCGAACTGGCTGCAGCCAGCCGCGATGCTCTGGCTAATCAAGAGCTGCCGTTCGACCAACTGGTGGAAGCGCTGCAACCGAGCCGCAGCCTGAGTCATCACCCGCTGTTCCAGGTAGCGTTCAACCACCAGCAGGTGGATTTCAGCGCCCTCGGCAACCTGCCGGGTCTGCGCGTACAACCGCATGATCCGGGCGCCGCTGGCGCGCAGTTCGACCTGGCGCTGGACACCGAAGAAGCCGCCGACGGCAGCCTGAGCGGCTTCGTCAGCTACGCCGCCGAGCTGTTCGAGGCGCGTACCATCGCTCGCCTGGCGCGGCATTTCGTGCGCCTGCTGGAAGGCATCTGCGCCGATCCGACTCAGCCCATCGGTCTGCTGCCGCTGCTGGAAGAGGACGAACAGGCGCAGCTCGCCAGCTGGAACGACACCAGCAAGGACTACGGCCCGCTGGTCAACCTCAGCCAGCGCATCGCCGAACAATCCATGCGCACGCCACAGGCGCCTGCCCTGGTGTTCGGCGAGCAGGTGCTCAATTACGTAGAGCTGGAGCAGCGCATCAACCAACTGGCCAACCGCCTGCACCGTCTCGGCGTGCAGCGCGGCAGCCTGGTCGGCATCAGCCTGGAGCGTTCGCTGGAGCTGGTGATCGGCCTGCACGCCATCGTCCGTGCCGGTGGCGCCTATGTACCGCTCGATCCGGAGTACCCGCTGGAACGCTTGGCCTATCTGCTGGAGGACTCCGGCGTCGAACTGCTGCTGTCGCACAGCCTGCTGGTCGAGCGCCTGCCGTTGCCGGCCGGCCTCAAGGTGCTGAGCCTGGATTGCGAGGACTGCGGTGGCGAAAGCACCATCGCCCCCGACGTGCCCCTGCAGGCCGACGACCTGGCTTATGTCATCTACACCTCCGGCTCCACTGGCAAGCCCAAAGGCGCCGGCAACAGCCATCTGGCCCTGGCCAACCGCATCCTGTGGATGCAGGAGGCCTACCAACTGGGTGCCGGCGACGTGGTTTTGCAGAAGACCCCGTTCAGCTTCGACGTGTCGGTGTGGGAGTTCTTCTGGCCGCTGATAACCGGCGCCTGCCTGGCCGTGGCTGCACCGGGCGACCATCGCGACCCGCAGAAGCTGGTGGAGCTGATCCAGCGCCACAAGGTCAGCACGCTGCACTTTGTGCCGTCGATGCTGCAGGCCTTCCTGCTGCATCCGGATGTGGAACAGTGCCAGAGTCTGACCCGCGTCATCTGTAGTGGTGAGGCACTGCCGGCGGAGCTGCAGGTGCGCACCTTCCAGCGCCTGCCGGGTGCCTCCCTGTACAACCTGTACGGCCCGACCGAGGCGGCAATCGACGTCAGCCACTGGACCTGTGTGGAGGAGGGCCGTCACGCCGTGCCAATCGGCCGGCCTATCGCCAACCTGCGCCTGCATATCCTCGATGCCCAGCTCAACCCGGTGCCGCAGGGCGTGCCCGGTGAGCTGTATATCGCCGGCATTGGTCTGGCGCGCGGCTACCACCGCCGTCCGGAACTGACCGCCGAGCGCTTCCTGCCCGACCCGTACGGCCCGGCCGGCTCGCGCATGTACCGCACCGGTGACCTGGTGCGCTGGCGCGCCGACGGCGCCATCGACTATCTGGGGCGTATCGACCATCAGGTGAAGATCCGTGGCTTCCGCGTCGAACTGGGTGAGATCGAAGCCCAGCTCAGCGCCCAGCCGGGCGTTACCGAGGCGGTGGTGGTGGCCCGCGACAGCCAGATCGGCAAGCAGCTGGTGGGTTATCTGGTGGCCGATCCGCTGCCGGTGGATGAATCCACCTGGCTGGCCGGGATCAAGGCCGCGCTGAAGAGCGAGCTGCCTGAGCATATGGTGCCGTCGATCCTGATGCGCCTCGACCGTATGCCGCTGTCACCCAACGGCAAGCTGGAACGCCGCGCACTGCCCGAACCGATGTGGCAGGCGCGCAGCTATCGCGCGCCACAGTCAGAGCTGGAAATCGCCTTGGCCGGTATCTGGCAGGAGGTGCTGGAAGTGGCCCAGGTCGGCCTCGACGACAACTTCTTCGAGCTAGGCGGCCACTCGCTGCTGGCCACCCAGGCCGTGGCGCTGCTGCGCCAACGCCTGTACTTGGAGTTGCCGCTGAGGGCCTTCTTCGAGGCGCAAGACCTGGCCGCCCTGGCCGCATCCCTTGACGGCCTGGCTCCGGCCGCCGCCGAGGAAGAAGACCAAGATCTGCGCGACATGGCTGCGCTGCTCGACGAACTGGAGGCCCTGTGACCGCGCCCATCGACAAGGCCGCCCTGGCGCGCCGTTTCCTTGCCCTCGGCGCCCCCGAGCAGAAGCGTTTTCTCGAACTGCTGGCGGGCAAGGGCATCCGCTTCGACCGCCTGCCACTGGTGCCTGCACCGCGTGGCGAACATCTGGTCGCCTCGCATGCCCAGCAGCGTTTGTGGCTGGTAGCGCAGATGGAACCGGACAGCAGCGCTTACCACATGGTCGGCGCCTTCTCCCTGGAGGGCGAGCTGGATCGCGGTGCGCTGCTGGCGGCGCTGGAACTGATAGTTGGGCGCCACGAGGCGCTGCGTACGCGCTTCTACGAGCACGACGGCCAGCTGTGCCAGCACATCGACCCGGCGGGGCCGCTGGCCCTCGACGAGCAGGATGTACAAGACCGACCGGAGGCGGTGCAGGCTCTGGCCGATGCCCATGCGGCGCGCGCTTTCGATCTGGTCGAAGGGCCGCTGCTGCGCGTGCAGTTGCTGCGCCTGGCCGGGAACCAGTGGCGCCTGCAGATCGTTTGCCACCACATCGTCTCCGATGGCTGGTCGATCGGTGTGTTCGCCGAGGAGCTGGGCCGTGCCTATGCCGCCCTGCGTCTGGGCCAGCAACCGCAGCTCGACGAACTGGCGATCCAGTACCCGGACTATGCCCAGTGGCAACGCGCCTGGCTGGCCGCCGGCGAACGCGAGCGGCAGCTGGATTATTGGCGTGAGCGCCTGGGCGACGAGCAGCCGGTGCTGGCCTTGCCCTACAAGCTGGATGCCTCCGGCCAGCGCCACGCCCAGCGCCAGGCCATCGAGGTGCCGCAGGCCCTGGCCGAACGCCTGCGCCAACTGGCCCAGGGCGAGGGCGCGACCCTGTTCATGTTGCTGCTGGCGTCCTTCCAGCTGCTGCTGGCCCGTTACAGCAACCAGCGCGATATCCGCGTCGGCGTGCCGGTAGCCAACCGTCAACGCGCCGAGACGGCGCCGCTGGTGGGCTTCTTCGTCAACACCCAGGTGCTGCGCGCCGAGATCAGCGCGGACATGAGTTTCCGCCAGTTGCTGGCCGACGTACGCCGCCACGCCCTGGATGCCCAGGATCAGCAGGATCTGCCGTTCGACCAGTTGGTGGAGGCCCTGGCCCCAGAACGCAGCCTGGGCCAGACGCCACTGTTCCAGGTGCTGTTCAACCACCAGAAACGCGATCTCGGCGCCTTGCAGCTGCCGGGCCTGAGCTTGCAACCACTGGCCCAGGGCGTGCCGCATGCGCTGTTCGACCTGGCGCTGGACAGCCACGAAGACAGCAGCGGCCGCCTGCACCTGACCCTGACCTGGGCCCGCGAGCGCCTCGACAATGCGCAGATGCAGCAGATGACTGCCCATTTGCTGGGCCTGCTGGAGCAGGTCAGCGCCATGCCGGATCAGCCCCTGGTGCGCCTGCAATTGCTGGATGCCGGCGACCAGACGCGCCTGGCCGAGTGGAACACGCCACGACAGGGCTTCGATGCTGCGAGTTTGTTGCCGGAGCTGATCGCCGAGCAGGCGCGCCTGCGCCCCGAAGCCATCGCCCTGGTGCATGGCGAGGAACGCATTTCGCTCTCTGAACTGGAAGCTCGCGCCAATCGCCTGGCCAATCTGCTGGTGGCCCACGGCGTGCAGCCAGAGTCACGTGTCGGCGTCTCACTGGAGCGTGGCAGCGCGATGATTGTGGCCATGCTGGCGGTGCTGAAGTCCGGCGGTGCCTTCGTGCCGCTGGACCCAGACTACCCGCGCGAGCGTTTGTCTTACATGGTCGAGGACTCGGGGCTGAAGTGGCTGATCACTTCGTCCGACTTGGCCGAGCGGCTACCGCTGTCTTCAGCCGTTGAGCCGCTGTATCTGGATCAGCTGGGCCTGTCCGCTTTCGAGGCCTCGACTCCAGCCATCCAGCTGCATCCGCTCAATCTGGCCTACCTGATCTACACCTCCGGCTCCACCGGCCAGCCCAAGGGCGTGGCGGTGAACCATCTCGGCCTGACCATGCATGTACAGACCATCGGCCAGCGCTATGGCATGACGCCGGACGATGTAGAACTGCACTTCGCCTCGATCAGTTTCGATGGCGCCCTGGAACGCTGGACGGTGCCGCTGGCCTTCGGCAGCCGCCTGGTGATCCGCGATCAGGAGCTGTGGAGCGCCGAGAAGACCTGTCAGGTAATCGCCGATGAAGGCGTGACCATCTCCTGTCTGCCGCCGAGCTACGCCCAGCAGCTGCTGGATTGGGTCGAGTCGCAGAACCTCAAGCTGCCTGTCAGGTCATGGACCCTGGGTGGCGAAGCCTTTACCCGCGAGACCTACGAACGGCTGCAGAAAGTCCTGCAACCGCAACGCATCATCAACGGCTACGGCCCGACCGAGACGGTAGTTACGCCGCTGATCTGGGAAGCCTATCCGGGTGACTCCTTCGAAGCCGCCTATGCGCCCATCGGCAATCCGGTTGGTCCGCGCAGCTTGTATGTGCTGGATGCCGAGCTGAACCTGCTGCCCATCGGCGTCGCCGGCGAACTGTATATCGGCGGCGAAGTGGGCCTGGCCCGTGGCTACTTCCAGCGCCCGGAACTGACCGCCGAACGCTTCCTGCCCGATCCGTTTGGCGCTGCTGGCGAGCGTATGTACCGCACCGGCGACCTGGTGCGCTGGCGCGAAGAGGGCACCCTGGATTACCTCGGCCGCGTCGACCATCAGGTGAAAATCCGTGGCTTCCGGATCGAACTTGGTGAAATTGAAAGCCAGTTGCTGGCCCTGGAAGGCGTGCAGGAAGCGGCGGTGATCGCCCGTGAGACGCCGACCGGCAAGCAGCTGGTGGGTTATGTGGTCGCTCGCAATAACACCGACGCCAATGCCTTGCGCAGCGAACTGGCCAAGGTGCTGCCGGACTATATGGTGCCGGCGCAGATTATCGCCCTGGAAAAACTGCCGCTGACTCCGGCCGGCAAGCTGGATCGTGCCGCGCTGCCCGAACCGACGTGGCAGAGCCAGTCCTACGAAGCGCCACAGACCGACAACGAACGCATCCTCGCCGCCATCTGGGCCGAAGTGCTCGGAGTGGAGCGGGTAGGGCGCCAGGACCATTTCTTCGAACTGGGCGGCGACTCCATCGTCGCGCTGCAGGTGGTCAGCCGTATCCGCCAGCAAGGGCTGCAGCTGGCACCGCGCGAGCTGTTCCAGTTCCCGCGCCTGGCCGAACTGGCCAAGGTTGCGCGGCTGGCCGGAGCGGAGGAAGCGCAAGAGCCGGTAACCGGCGAGCTGGCGCTGACGCCGATCCAGGCGCATTTCTTCGCCATGGGCCAGGCCCAGCCGGCACACTGGAACCAGGCGTTGAACCTGGAACTGCTGCGCTCGCTCGATCCGCAATTGCTGGAGCAGGCCCTGCAGGCCCTGGTCGCCCATCACGACGGCCTGCGTTTGCGCTTCAGCGAGGAGCAGGGCTACTGGCGGCAACACTATGCCGAAGTGGACGTCGAGCAACCGTTGCTGTGGCTGCGCGAAGCCGGCAGTGATGCCGAGGCCGAGCAGCTTTACCAGCAGGCCCAGCAGAGCCTCGACCTGGCCAACGGCCCGCTGCTGCGGGCGCTCTACCTCAAACAGTCCGGCCAACCCGAGCGATTGCTGCTGGCGGTACACCACCTGGTGGTGGACGGCGTGTCCTGGCGCATCCTGCTGGAAGACATTCTCGCTGCTTATCGCCAACTGGAAGCCGGGCAAACGCCGCGTCTGCAGAGCAAAACGGTGTCCTACAAGGCCTGGAGCGAAGCGTTGCAGGGCTGGGCAGGCAGCGAAGCTGCACAGGTCGAACTGGATGCCTGGTGCAGCCGCCTGAGCGGTTCGGCCCTGGCCTTGCCGCGTGAGCTGGATGGAGCCACCGTCACCCACGGCGACAAGCGCGAAGTGCGCCTGGCCCTGGATGCCGCCGATACCAAGCGCCTGCTGCAGGCGCCGGCGCAGCTCGGCGTGCGCATCGACGCCTTGCTGCTTACCGCGCTGACCCGCGCCCTGTGCCGCTGGAGCGGCCAGCCGGGCCTGCGGATCAACCTCGAAGGTCACGGCCGCGAGGCACTGGCCGGCGAGCTGGACCTGTCGCGCACGGTCGGTTGGTTCACCAGCTTGTATCCGCTGCAGTTGCCACACGTCATCGACGTGAGCGAGCACCTGCAGCAGGTTCAGCAACGCTTGCAGCAGATCGAGCACGGCAGTCAGGGCTACGGCGTGTTGCGTTGGCTGGGCTCTGCTGAAGCACAGACCGCCTTGGCTGACCTGCCGAGTGCGGAAGTCACCTTCAACTACCTAGGCCAATACCAGGCCGGCGCAGCGGCGGATTGGTTCCGCCCGGCCGGCGGCGGTGGCGCGGCAGTGGCCGCGGACAATCCGCTGGCCAGCCGTCTGGGGGTCAATGGCCAGGTATTCGACGGCCTGCTTCAGTTGTCCTGGGAATACGCGGCCACGCAGTACAGTGCGGCGACCATCGAGCGCCTGGCCGCGAGCTATCGCCAGGAATTGCTGGCCTTGCTGGAACTGGCCCGCGGCCAGAGCGTGCAGGGCCCATCGCCCTTGCTGCGCCTGACCCGCCAGGCTGCCGCTGCGGCACCGGTGTTCTGTCCGCATCCGGTCACTGGTCGGGTCACCGGTTACCAGCCGCTGGCCGCACGCCTGGACGGCGTGCGCGACGTGTTCGGCCTGCAATGCCGCAGCTTCCTCGATCCGGCCTGGCGCGATGCCTCGCTGGGCGAGATGGCCGATGCCTACCTGGACGCGCTGCTCAAGCAGCAGTCACAGGGGCCGTACCGCCTGGTTGGCTGGTCACTGGGCGGCAGCCTGGCCCTGGAGCTGGCTGCACGCCTGGAGGCCCGTGGCCATGAAGTGGCCTTCCTCGGACTTCTCGATTGCTATGTGCCGGGCACCGAGATCGCTGGCGATGACGCCCGCCATCCGCAGGCCCGCGCCAAGCTAGGCGAACACCTGCAACTGCTGGCTCCGGAACTGCCTGCCAAAGCCTGGGACAGCCTGTTCGAACGCCTACTGCAACTGGAGCCGCTGGAATGGCCGCAAGCCTGCAGCGCCTGGTTCGCCGGTCAGCCGCTGGACGGCATGACCCGCCAGAGCCTGGAAGAACTGCTGTTCGCCTGGTCCGTGGAGCAGCACATGCGTCGTCTATGTGCTGGTTACGCACTGCCTAAGGTCAAGGTGCGCCTGCATTGCTGGTGGGCGGCACAGCCGACAGGGCGTGCGCAGTTGCTTGAAGGTGGTCTGGAGCAGGTGCAGGGCAGGGCGGCCAGCCATCGCTTGGTCGACACCGATCATCAGAGCATCGTGCGCCATCCGCAGGTACTGCAGGATCTGGCGGCCGTGCTGGGTAACGAATAACGGAGATGGCTGGAGAAACTGCCATCCGGTTACTAAATTTCGTTCGGCCTCGTGCGTCTAGTAGAGGCAAGACATATAAATGCGAATTCTTCTAATTTGATTTTGCTGGGGAGCCCTGATGGATCAGTCGAAATGCCAGGCCAAAGTGCCATTCACGCGTGCCCGTCTTCCGCTAGCCATGGCCTGCGCGCTGAGTGCGTTCAGCATGGGGCTGCATGCCGAAGACCAGGCCGTTCAGCTTGAGGCAATCAACATCAGTGGCGAACTGGATAGCCCGGTCGGCGAAGATCAGGGATATGTGGCCAAAAACAGTCGAAGCGCCACCAAGATCAACACACCGCTGAGAGAGACTCCGCGCTCGATATCGGTAGTAACCCAAGCGCAGATGGATGATCGCAACGTCCAGACCATTAGCGAGGCACTGCGCTACTCCGGTGGCGTGCAGGCCGGCTTCTATGGTGAGGACAACAAGCAGGACTGGTTCATCATCCGTGGCTTCAAGCAGGCCAACAACGGCCTGTTCATGGATGGCTCGCGCATCTACTCCAGCGCTTTCTACAGCTGGCAGATCGACCCCTACATGCTCGAACGCATAGAAGTACTCAAGGGCGCGGCCTCCGTTCTTTATGGCCAGACCCCGCCAGGTGGCCTGATCAACCTGCAGAGCAAGCGCCCAACCGCCGACAGCAAGAACGAGATCGGTATCCAGTACGGCAGCTTCGACCGCAAACAGATCAATCTGGACGTAGGCGGCAAACTGGATGAGGAAGGCGACCTGCTGTATCGCTTGGTGGCACTGAGCCGCGACACCGGCACTCAGGTCGATGATGTGGACGCCGCGCGTATCCTGCTTGCCCCCTCCATGACCATCAATTTCAGTGAGGACACCTCCCTGACCCTGCTGGCCAGCATGCAGAAGGACCGATCCGATCCTCAGCTGCAGTTCCTGCCCTCCAGCGGCACCATCACCCACAATCCGAACGGTGACATCGATACCGATACCGCCGTTGGCGACCCCAGCTACGAGACTTTCGATCGCGACCAGTACACCCTGGGCTACGAGCTGAACCATCGCATCAGCGATAACTGGGACTTCCAGCAGAACCTGCGCTATGGCCACATGGACCTGGAGCTGCGTCAGCTGTTCTTCTACGGCAACATCACCGATCGGGTGATCAATCGCGGTCTGACCTACAACGACGGCAAGGCCGACAACCTGTCGGTAGATAACCGTCTGCTCGGTAACTGGTTCGGTGATCGCTGGGAGAACACTCTGCTGCTTGGCGTCGACTACCAGCAGTTGAAGATCAAGGACCGCAGTCCCAACGGCTACCCGAACTTCCCGGTCATTCCGCCACTGGACATCTACAACCCGGTTTACCACCAGCCGATCGGTGATTTCGCCCTGCAAGACAAGGACACCCGCGCCGACCAGATGGGTTACTACATTCAGGAGCAGCTCAAATACGACAACTGGGTGTTCCTGCTTGGTGGCCGCTACGACAAGTCGCGAACCGACTTCGACAACCAGACTACCGGCGTCGGTCATGACGTGCGTGACGAGGATTTCACCTGGAGCGGCGGCATCGCCTATGTGTTCGACAACGGCCTGACTCCCTACATCAGCTATTCCGAGTTCTTCCTGCCGATTACCGACCTGAACGCCGTCACCGGCGATCCGTTCGAGCCCGAGAAGGGAGACCAGAAGGAGATCGGCATCAAGTACCAGCCGCCGGGCATGGACGCTATGTTCACCGCAGCCCTATTCGAGCTGACTCAGGAGAATGTCAGGAAGAACCTGGCCACCCCGACCGGCAGCGTGCCGACCCAGCTGGGAGAAGTACGCAGTCGTGGTATCGAGTTGGAAGCGCAGGCCAATGTCACCGAAAACGTCAGCCTGATCGCCAGCTACACCAAGCTCGATCCGGAAACCACCAAGACCACCCGTCAGGCAGAGAAGGGCAAGACGCCAGCCAACATCGCCGATGAGATGGCATCGCTCTGGGCCAACTACCAGTTCCACGGTGGAGTCCTCGACGGCCTGGCCTTTGGCGCAGGCGTACGACACACCAGCTCCAGCTACGGCGATAACACCGAAACCCTGGAAGTGCCGTCCTACACGCTGCTGGATGCGATGGTCAGCTACCGGATCCAGGACATCCGCCTGCAACTCAACGCGAATAACCTGACCGACAAAGAGTACGTCACCGCCTGTGACTACTACTGCTGGTACGGCAACCGCCGCAACGTCATCGCCAGTGTGAGTTATGACTTCTAAATCCCTCGAAAGCCTGCCGCTGCCTTCGGGACAGCGGCTCGTCGCCCGCGACGATGGTGCCAGCCTGGCCCTCCACTTGAACGAGCGCGCGCTACTGCGCGCTCACCGAAGGGGTGAGGTATTGGTCCCCCATGAGCTGGAGCTCAAGGATCAGGCCGTGGCCCTCTGGCTGCTGGCCTACTGGTGTTTCGCCAGCGACCCGCAGCTGCAGCAGCAGCGAGTCCAGCTGGAAGAGGTCGATCCGGCCCTGCTGGCCAATGGGCAGCTGGTCGGCACCGGCGAGAGCCTGCGCATGGACCGTTCGCTATTCTGGCAATTGCCGGGGACGTTCCTTCGTGGCCTCAGTAGCGCCGATTACCCACAACAGATGGTGATGCACGCAACCGGGCGCCGCCATCCGCGTCGTGCACCGAAACCGTCAGGTGAGGTTTACCGGCGCTTCGATGCCAATCTGGGTGCCTGGATATCCCTGCGCACGCTGGATATCGACGACGACCTTGCGCGCTTCAACCGCTGGCAGAACAGCGCCCGCGTGGCCGCGTTCTGGCAGGAGGAGGGCGACCTGTCCAAGCATCGCCAGTACCTCGAAGAGCTGGCTGCGGACCCGCGCGTGCTGACACTGATCGGCTGTTTCGACGATGAGCCGTTCGCCTACTACGAGGCTTACTGGGCCAAGGAAGATCGCATCGCACCGTTCTACGACGTAGGTGATTACGACCGGGGCATCCATATGCTGGTGGGGGAGGAAAGCCATCGCGGCCCGCACAAGGTTGCCAGCTGGCTCAGTGCGCTGACCCACTACCTGTTCCTCGACGATCCGCGTACCCAGCGGGTGGTCGCCGAACCTCGCGCCGACAACGCCAAGATGATTGGCCACATGCAGGCGCAGGGTTATCACAAGGCCAAGGAATTCGATTTCCCGCACAAGCGCGCGGCACTCATGGTGCAGTCCCGCGAGGTGTTCTTCGAGCGCTGCTGCTTGGCATAGCAGTACGGCTCCCACGAGCCGCAGAACAAAAGAGCCGCGCCCGAGCGCGGCCGTGAACTGATGAGGTTGGGCGAGGCGAGTGCCTCCATAGGCTGACTCGGCCTTCAAATAAACCATCCGCAGAGGATCGGGGCCTGACATGAGCATAGAAACGCTGGAATACGATGTAATCGGCCTGGGCTTCGGCCCCGCCAACCTGGCCATTGCGGTGGCCCTGGACGAGGATCGCAGAGTGCGTGAGCACGGCCTGCGCTACTGCTTCCTGGAGAAGAAGCCGGCCTTTGCCTGGCACGGCGGCATGCTGCTGGACGACAGCCGCATGCAGATTTCCTTCCTCAAGGACCTGGCAACGCTGCGCAACCCGGCCAGCCCCTATACCTTCGTCAACTATCTGCACCAGAAGCGTCGGCTGGAAGCGTTCATCAATATCAGCACCTTCACGCCGTCGCGTCTTGAATACAACGACTACCTGACCTGGGCCGCGAGCCACTTCACTGATCGCGTGCACTACGGTGAGGAAGTCATTGGCGTCGAGCCGGTGCTCGATGGTGGTGAGGTGACCCGGGTCAAAGTGATCTCGCGACTGGCCGATGGCCGTACCCGTGCACGCATCACCCGCAACCTGGTGGTCAGCATCGGTGGTGAGCCGGTGATACCTGACGCATTCCGTCCGCTGCGCGGCGACGAGCGCGTGATCCATTCCTCCAACTACCTTGAGTGCATCCATGGCTGCGCCGAGCCCAAGCGGATCGCCGTGATTGGTTCTGGGCAGAGTGCTGCGGAGATCTTCAGCGATCTGTGTGGCCGCTTCCCAACCTCGGAGGTGAGCATGGTGATGCGCAGCCAGGCTCTGCGCCCGGCTGACGATAGCCCATTCATCAACGAGATCTTCGATCCGGCCTATACCGATGTTGTCTACGGACAGGCTCCGGAAGAGCGCGAGGCCTTCATTCAGGCTAATGCCCAGACCAACTATTCGGTGGTCAACCTGGACCTGATCGAGAGCATTTACCACCGCCTGTATCTACAGAAAGTGACAGGGCATGCCCCGCACAATCTGTTGCCTCAGCGCAGCATCGAGGCAGTGCAGCCCGGTGCCGAAGGTATTCGACTGACGCTACAGGGGCCGGAGGGGCGAGAGGATCGCCTGTTCGATGCCGTGGTATTGGCCACCGGCTACCGTCGCGATGGTTACAAGCGCTTGTTAGAAGGTTTGCAACAGCACCTCGGTGATGGTGTGGAACGCGATTATCGTCTGTGCTGTGAACCGCAGATGAGCGCCGGTATCTATCTGCAGGGCTGCTGTGAGGCCAGCCATGGTTTGAGCGATACGCTATTGTCGGTATTGGCAGTCCGTTCCCAGGAAGTCGTCGATGCCCTGATGGATGATCGCCGACATCGGCAGACTGCTGGAGTTGCCAGCGCATGTGCGTGAGAACCTGTTTGCGATCTCCTGGCCAGGTGAAATGGGGCGAGGGCGCGGAGTCTACATACCGTAAATGAGCAGCCCTACGTCAATGCTGTATCGCCGACGACCAAGAGATCACAGACCGGTTCAGAGCCGAGGAATAGGGCGATGATTCCGGCCATCGCCCCGCTGTTCCAAGGGCCTTTCGCGCACTACCGCGACGTCCTCACACTTATCGATGACCCACGCCCGGCACTGTCCGGGCGTGAGTTCGTTAGCCCTGAGCGTCTTGAAGAGCAAATGCTGCGCTTCGGTCCCGAGCATGCCGAGGGGGATCGGCGTGCGCTGATGTCGCTGTGGTCCAAGTACTACTTCCTGCGCCTGATTCCACCGGTGCTGGCTGCAGGGTTGATCCTCAACTGGCGTCTACCACTGGATTTCGAGGAGATCCAGGTGGTGGTCGGCGCCGACGGATTGCCCGAGGCCTTCAAGCTGCCGCACGCCGGCGAACGCTGGAGTGCGCCACCGGTCAATGGCTTCGAGCGTTTCGCCGGGCTGCTGGACGACAACCTGCTGCCTTTCATTGATGGCCTGCGTGCCCATCGCAAGATTGCAGCACGGGTGTTGTGGAGCAACGCCGGCAATTATTTCGAGTGGTTCATGTCGACGCTAGGCGGCTTGCCGTTTCCCAAGCCGATGCTGGCGCAGGGTTTCGAGGTGCTGGAGTCCAGGCTGCGACCGGATGGAGCACGCAACCCACTCTTCGAGCCGGTGCAGTATGTGGCGCAGGGAGAGGGCTGCGCGCCCTGGCGCCAGCGCAAGCTGTGTTGCATCCGCAATGAGCTGGGTATGGACATGTGCGACAACTGTCCCTTGCTGGAAGAACCGCCAGCCGAAGGCACTGCGGTACTCGACTGATCAGCTGAGCCCGTGCGGTGCATGCTCAGCGCCATCCTCTCTAGCGTCTGTAAAGACAGAGCATGAAATAGGCGCCGCCCAGCAAAGATGCCAGCAGCCCTGCCGGTAGCTGCGCAGGAAACAGCAGTGTGCGTCCGAGCCAGTCCGCCAACACCATGATCAATGCGCCCAGCAGTGCTGCACCCAGCATCTGCGGCACTGCCCGGGCCAGTCCTAGCAGGCGGGCGAGGTGCGGCGCCAGCAGGCCGATGAAGCTCAGCGGTCCGACAATCAATGTGGCGCCTGCGGTCAGCAATGAAGCCAGCATCAGCAACACGAAACGGCTGCGCCCCAGTGGCACGCCCAGCGCTCGTGGCGTGCCTTCGCCCAGCGGCAGCAGCTCTAGCCAGCGGCCGAATGGCAGGGCTATCAGCAGCAACAGCACGCTGCAGCACAAGACCCAGACGGCCATCTGCGGGCTGACGAAATAGGTCGAACCGGACATCCAGCTGAGCAGGTTCTGCCCACGCGGGTCGCCACCGGCCAACAGGATCACCTGCAGGGCGTCGAACAATGCGGTGATGCTGATGCCGATCAGCAATACCCGCTCGGGCGCGAATCCGGAGCGCCGCGACAATCCGAGCAGCAGAAGCAGCGTCAGGCCGGCGCCGAGACCGCCCAGAGCCAGCTGGGCAAGGGGCCCCGAATAAGGCAGCAGGAAGAGGAGGGCGATCAGGCCCAGGGCAGCCCCCGCACTGATGCCAAGCACTTCGGGGCTGGACATCGGGTTGCCGGTCAGGCGCTGGATCATGCAGCCGGCCAAGGCCAGCATGCAGCCAGCAGCAGCTGCAGCCATCACTCGCGGCCAGCGCCAGTCGAGCAGACTGGTGTCGCCGAGAGCCCATTGCCAACCTTCCAGACCTCGTCCCAATCCCAGCCCGATCAGTAGGGCTAGCGCCAGTAAGACCGCGAGAGGCAGTAGTCGTCGGATGGGGAGGGGGTGGCGCATGAAATGGTGGGCATCGCCGCTCTGCGGTTGCCCTCCACTCAGGCGCAGCCGAGGCAGCAACCAGAGCAGCAACGGCGCACCAAGCAGGGCAGTGGCCGCGCCTGTCGGCACCAGTTCGGCGAGGTTGCCAGCCAGACGCTGGATGCCCAAGTCGGTGACGCATAGCAGCAGAGCACCGAGCAGCGGCGCCCAGCGCAAGCGCTGGGAGAAGGTACGCCCACCGAGGATCCGCACCAACGCTGGTGCGGCGAGGCCGATGAAACCGATCACACCCACACTGCTGACCACACAGGCCGCCAGGTACACGGCGATCGTCAGGGTGACGATGCGCAGGAAGCGCAACGGAACACCCAGGCTCTTCACACCACTGTCATCCAGTTCCAGCAGCGCCAGAGGACGCAACAGTGGCAACAGAATCAACATGCCGACAGCCAGGCGCGGCAGCAGGAACTCGACTCCAGCCCAGCTATTCTGGCTGAGCGAGCCGGAGCCCCAGATGAAGACCGCATTCAGGTCCTGCTGCTGAATCAGCATCAAGGTGACATTCAGAGCGCTGAGATAGAGGGTGACGACCAATCCGGCCAGGATCAGCGTCAGGGGTGCCAAGCCACGTCGCCAAGCCAGGGCGAACACCATCAGAGACGCCAATCCACCACCTGCCAGCGCCACCCACTCACGACCGTACTCCAAGGTCCAGGGCGCCCAGAGAGTGGCGATCAGCAAGCCGAACTGTGCGCCGCTGGATACACCCAGCGTCGTAGGCGACGCCAGAGGGTTGCGCAAAACCTGCTGCATCAGCGTTCCGGCCAGCGCCAACACTGCACCGCAGAGCAGGCTCATGGCCAGACGCGGCAACCAGCTAAAGTGCAGAATCATCTGCTGCATGTCGCCATCCGCAGGGTTGGCCAGCGCTTGCAGCCACTGCGCACTCGGTAGCCGGCGGCCCAGATCGCTGAAGACCAGACCCAGGGCGAGCACAAACAGCAGGCTGCATAGCCAGACCGGATGACCGGAGAAGCTCCAGCGAGCCCTCGTAGGCAGTGGCCCTTCGGCCAGCAGGTTGCTCATGGCGCGCGCTCCGGCACGAATTGCGCGTCCAGCAGGTTGGCAAAGCGCTCGGCGGCCATCAAACCGTTGAAGCTCCAGACCGGTGGAAGAGGGTACAGACGCTGCTCCTGCACGGCGGGCAGGCGTTGCCACAACGCGCTGCCCGCCAACCCGCTCTCGGTGCCTGGCGGCATGGGCTCCAGATAGAGCAGGGCAGCACTGGGCTCTTCGGCAAGGCGCTCGATGCCTTGCTGACTGAAGCCCCAGTAGTTGGTTGGTCCTGTCCAGGCATTGCGCAGGCCAACGCGATCCAGCACACCCTGGTAGATACTTTGCTTGCCGAACAGGCGGACATGACGCTGGTCGAGGAAGGTCATCACATAGAAAGGTGGCAGCAATTGCGGAGCCAGACGTTGCTTGACCCGAACCATATTGGCATCGATACGAGCGATCATGGCTTCGCCTTCGGGCTGGCGGTCGAGCAATTTCGCCAGTTCCCGGGTTACACGTTGAGCGCCGACATAGGCTTCTGCCTCCGGCGTATAGATGGCCAGCATATGCACCGGTGCTACACGCTCCAGCTGCGGCCGGCTGGCTGCGAACTGTGGCGTGATAAGGATCATGTCCGGCTTCAGCTGGCTCAACAGCTCGAGATTGGGTTCTACACGCAGGCCGAGGTCGACGACTTCAGCCGGTAACTCGGGGGCCTGTACCCAGCGCCGGTAACCTTCGGTCTGGGCCACGGCAATCGGCGTAATACCTAGGCCCAGTAAAGTCTCAGTCAGTCCCCAGTCGATCACTGCGATCCGCGGTTGATGCGGTGCGGCCTGAGCCAGGCCCGACAGGATAATCAGCATGCAAAGCAGCCTGCGCATCAGACCACCACGGCAATCGGTTGTTGGCCACGCGGATGGCTAAGCACCTGCATCGGCAGGCCATAGATGGCTTCAAGATTGCTATCGGTCATCAGTTCGGCCGGACTGCCATCCAGTAGTAGACGTCCACTGTGCAGCGCAATGAGGCGGTCGCAGTAGCGGCTGGCCATATTGATGTCGTGAAGCACCACGATAACGCTCAGGCCCAGTTGCTGGCTGAGGCGGTGCACAAGGCCCAGCACATCGACCTGGTGGGCGATGTCGAGTGCCGAAGTTGGTTCGTCGAGCAGTAGATAGCGACTGTTCTGTGCCAATAGCATGGCCAGCCAAACGCGCTGGCGTTCGCCGCCGGACAGGCTGTCGACCATGCGCTCGGCAAAGCGCAGCGTATCGGTCAGCTCCATGGCTTCCTGTACCTTGGCATGATCATCGGTACCGAACCGACCGAGCAAACCGTGCCAGGGATAACGACCGAAACCGACCAGCTCGCTAGCCGTCAGGCTGTCGGCGGTTGGCAGTTGCTGCGGCAGATAGGCCACCTGGCGTGCGAAGTCGCGGTCTTTCCAGTCAGCCAATGGTTTGTCATCCAGAAGGACACAACCAGTGCTGGCGGGTTGCTGGCGAGCCAGCATTTTCAGCAGCGTCGATTTCCCGGAGCCATTGTGGCCAATAAGGCCAACCATCTGGCCCTGGGGAATGTCGAGCGACAACGGATGCAGGAGCGTGCGCTCCGGCAAACTGAAGCTGACCGCATCGAGTCGGAACATGGACAATCCTTTGGCTAGCCGAGCGTGCGTAAAGGCGGCGACTGTAGCCAAAATGATAATCCCTGGCAAACGCGAAGGCTTCGCGCAGATGTAGATGCGATACGCACAAGCGCATCATACATAACTTCGCATAATGTATATTATGTTAAATAACATATTAATCTGCATGCCGGTAATTGCTTAATCACCTCGCTCCTTTTCTTCATGCTCGATAACCCAATCACAATCGCTCTGGCTGATCACCTGGTAAATCGAAATAGCTCGGACCATCAGACAATGAGCCAAGCCTCGAATGCAGGTTTCACCACGCTACGTGTAATCAATCGCAATAGATCTACTCCATCTCGGCCCAGCGCTCCTTGATCTCCAGGATTGCCGGCATCTGGGCGAGAAACAGCTCCACCAGCTCAGGGTCGAAATGGTTGCCGCTCTCACGGCGCAACAAGGCGACTGCCTCTTCTACCGACCAGGCTGGTTTATAGGGACGCACGCTGGTAAGGGCGTCGAACACATCGGCAATGGCGACGATGCGTCCCTCCAGCGGAATCTCCGTACCTTTCAGGCCATTTGGATAGCCGCTGCCATCCCACTTCTCATGGTGCGTCAGCGCTATGCTGCGAGCCATCCGCAACAGGCGTGAATCATGCTCGCCGATGATCTCGGCACCAATCTGTGCATGGTTGCGCATGACCGCCCACTCCGAGTCGTCCAGCTTTCCAGCCTTCTGCAGGATGGCATCGGGGATACCGATCTTGCCCACGTCATGCATTGGAGCCGCATTGAGCAGATCATCGGCCGCTCTCTCGTCCAGGCCGACAGCCCTGGCCAGGATATGGGTGTAATAGCTCATGCGAATGACGTGCAGGCCGGTTTCGTTGTCCTTGTACTCCGCCGCCAGGCCGAGGCGCTGGACGATCTGCAGGCGTGTCTGGTGCAGTTCGTCGACTCGTACCAGCGACAGATGGGTGCGCACCCTCGCCCGCACGATGGGCGGGCTCACCGGTTTGGTGATGTAGTCTACAGCGCCGACCTCGAAGCCCTTGGCCTCATCATCCACATCGGCCAGCGCAGTCACGAAGATCACTGGAATGGCTGAGGTACTAGGCTGGGCCTTCAGGCGAGTGCACACTTCGTGGCCGGTCATGCCTGGCATCATCACGTCGAGCAGGATCAGCGCCGGGCTCTCGCGCTCGGCCAGTTCCAGCGCCTTTTCACCGTCCTTGGCGAACAGCAGCCGATAATCGTCCTGCAGGATCTGCCGCAGCACCTGTAGGTTGGTCGGCTCGTCATCCACCAGTAGCAGTTTCGGGCGGGCGTCGGGGGTGTTGCTCATCAGATGTTTGCTCCGGCCTTCTGCTCCAGCCAGCCGAACAGGTCAGCCAGCAGTGCATCGGCACGCTCGAATTCGAAATCGTCTATCGCCCCCTCCAGGGCTTCAGCCCGCGCCTGCTGCGTCAGCGCCGCCAGCGAGGAAACCAGGTGTTTCAGGGCCTGCTCGTCCAGTTCGCCGTGTTGCAACGCGGTACGCAGCTGTTTCACCAGGGCCAGCAGTTCGTCCGTGGACAGTGTGTCGGCAGCGTCGAACTCCACTGTAGCCTCGGACTCCGGCAATTGCGGCAGGAGATCGATCAGCGCTTTCGACAAATTGGCCAGCAGCTCCTCCACCGAGGCCGGTACTGCCCCCTTGAGCGCATGCTCCAACTGGCCGGCCAGACGACTGGTACGCAGCAGGGCCAGGTTGGCTGCGGCGCCGCGCAGGCGGTGGACCAGCTCAATGGCCGCCAACTGCTCGCCCCCGTGCAGCAAACGTTCGACCTGGACACAGCTGCCCAGATGCTCGTCAAGGAAGCGGCGGATGGCCGCCACCATCGCCACATCGTTCCCCCATAATTGCAGGCCTCGCACCCAATCGATATCTACGTCGGGATGGTGCTCAACAGCTGAGCTCGGCTCATGCGGTGCGGTCTGCACCCCGATGACATGCGCGATCTCGGCCAGAAGCTTGTCCATCTCCAGTGGCTTTGAGGCAAAGCCGTCCATGCCCGCCTCACGAGCGGCCCGACGGTCCTGCTCCAGTACGCTAGCGGTCAGGGCGATGATGGGCGTCGCCGCAAGACCATTGGCCTGCTCATGCTGGCGGATGCGCCGGGTGGCCTCCAGGCCGTCCAGGCGCGGCATCTGCACATCCATCAACAGGACATCGAACTGGCCATCGACGAATGCGGCCACGGCCTGCTCGCCATCGTTGACGGTGGTGACGTGATGGCCCAATGCGCTAAGGGTCAGGCTGAGCAGCTCGATATTCTGTGGTACGTCATCGGCAGCCAGGATCTTCAGCACCGGCAGTGCCGCGCCCCTGATTTCGACTTTGTCCGACTGGGCCTCACCGGCCTGCAGCGGCAGGTGCACATGGAATACGCTGCCCATGCCCAGGCGACTCTCCACCGTGATGCGCCCGCCCATCAGCTCGGTAAGCTGACGAGCAATGGTGGTCCCCAGCCCGGTTCCTCCGAAGCGCCGGCTCATGGATGCGTCGGCCTGGGCGAAGGGGTCGAAGATACGCTGCAAGCGATCATCGGCGATGCCGATGCCACTGTCTCGAACGGAGAGCTCTACCCTACCCGGCTCGCCGCTCACCTCCAGGCGCACCCAGCCGGTTTCGGTGAACTTCACCGCGTTACCCACCAGATTGGTCAGCACCTGCTGGATGCGCAGCGAGTCGCCCTTGAAGTGATCACCGAGGCTTGTCTGATAATCCAGGCTCAGGCTCAGGCCCTTGGCCTCGGCGCCTAGACGCAGTGAGTCGCAGACCTGCTCGCACAGCTCGCGCAGGGAGAAATCCATGTGCTCCAGCTCAACCGCCCCCCGTTCGAGCTTGGCGGTATCGAGAATGTCGTTGAGCAGACCAAGCAGCGAGCGTGCCGACTGTCGCACAGTACTCAGGTGGCGGCGCTGCTGTGTGTCGAGACGGGTGCCAAGCAGCAGTTCGGTGAAGCCGATGATGGCGTTCATCGGCGTGCGGATCTCATGGCTCATGTTGGCCAGGAAAGTGGTCTTCGAAGCCGCGGCCTGCTCAGCGTGCTCCTTGGCGTTGCGCAGGGCTTCCTCCATCTCCCGCCGTTCGCTGAGGTCGGTCGCGAACTTGATCACCTTGAACGGCTCGCCATCGGCATCGAAGATCGGGTTGTAAGACGCCTGGATCCACACCTCGCGGCCGCCCTTGGCCAGCCGCAGGTACTCGCCGCTGTCGAGTTCGCCACGCGACAGCCGCTCCCAGAAGTCGCAGTACTCAAGGGTGTCGACGTATTCCTGCTCGCAGAAGATGCGGTGATGCTGGCCCTGGATCTCTTCCAGCTCGTAGCCCATCAGATCGAGGAAGTTGCGGTTGGCGTTGAGCACATGACCCTGCAGGTCGAACTCGATGACCGACACGGCACGGTTGATTGCGTTCACCGTGCCCTCGAACTCGGCGTTGCGCAGTTTGCTCTCGGTGATATCCAGCATGACACCGTCGATCCAGCGCGGTACGCCGTCCTCGTCGGTCATGCCGCTGCCTCCCTCCCAGACCCATACCTCACTGCCGTCCTTTCGAATCAGGCGGTATTCAACCTGATAGCTGCGACCGGCCAGCACGGCCTCGCGCACCGGATCGTTGATCCGCGCCTGATCGTCCACATTGATCAGCTCGGTGAAGAAGCGCCGGCCCGCGATGAACTCCGCCGCCGACCAGCCAGTCAGTGCTTCCACCGCATCGCTGACGAACACCATGCTCCAGTCGTTATCCAGGCTGCAGCGGAACGCGACGCCCGGGATGTTGCCGATCAGTGAGCGGTATTGCCGCTCGCTCTCACGCATCGCCCGCTCCATGGCAATGCGCTCGCTGATATCGCTGATGAAGCCGACGAACAGCGTCTTGCCCGGCAGCCTGGCATGGCCGACAGCCAGGCGGATCGGCAGCTCGGTTCCGTCCTTGCGCAGCAACTCCACCTCACGGCTACCACCAATGATCTGGCTGGTACCGGTATTGAGTAGACGCGGCAGGTAGTCCGCCATGCCCTGCCGATAGGATTCGGGAATGACCTTGTCGATGTTCTGGCCGATCAGGTCGCGCTTGTCCCAGCCATACAGGCGCTCTGCGGCGGCGTTCATGCCCTCGATCACACCTTGGTCATCGATGATCACCACGCCGTCCACTGCCGTTTCCAGGATCGCGCGCAAACGCGCCTCGTTGCCCTGTATCTGGAAGAACAGCTGGCGATAGCGCAGCAGTCCATTGACCCCAGCCACGAAGATCGTCAGCGAGACGGTGATCAGTGCGACCGCCAAGGCCAGGAAAAGGCTGTAGTTGCCCTCCCCCGTGATCGGCGCGGCAACGCCGACGAACCGCGCCGCAGCCATGCCGGTGTAGTGCATGCCACTGATGGCTAGGCCCATGACCAGGCCGCTGACCATGATTGCCTTACCGGAAGACAGCTTTCCACGCAGGCCGAAGCGCACCCACAGGGCGACAATCGCCAGGGCCACGGCCACCAGGATCGACAGCGCAAAGATTTCCGGGTCATAACGCAGCAGTGGCGACATGCGCATCGCGGCCATGCCGCTGTAGTGCATGGCACCGATACCGGCGCCCACCAGTACGCCACTGCCAATCAATTGGAGTCGCGTGACCTTGCGCATGGCCAGCAGTTGCAAGGCCACCCACGAAGCGCCCAGGCTCGGCAGCAACGACAGTAGCGTCACCCCCGGCGAATAGCTGACCGGCGAGCACAGCTGGAACGCCAGCATGCCAATGAAGTGCATCGCCCATACGCCACCGCCCAGGGCCAGCGAACCGGTGAGCAGTGCCGTCTGCCGGTAGAAGGTGTTCTTGCTCAGACGCGCCATGCCCGCCACCTGCAGGGCCATGCCCGACGTGAAGGTGGCGATGGCCAGCGACAGCAGCACCAGCCAGGGGTTGTAAGTCCCCTGCAGCAACAGGCTGGGATCGGCGTTGTCGAGGAAGAACGTGGTCAGATAATTCATGCAGGCACCAGCGACGACCCAGGGCGCGGGTCACCGGAACGACAGGTGAGAAAGCGGGGTTCACGCAGAGCCTAGCCTACCGGGCGTGACGCATCGGTCAAGCTCAATAATGGCACCGCGCCAGTAGAATCGACCGGAGGTAGAAACGACGAGGCCCGCCGAAGCGGGCCCCGTGGCAGCAAGCTATGGGTCAGGCGGAGAGCTCGACCAGCAGCTTGTTCAGACGCTGCACATAGGCGGCCGGGTCCTTCAGGCTGTCGCCAGCGGCCAGGGCGGCCTGGTCGAAGAGGATGTGCGACAGGTCGGCAAAACGATCTTCGTCGGCCTCGGCATCCAGCTTCTCGATCAGCGGGTGCTGCGGGTTGATCTCGAAGATCGGCTTGGCGTCCGGTACCTTCTGCCCGCTGGCTTCGAGGATCTGGCGCATCTGCAGGCCCAGGTCCTGTTCACCAATGGCGAGGATTGCCGGCGAGTCAGTCAGGCGATGCGACACGCGCACCTCGGCGACCTGCTCGCCCAGCGCGCCCTTGAGGCGCTCCAGCAGCCCTTCCTTGGCCTTGGCCACTTCTTCCTGAGCCTTCTTGTCCTCTTCCGAGTCCAGCTTGCCCAGGTCCAGGTCGCCACGCGCCACGTCGACGAAGTGCTTGCCGTCGAACTCGGTCAGGTAGCTCATCAGCCACTCGTCGATGCGGTCGGTGAGCAGCAGCACTTCGATGCCTTTCTTGCGGAAGACTTCCAGGTGCGGGCTGTTCTTGATCTGCGCAAAGGTCTCGCCGGTGAGGAAGTAGACCTTGTCCTGGCCTTCCTTCATGCGGCCGATGTAGTCGGCCAGGCCCACGGACTGCTCGCCATCGTCGCCCTGGGTGGAGGCGAAGCGCAGCAGGCCGGCGATTTTCTCCTTGTTGGCGAAGTCTTCCGCCGGGCCCTCCTTCAGCACCTGGCCGAAGGCCTTCCAGAACTGCTTGTACTGCTCGGGCTCGTTCTTCGCCAGCTTCTCCAGCATGTCCAGCACACGCTTGGTCAGTGCCGACTTCATGGCGTCGATCACCGGATCCTTCTGCAGGATCTCGCGGGAGACGTTCAGCGACAGGTCGTTGGAGTCGACCACGCCCTTGATGAAGCGCAGGTACAGCGGCAGGAACTCGTCGGCCTGATCCATGATGAACACGCGCTGCACGTACAGCTTCAGGCCCTTCGGCGCTTCGCGCTGGTACAGGTCGAACGGCGCGCGGCCCGGCACGTAGAGCAGCGAGGTGTATTCCAGCTTGCCCTCGACCTTGTTGTGGCTCCAGGACAGCGGGTTCTCGAAGTCATGGGCGACGTGCTTGTAGAACTCCTGGTACTCCTCGTCCTTCACCTCGGTACGGCCGCGGGTCCACAGCGCGCTGGCGCGGTTGACGGTCTCCCACTCCTGCTCGGCCGGCTTGTCGGCCTCTTCACCGTGCTCTTGAGAAGAGATGGGGTCTTTCGGCAGTTCGATCGGCAGAGCAATGTGGTCGGAGTACTTCTTGACCACGTTGCGCAGGCGCCAGCCATCGGCGAACTCTTCTTCGCCACTCTTCAGGTGCAAAACGATGCGAGTGCCGCGCTCGACCTTGTCGATAGTGGCGACTTCGAAGTCGCCCTCGCCCTTCGACGACCAGTGCACGCCTTCGCTGGCCGGGCTGCCGGCGCGACGGGTGAACACGTCGACCTTGTCGGCAACGATGAAGGCCGAGTAGAAGCCGACGCCGAACTGACCGATCAGGTGCGAGTCCTTCTTCTGGTCGCCGGTGAGGTTCTTCATGAAGTCGGCGGTGCCGGACTTGGCGATGGTGCCGAGGTGCGCGATCACTTCCTCGCGGCTCATGCCGATGCCGTTGTCTTCGAGGGTGACGGTCTTGGCGTCCTTGTCGAAGCTCAGACGGATCTTCAGCTCGGCGCCGCCTTCGAGCAGCTCCGGCTTGGCCAGCGCCTCGAAGCGCAGCTTGTCGGCGGCGTCGGAGGCGTTGGAGATCAGCTCACGGAGGAAGATTTCCTTGTTGGAATACAAGGAATGGATCATCAGGTGAAGCAGTTGCTTCACTTCGGTCTGGAAGCCCAGGGTTTCTTTTTGAGTTTCCACACTCATGGTCGTCGAACTCCACATGCATGACAGGCCGCGTGATTGCGGCGGATGTCATACAAATGGGGAGTTCAAGAGAGATTTCAAGGCCTTGGAGAAATCACGGCTCCAACAATTCGATCCTGGCGATCTCTTCCGGCTTGAAACTGAAGCTGGCTTGGCCGCCACCGACGCCTAACTGCTGGCTCAGACGGATACTCCCGTCCGTGTCCACACCGATGAAGCGACCTTCCACCGTGCCGCCGCCGGCCTTGCTCACGCGCATGGCGAGGGTGCGGTACTGCTCAGGGTTGCGCTGCAGACGCGGCAGCGAGAAACGCTGGCGGCGGTCCAACGCAGGGCGCGCAACCTGCACCACTGGAGCCGCCGCCTCCGTAGCGGCTACCGGTTTGGCCGTCTCTACGGCTCGAGCCTCGGCCAGCGTCGGATAGTTGTCGCCTTGCACCTGCCAGCCGCGCGAGCCTTTCTCCAGTACCAGCTCCAGACGCTGTTCACTGCCATTGACCTTGGCCTGCACGCTCAACGGTAACCGATCGGCGGGGAAGCCCACTTCGGGCAGCGCGGCCAACTGCACCAGACGAGTAGCGAACCGCCGCTGCAAATGGTCCTCGACGACTTTGGTCAGGGTCTCGCGAGAGTCGAAATGGGTGTCCAGGCGACCATCCTTATAACGCAGGCGGTCGGCGAACAACTCCAACTGTCCACTCAGGCCGGTCTGGAAGGATGGTGGAAGCACCAGGTGGAAGTCGCCGTGCAGCTTGTTCGGCGGCAGCACCTGCAGGTCAAGGTGCAAGGTATAGCCCTTGTTCAGCCGGCGTGCCTCGGGCAGATCCTGCTCGGGGAGCAACCAGCTGATCTCGACCTCGGGCAGTTGACCTTCGTCCTCAGGAAGCACATCCAGTTTCACTGGCGCCTTCGGCTGCGTCTGCGGCAGGCGAATCTTCACCTCGCGTCGAGCAAAGAAATCCTCACCCTCTCGCAGGCTGAGTACGCCGTCGACCAACTCGGCATATTGCGGGGAGAACGGTTGGCCATTGAGCTCTCCATACAGGCGTATCTGCAGCTCGGCCGGCGCTGCAGGCGGCTCCTTGAGCCATCGCAGACTGAGAATGGCCTCCAGACGCGCGGCATCCTGGGTGGCCATCAGTACCATGCCCACCACCAGGGGAATAACGCCCAGCGCCGCAAGCCCGACGGCGTTGCGCGCAGTACGCCAATGGCGCAGCACGTAGATCAGTGTGATAGGTGGAATCAGGCTACCCCACCCCCACAGCAGGCTGGTGGAGAAGGCCCGCATGACCAGCCAGACCAGGCCGGAAAGAATCAGCAGCAGGCCGCCGAGGATCAACAGCGCATCCATTCGGTATTCCTTGTCGTTATTCGATGGCCCGCCGCATCATCAGGGTTCATCGACCTTGAAATGGGCGCGAGCCGTGGCGATGGGTTCGCTCTGGCTTGTCTGCCAGGCCGTGATGGCGACGTTGGCCACCCGGCGACCCTGGCGCCAGACCTGGCACTGGGCATAGGTGTCACGATAATGACCGGCGCGCAGGTAATCTATCGAGAAGTCGATGATTTTCGGCAAATGTGGGATGCCCATGAACATCAGCAGATGAAGCATGGCCGAGTGTTCCATGAATCCGGCGATGACACCCCCGTGCAGCGCCGGCAGAGTCGGGTTGCCAATGTTGTCCTTGTTGGCCGGCAGGCGGAAGACCATGTCATCACCCAAGCGCAGGCACTCAACACCGATCAGGCGCGCATATGGGATCAGCCCTATCAAGGAGTCATAGTCGTTCTTCTCGCGTGCTTCGCGTACCAGAGCATTGAAGTTGGGCGCGTCCATCATACGTTCCCCCGCCCGGAGTTCTTCAAGTCGCCGGGTTTGCCCATGCGCATAAAAGCACCGACCACATGGGCGATCGGCTCAGACGGATCATCCTGATAGGCGTAGCCACGAGTGAAGATCACGTTCTCGGTCACCCGGTAGCACTCGGCGAAACCGTATACATCCTTGTACGGCTCAGCCGGATGCATGTAGTCGATACGCAGATCGAGGGTCGGACATATCTCGAACTCTGGCAGCACGCAGACGGTAGAGATTCCGCAGGTAGTGTCCATCAGCGTGGTGATGGCGCCACCGTGAATGACGCCGCTCTCGGGGTTGCCGATGATGCGGGGGCTGTACGGTAGGCGCAGGGTCAGCCCGTCGGGCGTAGCCTCATGCACGCTGATGCCCAGCACCTGACCATGGCGCAGTGCCGAAAGAAACCGCTCGGCACGCAGCAGAATGGAGTTGTCGCTCATCGTCGATACCTCGTGGCGATGGGGAAAGCCGAGCATGATAGCGTCGCCGTCGAGCTCGATACAGCCACAGCAAAAACAGTCTGAACCATCTCCTGCGGCCTCACCTCGAAACACCGATGGCCTTATCCACAAGGAGAATCCCCATGCACAAACCCCTTGCCTATGCGTTCATGCTCGCCGCCACCCTTGGTCTCGCCGCCTGCGACAAACCCTCGGAAGACAAGGCCGAAGAGGCCCGCGAGGCCCAGTCAGAAGCACGTGAGTCGCTGAAAGATGCTGCCGAGCACAGCAATGATGCAGCCCGCGCGGCAGATGAGGCCGCTCAGGAGCGAGCCAAGGAAAATGGGGCACCACCCGCCGCCCCCACCATGCCGACCACTCCACCGCCTGCCGGCCAGCAACAGCAATAGCGATTCCGACGACAATGCCCACGCCAGTCGCGGGCATTGTCGTATCTGGAACTTCCTTCCTGCCGCTTCGCTCCAAGCGATACGGATGCAGCACTTACCGCATTCGCATCGACAAGGAGATCAAACCGTGCAAAAGCCGCTTACCTATGCCCTGCTCCTCGCCATGGCACTTGGCCTGGCAGCCTGCGAAAAGACCCCGGAAGACAAGATGGAGTCAGCCAAGGAGGATGTTTCCGAAGCCATTGAATCGATAGGAGATGCCGTCGAGAACACTGGCGAAGCTGCCGAGAAGAAGATCGATCAAGCCACTGGCCATGAGCCGACTACCGGGGAGCGACTGCAGGACGCGGCCGATGATGCAGCCGACGCCATGGAGGATGCTGGCGACGAAGCCAAGGATGCCATCGACGGTCGCTGACCTAACCTCTCTTAACCCACAAGGCCCGCTATGCGGGCCTTGTTCGTTTCAGGGCATGACCAGCAGCCAGCGTATGGCCGGGCTCAGCATGAGCAGCAGGCAGCAGACCAGAGCGACGGTCCAGACCAGCGAGCGCTGCCAGGCCAGATCCCGCCAGTAGAACGCCAGGTACAGTACGCGAGCGACAATGAATAGAATCGCCAGCAAGTCGACCCACCAACCGAAGACCTCGGTGGTATGAGCCATCAGCACTCCGGCGGCGAACAGCGGGAACATCTCGATGCTGTTGAGGTGCGCCGCGTGCGCCCTTGCTCCTAGGCCGGTCAGTCGAGCCTGCTGGGCCCGGGGGTTATGGTTGTCGTAGCCACCGGATTCGGCGTTCATCGCACGAGCGACGGGCAGCTTGGCGGCATAGATCAGCAGCGCCGCGATAAACACACACCAAAACGGAATACTCATTGCCCCTTCTCCTTCGGCTCCTTGGCCGCTTACCGTGTTTGCACGCCATCAAGGGCGCAACAGCGCACCCCTATGTCCTTCGAGCCGCTGGGCTTGTCGCTTGTTACAGATAAATTGAACGCCTCGCCCCGCCGACAAGCCCCTGCGCGACTATGAGTTCGATGACAGGTATGATGCTGCGCTCAATTGCCTGCGTGACCACTGCGAGTGCGTCCAGCCCCGCGCGTGGTGCCAACTATCCGGGTTAGAGAGCCTGGACAGTACCGAACTATTCAAATAGCCCTGGAAGCCCCATGGAATCTAGCACTCAGAAACTGGCCCAGCAGTACACCGCGATCCTCGGCCAACTCGGTGAGGATGTCTCCCGCGAGGGCCTGCTCGACACCCCGAAGCGCGCCGCCAAGGCGATGCAGTACCTCTGCCGTGGTTACCAGCAGACCCTGGAGGAAGTCACCAACGGCGCGCTGTTCAGCTCTGACAATAGTGAAATGGTGCTGGTAAAGAACATCGAGCTGTATTCGCTGTGCGAACACCATCTGCTGCCCTTCATCGGCAAGGCGCATGTGGCCTATATCCCCAGCGGCAAGGTACTGGGCCTGTCGAAGGTCGCGCGCATCGTCGACATGTATGCCCGCCGCCTGCAGATCCAGGAAAACCTCAGCCGGCAGATCGCCGAGGCCGTCCAGCAGGTCACCGGTGCACTGGGCGTGGCCGTGGTGATCGAGGCTCAGCACATGTGCATGATGATGCGTGGCGTGGAGAAGCAGAACTCGTCCATGGTCACCTCGGTCATGCTCGGCGAGTTCCGCGAGAATGCCGCCACCCGCAGCGAGTTCCTCAGCCTGATCAAGGACTGAACCTCCGTGCGGTAAAGAAAGCCGGCCTCGCGCCGGCTTTTTCATGTTTCAGTGGTCGCGGCCGTTCCACGGCACGATGGGCAGACCCGATAGGTCTACGCCATCCAGGCAACGCGCATTCACCGCGGCCATCAGTCGCCCCTCCGGCCCCGGTGCCTCGCTGAACGGCGAGCAACCACACACGTCGCAGAAGTGATGGGCAATCTTGAGGGTGTTGAAGCGATAGGTCGGCAGATCGCCATCCGGCGACTTCAGTTGCAGCTGGTCACGACCAACGAACCAGAGCAGGCCGCCACGCTTGCTGCACAGCGAGCAGTTGCACTCGGTCAGACTGTCGATCTCGCCACTCACGCTGAAGCTGATCTTGCCGCAGTGGCAACTTCCCTGGTGGCTCATGGCAGGCACTCGCATGTGGTTCGGACAGTGGCAAGCTAGTTCGCCAGTCACCGGCTCGCCAGCGCAAGCGAAGAAAATCGACGGCGAGTCGATACCCGGCGCTGCCAAGGTCGAGCAACTGGGGTACCCTGCCGCCCCTTTTCATCATTCCAGGAATGACCGGCGATGCTCATCAAGGCACTGCGGATCGGCCTCGGCCAGATCATCATCTTTCTCGACTTCATCACTCGTCCGCGCAAGCTGCAGCGCAGCCCCGAGGCTCAGGCACAGGTCGAGCACGAAGCTGCCGGTTTGTCGCTGTATCAGTTTCACGCCTGCCCGTTCTGCGTGAAGACACGCCGCGCCCTGCATCGCCTGAACGTGCCGGTGGTGCTGCGTGACGCGAAGAACGACGAAGCTAGCCGTCAGGAGCTGCTGGAACAGGGCGGTAAGGTGCAGGTGCCATGCCTGCGCATAGAAGAGTCGGCCGGGGTGCGCTGGCTTTACGAGTCAAAAGCCATCGCCGCTTACCTGGGCGAGCGCTTCGCCGCTCGTTAGGTAATGGAACGGGCGGTCTTGAGACCGCCCGAGCAGCACTCAGCCAAGCATGGGCGCGTGCTGAGGATGGCTGGCAACGCGGTCGAGCCAGGCATTGATCGCCGGGAAAGCCGCCAGGTCGAAGCCGCCCTCATGAGCCACGTGGGTGTAGGCATACAGGGCGATATCGGCAATGGTGTACTGCTCGCCCACCAGGTACGGCGTGCGCTGCAGCTGCTGCTCCATCACCTTGAATGCCTTGTAGCCGCCCTTGTGGCATTGCTCATACTCAGCGCGACGCTCTTCCGGCAGCCCCTGGTAGAGCTGGATGAAGCGCGCCACTGCCACATAGGGCTCATGGCTGTATTGCTCGAAGAACTGCCACTGCAGCATCTGCGTGCGCAGGCGTGGTTCGGTGGGGATGAATGCGCTGCCATCGGCGAGGAAGTTGAGGATGGCGTTGGACTCCCAGAGGAAGGTGCCATCCTCCAGCTCCAGCACCGGAATCTTGCCATTGGGATTCTTGGCCAGGAATTCCGCGGTCTGGGTCTCACCCTTGAGGATGTCGATCGGCAGCCACTGGTACTGGTGGCCAAGCAGATTGAGCATCAGCTTGACCTTGTAGCAGTTGCCGGAACGGTAATCGCCGTAGACCTTGAGCATATCTATTGCCCTCCCTGAGCGTCGAGAGCGCCTTGTGCTTCACGGATGACGGCAGCCAGGCGGCGCAGACCTTCGCCCAGCTTTTCCGGCGGCACATGGCTGAAGTTGAGCCGCAGATGGCCAGGGTTGGCATCCGGCTCGGTGAAGAACGGCTCGCCCGGCATGAAGGCGACGTTCTGCGCCATGGCCGGTTGCAGCAGCGTACGGGTATCCAGCTTGTTCTTGAGGGTCAGCCAGAAGAACAGGCCACCCTGGGGCACCTGCCAGGTGGCCAGATCACCGAAATGCTCTTCCAGCGCCACCTGCATGGCATCGCGGCGTACGCGGTAGAAGTCGCGCAGCTCGGCCAGATGGGCCTGGTACTTCTCGGTGCCGATCCATTGCAGCGCCTGCCACTGGCCGATGCGGTTGGTGTGCAGGTCGGCAGCCTGCTTCAGGCGCAGCAGGTGCGGGAACAGGTCTGGGCTGGCGATCAGGAAACCGACGCGCAGGCCCGGCAGCAGGGTCTTCGACACGGTACCGGTGTAGATCCAGCTGGCGCGCTGCAGGCGGCTGACGATGGGCGTGGCGCTGCCGGCGTCGAACACCAGCTCGCGGTACGGCTCGTCCTCGATCAGGGTGACGTTGAACTCGTCGAGCAGCGCCGCCACGGCATCGCGCTTGGCCTCGCTGTAGCGCACGGCGGACGGGTTCTGGAAGGTCGGAATCAGGTAGGCGAAGGCCGGTTTGTGCTGCTGCAGGCGCTCGCGCAGGGCCTCCAGCTCAGGGCCATCGGCTTCCTGCGGTACGGTGATGCAGTCGGCACCGAACAGCTGGAAGGATTGCAGCGCGGCCAGGTAGGTCGGCGCTTCCACCAGAATCTCGGTACCCGGATCGATAAACAGCTTGCTGGCCAGATCCAGGGTCTGCTGCGAGCCGCAGACGATCAGCACCTGACTGGCATCGCACTTCACACCCAGCTTGTTGGCCTCGGCGGCGATGGCCTCACGCAGCGCCGGCTCGCCCTCGCTCATGCCGTACTGGCCGATGGAAGTCGGCATCTCGCTCCAGTCCACCTTCGGCAGCATCGGCTCGGCCGGCAGGCCTCCGGCAAAGGACATCACTTCCGGACGTTGCGCCGCAGCGAGAATTTCACGGATCAGGGAGCTTTTCAGGCGGGCAACGCGTTCAGAGAAGGCCATGGGAGTCACCGGTAGCACAGGCAGGATAAATTGGGTCAAACTGTTTGACCGAAACTACGACGGCCAGGACGGATACGTCAATATGCTTGACCTTAAAAAGCCAAGTTCCCAGCAAGCCGCCATGGAAGCCTTCTTCTTCGGCTACCAGGCCTTCACCGCCAAGCCGGACGAGATGCTGGCGCGCCGTGGTCTGTCGCGCGTGCATCACCGCATCCTGTTCTTCATCGCCCGTCACCCCGGGCTGAGCGTGAAGGAGCTGCTCGGCTACCTAGGCGTGACCAAGCAGGCGCTGAACACGCCGTTGCGGCAGCTGCAGGAAATGTCGATGGTCGAGAGCGTGGCCGCCAGCGACGACAAGCGCAAACGCCAACTCGGCCTTACGGCCGCAGGCGCCAAGCTGGAGCAGGCTTTACGCCGCGAGCAATCAAGGCTGCTGGCGAAGGTGTTCAAAGAGGCCGGCGAGCCAGCTGTACAGGCCTGGCTGGCAATCAACCAGGCACTGGGCAAGGCTCGCTTTGTTGGCGTCGAGACCTGAGTCAGGCCGCCTGACAGCCCTCAAGCTCCTTGGCGCCGCGGAAGAACACCACGGCTGATGCAACGGTGCCGGCCAGCAGCGGGATAATGGCCAGAAGTATCAGAATCACCGTGGCGGCCATGATACCGCCAGCGATCTCCAGCCAGGCCATTACCCGTACGGCAGGATATGGATCTCTCACCTTCAGCAGCATGGCACCCAGCCAGATCGTTGCCAGCCCCATCAGCGCCAGCAAACCGAAGTAGATCATCGCCTGCCAACCCAATCTCATGAAGATGGCATCCCCCCACACCCAGTGCAGTATCTCGCTCAGTGCACTGGTGACAATGATCAAATACACCGATGCGGTCAGCTTGGTGGCAGCGAACCGCTGCTCCAGAAACGCTTTAAAACGCAGCAGTAGATAGCATCCCAGCATGGTCGATGATGTCCCCAGCCAATCTCCGACCTTGCCCGCTGTACTGGCCTCCTCTCCTCCTGAGAAAAAGGCAGCAATCAGCGCCACGACCGTAGCGGTCACCGTTGCCAGGCTCAGCCAGCCCAGCACCTGCAACTGCCCAGCACTCCACCCCGGCAACTTCTGCGGCGCTTGCTTATCGATCAATGCAACCTGAGGGGCGGCATAGGGATTGTTCGGGTCCATGGCAAAACATCCTTATGATGGGAACAGTCTCCATTACCTAGGCAGTCCTCAAAAACTGTACCGACGATTGTCGATGTCGCTGTATCGCGACGCCCAGGCGAGCTGCGCATAGGCTGCCAGCATCCACGGAGAACTGCCATGACCTCGGAATTGCTGATCGCTTTCGTACTCTTCGCCTTCGTCACCTCGGTGACGCCTGGCCCCAATAACATGATGCTGCTGGCGTCCGGGGTGAACTTCGGCGTGCGCCGCAGCGTGCCGCACATGCTCGGCATCAGCCTGGGCTTCATGGTGCTGGTGGCGGCCGTCGGCCTGGGCCTCGGTCAGTTGTTCGAACAGTTCCCACCGCTGTATACCGCGCTGCGCTACGGAGGTGCCGCCTACCTGCTGTACCTGGCCTGGAAGATCGCCGGCTCCGGCGCTCCAGATGCGGACGGCAAGAGCACAGGCAAGCCCTTTACCTTCCTTCAGGCCGCGGCCTTCCAGTGGGTCAATCCCAAAGCCTGGATCATGGCCATCGGCGCCATTACCACCTACACCCCGCAGGAAGGCTTCCTGGTCAACGTGCTGCTGATCGCCGCGCTGTTCGCCCTAGTCAACTGCCCCAGCGTCGGCCTGTGGACGGTCGCCGGCAGCCTGCTGCGCCGCTGGCTGGACAAGCCGCGCGTGCTGCGCGCGTTCAACATCGGCATGGCTTTGCTGCTGGTGGCCTCGCTCTACCCTATCCTGATCGACGTCAAGGGAACCTTCTGATGAGCAACGTCACGGAAGCCATGGATACCTCGCGTCGCCTGCGCCCTCTCGCCGACTCCTCGCCCTCCGCCGTGGTGGCCGGTTTCGTCTCGGCACTCACCGGCTATACCAGTTCGCTGGTGCTGATGTTCCAGGCCGGCCAGGCAGCCGGGCTCAGCGCCGCGCAGATTTCCTCCTGGCTGTGGGCACTGTCGATCGGCATGGCCATCTGCACAATCGCTCTGTCGATACGCTACCGCACGCCGGTGGTAGTAGCCTGGTCGACGCCGGGCGCTGCCCTGCTGATCACCAGCATGCCGGGCGTGAGCTATCCAGAAGCGGTCGGCGCCTTCGTCATCTGCGCCCTGCTGCTCAGCCTGCTCGGTCTGTCCGGCGCCTTCGAGCGGGTCATGCGCCATTTGCCCGCCTCGCTTGCGGCTGCACTGCTGGCCGGCATCCTGTTCCGCATTGGCAGCGAGATCTTCATCGCCGCGCAGACCAGCACCACGCTGGTGCTGGCGATGTTCTTCACCTTCCTGCTCGGCAAGCGTCTGGCGCCACGTTACGCAGTGCTCGCCGCACTGCTGGTCGGTGGAGTGACGGCAGCCGTGTTGGGCATGCTGGACTTCAGCCACCTCAAGCTGGAAGTGGCGGTGCCGGTGTGGACCACGCCGAGTTTCTCCTTTGCCGCAGCCATCAGCATCGGTATTCCGCTGTTCGTGGTGGCCATGGCCTCGCAAAACATCCCTGGCCTGGCCGTGCTGCGGGCCGACGGTTATGACGTACCGCCATCACCGCTGATCGCCACCACCGGCATCGCCTCGCTGCTGCTGGCGCCATTTGGCTCCCACGGCATCAACCTGGCCGCCATCAGCGCGGCCATCTGCACTGGTGCCGAGGCCCACGAGGACAAGCGCAAACGCTACACCGCCGCCTTGTGGAATGGCGTGTTCTGCGGCATCGCCGGGATCTTCGCCGCCACCCTGGCCGCGTTGTTCACCACCCTGCCCAGTGCCCTGATCCTGTCCATCGCAGCGCTGGCCCTGCTCGGCTCCATCGGCAACGGCCTGGCCCAGGCGATGAACGCCCCGGCAGAGCGCGACGCCGCGCTGATCACGTTCATGATCACCGCCTCGGGCATGACCCTGCTGGGCATCGGCTCGGCCTTCTGGGGGCTGGTCGGCGGCGCGGTCACCCTGCTGATCCTCAACTGGCGCAAGCGCTGATTCATTTCCCGAACACCTTGTTCGCCCATAAAAAAGCCCGGGAAAAACCGGGCTTTTTTGTTTTCAACGATGCACTCAGGCAGCGGCCTTGGCCTCTTCGGCCAGTTCCTTGCCGTGGGCGTAGTTGACCCACCAGCCGAAGGCCGCAGCGGTGAAGAACATGAAGAAGCTGTAGATGGCCGCCGGAATGCCCATGGTCGGGTTGTTCAGCAGCGCCGGGCTCAGCGCCAGGGCGATGGCCAGGGTGCCGTTGTGGATGCCGATTTCCATGCCGATGGCGACCGCCTGACGCTGCGGCAGCTTGAGCAGACGCGGCACGAAGTAACCGACCGCCAGGCTGAGCAGGTTGAACAACAGCGCGGCCATGCCGACTACCGGGGCGTACTCGACCACGGTCTGCCAGTCCTTGACGAAGGCCAGCACGATCACCAGCACCAGGAACAGCGCGGAAATGATCTTCACCGGCTTCTCCATGGCGTTGGCAAAGCCCGGTGCCAGCTTGCGGATGACCATGCCAATGGCCACCGGACCGAGCACGATGGCGAATACCTGCACCACTTTGGCGAACTGCAGCGGAATGGCCTGGTCGCCCTCCATGAAGTAGGCGAGCGACAGGTTGACGATGAAAGGCATGGTCAGGATGGCGATCACCGAGTTGACCGCCGTGAGGGTCACGTTCAGCGCCACGTCACCATGGGCCAGGTGGCTGTAGAGGTTGGCCGAGGTACCGCCGGGCGAAGCCGCCAGCAGCATCAGGCCCACCGCCAGCGCTGGCGCCAGGCCGAAACCCTTGGCGATCAGGAAGCATACAAACGGCAGCAGCAGGATCTGGCAGCCGAGGCCAATGAGCACCGGCTTGGGGAATTTCACCACCCGGGCGAAATCAGCCAGGCTCAGGGACAAGCCCAGACCGAGCATGATGATGCCAAGGGCAATGGGGAGGAACGCAGTCAGCAAGGGCGAAGCGGTCATTATTGTTGTATCTCCGATTGAACCACCCCGATTCTTGACGAGACGGTTAGGCGATGTAACTGGCCAATCGTGCCAAACATGCGGGTTTCTCGTTACAGAATGCAAAAAATTCGCCGGCAGTCGTGCCCGGCGATGCCGTCTAGCCTTGCTCTGGGTCAACGCAAGCCGCTCGTGGCTCGCCCAGCGTGTAAAGGACGACAGAAGGAAGCCCCGCATGAGCGAACAGACCAGCCCCCGTACCTGGCATGCCCTGGCGGCTGACGAGGTGCAACACGAACTGGCCACCGGCACCGGTGGCCTTGATCCAGCCGAAGCCGAACAGCGCCTGCAACAGTACGGCGCCAACCGTCTCACTCCACCCAAACGGCGCGGTCCGTTAATGCGCCTGCTGCTGCAGTTCCACAACATCCTGCTTTACGTGATGATGGCGGCCGCCTTGGTCACCGCCCTGCTCGGTCACTGGGTCGACACTGGCGTGCTGCTGGCCGCAGTGCTGGTCAACGCCATCATCGGTTTCATTCAGGAGGGCAAGGCCGAGGCCGCGCTGGACGCCATCCGCGCCATGCTCTCGCCGCACGCCACCGTGATCCGCGCCGGTAAGCGCCAGGAGATCGATGCCGGCGAGCTGGTGCCCGGGGACATCGTGCTGCTCGCCTCCGGCGACCGGGTACCGGCGGACCTGCGCCTGATCGCGATCAAGGAGCTGCGCGTCGAGGAAGCCGCGCTCACCGGCGAGTCCCTGCCGGTGGAGAAAGCCGTCGACGCGGTGGCCGAGGATGCGCCCCTGGGCGATCGCTACGGCATGGCCTATTCCGGCACCCTGGTGGTCTATGGCCAGGCCACCGGTGTGGTGGTCGGTACCGGTGTGGCCACCGAGCTGGGCCAAATCAACCGCATGCTCGCCGGGGTACGCCTGATGGCAACGCCGCTGCTGCGGCAGATCGACCGCTTCGGCCGCATGCTGGCCATCGCCATCCTCGCCATTGGCGCCCTCACCTTCGTGCTCGGCACCCTGTGGCGCGGCCATTCGCCGGAAGAGATGTTCATGATGGTGGTGGCCCTGGTTGCCTCGGCGATCCCCGAGGGGTTGCCGGCGATCATGACCGTCACCCTCGCCCTCGGCGTGCAGCGCATGGCCCGGCGCAAGGCGATCGTCCGGCGCCTGCCGGCGGTGGAGACCCTGGGCTCGGTCACGGTGATCTGCTCGGACAAGACCGGCACCCTGACCCGCAACGAGATGACCGTGCAGCGAGTGGTCTGCGCCGGTCATGTATTCGATGTCGGCGGCGTCGGTTACGCCCCGGTCGGCAACCTCAGCGTCGACGGCCGCGTGGTGGAAATCCCCCACTACCCCGCCCTGGAGTGGGCGATTCGTGCCGGCGTGTTGTGCAACGACGCACGCATGCGTGACGACGACGGGCTATGGCGGGTCGAGGGCGATCCCACCGAAGGCGCTTTGCTGGTGCTCGGCGGCAAGTCCGCTCAGGAACACGACGCCACCTGCAGCGCCTGGCCGCGCCTGGACAGCATCCCCTTCGAGTCACAGCACCGCTTCATGGCCACCCTACATCGAGGGCTGGACGACGAGCGCTGGATCCTGGTCAAGGGCGCGCCGGAGCGCATCCTCGACATGTGCAACCGCCAGCTCGGCCATGGCAGCCTGGATCAGCCGCTGGATGCCGACTACTGGCGACGCATGGCCACGGACACCGCCGCCCAGGGCCTGCGTCTGTTGGCCCTGGCCCGCAAGCCGGCGGGCGCCGACACGCTCAATCTGGACTTCGACGACACCCGTGAAGGCTTCACCCTGCTGGCACTGGTCGGCATCATCGATCCTCCACGCGAAGAAGCCATTGCTGCCATCGCCGACTGCCACCGGGCCGGCGTGCGGGTGAAGATGATCACAGGCGACCATGCCGAAACCGCGCGTGCCATCGGCGCGCAGCTGGCCATCGGCATCGGTAAACCGGCGGTGACCGGTGCCGAAGTGGCGATGATGGATGAGAGCGCCCTGCGCCGGGTGGCCATGGAGGTCGACGTGTTCGCCCGCGCCAGCCCCGAACACAAGCTGCGCCTGGTGCAGGCGCTACAGGACGATGGCCAGGTGGTGGCGATGACCGGCGATGGGGTCAACGACGCACCAGCGCTGAAACGTGCCGATGTCGGCGTGGCCATGGGCCTGAAAGGCACCGAGGCGGCCAAGGAGGCCTCCGACGTGGTGCTGGCAGACGACAACTTCGCCACCATCGTCCGCGCCGTGCGCGAGGGTCGCGCGGTCTACGACAACCTGAAGAAATTCATCCTGTTCATGCTGCCCACCAACGGCGGCGAAGCGCTGGTGGTGATCGCCGCCATCCTGCTCGAACTGACCCTGCCGCTGAGCCCGGCGCAGGTACTGTGGATCAACATGGTCACCTCCAGCACCCTGGGCCTGGCGCTTGCCTTCGAGCCGGCCGAGGGCGACATCATGGGCCGTCGCCCGAGATCGCCAGGCACGCCGCTGCTTTCGGGTTTCTTCATCTGGCGCGTGCTGCTGGTGTCGGTGCTGATGATGCTTGGCGCCTTCGGCCTGTTCTACTGGGAAGTTCACTCAGGCACCAGTGTCGAGCAGGCGCGCACCATGGCGGTCAACGCAGTGGTGGTGGCGGAGATGTTCTACCTGCTCAACAGCCGTTTCATCCTCGCACCGGTATTCAACCGCCGGGGATTGCTGGGCAATCCGTACGTGCTGATGGCCATCGCCGCGTGCATCCCGCTGCAACTGGCCTTCACCTATTGGGGGCCGCTGCAGGCCGTGTTCGGCTCGACCGACCTGGCCGCCAGCGAATGGCTGAAGATAGTCGCGGCCGGCGTACTGGTGTTCTGCATCGCCGAACTGGAGAAACTGGTGATCCGCCGCAGCGGGCTGGACCGCAGGCTCGGGCTTTCCTGAGCGCGGAAAGAAAAACGCCCGGGCAAGCCCCGGGCGTTTTCATGTTCAGCCAATGAAGAGCCGACTCAGATCGCGGTAGCGCCACCGTCCACGGCCAGGCTGTGGCCGGTGGTGAAGGCGGCGGCATCACTGCACAGGTACAGCACGGCAGCGGCGATCTCCTCGACCTTGCCGATGCGCCCGACCGGGTGCATGCCGGCGACGAACTCGGCCTTCTTCGGGTCGGCTTCGGCGGCACGGCGCCACATGTCGGTGTCGATCACCGCCGGGCACACGGCGTTGACGCGGATCTTCTTCTTGCCGTACTCGACGGCGGCGGACTTGGTCAGGCCGATCACCGCGTGCTTGGAGGCGGCGTAAATGCTCATCTTCGGTGCGGCACCGAGGCCAGCGACCGACGCGGTGTTGACGATGGCACCACCGCCCTGGGCCAGCAGCAGCGGCAGCTGGTGCTTCATGCACAGCCACACGCCCTTGACGTTGACGCCCATGATGGCGTCGAACACAGCTTCGTCGCCGTCGGCCAGCTTGCCCTTCTCGATCTCGATACCGGCGTTGTTGAAGGCGTAATCCAGACGGCCGTAGGTGGCAACTATCTGCTCCATCAGCGCCTGCACCTCGGCATCGCGGGTCACGTCGCAACGCACGAAGACCGCCTCGCCACCGGCAGCGCGAATGGCCTGCACGGTGCCTTCGCCGCCCGCCACATCGACATCCGACACCACCACCTGCAGCCCCTCGGCCGCGAAGGCCTGGGCGGTGGCGCGGCCGATGCCGGCTGCACCGCCGGTTACCAAGGCTACTTTGCCGGAGAAGGTCATGCTCATTTCTGCATCCTCGCAGGAGTTGGAAGTGAGCGGAGTCTAGCCAGCGCGCGCGGCGGCGAGCAGCACTATCAGGGCGCGATGTGCAGGATCATCCAAAGGAGTGATGAAGGCACCGGGGGCGTCATCACTCTTCTGGATGCAAGGCGGTCAGCCGAGCTGGGCGACGATATCGGCCAGGGCCTTACCCGGATCGGCGGCCTGGCTGATCGGGCGACCAATCACCAGGTAGTCGGAGCCCGCTTGCAGGGCTTGGGCCGGAGTGAGAATGCGGCGCTGGTCATCGACCGAACTACCAACCGGGCGAATGCCGGGAGTGACCAGTTGCAGTGCGGGCTGGGCGATCTTCAGTGCCGGCGCTTCCTGGGCCGAGCACACCAGGCCATCCATGCCGGCACTGGCGGCCAGGGCGGCCAGGCGCAGCACCTGCTCCTGCGGCTCCACGTCCAGGCCGATGCCGGCCAGATCCTCACGCTCCATGCTGGTCAGGACGGTCACACCGATCAGCAGCGGCTTCGGGCCGTTGAACTTGTCCAGCGTTTCACGGCAGGCCGCCATCATGCGCAGGCCGCCGGAGCAGTGCACGTTGACCATCCACACGCCCATTTCCGCCGCCGCCTTCACTGCCATCGCGGTGGTGTTGGGAATATCGTGGAATTTCAGGTCGAGGAACACCTCGAAGCCGCGATCACGCAGGGTCGAGACGATTTCCGCAGCGCAGCTGGTGAACAGCTCCTTGCCGACCTTGACCCGGCACAGCTTCGGGTCGAGCTGGTCGGCCAGCGCCAGGGCGGCATCACGGGACGGGAAATCGAGGGCAACGATGATCGGGGTCTGGCAGGACATGGCGGGCTCGCAGGAATCGAAAACCGCGGCATTGTAGCGGAAGCCGCCCGCCGCGGTCAGATCACCTTGTCCAGTGCCAGCGCGGTCATGAACCCGCTCAGCGTGATCAGGCCAGTCAGCGCGTGAGTTTCGGCAAAGGCCTCGGGAATCATGCTGTCCACCAGCATGCACAGCACGGCACCGGCGGAGAAGCCGAGGACGAAGGCCAGCCAGGTATCCGGCAAACCGGCGAACAGCCCAGGCCCGGCCATGGCCGCCATTCCCGACAGCAGCACGATCACGCCCCACAGGCCGAACACCCAGGCCCGACTGCGACCCTCGTCGCGTAGGCCGGCGGCGCTGGCCAGACCCTCCGGCAGGTTGGAGAGGAAGATCGCCACCAACATCACCAGGCTGACCGTACCGCCGTCGAGCAGGCCCAGGCCAAGCCCCAGCGACTCAGGAATGCCGTCGAGAAAGGCTCCCGCCGCGATCAGCAGCCCGGCCATGGCGCCCTGCCCACCCTGCAGGCGCTCCAGCCAGCGGCTGGCGAGGACGAATACCAGGCCACCGCAGAACATCCCGGCCAGGCTCGGAAGATGTCCACCCAGGCGCAGCGCGTCCGGCAGTTGTTCGAAGCAGATCGCGGCGATCAGCACACCGCTGCCATAGGCCATGATCGATGCCACCGCCTTGCGCGGCAGCCTGACGAACACGCCGATGGCCGCGCCCAGCAACAGACTGCTGGCCGCCAGCCAACCCCACAGGCCTGCCTGCAGGGTCATGTTCAACGTCATGCAACCTCCCCATTCACCACGCCAATGATTTCGTACCGCAGCGCCGAGAGTAGACTGTCGCCCCCTCTCCCGACCAGGCAGCAGTCATGGCCCGTCTCCAGCTCGATTTCTCCCAGCAGCAGTTCTGCTACAGCACCCACATGACCGTGCGCAGCACCGACATCAATGCCAGCAACCACCTGGGCAACGACGCCATGATCTCGATGATCTCCGAGGCCCGCGCGCGCTTCCTGTTCGACTTCGGCATCCGCGAAGCCGACCAGGCGCACGGCATCATCGTCACCGACCTGGCCACCATGTACCGCGCCGAGTCGCACTCGCGCGACCAGTTGCTGTTCGAAGTCGGCGTGATGGACTTCAACCGCTACGGCGGCGACATCATCTTCCGCATCACCCGCCCGGCGGACAACACCCTCATCGCCCTGGCCAAGTCCGGCTTCGTGTTCTTCGACTACCAGCAGAACAAGGTGGTGCCGATGCCGGAAACCTTCCGCGCCACCTTCCCCGAGGTCAACTGGCTAGACTGAAGCACCTGGGGCGAACGCTCGGCGAACGCTGGCCTGCCATAACGGAGGCCCGACCACCACCGAGCACCCCATCATGCCCCGCTTCACTCGTACCCTGCCCACTCTGATCGCCACACTTTGCGCCTTGCCGGTTCTGGCCGAACCCTCCGCCGAGCATGGTCGCTACCTGGTCGAGGTAGCGGGCTGCAACGACTGCCACACCGCCGGCTATACCGTGGCTGCGGACAGGATTCCGCAAAGTGCCTGGCTGACCGGCGACAGCCTGGGTTGGAATGGCCCTTGGGGCACCAGCTACGCGAGCAATCTGCGCCTACTGCTGCCCAAGCTCAGCGAAGATCAGTGGGTGCTGCTGGCGCGCAGCGCTAACTACCGCCCGCCGATGCCCAACCGCGCCCTGCACCGCATGAGCGAAGACGATTTGCGCAGTATCCACCGCTTCGTCGCCCAGCTCGGCGAAGCTGGCCAGCCGGCACCCGCCGCACTACCACCAGGGCAGGAGCCGAGCGGTCCTGTCGTGCGCTTCCCGGCGCCACCAGCGCCCTGAGCCCGCCCCGAGTCAGTGCGCAGCCACCCCGGTACGCACCGTCTTGACCCAAGAAGAACCGCATCAAACGAGCTGATCCCGCATTTACCGCGGCTCTGCGAATTTGGCCCGAGTATTGCTCAAGCCCTGTCACAGGCATCCAACGGCGGTTGCCCCCGATACGACAAAGGCGTCGCACCTCCCCGCTCAGGCGGTCAGTGGTGCGGCGCCTTTTGCGTTTCCGCCCCAGCGTATGGGGCGGTCGGCGGACCGCGATCCGGACGTCGACCGGTAACTCTCTCAACCTGGCTGTGGCTTCGGCCACGGGGCCGGGCGCCACAAGCGCCGGGCTCATCCCGCAGGCGGCAAGGCAACGTGCCCACGATCACGGCGCTGCGCCACCGGCGGGACTCTAACTCGATGATGAGGTGTTGGATGAATACAAGTTTCTGGAAAGCCGGCCACGCACCGACGCTGTTTGCCGCGTTCCTCTATTTCGACCTGAGCTTCATGATCTGGTACGTACTCGGCCCGCTGGGCGTACAGATCGCCACCGACCTGGGCCTGACCACCCAGCAGCGCGCCATGATGGTCGCCACGCCGATCCTGGCCGGCGCCGTGCTGCGTTTCCTGATGGGCCTGCTGGCCGACCGCACTTCGCCGAAGACCGCCGGCCTGATCGGCCAGGTGATCGTCATCGCCGCCCTCACGGTGGCCTGGCAGCACGGCATCCACAGCTATGAGCAGGCGCTGCTGCTCGGCCTGTTCCTCGGCTTCGCCGGCGCCTCGTTCGCCGTGGCCCTGCCGCTGGCCTCGCAGTGGTACCCGCCGCAGCACCAGGGCAAGGCCATGGGCATCGCCGGCGCCGGCAACTCTGGTACCGTGCTGACCGCCCTGTTCGCCCCGGGCCTGGCCGCCGCCTTCGGCTGGAGCAACGTGTTCGGCCTGGCGCTGATTCCGCTGGTGCTGACCCTGATCATCTTCGCCAGCGTGGCCAAGAACGCTCCCGAGCGCCCGGCACCCAAGTCGATGACCGACTACCTCAAGGCCCTCGGCGACCGCGATAGCTGGTGGTTCATGTTCTTCTACAGCATCACCTTCGGCGGCTTCCTCGGCCTAGCCAGCACCCTGCCCGGCTACTTCCACGACCAGTACGGCTTCGACCCGGTGAAAGCCGGCTACTACACCGCCGCCTGCGTGTTCGCCGGCAGCCTGATGCGCCCGCTGGGCGGTGCCCTGGCCGACCGCATTGGCGGCATCCGCTCGCTGCTGGTGATGTACACCTGCGCCTCCATCTGCATTGCCGCGGTGGGCTTCAACCTGCCCAGCGCCTACGCCGCCCTGGGCCTGTTCGTGGTCGCCATGCTCAGCCTGGGTGCCGGCAACGGCGCGGTGTTCCAGCTGGTGCCACAGCGTTTCCGCAAGGAAATCGGCGTGATGACCGGATTGATCGGCATGGCCGGTGGCATCGGCGGCTTCTGCCTGACCGCAGGTCTTGGCGCCATCAAGCAGTCCACCGGCGACTACCAGCTGGGCCTGTGGCTGTTCGCCAGCCTCGGCGTGCTGGCCTGGTTCGGCCTGCATGGCGTCAAGCTACGCTGGCGCACCACCTGGGGCAGTGCGGCCGTCACCGTCGCTCGCGTCTGAGTTGGAGGCCGGGCGCCCAGTGCGCCCGGCATCACTGAAGAGGACGGTTGCGACAAAGGCCGGGCCGGCGGCGGCTCGCGCACTGGTCAGGAAAGGTGGAGTGGCGACGCTCCTTGGGGCGCACCGGCCCGGCCTTTGTCTCAACCGACTTGCACACCTTCGGGCGCCATGTGGCGCCCTTGCCCATGAGAGCCCGCATGGCCCTGCAACTGAGTTTCGGCGAAGCAAGCGCTACCGGCCCGCGCACGGAGAACCAGGACGCCATCCGCGTGGTCACCCCTGCGCCGACGCTGGCGGCCAGCAAGGGCTTCCTGTTCTCCCTGGCCGATGGCGTCAGCCAGTGCGCAGACGGCGGCCTGGCCGCCCGTGCCACCCTGCAGGCCCTGGCGCTGGACTACTACTCGACGCCCGAGACCTGGGCCGTGCCCCAGGCACTGGACCGCCTGCTGGTCGCGCATAACCGCTGGCTACAGGCCAATGGTGGCGGCCAACCGCTGCTCACCACCCTCTCGGCGCTGGTCCTGCGCGGTCGCCGCTTCACCCTGGCGCATGTCGGTGATTGCCGCGTCTATCGCCTGCACGCCGGCCAGCTGGAGCGCTTGAGCGAGGACCACGTGTGGGAGCAGCCGGGCATGCAGCACGTGCTCAAGCGCGCCCTGGGCCTGGATCAGCACCTGGTGGTCGACTACCTGGAAGGCGAGTTGCGTGAGGACGAGCGCTACCTGCTGGTCAGCGATGGCGTGTGGTCGACGCTGGGCGACTCCGGCATCCGTAGCCTACTGCTGGACGAGAGCGACCCGGCCGCCGCCTGCCAGGCGCTGGTCGCCGCGGCGCACCTGGCCGGCAGCCAGGACAATGCCAGCGCCGTGCTGGTGCAGGTCGACGCCCTACCGGACAACGACCTGGCCGACACCCTGGCCCAGCTGCAGCAATGGCCGCTGCCGCCCAGGCTGCGTGAGGGCCAGGAATTCGAGGGCTGGCAGATCGAGCGCCTGCTCGGCGAGTCGCGCCAGTCGCTGGTGTACCGGGTGCGCGACACCCAGGCCCGGCGCTGGCTGCTCAAGACCCTGCCAGCCAGCCGCCACGACGAGGCCCAGGCCGGCTCGGCCCTGCTGCTGGAGGAATGGTTCCTGCGCCGCGTCGCCGGCCGCCATTTCGCCGAGGCGCACCCGCTGCCACAGCGCCAGCATCTGTACTACGTGCAGCGCGAATACGCCGGCCAGACCCTGGCCGAGCACCTGCGCCTGAGCGGCCAACTGGGCCTGCCGGAATGGCTGGACCTGGCCCCGCGCCTGCTCAAGGCCCTCGGCCTGCTGCACCGGCGCAACATCCTGCACCGCGACATCAAGCCGGAGAACCTGCTCTGGTGCGACGACGGCGAGCTGCGCCTGCTCGACTTCGGCCTGGCCTACTGTCCCGGCCTGTCGCGCGATGAACAGCACGCCCTGCCCGGTACGCCCAGCTACATCGCCCCCGAGGCCTTCGCCGGCGCCGCGCCGGATTGCCAGCAGGACCTCTACGCCGCCGGCATCACCCTCTACCGCCTGCTCACCGGGCACTATCCCTACGGCGAGATCGAGGCCTTCCAGCACCCGCGCTTCGGCAAGCCGGCCGCGCCCAGCCGCTACCGCCCGGACCTGCCCGCCTGGCTCGACGACTGCCTGCTGCGCGCCGTGGCCGCCAGTCCGGAAGAGCGCTTCGAGACCGCCGAGGAGTGGCTGCTGGTGCTCGAACAGGGCGAGCGCCAGGCGCTCAACGTACGCCCTCGCCCCCTGCTGGAGCGCGAGCCGCTGAAGGTCTGGCGTACGGTCGCGTTGTGCTCCTTGCTGGTGAATCTCATCCTTCTCCTCCTGCTGTTCACGTGACATCCTGCGACATCCGAAGACTTGCGCCTGGCACCCCGCTCGCTCACATTCGGGGCCGCTCGAGCACACAGCAGGAAGCCCATGTCGGAAATCGGCAGCATCGTTCAGGACACCGCACACTCCCCGCCCCGCTGGCAGATCAGTGGGGACTGGACCCTGGGTCACTACAGCCATCTGCAGGCGGAACTGAGCCGCCTGGGGACCCTGGCGCCTGATCAGCCTCTAGATTTCTCCCTGCTGGGGCAGCTGGATACCGCCGGAGCTGCGCTACTGGGGCGCTGGCTGGGCAGCGAAAGACTGACATCTCTCGCACGACAGAACCCCGAACTCACCCCCGAACGCCTGGCACTGCTGCACACCGTTGGCGAGGCGCTACAGGAATGTCCGGAGTCGCCCGGGGCCGCCCACCAGTCCGCCGCCTACGAAGTCCTGGAAGAAGTCGGCGTCACCATGACCGGCCTGTGGGACCGAGGGCGCGCCCTGCTCGGCTTCATTGGCCTGGCACTGGAGAGCCTTGCCCGCACGCTGCTGCAACCCCGCCGCTGGCGTGTCACCTCCCTGGTCGCCCACATCGAACAGACCGGGTTGAACGCCATCCCCATCATCGTGCTGTTGACCTTCATGGTCGGAGCGGTGGTAGCGTTCCTCGGTGCCACGGTGCTGGCCAACTTCGGAGCCACCATCTACACCGTGCATCTGGTGGCCTTCTCCTTTCTGCGCGAATTCGGCGTGCTGCTGACCGCCATCCTCATGGCCGGCCGAACCGCCAGCGCCTTCACTGCACAGATCGGCTCAATGAAGGCCAACGAGGAAATAGACGCGATCCGCGTGCTCGGCCTCAACCCCATGGAACTGCTGGTGCTGCCGCGCATCCTGGCGATGATGATCAGCCTGCCAATCCTCACCTTCATCGCCATCCTGTCCGGCATCCTCGGCGGTGGCGTGGTCAGCGCCCTGATGCTGGACATCTCGCCCACGCTGTTCCTCGGTATCCTGCAGTCCGAGGTGCCGGTTCAACACCTCTTCGTGGGCCTGGCCAAGGCGCCGTTCTTCGCATTCATCATCGCCATCATCGGCTGCCTCGAGGGCTTCAAGTCCGGAGGTAGCGCCAAGTCGGTCGGCGATCACACCACCTCGGCCGTGGTGCAGTCGATATTCATGGTGATCCTGCTCGACGCACTGGCGGCAATGTTCTTCATGGAGATGGGCTGGTGAACGAGGCACTGGTACAGGTACGCGCGCTGCGTAACCAGTTCGGCACACAGGTAGTGCACAACGACCTCGATCTGGACATCAGGCGTGGCGAGGTACTCGGGGTGGTCGGTGGGTCAGGCACTGGCAAGTCGGTACTGCTGCGCAGCATCGTCGGCCTGCTGCGCCCTGCCGCTGGCAGCATCAAGGTGTTCGGCGATAACCTGCTGGAAGCACGCCCCGAACGACGGTCACAGCTGGAACGCCGCTTTGGCGTGCTGTTCCAGCGCGGCGCGCTGTTCTCGTCGCTGACGGTGATCGAGAACATCGCCTTGCCACTGATCGAACACGCCGGCCTGAGCCGACGCGATGCCGAGTGCCTGGCGCGGGTGAAGGTCGCGTTGGCCGGTTTGCCCGCCAGTGCCGGCGACAAATATCCGGACTCACTGTCAGGCGGCATGGTCAAGCGGGCCGCGCTAGCGCGCGCTATTGCGCTGGACCCGGAAATCCTCTTCCTCGACGAACCCACCGCGGGGCTCGATCCCATCGGCGCCGCCGCGTTCGACCAGTTGATCCTCACCCTGCGCGATGCGCTGGGCCTGAGTGTATTTCTGGTCACTCACGACCTCGATACGCTCTACAGCATCTGCGACCGGGTCGCGGTGCTGTCGCAGAAGAAGGTTCTGGTCGCCGACCGCCTGCCGGTGGTCGAGGCGACCGATGACGCCTGGATTCGCGAATACTTTCACGGCCCCCGCGGCCGCGCGGCCAGCCAGGCCACGAACAGGGAGAACCCATGATGGAAACCCGTGCACACCATGTGCTGATCGGCCTCTTCACCGTCCTGGCGGTCGGCAGCGCGCTGCTGTTCGCTCTCTGGATGGGCAAGTCCAGCATCGACCGGGAGTTCAAGCTCTACGAAGTGGTATTCAAGGAGGCGGTCAACGGCCTCTCGGTGGGTAGCAGCGTGCAGTACAGCGGCATCAAGGTCGGAGACGTGGTCAGCCTGCACCTGGACCCGCAGGACCCACGGCAGGTGCAGGCCATCGTACGCGTGGGTGAGGATACGCCGATCAAGGAGAACACCCACGCACGGCTGGCTCTGACCAGCATCACAGGCGGTGCGGTGATCCAGCTCTACGGCGGAACGCCGACCAGCCCAGCCCTCGCCACTCGCAACGACCGGCCGACGGTGATAGTCGCCGACCCGTCGCCCCTGTCACGCCTGCTCACCAACGGCGAAGATCTGGTCACCAACATCAACCACCTGCTCGCCAACGCCAACCGCATGTTTTCCAGCGAGAACATCGAGCGGGTCGGCAGCACCCTGGCCAGCCTGGAGCAGACCGCCGGCGCAGTGGCGAGCCAGCGTGGGGAGATTCGTCAGACTCTGACCGAACTGGCCGAGACCAGCCGCCAGGCGAGCCTGCTGCTGCAGCGGACCAACCGGACCATGGGCGATGCCAACGAATTGCTCGACCAGCAGGGCCGCAGCGTGATGGACAGTGCCGCGCAGACCATGGCATCGCTGGAGCGCACCAGCGCCAACCTGGAGCAACTGCTCTCGCGCAATCAGGACGCGCTCGGTGGCGGCCTGCAGGGCATCGGCGAGATCGGTCCGGCCATCCTCGAATTGCGCAGCACGCTGGCCTCGCTGCGACAGATGACTCAGAGGCTTTCCGACAATCCCGGCGCGGTACTGCTGGATCGGCAACAGAACAAGGAGTTCCAGCCATGACACGGCCCCTGCTTTCCCTCTGCCTGGCCACGCTGGCGCTGCTTGGTGGCTGCTCGCTGCTGCCCGACGCGGAGCCCGTGCAAACCTTCCTCCTGCCCTCGTCGCAGGCACAGGCGAGCGACCGTGCCGCACCGCTTCCCCATTCGCTGGGCATCGCCCGTCCGCAGGCCCGCCTGGTGCTGGACAGCACGCGGATCGCCGTCATTCCCCAAGGCAGCGAGATCAGCAGCTACAAGGGGGCTCGCTGGAGCGATCCGGCCCCGGCGCTGCTGCGCGACCGCCTGCTGGAGGCATTCCAGGCCGATGGGCGCTTCGCCACCTTGAGTAGCGCAGAGCAGCACCTGCAGAGCGACTTCCTGCTGGTCGGCAACCTGCTGGCCTTCCAGAGCGAGTACCGCGGCGGCAAGCCGGAGATCGCGATACGGCTCGATGCCCGCTTGGTACGCTCCAGCACCCAGCGGGTTGTTGCCAGTCATAGCTTCGTCGTGCGCCAGCCCAGCGATGCGGTGGAGATTCCGGCGGTAGTAGCCGCCTTCGGCCAGGCTGGCGACCAGCTCGCCGAGCAGCTGGTGCGGTGGACGGCATCGCAGATGCAGAACCAGCCGTGAAGCCCGCACCACAACGACGCAGAGCGTACCAATCAGGTGCGACAACAAGAGGTATGGCTGCGCCAGCGGGCATTCAGCCCCTATAACACCGCTGTTTCATGAGTTGGCACGAGGACTGCAAAAGACACTTCGACAATCTGATAAAGGCACCGCCCTCAACGCGGAAGACGGTGCCCTCCCGCTCGATCGGGACCTGGACAAAGGCGTCCTCGCTAGGCAACTGGCGGGACGCCTTTTTTATTTTTCCGTGATTTCAACAGGAGAGAACCGGCATGAACAAACTCAAGCTGGTGATGGTAGGCAACGGCATGGCCGGAGTCAGAACCCTGGAGGAGCTGCTCAAGCTCGCCCCGGACCTCTACGAGATCACCGTGTTCGGCGCCGAGCCGCACCCCAACTACAACCGCATCCTGCTGTCGCCGGTGCTGGCTGGTGAGCAGACCTTCGCCGACATCGTGCTCAACGGCCTCGACTGGTACGAGCAGCACGGTATCGACCTGCGCCTGGGCCGCAAGGTGGTGAGCATCGATCGCAAGAAGCGCGTGGTCATCGCCGACGATGGCAGCACGGCCCACTACGACCGGCTGATCCTGGCCACCGGCTCCACTCCGTTCATGCCACCAGTGCCCGGCAACCGCCTGCAGGGTGTGATCGCCTACCGCGACATCGCCGACACCGAACTGATGATGCAAACCGCCCGTACTCACAGCCATGCAGTGGTGATCGGCGGCGGCCTGCTCGGCCTGGAGGCAGCCAACGGCCTGCGTCAGCGCGGTATGGACGTGACCGTGGTGCACCTGGCCGATTGGCTGCTGGAGCGCCAGCTGGACAAGACCGCCGGCAAGTTGCTGCAGCAGGCGCTGGAGGAGCGCGGTATCCACTTCCGCCTCAACGAACAGACCGAGGAGCTGCTGGACTACGGCAACGGCCGGGTCTGCGCCGTGCAGTTCAAAGGCGGCGACGTGATCCCCGCCGACCTGGTGGTAATGGCCGCCGGCATTCGCCCCAACTTCGAACTGGCCGAGAAAGCGGGCATCCCCTGCAACCGCGGCATCCTGGTCGACGACACCCTGCAGACCTACGACCCGCGGGTGTATGCCGTCGGCGAATGCGCCAACCACCGCGGGATCGCCTATGGCCTGGTGGCGCCACTGTTCGAACAGGCCAAGGTCTGCGCCAATCACCTGGCCATGCTCGGCACCGCCCGCTATCAGGGTTCGGTGATCTCCACCAAGCTCAAGGTCACCGGCATCGACCTGTTCTCCGCCGGCAATTTCATGGGTGGTGATGACACCGAGACCATCACCCTCACCGACCCGCTCGGCAGCGTGTACAAGAAGCTGGTGATCAAGGACGACGTGCTGGTCGGTGGCTGCCTGTATGGCGACACCCTGGACGGCAGCTGGTATTTCCAGCAGATCCGTGAGGGGGCTGATATCAGCAGCGTGCGCGACCACCTGATGTTCGGCCAGGCCAGTGTCGATGCGGCCGGCCTGGCCCAGGACGCCGCCCATGCCTGACACCCTGCCGCATTCGAACCGGATCACCGCCGCCACCTGCTGCTACTGCGGCGTGGGCTGCGGCGTACTGATCGAGCACGACGGCGAGCGCATCCATGGCGTGCAGGGCGATCCCAGTCACCCGGCGAATCACGGAAAGCTGTGCAGCAAGGGCTCGACCCTGCACCTGACCGGCGATCTGGACGCCCGCGCCCTGTATCCCGAGTTACGCCTGGGCAAGGGCCTGGCCCGTGCTCGCAGCGGCTGGGACAGCGCTCTGGATCACGCCGCCAGCGTGTTCGCCGAGACCCTCCGCGAGCACGGCCCGGACAGCGTCGCCTTCTACGTCTCCGGCCAGTTGCTGACCGAGGACTACTACGCCTTCAACAAGCTGGCGCGCGCCCTGGTCGGCACCAACAACATCGACTCCAACTCGCGCCTGTGCATGTCCTCGGCCGTGGTCGGCTACAAGCGCAGCCTGGGCGCCGATGCCCCGCCGTGCAGCTACGAAGACATCGAGCTGGCCGACTGCCTGCTGATCGCCGGCAGCAACATGGCTTACGCCCACCCGATCCTGTTCCGTCGTCTGGAAGCAGCCAAGGCCGCGCGGCCGGAGATGAAGATCATCGTGGTCGACCCACGCCGCACCGATACCTGCGAGCTGGCCGATCTGCACCTGGCCATCGCCCCGGGCACCGACGTGGCCCTGTTCCACGGCCTGCTGCACCTGCTGCTGGCGGACGGCAGCTATGACATCGCCTATATCGAGACGCACACCGAAGGTTTCGACACCCTGCGCGAGCTGGCCGCCGACTATCCGCCGAGCGAAGTGGCGCACCTGTGCGGCATTGACGAAGCCGACCTGCGCCGCGCCGCAGAACTGATCGGTAAGTCACCTGCATTCCTGTCGCTGTGGTGCATGGGTCTCAACCAGTCCACTGCCGGCTCAGCCAAGAACAGCGCGCTGATCAACCTGCACCTGGCCACCGGGCAGATCGGCAAGATCGGAGCCGGCCCGTTCTCGCTTACCGGCCAGCCCAACGCCATGGGCGGCCGGGAGACCGGTAGCCTGAGCAACCTGCTGCCCGGCCACCGCGAGGCCGGCAACGCCGAACACCGCGCCGAAGTCGCCCGTTACTGGGGCGTCGACAGCCTGCCGGAGAGCACCGGCCTGTCCGCCATCGAGCTGTTCGACGCGGTGCGCGAAGGCAAGATCAAGGCCCTGTGGATCGCCTGTACCAACCCGGCGCAATCCCTGCCGGACCAGCAGAAAGTCCACGAGGCCCTGGCCGTTTGTCCCTTCGTGGTGGTGCAGGAAGCCTTCTTCACCACCGAAACCTGCAAGTACGCCGACCTCCTGCTCCCGGCCGCCAGTTGGGGAGAAAAAGAAGGCAGCGTGACCAACTCCGAGCGGCGCATCACCCATGTGCGCCGCGCCGTGCCAGCGCCCGCAGAGGCGCGGCCGGACTGGGCGATCGTCTGTGACTTCGCCCGTCGCCTGGAACAACAGCTACGCCCCGGCCTGCCCAGCCTGTTCGACTTCGATAGCGCGCAGGCGCTGTTCGAGGAGTACAAACACCTGACCCAAGGCCGCGACCTGGATCTTTCCGGTCTCAGCTACGCCATTCTGGACGACCAAGGTCCGCAACAATGGCCCTTCCCGGCCGGTGCCCAGCAGGGCACCGCGCGGCTGTACGGGAATGGGATATTTCCCACCGCCAGCGGCCGTGCGCGCTTCATCGCCGATGCCTATCAGCCACCACGCGAGGCGCACGATGCGGATTTCCCCCTGCTGCTGAATACCGGCCGCCTGCGCGACCAGTGGCACGGCATGAGCCGCACCGGCACCGCCGCCCGCCTGTTCGGCCACGTGTCGGAGGCGGTACTCGGCCTCCACCCGGGCGAGCTGCGCCAGCGCGGCCTGCAGTCCGGTGATCTAGTACAACTGCGCAGCCGCCGCGGCGGTCTGGTGCTGCCGGTACAGTCCGACGACACCCTGCGTCCTGGCCAGGCGTATTTGCCGATGCACTGGGGCGACCGCTTCCTCAAGGGCCTGGGCACCAACGTGCTGACTCAGCCGGCCTTCGACCCTCTGTCCAAGCAGCCGGAACTGAAGATCAGCAGCGTCGAGGTGCAGAAGGCCGATTTGCCCTGGCAGCTGTTCGCCCTGGTGGAAGAGGACGTGCAGCGTCGCTTCGAGGCCTTGCGCCCACTGTTCGAGGGCTTCGCCTATGCCAACCTGGCGCCGACCGGCCGAGAGGAGCGCCCCGCTCTGCTGATTCGTGCCGCCGCGGAGTCGGCACCGGACGCCGCGCTGCTGGCGCAGATCGATGCCCTGCTGGGCGTCGACCAGGGCCCGGTGATGGCCTACGACGACACGAAACGTGGCGTGGGCAAGCGGGTACGCATCGAAGAAGGTCGCATCGTCGCCGTGCGCCTGGCCGGTGAAACGGCTGCTCGCGACTGGCTCAAGGGGCTGTGGCTACAGGGCACCACCGATATGGATCTGCGCCGCTGGCTGCTGGCGCCCCTGGCCACGCCACCGGGGGGCGGGCGCAAGGCCAGCAAGGTGGTGTGCAACTGCATGAACGTCAGCGAGGACGACATTTGTGCCGGGATCGCGCAAAACCTTGATCTAGACGGGTTGAAGCGTGAGCTCAAGTGCGGCACAAGTTGCGGTTCCTGCGTCCCCGAGATCAAGAGACTGCTGGCCAAGCAGCCAGTGGCGGCCATTGCCTGAGTATGAGGATTCGAACATGAGCGCAAAAGTCTGGCTGGTGGGTGCCGGCCCCGGCGACCCCGAGCTACTGACACTGAAGGCCGTGAAGGCCCTCAACCAGGCTGAGATCGTGATGATCGACGATCTGGTCAACCCGGCCGTACTGGAGCACTGCCCCAATGCCCGTGTAGTGCCGGTGGGCAAGCGCGGCGGCTGCCGCTCCACCCCACAGGCCTTCATCCATCGCCTGATGCTGCGTTATGCGCGCCAGGGCAAATGCGTGGTGCGCCTGAAAGGTGGAGACCCCTGCATCTTCGGCCGCGGCAGCGAGGAAGCCGACTGGCTGGCCGAACATGGCATCGAGGTGGAGATGGTCAACGGCATCACTGCAGGCCTGGCCGGCGCCACCAACTGCGGCATCCCCCTGACCTTGCGCGGCGTGGCCCGCGGCGTGACCCTGGTCACCGCCCACACTCAGGATGACAGCACGTTGAACTGGCAGGCGCTGGCCCAAGGCGGCACCACGCTGGTGGTGTACATGGGCGTGGCCAAGCTGCCAGAGGTACGCGACAGCCTGCTGACCGGCGGCATGCGCGGCGACATGCCGGTGGCGATGATCGAAAACGCCTCGCTGCCACAACAACGCGAATGCCGCAGCACCCTGGCCGACATGCAGCAGGCGGCGCTCGATTTCCAGTTGAAGAGCCCGGCGATCCTGGTGATCGGCGAGGTGGCGGCACTGCAGCAGATCAGCCTGCTGGCAGCGACTGCTTGATCCCCCCTTCGCTCCTGCGGAGCACTGCCTTGCCCGGCCTCATGGCCGGGCTTTTTTTATTCTCTGCTCAACGGCCGCTCTATCGATCAGCCCCGTCTGCAACTCAATCCACGACGCCAAGCCTGCCGGGCTCTACCTCCTGCTGAGCGGAGTCAGGCACACCGAATAGCAGATCGAATGCCCATTGGAACGCAAAGGCATAGAAAAAGAAGAACAGCAGCAGGCCCATGTCGGCAATCAGCGCTTCCAGCCACGAGATGGTCAGCCACCAGGCCATGAGAGGTATCAGCAGCAACGCCAGACCACCCTCGAAGCCCAGGGCGTGCAACAGACGCCGCCCCAGCGTACGGGTACGCCGCCTCTGCCGTGCCTCCCAGTGCTCGAACAGGCTGTTGAACGCCATGTTCCAGCTCAGCGCTACCAGCGATAGCAGCAGTGCCAGGGTACCGGAGTAGACCAGGCTCTCGTCGAAGCCCCAGGCAATCACCGGCGAGACGAACAGGGCTGCGACCAGTTCGTAGAGCAATGCCTGAACCACTTTCCGCTTCGCGCCTTGCATAATTCACCTCACCTTTCCGATATAGCTGGGCGCCGGTTCGGCTTCGGATCGGTTCCATTCGGCAGCCTCAGTGCCAGGCAATCTATGTGTGCCGGGAAGCTGGTACAAATGACCTATAGTTTGCCTGGATGAATTCAACTCACCTGATACCGAGCTACCGATGTTCGCCCGCCTTCCCCTTACCGCCCTGCGTACCTTCGAATCAGCAGCCCGCCTGGCCAGCTTCCGCGCTGCCGCGATGGAGCTGAACGTCACCCCTACCGCCGTATCGCATCAGATCCGTGGCCTTGAGCAATGGCTCGGCACTCTGCTGTTCGAGCGCCTGGGACGCGGTGTGCGCTTGAGCGAAGCCGGCGAGAAACTGCAACGCAGCCTGCACGGCGCCTTCATGGAGATCGACCGCAGCCTCAACACCCTGAGGCCACCGAGTGGCGAGCAGTGCGTCAGCCTCAACACCATGCCAGCCTTCGCCGCGCTTTGGCTGGTACCACGCCTGGGTCGCTTCTATCGACGCCATCCCGGCATCCGCGTACGCATCGAAACCAGCAACGAGCTGGTCGAACTGGAGCGCGACGCCAGCCTCGACCTAGTGATTCGCTGCGGGCTGGGCGAATACCCGCAACTGCACCAACAACAGCTGATGGGCGAACACTTCGCTGCCTACGCCGCGCCGCAGTTGCTGGAAGACATGCCGCAGCGGCGCCCGGACCTGATCGGTGTTGGCTGGGACGCGCCGATGTCCGGTCTGCCAGTCTGGGAGAGCTGGGCTGAACAGGCTGGCGAGAACTGGGTGCTCGCAGCCACCCGTCGCGACTATCCAGACGAGCACTACGCCCTGCAGGCGGCCATTGCCGGCCAGGGTCTGGTACTGGCCAGCTCGGTGCTGGTGTCGGACAGCCTGGCCAGCGGCCTGCTGCGCCCGTATCACGCCGATATCAGCCTGCCCGGTGCGCCGTACCTGGCGCTGTGCGTGCCAGGCCGCGAGCGCCAGCCGGCGGTCAAGGCACTGCTGGATTGGCTGGCCGAGGAAGTGTTGCGAGAAAGCACGACGGCTGTCGATTGAGCCGGGCGCCATTCGACCAGTAGCAAGCCCATCCCACGGAGACGCGCAACATGGCCCTGGAACTCTTCGCCCACCCCTTCTCTTCCTACTGCCAGAAGGTGCTGATCGCCCTCTACGAGAACGGCACGCCCTTCGAATATCGCCTGCTGGCGCCGGAGCAGCCGCAGAACATGCAGCGTCTGGCCGAGCTGTGGCCGCTGCAACGCTTTCCGTTGCTGCTGGATGAAGGCCAAGTGGTGCTGGAATCGAGTGTCATCATCGAACACCTGCAACTGCACCGCCCCGGGCCGGTGCGGCTGATCCCCGAAGACCCGGTTCAGGCTCTGGAAGTGCGCCTGATGGATCGGGTGTTCGACAACTACATCTCCACGCCTCAGCAGAAGTGCGTATTCGATGCTCTGCGCCAAGAGCAAAACCGCGATGCCTACGCCGTGAACGAGGCGCGGCAGATGCTGGCCACTGCCTACGCCTGGCTGGAGCAGCGACTGCAGGGACGCACCTGGGCAGCCGGCGAGCACTTCAGCTTGGCCGACTGCGCCGCGGCGCCGTTCCTGTTCTACGCAGACTGGACCCTGCCGATAGCCGAGGCCTTCTCGACCGTGCGTACCTATCGCCAGCGCCTGCTACAACGGCCATCTTTCGCTCGTGCGGTGGAGGAAGCGCGGCCGTACCGGGCATTCTTCCCACTGGGCGCACCAGACCGCGACTGATCCACAACCCGCGACCGTGGGGTTCCTTTCGTCAGCACGATGCCGCTAGCATCGGCACATCGCCCTCGTGTCGGGGGCACCCCACAAGGAAGGTCGATGAAAAAGCTCGCACTGTCTCTGTTCTGCCTGTTCGCCCCACTGGCTCACGCCGACTCCGCACTGACCGAGAGCAGTGTTCGCCACCTGTACGATCAGGTGACTGCCGCCAACTCGCAGCGCGACATCGACGCCACGCTGTCCTACATGAGCGACGACGTGCGCATCCATATCAGCGCCCCCAACGGCAGCATCGAGCTCGACGCGGACAAGTATCGCCAGCTGCTCAAGCAGGGCTGGAGCGGGCTGGACAGCTATCGCATGGAGGTGGATATCGAATCGATCGAGATTGCCAACGATGGCCAGAGCGCCACGGTCAAGGACGTCACCAAGGAGACCCTGAGCATCCAGGGGCGGGAGATGAGCACCGGCATGCACGAGACCGTCAGCCTACGCCTGATCGACGGTGAGCCGAAGATCGTGCGGATCGAGGGAACCATCCGGCCCTGAGCAAAAGGCCCATCTACAGATGCCGGACAGCCCGGCATCTGTAGATGGCGTCTTATTCTTCCTCCGGCAGTCCCTGCCAACCACCACCGAGCGCCGCCACCAGCTGCACACTGGCGGTCAGGCGGCTGCCCTGCAGGGTCAGGCGGGTGCGCTCGTTGGACAATGCTGTGGTCTGCACGCTGACCACGTCAGTGAACTCCACGGTACCGGCACGGTACTGGTTGAGCATCAGCCGCAGCGATTCGCGGGCGGCATCCAGCGCCTCCTGCTGCACCACCGCCTCGCGCTCCAGCACGGCCAACTGCACCAGGTAATCCTCCACTTCGCGGAAGCTGCCCAGCACCGTCTGCCGGTAGTCGGCCACGGTCTGGTCGTAGCTGGCCTCGGCTTGTTCGACTCGGGAGCGGATCAGGCCGCCGTCGAACAGGTTGAGGGCGAAGGACGGGCCGATGGACCAGAAGCGGTTCGGCGAGCTGATCCAGTTGTCCAGGCCACCGCTGCGGTAGCCGCCGGTGGCGGACAGGCTCAGTTCTGGATAGTAGGCGGCCTTGGCCACGCCGATCTCGGCGTTGGCGGCCATCACCCGGCGTTCGGCGGCAGCCACGTCCGGGCGGCGCTCCAACAAGGTCGAAGGCAGGCTGACCGGCACGCTCGGCAGTGCCGGCACGTCCTCGCGTACCGCCAGCCCGAACTCGGACGGTGCCACGCCGACCAGCACGGCAATGGCGTGCTCCAGCTGGGCACGCTGGTATTCCAGGTCCACCGCCTCGGCCTCCGTGCCCTTGAGCTGGGTCAGCGCCTGGGTCACATCGGACTTCGGCACGATGCCAGCCTTGTACTGGTTCTCGGCGATCCGGTAGGCCTGCTTGTAGGCCGCCACGGTCTCGTCGAGCAAGCGTTTCTGCTGGTCCATCACCCGCAGCTGCAGGTAGTTCTGCACCAGTTCGGACTGCTGGCTGAGGCGCACGGCTGCCAGGTCGGCGACGCTGGCGTCGAGCCCGGCATTCTCCGACTCCAGCTGACGGCGCAGCTTGCCCCACAGGTCCAGCTCCCAACTCACGCCGAGGCTGGCCTCGTAGCTCTTGGATACGTTCGAGGCATTGGCGCCGCTGACGCTCACGCCGTCGTTGGTACTGATGGTGCTGTCGCCACCACCCTGACCCGCACGGGTCACGCCGGTGTTGAAGCCGACAGTCGGGAAAAAGCCTGCCCTCGCACCACGCACCAGCGCTCGCGCCTGGCGGTACTTGGCCTCCGCGCTGGCAAGGTTCTGGTTGTCGGCGTTGAGGCGCTCGATCAGCCCATCCAGCTCGGCGTCGCCGTAAAGCTTCCACCAGTCGCCACGCAGTGCGGTGTCCGCCGGCGCGGCGGCCTTCCAACCGGCGGCCTGCTTGAACTCGGCCGAGGGCGCGCTCTGCGGGCGCAGGTAATCCGGGCCGACAGCGCAACCGGCCATGGCCAGGGCAGCGAACAGGAAGGAAATACGAGGCAATGCGGACTTCATAGCGGAGTTTCCAGAGCGGCGTCAGTGCGCACACCACGCCAGCGGTTGACCCGATGGCGCAGGCGGTCGAGATACAGGTAGACCACCGGGGTGGTGTAGAGAGTGAGCAACTGGCTGAGCACCAGGCCGCCGACGATGGCCAGGCCCAGCGGCTGGCGCATCTCGGCGCCTTCGGCCTGGCCCAGCAGCAGCGGCAGTGCGCCGAGCATGGCGGCCAGGGTGGTCATCATGATCGGCCGGAAGCGCAGCAGGCAGGCACGGCGGATCGACTCCTGCGGGGTCAGGTGCTCGTTGCGCTCCAGTTCCAGGGCCAGGTCGATCATCAGGATGGCGTTCTTCTTCACCACGCCGATCAACAGGAACAGGCCGAGCAGCGAGACCATGCTGAACTCGCCGCCGGTGAGCAGTATCGCCGCCAGTGCGCCGACGCCAGCCGAGGGCAGCGTGGAGAGGATGGTCAACGGGTGGATGTAGCTCTCGTAGAGGATGCCCAGGACGATGTACACCACCAGCAGGGCGATCAGGATCATCACCGGCTGGCCTTGGGCCTCCTTCTCGAACTGGCCGCCGGTACCACCGAGCTGGCCCTGCACCTCCGTCGGCAGGTTGAGCTCGTCTACTGCCTTGCGGATCGCCGCATTGGCCTGGTCCTGGGTCACATCCGGTGCCAGGCTGTAGCCGATGCTCTCGGCGGCGAACTGGCCCTGATGGTTGACCCGGTCCTCTTCCAGGCTGCGTTCCCAGCGGGAAAAGCCGGAGAGCGGAACCCGCGCCCCATCGGCGGCGATCACCTGGATCTGATCCAGCGCCTCGGGGTACTGAGCGTATTTCGGGTCCATCTCCATGACCACGCTGTACTGGTTGAGCGTCTCGTAGATGGTGGATATCTGCCGCTGGCTGAAAGCATTGTTCAGCACGCTGGTGATCATCGCCATGTCCACGCCCAGGCGCTGGGCGGTGGTGCGATCCACCACCAGGTTGATCTGCTGGGCGCCCTCACCCTCGTTGGCGTCGATATCGGTCAGCTCCGGCAGGCTGGCCAGGCGATCACGCACCTTGGGCAACCACTCCTTGAGCAGGTCCATCTCGCTGGCCATCAGCACGTATTCGCTGTCCGAGCTGCGACCCTGACGGCCACCAAACTGCAGGTCCTGGTCGGACATCAGCATCAGACGGGCGCCGGGCACCTTGGGCATTTCCTTGCGCAAACGGTCCATCACCTCGCGGGCCGACTGCTCGCGCTCGGCGATAGGCTTCAGGCGCACCACCAGAAAGGCGTTGTTGATACCGCTCTCGCCACCGATGAAACCAGCCACGCTGTGGATCGCCGGGTCTGCCAGCAGGCCGCGGCGGAACTGTTCCATCTTCGGTTGCATGACCTGGAACGACAGGCCGTCGTCGCCACGCACGAAGCCGATCAACTGACCGGTGTCCTGCTCCGGCATGAGGTTCTTCGGCACCGTGGCGAACAGGTAGAAGTTGCCGAAGATGGTCAACAGCAGGATGAACAGCGTCAGTCTGGAATGCACCAGGGCCCACTCCAGGCTGCGCCCGTAGAAGCCCAGTACACGTTCCTGCACACGCGAACCGGCGCGCTGCAGGCGACTCGGTTCGCGCTCCTCTTCCTCGGCCTTGAGCCAGCGGGCGCAGAGCATGGGCGTGAGGGTCAACGACACAGCCAGGGAGATGAGAATGGCGGCCGTCAAAGTCACGGCGAACTCGCCGAACAGGCTGCCGACGATGCCGCCCATGAACAGGATGGACATGAACACCGCCACCAGCGACAGGTTCATCGACAGCAGGGTGAAACCCACTTCCTGAGCGCCCTTGAACGCCGCGGCCATGGGTTTCTCACCAGCCTCGATGTGTCGCGAGATGTTCTCCAGCACGACGATGGCATCGTCCACCACCAGGCCGGTGGAGATGATCAGCGCCATCAGCGACAGGTTGTTCAGTGAGAAATCCAGCAGGTACATCACCGCGAAAGTACCGACCAGCGACACCGGCACCGCCAGCGCCGGGATCAGCGAGGCGCGCCAGCGGCCGAGGAACAGGAACACCACCAGGATCACCAGGCCCACCGCGATCAGCAGCGTGCGCTCGGCCTCGTGCAGGCTGGCGCGGATCACCGGCGAGCGGTCCATCGCCACTTCCAGCTTGGCGCTGGCGGGCATTACCGCCTCCAGGGCCGGCAGATCGGCACGGATATCCTCGATGGTTTCGATGATGTTGGCCCCCGGCTGGCGGTTGACCACCAGCAGCACGGCTTTCTCGTCGTTGTAGAAGCCGGAGTTGTAGCGGTTCTCCACCGAGTCGCGGACCTTGGCCACATCGCTGAGGCGCACCGGCGCGTTGTTCTCGTAGCGGATGATCAGGTCCTGGTACTCGGCCGCCTTGTGCATCTGGTCGTTGGCCTGGATCTGCCAGTGGCGGTTGGCGTCGGCCAGGTCACCCTTGGGCCGGTCGCGGTTGGCTTCGGCGATGGCGTTGCGCACCTCGTCCAGGGCCACTCCGTACTGGTCCAGCAGACGCGGCTCCAGCTCCACCCGCACGGCCGGCAGCGAACTGCCGCCGATCTCGATCTTGCCCACGCCCTGCACCTGCGACAGCTTCTGCGCGATCACCGTGGAGGCCATGTCGTACAGCTGGCTCTTGTCCAGCTGCGGCGAAGTCAGCGACAGCACCATGATCGGCGCCTGCGACGGGTTGAACTTCTCGTAGGTCGGCATGGTGCGCATGCCGCTGGGCAACAGATTGCGCGAAGCGTTGATCGCCGCCTGTACCTCGCGCGCCGCAGCATCCACGTTCCGGCCGATCTCGAAGAGGATGATGATTCGCGTATTGCCCTGGGCGCTGCGGCTGGTCATCTCGCTGATGCCGGCGATGCTGCCCAGGGCCCGCTCCAGCGGCGTGGCGACGCTGGAGGCCATGGTCTGCGGGCTGGCGCCCGGCAGGTTGGCGCTGATGACGATGGCCGGGAAGTCCATGTTCGGCAGCGGCGCCACCGACAGCAGGCGGAAGCTGACCAGCCCGGCGAGGATGATCGCCAGGCTCAGCAGCAGGGTCGCCACCGGCCGGCGGATAAAGGGCGCGGATAGGTTCATGGCGCCAGTGCCACTCCCGAAGCGCTACGGCCGAGCAGGCGCCGCGACATGCGGTCGAAGGCCAGGTAGATCACCGGGGTGGTAAACAAGGTCAGCACCTGGCTGAGCAGCAGACCGCCGACCATCACCAGGCCCAACGGCTGACGCAGCTCGGCGCCGGAGCCCGAGGCCAGCATCAGCGGAATGGCGCCGAACAGCGCAGCCAGGGTGGTCATCAGGATCGGCCGGAAGCGCAGCAGCGCGGCCTGGTAGATCGCATCCTGCGGGGCCATGCCCTGGTTGCGTTCGGCCTCCAGGGCGAAGTCGATCATCATGATCGCGTTCTTCTTGACGATGCCGATCAGCAGGATGATGCCGATGATGGCGATCAGGCCCAGGTCGTTGCCGGTCAGCAGCAGCGCCAGCAGCGCGCCGACCCCGGCCGAGGGCAGCGTCGAGAGAATGGTGATCGGGTGGATATAGCTCTCGTAGAGCACGCCCAGCACGATGTACATGGTGACGATGGCCGCCAGGATCAGCAGCAGGGTCGACGACAGCGAGGCGCGGAAGGCTTCCGAGGCGCCCTGGAACTGGCTCTGGATGCCGGCCGGCATACCAATTTCCTGCTCCACCCGCTCGATCACCTCGACCGCCTCGCCCAGCGACACGTCCGGAGCCAGGTTGAAGGACACGGTGACCGCCGGGAACTGGCCAATATGGTTGACCAGCAGGCTGGCCGGGCGCTCTTCCACCCGCGCCAGGGACGACAGCGGCACCTGGCCGCCGCTGGCCGTGGCCACATGGATACGCCGCAGGGCCTGCGGACCCAGCTCACCGGCGCCCTTGCTCTCCAGCACCACGCGGTACTGGCTGGCCTGGGTGAAGATAGTGGAAATCTGCCGCTGGCCGAAGGCGTCGTACAGCGCATCGTCGATGTCGCCAACACTGACGCCCAGACGCGAGGCGGCATCGCGGTCGATATTGAGGAACACCTGCAGGCCCTGGTTCTGCAGGTCGCTGGCGATGTCGCGCAGCTGCGGCTGCTCGCTCAGGGCGCTGATCAGTTTTGGCGTCCACTCCTCCAGCAGCTTGCCGTCCGGCGACTCCAGGCTGAACTGGAACTGGGTACGGCTGACCCGATCCTCGATGGTCAGATCCTGCACCGGCTGCAGGTACAGGGCGATGCCAGGCACCTTGGCCAGCTCGGGACGCAGGCGCTCGATCACTTCGCTGGCGGTGACATCGCGCTCGCGGTGCGGCTTGAGGTTGATCAGCAGACGGCCGCTGTTCAGCGTTGGGTTGTCGCCATCCACGCCGATGTAGGACGACAAGCTGGACACGTCCGGGTCCTGCAGAATCACGGCGGTCAGGCGCTGCTGGCGCTCACTCATGGCCTTGAAGGAGATCGACTGCGGCGCCTCGGAAATACCCTGGATCACCCCGGTGTCCTGCACCGGGAAGAAACCCTTGGGCACGGCCAGGTACAGCACCACGGTGAGCGCCAGGGTGCCTATGGCCACCAGCAGGGTCAGGCCCTGGTGGCGCAGGGTCCAGGTCAAACCCACTGCGTAGCGCGCGATCAGGCCGTCGATGACGGCGCCGGCGGACTTGTAGAAACGCCCCTGCTCCTCTTCCTTCTCGGCCTTGAGCAGGCGTGCGCACATCATCGGCGTCAGGGTCAGCGACACCACCAGGGAAATCAGGATGGCCACCGCCAGCGTAATGGCGAACTCGCGGAACAGCCGTCCGACCACGTCGGCCATGAATAGCAGCGGGATCAGCACGGCGATCAGCGAGAAGGTCAGCGAGATCAGGGTGAAGCCGATCTGCCGGGCGCCCTTGAGCGCGGCGTTGAACGGTGTCTCGCCCTCCTCCAGATGGCGGGCGATGTTCTCCAGCATGACGATGGCGTCGTCCACCACGAAGCCGGTGGCGATGGTCAGGGCCATCAGCGTCAGGTTGTTGATCGAGAAACCGGCCAGGTACATCACGCCGAAGGTGCCGATCAGCGAAAGCGGCACGGCGATGGACGGGATGACGGTGGCCGAAACCTTGCGCAGGAACAGGAAAGTCACCAGCACCACCAGGCCAATGGCCAGGACCAGCTCGAACTGCACGTCCTTGACCGCCGCACGAATGGTCTGGGTACGGTCGGTGAGCACTTGCACTTCCAGGCTGGCCGGCAGCGACGCGGTGATCTGCGGCAGCAGCTTCTGGATGCGGTCGACCACCTCGATGACGTTGGCGCCGGGTTGGCGCTGGATGGTCAGCAGCACGGTCTCGTTGCGGTCGGCCCAGGCGGCCAGACGCTCGTTCTCGGCCCCATCCTCCGCCGTGGCCACGTCACGCAGGCGCAGGGCCGCGCCGTTCTCATACTTGAGGATCAGGTCCTGGTATTCGGCGGCGGACTTGAGCTGGTCATTGGCGTCCAGCTGCGAGACGCGGGTGGGGCCGTCGAAGTTGCCCTTGGGCTGGTTGACGTTTTGCGCCGCGATCAGGGTGCGTACGTCGGCCAGGTTGAGGCCGTGGCTGGCCAGCGCCTCGGGGTCGACCTTGATGCGCACGGCCGGGCGCTGGCCGCCAGCCAGGCTGACCAGGCCGACGCCGCTGATCTGGGCGATCTTCTGCGCCATGCGCGTATCGATCAGGTCGTGCACCTGGGTCAGCGGCAAGGTGTTGGAGCGAATCGCCAGGGTCAGTACCGGGGTGTCCGCCGGGTTGACCTTGTTGTACACCGGCGGCGCCGGCAGGTCATCAGGCAACAGGTTGGTGGCGGCGTTGATGGCCGCCTGCACTTCCTGTTCGGCCACATCCAGATTCACATCCAGGGTGAAGCGCAGGGTAATCACCGAGGCGCCGCCCGAACTGGTCGACGACATCTGCTTCAAGCCCGGCATCTGGCCGAACTGGCGCTCCAGCGGCGCAGTCACCGCGCTGGTCATCACCTGCGGGCTGGCGCCCGGATAGAGAGTGAGCACGCGGATGGTCGGGTAGTCGACTTCCGGCAACGCGGAAACCGGCAGCAGGCGGTAGGCGATCAGACCGGTAAGGAAGATCGCCACCATCAGCAGTGTGGTGGCGACCGGGCGCAGGATGAACAGGCGTGAGGCGTTCATGCGCCCTGCTTCTGTGCGGCCTGGCCTTGCGGTTGCGCCAGGGCGCCCGGCTCATTGCCGATCACCTGTACCTGACTGCCTTCCTTGAGCTTGTCGGTACCTTCCAGCACCAGACGCTCGCCGACCTTGACGCCCGAGTCGATCAGGCTGGTGGCGCCATCGCTGGCACCGACCTTGATGTCACGCAGTTGCACCTTGTCGTCGGCACCCAGGACAAAGACGAAGGTGCCTCGGGCACCGAACTGCACGGCGGCGGACGGAATCAGCGTGGCCTGCTGGCGGGTCTCGACACGCAGGCGCACGTTGACGAACTGGTTGGGGAACAGCTGCTCGCCGGAATTGCTGAAGCGGCCCTTGAGCTTGACGGTGCCGGTGGCCACGTCGATCTGGTTGTCCAGGCTGTGCAGCTCGCCCTCGGCCAGCAACTGCTGCTCGCCACGATCCCAAGCCTGCACCAGCAGCTTCTGGTTGTCGCGCACCTTGGCCAGCACCGGCGGCAGGTCCTTCTCCGGCAGGGTGAAGTTGACGGCGATCGGCTCGACCTGGGTGATCACCACCAGCGGCGTGGTGTCGCTGCTGCGCACCAGGTTGCCGAGGTCCACCTGGCGCAGGCCGAGGCGGCCGGTGATCGGTGCGCGAATACGGGTGAAATCGAGGTTGAGGCGAGCGTCGGCGACGGCAGCCTGGTTGCTCTTCACCGTGCCCTTGTACTGGCCGACCAGCGCCTGCTGGGTGTCGAGGGTCTGCTTGGCGATGCTGTCTTCGGCGAACAGACCCTGGTAGCGCGCCAGGTCGATCTCGGCGTTCTTCAGCTGCGCCTGGTTCTGCGCCAGGGTGCCCTCGGCCTGCTGCAGCGCTACTTGGTAGGGGCGCGGGTCGATCTGCGCCAGCAAGTCGCCGGCCTTGACCAGTTGCCCCTCTTCGAAGAACACCTTGACCAGCTCGCCATCCACCCGCGAGCGCACGTTGACGGTGTTCAGCGCCGTGACGGTGCCCAGCGCCTTGAGTTCGATGTGGAAGTCGCCGCTACCCACCTCGGTCAGCCGCACCGGTACCGGACCGCCCCAGGGGCCGAAGTCACCACCGGGCTTCTGCTCAGGTGCCTTCGGCCACAGCCACCAGGCAACCAGGGCGATGAGCAGAACGATCAGGGCAATCAGCCAGGAACGGGAAGGTCTGGAAATACTGCGGGATTCGGGCATGGCGCGGGGTCACTGTCCTGGGGAAGGTGAACGATAAGTACTCCCAGCGGCCAGGCAAAGGGTCTTTACCGCCTTTTTACCTAGATAGACGTAACAGGAAGTTGGAAATTTAGAAAAAACAACGGCCTGCATATGGCAGGCCGTTGTCGGTGACGCGCTTTCGCTTACTTCAGGGCAGCGAGGGCAGCGGCGTAGTTCGGCTCATCGGCGATCTCGCCAACCAGTTCGCTGTGCAGCACCTTGTCGTTCTCGTCCAGCACCACCACGGCGCGGGCGGAAACACCAACCAGCGGGCCGTTGGCGAAGGCTACACCGTAGTCCTTGAGGAAATTGGCGCCACGCATGGTCGACAGGTTGACCACGTTGTCCAGGCCTTCGGCACCGCAGAAGCGCGCCTGGGCGAACGGCAGGTCGGCGGAGATGCATAGCACCACGGTGTTGGGCAGCGCGCTGGCCTCGGCGTTGAACTTGCGCACGGAGGTGGCACAGGTCGGGGTGTCGATGCTCGGGAAGATGTTCAGCACCTTGCGCTTGCCGGCCAGGCTGGCGAGGCTGACGTCGGACAGATCCTTGGCGACCAGGCTGAACGCCGGAGCCTGTTGGCCAGCCTGCGGCAGTTGGCCTTCGACCTGGATCGGATTGCCCTTGAGGGTGACTTGAGCCATGGAGAGGGTCCTTTTTTGGTTGGGTGAGGTTGGATCGGGCACAGAGTTAAGCACGGTCGCCGGCAAATGTCCTGGCTTGACAGTCAGGCATTCGCTGCGCTTCAGAAGTCGCGCTTGTAGAACAGGTCCAGCGAACTGGCCAGCCCGCTGGCCGCCTCAAGATAGAGCCTGCGGGTCAGGTCATAACGCAGCGCGATGGTATTCGCCGGCTCGAACACACCAACGCCGTAGCGCAGGCTGAGCCGTTCGGACAAGCGCCCGCTGGCCACCACGCTGGCCTTCTGCCCAGAGCCGACCGTGTCGAGCTGGAAATCGCTGATGCCCAGGCGGCTGGCCAGATCGCCGGTGATCGACGAACTACCGGCCAGGCCCAGGCCTAGCGCCGCCTCGGCCAGCAGGTTGCTGTCCTCGCCGCTGCCACCCAGCGGCCGGCCGAGCACCAGGTAGGACAGCGCTTGCTCCTCGCTCATCGCCGGTTCGGCGAACACCTGGGTACGTGGCTGCGCTGCATTGCCGCTGATGCGCAGGCCTGCAGTGACGTCGTCGACCCGACGGATTGCCTCGACATCAAGGAACGGTTGGTCGATGGGACCGGTGAACAGCAAGCGTGCACGACGCACGTCCAGGCGCTGGCCGTAGGCGCGATAGCGCCCCTTGTTCAGATTGAGCTCACCGCGCGTGTCGAGGTTGTCGCCGATGCGCAGGCGCCCGGCCAGCTCGGCATTCAGGCCGAAGCCTTCGAAGGTGAGCTTGTCGCGTCCGACGCTGACATCCACATCCATGGCCATCTGCAACGCCTGTCGCTGCGTGGGCTGGCGCCCGACCACCTCGGCATCCTGTGACACCGCCACGGTCGAGGGCGGCAGCTGGCGAATCCGGATCGCGCCGCGTGGCACGTTCACCGCCCCGCTGATCGCCAGGCGCCCTTCGCTCAGACGTGCAAGCAGATCGGGCTCTACCTCCAGTTCGGCATAGGGTTCCACCCGCAGCGGAAGACGCTGCCCGCGCAGACGCAGGTCGCCGTCCAGCGCGCCCTGCGCCCAGGCGATCTGGCCAGTCAGGCTGCCCTGCCCCTGCTCGCCACTGCGCCAGTCTCCACGCAACTGCAGCTGTTCGCCGGCGATCAATGCCTGCAGGGTCAACTGTTCGATGCTCAGCGGCAGCTGCGCACCGGAGACCTCCCCGCCACTGAGCGCCAGACTGCCATCGACACGGGGCGCCAGTAGGCCACCACTGAAGCGGCCACTGCCATTCAGCTGCCCTGCCAGGTGCTCGACACCGGACAGGAATGGCCGAGCCACGGCCAGGTCGAGGCCGGCCAGACGGAAGTCGCCACTCAGCGGTCGGCTGGCCGAGCGTGGGTCGATCTTGAGTTGCATGTCGAGCGTGCCGAGAGGCCCGCCGGCGAAGGCCAGTCGGCTGTCGATACGCTGCGGGCTCAGGGTCGTGAGCAGATTCAGCTGCTGGTAGGGGAAATCCAGCCAACGCTCCTGCTCGCGCACGCGCAAACGCCCGCCATCGGCATTCACCCGCAGCTCGCCTCGCGGGCCGGCGGCGGGCAGGTCGAGGGCGAGTTCGGCCGAGAGCTGCCCTTCCCACGCGAAATCCTCCGGCAGCCAGGGCGCCAGGCTGGCCAGCGGGAAATCCTGCAGGCGATAGCGTAGCCGTGGTTCCGGTGCCAGGCGCGCCGCTTCGCCGCAGAGGCTTGCCTCGCCAGACAACCAGCAATGTGCGCCCAGGCTCAGGCGGCCATCGGCCAGCCGGGTGAGGTTGGCCGGCTGTTGCAGGCGCCAGTCCTGGCCGCCGCTGCGCAGCTCGCCGGAGGCCAGCCGCCCGCTCCAGCTCCAGCCAGCGGCTTCCTGTTTGAGCAAGCCATCCAAATCCAGCGCGGCCTGCAGCTTTTCTCCCTGCAGGTCCAGGCTCAGGCGTTGCTGCCGGCGGTCGCCGCTGCCGTTGGCCGTCAGGGTGCCGAGGCTTGTATCGCCCAGCCGGATGCCAGCCGCCGTCAGCGCCAGGCTGCCGCGCTGCGCCGCGTCCAGGCGTGTGGCGAGCGTCAGCTGGCGAAGCTCACGATCCTCCAGGCCGATGCCCTGGCCGTTCAGGTCGAGTTGGCCCTGCGGTGCAGACAGATTGCCGGCCAAAGTCAGCTGGCCCTGCAGACCGCCACGCAGCCCTGGCCAGAGCTGGCCAAGCCGGGGCGCAGCCAGCTGCAGCTGCGCCTTGAGTTGCTGATCGAGCGCCCCGTCACCGTAAATCCGGTTATCGCCGAGGCGAACATCCAGCGTGCCCAACTGCCATTGGTTGTCGTTGCCCGCGCCTTTCAGCTGCAGGGCTGCCGGCTGACCACGCAGCCGTCCCTTGAGATCGAGATCGGCAGAGGCAGCGAGCTGGCCGGCGCGCCATTCACCCTGGCTGAGCAACTTGCCGGCGAGGCTGCCGGGCAGCTCGGCCAGCCAGTACGCAGGGTCGAGGCGGTCGACGTTCAGATCGGCCGTCCAGGCGACGCCCTCGGCAAAGCGCAGGCCCAGGCTGCCCAACACTTCGCCCTGCCCGGCCCGTAGCTGCAGTTCCGGCAAGCGCACAACGCTCAGGTCGCCCTCGACCGGCGTGCTCAGGCTGAAATCACCGGCAGGTCCGATCAGTTCGGCGTCGACCTGGCCCCGGTACGCGCCCTCGCTGTAGTGCGCCCGTGCCTGCAGCTTGCGGGCAATCACCGCCGGTGGCGTCTGCTGCGGGTACAGCCGTGTCCAGGGGAAGTCGCGCCAGTCCAGCGCAGCCTCGGCGGCAAATTCCTCTCGCCAGTCCAGTTGCCCGCTCAGCTCGGCGTACCGCTCCTCGCCGGCATCCAGACGCAGCGCGGCAATCTCGGCGCCCGCGGCATCCACCCTGCCCTGCAGTTTCACTGCCACCGCGCCACCGTCACCCGGCAGGCTGGCGCTACCGTCGATCCGGTAACCCTCGGCGAGGTTGCCGATGCCATTCAGCACGAGCGTTTCCAGGCGCAGCGTATCCGGCAACTCGGCGACAGCCTTGAAGGCCTCCACCTCTATATGCGCGCTGGCAGGCAGGTGCTCGGCCAGGGGCTGTGCCTCGCCTGTCAGGCGCCCGGCCAGGTAACCACTGCTGTCGGCACTGAGCGCCAAGCTCTTCTGCAGTTCGCCTTCTACTCGCAGGGCCAGGCGCCAGGGCTGATCGTCCGGTGCCGGCAGGTCGAGAGTGCCCTCGGCCTGCAGCGGCCAATCGCCTTCCGGCTGCAGGTGACCACTCAGGTTCAGCGCCAAGGCGCCCTGGCGCAACGTGGCGCGCTCGATGCGCAAGCCATCGCCCACCCAGCGTGCGCTCAGCTGCAGATCGCTGAACGGGTCGGCATCGTCGATGCTCAACTGGCCAACCCTGGCCTGTTCCAGCTCGATAGCCAGCGGCAGGCGCAACACCGGCAGCTCGAGCGGCGCTTCGTCCGCCTCGCTCGTCGGTGGCAACCGCAGATCAACCCGCTCGGCCTCGACGCGCTGCAGGCACAGGGTCAGGCGCAGCAGGCAGCGGGGCCTCCACTCCAGCCGGGGGCGCAGCAGTTCCACGCGCTGCTCGCCCTGGGTCCAGCTCAGGCGCTCGGCCTGCCAGTCACCACCCAGGCGGCCGCTGAAAGACTCGACCGCCACACCCGGCAGGCGCGCCAGCAGCCAACTGCTGCCCGTGGTCGTCCCCAGCAACGACGCCAGCAGCAGCGTCACGCCCAGCACGACGAGCAAAACCGCCCACGCGATGCGCCGCTTCACAGTTCCGGCCCCATGGAGAAGTGCAGGCGGAAGCCGCCGTCATCGTCCAGCGCGCGGGCTAGGTCCAGGCGCAGCGGGCCGACCGGCGAGACCCAGCGAATGCCGAAGCCGACACCGCTCTTGAGGGTCGGAATTTCCAGCGAGTCGAAGGCGTTGCCCTGATCGACGAAGGCTGCCGCGCGCCACTTCTCGGCGAAGGCGTACTGGTATTCCAGGCTGCCGGCGACCAGGTAGCGGCCACCGACCTTGCGGCCCTCGTCGTCCTCAGGCGACAGCGACTGGTAGTCGTAGCCACGCACGCTCTGGTCGCCGCCAGCGAAGTAGCGCAGCGATGGCGGGATCGAGTCGTAGTCGCTGGTCTCGGTGCCGCCCAGCTGCAGACGTCCGAGGAAGCGGTGGCGTTCATACAGGGTAACCAGGCCCTTGAGCATCAGGTTGCCGTGGACCACGTCAGCATCCGACAGCAGGCCTTTCTTGGCTACCGCCACGTCGGCCTGGATGCGATAGCCATTGTTGGGGTCCAGGCGGTTGTCGCTCTGCAGGTAGGAGTAGCTGGCGCCGGGCATCACAAGGTTGCTCAGCCCGGAGTCGTCGCCTAGCTCGTACTCCTCGCGCTGCCACTTGAGCGACAGCACCTGTTGCCAGCCACTGTCCAGGCGGTGATGCCATTCGGGGCCGATCTTCAGCAGTTTGCTGAGGCTGTCGGTATCGGCGATTTCCTCGTACTGGTAACCACCGGCGAAGCGCAGCTTGTCGGTCAGTGGCGGATCAAGCGGCACGTCGTACCACAGACCAACGTTCTGCCTCGGGGCCGACAGCTCGCTCTCGACACCGTAGCTGTGCCCCTGCGGGTTGGCCCAATGGCGAGTCCAGTTGAAGCGTCCACGCGGGCCGACATCCGTGGAAAAGCCGCCGCCGATGCCGAAGGTGCGGGGTTTGCGCGTGGTGAGCTGGACCGCAACCGGGATGCTCTCGCCACTGGCCTGCGCCGGCACGGCATCGACCCGCACACTGTCGAAGTAGCCGCTGCCCTGCAGCGACTGGTAGAGATCGGCGATCAGCTCGGCGTCGTATGGGGTGTCAGCCTCGAATGGCACCATGCGCTGCAGCAGTTCCTCGTCGAACGGCGCATCGCCGGAGAAGCGCACCGCGCCGAGCCGGTAGCGCGGGCCACTGTCGTAGACCAGTTCGATGTCGGCGACGCCGGCCTGTGGATCGATCTGCAGGCTCTGCCGGGTAAAGTGCCCGCGGAAGAATCCATAGCGCGAGGCCTGGTTCTGGATAAGCCGCTTGGCGTCTTCGTAGTGCCCATGGTTGAGCTGAGCGCCGCTACGCAGGTGCTTGCTGGAGGGTAGACGCAGCCCCTTTAGTTTCTGCGCTGCGCCGACGATGCGGATATCCACGTTACGCAGGCGAATCGGCTCGCCTGGGGTAATGCGCAGCACCAGGCGCAGGCCGTCGCGGCCGCTGCGCACATCGCTGGCAATTCGAGCCTGGTAGAAGCCCAGAGCCTCCCCAGCGCGCTGGGCCTGGGCCTCGACGATAGGCACCAGGCGCTGCAGCTCTGTCTCATCGTCGGCCTGCAAGGTGCCGACGTAGCCCTCGATATTGTGTTTCAGCTCACCGTTGGGCGGTTCGATGCGCAGGTCGAGACGGGCCTGCGCCAAGGCGCTGGACGCGAGGACGAACGAAACGAAAACGACGAGGAGCCTTCCTGGAACACTCATGGCAGCGGATGCTAGCACGCTCGCGGCGAATCACGAGCCGCAAGCGGGCTGCTCCGCTATGAGTTCAAGCGCTGGCCTGCCGAGCCGCCTGCGGGTTGGGATGGAAGAATACGTGCTCGCGAATGGGCCCTAGCGCCACCTCACCGATCTCCTCATAGCCCTGGCGCTTGTAGAATTCCAGATAGTGCGGATTGCCGGTATCCAACACCACGCCTTGCGAACCTGCATCGGCGGCGCACCAGTCATGCAGTGCGGCAAGCAGTTGCTCTCCCAGGCGCTGGCCCTGGAACTGCGGGTGCACACCGATCAGCGGAAGCACGTGGTATGGCCCTGGTGGCAAACAGGCAAGCACCGCATCGTGGTATTCCAGATAACGCTTGGTGCAGCGAAACCCCGTGGTCATCAGCATACGCAGACGCCAGCCCCAGCTCTCCGTGATGCCCAATCGGCGGATCGGTGGTGCGATCAGGGCTATACCTACCAGCCGCTCCTCGATCACCAGGCCTATCGCCGGCAGGTCTTCGGAGAAGTGCTGATGCACCAACTCGCGCACGGTAGCGCGCACCCGCTGGTCGAAACCGGGGCGTTCGCTCTCGAACAGATAAGCGAAGGTCGGGTCGTGACGGTAGGCGTGGTACAGCAGGGAGCGTGCCTCGCGACTGTAGCCATGGTCGAGCATGCGAACTTCGGCGGTACGATGGGGCATCAGGCTGACCTCTTTTTAGGAATTTCTTGTTGTTATGCATCCGACGGGTCGCCTGCCAAGGTAGCACCGCCACCCCACCCTCGCCAGACGCTGGCCGTCGCGAGGGAGCTGGGCTAGCATCGCCTTTTTTACCGCCGGAAGCCTTTCATGAAGATCGTTTCTTTCAATATCAACGGCCTGCGCGCCCGCCCGCACCAGCTGCAGGCGCTGATCGAGAAACACCAGCCGGACGTGATTGGCCTGCAGGAAACCAAGGTCTCCGACGACCAGTTCCCAGAAGCGGAAATCCGCCAGCTCGGCTACCACGTGCACTACCACGGGCAAAAGGGCCACTACGGTGTCGCCCTGCTCTCACGCCAAGCGCCGCTGGAGCTGCACAAGGGCTTCCCCAACGATGGAGAGGAATCCCAACGGCGCTTCATCTATGGCACCTACGCCGACGAGCATGGCAACCCGGTGACCGTGATGAACGGCTATTTCCCCCAGGGCGAAAGCCGCGATCACCCCGTGAAATTCCCCGCCAAGCAGCGCTTCTATGCTGACCTGCAGCAACTGCTGGTGGAGCGCTTCGACCCGAGCCAGGCGCTGGTGGTGATGGGCGACATCAACATCTCGCCGGAAGACATCGACATCGGCATCGGCGAGCCCAATCGCCTGCGCTGGCTGAAGACCGGCAAGTGCAGCTTCCTGCCGGAAGAGCGCGAATGGTTGGCGACCCTCAAGGGCTGGGGCCTGACGGACAGCTTCCGTCACCTGAACCCGTCGGTGAACGACCGCTTCAGCTGGTTCGACTACCGCAGCCGCGGCTTCGAGGACGAGCCCAAGCGTGGCCTGCGTATCGATGTGATTCTCACCACAATGGCCCTGCAGGCGCGCATCAAGGACGGGGGAGTGGATTACGAGTTGCGCGGGATGGAGAAGCCCTCCGATCACGCGCCGATCTGGCTGGAACTGAGCTGATCCAGGGGGCGCAGTCGCGCCCCCTGTCACATCCCCGCAATCTTTTCGACTTAATCTCCGCGACGCCTTAACCCCTCTAGCACAAGGTGTTCGCTCAATGTCGCAAGCCCTGCCAGCCAGCAATCGGCACATCTTCAACCATGCCTACGTATGGTTGTTCCTGGGTTTCATCTGCTACGCCCTGCCCTGGTCGGTGTTCGCAGCCGAGAGCGTTACCCTCATGCGCATCCAGGGCTCCAACACCATCGGCGCCAAGCTCGGCCCGGCACTGATCAGTGGGTTGTACGAGAGCCAGGGCTTCCGCAATATCCGCGTCGCCCCCGGTGCAGCCGAGAACGAGCAACTGGTGCTGGCCGAAGACAAGCTCGGCCGTACCCTGCAGAGCGAAGTGGCGGCCCACGGCTCGGGCACTGGCTTCGTCGCGCTACAGGACGGCAGCGCCGACCTGGCAGCGTCCTCGCGACCGATCAAGGATGCCGAGGCGGCCAGTTTGCAGGCACTTGGCAACATGCAGGGTGCTGGCGCCGAGCAGGTAATCGCCATTGATGGCCTGGCCATCATCGTTCACCCCGGCAACCCGGTATCGGCCCTGACCACCGAGCAACTGGCCGCCATCTTCTCCGGTGAGATCAAGGACTGGGCCGCCCTCGGCGGGAACCCGGGCGAGATCCACCTGTATGCCCGCGATGACAAGTCCGGCACCTTCGACACCTTCAAGGAACTGGTTCTGGCCGCCAACGGCAAGAGCCTGGCCGGCAATGCCAAGCGCTTCGAGTCGAGCAACCAACTATCCGACGGCGTCAGCCAGGACGCGGGCGGCATAGGTTTCATCGGTCTGCCGTACGTGCGCCAGAGCAAGCCATTGGCCATCGCCGATGGCCAGTCGCAGCCAATGCTGCCCAGCGCCACACTGATCGCTACCGAGGATTACCCGCTCTCCCGCCGCCTGTTCCTCTACAACCCGCCGGGCACCACCAACGAGTGGGTGAAGTCGCTGGTGCAGTTCGCTCATAGCCCGGCTGGCCAGGCCATCGTCGAGCAGAGCGGCTTCATCCCCCAGACAGTCCAGGCGGTCAAGGTGGAGCCCTCCGCCGGTATGCCGGACGACTATCGCAAGCTGACCGGCGAAGCCCAGCGCCTGTCCGTCAATTTCCGTTTCCAGGAAGGCAGCGCCGAACTGGACAACAAGGCCCAACGCGACCTGACGCGGGTACTGGACTACCTGAGGAACAACGACAAACTGCGCCAGAAAGTGGTGCTGGTCGGCTTCGGCGACGCCAAGAGCGATCCCCAGCGCGCCGCACTGCTGTCCAAGCTGCGCGCCATGGCCGTACGCCGTGACCTGTCCAAGGGCGGGGTGATCTTCCGTGAGATCACCGGCCTCGGCGAACAGATGCCGGTCGCCGCCAACAGCGGTGACGACGGCCGCCTGAAGAACCGCCGCGTGGAAGTGTGGGTGTACTGAGGCACTACTCCTGCGACACCAGGCACATTGCCGAACCCCTGGAACCGCTCTAGCCTTGTAACTGGATGGCCGCCGGTCGGTGGCCGCCAGTGACGCCGGGCCCCTCTGGCGGCGAGCCCTCGCCGTGATGTCGGAGTCATTGTCTGAAATGGCAACGGCTAAGGGGCGCGCTCTTGGATCAGCTCATCGTTTTTTTCACCACTCCCCTGCTCGGCACGGCTACCTGGCTGTGGCTGAGCTTCCTCGGTATCGTCATCGCCCTGCTGGTGTTCGATCTCGGCATCCTGCACCGCGATCAGCACGAAATCGAGATGCGCGAGAGTCTGCTGCTGTACAGCGGCTACTTCAGCGTCGGCGTGCTGTTCGGCCTGTGGGTCTGGTTCGAGCTCGGTAGCCAGCACGCGCTGGAGTTCTACACTGGCTTCCTTGTCGAGCAGTCGCTGTCGATGGACAACGTGTTCGTCATGGCGATGATCTTCGGCTTCTTCGGCATCCCTCGGCGTTACCAGCACCGGGTACTGTTCTGGGGGATCATCGGGGTGATCGTGCTGCGGGCGATCATGATCGGCCTGGGGACGGCGCTGGTGAAGGAGTTCGAGTGGATTCTCTACCTCTTCGGCGCCTTCCTGCTGTTCACCGGCGTGAAGATGATGTTCAGCCGCGAGGAACAGCACCCCGACCTGTCGCAGAACCCCATGCTGCGTTTCCTGCGCCGGCATATGCGGGTGACCGACGAGCTGCACGATGGCCACTTCTTTATCCGCCGCCGTCCACCGGGCGCTGAGCGCCCCCTGCTCTACGCTACACCGCTGTTCCTCGCCTTGGTGCTGATCGAACTGGCCGATCTGGTGTTCGCCGTGGACAGCGTGCCCGCGGTGTTCGCTATCACCCAGGACCCGTTCATCGTCTACACCTCGAACATCTTTGCCATCCTCGGCCTGCGCTCGCTGTACTTCGCCCTGGCGGCGCTGATGCACCGCTTCGTCTACCTCAAGTACGCGCTGGCGCTGGTGCTGATCTTCATCGGCGGCAAGATCTTCCTACACGGTTTCATCGGCAAGATCCCCGCCCTACTCTCCCTCGGCGTGACCTTTGGCCTGCTGGCGGGAGGGGTGGTGCTGTCGCTGGTGAAAACGCGTAGCCAGGTGAATAGCGAGTAACGATTTCGGCCGCTGAGTGCTGCAGCAATGCCATTAGAGAGGCTGCTTGTTCAGCCTGCTTTGGCTGATCGGGCTCTCTGCGTAGTCAATCCAAGGCCGGCCAAATACCTTCGGTAAAAATAACTGCCTTACTTAGCCAGCGCCATGACGCCATCAAGAATAAAAGGGAGTTTCCGAATCAGTCGTGACCTCGTCTATATAACAATCTGATTGTCACAGCCCCTACTACGAACTTTACTAGCCCTCCCTATTACCCCTCCCCCATCAATCATTAGCACCTAAGTGATTATAAAAATTAGTTAATTTCTGCCAAAACCAAAATCGAACACCCCTGACAACCCTAGCCTTTCGCCTAGAGCCTTATGCAAAAAAGATTACCGACCCTATCTAATTCTTCTCCAACCTTGAAAAACCCAGAAACAACCCATCAAAAGCCACCCCACACCAACCATAAACAAGGTAATTATTAAAACCCGAACAACCCAAGGAGACCAACATATTTTTAGATAACATCCAACAAGAAAATCAGGCACCTTAAAGATACCTTCATATTTCCTCGCAACGTTACCGAGCAGAGACTTACCGCACACGCGAGAGAACTTCAATGCACGAATTAATCAACGAAAGCACTAGCATCCCTAAGAAACCCCTGCCACAAGTCAACATAGGACGAATAGGATATTAGTCGACTGTTTATCTGCAGAGTTTCAAAATCCCGCCACATCAAAAAACCCTTGTTACCCCCTAGGTAAGAAAAAAAACCTATTTCACCATCGAAGCACTCATTAGCAAAAGGGAACGCAACAATCGTCCTATCTACCACCCACCCAAATATTTTATGTCTGACCGGATCCTTAACCCCACCAAGAACACACTCAAAACAATAATCAAAAAGATCACCAAAACCACTAAAGCAATCCAACCCTACATCTATAGAATTATCATCTTTTAAGGCCAGCAAGCCACTAACTATTTTCTCTGCCTCTCCTACCATCAAGCCAAGAACAGATACTGCCCTCATGTCCCCAACAACAAAATCATCCACACTGATGGACATAGAGACAAAGCAATATCCTCCCACCGTAGCTGGAGAAAAATCATATTTAATACCCAATGACGACAATTCATTTAACATACAGATACAACCTTACCGTCTTTTATCATATCTCTAAGCCTTTTCATGACGTCCGGGGGAATAACCAAACCCCTTTCCTGCGCAGAATCACCATTCCAGTGCATCTTTCCGTTATTACTATTTCCAAAGCGATGAAAAATCCCTCTATCGTCTACTGCATACCAATGCTTGCCTTCGTTATCGGGAATAGCTTTTGCGGCTAATTGCCGATGGTGACAAGGAAGAATAGATGTTTTACTCCCACCCCCACGAAAGTTAGGTGAGGCAGGATCGTGATGACCAGCATTTTCGTATGTCGGCTTTTTACCATGATATCTACCAGATTTTCTTATTAATCCAACGGGATCAATCCACCCCACCGGATTCGGCGCGTACTGGTAGTTATTGATCCCTCCCCTTAAGCCGATTGGGTCCTGGCTGATGAAGCGCCCGATATCCGGATCGTAGTACCTGAACCGGTTGTAGTGCAGCCCTGTTTCCTGATCGTAGTACTGCCCTTGGAATCTCAGTCTCTGTTCTACAGGGTTTTCCTGTTCCT
>NZ_JACVAM010000005.1 GCF_014851865.1 Pseudomonas sp. PDM16
CCGAACTCAGTAGTGAAACGACGCATCGCCGATGGTAGTGTGGGGTTTCCCCATGTGAGAGTAGGTCATCGTCAAGCTCCTATCCCCAAACCCCCATCCGAGCAATCGGGTGGGGGTTTGGCTTTTGGGTGCGAGAAAATCAGAAGCGACGTATGCCTAGGGAAGTCCTGAGACAGCTGGCGGAGTAGAGCGGGTCCATCCCACGTAGCGCGCATAAAGGCCACCATCTGCGGTGGCTTTTTCATGGGTGAATGGAGCAGCGGGCGCTCCTCGCACTCCCAGTTCTCCATTTCTAGGCAATTCAGACTCGCATCGCTATGATGCCTGCCTCGAAGGGCCCGCTGCATTTGCGGCTTGAACTAGAGGTTGAGGAACAACCTGATATGCGGCTTAAGTGCATCAAGCTGGCGGGCTTCAAGTCCTTTGTCGATCCGACCACTGTGAGCTTCCCCAGCAATATGGCGGCGGTGGTGGGGCCCAACGGCTGTGGTAAGTCCAACATTATCGACGCCGTGCGCTGGGTGATGGGCGAGAGTTCGGCGAAGAACCTGCGCGGCGAGTCGATGACTGACGTCATCTTCAACGGCTCCAATACGCGCAAACCGGTGACCCAGGCCTCCATCGAGCTGATCTTCGATAACTCGGACGGCAGCCTGGCCGGCGAGTACGCCGCCTTCGCCGAGATTTCCATCCGCCGCCGGGTGACCCGCGACTCGCAGAACACCTATTTCCTCAACGGCGTGAAATGCCGCCGGCGCGACATCACCGACATCTTCCTCGGCACCGGCCTGGGTCCGCGCAGCTACTCGATCATTGAGCAGGGCATGATCTCCAAGCTGATCGAGGCCAAGCCGGAAGACCTGCGCAACTTTATCGAGGAAGCCGCCGGCATCTCCAAGTACAAGGAGCGCCGCCGCGAGACCGAGAGCCGCATTCGCCGCACCCAGGAAAACCTGGCACGCCTGACCGACTTGCGTGAAGAGTTGGAGCGCCAGCTTGAACGTCTGCATCGGCAGGCCCAGGCCGCCGAGAAGTACCAGGAATACAAGGCCGAGGAGCGCCAGCTCAAGGCCCAGCTGTCGGCCTTGAAGTGGCAGGCCTTGAATCTGCAGGTAGGCAGCCGCGAGCAGGTGATCGGCGACCAGGAAGTGGCCTACGAGGCCCTGGTGGCCGAGCAGCGCAGCGCCGACGCCAGCATCGAGCGCCTGCGCGACGGGCACCACGAGCTGTCCGAGCGCTTCAACCAGGTGCAGGCGCGCTTCTATTCGGTGGGCGGCGATATCGCCCGGGTCGAGCAGAGCATCCAGCATGGCCAGCAGCGCCTGCGCCAGCTGCAGGACGACCTCAACGAGGCCGAGCGCGCGCGCCTGGAAACCGAATCGCACCTGGGCCATGACCGCACCCTGCTGGCCTCCCTGGGCGAAGAGCTGGCCATGCTCGAGCCGGAGCAGGAACTCACCAGCGCCGCCGCCGAAGAGTCCGCCGCGGCCCTGGAAGAGGCCGAAGGCGCCATGCACGGCTGGCAGGAACAGTGGGAGAGCTTCAACCAGCGCAGCGCCGAGCCGCGCCGCCAGGCCGAAGTGCAGCAGGCGCGTATCGCCCAGCTGGAACAGAGCCTGGAGCGTTTGGTCGAGCGCCAGCGCCGCCTGAATGACGAGTTGGCCCAACTGGCCGCCGATCCGGAAGATGCCGCGATCCTCGAGCTGGCCGAGCAACTGGCCGCCAGCGAGATGCAGCTGGACGAACTGCATGCTGCCGAAGAAGGCCAGGCCGAGCGTCTCGAGCAGCTGCGTGGCGAGCTGCAGCAGGCTACCCAGGCCCAGCAGCAGGCCCAGGGCGAACTGCAGCGACTGAACGGCCGTATCGCTTCGCTGGAGGCGCTGCAGCAGGCTGCGCTGAACCCCGGCAAAGGCGCCGCTGAATGGCTGCGTGAGCAGCAGCTGAGTAGCCGCCCGCGCCTGGCCGAAGGTCTGCGCGTGGAGAGCGGCTGGGAGCTGGCCGTGGAGACGGTGCTGGGCGCCGATCTGCAGGCCGTGCTGCTGGACGATTTCAATGGCTTGAACCTGAACGGCTTCGATCAGGGCGAGCTGCGTTTGATCAATCCGCAGGCCGGTGGCGCGCGCATCACCGGCAGCCTGCTGGACAAGGTCGAGGCGAATATCGACCTGGCGCCCTGGCTGGGCAAGGTGCGCCCGGTGGAGAGCCTGGATCAGGCTCTGGCCCAGCGCCTACAGCTGGGCGATGGCGAGTCGCTGATCAGTCGCGATGGCTATTGGGTCGGCCGACAGTTCCTGCGTGTGCGGCGTGCCAGCGAGGCTGAGAGCGGCGTGCTGGCGCGCGGCCAGGAGCTGGAGCGGCTACAGGCCGAGCGTGACGAGCGCGAAGCGTCCCTGGCCGATCTGGACGAGCGCCTGCAGCAGCTGCAGGCCGGTCAGCGCCAGCAGGAAGAGAGCCGCGAGCAGCAGCGCCGCTTGGTACAGGACGAGGCGCGCCGCCAGGGCGAGCTGAAGGCCAGGCTGTCTGCCGGCCAGGCCAAGGCCGAGCAGTTGGCCCTGCGCCGTCGCCGTCTGGAGGAAGAGCAGGGCGAGGCTGCCGAGCAGCGCGAGCTGGAGCAGGAAAGCCTGGGCGAGTCACGCCTGGTGCTGCAGGACGCGCTGGACGCCATGGCTGTCGACACCGAGCAGCGCGAGCAGCTGCTGGCTAGCCGTGACCAGCTGCGCGAGCGCCTCGACCGGGTGCGCCAGGAAGCGCGCCAGCACAAGGATCACGCCCATCAGCTGGCTGTACGCCTGGGTTCGATCAAGGCCCAGCACGAGTCAACGCGCCAGGCCCTGGAGCGCCTGGAACTGCAATTCGAGCGCGCCATCGAGCGTCGCGAGCAGCTCAACCTCAATCTGGAGGAGGGCGCCGCGCCGCTGGAAGAGCTGCGCATGAAACTCGAGGAGCTGCTGGACAAGCGCATGGGCGTGGAGGACGAGCTCAAGCTCGCCCGCCTGGCCCTGGAAGATGCTGACCGCGAGCTACGCGACGCCGAGAAGCGCCGCAGCCAGGCCGAGCAGCAGGCGCAACTGCTGCGTGGCCAGCTGGAACAGCAGCGCATGGACTGGCAAGGCCTGAACGTGCGGCGCAAGGCCCTGCAGGACCAGTTGCTGGAAGAGGGCTACGACCTGCACGGCGTGCTCGCCACTCTGCCGAGCGAAGCCAGTGAGGCTGCCTGGGAACAGCAACTGGAGCAGCTGGCGGCGCGTATCGGCCGTCTCGGCGCGATCAACCTGGCGGCCATCGACGAATACCAGCAGCAGTCCGAGCGCAAGCGCTACCTGGACGCGCAGAACGCTGACCTGGTGGAGGCGCTGGATACCCTGGAAAACGTCATCCGCAAGATCGACAAGGAAACCCGCAATCGCTTCAAAGACACCTTTGACCAGATCAACGCCGGCCTGCAGGCGCTGTTCCCCAAGGTGTTCGGCGGAGGTCACGCCTACCTGGAGCTGACCGGCGAAGACTTGCTGGATACCGGCGTGGCGATCATGGCGCGCCCGCCGGGCAAGAAGAACAGCACCATCCACCTGCTGTCCGGTGGAGAGAAGGCGCTGACCGCCCTGGCGCTGGTGTTCGCCATCTTCAAGTTGAACCCGGCGCCGTTCTGCATGCTCGATGAAGTGGACGCACCGCTCGACGACGCCAACGTCGGTCGCTACGCGCGGTTGGTCAAGGAGATGTCGGAGACGGTGCAGTTCATCTACATCACCCACAACAAGATCGCCATGGAGATGGCCGATCAGCTGATGGGGGTGACCATGCACGAGCCGGGTTGCTCGCGCCTGGTGGCGGTGGATGTTGAAGAGGCGATGAACCTGGTCGAGGCGTGAAACTTCAGGAAATGCCTTGCAGCGGTGCACATTTACCATTCGTCGTGCTAGCTTACACACACTTTTGTTACACGCGAAAAATCCTGTAGAAACATACAGTTGTTCGCGTTCCAAAAGGGCAGGAAGCCCTTATTTTCATTATGTTTTTTCATCGTTCAGGGGCTTGGGAGTTACATGGAGCTGCGCTATTGGCTGATCGTCGTGGGAGTCATCGTCATCGTCGGTATCCTATTTGATGGCTGGCGAAGGATGCGGGGCGGCAGTGGCAAGCTGAAATTCAAGCTGGACCACAGCTTCAGCAATCTGCCTGACGATGGCACTGATCCCGATCTGCTTGGCCCTGCACGAGTCATCGATCGCAAGCGCGAACCCGAATTCAACGAAGAAGACATGCCCTCCATGAGCGCCAGCGATATCAATCGCCGACGCAACCTGGAGCCTCATCAGGGCGACCTCAATCTCGATGCAGACGAGCCGGTGCCGACCCTTCTGACTCCAGTCGAAGAAGACGACAAGCCCTCTGCCAGGCCGCTCGATCAGCAGCCGGTAGAAGAGGTGCTGGTGATCAATGTGATCTCGCGCGACGCCGAAGGCTTCAAAGGCCCGGCACTTCTGCAGAATATTCTGGAGAGTGGCCTTCGCTTCGGCGAGATGGACATCTTCCATCGCCACGAGAGCATGGCCGGCAACGGCGAGGTGCTGTTCTCCATGGCCAATGGCGTCAAGCCGGGTACCTTCGACCTGGACGATTTCGAGCTGTTCTACACCCCGGCGGTGAGCTTCTTCCTCGGACTGCCGGGCCCGCGCCATCCGAAGCAGGCGTTCGACGTGATGATCGCCGCCGCCCGGAAGCTGGCTCATGAGTTGAACGGCGAGCTGAAGGACGACCAGCGCAGTGTGATGACCGCACAGACCATCGAGCACTACCGCCAGCGCATCGTCGAGTTCGAGCGCAAGAGGCAGCTCGCCGGCAAACGCTGATCGCTCCACCGCATGCAATCCCAAGAGCAGCCTAGGCTGCTCTTGGCGTTTTCAAGGACACACGCACCATGACCGACGCCGCCCAACGCATTACCGAGCTCCGTGCCGAGCTGGATGAGCACAACTACCGCTACTACGTGCTGGACGAGCCGAGTGTGCCGGACGCCGAGTACGACCGCCTGTTCCGCGAACTGCAGGCGTTGGAGGCGGAGCATCCCGAACTGGTGACGCCGGAATCGCCGACCCAGCGCGTGGGCGGCGAGGCGCTGAGCGCCTTCGGCGAGGTGCGCCACGAAGTACCCATGCTCAGCCTGGGCAACGCCTTCGAGGAAGAGGATCTGCGGGCCTTCGACCGCAGTGTGCAGAGCGGCCTCGGCATTTCGGGCGGAGCCCATACCGGAGACCTGTTCGGCGGCGGTGCCGAGGTGGAATACAGCTGCGAGCCCAAGCTCGATGGCCTGGCGGTCAGCCTGCTGTACCGCGACGGCCAGCTTGTGCGCGGTGCCACCCGTGGCGATGGCAGCACGGGCGAAGACATCAGCGCCAACGTGCGCACCATTCGCAACGTGCCGCTCAAGCTGCAGGGCTCGGGCTGGCCGGCGGTACTGGAAGTGCGTGGCGAGGTCTACATGCCCAAGGCCGGCTTCGACGAGCTCAATGCGCGTCAGGCCGAGAGCGGCGGCAAGACTTTCGCCAACCCACGCAACGCCGCGGCCGGCAGCCTGCGCCAGCTGGACCCACGCATCACCGCCAGCCGTCCGCTGGAGTTCTGCTGCTACGGCGTTGGCCAGGTCAGCGGTGAACTGCCGGCCACCCAGGTCGGCATGCTGCAGCAACTCAAGGCCTGGGGTGTCCCGATTAGTCGCGAGCTGAAACTGGCCAAGGGCGTGGAGGCCTGCCTGGATTATTACCGTGACATCGGCGAGCGGCGTATGGACCTGGCCTATGACATCGACGGCGTGGTGTTCAAGGTCAACAACATCGAGGACCAGCAGCAGCTGGGCTTCCGCGCGCGCACCCCGCATTGGGCGCTGGCCCACAAGTTCCCTGCCCAGGAAGAACTCACCGAGCTGCTGGATGTGGAGTTCCAGGTCGGCCGCACCGGCGCCGTCACTCCGGTGGCGCGCCTCAAGCCGGTCAAGGTGGCCGGCGTCATTGTGGCCAATGCCACGTTGCACAATATGGACGAGGTCGCTCGCCTGGGCCTGATGATCGGCGACACGGTGATCATTCGCCGCGCTGGCGACGTGATTCCACAGGTGATGCAGGTGGTCACCGAGCGTCGTCCCGCCGATGCTCGCCCGGTGCATGTGCCGGAGCAGTGCCCGGTGTGTGGCTCCGCGGTCGAGCGTACCCAGCTGGTCAAGCGCGCCAAAGGCAAGGAAACCACCAGCGAAGGCTCGGTCTACCGCTGCGTCGGTCGCCTGGCCTGCGGTGCCCAGCTCAAGCAGGCGATCATTCACTTCGCCTCGCGCCGTGCGCTGGATATCGAGGGCCTGGGCGACAAGATCGTCGAGCAACTGGTGGACACCGGCCTGGTGGCCTCGCCGGCCGACCTGTTTACCCTGACCTACGAGCAGGTGGTGGTGCTGGAGGGCTTCGCCGACCTGTCGACCCGCAACCTGCTGGCGGCGATCAAGGCCAGTGCCAAGCCGACGCTGGCGCGCTTTATCTATGCCCTGGGCATCCCGGATGTGGGCGAGGAAACCGCCAAGCTGCTGGCCCGTGCCCTTGGCTCGCTGGCTCGCATCCGCCAAGCGCTGCCAGAGGTGTTGACCTATCTACCGGATGTGGGCCTGGAGGTGGCGTTCGAGATCCACAATTTCTTCGGCGACGCGCACAACCTCAAGGTCATTGATGACCTGTTGGCGCGGGGTGTCGAGCTGCAGGAGGAAGGCGATCTCAGCCCCGAGTTCTCTGCCTGCGCCACGCTGCCGGGATTCATCGACAAGCTCAACATCCCCTTCATCGCCGCCACCGGTGCGGAGAAGTTGGCGGCGAAATTCGGCTCTCTGGAGGGCGTGATCAAGGCCGACTGGCTGGATCTGCGCCAGGTGGAGCGTCTCAACGAGAAGGCCGCCAAGTCCCTGCGCGACTTCTTTGACGTACCGGGCAACGCCGAGCGTGCCACACGGATCGAGGCGCAATTGCGTGACTTCGGCATGCACTGGCAGAGCGAGAAGAAAGTGGTCGAAGGCCTGCCGCTGGCCGGGCAGACCTGGGTGTTGACCGGCACGCTAGAGGCGCTGAGCCGCGATGCTGGCAAGGAAAAACTGGAGAGCCTGGGCGCCAAGGTGGCCGGTTCGGTGTCGGCCAAGACTGCCTGCGTGGTGGCGGGTCCGGGGGCGGGCTCCAAGCTGGTCAAGGCCACCGAGCTTGGGGTTCGTGTGATGGATGAAGAGGCATTCATCGCCTTGCTCGTGGAGCACGGGATGGCTCCCTGACCTCTGGGGTTGGGGCCGAGGCGGCCCCTATGTCTTTCAGTTCAGGCCGTCGACCAGAGCCTTGGCTGGTACCAGTTTTATAGCCTTCTTGGCGGCGATCTGGATCGGCTTGCCGGTGGCCGGATTGCGGCCGGTACGGGCCGGGCGCTCGGTCACCTTGAGTTTGCCGATACCGGGAAGGCTGATCTCGCCGTCATTTTCCAAAGCGTCGGCCACGATGTCGCCCAACTGCTCCAGGAGCGCTCGTACATCCGTCTTCTGCAGGTCGGTGGATTCGGCGAGGTCGGATATCAACTGATCTTTGGTAATGGCCATGAGGCACTCCATGCAGGGTGGGGAAGGCCCTTGGGCGGGCTTTACGGCGGGCACGCTACCACAAAGCGGTGAAGAATGAGGGCGGCTATGCTGGAGGCATAACATCACTGCCTGTCTCGGAGCCGATCATGCTGCGTCTGTTTGCCGACCTCGGTTTTCGCTGGAAAATTGCCCTGCCGATTCTCCTGCTCGCCCTGTTGCTGCTCGTGATGGGCGGACTCGGCATGCAGGGCATCGGTCAGGTGGCCGACTCCAGTACCCGTCTGACCAATCGCTATCTGCCCGCCATCAGTCTGCTGCTCAATGCCGACCGGGACCTGTATCAGGCCTTCGTTGCCGAGCGCAGTCTGCTCGATGAGGCGGCAGGGCAATATGCCGATGCACTCAAGGCGTCCCATGCGGAGAACCTGCAGCAGGCCTACGACCGGGTGCACAAGTATGCAGATATGCAGCCAGGACCGGAGGCCACCAGGTTGGTTGCCGATTTCGACCGAGGTTTCGCGCAGTGGAAGGCGACATCCGGCCGGGTGGTCGAGCTTTCGTCCAGTGATCCGACTGCGGCTTCGATACTGAGCTATGGGGACAGCGAGGCACACTTCGAGGCGATGCGCGCCCCTATCGACCAGCTCGGTGAGCTGGAGGATGGCGCAGCCAATTCCGAGGGCGCAGCCGCTATCGAGTTGGGCGACAGACGCAGTTGGCAGCAGGGTATGGTAATCGTCATCGGCCTGCTGCTCTGTGTCGTGCTGGTTCTGGGGTTTCCTGCCCTGGTCACGCGTCCGCTGCACAATCTGCTCAACCGTATCGAGCAGATTGCCGAGGGCGATGGCGACCTTCGAGTGCGCCTGGAGGTGCAGTCGCGCGATGAGCTGGGCAAGCTCAGCGATGCTTTCAACCGCTTCCTCGACAAGTTACAGCCGCTGATCCGCGAGGTCGGCAGGGTAACCGGCGAAGTCGCCGACTCGGCGCAGACCCTGGCCGGCATGGCGGCCGCCAACGACCGGCTGATCAGCAGTGAGCACGCGGCGGTCGATCAGGTCAGTACCGCCGCTACCGAGATGAGCGCCGCGGTGCATGAGGTGGCGCGCAATGCGCAGAACGCCGCCGATGCTGCGCGCAGTGCCGAGGTGCAGTCTCGCGAGGGTGCGGAGGTGGTGGGGGCTACCATCCATGCCATCCGCCAACTGGCCCATGAGGTCGAGAGCGCGTCCGATACGATCCAGACCCTAGAGCAGGAGACAGCCAACATCGGTGCCGTGCTGGCGGTGATCAAGGGTATTGCCGAGCAGACCAATCTTCTGGCGCTCAACGCGGCCATCGAGGCTGCACGGGCTGGAGAGCAGGGCCGCGGCTTCGCTGTGGTGGCCGACGAGGTACGCGCTCTGGCGGCACGTACCCAGGATTCGACCAAGGACATCCAGGAGATGATCGAGCGCCTGCAGTCTGGCGTGCAGAATGCGGTCAAGGCCATGCATTCCGGTAGCGCCAAGGCTCGCGACAGCGTGGAGCGTGCGGCCGGTGTCGATGGTGCGCTGTCGGCGACAGGTGATTCGGTGGCGCGAATCAACGACATGGCCGCGCAGATCGCCACCGCCTGCGAGGAGCAGAGCAGTGTGACCGAGGAGATCGCCCGCAACATCAGCGATATCCGCGATCTCTCCAATGAAGCGGCGCAGACGTCCGAGCAGAGTACCCAGGCCAGCGCCCGGTTGTCCGAGCTATCCCACGGGCTGGCGCAGCTGGTCGGGCGCTTCAGGGTCTGAGCCGCTGGGCTAAGTACTTGAAGTGCTTGTAACTTTGCGTTCAGCCAGTACAATGGCGCGGCCCGTCTCCTGACGGGCTTCGTTATGGTGGTCCCATCGGTCCCCCCGCAACGATTACCCGTTAACCTGGTCAGGTCCGGAAGGAAGCAGCCACAGCGGGAACATCGTGTGCCGGGGTGTGGCTGGTGGGGCCGCCTCCAGTCTCTCCCTCGAATCATTTCCTCAACGGCCTCTTGCCGCGCTTCGTTGTGCCTAGCGGAAATCCCGGCTGCGCACGTCCAGTCCGTCGAGCAGGGGGGTTAGGTCGTGCAGGCGTCCGGCGATCACGTGGCGCACGCCACTCTTTTCTTCCAGATGACCGTCCACCTGCATCAGCTTGGTTCCGACCAGTACCCGGCGCTGGCGCTCTGCCAGCTCGTGGCGGACCACCACGTTGACCATGCCGTGTTCATCCTCGAGGGTGACGAAGGTGATGCCGCTGGCGGTCTGCGGGCGCTGGCGGCCGGTGACCACCCCGGCGATCTTCACCAGTCGGCCGTTGGTTACCAATAGCAAGTCCGCGGAGCTGCGGCAGCGCCGGGCCCGCAGCGTCTCGCGCAGCAGGCTCAGGGGGTGCGGGCCGAGGGTGGTGCCGCTGGTGGCGTAGTCGCAGAGCACGTCTTCACCCACGCTTGGCACCGGTAGCTCGATCTCTGCATCGACACTCACTGGTAGCGTGGCGAACAGCGGCGCCTGTTGTTCCACGCCAGCTACTGCCCAGCGCGCCTGGTGGCGGTTGCCCGCCAGACCGTGCAGTGCACCGGCATCGGCGAGCAGTGCGCGGCAGCGCGAGTCCAGCTGGGCACGCAGGCAGAGATTGGCAGCATCGGTGAAGGGGCGTTCCCGGCGCGTGTCCTCCAGGCGCTGTACATCCACCTCGCGCAGTCCGCGTATCAGGCGCAGGCCCAGACGGATGGCTGGCTGCTCGCCAGTGGTCGACTCCAGGCTGCAGTCCCAGGTGCTGTGCCGCACATCCAACGCTCGTATCTCGACGCCATGGCGACGGGCGTCCTGCAGCAGCTGGTCGGGGCTGTAGAAGCCCATCGGCCAGCTGTTGATCAGGGCGCAGACGAAGGCCGCCGGCTCGTGGCACTTCAGCCAGCTGCTGGCGTAGGTGAGCAGGGCGAAGCTGGCGGCGTGGGATTCGGGGAAACCGTAGTCGCCGAAGCCCTTGATCTGCTCGAAGATGCGCGCGGCGAACTCGGCGGTATAGCCGCGCTCCAGCATGCCCTGGGTGAGCTTCTGCCGATGTGGTTCCAGGCCGCCACGGCGCTTCCAGGCGGCCATGCAGCGGCGCAGGTCATCCGCCTCGCCGGGGGTATAGCCGGCGGCGACCACCGCCAGCTCCATCACCTGCTCCTGGAACAGGGGGATGCCCAGAGTGCGTTCGAATACGGGTTTGAGTGCTTCGCTGGGGTAGCTGACCTCCTCTTCGCCATTTCGGCGACGCAGGTAGGGATGGACCATGTCGCCCTGGATCGGCCCCGGGCGAACGATGGCCACCTCAATCACCAGGTCGTAATAACTCCGTGGCTTCAGGCGCGGCAGCATGGCCATCTGTGCCCGCGACTCGATCTGGAACACGCCGATGGTGTCGGCGCGGCCGATCATGTCGTAGGTGGGGCCGTCGTTGGTTGGCAAGCTCGCCAGGGTCCAGGGTTGCGTGCCGCGGTAGCGCGAGATCAGGTCGAAGCAGCGGCGCAGGGCGCTGAGCATACCCAGCGCCAGCACATCGACCTTGAGCAGGCCGACCTCGTCCAGGTCGTCCTTGTCCCACTGGATGACCGTGCGCTCGGCCATGGCGGTGTTCTCCACCGGCACCAGTTCGCTCAAAGGGCGATCGGAGATGACGAAGCCGCCGGGGTGCTGCGATAGATGCCGGGGAAAGCCGACCAGTTGCCCGGTCAGCGCCAGGATGCGGCGCAGCTGCGGACTCTGCGGGTCGAAGCCGGCCTCGGCCAGACGCTCGTCCGGGGGCAGGCGGTCGGTCCAGCGCCCGCAGCAGTCGGCCAGGGCACCCTGTTGTTCGGCAGGCAGGCCGAGGGTCTTGGCCACTTCGCGGATGGCGCCGGCGGCGTGGTAGCTGTTGACCACCGCGGTGAGTGCTGCGCGATCGCGGCCATATCGGCGGAATACGTACTGGATGACTTCTTCGCGGCGCTCGTGCTCGAAGTCGACATCGATATCTGGCGGCTCGTTGCGTTCGCGGGAGAGAAAACGCTCGAACAGCAGGTTGGTATGTGTCGGGTCGAGCTCGGTGATGCCGAGGGTGAAACACACCGCCGAGTTGGCCGCCGAGCCGCGGCCCTGGCAGAGGATGTGCTGGCTACGGGCGAAGGCGACGATGTCTTGCACGGTGAGGAAATAGCTCTCGTACTTCAGTTCGGCGATCAGCGTCAGCTCCTTTTCCAGCTGGTCACGGACCTTCTGCGCCACGCCGTCCGGCCAGCGCTTGCGGGATCCTTCCTCGACCAGATGGCGCAGCCAGGTGGTAGCCGTCTGGCCGGGCGGAACGACCTCGTGGGGATACTCGTACTTCAGCTGGTCTAGGTTGAAATCGCATTGCTCGGCGATGCGCAGGCTCTCCTCCAGTAGAGCTGGTGGATACAACTCCTGCAGCTCGTCCAGGCGGCGCAGGTGGCGTTCGCCATTGGTGAACAGATGCTGCCCGGCCTCGGCCACCGGCAGGTGGTGGCGGATGGCTGTCATGCAGTCCTGCAGGGCGCGACGGCCACGGGCGTGCATGTGCACGTCACCGCAGGCCACCGCGGGAGTGCCGGTTCGCTCGGCCAGCGCCAGCAGGCCGGCCAGCCGGGCGGCATCATCCGGGCCGCGGTGTAGCTCCACGCCCAGCCACAGGCGATGTGCGAAACGCTCACTGAGCCAGCTGCCGTCGTCGTGCGGGCCATCGGGCAGCCAGATGGCCATCAGGCCGTCGAGCGGGTCCAGCAGATCCTCGTGCAGCAGGCGGTAGCGGCCCTTTCCTGCGCGGCGGCGGGCGTGGGTGATCAGCTGGCTGAGCCTCTGATAGCCGGCGAGGTTGCTGGCCAGCAGGACCAGCTTGGGGCCGGCCTCGAGGCGTACCTCGCTACCGACGATCAGTGCCAGACTGCTGGCCTTGGCCGCCTGCCAGGCGCGGACGATGCCGGCCAGGCTGCATTCATCGGTGATCGCCAGAGCGTGATAGCCCAGGCGCTTGGCGCGCTCGAACAACTCCAGGGCGCTGGATGCACCGCGCTGGAAGCTGAAATTGGACAGACAATGCAGCTCGGCATAGCCGCTCATGCGAACCACCCGTGCAACTGGAAGGGTTCATCCTTGGCGGTGTGCCGGAACACCCAGGCCCGCTGGCCGTTACGCGTCTCCACCAGGAAATAGTCGCGGCGCAGATCTCCCCCGTCCCACCAGCCAGACTCGATGCGCTCCGGGCCGGCGAGTATGCGTGCCAGCGGTTCGCGCAACGGCTGCGGCTCAGGCAGCAGCCAGCCCGGGCGTGGCAGGCCCGTGAGGGGCGGGGCTCTGCCGGGTAGGGGACGCCAGGCCATCTCGGGGCGCGGGTCGGCATGGGCATTGATGCCATGCAGTGCCCCATCGCCGAGGCGTGCACGCAGGCGTTCGCGCAACTGTTCCCAGCTCTGGTTCTGCTGCGGGCGGGGATCGAACAGTTCGTGGCATTCGGGGACGAAGCCCGGCAGGTCTCGGGCCGTCAGGGTCAGAGCCAATACCGGAGCGGGCAATTGCAGTTGTTCGAGGCGTGCTCGGGTCAGTTCGAAGAGCAGGTTTACGTCTCGCTCAGCAGAAAGCAGGCCGACCTTGAGTTCGGTCGCCATGCCGCTGCGGTGTTCCAGAAACAGGCTGAAGCGTTGCACGCCACCGTCGCGACCTGCCAGATAGGCTGCCAGGTCACCCAGCATGCGCCGGAGTGGGAAGAGCAGGGCCTGGTGTGATTTCACCTCGAAGTTCAGCTCGATTCGGGTAATGAACTCGTCGGGAGGCAGGTAGAACTCCAGCCCCAGAGGGCGATGGCCGAGCAATTGGTCCAGTTGTTCCAGTAACCGTGGTGGAAAGCGCCTGGCCAGGCTTTCGCGCGGTACCTGCAGGACCTGGCCTATCTGGCGCAGGCCCATGCGTATCAAGGCCGTGGACATCTCATCTGGCAGGCTCGCGCGATTGACCTGCAGGCGGGCGATGGCCTGTGGTAGTTCCCGGTCATCGATCGCCAAGCCGTCGCTAGCATTGGCCAAGGCGCGGGCGGCGGCCGGGTTGGGGGCCAGAACGATGCGATGGCGATAGCCCAGGGTATTCAGCTCCATGCGCAGACGTTGCTCCAGGCGGGACCAGGGACCGAGCAGGGCCAGGCTGGTGTGCACTTCCAACAAGAGCGCGCGCGGGTAGCGCAGGCTGACCTGGGAGCTGAAACGATAGGCCCAGGCGGCGAGGAACTGCTGGCAGCGCTCCACGGCGGCCAGGTCGTAATCGGCTGTGATGAAGTCTCTGCTCAGCAGCTGTGCGGCACTCAGCGTCATGCCAGGACGCAGGCCGAGATCGCGAGCAGCGGGATTGAGTGTCTGCAGCACACGGCGATTGGCCGGGCCGGAGAGCAGGGCCAGGGGTGCCAGCGGATCGTCGCGCTGGCGCAGTGCATGGTCCAGCGCCAACTGTGGCAGAAGAATGCAGACCCAGCGCATCTGAAGCTCAGAGCGCAATGGCGCGAGTGGGAGCCACGCCGCCGCGGCACTTGAGCACCCGCACCCGTGCAGGTCCCTCCAGCAGCAGACGCAGGGCGGCGGGCGAGGAGTTGGCAGCGGCGCTGGCTGGGCGATAGGCGAACCCCAGGGTCTGGCCGGCCTCTGCGGCCACCTGCAGGCGGCGCAGTGCCCGATCACTGGCCTGGCGTGGCCAGCACAGTACGGCGCCGCAGGTGCCGGAACGCAGGCATTGCTCGGCAGCCCAGAGGGCATCGTCCTCGCTGGCGCGTACGATCTCCAGGCGTTGCAGGTCGATGCCAGCCGCCTGCCAGGCGGGAGCGTAGGGTAGGAAGGGGGGCGCGATGAGCATTAAGCGTTCACCTGCTTGGCTGAGCCGAACCAGGGTTGGCCACAGCAGGGTCAGCTCCCCCAGGCCGGGCAGCGGCAGGAGGATTTCGCTGAGTGCTGCTTCCGGCCAGCCGCCACTGGGCAGGGCCGCGTCCAGTTCCGCATGGCCGCTGGGCTGCTGGGTGATGGGTTGCCCATGAGGCCGTCCTTTCCAGATGCGGCGATCATCGAGCAGACGATCCAGATCGATGGCCAGTGAGCTCATGGGCGGCCTCGAACCGGGTATAGGAAGGGGATGGGCATAACTAAAAATAGCCATAATACTGTATATAAAAACAGTATTTGATGGCGCGTGTGTCTGCAAGCTCCGTCCGACGAAGGCGAGAGTCCTGGAGTGGCATGGCGGATGCAATTTGCCCGGTGCTCCGCTAGGATTAGCCACTTCCGCTATCCCAGCTGCGACGGTTTTTCATGAGTTATCAGGTTCTTGCACGCAAATGGCGCCCGCGCAGCTTCCGCGAGATGGTCGGGCAGACCCATGTGCTCAAGGCTCTGATCAACGCCCTGGACAGTCAGCGTCTGCACCATGCCTACCTGTTCACCGGTACCCGCGGCGTGGGCAAGACCACCATCGCGCGGATCATCGCCAAGTGCCTGAACTGCGAAACCGGCATCAGCTCCACGCCTTGTGGCACCTGCTCGGTATGCCGGGAGATCGACGAGGGCCGCTTCGTCGACCTGATCGAGGTGGACGCCGCGAGCCGCACCAAGGTCGAGGACACCCGCGAGCTGCTGGAGAACGTGCAGTACGCACCGAGCCGCGGGCGCTACAAGGTCTACCTGATCGACGAAGTGCACATGCTCTCCACGCACTCGTTCAACGCGCTGCTCAAGACCCTCGAAGAGCCGCCACCCCACGTCAAGTTCCTGCTCGCCACCACCGACCCGCAGAAGCTGCCGGTCACCATCCTCTCGCGCTGCCTGCAGTTCTCGCTGAAGAACATGCCGCCGGAGCGGGTGGTCGAGCACCTGACCCACGTACTGACCGCCGAGAGCATTCCATTCGAGGAAGACGCCCTGTGGCTGCTCGGCCGTGCCGCCGATGGCTCGATGCGCGACGCCATGAGCCTCACCGACCAGGCCATTGCCTTCGGCGAGGGCAAGGTCCTGGCGACCGACGTGCGTTCGATGCTCGGCACCCTCGATCACGGTCAGGTCTACGGCGTGCTGCATGCACTGCTGGAAGGAGATGCCCGTGCGCTGCTCGAAGCGGTGCGCCATCTGGCCGAGCAGGGCCCGGACTGGAGCGGCGTGCTCGCCGAGATGCTCAACGTGCTGCACCGCGTGGCCATCGCCCAGGCGCTGCCGGAGGCCGTGGACAATGGCCAGGGCGACCGCGACAAGGTGCTGGCGCTGGCCCAGGCGCTACCGGCCGAAGACGTGCAGTTCTACTACCAGATGGGCCTGATCGGCCGCCGCGATTTGCCGCTGGCGCCGGACCCGCGTGGTGGTTTCGAGATGGTGCTGCTGCGCATGCTGGCGTTCCGCCCAGCGGATGCCGACGGTGCGCCCAGGTCGCCACTAAAGAATCTGGGGATCAGCAAGGCCACAGCTGATTCCGACAAGACCCCAGTGGCCGGCGCAGCCCCCGTTGCCGCGCCGGCCGCTATCGTTGCTCCGGTTGCTCCGGTTGCTCCGGTTGTTGCGCAGCCTGTGCCTGCCCCCGAGCCTGTCGCGGCTCCGGCTCCGGCTCCGGCTCCGGCTCCGGCTCCGGCTCCGGCTCCAGTGGCTGCTGTCCCAGCGCCCGTACCTGCACCTGCACCGGTGATCGCACCTCCGCCGGCCGAGTTGGCGGTGGCGCTCGCCGAACCTGTCGCGGCCGTCGATGTGCCTTGGGAAACTGGCGCGCCAGCTCCGCTCGAGGAGAGCCTGCCGGTTGCACCGGTACAGGCGCCGGTCGCGCCTCAGGCCGCTATCGTCGAAGGCCCAGCCGATACACCGGTTGCAGTGCCGCTGGGCGAGTCGGCGGCGCAGGTGGTCGATGCAGCTGCGAGTGCGCCGGTCGTCAGTGCCGAGGCGGACGATGACGAGGAGCCGCCACCTGGCGACTACGACTACTACGAGCCTGATGCCGACAGTCTCGATTACGACTTCGACGCGCCTGCCGCTGCTCCGGCGGAGCCCGAGCCGCTGCCGGCTTCGCAGCCGGCCACCGGGCTGGCTGCCGAGTGGCTGGACCTGTTCCCGCGCCTGGGTCTGTCCGGCATGACCGGCAGCATCGGCGCCAACTGCACCCTGATCGAGGCCAACGGCGACGACTGGCTGCTGCACCTGGACCCGGCGCACAGCGCGCTGTTCAATGCCACCCAGCAGCGCCGCCTGAATGAGGCACTGAACCAGCACCTGGGGCGCGACCTGAAGCTGCGTATCGAGCTGATTCGCCCCGAGCAGGAAACCCCGGCCCAGGCCGCCTCGCGCAAGCGTGCGGAGCGCCAGCGCCAGGCAGAGCAGTCGATCCATGACGATCCGATCGTGCAGCAGATGATTCAACAGTTTGGCGCGTCGATCCGCGCCGACTCCATCGAACCCCTGACTCCCTGAGTCGCATAGCAGAGGAACATCACCATGATGAAAGGCGGCATGGCAGGCCTGATGAAACAGGCGCAGCAGATGCAGGAAAAGATGCAGAAGATGCAGGAAGAGCTGGCCAACGCCGAAGTCACCGGCCAGTCCGGCGCCGGCCTGGTGAGCGTGGTGATGACCGGTCGCCACGACGTCAAGCGCATCACCCTGGACGACAGCCTGATGCAGGAGGACAAGGAAGTACTGGAAGACCTGATTGCCGCCGCGGTGAACGATGCCGTGCGCAAGGTCGAGCAGAACAGCCAGGACAAGATGTCCGGCATGACCGCTGGCATGCAGCTCCCCCCCGGCTTCAAAATGCCCTTCTAAACCGGGGCGTCCAGTCAACGCACATGGCTGCGTTGCTCGAAGGCGCGGGCATCCTCATTTACGCGCAGTAAACTCCAGTGCCCACGCCTTCTCGCGCCTTGCCCTGCACGTCGCCTGATCACCCCTTGCCCCGAGTGGGCTGTTCAAGCGCTTTTTCACGGTAGCCCTGCATGAGCTTCAGCCCGCTGATTCGCCAACTGATCGATTCGCTGCGCCTTCTCCCCGGCGTCGGGCAGAAGACCGCGCAACGCATGGCGCTGCAGCTGCTGGAGCGCGATCGCAGTGGTGGCATGCGTCTGTCGCAGGCGCTGGCGGCGGCGATGGAGGGAGTAGGGCACTGCACGCGTTGCCGCACCCTGAGCGAAGACGAGCTGTGTCCGCAGTGCAGCGACCCGCGACGGGACGATGCGTTGCTGTGCGTGGTGGAGGGGCCGCTGGACGTGTTCGCGGTGGAGCAGACCGGTTATCGCGGGCGTTACTTCGTGCTCAAGGGCCATCTCTCCCCGCTGGACGGCCTGGGGCCGGAGGCCATCGGCATTCCCGAACTGCTGGCACATATCGGTACCAGCCAGTACGGCGAAGTGATCCTCGCCACCAATCCGACGGTGGAGGGCGAGGCCACTGCCCATTACATCGCGCAGATGCTCAACGGCAAGGGTATCGTCCTGTCGCGCATCGCCCATGGTGTACCGCTGGGTGGCGAGCTGGAACTGGTGGATGGCGGCACCTTGGCCCATGCCCTGGCTGGACGCAGGCCGATCAACGGCTGATTGGTCGGTGTCACCTCCGGACAGCGCGCCGATGGAAAAATCCATCTCGGTGCTGGCAATACAAACTTGAGAAGCATTACCATTCGCGCTCTTCCGGCGCCCAATGGTGGATGTTTTCCATGGCGGTCAGTGCGACCTCCCAGCAGCAAGCCCTACAGCAGCTCTACCAAGACCACCACGGGTGGTTGCATGGTTGGCTACGCCAGCGCATGGGCTGTGCGCAGAACGCTGCCGATCTGGCCCAGGACACCTTTCTGCGCCTACTGAGCAAGGAGCGCGACCTCAGCCCGTTGCGTGACCCGCGCGCCTACCTGTCGACTATTGCCCACTCGCTGCTGGTCAACCACTGGCGGCGCCTGGCCATCGAACGTGCCTACCTGGAGTCCCTGGCTCTGCAGCCGGAGCAGTACGCGCCTTCACCGGAGGAGCGCGAGCTGATCATGGCGACCCTGCTGCAGGTCGACGCCATGCTGCGCCGCCTGCCCGGCAAGGTGCGCGACGCCTTCCTCATGGCCCAGCTCGATGGGCTGACCTATGCGCAGATCGCCCTGAGGCTCGGCGTGTCCGAGCGCATGGTGAAGAAGTACATGGCCCAGGCCATGCTGCATTGCCTGACCCTGGCGCAGGACTGAGCCGTGACCCGTTCCATTGCGCAGATCGACTTTGCCGTACTGCAGCAGGCCGCAGACTGGTTCGCCCGGTTGCGTGACGAGCGTGTCAGCGAGCAGGACCGCCTCGCCTGGCAGCATTGGCTGGATGCCCAGCCGCAGCATCGCCAGGCCTGGCAACGGGTTGAGCTGATCAGTGGCCAGTTCGAGCGCCTGCCGCAGCGCCAGGCCGCGCGTTCGGCGCTGCAGGCGCGCGGCGTCGACCGGCGTCAGGCGCTCAAGGTGCTGTCGGTCATCGCCGGTGGCAGCGCGCTGGCGCTGGGTGGGCGCTCGCTACCCTGGCAGCAGTGGCAGGCCAATCAGCGTACGGCGGTGGGCGAGGTACGCGGTAGCCAGCTGGCCGATGGCAGCCGCCTGTGGCTGAACACCGATAGCGCACTGGATGTGGACTTTGCCCCGACGCTGCGACGCCTGGCGTTGTACCGCGGCGAGGTGTTGGTCGAGGTGGCTGCCGACTCCCGGCCGTTGTGGCTGGAGACCGAGCAGGGGCGAGTGCGTGTGCAGAGTGGCCGCTTCGGCGTACGGCAGCGGGACAGCGGCTTCTTGGTGTCGGCTTATTCCGGTTCGCTGGATATCCTCGGTGCTCGGCGGCAGGAGGTGGTAGCCGGGCAGCAGGCCTATTTCGACAGTCGGTGGGTCGATCGCCCCGAGCGACTGCGCCAGGCCCAACAGGCCTGGACCCAGGGTATCCTGCAGGCCGACGACATATCGCTGGGCGAATTCGTCGCCGAGCTGTCGCGCTACCAGCACGGTCACCTGGGTTGCGATCCGCAGGTGGCCAGCCTGCGCCTGGTCGGCGCCTTCCCGTTGGCGGAGCCGGAGCGTATCTACGCTGCCCTGGAAGCCAGTCTGCCAGTCCGCGTGGTGCGCCGCCTGCCCTGGTGGATCAGCATCGAACCGCGTGAGGCTGCTGCGGTTTGAGTGCAGGCGAAAATATTTTTCATTTGCGGTTCCCCTTTTCGCGTCTCGTCTGGCTCTAGGGGCAGAAGGGCGATTTCGCCCCGCCATTTCAGCAGACTCAGGGGACTTCCATGCGTACCATTCATACCCACCGTCCGGCTCCGCAGATCCTGCGCCGAGCCATTCGCGCCGCCGTGCTGGCCATGCCGCTGGTTGCCCTGCAACCGGCCCTGGTGGGCCTGGCCCATGCCGCAGAAACCGAACAGAGTCTGCGCAGCTACACCATCCCGGCCGGCCCGCTGTCCACCGGTCTGAGCCAGTTCGCCAGCGAGGCACAGATTCTTCTCGCGGTGGACGGCCAGCTCACCGCCGGCAAGCAGACCCGTGGCCTGCAGGGTCAGTATTCGGTGGACGAGGGGCTGGCCAAGCTGCTGCAGGGCAGTGGCCTGAGGGTGGTACGCGCTGCCAGCGGTAGCTATTCGCTCATCGCCACGGGCGAGGTGGGCAGCATGGCGCTGCCGGTCACCATGATCGACGGCTTCGCCCTGGGCAACGCACTGGGCAGCATGGACGGCTACAACGCCACCCACAGCAGCGTGGCGACCAAGACCAGCAAGGAACTGGTGAAGACCTCGCAGAGCGTATCCGTGGTCACCGCTGCGCAGATCGAGGAGCAGGGCTCGCGCACCGTCGCCGAGGCCACGCGCTACACCGCCGGTGTGCTCACCAATCCCTACGGCAACACCCATCGCTACGACTACCTGGCCATGCGTGGGATCAACGACGGCTCGGTGGACAACATCATCATCGACGGCTTGAAGTCCATGGGTGACCCCGGCTCGTTCACCAGCCTGCAGATCGATCCGTACTTCCTCGAACGTATCGATGTGCTCAAGGGTCCGTCCTCGGTGCTCTACGGTCGCAGCAACCCGGGCGGCCTGGCGGCGCTGACCACCAAACGTCCCGAGTTCGAGCAGGCCGGTCGCATCGATGTTTCCTACGGCAGCCACGACTACAAGCAGACCGCCTTCGACGTCACCGGCCCGCTCAGCGACGGCGTTGCCTACCGCCTGGTCGGCCTGGCCAAGGACTCCGATGTGCAGGCCGATCACGTCGAAGAAACCCGCTATGCCCTGATGCCTAGCCTGGCGTTGAACCTAAGCGACGACACCCTGCTCAATCTCTACGCCTACCTGCAGCACGACCCGAACGGTGGCTATCACGGCAGCGCGCCGGCCTCGGGCACCCTGCACACGCGCAATGGCGAGCGCATCTCCGGCAGCTTCTTCGAGGGCGATCCGAGTATCGAGGAGTTCACCCGTACCCAGCAGATGCTGGGTTACGAGCTGGAGCATCGCTTCAACGACACCTGGAGTGCGCGGCAGAACCTGCGTTATCTGGATGCCAGCAGCGAGAATAGCCAGGTATGGGGCAACGGCTACCTGAGTGATACCAGCAACGAGCTGGTTCGTGGCTTCAGCGGTGGCGAGGAGAAGCTGCACGCCTGGATTGTCGACAACATGCTGCAGGCTGAATTCGCCACCGGCGCGGCGCTGCACACGGTCGTCACCGGCCTGGACTACCAGTACTCGAAGAACAAGGTTCGCTACGATCGCGACTACACCTCGGTGAGCCCGCTGGACGTGTTCGATCCGCGTTATCCGGCCAACGACCTGTCCGGCCTGGCGACGGTCAGCGAGGCGCTGCGCCGTCAGAAGCAGGCGGGTCTGTACATCCAGGATCTGATCGAGCTGGGGGGCTGTAACATCAGTGCCGGCCTGCGCCAGGACTGGTACGACGTATCCATCGACGACTATCGCCAGGGCACCAAGGACGCCAATACCGGCGACAAGCTCAGCGGTCATCTCGGCGTGCTCTACGCCTTCGACAATGGCCTGTCGCCGTACCTGAGCTATTCCACCTCGTTCAACCCGACCTCCAACTACTCCGATGGTGCGCAGATCCTCAAGCCCACCACCGGCGAGCAGTGGGAAGCCGGCCTGAAGTTCCAGCCGCCAGGTACCGACGATCTGTACACCATCTCCTTCTTCACCATCGAGATGGAGAACCTGTTCGCCAAGGAGAACAGTTTCACCGACAGCTACGAGTACAAGGGTGTCGGCGGTATCGATTCGAAGGGTGTGGAGCTGGAGGCCCGCGTGCAGGTCACCGACAACCTGCAGCTGATGGGCAGCTACACCTACAACGATGTGGAGTACAGCAAGTCGTACTTCATCTTCGCCGACTCCAGCTACACCGCTGTGGTGGATGCCAAGGGCAACACGCCGTACCAGACTCCCGAGCAGATGGCCAGCCTGTGGGCCGACTACGGCTTCAAGGAGGGTCTGCTGGCCGGTCTGACTATCGGCGCCGGTGCCCGCTACGTGGGTGAGAGCGAGGGCAGCGACCTGAATGACTTCCAGGTGCCGTCCTACACCCTGTTCGACGCCGCGGTCAGCTACGACCTCGCCAATGTCGGCCTGCAGGGCACTTCGGTACGGATCAATGCCAACAACCTCACCAACGAGTACTACGTGGCCTCCTGTTACTCGGCAACCGCCTGTTACCTGGGCGAGGAGCGCACCGTGGTGGCGACCGTTACCCAGAAGTTCTGATGCGCTGAAGCGGCCGCCGCCTCGTGAGGGGCGGCGGCCTTCTGCTGTTTGCGAGACGGAAAAACATCATGCGCAACCTTCTGGTCCTGCTGCACCGCTACCTGGGCCTGGCCACTGCGGTATTCCTTGCCCTGGCCGGCCTCACCGGCAGCGTGCTGGCCTTCCATCACGAGCTGGACGAGTGGCTCAACCCACAGTTCTACCAGACCGATCACGCTGCCACGGCGCGCATGGACGGGCCGAGTCTGATCGAGCAGCTGGAGGCCGAGTATCCGCAGCGCCTGGTGTGGTATCTGGAGCAGCCGGACGAGCCCGGCCACTCGGCGCTGCTGGCCACCGTGCCGCGCACCGATCCGGCCAGCGGCCAGCCCTATCCAATCGAGCCGCGAGTGTTCTATCTCGACCCGGCGAGCGGCAAGGTGCTGGGCGAGCGGGAGTGGGGCGCCTGCTGCTTCTCACGGGAGAACTTCGTTCCCTTTATTCTGGAGTTCCACTACAACCTCAGCCTGCCTGACCGCTGGGGCCTCTGGCTGATGGGCATCGTTGCCATTCTCTGGACCCTCGATTGCCTGGTCTCGCTGTGGCTGACCCTGCCGCGCGGCCGGCCGTTCTGGCGCAAGTGGGGCAAGGCCTGGAAGATCAAGCGCCAGCGCCTCAACCACGATGTGCACCGCGCTGGCGGCCTGTGGCTGTGGCTATTGCTGACGCCGGTGGCGGTGAGCAGTGTGGCGATGAACCTGCCGGCGGAGGTGTTCAAGCCGGTGGTGTCCTTGTTCTCCGAGGTGCCGCTGAGCACCTATGAGGAGCGAGGCCGGTTACCCAAGGAAGAGCTGGGCGAGTTGAAGCTGGACTATCGCCAGGCCTATCGGCAGGCGCGGGAGGAGGGTGATCGCCTCGGCCTGCACGCGCCGATCACCGAGCTGTACTACAGCTTCGAATACAACTTCTTCGGTGCCGGTTTCGGTGACCACGCCAGCGACGACGGCAATGCCTGGGTGTTCGTGCATGGTCAGGACGGCAGCGTGATCGGTCGCGAGATTCCCGGTGTTGGCAGCCTGGGCGAGCGCTTCTACCAGCTGCAACTGCCCATTCATGGCGGGCGCATCCTCGGCCTCCCCGGGCGGGTGCTGATTGCCGTGCTGGGGCTCGCCATCGCTGTGCTTAGCGTTACCGGTATGGTCATCTGGTGGCGCAAGCAGCGCGCCCGGCGGTTTGCCGGGCGCAGGGTCTAGGCTGCCGTGGTCACTTGAGACCAGTGAAAGCTGGGGCGTTGTCGTGGTAGTAGGTCAGCGCATCGACGAAGCGCTCGGCCTGCTGCCGGTCGGCGACACGGAATGCACGCAATGCCCCTCCGTCCGGGCCATTCAATCGCACCAGGTAGCCAAGGCCACTGCGGCGCAGCTCGATGGTGTCGAGCGAGTTGAAGTAGATACGCTCGCGAATGTCCTGCGGCGTGCCGGCCGCCTCGTCTTGTTCGGTGCGAAAGCCCAGGAAGTGACTGTCGAGATAGGTGGCGTTGGAGTCTCGAGTGGCGGGTTGCTGCGTCGCCACCTCGGTGATCACCGCATAGGCTTCGCGTTCGGAAATGGCCTGGGGCTGATAGTCCTGTCGGGTCACGCAGCCGGCCAGGAGGCTGGCGACCAGAGCGATCCAGATAGCACGCATGTTTCTCTCCCTTGGCAGCATGTCCGGGATATTCCGGCTCCCCTCGCCGGTCATAGCGTCAACGGCCATCCGCTGCCAAGATGGCCGCCCCACCGTCCCCCCGAAACACTCCCAGGAAAATTCGTGATCTCTGTGTCCGCTCGCTTCGCCGCGTCACTCCTCGTCCTGGGAGCGCCGGCCGTTGTTTCTGCCGCCTGCCCGGTGGGGCAGATGGAAATATGCTTCACCACGTGCATCTGCGTACCCGATGCCGAGCGAGTTCGCGAGCAAGTACTCGGCACCGCCTCGATGACGCTCGAACGCTGGATTCTGCAGTCTCGCGATACCGCCCTGATGGCCGGTACTCAGCTGATGCCGCTGGAGATCCGCGCGCGACTCTCGTCCTACTACGACAGTGACCTGCTCGATACGGTTCGTTTCCGCGTCGGCGCACTCGACGAGCTGGATGTAGCCAGTGCCATGCTGCAGAACCCGGATATCAAGGCCGTCACCCTGGTCGATGTCGTAGTGTTCCGCAGCCAGGAAGCCGCTGAGCGTGATGTTGGGCTGTGGGCTCACGAGCTCTGGCATGCCAGGCAGTATCGCGAATGGGGCTCCACGGGCTTCGCTCAGCGTTATACCCGTGACTTCGAGTCCGTGGAGAAGCCGGCCTACGACATGCAGATCCAGGTAATGCGGGCGCTGATCGCGCCTAAGCCATGACTTGAAAACCAAGCAAGCGCTCGGTTAGGGTGGTGAAAAATAAAAAGGAGTCACCCGCATGTCAGCTTTCCAGGAGTACTTCGACCCGTCCCATCAGCTGATCCGCGATTCGGTGCGTCGCTTCATCGAGCGCGAGGTACTGCCGCACGTGGCGGGCTGGGAGGAGGCGGAGGAGTTTCCTCGCGAGCTATACCGCAAGGCCGGTGATGCCGGCATTCTGGGTATCGGCTATCCGGAGCAGTACGGCGGCAGCCACGAGGGTGACCTGTTCGCCAAGGTGGTGGCCAGCGAGGAACTGATGCGTTCCGGCTCCGGTGGCCTGGTCGCGGGCCTCGGTTCGCTGGATATCGGCCTGCCGCCGGTGCTCAAGTGGGCCAAGCCGGCCCTGCGCGAACGCGTGGTGCCCGAGGTGCTGGCCGGCGAGAAGATCATGGCCCTGGCCGTGACCGAGCCTTCCGGCGGCTCCGACGTAGCCAACCTCAAGACCCGGGCGGTGCGCGACGGCGATTTCTACCGCGTGACCGGCAGCAAGACCTTCATCACCAGCGGCGTGCGGGCGGACTACTACACCGTGGCCGTGCGCACCGGTGGCGAGGGCTTCGGCGGCGTCAGCCTGCTGCTGATCGAGAAGGGCACGCCCGGCTTCACCGTCGGCCGCTCGCTGAAGAAGATGGGCTGGCGTGCCTCGGACACCGCCGAGCTGTTCTTCGACGACTGCAAAGTGCCGGTGGAGAACCTGATCGGCGCCGAGAACATGGGCTTCGCCTGCATCATGGCCAACTTCCAGAGCGAGCGCCTGAGCCTGGCGCTGATGGCCAACATGACCTCGCAGATGGCGCTGGAGGAGGCCATGGCCTGGGCCCGCGAGCGCGAAGCCTTCGGCAAGCCGATCGGCAAGTTCCAGGTGCTCAAGCACCGCCTGGCCGAGATGGCCACCCAGCTGGAAGTCTCCCGTGAGTTCACCTATCGCCAGGCCGCCAAGATGGCTGCTGGCAAGAGCGTGATCAAGGAAATCTCCATGGCCAAGAACTTTGCCACCGATGTGGCCGACCGCATCACCTACGACGCCGTGCAGATCCTCGGCGGTATGGGCTACATGCGCGAATCGCTGGTTGAGCGTTTGTACCGCGACAACCGCATCCTCTCCATCGGCGGCGGCTCGCGGGAGATCATGAACGAGATCATCAGCAAGCAGATGGGACTCTGACCATCCGATACCAGTAGCCTTTCGGAACCTGGCCGGCGCCTTCGCTCTCCTATGCCTTAACGCATCTCGCGCCGGTCTAAGGCGTCCGGAGGCTTGGTCTATTCTCGGCCAAGGCCGGTCCTTATATGCAGAATGTAATAATTTATCTATGGCTTGGGTCTGATAGTTATGGATAATCGCGGCGAAACCTTCGCTGATAGAGGCCACGCCGCGCGAGGAGAGATTCAATTCGCCCCGTCCCGCCAGGAATAGGGGCTCGGGACAGGGGAGATTCATGGAGCTATTGCTCATCGTCGGATTGCCGTTTCTCGGCATCTTCCTTCCTGTCCTTTTCGAGCGCCATGGCCGGCTGGCGTGCAGCCTGGCGACAGCCGTCGCGCCTCTGCTGGGCCTGGGGCTTCTGCTCTGGCTAGCTCCACGCCTGCTCGCCGGCGAGCTGCTGGTGGTGTCGCAGCCCTGGCTGCCGCAGCTGGGCTTCAATCTGTCGCTGCGGCTGGACGGCCTGTCCTTCCTCTTTGCCTTGATGATCCTCGGCATCGGCCTGCTGGTGATTCTCTACGCGCGCTATTACCTGTCCGAGCGCGAGCCTATCGGCCGCTTCTTCGCCTACCTGCTGCTCTTCATGGGCGCCATGCTCGGCGTGGTGCTGTCGGAAAACCTGCTGCTGATGCTGACCTTCTGGGAGCTGACGAGCCTGTCGTCTTTCCTGCTGATCGGCTTCTGGGGCAAGCGTAGCGACGCCCGCAAGGGCGCGCGCATGGCCCTGGCGGTGACGGGTGGCGGAGGCCTGGCGCTGCTGGCCGGCATCCTGCTGATCGGTCATATGGTCGGCAGTTTCGAGTTGAGCGTGGTGCTAGCCTCGGCCGAGGTCATTCATGCCCACGCCTTGTATCCCGTGGCGCTGGTGCTGGTGCTGCTGGGTGCCTTCACTAAATCCGCGCAGTTCCCGTTCCACTTCTGGCTGCCCCATGCGATGTCGGCGCCGACGCCAGTGTCTGCGTACCTGCACTCGGCGACCATGGTCAAGGCGGGCGTCTTCCTGCTGGCGCGCCTGTACCCGGCCATGGCGGGCTCCGATCTGTGGTTCCAGCTGGTTGCGCTCACGGGGCTGACGACCCTGCTGTTCGGTGCGTTCATGGCGCTGTTCCAGAACGACCTCAAAGGCGTGTTGGCCTATTCGACCATCAGCCACCTGGGCTTGATCGTCCTGCTGCTGGGTATGGACTCACAGCTGTCGAACGTCGCGGCGGTGTTCCATATCATCAACCATGCCATCTTCAAGGCTTCTCTGTTCATGGCTGCCGGCATCATCGATCACGAGACCGGCAGCCGCGACCTGCGGCGCATAAACGGCATGTGGAAGTACATGCCGCATACCGCCGTGCTGGCCATGGTGGCGTCGTCGTCGATGGCAGGCGTACCGCTGCTCAACGGATTCCTGAGCAAGGAGATGTTCTTCGGTGAAGCCGTGCAGCATGCGTTGCTGGGCAGCTTCTTCAACTGGCTGATCCCGCTGGCAGCGACCGTCGCCGGGGTGTTCTCGGTGGCCTACTCGCTGCGCTTCATCCACAGCGTGTTCTTCAACGGCGAGCCGGTGAACCTGCCCAAGTTCCCACCGCACGAGCCGCCGCGCTACATGAAGCTGCCGGTGGAGGTCCTGGTGTTCCTCTGCATCGTGGTCGGTATGCTGCCGGCATACACCGTGGCCCCGGTGCTGGCGGTGGCGGCGCAGGCAAGCCTGGGCGGCGCGCTGCCCGAGTACAGCCTGGCAATCTGGCACGGCTTCAACCTGCCGTTGATGATGAGCTGCGTGGCGCTGGTCGGAGGCACCCTGATCTACGTCGCGCACAAGCCGATGCTGCGCTGGTACGAGGGGCTGCCAGAGCTGGATGCCAAGGAGATGTTCGAACAGGGCGTGGAGCGCCTGGTGCTTGGGGCTGGGTGGGTGACCGAGCGCCTGGAGAACGGGTCTCTGCAGCGTTACCTGGCTTTGCTGCTGCTCAGCGCGCTGGTACTGACGACAGTGACGTTGGCGCCCATGCCGCAGCTGGTCGGCGAACGCCCGCTCACCCCGCTCGATGGCATCACCGCCTTGGGCATGCTGGTACTGGCCGCCAGCGGTGTCCTCACGGCCATCTTCCATCGCCAGCGCCTGATTTCGCTGCTGATCCTCGGCGTCGGCGGCTTGCTGGTGGCGCTGGCCTTTGCCCGCTTCTCCGCGCCGGACCTGGCCCTGACCCAACTGGTGGTAGAGGTGGCGACCATCATCCTGTTGATGCTGGCTCTGTACTATCTGCCGTCGGTCTCTCCGCCGGAGAGCACCAGTCTGCGTGTGCTGCGTGACTTCTGTCTGGCCGGCGCCGGTGGCGCCATGATCGGCATTCTCGCCTATGGCGTGCTGACCCGTGGCTACGACACCAGCATTGCCGAGTTCTTCCTGGCCAACAGCATCAGCGGTGGCGGTGGCACCAACGTAGTCAACGTGATCCTGGTGGACTTCCGTGGCTTCGATACCCTGGGCGAGATCACCGTGCTGGCCATCGCCGCGGTGGGCATCATCGCCATGCTCGATGGGCTGCGCATGATCAACCCCACCTGCGACCCACAAGGGCGGCGCTGGGCCTGGGCGAAGAACCCGCTGATCCTGATGACCCTGTCGCGCCTGCTGTTGCCCCTGGCGTTGCTGATCTCGGCCTTCATCTTCCTGCGTGGCCACAACCTGCCAGGCGGCGGCTTCATCGCCGGGCTGATCACTGCCGTGGCCCTGGCGCTGCAATACATCGCCAACGGCGTGGCCTGGATGGAGCAGCGCATGCCGCTCAACTACCAGCGCATGGCCGGTGCCGGCGTGTTGATCGCCGGCCTCACCGGCTTGGGCAGTCTGATCTTCGACCGTCCCTTCCTGACCTCCGCGTTCGGTCATTTCGAGCTGCCGTTGGTGGGTGAATTCGAGCTGGCCACCGCCATCCTGTTCGACCTCGGCGTCTACCTGACGGTGATCGGAGCCACGCAGATGGTGCTGGTCAATATCGGCAAGCTCGCCCTGTCGCCGCCCGCGAGCAAGGAGATTCACTGATGGAAGCGCTATTCGCCGTGACGCTCGGCCTGCTTTCCGCCAGCGGCATTTACCTGCTGCTGCGTGCCCGCACTTTCGCCGTGGTCCTGGGCCTGACCCTGTTGTCCTACGCGGTCAACCTGTTCCTCTTCGCCATGGGCCGGTTGACCGGTGATGTGGCGGTGCTGGGGCAGGGTGGTACGCCAGCCGATCCACTGCCGCAGGCGCTGGTGCTGACCGCCATTGTCATCGGCTTCGCCATGACCGCATTCGTTGTGGTTTTGGCCCTGCGCGGCGTGGCCAATCTGGGTAGCGACCATGTCGATGGCCGCCCGGATGCGGTAAAAGACGACGAGGAGCAGGCGCGTTGAACCACCTGATCATCCTGCCGATTCTGGTGCCGCTGCTGGTCGGTGCCCTGCTGCTGGTGCTGCCGTCCCACGAGCGGCTGAAGCGCACGCTGTCATTGTTCGCCACCCTGGCCCTGGTGCCGGTTGCATTGCTGCTCGTGCAGCAGGCCGACGGTGGTCGGCTGGGCGTCTATGCCCTGGGCGACTGGCGTCCGCCGTTCGGCATCGTGCTGATGCTCGATCGCCTCAATGCCTTGTTGCTGCTGACCGCTGCCGTGCTCGGCAGCGCTGTGGTGCTCTATGCGCTGCGCGGCGACGACCGCCGTGGCCCGCGTTTCCATGCGTTGCTGCAGTTCCAGTTGCTGGGTATCAATGGCTCGTTCCTCACGGGCGACCTGTTCAACCTGTTCGTGTTCTTCGAGATCCTGCTGATCGCCTCCTACGCGCTGTTGCTCTACGGCCGCAGTGCCGAGCGGGTGAGGGCGGGGTTGCATTACGTGATCCTCAACTTGACCGGTTCGGCGCTGTTCCTCATTGCCCTCGGCCTGATCTACGGCATCAGCGGCACGCTGAACATGGCCGACCTGTCGGCGCGGGCCGCCGCTACCACGGGTGACCGCGTACCGCTGCTGGCGGCGGCCGGTCTGCTGCTGTTGCTGGTGTTCTCGCTCAAGGCCGCGTTGCTGCCGCTGTACTTCTGGCTGCCGCGCGCCTACGCCTCGGCTAGTGCGCCGGTGGCGGCGCTGTTCGCGATCATGACCAAGGTCGGCATCTACGCCATCCTGCGGGTCTGCACCCTGATTTTCGGTGATGAGGCCGGTGAGCTGGCCAACCTGGCCCAGGCCTGGCTCTGGCCGATGGCGCTGGCCACCGTGGTGCTCGGTGCGATCGGCGCCCTGGCGGCTCGCAACCTGCAGGGGCTGCTGGCCTACCTGGTTGTGGTGTCTGCCGGCACCCTGCTGGCGGCGGTGGCCATCGGTACGCCCGAGGCCCATGCGGCGGCGCTCTATTACCTGCTGCACAGCACCTGGGTGGCGGGCGGCCTGTTCCTGCTCGCCGACCTCATCGCTCGCCAGCGTGGCAGCCGAGGTGCCACGCTGGTGCCTGGCCCGGCGCTGGAGCATCCCGCGCTGCTCGCTACTTTGTTCTTCTTCGGCGCGGTGGCGGTGGTCGGTCTGCCGCCGTTGTCCGGCTTCCTCGGCAAACTCCTGCTCTTGCGTGCCTCACCCTCGGTAATTCTGTGGACAGTGCTGCTGTTTGGCGGCTTCGCGGCTCTGATCGCCATGAGCCGTGCCGGCAGCATGCTGTTCTGGCGCGTTGGCACCAGCAGCCTGGACAGCGCCGAGCTGGATTACGGTCGGGTCGCCGCGACCATTCTGCTGTTGGCCTGTGCGCTGCTGCTGGTGGTCCTGGCCGCCCCGGTACTGGAGTACACCAGCGCGACGGCTGCCCAGCTGCATGATGTGGCGAGCTACCGTTCGATCATCCAGGAGATCCGGCCATGAGTCGTTTGTTGCCGCATCCCGCGCAGAGCCTGCTGCTGCTGTTCATCTGGCTGCTGCTGGTGGACTCATTCGCGTTCGGTCACTGGCTGCTGGGGGGCGTGTTGGCCGTGGCCATCCCGCTGGGCTGCAATCGCCTGCTGATCGAACATCCGCATGGCTGGAAGCCGCTCAAGCTGCTGCGTTTCCTGTTCATGGTGATGGGCGACATCCTGATCGCCAACTTCCAGGTGGCGCGGCTGACCCTGGGGCGCGTCGACAAACTGCGCCCGGCCTTCGTCGAGGTTCCCATCGACCTGGACAACGAGCTGGCCATCAGCGTGCTGGTCAGCGTGGTGTCGCTGACACCCGGCTCGCTGGCTGCCGACCTCAGCCTCGATCGTCACACCCTGCTGGTCCACGGCCTCGACGTAGCAGACCCGCAGGCGCTGATCGACGAGATCAAGCAACGCTACGAGGCGCCGCTGAAGGAGATATTCCCATGCTCGGATTCGTGATCCCGATCAGCCTGGTCATGCTCGCCCTGGCGCTGCTGCTGGCTGCGGCGCGCCTGGTGCGCGGGCCGAGCCTGCCGGACCGGGTGCTGGCGCTGGATACCCTGTATATCAACGCCATCGCAATGGTCGTGCTCTACGGCATCTGGAAGAACACCGAGCTGTTCTTCGAGATCGCCCTGCTGATCGCCGTGCTCGGCTTCGTCAGTACCGTGGCGGTGGCCAAGTACATGCTGCGTGGAGACATCATCGAATGAACTTCTGGGTGGAAATCCTCGTCTGCGCGCTGCTCCTTCTTGGCAGTGGCTTCGTCCTCATCGGTGCCATCGGCATGCACCGCCTGCCTGACTTCTTCACCCGTCTGCATGGTCCGACCAAAGCCACCACCCTGGGTGTCGGCGGCATGATCGTCGCTTCGTTGATCTTCTTCAGCGCCGGGGAGAAGGGGCTGAGCCTGCACGAGCTGCTGATCAGCCTGTTCCTGTTCATCAGTGCCCCAGTCAGCGCCTACATGCTGGCCAAGGCGGCAGTGTTGCAGCAGTTGCCGCTGGAGCCGAAGACCCGTGGCAAGCCCTGGGAACAGTAAGCGACACAGTTTTCCCGTGCTGCTGTGCCTGTCCGCAGCGGTAGCCTGCCACCTACACTGAGTTTTTCTCGTCGAGGTGGTGGTGATGGTCCGGCAGGGACGGTTCTTCGCGATGGCTTGCCTGGTGCTGGCCATGGCCCTGTGGGGCAGTTCCTTCATCGCCCTCAAGTTCGCCTTCTCCGAGTTGCCGCCGATGTGGGTGATCTTCGGCCGCATGGCCCTCGGCAGCCTGGTGTTCCTGCTGGCCTGGCGCTGGCGCGGCCGCCTCGACTACCGCCCCGGCGACTGGCGCTATCTGCTTGCACTGGCGGCCTGCGAGCCCTGCCTGTACTTCATCTTCGAGGCCCTGGCGCTGCAGCACACCAGTGCCACCCAGGCCGGCATGATCACTGCGCTGCTACCGCTGCTGGTGGCCACGGGCGCCTTCGTCTTTCTCCGTGAGCGAATTGCCGCCAGCACCTGGGTCGGCTTCCTGCTGGCCATGTGTGGCGCCATCTGGCTGAGTCTGGTCGGCGAGGCCGATGCCCATGCGTCAGCGCCGTTGCTGGGCAACTTCTACGAGTTCGTCGCCATCCTCTGTGCGACCTGCTACACGCTGCTGCTGAAGTTCCTCTGCGAGCGCTACTCGCCCTTCGTCCTCACTGCCATGCAGGCGTTCATCGGCTCGCTGTTCTTCCTGCCGCTGGCGTTGGTCACCGAGCCGCTACCAAGCCAGTTCGGCCTGCTCGGCGTCGGCTCGGTGGTCTACCTCGGCGTGGTGGTCACGGTCGGCGCCTATGGCCTGTACAACTTCGGGGTCAGCCGCCTTCCGGCCAGTCAGGCCTCCGGCTTTACCAACCTGCTGCCGGTATTCACCCTGATCTTCGCCGCTCTGCTGCTGGGAGAGCGTCTGATTCCCGCGCAATACGCCGCGACCGCCTTGGTGTTCGTCGGCGTCGTGCTGAGCCAGTGGCGCAGCACAACGCCGGCACCTGCCGGCATCCTGGACTGAGGAACACGTCATGAGCGATATCCGGCAGTGGACCCGCGAGGCGGTGCACATCATCGAGGCGGACTTCCAGCGCAGCGCCGATACCCACCTGATTCCTCTGGCGCTGCCGGGCATGCCCGGCGTCGAGCTGTACTTCAAGGACGAGTCCAGCCATCCCACCGGCAGTCTCAAGCATCGCCTGGCCCGCTCGCTGTTCCTCTACGCCCTGTGCAACGGCTGGCTCAAGCCCGGCGCGCCGGTGATCGAGGCCTCCAGCGGTTCCACCGCCATCTCCGAGGCCTACTTCGCACGCCTGTTGGGGTTGCCCTTCATCGCCGTGGTGCCTGCCTCCACGGCCAAGGAGAAGCTGGCGCAGATCACCTTCTATGGCGGCCAGACCCACCTGGTCGACGACCCCACACAGATTCACGCCGAGTCCGTGCGTCTGGCCCGCGAGAGTGGCGGCCACTTCATGGACCAGTTCACCTACGCCGAGCGTGCCACCGACTGGCGGGCGAACAACAACATCGCCGAATCGATTTTCCAGCAGATGCGCCACGAGCAGTTCCCCGAGCCGGCCTGGCTGGTGTCCAGCCCCGGCACTGGCGGCACGCTGGCTACCCTGGGCCGCTACGTGCGCTACCGCCAGTACGCCACTCGAGTGCTGTGTGCCGACGCAGAGCGCTCGGTGTTCTACGACAGCTATGTCAGCGGCGACCGCAGCCTGACCCTGGATTGCGGCTCGCGCATCGAGGGCATCGGCCGGCCGCGGGTCGAGCCGTCGTTCATGCCGCAGGTGCTGGATGCCATGTGCAAGGTGCCAGATGCGCTGTCGCTGGCCGCCATGCACTATCTGGCGCGGCGCCTGAACCGGCGGGTCGGCGCCAGCAGCGGCACCAACCTGATCGGCGCGCTGCTGGCGGCGCGGCAGATGGCCGAGACCGGCCAGCGTGGCTCGGTGGTCGCCATCCTCTGCGACGGCGGCGAGCGCTATGCCACCAGCTATTACTGCAACACCTGGCTGGCCGAGCAGGATTATGACCTGGCGCCGCTGATCGAGGCTGTGGCGGCCTGCGCCGAACGGGGCGCCGAGCTGCCCGACCTGCCGCGGAGCGGCATATGAGCGGGCGTTTTTCCAGCCGGCCGGCGCGGGGCGAGGACATCCCGGCCATGGCCGCCTTCATCTTCGAGCACGGCCCCAACCCCTGGAATTACCTGCCGCAGGACGCCGTGCTGGCGCACCTGCAGGGCATTGCCGAGGGGGCGGTGCGGGCCAGGCTGGCGGAAGGCGATGGCGGCGAGCTGGCCGGCTTCGTCACCTTCCTGGCCAGCAGTAACTTCGAGCGCTACCAGGCGACGGAGCGCCGCGATGTACCTCAGGGCTACGTTGGCGAAGCGGTGGTGCACCGAGAGCTCGGCGGTCGCGGTCTGGGCAGTCGTCTGCTCAGGGAGGCGGTGCAGGGGCTGCGCGAGCTGGGTATCCACGACATCTACATCGAGCGCCACGAGGAGAACGCCGGCTCGGCGGGGATGATGCGCAAGGCCGGTTTCGTCGAGGTGGCGACCTTCCCCGATCCCGAGAGGCGTAGCGCCGGTACCCGCCGTACCACGCTCTGCTACCTGCGCACCTAGGCCGTTGTCAGGCGACTACGCCTGCGGCTTTATCCACTCCAGCAGCACATCCAGCAGACGGTTGGCGAAGGCCCATTCGTTGTCGTACCAGGCCAGTACCTTGACCAGGTTGTCGCCCTGCACCCGGGTGTGGTTGAGATCGACCACGCAGGACACCGGGTAGCCGTTGAAGTCCGAAGACACCAGCGGCAGGTCGTTGCACTCCATCACTCCCAGCGGCAGCTGGCGCGCGGCCTTCTGCAGGGTGTCGTTGATCGCTTCGCGGCTGGTTGGGTGCTCGCTGGTGAAGGTCAGGTCGAGCAGCGACACGTTGGCGGTCGGTACGCGCACCGCCATACCATCGAGGCGGCCGTCCAGCTCGGGGATCACCAGGCCGATGGTCTTGGCCGCTCCAGTGCTGGTGGGAATCATCGACTGGGGGGCGGCACGGGCGCGATACAGGTCGTTGTGGGTCTTGTCGAGCAGGTTCTGGTCGTTGGTGTAGGCATGCACCGTGGTCATCAGGCCCTGCTTGATGCCCACTGCGGTGTGCAGCACCTGAGCCAGTGGCGCCAGGCAGTTGGTGGTGCAGGAGGCATTCGAGACGATCTGCTGGTTGCCCAACAGGTGGTGGTTGACGCCGTAGACCACCGTCAGGTCGGCGCTGTCCAGCGGGTGCGAAAGCAATACCCGTGGCGCGCCGGCAGCCAGGTGCTGTTCGGCCAGGGCACGTTTCTTCGACTTGCCGGTGCAGTCCACCACCACATCCACCGCGAGTTGCCCCCATGGCAGTTGGGTGAAGTCTTTCTGGCTGATCAGGCGGATCGGCTGGCCATCCACCTGCAGGGTGTCGTCGTGCAGCTCTACCTGGCCGACGAAGCGGCCGAAAGTGGAGTCGAAGCGGGTCAAGTGAGCGAGGGTGCCGAAATCGCCGATCTCATTGATCGCCTCAATCCGCAACTGGCTTTGCAGTCCGCGCTCGAACAAGGCACGCAGCAGGGCGCGACCGATGCGCCCGTATCCGTTCAGGGCAATGCGCAGCATGGCAGCCTCCGGCTGTCTGGGGTCCACGTTCAGAATAGGTGGACCGGCCACCCCGCGAAAGCGAGGCGCGGCCGGAGTCCGGAGACCATAGCTGCCGCAGCGCTATATGGCTTAGCGACTGCGCGCGCCGCCGAAGGACGCGCAGCCGCGCAGAACCTCGTCGTTCAGCCGCAGCTCTGCTCCGAGATGCTGGATGGTGCCGCTCATGTCGTCGACGCAATGTTGTGGCGTCAGCCATAGCTCCAGGCGCTGGCCGTTGGCCTCGCTGCTGAGGCTCGAACTGCCGCCTGGTAGCTGTTCTTCGAGATAGGGAACCGCCAAGGGTGGTTGCCCCGGACGCAGCAGTACGAGGCCAGGCTCGCTCACGCCCAGGCTCCAGTCCGGCTCGTGGCCGCTGGCACGCAGCAGCAGGCGGTCGAAGCCTGGGTCTTCGCAGTCGGGCCCCTCGTTCTGCAGGCGGTAGACCTGCTCCAGATGCAGCTCGCCATCCAGATCGGCCCGCTTGCTCCCCTGGGGGCGGCCGCGCAGATCGACGAACAGGCTCTCGCCGCCATCGTCCAGTAGATTGCGGGCATCACGCAGGGTGTCCTCGCTGCCCTCCTTGACCAGGGCGATGCGGCGGAGCTCGCCACAGGGCGTGAGGATCAGGCGATCCTGCTCCAGGCTAAGCTGCCCCTGCAGGCGCTGAGCGGGGATAGGGGGCGGGGCGGGATTGTAGACTTCGAACAGCTGGCAGCCGGCGAACAGCGGCAGCACGGCAAACAGCAGCGAGCGGGCACGGGTCATGAAGGCTCTCCTTGCGAGTGCGGCCAACTTACCCAGCCCGGCGCGCCAGCTCAAGCGCTGAAACGTGCTGCGAGCTTGTATAGTCTTGACCATGCAGCCATTCTCAAGACACGTTCGCCGTGAGTGTGACCATGGATAGAAGCACCGGCTCCGGTCTGTCGTTTGCCAAACGGATCTACCTGCCACGGAGCATCGGCCTCGGGATCGGTTTCTTCTGTGTTGCTGCAGCGCTCTGGCCGCTGCGGCCCGCTCCCTGGCTATGGGCGTTGCTGGTGTTCAATGGTTTTCTCTGGCCGCATTTGGCTTATCAACTGGCACGCCTCTCTTCCTCGCCTTACAAGGCCGAGCAGCGCAATCTGCTGATCGACTCGGTATTCGGCGGCTTCTGGGCGGCATCCATGCAGTTCAATGCGCTGCCGACCGTGACCATCCTGGCGATGATGGCGATGAACAACATAGCGGCAGGTGGAGGGCGCTTCTTCCTTAGGGGCTGCCTGGCCATGTTCATTGGTAGCGGGCTGGCGTTCCTACTGTTCGGCCCGGCCTTCCAACCCGACACCAGCATGCCGCAACTGTATGCGTGCCTGCCGATGCTGATTCTCTACCCGCTGGCGCTAGGCTGGGTCAGCTACCGGCTGAGCATCAAGCTGGCCCAGCACAAGCAAGCCCTGCGCGCCGCCAGCCGCACCGACAGCCTGACTCGACTGTTCAATCATGGCTACTGGCAGGACCTGCTGCAGAGTGAGTTCATCAAGTGCAGGAACGGCCAGCAGCGTGGCACCGTGGCGTTGATCGACGTGGATCATTTCAAGCAGATAAACGATCACCACGGCCATCTGGTCGGCGATAGCGTGCTGCGTCTGCTCAGCGAGAGGCTGGTGCTGGGCCTGCGCCAGGAAGACATGGCTGGCCGTTACGGTGGCGACGAGTTCTGCGTGATCCTGCCCAATACGCCGCTGGTGCTGGCGGGCGAGGTGATGGAGCGCCTGCGCCAGGAGCTGGCCGAGATCCGCAGCCCCCTGGCACCCGGTCTACGCATCACCCTGAGCATCGGCCTGGCCGGCTACAGCCCGTTCCAGCTGGATGCCAGCCAGTGGCTCAACGCTGCCGATCAGGCGCTCTATCAGGCCAAGAGCCGGGGGCGCGACCAGGTGGTGATGGCCAGCGAGGCTGAGGTCGTCGGTGACGAGGAGCGGACACCGCCGGGAGCCTGAGTTCCCAGCGAGCGCCAGCCGTGGCAGGCTATTGGCCTTTTCATCCGCACGGGAATGCCCATGTCCAGCGCCACCGAAGGCTTCGAGCCGCTCAACGCCACCGAGGTACGCATCCTCGGCTGCCTGATCGAGAAGCAGGCCACCACACCGGAAACCTATCCGCTGACCCTCAACTCGCTGGTCCTGGCGTGCAACCAGAAGACCAGCCGCGAGCCGCTGATGAACCTCACCGAGGGCCAGGTTGGCCAGGCGCTGCGTGCGCTGGAAGGGCGCGGCTTGACCCGCCTGGTGATGGGCGGACGGGCCGATCGCTGGGAGCATCGGGTGGACAAGGCCCTGGAACTGGTCAAGCCACAGCAGGCGCTGGTCGGACTGTTGTTCCTGCGCGGGCCGCAGACCATCAATGAGCTGCTCACACGCAGCAACCGCCTGTACCAGTTCGAGGATGCCGCCGAGGTGCAGCACCAGCTGGAGCGCCTGATCGGACGCGAGCAGGCCAGCCTGCTTCCGCGTCAGAGCGGCCAGCGAGAGGACCGCTACATGCACCTGCTGGGCGAGGCAGGCGATCTGGAGGCCCTGCTGGCTGCCCGTCAGAGCGATGCTCCGGTCCGCGGTGGTAGCGACGATGCTCGCATCGCCGAGCTGGAGGCTCGTATCAGCGCCCTGGAAGAGCGCCTGGCACGCCTTGAGGAACGCGCATGAGCCTGCTCGACGATCTGCGAGGCGCCGACATGCTGCTGGTCGACGGCCTGCATGCCTGGCAGTTCGGACTGGAGGAGCAGGCGCAGGGTGAACAACTGCAACTCAGCGTCGAGTGCATGGATGGGCGCACCCGGCGCGTCTGGAACTTCAGCGCTACGGCAGTGGCAGCGGCCGTGGCTACAGGCGGGGCGGGCGGCTGGCGAGTTCGAAGCGCTGAGGGTGAGCACGAGCTGATCTGCCTGGGTGCCATCAGTGCCAGTAACGATGAGAGCGACGAGGGAGAAGGCGAGCCGTGATTCGCTGCAAGCGAATCTACGAGCCGGTCGCTGCCGATGATGGCGAGCGAGTGCTGGTCGACCGCCTGTGGCCGCGTGGTTGCAAGAAAGAGAGTCTCGGCCTGAGTGCCTGGCTCAAGGAGGTGGCGCCGTCTGAGGCACTGCGCAAGAGCTTCTGCCATGACCCGGCGCTGTTCGATGAGTTTCGCCTGCTCTATCGCGGCGAGCTGGCTGCCCACCCGGAGCATTGGCAGGGCCTGCTGGCGGCGGCGGAGCGAGGCACCTTGACCCTGCTGTTCGCCGCCCGCGAGGAACGCTTCAACAACGCATGGGTACTGGCCGAGTTCCTCGAGGACGAGCTTGAACGGCGTGGCCCATCCAGCTCGCCGGTGTGTTACGCCGATCTGTAGCACATCGGGCGCGAAAGCGCCCCGTCCTCCGGCATAGGACCTGACGTCAGCGCATCATCTTGTCGAGTGCGCGCTTCTCTTCGGTCAACTCCTGCTGGCGCGCGTCGATCCGGGATGCCAGGGGGAAGTTGCTGCTGGCGCGCCGCTTGGCCAGATCGAGCTGCTGCAGCGCCTGGTCGTAGTCACCCACGAGGGCGAAGAATTCGGCACGCGCCTGGTGGAGCCCGACGATGTGGCGGTTGAGCCCGCGTACTTCAGCGACCTGATACCAGATATCCGGATCATTACCGCGGCGCTTGAGCAGTTCGTCGAGCGCCACCTCGGCTTCCTTGGTCTGGTTCTGCTTGAGCATCAGATCGATGCGGGCCTGCTCGAGCGGGTAGCTGTCCGGGAAGATCACACGCATGCGATCGATCCGTTGGCGAGCGTCTGCGAGGCGATTGGCGGCCTCGTCCAGGTCGATCATGGCCAGATTGTAGGTGAGGTCGTCGGGTTCGCCTTTCAGTAGCTCGTCCAGCTCCTGGCGCGCCTCTCCAAGGCGCCCTCCCTTGGTCTGGGCGATGGCCAGGCCATAGCGGGCGGCGTCCAGCTTCGGGTTGCTGTCGAGCATCGCCCTGAAACGTTTGGCGGCAATACCCGGTGTTTCCTCGAAGATGAGCTGTACGCGAGCGCGCATCAGTTGGTAGCGCAGGCTGTCTTCGACACCCTTGCTCGGGTACTGCTCGGCGCGGTTGCGGGTATCGGCGATACGGGATTCGGTGACCGGGTGGGTCAGCAGGAACTCCGGTGGTTTCGAGTCGTAGCGGTACTGGCGCATCAGGCGTTCGAACATGCTGGGCATGGCGCGCGGGTCGTAGCCGGCCTTCTCCAGGTTGAGCAAGCCGATGCGGTCCGCCTCCTGTTCGTTCTGCCGGGAGAAGCGCCTCTGCTCCTGAATGGCCGCAGCCTGGGTCGACATGATGGCCGCCATGCCTGCATCGCCGGCGCCCGCTGCCGCGGCGACGATACCTGCCAGCAGCGCGGCCATCATGGGCACCTGCATGCGCTGCTGGGCTTCCAGGCCGCGTGCGAAGTGTCGTTGTGAAAGGTGCGCCAGTTCGTGGGCCATGACCGAGGCATATTCGGCTTCGGTTTGTGCATGTAGCAGCAGACCGCCATTGACGCCGACGATGCCGCCCGGTGCCGCGAAGGCGTTGATCTGCGGGCTGTTGAGCAGGACGAACTCCAGGCGTCGATCCTCCAGCTGACTGGTTTCCGCCAGCCGGTAGACACTGGTCTCGACATAGTCCTTGATCTGCGGGTCGGACAGCTGATCGACCTGGCCGCGCAGAACGCTGAGCCAGGCGCGGCCAAGGCGGTGCTCCTGTTCTGGCGAGACGATGGAGGAGCTTGCGTCGCCCAGTGCGGGCAGGTCGCTGGCGCCGATCGGCAGGGCGGCACAGAGGCAGGCGAGAGCGAGCAGGGAAGGGCGCAGAAGGTTCATGCACTGGGCTCATGATCGAAAGCTCTACTGTAGCCGGCCGGCCGCTCTACTGGCCAGGGTTGCGGTATTCTTGCCGACCCTCAAGGAGGCTGATCATGACCGATATTCTCACCTGCGATGCCGAAGTGGACGCCCGCGGCCTCAACTGCCCGCTGCCACTGCTGAAAGCGAAGCTGGAGCTCAATCGCTTGCCGAGCGGTGCACTGCTCAAGGTGGTTGCCACCGACGCTGGGTCGCAGCGCGACTTTCGCTCATTCGCCACGCTGGCCGGCCACGAGCTGGTACGTGAAGAGGAAAGTGCCGGCGTGTTCAGCTACTGGCTGAGGAAAGCCTGACCGATTCAGCGACAACGAGATTCCGCTCAATCGAATCTGTAGATGTCCATGCCCAGCGCACCATAGGTGAATCCGCTGTGCACTATCCGAAAGCCCGTACCCCCTGCGCCCATGACGAAGTGCAACGGCAGCAGGTGCTCGTCGCTGGGGTGACTGCGCTTGGCGTGGGGGGCCAGGGTGCGGTAGTCGACTAGCGCCGAATGGTCGCCAGTCTGCAGCTTCGCAACCACCCAGTCGCGAAACTCACGGGCCCAGGATTCGACCGCTTCGGGACCGGCGCGCCAGTTCAGCTCGCCGAGATTGTGAGTGATGCTGCCCGAACCGATCAGCAACACGCCTTGTTTGCGCAAGGAGCGGAGCGCCTCACCGACCCGTATCTGCAGGTCAGGGCCGGCATGGCTGGGCAGCGAAAGCTGCAACACCGGGATGTCAGCCTGTGGGTACATCAGTGACAGCGGTACCCAGGCTCCATGATCCAGGGGGCGTTGCGGGTCCAGGCGGCTGGGCAGGTTGGCTTCCGCCAGCAGGCGCTGCACCTCACGTGCGACCTTCGGCGAGCCGGGTGCTGGATAGCTGAGAGCGTAGAGTGGTGCGGGAAATCCGCCGAAATCATGCCAGGTAGCCAGCTGCTCCGAGCTGCCGATCAGCAACTCGGGGCTTTCCCAGTGGGCAGAAACCACTAGAACTGCTTTCGGTCTGGGCAATTCCGCTGCGAGACCGGCCAGGGCAGGACCGCTGGCGCCGGGCTCGAGCGCGAGCATGGGCGATCCATGGGAAATGAACAGAGCGGGCAGCATCGGCGGATCCTCGAAGGGCGATACCGCCATGGTGGCGGGCCAATCTATCGATATCCAATATAACTTTCAGGTCATATTGATCGAGTGGCCCGTTGTGTTCACTCGGTTTCGAGATTCGCCTTGGGGGCGAGCCCGTCGAAGATCTCTGGAGTGAGTGCAGCTTCGCCAGCACCATCGAGCACTTCACGAGGGTGCTCCCCGCCCGGAATACTGCTGTCGAGCATGCTTAACAGCTGTGCGCCGCGCGGGGTGAGGACGAAGTTCTCGCCGTTGCCGCCTTCTTCCTCGGGGCGTGAGGCGATGAACTGGTTCTCGAATAGCAGCGACTCATAGCGGGCCGCCTCGGCGCGGAAGTGATCGAGGTCCTCGACCTTCTCGCCTGCCTGTTCCAGTTCGCTGGCCAGCTCCTCGGCATAGCGGCGCGGTGCGAACGGCTGGCCGGCGGAATTCTGTGCTTCATGCAGCAGGCGTTCGATCAGGTCCCAGTCATAAACAGCCATGGTCATTCTCCCGTAAGAATTAGGCTTACAGATTCCGACTAGTCCTGAAGGAGCAAGGTTCGAGGTTTTTCGCGGGCAATAAAAAAGGCGATCCGAGGATCGCCTTTTCGCCAGGTGCCTAATCAGCCGCGCTGGCGCAGGGCCTCGATGCGGTCTTCCAGCGGCGGGTGCGTCATCAGCAGACCGGCCAGACCGTTCTTCAGGCCCCCATTGATGGCGAAGGCGGTCATGCTGCTGGGCATCTGCACCGGCACACCCTGCTCTGCACGCAAGCGCTCCAGGGCGGCAATCATCGCACCGGTGCCAGCCAGGCGGGCGCCGGCGTCGTCGGCCTTGAACTCGCGGCGACGGGAGAACCACATGACGATGATGCTGGCCAGGATGCCCAGGACCAGCTCGGCGAAGATGGTCGCGGCTATGTAGCCGAAGCCATGACCTTCGCCTTCGTTCTTCAGAATCACGCGGTCGACGAAGTTGCCGAAGATGCGCGCGAAGAACATCACGAAGGTGTTCACCACGCCCTGGATCATTGCCAGGGTGACCATGTCGCCATTGGCTACGTGGCCGATCTCGTGGGCCAGAACCGCCTTCACCTCGTCAGGCGAGAAGCGCTCCAGCAGGCCCTGGCTGACGGCCACCAGGGCATCGTTCTTGTTCCAGCCGGTGGCGAAGGCGTTGGATTCGTAGGCGGGGAAGATGCCGACCTCGGGCATCTTGATACCCGCGTCGCGGGACAGCTCTTCAACGGTCTGTAGCAGCCACTGCTCATGGCGCGTGCGCGGCTGGGTGATGATTTCGGTGCCGGTGCTCATCTTGGCCATCCACTTGGACAGGAACAGCGAGATGAAGGAGCCGACGAAGCCGAACACGGCACAGAAAGCTAACAGGCTGCCGTAGTTCTGGCCGGTGAAGCGGTCCACCCCGAGCAGTTTCAAGGTGACGCTGGCGATCAGCAGCACCGCCAGGTTGGTGGCCAGGAACAATACGATACGCATCATGGTAGGAAGCTTCTCCTCAGGCGAAGACGTTCTAAGTATGCGAGCTATATAAGGTTGGTCCGCATCACCTTCAACCGAGGCTCTATTTCAAACTATGTCGTTCACGGGATTCAGCGTGCTTTCGAACACCAGGCGAGTCAGGCGTGCGACCTTCTCACTGTTCTGTTGGCCGAGGGCTTCACGCAGCTGCCAGGCGAGGGTGCCGCGGACCCGTCTTACGCTTGCGGTCTGGCTTTCACCGTCGGGCAGGGCATGGGGAATGCCGCGCGACAGACGCATGAAACCCTTCTCGGTGAGCACCGCCTGATCCAGCGCGTCGTAGGCAATGGTGGAGTCGAAGCGGATGTAGCCTTCCTCCGCCAGCCAGAGCAGGGCACTCAGGCAGGACTGGTGACGTGTGCTGGGAAGGCCGAACTCGTCAGGCTCCTCGCGGCCGATCAGGTCTTCCACATAGAGCGCCATCTTGCGCGGAAAGGCCTGATAGAGCATCAGCATGCCGGCAGCGGCATCCTTGTAGAACTCGTCGATCTGCAGATCCAATTAGGAAACCTTCAATAACAATTATTCAGCACGCTCGCCGTCGATGTTCTGGTCATGGCGCGATGGAAATACAGGTTGCATGGGCGATGGATGCTGCCGATTACGCCTTGTCGATGCAATAGATGGCATCCAGTAACGTCGGCTATTGCAGAAAATCAGCGGCCTAATGGCCGGCCAGAAAGGCCACGAGCTGCCGGGCGTGGGATGACAGGGACTCCCAGCTCTGGATGCAAATGCGCAACTCACGGGTGGCCCAGGCATCCTTGAGCGTGACGATGCTGACGGGGAGCTCGAGCGCGAATCGTGCTGCGGCTGCCTCTGGCAGGAGGGCGATGCCGACCCGCTGTGCGACCAGTTGCGCGATGGCATCGAAGCTGGGCGCGCGTACTCGCACTCTCAACGGCATGGCCTGTCGGGTAGCCATTTCCTCGACGAAGCGCTGCATGGCCCGCTCGGCGGGCAGGCAGACGAAGGGGTGGTCGAGTGCATCGCGCAGTTCGATCATCTGGCGTTCCGCCAGTGGATGCCCCTGTGGCGTCAGCATTACCAGCTTGTCATCGCGAAAGGGCAGGGACAGCAGCCCCTCGGTGGGCAGGTTGCCGTCATACACGCCGATTTCGCATTCACCGCTCCTGACGGCACGCAGTACCTCGATGCTCTTCTGTTCCACCAGTTGCAGGTCCACTTCCGGATAGTCGGCCAGGAAAGGACCGAGCGTGGCGGGCAGGAAGGTGCTGTTGGCAACGGTAGTGGCAGACAGGTTGAGACTGATGCGCCGCTGGCCGGCGAGTTCGTTGATGGCGTCTTTCAGTCCATCCGCCTCGTTGATCACCTTGCGTGAGCGTTCGAGGATCAGTCGGCCGACAGGCGTGAGCACCATCCCATCGGCCTTGCGGGTGAAGAGTGTCAGCCCGCAGCGCTGTTCGAACAGGCGCAATCGCGTGCTTGCCGCCGAAACCGCCACAGGAAAGGTGGCGGCCGCCTTGCTCAGGCTGCCCGTGGCGGCGATGGCCGACAGGAGGCGAAGGTCGATCAGGTCAAAATGCATGACTTATCCAAAAGCGAACGCTCTCTTCGTGAAAAAGCGATTCTAGCGACGCGGCGTTATATACAGAATAAGGCCTCTTCGATTCTTCGTTTCTGGATTGCGATGAAACTCCTGCGTTTCCCTTACCAGCGCTTGCTGGAGGATGGCCGCCTGTACGCCGTGTTGGCGGCAGCCGGATTCAGTCTGAAGGCCATCTTCGTCAAGTTGTCTTACGCTGCAGGCCCTGTGGATGCGGTCACCTTGCTCGCCCTGCGCATGGCGCTGGCACTGCCGTTGTTCTGCTGGCTGATCTGGTTGAGCCGTGGGGAGGATAGTGCTCCGCTGAGTGCAATGGATGTCGTTCGCATCCTGCTGCTCGGGCTGCTGGGTTACTACCTGTCCAGCCTGTTCGATTTTTATGGGCTGGAATACATCAGTGCCGGGCTCGAACGACTGATTCTGTTTACCTATCCGACGCTTGTCCTGTTGCTGCAGGCGGCGGTTTTGCGCGAGCGACCGAGCCCGCGCACCTTGTTGGCCATGGGCATCTGCTATGCCGGCCTCGGTATCGCTTTCGTTCATGACGTGAGCTCGCTCGGTGCCAGCGCGAATGTCATTCAGGGGGCTGCCTGGGTTTTTGCCAGTGCGGTCACCTATGCCATGTATTACTTCGGCGCAGGAGTGATGCTCAAACGCCTGGGGTCCATGCGCCTTGCGGGGCTGGCAGGTGGTGCGTCGTCGCTGATGGTACTGATGCATTACGGTGTTACCGCCGATGTCGGGCAACTGGCAACCTTGCCGGGTTCGATCTGGGCATTTGCCGCGGCAATGGCGTTGTGCTCAACGGTGCTGCCCATCTATTGGATGGCTCTCGCCATTCAGCGCCTTGGGGCGACGCAGACCGCAGCGGTGGGCAATCTGGGCCCGGTGCTCACCATCTTCATTTCCTGGCTGGTACTGAGCGAATCGCTCTCGCTGTACCAGCTTGCCGGCCTGGGGCTGGTGATGTTCGGTGTTTCACGTCTGAAACCCTCGTCTGGAAAGGCCGCGGTTGGCGCTGATAGTCGTGACCGCAGATCCAGATTTTCCCTGCTGGGAGAGCGTCTGCTCGGGCCGATGCTCGATCGATCCGGCACGCGACAATCACCCGATGCGAATGCCCCTCGTGATGGCCGCTAAGGGGGATGAACGGCTGTCGTTGTAAAAGAGGCCCCGATTTCCATCCATCAAGGCGCTCTCGGGCATTGTGAAAGCCATTCCACGAATGGCCCTGAGTTACGACTTTGGGCGGCGGCGGCCTATTCAGCGGGGCGGCAATTGATGACAATCGCAGGCAAGCCCTCTGTCATCGGGACTTCGTATGGACCAGATACTCGCGCTTTTATCTGAGACAGTTCCCAAAGCTCAAACGGTCGAACAGCTCACTCGCCCCCTGCTGGATCTGCTGGGCAAGGTAACGGGCATGGAGTCGACCTACCTGACGACCATCGATATCGATCAGGGAGTCCAGCGTGTCGAGTTCGCTCGCAACATTGGCGAGATGGCCATACCCGAAGGGCTGGTGGTGCCCTGGGAAGACACGCTGTGCAAGCGTGCCCTCGACGAGAACCGGATGTACTCCGATGACGTTTCCGAGTGCTGGGGTGACTCCGAGGCGGCGAAGGCGCTCGGTATTCGTACCTACCTGAGCGCTCCGATTCGCGCGCAGGATGGCAAGGTGCTCGGTACGGTCTGCGCGGCCAGCTCCTCGCAGGTTACCCGAGCGCCGGACGTGGAGCCCATCCTGCTGCTGCTCTCAGGCCTGCTGAGTTATTCGCTGGAGCGGGAAATCCTGGTGGAGCGTCTGCAGCGGGCTTCGACCGAGCTGGTGAAGCTTGCGCTGACGGATTCCCTGACGGAGCTGTACAACCGGCGCGCAATCATGAGTGAGCTTCCCCGCCTGTTCGCATTGGCCCGGCGCGAGAACAAGTATGTGCTGATTGGCGCCGTCGACCTGGATGGTTTCAAAGTCATCAACGACACCTATGGTCATCAGGCGGGTGACGAGTTCCTCAAGGCGATTTCCTCTCGCCTTAAGGACTGCCTGCGCGCCAGCGACATCATCGGGCGCACTGGTGGTGACGAGTTCGTGGTGCTGGCACTGGGAACGCCCTCGGCGGACCAGGACCTCCCGAGCGAAATGCAAATGGCGAGCAGCCTGTTGCAGGATCGTCTCACCAAGGCGACGGAAGGTCTCTATGCCCTCGGCGAATCCGTTAGCGACCTGCAGTACGGTGGCGCCAGTGTCGGCGTGGTAGCAGTGATGCCCGAGGAGACGGATCGCGACGAGGCCGTTCGCCTGGCGGATCGCGAGATGTACCGGATCAAGCAACAGCGAAAACAGCGGCGCCACTAATCCAGTTGGCGCTCGTGCCCAGGGCGGCTGGTGCTCGTCTGTCCGGAGGCTTGGATCGTCAGCCTGCTCTAGCCTTCATCGCCGACCGAATGAAGGCCTGCTCTTCGGGTTGTAGCCGGCCGCAGAAGCGCATCAGCAGGCGCGCATCCGGTGTCATGGGCTCGCGCTGAAAATGGTTCGTGCCGGTGTGCCGGCTGTCATCTGCTTCGCGAATCTTGCTCATGCGGTAACTCCTCCACAGGGTCTGGTTCATCTCCGCACCGGACCCACTCGATCAATCAAGGAAAATAGAACCCGCCGCAGCGGGCTCTGGTGCGGCCCTATCAGGACAGCTGAACGCGTTCCGCCATCGGGCCTTTCTGGCCGGCTGCGACCAGGAAGGACACCCGCTGGCCTTCGTTGAGCGTGCGATAGCCGTCCGATTCGATCTGACGGAAATGCACGAACAGATCCGGGCCTTGGTCCGGCGTGATGAAGCCGAAGCCCTTGTCGGGGTTGAACCATTTGACGATACCGCTCTGGCGATCAGCCATGATTTCATTCTCCAGGATAGTTGGGGTCGGGCAGGGCCCGTGCACACCGGTGCGAGTGAAGCTGAGACGTGGAGATGGAATCGAAGGATCGAACATCGCCGGTACCGCTTGACCGAGCAGTCAGTGCTTGCAGAGGTAAAGAGCGCAAGCGAGGCCGGATAGTTCGAGCGACTTTTCTGCACCAGTGCGCATTTCTGCAAGGTGCCAGCCAGACGCCTGTAGGCCGTTTGGCACTCCTCGCTTCCATGTTGCGGTCGTGAGCGGTACAAGGAACGACGGCCTCAACGGACCACTGGATAAGGACGAAGACAGATGGCGGATTGGCTCAAGGGCGGCGCCTCGATGGCCGACCGCATCCGCGGCTACGACTGGGCGGCCACTCCACTGGGGCCCATCGAGCAATGGCCCGATGTGCTCAAGACGACAGTGGCCCTGTGCCTGGGCTCGCACTTCCCCCAGGCGGTGATCTGGGGACGCGAGCTGATCACCCTGCACAACGAGGCCTTCCAGGTGATCCTCGGCGACAAGCCGGCGGCACTGGGCCGGCCGTTCAGCGAGGTGTGGAAGGAAGCCTGGAGCGAGATCAGCCACATCGCGGACAAGGCCCTGGCTGGCCAGGCGACCTTCATCGAAGACTTCCCTCTGCTCATCGAGCGCGATGGCGGCCTGGCGCCGGCGTATTTCACCTTCTGCTACAGCCCGATCCGTGACCACACCGGCCAGGTGGTCGGCATCCTGGACACCGTCACCGAGACCACTGCCACCGTGGTCACCAACAAGCGCCTGCATTTTCTCGATGCGCTGGGGCGAGCGGCGGCGAGCGCCACCAGTTCCGACATGATCATGGCCACCACCACCCGCATGCTCGGCCATCACCTGAAGCTGTCCAGCTGTGCTTATGCGGACATGGACGCGGACGAGGATGGCTTCACCATCCGTGGCGACTGGGTCGCGCCCGGCTCGTCGCACCTGCTGGGCCACTACAGCCTGACCGACTTTGGCCGGCTGGCGGTGGACAGCCTGAGCGTCGGCAAGCCGTTGGTGATCAACAACAACCTGGAGGAGCTGGCGCCGGAAGAGGCTGCGACGTTCCAGTCCCTGGGCATCACCGCCACCATCTGCATGCCGCTGGTCAGGGAAGGCCGGTTGACCGCGCTGATGGCGATTCACGACAAGGAACCGCGGAACTGGTCGGTCTATGAGCTGGCGCTGATCAGCGAAGTGACCGAGCGCTGCTGGGCGCACATCGAGCGGATTCGTGCCGATGCCGAGGTACATGCGGCGATGGCTGCACTCGCCACCCTCAATGCGACGCTGGAGGAGCGCGTCGAGGAGCGCACCGCGCAACTGGCGGAGATCGAGGCGGCGCTGCGCCAGTCGCAGAAGCTCGAAGCTATTGGCCAGCTTACCGGCGGCGTGGCCCATGACTTCAACAACCTGCTGACGATCATCCGCTCCTCCGTGCACCTGTTGCAGCGTCCGGGGCTGGCCGAGGATCGCCGCAGTCACTACCTCAAGACGGTGGCGGATACCGTTGACCGGGGTGCCAAGCTGACCGGCCAGCTGCTCGCGTTTGCCCGGCGCCAGGCACTCAATCCAGAGGTGTTCGAGGCGGCACAACGGCTGGAGGCGCTCGCCGACATGCTGGATACGGCAACTGGCTCCTGCGTCCGTGTCGAACTGCAATTGCCGGAGGTTCCGTGCTACATCCGCGCCGACCTGGGTCAGCTGGAGGCTGCCTTCGTCAACCTGGCGATCAATGGCCGCGACGCCATGGGCGGCGAGGGCACCTTGTTCCTGCGGTTGGCGGCCAACCAGCCGATGCCGTCCATTCGCGGCCATCTCGCGCAGGCAGGGCCGTTCGCCGCGATCTCGGTCACCGATACCGGTGCCGGCATTGCCCCGGAGTTGCTGGAGCGTATCTTCGAACCCTTCTTCACCACCAAGGCCACCGGGCAGGGCACGGGGCTTGGGCTGTCCCAGGTATTTGGCTTTGCCAAGCAGTCGGGCGGCGATGTGCAGGTGGTGAGCCGACCGGGCGAGGGCACCACCTTTACCCTCTACCTGCCACAGGTGGAGCCCGAACAAGCGCAGGCGGATGAGGGCGACAGTGTCGAGCTGCCCGACGATGGCGCCCAGCGTCGCATCCTGGTGGTCGAGGACAATCCGGAAGTCGGCGGTTTCGCGGCCCAGATCCTGGCGGATCTGGGCTACCAGACCACCTGGGTCACCACCGCCGAGGAGGCGCTGACCCAGGTGGGGCCGCAGGCAGAGGCGTTCGACGCGGTGTTCTCCGACGTGGTCATGCCGGGCATGGGCGGCATCGCCCTGGCCAATGAGCTGCGCCGCCGGCGAGCGGACCTGCCGGTAATCCTCACCTCCGGCTACAGCCATGCCCTGGCCGAGGGCGGGCATCACGGCTTTGAGTTCCTGCCCAAGCCGTATTCGGTGGACCAGGTCTCCCATGCGCTGAACAACGCGCTCGGCGTGAAGGCAGAGCGCACGGCCCGAGGCTGAACCGCTAGACGAACCCGCGCAGGCGTTCGATCTCCGCCCGGACATGGCGCACGAAGGCAGCGAGCGCCTCGGGCTGGCCGGCCAGCTCGTCCAGGGCTGTGCCCAGGTAGGAGGCGCGCGCGTTTTCCAGCACGGCATGGTGCGTTGCCGGCAGTCGTACCAGCGCCCAGTCAGCAGCAACATCCTTGGGCGCGATTTCGCCGGTGGCCAGCGTCAGCCAGATACGCGCCAGCGCCAGCACCACGTTGCGCTCATCGCCCAGCCAGTCTGCCGGCTCGTTCCACTGCAAGGTCGTGTCGTGCAGGGCGTTGGCCAGGTCTGTGGCGGGAATGGGGGCGAGCAGCTCGTCGAGCGGCAGGCCACGCAGGCGCAGGCTGTGTCGGCGTGCCTTGGTCAGCAGGATCGCCAGGTCGTGATCCAGCATGGCTGGCTCCAGGCGCCCGGCCTCGATGTCCTCGCGTAGCCATTCGCCGAACTGCAGCTCGCGCCGCGCGGGATAGCGCCAGGGCCGGACGGCCTCTCGCGCCAGCACCGTCACCTCCAGTGGGCGTAGCACATCCGTCGCGGGCCAGGCAGAGACGGACAGCAGCTCGGTCATCAGTGCGCAGCGGACGGCGTCGCTCGGTGGCTGGTCGACGATCACCAGCAGATCGATGTCGCTGGGCGGCTTGAGCCCGCCAGCGACCGCCGAGCCGAACAGGTGAACGGCCAGCAGCGAGTCGCCGAGATGACACTCCAGCACTCCGACGGCCTGTTCGACCTGCATGGCGATCGCGGCGGGAGGTGCTGTCTCTGCCATGGCGATGGTCCGTGTTCTCAACGAGTGCGGGCGACGCTGCTCAGCACGGCCGCACCGAGCAGGGCTGAGCAGATCGAGCCGACCAGTACGCCGACCTTCACTTCGCTGATCAGATGCTCGCTGCCGGCGAACGCCAGCGTGCCGATGAACAGGCTCATGGTGAAGCCGATACCGCAGAGGATCGCCACACCATAGAGCTGCAGCCAGGTGGCATTAGCCGGCAGCGGAGCGAGCCCGCTGCGGATGGCCAGTGCTGCCGCGCTGAACACGCCGACCTGCTTGCCGACCAGCAGGCCCAGGGCCACGCCAAGCGGGATGGGATCGAGCAGGTTGTCGGCGCTGATTCCGGCCAGCGAGACACCGGCGTTGGCGAAGCCGAAGATCGGTACGATGGCGAAGGCCACCCAGGGGTGCAGCTTGCTCTCCAGGTACAGCAACGGCGAGCGGGCCTCGTCCTCGCTGTCGCCCAGGGGAATGCACAGCGCCAGGATTACCCCGGCCAGTGTGGCGTGGATGCCCGAGTGGAGCATGCAGAACCACAGCAGCCCGCCGACTGCCAGATAGGGCAGCAACCGGCGTACGCCGAGGCGGTTGAGGATGACGAGCACGGCGACCGCGGCGGCGGAGGCGAGCAGCATGCCCAGCGACAGGCCGCTGCTGTAGAACAGGGCGATGATCAGCACCGCGCCGAGGTCGTCGAGGATGGCCAGGGCCGACAGGAAGATCTTCAGTGACAACGGTACGCGCTTGCCCAGCAGCGACAGCACGCCCAAGGCGAAGGCGATGTCGGTTGCCGAGGGGATCGCCCAACCGGCGACGGTGTCCGGGTTGTTCAGGTTGAAGGCCAGGTAGACCAGGGCTGGCACCAGCATGCCGCCCAGTGCGGCAAGGCCGGGCAGGGCGCGTTCGCCCCAGGTGGCGAGCTGGCCGGCGAGCATCTCGCGCTTGATCTCCAGGCCGACCAGCAGGAAGAACACGGCCATCAGGCCATCGTTGATCCAGTGTTCCAGCGAGAGGCCGAGTGCCTTGATGTGCAGGGCGGCGAAATAGCTGTCCGCCAGTGGCGAGTTGGCAACGATCAATGCGACCAGTGCGGCGATCATCAGCACGATGCCGCCGGCCGATTCGGCGGCGAAGAAGCGGATGATGAAGGTGGTTGCCGAGGAGGAAGGGCGGGCGGATTGAGGGGTGGGATTCGAACTCACGGACACAGGTGCTCCGCGCGGCGGCCCGACCTGCGCAAGGATTTAACCTGTCCTTCCGCACCAGCGCGGTGAACACCCGGCGGGCATTCTACCGTTGCCGGCGGCTCAAGGGGAGTCGTGGCCGCCGCGCTCATCGGCTAGTGGCACGGTCATTCCAGCATTCCGGGATCGGTTCTGCCGTCGCCATGCGGACCGCCAGGGGCTTGCTGGTCCTTCGAGTCGCCCCGTTCCCCTTCCGGTACCGGATCGCCATCGAGGGTCTCCACCGGATGGTCGTCAGAGGCCTTGCCTTGGCCCTGTGGAAGCGGTGTGTCGGCATGCTTTCGTGATTCGACCTTGTCCGTGGCGTGTTCTCCGTCGAGGTGGTGCTCAGCCTGCACGGTTAAGGGCAGGGCGAGCGCAATGAGGGTGCTGAGGGCGGTGGTGGAGATGTGTGATCTGTTCATGACAGGCCTCGCTGACGGCTGATCCGCCGAACGGTATGGCACCCGGTCGGCGAAGGTGTTGGTGCCCACTGCCTGATATAGAACGGAGCACTGTGGATTCGGGTAGTCCGGTTGGCCAGGAGTCCCTTCGTCCGACCTGTGTCCGCCCACGTGCGGCGACTCGTCACTCAGCCGGCCGGCTGGGGAGACCTATACTGCCCATCGCTGCCCACCGGTCGACTAGCATCGGGCAAGGAAATGTCGGCCGGGTTGGGCGGTCTAGGTGACCCACCGGCGATTCGCCGCCAGCCGGATCCCTCTGTTGATTTGCTGAAGATGGGCTCCGTCCGCTCATAGGAATAGGATTTCCTCAGGTACGGTATGCGGTGCCAGCGCATCGGCTCGGTGCTGCTGGAGGCATCTGGCAGGAGCGGTGAGCGATAGGCCTGATGACAGTACGCTTGCCTGTCCGTGTCTCATTGTCTAGGTGCTGCGCTCTCGCCTGTCCCCAGGGAGTTGAGGGTCATTCGACGTGGCCCAGTGCCATGCGCGAATAGGGGCCTCACGGAGTTGGCACCCACAGACTTCGGCTGCAATGGCACAGACCTGTCCTGCCGCTTCGTGGTCGCCAGGGCCATCTCCATACCCGGTAGTGATTACATGGTGAGTTGCCACAGCCTGCCGACTAGACGTGCTTCGTCAAGGCTCACCCTGCCATCGGCAAAGCGCAGGTGTCTCCATTTGGCATGGTGGGAAGCGAAGCGCAGGGACATGTCGCTTTCCCGGATATGCTCGCGGCGCGGCCAAGCCGGACACTAAGCGTCGTCGCCATCCGGGTCGAGTTATGCCAGCCGGCGCTGGATTCACCACGACACGGTGTCGATCGGGCGAAGTGCAGGTCGCGGTGATGAGGTGCAGTGTGTGGTATCTCGTAGCCATCGAGTGTGGCGCTCAAGCTTTCATCATTACTCGATGACTGCGATGGCGGCGTATGGGTTCAGGGAGAGCGACATGCGTCTGGCCGACATTGAGCTCGAACTTTTTCTGCTTCGCGGTGGCCTTTACATCGGTGGGAGCAAATGGGGAACGACATGGCCAGACTGGCAAAAGCACGCGCGACAGTTATTTGCCAGCAAGCTGGCAGGGTGCTGCTGGTGCGCAAGGCCGAGGCGAAGTGGACGCTGCCCGGCGGCAAGATCGAGGCCAACGAGGGGCCGGTGGAGGCCGCGCTGCGCGAGTTGTGCGAGGAAACCGGGCTGGCCTCCGAGGCACTGGAGTACCTGGCTCTGCATCAGTTCGACTCGCGCGCCCACCATGTCTTCCGCCTGTCCGTGCCCGCGGCGCTGGATGCTCGACCGCTGAACGAGATCGCCGATTGCCGATGGTTCGCCCCCGAGGATGTCGACCTGTCTCCGGTCAAGCGTCCCAGCCTGAAACTGCTGAAGCTGTATTGCTCTGTGAGCGATATAGGCACGGCGTCGACCAATCGCTAGTTACGTGACGGGGCTCGGGCGTTCAGAATAGGGCGTTTGCCTCTGCAGGTCCCCTCATGCCCACCAGCCATTTTCCCCGGCACGTTTCTGTTCTGCTGCTGGCCAGCCTGGCCTGCGCCTTCGCCGGCAACCATATCGCCGCGCGCATTGCCTTCGATGATGGCGCCGGGCTGCTGCTGGCGATCCTCTGCCGCTCCGGTGTGACAATGCTTGCGCTCGCTGCCCTGGTGCTCTGGCGGCGTCAGTTTGCACGCCTGGGCGCAGGCGTGCTGCGCTGGCAGTTGCTGGTCGGATTGCTGATCGGTGCGCAGAGCTTCTGCATCTACTCCGCGGTGGCGCGGATTCCAGTGGGGCTGGCGCTGCTGTTGATCAATCTGTCGCCGGTATTCCTCGCGGTCCTGACCTGGGCGCTGGGTGGTCCGGCGCCCACCCGGCGCGCGGCTCTGCTTATGGGCGGTATCCTGATCGGCCTGCTGCTGGCCCTGGATGTACCGGGCATCGTCGGTGGTCAGGGGCGGATTAGCGAGCGCTGGCTCGAAGGCGTGCTGTTCAGTGTCAGCGGAGCGGCGTTTTTCGCCGTCGCCGTGTGGGTCTCCGAGCACCGGTTGGCGCGGATGGACGGTGCCGTGCGCAGCATGCTGACCATGGCCCTGGTGTTCACCTGTACGGCGGCGGTCAGCGCGACCAGCGCCATGCCTGGCGGCCTTTCTCTGCCGGCTTCGACGGCTGGCTGGTTGGCCTTGGCGGTGCTGGTGCTGCTCTACGGCTCGGCCTTCTCCACACTGTTCATCTGCATGCCCCGCCTGGATATTGCTCGCAACGCACCCGTGATGAACGCCGAGCCGGTCGCCGGGTTGCTGCTCGGCTGGCTGATTCTCGGCCAGCAGCTCAATCTGCTGCAGCTGGTCGGTGGAGGCATCGTGGTAGCGGGTATCGTCCTGCTGGCATACAAGCGCGCCGGCTAGCGCATGGCGCGAAGTCTGCCGGCACCTTGCCTGCGGGCACGCTGAGCCAGGCTGGCGGCCGCTGGTTAGCAGCTGTATTAACTACCCGTTTCGGAAATTTCGTGTGATTCGTCGTACCTGTATCGCTCTACCCTTGGTCGTGTGGCCCCTTGCGTTGTCTGCTGCCGGCCAGGAGCAGGCCCGAGGCTTCATCGAAGACGGCAGCTGGAGCCTGCTCAATCGCTCCGTCTATGACAACCGCGAGTACCGGCACGGTGCCCGCAGCAATGGCGCACGCAATGCCCTGAAGCCCAGAGCAGAGCGCAACGGCTACGCAGAGGAGTGGGCCTACGGTCTGATAGGTAGCCTGCAGTCGGGGTTCACCCTGGGCGCGGTAGGCATGGGCGTGGATGCCCATCTGTATCAAGGGCTCAAGCTCGACAGCGGTGGCGGGCGCGCCGGCAAGGCGCGTTTGCTGGGCGTGGACAACGAAAACCGGGTCAAGGACGGCATGGCCCGTGGCGGCGCCGCGCTCAAGCTGCGGGCCTCGTCCACCACGCTGGCCTATGGCGAACAGCGGGTGAAGACGCCGGTGTTCAGCTCGTCCGACAGCCGCCTGCTGCCGGAGACGGCCACCGGCTTCTTCCTGCAGAGTCGTGAGTTCGAGGACCTGGCGCTGATCGCCGGGCACTTCACGGAGAGCACCGATCGTAACGCAAGCAGCCATGATCAGGGCTTCGTGGTGAATTATTCGAATGGCAGCCAGGGAGACAGCGTCGATCTCGTCGGTGCCGCCTACAGCGGCCTCGAAGGTCTGACGGCCAGCCTCTACAGCTCGCACTACGAAGACACCTGGCGCCAGCATTATCTCGGAGGGGTATACAGCCACGCGCTGGGGAGCGACAGCAGCCTCGCCTTCAACTTCAATCTCTATCGCACCACCGATACCGGCGAAGCGCTATCCGGCCGTATCGACAACACCACCTGGAGCCTGGTATCGAGCTATGCGCTCGGTGCCCATACCTTCAGCCTGGGCTACCAACGGGTGGATGGCGATACACCGTTCGACTACATCACACGCGGTGCCATCTGGCTTGGCAACGCGGTCCAGCTTTCTGACTTCAACGCCCCTAACGAGCGCTCCTGGCAACTGCGCTACGATCTGGCGCTAGTCTCCTTCGGCCTGCCGGGTCTGACGCTCAGCGCGGCCTATCTGCGCGGTGACGAGATCGATGGCAGCCACATGGACCCGAATGGCGGCTACGCCTACCTGGGTTACGGCAAGGATGGTCGGCACTGGGAGCGCGACCTGGAGGCACGTTACGTGGTGCAGGGCGGTACGGCCAATGGCCTGGCTTTTTCCCTGAGGCACAACAGCCATCGTGGCAACGCCGCTCAGGCTGAGCTCGATACCGATCAGGTTCGCCTGGCGGTGGAGTATCCGCTCGGTGGAGGGTTTTAGTCGGCGTTCGATAGAGCCGTCATGCCCTAGGCCGGTCCGTACCTGCTGACGGCCAGCACCATCGCTCCGGTGCTGGCGACGTGCAGGGGCTGGGCAAAGGGTGGGTTCACATCGATGTACCAGGCAGAGGTCAAGGTCGTGATGAGCCACACGACTGCCATGGAGCGAGCCTCGTGCATGGCGTGATAGGCAAATGGTGATGGCGGGCCCAGCTACGAGGTCCATGACACATGCCTGCATGACTGGTGAGACGCTGGTCAGTTTATTGGCAGTGCCTCATGCATCAGCAATTCACCCTAAGAGGTTACCGAGCAGCAAGACGATCAGCAGTAGGATCGCCAGACCGACAGATGCCTTGAACTGGAAGGACAGGTAATTGAAGCCTTCCGTGTTGCCCTGTTTGGAGAAGTAGGGGGTGTTCCGCTTCTTGCTCATGATTCGGTCTTCCCTATTTGGCAGAGTGGTCGAAATCGTCATCCTGGCAATTTACCCGTGAATGAGCGGGGAGCGAAGCTCGGTGACGATGCCCGGCTCGACGACTTCCAGGGTCTCCCCTAGAATCGGAGCCCGATTTCATTCCTCGAGGTATTCGTCCGATGCGTCATTGATGCCGCCGTCCGCAAGACGGCCAGTCTCCTTCTCCCCTCGCGAGCAGGGGGAGTTCTTGGCATCCATGGAATTGACGCATGACGAATCCCTTTCTGACGCTGGAAGGCGTTTCCTGCGTGCTGCCGGACGGCAGAACGCTGTTTTCAAATCTCGATGAACAGTTCGACAGCCGTCCCACGGGCCTTGTCGGCCGCAATGGCATCGGCAAGACCCTGCTGGCCCGAATCATGGCGGGCCTGCTCGCGCCGTCGTCCGGTCGCTGTGTGTGCTCCGGGGAGGTGTACTACCTGCGGCAGCAGGTATCGCATGCTCCGGGCAGCCGCGTGGCCGATCTCGCGGGTGTCCGGGGCGTGCTGGAAGCGCTGGAGCGCATCGAGGCGGGGAGTATCTCGCCGGTTGACTTCGAAGCAGTGGGCGAGCGCTGGAGTATCCGCCAGCAGCTTCAGCAGGCACTCGCCTCCAGTGGTCTGAGCCATCTCGATATCACGACTCCGGTGAGTCGTTTGAGTGGCGGTGAGGCCATGCGTGTCGCGCTGAGTGGCGCCATGATGGCCAACGCCGACTTCCTGATCCTGGATGAGCCCAGCAATCATCTCGACCGTCCCGGCCGTCGAGCTCTGATCGAGCAGCTGCGATATTGGGCCGGTGGGCTGGTGGTGATCAGCCACGACCGAGAGCGGCTGGAGACGATGGATCGCACCGTGGAGTTGTCATCGCTGGGGCTTCATAGCCACGGTGGTGGCTACTCTGTGTATGTACAAGGCAAGGAGCAACAGCAGCAGGCCGCGATCCGGCAGCTGGAGCACAGCCGACTGGAGCGCAGGCGGCAGGAGCGGGCCATGCAAGAGCAACGCGAGCGGCAACAGCAGCGGCAGGCTCGTGGCGACCGCCATGGTCGCGAGGCGAATCAGGCGAAGATCCTGCTGGGCCGCCAGAAGGAGCGAAGCGAGAGCTCGGCCGGCAAGTTGCAGAATCAACAGACGGCAGCGCGTGAGCAGCTTGTCCAGAGCGTGCGCGAAGCCGCAAGGCAAATCGAGGCCGAGGCACCGATCGTTCTTCATCACGCATCGGCGCTTCAGCCGTCCCGGCGCCTGGTCGCCGAGCTGGAGGCCGTGACGCTACCTTTCGTGGCAATGGCGAATCGTCGCTTCGACCTGCGCCTCACCGGGGACCAACGCGTGGGCGTCGTCGGCGTGAATGGCTGCGGCAAATCCACGCTGCTGAAGCTGCTCGCCGGCCTGATTCCTCCTGCAGCGGGGAGTTGCCGCCTGCTCGTGGAAGGTGTCTATCTCGATCAGCAACTGATCAACCTGCAAGCAGAGCGATCCGCGCTGGAACAGCTGCGTGCCGCCAATCGGCGGCTAGACGAGGGTGTTCTGCGCATGCGGCTGGCACAGCTCGGCCTGGACGCGCAGCGCATCCTGCTGCCCAGCGCATCGCTCAGCGGCGGCGAGCGAATGAAGGCGGCGCTGGCCTGCCTCCTCTACGCCGATTCGCCGACCGAGTTCCTCCTGCTCGATGAGCCGAGCAATCACCTGGACCTGCCGTCGATGCAGGCGCTGGAGGACATGCTGCGAGGCTTTGGGGGAGCGCTTGTGGTGGCCTCTCACGATGAGATTTTCCTAGGCCGGCTGGGCTTGACTCATCGTCTCGAGGCGAGCGAGGGAGAATGGAATCTGCGGGCCTGGTAGCCTCTTCAGCCTGTGCATGAGCTGATGAGTTGCCAGGGGTCGCTGCGCGAGTGGGGCGTGGTCATGGGTCTGCCCCCGCTGCCAGCAGCTCCATCACCTCCAGGTCGGTGACCTGGAAGTCTTCATAGTGCAGGCCGACCGCGCGGAATGGCTCCAGCATCTCCAGGCAGAACAGCTCATCCACCTCGGGACGAAGTTTCTCTACCGTCTCCAACGGGCCCACCGGTACTGCCAGTACGATGCTTCGTGGCTTGCGATGGCGCAGCGCCTTGAGTGCGACGTAGGCGGAACTGCCGCTGGCCAGGCCATCGTCGACGACGATCAGGTCCCGCCGCTCCAATGGCACCGTCGGCCGAGAACCATGATAGAGGGCGCGACGCCGTTCGATCTCGCGCAACTGTTCGGCCATCTGCCCGGCGAACCAATCGGGCGAAGGGTTGAACAGACGCAGCATGTCCTCGTCCACCACCCATTGCGGCTCGTCGCTGTCCACCACGGCGCCGAGGGCGTATTCCTCATGGCCCGGTGCGCCGATCTTGCGCACCAGCAGGATATCCAGCGGCGCGCTCAACGCCCTGGCAATCTCGTGGCCGATGGGTACGCCGCCGCGGGGCAGGGCGAGCACCACGGGATGCTGCCACGAGCGCTCCCCCAGCACAGCTGCCAGCGCCTGGCCGGCGTGATGGCGATCCCTGAAGGCGGGGGCATGGTTCATCTCAGACTCCGAACGGGTAGGTGTCCGCCTCGTGACTCGGCCCGCCATCTTCTGGGGTGGGCAACGGGGTGACGGCGGTGGTCTGTTCGAACCACAGGTAGGCGTCGAACTGCTCGCCCAGCACCGCTTCGTAGTAGTGACTGTGGCGCTCGGTCTGGGGCCGGTAGATCACGCCAATGGCACGCTGCAGCAGTGGCTCGGTAAGGGTATGGCGCAGGGTGGCCTTGCCGGCGCCCCGCCAGTCGGTCAGGGCCGCAGGCAGGCCGGCACGGAGAAAGCGCTGCTCCCAGCTGTCCGGACGCGAGGGCGCTACTTGCTTGATCTGCAGCGGTCCGCCCCAGTCGTGGGCGGCGGCCACTTCGCCACGGTCAGTCCCCATGCCGATGAGCACGGCATCCTGCCCCCAGCCGATGCGACACAGCTGGCCCAGGTTGAATTCGCCCTGCCAGCCCATGGCGGTGGCAGCGGCATCGCCGACATGCGAGTTGTGCGCCCACACCACGGCCTTAGCCCCCCGACCTCGATGCTTCAGCACCTGCTTGAGGGTGTCGAACATGTGGTTGTCGCGCAGGTTCCATGATGATGCCGAGGCGCGGTACATCAGCCGGTAGTACTGTTCGGCGGCGCGCACCACGCGGGCATTCTGCGCCGCGTCGAACAGGCCTTCGTCGCGCTCCAGACTCTCCAGGCGCGCCCACAGCAGCTCGCCGAGCTGTTCGACCACCGCTGCCTCGCAGGAGTCCTGTCCAGCCCACTCGACGCGCTGGCCGTATTCGGCGGGTTCGTTCTGCCAGGGCGTCAGGCAGGCATAGCGCTGGCGAGCGGCTGTCGCCCGTTGCGGATCGCGGCTATCCAGATAGCCCAGCACGGCCTCCATCGAGGCGCGCAGGCTGTAGATGTCCAGACCGCGAAACTCCACGCGCTCGTTCGCCATCAGAGTGGCGTTGTGCTGGTGCAGCCAGCGCACGAACTCCAGCGTCTCGTGGTTACGCCACATCCAACTGGGAAAGCGGGCGAAGACCGCCTCTTCACCGCTCTCTCCCAGGTGATGGCGCACATGCCGGTCGATACGCGCCGCATCCGGCCAGTCGCCCTCGATGGCGACGATGTTGAAGCCGTGCTGTTCGATCAGGCGGCGGGTGATGGCGGCTCGTGCCCGGTAGAACTCAGACGTGCCATGGCTGGCCTCGCCGATCAGTACAACGCGGGCGTCTGCGTAGCGGGAGAAGGGCACGCCGAACTCCTCGGCGTCGAAATCCGGCAGAGGCTCGGCGCTATGGCGCAGCAGTTGGATCAGTCTGTGATCCGAACGTTGGGTCTGGTGCCGGGCCGCGGAGGGCATGGGGCGTACCTCTCAGTTATTCGTGGGGAGCGGATGCCGGCTGTTTGCGGCGATTTCGCCTGAACCGCCAGCCGGAGATGCGGCCACAACAGAAACAACCCTGTGGAGGAACACCTCATGGCCGGCGAACTCACCCTGTTGTTCATCGCCCTCGGCGTCATCATCATCCTGCTCGACCTCTGGGCCATCGTCAGCGTGTACCGCAGCGACAAGGGCGTAGAGGCCAAGGCCCTGTGGTCACTGGGCATTGCGTTGTTCCCGCTGCTCGGTCTGGTGCTGTGGGGCATTTTCGGCCCGCGTGGCATGGCCAACCCACCCTCGTCGCTAGAGCACAGCAAGTGAGGCGCGCTCACGGCCGCAGCACCACCTTGCGGCAGTCGTCTTCCTGCTTGTCGAACAGCTTGTAGCCTTCCGCCGCCTGCTCCAGCGGCAGGCGGTGGCTGATGATCACATCCGGTTTCAGCTCACCGCGTTCCACGTGGGTCAGCAGCTTGGGCAACAAGGACTGCACGTGGGTCTGGCCCATCTTGAAGGTGAGGCCCTTGTCGAAGGCATCGCCGAACAGGAAGCCGTGAATGAAACCGGCGTAGACCCCCGGTACGCTCACCGTGCCGCCTCGGCGCACGGCGGCGATGCACTGACGCAGAGCCTTGCCGCTGCTGGCTTCCAGCTTGAGCGTGGTGAGGATGGTTTCAGTGGTGCTGCCCTTGGCTTCGAAGCCCACCGCATCGATGGCCGCATCTACGCCGCGATGGCCGGCGGTTTGCTCGATGATGGCTTCGGCGGGATCGCCCACCAGGTCGAAGTTGATCGGGATGATGCCGTAGGTCTGGCGGGCGAATTCCAGGCGATAAGGCGACTCATCGACCATGAAGATCTGCTCGGCACCCAGCAGTCGCGCGCACGCAGCTGACATCAACCCCACCGGGCCCGCCCCGTAGATGGCCACGCTGCTGCCCGACCGGATGCCGGCGTTGATGGCGGCCTGGTAGCCGGTAGGCAGGATGTCGGTGAGAAACAGCACCTGCTCGTCCTGTAGCGTGCCCGGTACCTTCATCGGCCCGACATTGGCCTTGGGCACCCGCACGTACTCCGCCTGACCGCCCGGCACGCCGCCGTAGAGGTGGCTGTAGCCGAACAGCGCGGCGCCGGAGGGAATCTGTTTCTTGTTGAGGATGGCGCCACGGCCGGGGTTGGTGGTCTCGCAGGCGGCGTGCAGGTTCATGGTGCAGAAGAAACAGGTGCCACAGGCGATCACGAATGGCACTACCACCCGATCACCCTTGCTCACTCGCGTCACGTCACGGCCGGCGTCCACCACCTCGCCCATGAACTCATGGCCGAAGATGTCGCCGCCCTTCACCTGAGGGATCTTGCCGCGATACAGGTGCAGGTCCGAGCCGCAGATGGCCGTGGCGGTCACCCGCAGAATGATGTCGTCGTCGGCCAGCATGACCGGATCGGCAACGGTATCGACGCGCACATCGTGGCTGCCGTGGTAGGTGAGCGCTCGCATGCAGTGATCCTCGTCTGATGGGCAATTCCCTCTATCGAGGAAGCTACTGACGAGGGAGTTCACAGAGCTGGACGGGCGGTGAACAAGCCGCTTCGCATGGGCCTTTCAGCCCGGTTTCGCTGCAGCGCAGCGGCAGAAAATATCCCTAGAACCTCCGCGGGACACCTTCCTCAGAACTAGGTAGCCACATCAGCCATGAGGAGAAAAACCATGTCAGCCAACAAGAAGAGCCCTAGCCAGGCGGCAGGCACCGATACCACCGACCGCGGCAACAGCAACGCCAAGCTGGAGCAGCTCGATACCTGGCGCGAAGACGCCAGCGGCGAGGCCCTGACTTCCAACACCGGGGTCAAGGTGGCGGACAACCAGAACACGCTGAAGGCCGGCGAGCGGGGCCCCTCGCTGCTGGAAGACTTCCTGATGCGCGAGAAAATCACCCACTTCGACCACGAGCGCATTCCCGAGCGGGTAGTGCATGCCCGTGGCTCGGCAGCCCACGGCTACTTCCAGGTCTACGAGTCGTTGAGCAAGATCACCAAGGCTGACTTCCTCAACCATCCCGAGAAGAAGACCCCGGTGTTCGTGCGCTTCTCCACCGTGCAGGGCCCGCGCGGCTCGGCGGACACGGTGCGCGACGTGCGTGGCTTCGCCACCAAGTTCTATACCGACGAGGGCAACTTCGACCTTGTCGGCAACAACATGCCGGTGTTCTTCATCCAGGACGCGATCAAGTTCCCCGACTTCGTCCACGCGGTGAAGCCGGAGCCGCACAATGAAATCCCTACCGGCCAATCGGCCCATGACACCTTCTGGGACTTCGTCTCGCTGCAGCCGGAGTCCGCGCACATGGTGCAGTGGGCCATGTCCGATCGCGGCATCCCGGTGGCCTACCGGGCCATGCAGGGTTTTGGCGTGCACACCTTCCGCCTGATCAATGCCGAGGGCCGCAGCGTATTCGTCAAGTTTCACTGGCGACCGGTGTCCGGCACCTACTCGCTGGTGTGGGATGAGGCGCAGAAGTTGGCCGGCAAGGACCCGGACTTCAACCGCCGGCAGCTGTGGGAGGACATCGAGAGCGGCGACTATCCGGAATGGGAGCTGGGCCTGCAGGTGATTCCCGAGGAGGACGAGCACACGTTCGACTTCGACCTACTCGACCCGACCAAGCTGGTGCCCGAGGAGCTGGTGCCGGTGCGGCTTGTCGGCAAGATGGTGCTCAACCGCAACCCGGACAACTTCTTCGCCGAGACCGAGCAGGCGGCCTTCCATATTGGCCATGTGGTGCCGGGCATCGACTTCAGCAACGACCCGCTGCTGCAGGGTCGGCTGTTCTCCTACACCGACACCCAGCTGTTGCGCCTGGGCGGGCCTAACTTCAACGAGCTGCCGATCAACCGGCCGCTATGCCCGTTCCATAACAACAACCGCGATGCGCCGCATCGGCAGACCATCAACAAGGGCAGGGCAGCCTACGAGCCCAACTCCATCGACGGAGGTTGGCCCAAGGAGACGCCGGAGGCGGCCAGCGGTGGTGGCTTTGCCTCGTACCCGGAACCGATGAGCGGGGTGAAGTTGCGCAAGCGCGCTGACTCCTTCGCTGATCACTTCTCCCAGGCGCGGCTGTTCTGGAACAGCATGGCGGCGCATGAGCAGGAGCACATGATCGCCGCCTACAGCTTCGAGCTAGGCAAGGTGGAGAGTCGCGAGATCCGCGAACGCGAGCTCAACCAGATCCTCGCCAATATCGACCTGACGCTGGCCTCTCGGGTGGCGGAGAATCTTGGCCTGCCGACACCGAGCGCCGGCACCGCTGCACCTGCGCAGAGCTCGTTGCAGGCGTCGCCGGCGCTGAGCCAGGCCAACCTGCTGTCGGGCAACATCCGCTCGCGCAAGGTGGCGATCCTGCTGGCCGAAGGTGCCAATGCCGACGACATCAGCCACATCATCGGTGTACTCACTGGCGAGGGCGCGACCACCAAGCTGATCGGCCCGACCTCGGCGGCAGTCAAGACCAGCGACGGCAACACCCTGCTGCCGGACGACACCTTCGACGGCCTGCCCTCGATTGCCCTGGACGCCGTATTCGTGCCAGGCGGTGCACAGGCAGCCAAGGCGCTGGAGGGCAATGGCGCCGCGCTGCACTACCTGCTGGAGGCCTACAAGCACCTGAAGGCCATTGCCCTGTGCGGCGAGTCGGGTGACCTCGCCAAGCTGCTGCGCCTGGAGGCGGACGAGGGACTGCTGACGGCCGACAAGGCGTCGGGCCTGTGCACCAAGCTGGTCAAGGCGATGGCTCAGCACCGGGTGTGGGCACGGGAGCCGAAAGCCAAGGCCATTCCGGCCTGATGACGTGTTCGCCCGCGTCGTACGGCGCGGCGCACTGTCACGCGATCTGCCGGTCGGCGTTTGAGTAAAACCTTCTTCACGGGGCGAAGGTCGACTGATTGAACAGGTGCTGCGGCCATCCCGGCCGAGGAGGCAAATATGACTATTCGATGCTTGATCGTTGGTTGTACCTGGGCCGGTGGCGTGGCCACTCTTATCGGCAAGGAGACCCTGCTGTGCCAATGCTGCAGTCGCTGCGGCAGCTTCCGTTACCTGCCGGAGACCTGAGTTATGCACGGAGCCGAGCATCATGCCTAGGGCCATCTGGAAAGGAGCCATCAGCTTCGGGCTGGTGCATATCCCGGTTGCCCTGGCATCGGCCACTGCTTCCCAGGGCGTGAACTTCGACTGGCTGGACAAGCGCAGCATGGAGCCGGTCGGCTACAAGCGAGTGAACAAGGTCACCGGCAAGGAGGTGACCAAGGAGAACATCGTCAAGGGCGTTGCCTATGAGAAGGGCCGCTACGTGGTGCTCAGCGAGGAGGAAATCCGTGCAGCACACCCGGAGTCGACCCAGACCATCGATATCTTCGCCTTCGTCGACAGCCCGCAGATTCCGTTGCAGCACATCGATACCCCTTACTACCTGGCTCCCGACCGCCGCGGCGAGAAGGTCTACGCGCTGCTGCGCGAGGCGCTGAAAAGCACCGACAAGGTGGCCCTGGCCCATGTGGTGCTGCATACCCGCCAGCACCTGGCAGCGCTGATGCCGCTGGAGGACGCCCTGGTACTGGTGATGCTGCGCTGGCCCGGCGAGGTGCGCGGCCTGGAAACGCTGGAACTGGGCCCGGCGGTGACCAAGCCCAAGCTGGTCAAGAGCGAGCTGGACATGGCCAAGCGCCTGATCAAGGACATGAGTGCCGACTGGCAGCCGGATGAGTACGTGGACAGCTTCCAGGACCGCATCATGGAACTGGTGGAGCGCAAGGCCAAGGCCGGCAAGATCGAGGACGTGGAGCGCGTCGAGGGAGAGGAGGCGCGGCGCAGTGCCGATGTCATCGACCTCACCGAGCTGCTCAAGCGCAGCCTCGGTGGCAAGCCCACGAGCAAGGCGAAGCCCAAGGCGGCAAGCAAAGGCACGACCACGCGCAAACCTGCCAAGACCGCACGCCAGTAAGCCAGGACAACGACCATGGTCAGGGCCCACAGCGAGTACAACCGCAAACGCAATTTCGAGCAGACCAGCGAGCCCCGCGAACAACCGCGCAAACGGGCGGGCAAGGCCGGCGCGCTGCGCTTCGTGGTGCAGAAGCACGATGCCCGCCATCTGCACTACGACTTCCGTCTGGAGCTGGATGGCACGCTGAAAAGCTGGGCGGTGCCCAAGGGACCGAGCCTGGACCCGCAGCACAAGCGCCTGGCCGTGCATGTGGAGGATCACCCGTTGGACTACGCCGGCTTCGAGGGCAGCATTCCCGAGGGCAACTACGGCGCCGGCGACGTGATCGTCTGGGACCATGGCATCTGGCAGCCGCACGGTGACCCGGTCGCCGACTACGCGGCGGGCAAGCTCAAGTTTGGCCTGGTCGGCGAGAAGCTGGCTGGCGACTGGACCCTGGTGCGTACCCGCCTGCGTGGCAGCGGCGACAAGGAACAGTGGCTGCTGATCAAGGAGCGCGACGAGCAGGCGCGTTCGAGCGACGACTACGACATCGTAGAGGACCAGCCGCAGAGCGTGATCAGCGGTGCGCTGGTGGGCGGGCCGAGCAAGGCCGGCAAGCGCAAGGTGTCGGCTAAGTCGTCAACCAAACCAGCGGCGAGCGAACCTGCAGCGGCTCCGTTTCCCGATACGTTGGCGCCACAGCTGGCCACGCTGATCGACCGGCCGCCGGAGGGTGACTGGCTGTACGAGGTGAAGTTCGACGGCTACCGCATCCTCGCCCGCATCCGCGAGGGTGAGGTGCGTCTGTTCACCCGCAACGGTCATGACTGGACCGAGCGCCTGCCACTGCAGGCCAAGGCCCTGGCCAAGCTAGGCCTGCATAACAGCTGGCTGGACGGCGAAGTGGTGGCGCTCAACGAGCAGGGCCTACCGGACTTCCAGCAGTTGCAGAGCGCCTTCGAGATTGGCCGCAGTCACGACCTCATCTACTACCTGTTCGATGCGCCCTTCATCAACGGCGAGGACCTGCGCCAGATTCCGCTGGAGAAACGCCGGGCTCGGCTCAAACTGTTGCTGGGCAACCCGCGCAACAGCCCGTTGCGCTTCTCCGCGGCGTTTACCGCCCACCATCAGGACATCCTTGAGAGCGCCTGCTCCATGTCCCTGGAAGGGGTGATCGGTAAGCGTGCCGGCAGCAGCTATGTATCGCGGCGTAGCCCGGACTGGATCAAGCTCAAGTGCCGTCTGCGCCAGGAGTTCGTCATCGTTGGCCACACCCGGCCGCAGGGCAGCCGCAGTGGCTTCGGGGCGCTGCTGCTGGCGGTCAACGACGAAGATGGGCTGCGTTATGCCGGGCGGGTCGGCACCGGCTTCGGCGAATCGTCGCTCAAGATGCTGCACCAACGCCTGCAGCAGTTGGCGTGCAGCGACTCGCCGCTGGCCAAGAAGCTGACCGCGGCCCAGGCGCGTGGCGTCAGCTGGGTCGAGCCGCAACTGGTGGGCGAGGTGGAGTTTGCCGAGTGGACACGCGAGGGCATCGTGCGCCAGGCCAGCTTCATCGCCTTGCGTAGCGACAAGCCGGCGGCGCAGATCGTGCGCGAGCGGCCGAGCGCGCCGGCCGAGCCGAAGACCAGGAAGATCGCGAGCGGCGCAGCCGGAAAGTCAGCCGGCAAACCGGTGGTGGCCGGCGTGCCGATCAGCAATCCGCAGCGGGTGATCGATCCGGACAGCGGCACCACCAAGCTGCAGCTGGCGCAGTTCTACGAGCGCATCGCCGACTGGGTGTTGCCGTACCTGGACAATCGTCCGGTATCGTTGGTGCGGGCGCCGGAGGGCGTTGGTGGCGAGCATTTCTTCCAGAAGCATGCCGAGCGCCTGGCCATTCCCCATATCAAGCACCTGGACCCCAGATTGGACCCCGGCCACGCCCGGCTGATGGAAATCGACAGCCTGCCGGCGCTGGTGGGCGCCGCGCAGATGGGCTGCATCGAACTGCACACCTGGGGTGCCACCAGTGACCGCATCGAGACGCCTGACCATTTCGTCCTGGACCTCGACCCGGACCCGGCGCTGCCCTGGCGCAGCATGCTGGAAGCGACCCGCCTGACCTTGACCGTGCTCGACGAACTGGGCCTGGACGCGTACCTCAAGACCAGCGGTGGCAAGGGCATCCATATCATCGTGCCGCTGTCCCGGCGCGCCGGCTGGGATGAGGTCAAGGCCTTCGCCAAGGCCGTGGCCCAGTTCATGACCCGCCAGCTGTCGGAGCGCTTCACTGCTACTTCGGGGCCGAAGAACCGGGTCGGCAAGATCTTCATCGACTATCTGCGCAACGGCCGTGGTGCCAGCACGGTGGCCGCGTATTCGCTGCGTGCGCGTCCCGGCTTACCGGTGTCGGTACCGATTGCCCGTGACGAGCTGGACGATCTGCGCAGCGCCCAGCAGTGGACCATCGACAACCTGCCCCAGCGCCTGGACCAGCTGCAGCAGGACCCCTGGCACGGCTACGCCAATCGCCAACGCCTGACCCGCGCCATGTGGGAGCGGCTCGGCGCCACACCCCCTTGAACGATTTGGAGGAACCCCAGATGAGCGAGAAGCAGACTCTGCCACCGCAGCACCAGGACATTCCCCACGGCAGCGAAGGTCAGATGCGTCCGCAGCCTATCTACATCGATGACCACTACCGCGCTGCCGGCAAGCTGGAAGGCAAGGTCGCCATCGTCAGCGGTGCTGACAGTGGCATCGGTCGGGCAGTGGCCGTGCACTTCGCCGCAGAGGGCTGCGACATCGTGCTGCTCTACCTCGACCGCGAGGAAGATGCCCGTCACACCCAGGCCGAAATCGAGAAACGTGGCCGCCAGGTGCTGCCGCTGGCCGGCGATGTGGCCGATGCGGGCTTCTGCAAGCAGGTGGTCGACGCAGCCGTCGGCAAGTGGGGGCACATCGACATCCTGATCAACAACGCCGGCGAACAGCAGCCGCAGGAGGGGCTGGAGGACATCAGCGAGGATCAGTGGCAGCAGACCTTCCGCACCAACATCTTCGGCATGTTCCAGCTGACCAAGGCCGCGCTGCCGCATCTGAAAAAGGGGGCGACCATCGTCAACACCACCTCGATCACGGCCTACAAGGGCAACCCGATGCTGCTGGACTATTCATCCACCAAGGGCGCCATCACCACCTTCACCCGCTCGCTGGCGCTGAACCTGGTCAAGCGTGGCATTCGTGTCAATGCGGTGGCCCCGGGGCCGATCTGGACGCCGCTGATCCCGTCTACCTTCCCGGAGGACAAGGTCGCCACCTTCGGCGCGGAGACGCCTATGCAGCGTCCCGGCCAGCCATCCGAGGTAGCGCCGGCCTTCGTCTACCTGGCCAGCAACGACTCGTCCTACGTCAGCGGGCAGGTGCTGCACGTGAACGGTGGGTACGTGGTCAACGGCTAGTCTGCCGTTGTAGAGCTCACGGGCGGTTGAGCAATCCGATGCCGGGATGTGGGATGGTGGCTTCCGACAGGATGAACAGGAAGGGAATCCGGCGTTTATCGACAGCTCGCAAGGACCGTTGCCCATCCGCGAGTTCTGCAACCGTCCTGAGTATGCACTTCGCCTGACGGATGTTTCTCGCTCGGCCATGAGGTCGCTCTTTAGCCGAGCGTTAGCGGCAGGCTCCGTCGACCAGTTCGACCCGCGCCAGTATCGGCAGGTGGTCGGAACCCAGGTTGGGCCCGCGCTCGCTGCTGAGCAGGCGCCAGTGGGCGGAGGCCAGCACGTGGTCGATGGGGATGCCGATCAGGCCCAGTCCCGCGCTTGGCCATGTCGGGCCGAGGCCGCTGGCGCGCCGCCAGCCGAGGGTGTCGAGGTCGGTGAAGGCGCTCGACCAGGGGCTGGCGTTGAGGTCGCCGGCGAGCAGGGCGGGGCCGGCGCCGCTGGCCTGGATCAGTTGTTTCAGCAACCGATCGCGGCGTTCCTGGTCTTCCGGCAGCAGCGGTGGCATGGGGTGAAGGGCGGTCATGTTCAGGGCGCAGCCGGCGAAGTCCAGCTGTGCCTGCAGGTGCACGATGCCCTGGTCGTCGCGGCCCTTGTGGCCCTGTTCCAGTGGCAGGCGGGAGAGCAGGGCGATGCCGAAGGGCGAGTTTTCGGCGTGGACCAGCCGATGCGGATAGCCGGGCAGCTTTTCCAGTTCCCGGGCGTAGCGCGGCGAGACTTCCAGCAGCACCACCAGATCCGGTCGTGTCTGCTCCAGCCAGGCGGCCAGCGGCTCCAGGTTGGAGTTTTCCAGGTGCAGGTTGGCGCTGGCCACGCGCAGCTTCGGACCTTCCCCGCTGCCTGACGGCAGCACGGGCGTGGCGCTCAGCCAGGGCAGTGGCAAGGCCAGCAGCGCCAGCAGCCAGCGCCGCTCACGCCAGGCACCGCCAAGGGTGGTCAGCACCAAGCCGGTGACGAACAGCCATTGCCAGTGGCTGGCCAGGTCGAGCAGCCAGGTCAGTGTGCCCGCGGTGCCGGCCAGCGGCTGCAGCCAAGGCAGGAGCAGGCCGAGCAGGCAGGCGAGGGAGAGGAACCAGAGGTCGTAGCGAAGTGGCTGCATGGGTGGGCGGGAGCCGGCGGTGGGCTGAGCACGGAGCATGGCCGCTGTGTCCCGGGCCGGCAAGTTCAGCGGGAGAGTCGGTCGAGGATTTCGGCGAAGTATGGGCGCTCGTCGAGGATCGACGATACGCAGCGGCGCTGCAGTTGCCACAGAGGTTCCAGCTCGCTCGAATCGCAGCGTTGCAGCAGTTCTTCCAGCAGGCAGCCGAAGGCACGCGCCTCGATGCGTTGCAGCGCGCGGCCGGTGGTGCTGCGAGGGGCGAAGAAGGAGGCGGCGCCGAAGTCGCCGAGCAGACAATGGCCGGCCTGGTTCACCAGCAGGTTGTGGGCGTACAGGTCGCCATGCAGGATGCCGCGTTCGTGCAGGTGTGCCATCGCTGCGGCGGCGCCGCGGGCGATGTGCAGGGCTTCGTCTGCGTTGAAGCGGCGGCCCTCGGTGTAGATGTCGCGGGTGCAGCTGGCCAGTGAGGGCGGGCCGGCCAGGTTGCGATACTGCGGGCCGACCAGCTCCAGCAGCAGGCCGGTCGGCTCGCCAGGCTGCTCGGCCAGCGGGCCGGCGACATGGATCAGGTTGTCCTGCTCGCCGGCGGCCAGGCAGGCGGCCATTTCGCTGTGGGGCAGGCCGTCGCTGGTCAGCTCGCCCTTGAACAGCTTGGCGGCCATGGCGCGGGTGGGCTGGCCGGGTTGCTGCCAGTCGGCGCGGTGGATGATGCCCGAGGCGCCCTGGCCGAGAATTTCGCCCAGCTCGATCTGGTTGCGCGCGATGGCTGGCAGCGGGTGGTGTGCCAGCGCCTCGGCTTCACTGGCATCGCTGCCCGGGTTGCCGGCGAAGGCCAGCCAGGTCAGGCGCGGTAGACGCAGCAGCCAGTCGGGCAGGGAGTCGAGGCGGTTGGCGGCGATGCGCAGCAGTTCCAGGCGGTGCAGTTGCGCCATGCTTTCCGGCAGCGCGCTCAGGCGGTTGCCGGCCAGCATCAGTTTCTGCAGCCGCGGGCGCTCACCCAGTTCGTTGGGCAGCGCTGCGATGCGGTTGTCGGTGAGGATCAGCCAGCGCAGCTGTTGCGGCAGCGCGGCGGCCGGCACGTGCTGGAGGTGGTTGGCCTTGAACCCGACCATCTCCAGCTGCGGGCAGTCGCCGAGCACTTCCGGCAGGGTCTCGAAGGGGTTGTCCGAGCAGAACAGCACCTTGAGCTTGTGCAGTCGCGACAGGTCGTGAGGCAGGTCGGTCAGGTGGTTGCCACTGAGGTTGAGCACTTCCAGGCTGTCGGCCAGGGCGAAGATCTCGCGGGGAAACTCCGTGAGGTCGGCGGCCAGGTCCAGGCGAGTGATGCCGGTCAGCTCGCCGCGGCGCAGCTGTTCGAGGCTATGCATGAGGGCGCAGCCGGCTGGTGTTGACCACGTCCACCGCGCGGGCGCGCAGTTGGCCGCAGCCGCCATCGATGTCTTGCCCGGCGCTGTTGCGCACCTTGGTCAGTACGCCGCGGCTGTGCAGGTAGCGCACCATCTGCACGATGCGCTGGCCGTCCGGGCGCTGGTACTCGTCCATTTCCAGGCTGTTGTAGGGGATCAGGTTGAGCACGGCGTAGCGGCCCTTGAACAGGCGCAGGATGGCGTCCATCTCATCCTGGCTGTCGTTGATGCCCTTGAGCAGGGTCCACTGGTACTGGATCGGGTAGCCGACCTGGCGGGCGTAGGCTTCGCCCAGGGTCATCAGCTCCTCGGGGGTGATCTTCGGCGCCTTGGGCAGCAGGCGCTCGCGCAGGGCGGCGTCGGTGCTGTGCAGCGACAGGGCCAGGGCCGGCTTGACCCGCTGCTGTGGCAGGCGCTCGAACACCCGTGGGTCGCCGACGGTGGAAAACACCAGATTCTTGTGGCCGATGCCGCCGTCGGTGCCGAGCAGGTCGATGGCCTCCAGCACGTTGTCGAGGTTGTGCGCCGGTTCGCCCATGCCCATGAATACCACTTTCTTCACCGGCCGGTAGCGGCGCGCCAGGGCCACCTGGGCGGCGATTTCGGCGCTGCTGACCTGACGCAGCAGACCGCTCTTGCCGGTCATGCAGAACACGCAGCCGACGGCGCAACCGACCTGGGTTGATACGCACAGGCCGTCGCGCGGTAATAGCACGCTTTCCACCATCTGGCCGTCGCCCAGTTCCACCAGCAGGCGAACCGAGCCGTCGGCGGCCGGGTGCTCGGAGCGGACCCGGGCCAGGCCTTCCAGTTCCTCGCTCAGCTGCGGCAGACCGTTGCGCACGGACAGCGGCAGGAAGTGCTCGGTGTGTTGGCGCTTGATGCCGGTGTTCAGCGGCTTGCCCTGCAGCCAGGCGCGTATCACCCGGCCGCTATGGGCGGGCAGGGCGCCGAGGTCGGCGAGGCGCTGGTGGATGTCGGAGATTCGCATGGGGCGCGCATGCTACCACCGGGTGGTGGTAGCGCGTAGAGGTGGTCGCCTGGGTTGGCGCGGCATGTTTTTTTGGGTGCCGGCGCCGCAGGCCGTCGAAGTGGGGGCAGTCTGCGGTACGTCAGGTCACTGCGGCACGACGCTGATGGCGACGGCGGTAGTGACGCGCAGTACCACCTGACGGCCAAGGTACTCGGTCTTCATGTCCACATCCGGGCGGACCTTGATGGTGCGCTCGCTGCCATCGGGCAACTGCAGGGTGGCCGTGCGCAGGACGGTGTCCATACCCTTGACCAGTGCCGTGACCTCCACGGTGTCAGCCGCCAGTACGCCCGGCTTGTCGCCCAGCGGCGCGGTGGCGAGCATGCCAGCGGCCCCGTCCTCCGCCGGTTCTCCAGGTTGACGCAGATAGACGATGCGCTCCTGGGTGACCACGGCCCGGACCTTGTCTCCCACCTTCAGTTGCTCGAAGTTCTGCATCTGCTCGGGGGCATGGAGGGTGCGGCTGTTACCCAGGTTGTCTCTGAGGGTAAAGGTGCGCTTGGTGGTGTCGACCGCACTGACGCTGGCATCCAGCTCCTCGGTCTCCTGCACGACCCCTCCCGGGACGCCTTCGGCATAGGCAGCGGTGCGGCTGTAGTCCGTAGCCAGTTCATTGTCCGCGTTGCTCTGGCAGCCGAGCAGCAGGCTGGAGGCCAGGGAGAGGTAGAGAAGATGGCTTGTGCTCATGGGGTCGCTCCTTGCTTCATGGGGTCTGCGGTTCGGTGTTGCGGATCTCGTAGATGGCGTCATCCGGACGCATTGGCCGAAGGTGGATCAGGTAGCTGGGGCCTGGAGTGCCCAGGGTCATCTCGCTCAGGTTGAAGCGCACGTCGAGCTTGAGGTACTTGATCTCGCCGGGGGCGACGCTGAAGTTCTGCTTGATATCGCGTGGTTCCCACTTGGCCTGGCGGGTCAGGCCGGTGATGCGAATGCTGTGGCGCCCCGGCGGCAGTTCGACGCGGCGGTGGGAGTTGAACTGAAGGGTGCCAACGCTCTGCTCGTCGATCAGCACATCCGGATAGGAGAAGCGCAGGGGCTGGCGGCCAGGGTTGTCCGCCTCGGGGCGGTACAGATAGACCACGGCCTGGTCCGGGCTGCTGGGCGGTACCGCTTCGAAGTAGCCGGGACCGGCGCAGCCGGTGAGCACGAGCAGGGCAGTGATCAGGGACGGCAGTCGGCGCATGGGCGCTCCTTCTGGGCGTGTTGGCTCACAGCAGCGTAGCAGCGAGCCGGAAGCCCAGCGGCGGGTACGAGGAAATTAGCCGGGCGTGCGGCGCTTTCGGCTCAGGCCTGGAAGTGGAGGGCCAGCCAGACGGCGTCCTGCGAGCATTCGGCCACTCGATGGAGGCAGTGGGCGGGGATCAGTACCGCATCGCCGGCCACCAGCGCCTGGTCGCCTTCGTCGAACTGCAGTCGCGCCGTGCCGCGCAGCAGGACTACCCACTCCGGCCGTGGCTGGTCGTACCAGAAACCTTCCGGGCTGGCCTGGCCGTGGGAGACGATCTGCTCCAACTGCAGTCGCTCGGTCTGCAGCAGGGGCACGAATCGCTCTTCTCTTTCTGCCGAGGTCGGTGGGGGTAACAGGCGGGTCAGTATCGGCAGTGTCATCGCGTCATTCCTTGTACGGGTGGGGGCTCAGCGTGCCAGATCGTCAGCACGCTTGCCCATGTACCCATACACAGTTTCAGCGCGCCGGAAGGAAACGGCCAAAACCGGGCTGCCGGCCCAGTTCCGGCACCACCTGCTCATCGTCCACCGCCAGCCTGCCGTTGATCAGCACATGGCTGACGCAGCCGGGGTTGCGGCAGACCATGCGTGGGATGCCGAAACCCTGCATCTCGTCCCAGGTCTCTCGTTCGAGGTTCTGGCGCAGGCCTGCGGGGTCGAGCAGTACGATGTCGGCGCGGTCACCCTCGCGGATGTAGCCGGCCTCGATGCCCAGCCACTCCGCCTGTTCTCCGGTGAGCCGGTGTACGGCACGCTCCAGGCTCATCACCGGCGCACCCTCATCGTGGCTCTCCTGCACCAGCCTGAGCATGCGCAGAGGCAAGTTGTAGAAGGCCATGTTGCGGATGTGGGCGCCGGCGTCGGAGAAGGTGATCAGGGTATTGGGGCTACGCACCATCTCGCGCAGCCGGTCCTTGCGGTGGTTGCCGATCACGGTGAACCAGCGCAGCTGGCGGCCATGCTGCACCACCATGTCGAGGAATAGGTCGACCACGTGCAGCCCGCGCTCATTGGCCAGGTCGGCGAAGTTGCGCCCGACCAGCGAGGCGTCGGGGCAGCCGAGGATCACAGCGTCGCCGAAGTCGCGCTGCCACACGCGGGGTGACAACTTGTCGGCGTAGTATTTGCGGAAGGTGCGACGGTACTGCTCGTTCTGCAGCAGCAGGTTGCGTTCGAGGTGATCCTTGACGTCGAGGGCCATTTCGCCAGCGCCGAACTCCTCGAACAGCACGATATCCATGCCGTCGGCGTAGATGGCAAAAGGTGTAGGTAGCAACTGCCAGCGGAAGTCGCCGCCGAGACGGTTTGTGACCCAGGCGGAGAGTCGGGCGAGCAGGGCCAGGCTGCTGTTGCCCTTGAGGTCGAGCAGGGAGATCAGTGTGGTCTTCAGCGGCTTGCGCAGCAGACCGATGGCCTCGCCGATGTACTGGGTGATCTGCAGCGGATTGGCGGCGTTGGGCGCGCCCTGGTGTACGCGGCCGCGCTTGCGCAGCAGACGATTGAGACGGCGCACTTCGCCCCAGCGTGCGTAGGTGCTGGGCAGGCTCTTCGACCACTCGCGGTCACCGTCGATCTTGTCCCACTTCAGGCACATGGTGGAGAGGCCGAGGAAACCGCAGTCCAGCGCTTCTTCGAGCACATTCTCCATGTGCTGCATTTCCTCCTCGCTCGGGCGCACCTGACGGTCGGTGGCGCGGTGCAGGCCCATGGTCGCCACGCGCAGGTCACTGTGGCCAAGGAAGCTGATCAGGTTCGGCCCCAGTGGATGGCGGTCGATGAACGCGCGCCATTGGCTCGGACTGCTCCAGGTCTTGTGCTCGGTCAGGATGGGCAGGACCTTCTCGCGTGGCACTGTCTCGACCCGTGTGAAGATGTCCGAGGCGTCTTCGGCCTCGCTGCACACCATGCTCAGCGAGCAGCTGCCGACCAGCACGGTGGTTACGCCGTGGCGCACGGACTCGGACAGACTGGGCGCGACGATCAGCTCGGCGTCGTAATGGGTGTGGGTATCGAGAAAGCCCGGGGTGATCCACTTGTCGCGGGCGTCGATCACCCGCTCGGCCAGGCTCTCGTCGAGCGGCTCGGTGCTGACCAGGGCGACGCGACCATCCTTGATCGCCAGGCTGCGGATGGTGGAGGGCGAGGGGCTGCCGTCGAAGTAGCGGCCGCCCTGGAGGATCAGGTCGTACTGGGCCATGAGTCACTCTCTTTATTGTTGTTCTGAGGTGAGACTAGGCCGAGTACGGCTTACAAACTTGTCATGACACGACAATCACGGCATTTTCTGACCACCTGATCGGAGAATTGCATGACCATTCGCTACGAAGTCCGCAGTGCGGCGCTGACCGGCTTGCCGACCGAAGTGATGCGTCTTGGTGGTGACCTGGATGCGTTGCTGGCGGGTGTCGGTCTGAGTCGGGCCGAGCTGGAAGACGGTGATTGTCTGATTCGCATCGAGCAGTTGGTTCGCCTGTTGGCCGAGGGGGCGGACCAGCTGCACTGTCCCGATCTCGGCCTGCGCCTGGCGCATCATCATGGTGTGGAGATGCTCGGGCTACTGGGCCGCCTGCTGGTGCGCGAACCTGACCTGCATACGGCTTTTCTTGCCGTACAGCGCTATCTGGCGCTGCACAACAAGGCCGAGCACTGGCGCCTGCTGGCGCTCGAGGGGCGAGTGAAGGTGCAGCGCATCGAGCATTTCTTCGCCGAGGAGGGTGCCCAGCAGTACCGGGAAATGGCCATTGCTGATTGCGCACGCCTGGTGCGTGCCATGGGCGGAACCGACCTGCGTCCGCTGCGCATCGAGTTCAGTCATAGCCCGGTCGCGCCGCTGTCGGCCTATCGCCAGCACCTGGGCTGCGAGGTGCGCTTCGATCAGGAAACGGATTGCCTGGTGTACGACGCAGAAATCCTCACACGCCCTGTGCTGAGCATCTCGAATGACCGATCAGTATGGCTCGACGACTACCTGCGGGCGCTGCTCGACGGCTTGCAGGACGATCTTGAGCTACAGGTGCGTAGCCTGGTGGTGCAGACCATCGGCCTGCGCGAGCACTCGCTGGGGCACATCGCCGAGCTGCTCGGGCTACAGGCGCGCACCCTGCAGCGGAGGCTGCAGGCTCAGGGACTGACCTTCAGGCAACTGGTGCATCAGGTAAAGATGGATACGGCCGGCTGGCACGTGCAGGCCTCGTCCATGCCGCTGACCCTGCTTGCCGACGTGCTCGGCTACACCGAGCAGGCGGCATTCTCCAAGGCCTTCCGCAATCATTTCGGCGAGTCGCCGTCGGCCTGGCGCAGGCTTCATCGCGGCGGAGCGGCGGGCTGAGGGGGCGACGTGCTATCTTTCGCTCTTTTGCGGAGACACCGATGAAGTTCATTCACCAGCGCGAGCACCTCAGCGAGGGCGATACGGTCGTCATCCACTGCTCACAGCCCTGCAACATTCGCCTGATGAGCGATGCGAACTTCCGCAGCTTCAAGAACGGTGGCCGTCATACCTACCACGGCGGCGCCTTCGATCGCTTCCCGGCGCGCATCAAGGTGCCCAGCGATGGCTTTTGGAACGTCACGCTGGACACCGTCACCCGCCGTGCAGCCAGCCTGACGCGCAAGCCGCAGATGGAATACACGATCAAGTTCCTGCGCCACTCCGGCGCCTGATCGGCGACCGGCCTCACATCGGCTGCCGATCGAATTAGCGACCGGCACGCTCGTTTTCGGACAGGTTCACCCGGCCAACTCCAGCAATCTTGCGCCCCTCGCTGGTATCGATCAGGCGTAGGGCGAGCTTGAACTCCGGCCAGTCCTTGCCCTGAATCTGCAGCAGGCCAGGCTCGGATTCGCAGCGATAGGGCAGGAAACCGTCATCGGGTGAGTCCTGGGCGTCGAGGATGAGATCCATGCCCCAGCCAAGTTCGGGGTCCATCGCCAAGCCCTGGTCGCGCTCGGCAATGTAGGCATCGATGAGAACTGGAGCGGCGAGCGGCTGGGACCTCAGCCATGCCTCGACGGCCTTGTCCGTAGTCCTGATCATCTTCAGATAACTGTCCATGAAGGCTACTGCCAGCGCACTGTCTTCAGCGCAGTCGGCGAAGCTGTTGATGGGCAGCAGGGTCGCCAGCAGCATCGTTGCCATCCGGGCTCCGATGCCGGCACTACGGCCGGACCTGCCGAACCGCATGGCGGTCAGTGCCTGGTCTTTGATCGGGTTCGATACCGCAAGATGACAACGCATGAAGCCGCTCCTCGTCCGTGAAAGCGCGAGGGTAGCGAAAAAGTCCGTCGATAGGTTCTCTCCGGCATGCTTTCGCTGTGGCTGCATCGCAATTCTTTCGAGCATGTCTCGAAAAGGCGAGAGTCGATCTCAGATGTCGTTCAGACGCTGTAGCTCGCGACGCACCATGGCCGCGTATTCGGGTGGGGTGAGGTGGTATAGCTCGGCAGCCACCCAGTCCAGCCAGCGTGCGCCGAGTGCGGGCCGCTGCTCCAGCAGGCGCCGGGCTTCTGCCTCGGCGCGTGCGGCATGCTGCTGGTGGTAGGTGGCTCGGTCCATCAGCCGCCGAGGCCGACGTAGACGTTCTGCACGTCGTCGTGGCCGTCGATGGCCTCGAGGAAGGCCTCGACTTCTTCCAACTGCTCGGGAGTCAGGCTGGTCACCGGGTTCTTCGGCATGTAGCCGATCTTCGCCGCGTTGACGGTGAAACCATGCTCCGGCAGGGCTTTGCACACGGCGTCGAGGTCGGTCATTTCGGTGATGAACAGGGTGTCGCCTTCATCGGCCGGCTCGAAGTCCTGTGCACCGGCTTCGATGGCGGCCAGTTCCGGGTCGGCGCCGCTGTCGGTGGAGGCTTCGATCATGCCGACATGGTTGAAGTCCCAGCTCACCGAGCCGGAGGCGCCCATCTGGCCTTTGCGGAACAACACGCGGATTTCCGCCACGGTGCGGTTCACGTTGTCGGTCAGGCATTCGATGATCACCGGCACCTGGTGCGGGGCGAAGCCTTCGTAGGTGAGGCGCTCGAAGTTGACGGTCTCGCCCAACAGGCCGGCGCCTTTCTTGATGGCGCGCTCCAGGGTGTCCTTAGGCATCGAGGCTTTCTTGGCCTGGTGCACGGCGACGCGCAGCTTGGGGTTCAGGTCAGGATCGGCGCCGTTGCGTGCGGCGACCATGATCTCCTTGACCAGGCGGCCGAAGATCTTGCCCCTGGCGTTGGCTGCGGCTTCTTTAGGTTTGGCTTTCCACTGTGCGCCCATGACGGAGTTCTCGCGAGTTGCGTCTGACGGAGCCCCGCAAGTGCGGGGCGAATTGAGGGGGCCGATTCTAACGGGTCTGCTTTCAGACGGCGATGGTGAAGACGGGCAGGTACAGCACGACCAGCAAACCAAGCAGTGCAAGCCAGGTGAAGGCGGTGGCGAAGCTCAGCAGTATCGCGGCCCAGCGTGCCCGGATGAACAGCCAGATGCAGAGCCCTATCAGGTTCGCGACCAGGGCGACGCGCAGGAACAGCCAGATCTGCTGCGGGTGATCCACAACCCAGTGGCTGAGCCAGGGGATGTCGTTGGCGAAGCCGCCGAACAGTTGGCCGAAGCCGGGCAGCGACTGCCACAGTCCGTAAGCCAGCGGCGCGGCGATCAGCAGGGCGAGCAGGGAAAGAATGATCTTGAGGGGCGAGCGGGGGATTACGGTGGCGCGGTCCATGCGGGTGTCCTGACAAGGCGAGTGTGCAGTGTCCCCCGGATGGCCGCACAAAGAAAACCCCGTGCACGGCAGAGCCGGCACGGGGTTGTGGGTCAGGCGGCGAAGCCACCGTCGATCAGCAGGTTGGCGCCGGTGATGTAGCCCGCTTCCGGGCCGGCCAGGTAGGCGACGAAGCTGGCGATTTCCTCGACCTGGCCATAGCGCCCGACGGCCATCATCGGTTTCAGCGAGGTGGCGAAGTCGGTGTTGTCCGGGTTCATGTCGGTATCCACCGGGCCGGGCTGCACGTTGTTGACGGTGATGCCGCGCGGGCCGAGGTCACGCGCCAGGCCCTTGGTCAGGCCCACCAGGGCGGACTTGCTCATGGCATACACGGCGCCGCCCGCGAAGGGCATGCGGTCGGCGTTGGTGCTGCCGATGCTGATGATGCGTCCGCCGTCTCCCATGTGCCGGGCGGCTTCCTGGCTGGCGATCACCACGCTGCGCACGTTGATCGCCAGGGTGCGGTCGAGGTCGTCGATGCTGAACTCCTCGATCGGCGCGATGGCCAGCACACCGGCATTGTTGACCAGGATGTCGAGGCGGCCGAAGACGCGCACCGCTTCGCCGATGGCGCCGCGGATTTCCTGCTCGCTGGCGCTGTCGGCACGAATTGCCAGGGCGCGGCCACCGGCCGCTTCGACTTCGGCGACCAGCGCATTGGCGCTGGCGGCGGACTGGCTGTAGGTGAAGGCCACGGCGGCTCCGTCACGGGACAGGCGTTTGACGATGGCAGCACCGATGCCGCGCGAACCGCCTTGGATGAAAGCGACTTTGTTGCTCAGGGAAAGGGAAGTGGTCATGGTCATCTCCGAAAGGGGTAAGTGATTAGGTAGGTTTGTTGCGTGACGGAGCTGAGTATCTGCCGGTTATTCATCCATGATTAGCCGTTAATTCGTGGTTTCTTTAGATCGTAACGGTTTATAGTTGAGGCATGGATACCCTCAATTGCATCGACTGTTTTGTCCGTAGCGCAGAGGCGGGAAGCTTCGCCGAGGCCGCGCGGCGTTTGGGCTTGACACCGGCGGCGGTGGGCAAGAATGTGGCCAGCCTGGAGGCGCACCTGGGCGTACGGCTGTTCCAGCGTAGTACGCGCAGCCTGACCCTGACCGAAGCTGGTGAGCGCTTCCTGCTGGAGTCGGTCGGCGGTTTGAACGATCTGAAAGCGGCCATGGCCAACCTGGCCGATCGCCAGGGCCAGCCTGTCGGGGTGCTGAAGGTGAGCATGGGTAATGCCTTTGGCCGCTATTACGTGATGCCGTTGCTCCCGGAGTTTCTCGCCCGTTATCCCGGCGTGCAGCCGGACTTTCATTTCGACAATCGTCCCGTGGACCTGATTGCCGAAGGCTTCGACGCTGCTATCGGGGGTGGTTTCGAGCAGGCGCCCGGGGTTGTGGCGCGCGAACTGGCGCCGGCGCACCGGGTGCTACTGGCGTCTCCAGCCTACCTGGCCGAACACGGAGCGCCCCGCGAGCCGGGTGAATTGACCGGGCACGATGGCATCCTCATCCGTGCTGTGCAGACTGGTCGCATTCGCTCCATGTTGCTGCGTAATCGCGAAGGCCAGCAGGCTGCCATCGACCTGCGTCCTCGGCTCGTCATGGGCGACCCGGAAGCGGCTTGCCAGGCGGCACTCATGCACCTCGGTATCTGCCTGGTGGCCATGCCGCACGCGCTGCCGCACCTGCAGGCCGGCACGTTACAGCGGGTATTGCCGGACTGGTACGTGGACACCGGCATCATCTCCATCCACTTTGCCGCGCAGAAACTGCTGCCGCAAAAGACCCGCGTGTTCATCGACTTCATGGTCGAGCAGTTTCGCGCCCTGGGGCTGGATCGGCAGTTTTCGGCTCGCTGAAGTCTAGGGCCGAGGACCGCTCGGTTTGACGAAGACCAGGGTCATACGGTCTGGCTCGCCGATCTTCTCGTACTGGCGCTTGTCCTCGGCGCTGCCACCACTCAGGTAGGGCGGCAGGCTCCAGACGCCGTTAGGGTGGTCGTGGGTGTCCTGCGGGTTGGCATGCATTTCCTCGAGGGTGGCGAGCACGAAGCCGGCGTCCTTGGCCTTGCCGATCACGTGGTCGGTGGGCAGGTAACCGGTGTCTTTCACCTGATCCAGGGTGGCGTCCTTGGCCGCGCGGAAGGCGGTCACGCCCAGCTTGCCGCCGGGCTTGAGAACCTTGTAGGCGGCGCTGAACATGGCGGCTTCGCTGCCGCTCGCCTGCCAGTCGTGGATATCGTCGAAGCTGACCACCAGATCCACCGATTCCGCATCGCCTAATTTGGGAGCCTTGCCCTCGAAGTCGATGACGCGCATGGCGTCATAGCGTGCCGGATCTTTCTCGAAGCGGCTGCGTAGTTCCGCCGCCGCAGCCTTCTGCTTGGCATCGTCGGTGCCGCCGAAAGCGACGATGTACTGGCCTTGGCCACGCAGCAGCGGGGCGAGGATCTCGCTGTACCAGCCATCGCCGGGGCTGATCTCCAGCACCGTCTGGGTTGGCGACAGGTCGAAGAAGCGCAGTGTCTCGACCGGTCGGCGGCCGGGATCGCGCAGGCGGTGCTCGGACGAGCGCCATTCACCGGCGAGTACCTTGTTGTATTGGTCGTCCTTGATCTGGCCGGTGCTGTCGAGGGGCTCATCGGCCGCGTGAAGTGGGGTGCACAGGGCAAGCAGCAGCGTGGGTAGGCAGGGTAGTAAGCGGCGGGTCATGGCGGTTCCTCCGAGGCGCGTACTTCTAATGTGCGACCGATGATCTGCCGGAACGATCAACCTGATTTCAGCGGGCTTGTGGCAAGCTGCCAGACACCGGGTCATGGACAAGGAGCCCACATGTTCGCCCCGTTCAGAGTGCTTGCCGTCTGGCTGCTGGCTCTCGGAGCCGCTCAGGCCGCGCCGGAGGCGGTGCCGCTGTATCGCGAGATCAAGGATTGGGTGGTGGCCTGCGATAACCAGCGCGGCTGCCAGGCGCTCAGCGCTCGCGAGAGCAGCGATTACAGCTCGTTGCGCCTGTTGCTCGAGCGTGCAGCAGGACCGGAAGGGCTGCTGTCGCTGCGCCTGATCTACGCCGGGCAGCCACCGTCCTTTCCGTTGCTGCTGGATGGGCGCCCATTGCCCGAGCTCCTGACCGGTTCCTTGCGCAAGGTGCCTGACGACAGCGCGCTGATTCTCCGGGCCGAGGGTAAAGCGGTGCATGCCTTGTTGGCCGAGTTACGCAATGCCGACCGTTTGAGCATGTTGCTGGTGGATGATCCGGAGGCGGAAGTGTCGCTCGCCGGGCTATCTGCCGTGCTGTTGTTGATGGACTCGGTGCAGGGGCGGCTGGAGACCCGGGGTGCCCTTTATCGTCCGGGTGATCGGTCGGATACCGAAGTACCGCCAGCCCCCGGTCTGCCAGTGCTGCCAGCCTATCCGGGAGCTGCGCCGCTGGCACCGGAAGAGGCAGAACGTATCCGTCAGGCCGTGATGCTGGCTGCCCGTGATCCGGCTCAGGAAGAGGAGATGGATCAGGCGCCTGTGGGCGAAGCCTTCGCCCTGAACGAGCGCGAGGCGCTGGTGCTGGTACGCAGCTGGTGTGCCGCCTACAACTGCGAGTTCGCGCTGTATCGGGTGCTGCGTCAGCCTCCTTATGAGGAAGTGGACTTGCGCCTCGATCCGCTTCCGCTGAACGGCAGCGAGCCGGCGGGATGGGTGCATTACGACCTATCGACGGGCGTGCTGGAGTATCGGGTGAAGGCGCGAGGTGTGGGTGACTGTGGCGAGTCAGGCAGTTGGCGTTTCGACGGTGAGCGCTTCCGTGTGCAGGCCTATCGGCTCATGTCGCGCTGTGCGTCCGGCGACCCCGGTGAGTGGCCAGCGCTGTGGAGAGTGGCGGGGGACTGATGCCCCCGCCGAGACACATCAGTCCTGACGGTCGGTGACTTCCAGCAGGTGGTAGCCGAACTGGGTCTTCACCGGCCCCTGGACTTCACCGACCGGGGCGCTGAATACCACCTGGTCGAACTCGCGAACCATCTGGCCCGGGCCGAAGGTGCCCAGGTTGCCGCCGTCACGGCTGGACGGGCAGGTGGAGTTTTCCTTGGCCAGCACGGCGAAGTCGGCACCGCCCAGGATGGCGGTTTTCAGTTCATTGCACTTGGCTTCGCTGGAAACCAGGATGTGACGAGCAGTGGCGCGGGCCATGGGGAATTACCTCCAGTTGAAGAGGAGCAGAGCCTACCGCAATCGACTGGTGCATAGCACGCCCGATGCCGGACGGTGCCATGCACCAGAGCGTTTCAGGCCATGCCCGGGCCGGTTTCGGGCAGCTCGTCCACGGCTAGGTCGAAGTACGGGTCGAGACCGTTCGACGGACTGGCCGCCACGCGTTCCAGGTGACAGGTGCGAGCCGGCGCGGCTTCGCCCATGCGCTCGCCGAGCAGCCGGCGTACTGCCTTCACCACCTCCTCGCCAGCTACGGTTTCCTCGTCCAGCAGGCGCTGAGTGATGCTCTGCAGAGCCGGGCGCAGGCGTTGCAGCAGGGCCAGACACTCGCGGTCGAGTTCCTGCAGCAGTTGGTCAGCCTCGTTCAGTGCCTCGCGCGGGTCGCTCTCCAGATGGGCATCGCGTACCGCCTGCAGGCTCAGCAGCGAGCCACTCGGCGCCATGCCCAGGGTGGCGACCATGGACAGTGCCAGTTTGCTGGCCTCGTGCAGGTCCTGGCCGGCACCGGACGATACTTCGGCGAAGTGCAGGCGCTCAGCCCCGCGACCGGCCAGCAGCATCTGGATGCGTGCACGAAGTTCGGACTCCAGGTGCAGGCGCTTGTCTTCGATCGGCGTTACCAGGGTCACCCCCAGGGCTTGGCCGCGGGGCAGGATGGTGACCTTCTCCACCCGCCCGCATCCCAGTGCCGCGGCGACGATGGCATGGCCGGCCTCGTGCACGGCGATGCGTGTGCGCTCAGCCTCGGAGAGGGCGCTGGTGCCGCTCGGCTGTTCGCCGATGCGGCAGGTTTCCAGTGCATCCACGCAGTGGCGCATGGTCACCTGCGTGCTGTTTTCGCGGGCGGCCAGCAGGGCGGCGTGGTTGACGATGTAGGCGATGGCGGCGGGTGTCAGGCCGACGCTGTTACGCGCCAGCTGGGTGTGGTCGAGATCATCGGCGGCCTTGATCTTGCCGGCATACAGGCGGAACAGCTGCTCGCGCTCAGCCAGCCCCGGCAGGCCGACGGCGATGTTGCGGTCGAAGCGACCCTCGCGCAGCAGCGCCGGGTCCAGCGAGTTGGGGAAGTTGGTGGCGGCCAGTACCAGCACGCCGCTGTCGGCGGCAAAGCCGTCCATCTCGGTGAGGAACTGGTTGATGATGCGGTTGGCTTCGGCGTCGCTCGAACGGCTCTGCTCGCCACGCCGGCCTATGCCGTCGATCTCATCGATGAAGACGATGCAGGGTGCGTGTTTGCGCGCAGTGCGGAACAGTGTCTTGACCTTGTGGATACCGACGCCGAAGTACATCGACGAGAAGTCGCTGCCGGTGACCTGGATGAAGTGCGCGCCGCACTCGCCGGCCAGGGCCTTGGCCAGCTGCGTCTTGCCGGTGCCGGGCTCGCCGGTCAGCAGTACGCCCTTGGGTGGCCGTGCGCCGAGGGCGGCGAACGCGGCTGGGTTGCGCAGGTAGGTGGTGACATCCTGTAGCGCCAGCTTGGCTTCGCTGGCGCCGACCACATCGGCGAAGCGGATGCCGGTGTTGTGCTTCAACGCCTGGTGCGGGCGCATCTTCCAGACGAGCAGGCCAGCGCCGATCAGCAGCAGGCTCAACAGCAGCCATTGGCGCTGCAGCTCGCTGTACCAGGGCGCCTCGCCATCGGTATCGAACAGGCTGACCGGGAACAGCACGGCGCCGCGACCGTAGTCGCGCAGGATCATCTCGCCAATGCGGCCGGACTGGTCGGCCAACCAGTAGCGCTGATCGTCCTGAGTGGTGACGTAGACCGCCTCGTCACTCAGCGCGGCGCTGGCGATGCGGCCATTGCGCATGTCGCCGACCAGGGTCGAGAGATCGCGGCGATGAACGGTCCAGGGCGCCGTGGACTGATGTAGTTCGGCCAGCATGGCGGCGGCTGCATCGTCGCTTGGCGGCAGCGCGGGTGCCTGTGCCTCGCGATAGGCAAACAGGGCGGCGACGAGCAGTGCGATGCACAGGATTGATGCGCCGAACAGATGGCGGTGGCGATAGAAAAACGACTTGGTCATGGCGATCCCGGAGTGCGGTCATACAGCGCCCACGAAGGGGCAATCCAGGCGGCAACGAGGCTCCGCTCGCGAGGGGCCGCTGCGCAGGGCAGCGATTCGGCACGCGAGCGGATTATCGGCGTCGAGCATGACGGGTTAAGCGATCAGGGACGAGCGGCCATACCGCCGGTCGATCTAGCGAAGCGGCAGACGACTAAGCGCAACGGCTCTACAACGGGCCTGGCTCGGGTATCGGGGCGGGCAGGGGAACTACTTCCTCGAGGTTCTCCCGGACTTCATCGGGCAGCTCCTCGTGGGTGGTCTCGGGCTCTGCCGTCGGTTCCGCAGGGGTGGGGTCATAGGCCATGGAGAGGCCTCCAGCGGGTGACTACCTGTCGTTGGTCTGCGCCAGTTCGCCCAGGTTCCCCTCGGCGTTACGTCGCTGCCATGCCTCACGAGTGATTTCCCAGAGTTCGGAGGGGAAGCGGCCGGAAACGTAGTTCTTCTCGACGATCTCCACCAGGCGCATGCCGCTGCGCTCGGAGATGCGCCGCGAGGCCAGGTTGGGCAATGCCTTCGGCGCGCGCAGCACAGGGCGTTGCAGTACCTCGAACCAGTAGGCTGTGGCCGCTTCACAGGCCTCCTGCATCAAGCCCTGGCGTTGCCAGTTCGGATCCAGCCAGAAGCCGCGGTTGTTGTCGACCTCGTCGCTCAGGCTGATGACGCCGATCAAGGTTTGCGGCTGGCTCTGTGGTCGAATGCTCCAGTGCCACTCGCGCTCCTGCTGCATGGCTGGCAGGGAAACATCGCGCATGAAGCTCAAGGCGCCATCCTCGGGATACGGCCAGGGCACCCGGTCAGCCAGGTAGCGGACGATCTCCCATTGCGGAAACAGTGCCTGGATGGCCGGGGCGTCGTCCAGTTCCAGCGGGCGCAGTATCAGTCGAGGGGTGGTGAGTATGGGGAGGGTTGGCATTTCCTGTCCTTTGGCAGCTGTCCTTTGCACCCATGTTGCCAGTAGATGAAGCGTTGTACCAATGTAGTCATTTCGACTTTTAGGTGTCTTTATGACTCTTATTTGGTTTGTGTCAATATGACTATATGGTTATAAGATATTGAAAATTAAAGATTAAATTTATGGCACGAGTCCTGATAGAGAAAGAGCAAAGGGGCCTTTCGCCCTACTCTCAAGGGAGACACCGCCATGATCGAGTTCCTCAGCTGCCCGAAAAATGTTCTGCGGGTATCCACCCAACTGCTGATCGCCGGCTTGGCGGTTCTGTTGGCAGGCATCGGCGCCGGCTACGGCCTGGAGAATGTACTGAGCATCCCCGTGCTGGTACTGGCTCACTCCGGGCTGATCATCGGCCCGACCATGCTGAAGATCGGTTATGTGATGCGCCTGCTGGCGCAGCACTACATGAAGAAGGAAGGCTGGGAGGCTAACTGTGCAATTGCTTGATAGAAAAGCTGCCTTGGCCATCGCGCCGTTCTGGCGCCTTGGCTTTCGGCCGTTCTTCCTCGGGGGGGCGCTGTTCGCCCTGATCGCGGTGGCCTTGTGGGGCGCCGCCCTGAGCGGGCATGCCAGCCTGCAGCCGCAAGCCGGTCTGTTGGCCTGGCACCGCCACGAGATGCTGTTCGGTTTCGGCCTGGCGATCATCGCCGGCTTCCTGCTGACCGCGGTACAGACCTGGACCAGCTTGCCCAGCCTATCAGGGCGCCCGCTGATCGCCCTGTTCGTCGTCTGGGCGCTGGGGCGCCTGGTGTGGTTCGCGCCGGTGCCCATGCCGGTGCTCGCGGTGGTCGAGCTGGCCTTCGTCGTGGCGCTGGTGCTGGCCTTTGGCAGGTTGATCCTCAAGGCGCGGCAGAAGCACAACGCCCCCATCGTCGTGGTACTGGCGCTGCTTGGTTTCTGCCAGGTGCTGACCCTGTGCGGCGTGGCGCTGGGGGACGACGCCATGCAGCGTCGTGGCATCCTGGCAGCGCTGTGGCTGGTGGCGGCGCTGATGGGGGTTATCGGCGGCCGGGTGATCCCGTTCTTCACCCAGCGGGGATTGGGTCTGGCCAGTCAGGCACCGAACAAGCCGTGGCTGATGTGGAGCCTGCTTGGTGGTTCGTTGGCTATCGCCGTGGTCTTCGCCTCCGGCGTTGGTCTGCACCCGCATCCGCTGCTGGCGCCGCTGTTCCTGCTGGTGGCCGGATTGCACGGGCTGCGCCTGTGGCTGTGGTACCACCCTGGTATCTGGCGTGTGCCGCTGCTGTGGTCGCTGCACCTGGCATACGGCTGGATGGCAGTGGCGGCGGTAGGCATGGCGCTGTGGCACCTGGGGCTGCTGCAACAGCCGAGCCTGGCCAGCCATGCGCTGGCGGTCGGTGGCATGGGTGGATTGATCCTGGCCATGCTGGCCCGCGTCAGCCTCGGCCATACCGGCCGGCCGCTGACTCCACCGGCAGCAATCTCCTGGGCCTTCGCCCTGCTGCACGTGGCGGCTCTGTCGCGGGTGCTGCTGGCGGGTTTCAGCGTCTACGGGCTGTGGCTGGCGGCGGCCAGCTGGTGCCTGGCCTTCGCGATCTTCCTGCGACACTACGCATCGATGTACTGGACCGCCCGGGTGGACGGTCACCCCGGTTGAGGCGGCAAGGCTTTGCCCGATGCGGCAAGGCCTTACCTGTCCTGTTGGCCAGGCGAGAGGCGCGGAGCCAGTAGCCACGGGACTTTCGCTCTCATGGCCCGCATCCTGCTAACGAACGGGGGCAACGCACTTCAGCAGGGAACCGCCATGACTACCATCAGCAACACCTCGCCGCTGGCCACCTACCTGGCCAGTGCCAGCAAGAACGGCACCACCACCTCGTCCAACTCGCAGGAGAAGCCGGCCGAGACCGTCAAGGACCCCATCGCCGAACTGCGCAGCCTGGCCAGGCAGATGGTCGCCCGCAGCGAAGGAGGTCTGCTGCGCGCCCTGACCGGTGGCAACACCACCAGCCCGCTGGCCAGCGATCGCGTCTCCCTCAACCCGAACCTGGGGGGTGGCAGCAGCAGTCAGATCGAGCTGCCCGACGTCTCCGCTCTGGACCGTGAAGACGCGGCCAAGCTGCTGGTGCAGGTGAACAAGCTGATCGACGCCGGCCTGGGCGACAGCAAGGCATTCGTCGGCGCCAACGGCGACAAGACCACCGACTCGCTGACTACCTACCGCGACTGGTTGCAGGAGAAAGGCGGTATCAGCATCTACGTCTGAGAAGCTAACCTGCTCACGATTTTCCAGTTGGCCATACAGGGTGAAGGAGTCCGGGGCGCAGCACATCCCTTTGCTGCATATACGCTCCGATTTCGCGGCCGTTTTCTGAAGGGGCGCCTAGGCGTTGACTGGCTCTGATTCAGAAGGCTGTGAACAGGCTCTGATCGCTTGAAGGGTGTAGCTGAGAGGCAGGCGCCAGCGGTCGCGCAGCAGTCGCCACTCGCCATCCGTGCCCAGCTCCATCTGCCCGGGCAGTGCTTCCCAAGGGACGCTGTCGTGCTCCTCCAGTCCGCGAATCTCCAGGCCATGACGCAGCAGGGCAGAGACGATCTCGCCAAGCCCGTGGTTCCATTCGTGGCTCACCTTCGCAGTCAGCGTGCCATCGCTCTGCACGTAGGTGGTTTCCTCCTCCCACACCAACGGCTCCTGGCGCTCGAAATAGGGGTGGCGGATCACGAGTTGATCCCGGCAATCCTCGTCGAGCGCCCACAGCATCGGATGCCCTTCGCGCAGGAAAAGGCGGCCGCCAGGCTTGAGCAGCGCGGCGACGTTGCGTGCCCAGTCGTCGATGCGGGGTAGCCAGCACAGCGCACCGATACCGGTGTAGATCAGGTCGAAACCGCCTGGCTCCAGCACTTCGGCGGCCTCGTACACCGGGGCCTCTACGTAGTCGATCGGCGTTCCGCAGCGCTCCGCCAGCAGGCGCGCCTGCTCCAGCGAGGCCACGGAGAAGTCCAGGCCGCTCATGTGGGCGCCGAGCCGAGCGAGGGACAGGGTATCTGTGCCGATGTGGCATTGCAGGTGTACGGCGCGCAGGCCGGTAATGTCACCCAGACGCGGCAGGTCGAAGCGCACCACGGCAGAAAGGTGATTCGGATCGGCAATGAAGGTGTCTACCTGGTAATCCGGCGAGGCAGCGTGCAGGCCGGCACGGTCGTTCCAGTTGGCCTGGTTGAGGTCGAGCGAGTCGTTCATGGTGGCGTTCCTTGCTCTGGGGAGGCCGACGGTAACGTCGCTGCAACAGCCGGACAAGCTCGGCATTTCATGTCGGCGGCTTAATCGCGCATCATGGGCACCATCTGGTCAAGGGAGATTTCCATGCGCGTCATGTCATCCGTTCTGCGTATCGCCGTCCTTTCGCTCGGGGTGTCTGCCGCTACGAGCGCCCTGGCGGTCGACGAGGCCCAGCTGATCCAGGAGATCAACAGCTATCGCAACCAGGTGCAGCGCTGTGCAGAGCAGGCCTCGCCGGAGCTGCCGCCGCTGACGGCCGATATCCGTCTGGTGTTGCCGGCTACCGGCAGCGCCGATCTGCAGGATTCTCTGGCGCGCGCCGGCTACCCCATGGTCAATGTGCAGGCGATCACCCTGTCCGGCCCCCGTGATGCTGCGTCGGCCATGCAGGCGCTGCGCGAGAGCTTCTGCAAGGTGGTGCTGGACCCGCAGTTCGTCGATGTCGGCGTGAGTCGCCAGGATCGCGACTGGCGCATCGTGCTGGCCAGGCCGCTGCTCGGCGGCCGCCTGGGTGACTGGCAGGCCGAAGGGCACAAGCTGCTGGAGCAGATCAACCTGGCTCGCAGCCAGGCGCGCAACTGTGGTGGCAAGCCTGTTCCTGCGGCAGCCCCGTTGGCCTGGAATGCCACGCTGGGCGCTACTTCGGAGTCTCATAGCCGGGCCATGGCCAATGGTAATTTCTTCGATCATCGTGATCGAGACGGGCGCACCCCCGGGGACCGCGCGGAGCTGGCTGGCTATGGCGGCCAACGCATCGGCGAAAACATTGCCGCCGGCCTGGATACGGCCACCAAGGTGGTTGAAGGCTGGCTGGCCAGCCCTGGCCATTGCTCGAACCTGATGAGCGCCGAATTCAGCGAAGTAGGGGCGGCCTATGCCGTCGATCCGAAGAGCGACGCCGGCATCTACTGGACGGCGCTGTTCGGTTCGCCCTGAACCTTCGACTCGCTACCGGCCCGGTGCTCAGCGTGCCTTCACTACCGCGGCCAGGTGCTGCTCGTAGCGTGCGACGTCGCGCTCGATGTCCGGCATCTTCATCACGTCGGTGCACAGGAAGGTCGGCAGGGCACTCATGCCGAGGAACTGGTTGGCCTTGTGGAAGGGGAAATACACCGCGTCCACGCCCTTGGCCTCGAAGAAGTCGGTAGGGTCGTCGAAGGCCTGCTGCGGGGCGTTCCAGGTCAGTGAAAGCATGTACTGCTTGCCCTGGATCAGGCCACCGCTGCCGTACTTCTGCGAGGCGTCGGAGCGGGTGCGGCCGTCATTGGCGTAGAGGCTGCCGTGGCCGGCGGTGAACACTTCGTCGAGGTACTTCTTGACGGTCCAGGGGGCGCCCATCCACCAGCCGGGCATCTGGTAGATCACCAGGTCGGCCCAGAGGATCTTCTGCACTTCGTCTTCGGCGTCGTAGCCACCGTCGATGAAGGTGGTCTTTACGTCGAAGCCGGCGCGGTCGAGGAAGGCTACTGCGGCGTCATGCAGGGTGGCGTTGTAGCGGCCGTCGGAATGGGCGAACTGCTTGCCACCATTGAGGAGCAGGATGTTTTTCATGGGAACCTCCGGAGATATCGAATGGCCGGCAGATTACGCAGGCGCTCTCTCCGGAAACAGTCGTCCGCAGGCAAATGATTGTTGCTCATTAGTCATGAATGTAGTGCTTGCTGTTGCGCTAGGGTGTGCACTCATCCTCAAGCACCGGAGTGCGTTCATGTACGGTTTCATTCTTCACGCCCACACCCGGCCCGAGCAGGCCGAGGCCTTCGAGCAGCTGTTCCGTGCCTACGTCGAACCCAGTCGAGCCGAGCCTGGCTGCATTCAGTACCACATGCTGCGCGATGTGCAGGATCCCACTCTGTTCATCTTCTTCGAGATATGGGCCTCGAAGGAGCATCTGGCGGTACACAGCAGCCTGCCGCACATGCTCGAGTTCAACGCCCGGCGCATGGATTACCTACGGCGTGACTTCGAGATTCGCGAGGTCGAGATGCTCAGCGCCTGAGCTGGCGCGCTCACACAGCGCGCAGCATCGGTCGCTGGGCAGTCGGCGCCGCGAGCCCCTTCTCGTGTTCGGCGAGCACCCTGTTGACGATGCGCATGACCTCGATGTTGGCGTCTTCCATGGTGGCGAGACGCTGCAGGGCGATGTCCAGGCGTTGGCTGGCGAAGGCCTCTATGGCCTCGGCGCCGCACTGGTGGACCTGCTGGTGAGGCCGTTCGATCAGGCGGAACTCGCGATTGCCGCGCAGCGCATCGTTGCCGTCTCCGTAGTACCAGCGGCCGAACAGGCATTCCTCTTCGCTCGGTAGCTGCCGGGCGTCGCCGCCGTGCTCAAGGATCGCCTCGTACACCGAGGCCTTGAGCGACAGCTCGGCAAGGTTGGCCAACTCGATGCCCGAGCGGAAGAACGACTGACCGATCTCATGGTGCATGCGCTGGGCCTGACCGTGCACATTGAGCATCGCGCTACTGGCCTCGGTAGTCATGGCGTGGAAGTGATTGGCGCTGCTCGCGTGGTCCTGGATCTCCTGCTGGGCGGCGTGGATGACGTTCTGAATGTCCGCCGTCTCGCGGACGATGTCCTTGGTGGCACTGGCCGTCTTCTCGGCCAGGTCGCGTATCTCTCCCGCCACCACGGCGAAGCCGCGACCGGATTCCCCCGCGCGTGCCGCTTCGATGGCCGCATTCAGGGCCAGCAGATTGGTCTGGCTGGCGATGCTGCCGATCAGGCCGACGATGCGGTCGATCTCGGCGGCTCGGGCCACCAGCTCCGAAATGCGCTGATTGAGACTGGCCAGGCCGTTCTCCATGCGCTGCGACTCTTCCTGCAACTGGCCGAACTTGAGCTTGTTCTGAATCGCCGCGCCGGCGACGTCCTGGGCCCGTTGATTGTTTTCGTCCAGGCGCGCGTTCAGGTAGCCGAACGATTCGCCGATGTGGCCGATGGAGTGGCCAAACTTCAACAGGTTCTCTGCCAGCCCCTTGTAGAACGCCAGATCGGTCTGCAGGCGGGTGTCCTGTTGGTGCTGCTTCAGCTCTTCGCGAAGCCTTAGGTTGTCTCGCTCGCTGAAGGCGAGTCGATCAAACAGGGCGTTGTGTTCGGCTTGAAGTGTGCGGTGGCGGCTGGCGCTGACAACGAGCATGGAATCACCGTGGGGTCATTGAGGTCCGCTCTACCATTTCAGTTTTCGTGCCAGCATCTCTGTCGCTTCGAGCGGGTGTTTCAGGCCGATGATGTCAATATGACATGGAGTCTGATTGACATTGAAGCTGTCGTTATGACTCGATCTTGCGATCTTTGCGGTGTGCGTAACGATTGGAAAAATTGTTTCTCCTCCGGATCGGGCGGCTGCAACAAAAAGGCAACGAGGGCGGAGTAGGGTGCCTGCTCGTTTACAGGCAGGAACCGTTCTCCATGCGCATGACACGATCGATCCGCAAGACCCTGGACCTGGTGGCAGGCCATAACGAAGATGCCGCCCTGGCCGTGATGCGAGCCGCTGAGCGTACCGGTGACCAGCTGTTACGCCAGCAGTTGCTCAATGTGGTCCATCTGCTCAATCAGGATGCAGCCGACCTTCGCGCGGCACGCGCACTCATGAGTGACGAGGAGTTGCGCCGCGCCTGATCCGGATTTGATATATATTTCAAAAAGAAATATACAAATGATTAAATAATATTTTTATGGAATAAAAGAAAGTCCGTACTGTCTCGCTACCCGGTACCCACGGGTCAACCTATCTGCTGATGGCTGAAGATCCAGCCTTGGCGACTCAAGCGAGAAGAATGGACATGAAGAAGACGCTGTTGTTGACCGCCCTCGCGGCTGCCCTCTCTGCCACCCTGGCTCATGCCGGTGAGAAACTGACCGTGGCTGCCACGCCGGTGCCTCATGCAGAAATCCTCGAGCTGGTGAAGCCGCAGCTGGCCAAGGAAGGGATCGATCTGGATGTCAAAGTCTTCACCGACTACGTGCAGCCCAACCTGCAGGTAAGCCAGAAACAGCTGGACGCCAACTACTTCCAGACCAAACCCTACCTGGATACCTTCAACAAGGATCGGGGTACTGATCTGGTGATCGTCAAGGGCGTGCATGTCGAGCCCTTCGGCGCCTACTCGCTGAAACACAAATCACTGAAAGATCTGCCGGATGGCGCGACTGTCGCCATCCCCAACGACGCCAGCAATGCCGGCCGGGCCCTGCTCCTGCTGCAGAAGGCGGGGCTGTTGAAGCTGAAGGATCCATCCAGCGCGCTGGCCGCTCCCAAGGACATCGCCGAGAACCCGCACAAGCTCCAGTTCAAGGAACTGGAAGCCGCCGTCCTGCCGCGCGTGCTCAATCAGGTCGATCTGGCGCTGATCAATACCAACTATGCGCTGGAGGCCAAGCTGAATCCGGCGAAGGATGCATTGGTCATCGAGGGTAGTGATTCGCCCTACGTGAACTATCTGGTGTCCCGCCCCGACAACCAGAGCGCAGATGCCATCCGGAAGTTGTCCGCCGCGCTGACCAGCCCCGAGGTGAAGGCCTTCATCGAGAAGCGTTACTCGGGAGCAGTGGTTCCCGCATTCTGAACACATACCTGCTCCTTCACCGGAGCACCCGAAAGCCACGGTGGTGAAGGCTGATCGCCTTTCCTCCTTGACGCCGGTCCGCTCGCGCGGGGCGGCGTTTTTTTATGCGGCAGGTGAACGAGATACCCTGCTTGTGCTGGCGACTCCGCTCGACAGGCGAATGGTCATTGGCCGGCGACTCAATCGTCACCGCGCCTGCTGCGCGCCGCTTGCCTGGCCGCTAGACCCATCAACCGTTGGAACTTGGGGCAGGCCAGGTGATTCTCGGCGGAGCAGACCGCCGCATGGCGCAGGCCGTCGCGGATGGCCGACAGGCGCCTGATGGTCAGGTCCAGCTGGTCTGCCTTGTGCTCCAGCTGTTGCCGGTCGATGGTCGGGCCGCCCTCGGCGGCCAGCATCTCGGCGATATCGTCTAGCGAGAAGCCTGCCGTACGACCCAGGGCGATCAGCGACAGGCGTTGCAGCACCGACTCGCCGAATACCCGCTTCAGGCCGTTGCGGCCGATGGAGCGGATCAGCCCCTTCTCCTCGTAGTAGCGCAGGGTCGAGGTCGGCAGACCGGACCAGCGCGCGACCTTGCCGATATCCATCTCTTTCATCGCTTGACCTCAAGTCGACTTGAACTGGCAGCCTTGTTTCGAAGGCTTTCAGACAGGTTAGAGGGAGGTAGGTATGGCAGTCGAGATGATCGTGCAGGCAATCGTTCTGGGAACTGGTGCAACCTTGGTGATGGACCTGTGGGCGCTGGTGCGCAAGCACCTGTTCGGTGTGCCGGCGCTGGACTACGGGCTGGTCGGGCGCTGGTTGGGGCATATGCGTCAGGGCCGCTTCCGTCATGCGGCGATCGGCAAGGCGCCTCCGGTGGGTGGCGAGCGGCCACTGGGCTGGGCCTTTCACTACCTGACGGGGCTGGCGTTCGCCGTGGCGTTTCTGGCGTTGATGGGCGAGGGATGGCTGCAGCGGCCGATGTTGTGGCCGGCGCTGGCGTTTGGCGCTGCTACCGTGGTCGCTCCGTTGCTGCTGATGCAGCCGGCGTTCGGCATGGGTATCGCTGCCTCGCGCACGGCGAAGCCCTGGCAGGTGCGCTCACGGGCGCTGCTCACCCATCTGGTGTTCGGCCTGGGCCTTTACCTGGTGGGCTTGCTGCTGGTGCTGTTCTAGCGGGATGTGGAAAGCCTGGAACTCCGCCTGGTGGATCGATGGAGCGTGATCCACCCTACGGCGGCGGCGCGTTAGTGGCTGTAGCCGGGCTTGTTGCGGATGGTCTTCAGCAGGTCTTCCGGGCTGATGCTGGCGACCATCTTGCTGTGGGCCGCGCTACCCGGCTGCGGCTGGTTGAGGATATGCCCCTTCATCTTGCCGATGATGTGCATCTCGCACGGCTTGCAGTCGAACTTCAGGGTCAGCACCTCGTCGCCGTGGATCAGCTGCATCGGCTGCACCTTGGTGCGCACGCCGGTGACGCCCTTGGCCTGCTTGGGGCATAGGTTGAAGGAGAAGCGCAGGCAGTGCTTGGTGATCATCACGGGCACCTCGCCTTCTTCCTCGTGGGCCTCGTAGGCCGCGTCGATCAGCTGCACGCCGTGGCGGTGGTAGAAGTCGCGGGCCTTCTGGTTGTACACGTTGGCCAGGAAGCTCAGGTGCGACTCCGGGTACACCGGCGGCGGGGTGGTCTCGGCTTTGCGCTTGCCGCGCGGGTGAGCGGCGACGCGGGCCTCGGTCAGCTTCTCGACGGCCTCGCGGCGCAGCGCCTTGAGCTGCGAGTTGGGCACGAAGAACGCCTGCGGCGCATCCAGGGCTACGTCCAGCGCGTGGTACTCGGTGGTGCCGAGTTGGGTCAGCAGGTCGCGCAGGCCGTCCAGTGCCTGTTCCGGCTTGTTGGCCACGCCGAACGGGCCGGGTAGGGCGGCCTCCACGGCGATGCCTTCCTCGCTGGTGGCGGTCAGCTTGAGCTGTTCTTCGCGCAGTTCGGCCTTCCAGTTCACGCCGATACGGCGCTCGGCGCTGGTCTTGAGCAGCGCCTGCTGCCAGTTGTGATCCAGGTTGCGCGACAGCGGATGGTTGGGACGCAGGCGGAACAGGCCCTCGGGCATCTCGTTGGGTTCGACGCGGTAGCGGTAGCGCTTCTCGCCGTCTTCCTCGAATTCGTTTTTCAGCTCGGCGATGTTGGCGCGGAAGCCCACCACCTCGCGCTTGACCAGCACGTTGAGGCCGTCGCCGTTGGACAGCGGCTCATGGGTGACGGCGATCAGGTCGCGCTTGTTGACCTTCTCCACGTTACCCACGGCCAGGCCGGTGAAGGTCGGCGAGTCGAAGGCGCCGATGTCGACCTTGCGGTCGGTGACGAAGTAGTCGGTGCTACCGCGGTGGAAGGTCTTGTCCGGATCGGGCAGGAAGAAGTGCGCGGTGCGGCCGCTGGAGGCGCGGGCCAGGTCCGGGCGGTCTTCGAGGATGGCGTCGAGTTCCTTGCGGTAGTGGGCGGTGATGTTCTTCACGTAGCCCATGTCCTTGTAGCGTCCCTCGATCTTGAACGAGCGCACGCCGGCCTCGACCAGCGCGCGCAGGTTGGCGCTCTGGTTGTTGTCCTTCATCGACAGCAGGTGCTTCTCGAAGGCCACCACGCGGCCCTGATCGTCCTTCAGGGTGTAGGGCAGGCGGCAGGCCTGCGAGCAGTCGCCGCGGTTGGCGCTACGCCCGGTCTGCGCGTGGGAGATGTTGCACTGGCCGGAGAAGGCCACGCACAGCGCGCCATGGATGAAGAACTCGATGGAGGCCTCGGTGGCATCGGCGATGCTGCGGATTTCCTGCAGGTTCAGCTCGCGCGCCAGTACCAGTTGGGAGAAGCCGGCCTGGTCGAGGAACTTGGCCCGGTCCAGGGTGCGGATATCGGTCTGGGTGCTGGCATGCAGCTCGATGGGCGGAATATCCAGCTCCATCACGCCCATGTCCTGCACGATCAGCGCATCGACGCCGGCGTCGTAGAGCTGGTGGATCAGCGTGCGGACCTGCTCCAGCTCGTCGTCGTGGAAGATGGTATTGAGGGTGGTGAATACCCGCGCGTGGTAGCGGCTGGCGAACTTCACCAGCTCGGCGATATCGCTCACCTCGTTGCAGGCGTTGTGCCGCGCGCCGAAGCTCGGCCCGCCGATATAGATGGCATCGGCTCCATGCAGGATGGCCTCCCGCGCGATGGCCACGTCGCGGGCAGGGCTGAGCAGTTCCAGATGGTTCTTGGGCAGGGACATGGTGTTTCTTCTTTATAGGCGTGGCACGGCAAGGCGCGCATTGTAGCGAGGGCGGGTGAGGGTGGCACCTTTAGGTGCCGGGCGGCTGCCCCTGGCGGCGGGAATTGGTGTCGGACAAGGCCGATTACGTAATGCGTTGTGGTGGGTTATGACCATGCCGGCATCGCGGCCGGCATGGTCAGCCAGATCTGCTTAGCGGGCCAGCTTGGTGCTGATGACAGCCTTCTGCCCTTCGGCTTCGGGTACCTGTTCCAGGTTGGCACCACCGACGAAGACGCCGATCTTGATGTACTGGCGTACGTAGTAGTTTTTGCCCGCCTCGGCGCTCAGGTTCAGCGTGTTGTCACTGAACTCCGACTCCGTAGCCAGCACATGCTGACCCGGCGCGATCGGACGGTAGAAGTAAGTATTGATCGCAGTCTCGCCGATCACCTGATCATTGAGCTTGACTGTCTTCTTGAGAGCCGGGCCCATGGCGGAGTCTCGGAAGATATAAAGACCGGCCTGATTCTGGGGTGGTGCGGGGAACGTCTTGAGCTCCTGATCTTTCTCGCTGGATTCCATCGGGACAGATGCACAACCTGACAGCAGGGCGACACTCAGCGCTGCTGCACACATCATTGATTTCTTGAACATGAATTACTCGTTCCTGAGTTTGGGTATGACTGGCGCGATATCACTGTGCCAGCGTCGGCTACCTTAACGAGGCAGATTGATAAATCAAGCTTTTTGCCTGAGATCACCACGCTTCCATGATTTTTACGGGCTTTTGTTGGTGTTTCGGCGAATGTACAAGGCTCGATTCAGTCGTTATCAGCATGTCGGCTGGTGATCTGTGCGGGGCGCCACTCAGCAGCTTCTCTGTGGCAGGGCCTGGAGTCGGCTGTACTTGCCCTGTTCCTGGCTGACCTCTCGTGGGCTACGGCGCAGGGGCAGCAGCGCCGCGCCGCACGCGAGCTGCGTCAGGAGAATCGGCACCATGCTCGTCAGATCAAGCAGGATTGCAGAGCCGCCGACCAGCAGAGCAATTCCGAGTGCCGTCAGGGCAAGAAGCAGGTGAAGCAGCGTGGGCGGGAGCAGGCCCGAGACACCAAGTATTGATCAATGAGCGAAAGACTCAGGGTAGATCGCCGCAGAAGATGTCCTGACCTCCATCGGAGGGCGGAGTGCGCAGCACCAGTGCGTGAGGAGCGGAGCGCAGTGTGGCCAGCGGCACCTGCGCGGTGCGCGATAGTCGCCAGCCATCGGCCATGCCCTTGTGGTCGGTGAGCACCGTGCTGTTGAGCTCGTAGGCCGGTTGCTGGCCCAGTTGCTGGCAACTGCCTGGATAGATGAAGGCATACAGGCGCACCGGCAGCGTCACGCCGAAAGGCACGCCGCTGACGAAGGCCGATACATCGGTCACGTCGCCACGCGGTGAGAGTGTCGCCTGGCCGATTCTTCCAGAGTTCTTCGAAGTGCCTGTGAGCTTGACCAGAACGTGCTCGCCGGAGGTGCCTCCGCCGCTGGTACAGCCGCTGAGGGCCAGCAGAAGCATTGTCGACGCGACGATCATGCGCATGGTGAAACTCCTTTGGCAGTCTTGGCGAAAGGAGTTTAGTGCCACGGCTGGCCGCTGGCGCCGTCAATGCAGGCGGTTTGCGGCGCAGCGCTGCTGGGCTAGCGTCTCGGCCTGTCGGCCCAACTGGTCGAGCAGACGGTCGCGCTGCTTCTCGGCGTCGCGCATGGCCTTCTCGCCATGTTGCTTGACCAGGTAGGTGTGGATCTGCCGGACCTCCTTGGACTGGAAGATCGGCTCTATGTCCTGCACCGCTATCCAGCCATCCGAGGCGGTGCCGCGAGTATTCATCAGCACCTGCGGCCCGCGTGCGGCCAGCACCTGGAAGCCCATGGCCTCGAAGGTTGGCACCCGGCTGGCGACGCAGGCCAGCGCGGCATGCGGGTGCAGTATCAGCATCTGCTGCAACATGGCGCGGGCGATGCCCCGGCGGCGGTGGCCGGCCCGCACGGCCAGGTACGCCAGGGTGCAGGCGTCGGGATCGTCGGGGCTGGGCAGATAGAGGGCGAAGCCCAGTACCTGCGCTGGGTCTTCATTGTCGAGGGCAAGGATCAAGCGGGCGCTGCTGCCGGGCTCGCTGCCCATGGCCTGCAGATACAGATGCACCTCGAAGCCGATGACGTACTGGTACAGCTGGTAGAGCGGATTGCTTGGCGCCAATGGTGCGGGGCTGATGTCGCTGAAGTAGTCGACCACCATCTGCAGGACCTGGCTCTTCAGGGACTCGGGCGGCGGGGTTGCGAGGTGGGTGAGGGTAAACATCGAAAGGGTGTGCTCCGGGGCATGCCGGCTGAAAGTCGAGATGGGCCATTGTACCGCCCGGCCGCTCGAACCTCCTCACAAGTAGCCACAGATACGTGCTACCGGTGCGCCGGTTATCTGTTGTCACTGGCACCCTGCTGGCGCTTGGCGATATCCCTCATCTTGGCCGAGAGCACAGCCGCTTCGATGGCTTTTACCGCGTGCTTGGCAGGAGGGCATTCGAGCACGGCGCTTTCGGCCAGCGTATGGACGCGCTCGCCGTCATTCAGGGTGACTTCCAGGAATGCCACGTGCTCCGACCAGGAGCGATACCGTCGCACCATGAAGATGCTGTGCCTGGAGCGGACCGAACTGACCTTGGACAGCTCGATCCGTCGGTGGCTGCCAACCCCGCACAGAACCAGCTCATCATCGTGGATGAATGCCGGCATGCACCGGGTGACGCGCCGCCATTCCATTGCGAAGCGTATCGCCAGGACCAGTATCACGAGGGGTAGTGCGGAGATCGGGCCGATCTCGCCGTCGGCCACTCCGGCCACGGCCATCCCGCTGATCACGAGCAGAATGGCGAGTGTGATGGCCCGGAAGAAATGCACGCTGTCGAATTCGGTTTGCGGCAGTAAACGCGCATCCATGGCTGCTCCGTTATCGGTCTGTTGCGGTGGGTCTGCGGCAGGTGGCTTCACGTTGGCGCCGCCTGCAGATGCCGCGGGGGTTTGTGCTCGATGGCTTAGTGTCGGGATTCGATGGTGGGGATGCGGCAATCGATGTAGGGCCCTTGCTCGGCACCGCCGTCCAGGGAGAAATAGAGCTGGTCGTCTTCCAGGCGGAGTTCGATGGGCTGGGTGTGCATCCTGTTCTCGCCGATGCTGATGCAGTTGAACGTGGCCTTGAAGCGGTCCTTGCCGTTGTCGGCCAGCACTTCACTCACCGGGCAGGCGAGTTTTTCCAGGCCGATGGCCTTTCTGCCGATCAGCATGGCGTCAGGGTAGAAGGGCGCGTTCTGCCCCTCGCACTTGCTCTGCTCGGCCCAGAGGGCGAAATAGTGCTTGGGTATTTCTCCCGGACCGATCAACTCGTCGGCCAGCAGAGCGGCGCTGTGCGTCAGCAGCAGTGCGGCGCAGAGGAGAGGGGCGAGGTGGCGCATGAGAGACTCCTTTCATTGGTCGCGTCGGTCCGGGCAGCGCCCTGAATACAGGAGCTGCACGGCGCTCGGCAAGTACCTGGCTCGCCGCCTACCTGTGACGGCCGCTGGGTAGCCGCCTGGCACGTTGCCCCGTCGATGCCCGAATGGCATGAATTCACGAATCCCGGCTCTACTTCTCCGCCCCTCCCTCGAAGCGCCGGGCGAGCATCCCCATCAGGATGCCTACCGCGATACCGATGGCACCACAGGTCAGGCCCATGGGGCGGTTGGTCACGAAGCCGACATTCTTCACATGAGTCGGCAGGCCTATCAGGCCAGTGAAGAGAAGCATTGCGGCCAACAGGGCGACGAGGTAGATGCCACCGGCTTGCCAGGAGTTGGTGGGGATGCCCTTGCGCCGGCAATACAGGTAGCCCAGGCCGAATGGCAGCACGAGCTGGGTGACGAGGAAGAGGATCAGGTTGCTGCTGTCGCTCATCGTGGGGTGGCTTCGAAGTGGTTTGGGGCCAGGGTAGGGCATGTGCTCGCCAGTGCGGGTGATCGCCCGCGCAAAATCGTGACAGGCGACTTGCGTGGGTGGAAATCCACAAAGCGTGTCCATCGTGCATATCCGAACTACTTGCTGGAGCCAGGCCAACCCCGCACTAGAGGGGATCTCTCGCTTGCCGGCCCTATTCATTCTTCCCATGCGGAGCGTGCGAGCAGTTAAAAAAATACGAAACGATTGAGGCCGGCAGGGCTCCATTCTCCGTAAGCCATTGAAAATGAGGTGTTACATGAGCAGCACGACAGACAAGATCAAAGGCAATGCCAACGAAGCCATCGGTAAAGTCAAAGAGGGTATCGGTAAGGCTACCGATAATCCCCGTCTTGAGGGCGAAGGGGATGCTCAGCAGGTAAAGGGCAAAGCCCAACAACTCAAGGGTGACGTCAAGGACGCGATCAAGAAAGGCATCGACAAGGCCTGATAGCATCCCCGTTACATAAAACCCGGCCCTCAGCGCCGGGTTTTTTATGCGCCGGCGAAAGTGGTCGGCTGCCAGGTGATTGGTGATCTGGTGATGGTGATCGTTCCCACGCTCCGCGTGGGAATACAGCCCGTGACGCTCCGCGTCACGAATCCCACCGGTCCACCTCAATCAATCCCGTCTGCCCCGCATAGTTTCTGGCACTGGAATATAGCCGCGTTTGAGCGGGTTGTGATGGATGTAATCGAGCTCCTCCCGCATCACCTCGGCGCTGTACACCAGCTCCGCATGCGAACCCTCCTGCCAAAGCTGATACACCCGGTCGTTCTTGTGTCCGCACTTGGCGAAGCGCAGCCGCTGCAGTAAGCGCTCTGCTCCTCGCTCTGGCAGCTGATCGATGATTCGGCGCGCTGTGAATGACTTGAAGCTGCTGACGCATTTGCCCAAGTCCGGTGCCTGGGCAACGAAGTGCAGATGGTTTTCCAGCACGACGTAGCCGTAGAGACGCAGGCCTTGATTGGCCTGCTGATAGCGCCAGCAATCGAGCAGAACTTCTACCCGCGCGGGGCTGGTGAACAACGGCAACCACTCCAGCACGGTACAGGTGAGGAAATGCGGCTTTTCAGGTTCGGTGATGACGTAGCGGCTGCGGCCCATTGGATTCTTCCTTGAATCGGCGGGTTGGGGTGTGGGTTGGAGAGAGGCTGCCTCCTATCCCCGATGGCCCCCACGCTCCGCGTGGGAGCCTAGCTTGCGACGCTCTGCGTCTCCATGTGGTCCTGCGCGTGGTTGCTGGAAGGTGGACGCTGGAGCGTCGAGGGCTGCATTCCCACGCGGAGCGTGGGAACGATCAGCGCAGCGTGCGGCCTTTAATCCCCGATAGCTCCCACGCTCCAGCGTGGTAGCAAGCCCGCGACGCTCTGCGTCGCGACATGTCTGCTGGCACGTAGTTGCTTGCAGGTGGACGCTGGAGCGTCGATGGCTGTGTTCCCACGCGGAGCGTGGGAACGATCAAAATCCATGCGGCTCGCTCCCTTCCACAACGATTCCATTCGGCCTCCTGAAGGGGGCGGGGGAGTTGCCTAAAAGTTCGGCAGAACAAAACGCGAAGCGTGGCGGCGATCAACCCGTGAAGCGCAAGAAAAAGCCACTAGGCAACTCGGAGCCGGAGTCCCCGTCAGTAGGCCGAGTGGAGGTGTTGCGCAGGGGGGGCGCGAGGCAGGACGCCGAGCGAGGAACGATGGGGCAGGGACGCCCCTTCGTGACGGCCCCCGGAGCAGCGCCGGAGCGAGGGAAGTCTGGCCGCAGGTCAGACCCGGATGTCGGGGTGCCCTTCTCTTTGGTTACTTTCTCTTGGGCACGCAAGAGAAAGTGACTCGCCATAAGGGCGAAAAGGGGAGAATTTGATATGTGTAGTGGTTCGTAAGTGAACCCATTTCCTATAGCTTCGGATGTCGAGGTTATTTGCTTGAGGTATTGGAGGGTTGCTCTTTAGATTTTTCAGGAGGGCTTAATTTTTGGATTAATGCCATAAATAATTCGTGAGCATTTATTGGGTAAGAGTCTGCTGTGATTTTCGACGAGGGTTTGGAGGCGAAAACCCTACTAGCTATTTCTGACTTGAGAATATTTTGCTGGTCGATGGGGAGGGATGCGATAAAAGGTGTTATTGCTTTTAGGTCGAGCGAGGTTTGTAGGTGGCTATATTGTTGCTCCCTATGTTTTGAAGACTCTCTAGCTAGGTATGCAGACGGTACTGATAGGATTAGGGCTAGTGCGAGTCGTGACATTGATTTTGCCCAGTCAAGAGTCGAGGCGGTAGTGGTTTCCCAAAAAGCATACCCCATGAGAATGGCAATTAGGATCATGCAGAATAAAGAGGCGTTCCTAAGTCTGTCAGCTGTCTTTTTCTCAGCCGCGGCATTGCTTTCATAGCTGCCTGATACTACGTCGCCTGATATATGTCCTATTAATTCATTAACTTCGCTCTTTTTGTTTTCTAATTGAATCTCTGTTTCTTTGTAAATATTTTGTATTTTTTGTATTTCTAGTGATGCTCTTTTTTCGAGATCGCTAATGGTTTCTTCAAGCTCAGATATTTTAGTTGAAATTTTTAATGTTTGATGGTTTTGGTTTGAGCGATTTTTGTCAATTTCGCCTTCGATTAAGGCAATTGACTCTCGTATTTTTCTAACTGAAGTTTCGTTGATTTCACTAAGCGAATTGTTGCTTTTGTGGCTGGGGTTTCGATGTCTATTTTTTATAAGAATTATTTGTATTTTTTCGCAGTTGCTAAATATTTCTTGAGTGTTGATTTTTTATAAGCTGGTTTCTTCTAGGTATACGCAAAGCTCTTTTCCGATTTTTGAAATGGATTCTGCGAATCCTAGTTTGTCAGTGGTGGAGTAGGAGCTCTTTGAATAGTCGTCCGCAACATTTTTTATTTCATTAAGAAAAGAATTTGCAGAGGATTTTTCGATTTTTCCAGAGAGCTCATGTATCTTCTGGATGATTGCTTCTTTGGTTTTGAATGAAAGTTTAATTAATTCTGGTATTTGTTGGTTCATAATCTTCGCTTAATAAAAAAGCCCCGCACTAGGCGGGGCTTTTAGTTTCTCTCGCTACCCCGAACATCCGTACTCAGGTAAAGCGCTTGTAATCTGTCCTAACGGTCTAGACCCAGGAATCAGTCCCAGCTCAACGCACCACCAGTCTGATACTCGATCACGCGAGTCTCGAAGAAGTTCTTCTCCTTCTTCAGGTCCATGATCTCGCTCATCCACGGGAACGGGTTGTTGGTACCCGGATATTCCTCTTTCAGGCCGATCTGAGTCAGGCGGCGGTTGGCGATGAACTTGAGGTAGTCCTCCATCATGGCCGCGTTCATGCCCAGTACGCCGCGAGGCATGGTGTCACGCGCGTATTCGATCTCCAGCTGGGTGCCCTGCAGGATCATCTGGGTCGCTTCGTCCTTCATCTGGGCGTCCCACAGATGCGGGTTCTCGATCTTGATCTGGTTGATCACGTCGATACCGAAGTTCAGGTGCATGGATTCGTCGCGCAGGATGTACTGGAACTGCTCGGCGGTGCCGGTCATCTTGTTGCGGCGGCCCATGGAGAGGATCTGGGTGAAGCCGCAGTAGAAGAAGATGCCTTCCAGAACGCAGTAGTAGGCGATCAGGTTGCGCAGGAACTGGCGGTCGGTTTCCGGGGTGCCGGTTTCGAACTTCGGATCGGAGATCGAGCGGGTGTACTTGAGGCCCCAGGAGGCCTTCTTCGCCACGCTCGGGATCTCGTGGTACATGTTGAAGATCTCGCCTTCATCCATGCCCAGCGACTCGATGCAGTACTGGTAGGCGTGGGTGTGGATCGCTTCCTCGAAGGCCTGGCGCAGGATGTACTGGCGGCACTCGGGGTTGGTGATCAGGCGGTACACGGCCAGCACTAGGTTGTTGGCAACCAGGCTGTCGGCGGTGGAGAAGAAGCCGAGGTTGCGCTTGACGATGCGGCGCTCGTCTTCGCTGAGGCCATCCTTGCTCTTCCACAGAGCGATGTCGGCGTTCATGTTCACTTCCTGCGGCATCCAGTGGTTGGCGCAACCATCCAGATACTTCTGCCAGGCCCAGTCGTACTTGAAGGGTACGAGCTGGTTGAGGTCGGCGCGGGCGTTGATCATCTGCTTGTCGCCGACCTGTACGCGGGCGGCCGAGCCTTCCAGATCGTCCAGGCCTTCCTGGATGTCCAGGTCGTTCAGGGCCTTCTTGGCGCGAGCGACGGCGTCGGAGTCGTCGGCGGAGACGGCGCGGGCGTCTTCCACGGAGCCGGCGGCATCGTTGTCCAGTTTGTCGATAGCGGCGCCTACTACCGGAGCGGTGCCTTTGGTGGCGGCTTCTGCGCCGTCTTCCTTATCGAATTCGTCCCAGCTGAGCATGGTGGTCTCCTGCTTGGTCATCGGGCCGGGTTCTGTACGGCCTGTATGAGTATCCAGTAATTCTGATTATGTTCCGTTGCGATCTGCACGCAAGGGTTTGAGCCGTGCCACCCGACTGGTGGCGCCCAGGTCCGCAGGGCGGGCGAGGGGAGATGTTCTTGGGGCTGGTTTCCCTCACCCCTGGCCCCTCTCCCGAGGGGAGAGGGGAAACAAACGGTCCGGGTCGCTTTTGGCTTTTACCTCGGCAACTCGGTGCAAGCGCGAAGCTGAGTGAGCGCTAGGCGCCTGGCTGGTCCGAGCCCCTGAGCGTGCTAGTGCACGTGATGGGGGCGGACCTGCCGGGCAATAACGCGGGCGTCGCTCGGATTCGTGCGCTTATTGGCACGCTTCGCAGTCAGGCTGGTCGATGGCGCAAGCCTTCGGTACCGGAGCCGGACCGGCCAGGGCGGCGAAGTTGCCTTCGTCGATCGCACCACTGGACACGGCGTTGAGCTTGCCGGTGTTGATGGTGGACTTCTCGGTGCTGGTCGCGGCCAGGGCACGGAGGTAATAGGTGGTTTTCAGACCACGGTACCAGGCCATGCGGTAGGTCACGTCCAGCTTCTTGCCCGAGGCGCCGGCGATGTACAGGTTCAGCGACTGAGCCTGGTCGATCCATTTCTGGCGACGGCTGGCGGCATCGACGATCCACTTGGTGTCGACTTCGAACGCGGTGGCGTACAGGTCTTTCAGATCCTGCGGGATGCGCTCGATCTGCTGTACGGAGCCGTCGTAGTACTTCAGGTCGTTGACCATGACCGGGTCCCACAGGCCGCGGTTCTTCAGGTCGCGTACCAGGTAGGGGTTGATCACTGTGAATTCGCCGGAGAGGTTCGATTTCACGTACAGGTTCTGGTAGGTCGGTTCGATCGACTGCGACACGCCAATGATGTTGGAGATGGTCGCGGTCGGCGCGATGGCCATGATGTTGGAGTTACGGATGCCTTTCTTCACGCGCTCGCGGATCGGCGCCCAGTCCAGCGATTCGGACAGGTCGACGTCGATGTACTTCTGGCCACGGGCCTCGATCAGGATCTGCTGGGAGTCCAGCGGCAGGATGCCTTTGGACCACAGGGAGCCGTCGAAGGTGGAGTAGCTGCCGCGCTCGTCGGCCAGGTCACAGGAAGCCTGGATCGCGTAGTAGCTGATCGCTTCCATGGACTTGTCGGCGAACTCGATGGCCGCGTCGGAGCCGTAGGCGATGTGCTGCAGGTACAGGGCGTCCTGGAAGCCCATCAGGCCGAGGCCGACCGGACGGTGCTTGAGGTTGGAGTTACGTGCCTGCGGTACCGAGTAGTAGTTGATGTCGATGACGTTATCGAGCATGCGCACAGCGGTCTTCACGGTGCGGCCGAGTTTCTCGGTGTCCAGCTTGCCGTCGACGATGTGGTTGACCATGTTGATCGAGCCCAGGTTGCAGACTGCGATCTCGTCCTTGTTGGTGTTCAAGGTGATCTCGGTGCACAGGTTCGAGCTGTGGACCACGCCCACGTGCTGTTGCGGGCTGCGCAGGTTGCACGGGTCCTTGAAGGTCAGCCACGGGTGGCCGGTTTCGAACAGCATGGACAGCATCTTGCGCCACAGGTCTTTGGCGGCGATGGTCTTGAAGACCTTGATCTTGCCGTACTGGGTCAGGGCTTCGTAGTACTCGTAGCGCTCTTCGAAGGCCTTGCCGGTCAGGTCGTGCAGGTCCGGCACTTCGGACGGGGAGAACAGGGTCCACTGGCCGTCGTCGAACACGCGCTTCATGAACAGGTCCGGAATCCAGTTCGCGGTGTTCATGTCGTGGGTACGGCGGCGGTCGTCACCGGTGTTCTTGCGCAGTTCGAGGAATTCCTCGATGTCCAGGTGCCAGGTTTCCAGGTAGGCGCAGACGGCGCCTTTGCGCTTGCCACCCTGGTTCACGGCCACGGCGGTGTCGTTGACCACTTTGAGGAAGGGTACGACGCCCTGGGATTTGCCGTTGGTGCCCTTGATGTAGGAGCCCAGCGCGCGCACCGGCGTCCAGTCGTTGCCCAGGCCGCCGGCGAATTTCGACAGCATGGCGTTGTCGTGGATGGCGCCGTAGATGCCCGACAGGTCGTCCGGCACGGTGGTCAGGTAGCAGGAGGACAGCTGCGGGCGCAGGGTGCCGGCGTTGAACAGGGTCGGGGTCGACGCCATGTAATCGAACGAGGACAGCAGGTTGTAGAACTCGATAGCGCGTTCTTCACGGTTCTTCGGCTCTTCGATGGCCAGGCCCATGGCCACGCGCATGAAGAACACCTGCGGCAGTTCGAAGCGGATGCCGTCCTTGTGGATGAAGTAGCGGTCGTACAGGGTCTGCAGGCCCAGGTAGGTGAACTGCTGGTCGCGCTCGTGGTTGATGGCGCGGCCCAGTTTCTCCAGGTCGTACTCTTTCAGTTTGGCGTCGATCAGCTCGAACTCGCTGCCTTTTTCCACGTAAGCCGGCAGGGCCTTGGCGTAGAGGTCGGCCATCTCGTGGTGAGTGGCGCTGCTGGCGATGTCGAGGAAGCCCAGGGCCTCGGCGCGGATGTTGTCCATCAGCAGGCGGGCGGTGACGTAGGAGTAGTTCGGCTCACGCTCGACCAGGGTACGGGCGGTCATCACCAGGGCGGTGTTGACATCCTTCTCGGCCACGCCGTCGTACAGGTTCTTCAGGGTCTCGGACTCGATCAGCGCGCCGTTAACCTCGGCCAGGCCTTCGCAGGCCTCGCGGATGATGGTCTGCAGGCGGCCCATGTCCAGCGGCTGCACACTGCCGTCGGCCTTGGTGACGCGGATGCTCGGGTGCGGCTGGGCGACGTCGTCGCTGGCGCTCTTGCGCTTGGAGGCCTGTGCTTCGCGGTAGATCACGTAGTCGCGGGCGACTTTCTGTTCGCCGGCGCGCATCAGGGACAGTTCGACCTGGTCCTGGATCTCTTCGATGTGGATGGTGCCGCCGGACGGCATACGGCGCTTGAAGGTGGCGGTGACCTGCTCGGTCAGGCGCGCGACGGTCTCATGGATACGCGACGAGGCGGCGGCATTGCCACCTTCAACTGCGAGGAACGCCTTGGTGATGGCCACGGTGATCTTGTCGTCGGTGTAGGGCACGACAGTACCGTTGCGCTTGATCACGCGCAGCTGGCCCGGGGCGGTGGCGGCCAGATCCTGACTGGATTCGGCTGCCTGCGGCGCCACGGCCTGCGGGTTCTCGCGAGTTGTGTCGGTGTGCATGAGGTTCTCCACTTCTAATTGGTTTGGACACGCAAGGTGTCTTGTGTTCATTCCCTTGATAAAACGTCGCGACGCCCGGCATTCCGGCCAGACATCGAGAAACTTGCGGCAGTACAGGCTGACTCGGATGCCGTCCTGGCTGCGGACCACCATTGAAGGCGTTTGGCATGACCACTATCTGTAGTGATCGACGCTGCGCGACTTCGTGGTCGTTTAGTGAATACAGGGGGAGTGTTCTACGCGGTCCGTGCTGACCAGCCGCAGCGGTGGCGACTGAGCGGAAATGCTAACGGTAGCGCGCGAATCGAGCCCCTCTGCATTCTTTCTTCTTAGTGTCCCTGGCCTCGGCTGACCACTATATGTTGGGTCGAGGCGCGATGGGGATACAAGATAATGCGCTATCGGGGGCTTTGCAAGGGAGGCGAGGGTGAGCTTTCTGTGGATAACTTGTGGGTGAGTTGTGGGTCGTTTCGCCTGTTCGGGCGGCAGGCCCCGCGAACGCTGGGCTGTACCGTTCGTCGCCCCTGGCGGGCTGTTTTTTCGGCATGTGAAATGCCCTGAAACCTTGCGGACCCTAACACAATATGTAGTGTTTCTGGCATGCGCTGTGCTAACCGGTTTCGGTTGTTACAATGCCGCCACTTATGGCGTATCCGCTGGAGAGAGTTCGTGGAGCAAGAAGCCTGGCAGATCCTGATCGTCGAGGATGATCAGCGGTTGGCGGAGCTGACCCAGGAATACCTGCAGGGCAATGGTCTGCAGGTGGCGATCGAGTCCGATGGTGCACGAGCGGCGGCGCGCATCCTCAAGGAGCAGCCGGACCTGGTGGTACTCGACCTGATGCTGCCGGGCGAGGATGGGCTTTCCATCTGTCGCAAGGTGCGTGGCCAGTACAACGGCCCGATCCTGATGCTCACCGCCCGTACCGATGATATGGACGAGGTGCTCGGCCTGGAGATGGGCGCCGACGACTATGTGTGCAAGCCGGTGCGCCCGCGCGTGTTGCTGGCGCGCATCCGCGCCTTGCTGAGACGCAGCGAGGGGGGGGCGGAGGTGCCGCCGGTGGAGAACCTGCGCCGCCTGGAGTTCGGCCCGCTGGTCATCGACAGTGCTCTGCGCGAGGCCTGGCTGCGCGACGCGGGCATCGAGCTGACCAGTGCCGAGTTCGACCTGCTCTGGCTGCTGGCGGCCAACGCCGGACGCATTCTCTCCCGCGAAGAGATATTCACCGCCCTGCGCGGCATCGAGTACGACGGCCAGGATCGCTCCATCGATGTACGCATCTCGCGCATTCGTCCGAAGATCGGTGACGACCCCATGCATCCGCGGTTGATCAAGACCGTGCGCAGCAAGGGCTACCTGTTCGTCGCCGAGGCCGCCAGCGCCCTGCAATGAACACCATCTTCCTGCGCATCTACGGCGGGATCATCGCCTCTCTGGTGCTGGTCGCACTGCTTGGGGTCGGTGCCCTGCAGCTGACCAACGAGGTGCGCAGTGACCTGTACCGCGAGCAACTGGCACGCGGCACATTCCGCCTGATGGCGGACAACCTGCAGCCGATGGCACCGCTGGATCGCCGTCGGGCGTTGACTACCTGGAGCCGCCTGATCGGCGTTTCCCTGGAGTTGCAGGACCTTTCCGCCGAGCCGCTGGACGGCCGTGCCCGGGGGCGCCTGCTGCGTGGCCAGGTGCTGGTGGAACAGACGGGTCCGCATGCCGCACGGGTCTATGCCCTGGTCAGCGCGAAGGAAAGGCTGGTGCTGAGCACCGAGGTGGAGCAGATCAGCGAGCAACTGGCGCGCGCCACCGTCTACCTGCTGATGGATGAACTGGTGCGCTCGCCCATTGTCGAGCAGCCGAAGCGGCTGGCTGCGCTGAAGGACGAGAAGCAGTTCGGCTTCGACCTGCGCCTGGTGACGTTGGAAAAGGTCGACCTGGACGAGGATCAGCAGCGCCGTGTCGATGAAGGCGATACCGTATTGGCTCTGGGCAAGGGCGGCGACTCGATCCGGGTGATCGCCGGCATGGTCGGTACGCCCTGGGTTCTGGAGGTTGGCCCGATCTACCAGATGAATCCCTATCCGACCGAGTTGCTGGTGTTGATCGGGGTGCTCGGTCTGACGCTCACCGGGTGCATTCTCTACCTGTTGGTGCGGCGCCTGGAGCGTCGCTTGCAGGCGCTGGAGGACGCCGCCGCCCATCTGGCCAGTGGCCGCCTGGATGCTCGCGCGCCAACCCAGGGTGCCGACTCGGTGGGGCGGCTGGCGTCCACCTTCAACGCCATGGCCGAGCAGCTGCAGCGCCTGCTCAGCGTGCAGCGGGAAATGGTCCGCGCGGTATCCCACGAGTTGCGCACGCCGGTGGCGCGCCTGCGCTTCGGCCTGGAGATGATCGGCGATGCCCACAGCGACGAGGCGCGGCGCAAGTACATGGAAGGCATGGACGGCGACATCCAGGAGCTGGACAAGCTGGTCGACGAGATGCTGGTCTACGCCCGCCTGGAGCAGGGCTCGCCAGAGCTGAACTATCAGTGTGTGGACCTGCGAGCCATGCTCGACCAGGTGATCGGCGAGCTGGCGCCGTTACGCGCCAGTATCCGCGTCGACCGCGGGCAGTGCCATGATGCCCCGGACGGGAGTGCGCTGGTGGAGGCGGAGCCGCGCTACCTGCACCGTGCGTTGCAGAATCTGGTGAGCAATGCGATGCGCCACGCCGAGTCGAGGGTTCGCCTGACCTACAGCGTCGGCGAGGAGCGGTGCCGGGTGGATGTCGAAGATGACGGCCCCGGGGTACCGGAGGAGGCCTGGGAGCACATCTTCACGCCCTTCCTGCGGCTGGACGACAGCCGCACCCGGGCCTCCGGTGGCCATGGGTTGGGGCTCTCCATCGTGCGGCGCATCATCTACTGGCATGACGGTCGCGCGTATGTCGGGCGCAGTGCTGGCCTGGGTGGCGCGCAATTCAGCCTGATATGGCCGCGTCAGCAGAGCAAGCCGGCGCCAGCGGACCTCAGAACTTCTCGTTGAGACCCAGGTAGCGCCACTGGCCGACCGGCAGCTTGGCCAGTCCGGTACGGCCGAAGCGCAGGCGGCGGACGCCTTGCACCTGCAGGCCGACGCTCTCGCACATGAAGCGCAATTGCCCCGGCTGCACGGCCTTGATGGCGAAGCGCAGGCGCGTCTCGCTCTGCCAGCTGACCTTGCATGGCGGGAGGGTCGCACCCTTGTAGCTGAGGCCGAAAGCCAGGCGCTTGAGGCCCTTTTCATCCAATGAGCCGGTGACGTCGACCAGAAACTCCTGCTCCAGCGTCGCCCCCTTTTCCTTGAACAGGCGCACAACCGCATGGCTCTGACTGAACACCAGCAGGCCACTGGCATCGGTTTCCAGCGGGGTCAGCAGTTCCAAGCGGCGCAAATGGCGATTCAGCGGGCGAATGCCGCTGGCGTCTTCGCTCCAGTGGTGCGTGTGGCTGAGCAACTGCTGCGTGGAGTTGGCTCCCAGCCCGCAACCGAGGCCGACCGGTTTGTGCAGCAGCAGCGTGATCGGCGGCTGGGTCTCGGCCTTGGCCCCTGGCAGCAGCACGACCTTCTCGTTCAGTACCGGGTGCTGGGGTTCCTCGATCACCTGGCCATCCACCGTGACCCAGCCTCCCTCGATGTACAGCTCGGCTTCGCGCCGAGAGCAGGATGTTTGCTGGATCAGGCGCTTGGAAAGGCGTTCGGCTTCGGTCATGTCGGCGGGTGTCACATCAGGAAATGAAAGGCATTGTACCTGGCCTGGGGTGCGAGCCGGGATTGGGCTACAAGGTTAGCCTTCGAAGAGGAGCGACGACATGAGACAGACGATTCTGTGTGTGGCCGCCAGCGCGCTGCTCGGCCTGGGCTTGCCGGCAATGGCCGTGGCCGAGAAAGAGAGTGAGCTGGAGTTGAAGGAGGTGGTGGGCGGCCTGGAACATCCCTGGGGCCTGGCCTTCCTGCCGGACGGCAAGGGCAGCCTGATCACTGAGCGCCCCGGACGGCTGCGCTGGCTGAACGACCAGGGGCGGCTAGGTAGCGCGCTGAGCGGCGTGCCGAATGTGTATGCGCGAGGGCAGGGCGGTTTGCTGGACGTAGCCCTGTCGCCGCAGTTCGCCAGCGATCGCCTGGTTTACCTGAGCTACGCCGAGTCGGACGAGGATGGCGAAAAGGCCGGCACCGCGGTCGGTCGTGGGCGGCTCAAGGATGACATGAGCGGCCTGGAGGGTTTCCAGGTCATCTTTCGCCAGGAGCCCAAGTTGTCCGAGGGCGTTCACTTCGGCTCGCGCCTGGCATTCGACCGCGAGGGCTTCCTCTTCGTCACCCTGGGTGAAAACAACCAGCGCTCCACGGCTCAGGACCTGAACAAGCTGCAGGGCAAACTGGTACGGCTGAAGCCCGGTGGCAGCGTGCCGGACGATAATCCATTCGTCGGCAAGGCTGGAGCGAGGGCGGAAATCTGGTCATACGGCCACCGCAACCCGCAGGGATTGGCGGTGAATCCGTGGAATGGCCAGCTCTGGCTGCACGAGCACGGCCCGCGCGGCGGCGACGAGATAAACATCCCGCAGAAGGGCTTGAACTACGGTTGGCCGAAGGCCACCCATGGGGTCAACTACAGTTTCTTGCCGATTCCCGAGGCCGAAGGCGAGACGGTGGCCGGCACCGAAGCTCCGCACCATGTATGGAAGAAGTCGCCGGGCATTTCAGGCATGGCCTTTTATGCCGCCGAGCGCTTCCCTGCCTGGCAGCACAGCCTGTTCATCGGCGCGCTGGCCCAGCCCGGTCTGATCCGCCTGCCGCTGGACGGCGACAAGGTGGGCCAGGAGGAGCGGTTGCTGGAAGACAGGGGGTGGCGCATTCGCGATGTGCGCCAGGGACCAGATGGCTATCTCTACCTGCTGACCGATGCGCCGGACGGCAAGTTGATCAGGCTGGGGCTGCAGAGGCCGTAGCAGCCGAGCAGGGTAGGCATGCCGTGCCTTGCTCGGCTTGCGACTTCAGTGCGCGGCCGCATCCATCGCCGTGTCCGGCACCTGTGAGGCGACCAGCTCCGGCGGCAGTGGCTCGGTCACCACGCTGAAGTCGCTGATGCGGATGGCGCCGCGGCCTTCTCCGAGAAGATGGAAAGAGAAGGCCTTGCGCGTCTCCGGGTTGTCGAAGTCGAAGCTCAATTCCACGCTTTCGCCGCGCTTGAGTGCCGGTAGTGCGGGGATAGTCAGGCTATTGTTGCGGTCGAACTCCTTGGTCAGCAGGCGTAGTGCAGCACCGTTGCGGTCCAGGCGCACGGCCTCGATCTTCAGGGTCACGCGGGTGCGGGTGCCCTTGGGCATCTCCAGGTACTGGGCGCCGATCAGGTTGTCCGCCCAGTCGTCGCGCGACTCGAGCTTGAGGTCGATGCGTTCGCGGTTGGCGAACTGGTAGCGTTGGCCGATCTGCCCGCCGGTGATCGACTGGTCGAGCAGGGTGGCGCGCTGGCTGACCAGACGCGCCTGGCGTCCGCTGACGCGACCCAGGTACTTGGCATGGTCGGCGATGAAGCCGCTGCTCTCATAGCGCCGGCAGACCTGCTGGAAATTGCACTCGGTGAATACCTTGCCGTCGTGCTGGCGCAGTAGCCCGTTGGTGTAGGACATGATCTCGCGCGGGGTGCTGTAGTCGCGGAACAGCGAGCGGCCGGCGATGTTGTCCGGCACCGGCAGGTCGAAGTAGTCCAGCACCGACGCGGTCAGGTCGACATGGCCATACACGCCTGGTTTCACCCTGGGCAGTTTTTCTGCATCCGGCGCCAGCACCAGGTTGAAGCCCCAGGCCGAGGCCAGGCGCACGTTCTCCAGGCCGTGGGACTCGTCGGAGGTGACGATGACCAGTGTGTCCTTGAGCACACCCTGTTTTTCCAGTGCGTCGAGGAAGTCACCCACCGCGTCGTCCAAGTAGCCGATTGCTGCCTGCTTGGCGGTGGGGAAGCGTTCCAGATACTCCGCGGGTGCGGAGTAGGGCTGGTGGGTGCCAACGGTGAGCAGAGTGAGCATCCATGGGCGCTCGTTGCTGCGCAGCTGTTTGACGTACTTCAGCGCGCCCTCGAAGTAGGCCTTGTCGTCCATGCCCCAGGGGAATTCCAGGTAGGGCTTGTTCTTGAACCAGTCACGCCCGTTGGTCTTCTCGAAGCCCATGTGCGGCATGATCTGATCCTTGGCCATGAAGCGCAGCCCTGCACCCTGCAGGAAGTGGGTACGGAAGCCCATGGTGCGCAGCTGGTGCGGCAGGCACTGCAAGTTGCGGGTCTGACTGTTGAGCAGCTCGACCCCCTTGGGTGTGCCTGAGTCCAGCTTGCTGTAGTCGCCGCAGAGCATGGCGTAAAGGCCGCGGATGGTCTGGTGGCTGTGCAACACGTAGTCCGGTGTGGTCATGCTGCGCTCGGCCCACTCGCTGAGGCGTGGCATCAGGTCTTCTTCGTAGTTGCTGCCGATCAGCTGGCGGTTCTTGGCGATGTACGCGCCGGGGATGCCTTCCAGGGTGATGATCAGTACGTTGCGTGCCTTGCCGCCGCCCGGAAGTAGCGGCTTGCCGGACAGGTCCAGCTTGCTCAGGCCGTCAATGTCCGGCGGCAGTCCGGACTCCTCGCCCGCGTACCAGTCCTCGACGGCCATACGCGCGCGGCTGGAGCCCTCGGCCAGCAGCTTGTGCGGCAGGTTGAACAGGTGCCACTGGTCATCCTCGCTGGGTTCCATGTACTGGTCGGCGGCGTGGCTGAACAGCAGGGCTGCGGGCAGCATGTAGGCGTAGCGTGAAATCTTCGGACCGCGGCGGCGGCCCAGCAGCAGGCAGGCCAGCACGGCCACGACCAGAGCGCCGGCCAGAATCGGATAGCGGATGCCGCCACCCTGGGTGGACTGGCTGACGAATTGAGGGTCGCTCAGGTACTTGAGGTCGCTGGGTTCCGGCATGCGGCCCACGGCGTTGACCAGTTCGGCGTTGCCGACCAGCAAGAGGGCCCAGGCGATGCCGAGTGGTGCCGCGAGAAACGGGCGGCGATAGCAAAGCACGAGAAGCAGGCTGCCGATGCCCAGGTCGGAGACATAGCCTGGCCAGCTCGACCAGCCCAGCCAGTAGCGTGCGGCGATGGGCAGTATGAGGAACAGCAGGCCGAGGGCGAGAAGCGACGCGGCAGGGTACGGCAGCCAACGGCTCGAAAGGCGCACAGGAGCTCCTGAGATAGGGCAGCGAGAGTCCGTGTTATTCAGACAAATGGAAAGGGCCGTAGTTGCGGCCTGCCATGATTCTGAAACATGCCCGTGCTAGATGCCAGTGGGGCACATGGCAAGCCGTTGAGCCTGGCCAGCCATCTTGGTGCCAAACGGGAGGCGAAAGCCGCCCTAGCGCAGCGGTAGCGGGTGCTTTGCGCTGCTGTTGCCGAGGTTTTTCCCCATCGATCTGACGCGTAGCAGATTGTAAGCAGGTTCTACGGGTAGAATGCCGGCCTCTGTGAATTAGGTGACGACCATGGCTCTGATCGGGCGCTACAACTCTCTGCCGGTGGCCAAGGTGGCCGACTTCGGCCTGTTTCTCGACGGCGGCGCCGACGGCGAGATCCTCCTGCCCAAGCGCTATATCCCCAAGGGCGAGCCCTGCGAGGTTGGTGATTGGCTCAACGTGTTCATTTATTTGGATAGCGAAGACCGCCTGATCGCCACCACCGAGAAGCCTAAGCTGCAGGTAGGAGGCTTTGCCAGCCTGAAGGTGGTCGATATCAATCGCATCGGGCTGTTCTTCGACTGGGGACTGTCCAAGGACCTGCTGATGCCGCACTCCGAGGAGAAGCGACCGCTGCAGGTCGGTGATTACTGCGTGGTGCATGCCTATCTCGACCGTAGCCGGCGCATTACCGCTACCGCGCGGTTGGACCGTTACCTGGACAAGACGCCGGCCAACTATCAGGTCGGTCAGGAAGTTGACTTGCTGGTGGTGGAGCAGACCGACCTGGGCTTCAAGGCCATCATCAACGGCCAGCACTGGGGCCTGGTTCACAAGAACGAGGTGTTCAAGTTCCTGCGGGGGGGCTCCCTGGAGAAGGGGTTCATCAAGGAGTTGCGTGACGACGGCAAGATCAGCCTGAGTCTGCAGCCGATAGGACAGCAGGCTCGTGACGAGCTGTCCGAGCTGATCCTCACGCGCCTGCGCGAAGCCGGCGGTAGCCTGGCGCTGTCCGACAAGAGTCCGCCGGAGTCCATCAGCAAGGTTTTCGGTGTGAGCAAGGGCAACTTCAAGAAGGCCATCGGCGGGCTGTTCAAGCAGGGCCTGATCCGCATTCACGACGACCGTATCGAACTGGTCTGAGTGTCAGTCGGAGTGCCGGGCAAGGAAGTCGGCGATGGCTTCCAGCACCCGTTCCGGCTGTTCTCGGTGCGGCAGGTGTCCGCACGGCAGGACGAGCGTTTCGGCCGGGCCAACCGCCAGCGCGGTGATGCGTTCGGGATGGCGTAGCGAGCCATACTCGTCCTCACTGCCGTGGATGGCCAGGAGCGGGCACTGCACTTGCGACAGCACTGCATCCAGACACCAGTCACGAAAATTGTCAGCCAACCAGCTGTTCACCCAGGCATCGAGTACCCAGGTGGCCCTGTCTCCGTGGTAGCGCTCCAGGCGGGCGAGTTGTTCCGGCTGGGAGAATGACTGGCGGGCGGCGCGAATACCTTGCAGCGTACGCTCCTCGACAAAGGCTTGGGCCGACAGGGTGATCAGCGCCATGCAGTGCCCGGCAGATGCTGCCGCACAGTACGCCGCCATGGCACCGCCCACGCTGTGACCGAGGACGGCGAAGCGGTTGACGTGGAAGTGCCGGATAGTCGCCGCGAACCCATCGTGTGCCTCGGCCGCGATGAAGCTGCTGTTCAGTTGATGAGGATGCGCGGCAGAGCGGCCGAAGCCAGGGCGGTCATAGGCGATCACTTCGCGCCCAGTGGCCTCGGCCAGACTCCGTGGGAAGTCGCGCCACAGCTCGACGCATCCCAGCGAGTCGTGCAGCAGTACCAGTGCTGCGTCCGAGCGTACGGTCCGAGGGTGCCAACGCCTGGCGAATAGGCGGCCGGTGTTGCTTTCGATCCAGGCTTCTTCTGTCATCGCGGCGGCAACCGGTAGGCCGACGCAGTGAGCAGTGCGATCCGGTTGTGTTCGGCGTCACTGACGCTGACTAGGTAGTGGGCCAGTCGGCCGGAAGCGCTGACCAGCTCGGCCCGGGCAGTCAGCTCGTCGCCCATGGCCCGATTGAGATAGCGGATTTCGGCCTGCAGCCCAATGTAGGTGGCCTCGGTGGCATTGCAGGCGGAAGCGAAGGCGATGTCGGCCAGGGCGAAGATCACCGCACCGTGCGGAGTGCCCAGGCCATTGCGATGGGCTTCGCTGATACGCATGCGGCAGCTTGCGCCGTCGAAGGTGCTTTCCAGCGACTCCACGCCCCGCAGCTGGGCGAAGCAGTCTCTGACGGTGTAGGGCTGTGTATGCATGTGTCTGACTCCGATGGCGATGGGGTCGATCCTATTGGCTTGGCCGAGGGCGCAGGAACTGCCGATCAGGTTAAGCTGTAGTCCGATCGGGCCATGAGGAACCCCATGAAGCGCATCGCCATACTCGCCTTTCCCGGCTGCTGGGCCATGAGCCTGTACTCAGCCAGGGACTTCTTTCGCATCGTTGCTCTGCTGGAGGCGCATGTCGGCCTGGGCCATGGCTATGAGATACAGGTGCTCACCGAGGACGGTGAGGCGGTAGATAGCGCCAGTGGCTCCGCCATCGAAGTGGATGGCCGGATGCTGCCGGACGATGTCTTTGACCTTGTGATAGTCCCTGCGGTAGAGGGGCCGCGTATCGGCGAGCTGCTGGAGCGTTCGAGGGCGAGGATCGACTGGCTGACCGCGCATCTGCGTCGCGGCTGTCCGGTCCTGGCCTTGACCACCGGCAGCTGCCTGCTGGCAGCCACCGGGCTGGTGGACGGTACTTCGCTGGCGACTCATTGGGCCTATCTGCGTCGTTTGCAGACACTGTTCCCACGCTGCCGCTTCACCGTTCACGAGTCCTATGTGCAGATTGGTCAGGTCTATAGCGCCGGCTCGTTGAATGGTGGGTTCGATGCGTTGCTGGCAATGGTGGCGCAGGATCGTGGTGATCCGTTCTCCCAGCTGTGCGCCGCCCACCTGCTGGTGTCCGAACCGCGTCGGTTGCAGCCGTTGCTGCCTGGCTATCGCAACCACGATGACGAGGCGGTGTTGCGCGTACAGGAGTGGATCGAGGTGCATCATGCCGAGCCCTTGCGCATAGAGGCGCTGGCTCGGCGCTTCGGCTTCAGCGAGCGCAACCTGAAGCGGCGTTTTCAGGGCGCCACGCGTATCGCACCCACCCAATACTTGCAGCGGGTGCGAATCGACAAGGCGAAGAAGCTATTGATCGCCTCACGCCTGAGTATTAAGGAGATCGCTTACGAGGTGGGCTACGAGAATGCCAGCTTCTTCGTGCGTCTATTCAAGCGCGAGTTGGGCTGCACGCCTGCCCAATGGCGGCAGAACACGGGAGCGCCAGCCGCCTGACTCAGGGCTTGCGCGCCACCAGCACGGCACGGGTTGGCGCCGGCAATCCCTCGATGGTACGGCCATGGTCGGCCGGATCGAGAAAGTCCGGCAGCGACTGGAAGCGCATCCAGTCGGTAGCGCGCTGTTCTTCCAAGCTGGTGATGGAAACGTCCACACACTGCACATCGATGAAGCCGGCGCGGCGCAGCCACAGCTCCAGTGCCGGGACCGAGGGCAGGAACCAGACGTTACGCATCTGCGCATAGCGGTCCTCGGGCACCAGGACCTGCTGGGCATCGCCCTCGACCACCAGGGTCTCCAGCACCAGCTCGCCACCTTTGAGCAGGCAGTCCTTGAGCTCAAGCAGGTGGTCGATGGGTGAGCGGCGGTGGTAGAGCACGCCCATGGAGAATACGGTGTCGAAGCCTTCCAGCCTGGCCGGCAGCTCTTCCAGCGCCAATGGCAGGTGCCAGGCCGGCGAGTCGGGCAGATAGTTTTTGACGGCGAGGAATTGGTTGAGGAACAACCAGTTGGGATCTACGCCGACCACCGCTCTGGCGCCAGCACCGAGCATGCGCCACATGTAGTAGCCGTTGCCGCAGCCAACGTCGAGGATGCGTTTGCCGGCCAGGTCCAGGTGTGGAGCGACCCGCTCCCACTTCCAGTCCGAGCGCCACTCGGTGTCGACATGCACGCCGAACAGATCGAATGGGCCCTTGCGCCAGGGGATCAGCCCCTGCAGAGCGCTTTTCAGAGCGGCGCGGGTGGTTTCGTCGCAGATGCCGTCCAGGCGCAGGGCGGTGCGCAGCTCGGCTATCTCGGCGGTCAGCTCAGGCAGCTTCTCGACGGCGGCGAACCAGCGCTCCAGGTCGCCGTGGCCGACGGCCAGCTTGGCGTCGAGCAGGGCAGGTAGGCCGGCGGCCCAATCCTGCAACGGCGTGCCCGCCAGCTGCTGTTGCAGGGCGTCGAGGTCGAGGCGGGAGAAGATCATGGCAGGGCGATCAGTGAGGCGAAGTTGAGGCACTGGAACCAGGGCACGACTTTGGAGAAACCGGCGGCCAGCAGTCGCTCGCGGTGCAGTTCCAGGCTGTCCGGCTTCATCACGTTCTCGATGGCGCTGCGTTTCTGGGCGATCTCCAGCTCGCTGTAGCCATTGGCGCGCTTGAAAGCCAGGTGCAGTTCGCCGAGCAGTTCGTGCTCGGCTTCATCTTCGAAACGCAGCTTCTCCGAGAGGATCAGCGCGCCGCCAGGCAGCAGGGCCTGGCGGATGCGGCTCAGCAGCTCCTGACGCTGTTCGGGGGCGACGAACTGCAGGGTGAAGTTCAGTGCCACCAGCGAGGCGGGCTGGAAGTCGAGGGCGAGGATGTCGGCCTCGATCACTTCCACCGGTAGCAATTCCTGGAACATCGCATCCTGGGCGTGAAGGTACTCGGAGCAGCGCTCGACCATGGCGTGGGAGTTGTCCACAGCGATCACCCGGCAGTCATCGGTGCGCACGTGACGGCGCAGGGCCTGGGTGACTGCGCCGAGGGAGCAGCCGAGGTCGTACAGGGCGGTGTGCGGCTGGGCGAACTGTGCGGCGAGCACGCCGAGGTTTTCGACGATGGTAGGGTAGCCCGGCACCGAGCGCTTGATCATGTCCGGGAAGACCTTGGCCACGTCCTCGTTGAAGACGAAGTCCGGCACCTGGTCTTGGGGCTGGGCGAAGAGTCGGTCGGGCTGCTGCTTCACGTCGGTCGGTTCGCTGCGGAAAAGGCCGGCATTCTAGCCAAGAGCGGGGCGTGGCCCAACAACCTTCATTTCAGCTGGTCGGAAAAGAACTCGCCGGCACCCTGCAACGGACCCAGCGGGTTGCGCTTGACCTCGTAGCGGCGGATGTTCGGCTCGCCGTTGCTGACCTTGTGTACCAGCGTGTCGTCGACCAGCACGAACACCGCGCGGAACGCCCAGCCTTGCAACTCGCGCTTCTTGCGGAAGTTGAACACGTCGGCCCAGAAGTTGCCCACGCGCTGGGTATCGGTCTTGTTGAAGTCGAAGGCGTAGCCGATGCAGCGGTCCTTGGCCTCCAGGCACTGCAGCAGGCCATCGGGCAGGTACTCGATGGGCACGTTGGGCTGGACGAACATCAGACGCAGGTCGATGAACGAGAGCATTTTGCCGTTGCCCTGGGCCAGTGGGTCGAAGCCCAGGGAGAACAGCTCGGAGCGTGTGGTCTTGCCTGGTTGTGCCTGGGAGTAGCGGATCTCGGCGTCCAGGTAGTCATTGAAAGGGGACAGCACCTCGGCCTGCTCACTGGGCAACAGGCTGCCACAGCCAGGCAACACACACAGGGAAAGCACCAACAGCGCCCACGAGTTGCCTTGCATGGCTAGCGTCCTCCAGAGGTTCCGAATCTCTCTATAGACGATTTACCGATGAGTTGCCGTGTCGGGCATGAAACAGTCGAGGGTTGCGGGATAGAACGGGAAAACGGGTGGCTAACCGCATCGCAGCGGTTACTCTTGTGCTATCTGGTCGATAAGGAAAAGCAGGGCGATGCGGACGGCAACCCGACTCCAGGCTGGCTTCATGCTGGCCATTCTCATGCTCAGCCTGAATTTGCTGGTGCCAGTCATGAGTGAGCGCTGGATAGATGCCACGCACGTGGATTTCGCGCAGGAAGAGAGGCTGCTGAGCAGCTCCCAGCAGTTGTTGTCGGCGTTGACCGACGGCGAAACCGGACAGCGTGGCTTCGTCATCACCGGTCGAGACGACTTCCTCTCGCCGCTGTATCTGGGTTTTGCCGAGGTGGATCGCCTGCAGCTCGAGCTTGGTCGGCTGGCCAAGGGCGATACCGAGTTCATGCAGCTGCTCGAACGCATGCGGCCAGTGATTGCCGAGCAACGCACTTTCCTGCAGGGCACCATCGACGTACGCCGTCAGGAGGGAATCGACGCCGCCGTGGCACGGGTAGCCACCGGCAAGGGCAAGCAACTGATGGACCGGCTTCGTGCCATTAGCAGCGAACAGCAAGCCATCCTGAAGGCACGCCTGTTGGTGCTGGAGCAGCGTGGGGAGTGGCAGCAACAGGTAATGGTAATTGGCCTGGCGGTGATCGGTGTGCTGGACCTGCTGCTGATCGGCCTTCTGTTCTACTTCACCTTCCGCACACTCAAGGAAGGTCGTGAGTCTCGCGAGAGCCTGCAACGACTCAGCGACCAGCTATCCAGCGGCATGCAACGCCTGGAAATGCGCAACCGTGAGATATCCCTGCTCAGTCGCATGGCTGGCGCTCTACATTCGATCAATCAGTTCGACGAGTGCTATGGCATCATCGGTCGCTTCGCCGGCCAGCTGTTCCCTCACAACGCCGGCAGCCTGACCCTCTATCATCCCTCGCGGGACATACTGGAAAGCGTCGCCCACTGGGGCGCCTGGCCGGTGGAACTGGACCTTTTCGAGCCGCACTCCTGCTGGGCCATTCGCCGTGGTCAGAGTCATCAGGTGGGCGACCCGGGCAAGGATCTATTGTGCCCGCACCTGGAAGGCTCGGTGCTGGCCGAGCATGGCTACATCTGTGTGCCGCTGATGGCCCAGGGCGAGCCGCTCGGTGTATTGACCCTGAGTGGCGATCACGCTGCCGACCTGGAGTTGGCCGAGGCCTTCGCCGAGCAGGTGTCGTTGGGCGTGTCCAATCTGTCGCTACGCGAGAGCCTGCGCCAGCAGTCTCTGGTTGATGCGCTGACCGGCCTGCACAACCGTCGCTTCCTCGACGAGACACTGCGCCGAGAGTTGTTGCGGGCCTCGCGCAAGCAGTCCCCGGTGGCCGTGGTGTTGCTGGATGTCGACCACTTCAAGCGCTTCAACGACACCTTTGGCCACGAGGCCGGTGACCTGGTGCTGCGTCACCTGGCCACGGAAATGAAGCGCAACGTGCGCACCAGCGACCTGGCCTGTCGCTATGGCGGTGAGGAGTTCTGCCTGGTGATGCCGGAGATCAGCCGCGAAGATGCCGTCGAGCGTTGCGAATCGCTGCGTCTCGCGGTGAGCCGCCAGCAGGTGCGCTACGGCGGCCAGCCGCTGGGCCCCATCAATATCTCGCTTGGCCTGGCCTGGTTCCCGCAGGATGGCGAGCAGATGGACGCGCTGCTGCACGCCGCCGACTTGGCTCTTTACCAGGCCAAGCGCAGCGGGCGTAATCGGCTGTGCGTCTACCGCCGGGAAATGGACGGCGCCGCGGAGGAAGCGCCGTCCAGCTGAACCGGCCTGGCGAGCAATGCGAGCGCCGAGGCGGCAATACCGAACTGGCCCAGCCAGTAGCTGAGAATGATGGCGTAGCGCGCACCTTCGAATGGCGCAACGAAACGGTTGATGCCGATAAGACTGTCCGACAGCACGAACAGTGCAGCACCGCCAGCCGCCAGCCAGGCGGAGGAGGCTGCCACCACACCGATCCGGGCCAATGCGCGCCACAGCATGGCGCCAATGGCCAGACTGTATAGCGCTACCGGCAGCACCAGCGTCCCGAGGCCGCTGCTGGCCAGCACGAAGAACATGCCGCCGCCCACCAGCGCCGCGATCAGCAGGTCGAGCGCGGCCAGGCGGCGGGTATCGCCCAGATACGCCACCAGATAGGCCAGGTGAGCCAGCAGGAAGGCACCCAGGCCGAACACGAACAGATCCGCCGGCCACTCCAGCAACATGTCACCCAGTAGCGACAGGCCTAGCCCGATGGCGATCCAGCGTCGGTAGGCGCCGGCGGGTGCCTCGCGTAACCAGATCAGCAGGCAGATTACCGGTATCGGCTTGCTCAGCAGGCGCAGCCAGGGCAGTTCGAGTTGGTGGCCGAGAAGGAACAGCGTGGCGCCCGCGAGGGCGACGATCAGGAGCAGTGAGCGCATGGTGGGTTTCTCTTGTTGTTTGCGCCCATTATTGCCATTGCGCTGGCCGAGGCCAGTACAACGTATGCCAGCCCTGGTGGCTTATCGCGTCAGTGGCTGATGCCGAAGGTGCTGAACGGCAACAGTAGACAGGTCGCCAACCTGGGGTAGCGGGCGCCGAAGATGGCGCCGAGCAGCGCACCAGCCAATGCCCAGAGGGCGAACTGGCTCAGCGAGGATAGCGCTGGCTCGAAGGCCAGGCGCCCCAGGCCAGCTATCCAGAACGAAGCCAGGGCGCCGATCACGGCCCCGGCCGCGCGGTCCCGCCTGCGAATGGGCGAATGCCACCAGGTAGAGAATTGCTGGCGCTTATGGCTGAAGAACCGGCGCAACAAAGATCAACGAACCTCGATCTGACAGTCGACGGTCTTGGCGGGCGCTACGTCCACTTCCCATGGCTGCTGATACTGCATCTGCAAACGACCCTGGCCGGGTTGATAGGCCTGGTAACGCCAGGTGGACTGCCCGCCGGCCCCGACCAGCCCGGCATCTTCCGGCGTCACATAAACCTCTGGCCCCAGGCTGCGCAGCACGCCAGGTGCGGCGTCGGTCACTATCCAGCGGAAGCCCGTAGTGGGATTGCTTGGCAGGGTGATGTTCAGGGTCTGGCCGCTATTCAGCTCCATCGGGCATTTGCCCAGCTGCTTCTCCTCCACGCTCACACTGGACCTCGGCTGCGAGGTGCAGGCGGTGAGCAGGGCGAGGCTGCAGGGTAGCAGCAGGCGGTAGGTACGATTCATGGCGGACTCCTGTCGAGCGGAAACCTGCACAGCATAGCGTCTGCGCTGCCCAGCGGGCGAGGCAAGACCGTGTGGGGTTGGTCTCGCTGTTGCCGGGCTCAAGCGAACAGTACCTTCGCCACATCCGAGTAGCGTCTGGCGAAGTGCACAGTCAGACCTTCCTTCAGGTAGTCCGGCAGCTCTGCAAAGTCGCCGCGGTTGGCCTCGGGCAGGATCAGTTCGAAGATCTTCTGACGGCGCGCGGCGATCACTTTCTCGCGTACCCCGCCGATGGCCAGCACCTGGCCGGTGAGGGTCAGCTCGCCGGTCATGGCCACTCCTTTCTTCGGTGCCTGGTTGCGGGCCAGGGATAGCAGAGCGCTGGCCATGCTGATGCCGGCACTGGGACCGTCCTTGGGTGTGGCGCCTTCCGGGACATGCAGGTGGACGAAGGCCTGGTCGAAGAAGGTCGCATCGCCGCCGAATTTCTTCAGGTTCGCGCCGATGTAGCTGTAGGCGATCTCCGCCGACTCCTTCATCACCTCGCCGAGCTGGCCGGTGAGCTTGAAACCGCGGTTGAGCGTGTGGATGCGCGTGGCCTCGATTGGCAGGGTGGCGCCTCCCATGCTGGTCCAGGCCAGGCCGGTGATCACGCCGGTGCCGTTGAACACCTGCTCGCCGCGGAACACCGGCATGCCCAGGTAACCCTCCAGGTCCTTGGGGCCGATCTTCACGGGCTTGCCAGGATCGTCCAGCAGTTGCACCACGGCCTTGCGCACCAGCTTGCCCAGCTGCTTTTCCAGCTGCCGCACACCGGCCTCGCGGGCGTAGCCCTCGATCACCGCGCGTAGCGCCGAGTCGTTGATGCTCAACTGATTCTTGCTCACCCCCGCGCGCTCCAGCTGGCGTGGCCACAGATGGCGCTTGGCGATGGCCAGCTTCTCCTCGGCGATGTAGCCGGACAGGCGGATCACCTCCATGCGGTCGAGCAGCGGCCCGGGGATGGAGTCGAGGGTGTTGGCGGTGCAGACGAACAGTACCTTGGACAGGTCCAGGCGAAGGTCCAGGTAGTGGTCGAGGAACTCGACGTTCTGCTCCGGGTCGAGGGTCTCCAGCAGAGCCGAGGCCGGATCGCCCTGGTAGCTGGCGCCCATCTTGTCGATCTCGTCGAGCATGATCACCGGGTTCATCACCTCGGCCTCCTTCAGCGCCTGCACCAGCTTGCCAGGCATGGCGCCGATGTAGGTGCGGCGGTGGCCCTTGATCTCCGCCTCGTCACGCATGCCGCCGACACTGAAGCGATAGAACGGTCGGCCGAGGGATTCGGCGATGGACTTGCCGATGCTGGTCTTGCCCACGCCGGGCGGGCCGACCAGCAACACGATGCTGCCGGAAATCTCGCCCTTGAAGGCGCCGACGGCGAGGAACTCGGTGATGCGCGCCTTGATGTCGTCCATGCCGGCGTGGTGCTTGTCCAGCACCTGGCGGGCGTGGCCGAGGTCGAGCTTGTCTTGGCCGAACACGCCCCAGGGCAGGGCGGTGGCCCAGTCCAGGTAGTTGCGGGTGACGGCGTATTCCGGCGAGCCGGTTTCTAGGATCGCCAGCTTGTGCAGTTCCTCGTCGATACGCTTCCTGGCCTGCTCGGGCAGGGTCTTGCCGGCCAGGCGCTCGCGGAACTCGTCGGCATCGGCGCTGCGGTCGTCCTTGGTGATGCCCAGCTCCTGCTGGATCACCTTGAGCTGTTCCTTGAGGAAGAATTCGCGCTGGTGCTCGCCGATCTTGCGGTCGACCTCGGCGGACAGCTCGTTCTGCAGGCGCGCGACCTCCACTTCCTTGCGCAGCAGCGGTAGCACTTTTTCCATACGGCGCAGGATCGGCACGCAGTCGAGCACCTCCTGCAGCACGCTGGCCGGCGCGGTGGTCAGGGCGGCGGCGAAGTCAGTGAGCGGCGACGGATCGTTGGGGCTGAAGCGGTTCAGGTAATTCTTCAGTTCCTCGCTGTACAGCGGGTTGAGCGGCAGCAGCTCCTTGATCGCATTGATCAGCGCCATGGCGTAGGCCTTGACCTCGTCACGCTGGTCATTGGGGCTCGGCGGGTACTCCACTTCGGCCAGGTAGGGCGGGCGATGGCGCTTGAGCCAGCCGCGCACCTTGACCCGGCCCAGGCCCTGGGCAACGAACTGCAGCTTGCCGTCGACGCGGCTGGCCTGGTGGATCTTCACCAGGGTGCCATGCATCGGCAGGCTGTCGGTATCGAAGTGGCGCGGGTCCGTCACCGGCTGGTCGACGTAGAACAGGGCCAGGCACTTGTGCTCGGTATTGGCCACTAGCTCCAGGGTCTCTGCCCAGTGCTCCTCGTTGACGATTACCGGTAATACCTGGGCCGGAAAGAAGGGGCGGTTGTGGATGGGGAGCACGTACAGCTTGTCCGGCAGTGACTGGCCGGGTAAGGCGAGATGGGTGGCCTGGCGGTGTGCCTCGGCTTCGATGTATTCGGAACTGTATTCGTTACTGCTGTCCTGATCGCTCATTGCGGCCCTGTCTACGGAACGGGTGATGCGAGTTAGATGGGGAGAGGGCGTCGGCATTTCAATACTATTATCTGGTTGCTCCTTGTTTATGGGTTTGGTGCAACCTTCGCCATTTGTCGGTGCTACTGCCTCTTTTCTGTCGAAGTGGTTAAAGTGCAACCCTGTCCCGCTTCGGTGCATCGCCATGCTCAATGCCCGCCTCGCATGCCTGGACAACCAGGCCCACGAACACGCCCACGACTACCATCAATTGGTCATGTCGCTGTCCGGTCGTGCGGAATTCGAGGTCGAAGGTCGTGGCGGCGAGGTTTGTCGCATGCGTGCCTGCCTGGTGCCGGGCGATGCCGATCATCAGTTCGCCGGCATGGGTGATAACCGCATGCTGATCCTCGATCTGGACGAACGTGACACCTCGCCGGAAGATCTCAGCCTGCTCTCCCAGCTGTTCGAGAGTCCGCGCTACCCGACGCTGGATGCCGACTTCCAGAACCTGCTGAGCTATGCCGGTGCGGAGTTGGCTCGCTATGGCAGCGACCCGCACCTGGCCCGCGCCCTCGGTGGCGTGCTGCTACGCGCGTTGCATCTGCGCCTGTTCGGCGAGCGCGGCCGCGGCGCCATCGCCAACCTCGACATCGGCCGGCTTGACGCCTACATAGTCGAGCACCTGGCACGGCGCATCACGGTGATCGAGCTGGCCCAGGTGGCTTGCCTCAGCCCCAGCCATTTCCACGCCCAGTTCAAGGACAGCGTGGGGCTGACCCCGCACCAGTACCTGCTCAAGACGCGCCTCGACCATGCTGCGCGCCTGCTGCGAGAGAGCCCGTTGCCGCTGGTACGGATCGCCGAGGAGTGCGGCTTCTCCAGCCAGAGTGCGCTGACCACGGCCATGCGACGCTACGTGGGGCTTACACCCAAGCGCCTGCGCGGTCTGCAGTAGCGTCTCAGTCGCCGATCGCCACCGGGCGTGCAGGATCGGTGACCCATTCGCTCCACGAGCCTGCGTACAGCGGCGCCAGCGGGTAGCCGGCCAGGCTCATGGCGAACAGGTTGTGGCAGGCGGTGACGCCCGAGCCGCAGTAGGCAACCAACTCCTCCACCGGGCGCGCGCCGCGCAGGGCGTCGAAGCGGGCACGCAGCTGTTCGGCTGGCAGGAAGCGGCCATTGTTGCCCAGATTGTCGGTAAACACCGCGCACTGGGCGCCTGGGATATGCCCGGCCACCGGGTCCAGGGGCTCCACCTCGCCGCGGAAGCGGGGCAGGGCGCGCGCGTCGAGCAGGGTCAGCTCGGCGCTGCCAAGGCGTTGTTGCAGCTGGGCGGCGGCGAGTAGAAGCGAGGCGTCCGGCTGACCGGTAAAACTGCCCGCCTGGTCCGCGGGCTTGTCGGAGTCCAGGGCCTGGCCGGCATCCTTCCAGGCCTTCAGTCCACCATCGAGCAGGAACACGCCATCGCGCTTGCCCAGCCAGGTCAACAGCCACCAGGCACGGGCAGCGAAGGCGCCTGGGCCGTCATCGTAGAGCACCACTGTCGAATCGTTATTGATGCCCCAGGCGCGCAGACTGTTGACCATTGCTGCGGCCTCCGGCAGCGGGTGGCGGCCGGTCACGCCCTTGGTCTTCGGTCCCGACAGGTCGTGCTCCAAGTCGGCGAAGCGGGCGCCGGGGATATGCCCGTCGCCATAGCTGCGGGCGCCGTAGGTCGGATCGTCGAGGGCGAAGCGGCAGTCGAGAACCACCAGGTTCGGCTCCTGCAGGCGGGACTGCAGGTGTTCGGCGGTGATCAGCTGGGCGAGTGGCATGGAACCTCCTGTGTCGAAATCATGGCCAGTCGCATCATAAGGACAGCCACGAATAACCAGAAGCGACCCGGAGACCTTTTGCGGCTCGTAGAACCCGCCTACGGCCTTCTGAATCAGAGCCAGACAAGACAATAGCGGCCGAGAGAACGCAGTTTGCGATCTGCAAATAAGCACTCCGAAGCCGTTTCTAACGCAGTTTGGCCGGTATTCAGGAGGACGTAGATGAGGTCTTGCAGCGGTTCGCCATGTGAGGACGTCATTATGCTCAGCCTGCAACCTGCCATCGAAAGCGCCAACCTGGCTCGCCGCGTCGGCGTTGTTCTCGGAACCGCGCTGGTCACTCTGTACTACTGCATCCTGATTCTGCTGCGCGGGGTGTGCGGGCGTTTGCGCCGCACCGACGTGGACCGCTACACCCGGCGCTGGTCGGGGCTGCTGTTGCGGCTGGTACGCATGAATCTCAGCGTGCATGGCGCGATGCCGGACTTCAACGATGGTCGGCGCTACATCCTGCTCAGTACCCATGCCAGCCACTACGACATTCCCGCCAGCTTCGTCGCCTTGCCGGGCTCGATCCGTATGCTGGCGAAGAAGGAGCTGTTTGGCATCCCAGTGTTCGGTGCTGCGATCCGCGCCGCCGAGTTTCCCTCGGTGGACCGGCACAACCGCCACCAGGCGGTGAAGGATCTGGAGAAGGCTCGCCGCATGATGGAGAGCGGCATCGTCTTGTGGGCCGCGCCCGAGGGCACGCGTTCGAAGGATGGCCAGCTGTTGCCTTTCAAGAAGGGCTGTTTCCACCTGGCCCTGGATACCAACGCGATCATCGTGCCGATCGCCTTCCGTGGCATATCCGAGGTGCTGCCGGCGCGCACCTGGCGCTTCAACCTGGGCCTGCCGGTGCAGCTGCACATCGGTGCACCGATCGATGCCAGCCGCTACAACGTCGAACAGCTGCCCGAGTTGATGGCGCAGACCTGCCTGAGCATGCAGGGCCTGCTGGGTGATCCAGCGACCAGCGTGGTGCCGATCAGGCTGACCGAGCAGCCGGTCTGAACGAAAAAGCCCGCCGATTGGCGGGCTTTTTCATGGAGCGGCAGGCCCTCAGCGAATCTTCAGCTTGCCGATGCGGTCGTTGTCCAGGCTGCCCAGGTACAGATAGTCGCCTACCGGCTTCACCGAGGTGACCATGCGCAGGTGGGTGCCACTGGTGTCGTGCAGGCTCTGCACGATCTCGCCTTTCTCGTTGAGGGCAATGGCCAGACCGTAGGATGCCGGCTTCGGCCACAGTGCGCGCGGCAGCTTGGCCAGCTGGGTCTTGAGCCAGGGTTGGTTCTGGAGGAAGTCGGCGTCGCTCTTGCGCGGGGTCGGCAGGGCCACCCAGAAGGTGCCGGCACGGTCGCCCTGCAGGTTGTCCGGCATGCCCGGCAGGTTGTCGGCGAACAGATCGTGGGTGCCAGCCTTGTCGCCCTTCAGCCAATAGCGCTGGATGCGGTAGCGATAAGTCTCGTTGACCAGTACGAAGTCCTCGTTCTGCGACAGGGCCACTCCGTTGGCGAAGTACAGGTCCTTGAGCAGTACTTCGGTCTTACCGCTGGCCGGATCGAACACCATCAGGCGTCCGTAAGGGCGGCCTTCGAGCAGGTCGAGCAGGTAGTCCGGCTGCTGGAACTTGCTGGAGGCGTCGGTGAAGTAGATGCGCCCGTCACTGGCGATATCCAGGTCGTCGGTGAAGACGAAGGGCACGCCTTCGGCCTCGGTGGCCAGCACTTCGATCTTGCCGGCTGGATCGATGCGCAGCAGACCTTTGTAAGCGTCGGCGAGAATCAGGTTGCCCTGGGCGTCGAAGTCCATGCCCAGGGGGCGGCCACCGGTGGCAGTGAAGGTCTCGGCCTTGCCATCGGTGATGCGGATCACCCGGCCGTCATGCAGGCCGGCATAGACCCGGCCCTGGGCATCCACTGCGGTGTCTTCCGGGCCGTGGATCTGTCCCTGGCCAAGCAGCTCGGCCTTCATCAGGGTGTCGTTGGGCTCCAGAGCGCCGGTCATCAACGGCGCGGTCTGTGGTTTCCAGGCCAGTGGGCTGATGGGGCTGGGGGTGAAATAGAGAAAGGCGGCGATGGCCAGACTGACCAGCACGAGGAAGCCGAGGATTTTCTTCATTATTGGTTTTCTTCCCTGGGTTGCGGTGCGCCGCAGTGTACACGCTGCTGTGGCTGGGGTTGCGAGCACAAGGGGCGTGAATGCCCGGTATCAGCCGCAGGCATATATACTGCGCGGCATCAATCAAGGAGTGCCGCGTGGCCATCGATATTCAATGGATCCTCGACGACGCCAGCCTGGCGCGTCATTGCGCCGAGTGGCGGCAGTTGCCCTTCGTCGCCCTCGATACCGAATTCATGCGGGTCGACACCTTCTACCCCATCGCCGGCCTGTTGCAGGTAGGTGATGGCCAGAGCGCCTATCTGGTCGATCCGCTCGAGGTGAAGGACTGGACGCCGTTCGCCGAGTTGCTCGAAGACCGCAGCGTTACCAAGGTGCTGCACTCCTGCAGCGAAGACCTGGAAGTGTTCCTGCGCCTGACCGGCGCGTTGCCTGCGCCGTTGTTTGACACTCAGCTGGCGGCCGGCTACCTCAATATCGGTTTCTCCATGGGCTACTCGCGCCTGGTGCAGGAAGTGCTCGGCATCGAATTGCCCAAGGGCGAAACCCGCTCCGATTGGCTGCAGCGGCCGCTGTCGGAGACCCAGATCAGTTACGCCGCCGAGGACGCCCAGCACCTGGCCGAGTTGTACCAGGCGCTGCTGCCGCGCATCTCTGCCGACAAGATGGCCTGGATACTGGACGACGGTGCCGAACTGGTGGCCAACCAGCGCCGCGAGATCGACCCGGACGAGGCCTACTTGGAGTCCAAGCTGGCCTGGAAGTTGTCGTCCCAGCAACTGGCCGTGCTGCGTACCCTGTGTGCCTGGCGCGAACGCCAGGCGCGGGCGCGCAACCAGCCGCGTAACCGCATCCTGCGTGAACACTCGTTGTGGCCGCTGGCGCGCTTCCAGCCCGACAACACCGTGGCCCTGGCGCGTATCGAAGATATGCACCCGCGCACCGTGCGCCAGGATGGCGAGACCATCCTGCGCATGATCCGCGAGTCGGCCGCGCTGCCTCCCGAGCAATGGCCCGAAACCCTGCCGGCACCGCTGCCGATCGAGGCTGGCGCGTTGCTCAAGCAGCTGCGCGCGGTGGGCCAGGCCGAGGCCGAGCGCCTGCAGATCGCCCCGGAGCTGATGCTGCGCAAGAAATCTCTCGAAGCCCTGCTCAAGAGCGGCTTCCCCGACGGCCCATGGACGCTACCCGACAACCTGCGCGGATGGCGCCGTGAACTGATGGGCCAAGCCCTGCTGGATGTATTGCAATGAAGAAGATCTGCTCCATCTACAAAAGCCCGCGCAAGAACGAGATGTACCTCTACGTACTCAAGGCCGACGCCCTCAAACGCGTGCCCGAGGGCCTGCTGGCTGCCTTTGGTACACCTCAGTTGTGCTTCGAGATGATCCTCACCCCGGAAAAGACGCTGGCCCGCGAGGACATCACCCAGGTGTTGGAAAACCTCGACAAGCAGGGCTACCACCTGCAGATGCCGCCGCCGGAAGAGGAATACATACAGCACCTGCCGGAAGAGCTGCTGCGCCGAAACGACCCGGTCTGATTCTTCCGCCGGGATGTCGCCGAATCCGGCGCATCCCGCTCGGGTCATGCATGGCCCACTCTGCTCATGACGCCTAATAGGACGGATATCGATGCGAGTCCTGCTGTTGGAACGCGATCACGTCGACTACACCCAGCTGCTGCGAGCCGCCGCACCGGACCTCGAGCTGCTGGCTGGTGAAACCGCCTCGGGTGATGCGCAGACCTGTCCGGTCTGGCTCGGCGAGCCGGATTTGCTGCTGCCGTTGCTGCGTAAGGGGCTGCGTCCGAAGTGGCTGCAATCCACCTGGGCGGGGATTACCCCGTTGCTGGGCCTGGGACTGCCACGCGATTACCGGCTGAGCCGGGCTGTTGGCATTTTTGGCCAGCCGATGGCCGAGTATGTATTGACCTATCTGTTGGCGCATCGGCGTCGCGTGCTCGCACGCCTGGCCAGTCAGGTCGAACAGCGCTGGGATAATCAGGTGGCGCCCAGCCTGCGCGGCTGCAAGGTGCTGATCGTCGGCACTGGTGAGATCGGCAGCGACATCGCCCGTCTCCTCGCACCGTTCGGCGTGGAGTTGCGCGGCATTGCCCGCCTGCCACGTCCTATTGCGCATTTCACCGAGGTGGTCGGCCTGGATGAGCTGGCCGAGCAGGTTGCCTGGGCCGATTGCGTGGTCAACGTGCTGCCGGATACTCCGGCCACTCGTGACATCTACGATGCCGCGCTGTTCGCCTGCATGCGCTCCGACGCGCTGTTCATCAACGCCGGGCGCGGCGTGGCGGTGGTCGAGGCCGACCTGGTGGCGGCACTGTGCGCGGGACACCTGGCCGGCGCGGTGATCGACGTGTGTCGGGAGGAGCCGCTGCCCGCAGGCCACCCCTTCTGGGACGCACCGCGGCTGCTGCTCACCGGGCACAGCTCTGCGCCCACTGAACCATCGGCCATGGCCCAATTGTTCGTCGACAACCTGCGACGTTACCGCGATGGCCAGGCGCTGCTCGGCGAGGTCGATTTCGAGCGGGGCTACTGAGGTCGCGCTCAGCTAATCAGCGCCTGGCCGATGGCTTGCGGGCCCCGCCTGCCACGCGGTGCAAACTGCGCCAAGTCGGATCGACGCCCTCGAAATGCCGGCGGCCACCGGCAGGACCCTGTCATCGCTTTCACCACGTCGCTTCTGAGGGGCGGGTATGGATACTGTTTTTGTCATCGTGGTGCTCGGTGCCGCCCTGGCAGGTTTCGTCCAGGGGTTGTCAGGCTCCAACTTCGGTCTGGTGGCAATGGCCGTCTGGGCCTGGTTCATCGATCCGACGCTCATCGGACCGCTTGTGGTATGCGGTTCGCTGACGGGCCAGGTACTGGCCGCAGGCTCCTTGCGTCGAGAGTTCAATGGTAAGCACCTGCTTCCCATGGTGCTCGGTGGCGTACTGGGCGTCCCTCTCGGTGTTCTGCTGCTGCATCTGATCGACCCGACTCTGTTTCGTCTCGGGGTTGGGGTGGTGCTCGTGCTGTGGTGCCCACTGATGCTGGTGTCGCGGGTGCTGCCCCGCATCCACCGGGGTGGTGCGCGTGCGGATGCCGGTATCGGCCTTGTGGGCGGTGTGATGGGTGGGCTGGGTGGGCTTACCGGGCCGGCTCCCGCTCTGTGGGCCACGCTGAGGGGATGGGAGCGCGCCACCCAGCGCTCTGTCATCCAGGGCTTCAACCTGGCGATGCAGGCGGCGACGATGTTGACCTACCTGATCACCGGCACGATCACCCGGGAGGCTCTGGGGCTATTCCCGGTGGTGATTGCTGCCGTGCTTGTTCCCACGCTGATAGGCGTGCGGGTCTATCGCCGTTTCAGCGACCAGGCTTTCAGACGCCTGGTGCTCATGCTGTTGAGCGTTTCCGGTGCGCTGCTGATCCTGCTGTCGCTACCGAACCTGCTGTAACTAGAGCTGCACGTTGCCCACCGGCTCCAGGGGCGCCGGGGTCGGTTCGCCCAGCAACTCCAGGGCCGATATCTCGATGGTCCGGCAAATGGCATCCAGTGGAAGGTCGTTCGGTTGCGTGTCGAACGGGTCCGCAATCTGGTCGCCCAGCGCGTCCAGGCCGAAGAAGGTGTAGGCCAGTACGCAGACGGCCACGGGCGTGAACCAGCCCAGGCTGCCCACCAGGCAGAACGGCAGCAGGAAGCAGTAGATATGCACCACCCTGTGCAGCATCAGGATGTACGGGTAGGGGATCGGGGTGTTTTTGATGCGCTCGCAGCCACCCAATACATAGGAGAGGCGGGTCAACTGCTGGTCGATTTCCACCATCACCACGTCACTGGCACTGGTGCTGCGTGCCTGTTCCATGAATCGCCGCCCCAGCACTCCGAGCAGGACATTCGGCTGGGAGGGGAGTGGGTGCGGGTCGCCGCTGAGAATACGCCGCGTATCGTCGCTGGCGGGCTGGCCGCGCAGCATGTCGCGTAGCGCATGGGCGAAGCCGATGAGCGGTCGCGCCAGCGACAGTCGTGACTCACGGTTGAGTTCCGGCAGCAGGATCATGCTTTGCCGGGCGAGATTGCGCGCGACGATCAGCAGTTCACCCCAGAGCGTCCGCGCCTCCCAGAAGCGCTGGTAGGCCACGGTGTTGCGGAACGCGAGGAAGATGGCCAGCGTCAGCCCCCACAGCGTGAACGGGGTGGCTGTAAGCAGCATGTGGTGGTCGTTGAGCAGCCCTCGGCTAGCGACGACCAGTGAGCTGAGCAGCACGGTGTACATCACTTTTTTCCAGATAACCGGAATGATCGAGCCCTTGATGGAGAACAGCAGGGTCCAGAGTGACGTGCGTTGCGGATAGATGATCATGAGATGAGTGCGCGATGAGGATGAATGACGATTCGGGTCGCGAGGGCTGGCGGTGGATACCTGGGCGATGCGGGCAGAGGGCTAGCAATATACAGAAACATGGCACCGTAGTTCCGGATGGGAGGCGGCTCGCTCGTGCGGGAGCCGTTTCGGAAAAGGGGCGGCCCCTTTGCTCATGCTGGTTGGCACGGCCGGCTGCGGTGTTTGGTCGCTATGGCATGCTCATGGTCGGTGGAGTCCAGGGCTGCGGTGCGCTGATGGGGTAGATCTGACACAGGCCTGGTCATGTGTGCAGCAGGTGAGGGAGCGGACGTCCATGCAGGCAGGCCGGTTTTCACCAGACGCTGGCGCAGTTCCTCCTGTTGTGTGGGGCTGACACCCTCAGGCATCGGGTTTTTTCTTGAGCAATGCCTCCAGGCCGGCCAGGGCTTTGTGGGTGACCTTGTGACCGGAACCGGCCACGGCCGCCTCTTCCTTCTGATAGTGCAGGTCGACCTGCCGCTGATGCTCGTTGTCGTGGCAGTACAGACACAACAGCTCCCAGTTGGAGCCGTCTTCCGGGTTGTTATCGTGGTTGTGGTCGCGGTGGTGCACGGTCAGCTCGCTGAGACGCTTTCCACTGAACTCGCGCCCGCAGCGCCCGCAGATGTGGGGATACATCCGCAGCGCCTTCTCGCGGTAACTGGTCTCACGCCGGCGCTGGGCCTCGGCGAGTATCTGGTCGAGTTTGCTCATGGGTTGCACCTGTGGCCGTACGGCTGGGGCTCCAGCATAGAACGAAAGCGGGCGTCGCTGGAGTCCGAGATGCGCCACATGCCGTTCTCTCTGAATCTGCTGTTGAGCCTGGGCGCTCGGGCCCGGCTGCCGAGCTAGCTATGCCCCCCAATGCAGCAACCCTAAAAGCGGGCCGGTCTCGTCCAGCTCCTCGTCCTGCCAATGACCGTAGTCGCCCACCGCTGGAACCGCTCAGCAGGGCATCGGTAGCGGGCAGTCGGCGTTGTAGGAAGCGCTGCTTGCGCTGGAGGCTCCAGCTGGATTCCCAATGGCTCGCCGGCCAGGTTGATGATGCAGTCGATGTGCTTGTCGCTGGCAATCTGGTCGAGTTGGATGAGGCAAGTAACACGCCCCTGGGTATGACGCACGCTGGCCACATCGCAGGGTAGCGCCATTACCTCATGCCCGGTCTGACTCAGGGCGCTGGCCAGTGGGTTGCCGATGAAGCCGCTGCAGCGCCTTAGGCTGCAGAACGTACAGCGGAATGGCGATCGACAGCGCCGCCGTCGCGTTGAGGTAGGCATGCCAGCGCAGGCCGAAGTAGAGCGAGATAGCACTGTCCAGCAGGCACCAGACCAGCAGGGCCAAAAAGATCACTGGTTTGATCTGGCGGTGGCCATGCTCGCGGTACAGGTACACCAGCAGGCCGAACAACACGCCCCAACTCGCCACTGTTGGTCCGAACAGTCCGACCATGGTCTGCAGCAAGCCTTGGAACTCAGTTGGCGGCGGCTGGTTGGAGACGCTGGTGTAGAGGTAGTCGAAGTAAGAGGCGGTAATCGGCAGATGCGCGGCGAAGGCCAGGGCAATGCCCAGGGCCACATGACCTATAGCGACCACCAACAACCAGCGGTAGAGCAGGGCTTGCATGAGCGATGTCCGATTTGCAGATTATTGATTGCTGCTTCCAGAGCCAGGCAGGTCGTGTTGGCGGTTTTACACTACAGGCACTCGAAGCGTCTGCAGCTTCCTTCATGTCGCTTCGCGTGCCGTAGACCGATGTCCTATGAGTGGGCTGGGGCAGCGACTGGGTGATGGACCGCGCGGTTCGATCATCCTGGCATCGCTCGATGCACTCAAATTGCACAGGCATCTCTGCGTTGCACATGGGCCGACCCCACGACATCGTCTTTCATGGAGAAGTGGCACGCGCTCAGCGGCACATTGCCGCTCCCCAACCGCCGATCCTGCCGAGCTCCGGGCATGGCCCGCACCTGCAGTATCTGCTGGCCTGTGCCAGGTATATAGCCACCTTCGCCGACGGTGAGAGTTCCTAGGCCTTGAGCGCCTCGCCGATGACGTAGAAATTCCCGCCGGCCACATGGTGCAGGCTGCGCCAGGAGGGGCCGGCTTCTTCGAAGTACCAGCGGCCGTCGCGGAATACGCGGTCATCGGCCCAGGCGCCGACCACTTCGCCGATGAACAGATCGTAGGCCTGCTGGTTATGTGGCTCGGCAATCAGCTCGCAGGCCAGCCAAGCCGAGCAGCCTTGTACGAAGGGCAGGTCGTTGTCGGGCATGTCGAACAGTTCGACGCCGGCTTTGGTCAGCTTGTCCGGGTCGTCCTTGAGGCTGTGGTTGCCGACCTGGTTGGTCAGCTGCAGCTGCGCGGCGGTCGGCACCTGGATGACGAAACGGCCGCTGCGTTCGATCAGCTTGCGGGTGTGGGTGGCTTTGTCCAGCACGACGGTGAGTTTGGGCGGGGCGAAGTCCAGGGCGCAGCACCAGGCGGCGGCCATGACGTTGTCGACGCCGTTGTGGCGAGCGGAGACCAGGACGGTTGGTCCGTGGTTTAGCAAGCGGTAGGCCTTGGCGAGGTCTACCTGCTTTTGGTGGGGATTCATTTGTGTGGCGTTTCCTGACAGCGGGGTGTTGGCGTCGATATGGTTGCTGAGAATCAGCGCTTTCCTCGGCTGAGACTACAGGTTCCGCCTTGTACGGCGGGTCACTTTTTCCAGTCGCGGAAAAAGTAACCAAAAACGCTTTGCCCCTGCATCCGGCCCTGCGCTTCGCTCCGGGTTCGTTCGCTCCATCGCCGCTCCAGGGGCCCGGCGCGAAGGGCCATCCCTGGCCCATCGCGCCTCTCGCGGCCTCCATGCCGCTCAACCCCTTCCACGACGATTCCACTCGCCCTCCTGAAGGGGCGTTTTGAGTTGCGTGACAGTTCCATGTCTTCTCTCTCGATAGATCCCACGCGGAGCGTGGAAAAAGATCATGCGCGAAGCGTCCAGAAAAACTACCAGCCAACTCGGAGTCTGAACCCCGTCAGGAGGCCGAGTGGAGGTGTTGCGTAGGGGGACGAGCCGCATGGATGCGGCGAGAGGCGTAAAGGGGCAGGGACGCCCCTTGTACGCCGGCCCCCGGAGCGGCACCGGAGGGAGGGAAGTCTGGCCGCAGGCCAGACCCGGATGCCGGGCGGGCTTTCTCTTTGGTTACTTTCTCTTTCGCGCGAGCAAAGAGAAAGTGACTCGCCGTAAGGGCGAAAAAACGAAATATGGAATCTTCACAAGTGCGGAAGGCTAAATTGGGATTCTTAACTTTTTCTGTTTTTTGCTCCACGATTCAGATGTAGTATCCGGTAGCGGCTGAATAAGCATAGGGGGTTGGAAGTGTTTGATCCTGAGGTTGGTTTTACATCGGATGTAATTAAAGATCATCAGCGATTTGTTGGGCGAATTGATTTAATTCGATCCTGTATGCAGGGCTTAAACTCCCCTATGAGTCTTATAGCTATTTATGGGCGCCGCGGAGTTGGCAAGTCATCTCTTTTACGCCAAGTTCAACAGATGGCATTGGGTGATTACACCTTGGCTAAGAGGGCTGGGTTGGCAGCCGAGATTCCCGCCAAGCCGAGAACTTATCTTACGGTCTTTTATACTTGTGACTCCTTGATTAAGGGGGGTGAGGATCTGATAAAGCGTCTTTGTAATGATCAAGATGACGAAGATGGGCTTTTGAGGCTCTTGCCCGATGATGGCAAGGAAATCGTGGAGTTTTCTCGAACAAAGGAAGTTTCGTTAGGTGCGGACCTAAAGGTAGTGAATTGGGGCGCAAAAGGAATTGAGTCGAATAAATATGTAAAAGTTGTTCCTGATGATACGGTTCAGACGTTTAGAAACTTTATTTCTTCTATTGTCTCGAATCAAGTAAAGGGCCGGATGAAAAGAGACGGTTTGCTGATATTGTTAGATGAGTTTGATGTCGTTGAGAATAAGCATGGGTTGGGTTCGCTTATAAAATCTCTTAGTTCCAAGGATGTTAAGTTTGCAATATGTGGGATTGGGCAGGATTTGCATGGCCTTGTTGAGGATCACGGTTCAGTTGAGCGATTGCTTGAGCAAGGTGCTGTCCATGTCAGGCCGATGCCACAAGCTGAGGCTGTCGCTGTCCTCGATAGAGCGGAGGAGCTTTTTGAGGGGAGTCTCTCATTTGATGGTGAGATTAAAGAGGATATTTCTTCGATCTCGCAAGGATATCCTTACTTTATTCAGATGATTGGCAGGTCTTGCGCATTGAAGGCTGCGCAAATGGGGTTGAATAAGGTAAATAAATATATTTATCAATCGGTGCTGTCTGATATTAAGTCTGGTCTGGCTTTTCCAGCGCTCGAGTCATCTTACAAGAAGGCGGTAGGTGATTCGTCTGATAGGCAGCTCCTTCTTCATATTTTGGCTGAGCAGCCTGAGGAAAATACGCTGTTTAATGAGGATGTTGGGCGGGTATTTCTAAAGCAGGCAAGGCGTGATGCAGGGGAATTTGATATCGAGTATGTGGATCAGTTGTTGCCGAGGCTGCTTGATAGAAAATTTGGTCCGGTGTTGCGGAGTGTGCCAGAGGGGCGTGGCGTTTATGAGTTTATTAATCCTGTTTTTAGGTTATATGTGACTTTGCGTAATATTTGACTGGATTAATATTGGATCGCTGTTGGATTTTTTACTTTCTCCAGCAGCGGTCCTTAAGTGCGCACTATTTTGTTCTTCTCAGTAGATAACTATCCATAACCCACCCATTCCTCTCCCGCGCTCCCGCGCGAGTCTCGGCAATCCGCTCCGCCACCTCATCCAAAGCTCCAGCAATCAAAATCTCATCCGCCGTCCCCACATACGCCCCCCAATAGATATGCAGCCCCTGCCCAACAAACCGTAGGTAGGTGTCCTTGGCATCGAGCATCACCGCCACACTATCCACGCCTTGCGGCCAGCCCTCGGCCAGCAGGCGGCCGGTGGTGATTTCCACGGCGCGGCCGATCTGGTTCAGCGGTATGCGATGGCGGGCGGTGAGGGCCTGCAGGCTGGTGATGCCGGGGATCACGTCGTAGCTGAGGTCGCTGCGCGCGCTAGCGATGGACTCGATGATGCGGATGCTGCTGTCGTACAGAGAGGGGTCGCCCCAGACCATGAAGGCGGCCGTCTCGCCGTCGCTCATCTGCTCGTCGATCAACTGCTCGAACACCGCCTGCTTGTCGCGGTTCAGCTCGTCCACGCTGGCGCGGTAGTCGGCGGCTTCGCGTTCGCGTTCCGGCTGCTGGCCCTCGGCGAAGCGCGGGTTGTGGCCTTCGAGGAAGCGCTCGCAGATTTCCCGGCGCAGGGCGTTGAGCTTGTGTTTGGCCGGGCCCTTGTCCATCAGGAAGATCACATCGCTGCGGCGCAGGGCCTTGATCGCCTGTTGGGTGATGTAGTCCGGGTCGCCGGCGCCGATGCCGACCAGCAGCAGTTCTTTCATGGTCTGTTCCAGGTGGGCGCGCGGCTTGCGGGCGCCAGTTCGTCGATATGGTGGTAGTCGGCGCCCAGCTCAAAGGCCAGCTGGCGGGCGCGGCCGAGGCGGATGGGCGCGCGTTCGATGTCCAGCAGCAGGCCGGGGCAGGGTAGCGCGGTAAGCCGCGGCCAGTCGCGCAGGCGGCCGTCGGTGAGCAGCAGTAGGCGCTGTTGTTCGCCTGGTTTGTGGCGTTGCCGGCGCGCCAGCCAGGGCGTGGCCAGTTGCAGGGCCTCGATGATCGGGGTACCGCCGCCGGCGCCGAGCTGCTGCAGCCAGGTGTGCAGTTCAGGCGAGGCCTTCTGCCCCTGCCACAGCCAGCGCGGCTGCGCGCCGCCGGCTTCGAGCACGGCCAGGCGTGCGCGCTGGCGGTAGGCGCTGGCGAACAGCTCGGCGAGCAGACCCTTGGCCTGGGCCAGGGCTCCATGGCGGCGGGTGCTGGCCGAGGCATCGACTATCACCAGCCACAGCTCGCCCGGGCGCAGGCGGCGGGCGTGCCAGTGCAGGTCGGCGTGGCGACGCGGGCGGCCGTGGGCGAGGGTCGCCGGCCAGTCGATACGTGTGGGCGTGCCGCTGCCGCGTGCGCCGCTGCGTCCGCCTTGGGCCTGGCCGGGTTGGGGTAGGGCATCCGCGCCTGGGGCCTGGCGTGGGCGGATGCTCAGGGCTTTTTTGGCCAGGCGGGTGGCTCGCGCCGTTCGCCGACCGCCACGGCCTGTGGCGGCAGCGCCCCCCACTGGCCTTCGCCCTGGTCTGGTTGTGCTGGCTGCTGTTGCGACTGGTTTGGTGCTGGCGGCGGGCTAGCGGCGGGCGGTGTGTGTTCGCGGCGGCGATGGGCGAGGACGAAGGACTCCAGGGCGTCGATGTCCTGCGCTTCGATCCGGTCGGCGCCACGCCAGGCAGCGTGGGCGCGGGCGCCGCGCAGCCACACCAGGTCGGCGCGCAGGCCGTCGACGGCGGCGGCGAAGCAGCGCTGGGCGATGGCGTCGAGGCTGGTGTCGTCCAGGGCGATTGCGCTCAGGCGCTGACGGGCATCCATGCAGCGCTGGCGCAGGGCGTCCTGCTCGTTCTGCCACTGGGCGCGGAAGGCTGCGGGGGCGTCGTCGAAGGCCAGGCGGCGGCGGATGATCTCGGCACGCTGGGCCGGCTCGGGTGTGCCGCCGAGTTGGACCTTGAGGCCGAAGCGGTCGAGCAGTTGCGGGCGCAGTTCGCCTTCCTCGGGGTTCATGGTGCCGATCAGCACGAAGCGCGCCGGGTGGCTGTGCGACAGGCCATCGCGCTCGATGTGGTTGATGCCGCTGGCGGCGACGTCGAGCAGCAGATCGACCAGATGGTCGGGCAGCAGGTTGACTTCGTCGACATAGAGCACGCCGCCGTGGGCATTGGCCAGCACGCCAGGGGAGAAGCGCACGCGGCCCTCGCCGAGCGCGGCATCCAGGTCGAGGGTGCCGACGATGCGTTCCTCGCTGGCGCCCAGCGGCAGGGTGACAAAGCGCCCGCCGTCTAGCAGGTCGGCCACGCCGCGCGCCAGGGTGGACTTGGCCATACCGCGCGGGCCCTCGATCAGCACGCCGCCCAGGGCTGGGTCGATGGCGGCCAGGCACAGCGCCAGCTTGAGCTCGTCGGCAGCCACCACGGCGGCCAGGGGGAAATGGGGCTGCATGGCGTTACCTCAAGTGGCGAACCTGTTTACGAGCTTCTGGATTAGAGCCAGACAAGGCAAAAGTGGCCGAGGAAGCGCAATGTACAAGTAGTACATGAGCATTCCGAGGCCGCTTTTAACGCCGTATGGCCGACAGCCAGGAGGTCGTAAGCAGGTTCCAAGGGTTGAAAGGGGGCGGGTTGATCGGTTAGCGTGGCAACCATCGTTTTGGAGATCAGCATGTCGTTTCGTCCTTCCCTGAACCGCCTCGTTCGCTCCGCCGCTGTCGGCGTGGCTGGTGTGTGCGCGCAGGTCGAGGCCGTCGCTTATTTCTTTTATGGGTATTGGTTTAGCCAGCGGCGCGCCTGATACCCCACAGGCGCCCCAGAGCAAAGGGTCGCCACCAGCCAGTTTCACGAAACCCCGGTCGGCCACCCGACCGGGGTTTTTGTTTTTTCGGCCCACAAGGCCAACAACCAGCGCCTGTCGCTGGATGAGCGAGCTAGAGCCAGGCAAGGCGGCGGCCGGTGAGGAAGCGCAGTGTACGAGTGGTACATGAGCATTCCGAACCAACGCCAACGCAGCCTGGCCGACGCGCAGCCATTCAGCGCAGGTGAGAACACAGAGGATCGAAACATGACCGCTTACACCGCCTATTACCGCAGCTACCGCAACTCCGCCTGGCGATTTAGCAGCGCTGCCGCGCACCACCGAGATTCCAGTCGAACACCCAGATAGCGCGCCGCGCGTGGCATGAGACCACGCCGGGCGAGGACCACCGCCATGAATGCTTCCGTTACCGCTCTGCGCGCACAAGCCGTGCCGCCATCCACCACTCGCCGCCGCGCAACGCCGCTGCCGAGCCCCTCCGATCTGCGCCAGCGCCTGCCGCTGTCCGCCGCTCTTGCCAGTCAGGTACAGACCCAGCGCGAGGCCATCCGCGCCGTGCTCGACGGCTCCGACCCGCGCCTGCTGGTCGTCGTCGGCCCCTGTTCCCTGCACGATCCGATTTCCGCCCTCGAATACGCCGACCGCCTGGCCGCACTGGCCCCCGAGGTGAGCGACCAGCTGCTGCTGGTGATGCGTGCCTACGTCGAGAAACCACGCACCACCATCGGCTGGAAGGGCCTGGTCTATGACCCGCAGCTGGACGGCAGCGGCGACATGGCCGGCGGCCTGGAACTGTCGCGCCGGCTGATGCTGGCCATGCTCGAACGCGGCCTGCCAGTGGCCACCGAACTGCTGCAACCGCTGGTGGCCGGTTACTTCGACGACCTGCTGGGCTGGGCCGCCATCGGCGCGCGTACCAGCGAATCGCAGGTGCACCGCGAGCTGGTCAGCGGCCTGGATGTGCCGGTAGGCTTCAAGAACGGTACCGATGGCAGCCTGTCGATTGCCTGCGACGCCATGCGCTCGGCGGCTCACCCGCACCAGCACTTCGGCGTGGACGGCCTGGGTCGCCCGGCCTTGGTCGAGACCGACGGCAACCCGGACACCCACCTGGTGCTGCGCGGCGGCCACGGCGGGCCGAACCATGATGCGGCCAGCGTGGCCGTGGCGCGGGCGAGCCTGGAGAAGCAGGGCATTGCCGCACGCATCATGGTCGACTGCAGTCACGCCAACAGCGGCAAGAACCCGCTGCGCCAGCCGGCGGTGCTGCGCGACGTGCTCGACCAGCGCCTGGCCGGCGACGCCAGCCTGCGCGGGGTGATGCTGGAGAGTCATCTGTTCGATGGTTGCCAGCCGTTGTCCGCCGAACTGCGCTACGGCGTGTCGATCACCGATGGCTGCCTGGGCTGGAGCGGCACCGAGGCGATGCTGCGCGAGGCGGCCGAGCGGCTGCGGGTGGGGCGCTGAGGGCATCAGGACTCCTCCGCATCCAGCAGCAGGTTTTCCAGCGCCGCCTGGTACTCGCCGGGCTGCTGCCAGAGGCCGCGCTGCTGGGCCTCCAGCAGGCGTTCGAGCATGTCCTGCAGGGCGCCGGGGTTGTGCTGCTGGATGAAGTCGCGGGTGTCCTTGTCCAGCAGGTAGGCATCGGCCAGCAGGGCGTACTGGTGGTCGTCGACCAGCTCGCTGGTGGCGTCGAAGCCGAACAGGTAGTCGACCGTGGCGGCCAGCTCGAAGGCGCCCTTGTAGCCGTGGCGCTTCATTCCGGCGATCCACTTGGGGTTTACCGCGCGGGCGCGCACCACGCGGCCGAGTTCTTCCTTGAGCGTGCGGATGCGTGGATTGTCCGGCTGGCTGCTGTCGCCGAAGTAGCTGGCGGCCTTGGCGCCGCGTAGGGTCTCGACTGCCGCCAGCATGCCGCCCTGGAACTGGTAGTAGTCGTTGGAATCGAGGATGTCGTGCTCGCGGTTGTCCTGGTTGTGCAGCACCGCCTGTAGCTGCTGCAAGCGTTCGGCGAACTGCGCGCGAGCCGGCAGGCCCTCGGCGCCCTGGCCGTAGGCGTAACCGCCCCAGTTCAGGTACACCTCGGCCAGGTCCGCGCGGGTCTGCCACAGGCGTTCTTCCACCGCGTTCTGGATGCCGGCGCCATAGGCGCCCGGCTTGGCGCCGAAGATGCGCCAGCCGGCTTGGCGCCGTGCCTCGACCGGGTCTAGCCCCTGGTCCTGATGGCTCAGGGTCTCCTGCCAGACACGCGCGGCCAGCGGGTTCTTATCTTCCGGCTCGTCCAGCTCGGCCACCGCCTGCACAGCCGTATCGAACAGGCGGATCAGGTTGGCGAAGGCGTCGCGGAAGAAGCCGGACACGCGCAGAGTCACGTCCACCCTTGGGCGGCCAAGTTGTTCCAGTGGCAGCACCTCGATGCGCTCGACTCGCTGGCTGCCGGGCTGCCATACCGGGCGCACGCCGAGCAGGGCCAGGGCCTGGGCGATGTCGTCGCCACCGGTGCGCATGGTCGCCGTGCCCCACACCGACAGGCCCAGGCGCTGCAGATGCTCGCCCTCGTCCTGCAGGTGGCGTTCGAGCAGGCGCTCGGCGCTCTGCACGCCGATGCGCCAGGCGGTGGGCGTGGGCAGGTGGCGCACGTCCACCGAATAGAAGTTGCGACCGGTGGGTAGCACGTCCAGGCGCCCGCGACTCGGTGCGCCACTCGGCCCCGGCGGTACGAAACGGCCTTTAAGCGCGGCGAGCAGGCCGTTCATTTCGGCGCCACCGCAGGCGTCCAGCAGCGGGGCGATATGGCTGCGCAGCTCGTTCAGGACCTCGGCGCTGGCCGGGCCAGGGGCTGAGGATTCGAGCTGTTCGATCAGCTGCAGAGCCAGCAGCTCCAGGCGCTCGCGGGTATCGCCACGGCTGCGCCAGGGCTCATCGCTGAGTGCTTGCAGGCAATCCGGGCGCGGGCCGTCCCAGGGCTCGGCCGGCTCGCCGCCGAGCGGGTCGAAGTCCAGCTCAAGGTCCTGGGCAAGGGCGCGTAGCAGGCTGGCGTGCCGGCCATGGCCGTCGCCGCGCGGGATGCGTACCAGCGACAGCAGAGTGTCGCGGCGCAGGCGCCCGCTCGGCGACTCGCCGAAGCAGTGCAGGCCGTCGCGGATCTGCGACTCCTTGAGGTCGCACAGGTAGGCGTCCAGCTGCGGCAGCCAGCTGTCTGGGTCGTCGTTGACCTGCAGGCCCAGCTCGCGGTCGAGGCTGGCCTCGCGCACCTTGCGCTGGATCTCGCTGCGCAGCTCCAGGGCGCGGCGCGGGTCGAGCTGGCTGGCCTCGTAGTACTCGTCGGCCAGACGCTCCAGGTCGCGCAGCGGGCCGTAGCTCTCGGCGCGGGTCAGCGGCGGCATCAAATGATCGAGAATCACCGCCTGGGTGCGGCGCTTGGCCTGGGCGCCCTCGCCGGGGTCGTTGACGATAAAGGGGTAGAGGTTGGGCAGCGGGCCGAGGATCGCGCTCGGCCAGCAGGCCTCGGACAGGCCGACGCTCTTGCCCGGCAGCCACTCCAGGTTGCCGTGCTTGCCGACATGGATCAGCGCGTCGGCGGCGAACGCCGTGCGCAGCCAGCAGTAGAAGGCCAGGTAGCCATGTGGCGGCACCAGGTCCGGGTCGTGGTACACCGCCGCGGCGTCCAGCTGGTAGCCGCGCGCCGGCTGGATGCCGACGAAGGTCAGGCCGAAGCGCAGGCCGGCGATCATCAGGCGACCGCTGCGGTACATCGGGTCCTGCTCGGGTGGGCCCCAGCGCTCCAGCACGTCGCGCTGGTTGGCCGCGGGCAGGCTGGCGAACCAGCGCCGGTAGTCGTCCAGCGCCAGGCTCTGGGCGCAGGGGCGCTGATCGAGGTTGTCCAGATCGTTGGTCACGCCGCCGAGCAGCTGGTGGATCAGAGCGGTACCGTCGTTCGGCAGGCTGTCGGTCGGGTAACCCTGCTGCTGCAGGGCGCGCAGGATATTCAGCGCGGCAGCCGGGGTGTCCAGGCCGACGCCGTTGCCGATGCGGCCGTCGCGGGTCGGGTAGTTGGCCAGGATCAGCGCGACGCGCTTGTCGGCGTTGGCCTTGGCCGCAAGCCGAGTCCAGCGCAGGGCCAGCTCGGCGACGAAGTCCATACCCGGCAGGTGTGGGCGGTAGCGCACCACATCGCTCTGGCTGCGCTCGCTGCGTGCGGCCACGCCCTTGAAGCTGATCGGCCGGGTGATCAGGCGGCCGTCCAGTTCGGGCAGGGCGATGTGCATGGCCAGGTCGCGGGGGCCCAGGCCCTGGGCGCTGGCCTGCCATTGCTCCTCGCTATCGAGGGCGCAGAGTGCCTGCAGCACCGGCACGTCGCGGCGGAATGGCCGTTCCTGCGGCGATTCCGGGTTGGACTGGGCGAAGCCGGTAGTGTTGAGGATCACCGCCGCCTCGGTCTCGTCCAGCCAGGTCTCGACCTGGGCCAGGCACTCGGCTTCCTTGAGGCTGGCCACGGCAATTGGCAGCGGGTTGAGGCCCTGGGCCTGCAGGCGCTGGCAGAAGGTATCGACGAAGGCGGTGTTCCCGGCCTGCACCTGGGCGCGATAGAACAGCAGCGCCGCCACGGGCCAGCCCGGTTGCCAGCCGGCGCGCCAGTGCTCCAGGGTTGCCTCGCCATGCAGTGGGTGGTGGATCAGCGTACGCGGCAGGGCGCGCGGCTCGCTCCACGGGTAGTCGCGCTGCAGCCAGCGGCTGGCGATATGGCGCAGCAGGTGGCGGGCGTTGTCCGCGCCGCCCTGGCGCAGGTACTGCCACAGGCGCTGGCTGTCCTCGCTCGGCACATTGCTCAGCGTGGTCAGCTCGGGATCGGGGCTGTCGTCGCCGGGCACCAGAATGATCTTGGCGCCCAGGCGGCCCAGCTCGACCAGACGCTCGATGCCGTAGCGCCAGTAGCTGACGCCGCCATGTACCGAGATCAGGATGACTTTGGCGTGGCGCAGCACTTGCTCGACGTAGAAGTCCACGGAAGCGTGGTTGGGCAGCTGCGCCGGGCTGGCCAGGCGCAGGCTGGGGAAGTCCTCGGGCAGCTCGCGCGCCACCTCGGCCAGCAGCGACAGATGCGAGTCGCCGGTGCAGAGGATCACCAGCTCGGCCGGGGTCTGGCCGAGGTCGGCGATGCTGTCGGCCGGCAGGGTGACGCCGGCCTGGGCGCGCAGCAGGTGCATGTTAGCCGGCCAGGGCGGCCTTCAGCTCCGCCTCGATGGCGGCGCGGTCGAGGCTCTGGCCGATCAGCACCAGGCGGCTGACGCGCGCTTCGCCCTCGCCCCAGGCGCGGTCGAAGTGGCGGTCGAAGCGTTGGCCGACGCCCTGTACCAGCAGGCGCATGGCCTTGCCGGGGATGGCGGCGAAGCCCTTGACGCGCAGGATGCCGTGTTTGGCCACGGCGTCCTTCAGGGCGGCGAGCAGGCGCGCTTCTTCGGCCTCCGGCAGGACCACGTCGAAGGAGTCGAACTCGTCGTGGTCGTGATCCTCGTCTTCCTCGTCGTGGTGGGTGCGACGGGCGTCGATATGCAGTTCGGTCTCGCAGTTCAGGCCGAGCAGCACGCCGAGCGGCAGGTCGCCGTCCTGGGCCTCGATCACCTTGACCGCCGGCGGCAGTTCCTCGGCCACCTCGGCGCGTACGGCGGCCAGGGCGTCGGCGTCTAGCAGGTCGGTCTTGTTCAGTACCACCAGGTCGGCGCTGGCCAGCTGGTCGGCGAACAGTTCGTGCAGCGGCGATTCGTGGTCGAGGTTCGGGTCCTGCTTGCGCTGGGCGTCCACCTGATCGGGGAAGGCGGCGAAGGTGCCGGCGGCCACTGCTGGGCTGTCGACCACGGTGATCACTGCATCGACGGTGCAGGCGGTGCGGATTTCCGGCCAGTTGAAGGCCTGTACCAGCGGCTTGGGCAGGGCCAGGCCGGAGGTCTCGATAAGGATGTGGTCGAGCTCGCCGCGACGTGCCACCAGCTCGCGCATCACCGGGAAGAATTCTTCCTGCACGGTGCAGCACAGGCAGCCGTTGGCCAGCTCATAGACGCGGCCGTTGGCTTCTTCCTCGGTGCAGCCGATGGAGCACTGCTTGAGGATGGCACCGTCGATGCCCAGTTCGCCGAATTCGTTGACGATCACCGCGATGCGGCGGCCGCCGGCATTGGCCAGCAGGTGACGGAGCAGGGTGGTTTTGCCGGCACCGAGAAAGCCGGTGACGATGGTGACAGGAAGTTTGGCGAGCGATTGCATGGCAGCCCCGGAAGCGTCGTGAAATGGACGGACGGGCAGGGCGGGGCACGCGCGGACGAGCGAGGGCCGAACACCACCGGATCACCCCGCCCGGTTGTCGAAACATTTGCGAGGCAGGTCTCCTGGCTTACGGCGTGAGCCCAAAAACCTTTTACGATTTCGCCGCTTGGGCTGGCGAAATCGTAAGAGGTTCGGGCTCGATCCCTCACCTTCCCGCCCTACAGGGCAGTGGCATTTCGAAGAATCTCGTCCGTTCACAGTTGCGGGGGCAGCCAGGGCTTGAAAGACCCTGTTCCCTCTTAGCTTCTTCGGCTGGCGAAGAAGAACCTCGGAAAGGGCGCAAGGCTACGCAGTGCCTGGGGTACGGTCAACCTCGCGGTTGACGCTGGGCGGGGCTTCGTGATGTTCTAGAAAAGCTGTTTCAGGTGCCTCTCGCCGCCGTGCGCGAGGTGAAACGGGAAGCCGGTGGGCCCTTCTCCATGCATGGAGTGGGCGAGTCCGGCGCTGCCCCCGCAACGGTAAGCGATCGACGGGTCCTCAATGCCACTGTGCCTCGTGCATGGGAAGGCCGACCCGGTTCCTGCAAAGGCGTCGCAAGCCCGGAGACCGGCCTGAATCTTCGTTAGAACCCGCTTGGACGCCTCGTGAGCCAGAGCCTGCCGTTATTCCGCAGAGCTGGCGCGCAGCAGACGTCGAACGGGCTCGTTGGCAACCCGCGGTGGGCGGGCGCATGCCGGTTTATGGCCCTGGATGGGTCATTTCCTCGCTGCGACCTTCTACCGGAATACCAATCCCTGGAAGGTGCTCATCATGTCCAGCCGCACGCTGTCGTCCTCCGCTTCCGTTTCGCTCCCGCTGTCCAAACGCCTGGCCATCGCCGCCGGCAGCTGCCTGCTCGGCGCACTGCTGATCTTCTTCGCCGGCTTCTCGCATATCGAGGCGATGCACAACGCCGCCCACGACACGCGCCACAGCGCCGCCTTCCCCTGCCACTGAGACCGCCTGCCATGATCAAGCGCATCGCCCAGACTGCGGGCTTCGCAGGCCTCTTGGCCGCCATCGTTCTGACCCTGTTGCAGAGCCTGTGGGTCACCCCGCTGATCCTGCATGCGGAAACCTTCGAAACCGCCGAGCCGGTGGCTGAGCACAGCCACGAGACGCCGGTCGCCGCCCATGAGCACGAACACGAGGAGGCCGCCGGCCATAGCCACGATGGCGAGGCCTGGGCGCCAGAAGATGGCTGGCAGCGCACCCTGTCTACCGGCCTGAGCAATCTGGTGGTGGCTGTTGGCTTCGCCCTGATGCTGGCTGGTCTGTTCACCCTGCGTGCACCGAGCCAGACCTGGCAGGGCCTGCTCTGGGGGCTGGGCGGTTTTGCCGTGTTCAGCCTGGCGCCGTCCGCCGGCCTGCCGCCGGAGCTGCCGGGTACTGCCGCTGCCGACCTGCTGCTGCGTCAGTGCTGGTGGATCGGCACTGCCGTCGCCACTGCTGCTGGCCTGGGTCTGATCGCCTTCGGCCGCAACTGGGCGCTGCGTGGCGTCGGCCTGGTGCTGCTGGCCGTGCCGCACCTGATCGGCGCGCCGCAGCCGGAAGTTCACGAGAGCCTGGCGCCCGAGGCGCTTGAGCACGAGTTCATCCTCGCCTCGCTGCTGACCAACGCGCTATTCTGGTTGGCCCTGGGCCTGGCCGCCGCCTGGTTCTTCGCCCGTGGCGAACAGCGCGACGCCTGATCCGCTGCTGATCGCCGGTCTCGGCTGTCGCCGCGGCTGCACGGCGGCCGAGCTGCGCCAACTGCTGGAACAGAGCTTGGCGCAGCTCGCACTGCCGCTAGATGCGCTGCATGGCCTGGCCAGCAGTGCATACAAACGCGACGAAGCGGGTCTGCTGCTGCTGGCGGCAGACCTTGGCCTGCCGCTGGACTTCTATTCGGCCGAGCAACTGGCGTCCTACGAGTCACAGCTGAGCGAAAGCTCGGAGCAGGTGCGCGAGCTGACCGGCTCCGCCAGCGTGGCTGAGGCCAGTGCCCTGGCCTGCGCTGCCGAACGCTCTGGTCGTGCCGCCACCCTGATCTGCCGCAAACAGCGCAGCGCCGCTGCTACCCTGGCCATCGCCACGGCCTGAACCGGAATTTCCCATGACCGTCTATTTCATCGGTGCCGGCCCCGGCGATCCTGAGCTGATCACCGTCAAAGGCCAGCGCCTGATCCGCAGCTGCCCGGTGATTCTCTATGCAGGTTCGCTGGTACCCGAGGCTGTGTTGCAGGGCCACAGCGCCGAGCTGCTGGTGAACACCGCCGAGCTGCACCTTTCGCAGATCATCACGCTGCTGGCCGAAGCCCATGCCAAGGGCCAGGATGTGGCCCGCGTGCACTCCGGCGATCCGTCGCTGTACGGCGCCATCGGCGAGCAGATTCGCGAGCTGCGGGCACTGCAGATTCCTTTCGAGATCATTCCCGGCGTCACCGCTACGGCGGCCTGCGCGGCGCTGCTGGAGGCCGAGCTGACCCTGCCCGAAGTGGCGCAGACGGTGATCCTCACCCGCTATGGGCACAACTCGCCGATGCCGGCGGGGGAAGAGCTGGGTGCCCTGGCCAGCCACCGTGCGACTATGGCCATCCATCTCGGCGTGCAGCATCTGCCGCGCATCGTCACGGAGCTGCTGCCGCACTACGGCGCCGACTGCTCGATCGCCGTGGTGCATCGCGCCAGTTGGCCGGATCAGGACTGGGTGCGCGGCACTCTGGCGGATATCGAGGTGAAGGTGGCGGAGAAGGGCTTCCGTCGTACCGCGTTGATCCTGGTCGGCCGCGTGTTGAGCGCGGAGGACTTCGCCGGCTCGGCGCTGTATGCCGAGGCTACGCGCCACTTGTTCAGGAAAGACGGCGCAGGCAGTACAGACTGAGGTCGCTGTTGCCCTGGTTGTCGGCGATGGCGAGCTCGCCGCCCTGTGCCTTCAGCCGCGTATTCAGCTCGCTGGCGTAGAGCGCCTGACGAAAGTGTGGGTAGTCCAGCTGCGGCGCCAGCCACAGGTGCAGCTGTGGCAGGCGGAAGGCCCAGTAGTCGGCCTGGCAGTCGAAGCCGGCCGCTTGCAGGCGGGCGAGCAGGGCAACATTGCCGGCGAGCACGGCCTGGCACTGGGCGAAGAAGCTTTCCACGGGATCGTTCATGGCGGCGAATATTGCGCGGCGCCAAGGGTTGCGGGCAACCTGTGCGCCTCTTTCGGGCAAGGATCTCTCATGCGTGACTATCAGTGGCTGCACGAATACTGCCTCAACCGCTTCGGCTCGGCCGCGGCGCTGGAGGCCCGGTTGCCGCAGCCGAAGAGCGACGCCGAGCTGCGCGCGCTGAGCGATGACCGCTACCTGTCGCTGATCGCCCTGCGCGTGTTTCGCGCCGGCCTCAAGCACAGCCTGGTGGACGCCAAATGGCCCGCCTTCGAAGAAGTGTTCTTTGGCTTCGACCCGGAGAAGGTGGTGCTGATGGGCGCCGAGCACCTGGAACGGCTGATGCAAGATGCACGGCTGATCCGCCACCTGGGCAAGCTCAAGAGCGTACCGCGCAACGCCCAGTTCGTTCTCGACGTACAGAAGGACAAGGGCAGCTTCGGCGCGCTGATCGCCGACTGGCCGGTGACCGACATAGTCGGCCTGTGGAAGTACCTGGCCAAGCACGGCAGCCAGCTCGGCGGTCTGTCGGCACCGCGCTTCCTGCGCATGGTCGGCAAGGACACCTTCATTCCCAGCGACGACATGGTTGCCGCACTCAAGGCTCAGAACATTATCGACAAGGCGCCGACCAGCCAGAAGGACCTGGCCCTGGTGCAGGCCGCCTTCAACGAATGGCAGGCACAAAGCGGCCGGCCGCTGTGCCAGCTGTCGATGATGCTGTCCTATACCGTGAATCACTGATAGGCGAGCGCAACGTCTGACTCGGAGGAAATGGCATGCAGCAGGACATCATCCGTGTAGCCCTGGCCATCCAGAAGGCCGAGCGCATCCTGATCATCACTGGTGCCGGGCTCTCGGCGGACTCCGGGCTGCCTACCTATCGTGGCCTGGGGGGGCTGTACAACGGCCTGACGGCCGAAGGCCTGCCGATTGAGGCGGCGTTGTCGGGGCCGATGCTGCAGCGCGATCCGGTGCTGTGCTGGAAGTACCTGGCGCAGCTCGGCGAGGCCTGCCTGGGCGCCAGCCCCAATGCCGGGCATGCCGCCATTGCCGAGCTGCAGCGGCGCAAGCCGGGCTGCTGGGTGTTGACGCAGAACATCGATGGCTATCACCGCCGGGCGGGTTCTCCGCTGGAGCGGCTGATCGAGATCCATGGCGAGCTGGCGCCGCTGTTCTGCCAGTCCTGTGGCGCCGAAGATCCGCACCTGGCCGAGCACCTGCAGCAGCCGTTGCCCCCGCGCTGTGCCCAGTGCGGGGGCATCCTGCGCCCACCGGTGGTGCTGTTCGAGGAAATGCTGCCGGAGGGTGCCATTGGTCGGCTTTATGATCAGGTGCGTCAGGGCTTCGAAGTGGTTATCGCGGTAGGTACTACCGCAAGCTTTCCCTATATTGTCGAGCCCATGGTCGAGGCCAGACGCAGCGGGGGCTTCACCGTCGAAGTGAACCCTCAGCAGACCGATATCAGTCGCTGGGTGGATGCCCGATTATCGGGAAGGGCGTCAGACGTTTTGCCGGAACTACTAAGTCACATTTGCGGGCATTGAATTTGCAAATCGTCTTCATAGACGGCATAGTCGCTCGCCAACAAATTCCAGACAGACACGGTCGTGCCCATGCTAAAGCGCTTCGCACCCCTCGTGCCCATTGCACTCACAGCTCTGCTGACGGCTTGCGCCACTACCCAGGCCCCGCAGCAGCCCCAGATGGATCTGGCTTACAAGTCACCGCAATCCGCCGACTACAGCCTCTTCGAAGAAGAAGAGCCGTTGGCCGATTTCTCGGATGACAAACCCTACGAGCTGCCGTCGCTGGCGGATAGCATTCTGGCCCATGGACTTTCCCTGGTCGGAACGCGCTACCGTATGGGTGGCACCTCGGTGACCAGTGGTTTTGACTGCAGTGGCTTCGTCGGCTTCCTGTTCAAGGAAGAGGCGGGCATGAAGCTGCCACGCTCCACCCGTGAGCTGATCAATCTGGATGCCCCGTTGGTATCCCGCCACGATCTGGAGCCGGGTGATCTGATCTTCTTCAACAACCGTGGTCGCGGTCGCGTCAGTCATGCCGGTATCTATCTGGGTGATGACCAGTTCATTCACTCCAGCAGCAGCCGCAGTGGTGGCGTGCGGGTGGACAGCCTGGACGATAGCTACTGGAGCCGCAGTTACATGGAGGCCAAGCGTGTACTGGCCCTGGCTCCGGATCAGTCGAGCGCTACGAGTTCCTTGTTGCCCCGTTGATTGCACGGGCCTTGCGCCCGTGCCTTCGAGCCGGCAGAGTAGGGCGCATTCCGGCCAGGACGCCCGCCCATGCATTTCACGGCTCGCCTCTCCCTGCTAGCCCTCGCCGCGCTGCTCACCGCATGCGCCGGCAACCCTCCCTCTCAGGAACCCTACAATCCCTTCCCCATCGTCGGCGTCAATGCCGATGACGTGGTGATCAGTGCCATCGGCCTGGAAGGTACGCCCTATCGCTATGGCGGCAACACGCCGGAGAGCGGTTTCGACTGCAGTGGCCTGATCGGCTACGTCTACCGCAATGCCGCGGGTATTCAGCTGCCACGCTCGACCCGCGACATGATCAATCTGCGCGTGCCCAATGTCGGTCGCGGCGAACTGCAGAGCGGTGATCTGGTGTTCTTCGCCACCAACGGTGGCGGCAAGGTGAGCCACGCCGGTATCTACGTTGGCGAGGGGCGCTTCGTGCATGCGCCGTCCAGCGGAGGAACTGTCCGCCTCGACTATCTGACACAGACCTATTGGCAGAAGAGCTACCTCGGCGCCAAGCGGGTACTGGCCGCCGGCCAACTGGCGCGTCAGCCATGACCGGCCGCACGCTGGCGCTCGACGATGCGCTCTACCAATATCTGTTGGATGTCTCGTTGCGCGAGTCGCCGCTGCTCAAGCGCCTGCGCGACGAGACCCAGCAGTTGCCCATGGCGCGCTGGCAGATTGCGCCCGAGCAGGGCCAGTTCATGGCCCTGCTGGTGCAACTCAGCGGTGCGCGCAAGATGCTTGAGATTGGCACCTATACCGGCTACAGCGCACTGTGCATGGCTCAGGCTGCTGGCGAGGAAGGTCGGCTGATCTGCTGCGACCTGCCCGGTGATTACAATGCCATCGCCGAGCGCTACTGGCATGAGGCCGGTCTGTCCGAGCGCATCGATTTGCGCCTGGCACCTGCATTGGAGACCCTCAGTGCCCTGGAGCGAGGTGGCCATGGAGAGAGTTTCGATCTGATCTTCATCGATGCCGATAAGGCCAACTACACGGTGTACCTGGAACACGCTCTGGTGTTGGCGCGCAAGGGCGGCCTGATCCTGTTCGACAACACCTTGTGGGGCGGTCGGGTGCTGGAGACCAGCCCGGACAGCGCTGATACCCGCGCGATTCAGGCGCTCAACCGTGGCCTGCGCCGCGACACCCGCGTCGAGCTCAGCCTGCTGCCGCTGGGCGACGGGCTGAGCATCTGCCGCAAGCGCTAGAGCCTGCCAGCCAGGGGCTGTGGCATCATCGCCACATGCCCGAACCGATCCGCCTGCCACCCCAGCCCGATGCCTGCGAGCTCTGCGCCCGCGCCTTGCCACTGACCCGCCATCACCTGATCCCCAAGGCCCTGCACGACAAGCCCTATGTGCAGAAGCGCTTCGCCAAGGGCGAGCGCATCACGGCCACGCTGTGGGTCTGCCGCGGCTGCCACAACCAGATCCACAAGCTGTTCAGCGAGAAGGAACTGGCGCTGACCTACAACAGCCGCGAGGCCCTGCTCGGCGACGAGCGCCTGCTCACCTTCGTCGAGTGGCTGGCGAGCAAGCCGGCGGGCTTCACGCCCAAGCACTGAGGCTCAGGCGCCGGCAGCCAGTGCTTCGCATTCCACCACGCAGCGTTGGCAGGCCTGGGCGCACTGCTGGCAGTGGTCGTGTTGGTGCTTGCCGCAGGCCTCGGCGCAGGCCTGGCAGGCGATTGCGCAGAGGCGCAGGAATTCGTCGCACAGCGGGCTGTCGCGCACCATCAGGCGTTCGGCCAGGCGGCAGATGTCGGCGCAGTCGATATCACAGGCGATGCAGATGGCCATGTGCTGTAGATCGGGCTCCTTGAGGCAGGCGGCGGCGCAGGTTTCACAGGCAATGGCGCAGGCGCTGCAGGCCTGGATGCAGGAGGCGTAACGTTGGTGGGCCATGGGATTCTCCTTTGCTCGATTGTTCTGCTGTGAGCCCTCTGGTTCCTGTGGGTTCGGCCGATCTGCCGGGCGGTGCGATTGACCGAGGCATGAGCTGGCCCTAAGCTTCGCGCCTGCTTCAGGTGCCCCGACGCGACGCGTCCGTGGGTGAAACAGGGAAGCCGGTGCATTCGTTACGAAGATTCCGGCGCTGCCCCCGCAACGGTAGGTGAGGAAATGGGTCGCTTGATGCCACTGTGTTACGGCACGGGAAGGCGCGATCCACGGGCTGCAAGGCCTTGCTCACGAGCCCGGAGACCGGCCTGTCGCGATCCACGGCAGTGCGGCGGGCTCTGCGGTTGCGGCCCCCTCGGGCCTGGCCGTTTCTTTCCTCGTTCTGTCCTTGTTTCTGTTCGTGTGCCCGCCAACCGGGTGCGCAGGGCGCTCTGGCGCCGGCAAAGAGGAGTCCGAACATGAACGAGTCGGCCGAACGCGACGCCCGCCACCTGGCGCGCATGCAGCGCAAGAAAGCCCTGATCGACGAAAAGATCGCCCAGGCCCAGGACGAATACGGCCTGCTGCTGGTGCATTCCGGCAACGGCAAGGGCAAGAGCAGCTCGGCCTTCGGCATGGTCGCCCGCGCCCTCGGCCACGGCATGCGGGTCGGCGTGGTGCAGTTCATCAAGGGCGCCGCCAGTACTGGCGAGGAAGCCTTCTTCCTCCGCTTCCCTGACGAGGTGCGCTGGTTCGTCATGGGCGAGGGCTTCACCTGGGAAACCCAGGACCGCCAGCGCGATATCGCTATGGCCGGCGAGGCCTGGAAGGTGGCGCGCCAGCTGCTGGCCGACGAGAGCATCGGCCTGGTGGTGCTGGACGAGCTGAATATCGCCCTCAAGCACGGCTACCTGCAGCTGGACGAAGTGCTCGCCGATATCGAAGCGCGTCCGTTGCTGCAGCACGTGGTGGTGACCGGCCGCGGCGCGCAGCCGGGGATGATCGAGGCGGCGGATACGGTGACCGAGATGACCCTGGTCAAGCATGCCTTCAAGGCTGGAGTGAAGGCGCAGAAGGGAGTGGAGTTTTGATGCCTTTCCGCCCCCAGCACGCCGTGCGCTGTGTCAGCGGCACTTGCCGTACGGGTATGTACTGTCTGCGTGCCGCTTCCTTGCGCACGACGCACTGGCTGGCGGAAAGCATATGAATAGTCGCCACTGCCCGGCTCTGCTGATCGCCGCGCCGGCCTCCGGCCAGGGCAAGACCACCGTCACTGCCGCCCTGGCGCGCCTGCACAGTCGTGCCGGCAAGCGGGTGCGGGTGTTCAAGTGTGGTCCGGATTTCCTCGACCCGATGATCCTCGCCCGCGCCAGCGGCGCGCCGGTGTACCAGCTGGACCTGTGGATGGTCGGCGAGGAAGAGTGTCGGCGTCTGCTGTGGCAGGCGGCAGGCGAAGCCGACCTGATCCTGATCGAGGGGGTCATGGGGCTGTTCGACGGTGCGCCCTCGGCCGCCGATCTGGCGAGGCGTTTCGGCGTGCCGGTACTGGGGGTGATCGACGCCGGCGCCATGGCCCAGACCTTAGGCGCCATGGCCTATGGCCTGGCGCACTTCCAGCCCGACCTGCCGTTCGCCGGGGTGCTGGCCAACCGCACCGGTAGCGAGCGCCACAACGGCATCCTGCGCGACAGCCTGCCGACCGGCATGCGCTGGTTCGGTGGCCTGCCGCGCTCGTCCGCGCTGGAGCTGCCGCGCCGCCACCTGGGGTTGATCCAGGCCGAGGAGCTGGCCGATCTGGACGCCCGTCTGGACGCCGCCGCGGATGCCCTGCTGGCCAGCGCCGGCGAGCTGCTGCCTGAGCCGGTGAGTTTCGCCGCGCCGGCCGAGCAGACCATCGAGCCGCTGCTGGCCGGTGTGCGCATTGGCGTGGCCCGCGACACCAGTTTCGCCTTCCTCTACCAGGCCAACCTCGATCTGCTGCGCGCGCTGGGCGCCGAACTGGTGTTCTTCTCGCCGCTGGCCGACCAGGCCCTGCCGGATGTACACAGCCTGTATCTGCCTGGTGGCTATCCCGAACTGCATCTGCAGGCCCTGGCTGGCAACCGCGCGATGCTGCAGGGCATCCGCGTACATCATGCCGCTGGCAAGCCGCTGCTCGCCGAATGCGGCGGCATGCTCTATCTGCTGGAGGCGCTGACCGACAAACAGGGCGAGAGCGCCGAATTGCTTGGCCTATTGCCGGGCAGCGCAGTGATGCAGCCGCGCCTGGCGGCCCTGGCGCTGCAGCAGGTAGAGCTGCCAGAAGGCGTTTTTCGCGGGCATACTTATCACCATTCCGTGCTGGACTGCACCCAGGTGCCGCTTGCCCGTGGTGTTTGTCCGAACGGCAAACCGGTAGCCGAGGCGGTGTTCCGCCGCGGACGCCTGACCGCCTCCTATATCCATTTCTACCTGCCGTCCAACCCCGGGGCGACGGCCGAGCTGCTGCTGCCATGAGCGACCACGCCTTCAGCCCCGACGAGCGCGCCGCGGTCTACCGCGCCATTGCTGAGCGCCGCGACATGCGCCACTTCGCTGGCGGCGAGGTAGCGCCGACGCTGCTCACGCGCCTGCTGCAGGCGGCCCACCAAGCGCCGAGCGTCGGCCTGATGCAGCCGTGGCGCTTTATCCGTATCACCCGGCCCGAGCTTAGAGAGACTATTCACGGCCTGGTCGAGGCCGAGCGGGTGCGTACTGCAGAAGCACTGGGTGAGCGCAGTGACGAGTTCATGCGGCTCAAGGTCGAGGGTATCCGCGACTGCGCCGAACTGTTGGTGGCGGCCCTGATGGACGGCCGCGAGGCCCATGTGTTTGGCCGCCGCACCTTACCGCAGATGGACCTGGCCTCGCTCAGCTGTGCGATCCAGAACCTCTGGCTGGCCGCCCGCGCAGAAGGTCTGGGGTTGGGCTGGGTGTCGCTGTTCGATCCACTGGCTTTGGCCGAATTGCTCGGCATGCCGGCCGGCAGCCAGCCGGTGGCGGTGCTGTGCCTGGGGCCGGTGAGCGAGTTCTACGAGCGGCCGATGCTGGTGCAGGAAGGCTGGGCCAGCGAGCGACCGCTGAGCGAGCTGGTGTTCGCCGACCGCTGGGGGCAGCAGGCGTGAGTGTTGCTTTGTCCGCCCTGGCTGGCATGGGCCTGGATGCCTGGTTCGGTGAGCCGCGCCGCTGGCACCCGCTGGTGGGCTTCGGCAACCTGGCCAAACGCATCGAGCAGCGCCTCAATGCCGGTGGTCGCGGCTGGCGCAGCCATGGCGTCAGTGGCTGGTGCCTGGCCGTGCTGCCGCCGGTGGCGCTGGTCTGGTTGCTGAGCCTGACCGATCTGGGCTGGCTGCTGGAGATCCTCGCCCTGTATTTCGCCGTCGGCCTCAAAAGCCTCGGCGAGCATGCACTACCGGTGGCGCAAGCGCTGCGCCTGGGCGATCTGCCGCAGGCGCGCCAGCGCGTCGGCTACCTGGTCAGCCGGCGTACCGCCGAGCTGGACGCCACTGGCGTGGCTCGTGCCGGCACCGAGTCGGTGTTGGAGAACGGTTCGGATGCGGTGTTCGCCGCGCTGTTCTGGTTCTGCCTGCTCGGTGCGCCGGGCGTGGTGCTGTACCGGCTGAGCAACACCCTGGACGCCATGTGGGGTTACCGCAACGAGCGCTTCGAGCGCTTCGGCTGGGCGGCCGCGCGCATCGATGATGTGCTCAATTACATCCCCGCGCGCCTGGTGGCGCTGACCTACGCACTGCTCGGGCGCACTGGCCTGGCACTGCGCTGCTGGCGCCGGCAGGCGCCACAATGGGACAGTCCCAACGCCGGGCCGGTGATGGCTGCAGGCGCCGGAGCCCTGGGCGTTAGCCTGGGCGGTTCGGCCGTCTACCATGGCATCGAGGAGCAGCGGCCGCAGCTGGGGGAGGGCGCGCCGCCGCAGGCGCGTGATATCGAAAGGGCACTCAATCTGGTGCATGGCGGCGTGGTTCTGTGGCTGCTGGTGCTGGTAGCAGGAGGACTCTACCTTGCTTGACCATGGCGGACGGCTGCGCGCTGCGGCCCAGCGCTACGACATTCCATTGGCGGACTGGCTCGATCTGTCCACTGGCATTGCACCCTATGGCTGGCCGCTACCCACGGTAGCGGACTCGGCCTGGCATAGGCTGCCGGAGGTCGGCGATGGCCTTGAGGCGGCCGCATGTGATTACTACGGCGTAACGACGTTGTTGCCGGTGGCCGGCTCCCAGGCGGCGATTCAAACCTTGCCACGCCTGCGCCGCGTGGGTAGGCGGGTGGGCATCGTATCGCCAGCCTATGCCGAGCATGCAGAGGCCTGGCGCCGTGAGGGCCATCTGGTCACCGAGCTGAGCGAGGGCGCGGTCGAGCGTAGCCTGGATCGGCTGGACATCCTGCTGGTGGTCAATCCGAACAATCCTACCGGCCGGCTCATCGAGCGCGAACGCCTGCTCGACTGGCATGCGCGGCTGGCGGCGCGCGGTGGCTGGCTGCTGGTGGACGAGGCTTTCATGGACTGTGCCCCCGAGCACAGTCTGGCTGCCGATAGCCAGCGGCCGGGGCTAATCGTGCTGCGCTCGTTCGGCAAGTTCTTTGGCATGGCGGGTATACGCCTCGGTTTCGTGCTGGCCGAAGCCGATCTGCTCGAGCGTCTGACCGGGCTACTCGGCCCTTGGTCAGTCAGTGGGCCGGCGCGGGCAGTGGGTAGGGCTTTGCTGAGCGATCTGGAGGGGCAGCGTCGCCAACGCGAGCGCCTGCTGGCCGATAGTCTGCGCCTGGCTCTGTTGCTCAGTGCATACCGCATGGCGCCGGCCGGGGGGACGGCGCTGTTCCAGTTGGTGGCTCACTTCCAGGCCGTCGGTCTACACGGCTATTTCGCTCGCCGCGGCATCCTCCTGCGCCTGTTCGCCGAAACCCGCTGCCTGCGCTTCGGCTTGCCCGGCGATGAGATCGGCTGGCAACGCCTGGAGCAAGCGCTCATGGATATGCCGGTATGACAGTAGTGCCTGACGGGCGCGACGACTCGCCTGTGGTGCAGGCCGCCACCCTGATGGTCCAAGGCACCACCTCGGACGCCGGCAAGAGCACCCTGGTGACTGCGCTGTGCCGCTGGCTGCAGCGCCAGGGCGTCAGCGTCGTGCCGTTCAAACCGCAGAACATGGCGCTGAACAGCGCTGTGACCGCCGATGGCGGCGAGATCGGCCGTGCCCAGGCGGTGCAGGCCCAGGCCGCTGGGCTCGCGCCGCACACCGACATGAACCCGGTGCTGCTCAAGCCCAACTCCGACACCGGCGCCCAGGTGATCATCCAGGGCCGCGCCATCGGCAACATGAATGCGGTGGCCTACCACGACTACAAACAGGTCGCCCGCGAGGCGGTGCTCGAGTCCCACGCCCGCCTTGCCGCGCAATACCCGGTGGTGATGGTGGAGGGTGCCGGCTCGCCAGCCGAGATCAACCTGCGTGCCGGCGACATCGCCAATATGGGCTTCGCCGAAGCGGTGGATTGCCCGGTGCTGCTGATCGCCGATATCGACAAGGGCGGCGTGTTCGCCCATCTGGTCGGCACCCTGGAGCTGCTGTCGCCACGCGAGCAGGCGCGGGTCAAGGGCTTCGTGATCAACCGCTTCCGCGGCGACATCGCCCTGCTGCAACCGGGGCTGGACTGGCTGGAGCAGCGCACCGGCAAGCCGGTGCTCGGCGTGCTGCCGTACCTGATGGACTTCCACCTGGAGGCCGAGGACGCAGTGCAGGTGCTGCAGCCGGACAAGGAGCGTGAGGTGCTGCGCGTCGCCGTGCCGGTGCTGCCACGCATCAGCAACCACACCGACTTCGACCCGTTGCGCCTGCACCCGCAGGTGGACCTGCAGTTCATCGGCCCCGGTCAGGTGATTCCGCCAGCCGACCTGATCATCTTGCCCGGCTCCAAGAGCGTACGCGCCGACCTGGCGCGCCTGCGCGAGCACGGCTGGGACGCCGCCATTGCCCGCCACCTGCGCTATGGCGGCAAGGTGCTCGGCATCTGCGGGGGCCTGCAGATGCTCGGCACGTGCATCGACGACCCGCATGGCCTGGAAGGCCCGGCCGGTAGCAGCGCGGGCCTCGGTCTGCTCGACTACGCCACCGTACTGGAGCCGGAGAAGCAGCTACGCAATGTGCGCGGGCGTCTGAGCCTAGGCGAGCTGGAAGTCAGCGGCTACGAGATCCATGCCGGCGTCAGCGCGGGTCCTGCCCTGAGTAGTCCCGCCGTGCGCCTGGACGATGGTCGCAGCGATGGCGCCATCAGCGCCGACGGCCAGGTCATGGCCACCTACCTGCACGGCCTGTTCGAGCAGCCGGCCGCCTGTGCTGCGCTGCTGCGCTGGGCCGGCCTGCGCGAGGCGCGCCAGGTGGATTATCATGCGCGCCGCGAACGCGACATCGAGCGCCTGGCTGACCTGGTCGAGGCACATCTGGATACTCAAAAGCTGCGCGAGCTTTGTGGCCTGTAGGGTGGATGTCGCCGTTTACATCCACCTTGGTGGCTTCGGTGGATCGATAGAGCGCGATCCACCCTACGGAAGGAGAGCAAGATGCTTGAACTGATCCTCGGTGGCGCCCGCTCCGGCAAAAGCCGCCTGGCCGAGCAGCTGGCGGCGGACAGTGGCCTGGAGGTCACCTATATCGCCACCGGGCAGGCCTGGGACGGCGAGATGGCCAAGCGCATCGCCCACCACCGCAGTACGCGCCCGGCCGAGTGGGGCCTGGTGGAGGAGCCCCTCGAACTGGCCCGCGCCCTGCGTGACAATGCCGCCCCCGAGCGCTGCCTGCTGGTCGACTGCCTGACCCTGTGGCTGACCAACCTGCTGATGCTGGAGGACGAAACTCGCCTGGCCATGCAGCGCGATGCCTTCCTCGAGGCGCTGGGCGAGCTGCCCGGGCGTATCATCCTGGTCAGCAACGAGACCGGCCTGGGCGTGGTGCCGCTCGGGGAGCTGACCCGCCGCTACGTCGACGAGGCCGGCTGGCTGCACCAGGCCGTGGCCGAGCGCGCCGAGCGCGTGCAGTTCTGTATCGCCGGCCTGCCCATGCTGCTCAAAGGAGCGCCGCTATGACTTCTTCCCTGTGGTGGCAACAAGCCTGCCGTCAACCTGATGCCGCCGCCGAGGCCGCTGCCCTGGCGCGCCAGGCACAACTGACCAAACCGACCGGCGCCCTCGGCGCGCTGGAGGCGCTGGCAGTGCGTCTGGCCGCACTGCAGGGGCGCGAGAAACCGGTCATCCGCAGTCCACAACTGGTGCTGTTTGCTGGCGATCACGGCGTGGTTGCCGAGGGTGTGTCGGCCTACCCGCAGGCAGTGACCGCGCAGATGCTCGGCAACTTCGTCGCCGGCGGCGCTGCCGTCAGCGTGCTGGCCCGCGAGCAAGGTGTGCCGCTGTGCTTGGTCGACCTGGGCACCATCGATCTCGCGCTCGAACTGCCCGGCGTACGTCACCTGCGCCTGGGCGCCGGCACCGCCAACTTCGCTGTAGAACCGGCAATGACGGCCGAGCAGTGTGCGGCCGCTCTGCAGGCCGGGTGCGATGCGGCGCAGGGGGCGCTTGTGGCAGGTTGCGACCTGCTGCTGGCCGGCGAGATGGGCATCGGAAACACCAGCGCTGCCACCGCCCTGGCCTGCGCGCTCAGCGATCTGAATCCGGTCGATCTGACCGGGCCCGGTACCGGCCTGGGCGTCGCCGGGGTGAATCATAAGCGGGTGGTAATCGAGCGGGCCCTGCTGTTGCACGGTGCTCATCTGGCTGAACCCTTCGAGGCCCTGCGCCGGGTTGGCGGCTTCGAGCTGGCGGCCCTGGCTGGCGCCTATATCGCTTGCGCCCAGGCCGGCATTCCGGCCGTGGTCGACGGCTTCATCTGCAGCGCGGCGGCCCTGTGCGCCGTGCGCCTGAATCCTGGCGTGCAGCCCTGGTTGCTGTTCGCCCATGCCGGCGCCGAGCCTGGCCACGCCGCGCTGCTGGCCGAGCTCGGCGGTGCGCCGCTGCTCGATCTCGGCCTGCGCCTGGGCGAGGGCAGTGGCGCTGCTCTGGCGCTGCCCCTGATCAAACTGGCCTGCGCGCTGCACGGCGGCATGGCTACCTTTTCTGAAGCTCTGGTTGAGGACAAGCAATGACCCTTTCCCTGGATATGTTGCGCCACGGCGTGACCGACGCCGGCCCCGGCTTTCGTGGCAGCAGCGACGATGCGCTGACCGAGCAGGGCCGCCAGCAGATGCAGCTGGCCCTGGCGGGCAAGGGTGGCTGGGACTTGGTGGTCAGCTCGCCGCTGCAGCGTTGCGAGTCCTTCGCCCGTCAGTTCGCTGAAGCCCACGGCTTGCCGCTGCGTATCGAGGCCGATCTGCGCGAGCTGCACTTCGGCGCCTGGGAAGGCCGCAACTCGGCGGAGGTGTTGCTGGAAGATCCAGAGGCGCTCGGCAAGTTCTGGAACGATCCCTACCGTTTCACCCCGCCTGAGGCCGAGCCGGTCAAGGACTTCGCCAAGCGCGTGCTGGGCGCGGTCGAGCGCCTGCAGGCCGAGCTGGACGGTAAACGTGTGCTGCTGGTGACCCACGGCGGCGTGATGCGCCTGTTGCTGGCGCGTGCGCGCAATCTGCCGGAAAACCAGTTGCTGCAGGTGGAGGTGGGCTATGGCGCGCTGCATGGCCTGCAGGTTGCAGCCGGTCTGCAGCTGACCGAAGCCTGATGCTGCCGCAGCCGCTGCTGATCGCCCTGCAGTTCCTCACCCGCCTGCCTGTTCGGCTGGCGGGTATGCCGGAGCCTGCTCAGGTCGGCCGTTCGCTGTTGTGGTATCCGCTGGTGGGGCTGCTGCTTGGCGGGTTGCTGCTGGCCTTGCATGGGCTGCTCGGCAGCACTCCGGCGTTGCTGCAGGCGGCCATTCTGCTGGCGGTCTGGGTCGGGCTGTCCGGTGGCCTGCATCTGGATGGTCTGGCCGACACGGCTGATGCCTGGGTCGGTGGTTACGGTGATCGCGAGCGCACGCTGGCGATCATGAAAGACCCGCGCAGCGGCCCCATTGCAGTGGTCGTGCTGTTGCTAGTGCTGCTGCTCAAGTTCGCCGCCTTGGCCGTACTGTTGGAACGGGAATTCTGGGCCGGCCTGCTGCTGGCTCCCTGGCTGGCGCGTGCGCTATTGCCGTTGCTGTTCCTGACTACCGCCTATGTGCGCGCCGGTGGCCTGGGCGAGGCGTTGGCCGAGTATCTGCCGCGCGATCACCTGCCGCTGGTGCTGGCCGGTCATGGCCTGGCCATGTTGTTGCTGGGCTGGAGTGGGGTGTGGGCAGTGGCCGCCGCTGCTTTGGTGTTCTGGCTACTGCGCCGCGCCTTTGTCGCGCGCCTGGGTGGTACCACCGGCGACACGGCCGGCGCCCTGTTGGAGCTGGCCGAATGCGCAGTGCTGCTGAGCCTCGCCTTATTCCTCTGAGCCATCTGTTCCGCTGTCTTCTCCGGTAACTGTAACTGCCTGTTCGGCTGATGCGGGTATATACCTGTATTCATGTTGCCGACCCGATGCCTCTGTACCAAATTGCGCCGCGCCAGCCGTGGTGTGAGCCGAATCTACGACGATGCCCTGGCTGATATTGGGCTCAATGTCGCCCAATTTTCCCTGCTGCGTAATCTCCAGCGCCTCGACCGGCCGAGCATTTCGGCCCTGGCCGAGGCCCTGGGTCTGGATCGCAGCACCCTCGGCCGCAATCTGCGGGTAGTGGAGGGCATGGGGCTGGTTCAGATGGGAGAGGGGGCCGACCAGCGTAGCCGGCAGGTGGTGTTGACCGAGTCGGGCGAGCACCTGCTGGAGCGTGGCGCTCCGCTCTGGGAGCGAGCCCAGCAGGAGCTGGCACGGCGCCTGGGTGATGACAAACGAGCAGCATTGATGCTGCTGCTGGACGATCTGGAAACCATCGACTGACGGGCCGTTGCCCGTGGAGACAACGACATGAACAATCCATGGCGCGCGGCAGCCTGGCTGCTGGTGGGAGCATCGCTGATCCTGGCCCTGTCGCTGGGTGTGCGGCATGGCTTCGGCCTGTTCCTATCGCCGATGAGCAGTGAGTACGGTTGGGGTCGCGAGGTATTCGCCTTCGCCATCGCCCTGCAGAACCTGATATGGGGTCTGGCCCAGCCGATCACCGGGGCTATTGCCGATCGCTTTGGTGCGCGACGGGTGATCGTCGCCGGCGGGGTGCTCTATGCTTCGGGTCTGGCGCTGATGGCCGGTGCAGATTCGGCGTCGTCATTGTCGCTGAGTGCCGGTCTGCTGATTGGCATCGGCCTGTCTGGCACCTCCTTCTCGGTATTGCTGGGTGTGGTCGGCCGCGCGCTGCCGCCGGAAAAGCGCAGCATCGGCATGGGCATCGCCGCTGCCGCCGGCTCCTTCGGTCAGTTCGCCATGCTGCCTGGGACGCTCGGGCTGATCGGCTGGCTCGGCTGGTCATCTGCCTTGCTCGCGCTGGCAATGCTGGTGGCCCTGATCGCCCCCTTGGCGCTGATGGTTCGCGACATTCCCCTGTCTGCGCCGGCTGGTGCCGAGCAGAGCCTGAGCGCCGCATTGAAGGAGGCATGCAGCCACTCGGGCTTCTGGCTGCTGGCGCTTGGCTTCTTCGTCTGTGGCTTTCAGGTGGTTTTCATCGGCGTGCATCTGCCGTCGTACCTGGTCGATCAACACCTGCCGGCCTCCGTCGGCACCACGGTGCTGGCACTGGTCGGGCTGTTCAACGTGTTCGGCACCTATATCGCCGGCTGGCTGGGCGGACGGATGTCCAAGCCGCGCCTGCTCACCGGCCTGTATCTCCTGCGTACGCTGGTGATCGTGGCCTTCGTTTACTCACCGCTGACCGAGTGGAGTGCCTATGCCTTCGGCATGGCCATGGGGCTGCTGTGGCTGTCCACTGTGCCGTTGACCAATGGCACGGTGGCGACCCTGTTCGGTGTGCGCAACCTGTCCATGCTCGGCGGCATCGTCTTCCTGTTCCACCAGATCGGCTCCTTCCTCGGCGGCTGGCTGGGAGGCTATCTGTACGACCATACCGGCAGCTACGAGGTGGTCTGGCAGCTGTCGATCCTCTTTGGTCTGATGGCGGCAGCGCTCAACTGGCCGGTGCGTGAACGACCGGTTGAGCGCCTGCGAGCGGCGGAGCTGGCATGAGTCGCAGGTGGGGGCAGGGATTGGCGGTGCTGCTGGTCATGGCGCTGCTGGCGCTGGCCTGGTGGGGCTGGAGTCGCGGCGGGTTGGCTCTGCTGCAGCTGAACATGAGCCTGTGCTGAAGATTGCCGCGCGGGCTATGGGCGAGTAGCGTTGACTCATGAAATGACTCGGAGCTGCTGTCATGTTGCCGCGAATCACCTCTCTGCCCCTGTTATTCCTGTTGTCCTCGTCGCTCTGGGCGGCAGACTGCGCGCCGCTGTTGAAAGACCAGGGTGAGTTGCAACAGCTGCGCTCCAAGGAGCGTATCGACCTGTGTCAGCGTTTCGCCGGCAAGCCGCTGATAGTCGTCAATACCGCCAGTCATTGCGGTTTCACGCCGCAGTTCAAAGGGCTGGAGGCGCTTTACCAGCGCTACAAGGAGGAGGGGTTGGAGGTGCTCGGCGTGCCGTCCGATGACTTTCGCCAGGAAGCCGACAGTTCCGAGGGAACGGCCAAGATCTGCTTCATCGACTATGGCGTGACCTTCGCCATGAGCGAGCCGCAGGCGGTCAGTGGTGACGATGCAGTACCTCTTTTCCGCGAGCTGGCCGAGCAGAGCAGTGCGCCGCGCTGGAATTTCTACAAATATGTGGTGGGGCGCGACGGCAAGGTGGTTGCTAGCTTCTCCAGCCTGACCAAGCCGGATGACGAGGACCTGATTGCGGCCATCGAGAAGGCCATCGCTCAGTAAGACCAGACCACGAAAAAGCCGGGCGAATGCCCGGCTTTTTCGTGGTGGCGCAGTGTACCGTCAGAAACGGTAGCTGGCCTGCAGGCCTACGCCGTGAGCGCTGTTGTTGTACTCGGCACTGAAGCCTGGCGCGATCTCCACACCCGCCAGTTCGGTGGCGGGCTGGTTGACCTTGGCGCTGTTCTCGTGGAGGTACGAGTAGGCGACATCGATGGTCAGGTCCGGATTCGGCGACCAGCCAGCACCCAGAGAGAACACCTTGCGGTTGCCCACGGGAATGCGCACGCTGCGGTGGGCGTTCTCGGCCGGCGACGGGTCGAGAGCGAGGCCGGTACGCAGGACCCATTGCGGGTTGAGCTGGTAGGCGGCGCCGATGGCATAGGACCAGGTATCGTGCCACTTCAGCTCTTCGCCGATCTCGTCGAGGATGCCCAGCGGAGTGCCTTCGTTTTCCACGACGATTTCATCCAGGCGGCTCCAGCGGGTGAAGGTGGTGCCCGCGTGGAGTGTCCACTGATCGTCGAGTTTGTAGGAGATCGAGGTATCGACGGTTTCCGGCGTGGTGAAGTCCAGCTTGCCGTCGTACTCGCCGTTGAACAGACCGACCAGTCCGGTGCCGCCGGTAACGCGGGTGCGGCCTTCCAGGGTGTAGTCGACCTTGGAGTGGTAGGTCAGGCCCCAGGTCAGCTGATCCGTGATGTCGACCATGATGCCGGCGTTGAAGCCATAGCCCACGTCGTCGCCCTTGACGCCGACCTTGGTCTCGCCGGTGCCGCCAACGGCGGAGTTGTCCAGCTTGTTGACCAGCTTGCCCTTGATCTTGTTGATGGTCGGGCCGAAGCCGACGGACACGCTGTCGTTGATCTTGTAGCTCAGGGTCGGCTGCAGGGTGACCACCTCCACCTTGCTGTACTGGCCCTTGAAGCGGCCGCCGAAGCTCTTCTCGTAGTCGCTGATCAGCGCGTAGGGCACATAGAGGCCCACGCCCCAGCTCCATTGATCATCGATCGGGCTGGCGTAGTAGCCGAACGGCACCGGCGTCAGCGGTACCATGTCGCCCTTGGCGGTGTTCGCGCTGGCGTCATCGATGTCGACGTTGGCCTTGACCAGGCCGAATCCGCCCACCACTTCCGGGCGTTCCAGTTTGGTCAGGCCTGCAGGGTTGCCGAAAAGGACGGTGGCATCATTGGCAGAGGAAGCGCGACCGGCGAAGGAGGTGCCCATGCCGCTGACGCTCTGTTCGTTGATGGCAATTCCGTTGCCCAGGCTGTGAGTGGAAATCGCTCCGACGGCGAGCGCAAGAGAAGTCTTCAACCAGAGATTTTTCATTAGGAAGCTCACGAACAGTGAAACGGGGGCGGCAAGCTAACTGTTTTGCCGGGCCTTGCCAACCGCTCTGGAACGGGGTTTTTGTGAACTTTCGTTAAGCGCGGGCTGGCTTGGGAGTGACTCTTAAGTCACTGAATTGGTTCCGACTTCTTGCCTCAGGCCGCCTGTGGGGAGGGTGGGATGCATTGCTGCCAGGCGTTCAGGAAATCGCACAGACGGCCGTGAGGCTGGAAGACCTGGCGCCAGATCCGGGCGAGGCCATGAAGGTCATCGGCCTCGGGGAGGATGGCCGTTTCACTCTCGACGAGCATCCAGGCGATGGCGGTGGCGTAGCGCAGGTTGACGGTGAGTTCCAGATGTGGCGCGGCGAGGAAGGCGTGCTGGCTGGCGAGTCCGCGGACCAGGCTGGCCAAGTCTGGATCGCGGGCCAGGTGCAGGTCCCATAGTCGCTGGTGGCGTGATTCGCTGATGCGGTAAAGGCCGTGGCCTTGAGTGCCGTCCAGGGCGCTACCGAGCGCCGACTGGCTGGCGGCGGTGCCCAGTAGAAGGGCTTCGGCGGTTGCAGAGTGACGCCCCAGGTACATCAGAGTGGGGCGGATGACATGTTGGCAGAGGTCGCTGGCGGCAATTCCCATGTGGCCCTCGCGAAGGGTGCCGGCGGGGCCAGGTGCCTGGCAGCTTTTCTTGGTTCTAATAAAGGCCCCGCCGGAAGCGGGGTTAGCCGCTCGATTTGAAGTGTAGTGCGATAAATCGGCTGTAAAGGGCTGTTTTTAAACTGTTTAAGCTCGTACTAACTGTGCAATATGTCTAGATGTGATTAAAAACTGATCAGTTACTCGCCCAGGTAGCCAGCGGTAGTTGTGGCTGCCTGGGCGAGATGCCATTTACAGGTGTTCGATCTTCAGGCTGGTGAACTGCGCGCTGCCAGCCTCGGTGTTGTTGCCGACGTTGTCCTGTACGTAGCTGCCGGCCTTGAAGTACATGGTCTGCTTCGCCCAGCTGGCGTCGAGCTTGGCACTCCACGTCACCTGCGCTGCGGTCGGCAGCTTGGCGTAGACGGCCAGGGTGCCGCCCGGGGTCAGGCGAATGGTGTAGCTGAAGCTCTGGCCCAGCGGCACGTTGCGCAGGACGATGGCCTTGCTGGTATCGATTCCCGGCTTCAGGCGATAGATCGCGGTCACGCTGCCCGTCTTGGCGGACACGCTGTACTCGTACTGCAGTTTGATGGGTGGATCGTCGCCCTCCACGTTGTGGATCTGGCCGATCACCACTTTGCCGGTCGACGGTACCTGGGTGACTTTCATGGTCGCGCGCAGATAGTTGTCGGCATCCTTGTATTTCCAGTTGCGCGGCTTGCCATCGGCGAAGGTCTCACGCAGTTCGCTGCGCGGATACTTGGCGTTCTTGGTAGTGGTGCCATCCACCGGTGCCCAGAAGAACAGGGTGCCGTTGATGTTCTTGAAGTAGTCGTCCTGGTAACCGGAGGCGAGCAGGGGAGTGGTGATGGTGGTTGCCGGCTCGCCGACGGGAATGGTCAGGTTCCAGGTGTTGAGGTCGATCATGGTGCGTAACGGCTCCGAGAAAAAACTGGAAAACTCATCCGGAGCGCAGGTCGATCACGACACTGAAACTGCCTAGCCGCCCTGCCAGTAAGCGCACACAGAATGATGCTCTTGCATGCCTTGGCGTGATGGTTGAGCCGGGCATGGCGCGCTTTATACGGAGCAGCCGAAGCTTTGATAATTACCGTTTGTCGACATATTGGCGTCCAAATATTGGCGATTAATTGACGCTGCTTTTGCTATGTCTATCGCATTGATGCGAAACGGATTTTTAACAGCGAAACGGCAGCGTCTGGCGGCTTGCCGCTGCGCTTGTGGCGACGAACGGAAAGCACCATGCCAGAGCGGTTCGTGAACGGATTCTCAAGTGTGTTGGGGGGCGTGTGAGGACGGCGAAACGACAGCTCGCAAGGGTGCTCGCCTTGCGGTCGTGTAATGACGACCGCGATGGCACGACCCGGGTGCCTACGAGTTAGCGGCCTGGGGTCAGCAGCAGGCGCTTGTTACCGTAGACCTTGTCGACGTTGCGGCTCTGGAACGGGAAGCTCATGTAGCCGCCCTTGAGCCAGGCGTCGATGCCGTCGGCGTAGTGCGGGCTGGCCGGGTTGCCGGACTGGCCGGAACTGTTGACCCCGATCATCGGCTCCTCCAGGCCGAAGTCTACGACGATGCGCATGGCCGGGATCAGCCACACGTTGAAGTCCTTGCCCCATTCGTAGGCGGCCACGTTGAGGGTGCCGTGGTCGCCACCGGCCGGGTAGGGCCCCCGATCCAGGTAGCCGCTGATGGCTTCGATGCCGCTGCGCTGGCTGGCGCTCAGGTAGGGCGCCATCTTGGTGGCTTCGCTGGTCCAGTTGTACTGGTGCAGCTTGCCCCACTGCCAGGCGCTGCGGTTGGCGCCCAGCTTGCCTTCCAGATAGCTGACGGCGCCGGCCAGGCTGCGTGCCATGATCGCCGGCTTGTCTTCCTTCTGCGCGGTTTTCACGTCGTCCCAGAATGGGCTGTCGTCGCGGCCGAGCAGGTGGTCGGCCTGGGCCGAATAGCTGTTGTTGCTGATCTCCACCAAGGCGCGCCAGGCCGGGCTGGTATCCGGGCCCAGTTCGTCGAGGAAGGTGGCCTTGGCACTTTCCTGAAGGAAGGCGCTGTACAGCGCTGCATCGGCAGAGGTAGCCGCCATGCGGCCGTCGAAGGCCATCAGGCGCTTGTAGGCTTCCTCGGCCTTGGCGCGCTCGGCGGCGGGCAGGGAGGTGATGGCCTTCTTCAGCGGCTCGGCCATGCCCGGTGCGTCGAACATCGCCTGCAGCTTGCCGGCGAACGGCGTGGTCTGGTCGTACTGCATGGCGATCATGCTTTTCTGGTCATGGCGCCCGGAGCCGGCCAGTTGCGCGATGCGCTCGGCGCGCTCCGGGTAGAACCAGGAGTTGGACAGCTGCATGCCGTAGCCGCGTGGCACGGTGCGATGGTTGGCGGTGCCCAGCCAGCCCTGCATCGGGTCCTGGTCGTAGGGGTGCAGCATGGCGTCGGCGTAGCCATCCCAGTCGTAGGCGCCGTCCCAGCCCGGCGAAGGCACCAGGCCGGTGCCCTGCTTGCGGTTGGGGTAACGACCGGTGACCTGCCAGCCGATGTGCTGGGCGTCGGCGAACACGATGTTCAGCGCCATGGCGCGCACTTCGCGGGTGGCTTCGAAGGCCTGTTCCACTGACTGGGCGCGGGACAGGTCGAAGAAGGCATCGATCGAGCGATCCGTCTCGCCCTGGATGCTGCGTAGGGCCAGACCGTAACCGCTGGACATCTGCAAAGGTTGCAGAGGTGATTTGCGTTCGCCCAGCGCCGAGTTGAGCAGCGGGCCGTTGCGCGTTTCGTAGACGGTCTCGCGAATCGGCCGCTGACCCTTGATGAAGAAGGTTTCCTGGCGCTCACGAGCCGGCTGCCACTTGCCGTTGGCCTGGTAGTAGAGGCGGCCGCCCTCGCGTTTGACCTTCTCGAGGAACAGGTCCTGGTTGTCGCCCATGACCATGGTCATGCCCCAGGCCAGCTTGCCGTTGAAGCCGGCGACCACGGCCGGCACCCCGGCAATGGACACGCCGGCGGCCTGGAATTTCGGCGAGCGGATCTGCACGAAATTCCAGATCGAGGGCATCGACAGCGGCAGGTGGGTGTCGTTGGCCAGCAGGCTCTTGCCGCTGCGACTCTTCTGCGGGGCGATGGCCCAGTTGTTGGAAGCGGCGACGCCGAGCATGTTCAGTGCCGCCACCTGGCCGGCGGCGTTGTTTACTGCGGCCAGGCCCGGAATCTTGCCGGCCAGGTTCAGGTCGCGCAGTTTCTCGGCTTCGTCGAACGGCAATGGCTCGTCCGGGTAGCTCGGCAGCAGCCAGGCCAGCTTGTCGGCGCCGACCTTGTCGCTGAGGGTGAGGGCGGCGATCTCTTCCTGCAGGTTGACCGACAGGCCGAAGTTGAGCAGGCAGAACAGCAGTACCGAGTCTTCCGGTTTCCAGTAGGCCGGGCGGTAACCGCTCTCGGCCAGGTCCATCGGCAGCTTGTCCTTGTAGCGGAACAGGTAGGCGTTGACGCCGCGGGCATAGACCTCGAAGAACTTCTTGATCCGCGGCGAGGCGTTCTTGTACAGCACCTCGGCGCTGGCGCGCAGGTTGACGGTGCGCATGAAACGGTCGATTTCCAGCACGCCGGGGCCGTTCATCTCGGCCAGGCGGCCCTCGGCCAGCAGGCGCATGCCGACCATCTGGCTGAGGCGGTCGGCGGCGTGCACGTAGCCCAGGGTGAACAGGGCGTCATGGAAGGTGGTGGTCTCGATCAGTGGCATGCCCAGCGCATTGCGCCGTACCACCACGCTCTGCGCCAGGCCCTGGACGCGGACGATGCCCTGGTCCGGGTGCACGCTGTCGGCGTAGCGGCCATTGAGGAAAGACTGGCAACCGCTGAGGAACAGGGTGCTGCACAGGGTCGCGGCAGCGGCGACGAACAGAGGTCGGAAGATGAGGCGCGAACCCATGACTGGCTCCTGGCGCAGGGAGGCGGACGATGGGGCGAATTGTAGAGGGCGGAAGCCGCGGGGAGTAGGGGCTTGGCAGGGCATTGCACCCTGCCGGGCGAGTTCAGGTCAGGCGCCGTGGCACTTCTTGAACTTTTTCTCGCTGCCGCAGGGGCAGGGGTCGTTACGGCCGACTTCCTTCAATGGGTTGCGCACCGGCTCCTGGTGATGATGGTTGCAGTGCGGGCCGTGCACGTGGCCGTCGTCATCGTGGTGATGGTCATGGTCGTGGTTGCAGTCGGGGCCGTGAACATGAGGCTGCTGAGTCATGAAGCTACTCCGGGATGTAATCGCTGGGGATTATCTCGCCATTGCGCTGCAGATGCACGTTGCGGCCGAACAGGACACCCGTCTTGACCTTGCCACGAAGGCGATAGCTGATCGGTTTGTCCGTGTCCTCCAGCGCCTTGACCACGCCTTTGAGGTGGCGCCACAGATTGGTCCGCACCGGCACCTCGAATTCGCGGCGGCCGTGGGCAGGCACGTTGATCCACTCGCTGGATTCTCCCTCGGTCAGCGGTATGCCGTTGAGCTCGATGTCATAGCTCAGGCCGCGTATGGGTAATTCGAAGCCATTGGGGTTGACGACGCGAAAGCGCAGCGAAAACTGTTGTTCCAGCAGCTTGGCCTTGATGACATCGACTTTGACGAGGTGGACTTCCGGGTCCTGGAAATCACCACTGAACCAGCTGGTGCATCCCGTAAGGCCTGCCTGCAGGCCGATGAATATCGTCAGGGCGATGATACTGTTTCGCGCCTGTGAAAACATTGCATTACTCCGATTGACGCCCCAGTGTAACAAGCGGCTGCTTGGCAGCCACCTGCTGTTACCAGAAAAAAACTGCGCCATACTGGGCATCGAATTGGACAGGAGTGTGACCATGAGCCTCTATGAGATCGCCTTTGCCGGGCAGGTGGTGCCAGGTGCGGCGCTGGAGCAGGTGAAGGAAAACCTGGGGCGGCTGTTCCAGGCCGATGCCCAGCGCATAGCCTTGCTGTTTTCCGGACGGCGCATAGTGATCAAGAGCAATCTGGATGCTGCAGGCGCCGAAAAATACCGGGCGACCATGGAGCGAGCCGGCGCCTTGGCCATTGTCCAGCCGCTGCAGGTAGAAGAGGTGGAGATGGCTCCGCCGCCTCCGGCTCCTGCTCCAGTAGCTGCGCCGATACCTTCTGCAGCTGCAGCGCCAGTTAAGAGTGGCAGCTCGGCTCGTGTCATTCCTCGTGATGAGTACATGGCTGCTTTCAGCGACGTGGAGGCGCCGGACTTCGGTATCGCACCGGTTGGCGCTGATCTGCAGGACGCCAAGCCCGAGGCCCAGCCACCGCAAGTGGACTTTTCGCAGTTCAGCCTGGCTCCGGCCGGTAGCGATATGGGCCAGGCCAAGACCGCCCCGTCCGGCCCGCCGCCTGATACTTCGCATCTCAAGTTGCAAGAGTGATGAACAAGGCCCGCATATGCGGGCCTTGTTGCTCCTGATGTCAGCTGCTGCCGGCACATGCGGTTTTTGCCTGGACGGGAGTGAGGTTGCGCACCGAGGTATAGAACAACTCACAGGTCTGCGTTTTGTCCGTTACCTGCCACTTCTGCGTGCAGGCATTTAGCGTCTGTTGCGGGTCGGCAGCGGGATTCTGCCCCATGCCAGCCTGCCAACAGGCGGCACTGATGTCCTGGCCCATCACCTTGAGCCCGGCGGCGTCGGCTTTTTGCTGATCACCGCCATAGTTCTCCGGATCGGCCGCGTACCAGATGTAGCTCGGGTGGTTGGCTCCGAGCACTGGCACATTCTGGCCCGGCGTTGGGGCTATCTCGTCCAGGCCTAATACGCCGATATTCACCTTGTACTGGCTGTTGACCCAGCTACGCACCGGTCCGCCGAAGGCGACCAAGGGTAGGGGCGTGCCATCTCCGTCGGTGAGTTGGGCGACCATGGTCTTCTGGTAGTCGGTGAAGTAGTCGTAGACCCCCTCCAGGTCGCCGCCGGCGCTGGCCGGTGCAGCGATTGGGGCGATGTCGATGATGGTCTGGTAGGCCGGAGTCTGTTCCGCCGTAACTCCATTTTCTGTCAGCAGCGATGCCCACCGGTCCGTGGTCTTGGATTCCAGATAGTCCTGGGCCTGAGTCAGGGAATAGTCCGGTGGGAAGTGCAGTAGCTCCACGCTCTTGCGATTGTCCAGGGCCATCCCCAGCGGCAGGAAGAAGTACCAGCTGTACTGCCATTTGCCGTCGCCGTTGAGTTTGCTGGCGCCGTCGAAGGCCAGGTCTCCGGCATTCAGCAGGTTGGTCAGGGGCGTGCCGTAGTTGGCGGGAACGCCGGTGAACGCAGCGGAGAGCGTGTCGTTGGTGCGACTGACCTTGACCGTGGCGTCGGCGTATCCATCGCGCTCCAGGCTCTGTTTCAGGTAGTGCTCGGCGGTTTGTTCGAGCGTCCAGTCGCGGTAGCAGATCACGCCACAATTGTTCGGGTAGGCGAACAACCTGGTTACCCGCTCGCTGCTGCCCAGATTGACTTGAGCGTCGGCCGCCTGGGCAATTCCCGCCTGGAGGGGCCCGATGAACAACAAGGTGGCCAGACTGGCCACCACTCCACTGTGCTTGTGCTTCATCTACTGCTCCTTGTTGGCCTCAGCTCCTGCCGGGCTCTGGCTACAAATGAAGCAGACTTTTCGCGTAGGTCTAGCCCAGGTAAGGGCTGCAGCATTTCTTGAATTTCTGCCCGCTGCCGCATGGGCAGGGATCGTTGCGTCCAGCCTTCAGGGGCACTGTGGGGTCGATGAAATACCAACGACCATCGTGCTGGACGAACGCCGAGCGCTCGCGGTGGCTGTGCTCGCCGCTACCGTCGTGCCAGCGTGCGCTGAACGTCACGAAGGCATGTTCGGGTTGGGCTCCGATCAGCTCGCTTGCTTCTACGTCGAGCCCCAGCCATGTACTGCCCAGGCTCCATGCGCGGATGCCATCACTGTCGAGCCCGGCTTGCTGGGCCGGCAGCGTGGTGCCGACCAGATAGTCGACCAGCCCTAGTACGTAGGCGCTGTAGCGCGAGCGCATCAGGTGCTCGGCGCTGGGCGCCGGTGTGCCCAGATGATAGTGGCCGCAGCAGCCCTCTAGTGGGGTGCCACTGCCGCAGGGACAGGCTTGGCTCATAGAGTCACCACCAGTATTTGCCGAAATTTTCCGGATTGGCCCAGAACTTGGCGTTCAGCCAGTCCGGCACCTGTTTGTAGTCGCGCAGATCGTAGGTGAACAGGGTGAGAACCTGTCCCTCGCGCTGAAAGCTCTCGCTGACTTGCAGCGCCAGGGCGAACAGATCGGTTTCCTGCCAGCCACAGGCGTTCAGGTCGACCAGCACGGCCAGACGGCTGGCATTGAGGTTGCGAATGCCGCCCAGTAGCTCCAAACCGGTGCGATGGGGTAGGTGTTCGAGGCAATCGGCGAGCACGGCCAGGTCGTAGCGCTGTCCCGCGAGCGATGCTGGTAAGGGGGCTGCCGGCGTTTGGCTCACCAGGCTGTCCGGGTGAGCCTGTTGAAATGCCGTCACGGCAGGCAACTGGCTGGAGGAGACCACCAACAGGCGCGGCGGGGCTTGCAGGTCGAGGAGCGCGGCCAGCGCCTGTTGTGGAGTGCGGTCGGAAAAGGTCTGGTTCATGGGGAAAATGTCTGAAATGTGAACGCAAAGACTAACGCGGTGGACAAAGTATTTGGAACTTGGCGCGAACAGTGCCTATAACTGGCAGATAGTAAGGAAGCGATCTTTACTTCTTTGCTGTCGGTTAGATGCCGATTCCCTACAGGAGACCTAAAAAGATGAGTATCACAAGGAAAGCTGTACCCCTGATCCTGGCAAGCGGCCTGCTGACCGGTTGTGCCGGTATCCAGAAAACTGATTGGCCGACCTGTGCGGCTGTGGGTGGTGTGACAGGTGCTGCGCTTGGCGCCATCGAAAGCTCCGAGTGGGCAGGCTGGGGCGCACTGGTAGGTGCCGGCGTAGCGGCCTCCTACTGCTGGGTTCACGGTGCCGATGAGCAGGTGGCGGTGGTCGAGGAAATGGTGGTCGAAGAGGTTGCCGTACCCGAGTCCGAGCCTGCTGAGCCGGTTCGTGTCGAGCTGGACGTCAAGTTCGATTTCGACAAGTCCGTGGTCAAGCAAGAAAGCCAGGGCGACATCAAAGCGTTGGCTGACTTCATGAGCCAATACCCGGCTACCAGCACCGTGGTTGAGGGGCATACCGACTCCGTCGGTACCGACGCTTACAACCAGGGTCTGTCCGAGCGCCGTGCCAATGCCGTGCGAGACGTACTGGTCAACCAGTATGGCGTGGGCGGTGATCGTGTGAGCTCGGTAGGTTATGGCGAAAGCCGCCCGGTAGCTGACAACTCCACCTCCGAGGGTCGTGCCATCAACCGTCGCGTGGAAGCCGAGGTCGAAGCTCGCCCCTGAGTAATCCTATCCCGGCCTGGCGGCTGCAGCGGAACGCGCAGTCGTCCCCCGGGACGGGCTTGTACACTTTGGGGGACGGGTCTTTACTCCTGTGTTACCGGTAATCGAACCGGTGACACAGGAGACTCGCCATGAGAAGACTCGCAAGGGCAGCTGTACCCCTTCTCTTGGTCAGCAGTGTTCTTTCTGGTTGCGCCACGACTTCCAGTACGGGAGATGCGCCGCTCAATCAAGGGAACTGGCCCATTTGCACGGCGATTGGCGGCCTGACCGGAGGAGGTCTTGGCGCAATCGAAAGTTCTACCTGGGCAGCTGGAGGTGCCGTGGCCGGTGCGGTCATCGGAACTCTGATCTGCTATGCCCAGGACGGTGACGAAGATGGCGACGGAGTGTTTGATCGTCGCGACCGTTGCCCCGATACCCCGCCCAACACTCCGGTACGGCACAACGGTTGTCCGCTGCCCACCTATCCGGATGCCGCTCCCGACACCTCTACCGAGCCCGTGGCCGCGGCAGGTGATTCGGTACGCGTCGAGCTCGACGTCAAGTTCGACTTCGACAAGTCGGTGGTCAAGGAAGAAAGTCAGGCCGACATCAAGGCTTTGGCCGACTTCATGAGTCAGTACCCGCAGACCTCTACCACAGTCGAGGGGCACACCGATTCCGTTGGCTCCGATGCATACAACCAAGGTCTGTCGGAGCGACGAGCCAATGCCGTGCGTGATGAGCTGGTGAATCGGTATGGCGTGTCGGGGGACAGGGTGTCGTCGGTGGGTTACGGCGAATCCAAGCCGGTGGCTGACAATGGCACCGATGATGGTCGTGCAGTCAACCGCCGTGTTGAGGCCGAGGTCGAAGCACGACCCTGACCTCATTGGGGGTAACAGCACTTCTGGCGATGATCTGCTCCCGCGCTGCCACTACAGCGGCGCGGGAGCCGATTCGGCTCAATCAGAAGGTAGGGCGAGCTGCGGCGATGGCGACCAGTGCCAAACCAACCAGCAGATTGCTGCCTACCAGCCGGCGGATGCGCCCCAGCGCTTCGCCACCCGCTGGCCAGTCATGATCATCGATGGCCCGACGTAGCTGCGGCAGCAGCAAGACCTGAACGCGCAGGAACAGGGCCAGCATCACTAGGTACAGCCCCATCATCACCTGCACATAACGTGGTGCTGCCTCGAAGCCGGCGAAGCGCAGGTGCAGCATGCCCATGCCGGATACCGGCAGAATCATTACGGCGATCCATACCCAGACGAAGAAGCGGCGGAATACTTCCAGCCACAATGTCAGGCGCTCTGGCGCCTGCAGTTTGGACACGGCTGCCGGACGCAGAATCATCCAGGCGAAGAACATGCCGCCGACCCAGATCAGGGCGGCCAGTGTGTGCAGGGCGTAGAGGGCGGAGAAGACAGTCATCGGGAGTCTCGGTCGCGGGATGGCGCGCGAGCATAACCTATCGGTAAACTACTGAAAATTTATCCAGCCTTTTCGCGCCCATGCTCAGTTCCGAACTCAAGTCCCAGATCCAGGGCGCCTACAGCCGTTTCCTCGAGGCCAAGGGGCTCAAGGCCCGTTATGGCCAGCGTCTTATGATCGCCGAGGTGGCCAAGGTACTGGGAACGATCAAGCACAATGACGAAGGCCAGCGTGATGGCGAGCCCGCAGTAGTGGCGGTAGAGGCAGGTACCGGCACCGGCAAGACGGTAGCCTACAGCCTGGCGGCCATTCCCACTGCCAAGGCTGCCGGCAAGCGTCTGGTCATCGCCACCGCCACCGTGGCGCTGCAGGAGCAGATCGTTCACAAGGACTTGCCGGACCTGATGCGCAACGCAGGTCTGCAGTTCAGCTTCGCCCTGGCCAAGGGACGTGGCCGCTACCTGTGTTTGTCCAAGCTGGACATGCTGCTGCAGGAAGGGCAGGTGCAAGGTGCCACTGCGCGGATGTTCGAGGAAGAAGGTTTTCACATCGACGTCGACGAGCACAGCCAGAAGCTCTACGGCAAGATGATCGAGAAGCTCGCCGGCAACCGTTGGGACGGCGATCGTGACAGCTGGCCGGAGGAGCTCGAGGATCAGGTCTGGAGTACTCTGACCACCGACCATAGCCAGTGCACCAGTCGCCATTGCCCGAACTTCCAGCAGTGCGCCTTTTACAAGGCGCGCGAGGGCATGACCAAGGTCGATGTCATCGTCACCAACCACGATATGGTCCTGGCTGACCTGGCTCTGGGCGGAGGTGCCGTGCTGCCGGACCCGCGCGAGACGCTCTACGTGTTCGACGAAGGCCACCACCTGCCGGACAAGGCCATCGGCCATTTCGCCCACTTCACCCGTTTGCGCAGCACCGCTGACTGGCTCGGCCAGGTGGAGAAGAACCTGACCAAGCTGCTGGCTCAGCATCCGTTGCCCGGTGATCTCGGTCGCCTGATCGAAATGGTGCCGGAGCAGACCAGGGAGCTGCGTACCCAGCAGCAGTTCATGTTCAGCGCCTGTGAACAGCTCGCCGACTTTCGCGCCGGCGAGGATATGGAGGGTCGCGAGCGCCCGCGTCATCGCTTCGAGGGCGGCGTGGTGCCGGAGCATTTGCGCGAGTTGGGCATTGAGCTGAAGAAGGGCTTCTCCAAGCTTACCGACGTCTTCACCCGCCTGACCGAGCTGCTCAAACAGGCCATGGACGACGAGGGCAGCAGCACCGGCCTGGCCAGCCACCAGGCCGAAGAATGGTACCCGCTGTTCGGCAGCCTGCTGGCGCGTGCCCAAGGCAACTGGGAACTGTGGACGGCCTTCACCGTAGAAGACCCGGAGGACAGTCCGCCGATGGCACGCTGGCTGACTCTGGCCGACAGCGGTGCGCTGTTCGATATCGAGGTCAACGCCAGCCCCATCCTGGCCGCCGAGACCCTGCGCCGTAACTTGTGGAACGTCGCCTATGGCGCCCTGGTGACGTCGGCGACCCTGACAGCGCTGGGCACCTTCGATCGTTACCGTATGCGCGCCGGCCTGCCCAAGGCGGCGGTCACCGCTGTAGTACCCAGTCCGTTTCACCATGCCGATGCGGGCGTGCTGCGCGTGCCGGACCTCAAGGCCGATCCGCGCGATGCCGCTGCCCACACCGCGGCCATCGTTCGCGATCTGCCGGAGCTGGTGAAGGGCGCTCGCGGTACGTTGGTGCTGTACTCCTCGCGCAAGCAGATGCAGGACGTGTTCGACGGCCTCGACCGCGACTGGCGCAAGCGCGTGCTGATCCAGGGCAACCTGTCCAAACAGGAGACACTGAACAAGCACAAGGCGCGGGTCGACGACGGCGAGGAGAGCGTGCTGTTCGGCCTGGCCAGCTTCGCCGAAGGCGTAGACCTGCCAGGTGCCTACTGCGAGCACGTGGTAATCGCCAAGATTCCCTTCGCGGTGCCTGACGACCCGGTGGAGGCTGCGCTGGCCGAATGGATCGAGGCGCGTGGCGGCAATCCGTTCATGGAAATCGCCGTGCCCGATGCTTCCTTGCGTCTGGTCCAGGCCTGCGGCCGTCTGCTGCGCACCGAGGCGGACCGAGGCACGATCACCCTGCTGGATCGTCGCGTGGTCACCCAACGTTACGGCAAGGCCATCCTCAACGCGTTGCCACCGTTTCGCCGCGAGATCGCCTGAGCCTCGGCAAGCCTGATCGCGTTAAGCATCCGGGGTGGCATCTATGGTCCCTCTAGTGTCTACTTGGGCATCTTTCGGAGTGCCTGTTCGTATGATTCACCGTTCGTTGCCCCTCGTGTTTGCCCTGACTATCACCACACCCGCGCTGGCTGCGTCGGAAGGGCAGCAGACCCTCTTCAGTTTCATCAAACCCACCGACGTGGTGAAGGTCGAGAATCAGTCCGCCAGTTTCCCCGAGTTGACCGCCGAGCCCACGCCCGAAGGCGAGGTGCTGCGCCGCTTCACCTTCAGTGCTGCCGAGAGCCCCAGCCTTCGCCTCAGCCCGCAGGCTGGTGTCTGGGACTGGTCGCAGGCTGGTGCCATGAGTCTGCGCCTGCAGAACGCCATGGATTGGGCCATTACCCTCGAAATCCATATAGAGAGCAGCGATGGCAAGGTCTTGACCAGTCGCATCGCCCTGCCGGCCGGTCCGGCACAGACGCTGCTGATTCCGCTCGCCGCCACGACGCCGCGAGCCCACGGCATGCGCGCTGCGCCGCCCATGCCGGTCAGTATCGAGGGCCAGCGCGTATTGCTGGCCGAGACCGTAGAGGGCGAGCTGAGCAAGGCCGCGGTCAGCGCCGTGACCATGAGCATGAGCCAGACGGACGCACCGCAGAGCATCCTGCTCGGCCGCTTCGGCGTGCAGGCCGGCGATGCCGCGCAGCAGGCCGCATACACCGGCATCATCGATGCCTGGGGGCAGTACAGCCGCGGCCAGTGGCCGGAGAAAGTCAGTAAGGACGAGCAGCTGCGTGAGGCGGCCTCACGCGAAAGCGACCAGCTCAAGGCTTGGCTGGTCGAGCGTCCGCAGCGGGACAAGTTCGGCGGTTGGCTGAGCGGCCCGAGCTTCGAGGCCAAGGGTTTTTTCCGTACCGAGAAGCGTGATGGTCGCTGGTTCCTGGTGACACCCGAAGGCCACCCGTTCTATTCGCTGGGGGTCAACGCGGTCAGCGCCTGGCAGAGCCAGACCTATGTGGAGGGCCGTGAGTCCATGTTCTCCGCATTGCCAAAGGACGGAGATGCTCTGGCTGCCTATTACGGCGAGCGGGACAGCCGCAGTGACAGCGGCGCGAGCCGTGGTCGCTCCTTCGACCACGGTCGTTGGTACGACTTCTACCGCGCCAACCTGCAACGTACTCATGCTGAACCCTGCCATGCGGCACAGCCGCCGCTGGCCGCTACACCGGCGCCTGCCGAACTGGCACCGTGCCCGCCGGCAGGCTTCAACGCCGACCGCTGGACCCAGCATTCGCTCGACCGTCTGCAGGCCTGGGGTTTCAACAGCCTGGGCAATTGGAGTGACGATACCCTGGCCCGCGCCCAGCGCATGCCGTACACGGTGCCGCTGTCGATCTCCGGCGACTACGCCACCATCAGTACCGGTCACGACTGGTGGGGTGGCATGCCCGACCCGTTCGACCCGCGTTTCGCCATGGCGGCCGAGCGGGCCATCGCCATTGCCACTCGTGATCGTCGTGACGACCCCTGGTTGCTCGGTTTCTTCGCCGACAACGAGTTGGCCTGGGCGGCCCCTGGCGATGATCCCAAGTCTCGCTACGCACTGGCCTACGGCACGCTGCGCCTGACCACCGACGTGCCGGCCAAGCGTGCGTTCCTCAAACAGTTACGCGACAAGTATCGTAACCAGAACGGTCTCTCCAAGGCCTGGGGCATTGAGCTCAAGGCCTGGGAGCTGATGGAGGACCCGGGTTTTGAAGCACCGCTGCCGAGTGCCGAATTCCCGCAGATCGAGAAGGATCTGCAGAGCTTCCAGCGCCTCTTTGCCACCACTTACTTCAAGACCATTGCCGAGTCGCTCAAGTGGCATTCGCCTAACCACATGCTGCTAGGTGGCCGCTTTGCCATTGCCACCCCGGAGGCGATCGAGGCCTGTGCCGAGTACTGCGATGTGCTCAGCTTCAACTTCTACGTCAAGGAGCCGCAGCACGGCTACGATTTCGCCACGTTGCGCGCACTGGACAAGCCGCTGCTGGTCACCGAATTCCACTTCGGTAGCCGTGATCGCGGGCCGTTCTGGGGCGGCGTGGCTGAGACCTACAAGGAAGAGGAGCGTGGGCCGGCCTATGCCAACTTCCTGGCTAAGGCCCTGGAGGAGCCCGCCATTGTCGGCGTGCACTGGTTCCAGTATCTGGATCAGCCGGCCAGCGGCCGCTTGCTCGATGGCGAGAACGGCCACTTCGGCCTGGTCGGTATCACCGATCGGCCCTGGCAGGGTTTCGTAGAAGCGGTGCGCAAGGCTAACCTGAAGGTTCCCGAGCAGTTAATGCCAAAGCCCGACACAGCCCCTAAGCCCTGATTTCATAAGGGACCGTTGGTCTGGCGGCGCGACTTGGACGAAGCGCCAGGATTCACATGTGCGGCCGGGACTGGAACAATGCCGGCCATTCAGACCGAGGAATACCAGGTTGCAGATCCAGGGCCATTTCGACCTGCGCTTCGAAGCGCTGAAAGACGCTTTTGTCGAACTCTTCGACGACCCGCAGGAACGAGGCGCCGCCCTGTGCGTGCAGATCGGCGGAGAAACCGTCGTCGATATCTGGGCCGGTACGGCCGACAAGGACGGCGCCGAAGCCTGGCACACCGACACGATTCTCAACCTGTTCTCCTGCACCAAGACCTTCGCCGCCGTCGCCGCCCTGCAGCTGGTGGAGCAGGGCAAGCTGGAGTTGGATGCCCCAATCGTACGCTGGTGGCCCGAGTTCGCCGCTGCAGGCAAGGAGGGCGTGACCCTGCGCCAGCTGCTCAGCCACCGCGCTGGACTGCCGGCCCTGCACGCGCCGCTGCCGGCCGAAGCCTTGTACGACTGGGAACAGATGACCGTTGCCCTGGCTGCAGAGCGCCCCTGGTGGACGCCTGGTGAAACCCACGGCTACTCGCCCATCACCTATGGCTGGCTGGTCGGCGAACTGCTGCGCCGGGTGGAGGGGCGTGGGCCCGGTGAGTCCATCGTCGCCCGCATCGCCAAGCCATTGGGACTGGATTTCCATGTCGGGTTGGACGAGTCGGAGTTTCCCCGCGTTGCCCACATCGCTCGCAAGAAGGGTGACATGGGCGATGCCGCTGCTCAGCGCCTGCTCAAGTGCATGATGAGTGAGCCGGCTTCGCTGACCACCCGTGCCTTCGCCAATCCTCCGTCCATCCTCACCAGCACCAACAAGCCGGAGTGGCGGCGCATGCAGCAGCCGGCGGCTAATGGCCACGGCAATGCGCGCGCCCTGGCCGGCTTCTACGCGGCGCTGCTGGATGGGCGCCTGCTCGAGCCTGAGCTGCTCGGCGAAATGACTCGCGAACACTCCTGCGGTGAAGATCGCACCCTATTGACCCAGACCCGTTTGGGACTGGGCTGCATGCTCGATCAGCCAGAGGTGGCGAATGCCACCTACGGCCTTGGCCGGAAGGCTTTCGGTCACCCTGGAGCGGGTGGATCGGTGGGTTTTGCCGACCCCGAATGCGATATCGCCTTCGGTTTCGTCACCAACAGTCTCGGACCATACGTACTTATGGACCCACGCGCGCAGAGATTGGCGCGAACGTTGGGTCAATGCCTGTAACTTGCTTGGGGGAAGATCTGACCATGCATAAGAAATCTCTTGTTTTGCTCTGCTGCCTGAGCCTCACCGCCTGTGCCGGTAACTCGGAAAGGTCCACTGGTACCAGCGGTTGGTGGCCGTTCGGCGGCGACAGCAAGGCCGCCGTCGTCAAGAAGGCACCTCCCAAGATCGACCATGAGGTCACCAACGCCTGGCTAGATGAGTACGAGCCGCGCCTGAAGCTGGCACTGCAAGACAGCAAGATGGAGCTGGAGCGTCGTGAGAACGTGCTGGTCGTCACTGCTCCGGTGGAGAGTTCGTTCAATCCGGATCGCCCGAGCATGCTGATGCCGGCGGTGCTTGGCCCGTTCACCAAGGTCGCCAAGATTCTCGAGGCCGACAAGCTTACCGGCGTGCTGATCCTTGGCCATGCCGACAGCACCGGCAAGGTTGAGGACAATCGCAAGCTCAGCGAGGACCGGGCCAAGGCGGTGGCGTCGATCTTCCGCCTCAGCGGTTTGCAGCGCGACCGCCTGTTGCTGAAGGGAGTCGGTTCGGACATGCCGCGCGCCGCCAACGACAGCGTCCAGGGCCGTGCCCTGAATCGCCGCGTGGAAATCGTGCTGACCCCGCAGAAGACCCTGGTCGCGCTGCTGGCCCAGTACAATCAGCCGGCACCGGCTACCGCCGCGATGCCGGTGGCGCAAGTTGTCGCAGATCAAAAAAACAAGGACAAGTCGCAGTAAGCTGGCGGGGTCAATTTCGAGGATTGCCTCATGTCGGATAGCCGCACCCCGGATAGTCGTGTGTCCCAGTCCATTGCCGATATGCGTCGCGACTATACCCGCGACGGTCTCAGTGAGGCCGATGCGCCAGGCGAGCCTTTTGCCTTGTTCCGCCAGTGGTTCGACGAGGCGGTGAAGACCGAGCAGTTGCCAGTGGAGCCCAATGCCATGACCCTGGCCACGGTGGACGAAGTGGGCCGTCCGCACTGCCGGATACTGCTGCTCAAAGGGCTCGACGAGCGTGGCTTCACCTTCTTCAGCAACTACGACAGCGCCAAGGGCGAGCAGCTGGCGGCTCAGCCTTTCGCCGCCATGACCTTCTTCTGGCCCAGCCTCGAACGCCAGGTACGCATTGAGGGTCGGGTGGAGAAGGTCTCCGTGGAAGAGTCCGATGCCTACTTCCAGATTCGCCCGCTGGGTAGTCGCCTGGGTGCCTGGGCCTCGCCGCAGAGCAGGGTGATCCGTGACCGCGAGGAGCTGCAGGAGCTGCTGGCCGATACCGAGCGCCGCTTCCTCGACCGTGCGCCAGCGTGTCCGCCGCACTGGGGTGGCTATCGCCTGCTACCGGAGCGCATCGAGTTCTGGCAGGGCCGCTCCAGCCGCCTGCATGATCGCCTCAACTACCGCCTGCTGGATGACGCCTGGCTGCGCGAGCGCTTGGCGCCCTGATGCCGGCGTGAAGGTCGTCATCGCTCCCGACTCGTTCAAGGAAAGCCTCTCTGCGCCTGAGGTAGCTTCGGCCATTGCCCGTGGCTGGCTTCAGGTCTTCCCTGAGGCAGAGGTGTTGCAGCGTCCGATGGCTGATGGCGGAGAGGGTACGGTGGATGCCGTGCTGGCCGCGACCGGAGGCGAAAGGCGTGAATGCCGGGTGAGCGGCCCTCTGGGCAAGCCAGTGATTGCCCATTGGGGCTGGCTGGGAGAGGAGCGGTGCGCCGTGCTGGAAATGGCTGCTGCCAGCGGTCTGCACTTGGTGCCGCGCGAGCAGCGTGATGCCTCGCTCACCAGTAGCTTCGGGACCGGCGAGCTGATTCGCGCCGCCCTCGATGCAGGGGCCCGCCGCATCATCCTTGGTCTCGGTGGTAGCGCCACCAACGATGGTGGTGCGGGATTGCTGCAGGCGCTGGGCGTGCGTTTTCTCGATGCTTGCGACAATCCGTTAACCCCGGGCGGTGCGGCACTGGCCGACCTGGTGCATATCGATCTTTCCGCCATGGACCCGCGTCTGGACGATGTCGAGATGCTGATCGCTGCCGACGTTGACAATCCGCTCTGTGGGCCGCGCGGCGCGTCCTGGGTGTTCGGTCCGCAGAAGGGCGCGCATGCCGATCAGGTCGAGACCCTGGATGCCGCGCTGGCGCATTTCGCCGAGGTGGCCAGTGCTGTGCTCGGCGAGGACCACAGCCGTTTCCCCGGTGCCGGTGCTGCGGGAGGGCTGGGCTTTGCTGCCCGCGCATTCCTGGGGGCGCGTTTCCGTCCTGGTATCGAGTTGGTCGCCGAACTCTCTGGATTGGCCGATGCCCTGAAAGGGGCCGATGTGCTGATCACCGGTGAAGGGCGGTTGGATTCGCAAAGCCTGCATGGCAAGACTCCCGTCGGCGTGGCGCGTCTGGCCCAGGCCGCGGGTGTGCCCGTGCTGGCCCTGGCTGGCAGTCTGGGGGAGGGCTACCAGGCGCTCTATGGCGCTGGTATCGACGCGGCCTTCGCGCTCAGCCCTGGCCCTCAGAGCCTGGAGCAGTCCATGACGCATGCCGCCACCGAGTTGCAGGCGCGAGCCTGCGATGTCGCCAGGGTCTGGAGAATGGCTCGGGGTTAGCCGCGGCGCTGCAAGTACTCGCAGGCCGCATGGTGCAACCAGTCTTCCAACTGTCCACGGCTGATGCCCTGGGCCTTGGCCTCGGTCAGGCGTTCCAGCATGTAGGTTTGCATGGCCGGATCACCTGCCGCCATGGACAGCGCCAGGTCTCGATCCATCCAGCGCCGGATGCGTACGTAGATCCACCAATGGAAGTACAGCCCGGCGATGGTGGTGACGGCGACTATGAAGTAGTCCATGAAGGGGGTCTCGATAGGGTTGTTCCATCCTGCGCTAGCCTGCGGTGACTGCAAATCTGACCCGATGTCGCACCCGGCAAGGCGGCAGCGTCGTTCGGTCGACGGAGGTGTGCTCGCGGCTCTCTGGCGCAAAGGTTTCCCTAGACTCATGCTAAGTCCTTAGGCAGGCGGTCTTGCGGATGACAGCCGGCGGCGTGCACTGTCTAATAATGGTCTCAACCGGAGAAAACCCATGCATGAATCCAAGCTGTTAGTAGCCACTCTCGTTGTTCTCAGCCTCACACTCGGTGGCTGCGCCTCCAATCTCAGTGGCGATAGCTACAGCCGTGAAGAGGCCCGTAAAGTACAGACCGTGCGTCTCGGCACTATCGAGATGCTGCGTCCCGTGAAGATCGAGGGTACCAAGACCCCCGTAGGTGCTGGCGCTGGTGCGGTGATCGGCGGTGTAGCTGGCAGCGGTATAGGCGGTGGGCGCGGCTCGGCAGTTGCCGCTGTGATCGGCGCCGTCGCGGGCGGCCTCCTGGGTGCCGCTACCGAAGAAGGACTGACTCGCACCCAGGGCGTCGAGATCACTGTGCGGGAAGATGACGGTACACTGCGCGCCTATGTACAGCAGGTACAAGAAAACGAAGTCTTCCGTGTCGGCGAGCGAGTTCGCATCATGACTGTCGATGGCACCAGTCGGGTCGCTCACTGACCGATTGTCCCTCCTCGGCTACCCGCGTTTCTGGTGTCCGCCACGCGACCATGCCATCTCTGGTAGATGGCATGTGACAACGATGTGTGTCGGAGCACTGGAGGGTGCGGTTTCAGCTCTCGCCTTGCCAGGCTGATGCTCGCCAGCACACCGCAATACACTGTCTCGCCAGGCCTGAGACGCGTCACAGGGTCGAGCGTCCCGATATCGCCGCATATGTACTTGATGGCGCACACCTAACTGCCTGCAAGAATATTGGTATGACCCTGAGAGAACAAAAAACATTTGTTTGGGTAGTTGCTCTTGTTTTTCTCGTAGTGATGTTGAGAACCGCATGGATCAGCGATGATGCGGCAATCACCCTGCGTACCGTCATGAACTTCCTGCATGGCTACGGCCCGACCTTCAATCTGGATGAAAGGGTTCAGGCATATACCCATCCGCTCTGGTTCCTGCTGCTCTCCGCCACCTCAGTCGTCACGGGAAATATTTTCCTCGCGACGTTTCTCTTGTCGATAGCCTGTTCACTTGCCGCTGTCTGGCTGGTTCTTTCAAGAGCCCGAAGCATATGGGCCGTCATGATCGTGGGTGGCTTGTTCATCTTGTCGAAGGCCTTCGTCGATTTCTCGACTTCCGGTCTTGAAAATCCTCTTTCCCATCTATTGCTGGGTCTGATGATCATGGCAGCTGCCCATGTGTCGAGTCGGCCCGCAGATAAATACTCGCTGTTGTTCTGGTTGCTGTGTTCTGCGTTGTATCTGAGCCGGCCGGATCTTCTCGTGATCGTCGCTCCTCTGGCTCTCTGGGTAGCGATCCGAAGCTCTTTCGACAAGAAGCAGCTCTTGGGGGCGTTGCTGTTGGGCGGTTTGCCGGTCCTGCTCTGGACCGCTTTCTCCTTGTATTACTACGGATTCCCGTTTCCCAATACCGCCTATGCGAAGCTCGGCTCCGGAATACCTCTGGATTCGAGAATCACACAGGGTGTGAGATATCTTCTGCATTGCCTGGATCGAGATCCGCTGACGCTGGCCTTCATTGTTCTCGGCTGCCTGTTCGCCTTCAGGTCATCCAGTCTGAATCGATGCCTGATTGCAGGCGTCGTGTCCTATCTGGCTTATGTCATCAGCATTGGCGGAGATTTCATGGAGGGGCGGTTTTTAACAGCACCTCTTTATGTCACTGCATTCATGGTAGTGGGTGAGGCTTTCCAGCGGATTCAATGGCTGGGGTTTGGATCGATTCTGTGCGTTTTCGGCCTGCCTGGAGCTGGCAATACGCTATTGAGCAACGCTTCGTACTCCAACAGAGAAATTCCGCACAATGGCATCGCGGATGAGCGGGGCTTCTATTATCCGAGCTTCGGTCTGCTGACGTCCCAGCGCACGTTGTTCTCGCAACCTGACTGGGAGATAGGTGAGCGCAGGACGACCATCGTTTGTGGTGGCTTGGGGTTCGATGGGATCTTCAAGGGCCCTGGAGTGCACTTCATTGATTACTGTGGCTTGGCTGACCCGCTGCTGGCGCGTTTGCCTGCGCGGTATGACGCCAACTGGCGGCCCGGTCATTTCTATCGGCAGTTGCCGACGGATTATCAGATAAGCCTCGATACCAACCAGAATCTATTGAAGGATCCGGCCACCAAGTCCTACTGGGATTCTCTGCGTTTGGTGACCCGTGGGCCGCTGAATGATTGGGATCGATGGGGCGAGATTTTCAGGCTGAACCTAGGCCTCGATCAGCCTCGGGACTTGAGCATCTACAGGAATGGGCTTGTCCCTCGCGGTTCCGAGCACAAGATCGGCCGTATTGGTGATTTGAGAAATGTGGTCGAGGGCGTGGAGTGGGATGCTCCGGGGAATCTGGTTTTTTCTTCATCGATCGATATTCAGCTGGATAGGGATTCCAGCTTCGACCAGATAGATATTTCTCTGGATAACAATGACACCTATGCACTGCAGGTGCTTTCCGCAGGGGTGTGGGTTCCGATCATTCAGATTCCGCCCAAGAGGGGCGTCGGGATGGTCCGGCATCAGCTCGTGCTGCCGGAGAAAACACCTCCGAGTCGCACCATCAGGCTTACCGCGGTGTCTGGAGACGGCATGTACTCGATAGGGCATCTGATCGTCCGATGATCGAGAGATGCAGCTACCCTGTGCGGGAATGGAGGCCCCTATTGCGAAGTGCGGCTAGGGTGCAGATTCGCCGCTGGAGGCATGACTCGTGAGTAGTCGTTGGGACATCTTCTGCAGCGTGGTGGATAACTACGGCGATATTGGCGTGACTTGGCGCCTGGCACGCCAGTTGGTAGTTGAATATGGCTTGGAGGTGCGCCTGTGGGTGGATGAGCCTGCAGCCTTTCTTCGCTTGTGCCCACGAGCTGACACAAGCGCGCGCAGCCAGTATGTCGAAGGTGTGGAGGTCATCCGCTGGGAGCAGGACTTCCCCGCGACAGCTGCCGCCGATGTGGTGATCGAGGCTTTCGCCTGTACGCTGCCGGCCAGTTATGTGGTTGCAATGGCCGAGCGCGCCGAGAGACCGCTTTGGCTCAACCTGGAGTATCTCAGCGCCGAGGATTGGGTGGCCGGCTGTCACGGCCTGCCGTCGCCGCAACCTGGGGGGCAGCAGAAGTTCTTCTTCTTCCCTGGATTCACCGAGGGTACCGGCGGCTTGCTGCGCGAGGCTGGATTGACCTCGCGTCGTCAGGTATTCCAGGCGGATGCAGAGGCGCGTGGAGAATTTCTCGCCAGCCTCGGTATCGCGCTACTGCCCGAGGCGCAGCTTATCTCGCTGTTTGCCTACGAGAATGTGGCGCTGGCCGAGTGGTTGGACATGCTGGCGAGTCAGTCCACGTACACCCAGCTTCTGGTGCCGCGTGGGCGCATCGAGTCCGATTTGTGCCGCTGGCTCGGCGTCGAGGTTCTGGGAGAGGGAGGTTGCTGGCTGCGTGGCAAGCTGCAAGTGCACCTGCTGCCCTTCCTCAGTCAGGACAGGTATGACCGACTGCTGTGGTGCTGCAATTTCAACGCGATCCGTGGGGAGGACTCCTTCGTCCGAGCGCAGTGGGCCGGGCGTCCGTTGCTCTGGCATATCTATCGGCAGGAGGAGGGCGCGCACTGGGATAAGCTGACGGCATTCCTCGATCTTTACTGCGGCGCGTTGTCGCCGATGGCCGCCGATGCCCTACGGAATCTATGGCATGCCTGGAATGGTCAGGGTGAGATGGGAGCGGCCTGGGCCGCGGCTCAGGTGGAAATGCAGGCTCTCTCCGAACATGCCGAAACCTGGTGCGCGAAGCTGGCCTCTCGTCCTGATCTTGCCGCAGCGCTGGTGCAGTTTCACCGAAATTGGCTATTATGCGCGGCCTAGAAATCTGTACCTCCATCCAAATCCGGATACTCGTATGAAAACCGCACAAGAAATGAAGCCCAACAGTGTGGCCCTGATCGACGGCCATCCGTGGCTGATCCAGAAGGCCGAATTCACCAAGTCCGGCCGTAACAGCGCCATCGTCAAGATGAAGCTGAAGAACCTGATCAACGGCTCCAAGACCGAGACCGTTTACAAGGCCGACGACAAGATGGAGCCGGTTATCCTTGAGCGCAAGGAAGTGACCCTGTCCTACATCAATGGTGACGACTACGTCTTCATGGACCCGGAGTACAACTCCTACGAACTGCGCGCCGAAGATCTGGAAAGCGTTCTGCCGTTCATCGAAGAAGGCATGACCGACATCTGCGAAGCCGTATTCTTCGAAGGCAAAGTGATTTCCGTTGACCTGCCGACCACCATCGTTCGCCAGATCACCTACACCGAAAACTCCGCCCGTGGCGACACCTCTGGCAAGGTCATGAAGCCTGCCAAGCTGCGCAACGGTACCGAAGTCAAAGTCGCCGACTTCTGCAACATCGACGACTGGATCGAGATCGATACCCGCGACGGTTCCTACAAGAGCCGTACTCAGGCTCCATCCGCCTGAGGACCGCTTGCACTGCGCTGCCAGGATACGATGTCGTTCCTGCGGCGCGGTGAGTCGGGTACTACAAGAAACCGATGCTGGAGACGGCATCGGTTTTTTTATGCCTTCTGTGTAGCGGAATCGGTTGAGGCAGGTTGGCTGCGGGGGGGGCATTGGGAGAGAGGAGGGGGCGAGAGTAGCTGCTGGCAGGGCGAATGAGAGCGCACGTGGGGGGGGCGTGCGCTCTCGCCTTCAGCGGTTTACCAGAGCGACATGGTGTAGCTGAGGATCAGGCGATTTTCGTCCAGGTCGTTGGCGAAGTTGGAACGTACCGTGGCGTTGCGCCATTTGACGCCGAAATTCTTCAGCGGGCCTTCCTGGAATACATAGGCGATATCGGTGTTGCGCTCCCACTCTTTGCCGCTGTTGCCAGCTGCGCCGAGATCGACATCGTCACCCGTGAGATAGCGGGTCATGAAGGTCAGGCCGGGAATCCCGATGGCGGCGAAGTTGTAGTCGTAGCGTACCTGCCAGGACTTCTCGTCCTTGTTGGCGAAGTCGCCGATCTGCACATAGTTCACCAGGAACGGATCGGTCCCGTTGATGTAGGCGAAGCCGGTGTCGCCGCTCATCTTCTGATAGCCGAGGCCGAAGGCGTGGCCACCCAGACCGTAGGTGAACATGGCATTGACGGCGGTGTTGTCGACGTTGGTGTTGCCGTCATCGGTGGAGCGGGCCCAGCGGATGTCCGACTTCAGCGATTGCTTGTCGGCTATCGGCAGTACGTGAACCAGATTCAGGTAGTGCTGCTTGTACAGGTCTTCCAGGGCGCCATAGTGGTAACTGGTGGTCAGACTGTCGTTCCACTTGTAGCTGAAACCGCCGAAGTCGAATTTGTCGGCGGTGACGCCCGCTGCTCCGGTGATATTGCGACGACCACCGGTGGTCATCAGCATGTCCTCGTAGTCCGAGGAGTCGCGCAGGTTGTACTGCTTGAGGCGACCGGCATCGACGGTCAGGCCGTCGATCTCGGTGGAGTTGAGCGCGCCGCCGCTGAAGGCCTGGGGCAGCAGTCGCGAGTCGTTGGCCTGCACGACCGGAAGCTTGGGCATCAAAGTGCCGACTTTCAGCACGCTCTTGGAGATCTTGACCTTGGCTGTAGCACCGAAGTCGCCGTAGCTGTCCTGGGCTTGGCCGGTCTCGCGGTCGCGCTGCAGGAGCCCGCTGCCGCTACGATCTGAGCCGGAGTCCAGCTTCAGGCCCAGCGTCCCGATGGCGTCGAGACCGAAACCGACGGTGCCTTCGGTGAAGCCCGACTCGTAACGCAGGAGGAAGCCCTGAGCCCACTCTTCCTGCTTGGATTGAGCTGGTGTGGGGTTTGAATCCTGGCGCAGGTCTCGGTTGAAGTAGAAGTTGCGTAGCTCCAGGGTGGCCTTGCTGTCTTCCAGAAAGGCTGCCTGTACCAGGCCAGGCAGGGTGAGGCTGGTGCCCAGGGCGGCGAGCGCTACACCGCGGGCGAGAGGGGACTTGCTCATTCTTATTGTTCCTCTGGTGATGGCGATCCGGTCTGTCCGGATTCGTTGCAGCCTGAAGACTAAAACATTTCGCAAAAATTACCGCTTCTAGACCTTGGTCGAGTCATTCGATCCAGTTCGGGTAGTAGCCCAGTGATCGCTGGGTCGTCTCATCGTGGGCGGGTACGACGATCAGGGCCGGATCTTCGCGCATTAGCTCATGCACGCGCTGCAATTGCTTGAAGGTGGCGTCGCGGTCGTTGTCCACCATGTTTCGGCTGATCCAGAATTTCTCCTTGGGCCCGGTGAAGCCCTCCAGACGCCAGCTTGTGTCGCCGGTGAAGAAATAGCGCTGGCCATCGTCGAGCGTAAGAAACAACCCGGTTGAGCCTGGTGTATGGCCGACCATTGGAACCAGCACCAGGCTGCCGTCGCCAAACAGGTCGAGACTCTGCTCGAAGCCCATGAATGGCTGATTGGTGTATTCGAATGGCATCCAGCGAATCGCATGGGCGAACTGGCTGGGCAGCACCGCAGGTGGCGGGGCTATGCGGCTGAATTCAATTTCCTCGTAGGGCGCCCAGACAGGCACTTCCGGGAAGTCCGCCAGGCCCGATGCGTGGTCCCAATGGCTATGGGTGAGCAGGATACGGTCGACCTGTACGCCATCCCGATCCAGTTGATCACGTACTGGCGTGACCTTGCCATAGCGCAACAGAGGCTTGTCGTACCAAGGCATCTCCGACTCGAACTGTTGATCTACCTGCCGACCCAGTGAAGTATCGAGCAGCAGCGTGGCGGCATGGTGCTCTATCAGTACGGCAACATGATTGGCGATGGCCTTCTCGGTCCAGGCGCCACCTTCGATCGTAAAGGCGTCTCGGGTCTCGGTTTCGGCCGTCTTAACCAGGCTGAAGCGCATGCCGGCGGCTTGAGTGGTACCGCCGATGGCCAGCAGTAGAAGAAAGAGTAGGGGGCGCATGTTTCAGGCTCCTTGGTCGGGCGCTGGGCAATGGGGATGTCGGATCGCGGAGTGGACCGTCGAGATGCTGGCGTGGCTATCCATCGCGGCGTCTCACAGACCAGGCATGCCGACATAGCCGGGTAGGGTGCGGATGCGAGCGAGCCAGCCGCCGAGATGGGTGTAGGGCAGCAGATCGAGGCCGCCATCCCCAGCCAGGGCGACATAGGGGTAGACGGAGATGTCGGCGATGGTCGGAGCCGATCCTTCTGCCAGCCAGCTGTGCTGGGACAGATGAGCGTCTAACAGTTCCAGCACCTGAATGGCGCGTTGCTGAGCCTGTTGCAGGTCACCAGGCAGACGGAACAGCCTATGCATCCGCGCCTGTCCCGGACCTTTTGCCACCTCGTTGGCTGCGAAGCTCAGCCAGCCAGCGATACGGGCTTGGTTGAGGGCGTCTCGTGGATACCAGTCGGTGCCGGCATAGCGGCTAGCCAGATACACGAGAATGGCCTGTGAGTCATAGATGACCTCGCCTTGATCCTCCAGTACCGGCACTTGGCCGCGTGGGTTGAGTGCCAGGAAGCCAGGGTGCCTATGTGCGCCGCCCGCCAAGTCGACTTGGACTACCTCGGCATCGTGACCGAGCAGGGCGAGGAGCAGGCGGACCTTGTAGCAGTTCCCGGAAAGGGTGAAGTCATAGAGTCGCATGGATGAGCTGAGTCCTGTCGTCATGTGTGCGTCGATATTAGACAGACAGGTCTGTATATTTCAAGTCGGCATATTATCTAACTGGAGCCGCCGCCATGCACCACCGCATAATGTCCGTCGTTGGGGAGGGTTAGATGGCATCGAACAAGCGCGAACAATTGATCAATACGGCCAAGGGCCTCTTTGCCCGTGAGGGTTATCACGCTACTGGCATCGACCGTATCCTGGCCGAGTCTGGTGTGGCCAAGATGACGCTCTACAAGCACTTCCGCTCCAAGGACGAATTGATCCTGGCCGTGCTCGAGGAGCGTGAGCACGAGACGCTGGGCCGCCTGGCTCAACTGCGTGCCGCATGTCCGCCCAGGGACGCGCTGTTGCTGACCTTCGATGGCCTGCATGCCTGGATCAACGAGCGCGATTTCTGCGGTTGCAGCTTCATTCATGCGGCGGCCGAATTTCATGACCGCGAACATCCTATCCACCGTCAGGCGGCTGCTTTCAAGACGGCATTTGCCGGGCATTTCCGTGAGCTGCTGCAGGCATTGGGGGCTGAGCAGGCAGAGCTGCTGGGCAGTCAGTTGCAGTTCCTTCTCGAGGGGGCGCTGAGCATGGCGCATGTGCAGGGGCCGGGCGATCAGGCGCTTCAGGCTAAGGCCGCCGCGCAGGTGTTGATGGATTCGGCGAGTGTCTGAAGGGCATGTGCGCAGAGTGTTTGCCTGCTCTGCTCTAGCCTCGCAAGCGGCCGTTGGTCGGTTATCCCTCAAATTTTCCCGATAGCTGCCGTCAAAAAGGCAGTTCTCCCTCTGTCTGGTACGCCAACATGAACAATCTGGCTTCCCTTTCTCCTTCGCTGGCCCGTCCTTCGGGGATCAATACTCTATCCACCCCACGTGGTCACATGGATGCGCAGAACACTCTGGCCAATCGCCTGGCCAACCGTCTCGGTCTCGAGCCTGGTGCGCTGGATGGCAAGCGCGAGGATTTCGCGCCGGACAAAGTGGCTGATCGAGTGCTCGGTTTCATCGAGCAGCGCCTGAAGAGCGAGGCCGCCGCCGGGGCAGATACCTCCAAGCTGGAGGGGCTGCTGGCTCAGGCTCGAGAAGGTGTTGAAAAGGGGTTCGCCGAGGCGCGCAAGATTCTCGACGGAATGGGCGTACTCAAGGGCAAGGTAGCGGAAGACATTGATGCCACCTACGACAAGATCCAGAGTGGTCTGAAGGGGCTCGAGTCGGATTACGCGCCCAAGGCACCGGCCACGGGGAATAGTAGCGCTGCGGTGGCCGCTCGCAGCGAGCGTTTTTCCGCTCGGGCGGAAACCTTCGACATGCAAATCACGACCCGCGATGGCGATCGCCTGAAAATCTCCATTGCCGGTGCTTCGGCCAATTGGTCGCAAAGCAGCGTGGCAGCTGCGAGTAATGGCAGCAGCTCCGTGGGCGCCGCCAGCACAAGCTCCGGCAGCATGCAGATAGGCGCGTGGCGGGTCGAGGTGGAGGGTGAGCTGGATGATGAGGAGCGCACAGCCCTGGAGGGCCTGTTCAAGCAGGTCCAGGATATTTCCAGCGACTTCTATTCGGGCAACCTGAACGGTGCGTTCGACCGCGCCATGCAGCTGAAGATGGATGGCTCTCAACTGGCCTCCATGTCGTTGCAACTGACACAGACCAGCGTACGCCAGGCCACCGACGCCTATGGCGCTGTGGCCCAGCAGGGTGGCCAGGCTGCCAGCGCCGTGAACGATTCGCTGATCGACTATGCTCGCGGCCTGCTCGATGCGCTGCGTACCGCAGACAAGGTCTCGGAGGATGCCAAGGGTACCTTGGAGCAGTTGTTGGATGGTGGCTTCAGCCTGGACGAGCGCTTCGACGAGTCTCTGCTGGAAAAAGCCAAGGAGCTCAACTCTCGCCTGCTCGACGGCCTGCAAGGCATGCTGCCGAAGCCTGAGGCCGAGAAGGCCTGATCGGATGGTAGACTGCGTCTCTGATTGACTGCGGAGGCGCTCCGATGCCCCCTGAATGCCAGCTCTTCGGCACACTCGGCTGTCACCTCTGTGAGGTGGCCGAGGCGCTGTTGATGCCCTTCGTTGAACATGGCCTGCTGGTCGAGCTGGTTGATATTGCCGAACGAGAGGATTGGGTCGAGCAATACGGCCTGCGCATCCCTGTGCTTCGTCGCAATGATACTGGTGCAGAGCTCGGCTGGCCTTTCGAGGCTGATCAGGTGGTAGCTTTCCTGCGCTGAGCCGCTTCTCTCTTGACTGCTTGATATCTTGAACAGCTGATGCGTATTTTGTACGGATCAACAGCAAGGATAAGCAGTCATGACTACCGACGGCCTTAGTGTGCTTGCCGAGCGCTTGACCGGTATAGACGAAGTCGAATGTGTCACCGCCGACCTCAATGGCGTACCGCGAGGCAAGGTGATGACCGTCGATGGGTTTCTGGAGGGGCGCCGTCTTCAGCTGGCTCGCGGGGTGATGCTGCAGTGCATCATGGGCGGTTATCCGTCAGCACGCTTCTATGGCAGTGATGATGGTGATCTGGTCCTCAGTAGCTCACCGGAAAGAGTATTCCTTCTGCCCTGGAGCGACTCTCCCAGAGCCCTGGCGATTTGCGATGTCCATGAGCTAGACGGGCGCAGTTCCGGCCTCTCCACGCGTGGCCTGCTTGAGCATGTGGTAGGCGCCTATGCAGAGCGAGGATGGCAGCCGGTGGTGGCCACGGAGTTGGAGTTCTTCGTCTTCGAGCGCCATCTGGACTGCGCGAAGCCATTTCGGCCGCCAGTTGGTCTGGATGGTAGCCGCGAGAGTGGTTGCGCGGCATTCAGTGTGTCATCAGGCAACGGTCTTCGGCCGTTCTTCGAGGAGGTCTACCGTTGCATGGCGGCGCTGGGCATGCCGCGCGATACCTTCATGCACGAAATGGGCGTCAGCCAGTTCGAGATCAACCTGCTGCATGGCGATCCGCTGCAGGTGGCGGACCAAACGTTCCTGTTCAAGCACCTGTTACACGAGGTGGGGCTCAAGCATGGTCTGGCGGTGGTCTGCATGGCCAAGCCGCTGCCACACACGCCCGGTAGCTCCATGCATATCCATCAGAGCGTGGTGGAGCAGGGCTGTGGACGCAATATCTTCAGCTCTGTGGAGGGCGAGGCGACTCCGGCCTTCTTCCATTTCATCGGTGGTCAGCAGGCGGCATTGGCGGATTTCACACTCTTGTTTGCGCCCCATGTGAATTCTTATCAGCGTCTGTGTCATCCCTATGCTTCGCCGAACAATGCCTGCTGGTCGCATGACAATCGTGCTGCCGGCTTGCGCATTCCTGCCAGCGGGCCGGAGGCAAGGCGGGTGGAGAACCGCTTGCCTGGCGCCGATGCCAATCCCTATTTAGCCATTGCGGCCAGCTTGGCAGCCGGTCTGCATGGTTTGTGTCACGGATTGGAGCCTAGTGCGGCGATTCAGGGGGAGTTCGAAGTGCCATCGGCGCTCAGCCTGCCCTGCACCATGCATGCTGCGTTGCAGCGTCTGCAGAGCAGCGAGCTGGCTCGTGAATGGTTCGGTGATGAGTTCGTTGATGGGTACTGTGCCAGCAAGGGCATGGAGCTAATGAGTTATTTGGATGAAATCACGCCCTGGGAGCGGCGGGTACTGGCAAGCCAGGTCTGAACGGGCCTGGCTGTTCCTGTCACTCGTCATCCACTCGGCGGGCTTCTCGCTGAAGTTGGTAGACGAAGCGCTCGACCTGGCGCTGCTCGAGACCGCTCATGCGATAGAACTTCATACCGGCGAAGGTCATGTTCACCTTCTCCACGAAGTGTACATGGCGTAGCTCGGCTGCTGTGGTCATGGAGCCGATAGGCAGCTGGGCGGTGAACTGCTCATAGACCTGACCCGCTTGCAGGCGGTCACTCACGTCGCCAGCGAATCGCAGGCGGCAACCGGTTGCCGATATATCGAGTAGCTGACCCTTAAGGCCAGGGCTGAGACGGGTGCCGGCCAGTTCGATATTGACCAGCTGACTCTGACCTAGCGTGGCGCGAAACGCATTGCGCCGCTGGTGATAGGTGACCCGCTCCGGCATGTAGCTCCAGTAGCAGCGCGAACCCTCCAGCTCACCGATCTGCACCGGATCCTCGCACTCCCAAGCGATGCGTACGCCATCATGGAAGCCTTCTACGCGGAACGGTTCGCCACTTTGCATGAAGCGCTCGCCATCATTGGGGACCATTTCATCTAGGGCAATCACGCCCCGATCCCGATTGACGTCGACGAGATAGCTCTGGAACCGTTGGCCACGGTCCTTGAAGGTAACGATGAGGGGATCTCGGCTCTGCTGCAGCAGGCGCAGGTTGGCAAAGATCTCCAAGGGTGCGGTCAGCACCTTTGGGGGCTGTGGGCCCTCGTCCTCGTGAAATGGGTTGGACACGTTACGGCATTCTCCAGCGACGACAGCACTAGCATACTGGCATATTGCCGGCATGTCCCCCGTGCTTGTTATTATGGGCTCAGGCCTGGCTGAGCGGGCGTTGCTGCGCGATTCTAGCGGCGCCGCCGCGGCTGTCATAGAGCCCTGGTGTGTCTCCTCCGCGAAGGATACCGAGCACGCTCTTGAGCGAGGCCTGATTGGCGCGGATGAGGCGGCCGTTGCGCTGATTGGCCTCTCTGCACTTTTCCAGCAGTTGGCCCAGTTCGTCGCTGCGGGCGAGCAGTTCGGCACCATCTGGGCTACGGGAGGCTAGCGTTTCCAGCCCAGCACGGTCGGCGCTCAGCTGTTGCTGGTCGAGCAGTTTTGCACGAGCAGTCCCATGCTGATCGAGCAGACCGAGGAGGGGAAGTTTTTCACCGAGTATCTGTTCCAGGCGCGGCAGGTCGCGTTCGCCCATGGCCTGGAATTCGGTGTCTATGAGCTCAAGCAGGCGTTGTGCCGTGCCGATATCATCGATAAACAGTTGCAGCAGGTCGTTGTTTTGCATCGCGGGCTCTGGGGATCGGGCGTCCAACACCCCCAGCGCAGCCCTTGGACTAGCGCTGGGATTCGAAATCGAGCAGCTTGCCGGCGACGCGCTTGGCATCGACCTGGTAGCTGCCATCGGCGACGGCCTGCTTCAGTTTGGCGACGCGCTCTTTGTCCACGGTCGGCAGGTCGCGCAGCTTGTCGCTTACTTTCTGCAGCTGCTGAGCTTCACGACTGAGCTGCACGGACTCGCCGGTTTTGCCGGCGGCGGCCTGCTCGGTCGCAACCTGGGGTGCGTTCGGCAGCGTGCTGCTGGCGGCCTCGTTACGGCCGCTGGCCTGTGCATTGCCTGCGCGCCCGCTGTTGGCGGGGTTGGCGGCATTGTTCAGCCGGTTGAAGTCGATAACCATGTTGTGAACCTCTGACGGTATCTGGACGCTTGACTGGGTTGTCGGCCGATTCCGTCGAAACTTTAGGGCGCAAATGTGTGCGTCGTTTAACAGTGTAGGAAATCGTCGAGAGTTTGCGCTACAAGAATCGTGCCTACATCTCCACCTCCACTTGGCCGGGCCCGATGATTCTTGCTCGCACCACCCGTTTGGAGCTGAGATTCCGCACACTGATCTGCTGGCCAAGAGTGCCGTCGGACAAGGCCTCGCCTTGCACGCGCACGTTGATGCCTCCGGCTCGTGCGGCAATCACCACCTGATCGCCTCGCTTCACGCTTTCTGCCAATTGCAGCATGACAGGGGTCACCACCTGGTCCGCCTGAACAGGGCGCGTCAGTTTTCTGCCGATTACCTGCTCTGCGTCTGCTATGTAACCTCTTCCGAGCATGCCGATGTCCTGCTCGATCATGGCCATGTCCGTTGGGCCTATGACGCTTCCACGCTTGAGGGGCGTCTTCAGCACGGCCACTGGTCGAAAGATGCGAACTTGCGCAGGGACAAATACGGTCCACGGCGTACTGCCTTCGCAACTGACACGAACGGTAACCCGGCCTATCGGCTGTGCGGGGCTTTCCAGCCTCTGCGTCAAATCGCTGTCGCAGGCTGCGAGGCGCAGCCGTGGGTCGAGAGTGTTTACCTGAATTTCATGGCGCGCGGGGATTTCGCTACGCTCCAGATAGTCTTCTACGGTGAATTCAAGAAAGCCTTCGGTGGCGCCGATAAGCTCTTCGGGCAAAGTAAGCTCTGCGGCATGCGGCTGGCTGTAGCCGAATACGCCTAAAGCGGGTAAAACACCGGCGAGCAAAAGGCTTTGTGCCATCACGCGTCGGAATAGTGTCGTAAGTATGTTCATGCATCTTACGAAGCAAGGCCCGTGCCGCCTGCTAGGCTTTGGCAGAGTGCACGGCAATACGAACATTAAGGAGTCTGGGCATGGCCGGACTATTGGACTCGGTTAACCAGCGCACGCAGCTGGTAGGGCAGAACCGCCTTGAGCTTTTGCTATTCCGCCTGGACGGATCGCAGCTCTATGGCATCAACGTGTTCAAGGTGAAGGAGGTACTGCAGTGCCCCAAGCTCACCGTCATGCCCAAGTCCAGCCGGGTGGTGCGGGGCGTGGCGAATATTCGAGGCGGGACTATTCCGATTCTCGATCTGGCGTTGGCTACCGGTAGATCGGCGCTGGACGACATCCATAACAGCTTCGTGATCATCACCGAGTACAACACCAAGGTGCAGGGCTTCCTGGTGCGCTCGGTCGAACGCATCGTCAATATGAACTGGGAAGAGATTCATCCGCCACCCAAGGGCACTGGCCGAGACCACTACCTGACGGCGGTCACTCGGGTCGACAAGCAGCTTGTCGAGATCATCGACGTTGAGAAAATTCTCGCCGAGGTTGCTCCGATGTCGGAGGCGATATCGGAGGGTGTGGTGGATGTCGAAACTCAGGCTCGTGCCGTATCCAAAAGGGTACTGATCTGCGACGACTCCTCCGTTGCGCGTAAGCAGGTTTCGCGGTGCCTTGAGAGCGTCGGAGTGGAGGTGGTTGCCCTCAATGACGGCCGGCAGGCCTATGATTACCTGCGCAAGATGGTGGAAGAGGGCAAGAGTCCGGCCCATGAGTTCCTCATGTTGATCTCCGATATCGAGATGCCGGAGATGGATGGCTACACCCTGACAGCGGAGATTCGGTCCGATCCGAGGATGCAGAACCTCCATGTGATTTTGCATACTTCATTGTCCGGCGTGTTCAACCAGGCAATGGTGAAGAAAGTTGGGGCGGATGACTTCCTTGCGAAGTTCCGCCCGGACGAACTTGCTTCCCGTGTTGTTGAGCGCATACGGGCAGCTGATGGGGGCTGAGAGCTCTGCTCTCGGTTGAATCATGTTTGGTGAGGCGGCATTAGTGTCTTCAGGCAATTTGGATTTCGAGCAATTCCGGACCTTTCTGGAAAAGGCCTGCGGCATTCTGTTGGGCAGCAATAAGCAGTATCTGGTCTCCAGTCGCCTCAACAAGCTGATGGAGCAGCAGGGAATCAAGACTCTCGGTGAGCTGGTGCAGAAGATGCAGGCCCAGCCCCGCGGAGGGCTGCGCGAGCAGGTGGTGGACGCCATGACCACCAACGAGACCCTGTGGTTTCGCGATACCTATCCCTTCGAGGTGATGAAGAATCGTGTGCTGCCAGAGCTGATCAAGGCCAATCCCAATCAGCGCCTGCGCATCTGGTCGGCGGCTTGCTCCTCGGGGCAGGAGCCTTTTTCGCTGTCGATGACCATCGATGAGTTCGAGAAGACCAACCTCGGCCAACTCAAGGCGGGGGTGCAGATCGTTGCCACCGATCTTTCCGGGTCGATGCTGGCGAACTGCAAATCAGGGGAGTACGACAGCCTGGCGATGGGGCGCGGTCTTTCGCAGGATCGGCTACAGCGCTATTTCGACCCCAAGGGGCCAGGTCGCTGGGCGGTGAAGGCACCGATCAAGAGCCGCGTGGAGTTTCGTGCGCTGAATCTGCTGGAAAGCTATGCGGCGCTAGGCAAGTTCGATGTGGTGTTCTGCCGTAACGTGCTGATCTATTTCTCCGCAGAGGTGAAGAAGGACATCCTCACACGCATCCATGCCACGCTGAAGCCTGGTGGGTACCTGTTCCTCGGTGCCTCGGAGGCTCTCAACGGACTGCCGGACCTTTACCAGATGGTTCAGTGCAGTCCGGGGATCATCTACAAGGTGAAGTGAGCTTCGTTTGGAGCATTCGACGGGAGGCCTTGAGCCTCCCGTTTTCGTTTGCGCAGCGGCAATGCCTGTCGCCGGCTTTGCCGCTTGCCTAGGCGGCAAGCGGAAAACCTTTGCCGCTTGCCGCATTCAGGCTCGTCGTATTCATCTCAACATGCTGAATTTATTGAATAAATTAAGTTGGCATGGCCTTTGCTGAATGTCTGGCATGACGCCCACACGGCAAAGGTTACAGATCATGAGCATCAGCTTCGCAAACGCACTCGGTATCCATGAAACGGCCCTCGGCTTCCGCGCCCAGCGCGCCGAGGTCCTGGCCAGCAACATCGCCAACGCCGATACCCCGCACTACAAGGCTCGTGACCTGGACTTCGCCGCCGTGCTCGCCGAGCAGAATGACAAGCAGGGTGGAAAACACTTCGGCTTGAGCCGGACCAATAGCCAGCATATTGCCGCTGACGGGATCGAGCTTGCCGATCCGGCGTTGCGCTACCGGACTCCGTTCCACCCATCCATCGATCAGAACAGCGTCGATATGCAGCAGGAGCAGGCCAACTACGCCGAGAACGCGGTGCAGTTCCAGGCCAGCTTTACGCTGCTGAACAGCAAATTCAAAGGGCTGGTTGGCGCCCTGCGCGGCGAATAAGGGAGACCCCGAACATGTCACTCTCCAGTGTTTTCAATATTGCCGGTACCGGCATGAGTGCCCAGAGCACTCGTCTGAATACCATCTCCAGCAACATCGCCAACGCCGAGACCGTCTCGTCGAGCATCGATCAGACCTATCGCGCACGCCACCCCGTGTTCGCCACCGTGTTCGAGTCGACCATGGAGGGCGACCGCGGATCGCTGTTCGCCGATCAGGACCAGCCTGGTCGAGGCGTCCAGGTGCTTGGGGTGGTCGAGGACCAGAGCAGCTTGATGCCCCGCTACGAGCCGAACCACCCAGCGGCCGACGAGAAGGGCTACGTGTATTACCCGAACGTCAACGTGGTCGAGGAGATGGCCGACATGATTTCTGCCAGTCGTGCCTTCCAGACCAACGTGGAAATGATGAACACCGCCAAGCAGATGATGCAGCGTGTACTGACCCTGGGCCAGTAACCCGGTTAGCGAGGAGTTGAGGGATGAGCAGTGTAGGCGGCGCCAGTTCGATACTGGATCAGTACCAGATCAAGCCGGAAACCAAGCAGAACAAGGATCTTGGCAAAAACGAGTTCCTCGAGCTGCTGGTGGCCCAGTTGAATAACCAGAACCCGCTGGAGCCGCAGGAGAATGGCGAGTTCATCGCCCAGCTCGCGCAGTTCAGCCAGGTAGAGGGTATCGAGAAGCTCAACACCAGCATGGGATCGCTGCTTTCGGGCTACCAGTCCTCGCAGGCGCTGCAGGCTTCCTCGCTGGTCGGGCGCAAGGTGATCGTGCCGGCAGACAAGGCAGTGGTCGATACCAGCGAAACCTTCAAGGCGAGTCTGGTTCTGCCGGTCAGCAGCAGCAACGTCTATGTCAACGTCTACGACAGCACCGGGAAAGCAGTGAATCGCGTCAATCTCGGCCAGCAGGCGGCCGGAAATGTGAGCTTCATGTGGGACGGCAAGGATTCGAGCGGCAATCTCATGCCGCCGGGTACCTACAAGTTCGAGGCTCAGGCGACCTATCCCGACGGCACCAAGGGGCTCTACACACTGCTGCCGGCGAATGTGGACAGCGTTGTTCTCGGGCAGAACGGCAGTGAAATGAAGCTCAACCTGGCAGGCATTGGTGCAGTACCTCTGTCCCAGGTTCAAACAATCGGTCAATAACCCCAGGCTGTAAGCGCCGGCAGTAACGGCGAAGGAGCATTCCATGGCTTTCAACATCGGTCTCAGCGGTCTGCGGGCAGCCACCAAAGACCTCAATGTCACCGGCAACAACATTGCCAACGCCGGTACTGCAGGGTTCAAGCAGTCCCGCGCGGAGTTTGCTGACGTCTATGCCGCGTCGATGCTCGGTACCGGCAAGAATCCCCAGGGCAGCGGTGTGCTGCTGGGGGATGTCGCCCAGCTCTTCAACCAGGGCAACATCAACTACACCCAGAATGCGCTGGACATGGCGATCAACGGTAACGGCTTCTTCCAGGTCAGCAACAACGGGGCGCTGAGCTATACCCGTGCGGGCTACTTCGGTACCGATCGCGATGGTTTCATCGTCGATAACTTCGGCTACAACCTGCAGGGCTATACGGTCGATGCCAATGACAACCTGCAGACGGGCGTCATCGGCAACCTGCGCATCCAGACTGCGAGCCAGGAGCCAAAGGCTACGTCGACCATGACGCAGACCTTCAACCTCAACTCGACGAACGTGGCGCCGACCACCACTCCGTTCAACCCGGCCGACCCGACGACCTACAACTCCTCCACGTCGACCAACATCTACGACACCCAGGGCAATGCCCACGTGCTGACGCAGTACTTTGTCAGGAATCCTCAAACGACGCCGCCCAACAACAGCTGGACCATGCATGTGCTGATTGACGGGCGCAATCCGGAGAATCCCGAGACCATCGTCACTCCCGGCACACCGCCTACTTACGATAACGGCCCGGGCACCGTGCCGTTCACTGCCACGCTCAACTTCAGCGAGTCGGGGCAGTTGCTGAGCACCGCTTCTACCGACTTCACTATCAATACAGATGGAACGATGCTCCTCAACAACTGGTCTCCCGCCGCTCCGGACAAGTCCACTCCGCCCATCTGGAGCGAGAATGGCGCGGTTCAGAGCCCGGAGTTCCTGACCATGGACTTCCGTCGTGCCACCCAGTTCGCCAGCGCGTTTGCCGTTACCAGTGTGAGCCAGAATGGCTACACCACGGGCGAACTGGCTGGTCTGGAGGTTGATGACACCGGCATGATCTTCGCCCGATACACCAATGGCCAATCCAAGGTGCAGGGGCAGGTCATCCTGGCCAACTTCGCCAACATTCAGGGGCTGACGCCGATAGGCAAGACCCAATGGGTCCAGTCGTTCGAGTCCGGCGAGCCTGTGCGCAACCCGCCGGGTTCTGGGACGCTGGGTGTGGTGCAGGCGGGAGCGCTGGAGGATTCCAACGTCGAGCTGTCGGATCAGTTGGTCAACCTGATCGTTGCCCAGCGTAACTACCAGGCCAACGCCAAGACCATCGAAACCGAGAGTGCCATCACTCAGACCATCATCAATCTGCGTTGATGGGAGCGAGCTTGCCGGCGGCGGCAAGTTCTCGCCGGAAAACCCACGCAAAAAAACTCCTTCGGGAGTTTTTTTGTTTTTACTTCAATAAAAACAGTTAGATAGATTTTTTCTTGGTGGTTGGCACGGCTATTGCTGAAAGGCAGGTATCGAATGATTTGCGGCGGAAAGCCGACCTGCGGAGCAAACCCATGGACAAGATGCTGTACATCTCCATGACTGGCGCCAGCCAGAACACCATGGCTCAGCGTGCCCACGCCAACAACCTGGCCAACATCTCGACTACCGGTTTTCACCGCGATTACGAGCAGGCGCGCTCCATGCCTGTTTTCGGCGACAGCTACCCGGCGCGGGTTTATGCGATGAGCGAACGGCCGGCGACTGACTTCACTCCCGGCTCGTTGCAGGAAACCGGCCGCGAGATGGACGTAGCGATCGAAGGGCAGGGCTGGATTGCCGTTCAGGCTCCCGGCGGTGGCGAGGCCTATGTGCGTACCGCCAGCCTGCAGATCGATGCCCTTGGCCAGTTGCGCACCGGCAACGGTTTGCCGGTGCTAGGCAACGGCGGGCCGATTGCCGTGCCGCCGGAGCAGAAGGTCGAGATCGGCCAGGACGGCACCATCAGCATTCGCGCCCTCGGCGAGGCCCCCAGCGTGATGGCCGAGGTGGACCGCATCAAGCTGGTCAATCCGGATCCGAAGACCATGGAGAAGGGCACCGACGGTCTCATTCGCGTCAAGGGCGCCACCGGGCCGGTTGCCGCCGATGCCGCTGTCCGCCTGACATCCGGCTTTCTCGAGTCGAGCAACGTCAACGCTGTCGAGGAGATGACCGCGATGCTGTCGTTGTCCCGCCAGTTCGAGCTGCACGTGAAGATGATGCGCACCGCCGAAGAAGATGCGTCGGCCATGGCACGGGTCATGCAACTCAGCTAATCACCAATGCGAAGCGCCATGAAATCGGCGCTCGAGGAGAATGAACATGCTTCCTGCACTCTGGGTTGCGAAAACCGGTCTGTCCGCCCAGGACATGAACCTGACCACCATTTCCAACAACCTGGCCAACGTCTCGACCACTGGCTTCAAGCGTGATCGTGCCGAGTTCGAGGACCTGCTGTACCAGATCCGTCGTCAGCCCGGCGGCCAGTCCACCCAGGATAGCGAGCTGCCCACCGGCCTGCAGCTGGGTACCGGTGTGCGCATCGTCGGCACTCAGAAGATCTTCACCGCTGGCAGTCTGCAGACCACCGAGCAGCCGCTGGACCTGGCGGTCAACGGTCGCGGCTTCTTCCAGGTCCTGATGCCGGACGGCACCGTGGGCTACACCCGCGACGGTAGTTTCCACCTGGATTCCGACGGACAGATTGTCACCTCCAGCGGTTTTCCGCTCGAACCAGCCATTGTGCTGCCGGCCGAGGTGCAGACGTTCACCGTGGGTGAAGATGGCACCGCGTCGGTCACCACCGCCGGCAACCCGGCTTCCCAGGTGATCGGCAACATCCAGACCGCCGACTTCGTCAACCCGGCGGGCCTGCAGGCAATCGGCAACAACCTGTTTCTGGAGACCGCCTCCAGCGGCGCTCCGCAGGTCGGGACCCCGGGCCTGACCGGCCTCGGCACCGTGTTGCAGAACACCCTGGAGAACTCCAACGTCAGCGTGGTGGAAGAGCTGGTCAACATGATCACCACCCAGCGCGCCTACGAGATGAACTCCAAGGTGATCTCCACCTCGGACCAGATGCTCTCCTTCATCACGCAGAACCTTTAATGCCGCGGGCGCCCTAGGCGCCGGCAACTAGCAATACGAACGCCGTGAGGTAAGTGGTTATGAACCGGCCGATGATTCTTCTCTCCCTGCTGGCCTGCGTGGTCCTCAGTGGCTGCGTCGCGCCTGCGCCCAAGCCGGACGATCCCTACTACGCTCCTGTGTTGCCACGCACTCCGCTGCCGGCTTCGCAGAGCAACGGCGCCATCTACCAGGCCGGTTTCGAGACCAACCTGTATGACGATCGCAAGGCCTACCGGGTCGGCGACATCATCACCATTACCCTCAGTGAGCGGACCCAGGCCAGCAAATCGGCTGGCTCGGACATGTCCAAGAACAGCAGTGCCGATATCGGCCTGACCTCGCTGTTCGGTGGCGCGGTGTCGTTGAACAATCCCAACTCCAGCCTCAACCCTCTGAAGACCGATGATCTCAGCCTGGATGCCGGCTACAGCGGTACCCGCGCCACGAAGGGTGATTCCGGTGCTAATCAGAGCAATAGCCTGTCTGGCTCGATCACCGTCACTGTTGCTGAGGTTCTGCCCAACGGCATCCTGGCCGTGCGTGGGGAGAAGTGGCTGACCTTGAATACCGGTGACGAGCTGGTGCGCATCGCCGGCATGGTCCGCGCCGATGACATCGCCACCGACAACACGGTGTCCTCGACTCGCGTGGCGAACGCCCGCATCACCTATTCAGGCACTGGCGCCTTCGCCGATGCCAGTCAGCCTGGGTGGTTCGACCGGTTCTTCATGAGCCCGTTGTTCCCGTTCTGAGCAGGTAGCCGATCATGAAACGACTGATTTCCGCCTTTTGCCTGCTGCTCGCCGCCAGCACCGTACAGGCCGAGCGCCTGAAGGATCTGGCGAGTATCCAAGGCGTGCGAACCAACCAGTTGATCGGCTACGGCCTGGTGGTTGGCCTCAATGGCACGGGTGACCAGACCACCCAGACCCCATTCACCCTGCAGACCTTCAACAACATGCTGGCCCAGTTCGGCATCAAGGTGCCGACCGGTGGCGGCAACGTGCAACTGAAGAACGTTGCGGCGGTGTCCGTGCATGCCGAGCTGCCGCCCTTTGCGAAGCCGGGGCAGGTGATCGACGTGACCATCTCCTCGATTGGAAACTCCAAAAGCCTGCGTGGCGGCAGCCTGTTGATGACGCCGATGAAAGGTATCGACGGCAACGTCTACGCCATCGCCCAGGGCAACCTGGTGGTCGGCGGCTTCGACGCCACCGGTGGCGACGGTTCGCGCATCACCGTCAACGTACCGTCGGCCGGGCGTATTCCCGCTGGTGCCACGGTCGAGCGCCCGGTGCCGAGCGGATTCGATCAGGGCAACAGCCTCACTCTGAACCTCAACCGCCCGGACTTCACCACGGCGAAGAACATCGTCGACCAGATCAACGGCATGCTTGGTCCAGGCGTAGCCCAGGCCATCGATGGCGGCTCGATCCGTGTCAGCGCGCCGCTGGACCCGAACCAGCGCGTGGATTACCTGGCCGTGCTGGAGAACATGCAGATCGAGGCTGGCAAGGCCGCTGCCAAGGTCATCATCAACTCGCGTACCGGCACCATCGTCATCGGTCAGGACGTCAAGGTGCAGCCAGCCGCCGTGACTCATGGCAGCCTGACAGTGACTATCACCGAAGACCCCATCGTCAGCCAGCCCAACGCGCTGGCGGGCGGGCAGACGGCTGTCGTGCCGCGCTCGCGAGTGGACGCTGAGCAGGAGGCCAAGCCGATGTTCAAGTTCGGCCCCGGCACCTCGCTGGACGAGATCGTGCGGGCAGTCAACCAGGTGGGCGCCGCGCCGTCCGACCTGATGGCCATCCTCGAGGCGCTGAAGCAAGCCGGCGCCTTGCAGGCTGACCTGATCGTGATCTGACGGAGGCGACCATGGATTCCAGACTCGCAGCCGGCCTCGATAACGGCGCCTACACCGACCTGAACCGGCTCAACCAGTTCAAGGTCGGCGGCGACACCGAGGGCAACATCAAGAAGGTTGCCCAGGAGTTCGAATCGCTGTTCCTCAACGAAATGATGAAGTCCATGCGCAAGGCGAACGAGGTGTTCGGCGAGGACAACTTCATGAACAGCAACGAGAGCAAGACCTATCAGGACATGCACGACCAGCAGCTGGCGGTCACCCTGTCGAAGAACAACGGCGGTATCGGGCTGGCCTCGGTACTGGAGCGCCAGCTCAGCCAGATGAAGAGCGGGCCGAAGCGGGTCAATCCGTTCGCCCAGGTCGAGTCGCCGAGCGCCACTGCGCGCGCCGGCGCCTTCAAGCCGGCGGGCGAGGGCGGTGCCGCCCGTGATGACTCTGCGCTGCTCAACCAGCGCCGCCTGAGTCTGCCGAGCAAGCTAACCGATCGTCTGCTGGCTGGCATTGTTCCGGCTACCGAAGGTCAGCCGCTGTCCGGCAGTGACTGGGTCCCCGCGCAGGCCAAGGCCGTTGCCGATGGCAAGCCTCTGAGCCTGGGCGACAGCGATGCCATCAGCGGCCGCCGCGTCGCTCAGCCGCCACTGGCCAAGGGTAAGTCGGCTTTCGCCTCGGCGGCCGAGTTCGTGGAGACCATGCTGCCTCTGGCCGAGGAGGCTGCGCAGAAGATCGGCGTCGATGCGCGTTATCTGGTGGCCCAGGCCGCGCTCGAAACCGGCTGGGGCAAGTCGATCATTCGTCAGTCCGACGGCTCCAGCAGCCACAACCTGTTCGGCATCAAATCCCATGGCGGCTGGGAGGGTGATTCGGCACGCGTGCTGACCACCGAGTACCAGGGGGGCAAGGCGGTCAAAGAGGCTGCCTCGTTCCGCGCCTACGACTCCTACCAGCAGAGCTTCAACGATTACGTGAGCTTCCTGCAGGGCAATGGCCGCTACCAGGACGCGCTGGCGGTGACGGATAAACCCGAGAGTTTCGTGCGGGAGCTGCAGGAGGCGGGCTACGCCACCGATCCCCAATACGCTCGCAAGATCGCGCAGATCGCCCGGCAGATGCAGACCTATCAGGCTGTAGCGGCCGCCGACAGCCCGACCACAAGGACCTGAGAGCTGAATCATGGCTGACTTGCTGAATATTGGCCTCTCCGGCCTGGCTGCGTACAAGACGTCGCTGGCGGTAACAGGCCACAACATCACCAACGTCAATACGCCCGGCTATTCCCGGCAGGACACGGTTCAGGCGACGCGTATCCCGCAGTTCAGCGGTGCCGGCTATATCGGCTCGGGTACCACGCTGGTCGACGTGCGACGCATCTACAACGAGTTCCTGACTACCCAGGTTCGCAGCAGTACGGCGCTGAACAGCGACGTATCGGCCTACCTGAACCAGATCAACCAGCTCGACTCGTTGCTGGCAGGCAGTACTACGGGTATCACGCCAGGGTTGCAGAAGGTCTTCGCCGCTCTGCAGACCGCTGCGGAAGACCCGGCCAACATCCCCGCACGACAGCTTGTTCTGTCCGAGGCGGAGGGGTTGGCCAAGCGCTTCAACACGATCTACGACCGGCTGTATGAACAGAACGCGTTCATCAACAAGCAGCTCTCGGCGGTCACCGATCAGGTCAACCAACTGGCCACTTCCATCGCCGGATACAACGATGCGATCGCTGTTGCCCAGGCCAACGGTAGTCAGCCCAACGACCTGCTGGATGCTCGGGAAGAGGCGGTACGCAAGCTCTCCGAGTTCATTGGCGTCACCGTCGTGCCTCAGGAAGGCAGCGGCTACAACATCTTCATCGGCTCCGGGCAGCCGCTGGTAGTGGGGGCCAATGCATCCCGACTGGAGGTGGTGCCAGGTCAGTCGGACCCGCTTCGCAGCGAGATCCAGTTCATCAGTGGAAACTCCCGGCAGAATGTCACGTCATTGATTACCGGCGGCGAGATGGGGGGGCTGATCCGCTATCGCCAGGATGTTCTGGATACATCGCTGAACTCGGTAGGCCGCATGGCGATGTCGATCTCCGACCAGATCAACCGACAGCTGGGGCAGGGGCTGGATCTCAATGGCCAGTTCGGCAACGAGCTGTTCAGGCCGCTCAATGATCCTGTGCTGCTTTCGCAGCGCAGCCTGGCACGGGTGGGCAACAGCAATGCGATGGCCAATCTCAATGTCACCATTACCGATACCACGCAGCTGACCACCAGTGACTACGAGGTGGAGTTCACCAGCGCCACTCAATACGTGGTGCGCCGGACCTCCGACGGCACACTGTTCCCGCCGAGCCCAGGCAGCTTCGATATCACCACCGTTCCGGCGCCCGAGGTGGACGGCTTCTCGCTCGGCCAGATGACCGGTAGCACCTTCGCAGCGGGTGATCGCTTTCTGGTGATGCCGACCCGTAACGCCGGCAGCCACATGCGGGCTGACATGAAGAAGCCGGAGGAGTTGGCCTTCGCCGCTCCCCTCAAGGCCGAGACCAGTCCTGCCAATATCGGTACCGGAAAGATCTCCCAGCCGACGCTGGCCACTGAAATCGACATCTACGATCCGGTTGCACAAGCCAATCTGGAAACCAGCCTGCGCAACGCCCCGCCGTTACGTATTGTCATGGGGGCGGGCGGCGGCGCTACCCAGACCTACGAGGTCGTTGATGTCGACGGCAACGTGATCGATACCGGCTCCATCGTCCCGGGGCAGAACAACGCCATCACCATCAACGTGCCGGCCTCGGCAGGCCCGCCCCCCGTACCTGCGGCGTTCGATTACGAGGTGACGATCAGCGGCCGGCCGGAAGCCGGGGACAATTTCTCGGTGTCGTTCAATACCAAGGGTGTTTCCGACAACCGCAACGGTCTGAAACTGGTCGACCTGCAAAACAAGGCGGTCATTGGTGTCAATCCTTTGGCTCCTGATACCACTGGTGCCAGTTTCACCGACTCATACGGCGATCTGGTCGAAAGAGTGGGAACTCTCACCAGTCAGGCACGTGTCGATGGTGAAGCCACAGGCGCGATTCTTAAGCAGGCAACCGACAATCGTGATTCCGTGTCGGCGGTGAACCTGGACGAAGAGGCCGCCAAGCTCATTCAGTTCGAGCAGTACTACCAGGCATCCGCGCAGATCATTCAAGTTGCGCGTAGTCTGTTCGATACTCTGATCAACTCGTTCTGACGGGTTGTCGCCAGGGCCCGGAGGCCAGATTCATGGTAATGCGCATATCTTCTGTTCAGGCATTCAACAACGGCGTATCCGGCCTGGGCCGCAATTACGCCAACCTGATTCGCACGCAGGAGCAGATCAGCAGCGGCAACCGGATTCTTACGCCTGCCGATGATCCGGTTGCTTCGGTGCGCTTGCTGCAGCTCGAGCAGCAGCAGGCCGTGCTCAGCCAGTACAAGGGTAATCTGACGGCTGCAAAGAACAGCCTGACCCAAGAGGAAACCACGCTCGATTCGGTAAACACCGTTTTGCAGCGGGTGCGGGAGCTGGCGGTAAGGGCCGGTGGCGGGGCGCTGTCCGCGGAGGACCGTCGCTCCATCGCTACCGAGCTGGAGCAGCGCGAAGCCGAACTGCTCAACCTGATGAACAGTCGCAATGCGCGCGGCGAATACCTGTTTGCTGGAAACCTGGGCAAGACCGAGCCGTTCATCCGGAACCCTGATGGCACCTATTCCTATTTCGGTGACGAGGGCCAGCGCAGCCTGCAGGTGGCGAGTTCCACCAATGTGGCGATCAACGACAACGGCAAGCGCCTCTTCGAAGACGTGACCAATGCCAACCGACTGCAGAGCAACGGTGGCGTCAATAATGCGGCCCTGCCCACCCCACCGTTACCGGCGACGACCATTCCTGCAGTGCCGGCGAACGAGCAGCGGGTATTCGTCTCCCCTGGGCTGGTCGAGGACAACAAAGCCTTCAATTCGGAGTTCCGCAGTGGCGAGCCTTATTCGCTGGCGTTCGTCAGTGGCAAGGAGTTTCGTATCTACGATGCCTCGGGCGCCGATGTCACCTCGGAGATTCCGGGGGGCGGCCAGATCGACCCGCTGGCAAGCGGCGGCAATACCATCAACTTCCGTGGCATGCGCTTCCAGCTCGATGTCGTGCTCAAGGAAGGCGACAACCCCTTGGATCTGGATGGGCTGCTGGCGGATACCGCTACACCCGGAACGCCTGGAGCCGGCACGCATAGTTTCACGTTGCAGTCTGCGCCGACGGAGTTTGCTGTAACGCGCTCTTCGACCAACGCCTCCTCGGCTGTGGTGTCTGGTGGCACGGTGGACGATGCGGTCAACCCGACGCATGCCCCGCTCACCAACCAGCAGGTGTTTGATCGGATGTTCCCGACCTCCGGGGTGCTGTTGCGCTTCAATGGCACGGATTTTGACGTGTATTCCCAGCCCTACAGTGCGGGCAATCCGGTCCTGACCACTGCGCCGATCACCGCGGGACCGCCTGACACCGTCAATGTCTTCGGCGCTACGTTCGAGGTGAACGGGACGCCGGGTGTGGGGGACGATTTTGGTGTGAAGCCGCAGTTTCAGGAACAACGCAGCATTCTCAACACCATCTCGCGCTTGCGTCAGACCTTGGAGTCTTCGCCCACCTCGCCAGCCGGCAATCTGGCGATAAGGGATGAAGTGGCGATTGCGCTCAAGAATCTGGACAACGGAATGGGCAATGTCCTCGAGGTGCAGACCGAGATCGGCGCCAGGCTCAATCTCATCGATACCACCGAGGTCGATAACGAAGATGTCACGCTGGTGAACAAGGCTGTTCAGGCTGACCTGCGTGAGCTGGACTATGCTGAGGCGCTATCGCGGCTATCGTTCCAGACCATCATTCTTGAGGCTGCGCAGCAGAGCTACGTGAAAATCGCCGGGCTGAACCTCTTCAATCAGCTGCGCTGACGGGGCTGTCTGGCTGAGGGCTTAGGGCGGGAGATGGCGAGGAGGGAACTCCTCGCCATCTGTTTCAGTCGAGCAGCTCGGGCGGTACGTTGCCACCGTTGTCCGCCAGCTTCTGCAATACGGCCTTGTGCAACCACATGTTCATCTGCGCGGAGTCGGCCATCTTGTCGGCAGGGCAGCCCAGCTCCGTCGCCAGTTCTTTGCGCGCGGTCAGGCTGCTGTCCAGACCGAGCAGTTTGAGCAGATCCACTATCGATACTTTCCAGTTGAGCTTTTCCGGGTGCTTGGCTGCCTTGGATTCGAGTACGGCTGTTACATCCACCGTCGGGGCCGTCTCAGTGGGTGCGGCGGGTTGAGGCGTTGCGCTCGGTGCTTCGGCGGCCTGCGCCTGTGAACCGAAACCGAGAGCGTCAAGAATCTTTCCAAAAAAGCTCATGGCAATACTCCTTATCAATGGAGTCTGGAGCATAGATCATGCATCGGCTTCATCTGGCATGGGTGATGGGTGCCTGGCAGGAGTTTTCTGCAGGCTGAGCGACCTGTCATCGTTTGTTCGATTTGCGCAGTGACTTATGCAATTCGACCCTCTAGAATGCTCGCCTTTGATTCTGGGGCCGGAACGGCCGGCTTATGTCTGTGCAACGAGGAATATCCATGCAAGTTTCTGTTGAAAGCACCTCCGCTCTCGAGCGCCGCATGACCATTGGCGTGCCGGCCGAGCGTATCGAGACCGAAGTGACCAAGCGTCTGCAACAGACTGCCCGTCGTGCCAAGGTTGCTGGCTTCCGTCCCGGCAAGGTGCCGATGAACGTTATCCGCCAGCGTTATGAAGACTCCGCTCGCCAGGAAGCTCTGGGCGATCTGATCCAGGCTACCTTTTACGAGGCCATCGTCGAGCAGAAGCTGAACCCGGCAGGTGCCCCGGCCGTCGAGCCGAAAACCTTCGAGAAGGGCAAGGACCTCGAATACGTCGCCACTTTCGAAGTATTCCCGGAAATCCAGCTGGCCGGTTTCGATGGCATCGAAGTCGAGCGCCTGCAGGCTGACGTGAACGACGCCGACGTCGATAACATGCTGGAAATCCTGCGTAAGCAGAACACCCGTTTCGAAGCTGTTGAGCGTGCTGCCGAGAATGGCGATCAACTGAACATCGACTTCGTTGGCAAGATCGATGGTGAAGCCTTTGCCGGTGGTAGTGCCAAGGGCACTCCGCTGGTGCTGGGCTCAGCTCGCATGATCCCAGGCTTCGAAGATGCCCTGGTTGGTGTCAAGGCGGGTGAAGAGCGCGTGATCAACCCCACCTTCCCGGACGACTACCAGAATCTGGAGCTGGCCGGTAAGACTGCCGAGTTCACCGTAACTGTTAATAGTGTTTCGGCCCCTCAACTGCCGGAGCTGAACGACGAGTTCTTCGCTCTGTTTGGCATCAGTGAAGGCGGTCTGGAAGGTTTCCGCGCCGAAGTTCGCAAGAACATGGATCGCGAACTGCGTCAAGCCATCAAGTCCAAGGTGAAGAACCAGGTAATGGAAGGTCTGCTGGCCGCCAATCCGGTCGAAGTGCCGAAGGCCCTTATCGGTAACGAAGTCAACCGTCTGCGCGTGCAGGCCGTTCAGCAGTTCGGCGGCAACATCAAGCCGGACCAGCTGCCGGCTGAGCTGTTCGAGGAGCAAGCCAAGCGCCGCGTAGTGCTGGGTCTGATTGTTGCTGAAGTGGTCAAGCAGAGCGAACTGAAGGCTGACGAAGCCCGCGTTCGCGAGCTGATCGAGGAAATGGCTTCCGCCTACCAAGAGCCGCAGCAAGTCGTGGCCTGGTACTACAAGAACGATCAGCAGCTGAACGAAGTGCGTTCGGTTGTACTGGAAGAACAAGTTGTAGATACTGTTCTGCAGAAGGCCAACGTGACCGATAAAGCGGTCTCCTACGAAGAAGCGGTCAAGCCGGCGGAAGCCCCGCAAGCAGCAGCCTGATCCCTCGCCTCGTTCGAGCATAACCATAAGCCAGCCTTCGTGCTGGCTTATGCGTCTTTAGAGACATGACTATTAGGGAGAGATCGCTAGACATGTCGCACAACTCTTTCATGAACACCATGCCTGATATCCAAGCTGCCGGTGGCCTCGTGCCTATGGTGATCGAGCAGTCTGCCCGTGGCGAGCGCGCCTACGATATCTACTCCCGCCTGCTGAAGGAGCGAGTGATCTTCCTGGTTGGCCAGGTCGAGGATTACATGGCCAACCTGGTCGTGGCTCAGTTGCTGTTCCTTGAGGCGGAGAACCCGGACAAGGACATCCACCTGTACATCAACTCGCCGGGTGGTTCGGTGACTGCCGGCATGTCGATCTACGACACCATGCAGTTCATCAAGCCCGACGTATCCACCATCTGCATCGGCCAGGCCTGCAGCATGGGTGCGTTGCTGCTGGCTGGCGGCGCCGCTGGCAAGCGCTACTGCCTGCCGCACTCGCGCATGATGATTCACCAGCCGCTGGGCGGTTTCCAGGGTCAGGCCTCGGATATCGAGATCCATGCCCGTGAAATCCTCACTATCCGCGAGCGTCTGAACAAGATTCTGGCTGACCACTGCAAGCAGCCGATTGATGTGATCGCCAAGGACACCGACCGCGACAACTTCATGAGCGGCGACGAAGCGGTCAAATATGGCCTCATCGACCAGGTGCTGAACAAGCGCCAGCTAGCCGTCTAATCGGCGTCATAGCGTAGCGGCCGGGTAAGCCCGGCCGTCCTGCAGGGTTGAAAATGCCCGCAATTGCCTTCATCTTGTGTTTCATGCCTACCGTATTGGATCGATCGAATGACTGACACCCGCAATGGCGAGGATAACGGCAAGCTTCTTTATTGCTCCTTCTGCGGCAAAAGCCAGCACGAAGTGCGCAAGCTGATCGCCGGCCCCTCTGTCTTTATCTGCGACGAGTGCGTCGACCTGTGTAACGACATCATCCGCGAGGAGGTGCAGGAAGCACAGGCCGAAAGCAGTGCTCACAAGCTGCCTGCACCCAAGGAAATCAGCGGAATCTTGGATCAGTATGTGATCGGTCAGGAGCGTGCCAAGAAGGTGCTCTCCGTCGCCGTGTATAACCACTATAAGCGTCTGAATCAGCGCGACAAGAAGGACGATGTTGAGCTGGGCAAGAGCAACATTCTGCTGATCGGCCCGACCGGCTCAGGCAAGACCTTGCTTGCCGAAACCCTGGCTCGCCTGCTGAATGTGCCGTTCACCATCGCCGACGCCACCACCCTGACCGAAGCCGGTTACGTGGGTGAGGATGTCGAGAACATCATTCAGAAGCTGCTGCAGAAGTGCGATTACGATGTAGAAAAGGCCCAGATGGGCATTGTCTACATCGACGAGATCGACAAGATCTCGCGCAAGTCGGACAACCCCTCCATCACTCGCGACGTATCGGGCGAGGGCGTGCAGCAGGCTCTGCTGAAACTGATCGAGGGCACCGTAGCCTCGGTTCCGCCGCAGGGTGGACGCAAGCATCCGCAGCAGGAGTTCCTGCAGGTTGATACTCGCAACATCCTGTTCATCTGCGGTGGTGCCTTTGCTGGTCTGGAGAAGGTCATTCAGTCCCGCTCAACCAAGGGCGGTATTGGTTTCAATGCCGAAGTGCGCAGCCAGGACCTGGGCAAGAAGGTCGGTGAAGCCTTGCGTGAAGTCGAGCCTGATGATCTGGTCAAGTTCGGCCTTATTCCGGAGTTCGTTGGTCGCTTGCCGGTCATTGCAACTCTCGACGAGCTGGACGAGGCGGCTCTGATGCAGATCCTCACCGAGCCGAAGAACGCTCTCACCAAGCAGTACGCCAAACTATTCGAAATGGAAGGCGTGGATCTGGAGTTCCGTGCCGACGCATTGAAGGCCGTAGCCCATCGCGCATTGGAGCGCAAGACTGGTGCTCGTGGTCTGCGCTCGATCCTGGAAGGTGTGCTGCTCGATACCATGTACGAAATCCCCTCGCAGAACGATGTGAGCAAGGTGGTGATCGACGAGAGTGTGATTGAGGGCGCCTCCAAGCCGCTGTTGATCTACGAGAACAGCGAGCCGCCAGCCAAGGCTGCGCCGGACGCCTGACGTCTGCAAGTCGTTGAAATAAAGGGCCCTGCGGGGCCCTTTGCTTTTCCGCCTTTCTTGCTTGTTTTTTCCCGGGGGCGGCCCCATCTTAGGGTCAAGGGTATTCCCGTCCGTTTACGGCCGAATGGCCGCCGTAGAGCTGAAATCATGAAAACAACCATCGAATTGCCTCTTCTGCCGCTGCGTGATGTCGTGGTTTATCCGCATATGGTCATCCCGCTGTTCGTCGGTCGTGAGAAGTCCATCGAGGCCCTGGAGGCCGCGATGTCCGGCGACAAGCAGATTCTCCTGCTGGCCCAGCGTAACCCGGCAGACGATGATCCTGGCGAGGACGCCCTGTATCGTATGGGTACCGTTGCCACCGTGCTGCAGCTGCTGAAGCTGCCGGATGGCACCGTGAAGGTGCTGGTAGAAGGCGAGCAGCGTGGCTCTATTCAGAAATTCAGCGAGATCGACGGTCACTGTCGCGCTGAAGTGCAGTTGCTCGATGAGACTGAGGTCGCCGAGCGCGAGTCGGAAGTTTTCACCCGCAGCCTGTTGGGGCAGTTCGAACAGTACGTGCAGCTGGGCAAGAAGGTGCCGGCCGAGGTGCTATCTTCGCTTAGCAGCATCGATGAGCCGGCGCGTTTGGTCGATACCATGGCCGCGCACATGGTGCTGAAGATCGAGCAGAAGCAGGAAATCCTCGAGATCACCAGTCTGGCCGAGCGTGTCGAGCATGTGCTGGCGCTGCTGGATGCGGAAATCGACCTGCTGCAGGTCGAGAAGCGTATTCGTGGTCGGGTCAAGAAGCAGATGGAGCGCAGCCAGCGCGAGTACTACCTGAATGAGCAGATGAAGGCCATTCAGAAGGAGCTGGGCGACATCGACGAAGGCCATAACGAGATCGACGAGCTGAAGAAGCGCATTGAGAACGCCGGTCTGACCAAGGAAGCTCACACCAAGGCCAATGCCGAGCTGAACAAGCTTAAGCAGATGTCGCCGATGTCGGCTGAGGCCACTGTGGTGCGCTCCTACATCGACTGGCTGACCAATGTGCCGTGGAAGGCCGAGAGCAAGGTGCGCCTGGATCTGGCCAGGGCCGAGGACATCCTTGAGGCTGATCATTTCGGCCTGGAGGAGGTGAAGGAGCGCATTCTCGAGTACCTCGCCGTGCAGAAGCGGGTCAAGAAGCTCAAAGGCCCGGTGCTGTGCCTGGTTGGTCCGCCCGGTGTAGGCAAGACGTCGTTGGCGGAGTCCATCGCTCGAGCGACCAATCGCAAGTTCGTGCGCATGGCCTTGGGCGGCGTACGTGACGAGGCCGAGATTCGTGGTCACCGCCGTACCTATATCGGCTCCATGCCGGGTCGCCTGATTCAGAAGCTCACCAAGGTTGGTGTGCGCAACCCGCTGTTCCTGCTCGACGAGATCGACAAGATGGGCAGCGACATGCGTGGCGATCCTGCGTCGGCGCTGCTGGAGGTGCTGGACCCGGAGCAGAACCACAACTTCAACGATCACTATCTAGAGGTCGATTACGATCTCTCCGATGTGATGTTTATCTGCACCGCCAACTCGATGAACATCCCAGGTCCATTGCTGGATCGCATGGAAGTCATTCGTCTGCCGGGCTACACCGAGGACGAGAAGGTGAACATCGCCATCAAGTACCTCACGCCCAAGCAGGTGCAGGCCAATGGCCTGAAGAAGGGCGAGCTGGAGTTCGAAGAGGCAGCGATCCGCGACATCATTCGATATTACACTCGCGAGGCCGGCGTACGCAGTCTGGAACGGCAGATTTCCAAGGTCTGTCGCAAGGTGGTCAAGGAGCACGCCAAAGAGAAGCGTATCAAGGTGGTGGTCACTTCCGATTCGCTTGAGCACTACATGGGCGTTCGCCGCTATCGTTTCGGTCTGGCTGAGCAGCAGGACCAGATCGGCCAAGTTACCGGCCTGGCCTGGACTCAGGTCGGCGGCGAGCTGCTGACCATCGAGACTGCCGTGGTGCCGGGCAAGGGGCAACTGATCAAGACGGGCTCGCTGGGGGATGTGATGGCTGAGTCCATGACCGCTGCTCTGACAGTGGTGCGCAGTCGGGCCAAGACTCTGGGGATTGCGCCGGACTTCCATGAGAAGCGAGACGTGCACATCCATATGCCGGAAGGGGCTACGCCGAAGGATGGCCCGAGTGCCGGTATCGGCTTGTGCACCGCTTTGGTCTCGGCCTTGACCCAGATACCAGTGCGTGCGGATGTGGCCATGACTGGCGAGATCACCCTGCGGGGGCAAGTGCTTGCTATTGGCGGGCTGAAAGAAAAGCTGCTGGCCGCACACCGGGGTGGAATCAAGACCGTAATCATCCCTGAAGAGAATGTTCGCGATCTCAAGGAAATTCCAGAGAATATTAAGCAGGACCTCGCGATTAAGCCGGTTAAATGGATTGACGAGGTCCTGCAAATTGCGCTGCAATACGCCCCGGAGCCCTTGCCCGATGCGGCTCCCGAGATGGTTGCAAAGGATGACACTCGCGAGACTGATTCCAAGGAGCGAATCAGCACGCATTAGCCTGAAGGCTTCCTTGACACTTTTTTCGAGCCCTTGTTATAAAGCGGCTCTTATGTGTCGGCAGGCCGTTCAGCACCCGCTTTGCTTACACCAAAATTAAGAAACAAACTCAACAGAAATAAGGGGACTTAAGAGTGAACAAGTCGGAACTGATTGATGCCATCGCCGCATCTGCTGATATCCCGAAAGCTGTTGCTGGCCGCGCGCTGGACGCAGTGATCGAATCCGTCACTGGCGCTCTGAAGGCTGGTGATTCCGTGGTGCTGGTTGGCTTCGGTACTTTTGCCGTTAAAGAGCGCGCTGCTCGCACTGGCCGTAACCCGCAGACTGGCAAGCCGATCAAGATCGCTGCCGCCAAGATTCCAGGCTTCAAGGCCGGCAAGGCTCTGAAAGACGCCGTCAACTAAGCGTCTCTCTGGGCTTTGCCCCGCTGCACTGGGTCAGCCCGGTGCGGCGCGGAGCGGAATCCCATCCGCTCCACCAGTTATGAGAAGGCGCATCCTCGGATGCGCCTTTCTTTTATCCAGATTCAACACCCGCGCTGCATAGCTGTTTGTTCAGTGCAGCCGTTTCGGGGGAAGCATGCTGCAGAACATCAGGGATAACTCCCAGGGCTGGATCGCCAAGACCATTATCGGCGTGATTGTCGTTCTCATGGCCTTGACCGGCTTTGATGCGATCATCCAGTCCACTAGCAACAGCCGTAACGCGGCGTCGGTCAATGGGGAAGATATCTCCCTCGATACCCTGAATTCGGCCATGGATATGCAGCGCCGCCAACTGGCCCAGCAATTCGGCAAGGACTTCGACGTTTCGTTGCTGGACGACGAGCTACTGCGCAAATCCGCGCTGGACAACCTGATCGGGCGCTCGCTCCTCATTCAGAGTGCCAAGGACGCGGGTATGGGGCTCTCCGATGCCTCGCTGGATCAGCTGATCCTGCAGACCCCGGCCTTCCAGATCAACGGCAAATTCGAGCCGACTCGCTTCGACCAAGTGCTGCAGCAGCAGGGCATGAGTCGTATGCAGTTCCGCGAGCGCCTTCGCGAGGACATGCTCGTTAGCCAGTTGCAGGCCACTATCGCGGGCAGCAATTTCGTTACCGAGCCGGAACTGCAAGCGTTCGTGAAAATGGACCGGCAGACCCGTGATTTCGCCACCCGCATCGTGGCGGCCAATCCCGAGGCTGTGCAGCTCTCCGATGATGAAATCAAGGCTTACTACGACGAGCACGCCGACCAGTTCATGAGCACCGAAAAGGTGGTGGTCGAGTATGTCGAGCTGAAGAAAGAGCGTTTCTTCGCAGAGGCCAAGGCCACTGACGCCGAGTTGCAGGAGCTGTATCAGAAAGAAATCGCCAACCTGGCAGAGCAGCGCCATGCCGCGCACATTCTGCTGGAGGTGAACGACAAACTGACTGACGAGCAGGCAAAGGCCAAGCTGGACGAGGTTGTCGCACGCATTGGCAAAGGTGAGGATTTCGCCGCTCTGGCTAAGGAGGTCTCTCAGGATCCTGGTTCTGCCAGTAACGGCGGTGATCTGGGCTTCGCGGGACCTGGTGTATACGATCCCGAGTTCGAGAAGGCCCTGTATGAGCTGAAGAAGGGTGAAGTCTCTGCTCCTGTACGCAGCGTATTCGGGTGGCATCTGATCAAGCTGCTGGACGTCCAGGCACCAGAGATTCCCAGCTTTGCCAGCTTGAAAGACAAGCTGGAGCGCGATCTCAAGACTCAGCAGGTAGAGCAGAGCTTCGTCGATGCCGCCAAGAAGCTGGAGGAAGCTAGCTTCGAGGCGTCGGATCTGTCTCAGCCAGCACAGGAGCTCGGCCTGCAGGTACAAATGAGCGGGGCCTTCGGTCGCGAGGGTGGTGAGGGCGTTGCGGCCAATCGTCAGGTCGTGCAGGCGGCCTTCAGTCCGGAAGTCCTGGAGGAGGGCGCCAACAGCGCCGCCATCGAGCTGGATCCAGACACTACTGTGGTTCTGCGGGTCAAGGAGCATCAGAAGTCCGCCCTGCTTCCTCTGGAGGAAGTTTCGGCCGGCATTCGCGAAAATCTGGCGCGCAAGAAGGCTGGTGAAGCAGCCAAGACGCAGGGTGAGGCTATCGTGGCTGGCCTGGGTAAAGGGGAGGAGTCCGTCAAGGACTGGAATGTGGTTCAGGCCGCGACTCGTAGCCAGGAAGGGGTTGAGCCGGAAGTGTTGCAGCAGCTGTTCCGCATGGCCAAACCCGCTGAGGATGGCAAGCCAACCTATGCCGGTGTGAACCTGAAGAATGGCGATTACGTGGTTCTGCGTCTGGATGGTATCGGCCAGACCAAGAGCGAGCTGACCGACGAGGAGAAAGCGAGCTATAGCCAGTTCCTGTCGTCGCGTACCGGGCAACAAGATTTTGCCGCCTACCGCCAACAGCTTCAGGAATCAGCCGACATCGAGCGCTTCTGAGCTACGTGACCCTATGACCGAGGCATCATTCCCCGATGCTTCGGTTCATTTCGATGGGTGCCTCGACACCGTGGGCGCCCGTTTTCATGTCTAGCCGCAATTGGCGAGACAGCTGCAATTCTTCCCATTCTCCTACTCCCGCCTCGCTTGGCGCCGTGTCCGGCTGCCGGCAGCAGGCTCTTTGCGCTACCTTTCTCGTGGAGCTCCTCGCACGACTATCGGCTACTGGCGGTCTAGCAGGGAAGGGCCGTATGCATAAGGAGGATGCAGAGACTACGTTTCAACTCTCATGCGGCATGGGTTTTGCTCTGCTTGAGAAAAGGTCAATAAATTGTCGGCCTCTGTGCGCGATCTGGGCGAATCTATGAAAACAGTTATTCTGGCCGGCGGGCTGGGCACTCGTATCAGTGAAGAGTCTCACCTGCGGCCCAAGCCGATGATCGAGATAGGCGGAAAGCCGATCATCTGGCACATCATGAAGATCTATTCGCACTTCGGTATCAACGACTTCGTGATTTGCCTCGGCTACAAGGGCTATGTGATCAAGGAATATTTCGCCAATTATTTCCTGCACATGTCCGATGTGACCTTCGACATGGCGGAAAACCGCATGCACATCCACAACCGACATGCCGAGCCGTGGCGGGTGACCCTGGTCGATACCGGAGAGAGCACTGCCACTGGCGGGCGGCTCAAACGCATTCGTGACTACGTCGGCGATGAGACTTTCTGTCTTACCTACGGCGACGGCGTTTCGGACATCGATATTCCTCAGTTGATCAACTTCCATCGTCAGCACGGCAAACTTGCAACAGTGACAGCCGTACAGCCGCCCGGTCGCTATGGTGCGCTGGACGTTCAGGGTGATCGGGTCCATGGGTTCCAAGAAAAGCCCCAGGGTGACGGCGGGTGGATCAATGGTGGTTTCTTCGTGCTGGAGCCCGGGGTGTTCGATTACATCGAAGGCGATGACACCACCTGGGAGTATGAGCCGATGCGCCGCCTGGCGGAGGAGGGGCAGTTGATGAGTCACCTGCACCGTGGCTTCTGGCAGCCGATGGACACCCTGCGTGACCGCACACTGCTAGAGGAACGCTGGAAAAGCGGCCAGGCGGAGTGGCGGCTATGGCAGTGACCCCCGCATTCTGGGCCGGTCGTCGCGTCTTCCTGACGGGGCATACCGGTTTCAAGGGCGGATGGCTGGCGCTCTGGCTGCGGGAGCTGGGGGCTGAGGTTCGGGGCTATGCCCTGCCTGCGAGTACGGTGCAGGCCGTGTGGGATGCCACTCGATTGCACGAGTTGATCCCGGGCGACCTGGCCGATATACGCGACTCAGCGCGCCTGGTGGATGCGGTTGTGGCCTTCCAGCCGGAGATCGTTCTGCACTTGGCTGCCCAGCCGCTTGTGCGCGAGTCCTATCGAACACCTGCCGATACCTATTCGGTCAATGTGATGGGAACGGTCAATCTGCTCGAGGCCGTTCGCCATTGTGGATCGGTGCGTGCGGTAGTGGTGGTGACCAGCGACAAATGCTACGAGAACCAGGAGTGGCTTTGGCCTTACCGTGAACACGATGCGCTGGGCGGACATGACCCCTACAGCAGTAGCAAGGCCTGTACCGAAGTGCTCTGCGCCTCTTGGCGTGACTCGTTCTTGCGGGAAGCGGGCGTAGCTCTGGCCACGGCTCGTGCCGGGAATGTGCTCGGTGGCGGAGATTGGTCCCCCGATCGACTGGTGCCGGACATACTGCGTGCTTGGCAGGCAGGCGACTCTCTGATCCTTCGTCACCCGCGGGCCGTACGCCCGTGGCAACACGTACTCGAACCACTTTATGGCTACCTCTGCCTGGCCCAGGCATTGGTGGAGCGCGGGGAGGATGTGGCCACGGCCTGGAACTTCGGTCCGAATGCGGATGATGTGGTTACCGTGGCCAAACTGGTGGAACAGATGGCTCGTCACTGGCCTGGCGAGGGTCGCTGGATGATCGATGAGGTCGAAGGGGTGCACGAGGCCGGACTGCTGTCGCTGGATGCCTCCAAGGCGCGACGGCATCTCGGCTGGCAGCCACGTTGGACGTTGGAGCAGGCGCTGAAACGGACCTTCGACTGGCACAAGGCTTGGCTAAACGGTAGTGATATGCGGGCGTTTACCTGCTCGCAGATCTTGGATTATCAGGAAGAGTTGGTATGACTGACCAGGCGGCGCAACTGCGCCAACAGATAGCCGACCTGGTCGGCCGGTACGCGGAGCTGCAGATGGCTCCTGCTCCGTTTGTTCCGGGGCAGGGAACTGTTCCCCCCTCAGGCAAGGTGCTGGGTGCGCCTGAGTTGCAGGCAATGACAGAGGCCGTGCTGGATGGCTGGCTGACCACCGGCCGCTTCAACGAGGCCTTCGAAAAGCGACTGGCCAAGTACCTCGGTCGTCGTTGCGTGCTCACGACCAACTCGGGATCGTCAGCCAACCTCCTGGCATTTTCCGCGCTGACTTCTTCCCGACTGGGCGATCGGGCCATCAAGCCCGGCGACGAAGTGATCGGAGTCGCTGCCGGCTTCCCTACCACGGTCAATCCAATCCTGCAGTTCGGTGCCGTGCCGGTATTCGTCGATGTGGAATTGCCAACCTACAACATCGATCCGCGCAAGATCGAGGCGGCCATCGGCCCCAAGACCAAAGCCATCATGCTGGCCCATACCCTGGGCAACCCATTCGACCTGGGCATGGTTCGGTCGCTTTGCGACAAGTACGGTCTGTGGCTGATCGAGGATTGCTGCGATGCGCTGGGCGCGACCTATCAGAACCAGATGGTTGGAACCTTTGGCGACATCGGCACGCTCAGCTTCTATCCCGCGCACCATATCACCATGGGGGAGGGGGGCGCCGTCTTCACCAACAGCCCGATGCTGAAGCGGATCATCGAGTCGTTCCGCGACTGGGGGCGCGACTGCTATTGCGCACCAGGAGAGGACAATACCTGTGGCAAGCGCTTCTGCTGGCAACTGGGGGAGCTGCCAGAGGGCTATGACCACAAGTACACGTATTCGCACCTGGGCTACAACCTGAAGATCACCGACATGCAGGCCGCCTGCGCTCTGGCTCAGATGGATCGCGTCGATGACTTCATCGCCGCGCGCAAGCGTAACTTCGCATGGCTCACCCAGCGCCTCGCCGGATGCAGCGATTTTCTCATCCTGCCTCAGGCTACGCCGAACAGCGATCCGTCCTGGTTCGGTTATCCGATGACTCTGCGCGACAGCAGCGGTATCCGTCGTGTCGAATTGTTGCGTTACCTCGACGCTCAAGGCGTTGGTACCCGCCTGCTGTTCGCCGGCAATCTGACTCGCCAGCCGTACATGCAGGGGCGTAACTTCCGGGTATCCGGCGAGCTGACGGTCACCGACAAGATAATGAACGATACCTTTTGGATAGGCGTATGGCCTGGCCTGGGAGAGGAACACCTGGAACATGTCGCGAGGTGCCTCGAATCCTTCTTCGGGTTGAGAGCCTGATGGACGCGTACATCCTCTGCGGAGGCTTCGGTACCCGTCTGCGCTCCGTGATCAGCGACTCGCAGAAGGCAGTGGCCGATATCCATGGCCGGCCTTTTCTGGCGCTGGTCCTGGCACAGTTGAGGGAGGCGGGCATTCGACGTGGCGTGCTTTGCGCACATTACCGCGCCGATCAGTTGGCCACGCTGCTGCCCGAACTGGAAGCCGGATCGGGCCTGATGCTGGAGCTGGTGGTCGAAGAAGCCCCGATGGGGACCGGAGGCGCGCTGCTGAACGCGTTGCGAGAAGTACCGCCGGAAGGACGCTACCTCGTCCTCAACGCCGATACTTTCCTCGAGTCCCGAGCCTATCAGCTGGCCATGCAGGCCGAAGGCGAGGTGCTGGTCGTGACATATGTCGATGATCGTGCGCGGTACGGAAGCGTGCGGCACTCCGCTGACGGCAAGGTGCTTGGCTTCGAGGAAAAGGGCCAGGTGGGTGGCGGATGGGTCAGTGCTGGCGTCTACGGCTTCGCGTCTGACGCTTTGGCTGCCGTAGCTGTCGAGCCCTGTTCGATGGAGGAAGATCTGCTGCCTGCCTTGATCCGGCAGCAGCGGCTGAGCATCTGCGAGTACATGGGCGCGTTCGTGGACATCGGTACGCCGGACTCGCTGGATGCGTTCAAGACTGATTTCACGGGGAGTGTCGGAAGATGAGCCTGCTGGTGAAGGAACTCTCCATCGACGTGCAGCAGACGATTCTCGATGCCATCGAATGCATCGAATCGGGAAATCTGCAGATCGCCTTTGTCGTGTCCGACGACAAGCGCCTGCAGGGCGTGGTCACCAACGGCGACGTACGGCGCTACCTGCTGCAGGGTGGGCTGACCGACCAACCGGTAACCGCCTGCATGAATCGCGAGTTTCGGGCCGTGGCGGTCGACACTCCGCGTGAGGATCTGCTGAAGGCCTTCGACCTCGGCTACAACGCTCTGCCTGGGCTGGACCCCGAAGGTCGCCTGGTGGAGGTGTTTACTCGGCAGATGGCTGCCAGCGCCGAGGCGCCGGTGCTGGCCCGTGCGAGGGCGCCCGTGCGGATGAGCTTCTGTGGCGGTGGCGCAGACCTCACTTACTTCTTCATCGATCATCCAGCAGCCGTGCTCAGCTGCACCGTAGGCCTGTATGCCCACGCCACCCTGGTGCCACGCGACGATGAGCAGATCCGAATCTTCTCCGAGGATCTGGGGCACGAGGAGCACTACGCCTCCATCGCCGAGCTGCTAGTCGCCGCCGACAAGAGCCTCCTGGCGACCATCGTTGCGGTGATAAAACCCAAGTACGGATTCGATCTGTACCTGCGGTCGGACTTTCCGGTGGGTTCAGGTCTGGGCGGCTCTTCTGCAGCGACGACTGCCACCATCGCCGCATTCAACGAGCTGCGCCAGGACCGCTGGAGCACCTACGAGATTGCCGAGCTGGCCTTCCAGGCGGAGCGCCTGTGTTTCGGCATTGCTGGAGGCTGGCAGGATCAGTACGCCTCGGCCTTTGGCGGCTTCAACCTGATCGAGTTCGAGAATCAGCGCAACCTGGTTCATCCGATCCGGCTGGAGGATGCGATTCGTAACGAACTGGAGTCCTGCCTGGTGCTCTGCGATACGGGGATTTCCCACGACTCGGGGCGTCTGCACGAATTGCAGCGTGAAGAGATCGAAGCCGAGTCGTCGCAGACCGAGCTGCTCAGCGCCAGCGTGGCCCTCTGCCGGCGCATGCACCGTTACCTGATTCGTGGCGAGTTACGGGACTTCGGTAGGTGCCTGGATGAGGCGTGGCAACTGAAGAAGCGCTTCTCCTCGGCCATCAGCCATGGCCGCCTCGACGACATCTACGAGGCGGCCCTGTCGGCCGGTGCACTCGGTGGCAAGCTGCTGGGCGCCGGAGGCGGTGGCTTCTTCCTCTTTTACGTACAGCCACAACATCGGCAACGGGTGGTACAGACGGTGCGCGAGTTGGGGTGCCACACCCAGAACTTCCGTTTCGAGTCCTGCGGTGTAACTTCATGGCGAATGAAAATCCAATGACCTCCTTTCTTCTAGACGGCATTCCAGTCGGCGGCGAGCGTGTCTTCGTCATCGCCGAAGCCGGCAATAACCATAATGGCTCTCTGGAGCTGGCCAGGCGGCTGGTGGATGCAGCCATCGAGGCCGGCGCCGACTGCGTGAAGTTCCAGCTGCGCAACCGTGAGGCACTGTACAGACGCAAGGCCGATGGCTCGCGAGCCGAGGATCTGGGGGTGGAGTACATCCAGGACCTGCTGGACAAGGTCGAGCTGAGCCTGGACGAGCATCGACAGGTGCGTGCCTATTGCGCCGAGCGAGGCATCAGCTACCTGTGTACGCCCTGGGACGAACCCAGTGTGGATGCGCTGGCAAGCTTCGATGTCGCGGCGCTGAAGATCGCTTCGGCCGACCTCTGCAATCCCTATCTGATTGCCAAGGCGGCCAGCCTCGGCAAGCCGTTGATTCTCTCCACCGGTATGTCTTTCGAACACGAGATCATGCGTGCCATCGAGCAGTTGAACGCGCTCGGAGTGCCGTTCGCCCTGCTGCATTGCAACAGCGCCTACCCGGCGCCCGAAGCCGATATTCAGCTCGGCTACCTGCGTCGGCTGCAGGAGCTGCACGGTCTGATCGGCTATTCGGGCCACGAGCGCGGCATCGCGATCACCCTGGGCGCGGTGGCGCTGGGGGCCAAGCTGGTGGAGCGCCACATTACCCTGGACCGAGGCATGGAGGGGCCAGACCATCTGGCCAGCCTGGAGCCACAGGAGTTCCGTCAGCTGGTGGACGGTATCCGGCAGCTGGAGCTGGCTCTGCCATGGCAGGGTCCCGGTCGTCATGCCAGCCAGGGCGAGCTGCTCAACCGGGAGAACCTCGGCAAGAGCGTCATCGCATCGCGCGACATCGCCCAAGGCACCGTTCTCGACGAGAGCATGCTGCGCGTGGCCAGCCCCGGTCAGGGGTTGCCTCCATATCGCCTGCCCGAACTATTGGGTAAGCCGGCGGGTCGTCACATCGCCCAGGGTGACTTTCTGTTCGACAGCGATCTCGACGAGCAGCAGTTGGCGACGGCGCTTTCTTTCGAGCTACCGATCCGCTGGGGTGTCCCGGTGCGCTATCACGATTTCCTCGACTACCGTCGGCGGATCGAGCCAGACCTGTACGAGTTCCACCTGTCGTACCGCGATCTGGGCCTCAAGCCACAGCCTTTCCTCGCCGAAGTGGACTGCTCGCGACTGGTCGTGCACGCCCCCGAGCTGTTCGAGAACAGCGAGCTGCTGGACCTGGCCTCGGATGACCCTTCGTACCGCCAGCGTTCCATCGATAATCTGCAGCGCGTGGTCGATGCCACGCTCCAGATCGGCGAGTTCTTCCCCGGGGCCGATGCCCGGCTGATCGTCGCCAACATCGGCGGCTTCTCGGCCGACGAGCCTCGACCGCTGGCGATGCGCCCGGCGCTGTACGAGCGTTTCCACGAAGCCTGTGCGCGTATCGACTTCGCCGGTACCGAGCTGATCCCGCAGAACATGGCGCCGTTCCCCTGGCACTTCGGTGGCCAGCGCCACCAGAACATCTTCATGATGCCCGAAGAGCTGGCGGCCCAGGCCCGGGAGCATGACCTGCGCCTGTGCCTCGACCTGTCGCATCTGCAGATGACCTGCTTCCACTTCAACCTGGATTTCCAGGCTGCGCTGGAGTTGCTGTTGCCCCACTCGGCGCACCTGCACGTGGCCGACGCCAAGGGCACCAATGGCGAAGGCGTGCTGATGGGGACCGGCGATATCGACTGGCCGGCCACCTGGGCGCGTATCAAGAAGCATCCCCATGTCAGCTTCATTCCGGAAGTCTGGCAGGGCCACAAGGACCATGGAGCCGGTTTCTGGTCGGCTTTGACCTACTTGCAATCACTATGAGGAAGCGGCCATGGAAACCATGGGCTTGAGTGCGCGACTGGACGCCTTGCTGAGCGAATCGCTGGAGTCGATAAGAGATCGTCAGGCGCATACCCTGGAGCGGTTGATCGGCGACCTGGATCGTCCATTTGTGCTTTTTGGCGCAAGCCACCTGGGGCGCAAGACCCAGTCGGTGCTCAAGCGGATGGGCTTCACGCCCGAGGCGTTCATCGACAACAACCCGGCGGCGTGGGGCACCCTGATCGACTCCATCCCGGTGATGAGCCCGGCGCAGCTGGCCGAGCGGAGCGGTGGCGCGCTGCCGTCCGTCATCTGCACGATCTGGAGTGGTCACATCACCGACCGCATGACGGATCGGCTCGCGCCGCTGAGGGCACTGGGGTTCGACCGCATCGCGCTGTTCGGCCATCTGGCCTGGCGCCATCCCGAGCATTTCCTGCCGCACTATTCCCTGGATCTGCCGGAAAAGGTGGTGGCCGAGGCCGATCAGGTCCGCCGCGCGTTTTCCCTGCTGGGCGACGACGCGTCGCGGCAGCTGTTCGTGGATCATGTCGAGTGGCGGCTGTCGCTCGACCATGATCTGTTGCCGCCTGCCTCGCCGCTGGAGATCTACTTCGACGGGCATTTCAGCAGTGATCGGGCCGACGAGGTGCTCTACGACATCGGCGCGTTCAATGGCGATTCGGTAGCGGATTATCTAGAGAGCGGTCGAGGCTATAGAGAAATCCATTCGTTCGAGCCTTCCCCGGCCAACTACGCCGATCTGCGGGAGAACCTCGAGAAGCTGGGGGGCGAGGCGCGAGGCCTTTACGCCTACCCGCTGGCAATCGGCGACAGCAACGGGGAAATCCTCATCGAGGACAGCAGTGGTGCTGCCAGCCGGGTAGGCCGTGGCAGCGAGCGCGTGCAGATCACCACCATCGATGATCTGAGTGCGCGAATAGCCCCCGCGACCTTCATCAAGATCGATATCGAAGGGTTCGAGCCTCAGTGCCTGGCAGGCGGGCGGCGACTGATCGCCGAGGAGCATCCGGCGATCGCGGTGTGCGTCTACCACGAGCAGAACCACCTGTGGAGCGTGCTGCTGCAGCTGCACGACTACTATCCCGACTACCACTTCACCCTCTGCCCGCACCTCGCCGAAGGCTGGGATCTGGTCCTGTACGCCGTACCTGCCGCCCGTCTTCCACAGCAGCCTATTGCCGAGTAAGCCACCCTATGCGCGTTGCTGACTACATCTTCGAGTTCATCGCCAATCAGGGCGTCGGCCATGTGTTCTTCCTGCCTGGCGGCGGTGCTATGCACCTCAATAACGCTCTGTATCGCCAGCCGCGCCTGACGGCCGTGAGCATGTTGCATGAGCAGGGTGCGGCGATTGCCGCAGAAGGCTATGCACGCACTTCCGGGCGCTTCGGCGCTTGTCTGGTCACATCGGGGCCGGGGGCTACCAATGCCATCACCGGTCTTGCCGGTGCCTGGTTCGAATCGACTCCTGCGCTGTTCATCTCCGGGCAGGTGAAGCGTGCCGACCTCAAGGGCAATACCGGGCTGCGTCAGCTCGGCACTCAGGAGCTGGACATCGTCAGCGTGGTAACCCCGCTGACCAAGTACGCCGTCTGCCTGCTCGATCCCCTGCGTGTGCGCTATGAGCTGGAGAAGGCCCTACATCTGATGCTCGGTGGACGCAAGGGGCCGGTCTGGCTTGATGTGCCACTGGATGTGCAGGCCACGGAGATCGACCCGTCGCAACTGCAGGGCTACGTGCCGGAGGCTCGCCAGCAGCAGGACCCTGTCGACCAGCAATCGCTGGCGCGACTGGTGCAACGCCTGCGAAGCGCACAGCGGCCGGTGCTGCTGGTCGGCAATGGCGTCCATGCGGCTGGCGCGGAGCAGCAGACCCGTGAGCTGATCGAGGCGCTCGGCATCCCTACCCAGACCACCTGGATCGGTGCGGACCTGCTGGAGTATGACCACCCTCTGTATGCAGGCCGTTGCGGCACAGTGGCTCAGCGCGGGGCCAACTTCACCGTGCAGAACGCCGATCTGGTGCTCGCCATCGGCTGCCGGATGGACTTCTCCATCACCGGCTTCGACCGCAGCCAGTTCGCCCGGGCGGCGGAGATCGTGGTAGTGGACATCGACCCGGCAGAGATCGCCAAGCTGGGCGACATGCCCGACGAGCGATTCGTGTGCGATGCCCGGCTTTTCGTCGAGCGGCTGCGCGAGGCCATGGGCACGGATCGGCTGGACTGCCAGGCGTGGCGCGAGCGTTGCGCGGCCTGGAAGGCGGCCTATCCGGTGGTCCTGCCCGAGTACCGCCAGGCCGGCGAATACGTCAACACCTATGTGTTCACCGAGGCGCTGTCGGAAGCGCTGGCCGAGGGGGATCAGATCATCCCCGGCAGTTCCGGGGCGGCGCTGGATACCTTCTGGCTGTCCGTGCGCCTCAAGCGCGGCCAGCGCGCGGTGGCGACTGGCGGACTGGGTTCGATGGGCTACGGCCTGCCGGCCTCCATCGGCGGCTGCCTGGGCAGCGGCAGCCGGCGAACCGTGTCGGTGGATGGCGATGGCGGCTTTGTCATGAACATACAGGAGCTCGAAGTGGTGCGCCGGCTGGGCCTGCCGATCAAGTACTTCGTGTTGAACAACAATGGCTATGCCTCGATCCGTGCGTCCCAGGGCGGGTACTTCAAGCAGACCATCGGCTGCGACCCCACCTCGGGCCTCACGTTGCCGAACATCCCGGCGTTGGCGGCGGCCTTTGGCCTGCCGGTTCTACGCATCGACGGCAAAAGCGACCTGAGGGCTGGCATCGAGGAGGCGCTGGCTGTCGAGGGACCGGTGGTGTGCGAGGTCATGGTCCAGCCCGACCAGGCCATCGGCCCGCGCGTCACCTCGAAGATCGGCCAGAACGGCGCGATGGTTTCCAGCCCGCTGGAGGATCTCTTCCCGTTCCTCGAGCGCGACGAGCTGCGCGCCAACATGCTTATCCCGCTGGTGGGAGAGTGACATGAGCGACTATCTGAATCGCTATGCCGACGCCGGCCTGTACACCATGCAGGGCCGCCTGGGCGCGCCGGAGGAAGGTCGCTTCCAGTCCTTCCCCCGTCAGGGATGGCGCCGCGAGATCGAGAGGGCGGCGCAGGCAGGCCTGCGCGGCATCGAGTGGATCTACGATCTCTACGGCGAGGGTGAAAATCCGCTCGAGACTGAAGCTGGCCGCGGTGAGCTACGCAACCTGCTGGCGAAACATGGCGTCGCGGTGGTTTCCATCTGCGCCGACTACTTCATGGACCGTCCGCTGCTGCGTTGCTCAGAGGTGGAGAATGCCGATCTGCTGCGGCGTATGGAGTGGCTATTGAGCATCTGCCCGGAGATGGGTGTGGGGCGCATCGTGTTGCCGTTCGTGGATGCGTCGAGCATCCGCAGCGATGACGAATTCGAGCAGGTGGTCGCCAATCTGAATCAGGTCCTGCCACATGCCGAGCGGCATGCCGTCGAGCTTCACCTGGAAACCGACCTCTCTCCCGAGGCATTTCGTGCGCTGTTGCTGCGCCTCGATCATCCCTTGGTGAAGGTCAACTACGACGCCGGCAACAGTGCCTCGCTCGGCTACCCGCCGGCGCAGGAGTTCGCCGCCTACGGCGAGCGCATCGGCAGCTTCCATATCAAGGACCGTCGCCATGGTGGCAGCACAGTGCCGCTCGGCCAGGGCGATACCGATTTCCGCAGCCTGCACGAGTTGCTGATTCAGTACGGATACGCGGGTGACTTCGTCCTCCAGGTGGCTCGCGGCGAGCCGGGTGACGAGACTGCCTGGCTTGCCGGCATGGCGCGCCTCGCCGAGGAATGGTTAAGAGGCAGGGCACTCTGCGACCAGAAGAGAGAGATATCTTGAAGATTCTGTTCTGTGGGCTCGGTGGCATCGGCCAGCGCCATCTGCGCAACCTGCGTCAGCTGCTCGGCGATGATCTTCAGGTGCACGCCTATCGGGTGCGTGGCCAGCGTATCAAGCTGCGCGACAATCTGACGATCGACGAGGGCGCCGACCTCGAGCGGGACTATCAGATCCAGGTTCACCATGATCTGGCGGCTGCCCTGGCGCAGCGGCCAGACGCCGTGTTCGTCTGCAACCCCAATGCACTGCATGTACCGGTGGCCCTCGAGTGCGTTCGCGCCGGCATTCCCGTGTTCATGGAAAAGCCCTTGGCCAGCGATCTGGATGGCTTGGCGGAGCTGGTGGCCGAGGTGAAGGCGCGCAATCTGCTGTTCCATGTTGGCTACAACTTCCGCTTTCACCCTGGCCTGCAGCGCCTCAAGGCGCTGGTCGAGACGGGTTTCTTCGGTCGCCTGCTCAGTGTGCGTTCGGAGATCGGCGAGTACCTGCCCAACTGGCATCGCTACGAGGACTACCGGCAGATGTACGCCGCACGCGCCGACCAGGGCGGTGGGGTGATCCTGTCGCAGATCCATGAAATGGACCTGATCTATTGGCTGTTTGGCTTGCCGCGCAGCATCGTCACCCATGGAGGCCAGCTCAGTGGCCTGGAAGTGGATGTCGAGGATACGGCGTCGTCGCTGATGCGCAGCGATGGCCCCGGTGGTGGTTTCCCCATCCTGCTGCACCAGGATTTTCTCCAGCGTCCTCCGGTCCGTACGCTGAAAATCGTCGGTGACGCCGGCTTTGCCGAGATAGACCTCCTGGCCAATCGTCTGCGTATCCATGATGCGGAAGGAGCGCTCTGCGAGCAGGATGATTTCCCGGGGTTCGTGCGTAACGACATGTTCCTGGCCCAGGCCAGGCATTTTCTCGACTGCCTCGCCCAGGGCTCTCGTCCGGTGGTCGATCTGCTGGATGGTGTGCAGAGCCTCCGCCTGGCGCTGGCAGCCTTGCGCTCGCTGCGCGAGGGGCGGGAAGTCTTGCTGAGCGAGGTGGACATCCATGGCTAGTACGGAAAGCCTGTTCCGGCTAGACGGGCGCGTGGCCGTCATCACTGGTGGCGCCGGCCTGCTCGGGTACCAGCATGCGGCGACGGTCGCCGGCCTCGGCGGCTTGCCGGTGCTGATCGATATCAACGCCGATGGGCTCGCCAGCAATGCTGCCAGGCTGGCTCGCGAAGTCGGTTGTGAGGCATTGGCGCTGGTGGCCGATATCACCGATCTGGACGCGGTGTCGAATGCCTTCGAACAGACCATGGCACGGTATGGGCAGGTCGATATCCTGATCAACAATGCCGCACGCAACCCCAAGGTGGAGAGTGCCGGCGACCGTGATTTTTCCCGGCTCGAGCATTTCCCCTGGGAGCAATGGAAGATGGACCTGGATGTGGGCCTGGGCGGCGCCTTCAACTGCGCCAAGGTCTTCGGTGTGCAGATGGCCCGGCAGGGCGCCGGCGTGATCGTCAATATCGCCTCCGACCTTGGCGTGATCGCTCCGGATCAGCGTCTCTACCGGGTAGAAGGGCGAGAGCCCGAGCAGCAGCCGGTCAAGCCGGTGACCTATTCGGTCGTCAAGCACGGGCTGGTCGGCCTGACCAAGTATCTGGCGACCTACTGGTGCGAGCAGGGGGTGCGTTGCAATGCGCTTTCTCCCGGTGGTGTCTATGCAGGGCAAAACGATGTCTTCGTGAGCAAGCTGACCCAGTTGATTCCACTCGGCCGCATGGCTGATGCCGACGAGTACCGGGGCGCGATCGCCTTCCTCTGCTCGGATGCTTCTTCATATATGAATGGTGCGAATCTGGTCGTCGACGGGGGACGCAGCACATGGTGAATCGCGAACTGATCGCCCGGCAGTGCATCTGCTGTGGCGGCGACCGCCTGGACAAGTCGTCCGCGGTGCTGATGCCTTTCGTCGCCCACCGGGTATTCGGCCACGAGCCGGTGGAGATCACCGAGGAGTGGGGCCTGCGCGATCTGCGTCGGGGCATGGCCTATACCCTGTGCAATTCGCTGCAGTGCCAGAATTGTGGCGCGTTGTTCCTCGACTACCGCTTCACCGACGAGCAGATGACGGCCCTCTATCGGAACTACCGCGACGAGGCCTACAACTCCGAGCGCATCAGCTACGAGCCGGGCTACACCGCGGTGGTCGCGCACTATGAGCAACGCGCGGACTACCTCGCGGAGGTCGAGGCCTGGTTAGCGCCGCACCTGCCCGAGGCTCCGGCTGTGCTCGACTGGGGTGGTGACACGGGCATCAACAGTCCATTCCTGAAACGCAACAGTCTTCTGCATATTCACGACATTTCCGGCGTAGACCTGTTGCAGGGCGCATGCCGGGTCGATGTCGAGCAGATAGGCGAGCAGAAGTACGATCTGGTGGCGTGCAGCCAGGTGCTCGAACATGTGCCGTCCCCGCTCGAGCTGGTCCGTCGAATGCTTCCTGCCATTGGCCCGCAGACGCTGCTCTACCTGGAGGTTCCGCATGAGGCCCTGGTACGAGAAAACCCGGGTAGCAAGGGCCTCGCGCCGTTGAAACGCCACTGGCACGAGCACGTCAATTTCTATAACGAAACGGCGTTGTGCCGGATGCTGGAGCGGCTCGGGCTTCAGGTGGTGGACAGTCTCCACCTCCCGGTAGACATCGGCTGGACCCGAAGCGAGGTGCTGGGCGTGCTGGCGAGGAGGGCCTGACATGGGGGTGACAATGGGCGAGCAGGTCATCAAGCGTCACTCCGTGATCACCGAGGACATGGAGACACTCTTTTCCCTGGGTGAGGATTGGCAGCGCTTCGCAGGCAAGCATGTGGTCATCGCGGGCTCTACAGGCTTTCTGGCTGCGTACCTGGTCGAGTTCTTCGCCTGGCTCAGCGAGCGCTGGCCGGAGTCTCCGGTCTACATCCACGCGCTAGCACGGCACCGGGAGAAGCTGGAACAGCGCTTTCCCCATCTCATGGGGAAGCACTGGTTCATTCCGCTGATCCAGGATGTGTGCGACCCCCTTCCTGGGCTGGTACGGGCCGACTACATCGTGCACGCGGCCAGTGCCGGAAGCCCCAAGTACTACCTGCGGGACCCGGTTGGCACGGCCAGGGCGAACGTGGTGGGCACTTTGAACCTGCTGGAATTGGCGAAGCGGACCGGGGGCCGTCTGCTGTTCATGAGCAGCGGCGCCGTCTATGGCAATGGCGACAGCAAGGAGTCTATTGGCGAGACCGACTTCGGCACGCTGGACCCGCTCGATCCTTCCGCCTGTTACGGCGAAGGCAAGCGCATGGGCGAGACGCTCTGCGCCGATTACCACCGGCAGTACGGGGTGGAGACGGTCATCTCTCGCATTTCGCACACCTATGGCCCCGGTGTTGCGCTGGACGATGGACGTTCGTTCGCCGATTTCGTGGCGGATGCTCTGGCCGGGCGCGATATCGTGCTGAACAGCGACGGAACCAGCAGCCGGCCGTTCTGCTACGTCTCGGATGCCGCTGCCGCATTTCTGATCCTGTTGCTGCGAGGCGAGGCGGGCAAGGCCTACAACGTCGGGATGGATCACGAAATGACCATCTTCGAACTCGCGGAGCTGGTCGCGAGCCTGTCCCCGCATTCCGGCATCCAGGTGAGACGCCCACCACCCAGTCCCGATCGACAAGCCGAGTTCCGCTCCAGCGGCCATTTCAACCTGGCCAGAATGGAGCAGCTGGGGTGGCGTCCCGGCATCATGCCCGAGGTGGGGTTCAAGAGAACGTTGCGCTACTTCATTCCTTCCTGAACAAAAGGTTTCCGCCATGAATGGCAATTCGCAGAACTACCTGCTTTCGGCAAGGCAAAAATTCCTCTCGGGCGAAACGTCCAAGCTCGAGTATGTGGAGGAGATCAATCACCGCCACGCGAGCCTTTTCGACTACCCGGCGTTCATGGCCAACACGGATGTGGGCGCCATTCAGATCACTGCGGACGGGGTGACCATCAGTTCCGTGGCGCATGGCATCTCGATGTTCGTCGACCCAGTGGACCTGCATGCCACGCCATACGCGCTGCTGGGGTTCGGGAGTTACGAAACCAGCGAGACTACATTCCTCAAGTCGGTTTTCCGTGACGGCGACGTGTTCTTCGACATCGGTGCCAATCTGGGCTGGTATTCGCTGGTTCTCGGCAAGCAATGCCCCGGTGCGAGCCTCTATGCCTTCGAGCCCATCCCCAGCACGGTGGCGGTGCTGGAGCGGAATGTCAGACTGAATCGGCTCGACAATGTCGAGGCCGTTCGCATGGGCATTTACAACAAGGAAGACGAGTTGAGCTTCATCTTCGTCGAGGACGTGTCCGGTGCGACTTCGCTGAAACTGGCCGGCCAGTCCAGGGGGCGTGCGCCGATCCAGGAAGTCAGGTGCAGGACCACGACGCTCGACGCCTTCTGTGCAAGCAGCGGCAAGGTGCCGACGCTGATCAAGGTCGATGTCGAGGGTGCGGAGCTGATGGTCTTCCAGGGAGGAGAGGCGACGCTGGCACATACTCCGATCATCCTCGTGGAGCTGCTGCGAAAGTGGTCTCGCGAGTTCGGATATCATCCCAACGACGTGTTCGATTCACTGGCTCGGTACGGTTACAAGGCGTGGATGTTCTCCGAAGAGGCCTCCGATGCCTTGATACCCTGCCCAGAGGTTACCGAGGAAACGGTCCAGACCAACTTCGTTTTCATGCATCCTCAGAAGCATGCCGATGTCATCCGGCGCTGGGAGGCAAGTTGAGGGCCGCCCGTCTTTCCTCTGGGCGATTCCGCTAGGGGCTTCGGTCCGCAGCGTCTGCGCGAGCGGTTCATTTCATTGATTGGTCACAAGAGGCCTGCCAGGACCGGGTGTCACGCGAGATACGACGCTGACAGGGTTCGGTAAGGCCCGAGGTACAGGCTATGCGTAAACTCCTTTCCACGCGCCCGCAGCCGTATTACATCTACGCGCCCAATTATCGACGCAGTTCGTCCGGTATCCGGGTGATGCACATGCTGTGCGATGCGCTCATCCGCTCGGGGTACGAGGCCTACGTGACGGCCAGGGTGCTCAGCGACGAGTTCATGACGCCGCTGCTGACGGAGGAGGTCGTCGACGCGCACCGCGCCCAGGGCCTCGAGCCTATCGTCGTGTACCCGGAGGTGATTGACGGCAACCCGCTGAAAGGCGGCGTGGTCGTGCGCTACATCCTGAACCGGCCGGGCTTCATCGAAGGCAGCGGTACCTTCGGCGAAGACGACATCCTGTATGCCTATTCGCGGGATCTGCTGATGCCCGGCATCTCGGAAGACCGGGTGATGCTCCTGCCGCCGTTCGATCTGGGCGTGTTCCGCTTGCCGGACGATCCGGGCAAGCGAGTGCCCGGCAAGGTGTGCTACTACCGGGGGCGGCGTGGAGAGCTGCACATCGATCCGGCGCTGCTGCCCCCAGATGCGGTGGAGATCACCCCCCACTGGCCGTCCTCCTGGGAGGAGATGGCCGATCTCTTCCAGCAATGCGAGATATTCTATTGCGGCGGCTCCTCCGCCCTCGGGACGGAGGCGGTGCTCTGCGGATGCCTCTGCGTGGTGATCGTCGAGGAAGGGGCGCCCAGGATCGGCGTGTATGAGACGCAGAGCCATGGAGCGGCCTGGGGTACCGCGCCGGAGGAGCTGGAGCGCGCGCGCCGGACCCTGCCCCTGGTGCGTGACAACTGGCTGAGGCTGGAGAACGAATTCTGGCCGGCGCTCGATCATTTCGTCGAGGTAACCCAGGAGGCCGCCCGGGAACGTCGCGGCAACGCTGGCAGGTACCAGCTACAGAGTTGGCTGGCGGAACGTATCCCTACCAAGAGCCAGAGTACGCTGATCAGCCAGCGCCTCGAGCAGCAGGCGGGCCCCAGCTTCGGGCTGTTGGTCATCGATGAGGAAGGCTCCACGGATCGCCTGATGGCGACCATCAAGAGCCTCAGCCTGGAGCAGAGCCTCTATGCCTCGACCCGCATCCTCGCTTTCACGGCTGCCGAGGTACCGAAGACTTCGGTAGAGGACAAGCTGCACTTCATCCGTATCGAGCCAGGCAATCTCGTGGGGCAGATCAACACGGCGGTAGCCGCCTCGGCATTCGACTGGCTGATGCTGGTGGAGGCGGGGGAGGAATTCACGCCAAGCGGGTTGATGATGGCTGCGCTCGAGCTGATGGATGCGCCGGATTGTCGTGCGGTTTACGGCGATGAGCTGCAGCGCATCGGCAAGGGCAATCTGGGTGCTGCGCTACGCCCAGCCTTCAACCTCGACATGCTGCTCAGTTTCCCGGCCGCGATGGCTCGCCATTGGTTGTTCCGGCGGGATCTGTTCCTGGCAATCGGTGGCTTCGATGCAGCTTCCGATGGTGCGTTGGAGCTGGATTTGCTGCTACGGCTGATCGAGCAGGACGGCATCGTCGGACTGGGTCATGTGCCCGAGCCGCTGCTCACCTGCGATGCACCGCGTCTGCAGGATGCTCCTGCCGAGCAGGCAGCCATCCAGCGCCATCTGCAAGCCCGTGGCTATATAGACGCACATGTCGGGTCGGCGATGCCGGGTCGCTATCTCATCGACTACGGCCATCCGCAACAGGCATCGGTTTCCATCGTGCTCGCCGTGCCCGATCACCTCGAGGCGCTGCAGCGCTGCGTGGACAGCCTGTTGGAAAAGACCCGCTATGGTCACTACGAGCTGCTGATCGTCGACACTGCCGATACGACTGCCGATGGCAAGGCCTGGCTAGCGGGTGTGGAGGCGCTCGGGGATGACAAGGTGCGTGTGCTGCGCTACCCGCATTCCTATAACGCATCGGCGGTTGCCAACCTTGGCGCCGCAGCGGCGCGTGGCGAATATCTGCTGTTGCTCGACAGCGATACGGTGGTCGTGCGCGAGGACTGGTTGGAGCATCTTCTCAACCATGCTCAGAGACCTGAGGTCGGTGTGGTCGGCGGGCGATTGCTCCATCCCGATGGCAAGGTCCATGGTGCCGGCCTGATTCTGGGGCTGAACGGCCCGGCGTCGCCGGCGTTTGCCAACGAGCCGATGGACGCCGCCGGCTATATGCAGCGCCTGCAGCTCGATCAGGACTTCAGCGCGGTATCCGGGGCCTGCCTGATGATCCGTCGGTCGCTGTTCGACGAAGTAGGCGGCATGGACGAGACGGCGTTCCAGACTGCTTTCCATGACGTCGATCTGTGCCTAAAGGTACGCGAGGCAGGGTACCTGACCGTCTGGACCCCGCATGCCGTACTCATAGGCGAGGGGGGGCGCAACAGCCCGCAGCTTCTGGAAGAGCGTCGCAAACGCGAGACAATGGAACAGGACGCGCTGTATGCCCGCTGGTTGCCGCAGCTGGCAAACGATCCTGCGTACAACCGGTGTCTGTCGCTCAATGGCAAGGGCTTCGAGCTGGAGATGGACACCAACCTGAGCTGGCGTCCGTTGTCCTGGCGCCCATTGCCCGTGGTGCTGGCCCACCAGGCCGACCCGTGGGGGTGTGGCAACTACCGGGTCATCAAGCCCTTCGCTGCCATGAAAGAGAAGGGCATGGTCGATGGCATGCTGTCCGAGGGCCTGCTCCAGGTCGTGGACCTGGAGCGCTACAGCCCGGACACCATCGTGCTGCAGCGGCAGATCGGCGACGGACGCCTGGAGGCCATGCGCCGGATCAAGGCGTTCTCGCGGGCGTTCAAGGTCTATGAACTGGATGATTACCTGCCCAACTTGCCCATGAAGAGCGTGCATCGCGAGCATATGCCCAAGGACATCCTCAAGTCGCTGCGGCGTGGCCTGGGCTTCGTTGATCGCTTCGTGGTGTCGACCCAGCCGCTGGCCGAGGCCTTCGCTGGTCTGCACGACGACATCCGAGTGGTAGAGAACCGCCTGCCGCTCGACTGGTGGGGGGGGCTGCATGGCGCTCGTCGGCGTGGACAGAAGCCCAGGGTGGGGTGGGCCGGTGGCGCCAGCCATACCGGTGATCTGGAGCTGCTGCTGGATGTGGTGCGGGAGCTGGCGGGTGAGGTGGAGTGGGTCTTCTTCGGTATGTGCCCGGAAAAGTTGCGTCCCTTCGTCAAGGAAGTCCATGCCGGTGTCGATATAGATCGTTACCCGGCGGCTCTGGCGGCTCTCAACCTGGATCTTGCCATTGCCCCGGTCGAACAGAATCTGTTCAACGAGTGCAAGAGCAACCTGCGCTTGCTCGAGTACGGGGCTTGCGGTTTCCCCGTGGTATGCAGCGATCTGGTCTGTTATCAGGGGGATTTGCCCGTCACGAGGGTGAAGAACCGCTTCCGGGATTGGGTCGATGCCATTCGCATGCACATCAATGATCTGGATGCGGCGGCGGCGGCGGGGGACGAGCTACGCCGGCAGGTCATGAAACACTGGATGCTGAGCGGTGAAAACCTGGAGCAATGGCGCACAGCCTGGCTACCGGACTGATTACAGGAGGTATCCGGCGAGGCAAGGGCCTCGCCGGTGTTGCGTCAAATTTCTGTGTCCGATTTTTTGTCAGTGCTAAGCCGTTGTTAGCACAGGTGGAAAGAAGATTCCCCACAATCTTCGAAAAAAAAACTAAAGCTCCCGCCACCAGCGCCGATACAAACCATGAATGCGATCTCTCTGGGCGTCTGAGCATGCAGGCCCTTAGCTCGCAAGCTCAGACAAACGGTTCTAAGGTCATCTGGAGGCAATACCATGGCCCTTACAGTCAACACTAACGTTGCGTCCCTCAACACCCAACGTAACCTCAACTCTTCGTCCAAGGGCCTGGATACTTCCCTCCAGCGCCTGTCCACCGGCTTCCGCATCAACAGTGCGAAAGACGATGCCGCTGGCCTGCAGATCTCCAACCGTCTGACCAGCCAGATCACCGGTCTGGGTGTTGCTACCCGCAACTCCAACGACGGTATCTCCCTGGCGCAGACCGCTGAAGGTGCACTGCAGCAGTCCACCGGTATCCTGCAGCGTATGCGTGACCTGGCTCTGCAATCGGCCAACGGCTCGAACGGCGCTACTGAACGTGCTGCTCTGCAGTCCGAAGTTTCTCAGCTGCAGCAAGAGCTGAACCGTATTTCCGATACCACCAGCTTCGGTGGCCGCAAGATCCTCGACGGTTCCTTCGGCTCCCAGAGCTTCCAGGTCGGCGCCAACGCCTACGAGACCATCAACGTCTCCATCGGCTCCGCTGCCACCGATCGTATCGGTATCAACCGCGTCACCACTTCCGGTGGTGCAGCTGGCACCATCGCCAGCGGCGCCAGCGGTGCGGCTGCCTACGGTACTTCGGCTTACTCCGATACTTCCTTCAGCATCTCGTCGAAGTTCACTACCGGTGCTTCCGGTGGCGTAGTGAACATCACTGGCCCGGCTAGCGGTGCTGCTGCGAGCGAAATCGCCCGTGCCGTCAATGCCAAGAGCGATGAGACCGGTGTGACCGCCAATGCCCGTACCGTTGCCGAACTCGGCAGCATCTCGGCTAGCGGTACCATCTCCTTCGAACTGTATGGCGCCAACAGCACTACTTCGGATACCGACAAGTCTGTGATCTCCGCTGTGGTCACCGACACCAAGAATCTGGGCGCTCTGGCCGATGCGATCAACAAGGAAACCGGTAAAACTGGTATCTCCGCGATCTCCAAAGGCGACAAGATCGAGCTGGTCAGCTCCCGCGGCGACGCCATCGCCATCAAGAACTACCAGGGCGGCAGCGGTGCTACCGCAAGCCTGCAGACCAAAAACTTTGCTGGTGATGAGAACGTTGGTGCATCCGGCAGCATTACCGCAGGTGGTGGTGCTCGTGCCGATGGTCAGGTACAGCTGGAAGCAGCCGATGCCTTCGAAGTTCGCGGCATGAGTGCCGGTCTGGGCGCCGACAAGTTCAGTACCCTGGATTCGGTGAAGGACATCGACATCAGCACCGCCGGTGGCGCTCAGAAAGCTCTGGGGATCATCAACGGCGCGATCTCCAACATCGACAGTCAGCGTGCTCAGCTCGGTGCCGTGCAGAACCGCTTCGAGAACACCATCTCGAACCTGCAGAACATCGCTGAGAACTCCTCCGCTGCCCGTAGCCGGATTCGTGACACTGACTTCGCTGCCGAGACTTCGGAACTGACCAAGAATCAGATCCTGCAGCAAGCCGGTACCGCGATCCTGGCCCAGGCCAACCAGTTGCCGCAGGCTGTGCTCAGCCTCCTCGGCTAAGGTAAGGGGTATTAGGTAGAATACGGGGGGTAGGCTTGGCCTTCCCCCCGTTTCCTCATTGTGAGGTGAATGTAATGGACGTCAGCTCAATTCAGAATTCGCTCAATCCTGCTGCCGGTGGAACCAAGGTCGAGCGTTCGCCCGCTGGTAGTAACGCGGCGACATCGGCAAACAGCAGCGATGAGCGGGCCAAGGCCCAATCCGCCGAGGCTGAGGGCGCCGACAAGAAGGTGGCTCGCGAAGATGTGGAAGCGGCGGTTGCGACCATCCAGGACTTTGTCCAGTCAGTTCGACGCAACATCAATTTCTCTCTGGAGGAAGGTAGCGGTCGAGTCGTGGTCAAAGTGACTGATGAGGGTTCCGGCGATCTTATTCGCCAAATTCCCTCCGAAGAGGCGCTGCAACTGGCGGAAAATCTTTCGGAAGTCAGGAGTCTGCTGTTCAAGGCCGAAGCCTGATCTGACGACTGGCACAGATTTTGACTGCATAACGGGTTGTGGACGTTATGAAGTCATATTTTTGGCGAGGTGAATCATGGCTGGGATATTGGGTATAGGAAGCAACCTTCCGACCGACACGATCATTAAAGCGCTTGTCGACGCCGAGAAGGCGCCCAAGACCAACCAGCTGGATCGTCTGGAGTCGCAGACCACTGCACGTCTGTCGTCTCTGGGCTCGCTCAAGAACGCACTCAGTGCGTTCAAAACAGCTGTCGATGGCCTCAATAATGCAACGCTGTTTCAGGGGCGCACCGCCTCGAGTTCGAACAGCGGCCTGCTCAAGGTCACTGCCAGTACCACGGCGCCCGCCGGGGTGTACGATGTGCAGGTGAAGCAGCTTGCGACCAGCAGCAAAGTTGCCTTGCAGTCCGTTTCGGGTGGCAATACCGCTACCTTCAATAGCGGAAGCATGAAGATTTCTGCTGGCACCACCAGCATCAACGTGAACGTCGACTCGACCAACAACACGCTTGCCGGCATGCGTGATGCCATCAATGAAGCTGGCGCCACCAGCGGCATCAGCGCCACGATCATTTCCGACTCTTCCGGCTCGCGCCTCGTTCTCAGTTCGACCAAGTCGGGTGAGGGCAACGACATCAAGGTCGAAGCCACAGAAGATGGCCTGACCTCCGGCAGCAACGCGCTGACCACCCAGAACTTCGAACCGACCGACAATCCGAGCTCGCCGGGTACTTTCGTTCCTCCCAGCTCCACCACGGGTGCTGGGGGTGTGATCAACACTGCCAAGTCGGCCAAGCTGACCATCGATGGTTTGGAGCTGGTCCGGGACAGCAACACGGTCACCGATGCCATCGAGGGCGTCACGCTCAACCTGGCTGGAGCCCAGTCCTCGGCGGATCTTACCGACGGCAAGAGCATCACCGTGACAGTCGGAGTAGACAAGGCCGGGGTCAAGAGCAGTGTCCAGAAATTTGTCGACGCCTATAACGCACTGATCAAGACCACCTCCGAGCTGACTGCCGTGGTGGACATGGGCGAGGACAAGAAGCCGGTGGCGGCCAACCTGGTGGGCGACTCGACGATCCGCAATGTAGTGGCGGGTATCCGCAACGAAATGGTCGCCATGACCGGCGACGGCAACATCAAGGCGCTGGCCAACCTCGGCATCAGCACGACTTTCGTTCCGAAGACAACCGGCAGTTCCGGGATCAGCGGGACGCTGGTCATCGACGATGCAAAGCTCACCGCGGCTATCGAAAACAACTTCAGTGAGGTTGCCAGCTATCTCACCGGCGACGATGGGCTGATGGGTCGTTTGAGCAAATCGGTTGATGGCTATATCAAGACCGGTGGCGTGATCCAGCAGCGCGAAGCCGGGCTGCAGAGCACTCATACCAGCATCGACGAGCAGCGCGCAGCCCTTAACCTACGCATCGAGAAGATGCAGACACGTCTGGTGGCCAAATTCACGGCCCTCGATACGCTGGTCACCAGTCTCACCCGAACCAGCGAGGCTTTGGGAACCCAGCTGGCCAGCCTGCCAGGCTTTGTGAAGAAGGATTGATCCATGAGCAAGAAACCCATTGATACCTACAAGAAGGTCAAGACGGCTCAGGATGTCAGTCCCTACCGTGCCGTGCAGATGCTGCTGGATGGCGCCGTAGAACGGGTGCTTCTGGCGCGCCAGGCTCAGCTGGAAGGTGATACCGAGATCCGCGGTCTCGCCGTGGGTAGCACCATCACCATTCTCGGGGTTCTCCAGGCAAGCCTGGACAAGCAACTGGGTGGGGAAATAGCCGAGAACCTCAACGCCCTCTACGACTACATGACGCGCCGACTCGCGGGTGTGGCTCTCGATACCACGCCGCGCAGCCTCGACGAGGTGCACCAGATTCTGACTCAGCTGAAGACCGCGTGGGACGGCATCGGCCCGGAAGTGGAGCCGGCTGTAGCGGCTGAATGAAATGAGCTTTTGCGTTGATTGATCCCTAAAGAAGGGGGCTGGGTTGCCGATACAGTTAATGTGTCCAGGCAATGTTCAGCGGAGTAATCATGAACGCAATGGCGGCCCTCAGGCAGTACCAAACCGTCAACACCCAGTCTCAGATCGGCGATGCCAGCCCGCATCGTTTGATTCAGATGCTCATGGAGGGTGGTCTGTCTCGCTTGGCCCAGGCCAAGGGGGCGATGATGCATGGCCAGCAGGCAGCGAAAGGTGAGCTTATCGGCAAGGCCATTGGTATCATCGGCGGCCTGCGTGAAAGCCTGGATCAGCAGAATGGCGGGGAAATAGCGGCCAACCTTGATCGACTCTATGAGTACATGGTGGCGCGCCTAGTCGAGGCCAACATCGGCAACGACGTCGCGTTGATCGACGAGGTGGCGGGGCTTTTGCGTAATGTGAAATCCGGCTGGGATGCCATTAGCCACTGAGCATCTGCAGTTTTAAAGGGGAAGTATCATGAGTTCATCCGTCCAGCTTCTGGAGACCACCGGCAATGCATTGCGTGACGCGCTTTCCCGTCGCGACTGGGATGCCATTGGTGAGCTGGATGCACAGTGCCGTCAGGCCGTCGATGAAGCCATGGTGGAAGCTGTCCGTGACGAGGAGCTACTGCGTGATCGACTGCAGGCGCTCCTCGACCTCTATCGTGAACTGGTAATCACCTGCCAGGCCGAACAGAACCGCGTTGCCGCTGAGCTGGTGCAGCTCAATCAATCCCAACAGGGCGCCAAGGTTTATCAGTTGTTTAGCTGACAGACCCACATCTTTTTCCCGCACCTGCCAGGCAAATCCGGGCCACCGAAGAAACCTGGAAAAATCTACGCCATAAAATTGACTCTTGCCTGGTTTTTGACTTTACTAGTGGCCAATTGCTGTTGCCGCTTGCCATTTCAACTGGCAACTCCCTCTACCAGCTCGCGAGTTAGACCAGAACAAGATGTGGCGTGAAACCAAAATCCTGTTGATTGACGATAACGCCGAGCGACGCCGCGACCTGGCTGTGATCCTCGGTTTTCTGGGCGAAGACCATCTGGCCTGCGGTAGCCATGATTGGCGCCAGACGGTCGACAAGCTCGAATCCAGTCGCGAAGTGCTCAATGTCCTGCTAGGGGATGTCTCCGCAAAAGGCGGAGCTCTGGAGCTGCTCAAGCAGATCGCCTCCTGGGACGAGAACCTGCCGTTGTTGCTGATCGGCGACCCCGTTCCGGCAGACTGGGCGGAGGATCTTCGCCGCCGGGTCCTGGCCAGCCTGGAAATGCCACCAAGCTACAACAAGCTGCTCGACTCCCTGCATCGTGCCCAGGTCTATCGCGAGATGTACGACCAGGCCCGCGAGCGTGGTCGGCAGCGTGAGCCTAACCTGTTCCGCAGCCTGGTTGGCACCAGCCGTGCGATCCAGCAGGTTCGGCAGATGATGCAGCAGGTGGCGGATACCGAGGCCAGCGTGTTGATACTCGGTGAGTCCGGTACCGGCAAGGAGGTGGTGGCACGCAACCTCCACTATCACTCCAAGCGACGTGACGAGCCTTTCGTTCCGGTCAACTGCGGCGCCATTCCGGCGGAACTCCTCGAAAGCGAGCTGTTCGGTCACGAGAAGGGTGCCTTCACTGGCGCCATCACCAGTCGTGCCGGCCGTTTCGAACTGGCCAATGGCGGTACCCTGTTCCTCGATGAGATCGGCGACATGCCGCTGCCGATGCAGGTCAAGCTGCTGCGTGTCCTGCAGGAGCGCACCTTCGAGCGGGTTGGCAGCAACAAGACCCAGTCGGTGGATGTGCGCATCATCGCCGCCACCCACAAGAATCTGGAGAAGATGATCGAGGAGGGGACGTTCCGAGAGGACCTCTATTACCGCCTCAATGTCTTCCCGATCGAGATGGCTCCGCTCCGTGAGCGTGTGGAAGACATCCCGCTGCTGATGAACGAGCTGATCTCGCGCATGGAGTTCGAGAAGCGTGGATCGATTCGCTTCAACTCCGCCGCCATCATGTCGTTGTGTCGCCATGACTGGCCGGGCAACGTTCGCGAGTTGGCCAACCTGGTGGAGCGCATGGCGATCATGCATCCCTACGGCGTCATCGGCGTCGGTGAGCTGCCCAAGAAGTTCCGCCATGTCGACGACGAAGACGAGCAGCTGGCCATCAGCCTGAGGGAAGAGCTGGACGAGCGTGCCGCAATGAACGGTGGCATGCCGATCATCTCCAATACCGCCATGCTGCCGCCGGAGGGCCTGGATCTTAAGGACTACCTGGGCAATCTGGAGCAGGGATTGATTCAGCAGGCGCTGGATGACGCCGGTGGAGTCGTTGCGCGGGCAGCAGAGCGGTTGCGTATTCGCCGTACAACCCTGGTGGAGAAGATGCGCAAGTACGGCATGAGCCGTCGTGATGAAGAGGGCGTGGACGACGACTGATCGTGTCCAATCCCTGACTGTAGAGCCGGAGCTTTGACGCAAGCTCCGGCTCTATTTTTTAAGTATCTGAAAAATAAGAAATATTTTTTAGGCACGGCTATTGCTAATACTCCGATAAGTGACCGTCTGCTGACGGTTCGCCGATCGAGAGATGATTATGAGCCGAGTTGCCCCCTTACCCGTCGCTACAGAGACTGTCGAACCTCAGGCAGTCGAGCAAACTAGCCGAGCCGATCTGGAGCAGACATTCGCGCTGTTCAACCAGATGTCGTCCCAGTTGAGCAGTTCGTACAACATGCTCGAGGCGCGCGTAAGTGAGCTGAAGGGGCAACTGGCCCTCGTCAGTGCCCAGCGCATGCAGGAGCTGGCCGAACGGGAGCGCCTGGCGTTGCGGCTGCAGAGTCTGTTGGATCTGCTGCCGGGCGGGGTCATCGTAATCGATGGCCAGGGTGTGGTTCGCGAAGCCAACCCCGTCGCCCTCAATCTGCTTGGCCGGCCTCTGGTCGGTATGCTCTGGCGAGAGGTGATCGCGCGCAACTTCGCGCCGCGGGAGGATGACGGCCACGAGATATCGCTCAAGGATGGACGGCGTCTGTCCATCGCAACCCGCTCTCTTCAAGGTGAGCCGGGGCAGCTGGTGCTCCTTACCGATCTGACGGAAACCCGGCGCCTGCAAGATCAGCTCGCTCGCCATGAGCGCCTATCTTCACTGGGGCGAATGGTCGCCTCGCTGGCCCATCAGATCCGCACGCCGCTATCGGCTGCGTTGCTCTATGCCAGCCATCTGTCCGAACAGGATCTGCCTTTCGAACAGCAACAGCGTTTTGCGGGCCGCCTAAAGGAACGCCTGCATGAGCTGGAGCACCAGGTGCGCGACATGCTGGTTTTCGCTCGGGGCGACCTGCCTATGCCCGATCGCATCACGCCCGGTGATTTATTTGATGCGCTGCGGCGTGCTGCCGACCCTCATCTCCTTGGCATGAGCGTGCGCTGGCAGTGTGACGCCCGCGCCGGTGAGCTGCTGTGCAACCGGGACACGCTGGTTGGCTCCGTGCTCAATCTGATCGAAAACGCCATCCAGGCCGGAGGGCGAGAGGCGGGGCTCAAGGTTCATCTCTTTGCCCGTGACAATAGCCTGTGCCTGTGCGTGAGCGACAACGGGCCGGGTATCGACGAGGTGACGTTGGCCCGTCTCGGCGAGCCTTTCTTCACTACCAAGACCACTGGGACCGGCCTGGGCCTGGCTGTTGTCCAGTCGGTGGTACGAGCCCATCAGGGTGATTTGCGGTTGCGTTCCCGTGTCGGTCGCGGTACCTGCGCCACCCTCGTCATGCCGTTGCTGAACGCGGCACAACCGGACATTCAGGAGTAAGCCATGCCTGCCAAGGTTCTGCTGGTCGAAGACGATCGTTCTCTGCGTGAAGCCCTCGCCGATACGCTGTTGCTCGGCGGTCACGATTTCCGTGCGGTGGAGTGCGCCGAGGATGCCATCGAGGCTCTGCGCGAAGAGGCGTTCAGTCTCGTGATCAGCGACGTCAACATGCCGGGCATGGACGGTCATCAACTGCTCGGTGTGATCCGTTCGGGCTACCCGCAATTGCCTGTTCTGCTGATGACGGCCTATGGCGCCGTCGAGCGCGCTGTCGATGCCATCCGGCAGGGAGCTGCTGATTATCTGGTCAAGCCCTTCGAGCCCCGCACCCTGCTGGAGTTGGTCGCTCGCCACGCCCTCGGTCGCCTCGGCGCCAGCGAAAGCGATGGTCCGGTAGCCTGTGAGCCAGCCAGCCGCCAGTTGCTGGAACTGGCGGCGCGCGTTGCGAAGAGCGATTCCACCGTGCTGATCTCCGGTGAGTCCGGTACCGGCAAGGAGGTGCTGGCGCGTTACATCCACCAGCAGTCGAACCGGGATAGCGGTCCATTCATTGCCATCAATTGCGCGGCGATTCCGGACAACATGCTCGAGGCCACCCTGTTCGGCCATGAGAAGGGGGCTTTCACCGGTGCTATTGCTGCCCAGCCGGGCAAATTCGAGCTGGCCGACGGCGGCACCATCCTCCTCGACGAGATTTCCGAGATGCCGCTGGGCCTGCAGGCCAAGCTGTTGCGCGTGCTTCAGGAGCGCGAGGTGGAGCGGGTGGGGGCGCGCAAGCCGATCAGCCTGGACATCCGGGTGCTGGCCACCACCAACCGGGATTTGGCTGGCGAAGTGGCTGCTGGCCGCTTCCGCGAGGATTTGTATTATCGCCTGTCGGTCTTTCCACTGGCCTGGCGTTCCCTGCGCGAGCGCCCCGCCGACATTCTGCCGCTGGCCGAGCGCCTGCTGGCCAAGCACGTCAAAAAAATGAATCAGGCTGTCGTGCAGCTCTCTGTACAGGCTCGTGCCGCGCTGGTGGCGCATGCATGGCCGGGTAATGTTCGTGAGTTGGATAACGCCATCCAGCGCGCGCTGATCTTGCAGCAGGGCGGGCTGATCCAGCCGCATGATCTGTGCTTGACTGCGCCTGTCGGTATGACGCCCATGCCTGCTATGCCGGCGCTGAGTCTGGTTGCAGGCACTCCGGCGGTAGGTGTGCCTGTGGTTGCCAGTCCGTTGGCTGTCGAGGAATCGCATGCTGGCGTAGAAGGAGCTGGCGCCTTGGGTGAAGACCTGCGCCGCCGCGAGTTCCAGATGATCATCGACACCCTGCGTGCAGAGCGCGGTCGGCGCAAGGAGGCCGCTGAGCGGCTGGGCATCAGCCCGCGAACCCTGCGCTACAAGCTGGCCCAGATGCGCGATGCGGGCATGGATGTAGAGGCTTATCTCTACGCCAGCTGATCCCGACGGACGCACCTGAAATAGCATCCTGGCCTGTCTCTGTCTGAGCGGCCGGGTTCTCTGTTGCAAGACCCTCTCTTGGCCCGCCTCGCGCGGGTCTTTCTTTTCCTGGCATCCTTGTTGCAGATACCTCCATAAAGGCCGCGCAGTGTCAAAAAACCGCGGCAGCTGGAGGAAGAAGGTCATGAGCCAGGGTGTCGAATTCAATCGCCTGATGTTGGAAATGCGCTCCATGCAGATGGAGGCCATGGCCAAGCAGAAAGCGGCTGCCGTCAGTGCGCCAGAGCCGGGCGCGCCGAGCTTCTCGGACATGCTGGGTCAGGCCGTCAACAAGGTGAGCGAGACCCAGCAGGTTTCCAGCCAGCTGGCCAGTGCCTTCGAGATGGGGCAGGGCGGTGTCGACATCACCGACGTGATGATCGCCTCGCAGAAGGCCAGCGTTTCCTTCCAGGCCATCACCCAGGTGCGCAACAAGCTGGTCCAGGCTTATCAAGACATCATGCAGATGCCGGTTTAACAGGGCGGATTTGAGACATGGCTGAAGCAGTCGCTGCAAACGTACCCGCCACTACTGGCGCTGACGAACCCAAGAAGCCGTTGCTCGGGCTGACATTCCTGGAGAATCTCTCTGAGATGTCGATGCTGCGGCAGATCGGTCTGCTGGTTGGCCTGGCCGCCAGCGTGGCCATCGGCTTTGCCGTGGTTCTATGGTCGCAGCAGCCGGACTACAAGCCGCTGTTGGGCAATCTGGCCGGCATGGACAGCAACCAGGTCATGGAAGTGCTGAATGCCGCCGACATCGCCTACACCGTCGAGCCGAACTCTGGCGCCCTGCTGGTCAAATCCGAAGAGCTCGGCCGCGCTCGTCTGAAGCTCGCGGCTGCCGGCGTGGCTCCGGCGGACAACAACGTCGGTTTCGAGATCCTCGACAAGGAGCAGAGTCTCGGCACCAGCCAGTTCATGGAGGCCACCCGCTACCGCCGGGGCCTGGAAGGCGAGCTGGCCCGCACCATTTCCAGCCTGAACAATGTCAAGGGCGCCCGTGTGCACCTGGCGATACCGAAGAGCTCGGTATTCGTCCGCGATGAACGCAAACCCACCGCCTCGGTGCTGGTTGAGCTGTATCCGGGGCGTACCCTGGAGCCGAGCCAAGTGATGGCGATCGTCAATCTGGTAGCGACCTCGGTGCCCGAGCTGACCAAGTCCCAGGTCACCGTGGTCGACCAGAAGGGCAACCTGCTGTCCGACCAACAGGAGCTGTCCGAGCTGACCATGGCCGGCAAGCAGTTCGACTACACCCGTCGCATGGAAACGCTGTTCACCCAGCGCGTGCACAACATCCTCCAGCCTGTACTGGGGAACGGTCGCTACAAGGCAGAAGTCTCGGCAGACGTGGACTTCAGTGCGGTGGAGTCGACTTCCGAATCCTTCAACCCGGATCAGCCGGCGCTGCGCAGCGAGCAGCAGGTCAACGAGCAGCGTTCCAGCAGTCTGCCTCCGCAGGGGGTTCCGGGTGCACTGAGCAATCAGCCTCCTGGCGCCGCCAATGCTCCCGAGCAGGCGGCTGCCGCGCCTGCACCGGCCGGCCCGGTGTCGGCGGGGCAACCCCTGGTCGATGCGAATGGCCAGCAGATCATGGACCCGGCGACTGGACAGCCGATGCTGGCGCCGTATCCGGCGGACAAGCGTGAGCAGTCCACCCGCAATTTCGAGCTGGATCGCTCGATCAGCTACACCAAGCAGCAGCAGGGGCGTCTGAAGCGTCTGTCCGTGGCCGTGGTGCTGGATGACAAGGTCAGCATTGGGGCAAACGGCGAGGTGACCCGCAGCCCGTGGGGTGCGGACGATCTGGCCCGCTTCACCCGCCTGGTGCAGGACTCCGTGGGATTCGATGCCAGTCGTGGCGATAGCGTGAGTGTGATCAACGCGCCGTTCAGCAGCGAGCTGGGTGAAGTGGTCGAGCTGCCCTGGTACCAGTCCGAGCTCTTCCTGATGGCGATGAGCGGGCTGAAGCAACTCCTGCCGGCATTGTTGATCTTTACCCTTGTATGGTTCGTGCTGCGTCCGGTGATGAAGAACATCGCCAACCCGTCTCGCCCGAGTGAGGATGGAGACGGTAGCGATGTCGAACTGGGCGATATGGGCGGTCTGGAGGGCGAGCTGTCCTCCGATCGGGTGAGCCTCGGCGGACCGCAGAGCATTCTGCTACCCAGTCCGTCAGAGGGGTATGATGCACAATTGAACGCCATCAAGAGCCTGGTGGCGGAAGATCCGGGCCGTGTGGCCCAGGTAGTCAAAGACTGGATCAATGCCGATGAGTGACAATCGAACCGCCGTCAAGCTGAACAAGGTCGACAAGGCCGCCATCCTTCTGCTTTCGCTCGGCGAGACCGACGCGGCCCAGGTGCTGCGCCATCTCGGGCCGAAGGAAGTGCAGCGTGTTGGCGTGGCCATGGCGGGAATGCGCAATATCCAGCGCGAACAGGTCGAACAGGTGATGGGCGAGTTCGTCGAGATCGTCGGCGACCAGACCAGCCTGGGCGTCGGCTCCGATGCCTACATCCGCAAGATGCTCACCGCTGCACTGGGCGAGGACAAGGCCGGCAACCTGATCGACCGCATCTTGCTCGGTGGCAGTACCAGCGGCCTGGACAGCCTCAAGTGGATGGAGCCGCGCGCCGTGGCGGACGTGATCCGCTACGAGCACCCACAGATTCAGGCCATCGTAGTGGCATATCTCGATCCCGACCAGGCGGGCGAGGTGCTCAGCCATTTCGATCACAAGGTGCGCCTGGACATCATCCTGCGCGTATCGTCGCTCAACACTGTACAGCCGGCCGCGCTCAAGGAGCTCAACCAGATCCTCGAGAAGCAGTTCTCCGGCAGCGCCAATACCTCACGTGCCACCATGGGCGGTGTCAAACGCGCGGCCGACATCATGAACTTCCTCGACAGTTCGGTGGAGGGCCAGCTGATGGACTCCATCCGCGAGGTGGACGAGGACCTGTCCAGCCAGATCGAGGACCTGATGTTCGTCTTCGACAACCTGGCCGATGTGGACGATCGCGGCATCCAGGCGCTGCTGCGTGAGGTATCTTCGGATGTGCTGGTGCTGGCCCTCAAGGGCGCTGACGACGGGATCAAGGAGAAGGTCTTCAAGAATATGTCCAAACGCGCGGCGGAGCTGCTACGCGACGACCTCGAGGCCCGTGGGCCGGTACGTGTCAGCGAAGTGGAGACGGCGCAGAAGGAGATCCTCACCATCGCCCGGCGCATGGCGGAGTCCGGCGAGATTGTCCTTGGCGGTGCCGGCGGCGAGGCGATGATCTAAGCCATGGTGCCGAAGGATGCGTCCAGCGAGCTGATTCGCGCCAAGGATGTGACGGGGTTCGACCGCTGGTCCCTGCCCAGCTTCGACCCCGAGGTCGTGCTTCCGCCCGAGCCCGAGGTCGTACCGCCTCCGCCAGAGGAGCCCGAGCCCGTTCAGGTGGAAGAGGTACCGGTCGAGGAAGTCCAGCCACTGACCCTGGATGAGTTGGAGGCTATTCGCCAGGACGCCTACAACGAGGGCTTCGCTACAGGCGAGAAGGATGGCTTCCACGCCGGACAGCTCAGGGCCAAGCAGGAGGCTGATGCTGCTCTGGCCGATAAGGTCGGGCAGCTCGAGCAGATCATGGGGCACTTGCTCGAGCCCATCGCCAGCCAGGATCAGGAGCTGGAGAAGGCGTTGGTGAGCCTGGTCAGCCAGATGGCTCGCCAGGTGATTCAGCGCGAGCTGGCGACCGACTCCAGTCAGATTCGCAACGTATTGCGGGAGGCGCTGAAGCTACTGCCCATGGGCGCCAGCAACGTGCGTATCCACATCCATCCGCAGGACTTCGAGCTTGTCAAGGCCCTGCGCGAGCGCCACGAAGAAAGCTGGCGCATCCTCGAGGATGATTCCTTGCAGCCTGGCGGCTGTCGGGTCGAAAGCGAGCACAGCCGCATCGATGCCAGCGTAGAGACGCGTATGGCCGCCGCCCTCAAGAAGCTGTTCGAACAGCAGCGTGCACAGGTTGGCAACCCGCCGGAGCCTGATATCCAGGTCGACCTGGAGTCCCCAGATGCGCCTTGAGCGCACCAGCTTTGCCAAGCGTCTGGCCGGCTACGAGGAGGCCATCGAGCTACCTGCTCAGCCGGTGGTGGAGGGGCGTCTGCTGCGCATGGTCGGGCTCACCCTGGAGGCCGAGGGACTGCGCGCGGCGCTGGGCAGCCGTTGCCTTGTGATCAACGACGACAGCTACCACCCGGTGCAGGTCGAGGCTGAGGTGATGGGTTTTTCCAGCGGCAAGATCTACCTGATGCCGGTCGGCAGCCTTGCCGGCATTGCTCCTGGTGCACGTGTGGTGCCGTTGCCGGACACCGGCCGCCTGCCCATGGGCATGTCCATGCTCGGTCGCGTACTGGACGGCGCCGGTCGCGCGCTGGATGGCAAAGGCGGGATGAAGGCCGAGGACTGGGTGCCGATGGACGGCCCGACCATCAACCCACTCAACCGTCATCCGATCAGCGAGCCGCTGGATGTTGGCATCCGCTCCATCAACGGGTTGCTCACTGTCGGCCGCGGTCAGCGCCTTGGCCTGTTCGCCGGTACCGGTGTCGGTAAGTCGGTACTGCTGGGGATGATGACCCGTTTCACCGAGGCCGAGATCATTGTGGTCGGCCTGATCGGCGAGCGGGGGCGCGAAGTCAAGGAGTTCATCGACGAGATCCTCGGCGAGGAAGGCCTCAAGCGCTCCGTGGTAGTCGCCTCGCCAGCGGATGATGCGCCTCTGATGCGCCTGCGTGCTGCCATGTACTGCACGCGCATCGCCGAGTACTTCCGTGACAAGGGCAAGAACGTATTGCTGCTGATGGATTCGTTGACTCGCTTCGCTCAGGCCCAGCGCGAGATCGCCCTGGCCATCGGCGAGCCTCCTGCTACCAAGGGCTATCCGCCGTCGGTGTTTGCCAAGCTGCCGAGGCTGGTGGAGAGGGCCGGCAATGCGGAGGAGGGTGGTGGATCCATTACTGCGTTCTATACGGTGCTCTCCGAAGGCGATGATCAGCAGGACCCGATCGCCGACGCTGCCCGCGGTGTGCTCGACGGTCACTTTGTGCTGTCGCGACGGCTGGCGGAGGAGGGCCACTACCCGGCCATCGATATCGAGGCCTCGATCAGCCGGGTCATGCCCCAGGTGGTCAGCCCAGAGCATCTCAAGCAGGCCCAGCGCTTCAAGCAGCTGTGGTCACGCTACCAGCAGAGCCGCGACCTGATCAGCGTGGGTGCGTACGTCGCCGGCGGCGATGCCGATACCGATCTGGCCATCGCCCGGCAGCCGGCCATGGCCCGCTACCTGCGTCAGAGCCTTGGCGAGTGCGTGCCGATGGCCGAAAGCGTCAACCAGCTGGCGCAGGTCTTCAACCCGCAAGCGCAGGCCTGATAGATGGCCAACAGTCGTGCCGCGCGTCTGGCACCAGTGGTCGAGATGGCTGAGCGTGCCGAGCGCGAGGCGGCGCGGCAGATGGCCCATATGCAGGGCCTGCTGGCCAAGGCCGAGGCTCAATTGGGCGTACTGGAGCGCTATCGCGGCGACTACCAGCAGCAGTGGATCAGCGAAGGCAGCAAGGGTGTTTCGGGCCAATGGCTAATGAACTACCAGCGCTTTCTCAGCCAGCTAGAAACCGCCATCGGGCAGCAGCTGCAGAGCATCGAGTGGCACCGGCACAATCTCAACAAGGCAAGAGAGGCCTGGCAGCAGCGCTATGCGCGGGTTGAAGGCCTGCGTAAGCTCGTACAGCGCTACCTTGACGAGGCTCGTGCCGCCGAGGACAAACGCGAACAGAAGCTGCTCGACGAGTTGTCGCAGCGCCTGCCGCAGCGCGACCAGAACTGAGCCACGGTTGCCGCCGTCACCGGCGGGTGCTAAATCTTTTCTCTGCACAAGAATCTACAAGGAGTGCTACATGGCCATCACCGCGCTACCCTCGGGCGACGGGCAGGAGCTGACCATTCATGTTCAGGGACGCTTCGATTTCTCCGCGCATCAGGAATTTCGCGATGCTTACGAGCGAGTGAACGTCACCCCCAAGCGCTATGTCGTGGACCTCAAAGGGGCCACCTACCTCGATAGTTCCGCGCTGGGCATGCTATTGCTGCTGCGCGATCACGCCGGAGGCGACCATGCGCGCATCAGTCTGATCAACTGCAACCCCGATGTGCGCAAGATCCTCTCCATCTCCAACTTCGAACAGCTGTTCCAGATCGGCTGACTGCCATGTCCAACCGCCTGTCCATCCTGATCGCCGAGGACAGCGCGGCGGACCGCATGCTCCTGTCCACCATCGTCAGCCGCCAGGGTCACCGGGTACTGACGGCGAGCAACGGTCTCGAGGCTGTGGCGTTGTTCGAGCAGGAGCGTCCCCAGCTGGTGCTGATGGACGCGCTCATGCCGGTGATGGATGGCTTCGAGGCATCCCGGCGGATCAAGGTGGCGGCCGGCGAGGCTCTCGTGCCTATCATCTTTCTCACCTCGCTGACGGAGAACGAAGCGCTGGTGCGCTGCCTGGAGGTTGGCGACGATTTCCTCGCCAAACCCTATAACCAGATCATCCTGCAGGCCAAGATCACGGCCATGGACCGGCTGCGCCGTCTGCAGCAGACAGTCCTGGAGCAGCGCGATCTGATCGCCAAGCATAACGAGCACCTGCTGACCGAGCAGCGAGTGGCCAAGGCGGTGTTCGACAAGGTGGCCCACTCTGGCTGCCTCAGTGCCGCCAATATCCGCTACCTGCAATCTCCTTTTGCTCTGTTCAACGGTGACCTGCTGCTGGCTGCATTCAAGCCCTCCGGGGGTATGCATGTGCTGCTCGGTGACTTCACCGGCCACGGCCTGCCGGCGGCAATTGGCGCGATGCCACTGGCGGAGGTGTTTTACGGGATGACCGCCAAGGGCTTCTCGATGGCGGAGATCCTCCGGGAAATGAATGCCAAGCTGAAGCGCATCCTGCCGGTGGGGGTGTTCTGCTGCGCCACGATGCTCAACCTCAGCTTCCAGCGCCGCGTGGTGGAGGTGTGGAACGGTGGCCTGCCGAACGGCCATCTGCTGCATGCCGATAGCGGCGAGCGTGTGCCTCTGGTTTCCCGCCATCTACCCCTGGGAGTGCTGGATCCGGGCTCCTTCAAGGATGTTTACGAGGTTCATCCGCTGAGCCTCGGCGATCGCATCTTCCTGCTTTCCGACGGCGTGCTGGAAACCTGCGATGCCAGCGGCCAGCTATTTGGCGAGGACAGGCTGCTTCGAGTCCTGGCTGCGGGGCATCGGCCCGAATCTCTGTTCGACGAGATTCAGGCGGCGTTGGCGGCATTCCGAGGCGAAGCTCAGGATGATGTGAGCATGATCGAGTTGGCCATGGTCGAGGATGGCCAGCTTGCGCGTCCGCCTCTCGCATTCTCCGATAGCGGGCAGAGCAGCGCGCTTGATTGGGCGGCATCCTTCGAGTTCCGCGCGGAAGCGCTGAAACGCTTCAATCCGCTGCCCTTTCTGCTGCAGCTGCTGATGGAGGTTCAGGGGCTGAGGGCACGAGGCGGGGCGCTGTACACGGTGATGGCAGAGCTGTATTCCAATGCACTGGAGCATGGAGTGCTGCGCCTGGACTCGGCACTCAAGTCCGATGCTCAAGGCTTTTCCCTTTACTATCTGGAGCGCGGTCGGCGCCTGCGGGCGCTGGACAAGGGGCTGGTGAAGTTCGAACTGGAACTACTGCCGGAGGCGGGCGGTGGTTGCTTGCGCATCCGTGTCCAGGACAGTGGCGAGGGATTCGACGTAGCCGATGTCATGGCGCGCCAGGCAGACGGCGGCAGTCTCTGTGGCCGGGGCATGCGACTGGTTCGGCAGTTGTCCGATCATTGCGAGTGGAGCGCTGACGGCCGTATTACCATCGTGGAGTTTCGCTGGGCGGCTCAGGCATAATCGGCGCTTCCCGACCGTGGAGTGAGCAGGTGTCCGATTCCCATCTCGACCAGAGCGTGCTGGCATCTCTCCTGGATGTCATGGGAGAGGAGTACCCCGTCCTGCTGGATACCTTCCTGGTCGACTCGGAAGAGCGCCAACGGCATATCCATGAGGCCCTGAGCTCGGCTGATGCCCAGGCGCTGCGCCTGGCTGCACACAGTTTCAAGGGCAGTTGCAGCAATATGGGCGCGCCACTGCTGGCCGGTCTTTGCAAACAGCTGGAGGAGGTGGCTCGTCGAGAGCGCCTGGATGACGCTCCCGATCTGGTCGAGCAGATCGGTCGCGAATTCGCCATCGTCCGCATATTGCTCAAGTCCGAGCGCCAGCGTTATCGCTGAGATCGTGCACTTCCCGCAAAGTTGGCCCGCCCTTTGCTCAGCTTCGGATACGATCCATCCCTAACGGAGAGTATCCATGTCCGTTGCACCCGATTTTCTCCTGCAGTCCGCGCCCGAGGTTCGGCCGAAGGCTGCCGCTGCCAAGGCGCCTGCTGCCGGCCCCGAGCCCAGGAGCAAAGACGCTTCCAGCTTCGCCGACGTCTATGCCAAGGAGCGTCAGGCGAAGTCGGCCGAGCGCAAGGAGAGTAGCGCCAAGACCTCTGAGCAGCGCACGGCGGATGCCAAGCCTGCGAGCGAAGCGAAAGGCGAGGCTGCCGCTGAACAGCCGGCGGTTGCCGAAAGCGGCAATGACTTGCCGGAAGAGACGGTCGAATCCGGCAGCGATGTTATCGATCCGCTGTTGCTGATGGCCATGACCGGGCAACTGCCTGCCACAGAGACCGAAGATCCTGCCTTGCTGGTCGAGGAGGGCGAAGGTCTGGCCGATGAACTTGGCGCTCAGCAACAGCAATTCGCACCGGTTGCAGGTTTGGCTGCTACCGGGCTGACCGAGGCGAACCATGATCCCGAGCTTGACCTGCTGAACAGCGTGCCCGGGGTGAAGCTGGCCCTCGAAGTCGGCACGCAAGGCCAGGCCGCGACCCAGCAACTGAGTCCTGGTGCTGTGGCTGCCGAGCGTTCGTCCAGCGCTGGACAGGGGGTCGCCAATGCCCTGGCCGCATTCTCGGGTGATGCGGTGCCCAGTGAGGAGGCGCCTACCGAAGGGCTTGACGTCGATCTGCTAGGAGAGGGGCTCGACAGCGCCCAGTCGAGCCTTCGCGAGGGGCAGAACGAAGTTCGCGCAGAGACCTTCGCCAACAAACTCAACGTGCTGAGCCAGGCCATCAATCAGCAACACAACGTACAGCGTTTGCCGCTGGCACCGGGGCAGCCGGTCCAGGTGAACCACCCGGGCATGAGTGAGGCGGTGGTCGATAAGGTGATGTGGCTCTCCAGCCAGAATCTCAAGTCAGCTGAGATCCAGCTCGACCCGGCGGAGCTAGGGCGTCTCGAGGTGCGTATCGAGCTGAACAAGGACCAGGCGGCTCAGGTCACCTTCATCAGTGCGAATGCCAACGTGCGGGATCAGCTGGAAGGCCAGGCTCATCGTCTACGTGAACTGTTCTCCCAGCAGGGCATGAACCAGCTCGATGTGAATGTCTCGGACCAGTCTCTGGCGCGAGGCTCCCAGGGCGGTGGCGAGGAGGCGCAGCGTCGCTCCAGTGGGCGTGGCATGGGCGGCTCGGGTGACGACGAGGTGCTGGCCGGGGTCAGTGAAATTCGTAGTCCGGCTGGTGGCGCCGCACCTCGTGGGCTGGTGGATTACTACGCCTGACGACTCTGATCCGCCGTCCTGAACATCTGCGCCCGGTGACGACAATGTCCCGGGCGCAGTCGTTTTCGGGTGACAGGCGGTCGTTGCCTTGGTATATCGGCAGCCTGTGTCTGCAGGGGTGAGACGAGCTATCTTGTTCAGAAGGTGGCATAACACTTGCTCCCAAGCCCTTGACCAGGGAAAAAATACTGACGAGTGACGGATTTCTGGCATGGCAAAGAAACCAGCGCCCAAGCCACCGGCCGCCGATGGCGGCGAGAAGGCGGGCGGCAAAGGCAAGCTTAAGATCATCATCCTTATCGTGGTTGCACTGCTACTGGCGATAGGCCTGTCGGTGGGAGCTACCTGGTTTTTGCTCAGCAAGGACAAGAAGGACGAGAAACCGGCTGAGGAGCACGCCAGCGAGGCGGCTGCCCCGGTCAAACAGCCGGCGTTGTACGAAAGCATCGCGCCGGCGTTCATTGCCAACTACAAGCATCAGGGGCGCCAGCGTTACATGCAGGTCAGCGTGGCGCTGATGGCGCGCAATCAGGCCGAGCTGGACGCTCTCAAGATCCATATGCCGTTGATCCGCAATCGCTTGGTGATGCTGTTCTCCGGTCAGGATTTCGGTGCCCTGATGACGCCGGTCGGCAAGGAAATGCTGCGTAGCCAGGCCACGGCCGTGGTGCAGGAGTTGGCGCAGAAAGAAACCGGTAAAACCGTGGTCGAACAGGTTCTGTTCACCAATATCGTGTTGCAGTAGCGGGAGCTTCCATGGCCGTACAAGACCTGCTGTCACAGGACGAGATCGACGCGCTGCTGCATGGTGTGGACGATGGCCTGGTCGAAACCGAGAACGACGCCGATCCGGGCAGTGTCCGCAGCTATGACCTGACCAGCCAGGACCGTATCGTCCGTGGCCGCATGCCGACGCTGGAGATGATCAACGAGCGTTTCGCGCGCTATACCCGCATCAGCATGTTCAACCTGCTACGGCGCTCGGCCGATGTGGCCGTGGGTGGCGTACAGGTGATGAAGTTCGGCGAATACGTCCATTCGCTCTATGTGCCGACCAGTCTCAACCTGGTGAAGATGAAGCCTCTGCGCGGGACCGCGCTGTTCATTCTCGACGCCAAACTGGTGTTCAAGCTGGTGGACAACTTCTTCGGTGGCGACGGTCGCCACGCCAAGATCGAGGGGCGGGAATTCACACCGACCGAGCTGCGGGTAGTGCGCATGGTCATCGACCAGGCCTTCGTCGATCTCAAGGAGGCCTGGCACGCGGTGCTGGACGTGAACTTCGAGTACATCAACTCGGAGGTCAACCCGGCCTTGGCCAATATCGTCAGCCCGAGCGAAGTCGTTGTCGTATCGACCTTCCATATCGAGCTGGACGGCGGTGGTGGCGACCTGCACATCACCATGCCCTACTCGATGATCGAACCGATACGCGAGATGCTCGATGCGGGCTTCCAGTCCGACGTGGACGACCAGGACGAGCGCTGGATCAAGGCATTGCGTGAGGACATCCTCGACGTCAACGTCCCGCTGGGTGCCACTCTGGCCCATCGCCAGCTCAGGCTGCGCGACATTCTGCATATGCAGCCCGGCGACGTGATTCCCGTGGAGCTGCCCGAGCAGATGATCATGCGGGCCAACGGTGTGCCTGCCTTCAAGGTCAAGTTGGGCGCCCACAAGGGCAATCTGGCATTGCAGGTTCTCGAACCGGTGGATCGCTCGCGCTGAGGGGCTGCGAACGCATTGCTAGCGCGGTGAGGTTGCTTATGGCGCCTCCCGCTGTCTTAACCTGGTCGGCCGGATTTCCGGGCGGCCCGATACAGTTGAACAGCCAGCCGAGGTAGAGCGATGGCAGACGAAAACGAAGGCACCAGCCCAGAGGAGCAGGCCCTGGCCGATGAGTGGGCCGCGGCACTTGCCGAGGCGGGTGATGACGCCGGCCAGGCGGATATCGATGCGCTGATGGCGCAGGGAGGCGGTGCTGCAGCCGCTACGCCGGCAGCTCCGCGCATGGCAATGGAGGAGTTCGGCGCCTCGCCCAAGCCGGGAGGCGGGCCCGTCTCTCTGGATGGCCCCAACCTGGATGTGATCCTCGATATTCCGGTGTCCATCTCGATGGAGGTGGGCAGCACCGAGATTTCCATTCGCAACCTGTTGCAACTCAACCAGGGGTCGGTGGTGGAGCTGGATCGCCTGGCCGGTGAGCCGCTGGATGTGCTGGTCAACGGCACCCTGATCGCTCACGGCGAGGTGGTGGTGGTCAACGAGAAGTTCGGTATCCGCCTGACCGATGTGATCAGCCCCAGTGAACGCATCAAGAAGCTGCGCTGAGACCATGCACCGCGCTTTCTGCAGTCTTCTCGCATTGGCGCCGCTGGTGGCTCAGGCTGCCGAGCCGGCGACCAAGGCAGTCACTACGCCCATGGCCAACAGCGACATTGCAGGTCAGCTGACGCAGCTCTTGTTCGGCCTGTTGCTGGTGATTGGCCTTATCTTCGCGCTGGCCTGGCTGGCGCGACGGGTGCAGCAGATAGGCCCGCGCGGCGGCCAGGCTATCAAGCTGGTGGCCAGCCAGGCCCTTGGCCCGCGTGATCGCCTGCTGCTGGTACAGGTGGGGGGCGAGCAGATTCTGCTCGGCCTCAGCGCCGGCCGCATTACCCCGCTGCATGTGCTCAAGGAGCCGGTGCACCTGGGGGAGGGCGAGCCCGCCACACCCGAGTTTGCCCAGCGCCTGATGGAGTTGCTCGGCAAGGACCAGAAGGACCATAAGGACAACACATGAGCGCCTGGCGCATTCTGCTGACCCTGCTGCTGGCCATTGCCGCGCCCCTGGCATTCGGGGCCGAGGACCCGCTGTCGATCCCGGCCATCACGCTGAGCACTGACGCCGCAGGCCAGCAGGAGTACTCGGTCAGCCTGCAGATTCTGCTGATCATGACGGCGCTGAGTTTCATTCCGGCGTTCGTCATGCTGATGACCAGCTTCACGCGGATCATCATCGTGTTTTCGATCCTGCGCCAGGCCCTGGGCCTGCAGCAGACACCGTCGAACCAGATTCTCATTGGCTTGGCTCTGTTCCTGACCATGTTCATCATGGCGCCGGTGTTCGACCAGATCAATCGAGAGGCCCTGCAGCCCTACCTGAATGAGCAATTACCGGCGCAGCAGGCGATTGCCAAGGCCGAGGTGCCGATCAAGAACTTCATGCTGGCGCAGACTCGTGCCTCGGATTTGGAGTTGTTCGTGCGGTTGTCCAAGCGCACCGATATTGCCAGCCCGGAAGAGGCACCATTGACCATCCTGATTCCGGCCTTCGTCACGTCCGAACTGAAGACCGCATTCCAGATAGGTTTCATGATCTTCATCCCGTTCCTGATCATCGACATGGTGGTGGCCAGTATTCTCATGGCGATGGGTATGATGATGCTGTCGCCGCTGATCATCTCCTTGCCGTTCAAGATCATGCTCTTCGTTCTTGTGGATGGCTGGGCGTTGATCATGGGGACCTTGGCCGGCAGCTTCGGTACGTTATAGAGGGCTGAACCATGACTCCTGAAGTGGCTGTCGACCTGTTCCGCGAGGCGCTCTGGCTGACGGCTATGATCGTCGGCCTGCTGGTGCTGCCTAGCTTGCTGGTGGGGCTGGTGGTGGCCATGTTCCAGGCTGCCACGCAGATCAACGAGCAGACCCTGAGCTTCGTTCCGCGCCTGCTGGTGATGCTGCTCACGCTGATCTGGGCGGGCCCATGGCTGGTGCGCGAGCTGATGGAGTACACCCAGACGCTGGTGCAAAATATTCCGCTGTTGATCGGCTGATGTTCGAACTGACCAACGAACAGATTGGCGGCTGGGTAGGCCAGTTTCTCCTGCCGTTGTTCCGGATCGCTTCCATGCTGATGGTCATGCCGGTGATCGGTACCCAACTGGTACCGATTCGGGTTCGCCTGTACCTGTCCCTGGCTATCTGCGTGGTGCTGGCGCCGACACTACCGCCCATGCCGCAGGTAGATGCCGTGAGCCTCCAGGCCATGTTGCTCATCGGTGAGCAGGTACTGGTCGGGGTCATGTTCGGTTTCATGCTGCAGCTGTACTTTCACCTGTTCACCGTTGCCGGCCAGATCATCGCCATGCAGATGGGCCTGGGTTTCGCTTCCATGGTCGACCCGGCCAATGGCGTATCGGTACCGGTGCTTGGCCAATTCTTACTGATGCTGGTGACTCTGCTGTTCCTGGCCATGAATGGCCATCTGGTGGTGTTCGAGGTGCTGGCCGAGAGTTTTGTCACGCTCCCGGTGGGCGAGGGGCTGTCGCTGGATCACTACTGGACACTGGCCGGCAAGCTGACCTGGGTCATCGCCGCGGGCCTGCTGATGGCGCTGCCGGTGATCACCGCGCTGCTGATCATCAACCTGGCTTTCGGTGTGATGACGCGGGCCGCACCGCAACTGAACATCTTCTCCATCGGTTTCCCGCTGACCCTTGTGCTGGGGATGTTCATCTTCTGGGTCGGTCTTTCCGACTTCCTCGCGCATTTTCAGACGCTGACCAGCGAAGCGCTGATGCAGCTGCGCGAACTGGCACGCATTCGCTAAAGGAGGCTTTGCCATGGCAGAGAGCGAAAGTGGCGCGGACAAGAGCGAGGAACCCACTGGCAAGCGCCTGGAAGAGGCGCGCAAGAAGGGCCAGATAGCCCGATCGAGGGAGCTCAACACCTTGGCCGTGACATTTGCCGGCGCCGCGGCGCTGCTGATGTTCGGAGCGGAGATGGGGCGGGCCATGATGGGCATGATGCATGGCAATTTTTCCCTGCCTCGTGAGGTGTTGCTGAACGAGGGATCAATGGTTCGCTATCTGATGCGTACCGGTATGGAGGCGTTGCTGGCGCTGCAGCCGTTCCTCACCGTGTTGCTCATTGCCTCCATCATCGGCCCCATCTCGCTGGGGGGGTGGCTGTTTTCCAGCGAAGCGCTGATGCCCAAGTTCAGTCGGATGAACCCGCTGGAAGGGCTCAAGCGCATGTTCTCGACCAAGGCACTGGTGGAGTTGCTCAAGGCCTTGGCCAAGTTCGTGGTGATACTGGTGGTCGCCCTGGCGGTCCTAAAATCGGACCAGGATGATCTGCTGGCCATCGCCAGCGAGCCGGTGGAGGCGGCCATCCTGCATGCCATGCAAGTGACGGGCTGGAGCCTGCTGTGGATGGCCTGTGGGCTGATCCTGATCGCAGGCGTGGATGTTCCCTTCCAGCTGTGGGACACCAAGCAGAAGCTCAAGATGACCAAGCAGGAGGTGAAGGACGAGTACAAGGACAGCGAAGGCAAGCCGGAGGTCAAGTCGAAGATTCGTCAGTTGCAGCGGCAGATGGCGGAGCGACGGATGATGCAGCAGGTGCCGGAAGCCGACGTGGTGATCACTAACCCGACGCACTTCGCCGTGGCGCTGAAATACGACCCTGCCAAGGGCAATGCGCCGATGCTGCTGGCCAAAGGGGGAGATTTCCTGGCGTTGAAGATTCGCGAGATCGCTCAGGAGAACAATGTCAGCCTGCTGGAGTCGCCGGCGCTCGCACGAGCCGTGTACTACTCCACCGAAGTGGACCAGGAGATTCCTGCAGGCCTGTATCTGGCCGTGGCTCAGGTGCTGGCCTACGTGTACCAGCTAAGGCAGTTCCGTTCCGGCAAGGGCAAGCGCCCAGGGCCGTTGCCTGACCTGCCCATTCCGCAGGATTTACGACGCGACGAGTAACCGGGTATCGGCCCGGCAAGGCGGTGGCTCCGGTCCGCCACCATCGCCCGTATTACCTCAGCGAATGACTCCGCAGGCCACGCGCACACCGCCGCCGCCCAAGGGCTTCGGATGATCGGCATGGTTGTCTCCTCCTGCATGTACCATCAGAGCGTGGCCCTTGAGCTCATCCAGACTTTTCAGGCGCGGCGCCAGTATCGGCTGCTCGGCTTTGCCCTGGGCATCCACATACAGGGGGGGCAGATCGCCAAGGTGGGCCTGATCGTCCCAAGGGGAGCCGTGGCGGCTGGTACCGTTCGGATCCCAATGACCTCCCGCGGCTTCTGCGGCCGATGACTTGCCATCCTTCAGGCCGGCCTCACAGCTCGCATTCGCATGAACGTGGAATCCGTGCAGACCCGGTTCAAGGCCTGAAAGCGCGGGGATGAAGACCAGGCCATAGGGGCTCTGTTCGACCTTGACGGTGCCGACCTGCTTGCCGACGCCATCGGCGTCCACCGCGTCGAGCTGAATACTGATGGGCGCTGCGTGGGCCGTGCCGGCAAGGCTGAGCAGGATGGCGGTGACCAGCTTGTTCATGGGTATCTCCTAGTTGTTGTGCGACAAGCCTGTGACTATGGAACTTGGCCCGGGTTTCCTCTCGATCGCCTCCTGCCTGCTGAGTTGAGAAAAGCTGGCCAGCTTCTTGCTCTTACCTGCTCAGGACGCTTTCCGCGTCAAAAGATTGAACGGCTGGGGTAATCAAGTGGCAGTGGATCGGGCGCAAATCATTGGTGATGTACGCAGCAACCTGGCGGGGTTGCGCCACGGCAATCTGGGCATTCCACTGCTGCTGCTGGTCATGCTCGCCATGGTCATGCTGCCGATTCCTCCGTTCCTGCTCGACGTTCTATTTACCTTCAGCATCGCCCTGTCCATTGTCGTCCTGCTGGTGGCCATCTATTCCCTGAGGCCGCTGGACTTCGCCGTATTCCCGACCGTGCTGCTGGCCGCGACCTTGTTACGCCTGGCGCTGAACGTGGCCTCCACCCGCGTGGTGCTGCTGCATGGTCAGGAGGGCCACGACGCTGCGGGCAAGGTGATCCAGGCCTTCGGCGAGGTAGTGATCGGCGGCAACTACGTGGTCGGTGCCGTGGTGTTCGCCATCTTGATGATCATCAACTTCGTGGTGGTTACCAAGGGCGCCGGGCGTATCTCCGAGGTGAGCGCACGCTTCACCCTGGATGCCATGCCCGGCAAGCAGATGGCCATCGACGCCGACCTCAACGCCGGCCTGATCGATCAGGCCGAAGCCAAGAAGCGCCGTAGTGAGGTGGCCCAGGAGGCCGACTTCTATGGCTCGATGGACGGTGCATCGAAATTCGTTCGTGGTGACGCCGTCGCCGGCCTGCTGATCCTGTTCATCAACCTGATCGGCGGCATGGCAATCGGTGTGCTGCAGCACGATCTGGCCTTTGCCGAGGCCGGACGCATCTACACCCTGCTGACCATCGGTGATGGTCTGGTCGCGCAGATCCCGTCGCTGCTGCTGTCCACCGCCGCCGCCATCATGGTGACCCGCGTTTCCTCTGCCGAGGACATGGGTCAGCAAGTCAGTCGGCAGATGTTCAGCTCGCCCAAGGCGCTGGCCGTGTCGGCCGCGATCATGATCGCCATGGGTCTGGTGCCTGGCATGCCGCATTTCTCTTTCATCAGTCTCGGTCTGGTGGCGGCCGGCGCGGCTTACTGGATTGCGCACAAGCAGCGCAAGACCAAGGAGGCCGAAGTCAAGGAAGTTCAGCGCCAGCAGGAGCTGCTGCCCGCTCAGAGGGCCCAGGAAGTCAAGGAGCTGGGCTGGGACGATGTGACTCCGGTGGACATGGTTGGCCTGGAAGTGGGCTACCGGTTGATTCCGCTGGTGGATCGCAACCAGGGCGGCCAGTTGCTGGCGCGGATCAAGGGCGTGCGCAAGAAGCTGTCGCAGGAGATGGGCTTCCTGATGCCCTCGGTGCATATCCGCGACAATCTCGACCTGTTGCCGAATGCCTATCGCCTGACCCTGATGGGGGTGAGTGTGGCCGAGGCAGAGGTGTATCCGGAGCGCGAGCTAGCGATCAACCCGGGCCAGGTGTTCGGCACCCTGAACGGCATCGCCGCCAAAGATCCGGCGTTCGGTCTGGAAGCGGTGTGGATAGATCCCGGTCAACGCGACCAGGCCCAGTCGCTCGGCTACACGGTGGTGGATGCCAGCACCGTGGTTGCCACCCACCTCAACCAGGTCCTGCACAAGCATGCTCACGAGCTGCTCGGCCATGAGGAAGTCCAGCAGTTGATGCAGCTGCTGGCCAAGAGCTCGCCGAAGCTGGCCGAGGAGCTGGTGCCGGGAATGGTCTCGCTGTCGACCCTGCTCAAGGTGCTGCAGACCCTGCTGGCCGAACAGGTGCCGGTGCGCGATATCCGCAGCATCGCCGAAGCCATCTCCAATGTCGCCGGAAAGAGTCAAGATCCCGCCGCGATGGTCGCTGCAGTTCGCGTCGCGCTTTCTCGCGCCATCGTGCAAAGCATTGTGGGACTAGAGCCGGAGCTGCCTGTGATCACTCTGGAACCCAGGTTGGAACAGTTATTGCTAAATAGCCTGCAGAAGGCCGGTCAGGGCTCCGAGGATGGCATCCTCCTCGAGCCCGGCATGGCGGAGAAGCTGCAACGCTCCCTGGTGGAGGCGGCGCAGCGCCAGGAAATGCTCGGCAAGCCAGTGATCCTGCTGGTGGCCGGCCCGGTTCGGGCGATGCTTTCGCGATTCGCGCGGCTCGCCGTACCCAGCATGCATGTACTGGCCTACCAGGAAATACCGGATAACAAGCAGGTCACGATCGTCGCCACGGTCGGCCAGAACTGAGGGTTCTAAGCCATGCAAGTCAAACGCTTCTTCGCCGCCGATATGCGTACCGCCATGAAACTGGTACGCGACGAACTGGGCGCCGATGCCTCGATCATCGGCAATCGCCGTGTGGCCGGCGGCGTGGAGCTGACCGCTGCCCTGGACTACCAGCCCGCCGCGCCCTCTCGCCAGGCCAACCCGGCGCTGGAGGCCGAGCTGCGCAAGACCCAGGCCAAGATCGCTAATGCCCAGGCTGAGCTGGCCGTTCGCGCCGTGGCCGACGAGCGCAAGGATCGTCAGCTGTTCGCCAACGAATCGCTGATTGCGCCTGAGTTGCCTGCCACTGCGGTCAAGATGCAGAAGCCTGCCGCCGCCGCGCAGGAGCCTGTTCGCCCGTCTGCCGCTGCGGTGGACCAGCGCGCCCTGGATGCCATGCGCTTCGAGTTGCACGGCCTGCGTGAGTTGATCGAGGTACAGCTTGGCTCCATCGCCTGGGGGCAACTGCAGAATCGCAAACCGCAGCAAGCCAACCTGTGGCGCCGCCTGCAGCGCATGGGGCTCTCCGCCGATCTTTCCCGTGCGTTGCTGGAGCGCGTAGCGAAGGTTGCCGATCCGCGTCAGGCCTGGCGCATGCTGCTGGCCCATCTTGCCCATGCAATCAAGACCCCAGAGGTCGAGCCACTGGAGGAGGGGGGGGTGATTGCGCTCGTGGGGCCGGCTGGAATGGGTAAAACCACGACTCTTGCCAAGATGGCGGCGCGATATGTGCTGAAATACGGGCCGCAGAGTATCGCCCTGGTCAGCATGGACTGCTTCCGTATCGGTGCTCAGGAGCAGATCAAGACCCTCGGTCGCATCCTCAACGTGCCGGTAACTCAGGTCGATCCTGGCCAATCGTTGGTCCAGGCACTGGCTCCGCTGGCACGCAAGAAGGTTGTATTGATCGATACGGCCGGTTTGCCGGCCAACGATCCGGCTCTGCGTCTGCAATTGGAGAGTCTGGCCGCTCGTGGGGTCAAATCGAGGAACTATCTGGTGTTGGCGGCTACCAGCCAGGCTCAGGTGCTCAAGGCCGCCTATCACAGCTACAGGCAATGCGGCCTTGCGGGCTGCATCCTGAGCAAGGTCGACGAGGCAGCCAGCCTGGGCGAGGTTTTGGGGCTGGCTATCAGCCAGCATCTACCGGTAGCCTATCTGGCAGATGGGCCGAAGATTCCGGATGATCTGCAGGTGCCGCGTAGCCATCAGCTGGTGAGCCGCGCGGTGAGCATGCAGACTGCGGAGGATCCGAGCGAGGAAGCCATGGCAGATGTGTTCGCCGGCCTCTACCACCACCCGGCGCGTCGCGCGGGATAGGGCAGGCGGCGGCGCTAAAGGCGTTCTAGTGTGTAGGAAAGGATCGGTGGAGTTGCCCGATCAGCCCAGTCCAGGCAAGTAAGGTAAGAGAAGAACATGGGTAGTATGCATCCCGTACAGGTGATTGCAGTCACAGGCGGCAAGGGCGGCGTCGGCAAGACCAACGTGTCGGTGAACCTGTCGCTGGCACTGGCGGACCTCGGTCGTCGCGTCCTGCTGATGGATGCCGACCTGGGCCTGGCCAATGTCGACGTGCTGCTGGGCCTGACCCCGAAACGCACGCTGGCCGACGTCATCGCCGGCGAGTGCGATCTGAAAGACGTGCTCATCCAGGGCCCGGGCGGCGTCCGTATCGTGCCGGCCGCTTCAGGCACACAGAGCATGGTGCAGCTGTCACCGATCCAGCATGCCGGCCTGATCCAGGCCTTCAGTGATATCAGTGACAACCTCGACGTACTGGTCATCGATACCGCGGCCGGCATCGGTGACGGCGTGGTCAGTTTCGTGCGTGCGGCACAGGAGGTCATTGTGGTCGTATGCGACGAGCCGACCTCGATCACCGACGCCTACGCACTGATCAAGCTGCTCAATCGTGACTACGGCATGAGCCGCTTCCGCGTACTGGCCAATATGGCCCACAGCCCGCAGGAAGGTCGCAATCTGTTTGCTAAGCTGACCAAGGTAACCGACCGTTTCCTTGATGTGGCTTTGCAGTACGTCGGCGCCGTCCCCTACGACGAGTCCGTACGTAAAGCCGTGCAGAAGCAGCGCGCGGTATACGAAGCCTTCCCGCGCTCGAAGTGCGCACTGGCGTTCAAGGCGATCGCCCAGAAAGTCGACACGTGGCCCCTTCCGGCCAACCCGCGCGGCCATCTGGAGTTCTTCGTCGAGCGTCTGGTGCGGCAACCGATCGCGGGTACGGCGGTATGACAGCAGCCAGTGGACTTCGCATGTACAACAAGGCGCAGGCGCAGGACTCCCAGCACCAATTGATCGAGCGCTACGCGCCTCTGGTCAAGCGAATCGCCTATCACCTGTTGGCGCGTTTGCCCGCTAGTGTGCAGGTCGATGACCTGATGCAGGCCGGCATGATCGGTCTGCTGGAAGCGTCAAAAAAATACGATGGCACCAAGGGCGCCAGTTTCGAAACCTATGCCGGCATTCGCATCCGCGGCGCCATGCTCGACGAGGTGCGCAAGGGAGATTGGGCTCCGCGTTCGGTACACCGCAATACCCGTATGGTCAGCGACGCCATCCGTGCAATCGAGGCGCGGACAGGAAGAGACGCTAAAGATCAGGAGGTTGCGGCCGAACTCCAATTGAGTCTCGAGGATTACTACGGCATTCTTGGCGACACTCTGGGCAGCCGTTTGTTCAGTTTCGACGACCTGGTACAGGATGGCGAGCAGGGCGGGTTGCACGAGGATGTCAGCAGTAGTCATGGTGGGCCTCTGCACGGCTTGGAGGATGAGCGTTTCCAGTCGGCACTGGCCGATGCGATCGCCCACCTGCCGGAACGGGAACGCCTGGTCCTGTCGCTGTACTACGACGAAGAATTGAATTTGAAGGAAATCGGGGAAGTCCTGGGGGTCAGCGAGTCCCGGGTCAGCCAACTGCACAGCCAGTGTGCCGCGCGTTTGCGGGCCAGGCTGGGCGAGTGGCGGGCGAGCTGACGGATAACCGATTTTCATGATTTGCAGCGCCGCCGGGACACTCGGTGGCGCTTAGGACTGTACGGAGGTCGACTTGGACAAGAACATGAAAATCCTCATCGTTGACGATTTCTCGACGATGCGACGGATCATCAAGAACCTCCTGCGCGATCTGGGGTTCACCAACACGGCGGAGGCGGATGACGGCAATACCGCGCTGCCGATGCTGCAGAGCGGTAGTTTCGATTTCCTCGTGACCGACTGGAACATGCCTGGCATGACCGGCATCGACCTGCTTCGCGCGGTCCGCGCCGATGACCGACTCAAGACCCTGCCGGTGCTCATGGTGACTGCAGAGGCCAAGCGCGAGCAGATCATCGAGGCCGCCCAGGCCGGTGTTAACGGCTATGTGGTCAAGCCGTTCACCGCCCAGGTGCTGAAGGAGAAGATCGAGAAGATCTTCGAACGGGTTAACGGCTGATGTTCGCCGCGAGGGCGCTATGGCACACGATGATTCTTCCCTGGGCGAGCTCGAAGCGACGCTGAAGTCCCATGCCAACCAACTTGTCGAAAGCCTGGAGAAGGGGCGCTTCGGCGAGGCGGTTCAGCTGATTCACGAATTGAGCCAGGCTCGCGACCGAGGCCTGTATCAGGAAGTCGGCAAGCTCACCCGCGAGTTGCACAACGCGATCGTCAACTTCCAGATCGACCCGCGTATGCCGGGCGCCCAGGAAATCTCCCAGATATCCGATGCCACCGAACGACTCTCCTACGTGGTGCAGATGACCGAGAAGGCTGCCAACCGGACGATGGACTTGGTCGAGCAGAGTGCGCCGTTGGTCAACGATCTCGGCGACGAGGCCCAGGCATTGTCGACGGAATGGGGCAAGTTCATGCGCCGCGAAATGGGAGCTGATGCCTTTCGCGAGCTGGCCAAGCGCATCGAGCTGTATCTGGCCCGTAGTGAACGCGACAGTCAGAAACTATCGGTGCACCTGAACGACATCTTGTTGGCGCAGGATTTCCAGGATCTCACCGGTCAGGTGATCAAGCGCGTGACCCAGCTGGTCACCGAAGTCGAAAGCAACTTGCTCAAACTGGTGTTGATGGCCAGCCACGTGGACCGCTTTGCCGGCATCCAGCACGACCATGAAGTGCTGCGTGCCGAGCAAGAACAACAAAAAGAACCTTCCAAGGGTGAAGGTCCGCAGATTCATGCCGATAAGCGTGAAGACGTGGCGTCCAGTCAGGACGACGTAGACGACTTGCTGTCCAGTCTTGGATTTTAGGGCTCTAGTAGAGCCTTTGGAGCGCACCGATGAGCTTCGACGCCGATGAAGAAATCCTCCAGGACTTCCTGGTAGAGGCCGGCGAGATTCTTGAGTTGCTGTCCGAGCAACTGGTCGAGCTGGAAAGCCGACCCGATGACATGGACCTGCTCAATGCTATTTTTCGCGGATTCCACACCGTCAAGGGTGGTGCGGGCTTCCTCCAGCTGAACGAGCTGGTCGAGTGCTGCCATATCGCGGAAAACGTGTTCGACATTCTGCGCAAAGGCGCGCGCCGTGTGACCCCCGAGCTGATGGACGTGGTCCTGCAGGCGCTGGATGCGGTCAACGAGATGTTCAGCCAGGTGCGCGAGCGCACCGAGCCTACCCCTGCCTCTCCTGAGCTGCTGGCCGCCTTGGCGCGGCTTGCGGAGCCCGAAAGTGCCGACGAACAAGCGGCTGCAGAGCCAGAGGCTGAACCAGAGCCTGAGCCTGAAGTCGAGGCCCCAGCAGCCGGCGGAGATATTACCGACAGCGAGTTCGAGCAACTGCTGGACGCGATTGGTGAACAACCGGCTTCGGAAGCTCCTGCCCAAGTGGGAGGCGGTGACGAGATCACCGATGACGAGTTCGAGGCTCTGCTCGACCAGCTGCATGGCAAAGGCAAGTTTGCCGGGGTTGCGGAGGAGGCACCTGCCTCTGTCCCCGTTGCAGCTGCGTCCCCGGCTGCTGGTGGTGATGAAATCACCGACGACGAGTTTGAGGCCTTGCTCGACCAGCTGCACGGCAAGGGCAAGTTCAGCGGTCCGGCCGAAGAGCCAGTAGTCGCAGCCAAACCTGTAGCCGCTGCTCAAGCGCCTGCGGCTAGCGGTGGTGATGACATCACCGACGACGAGTTTGAGGCCTTGCTCGACCAGCTGCACGGCAAGGGCAAGTTCAGCGGTCCGGCCGAAGAGGCTGCTCCTGCACAAGCTCCCGCGCCCAAACCGGCTGCGGCAGCGCCGGCCAAGAAGGCCGAGCCCAAGAAGGCGGAACCTGCCAAGCCTGCGCCGAAGCCTGTGGCCAAGCCCGAGCCTGTCAAGTCGGCTGCACCGGCTCCCGCACCAGCCGCCGCCGGCGGGCCTAACGAAACGGAGACCACCGTACGGGTCGATACCGCGCGCCTGGATGAGATCATGAACATGGTCGGCGAACTGGTGCTCGTGCGTAACCGCCTGGTGCGTCTGGGTCTCAATAGCGGTGATGAGGCGATGGCCAAGGCCGTCTCCAACCTGGACGTGGTCACTGCGGATCTGCAGACATCGGTCATGAAGACGCGCATGCAGCCGATCAAGAAGGTTTTTGGCCGTTTCCCGCGTCTGGTCCGCGATCTGGCACGCAACCTGAAGAAAGAGATCAACCTCGAGCTGGTCGGGGAAGAGACCGACCTCGACAAGAATCTGGTGGAGGCGCTTGCCGACCCGCTGGTGCACTTGGTGAGGAATGCCGTCGACCACGGTGTCGAGACCCCCGAAGAACGGGAGGCCGCTGGTAAGCCGCGCACTGGTCGCGTGGTGTTGTCGGCTGAGCAGGAGGGTGACCACATCCTGCTGATGATCACCGATGACGGTAAGGGCATGGATGCGAACATCCTTCGTGCCAAAGCGGTGGAGAAGGGCTTGCTGGACAAGGACGCCGCGGATCGCCTTACCGATCTCGAGTGCTACAACCTGATCTTCGCGCCGGGCTTCTCGACCAAGACCGAGATTTCCGACGTGTCGGGTCGCGGTGTAGGCATGGACGTGGTGAAAACCAAGATTTCCCAGCTCAATGGCACGGTCAACGTATTTTCGCAGAAGGGTCAGGGTTCCAAGATCGTCATCAAGGTGCCTCTGACCCTGGCGATCATGCCGACTCTGATGGTGATGCTGGGCAACCAGGCGTTCGCCTTCCCGCTGGTCAACGTCAATGAAATCTTCCACCTCGACCTGTCGCGCACCAATGTGGTGGATGGCCAGGAAGTAGTGATCGTGCGTGACAAGGCGCTGCCATTGTTCTATCTCAAGCGCTGGTTGGTGGGGGGCGCATCTGACGAGCAGCGTGAGGGGCATGTCGTGATCCTCACCGTGGGTAGTCAGCGCATCGGCTTTGTGGTCGATCAGCTGGTGGGCCAGGAGGAGGTGGTGATCAAGCCGCTCGGCAAGATGCTGCAAGGTACGCCTGGCATGTCTGGCGCTACCATAACCGGTGATGGGCGCATTGCCCTCATCCTCGACGTGCCGAGCATGCTCAAGCGCTACGCGCGTCGCATCTGATTGAATGCGGCTGGCGCTGCCAGCCGCTCTGGAGTGTTTATGGCAGTCAAGGTCCTGGTGGTGGACGATTCCGGCTTCTTCCGCCGTCGGGTTTCGGAAATTCTCTCCGCGGACCCGGATATCCAGGTGGTCGGGACCGCCACCAACGGTCGAGAAGCCATTGATCAGGCTCTGGCGTTGAAGCCAGACGTGATCACCATGGACTACGAGATGCCGATGATGGATGGCATCACCGCTGTGCGGAACATCATGCAGCGTTGTCCGACACCGGTCCTGATGTTCTCTTCGCTGACCCACGAGGGAGCTCGTGTCACCCTGGATGCGCTGGATGCCGGTGCGGTCGACTATCTGCCGAAGAACTTCGAAGACATCTCGCGCAACCCGGACAAGGTCAAGGCGATGCTGTGCGAGAAGGTTCATACCATCGCCCGCAGCAATCGCCGCTACAGCACCTTCAGTCCGCCGGCTCCTCAGGTCGCTCCCGCTTCGTCTGCGGGCCTTGCAGGGCGTCCGACAACGGGGGCTTCGCCTGCTCCGAGCCGGGCTTCGGCTCAGCCCGCACCTGCGTCCCAGGCACCAGCCGGAGGTGGCGCGAGCCCAAAGCGTAAGGCGTACAAGCTGGTTGCCATTGGCACGTCCACGGGTGGCCCGGTGGCGCTCCAGCGGGTGCTGACCCAGCTGCCGGCCGGGTTTCCCGCGCCAATCGTATTGGTTCAGCATATGCCGGCAGCCTTTACCAAGGCTTTTGCCGATCGCCTCGACAAGCTCTGTCGGATTACCGTCAAGGAAGCCGAAGATGGTGATCTGCTGCGTCCTGGCCTGGCGCTGCTGGCTCCTGGCGGCAAGCAGATGATGGTCGACTCGCGCGGAGCGGTGAAGATTCTGCCCGGTGATGAGCGCCTCAACTACAAGCCCTGCGTCGATATCACCTTCGGTTCGGCCGCCAAGTCGTTCAACGACAAGGTGCTGGCCGTGGTGCTTACCGGCATGGGCGCCGATGGTCGCGAGGGTGCCCGCCTGCTCAAACAGAGCGGGAGCCAGGTGTGGGCGCAGGATGAGGCGAGCTGCGTGATCTACGGCATGCCCATGGCAATCGTGAAGGCCAACCTGGCCGATGCCGTGTATGGTCTGGACGAAATTGGCAGGCATCTGACCGAGGCCTGCCTCTGATGGATGTACTCAGCCTCGTTGGGGTGATTCTGGCCTTTGTCGCCATCATTGGCGGCAATTACCTCGAAGGCGGCCACATCGGCGCGCTGCTCAACGGTCCGGCTGCGCTGATCGTGATTGGCGGTACATTGGGTGCCGCCTTCATCCAGACCCCGATGAACGTGTTCAAAAGGGCACTCAGCATTCTGAGCTGGATTGCCTTTCCTCCCCGGGTCGACCTTGCTGGAGGGATCAATCGCGTTGTCAGCTGGAGCATGACGGCTCGCAAGGAAGGATTGCTCGGCCTCGAGCCGGTGGCCGACAGCGAGCCGGATCCCTATGCCCGCAAGGGCTTGCAGCTGCTGGTCGATGGCGTCGAGCCAGAGGCCATTCGCAGTATCCTCGAGGTCGACCTGTACACGCAGGAGGCTCGCGATATCCAGGCGGCAAAGGTGTTCGAGAGCATGGGTGGCTATGCGCCGACCATCGGAATCATTGGTGCGGTGATGGGGCTCATCCATGTGATGGGCAATCTGGCCGACCCCTCGCGGCTGGGTAATGGCATCGCCGTTGCCTTCGTTGCCACCATTTACGGGGTAGCGTTCGCCAACCTGCTGTTGCTGCCGGTGGGCAACAAGCTCAAGGCCAATGCTGCGCGTCAGTCCTGCTATCGCGAGATGCTGCTCGAGGGCATCCTGTCCATCGCCGAAGGTGAAAATCCCCGCTCCATCGAACTGAAGCTGCAGGGCTTCATGGATTGACCCATGGCTCGCCGGCGCAATAACGAAGAGCATGAAAATCACGAACGCTGGCTGGTGTCCTACGCGGACTTCATCACGCTGCTGTTTGCCTTCTTCGTGGTGATGTACTCGATCTCCTCGATCAACGAGGGCAAGTACAAGGTGCTGTCGGAAAGCCTGGTCGGCGTGTTCAGCGAGCCGGAGAGGGCGATCAAGCCCATCCCCATCGGCGATGAGAAGCCGCGCACTACCGATCCTGATCGTTCGATGATCGAAGACAATCCGAACAGTGCGACGGCCAGCGATGACCCCACCGTCGATCCGCTGACGCAGATCGCCAGCAGCATGCGCGAAGCGTTCGGGGACCTCATTGCCTCCGAGCAGCTCACCGTGCGTGGCAACGAGCTCTGGGTGGAGATCGAACTGAACTCCAGCCTGCTCTTTCCCAGCGGCGATGCGGTCCCCAACGACACGGCCTTCGAGCTGATCGAGAAAGTCGCGAAGATTCTGTCGCCCTACGAAAACCCGATACATGTCGAGGGCTTCACCGACAACCTGCCGATCAGTACCTCGCAATATCCGAGCAACTGGGAACTTTCTGCGGCCAGGGCGGCCAGCATAGTGCGAATGCTGGCGATGGATGGTGTGAATCCTGGTCGCCTGGCTGCGGTGGGCTACGGCGAGTTTCAACCGGTTGCCGATAATGCTACGGCAGATGGGCGCTCGCGTAACCGCAGGGTAGTGTTGGTGGTATCGCGCAATCTGGATGTGAGGCGCAGTGTCAGTGGTGTGGGAAGCGGAAACGCTCAGCCGGATGCCGCATTGCGGCGGGCTGGCACACAACCTGCACCGCAGGCTCCGACGGCATCACCGCAGAGCGGTCCTGCCAATTTTTCGACGCCTGCGCCATGAGGCGCCAATCAGTTCTCGGTAGGTCGTAACCGCGCCGGGAGGAAGATGACCATGAAAGTCTGGGCAGTAGCCAATCAAAAAGGTGGTGTCGGCAAGACCACCACATCCATCGCCCTGGCCGGTCTCCTGGCTGACGCCGGCAAGCGCGTGGTGGTGGTCGATCTCGATCCCCATGGGTCGATGACCAGCTATTTCGGCCATGACCCGGACACCCTGGAGCACAGTAATTTCGATCTATTTCTGCATCAGGGCAATGTGCCGCAGGGGCTGCCGGCCAGCCTGTTGCTGCCGACCAGCCATGAGAGCATCTCTCTGCTGCCCTCCAGCACCGCGCTGGCCACTCTCGAGCGCCAGTCGCCGGGGCAGAATGGTCTCGGGCTGGTGATCGCCAAAAGTCTGGCGCAGTTATGGGACAGGTTCGACCACGCGATCATCGACAGCCCACCGCTGCTCGGCGTGCTGATGGTCAATGCCCTCGCGGCCAGCCAGCAGCTGGCGATCCCGGTGCAGACCGAGTTTCTCGCAGTAAAGGGGCTGGAGCGCATGGTCAGCACCCTCACCATGGTCAACCGTTCGCGCAAGCAGCCGTTGCCCTACACCATCGTGCCAACCCTGTTCGACCGTCGTACCCAGGCCTCGCTGAGCACACTACGGGTGTTGCGCAATTCTTATCCCGAACACCTCTGGCAGGCTTATGTGCCGGTGGATACTCGTCTGCGTGATGCCAGCCGGGCAGGGCTGACGCCCTCTCAGTTCGATGGCAACAGCCGAGGGGTGATCGCCTATAGAGCCCTGCTGAAGCATCTGCTGGCGGGGCAGCCGGCCACTCAGGTAGCCTGAAGAAGCCGGCTATGCTGAGCAGACGGGTTCAAGTCCTCCACCCAACCTGCCGATAGGTTGTACAGATCTCTTTCGTGGAATCTCTTATGAGCCGTACCGCCATCACCGCTACTCGCCCACAACAGGCCTTGCAGTCGTATCTGGATGCCCTGCTGCAGGAGGCGGCCGTCGAGCTGGCCCAGGAAGATCCGGGTTTCGACGAGTTCGAAGCGGCCGTGCTGGAGGAACAGGTACGCGATGCGCGCCGGGTCGAGGCCAAGCCCGTACTGGTCAAGCCGCTCGCGCTAGCCGAGGCGAAGCCGCAAGTACTGCCGACCATCGAGTTGCGTATGCCCGAGGTGGCACTGGTACCGCCGGTTGTTGAGGTCGAGGTACCTGAGCCCGAAGTTCTGGTCGAGCAGGCTATGGAATTGCCTGCAGCTGCTGCACCTGCATGGGAGGAGCGGCCAAGCTGGGCCGAGGAGTCGTTCGAGTGTCTGTTGTTCGACGTGGCGGGCCTGACTCTGGCGGTCCCTCTGGTTTGCCTGGGTACCATCCACCCGCTGGCAGGAACCGAACTGACGCCATTGTTTGGCCAGCCTGACTGGTTTCTCGGTATCCTGCCGGGCCAGGAGAGCAACCTGAAGGTGCTGGATACGGCGCGCTGGGTGATGCCCGAGCGTTACCGTGAAGACTTCCGCGAAGGCCTGCAGTACGTGATTTCCGTACAGGGCTACGAGTGGGGTCTGGCCGTGCATCAGGTCAGTCGCTCCATCCGCCTGGAGCCGAGCGAGATCAAATGGCGCAGTCAGCGCTCTCAGCGGCCCTGGCTGGCCGGTACGGTGATCGAACATATGTGTGCGCTGCTCGACGTGTCGGCTCTGGCCGAGTTGATTGCCAGTGGTGCTACACGCAATGGCGCCCTTCGGGCGCACTGAATGCAATGCCTCGTTCGCACGGGGCTCTATAGTTAACGACAAGCGGGCAGACCCGCGAACTTGAGGCTAGGGACATGAAGAAATCGTCAGCGCAAGGTTCCGAAGATCCGATTCTGCAGTGGGTAACCTTCCGGCTGGATAACGAGACCTATGGCATCAACGTGATGCAGGTGCAGGAAGTGCTGCGCTACACGGAGATTGCTCCGGTCCCCGGTGCACCGGCCTACGTGCTGGGTATCATCAACCTGCGTGGCAATGTGGTCACCGTGATCGATACCCGCCAGCGCTTCGGCCTGTCGTCGGCGCCGGTCACCGACAACACCCGTATCGTCATCATCGAGGCGGACAAGCAGGTGGTCGGCATTCTGGTCGACAGCGTCGCCGAAGTGGTCTATCTGCGCCAGTCGGAGGTGGAGACAGCGCCGAACGTGGGTAACGAGGAGTCGGCCAAGTTCATCCAGGGCGTGTGCAACAAGAACGGCGAGCTGCTTATCCTGGTCGAGCTGGACAAGATGATGAGCGAAGAAGAGTGGTCTGAGCTGGAGAGCATCTGACCCATGCTGGAGATCGCGGTGGCCGTGCTCGGCATGTTCAGCGTGCTGCTGGCGGTCTTCTGCTATCAGTTGTCGCTGAAGCTGCGTCAACAGGCCGAGCTACAGAAGGAGCGCGACGCTCTCCGCGACCAGCGTCTCAAGGAGATTTCCCGGCGTCTGGATGCCTACCTTACCGGTAGCATCCGCATGGGCGAAGAGCTGCATGAGCTGCGCCGCGTGGTGGCGCCGCTGCCGGACAAATTGAGCCAGATGGAGCAGAGAGATCCTTCCAGTCTGTCTTTCACCCAGGCCGCGCGTCTGGTCGGGATGGGCGCCAGCGTCGATGACCTGACTCATTCCTGTGGCCTTTCCCAGGCCGAGGCCGAGCTGGTGAGCCGTCTGCACAAGGCGCAAAAGCAGCGTTCTTGAGCCTCTTCGCTTAATCCCTCAGGTTCTGTTTGCCTGCTTTTGCGGCGCGAATGGTTCCAAGCCCCGCGCCTCCCCCTACCTAAGCTGAATGCATGGAGCTGACTTCCGGAGGAGGTCCACCATGCGTTCCACATTGTTGTTGCTGCTGTGTCTGATTGTCCCGGGAGTGAGTGCCAGCGAGGCACCACTGGAGGTCGGTGGCGCCACCACGGTGAATGCCATGCAGGCGCGCCAGCTCTATGAATACGGCGTGTTGTTCATCGATGTGAGACCCGCTCGGGAATGGGCCTGGGGGCATGTGCACGGGGCCTTGCATCTGCAGCTGGAAGAGCGCTTCGCCGAGTTGTCCGGGCCCGAGTGGCCGCGCACCATGCCTATCGTTCTGTACTGCGACAGCGAAGTCTGCCCGCAAGGTGCCGAGGCGGCGCGTATGGCCGTAGGGTGGGGCTTCCAGCAGGTTTACTACTTCCGCTCAGGCTACTTCGCCTGGCAGTTGCTGGATTTTCCGCTGGGCAAGGGGCACGAGGGCGAGGTGTTCGCCTTTATCGCCGGGGCGCCGCCAACCGCGGCAGGTCAGGCTGTGGAGTGACATCGCGCTCCGTTGGCTCTTCGACGAAGCCTTCCGGACGCTTGCCCTTGAGGTACCAGGCGAAGGCGATGATCTCGGCGATGGTCCGGTACAGCGGCTCGGGAATTGCGTCGCCTAGTTCCAGACGCGCTAGCAGACGCACCAGTTCGGCGTTCTCGTAAATCGGTACCTCATACTCGCGTGCGATGGCCAGGATGGCCTCGGCCAGCTCGTCGTCGCCCTTGGCGGTGAGGCTGGGGGCGTTGCTGCCGTCGTAGGAGAGGGCGATGGCCTGGCGTGGGGCTTTGTCCTGCTTCATGCGGTTTCATCCACCCAGCGCTGCTCCAGATGCGTTTTGGGGCCCTGGGGTGGCATGCCCTGGCGGCAGCTGAGTTCACCTACTTCCAGTCCGGCGCCGAGCAGGCGCTGGCGCAGATTGTCCAGTTCCTGGTCGATCAGCCTTGCGGTATCGGCGCGTTCGGCCCATAGCTGACTGGAGAGGCTGCCACGTAATAGCTGAGCCTGTACCTGCAGCGGTCCGAGCGGGTCCAGATCGAAGGCCAGTTCGATGCGCCACAGGGTTTCCTTCTGTTCCTTGCGACTCTCGTTGCCGGGCTCCTCGCGCTGCAGCTTGACCTGCAGTGGTACCACGTCGTGCTGGTTGCGCATCGGCAGCTCCAGCTGCCAGGTGGTCAGCAGATTGCCTTCCGGAGTCACCTGGGTCTGGGCGAGGCTGGATAGCTGATGAGTCTGCAAGCGCGAGACTGCGGCTGCGGCGAGTTTGAGCAGCGTCTCCAGGTCGGCTTCTTCGTCCATCGACTGCAGCAGGCGCGAGGGGAGCGGGAAACTCATGGCCTGCTGGCGCTGGTTGACCTGGCCAATCGCGCCGAGGGCATTGCGCACGAAGGCGGGCAAGGCCTGGGCCAGCGCATTTCCGGCACTGGCCGCAGGCATCGGCCCGCCGCCCGGCAGGGTTGGCAGCAATTGCGCCACCAGGCGGAGCAGGTTGGCTTTGAGGTCCTGCGGCAGGTTTTGCGACTGGCCGCCGAGCAGCTTGGCTTCGAGGAATACGCCGCTCTGTTCCATGGCCTTGGCCAGTCCTTCGGCGCTGCCGAGTTGCTTGCCATCAGGAAGCATGCCCAGCAGCTTGTCTATGCTTGCGCGCAGCTCGGTTGGCAGCCCGTCCTGCTGGGCCATGCCCTGCAGCCCCTTGAACAGCCCCTCCAATGATCCCTGACGACCTTGCTGGGCAGCCAGTTGCTGGCCCAGCACCAACTGATCCAGGCGCCCGCTCAGGGGCAGGAAGTTGAGGGATTGACTGCCCTGTACCTGGGCGGTGAGTAGGCTGCCGATGGGCAGCGGCAGGGGCGTCTCGACATTCAGCTTGCTGCCGGACAACGAGGTATTGAGCAGGTTGACGACTACCCTGTAGAGCGTCTGCTGGGCCTTGAGCTGGACGATCTGCTCGCGTGACTCGACCTTGCCTTGCAGCAGGGTGCCGACGGGCAGTTGCTCCAGGTCCAGGCTGGTGAGCAGGCGAGTGTCGCCGCCCTGCAGAGCCACGGCGAGACGTGTCTCCGACAGCGCGGTCACCGCGAGTGCCGTGCCCTGAGCCAGTGGGCGAGGGCTACTGGCTTCGAGAGTGGTCTGCTTGCCGCCGTTCAGGGTCAGCTTGAGCAGTAACTGAAAGCTCTGTGCCGTTTCCTTCGCCGCCAGCACCTCGGCCTTTGCCGTTTCGCCGGCTGCCAGCATGCCTTCCAGTGGCTGCAGCAACTTCACCGCCAGGTCTGCGGCATTGGGCACGGAAGGACGGGCGGCCGGCGGTGTCGCGGGAAGCGGGCGAGAACTGCTGATTTCTGCCATGGCCGGTTCACACCCTGTCAAAAAGCCGGCTTCGGAGGGGGAAGTCCGGCATGTATAATGCCGCCCCGTTCGGGCTGGCTGTATGGTCAACTTGCCACAGTATAGCGGCCGGCCCCCCTCTGACTTGAACCCCTTCGGGAAGCCATGCAGTGATCAGTCCACGACTCCAAGCCGTTGCCCTTGCCTGTGAGCGGGACTGGCGCCTGCTGTTCGAAGGCCTGGAGTTGGACCTCTCGGGGGGCACCATGTTGCAGGTGGCCGGACCTAACGGGAGCGGCAAGACTAGCCTGTTGCGGCTGCTGGCCGGTCTGATGCAACCGACCGCTGGCGAGATACTGTTGAACGGCAAGCCGCTGGCCCGCCAGCATGGTGAACTGGGCCGCAGCCTGCTGTGGATCGGTCACGCCGCCGGCATCAAGGGCCTGCTCACCGCCGAAGAGAATCTGGCCTGGCTCTGTGCGCTACATCAGCCAGCCGAGCGCGAGGCGATCTGGAAGGCGCTGGAAGCGGTCGGTCTGCGTGGCTTCGAGGATGTTCCCTGTCACACCCTGTCCGCCGGCCAGCAGCGCCGCGTGGGCCTGGCGCGTTTGTATCTGGATGCGCCGCCGCTGTGGATACTCGATGAGCCCTTCACCGCCCTGGACAAGCAGGGCGTGGCACAGCTCGAAGCTCATCTGGCGAAGCACTGCGAACAGGGTGGCGTAGTCGTGATGACCACTCACCACACCCTTAGCGAGAAGCCGAGCGGTTATCGTGAGCTGGATCTGGGGCGCCGCGCCGCATGAACAACGTATTCCTCCTGCTGCTGTCCCGTGAAGCGCGCCTGCTGTTCCGGCGCCCGGCCGAACTGGCCAACCCGCTGGTATTCTTCGCCATCGTCATTGCCCTGTTCCCGCTGGCGGTCGGTCCCGAGACCAATCTGTTACAGACCTTGTCGCCCGGACTGATCTGGGTGGCGGCACTATTGGCCGTGCTGCTCTCGCTGGACGGGCTTTTCCGCAGTGATTTCGAGGATGGTTCGCTGGAGCAGTGGGTCCTTTCGTCGCACCCGCTGCCTCTTCTGGTCCTGGCCAAGGTGCTGGCACACTGGCTGTTCTCAGGGTTGGCCCTGGTGCTACTGGCGCCGCTGCTGGCCCTGATGCTCGGTTTGCCCGGGCGCTGCCTGCCGGTGCTGCTGGCGTCGCTGCTGCTCGGCACCCCGGTGCTGAGCCTGCTCGGCGCAGTGGGGGCGGCGCTGACCGTCGGCCTCAAGCGCGGCGGGCTGTTGCTGGCGCTGTTGATCTTGCCGCTGTACATCCCGGTGCTGATTCTCGGCACGGGAGCGATGCAGGCGGCCCTGCAAGGATTGCCGGCGGCTGGTCACTTATTGTGGCTAGCCAGCCTGACCGCCCTGGCGGTCACCCTGACACCCTTTGCAATCGGCGCCGGACTGCGAATCAGCGTCGGCGAATAACTAAAGAGTCACCGTGATGAGATGGACCTGGTTTCACCAGTGGGGTTCGCCCAAGTGGTTCTATGAGCGCAGCGGCCGTTGGCTGCCCTGGCTGGCCGTGGCAGCCGTCGTGCTGCTGGCCGTCGGTATCGTCTGGGGCCTGGCCTTCGCGCCACCCGAGAAGTACCAGGGCAACAGCTACCGGATCATTTACATCCATGTGCCGGCGGCGTTCCTGGCCCAGTCCTGCTACCTGATGATGGCGGTGGCCGGCGTGGTCGGGCTGGTGTGGAAGATGAAGCTGGCCGACGTGGCCCTGCAGCAGGCCGCGCCGATCGGCGCCTGGCTGTGCTTCGTCGCGCTGATCACAGGTGCTATCTGGGGCAAACCGACCTGGGGAACCTACTGGATCTGGGACGCGCGTCTGACTTCAATGCTGATCCTGCTATTTCTCTATTTCGGGGTCATCGCCCTGGGCAACGCCATCTCCAATCGCGATAGCGCGGCCAAGGCCTGCGCGGTGCTGGCGTTGGTCGGCGCGGTGAATATCCCGATCATCCAGAAGTCGGTGGAGTGGTGGAACACCCTGCACCAGCCGGCCACCTTCAAGGTCACTGGCAAGGCCAGCATGAACGTCGAGATGTGGCTGCCGTTGCTGCTGTGCGTGCTTGGCTTCTACTGCTTCCTCGGCGCGGTACTGCTTTATCGCATGCGTACCGAAGTGCTCAAACGCGAGGCCCGCAGCAGCTGGGTGAAGGCCGAGATCGGCCGTCTGGTGGAGGGTAGGGCATGAGCTTTGCCTCTTTCTCCGAATTCCTCGCCATGGGTAGCCATGGCGCCTACGTGTGGTCGGCCTATGGCATCAGCCTGGCAGTGCTGGCCCTCAACGTCGTGCTGCCGATTCTGGCGCGCCGGCGTTACCTGCAAGACGAGGCGCGCCGTTTGCGCCGGGAGAAACAACAGTGAACGCAGTCCGCAAGAAACGCCTGTACATCGTCCTGGCCATCCTGGTCGGCGTCTCTGCCGCCGTGGCCCTGGCCCTCAGCGCGCTGCAGGAGAACATCAACCTGTTCTACACCCCGACTCAGATCGCCAATGGTGAGGCGCCGCAGGACACCCGCATTCGTGCCGGTGGCATGGTTGCCAAGGGTTCGGTCAAGCGTTCCGCCGACTCGCTGGATGTCGAATTCGTGGTTACCGACTTCGCCAAGAACGTGACCATCCGCTACCGCGGCATCCTGCCGGACCTGTTCCGCGAGGAGCAGGGCATCGTCGCCCTAGGCAAGCTCAACGCTGAAGGCGTGCTGGTCGCCGACGAGGTGCTGGCCAAGCACGACGAGAACTACATGCCGCCGGAAGTCACCAAGGCCCTGAAGGACAGCGGCAAGCTACCTGCCGAGGGTGAGGCCAAACAATGAACGCCGCCTTGATTATTCCGGAACTGGGCCATGTCGCTCTGATTCTTGCCCTGTGTCTGGCCGTGGTGCAGGCGACTCTGCCGCTGATCGGCGCCTGGCAGGGCGACCGCCAATGGATGGGCCTGGCCCAACCGGCAGCCTGGGGCCAGTTCGCCATGCTGGCGTTCTCTTTCGCCTGCCTGACCTGGGCCTTCATGGCTGACGACTTCTCCGTCGCCTACGTGGCCAGCAACTCCAACAGTGCCTTGCCCTGGTACTACAAGTTCAGCGCCGTGTGGGGCGCGCATGAAGGCTCGCTGCTGCTATGGGCGCTGATCCTCGGTGGCTGGACCTTCGCCGTGGCGATCTTCTCCCGTCAGTTGCCGGAAGTGATGCTGGCCCGTGTGTTGGCCGTGATGGGCATGATCAGCGTCGGCTTCCTACTGTTCCTGATCGTTACTTCCAACCCCTTCGAGCGGTTGCTGGTAAACACGCCGATGGATGGTCGCGACCTCAACCCGCTGCTGCAGGACTTCGGTCTGATTGTCCACCCGCCGATGCTGTACATGGGCTACGTCGGTTTCTCGGTGGCCTTCGCCTTCGCCATCGCCGCGCTGCTGGGCGGCAAGCTGGATGCTGCCTGGGCGCGCTGGTCGCGCCCCTGGACCATCGTCGCCTGGGCGTTTCTCGGTGTCGGCATCGCCCTCGGCTCCTGGTGGGCCTACTACGAACTGGGCTGGGGTGGCTGGTGGTTCTGGGACCCGGTGGAGAACGCCTCGTTCATGCCCTGGCTGGTCGGCACCGCCTTGATCCATTCGCTGGCCGTGACCGAGAAGCGCGGCGTCTTCAAGAGCTGGACCGTGCTGCTGGCCATCGCCGCCTTCTCCCTGAGTCTGCTCGGCACCTTCCTGGTCCGATCCGGGGTGCTCACCTCTGTACACGCCTTCGCCAACGATCCGGAGCGCGGGGTGTTCATCCTGGTGTTCCTGCTGATCGTGGTTGGCAGCTCGCTGGCGCTTTTTGCCATGCGCGCGCCTGTGGTCAAGAGCCAGGTCGGTTTTGCCCTGTGGTCACGCGAGACCTTCCTGCTGGCCAACAACCTGGTGCTGGTGGTGGCTGCCTCGATGATCTTGCTCGGCACCTTGTACCCGCTGGTACTGGACGCGCTGTCCGGCGCCAAGCTGTCGGTCGGCCCGCCGTACTTCAACGCCCTGTTCGTGCCGCTGATGGCGCTGCTGATGCTGGTGCTGGCGGTCGGCGTGCTGGTGCGCTGGAAAGACACCCCGGTGAGGTGGCTGACCGGAATGCTCACCCCGGTGCTGATCGGCGCCGTGGTGCTGGGTTTCCTCGCCAGTTGGCTGTTCGGTGACTTCCACTGGAGCGTACTGGCTGTATTCCTGCTCGGCTTCTGGGTATTGCTGGGCTGCCTGCGCGATCTTGCCGACAAATGCCGCCACAAGGGCCTGATCAAGGGCATGCGCAGCCTCTCCAGCAGCTACTGGGGCATGCAGTTGGCGCACCTCGGCATCGCCGTGTGCGCGGTGGGCGTGGTGCTGGTCAGCCACGGCAGCGCCGAGCGTGACCTGCGCCTGGCGCCGGGCGAGTCGCTGGAGCTGGGTGGCTACCTGTTCGTCTTCGAGGGTGCGCAGCACTTCGAGGGGCCCAACTTCACGTCGGATAAGGGCACTGTGCGTGTACTGGAGGACGGCGAGGAGATCGCTGTGCTGCATCCGGAGAAGCGCCTGTATACCGTGCAGCAGATGCCGATGACAGAGGCGGGCATCGATGCCGGTTTCACCCGTGACCTTTACGTCGCCTTGGGCGAGCCGTTGGAGGATGGCGCCTGGGCCGTCCGCGTGCACATCAAGCCTTATGTGCGCTGGATCTGGCTCGGCGGCCTGATGATGGGCCTCGGCGGGCTGCTCGCGGCCTTCGACCCGCGTTACCGGGTCAAGGTCCGCACCCGTGTGCGTGACGTATTGGGCATGAAGGAGGTCACCGCATGAAGCGCCTGATCCTGCTGCTGCCGCTAGCGCTGTTCCTGGCCATGGCGGTGTTTCTCTACCGCGGGCTGTTCCTCAATCCGCAGGAGCTACCCTCGGCGCTGATCGACAAGCCGCTGCCGGCCTTCAGCCTGCCGGACCTGAAGAGCGAGCAGCGCCTGATTACCGAGAAAGACCTCAAGGGGCCGGCGCTGGTCAACGTCTGGGCCACCTGGTGCCCGACCTGCAAGGCCGAACACCATATGCTCAACCGCCTGGCCGAAGCCGGCGTGGTGATCCATGGGGTCAACTACAAGGATGACAGCGAAGCTGCGCGCAAGTGGTTGAAGGACTACCTCGACCCGTACCAAATCAACGTTGCTGATCCGCAGGGCTCGCTCGGCATCAACCTGGGCGTCTATGGTGCGCCGGAAACGTTCCTGATCGATGCCCAGGGCATCATTCGCCACAAATACGTCGGTGCCATCGATGAGCGCGTCTGGCGCGAAGAGCTGGCGCCGCGCTACCAGGCCCTGCTGGAGGAGAAGCCGTGAAACGACTGCTGATCGCCTGCCTGCTGGGGCTGAGCCTGATCGGTGTGGCCCGTGCCGCCATCGATACCTACCAGTTCAAGGACGAGGTCGAGCGCGAGCGTTTCCGTGGCCTCACTGAAGAGCTGCGCTGCCCCAAGTGTCAGAACCAGAACATCGCAGACTCCAACGCGCCGATTGCCACCGACCTGCGCCGCGAGATCTTCCGCATGCTGGAGGAGGGCCGCAGCGACAAGGAGATTGTCGATTTCCTGGTCATGCGCTACGGCGATTTCGTGATGTACAAGCCGCCGCTGGACAGCCGCACCTGGCTGCTCTGGTACGGCCCCTTCGGCCTGCTGGGCCTGGGTGCCATCGGGCTCTGCGTGCTGGTGCTGCGCCGCCGCAAGGTGGAGAGGGCGCCCGAGCGGGTGGCTCTGAGCTCCACCGAACGTGAGCGCTTGGACGCTCTGCTGAAAGAAAACCGGGATACCCAAGACTGATGATCGAATTCTGGCTCGCCGTCGGCCTGTTGCTGCTGGTCGGCACGGCTTTTCTGCTGATCCCGCTGCTGCGCGGCCGTCGTGCCCAGGCCGAGGAGGATCGCACCGCACTCAACGTTGCCCTGTATCAGGAGCGCCTGGCCGAACTCACCGTGCAGCGCGATGCCGGCACCCTGACAGCCGAGCAGTTCGATGCCGGCCAGGCCGAAGCAGGACGTGAGCTGCTGGCCGACACCGAAGGCACCGGCAATGGCCGTGGCCATCGCCTGGGCAAGGCGCTGCCGCTGCTGATTGCCCTGGCTGTGCCGGGCCTGGCGTTCGGCCTGTACTGGCACTGGGGCGCCAGCCAGGAGTTGGCGTCGCTGCAGGACCAGCCCAGCATCGGGCAGATGACCGCGCGCCTGGAACACGCGGTGAAGGACAACCCGGATTCCGCCGAGGCCTGGTATTACCTCGGCCGTATCTACATGGGTAATGGCGAGGCCGGCAAGTCCGCCATGGCCTACGAGCACGCGGTGCGGGCTGCCGGCCGAGCGCCCGAGCTGCTCGGCCTGTGGGCCCAGGCCCTGTACTTCGCTGCCGACAAGCAGTGGAGTACGCAGATGCAGGCGCTCACCGACGAGGCACTGAAGGCCGATCCCAACGAGTCCACCAGCCTTGGCCTGCTGGGTATCGCAGCCTTCGAGGAAAAGCGTTTCGCCGATGCCATCGACTACTGGCAGCGCCTGGCGGCGCAGATGCCCGCGGAAGACCCGGCCCGTGACTCGATCCAGATTGGCATCGATCGTGCGCGCGAGCAGCTGGAGGCGGCGGGCCAGCCGGTGCCGGGCGAGGTGGTGAACAAGTCCAGGGCGGTCATTCGTGTCACCGTCGATCTGGCCCCCGAGGTCAAGGCGAAGGTGCAGCCGGGCGATAGCGTATTCGTCTTCGCCCGCGCGGCCTCCGGTCCGCCCATGCCGCTAGCCGCCAAGCGACTCACCGTGGCCGATCTGCCGGTCACGGTCGAGTTGAGCGACAAGGACGCAATGATGGAGCAGATGAAACTCTCCAGCTTCCCGCAGGTTCAACTGGTGGCACGCATCTCGCGCAGTGGCGTGGCGACCAAGGGAGAATGGATCGGCAGCGGCAAACCCATCGCCAGCAGCACGACAGAGTCCCAGCAGCTGCTGATCGACACCCCGGAGCAGGCGCAATGAACAAGTCGCTGGTATCCCTCACCGTGCTGCTCGCGCTGAGCGGCTGTGCCCTGCAACCCGGTGTCACACCCAAGGGGAGAGAGCCTGCACAATCGCAGCAGAGCCATCCGCGCTATGCGCCGCCCCCCGGTGGCAATGCCTACTGGGACCCGGCGCTGGGGGTATACGTGATCCAGGGCAGCACTCGCCTGTATTACCGCGAACGGGTCTACTACCGCTGGGACCGTGGCTGGAACTGGGCCAGCAGCCCGAACGGCCCCTGGCAGCCCACCGACAACAGCGGCGTACCCGCCGGCCTCGGACGCACCATCGCCGAGTAAACGCCGGCCCCCGCAACGCAGCCTTTCACGCAGCAAGGCGTAGGTGGCGCGTCAAATCACCTGGCTCAGTACCCGAGCCATGGTGTTCAGCGGTTTCCCGGCAGTTCAATTCGCGCGCTTTCTCCTGGCACTCTCGGCCAGTCCCAGGCTGCCCAGTTCTGCTTGGCCTTCTCCAGCAACGCGGCTTCGCTGGCGACGAAGTTCCAGTACATGCGCCGTGGCCCCAACGGCTCGCCGCCGATCAGTGCCAAGTGACTCTCGCCGCAGGCGCTGAGCAGCAGCTCTTCACCTTCCGGCAGGACGGCGAGGCTGCGCAGCGGCAACTCATCGTCTTCCAGCTTGGCCTCGCCGTCGATCAGGTACAGCGCGCGCTCGCGGTGTTCGGCGGGGATCAGCAGGCTGGCGCCAGCGGCGAGTTTCAGTTCGGCGTACAGGGTCGGCGAGTGCATGGGCACCGGCGACTCCAGGCAGAAGCCGCTGCCGGCGATCAGGGTGATCTGCACGCCCATGGCCTCGCTGCGTGGCAGGCTGGCAGCCGTATGGTGGCTGTAACTCGGCTCGCCTTCCTCCAGCGCTTGCGGCAGGGCCAGCCACACCTGCAGGCCGTGCAGGCGCGAACCGCCTTGCCACAGGTGTTGCGGAGTGCGCTCGACATGGGCGACGGCGCGGCCGGCGATCATCCAGCTGACGTCGCCGGGCTGCACCAACTGGTCCGAACCCAGGCTGTCCTTGTGTTGCAGCTCGCCCTCGAACAGGTAGGTAAGGGTGGACAGGCCGATATGCGGGTGCTGGTCGATGTTCATGCCGCTGCCAGGCGCATAGGCCTTTTCCAGCATGTGGTCGAAGAACACGAACGGCCCTACGCTGCGGCACTTGGCCGAAGGCAGCGGGCGCAGGATCGGTTGCCCGGAGATGTCTTCGGCCTTCGGGCGGATCAGCAGCGGCTCGCTCATGCGCCGTCGCCCAGGCGGGTTTCCACCTGCACCTCGACGCTGGTCATCAGCTTGTGAATCGGACACTTGTCGGCGATGCGCAACAGCTGCTGGCGCTGCTCGTCATCCAGTTCGCCGTGCAGGTCTAGCTCCACGGCCAGGCGGTAGGTGCCCTGGCGCTCCTGGCTGTCATCGCGCGCCACGCGCACGTCCAGGCTTTCCAGCGGCAGGCCGCGCTGCTTGGCGTAGAGCATCAGGGTCAGGGCCTTGCAGGCGCCCAGGGCGGCGTCGAACAGGTCGTGCGGCTCCGGGCCGGAGGCGTTGCCGCCGAAGGACTCGGGCACGTCGGTGTGCAGCAGGTGCTCGCCGATCTCGATGCTGTGGCGCAGGCCGGACTCGGTGCTGATGCGGATCATGGTGGCTCCCAGGCTAGGTTGGATGGCTCCAGCCTAGCCCAGGCGGCGATCTTCAGACCAGTACGGAGAGGCGCACATCGGCGCCAAGCACGCGCAGTAGACGGCCATCGGTACCGAGGATGGGCACCGACACGGTAAAGCAGAAGTCGTCTGTGGCCGAGGAGCGATAGACCGGCGTGATATGGCTGCGCAGATTGTCCGCCACGCTGCGGAACCAGGGTCTCTGACTCCAGTCGCGACCGCGACAGCTAGAGGCTTCCTGGTGCGGTACGTCCTTGGCGAAGACATTCTCGGAGAGCTGCACACCGTTGGCATCGACCAGATAGAACAATTCGAAGCGTGAATCTCGCTGCAGCGTCTCGGCCAGCAGGCGTTCGGCGCTTGCCACGTCGCTCGCCAGGCGGGCGTCGGTGGCCAGCTGTTCGACCCCGCTCTGTACCGAGCGGTGCAGTTCCAGGCGGAAGTCGCCAAGCCCCTCCAGCAGGCGGTCGCCATCCTCGCGCACCGCCTGGCTATGGCGCAGCACCTGGCCGGCCTTGCCCAGCAGGTCGCCGGCGACCTGGGCGATCTGCTGCACGTCGCCATTGATCGAACGCACGGCCTGGCCGATCTGCTCGGTGCCGGTGGCGATATGGCCGACCCGTTCGTCCAGACGGTCCATGGCCTGGCGCGTGCTGTCCAGTCCGTTGCCGACCTGCAGCATGCCGGTGCGGCCATCCTCGACGGCCTGGTGCATGCGCTCGCCGGCGGAACCGAGCTGGTCCATGCCCTCGCGGAAGCGCTCGATGATCTGCCCGACCTGGCCGGTGGCCTCGGTGGTGTGGCCGGCCAGGCGGCGCACCTCCTCGGCGACCACGGCGAAGCCGCGGCCATGTTCTCCTGCACGAGCCGCCTCGATGGCGGCGTTCAGTGCTAGCAGGTTGGTTTGCTGGGAGATGCTGGCGATCACGCCGATGACCTTGCTGACCTCTTCCAGTTGTGCGGTGAGGTTGCCGATGACCTCGCCCAGCTGTGCCTCGCAGGCACCGATGGCATCCACCTGGCCAAGTACGGCCTGGCCGCTCTGCTGGCACTGGCGCAGGGTGGCGGCAACCTCGCCGGACAGCCGTGCGACTTCGGCGGCACCGGGCACCAGCTCGGCGTCCAGGGTGGTGGTGACCTGCTCGCTGGCGCTGGCGATCAGCTCGGAGGATTGCGCCAGGCTCTGCCCGCTGGCCTGGTTGGCGCTGGCAATGCTGGCCAACTGAGGGGCATGGGCGGCGATGCCGACGGCGGCGCCCAGGCTGGTGCGGATGCGTCGGTGCAGACCGTCGCTGAAGCGGTTGAGACGCCCCATCCAGGGCTGCTGCTCGGGCAGGCGGGTAGTGAGGTCGTGGCAGCTGAAGAGGGCGGCGAATGCCTCTTCATCCTGCTCGCGTCGCGAGGATTTGCGCAGCAACTGCAGCATGGGTGCATCTCCCTGATGATCCTGGAGGGAGCGGTGCAAGCAGGGTGCCATCATGTTGTGTGCTGCGTGTCACAAGGCCGGCGTCAACGAGGTGTCTCGAAAGATGCGCCAACTCGGTTCGTTGGGCGCTATTGCGGTGCACCCGGCCGATACCAGAGCTCCTGGCGCTGGAAGGGTGTCTGCGGTGGCAGGTCGGGATTCTCCAGCTCGATCACCGTGCGGCGTTCCAGGCCCGCGCGCTTGATGGTTTCGCCGTGATACTGCTGGAAAAGCTGCTCGTAGCTGCCGTCCGCGATCATCGCCTCCAGCCCGCGCTCTATCGCGATGGCCAGGTCCGCACGGGCGCGGGAGGTGAAGAAGTAGAAGGCGGAGGGGTAGTGGATGGCGATGTGTTCGTCGACTTCGAGGGCCAGGCCTTCCTGGTTGGCACGGGCCTGCTCGTTCCACACCACCACCGCCTCGCGGGGGAACAGGTCGAAGCGGCCGGCGTCGAGCATGCGAAACAGGCTGTCATAGCTCTGGCTGGTGATTACCTGCAGGCCGTTGTGGCGCAGGACTCGGGTGTCGGGCCAGTCGGCGCGCTGGCCAACGCGCAGGGGCCTCAGGTCGGACAGGGTCTTCACCTTGGCCAGCCAGTTCTTGTCTTCGCGTCTGACCAGCGCGATGCGCCAGCCGATCAGACCCTTGTAGATGGGGATGCGCACCGGTAGCAGGGTTTCTTCCCGGGCCTTGGTGGTCATGGTCCACATTAGCTGGACCTTGCCGTCGTTCTGCTCCAGCGATTGTTCCGCCCGACTCTGTGGCATGGGCTTCGGCGTTGGTTGCAGACGGTGATCGCCGCCGCCCTTGGCCAGGGCCCGGCTCAGCAGCTCGACCACATAGGCCTCCGGGTCGACGCCATTGGAGTGCAGCGGGTAGGTCAGCGTCTCCGCTGCCAGCTGCAGTGAGCAGAGCAGCGCGACGAGGGTAGCGGAGAGACGGGCGATAGGCATGCTCAGGGTTCGCGGCGGGTGGTTGACTCATGATGGCCCGTGGCTCGCATCATCGCCAGTGAACGGCAGCGAGGCGGCGGGGGTCTACCCTTGCTCGATACCTCAGGGAGTGAAGCCGTTGTCCAACCGCCGCCTGTTGCTCGCCACATTTTGCAGCCTGTTTGTCCTGCAAGCTGAAGCCCGCGATTATCGCTACAGCGATGCCCACCTGCACTACGTCGACTTCTTCCAGGAAAGCGAGGGCATGACGCCACTGCTGGAGGCCATGGCCGCCGGCAATATCGACCACGTGATGATCAGCGGCATTCCGGTGGCCAAGAAGTGGCACGAGGACGAGCCCAAGCGGCCGCGTTACTACGCTGGCGATGACGCCGGGGCCTACTGGTACAGCGCCACCGACGTGCTGGTGGCCGCTGCGGTGAAGCGTTTGCCGGCGGAGCAGCGTGAGCGCTTCCATCCCTTCCTCAGCGGTTTCAATCCTGCCGACAAGAACGCCGATGCGCATATCCGCCGCATGCTGGAGCTGGACCCCGGGCTCTGGCAGGGCATCGGCGAGGTCTTCACCCGTCACGACGATCTCACCGCGCTGACCTATGGCGACACGCCGCGTGCCAACAACGAGGCGCTCGCACGGGTTTTCCACCTGGCCGCCGAATACGATCTGCCGGTACTGCTGCACAGCAACATCACCTCCAAGCGCGAGCGCAACCCGCTGTATCTGCAGGAGATCGAGGAACCGCTGCGCAACCACCCGCACGTGCGTTTCATCTGGGCACACGCGGGGACCAGCATGGAGATCCACCGCCATCAGGAAAAGCTGGATTTCCTGATCGGCACGCTGGAACGGATGCTGGAGGAGTATCCGAACCTCTACATCGACCTGTCCTGGACAGTGTTGCGCCCCTACCTGCTGGATGCCGATGGCAAGCCGGACGAGCGCTGGCTGCAGCTGGTGAGCAGCTATCCTGCACGTTTCATGCTCGGCTCGGATGTGGTCGGCCGCTTCGATGGGCTGGGTGGCTACTTGGAAGACTTCAAGCCATTCCTCGATGCCTTGCCGGAAGACGTGGCACGCAAGGTGGCACGGGACAACTTCCTTTCGGTGCTGCCGCGTAAGCGGCAGGCTCAACTGCGCGACTGACTGTCATCAGTCTGTAACCGTCGCGTCATAGCCTCGCGCCAACTTTCCACAAGGAGCGCGAGATGAAACTGTTCAGCCTGTCCGCCGTGGCCCTGGCCCTGGTCTCCAACCTGGCCATGGCCGAGGTGCGTGTCGAGGGGGCCATCGAGTACGGTGTGTTCACCAGCGCTCCGATCAAAGACCCGCAGCCGGGCGAGCGTGTACTGACCCGCGCCAACCAGCCTATCGAGCAGACCGACGTGGTGCCCGCTCGCCTGGGGACCAAGTTCGGTATTCGTTATCGGCTGGTGGGCAAGACGGAGAGTGAGCAGCCGCTCACCTTGCTGTATCTGACCCCCGGCCTGGTAGGGCCGGACGGCAAGCGCCAGGACAAGATCGAACTGCAGCAGAAGTTGCTGGTGGATGCACCGCAGGACGTGATGGCATTCGAGTTCACCGAGCACCACGAAGCGGTGCCCGGTGAGTGGCATCTGATGGTCTTCCAAGGTGATCGCAAGCTGGCGGAGCAGCGTTTCACCGTTCGCTGAGCATGCCATGCAGTCGCCCGACCGCATGACATGATCGAGATGAAGCAGCGAGCTTTCTGTCGCGAATCACCAGGTTCGTGGTGATTCACCAGTCGAGGTGCTGCTGGTCGCCAGGCCTTGTCGGGTGGCGGCCTGGGCGATGAGTGCCGTCAGCGCCCCGGACAGTTCCAGCAGCATTTCCTGGGCGACGAAGCCGATACCCGTAGCATTGATGATGCCGTGGGTGTGCGCGGAAAAACGCCGCAGTGTGACCTGCACGCCTGCTTCCTGGAGGCGGTGGGCGTAAGCCTCGCCTTCATCGCGCAACGGATCGAACCCTGATACCGCGACATAGGCTGGGCACAACCCGTCCAGGCTCTTGGCAAGCAGGGGGGAGGCCCTCGGGTCGAGCGCCTCCTCGGGGGTGTGGAGGTAGTGCTGCTTGTACCAGTCCATCTGGGCCTCCGTGAGGAAGTAGCCCTGGCGGAACAGCTGGTAGGACGCATGCTTGCGGGACAGGTCCGTGACAGGCTGCAGCAGCATCTGGAAGGCTGGCACGGGCAACTGAGGGTCGCTTCGGGCACGTTTCGCAGTGATCTGGCTCAGCACCGCCGAGATATTGCCCCCTGCGCTTTCGCCTGCGACGGCGACCAGGCGTGGATCGCAGCCGAACTCCTGGGCGTGATCCACGGCATAGTCGAAGGCGGCCAGCGAGTCTTCCAGGCCCGCCGGGAACTTGTGCTCGGGCGCGAGCCGGTAGTCGACGGACAGGAAGGAGCAGCCGGTTCTGTTGGCCAGGTAGCGGATCACCGAGTCGGCCGAGTCCAGGCCACCCAGTACCCAGCCGCCTCCATGGAAATACACCACCAGCGCGCCTTCTGCGCGAGCGCGATCCGGCTGATAGAAGCGTGCCGGTATGGCGCCGTTGGGGCCGTCGATGGTCAGGTCGTCCACTCGTTCCAGCGCTTCCGGCTTGCCGAAGATCCAGGCTTCCCGACGTATCTCCTCGCGGCCCTCGGCCACCGGGCGCGTCTCGAAAGTGTCCGCGATCAGGCGGTTCAGGATTCGCAGGCCCAGCTGGGCTGTGGGGTGCAGGGTTTGCCCGTCGACGCGTATCGGGCGGCCGCCCAACCAGCGTTGTAGCCCTGGGGGCAGTGCCCCGAGGCCACGGAATACTCGCCTGGCAAGGCGGTCTGCAAAGAGAGGTTGTTCATCACGCATCGTGATCGCTCTGTCTTGTTCGAAGGAAGGTTCAGCAGTGGGGCTCATCGGGTTCCACGGCGCTGCAGGGCAGCGGGCTTGAACAGGTCGTCGGAGGGGATTGGCTGGCTGAAGTCGATGGTGGCCTTCTCCTCGTTCTCCAGCTTGTGCACGACGTAGCGGCGCGCCTGCAGGTCGTGGAAGGCGTCCAGTGACGACCAGATGGTAGGCAGGTCGTAGAAGTTGCTCAGGTAGCCGATGGAGACGCGCCACAGCTCGCCACGACCGTCGTAGCGATCCGCCAGCGCGATCTGCCAGCTGTCCTCGTCGATGTAGAAGGTGCGCTTGGAATAGATGTGGCGAGCCGAGCTCTTGAGGGTCCCTTCGACTACCCAGACGCGATGCAGCTCGAAGCGGGTGTGTTCTGGATTGAGGTGCCCTGGCTGGATCAACTCCGCGTAGCGAAGCTTGGGGCTGGATATCTGATAGTTGTTGTACGGGATGTAGATTTCCCGCTTGCCGAGCAGTTTCCAGTCGTAGCGGTCGGGCGAGCCGTTGAACATGTCCCGGTCGTCGACCGTCAGCAGGGCATCCGAGCCGGAGTCGGGAGTATCGTGCGATAGCGTGGGCGCGCGTCTGACACGTCGCATGCCGGGGACATAGCCCCAGGCCATCCTCGGTTCCGCCACCTGGTCCAGGGTTTCGTAGAGCAGTGACGCCTGGCCGGCGATGCGTGCCGGGCTCAGTGCCGCGCCAAAGTAGTAGAACATGATGTTTTTCAGCCCGGAGTAGCTGCCGCCGGGGATGTAGTATTTGAAGAGCACCTGCTGGTCGTGTCGGGACAAGGCATAGGTGCCGTTGGCCTGCACCGTGGCCTCGGCCACTACCCGTTTCAGGTGGGTACCGCGATAGCGGGCGATATGGTTCCAGACTGCTTCCACACCGTTGGCGGGCATGGGGAAGGGGATTCCTCCGTAGGCGTCGGCGAAGCCGTTGCCCTCGTTCAGCAGGCGAGCGCTGGTAGCGTTCCTGCGGATGTTGTCATAGACCCACTGGGGCGCTGCTGCAGTGCGGCGGGTCTGATAGACCGGGTAGTTCAGTGTGGCGGGGTACGCCTGCAACAGTGCAATCTGACCCGGAGTCAGTCGTTCCCGATACTGCTCGAGGTTCTGTGCCGTGATGGTGAACAGCGGTTTGTCGTCGGGGAAGGGGTCGGGATAATGCCGGCCTGGCGTGAATCCAGCCGGAGGCTGGGTCAGGCCGCCATCCCAGGATGGAATGCTGCCGTCGGCGTTGCCGGCCTTTTCAGCGCCCAGGGGAGTCAGGTCGACACCCAGGCGTGCGGCCTGCTGCTCGGTGGCCGCGGCGCTCACGGCGGAGCATGCGAGCGTCAAAAGGGTGGCGAGTGCGAGCAGACCGCGTCTACCCGCCGTGGTTGGAGTGCGCATAACAGGCCTCGTTTCGAATTGTTGTCGTAGGGTCAGAAGGCGTACTGGATATCGATGCTGACGTGATCGCGGTCGCGGATGAGGTTGCTCTGCCCGGCGCCATAGAAGCTGGTGTACTGCACGCCGGCCTCCAGGCTGTTCAGATAGTCCGCGCGCAAGCCCACGCTGTAGGCCTTGCGTCCTTCCATGAAGCTGCCAGTCAGGTGCGAGTTGCCCTTGAAGTCATGGCTATGGACGAGGAATGGCGTGAGGTTTACGCCGGCGTAAACGTCGCTCCATGTGCCCTGTAGGCGCAGGGTGTAGCCGTAGGACTCGCGGTCGATGGGGTTGTCGGCGCGGTCCGGGGTGCCGGCGAACTTTCTCTCGACGGCGAACGAGCCGTATCCCACATAGGTCAGGTCGCTGCCGTGCAATTGTTCGGTGGCGATCTCGCCTATGCCGATCAATGAATCGAAGCCGAGCGCCGGACCGAAGTTGTAGAGGGTGCCCAGAGAGATGTTGATCGCTTCCACGCGCTGATAGTTATCGGCACGGCCGCTCCGGCACAGCCGGGTGCCGGCGATGAGGCCGCATGCCTGGTCGTCGGGGAGCGAGCGGTCGTACAGGTTCGACACCCCGGTAACGCCCTGGGAGATAAGGTCGGCGACGATATCGTTGGTCGCACTTACCGCAATCGGCAGGTTGGGCCGGTAGGCGATCTCGCCGAAAACCGAGGCGTCGCTGATGGTGGTATTGAAGCTGGCGCCGAACATGCGCACATCTTCGACATATGCCCGGCGAACCACCGCGTTCTGCGCCAGGTCCAGCGTGGCCAGCGCCTGTGCCGCTTCGGCTCCGAGCATCGCCTGCAGGGGGGACAGGTCCATGCCGTGATAGCCGTTGAAGTCGGTCGACTGCACTGGCTCCTTGGTGTGGTAGTTGACGAAGTAGAAGCCAAAGTCCGTGAAGTTCAGTGACTCGGCGATGTAGTGCAGGCTCACGCCGAACTGCCCGCCGTTGCGCGCCTGCTCATCGGAGCCCACGCTGGCGACCTTGAAGATTCCGTTGCTGGCGTCCAGATAGCGGCTGGCATCACGCGGGCCGAGCCCCAGCCCGGTTCCCGGCAAGCCGGCGAGGAGTTGGTAGCCGGCAATGGCTGGAGCCAGTTCCGGCACCTGGGCATAGGCGCTGTTGCCGCCGGGACCGAACAGGTCGGTGGTGGAGTAGTAGGTGCCGACCGGGTCGATGGCGGTTTCCTTCCATCGGAACTGGTAGTACGCATCGATGCTGATGCTGTCGCTCAGGCCCAGATTGAAGCTCAGGGCCTCCACGGGCACGACGACCTCTTTGATCTGCGCGCCCGGAAGCCGGTATTTCGGTGCGTCGATAGGGTTGGAAATGCCGACACCGCGATAGAACAGCGCTTCGCCCCAGTTGAAGACCTGCTTGCCGGCGCGGATCGAGATGGGGCGGTCGAGGATGTCCCAGGAGCCATACAGGTAGGCGTCGAGAATCTGCGCCTTGCGACCGGACGTGTGTCGGGCCTCATGGGTGAAGCTGTTGTCCTTCGGGCTGTTCTGGCTGGGCTCGCTGACTGCCTGGTTGTGGTGGTAGTCGCTGCGCTTGTCCATGATCTGGGTGTCGTAGAACGCCGTGCCGCGCACGAAGGCCCCGTAGTGCTGGTACTTCATTTCGAGCTCGGAGGTGAGCTTGAACACCTCCGACGCCAGCCCGGTATCGAAATTTCGATTGCCATCATTCTGGTTGATGGCGTCGTTGTTCCTCGCCTGACCCTGCACCCGCCAGAGCTGGCCGTAGGAGAGGGTGCTGTCGAGGGTGCCGGTGATCTCTCCGTCGGCGAGGCTGAAATCCAGCGCATGAGCGACAGAGGCCCCCGCGAGTATCGGCCCGAGCATGACCAGCGGCAGGCAGCACGCTGGTGGTCGGGGAAGGGGAAGGCGGAATGCGTGTTTCATGCTGGCTGTTCCTCAGGTTGCTTTTGTTTTTCTATCCTGGCGCCGCGTCGACAGAGAGCTGTTGCAAACTGCTAATGTGATGAGGCTTGTAGTCAAAATTATGGGTCAAGAGAACGCTCGTCAAGTATTTTGACGACAAATGAAGTCAGTTTATTTTAATGGGGATATTTGGTTTAACTGCTTTTATCAGGTTTTTTATGGGCTTATAGGTTTGTTATGATGTTGAATGTCCTCAGATTTGGAGATCGTGATGTCGAAAGGAAATGCGAGCGAGCGCTCATACAGAGGCATCTCCCCGGAGCAGCGCATCAAGGTGCGTCGTGAAGCGTTTCTCCAGGCCGGCATCCGTCTTTTCGGAACGACGGGCTACCGTGCGACGACGGTTCGCGATCTGTGCGCAGAGGCCAAACTGACCGATCGTTACTTCTACGAATCCTTCTCGGGAACCGAGGATCTGCTGGCTGCGGCATACACCTCGATCATGGGGGAGATCGAACAGGCGCTCAGTCGGCAGATCCAGCACGCGGGGGCCGACACCGATCGACACCAGGTGCTGGAGACATTTATCCGCGCGATGCGTGAGCCGACCGTGGCGAGAATCGTCCTGTTCGAAGTCCTCGGTGTCAGCGAGCGCATCGACAATCTCTACCAGCAGAACAATCTGCGTTTCTGCAACCTGCTGCTGAGCGGGCTGAGTCGCCTCTACGGCGGATTGAAGCCCGTTTCATCGGAGTTGTACGTGTGTATGGGAATCATAGGGGCCATCAACCAGATGGCCGTCTGCTGGTACCTGAGCGGTTACCGCGATCCCATCGAGGTGCTTGTGGAGAGCGCTGAACAGGTGATCATGGGTTGTTCTCTAGGGATCGACCCAGGCTGAGATGCAGGTTCCGCGCATCTCCAAGCCAAGGCAGGTGGTGGATGATCATGTAAGCCAGACGCTATGTTCTTCGTCGGAAAAAATTGATTCCATATTGATATCACCGCTTCGCTCCTATACCCTTTATTCACTATCGCTTTAATGCTTATGCGATAGATGTTCTACGGATGGACTATTCCCCGCTTCGATAGGCCGTCTTTACCGTAGAGCAGTCGGTATGTATTCCAAACCAATCCTCGTCATTGCTGCGTCGTTCGCGCTGATGTCCACCCTGTCCGGTGTGGCTCGTGCTGGAGAGTCGAGCGCGCAGCTGGCCGTCAGCCTGACCATCGTCAAGAGCTGCGAGGTCGTGAGCGAGCCCTCTGCCCGCGCGATTCAGGTCAGCAGCCATGGCTGCGAAAGTGCGGCGTTCCGCCTGCAGGAAGAGAGTGGTGCGGTGCTGACCACCGAGGTGGTACGGGGCCGGACCGTTGCCGAGCCGGACTCCGCTAGCAAACGCCTCGTCGTCTACTGGTAACCGATCAGTAGTTGATGATCAGCAGCACATTGTCGATATAGGTGCCAGCCGGTGTATTGGGCTGGCCAGGGTCGATGATCGCCTGGTAGGTGAAGCTCTGCGCGTTACCCGTTCCAGCAGCGCTCAGCGGTGTGGCTGCGTTCCATACGGTAGTGCCGTTCGGTCGGTACAGGTGGTAGCGCAGGTACTGCCCGCTGTTGGCCATTCGGCGCCAGGGCGAGGAGAAGTTCTGACCGTTGTCGAAGCTGATGGTGAATCCCTCGGTGTTGGTGCATGTTACCGATACGGACTGGGTCTGAGCCGTGAACTGGCTGATCAAGGCGTGCGCCCCGAAATTGACTGCCGGAGCGCTGTTTATCAGGCAGGCCTTGGTGACTACCAGTGTGATGTTCACGGTCGCCAGCGAGCCGCTGCCCCAGTTGGTCGGTGCCCCACAGATGCCGAGAGGGCAGGTCTGGGTCACTCCCGGGCTGCGTGCCCATGAGCACAGGTTGATGGCCCCGATGGTACAGATGGCCCAGTCCCAGCGGAGGACGACGCTGGCCGTGTAGGTGCCGGCAGGTACGTTTGGCCCCAGATCCGTGCGGAAGTACAGGGCGATGGCCGATGATGTCGCTCCGAGTGTCAGCAGGCTGACGTTGCCGAGTTGCTGCGGCTGGCCGCTCAGCAGTGGCTGGGCGAAGCCGGTGTCCTGGTAGATCCGGAACGGTACCTGATTGCCATTGCCATCGGACAGAACCAGCGGGCTGGTGCTGTTGAGGGTGACTCTCACATAGGCAGCGCTAAGGAGTGTCAGCACGCCAGGGCAGGATAGCCCGGCTCCTGCGGTGGCCTGTTGCTGAAGCGTACGCAGGCTCAGGGAGTTGGTGTTGCCCAGGCTGACCGCGGCGGTGTAGGTATTGCAGGGTAGCGCCTGAGTGGAGACCAGTAGTGTGCACAGCGCCAGGAGCACCGTCCTCAGCCAGTTGCCAGTCATGGTCTCGCGCTCTCCACCAGGCAGGGCACGGGACCGATCAGGGCCATCTCCAGCGCGGCCGGATCCAGCGCGAATCTACTGATACAGGCCTCGCCCTTGCCGAGATGAACCTCCAGCAGATTGTCCGCCGCCAATCCCTCCAGGTAGACCTGGCCATCCCAGCCGACGTAGGTCTTCTGACCCGATGGGTGATGGATGACCGAGGCTCCGCGTGGCAGCACGTTGCCGTCGACATCCACGAGGCTGATGCTGGCGGCCAGGCTTCGCTTCAGATCGAACTGCAATAGGGCGCCGCTGCCCTCATGCACGGCAATCTGGCGCTGGGTCTCGCCGCTGTGTACGTTGCTGGGCAGCCCGAGCGGGTCGATTTCGTATTGGCCGGGGTAGTACGAAGGCACCCAGGGTACGAGCAGGTAGCCATTTTCATCGGTCTGGCCGAGCAGTTGGTGTTCGAAATGCACCGGTACTTGTGGATATCCCCCTGTGCTGACCACCACGAAAGCGTCGTCGATCCTGTTGCTGGCGAACACCTGCCCCTGCATCGCTACCAGCGAGCCACTGACGCCACCCCAGTGGGTGGTGACACTGCCGTCGCGATAGGCACCGGCCTGCAGCTGCGCCTTGGCGGTACGCCAGGTAACGTCCGCCTGGCGGTACTCCTCCTCACCACTCGCGTAGCCCAGGTTCCAGCCGATTCCGCCCTGGCTGGGGGGGCTATGGCTGTAGTTGACTCGGGCGCGCTGCTCGCCATTGCTATTGCGCTCGACGCCGACGGCTACGGTGGACAGCAGGTCGAAGGGAATTACCAGCTGCGCCTGAGCCGAATAACCGGACTCGCCGATCTGCCGGTTGAATGATACGTACAGGCTGCTGCTCCCCTTGAGGCTTCTGGACCATGACAGGTTGATCAAACGGGTACGCGTGCCGTCATGTTCTTCATTGGCGAAGTAGCCGATGCCGAAGGAGCCCAGCCGCTCAGGGCTGACGCTGAGGGTGAGTTGGTCGCTGCGCTTGGTCAGCTGGCTCAAGGCTCCGCCTTCCTCGAGCGTGCTGACCAGGCTAAGGTCGGCGTAATCCTCGGTACGTTCGATGCGCTGCGCGGTAATGCCGAAGCGCCTGGAATAGTAGCTGTAGCCCAGGCTGTACTGCCTTCCGTTGCCGAGTCCCTGGCTTTGGCTGACAGAGGTGGTGAGCGTGCCCAGCATGCCCAGGCCGAAGGTGCCGCCGATACCACCCAGCTGCAGGTCGTCGCCGATTTCCGCATGACCTTCCAGAGTGAGCCGATCGGTTATGCCATAGCGCAGCGATCCACTACCGGCCAGGCTGCCGTAGGAGAAGTTCTCCATGCCGTACTCCCTGCGCAGCTTGCCGGCCGAGAGCGAGTAGTCGAACAGCCCTTTGCGGAGCAGCGTGTCGGTTACGTAGAACGGTACGGTGGTGGTTACCTGGCGGCCCAGGGCGTCGGTAGTGACCAGTGTCGCGGTGCCGGCACCGCTGATGTACGGGACGGTGTTTAGCGTGAAGGGTCCAGGGCGCAGTATCTCGCTGCCCACTCGTGAGTTATCGATGAACAGATCCAGCGTGCTGGGGACTGTGGCGTCACCATCGAACTGGGGCAGGGGGTAGGTGATCAGGTCGGGGCGCAGAGCGAAGTTGCGTGCAATCTGCAGTCCGCCAATGCGCACGGCGCGGCTCCAGGTCAACGCATCCGTCACCAGGTCGCCTCCGCCGTAGCTGGTCAGCTCATCCTGGCGGTTGAAGCGCCAGCTGGTGTCATAGCGAATGTAACCATCATGGTACGCGGTGTCGCCGAAGCTGTGCCGATACACCCCGGTGTTGGAGAAGACCCCGAAACCATCGAAAACCCGCTGCTCCAGCCATGTATTGGCGTAGTGGGCTCCATTGTCGCTATCGCTGTAATACAGGTCGTAGTTGAACAGTGCACCGAGCGAGCTCTGTGCGGGCAGAGAGTCAATGGTACGGGACGTTCCGAACTGCTGGCGGGGAAGCCACTCGCTCGGCAGCGTGAGATGCAGTTGCTGGCTGTCCTGCCGGTACTCGTTGATCAACCCGGCGATCGAGTCGAGCGCCACCCAAGGGTCTCCGCTGGCCTCCAGAGGCACGCCCACGGCTACCAGCTCGCCGCGCTCCATATATAGGTGCCCGCGCAGAGACTGCACCTGCAGTACCTTGCCGCTCGGCAGCTCGTTCACCACCAGCTCCAGATAGAGCTGATCGGCTGCCTCCAGCTCTTCCTGGGACGCCGCCTGGAGTGGGAGCACGAACAGCGCTGCCCAGAGGACGAGGCAGTGCAGCCAGCTACTGGCGCGGAATATCCTGCAGTTCTTGCCATTCGTTGATCCGTGCCTGCAGGCGACCCTGCTCAGGTGCAGCGGGAGGGAGCTGCCAGCGCATCTCGGCACCGGGGAGCACGTAGCCGAGCAGACCCTGAGCGAGGCTGAATGTGTTGGCTCCATGGTGCAGGCTGACTTGCGACAGCCGTGCATGGGCCGGACCTCTGTTCTGGATAAGGAGAAAGCGCTGGCCGTTCTGTGCTTCGATCCGGTAACGCAGCTGGGGCGCGAGTCCTTGGCCCTTGTGCGACGCGTCATCGATGCCATCGTCCAGGTAGGCCCCATTGCCAAGGACGAAAAGCGGGACCGAATAACGCATCTGGAACTGCACACCGAGCTGTGGGGGCCGTTCGGAAGGAGGCAGGACCTCGTCCACCAGTACCCGATAGCTCTGCGAGGCGCCCGGTGGCGGTGATTGCAGGTTGACCAGGCGTACCAGCTGCCGTTTGCCTGGTTGCAATGTGGTCATTGGCGGACTGCCAACCACCTGCTTCTGCGGAATCAGCTGGTCCTCGAAGCCCGTCTGTTGCCAGGCCAGCACGCGTATCTGCAGGTCCACCGGGGCTGCTCCGCGATTTTCCAGCCACAGCGCCACGGCTTTCTGATCGGCCTCGATCAGAGGGTTGATCGGCCAGATCAGAATCGAGCTGGCGGCCCCGCAAGTCTGTGCGGTCAGCCAGCTCGCCAGCAGCAACCAGCGCAGTCGAGTGGGGGTAGGGGGAGGTGAGCGAGTCATGGTCATTCAATAGGTCAGGGTCACTGTGACGGTATCCAGATAGAAACCTGCCGAGGGCATGGGGCTGACGGCGAACAGCCGGGCGTAAACCGGATAGGTCTGGCTCGCCCCACTCGCGGGAAAGGCAGTGCTCAGGCTGATGCCGCCGTTGCTGCCGTTGCCCCAGATCACGCTGTAGCCGGCGTCCTGGTAGAGCTGATAACGCAGTCGCTCGCTGCCCCTCGCCAGGAAGCGGCCGGTACCGACGCTGGTGGCGTTGTTGCCTGCATTGAGTGACAGAGTCACTGGTGTGCCGGGTGAGCACTGCAGAGTGATCGAACCACTTCCCGGTGAGCTGACCGTATCCCGATTGCTGCCGAGGGTACTGACCTGGCCGAACGAGATTGTTCCAAACGTCGTGACGTCGCTTCCCCCGGTGCCCAGCAGGCAGCCGGGCACGATCTGCGCCCGTAGTTCGAAGCTGCGGCTGATGAGCTGGTCGTTGACGCCGGTGTCTGCCCGAGCAGGCGGCAGCCATGCGAGGGCGAGCCAGGGCCAGGCGATGAGCAGCACCCGCATGGTGGGCTGCCGGAGCCACATCACCAGCCCACCGTGACGGTCAGAACATCACTGTAATTACCTGCCTGGGGCACGGCCTGCGCCGGTATGCGGCCGTAGACGGGCAGCCATTGGTCCTGCCCGTTGCCGATGCCGGTCACGCCAGTGCTGTTATCCCAGACGGTGGCATAGTCGGCGGCGGTATAGAGGTTGTAGGAGATCTGTGCGGCGCCGGGACCGAGCATCCGGCGATTGCCAACCACGCCGCTCTGTCCGCCATTGATCAGCACTCGATAGGGAACATTCTGCTGGCAGTTGACCCGCACCGCGCCGGCATTGGGTTGGCCGGCCTTGCTGAGGGTGTTGTTGAGCGCGAAGTGAGTGCCGAAATCCAGAGCGCCGAAGCTGACGCCCCCACCGGTGACGGTACCTGCCTGACAGGCGGGAAGCACCTCGACACTCAGGCCGATGGTAGCGGTCTTGTCGACTGCCGGCAGCTCGCTCGAGCCGAGCAAGAGCGCTGTTATGAGCCACGTAAGCGATGTGCGGCGCATTTTTCATCCCTGAGCTGTTTTCCCGCCTTCCTACCAGGTCACGGTTACCTGGACCGTATCGTTGTAAGTGCCGGGCGCCGGTGTGGCCTGAGCCGGTACTCGGCCATAGACGATCACCTCTTCGTCGGCACCGGTGCCGCTGCCGGTCAGCACTGTGCCAGTAGCACCTCCATCACCCCAGGGAACAGAGCGAGCACTGTCCTGGTACAGGTTGTAGGAAACGAACTGCCCGCCGTTCTGCATGCGCCTCTGGCTGCCGTTGGGATTGGCGCCTCCACTGATGGCGATGCTGTAGTTGGTGCCGACGCTGCATTCCAATCCGAACGAGGCGCCGCCGGCGTTGCCAACGGAGCGGCCATCGATGGTGTTGTCCAGATTGGTGTAGTCACCGAAGGTCAGGGAGCCGAAGTTGTTGACGCCTCCCGTCTCGCTGCCATTGGTGACGGTACATCCGGTCCCCACCGTGATCTGCACGCTCATCTGGCCTTGAATTTCCCCGGCGGCCCAGGCCGAAGTCCCTGCGACACTCAATAGAATTGCCGAGATTCTTGCGAAGTGGCTCATGGCTGATCCATCCCTCGAGGCGAAAAGCTCCACTCAATTGGGACCATAGTTCAGCGAGAGACGTGCCTCAAATGTGACGGCATAGGGGGCTGTGGCTAGGTGTTAGATAACCTTTTGAGAGTCTTATGGTTTTTCTGAGTGATGGATTTTTGCTGGCGATCGCAGTCACCTATGGCTTACACGTCGATCAGCTATGACGTACGCGCGCATGGCTACGGACTTTGACTTTTCGATCAGATTGATGCGGGAGAGGTGCTCTCGCGGTCGGTGAGATGACAGGAGTGACGGCGAGGAGAGCTGGTCAGGGCGATGCCCGTCGATTCGGAGGGGGCTTCAGCTTTCGCTGAGTTCGAAAGCCGTGAGTGTGAATACGGGAATGCCCATATCCTGCAGCTTTTGCGACCCGCCCAGCTCGGGTAGGTCGATGATCGCGGCTGCCTCGTGCACGGTAGCACCCAGACGGCGCACCAGGCGCGCGGCGGCCAGTAGCGTGCCGCCGGTGGCAATCAGGTCATCGAAGACCAGCACACGGTCGCCTTCACACAGGCTGTCGGCGTGCACTTCCAGCAGCGCTTCGCCGTATTCGGTCTGATAGCTCTCGGCGAGCACCTCCGCTGGCAGCTTACCCTGCTTGCGGAACAGGATCAGCGGCTTGTTCAGCTCGTAAGCCATGATTGAGCCGAACAGGAAGCCGCGGGCATCCATGGCAGCGATATGGCTGAACTCGGTTTCGACGTAGCGCTGGATGAAGCTGTCCACCACCATGCGCAACGCACGCGGTGACTGGAACAGCGGAGTGATATCACGGAATACCACGCCGGGCTTGGGGAAGTCCGGTACCGGGCGAATCAGCGACTTGATGGCGAATTCGTCGAAGATCATCGGTGCTCCTAGTCGGGCATGTTGCCGCCAGCCAGGGCGCACAGCTCGATCGGATCGAGGATCTGTACTTCCTTGCCTTCGGCATTGATCAGGCCGTTCTGCTGGAAGCGGGTGAACACGCGGGACACGGTTTCCACGGCCAGCCCCAGGTAATTGCCGACCTCGTTGCGCGACATGGCCAGGCGGAACTGGTTGGCCGAGAAGCCACGGGCGCGGAAGCGGGCCGACAGGTTGACCAGGAATGTGGCGATACGCTCGTCCGCGGTTTTCTTCGAGAGCAGCAACATCATCTGCTGGTCGTCGCGAATCTCGCGGCTCATCACCCGCATCAGCTGGCGGCGCAGCTGTGGCAACTGCACCGACAGCTCGTCCAGCCGCTCGAAGGGAATCTCGCACACCGAGGTGGTTTCCAGGGCCTGGGACGAGACCGGATAGAACTCCGTATCGACACCGGACAGGCCGACCAGCTCGCTGGGCAGATGGAAGCCGGTGATCTGTTCTTCGCCCGAGTCACTCAGGGTGAAGGTCTTGAGGGCGCCGGCTCGCACGGCGAAAACCGAGTCGAAAGCATCGCCCTGGCGGAACAGGAATTCGCCCTTCTTCAGCGGGCGCCCGCGCTTGACGATACGGTCCAGGGCATCCATGTCTTCCAGGTTCAGCGACAGCGGCAGGCAGAGAGGCGCCAGGCTGCAATCCTTGCAGTGGGCCTGGTGGGAGCTGTGAACCTTGATCGTTTCTGACATCGGAAATCCCTGACTGGAGATCACACACGAAGATAAAGGTTAACCCATGGGCCCGCGCCGGGGCCAGCACGACCATGGTTGATTGCAAAAATGGCTGACCGAAAGCTCAAGTTTCCTGTTCATCGCCCGATATTCTCGTAAGGAAACGCGTCGAGGGTAACTCCATGCTGAAGGTGGATGTAGGCGGGCTGACCGAGCGGTTGGGCGTGGCGATTCAGCGCCACGCTGCTCGGGAGAGGGGCGAGGAGCCCAGTGAGCGTGAAGTGCAGGAAGGCCTGCGGGTCACCCTGTCCGAGCTGGGGAAGTCTCGGGCCGCGGAGAAGAATGATGATGTGGACGAGGCCGATCTGCCCGACAACATCAAGGAACTCGTCAAGCTCATCCGGGCGCTGCGTCAGCAGGTCGCTGAAAAACAAGCCGAGTTGCAGGCCCTGGCGGCGGATCGGGACATGGACCCGGACATCAAGCAGGCGCGGGCGGAGGCCCTTCGTGGGGAGTTGGCTTCACTGCAGAGTGCACTGACCGCCGCGCAGATGAACCTGGCCGATGCTCTCAAGGATGAGCGTCTCAGCGACGACCAGCGCATGCAAGCGGTCAAGCTGTCGATGTCCTGATGGGCCGCCGCCGCTAGGGCGGCAACCCGTAGGCATCAGATCACTCGCGAGAAGCGCTGCTGGTTCTGCTGCTCCAGGTAGTGGTCGAACAGCATGCACAGTGAGCGCACCAGCAGGCGCCCGGCCGGGCGGACTTCGATGCCCTGGTCGTTCAGGTCGATAAGACCGTCGCGGGCCAACTGCTGCAGTTGCGGCCAGATGGCCGAGAAGTAGCTGCGGAAGTCGATGGCAAAGCGCTGCTCGATCTCGCGGAAACTCAACTGGAACTGGCAGATCAGTGCCTGGATTACGGCGCGGCGGATGCGGTCGTCTTCGACGCAAAGCAGGCCACGTTGGGTGGCCAGCTGGCCATTGCCGAGGCTCTGCTGGTAGTTGGACAGATCGCTGCTGTTCTGGCTATAGAGGTCGCCAACCTGGCTGATGGCAGAAACGCCCAGGCCGATCAGGTCGCAATGTCCGTGGGTGGTATAGCCCTGGAAATTGCGTTGCAGGGTGCCGTCTTCCTGGGCCATGGCCAGCTCGTCGTCGGGCAGGGCGAAGTGATCCATGCCGATGTAGCGATAACCGGCGGCTGTGAGCTGCTCGATGCTGCCCTGCAGCATGGCGAGCTTGTCCGCCGGAGCGGGTAACTCGTCGGCGTTGATCCGACGTTGTGGCATGAAGCGCTCCGGCAGGTGCGCGTAGTTGAACACCGAGAGTCGATCCGGTTGCAGCGCGATGACCTCGGCGACGGTTCGGGCAAAGCGCTCCGGAGTCTGCCGTGGCAGGCCGTAGATCAGGTCGATGTTCACGGAGCGGTATTGCAGCGCGTGGGCGGCATCGACGATGGCACGGGTCTGTTCCAGGGTCTGCAGGCGATTGATGGCGCGTTGTACGTCCGGGTCGAGATCCTGTACGCCGATGCTGACGCGATTGAAACCAAGCTCGCGGAGCAGTCCCATGGTTGACCAGTCGGCTTCGCGCGGGTCGATCTCTATGCCGTAGTCGCCACTGTCGTCATCCAGCAAGTGGAAATGCTGGCGCAGGCTGCCCATCAGGCGGCGCAGCTCGTCGTGGCTGAGGAAGGTCGGGGTGCCGCCGCCGAAATGCAGTTGCTCGACTATCTGGTTCTTGTCCAGATGGCAGGCGACAAGGGCGATCTCCTGCTCCAGGTGTTCGAGGTAGGGCTGTGCACGCCCACGATCCTTGGTGATCACCTTGTTGCAGGCACAGTAGTAGCAGATGTTGGCGCAGAACGGCACGTGTACGTACAGGGACAGCGGACGCTGTGCCTTGCGGCTGTCACGCAGGGCATGCAGCAGGTCGAAGGAGCCGATATCGCCGAGGAACTGCACGGCGGTGGGGTAGGAGGTGTAGCGCGGGCCTGGCCGGTCGTAGCGACGGATCAGGTCTGCGTCCCAGCGGATGGCGTCGAGCATTGGATAATCCCTGGAGTGACAGTGTTGCCAGTCTAGGGGCTGCATCGGGCCGGCTCTTGATCTGAGTCAGGCTGTCGCATGTTCAGCCAGCCCAGCAGCCAAGCGGGTGCCAGGCCGCTTCGCCGAGCAGAGATGCTCGAGATCAATCCCGCTTCTTGAGCGACGGTAGGGGGCTGTCAGTGGCCCATCAGCCAATGTTGGTGTGGGCCGGGCATCGTCCAGATGCCGAACAGAATCACCAACACGCCGCCCGCAACACGCACCCCGCGCTTGCGCAACAGGCTGGTCAGTCGTTCCGCCGCCATACCGGTGGCCAGCAATACCGGCCAGGTGCCCAGGCCGAAGGCCAGCATCAGCAGTGCGCTGTCGGTCGGCGAGCCTTGGCTGGAGGCCCATAGCAGGGTGCTGTAGACCAAACCGCATGGCAGCCAGCCCCAGACGGCGCCTAGCAGCAGCGCACGCGGCAGGCTGCTGACCGGCATCAGGCGACTGGCGATAGGTTGCAGGTGGCGCCAGAGGTGGCGGCCGAGACCTTCGATGCGGGTCAGTCCGCTCCACCAGCCTGCCAGGTACAGACCCATGGCGATCAGCAGCAGCGCGGCGATCACGCGCAGAACCATAGCAGCCGGACTGCTGGCCACGGCCCAGCCCGCGAGTCCAATCAACAGGCCGGCACTGGTATAGCTGAGGATGCGGCCAAGGTTGTAGGCCAGCAGCAGGCGAAAGCGGTGGGCGCGTTGTTCGGGGGGAATGGCCAGGGTCAGTGCGCCCATCAGGCCACCGCACATGCCCAGGCAGTGGCCGCCGCCGAGCAGGCCGAGGATCATGGCCGACATCAGCAGCGGGGCCAGCTCAGGCACGCGGCTCTTCCTGGGTGGTTTCGTCCTTGTCGGCCTCGGCGATACCAGCCTTGTGCTGCGGGTCTTCGTCGTCGAACAGGATGCTGTGGGCCGGGCTGTCCAGGTCGTCGTACTGGCCGTTGTCCACGGCCCAGACGAACAGCCAGATGGCGAAGCCTACCAGGGCCACGGCAATCGGGATCAGGATGTAGATGGCAGACATGGAGTCTCCGGATACGTACCAGGCTTGGGGTGGATATCGCTGTTTACATCCACCATTGCAGCGTTGTGGTGGATCGATGAAACGCGATCCACCCTACAGACGGGCCAGGCGCAGGGCGTTGAGCACCACCAGCAGCGAGCTGACCGACATGCCGAGCGCGGCCCAGAGCGGGGTGACCCAGCCGAGGGCGGCGAACGGCAGCACCAGGCCATTGTACAGAGTCGCCCAAGACAGGTTCTCGATGATGATGCGGCGTGTGCGGCGGGCGAGGGCGAAGGCTTGCACAAGGCTGCCGAGACGGTTGGACAGCAGCACGGCGTCGGCGCTGGTCTTGGCCAGGTCGGTGGCGCTGCCCATGGCCACGCTGATGTCGGCGCCGGCCAGCACCGGTACGTCGTTGACTCCGTCTCCGAGCATCAGGACTCGCCGGCCACGTTCATGCAGGTCCTTGAGTACGGCGAGTTTGGCATCTGGCGTCAGTCCGCCCCGGGCGTCGTCGATGCCCAGCTGGCGCGCCACTTCACCGACCATGGGCGAGGTGTCACCTGACAGCAGGATGATCTGCCAGCCTTGGGCGCGGCAGGCGGCGAGTAACTCGGGCGCGTCCTCGCGCAGGCGATCACCAAGGACGAACCAGGCCAGTGGTCCGTGTTCGTCACCAAGCAGCAGCCACTGCCCATGCTCGCCGGGAATGCTCGGTGCGCCATGGCCGGCCAGTGCGGCGACATAGGTCGGCTGGCCGATGCGCAGGCGGCGGCCGTCAAGTACACCTTCCAGACCTTGACCTGGCTCGCTGACCAACTGTTCGGCGGTACGCGCGCTGTGGCCGAAAGCACGGGCGATGGGATGTTCCGAGCCCTGTTCGAGCGCCGCCGCCAGAGCCAGGCAGGTGTCGGCGTCCAGCTCACGCAGGGGCTCGATGTGCTCCAGGGTCAGGCGCCCCTCGCTGAGGGTGCCGGTCTTGTCGAAGATCACCGTGTCGATGTGCTTCAGGCCTTCCAGCACGTGGCCGCGGGTCAGCAGCAGGCCAAGCTTGTGCAGGCTGCCGGTGGCGGTGGTGAGGGCCGTGGGCGTGGCCAGCGACAACGCACAGGGGCAGGTGGCGACGAGCAACGACAGCACGATCCAGAAAGCCCGCTCACTATCGATCTGCCACCAGACCAGGCCGACCACGGCTGCCAGGCCGAGCACGATGATCAGGAACCACTGGGCCACACGGTCGGCCATCTCGGCCATCGGCGGCTTGTCCGCCTGGGCGCGTTCGAGCAGGCGGACGATGGCGGACAGGCGGGTATCGTTGCCCAGGGCTTCGACCTGCACGGTCAGCGGGCCTTCGACATTCAGCGTGCCGGCGGTGACGGCGTCGCCTTCGCTACGGGCCAGCGGCAGGTATTCTCCGGTGAGCAGTGATTCGTCGACGCTGGACTGGCCGGCAACGATGCGCCCGTCCGCCGGCAGCTGGGCGCCGGGCGGTACGAGCACGCGGTCGCCGACCGCCAGCTCGCGCAGCAGGATGCGTTGGCTCTGGCCGCTGTCGTCCAGGCGCAGGCACGAGGGCGGCAGCAGGCTGACCAGCTGCGCGGTGGCCGCGGCCGTGCGCTCGCGGGCGCGTCGTTCCAGGTAGCGGCCAGCGAGGAGGAACAGGGCGAACATGCCCACCGCGTCGAAATACAGCTCGCCGACGCCGGTGACGGTCGACCAGATGCCGGCCACGTAGGCGCCGCCGATGGCCAGCGACACCGACACGTCCATGGTCAGGTGACGCGTGCGCAGGTCGCGCAGGGCGCCTCGGAAGAACTGGCCGCAGCAATAGAAGACGATGGGGGTGGTGAGAAACAGGCTGGTCCAGCGCAGGATCTTGTCCAGCTCCGGCGAGAGGTCCACGTTGAATTCCGGCCAGGTGGCCATGGTCGCCATCATTACCTGCATCCACAGCAGGCCGGCGATGCCGATCTGGCGCAGTGACTTGCGATTTTCGGCAGCCAGGCGCTCGCTGGCTTCGTCCGCCTGCCAGGGATGGCCCGCATAGCCGATGCGACGCAGTTCGGCGAGCAACTGGCTGAGGGGCAGTTGGCTGTCGGACCAGCGTACCTGTAGTCGCTGATTGGAGAGGTTGAGATTGGCCTCGGCGATGCCGGGCAGCGTGCGCAGGTGTTTCTCGATCAGCCAGCCGCAGGCGGCGCAGCTGATGCCTTCGATGAGCAGGCTGGTCTCGCTGAGCTCGCCCTCGTGCTGGACGAAGCCCTGCTGCACCTCGTCGCGGTCATACAGCGCCAACTCTTCCGGCAGGGCCTTGGGCAGGCTCTGCGGATTGACCGCGTTGTCGCTGCGATGCTGGTAGTAGTTCTCCAGCCCGCCGGCGACGATCGCTTCGGCCACGGCCTGGCAGCCCGGGCAGCAGAAGGCCCGCGGCTGATCCAGGACGCGGGCCTCGAAACGGCTGCCGGCAGGAACCGGCAGGCCACAGTGGTAGCAGGGAAGGGGGGCGCTCATGCTGGGCTGGAATTACTCGCCGAGCTGGATGCGCTGGCCGCTGGCCACTTGCTCTTCCTCAAACAGACGCCAGTCCTTGCCGCCCTCCTGGCCGATCAATTCGACGAAGCGGCGGCCCTCGATGGCGTCCAGCAGGTTGCCGGTGTAGCTGCCGTCGCCCTGGGGCTGCAGCACCACGCGACGATCGCGGTCCGGTTGGGTCGGCGAAATCAGGTTGAGCAGCAGTTGCGGCGGATTGCTGTAGCCCTGCAGGTGAAGGGTGGCGGTGCCTTGCTCGTTGTCCATTACCAGATCGGCCTTGAGCTTGAGGCGCTGGGCCAGCTCTTCACGCTCGAGCGAGGTGTTGATGCCCTTGCCCACGTCGTAATAGTTGTCCGACAGCAGCCCCGGAGGGTTCTTGGTGGCGATCACCAGCATGCTGGTACCGAGGACCACGGACATGCCGAGGATACCGAGGATGAGCCAGACCCAGGTGACTTTGTACCAGGGGATGACCGGATCTTGTTGCGACGACATGCGGAGACCTATGTTCAACGTATGCTGGGGCCGATGAAGCGGCTGTCAGCGTCGTTCTCGATGGACGAATCTTCCAAGGCGTGGACCTTGAACAGTATTTCATTGGCGCTGGAAGGCAGCTTCTCCGGGGGAATGGAAAGCTCCACCGGAATCGACAGTACCTCGCCAGCAGCGGCCTTGACCTCGCTCTTGCCTTCGTACTCGATGCCGTCGATGCCTTCGACGGAGATCACGTAGGTCAGGTCGCGCTGGGCCTTGTTCATCAGCTTCACGGTGTAGACGTTCTCGATGTGGCCTTCCTCGTTCTCGCGATACAGCACGCGGTCCTTGAGGACATCGACTTCCACCAGCGAGCGGCTGGCCACGGCCCAGGCGAACAGGCCGATCATAGCTACCAGTGCGGTGGCGTAGCCTATCAGGCGCGGGCGCACCAAGTGCGTCTTCTGGCCGGAAAGATTGTGTTCGGTTGTGTAGCTGATCAGGCCGCGTGGGTAGTTCATCTTGTCCATGATTGCGTCGCAGGCGTCGATGCAGGCGGCACAGCCGATGCACTCGACCTGCAGGCCGTCACGGATGTCGATGCCGGTCGGGCAGACCTGGACGCACATGGTGCAGTCGATGCAATCACCCAGACCTTCGGCCTTGTAGTCGGCAGTCTTCTTGCGCGGGCCACGGTGTTCGCCACGGCGTGGGTCGTAGGAGACGATCAGGGTGTCCTTGTCGAACATCACGCTCTGGAAGCGGGCATAGGGGCACATGTAGATGCACACCTGCTCTCGCAGCCAGCCAGCGTTGCCGTAGGTGGCCAGGGTGAAGAAACCGACCCAGAAGTAGGCCCAGCCATCGGCCTCACCGCTGAGCAGGCTGGGCATCAGGTCGCGGATCGGCGAGAAGTAGCCGACGAAGGTCAGGCCGGTGACCAGGCCGATGAGGATCCACAGGCTGTGCTTGGCAGCCTTGCGAGCAAACTTGTTGGCGCTCATCGGCGCCTTGTCCAGCTTCATGCGCTGGTTACGGTCGCCCTCGGTGATCTTCTCGCACCACATGAAGACCCAGGTCCATACGCTCTGCGGGCAGGTGTAGCCGCACCAGACGCGACCGGCGAATACGGTGATGAAGAACAGGCCGAAGGCACAGATGATCAGCAACCAGGACAGCAGGGCGAAGTCCTGCGGCCAGAAGGTGGCGCCGAAGATGAAGAATTTGCGCTCCGGCAGGTTCCACCAGACGGCTTGACGCTCGTTCCAGTTTAACCAGACGGTGCCGAAGTAGAGCAGGAACAGGAAGGCTCCGCCGCCCAGCCGCAGGTTGCGGAACATGCCGGTGAAGGCACGGGTGTAGATTTTTTCGCGACTGGCGTAGAGGTCGACGGATTCGCCGCTCTTGGCCGGGGGAGGGGTGATGTTTCGGACGGGGATCTGTTCGCTCATCAGGAGTCGTACCACGGCTTGGGTGAGTGCTCTTCCGATACTTGCCGGAGGAGTCAGAATTTCACGTCACTATGGTACGCCTGATCGAGCGTTACCCGGGTGCGACCAGCGGTCGCGTCCCGGGCGGGTGGAGCCTTATTTCTCGACAGCTGCGTCGGTCTTGCCGTGCGACAGGCTGTAAACGTAAGCGGCCAGCAGGTGCACCTTGTCTTCGCTGCCCACGTACTGCAGCTGCGCCGGCATGTTGCCGCTGCGGCCATAGCGGATGGTCTGCTGCAGTTGAGCGTAGCTGCTGCCGTAGATGAACGCGCTCGGGTTGGTCAGGTTCGGTGCGCCCATGGCCGGGGTGCCGGTGCCTTCCTTGGTGTGACAGGCGAAGCAGACGCTTTCGAACACTTGCTTACCAGCGGCCACATCGGCGGTGACGCCTTCCGGCAGCTTGCGGCCGGCCAGCTCGGTCAGCACGTAGGCGGCGACGTTGCGCACGCCTTCTTCACCAATGGTCGGTGCCTGGGCAGGCATCATGCCGTGGCGGCCACCGATGATGGTCTGTTTGATGGTTTCCGGTTCGCCACCCCAGCGCCATTCGCTGTCGGTGAGGTTGGGGAAGCCATAGGCGCCCTTGGCGTCGGAGCCGTGACAGACCGAGCAGTTGGAGGCGAACAGGCGGCCACCCATTTTCAGGGCTTGCTCGTCCTTGGCCACTTCCTCGATCGGCATGTTGGCGTACTTGGCGTAGATCGGTGCGTACTGCTTGTCGGCGCGAACCATCTCGCGCTCCCACTCGTGCACACCGGTCCAGCCGCTCTCGCCGCTGCTGAACGGTTTGCCATCGCCGGCTTCGTTGTAGCCCGGCAGCATGCCTTTCCAAGTGCCCAGGCCAGGGTACAGGGCCAGGTAGCCGAGGGCGAAGATGATGGTGCCGATGAACAGCAGGAACCACCATTTCGGCAGCGGATTGTCGAACTCCTCGATACCATCGAAGGAGTGGCCGACGGTTTCTTCGGTGGTGTCGGCACGCTGGCCCTTACGGACACCGAAGATCAGCGCGGTGAGTGCGGCAATGGTGCCGAGGCTCAGTACGCTGATATAGATGCTCCAGAACAAAGTCATTCTTTATTGCTCCCAGAATCTTGCTCGTCACGCTTCTTGGCTGGGACGTCATCGGCGAACGGCAGGTTGGCCGCCTCGTCGAAGCTGCTCTTGCGCTTGCTGTTGTAGGCCCAGAGCACCACGCCAACGAAGGCGATGAAGACTACTGCGGTGCCGATGCCGCGAATCATCCCGATATCCATAGCGCGTTACCGTTTGTTCTTGATCGAGGTACCCAGGCCTTGCAGGAAGGCGACCAGGGCGTCCATCTCGGTTTTGCCTTTGACGGCATCACGAGCGCCAGCGATATCCTCGTCGGTGTACGGCACGCCCAGGGTGCGTAGAGCTTTCATCTTGGCGGCAGTGTCCTTGCCGTCGAGCTTGTTCTCTACCAGCCACGGGTAGGCCGGCATCTTCGATTCCGGAACCACGTTGCGCGGGTTGTACAGGTGGGCGCGGTGCCAGTCGTCCGAGTAGCGGCCGCCGACGCGGGCCAGGTCCGGACCGGTACGCTTGGAGCCCCACAGGAACGGGTGGTCCCAGACGCTTTCGCCGGCGACGGAGTAGTGGCCGTAGCGCTCGGTTTCTGCACGGAACGGACGGATCATCTGGGAGTGGCAGCCAACGCAGCCTTCCTTGATGTAGATGTCGCGGCCTTCCAGTTCCAGAGCGGTGCGCGGCTTCATGCCTTCCACCGGGGTATTGGTGACGTCCTGGAAGAACAGCGGCACGATCTGGGTCAGACCACCGATGCTCACGGCCAAAACCATGCCGATGGCCAGCAGGCCGATGTTCTTCTCGAAAATCTCGTGTTTGCTACCGGCCATCAGTGCGCAACCTCAGCAGGGATCAGGGCAGCGGCTTCGTACTCGGCCTGCTTCGCGGCACGTACGGTACGCCAGGTGTTGTAAGCCATCAGCAGCATGCCGGTGAGGAAGAACGCGCCACCGATCATGCGCACCAGGAAGCCCAGGTGGCTGGCCTCGAGCGCCTCAACGAAGGAGTAGGTGAGGGTGCCGTCTTCGTTGACCGCACGCCACATCAGACCCTGAGTGATGCCGTTGACCCACATGGAGGCGATGTACAGCACGGTGCCGATGGTCGCTAGCCAGAAGTGCGCGTTGATCAGGCCGATGCTGTGCATCTGCTCGCGGCCGAAGACTTTCGGGATCAGGTGGTACAGGGAGCCGATGGAGATCATCGCTACCCAGCCGAGGGCGCCGGCGTGTACGTGGCCGATGGTCCAGTCGGTGTAGTGGGAGAGGGCGTTGACGGTCTTGATGGCCATCATCGGGCCTTCGAAGGTGGACATGCCGTAGAAGGCCAGCGATACCACCAGGAAGCGCAGGATCGGGTCGGTGCGCAGCTTATGCCAGGCGCCGGACAGGCTCATCATACCGTTGATCATGCCGCCCCAGCTCGGAGCCAGCAGAATAAGGGACATCACCATGCCGAGGGACTGGGCCCAGTCCGGCAGGGCGGTGTAGTGCAGGTGGTGCGGACCGGCCCAGATGTACAGGGTGATCAGCGCCCAGAAGTGCACGATGGACAGGCGATAGGAATAGATCGGACGCTCGGCCTGCTTGGGTACGAAGTAGTACATCATCCCCAGGAAGCCGGTGGTCAGGAAGAAGCCCACGGCATTGTGACCGTACCACCACTGCACCATGGCGTCGGTTGCACCGGCGTACAGGGAGTAGGACTTGGTCAGGGTAACCGGGATTTCCATGCTGTTGACGATATGCAGCATGGCGGTCACCAGGATGAAACCGCCGAAGAACCAGTTACCCACATAAATGTGTTTGGTCTTGCGCTTCACGATGGTGCCGAAGAATACCGCGGCGTAGGTGACCCAGACGATCGCCAGGAGGATGTCGATCGGCCACTCCAGCTCGGCATACTCCTTGGAGGAGGTGTAGCCCAGCGGCAGGGTGATCACCGCCAGCACGATCACGGCTTGCCAACCCCAGAAGGTGAAGGCGGCCAGACTGTCGGAGATCAATCGAGTCTGGCAGGTGCGCTGAACCACGTAGTAGGACGTGGCGAACAGGGCGCAACCACCGAAGGCGAAGATCACCGCGTTGGTGTGCAGCGGGCGCAGACGGCCGAAGCTGGTCCACGGCAGGTTCAGGTTGAGTTCCGGCCACACGAGCTGTGCGGCAATGAACACTCCAAGACCCATCCCGATGACCCCCCAGATTACCGTCATAACGGCGAACTGGCGGACCACCTTATAGTTATAAGCAGTCTGACTGATTGCTGTGCTCATGCTAGGGGTACCACGGTTAATGGAATTTTATAGGGCAAAAAAGCGGCGGCAAGTATGGAGAAACGGGGTATCCATTGCAACGCCGGATGCCTGTGCGATCAGGGCCTTAGCGGCTTCTGATGCGCCCTTAAAACATTCCTGTTTCGGTCTTCGTGGCCCGGTCAGGCAGATGCCAAAGAGGGGCATAGCCTAGGAATTGTTGCCGGGTGCGACTGATTTGGCAGCTTAGACCAAGTCGTACGGGGCGGTGTGCAATCGGTCAGTGAGGTGCGACATCGGGTCGCATTAGCGGAGGAGTACGGGCGCCGAGTGGCGCCCGCGGAGGGTGGATCATTCGCTAGCCAGTTTCTCCTCGGCCGGCTGGGTCTTCTGCGACAGGCTGTAGACGTAGGCGGCGAGCAGGTGAACCTTGTCTTCGCTACCGACGTACTGCAGCTGAGCCGGCATATGGCCGGTACGGCCGTAGCGGATGGTCTGCTGCAGTTGCGCGAAGCTGCTGCCGTAGATGAACGCGCTCGGGTTGGTCAGGTTCGGTGCGCCCATGGCTGCCGTACCTTTACCGTCCGCGCCATGGCAGGCGAAGCAGTTGCTGGCGAAGATCTTCTGACCCGCACCGACGTCGGCGGTTTCGCCTTCCGGCAGTTTGCGGCCAGCCAGTTCGGTCAGCACGTAGGCGGCGACGTTTACGACGCCTTCTTCGCCGATCATCGCGGCTTGCGGCGGCATCATGCCGGTACGGCCGCTGGTGATGGTCTGCTTGATCGAGTCCGGGGTACCGCCCCAGCGCCACTCGTTGTCGGTCAGGTTGGGGAAGCCATGGTTACCCTTGGCATCGGCACCGTGACAGACCGAGCAGTTGGAGGCGAACAGGCGACCGCCCATCTTCAGCGCGCGCTCGTCTTGAGCGACTGCTTCCACCGGCATCTTGGCGTAGCCGGCGAAGATCGGACCGTATTCCTTGTCGGCTTTGTCCATTTCGCGTTCCCACTGCTTGACCTGGGTCCAGCCTTCGGAATAGCCCGGCAGGATGCCGGAGAACTTGCCGAGGCCCGGATACAGCAGCAGATAGAGGCCTGCGAAGATCAGGGTGCCGAGGAACAGCATGAACCACCACTTGGGCAGCGGGTTGTCATATTCCTCGATGCCGTCGAAGGAGTGACCCATGGTCTGTTCGGATTGGCCGGGGCGTTCGCCGCTGCGGGTGGCGAAGAGCAGCCACACCAGGGCGATCAGGCTGCCCAGGGTGAGCACGGTGATGTACCAGCTCCAGAAAGTGGTCATGTCCGATTACCTCTTGTTCTTCAGACTGGTGCCGAGGACCTGCAGGTAGGCGACCAGCGCCTCCATTTCGCTCTTGCCCTTGACCGATTCCTGGGCGCCGGCGATGTCCTCGTCGGTGTAGGGCACGCCGAGGGTGCGCAGACCACTCATCTTGGCCGCGGTGTCTTTGCCGTCGAGGGTGTTCTCGACCAGCCACGGGTAGGCCGGCATCTTCGATTCCGGAACCACGTTGCGCGGGTTGTACAGGTGGGCGCGGTGCCAGTCGTCCGAGTAGCGGCCGCCGACGCGGGCCAGGTCCGGACCGGTACGCTTGGAACCCCACAGGAACGGGTGGTCCCAGACGCTTTCGCCGGCGACGGAGTAGTGGCCGTAGCGCTCGGTTTCGGCACGGAACGGACGGATCATCTGGGAGTGGCAGCCAACGCAGCCTTCCTTAATGTAGATGTCACGACCTTCCAGTTGCAGAGCGGTGTAGGGCTTCATGCCCTTGACCGGCTCGTTGACCACGTCCTGGAAGAACAGTGGAACGATCTGGGTCAGACCGCCGATGCTCACTGCGAAGATCATCATGAGGGCCAGCAGGCCGACGTTCTTCTCGAGTATTTCGTGCTTACTGCTCATTAGTGGGCGACCTCTGCAGGAATCAGGGCTTCAGAGTCGTATTCGGCCGGCTTGGCGGCGCGTACGGTCAGCCAGGTGTTCCAGGCCATCAGGAGCATGCCAAGGAAGAAGATGGCACCGCCCAGAACTCGGACTACGAAGCCGATGTGGCTGGCTTCCAGGGCTTCGACGAAGGAGTAGGTGAGGGTGCCGTCGTCGTTCACTGCACGCCACATCAGGCCTTGAGTGATGCCGTTGACCCACATGGAGGCGATGTACAGCACGGTACCGATGGTGGCGAGCCAGAAGTGCGAGTTGATCAGCGCCAGGCTGTGCATCTGCTCACGACCGAACACCTTCGGGATCAGGTGATACAGCGAGCCGATGGAGATCATCGCTACCCAGCCGAGGGCGCCGGCGTGTACGTGGCCGATGGTCCAGTCGGTGTAGTGGGAGAGGGCGTTGACGGTCTTGATGGCCATCATCGGGCCTTCGAAGGTGGACATGCCGTAGAAGGCAAGCGATACCACTAGGAAGCGCAGGATGGGGTCGGAGCGCAGCTTATGCCAGGCGCCGGACAGGGTCATCATGCCGTTGATCATGCCACCCCAGCTCGGAGCCAGCAGAACCAGAGACATCACCATGCCGAGGGACTGGGCCCAGTCCGGCAGGGCGGTGTAGTGCAGGTGGTGCGGACCGGCCCAGATGTACAGGGTGATCAGCGCCCAGAAGTGCACGATGGACAGGCGATAGGAGTAAACCGGGCGCCCGGCCTGCTTCGGCACGAAGTAGTACATCATCCCCAGGAAGCCGGCGGTCAGGAAGAAGCCCACGGCGTTGTGACCGTACCACCACTGCACCATGGCGTCGGTTGCACCGGCGTATAGGGAGTAGGACTTGGTCAGGGTGATCGGCAGTTCCAGGTTGTTGACGATGTGCAGGATCGCCACGGTCAGGATGAAGCCGCCGAAGAACCAGTTGCCCACATAGATGTGCTTGGTCTTGCGCTTCAGCAGGGTGCCGAAGAAGACCAGCGCGTATGCTACCCAGACGATGGTGATGAGGATGTCGATCGGCCATTCCAGTTCGGCGTATTCCTTGGAGCTGGTCCAGCCCAGTGGCAGGCTGATGGCCGCCAGGACGATAACCAGCTGCCAACCCCAGAAGGTGAAGGCGGCGAGCTTGTCGGAGATCAGACGGGTCTGACAGGTGCGTTGCAGCGAGTAGTAGCTGGTGGCGAACAGAGCGCAGCCACCGAAGGCGAAGATCACCGCATTGGTATGCAGTGGCCGAAGCCGGCCGAAGCTGGTCCACGGCAGGTTTAAGTTCAGTTCAGGCCAGGCCAGCTGGGCGGCGATGAACACGCCGAGCCCCATCCCGACTATGCCCCAAACCACCGTCATAATGGCGAACTGGCGGACAACTTTATAGTTGTAGGCCGCAGTGCTGGTTGTGTTCATGTGTTGGGCTTCCATCCACGGTTATGAAAAGCAGGGCAAGCATGAGTAATGGCAAGATGATGGTTATTGACGGGGATCAATGCCGAGCTCGGGGATGGCTGTGGAACGGGGCGGACACGATGTCGCAGGGGGTGTTGATCCTCGCCCACGGTGCCGGTGCGCCAATGGACAGCGCGTTCATGCAACGCATGGCTGAACTGCTGGCGGAGCGTGGGGTGAGCGTCCTGCGTTTCGAGTTTCCCTACATGGCAGAGAGGCGGCTGAATGGCGGCAAGCGCCCGCCAAATCCGCAGGCGCAACTGCTGGACAGCTGGCGCGCGGTGTGGCGCGAGGTTCGCGAGCAGGTGACAGGACCGGTGGCCATTGGCGGCAAGTCCATGGGCGGGCGCATGGCCAGCCTGTTGGCGGACGAGCTGGGCGCAGATGCGCTGGTTTGCCTGGGCTACCCCTTCTATGCGGCGGGCAAGCCGGAGAAGCCCCGCGTGGCGCATCTGGCGCAGCTGCAGACACGCACGCTGATCGTGCAGGGTGAGCGCGATGCCTTGGGCAATCGGGAAACCGTGAGTAGCTATGAGCTGGCGCCGAGCATCGTTTTGCACTGGCTGGCGGCTGCCGACCATGACCTGAAGCCGCTCAAGTCATCGGGCTTCGACCATGAGCAGCATCTGCGGAGTGCCGCGGAGGCAGTGGTGCAGTTTCTGGGATGGCGCCGCTAGCCGTTGCCAGTGCTGTCACGAAAGAGGTGTCACGCGGACCGGCAAGTGCGGCCGGCACGTATCACGGTACGTTTCTGTTCACCTCGGCCTCCCGGCTCTGGGCCAGTTGTTCGGCTGCTTCCAGTCGCAGCATCTCACGCTGGTCGAAGCGCTCTTTCGCCATTCTGCTGATGCTGGCTTGCTTGTCCTCATCGCTGAGCCCGCTGTTCTCGATATGGGCTTTCTCGCGACGATAATCGTCAATGCGCTGCTGCCACTGCTGGCGCTTCTGGTCCAGCACCTCCAGGCGCGCGGTGGCTTCGGCACCGACCAGCTGCAGACGCAGCTGCTGGATCTGCGCCGGGTCGGCACCCTGGGCTTGTAATGCCGCGGTCTGCTGGCGTAGTTCGGCTTGCAGCTGAGGCACTACCATCTCCTGCATCTCCTCCGGCAGGCCATCGCGCAGGCGATCCATTGCCTGCGCTTTCTGTTGATCGTCCAGCGACTGGTCGTGACGGATCGCCAGGCGCTGCAGGGTGAACAGGTTGTAGGCCTCCTCCTGGGCGAAGAAGGCCTGGTGCGCCTCGCTGCTGAAGATGCTGGCGCGCAGGTTCTGCACGGCCTGCTCGCGCTGTCGCATGGCGTCCAGGCTGGCCATCTGTGGCAGGTCCTTCTCCAGCTGGATCAGTTGGCGCTTGTAGTCCAGGTACTGCTCCAGTAGGGCCAGCGCCTGGCTCTCGGCCGGCTCGTCGAGTTGACTGCGGATGTAGGCCTGCAGGCGTTCGATGCTGGTCCCGATGGTCTCCTCGCCATAGGCGCTGAGGAAGTAATCGAAGATGCGCCGGATATCCATGCTGATCAGCAGGTTGCCGGCTTCGTCGAGACGGAACTGGCCGTCCACCTGGGTTCCGGCAAAGGATGGCGGCAGCGGGGTGATGCCCGCAGTCAGCGCCGGTGGCTCTTGCGCGTTGGTTTCGGGCTGGGGGGGCGCCATGCGCGCCGGTGGCTCGGTGGGCGCTTGTTGCGGCGCAGAGGGCGAGCCCTGCGGTTCGAGGGGGTTGAAGTAGAGAGTGGTGGCAACGCCCACCCCGATGAGCAGGGGCACGGCCAATAGCAATGGCTTGTTCACGGCGAGACTCGGCAGGAGAAAACATCGGGGCCCGTACGGGCCCCGATTCTTGGCTCAGAGGCCGGCCAGCTTGAGGCGGTTGGCCTGCTGGCGATACACGGTGACCGGATCGGTCTCGAACAGACTGGTCAGGCCGAAGGTTTGGTTGACCTCGTCGAGGTGGTTCATCCGGTAGTTGTCGCGAATCACCATGCCCATGTGCGAGCTGCAGCGCCCGACCAGACCATCGTTGGGCTCGTCGAAGGTGAGCGAGCTGGCGCCCATCAGGATGTCGCTGACATCGAGGATGTTGGTCAGCGGGCTGGTGCCGCTCCACGAGTAGTAGCTGACACCGTTGACCTTGTAGGCCCCTTCACCGCAGGAGCTGGTCGGAATGCCTTGGGGGAACTTGGCGTTGAACACCGCCGCTCCCTGGCTGTTGAGGGATTCGAGTGAGCCCAGGGCGTTCTGCGGAGCCTTGCTCGGGCTGCCGGAAAGGAAGTGGATCAGCGTGCCGAGGCCATTGACGATGCCGGCAACCAGGGCCTCTCCGGCAGAGCCGGGCGGAATCTGGCGGAGGAAGTCGGCAGTGTCCGAGCCCTTGTGGGGTGCGCCGACGCTGGTGACCGAGGCGACCAGATCAGGGCGGATCGCGGCGACATAGCGGATGGTCGGGCCTCCATGGCTATGGCCGACCAGGTTGACCTTGCCCTTGCCGCTGATGGCGGCGATCTCTTCGACCTGATCCAGCAGCTCTTCACCGCGCAGTTCGGATGTGTTCAGCTGGCTGACCTGGGTGACGTAGACGCTGGCACCGTCCGAGCGCAGCGAGGATGGGATGCCGTACCAGTAGTCGACGCCGAGGATGCTGTCGAAGCCCAGCATGCCGTGGGCGAGAACGATCGGGTACTTGGTCTTGGTGTAGCCGGTAGAGCCGAACAGTCCGGCATCAGCCTGGCCGGACAGCAGCAGGCTGCTTCCGACACAGAGGGCGAGCAGAGTCTTCTTATTATTCATCGGTTGCTCTCGAACGGTGAGTAGGCAGTGATCCGTCCTTGTCCAGCCATCCGCTCCCTCCTGGAGTCGGTACTGCAGCAGGAGGCAATGGGCATGATCTGTGCCAAAACCTATCGATTTAGAACGAAGGCTCTAAACGGGCGTTTGCGGTGAAGACCGCATGGTTATTGGCTTCCCGCTTCGCCTGTGGGTTGTTACCGAGGGAAACAGGCGTTCCCCCTCTTCGGGAGGGTGACTGCGTTTCCGGAAGCTGATTGGCGGGTTCGGGTCAGGCCAGAGGCCACCGCTTCAAGGGGTGATATAGGCACTTTTCGGACTGGTAAAGCACGAACTCATCGACGTTCCATGCATAGGCTGGTGCAGCCACTCGTTCCGGCAAATGGCTCTCTCTTGCCAACGTCAGGTGTGGTTTGTAGTCGCGGTTCTCGATCGGCATGCCGGCCTCGGCAAGGAGCTGTTGAAGGCCATCGGCCAATGCCAGGAGTTGCTCGGGTGGTTGGCTAGGCGCCAGATGCAGCAGACCGCCGTGCCAGCAGTCGAGGCGATCCAGCCGCAGTTCGAAGGCGAGTTCGGCCAGCGGCAGCCGAGCCGGCAACTGCTCCAGCAGTGCCAGCCGGCTCTCTGGCAGATGGCCCAGGAATGCCAAAGTCAGGTGCAGGTTGCCGGCGGGGACGGGCTGGCCGGCGAATTGCTGGCCCTGGCGCCACGTGTCGACTCGCGTGGCGATGTGGGCGGGGCAAGGCAGGGCGTAAAAGAGTCGCAGCATAGGCATACCTTGACAGTGGTGGGCGGCATTCCTAGGATCGCACCCCATAGCGCCGATTTAAGAGCAACTTGCGGGGCGCTGCCCGGTTGGGCGAATACCGCTAAAGCGCTGGCCGGTGTCGCCTCCCACCGCAGTCCGGCGGGACTATGAGGCTGAGACTGCATCCATGAGCTGCCCTCGCACGCATTTGCATTTTTCCCCTTTGCCGCGCACTGCGGTCAATCGCCATCCCCATGTGCTGCTTGTCGGCAGCCATCAGCCCCGCCTGCTCAAGAGTCTCGAGGGCTGGCCCAAACAGTGGTCGGGGGCACGCAATTTCCTGATCCGTTTCTCGGGCGCTGACGCGCGGGAACTCTCCCGCTTGCCGGCCAATGCCTTCGACCTGGTGGTGGTCGGTGTGGAGGCGCAGCCGATGGGCGATGAACTGATCGAGCAGTTGGTGCGGGTCGCGCGCCAGGGTTTGATCAGCCTGCGCTGAGCGTCGGGTAGTCGATGGCGGTGATGTAGAACTCCTGCTCGCCACCAGGCGCCTGCACTCGTACCTCGGCGTCCAGCGCTTTGCCCACCAGGGCGCGGGCCAGGGGTGAGTCGATGCTGATCAATCCGAGCTTGAGATCCAGTTCGTCGGGACCGACGATGCGGTAGCGCGACTCGGCGCCATCTTCGTCCTCCAGGGTCACCCAGGCGCCGAAGTAGACCTTGTTCGGGTCGGCCGGCGGGGCATCCACCACCTTGAGATTCTCCAGGCGTTTGGTGAGAAAGCGCACGCGACTGTCTATTTCGCGGAGCATCTTCTTGCCGTAGATGTACTCGGCGTTTTCCGAACGATCGCCGAGGGCGGCAGCCTCGCTGACTGCCTGGGTCACTTGAGGGCGGCGCACGTGCCAGAGCTCGTGCAGTTCTTCGCGCAGGCGGGCCTCGCCCTCAGGCGTGATCAGTGGAGTACCAGCGGTACGGGGCGGACGGTAACGGCTCATGGTGCTCGCGAGATATGAAGGTCGGGCGATTCTAGGTTCTGTAAGAAAGCTCGTCGAGCGAAGGTCAGTCAGGCTAAGCGCTGCCGAAAAGGCTTGTAGAGGCAGCAGACGGGACGTGAAAGCGAGTCACTCGCTATTAATGAGCATGACTCGCTACGCTCGCCCTTCTGTGCCAGATCATCGTGTGACTAGAGGCGGCCTGCTTCACCGAGCTTCGGTGAAGCAGGGGGCGAGCGCAGGTAGATCCTGTGCAGGCTCAGGCTGAAGCTCAGACTTCTCGCAGCACGGTCAGCGGTGATGCGTTCAACGCCTTGCGTGTGCCCCACACACCGGCCCCGCCTACCAGTAGAGCGCCGATAAGTGGCAACAGCAGCAGCCAGGGGTGGGGTTGCCACTGTAGCTCCATGGCATAGCGATAGAGCAGGAAGCTGACCAGCTCGCAGCCGACGGCGGCCAGTAGACCGCTGCCGGCACCGAGCAGGCCGAACTCGGCGCGGCGGGCTCTCAGCAGCAGGCGCCGCTCGGCACCAAGGGCGCGCAGCAGCGCACCTTGGCGCAGGCGTTCGTCGAGGGTCGACTGTAGGCCGGCGAACAGTACTGCCAGGCCAGCGGCCAGGACGAACAGCAGCACATACTCAACCGCCAGGCTGACCTGGGCCATGATGCTGCGCAGCTGCTCCAGCAATGCCTCGACCTGTAGCAGGGTGACGGCCGGGAACTCGCGCGACAGCTCGACCAGTTGCTTTTCGCTGCGTGGCGGCAGGTAGAAGCTGGTCAGGTAGGTGGCGGGCAGATCCTGCAACGTATCCGGTTCGAAGATCATGTAGAAGTTCGGCTGGAAGCTATCCCACTCGACCTGGCGCAGGCTGGTGACCCGGGCCTGCTTCTCCATGCCGCCGACACTGAAGGTGAGTGCATCTCCCAGCTTCAGGCCCAGGCTTTCGGCCAGTTCGGACTCCACCGAAACGCCGGGCTGCTCTCCCGGTTGCTGGGGCTGCCACCAGTGTCCGTCGAGCAATACGTTGCCCTCGGGAAGCTCGGCGGCCCAGGTCAGACTGAGATCGCGCTGGATGGCTCGCTCGCCCTGACTGTCCTTGCTGACGATGCCTTTTACCGGCTCGCCATTGATCATGGTCAGTCGCCCGGCGACTATCGGGTACAGCGGGGCTGGATGGGGCGACAGCTGTTCGAGGCGCGCGGCGAACGCAGCACGCTCGTCCGGCAGCACATTGAGGGCGAAGTGGTTGGGAGCTTCTGGCGGCAACTGATCCTGCCAGGTGTCGAGCAGCTCGCCACGTAGCAGGGCGATCAGGCTCATGGCCAGCAGGATCAGGCCGAAGGCCAGCGACTGTCCCGCCGCAGCCAGCGGGTGGCGCAGCAGCTGCCCCAGGCCCAGTCGCCACGGCAGGGAGGCACGTGCCAGCAGGCGGCGCAGGGCGTTCAGCCCCAGCAGCAAGATGCCGCCCAGCAGCAGGGTGGCGAGCAGGCCGCCACCGAGCAGGCCCAGAGTCAGCTTCAGGTCCAGGCTCAGTCGCCACATGATCAGCCCCAGTGCGAGCAGGGCCGCCCCGTAGACCAGCCAGGAACTGGGCGGAATCGGAAGCAGGTCGCGGCGCAATACTCGTAGTGGCGGCACGCGACCCAGAGCGGCCAACGGCGGCAGCGCGAAGCCGGCCAGGGCAACCAGTCCGGTGGCGATACCGGCCAATGCCGGTAATAGTCCGCCCGGGGGAACCCCGGGTGGTAGCAGCCCCTGCAGCAGTTTGAACAGCACCAGTTGGCCAATCCAGCCGAGCAAGGCGCCTGCTAGGCTGGCGAGCAGGCCGAGCATGGCCAGCTGTAGGCCGAACAGGCTCAGGGCTTCGCGGCGTGACAGGCCCAGGCAGCGCAGCAGGGCACTGGTGTCGAAACGGCGCGCGGCAAAGCGTGCGGCCGATAGGGCAACAGCGACGCCGGCCAGCAGCACGGCGGCCAGGCTGGCGAGATTCAGATAACGCTCGGCACGGCCGAGCGCGCCGCCGATCTGCCGGTTGCCATCGCGGGCATCTTCCAGGCGCTGGTGGGCGGCAAGGCCTTTCTCGGTGGCCTCGCGATAACGTGCCAGGATATCGGCCTCACCGCGCCAGAGGTCGCGATAGCGTACTCGGCTACCCGGCTGTACCACTCCGGTGGAGGCGAGATCGTCCATATGTATCAGCACGCGTGGCGTGAGGCTGTAGAAATCACCGGCCCGATCGGGCTCGTGGGTCAGTACGCGGGTCAGGCGCAACTGCCGATTACCAACTTCGATGTCCTGGCCGACCTTCAGGTCCAGCGCGGCGAACAGGCGGGCTTCGGCCCAGGCCTCGCCCGGCTTGGGGCCGCCACCGGGTTGTTCCGGAGCATAGGGTTCGGCGGCGCTCTTCAATTCTCCGCGTAGCGGATAACTGCCGTCGGCGGCCTTGATGCTGGCGAGCTGGATACCCTGTACGCCGGCGATGACGCTGGCGAATTCGACCACCTGTGCATGTTCGAGCCCCAGTTTGCGGCCGACCTCAATCTGCTCGGGGGTGGCAGGCGCGCTACCGTTCAGGACCAGATCGGCACCGAGAAACTCGGTGGCACGCAGCAACATGGCGCCGTTGAGGCGAGCGCCGAAGTAGCCGATGGCGGTGCTGGCGGCGACAGCCACCAGCAGGGCGAAGAACAACACGCGCAACTCGCCAGCGCGTGCGTCGCGCAGCAGTTGACGCCAGGCGAGGGCAAGCAGGCGAGCGGCCATCAGGGTTCCACGCTGTCGACGAGATGCCCGGCTTCCAGGCGGATCAGGCGGTGGCAGCGATGGGCCAGGCGCTCGTCGTGGGTGACCAGGACCAGGGTGGTGCCGCGTTCCTTGTTCAGTTCGAAGAGCAGGTCGCTGATGCGCTCGCCGGTGTGGCTGTCGAGGTTGCCGGTGGGTTCGTCGGCGAACAGGATCGCCGGCTCGGCGGCAAATGCCCGGGCAATGGCTACACGTTGCTGCTCACCACCGGACAGCTGGCGCGGGTAGTGGCCGAAGCGTTGTCCCAGGCCTACTCGCTCCAAGAGCGAGGCAGCGCGCTGGCGGGCATCGCCGCGGCCTTCCAGCTCCAGCGGCAACATGACGTTTTCCAGGGCATTGAGGTTGTCCAGCAGTTGGAAGGACTGGAATACGAAGCCGACATGTTCGGCGCGTACGCGTGCGCGGCGATCCTCATCGAGTGATTGCAGTGCATGACCTGCCAGCTCCACCTCGCCAGCGCTGGGCAGGTCGAGCCCGGCGAGCAGGCCGAGGAGGGTAGACTTGCCGGAGCCGGAGCTACCGACGATGGCCAGGCTGTCGCCGCTGGCCAGCTCGAGGGAGAGGTCGTGGAGGATGGCCAGTTCGCCTTCCGTGCTGGGTACCACTTTGCTAAGGTGCCGCGCAGTAAGAATGCTTGCGCTCATGGAGAGTCCGATGCGTGCATTGTGGATGAGCGGTGCGCTGACACTGTTGCTGTGGGCACAGGGCGCACTGGCCGGCACCGTCCTGGTCGTCGGCGATAGTATCAGCGCCGGTTTGGGACTGGATACCCGACAGGGTTGGGTTGCATTGCTGCAGAATCGCCTGGAAGAGGGTGGTTTCGAGCATCAGGTGGTGAACGCCTCGATCAGTGGCGACACCAGTTCGGGTGGCTTGGCGCGCCTGCCGGCGCTGCTTTCACAGCATCAGCCGCAGTTGGTGATTATCGAGCTGGGTGGCAATGATGGTCTTCGGGGGCAGCCTCCTGCGCAATTGCAACAGAATCTTGCCCGTATGGTGGATGCCTCCAAGGCTTCGGGTGCTGGCGTGCTGTTGCTGGGCATGCGTCTGCCGCCGAACTATGGCCAGCGTTATATTCAGTCCTTTGCTCAGGTGTTTGCGGATGTTGCCGCGGACAAACAGGTACCGTTGGTGCCGTTCCTGCTGGAAGGAGTGGGTGGTGTGCCGGGCATGATGCAGGCGGATGGCATTCACCCGGCGGTGGCTGGTCAGCCGAAGATGCTGGAGAACGTCTGGCCGACGCTGGAACCGTTGCTCTGAGCCTTCCCCGTCTGCTGGCTTTCGGCTATCGTGGCGACCCCGCTCCGGAGCCCTGAATGCCGCGTCCCGCCTGGTCCCTGTATGCCTATCAGTTGATCGTGCCAGATGAACAGCTCGACCTGTTTGCCTGCCGCGAGGCGAAGGTGCATCTGGTGGCCAGACAGCTGGAGCTGGGCGGTTTTGCAGACCGTACATTGTGTGGCGGATTGTTGCCGGCGCTGCCCGTCATGCGCTCGGTGACCAAGGCAGGCCTGCGTGACAGACGCCTTTGCCCCGTTTGCCGTGATGCCCTGGATGCGCAGCGGCGCGGTGAGCGGCTTCCCTGGTCCGGTGCCTGATGGCTCCCGGCCGCGTGACGGCCCGTGTACAATTCCCGACCTCACTCATCAGCCATTCACCCCAAGGATTAAAGGATGTTGTCGCTTGCTCGCTCGCTGAGCCTTGCCAGCCTGGCAGTCGTCGGCCCCGCCGCTGCGCTTGAATTGCCTCTGCCGCCTCCTGGCGAGGATATTGTTGGCCAGGTCCAGGTGATCAAGGCCAGGTACGAGGACACCTTCGCCGATATCGCCACTGCCAGCGATCTGGGCTATCTGGAAATGGTTGCCGCCAATCCGGGTGTGGATCCTTGGCTTCCGGGTGAGGGTAGCGAGATCATTCTGCCAACTCGCTACATCCTGCCGCCGGGGCCTCGCGAGGGCATCGTGATCAATCTGGCCGAATACCGCATGTACTACTTTCCGAAAGGGCAGAACGTCGTGCACACGTTCCCGCTGGGAATCGGTCGTGAAGGCTGGGGCTCTCCTATCGCCCACACGACGGTGACGGCGAAGACGCCGAATCCGGGTTGGACTCCGCCGGCATCCATTCGCGCAGAACATGCTGCCGATGGCGACCCGTTGCCAGCCTATGTGCCGCCCGGCCCGGATAATCCGCTGGGACCTTTCAAGTTCACGCTGGGTACTCCTGGCTACCTCATCCATGGCTCGAACAAGAAGTTCGGCATCGGGATGCGCGTCAGCCATGGCTGCTTCCGCATGTTGAACAACAACGTGCTCGAGCTGGCGAAGATGGCGCCTGTGGGTACCTCGGTTCGAATCATCAACGAGCCTTACAAGTTCGGCTTCAGTGGCGGCAAGGTGTACCTCGAGGCACATGCGCCGCTTACGGATGAGGGTGAGCCGTCGGTGGTGGACAAGCATACTGCAGTGATCAATGCGCTACTGAAGAACGAAGCGATGGGCGGCAGCATGCGTCTGGACTGGGAGATGGTCCGAGAGGTGGTGGCTTCGGAAGATGGAATTCCAATCGAGATCGCCACTCCTGACGAGGCGATTGCAAATCACGGTGAAGCGCTAACTTTCTAATCGAGTACAAAGGTCTGTTGAGAAGTTACAACGGATCTTTGCTTGAGGGTGGTCAATAAAAAAGCCGACCCGGTAACCCGGATCGGCTTTTTCAAAGCCTTCGCAAGAATTACTTGCGGCTGGCTTTTTCCAGCATGCGCAGAGCGCGCTCGTTGGCTTCGTCAGCAGTTTGCTGAGCCTTCTGAGCAGCGGCCAGAGCTTCGTCGGCTTTGCGGTAGGCTTCGTCAGCACGAGCCTGAGCGCGAGCAGCGGCGTCTTCGGTAGCGGTCAGACGGGCTTCGGTTTCTTTGGATACGCTGCTGCAACCGGTAGCCAGAACGGCGGCCAGGGCCAGAGCAGAGAATTTCAGAACGTTGTTCATCGTGTTCCCCTTAAGGTGGACTTTCCATGAAAAGCAATTCCCCGAGCTTGGGAAATTAGCCGAGCCACATACTACCCGTTACTCTGTGTAAGTAAAACGAGTGGCGCTAGCTATGGAGAAAAAAATCGTTGCCACCCGCGTTTTTTGTTTAAAAAACATACAGTTTCATCGTTTCTGCAGCATCTTTAGCCTATCGCCAGAAGCTATTTGTGAAACAGGTATATTCAGGCAACTTCGATGTGCTGTTCTTGTCGTAGTTTCTCTGGCTGCCCCCCCCATTGTTTCGGTTTTTTATGATCAACTATGAGTCGATGCATTGACTCAATAGGCAGTCGGTTGCGGAGCGTTGCTGATCAGTGCGCTTCAATCGGTTAGGCGTGTGCAGGCGAAGCATGTTCTACCGCGTGTTCTGGAGGGGTAGGTTGCAGAGATAGGTATTTCTCCAACCGTAAAAGATCGGATAAGGTAAAGGTTGTTACAACGTCTACTGGGGAGATGAAATGAGCGAAGGGTTGTCCATCCACCATGACCAGGCGGGTCATCAATTCGAGGCTGTAATCGACGGCCACCGCGCCTATCTGGCCTATATGGATCTGGGCAAGCAGACGCTCGACATCTACCGTACCTTCGTTCCAAACGCTCTGCGTGGTCGCGGTATTGCTGCTGCGTTGACTGAAGAGGCGCTGGTGTTCGCCGAGTCCATGGGCTACACGGTGATTCCTTCCTGTTCCTACGTCGAGCGCTATCTGGAGCGGCGCCAGCGCCAGCAGCTCAAGCACTGAGTTTTCCGAAATAAAAACGCCGGGCATTGCCCGGCGTTTTTATTTCTACCGTGATCAGCTGCTGCGCTGACGTTTCGGCAGTACGTCCTTGAGCTTGGCGTGCATGCTGAGCAGGGTCTTCTCGGTAGTGTCCCAGTCGATGCAAGCATCGGTAATTGAAACACCGTACTTGAGATCGCACAGGTTCTTCGGGATCGACTGGCTGCCCCAGCCCAAGTGGCTCTCCACCATCAGGCCCACAATGGAGTTGTTGCCTTCGAGAATCTGGTTGGCCACGTTCTCCATGACCAGCGGCTGCAGAGCAGGGTCCTTGTTGGAGTTGGCGTGGCTGCAGTCGACCATGATGTTCGGGCTGATCTTGGCTTTGGCCAGTTCCTGTTCGCAGATGGCGACGCTGACCGAGTCATAGTTGGGTTTACCGTTGCCACCGCGCAACACCACATGACCGTAAGCGTTGCCTTTGGTGGTGACGATCGATACGCCGCCTTCCTGGTTGATGCCGAGGAAACGGTGCGGGCTGGAGACCGACTGCAGGGCGTTGATCGCTACGGTCAGACCGCCGTCAGTGCCGTTCTTGAAGCCCACTGCCGAGGACAGGCCCGAGGCCATTTCACGGTGGGTCTGGGATTCAGTGGTGCGGGCGCCGATGGCCGACCAGCTGATCAGGTCCTGCAGGTACTGCGGGGAAATCGGGTCGAGCGCCTCGGTGGCGGTCGGCAGGCCCATCTCGGCCAGGTCGCGCAGGAGCTGGCGGCCGATGTGCAGGCCATCTTGGATCTTGAACGAGTCATCCAGGTATGGGTCGTTGATCAGGCCTTTCCAGCCGACCGTGGTGCGCGGCTTCTCGAAATACACGCGCATGACCAGGAACAGGCTGTCGGAAACCTCGGCGGCCAATACCTTGAGGCGCTCGGCATATTCGTGGGCGGCCTTGATATCGTGGATGGAGCAGGGGCCGACCACCACGAACAGGCGATGATCCTTGCCATCGAGAATGTCGCGAACGACCTGGCGGCCGTTGGCAACGGTACGCTGGGCGGCTTCGGTGAGGGGGATTTCGCGCTTGAGCTGCGCCGGGGTGATCAGGGTTTCATTGGATGAAACGTTAAGATCGTCAATCGGTAAATCAGCCATCGTGGTACTCGTCAGGTCACGGGAGCCGAGCGCCTCTTCAGGCGGAATCATGGGGCGCAGCGGGGGACAGGCACCTTAACGCGTTCGAGGCCGGCTAGACAATGGGCGCAAGCGGCCGGAGTCAGTGGATTTGCGTGCTGGGGAACTCGGCAGCATGCATTGCGATCCACTCGCGAGCGACAGCTTCCACCTCCAGCACCGTGCCCAACTCCTGCTCGCGCTGGTGGCGATAATGCTCTATCTGGCATACCTGCTCGACCATGCGTGCGCGAAATAGGGTGTCTTCGTCGATGAAGGCAATGCCGACCAGATAGTGCTCCGCCTGCTTGCGGCACCAGGCCACAACACCGGGATAGCGGGCCTGCTCGCCGAGAACCGGGATGCGTAGCTCCACTGCTGTGCCTTTGCGGAAGCCTTTGGTGGAATTGCAGGCCACCCCGCCTAGGCTGATATTGTTCAGCCGTTGCCGTGGCAGGAAGGCGTGCTTGCGTTGAACGAGTTCAACCGGCATGTCGCTAGGGTGACGTAAAAAACGACGCATTGTGACTACTCCGGATGCCATCCTTTTGCCATCAGTCGAAAACAGTATAGTGCCTAGCCTGGAGCTGACGGATCTGGACGCCGACCGCCGGTTACTGGAGCTGCCAGGCACCTCCTTGTTGATATTCACCAGCACAGGTTGTGCCAGTTGTCGTTGGACTCGTCGCAAATTGCCTGTAATGAATCTTTCCATAGACCGGTTGTGCTGGGTGGATGCAGGCACCAATGGCGGCCTGGTGCAGCGTTATGAGGTTTTTCACCTGCCTAGCCTGTTTCTGGTCCGTGACGGCCATTTCCTTGGCAGTTTGCAATGCCCGCTTGATCGATCCGGGCTTTCTGCAGGGCTTCAGCAGGCAATAGATCGTTCCCCCGAGGAGTTACCTTGATGCGTCAACGTATTGGCATAATCGGAACCGGTGCTATTGGCGGCTTCTACGGTCTGATGCTGGCCAGGGCTGGCCATGATGTGCATTTTCTTCTGCGTAGCGAATACTCGGTAGTGGCGCAGCGCGGACTTAGTCTGAACAGTGCGGTGTATGGTGAATTGTATGTCCATCCCGTGCAGGCCTGGAACAGAGCCGAGGACATGCCTTCCTGCGAGTGGCTGCTGGTGGGGGCCAAGACGACCAGCAACGCCGAACTGGCCCCGATCATTGCCCGGGTGGGTGCGCCGGGTGCCAGGGTGGTTCTGCTGCAAAATGGCCTTGCCGTCGAGGACCAGTTGCGGCCGCTGCTACCGGACTCGCTGCATCTGCTGGGTGGACTCTGCTTTATTTGTACACATCGGGCAGCGCCGGGCGTGATTGAGCACCAGGCGTTGGGCGCCGTGAATCTGGGTTATCACTCCGGGCCGGTTTCGACTGCCGACGAGCGTCGGGCGGTGGTCGAGGAGGGGGCTTCGCTGTTTCGTTCCGCAGGGCTCGAGTCGACCGCCATGGCAGACCTCCAGCAGGCTCGCTGGCAGAAGCTGGTATGGAATGTACCGTACAACGGTCTCTCGGTTCTGTTGGATGCGGGCACTACACGACTTATGGCCAGTGCCGACAGCCGTGCGCTGATTCTGGCGCTGATGCAGGAAGTAGTGCATGGAGCGGCATCCTGCGGGTATCACCTGCCTGATGGGTACGCAGAAAAGTTGTTGGCCGTGACCGAGCAGATGCCGGATTACCTGCCCAGCATGCATCACGACTTCAAGCATCGCCGGCCTCTGGAGCTGGATGCCATCTATGCTGCTCCGCTTGCGGCTGCCGATTTGGCTGGCTGTGAATTGCCGAGGATGCGCATGCTCTATCAGACCCTGCGTTTCCTCAGCTCATCGGAGTGACGGTTTCGTCGGCGTGATGTCGCTTGAGTCAGTCGTCTATTGGCGCTGCTAAGCTCAGATTGGCCCTAGCAGGAAGTCAGGGAGGCCGCATGATTCGCTCCATTCTCTACGCCACCGACCTAGGGCTCTATGCGCCCTATGTGCTTCAGCACGCCTTGTCATTGGCCAAGGCGTTTCAGGCCGAGTTGCATGTGGTGCACGCCGTCGAGCCGCTGGGCTTGTTCGCCGAATCGGTGCTTAACACCTATCTGGATGAAAAGACCCTGCAGGAGTTGCGTAGCAAGGGTCTTACCACTGTGATGGCCAGCATCGAGCAGCGCGTGCTCGAAGGCTTTCGCGATGAAATGGGCGAGACCCAGCAGGATATGCAGATCGTCCGCAGCGTGCGGGTGGCACAGGGGGACCCGGCTCAGGTGATTCTCGACGAGGCCCGGAAACTCGGGGTCGATCTGTTGGTCGTAGGCAGTCACAGCCATGGCGCAGCGCAGGATATTCCTCTGGGCAGGACAGCTGCGCGACTGCTGCAATTGGCTGAAACGCCTGTCTATCTGGTGCCGATGCTGCAGCACCGTTAGCGGTCCTTATCGCTAACCGTTAGACGAACGGCATGCAAGACTCAAAAAATCGTCTAGTTTTAATCTCTAAACCGTTAATATGGTTATATCGCTGCGTTGGCAATTCGGGCGGCGTCTATCTGCTTTGAGGGATTTCTATGAAGCTGCAGCAACTGCGCTACATCTGGGAAGTGGCGCATCATGACCTCAATGTCTCTGCTACTGCGCAGAGCCTCTACACCTCGCAGCCCGGCATCAGCAAGCAGATCCGCTTGCTGGAGGATGAGCTGGGAGTCGAAGTCTTCGCACGTAGTGGCAAGCATCTGACCCGTGTCACGCCAGCAGGCGAGCGTATTATCACCACCGCCGGGGAAATCCTGCGCAAGGTGGAGAGCATCAAGCAGATCGCCCAGGAATTCTCCAACGAGAAGAAGGGCACACTGTCCATCGCCACCACCCATACCCAGGCGCGCTATGCGCTGCCGCCGGTGATCAGCGGATTCATCAAACAGTACCCGGAAGTGGCTTTGCACATGCATCAGGGTTCGCCGACGCAGATCGCCGAAATGGCGGCCGACGGCACCGTAGACTTCGCCATCGCCACCGAAGGCCTGGAACTGTTCAACGATCTGGTGATGATGCCCTGCTACCGCTGGAACCGTTGCGTGATCGTGCCCCAAGGCCATCCGCTGACCAAGCTGCCGAAGCTGACCCTGGAAGCGCTGGCCGAGCATCCGATCGTCACCTATGTGTTCGGCTTCACCGGTCGCTCCAAACTGGACGAGGCCTTCAGCCATAAAGGTCTGACGCCCAAGGTGGTATTCACGGCGGCGGACGCCGACGTGATCAAGACCTACGTGCGTCTGGGTCTGGGCGTCGGCATCGTGGCGCGCATGGCGGTGGACACGAAGCTCGACAACGACCTGGTGATCCTTGATGCCAGCGAGCTGTTCGAGTCCAGCATCACCAAGATCGGTTTCCGTCGCGGCACCTTCCTGCGTGGCTTCATGTGCGACTTCATCGAGAAGTTTGCTCCCCACCTGACCCGCGATGTACTGGCCAAGGCCGTGCAGTGCCACACCAAGGCCGAGCTGGACGAGCTGTTTGACGGTGTCGAGCTGCCCGTGCACTGATTCTTGTAGGAATGAAAAAGGGCGCCTTCGGGCGCCCTTTTTCATTCTGCGAGATCAATGGCTGATGTGCAGGCCGCACTCGCGATTATCTTCGCCCTTGGTTGGGTCGAAGTAATCGAAGTTGTTCGGCAAGTTGTGCTTCACCAGATATTCGTACAGCTCCTTGGAGCTCCAGTGCAGCAGCGGAGCGACTTTGATCAGGCCGTCTGGGTTGACGCTCACCGGGTCCATCTGTGCACGCACGGCGGTATCGCTGGCACGCAGTGCAGTGAACCAGACTTCTGGTGCCGCTTCGCGCAGGGCTCGGGCGAAAGGCTCCAGTTTGACCTCCTCGGTGAAGGCGGCGTGGCGTGGATCGTCCAGGCCCGGTACTGGGCCGTCGATGGCCTCGCGGTGGGCGCGCGAGCGCAGCGGCAGGTAGGTCTTGAGGTTGAGGTTGAGCTGCTTGCTCACTTCATCGGCGAATTTGTAGGTCGCTTCGGTGTTATAGCCGTTATCCATCCAGATCACCTGGATATCTGGTTTGACGCGCGTGACCATGTGCAGGATGACCGCCTCGAAGGGGCGGAAGTTGGTGGTGCAGATCGCCGTCTTGCCCAGGCCCAGGGCCCATTCCACGAGTTTTTCGGCGTCTTTTCCGAGTTCGGTGTTGATAGCGGCCAGATCGAACGTCATCTGAGCGGTCCTGTGGGCAGTGAATTCAGGGGCGAGGATGTTACCAGTCTGAGACCACCTCAACCACCGGCGCGGCCCGGTTTACCGGCGCCCGGCCATGCTGCTAGAGTGCCGGCCCTCGACAGCCCATCGCATTTAGGAGACGCCCGTGGAAATCGCCTGCCTCGACCTCGAAGGTGTACTGGTTCCAGAAATCTGGATCGCCTTCGCCGAAAAAACCGGTATCGACGCGCTCAAGGCCACCACCCGCGATATTCCCGACTACGACGTGCTGATGAAGCAGCGCCTGCGCATCCTCGATGAGCACGGCCTGAAGCTGAAAGATATTCAGGAAGTGATCGCTACTCTCAAGCCGCTGGAAGGTGCTGTGGAGTTTGTCGACTGGCTGCGCGAGCGCTTCCAGGTTGTGATCCTGTCCGACACTTTCTACGAGTTCTCCCAGCCGCTGATGCGCCAACTGGGCTTCCCGGCTCTGCTGTGCCACAAGCTGATCACCGACGAGACTGATCGAGTGGTGAGCTATCAGCTGCGCCAGAAGGACCCCAAGCGCCAGTCGGTGATCGCCTTCAAGAGCCTCTACTACCGCGTTATCGCTGCTGGCGACTCGTACAACGACACCACCATGCTCAGCGAGGCACACGCGGGCATCCTGTTCCATGCGCCGGAAAACGTGATTCGCGAATTCCCGCAGTTCCCGGCTGTACATACCTACGAAGACCTCAAGCGCGAGTTCCTCAAAGCGTCCAATCGCGAACTGAGCCTCTAGTTCTAATACTGGCATTTGCCATAGGCCCAGCTAGACTCAGTATTACTAGCGCCAGTGCGCTTGCCCCAAGGCTCGGGGCGTTTACAGGTCAGGCCCAGCTTCGCTGGGCCTTTTCGTTGATGGTCTCCGACTGTTCGGCGGCGATTTCTAGCACCCTGACCAGGCTGGTTGCGGCTTGGCTGGTACCGTCAATCAATTTTCAATTGTGTCATTTCCGATATCTCTCCCGAACTCCTGCGGCCTCGGTGGGTCAATGTTTGCGGTCGTTACCGCTCGCGCAGGTCCTTTTCGGGTGGGCCAGCACGCTCCCCTAGAGCACGAAAAGGAGTTGCGCGGTGCGGTGGACGATTCCGCGGTGCCGCTAAGGATGGCGGCGCATCGGTCGACGAGAGCCGCCTGCAGCAATCATCCCTCAGTGCCTCATCTTTGCCAGCCGATGGGCTGCGTTCCCCGGCCAGTTGGCATCGATCGCTCGTACGTCATTGATATGCGTCGGTTTGTTCCGCTCTTGGAGCCTTGCCCGGCTGGTGCTGGATGTATATAGTCCTGCCCTCGCTACACGGCCCCGATTACGGGCCTCTCTAGCAGCTCGGTGTCAGCGTGCACCGGGTGTGATGTATGTCGCTCCAGTCTGATCCAGACGCCCGAGTGGTGAAATCGGTAGACACAGGGGACTTGAAAGCAATTTGAGCCCTCAGAGGGAAACCTCCGAGGTGACGCCCGTCAAATTCGGCGAACGCCCTGGATGCCCTGGCATTCGAGCCAACGCCGAGCCAAGCCCGGACTCGACGAGCCCGGGAAGGTGTAGAGAGCAGACGGCGGGCACCTAAGGCTTCCGGGCTAAGGTGAAGGCGTGCTCCAGACCACGAACAGTCCTTGGCTGGCGGCGAAAGTCGAAGTGGTAAGAAAATCCCCCGACTTAACCGTCGTGCCGGTTCGACCCCGGCCTCGGGCACCAATCCGTGGAGTCATGGCCTTTCTGGCCGGGCGCCCGAAAAAGAATAGCCGGCCTTCGTGGCCGGCTTTTTTGTACCCCGAGCAATGGCAGCGAGTGACATCGGCATTTGCGCCTTTGCCACTTGCTTCTGCCGATGGCGGTTCAGAACGCTAGGGTGAAGCCTGCGTAAAGGGTCCGGCTCTGTTCTATGTAGTCGCTGTCGCGCGCGGCCGAATCACGCTTGGCGTCGCCAAGATTCTTCATCCCGCCGTTGAGGCTCAGTTGTGGGGTCAACTGGTACTGGGTGCCCAGGTTGACCAGGTGATAGGCGCCGCTGTCTACATCCCTGTTGCTGATGGTGTTGCGCAGCAGCTGGCTGCCGATGTATTGATAGCCCAACTGAGCCTGCCAGCGTGGGGAGGCCTGCCAGCTCAGGTCGATATTGCCTGTATGTCGTGGTACCTGGCGCAGGTCGCCGCCGGTGTCTCGATCCTCTGCCTCGGTCAGGGTGTAGTTGACGGACAGCCCCAGGCCATCTGCCAGTTGGGTCTTGGAGAACAGCTCGACGCCGCGGGTACGGGCGCTACTGATGTTGTAGTAGGTCAGTACGGACGGCATGTGCCCGGCCCGCCAGCCGTCGGCCAGAATCATGTCTTCGATATCGTTGTAGAACAGGTTGGCACCGAGTTCGAGGTGTTCTCCCTGGTACAGGGTACCTATTTCATAGGACGTCGCCGTTTCCGGCTTCAGGTCCGGGTTGCCGGCGACCACGCAGCGACCCCGGCAGGCGGCGATGGCGTAGCTTGGATCAGACTGGCTGATGCTCGGGGCCTTGAATGCCTTGCCCACTCCGCCCTTGATCACCCACTCGTCGGTCAGCGAATAGACGGCGTAGGCGCGTGGGCTGAACTCGGAGCCGAATGACTTGTGGTCGTCCAGGCGGCTGCCGAGGGTCAGGCGCAGGTCGCCCAGGCCGATTTCATCTTGCACGTAGAGTGCGCGCTGGAAGTCCGTGGCCTCCTCGCCGTTGAGGTTCTGATTGTGTTCGAGCAAGGTGTGGCGGTACTCGGCCCCCGCGGTGAGCAGGTGGTTTCCGAGATCGCCGCTGATCTGGCCATCCAGCGTCTGGTTGCGCTGCCGGACGTCACCGACCATGCCGCGCAACGTAGTAGTCAGTTGCGAGTCGTCGTCCAGGTTCACTTGCTCGTGGTAGTAGCGCAGGCGGGTGCTGGCATTCTGTAGTTGTGCGTTATGCGTCAGACCGAAGGTGTAGCGTTCCATTTCCTGCTGGTTGCGCGGGAAGCTGACGTTGGAGTTGTTCCACACGCCGTCGCGCTGATCGTTGCGGGCGCTGAAGTCCAGTTCCAGCTCTTGGGTGTCGTTGAGCAGCCATGTGAGGTTGGACATGAGCGCCCAGTTCTGCCGTTGCTCCCGGGCATGGGCGCGGTCGTTGGTGGTCATGCTGGATTTCCAGGCGGCCTGGTCGCTGCCGTTGAGCACCAGGTTGCCGAGCAGGCGATCTTCGATTAACGGCCCGCTGGCGTACATCGAGCTGCTATGAATGTCGCCGCCTTCGCCCGACGGCGTGTGCTGGTAGCTGTAGCTAATCGTTCCTTCGGCCCGATTGCCGGGGCGGAGCAGAATCACGTTGATCACACCGCCCATCGCATCGGCACCGTACAGGGAGGACATCGGGCCCCGGATGACTTCGATCCGTTCTACTGCGCTCAGGGGAATGGCCGAAAGATCGAAATCGTTGGCATAGGCGCTGGTCAGGGCATCGCGTGAGTTGATGCGGCGACCGTTGACCAACAGAAGGGTGTAGTCGGAGTCGAGGCCGCGCATCTTGATCTTGTGGCGGCCGTAGGTGGAGGAGGCGGTGACATTGACCCCAGGTACCTTGGCTACCGCCTCGCCGAGATCCAGGGCCTGCATCTGTTGCAGCTGCTCGTGGCCGATCACGCTGACGCTGGCGGGGGCAGTGAGTTCATTGTGATGAGTCTGGCTGGCGGTGATGACCATGTTCTCCAGATTGAACGTGGCATTCTTGATCGGTTCCAGAGCCCAGATGCGTTCGTCGATTTGTCGGGCTTTCAGTCCGCTGTCCTGCAGCAGGCGATCCAGAGCCTGCCTGACGTTGTATTCGCCATTCAGAGTGGGGGCCTGCTTGCCTGCGAGCAGTGCCGGATCCAGTGGCAGGGTGATGCCTGCCTGCTGGGCGAGTCGGCTCAGGGACTCTTCCAGAGTCGACCTCGGCAGGTCATAGGCGATGACTGCGGGCTCGGCCCAGGCGCTCATGGCGGGTAGGCCCAGGCCACTCCCTGCGAGGGCGGCTTGCAGGGCGAGCGCGAGGTGATGTTTGCGGTGATGCATGGACAAGAAGCTCCTTCGACGAGACAGTGGTTTTCTCTAATGTCGAAGAGCTGAGCGAAACCCGTAATGGAGTGACGGAAGTTTTCAGGCAGGTACGATGCGCGTCCATAGACTGGACAGGCGCTGGGTCTTTACCGGCAGGGAGGCGCTCAGGGCATCAAGTGACCGTTCGATATCGTCCAGCTGGAAAACGCCGGAGACCGGCAGCTCGGCGACGTCGCCCGAGCACAGCAACCAGCCGTTACGGTAGCGCGCCAGTTCGGCAACCAGCTGGGCTAGCGGGATGCGTTTGACGACCAGTTGCCCCTGAACCCAGGTGCCGGGTATCAGCACGCCATCCGACACGGGATGGAGACCGCTGGTGCTGATCTGCCATTCCTGCCCTACCGTAAGGCGGGACATGGGCTGGTGGGCTGTCCGCACTTCGACCGTACCGTCCAGAATGGCCAGACGATGGAGCTTGCCCTGTTGGTGCAGGTCGAAGCGTGCGCTGCGCGTTTCCAGCAGCAACTCTCCGCTGCGCACCTGCAGCGCGGGAAGTGTCGGAGCATGATGAGCCACCTGGATCTGACCACGCTGCAGCAGGATACGGGGAGGCTGCGAATCCACCTGCCGGTCTGCCGAGCTGTCCGTGTTCAGCCAGAGGTGGGTATGTTCGGCCAGCGAAAAGCTGCTTCGTTGGCCGACGGTTGTGGCGAATTCGCTTGTTCCTGTCGGCGTGCCCAGTGCCAGCCAGCCGGCCCCTGCGCTTGCACCGACCAGGCCCAGGAGCTTGAGGGTCTGGCGCCTGGAGATCTTGCTGCGAGTGCGGTCCTGCAGGGCCAGTTGTGCGATCCGGGCCTGTGGCGGGGCTAGCTCGAACAACTCCTCGCTGGCCAGCAGAGCCTGCCAGGCCGCTTCGTGAGCGGGGCTGGCGGTTCGCCAGCTGGTGCACTCCTGCCAGGTCTCGTCGGGGGCTTCTCCGGAGCGCAAGCGGACCAGCCAGGTGATGGCCTGTTCCAGTTCGTCGTCACTCCAGTGCGCCGTGCTCATGACCAGCGGGCCTGGTAGCAGTGGCGCATGGCGGTGGCCATGTACTTTTCGACCGAACTCAGGCTCGTCCCCAGCCGGGTGGCGATGTCGCGGTAGGGCATGCCTTCCAGACGCGAGAGCAGGTAGGCGTTGCGTACCTTCGATGGCAGACCATCGAGCAGGGCATCGATACGTATCAGTGTTTCGAGCAGTAGCAGGCGATCTTCGGGGGATACCTCGGTTGCCTCAGGCTGGCTCGCCAGCGCTTCGAGGTAGGCCCGCTCAAGGCGTTGCCGGCGTACGCGATCGACCATCAGTCCCTTGGCCACGGTCGTCAGCCAGGCTCTGGGCTGCCTCAGCTCACTGATGACAGGAGGGCGGCCGATCAGTTGGAGGAATGTGTCCTGCATCAGGTCTGCGGCTGTCTCGCGATGCTGCAGGCGCTGGTGTAGCCAGTTCAGCAGCCAGGCGTGATGATCGACGTAGAGCTCGTGCAGTTCCTGGCGACGCGGAGAGGGAAGGGCGTGAGGCACCGATACTCCTTGGTGCTACGTGTTATTGAAAATAAATCTCATTATGCGTTTTGCCGACGATACCAGCAACCCGGCCTCTGCGAGGGTGCCAACCGGTTCAGGGTGTTTGTAGAGGGAGAGGGCAACTGCCACGTGCAGGCGAAGTGCATGGTCGCCTGGACGATGCCCGCTGGCACTGGCCGTCATGATCCGAGCATGTGCGCGTCGGTGGCGAGCGCCTGTGATGCATGCAGGGTCGGCGCTGGGCGAGTGGCGGGTAGTGTTCGATTACTACGGTTCGTGCGGCCTGATCGGCTTTCATCTGGAGTGGTTTGGCGGCCCGCTATTGCTGGCGCGGGTTGGCTGATGGCCGTTCGCCACGTTTATCGATTGATCAGAATTCGTCTCTGCCCTCGAGCATAGTGCGCTTGAGCAGTACATATACGGCGCCAGTGCCACCGTGCCGGGGCAGGCAGGAGGTGAAGCCTAGCACCTGCGGGTGCTGGCGCAGCCAGGTATTGACGTGGCTCTTGATCATGGGGCGCTTGCCATCGGTACGTACCGCTTTACCGTGGGTCACGCGTGCGCAGCGTACTTCCATGCGGGCGGCTTCGTCGAAGAAGCTCCAGAGGGTTTCGCGTGCTTTTTCAACGGTCATTCCGTGCAGGTCGAGGCTCCCTTCGAAGGGCACCTGGCCCGCCTTGAGCTTGCGCATCTGACCATCCTGTACGCCGTCTCGTGCCCAATACAGCTCGTCCTCTGCGCCCACATCAATGACGAACTGATCGGAAAGGCCGTCCACCCTGGTTGCTTCGGCCTTGACCGTTGCGGCCTGGCGCAGCGTGTTGATGCGTTGGCGGTCGGCCTTGGGCTTGCCGGTATCCGCACGATCATGGTTGATCGGCTTGACGCCACGCACGGCGGACTGAAACAGGGAAAAATCGTCGTCTTGCATTAAGGGCCTCCACGGGAGAGGCGATTTTAGCGGCTTCAGTCGTGCTTTTTCAGCAAATGCGGGGACATACTCAGGTCATCGCTATAGCGCCGCCGCAGACGCCGACGGCAGCGACGCCAGACATACACGCCGCCCCACAGTAGAAACAGGCCGAACAACACCAGAGCAATAGCCGAGCCGATGCTGTCGTTCATTGGCCCCATCGCCGAAGGGCGACCAAGCAAGGTGGCTGCGCCAGCCATGCTGAGCATTACCCCAAACGCTGCGCAAAGCGCCGCCAGGGCTCCCAGGCAGCGCCATCGCCATCCGCCGGCGCCGCGAGGCCGCAGGCGGCGTGCATCAAAACCATCGTCGGACAACTTCATCCCGATTCTTCCTCCTGAGCTATCGGCGCTATGACCGGCGCTGTCCTTGTGGGGTTCCAGTCGAGTCTTCGGCTAGATCAGTGCCCGAGCCTGCGGTACTACCATCGCGTAGTTGTCGGCAAGCGCCGCCAGGGTCATGCGGTGCAGCGCGCGAGCCGGAATCAGCTCGCCGTCGTAGGGCAGGTCGCGGGTAGCGCAAGCGGCGTCCACCAGGGTGCAGCGATATCCATAATCCTTGGCCGCGCGCACGGTGGTGCTCACGCTGGAATGGGTCATGAAACCGCAGATGATCAGATCCAGATGGCCGAGCTGCTGCAAGCGCTCATGCAGATCGGTGCCAGCGAAGGCGTTCGGCAGGCGCTTCTCCACCACAGGTTCGCCGGGCAGGGGCGACAGACCTTCGATGAAGTAGCCGCGGGGGCCTTGCGGGTCGAGCAGACCGCCGGGAATGCCCAGGTGGCGAACATGTGCCACCGGTGCGCCTAGATTGCGTGCGGCATTCATCAGTGTGGCGATCTCGGCGATAGCCGCTTCGATATCGGGAAGCTGGAGTGCACCACTGCGGTATTCCTCCTGCGCATCGATGACCAGCAGGGTAGCCTTGCCGAGAGTGGCAGGGGCATAACCGCGTCCGAGCAGTTGGAACAGGGTTTTCGGATCGGACATGGGAGGGCTCCTCATAACAGCGATGCGTCTATTCTCTGCTCGCCAGCGCGATCTGTGAACCTTTTGTGCCGATTCGCTTGCTGGGCGAAGCCTCGGAGCGGGTGATTATTCGTGCGACCGCGCCATGGGCGCTTACCTGCGAGGAGGGCTAGTCACCACGGTGGCAGCGGTGGCCTGTTAGAATCGCGCATCGTTTTTTGAGGTAATGACCGTGTCTCCATCCCGCCTGCGCACCGTGCGCGACCATATCCGCTGGGCTGTCAGCCGTTTCCACGCAGCCGACCTGTTCTTCGGCCACGGCACCGACAATGCCTGGGATGATGCCCGCCAACTGGTATTGGGGGCTTTGCATCTGCCGTTCGAGACGGCCGACAGCTACTTGGACTGTCGTTTGGAGGAGGATGAGCAGCAGCATGTACTGGAGCTGATTCGTCGACGCGTCGAGGAACGCGTGCCGACAGCTTACCTGCTGGGGGAGGCCTGGTTCTGCGGGCTGCCCTTCATGGTCGACGAGCGTGTCCTGGTGCCGCGCTCTCCGATCGCCGAGTTGATCGGCGCGGGATTCGAGCCCTGGCTGCCGGCAGAGCCCATGCGCATCCTCGACCTGTGCACCGGCTCAGGGTGCATCGGCATCGCCTGCGCCTATGCCTTCCCCGAGTCCGAGGTGGTGTTGGGCGATCTGTCTTTCGATGCCCTGGAGGTGGCGAACCAGAACATCGAGCGCCATAGCCTGGAGGAACGGGTCTACACCGTGCAGGGCGATGGCTTCGAGGGCCTGCCAGGGCAGCGCTTCGACCTGATTGTCTCCAATCCACCGTATGTGGATGCCGAAGACTTCGCCGAAATGCCGGCCGAGTACCAGCATGAGCCGGAGCTGGGCCTGGCCTGTGGCGATGATGGTCTTGATCTGGTCCGGCGCATGCTGGCGGAGGCCGCCGATCACCTGACCGAGAAAGGTGTGCTGATCGTCGAGGTAGGCAACAGCCAGGTGCATGTCGAGGCGCTGTACCCGGAGGTGGATTTCACCTGGCTGGAGTTCGAGCAGGGTGGCCACGGCGTGTTCCTGCTGGCAGCGGCTCAATGCCGTGAATACCAACGGCTGTTCCGCTCGCGCCTCAACGGCTGATCCGAATCCCAGGATCGTCGATCTCGCGAACCGGGGGGCAGGGCGCAACAGCTCAGTGGGAGTAACAGCCGAAGGCTGGCCCACAGGGAAGTGCAGGCGAGCCAGCGGAGCGCGGATGCGGAGTTAACGGTTGCACATGAGCAGCCCGGAGGGTCGCGCCGCTGGCCCGTTTCGGCGCCGCGAACGACGCGCAGCAGATCGAGTCAGCGCGTGGCGATCCAGATCAGTAGGCCGGCCTGGAACAGCGCCAGTGCTACCAGGCAGGCGATGGTGAAACGCAGGCCGCTGTCCTCACGCTTGAGTACGTCGACGCGGCGTTCCAGCTTGGTGATCTTGACCTGTTGTTCGTGCAGGTTCTGGTCGGCCTGTTGCAGCATCGCGCCGCAGTCGAGCAGATCGATGACCTGGACTTTTTCCTTGTCCCACTCCGGGTTGAGTACGCTGACCCTGCTGGCGGCATAGCTGGCCTTGACCTGTGCCAGATCCTGATAGGTGACCTCGAAACCCTGGATGCGCAGGAAGTGATCGCGACGCAGACGTGCGTCTTCGCTGAGCACATCCTTCACCGACAGCGAGCCGCTTTCGACCGTGTAGCTGCCCCAGCGCTGACGAGCCCAGGCGATGCCCTGGGCGAGCAGAAAACGACCCAGGCCACGGTTTATCGGGTCGATCTGCAGCCCTTTCTCGGAGCCGAAGCGTACTTCGCGGCTGCGATGGTCTGCCCAGACCTCAAGCAGATTCTGCTCGCGACGCCGGCGCTGGCCGGGAACATCGACTGTCAACCGCAGCAGGCTCTGCTCATTGCTGTGCCGCTCAACGCGCCCCAGACGAACGAAGCGTAGTGGGCGCACGCCGGTATCGCGGTCGGTCGGCAGTGGCGCCAGGCGCAGCAATTGCCAGTGCTCCGCATCCAGCCCTTCCCAGGGGTGGGGCTGTGCTGGCTGTTCGGTCTGTTCTTCGGGTTGTTGGGCGTCGGCTTCGCTCATCTCGGCGTCCTTGGGCGTGCATACAGGCATTATCGGCAAGTTTCGGCGCAACTGCAGGCTGGCTAACTGCCATTTGCCCGTATCTGCATTCCTTCGCAGGTGAACTGGCCGGGCACCGGCGGTATACTCGCCGACCTTTGTTCGAGGCAGATTTCGCGGAGCGCCCTGCATGTCCGGCAACACCTACGGCAAGCTGTTCACCGTCACCACCGCTGGCGAGAGCCATGGCCCGGCCCTGGTCGCCATCGTCGACGGTTGCCCGCCGGGCATCGAGCTGTCCCTGGAAGACCTGCAGCGCGACCTCGACCGCCGTAAGCCGGGCACCAGCCGCCATACTACCCAGCGCCAGGAAGACGACGAAGTCGAAATCCTCTCCGGGGTATTCGAGGGCAAGACCACTGGCTGCCCGATCGGCCTGCTGATCCGCAATACAGATCAGAAGTCCAAGGACTACTCGGCGATCAAGGATCTGTTCCGCCCGGCCCACGCCGACTACACCTACCACCACAAGTACGGCATCCGCGACTACCGTGGCGGCGGCCGCAGCTCGGCCCGCGAGACCGCCATGCGTGTCGCCGCCGGCGCTGTGGCGAAGAAGGTGCTGGCCGGTCTGGGCATCCAGGTGCGTGGCTACATGAGCCAGCTGGGCCCGATCGAGATTCCGTTCAAGACCTGGGACAGTGTCGAGCAGAACGCCTTCTTCAGCCCCGACCCGGACAAGGTGCCGGAGCTGGAGGCCTACATGGACCAGTTGCGCCGTGACCAGGATTCCGTCGGTGCGAAGATCACCGTGGTCGCCGAAGGCGTGATGCCGGGCCTGGGCGAGCCGATCTTCGACCGCCTGGACGCCGATCTGGCCCACGCGCTGATGAGCATCAACGCGGTTAAGGGTGTGGAAATCGGCGCCGGTTTCGCCTCGGTGGCCCAGCGCGGCACCGAGCACCGCGACGAGCTGACCCCAGAAGGTTTCCTTAGCAACAACGCCGGCGGCATCCTCGGTGGCATCTCCAGCGGCCAGCCGATCGTCGCCCACCTGGCGCTCAAACCAACCTCCAGCATCACCACGCCGGGCCGCTCCATCGACGTCGACGGCAACCCGGTGGACGTGATCACCAAGGGTCGCCACGACCCCTGCGTCGGCATCCGCGCCACGCCGATCGCCGAGGCGATGATGGCCATCGTGCTGCTCGACCACCTGCTGCGCCACCGCGCACAGAACGCCGACGTGCGGGTCAACACCCCGGTACTGCCGCAGCTGTGACCGGCCAGCCGCTGCCGTACTGGCGGCTGTCCGCGTTCTACTTCTTCTACTTCGCCATGCTGGGCGCCACCGCGCCCTTCCTGCCGCTGTATTTCCAGCACCTGGGCTTCTCGCCGGCACGCATCGGCGAGCTGGTGGCCATTCCCATGCTGATGCGCTGCCTGGCGCCCAACCTGTGGGGCTGGCTGGGTGACCGCAGCGGCCAGCGCCTGCGCATCGTGCGCTTCGGCGCGCTGTGCACGCTGCTCAGCTTCGCCCTGATCTTCGTCGACCAGAGCTACGCCTGGCTGGCCCTGGTGATGGCGCTGCACGCGTTCTTCTGGCACGCGGTGCTGCCGCAGTTCGAGGTGATCACCCTGGCGCATCTGCAGGAGCAGACTGCGCGCTACTCGCAGATCCGCCTGTGGGGCTCGATCGGCTTTATCGTCGCGGTGATCGGTCTGGGCGCGCTGTTCCAGCGCTTCAGTCCGGGGCTGTTCCCGGTCATGGTGGTGCTGATCCTCGCCGGCATTCTGGTCGGCACCCTGTGGGTGCCCAACGCCGTGCCGCAGGCGCGGGCCGGGCAGGGCGGCGAGGGTGGTTTCCTCGCCCAGCTGCTGCGCCCTGGTGTGCCGGCCTTCTTCCTCTGCGTGTGCCTGATGCAGCTGTCGCATGGCCCGTACTACACCTTCCTCACCTTGCACCTGGAACAACTCGGCTATGAGCGCGGCTTCATCGGTCAGATGTGGGCGCTGGGCGTGGTGGCGGAGATCGTGCTGTTCCTGTTCATGGCGCGCATCCTCACACGCTTCTCGGTGCGCTGGGTGCTGGCGGCCAGCTTCCTGCTGGCGGCGCTGCGCTGGTTGCTGCTGGGCAACCTGGCCGATCACCTGGGCGTGCTGCTGTTCGCCCAATTGCTGCACGCCGCCACCTTCGGCAGCTTCCATGCGGCGGCCATCCATTTCGTCCAGCGCAGCTTCGGGCCCAACCAGCAGGGCCAGGGCCAGGCGCTGTACGCGGCGCTGGCCGGCACCGGCGGCGCCCTGGGCGCGCTGTACGCCGGCTACAGCTGGGTCGACCTGGGCCCGAGCTGGACCTTCGCCATCGCCAGCTTGGTCGCCCTGGCTGCGGCCTTTATCATTGCCATCCGTTTGCATGAGGAGCGGGCATGAACCGTGAACAACTGACCCGCCAGATCATCGAGGCCGGGCGCTTCCTGTATGGCCGAGGCTGGTCGCCGGCCACCAGTAGCAACTACTCGGCGCGCCTGGCGGCCGACCAGGCGCTGCTGACCGTCTCCGGTAAGCACAAGGGCGAGCTGGGCGAGGACGATGTGCTGGCCACCGACCTCGACGGCAACAGCCTGGAGCCAGGCAAGAAGCCCTCGGCCGAGACCCTGCTGCACACCCAGCTGTACCGCTGGAAGCCTGCGATCGGCGCCGTGCTGCACACCCATTCGGTCAACGCCACCGTACTGTCGCGCCTGACCCTGGCCGACTCCCTGGTGTTCGCCGACTATGAGCTGCAGAAGGCCTTCGCCGGCATTGATACCCACGAGAGCCAGGTGCTGGTGCCCATCTTCGACAATGATCAGGACATCGCCCGCCTGGCCGCCAAGGTGCAGCCTTGGCTGGACGAGCGCTCCGATTGCGTCGGCTATCTGATCCGTGGCCACGGCCTGTACACCTGGGGCGCGACCATCGCCGACTGCCTGCGCCAGGTCGAGGCCTTCGAATTCCTGTTCGAGTGCGAACTGAAAGTACGCGCCCTGCAGCGCTGAGAATCCCGTAGAGGAAATGCAATGAGCAGCCTGACCGTTTACCATCAGTCCAGCCCTGACGTGCCGAACAAGGTGCTGACCCATGCCGAGGACATCGCCGCCACTATGGGCGAGGTCGGCGTGCGCTTCGAGCGCTGGCAGGCCGCGGCACCGATCCAACCGGGTGCCAGCCAGGACGAGGTGATCGCCGCCTACCGTGCGCAGATCGACCAGCTCAAGGCAGAGCGTGGCTACGTCACCGTCGACGTGATCAGCCTGGACCGCAAGCATCCGCAGAAGGACGAGCTGCGCGCCAAGTTCCTCGACGAGCACCAGCATGGCGAGGACGAGGTGCGCTTCTTCGTCGCCGGCCGTGGCCTGTTCACCCTGCACATCGATGACTACGTGTACGCCGTGCTGTGCGAGAAGAACGACCTGATCTCGGTGCCGGCCGGCACCCGCCACTGGTTCGACATGGGCGAGTTCCCGCACTTCGTGGCCATTCGCCTGTTCAACAATCCCGAGGGCTGGGTCGCCAGCTTCACCGGCGACGACATCGCCAGCCGCTTCCCGCGCCTGGAAGACTGAAGTCCATGCCGATCAGGGCCATCCTCACCGACATCGAAGGCACCACCAGCGCGGTGAGCTTCGTCTTCGACGTGCTGTTCCCCTATGCCTTCGAGCATCTGCCGCAGTTCGTCCTCGAGCATGCGCAGGAACCGGCCGTGGCCGCGCAGCTGGATGCGGTGCGCGCCGAGAGCGGCGAGGCGGGGGCGGACCTGATCCAGGTCATCGAAATACTGCTGCAGTGGATCGTCGAAGATCGCAAGGCAACGCCACTCAAGACCCTGCAGGGCATGGTCTGGAAGCAGGGCTACGAGGCAGGCCAGCTCAAGGGCCACGTCTACCCGGACGCAGTGGAGGCGCTCAGGCGCTGGCACGAGGAAGGCTATGCCCTGTACGTGTACTCCTCCGGCTCGGTGCAGGCCCAGCAGCTGCTCTTCGGCTGCTCCGTTGCCGGCGACCTGAGTTCGTTGTTCGACGGCTATTTCGACACCGCCAGCGGCCCCAAGCGTGAGGCCCGCTCCTACCTCAACATCGCCGAGGCCATCGGCGTGCCGGGCGACGAGATCCTGTTCCTTTCCGATGTCGTCGAGGAGCTGGACGCAGCCCAGCAAGCGGGGATGCAGACCATCGGTCTGGCCCGTGAAGGAGGGTACCTGGTGGGGCACGACACGGTGGCCAGCTTCGCGGTGATTGATCTGACGCGTTTCTGATGGGTGGCCGGTCGCCACAGGCTGCGGCGACCGACTTCTTTCAGTATTCCCAGCGCAGGGTGGCGCTCAGGCTGCGCGGCTCGCCATACAGGTCGCTGTAGACGCTGGTACTGGCGTAGTACTCCTTGTCGAACAGGTTGTTGACGTTGACCGTGCCGGTGAAGTGCTCGTCGAAGCGGTAGCGTGCCAGCAGGTCGACGATGGCGTAGCTGCCCTGCGTGGCTTCCAGCGTGGTGCCGGGGATGACCTCGGTGTTGCCATAGCTGGTTTCGCTCTCCCAGCGCACACCGCCGCCCAGGGTCAGGCGGTTCAGCTCGCCCTGCAGGTTGTAGGTGGTGAACAGCTTGATGCTGTTGCGCGGGAAGCCCACGTTGACGTCAACGCCTTGCGGGTAATAGGTGTTCACGTGGCTGTAGCCAGCCTGCACCTGCCAGCCTGGCAGCAACTCGCCGCCGACCTCCAGCTCCACGCCGCGTACCTTGAGGTCGGCGGCCTGTACTGCTTCCTCGCCATTGTCGAAGTAAATGCCGGTGCCAACCGGGTAGTTGCTGACCTTGGACTCGAACAGCGCGCCGGTGATGTTGAGGCGGCCGTCGTAGTACTCGCCCTTGGCCCCGACTTCATAGCTGTCGCCTTCGGTCGGATCGAGGAACGAGCCTTCCGGAGTCTTGCTCGACTGCGGCTTGAAGATGCTGGTGTAGCTGGCATAGACCGAGTGGTGCTGGTCCAGGTCGTAGACCAGGCCGGCATAGGGCGTGACCTCGCCGTTCTCCTGCTTCTTGCCGTCGCCGGGGGCATAATCGGTGGGGTCGCCGTAATAGATCTGCGACTGCTCGACCTTGTAGTAGCTGACCCGCGCGCCGAGGATCAGCGACAGATCGTCGGTCGGCTTGAAGCGGGCGGAGGTGTAGCCGGCGTACTGGCGCTGGGCGTATTCGATATCGCCCTGGCGATCCAGTGGCGGCTTCTCGATGTCGCCGTGCCAGTCGTGGACGTTGGGGATCGCCGGGGCCCAGCCGCTGCCGCTGTAGTCGTACCACAGCGGGTAGGCCCCGGTGTTGCTACGGTACTTGCTGGCGCTGACGCCGACCACCAGTTCGTGCTCGCGACCGAACAGGCTGAAGGGGCCGGTCGCATAGGCATCGACCGAGTTCTGCTCCGGCCTGCTCGGCCATTTGGCCATGAACAGGTTGCTGCCTGCGCCGGTCTGCTCGTCCGGGTAGCCGTAGCTGCTGAACCAGCCGTACTCGACATCGTTGTCGTCGCGCATGTTGGTGTAGGCCACTTTGGCCAGCCAGTCGTTGTCGAAACGGTGCTCGTAGGTGGCGAAGATCGAGGTGCGTTGGCGGTCGGCGTAGCTCCAGTCGGCCGCGGAGTTGAACGAGCGCTTGAAGTCAGTGCGCTCGCCATTGCTGTAGAACGCCGGGAAGCCGAAATAGGCGCAGGCGTCACAGTTGCGCACCTGGTAGTCGATGCCGAGGCTGACGGTGTCGCGTTCGGTCAGGTCCGCCTCGATGATCCCGTAGGCGACCTGGCGTTCGGTGCTCAGGCGGTCGATGAACGAGTTGGCGGTCTGGTAGGCGCCAACCAGGCGGCCACGCACGTTGCCGGTTTCGGTCATGGGGCCGGAGACATCGAACTCGGTGCGGTAGTTGTCCCACGAGCCGACGGTGCCCTGGATCGACGCCTGCGCCTCGCGAGTCGGGCGTTTGCGCACCATGTTGATGGTGGCCGAGGGGTTACCGGTACCGCTGAGCAGGCCGGTGGAGCCGCGCACGATCTCGACCCTGTCGTAGACGGCCATGTCGTTGGACTGGTTGCTCATCGACGGTTCGAAGATGGTCGGGATACCGTCGACCTGGAAGGTTTCGATCTTCATGCCGCGGGAAAAGATGCCGACCTCTTCGTCGGAGGAGGTGCTCTTCTTCTTGTAGAGAACGCCTGGCGCCTCGGCCAGCACGTCTTCGAGACTGTTCATGTCCTGGTCGCGGATGCGTTGGCTGGTGATCACACTGACCGATTGCGGGGTCTCGCGGATCGACAGCGGCAGCTTGGTCGCGGTTGCCGTGGCACCAGTGGTGTAGGAGCCGGTGCCCTCGGTAGTCGCACCCAGGACCAGCCCGGTTACGCTGGTCGGCGCCAGCTCCAGCGAGCTGGCGCCTGCCGGCACGACCTTTAGCACGTAGCCGCTGCCACTGCGCTGGGCGGCGAAGCCGCTGCCTTGCAGCAGGCGGGCGAAGCCTTCATCGATGCCGTAGCTACCCTGCAGTCCCTGGCTGCCGAGGCCGCTGACGTTTTGCTCCTGGAACACCAGGGCGACTCCTGCCTGTTGGGCGAAACGGTTGAGGGCTGCGCCCAGCGGGCCGGCAGGAATGTCATAGTGACGGTTGGCTGCCTCCTGGGCCATGGCCGGTATGACGGGCAGGACACAGGCGATGCTGGCGCAGGCCAGCTGGAGGGCCAGGGCGACTGGTGCCCGGTTGAGGCGCGAGGACTTCATGGTCATGTCGAAGGAGCTTCCTGTTTTCGTATTGGCTCCTTCCTTGACGGACCACTCGGGCAATGCGGAACCACCCGAAGGTTTTTCAGTGGCGCTCGACCAGCAGTAGCCAGGGCGTGACCTGTCGAACCTGGATCGGCAGCGCCTCGCCGATCAGCTGCAGAGCACGCTCGCTGTCATCGAGCGGTAGCACGGCAGAGATACGCAGGTCCGCCAGTTCCTCGGCGTCATAGTGCAGGTAGCCTTGGCGCTGGCGTGCCAACTCGTCGAGCACCAGGGCCAGCGGCTGGTCCTGTATCACCAGTTGGCGGTTGCGCCAGGCATCCTCGACCATGGCATTGTCGATGCCAGGCAGAGGCTCGACGCCATCCAGCAGAATGCGCGCCTGCTGTCCCGCCTGGATCTGGGTAATGGCGGGATTGCGGCTGCCGTGGGCGGCCACTCGCGATTCGAGCATCAGCAGCAGGGTGGAGTCGCCCTCGTTACGGACCACGAAGCGAGTACCGAGGGCGCGAATCTCGCCTTGTTCGGTGGCGACGATGAATGGGCGGGCGGCGTCATGAGCCACCTCTACCAGCACCTCGCCACGCAGCAGGTTAATGCGCCGCTGCTCTGTGTCGAAACGCACATCCAGGGCGCTATTGCCGCCCAGGGTGATGTGTGACTGGTCGCTGAGCACCTGGCTGCGCCACTGTCCGGGTGCGGTGTCGAGATCCGCCATCAGGTGGCCGGTCTCCAGGCCGCGCCACGCCAGGGCCGCGGGCAGGAATAACGCCAGTGCCAGCAGCAAGGCGCTGGCGCCGCGTTTTCCCCGCGGCAGGCGGCGACTGGCGAAGGCCGCGTTCAGGGCGGCATGGGCCGGGGCACGTTGATCGCGCAGGCCCTGCAGCTGGCCGACGAATCCACGCATGCGCTCCACGGCTTCGGCGTGGCGTGGATCGGCCTTGCACCAGGCCTCGAAGCGGGCGTGCTCCGTATCGCTGGGCTGGTCTTCGTCGAGGCGCAGCAGCCAATCGGCGGCCTGTTCGTGGATGGAGCTCATCTTCAGACGTCCAGTGCCTGGCTGCAGTGAGCCAGGGCCTGGGTCAGGTACTTGCGCACCATGCGCTCGGAAATTCCCTGGCGGCGGGCAATTTCGGCCTGGTTGCAGTCCTCCAGGAAGTACATGAGGAATATCTGGTGAGCCTTTTCGCTCAGGCCCTCGAGCACGAAGGCGATCTGCTCCAGTGCTTCGAGGGTCTCGTGAATCTGCGCCGGTGAGCGGAATCCTGCCTCGGCCAGCACTGCGGCGGTCAGTGTCAATTCGTGCAGGTAGGCTTCTTCCAGCTGGCGCCTGCGGCTGCGGTCGATGATCAGGCGTTTGGCGGTGGTCGCCAGATAGGCTCTCGGCTCGCGCATGGCGGCGAGTGCATCGCGCGAGGCAATAATGCGCACGAAGGTGTCCTGCGCCAGGTCCGCTGCGTTGTGCGCACAACCCAGCTTGCGCCGCAGCCAGATGAACAGCCAGCCGTGGTGATCGCTGTACAGCCTGTGGAGTGCCTGCTGGAGCGGAGGAGCGTCTGCGGACATCGACGACTATCCCTGGTGGCGCAGATCGCGCAGTCTCAGATAAGAATCATTCGCATGTTATCCGTCCGCGTCGGGCCTCTGCAAGTCGAGAGAAGGGAACCTGATGCGCGAAAACCTCTTCCTAGAGAGAAATAGACTGGGAGAGTGACCGTGGCTGCAATGGTGATGGATCTGCCGGACTGGCTGTTCTACGGCGCGCCTGCGCTGCTTTACCTGCTCCTGACTGCTTGGGCGCTGTGGCATGTGCAGGGCAGCGCCAGCCGGCGCCCGCAGAAGATGCTCTGGGTGGCGCTGCTGGTGCTGTTTCCGTTGCTCGGGTTGTTCAACTGGCTGGTCATGGGGCCGCGCCGAGCGCGCGGATAATGTTTCGGGGCTGCGGTCGGTGCAGGCGCCATGCGCCTGCTAGGCTAGGCCTGTCTTCGGCCACAACGAGGGCCCACGGTGCCCATTGCTCGCCATCTGTTATGGATCGACTCCGCCGCTGCGGCCAGCGCTGGCTTCTTCGTACTGCTGCTCGCCAGCTGGCTGAGCGAGCTGTACCGCCTGCCACACGGGCTGCTGCTGTTCATCGGCGCGGTCAATCTGCTCTACGCCGGCTATGCGGGTTCGCTGGCCATACGCCGAAAGCGGCCGAGAGCACTGCTATATGTCCTGATCATCGGCAACACCCTGTGGATGGGCATGTGTCTAGCGCTGGCCCTGCGCTTCGCCGGACATGCTGCGCCATTGGCCCTGGCTCACCTGATCGGCGAGGCTCTGTTCGTGGGGGCGTTGGCCGTCTGCGAGTGGCGCTGGCGAGCACAGATCTGCGGGTTGCCCGAGGCCGCCTGATCTCATCGCCTGCCATAAAGAACAAGGCCGCCAGAGGGCGGCCTTGGCGTTTCAGTGCGCCTGCTGGGCGTCGTTGCGCTGGTGGCGGTAGACGCTGACGGCTTCGTACACCGCCTTGCGCAGGCGGTTGATGCCACCGATGGGGCGATGTTCCGGCAGGGCGTGCCAGGGGTTGAAGGAGAGGTTGTCGCAGGTCAGGTTCTGCTCGCGACTGTCGAAATCCTGAGCCGGTACATGGATGGTCGCCACCGTCTCGAACGGCGAGATGTCCTCGCTCCACTGCACGCTGGTGTCTTCGATGGGCATGTAGTAGTTCGGGTCTTGCCGCTGCACCTGCAGGGCGAAGCAGGCTGGGGCTCGGTCAAGCGACAGCTGCTGGTACAGGGCGTTGCGCAGGAAGTTGGGCAGGGCAGTGTTCTGCTCCGGCAGCTCGTAGGGCGGGCAACTCTGCGGATCGGGGATCACCCGGTACTTGATGTTGTGTGGGCCGAGCTTGAAGGGTGCGATGGAGTTGTAGGTGGCGGCCACCGGGCTCTCCGGGGCTGGAGCCAATGTCTTCAGGGCGATGATCAGGTGGCGGATTTCCCAGGTGCGCGGGTCCAGGCTGGGGAAGAAGGCCTGCACCTTCTGGCCGCTGGCCTGCGCGGCGAAGTTCTGCTTGTACTCGGCGACGTCGCGTACGAAGAACACTGGATGGTTGAACATCACGAAGTCCTGGTTGGCGGCGGTGGCCTTGCTGCTGAGCAGTTTTTCTCCAGGGACGTCGAGCAGCTTGACCGCCATGCCACGGGCATCGCGGGCGCTGTCGAACTGCGGGTAGGCGTTGCCGTTGGACAGGCGCATCCAGGCCTGCCAGGTCTTGCCCGGTTCGGCCAGTACGCCGTGGCGCAGTTCAGGCGTCAGATTCTGCAGCACCGTCAGTTCTGCCTTCACGCAGCCATGGGCTTTGGCATGGGCGTCACGCAGCACACGGGTGTTGTCGCGGTGCTGTTCGACGATGCGGATGGCGTCCTCGATGATGCCCTGGGTCAGGGCTGCCTCATCCTTGGGGATTTCTTCTTCGGCCGACACGGGGCCGGAGAACTTCCAGGCGTAGTAAGCCGCGCCGAAACCCCAGCCGAGACCACCCACGACGAGGAGAGCGAGCAGCAGCTTGCCGATCAGGCGGCCGAGCCAGAGCCAGAAGCGTTTGAGCATGGTGGCGGTTCCTTAATTGTTGTTCTGGCAGTTGGGACCGGGTGTCCACGGCCGGCTTTCGGTCGGCGTGAGCTGGCTTTCCAGGCGTTCGTCGCCCATCACCTTGAGGTATTCGATCAGCGCATAGCGCTCCTCCGGCTCCAGGTAGCGGCCGATCACCCCCTCGTTACGGCAGCCGTCGCGGAATTCATGGCCACGGTTGCCGTTGCCGGCGACGCTGGTATCGAACAGGAATCCTCCCTTGAATTCGCCAGTGAGGAAGCCGGCGCGTTGCGGGTCGTACTCGAAGTTGCCAACCCAGAACTGGCGATCACGCTCGACCACGGGTGACAGTAGCTGGAACAGGTTGGGCACCGAGCCGTTGTGCAGGAAGGGTGGAGTGGCCCAGATGCCGTGCAGCGGTCGTGCTTTGTAGCCGCGCTTTTCCTGCACGCCGATGGCCAGGCCATAGCCGTCCATGCGCCAGCGCTCGCGCGGCTGAATGCCAGCGTCGCGGTAGGCACGGTCTTCCACGTACGCGGTGACATAGGCCAGGCCTTTGGCGCTGGAGATGCTGGCAAAATCCACTTCTTCCAGGCTGGAGCCGAACAGCTTCACGTCCAGCTTGGCCAGTTCTTCTTTCTGCCAGCCCAGCTTGCGGATGTCGAAGCGATGGTCGGCGATGTTGTCGGCGGTGGTCGAGTCGGTGCCGATGATGCGGGTCGGCACGATACGCAGGTGCCATTCCGGATCGCGTGCCGGTGCCAGGCGCTGATCACGCGGCACATCGACAGGGGCGTGGCAGTAAGCGCAGTTCTCGGCGAACAGGGCGCGGCCCTGGCTGGCGAGCTTCAGATCGACCTTGCCGAAGATGTCTTCCGGCCAGGTCGGCGGTTTCAGTTGCTTGAGGGTTTCCTCCAGGGTGTACAGGTCGTGCAGGCGCACGCTGGACGGGTAACGTTCGCCCTCCGGCATCTCGCCGCCGTTCTCGTCGAACAGATGCAGGGTGGCGCCGACACCGAGTGCCTCGCCGATGTTGCGCGCCATGGGCTGCATGGCCGAGCCGTTCCACTGCACCCAGTCGAACTTCCAGATATCCCACACCTGTGGGTAGCTCACCGGGGCATTGGCCACCCGATAGTTGCTCTCGTCGATGGCGTCGCCAAACACGCTGTTGGCGATGCGACCGAAGGCGTCGGTACGGCCGAAGCCCTCCTCGGTCGGGTAGAGGCCACGGTGCCAGTCGTTATAGGCGGTGCCGAGCAGGCGGTCGAGCACGGCCTTGAAGTCCTCGCGCAGCTGGCTCTTGCCCTGCTCGTAGTTGTCGCCCAGCACGGTCTTGGCGAAGCGATTGAACTTGATCGGGTTGTAGTAGGTGAGCGCCATGCTCATGCCCAGGGCCTGGCCGAAGCTGCCGCCCTTGAGCGTGGGCACGGTGGAGGCCAGCGAATGCAGGGCCGCGCCGCCGTCGATGCGCACGGCCTGGCCTTTGTAGCGCAGCTCGCCGGTGTGGCAGGCCGCGCAGCTGATATCGAGGTACTGGATGCCGGTTTCTTCGTCCGGATGGCGAGCGAAGCCTACCGGCAGGTTGCCGGGGTTCAGCTCGCTGGGTTTCTGCTGCGGGTCGGTGAGGAAGCCGAAGCGAGCCAGATAATCCGGGTTGGCGAACTTGTCCTTGGAGAAGGGCAGCTCTAGGGCGGTGAACCAGTCGTAGTGCAGACCTTTCACCGTGGTGCCCTGGGGCGTGTAGTAGTAGGTCTGGCGGGATTTCTCGTCCCATTGGCCGAGGTAGTTCACCTGTTGCGGCTTGTCGAACACCGGAAGGTTGGGGCGGGCGATGTAGTAGAGGGCAACCGCGAGGACTGCGAGAACCAGCAACAGCAGGACGATCAGGGCACGGCGTATGAGGCGCATAACATCAACATCCCTGTGGTTATTTTTTATTGGGTACGTTTATGCCAATCCACGGCTGCGCTGGCAAGCCGGCTCGCTTGGAAAGCTGAAGGAGAATGTCAGTGTCGGCGGAGTAAGGCCAGGGCAGGGTCGCTGGCGATCAGCAACCGAGCTCTCCAGCCTGGCGATAGAGCATCAGCAGCTTGCGGGTGATGGTCTGCTGGATGTCGTCACGTTCGAACGATGACAGCAGGGTGAGCTTATGCACCTGCAGGCGATGCAGGTGGATGTAGGGCATCTTCTGGTCGAACTCGCGCAGGTCGCCCTTCATCAGGATCGGCAGGAACACATCGTTGATCTTCTTCTGATTGCTGATGATCTGTGCCAGGGCCTGCTTGAATGGCATGGTCCTTGGTGCCGGGCCACCTTCCGTCGTCTGTGTCGTCAGCAACAGGCCCGGTTTGCCCAGTACTGCTCCCGGCAAGACGCAGAGGCCAGTCTTGCGCACGGCGATCGGATCGATGCCGTGCAGGGTGTCGTGAAAGGCGTAGGGGTTGGGCAGGACCACCATCTTGCGCCCGTAGTCGGTGGGGAAGTGCAGGTTGTAGTTGGTGTACAGCTGGCGGGTCGACTCCGAGTAGACGCACAGGCGATTCTCGAACAACTTGATGAAGCGTTCGGCCAGCTCGCGGCGAGCGATGCTGTCCAGGTCCCAGATCAGGTCCTGGTTCTGCTGCTGGCCGAGGTTGACCTCCTGATGCTCCATGCTGCTCATTCACACCTCATACACGGAATTGGCCCAATAGACGGTTCAGCTGTCCGGCGAGCTGGCCGAGATGCTGGCTGGCCTCGCTCGAGTGGTCGGCCGCCAGGGCGTTCTCATGCGCCAGCGTAGCCGCCTGGGTGACATTGTGATTGATATCGTCCACCACATGCGACTGCTGCAGGGTTGCGCTGGCGATCGAGGCATTGAGTCCCGTCAGGTTACGTAGGGAACTGGCAATCTGGCTGAGGCTTTCGCCAGCCTGGCGAGCCAGGTCGACGGTCTGCTGCGAGGCCTGGCTGCTGGCATTGATCACCTTGACCGCGGCTTCCGAGTTGCTCTGCAGGCGCTCGATCATGCTATGGATCTCTGCCGTGGATTGCTGGGTTCGCTGGGCCAGCATGCGCACCTCGTCGGCGACCACGGCAAAGCCACGGCCCTGCTCGCCGGCGCGTGCCGCCTCGATGGCCGCGTTCAGTGCCAGCAGGTTGGTCTGCTCGGCGATGGAGCGGATGACTTCCAGCACGGTGCCGATCTGGGTGCTCTCCTGCGCCAGGTTCTGAATCACCTGGACGGCCTTGTCGATGGTCTCGGACAGGTGGTCGATCTGACGCAGGCTGTTGTCGATGTTCTGCTGGCCCTGCGAGGCCTGCTCTTCGGCCTGGCGCACCTCGTTGGAGGCATGCTCGGCGTTCTTCGCCACGTCCTGTACGGCGTAGGAGACCTCGTTGATGGCGGTGGCGACCAATTCCATCTGCTGCGATTGCTGCTGGCTGTGCTGCTGGGCGTTGCCGGCGGTTTCCCCCAGGGACTGAGACGCATCGTTAAGGCTGCCAGCCGCCTGCAGTGATTCGCCGATCACGCCACGCAGCTTGCCGGTGAAGGCGTTGAAGTGCTCACTGAGGGCGCTCAGTTCGTCACGGCCCTGGCTGTCCAGGCGTCGGGTCAGATCCGCCTCGCCGCTGGCGATGTTGGCCATGGCGCTGACCGCCTCGTCGAGCGGGCGGGCAATACTGCGGGTGATAAGGATGACCAGGGCCGCCAGCAGCAGGGCGATGACGGTGAGGATGGCGAGCACTTGCATGGCCTGGGCGCGGAACTCCGCCTGCACGTCATCGACGTAGATGCCTGAGCCGAGTATCCAGCCCCAGGGCTGGAACAGCTCGATATAGGAGATTTTCGGTACGGGATCTTCCGAGCCCGGTTTCGGCCAGCGATAGTCGACCTGCCCCGAGCTGTTCTTCTTTGCCAGGGCGACCATGTCGTTGAACAGGAATTTGCCGTCCGGGTCCTTCAGGCCGGACAGATTCTGGCCCTCCAGCTTGGGGTTGGTCGGGTGCATGACCATCACTGGGGTCATGTCGTTGATCCAGAAGTAGTCGTCCTTGTCGTAGCGCAAGCCACGAATTACCTCCATGGCCTGCTTCTGCGCCTCTTCCCGGGAAAGGCCAGCGACTTCCAGGGCATGGAAGTGCTTGATCACGCCCATGGTGCTTTCCACGACGTGCTGGGTTTTCAGGGCCTTGGCCTGGTACAGGTCGGTGTGTGTCTGGCGAAGCATGAGGCCTGCCAGGACCAGTAGCATGACGATGGAGGAAAGCAGGATCAGCCACAGGCGGCGGCTGATGGGGAGGGTTCGCAGACTGCTCATGGGGGCGACTCCGGGTTCTTGTTATGGATTGCCGTGTACTAGCTAACTGCCATTTTAGGCGTTGCGCCATCAGCCGTTGGCAAGGAAGCATGGCCGGGGGCTATCTGGTAGCATGCCCGCCGTTTTCCGTCTGTGATCAGGCGTCAATCCGGTTATCGGCCGATTCGGCGAAAAGGCCAGTTCGAGGTGTTTCATGGATTTGTGGACAGCCCTGCAGGTACTGATTCTGGGCATCGTGGAGGGCCTGACAGAGTTTCTGCCAGTTTCCAGTACCGGTCACCAGATTATCGTTGCCGACCTGCTCGGTTTCGGTGGCGAGCGGGCGATGGCCTTCAACATCATCATTCAGCTCGGCGCCATCCTGGCGGTGGTGTGGGAGTATCGCCGCAAGATACTCATCACCGTATTCAACGTGCCGCGCCAGCGCCAGGCTCAACGGTTCACGGCCAACCTGCTGATTGCGTTCCTGCCGGCCGTGGTGATCGGCGTGGCGTTCGCCGACCTGATCCATGAGTACCTGTTCAACCCGATCACGGTGGCAGCTGCGCTGGTGGTCGGTGGTGTGGTGATGCTCTGGGCCGAGCAGCGCAAGCACGAGATCACTGTCGAGGAAGTGGACGACATGACATGGAAGGAGGCGCTGAAGATTGGTTTCGCCCAGTGTCTGGCCATGATTCCCGGCACCTCGCGTTCGGCCTCTACCATCATCGGCGGCCTGCTGTTCGGCCTATCTCGCCGGGCGGCTACCGAGTTCTCGTTCTTCCTGGCCATGCCGACGATGGTTGGTGCCGCGGTGTATTCCGGCTACAAGTACCGCGACCTGTTCCAGCCTGGCGATCTGCCAGTGTTTGCCCTGGGCTTCGTGATTTCCTTCATTTTCGCCATGATCGCCGTACGTGGCCTGCTGAAGTTCATCGCCAACCATAGCTACGCGGTGTTTGCCTGGTATCGCATCGCTTTCGGCCTGCTGATCCTGGCGACCTGGCAGTTCCACCTGATCGACTGGAGCAGCGCTCAGGGCTGACATGGAGAAGCGCGGCGTCCTGAAGAAATGGAACGACGGCAAGGGATTTGGCCTCATCCAGCCGGACGGCGGTGGCGAGCCGCTATTCGTGCATATCTCTTCCGTGCGCGGTCAGGAGCGCCCGAAGGCTGGTGATGTGGTGATCTATGTCGCCGGCAGCGATGCCCAGGGCAGGCCTCGTGCCCAGCACATGCGTCATGTAGGGGCCGCTGCGGGCCGTCCGGGGATTCGCTACAAGGCGACCACTACCATCAGGCCGGTCGACATGGGCAGGTCGCGCCAGGCAGGGCGAGCCGGCCGCACTGAATCAGGCACTGGGGCTCTACCGATCAAGCTGCTGGTACTGTTGGTGCTCTGTGTGCTGCCGGCCTGGGGTAGCCTGACGCTGCTCGGGCAGGGTGTGTTCTGGGTGCTGCTGGCCTATCCGCTGGTCAGCCTGTTCAGTTTCTGCCAGTACTGGCTGGACAAGCGATCCGCGCAGAATGGCCGTTGGCGAACGCCGGAGAACAGCTTGCACATTGCCGAGCTGGTGGGCGGCTGGCCTGGCGCGCTGGTGGCGCAGCAGATGTTCCGCCACAAGACGCGCAAGGCCTCCTTCCAGCTGGTGTTCTGGGCCATCGTTGCGCTGCACCAGGCATTCTGGATCGACCAGTTGGCGCTGGGCGGACGTTATCTTGGTCATCTGTTGCCGCTCTAGTCGAGCAGCAATCCCACCTGACGAATCTTCGGCAGCTTGCGTACCACCAACTGATGCGAGCACTTCAGCAGTTCACGTAGTTCCGCCTCTCCGAGGGGGAGGGGTGGTGCCATGCTGATCCAGTGCGCGCGCGCCAGATACGGGGCGGGGTGGATACCCGGGCGATCGACATAGCCAAGAAACAACTCGGGCTCGACCTTGAAGGCCAGCCGCTGGCCCATGAAGTCGAGGATGGCGAACATTTTATTGCCCGCTATTGAGAACACCCGGTTGCTGCCCCATTTGAGATCCTCGCGGGCGCCGGGCAGGCTCAGGCAATACGCGGCGATCTGTTCATTGGTCATCTGGTTTCATCTCTCCGGCAGGACCGCGGCTACCCTAGCAGAGTCGTGCTGCCTCTTCTTCCAAGGAGTTCCCGATGTCGCTTTCCCTCTACCAGGCCTCGGTGCCTCAGTTCGTACGCATGTTCGGTAACCTGTCAGCCATCCTCGACAAGGCCGCTGCCTACGCCGATGCCAGAAAGATCGACCAAGGTGTGCTGTTGAACGCGCGACTGGCGCCGGACATGCATCCTCTGACCCGCCAGGTGCAGATCGCCAGCGATGCAGCCAAGGGCTGCGTCGCACGCCTGGCTGGTGTGGACGTGCCGAGCTTTGCGGATACCGAAAGCAGCTTCGCCGAGTTGCAGGCGCGCATTACCAAGACCCTGGATTTCATCAAGACCCTGACGCCCGAACAGGTCGCCAGCGGGGAGGGGCGTGAGATCACCCTCAAGGTGCCGGGTAGCGAGCTGAAATTCAGTGGCCAGGACTACCTGCTGCACTTCGTGTTACCCAACTTCTATTTTCACATCACCACGGCCTACGCCATCCTGCGCCACAACGGCCTGGAGGTGGGAAAAATGGATTTCCTTGGCCGCGCCTAGCGATACACCAGATCAACGCCACCGGCCTCACGTGAGGCTGGTGGCAGCAATCGAGTGATCAGCGGTTGAAGCGTTCAACCAGGGAATACTGATCCTGAGCAGTGGAGGTGAGCTGCTCGCTGAGCAGGGCGGTATCCTGGGCCTCGCTCGAGGTCTGGTCGGCCAACTGGGCAATGGTGGTGATGTTCTGGTTGATCTCGTCCGCCACGGCGCTCTGCTGCTCGGCGGCGGCGGCGATCTGATTGGCCATGTCCGCTATGTTGCCCACTGCCTCGCTGATGCCTTGCAATGCCTGGTCGGCCTGCAGCACATGCTCAACCCCTTCGTCGGCCTGCTTGCGGCCTATCTCCATGGTCATCACGGCTTCTTCGGCAGTACGCTGCAGCTTGGCGATCAATGAATGGATCTGCTCCGTGGATTCGGCGGTGCGCTGAGCCAACGAGCGCACTTCGTCCGCTACCACGGCGAAGCCTCGTCCCATTTCGCCGGCTCGGGCGGCCTCGATGGCCGCGTTGAGAGCGAGCAGGTTGGTCTGGTCGGCGATCCCCTTGATCACATCGACCACGCCGCCTATTTCGTTGCTGTCCTGGGCCAGGCGCGAAACGGTTTCGCCTGTCTCGCCCACCGAAACGGAGAGGCGCTGGATGGCCTCGCGGGTTTCCGAGGTGACCTGGCGACCTTCTCCGGTCAGGCGGTTGGCCTCCTGGGTGGCGATTGCTGTGCGGGCGACGTTGTTGGCCACCTCCAGTGTCGTGGCGGCCATCTCGTTGATGGCAGTTACCACCTGCTCCGTCTCCACTCTCTGGCGCTCCAGGCCTGCGGAGCTGCTATGGGCCAGATGATCGGCGTGCTTCGCCTGGCTGGCCAGGCGTTCGGCTGTGTCCTGCAGGCGGGTGAGGCAGGTTTTCAGCCGCGCCTCCTGGCTGAGCATGGCCATCTCCAGCCTGGCCTCCGAGCCTCTGCTATCGGTGTACATCTGCGCGATCAGTGGGTCCGATGTGGTCTGTTCCGCCAGGCGCAGCAGGCGCTTGATACCGCGGGTCTGCCAGCTCAGGCCGGCCAGTCCAAGCGGTACGGAGAGGAGGGCGGCGAGCAGGAAGCCCCAGGTAGAGCCGAACCAGTGGCCGATCATGAAGCCGATCTGGCTGATCAGAATGAATGGCAACCAGGCCTGTAGTACCGGGAGCCAGCGATCAGTGGCGGGAATGGCCTGCTTGCCGGTGTTGATTCGCTGATAGAGCGCCTCGGCACGCTTCACCTGCTCGGCAGTAGGCCTGACCCGCACCGATTCGTAGCCCACCACCTGGCCCTTCTCGAGCATCGGAGTGACATAGGCATTGACCCAATAGTGGTCACCGCTCTTGCACCTGTTCTTGACCACCCCCATCCACGGGCGCCCCGTCTTCAGGGTGCGCCACATATGATCGAACACCGCAGGAGGCACGTCGGGATGACGCACGAGGTTGTGCGGCGCTCGCATCAACTCCTCGCGCGCGAACCCGCTGATGTCGATGAACGCCTGGTTGCAATACGTGATCTGGCCTTTCAGATCGGTGGTGGAAATCAGGCGCTGCTGGTCGGGAAATGTGCGCTCACGCTGCGTGACGGGCTGGTTGTTTCTCATGCGGGTCGCTTCTTGTTCTAGAGGGCTATGCCTAGCTCTTCGGCCGAAAGGCGCGGAAGTTTAGGGGATAACCTGTCCATATGGATAAGTATTTTTACCCCATGCAGGTTGAATTTAGTGAATCTGGTTTTAAGTAAGTATGAAACTTATGGGTGGAAGTTATGTCGCTGCACGCTCCTTATAAATAAGCATGGCAATTTGCCGCTTCGCTTACTTGGTAGCTGGTTGATATATTTTATGGCGCCATAAAAATGGCGATAGAACTTGTGATGTTATGCTAATTGCATTTCTAGTTCTTGAGTCGATATCGAAAACTAGGTTTGGCTTTCTAGAATTCCCTTGTAATCTGCGCTCCAGAGCCTTCAGTTCGAACTGCTGTCAAAGTAATGGCATGTTTCGCTTCTAGAGGGTCGAAATATGAAAACTAGATCACTGTTTTCAGATATTTAACTTTCCTACTGCCCGCCATGGAACTTTGTTGTTTCGCGTGGCATCTGTTTTGCTCGAGGCTGATTGAACTTCCTGTAGCACTTTTACGGGAGCGGACAAACAGCCGAAGCGGTAACAGAGACCAGTGGAAATTGCATTACCTGTTGTCCGGTCTCGTCGCGAAGTGGGCGTCAGCCATGGGGCTGTCGCCTCGATTAACGCAAGGAGGAGATCGTCCAATGCGAATCAGCATCTTTGGGCTGGGCTATGTGGGTGCGGTGTGTGCGGGGTGCCTGTCAGCCAGAGGGCACCAGATCATCGGGGTGGACATCTCGCCTCTGAAGATCAATCTGATCAACGACGGCAAGTCGCCGATCGTGGAGCCCGGGCTGGAAGAGCTGCTGCAGAAAGGTGTCGCCAGTGGCAACCTGCGAGGCACGCTGGATGTGCGCGAGGCGGTACGAAATACCGACATTTCCTTCCTGGCGCCACCGACGCCGAGCAAGCGCAATGGGGATCTCGATGTGTCCTACATCGAGGAGGTCTGCCAGCAGATCGGCAAGGTTCTCCCGGAGAAATCCAGTCGCCACACCGTGGTGGTCCGCAGTACCGTATTGCCGGGTACCCTGCGCAACGTAGTGATCCCGACCCTGGAGAAGTACTCCGGTCTCAAGGCCGGCAAGGACTTCGGCGTAGCGGTGAACCCCGAGTTCCTGCGCGAGAGCACGGCCATCAAGGACTACGATTTCCCGGCCATGACCGTGATCGGCGAGCTGGACAAGACTTCCGGTGATCTGCTGGAGGAGATCTACAGCGAGCTGGACGCCCCGATCATCCGCAAGACTGTCGAGGTCGCCGAGATGATCAAGTACACCTGCAACGTCTGGCACGCCACCAAGATCACCTTCGCCAACGAGATCGGCAACATCGCCAAGGCGGTAGGTGTCGATGGCCGTGAGGTGATGGAAGTGATCTGTCAGGATCACAAACTCAACCTGTCCAAGTACTACATGCGCCCAGGCTTCGCCTTCGGTGGCTCCTGCCTGCCCAAGGACGTGCGCGCGCTGAGCTATCGCGCCACCCAGCTGGACGTCGACTCGCCGCTGATCAGCGCGCTGATGCCGAGCAACGAGGCCCAGGTGCGCAACGCCTACAACCTCATCGCCAGCCAGGACAAACGCAGCGTTGCGCTGCTCGGCCTGAGCTTCAAGGCCGGCACCGATGACCTCCGTGAAAGCCCCTTGGTCGAGCTGGCCGAGATGCTGATCGGCAAGGGCTTCGACCTGAAGATCTTCGATCGCAATGTCGAGTACGCCCGTGTCCATGGTGCGAACCGTGACTACATCGAGTCGAAGATCCCCCACGTTTCATCGCTGCTGCGGGCCGACCTCAATCAGGTGGTCGCGGATGCGGACGTGATCGTGCTCGGCAATGGCGACGAGCTGTTCGAGACCGTGGTCCAGCAGCTGCCGCCCGGCAAGAAGCTGATCGACCTGGTCGGGTTCATGCACCAGCGCAGCGACGAGGTCAAAGAGGGCCTCTGCTGGTAGCGAACTGCTGCAGGTAAACGTGCACAGGGCGTTACAACAACAACAAAGACGCCCCCGTTGCAGAGCGGTAATCCAAACGGGGTTGGCATCCATGGAAAGTCTTCAGGGAAGCTTGCGCAACGGCGCTGGCTGGCTGTTCTATTTGTCGGTGTTGGGTGGCATGGCCTTGCTGCTGCCACACAGCATCTTCGATCCGGAGTCCACGGACTTCCTGCTACTGCTTGGCGTAGTGGGTATCTGGCGTTACTCCATGGGCGCGATCCATTACGTTCGCGGCCTCATCTTTCTCTACATCGTTTATCCGCACTATCGGCGCAAGGCGCGCCGGCTGGGTGAGGCGGCCGATCCTTCCCATGTCTATCTGCTGGTCACCAGCTTTCGCATCGATGCCCTGACCACCGCGGCTGTCTACCGCTCGGTGATCCAGGAGGCGATCGAATGTGGCTACCCGAGCACCGTGGCGTGTTCGATCGTCGAGCTGTCCGACGAGCTGCTGGTCAAGAACCTCTGGGCCCGCCTGGATCCGCCGGAGCGCGTGCGCCTGGACATTGTGAGGATTCCAGGGACCGGCAAGCGCGATGGCCTGGCCCAGGGCTTTCGCGCCATCTCCCGGCATCAGCCGGACAACCGTGCCGTGGTGGCGGTGGTGGATGGCGACACTGTGCTCACTTCCGGCGTGATACGGCAGACCGCGCCGTACTTCACCCTGTTCGAGAATCTCGGTGGGCTCACCACCAATGAGTTCTGCGAGGTTCGCGGTAGTTACGTCATGCAGGAGTGGCACAAGCTGCGCTTCGCTCAGAGACACATCAACATGTGTTCGATGGCGCTCTCCAAGCGGGTGCTGACCCTGACCGGGCGCATGTCGGTATTCCGCGCTGAAGTGGTGATCGACCCCGGTTTCATCTCGGACGTTGAGAGCGACCACCTCGAACACTGGCGCCTGGGTCGCTTCAAGTTCCTGACCGGCGACGACAAGTCCAGCTGGTATAGCCTGATGCGCCTGGGGTACGACACCTTCTACGTGCCGGATGCTTCGATCAACACGGTCGAGCACCCGCCGGAGAAGAGCTTCATCAAGGCCAGCCGCAAGCTGATGTTCCGCTGGTATGGCAACAACCTGCGGCAGAACTCCCGCGCGCTTGGCCTGGGCATCCGGCGCCTCGGTGCCTTCACCAGCGTAGTGCTGCTGGATCAGCGGGTGTCCATGTGGACCAGCCTGCTCGGACCCTCGGTGGCGATCATTGCCAGCATCAAGTACGGCTTTGCCTACCTGCTGATCTACCTGCTGTGGATCGGCCTCACCCGGTTGATTCTGACCCTGCTCCTGCTGGCATCGGGGCACAGCATCGGCCCGGCCTATCCATTGATCCTCTATTACAACCAGATCGTCGGCGCACTGGTGAAGGTGTACGTGTTCTTCCGCCTGGACCAGCAGTCCTGGACGCGCCAGAAGACCAAGCTCAACCGCGATCTCGCCAGCTTCCAGCGCTGGTTCAACACCTGGTCGTCGCGGGCAATGACCTTCTCTGCCGGCAGCGTCTTCGTCGCCACCCTTATGTGGATGGTGTGAGCGGCGCCCCGCGAATACCTCTCAGAACTCTCGATTGCAAAAGGAACGAACATGAGCGCAGTGATCAGCCCCAGCATCAACAGCAACGTGGTTCATGAAGCCGAAGCTCAGCGCCAGTACGCGCGCCTAAAGCTGCCAGCGAAGATCCGCTACGTCAGCCCGCAAGGACAGGAGCTGGAGGCTCCGCTGCTCGACCTGTCGGTAGGCGGGTTCTCCTTCCATCCGGGCAACAATCTGCTCAGGGAGAACCAGTACTGCCGCGGCAAGCTGATGTTCGAGGTCGAGGGTATCGGCTTCGCCATGGACGTGGAGTTCCAGGTGCGCTCGCTGGAGGGAGGCAAGCGCGCTGGCTGCGAATTCCATCACCTGCGCCCGCGCGAGCAGGCGGCGCTGCGCTACATGATCAGTTCTTTCCTCAGTGGCGAACTGATCAACGTCGGCGACCTGATCAGCACTCTGCAGCGCGACAATTTCACCAAGGCGCGCAAGGGCGGTGACGCCGCACCGGCCGGCCTGTTCGGGCGTATGCGTGCTGTCAGCCTAAGCTTCGGCCTGTTCATGGTCGGGGTGGTCGCCGCCGGTTACGTGGCCTATCAGCTTTACGACATCTATTTCATCACTCATGCCGACTCCGCTCAGGTCGCAGTGCCCGGACAACAGGTCTCGTTGCCTCGCGAGGGTGCCGTACAGGCGCTGGTCAAGGTTGGCGATACCGTGGCCAAGGGCGCTCCGGTCGGCACCTTCTCGTCGAACATGATGGATGTGCTCAAGGGCGTGCTGCCCACGGAGGACCTGACCGAAGACAACCTTCAGCGTCTGTTCGGCAAGACCTTCCAGGGCACGCTGACCAGCCCGTGCGACTGCAGGGTGACCGCGCAACTGGTCGGCGATGGGCAGACCGCCGGCAAGGGCTCCGCGGTGTTCCTGATGTCGCCGGTAGACAGCATCGCTACCGTTGAGGCGCGCTTCCCATACCGAGCCTTCAACGAACTGCAGCCGGGCACCGCAGTGACGTTCATCGTAGCGGGCGAGAAGGAGGAGCGTGCCGGCCATATCGCCACCCTGGCGCTTCAGGACGGCGGCCTGGCCTCGGATATCCGGGTGATGATCCAGCCGGACCAGCCGCTGGCCACCGAATTGGCCAAACGCCCCGTCGATGTTCGCATCCGCCCATTCGGCAATGTCTTCGACAACCGACTGGTCAAGGAAGGTGAGGTGTTGGCGAGCCGGATTCTGCCTGCTTCGCTGACCAGCGAAACCAGCGTGGCGGCCGGCGAATGAACGCCCGGCTGTCTGCGATCACGCTGTGCCTGGCCGCTGCTGGCTGCGCACAGCTGCCCGATCTGGAACTGGCCAAGCAGGCCAGGACTGGCGGCGACCTGAAGGTAGCGGAAGAGAACTTCCGTCCGCTGGCCGAATTGGGATATACCGATGCCGAGTTGGGTCTTGCAGATGTGCTGGTGCAGCAGCCCGATGCGGCCCGCCAAGCGGAAGGAGAGGCCATCTACCGGCGCGCCGCGACAGACTCTCCGATTGCCAGGGTCAAGCTCGGCAAATGGCTGGTGAATAAGCCAGATGCCACACCAGCCGAGCGACAGGAGGCAGTAGAGCTGCTTCGGGAAAGCGTTGCCAGCGGGGATCAGAGTGTCCTCCTGGCGATGGTGCGGCTGCAGCTGGAGGACCCGCAGACCGCGGATTTGGCCGCCGTGGAGCGGCAGCTGACCGAATGGCAAGCCCGCGGCATGCCCCAGGCACGATTGGGCTGGGTGATGCTCTATCGCGCTCGCGGCGACTACGAGGCTCATCTGGACGAGATCCGCTCGTCCTGTGAGGCCTGGCTGTCGGAGGTCAGCGACTGCTACGTCGAGTTGGCCACCGTGTACCGCATCCAGGGCGATGAAGAGGCGGTCCAGGAGCTGGTCTCGCGCATCGAGAGTGATTTCTCCTCGCAGCGTGTCGCCCCTAACCAAGTGAACTCGGTAGCACGTGCGCTGGCGGGTGAGGGCTCCGGACAGCCTCGACCGGAGGAGGCCAAGCAGCTCTACGAAGCCATCGCGCCGCAATGGCCGGATGCCTGGGCCGGCCTCGCCGATCTGACGCGCAACAACCCGCAGCTGGGAGAGAGCGAGCAGGTGGTGGAGTACCTGGAGAAGGGCGTGGAGGCGGGCTCCAGCCGCGCCGCCATCGCTCTCGGTCAGATCTACCTCAACGGCCAGCTGGTGCCGGCCGAGCCGGCCAAGGCCGAGCAGTACCTGCTGACCGCCATCCCGCGCGAGCCCAAGGCACGGATCATCCTGGCCCGCCTGTACCGCGAGGGCAAGTTGGGCCAGGTCCATGCGGACAAGGCTCTGGAGCAGCTGTTGATCGCAGCTCGCGAAGGCAACCCCCAGGCTGACGTGGCCCTGGCCCAGCTGTTCGGCGACGGCCGCGGCATTCGTATCAACCCGGTGTACGCCTACGGCTTCGCCACCCTGGCCAAGGAGCAGGGCATGCCCCAGGCCGACATGTGGATGGAGCGGATGACCCCGCGTCTGCAGCCGGGTGATCTCGAGCGGGTCCGGGCCATGGTGGCCCAGGAAAAGTCCGCCAGAAATGGCCAGCAGTTGACGCAGCACACCCCAAATAATCAGGCACGGGACATGCTATGACCCTCAGCAGATCGCTACTCAGTCTCATCATTGCGGCCGGCGGAACCCTGACCGTCAATGGTGTGCGGGCCGACGAGGCTTCGAGCTTCGACTACGGCATCAATTTCAAGCTTACCGCCCAGTCCATAGAGGACCTGGACCTGGGGACCCGCGATGGCGGTGACTTCAACGGTGTCGGTGCCAGTGCCCGTCCATGGGTCTACGGCTCGCGCGGCGACTGGTCTGGTTATGCGATGGGCGAAGCGTTCGTCGCAACCGATGTGCTGGAGTCCTCTCAGGTCAACAACGACACGCTGGAGGCAACCGATAGCAGAGAGCGCGAGAAGAACTTCCTCGCGTTGCATGAATTGTGGGTGGACTACTCCGGCATCACCTCATACCCAGGCGAGTCGCTGCGCTTCGGCCGCCAGCGCGTTCGTGCCGATGATGGCCTTTGGTGGGATACCAATATCGAGGCGCTGCGCTGGAACTTCGACACCACGCTGCTCAGTGCCCACCTGGCGGTGGCCGAGCGCTTCAGCGACTACCGTACCGACCTCGACGATCTGGCGCCCCAGGACGAAGACCGCCAGCACTTCATGGGTGATATCTCCACCCAGTGGCGCCCAGGCCACTGGGCAGGGCTGAAACTGCACCACAGTCGCGACAACGGCAGCCTGGCCAACCCCGGCGAGCGTGTCGACGATCTGAGCAAGCGCTACACCGGGGACATCACCTGGTTCGGTGCCGAGCTCAACGGCGACTTCTTCAACCCGCGCAGTACCGCGCCCATCAACTACTGGGCCGCTGCCACCCTGATGCGTGGCGATGCCGAGCTATTGCAGACCAGCAGCGCAAGCGGCGAGCGCCTCGCTGTCGGCAGTCGCGACCAGGACCTCGACGGCTGGGCCATCGACCTCGGCCTGCGCTGGAACATCGACGAGAACTGGCGTGTCGGCGGCACCCTGTCGCGTGCCAGTGGCGGGGGCGATGGCGACGATTCCGAGCAGTTCATGCAGACCGATCTGCAGAGCAACCGCGCCCGTTTCACCGGCACCCGATCCACCGTGCATCGCTTCGGTGAGGCCTATCGAGGTGAGCTGAACAACCTGCAGGCCGCCTCGCTGTTCGGTAGCTGGATCATGGACAGGAAATACGACGCCAGCCTTGTCTACCACCGCTTCTGGCGGGTGGATGAGGACCTGGACAGCGCCAGCGGCCTCAACGTCCCGCTCGAGCCCGGTGACAAGGACCTCGGACAGGAGGTCGATCTGGTGCTGACCCGTTATTTCGACCGCTCGGAACTGGGCGCGGTCGAGGCCGACTCGGCCCTGGTTCGTCTGCGTGGTGGCGTGTTCTTCCCCGGGGACGCCTTTGCCAGCGGTACCGACTCCAGCATGCATCGAGTCATGCTCGATGTGATCTGGCGCTACTGAGGAACTATCCATGACCCAGTTAACCAGAACACTGCTTTTCGGCTCCTGCGCCTGGCTGCTTTGTGCGAGTACCGCCCAAGCGGTCAACACCGAGGTATCGCCGTCGGCCTACAAGGTCAGCAGCGCACCTGCCGAGCCACTGAAGATGGATCCTCCGAAACTGCCGGATCTGACGCCGTTCACGCCCGAAGCGGTGCAGCAGAAGATTGTCAGCAAACCGTTGGGAAGCGTCGGTGTGCGACGCATGATCGGTATGGACCAGCTCACCGAGTTCACCGGTGGCGATGAGCGCCTGCGCGAGTGGGTGGGGCGCCAGGGCGGCATGCCCCAGGCGATAGTGGTTGAGGGCGGTTACGTCACGCCCGCCATGCTGGCCAAGGCTCAGCCGAAGTATTTCAACGAGACCGAGCCGGGCGTCTATGTGTTGCGCCTGCCGCTTGTGGTGATGCCCGGTGCGACCCTGCACGTGGACAAGGCAACCAAGGATCTGCGGCTGTCCAAGGACCGCGGAGCCTTCATCATCAATGACGGCAAGCTGTTCGTCACCGACAGTCGGATTACCGCCTGGCGCGAGGCCGAGAACAAGCAGGACTGGTTCGAGAAGAAGGGCGAGTTCCGTCCGTTCATCAATGCCTGGGGTGGAACCGAGACCTACATCGTCAACTCGACGATTTCCAGCCTCGGCTACACCAAGAGCAAGTCTTACGGCTTCTCCATCTCCCAGTACAGCCCGTCGATGCACCCGAAGATGGGACGCGGCCATCCTACCGGGTGGCTGCTCAACTCCATGTTCGATGACATGTGGTACGGCTTCTATTGCTACGAAGCCGACGACGTGGTCATCCGAGGCAATACCTACCGCAATAACCTGGTCTACGGCATCGACCCGCATGATCGCTCGCGCCGCCTGATCATCGCCGAGAACACCGCCTACGGCACTCGCGAGAAGCACGGGATCATCATCTCTCGCGAGGTCAACGACAGCTGGATCTTCAATAACCGCTCATACGACAACCAGCTCTCGGGCATCGTCATCGACCGCAGCAGCGTGAACAACGTCCTCGCCTACAACGAGACGTACCGCAACAAGTCCGACGGAGTGACCATCTACGAGAGCGGCAACAACCTGTTGTGGGGCAACAAGGCCTACAACAACGAGCGCCACGGCATCCGTGTCCGCAACAGCATGAACGTCAAGCTGTACGAGAACCTGGTGGTGACCAACGGCAAGCTGGGTGTTTACGGCCACGTGAAGGATCTCAGCAATACCGACCGCGACCTCCTGCTCGACCCCTTCGAGACCAGCATCTCCATGCTGATCGTCGGCGGCAAGCTGGTCGCCAACGCCTCCGGGCCGATGGGGGTGGACTCGCCCCTGAGTCTGGAGTTGTACCGCGTGGAGATGCTTTCTCCGACCAAGAGCGCTGGCATCACCCTGCCGGGGATTCTCGGTCCCTATCAGGACAAGATCCTCGATCTGATGGTGCGGCAGGGCAAACCCGTGTTGATCGACTACCTCGGCACGGACATGGAGGCCAAACGATGAAAGTATCCCTGAGCGCTCGCAGCAGCCTGGCGCTGGGTCTGCTGCTGTCCGCATCTTCGGCGATGGCAGTGCAGTTTCCCCAGTACGAGATCGAGCTGATCGATGGCCTGTGTCCGGCGGCGGCAAACCCCGGCAGCTACAACACCAAGGAGCTCGACTTCCACAGCACGCTCATCGACGGTCGTGACGGCTGGTTGTTCCGCACCAAGAACGACTTGCGTACCGACATCGGCACCACGCCCGAAGGGTATGCCCAGCTGAAGCGTTTTCGTGACGCTCTCAAGGCGCGTGGTACCGAGCTGCTGATCGTATTCCAACCCACCAAGGGGCTGGTGGTACGCAACAAGCTGACGCCCGAGTGGCATGCCAAGTTCGATTACGAAACCGCCCGAACCAACTACATCAAGACAATCGAAAACTTCCGCAAGGCCGGTATCTGGGCTGCCGACTATTCGCCGTTGTTCGATGAGCAGGGCAAGCAGACCGACTTCTTCTTCAAGGACGACCACCACTGGACCCCTCGTGGCGCCAAGGATGCAGCCAGGCTGACCGCAGAGGTGCTGAAGCAGATACCTGCCTACGCCGACATGCCGAAGAAGGAGTTCGTCACCAAACGTGTGGGCATCCTCGGCAGTCCGGGCAGCTCGGGCGAGGCGGCCGGCAAGATCTGCAACAACACCTACGACACCGAGTACGTTGACCGCTTTGCCACCGAGCCTGCGGACGAAAGCTCCGGCGATAGCCTGTTCGGCGACGAGTCCACTCCGGAGGTGGTGTTGGTCGGCACCAGTAACAGTGGCGTTGCCTACAACTTCGCCGGCTACCTGGAGCAGTACAGCGGCGTGCAGGTGCTGAACATGGCGGTCACCGGCGGCGGCTACGAGAGCGCCATGCTGCAGTTGCTGGCCAGCGAGGAGTTTCAGAAGAAGCCGCCAAAGGTGGTCGTCTGGGAGTTCGCTACCCACTACGACATGTCCCTGCGCGACTTCTACCGCCAGGCCGTGCCCATGGTCGACAACGGTTGCGCCGGCCAGCCCGTACTGCTCACCGGCAAGGCCAAGCTGGGGCCGGGCAGCACCCAGGTGTTCCTCAACGGTACCAGTGGCCTGAAGGAGTTGCGCAGCGCCGACCACATGATCGACCTGCGCTTCAGCGACCCGAGCATCCACGAAACCAAGTCCACCGTCTGGTACTTCAGCGGGCGTAAGGAGCGCTTCGACCTGGAGCAGAGCGACCGCATCGATACCGGCGGTCGTTACCTCTTCGAACTGCGTGATGAAGGCGACTGGCGCGACCTGACCCTGATGGGACTCGAGGTGGACGCACCGGAGAACATGCCCGAAGGGCTCACCGTGGAGGCGACCGTGTGCCGCCGCCACGACGGCAGTCAGCGAGTGGCGAGCAACTGATGCACGCCCTGGGTCAACCTCTTTTCTGGAGAAGCTAGGATGGTTTTCTCGTCCAACGTGTTCCTGTTCCTGTTCCTGCCGCTCTTTCTCGGCCTCTATTACCTGAGCGGGAATCGCCATCGCAATCTGCTGCTGCTGATTGCCAGCTACATCTTCTACGCCTGGTGGCGGGTGGACTTCCTCACCCTGTTCATCGCCGTCACCGTATTCAACTACTGGATCGGTCTGCGCATCGGTGAGGCCGGGGTGCGAACCAAGAAGGCCCAGCGCTGGCTGATAGTCGGCGTGGTGGTCGACCTCTGTGTGCTGGGCTACTTCAAGTACGCCAACTTCGGGGTCGAAAGCTTCAACATGGTGGTCAGCTCGTTCGGCATGGACCCCTTCGTGCTGACCCACATCCTGTTGCCGATCGGCATCTCGTTCTACGTGTTCGAGTCGATCAGCTACATCATCGATGTGTACCGCGGCGATACGCCGGCGACGCATAACCTGATCGACTTCGCGGCCTTCGTGGCGATCTTCCCGCACCTGATCGCCGGCCCGGTGCTGCGCTTCCGCGACCTGGTGGACCAGTTCAACCACCGCACCCACACGGTGGACAAGTTCGCCGAGGGCTGCACGCGCTTCATGCAGGGCTTCATCATGAAGGTGTTCATCGCCGACAGCGTGGCGCCCATCGCCGACCATTGCTTCGCGCTGTCCGACCCGACCACGGGCGAGGCATGGCTGGGCGCGGTGGCCTATACCGCGCAGCTGTACTTCGACTTCGCCGGCTACAGCAGCATGGCCATCGGCCTGGGCCTGATGATGGGCTTCCGCTTCATGGAGAACTTCAATCAGCCCTACATCAGCCAGTCGATCACCGAGTTCTGGCGGCGCTGGCACATCAGCCTGTCCACCTGGCTGCGCGACTACCTCTACATCAGCCTGGGCGGCAATCGCGGCAGTACGTTCTCCACATACCGCAACCTGTTCCTGACCATGCTCCTCGGCGGCCTGTGGCACGGCGCCAACTTCACCTACGTGATCTGGGGGGCGTGGCACGGCATGTGGCTGGCCATCGAGCGCGCGCTTGGCACCGACGCCGCGCCGCGCACCATCAACCCGCTCAAGTGGGCCTTCACCTTCCTGCTGGTGGTGATTGGCTGGGTGATCTTCAGGGCCGAGAACCTCGACGTCGCCTGGCGCATGTACGCGGCCATGTTCGAGTTCTCGGACTGGCGTCTGTCCGATCTCACCCTGGCTCAGCTGACCAGCCTGCAGATCGGCACCCTGGTACTGGCCTACGGTGTGATCGCTTTCTTCGGCATCCGCCAGTTCTACGCCAATCCCCTGGCCAGTCGCGCACCCCAGGCCAAGGCTGGCGAGGAGGGCACCCTGGCACCGCTGGGCGGCGCCACCGCGGTAGCCGCCGGTGTCGCTCCGGCCTATGCGGTGGCGCTTGGGCGGATTCTGGTCCTGCTGCTGTTTGTCGCCTCGGTCCTGAAACTGTCGGCGCAAAGCTTTTCACCCTTCCTGTATTTCCAGTTCTGAGGAGGAGCCGATATGCGCACCATTCACATCCTCTACAGCGGCATCTTCATGCTGACGCTCGTGGCACTGTCGCTGGCCTCCATGCCGAATCTGTTTCGCTTCTCGGCAGCGTCGGAGACCACTTTCCTCAATGGCAAGCTGACCCACGCCATCGAGAAGCACTATGACAAGGGTTTCCCGGTCAAGGAGCTCGGCACCAATGCCTGGGCCGCTCTGGAATATGGGCTGTTCGGCGAAGGACGACCGGGTGTGGTGATCGGCCGTGATGGCTGGCTGTTCACCAGTGAGGAGTTCAAGCCGGCGATCAAGCCGAACCAGGTTGAGGACAACTGGAAGCTGATCAGCGGTGTTCGCGACGAATTGCAACGCCGCGGGATCCAGTTGCAGGTCGTGCTGTTGCCGGCCAAAGCGCGTTTGTACCCGGAATTCGTCGCCGAGCAGCGTCCGGTAGCCCAACAGCAGGCGCTGTACGACCAGGCGCGTGAGCGACTCGACCAGCTCGGCCTGCAGGGCGCCGATTTGTTCGATGTGCTCGAGGATGGCAAATCCCAGGGCCTGGTGTTCCTGCGTACCGATACCCACTGGACCCCGCTGGGCGCCGAGCTGGCCGCCCGCGCCGTGGCTGAAGACCTGCTGCAGCGCAAGCTGTGGCAGCAGGGTGAGCTGAGCTACGACACCCGCAAGGTCGGTAGCGAAACCCATAAGGGAGACCTGCTGAGCTACCTGCCGCTGGACCCGTACTTCGCCGCCATGCAACCAGCCAAGGAGCCGCTGGAGAAACGGCTGACCGAGCAGAGTGGCGAGGGTGGTGGCGACGACCTGTTCGGCGACAGCGCCCCGCAGGTGGCCCTGGTCGGCACCAGCTACAGCGCCAACCCGAAATGGAACTTCGTCGGCGCGTTGCGCCAGGCGTTGGGCTCCGATCTCTACAACTACGCCGAAGACGGCCACGGCCCTCTGGTGCCGATGCTGCGCCTGCTGGCCAAGGGGGAGGAAGAAACCCGTGACCTCAAGCTGGTGCTGTGGGAGGTACCGGAGCGCTACCTGACCCTGTCCAGCGACCTCAGTGAATTCGATCCGCAATGGCTGGCCCAGCTGGGCTCCGGCCAGGAACCGGCCGAGCATCTGGCCGTGAAAGGCTCCGCCAAACCCGTGGCGGCCCAATGAGTACCCACAAAAGGAAGATGACCATGCAAACCACCCTTCGCAAGCTGGCTCTGGGACTGGGCTGCCTGAGCCTCAGCGTCGCAATCAATAGCGCCCATGCCGACGAAGGCGGCCTTTACGGCCCGACCGCGCCGGCCGGCTCGGCCTTCGTCCGGGCCTACAACGCCGGCTCATCGGAGCTTGACCTGAGCCTTGGCTCGGTCAGCATCAAGGACGTTGCGCCGCGCGCCAGCAGTGATTTCTCCTTCCTGCCCGCCGGCAGCTACAGCGCGAGCGCCGCAGGCAAGAACTTGCCGGTGAACCTCAAGGCCAACCAGTACTACACCCTGGTGCAGATGCCCAGCGGTGAGCTGAATCTGGTAGAGGACCCGACCTTCAAGAACCGTCAGAAGGCTCTGGTGCGCATTCAGAACCTGTCCGACACCGCGGTCAGCCTGAAGACTGCCGACGGCAAGACCGAAGTGGTCCCGGCCGTGGCTGGCAAGGCACGTGGCGACCGTGAAATCAATCCGGTCAAGGTGCGCCTGGCTCTGTTCGCCGGTGACAAGAAGGTCAGCGACCTGAACCAGCTGGTGCTTGAGCGTGGCGAAGTGGCCGCTCTGTACGTTACCGGCAGTGGCTCCAGCCTGACCCCGGTGTGGGTGCAGCGCCCGGCGGGCGCCGAGTGATTGGGGAGATGCCAAGGCGTCTGACCCTGACCGCCGCAGTGCTCAGCGCACTGCTGGCGGGCTGCTCGCCCACCGACAATGGCGGGGCGGGCGGGTCTTCGACGCTGGTGGCTCCCACCGGTTACTACCGCGCCGCGCCCGAGGCACAGGGCAAGCCGCGCGAGTGCGAAGTGCCGCCGCCGGCCTACACCGGTGCGCTGGATTTCCCCAGCAAGTACCAGGGCTCGGACAAGGCGCGCGACAAGCTCAACCCGGCCGCAGAGAAACGCTATCTCAAGCTGACCGATGACATGCGTGAGATGGAGAAGGGCGTCAATCGAATGGTGGGTCGCTACTTCAAATATGGTCGCCCGCAGGAAGTGAACTGCACCATGGCCTGGCTGGAGAACTGGGCCGATGCCGGCGCACTGCTCAACGACGAGCACAACCACACCGGCATGTCGGTGCGCAAATGGACACTGGGCAGTCTGGCAGGAGCCTACCTGCAGCTGAAGTTCTCCACCTCGCAGCCACTGGCCTCGCACACCGAGCAGAGCCGCAAGGTGGAGGCCTGGTTCGGCAAGCTCGCCGACAAGGTGGTGAGCGACTGGAATGCGTACCCCAAGGAGCGCAGCAACAACCACAACTACTGGGCGGCCTGGTCGGTGATGGCCAGCGCCGTGATCCTCGATCGGCGCGATCTGTTCGACTGGTCGGTTGAGCAGTACCGGCGCGGCGTCGATCAGATCACCGATGACGGTTACCTGCCACGTGAGCTGGTACGCGAGACCCGTGCGCTGTCCTACCACAACTACAGCGTCGCGCCGCTGCTGATGGTGTCCGCCTTCGCCAACGCCAATGGCCTGGATCTGCGCGGCGAGGATGACGGTGCGCTGCAGCGCCTGATCCACAAGCTGGAGGCAGGCCTGAATGACCCGAAGGTATTCCAAGAAAAAACCGGCTTCGAGCAGCAAGAAGTCGATCTGCAGCAGAGCAGCCGGTTCGCCTGGCTGGAGCCTTACTGCGCGTTGTACCGGTGCTCTAAAGGCACCGATGCGTGGCGGCGTTCCCTCGAGCCACTGAGCACCTACCGGCTCGGTGGTGACCTGACCCAGCTGTTTTCCGGGCAACTGCCTTGAGTTTGGTCCTGATGTACATGCCCGGCCGGGCGAATGCCTGGCACGGGAACAACAGAGACATTGAATGGAGAATGACTACATGATCCCGGTAATCCTCTCTGGTGGTAGCGGCTCGCGCCTCTGGCCGCTGTCCCGCAAGATGTACCCCAAGCAGTTCCTCGCCCTCACCGGTGAGCTATCCCTGTTCCAGCAGACCCTGCAGCGCCTGAGCTTCGATGGCATGCAGAAGCCTACCGTGGTGTGCAACCTCGAGCACCGCTTCATCGTCAACGAGCAGCTCGACAAGATAGGTGTTTCCACCCAGGGCATGTTGCTCGAGCCATTCGGCCGCAACACCGCGCCAGCGGTGGCCATGGCTGCCCTGCAGATGGTCGCCGAGGGGCGTGATGAGCTGATGCTGGTGCTGCCGGCCGACCATGTGATCGACGACGAACTGGCCCTGCGCAAGGCGTTGGAGCTGGCACGCGTCGCCGCCGAGGAGGGAGAGATGGTGCTGTTCGGCATTCCCGCCAACAGCCCGGAAACCGGTTTTGGCTACATCAAGGCAGCGCGTAGCGAGGATGGCGATGACCTAGTGCCGGGTGCATTCCGCGTTCAGCAGTTCGTCGAGAAGCCGGACCATGAGCGTGCTGCCGAATTCGTGCGCAGCGGCGGCTACTACTGGAACAGCGGCATGTTCTTGTTCCGGGCCAGCCGCTACCTGGACGAGTTGCGCAGCCACGAGCCGGATATCTACGACACCTGCGTGCTTGCCATGGAGCGCAGCCAGTCTGCTGCAGGCGTGGTGACCATCGACGCCGGTACTTTCGAGTGCTGCCCGGACAACTCCATCGACTACGCCGTGATGGAGAAGACTACCCGCGCCTGCGTGGTACCTCTGGCCGCCGGCTGGAACGATGTGGGCAGTTGGTCTTCGCTGTGGGACGTGCACGAGAAGGACAGCGACGGCAACGTGCTCAAGGGCGACGTGGTCACTCACTGCAGCCACAACAGCTTCGTGCATGGCACGTCCAAGCTGGTGACCCTGATCGGCATGGACGACGTGGTGGTGGTCGAGACCAAGGACGCGGTCATGATCGCCAACAAGAACGCTGTGCAGGACGTCAAGAAGCTGGTCAACACCCTGGATGCTCAGGGCCGTCAGGAAACCCAGAGTCACTGCGCTGTTTACCGTCCCTGGGGCAGCTATGACTCGGTGGACAACGGTAATCGCCACCAGGTCAAGCACATTACCGTGCGCCCAGGTGCGCAGCTGTCGCTGCAGATGCACCACCACCGCGCCGAGCACTGGATCGTGGTGTCCGGCACCGCTCAGGTGACCTGTGACGACAAGACCTTCCTGCTCACCGAGAACCAGTCGACCTACATCCCGATTGCCTCGGTGCATCGTCTGGCCAACCCCGGCAAGATCCCGCTGGAGATCATCGAGGTGCAGTCCGGCAGCTATCTGGGTGAGGACGATATCGAGCGTCTGGAGGATGTTTACGGTCGCACCCAGGTGCAGTCGGCCACGGTTGGCTGATCGTCAAGCGATGCCTGCGTAATGAAAAAGGGGCGCCTCTGGCGCCCCTTTTTCATGCTTCCGGCAGCTATTCCTTGAGCAACTGGCGCAGCACGTAGTGCAGGATGCCGCCGGCTTTGAAGTACTCCACTTCATTCTGCGTGTCGATGCGGCAGAGCACCTCGACCTTCTGCTGCTTGCCGTCCTCGCTCTGGATATCCAGGGTCAAGGTCATGTGTGGGCGCAACTCGACATTGTCCAGGCCGCTGATGTCGACTTTCTCGCGACCGGTGAGGCCCAGGCTCTTGCGATCCTGGCCGTTCTTGAACTGCAGCGGCAGCACGCCCATGCCCACCAGGTTGGAGCGGTGGATGCGTTCGAAGCTCTCGGCGATCACCGCCTTCACCCCGAGCAGGTTGGTGCCTTTGGCCGCCCAGTCGCGGGACGAGCCGGTGCCGTATTCCTTGCCGGCGAAGATCACCAGCGGCACACCCTCGGCCTGGTAGCGCATGGCCGCATCGTAGATCGCCAGCTTGTCGCCACCGGGCAGGTGCAGGGTGTTGCCACCTTCCTCGCCGCCGAGCATCTCGTTGCGGATGCGGATGTTGGCGAAGGTGCCGCGCATCATCACTTCGTGGTTGCCGCGCCGCGAGCCGTAGGAGTTGAAGTCCACCGGCGCCACGCCGTGCTCGCTCAGGTAACGGCCGGCAGGGCTTTCCTGCTTGATGTTGCCGGCGGGGGAGATGTGGTCGGTGGTCACCGAGTCACCAAGCAGGGCGAGCACCCGGGCATCTTTGATGTCACCGATATGTGGCGGCGCCCCGGCGATGTTCTCGAAGAACGGCGGGTGCTGGATGTAGGTAGAATCCGCTTGCCATTCGTAGGTGGCCGCCTGGGGTACGGAGATGGCCTGCCACTGGGCGTCACCGGCGAACACTTCGGCATACTCGCGACGGAACATGGCGGTATCGACCTTGGCGACCGCCTCGGCGATCTCCTGCTGGCTCGGCCATATGTCGCGCAGGTACACCGGCTGGCCATCCTTGCCGGTGCCGAGCGGGTCCTCTGTGAGGTTGACCCGCACGCTGCCGGCCAGGGCATAGGCCACTACCAGCGGTGGCGAGGCCAGCCAGTTGGTCTTCACCAGCGGGTGCACGCGGCCCTCGAAGTTGCGGTTGCCGGAGAGCACCGAGGCCACCGTCAGGTCGCTCTGCTGGATGGCCTTTTCGATCGGGTCGAGCAGGGGGCCCGAGTTGCCGATGCAGGTGGTGCAGCCATAGCCGACCAGATCGAAACCGAGTTGGTCGAGGTAGGGCGTCAGCCCGGCAGCCTTGAAGTACTCGGTGACCACCTTCGAGCCGGGCGCCAGTGAGCTCTTCACCCAGGGCCTGCGTTGCAGGCCTTTTTCCACCGCCTTCTTCGCCAGCAGCCCGGCGGCCATCATCACGCTCGGGTTGGAGGTGTTGGTGCAGGAGGTGATGGCGGCGATCACCACGGCACCATGCTGCAGCCGATGGGTGACACCTTCATAGTGGTATTCGGCCTCGCCGACCTGGGCCGCATTGCTGACGGCCACGCCACCGCCACCCTCGCTGAGCAGGCGGCCTTCCTCCTGGGCTGGCGGCTTGAGCTGCAGGTCGGTCAGCTCGTCGAAGGCGTGCGGCACGTTGGAAAGCAGTACGCGGTCCTGCGGGCGCTTGGGGCCGGCCAGGCTGGCTTCGACTTCGCCCAGGTCCAGCGCCAGGCTGTCAGTGAATGCCGGTTCGTGGCCGGCCACGCGCCACAGGCCCTGGGTCTTGGCATAGGCCTCCACCAACTGCACGCTGTCTTCCGGGCGACCGGACAGACGCAGGTAACCAAGGGTGATGTCGTCTACGGGGAAGAAGCCGCAGGTAGCACCGTATTCCGGGGCCATGTTGGCGATGGTGGCGCGGTCAGCCAGCGGCAGATCGGCCAGGCCGTCGCCATAGAACTCGACGAATTTGCCCACCACGCCTTTCTTGCGCAGCATCTGGGTGACCGTGAGCACCAGGTCGGTGGCGGTGATGCCTTCGCGCAGCTTGCCGCTGAGCTTGAAGCCGATCACCTCGGGAATCAGCATCGACACCGGCTGGCCGAGCATGGCTGCTTCGGCTTCGATGCCGCCCACGCCCCAGCCGAGCACGCCGAGGCCGTTGACCATGGTGGTGTGCGAGTCGGTACCCACCAATGTGTCGGGGAAGGCGAAGGTGGCGCCGTCTTCATCCTTGGTCCACACGGTGCGCGCCAGGTACTCAAGGTTGACCTGGTGGCAGATACCGGTACCCGGCGGCACCACGCTGAAGTTGGCGAAGGCGTTTTGCCCCCAGCGAAGGAAGGCGTAGCGCTCGCCGTTGCGTTGCATTTCGATGTCGACGTTCTGGGTGAAAGCGGCGGGTGAGGCGTACTTGTCGACCATCACCGAGTGGTCGATCACCAGGTCTACCGGCGACAGCGGGTTGATCTTCTGTGGATCACCACCGGCCTGGGCCATGGCGGCCCGCATGGCCGCCAGGTCGACCACCGCCGGCACGCCGGTGAAGTCCTGCATCAGCACCCGCGCCGGGCGGTACTGGATCTCGTGCTCGGAAGCGCGCTGGCCAAGCCAGGCGACCATGGCCTGGATGTCGGCGGGGCTGACGGTGACGTTGTCCTCGAAGCGCAGCAGGTTTTCCAGCAGCACCTTGAGGGACATGGGCAGTCGGTCGATGTCGCCGAGGCTCTTGGCGGCCTCCGGCAGGCTGTAATAGTGGTAGGTCTTTGCGCCCACCTTCAGTTCACGTCGGCAATTCAGGCTATCCAGGGAGGGCATGAGACAACTCCTGCTCGGTTGAACTTCTGAAACTAGACCGTCGGGCCAGCTCCTGCCACTGGTCTGGACCGGTAGGGCGCGCCTGGGGTTCCCGACTTCGCTATCATGCGCGGCTTGAGGAGAACCACCGATGAACGTTGTATTACTGCACTGCCGCCCCGGTTTCGAAGGCGAAGTCTGCTCCGAGATCAGCGACCATGCCGCGCGGCTGGGTGTGGCCGGCTACGCCAAGGCCAAACCGAACAGCGCCCATGCCGAGTTCACCTGCCTCGAGCCCGGTGGCGCCGAGCGCCTGATGCAGGCCCTGCGCTTCAGCAAGCTGATCTTCCCGCGCCAGTGGGCGCGCGGCGACTACCTGCCGTTGCCGGAGACCGACCGTATCAGCGTGCTGCTGCAGGCGCTGGCCGATTACCCGGTGTGCGGCAACCTGTGGCTGGAAGTGTTCGATACCAACGAGGGCAAGGAGTTGTCGAACTTCTGCAAGAAGTTCGAGGGTCCGCTGCGCAAGGCGCTGGAGAAGGCCGGCAAGCTGGTCGAGGATTCCGGCAAGCCGCGTCTGCTGCTGACCTTCAAGAGCGGCCGCGAGGTGTTTCTCGGCATTGCCGAGGCCGCCAATCAGGCGGTCTGGCCGATGGGCATCCCAAGGCTGAAATTTCCGCGCGAAGCGCCGAGTCGCTCCACCCTCAAGCTGGAGGAGGCCTGGCATACCTTCATCCCGCGCGAGCAATGGGACACGCGCCTGTCGGGCGAGATGACCGGTGTCGACCTGGGTGCTGCGCCCGGCGGTTGGACCTACCAGCTGGTTCGGCGCGGCATGCTGGTGACCGCCATCGACAACGGCCCCATGGCCGAGAGCCTGATGGACACCGGTCTGGTCACCCATCTGATGGCCGACGGTTTCACCTGGAAGCCCAAGCAGCCGGTGAACTGGATGGTCTGCGACATCGTCGAGAAACCGGCGCGCACCACGGCAATGGTCGAGGAGTGGATCGGTGGCGGCCACTGCCGCGAGGCGGTGGTCAACCTCAAGCTGCCGATGAAGCAGCGCTACGCCGAGGTGTGCAAACTGCTGCAGCGCCTGGAAGACGCCTTCGCCGAGCGCAAGATCAAGGTTTCCATCGCCTGCAAGCAGCTTTACCACGACCGCGAGGAAGTTACCTGCCACCTGCGCCGGCTGTAGCGGCCGGCAGGCCAGCAGCGTTGCTAGTTCCCCGCGCTCAGGGTTTCCAAGCTAGCTGTTCCGCTGCTTTGCGGGCCAGTCGTGCTGTTGGTCCGCCGTCTGGCTACCCGTGCTGGGCGCGTCTTGCCCTTTGCGCCACAATAGCCGCCAGTTTTTTGGAGTAGCCCATGTCCCTGCAACCCGACGCCATTCTCGACGCCTGCGGCCTCTACTGCCCGGAGCCGGTGATGATGCTGCACAACAAGGTGCGCGACCTGCCGGCTGGCGGCCTGCTCAAGGTGCTGGCCACCGACCCCTCGACCAAACGCGACATCCCCAAGTTCTGCGTGTTTCTCGGCCACGAGCTGCTGGAGCAGGGCGAGGATGCCGGCACCTATCTCTACTGGATTCGCAAGAAGCTCGATTGATCCATCGATGCCGCGTCGGCACCCAGGGTTCCGCCCATGCCTTACTACTTCGCCTATGGCTCCAACATGAATCCCGCGCGCATGCAGGCCCGTGGGCTGATCGTGGAGGAGATGATGGCGGCTCGCCTGCCGGGCTATGCCCTGAGCTTCAACAAACGCGCCCTCGACCAGCCCGGCCGCGCCTACGCCAATATCCGCCATCAGGCCGGTGGCGTGTTGGAGGGCGTGCTGTATCGCCTGGCGGATGAGCGTGAAATCCTCAAACTGGACGTGTTCGAAGGTACGCCCATCAACTACAGCCGTGAGCGCATGCGAGTCGAGACTGAGCGCGGCGCTATCTCCGCCTGGATCTACATCGCCAACCCGGCCTGGCGCAGCGAAGGGCTGGCGCCGAGCAGCAGCTACCTGGCCCATTTGCTGGCCGGGCGGGAGCTGCTCTCGGTGGGTTACTGGGCGGCGCTGGCCGCCACCGTCTCGCTGGCCGACTGAACGCGAATGTGCCGGCGCGCGCTGCGCTGCAGACGAATGCCGAGCAGCACGGCGGCGCAGGTCAGGCCCACCACCAGACCCTGCCACAGCCCCTTGGGTCCGGAGGGCTCGCCGAACAGGTCGCTCAGGCCCAGTGCATAACCGACCGGCAGGCCGATGCCCCAGTAAGCGAACAGGGTGAAGACCATGGTCGCGCGGGTGTCCTGGTAGCCACGCAGGGCGCCGGCCGCGGTGACCTGGATGGCGTCGGAAAACTGGAACAGCGCCGAATAGACGATCAACCCGCCGGCGATGACGATCACCTCCGGTGCCGAGGTGTAGATCTGTGCGATCTCGTGACGCAGCAGGAACATCAGGCTCGCAGACAGGCAGGCGTAACCCAGCGCCGTGCCCATCGCCACGCCGGCAGAGAAGCGCGCCTCGCGTGGCTGGCCGCGGCCCAGCGCCTGGCCAACCCGCACGGTGGCGGCCATGCCCAGCGAATAGGGAATCATGAACACCAGCGAGCTGAAATTCAGGGCGATCTGGTGGCCGGCCACCACGGTGGCGCCCAGGCCGCCGATCAGCAGGGCGATCACCGAGAAGATGCTCGCCTCGGCGAAGATCGAGATGCCGATTGGTACGCCAATCGAGAGCAGGCGCTGGATCACCGGCCACTGTGGCCGGTCGAAGCGGCGGAACAGGTGGCTGGCCTGGTAGTAAGGGGCGCGGTGTACCCACCAGAGCAGGGCCAGCAGCATCATCCACATGACGATGCCGCTGGCCCAGCCGCAGCCCACGCCGCCCAGCGCCGGCATGCCGAAGTGACCATAGATCAGCACATAGTTGAGCGGGATGTTCAGCAGCAGCCCGCAGATGCCGATGATCATGCTCGGACGGGTGCGACCCAGGCCGTCGCTGAAGCAGCGCAGCACTTGGTAGATGGCGACCGCCGGGAAGCCGAAGGCGATGCCTTGCAGGTAGCGCATGGACATGTCGGTCAGCTCCGGCTCGACCTGCATCAGCTGCAGCACGGGCCTGGCGTTCCACAACAGCACGGAGGCGATGCAGCCGATCACCAGGCCCAGCCACAACGCTTGGCGCACCAGCGGGCCGATCTCTTCCTGTTTTCCACCGCCGAAGCGCTGCGCCACCTTGGGCGTGGTCGCCAGCAGCAGGCCGGTCATCAGCAGGTACACCGGCACCCACAGCGAGTTGCCCAGCGCTACGGCGGCGAGATCCCGTGGGCTGACGCGGCCCGCCATCACGGCATCGACGAAGCCCATGGCGGTGTGGGCCAACTGGGCGATGATGATCGGGGTGGCGAGGGACAGCAGGGCGCGCAGTTCGGCCAGGGCGCGTGCGGGGTGGGAGAGGGCGGGCATGAAAGGTGGTCCGGCGGGAAGAGCGAAGAGGCACGCCAGTTTAGCCCTGTCCCCCAGGTCAGAAAAGCGCGGCTTACCGTGTCGCTCGCCAAACGCCTAGAATGGCGCCTTGTGATTGGAGTGCCCCATGCAGATAGTCGCCGACGAAAACATCCCGCTGCTCGACGAGTTCTTCGCCACTTTCGGCCCGATAAGCCGGTATCCCGGTCGTGCTATCGACCGAGCAGCCCTGGGTGATGCCGAGGTACTGCTGGTGCGCTCGGTGACCAGGGTCGACCGCGCGCTGCTGGAAGGCAGCCAGGTGCGTTTTGTCGGCACCTGCACCATTGGCACCGACCATCTCGACCTCGACTACTTCGCCGAGGCCGGCATTGCCTGGTCCAGTGCTCCCGGCTGCAACGCCCGTGGCGTAGTGGACTACGTGCTCGGCTGTCTGTTGGCGATGGCCGAGACCACGGGTAAACCCTTGAGCGAACGCCGCTACGGCGTGGTGGGCGCCGGTCAGGTGGGTAGTCGACTGGTGGCGGTACTGCGTGGCCTGGGCTGGCAGGTGTCGGTCTGCGATCCACCACGCCAGGCGGCCGAGGGCGGTGATTTCGTCGATCTGGCGACCATCCTGCGCGAGTGCGATGTGATCAGCCTGCACACCCCGCTGGATGCCGGAACGCGCCATTTGCTGAGTGCCGAGCAGCTGTGTGCGCTCAAGCCGGGCGCCTGGCTGATCAATGCCAGTCGGGGGCCGGTGGTGGACAATGCGGCACTCAAGGCGCACCTGCAGGGTGGTGCTGACTTGCGAGTGGCACTGGACGTCTGGGAAGGCGAACCCGTAGCCGATCCTGAACTGGCCGCGCTGTGCCAGATCGCCACTCCGCATATCGCCGGCTACAGCCTGGACGGCAAGCTGCGCGGTACGGCGCAGATCTATCAGGCTTACTGCAAGGCCGTGGGCGTCGAGGAGCAGGTGCAACTGAGCGACCTGCTGCCTCCGGCCTGGCTCGGCGCGATGACCCTGCACGCCGAGGCGAGCCGCGAGTGGACGCTGGCCAGCCTGTGCCGTGCGGTATATGACCCGCGCCGCGACGATGCCGATTTCCGCCGTTCGCTGATAGGCGATGCCGTGCAGCGCAAGGCCGCCTTCGATGCCTTGCGCAAGCACTACCCCTACCGCCGCGAGATCGACGGTCTGGAGATTCGACTGGAGGAAGATGCAGTGGCGCTGGTGCCACTGATCAGAGCGCTGGGTTGTCACCTGTCATGAGCACTGTGCGAGGCGCGAGGAAGTCAGGGCGCCTGTCGAGCGGCCTGCCAGCGTTGTTCCAGTTCGCGGCAGGCCTGTTGGATCATTTGCTCGGTAATTGGGATCTCACGACCCTCGGCGTCGATGATCGAGCCTCCGACCAGATGTTGTGAGTGGTGTGGCGTGACGGGGTGTTGGCTGGCTTGCTGAATGGGGTGCATGACCCGCTCCTTGGCTGACGATGGGCGCAGTCTAGGACGGGCAGATGAACGCGCGGTGACAGCCCCGCGGTATCGATTGATGGGCGCTGCCGGTGCGGCGGCCCCTTGGAGTGGTTATGAGCGTTTTCCATCTGGGCCTGATCATCAACCCGCTGGCCGGCCTCGGCGGCCCGGCCGCGCTCAAGGGCAGCGACGGCGTGGCTGCCGAGGCCCTGGCCCGTGGCGCCGAGCCGCGTGCCGCCGAGCGTACACGCATTACCTTGGAGTGCTTGCGGCCGGTGGCTGAGCGCCTCCAGTTCGTCACCTTTCCCGGCGCGATGGGGGCTGATCTATTGAGCGAGCTGGGCTACGCCCATCGGGTGCTTGGCAGCCTGGGCGAGGGCCCGACCACGGCCGAGGACACCCAGGCCGCGGTGCGTTCGCTGCAGGACGCCGGTTGCGCGCTGATCCTGTTCGCCGGTGGCGATGGCACCGCGCGTGATGTGTGTTCGGCCGTGCGCGAAGACCAACCGGTGCTGGGCATTCCTGCCGGGGTGAAGATCCACTCCGCGGTCTACGCCATCAGCCCACGTGCCGCCGGGCAGATGGCCCTGCGCCTGATTGAGGGCGGCCTGGTGCGTCTGTCCAGCGGCGAAGTGCGCGACATCGACGAAACGGCCCTGCGCGAGGGCAAGGTCGGCGCGCGCCACTACGGCGAGATGTGCGTGCCGGTGGAAGGCGAATTCATGCAGCACGTCAAACAGGGCGGCATGGAGTCCGAAGAACTGGTGCTGGTGGACCTGGCTGACTGGCTGGCCGAGAGCTGGGAAGAGGGCGTGCGCTATGTGTTCGGCCCTGGCTCGACCCTGCATGGCCTGGCGCAGAACCTCAACCTCGAGACCACGCTGCTGGGTGTCGACGTGATCGAGAACGGCGCGGTGATCGCCCGCGATGTGACCGAGGCGCAGCTGTTCGAGTTGATCGACGGCTATCCAGCACGACTGCTGGTTACCGCCATCGGCGGCCAGGGCCATATCATCGGCCGCGGCAACCAGCAGATCAGCCCACGTGTGTTGCGCGCCATCGGCCTGGATCACCTGCGGGTGATCGCCACCAAACGCAAGCTTGGCACTCTGGAAGGTCGTCCGCTGCTGGTCGACAGCGGTGATCCGGCGCTGGACGAGGCTTTCCCTGATGCCGTGCGGGTGTGGGCGGGTTACCGGGAAGAACTGCTGTACCCATTGCATTGAGCCTGGAGAACATCATGCATCAAGGAAGCTGCCTGTGTGGCGATGTCCGCTACCGAGTCGATGGCGAACTGCCGCCTATCCAGCTGTGTCACTGCAGCCAATGCCGGAGAGCGCAAGGCACGCCGTTCGCCAGCAACATCCCGATCAACGAGTCTTCCTTCCAACTGCTCTGCGGTGCTGAACGCCTGCAGGCATTCGAGTCCTCACCGGGCAAGCAACGCGTGTTCTGCTCGCGCTGCGGATCGCCTATATACAGTCGTACCAGTAAGCTGCCTGGCGTGCTGCGCATCCGTGCCGGCAGCCTGGAAGGCGAAGTCTCCAGCCAGCCCGGTTGGCACATCTACGCGGAATCCAAGGCCAACTGGTGGAGCCTTGACGATGACTTGCCCCGACACGCCGAACGCAAGGAGTGACGGTGCGGCACCTTCTGGTTCTGTTACTCCTCCTGTCATCACCCGCCTGGGCGAATGGTATCGACAGGCAGCAACTGGTACGTGACGCCCGCAGCCAGGTCGGCGTGACGCTGAGCTACGACCCGGTCTACCGCCAGCTGGACTACCCCGGCGGCGACGTTCCGCTGAGCACCGGCGTGTGCACCGACGTGGTGATCCGCGCCTTGCGCGAGCAGGATCTGGACCTGCAGAAGAGTGTGCATGAGGACATGCGCGCGCACTTCGCGCGATACCCGAAGAACTGGGGACTGAAAAGCACCGACCGCAATATCGACCACCGCCGCGTGCCCAACCTGATGACCTGGTTCAAGCGCCAGGGCATGGCACTTGAGGTGAGCGACAAGCCGGCGGACTACCGGGCCGGCGACATCGTCACCTGGGACCTGGGGCGTGGCCTGACCCACATCGGCATCGTCTCCGACCGCAGCAGCCCAGCCGGCGTGCCGCTGGTGCTGCACAACATCGGCCGCGGTACGCAGGAGGAGGACATCCTGTTCGGCTTCGCCATCACCGGCCACTATCGCTTCGTTGATTGAGGCCAGCGCCGGGCTCAATGAGTTAGCATCCGCCGCAGGATTTTCGGAGGCCTCGATGGCATTACCACCCCATATCCAGGCCGGCGACCGCGTCGTGCTGTTCGACGGCGTATGCCGGCTGTGCAACGGCTGGGCGAAGTTCCTGATCCGCCATGACCACCAGCGGCGTTTCCGCCTCTGTTCGGTGCAGTCGGACGAAGGCCAGGCGATCCTGGCCTGGTTCGGTCTGCCTACCGATGCTTTCGAAACCATGGCCTACGTGGAAGGCGAGACGCTGTTCGTGCGTTCCGACGCCGTGCTGCGCATCGTCGCCCAACTGCCAGGCGCCTGGAGCCTGCTGGCAGTCCTGCGCTTCCTGCCGCGAGTGTTGCGCGACTGGTGCTACGACCGCATCGCCCTGAACCGCTACCGCCTGTTCGGCCGCTACGACACTTGCCTGCTGCCCGACGCCGACCACCAGCAACGCTTCCTCGACTCCGTCGAGCCGCGCCCATGAGCCTGTTCTCCACCAGCCGGCGCGAAGCGCTGGGTATGGCCTGGCGCTTCGTTGCGCCGTACCGCTGGCGCCTGGTCGGCGCCCTGGCTGCGCTGATGTTCACCGCCGCCATCACCCTGTCCATGGGCCAAGGCATCCGCCTGCTGGTGGACCAAGGCCTGGCGACCCAGTCGCAGAGCGCGCTGAACCAGTCCATCGCGCTGTTCTTCGTGCTGGTGCTGGCCCTGGCGGTCGGCACCTTCACCCGTTTCTACCTGGTCAGCTGGATCGGTGAGCGCTTCGTCGCCGATATCCGGCGCAAGGTGTTCGACCACCTGATCGACCTGCATCCGGGCTTCTACGAGAGCAACCGCGCCTCGGAGATTCAGACGCGGCTGACCGCCGACACCACGCTGCTGCAGACGGTGATCGGCTCGTCGCTGTCCATGGCCCTGCGTAACCTGATCATGATGCTCGGTGGCATCGGCCTGCTGTTCTTCACCAATCCCAAGCTCAGCGCCATAGTGGTGGCGGTGCTGCCACTGGTGGTGGCGCCGATCCTGATCTTCGGCCGCCGCGTGCGCGCGCTGTCCAGACAGACCCAGGACCGGGTCGCCGACGTGGGCAGCTATATCGGCGAGACCCTCGGCCAGATCAAGACGGTGCAGGCCTACAACCACCAGGCCCAGGACCGCCAGCGTTTCGCCGGCACCGTGGAGGCCGCGTTCGTCACCGCCGGCAAGCGCATTCGCCAGCGCGCCTGGCTGATCACCGTGGTCATCGTGCTGGTGCTCGGCGCCGTGGGCGCCATGCTCTGGGTCGGCGGCATGGACGTGATCGCCGGGCGTATCAGCGGCGGCGACCTGGCGGCCTTCGTGTTCTACAGCCTGATCGTCGGCATGTCCTTCGGCGCCATCAGCGAGGTGATCGGCGAGCTGCAGAGCGCGGCCGGTGCCGCCGAGCGCATCGCCGAACTGCTGCGCACGCGCAACGCCATCACCGCACCGAGCGAAGGCCTGCTGCAACTGCCGCAGCGGGTCAGCGGCGAGGTCGAGCTGCGTGGCGTGCGCTTCTTCTATCCGGCCCGTCCGGAACAGCCGGCCATCGATGGCATCGACCTGGCGATACGTGCCGGCGAGACCCTGGCCCTGGTCGGCCCGTCCGGCGCCGGCAAGTCGACCCTGTTCGATCTGTTGCTGCGCTTCTTCGATCCGCAGGAGGGCGAGGTGCTGGTCGAGGGTGTGCCGATCCAGCGTCTCGATCCGGCCGACCTGCGCCGCTGCTTCGCTCTGGTGTCGCAGAACCCGGCACTGTTCTTCGGCTCGGTGGAGGACAACCTGCGCTACGGGCGCCCGGATGCCAGTACCGCCGAAGTCGAGGCCGCGGCACGTGCGGCGCATGCCCACGAATTTATCGAGCGTCTGCCGCAGGGCTACCAGACCCATCTGGGCGAGGCTGGGCTGGGGCTCTCCGGCGGCCAGCGCCAGCGTCTGGCGATTGCCCGTGCGCTGCTCACCGATGCACCGATTCTGTTGCTCGACGAGGCCACCAGCGCGCTGGATGCTGAGAGCGAGCACCTGATCCAGCAGGCGCTGCCAGGGCTGATGCGTGGGCGCACCACGCTGGTCATCGCCCACCGCCTGGCCACCGTGCAGAACGCCGACCGCATTGCGGTGGTCGACCGCGGTCGGCTGCAGGCCATCGGCACCCATGCCGAGCTGGTGGCGAGCAATCCACTGTATGCGCGGCTGGCGCAGCTGCAGTTCAACACCGAGCGTCGTTAAGGAGAGGGTGGTGCACAAGGAATTCGGCGTGGTGGTGCTGGGCGGCTATGGCAACTTCGGTCAGGTCATCGTACGCAAGCTGGCGGCTATCGCCGGCATGCGCGTGTGGGTGGCCGGGCGCGACCTGGCCAAGGCCGAAGCGCTGGCGGCGCAGACCGGCACCCAGGCGCTGCAACTGGACATGAACGCCACCGATCTGGCCGAGCGCCTGCGCACCCTTAGCGCGCAACTGCTGATTTCCACCGCCGGGCCTTTCCAGCGCCAGGACTACCGGGTGGCTCGCGCCGCCATCGAGGCCGGCCTGCACTACGCCGACCTGGCCGATGCCCGCGCCTTCGTCTGCGATATCGGCGAGCTGGATACGGCGGCGAAGGCGGCCGGCGTGCTGGTCTGCGGTGGCGCCAGCTCGGTACCGGCGCTGGCCGGCGGGGTGATCGACAGCCTGCTGCCGCGCTTCTCCCGTCTCGACGAGATCTGGCATGGCATCAGCTCCTCGGAGAAGACCCCGGGCGCCTCGACCCTGGCGGCGGTGCTGGACTACTGCGGCAAGCCGTTCCAGCAATGGCGCGATGGGGCCTGGCGTGAGGTGTTCGGCTGGCAGGACCTGGCGCGTCACGACTTCCCCGCGCCGCTCGGCCCGCGCTGGGTAGCCAACTGCGATATCCCCGATCTGCAGCTGTTCCCGGCCCGTTATCCGGGCGTGCGCAGCGTGCGCTTCTCGGCTGGTGTCGGCCTGCGCCTGACCCAGTTCGGCACCTGGGTGCTGGCCTGGCTGGTGCGCGCCGGCCTGTTGCGCAGCGCGGTGCCGCTGACCCATTTCCTGCATCGCCGTGCCGTATCGGTGGAACCGTTCGGCGACGGTCGCAGCGGCATGTTCGTACGCCTGAGCGGTCTCGACCAGGGCGGCCAGCCGCTGACACTGTGCTGGGAGCTGCTGGCCGAGAACAACGATGGGCCGAACATCCCCTGTATGGCCACCGTCGCCCTGGCTCGCAAGCTGGCTGCCGGTAGCCTGGAGGCCCGTGGCGCGATGCCGTGCCTGGGGCTGCTGACAGTGGAGGAATACCTGGCAGAGCTGGACGGGCTGGCGATCAGCAGTGCTCTGCGTCAGCTCTGATCAGGCGTGCCCGCGTGGGCGAATGGTTGCCGCCGCGCCCGTCGAAGCGAGGATGATGGCGCCGATCGCCAGCCACTGCATCGGGCTTAGTCGTTCGCTGAGGAAGATCAGGCCGGAGAGGGCGGCGATGGCTGGCTCCAGGCTCATGAACACACTGAAGGTGCGTGCTGGCATGCGGGTGAGGGCGAACATCTCCAGGCTGTAGGGCAGGGCCGAGGACATCACCGCCACGGCCAGTGCTACCGGCAGCAGGTCTACCGAGAACAGGCCGCCACCGACCTGCCAGAGCCCAACCGGAAACACCAGCAGCGCGGCAACTACGGTGCCGAAGGCCACGGTCTGCACGCCGTGGGCGGCGCCGGCCTTCTGTCCGAACAGGATATACAGCGCCCAGCACACGCCAGCGGCCAGTGCCAGCCCCAAGCCCACCGGGTCCAGATGATCCTCGGAAGCCGTATCCGGCAACAGCAGCCAGATGCCAAGCACCGCCAGGGCGATCCATACGAAGTCCAGCAAACGGCGCGAGGAGAATAGCGCCAGGGCCAGCGGGCCGGTGAACTCCAGGGCCACGGCGATGCCCAGCGGAATGGTCTTCAGCGACATGTAGAACAGCAGGTTCATCGCCCCCAGCGACAGGCCGTAGCCGAGCAACGAGCGCCAGGCCGCGAAGTTGGGGCGGGTGCGCCAGGGGCGCATGACGACGCACAGGATCAGCGCGGCCAGGCTCAGACGCAGGGCGGTGGTGCCCTCGGGGCCGATCAGCGGGAACAGGCTCTTGGCCAGGGAGGCGCCACTCTGGATGGAAGTCATGGCAACCACCAGCAGGGTGATGGGCAGAAGCAGGGTGGAGCGGGGCATGGCGATATCCGGGGTGGTACGACAAACGGGGCTGCAATAAAAAACCGGCCACTCGGGCCGGTTCTTTCAACTTAGCCTATATCAGCGGTATTCGCAGAGATAGGCGGTGTCCACGGCGACCTTCAGCTGGAACTTGCTGTTGCCCGGTACGGTGAACTTGCTGCCGGCCTCGAAGGTTTCCCAGCTCTCGTTGCCCGGCAGCTTGACGGTCAGGGCGCCCGCAACCACGTGCATCACTTCCAGCTGGGCGGTGCCGAACTCGTACTCGCCCGGAGCCATGACGCCGATGGTGGCCGGGCCTTCGCTCATGGCGAAGCCGATGGATTTGACGGTGCCGTCGAAGTATTCGTTGACCTTGAACATGGCGGGCTCCTCGGAAGGGTCAAAAAAGGGCCCGCCAGTATGCCCAACCAGCCCCGCCCAGTCAGCCCTCAGGGGGCAAATATCACCGGCAGTAGCCGAGCGGTGTTGCGTGCATCCTCGAGGGCGCGGTGCTGCTGCCCCTGGAACTGCAGGCCAGTTAGCTGCAACGCACCGTGCAGACCCACAGGGCGCCTGAGTTGGCGGCTCTCGGCGAAGCTCTGCTTGAGGTTGTGGTGAGGAATGTCGTGCAGGCTGCTGCACAGATCGTGGCGCTGCCATTCCACGTACAACTGGCGGCGATCGTAGTCGCCCCAGCTGCCCCAGCCCACCAGATGTGGCAAATGCGGCTCCAGCCAGCGCTCGAATTGTGGCCAGACCAGCCCGAGCGACTGCGCGCCATCCACCTGGGCTTGAGTGATATGAGTGAGTTCGCGGCAGAAACTGGTCAGGTAGGGGCGGCGCAGCGGTCGGACGAAGCGCTGGAAGTGCTCCAGCTCATGACCGTCGGGGGCGACGATGCTAGCGCCGATCTCGATGATTTCCATGTCTTCCACCGGCCAGCCGCCTTCTTCGGTGGTCGCTTCCAGGTCGATGATCAGCCAGTGCTGCATGGGTTCCCTCCATTGCCTGTCGTGAGTATGGGTTGGAGCGTCTCGCGGGGCAAAACCGTGCGCACAGTTTTGTCGTTCAGCTGTGCTGGCGGGCCGTCCAGTCATAGGGGCTATGCTTGGACCTCAGGTAACGAGGAGGTGATGCATGGCGAAGGTGGCTTTTATCGGTTTGGGTGTGATGGGGTTTCATATGGCCGGGCATCTGGCCTGCGAGGGGCATGAGACCAGCGTATACAACCGTTCCGCAGCCAAGGTGCAGCTGTGGGAAGACGAGTTCGCCGGCGAATCGGCGCCGACCCCGCGCGAGGTGGCCCGGGGCGCCGAGTTCGTGATGACCTGTGTCGGCAACGACGATGATCTGCGCAGCGTGCTGCTCGGCCCGGACGGCGCTTTCGCCGGCATGGCGCCTGGCAGCGTGCTGGTCGATCACACTACTGCCTCGGCCAACGTCGCCCGTGAGCTGGCCGCCATTGCAGCGGAGAAGGGACTGGGCTTCCTCGATGCGCCGGTGTCCGGCGGCCAGGCCGGTGCGGAGAACGGCATGCTGACGGTGATGGTCGGTGGCGAGGAAGCTATTTATAAGCGCGCCGAGCCGGTGATCGAGGCCTACGCCAAGATGGTCAAGCTGATGGGGCCGGTGGGCAGCGGTCAGTTGACCAAGATGGTCAACCAGATCTGCATCGGTGGCCTGGTCCAGGGGCTGGCAGAGGCACTGCACTTCGCCCAGTGCGCCGGCCTGGATGGACACGCGGCGATGGAGGTGATCAGCAAGGGCGCCGCCCAGTCCTGGCAATTGGAGAACCGCCACCAGACCATGCTGGAAGGCAAGTATGACTTCGGTTTCGCCGTGGACTGGATGCGCAAGGATCTGTCGATCCTGCTGGAAGAGGCCCGCCGCAATGGTGCGCAACTGCCGGTGACGGCACTGGTCGACCAGTTCTACTCCGACGTACAGGCCATTGGTGGTGGCCGCTGGGATACATCCAGCCTGATCGCCCGCCTTAAGCAGCGCTCCTGAGTCCGCTATGTCCGTCCGACCGCGGACGGGCTTCCTGGCGCCATTCGCCGCCCATCCCGACGCGCTGGGTCGCTGCTGCCCTCAGGTGCGAAAGATAAAGTACACCGCACCGAGCAGGCACAGGCCCGCCCACAGGTAGTCCAGCTTCAGCGGCTGCTGCATCACGTAGACGCTGAAGGGGACGAATACCGCCAGGGTGATGACCTCCTGCATGATCTTCAACTGGCCGACCGACATCTCGGTGTAACCGATGCGGTTGGCCGGCACCATGATCAGGTACTCGAACAGCGCGATGCCCCAGCTGACCAATGCCGCCACCAGCCACGGCTTGCTGTTCATGGTCTTCAGGTGGCCGTACCAGGCGAAGGTCATGAAAATGTTGGACAGGGTGAGCAAGGCTGCGGTTTGCATCCAGACCGGCATGGCGATGTTCTCGTCAGTGGAAAGCAACAAGCCTAGATAGCTAAGCGCGACCGGCCAAGCCTCGGTTGCCAATGATCGATTCGAAGGGGAAGGGCGTGGGCAAGTGGATTCGGGGTGGAGCGTTGTTGGGCGTGACTGGTGTCGCGGCGCTGGCGGCCTGGAGTGGCTGGCAGGCCTGGCAGCAGCGCCCTGTCTGGGCCGAGCTGGAGGTGGTGCCAGCACTGGTGACGGAGCAGGGCTTCGACCTGGGGCGCCATCGCTTGGAGTGGGATGGCCAGCGCCTGCGACTGGTCGATGGTGCGCGCCTGCTGTGGGCCAGCGAGGGCGGCTTCCTTGCCGCCGGCTTCGGTCATGAAGACGTGGAGGAGCACCGCGGCGCGATGTTCGTCGAGGAGCGCCGCGAGCTGCTCTGCCGCCGCCAGAGCCTGGAGGCCATCGAGCAGCGCGGCGCGCGCTTGTTGCTACGCGGTAGCCTGGGGTGTGCTGACGGCAGCGAAACCGGCTATGCGCTGATCCTTGAGGACGATGGCGAGCGCGGCATACGCCTGGTCGTGGCGCTGGACGACGAGCGCCTAAATCGTATCTATCTCAGCTGGCAGCGTGAGCCGGATGAGCGTTTTCATGGTTTCGGCGAACAGTTCAGTGCCTTCGACCTGACCGGCCGGCGCCTGCCGATTCTGGTGCAGGAGCAGGGTGTGGGTCGTGGCCTGCAGCCCATCACCTTTGCCGCCAACCTGACTGCTCGCGCCGGCGGGGACTGGTGGACCAGTTATGCGCCGGTGCCGCATTATCTGAGTAGCAAAGGGCGCAGCTTCTTCAGTGAATCCGGCGCTTACCAGGTATTCGATCTGCGCGATAAGCGCCGCGTGCAGCTGGAGGTGCATGCCGGCCAGTTGGCGGCGCGCATCTACACCGCTGCCGACAGCGCCGGGCAGATCGCCCAGCACACCGCAGTGGTCGGGCGCATGCCGCCGCTGCCGGCCTGGACCCAGCGCGGTGCCATAGTCGGGCTGCAGGGCGGCACCGCTCGGGTGCGCGGCATTCTGGATCAGCTCGATCAGGCTGGCGTGCCGCTGGCGGGCGTCTGGTTGCAGGATTGGGTTGGCCAGCGCACCACTAGTTTCGGCAAGCAGCTGTGGTGGAACTGGAGCCTGGATGAGCAGCATTACCCGAACTGGGCGACGCTCAATGCCGAACTGCAGGCGCGCGGTGTGCGCAGCCTGGCTTACGTCAATCCGTTTCTGGTAGATGTGAGCGAGAAGCCCGGTGTCGCGCGCAATCTCTACGCCGAAGCCCGCGAGCGTGGCTATCTGCTGCGTGACGGCACAGGGCAACCGCTGTCGCTGCTCAACACCAGCTTCAGCGCCGGCATGCTCGATCTGAGCAATTCTGAGGCGCGCCAATGGCTGAAGCAGGTGCTGCGTGAGGAAATGCTGGCCATGGGTTTCTCCGGCTGGATGGCCGATTTTGGCGAAGCGCTGCCCTACGAGGCGCAGCTGGCCAGCGGCGAGCCGGCGGCGCTGGCGCACAACCGCTATCCCGAGGAATGGGCGCGACTCAATCGTGAGCTGCTGGACGAGGCGGACGGCCAGGGCGAGCTGTTCTTCTTCATGCGCTCGGCCTTCAGTCGCAGTCCTGGAATGACCACCAGCCTGTGGGCTGGCGATCAACTGGTGACCTGGGACGCCGATGATGGTCTGCACAGCGCGCTGCTGGGCATGCTTTCCGGCGGCCTGTCCGGTTTCAGCCTCAACCATAGTGATACCGGCGGCTACACCACCATCAGCCATCCATTGAAGGACTATCACCGCGACGAGGAGCTGTTGCTGCGCTGGATGGAGTTTTCCGCCTTTACCAGTCTGCTGCGCAGCCACGAGGGTAACCGCCCGGATGCCAACCAGCAGGTCTACAGCTCGCCAAAGCTGCTGGCCCAGTTCGCCTGTAGCGCGCAGGTCTTCGCTGCATTGGCGCCCTATCGGCAGCAATTGATGGAAGAGGCCGCGCGCACCGGCATGCCGCTGATGCGACCGCTGTGGCTGCAGTATCCGAATGATCCGGCCGGGCAGCAGGCGCTGCCGCGCAGCTTCCTACTTGGCGACCAGCTGCTGGTGGCGCCGGTGCTGGAGCCGGGCGTCGGCGAGCTGGAGGTGTTGCTGCCGGCCGGCAACTGGGTGCATCTGTGGTCGGGCAAAGTCTTGCAAGTGCGTGCTGGCGACCCGGTGAAGGTACCGGTGCCCGTGGGGCAGCCTGCGGTGTTCTATCCCGAAGGCGCCGCGATGGCGGCCAGCCTGGCGAAATTGCGTGACATCAGGTGATGGAAGAGGTGGCGCGCAGGCGTTAAGATCGCCGCCGCTCAGTGCATGAGAGGTCTTCATGGAGTGTCGTGCCGGCTGCGGTGCCTGTTGCATCGCGCCTTCCATCAGCTCACCGATTCCCGGTCTGCCCAATGGCAAGGCCGCGGGCGAGCGCTGCCTGCACCTCACCGCCGAGTTTCTCTGCGCCATCTTCGGCCGTCCCGAGCGCCCGGATGTCTGCTCGGCCTTCTCCGCTGCGGACTACGTGTGTGGTGACAGTCGCGAAGAGGCGGTTCGTCTGATTGGCTGGCTGGAACAAGCCACCGCCTGAGCGAGTCGAACCCATGCCCGGCTTGGCTGCCAGCGGGCCAATATCCCCAAGGAGCAATGATGATTGCATTGAGTCGAGTGGCCACCGTTTGTGGCCTGAGCCTGTTGGCGAGTGGCCTGGCCCATGCCGAAGACTGGAAGCTGGCCAAGGACGAGGATGGCATCAAGGTCTACCTGAGTGAGGTACCGGGCTCCAAGTACAAGGCCTACCGCGGTGTGACCACCATCGCCAGCAATGTGGCTACCCTGCGTAAGCTGCAGGAGGACGTGAAAGGCTCCTGCGCCTGGATTCACGCCTGTGCCGAGCAGAGCCTGCTCAAGCATGAAGGCGCCGAGAGCTGGGTCTACACTCGCTTCCAGATGCCCTGGCCCGTGGATGCCCGTGACTCAGTGCTGCATGTGGTGTCGGAGGAGGGAGTCGACGGCAGCCTGACCCGCAAGATGGATGGCCAGCCCAAGTACATTCCGGACGACAAGGACCATACTCGGGTGGCGAGCCTGGAGGGCTATTGGAGCCTGGTGCCGAAGGACGGCAAGGTCGAGGTGACCTACCAGGTGCACACCGAGCCGGGCGGCAGTGTGCCATCCTGGCTGGCCAACAGCTTCGTGGTGGATGCGCCGTTCAATACCCTGAAGGGGTTGCGCGACCTGGCCGAGAAGCGCTGAGGCCGAAATGAAAAAAGGCTGCCAATTGGCAGCCTTTTCTTTGTCCGCAAGGCTTACTTACGGTCGTCCAGCTTGATGTAGTCACGCTGGGTGTAGCCGGTGTACAGCTGGCGCGGACGGCCGATCTTGTACGGGCTGGACAGCATTTCCTTCCAGTGCGAGATCCAGCCGACAGTACGCGACAGGGCGAAGATCACAGTGAACATGCTGGTCGGGATGCCGATGGCCTTGAGGATGATGCCCGAGTAGAAGTCCACGTTCGGGTACAGGTTGCGCTCTTTGAAGTACGGATCGGTCAGGGCGATCTCTTCCAGACGCATGGCCAGTTCCAGCTGCGGGTCGTTGGTGATGCCCAGCTCGCTCAGGACTTCGTCGCAGGTCTGCTTCATCACGGTAGCGCGCGGGTCGCGGTTCTTGTACACGCGGTGACCGAAGCCCATCAGCTTGAACGGATCGTTCTTGTCCTTCGCCTTGGCAATGAACGTGTCGATGTTCTCGACGCTGCCGATCTCGTCCAGCATGGTCAGCACGGCTTCGTTGGCGCCGCCGTGGGCCGGGCCCCAGAGTGCGGCGATGCCGGCGGCGATACAGGCGAACGGGTTGGCACCCGAGGAGCCGGCCAGGCGCACGGTGGAAGTCGAGGCGTTCTGCTCATGGTCGGCGTGCAGGATGAAGATGCGGTCCATCGCCTTGGCCAGTACCGGGCTGATCGGTTTGATCTCGCACGGGGTGTTGAACATCATGTGCAGGAAGTTTTCCGCGTAGTTCAGGTCGTTGCGCGGGTACATCATGGGCTGGCCCATGGAGTACTTGTAGGTCATGGCCGCGATGGTCGGCATCTTGGCGATCAGGCGCATGGCCGAGATCTCGCGGTGACGCGGATTATTGATGTCCAGCGAGTCGTGGTAGAAGGCGGAGAGGGCGCCGACCACGCCACACATGATGGCCATCGGGTGCGCGTCGCGACGGAAGCCGTTGAAGAAGCTCTTCAGCTGCTCGTGCACCATGGTGTGGTTCTTGATGGTGCTGACGAATGTGGCCTTCTGCTCGGCAGTTGGCAGTTCGCCGTTCAGCAGCAGGTAGCAGGTTTCCAGGTAGTCGGACTTCTCGGCCAGCTGTTCGATGGGATAGCCGCGGTGCAGCAGGACGCCTGCGTCGCCGTCGATATAGGTGATCTTCGACTCGCAGGAGGCGGTCGACATAAAGCCAGGATCAAAGGTGAAGCGACCCGTGGCGGTCAGGCCCCTCACGTCGACAACATCGGGACCTACGGTGCCGGTCAATACGGGCAGCTCTACGGGGGCATTGCCCTCGATGATCAACTGCGCTTTTTTGTCAGCCATGTTTGGCCTCCTGTTTATGCTTGAAATCATCAGAAGCCCCCCACGCAGGGCCCGGGACACTATAGAGACATAAATCTGAATGTCAATTTACTGGAACCCAGACAGCAGAGGGGTTTCAGCGCCTTTTTAGGACTTGGGGAAAGGCCTAATACGTCATTTATTAGTGGCGCGCAATCCGCTTTTCGGGGTGGGGCATTGCGTTGTCATTAGTTACCTAACTGTCTATACTCTGCGCCCGGCCGTCAGGGGCTTAAAGGCCTACAATTAGACGGCTGGCACTCCCTTGGTGAGGGGTACCTGACCAGTGCACTTCCCGACAACTTGCCCTGCTTGTTAGGGGCCTCTAGTGTGAAAAAAGCCGTGAATAGCCAACGACCTGTAAACCTAGATCTCAGGACAATCAAACTCCCGATCACAGCTTATACGTCCATTCTGCACCGTGTTTCCGGTGTCATCCTCTTCCTGGGTATCGTCATCGTGCTGTTCGCACTCGACAAATCCCTGGCCTCCGAGGAAGGCTTTGCAGAAGTTAAGGCGTGTCTTGCCAGTCCGCTGGCCAAGCTGATCATCTGGGGCTTGCTGTCCGCTCTGCTGTATCACCTGGTGGCCGGTGTACGCCACCTGATCATGGACTTGGGTGTCGGCGAGTCGCTGGAAGGCGGCAAGCTGGGCTCGAAGATCGTCATCGCCGTGTCGGTTGTGATCATCGTTCTGGCGGGGGTCTGGGTATGGTAACCAACGTAACCAATTTCTCGCGTTCGGGCCTCTATGACTGGATGGTTCAACGTGTCTCTGCGGTCGTTCTCGCGGCTTATTTCCTGTTCCTGATCGGTTTCGTGGTGACTCATTCGGGTCTCACCTACGCCGACTGGCATGGCCTGTTCTCCCACACTGCGATGCGCATCTTCAGCCTGCTGGCTCTGGTTGCTCTTATCGTGCACGCCTGGGTCGGTATGTGGACCATCACGACCGATTACCTGACGCCCATGGCTATCGGCCGCTGGGCGACCGGTGTGCGTTTTCTCGTCCAGGCGGTTTGCGGCGTGCTTCAGTTCGTCGTGTTCGTCTGGGGTGTGCAGATCCTGTGGGGTTTCTGATCCATGTCTAGTATTCGTACTCTTCCTTATGACGCCATCATCGTCGGTGGCGGTGGTGCAGGCATGCGTGCCGCACTGCAACTGGCACAGGGTGGTCACAAGACCGCCGTGGTGACCAAGGTCTTTCCGACCCGTTCGCACACTGTTTCTGCTCAGGGCGGCATCACCTGCGCCATCGCGTCGGCCGACCCGAACGACGATTGGCGCTGGCACATGTACGACACCGTCAAGGGCTCCGACTACATCGGTGACCAGGACGCGATCGAATACATGTGTTCCGTCGGCCCGGAAGCCGTGTTCGAGCTCGAGCACATGGGGCTGCCGTTCTCCCGTACCGAACAAGGCCGCATCTACCAGCGTCCGTTCGGTGGCCAGTCCAAGGGGCCGGATAATCCGTCTGTCCAGGCTGCCCGTACCTGCGCCGCGGCCGACCGTACCGGTCACGCCCTGTTGCACACCCTGTACCAGGCCAACCTGAAGGCTGGCACCTCGTTCCTCAACGAGTGGTACGCCGTTGACCTGGTGAAGAACCAGGACGGCGCGGTAGTCGGCGTCATCGCCATCTGCATCGAGACCGGCGAAACCGTCTACATCCGCTCCAAGGCCGTGGTTCTGGCCACCGGCGGTGCCGGTCGCATCTACTCCTCGACCACCAACGCCCTGATTAACACCGGCGACGGCGTGGGCATGGCCCTGCGTGCCGGCGTGCCGGTGCAGGACATCGAGATGTGGCAGTTCCATCCGACCGGCATCGCCGGCGCTGGTGTACTGGTCACCGAAGGTTGCCGTGGTGAAGGTGGTTACCTGATCAACGCCCATGGCGAGCGCTTCATGGAGCGTTACGCTCCGAACGCCAAAGACCTCGCTGGTCGTGATGTTGTGGCTCGCTCCATGGTCAAGGAAGTCATCGCCGGTAACGGCTGTGGCCCTGACAAGGATCACGTACTGCTGAAGCTCGATCACCTCGGCGAAGAAGTGCTGCACAGCCGCCTGCCCGGCATCTGTGAGCTGTCGAAGACCTTCGCCCATGTTGACCCGGTTGTCGCTCCGGTTCCGGTGATCCCGACCTGCCACTACATGATGGGCGGCGTTGCCACCAACATTCATGGCCAGGCCATTACCCAGGATGCCAACGGTAACGACAAGATCATCGAAGGTCTGTTCGCTGTAGGTGAAGTGGCTTGCGTATCGGTACACGGTGCCAACCGTCTGGGTGGTAACTCGCTGCTCGACCTGGTGGTATTCGGCCGTGCTGCTGGTCTACACCTGGAAAAAGCGCTGAAAGAAGGTGTTGAAGTTCGTGGTGCCAGCGAGACCGACATCGAGCAGTCGCTCAAGCGTCTGTCCGGCGTCAACGAGCGCAGCACCGGCGAAGACGTGGCTCCTCTGCGTAAAGAGCTGCAGGCCTGCATGCAGAACTACTTTGGTGTATTCCGTACCGGCGAATACATGAAGAAGGGCATTACCCAACTGGCCGATCTGCGCGAGCGTATCGCCAACGTCAAGATCTCCGATAAGAGCCAGGCCTTCAACACCGCGCGCATCGAGGCGCTGGAGTTGCAGAACCTGTTGGAAGTGGCCGAGGCCACTGCTATCGCTGCTGATACCCGTACCGAGTCCCGTGGCGCGCATGCCCGTGAAGACTACGAGGATCGCGATGATACCGATTGGCTGTGCCACTCCCTGTACTTCCCGGGTGAGAAGCGTGTTGCCAAACGCGCCGTCAACTTCGCGCCGAAGACTGTTCCGGCGTTCGAACCCAAAGTACGTACTTATTAAGGGTGGCCACCATGTCTCTTGGTAACACTTTGCAAGTCAGCGTTTATCGCTACAACCCGGAAAAGGATTCCTCGCCGTTCATGCAGGACTTCCAGGTTCAGATCGACGGCAAGGACCTGATGGTTCTCGACGTGCTGGCCCTGATCAAGGAGCAGGACGAAGGCTTCTCCTACCGTCGCTCTTGCCGTGAAGGCGTGTGCGGTTCTGACGGCATGAACATCAGTGGCAAGAACGGCCTGGCCTGTGTCACGCCGATCTCCACCGTGGTTAAGGGCAACAAGCTGGTAATTCGCCCGCTGCCTGGCCTGCCGGTCATTCGTGACCTGGTCGTCGATATGAGCATCTTCTACAAGCAGTACGAGAAGGTGCAGCCTTACCTGCAGAACGATACGCCGTCGCCGGCCATCGAGCGTCTGCAGTCTCCGGAAGAGCGCGAGAAGCTGGACGGTCTGTACGAGTGCATCCTGTGCGCGTGCTGCTCCACCAGCTGCCCGTCCTTCTGGTGGAACCCGGACAAGTTCCTCGGTCCCGCTGCGCTGCTGCAGGCCTATCGTTTCCTGGCCGACAGCCGCGACACCAAGACCGCCGAGCGTCTGGCGTCTCTGGATGACCCGTTCAGCGTGTTCCGCTGCCGCGGCATCATGAATTGCGTGAACGTGTGCCCGAAGGGTTTGAACCCGACCAAGGCTATCGGTCATGTACGTAACATGTTGCTGCAAAGCGGTACCTGATACACCGTTTCACGTTGTGCCTGCGTCGGCGGAGTGATTCGCCGGCGCAGTAAAGCCAGAGCCCCAGCTCACAAAGCCAGGGTTCTTATTTTGAAAGAAAAATGACGACCAGCAGGGGCATCCGGGCTGGTACCCGGACTATCTGCGGGATCCGTAGTGGCTTACCAGGTCGCTGCTTTAGGACTATGAATGGCTCAGCTACGGCTTCTACGCCGGTGGTGTCCCCTTACCGAGGGTGACCAAGCATGCAAGAAAGCGTGATGCAGCGCATGTGGGACAGCGCCCACCTATCTGGTGGAAACGCGGCCTACGTGGAAGAGCTCTATGAGCTCTACCTGCACGATCCCAACGCTGTGCCCGAAGAGTGGCGCACCTACTTCCAGAAACTGCCGACTGACGGTAATGCCGCCACCGACGTTTCACACTCCACTGTCCGCGATCATTTCGTGCTGCTGGCCAAGAACCAGCGCCGTGCTCAACCGGTTTCCGCCGGGAGCGTGAGCAGCGAGCATGAGAAGAAGCAGGTGGAAGTGCTGCGCCTGATCCAGGCATATCGCATGCGTGGCCATCAGGCCGCCACGCTTGACCCGCTGGGTCTGTGGCAGCGTGTTGTGCCGGCCGATTTGGCCGTCCACCACTATGGGCTGACTAACGCCGACCTCGACACCACCTTCCGTACCGGTGAGCTTTACATCGGCAAGGAGGAGGCGACTCTACGAGAAATCCACGAGGCACTGCAGCAGACATATTGTCGCACCATCGGCGCCGAGTTCACCCACATCGTCGATTCCGAGCAGCGCAAGTGGTTCCAGCAGCGTCTGGAAAGCGTGCGCGGCCGTCCGGCCTATTCGCCCGAGGTGCAGGGTCACCTGCTCGAGCGTCTGACCGCTGCCGAGGGTCTGGAAAAGTACCTGGGCACCAAGTACCCGGGCACCAAGCGTTTCGGTCTGGAAGGCGGCGAGAGCCTGATTCCGCTGCTGGACGAGATCATCCAGCGCTGCGGCTCCTACGGTACCCAGGAAATCGTCATCGGCATGGCCCACCGTGGCCGTCTGAACGTACTGGTCAACACCTTCGGCAAGAACCCGCGCGACCTGTTCGACGAGTTCGAAGGCAAGCAGGTAGAAGGCCTGTCCTCGGGTGACGTGAAGTACCACCAGGGCTTCTCCTCCAACGTCATGACCTCGGGTGGCGAAGTGCACCTGGCGCTGGCGTTCAACCCTTCGCACCTGGAGATTGTCTCCCCAGTGGTCGAGGGTTCGGTGCGCGCCCGTCAGGACCGTCGTCAAGACGCGACCGGCGACAAGGTGCTGCCGATTTCCATCCACGGTGACGCGGCGTTCGCCGGTCAGGGCGTGGTCATGGAAACCTTCCAGATGTCGCAGACCCGTGCCTACAAGACGGGCGGCACCATCCACCTGGTGATCAACAACCAGGTTGGCTTCACTACCAGCCGTGCCGACGACTCGCGCTCCACCGAGTACGCGACCGACGTGGCGAAGATGATCCAGGCGCCGATCCTGCACGTGAATGGCGACGACCCGGAAGCCGTGCTGTTCGTCACCCAGCTGGCCGTCGACTACCGCATGCAGTTCAAGCGTGACGTGGTCATCGACCTGGTCTGCTACCGCCGTCGTGGCCACAACGAGGCCGACGAGCCGAGCGGCACCCAGCCGCTGATGTACCAGCAGATCGCCAAGCAGCGCACCACCCGTGAGCTGTATGCCGAGAGTCTGGTGCAGTCCGGCCGTGTTGCCGAAGACGCGGTCAAGGCACGTATCGAGGAATACCGCAGCGCGCTGGATAACGGCCAGCACGTGGTCAAGAGCCTGGTCAAGGAGCCGAACAAGGAACTGTTCGTCGACTGGAAACCCTACCTGGGCCACGCCTGGACCGCGCGTCACGACACCCGCTTCGAGCTGAAGACCCTGCAGGATCTGGCCGGCAAACTGCTGGAAATCCCGGAAGGCTTCGTCCTCCAGCGTCAGGTCTCCAAGGTACTGGAAGACCGCGCCAAGATGACCGCCGGCGCCATGCCGATCAACTGGGGCTATGCCGAGAACCTGGCATACGCGACCCTGCTGTTCGAAGGCCACCCGGTACGCATGACCGGCCAGGACGTTGGCCGCGGCACCTTCTCGCACCGCCACGCGGCGCTGCACAACCAGAAGGACGCGACCACCTACCTGCCGCTGCAGAACCTGTACGAAGGTCAGCCGCGCTTCCAGCTGTACGACTCCTTCCTCTCAGAAGAAGCGGTACTGGCGTTCGAATACGGCTACTCGACCACCATGCCGAACGCGCTGGTGATCTGGGAAGCCCAGTTCGGCGACTTCGCCAACGGCGCCCAGGTGGTGTTCGACCAGTTCATCTCTAGTGGCGAGCACAAGTGGGGCCGTCTGTGCGGTCTGACCATGCTGCTGCCGCACGGCTATGAAGGCCAGGGTCCGGAGCACAGCTCCGCGCGTCTGGAGCGCTACCTGCAACTGTGCGCCGAGCACAACATGCAGGTCTGCGTGCCGACCACCCCGGCGCAGGTCTACCACATGCTGCGTCGCCAGGTGATCCGTCCGCTGCGCAAGCCGCTGGTGGTGCTGACGCCGAAGTCGCTGCTGCGCCACCCGCTGGCCATCTCGACTCTGGAAGAACTGGCCGAAGGCTCGTTCCAGACCGTCATCCCCGAGATCGATCCGATCGATCCGAAGAAGGTCGAGCGCGTCGTGCTGTGCAGCGGCAAGGTGTACTACGACCTGCTGGCCAAGCGCCGTGCGGAAGGTCGCGAGGACATCGCCATCGTGCGTATCGAGCAGCTCTATCCGTTCCCGGAAGACGATCTGACCGAGGCTCTGGCGCCGTACAAGAACCTCAAGCACATCGTCTGGTGTCAGGAAGAGCCGATGAACCAGGGCGCCTGGTACTGCAGCCAGCACCACATGCGTCGTGTCGCTTCCGCGCACAAGAAGGAACTGTTCCTTCAGTACGCCGGCCGCGATGCCTCGGCCGCTCCGGCCTGTGGTTACGCTTCGATGCACGCCGAACAGCAGGAAAAACTGCTGAACGACGCCTTTACTGTTTAACGCCTTCGCGCACGGAGGCGGCGGCACGGGTCGCCGCCTCTAAGAAGAAACCGAATTTAAGGAAACACACACAATGGCTATCGAGATCAAAGCCCCAACCTTCCCGGAATCGGTTGCCGACGGCACCGTGGCTACCTGGCACAAGAAGCCGGGCGATGCGGTCAAGCGCGATGAGCTGATCGTCGACATCGAAACCGACAAGGTGGTGATGGAAGTCCTCGCCGAAGCCGACGGCGTTCTCGCCGAAATCGTCAAGAACGAGGGCGACACCGTCCTCTCCGGCGAGCTGCTGGGCAAACTCGGTGCTCCGGGCGCAGCCGCTGCCGCCCCGGCCGCTGCTCCTGCCGCCGCCCCGGCCGCTGCTGCCGCTCCGGCTGCCGCCAGCGATGACGACGCTATCCTGTCGCCAGCTGCACGCAAGATCGCCGAAGAGGGCGGTATCGACCCGAACTCCATCGTCGGTACCGGCAAAGGTGGTCGCGTGACCAAGGAAGACGCCGTCGCTGCCGTCGCCGCCAAGAAATCCGCTCCGGCCGCTGCCGCCAAGCCGGCCGCTCCGGCTGCCGAGGCTCCGGTGTTCGCCGCTGGTGACCGCGTCGAGAAGCGCGTGCCGATGACCCGCCTGCGCGCCAAGGTTGCCGAGCGTCTGGTCGAAGCCCAGTCCACCATGGCCATGCTGACCACCTTCAACGAAGTCGACATGCATGAAGTCATGGCGCTGCGTTCGAAGTACAAGGACCTGTTCGAGAAGACCCACAACGGCGTGCGCCTGGGCTTCATGTCCTTCTTCGTCAAGGCAGCCGTCGAGGCGCTGAAGCGTTTCCCGGCTGTCAACGCCTCGATCGATGGCAACGACATCGTCTACCACGGCTACCAGGACATCGGCGTAGCCGTATCCAGCGACCGTGGCCTGGTGGTTCCGGTGCTGCGCAACGCCGAGCTGATGAGCCTGGCCGAAGTCGAAAACGGCATCGCCACCTTCGGCAAGAAGGCCCGTGACGGCAAGCTGTCGATCGAAGAAATGACCGGCGGCACCTTCACCATCACCAACGGTGGTACCTTCGGTTCGATGATGTCGACCCCGATCGTCAACCCGCCGCAGGCCGCGATCCTGGGCATGCACAACATCATCCAGCGTCCGGTGGCCATCAATGGCCAGGTCGTGATTCGTCCGATGATGTACCTGGCGCTGTCCTACGATCACCGCCTGATCGATGGCAAGGAAGCGGTCAGCTTCCTAGTGACCATCAAGAATCTGCTGGAAGACCCGGCTCGCCTGCTGCTGGATATCTGATTTCCGCTGCTGTGCTACGCGGTGGTTCCCACAAGGAACCACCCGGTTTTATTCGAGAAGGAATGAGTTATGACCCAGAAATTCGACGTGGTAGTGATTGGCGCTGGCCCAGGGGGCTATGTGGCCGCCATCAAGGCCGCGCAACTTGGTCTGAAGACCGCCTGCATCGAGAAGTACCAGGACAAGGATGGCAAGGTCGCCCTCGGCGGTACCTGCCTGAACGTCGGCTGCATTCCATCCAAGGCGCTGCTGGACAGCTCCTACAAGTACCATGAGGCCCACGAAGGCTTCAAAATTCACGGCATCGAGGCCAAGGGCGTCACCATCGACGTACCGCAGATGGTCGCGCGCAAGAACACCATCATCAAGAACCTGACTGGCGGCGTCGCCGGCCTGTTCAAGTCCAACGGTGTGACCCTGCTGGAAGGCCACGGCAAGCTGCTGGCTGGCAAGAAGGTTGAAGTCACCGGTCTGGACGGCAAAACCCAGATCGTCGAAGCCGAGAACGTGATCCTCGCCTCCGGCTCCAAGCCGGTCGACATCCCGCCGGCACCGGTCGATCAGGACGTGATCGTCGACTCCACTGGCGCCCTGGAATTCCAGGCTGTGCCGAAGAAGCTGGGCGTGATCGGCGCTGGCGTCATCGGTCTGGAGCTGGGCTCCGTCTGGGCCCGCCTGGGCGCCGAAGTGACCGTGCTGGAGGCCATGGACAAGTTCCTCGCTTCCGCCGACGAACAGATCTCCAAGGAAGCCCTGAAGATCCTCGGCAAGCAGGGGCTGGACATCCGTCTGGGCGCCCGCGTTACCGGCAGCGAAGTGAAGAAGAAGCAGGTCACCGTGACCTTCACCGACGCCACCGGCGAGCAGAAGCTGACCTTCGACAAGCTGATCGTGGCTGTTGGCCGTCGCCCGGTGACCACCGACCTGCTGGCCGCCGACAGTGGCGTGACCCTGGACGAGCGTGGCTTCATCTTCGTCAACGACCAGTGCGAAACCAGCGTTCCGGGCGTCTACGCCATCGGTGACGTGGTACGTGGTGCGATGCTCGCACACAAGGCGTCGGAAGAGGGCGTGATGGTTGCCGAGCGCATCAAGGGCCACAAAGCCCAGATGAACTACGACCTGATCCCGTCGGTCATCTACACCCACCCGGAAATCGCCTGGGTTGGCAAGACCGAGCAGCAGCTCAAGGCCGAGGGTGTCGAGATCAACGTCGGTACCTTCCCGTTCGCTGCCAGCGGCCGCGCTATGGCTGCCAACGACACCGCCGGTCTGGTCAAGGTCATCGCCGATGCCAAGACCGATCGTGTGCTGGGTGTGCATGTGATCGGCCCGAGCGCCGCCGAGCTGGTCCAGCAGGGTGCCATCGGCATGGAATTCGGCACCAGCTCCGAGGACCTGGGCATGATGGTGTTCTCGCACCCGACCCTGTCTGAAGCGCTTCACGAAGCGGCCCTGGCGGTGAATGGCCACGCCATCCACATCGCCAATCGCAAGAAGCGCTGATGCGTGCCGGCGCCTCGAAATCCGGGGCGCCCAAACCAGAAAAACCACGGCGGGCGGCCCGTAGCGGTTCGCGAGAACCAGTCGCAGGAATGTCCGTCGGACTGCTAACCAGTGCAGTCACAGGTGGTGCGGCGCCTCGAGCGCAGCGCCGAAATGCGCAATACCTAAACGAAGAACGGTAGATAAGCATGAATCTTCACGAGTATCAGGGTAAGCAGCTGTTCGCTGAATACGGCCTGCCGGTTTCCACTGGCTACGCTGTTGACACCCCGGAAGAAGCGGCTGCGGCCTGCGAAAAGATCGGTGGCAGCGAGTGGGTTGTCAAAGCGCAGGTGCACGCCGGTGGCCGCGGTAAAGCGGGCGGCGTCAAGCTGGTCAAGAACAAGGAAGACGCCAAGGCGTTCGCCGCCAACTGGCTGGGCAAGCGTCTGGTGACCTACCAGACAGACGCCAACGGTCAGCCGGTCAGCAAGATCCTGGTTGAGTCCTGCACCGACATCGACAAGGAGCTGTACCTCGGCGCCGTTGTCGACCGTTCCAGCCGCCGTATCGTGTTCATGGCTTCCACCGAAGGTGGCGTGGACATCGAGAAAGTCGCTCACGAAACTCCCGAGAAGATCCTCAAGGCCACCATCGACCCGCTGGTCGGTGCGCAGCCGTACCAGGGCCGCGAACTGGCCTTCCAGCTGGGCCTGCAGGGCGACCAGATCAAGCAGTTCACCCACATCTTCGTGGGCCTGGCCAAGCTGTTCCAGGACTACGACCTGGCCCTGCTGGAAGTGAACCCGCTGGTGATCAAGAAGGACGGCAACCTGCACTGCCTGGATGCCAAGATCAACATCGACTCCAACGCCATGTACCGTCAGCCCAAGCTGCGCGCCATGCACGACCCGTCCCAGGACGACGCGCGTGAAGCCCATGCGCAGAAGTGGGAACTGAACTACGTCGCGCTGGAAGGCAACATCGGTTGCATGGTCAACGGTGCTGGCCTGGCCATGGGCACCATGGACATCGTCAACCTGCACGGCGGCAAGCCGGCCAACTTCCTCGACGTCGGCGGTGGCGCGACCAAAGAGCGCGTGACCGAAGCCTTCAAGATCATCCTGTCCGACAGCAACGTCGCTGCCGTACTGGTGAACATCTTCGGCGGCATCGTGCGCTGCGACATGATCGCCGAAGGCATCATCGGTGCCGTGAAAGAAGTCGGCGTGAAAGTGCCGGTCGTGGTCCGTCTGGAAGGTAACAATGCCGAGCTGGGCGCCAAGGTCCTGGCCGACAGCGGTCTGAACATCATCGCGGCTACCAGCCTCACCGACGCTGCCCAGCAGGTCGTCAAAGCCGCGGAGGGCAAGTAATGAGCGTCCTGATCAATAAAGACACCAAAGTCATCTGCCAGGGCTTCACCGGCTCGCAGGGTACTTTCCACAGCGAACAAGCCATTGCCTACGGCACCAAGATGGTTGGCGGCGTGACTCCGGGCAAGGGTGGCACCACCCACCTGGGCCTGCCGGTGTTCAACACCGTCAAGGAAGCTGTCGAAGCCACCGGCGCCGATGCGTCCGTGATCTACGTTCCGGCTCCGTTCTGCAAGGACTCGATCCTGGAAGCGGCCAACGGCGGCATCAAGCTGATCGTGTGCATCACCGAAGGCATCCCGACCCTCGACATGCTGGACGCCAAGGTCAAGTGCGACGAGCTGGGCGTACGCCTGATCGGCCCGAACTGCCCGGGCGTGATCACTCCCGGCGAGTGCAAGATCGGCATCATGCCGGGTCACATCCACCTGCCGGGCAAGGTAGGCATCGTGTCGCGTTCCGGCACCCTGACCTATGAAGCCGTGAAGCAGACCACCGACGCCGGCTTTGGCCAGTCCACCTGCGTGGGCATCGGTGGCGACCCGATCCCGGGCTCCAACTTCATCGACATCCTGAAGCTGTTCCAGGAAGACCCGAAGACCGAAGCGATCGTCATGATCGGTGAGATCGGCGGCAGCGCTGAAGAAGAAGCCGCAGCCTACATCAAGGCCAACGTGACCAAGCCGGTGGTGTCCTACATCGCTGGTGTCACCGCACCGCCCGGCAAGCGCATGGGCCACGCCGGTGCCATCATCTCCGGCGGCAAGGGCACTGCGGACGAGAAGTTCGCCGCCCTGCAGGACGCTGGTGTGAAAACCGTGCGTTCCCTGGCCGACATCGGCAAGGCCCTGGCCGAGCTGACCGGTTGGGAAGTCAAGAAGGCCTGAGGCTGACTTGATACGAAAAGGCCGCCTTCGGGCGGCCTTTTCATTTCTGCCCGGACAGTCAGAAAGTTGTGTCCTGGCGACACTTTGTTCTGTCCAATCGACGCGCCGACCATCGTTCGAAGCGGTGTGTCGGACAAATCGTTAGTATTGCAACTATCTCCCGCCACACCCCACAAGGGTAGGGCCGGGGTCTAGTGGTCGTTCGCCAATCGCGGACGGCGACGTTTCCCAATCCAGCGGAAACCCTGCCGTTTTCTATGAATTTCTGCCTGTGGTACTTCCTGCTATGACTCGCCTTAAAAGCCTCGACCTCCTGGCCCTTGGCTTCATGACTTTTGCCCTGTTCCTGGGCGCCGGTAACATCATCTTCCCACCCAGCGCCGGCATGGCCGCCGGAGCCAATGTCTGGTCCGCCGCGTTCGGTTTCCTGATCACCGGTGTCGGCCTGCCGCTGCTTACCGTGGTCGCGCTGGCGCGTGTCGGTGGCGGCATGCCCGAACTGACCGCACCGCTCGGTCGGCGTGCCGGCACGCTGCTGGCGGTGGCCGTGTACCTGGCCATCGGCCCGCTGTTCGCCACCCCGCGTACCGCCGTGGTGTCCTTCGAAATGGGCGTGGCGCCTTTTGCCGGCAACGAGCCGCTGGCGCTGGGCCTGTACACGCTGGCCTACTTTGCCGCCGTGCTGTTCCTCGCCCTGAATCCGGGCAAGCTGGTCGACAGCATCGGCAAGTTCATCACCCCGGTGCTGCTGGCGGCGCTGCTGGTGCTTGGTGGCGCAGCCCTGCTGGCTCCGGCCGGCGAGATCGGCCAGAGCACCGAGGCCTATGAGGCAATGCCTTTCGTGCAGGGTTTCCTGCAGGGCTACCTGACCATGGATACCCTGGGCGCACTGGTATTCGGCATCGTCATCGCCACCGCGATCAAGGATCGTGGCGTGCGTGACAGTGCACTGATTACCCGCTATTCGGTGATCGCCGGCATCATCGCCGCGATTGGCCTGTCGCTGGTCTATCTGGCGCTGTTCTACCTCGGTGCCACCAGCCAGGGCATCGCCGGTGATGCGCAGAACGGCGTGCAGATCCTCACCACCTACGTCGAGCACACCTTCGGCGTCTACGGCAGCCTGCTGCTGGCGGTGGTCATCACCCTGGCCTGCCTTACCACGGCGGTGGGGCTGCTGACCGCCTGTGGCGAGTACTTCAGCAAGCTGCTGCCGGTGTCCTATCGCGCCGTGGTGCTGACCTTCGGTGTGTTCAGCCTGCTGGTGGCCAACCAGGGCCTGACCCAGCTGATCAGCGTGTCGGTGCCGGTGCTGGTCGGTCTCTATCCGCTGGCCATCGTGCTGGTCGCGCTGAGCCTGCTGGACGGGTTGTGGCGCTCGTCGCCGCGCGTGTTCGTCCCGGTGATGGCGGTGACGCTGGTGTTCGGCCTGGTCGATGCGTTCAATGCCGCCGGTTTCAAGGGCCTGGTGCCGGGCGTGTTTGCCCACCTGCCGCTGGCTGCCGAAGGCCTTGGCTGGTTGCTGCCGGTGGCGCTGACCCTGCTGGTCGCGGTGGTTTTCGACCGGCTGCGCGGCGCGCCGGCGATTCAGACCGCGTGATTTGGTTCGGGGCCGTGCAAGGCGGCCCCGGAGCCTCTGCAACGCGCCTTTTGGCGCGCTGCACCTGTTCTTTGGCGCATCTGGCACCTTCTGCCGATTGCCGCCCAACCTGACGTGCCGGACAATCTGCGGGAATCTTTCAGCAGTCCGCTCGCCATGTCGCAAACCATTTTCTTCGCCCATGCCAATGGCTTCCCCTCGGCCACCTACGGCAAGCTGTTCAGTGCGCTGGAGCCGGATTACCGGATACGGCACCTGGAACAGCACGGTCATGACCCGCGCTTCCCGGTGGACGACAACTGGAACAACCTGGTGGACGAGCTGATCCTGCACGTGGAGCAGGGTAGCGAGCCGGTCTGGGGTGTCGGCCATTCGCTCGGCGGCGTGCTGCATTACCACGCGGCGCTGCGTCGCCCCGAGCTGTATCGCGGTGTGGTGATGCTCGACTCGCCGCTGCTCACCGGTGTCGACCGCCTGGTGATCCGCGCCGCCAAGCGCTTCGGCTTTATCGACCGGATCACCCCGGCGGGCCGAACGGTCGGGCGTCGCGAGGCATTCGGTGACGTTCGCGAGGCGCGTGACTATTTCGCCGGCAAGACGCTGTTCAGCCGTTTCGACCCCGAATGCCTGGACGCCTACGTGCGTCATGGCTTGCGCGAGGAGGGCCAGGGGCAGGAGAGGCGTCTGCGCCTGCGCTTCGATCCGGCCACCGAGATCAGCATCTACCGCAGCGTGCCGCATACCGTGCCGGGCCGGCCACAACAACTGGCCGTACCACTCGCCGTGGTGCGTGGCCGGCACAGCAAGGTGGTGTTGCCGCATCATGCACGGCAGGTCAGTCGTGTGCCCAAGGGTGAGTATCTGAGCCTGCCCGGTGGCCACATGTTTCCGCTGGAGCGTCCGCAGGATACGGCCCATCTGCTGCGTGAGCTGTTCGGTCGCTGGCAGGGGCAGGGCAAGGAGCACTCGGCATGACGTTCAAGGTGGAAGAAACCCGTTTCAGCCTGCCACACGTGGAACTGGCGGCACATCTGTTCGGTCCGGAAGATGGCATGCCGGTCATTGCCCTGCATGGCTGGCTGGACAATGCCATGACCTTCGCCCGCCTGGCGCCGAAGCTGGAAGGGCTACGCATCGTTGCCCTGGATTTCCCCGGCCATGGCCATTCCGGGCACTACGCCGGCAACTCCAGCTACAGCATGTGGGAGTATCTGGAGGACGTGCTGCTGGTGGCCGAACAGCTCGGCTGGCAGCGCTTTTCCCTGCTCGGTCATTCCCTCGGCGGCATCATCTCCACCTTGCTGGCGGCTGCGGTGCCGGAGCGGATCGAACGTCTGGCGCTGATCGACGGCCTGGTGCCCTACACGGCCGAGGCCGACAGCGCGCCCAAGCGCCTGGGTGAGGCGCTGCGCGCGCGCCTGGCGGTACGTGACAAGCAGAAACCGGTCTACCCGGACCTGGATACGGCCGTGCAGGCACGCATGCGTGGCGTTGTCGCGGTCAGCCGCGAGGCTGCCGAGCTGCTGGCCCAGCGTGGCCTGGAACCGGTGCCGGGTGGTTACACCTGGCGCACCGATATCCGCCTGACCCTGCCGTCGGTGATGCGCCTGACCTTCGCCCATGTCGAGCAGTTCATCCATGCTGTGCAGTGCCCGGTCAGCCTGGTCCTCGCCGAGGGTGGGCAGATGAACGTCGAGCCGCGCCTGCAGGCGCTGGTTGCCGGTACCTCGTTCGAGGCTCACGTGCTGCCTGGTGGCCATCACCTGCATCTCAACGACGAGGCCGGCGCACAGCAGGTTGCAGACTGTTTCAATCCATTCTTCCGCCGCGCTTGACGCGGCCCCGGCAACTGCCGAGGCTGTGCAGGTCGTATCGGAGATTGCCATGATCGATCTGTACACCGCCGCCACGCCCAACGGGCACAAGATTTCCATTGCTCTCGAAGAACTGGGCCTGCCTTACCAGGTGCACGCGTTGTCCTTCGACAAGAAGGAGCAGAAGACCCCCGAGTTCCTGCGCATCAACCCCAACGGGCGGATTCCGGCCATCGTCGACGACGGCTTTGCCGTGTTCGAGTCCGGCGCCATCCTCATCTACCTGGCGGAGAAGACCGGCAAGCTGCTGCCGAGCGACGCCAAGGGCCGTTCCCTGGCCATCCAGTGGCTGATGTTCCAGATGGGCGGAGTAGGGCCCATGCAGGGGCAGGCCAACGTGTTCTTCCGCTATTTCCCGGAGAAGCTGCAGGGCGCCATTGACCGCTACCAGCACGAGACCCGCCGCCTGTACGAGGTGCTCGACAGTCGCCTGGGCGAGGCCGAGTACCTGGCCGGCGACTACAGCATTGCCGATATCGCCACCTATCCGTGGGTGCGTATCCACGACTGGGCAGGTGTCTCGGTAGAAGGACTCGACCACTTACGGCGCTGGATGGAGGCACTTGCTGCTCGTCCGGCGGTTCAGCGTGGCCTGCTGATTCCGGTGCGTACCAACGATGATGATCGCGTGGTGAAGACCGCGCAGAGCATGCTGACACGCTGAGGAGCCGCATGCGTTATTTCGCTTTCTGCCTGAGTCTTTTCTGTACACCGTTGCTGGCCGCTGATGTGGCTGGCAGTCAAGATCTGGACACCCTGCCACGTTTTCCGCGCGCCGAGATCGTCGACTACCGCGATGCTGCAACCGAGGAGAAACGCTACCCACAGGACGGTCTGCGCCGGATCAGTGGCCAGTTACGCGCCTCGGCAGAGGTGCTCGCCGAAGGGCATCTGCGTGCCGTGACCTATCGTCTGCCGGATGAGCATTCACCTCGTGAGGCCATGGATGCGGCTCGCAGCCATCTGCTGGGGCAGGGCGCTCAGTTGCTGTTCTGGTGCGAGGGCCGCGACTGTGGCTCTTCCAGTCTGTGGGCCAACCAGATCTTCGGCAATGCCAAACTGTATGGTCCCGAAGAGCGGCAGAGCTACTTGCTGCTGCAACTGGCCGAGCCGCAGCAGGATAGCCTGGTGGCGCTGTATGGCATCACCCGGGGCAACCGCCGGTCCTACCTGCATGCGGAACAGCTTGATGCCAGCGCCGCATTACCGGCTTTGTTGCCTACCCCGGCGACGCTGTTGCGCCAGCTTAGGAGTAGCGGTGAGCTGAGCCTGCCGCAGCTGGGTGAGCCGGATGAGCAGTGGGGCGATCTGCTGGCGCGTACTCTGAGCCTGGACAGCACCCTGCGGGTCGGCCTGAGCGGTGCCAGCGCCGAAGTCTGGCGGGCCGAGTTGGAGCGGCGCGGTGTGCGTGGTAACCGCCTGCAAATCAGTGACCCCGAAGGCCAAGGCATGCGTCTGCAACAACTACGCTGAACAATGATGCGTGCCGGGCCGCTTTCCGCTCGGGTTCTGGGAATGTCGAAAACATGTTGAACAATGATCGCCTGCTGGTGCAGATCCTGCTTCTGGCGCTGCTCGGCGCCTGCGCGTGGGTGCTGGCGCCGTTCTTCTCGGCGCTGTTCTGGGCCGGTGTGCTGGCTTTCGCGAGCTGGCCGCTGATGCGTCTGTTGACGCGTGCACTGGATGGCCGGGAGAACACTTCTGCTGCCATCCTCACCGCCGGCTGGATGGTGCTGGTTGCCGTGCCGTTGGTTTGGCTGGGCTTCAACCTGGCCGACCACATTCGCGATGCCACCGAGCTGTTCAAGGACCTGCAGGGCGATGGTTTGCCAGATCCGCCCAACTGGATGGCGGAGCTGCCGCTGGTGGGGGATCGACTTGTCGGCCTCTGGAATCGCATCGATGAGGAGGGCGCCGCTCTGCTCGCCACCGTGCGTCCCTACCTGGGGCAAGTCGGTAACTGGCTGTTGGCACGCAGCGCGCAGATCGGCGGCGGAATGCTGGAGCTGGCGCTGAGCCTGGTGCTGGTGTTCTTCTTCTACCGCGACGGGCCGCGCATGGCCGCCTTCGCCCACAGCTTGTTGGAGCGCCTGATCGGTGATCGCGCTGAACATTACCTGGACCTGGTGGCTGGTACCGTGCAGCGGGTGGTCAATGGGGTGATCGGTACTGCGGCGGCCCAGGCGCTACTGGCTCTGATCGGTTTCTACATCGCAGGTGTTCCGGGCGCCCTGGTTCTGGGCATCCTGACCTTCATCCTCAGTCTGATTCCCATGGGACCGCCGCTGGTGTGGATTCCAGCCACCGCCTGGCTGGTCAGTCAGGAGCAGTACGGTATGGCCGTATTCCTCGGCATCTGGGGCACGTTCGTCATCAGTGGCGTAGACAACGTGCTCAAGCCCTACCTGATCAGTCGCGGCGGCAACCTGCCGCTGGTGGTGGTGCTGCTTGGCGTATTCGGCGGCATCCTGGCCTTCGGGTTCATGGGCCTGTTCCTCGGCCCGACCCTGCTGGCCGTGGCCTACAGCCTGCTCGGCGACTGGGTTGCGAACACGCCGAGGGTCATTGCAGTGGAGACGGAACGCAAGGACGGGGAGTAGTTGGCATCCTGTGCAGAATTCTGCTCACCCCCTCTTGGTGACTACGATGGGGCGGTGATAGCCTTGCGCGACTTTTTGGCTGCATCAGCCGAAGCAGGGTGACAGCCCCGCCTCAAGCCGCGATGACCGGTCCGCAGAGGCCACGCGTGGTTCAGGGAAGAATGACCAACACTATCAAATGGATATACGCCCCATGAAGAAGATTGCAGGTATCGCAGTAGGTACTATTGTGGCCGTTGCTGCCGTTGGCACGGTCGGTGCCTGGTACACCGGCAACCAGTTGCCCTCGGTCCTGGACAACGCCATCAAGCAGGCCAACACCGAGATGTCCAAGAGCCTGCCGGCCATGGGCCTGGATGTCTCCGTCGAGCTGCTCTCACTGGACCGCGAGTTCTTCAGTAGCAACGCCCGCTACCGCGTCACATTCAACGGCTCCCTCGATGGCGAAGCTCCGCAGAAGCTGGAGTGGGTGGTCAACGACCGCATCGAGCACGGCCCGTTCCCGGTGTCCCGCCTAAAAGCCTTCAAGCTGATGCCGGTCATGGCCACCAGCAACTACAGCCTGGAACAGAATCCGCTTCTGGAAAAATGGTTCGCCGCCAGCAAGGGTGTATCGCCGCTGGAAGGCCAGGCCAGCCTGGGCTACGACCAGTCGGTCGAAGGCACTCTGCGCATCAATCCACTGCAGACTGCTCTGGATGACGACACCAGCGTCGACTTCTCCGGTCTGGTCGTCGATTTCGACACCGCTGCTGGTGGCAAGGCCGTCGATGCCACCGGCCTGATGAACAGCTTCAAGCTCAGCACCAAGCTGCCGCAGAGCGGCGAGCCCATGGTCATCGAGTTCCAGGGGCTGACCCTGGACAGCAAGACTGCCAAGGGGGCCAGCGAACTCTATCTGGGCACCAACGTGGTCAAGCTGCAGACCGTGCAGATCCAGGTTGGCGAGGGTGCACCGGTCCTGCTCAAGGACTTCGTCCAGCGCGATGACACCAGCGAGGCCGATGGCAAGCTGGCCGCTCGTTACAGCTACGATATCGGCATGATCAGCTACCAGGGCCACGATATCGGCGGCTCGCAGCTGGTCTGGACCCTGAAGAACCTGGATGCCGGTGCACTGCAGTCGCTGATCGGCGTCTATAGCGACATCATCAAGAGCACCGGTCAGCTGCAGCAGGCCAGCCTGGAGGGCGAGAGCGAGCTGCCGGAGTTGAGCGAGGCGCAGCAGGCTCAGCTGATGGTGGATGTGGAGAAGCTGCTGGCTGGCAAGCCAGGCATTGCCCTAGAGAAGCTGGCGTTCAAGACCGCCAATGGCGAAAGCAGCCTGAGCCTTTCGGTGGACCTGAACAAGCCGGAGTCCTTCGAGCTGCCGCCGCCTGAGCTGGCCAAGCAGATGATCACTCAGTTGGATGCCAAGGTTTCAGTGTCCAAGGCCATGATCGGTGATGTGATCGGGCTTCAGGCCACTCTGGGCGGCGAAACCGACAAGGAAGCCGTGGCCCAGCAGGCGTCGATGATGACCGAGATGGCCAGCGGCATGGCACTGTCTACCGAGCTGGCCAAGCTGGAAGGCGACAGCATCGTCTCCACTCTGCATTACGCTGACGACAAGGTTGACTTCAATGGCAAGCAGATGACCGTCGAGGAGTTCGTCGCGATGGCCTTCGCCAGCGGTGCCGGCCTGGGTGGCATGGGTGACGAAGAACAGTCGATCGAAGGCTTGGAGCTGGAGGAAGAGAGCGACGAGGCCTACGCCGAGTAACGCTCATCCCCCCTGAAAAGGCCCGCATTTCCCTGCGAGGAGATGCGGGCCTTTTTCGTTCAGGTGGAAATGCTCAATTGGCTGACCATGCTCGCCGAATCGCCCACTGGCACGTGGTTTCTCGCGGCACTCGCTACGGTCCGAACCCGGCGCAGGACGCTCCGGATGCGAGCAACCAGCTCGCGCGGTTCGAACGGCTTGGCAATGTAGTCGCTGGCTCCCAGCTCCGGACCGACTATGCGGTCGGTCGGCTCGCAGCGGGCGGTCAGCATCAGGATCGGGATATCGGGGCTGACACAGGGCCGGTCCGTCTTCTCCGGGCAGCATCAGGTCGAGGGTGATCACATCGAAGTGGCCGGTTGCCAGAGGGCGTGTCGCATGTCATTGCCGTCGCACACGGCTTCGCTGTCGACGCTGAAGCGACCAAGAAGCTCGCGCAGTTCCAAGTCATCGTCGACGATCAGGACGCGTGTGGTGCGGGTGCGTACTGTTCGTGAGGGTATTGCTTGCACCGTAACGGACTCCAGATACGGATGCGGTATCGAGCGGAGCGATGGTAGCCGGTCGAGAAGGGTGGCAAGCGCCGCCCGTTAGCATTCTTGAGGCTCGGTGTCGGCAGCAGTCGGCTATGCATCGGTGCAGATACAAAAGTGCCGATCACAAGCTCAGAGCCCTCGGCATGTCCGGGACCGCTGCACGGGTTCAGGCGTGATCGCGCTCGTAGCGGTCCAGGGTGTCCGATGCGATCTGGCGGCCGAGCTGGATTAGCTCGGGAGCCTTGTGGAAGTCGAAGAAGCGGCATACCCGCTTGGGGACGTTGATGAGGACATCCGGTGGATAGCCGGCGATCTTGTACTGCGCGAGCGAGGTCTGCATGGTCTCGAAGCTCTGGTTGACCAGCTCCAGCAGCGAGGCGGGACCGACGTTGCCGACGACTCGGGAATCGCTCGCTGACTTAGGGGCCGCCTCCTCCGAGGCCGTGGCTTCACGGTCGGTATCCAGCCAGGGGTTGGGAGTCTCGTCCTGCGACTCCAGATCGTTGTCTTCTCGGCGCAGGAAGGAGAGCTTGGCCCCGAGTGAGCCCATCAGTTGGTCGATCTTGCCCTTGATGGCGGCGGGGCGTTCGATCACCGGAAGCTGGTACTGCTTCTGGTTCAAGGCATTGAGGTTCACCGCCACGATCAGATCACAGTGGCTCGACACCACCGGCACGATCGGCAGCGGATTGAGCAAGCCGCCATCGACCAGCATGCGTGATCCCTGGGTCACGGGGGTGAACAGGCTGGGGATGGCGGCCGAGGCGCGCATGGCCTTGTGCAGGCAGCCTTCCTGGAACCAGATTTCCTGCTGGTTGGTCAGGTCCGTGGCGACGGCGGTATAGGGAATCGCCAACTGCTCGATCTCGATCTCGCCAACAATCTCGTGGATCTTGCCGAAGACCCTCTCGCCACGAATCGCACCGAGGCGGAAGCTGACATCGAGCAGGCGCAGCACATCGAGGTAGTCGAGGCTCTCCGTCCATTCGCGATACTCGGCCAGTTTTCCAGCCGCGTAGATGCCGCCGATCACGGCCCCCATCGAACAGCCGGCGATACAGCCTATCTCGTAGCCTCGTGCTTCCAACTCTTCGATCACGCCTATGTGCGCGTATCCGCGTGCCCCACCCGACCCCAGCACCAGGGCGACCTTCTTTCTCATCGATATTCTCCCCCGACAACTTTCGAACATACCCGCCCAGGGCTGTTCAGCCAAGCGGGGAAGATGCTGTGCAACGGGCACTTTGCCGCTACGCTGACGTCCAAAAGGTCCGGAATTTTGGAGGTAACAAAGATGAAGAAAGCTGTCCTTTTTGCCACCTTGCTGTTAACGCTGACCGGGTGTGCGGCCAAGACCGCTTACCGCACGAGCTGCGCCGACCAGTTGGATATTGCCTGGCGAGAGCTCGATATTGCTAAGGCCGAGGGGTTCGCTGGCACCGTCAGCTACTCGAAGGCGCTTACCCTGCTGACTGGTGCCAAGACATCCCAACAGTTCGAGGGCTACGAAAGCTGCACCCGCAACACAGAGAAGGCACGCTTTTACATTCGTGAGTCACGCGCGGGGCGTTGATCCTCTTCCTAATGGGGATAGCTTCAGCCACCTTTTCTAGGCATCGGGTACTGTCGTCGGAGTGTCTCCCAGGGTGCTGCTGACAGGCGGGCATTTCGCTGGGGCGAACGGCCGAGCCTGGCACCGCACCCGCGCCCGCTGCGGGGTTCGGGTTGCGACGAGAGTCGACGAGCCACCGCTAAACGCGTCTGAAGGAGAGTGGCGAGGCACCGTTGGGGTGCATGTCACTTCTGGGGATTACCACTTCATGTAGAATCCGCGACAGGCTGCGCGCCAGCGGTTGTCTTGGCGCCAGCCCCAGTCCGACTGCCTTTTAAGCATGATTTATTGACGTTTGCTTTTTGGCGCAAATGCGCCAGGCTAGTTTTTGTGAGTTGCTGAATCGCGCAGTGTGGTGCAGCGAGGTGTCGCTTGATTAAGGTGCTGGTGGTCGACGACCACGATCTGGTCCGGACGGGTATTACCCGTATGCTGGCCGATATAGAGGGCCTGCAGGTTATCGGGCAGGCCGATTCCGGTGAGCAGGCGCTAAAGAAAGTGCGCGAGATGCAGCCTGACGTGGTGCTGATGGACGTCAAGATGCCTGGCATCGGCGGTCTGGAGGCCACTCGCAAGCTGTTGCGCAGCCATCCCGACCTTAAGGTCATTGCGGTGACCGCCTGTGAGGATGATCTTTTTCCCACTCGGTTGCTGCAGGCCGGCGCGGCCGGCTACCTGACCAAGGGAGCAGCGCTGGAGGAAATGGTTCAGGCCATTCGTATGGCGTTCGCAGGTCAGCGCTACCTTAGCCCCCAGATAGCTCAGCAATTGGCGCTGAAGTCATTTCAGCCCAATAACGGAGGTACTCCGTTCGATCTGCTGTCCGAGCGTGAAATCCAAATTGCCCTGATGATCGCCAACTGCCAGAAAGTACAGACCATCTCGGACAAGCTCTGCCTCTCGCCGAAAACGGTCAATACCTACCGCTATCGCATCTACGAGAAGCTTTCGATCACCAGTGATGTCGAACTGGCACTGCTGGCTGTGCGACACGGCATGGTGGATGCCGTCAGCTGAGAGCCTTAGGCAAGCCCAATAAGAGGACGTAAACTGCGTCCTCTTCGTCTTTTTAGCCTGTCCACATCAATGAACACTTTGCCAGTCGCCCCTTTCGATCCTAGCGCCTTCCTCGCTACCTGCAGCGGGCGTCCAGGCGTGTATCGGATGTTCGACGAGACCGGCAAGCTGCTCTACGTAGGGAAAGCGTCAAACCTCAAGAAGCGCTTGGCCAGCTACTTCCGCAAGACCGGGCTGGCGCCCAAGACCGCCGCTCTGGTGGCGCGCATCGCTCAGCTCGAAACCACCATCGTTGCCAACGAGACCGAGGCGCTGCTGCTGGAGCAAACGCTGATCAAGCAGTGGCGACCGCCGTACAACATCCTGCTGCGCGACGACAAATCCTATCCCTACGTATTGCTGTCCGACGGCGACTACCCGCGCCTGGGAATTCACCGGGGGGCGAAGTCATCCAAGGGGCGCTACTTCGGCCCTTATCCCAGCGCGGGGGCCATTCGAGAAAGTCTCGCCCTACTGCAGAAGACGTTTCTGGTGCGCCAGTGCGAGGACAGCTACTTCAAGAACCGCACTCGTCCATGCCTGCAGTACCAGATCAAGCGATGCAAGGCGCCCTGCGTCGGTCTGGTCGAGCCGCAGGAATATGCCGATGACGTGCGCCATTCGGTGATGTTCCTCGAGGGGCGCAGCAATGCGCTGACCGATGAGCTGTCCAGTGCCATGGAGAAGGCGGCGATGGACCTCGAGTTCGAGCGAGCTGCCGAGCTGCGAGACCAAATTTCACTGCTGCGCCGAGTGCAGGATCAGCAGAGCATGGAAGGCGGAAGTGGGGACGTGGATGTGGTGGCCGCCATCGTCAATCCGGGGGGCGCCTGCGTGCACCTCATCAGTGTACGAGGCGGGCGGGTGCTGGGCAGCAAGAACTTCTTCCCTCAGGTGGGAATCGAGGAGGAGGGCGGCGCGGTGCTATCGGCCTTTCTTGCCCAGTACTACCTCTCCAGTCACGAGCGCGACCTGCCCGGCGAGCTTATCGTCAATACCACCCACGATGATCTACCGACGGTGGCCACAGCGATCGCCGAGCTGCGAGGCCGCGAGATCGCCATCAGCCATCGAGTGCGTGGCACCCGTGCGCGCTGGCAGCAGCTGGCTGTAACCAATGCGGAGCAGGCGCTGGGCGCGCGCCTGGTCAATCGGCAGCATGTCGCCGCCCGTTTCGATGCGCTTGCCGAGGCTCTGGATCTGGACGAACCGCTACAGCGTCTGGAGTGCTACGACATCAGCCATTCCAGCGGCGAGGCTACGGTCGCTTCCTGCGTGGTATTCGGGCCGGAGGGGCCGCTAAAGTCCGATTACCGTCGCTACAACATCGAAGGTGTCACCGCCGGCGATGACTACGCGGCCATGCACCAGGCTCTGACCCGACGCTTCAGCAAGCTGAAGGACGGCGATGGCAAACTGCCTGACATCCTCCTGGTCGACGGCGGTAAGGGGCAGCTGGCCATGGCGCGCGAGGTGCTGCAGGAGCTGGCGGTGCCGGAGCTGATCCTCCTGGGAGTGGCCAAGGGTGTGACGCGCAAGCCGGGGCTTGAGACGTTGTATCTCAATGATGCCGACCATGAGTTCACACTGCCTGCCGATTCGCCTGCGCTGCACCTGATTCAGCAGATCCGCGATGAGGCGCATCGCTTCGCCATCACCGGGCATAGGGCTCGTCGAGGCAAGGCGCGGCGCACGTCGAGCCTAGAGGATGTGGCAGGCATCGGTCCGAAACGAAGACGAGAGCTGCTCAAGCACTTCGGTGGACTGCAGGAGCTCAATCGCGCCAGCATCGACGAGATTGCCAAGGCACCTGGCATCAGCAAAAAGCTCGCCGAGTCGATTTATGCTGCCCTGCACAGCGAGTAGAATGCGCGCTCAACTCGCTGGCCAGTGGTCCTGATGAATATCCCCAATCTGCTCACCTTGCTGCGCGTCGCTCTGATTCCCGTCTTCATTCTGTTCTTCTATCTGCCCTTTTCCTGGAGCTACTGGGCGGCAAGTGCGGTATTCGCCCTGGCTGCTGTCACCGACTGGTTCGATGGCTATCTGGCTCGGCGCTGGGAGCAGAGCACCCCCTTTGGCGCCTTCCTCGATCCGGTGGCAGACAAACTGATGGTAGCGGTGGCGTTGGTGCTGTTGGTGGAAGAGCACGCCAACCTCTGGCTGACCCTACCGGCGGTCATCATCATCGGGCGCGAGATCGTCGTCTCCGCGTTGAGGGAGTGGATGGCGGAGCTCGGTGCGCGCGCCCATGTAGCTGTATCCAACCTGGGTAAATGGAAAACCGCAGCGCAGATGGTTGCGTTGGTCATATTGCTCGGTAATCCACCGCAGTTGACCATGTGGGTGGGCGCTGGCTACGTTCTGTTGATCATCGCCGCCGGTCTGACACTTTGGTCGATGCTGCAGTATCTGTTGGCCGCCTGGCCGCACCTGAGCATTCATACTGAAAAGAAATAAGCTTTTTTGAATCAAGGGGTTGACGCGGCGTTACGATTCTATAGAATGGCGCCCGTCACCAAGACGCGGGAATAGCTCAGTTGGTAGAGCACGACCTTGCCAAGGTCGGGGTCGCGAGTTCGAGTCTCGTTTCCCGCTCCAATTTGTTGACGTTGACGCCGCGGTAAGCGGCGTCTTCGTTTGAGGCCGATTAGCAGAGTGGTTATGCAGCGGATTGCAAATCCGCGTACATCGGTTCGATTCCGGTATCGGCCTCCACTATGAAAAGCCCCGCAGACTCTAGTCTGCGGGGCTTTTTCTTTGCCTCTAGAAAAGCCCCCAGTTTCCGCAACTATCTGGATCGTTTCCGCAACTGCCCGGCTACTTCGTCGGGTTCATGACCTCGCCGATGCGCCGGTATCGAGATGGAGTTCAACGACGAAGAGTCTGTGACGCTGAGGTGGGGGCTTCGGTGGATGGAGAGCAGGTGGTGGAAGAGGGGCGCTACGGGCGGCAGAGGAGGAGGTGCTGTTCTAAGAACCGAAAGAGCTCCCAAAAGCGGACTTTAGGTCAGTGCCACGCAGGGAGGGCAGCCATGAAGTGAGTTCAGGGTAATCATCCGCTGGCTGGCACATGCCCCGGTGACCTCGTGCTAACGATTTCTGACGTGCGCGATCGTGAACCGGCGCCCATCAATGAGAAGACCGCAGCCTGACTGTGCGAAAGCTCTAGTTCGCTGCTTCACGCGCTGTTACATTTTTTCGCCGGCATCGGATGCCGATGCCATTTTTTACAAGGAGCGTTTATGAAATTCCGTTTTCTTCCCATGCTTGCTGCCGCCGTGGGTGTTTTACTCGGATCTGGACACGCGTCTGCGGATACGAAGGTCGTGTGCGAGAACCTGAACCTTCGAGGCCAGGGCTACCTGCTGATTGAGGATGGGATCATTGCCGGGTCTTCATGCCCCAATGGCAAGTACGCAAGGTGGTCTACGCCTTACAACGGCCTTGTGATTATTGCCGCCCACCAGCTGGAAGGACTCATCCCGCCTTATGCCGGCGTGAAGGTACAAGCCGTTCCGGGGAAGCAAAGCAAGGTCACTATCAAGCAGGTAGTGGATGGCCTTGTCGCATGCTCGGCGCCGGTGGTTCGCCCCGCCGGCTTCTTCACTAAGCCCTATGGTCGCCTCAACATTTGCAATCAGAGTGGCACGGTGCCCGACTCGGTTACCTACTACCAGCACGTATGGGTAGAGCTGGCGCGACCCGCTGGTAAGCCGGGCGAGCTGCGGGTGAAGCTGAACAGCAACTACGTTGGCGTAGGCCGCAACTATACGATCACCACCACATCGAGCCTGCACGGCGGCACGACGACTATCATCAAGAATGCGCTGACTGCCAGCAAGAACTACACTATCGGCGAGCTTGGTCCAGACTTCCTGGCTCAGGCGAAGCAGGGCGCCACCTTTACCTTTAAGGTCGAGCTATTTGAGGGCATTGCCTCCGCCGCCCGATACACCATGACGGCTACCGGCCAGGAGATGGTGAAGAACTGAGTATCAGACCATCCTGACCGCCCAGATCGAAGCCCGGCCGCAGTGTCGGGCTTTTTGTTGGCGGCTCGATGAGCTGTGGCAGGTGGCGTTTCGGTAAAGCCGGTGCACACGGTTGCACGGCAGAAATGAAAAGCCCCGCGGAGGGCGGGGCTTCAATCCTGGCTTCGGAGGCCTAAGCGCACTGCTTATCTTCCTTTCAGCCTCTATTTGTATCTTTAAATCGTAATTCTTACTGCGTTTTTTCAATGTGATTGATCAGGACAAGTAGATCCTTAATGGTGCTTGACTCTTTCATGATTTCTAAAAATAAGCTCCGTATAGCCTCATCAGAGGCCTTATGTACGGCGTTCTCTTCAGACTCCCATTTTTTATGGTTTCGTCTGAAAGGCCCAAAAACTCTCTGAGTGTCTTTCTGGACATCCTCAGTTCTGAACGTAAAAACGGAACTCGTCGCCGGATAGTAAGGTTTCCTTCGACGCTGACCGAGTGGGGAGTCATCCTCGGCATCGTGACGGCGATCCTCACCTTCGCCGCACCACCATCGGGACGAGCACAGGCATGATCGCCAAGGCTATTTATTGAGCTGTACCGCTAAAGGTTACGAGGCTGGCGCCGCTAAACAACAAGCGAAGTGTTAGATGGCTTGATTCGTAGCATCGTAAGCGCGATGCCTGTTAGCTGGCCGAAATCCAAATACAGCCTGCACAACTGTAAGGCGATCAGGGGAAGATCCGTTGTATGGTAAGCATACCCAAGTTCACCTCCTTCTCTGTAGTTGACCCCGCGTCAAATAAGTTGCTGCGAGCGACTGAGATAGATGTAGAGAGAACTGTTGGTGTGGACGAGGTTACAAAGGAAGAGGTAACAATAGAAACCAGCAATGTTCGAATTAGTGAAGAGGCTTACGATAAATTAAAATTCGAGAGACAAGCAGAGCTCATAAAAAGTCAGAAAGCCAACTCTGAGAGCTTGGTCATCTCACAGGGTGTGAAGATCGATAACCCGAATGTACTCAGCGAGGAAGAAAGCAAAGCATTGCTGGATAGCCTCAATGAGGACCCTCTAACTAGGATGTACCGGGAAATAGATGAGCGCCTTCAGGTTATAGATGGGGCTACCGCTGAGCTGCGCACTACCACAGAGAAGCTGGATCATGCCTATGACGGCCTTATGGAGCGAATTGGTCAGCACCGGCCTGACATCGCGAGCAAGTCATTTGGCTTCAGTATCAATGCCGAGAGCAGGATCGTTCTTCTAGATGGCGATAGTTTGAATGCCGAGCAAGCTGACTACTTGGAGAAAGTTCTTAACGGCTCAAATGCGTTGGTAAGCGGCGCTATTGATATTGCCAATGCTCATATCTCGCTGACAGAGGCCGAGTGGTGGAGCAGAGGGCTTGTCTTCAATCGTGACAACTACGCAAAGACCATTGATATCGGAGCGGACCTTTCCTACAGGCGCGCGGCCAAGACACTCCCTCGTGGTGCCGATTACATTCCGCCAGCACCTGTTAATGTTCAGGATCACTGGCGACAACAGCTGGCTAATAATGGCGAAAGAGCCCGTTATTAATCTGTGTCCAACTGTTGGGCGTCGATGTTTGGAGCGCGAGATACTTAGGCTGCCTAATGATTCCTTTGTTTATCAGGCCTTATGGGGGAGTCGTAGCGCCTTGGTACGGTGACCGCAGATGTTGCCGCTGCTTGCTTGGAAAGCAATGACGACCGCTGGAAAAGAGTTATATGTAGTTCCATCAGGGCACTTGGGGCCCATGCCGAAGGCAAAGCCCAGGATAACTATGAGGAATGCTGCAGCACCTACATAGCCGAGTGTTTTTATGATCAGTTTCATGCGTCCTTGCCTATGTTGTCTTAATCGTCCATTTCGCTAGTGGACGCTTACACCGTCCCCATTTATGCGTGATATCCGATCCGTCTCGCAGTCATTCATATCTCGATGCCGCTATCATCAAAAGCCCGCATTCCGCGGGCTTTTGATCGAGTTGTCTATTGTGCAGCGTCGCAGGCCTCAATGGCCTGCAGACGCAGATCACTGTCAGATATTCGTAGAACCCGCCTCATGCAGTCGTCATAGCTGGAGCCAGAGAGAACTGGCGTTGCGACGTCGGCTGGTTTCTGCACAGGTAAACGCTGACCGTTTCCAAATAGCCGGCCACCGCTTGCGACGCAATCGAATTTCTCGGGGGCCTTGAGGCGAACAGCCATTCCCCATATCTGCGGTCTTGCGGCCCCCCACGGTATTGGGGCTATTTTCATCTTCATCCGTTTGTCGTACACCGTGTCGGCACCCACCGTACGAACTTTGTCCGCCAGGGTGTTTTCCACTGTTGCAAAGCTGCCGTATGTGTACATGTTGCCAACGGCCCGCCCCAGAAAGGTGTACTCGGTCCCTTCAGGCAGCGGTCCGGGCAGAAGGCATACGGGCCCCATATAGGGCGGTAATGCAGGCATGGAGCCTTCCCATTTCTGTACGCTGGCTTTGGGGGCGCAGCCTGCAAGGGTGAATGCCGCTGCGGCCGCAACCCCGATTCGTATCAGTTTCATGAATTCCTTCCAGGTCAAATGGCTGCGTCGCAGGTACTCATGGACTGCAAGCGAAGCTGTTTGTCGGTGATCTTCAGCACGCGCCGCATGCACTCGTCATAGCTGGGGCGGGTTTTTTGTGGGGTAGTCGCATGGGCTGCTGGCGTTGTCGGCTCGATGGGGCGTCTGCCAGCTAGCGCAGCAGCCATCTGCTCATCGCTCAGAAGCTCCTGGAGCACCGCGGTGCCGGCCACGATGACGTGGTTGATGGCACCACGATGTTTGGCGGTCTTCGAGGCCAGAACGGCGCCGCTATGATCGATCACCTCGGCGGTTACGTCATAGTCGAAGCGGACGCGCATGTAGGCATCGCTCTTCCAGTCTCTCAAGGTCATGCGCAGCATCAGGTGGTCAGGGCTGCTGGCTTTATAGGTGCCTGGGAGCACGGCTTTGGCGGTGAGATAGTCTCGCCTTAGTGCCGTCATCGTTGCCTGTTCGAGATCGCTGGCCAGGTCGAATCCACTGACGGTGGTGATGTTGTATGGGACATAGGCCAGCGCTCGCATCACGCCTACGAAGTTCGGTTTCTTGTTTCCCGAGATCACATAGGGGCGTTGGTCGAGTACCAGTACCTCGATTCCTTTCTTTTCTACGGAAGGGGGGAGCGATATGGACGGCACCGATGCTCGGTAGTCGATCCTGTTGCCAGCGGCGCAGCCGCCAAGGAATATGGAGAAGACAAGTACTATCCCTGTAACAAACCGGCTCACGACTGATTCCTGTGATGGTGAAATGCCATGATTCTACGTGTGGCGAGCGGGCATGCGGTAAAAATGTGACAGCGCCTCCGCAGTATCGCTACTCACATGTTCCAGGGTGGCGGCGGCTGAGCGATGCCAGCGTCTTAGCTGATAGTGGCAGGCACGGGCGTGCCAGGCTCAATGCAGCTCTGCCTAGCCTCCAGTTGAAAATTTCGGCGGGGCTTTTTCATGGGAGCTCGTGCTTCTACAATCGCGACCCCAGCTTTCGACTCTTCAGCATGAGCATCTGCCGCGTTCATCCCCTGGCTTATCAGGCCAATCCCGCCGCCTACTTTTCCCTTGTTCGCGACGAGCCAGGTGCGGTGCTGCTCGATGCCGGTCGCCCGCAGGCGGAAAGAGGGCGGTATGACCTGCTCAGTGCCTGGCCTATCGAGGTATATGCGCCCGAGCAAGGGGAGAGTGGGCAGTTGTTCTTTCAGCGCCTGCGCGACGGTCTGATTGCCTTGGAGCGGGCCGATGCGCCCACCGATATCGAGTTGCCCTTCACCGGTGGATTGATTGGTTACCTGGCCTATGACTTTGGTCGCCGTCTCGAGCAAATGCCGGGGAAAGCAATCGATGACCTGAGTCTGCCCGACGCGCGCTTTGGTCTCTATGGCTGGGCTTTGGTCAGCGATCATGAGCGTCGGACCAGCCAGCTGGTTTTCCACCCGCGCTTGGAGCCTTCCGAGCGAGAACGCCTGATCGGGCTGTTCGAGTCAGGAGCGGCGCCAACGGCAGCGGCGTTCTCGCTGAAGCATGGCTTTCGCGCCGACCTCGATCAGGATGAGTATCGAAATGCCATAGAGCGTATCCAGGCATACATAGCCGCTGGCGACTGCTACCAGGTGAATTTCGCCCAGCGCTTTCAGGCTGCGTGCGAAGGGGATGCCTGGAGTGCCTACCTGGCGCTCAGGCTGGCCTGTCCAACGCCCTTTTCGGGCTATCAAGCGCTGGAGGGGGGCGGGGCGATTCTCAGCCTGTCTCCGGAGCGGTTCCTTCGAGTCAGCCAGGGGCGGGTGGAGACTCGGCCTATCAAGGGTACGCGCCCGCGTGGGGGCGACCCTGTGGAGGATCGGGCAAACGCGGAGGAGCTGCTGGCCAGTGCCAAGGACCGTGCCGAGAATCTGATGATTGTCGATCTGTTGCGAAATGATCTGGGGCGCAGCTGCAGCACCGGCTCGGTGCGAGTGCCTGAGCTGTTCGTGCTTGAGAGCTATCCCAATGTGCACCACCTGGTCAGTGCCGTGACGGGGGAGCTGAGTCCGGACAGGGACGCTCTGGATCTGGTCGCCAGCAGCTTTCCTGGTGGCTCCATTACCGGTGCGCCGAAGATTCGCGCGATGCAGATCATTGACGAATTGGAGCCGACGCGCCGAGCGGTCTACTGCGGATCGCTGCTCTATCTGGACGTACGAGGTGAGCTGGACAGCTCGATTGCCATTCGCAGCCTGTTGATCAGCGAAGGCGTCGTCAGCTGCTGGGGAGGTGGAGGTATTGTCGCCGACTCGGAATGGTACCTGGAGTACCAGGAGTCCATCACCAAGGTGAGGGTTCTGCTGGAGGCGCTGGAGTCACTGTAATGCGGAGGGGCTCGGTCCAGCCCGCCGGAGGGCATCCGGCGGACCGAATCAGACTCAGGCGCGGCGGCGGAACAGCGGCAGTGGCTGGTCGGTGGAGGCCTGGTAGACCTCGCCGAACTCCTCGAAGGCCTTCAGCGCATCGATCGGGTCCTTGTCCGCACGCAGGGCGAAGGCGTCGAAGCCAACTCGCTGGTAGGAGAACAACTGGTCGCGCAGCACGTCACCGATGGCGCGCACTTCACCCTTGTAGCCATAGCGGTTGCGCAACAGGTAGGCGCTGGAGCAGTGGCGGCCGTCCGTGAAGGCGGGGAAGTTCAGTGCGATGACCTGGAAGCTGTCCAACTGATCGGCGATTTCCTCGATTTCCTCGCCGGCCTCCAGCCATACGCCCAGACCTCCGTCGCGGGCTTTGAGGGCGTGAGCGTGCTCGCGCCACAGGGCCAGCGGCACGATCAGGTCGTCGCAGTTGCTGATGGTATCGAGTGTGGCGTCCTGCGGCAGCAGGTGCCAGGTTTCATCGATCACCTGACCGTTCTTAATGATTCGCTGCATAGACGCGCTCCTTGAACGGGTCGATTCCGACGCGGCGGAAGGTATCGAGGAAGGTTTCTTCTTCGGTGCGGGTTTCGACGTAGACCTTGATCAGCTTGTCGATCACGTCGGCCATGTCGTCCTGGGCGAAGGATGGACCGAGAATCTGCGCCAGGCTGGCCTCGCGGCCGGCGCTGCCGCCGAGGGACACCTGGTAGAACTCCTGGCCCTTCTTGTCCACGCCGAGGATGCCGATGTGGCCGACGTGGTGGTGACCACAGGCGTTCATGCAGCCGGAGATGTTCAGGTCGATGTCACCGATGTCGAACAGGTAGTCCAGGTCGTCGAAGCGGCGCTGGATGGCTTCGGCCACCGGGATCGACTTGGCGTTGGCCAGCGAGCAGAAATCGCCGCCCGGGCAGCAGATGATGTCGGTCAGCAGGCCCACGTTTGGCGTGGCGAAGCCCTGCTCGCGCAGCTCGCCCCACAGGGTGAACAGCTGCTGCTGCTCGACGTCGGCGAGGATGATGTTCTGGTTGTGGCTGTTGCGCACCTCACCGAAGCTGTAGCGATCGGCCAGGTCGGCGATGGCGTCCAGCTGCTTGTCGGTGACATCGCCTGGCGCTACGCCGGTGGGCTTCAGCGACAGGGTGACGGCGATGTAGCCCGGCTTCTTGTGGGCGAAGGTGTTGCGTTGCCGCCAGCGAGCGAACCCAGGGTGTTCAGCGTCCAGGGCGGCCAGCTCGGCATCCTGGTCGGCCAGGGCGACGTAGGCCGGGTCGACGAAATGAGCAGCGACGCGGGCGACTTCGGTCTCGGTCAGGGTGGTCGGGCCATCCTTGAGGTGAGCGAACTCGGCATTCACCTTCTCGGCGAAGACTTCCGGAGTCAGCGCCTTGACCAGGATCTTGATGCGCGCCTTGTACTTGTTGTCACGACGGCCATAGCGGTTGTACACGCGTAGGATGGCGTCGAGGTAGCCGAGCAGGTGCTGCCACGGCAGGAACTCGTTGATGAAGCTGCCAACGATCGGGGTGCGGCCCAGGCCGCCGCCGACGGAGACGCGGAAGCCCAGCTCGCCGGCGTCGTTCTTCACCGCTTCCAGACCGATGTCGTGCACCTCGATGGCGGCGCGGTCGCTCACGGCGCCGTTGACGGCGATCTTGAACTTGCGAGGCAGGTGGGTGAACTCGGGGTGGAAGGTCGACCACTGGCGGATGATTTCGCACCAGGGGCGCGGGTCGAGGATCTCGTCCTTGGCCACGCCGGCGAACTGGTCGGTGGTGGTGTTGCGGATGCAGTTGCCGCTGGTCTGGATCGCGTGCATCTGCACGGTCGCCAGCTCCGCCAGGATGTCCGGTACATCTTCCAGCTCCGGCCAGTTGAACTGCACGTTCTGGCGGGTGCTGATGTGGGCGTAGCCCTTGTCGTAGTCACGAGCGATCTTGGCCATCATGCGCACCTGCTTGGACGACAGCAGTCCATAAGGCACGGCAACGCGCAGCATGGGCGCGTAACGCTGGATATAAAGGCCGTTCTGCAGGCGCAGGGGGCGGAACTCCTCACCGGAGAGTTCGCCGGCCAGGTAGCGGCGGGTCTGGTCGCGGAACTGCTTGACGCGGTCCTCGACGATCCGCTGATCGTAGTCGTCGTATACGTACATAGGGGTCCTGTGGGTCAGGCTACTGCTTCATCAGGCAGAAATTGGCTTTTTCGCGCGCACGGTAAACGCGCTCTTTATCAGGGCCGGGCAAAGATATCAGTTCGTGAATATTCGAAAAAATGAAGTTTCCATATAAGTACATAGCTAAAGTAGATAAGCGGACTGACTTGAGCCTGGGGCGAGGCTGGTCTTAACTCTGGTGGCACCCATAACCACAACAAAGGGGACCGCCATGACCGAGCCGAGTACTTCGGATGACAAGGACAGCGTCGTCGACGCTTGGGCCATATTCATGCTGATCTTGCTGGTGGTCAGCACAGCTGTCTTCTGGGTCAGCCATCAGTAGCCGATTCATAAGTCGAGAAAGGCCTGGCACGGGTGACCGGAACCGGCCTTTCTTGCAGGCTGACGCGGGAGGAGGGGGCCGCTTGGTCCGTCGATGCGCTATATAATGCGCCGCGATCATGCCGAGCCTGGACTCTTCAACGTGTTTTCGCGTTTCTTCCTGTTCTTCTTTCTCTGCCTTTTCTGCGCTGGCACTCAGGCCACGTCAGTGGTTTTCCTCAATCCCGGCTTCTCCAGCGAGCCGTTCTGGGTTGCCTACAGCGACTACATGAAAGATGCCGCCAGCGATCTAGGCATGGACCTGGAAGTGCTCTACGGCGAGCGCGACAACCACACCATCATGCGCAATGTGCATGACGTGCTGCAGCGACCGACCAGGCCTGACTATCTGTTGTTCGCCAACGAGCAGTACCTGGGGCCGGAGATCCTGCGTCAACTGGGCGATACCGGCATCCGCCTATTCGCTCTCCATAGCACGTTGACCGAAGAGCAGCAGCGCCTGGTGGGTGGCCCGCGGGAGAAGTACGGCAACTGGATCGGTAGCCTGGTAACCAATGACGAGGAGGCTGGCTACCTGATGGGCAGTGCGCTGTTGGCGCAGGCCAAGCCTGGCGAGGAGCTGCTGGCGTTCTCTGGTGTGAAGAACACCCCTTCGGCGTCGCTGCGCGAGGCAGGCCTGCTGCGGGCGTTGGGCGAACACCCTCAGGTGAGGCTGCGCCAACTGCTCTATGGCGAGTGGAAGCACCAGCGGGCTTATGAGCAGGCGCGTGCGCTGCTGCCGCGTTATCCCGCGGTGACGATGGTCTGGTCGGCCAATGACGAGATGGCTCTCGGTGCCATGCAGGCGGCTCAGGAGCAGAATCGGCATCTGCGTTACACGGCGCTGAACAACTCCACTCAGATTCTTCAGGCGCAGGCCGAGGGCAAGCTGGCGGCGCTGGCAACCGGGCACTTCATTCTCGGCGGTTGTGCGCTGGTGATGCTGTTCGACTACGAGGCGGGTCAAGACTTTGCTAAACGGGGCGGAGCGGCGCAGGTAGCGCGCCTTTTCCGGCTGGTCGACGCGCGCGAGGCCAAGGTGCTGAGGGCCCGTCTGTCCAAGCCTGACCTGCACCTGGACTTCCGTCGTTTCAGCGCCACCCGCCATCCGGCGATGAAGGCGTACTCCTGCTCCATCGATGCCTTGCTGCGCTGAGCCTCAGACTCCGGCCAGGTGCAGCACCAGCCTGACCAGAGCGAACAGCACCACCACGAACATCGAAGTGAACAGCACGCCGAGCAGGATGAAGTGGCTCGGCTTGCCGCGGCTGAAGTCGCGTGCCCTGTTCTTACCGCTCTGCACACCGAAGGCTGCTGCCAGGACGCTCTGCAGCATCTCGCGGAAGGTCAGCGGCTTTTCGTCGTCATCGTTCTGTAGGTCCATTGGACACCTCCTGCGCTGAGCTTAGCCCAGGCGGTGGGATTCACAGCTCCGCATCTAGTGCCTGCACCCGTTTGCGTTCCAGTTCATCGAAGCGACTGGCCTGCAGCTCGGCGACCGCTGCCTGCAGGTCGGTGTCGCTGAGTCCGGTGGCGCGCAGGCGATTGCGCTCGCTGGCGTAGTCGGCGAGGCGTTGTTTCCAGGCGGCCTGCTGGCGATCCAGTTCGGCCAGGGCATCGGCGGCCTCGCTGCCCAGTTCCTGTTCACGTAGCTGGCGAATCTCCTCGGCACTGGCGCCGCGTGCCTGCATGGTCTGGGTGGTTGCATACAGATCGCCATGGCGGGTGCTGGCGGCGCGGGCATCGCGGATTTCGTCCGGAAGTTGCAGATCCAGTTCGTCTACGGCCTGCTGCCGCTGTTCCTCGCTGAGACTCTGCTGGCCCAGTGCCAGGCGCTGCACCATGTACTCGTCCTCGGCGTTGTCGCGGGCGAAGAACACCGCGTATTCCTCGGCGCTGAAATACTGCTGACGAACGGCATTGAGCGCGTCCAGGCGCTGGCGCAGAGCCGCGGGCTCCAGGGCTCCATCGGCTTCCGGCAGGTTTTGCAGGGCGATGCGGTAGTCCACGTAGCGTCGCAGCAGGTTGCGCGCCTGATCCAATGCTGGCCCCTTCAGCTGGGCGGCCAGGTCCTGGTGGATGCGGGTCAGCACCTTGTCCAGGCCTTCTTCCTCGCGACCGGCCAGGTAGAAATCGAACAGGTGCAGCAGGTCGGATTGCAGTACAAGGTTGCCCAGCTCATCCGTGGCCAGGGTCACGCCGTGACTGGCACCTTGTAGCGATGGCGGTAGCGGGCCTGGATCAACCAGGGTTGTGGTCGGTGCCGCTCGCAGTTGCTGGTTGAGGGCGCTGGCCTCGCGGCTGCGTTCATCGCTCGGCAGGCTGGCGATGAGGGGGGCGGATTCAGAAGTCGGGGTGGGAAGTGGCTGTGGGCGATAGAGCAGCAGCGTACCGCCGACCACCATCGTGCCCGCGGCCAGTGCGGCCAGGATGAGCTTGCTGGACATGGAGGGTTCCTCGAGACGGGCATGGCGTGGGAGGGGCGCCATGCCCGCGTACGACTACAGACCGAGGTTCTTCAGGCGGTTGGCCTGGCTCTGGAACAGCGTCTTCGGGTTGGTCTCGAACAGCGACACCAGACCCAGGACCTGGTTGGTCACGTCCAGGTGGTTCATGGTGTAGTTGTCTTTCAGGACCTTGCCGAAGTGGCTGGAGCAGCGGCCAGTGACGCCGTCATTGGACTCGGTGAAGGCCAGCGACGTGACGGTGAACAGCGGGTCGGAGATGTCCAGCACGTTGGTCAGCGGGGAAGTGCCGCTCATGGAGTAGAGGCGGATGCTGTTGCCGTTCAGGTTGACCGTCTCCGGACCCTCCCCGCACGAGCTGGTCGGGACGCCGACCGGGTAGCGCTGGTTGTTGGTCGCGGCGCCGTTCTTGTTGAACTCGGCGAGCATGGCGCGCACGTCCGAGGTGCTCTTCTTGTTGTTCGACAGCAGGTTGACCAGGTTGCCGACGGAGTTGGCGAACACGTCGAACGCTACCCCGCGTAGACTGCCGGCCGGCGCCACGCCGGTGGCGATGTCAGCCATCGGCGAACCCTTGTGCGGCGAGTTCAGGGTGGTCACCGAAGCCACCAGGTCGGGGCGGGTGTTGAGCACGTAGCGCGCGGTGAGACCACCCTGGCTATGGCCGATCAGGTTGAATTTCTTGACGCTACCGCCCGATGCGGCGCGGATTTGCTCCAGCTGCGCGATCAGCGATTCACCGCGCTTGGCCGAACTGTCGAAGGCATTGATCTTCGGTACATGGACCTTGGCGCCCTGGCTCTGCAGGGCGCTGGGGATCTGGTACCAGTAGTCGATGCCGGCGATGGTATCGAAGGCGAAAATGCCGGGGACGAGGACGATGGGGTTCTTGGTCTGCGACTGGGTGTTGGCCAGGGCAGGGAGGGACGCGCACAGGCCGAGAGTGGCCAGCGCCGGGATTAGCAGCTTCTTCATGGTGAGTACCTGTGTGTTCGTTTTTTGTTGTTGTATCTCCGCACACAGCAGCGGAGGTGGCGGCCATCAAAGCACCCGGACACGTGGCCGGCTTGTAAGAACTGATGAAATCCACCCGATGGCACGTAAATAATTGCGACCCCGTTGGCAGATGGACTTTCATCGTCGGCTCGCCTGTGGTAACCCTGCCGCCCACAAGAACAACAAGAACAGGGCGAAAAACGTCCATGACCATGCCTCCTTGCGATGCGCCGGTCCTGCTGTATCTGTGGGATAAGCGGACCTTCTACCTCAGCACCTTCGACGAGCCTCTGCTCCTGTCGCAGGCCGCCGCCATGCTGCTGATCGCACTCGACGAAGAGCTGCTGATCCACTGTCACCACGACACGCTTTCTTGCCGCAGCGCCTTGATACCCGCGGGCCTCGAGCTGACTGTGGACAGTCGTCATTCGCGCGTCGCGATCTGTTATCTGGACGTGTTCGGTGAGGACCACGCGCTGCTGCTACCGCGCATGAGCGATCTGCAGGGGAGCGTGCATGTCGGTTTGAAAGACGAGGCGAACTGCATTGCCGGCTTCGATGATCTGCACCGACGCAGCGCGCCGCCGCCGGAGGTCTACGACTGGCTGGAGCGGCTGATCAACCCGCGCCTGGAGCAGCCTGCCGGCTTTACCGTCGACCCGCGTATCGCCCGTGCCGTGCATTTGATCAAGGCCGACGTGTCGTGCAACCAGTCCATCGAATTTCTCGCTGAGCAGGTCGGCTTGTCGGTACCGCGCCTGACCCAGCTGTTCCGCCAGAAAATCGGCATTCCGATCCGCCGTTATCGCCAGTGGCACCGGTTGTTCGTCACCAGTGTGGGCGTCGCCCGCGGCATGAACCTCACCGATGCCGCGATGGCCGCGGGCTTCACCGATTCGGCGCATTTCAGCCATACCTTCCGCAGCATCATCGGCATGAGCCCGTCCGCCGTGCTGGCCCAGCCACGTGGCATTCGCCTGTTCGCCGGCTGACGAATCGGGCAAGCTGCGGGCATCCATTCCGGCCGATTGCCTATGCACGACAGCGACTTTCCCGACGACGCGGCACAGACCGAGCGCACCCGCGAGACCATCCTGCGCTACCACTTGAGCTGGCGGTGCCGGGACTTGGAGGCGGTGATGGCGCTGTTCCACCCGGATATCGAATACAACGACTTCTTTCAGCAGCGCACCATGCACCTGGGCGAGCTTCGCGAGTACGTCGAGGACAACCTGCCGCGGCGGCCCGGCGAGATGCTGGAGCACGTGGATCGCATCCGTATCGACGGCCATACGGCGTTCATCCAGTACCGCTTCGCTCTGCAGGGCAGCGAGGGCCTGGCGTCGTTTCGTACCGGTGAGTCGATCACCGTGCGTGATGGGCTGATCTGGCGGATCAACGAGTATGCAGCCCTGGTGCACGAATCCCGATCGAGCAAGGGGACGAATTCGCGACCGGCGACGAGTCGCCTGGGGCTGTCCGCCTGGCAGCTGAGCATGCTGGCGCAGGACCTGCAGGATTACTTCCAGAAGCACAGGCCCTTCCTCGATCCGGAACTGGACCTGCAGCAGGTCGCGGCTGCCACCGGCTACAGCCGCAATCAGATTTCCCACTTGCTCAATCAGGTGCTGGGGCAGAGTTTCTACCGCTACGTCAACCAGGCGCGCCTGCAGCATTTGCTCGACGGTCTGGAGGCGGGCGGTGATGCGGGGCGGGTGGACGACCTGGCCTTCGCCGCTGGCTTCAACTCGCTGTCGGCGTTCTACAAGTGCTTCCGCGAACGCCTGGGCATGACGCCCAAGGCTTACCTCAAGCAAATTTCCTCGCGGGCACGCACGCAAGACAAGTCCTGACTCGGCTGACTAGTCTCTGTCGATCCTTTGATGACGGAGACCCCGATGAGCGCGTGGCGCACTATCAGCCTGTGGATGGACCAGCTCGACGAGCCGCTGACGCCGCGGCCGAGCCTGCAGGCCGACCTGCGTGCCGACGTGGTGATCGTCGGCGCCGGCTATACCGGCCTGTGGACGGCCTACTATCTCAAGCGCCAGGCGCCGCATCTGCGCATTGCCATTCTCGAGGCCGAAACGGCCGGCTTCGGCGCTTCCGGGCGCAACGGCGGCTGGCTGATGGGCAATATCCTTGGCGAGGATCGCCTGCTCGCCGGCCTGCCGGCCGAGCCACGGCGCGCGGCCTTCGACCTGCTGCACGGGATTCCTGATGAAGTGGCGAGTGTCACCGAGCGTGAGGGTATCGCCTGTGATCTGCGCAAGGGCGGTGTGCTCTATTGCTCCGCGCGCTATCCCGAGCAGTTGAGCGGCTTGCAGGAGCATCTGCAGCACCTGCGTAGCCTCGGCCTGGGGGAGGACGACTACCGCTGGCTGGAGCCGGGCGAACTGGCTGAGCAGCTGCGCGTAGCCAACCCCTATGGCGCGCTCTACAGCCCGCACTGCGCCACCATTCAGCCGGCCAAGCTGGCACGCGGGCTGGCGCGTTGCATCGAGGCCATGGGGGTCGAACTGTACGAGCAGAGTCGGGTGACAGGCTGGGAGCGTGGGGTGGTCCGTACCGCCAATGGCAGTGTGCAGGCCGACTGGGTGGTGCCGGCTGTCGAGGGCTATGCCGCCAGCCTGCCACCGCTGGGCCGGCATCAGTTGCCGGTACAGAGCCTGCTGGTAGCCACCGAGCCATTGCCAGCTGCCACCTGGGCCGAGATCGGCCTGGAGCGTGGCCAGGCCTTCAGCGAGGCCAGCCGCCAGGTCACCTATGGCCAGCGCAGCGCCGATGATCGCCTGGTATTCGGCGCCCGCGGCGGCTATCGCTTCGGTGGCCGGCTGCGCAGCGATTTCAATCTGACCGAGGGCGAGCGCGAGCTGCGTCGCTACCTGTTCGGCGAGCTGTTCCCACAACTGCGCAATGTGCGCCTGACCCACGCCTGGGGCGGCAACCTAGGCATGGCCCGGCGTTTCCACCCGCACATGCTGCGCGACGTGCGCAACGGCATCGCTCTGTCCGGCGGCTACGGCGGCGAGGGCGTGGGCGCCAGCAACCTGGGCGGTCGTACGCTTGCGGCACTGATCCTCGGCCAGGACAACGAACTGACCCGCCAGCCATGGGTGTACAGCGACTCTGGCCTGGAGCGTCTTCCCGGCTGGGAGCCGGAACCCCTGCGCTGGCTTGGTTACAACGCCATCATCCGCAGCTTCGTGCATGAGGACCGGGTGCTGGCCGAACCCGCCAGCGCGCCCTGGCGCCGCCGGCTGGCACAGGGTGTGGCGGGCTTTATGGAAGGCTTCATGAAATGACAGCGGAGAATCCGATGAGCATCGATCACTTCAAGAACACCACCGAGCTGGCCCTGGACGAGGTCCATCCAGTGACGGTGCCGCTGGGCGAGCCGCACGCGGTAACCCGTACCCATAGCATCGAACGCACCGATGGTGTCGAGGCCGGTGTGTGGGAATGCAGCCCCGGCCGCTGGCGTCGGCAGATCGTCCAGCAGGAGTTCTGCCATTTCATCGCCGGGCGCTGCACCTTCACCCCGGACGGCGGCGAGCCGATCGAGATCCGTGCCGGCGACGCGCTGATGATGCCGGCCAACACCACCGGCGTGTGGGACATACAAGAAACCGTACGCAAGACCTTCGTGCTGATCCATTGATCGGCACAGCCCCCTGAGTCACTGCCTAACAAGAACAATCAACGAGGTATACCCATGCTCAAGAAACTCCTCCCGCTGATGCTCGTGGCGTCCGTCAGTCAGGCCGCCGAGGGCGTGCGCATCTACAACTGGACCGACTATATCGCCCCGGACACCCTGAAGAACTTCGAGAAGGCCAGCGGCCAGAAGGCCCACTACGACGTCTACGACAGCAACGAGACCCTGGACGCCAAGCTGATGGCCGGTCGCTCCGGCTATGACGTGGTGTTCCCCTCCAACCACTTCATGGCCCGGCAGATCCAGGGCGGTGCGCTGAAGCAGCTCGACCGTAGCAAGCTGCCTGGCTGGAGCAACCTCAACCCGGTGCTGATGAAGGCGCTGGAGACTAACGACCCGGGCAACCAGCATGGCTTCCCCTACCTGTGGGGCACCACCGGCATTGGCTACAACGTCGACAAGGTCAAGGCTGTGCTCGGCGAAGGTGTGACTGTGGATTCCTGGGATCTGATCTTCAAGCCCGAGAACATGGCCAAGCTGGCCCAGTGTGGCGTGGCTATCCTCGATAACGGTCCGGAGATGCTGCCGATTGCCTTGCACCAGCTGGGCCTGCCGCACCATAGCCAGAACCTCGACGACTACAAGCAGGCCGAGGCGCTGCTGATGGAGATGCGCAAGAACGTTCGCTATTTCCATTCTTCCAAGTACGTCGGTGAGCTGGCCAATGGCGACATCTGCTTGGCCGTAGGCTTTTCCGGCGACATCATGCAGGCCGCCAGCCGCGCCAGCGAAGCCGGCAACGGGGTGAAGATCGAGTACGTGATTCCGAAGGAGGGGGCGCCCATGTGGTTCGATATGGCAACCATGCCAGTCGATGCGCCGAACGAAGAGGCCGGCTATGCCTTCCTGAACTACCTGTTGCAGCCGGAGGTAGCGGCCTCCATCAGCGGCTACGTGCATTACGCCAACGGCAACCAGAAGGCGGATGCCTTGGTCGATCCAGCGCTGCGGGCGGACAACAAGGTCTACCCCCCCGAGGAGGTAATGACCAAGCTGTATGCGCTGGAAGCCATGCCGCTGAAGATCGACCGGGTGCGCACGCGCATCTGGAGCAAGGTGAAGAGCGGCACCTGACGATACAGCGCCCCGGGCAGGTGATACCTGCTCCGGGGCTAATCGCTACTGACGGTAGGTCTTGAGGAAGTTGCCGATGCGGCTGATGGCCTGCTCCAGATCGTCGACGCGGGGCAGGGTGACCACGCGGAAGTGATCCGGCCATGGCCAGTTGAAGGCGGTGCCCTGGACGATCAGCAGCTTCTCGGAGAGCAGCAGGTCGAGGACGAATTTCTCGTCGTTGTGGATCGGGCAGACCTTCGGGTCGATCTTCGGGAAGGCGTAGAGCGCGCCCATCGGCTTGACGCAGCTGACGCCGGGGATATCGTTGAGCAGCTCCCAGGCACGGTTGCGCTGTTCCAGCAGGCGACCTTGCGGCAGGACCAAGTCATTGATGCTCTGGTAGCCACCTAGCGCGGTCTGGATCGCGTGCTGGCTCGGCACGTTGGCGCACAGACGCATGTTGGCCAGGATATCCAGGCCCTCGATGTAGCTCTGTGCTCGGTGTTTCGGCCCGGAGATGGCGACCCAGCCGGAGCGGAACCCGGCCACACGGTAGCTCTTGGACAGGCCGTTGAAGGTCAGGCAGAGCACGTCCGGTGCCAGGGAGGCGGTGGAGATGTGCTGGGCTTCGTCATAGAGAATCTTGTCGTAGATCTCGTCGGAGAACAGCACCAGATTGTGCTGGCGCGCGAGCTCGACGATGCCTTCCAGTACTTCCTTGGAGTACACGGCACCGGTCGGGTTGTTAGGGTTGATCAGCACGATGGCCTTGGTGTTGCTGCTGATCTTGGCCTTCATGTCGGCCAGATCGGGGAACCAGCCGGCCTGCTCGTCGCACAGGTAATGCACTGGTTTGCCGCCGGCGAGGGCCACGGCTGCAGTCCACAGAGGGTAGTCGGGCGCCGGGATCAATACCTCGTCACCGTTGTTGAGCAGGGCCTGCATGGCCATCACGATCAGCTCGGACACACCGTTGCCGAGGTAGATATCCTCGATACCGACACCTTCCACCTGCTTCTGCTGGTAGTACTGCATCACCGCCTTGCGTGCGCTGAACAGGCCTTTGGAGTCGCTGTAGCCCTGCGCGGTCGGCAGGTTGCGGATCACGTCCTGGAGGATTTCCTCAGGGGCCTCGAAACCGAACGGTGCAGGGTTGCCGATGTTCAGCTTGAGGATGCGTTGACCTTCCTCTTCCAGGCGTTTGGCGTGCTTGAGCACCGGCCCGCGGATGTCGTAGCAGACGTTGGCGAGCTTGTTCGATTTGCTGACCTGCATGATGCTGTGTGTCCCGATATGAAGATGCCGCTGGCGGCGCAGGGAAAATTCGTCCTTGCATACCGTTATACGGCATAAAGACTGGCGTCCAAGGAGGGACGCATGATACGTGCGGCCCGATGCCCGGAAAAGGTACAGGTCGGGCTTTTTTCTGCCCCTGAGGTGTGCACCATGGAAAAGATCGATAAACCCCTGGAAGCCTGGCGCGACGAGCTTTCCGACGCCCAGTTCCACGTCTGTCGGCTAGGAGGTACCGAACGTGCCTTCACCGGCGAGTACCATGACAGCAAGGTGCCCGGCATCTATCACTGTGCCTGTTGCGGCGAGGCACTGTTCGACTCGGATGCCAAGTACGACTCCGGTAGCGGCTGGCCGAGCTATTTCCAGCCCCTGGGTGATGGTGTGATTGCCGAAAAGGAGGATTTCAGCCACGGCATGCACCGTATCGAGGTGAAGTGCGCCAAGTGTGATGCTCATCTGGGTCACGTCTTCCCGGATGGTCCGCGGCCGACTGGGCTGCGCTACTGCATCAACTCGGTGTCGCTCAAGCTGGAGCCCAGATAAGGCGGGCTCGCCAACTGGCGAGCCCATCTCCTTGATAATTGATTGTGTGCAATTAAATTGCTCGCTATATTCGCCCCACCTCAACGTGCACGGAGCCTCAGGCCATGAGCAGCAAGCTTCTCGATATTCCTGTCACCACCATCAAGGGCGAGCAGAAGACCCTGGCCGACTTCGGCGGCAAGGCCGTACTGGTGGTCAACACCGCCAGCAAATGCGGCTTCACCCCGCAGTACAAAGGCCTGGAGAGTGTCTGGCAGCAGTACAAGGACAAAGGTCTGGTGGTGCTGGGCTTCCCCTGCAACCAGTTCGGCAAGCAGGAGCCGGGCGACGAGGGCGCTATCAGTGAGTTCTGTGAGCTGAACTTCGGCGTGAGCTTTCCTCTGTTCAAGAAGATCGATGTCAATGGCAGCGACGCCCACCCACTCTTCGTCCAGCTGAAGAAGCGCGCCCCGGGCCTGCTTGGCAGCCAGGGCATCAAGTGGAACTTCACCAAATTCCTGATCAGCGCCGACGGTGCTGAGGTCAAGCGCTTCGCCCCTACCACCAAGCCGGAAGAGCTGACAGCCGAGATCGAAGCACTGCTGAGATGAATGCCTCGCACGACATCGAGGCGCCGCTGCTGCTGGACAACCAGCTGTGCTTCAAGCTCTACGCCGCCTCTCGGGCGGTCATTCGTGGCTACAAGCCGATGCTCGACGCGCTTGGCCTGACTTACCCGCAGTATCTGGCCATGCTGGTGCTGTGGGAGTGGCAGGCGGTGCCGCCGGAGCAGCCGACGGTCAAGGCGTTGGGCGACCGGCTGATGCTCGATTCCGGCACCCTCACACCGCTGCTCAAGCGTTTGGAACAGTTGGGGTTGGTGCAGCGCCGTCGCTCCAGCGCCGACGAGCGCGAGCTGCATCTGGCGCTCACCGCTGAAGGGTTGGCATTGAAGGGCAAGGTGCTGCCGCTGAAGAACCAACTGCTGTGCGAAAGCGGAGTCGACATGAACGAGCTGGAGGGGTTACGCCAGAGTCTCGGGCAGCTGTTGGCGCTGGTTACCGCACGGTCGTGAGCGGCAGCCAGTTGTCCAGCAGGGCGGCCAGGTCCTCGCGGCGGAAGGGCTTGGCCAGGTAGTCGTTCATGCCCGCGGCCTGGCAACGCTCGCGCTCGTCGGGCAGGGCATTGGCGGTCAGGGCGATGATCGGCAGATCTGCCCACTGTTCGCGCTGGCGGATGCGTCGGGTCGCCTCGTAGCCATCCATCACCGGCATGTTGCAGTCCATTAGCACCAACTCGACCGTATGTTTCTCCAGATAGGCAATGGCTTCGCCGCCGTGAGCGGTCACCGCCACTTCGCAGCCCAGCTTGGTCAGCATGCCTTTGGCAACCATCTGATTGACCTGATTGTCCTCCACCAGCAGCACGCGGGCCTGATGTGTGCGGGGCGCCGGTTTGTCCGCGGGTTCGGTGCTGGTGGTCAGATGGGGGGTTAGCAGGCGCTGCAGGGTCTGGTGCAAAGCGGTGCGGGAGAGGGGGCGAGCCAGTTGTTCGAACGGTACCAGGTTGGCTGCCTGCTCACTGGCGATGAAGGTGCCGTAGGCCGACACCAGCAGCATCGGCCTGGAAAAGCGCTGGCGCAGCTGGAGCAGATGCTCGGGGTTGGCGCAGATCAGCAGGTCTAGCTGTTGATCCTGTGGTGGGGTGCCCTCGTCCAGTCGCTGATAGTCGAGTCCCCAGTTCGGCAACCAGTTGTCCAGCAGCTCCGCCAGGCCGCTGCCGGCCTGGCATATGGCGGCGATACGCCCAGGTAGTGGTGGCAGGCGACTTGCCGGCGCGTGGGTCGGCAGTGGCAGGGTGGCGCTGAACTGGCTGCCGAAGCCTTCCTGCGAGCTCAACTCCAACTGCCCGTCCATGGCCTCGCACAGGCGCCGGGTCAGAGCGAGACCGAGCCCGGTACCGCCGAACTGTCGGGTGATGCCGGCACCAGCCTGAATGAAGGGCTGGAAGATGCGGGCTTGCGCCTCTTCGGGAATGCCTATGCCTGTGTCGCTGACCTGTATCTGCACGCCGCCAGGTGTGGGCGAAACGCGCAGGTCGACGCGGCCGAAACGGGTGAACTTGAGAGCGTTGGAGAGCAGGTTGCTGACGATCTGCCGGACTCGGGTCGGGTCGCCGAGCACCAGCGCCGGCAGCCTCGGGTCGATCAGGCAGGTAAGCTCCACCTGCGGGGCGGTGTTCTGCGACAGCAGGCTGGCGGTTTCCTCTACCAGCGAGCCGAGGTCGAAGGGGATCCGTTCCAGCTCGAGCTGGCCGGCCTCGAACTTGGACAGGTCGAGTATGTCGTTGAGCAGATCCACCAGGACCTTGCCCGAGTCATGGGCGATCGACAGCTGCTGGCGCTGCTCGCTGCCCAGCGGGCCGTCCAGCGACAGCGCGAGCATGCCCAGCAGCCCGTTGAGCGGGGTTCGTATCTCGTGGCTCATGTTGGCCAGGAAGGCGGCGCGGGCCTGGGCCATCTCCAGGGCCGTACTGCGCGCATGCTCCAGCTCCTGGTTGGAATGCGTGAGTCGGGCGTTGGTTGCCTTCAGCTCGGCGGTACGTGCCGAGACGATATTTTCCAGTTCGGACAGGTACTGGGTCAGACGGTCCTCGGCCTCGCGCCTCTGGCTGATCTCCTGGTGGGTGTTGGCCAGTTGCTGGTTGGTCACCGCCACCAGGGTGCCGACCTCGTCCCGTTCGTGACCCGGCGGGCACGGCACAGGCGAGAAGTCACGGCGCGGATCACGATCGCTGAGGGCGCGGATGACGCCCACCAGCGGCTTGGTCAGCATGGCGTAGAACAGCACCAGCAGGATCAGCGACAGCATCAGGCTGCGGGCGAAACCGGTGAGCATCGTCAGCAGGGCCCGGCGCAGAAAGTGGCTGCCGAAGGCGTAGGTGTCGACTTCCAGGCGTAGTATGCCGAGGGATTCTTCGGGGGCGTGGCTGACGAAGAGCGGGTCCTCGAACTGGCGCCGCTCACCGAACATGAAGTCGCTGAATACCCGGTAGCGACTCTGTACCGGCGGGCGGTCCACCGAGGCCAGCACCAGGCCGCTGTTATCGATGATCTCTGCGCGCATCACTGCCGGTGAGCGCAGCAAGCCGAGGACCAGCTCCTGGGCCAGTTCGGCGTCGATGTTGTAGGAGATACGTGCTGCCGGGTTGTGGCTGATTTCCAATAGAGATTGGATTTCCCGGTCGATGGAGGCGTCTTCGCTGGCATAATCCAGACCGACCTGGATCAGGCTCAGCAGAGTACCCAGGATGAAGGCCACCAGCACCGTCAATCTGGCCTGTTTGTACGACAGGCGATGGGTCAGAGAAATATCCATCGGTGTGGCAGCTGAGTCCTTGATTCTGGCCTTGCCTAGCATAGCCCATAGCGCCGGATGATCGGCAGTGGCGGATATGAGGAGTAAGTCGTGGATTCTCGCTTGAACAGTTTTCTGCAGCGCGCTGACTCGGTGCTGGAACGTCTTGAACCCCTGTTGCCCGCTACGCGGGTGGACTTGGATTGGGGCAAGGTAATTGCCGCTCGTTGGCAGCGCGAGGGGCGAAGCGGCTACCTGCAGCCGCTTCGGGTCAGTCTGGACCTACAGTTGTCCGATCTGGTCGGGGTGGATGCCCAATGTGCGCAGTTGGCGCGCAATACCCAGCAATTCGTCAATGGCCTGCCAGCCAACCATGCGCTGCTCTGGGGGGCGCGCGGAACCGGCAAGTCCTCGCTGGTGCGCGCGCTGCTGGCCGAACATGCCGATAGAGGCCTGCGCCTGATCGAGATCGAGCGCGACCACCTGGCCGACCTTCCCAGGGTGGTGGAGGCTCTCGCCGGGCTGCCGCAGCGCTTCGTGCTGTTCTGTGATGACCTGTCGTTCGAGTCGGGCGAAGGCGACTACCGGGTGCTCAAGAGCGTGCTGGACGGCTCCTTGGAGCGAGCGCCGGACAATGTGCTGCTGTATGCCACCTCCAACCGTCGCCACTTGGTGCCGGAGAAGGAGAGCGACAATGAACACTGGCAGATGGTCGACGGCGAACTGCATCCCAACGAGGCGGTTGAGGACAAGATTGCCTTGTCTGACCGTTTCGGACTGTGGATTTCTTTCTACCCATTCACTCAAGAGCATTTCCTTGCGGTGGTCCGGCACTGGATCGGTGTGCTGGCACAACAGGCCGGGCTGCAATGGCAGTGGAACCACGACTTGGAGATTCTGGCTATTCGCTGGGCGCTGGGGCGCGGCAATCGCAATGGCCGTTGTGCCTACCAGTTCGCTCGCAGCTGGGTCGGCCAACAGCTGCTGGAGGTGGCTCCGTGATCGATCTGCAGCAGGTGGGTCAAGGACGAGAAGGGTACGAGCTACTGGCGGCGCAGCTGGAGTCACTTCTCGCTGATGAGCGTGACTTCATTGCCAACGCGGCTCAATTCTCCGCCTTTCTCTTCAGTGAGGTCACTGAGCTGAATTGGGCTGGCTTTTACCTGAACAAGGGTGAGGAGCTGATACTGGGGCCGTTCCAGGGCAAGGTAGCGTGCGTACGCATTCCATTCGGCCGCGGCGTGTGTGGTGCGGCGGCAAGCAGCCGGCAGACCCAGTGCATCGAGGACGTGCATGCCTTCCCAGGGCACATCGCCTGCGACAGCGCTTCTAACAGTGAACTGGTTGTGCCGTTGGTGAAGGACGGGCGGCTGGTCGGTGTGCTCGATCTCGATAGCCCGCAGCTGGCGCGTTTTCGGGCGGAAGACCAGATTGGAATCGAGCGCCTGGTGGAGATTTTCCTTCGCCTGACCGACTGTTGATCGAAGCAGGCTCTGATCCGAGGGCGGATTGCCCCAGGCGCATCGGCAAAACGGGGCACCCCGGGGGAGGGAGTGCCCGGTCGATGCTTAGCCCAGATGCTGCTGGTCGAGCTCGATGGCCTTCTCCAGCGTTTCCAGCAGCGCTTTGCGCACCTTGAGCTTGGTGTTCTTGTGCGCGGTCATGTTGATCTTCTTCAGCTGTTGCGCGGCGGCTAGAGCTGTGGCTTGCAGCTGCTCGACCGGTACAACCTTGTCGAGGAAGCCAGCATCCACCGCGCCCAGCGGATCGAAAATCTCGCCATTGATGACCGAACGATGGAAAGCAGCCTTGCGCAGACGATCACGCGCCAGTTCGATACCTGCGTGATGCATGGTCATGCCGATCTGCACTTCGTTCAAACCGATGTTGAACGGGCCTTCCACGCCGATGCGGTAGTCGGCGGAAAGCAGAATGAAGGCGCCTTTGGCGATGGCATGGCCGGGGCAGGCAACGATGATCGGGTAGGGATGGCTGAGCATGCGATGGGCCAGGGTGGAGCCAGCGGTTACCAATGCGACAGCATTCTGGGGGCTGGAGGTCATCACCTTCAGGTCATAGCCACCGGAAAGAATGCCTGGCTGGCCGGTGATGATCACCACGGCACGATCTTGCACGGCCTGATCCAGTGCGGCGTTGAAGGCGGAGATCATATCCGGGGAGATGGCGTTCACCTTGCCGTTATTGAGGGTCAGGGTGGCTATGCCGTCTTCGAGTTGGTAGCTGATCAGGTCGCTCATGGCGGAAATCCTAGTCCTGGATTGCGGAAGGTGGCGCCGACGTTACCCAGCGCGTGGCCAAGGGTAAAGCGGTTTGACTGACTGAAGAGTCACCTCTTTGTAGGAGCGGGCGGAATGTTATCGGTACTCTTGCCGAGCTCGCTCAAGCCGCTATCTACATTGGCAACACCTCCGAAGCCTAGCGAAGTAGCGTGCTTCTCATACTCTTGTACTTAGCTAGATGGTGCCGGCCGGCACCTGTTTCCGCCCTATCGTTCGGGCCTCGTTGCATTCCTGTGCCACGATAGTAGGAGCGTCGGCGGTAGCCGAAAAACTCGTTGTTCCGCATAAGCGTATGAATCGACAAAAAAATTTTGCATTCGGAAAAGAGTTCGGCTACATTAGCGCGCCTCGACGGACCAGACTGGTACGGCGAGATCCGGTGAAGTGTCCGAGCGGTTGAAGGAGCACGCCTGGAAAGTGTGTATACGGGAAACCGTATCGAGGGTTCGAATCCCTCCTTCACCGCCAGACCCCAATGCTAAGGCCCTGAAAACATAAGAGTTTTCTGGGCTTTTGCTTTTCTGGGCTACGAACTGTCGAAGATTCGTCGAAATCTGCGTTATTCGTAGTGCGACCAGAGCCTAAGCACCTTCACCACCTGTTCTTCCTGCAGCACCTGATACACCAACCGATGTTGGATGTTGATGCGCCGGGAGTAAGCGCCGAACAGGTCGCCGACCAACTTCTCGTAGGGCGGAGGATTCTGGAAGGGGTTTTCCTGAATCACTGCCAGCAGAGCCTTCGCCTTATCCTTTAAGCCCGCCGCGGCGAGCTTCTGTGCATCTTTCTGAGCTTGTTTCGTGTAGACGAGTTGCCAAATCACCAATCCAGTTCCTTAGAGCACTCGTCGATGGGCTCGGCCATGCCTTCCTTGATTGACTCGCGCATGCCAGGAACAGACAGCAGATACAGAGTCTCTTGGATGGCCTCCCAATCCTCGGCCGACACCAGCACGGAATTGGTCCGCTTGCCGGAGATCATGATCGGCTGATGCGACTCGGCCGACTGATCCATGAGTCGATAGAGGTTGGTGCGAGCTTCGCTTGCGGTGAGTATTTGCATGGAGGTATCTCCTAGGTAATGCGCAGAGCGTACGCTAATTCGTACGTTGTGTTAATGCACCTTCGTCGGAGAGTGGATTGAGTAGCAGCGCTTCCTGCAGGTGATCCGGGGCGAGGTGTGCATAGCGCAGCGTCATCGTTAGCGACGAGTGCCCCAGGATTTTCTGCAGTACCAGGATGTTCCCACCTCGCATGACAAAGTGGCTCGCGAAGGTATGCCGCAGCACATGGGTGGCCTGGCCTGCAGGTAAACGAATCGATGTGGTTTCGAGCACTCGGCTGAAGGTCAGCATGCACCGGGTGAACGGGCCGTGTTGCCGCCAGTGATCCCGCAGGCGCTTGGCCAGATCGGCCGAGATTGGCACCGACCGAACCCGCTTCGACTTGGTGTTGGCGAAGGTTATAACCCCCGAGCCGATCCTTTCAGGGGTTAAAGCCTGAGCCTCTCCCCAACGTGCCCCGGTGGCCAGACAGATACGCGCGATCATCGGCGGATGTGGTGACGTGTCGGCGCGATCATCCAGGGCCTTGAGTGCTTCACCGATCTGTTCCAGCGACAGGTAAGACAGCGGACGCTCCTGCAGCTTGACCGGCTTGAGCCTGGCGAAGGGGCGGGGGTAGTCGATGACGCCCAGGGCATGCAGGTTGTTGTAGACCGCCTTGAGGTAGCCGAGTCGGTTATTCGTGGTCTTGGCCGACACACCTGCAGCCAGCCAGGAAGCGCGAATTGCAGCGATCACCGCACCGTCTACACCGATGGCCTTGGGATCACCGAGAGCGGCTGCAGCTTCGTCGAGAATGGCCTTGCGCCTGATGCCATCCGAAAGGGAGGTGCCATGCAGGTCAAACCACAGCTTAACCAGCTCGGATAGCTGGCGTTTGTCCTTGGGCTTGGGCGCCCAATCCGGGGTATCGATGACCTTGGCCCTGCAGGTCGCCTCGAAGCGCTGAGCTTCGCCCTTAGTCTTGAGCGTCTTGCGGAAGCGCTTGCCCTTGATCGGCTCTACATCCACCCGCCAGCGGCCGTCCGGCAGTTGCTCGATTGCCATCTAGACGGCCCGTCCCCAGCGGATATGACGTTCCTCCAGCAGATCCTTGATGTGCTTGTAGATGTCGTACTCGGTCATGTCCTTGGCGGCGTAGTGATCGCGGATGACCGGCCAGCATTCCCAGGTTTGCAGCCGGTCAAAGGCCTTTTTTGCGCCCACTCGCTCCCGTGCCAGCAGGCTTACGAAGTTTCCTAGGAACAGCTCCACGTTCTTTCCCGAGAAGCCCCGAGCGGTCTTGTAGTGGCGCTTGTAGTCGGTCTCTTCCAACAGGGAGTCCGCGGCGATATCGACGCGCACATCCTGGCGCAGCAGCGTCCAGATAGGCTCATAGCGGCCCGGTCGAGCCTGCAGGCGGAACTGGGTCAGCCCATAGCGCCACAGGCCGTCTAGGTGGCCGGCGAAGGCGGCAAACGAGCTGGTATCGATCACGGCGCCGGACTGCAGGTCCATCGAGCCGCTGGCGAACTGCTGGATGATCGAGTGGTGATAGCGCAGCTCCACACGCCATACATCCTGGGCGGGGTTGTAGTTGTCAGGGTCGCCTTCATCGAAGCTGTCCCGACGACGCCAAACGCCTTCCCAGTAGTCCAGCTTGTCCGTGGCCTTGGCCTGCTCGGTCTTGTTGTAGATACACAGCTGAATGCCTCCAGCCGAACCGAACATCGACGTTTCGCCGCGGCCGTAGACGCTGGACTTGGTCGCCCATTCGATCTGGTTGATCCCCGAAATGTCACGGTGCGTCCTCGCTCGGCAGTGCATCCGTGCCACCAGATCAACCGGCGGCTTCCAGCCCTGCAGGTCTAGCGCCAGGTGCACGGCACACTGGTTGACCTCGACGTTGGTCATCAGCTCCTGGGCGTAGTAGTCCAGGCGCTCCTGCAGGCGCTGCGGACTCAGGGCGTCCACCGCATGGGGGGACACCTCGATTTTCAGGTGCGGGCCGATGGCGTCGAGCTTGGCGTTGAAGTTCTTCACCAGCAGCACGAAGCCCAGGTCAGCATTCTGCAGCTTGTACTGGTAGCCCGAGTCGCGGCCGACTCGCCCTGTGTGCCAGCGCTGGCCGGCGAAATCGACCATGGTCCCTAGCTTCTCGAACAGGGCCATGATTTCCGGGCGGATCAGGCCCTGATACAGCTGACGCACCGTATCGACGCCGCAACGCAGCAGGCGGACGTTCGACAGGTCAGTGAACGTGACGGTGTGGCTGTCGAAGAACAGCCGCCCGGCCGGGCTTTCTGCAAAGTTCTGATCGACTCGCAAAAGGTCTTTAACAGCCATTTTTCTCACTCCAAATTGGTACGTACTGAAACGCTGTAGTAGGTGTTATCTGACGGCCTGACCACCCCAGCCGGATCCCTGGGCCACCATCGTCGCGGGTCGCTTGTTATCAGGTCGCGGAAGTCATCGCGCGGGCAGTCGCTGCAGGAGTGATCCAGAGCGAAGAACAGCAGAGGGGGCGGGCCGGGAGGCAGGCCATAGGTGCAGCCTCGCCAGAGCGCGAGGATGGCCAGCAGCAGGAGCAGGCGAGAGAGATCGGCGAGGGACAGAGGGAAGAAGACCAAGGGCGCTGCCCTTGTCATCCCGCTCTTGCCGCCGAGGGCTCGGGAGCGTGGGGTGGTGAAGCTACCCCACACTCCCCGGCAGAGGCTGTTCATGGCTGTGCAGGGTCAAGGGTGCGCTGCGCCCGTGCTTCCGTTCATCGCGACGGGAATACCGTCACGACGAGCCGGGAGCGCGGCCCCTGACCTCACGGGGATAGGTCGGGTCATACGGCCCAGTACGTTGCCGGAACTCTGCCGGTCGCGGTGCCGTATCGCCCGAATGGTGCGGATATCTGCAAAGAACATTTCGCTGGGGAAGGGCTTCTCATGGGCCACGTTGACGACCATGAAATAGGCGTCAGAGCAGACCCCCGGCACAGGCAGAACGACGCCGATTATGTGCACGCAGTGCCAGTAGGATTCCGGTTCCTGTTCCCACTTTTGTTCAGCGAGAACGGTCTGGCCAATGAAGGTCAGGGCGGTGGCGATATCCAGGGCGAAGGGTTGGCTACTCATCGTCGTAGTCCCCCTCGTTGAAGCTGCTCTTACCGGCGTCGAGGTCCGCTTTGATCTTGGCCAGGTTGATCATGCGGAAGTCGGAGACCTTCACGCTCGGGATCGTGCCGTTGTTCATCCAGGCGATCACATCGTTAACGGAGGCACCGCACATGCTGGCGAAGGTGCTGATGCTGCAGATGTCGAGATTGGCTTGGCTCATGCGGTGTACTCCCTGTTGGCTTGGTGGTTCATGCAGTCCACTCCTGTTCCAGCAGCCACGAACGGAACAGAGCGCTGTTCACCATGCGGCGCTTGCCGACTTTCAGAGTGGGGATAACGGCCTTCATCGCCCAGGCGCGGGCGACTCCGTAGGCAATTCCGTTGCGTTCAGCCCAGCCCTCTATAGTTTCGAGGTCGCGCTGTTGGGCCTGCAGCTGGGCGGGGTCTAGCTCTTCCAGTTCCATGCTCGTTCCGTCACTATTCGTGGCATTAGCCGTATACGGTTAGGGAAATATTTGCTCTAGGTGAATTATTACCCTGCATTCCGTTTCGGAGCAATATTTTCTCTGGAATTATTTTTAATATGAGCACGGCTGCTGATAGGGCGCGCCTACTGATCAAGAAACTCGGCCCCAAGAAGGCCAGCACTTACGCAGGCGACTACGAACGCTGGAAGAGCGTGAGCAAGGGAGCCGTACGTGTCAGCACCGAAGAGATTGACGTGCTGGTTGAGGTTTTCCCTCAGTACGCTTTGTGGCTGGCTAGTGGCAAAACCGCGCCGGAGATAGGACAGACAAGCCCGGAATACGACCAGGCCAATTCAAACTTGCCCAATCAAAACGCGGGATAGCGATCACCTAGGAAGCCGCAGGAAGGTGGTTTTCTCGAAGGAGCAGAAAGGAGCAAGGACAGTGACGAGCGTGCAAAGCAGCAAGACAGCCGCGCCAGTCGACAACTTGTTAGGCTAATTCTCGGACTTGAGAGAGATACTCTTCACCATTTATGGTTGCTTTGAGAGTAACTCTGTCAGAACCTGCCTTTAGCCGGTAGCTCACCTTGTACTTTCCTTTTTCGTAATAGTGCCATTTGGCTAATTTCAGTCGGGATAGTCTTAGTGCAGCTTGCTTGACCTGTTTGTCTGTGAACTTGGTTTCGAGCCATGTACTTAGAGATACTCTAGCTAGCGCAAGTGTAAAAGGCTCGCCCTCACAAAGAACTAAAATCCCATCCTCAAGCTTGCTGAGCATTTTTAGGCCTAACGTTGGAGTTAAGGCTGCGCCGAAGGCGTTTGCCTTGAATGCTGTAATGGACTCTATCCACACCACACTCTGATGTTCCGAGTGGTGTGTTTTGGGAGAGAGTCGATTGTTAGGGGGGTAGCCCCTGAATTTATAGGGGGCCTCAGCATCATATTCAGCCCTCTCGTCTGGGGTAAGGCCAGACCTAATAACCTGAGTTGTATAGCCGCCTACAAGAAAGCCATCTTCAACGTACATCCAATCTGTGACCTGTGATGGATGGAAGGTGACCCGTTGCATGAAGCTAAGGCCAGGAAGCTCAGGCTCATTAGCGATGGTGCCATGAAGCGGGAAAGCAGAGGGGTCAATATCTGCCATCCAGATGTGCTCAATTTCGCCGTCGATCTCGAACTGAACTTTGAGCAAGAACGCCTCTTGGTTAGGCTTTGGATTCAAATATGCATCAAAGAAAGCCTTCAGAGTGCTTTGAGCTTCTTCGATGGCGAACTGAATTCGCTGATCTTCGGAATCGAATTCAAAAACTCCATCTGCCATTTCGTGCCCTCTAACGTTTGACATGAGAGGCCGTGCCCGGCTTGCCGGGACTGGTCATCTCGATGGAAGGGTTAGGCGTCTGTTTCAAAGAGAGCCTTCTGCTTTGTCACCGGCCCCCCTTGCTTTCAACTTCTCGACGCGCTCATAAAAGAGATGTGAGCCGAAAAAGTCTTGGCACAACATATCGAAGCCATCTTCGTTGAGCTCAATGTTGTCTTCCGTAAGACGCTCTTTTAGAAAGAGGCACATTACTTCGGTGCCACGGAGGCATGCTTCGTCGTCGCTGTTGTCGAACGCTTCGGGATGCTTGAGTTCTAGTTCGTCATACAGCTTTGCGCGATAAAAATTTGAGAGTTGGATTAGGTTGCGAGCGGAATTCATGCTGTTGCTGATGTAGTAGGTATCTGCACAGGCTCGACAAAAACTCTCAGTTGGCCCTGAAGCGCCGGATATGTGGACTAGAGCCTCTTTTTTGTTGCACGTTTGACAAAGCATTTGGTTGAGACCTTTGAAAGAACTCCGGCGCTTGGTGCACCCAGACGCCTAACGTTTGACATGAGAGGCGCTTGGAGGCCGCAGGCCGGAAAGCGTCCTCTCGATGGAAGGATTAGGCAACGTTGCAGGTCACTGCTTTCTATTCTTTCGAAGTGCCCCATTGGTGGCGACGGTCGCATACATCGACGGGATCAACCATTTGCGCGGACTGTTCATATCCGGCGATTTTGGTTCGAAGCTTTCGGTATAGATCACTATCAGGAGTTCGGCATGCCACTCCCGCATACTTGCCTATGTTATGGATGCTGGAGGGATAGAGGCGAACAAGATCGTCGTAGCCGAGCTTGAGCTTTTTCCACGAAGGAGCTTGTCGAGGATCATTGGTGAATGGAATTCCTTGGTGGTAATCCACAAGCCAATAGAGGCGGGCATACATGCCCATGCCCTCAAACGCTTTCGTCTGCTCCGCGGCCTTATTGGCAAAGCTCTCGTACTTTGCTGCGCTTCCTCCCCACTGCGGTTCGTAGTGCATAGCCATCGCAAAGTAGATGCCGTGATACTCAGGATGCTTGCGCGAGGCCTCCTCGTAAAGAGAAGCCAGACGTTCTTCTTGGGCGCCGAGCTCAGTCAAGACGCTCAATCTCAAGGCATAGGGGGCTGCACATCCAGTAGAAATGTTTGACGAAGCTAGAGCTGACTCAGCTTTGCTGAGACGTTCGTAAAATAGTTCCCAGCCTTCTTTGGATACTGTCGAGGCGTAGTCCGCGCCCCTTGCTTTCCATGCGTAAGCGCGCCAATAGACTGCTTCGCTGAAGATGGCTGCCGCCGAATTTGGGGAAACGCTTTTCCATGACTTGATGGCATCCAGATCCCTGCTCCACGTATTCCAAGCGTCGAAGTTCTCATGAAGTGCTGCTTCGTATTGAGACAGCTTCCATCTTCCATCAGGAAAGCGATCCTTGCCGGAGCACCATTGATCATAGAGAGTGTCCAGGGTGGCGAACTGTCTCTCATTAAATGCCCTTTGAACGAGAGCTTTTCCCTCATGGAAGAAGAGTGCAGAGTCCGGGCAAGGGACCTGCTTTTGCAGTTCCAAGTTTGTGCATATCGCCAATGCAGGACTCGAAACGGGTGGTGCTGAGATACCAACCTGCGCCTGCGTCGAGGTGCAGATCGAGATGAACGCGATGAGGAATGCTGATTTGCTGAACATGTTCTGATGTTCCTCTACAAGATTTTCCTACTAGATAATCCTACTCTTCTTAGGCGTCTCAACGACGGAAATAGACTATTTGTTGCCTAACGATTAAGCTAACGGGCAGGCAAAAGCGTAGCTTTTGACTGTCCAGCGAACGGAGTGAGCGATAGTTGAGCGCATTGTTAGGTGCTCACTTAGATGACTCTTGGTACGCTAGGCGCTCTATCATTGCGGCCTTCACTTATGGCAATTAACCCCAAAAGCATAGCGAACTCTATGGCGAGGTGGATATTTTGCTTTACCGCCGGCAGATACTCAGCTCTGCTCTCGATGACCTGTTGAGCCGAAAGCAAGTAATGAAGTAATTGCTTGGAGACAACGTGCTCTGACTTTATAAGCTCCGCCTTCTCGCATAGATATTCATGGAAAGCATCAAAGGCAGAGGCATCAAAATAATCTGTCATGAGCTGACCTACAGACCTTTCATAAAGATCCTTTAGCTCAACATCAAAGTCGCTTGGATTCATTTCTGCACCTAACGATTAAGCTAACGGGCGGCCAAAAGCGCAGCTTTTGGACGTCCAGCGAACGAAGTGAGCGTCAGTTGAGCGCATTGTTAGCAGCGCTCCGGTGTGTATTCGCGCGGGTTCAAGCAGGTTTTGTCGAAATTAGCAGACTGCTCTTC
>NZ_JACVAM010000006.1 GCF_014851865.1 Pseudomonas sp. PDM16
ATTCTACAGCGATCAAAACCACTGTCAACCACCTCTTTAAACCGCCTTCGATCAGAGCCGATCGAAGCGCCAACAAGACCAATCCAGCACCTTGTCAGCCCGGCGCATTCTACTCGAATTCGCCGCCAACGCAACCCTTAATTTCGTATAACTTCTTGTTTATAAAGGAGTTTTCAGATCAGGCCGCGCCGGAACAGGTGCGCATTATAGGGAGACAAATCTAACCGTCAACTACTTTCTGCAAAGCTTTGTCATCTTCTCGCGAGCGACTGACAACGCGGTCGCAACGCTTGGCAGGCGCAAGAGCATCAAAGCTCCGGCGCATGCCGCGTAGACCAGCCACTCGCCTATATCGGCGCGCACCACCCATAGCACGTGCAGCAACGCCAGGCCGAGAATCGGATATACCAACCGATGCAACTGCCGCCAACGCACACCCAGCCGACGTTGGCTGTAGCGATTAGAAGTCAGCGCGAGAGGCAGCAGGCCAAGTAGCGCCAGCGCACCAACGATGATGTAGGGGTGCTCACTGATATCCGCCATCAGACGATCAAAGCGCAGGCCAAGAATGAACAGTAGATAGCTACAGAGGTGCAGCACTATATAGAAGAAGCACCACAGCCCTAGCTGACGTCGCACCGCCAACCAGGCACCCCAAGCCGTCAAGCGGCGCAACGGGGTCATGCTCAGTGTCAGCAACAGCAGGATTAGCCCACCCTGCCCCAGGCTATCCACCAGCACCTTGCCGGGATCGGGGCCGGTCAGTCGCTGCAGTCCTTCGTACAGCCAATACAAGGGAAGCGACAAGGCCACGAGGAATACCAACCCACGCCAGATCGGATAGCGCATCAGTAATGCTTCCGCAGGTCGAGCCCTGTATAGAGGCTGGCAACTTCGTCATAGCCGTTGAACAACTTGGTATCGATGACATTGGGACTGAACAGACTATTGGGTAGACGGCGCTCGGTTGCCTGACTCCAGCGGGGATGGTCGACGCCCGGGTTCACATTGGCGTAGAAGCCATATTCATCGGGCGCCAGGCTCTCCCAGGTGGTTTTCGGCTGCTCGGCAACCAGGCTGATGCGCACGATGGACTTGATGCTCTTGAAGCCGTATTTCCACGGCACCACCAGACGCAGCGGCGCGCCATTCTGATTGGGCAGCACACGCCCGTAGAGCCCCACCGCCATGATCGCCAAGGGATGCATGGCTTCCTCCATGCGCAGTCCTTCCACATAGGGCCAGTCGATCAGCGCAAATTCGGAGCGCACACCCGCCATCTGCTCTGGCGCCACCTTGGTTTCGAAACGGACGAACCTGGCATTGCCGGTCGGCTCGGCACGTTTGAGCAGTTCAGACAGGGGGAAACCAAGCCAAGGGATGACCATCGACCAGGCTTCGACGCAGCGCAGGCGATAGATTCGCTCCTCCAGCCGATGCGGCTGGACCAGTTGCTCAAGCGATATCGGACCAGGCTTGGCCACCTCGCCATCGATCATCACCGACCAGGGTTCCACCTCGAGTTTGCCGGCATGGCGCGCCGGATCGCCCTTGTTGGTGCCGAACTCGTAGAAGTTGTTGTATTGCGTGACATCCGGATAAGGCGTCAGCGCCTCTTCACCCGCGGTTACCGCCTGCCAGCGCACATCAGGCAGCTTCTCGGCAAACCAGCCGGGCATGGGACCGGGATCGACATCCGTATATCGCGCTACGTCCGCATGCGCTCGTAGCGCCCCCAGAGCCATGGCACCGCCAGCTGCGGCCATGAAATGACGTCGAGAGAGATAAACCGCTTCGGGGGTGATATCGCATTCACGCTCTGCGGATGCGGGAGGGGTCTTGATCAGCATGGCGGGCTCCACAGCCTGGACATCGAATGCGCCAATAGACTGCGGAGCCGCGAGGAAATTACATCACTCGGCAGCTTTGCGCCGACGCAGTTGCAACAAATATTGCACAGGGCCGGACGCCGCGTAGGCGAGGAAGATCAGCAGCAGGATACGGGGCGGGTCGCTGAATACCACGGCGAACACCAGCACCACGATCAGGATGGCCACGAAAGGCACACGCCCCTTGAGATCCAGATCCTTGAAGCTGTGGTACTTGATGTTACTGACCATCAGCGTACCGGCGGCCGCCACCAGCAGGGCAACCACGAAGGCCATGTTCGAGCCCTTGATGCCGAAGTCGCTGAAAGCCCACACGGTACCGGCCACCAACGCCGCAGCAGCCGGACTGGCCAGGCCGATGAAGTAGCGCTTGTCGGCCTTCCCCACCATGGTGTTGAAGCGCGCCAGACGCAGCGCAGCACCGGCCACATAGATGAAGGCGACCATCCAACCGACCTTGCCCAGACTACCGAGAGCCCACTCGAAAGCCACCAGCGCCGGCGCGACGCCGAAGGCGACCATGTCGGACAGCGAGTCGTACTCGGCGCCGAAGGCGCTTTGGGTGTTGGTCAGGCGAGCGACGCGACCATCAAGGCCATCTAGCACCATGGCAACAAAGATGGCGATGGCGGCGTGGTCGAACTGGCCGTTCATGCCGTTGACGATGGCATAGAAGCCAGAAAACAGCGCCGCCGTGGTGAACAGGTTGGGCAACAGATAGATGCCACGGTGGCGGACCTTGCGGCCCTCGGCATCCTGGCCTTCTTCCACGTGTTCATCGATGGGCAACAGGCTCTCCGGTTCGGGGGCCTTGCCGGAGTCCTCAGGACGTTCGTTCATGAACAACACCTTGCAGCAATTGGATGAGACTTCGACCGATGCTACCGAAGCAGGTTCGCCGGTAGCATGGTTAAACGAGAGGGCTTTATACCAGAAGCCCGCTGCGCGCATAAAAAAACGCGGCCTAAGCCGCGTTCTTTTCGAGCGTCGGAAGACCTTAGTTCTTGGTCTTGTCGACGATCTTGTTGGCGGAGATCCACGGCATCATTGCACGCAGTTTCTCACCGACCACTTCGATGCCGTGAGCGGCGTTGTTGCGGCGGTAGGCAGTCATAGATGGGTAGTTGGCCGCGCCTTCGGTGATGAACATCTTGGCGTATTCGCCGTCCTGAATGCGCTTCAGAGCGTTGCGCATAGCCTGACGGGATTCGGCGTTGATGACTTCCGGGCCAGTCACGTACTCGCCATACTCGGCGTTGTTGGAGATCGAGTAGTTCATGTTGGCGATACCGCCTTCGAACATCAGGTCGACGATCAGCTTTAGCTCGTGCAGGCACTCGAAGTAGGCCATTTCCGGCGCGTAGCCAGCTTCAACCAGAGTATCGAAACCGGCTTTGACCAGCTCAACACAACCGCCGCACAGAACAGCCTGCTCGCCGAACAGGTCGGTTTCGGTCTCGTCCTTGAAGGTGGTTTCGATGATGCCGGTACGGCCACCACCGACGCCACAGGCGTAGGACAGGGCGACGTTCTTGGCGTTGCCGGAGGCGTCTTGGTAGATAGCGATCAGATCAGGGATACCACCGCCTTTGACGAACTCGGAGCGCACAGTGTGGCCCGGGGCTTTCGGCGCGATCATGATCACGTCGAGGTCGGCACGCGGTACGACCTGGTTGTAGTGGATGGAGAAGCCGTGGGAGAAGGCCAGGGTGGCGCCTTTCTTGATGTTCGGTTCGATCTCGTCCTTGTACAGACGGCCTTGGAACTCGTCCGGGGTCAGGATCATGACCAGGTCAGCGTTGGCGACGGCGGTGGCCACGTCGGTCACTTTCAGGCCATGGGCCTCGGCCTTGGCAACGGTAGCGGAGCCCTTGCGCAGACCGATGGTGACGTCAACACCGGAATCCTTCAGGTTGCACGCCTGAGCATGGCCCTGAGAGCCGTAGCCGATAACGGCGACTTTCTTGCCCTGGATGATGGAGAGGTCGCAGTCTTTGTCGTAGAAAACTTTCATGTTCTGGGCTCTTCTGGATCGAATGGAGGGGGTGCTCAGCACCGCTACGGAGGCACCTTAAGCGATCCTCACCATTGCGTAAAATGATATATTTGCAATACAACGTGCCGATATATGAAACAGATATGGACAGCCACGCTCTCAGGCTTTTTCTTTCTTTGGCAGACAACCTGCACTTCGGCAAAACCAGCCGAGAACAGCATGTCAGCCCTTCCGCTCTCAGCCGCAGCATCAAGCAACTCGAAGATGAACTTGGCGCCCCGCTATTCCTGCGCGACAACCGCTCGGTCCGCCTGACCCGCGAAGGGCAGCAGTTTCGCGGATATGCCCAGGAGGTCATGAATGGCTGGCAGGCTATCCGCCAGACATTCAAGCAGGACCAGTTGATCCTGCACGGCGAGCTCTCCCTGTATTGCTCTGTCACGGCCAGCTACAGCTTTCTGTATGACATCCTCAGCAGCTTCCGGCAGAACTACCCGCGCATCGAAATGAAGCTGCACACCGGCGACCCGGCCAAGGCCGTAGAGCGTGTGCAGCAGGAACTGGAAGACCTGGCCATCGGCGCCCGCCCGGACAGCCTGCCGACCGACATCGAGTTTCAGCCCATCGCCCGTTCCGAGCTGCGCTTCATCGGCCCACAGTCATCGCAACTACTCAGCGACGAGCAGCTGAAGCATCCCAACGCGGAAAGCTGGCGGGACGTACCGATGATCCTGTCGGAAGAGGGACTGGCGCGCACGCGCACCGACCGCTGGCTGAAGAGCCACAACATCAAGCCGCGCATCTATGCCCAGGTCAGCGGCAACGAGGCCATCGTCAGCATGGTGAGCCTGGGGTTCGGCATCGGTGTGGTACCGCAGATCGTCCTGGATAACAGTCCGCTGACTGCGCGCATCCGTATCTACGATATCCAGCCGCCACTGACTGCCTACGACATCGGCCTTTTCGCGCTGCAGAAGCGCCTCAAGGACCCGCTGATCGCCGCCTTCTGGAACCGCCAGAAATAAAAAGCCCCGCACTAGGCGGGGCTTTTTCACAACATGACGATCAGATACTCAGGACCTTGTCGCCACGCGCAATACCGGTGACACCACTACGGACAGTTTCCAGGATCGACGCGGTGCCGATGGCCTGAATGAAACTGTCCAGCTTGTCGCTGGTACCGGCCAGCTGGATGGTATAGACGCTGCTGGTGACGTCGACGATCTGCCCGCGGAAGATGTCGGTGGTGCGCTTGACCTCGGCGCGCTGGGCGCCAGTGGCCTTCACTTTCACCAACATCAGCTCGCGCTCGATGTGAGCGCTTTCCGACAGGTTCACCAGCTTGACCACTTCGATCAGCTTGTTGAGGTTCTTGGTGATCTGCTCAACGACGTCATCATGGCCAACGGTGGTCAGCGTCAGACGCGACAGGGTCGGATCCTCGGTCGGCGCCACGGTCAGGCTTTCGATGTTGTAGTTACGCTGGGAGAACAGGCCGACCACGCGGGACAGAGCACCGGGTTCGTTTTCCAGCAACAGGGAGATGATATGGCGCATGTTCAGGTCCGCTCCGTCTTGCTCAGCCACATGTCACGCATGGCACCGCCGCGAATCTGCATCGGGTACACGTGCTCGCTGGTATCCACGGCGATGTCGAGGAACACCAAACGGTTCTTCATGGCGAAGGCTTCTTCCATCTTCGGCTTGAGGTCTTTCAGATCAGTGATGCGCATGCCCACGTGACCATAGGCCTCGGCCAGCTTGACGAAGTCAGGCAGCGATTCCATATAGGAGTGCGAATAACGGCTGCTGTACTGCATGTCCTGCCATTGGCGAACCATGCCCAGGGCACCGTTGTTCAGGTTGATGATCTTCACCGGCAGGTCGTACTGCAGACAGGTCGACAGCTCCTGGATGTTCATCTGGATGCTGCCTTCACCGGTCACGCAGGCTACATCGGCCTCCGGGAAGTTCAGTTTGACGCCCATCGCCGCGGGGAAACCGAAGCCCATGGTGCCCAGACCACCGGAGTTGATCCAGCGATTGGGCTTGTTGAAACGGTAATACTGCGCCGCGAACATCTGGTGCTGCCCCACGTCGGACGTGATGTAGGCGTCGCCACGGGTCACTTCACTCAGGGTCTCGATCACCGCTTGCGGCTTGATGATGCTGCCGTCACCCTCGCTATAGGGGAACAGGCGGCCGCTACCGCGCCATTCATCGATCTGCTTCCACCAGTTGGCGACAGTTTCCTTGTTCGGAGTCTCGCCGATTTCCTTGAGGATGGCGACCATCTCGGTCAGCACGCTGTCGACCGGCCCCACTATCGGTATGTCGGCCTTGACGGTCTTGGAGATCGAGGCAGGGTCGATGTCGATGTGGATGATCTTGGCGTTCGGACAAAATTTGGCGGCGGTCTCACCGTTGATCACGCGGTCATCGAAACGCGCACCAACGGCCAGGATCACATCGGCGTGGTGCATGGTCAGGTTAGCGGTGTAGCTGCCGTGCATGCCAAGCATGCCGACAAACTGGCGGTCTGTGCCCGGGAAAGCACCGAGCCCCATCAGAGTGTTGGTCACCGGTACATTGAGCATGCGGGCCAGCTCGGTCAGAGGCTCGGAAGCGCCCCCCATGACCACACCACCACCGGAATACATAACCGGGCGCTTGGCAGCCAACAGCATCTCGACAGCCTTGCGAATCTGCCCGGAATGACCACGGGCAGCAGGACTGTATGAGCGCAGCTTGACCTTCTTCGGGTAGCTGTACTCGAACTTCTGCGACGGATCGCCCATGTCCTTGGGAATATCCACGACCACTGGACCGGGACGGCCGGACTGGGCGAGGTAGAAAGCCTTCTTGATCACTTCGGGGATTTCCGAAGGATGCTTGATGATGAAGCTGTGCTTCACGATCGGACGCGAGATACCGACCATGTCGGTTTCCTGGAAGGCGTCGGTACCGACCACGGTGCTGGGCACCTGACCGGATATGATCACCATCGGGATCGAGTCCATGTAGGCGGTAGCAATGCCGGTAATGGCATTGGTCGCCCCCGGGCCGGAAGTCACCAGCACCACACCGGCCTTGCCGGTGGCGCGGGCATAACCGTCGGCCATGTGAGTGGCAGCCTGTTCGTGACGAACCAGAATATGGGTAACTTCCGGCTCCTTGAACAGGGCATCGTAGATGTGCAGGAGAGCACCGCCCGGGTACCCATAGATATACTTAACGCCTTCGTCACGCAGCGAGCGGACGACCATTTCAGCGCCGGATAAAAGCTCCACGTTGTTCACCTCTAGAACGCCAGATCACCACCCGACAACGAGTGGTCCTTTGAGTAGGTCTTACTGGTCAGCGGACAAGCGCGACGGTGGTCGCTGATAATGCAGGGGTCTGCCTGACAAGTAGCGGAACGGCCCAATCTTGCGGAGCCTTTCCTTCCCAGCGCGAGGTAACGCGTTGCGGGTGTAACGGGGGTCGGCACGGGTAGCGCCTTTTTCCACTGAGCTGAGGGACGCTTGCGGCGGACCTCACAACAGCAGGAAGGGCCGATTGTTCGGATTAGCGAACGCCAAGTCAAGCCATGCGTCGCAGTTTCTTCTACTACCGGCTTGTGACATGGCGCAGGATGAAGATTCGTGGGATTTGGTTATAGTAACGAGCAGGTTTTGCTACCGACAAAAAGGAAACGACATGCGTCGCATGATTCTCGCGTGCAGTGTGCTGCTCGCCCTGAGCGCCGGCGCCAACGCCGGACAGATATACAAATGGGAAGATGCTCAAGGGAATGTGCACTTTGGCTCTCAACCGCCAGAGGGGCAGGACAGCACGCAGGTGAACCCGAATATCTCCCAGCCGAAGGGCACTCAGTCTCCGCCCAAGGCCGTTGCCGATGAAGGAGCGGAGGACCCCGAGCAGAAAGCCATAGATGACAAGGTGAAGAAGGATGTCGCCAAGCAGGAGTCGGAACGCAAAAAGTACTGCGAGTCCGCGCGGAACAACCTGGCTCAGCTGAAAAACAATCCTCGCGTACTCGTCGAAGAGAACGGCCAAGTGAAACGTTTGACCGAAGAGGAACGTCAGAGCCGTATCGCAGAAAGCGAGAAAGCCATCGAAACCACCTGCAAGTAGATAAGCCTTCGAGGCAGGAGCTCTACCCTGCCTCGCCGATCAAACGATCAAACTCCCCCAGCGCAGCCAGCAGCCCCTTCGCCGTACCTGAAAATCGCTCCTCAGCCATTGCCCTGATGCCGGAACTGGTGGGCAGTGTTCCTCCCGATTGCAGCAATTGCCTCATGCGCGGCAGGAATATCCACTGCAGCCAGGCCTCTAAATCCATGGTATCGACACAGAAAGGCTGCTGACTGGCCATCGCCTCGGCCGGAGGCGGCTCGGTTGCCCACAATCCCATTAGCCGCAACTCTCGCTCAACCAACAGCAACTGATCGGCCAATGCCGAAATACGGCTATCCATCAGAGATTGACCCTGGCACGCTCGCGAGCTTGGGCTGCGCCTGCTGGATCGCCTTGACGCTCACGAGCCTGACCGATCAGCCCCCATAATCCAGCCTGCAGGGCGGGACGACCACCAGCAAAACTCAGGCCGCGACGAGCCAACTGCTCGGCCTGGGCGGCATCACCTTGAGCCAGACGCACCTCAGCCAGACGATAGAGCACTTGCGGCTCGCGCGGAGCGATGCGCTGTGCACGCTCGAGACTGGACGACGCACCGTCCAGATCACCACTTCCCTGCTGCTGCTGAGCGCTGGTGAGCAGCGCCAGCACCGGCCCATCGAGCTGTTCATCACCAGCCAGACCGCCCCCCGATGGAATACCGCTTGGCATGCTCGGAGCACTCGGAGTCGGGTAACTTCCTGCAGTGGAGGAGATCGGCCCAGTATTGAGGGGAGCCTGATTGTAAGTGGAAGGGGTCGCACTGCTGCCATCCGGGTAGGTTTCCAATGGTGCGGAGGTCACACCACCCGGCACCATCACCACCACACCAGAGTCCTCAGGAAGACTCTGGGACTGCGCCTGCGGTTGCGACTGAGCACTCACCCCGGCACGACCGGCAAAGGCGCCCTGCTCGTCCTCCATCAGGCGCCCCGACGAATCCTGCACCGGAATGGAACCCCTGGGCACACTGGCACAACCGGACATAACCGCCGAAACCAGCATCACCGAAAACCACCACTTAGCCATTCTTCATCTCACTCGAAGCGAATTCAGTTGAGCCATCCACGCACCCAGTCCATCACGTTCTCCGCTGGGGCCTCCAGCAGGCCACATGGCTGTCCGGGTGGCGGTTCGCTGCCACGGATATAGGGTACTTCCACTGCATTCGGACAACCAGAAGCCGAGCCCTGGCCGCTCGATGCATCTACCCAAGCCGTCGCGACGTTGTCTGGCATGGGCATATCCAGCGGCAACGGATCGGCCTTTTTCATGAAGCTGGTCCAGACCTGTAGTGCTCCCGTCGCACCGGTAAGAGGAGTCTTACCATTGTCATCACGCCCCATCCACACGACGGCGAGTAGGTCCTGGCTGAAGCCGGCGAACCAGCTATCACGCGAATCGTTACTGGTACCGGTCTTGCCTGCCAGGTTGAGCGAAGCAGGCAACTGGCTGTAAACCGAGCGCCCGGTGCCTTCGCGCATCACTCGCTGCATCGCGTTCTGTACCAGATAGATGGCCCCCGGATCGAAGCGCTGCTGGATCTGGAACGGATAGCGCTTGAGAGGCTCGCCCTCAGCAGCCAGTACGCTGCGGATACCTCGCAACGGCGTATTGAAACCACCATTGGCCAACGTCTGATACATGGTGGCCACCTCCATCGGGCTCAGCGCACCAGCACCCAGCAGCATCGATGGATAGGCAGGCCAATCCTTCTCAACGCCCAGCCGTTCGAGGGTTTTGAGCACATTCGGCACGCCCAGTTCCAGACCGAGCTTGGCGGTGGACAGGTTGTAGGAGTTGGCCAGCCCCTGATACAGATAGATGGTGCCATGGGCCTTGCGATCATAGTTCTGTGGGCGCCAGACCTGGCCATCCTGCCCTTTCACCGAGAAGGGTGTATCTTCCAGCCAAGTGGTCAACGTGTACTGGCTGGGTCGCTCCAGGGCAGTGAGATAGATGGCCGGCTTGATCAGCGATCCGATTGGCCGATTGGCATCGAGTACCCGATTGAAGCCGGCAAAACGCGGCTGCCGACTGCCGATCAGCGCCTGCACCTCGCCTGTTTCCGGGTTGGTCACCACCATCGCGGCCTCGACCTCAGCGACACCCTGGCGCCCGGAGAGACGCTTGAGCGTCTCGCTCAGCGCAGACTCAGCCTTGAGCTGGATGATCGGATCGAAGCTGGTGAAGATACGCAGACCTTCTTCCGTCAGATCCTCTTCGCGGTAGTCCTCACGCAGTTGGCGCTTGACCAGATCGAGGAAGCCGGGGAACGAGCTATCGGCCAGGCTGCCGCGCTTGGTCACGCCAAGCGGCTTCTGCTTCGCCGCCTCGGCTACCTCGACAGTCACCACACCTTGCTCGGCTAGCAGGTCGAGCACCAGGTTGCGGCGCTTGAGCGCCAGTTCCGGATTACGCCGCGGGTTATATACGGTCGGCCCCTTGACCATGCCGACCAGCAACGCAACCTGTTCAAGCTTCAGTTCTCCCAGCGGCTGACTGAAGAAGTACTGACTGGCCAGGCCGAAGCCATGCACGGCACGCTGGCCATCCTGACCGAGGAACACCTCGTTAAGGTAGGCCTCAAGAATTTCCTTCTTGTCGTAATGCAGCTCCAGCAACACAGCCATCATGGCTTCAGTGAGCTTACGGGTCAGGCTGCGCTCGTTGGTGAGATAGAAGTTCTTCACCAACTGCTGGGTCAGGGTACTGCCACCCTGGCGCAGCTGACCGGCACTGGCATTGATCCACACCGCACGGGCTATGCCCTTGGGCGAAACGCCGAAGTGATTGAAGAATTCGCGATCCTCGACCGCCACTAGAGTCTCGACGAGATATGGCGGCACCTGATCCAGCTTGATCAGGATGCGATCTTCGTGGTGCGCCGGGTACAGGCCACCGATCAGGAGCGGCTCCATCCGGGCCACAGCCAGCTTGGCGCCACTGCCCTGATTGAGCCCCGCTACGTAATCGCCAGAGAACTTCACCCGCACCCGCTGGGCCGGTTCGTTCCCTTCGTAGAACTGGAAGCCACGGGTGTGCAGATCGACCAGATTGCCGTTCACTGCCGCGGCACCCGGGCCATTGGCGGCGCCTTCTCGGCGATAGCCAAGGGCGTCCAGCTCAGTGAGAAAGTCCTCCCTGCTCAGCTTCTGACCGACGAACAGCTCCAGAGGCCGAGCATAGACCTTGGCCGGCACCGTCCAGCGCTTGCCAGAGAATTTTTCCTGCACCACGGCATCGAGATACACAGCGAAGCCGGCCAGCAGCACCAAGCCGACCAGAGACAGTTTGAACAGCCAGCCCAGCCAAGAACGGCTGCCGGCGCGGCGCTTGGCGCCTTTGCGAGGAGTACGGGAACGAGTCATGGCGCGGCATTATACGCACTTTGCCCAGCCCCAACAGGCGCTCCCCAGCGGTTTGCAGAGCGCCTCACAGCGGCCATAATGCCGCTTCTTATCGACTCCAGATGCAAGGAAAGACCGTGAGCCAAGCCCTGATTGCCGCCCTGCAGAACCCTGCCCTCTACCCGCACCCAGTGGACGGCTTCCAGGTAATCGAGACACACATTTCATGGGTCCTGCTCACCGGTCCATTCGCTTACAAGGTCAAGAAGCCAGTCAACTTCGGCTTCCTCGACTTCACCGATCTGGACAAGCGCCAGCACTTCTGCGGTGAAGAGCTGCGCCTCAACCAGCGTCTGACCGATGGTCTGTATCTGGATGTTCTGTCGATCACCGGCAGCGAAAGCACTCCGCAGCTGGGCGGCGAAGGCCCGACCATCGAATATGCACTGAAGATGCGCCAGTTCCCGCAGAGTCAGCTGCTCAGCGCGGTGCAATCACGGGGCGAGCTGACCCCGGCGCACATAGATGCCCTCGCACAGCAGATCGCCGATTTCCACGCCCGCACCCCGGCAGTCGCCGTCGACCACTCACTGTGCCTGCCGAAAGCCATCGTCGCGCCGATGCGCCAGAACTTCGAGCAGATCCGCCCGCTGCTGTCCGACGCGGCCGACCTGCGCCAACTTGAAGCTCTGGAAGGCTGGGTAGAAGCCAGCATCGCGCGCCTTGAGCCGCTACTGGCGCGCCGCGCAGAAGCAGGTGCGATCCGCGAATGCCACGGTGACATCCACCTGGGCAACGCCACTCTGCTCGACGGCGAAGTCGTGCTGTTCGACTGCATCGAATTCAACGAAGAATTCCGCCTGATCGACATCGCCCTGGACGCCGCCTTCCTCGCCATGGACTTGGAAGACCGCGGGCTCAAGGCGCTGTCGCGACGTTTTGTCAGCGCCTGGTTGGAGCGCACGGGCGACTATGAAGCTCTGGAGCTACTCAACTTGTACAAGGCGCATCGAGCCCTCGTAAGAGCCAAGGTCGCGCTGTTCAGCCTCGCGCACCAGAGCGATGCCGTACAGAAGGCCGCAACCCTGCGTCAGTACCGCAATTATGCCAACCTGGCGGAAGGCTACAGCGCCATTCCCACCCCCTTCCTGGCCATTACCAGCGGCGTCTCCGCAGTCGGCAAGAGCCAAGTCGCCATGCGCCTAGTCGAGGCCCTAGGGGCCATCCGCCTGCGCTCTGATGTGGAACGCAAGCGCCTGTTCGGCGAACAAACAGAAGCCGCCAAGGGCAGCCTGAACGGTGGTATCTACAGTGCCGAAGCCAGCAACTCCACCTACGAACGCCTGCACCAGCTGGCAGAAAGCGCACTGCATGCCGGCTTCCCGGTAGTACTCGATGCTGCTTACCTCAAGCGCGACCAACGCTCCGCCGCCTGGCAGGTCGCCGAGCACAATGGGGCCCCCTTCTTGATCCTCGACTGCCAGGCCCCCGAAGAGGTGATCGCCGCCTGGCTGCAACAGCGTCAAGCCGAAGGCATCGACCCATCCGATGCCACGCTGGAAGTGATCCAGGCCCAACAGGCCAACCGCGACGAACTGGACGCCAACGAACAGAATCACAGCCGCCGCATCGAAACCCACAAGGCTGCGAGCCTGGACGGCCTGATCGACAGCATTCGCCAACGCTTGCCGGGGCTGTAGGATGCCGCGCCCAGGGCCTGTCTATACTGCCGGCAGGCCCTGAACGGAGGCACCCCATGAGCCAACCCCGCCAACTCGATAGCCCGCTCTATCGCCTGCTGCGTGACGAGAAGGTCAGCGAGTTCAACAAGCAGAAGCCCAAGGACGGTAGCATCGACCTACAAGGCGCCGACCTTCGCGGAGTCGATCTGCGCCAGCTGGACGCCAGCCGTATCGATTTCACCGATGCTTACTTCCGCGGCGCCGACCTGCGGGGGCTAGATCTGCGCGAGGCCTGCCTGCAGGGGGCAAGCATCGCCCATGCCCAGATTTCCGGAGCCTACTTTCCGGACCGACTGAGTGCCGACGAGATCCTGCTGTCGATGCAGTTCGGCACCCGCATGCGGTATCGAACCATCTGACCCGGAGCGCCCATCAGCAATCTGGATACCGCGTTCGATAATCGTGCCGACGCCGGTCCTCTCGATGCCGAGCGCCTTTCGAGTGCATCGTTTGGTAGGCTCGCAGCGACACCTAGACTCCAGCGCGCGATCAGCAAACCAGCCCGTGATCTTTATATCTTGTGGTACTGATGCAGAGGCGACACCAGGCCCAGGCGGCGGGAAACAGAAGCGTTTTGCACGATGGCCGCTACACTTTCCCGCAGGCTTCCCGACTCAGACTCATTCGTGACTGCGCAGAAAGGCATGGAGGCGCCATGAACGATGAACTGCAACACCTGAAGAACCTGGGCAAGACCTCTGCACAGTGGCTGCACGCAGTAGGCATCCATAGCGCAAATGACCTGCGGCGCCTAGGTTCGGTAGATGCCTATCGCGCAGTACGCGCACGTGGTTTTCGCGCATCCAAGGTGCTGCTATATGCTATAGAAGGCGCGCTGCTCGACGTTCACTGGAACGATCTTCCTCCCGGCCTCAAGGACAGCCTGAACGGGCAACTGGACGAACACAGGCCGAGCAACAAGAGCTAGCTCACAACCTCCGAGCGGCGAGATTTACCTGAGCAACGCTGCCACCTATTGTTGCCAACACTGGCGTGTCTTATCGTCAGCCCAGACAGTTCAAGGAATTACCGTCATGTACCTACTTGGGGAGCAACCGGCGTACGCCGATCAGTTGATCCAACGCCTGCAGAGCATTCCTGCGCAGTTGCTGGATGGACTACAGCCCAGCGGTGCCCCCCTGCGCCTGGAACAGGTCGACGACCTGGCCAAGATACTGCCCGGCAATCAGCTCTACATCATCGAGCATGGCCTGCTGCATGCCCTGGTCGACAACCGCCCTTTGTTCTATCTGCAGGAAGGTGATCTGGTCGGTCTGCGCCAGGGCATAGATTTACCGAGCTGCCGCTACAACAGCGAGGAGCAATTGACGCTGGTCCCCTACGCTCGCAGCGAAGTGTTCAAGCACATATACGGGAGCGAGCAGCGCCAAGAGCTGTTCATCCAGTATCTGATCGGCCACACGGCCCTGCTCTCCGACGCCCTGGCACGCTTGAAGCAGCCGGAGATCCGCCCCGCCACCGGGTTCCAGCATTTCGCGGCCGGCGAGGAGCTGATTCACCAGGGGGACGATGCCGATCACGTATTCGTGATCATCGAGGGGCATGCCGAGGCGCACGTGGATGGGCAGAAGGTCGGCGATGTGCAGAAAGACGAGATTTTCGGCGCAATGGCCGTTTTCACCCGTGAAAAGCGCAGTGCCACGGTGATTGCCAGCGAGCCCTGCACCGTCATGGTGATTCCCAAGGATCAATTCCTCAGCCTGATGCAGAGCAACCCACGCATCGCGCACAGCCTGATAGAGAGCATGGCCAGGCGCATTGACCTGCTCAACAAGGAAGTCACGCAACTGCGCAATCACCCCCAGCCTGTCTGAATAGCTGATGCGACAGACAATGCCCCGGCCCAGGCCGGGGCATTGTTTTTCCGGCCTTTGCCAACCAGTCGAAAATAATTCTCATCCAGGTGTTGACTGGAAAATGAGAATTGTTATTATTACCTCAGCTGGTCGCGAGATCAGCCGATAAGCTCAAGAGACCACGTAGTCGGACTCTTCAGATTATCTCCTCATCAGGCTAATCACGGTTATTGACCCGGCACTTTGCCGGGTCTTTTTTTGCCGGTGATTTTTCAAGCCTGCCAACATGCTCATCCATTTCCTGCCGGAGCATGAGCACGAGCATGAGTGAGGCCACGGCTCCGATCCCATGCATCAGAGGTGGTCCACCGCTGCATCCGAGCGTATTGAGCTGCAAGCAGATCACCCAACTGCGTAACGCTATCGATGACTGTCTTGAGAAATTGAGCTCACCGGAGTGGCCTTCAACACCGAATGCCATGTGCTTGGCCAGAGGTTGACGCTGCCATTTGAGGTTCTAGATCATCGCTCGATGGAGCAACCAAGCACGCTTCTGGACGCCCCCAGCTGGCAGCCACCATGCAGGCTTGCAGGGCACAGCGGTATCTGAGCGGCATCGGCAAAGCCCCCTGGCCCAAGCTAGCCGCTGCCTGAAACAGGCAAGAAGCAATGGCGAGACCGGAAATCGCAACCAGCACTGTGTCGAGCGGGAGACGTGCCCGGTCTGCGGAACGAGCCACGGTACACAGGAAGCCACAACCGCACCAGTGATCAGCCGCTACCTGCAGCAGGTACTAAGGACGGCGCATGGTGGTGAGAAGTTTTCAACCCTAGTAGAAGGCATTCAACCCGGCTGTCGTGCCGCCCGCCCCCAAGCCTGCGCCCGCAACCGAGCAGCCACCAGGAGGCCCAGCAAGACTGAACGGCTACCAGCCCACACCCAGGCCGATCATGTAACGGCGCTCGTTGGTATCGCCGTGCTCGCTGGCCACTTTATCCCACTCGGTCTTCAGGCTCAGCGCAGCCCAGCTGTTCAGCTTGTAGCGCAAGCCCGCTTCGGCGTCGATGACGTACTCGATCGAGTCATCGAACGGCGCGCCCAGTTCGCCCTGGGTATACAGCTCCATGTTCTTGCCATACAGGTAGCGCTTGTAGTCCCACTCCATGGATGCGGAGTTGAAGTGCTCGCTGCTACCGTCGGCGAAAACATAGTCGTTGCGATTGAACAGACCTGCCAGGGAAAACGCCCCCAGCTCACTGTCCCAGAACTGGTAACCGGGGCCAGTACCAACGGTACGCTGGGTCTCCAGTTCCTCGACGCGATCATGGCTGTACTTCAGCTGGCCCTGCCAGAAGAACTTCTGGGTGAAGAAGCGATCGAGATCGTACTCCAGTTCGACCCGATCGGTTTTGCGCTCGTCGTCCTTGGTCTCATGGTCGTATTCCGCCGAGATGCCATGACGCCAGGCACCATGGCGAGCCTTGGTATCGAGATCGATGTCGTAGTCCTTGATATCGTTCTCGGCCTTCTTGTAGTCGGCGGAGAAGTCCAGGGTGCCGGTCCAGGTCAGGTCCTGCACCAGCGGCTTGGGAGGCATCATCTGGCTGATCGAAGCCAATTCCACGACCCTGGGCGCCTCGCCATTGATCAATTCCACTTGCCCCTGCCCCGCAGGCTTGAGCGACTTGGCATGCTCACCGTCGAAGTCTTCCTGCTTCACCAACAGCTCACGATCACTCTCCAGGGTGGCGATCTTCGCCATTTCTAGGGTGATGCTCCCGGCGTACTCGGTCTTCAGCAGCAACTTGCCGCTATCGACCAATTGGATGGTGCCAGTGAGCTTGTCACCATTCTTCAGCCAGACAGTGTCGGCCATCAGCGGTGTGGAGGCGCTGGCAAGTGCCAGGCAAACGAGGGAGCGGAGCGATTTCATGGGCATCGACAACAGGCTGGATCATGGAAAGGCGCGCATTATCCGGATGCACGCCGACTGAGCAAGCACAGACCGGCGAATATGCCTCGAAGTTCAGCCGACGCGCTTACCAGCCCACCCCCAGACCAATGAGGTAATGCCGATCGGATACAGTCGTGCCCAGCCCACGCAGCTGGTTCAGCTCGTACAACAAGGAGAGCCGTGCCCAGTCGTTGAGGCGATAGCGCAGCCCCGCCTCGCCATCGAACACGTAGTCGATCGCGTCGATTTGCGGCACCTGCACCTCCGCGTTCGTGTAGAACTCCAGGCGAGTACCCCACAGGAGCCGCTTGTAGTCCCACTCCAGAGACCAGCTGTTGAAGCGTGCGTCTCCCAGCGCACTGTATAGCTCGATACGATTGAACTGGGTGATCAGATCCAGCCGCCCCAACTCGTTGTCCCAGAAGCGATACCCCGGCCCGGTGCCATAGATGCGTGAGCGATCGATCTGTTCGAATTCGTCCTCATCATGCTCGTAGCCGACGCGCCAGAACCAATGGTCGGTGACGAAGCGGTCAAGGTCATACTCCAGCTCCCAGTTGTCCTCCGTCTTCTCGCCATTTTCTTTCTCGTGCTCCAACTCGCCGCGCAGTACGTGACGCCAGCGGCCGTGCTCGACGCGGGTGTTACCCTTGATCTTCCATTCGTCGGTACGGTCCTGGTTGCGCTCCATGTCCAGTTTGGCGTCCAGGTTGCCCTCCCAGACCCGATCCTTGAGCAACGGTCGCGGCGGGACCAGGCGAGAGATACTCGACAGCGCAATCACTTTCTCGCTGCCATCGACCATCTTCACCATACCCCGCCCGGCGGCCTGCAGACGCTCGCTATGCTCGCTGTCCATACCCTCGCGGCGCAGCATCAGGGGCTTGTCGGAGCTGAGGGTATCGATATCCTTCCAGTCGATCAGTACCCTGCCGGCATACTTGGTCTTCAAGGCCAGCTTACCCCCGTCGAGCACCAGTATTTCGCCGGTCAGGCGATCGCCACTGTTCAGCCAAACGGTATCGGCGGCGACGGGTACCGCCAGGCTCAGCAGCAGACAGGACAGCAGGACGCGCAACATGGCCAGATCACCGAAGAAGGTACGAAGCGACACGCCAGAACATGCCCCAGCCCTGGAGCCCACGGCAAGTGCCGAAGGGCGCCGCGAAGCACTCTATCTGGTCATGGCACAGATTCCAGAGGGCAAGGTGGTCAGCTACGGCGAGCTCGCTGCCCTCGCGGGCCTCGGCCGAGCTGCTCGCTGGGTCGGTCGCACACTCAGCCAGTTACCCCACGACACCCGCCTCCCGTGGCATCGGGTACTCGGCGCAGGCGGCCGCCTGAGCCTGGCGGCCGGGACCCCGTCGGGCGAGGAACAACGCGCCCGACTTCGCACCGAAGGCCTGACCATTCGCAATGATCGCGTCGATATGAGCCGCCACGGCTGGCGCCCGATGGAGGCCAAGAGTTAGAGTGCGCCCTTTGCCCGTGCTAGCAACAGAACATTTCACACATGCCCCGTAGAACCTGGCGGGCCGCCCTCGCCACCTATGCCCATCCGGCCGCCTTGGCTCTGCTTCTGCTGGGCTTCGCCGCCGGCCTGCCTTACATGCTGGTGTTCTCCACCCTTTCGGTGTGGCTGCGTGAAGCGGGAGTGGCGCACCAGACCATCGGCTATGCCAGCCTGATCGGCCTGGCCTACGCATTCAAATGGGTGTGGGCACCGATGCTTGACCAATGGCGTCTGCCATTGCTCGGCCGCCTCGGTCGCCGGCGTTCCTGGCTCATCCTGTCTCAGGGCCTGGTCGCCTTCGGGCTGATCGGTATGGCACTGTGCGATCCGCAGCAGCACCTTTCCTGGCTGATAGCCGTGGCCGTGGTTGTGGCCTTCGCCTCTGCTACTCAGGACATCGCGGTGGATGCCTATCGCCTGGAAATCGTCGACGACACCCGCCAAGCTGCCCTGGCCGCCAGCTACATGGCCGGCTACCGCGTCGCCGCGTTGCTGGCCACTGCAGGTGCCCTGTACTTCGCCGGCTGGTTCGGCAACCCCGGCACCGGCTACCAGCATGGAGCCTGGGCCAGCACCTACCTGTTGTTCGCCATGCTGATGTTGCCGGGTGTCATCACCACCCTGTGGATGCGTGAACCGCCAGTACCTCTGCAGACCCAGATGGCCGCTGCACGATACGGCCTGTATCGCCAACTCGCCTCGGTTTTGGTGCTGATCGTGCTGCTGGTGTCGGTACCAGCGATGTTCACCCAGTTCTTCCGCAGCGACGTGTTCCTGATGCTCGGTGGCGAGATAGGGCTGATGGAACTCGTGCTCGAGGACCGTGCCTTCATGCGCTTCGGCATCTATGCCGTGCTCAGCGCTGTCTGCCTGTCGCGCATGGGCCGCCGTGGTCTGGCGCCGGTACTCACACCGGTCAACGACTTCATCCTGCGCTACCGCTGGCAAGCCCTGCTCCTGCTGGGCCTGATCGCCACCTATCGCATGTCAGATACGGTGATGGGGGTGATGGCCAACGTCTTCTACATCGACATGGGCTTCGCCAAGAGCCAGATCGCCAGCGTCAGCAAGCTGTTTGGACTGATCATGACGCTGCTCGGCGCGGCCCTCGGCGGCCTGCTGATCGTTCGCTTCGGCATCCTGCCGATTCTTCTGCTGGGCGGCGCGGCCTCGGCGGGCACCAATCTACTGTTCGCCACACTGTCCGGATTCGGCGGCGTCGTCGACCCTGCCGGCTATGGCCAGCAAACGGTGAGCCATCTGCTGTGGGCATTGGACCCACACATGCTGATGCTGGTAGTAACCATCACGCTCGACAATCTCAGCTCAGGCCTGGCCACTGCTGCCTTCGTCGCCTACCTGTCGAGCCTGACCAACCTTAAATTCTCAGCCACCCAATATGCGCTGCTCAGCTCGATCATGCTGCTGCTGCCGCGTCTGGTCGGCGGATACTCGGGTGTCATGGTGGAAAAGGCCGGCTATGCCCAGTTCTTCGTCGCCACCGCTCTGCTGGGCGTGCCGACCCTGATCCTTATCGTCCTGCAGTGGAGCCGCGAGGGACGCCAACCGGCACAACCCGAGCAAAACGCTCCAACGCAGCGCGGTGAGGTCTGATCAGCTCGGCGCGGGCGCCTTGAGGCCCCGCGCCAGCATTCCGGGTACGGCGATATCGACGCCCACCTCCCGCAGCCGATCACGAACCTGTTCGTTGAATCTGAAGGTCACCGGCCAGTAGTCGGAGTTGGCCGTCCACACTCTGAGCGACAGGGTGATGAAAGTCTCGCCCAGCCCCGCCACCACCACCGCTGGCGCTGGTTCCTTGAGTACCCGGGAGTCCTCCGCCATCTCGCGCAGCACCTGCTGGGCCTTCTGCAAGTCGCTGTCGTAATCGACCTTGACGTCGAACACTACCTGCCGAGTGGTCTGCCGGGAGGTGTTGGTGATGGTGCCGTTGGACAATGCACCGTTGGGCACGATCACTGTCTTGTTGTCGCCGGTACGCAGCACGGTATGGAAGATCTGAATGCTGTCGACCGTACCGCTCACTCCCTGCGCCTCGATCCAGTCGCCAATACGGAACGGACGGAACAACAGGATCAGCACACCGCCAGCGAAGTTCGCCAGGCTTCCCTGCAACGCCAGGCCGATGGCCAGGCCGGCGGCACCGATTGCAGCGATGAACGAAGTAGTCTCTATGCCCACCATCGAGGCCACACTGATCACCAGCAGCACCTTGAGGATGATGTTCGCCAGGTTCTCGATGAAACCTTGCAAGGCTCGGTCGGAGTGACGCGCGGCGATCAGACCACCGACGCGTGAGGTCAACCGATTGATCAGCCACCAGCCGATCAGCAACGTGACGAATGCCAGCAGCAGCTTGCTGCCATACGCGATGACCACCGGCAGCCAGGCCTCAGAGGCCTTCACCAGTTGGTCCATGTTGATTTCTGTCAGGTCCATGCCCGCACTCCTCTATCGCCAGAAACAACGACGCCATGGCAGGCCATGGCGTCATGGTGCTTCTTGTGCGACGAGAAAAAGCCCGGGGGGTTCCTTCTTCTGCCGACACAGCAGCGGCTCAGTCGCGGAAATTGTTGTACTGCAGCGGCATGCCGAACTCCTTGCCACGCAGGGCGGCGATCGCCTCCTGCAGGTCATCGCGCTTCTTCCCGGTGACGCGCACCTGCTCGCCCTGGATGGCGGCCTGGACCTTGAGTTTGCTGTCCTTGATATGGGCGACGATCTTCTTCGCCAGCTCCTTGTCGATGCCCTCGCGGAAAGTCACCTCCTGCTTCATCACCTTGCCGGACGCATAGGCATCCTTGGTTTCCAAGCACTGGCAGTCGATCTTGCGCTTGATCAGGCTGGCGCGAACGATATCGAGCATCTGCTCGAGCATGAACTCGGCTTCGGCGGTCAGCGTTACGGTCTTTTCCTTGCTCTCGATGCTGCATTTGCCGCGCAGATCGAAGCGCCGATCGAGCTCCTTGATGGCATTATCGATCGCGTTGGTAAGTTCGTGCTTGTCCAGTTCCGACACCACATCGAACGAAGGCATGGGCTTGCTCCTGATGGACGGCGCGATCCTCCTCACGGACTGAGCGCGCCTGACTTGACGATAAAATTGGCGCGCTCATTATAACCAGTCTGATACATGCCGCTCAGCAAACCCGCGGCAGCCCTCTCCCTCAGCCAGCGAGCTCCCCAATGCCCAACCCCCATCTCAGCATTCTGGTGGTGGACGATGCCAAGTTTTCCAGCGCCATGATCGGCCGCGCCTTGAGTCAGGCCGGCTATCAGGATGTGCGCTTCGCCAACAGCGCGGCAGAAGCCCTGCGCCTGCTGGAAAAACGTCCCGCCAGCGTACTGCTGGCCGACTGGCTGATGCCGGAGATGGACGGACTCGAGCTGACTGCGCGGGTACGCCAGCTGGACGAAACCGCCGAGCACTACACCTACGTCATCCTGCTCACCGGCAAGGAAGGCGAGAATGTACTGGTAGAAGCGTTCGATCGCGGCGTCGACGACTTCATCAGCAAGGCGGCAATGAACGAACAGCTGGTTCCGCGCGTGTATGCCGCCGACCGGCTGTGCAATACCCTGCAGCGGCTGCTCAACGAAAACCGCATGCTGACCCAGAACATCGCCAGCCTGGAGCAGCGCAACCTGGTAGACCCGCTAACCGGCCTGGGCAACCCGCGCTACCTGCAACAGAAGATGAGCGACTGCCTGCGCCAGGTAGAGTCTCGTGGTGGGGCCGTCTGCTACCTGCTGATCGGTCTGCAGGAAGGAGAGGCTCTGCGTCGCCAGTACGGCAACGGCTTCTGGAACGAGGTATTGCATGGTGTGGCGCGCCGTCTGCAGCAACTGGTGCGACCGCTGGATGTGCTGACTCGGGTGGATGACACCCACTTCGGCATGATAGCCATGCTCGAAGACCTGCAGGAGTGCTCACCGAGCAGCTTCAAGCGGGTGCACGAAGGACTCAACCTCAAGGCATTCAAGACCAGCGAGGGCTTCATCAGCCTCAAGGCCGGCATCGCACTGGTCGGGATGGACGCGAAGGCTCTGCCCGTGGCGCCCCAATACCTATTCTCCGAGGCAGCGCGAGCGCTACCGGACTCCTACGACAGCGGTCGCGTCAGCGCGGTACGCCTCCCCCTGGCCCAGTGAGCTGGAGCATTCTGGGTGCCGGTAGTCTGGGAGGCCTCTGGGCCGCCAGGCTGGCCGGGGCCGGAGTACCGGTTCGACTGATCCTGCGGGACCAGGAAGCGCTGGCCCGCTATCAGGCCAGAGGCGGGCTGACCCTGATCGAAGACGGTCATGCCACACTTCATCCCATCCCCGCCGAAACCCACTCCACCGGCCAGCCGATTCACCGTGTGCTGTTGGCCTGCAAGGCCTACGATGCCGAAGAAGCCATCGCGAGCCTGGCACCCCGCCTGGCACCCAATGCAGAAATTGTCATGCTGCAGAACGGTATCGGCAGTCAGGACGCCGTAGCTGCTAGCCTGCCTCAGGCACAATGCATCCTGGCCTCCAGCACGGAAGGGGCCTATCGCGACGGGGACTTCCGCGTAGTCTTCGCGGGTCGAGGCCATACCTGGCTCGGCACCCCGGAGCGATACCCCCCGCCCGCCTGGCTGGATGACCTGATCCACGCAGGCATCCCCCATCAGTGGACTGCGGACATCCTTACCAGGCTGTGGCGCAAGCTGGCATTAAACTGCGCAATCAACCCCCTGACCGTCCTGCATGACTGCCGCAACGGAGGCCTGCGCGAGTGGCCCACAGAAGTCGAAGGCCTCTGTACGGAACTAACCAGGCTGCTCCTGCTTCTGGATCAACCCGAAGCAGCCGCTGACCTGCACGAGGAGGTGATGCGCGTGATCGTTGGCACAGCATCTAACTACTCGTCCATGTACCAAGACGTCGCCAGAGGACGGCGTACGGAGATCAGCTATCTCATCGGCCGCGCCGTCCGAGAGGCAGAGCGCCTGCAGTTGCACCTGCCGCAATTGGAAGATCTGCACCAGCGTCTACGCGAGCACCTGACCGCCCGCCGATTGCCCGTGACCTGAACGAGCGCTACCCTGCCACTCCAGCCTGAACGGAACTGCGCCATTGACCCGACTGCGCCAGCACCTCGACAACCTGCCGGTCGGCCGCAAGCTCCTCGCTGCACTGCTGATCCTGTTGGCCACGGTGATGCTGGTGGCCAACCTGGCATTCATCAGCGCGGCCTACTGGATCTCCCAGGAAAGCGTTGCTCCCCAGGCGTTGCAAACGCTGGGCAAACTCATCGCCACTCCCGAACTGAGCCGCCACGCGCTGTCTTCACCAGAAGCTGCGCGCAAAGTGCTGGAAAGACTGGAGAGTTATGCCCCGCTGCGGGCAGCCGCACTCTATAACAGCACCGGACGGCGCCTGGCCGAACTGCAGCTCGGTCAGCCATTGAGCCTTCCCTCGCATAGCGACGAACTCGAGCACTGGCGCCTGGCGGAATTTCGCGCCACCCAGCTGATAGAGCTGCCACAACCGGACAAGGCGCCTGGTCGGCTCCTGCTAGTAGCATCGAGTGAGCTTCCAGGGGCCTTCTATACCGGGACCCTCACCGCGAGCGGGGTAATCCTGGCGATCAGCGTTCTGCTGTGGGCCTTGATCGCCCGCCAGGTACGGCGCCTGATCACCCGACCGATCCGCCGCCTGGAAGAACTGTCGCGCCAAGTCACCCGGGAAGAAAACTACTCACTGCGTGCGGCGCGTGGCAACCGCGATGAAATCGGCAGCCTGGCCGATGCCTTCAACACCATGCTCGGCCGCATCGAGGCCCGCGAACAACAGCTCAAGCGTGCTCGCGACGATGCCGAAAGCGCCTTCGCCCAGGCTCACAGCCTGGCCGAGGAGACCCGCCACTCCAACCGCAAGCTCGAGCTGGAGGTACAGGTACGGGGCAAGATCGAGAAGAAGCTCACCGGCTTCCAGAACTACCTGAACAACATCATCGACTCGATGCCATCGGCGCTGATCGCCCTAGACGATCAGCTCTACGTCACTCAATGGAACCAAGAGGCCAGCGCCCTTTCAGGTACACCACTGGACGAAGCACTGAACCAGCCGGTATTCCTTGCCTTCCCTCCGCTCAAGCCCTTCCTCGTCCAGCTCAAGCGCACCGCCGAGCAACATCGCGTGGAGAAGATAGAGAGGGTCACCTGGCGCAAGGGCGAAGAGGCACACCACTACGCCCTCACGTTCTACCCGCTGGTAGGGGCCGGCGGCCGTGGCGTGGTGATCCGCATTGATGACATCACCCAGCGCCTGTCGCTGGAGGAAATGATGGTGCAGTCGGAGAAGATGCTCTCGGTGGGTGGCCTGGCCGCAGGCATGGCTCACGAAATCAACAACCCGCTGGGTGCCATCTTGCACAATGTGCAGAACATACGCCGCCGGCTCTCCCCCGAGTTGGCGAAGAATCAAGACATAGCCGTCGAGGTGGGCATCGCTCTGGATGACGTCACCGCCTACTTGGACAGCCGAGAAATTCCCCAGTTACTCGAAGGCATATCCCAGGCCGGCTCCCGCGCGGCGAAGATCGTCAGCCACATGCTTGCCTTCAGCCGGCGTAGCAACCGGCAGTTGGCGCCCTGCCAGCTGCCGGTGCTGATCGACCAGGCACTGGAGATCGCCGGCAACGACTTCGATCTGACCGAGAGCTTCGACTTCAAGGCGATCGACATCGTCCGCGACTTCGACCCGCACCTGGGCCCGGTACCAGCCACGGCCAACGAGCTTGAACAAGTCTTGCTCAATCTGTTGAAGAACGCCGCCCAGGCCATCCACCTGCGCGACGACGATACCGAGCCGGGGCGCATTATCCTGCGTACCCGCCTCAGCCCTCCCTGGGCGGAGGTGCAGGTGGAAGACAATGGCATCGGCATGCCCGAACCGGTACGCAAGCGCATCTTCGAGCCGTTCTTCACCACCAAGGAAGTAGGCCAGGGCACCGGCCTCGGTCTATCCGTGTCCTACTTCATCGTCACCAATAACCACAAGGGCCAACTGGAAGTGCAGTCCACCCAGGGACAGGGCACCTGCTTCACCCTGCGCCTGCCTCTGGCCGCCCCTGAAAACTCGAGCATCTGATGGGTCACCGACTGAGCAAGATCTACACGAAGACCGGCGACAAGGGTGAAACCGGCCTGGCAGACGGCCGCCGCGTGGCCAAGAACCACCCGCGAGTGGAAGCCATAGGCGAACTGGATACCCTCAACAGCCATCTCGGCCTGCTGTTGGCAGATCTCGCCGAGCAGGAAGTCACTTGGCCAAAGCTGAGCGAGATCAGCGCGGTCCTGGCGCCCTGCCAGCACCGCCTGTTCGACCTCGGCGGCGAGCTGGCAATGCCCGACTACCAAGCACTGCAGGAGGGCGAAGTGGAGCGCTTGGAGGTGGCCATCGATCACTGGAACGAAGAGCTAGGCCCCCTGCGGAACTTCATCCTGCCGGGCGGCTCTCGCCTGGTGGCACTGGCCCATGTCTGCCGCAGTCTGGCCCGCAATGCCGAGCGCCGCTGCCAGCAGCTCAACGCCGAAGAGCCGCTACGCCCGGTGGGCATGGCCTACGTCAACCGATTGTCAGACCTGCTGTTCGTCGCCGCCCGACTGATCGCACGCAGGCAGGGTATCGACGAGGTGCTCTGGCAGGCAGCGGAGAAGCCCACGCCCTAGCCCCGTCCGTAGCCTACTGACCCGGCCAGAACGCGCGGATACCGGCCACACCCTGGGCGCCCACCTGCCAGGCCCGCTCACGATCCCGAGGGCCGATGCCACCGAGCAGATAGGCCGGCAGGTTGCTCGCGCGAAGCAGCTCGGCAGCAGTTTCCCAGCCCAGCGGAGTGGCTTCCGGATGGGTCTGAGTAATCTGCACCGGTGACAGGGTGACGAAATCCACCCCCGTGCGTACCGCCAGCTCAAGCTCCTCGGCATTGTGGCAAGAGGCGGCCAACCAGCGCTGAGCCGGGAACGGCCGACCATTAGGCGCGTACTTGCGCAGCTGCTCGGCGGTCAGGTGCCAGCCCGCGGCGGGAAAGTCGCCCAGCCACTCCAGAGGCCCCTTGAGCATCAACTGCGCCTTGCCGGCGCAGAGACCCTGGATATCAATGGCCAGATCGCGGTACTGCGGGTCGAACATATTTGGCGCACGCAGCTGGATCAGCCTGGCACCGGCAACCAGAGCGGCGCGCACGCCGTGCATCAGCTCTGGCGGATCGAGACCATCCGGAGTGATCAGATAGGTATCGGGCAGTCGCGCTGCCGACACTATTGGCTGGTTGGCCGCCGGGAACTCGTAGTCGAGCAGCTCCCGTTCAGTGGCCCAGGTCAGGGGTTGGCCCTCAGCGCCATGGGGCTCACCGGTGAAGGCAGAGACCTCCCAGACATCCAGCAGCACCTGCTTGTCCGGGTAATCATGGTGCACCTGGATCAACGGCCGCGCGGTGCTGACGCGGATTCCCAGTTCCTCTTCCAACTCGCGAGCCAGCGCCAGCTCGACGGCCTCACCCTCTTCCACCTTGCCTCCGGGAAACTCCCAAAGGCCGCCTTGATGTTTGTCCTGCGGACGTCTGGCAATCAGTACCCGGCCATCGGCACCGCGGATCACCGCAGCGGCCACGTGGATACGCTTCACGCTCCGACCTCCTGCAGCCCAGCCTGATACCAGCGATGGAACGCCGGCCATTGATAGACGGTGTCAACATAGGCCGCAGCCTCTGCCGGCAACACCACCCGATAGCTGCGTAGGCGCGCAGCAACCGGTGCAAAGAAGGCGTCTGCGATGCTGACATGGCCGAACAGGAACGGCCCGTCCTGACCGAAGCGCTGGCGGCAGTCCGCCCACAGCTTGCATACGCGCTGGATGTCGGCCTGAGCCTCGGCAGGAATTTCGGTCAGGGCCTGGTCGCGGGACAGGTCCATCGACATGTGGCTGCGCAGGGCCATGAAGCCACTGTGCATCTCGGCGCATACGCTTCGCGCCAGGGCACGAGCGTATTGGCCACGCGGCCACAGATGCGCCTCGGGGAAACGCTCAGCCAGGTACTCGGCGATCGCCAGGGAGTCCCACACCGGGCCCTCCTCGGTGAGCAGCACAGGGACCTTACCGGTCGGTGCGTGAGCCAGCAGTTGGCTGCGGCTATTCGGCTGATACAGACGCACCTTGATCTCTTCGTAGGGAACGCCAGTCAGGTCCATGGCCAGCGCCGCGCGCAGCGACCAGGAGGAATAGTTCTTGTCGCCGATCACCAGCTTGAGGGACATATCGTTCTCCTAGAGGGGTTTAGACGCAGCGTACGCGGCCGGAACGGCCGCGAACAATTCCGATCGCGCATACCCCTATGAGTGCAGGGAATGGCAGTGCGGAGCAGTTGGGACAGAGCACCCAACCGTGAAACGGTCAGCTAGCTAGCCCAGGCCGAAGGCCGTACTCGGCGCAGCGATTCGAGTATCGCTGCGCCGCCGAACCACGAGCGTCAACGACACCTCAGGTACGGTACTCAGCGTTGATCTTGACGTACTCGTGGGAGAGGTCAGTGGTCCAGATGGTTTCGCTGCAGGCACCACGACCCAGCTCGATGCGAATGGTGATTTCCTCGCGAGCCATCACCGCCGCGCCCTGAGCCTCGGTGTAGGTAGCCGCGCGCGCCCCCTTGCTGGCAATGCAGACTTCGCCGAGGAACACGTCGATCTTGCTCACGTCCAGATTCGACACACCGGCATAGCCTACGGCAGCGAGGATACGTCCCCAGTTGGGGTCGGAGGCGAAGAGTGCAGTCTTGATCAGTGGCGAGTGAGCCACGGCGTAGGCTACGTCCAGGCACTCCTGGTGGGTACCGCCACCATTGACCTGGACGGTGACGAACTTGGTGGCGCCCTCGCCATCGCGGACGATGGCCTGCGCGACCTCCATGAATACCTCCAGCACGGCTTGCTTGAGCTTGGCGAACAGCTCACCGCTGGCAGAAGTGATTTCCGGCAGCTGGGCCTGACCAGTAGCGATCAACATGCAGCAATCGTTGGTGGAGGTATCGCCATCGATGGTGATGCGGTTGAACGACTTGTTGGCCGCGTCGCGCACCAGATCCTGCAACACGCCGCGCGCCACCTTGGCGTCAGTAGCGATGTAGCCGAGCATGGTCGCCATGTTCGGGCGGATCATGCCGGCACCCTTGCTGATGCCGGTCACGGTCACGGTCACGCCATCATGCTGAAACTGGCGACTGGCGCCCTTTGGCAAGGTGTCGGTGGTCATGATACCCGTGGCAGCTTCGGCCCAGTGATCCTCGTCCAGATCGTCCAGCGCGGCCTGCAGAGCGCCTTCGATCTTCTCGACGGGCAGCGGCTCGCCAATCACTCCGGTGGAGAAAGGCAGCACAGCTTCGGCTGCCACCCCGGTCAGCGAGGCCAGGGCAGCACAGGTTCGGCGCGCATTGGCCAGGCCATCCGGGCCGGTGCCGGCATTGGCGTTGCCGGTATTGGTCAGAAGGTAGCGAACGTCGCCAGCCACACGCTCGCGGGTCACGATCACCGGGGCGGCGCAGAAGGCGTTGGTAGTAGTCACGCCAGCCACACGCGAGCCTTCGGCGCAGCGCATTACCACCACGTCCTTGCGCCCCGGACGCTTGATACCGGCGGATGCGATACCGAGTTCGAAACCGGGAACCGGGTGCAGTTTTGGCAGGGGACCGAGACCAACGGCCATAGGAGACGCTCCTTCAAAGGCAGTGACACAGAAATTGGAAAAACGCCGCGAGCGGCTGAGCCGGTCGCGGCGTTTCTATATAGCAGGTCTGAGACGGTTTAGCCGACCTGGCCGTGGCAATGCTTGTATTTCTTGCCGGAACCGCACGGACAGGGTTCGTTACGCCCGATCTTCGGCTCGCTGCGCGCCGGCGCAGCGACGGCGAGCTCGCCTTCCTCAGCCTGCTCTCCATCAACGGTGGGCATCGCAGACGCTTCGGCATGCTGGAACTGCATGCGCTGAGCCATGGCTTCGGCCTCGCGACGCTGACGTGCTTCTTCCTCGGCGGGATCTTCGCGGCGGACCTGAACGTGGGACAGCACGCGAATGGTGTCGCGCTTGATCGAATCGAGCAGATCCTGGAACAGGGTGAAGGACTCGCGCTTGTACTCCTGCTTGGGGTTCTTCTGTGCGTAGCCGCGCAGGTGAATACCGTGGCGCAAGTGATCCATGGTGGCCAGGTGGTCTTTCCACAGGTCGTCCAGGACACGCAGCAGCATTTGCTTCTCGAAGGTGCGCAGGGCCTCGGCACCGGCCAGCTCTTCCTTCTCGTTGTAGGCGGCCATCAGCTCGGAAAGGATCTTCTCGCGCAGGGTTTCTTCGTACAGCTTGTCGTCATCGTCCAGCCACTGCTGGATAGGCAGGCGCAGACCGAAATCGCTGTACAGCGCGGCTTCCAGGCCGGCAATGTTCCATTGGTCGGGCAGCGATTGTGGCGGAATGTGGGTGTTGATGGTGACGGCCAGCACTTCCTCGCGGAACTCGACGATGGTATCGCCGATGTTCTCGGCAGCCAGCAGGCTGTTGCGCATGTGATAGATCACCTTGCGCTGCTCGTTGGCCACATCGTCATACTCGAGCAGCTGCTTACGCATGTCGAAGTTGCGGCCTTCGACCTTGCGCTGGGCCTTCTCGATGGCGTTGGTCACCATGCGATGCTCGATGGCCTCGCCGGCCTGCATGCCGAGAGCCTTCATGAAGTTCTTAACCCGATCAGATGCGAAGATGCGCATCAGGCTGTCTTCCAGCGACAGGTAGAAGCGGCTCGAACCCGGGTCGCCCTGGCGCCCAGCGCGACCACGCAGCTGGTTGTCGATACGGCGGGACTCGTGACGCTCGGAAGCGATCACGTGCAGGCCACCAGACTCGATCACCTGCTGGTGGCGCTTCTGCCAGTCAGCCTTGATCTGTGCGATCTGCTCCTCGGTCGGCGCCTCCAAGGCAGCAACCTCGGCCTCCCAGTTACCGCCCAGCAGAATGTCAGTACCGCGACCGGCCATGTTGGTGGCCAGGGTCACAGCGCCCGGGCGACCGGCCTGGGCAATGATCTCTGCTTCCTTCTCGTGGTACTTGGCGTTGAGCACCTTGTGCTCGATACCGGCCTCTTCGAGGAGCTTGGAGACATACTCGGAAGTCTCGATCGACGCAGTACCGACCAGAATCGGCCGACCTTGGGCCTGGCATTCCTTGATGTCGGTAATGATCGCCTGGTACTTTTCTTCCTGGGTCAGGTAGACCAGGTCGTTGTAGTCCTTGCGCGCAACAGGACGGTGGGTGGGAATGACCACCACGTCCAGACCGTAGATCTGGCGGAACTCGAAGGCCTCGGTGTCGGCGGTGCCGGTCATGCCGGAGAGCTTCTTGTACAGGCGGAAGTAGTTCTGGAAGGTGGTCGAGGCCAGGGTCTGGCTCTCGGCCTGGATGTTCACCCCTTCCTTGGCCTCGATGGCCTGGTGCAGACCCTCGGACAGGCGACGGCCCTGCATGGTACGACCGGTATGCTCGTCGATCAGGATGACCTGATCGTTCTGCACGATGTATTCGACGTTGCGGTGGAACAGCTTGTGCGCGCGCAGGCCGGCGTATACGTGAGTCAACAGGCCAAGATTGTGTGCGGCATAGAGGCTTTCGTGCTCGGCCAGCAAGCCGGCCGCGGTGAGCATCTCTTCGACGTACTGGTGGCCGGCCTCGTTCAACTCCACCTGGCGGGTCTTCTCGTCGACCTTGTAGTGGCCTTCCTGGGTGACCACGCCTTCCTCTTCCTCGATGTGCTGCTTGAGGCGCGGAATCAGCTGGTTGATCTGCATGTACAGCTTGGAGCTGTCTTCGGCCTGACCAGAAATGATCAGCGGTGTACGGGCTTCGTCGATGAGGATGGAGTCCACTTCGTCGATCACGGCGAAGTTGAGCTCGCGCTGGAACTTCTCGTCCAGCGAGAAGGCCATATTGTCACGCAGGTAGTCGAAACCGAATTCGTTGTTGGTACCGTAGGTGATGTCAGAAGCGTAGGCAGCACGCTTCTCGTCCGGTCCCATGAACGGGATGACGACACCTACGGACAGACCGAGGAACTCATAGAGAGGGCGCATCCAGTTGGCATCGCGGCGTGCCAGGTAGTCGTTCACCGTGACCACATGCACGCCCTTGCCGGACAGTGCGTTCAGATACACCGCCAGGGTACCCACCAGGGTCTTGCCCTCACCGGTACGCATCTCGGCGATTTTACCCTCATGCAGGGTCATGCCACCGATCAGCTGCACGTCGAAGTGACGCATGCCCATCACCCGCTTGCCGGCCTCACGGGCCACAGCGAAGGCTTCGGGAAGGATCTGGTCGAGGCTTTCGCCCTTGGCCACGCGAGCTTTGAACTCCTCGGTCTTGGCCTTCAGTTGCTCGTCGGAGAGCGCCAGCATCTGCTCTTCCAGGGCGTTGATCGCGCTCACTGCCTTGAGCATGCGTTTGACGTCACGCTCGTTCTTGCTTCCAAAAATCTTCTTCAACAGTGGCGCAAACATATCGGCAGATTCTTCCACTCTGGGGGATTGGGAGGACGGCGCAGAAACCCGCCCCGCAGCCAAGCTGGCTGAATGCAAAGGGGGCATTCTACTCGGAAATGTTGGCGAGAAAAGGGCGAACTCCCGCGGGCCCGCCGAGCACGTCCCGGGCGGCCGTGCACGCTATATGGGGACGACAACCGACATCTGCAAGGGCCTTTGCTAACATGGGGCATCAATCTACGAAACCGCGACCATGAGCCTTCGCCCCCCAGCCAAGACCCCGAAAGCGCTGCTGCAAGATAACAAGTCGCTGCATGCCCTGTTCAGCGCAGCGCAGCGACTGAGTAAATTGCAGGCCCTGGTAGAGGCACAGCTTGAGCCCGCGGCGCGCGAGCACTGCAAAGTCGCCAGCTGGCATAAGGGCTGCTTGCTGCTGCTGACCAGCAATGGGCACTGGGCCACCCGCCTGCACTACCAGCAACGCCGCCTGCAGCGCCTGTTGCAGGTGCTGCCAGAGTTCACAGGGCTGCAGAAGATCCAGGTCAAGGTACGCCCGCCAAACACTCAAGTGGCCTATCAGGGCAGCAAGGTCACGCTCTCCGAATCCGCCGCCGAAAGCCTCAACTGCGCAGCGGAAGGCATTGAAGATTCAAAGCTGCGAGCCGCACTCGAACGGCTCGCTCGCAACGCCAAACACGATTGACCACAAAAAAAACAGGCCACCCGAGGGTGGCCTGAAATATCACAGAAGGAGGGTGTTGCTTACACGGCCGCTACCGGGCGCATGTAGGAGATCGGTGCAGTGCTGGCGTCGTCGAAGATCACGACCTCCCATGCATCTTTCTGCTCGATCAGGGTACGCAGCAGACGATTGTTCAGCGCGTGGCCCGACTTGAAGCCATGGAACTCGCCGATCAGACTGTTGCCCAGCAGATAAAGGTCGCCGATGGCATCGAGGATCTTGTGCTTGACGAATTCATCCTCGTAACGGAGGCCGTCTTCGTTGAGCACGCGGAACTCATCGACCACGATGGCGTTTTCCACGCTACCGCCGAGTGCCAGGTTCTGCGAACGCAGGAACTCGATGTCGCGCATGAACCCGAAGGTGCGCGCGCGGCTCACTTCCTTGACGAAGGAAGTGCTGGAGAAGTCGACGCTGGCGGTCTGGGTGCGACCACGGAATACCGGGTGATCGAAATCGATCTCGAAGCTCACCTTGAAGCCGTCGAAGGGCAGGAAGGTGGCGCGCTTGTCGCCCTCCTCCACTGTCACTTCGCGCAGCACGCGGATGAACTGCTTCGGTGCGTCCTGCTCTTCCAGGCCAGCGGACTGAATCAGGAATACAAAGGGACCAGCACTGCCATCCATGATCGGGACTTCTGACGCCGACAGCTCGACGTAGGCGTTGTCGATGCCCAGGCCTGCCATGGCCGAAAGCAAGTGCTCGACGGTGTCCACCTTGACATCACCATTGACCAGAGTGGTCGACATGGTGGTCTCACCGACATTCTCGGCGCGGGCGGGGATTTCCACGACCGGATCCAGATCGGTGCGACGGAACACGATTCCGGTATCCACCGGGGCCGGCTTGAGGGTCAGGTAAACCTTCTCCCCCGAGTGCAGGCCAACGCCGGTGGCTCGGATGATGTTCTTCAGGGTGCGTTGTCTGATCATGGTTTTGGCTGCGCTTGTTGCGAACTGTTTTCAACAATGGGCGGCGATAATAGCAGAACCGCCCTTTGCTGAACACCAATCACCGATATACTCCTGATAGACAGCATCAATCAGCCTGACGACGCAGGAAGGCCGGGATATCCAGATAGTCCAGGTCATCCTGAGTGTTCAGTTTGGCCGCCGCGGCGCTGCCGGCAAGGCTCTGACGCTGAACGGTCGGGCGCTCGTAGTCCTTGTAGTTGACGGCCGGCTGTTCAGCAGCACGCGGAGCAGCGCTGATGGTGGTAGCCGGAGTGGCAACGGCAGCGGCTGCGATGGTGTTGTCGACCACCTTGACCGGCTTCTCGATACGCGCGCCCAGGCCGGTAGCGACCACGGTCACGTGCAGCTCGTCACGCATGTCCGGATCGATCACGGCACCGACCTTGACGGTCGCGGCTTCCGAGGCGAAGGCCTCGATGATCTCGCCCACCGCGGCATACTCGCCCAGAGACAGGTCCAGACCGGCGGTGATGTTGACCAGGATACCGCGCGCACCCTGCAGGTTGACGTCTTCCAGCAGCGGATTGCGGATGGCCGCCTCGGTGGCCTCGCGAGCACGGTTCGGACCGCTGGCGCAGCCGGTGCCCATCATCGCCATGCCCATCTCGCCCATCACGGTCTTCACGTCGGCGAAGTCGACGTTCATCAGGCCTGGACGCTGCATGATGTCGGAGATACCACGCACGGCGCCGGACAGCACGTCGTCAGCCTTGGCGAAGGCGGACAGCAGGCTGGCGTCCTTGCCGAGGATCGTCAGCAGCTTCTCGTTGGGGATGGTGATCAGCGAGTCGACCACGTCGGACAGGGCACGGATGCCCTCATCGGCAACCTGCATGCGCTTGCGGCCTTCGAACGGGAACGGACGAGTCACCACGGCAACGGTGAGGATGCCCATTTCCTTGGCCACTTCGGCGATGATCGGCGCCGCACCAGTACCGGTACCGCCACCCATGCCGGTGGTGATGAACACCATGTCGGCGCCATTCAGCACTTCGGCGATGCGCTCACGGTCTTCCATAGCGGCCTGACGGCCGATTTCCGGGTTAGTACCGGCACCCAGCCCCTTGGTTACGCCTGGGCCAAGCTGCAGCACGGTGCGTGCGCCGATGTTCTTCAGCGCCTGCGCGTCGGTATTGGCGCAGATAAATTCCACGCCTTCGATGTTGTTCTTGATCATGTGGTTGACGGCGTTACCACCGCCGCCACCCACACCGATGACCTTGATTACTGCACTTTGCGGGACGTTATCTACTAGTTCGAACATTTCCCCTCTCCTTCCTTTTTTAGTTATCGCCTACAGCTACCGCGGGTTTCACATCAGAAATTGCCCTGGACCCAGCGTTTCAGCCGTTCCAGTACCGGTGTTTTGGGCTCATCGCCATATTGGATTCCAGGCACGTGGTAGCCGTCGGCCTGCTTTCGCAGCCCGTACATCAGCAAGCCCACGCCTGTGGAATAAATAGGATTACGCACGACGTCGGTCAGTCCCTTGACGCTGTGGGGTACACCCAAACGCACCGGCATGTGAAAGATCTCTTCGGCCAGTTCGACGGCGCCTTCCATCTTGGCGGTGCCGCCGGTGAGGACGATCCCTGCCGGGATCATGTCCTCGTAGCCGCTGCGCCGCAGCTCGGCCTGGATGAGGGTGAAGAGCTCGTCGTAACGGGGCTCGACTACCTCGGCCAGAGCTTGACGGGACAGCTCCCGCGGTGGCCGGTCTCCCACACTGGGAACCTTGATGGTTTCCCCTGGACCCGCCAGTTTGGCTAGGGCGCAAGCATACCGAATCTTGATTTCCTCGGCATACTGGGTCGGGGTGCGTAATGCCATTGCAATATCATTGGTGACCTGGTCTCCAGCGATCGGAATCACCGCGGTGTGACGTATCGCACCTTCGGTAAAGATCGCCACGTCGGTGGTTCCTCCGCCGATGTCGACCAGGCACACGCCCAGCTCCTTCTCGTCCTCGGTCAGCACCGAGTAGGCGGAGGCCAGCTGCTCCAGAATGATGTCGTCCACTTCCATTCCGCAGCGGCGCACGCACTTCTCGACATTCTGCGCGGCGTTGGTGGCGCAGGTGACCACGTGCACCTTGGCCTCCAGACGCACGCCGGACATGCCCAGTGGCTCACGCACACCCTCCTGGTTATCGATCACGTAGTCCTGCGGCAGGGTGTGCAGCACGCGCTGGTCTGCCGGAATGGCAACGGCCTGGGCAGCATCGAGCACACGCTCCAGATCAGCAGGGCTAACTTCGCGATCGCGGATGGCAACGATGCCGTGGCTGTTCAGGCTGCGGATATGGTTGCCGGCGATGCCGACGAAAGCCGAGTGGATGCGGCAGCCGGCCATCAGCTGCGCCTCTTCGATGGCACGCTGGATCGACTGCACGGTGGATTCGATATTCACCACCACGCCTTTCTTCAGCCCCCGCGACGGACTGGTGCCGATCCCGACGATATCCAGGTCGCCATCCGCGGTCACTTCCCCCACCAGCGCCACCACCTTGGAGGTGCCGATGTCCAGGCCGACGATCATCTTGCCGCTCTGCACGCTTGACATGATCTCTACTGTTCTCCTCGATTCACTGGACGGCGACCGTTTCTTCGGTTGCCGTCGGCGGCATCGGCTCGCGCCAGGCCACGGCAAGGCCGTTGGCGTAGCGCAGGTCGATGCGCGCGATATTCGCGATCTGCTGCTTGAGCACCTTGTCGTGGATGCTGGCGAACCGGCGCATCTTGTCGACCAGGTGATCCCGGCCCAGGAGGATTTCCACGCCCTGGGCGGTACTGATGAACCAGCTGCCGTGCTCACGCAGCTCCAGGCTGCTGATGGTGAAGCCCAGCGGACGCAACAGCTGGCTGAGCACCTGGTATTGCTGCATCACCTGCTGCTGGGCGCGCTGCGGCCCCGACAGCAGCGGCAGGTGTTCGTAATTGGCAGCTTCGCGTGGAGCGAAGGCCTGCCCCTGGTTGTTGAGCAGCGACTGATCGCCCCAGCGGGCCACCGGTAGCTGCTCTTCCAGGGTGATCGACACCTGGTCCGGCCATACGCGACGCACTTCGGCGTGAGCGATCCACGGCATCCGCTCCAGCTCGGCGCGCATGCCAGACAGGTCGATGGTGAAGAAGCTGGCCGATGTATAGGGTGCAATGCGCTCCTGCACGGCCCGCTGGCTGATATAGCTCAGTTCGCCTTGTACGCTGACACGGGCAATCGGCCGATCGGCGTATGGCAGCAGGCGCTGGGCACCCTCATAGGTACCGAACCCCAGGGCCACCAGCAGCAACGGCCAGCCCAAACGCTTAAGCCCGCGACCAAGGCCACCGAAGTCCGGCTTCGGCAGGCGCGCGGACAGCGGCTCCTTGGCTACCATCCGACTCGCGCCGCGCGCAGCGATAGGCTGACGCCGGGTGGCGCCTCCTAAGGGCTGCGGGTGACGGAGGGTGGCGACCATGGTTTAGCCCCTTGCCTCTATGCTGTCGGCCAGGATCGCCAGCACCAGCTGCTGGAAGTCCAGACCGGCGGCGCGTGCGGCCATCGGCACCAGACTGTGATCGGTCATGCCCGGCACAGTGTTCACTTCCAGCAGCCAGAACTTGCCGCTGGCATCCTGCATCACGTCGGCGCGCGCCCAGCCCTGAGTGCCCACGGCCTCACAGGCACGCGCGGTGAGCTCCTTCAGTTCCGTTTCCTTCTCGGCCGATAGACCACAGGGAATACGGTACTGGGTGTCATTGGCCAGGTACTTGGCGTCGTAGTCGTAGAAGCTGTGCGGCGTGCCCAGGGCAATTGGTGGCAGCACCTGACCACGCAGCATGGCGATGGTGTACTCGGGGCCGTCGATCATCTGCTCGACCAGCACTTGCGAGTCGTACTTGCTGGCGTCCTTCCAGGCCGCGATCAACGCCTCGACATCAGCGACCTTGGCCATGCCGATGCTGGAGCCCTCGTGGGCCGGTTTGACGAACAGCGGGAAGCCCAGCTCGGCAGCCGCCGCGCGGCAATCTTCTTCGTTGGCCAAGGCAGCGTGGTTCGGCGTCGGCAGGCCCAGGCTCAGCCACACGCGCTTGGTGCGCAGCTTGTCCATGGCCAGGGCAGAAGCGAGGATGCCGCTGCCGGTGTAAGGGATGCCAGCACATTCCAGCAGGCCCTGCATGGAGCCGTCTTCGCCGCCACGGCCGTGCAGCACGATGAAGGCGCGATCAATCCTCTCAGCGACCAGGCGCTGCAGGAAGTCGTCACCGATGTCGATGCCGAAGGCGTCCACGCCTGCCGCCTGCAGGGCTTCCAGTACGGCAGCGCCAGACTTCAGCGACACCGCACGCTCGGCGCTCTTGCCGCCGAACAGCACGGCGACGCGGCCGAAGGCCTTGGGATCGAGGGTGGAATGCAGGCTCATTTCGACTCACCTTGGAACTGGTCATCCTGGCGCGCGACGCCTTGGAACAACGGGTGCTTGATCAACTGCGGGGCTACGCCGCCGATGTCGCCGGCGCCCTGGCACAGCAGGATGTCGCCGGCACGCAGCAGCGGCTTGATGATCGGGGCCAGCTCGGTGCCACGCTCGACGTAGATCGGGTCCAGCTGGCCGCGCTGGCGGATGCTGTGGCACAGATGGCGGCTGTCGGCGCCGGGAATCGGTTCCTCACCGGCCGGATAGACTTCCATCAGAAGCAGCACGTTGGCGTCGCCGAGCACCTGGACGAAATCGTCGTACAGGTCGCGGGTACGGCTGTAGCGGTGCGGTTGATACAGAATCACCAGGCGACGCTCAGACCAGCCACCGCGCACGGCCTTGATCACTGCCGCCACTTCGCGCGGGTGATGACCATAGTCATCCACCAGCATCACGCTGCCACCGTCCACCGGCAATTCGCCGTAGACCTGGAAGCGCCGGCCAACACCCTGGAAGCCTGACAGGCCGGCGATGATAGCCGCGTCCTCGATACCCTCGTCGGTGGCGATAGCGATGGTGGCTAGGGAATTCAGCACGTTGTGGTTACCCGGCATGTTCACCGACACATCCAACGGTTCACGATCTCGACGCAGTGCGGTGAAATGAGTGCGCATGCCCTCCTGCCGCACATTGATGGCGCGCACGTCGGCGTCCTCGGCGAAGCCGTAGGTCACAGTCGGACGGGCCACCTGCGGCAGCAGTTCGCGTACCACCGGGTCGTCTACGCAGAGCACGGCCAGGCCGTAGAACGGCAGGTTGTGCAGGAATTCGATGAAGGTCTTCTTCAGAACGTTGAAGTCGCCGCCATAGGTGCTCATATGGTCGGCATCGATGTTGGTGACCACCGAGACCATCGGCTGTAGATGCAGGAAGCTGGCGTCGCTCTCGTCCGCCTCGGCGATCAGGTAGCGGCTGCTGCCGAGCTGGGCGTTGGTGCCGGCAGCGTTCAGGCGGCCGCCTATAACGAAGGTCGGGTCCAGTCCACCGGCAGCGAATACAGAGGCCAGCAAGCTGGTGGTGGTGGTCTTGCCATGGGTACCGGCTACGGCCACGCCGTGGCGGTAGCGCATCAGCTCGGCGAGCATCTCGGCACGCGGCACCACCGGAATGCGGCGCTCCAGGGCGGTGGCCACCTCCGGGTTGGAGGTATTGATGGCGCTGGAGACCACCAGCACGTCGGCCTGCTCGGCATTCTCGGCACGGTGGCCGATGTAGACGATGGCACCGAAGCTTTCCAGGCGCTCGGTCACGGCCGAGGCCTTGAGGTCGGAGCCGGACACCTCGTAGCCGAGGTTCAGCAACACCTCGGCGATGCCGCACATGCCGGCGCCACCGATACCGACGAAGTGAATGCGACGGATACGGCGCATGCGGCGGATTTCCGAGCGGGCAGCGGCGGGAGACTTAGCCACGGGCCACCTCCAGGCAGATGTCGACCACCGCCCGGGTGGCATCTGGCTTGGCCAGGCTGCGAGCGGTACGGCCCATAGCTTCGAGTTTTTCAGGGTGCATCAGAACCTCGGTCAACTGCGCGGCAAGCTTGTCCGCGTCGGTTGCATATTGCGGCAGAAGGATGGCGGCACCCTCCTTCGCCAGATATTCGGCATTGCGGGTCTGGTGATCATCGATCGCATGCGGCAGAGGCACGAGGAACGACGGCAGGCCGGCGGCGGCCAGTTCGCTGACAGTCAGCGCACCGGCGCGGCAGATCACCAGATCGGCCCATGCATAGGCACGGGCCATGTCCTTGATGAAGGGCGCGACCTCGGCTTCGACCGCGACTTCGCGATAACGCTCCGCTGTGACTTGATCGTGTTGCTTGCCAGCCTGATGGAACACCTGCGGACGCAAATCGTCCGGCAGCTTGGCCAGTGCAGCGGGTAGCAACTTGTTCAGCGGTTCCGCTCCCAGGCTACCGCCCAGAACCAGCAGGCGCGGCTTCCGTCCGGACAGCGCGTCACGTGGAATCTCCAGGAACAGCTCCTCACGCACCGGGTTGCCAGTGGCATGCAACTTGGCACGCTTGTCGAAGGTGCCCGGGAAGGCCTCACACACTCGCGCGGCAAATGGCACCAGGCTGCGATTAGCGGTACCGGCCACGGCGTTCTGTTCGTGGATCACCAGCGGCGCGCCATTCATCCGCGCGGCCAGGCCACCCGGGCCTGTGACGTAACCGCCCATGCCCAGCACGCACACCGGCTGCAGCTCGCGCATCACCTTGCGCGCTTGCAACAGGGCACGGACCAGCTGGAACGGCGCCTTGAGCAGGGACAACTTGCCCTTGCCGCGCAGGCCCGTGACCTGGATCAGGTGCAGCGGCAGCTCAGCAGCCGGCACCAGTTCGTTCTCGATGCCCCGCGGAGTGCCCAGCCAATGCACGGCATAGCCACGCGCCTTGAACTCGCGGGCGCAGGCCAGCGCTGGGAACACGTGGCCGCCGGTACCTCCGGCCATGATCAGGACATTACCGCGCATGCTTGACCTCCTCGGTGTCGAAGAAGTCCGACTCGCTGAATTCGACTTCCTCGCTGCCCAGCGAGGTACGGCGCTCCCACTCGATGCGCAGGAGCATGGCCAGGCTGACGCAGCAGATGATCAACGAGCTGCCGCCGTAGCTGAGGAACGGCAGAGTCAGGCCCTTGGTCGGCAGCAGGCCAACGTTCACGCCGATGTTGATCAGCACCTGGCCGATCCACTGGATAGCGATGCCATAGGCCACGTAGGCGGCGAAGAACTGCTTGGCCTTCTCGGCCCACAGGCCGATGTATAAGGCGCGCACGGCAACAAAGACGAACAGGCCGACGGTGGCCAGCGCACCGACCATACCCAGCTCCTCGGCGAGCACGGCGAAGACAAAGTCGGTGTGCGCCTCGGGCAGATAGAACTGCTTCTGGACGCTGTTGCCCAGACCGACACCGAACCACTCGCCGCGACCGAAGGCAATCAGCGCTTGGGACAGCTGGTAGCCGGCGCCGTACTGATCGGCCCAGGGATCGACGAAGTTTGTCAGACGCTCCAGACGATAGGCCTGGCTGGTCATCACGATCGCACCGAGCACCAGCACACAGGCGCCCAGCGGGATGAAGCGCACCAGGTTGATGCCGCCGAGGAACAGCATGGCTATGCAGGAACCCACCAGCACCACGGTGGCGCCGAAGTCCGGCTCGGCCAGCAGCAGCACGGCCATGGGGCCGAGCACCAGCATCGGCTTGAGGAAGCCGGAGAGTTTCTCGCGCACCTCGTCCTGGCGACGCACCAGGTAGCCGGCGATGAACACCACGGTGAACAGCTTGGCCAGCTCGGACGGCTGCACGTTGAACATGCCGAAACCGATCCAGCGCTTGGCGCCGTTCACTTCGCGGCCGATGCCGGGGATCAGCACCATGACCAGCAGGGCGAAGGCGATCAGCAGCAGGCTGGCGCTATAGCGCTGCCAGAAGGCCATCGGGATCATCAGCGTAACGACGGCGGCGCTGATGCCAATAGCCAGGTAAATCAGGTGGCGGATCATGTGATATAGCGGGTTGCCGGACATCGCCGCAGCCACTTCCGAACTGGCCGAGGTGATCATCACCAGGCCCAGACCGAGCAGGGCCAAGCAACCCGCCAGCAGCGGGAAGTCCAGGTCGATGCCGCGTGGAGTGCGCAGCGGCGACGGAGCGGCGAACAGGCGGGACAGCAGGGTCATTGCAGGCCCTCCGCCGCCTGGGCGAACAGGCGCCCACGCTCTTCGAAGTTCTTGAACATGTCCAAGCTGGCGCAGGCCGGCGACAGCAGCACGGCGTCGCCAGGTTCGGCCAGGGAAGCAGCGCGCTGCACGGCCTCGTCCAAGGTCTTCACGCGCACCAGCGGCGCGTCATCGCCCAAGGCTTCGGCAATCTGCTCGGCATCGCGACCGAGCAGCATCACGGCGCGGCAGAACTTGGCTACCGGCGCTTTCAAGGCAGAGAAGTCGGCACCTTTGCCATCGCCACCGGCGATCAGCACCAGCTTGCCGGCGATATCCGAGCCCAGGCCCTCAATGGCAGCCAGGGCGGCGCCGACGTTGGTGGCCTTGGAGTCGTCGTAGTAACCCACGCCGCGCAGCTCGCGCACCCACTGGCAACGGTGCGCCAGGCCGGCGAAGCTGCGCAGGGTCTGCAGCATGGCCTCGAACGGCAGGCCAACGGCGTGGCCGAGAGCCAGCGCAGCCAGGGCATTGGACTGATTGTGCGCACCACGAATCTTCAGTTCGGCGGTCGGCATCAGCGCCTCGAACTGGAAGGCCAGCTGCTTCTCGCCGTTCTCTTCGATCAGGCCGAAGCGTTTGAAGTCGGGCTTGCCCAGGCCGAAGGTCCAGCACGGCACCTGGTCGGCGATCAGTGGGCGCGACAGGGCGTCGTCACGGTTCACCACCACCTGCTTGGCACCACGGAAGATGCGGTGCTTGGCCAGGTGGTAGTGCTGCATGCCGTCATAGCGATCCATGTGGTCTTCGCTAATGTTCAGGCAGGTGGCGACTTCGGCGCCCAGGCGCTCGGTGGTCTCCAGCTGGAAGCTGGACAGCTCCAGGACATACAGCTCAACGTCGGCGGCGAGCAGGTCCAGCGCCGGGGTACCGATATTGCCGCCGACGGCGACCTTCTTGCCGGCAGCCGCCGCCATCTCGCCGACCAGGGTGGTGACGGTGCTCTTGGCGTTCGAGCCGGTGATGGCGACGATCGGCGCCTTGGCGTGACGGGTGAACAGATCGATATCGCCGGACATCTTCACCCCGCGAGCGGCCGCTTCACGCAGCGCCGGAGTGGCCAGGGCCAGGCCCGGACTCACGTAGAGCTCCGAGGCGCGGCAGAGGAAGTCGACGTCCAGCTCGCCGCAACGCACTTCCACTTGCGGGTAGTCGCGCTGCAGGGTCGCCAGTTCCGGCGGGTTCGCGCGCGTATCGGCCACGGCGAAGCGCACGCCCTGCTGCGCGAGGAAGCGCACCAGGGACATGCCGCTCTTGCCGAGGCCGACAACGATGCGGAACTGGTCGGAAGCGATCAGCGACACTCTCTATTACCTCAGTTTCAGGGTGGCCAGACCGACCAGCACCAGGATCACGGTGATGATCCAGAAGCGCACGATCACGCGCGGCTCCGGCCAGCCTTTCAATTCAAAGTGGTGGTGGATCGGCGCCATCCGGAACACGCGCTTGCCGGTCAGCTTGAAGCTGGCGACCTGGATCATCACCGACAGGGTTTCCATGACGAACACGCCGCCCATGATGAACAGCACCACTTCCTGGCGAACGATCACGGCGATGGTGCCCAGTGCGGCGCCCAGCGCCAGCGCACCGACATCGCCCATGAAGACCTGAGCCGGATAGGTGTTGAACCACAGGAAGCCGAGGCCGGCACCGACCAGGGCGGCGCAGAACACGATCAGCTCACCGGCGCCCGGCACATAGGGGATCAGCAGGTATTCGGCGAATTTGATGTTGCCCGACAGGTAACAGAAGATCGCCAGCGCGCCGGCCACCATCACGGTCGGCAGGATGGCCAGGCCGTCGAGGCCGTCGGTCAGATTCACCGCGTTGCTGGTACCGACGATGACGAAGTAGGTCAGCACCACGAAGCCCGCCCCTAGGGGTATTGCGACATCCTTGAGCACCGGCAGGATCAGGGTGGTTTCTACCGGGCTCTGCGCGGTCATATAGAGGAAGATGGCTGCAGCGCCGCCGAACACCGACTGCCAGAAATACTTCCAGCGGCTCGGCAGGCCGCGCGAGTTCTTCTCGATCACCTTGCGGTAGTCATCGACCCAACCGATGGCGCCGAACAGCAGGGTCACGGCCAGCACGGTCCACACGTAACGGTTGGACAGGTCGGCCCACAGCAAGGTACTGACGGCGATGGCGGTGAGAATCAGCGCGCCACCCATGGTCGGCGTGCCTTTCTTCGACAGGTGCGACTGCGGACCATCGTTGCGCACGGCCTGGCCGATCTGGCGGATCTGCAGGGTGCGGATCATCCACGGACCGAGCCACAGCGACAGGGCCAGGGCGGTGAGCACGCCGAGAATCCCGCGCAGGGTCAGGTACTGGAACACCCCGAAGCCGGTGTAGAACTGTTGCAGGTACTCCGCCAGCAGCAGCAGCATGATTAGTGAACCTCCCCGGATGCCCGTTGCAGCAACGCGTCGACGACCTTGTCCATCGCCGCGCTGCGCGAGCCTTTAATTAGAATGGTGGTATCGCCCGATTCGCTGCGAAGCGCCTCGATCAGGCTGGCTTGATCGGCGAAATGACGGCCATTGGCACCGTAAGCTGCAACGGCATGCGCCATCAGCGGCCCTACGGCATAGAGCGCATCGACCTTGCCTGCGGCATGAGCGCCGACATCGCGATGGCCCCGCTCGGCCCACTCGCCCAACTCGCCCATATCTCCCAGCACCAGAACGGTGCGGCCGGAGAAGACGGCGAGTATATCGACTGCCGCGCACATGGACAGCGGGTTGGCGTTGTAACTGTCATCGATCACCCGCACGCCGTTCGGCGCCAGGTCAGCCACGGCGCGGCCCTTGACCGGCTGCAGGGATTCCAGGCCAGCCTTGATCCCGACCAGCGGCACACCGAGGGCGTGTGCAGCAGCGGCGGCGGCCAGGGCATTGGCCACGCTGTGCTCGCCGAGCAGGTTGAGCTGGATGCGCGCCTCACCGGCACGGCCGGCCAGGGCAAAACCGGCGCAACCTCGGGCATCGCGCCACAGCTCGGCGGCGTGCAGGTCAGCAGATTGCTCGTGCAGGGCAAAGCTCAGCACCTGGCGCCCCCTGGCGCGGGCCTGCCAGGTGGCGAAGGCCTTGTCGTCACGGTTGAGCACGGCGATGCCCTGCTCGCTCAGGCCTTCGAGAATCTCGCCCTTGGCCTCGACGATCTTCTCCGGACCACCGAACTCGCCGACATGAGCCAGGCCGGCATTGGTGATGATGGCCACCTGCGGCTTGGTCAGGCCAACGGTGTAGGTGATCTCGCCAATATGGTTGGCGCCCAGCTCGATCACCGCGCCGACATGCTCGGAGGCCAGCTCCAACAGGGTCAGCGGCGCGCCGAGGTCGTTGTTCAGGTTGCCACGGGTGGCCAGAACCGGACCATTGAGGCCAGCACGCAGGATGCTGGCGAGCATCTCCTTGACCGTGGTCTTGCCGCTGGAGCCGGTGACGGCAGCTAGCGGCTTGTTGAAAGCCATGCGATTGAGCGCACCGAGCTGGCCCAGGGCGATGCGGGTGTCGGCTACTACCAGCTGCGGCAGCGGCGCATCGGCCACTTCGCGCTGTACCAGAGCGGCGACAGCGCCCTTGGCAGCGACCTCGGCCAGGTAGTTGTGGCCGTCGAAATTCGGCCCGACCAGGGCGATAAACAGCTGGCCGTGGTCGATCTTGCGGCTGTCGGTGGAAACAGCGGAGAACGCCACATCAGCGCCCACCAGATAGCCATCCAGCGCCGGGGCCACTTCGCTCAGCAGCAGCGGCTTAAGCATGGGCGGCCTCCCAGGCCTGCAGGGCCTTGGTGGTTTCATCCAGGTCGGAGAAGGCATGGCGCACGCCGGCAATCTCCTGGTAATCCTCATGCCCCTTGCCTGCCAGCAGTACCACATCGCCGACCTGGGCGGAGGCGACCAGACGAGCGATGGCATCGCCACGGCCATGGACGAACTCGGCGGCCTCGGGCTTGGCGAAGCCGGCACGGATATCGGCGAGGATCTGCGCCGGGTTCTCAGTACGCGGGTTGTCGTCGGTGACCAGCACGGTATCGGCCAGGCGCTCTGCCACGGCCGCCATCAGCGGGCGCTTGCCGCGATCGCGGTCACCGCCACAGCCGAACAGGCACAGCAGACGGCCGGTCACGTGCGGACGCAGGGCCTCCAGCACTTTCTCCAGGGCATCCGGGGTGTGGGCGTAGTCGACCACCACCAGCGGCTGCTGCTGGCCGCCGAAGCGCTGCATGCGGCCGACCGGGCCCTGCAGCTGTGGCAGCACGCGAAGAATCTCGTCCAGCCCGTAGTTCAGGCCGAGCAACGCGCCGACCACGGCCAGCAGGTTGCTCAGATTGAAGCGACCGAGCAGCGGGCTGCGCAGATGGCCTTCGCCCTGCGGGGTGATCAGGCTGGCTTGCACACCGTGATCGTCGAACCGGGCCTCGCGGCAGAACAGGTAGGCGGAGGCATCGCTCAGGCTGTAGCCAATCAGGCGCGACTCGCGCTCTTCGCTCGCCAACTGGCGGCCGAACTCGTCGTCCAGGTTGATCACCCGGCACTTCAGGTCCGGCCAGGCGAACAGCTTGGCCTTGGCTGCGCCGTAGGCCTCCATCGAACCGTGGTAGTCCAGATGATCGCGGGACAGGTTGGTGTACACCGCCACGTCGAAGTCCAGGGCAGCCACGCGGCCCTGGTCCAGGCCGTGAGACGACACTTCCATGGCTACGGCGCGGGCACCAGCCTGTTTCAGGTCGGCCAGGGTGGCCTGCACGGCAATCGGGTCCGGCGTGGTGTGGCGGCCACTCTCCAGCGCATCGAAGAAGCCGGTGCCGAGGGTTCCGACTATGCCGCAGCGCTCGCCCAACAGGTCGAGCGCCTGGGCCAGCAGTTGGCTGACACTGGTCTTGCCGTTGGTACCGGTGACGCCGATCAGGCGCACGCCACGGCTCGGTTCGCCATAGAAGCGCCCGGCGATAGCCGACAGCTGACCGGCCAGGCCCTTGAGCGGCACCAGCTCGGCGCTGCTCGCGCTCATGGCGGCGGCACCTTCGGCCTCATAGGCCACGGCAGTGGCGCCGCGGGCGATGGCATCGGCGATATGCGCGCGACCGTCCTGAGCCAGGCCAGGTACGGCAAGGAACAGGTCGCCCGGGCGCACCTTGCGGCTATCCAGGGTCAGTTCACGGATCAGCGTGGCGCCGCTTGCCTGCGGCAGCAGTTGATTGAGGGGCATGGGCATCAGATTCGCCCTCCCGGGTTGGCGGCCGCGTCGGCAGTCTGCGGCTGCGGCACCGCAACCTGATCGACCGGCGGCGGCAGGTTGTCTGGAGTGATGTTCATCAGGCGCAGCGAGCCGGCCATCACCTTGCTGAAGACGGGCGCGGAGACCAGACCGCCGAAGTATCCCGCCTTGCTCGGCTCATCGATCACCACGAACATGGCGATGCGCGGATTGGAGCTGGGCGCGAAACCAGCGAACATCGAGCGGTAGGCATTGGCGGTATAGCCCTTGGTGCCGACACTGGCCTTACGTGCGGTACCGCTCTTGCCGGAGACGTGGTAACCCGGTACTTGGGCGCGGAACACCCCGCGCGGCGCCTCGATCACTTGCTGCAGCATGCCTTGCAGGGTCTTGGCCACGTCTTCCGGCACCACCTGGGCGCCGACCGGCTTATTGTCCACGCGGGTCATCGACAGCGGCAATACCTGACCGTTGTTGGCCAGGGTGGCATAGGCATGCGCCATCTGGATGGCGGTCACCGATACGCCGTAGCCGTAGGACAGGGTCGCGGTCTCGGCCTTGCGCCACTCGCGATGACTGGGCAGCTCGCCGACACGCTCGCCGGGGAAGCCCAGACCGGTATCCTGGCCGAAGCCGACCTTGCTCATCATGTCGTGGATGGTCTCGCCACCGATGTCGAAGGCGACCTTGCTCATGCCGACGTTGGACGAGTTGATCAGGATTCCGGTCAGGTCCAGCACCGGACCCTGGGTCTTGGACACGTCCTTGATGGTGTAGCGACCGATCTGCAGCGAGCCGGGATATACCTCGACCTTGTCTTCCGGCTTCCAGCGCCCGGTCTGCAGGGCGGCAGCCATGGAAATCGGCTTGACGGTGGAACCTGGCTCGAACACGTCGATCATGGCGCGGTTGCGCATCGCGGCCGGCTGCAGGTTACGACGATTGTTCGGGTTGTAGGACGGCTGGTTGACCATGGCGAGCACTTCACCGGTCTTCACGTCGATCATCACCAGGCTGCCAGCCTTGGCACCCTGCTCGACCAGCGCATTGCGCAGCTCGCGGTGGGCCAGGTACTGCAGGCGCAGATCGATGGACAGCGCCAGGGCCTTGCCGGCCTTGGCGTTCTGGGCAACCTGTACATCCTTAATCAGACGACCACGGCGATCCTTGAGCACCTGGCGCTTGCCCGGCACACCAGCCAGCCACTCCTCGAAGGCCAGTTCAACACCTTCGCGACCGCGATCATCGACATCAGTGAAGCCGACTACGTGGGCAGTCACTTCGCCAGCCGGGTAGAAACGGCGGAACTCCTCCAGGCCGTACACACCCGGCACCTTGAGATCGAGCACGCGCTGGCCCTGCTCAGGGGTCAGGCCGCGGACCAGGTACATGAACTCGCGCTCCTGAGCCTGACTCAGGCGTTGGGCGAATGACTTGGGCTCCTGTCCGAGTGCTGCGGCCAGGTCGACCCAGCGATCCTGCGCCTTGAACAGTTCCTTGCCATTCGCCCACAGGGTAGTCACCGGGGTACTGACGGCTAGCGGCTCGCCGTTGCGGTCGGTGATCAGGCCACGATGCGCCGGGATGGGAATATGGCGCACGCTGCGTGCGTCACCATGGGCCTTGAGGAAATCATGGTCGATCACGTGTAAGTCGACGATACGCCAGGCAATGGCACCCACCATCAGTGCCAGCAGCGCCAACACCAAGCGAAAGCGCCAAGGATAGAGTGCGCCCTCGAGGCCAATCATGGCGCGACCATCCGCACTTCAGCCGGCTCGGGGATACGCATCTTCAACTGGCCGGCGGCCAGGGTCTCGATACGGCTGTGAGCGGTCCATGTACTCTGCTCCAGCACCAGGCGACCCCACTCGGCCTGCACCTTATCGCGCACGCTCAGCTCGGCGTACAGGGCATTGAGCAACTGGCGATTCCAGTGCGCGCTATAAGCCACCGCAACCGCCGACAGCAGCACAGCCCCAAAGAGCAGGCCGAGCAGCAGGCTGCCGGGCGGCAATGGCTTGGCGTACAAACGGCTCACCGCAACTTCTCCGCCACACGCATCACCGCACTGCGCGAGCGCGGATTGGCTTTGAGCTCGACGTCGCCGGCAAAGATCGGCTTACCCAGCAGCCTCAGGCGAGGCTCGAAGGCCTTGGGAATGATTGGCAGGTCGCGCGGCAGATTATCCGCCTCACCTTTCGCCTGGCGCCTCATGAATTGTTTGACGATACGGTCTTCCAGCGAGTGGAAGCTGATCACCACCAGGCGACCACCCACAGCCAGGGTCTCGAGGGCCGCATCGAGGCCGCGCTCCAGGTCACCCAGCTCGTTGTTGACGTGGATGCGCAGCCCCTGAAAGGCACGGGTCGCCGGGTTCTTGCCCTTCTCCCAAGCCGGATTGGCCTCGGTCAGTACCGCCGCCAGATCGGCAGTGCGCTCGAACGGCTTCTGCTCGCGACGCTCGACCACGGCGCGAGCCATGCGCTTGGCGAAGCGCTCCTCGCCGTATTCCTTGAATACCCGGGCGATCTCGTCGGCGCTGGCAGTGGCGATGAACTGGGCGGCGCTGATGCCGGCATCCGGGTTCATGCGCATGTCCAGCGGGCCGTCATTGAGGAAGCTGAAGCCGCGCTCGGCATCATCCAACTGCGGCGAGGAGACGCCGAGGTCGAGCAGCAGGCCATCGACCTTTCCGACCAGGCCCCGCGCGACTGCCTCTTCGCCGAGGTCGGCGAAGCTGCGCTGTACAACGACGAAGCGGCCGTCTTCGGCCGCCAGTGCTTGTCCGCTTGCGATTGCCAGAGGGTCCTTGTCGAACCCGAGCAACCGCCCCTCTGGTCCGAGCCTCTCGAGGATCAACCGGCTATGTCCTCCCCTCCCAAATGTGCCATCCAGATAGCAGCCTTCAGCACGCACGGCGAGGGCCTCGACGGCCTCGTCGAGCAGCACGGTGATATGGCGGAAGCTGCTAGTCATGGTCACAGGATCAGATCGCGGAGGTCGTCCGGCAACGCGCCGGGTTGTTTGATGGCAGCCAGGTCGGCATCTGCAAGCGCATTCCAGGCATCCTCGTTCCACAGCTGGAACTTGTTCAGTTGGCCGACCAGCATCGCGTGCTTGTCCAGGCCTGCATGCGTGCGCAGACGCGGCGGCACGAGAAAGCGGCCACTGCCGTCCAGCTCGATATCCACGGCATTGCCGATCAACAGACGCTGCAGGCGACGGGTCTCTTCACGCAGGGATGGCAGGTCGCGGAGCTTGGCTTCGATCAGCTCCCACTCAGGCAGGGGATAAACACACAGGCAGGGATCTACGGCATCGATGGTCACGATGAGCTGGCCAGAACAACGCGAAACGAGCTCGTCGCGATACCGGCTCGGCATCGCGAGTCGCCCTTTGGCGTCGAGACTGATGGCGTTAGCTCCACGAAACAAGGCTGCGCTTCCCCACTGTATTTAGCTTTCCGTGCCCTTATGACCCACTTTTTTCCACTTTGTGCCACTTCGACACACTATAGAAATGCGTGCACCCCAGCGTCAAGGCGCGAAAATAGGGAAAAATCCTTATAGGACGGAGATTTAGCGAACTAGAGGAGGCTTTGAAGGATGCAAAACAAAGAATCTTGAGAGTGAATTCCCCCAAGGTCAGGGAACTAAACCCCGAACTTAAAGTAACTTCTCAAGAGTAAGAATTTTTCGGTATTGAGGAATGAAGCAGATAGAAGAGAAAGGAGGAGAGTCGATCTGTAAGCCGGGTTCTGTCGAGGACAGTCATTCCTCTACGACGCACATCACTGTACGCCTCTAGCAACCTACCCGGTTCCAGCGCGGGCCACGCCGATGGAACCCTATTTGGTCTTGCTCCGAGTGGGGTTTACCTAGCCACGGACTGTTGCCAGCCGTGCGGTGCGCTCTTACCGCACCTTTTCACCCTTACCGGCGCCGAAGCGCTTAGGCGGTTATTTTCTGTGGCACTTTCCGTAGGCTTGCGCCTCCCAGGCGTTACCTGGCACTCCGCCCTATGGAGCCCGGACTTTCCTCCCCCTTCATGAATGAAGGCAGCGACTGTCCGATCGACTCTCCGCCGCCAAGGGTAACGACCCTAGCGACGCAGGACAAGCTCAAGCATCTCTCTGGCGATCAAGAGCCGCCTGGTACAACAGATTCTTGCGCACCCCGGTGATCTCCGCCGCCAGCGCTGCCGCGCGCTTAAGCGGCAGCTCGGAGAGCAGCAGATCGAGCACCCGCAGGGCCTCGCCGCTAACCGCCTCGTCACCCTCCGGCGCCTGCCAGCCAGCGACTAGGATCACGCATTCGCCACGCTGCTGGTTGCTGTCCGCTGCCACCCAGTCGTGCAGCTCGCCCAGCGGCAGGCCCTTGAGAGTCTCGAAAGTTTTGGTCAGCTCGCGCCCCAACACCGCAGGTCGGTCAGCGCCAAAGATGTCGCGCATATCGGCAAGGGACTCGAGCAGGCGATGCGGCGCCTCGTAATAGATAAGGGTGCGACCATCTTCCCTGACCTGCTCCAGACGCGAACGGCGACCGACCGTCTTGGCCGGTAGGAAGCCCTCGAAGCTGAAGCGATCAGACGGCAGCCCGGCCGCCGACAGCGCGGCGATCAACGCGCACGCCCCCGGCACCGGCACTACGCGAATGCCGACTGCACGAGCGGCGCGCACCAAGTGGAAGCCCGGATCAGAAATCAGCGGTGTGCCGGCATCGGAGATCAGCGCCACGTCCTCGCCAGCCTGCAGGCGCGCCAGGAAACGCCCGCCCTGGTCACGCTCGTTGTGCTCATGGCAAGCCACCAGCGGCGTGGAGATGCCGAAATGCTGCAGCAAGCGCACTGAATGCCGAGTATCTTCGGCGGCGATCAGCGCCACCTGGCCGAGGATGCGCAGCGCCCGCGCACTGATGTCGTCCAGATTACCGATCGGCGTAGCAACCACATACAGCGTGCCGGCAGCAGAAACAGCGGAAGCACTCACGGGCACACCTCGATTACGGAAAGCGCGCATTGTAGCCCGTTTCACGGCACCGACATCGCACCTGCGGCGGTGCTTGGGTACAATCCCGCCTTCTTTATGATCAGTACCAGGAACGTATTAGATGATCGCCTGCCTGCGTCCACTCACCGCTCTCTGCCTCGCCGGCCTGCTCGCTGCCTGTGGCAGCTCGCCCTCGTCCAGCCTGGGCGAGCTGCCGCGCACGCCCCAGGCCAGCATCGATCAACTGCTACAGCAGGCCAGCCAGAGCAAGCCAGAGCAGGCAGCCCTGCTGCGCCTGTCAGCTGCAGATCAGGCTTATCGTCAGCAGGACATCGGCCGCGCCACGCGCATCCTCGACGAGATATCGCTGGACAACCTGAAGCCGGCCCAACAGGTTTTCGCCGCCACCCTCAAGGCCGAGCTGGCCATGGCCCGCAACAAACCCAAGAGTGCCCTGAAGGCCTTGCAACACCCAGGCCTTGAGCGCCTTGCCGAGCTCCCGGTTGAGCAGCAGATCCGCACACAACTGGTCCAGGCCCGCGCCCTCGAGGCGGACGGTCAGATCCTGGCGGCCGCACGCGAGCGCGTTTTCATCGCCCCGCTGCTGTCCGGTGAAGCAGCCACGACCAACCATGAGGATATCTGGAGTCTGGTTTCCAGCCTGCCACAGAGCCAATTGACCAATGCGGGCGACAGCGACCTGGACGGATGGCTAAGCCTGGCCCTGACCAGCAAGAATGCCGGCACCCCGGACCAGCAGCTGGCTGCCATCGACGACTGGAAGAACCAGCACCCGCAGCACCCAGCCGCCGAGCAGCTGCCCTTGCCACTGAGCAAACTGAAGGAACTGGCAGGCCAACCACTGCAGAAAATCGCCCTGCTGCTACCGCAAGAAGGCCAGCTCGCCTCGGTGGCCCGCGCCCTGCGTGACGGCTTCCTGGCCGCCCACTACCAGGCCCAGCAGGCCGGACAGAATCCCCCGGAGGTGCTGCTGTACGACAGTTCGCGCCTATCCTCGCTAGATGACTTCTACCGCCAGGCCCAGACCGACGGCGCACAACTGGTAGTCGGCCCCCTGGAAAAACCCCTGGTCAAGCAACTAAGCGAGCGCCCGCAACTGCCGCTGACCACCCTGGCACTGAACTACAGCGACGCCGGGCGCGAGACACCTGCCCAGCTGTTCCAGTTCGGCCTGGCCGCCGAAGACGAGGCCCGCGAAGTGGCCCGTCGCGCCTGGGCCGACGGCATGCGCAGCGCCGTAGCCCTTGTGCCTCAGGGCGAATGGGGCAATCGCGTGCTCGCCGCCTTCCAGCAAAGCTGGCAGGCCGCTGGCGGCAACCTGATTGCCGCCGAGCATGTCGACCAGCCAGTGGAGCTGGCCCAGCAGATCGCCGATCTGCTCCAACTGCGTCAGAGCGAGGCTCGTGCCAAACGACTACAGAGCACCCTGGGCACCCAGCTGGCCGCCCTACCGTCACGCCGCCAGGACATTGATTTCATCTTCCTCGCCGCCACCCCACAGCAGGCCCAGCAGATCAAGCCGACCCTGGCCTTCCAGTACGCCGGCGACCTACCGGTATATGCCACGTCACACCTCTACACCGGCGGCCAAAATCCGGCGCAATACCAGGACCTGGAGGGCATCCGCTTCTGCGAAACCCCTTGGCTGCTGGACGCAAATGACCCACTGCGCCAACAGGTTGATCAGCAATGGCCGCAGGCTGCAGGCAGCCTCGGCCGCCTGTACGCGATGGGCGTAGACGCATTCCGTCTGGCGCCCCGCCTGGGCCAGCTCAAGGCGTTACCGGACAGCCAGGTCGAAGGTCTTTCCGGCAACCTGAGCCTCAACCAGGCTCAGAGAATCGAGCGCCAGCTGCCCTGGGCCGAATTCCGCAACGGCCAGGTCCAGCGCCTGCCGGACGCCATCAATTAAGAGCACTCAGGACAGTGGTCGCGCTGCCGAACAACTGGCGCGCGACCACCTGCTGCAACATGGCCTGCGCCTGCTGGCGCAGAACTGGACCTGCCGTGGAGGCGAGCTCGATCTGGTCATGCTCGACGGCGATACAGTAGTATTCGTCGAAGTCCGCTACCGCAAGCACACTGCCTGGGGCGGCGCGCTGGAGAGTGTCGACGCCCGCAAGCGCCAACGCCTGATTCTCGCCGCGGAGCTGTTTCTGCAGCGCGAGAGTCGCTGGGGGAAGCAGCCTTGTCGCTTCGACGTGATAGCAATCGGCTCCGGCGATACACCCCTGAACTGGCTACGCAACGCTTTCGATACGTGAATAGGCCCGATCAAGTATTTCTAGTCGCCTCACGGTGCCGCCTTCAGGTACAACCTCGCTCATCGAGCGCCTTGGCGACTTTCGACACTTCCGGCTGTCTCAGCCAGCACACCTAAGGTTTCAGCCCATGGATATGCAATCCCGTATTCGCCAGATGTTCCAGGCCAGCATCGACACCAAGCAGCAAGCCATGGAGGTGCTGGTGCCGTTCATCGAGCATGCCAGCCAGGTGATGGTTCACTCGCTGCTCAACGAGGGCAAGATTCTCTCCTGTGGCAACGGTGGCTCGGCTGGCGACGCCCAGCACTTCTCATCCGAGCTACTCAATCGCTTCGAGCGTGAGCGCCCGAGCCTGCCAGCCATCGCCCTGACGACCGATAGCTCGACCATCACCTCGATCGCCAACGACTACAGCTACAACGAGGTGTTCTCCAAGCAGATCCGTGCCCTCGGCCAGCCGGGCGACGTGCTGCTGGCAATCTCCACCAGCGGCAACTCGGCCAACGTGATCCAGGCCATCCAGGCCGCCCATGACCGCGAAATGGTTGTTGTCGCCCTGACCGGCCGCGATGGCGGCGGCATGGCTTCTCTGCTGCTGCCAGAGGATGTGGAAATCCGCGTACCCTCCAAAGTCACCGCACGCATCCAGGAAGTGCATCTGCTCGCCATCCACTGCCTGTGCGACCTGATTGATCGTCAACTGTTCGGGAGTGAAGAATGACCCGCAATCCGCTGATCCTCGCCACCCTTGCCTTCAGCCTTATCCTAGGCGGCTGCAGCAACCGCAGCATCGGCAACAAGATCGATGACCAGTTCCTCGAACCCAACGTGGCCAGCGCCATCTCCCGCGCCCATGCGGATCTGACCAGCCCGACTTCGCACATCGTGGTCACCTCCTATAACGGCGTGATCCTGCTGGCCGGCCAGTCTCCCCGGGGGGATCTGAAGGAGAAAGCAGGCCAGGCTGCCAATGGCGTACAGGGTGTGAAGAAGCTTCACAACGAGATTCAGATCCTACAGCCCACCAGTGCCCTCGCCCGCAGCAACGACGCGCTGATCACCAGCAAGATCAAGACGATCATGCTGGCCGACAGCAAGGTTCCCAGCGCCAAGGTCAAGGTGGTGACCGAGAACGGCGTCGTCTACCTGCTCGGTCTGGTCACCCGCGCCGAGGGCGCCGCCGCCACCAGTGTGGTGTCGAGCGTGTCCGGCGTGCAGAAGATCGTCACCCTGTATCAGTACACCAACTGATCCGGCGGCATACGAAACTGCGACTGGACAGCCTGTCGCGAACATGAAAAAGGCGATCCTCGGATCGCCTTTTTCATGGCTACTTGACCACCTTCAGACTGGGCCGACCACTGGGCCGTGGCGGCTCACTACCGCCGTCCGGACCATCGTCGTCGGGACCAGCGCCAACTTCCTCATCGTCTACCGGCGGCTCCAGCTCGAAGACCATGCCCTGGCCATTCTCCCGCGCATAGATCGCCAGCATGGCGCCAGTCGGGATGTACAGAGAGTGGGGCACACCGCCGAAGCGACCCTCGAAGCTCACCGCCTCGTTGTCCATGTGCAGGTTACGCACGGCACCGGGCGAGACGTTGAGCACGATCTGGCCATCGTTGGCATAGCCTGCCGGCACACGCACGTCCGGATACTCGGCATTGACCAGCAAGTGCGGAGTGCAGTCATTGTCGACAATCCATTCGTACAGGGCACGCACCAGATAAGGGCGACTGGAGTTCATCTCGGCCTCCTTCGGCTCAGCGCATATCGCGTTCGACGGTGGACAGACTGGCCTGGAAGGCCTCGCGGGCGAACGCCCTTTCCATGTAGTCCAGCAAAGGTTTGGCCGGGCGCGGCAACTCGATACCCAGCCTAGGCAGGCGCCAGAGGATCGGCAGCAGGCAGCAGTCCACCAGACTCATCTCGTCACTGAGGAAGAACTGCTTGTCAGCGAACAGCGGAGATACCCCTGTCAGGCTTTCACGCAGCTCCTTGCGCGCCACAACCTTGTCGGCCTCCTTGGCACGCGGATCAAGGATCTGATCCACCAGCTTCACCCAATCGCGCTGAATGCGATGCATCAGCAGACGACTCTTGGCACGATCGACCGGGTATACCGGCAGCAACGGCGGATGAGGGTAGCGCTCGTCGAGGTACTCCATCACCACGGTGGACTCATACAGTGCCAGGTCACGATCGACCAGGGTCGGCACGCCGCCGTAGGGGTTGGCCTCGGCCAGCTTGGGCGGGCAGCGCCCAGCCTGAACATCAATGATCTCGGCGCTGACGCCTTTCTCGGCCAGCACCAGACGCACGCGATGGGAATAGTGATCGGCAGGGTCGGAATAACAGGCCAGCTTATTGGTCGCGGCCATAGCGCCCCTCCTGGTTTTTTGAAATGGCAGAAACAGAAAAACGCACGCGCCCTTGAGGGGCGCGTGCGTTGACAGCGGTGACGCAGTGTATCAGTGCACGTCCTTCCAGTACTCGCGCTTCAGCAGATAGGCGAATACGAAGAAGAAGGCCAGGTACAGCAGGACGTAGGTACCGATGCGCTGGCTTTCCAGCTTGACCGGGTTGGCCGAGTAGGCGAGGAAGGTCACCAGGTTGTGTACCTTCTCGTCGAATTCGGCTTCGGTCAGCTTGCCAGTATCAGGCACGACAGTCAGCTGGTCGCAGGCTTCGTGCGTGATCGGTGCACCGGTCAGCGGGTCGTACTGCTTCTTCCCGTCCTCGACCACCTGGACCTGTTTGCAACCAACCACCTGGCGCCCCTGAAGGCCGACCAGCACGTTGGGCATACCGACGTTCGGGAATACCTTGTTGTTGGCGCCCAGCGGACGCGTCGGATCTTCATAGAAGGTGCGCAGGTAGGTGTACAGCCAGTCAGTGCCGCGTACGCGGGCAACCAAGGTCAGATCGGGCGGAGCGGCACCAAACCAGACTTTGGCGTCTTCCGGCTTCATGCCGATCTTCATGTGGTCACCGATCTTCGCGCCAGTGAAGACAAGGTTGTCCATCATCAGCTCATGCGGGATGCCGATGTCATCGGCAACACGCTCATAACGCTGGAACTTGGCACTGTGGCAACCCATGCAGTAGTTGGCAAACGTGCGCGCACCATCCTGCAGAGCAGCTTTGTCGGTCAGGTCGATATCGACCTTGTCCAGCTCAACGCCATGGCCGCCAGCGGCAAAGGTGAAGGCCGGCAGAGCAGCGAATACAAATGCAGCAAATAGCTTTTTCATCAGCCAGTCACCCTTTCCGGAACCGGTTTAGTCTTCTCCATCCGGGTGTAGAACGGCATCAGGATGAAGTAGGCGAAATACAGCGCGGTACAGATCTGCGACAGCAGGGTACGACCCGGGGTCGGCGACAGTACGCCCAGCACGCCAAGGATCACGAAGGATACGCAGAACACCAGCAGCCAGATCTTGCTCAGCCAGCCCTTGTAGCGCATGGACTTGACCGGGCTACGGTCGAGCCACGGCAGCACGAACAGCACGGCGATGGCGGCGCCCATGGCGATCACGCCCAACAGCTTGTCCGGCACGGCGCGCAGGATGGCGTAGAAGGGAGTGAAGTACCAAACAGGAGCAATGTGTTCAGGTGTCTTGAACGGGTTGGCCTGTTCGAAGTTAGGCTTCTCGAGGAAGTAACCACCCATCTCCGGGAAGAAGAACACGATGGCGCAGAACACGAACAGGAAGACCACCACGCCAACGATGTCTTTCACCGAGTAGTAAGGGTGGAAGGCAATACCGTCGAGCGGGATGCCGTTCTCGTCCTTCAGCTTCTTGATATCGACGCCGTCCGGGTTGTTCGAGCCAACTTCGTGCAGCGCCAGGATGTGCAGCACGACCAGGCCGAGCAGAACGATCGGCAACGCGATCACATGCAGAGCGAAGAAGCGGTTCAGGGTGATGCCGGAGATCAGGTAGTCACCACGGATCCACTGAGTCAGGTCATCGCCGATCACCGGAATGGCACCGAACAACGAGATGATCACCTGGGCACCCCAGTAGGACATCTGGCCCCACGGAAGCAGGTAGCCCATGAACGCCTCGGCCATCAGGGCGAGGTAGATCAGCATGCCGAAGATCCACACCAGCTCGCGCGGCTTCTGGTAGGAACCGTAGAGCAGACCGCGGAACATGTGCAGGTAGACCACCACGAAGAACGCGGAAGCACCAGTGGAGTGCAGGTAGCGGATAATCCAGCCGAACTCCACGTCGCGCATGATGTACTCGACGGAAGCGAAGGCTTCCTCGGCGGACGGGGTGAAGCTCATGGTCAGCCAGACGCCTGTAAGGATCTGGTTGACCAGCACCAGCAGCGCCAGGGAACCGAAGAAGTAGAAGAAGTTGAAGTTCTTCGGAGCGTAATACTTGCTCAGATGGTCTTCCCACATCTTGGTCGCGGGGAAGCGCGCATCGACCCATTCCATGAACTTATTCATCATGCCTTCTCCTGGTCCACGCCGATGACGATGACTTCATCGGATTCGTAGGAATGCGGCGGAACCGGCAGGTTCAGCGGCGCGGGCTGGGCCTTGTAGACACGACCGGCGAGGTCGTACTTGGAGCCGTGGCAGGGGCAGAAGTAACCGCCGACCCAGTCTGCACCGAGGTCGGCCGGCGCCACCTCCGGACGGAAGGAAGGCGAGCAACCCAAGTGAGTGCACAAGCCGACCAGCACCAGCAGCTCGGGCTTGATCGCACGGGTCTTCTTGTCGACGTACTCCGGCTGCACGGAAGCAGCAGATTCCGGGTCAGCGACGATACTCTCGAGCTTACCCAGATTGGCCAGGATCTCGTCGGTACGACGTACGATGAATACCGGCTGACCGCGCCATTCGGCGATCATCTGCTGGCCAGGTTCGACCTTGGCGATATTCACTTTCACCGGTGCCCCGGCCGCTTTGGCCTTGGCACTGGGGAACCATGACCCCACGAACGGAGTCGCAGCACCCACCGCTCCGGCAGCACCAACCACCGAAGTGGCCGCCACCAGGAAGCGACGCCGGCCTGCATTCACGCCGTCATTGCTCATTCAGTCGTCTCCCATCAGCTTTGTGGCCTGTGGTCAGGCCTCTACTAAGTAATAAATCGGGCCGCACAAAAATTTGCCGAATGGTAAAGAAAAGCCCCTTTTCTGACAAGGCAATTACCGGATACAAAATCGTCGCAGGCCTTGTAGAACGGGCTCTCCACCAATGCGACAGGTTGTCGCATAGAAAACCGATGCAATAAAAAACGCCCAGTTCCAAGAAGGAAACTGGGCGTCTTTGAACGTAGCAGCGAATTAACGCTTGGAGTACTGCGGACGCTTACGCGCTTTACGCAGACCCACTTTCTTACGCTCGACTTCACGGGCGTCGCGAGTGACGTAACCGGCTTTACGCAGCGGGCTGCGCAGGCTTTCGTCGTACTCGATCAGAGCGCGAGTGATGCCATGACGAATGGCACCAGCTTGACCGCTGACACCACCACCGAGAACGGTGACGTAGATGTCGAACTTCTCGGTGGTCTCGGTCAGCTCCAGCGGCTGACGCACGACCATGCGAGCGGTCTCGCGGCCGAAGAAGTTATCCAGGCTGCGATTGTTGATGGAGATGTTGCCAGTACCCGGGCGCAGGAAAACGCGCGCGGTTGCGGTCTTGCGACGGCCAGTGCCGTAGTTTTGAGTCGCCGACATAATGAACTATTCCGTTAAATCTTCAGTTCTTGGGGCTGCTGAGCGGCGTGCGGGTGGTTGGCACCCTTGTACACCTTCAGCTTGCGATACATGTCGCGACCCAGCGGATTCTTCGGCAGCATGCCCTTGACCGCGGTCTCGATCACGCGCTCGGGAGCTTTGGCGATCAGCTTCTCGAAGCTGATTTCCTTGATGCCGCCCGGGAAACCGGAGTGCGAGTAGTACATCTTGTCGCTGGTCTTGGCACCGGTGACACGCACCTGCTCGGCGTTGATCACGACGATGTAGTCACCGGTATCAACATGCGGGGTGTATTCCGGCTTGTGCTTGCCGCGCAGACGGCTGGCGATTTCGGTGGCCAGACGACCCAGGGTCTGACCTGCAGCGTCGACGACATACCAGTCGCGCTTAACAGTTTCCGGTTTTGCAGTAAAAGTCTTCATTCGCTATAGCCTCAGGGGCCGCCCTGAAAATAAGACGGCGGATCTTACTGAATAGTGCTTGCTTTGACAAGGTCAAAGACAGCCGGAAACAGACGCTATCGGGGGCTCGGGTCAGCGCGTCCGCTACGGCGGGGTTTCGGTGGGCTAGGCATCCCCACCTTCCTTCTCATACGGGCTAGGCATCCCCGCTGAGAAAGCCGCGGAATTATGCCGATTGCAGCGAAAATAGCAACCTGCTTTATGCTTGGTCTTTTCGCGTAAACCAAGGAATTACACATGGAATACCGTCAACTGGGTCGCAGCGACATCAAAGTCAGCGCCCTGTGCCTGGGCAGCATGACCTGGGGGGAACAGAACACCGAGGCAGAAGGTTTCGCCCAGATCGATCGGGCCAAAGCCTGCGGGATCAACTTTCTCGATACCGCGGAGATGTACCCGGTACCTCCCCGCGCAGACAGCTACGGCGCTACTGAACGCATCATCGGCAACTACTTCAAGGCACGCAGCAACCGCGCCGACTGGATTCTGGCCAGCAAGATCGCCGGCCCTGGCAATGGCATCGACTACATCCGCGGCGGCCAGCTCAAACACAACCGTGCGCACATAGCCGACGCCCTGAATGAAAGCCTGAAGCGCCTGCAGACCGACTGGATCGACCTGTACCAGCTGCACTGGCCGGAACGCAGTACCAATTTCTTTGGCCAGCTCGGCTATCGCCACCAGGAGCAGGACTTCACCCCGCTACAGGAAACCCTGGAGGCCCTAGGCGAGCAGATCAAAGCCGGCAAGATCCGCCAGATCGGCCTGTCCAATGAAACGCCCTGGGGCACCATGAAGTTCCTGCAGCTGGCCGACAGCCTGGGCCTGGCCCGCGCGGTGTCGATCCAGAATCCCTACAACCTTCTCAACCGCAGCTTCGAGGTGGGTCTGGCAGAAGTGGCGATCCGCGAGCAATGCGGCCTGCTGGCCTACTCGCCGCTGGCCTTCGGCATGCTCTCCGGCAAATACGCCAATGGTGCGCGCCCGGCCAACGCGCGCATCACTCTGTTCAGCCGCTTCTCACGCTACACCAACCCACAGGCCCAGGCCGCCTGCGACCGTTACGTGCAACTGGCCCGCGAGCATGGCCTGGACCCGGCGCAGATGGCCCTGGCCTTCGTCACCCGCCAGCCCTTCGTCACCAGCAACATCATCGGTGCAACCAGTCTTGAGCAGCTGGAGAGCAACCTCGGCAGCCTCGATCTGGCACTCAGCGACGAGCTGCTGGCCGCCATCGAGACCATCCACCGCGAGCAGCCGAACCCCGCGCCCTGAACGAAAAAGCCCGACACTCGCCGGGCTTTTCGCATCGAGCCGCTATTACAGCGAACGGCTGATGATCTCTTTCATGATCTCATTGGTGCCGGCATAGATGCGCTGCACCCGCGAGTCGGCCCAGGCGCGAGCGATCGGGTATTCCCACATGAAGCCGTAGCCACCGTGCAACTGCACGCACTCGTCAATCACCTTGCACTGCAGGTCAGTGCCCCAGTACTTGAGCATCGCTGCGGTCGGCACATCCAACTTCTTGTTCAAGTGCAGCTCCAGACAGCGATCTACGAACACCCGGCCGATCTGCACTTCGGTAGTCATCTCGGCCAGCTTGAAGCGAGTGTTCTGGAAGTCCGACACCGGCCGGCCGAAGGCCTTACGCTCGCGGGTGTAGTCGAGGGTCCACTTGATCGCGGCCTCGGCCGAGGCGATGGCGCCGACGCCAACGGTCAGGCGCTCCTGCGGTAGCTCCTGCATGAGGTAGATGAAGCCCATGCCTTCCTTGCCCAGCAGATTGCCCTTGGGCACACGCACGTCCTGGAAGAACAGCTCGGAGGTATCCTGAGCCTTCATGCCAACCTTCTCCAGGCGCTTGCCCTTGGAGAAGCCCGGAGTGCTGGCATCCACGAGGAACAAGCTGATGCCCTTGGCGCCGCCTTTCGGGTCGGTCTTGGCAACCACGATTACCATGTCAGCCAGCCAGCCGTTGGTGATGAAGGTCTTCGAGCCATTGATGACGTACTCGTCGCCATCCAACACGGCGGTGGTCTTCACGCCCTGCAGGTCGGAACCAGTGCCCGGCTCGGTCATGGCGATAGCGGTGACGACTTCGCCGCTGACCATCTTCGGCAGGTAGTGCTGCTTCTGCTCCTCCGAACCGTAGTGGAGGATGTAGGGCGCGGCGATATCCGAATGTAGAGAGAAGCCCACACCGGTCAGCCCCAGACGTGCCTGCTCCTCGATCACTACGGCACTGTAGAGGAAGTCCGCAGCCATGCCGCCATACTCTTCCGGAATGTGCGAGCAGAGCATGCCGGCCTCTCCGGCCTTGTTCCACAGGGCGCGATCGATGTGACCGTCCTTCTCCCACTGGGCATGGAAAGGCACCGCCTCCTGCTCGAAGAACTTGCGCACGGACTCGCGGAACAGCTCGTGCTCGGAGCTGAACAGGGTTCTTGGAATCATTGTTACACCTGCTTCTGAGTGATCGTTGGGTGTCCACACTCTAGGCCAGCGCCGTTGCCAGGGGCACTGGACACATGCGACAAAAAATAAGACGATCCAGCCACCTGATGACCGTTTAATCACCAACAAGAACAACAAACATGTCGCCTACACGCATCGCCATACTTGCCACCGATGGCGTCTTTGCCGCTACCCTGATGCAGGCCAGGGACTTCTTCCACATGGCTGGCCTGCGCCACGGCAAGCAGCAGGGCCTGGGCCCCACCTCAGCATTTCACATCCGCGTGGTCAGCCCGGATGGTCAGGCCGTGACCAGCTTCAGCGAAGCAGTGATCCCTGTAGATGGCAGCCTGGGCGAGGCCGAGGTAGTGATCCTGCCGGCGTTCTGGGGCGACTTCGACGCCCTATGCCAACGCTGCCCCGAGGTCCTGCCCTGGCTGCGCGAACGGCATGCCGCCGGCAGTGCCATCTGCGGCGAAGCAACCGGGGTGTTCTGGATGGCCCAGGCCGGGCTGCTCGATGGCAAGGAGGCGACCACCTACTGGCGCTTCTTCCGCGAATTCACCGAGCGCTTCCCCAAGGTACTGCTGAACCAGGACAAGCACCTGTCGGACGCCGACAACCTGTACTGCGCCGGCGGTGTCACCTCGGCCTGCGACCTGTACATCTACCTGATCGAGCGCTACTGCGGCGCCGGCATCGCCCAGGGCGTGTCGCGCGACATCCTCTACGAGACCCAGCGCAGCTACAGCCCGGGGCGCATCGGCTTCGGCGGGCAAAAACTGCACCAGGACGTGGCCATCCTGCAGGTGCAGCAGTGGCTGGAAGAGCACTTCGCCGAGAAGTTCCGCATCGAGGACGTGGCGCGCCAGCACGGCATGAGCATCCGCAACTTCATGCGCCGCTTCCAGGCGGCGACCGGCGACAAACCCCTGCACTACCTGCAGCGCCTGCGCATCGAAACGGCCAAGGGCCTGCTCAGCGCCACCCGCAAGAGCATCAAGACCATCAGCTACGAAGTCGGCTACGACGACGCCAGCTTCTTCGCACGCCTGTTCCGCCAGCATGCCGAGCTGTCACCCAATCAGTACCGTCGGCAGTTCCAGCACAAGGAAAGCGCTTGATCACAGGTCACCTGAGTGCAGGCCACCTGATCGCAGGCCGCCTGAAACGCAGAAGGGCTGCCCATGGGCAGCCCTTCTTGCTGGAGCGAATCACCGTTACGGCCTGTGCGGCCGCGACAGGAACTCGTGCGACTGCATCTCCAGCAGGCGACTCAGGGTGCGCTGGAACTCGAAGTTCAGGCGCCCTCCGGCATACAGATCCTTCAACTCCACCTCGGCCGAGATGATCAGCTTGACGTTACGGTCGTAGAACTCGTCCACCAAGTTGATGAAGCGCCGCGCCATATCGTCCTTGGCCACCCCCATCTGCTCGACGTTAGCCAGGATCACCGCGTGGAAGATCTTGCCCAGTTCGATGTAGTCGTTCTGGCTACGCGGGCCGTCGCACAACTCGCGGAACTCGAACCAGGCCACGTCCTCGCAGACCCGCACCGCGTTGATCGGGCGGTTCTCGACGGTCAGCGCCTCGTTTTCCATCGCATGGGTGCAGTCCGGTAGCAGGCTCTTGAAGCTCTGCATGAGGCTGACTTCGGCCTCGGCATCCAGCGGCCAATGGAACAGCTCCGCCTGCTCCAAGGCACGCAGGCGGTAGTCCACGCCACTGTCGACGTTGACCACCTCGGTATGCTCCTTGACCAGGGCGATCGCCGGCAGGAAGCGCGAACGCTGCAGACCATCCTTGTACAGGCCGTCCGGCACGATGTTGGAGGTGGCCACCAGGGTCACGCCGTTCTTGAACAGCTCCTCGAACAGGGTGCCCAGGATCATCGCATCGGTGATATCACTGACGAAGAACTCGTCGAAGCAGATCACCCGCGCCTCATCGGCAAAGCGTTTACCGATGATGGTCAGTGGGTTCCTCTCGCCCTTGAGGGTCTTCATTTCCTCATGGACGCGCTTCATGAAGCGGTGGAAGTGGGTGCGCATCTTCTGCTCGAAGGGCAGCGCATCGAAGAAGGTGTCGACCAGGTAGGTCTTGCCACGACCTACACCGCCCCAGAAGTAGATGCCCTTGACCGGCCCCTGACGCTTCTTGCCAAACAGCTTGCCGAGCAACCCGGAAGACGCCTGGGAATCAGCCACCAGATCGTCGTACAAGCGCTGCAGGTGGCGCACGGCATTTTCCTGCGCGGCATCGTGAAAGAAGTCCGGCCGCTTCAGATCGGCCTGATAACGCTCAAGAGGAGTCATGCTGGGAACTTCGGTAACAAAAACGGGGCGGTCACTTTAGCGACGGCCCCGTTGCTTGGCAATCACGCCGTGCGCTTACTCCTGCGGGGCAAGAGCCTCGCGCAGGCGGGCGATGGCGACATCCAGCGCGGCGGCATCGGCGAAGACCGGGCTCTCGCCGACCAATTCGCCATCCAGCCAGAGGGAGAAAGCCTGTCCTGCAGCACGCACATCCAGCGCCTCGCCGGACTGCAGGCGCTTGCTGGCCTGGCCGGCAGCCTTGCCATCGGCGAAGGATTTCGACAGCAGCAGCTGCTCGCCGGTGGCGTCCAGCAGGCGGAAGCGGAAGCTGCTGTCCTCGTCGCGGAAGCTGACGAAGCGCGCGCTCTTGGCCGCCTTCTTCTTCTCGCCACCGGCGGCCTGGACCTGCTCGCGGAAAGAGCGCAGGCCGACCGCCTCGCGCAGCTCGCCGAGGAACGGTGTGGCGATCTTGCGTGCCTTGGCTGCACCTGCCAGGAGGATGTCTTCCAGGTCGGCAGGGCGGGCGATCAGCGCGTTGTAGCGCTCGCGAGCTTCGCCCAGCTCATTCTCCAGCAGCTGATACAGGCGATTCTTCGCCTCGCCCCAGGCCAGACCACCTTCCAGCTCGGCACGGAACTCGGCTTGCTGCGCCTGGGAGGCGAACGCCTGGTACAGGGTGAACAGGTGCGAACCGTCGGCATCCTTGGGCTCGCCCGGCAGTTTGGAGTCAGTGACGATGCGCGCGACGGCGTCCTTGAGCTGCTTGGCGGTGCCGAACAGCGGGATGGTGTTGTCGTAGCTCTTGCTCATCTTGCGGCCGTCGAGGCCCGGCAAGGTCGCCACTTCTTCCTCGATCACCGCCTCAGGCAGGGTGAACAGCTCCTTGCCGGCGCCGAACAGGTGGTTGAAGCGCTGACCGATGTCGCGCGCCATCTCCACGTGCTGGATCTGGTCGCGGCCGACCGGCACCTTGTGCGCGTTGAACATCAGGATGTCCGCCGCCATCAGCACCGGGTAGCTGAACAAGCCCATGGTGATCCCGGCATCCGGGTCTTCACCGGCCTCGACGTTCTTGTCCACCGAGGCCTTGTAGGCGTGGGCGCGGTTGAGCAGACCCTTGCCGGCGACACAGGTGAGCAGCCAGCACAGCTCGGGGATCTCGGGGACGTCGGACTGGCGGTAGAAGGTCGCCTTGTCGGTATCCAGCCCCAGCGCCAGCCAGGTGGCAGCAATCTCCAGGCGCGAGCGCTGGATCCGCGCCGGGTCATCGCACTTGATCAGAGCGTGGTAGTCGGCAAGGAAATAGAAGGAATCGGCGTCGGCGGCGCGGCTGGCGACGATGGCCGGGCGAATCGCGCCGGCGTAGTTGCCCAAGTGCGGAGTGCCGGTAGTGGTGATGCCGGTAAGGATACGGGTGCTCATCTGGGTATTCGCTTCAACTTATTGGAGGCGGGGCTGGACCAGCTCTTTCAGCTCGGGCAGCTTGCCGTGAAAAAAGTGGCCGCATTCTGCCACCTTCAGCAGCTCATGAGCACGCGGCAGAGCCGCCGACCAGGCGTAGACCTCTTCAGGCTCAACCACCTCGTCCTGCTCCGGCTGCACCACCACCAGCTCGCCACCTTGCGGCAGATGCTCGGGCGCCTGCAGGCGGTGCACGGCCGGTGCGACCATGAACAGCCGGGGAATGGCGACGCCCTGGTCTTCCAGACGCCCAGCCAGGGCGCCGGCAACGAAACCGCCGAAGGAGAAACCGAGCAGGGTCAGCGGCACCTCGGGGTACTGCTGGCGCAACCAGTGCGCCACCGCCTCGGCGTCATCCACCTCGCCGCAGCCCATGTCATGGCTGCCGGCACTGGCGCCGACACCGCGGTAGTTGAAGCGCAGGGTGTGGTAGCCCATGTCGCGCACCGAGCGCTGCAAGGTGGAGACCACCTTGTTGAGCATGGTGCCGCCCTGGACCGGGTTGGGATGGCAAATCAGGGCAACGCCCTGGGCGTCCGGCACTTCACAGAACAGGGCTTCGAGCTGGCCGCAGGGGCCGTCGAGCAGCAGAGGGGTTTCGCGGATCAACAGCAGGAACTCCGTGACCCCGGGCAGGGTCGACACGTCTTGGTTAGGCACATCGCACAACAGGGCTTTGTCGCGGTATACAGCGCCGGCGAGAGCCGCTACCGTAAAACAAAGCCGCTTTCAGAGGAAGGACTCGTGGAACAATCGCTCACCCCCTGGCTGTTGCCGGCCATCGCCCTGCTGGTTGGCGTCGCCGTTGGCTTCTTGGCCGCGCGCCTTCTGCCCAACGCCGCCCCTGGCCGCACCCAGCGCCAGCTGGACGAGCTGCAGCAACGCTTCGACAGCTACCAGAGCGAGGTAGTGACCCACTTCAACACGACCGCCAGCCTGGTGAAGAAGCTCACCCAGAGCTATCAGGACGTACAGGAACACCTGTCCCACGGTGCCAACCGCCTGGCCGCCGACGAGCAGACCCGGCAGCGCCTGCTCGCCGCGCTCAACGCCGATGACAACAAGGCACCACGTGAGCGCCTCACCCCCCCGAAAAGCACCGAGGCCCCCAAGGACTATGCCCCAAAAGAGCCGGACAGCCCCGGCATGCTGGACGAGAACTTTGGCCTGAAACGCTGATTTAGCGACACATGAAAGAAGCCCCGCTCAGTGCGGGGCTTTTTATTGGGCAAGCGAGATCAGGTTAGCGCCGGCCAAAGACTTCTCCATCCCAAGGGCAGCACCCAAGGCCCATCGCCCCCAGCGCAATGCATACAGTCAGCTAAATAAAAAAGCCCCGCACCGGGCGGGGCTCCTCAAAGACGGCAGATCAGATCGCGCCGCGGCTACGCAGCACGTCCAGCACCAGCTTGACGCCCTCTTCCACCGACACGCTCTGGGTGTCGATCACCAGATCGGCATTCAGCGGGATGTCGTACGGGAAGGACTCGCCCGGGATGTTGTCGCCAGCGGCGGCATACAGGCCCTGCGGATCACGCTCAGCGCAGACCTGCGGCGAAGCCTGAACGTACACGGTGACCAGGCGATCGTTGCCGATCAGCGCCTTGGCCTGTTCGCGGCCTTCGGCATCCGGAGCGACGAATGCGGCCAGGGTCAGCAGGCCGGCTTCGTTGAACTGGCGCGCCACATGCGCGGCACGACGCCAGTTCTCGGTGCGCCCGGCGCGGTCCTGCGGCAGCCCCTTGTTCAGGTCGTGGCGCAGGTTCTGGCCATCCAGCACGTAGACGGCGCGGCCCATGTCGAACAGCTTGCGCTCGACGGCGTAGGCCAGGGTGCTCTTGCCTGCGCCGGACAGGCCGCTGAACAGCACGGTGGCCGGCTGCTGGCCGAAGCGTGCGGCACGCTCCTCGCTGCCGACATGCCCGACAGTGTCGCGATGACCATGGCCAGCCTGCGGCGCGGCGATGATCATGCCGGCGCCGACGGTGCCGTTGGTCAGGCGGTCGATGACGATGAAGGCACCGGTGGTGCGGTTCTGCCCGTAGCCGTCGAGGGCGATCGGCGCATCCAGAGCGATCTTGACCTTGGCGATCTCGTTCAGCTGCAGGCTGCTGGTGGCGGTCTCTTCCAGGGTGTTCACATCGACCTTGTGGGCGATGCTCGGAATCGAGCCCGGCACGTAGCTGGTGGCGCGCTTGATGTCGTATTTCTTGCCCGGCAGCATCGGCTCCTCGGACATCCACACCAACATGGCCTCGAAGCTGTCGGTGACCTGCGGACGGTTGTCGGCATGCACCAGCATGTCGCCACGCGATACGTCGATCTCGTCTTCCAGGGTCAGGGTGATCGCCTGGCCCGGACCAGCCTGCTCCAGCTCACCCTCGAAAGTGACGATGGACTTGACCTTGCTGCCCTTGCCCGACGGCAGGGCGATGACTTCATCGCCCTTGCGCACGATGCCACTGGCCAGGGTGCCGGCGAAGCCACGGAAGTTCAGGTTCGGGCGGTTGACGTACTGCACCGGGAAGCGCATGTCGTCGAGATTACGGTCGCCGGAGACTTCCACGGTCTCGAGGATTTCCATCAGCGACTGGCCGCTGTACCAGGGCGAGCGCTCGGACTTGTTGACCACGTTGTCACCCTTCAGCGCCGACATGGGGACGAAGTGCAGCGAATTGGTCTTCAGGTTGATCTTCTCGGCGAACTGCAGGTAGTCAGCCTTGATCTGCTCGAACACGCCCTCGTCGAAGCCCTTGAGGTCCATCTTGTTGATGGCGACGACGATGTGCTTGATGCCCAGCAGCGACGCGATGAAGCTGTGGCGCTTGGTCTGGGTCTGCACGCCGTAACGGGCGTCGATCAGGATGATGGCCAGGTCGCAGTTGGACGCGCCGGTGGCCATGTTGCGGGTGTACTGCTCATGGCCGGGGGTGTCGGCGATGATGAACTTGCGCTTGGTGGTACTGAAGTAGCGGTAGGCCACGTCGATGGTGATGCCTTGCTCGCGCTCGGCCTGCAGACCGTCGACCAGCAGCGCCAGGTCGATGTCCTCACCGGTGGTGCCGACTTTCTTCGAGTCCTTGGTGATGGCATCCAGATGGTCTTCATAGATCATCTTGGAGTCATGCAGCAGGCGGCCGATCAGCGTGCTCTTGCCGTCATCGACGTTGCCGCAGGTGAGAAAACGCAGCAGCTCTTTACGCTCGTGCTGGGCCAGATAGGCGAGGATGTCTTCGCTGATCAGTTCGGATTGGTGCGACATAATTAGAAGTACCCCTGACGTTTCTTCTCTTCCATCGAACCGGAAGAGTCATGGTCGATAACTCGGCCTTGGCGCTCAGAGGTTTTGGCCAACAGCATTTCTTGAATGATTTCCGGCAGGGTGCTGGCAGTGGACTCCACGGCGCCAGTCAGCGGGTAGCAGCCCAGAGTACGGAAGCGCACCATCTTCTTGTGGATGCTGGCTTTCTGCTCAGGGGTGAGATGCTCGAGGATGCGCTCGTCGTCGATCATGATCAGCGCGCCGTTCATCTCGATCACTTCGCGCTCTTCGGCGAAGTACAGCGGCACGATCGGGATCTGCTCCAGATAGATGTACTGCCAGATATCCAGCTCGGTCCAGTTGGACAGCGGGAAGACGCGAATCGACTCGCCTTTCTTGACGTTGCCGTTGTACACGTTCCACAGCTCGGGACGCTGGTTCTTCGGGTCCCAGCGGTGCTTGCTGTCGCGGAAGGAATAGACGCGCTCTTTGGCGCGGGATTTTTCTTCGTCGCGGCGCGCGCCACCGAAGGCGGCGTCGAAGCCGTACTTGTCCAGCGCTTGCTTGAGGCCCTCGGTCTTCATCACGTCGGTGTGCTTGGCACTGCCGTAGGTGAAGGGGTTCATGTCCTGCGCCACACCATCGGGGTTGGTGTGGGTGATCAGGTCCAGACCGTACTCTTTGACCATCTTCTCGCGGAAGCTGTACATCTCCTGGAATTTCCAGCGAGTGTCCACGTGCATGACCGGGAACGGCAGCTTGCCGGGGAAGAACGCCTTGCGCGCCAGGTGCAGCATCACGGCGGAATCTTTACCGATGGAATACAGCATCACCGGGTTGTCGAACTCGGCGGCCACTTCACGAATGATGTGGATACTCTCCGCCTCGAGCTGTTTCAGGTGCGTCAGTTTGTCGAGCATGGCTTATCACAATCAGGGATGGACGGCCGGCGGGCCGTGGACGAGGGCGCACTCTAGCACAGCGCCTTCTTCTATTCAGGAAGCCTGTTAGATCGAAACGATCTATGCATATGACCGATTTTCAGACCGGATTCGGGCAGTCGATAAACAGGTGTTCGATGGCGAAACGGCGCGCCAGATAGTCGCCCAATGCCTGCACACCGTAGCGCTCGGTGGCATGATGGCCGGCGGCAATGAAACTGATGCCATTCTCCCGCGCGCTGTGGAAAGTCTGCTCCGAGGCTTCGCCTGTCAGATACAGATCGACTCCGGCAGCGACGGCGTTGTCTATGTACCCCTGTCCGCCACCGCTGCACCAGCCAATACGGCGCACCATACCCTCACCTTCCACCAGCAGAGGTTCACGCCCCAATACCTCCTGCACACGACGAGCGAAGTCGCGCGCGCCCATTGGCTCGACCAGCGAGCCAAGCAGACCAACTACCTTCGGGCTGCTCGGGTCGAGCGGGGCTTCCACCGTGATATCCAACTGGCGAGCCAGCTGCACGTTGTTGCCAACCTCGGCATGCACATCCAGAGGCAGATGGTAGGCCAACAAACTGATGTCGTTACCCAGCAGGGTCTGCAGACGGCGGCGCTTCATTCCGGTGATGCAGGCATCCTCGCCCTTCCAGAAGTAACCGTGGTGCACCAGCACCACATCGGCCTCAGCCTCTACGGCAGCGTCCAGCAGCGCCTGGCTGGCAGTCACCCCGCTGACGATACGGCGCACCTGCGGCCGCCCTTCGACCTGCAGGCCGTTGGGACAATAATCGCTGATGCGCGCGGAATCGAGAAAGCGGTCGGCTTCCGCGACCAGAGTGGTCAGGGCGATGGCCATGGATATTCCTCATCAATCTGTTGCGGGCGCTGCCCTTCCTGCTGGCTGCACCTCTATAATGCCGCCACCTTAAGGGCCCACTCGGACCCTCGCAACCCTCAGGATTCCATATAGATGTTCAAGGCCCTGCGCTTCCTGGGCTGGCCCCTGCTGGTCGGCCTGCTGCTGGCACTGCTGCTGATCCAGCGCTACCCGCAATGGGTCGGCCTGCCTGGTAACGAAGTGCGCCTGCAGCAAGCCCCGCGCTACGGCATCGCCCAGGAAGGCCCGGTGTCCTACGCCGACGCGGTGAGCCGTGCGGCGCCAGCAGTGGCCAACCTGTACACCACCAAGATGGTCAACAAGTCGTCCACCCACCCACTGCTGGAAGACCCAGTGTTCCGCCGCTTCTTCGGCGACAACCTACCCAAGCAGCGGCGCATGGAGTCGAGCCTGGGTTCGGCGGTAATCATGAGCCCGGAAGGCTACCTGCTGACCAACAACCACGTGGTGGCGGACGCCGACCAGATCGTGGTGGCGCTCAAGGACGGCCGCGAAACCCTGGCCCGACTGATCGGCAGTGACCCGGAGACCGACCTTGCGGTCCTCAAGATCGACCTGACGAACCTGCCGGCCATCACCCTCGGCCGTTCCGACCAGATCCAGATCGGCGACGTCACCCTGGCCATCGGCAACCCCTTCGGCGTCGGCCAGACCGTGACCATGGGCATCATCAGTGCCACCGGTCGCAACCAACTAGGCCTGAACACCTACGAAGACTTCATCCAGACCGACGCGGCGATCAACCCTGGCAACTCAGGCGGCGCGCTGGTGGACGCTCATGGCAATCTGATCGGCATCAATACCGCGATCTTCTCCAAGTCCGGCGGCTCCCAAGGCATTGGCTTCGCCATTCCGGTGAAGCTGGCACGCGACGTTATGAAGGCAATCATCGAGCAGGGCCAGGTGATCCGCGGCTGGCTGGGCATTGAAGTGCAAGCGCTGACGCCGGAACTGGCCGAGTCGTTCGGCCTGCAGGGGCGCGCCGGTATTCTGGTGGCCGGCATCTATCGAGGCGGCCCGGCACAGAAGGCCGGCCTGCAGCCAGGCGACCTGATCCTCAAGATCGGCGACGAGGCTGCGATCGACGGCCGCCGCTCGATGAACCAGGTCGCGCGCACCCAACCGGGAGAAAAGATAGCCCTGGAAGTGTTGCGCGGCGGCGAGACGCTGAAGTTGACCGCAGAGATCGGTGTGAGGCCCCCAGCCGAAGTGCAGCAACCTCAGCAACCGTAAATGAAAAAGGCGCCCCACAGGGCGCCTTTTTGTTACGGCCTCTACTTAGAGCTCTTGCCCCAGGGCATCCAGCAACGCCTGGTTCTGCTCGGGGTTGCCGATGGTGATGCGCAGGAACTGGGCGATGCGCTGCTGCTTGAAGTGCCGCACGATCACGCCGTGCGCGCGCAGCGCCGCGGCCAGTTCGCCGGCATCCTTCTGCGGATGACGGGCGAAGATGAAGTTGGCCGCCGACGGCAGTACTTCGAAGCCCAGGCCGGAGAGCGCGCTAACCACCTGCTCGCGGCTGTCGATGACCTTCTGGCAGGTCTCGCGGAAATAGGCCTCGTCCTCGAAGGACGCTGCCGCACCGACGATGGCCATACGATCCAGCGGGTAGGAGTTGAAGCTGTTCTTGATCCGCTCCAGCGCCTCGATCAGGTCCGGATGGCCGACCGCAATGCCGACCCGCAGGCCGGCCAGCGAGCGCGACTTGGACAGTGTCTGGGTCACCAGCAGGTTCGGATACTTGTCCACCAGCTTGATCGCGGTCTCGCCACCGAAGTCGATATAAGCCTCATCCACCACCACCACACTGTCCGGGCTGCCCTGCAGCAGGCGCTCGACGGCTTCCAGCGGCAGCAGGCAGCCGGTCGGTGCGTTGGGGTTGGGGAAGATGATCCCGCCATTCGGCCGCGCATAGTCCTCGGTACGGATCTGGAACTGCTCGTCCAGCGCCAGCGCCTCGTAGGGAATGCCGTACAGGCCGCAATAGACCGGGTAGAAGCTGTAGGTCACATCGGGGAACAGCAGCGGCTTGCCGTTCTGGAACAGGCCATGGAAAGCGTGGGCCAGCACCTCGTCTGAGCCATTGCCGACGAACACCTGGGCGGTGCTCACGCCGTAGTAGTCGGCGACCGCCTGCTTCAGGCGGTCGCTGTTCGGGTCCGGGTACAGGCGCAGGTTGTCGCCCAGCTCGGCCTGCATGGCCGCGACAGCCTTGGGCGACGGGCCGTAGGGGTTCTCGTTGGTGTTGAGCTTGACCAGCTTGGCCAGTTTCGGCTGCTCACCCGGCACGTAGGGCACCAGGTCCTTGACGAAGGGGCTCCAGAATTTGCTCATCTGCCCTTCTCTCCTCGAATTCATTCAGTTTGCGTAGGGTGGAAAACCGCGAAGCGTTTTCCACCAGACAAAACAGCCCTCAGGGCTTGATACGGTACTCGGCGCTGCGCGCATGCGCGGTCAGCGACTCGCCACGAGCCAGCACGGACGCAACCTTGCCCAGCTCGGAGGCGCCCTCGGCCGAGCAATGGATGATCGACGAACGCTTCTGGAAGTCGTACACACCCAGCGGCGAGGAGAAGCGCGCAGTACCGGAGGTCGGCAGCACGTGGTTCGGCCCGGCGCAGTAGTCGCCCAACGCTTCCGCGGTGTAGCGGCCCATGAAGATAGCGCCGGCATGGCGGATCTGCGGCAGGTACTGCTCGGGGTTCTCTACCGACAGTTCCAAGTGCTCCGGCGCGATGCGGTTGGCCACCTCGATGGCCTGAGCCATGTCGGCGACCTGGATCAACGCGCCGCGGCCTTCCATGGAAGTACGGGCGATGGTCTCGCGCTCCAGGGTCGGCAGCAGCTTGGCGATGCTCTCGGCCACGCGGTCGAGGAAGGCGGCATCCGGGCTAACCAGGATGGCCTGGGCGTCCTCGTCGTGCTCGGCCTGGGAAAACAGGTCCATGGCGATCCAGTCCGGGTCGGTATGGCCGTCGCAGACCACCAGAATCTCCGACGGGCCGGCGATCATGTCGATGCCGACCTTGCCGAACACGTGACGCTTGGCAGTGGCCACATAGATGTTGCCCGGCCCGACTATCTTGTCCACCGGCGGCACGCTCTCGGTGCCGTAGGCCAACGCAGCTACGGCCTGGGCGCCACCGATGGTGAACACGCGGTCGACACCAGCGATGGCAGCGGCGGCGAGGACGATCTCGTTGATCTCGCCGCGCGGAGTCGGCACCACCATGACCACTTCCGGCACGCCGGCGACCTTGGCGGGAATCGCGTTCATCAGTACCGAGGACGGATACGACGCCTTGCCGCCCGGCACATACAGGCCAGCGCGGTCCAGCGGGGTGACCTTCTGACCCAGCACCGTGCCGTCGGCCTCGGTGTAGGTCCAGGAATCCTGCCTCTGACGCTCGTGGTAGATACGCACGCGCTCGGCAGCCTTCTCCAGCGCCGCGCGCTGCTCGGCGCTGATACGAGTCAGGGCCAGCTCCAGGCGCTCGCGCGGCAGGATCAGGTCAGCCATGGCGGCGACCTGCAGGCCATCGAACTTCTCGGTGAACTCGACCAGGGCGGCATCACCACGCTCGCGCACGGCCTTGATGATGTCCAGCACGCGCTGGTTGACCGCATCGTCCGACACACTTTCCCAGCTCAGCAGATGATCCAGATGTCGTGCGAAGTTCTGGTCAGCGGCATTGAGTCGGCGGATGGCGGTAGGAGCGGTCATAGCGGGCCTCTTGATTGGCTATTACTCAGGCGCCCGTAGAGTACCAGCCGCTCCGCGCGGGCACCTGAGAATTCTGGCTATGACACGGATAGGCGCGTGCGGCGCAGGGCCGCACTGGAGGTATCAGCGTTGGTGTCGGGATTCGACGGCGTTGCGCAGGGTCTCGATCAGCGCCTGGATGCGGCCATGCTGCATCTTCATCGAGGCCTTGTTGACGATCAGGCGCGAGCTGACATGGGCGATCAGCTCCTGGGGCTCCAGACCGTTAGCACGCAGGGTGTTGCCAGTGTCGACCACGTCGATGATCTTGTCGGCCAGGCCGACCAGCGGTGCCAGCTCCATGGAGCCGTACAGCTTGATCACGTCGACCTGACGGCCTTGTTCGGCATAGTACCGCTTGGCCACGTTGACGAACTTGGTGGCCACGCGCAGACGGCCTTTCGGCTCCGGCGCACCGACCTTGCCGGCGGTCATCAGCTTGCACTTGGCAATCTGCAGGTCCAGCGGCTCGTACAGGCCCTGGCCGCCGTACTCCATCAGCACGTCCTTGCCGGCCACGCCGAGGTCGGCGGCGCCGTGCTCGACATAGGTCGGCACGTCGGTGGCGCGCACAATCAGCAGTTGCACATCATCCTGAGTGGTCGGGATGATCAGCTTGCGGCTCTTTTCCGGATTCTCAGTCGGCTCGATGCCTGCCGCAGCAAGCAGCGGCAGGGTGTCGTCGAGAATGCGGCCCTTGGACAGCGCGATGGTCAGCATGAAATGCCCTTACTAGCCCGGCACGCGGCGGATCTTGGCGCCGAGCAACTGCAGTTTTTCCTCGATGCACTCGTAACCACGGTCGATGTGGTAGATGCGGTCGATCAGGGTCTCGCCCTCAGCGACCAGTGCGGCGATCACCAGACTGGCGGAAGCACGCAGGTCGGTAGCCATGACCGGTGCGCCCTTGAGTGCCGGCACGCCAGTAACGATGGCAGTGTTGCCTTCGACCAGGATCTGCGCGCCCATGCGGTTCATCTCGTAGACGTGCATGAAGCGGTTCTCGAACACCGTCTCGATGACGGTGCCGGTACCCTCGGCGATGGCGTTGAGGGAGATGAACTGGGCCTGCATGTCGGTCGGGAAGGCCGGATACGGCGCGGTGCGCACGTTGACGGCTTTCGGGCGCTTGCCCTTCATGTCCAGCTCGATCCAGTCCTTGCCGGTGGTGATCTCAGCGCCAGCTTCCTGCAACTTGGCCAGTACGGCCTCAAGGATGGTCGGATCGGTGTCTTTCAGCTTGACCCGGCCACCGGTAGCGGCCGCGGCCACCAGGTAGGTACCGGTTTCGATACGGTCGGGCATCACGCTGTAACGACCACCACCGAGGCGCTCGACGCCATCGATGACGATGGTGTCGGTGCCGGCACCACTAACCTTGCCGCCCATGGCGTTGATGAAGTTGGCCAGGTCGACTACTTCCGGCTCACGCGCGGCGTTTTCCAGCACGGTACGGCCCTTGGCCAGGGCCGCGGCCATCATGATGTTCTCGGTACCGGTCACGCTGACGATATCGAAGAAGAAGTGCGCGCCACGCAGGCCGCCTTCCGGCGCCTTGGCCTTGATGTAGCCGCCCTCGACGTCGATCTTCGCGCCCATGGCTTCCAGGCCACGGATATGCAAGTCGACCGGACGCGAACCGATGGCGCAACCGCCAGGCAGCGCCACCTCGGCTTCACCGAAGCGGGCGACCATCGGGCCGAGCACGAGGATCGAGGCGCGCATGGTCTTCACCAGTTCATACGGTGCGACCAAGGTCTTGATGCTGCTGGCGTCGACTTCGACGCTGAGCTTCTCGTCGATGATCGGCTGCACGCCCATACGGCCGAACAGCTCGATCATGGTGGTGATGTCGTGCAGGTGCGGCAGGTTGCACACGGTGACCGGGGTATCGGCCAGCAAGGTGGCAGCGAGAATCGGCAGGGCGGAGTTCTTCGCACCGGAGATACGGATTTCGCCATCGAGGCGGATACCGCCGGTAATAATCAGTTTGTCCATTCGGATCTCGATCTCGCTGCCCGCAGGCTCAGGAACGCTCGGCCCAGGCGGCCTGGCTGAAGAATTTCATGGTCACGGCGTGGATGGCGCCACTGGCAATCCACTCGTTGAGGTGGGCGTAGATCTGTTGCTGGCGCTTGACCGGGCTGAGTGCAGCCAGCTCGTCGCTGATCAGGTTCAGCTGGAAATTGCAGCCTTCACCCTCCACCTCGACAACGGTGTCGGGCAGCTTCGCCTCCAGGAGGTTCTTAACTTCTACGGCCTGCATGCTCAACCTCGATCGGCGCAAAAGGAATCAGGCGCGGGCCATGGCTCGCGGGCCGGCCATGATACAAAAAAGCCCCCCTCCTGCGAAGCCCGGCAGGACGGAGGGCTTCTCAGCCATTCAAGCAGATAGGGCGAGCAGCTCGTGCAGCCCGGAAACCCTAGCGATACCCTGCATATCCTGTGGCAGACCGCGAACAGCAAGAGTCTTACCGGCCGCCCTGGCATCGCGCATAAATGCCAGAACTAGGGACAAACCTACGCTGCTGGACTTCTCTACTGCCGAGCAATCGAGCACCAACTTCTGGGCCGAGCTCGCCTGAATCAGCTCACGGCCCTGCTCACGCAGGGCTGGACCGCTGCGATAGTCGAGAACACCAGCGAGCAACAACTCGCTACCAGCACCCTGACGAATCACGGCGTCGCTCATTGACCGCCCGCCTGCTGACCTTCGGCACTTTCCTTGGCCTTGGCCACAACCGCACCCCAGCCATCGATAGTCTTGTCGAGATCATTGCCGTTGCGCTGCATGCTGTCGGCGAACTGGTCGCGGAATAGCTTGCCGACGTTGATACCGTTGATGATCACGTTACGCAGCTTCCATTGCCCATCAATCTGCACCATGGTGTAGGAGACCGGATACACCGCACCCTTACCGTCCTTGACCTCCATGCCGACGCTGGCACGATCGGCGCCGTCGGCCTTGGCTGGCAACACACGGATGCTCTGATTGTCGTACTCAAGCAGCGCATTGCCGTAGAACTGCATCAGACCACGCTTGAAGTTTTCCTCGAAACGCTTGATCTGCGCGTCACTGGCCTTGCGCGAGTACTTGACGGTCATGATGCTGCGCGAGATGCCTTCGCTGTCGACTACCGGACCAAGAATACGCTCCAAGGAGTCGTAAAAAGTCTCCGGACTTTGCTTGTAGGCCGCCTTATTGGCTTCCAGATCGGCCAGCAACTCGTCTGTGGTGCCCTTGACCACGTCATAAGCTCCGGGGGCAGCAACAGCCGCCAGTGGCAGGCTAGCCAGCAGCACTATCAGGCCGCGGCGCAGGAGAGTGAACATGCTCATTTGCTTTCCTTATTCACCGAGTTCATCAGGAACTTGCCAATCAGGTCCTCCAGCACCAGCGACGATTGGGTGTCATGGATGGTGCTGCCATCCTTGAGCAGATCCTCCTCGCCACCGACGCTCAACCCGATGTATTTCTCGCCCAGCAGGCCCGCAGTGAGAATGGAGGCCGTCGAGTCCATCGGCAGATTGTCGACACGCTTCTCGATCTCCATGGTCACGCGACCGGTATAACTGTCGCGATCCAGATCGATGGCCGTCACCTTACCAATGGTCACTCCCGCCATGGTCACCTTGGCCCTAGTGGTAAGACCGGCGATGTTGTCGAAGTTCGCATAAAGCTTGTAGGTATCGCCGGCATTACCGGCCGAAAGGCCGCTGACCCGCAGGGCGAGCAGCAGCAGGGCCAGCAATCCGGCCAGCAGGAACAGGCCGACGCCGATTTCCAGGGAGCGGCTTTGCATCAGAGATCTCCAAACATCAGGGCGGTCAGAATAAAGTCGAGGCCGAGTACGGCGAGGGACGCATACACCACGGTCTTGGTCGTGGCACGACTGATCCCCTCGGAGGTTGGCTCGCAGTCGTAGCCCTGGAACACGGCGATCCAGGTAACGACGAAGGCGAACACCATGCTCTTGATCACGCCGTTGAGCACATCCTCGGTGAATTGCACGCTGTTCTGCATGTTCGACCAGAACGAGCCTTCATATACACCCAGCCAGTCGACAGCGACCATGGCGCCACCCCAGATGCCGACCACGCTGAAGATCGCGGCCAGCAGCGGCATGGAGATGAAGCCGGCCCACAGGCGTGGCGCGATGATGTACTTCAGGGGATCGACACCGATCATTTCCAGGCTGGACAGCTGCTCGGTCGACTTCATGTTGCCAATCTCGGCAGTCAACGCCGAACCCGCTCGCCCTGCGAACAGCAGGCCGGTAACCACCGGACCGAGTTCACGCAGCAGAGTCAGCGCAACCATCTGCCCCACTGCCTGCTCGGAACCATAGCTGGTCAGGATGTTGTATCCCTGCAGAGCCAGCACCATGCCGATGAACAGACCGGCCACCACGATAATCGGCAGCGACAGCACACCTACCGAGTAAAGTTGGCGAATCAACAACTGGCCGCCGTTGCGCAACCCACCCTGACCGAACAGGGAACTGATCAGGAACAGGGTAGAGCGCCCCATGGACTGGACCACGTCGATACCGGCACGACCGAGCAAAGCGATGCGTTCGAGAGGGGACTTCCTACGCATCAGCGAGCTCCCAGCAGATCGTCGAGATAATTCGGGGCCGGGTAGTGGAAAGGAACCGGACCATCTGGAATTCCTTTCATGAACTGCTGGATACGCGGGTTATCCGAACTCATCAGCTCTGCAGGAGTACCCTGACCCAGTACCTGTCCATCGCCCACCACACAGAGGTAGTCGGCAATGCTGGCGGTCTCGGCCAGATCATGGGAAACCACGATGCTGGTGATGCCAAGGGCATCGTTGAGCAGCCGGATCAGGCGTACCAGAACCCCCATGGCGATGGGATCCTGACCGACGAACGGCTCGTCATACATGAGAATCTGCGGATCCAGCGCAATGGCCCGAGCCAAAGCCACCCGCCGTTTCATGCCACCCGACAGCTCGTCCGGCATCAACTCCACCGCACCGCGCAGGCCTACGGCCTGCAGCTTCATCAGCACAATGTCCCGAATCATCTCGTCCGGCAGGCGGGTATGCACGCGCAAGGGAAAAGCTACGTTCTCGAACACGTCGAGGTCGGTAAACAAAGCGCCACTCTGAAACAGAACGCCGAACTGCTTGCGCATGTCGAACAGGTCGGCGCGCGAGAGCGTAGGCAGGTTCTGCCCGTTGACCCAGACTTCGCCACGAGCGGGCCTCAACTGAGCAGCAATAAGGCGCAGCAACGTAGTCTTGCCGCAGCCTGAAGGCCCCATGATGCCGGTGACCTTGCCACGGGGAATACGAATATCGACGTTATCAAAGATGTTGCGCGCACCGCGCTTGAAGGTGAGCCCCTTCAACTCGACGGCATAGGCATTATCGGCGCTCATCCAAACTCCTTGAGATGCGGCCCTCCCTGGACAGACGCAAGCTCCTACGGCAGAGACACTTCGCCGCGGCTAGGCCAAACAGGGCGCGGAATATATCACCGGCACCATTACACACCCAAGGTACTGCAACTTTTTCATAACAATTGGTCACAAGATACGCTCGCTGCCGACTGAGCCACGTGAGCAACAACGCCTTTGCCGTTATACTCCTCGCCTTTTAAGCCGAGTAACACGATCTCTACATGAACCAGACCCGCGATCTGATCCAGTCAGCACAGCGCACCATCCGTCTCGAGGCAGACGCGGTGGAGAGCCTGCTCGAGCGTATCGATGCAGACTTTGTTAGCGCCTGCGAAATGATCCTGAATTGCACGGGGCGCGTGGTCGTGGTCGGCATGGGCAAGTCTGGGCATATCGGCAACAAGATCGCCGCGACGCTGGCCAGCACAGGCACCCCATCCTTCTTCGTACATCCGGCCGAGGCCAGCCACGGCGACATGGGCATGATCACCAAGGATGACGTAGTACTGGCTCTGTCCAACTCAGGCTCCACCGCCGAGATCGTCACCCTGCTGCCCCTGATCAAGCGCCTCGGCATCCGTTTGATCAGCATGACCGGCAACCCCGAATCGCCGCTGGCCAAGGCCGCCGAAGTCAACCTAGACGCCCGTGTAGCCCAGGAGGCCTGCCCGCTGAACCTGGCACCGACCTCCTCCACCACTGTCTCTCTGGTGATTGGAGATGCCCTGGCTATCGCCCTACTGGAAGCCCGCGGCTTTACCGCCGAAGACTTCGCCTTCTCCCATCCAGGCGGAGCTCTCGGCCGCCGCCTTCTGCTCAAGGTCGAGAACGTGATGCACTCGGGCGAGCGCTTGCCCCTCGTAGCGCGCGGCACCTCACTGCGCGACGCGCTGCTTGAAATGACCCGGAAGGGACTGGGCATGACCGTGATCGTCGAGGCCGATGGCAAGCTGGCTGGGATATTCACCGACGGCGACCTGCGCCGCACCCTGGACAAGGGCGTCGATGTACGCGAGGCGAGCATCGACCAAGTGATGACCGTTCACGGCAAGACCGCCCGCGCCGAGATGCTCGCGGCCGAGGCGCTGAAGATCATGGAGGATCACAAGATCAATGCGCTGGTGGTGGTGAATGGCGAGGACAAGCCAGTCGGCGCCCTCAACATGCACGATCTGCTGCGCGCCGGAGTCCTGTAAATGACCACCGATCTGCTGCAACGCACCAAAGCTATCAAACTAGCCATCTTCGACGTCGACGGCGTGCTCACCGACGGCAAGCTGTACTTCCTAGTCGACGGCAGCGAGTTCAAGACCTTCAACACCCTGGACGGTCATGGCATCAAGATGTTGATCAACTCGGGGGTACGCACTGCCATCATCAGTGGACGCAAGACCCCAGTAGTCGAGCGCCGCGCGCAGAACCTCGGCATTCAGCATCTGTACCAGGGACGCGAGGATAAACTCGTCGTGCTGGACGAGCTGCTCGGCGAACTGGGCCTGAGCTATGAGCAGGTCGCCTACCTGGGCGACGACCTACCCGACCTACCGGTGATTCGCCGCGTCGGCCTCGGGATGGCCGTAGCCAGTGCCGACGGCTTCGTCCGCCAGCACGCCCATGGCGTGACCAGCGCGCGCGGGGGCGAAGGCGCGGCACGCGAGTTCTGCGAACTGATCATGCGCGGCCAAGGCACGCTCGAAGCGGCCCAGGCGGCCTATCTCTAGGACTTCCCATGAACGGAAAGCTGCGCAACTACGTCATGGCCCTGGTGGCGATTGCCCTAATCGGCGCTCTCGGCTACTGGAATATCCAGCCTGAGAGTTTTCTTGATAAAAAAGCGGCGACCGAGGCCGAGAACACCATCGATTTCTATGTTGTCGGTGCGAGCACACGGCAATTCCAGGAAGACGGCAAGCTGCGCTACGAGATGACGTCCTCCAAGGTCGAGCATATCAAGGCGACAGATGTGACCCTTCTGGACAAGCCAGACCTGCAGCTCTACCGGGGCACTCAATTTCCTTGGCACGTGCGCAGCGACAAGGGTGAAGTAGCCCCTGCCGGCAAGCAGGTCGAACTCATAGATAACGTGCGGATAGCGCGCACCGATGCCAAGAACCGGCCAACGGTAATCACCAGCAGCCGAGTTACAGTGTTTCCCGACGAAGAATATGCTCAGACCCAGCAAGCCGTTAGAATCGAGGCTGCCAACGGGGTGACCACGGCACAGGGAATGAAAGCGTACATGAACGACGGCAAGATCGACTTGCTGTCCAACGTAAGAGGCCAGCATGAGGTTCGTTAAAACCTTCCCCCTACTGCTCAGCCTGGGCGCCGCGCTCGGAAGCGCCAGCGCCTGGGCCCTGCCCAGCGACCGCGACCAACCGATCCGGGTGCAGGCGGACAGCGCTGAACTGGACGACAAGCAAGGTGTGGCCGTCTATCGCGGTGGAGTGGTGATCACTCAGGGCACCCTGAAGATCACCGGCGACACCGTAACCATCACCCAGGATGCCAACGGCGAGATCGACGTATTCACCTCGGTGGGCCATCCGGCCTACTACGAGCAGAAGCCATCCGTGGATAAGGACATCGTCAAGGCCTACGGCAAGACCATCCAGTATTTCGCGACCAATGAGCGCATCGTATTGATCGATCAGGCCAAGGTGATCCAGCAGGGCAATACCTTCGAAGGCGAGAAGATCGTCTACGACACCCAGCGTCAGATCGTCAACGCCGGCCGAGCCACAGGTAGCAACGTATCGATGCCGCGACCACGTATCGACATGATCCTGCAGCCCCGCAAGAAAGGCGACCAGCCGGGGCAGGCGCAGTAATGGCAACACTCAAAGCTCAGCACCTGGCCAAGAGCTACAAGGGTCGTCAGGTGGTTCGTGATGTAAGCCTGTCCATCGACAGCGGCCAGATCGTCGGCCTGCTCGGCCCCAACGGCGCAGGCAAGACCACCTGCTTCTACATGATCGTCGGCCTGGTCCAGGCCGATCAGGGCCGCGTACTGATCGACAGCCAAGACATCAGCCACCAGCCCATGCATGGTCGAGCGCGCTCCGGCATCGGCTACCTGCCCCAGGAAGCCTCGATCTTCCGCAAGCTGAGCGTCGCCGACAACATCATGGCCATTCTCGAGACTCGCAAGGACCTCGACCGGGCCGGCCGGCAGGGCGCCCTGGAGTCCCTGCTGCAGGAATTCCACATCAACCATATCCGCGATAGCCTCGGCATGAGCCTGTCCGGCGGCGAACGTCGCCGCGTGGAGATCGCCCGCGCCCTGGCCACCGAGCCGAAGTTCATCCTGCTCGACGAACCTTTCGCCGGCGTGGACCCGATATCGGTCGGCGACATCAAGCAGATCATCCACCACCTCAAGGCCAAGGGCATCGGCGTACTGATCACCGATCACAACGTACGGGAGACCCTGGACATCTGCGAGACCGCCTACATCGTCAATGACGGGCAGCTGATCGCCGAGGGCGATGCCGAGGCCATCCTGGCCAACCAACTGGTCAAAGAAGTCTATCTCGGACACGAATTCCGCCTCTGAACCCGAGCCCCACCCAAGGGCTTGCGCAAAGGGCTAGAATCATTCAAGGTCAGGCATATAATTTGCTTCCTAGGGCGGCTCGCCGCCCTGCAGTGGATGGCGCCACGCGCCGGCAAGTGAACAAGGTATCCAGCCCCACACCATGAAACCGTCGCTAGTCCTCAAAATGGGCCAGCAGCTGACGATGACACCGCAGCTGCAACAAGCCATTCGCCTCCTCCAGCTCTCAACCCTGGATCTTCAGCAGGAAATCCAGGAAGCGCTGGAGTCCAATCCCATGCTGGAGCGCCAGGAGGAAGGCGAAGACTTCGACAATTCCGATCCCATGGCCGATGCCGCCGAACAGGCCGGCCCACCCCAGCAGGACAGCTCCAACTTCCAGGACAGCACCGTTGCGGTAAACAACAACGAGAGTGCGGAAGACGGCGAGTGGCACGACCGCATTCCTAGCGAACTGCCCGTCGACACCGCCTGGGAAGACGTCTACCAGACAAGTGCCAGCAGCCTGCCAAGCAACGATGATGACGAGTGGGACTTCACCACGCGCACTTCTGCTGGCGAGAGCTTGCAGAGCCACCTACTGTGGCAGCTCAACCTGGTACCCATGTCCGATACCGACAAACTGATCGGCGTCACCATCATCGACTGCATCAACAATCAGGGTTACCTGGAAGAAACGATCGATGAGATCGTCGAATCCTTCGACCCGGAATTGGAGATCGAGGCCGACGAGGTCGAGGCTGTACTGCGTCGTATCCAGCATTTCGAACCCGCTGGAATCGGAGCGCGGGATCTGCGCGAATGCCTGCTTCTGCAGTTGCGCCAGATGCCACCCAGCACCCCGTGGCTGGGCGAAGCCCAGAAACTCGCCGGCGAGTATCTCGACCTACTCGGCGGTCGAGACTACAGCCAGCTGATGCGCCGTATGAAGCTCAAGGAAGATGAGCTGCGCCAGGTAATCGAGCTGATCCAGAGCCTCAACCCGCGCCCAGGCTCGCAGATCGAGGCCAGCGAACCAGAGTACGTGGTGCCCGACGTGATCGTGCGCAAGCACAACGAGCGGTGGCTGGTGGAGCTGAACCAGGAGGCGGTACCGCGCCTACGCGTCAACCCGCAGTACGCCGGCTTCGTCCGCCGCGCCGACTCCAGTGCCGACAACACCTTCATGCGCAACCAGCTGCAGGAGGCACGCTGGTTCATCAAGAGCCTGCAGAGCCGCAACGAGACCCTGATGAAGGTGGCGACGCAGATCGTCGAGCACCAGCGCGGTTTCCTCGACTACGGTGACGAGGCCATGAAGCCCCTGGTCCTGCATGACATCGCCGAGGCGGTGGGTATGCATGAGTCGACCATCTCGCGTGTCACCACGCAGAAGTTCATGCATACCCCACGTGGCATCTACGAGCTGAAGTACTTCTTCTCCAGCCACGTCAGCACGTCGGAAGGCGGCGAATGCTCGTCCACCGCAATCCGCGCCATCATCAAAAAACTGGTGGCGGCGGAAAACGCGAAAAAGCCGTTGAGCGACAGCAAGATCGCTGGTTTACTGGAGGCACAGGGCATTCAGGTAGCCCGCCGCACCGTCGCCAAGTACCGCGAATCGCTCGGCATCGCGCCGTCCAGTGAACGCAAGCGACTGATGTAAGCGGCCCTGAGCGGAAGGTTTTCTGCACACCGATCGAGCGCCGGATACCCTGCCATGGGGAAGCCACGGCCCGCAGTGCAGCAACCTCCAAGCCAGCGTGTTTCGGCGGCAGGTACGACAGCCTGTCTCTTACACAAGGCAACAAGGAGATGCGTTATGCAAGTCAACATCAGTGGACATCAACTGGATGTGACCGACGCCCTGCGTGACTACGTCGGCGAGAAGTTGAGCCGGCTGGAACGCCATTTCGACAAGATCACCAACGTGCAGGTCATCATGGAGGTCGAGAAGCTGAAGCAGAAGATCGAAGCTACCCTGCACATTGCCGGCGGCGAAATCGTGGCCAACGCCGAACACGAAGACATGTACGCCGCCATTGACCTGCTGACCGACAAACTCGACCGCCAACTGATCAAGCACAAGGAAAAGCAGCTGGGTCGCCTGCAAGGCGCCACCGCTCGCTGATAGCCCCTCTCAGATGATCCGACTCGAAACCATTCTGACTCCCGCACGTTCCCTGGTGAGCGTGCCGGGAGGCAGCAAGAAACGTGTACTCGAACAGATTGCCAATCTGGTCGCCCGCGATCTCACCGATCTGGACGCCCAGGACATCTTCGAAAACCTGATCGCCCGCGAGAAGCTCGGCTCCACCGGCTTCGGCAACGGCATCGCCATTCCCCATTGCCGCCTGGCTGGATGTAACGCACCGATCAGCGCAGTTCTGCATCTGGATGCGGCAGTGGATTTCGACGCCATCGACGGTGCTCCGGTAGACCTGCTGTTCGTGCTGCTGGTCCCGGAAGCCGCGACCGACGAACACCTGGAGCTGCTGCGCCAGATTGCCAGCATGCTCGACCGCAGCGAAGTCCGTGAGCGTCTGCGCCAGGCGCAGAGCAACGAGAGCCTGTACCAGGTTGTGGTCGACGTACAGAACGGCCATTGAGCATGGGGGCGGCATGCGTCTGATCATCGTCAGCGGACGTTCCGGCTCGGGCAAGAGCACCGCCCTCGATGTGCTGGAAGACAACGGTTTCTATTGCATCGACAACCTTCCTGCGGGCCTGCTGCCAGACCTGGCCGAGCGAGCCCTGCTGCAGACAGAGCTGCTGCACCCCCAGGTTGCCGTTTCCGTGGATGCACGCAACCTGCCGAGCCAGCTCAAGCGTTTTCCAGAGCTGCTCGATGAGGTCCGTGCACGCCATATCCGCTGCGATGTGCTTTACCTCGACGCCGATGAAGAGACGCTGCTCAAGCGCTTCTCGGAGACCCGCCGACGCCACCCACTGACCAATGAAGATCGCGCCCTGGCCGAGGCCATTCGTGACGAGGCGCAGTTGCTCGCGCCCATCATCGATCTCGCCGACCTGAAGATCGACACCACTCACCTGAACCTCTACCAGCTGCGCGACATCATCAAGCTGCGCCTGCTCAACCAGCCGGAACCGGGTACCGCCTTCTTGGTCGAATCGTTCGGCTTCAAGCGGGGCATGCCGGTGGACGCCGACCTTGTGTTCGACGTGCGCTGCCTGCCCAACCCGTACTGGAAACCGGACCTGCGAGACATGTCCGGGCTTGAAGCGCCAGTAGCCGAATACCTGGCTGCGCAAGCGGATGTAGAGGAGATGTATCAGGACATTTACGCCTACCTGAACAAGTGGCTACCGCGCTTCGCCGCCAGCAATCGCTCCTACGTGACTATCGCTATCGGCTGCACCGGCGGCCACCACCGCTCGGTGTACCTGGCCAATCGCCTGGGCGAAGCCCTGAAACCCGTATTGAAGAATGTCCAGGTTCGCCACCGCGACCTTGGCTAAGGACCGCAATGCCCTCTCGCGAGATCACCATCGTCAACAAGCTCGGCCTGCATGCCCGCGCCGCTGCCAAATTCGTCGGCGTGGCCAGTGCCTTCCCCTGCCAGATTCGAGTCGGCCGGACCGCGGAAAGCCAGGTGGATGGCAAGAGCATAATGTCAGTGATGATGTTGGCAGCCGGCAAGGGCACCATCCTGCTCCTGTCCAGTGAAGGTGAGCGAGACGAAGAAGCTCTGGATGCCCTCGTCGCCCTGATCGACAACAAGTTCGACGAGGGCGAATAGCGCTTCAGCCCAGCGCAGTATCCAGCACCATCATCAGGCAGAAGCCTGCTGCCAGCCCCATGCTGGCCTCCGTGGCGTATCCCTTGCGGTGAGACTCGGGAATGATCTCGTGAACCACGGCGAACAGCATGGCACCAGCCGCCAGCGCCAGCCCCCACGGCAGCAACAACGCAGAAACGCCCACCAGCCAGGCACAGAGCACCGCGAACAGCGGCTCGACAAGGCCAGACGCCGCGCCTATCAACAGTGCCTTACCCCGCCCCATCCCTCCGCCGACCAGCACCAAGGCGATGATCAGCCCCTCGGGCAGATCCTGCAGGGCGATACCCATGGCCAGGGAGTCCGCCCCGTCCAGCCCGGCACCAGCAGACACACCGACTGCCATGCCTTCCGGGATGTTGTGTAGAACGATAGCCACCACGAACAGCAGGATATTCGGCGCCAATACCTGCAGCTCCCCATTGGCCGCACGCATCTGCACTTCAGGCAGGCAACGTCCCAGGCCGAACAGCGCACCGGCACCGATCAGCAGACCGAGGCTGGCGAGAAACCCGGCACCCCACTTGGAGAAGCCTAGGCTTTCGGCCGCGCCCAACGCAGGGATCAGCAAGGAGAATACAGTAGCGGCCAGCATCACACCGCCGCCGAAACCCAGCAGGGTATCGGCGAATCGGGTCGAGATGCTGCGCATGAACAGCACCGGCAATGCTCCCAGCGCCGTGCCCAAGGCGCACAGCAAGCCACCTTGCAGCGCTCGCCAGATCTGCGGCTCGATCACCTGCTCGGCCACCGTACTGGCCTGCAGCAGCAGGCTGCAGCCGAGCAGCACCAGCGAGAAGCCGATCAGATAGCGCAAGGTCCGACCTCCGGTCGAAGAAGAGCTCTGCAACATGCCGTTCACGCTCCGCTCATCCGGCCGACAGGGCATCGCGGTAGCGGCGCGCCACCTCATGCCAATCGACCACGTTGTAGAAGGCGCCGATGTATTCCGGTCGGCGGTTCTGATAGCGCAGGTAGTAGGCGTGCTCCCACACATCCAGCCCGAGGATCGGCGTATTGCCGTGCATCAGAGGGCTGTCTTGGTTGGCACTGCTTTCCACCACCAGATGTTTGTCCGGGGTAACGCTGAGCCATGCCCAACCACTGCCGAAGCGGCTCAGCGCAGCCTTGGTGAAGGCCTCCTTGAACGCCGCAAAACCACCTAACTGCGCCTCGATCGCCCCAGCCAGCTCGCCTCTCGGCTCACCGCCACCGGAGGGTGCCATTACCGTCCAGAACAGGGTGTGGTTAGCATGCCCACCGCCTTGGTTTATCACTGCGGCGTGCAGCGCCTGCGGCAGCTCGGCCAGGCGCGCCAGTAGCTGTTCCACCGGCCACTCGACATAGGACGACCCTTCGAGCGCGGCGTTCAGGTTGTTGATGTAGGTCTGGTGGTGCTTGCTGTGATGGATTTCCATGGTTTGCGCATCAATGTGCGGCTCCAGAGCATCGTAGGCATAGGGCAACGCTGGCAGGCTATGAGGCATGTGGTTCTCCTTAGTGATAATGGCGGCCGGGATCGGCTGCACCCGCAGAGCGTCGTTGCCCGGCATGACGTTGTGGCGCTCCGAGTAGCCGATCAGTACGCGGAAAAGCGCCGTGCTCGGCAATGAACTGCAGGAGCTCCAGATAGGTGCGCCGGCTGTGGTGCATCGCAGCGGTGCGCAACTCCTCAACCAATGACGCATCAGCCAGGGCCTGCAGCAGGCGCTCATGGCTGGCGCAAAGGTTTTCGGCAGCCTCCTCCGGCTGGCCGAGCATCAGGTGCAGGTCTGCCAGGTTGTGATGGGAGATGACGAAGGCGGCGACCGCCATGTCGTGGTCGGCCCAGCGTCCGAACAGCACCTGAGCCTCGGCCAGCGCCTGCAGGTAGAGTTCGCGCGCCTGTACCCAGTCGCCCTCGACGTAACAGCGATTGCCTGCCTCAATGGTTCTTTTCCAGTGCTCCATTGCCTGACCTCCTCGCACACGGCGGATGGTGGCGACCTTAAAGGCCGCCTTCGGTGAGCTTCTCCGGATTGAGCAGTTGTTCCAGCTGCTGCCGCGACAGATCGGTGTTCTCCAGAGCAACCTCGATGATCGGTCGCCCCTCGCGGTAAGCCTGCTTGGCAATATCGGCGGCCTTGAGGTAACCGATGATCGGATTGAGCGCAGTGACCAGGATCGGGTTGCGATCCAACGCCTCCTTGAGCTTCGGCTGATTGACTTTGAAAGTGGCGATGGCGCGATCAGCCAACAAATGGCTGACATTGCTCAGCAGCTGGATGCTATGCAGCAGGTTGTCGGCCACCAGCGGCAGCATCACGTTCAGCTCGAAGTTGCCGGACTGCCCAGCGATGGCGATAGCAGCGTCGTTGCCGATCACCTGAGCAGCGACCATCGCCGCCGCCTCCGGGATCACCGGGTTGACCTTGCCCGGCATGATCGAGGAGCCCGGCTGCAACGCTTCCAGCTCGATCTCGGCGAGACCGGCGAGCGGACCCGAGTTCATCCAGCGCAGGTCATTGGAAATCTTCATCAGCGACACCGCCACGGTCTTCAGTTGACCGGAGATGGCTACAGCGGTGTCCTGCGAACCAATCAGCGCGAAGAAGTTGGTGCCGGTGCTGAAGGTCACTCCGCTCAGCGCACTCAGCTCGCGGCAGAAATGCTCGGCGAAGCGCGGGTGGGCATTGACACCCGTACCCACGGCGGTGCCGCCCTGCGCCAGCGCCTGCAAGCTCGGCTGCAGGGCGCGCAGGTGCTGGATATTGGCCTGGATCTGTTGGCCCCAGCCATCCAGCACCTGGCTCATGCGCACCGGCATGGCGTCCATCAGGTGGGTACGCCCGGTCTTCACGAAGGGCTGCACTTCCAGCGACTTGTCGCAGAGCACAGTCAGCAGATGGCCCAGCGCCGGAAGCAGACGCTCGTTCAGCTCGATGGCGGCGCTGACGTGGATGGTGGTGGGAATGATGTCATTGCTGCTCTGCCCGCAGTTGACGTGGTCGTTGGCGCCGACCTTGTCGCCGAGGATGCGGCTGGCCAGGGTGGCGATCACCTCGTTGGCGTTCATGTTGGAACTGGTGCCGGAACCGGTCTGAAAAACGTCGACCGGGAAGTGCGCCATGAAGTCGCCCTCAAGCAGCTGCTGGCAGGCCGCGACGATGGCATCGCCCTGGGCTGGCGAAAGTTGTTCCAGCTCGACGTTGGCCCGCGCCGCGGCAGCCTTGGCCAGGATCAGCGCACGGATGAAGGCTGCCGGCATACGTTGCCCGGACACCGGGAAGTTGTTCACCGCACGCTGAGTCTGCGCGCCATACAGCGCCGTCGCCGGCACTTCCAGCTCGCCCATGCTGTCGCGTTCGATGCGGGTGTCATTCATAGGGATGTCCTTCTAATGGCTCGTTGAATGAGAGAGATGGCGACAGGTTCAGGGTCGCTAGCCGGTTGCGCAGGCGGATGTGCGTGCGCTGCTGTTCGAGGTCGTGGGCGAGATACTGCAGGCCATGGAGTGGTCGCCAGGCGCGGTCGAGGCAGAGGTTGCGCCAGTGCCAGGGCAGCGCCACATCGCTGGCCGTGTCCAGCAGCAACTCCAGGGTCAGTACAGATAGCTGCCAGGGCTCTATCCGCCCCTGGGCGGCCAGTTGATGGCCGTGGAACTCGTGCTGGTCGAGCAGGCGCGGCTCGTCTGGTAGCAGCGCGCAGCGAATGCGGAAACCTTGCCAGTGCCAGCAATCGAGACAGGGGGTGAAAAATGGAAAGGACATGGGCGTCCACTCTGACCGAATAATGATATTTATTCTCGATTGAGAAGAATAATCAATACACAAAGAGTAGGGACTAACCTTTCGACGGGCATGAAAAAGCCCGGCGTCCTAGGGCAGAGCGCCGGGCCTGGCTGGGCGGCAGCGGTGATCAGCTACCGGCGACGGTCATCCGCTCAATCAGCACCGAGCCGGTGCGGATGTTGCCGCGCGACTCAAGATCGCTGCCAACGGCGACGATCTGGCGGAACATCTCGCGCAGGTTGCCGGCAATGGTCACCTCCTGCACCGGGAACTGGATCTCGCCGTTTTCCACCCAGAAGCCGGCGGCACCGCGCGAGTAGTCGCCGGTCACCATGTTGAGGCCTTGCCCCATCAGCTCGGTGACCAGCAGGCCGCGTCCCATGCGACGCAACAGCGCCTTCTGGTCCTCCGCGCCATGGCTGACGAACAGGTTATGTACACCGCCAGCGTTGGCTGTGCTGGGCAGGCCCAGCTTGCGCCCGGAGTAGGTACCCAGGATGTAGGACACCAGCTCGCCGCCGGCTACGAACGGCTTGGCGTAGGTGGCCAGGCCATCGCCGTCGAAGGTGGCGCTACCCATGGCTCTTGGGATGTGCGGGCGCTCGTCGAGGTTCAACCATTCGGGGAACAGACGCTGACCCAGCGCGCCCTCCAGGAACGAGGAGTGGCGATACAGGTTGCCGCCGGAAACGGCGGCGAGGAAGTGGCCAAACAGGCCGGTGGCCAGTTCCGGCGCAAACAGCACCGGCACCTCGCAGGTTGGCACCGGGCGCGCGCCGAGGCGCGCCACGCTGCGTTCGGCGGCCAGGCGGCCGATCTTCGCCGGGTCGGCCAGCAGCTCGCCTTGACGATTGACGTCGTACCAGTAGTCGCGCTGCATCTGCCCGTCGCCCTCGGCGATCATCACGCAGCTCAGGCTGTGGCGGGTACTGGCGTAGCCGCCGACGAAGCCGTGGCTGTTGCCGTAAACCCGGCAGCCCTGGTGGGTACTGAGGCTGGTGCCATCGGCGTTGCTGATGCGTTTGTCGGTGGCGAAGGCCGCCGCCTCGCAGGCCAGGGCCAACTCCACCGCCTGCTCCGGCGCAATCGCCCAGGGGTGGTAGAGATCCAGTTCGGGAAGTTCACGGGCCATCAGTGCGGCATCGGCCAGGCCGGCGCAGCTGTCTTCCGATGCATGCTTGGCGATGGCCAGGGCCGCCGCCACCGTCTCGTGAATCGCCGCCTCACCGCTGGCCGACGTGCTGGCCGAGCCCTTACGCTGGCCGACATACAGGGTGATGCCGAAGCCCTGGTCGCGGTTGAACTCGACCGTTTCCACCTCGCCCTGGCGCACCGTGGTGGAAAGGCCCTGCTCCATCGACACCGCCACTTCGCAGGCGCTGGCGCCCTGGCGGCGCGCCTCGGCGATGATCTGTTCGACCTGCGCCTGCAGGTCCGGCAGGGCCTGCGGGCCCACTGCTTGTGCTGAACTCATGTTGCACTCCAACGACGGGCGGCCGGTCCGCTGCGGACAGGCCCTCCCTGACTGGTTATCATGGCGGCGTTTCCATTCGGACCGCCCCCATGGCTGATTCATACGACGAAGACTTCTCCGGCGAGAAGAGCAAGACACAGATCAAGCGCGAGCTGCATGCCCTGCAGGATCTCGGTGCTCGCCTGACCACCCTCAAGCCCGACCTGGTCGCCAAGCTGCCGATCACCGACGGCCTGCGCAAAGCCCTGGCCGAGGCCCCGAAACACACGGCCAATGCCGCCAAGAAACGCCACGTCCAGTTCATCGGCAAGCTCATGCGCGACCAAGACATCGAGGGCATCCTTGCCCTGATCGACCAGGTCGACAGTTCCACCCGCGAGTACAACGAACGCTTCCACGCCCTCGAGCGCTGGCGCGATCGCCTGATCACCGGTGACGACACCACACTGGAAAGCTTCGTCGCCGACTACCCGGAAGCCGACCGCCAGCACCTGCGCAGCCTGATCCGTCATGCCCAGCACGAGGCGGCGCGGAACAAACCGCCAGCCGCTGCGCGCAAGGTCTTCAAGTACATCCGCGACCTGGACGAAGTCCAGCGCGGCCTGCGTTAAACCTTCCCTCCGGCCCGGATCACCGGGCGCGTACCGCGCCGGCGCCTCAGGCGCCGGTGCCACCCACGGTGATCGCGTCGATCTTCAGGGTCGGCTGGCCGACGCCCACTGGCACCGACTGACCGTCCTTGCCGCAGGTGCCCACACCGCTGTCCAGGGCCAGGTCGTTGCCGACCATGGACACCTTGCTCATCGCTTCCGGGCCGTTGCCGATCAGGGTCGCGCCCTTGACCGGCGCGGTGATCTTGCCGTCCTCGATCAGGTAGGCCTCGCTGGTGGAGAACACGAACTTGCCGCTGGTGATATCCACCTGGCCACCGCCGAGGTTGGCGCAGTAGATTCCGCGCTTCACCGAGCGGATGATCTCTTCCGGATCGCTCTCGCCGGCCAGCATGTAGGTGTTGGTCATGCGCGGCATCGGCAGGTGCGAGTAGGACTCGCGGCGGCCATTGCCGGTCGGCGCCACACCCATCAGACGTGCGTTGAGTTTGTCCTGCATGTAGCCCTTGAGCACGCCGTTCTCGATCAGCGTGGTGCACTGGGTCGGCGTGCCTTCGTCGTCCAGGCTCAGCGAACCGCGACGACCGGCCAGGGTGCCGTCATCGACTATGGTGCACAGCTTGGACGCCACCGACTGGCCAACGCGGCCGCTGTAGGCCGAGCTGCCCTTGCGGTTGAAGTCGCCTTCCAGGCCGTGACCGACCGCCTCGTGCAGCAGCACGCCGGACCAGCCGGCGCCCATCACCACCGGCAGGGTGCCGGCTGGCGCGGGGACCGCTTCCAGATTGATCAGGGCCTGGCGCAGCGCCTCACGCGCGTAGCCCATGGCGCGCTCTTCGCCGTTGCCGTCCTGTTCAAGGAAGTAGCGGTAGTCGCTACGCCCGCCGCCACCGTGGCCGCCACGCTCGCGGCGGCCATTCTGCTCGACGATGACGCTGACGTTGAAGCGCACCAGCGGACGGATGTCGGCCCCCAGGCTGCCATCGCTGGCGGCCACCAGCACGTGGTCCCAGACACCGGCCAGGCTGACGGTGACCTGCTTGATGCGCGGGTCGAGGGTGCGGGTGAATACGTCGATGCGCTTGAGCAGCTCGACCTTCTCGGCGCGCTCCAGCACCTCCAGGGGGTTGTCCTGACCATACAGAGCGATCACCGCCGGGCTGGCGAAGGCCTGCACGCGGCCCTGCTGGCCGGCGCGGGCGATCGAACGGGCGGCGCGGGCCGCCTGGCTCAGGGCCTCGGCATGGATAGCGTTGCTGTAGGCGAAACCAGTCTTCTCGCCGGACTGGGCGCGCACACCCACGCCCTGGTCGAGGTTGAAGCTGCCTTCCTTGACGATGCCGTCCTCCAGCACCCAGGACTCGGAGACCTGGCTCTGGAAGTACAGATCGGCCGCGTCGATGCCAGGGCCGGCCAGTTCGCCGAGAATTGCCGGCAACTGCTCGATGGTCAGGTTGCCGGGGGCCAGCAGGTGGCCGCTGACGCGGCCGAGGATGTCGCTCATAACTGCTCCGTGGGCGCCGGACCGGGCTCGGCCGGCGCAATGAATCGTCTGTGTCGTGCCACCGGCATGCGCTGGCGCACGGCCGCCTGCTCGGCGGCATCGCGTTCGGCGAGCAGTACCGCTTCGCCTTGTGTCTGTTCGGCCAGTACCCGCCCCCAGGGATCGATGATCGCCGAGTGGCCGAAGGTCTCGCGGCCGCCCGGGTGCGTACCGCCCTGTCCCGCCGCCAGCAGGTAGCACTGGGTCTCGATGGCTCGGGCGCGGGTCAGCACCTGCCAGTGGGCGGCACCAGTGACGGCGGTGAAGGCCGCCGGCGCGCTGATCAGTTCGGCGCCAGCCTCGCGCAGCCGGCTGTACAGCTCGGGGAAGCGCAGGTCGTAGCACACGCTCAGGCCCAGGCGCCCCACGGGCGTCTCGGCCACCACCACCTGCTCGCCGAAGGCGTAGTCGTCGGACTCGCGGTAACGACCGCGGCTGTCGGCCACATCCACGTCGAACAGGTGCAGCTTGTCGTAGCGCGCCACCCGCTCGCCATGCTCGTCGACCAGCAGCGAGCAGGCATGCGCCTTGGCCTCAGGCCGGGCGTCCGGTGGCAGGGGAATGGTGCCAGCGACTATCCACAACCTGAGGTCGCGGGCGGTCTGTTTCAACCAGGGCAAGATCGGGCCGGTGCCGGCGGCCTCGGCACGACCGAGGTCAGCCTGGTCGCGGCGGCCCATGGCGGCGAAGTTTTCCGGCAGTACGGCGAGGCGCGCACCGCGCTCGGCCGCCTCTGCGAGCAGGCAACGGGCGGCGGCGAGATTGGCCAGGACATCGTCCTGGCTGACCATCTGGATTACGGCGAGGGACATGAACGCCTCCTTGCCTGCATGCTACCGCAAGTCGTCCGAGCTGGCCTCACCGAGGTTTCTCGAACGGCTTGTCGAAGCTGATCTCGGGCTCGTGCCAAGGCCCTTTGACCGTGTACTGCACGCTGGCGAAGCGGGCCACACGATCACCCAGCAACTTGTCGACCACGAACAGCGCGCCACCTACCGCCGGCGCGCCGACGATCAGCGCCGCCAGCGGCAGATTGTTGGTCACCGGCAGGGTCACCAGCAGCTTGGCATCAATCTGGTCGCGGGCCATGTCCAGCGTGCCGTCCAGCTCCAGGGTGCTGGACGGCCCGACCACCCGCAGCGGCTCGCGGGTCACGAACACGCCGCTCTTGCCGACCAGTAGAGTCTTGGTGGTGTCGTAGCTGAAGCCCTTGCCAAGCAGATCGGAGAAATCCAGGCGCAAGCGGCGGCTGATGGAGTTGAAGTTGAGCAGGCCGAATACGCGCAGAGCCGAAGCCGAGCCCTGTACCTCGACGAACTGCCCCTTGCGCAGGCTGGCGTCGAGGCGACCGGACAGGCGCTTCATGCTGAACCATGCCGGTGAGCCGGGCCATGTGGCATCCACATCCAGACGGAAGCGCTCACTGGTGGCGCTGGGGGCATAGCCCCAGGCGCTGAGTACATCGGCCAGGTCCTTGCCTTCCAGCCGGCCCTTGTACCAGCTGCTGCTGGCACCAGGCGCCCCCTCCCATCCGGCACTGCCGCCGAGCTTCAGGCCCTTGAGCTGCAACGACAGGTCGCTGAACTGCGCGCCGTTGGCCGTGGGCCGGGACTTGAGCGACCAGGCGCCGACCAGGTCATCGCCCTGCATGACTTTGGCAATGCGCACATCAAGGGCAGGAATCTGCCGTGGATCGACGGCGCCCAGCAGGTCCGGCTTGTCCGGTTCGTCGGCGGCCTCCTCGCGGCGCGGCTCGGCGGGCGGGAAGCTCAGTCGTGCCAGATCGAGGACGATGGGCGCATCCTTGCCGTCCGGCAGTAGCACCTGACCCTCCAACAGGGCGCTGTTCAGCCCCAATTGCCAGCCGGTATCGGCCCGCGCCAACTGAACACCGAGATTGTCGACCTGAGTGCCGAAGCCGTTGAAGCGGCCGATGGCCAGGTCGGCGCCACGGAACAGTCGGCGATTCTGCCCGTCACCGGCCAGCCCGACATATGGCTGAGCCGCAGCCTGCCAGGAGTTCCAGTCGAGCTCGGCGATGCGCCCGACGACCCGTACTCCCTGACCGGACGGAAGCGTCGCAGGCTCACCACCCAGGCGCAGTTCTCCGCGGCCCTGGAACGCCTGCCCCGTCGGGGCGGCGAAGGCCAGGCTGGCGACATCGGCATAGTCGAACCAATAGCGGCGCTCGCTCCCTTGCAGAGTCATGCGCCAGGTGGCGTTGTGCGACTCGACGGCTGCCTTCGCGAAGGGGGCAGGCAACTCCACAGCCAGCCCCTTAAGATCGGATTCGATGCGCAACTGACTGTCATCCCCCCCCAGCGCCAGATCGAGTCTGTAGGGGATTTCACCCTTGAGCGGCAAGGGCTGAGCCAGACCGAGCCAACCGGTGAGCTGGGGCAGAGGAATCTTGCCGCTGGCCTCTATGCGGGTGCGCGCATTGCCACGCGAACCCTCGGCCAGGGCACGGCCGCGCACGGCGTGGCCCAGCGCATGGGCGCGGATGTCCGGGGCGCTAAGACCGCTAGCCGTATTGAAGCGGAACGCACCCTTGATCTGGCTCAGGGCCAGCTTGGGCGTACTGATCTGCAGCTGCGCGCCCTCGGTGGCAAAATCCACCTGTACCTGGGGATTCTGCTGCCCCTTGGCCAGTGGTATGTCCAGCTTCAGCCTACCGCTCAGCGGACCCGTGCCCTGCCAGCCCGCGAAGATATCGGCAGTACCGATCGGTGCTTCCTGCAGAATTTTCAAGGCATCCGGCAGGCTGCTCTCCAGCTCACCATCCAGTGCCAGGCGTGGGGGCTGCCCCGGCGGCGCCCTAGGCACATTGACCAGCACGTCATGGACGCGGCTGTCGAGGATACGCGCCTCGGGAACCCGTACATCGACGCCATCGTCCTCGATCAGTACTTCGCCGCGTGCATCGCGCAATACCGGCCAGCCAGGCTGGAAGGCCAGTTCGGCACCGTCGACCAGGAAGTACAGGCTGATGCTGCGGGAGGTATCCGGCGCTCCCTTGGCCAGCGAGCCCTGGTATTGGAACCAGCCATCGTCGATGTGGCCAGCACGAATGGACTCGTTCAACCACTCACCCAGGGCCGGGCTGAGGCCCGGAGAGCGGGTCGGCAGGTATTTCTTGGCTTTGAGCGCGTCGCCGTCCTGCAGGCCTACGCGCAGGTCCATGTAGTCTTCCAGCGCCGGATCTTTCAAAAGCCGGACCATGAAGTCGCCGGCGATACGCCCCTCCTCCCCCACCACCTGCAGATAGGGGCTGTACAGGGTGAAACCCTCGTCGCTCAGTTTCCAGCGCAACGTGGCGCCTGCCTGGCGGTAGTGCCACATCTCCGGGAACAGGGTGGGGAAGTGCAGGCCGAAGTTCTCGCTGGCGGCCAGCCCCTCGCCGCCACCCAGGTCGCCGCGCACACTACCGCTGGCATTCTCCACCGCAGGCACGCCATGCCAGGCACCAATGCTGACCCGGTCAAGGTTGCTGGAGAACTGCACTCGGCTGGTATCGGTCAGCTGCGGCAGGTAGTCCAGTTGCAGGTTACGCAGCACACCGCGTGGCCGCAGCTCGGTAACCGCCTCCGCGGCAATCTCTGAGAGAGGCGCCAATGCCAGGATCACCGGGGTCAGCGGCGTCAAATCAAGGTGGTCGGCGGTCAACTTCCAGCGTTCAACCTGCCCCCCAGCATCAAGCTGCTGGGTCAGCGCCAACTGAACCTCACCCCAGCGGGTCTCCCCCAGGCTCATGGCCAGGGCATCGACCAGCAGATCGAAGCCATCGGCACGTCGCTCGAAATAGGCGCTCAAACCCAGGTCGCGGACCTGCACGGCCTGGTGCGTGGCAAGGGCGCCCTGAATCTCTGGCGCATGCATACGTGCAGCACCGCGTTGTACCTGCCCCTGAGCCCACTGCAGCCAGAATTCGCCGCCAGCCTGGGCCTTGCTCAGTTTCCAGTCACGGGTCAGCCCTCTGGGCAACCACGCCGCCCAGTCGCTCTGCGGAAGGCTGAGGTAGACGTCGGCGCTGCTGGCACGCCAATCCTGGCGATCGAGGCGTACGCGCAGATTGAACGCCAATGGCTGGCCGTCCGGCAGCCGCAGGCGTCCATCCAGACGCTGGCGCACGCTGCCGCTGCGCAGAGTCAGATCGATGTAGGTAAGGCTCTGCGGTGGCTGATCGAAGGGTTCGAAGGTCAACTGGCTGCCCAGCAGGGAGACCTTGTCGAGCATGCCCAGAGCATCGATCAACTTCTGCGGATCGATTGGCTTGGCTGGCTCTCGCCTCGGCAGGCCCTCGACCGCCCAGCGCCCTTCGGCATCCTGGCGCAGGCTCAGCTGCAAGCCCTCGACCTGGAGGTTGGCAATGCGCGGCGCGCGCGCCAGCAGGCTGGCCAATACGTCCGGCACCAGCCGCACCTGGTCCAGGCGCACAACACTGGCGCCTTCGCCGACCAGCACGTCGTGGGCGGTGAGTACAGGTGCCAGGCCACGCAAGTTGCCTTCCAGGCTGCCGATGGCGAGCGGCATATTCAGCGCAGCAGCGGCCTTGGCCTCGACTTCGTCACGGTACTCGGCCACCAGCGGCACCAGCTCGCGCCCCAGGCTGACATAGAGCGCGGCCAGCACCAGAACCAGTGCGCACAGGCCCAGGCCCCAGCGCAGCAACCTGGCCAGCAGGCTAAGCAGGAAGTTCATTCAACGCGCCGAATCAAAGCAGCACCACATCGTACTGTTCCTGGGAATACATGCTCTCCACCTGGAACTTGATAGTACGACCGATAAAGGCCTCCAGATCGGCGACGTTGCCCGATTCCTCGTCGAGCAGGCGGTCGACCACCTTCTGCTCGGCCAGCACCAGATAGCCTTCGGCCTGGTAGGCGCGGGCCTCGCGCAGGATCTCGCGGAAGATTTCGTAGCAGATGGTTTCCGGAGTCTTCAGCTTGCCGCGGCCCTGGCAGCAGCTGCACGGCTCGCACAGCACCTGTTCGAGGCTTTCACGGGTACGCTTGCGGGTCATCTGCACCAGGCCCAGCTCGGTGATACCGATGATGTTGGTCTTGGCGTGATCGCGCTCCAGCTGCTTCTCCAGGGTGCGCAGCACCTGGCGCTGGTGCTCTTCATCTTCCATGTCGATGAAGTCGATGATGATGATCCCGCCCAGGTTGCGCAGACGCAGCTGGCGGGCAATGGCGGTGGCCGCTTCGAGGTTGGTCTTGAAGATGGTCTCTTCGAGGGTGCGGTGGCCGACGAAGGCGCCGGTGTTGACGTCGATGGTGGTCATCGCCTCCGCGGGATCGACGATCAGGTAACCGCCGGACTTCAGTGGCACCTTGCGCTCCAGGGCGCGCTGGATCTCGTCCTCGACGCCGTACAGGTCGAAGATCGGCCGCTCGCCGGGGTAGTGTTCCAGGCGGTCGGCAACCTCCGGCATCAGCTCGTCGACGAACTGGGTGATCTTGCCGAAGGTTTCCCGCGAATCGATGCGAATCTTCTCGATCTTCGGGTTGACCAGATCACGCAGGGTGCGCAAGGCCAGGGACAGGTCTTCGTAGATCACCGTAGGCGTCGCTGCGGTCTTCATCTGCGCGGCAATCTGTTCCCACAGGCGCCGCAGGTAGCGAATGTCAGCGAGGATCTCGTCGGCCCCGGCGCCATCGGCGGCGGTTCTGAGGATAAAGCCGCCGGCTTCCTCAATGCCTTCGGCGGCAACGCAGTCGGCCACCACCTGCTTGAGGCGCTCGCGCTCGGCTTCGTCTTCGATCTTCAGGGATATACCGACATGCGAGGTACGAGGCATGTAGACCAGATAGCGCGAGGGAATGGACAGGTGGGTTGTCAGGCGCGCGCCCTTGGTGCCGATCGGGTCCTTGGTCACCTGCACCACCAGGCTCTGGCCCTCGTGGACCAGAGCGCCAATGGACTCCACGGCACTGCCTTCCCGGGTCGATATCTCGGCCGCATGAATGAAGGCCGCTCGCTCCAGGCCGATGTCGACGAAGGCTGCCTGCATACCCGGCAGCACCCGCACCACCTTGCCTTTGTAGATATTGCCGACGATGCCACGCTTCTGGGTGCGCTCGACATGCACCTCCTGCAGCACACCGTTTTCCACCACCGCCACGCGCGACTCCATCGGCGTGATGTTGATCAGGATCTCTTCGCTCATGCGTCCTACTCTGCGCGTCGCGGCGGCTGGCCCGGGGCTGCGCCACTCTCTCTGTTGTAGGCTGGCAGGTCAGGCCTGCCAGCACGGAATTCCGAACTCCTCCAGCAACTGCGCGGTCTCGCACAGCGGCAGGCCGACCACGGCCGAATAACTACCTTCGAGCTGACTGACGAACACCGAGGCCAGCCCCTGAATACCATAGCTGCCTGCCTTGTCGCGCGGCTCACCAGTGTCCCAGTATGCCTCGGCTTCCCCATGGCGCAGCCTGCGAAAGCTCACCCGGCTGATTACCACCAGCGACTCGATCCGATCACCACTGGCCAGCGCCACGGCGGTGAGCACCCGATGTTCACGACCGGACAACGCAGCCAGCGTAGACAAGGCATCGTCGCGGTCGTTCGGCTTGCCGAGAATACGGCCGTCGAGCACCACCGCCGTATCGGCACCGAGCACCACGGCACCCGCCGACGGCTCCAGCGCCGCCAGACCGGCCATGGCCTTCTCCCTGGCCAGGCGCTCTACATAGCGCTCCGCCGGCTCTGCGGGCAATGGTGTTTCATCAATGGAGGCGATTAGCGTGACGAAGGGCACACCAATCTGCGCCAGCAGCTCGCGCCGGCGGGGGGAGCCCGAGGCTAGGTGAAGCGTGGCCATGCGAGCATCTCCTGTCAGATGGTGGTGGGGATTGGCGGGCGGTGCAGATAGCGGAAGCCGGCCAGAACCCTCGCGGCGATGCGCCGCTCACATGAGGGGCAGAAACGAGAGAGACCGTCAGGCCGGAGCCGCCCTCAATGCACGGAAAAGCGCTGCTGCAGTGCTCTCAGGATGGCGAACACCCAGGGCCAGAGCAAGGCGCTGATCAGTGCCGGCAGGACGAAGGCCAGGGTTGGCGGCCGATTGCCCGCCAATGCATTGAGCCAGAGCTGCACCAGCTGGGCGATGCCGAAGACGACCAGCAATACCAAGCTCTGCTGCCACATGGGGAACATTTGCAGCCGCCGGTGCAGAGACAGCACCAGGAAGGTGATCAGAGTCAGGATCAGCGCGTTCTGCCCCAGCAGCGAGCCAAACAGCACATCCTCGACCAGCCCGAGACACCAGGCACTGATCATTCCTATGCGATGCGGCAGCGCCAGCACCCAGAAAGAGAGAAACAGGGCAAGCCAGAGCGGGCGGCCGATCTCCATGAATTGCGGAACAGGAGCGACGCCAAGCAGAAGCGCCAATATCAGCGTGGCCCATACCACCCAGCCATTGCGAGCCCTTGCCAACGCCATCACTGCGCCTCCCGTTCTGTTGTCGGCGCGGCAGTTGCCGCTGGTGGCGTAGCGCCAGGCTGCACAGGCGTAGAAGGCGCGGGAGCGACTCCGGACTGCCGGGCTGTATCGGTAGCCTGGCGATCAACGGCCTCTTGAGCTTCCGCCGCCTCGGTAGCACGCTCCTCCGGAGTTCGTTCATCGGTAAACACCAGCAGCATGTAGCGGCTGCGGTTGAGCGCGGCCGTGGGTACGGCACGGACGATGGCAAAGGGCTGACCGGAATCGTGGATGACGTCGCTTACCGTGGCCACCGGGTAACCCGCCGGGAAGCGCTGCCCCATGCCGGAGCTGACCAGCAGATCGCCCTCTTTTATATCAGCCGTGTCTGCCACATGGCGCAGCTCCAGGCGCTCAGGGTTGCCGCCACCGGCGGCGATGGCCCGCAGGCCATTGCGGTTTACCTGCACGGGAATACTGTGATTGGTATCGGTGAGCAACAGGACTCGAGCGGTGTAAGGCATTACCTCGACCACCTGGCCCATCAGCCCGCGGGCGTCGAGCACCGGCTGGCCGATGAACACGCCATCCTTCTCGCCTTTGTCGATCAAGATGCGATGGGTAAAGGGATTGGGGTCGACGCCGATCAGCTCGGTAACCAGCACCCGTTCGTCCACCAGCGCCGCGGAGTTGAGCAGCTCACGCAGACGCACGTTCTGTTCGGTGAGGGTGGCCAGTTTCTGCAGGCGTCCCTGCATCAGCAGCGCCTCGGCCTTGAGCTTCTCGTTCTCCGCCGCCAGTTCGCTGCGGCTGGTGAACTGCTGGGTAGCCGCCTCCCACAGGGTAAGAGGCATGCGGGCGATGCGATAGGCAGGCTCGGTGATGACACCAACCTGTGAGCGCAGCGGATGAAGCACCTGGAAACGCGCATCCACCACCATCAACACGACCGAGAGCACGACCAGCACCAGCAGTCGCACGCCCAGCGAGGGTCCTTTGGCAAATAGCGGTTTGATGGCAGCTATCCTCTGCTGGCAGCTAGAAAACACAAAGCCGGAAGGACCAGCTTCCGGCTTCGGCTCACATCGGGAAAGATCACTCGGTGGACAGCAAGTCCATGGAGTGACGATCCATCATTTCCAGTGCACGGCCACCACCACGCGCCACGCAGGTCAGCGGGTCTTCGGCGACGATCACCGGCAGGCCGGTTTCCTGTGCCAGCAGCTTGTCCAAGTCGCGCAACAGCGCGCCGCCACCGGTCAGTACCAGGCCGCGCTCGGCGATATCCGACGCCAGCTCCGGCGGGGACTGCTCCAGGGCGCTCTTGACCGCCTGCACGATGGTCGCCAGGGACTCCTGCAGAGCCTCCAGCACCTCGTTGGAGTTCAAGGTGAAGCTGCGCGGCACGCCTTCGGCCAGGTTGCGACCACGGACATCGACTTCACGCACATCGCCACCGGCGTAGGCAGTACCGATTTCCTGCTTGATACGCTCGGCGGTGGATTCGCCGATCAGCGAGCCGTAGTTGCGGCGCACGTAGGTGATGATGGCTTCGTCGAAGCGATCACCGCCAACACGCACGGATTCGGCGTAAACCACACCGTTCAGAGAAATCAGGGCGATTTCAGTGGTACCACCACCGATATCGACAACCATCGAACCACGGGCCTCTTCGACCGGCAGGCCGGCACCGATGGCAGCAGCCATCGGCTCTTCGATCAGGAACACTTCACGCGCACCGGCACCAAGGGCAGATTCGCGGATGGCACGGCGCTCCACCTGGGTAGACTTGCACGGCACGCAGATGAGCACGCGCGGCGACGGCTGCAGGAAGCTGTTCTCGTGAACCTTGTTGATGAAGTACTGCAGCATCTTCTCGCAGACGCTGAAGTCGGCGATCACGCCGTCTTTCATCGGACGAATGGCAGAGATGTTGCCCGGAGTACGACCCAGCATGCGCTTGGCCTCGGTACCGACGGCCACCACGGATTTCTGGTTGCCACTGCTACGAATGGCGACCACGGAGGGTTCATTGAGGACGATGCCACGCTCGCGGACATAGATCAGGGTATTGGCAGTGCCCAGGTCGATCGACAGATCGCTGGAAAACATGCCACGCAGTTTCTTGAACATGAGAAAGAAGCCCTAGACAGAGCGCGATGAAAACGCTGGGTAAAAAAGTGCGGCAAACTCTAACAACGAGCGACCTTTTGGGCAAGGCGCGTCATGTGCTAAATTGCCCGCTTTTCCGGGCCTTTAGGCCCTCAAAACGCGGCATCTGACCGCCTAGTGCGGCGTCCGTTCCCTGCCCGGTTTCCGCTTGGTCACCGCCCGCTTCCTGGAGAATCACGATGGCGCTCGAGCGCTCCGACGTGGAAAAAATCGCCCATCTGGCCCGCCTCGGCCTGACCGAGGACGAGATTCCACAAACCACCGCGACCCTCAACAACATCCTCGGCCTGGTCGATGCCATGCAGTCAGTCGACACCACCGACGTCGAGCCACTGGCCCACCCGTTGGAAGCCACCCAGCGCCTGCGCGCCGACGCCGTGAGCGAACAGAATCAGCGTGATGCCTACCAGGCGATCGCTCCGGCCGTGGAAAACGGCCTGTACCTCGTGCCGAAAGTCATCGAATAAAAGGAAAGGGTTTCCCCATGCATCAACTGACCCTGGCCGAGATCGCCCGCGGCCTGAAGGACAAGACCTTCTCCTCCGCCGAGCTGACCGGCGCCCTGCTGGCCCGCATCCAGCAGCTCGACCCGCAACTGAACAGTTTCATCACCGTCACCGAGGAGCTGGCCCTGAGCCAGGCCCAGGCCGCCGACGCCCGTCGCGCCAGTGGTGAAGACGCCGCCCTGCTCGGCGCGCCGATCGGCCACAAGGATCTGTTCTGCACCAAGGGTGTGCTGACCAGCTGCGGCTCGAAGATCCTCACCGGCTTCAAGGCGCCCTACGACGCCACCGTGGTCGACAAACTGGCCGCCGCCGGCACCGTGACCCTCGGCAAGCTGAACATGGACGAGTTCGCCATGGGCTCGGCCAACGAATCCAGCCACTATGGCGCGGTGAAGAACCCCTGGGACCTGACCCGCGTACCGGGCGGTTCCTCCGGCGGTAGCGCCGCCGCCGTGGCCGCGCGCCTGCTACCGGCCGCCACCGGCACCGACACCGGCGGCTCGATCCGCCAGCCGGCCGCGCTAACCAACCTCACCGGGATCAAGCCGACATACGGCCGCGTCTCCCGCTGGGGCATGATCGCCTACGCCTCCAGCCTCGACCAGGGCGGCCCGCTGGCTCGCACTGCCGAGGACTGCGCGTTGCTGCTCGGCGCCATGGCCGGCTTCGACCCGAAGGACTCGACCAGCGTCGACCAGTCCGTCGATAACTATGTCGCCGCCCTCAGCCAACCACTGGCCGGCCTGCGCATCGGCCTGCCCAAGGAATACTTCGGCGCCGGCCTCGACGCCCGCATCGGCGAGAAGGTGATGGCAGTGGTCGAGGAGCTGAAGAAGCTCGGCGCCACGGTCAAGGACATCAGCTTGCCGAACATGCAGCACGCCATCCCGGCCTATTACGTGATCGCCCCGGCGGAAGCCAGCTCCAACCTGTCGCGCTTCGACGGCGTACGCTTCGGCTACCGCTGCGAAGACCCGAAAGACCTGCAGGATCTGTACAAGCGCTCCCGTGGCGAAGGCTTCGGCGCAGAGGTCAAACGCCGCATCATGGTCGGCACCTACGCCCTGTCCGCCGGCTACTACGACGCCTACTACATCAAGGCCCAGCAGATTCGCCGCCTGATCAAGAACGACTTCGTCGCCGCCTTCAAGGATGTCGACGTGATCCTCGGCCCAACCACGCCGAACCTGGCCTGGAAGCTCGGCGAGAAGAATGCCGATCCGGTTTCCGCCTATCTGGAAGACATCTACACCATCACCGCCAACCTGGCCGGCATCCCCGGCCTGTCGATGCCCGCCGGCTTCGTCGACGGTCTGCCGGTCGGCGTACAGTTGCTCGGCAACTACTTCCAGGAAGGTCGTCTGCTCAATGTCGCGCACCAGTACCAGCAGGTCAGCGACTGGCATAAACAAGCACCGAGCGGATTCTGAGGAAGGATTACGACATGCAATGGGAAACCGTGATCGGGCTTGAGATCCACGCTCAGCTCAGCACCCAATCGAAGATATTCTCCGGCAGCGCCACCACCTTCGGCGCCGAGCCCAACACCCAGGCCAGCCTAGTCGACCTCGGCATGCCCGGCACCCTGCCGGTGCTGAACGCCGAAGCCGTGCGCATGGCTTGCCAGTTCGGCCTGGCCATCGACGCCGAAATCGCGCCGACCAACGTCTTCGCGCGCAAGAACTACTTCTACCCGGACCTGCCGAAGGGCTACCAGACCAGCCAGATGGACCACCCCATCGTCGGCAAGGGCTTCCTCGACATCACCCTGGAAGACGGCACCGTCAAGCGCATCGGCATCACCCGCGCACACCTGGAAGAGGACGCTGGCAAGAGCCTGCACGAAGACTTCCAGGGCATGAGCGGCATCGACCTGAACCGCGCCGGCACGCCGTTACTGGAAATCGTCTCCGAGCCGGACATCCGTTCCGCCAAGGAAGCCGTGGCCTACGTGAAAGCCATCCACGCCCTGGTGCGCTACCTCGGCATCTGCGACGGCAACATGGCCGAAGGCTCGCTGCGCTGCGACTGCAACGTTTCGGTACGCCCCAAGGGCCAGGCCGAGTTCGGCACCCGTGCCGAGATCAAGAACGTCAACTCGTTCCGCTTCATCGAGAAAGCCATCAACCATGAAGTGCAGCGGCAGATCGAGCTGATCGAAGACGGCGGCAAGGTGGTCCAGGAAACCCGCCTGTACGACCCGAACAAGGACCAGACGCGTTCCATGCGCAGCAAGGAAGAAGCCAACGACTACCGTTACTTCCCCTGCCCCGACCTGCTGCCAGTGGTGATCGAACAGAGCTTCCTCGACGACCTGCGCGGCAAGCTGCCCGAGCTGCCACCGCAGAAGCGCGAGCGCTTCGAGAGCCAGTTCGGCCTGTCCACCTACGACGCCAGCGTATTGAGCGCGAGCCGTGAGCTGGCCGACTACTTCGAAGCGGTCGAAAAAACCTGCGGCGACGCCAAGCTGGCCGCCAACTGGGTAATGGGCGAGCTGTCCAGCCTGCTCAACAAGGACAATCTGGAGATCGAGCAGTCGCCGGTATCAGCCGAACAACTGGGCGGCATGATTCTGCGCATCAAGGACAACACCATCAGCGGCAAGATCGCCAAGATGGTCTTCGAAGCCCTGGCCGCCGGTGAAGGCGCCAGCGCCGACGAAGTGATCGAGAAGAAAGGCCTCAAGCAGGTCACCGACTCCGGTGCCATCGAGGCCATGCTGGACGAGATGCTGGCGGCCAACGCCGAGCAGGTTGAACAGTATCGCGCCGCCGACGAGGCCAAGCGCGGCAAGATGTTCGGCTTCTTCGTCGGCCAGGCTATGAAGGCCTCCAAGGGCAAGGCCAACCCCGGCCAGGTCAACGAGTTGCTGAAGAAGAAGCTCGAGGGCTGAGCCCTCCTGAGCTGAACCGATCAACGCCGGGCTTGCCCGGCGTTGGTTTATTCGCAGAGCGGATGACCACCCGCGAAACGACGCCCCGCGTTTCCACCAAAGCAGGTGGATGTGCTTCGACATCCACCCCACAAGAGAGTTCGCATGCCTAAAAGCGTTCTGCTACTCGCCGGCCTCATCCTGATACTCGCCGGCTGCGCCAGCCAGGGCGTCGTCGACCCGCATGGCTATCGCGCTGAAGGCCAGGCCTCCTGGTATGGCGCCAAGCACCAGGGACGCAAGACCGCCAGCGGTGAACGCTTTGATCAGAATGCGCTGACGGCCGCCCACCGAGAACTACCATTCGGTACCCGGGTACGGGTGACCAACCTGAACAACGACAAGCGTGTCATCGTCCGCATCAACGACCGCGGCCCGACCTCACGCAAGCGAGTGATCGATGTGTCCCGGCAAGCCGCCGAACAGCTCGATATGCTGCGTAGCGGCGTGGCGCCAGTACGCCTCGAAACCCTCGAATAATGCGCGGCACCATCGGAGAGCAAGCATGAACGAAGAGAAGAAAAGTGGCCTGCAGGTACGTCGCGAGGTGATGGGCGATGCATTCGTCGACCGTGCTCTGAACAACGCCACCGACTTCACCCAGCCCCTGCAGGAGTTCGTCAACGAACACGCCTGGGGCGGCGTCTGGACCCGTGAAGGTCTGGACCGCAAGACCCGCAGCCTGATCACTCTCGCCGCCCTCACCGCGCTGAAGTGCCCACAGGAGCTGAAAGGCCACGTACGTGGCGCGCTGAACAACGGCTGTACAGTGGAAGAAATCCGCGAAGCCTTGCTGCACTGCGCCGTGTATGCAGGCGTGCCAGCGGCCATCGATGCCTTCCGGGCTGCCCAGGAAGTGCTCGCCGAGCAAGCGTGACGCAGCGCACAAAGCGCTCGAATTTCACCAAACTGAACCGCTCGCCAGTGTGGCGGGCAGGCGCATAATTCCGACCCTCGACAGGCAGTGCTGTCGGCGCCGCGGACGCAATGTCCGTACCTTCATAAGCAGGGATGTTTATGCTCGCCTCGCTCAAGTCGGCCACGCGCCGCACCTTCTCCATATTCGCCTTCGTTATTTTCGGTGTGCTGCGCCTGGCGCACTGGCTGCTTTCTGCCCTGGTCGGCAGCTGGCATCCACCGCTGTGGCTACGCAAGCTGTGGCAGGGGCTGTGCTCCTGCGGCCGCTGGCTGCGCGCACGCCCCGGCAAGACTGCCGCCGGCCTGGCCGTGCTGGCCCTGCTCGGCGCCGCCGGTGCCTACGCCTGGCACTGGTACAAGAACCTGCCGGTGCCGCACACCGTGGCCTACTCGGTGCACGCACCGAACCTGACCGGTTACCAGCACGAACCGATCAGCATCGACACCCTGCGCGTCGACTTCCACGAATCCGCCGCACCGCTGGAAGCAATCGGCAAGGAAGTCCACGAGGGCATCAGCCTGCAGCCGGCCGTCAAAGGTGCCTGGCACTGGGCCAACGACCGCAGCCTGGTATTCACCCCGGCCGGCGACTGGCCGATCGACCAGGCTTATCAGGTCACCCTGAATGAAGAAGGCCTGCTGGCCGATGGCGTACTGCTCGACCAGTACCAGTTCGATCTGCGCACCAAGCCGTTCACCGCCAACGTAGCTGGTCGCGAGCTGTACCAGGACCCGGTGGTACCGAGCCTTAAGAAGCTGGTGGCGACCATCAACTTCTCCCACCCGGTCAATGAAGAATCCTTCCGCCAGCGCGTCTCGATCAGCCTGGACCGAGGCCTGGAATACCGGGACAAGGACGTGGCACCGACGCCGGAGATCAGCTTCGCCAAGAACAAACTGGCGGCCTACGTGCACTCCGCACCACTGGCCACCCCGCTGGAAACAGCCAACGTCAGCCTGCAGGTGGAAAAAGGCATCCAGGCCCGCGATGGCGGCAACGCCAGCAGCCAGCAACTGCACACTTCCGTCAGCGTGCCGGGGCGCTATCGCCTGACCTTCAGCGCCAGCAATATCCAGTTCGTCGACAACGACCGTGGCGAACCGGAGCCGGTACTGATGTTCAGCAGCTCCAGCGCGGTGAGCGACGAGGCCATCGCCAAGCATGTGCAGGTCTGGCTGCTGCCCAAGAAAGACGATCAAGGTCGCGAATACTGGGATGAGTCGCGCGTCGACGAACAAACGCTGGCCAGCGCCGAACGCGTGAAGCTGACCCATGTACCCAGCGTCGAGCCGCTGAACAGCCTGCACGCCTTCAAGTTCAAGGCCGAGCCGGGTCGCTACCTCTATGTGAAAGTGGCAGCCAAGGTCGAGGCGGTCGGTGGCTACCTGGCCAAGGACCCGACCTTCAGCCTGCTGCAGATGCCCAAATATCCGCGCGCCCTGGCCTTCCTTTCCGAGGGGGCGCTGCTCAGCCTGAACGGCGAGAAGCAACTGGGCATCCTCGGTCGCGGCGTACCCGGCGCCCAGGTGGAGATTTCGCGCCTGCTGCCCGGCCAGCTGCATCACCTGGTGGACCAGAACTACGGCAACTTCGCCCGCCCCGAAGTCAGCAACAGCTACTTCGACCGCCTGGTGGAACGCATGGAGGTCAAGCTGTCGCTGGACGCCAGCGATCCTTCGAAGACCCAATACAGCCATGTCGACCTGGCGCCCTACCTGAGCGCCGAAGGCGGCCGGCGCGGCATCTTCGTGATCAAGCTCAGCTCCGAGGATGACCCGAGCCAGGACACCTTCGATTACTACTACGATGACAACCCGACCCGCGACCTGCGCTTCGTGGTGGTCACCGACCTCGGCATCATCGCCAAACGCAGCAGCGACGGCAGCCACGACCTGTTCGTCCAATCGATCAGCCAGGGTGGTCCGGTAGCCGGTGCCGAGGTGCAGATCCTCGGCCGCAACGGCCTGCCGGTGGCCAGTGCCTACACCGATGGCAATGGCCAGGCGCACTTCGCCAAGCTCGACGAGTTGCGCCGCGAGAAGACCCCGCTGATGTACGTGGTCAACCATGGCAACGACCAGTCCTTCCTGCCGGTAGCGACCAGCCAGTACCGCCTCGACCTGTCGCGCTTCGAGGTCGGCGGCCAGTACGAGAATGGCGAGCCGGACCGCCTCGGCGCCTACCTGTTCAGCGACCGCGGCCTGTATCGCCCGGGCGAGACCGCACATCTGGGCATGATCGTCCGCACCGCCAACTGGAGCGGCCAGCTGCAGGGCCTGCCGGTGGAACTGGACGTGCGCGACCCGCGCGGCCAGAGCGTGCTGCGTCAGCAGCTGAAGCTCTCTGCCAGCGGCTTCGAGAGCCTCGACTTCCACAGCAGCGAGGCGGCACCAGCCGGCACTTACACCGCCAGCCTGAGCCTGATCGACGAAGACGAGCGGCGCACCGTGCTGGGCAATGTCGACTTCAAGATGCGCGACTTCGAGCCGGACCGCATGAAGGTCACCGCCACCCTGGCAAAAGCACCGGTGAAGGGCTGGATCGCCCCCGAGCAGGTCGAGGCCAAGGTCAAGGCCATGCACCTGTTCGGCGCGCCAGCCTCCGCCCGCCGGGTCACCGCCGAGATGACCCTGTCGCCGGCCTACGCGGCCTTCGATCAGTACGCCGACTACCGCTTCCGCATCACCAACTCGCTGAATGACAGCAGCACCGAGGAACTGGCCGAGGGCCAGACCGACGACAACGGCGAAACCAGCCTCGACCTGCGCCTGGACCGCTACGCCGCCAGCACCTATCGCCTGAGCCTGCTGGCCCGGGTGTTCGAGGCCGAGGGTGGGCGCAACGTTGCCGCCCAGAGCAGCCTGATGGTGTCTTCCGCACCCTGGCTGGCGGGGGTCAAGAGCGTCGACTCGCTGGACTACGTGAGCAAGGGCGCCAAGCGCGAAGTCGAGTGGCTGGCCATCGGCCCCGACCTCAAGCCACTGGCGGTGGACGGCCTGTCCACCGAACTGGTCGAGCACCGCTACGTGTCGGTGCTGGTCAAGCAGTCCAACGGCACCTACAAGTACCAGTCGCGAATCAAGAACATCCCGCTGGGCAGCCAGCCGCTGAGCATTGGCGCGAGCGGCACGAAGCAGACACTGAACACCAGCGAGCCCGGCGACTTCACCCTGACCCTCAAGGCCGCCGACGGCACGCCGCTGAACCAGGTCGACTACAGCGTGGCCGGCCACGGCAACGCCAGTCGCTCGCTGGAGCGCAACGCCGAGCTGCAGCTGCGCCTGAACCAGGACGCCTACGCCCAGGGCGACGAGGTCGAAATCAGCATCCGCGCGCCCTACACCGGCGCCGGCCTGATCACCATCGAGCGCGACAAGGTCTATGCCCACCAGTGGTTCAAGGCCGACAGCACCAGCAGCGTGCAGCGCATCCGCCTGCCCGCCGGGCTGGAGGGCAATGCCTACGTCAACGTACAGTTCGTGCGCGACAGCGCCTCGCCCGAGGTGTACATGAGCCCGCTGTCCTACGGGGTGGCGCCGCTGCGCATCAAGCTGGACGCGCGGCGCATTCCGCTGCAGGTCAGCGCTGCCGAACATATCGAGCCGGGCCAGGCGCTGGACATCAGGGTCAGCACCGACCGTCCTGGCCGCGCCGTGGTTTACGCCATCGACGAAGGCATCCTGCAGGTCGCGCGCTACAAGGCGCCGGACCCGCTGGCGCAGTTCTTCCAGAAACGCGCCCTGGAAGTGCAGACCAGCCAGATCCTCGACCTGTTGCTGCCCGAGTTCAGCCGCCTGCTCGACGCCGCGGCTGCCGGCGGTGACGGCGAGGACCTGCTCGGTGCTCACCTCAACCCGTTCAAGCGCAAGCGCAAGCCGCCGGTGGCCTACTGGTCCGGCCTGGTCGACCTGCAAGCCGGCGACAACGACTTCCGCTACAACGTGCCGGACTACTTCAACGGCAAGCTGCACCTGTTCGTGGTGGCGGTGGACGACGCGCGTATCGGCGTGGTCGAAGGCGCCACCGAGGTACGCGGTCCACTGGTGATCACGCCCAACGTGCCGGCCTTCGTCGCCCCGGGCGACGTATTCAAGGTCAGCGCCGGAGTGTTCAGCAACCTGGAGCAGCCGACCACGGTCAAGGTCAGTGTGGAGACCAGTGCCGGACTGAAGATGAAGTCCATCGACCAGGCCGAGCTGCGGCTGGCGCCGCGCAAGGAAGGCGTGGTGGAGATCGACCTGCTGGCCCAGGAAAACCTGGGCTCGGCGGACATGACCTTCGTCGCCACCCTGCCCGACGGCCGCCGCGTGAAGATCGGCGAGACCACCTCGGTACGCCCGCTGGTCGAGCGCCGCGTGGCACTGACCCTGGGTCGCACGGAAGATGCCAGCGGTGAGGTGCAGGTCAGCCGCGACCTCTACCCGCAGCTGCGTGACGTGCGCTTCGCCGCCGCCGGCTCGCCACTGGTCTGGGCCAGCGGCCTGCAGAGCTACCTGGACGACTACGGTTACAGCTGCACCGAGCAATTGGTGTCCAAGGCCATGCCGGCACTGGTCTGGGGCAGCTCGGCCACGGGCGTCGACCCGCAGGCGGTGCCGTCCTTCGACAACGCCGTACGCATCCTGCGCTCGCGGCAGAACCTGGAGGGCGGCTTCGGCCTGTGGGCGGCCAACCCGCAGGTGGCGCCGTTCGCCAGCCTGTACGCCACCGACTTCCTGATCGAAGCCAAGGAGCGTAACTTCGCGGTACCGGGCGACCTGCTCAACCGCGCCAACGGCTACCTCTCGCAACTGGCCAACGGCCCCAGCGAAGGCCTGGAGGAACTGCGCAACCGCGCCTACGCAGCCTACCTGTTGACCCGCCAGGGCGTGGTCACCAGCGGCGCGCTGGCCGATATCCGCGAGCGCTACGAAACCTTCCACAGCAAGAACTGGCAGCAGGACATCGGTGCTGCGTATCTGGCCGCCAGCTACAAACTGCTGAAGCAGGACAAGCAGGCCGACAAGCTGTTTGACCAGCAGGTGTGGCGCAATCTGGAGCAGAGCTGGAGCAGCTACGGCCTGTACTACGACCCGCTGGTGCACGACGCCGAACACCTGCGCCTGCTGGCCAAGCACTTCCCCGCCGAGCTGGACGAGGTGCCGGTGAAGCTGCTCGACGCCATGGGCCAGCGCCTCAGCGAACAGCGCTACAACTCGCTGTCCGCCGCGCTGCTGCTACGGGCGCTGGACAGCTACGGCGAGCGCGCCGAGGACGGCCTCAACCTGCGTGTCAGCGCCTGGCTGGGCAAGCAGGGTGAACAGCCCCTGCAACTGAGCGGCAAGCCGCCGGTCAGCGACGTGCCGCTGGCAGCCAAGATGCTGTTGCTGCGCAAGGACGGCGATGCCCCGGTGTTCTACATGCTCAGTGAAGGCGGTTACGACCGCGGCGCTCCGGACAAGGTGATCGCCGACGGCCTGGAAGTCACTCACGAGTACACCGACCTGAACGGCGAGCCGGTCAAGCAGGTGCGCGTCGGCGACGAGTTCCTGGTCCGCCTGCGCCTGCGCGCCAAGGACTTCGACCAGGTACAGCAGGTGGCCGTGGTCGACCTGCTGCCGGGTGGCACCGAGCCGGTGTATAACCAGCCGGCACCGGTCACCGAGCCCAGCGAGGAGGACGAGTATGCGGAGGAGAGCGAGTACGAGGAGCCCAGCTGGCTGCCGCCAGTGGGCGAGCTGGCGATGAGCGACTGGTCGCCCGAGTTCGCCGATGTGCGCGACGACCGCGTGGTGCTCTACGGCACCGTGTACCGCGACGCCGCCACCTTCGTCTACCGCGTGCGCGCCACCAACGCCGGCACCTTCGGCACGCCGCCGGCCTACGCCGAAGGCATGTACGACACCACCCAGCAGGCCCGCGGCAAGGCCGGTCAACTGACCATCGTCAAACCCTGACGGCCACCTCCCGCCGTTTCGCGCGGCGGGAGTGCCCTACACCCAATCGGATAGGCAGCGCATGAACCGATCACTGCTTTTTCTGCTGCTTGGCATCGTCCTGCCGGCATTTGCCGAGCAGCTACCGGTCGACGTCGTCACCTTCATCGACGACCACCAGAACTGCGAGCACTTCAGCGGCGAGGAACCTTATGACGAGGAGCGCCGGGCCTTTCTGAACGAGCAACTGCAGGGCTGCGACCAACTAGAGAGCCGCCGCGCCACGCTGCAGCAGCGCTATGCCAGAGACCCCAAACTCCTGCGCCGCCTGGAGCAGTACCCACCGCTCTGACCACCATGCCCGCCCTCACCCACCTCTCCCGCAGCTGGCGCCACCTCGGCCTTCTACTACTGGCCGGCGCCGGCCTGTTGCTGATCCTACGCCTGTGGCCGCATGCACCGCTGCGCGAGGCGGCGCCGCTGTCGCGCATGGTGCTGGCGGAGAACGGCGAACTGCTGCGCATGACCCTGGCCAACGACGGCCAGTACCGCCTGTGGGTGCCGCTGGAGCGTATCGCGCCGGCCATGGTCGAGACGCTGCTGCTCAAGGAGGATCGCCACTTCTACCGGCATCCGGGCGTCGACCCCACTGCGCTGCTGCGCGCGGCCATGGCCACCTATGGCGGCGGGATGCGCCAGGGTGGCTCGACCCTGAGCATGCAGCTGGCCAGGCGCCTGTACGACCTCAACTCGCGGCAGATCCCCGGCAAGCTGCAGCAGATCGCCCTGGCGCTATGGATCGAGGCGCGCCACAGCAAGCACGACATCCTCGAGGCCTATCTCAACCTGGCCCCCATGGGCGGCAATATCGAGGGCGTCGAGGCTGCCAGCCGCATCTACTTCGGCAAGGCGGCGGAACAGCTGTCGCTCAGCGAGGCCCTGGCCCTGGCTGTAATTCCCCAGCAACCGGGGCGCGGCCAGTTCGGCCCGGCGCTGCAGCGCGCGCGCCTGCAACTGATGGCTCAGTGGCGCCGCGAGCATGTCGACGACCCACGCAACGACGGCCTGCTGGGGCTGCCGCTGCAGGCCCGCACCCGGCGGCAATTGGCATTCCGCGCGCCGCACCTGAGCGAGCAACTGCTGGCCAGCCACGCTGGCAACGAACTGCACAGCACCATCGACCCACGCTTGCAGCGGCGCCTGGAACAGTTGGTCAGCCAGTTCGTCGACGACCAGCGCAAGCTGGGGGTGCGCAACGCCACGGCGATCCTGGTGGACAGCCGCGACCAGGCGGTGAAAGCGCTGGTCGGTTCGGCGGACTACTTCGATGCGAGCATCCATGGCCAGGTCAACGGCGTGCAGTCGCGCCGCTCGCCGGGCTCGACGCTCAAGCCCTTCCTCTACGGTCTGGCTCTGGACCAGGGCGTGATCCAGCCGATGAGCATCCTCAAGGACGCCCCCAGCGCCTTCGGCGCCTTCCAGCCGGAGAACTTCGACGGCAAGTTCGCCGGCCCGCTGACTGCCCTGGACGCGCTGATCCGCAGCCGCAATGTGCCGGCCGTGTGGCTGGCCAGCCAGCTCCGCCAGCCATCGCTGCATGGCCTGTTGCAACGCGCCGGCATCAAGGGCCTGCGTGAAGAGGAGTTCTACGGCCTGGCCCTGGCCCTCGGCGGCGGCGAGCTGACCCCGGCTGAACTGGCCAGGCTGTACCTGATGCTGGCCGGCGACGGCCGCCTGCGGCCACTGCGCTGGACCCGTGAGGACCGCAGCGAACCGGGTGCCCAGTTGCTGTCGCCACAGGCAGCCTTCATGGTCCGCGACATGCTGCGCCACAACCCACGCCCGGACGGCCTGCCCACCGACGCCCGCGGCCGCGATTGGCCAGTGGCCTGGAAGACCGGCACCTCCTGGGGCTTTCACGACGCCTGGAGCGCCGGCCTGGTCGGGCCCTACGTGCTGGTGGTGTGGGTCGGCAACTTCGACGCCACGCCGAACCCGGCCTTCGTCGGCATCAAGACCGCCGCGCCGCTGTTCTTCCGCATCGCCGATGCCCTGCCGCTGGCCCTGCCGGAGGTACGCGCTCCGGCCGACCGGCCGCCGCCGGGGCTGACCCGCGTCGAGGTCTGCGCCGCCTCCGGCGAGTTGCCCAATCGCTGGTGCCCGCAGACCCGCAAGACCTGGTACATCCCCGGCGTCTCGCCGATCCGCGTGTCGAACCTGCACCGCCCGGTGATGGTCGACCGGCAGACCGGCAAGGCCGCCTGCCCGCCCTTCAACCCGGCGACCAGCGAGCTGCAGGTGTTCGAATTCTGGCCGTCAGACCTGCAGCGCCTGTTCATCGCCGCCGGCCTGCCACGGCGCACGCCACCGGACGCCCAGCGCGACTGCCAGGTGCAGGCCGCCATCGATACCCGCGAGGCGCCGCGCATCACCTCGCCGCTGACCCAGGTGACCTACAGCCTGCGCCTGTCGCAACCGCAGGAGAGCATCAGCCTGGCCGCCCATGCCGCCGCCGATGCACGTTTGCTGTACTGGTTCGCTGACCACACCCTGGTCGGTCAGGGCTCGCCGCAGGCCGCCCTGCAATGGCGGCCCGAGCGTTCGGGGCAATACCGCATTCGGGTCAGTGACGACCAGGGCCGCAGCACCAGCCGGGCGCTGCAGGTGGAGTTCCTGCCGTAAGAGCAGGATCAGAATCTGTTTAGGGTCTTTTGAGCTAGAGCCAGGCAAGGCGAGATTGGGCGAGGACGCGGAGTTTACGAGCTGTAAATGAGCAGTCCGAGCCCAATCTCAACGCAGCATGGCCGACGATCAAGAGATCCTAGACAGATTCTCAGATCCAGCCGCCCCACTGCAGCACAAACAGGCCGATGTTGGTGGTGACCACCGCGACCAGGGTGGTGATCACGATGATCGCTGCCGCCAGCTCGTGGTTGGCACCGGCGGCGCGGGCCATGACGAAGCTGGCCGCCGCCGTCGGGCTGGCGAAGAACAGGAAGAGAATGGCCAGCTCGGCGTTGCGAAAGCCCAGGGCGAAGGCGCCGGCCGTGGCGAGAATCGGCAGCCAGACCATCTTCATCAGGCTGGAACCGATGGCCAGACCGCTACTGGCGCGCAGGGAGGCCAGCGACAGGGTGCCGCCGATGCAGATCAGCGCCAGCGGCAGGGTCAGCTCGGCCAGGTACTGGCCGGAAGTGGTCAGCCAGCCCGGCAGGGCGATCTTCCAGTAGGCGAAGGGAATCGCCGACAGCACGCCGATGATCAGCGGGTTGCGCAGGATGCTCTTGAAGATCGCCAGGGGGTTGGTGTTGCCGTTGGGGTTGTAGACCTCCAGCACGATCACCGAGAGCGTGTTGTAGCAGAGGATCACCACCCCACCGAGGATGCCGCCCAGCGACAGGCCGTAGTCGCCGTACAGGCTGGTGGCCAGGGCCAGGCCGATGATGCCGTTATTGCCACGGAACGCGCCCTGCACGTAGACCCCGCGCTCGGCGTGCGGTACCCGCCAGATCGCCCAGCCCCAGACCAGCAGGAAGCCCGCCACGGTGGCCAACGCGAAGTAGCCGAGCACCGCCGGCTGCAAGGCGGTCGACAAATCAGCATGCAGGATGGCGAGGAACAGCATCACCGGCATGCTGACATTGAAGGTCAGCTGCGAGGCGGTATGGATGAAGTGATCGTCGATCTGCCCCAGGCGCCTGAGCAGCACACCGAGGAACAGCATGGAGAACACCGGGATGGTGATCGTGAGGGTTTGCAGAAAGACAGCCAGCATGCGCGCCCCGGCGAGTTAGTTAGGCGGCTAATGATACCAGCGAAACGCTCTGGAATGGCGGATGCCGAGACGATCGGCATCCGCCACGCCGATCAGAACAGCGGCAGGCTGTAGCTGACGATCAGGCGGTTCTCGTCCTGATCACGCTGGGTCGGGGAACCACTGCCGGAGGCCGGCAGCTCACTGCGCAGCACGGCGTTGCGCCAGGACAGACCGAGGCCCTTGAAGGTACCGCTGGGGACCACGTAGGACAGGGTGATGTCGCGCTCCCACTCGCCCTTGTCGCCCTGGTTGGTCTTGATGTTGTCGCCGCTCAGGTACACGGTGTTGAAGGTCAGCCCTGGCACACCGAGCTGGGCGAAATCGTAGCCGTAGCGCACCTGCCAGGTACGCTCGCCGGCGCGCTGGAACTTGCCGATCTGCACGTCGGTGCTGAGGTAGGACGAGGAGCCCTCGCCGTCGCCACGGTTGAAGAACGGGAAGTCGCTGTCGCCATTCACCACCTGGTAGCCGGCGCCGATGCTGTGGCCGCTAACCACGTAGGTGAACAGGCCGCTGAGCACGCGGTTGTCGACTTCGCCACGGGTCACCCCGCCGCCGTAGTAGCCGCTGGCGACGTAGCCATCGGCCCGCCCGGCGGCGCTGCCGTTCTTGCCGTCCGAGTCACTATCGAAGGCGCGCAGGTCGGTCTTCAGCACGCCGGGGCCGATGGCCCAGTTGTGTTGCAGGCCGACAAAGTGCTGGGCGTAGAAGTCTTCCAGGTTGCCGTAGTAGTACTGCAGGGTGAGGTCCTTGTTCACCTTGTAGTCGCCGCCGGCGTAGTAGAACTGGTTGCTGTCGCGCGAGGTGGCCGCGCTGCCGTTGGCGCCGGCGATGGTCAGGCCGCGCTGGTCGGTGGAGTTGCGGCCCTTGGAATGCTCCAGGCGGCCGGCGACCAGGGTGAAGTTTTCCAGATCGGTCGAAGTCACCTGGCCACCCTCGTAGGTGGTCGGCAGCAGGCGGCCGTCGTTGGCGATCACCACCGGCAGCTTGGGCTGCAGGGTGCCGTAACGGAACTCGGTGTTGGAGACCTTGGCCTTGGCGGTCAGGCCCAGGCTGCCGAATTGGTCCACGGCATCGCCGTTGCGCTCGGACGGAAAGATCGTGCCGCCCTGCTGGCTGCTGGACTCGTAGTGAGTGCCACTGCCGCTGTCCAGGCGCACGCCGAGCAGGCCGAGGGCGTCGACGCCGAAGCCGACCGTGCCCTGGGTGTAGCCGGATGTGTAGTTAAGCATGAAGCCCTGCCCCCACTCCTCCTGCCGGCTCGGCGCGGCGGTGCCTTCGCGGTTGTCGGCGTTGATGTAGAAGTTGCGCAGGTTGAGGGTCGCCTTGCTGTCTTCGATGAAACCGGCGGCGCCGGCCTGCAGGGCGAAGCTGCCGGCCAGCGCGGAGGTGATGGCAGCGGCGAGTGCGGAGTTTTTCATTGTTGTCTCCTTGGGGTGCAGAAACCCGCTGCGGCGTGTTGGCAGGCCGCAGTCACGGGATGGGGAAGAAAAGGTCACCGCAGCCATTGCCAGCGCTGCGGTGACAAGCGTGGTCAGGTGATCGGCGCCGGGTTGAACAGCGTCAGGTCGTTGTGCAGACGCAGCCGCTCGGCGCAGGTTTCGCTGCGGCCGCTGGCGACGTCGAGGTACAGCTGGAAGATTTCCCAGCCCAGTTCGTCGAGGCTGACGCGACCGGAGGTGATGCGCCCGGCATCGACATCGATCAGGTCCGGCCAGCGCTCGGCCAGCTGGGTGCGCGTGGCCACCTTGATCACCGGGACCATGGCCAGCCCGTAGGGCGTGCCGCGGCCGGTGGTGAAGATGTGCAGGTTCATGCCGGCCGCCAGTTGCAGGGTGCCACAGACGAAGTCGCTGGCCGGGGTGGCGCAGTACTGCAGACCACGACCCTTGACCCGCTCACCGGGCGCAACCACGCCAGCGATGGCGCTGTTGCCGGACTTGGCGATCGAGCCCATGGCCTTCTCGACGATGTTGTTCAATCCGCCCTTCTTGTTGCCGGGCGTGGTGTTGGCGCTGCGATCAGCCATGCCGCGCTCCAGGTAGCGGTCGTACCACTCCATCTCGCGCACCAGCGCCTCGGCCACCTCGGGAGTAGCCGCACGCGGGGTGAGCAGATGGATGCCGTCGCGCACCTCGGTGTTCTCGGAGAACATCACCGTGGCGCCGGCCCGCACCAGCAGGTCGGCGGCCACGCCAAGAGCCGGGTTGGCAGTGATGCCGGAGAAGGCATCGCTGCCGCCGCACTGCATGCCGACCACCAGTTCAGAGGCCGGGCAGGTCTCGCGGCGGCGCTGATCAAGCACTTTGAAGCGCGCCTCGATCAGTTCGAGAATCTGCTCGACCATGCCAGTGAAGCCGGTGCTGGAGTCCTGCAGGCGGAACAGCCAGTCCTCCTCGTCCATGCCCGAGGTCATCGCGTCGCCCGGCATCAGCTGGCTGGCCTGCAGCTTCTCGCAACCGAGGCTGATCACCAGCGCCTGGCCGCCGAGGTTGGGGTTGCGGCTGATGTTGTGCAGGGTGCGGATCGGGATCACCGCATCCGGTGCGGTAATCGCCACCCCGCAGCCGTAGGCGTGGGTCAGAGCGACCACGTCATCGACATTGGGGTACTTCGGCAGCAGCTCCTTGCGGGCCCGTTCCACACAGTGATTGAGCACCCCGGTGACGCACTGCACGGTGGTGGTCACGCCGAGGATGTTGCGCGTGCCGACCGTACCGTCCGGATTGCGAAAGCCCTCGAAGGTGTACCCCTCCAGTGGCGCCGGAGTCGGCGGCACGGCGGTGGCCATCGGCAGGTGGTCGAGCTGCGGGGCATCGGGGATGCTCAGCAGCTCCTCGCGCACCCAGGTGCCGGCGGCGATGTCGGCCAGTGCATGGCCGATCACCGTGCCGTAACGCAGTACCGCGTGGCCAGCGGGGATGTCGACCAGTGACACCTTGTGGCTCTGCGGGATCGACTCGCGCGCCTCCAGGCCGTCGGCGAAATGGCCACCGGCCGCCACGCCCTGCTCGTTCACCACCACCGCGACGTTGTCGTCCGGGTGCAGGCGGATGTGCCGGGGCGAGTTCTGATGTTGAATCAACTGCATGGTTCAGACCCTTTCACGGTAGGGGCGGTCAGGCGCTGGTAACGGGATCAGCCGAGCCGTTCGCCGACGACTTTTTTACCGGCAGCCCATCATCATCCTCGCGCAGTTCGACGCGCTGGATCTTGCCGACGATGAACAGGTAGCTGATCACCGCCACCAGGGCGTTGGCGCCAACGTAGACCAGGGCCCACTTGAACGAACCGGTGGCCGCGATGATGTAGCCGATGACGATCGGCGTGGTGATCGAGGCGATGTTGCCGAAGGTGTTGAACAGGCCACCGGACAGACCGGCGATCTGCTTCGGCGAAGTATCCGCCACCACCGCCCAGCCCAGCGCACCGATGCCCTTGCCGAAGAACGCCAGGCTCATGAAGCCGATGACCATCCACTCGGCCGACACGTAGTTGCAGAACACCATGGTCGTCGACATCAGCAGGCCGAGCACGATCGGCAGCTTGCGGGCGAAGGTCAGCGAGTGACCACGGCGCAGCAGCCAGTCGGAGATCAGGCCGCCGAGCACCCCACCGATGAAGCCGCAGATGGCCGGCAGGGAGGCGACAAAACCGGCCTTGAGGATGGTCATGCCGCGCTCCTGCACCAGGTACACCGGGAACCAGGTGAGGAAGAAGTAGGTGATGCCGTTGATGCAGTACTGGCCCAGGTACACGCCGAGCAGCATGCGGTTGGTCAGCAGCTGTTTGACATAGCTCCACTTGGGGCCGCCACCGGCCTTCTTCTGGTCCATGTCGACCAGGCCGCCATTGGCCGCAATGTACTCGTACTCGTTGCGGCTGATACGCGGATGGTCTTTCGGGTTGTAGATGGTCTTCATCCAGATGCCGGAGAAGATGATGCCCAGCACACCCATGACGATGAACACGTGTTCCCAGCCATAGGAGTGCACGATCCAGCCCATCAGCGGAGCGAACAGCGCGGTAGCGAAGTACTGCGCGGAGTTGAAGATAGCCGAGGCGGTGCCGCGTTCGGCCGTCGGGAACCAGGCGGCGACGATGCGCGCATTGCCGGGGAACGACGGTGCTTCGGCGAAGCCGACCAGGAAGCGCATGACGAACAGGGTGACCACGGCCCAGGCCACTGGCATCACGCCAACGAAGCCCTGCAGCAGGGTGAACAGCGACCAGATGAAGATGCCGGCCGCGTAGACGCGTTTGGAGCCGAAGCGGTCGAGCAGCCAGCCGCCCGGGATCTGGCCGATCACATAGGCCCAGCCGAACGCGGAGAAGATATAGCCGAGGGTCACGGCATCGAAGCCGAGATCCTTCTGCATGCTGGATCCGGCGATGGAGATGGTGGCGCGGTCGGCGTAGTTGATCGTGGTCACGAGGAACAGCATGAGCAGAATCAAATAACGCACGCGCGAAGATTTCGTCTCTTGCATGACGGGTACTCCCACTAATTATTTTTGTCGCGGGTTCTTTATTTGGGAATCCACCGCCATCGTCAGGCAGACGAGCGGCAGTGGATTGGTGCGTCCGTCAGGACGCGATGTAGCTGGTTTTGACGGTCGTGTAGAACTCCTGGGCGTAACGACCCTGTTCGCGCGGCCCGTACGACGAGCCTTTGCGACCACCGAACGGCACGTGGTAATCCACGCCCGCGGTCGGCAGGTTGACCATGACCATCCCGGCCTGGGCATGACGCTTGAAGTGGTTGGCGTACTTCAGCGAGGTGGTGGCGATGCCCGCCGACAGACCGAATTCGGTGTCGTTGGACAGGGCCAGGGCTTCGTCGTAGTCCTTCACGCGGATCACACTGGCCACCGGACCGAAGATTTCCTCGCGGTTGATGCGCATATTCGCGGTGGTGTCGGCGAACAGCGCCGGCGCCATGAAGTAGCCCTCGGTGGCGCAGGTCACCCGCTCACCACCGGTGACCAGACGAGCGCCTTCGTCCACGCCGATGCCGACATAGGACAGATCCTGCTCGAGCTGGGCGGCGGACACCACCGGACCAATGTCGGTACCCTCGGCCAGCGCATGACCGACGCGGATCGAACGCATGCGTTCGGCCATGGCCTCGATGAAGCGCGGGTAGATGCCTTCGGTGACGATCAGGCGGCTCGACGCGGTGCAGCGCTGGCCGGTGGAGTAGAACGCGCTCTGCACCGACAGCTCGACAGCGGCCTTGAGGTCGGCGTCATCGAGGATGATCTGCGGGTTCTTGCCGCCCATCTCCAGCTGCACCTTGGCACCACGGGCCACGCACTGCTCGGCGATACGCCGACCGACGCCAACCGAACCGGTGAAGCTGACCGCGGCGATGCCGGGGTTCTTCACCAGCGCTTCGCCGATCACGCTGCCACGGCCCATCACCAGGTTGAACACACCCGCCGGGAAACCCGCACGGGAGATGATCTCGGCCAGGGCCCAGGCACAGCCCGGCACCAGATCGGCCGGTTTGAACACCACGCAATTGCCGTAGGCCAGGGCCGGAGCGATCTTCCACGCCGGAATGGCGATGGGGAAGTTCCACGGCGTGATCAGGCCGACCACGCCGATGGGCTCGCGGGTGACTTCGACACTCACGCCCGGCCGTACCGACGGCACCAGGTCGCCGGATAGGCGCAGGCATTCGCCGGCGAAGAACTTGAAGATGTTGCCGGCACGCGCCACTTCGCCGATCGCTTCGGGCAGGGTCTTGCCCTCTTCCCGGGCGAGCAGCGCACCGAGCTCGGCACGGCGCGCGAGAATCTCGCTGCCGACCTTGTCCAGCGCATCGGCACGCACCTGCACATTGCTCACCGACCAGGCCGGGAAGGCCTGTTCGGCGGCCTGCACGGCGGCATCGAGCTGGGCAGCACCCGCCTGGGCATAGTCACCGATCACCTCGCCGAGATCCGACGGGTTGATGTTGGCGGCGTAGCCCTCGGCGGCGAGCCACTCGCCACCGATGTAGTTGTCGTATTTCTGCGTCATCGCATCGCTCTCCGCGGCTTACTGCGGGCCGAGTTTCTTGATCAGCACGCCCAGCTCTTCCACTTCGGCCTCGGTCATGTCGACCAGCGGCGCACGCACCGGCCCCGCGTCGTAACCGGCCAGGCGAGCGCCGGCCTTGACGATGCTCACCGCGTAGCCGCCACGGCGGTTGCGCAGTTCCAGGTAGGGCAGGAAGAAGGTGTCGATCAGGCGACCAACAGTCTCGTGGTCGTCACGGGCGATGGCGTTGTAGAACTCGATCGCGGTACGCGGGATGAAGTTGAACACCGCCGAGCTGTACACCGGCACGCCGAGGGCCTTGTAAGCGGCGGCATAGACTTCCGCAGTCGGCAGGCCGCCGAGGTAGGTCAGGCGCTCGCCGAGGCGACGGCGAATCTGCACCATCGGCTCGATCTCGCCGACACCATCCTTGAAGCCGATCAGGTTCGGGCAGCGATCGGCGAGGATTTCCAGGCTGTCGGCGGTCAGGCGGCAGACGTTGCGGTTGTACACCACCACGCCGCTGTCGATGGAACGGCAGACCTGCTCGATGTGAGCGATCAGGCCCTCCTGGCAGGTTTCGGTGAGGTAGTGCGGCATCAGCAGGATGCCGGCGGCACCGAGGCGCTCGGCCTCCTGGGCGTAGGCGATGGCCTGACGGGTGGAGCCGCCGGCGCCAGCGAGGATCGGCACCTGGCCACGGCAGGTATCCACCGCCACCTTGATGATTTCAGAGAATTCCTTCGGCTCCAGCGAGAAGATCTCGCCAGTACCGCCGGCAGCGAATAGAGCGCTGGCGCCGTAGGGCGCCAGCCAGTCCAGGCGACGGGCGTAGGTGTCTGCGCGGAAGTTGCCTTGCGCATCGAAGTCGGTCACGGGGAACGACAGGAGCCCGGACGAGAGGGTGGACTTCAGTTCTTGTGGATTCATTGTTGGATCACCCTGCAAAACGATTTCTGAATGAGGTACAGCACAGTCGGCTTGTGGCGTCGTGTTGTCAGTCATCGTACAACTACAAATTGAACGCGACAAGTCATACGACCTCATCCGTTCGTCGTATCAGGCTTTCAGGGATTCGGCGGCTTCGTGGGCGCGGCGCAGCCGCTCGCGACTGTTGGTCAGGTGCAGGCGCATGGCGGCACGGGCGGCATCGCTGTCGCCACGGGCGATGGCGGCGTAGATGTCCTCGTGCTCCTGGTTCACCCGCTCGAGGTAGTGGCGCTGATCGTCATGGGCGATACGCGCAGAGTTCACCCGGGTGCGCGGGATGATGCTGGTACCCAGGTGATTCATGATGTCGGTGAAATAACCGTTGCCGGTGGCTTCGGCGATGCACAGGTGAAACTGGAAGTCCGATACCACTGCATCGCCGCCATGGCTTTCGCTCAGGTGCAGGGCATCGAGCATCTCGCGCATACGCTGCAACTGCTCTGGGCTGCGGCGCTGGGCGGCGAGGCCGGCGGACTCCACTTCCAGGCTGATGCGCAGCTCCAGCAGGGCTAGCACGTCACGCAGGGTGACGATGGTCGCCGGATCGACGCGGAATGGACCATCGCTGGGCAGCGTGAGCACGAACGTGCCGATGCCGTGACGGGTCTCGGCCAGTCCCGCCGCCTGCAGGCGCGAGATCGCCTCGCGCACCACGGTACGACTGACACCGTGCTCGCTCATCATCGCCGACTCGGTGGGCAGCTTCTCCCCCGGTTTGATCGCACCCTCGCGAATGCGCTCGGTGAGGGTGGCCACCAGTTCCTGAGCAAGGCTGCGGGGACGTTTGCGAGGTTGCGGTGTGGACATGGGCAAAAGGGTGCTGAGCTATGGGAAGACCATCATAGCCCAGGCAGTCGTACGACAACTACCGTCAGGACTGAGCAGCCCGTAGGGTGCGCCATGCGCACCGGCAATCCCGCGAGTGGTCAGAGGTGCGCATGGCACCCTGGAAGATGCAGCACAACCTAGTGGAAACGACACGGCCCGGATCACCAACGGTGGTCCGGGCCGTGGGTCAGCCGCGAAGGCTCAGCGACGAACCGGGCGCTTCTGCAGTTTGCGTTGCAGGGTACGGCGATGCATGCCGAGGGCGCGGGCGGTGGCGGAGATGTTGCCATCATGCTCGGACAGCACACGCTGGATGTGTTCCCACTGCAGACGGTCCACCGACATCGGGTTTTCCGGCACCAGGGTGTTGAGGTCGGCGTGCTGCGACAGCAGCGCGGTGAGCACGTCGTCAGCATCCGCCGGCTTGCACAGGTAGTTGGTGGCGCCGCGCTTGATCGCCTCCACGGCGGTGGCGATGCTCGAGTAACCGGTGAGGATTACCACGCGCATCTCCGGGTCCAGCTCCAGCAGCTTGGGCAGCAGCACCAGGCCGGAGTCACCCTCCATCTTCAGGTCGACCACGGCGTAATCCGGCAGGTCTTCCTTGGCCAGGGCCAGGCCCTCCTCTGCCGAGTTGGCCACGCTCACGCGCAGGCCGCGGCGGTCCATGGCACGCGCCATGACGCGGGTGAAGGTGGCGTCGTCGTCCACCAGCAGCAGGTGCGGCTGGTCTTCCTGATCGTGCAGTTGTTCGTCAGACATGCTCATCTCCAAGCCTCGGCAGCCGCAGTTCCGTCAGCGTGCCACCTTCTTCGTGGTTGTAGAGTTTCACCGAACCGCCGGCCCGCGTCACGCTGGCCTGACTGAGGAACAGGCCAAGGCCGAAGCCCTTGCCCTTGGTGGTGAAGAAAGGTCGACCGATCTGCTCGGCGATGGCCAGCGGCACACCGGCGCCGTGGTCGCGGATGGTCAGGTTGATCCACTGCTCGTCCCAGTCCAGGCGAATATCGAGTTTGTCCGGGCAGGCGTCCGCGGCGTTGTTCAGCAGGTTGAGCAGGGCCTGGGTCAGGTCCGCCGGAGGCAGTAGCCGTGGCACACCTCCGGCGCCCAGGCACTGGAAACGATAGGTCGCCTCGGGGCGCATCAGGTGCCAGCGGTTGAGCGTCGTCTCCAGCCACTGCACGGCGGTCTGCTCGAACACCGCCTGGCGCCGGTCGGCCTCGGCGGCACGCACCAGGTGCTGCAGAGTTTCCTTGCACAGCTTGACCTGTTCCTGCAGCAGGGCCAGGTCGTCCTGCAGGGCTGGTTTGTCGCGGTACTCCTGGCGAAGCTCCTTGAGCAGCACGCTCATGGTCGCCAGGGGCGTGCCCAGCTCGTGGGCGGCACCGGCGGCCTGGGTGGCCACGGCCAGCAACTGCTGGTCGCGCATGCCCTCTTCACGGCGCAGGGCCTGCAGCTCGTCCTGGCGGCGCAGCGCGCCAGCCATCTTGACCACGAAGAAGGTTATGAAGGCGGCGGAGAGCAGGAAGTTCAGCCACATGCCGAACAGGTGCAGGCTGATCAGCATGGCCTCGTGCTGCACGTTGTTCAGGTGCAGCGGGTGGTACCAGATCAGCAGCGCCGTATAGCCGGTCAGCGCCAGCCCGGCGAGAAACATGGAGTAGAACCACGGCAGCGTCGCCGCCGCGATGGTCAGCGGTACCAGGTAATAGGACACGAACGGGTTGGTCGAACCGCCCGAGTAGTAGAGCAGCACGCTGTGGATCACCAGGTCGCAGGCCAGCTGCATGGTGTATTCCTGCTCGGTCACCGGCCACGGCCCGCGCAGGCGCAGGGCCGTGAGCAGGCAAAGGCCGAGCGACACGCCGAGGGTGATGCACAGAGGTAGCCAGGGCAGCGGCAGCAGGTCCGACAGGTAGGCGATGCCCACCGAGCCGGCCTGGGCGGCGAGCACCAACAGGCGAATGAGCGTCAGGCGCCAGAGGTTCTGGCGGCTGGCGGACAGCAGTTGGACCGGGGCGTACATGGAGGTATGTGGCATGCCGGCGAGTATAACCAGAGCTCGGGGTAGACCGGCTACCTGCGGCAACCAGCCGCACTCTGCGATTACCCTATAGACGACCAGAAGCGCTCAACGAATAAACCTGCGAACGACCTTTAACCCGAATAGTCTGACCACTTCGTCAAACACCAGGACAACCACCCGCAAGGAGTTCCCATGCACGCACTCAACCGTCTCGCCGCCACCGTCGCCCTCGGCCTGGCCACCCTCGCCAGCCTGCCGGCCATGGCCGACGAGCCGCGCTACAATCAGGTATCACTGCGCGCCGAGGTCAGCCAGGAAGTGGCCCACGACCGCATGTACGTCACCCTCTACACCGAAGCACAGAGCGACGATCCGGCCGAGCTGGCCGCCGGTGTAACCAAGACCCTCAACGCCGCCATCGACAAGGCGCGCAAGGCCCAAGGCGTGAAAGTCAGCCTCGGCAGCCGGCAGAGCTACCCGGTGTACGAAAACGAAGGCACCAAGATCAGCGCCTGGCGCGAGCGCGCCGAACTGCGCCTGGAAAGCGCCGAGTTCGCCCGCCTGTCCCAGCTGTCGGCCGACCTGCTGGGCGAGCTGAAAATGGCCGAGATGAGCTTCGCCGTAGCCGAGGACACTCGCAAGACCAGCGAAGACCAGTTGATCAAGGAAGCGGTGAGCGCCTTCAAGGCCCGCGCTCAGCTTGCCACTGACGCAGTCGGCGGCAAGGGTTACAAGCTGGTCAGCCTGAACCTGAACAGCGGCGGCTTCCAGCCGGTGATGCCGATGCGCGCCATGGCCATGGACCGCGGCAGCTTCAGCAAGAGCGAGGCGGCTCCGCAGATCGAAGCCGGCACCAGCCGAGTGAGCATGAGCGCCGATGGCGTGATCGAAGTATTGCCCTGACCCCGTCTCGGTGCCGCTTGCAGGCGGCACCGCCCTCCCCCCGCCGACGCACGTGTCGTGAAACGGCCCCTCAGCACATACCCTCTACACTCAATGGCGACTCATGCTGGCCGCGGCGTTTGCCGCGCTCCGGCTTCACGCAAGGTGCTCCTGGAGCACTCCTCGATGAATAGAACGAACATGAGGTCACCATGCGTAGGAACGCCATCATCCAGGCTCTCGCCATCACCGGACTGATTGCCAGCTCCCCACTCGCCAGCGCCGCCAGCAACCTGGTCTTCTGCTCCGAGGGCAGTCCCGCCGGCTTCGATCCAGGCCAGTACACCACCGGTACCGACTTCGATGCCGTGGCGGAAACCATGTTCAACCGCCTGACCCAGTTCGAGCGTGGCGGCACTGCCGTCGAGCCGGGCCTCGCCGAGAAGTGGGATGTCCCCCCCGATGGCCTCAGCTACACCTTCCACCTGCGTCCAGGTGTGAAGTTCCACAGCACCGAGTACTTCAAGCCGACGCGCGAATTCAACGCCGACGACGTGCTGTTCACCTTTCAGCGCATGCTCGACAAGGAGCATCCGTTCCGTAAGGCCTACCAGGCCGAATTCCCCTACTTCACCGACATGGGCATGGACGCCAACATCGCCAAGGTGGAGAAACTCGACGACCACACCGTCAAGCTCACCCTCAACAGCGTCGACGCCGCCTTCATCCAGAACCTGGCCATGAGCTTTGCCTCGATCCAGTCTGCCGAGTACGCCGACCAGTTGCTCAAGGCCGACAAGGCCGCCGACATCAACCAGAAGCCGGTCGGCACCGGCCCGTTCGTGTTCAAGCGCTACCAGAAGGACGCGCAGATCCGCTTTACCGGCAACAAGGAATACTGGAAGCCGGCGGACGTGAAGATCGACAACCTGATCTTCTCCATCAACACCGACGCATCGGTGCGCATGCAGAAGCTCAAGGCCGGCGAATGCCAGATCACCCTGCTGCCGCGCCCGGCCGACCTGGAAGGCCTGAAGAAGGACCCGAACCTGGCCATGCCGTCGCAGCCAGGCTTCAACCTCGGCTACATCGCCTACAACGTCCTGCACAAGCCGTTCGACAAGCTCGAAGTGCGCCAGGCACTGGACATGGCGGTGAACAAGCAAGCCATCATCGACGCCGTGTACCAAGGCGCCGGCCAGGCCGCGGTAAACGCCATGCCGCCAACCCAGTGGTCCTACGACGACACCATCAAGGACACCCAGTACAACCCGGAGAAAGCCAAGGAGCTGCTCAAGGCCGCCGGCGTCGCCGAAGGCACCGAGATCACCCTGTGGGCCATGCCGGTGCAGCGCCCGTACAACCCCAACGCCAAACTGATGGCCGAGATGCTGCAGAACGACTGGGCCAAGGTCGGCATCAAAGCCAGGATCGTCACCTACGAGTGGGGCGAGTACATCAAGCGCGCCAAGGGCGGCGAGCACGATGCCATGCTGATCGGCTGGAGCGGCGACAACGGCGACCCGGACAACTGGCTGGGCACCCTGTACGGCTGCGACGCGGTCGACGGCAACAACTTCTCCAAGTGGTGCCACGAGGACTACGACAAGCTGGTCAAGGCCGCCAAGGCCACTTCAGACGTCGCCAAGCGTACCGAGCTGTACAAGCAGGCACAGCACATCCTCAAGGCACAGGTGCCGATCACTCCGATCGCCCACTCCACCGTGTACCAGCCGATGCGCAAGGACGTGCAGGACTTCAAGATCAGCCCGTTCGCGCTCAACTCCTTCTACGGGGTGAGCACGGGTAGATAGCCGCTTGGGTATGGCCCGGCAGGATCGGATAGTGATGCAGGTAAACTGCTGCCTTTTCGCAGTGCCCGATCCGTCCACGGCCACCTCTAGCGGACAAATCGCCTCTCAATAAAGGACCGATGATGCGCATTATCTCGCTGCTCCTGACGCTCGGTGCGTGCCTGCCGGCGTTCGCCCAGCAGCAGTCCCTCGTGGTCTGCTCCGAAGCCAGCCCCGAAGGCTTCGACATCGTCCAGTACACCGCCGCCACCACCGCCGACGCCTCGGCCGAGACGGTCTACGAACGTCTGGTGCAGTTCGCCCCCGGCAGCACCCGCATCATTCCCGCCCTGGCGGAAAGCTGGGAGATCAGTGCCAACGGCCTGACCTACACCTTCACCCTGCGCAAGGGTGTGAAGTTTCATGAAACGCCCTGGTTCAAACCGAGCCGCGAGCTGAATGCCGAGGACGTGCTGTGGAGCTTCGAGCGCCAGCGCGACAAGGACCACGACTGGCACGAGCTGTCGCCGCGCGGCTACCCCTACTTCGAGGCCATGGGCTTCGCCGAGCTGATCGACCAGATCGAGGCGCTCGACGAGCATCGCGTGCGCTTCACCCTGAAACACCCCGAGGCGCCCTTCCTGGCCGACCTGGCCATGGGCTTCACCTCCATCTATTCCGCCGAGTACGCCGAACAGCTGCTCGACGCCGAGACACCCGAGAAGCTCAACAGCCAGCCGATCGGCACCGGGCCCTTCGTCTTCGAGCGCTACGCCAAGGACGCTCAAGTGCGCTTCGCCGGCAACCCGCACTACTGGGGCGGCAAGCCGGCGCTCGACCGGCTGCTGCTGGCCATCACCCCCGACCCGAACACGCGCATCCAGCAACTCAAGGCCGGCGCCTGCCAGGTGGCCGTGTTCCCGCGGCCGAGCGACGTGCCCAAGCTGCGCGAGAACAAGGACCTGCAGGTACTGGAACTGGACTCGCTGCTCACCGCCTACGTGGCCATCAACACCCGGCACAAGCCGCTGGACGATGTGCGCGTGCGCCAGGCCATCAACCTGGCCTTCGACCGCCAGGCCTACCTGCGCGCCCAGTATGGCGAGGGCAACGCCACCCTGGCCGCGGCGCCCTACCCGGCCACCCTGCTCGGCTACGACGAACGCCTGCAGCCCTGGCCCAAGGACCTCGAACGCGCCCGCCAGCTGCTGGCCGAGGCCGGTCATGCAAAGGGCCTGAAGCTGTCGATCTGGACCCGCCCCGGCGGCGGCCCGACCAACCCCAACCCGGGCATCGGCGCGCAGATGCTGCAGGCCGACCTGGCCGCCATCGGCATCGCCGCCGATATCCGCGTGTTCGAGTGGGGCGAGCTGATCAAGCGTGCCAAGAACGGCGAGCATGATCTGGTGTTCATGGGCTGGGCCGGCGACAACGGCGACCCGGACAACTTCCTCACCCCCAACCTGTCCTGCGCCGCCGCCGAGAGTGGCGAGAATCAGGCCGGCTGGTGTCACAAGGAGTTCGACCAGCTGATCCGCGAGGCCCGTCGCGTCGCCGAGCCGGATCGCCGTGCGGCGCTGTACCGCGAGGCCCTGGCGATCTTCCACCAGCAGGCGCCGTGGATCGCCCTCGCCCATCCCAAGCAGTTCGCCGTGCTGCGCAAGGATGTCGAGGGCTTCGTGCTCAGCCCGCTGGGCTCCAACAACTTCACCCATGTAAAGCGCAAGCCATAACAGCCGCGCCCCACGAAGGCGCGGGCTCAACCTGATGCGGAGTACCACAACGCAATGCTGTCCTTTATCGCCAGACGCCTGGGGCTGCTGATCCCCACCTTTTTCGGCGTCACCTTGCTGACCTTCGCGCTGATCCGTCTGATCCCCGGCGACCCCGTGGAAGTGATGATGGGCGAGCGCCGCGTCGACCCCGAGATGCATGCCGAGGCCATGCACCGCCTGGGCCTGGACAAGCCGCTGCCGGCCCAGTACCTGGACTACATCAGCAAGCTGGCCCAGGGCGACCTGGGCGAATCGCTGCGCACCCGCGAGGGCGTGTGGGACGAGTTTCTCACCCTGTTCCCGGCGACCCTGGAACTGTCCCTGGCGGCCCTGCTATTTGCCGGCATGATCGGAGTCATCGCCGGGGTAATCGCCGCGCTCAAGCGCGGCTCGCTATTCGACCACGGGGTGATGGGCGTGTCGCTGGCCGGCTATTCGATGCCGATCTTCTGGTGGGGCCTGCTGCTGATCATGTTCTTCTCCGTGTACCTGGGCTGGACGCCGGTCTCCGGGCGCATCGACCTGCTCTACGACATCGAACCCAAGACCGGCTTTATGCTGATCGATACGCTCCTGAGCGAGGAGGAAGGCGCGTTCAAGGACGCCCTGATGCACCTGATCCTGCCGGCCATCGTGCTCGGTACCATTCCGCTGGCGGTGATCGCACGGATGACCCGCTCGGCGATGCTCGAAGTGCTGCGCGAGGACTATATCCGCACCGCCCGCGCCAAGGGCCTGTCCCCGGCTCGTGTGGTGTTCGTGCATGGCCTGCGTAATGCACTGATCCCGGTGCTCACCGTGTTCGGCCTGCAGGTCGGCACCCTGCTGGCCGGCGCCGTGCTGACCGAGACCATCTTCTCCTGGCCGGGCATCGGCAAGTGGCTGATCGAGGCCATCGGCGCCCGCGACTACCCGGTGGTGCAGAACGGCATCCTGCTGATCGCCTGCCTGGTGATCCTGGTTAACTTCGTCGTGGACATCCTCTACGGCCTGGTCAACCCACGCATTCGCCATCAACGCTAAGGAGGCCCGCACATGACTCAATCCAACGCCGTGCCCGCCACCGAGCAGGCACTGTTCTACCCCTCGCCGCTGAAGGAATTCTGGCAGGCCTTCGCCCACAACAAGGGCGCCGTCGGCGGCCTGCTGTTCATGCTGGTCATCGTGTTCTGCGCGCTGTTCGCGCCCTGGGTGGCGCCCTTCGACCCCAGCGAGCAGTTCCGCGACGCCCTGCTCACCCCGCCGTCCTGGCTGGAAGGCGGTCAGGCGCGCTTCCTGCTCGGTACCGACGAGCTGGGCCGCGACCTGCTCTCGCGGCTGATCCACGGCGCGCGCCTGTCGCTGATGATCGGCCTGGCCTCGGTGCTGATGTCGCTGATCCCCGGCATCCTCATGGGCCTGGTCGCCGGCTTCTTCCCGCGCCTGCTCGGCCCCTCGATCATGCGCCTGATGGACATCATGCTGGCCCTGCCCTCGCTGCTGCTGGCCGTGGCCATCGTCGCCATCCTCGGCCCCGGCCTGATCAACACGGTGATCGCCATCGCCATCGTCTCGCTGCCCAGCTACGTGCGCCTGACCCGCGCCGCGGTGATGGGCGAGCTGGGCCGCGACTATGTCACCGCCGCGCGCCTGGCCGGCGCCGGCCTGCCACGGCTGATGTTCGTCACCGTGCTGCCCAACTGCATGGCGCCGCTGATCGTGCAGGCCACCCTGAGCTTCTCCTCGGCCATCCTCGACGCGGCGGCCCTGGGCTTCCTCGGCCTCGGCGTGCAACCGCCGACGCCCGAGTGGGGCACCATGCTGGCCTCGGCGCGCGACTACATCGAACGCGCCTGGTGGGTGGTGTCGCTGCCGGGGCTGACCATCCTGCTCAGCGTGCTGGCGATCAACCTGATGGGCGACGGGCTGCGCGATGCGCTCGACCCGAAACTGAAGAATGCGCAGTAAGGAGCCCGCCATGAGCCTTCTCGATATCAAGAACCTCAGCGTGCGCTTCGGCGCGGCCGATGCCATTCCGGTGGTCGACGGCCTCGACCTGTCCGTGGACAAGGGCGAAGTACTGGCCATAGTCGGCGAGTCCGGCTCCGGCAAATCGGTGACCATGATGGCCCTGATGGGCCTGATCGACGCCCCCGGCATCGTGCGCGCCGACAGCCTGCGCTTCGCCGGCCACGACATGCTCACCCTCAAGGGCCGGCAACGCCGCAAGGTGGTGGGCAAGGACCTGGCCATGGTGTTCCAGGATCCGATGACCGCGCTCAACCCCAGCTACACGGTCGGTTTCCAGATCGAGGAAGTGCTGCGCCAGCACCTCGGCCTCAAGGGCCGCGCCGCCCGCCTGCGCGCCCTGCAGCTGCTGGAGCGGGTCGAGATTCCCGGCGCCGCTAGCCGCCTCGATGCCTACCCGCACCAGCTCTCCGGCGGCATGAGCCAGCGCGTGGCGATCGCCATGGCCATCGCCGCCGAACCCAAGCTGCTGATCGCCGACGAGCCGACCACGGCGCTGGACGTGACCATCCAGGCGCAGATCATGGACCTGCTGCTGGACCTGCAGCGCAGCGAGGGCATGGGCCTGGTGCTGATCACCCACGACCTGGCCGTGGTCGCCGAGACCGCCCAGCGCGTGTGCGTGATGTACGCCGGGCAAGCGGTGGAGATCGGCAGCGTGCCGACCCTGTTCGACGCCCCGACCCACCCCTACACCGAGGCGCTGCTCAAGGCCATTCCCGAGCACAGCCTGGGCGCCGAGCGCCTGGCCACCCTGCCCGGCATCGTGCCCGGCCGTTACGACCGCCCCGTCGGCTGCCTGCTATCGCCGCGCTGCCCCTACGCCCAGCCGCACTGCCGCGAGCAGCGGCCGGCGCTGGAGCCGCACGTGCGCGGCGCGGTGCGTTGCTTCTACCCCCTCAACCTGACCGCGAAGGTGGCCTGATGAGCATCGTCCTCGAGGCCCGCGAGCTGACCCGTCACTACGAGATCTCCCGCGGCCTGTTCAAAGCCAATGCCCTGGTGCGCGCGCTCAACGGCGTGTCCTTCTCGCTGGAAGCCGGCAAGACCCTGGCGGTGGTCGGCGAGTCCGGCTGCGGCAAGTCGACCCTGGCCCGCGCCCTGACCCTGATCGAGGAGCCCAGCGCCGGCAGCCTGCAGATCGCCGGGCAGGAGGTGGCCGGCGCCGACAAGGCCCAGCGCAAGCAGCTGCGCCGCGACGTGCAGATGGTGTTCCAGAATCCCTATGCCTCGCTCAACCCGCGGCAGAAGATCGGCGACCAGCTGGCCGAGCCGCTGCTGATCAATACCAGCCTGTCTCGCGCCGAGCGCCGCGAGAAGGTGCAGACCATGATGCAGCAGGTGGGCCTGCGCCCCGAGCACTACCAGCGCTACCCGCACATGTTCTCCGGTGGCCAGCGCCAGCGCATCGCCCTGGCCCGCGCCATGATGCTGCAGCCCAAGGTGCTGGTGGCGGACGAGCCGACCTCGGCGCTGGACGTGTCGATCCAGGCCCAGGTGCTCAATCTGTTCATGGATCTGCAGGAGCAATACCAGACCGGCTACGTGTTCATCTCGCACAACCTGGCGGTGGTGCAGCACGTGGCCGACGACGTGCTGGTGATGTACCTCGGCCGCCCGGCCGAGATGGGCCCGGCCGCGCTGATCTACGAGCGGCCGCTGCATCCCTACACCCGCGCCCTGCTCTCGGCCACCCCGGCGATCCACCCGGACCCGGCCAAGCCGAAGATCAAGATCGCCGGCGAGCTGCCCAACCCGCTCGACCCGCCGCCCGGCTGCGCCTTCCACCGCCGCTGCCCGCACGCGACCGAGCGTTGCCGTGTTGAAGTGCCGGAGCTGCGCCTGGTCGAAGCCCGCCAGGTGGCCTGCCACCATGCGGAGATGATCGAACACTGACCCATCGGCGGAGAAAACAGCCTCAGCGACTCTCTACTTCGACAGCCCGGCCGCCTTCCACCCGCGTCAGGAACACCAGATCGGAGCCCTGGTGATCTCTGGGAGAGAAGGTCACCCGGAAGCCACCCAGGTCCTCATCGAAGCGTTCGAGTGCTTTCACCAGCCCGTCCCTGCTCGTCTGCGCTCCCGCTTCGCGCAGGGCTCGCCCCAGAACCTCGGCGGCGATGTAGCCTTCAAGGGACGCGTAGCCTGGGCGGGCGCCGCGCAAGTCGGCACGATAGCGGCGAACCAGGGAGAGCGTCACATCATCAGGCGATGGCACGACCTGGCTGATGTAAACGCCCTCTCCGTCAGCACCGGCCTTCTCGATGAAGTCATCGGGACCGACGAAGGACACCGTGAAGAATCGCGCCTGGAGCCCAGCGGCCTTGGCCTGCCGGATCGCCACTACCAGCTGCTGATAGGTGCCGACGAAGAACACTGCCTCAGGAGAGGTCTTGCGGAGCAGTTCGACCGGCGCTGCCAACTCGAGCGAATTGCGCGGCATTCTCGCCTCGGCGGAGAGGCGTAGATCGTACCCCGCCAACGCCCCGATCAGGCCGCCCTTGACCGTCTCACCAAAGGAGTCGTCCTGCATCAGCAAGGCAACCCGGCGAATGTTCAGGTCATCGACCATGTAGTCGACGAGAGTGGCCGCCTCCTGAAAATACGAAGCGCGGATATTGAACACCCTTGGATGCAACGGAGCCCTTAGTGCCTCCGCTCCGGAGAAGGCGAACAGATACGGCACCCTGTGCTCCATGGCCATCGGCAGCACGGCCCGCGAGGTAGGGGTTCCCACATAACCAAAGAGAGCGAACACCGAAGGCGGATCGAGCAGGGCCTTCGTCTCCAAGACGGTGCGTGAAGGCTCGTAGCCATCGTCACGCAGGATCAGCGCGATGTCTCGCCCGTGCACACCACCAGTGGCATTCAGCCGGTTGAAGCTAGCGCTTGCCCCCAGATACATCCCTCTTCCCAACCCCGCCGCCGGGCCACTCTGTGCGTTGACCATCCCCAGTCGAATGCTGTCTGCCTCGACCCCAACCTCGGCCCTCAGCGGGGATACGCCGAGGAGCAGCACCAACAGGATGCACAATCGCTGCGGCAACACGGCAGTAAACAGTTCAGGCATGGGTGCGAGGCCGTTTCTTATTGGATTCATTGGGGCGATGGTCGGAACGTTCATCTTGCACGAGTCTGGTCGAAGACCTCGGTGCATGCATCACCGATCCTACTCAACGGCCGAAGAAGTTGTAAAAGCTGCGCAGCTCGGCCTGGGCTTCGATCAGGTTGCCGCGCGCAAAGCGCAGCGGGCTGTTCGGTGGAATCTGGGCCAGACGCCACGAATCGCGAGGGTAGAGCCAGCCGATGGTTGGGTAGCCGCCCATCGTCTGCCGGTCGGCCTGCAGGATGATCGGCTGGCCATCCGGTGGAACCTGGATTGCACCCCGCGCCACCCCCTGCGACCATTCGCGACTTGGCGCAACCAGCCCCTCTCCGGCGAGGCGTGCGCCCATGCGGTCGGACCTGGGCGTGAGATGCCAGGGGCGTGAGAAAAAGGCATCCAGCTGTTCGCCGGAGAAATCCGCGGAGTCGCTACCCAGGATCACACGCAGAGGTGCTTCGGCGCTAAGACGGTAGCGCCAGGGGACACTGGCCACGCCTGGAAAACTGGCTTCGGCGCATGCCAGAACGTCGCCTTCGCGCAGGGCAACACCATCACCAGCCAATCCCCCCATGCCTTCACGCACGTGCGTGGAGGCACTGCCCAGCACTGCGCACACGGCGAAACCACCGGCCGCCGCCAGGTAGAAACGCTGGCCCGAGCGAGCGAAGCCGATGCGCAGCCGCTGACCTGGATGAACGGCAAAGCGTGACCAGGCAGACAGCGGCGAGCCGTCCAGCTCCACCGGTGCGTCGGCACCGGTCAGCGCCAGCCAGGTTGATACCCGGCATTCCAGCTCCACGCCCCCCAGGGCGACCTCCAGCAAGGCACTGCCCCAGGGATTGTCGACCAGGCGATTGGCCCAGGCGGCCGCCTGCCAGTCCATCGGTCCGCCGGGCGAGACGCCCAGATGCTGCCAGCCACTGCGACCGCCATCCTGTATCAGGCTCAAGGGGCCTGGCTTGATGACCTGCAGCCCGATCACACTCTGGCCTCCCGGCGATAGGTCGTCTCGTCGACTGGCCGGAAGCGCACTCGATCCCCCAGTGCCAATGGGCAGGGTGGCGTTCGTGCGGGGTCGAACAACCGCCAGGGACAGAGGCCGATCAGATGCCAGCCTCCTGGTGACGCCTGCGGATAAATGGCGGTCTGCCGCTCGGCGATTGCCAGGCTGCCCGCCGGCACCCGCGCCCGCGGCGTGGACAGCCGAGGCAGCGCCAGCCGCTCGTCCAGCTCGCCGAGATAGGCGAACCCAGGTGCGAAGCCGATGGCGCCGACCCGGTATTCGGCGGCACTGTGCAAATCGATCACCTGTGCGCAGGAGAGTCCACAGGACTGAGCCACGCTGGCGAGGTCTTCACCGGCGTACCACACGGGAATCTCATGCAAACAACCGATATCGCCCGCCACCGGCTCGCTCGAACCGGCATCCAGCAGAGGTGCCATGCGTTCGATCAGTTGCAGATGGTCGATGCGCATCAGATCGTAGTGCAGCAACAGGCTGGTCCAGCCGGGCACCAGATCGATGAGCAACGGCCCCAGATCACGCCGAATGCGGTCGGCCAGGGCGGCTATGCGCAGAGGCAGGTAGGGGGCTGGCTCTTCGGCCAACACCAGAAGCAGAGCATCGGCACCAGCGGGTTCGAGACGAATCACAGAGCGTCCAATTGCGCTCGCAAGCGGCGCAGGACGGCCAGGGACTCGGCATTGTCGCCATGCACGCAGAGGCTGTCAGCTCGCAGCTGCAGGGGCTTGCCATCAATATCCGCGAAGGTCTCGCCCGCTGCGATCGCCAGAGCCTGTTCGAGTATCTGCTCGGGCTGATGGTGCACCGCACCAGCCAGGCGCCGAGGAGCCAACTGGCCGTCGGCCAGATAGGCACGATCGGCGAACGCCTCGAACAGCAGCGGCACGCCGGCCGCTTCGGCCAGACGCCGCTCGCGGGAGTTGTCGGCCAGGGCCAGCGTCATCAGCGGCATGCCGCGTCGATAGGCAGAACAGGCGGCCAGCACTGCCTCGAACAAGGCATCGTCGCGAACCAGATCGTTGTACAACGCACCATGCGGCTTGACGTAGGAGACCTGGGCGCCGGCCGCACGACAGAATGCGTCCAGCGCACCTATCTGATACAGCACGATTGCCATGACCTCGTCCGGGGTGCAACTCATGTGGCGGCGACCGAACCCCTGCAGGTCGGGATAGGAGGGATGGGCGCCGATGCCGACCCCGTGCTGGACGGCCAGTGCCACGCTGCGCCGCATGATCAGCGGATCGCCGGCGTGGAAGCCGCAGGCCAGGTTGGCCTGGTCCACCAATGGCATGGCGTGCTCATCGTCGCCCATGCTCCAGGCCCCGTAGCTTTCACCCATGTCACAGTTGAGCAGGATTCGTCGAGTCATCGGTACGCCTGTGGTCTGTTGTCGTTATCGCTAGCGGCTCGACGCGGTTCCGGTCAACGCAGTCCCGACGACGATACAGGCGCGATTCTGCGCGCAATCCACCGGACTGAGCCAGCCCACAGGCGAGGCGACCATCTCCCGAGGAGGACAGGCCGCACTACCCGGACCGCCCAGACACCTCAGTAAACGTCGCGGCGATAACGCCCCTCTTCCACCAGCGCCTGCACTGCTTCGCTACCGAGCAGCTCGTGCAGCACCGCGTCGACACCGCCGGCCATGCCCTCCAGGCTGCCGCAGACGTACAGAGCGGCGCCGTCAGCCAGCCAGCGGCGCAGTTCCTCGGCCTGCTGGCGCAGCAGGTCCTGCACGTAGACCTTCTCCTGCTGATCGCGGGAGAAGGCCAGATCGAGACGTTGCAGGTCGCCGCACGCCAATGCCGCGTCAAGCTCGGCAGCGCAGTAATAGTCGTGAGCACGATTGCGCTCGCCGAACAGCAGCCAGTTGTACGGCTGGCCAGCGAGGATACGGGCACGCAGCAGTGAGCGCAGGCCGGCCAGACCGGTACCGTTGCCGATCATGATCAACGGGCGGCCGTCGTCCGGCAGGTGGAAGCTGCTGTTGCGCCGCAGTTTCGCCAGCACCAGCCCCCCCTCCGGCAGATACTCGGTGAGCCAGCCGGAGCCCAGGCCAAGACTGCCGTCGCTGCGCCGCTCCTGGCGTACGATCAGCTCCAGCACGCCGTCACTGGGAACGGATGCGATGGAGTACTCCCGGGTGCCAAGCGGCACCAGCGCCTCCAGCAGTGCCTGGGCATGCAGGCCGACCAGATGAGCGAAGCTGTCCGGGAGCAGCCGGTCACGCAGCGCCTCGGCGAGGCTCATGGCCACCCCATCGACATCCACCTGAGTAAAGCCGTCGAGCTGATGGCGCTGCAGCCACGCCCCCACCCGCTCCAGCGGATGACGGGGCAGGACCTCCAGAATGTCGCCCGCCTTCCAGTCCCGCGGCGAAGGCGCTGCCAGGCCAAGCAGATAGGTCGGCGCCCCCTGGCTGCCAGGATTGAGCAGCAAGCGAGACGCGAGGGTCCAGCTGTCCCAGGACGTCCCCGTCGTCGCCAATGGTACCGCCCCGGTCAGCTCACCGAGCTGCAGCTGCCACTGCTGCAGCGCCAGGTTGTCGCTCCCGTCCACCTCGATAGAGTCGAACAGCCGATGCGCCCCCTGACGCGACAACCAGTCGCCCAGTCGGCGGGCGAAGCCGCAGAACTGCTGGTACTGGCGATCCCCCAGGGCCAGCACGGCGTAACTCAGGTGCGGCATCGCCAGCGAGCCATCCAGCACCTTGCGCTCGAAACCACGGGCACTGTCCGGGGCCTCTCCGTCGCCGAAGGTGCTGACCACGAACAGTGCGCGCCTTGCCTGCTGCAGGCTGGACTCGTCCAGCTTTGCCAACGGCTCGACGCGCACCGCCAGACCGGCAGCCTGCAACTGGCCGGCAGTCTGCCAGGCCAGCTGTTCGGCGAAGCCACTCTGGCTGGCGAAGCCAACCAGCCAGCCGTCTGCCGAGGCTGCTTCCCCCAGAGCACCACGCGCCGCCTTGACCGCACGCTTCTTGCGCCGCCGATCCAGGTAGAGCAGCCAACCGGTCACGAAGAAGACCGGCATGGCGGCACTGGCCAGCATCATCAGGATGCGCCCCGGCAGGCCGAAGTATTCGCCGACATGCAGAGCATAGATGCTGGCAAGCAGCTGGGCCCCGAACGGCTTGTCGCTAAAGAGCTCGTGGCGAATGACCCGCCCCGTGAGCGGCTCGAGCTGTATCTGGTTCGCCGCGCGCGGGTGCTGTGCATCGTCCAGCAGATAGGACACGCTGACCGGCTGACCGGCGGCCGGGGGCAGACGCAGGTTCCACGCCACCATCTCCGGTCCCGCTGCCTGCTGGACGCCACGCCACAGTGCGTCGTAGTCGACCACCAGTGGCGGTCCGGCGGGAGACTCGCCACCCCGGCCTCCCTGGTTCTGCCCGCGCCCTTCGCCACGCTGGCGCTGCTGTCCGGCCGGCGCGTCGGAGAGCAGACCGGTCAGCCCCGACCGATACCAGTCGTAGGACCAGAACAATCCGGTCAACGCGGCGCAGAGATAGAACAGCAGCACCCAGGTTCCCGCCACGGCATGCAGGTCCCAGTTGAAGGCTCGCCCCTTCTTGGCCCAATCGAACGTCAACCAGATACGCCAGTTCAGGGCCTTGCGCGGCCAGCGCAGATAGAGGCCGGACAGGCAGAAGAAGATCAGCGCGAGGGTACTCGCACCGGTGAGTTGCTTACCTGCATCACCCATGGCGAGCCAGCGATGCAACTGCAGGATGAAACGAAAGAAGCCCTGACCGGCCGGCTCGCCAAGCAGCTCACCGGTATAGGGATCGAAGAAGCGCATCGGACCGCGCCGTTCGCCTGGGGGGGGTGTGAAGAAAACCCGAGCGGCACTGCCGCTGCCATTCTCCACCCAGAGGCCCGACACCTTGTCGCCACTTACCCTCTCGATCTTCTCCACCAGCTCGCCAGGTGCCAGGGTGCCGCCTTCGCGGACCTCGACGCGCAGGGTAGCTGGGTTGAGCGCCTGCATGATCTCGCCCTCGAAGCTGTAGAGGGCGCCTGTCACCCCCATGATGGCGAGCACCAGACCCGCACTGATCCCGAGGAACCAGTGCAGTTGGAAAAGGACTTTCTTGAACACGATGACTACCTTGGACAACGGGTCGAGGCCCGGGGTGGTGCGATTCTAGATAGGAAGCATTTGCAGATGGATGGTTTTACCCAGTCTTTACCTTGTCCCGTCACGCGCCGATAGCAGCAGTTGGTCATCGATATCCGCCAGCGTGCGACACCCACACAACGCCATGGCCATCTCCAGCTCCTCGCGCAGGCCACGCAGCAGATGTGCGACCCCCAGCGAACCCGCCACTGCCAGTGCATATATATAGGGACGGCCCACCATCACCGCATCCGCTCCGAGAGCGATGGCCTTGAGGACGTCGGTACCGCGACAGATGCCGCCATCCACCAGCAGCGTCGCATCACGACCGAGCACCCGGCGAATTGCCGGAAGCATGCGAGAGGCTGTCAATTGGCTGTCCAGAACCCGGCCACCATGGTTGGACACCACTACCCCCGCAGCACCGGAACGCATAGCGAGTTCCGCATCGGCCGGATGCAGAATCCCCTTGAGCAACACCGGCAAGCGGCTATGCCGGCACAACCAGGCCACCTCATCCCAGCGCGGGGCCTGAGCCAGCAGGCCGTCGAACACCGGACTGGCACCGGCAACCAGTTCGACCGGGCGCGCGGGGTCGACGATGTTGACCGCGGAGACACCCGGCGGCAGCTTGAAGCCCTCTCGCTGTTCACGATTGCGCACGCCACTTACCGGAGCGTCCACCGTCAGTACCAGCGCGCGATAACCCGCTGCCGCGGCACGCTCGGCCAGGGCCAACGTGGTCTCGCCATCACCCTGCCAGTAGAGCTGGAACCAGAGCGGCCCGGTAGCGCACTCGATGACGTCCTCGAGTCGCGTCGAGGCGAACGAGCTGAGCACGGCCGCTCCCCCCATGACACCTGCCGCGAGCGCGACAGCCCGCTCGCCCTCTTCATGAAACAGATGCTGATAGGCGACCGGCGCCAGCACCACGGGGTGCTCTAGCATGTCACCCATGATCTGGCAGCGCGTATGCCCCCCGCGCAGGTCACGCAGCACCCTGGGCAGCAGGCTCCACTCCTGCCAGGCCTGCAGGTTGGCGTGGCAGGTGAGCTCATCGGCGGCACCGCCATCCAGATAGGCAAGCGCGTTGGTATCCAGATGCGCACGAGCGTAACGCTGGTAGTCGCTCGCACAGACCAGATCGGCGGGAATGGAGGTCAGCGGTGTCCGCAGAGGCATGCTCATTCCCCCCACTGGCGCAGGAGGTTGTGATAGGTGCTGGTCAGGCTCAGGACCTCGTCGCTGTCGCCCAATTGGCTGCGCAGCTTGATGATGGCCATGTCCATGTCGAACAGCATCTTGCGCTGCCAGGCATCGCGGACCCAGCTCTGGGTCCAGAGGAAGGACGCCAGCCTCATACCCGAGGTGACCGGCTCGACCCGGTGCAGGCTGGTGGCCGGATAGACGATGGCATCACCCGCCGCTAGCTTGACCTCGTGTTCGCCATAGGTGTCCTCGACGATCAGCTCGCCGCCTTCGTATTCCTCCGGATCGCTGAGGAACACGGTCGTCGACACATCGGTGCGCACCTGCAACCCGCTGAAACGATCGCGCTGCAGCGCATTGTCGACATGATTCCCGTAGCGTCCGCCCCCCTGGTAGCAGTTGAACATGGGCGGCAAGACGTGCCTGGGCAACGCGGCCGACTGGAACAGGGGATTGCGGGCCAGCGCATCCGCGATGACTCCAGCCAGCCCCGGATAGGCCGGCGAGTCAGGAGGGAACTGCAAGTTTTCCTTGCCGCCCTTGGCCTGCGGTCCGGCGCTGACGCAGCCGTCTTGCCAGGGCTGCGCGGTCAGTTCTTCTCGCAGACGAATCACCGTCTGTCGATCCAGGACCTGGGGGATATGCAGCAGCATTGCGGAACTCCTCAATCGGAACGCAAGAAGCCCGCGCACAGCGCGGGCTCCGACAGCAAGGCGGGATCAGAACGCCAGTTCGGTAGTGAACATGGCCGAGCGTGGATCGCCATAACGCACGCGAGTGCCCCCGTTGTTCACATCGAAGTAGTCCTCGTCGAACAGGTTGTACACGTTCAGGCGCAGATTGACGTTCTCACTCACCTGGTAGGACGCCATCGCATCGGCCACCCAGTACGAAGGCACATAAGCCAGCGAGGTGGTCGCAGCATTCACGGCAGTTCCCGAGGTGATCAGGCGCTTCTGCTCATCCACGTACCGAGCACCACCACCCAGAGTGAGCTTGCCCAGCTTGTAGGTGGTCCACAGGGTACCGGTCAGTTCCGGAGACCAGCGCACGCCGGAAGTCTGGGTGACCACGCCGGTGGTGGCGTTCACACTCTGCTGATCGAGCTGCTTGGTCTTCATGTGCGCCACGCCGGCGGTGATCTGCCAGTTCTCGGTGATCTGGCCGACCATGCCCAGCTCCACGCCATCGACACGGGTCTTACCTTCCTGAATGCTTTCCAGGGTGATCTCATCCTGGGTGACCTGGTTTTCGTTCTCGGTGCGGTAGGCCGCGAGCGTAAGGCTCAGTTGATCGTCCAGCAGATCCCACTTGGTCCCCAGCTCCACGTGGCGGGTTTCCTGAGGATCGGCCGAAGGGTTGTTGATGTTGCCGGCGGCAGAGCTGATGGTGAAGCTGTTGCCGGGTGGGGTCTGCGAGTCCGCGTAGGAAAGGTAGATGCTGCCATTGGGCAACGGCTTGAACACCACCCCCGCGTTCCAGGTCAACAACTGGTCCGACACATCCAGCTTGGTGACGACTCCGTCGGCTGCCCGTGTCTTGTAATCGGTCTCGTAGTCTTCGTAGCGCAGACCACCGTTGATCGACCACTGTTCGTCGAAATGCAGCGTATCGAACACATAGACCGCCACCGAGCCGGTCTCCCCGGAGTTTCGGGCGCCGGTCTTGAACGGATCGGCCATCTGGTCATGCGGATTGGGGTTGTACAGGTTGGCCAGGGTGGTGCTCAGGCCAGTAACGGCGCCGGTACGGGTCAGTTGCTCTTCCTTACTGAACTCAATGCCACTGGACAGCGAGTTGCGCAGGCCGAAGGTGTCGAACTCGGTAGTCAGGTTGGTGAGGTTGGCCAGCACGTCGTTGGCCTGATCACCGTATTGGCGCGAGCGCGTCACGGTCCAGGTACCGCGATCAGGTGTGGTCGGCGCGGTGATGCTGAAAGCACCGGTCAGCACCCGCTCGATGCTGGAGCGCCCCCAGCGCGAAATGTTGCGCACGGTGGTCACGTCGTTGAGGTCATGCTCGAGCTTGAGGGTGAACATGTCTGCCTGAGCATCCTCGTAGTCGCTCGGAGAACCATAGAAATTCTCGCGATCGACCTTGGGTGCGGAGTTCAGCAGCGGGTTTGAGTTGTAGTAACCGTCCATGCCGATGGCAGGAATACCACCATCTGGGACGTTCTCCTGGCGCAGATGGTAGGAGTACAGGTAAACGCGGGTATCTCCATCGAGACCGAACGCGATGGACGGGGCCACACCGAAGTTGGTGTTCTCGACGTAATCACGCTCGTCGACACCGCCATCACGACGCGCCAGGTTCAGGCGCACTGCCGAGCCATCGCCGATCTGCTGATTGATGTCGGCGGTGATGGCCTTCTTGTCGGCCGTACCGTAGCCGAGTGTGCCGCTGATGCTGTTCTCCAGCGACGGCAGCTTGGAGACCATGTTGATGTAGCCGGAGGCGGAGCCGCGGCCGCTGTCGGTGCCGGACGGCCCCTTCACCACCTCGACCTGCTCGGTGTTGAACACGTCGCGAGTGATCGCCCCCAGGTCGCGTACACCGTCGACGAAGGTGGAGTTTTGTGTGGAGAAGCCACGCATCATGAAAGTGTCGCCTAGCGCAGTGTTGCCGTTCTCGCCCATCTGCATGGTGATGCCAGGGGTGTTACGCAGCGCCTCCATCAAAGTGGTGGCGCCCTGCTCGCGCATCACTTCCTTGTTGATGACCTGAATGGTCTTGGGAGTGTCCAGCAGCGGCTCCGTCATCTTGGCGTTCGCGCTCTTGGTGACGCGGTACTGGGCTTCGGCCTTGGACGTGATGCTGGTGGCCGGCAGATTGAGGTCCTTCGATACCTCGTCTGCCTGCACGCTCATGCTCATGGCCGGTACCGCGGCGACTACCAGTGCCGCCAACTGCCTGTTCTTCTGATGCTTACGGCTGCGAATCGACATTCCATCCCTCCCCTGACTTAAGAAAAGGCCGCGAGTCCAAATGACCCTCCGACCTCAAGGCGCCGGAATGCTAATAATTCGCATTAATTACAGCAATCTGTTTACGAAATATTTACAAACGAGACAAATTCTCGTCACATTCCTATGCCCCAAGATTGGTGGGAAATGTCCGCAAAACACCCTGAATGCCAGGCTACATCTGGCTTCCGAAGCGAAATTCGATATCAGAAAAACGAGAGACCGAGTCGGTCCAAGGCGAGGTCATTTGTAAAGGCGGAGAGACGCGGGAGCCGTATCCTGGCGAAACAGCTCCCGAATCGGAGACACCGTAACGCCCCGGGGCGGGGCGCAGGTGGCACCGGGAGGGCTCTTACAGGTAGAACGCCTTCAGCGGCGGGAAGCCGTTGAATTCCACCGCGCTGTAGCTGGTGGTGTAGGCGCCGGTGGACAGCCAGTACAGGCGGTCTTCGGCGGCCAGGTTCAGCGGCAGGCCGTACTTGTAGTTCTCGTACATGATGTCGGCGCTGTCGCAGGTCGGGCCGGCGATGATGACTTCTTCCATCTCGCCCTTGCGCTCGGTCCAGATCGGGAACTTGATGGACTCGTCCATGGTTTCGATCAGGCCGCTGAACTTGCCCACGTCGGTGTAGATCCAGCGCTCCACGGCGGTACGCGACTTGCGCGCAATCAACACCACTTCGCTGACCAGGATGCCGGCGTTGGCAATCAGCGAGCGGCCCGGCTCGAGGATGATTTCCGGCAGGTCGTCACCGAAGTCTTCCTTGAGGAAACGGGTGATTTCCTCAGCGTAGGTCTCCAGGTCGTTGGTGCGCTGGATGTAGTTGGCCGGGAAGCCGCCGCCCATGTTGATCATCTGCAGGGTGATGCCGTCTTCCTCCTTCAGACGCTCGAAGATCACTTTGACCTTGGCGATGGCGGCGTCCCACACGTCGATGTCGCGCTGCTGCGAGCCGACGTGGAAGGAGATGCCGTACGGCACCAGGCCCAGCTGCTTGGCCAGGATCAGCAGGTCCAGGGCCATGTCCGGGTTGCAGCCGAACTTGCGGGAAAGCGGCCAGTCGGCGCTGGTCGAACCTTCGGTGAGGATGCGCACATAGATCTTCGAGCCCGGCGCGGCCTTGGCGATGTTGCGCAGGTCGGCTTCCGAGTCGGTGGCGAACAGGCGCACGCCCTTGTCGAAGAAGTAGCGGATGTCGCGGGCTTTCTTGATGGTATTGCCGTAGCTGATGCGCTCCGGGCCGACACCGGCGCTCATGACCTTGTCCAGCTCGTAGATCGAGGCGATGTCGAAGTTGGAACCCTTGTCACGCAGCAGCTCGGTGATCTCGATGGCCGGGTTGGCCTTCACCGCGTAGTAGATCTTGGCGAAGGGGAAGCAGTTGACCAGCTGATCGTAGGAATTGGCGATGGTCTGCTTGTCGATCACCACGAAGGGGGTTTCCTGCTGATCGGCAAACGCCTTCATGCGCTTGAAAGTTTCGGGTGCGAAATAGTCTTCGACCTTGATCGACATGCTCGGGACTCCATATGGCAAAACACATTATTGAAAAGAGGGAGTGGCTCTAGGTTCGAGCCGCGAACGCCTGATCAGTTTCCCCACTTTGGTTCGCCTACTTCCCAAGGCATGTCGCCGATGACTCTTCGCAGCGCGAAAAGCCTCTCGTCGTCAGTACTTGAGCCGGATGGATCGTTGCCAGCATGAGCGTTCGGGCGCGAACTTTAGGACCAAGATTCCGTGTTAGCAATCAAAAGTTGCCGCAGTTTTGCACTCGGTTGTCGCTTGTCCGATTGATTGTTTTTTATCCCAAACGAAACGTTAGAAATGCTGCACAAAAAAGGCCCGCGGGCGAGTGCCGGCGGGCCTTGGCATAGCTTGATGAATCAGATGCGCAGGGCCACGCCCAGACGCAATTCACGACCCGGTTCGTCGGCGCCGCGCACACCTTCGTAATCGGTGATGTGCTCGAAATCTTCGTTGCTGGCGTGATCCAGGTAGGTCTTGTCGAAGACGTTCTTCAGGGTCAGGGTCAGCGCCAGGCGGTCGTCCTGCATCGGCTGCCATTCGGCGTACAGGTCATGCACGCCGTAACCCGGTTTGTCGACTTCGCCGACGCCGGTGTCGAGGCCATCGATGGCCTGGACGAAGCGCCCCTGCCAGCCGAACGACAGGTTGTCGTTCATGCGGTAGTCGGCAAAGGTGGTCCAAGTATCGCCGATGCTGGTGCCCAGGCCGTTGTACTCGTAGACGTTGAGGCGCTCGCCATCGACGCGGGCGTCGTTGTGGTGATAGCTCAGGCCCACGCTCAGGCGCTGCCAGTGGTAGGCACTCTGCAGCAGTACGCCCTTGCTCTTCAGGTCACCGACGTTGACGTACAGGTTGGGCCGGCCGAGCGGGTCGGCAATGGCGTCCTCGATGCGGGTGACGTAGCCCTTGGCCGACAGTTCCAGGCCGCCGAGGCGGTATTCGGCGCCGACTTCGCTGGTCTTGGCCTTCTCCGCCTTGAGGTCCGGATCGTTGCCGGAGGAATCCAGCTTGAACGCATCGCGCACCTGCGGGCCACGCAGGGCCTCGGCGTAGCCGGCGAGCAGGGCCAGCTCCGAGGTCAGCTGGTAGCGCAGGCTAAGGTTGGGGCTGACGCCGTCGTCGTCGAAGCTCTGTTCGTCGCGGTCATCCAGCTCGTAGCGATCGTAGCGCAGCCCGGCACCGAGCAGCAGGCGCTCGGTGACCTGGTAGGCGTCCTGCAGGTAGAGGCCGGTGACGTTGCCGGTCTCGCTGTCCAGCGAGCGGTCGCCGGCCGGGCCGAGGGTGCCCTTGTCGTCGCGGTAGTCGACGCCGTAGGTCAGGCTGTGATTGCCGATGTGGCTGGTGTTGCGCAGGTCGAAGCCGTCGCTGCGGGTGGTGCCGTAGTACAGGCCGAAGCGGCCGTCCTGCTCCAGCTCGGTCTCGGTGTGGTAGGCGGTCAGCTCAGCATCCAGCAGCGGGTTGTCCTTGGACTGGAAGGCGTAGTTGAGGGTCCAGGTCTCGCGCTCGGTGCTCAGTGGGTACAGCGGATTGAAGCCGCTGACGATCCACTGCGGGCGCTGGGTGCGCTCGCCGTCGTCGTGGCGCTGCTCGTAGCTCAGGCGCAGGGTCTGCTCCTCGCTGAGCTTGCCGACCAGCTTGGCGTAGCCGAGCTTCTGCCGCGCGCCGGTGCCGAACACGTCGTCGTTGTCGCCGTTCTCGTAGTCGTTCTGGTCCTGGTAGCTGCCCACGGCCAGGGCCGACCAGTCCTCGTTGAAGCGGCCGAACACGCTGGCGCTGGTCTTGTAGCCTTCGCCATTGCTGAAGTAGCCGCTCTTGAGCAGCGCGCCGGCCTGCTCGCCTTCACGCAGCAGGTCGTCCGGGTCCTTGGTCACGAAACGAATCGAGCCGCCCAGGGCGCCGGGGCCGGCGGTGGCATCGCCGGTGCCAGCCTGCACCTCGGCGCGTTTGAGCAGCTCCGGCTCGATGCCGATGCGCCCGGTGTGGTGGAAGGTCTGCCCGGCCTGCTGGGCGCCGTCGATGCTGATGTTCAGCAGGGTGTCTTCCATGCCGCGCAGGTAGAGCTTCTGCGCCACACCGGCGCCACCGCCGACGGTGACCTCGGGGTTGGACTCGAACACGTCCTGCAGGTCGTTGGCCTGGAAGTGCTCCAGCTGCTCGACCTCAACCGTCTCGGCGCGGTCGGTCTGGCCGCTGATCTCGACGGCCTCCAGTGCCAGGGCCGGGTCTTCTACCTCGGCGGCCTGGGCCAGGCCGGCGGCCAGCAGGGCGGCGGCGAGCAGGGAAAGACGGAAGGGGCGGTACTGCATGGGTTGGCCTCAACTTCAGATGTGAATTCTTCTCAACTGAGAAATATTCGCCTCAAGCAGAGCGGGAGGAAATCACTTTTACAACTGTTACGCGCCTGGCAACTGCAGCTCCAGCTGCAGGCCACCGCTCTCCAGGTTGCGCGCCAGGATGCGCCCGCCGGTGGCCTGCACCTGGCGTTCGGCCAGGGCCAGGCCGAGGCCAAAACCGGCACGCTCGCCGGACACGCGGAAGAACGGGCGGAAGATGCGCTCCAGCCACTGCTCCGGCACGCCTGGGCCCTGGTCGGTGACGATCAGGCGGAAGCCACGCTCGCCAGGCTCCAGCGCCACCCGCACCTCGCCGCCCGGTGGCGTGTGATCCAGGGCGTTGCGCACCACGTTCTCGATGGCCTGGCCCAGGGCTCGCTGGCTGGTTCCAGTCAATGGTGCCTCGCCGGGCAACTCGGCGACCAGGCGGCGGTCGGGGAACTCGAAGCGCGCATCGTCGAGGATGCTGTCGACCAGCTCGGTGAGGTCGAGGGTCTCGTCGCGTAATTCAGGGCGCTCGTTTTCCAGCCAGCCCAGGGTCAGGGCATCCTCGACCAGGCGACGCATCTCGCCGCATTCGCCACGGATGCGCTCGAGCAGGCGGTCGTTGCCCGGGTCCTGCTCGGCCAGGCTGACCGCCATCTCGATGCGCGTCAGCGGCGTGCGCAGCTCGTGGGACATATCGGCCAGGCGCTGGCGCTGGTCAATGATCAGTTGCCCGGTGCGCTCGGCCATGGCGTCGAAGGTCGCCGCCAGGCTGGCCAGCTCGTCGTTGCGCGAGCCGAGCAACGAGCGCACGCGCACGCCGTAACCGCCCTCGGCGAACTGCCGGGTCGCCTGCTCCAGGCGCCCAAGCGGCTGCATCAGGTGGCGATAGAGCAGCCAGCACACGCCCACCAACATGGCCAGCGGCACCACGAACTGCAGCAGCAGCCAGACCTGGTGCCAATACAGGCCGGGGCGCATGCGCTGCGGCAGGATGATCAGGAAGTGGGTTTTGCCGTCGGCGAACGGCAGATCCATGATCGGGTTCTCCGGGAAGTACAGGTGGATCTTCCAGGACACGTCGCGGCCCAGGCTGAAGCCCTCGGTGAAGCGCTCGTTGAGCACGCTACCGGCCAGCGGATGCACCTCGGACTCGACCACCGCCGCCCAGGTCTGCTCCTGTTCCTGCAGGGTGGCCAGCCAGCGCGCCAACGCATCGTGATCGCCGGCCCGGTACAGAGCCTCGGCCTGGGCGCCATAGTGGCGCAGGGTCTGCTGGTGTTCGGCATCGATGAAGCTCATGCGCTCCTCGGTCTGCCAGGCCAGCCGGGCGATCAGCCAGAACAGCAGCACGCTGCCGACGGCGATGACGATGCACAGCTTCCAGAACAGTTGCCGTTTCATGCGAAGGCGTACCCGCGGCCATGCAGGGTCTGCAGGCGGTCGGCGCCGAGGCCGGCCTCGACCAGGCGCCGGCGGATGCGGCTGACGTGCATGTCCAGGCCGCGGTCGTAGCTGCTGTATTCGCGCTCCAGCACCACGCGATACAGATACGGCTTGCTCAGCGCCTCGCCGCGCTGGCTGACCAGTTGCCAGAGCAGGCGAAACTGGATCGGCGTCAGCGTCAGCTGGCATTCGCCGACCCGCGCCTGCTGGGCGTGGCGGTCCAGGTGCAGTTCATCGACCTGCAGGCTGCTGGGCTGCCCGCCCCGGGAGGCCTCGACCGGGCGGGTGCGACGCAGCACCGCGTCGATGCGCAGTTGCAGCTCGGTGATGTTGAATGGCTTGGGCAGATAGTCGTCAGCGCCGTGGCGTAGACCACGGATGCGTTCCTCCTCGGCGCCGCAGGCGGTGAGCATGATCACCGGCGTCTGCTGCTGTTCACGCAGGCGGCGCAGCACCACCAGGCCACTGATGTCCGGCAGCAGCACGTCGAGCAGCACCAGGTCGGGCTGCTCCTCCAGCGCCATGACCAGGCCGTCCTCGCCCAGGTGGCTGCAACGGGTGGCATAGCCCTGGCCGCGCAGCAGCTCGCCGAGCTGGGCGCACAGAGTGGTGTCGTCCTCGATAATGAGGATGCGGGCCAGGTGGCTGGTCATGCGCGAAGTCCGAAGCATTAAAGAGAATAATTCTCATACAGAAGATGCTCCGACGCAAAGCACAACGAAGTCCAAGCGTGGATCGGACAGACGCCCGGCTCCGATTCGGCCAGAGATCGCGATTCCCGTTATAATCCCGCGCTTTTCGGGGCGCCCGGCCATGCCCGGCGCCCGCCATCGATTCCAGTCAGGCACGCACACATGACCATCCAGGCCGCCGAAGTCGCCAAACGCCGTACGTTTGCGATCATCTCCCACCCCGACGCCGGTAAGACCACCATCACCGAGAAGCTGTTGCTGATGGGCAAGGCGATCGAGGTCGCAGGGACCGTGAAGTCGCGTAAGTCCGACCGTCACGCCACCTCCGACTGGATGGAGATGGAGAAGCAGCGCGGTATCTCCATCACCACCTCGGTGATGCAGTTCCCCTACCGAGCACACATGGTCAACCTGCTCGACACCCCCGGCCACGAAGACTTCTCGGAGGACACCTACCGCACCCTGACTGCGGTGGACAGCGCCCTGATGGTGCTCGACGGCGGTAAGGGCGTTGAGCCACGCACCATTGCCCTGATGGAGGTCTGCCGCCTGCGCGACACGCCGATCGTCAGCTTCATCAACAAGCTCGACCGCGACATCCGCGACCCCATCGAGTTGCTCGACGAGATTGAGGCAGTGCTGAAGATCAAGGCCGCGCCCATCACCTGGCCGATCGGCTGCTACCGCGACTTCAAGGGCGTCTACCACCTGGCCCAGGACAAGATCATCGTCTACACGCCGGGCCATGGCCACGAGCGCACCGAGCAGAAGGTGATCGACAAGCTGGACTCGGATGAGGCCCGCGCCCACCTGGGTGACCTCTACGCTCGCTTCATCGATGAGCTGGAACTGGTCCAGGGCGCCTGCCACGAGTTCGACCAGGCCGCCTTCCTCAAGGGTGAGATGACCCCGGTGTTCTTCGGCACCGCGCTGGGCAACTTCGGCGTCGACCAGGTGCTCGACTGCATCGTCGACTGGGCCCCGCAGCCGCTGTCGCGCGCCGCCCACGAGCGCGTAGTCGAGCCGGTGGAAGAGAAGTTCAGCGGCTTCGTGTTCAAGATCCAGGCGAACATGGACCCGAAACACCGCGACCGCATCGCCTTCATGCGCATCTGCTCGGGCAAGTATGAGAAAGGCATGAAGATGCGCCATGTGCGCATCAAGAAGGACCTGAAGATCGCCGACGCCCTGACCTTCTTCTCCAGCGAACGCGAGCAGCTGGAAGAGGCCTACGCCGGCGACATCATCGGCCTGCACAACCACGGCACCATCCAGATCGGCGATACCTTCACCGAAGGCGAGGTGCTGGGCTTCACTGGCATCCCGCACTTCGCCCCGGAACTGTTCCGCCGCGTGCGCCTGAAGGACCCGCTGAAGTCCAAGCAGCTGCGCCAGGGTCTGCAGGAACTGGCCGAGGAAGGCGCGACCCAGGTCTTCTTCCCCGAACGCAACAACGACATCATCCTCGGCGCCGTCGGTGTGCTGCAGTTCGATGTGGTCGCCAGCCGCCTGAAGGAGGAATACAAGGTCGAGTGCGCCTACGAGGCAATCACCGTCTGGTCAGCCCGCTGGATCGAGTGCAGCGACGAGAAGAAGCTCAAGGAGTTCAAGGACAAGGCCTTCGAGAACCTGGCCGTGGACGGTGGTGGTCACCTCACCTACCTGGCCCCGACCCGGGTCAACCTAAGCCTGATGGAAGAACGCTGGCCGGACGTGAAATTCCGCGCCACCCGCGAACATCACTGATGCGAAGTTGATCCGAAAACGCCCCGGCCACTGCCAGGGCGTTTTGTTTGTGCGGAGCGGTTTTTCATAGAAGCGGGCCCACCGCGCACTCTGACTCCCTCTCCCTATGGGAGAGGGGAGTTACGCGCCGACTTTCAGCAGCGTGCGCACCTTGGCCGCCGAAAGCTTCTGCAGGCCGCACAGGCAGTCGTGGTCGGCGCGGATATCATGGCGCTCCCACAACAGCGCCTGCAGGTGCAGGGTCAGGTTGGCCGCCATCTCGGCGTCGGCCAGCGCGCGGTGGGCCTGGCCGGTGCTGGGCAGGCCCACCCAGCGGTTGAGGTTGCCCAGGCTGTGGCTCGGCGCCTCCGGCAGCAAACGGCGCGACAGCAGCAGCGAGCAGGCGAAGTCGCGACCACGGCGACGGCCCACCTGGCCCAGCTCGGCATCCCAGAACTTCGCGTCGAACGCCGCGTTATGCGCCAGCATCGGCGCATCGCCAACGAACTCGGCGACTTCCGCCATCACCTCGGCCACCGGCGGTGCACTGCGCAACATGGCATTGCTGATGCCGGTCAGCTGTTCGATGAACGGCGGCACCCAGGCGCCGGCATTCATCAGACTTTGGTAGCGGGCGACGATGTGCCCATCCTCGATCATGGCCACGCCGATCTCGGTCGGTCGCGCGCCCTGGGCCGGCGACATGCCAGTGGTTTCGAAGTCGATCACGGCGATGCGTTCGGGCATCGGTCTTCCTCAGTTCTTCAACAGTTCAGTTTTTCAACAGCAGTGCGCCCTCGACCGGCACAAAGCGGTCGGCAGCGCGAATCAGCGAATTGGCGGTGAGCCCGGCCACGCCATACACGGTACTGGCAACATCTCGGCGCTCGCGCACCCGCTGCAGCAGCAGGTCGAAGTCGCCATCGCCGGACGCCAGCACCACCTCGTCCACCCGCTCGGCGGCCTCCATCACATCCAGGGTGATGCCGACGTCCCAGTCGCCCTTGGCCGAACCATCGCTGCGCTGGATGTAGGGCTTGAGCATCACCTCGAAACCGAGGTTGCGCAGGATCTGCTGAAACTGGCGCTGCTTGGCATCGCCACGGTCGATGGCATAGGCGCGCGCCTCAACGATCTCGCCAGCGGCCGCCACCTGGCGCCACAGCTCGGCGTAGTGGAAGTGGCAGCCATGGGCCTGGCGCACGGTGTAATAGAGGTTCTGCACATCGGCGAACAGGGCGATTCTTTTCACGAGACACGGCCGGACGAAAGGAGCGGCATTATGCGCTATTGGCCAGCATGTTCGTTGCCCCCGGCCATCGGCTAAAGTGACTTCATGAAGTACTGCCACGATGCCTGCCAATGAATCCGCTTACCGTTCTGCGCGACTCCTTTCACTTCTTCAGTCGCCACCTGGCCAGCATCGCGCCGCTGTGCCTGCCGCTGATCGCCGTCGAGTGCCTGGTACGGGCGCTCATCTCGGGACTGGCCGATGCGGGGCATGTACCTGCCTATGAACTGCTGGTCGGGCTGTTCTTCTATCCGCTGTACAGCGCCGCATTGATCCTCTACCTCGATGCTCGCAGCCAGGGCCAGCGCCCCAGCGCACGCAACCTGCTGGCCGCCGCGGTGCAGATGTGGCCGCCGTTTGCCGTGCTGGCCGGGTTGACCACCCTGCTGATCATGCTCAGTGGCGCGCTACTGCTGCCACTGGCGTTGTGGGTGATGGTCAAGCTGGCCTTCGCTGAATACTTCCTGGTGCTGCGCGGCGCCTCCCCCCTGCAGGCCATGCGCGAAAGTTTCCTCCTCAGCGCCGGCCACTTCTGGTCACTACTGGCCTGTGTGCTGCTGGTGATAGTGCCGCTGTGGCTGCTGGACGACTGGACCCTGCAGCTGCTCGGCGAACAGACGGATACGGTCGGTAGCCTGCTGCTGGACATCGTCAATGGCTTCCTGCAGCTGTTCTCCAGCGTGGTGCTGTTCCGCTGCTACATGCTGTGCAGTCAGAGGCCGACCGAAGACAGCCACAGTAGCTGACTATGCCGACAGAAAAACCACCGATCCGCTGCTAGGCTTTGAACGTCCGACTTCCCTGAGAAGAATCCTCCATGTCCGAACAGAACCCCAGCATCCTGTCTCACGTTTCCATCGGCACGAACCAGTTCGATCAGGCTGTGGCCTTCTACGACAGGGTGTTGGCCACTCTCGGCTGCAAGCGCATTCTCGAGCACCCTGGCGCCATGGCATGGGGCCGCGAGTACCCGGAGTTCTGGGTGCAGGCACCCATCGACGGCCAGCCTGCCAATGTCGGCAACGGCACCCACTTCGGCTTCGTCGCTCCGGACAAGCAGGCGGTGCACGCCTTCTACGAGGCGGCGCTGGAAGCCGGCGCCAGCCCGGACGGGCCGCCCGGACCACGCCCTCACTACGGAGAGCCCTATTACGGCTGCTTCGTGCGTGACCTGGACGGCCATAAGATCGAGGCAGCGTATTGGGACATGGAGCTGGTCTACGAGTTGTATGTCGAGCCGCACGATCACTGAGTAGACGGCCTCGATATTGCCCCCCGCGGACGCGGGCCGGGCACCGCTTTCGAACTATGGACAAAGCCGACCGCTGCCTCCATGCTCGAATCGAAGCGAACAACAAGACGGCCTCGAGCCGCGCGGTAGTGAATGCGCAGAATTTTTCCAACTGTCCTGCTGGCTTGGTTGTTCTCTGCCGGCGCCCTGGCCGAGAAAGCGCCTGCCGAACCGGCTATCGTCGTGGGCTATTACGAGTTCCCACCCTATACCTGGACTGCCGAGGACGGTACGCCGAGCGGCTCGGTGCTGACCCTGACCGAGCGCTTGCTGCGGCAGGCGGGGTACCGTGGCGAATACAGGTCGCTGCCTGGCGCGCGACTATATGCGGGGCTGCAGGACGGCAGCGTGCAACTCTGGCCCGGAGCCGGCGGCAAGGCCGAACTGATCGGTCATACCTACGAAGCTCGCCACGCCATGGGCCACTTCAACCTGGCGCTCTACCACCGCCAGGACGTGCAGGCACCGACGCTACCGGACGGTCTGCGCGGCAAGGGAGTGATTGTGATCAGTGGCTACAGCTACTGGAAACAGATCAACGATCTGCTGACGGACCCTGGGATGGGCATCAGCATTCACCGCACCAGCACTCACGCCTCCGCCCTGGAAATGTTGCTGCGAAAGCGTGGCGACTATCTGCTCGACTACCAGGCACCGGTGGAACAGGTACGTAAAGAGCTCGGCCTCTCGCCACTTCCCTATATCGTGCTGCAGCGTCTGGAGTCACGACTCATCGCGTCTCGCCATGCGCCCGGGAGCCTGGGCCTGCTGGAGAAGCTCGACCGCGCCTACGAAGAATTGCAGGCCGCCGGCGAAGACCTCAGGGTCGAATGAGCGCCTCCTAACGGCGGGGCTTGGCCCGCGCCGTCGGCTCCGCCACCAGCGGGTCGTCCGGCCAGTAGTGCTTGGGGTAGCGCCCCTTCAGGTCCTTCTTCACTTCCAGGTAGGTGTTGGCCCAGAAGCTGGCCAGGTCCTGGGTCACCTGCACCGGGCGACGTGCCGGTGACAGCAGGTGCAGCAAGACGCCCTGCCGGCCACCAGCAATGCGCGGCGTGGCGGCCAGGCCGAACAGTTCCTGCAAGCGCACCGCCAGCACCGGCGGCGACTCGGAATAATCGATGCCGATGCGCGAGCCGGACGGCACCTGCAACGCCTTAGGAGCGAGTTCGTCCAGGCGCTGCGGCAGCGGCCAGGGCAGCTGCCCCTGGAGGATGCTCGTCAGGTCGAGATTGGCGAAGTGGCTGAGCCGGCTGACCTTGCCCAGGTACGGCAGCAACCAGTCCTCCAGCGTCGCCAGCAGCGCGGCGTCACTCAGGTCCGGCCATTCGCTGGCGTCCTTCTGTTGCAGATCCAGGCCACGCAGCAGCGCCACCCGTGCCTGCCACTGGCGCAGCTCAGGCGTCCATGACAGCAGCTCCAGGCCCTTGCGCCGCACCAGTCCGAGCAGCGCACGACCACGTGCAGCCTCGTCCAGTCCGATCAGTGCCTCGCGGCTGAGCACCAGCTCGCCGACCCGGCGTTGGCGCTCGGCGCGCAGCACGCCCTCGCGCTCGTCCCACTCCAACTCCTCGCGCAACATCACCTGTTCGGCCAGCACCGAATCGAACAGCGTTGGATCGAGATCGGCGGCCAGGTAGATGCGCTCCTCGCGCTGGCCCTGACGGCTGCCGAGATCGGCGATCACCAGCCATTCGTGCTTCATCAATGCATCCGGCTCACCGAACTGGGCGGCGCGACCATTGGCCAGGCGATAGTCGCCACCACCCTTGCCACGCTGGCGGGCGACACGATCCGGGTAGGCGAAGGCCAGCAGCGCGCCGAGCCAGCGCGGGTGCTCGGGGTCGGCCACCGCTTCGTCGGCCCTGCCGCGTAGGTATGAGCGGAACTGCCGGGCCAGCTGGCGCGCGCGCTGCACGCCGCCACGCGAGCCTCCAGCGGCGCGCGACTCGCCGGCCAGCAGGCTCATGCGACTGTGCAGGTCGGCACCGCCACCGCGCAGGATGTCACGCTCGCCGAGCAGCGCCGCCAGGTCCGCCGCCAGCGCGCCGAGGCCCAGAGCCTGGCCACGCAGCAGCAGGTGGGCGATGCGCGGATGGGCCGGCAACTCAGCCATGGTCTGGCCATGCGTATTCAGCGCGCCGCGTTCGTCCAGCGCACCAAGGCGCGCCAGCAGGTCACGACCCTGGGCGAAAGCGGCGGCCGGTGGTAGGTCGAGCCAGGCCAGATCGGCAGGCTGCACGCCCCAGCGCGCCAGCTGCAGGGCCAGCCCCGCCAGATCGGCCTGAAGGATTTCTGCTGCGCCGTAGGCGGCCAGCTGTTCGTGCTGGGTCTGCGACCACAGGCGGTAGCACACACCCGGCTCCAGGCGCCCGGCACGGCCGGCGCGCTGGGTGGCCGAAGCGCGGGAGATGCGCTGGGTGTCCAGGCGAGTCATGCCGCTGGCCGGGTCGAAGCGCGGCACTCGCGCCAGGCCGGCGTCCACCACCACGCGCACACCGTCGATGGTCAGGCTGGTCTCGGCGATATTGGTGGCCAGCACCACCTTGCGCTTGCCGGCCGGAGCCGGCTCGATGGCGGCGCGCTGGGCGCTCAGTTCCAGCTCGCCGTGCAGCGGACAGAGCAGTACCTCGGGGCGCTGGCCCAGGTTTTCTTCGAGCTGTTCGTGCACCCGGCGGATCTCGGCCTGGCCGGGGAGAAACACCAGCAGGCTGCCCGGGCCATCGGCCAGGGCCTGCAACACCGTCTGCACCACCCGAGGCTCGATGCGCTCACCGGGCAGCCAGGGCGCGCCCCAGCGCATCTCCACCGGGTGCATGCGGCCCTCGCTGGAGACCACCGGCGCATCGCCAAGCAGAACCGACAGGCGCTCGCCTTCCAGAGTCGCCGACATCAGCAGCACCTTGAGCGGCGGCTCGTCGCGCAGCAGCTCGCGGCCGTTGAGGGTCAGCGCCAGGGCCAGATCGGCATCCAGGCTGCGCTCGTGGAATTCATCGAAAATCACCAGGCCGACGCCATCCAGCGCCGGGTCGTCCTGCAGGCGGCGGGCGAGAATGCCCTCGGTGACTACCTCGATACGGGTGTTGGGGCCAACCTTGCTGTCCAGGCGAATGCGGTAGCCCACCGTCTCGCCGACCTTCTCGCCCAGTTCGCTGGCCAGGCGCTCGGCAGCGGCGCGCGCAGCCAGACGACGTGGTTCGAGCATGAGGATGCTCTGCCCGGCCAGCCACGGCTCGTGCAGCAACGCCAGCGGCACACGCGTGGTCTTTCCCGCGCCGGGCGGTGCTTCCAGCACGGCCTCGTGGCGCTCGGCCAGGGCGGCGCGCAGGGCGGGCAAAACGTCGTCGATGGGCAGGCGGTTCATGGGCTCTCCGAAACAGCCGGCGATTATAAAGCCGAACCGAAGCGCGGCACCGGGCATCCAACTGCAATGACGGCCTTGGTATAGTGCCGCACCATTTCCAGGAGGTGCCCATGCGCATGCATTCCCGCGTTATCGGCGGCGTTCTCGCCGCGACCCTGCTGACCCAACTTGCCGCCTGCGGCACCCTGTTCTTCCCGGATCGCCGCGGGCAGATCGAGGGCAAGGTCGATCCACTGGTGGTCGGCCTGGATGCCATCGGCATTCTGTTCTACGTGATTCCCGGCCTGATCGCCTTTGGCGTCGACTTCGCCACCGGCGCCATCTACCTGCCAAACGATCAGTACACGGTGGCGCCTTCGATCCTACGCGAGGCCATCGGCGAAGACGGCAAGGTCGACAACCACAAGCTCAAGGCCATCCTCTACCGTGAGCTCGGCCGTGACCTGCCGCTGGACGATCCGCGCCTGATCCAGCACAACGGCGGCGCCGAACAGTTGGCCGCTTACGGCCTGCGCGCCGAGGCCTGATGAGCGCTCTCGTCACTCACGCGCAACGCCTGCTGGCCTACCACGGCTGGGCTTACGCACGATTGCTCGACGAGTTGGCGAACCTGTCCGAAGAACAGTACCTGGTGCCCTGCGGTCTGTTCTTCGGCAACATCGATGGCACGCTCAATCACCTGGCGGCGGTGGACCGCATCTGGCTGGCGCGAGTGCGGGGCGAGCCCTCTCCCTTCGACCACCTGGATGCCTGGGTGAGCAGCGACCGCGCCGAACTGAGACGCTATCTGGAGGTGGGCGTAACCGCCTGGCACCAGCGACTCGACGACCTTGGCGACGACGCGCTACTGACGCCTCTCACCTATCACAACATGGCCGGCGAGCCTCAGCAGCGCCCCCTACTAGATATCGTGAGCCACCTGGTCAACCACGGCACCCACCACCGTGGGCAGATCACTACGGTGCTGACCGCCCTGGGTCATCCGGCGCCGAAGCTCGATTACATCTACGCCCTCGCCGAGTTGCCATGAGCGTGATACCCCAGCACGCCCGCCTGCTGCGCCAGGCCACTGCCGCGGCACTGGCCACCGCACTGCTGCTGGCCAGCGCCAAGGCCATCGCCTGGTGGTTGAGCGGCTCGGTCAGCCTGTTGGCCGGGCTCACCGACTCGCTGCTCGATGGTGCCGCCTCGCTGCTCAACCTGATCGCCGTGCACTACGCCCTGCGCCCGGCCGATGACGACCACCGCTACGGCCATGGCAAAGCCGAAGCCCTGGCCGGCCTCGGCCAGGCTTTGTTCGTCGGCGCCAGTGCCGTGCTGGTGGCGCTGCAGGCCTGGGATCGTCTGCGCCATCCCGAGCCGCTCGGCGCCCAGACGCTGGGTATCGCGGTGATGATGCTGTCGCTGGCGATGACCTTCGCCCTGCTGCTGTTCCAGCGCCACGTGGTGCGCGTGACCGGCTCAACCGCCATCCGCGCCGACTCGCTGCACTACCGCTCCGACCTGCTGCTCAACGCCGGCATCCTGCTCGCACTGCTACTCGCGACCTTTGGCTGGCAACAACCGGATGCGCTGATCGGCATGGCGATTGCCGCCTACATCCTGTGGAGCGCGATCAGCATCGTGCGCGAAGCGGTGGCGGTGCTGATGGACGAAGAGCTGACAGCGGACGTCAGCGAGCGCATGCACGTGCTGGCCTGTGCCGTACCTGGCGTGCTCGGTGCCCATGATTTGCGTACGCGCATTTCCGGCACCCGCTGGTTCGTGCAGTTGCACCTGGAGTTGCCCGGTGAGCTGTCACTACGCGAGGCGCATCAGCGTTGCGTGGAAGTGGAGCAGGCGATTCGCGGCGAATTTCCGCGTGCCGAGGTGCTGGTACACGCCGACCCAAGGCCGGCGTGAGAGACGGCCCGGCGAATGCCAGGCCGGGAAGCCGATCAGTCGACCAGCTTGAGTTCGCCTTTCATCAGGCCGATGTGGCCCGGGAAGGAACAGAAGAACTCGTAGGGGGTACCAGCCTCCAGCTTGGCCACATCGAAGCTGGCGGTCGCGGTCTCGCCGCCACCGATGATCTTGGTGTGGGCGATGACGCGCTCGTCACCCGCCTTGATGTAATCGTTGTCGAGACCGGCGGCGATACCGTCGGTGGCAATCGCCTGGGCGTCTGCGGTCTTGCTCAGTACCCAGTTGTGTCCCATCACGGCCTTGGCCATGCTCCCGGTGTGCTTGAGGGTCACAGTGAAGGTCTTGCAGCTTTTGCTGACATCGATCGACTTGGTCTCGAACGTCATCTGGTCGGTGGAGTGGACTTCCACGGCACACTCGGCGGCGAACGCCGGCAGGCTGGCCAAGCTGATGGCAGAAGCGATCATGAGTTTACGCAACATCGACTTTCTCCTGGGCAGGTAGGCAATTACATCTAGCCCTCCGAGACTGCCACCGGCGCATCACTCTGCCCATGGGTTGCGACAACCGGTCACAGGCAGACCGCACAGCCACCATTTCGCACAAAACCCTTTATTTGCGGGGCATTGAGCCCATGTCGACATACGCATGGCCACTACGCGACAAAAGCGCACAGGCAAACTAGAGCAATTGCTCTAAACGTATTAGGCTAGGCGCGCTAATAACAACAACAGTGAGCCCCTCATGAATCTATCCCCCTCCGCCGTTGCCCTGCTCGGGCTGGTCGCCTGGACCCTGCTACTGCTGTTTCTGATCATCAACCAGCGCGGGCTGCTGGTGCTGAGCGGACGCATGCGGGTGAATGTCTTCGCTCCGGACGGCAGCAATACGCCCGGCGGCTTCGCCAAACGCGTAGTGCGCGTCCACGCCAACGCCCTGGAGAATCTGCCGCTGCAAGTCGCCGTGCTGCTCTATGCACTGCAGGCCAACCAGACCGCCATCACCGACCCGTTGGCCTATGCGCTACTGGGTGCTCGACTGTTCCAGTCGCTGATGCATCTGACCAGCACCAGCAGCCTGTTCGTCTGGCTGCGTTTTGCCGGCCTGCTGGTGCAGATGCTCATCCTCGCTTGGTGGCTGGTGCGACTCGCCGGTTTGCTCTGAGGCAGGACACAGGATCGGCTGCAGCAACCGCTCCCAGGCCCTGTAGCCGCTGGCAGTGAGATGCAGGCCGTCGGCACGGTAGTCGCGCAATCGCAATACCGCCTGGACATCGACGTATTGCCAACCCTCTTCACGTGCCCAGGCTTGCAGCTGGGCATTCACCTGGGCCACCTGGCGATTGAGGATGGGATGGTGCTCGTGCATCGGCGTCACCCGCAGGGTTGACTGCAGCACCGGGGTGACACCCGCCAGCCGCAGCCGGTCCAGCAGTGCTCGATAGTTGTCCAGCAACTGTTCGGGCGCGATGCCGTAACGCAGGTCGTTGATTCCGACCATCACCAACACCTGCCTGGCGCCCGTTGCCTCCAGCAGTGTCAGGCCCTCCAGCAGATCGCTGCTGACCACGCCGGAAACCGCCAAGTTGATTGGTGCAAGGCACGTCGGATGACCGCCCCAGATATGCCCGGCGGTGATCGAGTCACCGAGCAGGGCCAGCGGCGCCTGGCGGGGGCGCTGGCGCAATGCATCGAAGCCAGCCTCCACCCGCTGTTCACGAGTGGGAGGTGGTGGGCGGTTGCCAGCCTGGACCGCCATCCAGCCGGCGGAGAGCAGGGCGAAGGCCCAGACCAGCAGGCCGGCACGACGTTTCATGTCATCGTTGAAGTGCATGGCGCGATCTTGCCGCAAGCGCAAAGAAAAAGGGGAGGCCGATGGCCTCCCCTTTTTCTTGTCCGATGCTGGCAATCGTGTCGCCGCTTTCCTCGCCCGCCTGATTGGGCGGTGCGGACCCGGGGGCCTGCACGATCCGGTAGGACCGCCGGCGCCGCGGCACCTGATTGGGCGCCGCGGGTGGACATAACGTCCGGGCCATGAAACTGAGGGAAAGCTTAACGAGCACAATGCGCCAAAGGATTGCTAATATTGCTCACCACAACCTTATTTGCGCAATTATTAGCCATTTAAATATTAATTTCCGCAATCCAAGCACAAAGAAGATAAGCAATGAACAAACTGGATCGCTACGACCTGCGCATTCTCGCCGAGCTGCAGCGCGATGCGCGCATCTCCAATCAGGAGCTGGCCGAACGCATCGGACTGTCGCCCTCACCCTGCTCACGACGGGTCAAGCAGCTAGAAGACGATGGTTACATCGCTCGGCAGGTGGCACTGCTGGACCGCAAGAAACTCGGCCTGTCGCTGACAGCGTTCGTCCTGATCGGCATGGATCGCCACACTCCGGAGCGCTTCGAGCATTTCCAGTCGGTGATCCGTCAATGCCCGGAGGTGCTGGAATGCAGCCTGGTGACCGGGATGGACGCCGACTACCAGCTCAAGGTGGTGGTGCCGGACATGGACCACTACCAGAAATTCCTGCTCGGCCAACTCACCCGCATCGAGGGCGTGACCAGCGTACGCTCCAGCTTCGTGCTGAATCAGGTGCTGTCCAGTACCGAGCTGCCACTGGAGCACCTGCGCGGCTGATTGCCGCAGGCCTGAGCGACAAATGCTGCGCGGGGCGCCCTGACGCGTATAATCGCCGCCCCGCAGCAGTTCCCGTATACCGCGAGGCCACCATGGAAACCGAACAGTTCGAAGCCCTGATGATGTACGTCCTGGTGGGCGGCCTGATCGTATTCATGTTCTTCATCATCTGGGACCTGGCCAAGAAGTCCAAGGCAGGCCGCCTCGGCACCGCCATCCTGTTCCTCGGCCTGGGCCTGTGCCTGTTCGCCTTCCTGGCCAAGCCGATCATCACCTACTTCATCGAGATGGCTCGCGGTATCCACGGCTGAGAAACACCAACGTACCTCGGACGCGCCCGCGGTCGTCTACGGCAACGACCGATGTGCCTGAACCGCGCATTCTTCAGCTGTCTCTCAAGGAAAAGTCATGAACGCCACCAACCTGGTCATGCAGAGCTACGGACGCTGCTGTGTAAGCCCCACCTTCTTCGATGACTTCTATCAGCACTTCCTCGCCAGCTCGTTGCAGGTACGCGAAAAATTCGCCACCACCGACATGACCGCGCAGAAGACCCTGCTGCGCCAAGGCATCCTCAACCTGGTGATGTATGCCCGCGGCATGCCCGACACCAAGCTGAAAGCATTGGGCGAAAGCCACTCGCGCATGCGCCTGGACATCCGCCCCGAACTCTACGACCTCTGGCAAGCGGCGTTGCTGCGGACGATCTCCGAGCATGACAGCGAATATAACGAGGAAGTCCGCACTGCCTGGCGCGATGTGCTGCAGAAAGGCATCAACGTGATCAAGTCGTACTACTGATCCAGCCGAGCCGGCACCTCTCGCCACTGACCTGGCAGCAGCTCCTCCAGCCCCCAGGGCCCGATACGCACACGCACTAGCCTGAGCGTGGGCAGGCCCACGGCGGCAGTCATGCGCCGCACCTGGCGGTTGCGTCCCTCGCGGATCACCAGCTCCAGCCAGGCGGTGGGCACGCTCTTGCGAAAGCGCACCGGCGGGTTGCGCTCCCACAGCGACGGTTCCTCCAGCAGACGAGCCTCGGCCGGCAGGGTCGGGCCATCGTTGAGTTGCACACCCTCGCGCAGCTGACGCAATTGCTCCTCGCCCGGGGAGCCCTCCACCTGCACCCAGTAGGTCTTGGCCAGCTTGTGCTTGGGGTCGGCGATCCGCGCCTGTAGCCGGCCGTCATTGGTCAGCAGAAGCAACCCCTCGCTGTCGCGGTCCAGGCGACCGGCCGGGTAAACCCCGGGCACGGCGACGAAATCCTTGAGGGTGACGCGCCCCAGCTCATCGTTGAACTGAGTGAGCACGTCAAACGGCTTGTTCAGCACGATCAGCCGCGGCTCGGTCGGCGGTGCCTTGGCCACACGGCGTGGTGCTGGCGTGGTACCGGTACGGCGCGGAGCGGAAGAGCGGGGCGGGCGAGACATGCTGGGTCCGGCGGCAAGATGGGCAGTCAGTTTAACCGAGCATCATCACCTTCGCTGATGATGCTCCACGTGCGCCTCCGGCCGGCTACTCTGCACCCATCCTTATCCGCCTCGGGGAACCTCATGAGCAACGAACTCACCACCTTCACCGGCTGGGCCGCCACCGCGCCGGGAGCCCCACTCGAACGCCACAGCTACGACCCTGGCCCGCTGGGCGCCGAGGAAGTCGAAGTGGCGGTGGAGTACTGCGGCATCTGCCACTCTGACCAGTCGATGATCGACAACGAGTGGGGCAACGCGCGCTACCCTTTCATCCCCGGTCACGAAGTAGTCGGCAGCATCGTCCGCATGGGTGAGCAGGTGCGCGGCCTCAAGCTCGGCCAGCGCGTGGGCATCGGCTGGTACAAGGGCAGCTGCATGCACTGCGGCTCGTGCATGGAAGGCTCGCACCAACTGTGCCGCACGGTGAAACCGACCATCGTCGGCAGCCATGGCGGTTTCGCCGACCGCCTGCGCTCGCACTGGGCCTGGGCCGTGCCGCTGCCGGAAGGTCTCGACCCGGCACTCGTCGGCCCGCTGTTCTGTGCTGGCTCCACCGTGTTCGGCCCGCTGCTGGACTTCGACGTGAAACCCACCGACCGCGTCGGTGTGGTCGGTATCGGTGGCCTCGGCCACCTGGCACTGGGCTTCCTCAACGCCTGGGGTTGCGATGTCACCGCCTTCACTTCGTCGCTGAGCAAGCAGGACGAGGCCAAGCGCCTGGGCGCGCACAAGGTGGTGGCCTCCACCGACAGCGCGGCGATGAAGGCGATTGCCGGCACCCTCGACTTCCTGCTGGTCACCGCCAGCGCTGACCTGGACTGGAACGCCCTGCTTGCCACCCTGCGCGGCAAGGGTCGCCTGCACTTCGTCGGCATCGTTCCCAGCGCCATCCCGGTGCATGTGTTCAGCCTGATTCCACAACAGAAGAGCCTGTCCGGCTCGCCAGTGGGTTCGCCGAAGACCATGGCGACCATGCTCGAATTCTGCGCCCGTCATCAGATCCTGCCACAGGTCGAGCACTTCCCCATGAGTCAGGTGAATGAGGCGCTGGACCACCTGCGGGCCGGCAAGGCGCGCTATCGCGTGGTGCTGGATGCCAGCAAGTGACAGCAGGGGAGCGCCACGGGCATGATGCGCCGATGACTTATCGCATCGACCCCGCCCAAACCGCCAACCGCCCACGCCTGATCGAGGTGTGGGAGGCGGCGGTACGCGCCACCCACCACTTCCTTCCGGAAGACGACATCCAGTTCTACAAGCGCATGCTGCGCGAGCAGTACCTGGATCTGGTCACCCTGAGTTGCCTGCGCGACGGTGACGGCCGCGTTCAGGGCTTTGCCGGCACCGCCGAGGACCGCCTGGAAATGCTCTTCGTCGACCCAGCCGCCCACGGCCGAGGCTTCGGCAAGGCGCTGCTGCGTCATGCCATAGAACAGCACGGCACCCACCTGGTCGACGTCAACGAACAGAACCCCAGTGCGGTGGCCTTCTACCTCAGCCAGGGTTTCGAGCAGATCGGGCGTTCACCGCTGGACGGCGCCGACAAGCCCTTCCCTCTTCTCCACTTGCGCCTGCGCTGAGGAAGCACCTCAGCGGAATGGTGGCTCGTCGAAGCTGCGCAGTTTGCGCGAGTGCAGCGAATCGAGCTGGCAGCGCAGCAGGTCGAGTGCGGCAATGCCGATCGACAGGTGCTGGCTGACCGCGCGCTGGTAGAAACCGGTGGCCGAGCCGGGCAGCTTGATCTCACTGTGCAGCGGCTTGTCCGACACGCACAGCAGCGTGCCGTAGGGCACCCGCAGGCGATAACCCTGGGCGGCAATGGTGCCACTCTCCATGTCCACCGCCACCGCGCGCGACAGGTTGATCAGCGGCCGCTCGTGGGCCCAGTGCAGCTCCCAGTTGCGGTCGTCGTAGGTCAATACGGTGCCGGTACGCAGGCGTCTCTTCAGCGTTTCCCCCCGTTCACCGGTGACGCTGGCGGCGGCCTCCTGCAGCGCCTGCTGCACTTCGGCCAGGGCCGGGATCGGGATATGCGGCGGCAGCACCCGGTCGAGGATGCCATCACGGCGCATATAGGCGTGGGCCAGCACGTAGTCGCCGATGGTCTGCGACTGCCGCAGGCCGCCGCAGTGACCGATCATCAGCCAGCAGTGCGGCCGCAGCACGGCCAGGTGGTCGGTGATGTTCTTGGCGTTGGACGGGCCAACGCCAATGTTGACCAGGGTGATGCCGTGGCCATCGTTGGCGATCAGGTGGTAGGCCGGCATCTGGTAGCGGTGCCAGACCACAGCGTCGGCCACCGCCTGGGCATCTTCCTCGGACGTGCCGCGCTCGATGATCACGTTGCCCGGCAGCACCATGCGCTGGAAGCGCGGGTTGTCGCGCAGCTGCTCCAGGCCATGGCGGATGAACTGGTCGACGTAGCGGTGGTAGTTGGTCAGCAGGATCCACGGCTGCACATGGCGCCAGTCGCTGCCGGTGTAATGCTGGATACGCTTGAGCGAGAAGTCGGTGCGCGCGGCGTCGAACAAGGCCAGCGGCAGATCACTGCTGTCGCCCCAGCCGTACAGACCATCGGCCACCGAGTCGGTGGCTGCGGACAAATCGGTACTGGGGAATACCCTCGCCAGCTCGGCAGCACTGACCCCGGTGCCGGCCAGCTCGTCGCCCTGCTCGACCACGTAGGGATAAGGGATGTTCTGCTGGCTGAAACCAACCTCGACGGTGACCGAGAAGTCCTCCATCAGCGGCCGCAGCTGATCCAGCAGATAGCCACGGAAGGCCTCCGGCTGGGTCACGGTGGCGCGGTAGGTACCCGGCACCTGGACCTTGGCATAGGCGCGCACGGTACTCGGCACCTCGCCCTGGCAATGGTAGGTCAGGCGCAGCTCGGGATAACGGAACAGCGCCCGCTCGGCCTCACCGGGCTGGGCGCGCTCCTTGAGATACTGCTTGAGCGCCAGATTCAATGCACCCGTGGCCTGGCGGTGCAGGTCGGCGAGGCGGTCGACGGCCTCTTCGGCGGTGCGGGCAATGACGAAGTCGGTTTGCGGCATGGCAGTCACGGTGCAGCTTCCTGGCTTGAACAGCCACTATCTTGCGCCCTGCCAGGCTCCGCCCGCCACCCCGCAGGCAGGACCGCAAGAGCCGATCTAGGCTTACTTCATGCCTTCGCCGGGGAACCGCCATGCGCAACTCATCGATACTTCTGCTGCTGGTGCTGACCTTCCAGGCCGCCATCGCCGATGAACTGGACGGCCGCTACCAGGCCACCCTCGACAACCAGCCGGCGGAGCTGATACTGCGCAGCAGCGACGCACAGGTAGAGGGCGAATACATCGAGAACCAGCACCTGCGCTTCAAAGTGACGGGCCACTTCGACGGCCAGGCGCTGCAGGCGCAGATCAGCGACCCGGCCTCGGGCCAGGCACTGGCCAACATGAACGGCAACTACGCCAATGGCATGCTCGCCACCAGCCTGGCTGCGCGCAACCCGCAAACCGGCGAGACGCTGGTGCGCGAAGCCATGTTCCAGCGAGTCGGTCCGCCCCCTGCGCCCGCCGATCCCAACCAGGATGCGGCACTGGTCGGCACCTGGATCTACGAGCAGATGATCAATAGCAACGGCCTCGAATTCGCCTCGATGACCACCGTCACCACTCTGCGCATCCGCGCCGACGGCAGCATCGACCAGTGGCGACGCAGTGTCGCCGGCGGCAGCGAATGGAGCTACGACCGCCCCGGCGAGTTGCAATACAGCGGGCACTGGCGCAGCGACAATGGCCTGCTACTGGTACAGCTGAAAGGCGCACCGGATTACCAGCCCGCGGCGCGCTATCATTTCAGCGCACCCTACCTGGTCACCGAGAGCAACACCGGCAGGATGATCTGGCAACGCCGTTGAATGCGCTACGCCGCACGGCGGCAGCGCGTTGACCCAACATCTCCCCCCGGCCTAGACTGCGCGCCTCCCTGCCCCACCGAATCCGCCGTAATGCCGTCGCTCGCTCACCAGCCCTGCTCCGCCCAGCCCGATCCGCGGCTGCTGGCTCGCACGTGGCCGGCTGACGCGCTGCAGCGCCGCCGTCGCAGCGTACTGTTCGCCTTCACCTTCTCTCCTCCCGACGCCCTGCGCTGAGTCGGCGCTCGCCGGCTTTCCCCGCACTTGCACCCGATGCTGCGCCGTCCGCGCGCGCATCCCCCTTGTATTTGGCCGCGCCCGGACCGCAAACGGGCTGGAGAGAACAATGTCCCCTCGCTATCTGCTCGGCGTGCTGATCTTCGCCGTATCCGTGGTCGGCCTGAGCATGGGTGCCACCCTGCCTCTGGTGGCTCTGCGCCTGCATGAGGCCGGGGCTGGCAGCCTGACCATCGGAGCACTGTCCGCCTTGCCGGCAGCCGGAATGATACTGGCAGCGCTGCTGACCAACCGTCTGAGTCAGCGCTTCAGTGGCCGTCAGCTGTACCTGGCCTGCTTTACCCTGTGCCTGTTCGGCGTCGTCGCCTTGCTGCCAGAGCAACCACCGTTGCCGCTGCTGGCGATTGCTCGCCTGCTGCTCGGCGTTGGCATGGGCGTGCTGGTGATCCTCGGCGAGTCCTGGGTCAACGAGCTGTGCGACGAGCGCAAGCGTGGCCAGATCGTCGCGCTCTACGCGGCCTGCTTTACCGGCTGCCAGCTCGGCGGGCCGGCGATGATCAGCCTGTTCGGCGCGGCCAGCGCCTGGCCGGTGTGGTTGGTGCTGGCGACTAACCTGATCGCGCTCGCCCTGGTCTGGCGCAGCCTGCCGGCCGACCTCGCGGAGGACACCGAAAATGCACCTCGGCGCTTCTCCCTGCTCGGCTTCGTCCGGGTCGCCCCGGCACTGTGTCTGGGCGTGTTGTTCTTCGCCTTCTTCGACGCGGTCGTACTGTCACTCTTCCCGGTGTACGCGAGCGGCCACGGCTACGCAGTGGCTGTGGCCGCGCTGATGGCCAGCGTGATTCTGGCCGGCGACATGCTGTTCCAGGTGCCTCTGGGCTGGCTCTCAGACCGCCTGGACCGTCGCGCCCTGCATCTGGCTTGCGGCATGCTGACTCTCGGCCTGGGCGTGGCGCTGCCCTGGCTGATCGAGCAGCCCGACCTGCTGTGGCCTGCGCTGATGCTGCTCGGCGCGGCGGCCGGGGGCATCTATACCCTGGCCCTGGTACTGATCGGTCACCACTTCCGCGGCCCCGACCTGGTCACGGCCAACGCCTGCGTCGGCATGCTCTGGGGCGTCGGCAGCCTGCTAGGTCCATTGCTCAGTGGTGCGCTGATGGATATCGGCCCGCAGGGTCTGCCACTGGCCATGTGCCTGGCTGCCAGCCTGTTCGTGGTGGCTGCGCTGGGGGCTTTGCCAGCGGCGCGCCGGGCGTTCTCCTAACGGCGAATGGCCAGCCCGCTGCGAATCGTGCATAACAGGAGGGACGGCCGGGGGGACGTCACGCCATGATCAATCAACTGCCACGCTGGGTGGAAATCGGCGGCTTCTGCCTGGCCCTGATCGCCGGCAGCGTCAACGCCATCGCCCTGCTCGGGTTCAACCATCAGGGCGTATCGCATCTCTCCGGCAGCTCCAGCCAGCTCGGCGTCGAGCTGGCCCAGGGCGAACTGGCCGGCGCGCTGCACCTGCTGCTGATCCTGCTGAGCTTCGTGCTCGGCGCCGCCGTCAGCGGCTGCGTGATCGGCAACCAGTCGCTCAAGCTCGGTCGCCGCTACAGTGCCGCACTACTGGCCGAGAGCCTGACGCTGCTGCTGGCCATGCTGATGCTGGAACAGGGCAGCCACCTCGGCCATTACCTGGCCTCGGCAGCCTGCGGCCTGCAGAACGCCATGACCAGCACCTACAGTGGCGCGGTGGTACGCACCACGCACGTCACCGGGTTGTTCACCGATCTGGGCATCATGCTCGGCCTCAAGTTGCGCGGACAGCCGGCGGACCGCCGGCGCATCCTGCTCTACCTGATCCTGATCGCTGGCTTCATCGGCGGCGGCGTATTGGGAGGGCTCGGCTATGCCGGCTGGCACTACCGTGCGCTGCTCGGACCGAGCGTGCTGGCCGCAGTGTTGGCGCTGATCTATCTGGTCTACTGGCGACGCCAGCAGACCGGCTGAATCAGGCCGGCATCGGTACAACGGCCATGGTCACGCTGGCCTTGCTGTACAGGCGCCGCTCACCGCTCTCGTAGCCGAACACCTCGGACTCCACCACAGTGGCCTGACGCCCCGCCTTGAGCACCTCGGCGCGGCACAGCAGGCGCTCGCTGCGCGCCGGGCGCAACAGGTTGACCTTGAACTCCAGGGTCAGCACCGTCTGCCCCTCCGCCACCAGCGTGACGGCGGCGGCTCCAGCGGCATGGTCGGCCAGGGTGGTCTGCACCCCGGCATGGATGAAGCCGTTCTGCTGCAGATGGCGCGGCAGCACCTCCAGCTCGGCCTCGACCCAGCCCGGGCCGCAATCGACCAGGCGAATGCCCAGGTCCTGAATGAAGTTGGCGGCGGCAAAACCGTGTTCGACCAGCTCGCGGTAATGCGGATGGGCCTGCATAGCGATGTCCTTTTCTTGTTATTGGAATATCCCCCGCGGCCGGAAAGACCGCAGGGGCGGGCAGATCACACCAGATGCGGCGTGCTGCGAGCGACCAGTGCCTCGACATCGGCGCCACGCGGCAGCGTGCCGTAGACCCGGCCACGGCCAGTCAGGCGGCTGGCGATGAAGGCATCGCTCACCACGCTGTTGCCGGCCTCGAGCAGCAGCTTGGCCTGCAGGGCCACGGCCACGTCCTCGGTAAGCTGACGGGCGCGGTACTGGATATCGGCGGTGTCGCGGAAGTCAGCCTGCAGTTGCTGGATATGCGCCTTCAGGCGAACATCGCCGTGACCGTCACCCAGTTCGGCAAACAGCGCATCGAGCACACCGGCTTCCTTGGACAAGGCACGCAGCACGTCCAGGCACTGCACATTGCCCGAGCCTTCCCAGATCGAGTTGACCGGCGCCTCACGGTACAGCCGCGGCATGATGGTCTCCTCGACATAGCCGGCACCGCCCATGCACTCACTGGCCTCATAGACCATCTCCGGCGCGCGCTTGCAGATCCAGTACTTGCCGATGGCGGTAACCAGGCGGGCGAACTTGTCTTCCTGCTCGTCGTGCAGGTGGTCGATGGCACGCCCCATGCGCATGCACAGAGCCAGGGCGGCCTCGCTTTCCAGTGCCAGGTCGGCCAGCACGTTCTGCATCAGCGGCTGATCAGCCAGGACCTTGCCGCCAACCTTACGGTGCGCGCAGTGGTGTGCAGCCTGGCTCAGCGCCTGGCGCATCAGGCTGCTGGAGCCGACCATGCAGTCGAAGCGGGTCATCGCTACCATCTCGATGATGGTCGGCACGCCGCGACCTTCCTCGCCGAGCATCCAGGCGAAAGCGCCGCGGTATTCAACCTCGCTGGAGGCGTTGGCCCAGTTACCCAGCTTGTTCTTCAGGCGCTGCACGTAGAACTGGTTGCGCGTGCCATCCGGACGATGGCGCGGCAGCAGGAAGCAGGACAGGCCCTTGTCGGTGTAGGCCAGGGTCAGGAAGGCATCGCACATCGGTGCCGAGCAGAACCACTTGTGGCCGACCAGTTCGTAGGCCTCGCCCGGACCACCCATGCCGACCGGGTAGGCACGGGTAGTGTTGGCACGAACGTCTGTGCCGCCCTGCTTCTCGGTCATCGCCATGCCAATGGTGACGCCGGCCTTCTGCTCCATCGGCACGTTGCGCGGGTCGTACTCGGTGGCAAGGATCTTCGGCAGCCACTGCTCGGCCACGTTCGGCTGCAGACGCAGGGCCGGCACGGCGGCGAAGGTCATGGTCAGCGGGCAGCCGCTGGCGGCCTCGGCCTGGCTGTGCAGGTAGGTAAGGCCGGCGCGGGCGACGTGGGCACCGGTGCGCGGATCGGTCCAGGGCAGCGACGGCAGACCGTGCTCGACAGCCGTGCGCATCAGCTCGTGGTAGGCCGGGTGGAATTCCACCAGGTCGATGCGATTGCCGTAGCGGTCGTGAGTCTTGAACTGCGGTTTGTGCTCGTTGGCCAGGAAGCCGGCCTGCATCAGCGGGCCGCCGGCCAAGGCACCGTAGGTGTTCAGCTTGTCCTCGGCCCAGCCGCCACCATAGCGGCGAACCCACTCCTGCAGCGGCAGGTCGGTGCGATAGAGGTTGGTACCGTCCAGCGACGGCACCTGGTTGAACACTTCGTGGGTTTCGGCGAACTGGTGCAGGGACATTTCAGGACTCCGGGGCGCCGACGGCGCGCAGACAGAAGGTGATCAGGGTTTGGCTGACAGCCGCCAGGTCCACGGCCGGCAGACCGGCATCGCGGGCGGCACGAGCCGGCGGGGAAAGAGGGCCGACCAGGGCCTCGGCGATGGCGCCTACCAGGCAGGCCGCCACCAGGTTGACCTGCGCCACGCGAAACTCGCCGCTGCGCACGCCTTCTTCGAGCAGGTCGACGAACAGCTCGGCATAGGCCTCGCGAAACAACAGGCGCTGCTCGTCCACTTCCGGGTCTACCGGTTCGGCGATCAGTGCAAAGGCCAGACGCCGGCTGTGCCAGGCGCGGGCGGCGAACTGTTCGAGACCGGCGGTCATGCGCTGCACGGCACTGCCAGAACCTTCGAGAATCACGGCCAGCGCCTCGACCTCGATGCGGCTGGCGTTGCTGAATACCTCGGCGGCCAGCTCACCCTTTCCCGCAAAGTGACGGTACAAGCTGCCGGTGGCGATACCGACGTCTTCGGCCAGGGCCTGCATGCTCAGGCTGGCGAAGCCGCCTTCGGCGACCCGCGCATGGGCGCAGGCAAGAATGCGCTCGCGCAGCTCCTGGGCACGGTCGAGACGCGCAGCGGTGATGCGATAGGCCATGAACTGAATCCTGATTCATGAATTCAGATCAGTGAATCATGATTCACTTCTTGAACAAAACGACGATTCGGCCAAATTACGGCCGAATCATTGTCAGCGTCAGGGAATAATCAATTGGGTGCCTGGCACAGTACCCAGTCGTGCAGCAGTGCCTGCAGTTCGAGGAACTTCACCGGCTTGGCCAGGTAGTCGCTCATCCCGGCCGCCAGGCAGCGCTCACGGTCGCCACTGTGGCTATGGGCGGTAATCGCCAGTACTGGCGTGTCAGCGCAGCCGGGCAGATTGCGCAGCGCGCGGCAGGTGGCGAAGCCGTCCATGACCGGCATCTGGCAGTCCAGCAGCACTGCATCGATTGGCTCCCTGCGCAGCACTTCCAAGGCCTCGGCACCGTTGTCGGCGGTACGCACCTGGTAGCCCAGCTTGAGCAGCATGCCGCGAGTCACCAGTTGGTTGATGGCGTTGTCCTCGACGACCATCACCGTGCACTGCTCGGGACGCCGCAACGGGGCGCCCCCGGCACGCCGCAGCGGCGCGGCCACTTCCTGTGGGCGCTGGACCGGCAGATCGAGTTGGATACTGATGGTGAAGGTGCTGCCCTGTCCTGGCTGCGACTGGTGCTGCAGGCTGCCACCGAGCAACTCGACCAGCTGCCGGCAGATCGCCAGACCGATGCCCAGGCCACCATATTGGCGGGTCATGGAGCCGTCCAGCTGGCGGAAGCGCTGATAGAGGCTGCCCTCGGCCGGAGGGACAAAGCCGATGCCGGTGTCCATCACCTCGATGCGCAGTGGCATGCTACCGGCCAGCGGCCCGGCAGCGCCGATGCGTAGGGTGACCTGGCCCTGGTGGGTGAACTTGATCGCGTTTTCCAACAGGTAGCCAACAGCCTGTGCGAGCTTGCCAGCGTCGCCTTCCAGGGTATCGGGAAGGCTGTCCTCCAGTTCGATGACGAACTGCAGGCCACGCTCCGCAGCCTTGCCACCGTACTGGGCACGCAGGCCATCGACCAGGCCGCGCAGACTGAACGGCTGGCGACGCGGGTAGAGCTTGCCGGCCTGCAGCTCGGTGAGTGCGAGGATGTCGTTGACCATACGCATCATGTCCCGCGCCGAGCTGGCGGCAGTACGCTGGTACTGCTCCAACTCGACATCCATCTTCACCGTCTGCATCAGCTCGAGGGAGCCGATCACTCCGTTCATCGGCGTACGCAGCTCGTGGGTGACGGTGGCCAGGAATTCGTCCTTGAAGCGGCTGTTGTCCGCCAGCTCGCGGTTGAGCGCCTCAAGTTCGCGCCCGGCCTCCTGGAGGATGCGCGTGCGCTCTTCCTTCATCGCGTTGATACGGTCGGCCAGGGCCAGGGACAGCAACCCCACTTCCAGCGCCGAGCCGAACTGGCTGGCATACATGGTGGTGAACGTATATGGCAGGAAGCCCAACACCATCAGGGTATTGATCACCCCTCCCGCGAGGAAGGCGGTCCAGGCGATGATGAAATAACGCGCCACGCGCATACCACGCAGCCAGGCCAATGCGCCCGCGCTGAAGACCACCACCGTGAACGCCAGTGCCAGGACGGTGGCCAGGCGCAGCGCGATCGAATAGCTGCTGAACAGCGCGAGCGCCATCACAAGCCCTCCCACGGCCATCAGCACCAGTAGTGCGCGATCAATCCAGGGGCTGTGCTCACGCGTGTGCAGAAAGCTACGGGAGAACTGGCAGCCGAACAGCCCGGCAGAACCGATCAGGAACGGAGTGGCGGCATTGGCCCACCAAGGGTTGTCCGGCCAGAAATACTGTATTCCCGCTCCGTTGACCGACAGTTGATAGAGGCCGAACGAAGCAATGTAGAGGATGTAGTAGAGATAGCTGGTGTCGCGAACGCTGACGAAGATGAACAGGTTGTAGATCAGCATGGCCAGCAGCACGCCATAGATGATGCCCAAGGTGTAGATGCGCACTGGCTGCGCTTCTATAAAGGCATCGGCCGCCCACAGCCCCAGCGGCATCTGCATCGAGCCCTGGCTTTGCACACGCAGATACACCCGCTGGGTCTTGCCGGGAACCAGGTCGAGATTGAACAGGTAGTTGTTCTGCGCGATCTCCCGCCTGGAGAACGGCAGCGCATCCCCGGTGCGGACAGCGAGGCGATAGCCGCCAGCAGCGTCGGGCAGGTAGAGGTCGAGATGGTCCAGCGGAGGATAAGCCACCTCCAGCAACCAGGCCTTCGGCCCTGTGGGTCGGCTGGGGCGATAACGAAGGTCGATCCGCAGCCAGAATACCGAACGTGAGTATCCGGCGTTCAGAACCGGCTTGACGTTGTCCCGGAAGCTGCCGTCCAGAGCTGCCGAAGTGATTTCATCGATGCTGGCATCACCACGCACATCCTCGAACACCTGCATCTTCGAGCCGAGTGTGAGATAGCGGGTGTGCTCGTCGAAATCGACGGCATGCACCAGCCAGCTCCAGCCGAACAGGATCAGGAATATACAAACACGCATGCAGGCCCGCCCGGATCTCATGCGTAGCCGCCCGGAGCCCTCTTCTCCAATTGGGCGGCACACAGAACCCTTCTGATTGGTATACGAAAACTCTATCACAGCGTCTGGGGGAAAAATCCGCCTGCGCGGACAAGATGTCGCGCCTCGACGATTGGGCCACCCGCCGCCAGATGGTAAGCTCGCCGGCCATGAACAGACACAACTCCCGCCCCGTCGTCCTCTGCCTATCCGGCCACGACCCCTCTGGTGGTGCCGGCCTGCAGGCGGACATCGAAGCCCTGCTCGCCCAGGGCTGCCACGCCGCTCCGGCGGTCACCGCACTGACCGTGCAGGATACGGTCGACGTCTCCGACTTCCGCGTGCTCGACCGCGATTGGGTGCTGGCCCAGGCCCGTGCCATCATCGCCGACCTGCCGGTGGCCGCCGTCAAGCTGGGCATGCTCGGCTCGGTGCAGATGGTCGACACCGTGGTCGAGATCATGCAGCTGCTGCCCGGCGTGCCGCTGGTCTGCGACCCGGTGCTACGCGCCGGCGGCGGCGGCTCGCTGGGCAAGGATGACGTCGGCTACGCCATGCGCGAGCGTCTACTGCCGATCGCCGCAGCCGCCACGCCGAATCTGCCGGAAGCACGCATCCTCGCCGAACTGCCCGAGGGCACGGCGGACGAATGCGCAGAGAAGCTTTCCCCCTTCTGCCAAAACCTGCTGATCACCGGCGGCCACGGCGACGAGGCTGAAGTGCACAACCGTCTCTACATCCGCGGTGGCGAACACCACACCTTCACCTGCGCGCGCCTGCCAGGCAGCTACCACGGTTCCGGCTGCACCCTGGCCAGCACCCTGGCCGGCCGCCTGGCGCTGGGCGAAGAAGTGGTCAGCGCCGTACGCTCGGCGCTGGACTACACCTGGCGTACCCTGCGCGACGCCGAGCAGCCTGGTCGCGGCCAGTTCGTGCCTCGCCGCCTGCCGCTGGATTTCTCCCAGTGAAGGATCGTTCTGCCAAGCTGCGCGGCCTGTATGCCATCACCGACAGCCAACTGCTGGCCGACGGTCGCCTGCTGCCCTACGTGGAAGCAGCGCTGAAAGGCGGTGTGCGCCTATTGCAGTACCGCGACAAGTCCAGCGACCAGGCTCGCCGCCTGCGCGAGGCTGAAGCGTTGGCCGAACTGTGCGCGCGCCACGGTGCCAGCCTGATCATCAATGATGACGCCGAGCTGGCCGCTCGCCTGGGTGTCGGCCTGCACCTGGGCCAGGGCGACGGCTCGCTGGCCGCTGCCCGCGCCCTGCTCGGCGCCAAAGCCATCATCGGCGGCACCTGCCATGCCAGCCTGGAGCTGGCCGAGCAGGCTGCTCGCGAAGGCGTCAGCTACATCGCCTTCGGCCGCTTCTTCAATTCACAGACCAAGCCCGGCGCGCCAAGCGCTACGCCCGAACTGCTGGAGCAAGCCCGCGCCCGCTTCGCCCTGCCGATCACTGCCATCGGCGGTGTCAGCCTGGACAACGGCGCCGAGCTGATCGCCCGTGGTGCCGACCTGCTGGCGGTGATCCACGCCTTGTTCTCCGCGCCCTCTGCCATCGAGGTAGAGACCCGCGCCCGCGCTTTCAGCGCACTGTTCGCCACTTCCTGATTTAGAGAGGCCGCCATGTCCCGTTCCGAGATCCTGTTCGCCAACGCTCAGAAACACATCCCTGGTGGCGTCAACTCGCCGGTGCGCGCCTTCCGCAGCGTCGGCGGTACCCCGCTGTTCTTCAAGCATGCCGAAGGCGCCTATGTGATCGATGAGGACGACAAGCGCTACGTCGACTACGTCGGCTCCTGGGGCCCGATGATCCTCGGCCACGCCCACCCGCAGGTACTGGACGCGGTACGCAAGCAGCTGGAACACGGCCTGTCCTACGGCGCGCCGACCGCGCTGGAAGTGGAAATGGCCGAATTGGTCTGTTCCATTGTGCCGTCCATGGAACTGGTGCGCATGGTCAGCTCCGGCACCGAGGCGACCATGAGCGCCATTCGCCTGGCCCGTGGTCACACCGGCCGCGACGCGATCATCAAGTTCGAGGGCTGCTACCACGGCCACTCCGACAGCCTGCTGGTGAAGGCCGGCTCCGGCCTGCTGACCCAGGGCGTACCCAGCTCGGCCGGTGTACCGGCGGACTTCGCCAAGCACACCCTGACCCTGCCCTATAACGACTTGGCTGCCGTCGAGAAGACCCTGGCCGAGGTCGGCAAGACCGTGGCCTGCATCATCGTCGAGCCGGTGGCCGGCAACATGAACTGCGTACCGCCGGCGCCGGGCTTCCTCGAAGGCCTGCGCGAGCAGTGCGACAAGCACGGAGTGGTGCTGATCTTCGACGAAGTAATGACCGGCTTCCGCGTCGCCCTCGGCGGCGCCCAGGCCCATTACGGCGTGGTGCCGGACCTGTCGACCTTCGGCAAGATCGTCGGCGGCGGCATGCCGGTCGGCTGTTTCGGCGGCAAGCGCGCGATCATGGAATGCATCGCCCCGCTCGGCCCGGTCTACCAGGCCGGCACCCTGTCCGGCAACCCGCTGGCCATGGCCGCCGGCCTGACCACCCTCAAACTGATCAGCCGCCCGGGCTTCCACGCCGAGCTGTCCGAGTTCACCAGCCGCATGCTGGCCGGCCTGCAGGAGCGCGCCGATGCCGCCGGCATCCCCTTCGTCACCACCCAGGCGGGCGCCATGTTCGGCCTGTACTTCAGCGGCGCCGACGACATCGTCACCTTCGCTGACGTGATGGCCAGCGACGCGGCACGCTTCAACAAGTTCTTCCACCTGATGCTGGAAGGCGGCGTGTACCTGGCCCCGAGCGCCTTCGAAGCCGGCTTCACTTCGATCGCCCATGGTGACAAGGAGCTGGAAACCACCTTCACCGCCGCCGAGCGGGCCTTCGCCAAGCTCAAGTGATGCAATACAGCACCGCATTCAGCGACGCAGTCCTGGCATTGGCCTGCCTGGCCAGCCTGCTATGGCTGCGCCCGGCCTTCACCGGCCAACCGGTGTTGCGCGCCCTGCTGCTGGGTTTCGGCTTGACCGCCACCGCGGCGCTCTGTGGCGCGGTGCGTTACGGCCTGGACCCGAACTGGATCGACAAACACCGCTCCTTCACCCAGCTCAGCGCCGCCCTGGGGCTGCCGCTGCTAGGTCTGGCGGCGCTCGCCCTGTCTCGCGGCATGGCCTGGAGCCGCTCGATCTGGACGGTATGGCTACTGGCGCTGGTCGGGCTATTCATCGGCGCGCGCTTACTGGGCGTGGATCAGCACTATCGCCTGGCGCTCAGCCTGGTGACGCTGCTGCTGATTCTCTACGCCGGCCTGAACCAATGGCCGCAGCGTCAGCCTGGGCTAGCGGCAATAGGCGTCGTTGCTCTGTTCTTGGTCGCTGGCCTGGCCGTCGGCACCGAAGGCGTCATCGGGCCGTTACGTCGTGTCGACCTGTTCCATGCCCTGTTGACCCCGGCTTATCCCCTGCTGGCTTGGCTGCTGTTGAGGCTGCACAACGCTGCCAGCAAGGAAAACCCGGCAAAGACTTTGTAAGGACGGCCCGGCTTATCACATAATGTGATGGCCGGCGCGTTTCGCCGGCCGGGCATGAAGCCTGTCTGTTTCGCGAGGCGCTTGGATTTCCATGAATCGCACTGGCCGCACCCTGATCCTGGGCTGCCTGTCGCTCGTTGCTCCGCTGCTGGCCAGCGCGGGCGACAATTCCCTGCTGGTGCCCGCCATCGGGCGTTGCTCGCTGAACGCCTCCCCCGAAGAAATGCCCCAGGCATTGGCCGCCTGCCAGGAAATGGCCAACCAGGGCGATACCCAGGCGCAATACGAGCTCGGCGAATTCTTCTACGACGGCCAGCGCACCCAGCGCGACCTGCCGCAAGCCATGCACTGGTTCGAACAATCCTCGCTGCAGGGCAATGCCCAAGCTCAGCTGCGCCTGGGCACCATGTTCTTCCGCGGCGAAGGAGTTCAGGCCAACAACGTGCAGGCCTATATCGTACTGAAGATGGCGGCGGTCAATGGCTCCGACGAGGCCATGGACAGCGCCGACCAGGTGGCCGAACGCATGGGCCGTGAAGAGCTGCAGGCAGCCAGCCAAGTGTTGGGGCAGATTTTCCGCAGTTACTTGCTGGAACTGCAGAACATCGACAACGGCGGACCTTCTGGCTTCAATCCAAGCCCCGCCTCGCCGGTCCCTGGCATCTCCCCACAGGCGCCAGCCTTCGCTCCCAACTGAAACTCACTTCTCCGGCATCGGCACCGGGAAAGGCATCACGTTGCCGCCACCCTTGGCCTCGCTGATCTTCGGCGTGCCCAGGCGCTCTACCTCATCGATGCGCACGATGGAGTGCATCGGCACAAAGCTGCGCACCACGCCCTCGAACTGCGCCTTGAGCTTCTCTTCGCTGGGATCGACGACCACCTGGGTACGCTCGCCGAAGACGAACTCCTCCACTTCCAGGAAGCCCCACAGATCGCTCTGGTAGATCTGCTTGGCGTACATCTCGTACACCTGGCCCTGGTTGAGGAAAATCACCTTGTAGATGGGTTCGCGCTTGCTCATAGGAAGGAGGATAGAGGACGGCTGGAAATCGGGGGCGCGATCTTACAGCGGCCGGACAGCCAACGCTAGGAACGCCGCAGGTCGCCCCCTATAATGCGCGGTCCGATTCAGAACCACCGACCTAAGCAGATGGCCAAGAAGCTTTATATCGAGACCCACGGTTGCCAGATGAACGAGTACGACAGCTCGCGCATGGTCGACCTGCTGGGTGAACACCAGGCTCTTGAAGTCACGGAGAACCCGGCGGAAGCCGACGTGATCCTGCTCAATACCTGCTCGATTCGCGAAAAAGCCCAAGAGAAGGTGTTTTCCAAGCTGGGCGGCTGGCGCGCACTGAAGCAGGAGAACCCCAACCTGGTGATCGGCGTCGGCGGCTGCGTAGCCAGCCAGGAGGGTGCCGCCATCCGCGACCGCGCACCCTACGTCGACGTGGTGTTCGGCCCTCAGACCCTGCACCGCCTGCCCGAGATGATCGACGCCGCGCGCAGCACCAAGCAGGCGCAGATCGACATCAGCTTCCCCGAGATCGAGAAGTTCGACCGCCTGCCCGAGCCACGCGTCGACGGCCCCAGCGCCTTCGTCTCGGTGATGGAAGGCTGCAGCAAGTACTGCACCTTCTGCGTGGTGCCCTACACCCGCGGCGAAGAGGTCAGCCGCCCGCTCGGTGACGTGCTGCTGGAGATCACCCAGCTGGCCGAGAAAGGCGTCAAGGAAGTCACCCTGCTCGGGCAGAACGTCAACGGTTTCCGTGGCGCGACACCAGACGGTGACATCGCCGACTTCGCCGACCTGCTTTATGCGGTGGCGACCATCGACGGTATCGAGCGCATCCGCTACACCACCAGCCACCCGCTGGAGTTCTCCGACGCCATCATCCAGGCCCACGCCGATATCCCGCAGCTGGTGAAGTTCCTCCACCTGCCGGTGCAGTCCGGCTCGGACCGCGTGCTGGCGGCGATGAAGCGCAACCACACGGCGCTGGAATACAAGTCGCGCATCCGCAAGCTGAAGGCGGCGGTGCCAGACATCTGCATCAGCTCGGACTTCATCGTCGGCTTCCCCGGCGAGACCGAGAAGGACTTCGAGCAGACCATGAAGCTGATCGAGGACGTCGGCTTCGACTTCTCCTTCTCCTTCATTTACAGCTCGCGCCCGGGCACTCCCGCAGCGGACCTGGTCGACGACACCCCGGACGAGGTGAAGAAGCAGCGCCTGCTGATTCTCAACAGCCGCCTCAACCAGCAGGGCTTCGAGACCAGTCGACGGATGGTCGGCACCACTCAGCGCATCCTCGTCACCGACTACGCCAAGCGCGACCCGGGCCAACTGCAGGGCCGCACCGAGAACAACCGCGTGGTCAACTTCCGCTGCGACAACCCGAGCCTGATCGGCCAGTTCGTCGACGTGGAAATCTACGAGGCACTGCCCAACTCGCTGCGCGGCACCCTTATCGACTAACGGCTAGCTCTAAACCCGACGCCCGAACTTTCACCCTCGGGCGCGTGGGGTTATCCTTCGACCTCGACCCCCTGCCGAATGGCGGCTACAAGACCACATTGAACGCACCCATAGAACCGCACCGTTTCATCCTCGAACCCTTCGAAGCACGCCGCTTCGCCAACCTCTGCGGGCAATTCGACGAGCACCTGCGCTTGATCGAACAACGCCTGGCCATCGAGATCCGCAATCGCGGCAACCAGTTCGAACTGGTCGGCGCCCCCCAGCACACCCAGTCGGCCGAGAACCTGCTGCGCCGCCTGTATCGCGAGACCAAGAGCGCCGAGCTGTCACCAGACATGGTCCACCTGTATCTGCAGGAGTCCGGCCTCGAAGAGCTCGGCAGCGGCAAGGCAGATTCCGGCATCGCATTGCGCACCAAGAAGGGCGTGATCAAGCCGCGCGGCGCCAACCAGCAGCGCTACGTCAAGGCCATCCTCGACAACGACATCAACTTCGGCATCGGCCCGGCCGGCACCGGCAAGACCTACCTGGCCGTGGCCTGCGCGGTGGACGCGCTGGAGCGCGAGCAGGTACGACGCATCCTTTTGGTGCGTCCCGCGGTCGAGGCCGGCGAGAAGCTCGGCTTCCTCCCCGGCGACCTGGCGCAGAAGATCGACCCCTACCTGCGCCCGCTCTACGACGCACTGTACGAAATGCTCGGCTTCGAGACCGTAGCCAAGCTGATCGAGAAGCAGGTGATCGAGATTGCCCCGCTGGCCTACATGCGCGGCCGCACTCTTAACAACAGCTTCATCATTCTCGACGAGAGTCAGAACACCACCCTCGAGCAGATGAAGATGTTCCTTACCCGTATCGGCTTCGGCTCGACTGCAGTCATCACCGGCGATATCACCCAGGTCGACCTGCCACGCGGCACCAAGTCCGGCCTCAGCCATGTGATGGAAGTGCTGAAGGACGTACCGGGTATCAGCTTTACCCACTTCAAACCCAAGGACGTGGTACGCCACCCGCTGGTGCAACGGATCGTCGAGGCCTACGAGCGCTTCGAAGATCGCCAGTCAGGCAAGGCCTCGGACAATGCTTGAGCTCGACCTGCAGAACGCCTCCAGCGCCACCAACCTGCCCAGCGAAGCGCAGCTGCGCGCCTGGTGCGAGCTGGGCCTGCGCCAGCGCAAGGCCGACTCCGAGCTGACCATCCGGCTGGTCGACGAGATCGAAGGCCGCGAGCTAAATCACACCTGGCGACACAAGGACTACGCCACCAACGTGCTGTCCTTCCCCGCCGAGGTGCCGGAGGGCATCCTCGACATTCCGCTGCTTGGCGATCTGGTGATCTGCGTACCGGTGGTCGAGCGTGAAGCCCGTGAACAGAGCAAGACACCGGAGGCGCACTGGGCGCATCTGGTCATCCACGGCTGCCTGCATCTGCTCGGCTACGACCACCTTGAGGATGAGGAAGCCGAGGAAATGGAAGCACTGGAACGGGAATTGCTGGCCGAACTGGGCCACCCTGATCCATACGCTGCCGACGAATAACTGCCATAGAAGGCCCCGAGAAACACCATGAGCGAAGACCGATCGAGCAACGAGCAGAAGTCCTGGTTCAACAAATTGACCCAGGCTTTTGCTCATGAGCCGAGAAACCGCCAGGAACTGCTGGAAGTCCTGCGCGAAGCGCACCAGAACAAGCTGCTCGACAGCGAAGCCCTGACCATCGTCGAGGGTGCCATCCAGGTCGCCGACCTGCAGGTACGCGACATCATGGTGCCGCGCTCACAGATGGTCAGCATCAAGGCCAGCCAGAGCCCCGCCGAGTTCCTCCCCGCCATCGTGGACTCCGCGCACTCGCGCTACCCGGTGATTGGCGAGAGCCTCGATGAGGTGATAGGCATCCTCCTCGCCAAGGATCTGCTGCCGCTGATCATCAATAGCGACAAACCGTTCAACATCCAGGACCTGCTGCGCCCAGCCACCTTCGTACCAGAGTCCAAGCGCCTCAACGTGCTGCTGCGCGAATTCCGCGCCAACCACAACCACATGGCCGTGGTCATCGACGAGTACGGCGGCGTCGCCGGCCTGGTGACCATCGAAGACGTGCTGGAGCAGATCGTCGGCGACATCGAGGACGAGCATGACGTCGAGGAAGACAGCTACATCAAGCCGCTGCCGTCCGGCGACTTCCTGATCAAGGCACTGACGCCGATCGACAACTTCAACCAGACCTTCGACACCGAATTCCCCGACAGCGAATTCGACACCGTCGGCGGCCTGGTGATGAACGCCTTCGGCCACCTGCCCAAGCGGAACGAAGTGACCGAGATCGGCGAGTACCGCTTCCGCGTACTCAACGCCGACAGCCGCCGGGTGCATCTGCTGCGCCTGACTCCGCTAGAACGCTGATGAACCACCTGCCCCTCTCCCCACGGGAGAGGGGCCAGGGACGAGGGCCCTTCAGGCAACTCCACGCTATAGACTCGAAGGGAAACAGGCTGTCATGCCCCAGACTAAAGTCCGGGCTACGTTCTGGCCAACACCTCTCCTCAGGGGCGAGATGCCCGCCCAGCCCTCCCAAACCGCTCGACTTCCAGCCTCCCCGCCCTTCCAGTACCCTTGCCCGCCAGAATTCCCGATCAAGGACGCATGATGCGCTGGATCACCCAACCCGGCTGGCCGGGCAACCTGCTGGCTCTCGCCGGCGGCGCCTGCACCACCCTGGCCCTGGCCCCCTTCGATATCTGGCCACTGGCCCTACTGGCCATCGCCATCTTTTACCTCGGCCTGCGCGAGCTGAATCCACGGCAGGCCCTGCTGCGCGGCTGGCTCTACGGCCTCGGCCTGTTCCTTTCCGGCACCAGCTGGATCTACGTCAGCATCCACGACTACGGCGCGGCCTCGCCGGCCCTGGCCGGCTTCCTCACCTTCGGCTTCTGTGCCGGCATCGCCCTGTTCTTCGCCTTGCCTGCCTGGCTATGGGCGCGCTGGCTGCGCCGCCACGATGCGCCGATCAGCGATGCTCTAGCCTTCGCCTCTCTGTGGCTAGCCCAGGAAGCCTTCCGCGGCTGGCTCCTCACTGGTTTCCCCTGGCTCTTCTCCGGCTATAGCCAGTTGCGCGGCCCGCTGGCCGGCCTGGCGCCGATCGGTGGCATGTGGCTGCTGTCCCTGACCCTGGCCCTGAGCGCGGCGCTGCTGGTCAACCTGCCGCGCCTGCGCGCCAGCAAGGCGCAACTGGCAGCTGGCCTGGCCTTGCTACTGGCACCCTGGATCATCGGCCTGGCGATCAAGGACCATACCTGGACCGCGAACAAGGGCGCGCCGCTCAAGGTCGCCGCCGTACAGGGTAATGTCGAACAGAACATGAAGTGGGACCCGGCCCAGCTCGATGCCCAGCTGGCGCTGTACCGCGACATGACTCTGGCCAGTCGGCCCGCCGACCTGATCGTCTGGCCGGAGACTGCCGTACCGGTGCTCAAGGAATTCGCCGAGGGTTACCTGAAGGTAATGGGCCGGGTCGCCGTCGACCGCGATGCTGCGCTGATCACCGGGGTGCCGGTGCGCCAGACCAACGAGCGCGGCGAGAAGCGCTACTACAACGCGATCACCGTGACTGGCTGGGGCGAAGGCACCTACCTCAAGCAGAAGCTGGTGCCGTTCGGCGAATACGTGCCGTTGCAGGAAGTGCTGCGCGGGCTGATCGCCTTCTTCGACCTGCCCATGTCCGACTTCGCCCGCGGCCCTTCCGACCAGGGCCCGCTGCAGGCCAAAGGCCTGAAGATCGCACCATTCATCTGCTACGAGGTGGTCTATCCGGAGTTCGCCGCCGACCTGGCAGCACAGAGTGACCTACTGCTGACGGTGAGCAACGATACCTGGTTCGGCACATCGATCGGACCGTTACAGCACCTGCAGATGGCGCAGATGCGCGCCCTGGAGGCCGGCCGCTGGATGATCCGCGCCACCAACAACGGCGTCACCGCGCTGATCGACCCGCAAGGGCGCATCACCGACCAGATTCCACAGTTCGAGCAAGCCATCCTCTACGGCGAAGTACAACCCATGCAGGGCCTGACCCCCTATCTGCAGTGGCGCGCCTGGCCGCTGGTCGCTCTGTGCAGCGGGCTGCTGGGCTGGGCTCTGTGGAGCCGCCGTCGCCAGAGTCGGAGCTGACGACGCAATTGCGCGACCACCTGGGTCGCGCATCGACTCCGCTCGTACAGCTCAGCAGAATGCCCCTTACTCCCCACGATAGATCAGCGGGTAAACCAACAGGCCTGCAGCTTCGTTGAGCAGCCGTGTGTTCTGCCACAGCGCCTTGCCCTCCGGCAGCCAGCCGCCCAACGGACGTTCGTTGGGCACGCCAAGGAAACCCAACGGCGCCGCCACCACCTCCAAGCCAGCACGTTCGAAGCACCAGCGCGAGCGCGGCATGTGCGCCGCCTGAGTCACCAGCACCACGCGACTCACGCCCTGCGCCTTGAGCAGCTCCGCACTGAACTGGGCGTTCTCCCAGGTGGTACGGCTGCGCTCCTCCTGCCAACGGGTCGGCACGGCGAAATCGCGCCGCAGCACTTCGGCCATCATCGCCGCCTCGCTGGGCGGCTGACCGTAGTGCAGGCCACCGCTGATCAGCACCGGTAGACCGGAGGCCCGATGCAATCGCGCCGCGTAGCGCAGGCGTTCGATGGCGGCACCGCTCGGCTGGTCACTGCCCCAGGCCGGATCGGCCTCCTCGCGCCCCGAACCCAGCACGACGATCACCTCAGCCCGCTGCGCCAGCCCGGGCCACTGCCCCTCGGCCAGCGCCGGCTCGCGTTCGAGCAGGCGCGCCGACCACTCCATCACCACCGGCAGGCTGAGCAGCCACAGCCCGCCCAGGCCAGAAGTCAGGCACAGCGCCGCCAGGCGCGGCCGCCCCGCCCAGGCCCACAGCAGCCAGGCCAGGAGGATAAGCAGCATAAGGCCGCCAGGGGGAAGGATCAGTTGTTTGAGGATAAAGCGCAGTTCCATGGGCACCTCCAGTGCCCGCGGAGACTATCGCGGCTGGCCCGCGCGGAACAGCTTGGAGCCACATGAGCCGCAGGGTTGCACACCCTCGCCACGCTGAATCTGCGCCACGGCACCACAAAGGGCGCAGCACAGTTGCTGGCGCTTCTTGAGCACCGCCTTGCCACGCGACACGGGCTTGTTAACCACGCGTGACGGCAGCTTGCCGGCGGGCTTGCTCGCGGTGGCCGGTAGCTGCTCGATCACTGCCAGCTCTTCGGCAGCGGCATGCCAGCCACGTAGCCAGTGGAGATCACGATCCAGATAGGCGCGAATCAGCTCGATTTCGGCAGGCGTCAGGCCGCGCAATTCCAGCTCATCGGGAGGCAGATCGTGCAGGCGGGTCGCGGTATCCGCCTCCTGCAGGGCTAAAGCCAGGCGCTGCAGCAAACGCTCGTAGAGCCCGCCCCCCACCTCCGCACGCCGCGACTCAGCCATTCATCACCTCGACCGGGGTGCTGCTTGAGCGCCCTCAATGCCAAGCTTAGCGCCGGGCGCAGCCAAGGCCGGCCGCAGCGACAAACGGCGGCGCGGCCGGAAGTCGAGGCACAATCAGGGTTTCCCTGAATCGAGGGGGGTCATGTATGCTACGGCGTTTCTCGCAAGCCCTATTTTCCAGCGCCGAAGCCCATGCACGAACAGTATTCGCCCCGTGAAATCGAAGCCGCCGCCCAATCCCACTGGGACGAGCAGAAATCCTTTGTCGTAAGTGAACAGCCGGGCAAGGACACCTTCTATTGCCTGTCCATGTTCCCCTACCCGAGCGGCAAGCTACACATGGGGCACGTGCGCAACTACACCATCGGTGACGTGATCGCCCGCTACCAGCGTATGCAGGGCAAGAACGTGCTGCAGCCGATGGGCTGGGACGCCTTCGGCATGCCGGCCGAGAACGCGGCAATGAAGAACAACGTCGCCCCGGCCAAGTGGACCTACGAGAACATCGCCTACATGAAGTCCCAGCTGCAGAGCCTGGGCCTGGCCGTCGACTGGACTCGCGAAGTCACCACCTGCAAGCCGGACTACTACCGCTGGGAACAGTGGCTGTTCACCCAGCTGTTCACCAAGGGCGTGATCTATCGCAAGAACGGCACGGTCAACTGGGACCCGGTGGACCAGACCGTACTGGCCAACGAGCAGGTCATCGACGGCCGCGGCTGGCGCTCCGGCGCACTGGTCGAGAAGCGCGAAATCCCGATGTACTACTTCCGCATCACTGCCTATGCGGAAGAGCTGCTGTCCAGCCTGGACGAACTGCCGGGCTGGCCCGAGCAGGTCAAGACCATGCAGCGCAACTGGATCGGCAAGAGCTTCGGTGCCGACATCGCCTTCGACTATGACATCGCCAGCATCGGCATCGAAGGCCAGCTGAAGGTCTACTCGACCCGTCCCGACACCCTGATGGGCGCCACCTACGTGGCCGTGGCCGCCGAGCACCCGCTGGCCCAGCGCGCCGCCGAGAACAACGCCGAACTGGCCGCCTTCATCGCCGAGTGCAAGGCCGGCTCCGTGGCCGAGGCCGACATGGCCACCATGGAGAAGAAAGGCGTGGCCACCGGCCAGTTCGTCCTCCATCCGCTGACCGGCGACAAGCTGCCGGTGTTCGTCGCCAACTACGTGCTGTGGGGCTACGGCGAAGGCGCCGTGATGGCCGTGCCGGCCCATGACGAGCGTGACTTCGAATTCGCCAACAAGTACGGCCTGCCGATCAAGCAGGTCTACGCCGGCGAGGGCAAGGAATACGACGCCGCCACCTGGCAAGCCTGGTACGGCGACAAGGACGGCCTGCTCACCATCAATTCCGGCAAATACGACGGCAAGGGCTTCACCGAGTCCTTTGACGCCATCGTCGCCGACCTGGAAGCCAGCGCCCACGGCGCGCGCAAGACCCAGTTCCGCCTGCGCGACTGGGGCATCAGCCGCCAGCGCTACTGGGGCTGCCCGATCCCGATCATCCACTGCCCGACCTGCGGCGACGTGCCGGTGCCGGAAGACCAGCTGCCGGTCGTGCTGCCGGAAGACGTGGTGCCGGACGGCGCCGGTTCGCCGCTGGCCAAGATGCCCGAGTTCTACGCCTGCAGCTGCCCGAAATGCGGTACCGCGGCCAAACGCGAAACCGACACCATGGACACCTTCGTCGAGTCGTCCTGGTACTTCGCCCGTTACGCCAGCCCGAACTACGAAGGCGGCATGGTCGATCCGCAGGCCGCCAACCACTGGCTGCCGGTGGACCAGTACATCGGCGGTATCGAACACGCCATCCTGCACCTGCTGTACGCGCGCTTCTTCCACAAGCTGATGCGCGACGAAGGCCTGGTGTCCTCGAACGAGCCGTTCAAGAACCTGCTGACCCAGGGCATGGTGGTCGCCGAGACCTACTACCGCACCCTGGATAACGGCGGCAAGGACTGGTTCAACCCGGCCGACGTGGAAGTCGAGCGCGACGCCAAGGCCAAGGTCATCGGCGCCAAGCTGAAATCCGACGGCCTGCCGGTGGAAATCGGCGGCACCGAGAAGATGTCCAAGTCGAAGAACAACGGCGTGGACCCGCAGGCCATGATCGACGCCTACGGCGCCGACACCTGCCGCCTATTCATGATGTTCGCCTCGCCGCCCGACATGAGCTGCGAATGGTCCGACGCCGGCATCGAAGGAGCCAACCGCTTCCTGCGCCGCGTCTGGCGCCTGGCCCACGGCCATGTCAGCGCCGGCCTGCCGGGCGCGCTGGATATCGCCTCACTGTCTGACGAGCAGAAGGCCGTGCGCCGCGCCATCCACCTGGCCATCAAGCAGGCCAGCAATGACGTGGGTCAGAACCACAAGTTCAACACCGCCATCGCCCAGGTGATGACCCTGATGAACGTGCTGGAGAAAGCGCCGAGCACCGACGCCCAGAACCGCGCCCTGCTGCAGGAAGGTCTGGAAGCCGTGGCCCTGCTGCTGGCGCCGATCACTCCGCACATCTGCCACGAGCTGTGGCAGCAACTGGGCAAGGCCGGCGCCATCATCGATGCGCAGTGGCCGCAGGTCGACGAATCGGCACTGGTGCAGGACAGCCTGACCCTGGTCATCCAGGTCAACGGCAAGCTGCGCGGCCAGATCGAAGTACCAGCCTCCGCCTCCCGCGAGGAAGTCGAAGCCGCCGCCCGCGCCAACGAGAACGTGCTGCGCTTCACCGAGGGCGTGACCATCCGCAAGGTCATCGTCGTGCCGGGCAAGCTGGTCAACATCGTCGCCAACTGAACCGCTGCCAACTGATTCAGCCGGCGCTCAGGCGCCGGGTCTCTCAAGGGGAAAAAACAATGATGAAACGGAACATGCTGGTCATCGGCCTCGCCGTCCTGCTCAGCGCCTGTGGTTTCCAGCTGCGCGGCACCGGCAGCGCCGATTTCGCCCTCAAGGAAGTCGACCTGCAGGCGCGTAACGCCTATGGCGAGACCGTCAAGCAGCTGAAGCAACTGCTGGAAAGCAGCGGTGTGAAAGTACACAACGGTGCGCCCTATCGCCTGTACCTGGCCAACGAGCAGGAAACCCAGCGCACCGCCAGCTTCACCAGCAACGCTCGCAGCGCCGAGTACCAGCTGACGACCCGCGTCGATTACGAGATCCGCGGCGAGAAGAACCTGCTGCTGCTCAAGGACTGGCTGGCTGTGCAGAGCGTCTATGTACACGACGAGAACAACCTGATCGGCTCCAGCCAGGAATCCGACCAGCTACGCCAGGAAATGCGCCGCGAACTGATTCAGCAAATGTCACTGCGCCTCCAGCAACTGACTCCCGCCCAGCTGGAACAGCTGCAGCAGGAAGCCGAGGCTCGAGCCGCCGCAGAAGCTGAAGCGGCTGCTGCCGCACGCCGCGCCGAGCAGGAATCTGCGCCGCTGCAGTCGCCGATCCAGCTGCCAATCAAGCAGTAAAGCGAGAGGGCCGGGCAACCGGCCCTTTTCACAAGCGACCAAACCACATCCCGATGAAACTCAACAGCACCCAACTCGGCAAGCATCTGCAAGGCGGCCTGGCCCCGATCTATGTGGTCAGCGGTGACGAGCCCCTGCTGTGCCAGGAGGCAGAGGACGCCATCCGTGCCGCCACCCGCCAGCAGGGCTTCAGCGAACGCACGGTGTTCCACGCCGAGACCAGTTTCGATTGGGGCCTGCTCTATGAGGCGGGCGCCAGCCTCTCGCTATTCGCCGAGAAGCGTCTGATCGAGCTGCGCATCGCCAATGGCAAGCCTGGCGACAAGGGCACCGCCGCCATCCTCGAGTACCTGGAGCGGCCGCCGGAAGACACCGTCCTGCTAATCAGCCTGCCCAAGCTCGACGGCAGCACACAGAAGACCAAGTGGGCGAAGGCCCTGATCGAGGGGCCGAACAGCCAGTTCATACAGATATGGCCAATCGAGGTCGGGCAGTTGCCCAGCTGGATTCGTCAACGCCTGTCCCAGGCCGGTCTGGCCGCCAGCCAGGAAGCGGTGGAGCTGATCGCCGCCCGGGTGGAAGGCAACTTGCTGGCTGCAGCGCAAGAGATCGAGAAGCTCAAACTGCTCGCCGAAGGTAACCAGATCGACGCCAGCACCGTGCAGGCGGCGGTGGCCGACAGCGCCCGCTACGACGTATTCGGCCTGATCGATGCCGTACTGGGCGGCGAGGCTTCGCACGCCCTGCGCATGATCGAGGGCCTGCGCGGTGAGGGAGTTGAACCGCTGTTCATTGTCGTCATGCTGGCCCGCGAACTACGCCAGCTGGCCGGCATTGCCCTGCAGTTCAGCCAGGGCATTCCGCTGGAGAAAGCCTTCGCCAGCGCCCGCCCACCGATCTGGGACAAGCGCCGTCCACTGATCGGCAGAGCGGTGCAACGCCATACCGCAGCGCGCTGGAACCAACTGCTGATCGACGCCCAGCGCATCGATGCGCAGGTCAAGGGCCAGGCAGCAGGCGATCCCTGGAGCAGTCTGGCGCGCCTAGCCCTGCTGATGGCCGGCCAACGCCTGCCGATGAGCGAATAGCCGCTACTGGACATTTTTCGTACAGCGGCGCATAGTCCGCGCCGCCCGCACTGCCGCGGGCCAGGTGAGGACCAGACAGATGAGCAAGAAAGCCCCTAAGCGGCCGAACAAGGCCAAATCCATAGTCGCCCAACCCCTGTTCCGCAGCCGCCAGGAACAGCCGAAGAAGGGCAAAGGCAGTTACCGCCGCGAAGCCTCCCACTGGGAGGCTTCTTGCTTTCTGGCCCCGGCAAAACCCGCCGCCTGACTCTCCCCCGCATCACACCGGCATCCCACAAGGGTTTTGAAAGCTGCCGGGCATGATAAGGTCGCGGTCTGTTTGGCAAGACCGAGACACCGCACGATGTTCCACCTCTCCGCCAACGGTCGCCTGAGTTGCCTGCTCGCCGGCGCCGCCCTGCTCCTAGGCGCCTGCGCCGAAACCCCGAACCCCGCTCCTGAACTGATATCCAGCAAGCCTGGTGTTCAACCACAGCTCGTCGAGCCAAGCACCAGCCAAGCTCGGGTCGCCCCACCACCGGCGCCAGCACTGAATTTCGAGGACTGGCGAGACCGCTTCCGCACCAAGGCCCTGAGCTCTGGCATAAAGCCGCCGGTATTCGACCAGGCCTTCGCAGGCGTTGCACCGGACCTGAGCGTGGTCAAGGCCGATGGCGCCCAGCCCGAATTTACCCGGCCGGTGTGGGAATATCTGGACGGCGCCATCTCGCCGCTCCGAGTGCGCAGGGGCCAGGCGTTGCTCGAGCAGCATGCCAGCACCCTGGACACCATCGAGCAGCGCTACGGTGTCGACCGCGAGACGCTGGTCTCCATCTGGGGCATGGAGAGCAGCTTCGGCCAGTTCATGGGAGAACAATCGGTCATTCGCTCGCTGGCCACCCTGGCCTATGAGGGCCGCCGCCCCCAGTTCGCCGAAGACCAGCTACTGGCAGCCCTGCAGATACTGCAAAGCGGCGACATCAGCGCCACCGGCCTGCGCGGGTCCTGGGCCGGCGCCATGGGCCAGACCCAGTTTATTCCCACCACCTACCTGACCCACGCGGTGGACTTCGACGGCGACGGCCGCCGTGACATCTGGAACTCCAGCGCCGATGCCCTCGCCTCGGCCGCCCATTACCTGCAGGCTTCCGGCTGGCAGAAGGGCCGTGCCTGGGGCATCCAGGTGGCGCTACCCAGTGGTTTCGATTACGCGCTGGCCGACAGCGAGATCCGTAAGACCTACGCCCAATGGTACGAGCTCGGGGTGAAGGGCACGCCGACCAATGTCGCCCCGAACGATGCCGGCTACCTGCTGCTGCCGGCCGGCCATCGCGGCCCGGCCTTCCTGGTGTTCCGCAACTTCGGCGCCATCCTCAAGTACAACAACTCCTCATCCTATGCGCTGGCCGTGGGCCTGCTCGGCCAGCGCCTGAATGGCGGCGGGCCGCTGCTGGCCAACTGGCCGAAGGATGAACGGCCGCTGGGCCGCAGCGAGCGCATCGAGTTGCAGGAGGGGCTTACTGCCAAAGGCTACGAGCCAGGTGCGGCAGACGGCATCATCGGTGCCAACACCCGCCGCGCCGTGCGCGCCTTCCAGCAGAGCCTGGGGCTGCCGGCCGACGGCTATCCGACGCCGGCACTGCTGCAACAACTGCGCTGAGCAAAGGACTGCTGCGCGTCGGCCGGGGTTGCTGGAGAGAGGCCGACTCTAGCTCGCGAGCCTTTGCGAAGCTCTGGAATCGATCTACTGCATCGCCCACAGATGCGCCGCCACCAGCGCGCGCCAGGGGGCGAAGGGTAGCAGCCAGTCACGCACGAAACTCTGGCTAAGCTTCTCCTCCACTCCAAGCAGACGCTGTAGCTGGCGCCGCACTGCGGCGTCGCCATGCAGCGAGCCATCCAGTCGAGCGAAACCGCGCAGCAATGCGTAGTCCACCGTCCAGGGGCCGATGCCCTTCAACGCCAGCAGGCGCTCGCCGATGGCCTCCGCCGGCTCGCTCTCCAGCCACTGATCAAGCGGCAGACGCCCCGCCACCACCTCGCGGCTGAGCAACAGCAGTGTCTGCGTTTTGGCACGCGAGAAGCCGGACTGTCCCAGTGAGCCCTCGTCAAGGACCGCGACTGCCGCTGCATCCGGGTAACACAACATCCCGCTGGAATGACGCAGCCCAGCCAGCTGTATCAGCTTGCGCCGCAGGGAGATGGCTACCGGCAGACTGATCTGCTGGCCACTGATGGCCCAGCTCAGCGCTTCGAACGGTGAAGATGACTGCGGTACCCGCAGGCCCCGATTGGCGGCGATCAATCTGGCTAGCAGAGGATGCCCGGCATGGGCGGCCTCGAAAGCCTGCACCGACTGGGTCAGACCCAGCATGCGCTCGGCCAGCACGCGCAACGGGGTTGGGTCGATGTCCGCTTTACCGTCCACTGCAAGCGCCACCCGTGCAAGGCCCGGCGCGAAGCTAACGCTCAACAGCGCTGGATTTCCCATCCAGAGAATGCCCTTGTCCAGTCTATCGTTCACCACTCGCTCGGCCACGGCCTGCTGGTCCCGGCGATGGAAGGCCAACAGATCGGCAGGTCTGTAGTCAGCGGGCAGAGGCAATTCGAGTTCGGTAGGCGGCATCAGGCTCTCGTTAGGGCAATCGAGCTAGGTAATTGCGCGGAGACTACACTGGCGGGACTGTTGTTTTCTCGTTTGCGGTCGATCAATACAGACAACCACTTCATGCGATCGCGGATCGCAGGTCCTCGCCCCAAAGGTGCTTGCCGATGTTCAACAACAAACTGAAGGAAGAACTGGCCCTGCTGCGTCAGGAGCTGGCCAGCATGCGTCAGATCAGGGACTCCATCTACAGTGAGATGCTAGTACTGGAACTCGAGCCGGATGGGCGAGTCCGCCACGCCAACAGCAACTTCCTCGGCGAGATGCTCTATCAGCGCGACGCCCTGATTGGCCGCACGCTGGAGTCGATGCTTCCCGAGTCGTTCCGCAAGGAGGCCAATTACAGCAAGCTGCAACAGGGTATGCGCAACCGCGAGCACTTCAGCGGCGCCTTCCGCATGCTCCGCGGCAACGGCGACGAAGCCTGGCTGCGCTGTATCTGGCAGCCGGTGCTGAATGAGCGAGGCGAGCTGGAGTTCTTCGCCCTCTGCGCCAACGACCTGACCCGCACCATCGCCTCGTCCCGCGAGCACGAGGGGCTGATCGACGCACTGCTGCGCTCCACCGCGGTGATCGAGTTCAATCTCAACGGAGAGGTGCTCACCGCCAACGAGCGCTTCCTCGGCGGAATGGGGTATCGCCTTGATCAGATCGTCGGTAAGCACCACCGCGTGTTCTGCGAGCCCGAGGAGTACAACTCGCCGTCCTACAAGGAGTTCTGGGCTCGCCTCAACCGAGGTGAGTTCGTAGCCGGTCGCTTCAAGCGAGTGGACAGCTACGGACGGCCAGTGTGGCTGGAAGCCTCCTACAACCCGATCCTCGACCCACATGGCAAGCTGTACAAGGTGGTCAAGTTCGCCACCGTGATCACCGACCAGATCAATCAGGAACAGGCCGTGGCCGAAGCGGCGAACATCGCCTACAGCATCTCCCAGCAAACCGATGGCACCGCCGACAAGGGCGCCACCGTGGTACGGCAGACCGTGGAGGTGATGCAACGCATCGCCAACCAGGTGCAGGAGGCCAGCGATGGTATCGAGGCACTGGGCAAGCAGTCCCAGCTGATCAGCACCATCATGCAGACCATTCGCGGCATCGCCGATCAGACCAATCTGCTGGCGCTCAACGCGGCTATCGAGGCGGCACGCGCCGGCGAGCAGGGCCGCGGCTTCGCCGTGGTAGCCGATGAAGTGCGTCAGTTGGCCGGACGTACCAGTCAGGCAACCGAGGAGATCGTCGACGTGGTGCAGAAGAACCAGACCCTGGCCCAGGCGGCGGTTGCCAGTATGTCCAGCAGTCGGCAGAACGCCGAACAGGGGTTGGGCCTGGCTAACGAGGCCGGTGCAGTGATCGTCGAGATTCAGGAAGGCGCCAAGCAGGTGGTCAAGGCGGTGGAACAGTTCGCCAGCCAATTGAAGACCTGACGCAACAGACAGCGAGGCAGGCACGGCGGGCGAGAAAGACACGGGTGTGGCTTGGCGTACTCCCGCCGCAGTGTCTTTGTGACGCCAGGGCGCGTCCGACAAGGGTCGGCAGCCTCGGAAAGCGCATCCGTGGTAGACTGCGTGCCGGCCAAAAGCCCCGCTACCAAAGCCTCCTACCGGAGCCGAGATCTCGATGTCCGACACCGCCCCGTCCAAGCCCGTATCCAGCGGCGAAAAATTCCGCACCCCCCAAGGAATTACCGCGATCAAGGATGGCCAGAAGCGCCGCGCTTCGGCAGAACCCCAGGTCGTCGAGCCCAAGCCGAGCTGGTTGCGGGTCAAGGCACCGAGCGGCAGCCGCTTCGATGCGGTCAAGCGCAATGTCGGCGAGCATCGCCTCAGCACCGTCTGCCAGGAATCCCACTGCCCGAACATGGGCGAATGCTGGTCCAACGGCACCGCCACCATCATGCTGATGGGCTCGGTCTGCACCCGTGCCTGCCGCTTCTGCGCGGTCGACACCGGCAACCCGAATGGCTGGCTGGATCTGGAAGAGCCGCAGAACACCGCCAAGTCGGTGGAGCTGATGGCACTGCGTTACATCGTACTGACCTCGGTGGACCGAGATGATCTTGCCGACGGCGGCGCCGCCCACTACGCGGCCTGCGTACAGGCGATCAAAGCCAACACGCCGCAGGTGGTGGTGGAAGCCCTGACGCCCGACTTCGACGGCGACCACGAGGCTATCGCACGCGTGGTGGACTCCGGCCTGGAGGTCTTCGCGCAGAACGTCGAGACGGTCAAGCGCCTGACCTACGAGGTACGCGACCCCCGCGCCGGTTACGAGAAGACCCTGAAGGTGCTGGCGTACGCCAAGCAGCACCGCCCCTCCGTCATCACCAAGACCAGCCTGATGCTGGGACTGGGTGAGACCGACGAGGAAATCCTGGAAACCATGGATGACCTGCGCGCCATCGGCGTGGACATCCTCACTCTCGGCCAGTACCTGCAACCCACGCGCAACCACCTTAAGGTGCAGCGCTGGGTCAGCCCCGAGGAATTCAACCGTTTCCGTGACATCGGCCTGGAGAAGGGCTTCATGGAAGTCGCCGCCGGCCCGCTGGTGCGCTCCAGCTACCGCGCCGACCGCGTGTTCGAGAAGAACAACCTGGGCCTGGCTGCACCCGTTCCGGTACCGGGCCAGCAGCAGGACAACAGCCTGATTCCGGCGCTCAACCTGAACTGACCCTCAAGCTAGAAACAGAAAAGGCCCTGAGGTGTCCGCCCCTGGGCCTTTTGCTTGGTGTCTATCTCAACCTCAGAGGTAGCCCAGACGCTCGCGCAGGGCGCACTCCAGACGCTGCGCGACCTCACCGAGAGAGGGCGGCGTTTCCAGCAGATCCTTGAGCTGAACCATCTTCAGGCCGGCGTAGCCGCAAGGGTTGATGCGCTGGAATGGCGACATGTCCATGTCGACATTCAGCGCCAGGCCGTGGAACGAGCAGCCATTGCGCACCCGCAGGCCCAACGAGGCGATCTTGTCGCCGGCGACGTAGACGCCCGGGGCGTCAGCCTTGGGCGCCGCAGCGATGCCATAACCGGCCAGCACGTCGACCAGCGCATTCTCCATGGCGGTGACCAGCTCGCGCACGCCCAGCTTCTGGCGCCGCAGATTGAGCATCAGATAGGCCACCAACTGGCCGGGGCCGTGGTAGGTGACCTGGCCACCGCGCTCGACCTGGACCACCGGGATATCACCCGGTGCCAGCAGATGCTCCGGCTTGCCGGCCTGACCCTGGGTGAACACCCGGGGATGCTGCAGCAGCCAGATCTCGTCGGCAGTCTGCTCATCACGCTCGGCGGTGAAGCTGCGCATGGCTTCCAGGGTCGGCAGGTATTCCACCAGCCCCAGGTGACGCACGACGAGTTCTGCCACTAGAGCACCATGTGCACGCGGCCGGTGGCCTTGAGGTCGACGTGGATCGCCTGCAGCTGCTCCACACCGGTGGCGGTGATCAGCACCTGCACGGAGAGGAAGCGACCGTTGCGGCTGTCGCGCACCACCAGAGTGTCGACATCGAAGCCAGGAGCATGGCGCTGGATGATCTCGACCACCAGATCGGAGAAGCCTTCGCCGGCCTCACCGATCACCTTGATCGGATAACGCTCGCAGGGGAATTCGATTTTCGGGGCTTGTACTTCGGTATCTGTCATCGCGGTCGCTCCGGGTCGCTCACCCGTGAAATGCGAACGCCCCGATTCCGGGGCGTCCTTGTGAGTCTTCAGTTCAGCTCCCTATCTGGGGCTCGAACGGCGGTGTTTCAAGACCGCCAGATGACTCTTAGTTGAACAGTCCGTAGAAGAACAGACGGATGCTATCCCACAGGCGACGGAAGAAACCACCCTCCTCCGCCGGCTCCAGGGCGATCAGATCGGCGCTGTGTACCACCTCGTCACCCAGCTTGACCTCGACCTTGCCAATCACATCACCGACCTTGAGCGGGGCGACCAGCTGCGGCTCCAGCACCATGCTGGCCTTGAGCTGTTTCACCTGACCTTTCGGCAGGGTCAGGCTCAGATCCTGGGCCAGGCCGGCCTTGACCTGACGAGTGGTGCCCTTCCAGACCTGAGCCTGGGCCAGCTCCTGGCCAGCCTTGTAGAAGGTCTGGGTTTCGAAGAAGCGGAAACCGTAGGTCAGCAGCTTCTGGGTCTCGGCGGCACGGGTCTTCTCGCTGTCGGTACCAAATACCGAGGTGATCATGCGCGCGCCGTCACGTACGGCAGAGGCCACCAGGCAGAAGCCGGCTTCGGCGGTGTGGCCGGTCTTCAGGCCGTCGACGGTGCTGTCGCGCCACAGCAGCAGGTTGCGGTTGCCCTGTTTGATGTTGTTCCAGTGGAACTCCTTCTGCGAATAGATCGCATAGTGAGCCTGGTCTTCGTTGATGATGGCGCGAGCCAGGATGGCCATGTCGTGGGCGCTGGAGTAGTGCTCCGGGTGCGGCAGGCCGGTGGCGTTCATGAAGTGCGAATTCTTCATGCCGAGCTTCTCGGCAGTCTCGTTCATCATGTCGGCGAAGGCATCTTCGCTGCCGGCGATGTACTCGGCGATGGCGATGCTGGCGTCGTTGCCGGACTGGATGATGATGCCGTGCAGCAGGTCATCGACCTTCACCTGGCTGTTCAGCGGCAGGAACATGGTGGAACCGCCGGAGGCGGCACCGCCGGTACGCCAGGCGTGCTCGCTGACGGTGACCAGGTCCTGCTCGCCGATCTTGCCCTTACGGATTTCCAGGGTGGCGATATAGGCGGTCATCAGCTTGGTCAGGCTGGCCGGCGGCAGGCGCTGGTCGCCGTTGTTCTCCACCAGCACCTTGCCGCTGGCACCGTCCATCAGCACGTAGGATTTGGCAGCCAGTTGCGGCGGCGAAGGGATCGCCGAGTCGGCAGATGCGACGATCGGCGCGCTCAGCAGAGTGGCAAGCAGGGCAAGGCGTTTGGCAAAGCGGGAGATGTTCATCCGTCTCTCTGAATAGCTATTCAACAATGGCGCAGGCGGACTCGGATCCGCCTGCATTCACCGCCGCCCGTAGACAGCGAACGAAAGTGGCTAGTCCGGCTTGACCAGCGCGGGATCGCCGAGGTTGGCCAGGCGCACGCTGTCCTGCAGCTGCAGGGCCTCAGCCTGGGTTTCGACCGGCCCCAGGCGAACCCGGTGCAAGATCTGCTGGTTGCGCACCACCGAGCTGATAAACACCTTGGCAGGCACCGTTTGGCTCAACTTGGCCTTGAGGAGTTCCGCAGCGTCCGGATTGGCGAAGGCGGCCACTTGGAGATACAGGCCAGAGGCTGCGGGCGAAGCGTTTTTTTTTACGTCGATCTGGACCGGCAGCACGGCGGCTGCATGCTGGGCAGGAGGTGGTGTGTACTGCTCGATGGGCTGGCTGGGCGCCACCGCCACCGGGGCGGCGACAGACTGACTACCCTGCCCGGCCATCTTCGGCTGTGCCAATACCATCGGCACGGGGCGCCCCTGGGCAGCCCACCATTCGTGCGGGTCGATACCCTCGACCTTGACCCGCGCGGTGCCGCTCTCGGCATAGCCGAGTTTCTTCGCCGCAGCGAAGGACAGGTCGATAATACGATCAGAATAGAACGGGCCGCGGTCATTGACCCGCAGGATCACGGCCTTGCCGTTGTCCAGGTTGGTCACCCGCACGTAGCTCGGCAGCGGCAGGGTCTTGTGCGCGGCAGTCATGCCGTACAGATCGTAGGCCTCGCCGTTGGCGGTGGCCTGGCCGTGGAACTTGGTGCCGTACCAAGAGGCAGTGCCAGTGGCCAGGTAACGGCGGCTGTCATTGATCGGATAGTAGGTCTTGCCCATCACCGTGTAGGGATTGGCCTTGAAGTTGCCGTAGTGCGGCATCGGCACAGCATCGGGGATACGAGATACATCCACATCCCACCAAGGCGCGCCGTCGCGGTGCGGGCGACTGTAGTCCATCGGCCCGGAGATCGGCTGCGAGCCCGGCTCGACCGGCTGCGGCGCCCGGCTGCTGGAGCAACTGGCCAGCGCCAGGCCAATGGCAGTCGCGGTCAGAGTGCGCAGGACAAGCTTCACGGACGACCCCGCTTGGCGACCAGTTCGCCGGACAATTGGTGGACAGCCATGGCGTACATGGCACTGCGATTGTAGCGGGTGATCACGTAGAAGTTGGGCAAGCCCATCCAGTACTCCTGCCCCTCAGCACCGTCAAAGCGGAAGGCAGTGACCGGGATATCGTCACGCAGCACGTCGGCGCTGGTCCAGCCCAGCGCCCGCAATTCACCGACCTTCTTCACCGGATCGAGCCCCTGGGTCAGACCGCTGTCCGCCTGCTCCCCCTTGACCTGGGCACGACTCACCACCGGCTCGCCGGTCACCCAGCCGTGACGCTTGAAGTAGCTGGCTACGCTGCCGATGGCATCGACCGGGTTGGTCCAGATATCGATGTGACCGTCACCGTCGAAGTCCACGGCATAGGCGCGGAAGCTGCTCGGCATGAACTGCGGCAGCCCCATCGCTCCGGCGTAGGAGCCCTTGAGGGTGAGCGGGTCAACCTGCTGCTCTCGGGTCAGGATGAGGAATTCACGCAGCTGTTGGCAGAAGAATTCGGCACGCGGCGGGTAATCGAAGCACAGGGTTGACAGGGCATCGAGCACGCGCCAGCTGCCGGTATTACCACCGTAGAAGGTCTCTACACCGATGATCGAGACGATCACCTGGGCCGGTACACCGTATTCCTTCTCGGCACGGGCCAGGGCGTCGGCGTGCTTGTTCCAGAAATCCACGCCCTTGCTGATGCGCGCTTCGGTAATGAAGATCGGCCGGTAGTCCTTCCATGGCTTGACCTTCTCGGCCGGGCGGGAAATCGCATCGAGAATCGCCTGCTTGCGCTCCACCTGATCGAACAGCCCGGTCAGCTGCTCGGCGGCGAAACCGTAATCGCGAGTCATCTCGCCGACGAATTCGGCGACCTGGGGTGAGCCCTGGTATTCCCCGGCGGCCTGAACCTGAGCGGCCAAACCGAACACCGCCATGACGGGGACGCCCCAATTACGCATTGCTTGATTCAAATTCTGCACTCTTGTCATGCCTGGGCGATCCACTTGCGGTGCGTCTGGATCGCCATCAAAACCCCAAACCCAGACAGCAGCGTCACCAAGTGGGTTCCGCCGTAACTAATGAAGGGTAGGGGCACCCCCACCACCGGCAACAGGCCACTGACCATGCCGATGTTAACGAATACGTAGACGAAGAAGGTCATGGTCAGACTACCCGCCAGCAACTTGCCGAACAGGGTCTGTGCCTGCGCCGTGATCACCAGGCCACGCGCGATCAGCAACAGGTAGACGAACAGCAGGATACACACCCCGACCATGCCGAACTCTTCGCTCAGCACGGCAATGATAAAGTCCGTATGGCTTTCCGGCAAAAAATCCAGGTGTGACTGAGTACCCAGAAGCCAACCCTTGCCGAAGACTCCGCCGGAACCGATGGCCGCCTTGGACTGGATGATGTTCCAACCGGTGCCCAAAGGATCGCTCTCCGGATCGAGGAAGGTCAGCACCCGCTGCTTTTGGTACTCGCGCAACACAAAGAACCACATACCCACAGCAATCGGTGCCACTGCCGCCGCGGCACCGATGATCCAACGCCATTGCAAGCCAGCCATGAACAGCACGAAGGCCCCAGAGGCGAGAATCAGCAGGCCGGTGCCCAGATCGGGTTGTTTCAAGATGAGTACGAAGGGCACCAGGATCAGCACCAGACTGATGGCAATGTGCTTGAGCTTGGGCGGCAGATTATGCCGGGCCAGATACCAGGCGATGGTCGCCGGCATGATGATCTTCATGAACTCCGACGGCTGGAAGCGGATCACGCCCGGAATGTTGATCCAACGGGTGGCGCCCATGGCCGTGTGGCCCATGACCTCGACCACGGTCAGCAGGCCGACGCCGGCCAGGTAGGCCAGAGGCACCCAGCGCGCCATGAAGCGCGGTTCGAACTGGGCGATGACGATGGCGGCAACCAGGCCGATACCGAACGAAGATCCCTGCTTGATCACCAGATCCCAGTTCTTGCCGCTGGCCGAATAGAGAACGAACATGCTACCGGCGCACAGCACCAGCAGGATCAGCAACAACCAACCGTCTATATGCAGGCGCTGCAACAAGCTGGCGCGGCGTTTGAACACGTCCTCGTCGGAGATGTTGCGGTCGAAATCCTGGCGTTTCATCGCTGCACGCTGACCTCTTGCGTCGCCGGTGCCGGCGGACGGTACTCCGGCTTGAGCTGGCCGTCTTCGCCCAGCAGCCAGGCATCCATTACCTGCTTGGCCACCGGCGCGGCCACGCTGGAGCCACCCTCGCCGTTCTCGATCATCACCGATACCGCGATCTTCGGCGCCTCGGCCGGGGCAAAGGCGACGAACAGGGCGTGATCGCGATGGCGCTCGGCAACCTTGCTGCGGTCGTACTTCTCACCCTGCTTGATCGCCACCACCTGGGCCGTACCGCTCTTGCCGGCGATACGGTACACCGAGGTGGCGCCAACCTTGGCCGCGGTACCGCGCGGGCCGTGCATGACCATTTCCATGCCAATCCGCCCGTAGTCCCAGAATTTCGGATCACGCACGGTAATGTCCGGCGGCGTGGCCACGTGGGGAATCAGATCCTGCTCCATCAGTTCCTGCGGGCTGAGATCCTCGGCGCGCTTGAGCAAGTGCGGACGAATCCACTTGCCACGCGTGGCCATCAGGGTCACAGCCTGAGCCAGTTGCAGCGGCGTGGTCTGCATGTAGCCCTGGCCGATGCCGAGAATCAGCGTTTCCCCCGGATACCAGGCCTGGCGGTAACGGGAACGCTTCCACTCGCGCGAGGGCATCAGGCCCGAGGCCTCCTCGAACATGTCCAGAGACACCCGCTGCCCCAGGCCGAAGCGACTCATGTACTCGTGCATGCGGTCCACGCCCATCTTGTGGGCAAGGTCGTAAAAGTAAGTGTCGTTGGAGCGCATGATCGCGTACTCCATGTTCACCGAGCCGTCGCCCGAGCGGTTCCAGTTACGGTACTTGTGGCTATGACCGGGCAGTTGGTAGTAGCCGGGATCGAACACCCTAGTCTGTGGAGTGATCACACCAGCATCCAGGCCGGCCACCGCTACCATCGGTTTGATGGTCGAACCTGGCGGGTAGAGGCCTCGCAGCACACGGTTGTACAGCGGCCTGTCGATGGAGTCGCGCAGATCGGCATAGGCCTGGAAGCCGATACCGGTGACGAACGGGTTGGGGTCGAAGCTCGGCTGGCTGACCATGGCCAGCACGTCGCCACTGGACGGTTCGATCGCTACCACCGCACCACGCCGCCCGCCCAAGGCTTCTTCTGCGGCCTCCTGCAGACGCACGTCGAGGGTGAGGGTCAGATCCATGCCTGGCGCCGGATCGGTACGTTTGAGCACGCGCAACACACGACCACGGGCGTTGGTCTCGACTTCCTCGTAGCCCACCTGGCCGTGCAGCAGGTCCTCGTAGAAGCGCTCGATGCCGGTCTTGCCGATGTGGTGGGTGCCGGCGTAGTCGGTCGGATCGAGTTCCTTGAGCTCCTTCTCGTTGATCCGCCCAACGTAGCCGACCGAGTGGGCGAAGTGCCCCTTCTGCGGGTAATGCCGCACCAACTGGGCACTCACATCCACACCCGGCAGGCGGAACTGGTTAACCGAGATGCGGGCGATCTGCTCTTCGGAGAGTTCGAACAGCACCGGCACCGGCTCGAACGGTCGACGCCCCTGGCGCATGCGTTTCTCGAACAGCGCGCGGTCGTCCGGCGTCAGCTCCAGCACCTCGACAACCACGTCCAGTACCTGCTGCCAGTCTCCAGCACGCTCGCGGGTGACGGTCAGACTGAAGCTGGGTCGATTGTCCGCGATGATCACCCCGTTGCGGTCGAAGATCAGGCCGCGGGTAGGCGGGATCGGCTGCACATGAATGCGGTTGTTCTCCGCCAGCGTGGTGTGATGGTCGTACTGGATCACCTGCAGGTAATACATCCGCGCGATCAGCACGCAGGTCAGCAGCAGCACCGCGACACCACCCACGATGACCCGACGACGCACCAGGCGGGCGTCCTTCTCGTGGTCCTTCAGGCGGATCGGCTGCGGCATGACGACTACTTATTTGTGGTACGGGTGGCCGGACAGCACGGTCCAGGCCCGGTAGATCTGCTCGCCGACCAGAATGCGCACCAGCGGGTGCGGCAGAGTCAGCGGTGACAGCGACCAGCGCTGCTCGCTGCGCGCGCGCACTTCCGGCGCCAGCCCCTCGGGCCCGCCGACCATCAGGTTGACGTTACGCGCATCCAGACGCCAGCGCTCCAGCTCGGCGGCCAGCTGCTCGGTGCTCCACGGCTTGCCTGTGACCTCCAGGGTCACGATGCGTTCACCGGGCTGCACCTTGCTCAGCATCGCCTCGCCCTCCTGACGGATCAGGCGGGTGACGTCGGCGTTCTTGCCGCGAGTGGTCAGCGGAATCTCCACCAGCTCCAGCGGCAGCTCGGACGGCAGGCGCTTGACGTACTCCTGCCAGCCCTCTTCCACCCAGCGCGGCATGCGCGAGCCAACGGCGATCAGCTTGATACGCACGAGGCAGGCTTACTCAGCCGGATCCTGGTGCTGCGCGCGGCTCTGCTCGGCGCCCTGCCAGAGGCGCTCCAGGTCATAGAACTGGCGGGTGGCAACCTGCATCACGTGGACGACCACGTCGCCCAGGTCGAGCAGGGCCCACTCGCCGCCGTCCAGGCCTTCGTTGCCGATCGGGCGCACGCCCTGTTCCTTGACCTTGTCCAGCACCTCGTTGGCCATCGACTTGACGTGACGGCTGGAGGTACCGCTGGCGATCACCATGAAATCGGTGACGCTGGTCTTGCCGCGTACATCGATGGTGGTGATGTCCTGACCTTTCAGGTCTTCCAGGGCCGCGACGGCGACCTTGACCAGTTCTTCGTTTTGCATCGTTACCTCATGAATCGGTTTTCGCACGATACAGATCGTGCGCATGGATATAGGCCAGCACGGCGTCAGGCACCAGGAAACGCACCGAGCGCTGCTGTGCCAACAACTGGCGAACCAGGGTGGCAGACACCGCCAGGGGCGTCTGCCAGATGAAACTGATCTGCCCTCCCGGCCCCGAGAGGTCGAGCGGGTCAGTCACACTGCGCCCGGCCAGCAGGTCGCGCAGCGCCTCGGGCGGCTCGCTGTCGGCATCCGGCCGCTGCAGCACAAGGATATGGCAATGCACCAGCAGTTCCTGCCAGCGATGCCAGGTCGGTAACCCGCAGAAGGCATCCCAGCCCAGCAGGAGGAACAACTGGTCGTCCGCCGCCAGCTCACCTCGCACCGACTCCAGGGTGTCGTAGGTGAACGACGGCTTGTCACGTTTCAGCTCACGGTCATCGACCGTCAGCAGGGCCTCGCCGGCTACCGCCAGCTCGACCATGGCCAGGCGCTGCTCGGCCGTGGCCTGCGGTGCCTCACGGTGCGGTGGGCGGGCGCTGGGGATCAGCCGTAGCTCGTCCAACGCCATGAATTCGGCCACTTCCAGCGCACCACGCAGATGACCGATGTGCACCGGGTTGAAGGTGCCACCGAGCAGGCCGATACGGCGGGCCATCAGGTGCGGATGTGCCCGTCGCCGAACACAACGTACTTCTCGCTGGTCAGGCCCTCCAGGCCGACCGGGCCGCGCGCGTGCAGCTTGTCGGTGGAGATGCCGATCTCCGCGCCCAGGCCGTACTCGAAGCCGTCGGCGAAACGGGTCGAGGCGTTGACCATCACCGAGGAGGAATCCACCTCGGTGAGGAAGCGCCGCGCATCACTGAAGTTCTCGGTGATGATCGCGTCGGTGTGTTGCGAGCCGTACTGGTTGATGTGCTCAATGGCCGCCCCCAGCGAATCGACGATGCGAATGGCCAGGATCGGCGCGTTGTACTCGGCGTACCAGTCGTCCTCGCTCGCTTCCAGCACGTCACTACCGAGCAGCGCGCGGGTGGCGGCGTCGCCGCGCAGCTCCACGCCCTTGTCGCGGTAGATGGCAGCCAGCGGCGGCAGCACCTTGGCGGCCACGGTGCTGTGCACCAGCAGGGTTTCCATGGCGTTGCACGGCGAGTAGCGCTGGGTCTTGGCGTTGTCGGCGACGCGAATCGCCTTGTCGATATCGGCGGCGATGTCGATGTAGACGTGGCACACACCGTCCAGGTGCTTGATCACCGGCACCTTGGCGTCGCGACTGATGCGCTCGATCAGGCCCTTTCCACCACGCGGCACGATGACGTCGACGAACTCCGGCATGGTGATCAGTGCGCCGACGGCGGCGCGGTCGGTGGTTTCCACCACCTGCACGGCGCTGGCCGGCAGACCGGCTTCGGCCAGGCCGAGCTGGATGCAGCGGGCAATAGCCTGGTTGGAATGAATGGCCTCGGAGCCGCCGCGCAGGATGGTGGCGTTGCCGGACTTCAGGCACAGGCTGGCGGCGTCGATGGTCACGTTCGGACGCGACTCGTAGATGATGCCGATCACGCCCAGCGGCACACGCATCTTGCCGACTTGAATGCCCGACGGCAGGTAGCGCATGCCCTGGATCTCGCCGATCGGGTCCGGCAGGGTGGCGACCTGGCGCAGGCCTTCGATCATGCTGTCGATGACGTTCGGGGTCAGTGCCAGGCGGTCGACCATGGCCGGTTCCAGACCACTGGCGCGCGCAGCGGCCAGGTCCAGCTCGTTGGCGGCGGTCAGCTCGACACGGGCGGCGTCGAGGGCATTGGCGGCGGCCTGCAGCGCATGGTTCTTCTGCGCGGTGCTGGCTCGGGCGAGCACCCGCGAGGCATCGCGCGCGGCGCGGCCCAGGCGGGTCATGTAGTCGAGCACTGACTCGGTCATGGTCGGCGAAAGTCTGACAGTTGGAAAAAGTGGCTGATTATAGCGACCGCGCCCCGTCCCGCCCAGCACTGCCGGGCGGATGGTGCAAGCCATGCAACATCGCGGAACAAGATTCGCCGCCAGCGCGACCCGGCATTGTTAAGATCGCGCCGTTTTCCCCAGCCGGAGCGCCGATGACCAGCCCCCGCCAGCCCCTGCCCGACAGCTTCTTCGACCGCGACGCCCAGCTCGTCGCCCGTGCGCTGCTGGGCAAGATCATCCGCCACAACCACCAGGGCCACTGGCTGGCGGCGCGGATCATCGAGACCGAGGCCTACTACCTGGCCGAGAAGGGCAGCCACGCCTCGCTCGGCTATACCGAGAAACGCCGCGCGCTGTTCCTCGACGGCGGGCACATCTACATGTACTACGCCCGTGGCGGCGACTCGCTGAACTTCAGCGCCCAAGGCCCCGGCAATGCAGTGCTGATCAAGTCGGCCCTGCCCTGGCTGGACGAACACTGCGCCGACGACGCCCTGCAGCGCATGCAGGCCAACAACCCCTCGGCCACCGGCGACCAGCGCCACCCGGAACGCCTGTGCGCCGGCCAGACCCTGCTGTGCAAGGCCCTCGGCCTCAAGGTGCCGGACTGGGACGCGCAGCGCTTCGACCCACAGCGACTGTTCGTCGATGACGTCGGCCAGCACCCTGTAAAGGTCATCCAGACCACCCGCCTGGGCATTCCTCAAGGCCGTGACGAGCATCTGCTCTACCGCTTCGTCGACGCCACTTACGCCCGCCACTGCACACGCAACCCATTGCGCCGTGGGCAGGTCGAAGGTCGCGACTACATTCTGCTGCCCCCCAAGGAGTTGTAAGCATGAGCGAATGGTTCGCGACGCTGTCGCATTGGCTGGAAGCCAACCCGGAATGGCTCGGCCTGGCCATATTCCTGGCTGCCTGCCTGGAGTGCCTGGCAGTGGCCGGCATCCTGATCCCCGGCACGGTACTACTGTTCACCCTCGGGGTACTGGCCGGCAGCGGCGCATTGGGGTTGAGCGAAACCCTGCTGCTTGCCTATGCCGGCGGCCTGCTCGGCGACGCGATTTCCTACGGACTGGGCCGACGCTTTCATCAGGGCATCCGCGGCCTGCCGGTGCTGCGCGATCACCCCGAATGGTTAGGCGGCGCCGAGCACTATTTCAAACGCTATGGCGTGGTCAGCTTGCTGGTCGGCCGCTATATCGGCCCGCTACGGCCCATGCTGCCGCTAGTGGCCGGCATGCTCGACATGCCCTTCATCCGCTTCGTGCTGGTCAGCATGCTGGCCGCCGCCGGCTGGGCCGTGGCCTACATGCTGCCGGGCTGGGCCACTGGCGCGGCGCTGCGCCTGCCACTGCCGGATGGTTTCTGGACTGCCGCAGGCATCATCGCGGCCAGCGTCGGCCTGATGCTGGTGGTGCTGATTTTCAGCAGCCTGCGAGAGCAGCGTTGGACTGTGCCCGTGGCCGCCGTATCCTGCGCCACCCTGCTGCTGGCCCTGCTGATTGGCATCCCTCATCTCGACGCACTGGACCAGGGGCTGATTGCCCTGGTTCAAGAACATCGCAGCACCAACGTCGACAGCCTGGCCATGCTGATCACCGGTCTCGGTGATTTCCGCACCCAGGTAGCAGCTGGCGTATTGGTGACCCTACTCCTATTGTTCTGTCGCCGTATTCACGCAGCGATATTCGTGGCCAGCTGCACCCTGTTCACCGCCCTGGCCACCACTGGACTCAAGCAGCTGTTCGCACGCGCCAGACCGGATGTACTGCAACAACCACTAGAGACATTCAGCCTTCCGAGTGGCCACAGCTCCGCAGCCTTCGCCTTCTTTCTCTCGCTGGGCATTCTGGCGGGCCGAGGCGCATCCGCGCGCACCCGCCTCACCTGGCTGCTGCTGGCCGGGCTGCCCGCTTTGAGCATTGCAGCATCTCGGGTCTACCTCGGGGTGCACTGGCCGACAGACATCCTGGCCGGGTCTTTGCTCGCCGGTAGTGTCTGCGCGGCCAGCCTGGCCTGGCTGCAACGCCGCGAGCCAATGCGCCCGCTTGGCGCGCGGGTATGGTGGCTGGTTCTGCCGGCCACGCTGGCACTGCTCGGCGGAGTGAGCGCTTGGTCTCTGCCAGAGGCAATCCAGCTGTATCGCTACTGAGTGTTTACGCAGGGAATGAGTGCCTGCCCTAGGCAGTCATCTCGCCCTGCATCTGTTCTAGCAGCAACTGGATGAGTTCCAGTCTGCGCAGAGGTTCGCTTAACTGCAGCACTTGCAGCTTCTGTTCGAGCGAGAATGGCAGCAGGTAGGCCAACTGATTGGCCAATGCCAACTGACCACCCACCACACCGCCCATCCCCAGCGACGCGACCATCGGGTGCTCTGCCAGGGCGCCAAGCAGAGCAGCGAGGTCCGCATGCTCGGGAAGCAAGGGCCCATCCTCAGCATCCGCTAGCCAGCCCACCTCGGCCAGGGTCAACTGATCCGGCTGTACCTCGACGCTATCTACGCGAAAGCGCCGGCCACCCTCGACACGAATGCCGAGCAGGCCGTTGGAGCGCTGCTGAAAGTCGCGAATCAGTGCCTCGCAGCCCTGCGCAGAAAAACGACTCGCCGCCTCTCCGACCTCCTGGCCCTCGAGGATGGTGACCACGCCAAAGCCCTCGCCGCGCTTCATGCAGGCGCTGACCATGTCCAGATAGCGCGCCTCGAAGATCTGCAGGTCGAGCATGCAGCTGGGAAACAGCACGGTATTGAGGGGAAACAGCGGGTAGCTCATGGACGGCCCCTCATGCGACCACGGCCACGACCAGCGGTAGCACTACCGCCGTGAGCATCCCCATCAGGCTCATGGCGAGAGCGGCGAATGCGCCGCTCTCCTCGCTCTCCTGCAGCGCCCGCGACGTGCCTACCGCATGCGCCGTGATCCCCAGCGCCATCCCCTGGGCAGCCGGATGGTGCACACCTATGCGGCGCAGCAGCTCCGGCCCACACATGGCACCGAGAACCCCGGTGATCAGCACAAACACCGCGGCCAGAGCCGCCACGCCACCAATTTGCTCGGCCACCAACATGGCGATGGGCGAAGTCACCGACTTGGGCGCCATGGTCATCAACATCATCCGCTCGGCACCAAAGGCCCAGGCCAGAGCCACGCCCAGCGCGGTGGCAAAGATGCCGGCCACGACCAGAGTGATCAACGTCGGCCAGAACAGCTGGCGAATACGCCTGAGATTAAGGAACAACGGTACGGCCAAAGCCACGGTGGTCGGGCCGAGCAGGACGCTGAGCAGGAAGGTGCTGTCACGGTACTCCTCATAGGTCAGCCCGGCACTCAGCAGGATGCAGATCAGTACAGCCATGGACACCAGCACCGGCTGCAGGAACACCCAGCGGGTACGCTCGTACGCGGCCAGCGCCACCTGGTACACCGCCAAGGTGATGCCCACGCCGAATAGCGGATGATGCAATACCGCCGCCAGCGCGGCATTCCAGTCCTGGCTCATAGGCGATCCTCGCGCCGTGACTGGCGATCGATCAGTTTCTGCATCAGCCAGCCCGCGAACAGCAGGGAGATCAGCAGCGACAACCCCAGGGCACCGGCCAGTGCCCAGAAGTCGGCCGCGATCTGCTCGGCATAGGCCATCATGCCCACCGCGGGCGGCACCAGCAGCAACGGCAGGTAGCGCAACAGGCTGGCGGCGGCCTCGGTCATGGGCTCACCCACCTCACCACGCACCAACAGGAAGACGAACAGCAGCAGCATGCCGATGATCGGCCCCGGCAGCATTGGAAGGAAGAGAACATTGAGGGCGGTGCCGAGCAATTGGAACAGCACCAGCCAGGTCAGGCCGCGAAGCAGCATGCAGGAGACTCCGGCTAGGAAAAGGGCGCCATTATAGGCATGCCGATGGGTGCGCCATAAACCGCGACTTTCGGCTTGACCCGCCCACGCGGGCCATGCTGTTCTAGGGCAAGCCTGGTTCACCAAAAACAACAACTGACCTCGCATCCTCAAGGAGGATCTATGCCCTTGGTATCCGTTGCACAGCTGCAAGACTATGTAGGCAAGGAACTCGGACGTTCCGAATGGCTGACCATCGATCAGCAGCGCATCAACCAGTTCGCCGAATGCACCGGCGACCATCAGTTCATCCACGTCGACCCCGTAAAAGCCAAGCACACGCCATTTGGCACCACCATCGCTCACGGTTTCCTCAGCCTATCGTTGATCCCGGTGCTGATGGAGAAGCTCATGCTCGCTCCTGAAGGCCTGAAGATGGCCGTCAACTACGGTCTGGACAGCGTGCGCTTCATCCAGCCGGTCAAGGTGGACTCGCGCGTACGCCTGGCCGCCAAGGTGCTCGACATCACCGAGAAGCGCCCCGGCCAATGGCTATTCAAAGTCGAGGCCACCCTAGAGATCGAGGGTGAGGAAAAGCCTGCCTACATCGCCGAGTCGCTGTCGCTCTGCTTCGTCTGATTGCCCAGCGGTTCGCAACCAACGGGGCGCTCAGGCGCCCCGTTTGCATTCACCGCTGGCATACTCCCGTGCATGCCCCGACCAGGATGTCCGTCATGCCCTATCGCCCCACCGTCCTTTCATTTGCCCTGCTGCTCACCGCGTGCGGTGATGGGGAGCCGCTGCTGCCGGCAGATGCGGTACTGCCCGACGGCGGTCGTTATCGCGGTGACGTGGTCGACGGCCGGCTCCAGGGCGAGGGCCGGGTCGACTACGCCAACGGCGTTTACTACACAGGCCACTTCAAAGACGGTCAGTTCGACGGCCCTGGTGAATGGCACGGTGCCAGCGGCGAAAGCTACAAGGGCAGCTTCCACCTAGGCCTTTTCGACGGCCAGGGAGAGCTGGACTACGGCAATGGCACTCGCTACATCGGCGGTTTCAAACAGGGCCGCATGAACGGCGAGGGTCATCTGCAGCAGGGCCCCATGAGCTATCGCGGCGAATTCCGCGACGACCGCTATCACGGCCTCGGCAGACTGGAGATGCCGGATGGCAGCAGCTACCAGGGCCGTTTCGTACGTGGCGAGCCAGAGGGCGAAGGCCTACGCAGCAACGCCGAGGGCCAATTCAGCGGAACCTTCAAGAAGGGTATGCTGCAGGGCGAAGGCAGCTACAAGGGCACCGACGGCGACAGCTATAACGGCACCTTCCGCGACAATCTCTTTCATGGCAAAGGGCGCTATCAGAGCGGCGACGGCGACGGCGAGGTCTGGAGCGGCCGTTTCGAAGGGGGGGCGCTGAACGGCAAGGGCGAGTTTCGCGGGGCCGACGGCCGACACTACGAAGGTCAGTTCCGCTACTGGCAGTTCCACGGTCAGGGCAAACTGAGCCTGGTCGATGGCAGCGTCTACCAGGGTGAGTTCGTCAATGGCGAATACTCCGGGGAGGGTGCGCTCACCACCCTCGACGGCAGCCGCACCCAAGGCATCTGGCGTGGCGGTGAACTAATCCGTCAGGCGAGCGGCGAGGCCCGCCCGGATCCGCTGGAACTCGGCCTGTTGCGCCAGGGTCAACTGCTGCAGGAGGCGCTGGACGCCCTGCCCGCATCCACTCCGGCGGTGGAGCTGTACAGCCTGACCCTGGCCGGCGATGGCAAGCAGAGCGTGTTCCTTCGTGAGGCCGACTATGTCAGCAAGCTGCTGCGCGAGCGTTTCGGCGCGCGCGGCAACGTCACCCTGACCAACCATCGCGATCACCTGAGTGATCGCCCACTCGCCACCCGCGAGAGCCTGACTCGCGCCGTGCAGGCCCTCGCCGAACGCAGCGGCCCGGAGGATCTGGTGTTCATCTACCTGACCAGCCACGGCTCCAGCAATCACGAGCTGAACATCGACCAGCCGCGCCTGCAGCTGGCCGATCTCCCTGCTGCCGAACTAGCCGCCCTGCTCAAGCCATTGAATGACCGGCACAAGGTGGTGGTGATCTCGGCTTGCTACTCGGGCGGTTTCATCCCGCCACTGAAGAACGACAAAACCCTGGTGATGACCGCCGCGCGCGCCGACCGGGTGTCGTTCGGCTGCTCCGAGGAAAACGACTTCACCTACTTCGGCCGCGCGCTGTTCGCCGAGGCCCTCAACGAAACCGACGACCTCAGCCGCGCCTTCGAGCTGGCCAAGACCAAGGTCGCCGAGCGCGAACAGGCCGAGGAGTTCGAGCCTTCCGAGCCGCAACTGTGGGCACCGCAGGCGGTGCTGGAGCACTGGAAGAAACTACGCAAGCAACAGGCCGAGCAGGCCCTGACCGCGGCGACGAAAGCGCAGTAATCGGCGATCAACTTCCACCCGGATCTGCCGATTCGCTCTAAGCTGACAGCTAATAGTGGAGGAACAAGCATGTACTTGACGCCCCAGCACATCCTGCTCGCCGGAGCCACCGGCCTCACCGGCGAGCACCTGCTCGACCGTCTGCTCAACGAGCCGACCATCAGCCGCGTGCTGGCGCCCAGCCGCAGCCCGCTGGCCGAGCACCCGCACCTGGACAACCCGGTCGGCCAACTGAGCGACCTGTTGCCACAACTGGGCGGGCAGATCGATGCGGCCTTCTGCTGCTTGGGCACCACCATCCGCCAGGCCGGCTCGCAGGACGCCTTCCGCGCCGTCGACCAGGAACTGGTCCTGGCCTTCGCCCGCCGCGCTCGCGAACTGGGCACCCGCCACCTGCTGGTGATCAGTGCCCTGGGCGCCGACCCGCGCTCGACGGTGTTCTACAACCGGGTCAAGGGTGAGACCGAGGAGGCGCTCAAGGCGATGGATTGGCCACAGCTGACCATCGTCCGTCCGTCCCTGCTGCTCGGTCCGCGCCGCGAGTTCCGCCTCGGCGAGCGCCTGGCCGCGCCGCTGCTGCGCTGGATTCCCGGCAAGTACCGCGGCATCGAGGTCGCCGCCCTGGCCCGCGCGCTGTGGCGCCTGGCTCTGGAAGAGAGCGACGGCATCCGTATCGTCGAATCCGACGAACTGCGCCGCCTGGGTCGCTGATGGGCTTCTACGACGACAAGATCCTGCCCCACCTGATCGACTTCGCCTGTGGCATGGGCCACGTGATGAAGACCCGTGCCCAGGTGGTACCCATGGCAGAAGGCCGGGTGTTGGAGATCGGCATCGGCACCGGGCTCAACCTCAGTTTCTACGATGCGCAGAAGGTCAGCGCCATAGTCGGCGTCGACCCGGCCGCGCAAATGCAGACCCTGGCGCGCCAGCGCGCGGCCAACATCGGCATCCCGGTGGAGATGGTCGCCCTCGAGCTGGGGCAGATCCAGGCTGCCGACGCCAGCTTCGACAGCATCGTCTGCACCTTCACCCTGTGCACCATCCCCGATCCGCTGGCCGCGCTGCAGGAGATGCGCCGCGTGCTCAAGCCCGGCGGCAAATTCCTGTTCAGCGAGCACGGCCGCGCACCGGATGCCGGCGTACGCGCCTGGCAGAACCGCATCACCCCGTTGTGGAAACCACTGGCCGGCGGCTGCCATCTCAACCGCGACATCCCCGCCCTGCTCAGCGCCGGCGGCTTCCACATCCGCGAGGTGCAGAGCAGCTACCTGCCCGGCCCGCGACCGATGACCTGGGTGTGGCGCGGTTGGGCCGACTGATCCCTGCAGGTTGACTCGTCCGGGCCGGCCGGCAAGCATGGCGCTTTTGCCCAAGGAAACCGCCATGAGCCTGGAATCGGTCCGCGCCTTCTTCGCCGCCAAGGCCCCCGACATCGCCATCATCGAGCTGGAAACCAGCACCGCCACCGTGGCCCTGGCCGCCGAAGCCCATGGCGTGGAGCCAGGACAGATCGCCAAGACCCTGGCCTTCTGCATCGGCGAGCGCGAGCTGCTGGTGGTGGCGCGCGGCGATGCCCGCCTGGACAACCGCAAGCTCAAGGAAGCCTTCGGCGCCAAGGCCAAGATGCTCGACGCAGAGACGGTGGTGGCGCTGACCGGGCACCCGGTCGGCGGCGTCTGCCCGTTCGGCCTGGCCACTGACCTGGCGGTGTACTGCGACCGCTCGCTGCTCGACTACGAAGAAGTGCTGCCGGCGGCAGGCGCCATCCACAGCGCGGTGCGCATCTGCCCGAAGCGCATGGCCGAGCTGGTGCAAGGCGAGTGGGTAGACGTCTGCCAGGCCGTTGCCTGAAACAGAGCCTGTTCAAAAGCTAGCGAGCTAGAGCCAAACGGTGGCGGAAATGGCTGAGGAAGCGGAGTTTACAGGTGGTAAATGAGCATTCCGAAGCCGCTTCCAACGCCGTTTGGCCGACACGCAGCAGGTTTTGGACAGGCTCTCAGTTACCGCCGCTGACGCCGAGACCTATGCCCAGCTCGGCGGCCACGGCGAAGGGCAGCAAGAGCGTTTCCAGCAGCGCACTGAATGGCAGGTCGAGACCAGCATACTTGGGCGCCTCGGCGCCGAAGCGCTCCACCGGGCAACAACCGCCCTGCAGCGAATACCAGTCCAGACGGGTGCCGGAATAGATAATCGGCGCGCCGGGCTTGGCCGCATCCAAAGTACGTACGCTGGCGCAGCCAGGCAGCAGAACGCAGAGCAGCAGCACGCTGCCGTAGAGATAAGCCTTCATCAGTCGTCGCCGCTGATCAGGTGATGTTCGCCCCAGCGCGGCAGCATGTCCTGGGGGATGCCCAGGCAGTTGAGGATGCGCGCGACGACGAAGTCGACCAGGTCGTCCACCGTCTGCGGCTGGTGATAGAAGCCCGGCGAGGCCGGCAGGATGGTCACGCCGAGGTTGGACAGCTTTAGCATGTTCTCCAGGTGGATGCTGGAGTACGGCGCCTCGCGCGGCACCAGGATCAGCTGGCGGCGCTCCTTGAGCACCACATCGGCGGCGCGCTCGATCAGGTTGTTGCAGGCGCCGGTGGCGATGGCCGACAGGGTGCCGGTGCTGCATGGCACCACTACCATGGCGGCCGGGGCGCCGGAGCCCGAGGCCGGCGGCGCCATCCAGTCTTCCTTGCCATACACGCGGATCTGCCCGGACGCTGCACCGGTGTACTCGGAAAGGAACTGCTGCATGGCCTGCGGCTTGGCCGGCAGGGTGACGTCGGTCTCGGTGGCCATCACCAGCTGCGCCGCCTTAGAAATCAGGAAGTGCACCTCGCGGTCTTCCTGCACCAGGCAGTCGAGCAGGCGCAGGCCGTACTGGGCGCCGGAAGCGCCGGTCATGGCCAATGTGATGCGTTCCGGACCTGCCATAAATTCACTCTCACTGCTGTTGCGCTTGGTTATGCCGCGTTGGAAACCCGCTCAAAATGCTCATTTACGCGCAGTAAACTGCGCTTTTTCGCAGGTTTCCGCCTTGCCTAACCTGCGCTCACGACGCATTGAGAGCGAATTTTCCGTTTTCTATTCTTCCAACGCCTTGGCCAGCTTGCCATGCAGGCCGCCAAAACCGCCGTTGCTCATGATCACCACTTGGGTGCCAGGCGCAGCCACGGCCTTGACGCCGGCGATGATCGTCTCCAGCGAATCGCAAACCTGGGTCGGCACAGTGGAGCCCGCCACGGTGGCGGCCAGATCCCAGCCCAGGTTGGCCGGGGCGTACCAGAACACCTGGTCGGCCTGCACCACGGAATCCGGCAGGCCATCACGGTGGGCGCCGAGCTTCATCGAGTTGGAACGCGGCTCGATCACGGCCACGACCTGCGCATCACCGACGCGCTTGCGCAGGCCGTCGAGGGTGGTAGCGATGGCGGTCGGATGGTGGGCGAAGTCGTCGTAGATGGTCACGCCTTTCACTTCCGCGACCTTCTCCATGCGTCGTTTGACGCTCTTGAAGCTGGACAGGCCGGCGATGCCCAGCTCCGGCACCACGCCGACATGCCGCGCCGCAGCCAGGGTGGCCAAGGCGTTGGCCACGTTGTGCTGACCGGTCAGCTCCCACTCCACGATGCCCTCAACCTTGCCGTCGAACACCACTTCAAAGCGCGATCCGTCCTCGCTGAGCAGGCGTGCCTGCCACTGGCCGCCGGTGCCAGTGGTCTGCACCGGGGTCCAGCAGCCCATCTTGATCACTCGCGCCAAGGCCTCTTCGGCTTGCGGATGAATGATCAGCCCTTCACCAGGAACCGTACGCACCAGATGGTGGAACTGCCGCTCGATGGCCGCCAGGTCCGGGAAGATATCCGCGTGGTCGAACTCCAGGTTGTTGAGGATCGCCGTGCGCGGGCGGTAGTGAACGAACTTGCTGCGCTTGTCGAAGAAGGCGCTGTCGTACTCGTCGGCCTCGACCACGAAGAACGGCGTGCCGCCCAGGCGCGCGGACACGCCAAAGTTCTGCGGCACGCCGCCGATCAGGAAGCCTGGGCTCATGCCGGCATGCTCCAGCACCCAGGCCAGCATGCTGGTGGTGGTGGTCTTGCCGTGGGTGCCGGCTACGCCGAGTACCCAGCGGCCCTGCAGCACATGGTCGGCCAGCCACTGCGGGCCGCTGACATAGGGCAGACCCTGGTTGAGCACATATTCCACCGCGGGGTTGCCGCGGCTCAGGGCGTTGCCGATCACCACCAGGTCGGGGGCCGGCTGCAGGTGTTCGGGCAGGTAGCCCTGCATCAGCTCGATGCCCTGGGCTTCGAGCTGGGTGCTCATGGGCGGGTAGACGCTGGCGTCGGAGCCGGTGACGCGGTGCCCGAGTTCCTTGGCCAGCACCGCCAGGGAGCCCATGAAGGTACCGCAGATACCGAGAATATGAATGTGCATCGATGACCTCGAAACAGGCCGGGAGGCCCCGGCAGAACTGGCCGCAGGGTAGCACAGGGCGGCACCTGACAGGCTGCCGTACCACCCCGCGAAATCTCGACTAGAGTGTCAGGAGTCTCGGAACACCGAGACGGCATGAGGTTCCTCGTCGTCCATGCCCGCAAGCTGTCAGCGACCGGATGTCCGTCTGCGCTTCGATCTCGCTGGGAGAGTTTCCCGGCCCTCGGGGGAACACCATCCGCCATGCCGAGCATGGCTGCCGAGCCCGTCCGGGCTCTCCTCCGTACACATCCTCCTGCTGTCAGCCGCTGTGCTCCATCCCGTTTCAAGCAAGGCCGCAATTCCTACAAGAACCCGAGCCAACGCGAAATGCAGGAGAGGACCATGAAGCAGCAATCGGGAGTCAGCTATACAACGGTCGATCAGACCTACTTCGAGAAACGCGGCCTGCGCCGCTATGCCGGCGTCTGGTCGCTGTGGGCGCTGGGTGTCGGCGCGGTGATCTCCGGCCATTTTTCCGGCTGGAACTTCGGCCTGGCCAATGGCTGGGGCAGCATGCTGATCGCCGCCATCATCATCGCCATCATGTACCTGGGGCTGACCTTCTCCCTGGCGGAGATGTCGCCGGCCCTGCCCCACACCGGCGGCGCCTATTCCTTCGCCCGCAGCGCCATGGGCCCCTGGGGTGGCTTCCTCACCGGCCTGGCGGAGAACGTCGAGTACGTGCTCACCCCGGCGGTGATCGTGTTCTTCATCGGTAGCTACATGGGCAGCATCTTCGGTACGCCCAGCGAGTACCAGCCGCTGTGGTGGATCGGCTTCTACGTGGTGTTCATCTGGCTCAATGTGATCGGCGTGGAGCTCTCGTTCAAGGTCACCCTGGTGGTTACCCTGCTTGCGCTGTCGTGCCTGGTAGTGTTCTGGATCAGCGCCATCCCGCACATCGACTTCAACCGCTTTGCCATGAACGTCGGCCCGGGCGGCGTCGAACTGCCGGAAGGCAACGGCCCATTCCTGCCCAATGGCCTGCTCGGCGTGCTGGCGGCCATGCCCTTCGCGGTCTGGCTGTTCCTCGCCATCGAGCAGCTGCCGCTGGCGGCGGAGGAATCGGTCGACCCGAAGCGCGACATGCCCAAGGGCATCATCCTCGGCATGTTCACCCTGATCCTCTCGGCCTTCATGATCCTCTGGCTGAACCCGGCAGTGACCAGCGTCGGCGCCCACGCCCTGGGCTCGTCCGGCGAACCGCTGCTGGACGGCTTCAAGGCCATCTACGGTGATGACATCGCCAAGCTGCTGGCGCTGGTGGCAGTGCTCGGTCTGATCGCCAGTTTCCACACCATCATCTTCGCCATGGGCCGGCAGATCTACTCGCTGAGCCGCGCCGGCTACTTCCTGCCATGGCTGTCGATCACCCACGGCCAACGCAAGACGCCGTACATGGCCATGCTGATCGGCAGCCTGATGGCGCTGGCGGTGATGATGACCCTGTGGTTCATCTTCGGTGAGGAGAAAGGTGGCGCGGTGATCGGCGGCACCCTGCTCAACATGGCGGTGTTTGGCGCCATGTTCTCCTACTTCATGCAGGCCCTGTCGTTCATCCTGCTGCGCCGCAAGATGCCCGACATCGAGCGCCCCTACCGCAGCCCGCTGGGCGTGCCGGGTGCGGTGCTGACCATGCTGATCGCCGCCGTAACCCTGTACTTCCAGCTCACTGGCGATCCGGCCTACACCCTCGGCGTGTTCTGGGTGGCGGTCTGGTTCGGCATCGGCATCACCTACTTCGCCATCGTCGGCCGCCACCGCCTGATCCTCTCGCCAGAAGAGGAATTCGCCATGGAACAGCGCGAAAAGAACAAAACCAATAACTGATGAGCCCAGGCCGCACCCACGGGCGCGGCCGACCTTTTCCGGAGACCAACGGAATGACTGCCCACCTGACCCTGGCCGGCCTGCGCGAACTCGCCGTGGCCGGCAAGATCGATACCGTATTGGCCTGCATGGTCGACATGCAGGGCCGCCTGATCGGCAAGCGCTTCCAGGTCGAGTTCTTCCTCGACAGCGCCCATGAAGAAACCCACGGCTGCGACTACCTGCTGGCCGACGATATCGACATGGAGCCGGTACCCGGCTACGCCGCCGCCAGCTGGAAGCAGGGCTACGGCGATTTCGTGTTCAAGCCCGACCTCTCCACCATGCGCGTGGTGCCCTGGCTGGAAGGCACCGCCCTGGTGCTGTGCGACGTGCAGGACCATCACCACTACGACCTGCCACACAGCCCGCGCGGCATCCTCAAGCGGCAGATCGCCCGCCTCACTGAGCGCGGCTACAAGGGCATGTTCGCCTCGGAGCTGGAGTTCTATCTGTTCGACCAGAGCTACGAGAGCATCCACGAGCAGCACTACCAGAACCCGAAGACGGCCAACTACTACATCGAGGACTACAGCATCCTGCAGACCATCCGCGAGGAGCCGGTGATGCGGGCGATCCGCAAGCACCTGCAGGCCGCCGGCATCCCGGTGGAGAACTCCAAGGGCGAATGGGGACCCGGCCAGGAGGAGATCAACGTGCGCTACGCCGAGGCGCTGGTGATGGCCGACCGGCACAGCATCATCAAGCACGCCTGCAAGGAGATCGCCCTGCTGCAGGGTAAGGCCGTCACCTTCATGGCCAAGTGGAACTACAACCTGGCCGGCTCCAGCAGCCATATCCACAACTCGCTGTTCAGCCTCGATGGCGAGCAGGCGCTGTTCCATGACCCGGCCGGCGAATACGGCATGTCCAAGCTGATGCGCCAGTGGGTGGCCGGCCAGCTCAAGTACGCCAGCGACATCACCTATTTCCTCGCGCCCTACATCAACTCCTACAAGCGCTTCCAGGCCGGCACCTTTGCCCCCACCCGCTCGGTGTGGAGCTGCGACAACCGCACTGCCGGCTTCCGCCTGTGCGGCGCCGGCAGCAAGGGCATCCGCATCGAGTGCCGCATCGGCGGCGCTGACCTCAACCCCTACCTGGCCTACGCCGCGCTGATCGCCGCCGGCCTCGCCGGCATCGACGAGCAACTCGAACTTCCCGAGCCATTCTCCGGCGATGCCTACCAGGACGACGAACTGCCGGAAGTGGCCAAGACCCTGCGTGGCGCCGCCGACGCCCTCGACCGTTCACAACTGCTGCGCAAGGCCCTGGGCGACGACGTGGTCGAGCACTACCTGCACACCGCGCGCTGGGAGCAGCTGGAGTACGACCGCCGAGTGACCGACTGGGAACTGCGCCGCGGCTTCGAACGCTACTGACAGGGAGAGCAGCATGAACAGCATTCGCCTGATTTCACCGGTGGACGGCAGCCTCTACGCCGAGCGCGCCATCGCCAGCAGCAGCGCCCTGGAGCAGACCCTGGCCGCCGCCACCCAGGCCCAGCGCGCCTGGCGCGAGCTATCTATCGGCCAGCGCACCGTCTATTGCCTGAAGGCGGTGGACGCCATGCTGGCGATGAAGGACGAAATCGTCCCCGAGCTGGCTTGGCAGATGGGCCGCCCGGTGCGCTTCGGCGCTGGCGAGCTGCGCGGCTTCGAGGAGCGCGCCCGCCATATGATCGGCATAGCCGAAAGCGCCCTGGCCGACGTGGTGCCCGAGCCCAAGGAAGGCTTTCGCCGCTATATCCGCCGCGAGCCGCTGGGCACCGTGCTGGTGGTGGCGCCGTGGAACTACCCCTACCTGACCGCGGTGAACGCCATCATCCCGGCGCTGATGGCCGGCAATGCCGTGCTGCTCAAGCACGCCAGCCAGACCCTGCTGGTCGGCGAGCGCTTCGCCCAAGCCTTCGAGCGCGCCGGGCTGCCCGCAGGACTGTTCCACAACCTGGTGCTGGACCACGGCCAGACCGCCACCCTGATCGCCTCCGGCCAGGTGCAGCAGGTCAACTTCACCGGCTCGGTGGAAGGCGGCCGCCTAATGGAGAGCGCCGCCGCCGGCCACTTCATCGGCGTCGGCCTGGAGCTGGGTGGCAAAGACCCGGCCTACGTACGCGCCGATGCCGACCTCGCCCACGCGGTGGAGAACCTGGTCGACGGCAGCTTCTTCAACTCCGGGCAGAGCTGCTGTGGCATCGAGCGCATCTATGTGGATAAAGCCCTCTATCCAGCCTTCGTCGAGGGCTTCGTCGAGCTGACCAAGCAGTACGTGCTGGGCAGCCCGCTGGACGAGGCCACCACCCTGGGACCGCTGGTGCGCAACAGCGCCGCCGAGTTCGTTCGTGGGCAGATCGCCGAAGCCAAAGCCCGCGGCGCCAAGGCGCTGATCGCCCCCTCGCTGTTCGCCGCCGACGCCCCCGGCACTGCCTACATGGCGCCGCAGGTGCTGACCGGGGTGAATCACGAGATGGCGGTGATGCGCGACGAGAGCTTCGGCCCGGTGGTCGGCATCATGCCGGTGGACGGCGACGCCCACGCCATCGCCCTGATGAACGACAGCCCCTACGGCCTCAGCGCGGCAATCTGGACCGAAGACCTGGGCGCCGCCGAGCGCATCGGCCAGCAGCTGGAAACCGGCACGGTGTTCATGAACCGCTGCGACTACCTCGACCCGGCCCTGGCCTGGACCGGGGTCAAGCACACCGGGCGTGGCGCCACGCTGTCGCGCCTGGGCTACGAACACCTGACCCGGCCCAAGTCCTTCCACCTGCGCCAGCAGCTCTGACAGGAGCCCGCCATGAACAAGACCGCCAACTGGAACTACCCGACCTCGGTGCGCTTCGGCGCTGGCCGCATCAAGGAGCTGCCGGAGCTGTGCAAGAGTGTCGGCATGCTGCGCCCGCTGCTGGTCACCGACCGTGGCCTGGGCAGCGCACCGATCACCACCGCCGCCCTCGACTCGCTCAAGGCGGCCGGCCTCGGCGCCGCGCTGTTCAGCGACCTCAAGCCCAACCCGGTGGAGAGCAATCTCGACGCCGGCCTGGCCGCCTACCGCGCCGGCAAGCACGACGGCGTGGTCGCCTTCGGCGGCGGCAGCGGCCTGGATATGGGCAAGCTGATCGCCTTCATGAGTGGCCAGGCCAGGCCCGTGTGGGACTTCGAGGATATCGGCGACTGGTGGACCCGCGCCGACCCGCGCGGCATAGCGCCGGTGATCGCCGTACCGACCACCGCCGGTACCGGCTCGGAAGTCGGCCGTGCCGGCATCCTCACCGACGAGCGCAGCCACACCAAACGCATCATCTTCCACCCGCTGATGATGCCGAAGATCGTCATCAGCGACCCCGAGCTCTCCGTGGGCATGCCGGCCTTCATCACCGCCGGCACCGGCATGGATGCGTTTTCCCACTGCCTGGAGGCCTACTGCGCCCCCGGCTTCCACCCCCTGGCCGAAGGCATCGCCGTAGAGGGCATGCGCCTGGTCAAGGGTGCGCTGGTCAGAGCAGTCAAACAGCCGAACGACCTCGACGCCCGCGCCGACATGCTCGCCGCCGCCGCCATGGGCGCCACCGCCTTCCAGAAAGGGCTTGGCGGCATGCACGCTCTCGCCCACCCGATCGGCGCGCTGTACGACACCCACCACGGCATGACCAACGCCACGCTGATGCCCTATGTGCTGAAGTTCAACCGCGACGTCATCGAGGAGCGCATCACCCGTCTGGCGGCCTATCTGCAGCTGGCCAACCCCGGTTTCGACAGCTTCCTCGAACTGGTCCTGCAGCTGCGTAGCGACACCGGTGTGCCGCACAGCCTGGCCGAGCTGGGCGTCGACGACGGCAAGACCACGCTGATCGCGCAGATGGCAGTGGTCGACCCTTCCGCCGGCGGCAATCCACGGACTCTGACCGAGGCCAACGTGGCCCAACTGTTCAGCGATGCCGTACACGGTCGCCTCTGAGCACTGGACGAAAAACCGCCCGGTAGCTGAAGGACGCGCCGGGCGGCGCTCCCGGCGATGACCGAACAGCTTGTCCACAACTTTGCCCAAGGCTTCTGTGGACAAACTTTTCGTCACAGAAACGGGTTCGGGCTGCACAGAAAACGCCCAGCCCGCTGCAAGCCACGGCGGCCGTATGCCTGCCGCTGGAGCGCACAGCTTATCCACAGCAAAGCCCACAGTTACTGTGCCTAACCTGTGACGTAAGTCACTGATCAAGATCGAAATTCAACCAACCGCAGGCAAGCCGCGCGGGTTCTGCCCAGGCACCAGCTGCCGACAGCTTATCCACAGCATCACCCACAGCCTCTGGGGGTAAGTTGCAGCACTACGTCATTATCCCCAGCGAGATCAAACGCTCGCTTGGATTGCGCTTTCCAGCATCTTTGGGCAGCATCGGGCTGACCGTTGGCACAGCACCTGCAGCTGCCTACTCACCACTCCACAAACGCCGAGGCCCGCCATGCGCATTGTCCAAGCCACCCTGGAGCACCTGGACCTGCTGACCCCGTTGTTCATCAAGTACCGTGAGTTCTATGGCGAGCTGCCCTTCCCGGACTCGTCGCGCAAATTCCTCGAGACGCGCATCAAGCGCAAAGAATCAATCATCTACCTGGCCCTGGCCGACGACGAGGACAAGCTCCTCGGCTACTGCCAGCTGTTCCCCAGCTACTCCTCGCTGTCGCTCAAGCGCGTGTGGATCCTCAACGACATCTATGTCGCCGAAGACGCCCGCCGCATGCTGGTCGCCGACCGTCTGCTACAGACCGCCAAGCAGATGGCCAAGGAAACCAACGCCGTGCGCATGCGCGTCGCCACCAGCATCAGCAACGAAGTGGCGCAGAAGACCTACGAGTCAATCGGCTTCCGCGAAGACACCAAGTTCAAGAACTACACCCTCGAACTGGGCGATTGATCAGGCCGGCGAACGCCTGCGCGCTCGCCGCCCACCCCGAGACAGCTGCATGTGGTCATTCCGCGCCTGGCGCCGCCGGCGCATCCTCTCCCGCTCGCCCTATACCACTCGCCACTGGCATGAGGCCCGCGCGCGCCTGCCGATCCTCGATGGCCTGAGCGAGGCCGAGGAGCAGCGCCTGTTCCAGCGCGCCATCCTGTTCCTGCATCACAAGCGCCTCACCGCCTTGCCCGGCGTCGAGCTGGACGAGAGCGACCGCCTGACCCTGGCCGCCCAGGCCGAGCTGCCGCTGCTACACCTGGCCGAACTCGACTGGTACCAGGGCTTCCACGAGATCGTCCTGTACCCGGACGACTTCGTCAGCCCGCAGCGCCACCGTGACGCCAGCGGCATCGAGCACGAGTGGGACGACGAGCGCAGTGGCGAAGCCTGGCACCAGGGCCCGGTGATCATGGCCTGGCCCGGTGTGCAGAGCGGTGGCGGCTGGGATGCCTACAACCTGGTGATCCACGAGCTGTCGCACAAACTGGACATGCTCAACGGCGACGCCAACGGCCTGCCGCCGCTGCACCGCGACATGCGCATCGGCGACTGGGCCAGCGCCATGCAGGCCGCCTACGACGAGATGAATGCCGCGCTCGACGCCAATCCCGAGGCGCACACCGCCATCGATCCCTACGCGGCGGAAAACCCGGCCGAGTTCTTCGCCGTCACCAGCGAATACTTCTTCAGCGCCCCGGACCTGCTGCAGCAGGCCTTCCCCGCCGTCTACCAGCAGCTCGTCGGCTTCTACCGCCAGGACCCGCTGACGCGCCTGCAACGGCTCCTGGCCGAGCACCCGGACTATCGCGACACGACCAACGGATAAGTACGCAGGCGTAGTAACGCCCCGGGAATGTGCCTATAATCCGCGCACTTTTTTTGGCCCAACCTGGGGTGTCCACCATGAGCTACAGCAAAGTCCCGGCCGGCAAAGACGTGCCGAACGACATCTACGTCGCCATCGAGATTCCGGCCAACCACGCGCCGATCAAATACGAAATCGATCACGACACCGACTGCCTGTTCGTCGACCGCTTCATGGCCACCCCGATGTTCTACCCGGCCAACTACGGTTTCATCCCGCATACCCTGGCCGACGACGGCGACCCCCTCGACGTGCTGGTCGTGACCCCGTATCCGGTTGCCCCGGGCTCGGTCATCCGCTGCCGTCCGGTTGGCGTATTGAACATGACCGACGAAGCCGGTGGTGATGCCAAGCTGATCGCCGTGCCGCACGACAAACTGTCCGTAATCTACAAAGACGTACAGGAATACACCGACCTGCCAGCCCTGCTGCTGGAGCAAATCAAGCACTTCTTCGAGAACTACAAGGATCTCGAGAAGGGCAAGTGGGTCAAGGTCGAAGGCTGGGGCAACGCTGACGAAGCCCGCCAAGCAATTCTGAAGGCGGTAGCGGCTTACCAAAAATAAGCCAGTACCACCCCCTGAAGGCCGGCCACAAGCCGGCCTTTTTATTGCCCAGAGAAATCCAGTAAAATCCATAAATCCTAGATAAATAGGGCATCTGATCCTATTATCGATCCAAGAGCATCCAGCAACGACCAGCAGAATCCTGACCAAAAGTGTGGGTCAGAGTGTGGGTCCAAGGGTGTGGGTCAGATAGAGGTGATGTGTGGGCAAGCTGACGAGCAAGACCGTCGATTCTTTGGTTAAGGCTGCTGTGCCAGGCAAAACCAATGATGGCGATGGGCTCTACTTTCAGGTATCCAAAAGCGGCGGCTTGAGCTGGATCTTCCGATATAAGCTGGACGGCCGAAGTCGCGAAATGGGCCTTGGCCCCTTTCCAGCCGTGACGCTCGGAGGGGCCAGGCAGCTCGCAGCCGATCAAAGAAAAGTCCTTGCAGCAGGCTCAGATCCGCTAGCTACCCGCGATGCGGAGAAAGAGGCAAGGCGAGAGGCTGAGCGCGAAGCCGCTGCCCGCCGCACAACGTTCGAAGATCTCGCACGCGACTACCAAAAAGCCCATGGATCAGGTTGGTCTGATAAGTGGCGCAAAGGGTGGCTGAGCAAGCTCAATCGATACGCCTTTCCAATCATAGGAAAACTCTCTGCAGGCTCGATTCAAACCGAGCAGGTGCTTGCAGTTCTACGCCCCATATGGGGAACGAAAACCCGCACCGCGGACGAAGTTAGAGGGCAGATTGAGCAGATCTTGGATGCAGCTAAAACCCTCCGTTTGAGGGAAGGCGACAATCCAGCCCGGTGGCGTGGTCACCTGGACAATCTACTCAGCAAGGCAGAAAAGAAGAAGGCCCGACAACGCCAGCATCTCCCAGCAATCCAATGGCGCGACTTGCCGAAGTTGATGAGCGAACTCAGCAAGGACCCCAGCCGAGATGCGGCAGCCGCTCGACTTCTGATCCTTTCAGTGGCAAGAACACATATGGTCCAGTTCGCCCAATGGTCCGAGCTCGACCTTGAATCAGAGAAGTGGTCTCTGCCCGCTGACAGGATGAAGATGAGAAAACCGTTCGCGATTCCACTATCAACTCAGGCAACCGAACTACTGAAAGCCCTACCGCGGACCAGTTCTCCATACGTGTTCCCTGGGCAGGGTAGAAGCGGCGTCATGCATGCCAATGCCATTCGCAATCTGCTACATAAGCTGGGGCATGCGGACATAACCGCTCACGGCTTTCGCTCCACCTTCAGGGACTGGGCAAACGAATGCACTCATTACCCGAGAGAAGTATGCGAGCTTGCGCTAGCCCACGATGAACGCAGCCAGACAGAAGCGGCCTATTCGCGCTCCGACCTTCTTGAAAAACGAAGAGCTTTAATGACCGACTGGGCGGATTACTGCCTTAGTTCTAGTCAAAGGGGGGGTAACAGCCCCCTGACCGATAGCGGACTGTCCGGCAGATAGCAATCGTGTGCTAAAGGCAGCTACCGGCCAAAGGTGTCTGCTTCCGGCCGATTCTGTTGAAAAAGTCGGTTTCTGAGAGAGCTGCCTTTCGGTAGCTCAGAAATCGCCCGATTTCGGCGTTGCTACGTAAAATCCAAGACAGCTCCGTCTTCTGAGCGAACCAGATTTCAACGTCGCTAACGCTCTTTCATTAGCAAAAAAACCGACAGGACTTTTTCAACAGAATCGGCCATTAGCGGCCGTTCGTTACCGGCAGCTACCGGCCAATAGCGGACTGTCGGCATCGCTATCACTAGTTACTGAAGATCAGCACAAAGCAACTACCTGATACAGCATTGCAATCACTTGGCCGCAAGCGCCTCGGGCGCTTTCCAGCCACCGCCCAACGCTTTGAATGCCGCGACGCCAGCGAGGGCCGACTCGGTTTGCGCCTGGGCTCGGGCATCTGTAGCACGCAGCAGATTTTCATCGGCCTGCAACACTTCGATCAGGCTGACGACACCCTGCTGGTAAGCCTCGAACGATGCCTGCCGCGCGCGGCTGAGCGAGTCCACGCCCTGCTCCAGCACACGGGCCTGCTGCTCACGCTTGACCAGTGCCGAGAAGGCATTTTCCACGTCCTCGGTAGCGCGCAGCGCGGCGAGGCGGTAGGCCGCCAGTTGCTCGGCTTCCTGCCCTTTGGCCAGGTCGATCTGGGCATCGATACGGCCGAAGTCGAACAGGCGCCAACGCAGCCCCAGCACACCACTCATCTGGCTGGCGCCGCTACTGAACAGGTTGCCATCGGACACCGACGTGGCACTGCCGATCAGCCCACTCAGCGAAAACTTCGGGTAGTACTCGGCAATGGCCGCACCAATGCGGGCGTTCGAAGCAGCCAGGCGGCGCTCAGCGACGATCAGGTCGGGCCGGCGACGCAGCAGGTCGCCAGGCGTACCGCTCGCAGCGATCTGCGGTGTCACCGGAATGGCCTCACTCCCGGCCAGCTCGGCGCGATGCGTGCCAGGTTGCGCACCGAGTAGCACGTCGAGAGCGTTCATCGCAGCATCCAAGCCGGCCTCCAGCACCGGCACCGAGGCGCTTACCTGAGCCAGTGCGCCGCGGGCCTGATGCACCTGCAATTCGGCAGCCAGCCCCTGGCCTTGCAGTAACTCGATGGTGGCCACCAGCTCCTGTTGCGTCTTCACCTGCTGACGCGCCACGGCTATACGGGTTTGCAGGCCGCGAATGCTGATGTAGGTGTCGGCGGTCTGCGCTGCGATGGCGAGTCGCGTAGCAGTGGCTCCCGCTTGCGAGGCTTGGTATTGCGCAAGTGCCGCCTCGCGATCACGACGCAGACCACCGAAGACATCCAGTTCCCAACTGGCGCCGAGGTTGGTTTCGTAGCTGTTGCCATAGCGGTCGAACCCTGGCGTGGAATCGAGTACCTGGCCCAACGGCGTCTCCACCGATTGGTAGGCGCGCGCTGCCTGGCCGTTGACGGAGCCGGACGGCAACAGTGCCGCATTGGCCGCACCCAGGCCGGCGTGGGCTTGGGCGATACGTGCGGTGGCTTGGGCCAGATCCAGGTTCTGCTGCAGGGCGAGCGTTACCAAGCGAGTCAGTTGTGGGTCGCCGAAGCCTGCCCACCAATCGACCAAGTAGGCCGTAGAGCTCACAGGCCGTTGCTCGACCGTGTTCTGTCCCAGGAAGCGCTCGGACAGGGATATCTCCGGACGCTGGTAATCGGGGCCAACCGCGCAGCCTGCCACCAGGCCGGTGCTGATCAGTACAACGAGGAGTCGCTTCGACGGCATGGGATGTTCTTCCAGGGCAAGGGAGGAGACTGCAGAAACTGTGACCATAATACATTTTGGTCACTAATTGTCTATCACCCTGCCGCTCTGTAGGCTATCCCCCATGAACAAGACCCCCTCCCCCAAAGTTGCAGCACGTGGTCCGGTGGATCACGAGGTGCGTGATCAGATCGTGGCAGCGGCGACCGAGCACTTCCGCCTGTATGGCTACGAGAAGACCACGGTTTCCGACTTGGCCAAGGCCATCGGTTTTTCCAAGGCCTATATCTACAAGTTCTTCGAGTCCAAGCAGGCCATCGGCGAGATGATCTGCGCGAACTGCCTGCAGCAGATACAGACCGAGGTGAATGCTGCCATCGATGAGGTGGACAGCCCGCCGGAGAAGCTGCGGCGCATGCTCAAGGCATTGGTGGAAGCTTGCCTGCGGCTGTTCTTCCAGGATCGCAAACTCTACGAAATCGCCGCCTCCGCCGCCTCCGGGCGCTGGCCGGCAACCCTGCTCTACGAAGGCTTCATCGAGCAGACCCTTCGCGAGATCCTGCAGCAGGGCCGGCAGAGCGGCGACTTCGAGCGCAAGACGCCACTGGACGAAACCACCCGCGCGATCCACCTGATCATGCGCCCCTATTTCAACCCGCTGCTGCTCCAGTACGGGCTCGAAACCACCGATGAAGCGCCGGCCCTGCTGTCCAGCCTGGTGTTGCGCAGTCTGTCACCCTGATTAGTGACTATTGACTAAATTGGTCACGCGAATCAAAGTGAGGCTCCCTACGACTTCGCAACGGGTTCCTCATGCGCCGGCGCAACCTCCTTCTGTCCACTCTGGTCGGCGTGATGCCGTTCGTGCTGGTCGCCTGCAGCGACCAGACGCCCCCCGATCCCCGCACTGACGCGCCACTGGTCCGCGTCACCACCATCCAGTCGGCAACCGCTACATCGCGCGCCTTCACCGGCATCGTCGCGGCCAGGGTGCAGAGCGATCTGGGTTTCCGCGTGTCCGGCAAGGTGTTGCAACGCCTGGTCGATACCGGCCAGACCGTCAAGCGTGGCCAGGTTCTGCTGCGTCTCGATCCAGTCGATCTGCAACTCGCTGCCCATGCGCAGCGCGAGGCGGTGGCCGCAGCGCGGGCACAGGCTCAGCAGGCCAGCGATGACGAGGCTCGTTACCGTGCGCTACGCGGGACTGGTGCCGTTTCCGCGTCCGCTTACGACCAGTACAAGGCAGCGGCGGATGCGGCTCGCGCGCAACTGAGTGCAGCCGAGGCCCAAGCCAAGGTTGCCGGTAACGCCACCCGCTACGCCGAACTGCTCGCCGATGCCGACGGCATCGTCATGGAAACCCTGGCCGAGCCAGGCCAGGTAGTCAGCGCCGGCCAGGCCGTGGTACGGCTTGCACATGCCGGTCCACGCGAAGCGCTGGTGCAACTGCCGGAAACCCTGCGCCCGGCAGTCGGCTCCAGTGCTGAGGCCAGGCTCTTCGGTAGGCAAGACATCAGCGTCGCCACCCGGCTGCGCCAGTTGTCGGATGTCGCCGACCGCCAGACCCGCACCTTCGAGGCGCGCTACGTGCTCGAAGGCGAGCTGGCCAACGCGCCGCTGGGCACCACCATCACCGTGCAAATCAGCGAGTCGCAAACCGTTTCACCAAGCGCAGTGCAGGTGCCCATCGCCGCGCTGTACGACGCCGGCAACGGGCCTGGCATCTGGATGATTCGCGGAGAGCCGACGCAGGTTGCATGGACGCCCGTCAGCGTTCAGTCGCTGGACGATGAGAGCGCCCGCATCAGCGGCGCGATCAAGCTAGGCGACCAGATCGTCGCCCTGGGCGCGCACCTGCTGCGCGACGGCCAAGCCGTTCGCCTGGCCGAGCCGGCCACCGTGGCGGCAACCGAGGAAGGCCAGCCATGAGCGAAGGTCGTTTCAACCTCTCCGCACTCGCCGTGCGCGAGCGCTCCGTCACCCTGTTCCTGGTCTGCCTGATCTCCCTGGCGGGGCTGGTCGCCTTCTTCAAGCTCGGGCGGGCCGAAGACCCGGCCTTCACCATCAAGGTCATGACCATCGTCACCGCCTGGCCGGGCGCCACCGCCCAGGAAATGCAGGATCAGGTCGCCGAGAAGATCGAGAAGCGTCTGCAGGAGCTGCGCTGGTACGACCGCAGCGAAACCTATACCCGCCCGGGCCTGGCCTTCACCACCCTGTCGCTGCTCGACACCACACCGCCCTCGGAGGTGCCCGAGGAGTTCTACCAGGCGCGCAAGAAGATCAGTGACGAGGCCAAGACGCTGCCGGCCGGGGTGATCGGCCCGCTGGTCAACGATGAGTATTCGGACGTCACCTTCGCCCTGTTCGCACTCAAAGCCAGGGGCGAGCCGCAGCGCCACCTAGTGCGCGACGCCGAGACCCTGCGTCAGCGCCTGCTGCATGTACCCGGCGTGAAAAAGGTCAACATCATCGGCGAGCAAGCCGAGCGTATCTTCGTCGAGTTCTCCCACGAGCGCCTGGCCACCCTGGGCATCGGCCCTCAGGACGTGTTCGCCGCGCTCAACGGGCAGAACGCCCTGACCCCGGCCGGCTCCGTGGAAACCCGCGGCCCCGACGTGTTCCTGCGTCTGGACGGTGCCTTCGATGAGTTGCAGAAGATCCGCGACACTCCAATCATCGCCCAAGGCCGCACCCTGAAGCTTTCCGATGTCGCCACGGTCAAGCGCGGCTACGAAGACCCGGCCACTTTCCTGATTCGCAACGGCGGCGAACCGTCCCTGTTGCTCGGCATCATCATGCGTGAAGGCTGGAACGGGCTCGACCTGGGCAAGGCCTTGAACGACGAGGTGCAGCAGATCAATGCCGAACTGCCGCTGGGCATGAGCCTGAGCAAGGTCACCGACCAGGCCGTCAACATCAGCGCGTCCGTCGACGAGTTCATGATCAAGTTCTTCGTCGCGCTGCTGGTGGTCATGCTGGTGTGCTTCGTCAGCATGGGCTGGCGCGTCGGCGTGGTGGTCGCGGTGGCGGTGCCGCTGACCCTGGCGATGGTCTTCGTGGTGATGGCCGCCAGCGGCAAGAACTTCGACCGCATCACCCTGGGCTCGCTGATCCTCGCTCTCGGCCTGCTGGTGGACGATGCGATCATCGCCATCGAGATGATGGTGGTGAAGATGGAGGAAGGCTACGACCGCGTGCGAGCCTCCGCCTACGCCTGGAGCCACACAGCGGCGCCGATGCTCTCCGGCACCCTGGTCACTGCCGTCGGCTTCATGCCTAACGGCTTCGCCCGCTCCACGGCCGGCGAATACACCAGCAACATGTTCTGGATCGTCGGCATCGCGCTGATCGCTTCCTGGTTAGTCGCGGTGATCTTCACGCCATACTTCGGCGTCAAGCTGCTGCCCGCGATCAAGAAGGTCGAGGGCGGTCACGACGCCATCTACGACACCCCGCGCTACAACCGATTTCGGCGGATTCTGGGCAGGGTGATCGCCCACAAATGGCTGGTCGCAGGCTCCGTGGTCGGGCTGTTCGTGACGGCCGTACTCGGCATGGCGCTGGTCAAGAAACAGTTCTTTCCCATCTCCGACCGCCCCGAAGTGATGGTCGAAGTACAGATGCCTTATGGCACCTCGATCCTCCAGACCAGCGCTGCTGCGGAAAAAGTCGAAACCTGGCTGGCCCAACAGGCAGAGGCGAAGATCGTCACGGCCTACATCGGCCAGGGCGCACCGCGCTTCTTCATGGCCATGAGCCCGGAACTGCCGGATCCGTCGTTCGCCAAGATCGTCGTGCGTACCGACAACCCGGATGAGCGCGAGGCATTAAAGCATCGCCTGCGCAAGGCGATTGCCGAGGGGCTGGCCAGCGAGGCGCAGGTGCGTGTCAGTCAATTGGTGTTCGGACCCTACTCGCCGTATCCGGTGGCCTACCGGGTCACCGGCCCGGATCCACAGCGTCTGCGCGAAATAGCCGCCGAGGTACAGCAGGTGATGGATGCCAGCCCGCTGATGCGCACGGTCAATACCGACTGGGGCACCCGTGTCCCCACGCTGCACTTCAATCTGCAGCAGGATCGCCTGCAGGCGGTGGGGTTGACCTCCAGTACCGTCGCGCAGCAGCTGCAGTTTTTGCTTAGCGGCGTGCCCGTCACCGCCGTGCGCGAAGACATCCGCACGGTGCAGGTCATGGCCCGCGCTGCCGGCGATATCCGCTTCGACCCGGCGCGGGTGATGGACTTCACCCTGGCCGGTGCCAATGGCCAGCGCATTCCTCTGTCGCAGGTGGGTGAAGTGGAAGTGCGCATGGAAGAGCCGATCATGCGCTGGCGGGATCGTGTGCCGACTATAACCGTGCGTGGCGATATCGCCGAAGGCCTCCAACCGCCAGACGTGTCGGCCGCCATCAGCCAGCAGTTGCAACCTATCATCGACAGGCTGCCGAGCGGCTATCGCATCGAGCAAGCGGGCTCCATCGAAGAGTCGGGCAAAGCCAGCAAGGCCATGCTGCCGCTGTTCCCGATCATGCTGGCCGTCACGCTGGTCATCATCATCCTGCAGGTGCGCTCGATCGCCGCGATGATCATGGTCTTTCTCACCAGCCCGCTGGGGCTGATCGGTGTGGTGCCGACGCTGATCCTATTCCAGCAGCCGTTCGGCATCAACGCGCTGGTCGGGCTGATCGCGCTGTCCGGCATCCTCATGCGCAACACGCTGATCCTGATCGGGCAGATCCGCCAGAACGAGGCGGCGGGGCTCGATCCGTTCCGCGCCGTGGTCGAAGCCACCGTGCAACGTGCTCGGCCGGTGATCCTCACCGCGCTGGCGGCGATCCTGGCGTTCATCCCACTGACCCATTCGGTGTTCTGGGGCACGCTCGCCTACACCCTGATCGGCGGCACCTTCGCCGGCACCGTGCTGACCCTGGTGTTCCTGCCGGCCATGTACGCCATCTGGTTCGGCATCCGCCCTATCCCCCACGAACCACTCGCGCAGGCAAAACCTGCATGAACCGCCCCTTACTTGAGCGAGAGTAACTGCCATGTCCAATTCCCCAGTGGTCGTCATAACCGGCGTGTCATCAGGCATCGGTCGCACGGCGGCCGAACAGTTCGCCCGACGCGGCTGTCGCGTGTTCGGCAGCGTGCGCAACCCGGCCACCGCGCAGGCCATCCCCGGCGTCGAGCTGATTCAGCTGGATATCCGTGACGAAGACTCGATTCGCCACAGTATCGATCATGTGATCGCGGAGGCCGGGCGCATCGACGTACTGGTCAACAATGCCGGTACCACGTTGCTCGGAGCGACGGAGGAAACCGCCATCGACGAGGCCCAGGCGCTGTTCGACACCAATGTCTTCGGCACCCTGCGCGTCACCCAGGCGGTACTGCCACAGATGCGCAAGCAAGGCAGCGGGCGCATCGTCAACGTCAGTTCTGTGCTCGGCTTCCTACCGGCGCCCTACATGGGCCTGTACTCGGCCTCCAAACATGCCGTGGAAGGTTTGTCCGAGACCCTGGATCACGAGGTGCGGCGCTTCGGTATCCGCATCGCGCTGGTCGAACCTTCGTTCACCAAGACCAGCCTCGACCTCAACGCGCCACAGACCGCCCTGCACATCGCCGCCTACGACAGCGAGCGGGCAACCGTCTCCCAGGCCATCCAGATGAACGTGCAGAAGGCACCTTTGCCCGATGCGGTCGCCGCGACCATCGTCGAGGCTGCCCTGGGCGCGTGGAAAATGCGCCATACCCCCAAAGGCGAGGCCACCCTGCTCAGACGCCTGCGTCGCTTCATGCCGGCGGGCCCAGTCGATTCGGGCCTGCGCAAGACCTTCGGCCTCGGCTGATTAATGTCTTCACGTACGAGACCACACCATGCACAGAGAACACAGCACACGCATCGTCGTTACCGGCCTGGGCATCGTCAGCCCTCTGGGCTGTGGCAGCGAGACGGTATGGACACGCCTGCTGGCCGGCCACTCGGGCATCCGTACGTTACCGGTCGAGCTGAGCGAAGGCACCGGCAGCGCGGTTGGCGGGCAGGTGCCCGGCATTGCCGACGATCCAAAGGCCGGTTTCGATCCCGAGCGCTACATCCCCGCCAAGGAGCGCAAGAAGATGGATCGCTTCATCGAGTTCGCCCTGGTCGCTGCCGAGGAAGCCCTGACACAGGCCGGCTGGCGGCCGACGAACGAAGCGCAACGCCAGCGCACCGCGACAATTATTGCGTCAGGAGTCGGCGGCTTCGGCGCCATTGCAGAGGCCGTACGGATCACCGATCAACGCGGCCCACGGCGCCTTTCCCCTTTTACCGCACCATCGTTCCTGGCCAACATGGCGGCCGGCCAGGTCTCCATCCGGCATGGTTTCAAAGGGCCGCTCGGAGCACCGGTGACCGCTTGCGCCGCCGGCGCGCAGGCCATCGGCGACGCAGCCCGACTGATTCGTAGCGGTGAGGCCGATATCGCCTTGTGCGGCGGTACCGAAGCTGCCATCGATCGCGTCACGCTCGGCAGCTTCGCCGCGGCGCGGGCGCTGTCCAGCGGCTACAGTGATCGTCCTCACGAAGCATCACGCCCGTTCGATCGCGACCGCGACGGTTTCGTCATGGCCGAAGGCGCAGGGCTACTGGTGATCGAGTCGCTGGAACATGCCCTGGCAAGAGGCGCACAACCGCTGGCCGAGCTGATCGGCTACGGCACCAGTGCCGATGCCTATCACCTTACCGCCGGCCCTGAAGATGGCGACGGTGCCCGCCGCGCCATGCAACAGGCGTTACGCCAGGCCGGTATCGGCCCCAGTGAAGTGCAACATATCAATGCCCACGCCACCTCAACGCCAGTGGGCGACCGTGGAGAGTTGGCTGCCATCCGCGCGGTGTTCGGCAGTGGATCGGGCGTGGCGATCACCTCGACCAAATCCAGCACGGGACATCTGCTTGGCGCTGCCGGTGGCGTCGAGGCCATCTTCACCGTGCTGGCCCTGCGTGATCAGGTCGTACCGCCGACGCTCAACCTCACCGCTCCCGATGAGACCGCTGAAGGCCTCGATCTGGTCGCTCTGACTGCCCGGCAAATGCCCCTACATTATGCCCTGTCGAATGGCTTCGGCTTTGGCGGCGTCAATGCCAGCCTGTTGTTCCGGCGCTGGAAGGTCTGAATATGGACCAGCCAACCGCCAAGGACTTGCGCCGTGACAAGCGTCGACAAGCCATGCTGCAGGCCGCGAGCGAGGTGTTCATGGTGCTCGGCTTCGACCATGCGAACATGCAGGCCATAGCCGATTCGGCTGGTGTGACCAAGGCAACGCTCTACGCCCATTTTAGCGACAAGGCACAGCTCTACCGCGCAGTGATCGAATATTGGCTGGAGCAACTTCCAGAGCCGAGACTGCCAATCCAGGCCCGAGGCGGACTGCGCGTCTGCCTGGAGAGAGCCGCACATGAGCTGCTGCTACAGAACCAACACACTGCCTCTCACGCCCTTACTCAAATGGTGTTGCGTTCGAACCGGATTGCACATAAACGCTGGCGGCAGCGCTTTCTGCCGTATCAGCGCTACCTGGCAAAGGCCCTGTCCCGCTGGGCTCGCTGCCCAGAGCCCGAGCAAGCAGCTATACAATTCCTTCTGCTGGCGGTTGGCAGCCTAGACTGCAGCAGCCCCCTGGTAGTTAGCAAAGAGCGGCTAGATGCGGCTGTCGAAATGTTCGCTCAAGCCTACACAAAGGCCATTTAGACGTGCCTAAAGCACGGTCGCTATTAGTGCTCAGAGCGAAGACGAACTTCATTTTGTCGCTCTACTTGCGATATCAGCTCAGATTCTGACATTGGTTGGAGCGTCCGCTTATGGCCTATTCCGTTGAAAAACTCACCTCGTAACTGATTGGTGGTCGGTCAGGCACCAGGCTGCTCCGGGCGAGCAGTGATCTTTCGGGATATCGACCTGGGTTTCTGACGGCGAAAGCCCCTGTTTCGATCAAATCGCCAGGCCATTTACCCCTTTTGGCATCTTCGGCATCAGCCACAGGGCCATTCGCCTCAAATTCTGGGCAGTGGCGGCCAGCAAAAACTCATCCTGCGCACCACTCAGGCCACGAAGTCGAAGCCGGTCTAGGCGCAGGATGCGCTTGAGGTGGGCGAACAGCATTTCCACTTTCTTGCGATCCTTGCGCGACTGAAGGTACTCCGGTGTTGTGGCGACCTGGCGTGCGACATCTCGTGCCGCCTCGTTCAGATGGCGAGTGATTTTTCGAGTCGGTGTATTCGGGCAGCAGCGGGTCTTCAGTTCACAGCCCATGCAGTCGTAGATACTGCTGCGATATATCAGCGTGTCAGCCGCTGTGGCCCGTCCGGTAGTGCAGAGCGACTTGCCGTTGGGGCAGCGGTATTCATTAGCTTCGGCGTTCCACTCGAAGTCCCAGCGACTCAGCGTATCGTCCTGACGCTGGCTCTTGTCCCAGACAGGTACATGCGGCTCGATGGCCTTTTCCTCAACCATCCAGCCAAGCATCTCGCCGGTACCGTAGGCAGTGTCGCCAATCAGTCGCTCGGGCTTGAGACCAAAGCGCTCCTCGACCCGATCGACCATGGTTTTGGTCGAGCCCACTTCCTCAATCCGGTTCGCTCGGGTGGCCTCCACGTCCACGATGACGCCAGCTTCGATATCGATTAGATAGTTGGTTGAATAGGCATAGAACGCGGGGCCTCCTGGAGCTGCTGTCCACTGAGACCCTGGATCCGTCAGGGAAATATTCTTCGGGACTTTGCGCTCTGGATCAGCTTCATCAAGCGCATCCAGATACTCGCGGACTGGGCGGCTGATCGAGGTGTGCGACCAGTCTGCCTCGGCACCCGGTACTCCACGCTGCCGGTTGGCATCGGCCTTGATCACACTGGCGTCGACGGCAAAGCCTTCACCACCGACCAGGCGTTCGCTGATGCAGCGAGCCAGTACTTTCTCGAATACGAAACGCAGGGTGTCGTTGTCACGGAAGCGTCCATGACGGTTCTTCGAGAAGGTTGAGTGATCGGGTACTGGATCTTCCAGGCCAAGGCGGCAGAACCACCGGTAAGCCAGGTTCAGATGCACCTCTTCGCAGAGACGGCGCTCCGAGCGAATACCGAAACAGTAACCCACGACCAGCATGCGAATGATCAGGACTGGATCAATCGAGGGCCGGCCTGTGTGGCTGTAATGTGGAGCCAGGTGCTGATGTAGTTCGCTCAGGTCGAGGAACTGATCGATGCCACGCAACAGATGATTGGCTGAGACGTGATCGTCCAGATTGAATGTGTAGAACAGAGGGGCCTGAGCGGCCTGCTGACGTCCCATCATCGTGGAGAACCCCACTGTGCTGATGGAGGTTCAGTGAACCAGCTTCAGCCAGCTCACTCAACCGAGTTTTTCAACGGAATAGGCCGGTAGCTGTCTGTCACGAGCGTCGGCAACCGGCCGATTTTGTTGAAAAACTCCCTCGACGATTTCCTTCGTCAAAAGTGCGTGTCTGAGGCTGAATTCTGAGTCGATGCGCCGATCAAGCTGCTCTCTAGATTTCACGTAGAAGTGCTTGATGCGGACGCTTTTAGGTTACGGGCAAGCTGCTCTGTCACACACCGAGTTTTTCAACAGATTCGGCCGGTTGCTGCCTAACACTAGCCTACTCAATTAGGCTCCTAGGTTTGCTGAATCGCTGAGATTGAAAGACTGCCTGTGCCGGCTTGTCGGATGTGCTCGCTCCACCAAGACATCATTGGGCGTCGACGCTCAAGGTAGTCCGCTCGGTTGTAGGCGCCTCGTACCTCATCTTTGTCGACATGGGCCAGGGCCACCTCAATCAACTCTGCATCCCAGCCATGTTCGTTGAGGATTGTGCTCGCCATGGAGCGCATACCGTGGCTGACCAAACGACCTTCGAGCCCCATCCGTTTCAGCGCCATATTGGCGGTCTGACTGTTGGTGTAGGTGCGCGGGTTCCCTGGTCGATACCACCGAGTACAAACGCCACTACAAGACCGCCCGTGGCTTCTCCGGCAAGAACGTGGAGCTGTTCCTGGGAAACTTCGTCAGCCTGCTGGCTAGGGAGCGAGTGGGCGTAAAAAAGGCGTTCTCCACCCTAAAACAATGGGACTGTTGGCCCGTCATCCGGGAGCACTATGCCGCTAAGGAAATGAGCGAGCGGGACCTCTACAAGCACATCAAGTCATTACTGGAGGAGCGCCACGTCAGGTGGGGGCGAGCGGTCTAGATGGCTATCGAACAGCTACCGGATGGGCGTTGGAAGGTCGATGTCGAGCCCATCAAGGGCAAGCGCTTCCGCAAGACACTCAAGACCAAGGGCGAAGCTCAGCGCTTCGAAGCGACCTGTAGGGCCAGATTTGCGGAGAACCCTGATTGGGCACCCAAACGGAAGGACCTGCGGCGACTTAGCGAGCTGGTGACACTGTGGTTTGATCTGCATGGCCATTCGCTTCACGATGGAGAGCGTCGGCGTACCAAGCTAGGTGCCTTGGCCAAGCGCCTTCGAAACCCGCCAGCTATCAGGCTGGCCCCGCAGACCTATGCCCAGGATCGCCGGGTGAGGTTGGGGCAGGGTACATCGCCCAAGACGCTCAACAATGAGCTTGGGTATCTGCGTGCCGTTTACAACGAACTGCGTGGCCTGAGCGCTATCGATTACGAAAATCCACTGGCCCTGGTGAAGCCGTTGAAGATCCAGGAGAGAGAGTTGTCATGGCTGACGAACGACCAGATTGCCGAGTTGCTAGCCGAGATCCGTAGAGGCTGCGATAACCCGCACGTGGAGATCATCACGCGGATCTGTCTGGCCACCGGTGCGCGTTGGTCCGAGGCCGAGAAGCTGAAGCCGACCGGGTTACGTAATGGGGTGATCACCTTTAGCGGGACCAAGAGTGGCAAGGTCCGATCAGTGCCAATTTCGGCGGAGCTGGAGGCCCAGATCGTTCGACACTGGAAGCAATATGGCCAACCAAACTCTGCCATCACCTCGTTCCGCAGAGCCCTGGCCAGGACGACCATCGAGCTTCCGAAAGGGCAGGCCGCCCATGCTCTCCGGCATACCTTCGCCAGTCACTTTATCCAGAACGGTGGCAACGTCCTGACGCTGCAGAAGATCCTGGGTCATTCGAGTCTGGCCATGACCATGCGCTATGCGCACTTGGCTCCGGATCATCTTGCTGACGCGATAAGGCTAGGTCCGTTGGTCAGTAGGGGGAGAATGAAATCTGAACAGAGTTAGTTGATATCAGTCATGCTGCATATACCTGCGAGATATTCTCTCAGGTCTTGGAGCAGCAAATGACAATCAACGCATATCCCGCTTTCGAGGAAATGTTTCTCGAAACCTATAGCCTGCTCACAATGGACGACCGTAGTGCCCTGGATGCCAGCTTGGTCAATATTCAGCAGTTGAGAGCCCAGAAAACTCCATCCATTCGTCTGCTTACCGATAACGATGAGGCAGAGGCTGCTAGTGCCCTGGATTTACGAATCGACGCTTTAGAACAAAGGCTGTACGTACGTATCCGTCATGCCATGGAGCGTATGTAAGCTAGCTTGGCTCGGCGGTTGGCAATGGGGTTGTAGATTTTTCAGCGAATCCTCTATTCCAGTGAGGCTTCTTTTGGTGGTCCGGTACTCCAGTTTTCCCGGTGGGTACTGCAGTGATTTCACCGCCCTTGGAGAGATATATCTCTACCTGCCCGCTCAATTTGGCGCGTAGGTTTTCGTGTTCAGCGTTCATGTTCGGATCACCAGAAAGCAGGTAGGGTCAATGAACGCTTGATGACGGGATCGGGTGCTGCTCGACCAGATGCTGTTTCAGCGCATCAATGATCAACACGCAGTTATCCAGGCTTTCGTAGATCTGAATCAGCTTAGCGGTGATCGCAGGAGCGATGGTATGTTGGGAAATACCCTGGAGGTCTTCACTGGCCATTGTCAGGCAATAGCCAGTGATATTGAGACCGCAGTGGAAGCGTTCGTCGTCCATCTGGATTTCCTTCCTCCGAACGGAGGGAAGAAGGATTCCACCAGGGTTCGGGTGAGATGAGTCTTCACCATCCTCCTGGGTAACCCATAAGGCAACGGCTTTCGAACTTCTGAGGCTGTTATTGGATGACTGGTCTACTTACCGAGACTTTGAGCGGCATATCAGCGCCAAGAGGACGGCAGCGGAAGCAGCTGCATTGACTGACAGGTTGCCGATATGTGCGGCAGATAATGGGTGTGGTCATGTTAAGTACTCGTGTCGGGGCGAGCTGCATTTTTCTTGCGCTCGCGGGCTTTATGACCGGAAATCAAGACGCGCGTTCGCAGTCCGATTTACCGGTAGGTATTTGTCTCGACAGGAGGTGACGCCAGTAGGGACGATTGAGATCCAGCAGAACAGCTGCATGAACCTTGCCGGGCAAGGATCTGCAGAAGGGAGGGGCGGCTTTTATCAGTGCTGCGCAGATCTGCTTCCGATCTCAAGAAAGCAGAGCGTACGCTCAAGTGGACAATGTCCAGATTTCGCCATGTCCAAGTAGGACTGCATTACCGCATAGATCAGGATGGCTGCTGCCATCTGCGCCTATCACCTTGCGGGCCGGCAGTTTATCACGTTAAGAGGGTGGGCATCGCTAAAGATCGACGAATCTTCGACGCCCAAAGAAAAAACCCTGAATTTCTCTAGGAAAATCAGGGACTTATTTGGTGGGGCCGGGGGCGACCTCGGTCTTCAAAATCCCCAGATCCCATCAAGAGGTTCAAGCCGGCACCAGGGGGAGCCCCGATGTTGCCTGGCTTTCTCACTGCTCAAATTTAGGTCGCTTTCATCTATCGTCAAGGGCACAACAAAAGAATCCACCACTTTGAACTGACTCCGCTGTCAGAGCGACAGCCAAGCGCTGCGTGAAGCTCTTGCCCCGTAGTAAGCGGGAGATGATTTTTAAGGTTATAGAGAGTAAAACCCCGCTAGCGCTAGTGACCTATATGGCGCAGAACCTCGAGGTGTAACAGCCTCAAGTCAGGTCGCTTGGCACCACTGCTATTTGCCAGTCCACTCATGGAATAGTCCCTGACTCCCTAGAAACCTCCAAACTTCATAATGAGGTAACTAGGAGGCGCTAGGAGCAATCTCCGCAAATTGTGCGGTGAAAAGGTACGGCCTTCACCGCAGCATGACGCACAACCTCACGGCCGATTGCGCTATGTGACGACAGGCAGCTTCCGGCCAGAACCAGCCGTTCGTGGCTGGAAGCTAATGGGCAAAATGCTTTCGAGTGTGCTTCTCAGGCAGAGAAATCTCCTCAGCTCGCGCCCGGCGGTAGCCGAAGGAATCGTCTACGGAAATGAGCCGGTGAGATGCCAACCCTCTGGCAGAAAAGGCGCCGGAACGAATTGCTGTCCTCGTACCCAACTCGGTTTGTGATCACCTCGAAACTCAGGCGTGTGGTTTCCAGCAGCTCTTTGGCCTTTTCCAAGCGCAGCGTCTGCAGGTAGGTCAGTGGCGCGTAACCCGTAGCCTCCTTGAAACGACGCTTGAAGTTGCGGAAACCGAAGCCAAATCGTTCGGCTAGCTCGTCGATTGCACAAGACTCGGCGAAGTTGGCCTCCATCCAGTCCTGCACGCGCAGTACTGCTTCATCAGCATGGTCGCGTGGCATCGACCAATTGACATATACGGACTGCTCGCGACGCACGTCGTCGATCAGTAGATAGCTGCTGCACTGTTGCGCCAGTTCGCGTGAGGCAAAGCGTCGAATCAGGTGTAGTAGCAGGTCCATGGCCGCACTAGCGCCAGCACTGCTGATCAGGCGCCCATCCTCGCAAAGGATACGTCGCTCATCGAGACGAACCTGCGGATAGTGGCGGCGTATAAGGCCTGCAAAAGCCCAGTGAGTGGTGGCCTCGACGCCGTCGAGTAGGCCTGCTTCAGCGAGCATGAACGTGGCGGTACACATCGAAGCAATAACCGCTCCTTGTTGGTGCTGGCGACGCAGCCAGGTGCGATAGCGCTTAAAGGCAGGCAGGGCTTCACGCAGGCAGAAAAGAAAACCAGGGATCAGTACCAGATCGGTTCGATCGAGCGTATCTAGGCCAGCTTCCACCGGCATGGCATACCCCAGGGCATTGTTTACCGGCCGCCCATCAAGTGACGCCACACATACGGTGAAGGGGCGCTCAGACGGTTCAGCCAAGCGATTCGCCGCATCCAATACCTCAAGTGCCAGAGCGGCAGAGGCCTGAGAGCTGAACTCGGCTAATAGCAGCGTTACGTGCATGAAAGACCTTTTGCGTAATCAGCATTAAACAAGTCATTTCTGCACCTACCTTAACCCGAACGCTCCACCTAGAGTGCGACACTCTTCGCCGCAACAGGTATTACCCGTATGAACCTATGGTTTCGCCTTCTTCTGATGTTGTTACGCCGCCCATGGCGCAGCCCGGTGCCCGGCCTCAGCACCACGGTGGTTCGGCTTCGCGTATGGCCGCTGGATTTGGACTTCAACAGACATGTCACCAATGGCCGCTACTTCACCCTGGCCGATGTCGGTCGCATGGATTACGTGCTGCGCAGTGGTGCCTTTCGAGTCGCACTTAAGCACCGCGCGCTACCGATTGTTGGCGACGTATGGGGCAAGTTCCGTCGAGAACTAAAGCTGTTTGATCGCTTCGAAATTCACACGCGCATGCTCGGTTGGGACCATAAGTGGAGTTTTGTCGAGCACCGCTTCATCAAAGATCAGCGGGTTATAGCCATCGTGGTCATGCGCGGGCTGTTTCGGGGAGCCAAGGGTACTGTACCGCCTGTAGAGTTCGCCCGTGCGCTCGGCTTAGCAGAGCAGTCTCCGCCCCTGCCCAGATGGTTATCTGAATGGTCGGCCAGCTGCGACGGTCTGAGTTCTACGCTGCGCGAATCGGAGTACCCAGAGCCTCAGCGAAAAGCGGGCTAAGCACTACAGGATGCTCAGCTAGAGGGGCTTGGGGCTCGTTGATGGGCTGTTTCTGGCTCAGCTTGTTTAAAACGCCGGCATCGACCTTGCTGTGAGTCGATGAGCCCAGATCAGCGGGGCACGCAGTCGAAACATTTTATTTAGATCTAGGCCCTAGGCCAAGGTGCGTTGCTTCCTGAGAGCTTGGGTGACCAGGCTTTCCCCACTTACCTAGATAAGCTGCTTGTGTGCAGCCATGTGCATTGGAGCTCTATCTAAAACTTTTTCAGCCAGTGGTGGGCACCGGGCCGATGATCGCTTCCGGCCGATTCTGTTGAAGAGTCCCGTCGCGGTTTTTGCCCATGAAAGAGCGTGAGCGACGTTGAAATCTGGTTCGCTCAGAAAATCAAGCAAGCATGCGAAGAATCAGCTTATGGTTCTCAGGCAGGTCTGCCAGCGGCACCAGGAAGAACAGCCCGATGCCGGCGACTTCTTTACAGGATCATGCGGCGGGTTCGTCAGGCGGGAATTGATCAAGCAGCGCGGTCAGGTCGTCTACCAGACGCTGATGACCTGCTGGATTCAGATCCATATTCGTGAGGATGCAAGGTTGCGACATTGCCATTCGCTGTTCCGCTGTTTCATCCCACACCTCTACCTACACGAGGCGATAGGAACGTAGCGATTTCTAAAGACTCAACTATGTACGGTACCGATCAGTAACGGCGTATAGTTTGTCTCGCTTAGTAAGGGGAGTCGAAATGCCCGCTACTTCTGCACCTCAGCAGAATCACCTGCTAGCAGCCCTCTCCGCTGAAGTGCAGGAGCGCTTGTTCAGTCACTTAGAGCATGTCTCCTTGCCATTGGGCAAGGTGCTCTACGAATCTGGCGATACCATGCGCCATGTCTACTTTCCGACCGACTCGATCATCTCCCTGCTCTATGTGATGGAAAGTGGCGCATCAGCGGAAATATCCGTGGTCGGTAACGAGGGGCTAGTCGGAGTGGCTTTGTTCATGGGTGGCGAAAGTACTCCTAGCCGAGCCATCGTCCAAAGCGGGGGCTCTGGCTATCGACTGCCGGGGCAGCGTCTTAAGGACGAGTTCAATCGACACGGCGAACTGCTGGCGTTAATGCTGCGTTATACCCAGGCGTTAATTACCCAAATGTCACAGACCGCAGTCTGCAACAGACACCACTCGATCGACCAGCAGCTGTGCCGCTGGCTCTTGCTATCACTGGATAGGCTACCAGGCAACCAGTTGACCATGACTCAGGAGCTGATCGCCAATATGCTCGGCGTCCGTCGAGAAGGCGTCACCGAGGCCGCCGGCAAGCTACAGCGCCAGGGCGTGATTGAGTACAGCCGAGGACATATCAACGTGCTCGATCGGCGCAGGCTTGAGCAACTGAGCTGTGAGTGCTACGCCGTGGTGAAGAGAGAAACCGACCGGCTGCTGCCTTATACCTTGCGCAATGCAAATACAGAGCGCAGATGATCCCAACTCACAGCCCCAGTGATAAAGATAAGTAAGGTGTTGTAGCGAACAGAGCCAGGAGACTCTGTCGAGCAAACTGCAGGAACGGGATTGTAACGCACCTTTCCCGCGCCCTAGCCGGCCCTCTGTGCTGCGGGACAACGTCATGTCAGCCGACCCTTCTCCGCCCAATCTGCTGCTCAACCACCTGCCCAGCAAAGAACTTAAACGCGTCCTGATGCACTGCGAATCGGTGAAGCTAGAGTTCGGCAACATCCTGTGCGAGACCACTCAGCCTTTCTGCCATCTGTACTTCCCCCTCAACAGCTTCATCTCTGTGGTAACCACATTGAGACAACACCGCCCCTTGGAGCTCAGCCTGATCGGTAACGAAGGCATGCTGGGCGCAACCCTGGCTCTGGGCATCGATTCTGCCCCCAACCATGCAGTGGTTCAGGGGAGCGGCAGCGCCCTACGCATCAGCGCCATGCAATTAAATAGGGCACTGTGCGAATGTCCTACGCTACGGCGAACCCTGAACCGCTACCTCTACGTGATGCTGACGCAACTATCTCAGAATGCAGCTTGCGGACACTTTCATGAACTTGAACCAAGACTGGCCAAATGGCTACTGATGGCTCATGACCGGGCGCATTCAGATCGCTTTTATCTGACTCATGAATATCTGGCGGACATGCTCGGTGTTCGTCGAAGCGGAGTCACCATTGCCGCCGGTGCTCTACAGCTACGCCAGCTGATTCGATACAGACGCGGACAGATCACCATCCTTGACCGCCCAGGCCTTGAAGCAACCGCCTGCGAATGCTACGCAGCGCTATGCGAAGGCTACACACGCCTGCTTGCAGCTTCGCCCGCAGCTACAACCTAGACTCTTGCGCGACCGCGGCGCATAACTGGTTCTAGGTGGGGGCCAATCCGCAGGAGGGCAGTAAATGGCTCACTGGCTAGAGCGCGGTAAAGAAAATCCCCCTGCCCTTCCTGACATAGCTCGCTCAGTAGAAAAGCCATCTGCGCCTCGTCCTCTACACCCTCGGCAACGACCTGGTATCTGAGACTTGCGCCCACGGCTATCACCGCTCTAGCTATGCGTCCGTTATCTTCGCTGATCGCATGCACACAGGACTGATCAATCTTCACTACATCGATAGGGAACTTCAGCAGGTAGCTCAAGCTGGTGTAGCCAGTACCAAAGTCGTCCATGGCCAGCTGCACGCCGATGCTCTTGAGGTGACGCAAAATTTCCACGCTGATATCGACATCGTGCAGCAACGCAACTTCAGTAAGTTCTAGTTGCAGACAAGTGGGCGACAGACCAGTCTCGGCGAGAACAGCTTGAACACCAGAAACGAAGTCCGGATGGCGCAGCTCCAACGCGCAGACATTTACCGCGATGGATGGCAGGTCCAGCCCTTGGTCCTGCCAATACTTGGCCTGGCGACAGGCTTCACGCAGCACCCAACGGCCAATCGGCACGATCAATCCACACTCTTCGGCGACTGACAAGAAGTGCTCCGGCAGGGTGACGCCCCATTGAGGATGCAGCCAACGCAGCAGAGCCTCGGCACCAGTGACAGCACCTGTCTTCAGGTTGAGCTTGGGCTGATAGTGGAGCATAAACTCGCGTCGCTCCATCGCCTGCAACAGGTTGCGCTCGATAACCTGCCGCTCGACCGCGCGCACGTTCATCTCCCGCTGGAAGAACTGGTAGTTGTTTCGCCCGGCTCTCTTGGCGTGATACATCGCCGTGTCTGCATTCCTCAGCAACTCATCGGCGTTGTCAGCGTCTGCTGGATACACGCTGATACCGATGCTGCAAGTCATGCGTAACTCCTGTTCGTCAATGAGGTGCGGTGTTGATAATGCAGCAATCATCTTGTGTGCAATGACGCTGGCATCCTGCATGTCACGCCCCTCCGTCAACAACACTACGAACTCGTCTCCACCATTGCGGCTCACCGTATCCGAGCTACGCACGCAAGCTAACAAGCGATGAGCCACCGACTGCAACAGTTGATCTCCGGCAGCATGACCTAGAGAGTCGTTGATGCATTTGAAGCGATCCAGGTCGAGGAATATCAGCGCAATGGCATTGCCACTACGCCCAGCCAGAGTGATCGCTTGGGCAATGCGGTCGTTGAGCAGTACCCGATTAGGCAATCCGGTAAGGAAATCATGCTGGGCCAGATAGGCCATACGGGTAGCCATGGCACGCGTCTCAGAGACGTCATGGAACACCACTACTGCCCCGCTGATCTGGCCACGAGGATCGACAATCGGCGCGGAGGAGTCTTCGATCGCCAGGTTGCTGCCATCCCGGCGCACTAACATAGTGCCAACAGTCATGCCCACTGGCTGTTTCTGTTCGAGTACACGCCTTACAGGGTTGACTGCTGCCGTAGCTGTTTCGCCATCGACCATATGCATTACATGATCAATGGGCTGACCACGCGCATCATCGCGCAACCACCCAGTCATGTGCTCCGCAGCCACATTTAGGTAATCGACGTTACCCTGCATATCCGTGCCGATGACAGCATCGCTTATTGAATTGAGGGTCAATTCCGCGCGTGCTCGCTCAAGCCCAAGGTTCGACTCAGCCGCTGTACGCTGAATAATGTGGCGTAGCGACTGAGCTACCAAGTAGCTAGCAAATACGCCCTTCAACAAATAACCCTGGGCACCGACCTCCAACGTCTGCAGTGCCAAAGCTTCATCCTCGGGCATACACAGAGTCATGATTGGCACTCGCGGTGCGACGGCGAATAACCTTTTGAAGGTATCGATACCTTGGCTATCGGGTAGAGCAAGATCGAGGAGAACCGCGTCGATGCCGCTAGTCTGCATACGAGTTAGCGCCGCAGATAACAATCTGACCCGCTCACTATCAAAGGGGCCATCCGCGGCGTCCCCGAGCATTCCCAGCAAGCTACAGCAATCTACGGCATCCGCAGTGACGATCAGAACCCGATAGGTCATGACGTGTCACCTGTTCAGCACTGCGCTAGAGGTGGTACGAAGGAAAACCTCAACTCGCCGGTTCATCTGCCGACCAAATGCCGACTTGTTGTCTGCCACAGGAGAGGCTTCTCCTTTTCCCCGTGTGCTCAAACGATCTGTAGAGATACCTTGCTCCTGCAGGTAGAACATCACCGTATCAGCACGCCTCTGCGAAAGATTGATATTAGCGGCCGCTCTACCGATATTGTCAGTGTGCCCTTCAATCAGCACGTCGCGATCTGGATGTTGCAAGAGGAAGACCACAAGCTTTCCGAGACTGCTAGTGGTATCGGCTCGTAGCTCGGCACGTCCGCTGGCGAACAGCAGATCTCCAAAAATCACCGTCGGGTTCGCCCCAGCTTGTCCGGAAATCAGCTCATTGTGCGACCTACGCTGATCCTCATAGAAGCTCGCCTGAGCATAGGCCCTAGCGATCTCAACCTTGCGGTCGGCCACTATCACCAGATGCTGCCCCAAGTTCTTATCCCCGATAGGTTGCTCAGCCGCTGCTACAGCCCTCTCCGCTTCTTTCATAGCTGACACCGCTCGGCCGGTGAGGCGAGGATCGTCCTGTAACAAGCTCAGCCTATCGCGTACACCTACAGCACCTTGCGGCATACTCGGCTCTGCGACACAACCTGAGATAGCCAGGACGATGGTTGCCGTAATCAACAGATACTCAACGTTCATTGCTGCTCTCCCATGTTGCTATTGAACAACTCGTAACTGGCAGATTGAGCAACGGCAAGCCGCTCTCTGGCCAGGGCCAACTCGGCTTCGGCACTCGCCTGCTCCGCCAGGCGTTCGGCCAGAAGCATCTCTCCCATCGCCACCTCCGAGTGGGCGGCGCTCAACCTCTCGCGAGCCACTTCCAGCTCTGGCGCAGCAAATTCGGCAATCTGCTCTTGCTCGGCATAGCTAATCGCCAGTTGAGCGTTATGCAAAGCTTAACTGGGCGACTGAGCAGGCACGGCACAACCACTTACAAGTAATCCACAAGCAATTGCCAGGCTTAACGTCACCGTAAGGCAATGGCTTTGCCAGGCAACCTGAGCGCCACAGCCTTACGGATTTGGCCTGCCCCATGTACAGCCCGCGAGAAGAAAACTCATGGGTATCCAGGTTCGTGATCACCCACATCCACTACCGATTGAAGGCAGGTGTATTGCCGCTCATTTGAGGGGCTTTCTATCGGGGGCTCAACTTCAGGCGGAGCGGGGCTATGAGGCTCGGGGATCTCGTTGGGTAAAGGTTGGAAGTCAGGGGCGGTCTGAGTCGATTCGGTATCTATGTCCGAAATGTCCGGCTCAATAGATCTGTTCATGATTACCTCCTGTACGGCTCGTGAGCTCGACTAGGGGATGGCTTGAGGAGATACACGATGGCATCCATGTTTGATAAATGTCCGTACGCTGACGCGCATAGCGCTGAATAGCCGCGTATTCGGCCCAAAGTGTCCGATTGGGCCGTACTGGCTTGTCGAGTGATCTAGGCCGTGTCGAGACAGCCGATAGGGAGCTACCGCGCATGCGCCTAATGGAGCAATCCGACTGTCCGATATTGCCCAGTGTCAGCAGCTAGCACCCCGATTACCTAACTCATCTGCAGGACTTATGTGCGCTATCGGACAGACCACGGCAACAGATCTACGCAGACTCGGTGCTGAGCTACGCCATCCCGTTGCCCCATGTGCGCTCTCGCAGGTCGCCGAAAACCGGCGTAGCAGCCAAGGAAACAATGCCTAACATATGGCTCCGCGTTTTCTCTCGACTACGCAGTACTCCACGTAAATTTACCTACGAACCTGTGCTGCGCGCCGAGTTGTTCAGCGCTGAGCAGATGTCCACCCACGGCCACCAGCTAGCCACGCAGCACAAGCTAAGCCCCAGGGCTGCATCCTCTGCGCTACTGGTACGCCTCGATGATAACGAAGCGCTGCTGGTGCATAGCTGTACCTTACTCAGCGAGGTCCCACCAACCACGCGGCGCGCTACCCCAGCGGCCGAATGGTTGCTAGACAACTTTTATCTGATTGAGGAGCAGATCCGCACTGCACGAAAGCACCTACCCCGTGGTTACAGCCGCGAGCTGCCGAGGCTGGCAGAAGGACCATCAAGCGGCCTGCCTCGGGTCTATGACATCGCCCTGGAGACCATCTCACATGGTGACGGTCGCGTTGACAGTGAAAGCCTGCGCCGCTTTGTCGCGTCGTACCAATCCGCAACACCGCTAACCCTCGGGGAGCTATGGGCTATCCCGATCATGTTGCGCTTAGCTCTCATCGAAAACTTGCGCCGCGTGGCTTCAAGGGTGATGGCCAACTGGGACGACCGCAACTTGGCCAACGACTGGGCTGACCGCCTGCACGAAACCGCCGAGCGCGACGCCAAGAGTGTACTGTTGACAGTTGCCGACATGGCTCGCTCGCAACCGCCAATGACCAGCTCATTCGTTGCCGAACTGGCCAGGCGCCTGCAGGGTCAGAGCCCCGCACTTATCTTGCCATTGACCTGGATCGAACAGACGCTTGCCGAAAGCGGTTTGAACATTGAGCGCCTGGTGCAGCTGGACGCCCAACAGCAGGCTGCTGAGCAGGTGTCCATCAGTAACAGCATCAACAGCCTGCGCAAACTATCCGCTATTGACTGGCGCGGCTTTGTCGAAAGCATGAGCCGCGTCGAGCAAGCGCTTCTGGAAGATCCTGCACAGCTCTATTTGGGCATGGACTTCGCCACCCGCGACCATTACCGCCACGTAGTCGAACGCTTAGCCAAGCACTGCGAGCATGCAGAAGAGACCATCGCCCGCACCGCCGTCGACCTAGCCGGTAATGCTGGCACAGGCCCACAAGCACATGTCGGCTTCTATCTATTGGGCCAAGGATTGGGGGATCTAGAACGATGCCTCAACGCCCGTGTACCGCTGGCCGAAACTTGGCAGCGCCTGCTGCGCCGTTCGCCACTGGCCTTTTTTCTCATCCCGGTTCTGACCCTAAGCATACTTCTGGCCTGGCCCTTCCTCGCCGTGGCCCAGGCTAATGGCATGAGTGGCGGCCTATTGGTCCTACTCGGGGTACCAGCTCTATTGATGACCAGTTGCCTAGCCTTAGGGCTGGTGAACTGGTTGGTGACTCTAACCGTGACTCCGCACACTCTTCCGCGCCTGGACTATAGCGATGGCATTCCCGAGCAGGCATGCACTCTGGTGGTGGTGCCCACCCTGATGGGAAGCGTGAGGGATATCGAAGACCTTGTGGAAGACCTGGAGGTACGTTTCCTGGCCAACCGCGATACCAACCTGCACTTCGCTCTGCTCACAGACTTCATGGACGCACCGAGCGAAGTATTGGAACAAGATGCAATCCTGCTTCTACTCGCACGCAAGCAGATCGAGGCACTCAACAACAAGTACCCATCGGCCGGCGCCGAGCGGTTCTATCTCTTGCATCGCCCGCGGCGCTGGAATCCAAGCGAAGGCGTATGGATGGGACATGAGCGAAAACGCGGCAAGCTAGCCGCGCTGAATGCCCTGCTGCGAGGACGGGGTCATGACGAATTTAAGCTGATTGTCGGCGACATCGCCGCCTTGCCGCAGATACGCTACGTTATCAGCCTGGATACTGACACTCAGCTGCCGCGCGATGTTGCCCGGCAACTGGTAGGCGCGCTAGCTCATCCACTTAACCAAGCCACTTTCGACCCCACACGGGGCAAAATCACCAGCGGCTACGCCATCCTTCAACCACGAATCGGCATCAGTTTGCCGAGCACCGCACGTTCGATCTATGCCCAACTGTTCGGCAGCGAGGCTGGGGTCGATCCCTACACACGCGCTGTATCCGACGTGTATCAGGACCTGTTCCAGCAGGGCTCATTCATTGGCAAGGGTATCTACGCGGTGGACGCCTTCGAGCAAGCACTGGAAGGCTGCTTCCCAGACAACTGGATACTCAGCCACGACTTGATCGAGGGCTGCTTTGCGCGCTCCGGCCTGCTCAGCGACGTGCAGCTATACGAGGAGCACCCTGCCCGCTACAGCGCCGACTGCAAACGCAGACATCGCTGGATTCGCGGCGACTGGCAGTTACTACCATGGCTGCTGCCGTGGACGCCGAAACTACAAGGTGGTCTACAGCGCAATCGCCTTGGTGCCCTAGCGCAGTGGAAGATTTTCGACAACCTGCGCCGCAGCCTAGAGCCAGCGGCGTTTCTTGCAATGCTGCTGTGGGGCTGGCTCGGTGTAGATCAAGCACCGCTCTGGACCCTGGCAGTACTCAGCCTCGTGCTAACCCAACCGTTGCTAGGCACATTGCTGGAGCTACTGCGTAAACCCCATGAAATTTCCCTCGGTCAGCACTTACGGGCAACCTCGCACTCGGCAGCATTGCAGTTCGGCCGAGCGCTGTTGGCACTGGTGTGGCTGCCCTTCGAGACCTTACTCAGCTTGGACGCCATTGCCCGCACCCTGTGGCGCATACTGATCACTCGTAGCCACCTGCTGCAATGGAGTCCTTCACGGGAAGTGGAACGCAGCAGCCGCAACGATCTTCTTGACTTGTATCAGTTGATGTGGGTCGCCCCCGCACTAGCTCTGGTTTGTGCTGCAGTGCTTCTGCCCCACCCCATTGTTCTAGCGCTGGCGAGCCCGTTGCTTCTGCTGTGGCTGATCAGCCCAGCCATCGCCTGGTGGCTTAGTCAGCCTAGGCCCCAAGCGAAATTTGAGCCATCCGCCGAGGAACTGCGCTTTCTACACAATCTGGCGCGAAAGACTTGGGCCTTCTTCGACCAATATGTCGGTCCTTTAGACAACTGGTTACCGCCTGACAATATGCAGGAGCAACCGAGCCAGATGGTCGCCCACCGCACCTCTCCCACCAACATGGGAATGGCCCTGCTCTCACATCTAGCCGCCTACGATTTCGGCTATCTCAGCGGCGGCCGCCTGTTGGCACGTCTCGATCACTCTCTGAACAGCATGGCCAGCCTTGAGCGCCATCGCCAGCATTTCTTCAACTGGTACGACACCCAGACTCTCAAGCCTCTTCCACCACACTACGTGTCCACCGTGGACAGCGGCAATCTGGCCGGATCCTTACTAATCCTGCGCGCAGGCCTGCTGGAGCTGGCAGATCAACCTCTAATAAGCCCGCGTCTATTCAACGGTATAATCGATACCTTAACCGCGTTACGCGAGGCGTTGGCTGATGCCAACTTAGACGAGCATGTCCTACATAAGATGCAGGCCGAGCTGGTTAGCGCACAGACATCAGATCGGCTCGACTCGGAAGCCATCTGTAACCACCTGCAGCGGCTCCTCAATCACAGTCAGAGACTATACGAGCACCTACAGCCAGCGCGGGGCAGCGAGTGCGAGCGCTGGCTGCAGGCCTTAGTGGCGCATTGCGAAGATCTGCATGGTGATCTGAGTCAGCTCTACCTGCCGCGCCTTAGCGCCACCGAACAGCCGGGGCCTATGACATGGCGCCAGCTGGCGCAACTGGAAAGCACCCAGTGGCCGGTCGCCGATCAAGCTCATATACGCTTGATGCAGCGTTGTGCCAACGAACGCATAGACTGCGCCAACCGCCTCGCCCAGCAGGCCGGCGATCTGGCACAAATGGACTTCGGCTTTCTTTACGACGCCCAACGCGACCTGCTCTCTATCGGCTACAACGCCGATGAGAATCGCCTGGACGCCGGTTACTACGACTTGCTGGCCTCTGAGGCAAGGCTGACCAGTTTCGTGGCAATCGCCCAAGGCCAATTACCCCAGGAAGGCTGGTTCACCCTGGGACGCCTGCTCACCAGCAGTGCTGGCGTGCCGGTACTGCTGTCCTGGTCCGGCTCGATGTTTGAATACCTGATGCCCATGCTGGTGATGCCCAGCTACGCAGGCACCCTGCTCAATCAGACATGTCGCGCCGCCGTGGCCCGACAGATTGAGCACGGCAACCAGTTGGGCCTGCCCTGGGGGGTATCTGAGTCCGGATACAACACTCAGGATGCCCACTTCAACTACCAGTACCGTGCCTTTGGAGTTCCTGGCTTGGGTCTCAAGCGCGGGCTCGGCGAGGACACTGTGGTCGCGCCCTACGCCTCAATCATGGCGCTGATGGTCGATCCGCAAGCCGCCTGCCGTAACCTGCAGAGGCTGTCTGCTCAAGGGCTAAGAGGCCCGTTCGGTCTATATGAGGCGGTTGACTTCACTACTGCACGTCTGCCCCGCGGACAGAGCGCCGCAGTTGTTCATTCGTTCATGGCCCATCATCAGGGCATGAGTCTGCTGGCGCTGACCCATGTACTGCTGGATCAGCCAATGCAACGGCGCTTCGAGGCCGATCCTCAGTTCCAGGCCACCGCCCTCTTGCTGCAGGAGCGTATTCCAAAAACCGCTGCCCAATACCTGCACGCAACTTACTCACCAACAGCTGATGCTGCCGCGCGTGTTAGCGAGGCGAAGCTGCGAGTATTCACCGATCCCGATCGCCGCCACCCTGCCGTGCAGTTGCTGTCCAACGGACGCTACCACGTCATGATCAGCAGCGCTGGTGGAGGTTACAGCCGCTGTAACGGTACGGCAGTGACGCGCTGGCAAGAGGATAGCAGCCGAGACCACTGGGGCATGTTTTGCTACCTGCGTGATGTCGATAGTGGCGACTTCTGGTCCGCGGCACACCAACCGACGCTGCGTCGCACGGAAAGCTACGAGGCGATATTTACCGAAGCCCGCGCCGAGTTCCGTGTACGCGAGCGCGACTTTGACAGCCATACGGAGATCGTCGTCTCACCCGAGGATGACATTGAACTGCGACGTCTACATCTTACTAATCGTGCCCGCGTAAGACGCAGCCTGGAGCTAACTAGCTACGCCGAAGTAGTCCTTGCTCCGGCCATCGCCGACGCTCTACACCCAGCCTTCAGCAAGCTGTTCGTACAGACCGAGCTGGTACCAGAACTACAGGCCATCCTGTGCTCCCGCCGACCAAGATCGAGCCAGGAGCAAGTGCCATGGATGTGCCATTTGTTGGCAGCCCACGGTACAGATATAGAAGCAATCTCTTACGAAACTGACCGCGCACGCTTTATCGGCCGTGGCCGCAGCGCAGTCTTTCCAGCAGCTCTGGACATCGGCGTAGATAGTCTCTCCGGCACCGCCGGCTCCGTGCTAGACCCGATCGTGGCAATTCGCTGTCGCATTACCCTCGAACCTGGTCAAAGCGCCATTGTCGACCTGGTCAGCGGCATCAGTGATAGCCGCGACGGCTGCCTGCACCTAGTCAATAAGTATCGCGACCGCCATCTGGCCGACCGCGTGTTTGGTCTGGCTTGGACCCACAGCCAGGTTCTGCTACGTCAGCTGAACGCCTCGCAGGCTAACGCCCGCCTATTCGAGCAGATGGCAGCCTCGATCATCTATGCCAACGCCGCAATGCGTGCCAACGCCAGCATTATGATGAGCAATCAGCGCAACCAGTCCGACCTCTGGGGACAGGCGATTTCCGGCGATTTGCCAATTGTCCTAGTGCAGATAGCCGACCCGGCGAACATCGAGTTGGTTCGACAACTGATGCAGGCCCATGCCTACTGGCGACAAAAAGGCTTGGCTCTAGACTTGGTGATCTGGAACGAGGACCAGATCGGTTACCGCCAGCAACTGCAGGACCAGATCATGGCACTGGTCACCTCTGGCAGCGAGGCCAGCCTAATTGATCGCCCAGGCGGTATCTTTGTTCGCCCTGCCCAGCAATTATCCAGCGATGACCGCCTGCTGATGCTCGCCGTGTCGCGCCTGGTGCTTAGCGACCGTGACGGCAGCTTGGCCGAACAGGTTCATCGACGGACCGGCGGACCGGCTCTACCTCGCTTCAATCCAGATCTGATGAGAACCATAAGGCCCCTGCCCGCTGCCGAATCAAACGCTAACACCGATCTGCTACTGGGCAACACCTATGGTGGTTTTAGCACCGATGGCAGTGAGTATGTAATCCACCTAGCACAAGGTACGAGCACTCCGGCGCCCTGGGCCAATGTTCTGGCCAATCCGCAATTCGGCACGGTGGTCAGCGAAAGCGGCAGCGCCTACACATGGAGCGAGAACGCCCATGAATACCGTCTGACACCCTGGCATAACGAGCCGGTCAGTGACGCCAGCGACGAGGCGCTGTACCTGCGCGACGATGACAGCGGCTATTACTGGTCGCCCACTCCTCTACCGTGCCCTGGTCAGGGTAGTTACACCACCCGCCATGGATTCGGTTACAGCATCTTCGAGCACGAAGAGGATGGACTCCACAGCAAGCTGTGGGTGTACGTGGCGCTAGATGCCTCGATCAAGTTCTCACGTCTGCAGGTGCACAATCGCTCAGGGCGCGAGAGGCGCTTATCCGCTACCGGCTATGTGGCATGGGTACTCGGCGACCTTCGCGAGAAGTCGGCTCTGCACATCGTCACCGAACAGGACCCAGTCAGTGGCGTGCTGTTCGCGCGCAACGCCTACTCCATTGACTTTCCCGGGCGAGTGGCGTTTTTTGATGTCGACTCACCAGCGCGCAGTATCAGTGGTGATCGTACTGAGTTCCTCGGGCGTAACGGCAACCTGAATGCCCCGGCCGCGCTGTCCAAGCCGCACATGTCGGGCCGTACAGGTAGTGGGCTCGACCCTTGCGCAGTCATCCAGGTCGCTTTCGTACTAACCGACGGGGACAGCCACGAAATCGTTTTCCGACTCGGAGCAGGCCGCGATGCCAAGGCTGCTGCGCATTTGGCCCAACGCTTTCGTGGCAGCAGCGTGGCCAGCAACGCACTGGATGAAGTACGCGCGCATTGGCGCTCGACCCTCGGAGCGGTCCGGGTCAGCACCCCTGAGCCGGCCATCGATGTGCTGACCAACGGCTGGTTAATGTACCAAGTGATTGCCAGCCGCTTCTGGGCACGCAGCGGCTATTACCAATCCGGCGGAGCCTACGGCTTCCGTGACCAGCTACAGGACAGCATGGCAATGATCCACGCCAACCCGGCTGCTAGCCGCCAGCACCTGCTGCTGTGCGCAGCACATCAGTTTTGTGAGGGTGATGTACAACACTGGTGGCATCCACCGCTGGACCGCGGCGTGCGCACTGGCTGCTCCGATGACTACCTGTGGCTGCCCCTGGCTACCAGCCGCTATGTACGTATCAGCGGTGATCTGGGGGTGCTCGACGAGTTGGTCAGTTATATCGAAGGCAGAGCACTAAACCCCGGTGAAGAGTCCTACTACGACCTACCACAACGCTCGTCCCATAAGGACAATCTATACCAACACTGCGTGCGCGCCATCGAGCACGGCATGGCCCGAGGCATCCACGGCCTGCCGCTGATCGGCTGCGGCGACTGGAACGATGGTATGAACCGTGTCGGCGAAAAGGGCCAAGGAGAGAGCGTATGGCTGGGCTTCTTCCTATATATGGTGATGCAGCAGTTCTCCAGTATCGCTCTTGATCGCGGAGACACAGAGTTTGCCCAACGCTGCACGGATCAGGCAGAAGCATTGCGCCTCAGTCTGGAGGAGCATGGCTGGGACGGCGCATGGTACCGCCGCGCCTACTTCGACGACGGCACACCGCTAGGCTCGGCAAGCAACGGGGAATGCTGCATCGACTCCATTGCCCAGAGTTGGTCGGTGCTCTCTGGCGCTGCAGCGCCGCAGCGCCAACACAGCGCCATGGACTCCCTGGATAAGCACTTGGTGCGTCGCGACCTGGGGATGGTGCAACTGCTCAACCCGCCTTTTGACATGAGTGCACTCGATCCTGGTTACATCAAAGGCTACGTGCCCGGCGTACGTGAAAATGGTGGCCAGTACACCCACGCCGCCGTGTGGGCGAGCATGGCCTTCGCCGGTCTCGGCGATAGCGCACGCGCCTGGGATCTGCTGCACCTAATCAACCCGATCAGCCACGGCAGCAAGGAGGCCATCGAGCAGTACAAGGTAGAACCCTATGTAGTGTCTGCCGATGTCTACGCGGTGGATCCGCACGCAGGGCGAGGTGGCTGGAGCTGGTACACCGGGGCGGCCGGATGGATGTACCGGCTGATCGTCGAATCACTGCTAGGTCTTCAGCGCAGCGCCAACAGTTTGCGCCTTCAACCGGTGCTACCGGCAGGCTGGCCTGGCTTCAGCCTGGACTACCAGTTCGGCGCCACTCTGTACCGTATAGAGGTCGTGCAACAAGAAGGTACAGCCCCGTCGCTATGGCTGGATGGAGTGCGGATCGATGAGGAACAATGTGCCCTAGTGGACGATGGCCGCGAACACCGCATTGAACTTTACTGTCAACCGAATTGAGCGCGCCCCTTTGGTCAAAGCGGGTTTTGCCAGCACTTATCCCAAGTTCATGCAAAAAAGATTTGCCCGCAAGTGAGCATCTCTGCCGGATAGGTTGCGCCGCAGGTAGTGCATCCATGGGTACATGAGCCTGCCATCTACAACCACCTACCTACCAAGACGTTGGACGGTTCTCCGCGCCCCGCAACATCAAGTGGGATCTCTATCAGAGATCGCTCATACAAGCTCAGCGAATAGATTTCCCAGGCTCTGGATTGCTGGCGCATCGCATCAAGTTCAAGAGACGATAGGTATAAAGCTGCTGTCAAGGTAATGACCGCTACCATCACCAGAACTAGCACGACGGTGAGTGTCATCACGCGGGAGCGACTATTCATACAATTGGCTCCTACTAATCCGCGGGCAAAGGCATGCCAGCAGTTGAACAGTTCAGAGCCAGCATTCGTAACGGCATTACTGAACCAAGCACAACACTGGCCTGCACGCCCAAACAGCAGACTGGAAGACGCGATGGGTCACGTTAACCGAAAGATATAGCTCAATTAGTTCGGTTCGATCATCACTCTTCGCTCAGACTGGGAGCCGTGTAAAGGATCAGCATCCAATGGTCTGCTTAGGTCTAGCTAGCTATCCATCAGATCGTCTTGTGGATCGTGAGTAGTCCGCTCTCGTCTCTCACGCGTAATTGCTGGTAGCTCGTCCGGCTCCTCCAGCGGCGGCAGACTGGTGGGGTCATTGCTGCTAGGCAGCGGGGATCCCGGCTCTGGGACTTGAGGCTGATCGATGAGTTCTCGCGCCTGCTCTGATTCGCTTGACTTGGGCATGGTGTCTTCTCCGATGAGGGGCGGGCACGCACTGAGCGCACCTTGGAAAAGATGGTGACAATAAACAGACTCCCGCGTCCGTTCGCTGGCGCGCATAGACCATGCTTCCAAGCAGCGTTGGCTATCGCACAGACTGTCAGACTGAATACAGCCCAAGATGTGAATTCAATACCGGCCTATTTGCCGGCCACTACTGGAGCTAATGATGCAAACGCAAAACCATTTGCCCAAAGCGGGCAATAGCGATAAGTCAGCCCAACGCACTCCCACCCTCGCGCAGTCTGGAGTATCCCGTGATTTTCATAACTTGCTTGCAGACATCGAGGATCTGCTCGAAGAGGCTACTTCACTCACCGGCGAAGAACTGATCGAGGCCCGAGACAGGCTCAATACCCGCATAGCGGAAGCCAGAGCTACAGCCCAGGATGTGAGCGACAGCGTGGTACAACGAGCACGTCAGACAGCCACAGTGGCTAACGAGTATGTTCATGAGCAACCCTGGAGAGCCCTTGGCACTGGTATCGCTATCGCATTTCTGCTCGGCTTCGTGATAGCACGGCGTGCTTAGACTTCTCCGGGGGATGAGTCATGAGCCCCAACGGCAATGCATGCGCGACTCAGCTGTTACTGATCCGCTGCCTTCAGCCAACTCGCCGTTGTAGCGCAGCAAACGCTTTACTCCAAAGCTGCGCTCCCTTGCTAGCTGCCTGTACTTTGAGATGAAAGGCAGGCGGCGTGATGGCAACCCAAAACCACCCAGCAACAGAACCGGAAAGAGCTGCATCATGCATGTGCACGGACACCCCCATGTTGGATGGCAAGTGTTAGAAAGGCCAAAAAATCCAAAGATAAAGTAACCAAAGGATGGCCAGAGCTTCACCAACGGAGCAGAGGGGTTGTAGCCATGTTGTTGCTAGCACCAATCACTAACACTCGCTATATCTACAGATGTTGGCAGTCGTTCAGATCGACCATCGAGCATCTCCTAACCTGAGACCTATCCCAGCACTTATGGGCCGCCAAGAAGCAGCTCATGCCACACTATCAGCACACTGCCTCAGGCTCCCTCCAAGACCTGGTCTTGCGAAAAGCACGCCGTCCCAGCTCACTCGACGAGGTTTGCGTAGCAAGCATCTGCAAATCATTGCCGTAGGTATCACTGATTCGATGAGGGCCGAATTGCTGACCAGTCGGCATGCAGCACGGATACGTTTTCTGCTCTATGGGGTGGCGAGTCACCTCCGGTGTGCTGCTGCAGTTGGCTCTATTACTCGTCGCATCGATTCCACTAGAAGCTTGGCTATTGCTGGCCACACGATGATTATTGGCTGGGGAAGTCTCTTGGACGTACTGTTTGGTTGCATGGTGGGCTCAGCAGTAATCTGGCCCCCCCCTGAAAAATAACGCCGAAGAAAACGTAATGTTGATAGCGAAGACAAACAGCGTGCAAGAAACCGCCATCGCGCGACAATTGCTTAAGGCCTGTGCAGATTTTGCATAGACGTCGATAGTCTTGCGGCAACACACTCATAGCAGCAGGCCTGATCAAATGAGCCCGAGAAAAAGTAGGGCCAGCATGACAATTACCAGTACGCCTAAACTGCCGCTTGGCCAATATCCCCATGTGCGACTGTAGGGCCAGCTAGGAATGGCGCTCATGAGAAGCGCAGAAAGTAGAATCAGAAGAAGGATGCCAAGGTTCATGGTGCGCACCTTGCATTAGCTTTATGAAGGGATCGGTTAGCAGGAGCCTAACGCGATAACCTCTGCTCACACGTCGCCAAGCATGAACGCATGTAGGTAGCGAATCTGTTCGCAAGCGCACGTAAGGATTCCTCACTCTCCGGTACGCGAAAGAACCTACACCTACGAGTACTGGCACATCTTGGTACTCGCCTGACGATTCCCGACGACGCTAAGGAAGATTCACACTTTAGCCGAGAGCATGGTAGGCAGAGAGTGTGGTGGCAGGAATGGGGGACTGCCATCTATGCATACTCAATAAAGCCATGATCAGCACCGCCGCCCTGCTGGGAGGCGGTGCTGATCATGGCATGGGGTCTTTCAGCGGCCTGTACCCACCGACTCAGTAGACGTTAGCTATCCATATCGATGTTGGGGCTCACTGATGCTGAGCAGACTTAGGAATTCTTCGATTTTCCAGCAGAGCCCGGCTCTTCACCTTGGGCAAGTTTCTTCTCTTGTCGCTCGCCCCTAGCAGCAGACTGAGGGCCATTCTGTTTCTGCTGACTCTCGTGGGTCCTGTACTGCTGACTATTGCCTGCGTCTTCTTTCTTGGCTTGTCCGGAGTTCCTTTCAGACGGCTTGGGGCTTCGCGGCTCGTTGGGCTTGTTCATGATGACCTCGGTTGAAGCACGGCACCTGCGATATTGCCGGCACCGGAAGAGGACAATGACAGCTCAGTTTCCAAAGGTCGGTGCGCTAACGCGCTTAAGACACAGGGGTCTCAATTCTCACTGATGACCAGCAGGGAGTCTGCATATCAAGTGAAGTTGAGTCCCAGCGCTTCGTCCTGAATGCGGTCACGGCTACCCAAGTCAATACGTGCTGAGCAGATACCGAGCGACAACCACGGCAGCTCATTCAGATCATCGCTCACGAGTGCACACTTCACTACAGGTGCGACACTAGTACCGCGATGGGCACGCGCATGAGGGCAGCTCTAGGGAACGGAACAAGTCTGTCTAGAGCATCTGCCTAGCTGGCACTCTTGGCTATCGCTCGCGCCCACCCTCACAGGCGGCGTCTTGCACACATTTGCACTGGCAGACTTAAGTGAAGAATAAGCGTAGGTGGTGTAGCGCACCGACATCTGCAGAAATCCTCAGAGATACTTGCCTCATTCATCCGCTTGCCAGCCAATTGGGCCTAATGCAGATAGGAGAAGCTCGAATGAGCAGGACACTTGCAGAGATCATCCAAGGGAACTGGCCACAATTAGCAGGCTATGCCCGTATTGCTTGGGACGAGTTGACGCTTGATGAGCTGATCCGGACTAAAGGCGATGCCCAACAACTGATCGACCTTGTACAGCGTCGCTATGAGATGCCACGTGAGGACGCCCAGAAACAAGTCATGAGCTTCTTCGAGCGACACCGCACTGCCTAGCAGCACTATTCGCCTGAAATCAGACGGAGGGTATCAACATGCTCTTCTCATACTTCGCCGTATCGCGTGCTTCGGGAAACATCATCCACATCACGCTGCGTAGCAGTCCACCAGTTGACACACCCACTGTGCAGTACAGCTACGCATCCGCCGCCAGCATCAATCGTTACCGCATACTGCACAATGCTGGGCAGGATCTTATCAGCCTAAAAAATGTAGCCTAAGATCCGAGCGCTGCATGCCACGCAGACCCAGTGTGGAAGTTTGTGAACAGTTGCAATCGGCCTATTTCGTTGGAGTGAGCTCGCCTCTCAAGCCCCATCAGCACAGCGGAGTGCACTACGATAATGGGACCTCAGCAGCCCGCTCCGCTCTGCACGTTCGGATTGGATAATCGCGCGCTAGCCAATTACCTGCATTGATCGGCGCCTTGAACTTGGGACGCCGTGCGGATCAACCGTCGATTGATGCGGCTCTGATCATTCGCAGGTTGGTCGTGGCGTACCTGTATGAAGAGGCGTACTAGAGCCAGGCTTATCTCCGGGTTGTGACGCCTTGACTTGGAAAACCAATAGCCCTGCCCTAATTGACCGCTCGGCAAGACATCTAGATGCCGACCGGACAGGGTCATTACTGCAATTCAGCCATCCGGCTCTCGACCAGATCCAGGGCTCTACTCAACCCGCAGATGACTCCGCTCTCAGCGCTATTTCCCATCGGTACCGGCGGTACTGTGGCGCCAGCCTCCCGCAGCTGATTCGCGATGGAGCCAAGCTCGCTGACCGCGTCGCAACCTAGTGGCGACAACTCAGCACTATGGATTAGTTGCTTGAGAATGAACTGGAGCCCGTGCTCGGTGTTGCCCATCTGCTCAACTTGGCAGAGCTCTAGAGCCAACCGCAGGCCACTTATGTCACTTCGATAGGGATGACGCATCTGGATGTCCTCGGCTGCTGTGGACGGTAGACACCACAGAGTCACTGTAATTTTCGACTTGCCGTGATTTCTCGTGTTATTTCGTTTCCTCTCTGTGAGCTTGCGATCACTAGCTCGAGATGCAGCACTAGCAGAATACGAGTGACGATGGTTCGTGTACTGCGACTGGCTGCCGAGCCAGCCGTAAACAGTAGGATCTACTCCTTCGTGCCAGGTTCTTACACTTAAAGAACCGAGAGGTAATGAGCCATGAACACCGTACTCGAACAGTTGCTAGCGCTTCGTGATCAGCGCAACGAGGCGCAAGCCGAACTGGAACGTTATCTGCTTGAGCATCACCCCATCGACACCGAAGAAAAGAACCTAGGTGCCGCCATGCGCGCTTGCTCTGTAACAGACATTGATGAGCAAATGCGGCTGTTACCCTTGCGCCCTCTTACTCGCCCAAATGTACCGATTCAAGCTTGCCAATCGCGGTCACTGCGATATGACCAGACGCTAACGTCTACTAATCCAGTTTTGTGGATCCAGACTCAGGGAGGGAATGGGCTGACAGAGCACACCCCTCCTGCTGCCATCAGAAGGCCTCTCCCAGATATCGCAATGGAAACCCTTCGCGAGAGCAGTCGCAGACTTGCCAGGGCGGCTGCCGCATCCTGGACAGAAATCGATGGCTACCTGAGTAGCGACCCCGATCTGAGCGCTGCTGACGCAAAGGAGCGAATGTTCCAGCTGGAGTCAGTAGCAGAGCAGGCCCACAACGACTACTTCGAGAACGTAGATGCTGACGGTGCGTGGGGCTCGAACGAGTGACCTGGCTCTTCGGACACTATATGTATCTGTCACAGAGGTACGTTCTCCTGCGATGTACCAGCACCTCCTTGTCGGAGAAGCTGCGGCCGGAAGCAGACGCTGCTGAGAGGCAGCTATCGGTCATCAGCTCTTACATGCTCCTGCCAGGATGAAGACAGGTAACCTAGTCCATCCAGACCTCTGAGAAATGGCGATGGCTCCATCGAGCGGGTGCCCACGTCTCCGCCCCCGCAAGTTGACAGCCCCATCTAGCGTTGCGCACTATCGTCTTCAGGATTCACGCAACGGACATCCAATGCTCCCGACCTTCGACCACGCGCAGCCATTCCTGGGCTCCCTCGCCCAGGTTTGCGTGTATGTCACCGTTGCCAATAAATCCAAGAAACAGTCGCTCATTTGACCGGGGCGCGCTGTCCCGTCAGATGGGCTGACAGGACACAATGCGCTAGGTCACACCTCCCTCACGCTTGATCCCACACCCTCCCTGACGGCGACTTTACGGTCAGCCACAAGGAGTTATCGCATGTCTGATTTTCGTGGAATCTGGGTGGCATTGGTCACTCCTTTTCGGGCTGGAGAGCTTGATCTCGCTGCTTTGCGGTGTCTGGTGAGCAAGCTGCTGGAGGACGGGGTCTCAGGCTTCGTTGTCTGCGGCTCCACCGGTGAAGCGGCAGCGCTGAGCCAAGATGAACAGCTCGCGGTGCTGGACGCCGTACTGCAGTGGGTACCTGCACAGCAGGTCATCATGGGGTTGTCCAGCAACAACCTGCGCAAGCTGCTCGAATTTCAGCAGGAGATCCAGCGGCGCTCGCTGGCTGGTCTACTGGTACCGGCGCCTTACTACATTCGTCCATCTCAGCAAGGCCTGGAGGCTTTCTTCCAGGCCGTGGCCGACGCCGCAACCGTGCCGTTGGTGCTGTACGACATTCCTTACCGCACCGGCGTGAGGATTGAGCGCGAGACACTGCGACGGATCGTTCGCCACCCGCGTATCAGGGCAATCAAGGACTGTGGCGGAGACCTGGAAACAACTATGACGCTGATCTCCGATGGGAATGTTGCGGTGCTCTCAGGTGAAGATCTGCAGATGTTTAACAGCCAATGTTTGGGCGCCGCCGGAGCCATATCTGCTTCCTCCCACATCCACACTGACCTGCACGTGTTGATGCTACGTCAGCTGGAACAGGGTGAGCTGGCTGCAGCACGCAGCACCTTTTACCGCTTGCTGCCCTGGATACAGGTGGCTTTCGCTGAGCCAAATCCAGCTGTCATCAAGAGCGCATTAGCCTTGCGGGGCTTGATTGCTGATGAGCTTCGCGAACCGATGCAGTCATGCACGGTGGCAACGCAGGAGAAACTGCGCACAATGCTGGCTGTGATCGAGAAATAGGGCCGAAGCGAAGGCGCTCATGACTGTGGGCTATCTGCTGTAGGCCACCTCCTGGTTGATTGCGGCCAACTGCTATTCCTTCTAAAGAACCCCAAAAGAAAAGCCAGGCAGATGCCTGGCTATTTTTGATCAAGCAGAGATTTATTGGAGCCAACCTTCGACGCTCGCAGCTCCGTACTGCTCCTTCCAAGCCTTAAGTACCTTATGGTTGCCGCCCTTGGTCTCCACCACTTCCCCAGTTTCGGGATTCTTGTAGACCTTTACCTGACGCTGCCGGCGCTGACCACGCACTCCAGACACGGAGACCGATGCACTAGCCCTGGCTTGAGGGTCCAGAAGATCGACGATATTCCTCAGGCCCACACCATACTCCGCCATCAGCTTGCGAAGCTTCTCCTCGAACTCGATCTCACGCTTCAACCCATCATCGTTCTTCAGCTCATCGAGCTGCTTAAGTTGAGCGGCGAGTTGAGCTTCAAGAGCTTTGAATTCAGCAAGTTTGGACATGGATCAGCCTTTTGTTAGGAATGACAGACAAACGTACACATAGTTGATAAATGAAACCAACGCAGAAAGCCCTAGCTAGGGTGTGGGGCAAAGTATGGGTCACAACACTAGCAATAAATTAAATTCTTTTAATTCAATAAGTTAAATACAAAGCATGCCGCCCACAAGCCGGCCTTTTTATTGCTCGACTTTTACGTGATCTTCACCGCGCAGCGAAAATGTACCTCTTTCACGAGCAAAGCAGACTCTCGTCACTACGATCAGCGGCCAAATACGCTCAACGTCACAGCGACAACAGGCCACTGTACAACCCGTATGCTGCGCCCCCTGCGCCAATGATCACACAGACGAAGATGACCCTCTCGATGGGTGTGAACAGCGGCTGCCCTTGCTCTCGCTTGGCCTTGGCGAACAGCACCACTCCAGGTGCGTAGAGCAACGCCGACAACAGCAGGTATTTGACTCCACCGGCGTAGAGCAGCCACACCGCATAGCTCACAGCGACACCACTGATGAACATATCCCTTGCGCGCTCGCCAGCAGCCTCTTCGTATGTTTCACCGCGCTGGCTCAATAGCAGGGCATATGCCGCGGACCATAGGTACGGCACCAGAATCATCGACGATGCCAGATAGATAAGGCTCGTATAGGTTCCGGCTGAAAACAGTGTGATCAACAGGAATAGCTGGATCATTCCATTGGTCAGCCACAGTGCATTGACTGGTACGTTCTTGCTGTTCTCCCGGCTCAGGAACGCCGGCATTGTCCTATCCTTGGCTGTCGCATACAGAATCTCGGCACAGAGTAGCGCCCATGACAGCAATGCTCCGAGCAGGGAGATAGCCAGGCCGACACTGATCAGCAAGGCGCCCCAAGGACCGACGATACGTTCCAGCACCACGGCCAGAGAGGGATTCTGCAGTGCCGCCAACTCGGGCTGGCTCATGATGCCGAGCGATAGCAGATTCACCAGGACCAGCAGCGCCAGCACACCGAGAAAACCGAGAACGGTGGCGCGCCCCACATCGGCTCGCCTCTCGGCCCTCGCCGAGTAGACACTTGCCCCCTCAATACCGATGAACACGAATACCGTCACCAGCATCATGTTCCGCACCTGTTCCATCACGCTGCCGAACTTCGGGTTGCCATGTCCCCAAATGTCACGGGTGAAGATGTCGGCTTCGAAGGCGACGGCAGCGATGACGATGAACATGACCAGGGGCACTACTTTCGCCACCGTAGTCAGCTGGTTGATGAACGCCGCCTCCTTGATTCCACGCATCACAAGAAAGTGAACAGACCAGAGCAGGAGCGAAGCGCAGCCGATTGCGATGGGTGTATTACCCTGGCCGAAGACCGGAAAAAAATAGCCCAGCGTGCTGAACAGCAGCACGAAGTAGCCGACGCTCCCCAGCCAGGCACTGATCCAGTAACCCCAGGCCGAAGAGAATCCCATGTAGTCGCCGAAGCCAGCCTTGGCGTATGCATAGACCCCGGAGTTCAATTCCGGCTTGCGGTTGGCGAGTATCTGGAACACGAATGCCAGCGTCAGCATACCTACTGCAGTAATCGACCAACCGATCATTACCGCACCGGCATCGGCCCGCTCAGCCATGTTCTGCGGCAGAGAAAAGATCCCGCCACCGATCATCGAGCCGACGACCAGAGCAATCAGTGCGCTCAAACGAAGCTTCTGCGTCGACTGAGACATTCCACGTTCTCCCGCCAGTACGGGCGCTCACCACGAGGCCGCCACTCAGAGGTTTAAACAAGCATAAAAAGCCTCGCTTCGCCTGTCAGCGAACATGAACAGATTGGAAAATCCGAAAGATATGCCCACCCAACATGAAGGGCCGCACATCCCAGGACGCCGAAGCTTAAGCATCGTCCGCACAAGGCTGCTCGCTGAAGGAGAAGCTCACCTGCAGAGATAGTCTACTCGTACGGGGCTATGTCGAAACGGATCGGTCAGGTCGTCACTGTAGCTGTCGAGCAGCAATCGCTGCTTCGGCAGCAGGTGGGTACGGAAGAACCGACTGAAGCTCGCCAGCTGTTCGCCTTTGGGCGTCAACCGAACACAGCCGTTGTCGATGCGAATGGTGCCCGACTGGAGCTGCTCGGTCAGACGCACATCCACCAGCCGATGCTCCTCCAGGTATTCCTGAGTGAAGACCTCGGCGAAGCGGCTTTGCTGGATTCCATCACCCCGTTGCTGCAACTTCTCGAGAATGTAGAACGACAGTGATCGATCGAGAACGGTTGGTACCGAGATAGCGAGTCCGTATGCGGTCAGCAGCCAGATGAGCACCATCTGCAGCTTTTCGAAGGAGCCGAATGCAGCGAAGACAGGCATGCGCCAGAGGGCGGCAGCAGCAATCGCGACGGCCAACAAGCCATCAAGGAGTGCGCTGTAGAAAACCACGTCGACCTGGAAAAAGGTGACATGGACCCAGTAGATCAGGCAGACAAGAACCAGGAACAACAAGGAGGCGATGAGGAACTTTGTCGTCTTCATGCCGGTTTGAAGACCAGCAATTTATTGCCTAGATAACTCAGTACAGCTTGCATCATCGCCGCCAGAATGAGACCCACGGTGTAGTCCAGATGGAGTCGATCAGTCCAGGCATAGAGCAGAAGTCCGTGCAAGCAGGCGATGGCAGCATATGAGGCGAGAAAACGCATGGCCTGCTGTGCCATTGCCTCCTCCCTGTTCCGGAAAACGAAAAAGCGGCTGCCGATGAATGACGCGGCAATGCCGAACCAGGCGGCGAAAAAATTGGCCAGCCCCGCCGACGACATCTCGAGTACCCGCAGATTGAAGCTCAGGGCCGCGTAATGGACCGCAGAGGCGATCAGGCCGTTGATGACGAATCGCACGACCTCTGCGGTACGGGGCTCCAGGCTCATCGGCCGTCTTCTTCTGTTGACAATGCGACGGTGTGCTCGACGCAGTCGATGAACTGCGCATAGGACGCCTGCGAATGCACACCAGACTTGCTGACACCGGTGAGCATGAGGCTGATCAGCGCAAGCGACCCGGTCTGGAGAAACATCAATGCGAGGATGCCTAGTGCTACCGAGAACCAACCGGGAGTGGCGAAGCCCGACACCTTGAGCACGACCGTTGCCAGCCCCCCGACCAGAGCCAGCATGGCGACCACTGCTGAAGCGATGCCGACACGCACCAGTACATCTTCGGCAAATACCATGACACCGCGAAACCCGTGCAACACCAAGCCTACGAAGTTCATCTTGCTCTGGCCAGCGTAGCGAGGGCCGCGATCGAGCGCACAGGTACGGACCCGCAGCCGCGAACCAAGCACGCAGCTGGCCACATGTATCCAAAGTTCCTGCATCGCCGCGAGCCGCTTGACGGCAGCCGGCTTCAGCGCCATGAAATTGCCAAAGCTGATCTGACGCCCGGTCAGTATCTTGAACAGCCGCTTGTAGACGAAATAAAAGGCCTTGAAGCGTAAGGTCTCGACGCGTGCCTTGCGTTGGGCGACGACCAGATCCACATCCGCGGCTGCCAGCTCCTTCAGCAGCAACGGAATCGATTCAGGCAGGTCCTCTCCATCGGAATCCATGACCACGACCTGCGCCACGCTCATGTTCCCTGCTACGTAGCCGATGCCAATCGCGATGGCACGCTGGTGTCCGACGTTGCGGCGCAGCCGGATGAGCGTGCCGCTCACACCTGCGGCAGTCAGAGCGCTGAGCTCGACTGGCTGGCGCACCGAACCGTCATCCACCACCACCACATAGACACGCTGGCCAAAAATCGCAGACAGCTCCGCGAAAAGGCGGGCAGAGGCCTCGGCATCTTCGAAGACAGGAGTAATTACGACAAGGCTAGGGGAGGTGCTGTGCATGATTCTGGGCGGCAGAGGTCACGATAGAAAGTTAAACAGCAGAGGCCGTCAGCCTGCCATGGCTGACTCACCAATCCAGAAGGACTGATCCAACCAGCATGGTGCCAATAAGGGCGTAGAGCAGTCTATAGACTCGCTGGTACTCAAGCAGGCTCTCGACGCTGAGGTTGCCGCGCACGGCCCTCAAGGAGGCATAGACATGCACCGGGAAGAGCACAGCGGTGAACACCAGCAGCTCCGGTAGCTGGCCGAACAGCGCAAGGGCGATCAGCACCCCATAGGCGGCTGTGAACAGGACCATCCCCGCAACGAAGCTTCGCATCCTGCCGAAGGCGACAGCGTTGGTACGGATGCCATTGAGCCGATCACCCTCGTATCCGCGGGTTTCGTGCATGAGGTGGCCGGCGGCGAAGATCAGTCCGAAGAAACAGCCTATGACCGTGCTGCGAACGTCGACGGCGGCAAAGGTCGCATAACCGAGCAGAAAATGCAGCGTTCCGCCCACGAGATGAAGGACTGAACCCAGGACCGGCCGGCCTTTCATGTGGATCGAGGGCGCCGAATAGAGCGTGCTCAAACCGAGGATCGCAATCGCAAGAAGGAGTGAGACTGGCCCCAGCAAGGAGAACAGAAGCAGAGTCACGCCCAGGAGGACAGCGGCAAGGAATCCGACGGCACCGCGGCTCACCCCCTTCGATGCAAATGTCCGGGTGCCACGGTGCGGATCTCGCAGATCTCCATCGATACCCGCCCAGTCGTTCATGACGAACACATGTGCCACCAGGCACAGGCTGCCGGCACCGAAGATGACAGCCCTGCTCCAGTCGTGAAGCGACACGGCAGCGAGCGCCATGATCGCCCCGATCACCGGAGTTCCTTGCAATACCAACACTTCGTCGAAACGTATGGAGGACAAGAGTCGCAGCAGTTGCCGAGCCGAATAGGAACGCAGATTTGTCGTAGCGCCGTTACTCATGGCCGGCCATGGCCTTCTTCAGAGTTCTGTCCATAGGGCGAAACCGCGGATCGCAGGTGCTCGTTCTCGTAATAGAGCCTCGTCCAGAGGGCATAACCCAGTGGCTCGGACCAATAGTAGCGGCTAACGGTTGCGCTCAGGTCGTTGTGGTAGAGCAGAGGAGGATCACGCATCAATAGTGCGAAATCGTCGGCGGCAAGCCGGCGCAGCAGCAGATCAACAGCCTCTGAGCGCTCAGGAGTAAGGTCACTGCCGCTCTCGAAGTGGCGCAGATGATCGAGGAGTTCGATCCAGACCTCCTGGCCCTCAATCGTGGTCTGCAACCTCTCCCGAGGCAGCTGCAACGGGCAGCCAGCCTCGCTCACATCGTGCAGACGCAGAAGAACGATCGGAGGTGCGAGGCGATAGTAGACCCAGAGAGACTCGTCGGCCTCGCGCCTCTGCAGCGCCTCGCAATGTGCACGAGCCGCAGGCGGATCCACCTTGGCCAGCCACAGGTAAACATGAAGCTGGATACCTATATCAGGCGGATTCGGATCCTTGCCCGGATCGATGCAGAAGAAGCGCTCTCTTGGCTCAAGCCAGGTCTGGTAGAGGCCATCCTGCGTCCGGTACTGCTTCAGCGTAGCCAACGCCGACGCCAGCAGTTCCGGGCGCTCGCTCGGAGCGAGTCGCCACGCGAGAGCCGTATCGTCGGCATCGGGAGTGATTCTGCACTCTGCCACACCCATCGTTGGCAACTCGGTCCTACCGTGGTAACGCACAAGGCCGGTGTCCTCGATCTGCTCCCCCAGAAATCCTCGCGCCCGCTCCACAGAGTCGGTGAGACCGCTCTGTCCTGCCACCGGTGCCAGGAGCTCGATCAGAGCAGCATTGGAGAAGATGTTCAGCTCCCGTCTCTGCACCACGTACTGCGTTCCCCTGGAAAACTCGGTGAGCCAGTAGCCTGCTTGATCCTGACGGTCGGCAAGGATAGCCGACGCGCGGCGTGCCGCCTGAGCAAGAGCGGGGTCGTGGGCGATCATGAACTCACGCGATGCCAGCAGGTGTTGTTGGCCTTCCGAGTGCGCGCGCACCAGCGCACTCACCGCATGCCCCCCTGGAGCCAAGCCCTCGATGGGTAGCGACACTTCCCAGCCACTCGCTTCTGGCTCACCAAGTCCCTGGCTGACGTCGGGGCGGTGGAAGAAGGTGTTGGCGAAGCCGATCACGCGCCCATCTACTATCAGAGAGACGTCCAGCGGGGTGTGCCCACCTACGAGAGCCCAACCAGACACCACAAGGCGCAGACCGGCACCATCATCACGAATTTCGGCCTGATCGATATTGCCGGCAACCGCTCCAAGGTCGGGGGCGACACGCCCAAACTTGAACTCAGAGACGAAGGGGGCGTTATCGATATCCCAAACCGCCTTTTCCCAGCTGGCTTTATCGTTTACCGGACCATTGGCAGCCACCGCCAACCCAAGGGCATTACCTGTGTAGCAGAAAGCGCCCACGGCTTGGATAGCCACCGCTGCGACGCATGCCATGATGAAGAGGGCTCGCCCCATCGCTCGCAGGCGTTGGAAAACTGGAGAAAGCATCCACACCAAGATGGGCATCGCGCCCGTGAGATAGCGCCCTCCCCAGCTCTGCCCCTGCACCCAGTGCGTTGCGCCGTAGAAAAGCACCTGTAGTGCCAGGGCACCACCTACGAGCAGGGTAAGTGCACGCGAATCCCGATCTCGCAGGACGGAATACAGGAACAACGGCACAAACAGCAGGAATGGAGAGAATACGAACAATCCATAGACCGGGCTGAACAGCATCACGCCTGTGCCGAAGAGGACATCTTCGCCTACCTGCGAGGCATGACGGTCAAACCCGGCCATCAGGCCGTAACCACCGAGGATATGCCCCACCACCAGTATGTTGTAGGCCAGCACCAGCCCGACCGGTACAGCACCTGCAATGACGAAAAGTGGAAAACGTGGGCCGGCCCATCGAATGGCATAGAGCGCGAAACCCGCAGCAAGAATCGCATCAGGCTGCCGGTTACAAGCCAGAAGCGCGCAGGCAAGCCCTGCACCTAGTGCACGGCGAAACGTACAGGGTCCAGTGAGTAAGTACAGAAGCACTATCACCAGCAGCCCGCCGAGACCATGCATCCACAATGCTTGGCTGCTGACCACCCAGGCCGTCGTTCCCAACGCGTAGGCGGTTGTCAGCAAGACTGCGGTTGCTGGGGGGCTGCGTCGACGAAGCAGCAGATAAAGAAGCATTGCCGACATTGCCGTCATCAGCGACGCGCTGAGCTTCTCCATGACCCGCGCGACATAGTCGACTCGCTGCGGATGCCAGCCCTTGGCGTCGAGATAGGCTACTGCCGGCAGGTACAACGGTGCGACAACTACAGGCGTCACGATGGGATATAGGGAAACAATGTTGCCCGTGGGCGCCTTGATCATCCAATACGCCAGATTCGATCGGCCTTTCTGAGGCGGAATGGCTCTGCCTTGAGCGGCAATCGATACGACCGGGTCCAGCGTCAGACTGTGGTGCTTCCAGATCGATAGGGGGAGATAGCGCGCCGAATAGGTATCGGCGGCGCCGATAGACCTCAGATTGGCGTTATAGATCAGAAAGAAGCTGAGCCCTAGCAACAAACAAATCAGAAGGTCCCGGCGCCACGAGCCGCCAAGAGAGCTCGGTAATGTATCCGAACTCGAAAAATCTGCCCGCCACTCCCCGGAGGCATCCCTACTCGCCCGCATACGGCTCCAAAGCACTGTCTAAAAGGTGGGTTGCCGCGCCACCTCACCGGTCGACGAAGCATGCATTGTTGTTTTTCGCCCCAAGCACGAGAAGCGCAGTGAAAGTCGCATAGGCAGTCCTCCACACGCCGCGAGTATAGCGGTGAGGCTACAGACGAGTCTCCGCCTTCCCTACGGACGGTCCACCTCGATATGTCAACTCTCTCAAGGCAGACCAGGAGCACCCACGGAAAAGGGCATCGCTCATGGCGAGAGCGCATGCCTCCTGAGCCGTAATCCGGCATGCAGCGACGATCACCCGGCAAGCAAGCCAGTCCCTAGAACTGCTCGGCCGCCAGGCCGAACAGAGGCTCGCTGCCGGCGCGGATGGCGGCCTCCAGACCGAGGATGCGAGGCAGCAGGCGCTGGAAGTAGAAGTCCGCCGTTGCCAGCTTCGCGCCGTAGAA
>NZ_JACVAM010000007.1 GCF_014851865.1 Pseudomonas sp. PDM16
GAAGAGCAGTCTGCTAATTTCGACAAAACCTGCTTGAACCCGCGCGAATACACACCGGAGCGCTGCTAACAATGCGCTCAACTGACGCTCACTTCGTTCGCTGGACGTCCAAAAGCTGCGCTTTTGGACGCCCGTTAGCTTAATCGTTAGCCACCAACATGAAAAACATCGCCATAAAAACGATCTGCGCCTTGGTAGGGATCTTCGGATTAGTGGTCTTGATTACCATACCTGCACTTTATCTCCAGGGCTTTTATGCGCCGATGGGCCATGAGGTTGCAGCACTGAAAATATCTAGCTCGGTTGTTCGTGGCGCCTTTCTTATAGTGTGTGCACTAGCCGCATGGCGCTACAATTTCCGAGCAGCATGGCTTGCATGGGGAGCTTTCGCAGCTTTCTTCATCGGCGGCGCTGCCGACCAAGTAATTAAGCATGGCGTCGTTAATGGGTTTGAAAACTTAATTCCGGCCTACTACATCGCATCAGCAGTACACGCTCTGGTTGCAATAGCGCTATGGCTGCTTCTTCCAAAGCCGGACGCATGCTCGGTGAGAGGCTAACAATGCGCTCAACTGCCGCTCACTTCGTTCGCTGGACGTCCAAAAGCTGCGCTTTTGTCCGCCCGTTAGCTTAATCGTTATGTGAACCCAGATCACCTTCATGGCTAAACAGAAGAATCTATACACAAACGACAGGTGGTTCGAGTTCTCACGGCGAGTGCAGCTGAGGGATGGAAATAGGTGTTTAAAATGCCACAGATCGCCTCCTAACGTAGTGCTTCAAGTTCACCATGAATTATATATTCCCAATAAAAAACCTTGGGAATACGCTCTAAGCGACTGCGCAACACTGTGCAAAGGATGTCATGCACGGGAGCATGGGCACGTAGAGCCAAACAGTGGCTGGTTCCTAATGTCTATTGATGACTTAGGGGATCTTATTGGCACTTGCGAGCGTGAGGGATGTGGCAACGATATAAGGTACGAGCATCTCACTTATCATCCGGAGTGGGGCTACAAAATAGTCGGCAGCACATGCATTGAGCATTTAACAAAAAAAGATAAGAACCTTAGTGCAAAGGTGTTGACCTGCTACCGAAACATTAGCTCATTCGCTCACGGCACAAGTTGGTATCAAGGCAAAACAAAATCAGACAAACCATACGTAGGCGCACAGCACGGCCATGATTTAATTCGCATCTATGGCCAAGATGGCGGGTATGCATTTCAAGTTGCGCTGAAGGAGAAAGGGCGGAAATTTCATCACTTCAAAGATATAGTGCGTGCCTCTGGAAAAACGCTGGACGAAGTCAAAGAACTGGCATACATAACACTAAAGGGGCTAACCACTGAAGATGAAGAAGAAAAATCCATGCTCAGGAACCTGTATAGAAGCATTAAGCAAGTCACATAACAACTGGTTCAAGTCGTTCGCTCCGCTCATTCGGGACCGGCTAAAGCCGGCCCCTTAACCAAACGTTAGGTATCAAAATGGATCCAGATGCCCGCCTTGAAGAGTGGATTAAAGTCTCTGTAGCCACCGCACGCTTTGACCCTTTCATGCTCCCGATCATACAAAGCCTGGGGAAAATAGATACTGACCTCATCAAAGCTGACGCTGAGTATCTAGCAAATTTTGAGACATTAAATAACTCCATTGACGAGTCAATAAAGCTAGGGGAGCGCATCACTACGTCTTATCTATGGGTCTTGGGCTCATACGAAGTCATCCGAACAATGTCTCAGAGAATTAGCGACGGAGTTGTTTCAGCCTCCAACGATCTTACCGAACATTTTCGGTCCGTAAAAAATGACTTTAATCGCCTCAGAGTTCCGCTAGCAAAATTTGAGTCCTCACAACGCCACAAATCAACTGACAGTCACATTGCATTTCCGGGAATCCACCTAGATCACGGTATTTCTTGGCAGGTAAGTGAAGACACACACATTGCAAGAAGAGAGCTATCCGATAAATTTCTTGTACTACTAGCTCATTCCAGAAGTGAAAAAATAAAATCGAGCAATGAAACCTAACAATGCGCTCAACTATCGCTCACTTCGTTCGCTGGACAGCCAAAAGCTACGCTTTTGCCTGCCCGTTAGCTTAATCGTTATACCCATCCAGAAATTCAGCTCTCGGCGAGCCTCGATGATTGAGAGACATTTAAAGAAATTCACCGCAGCAGTATTTATCCTCACACTTATACTGCTGAAACTAATAATCGGCCCTGTCACGTGCAATAGCGGCTGGAAGTCACCATCAATTGGCCGTTCAGGTGCTTGCTCGCATCATGGTGGTGTAGCAGGCTGGAAAGGGTCTCTGCCAATTTTGCTGAGCGGGGGCGCCGCACTTTGGTTCTTTATATCTTTCAGTCCCAAAAGCACTCCACCCAGAGTAACAACCACCTCAGCGGAACTCCCAAGCGGAACAAATAGCACTCAACCAGTTACGCCACCAACCCCAAATTCAGAAAGAAAAAGTCAAAATATAGTCACGTGCCCAAGGTGCAGTTCTCTCATGTCTTTAAGAACGGCAAAGAAAGGTAAAAATCCAGGTAGTAAATTCTGGGGCTGCAGCAAATACCCACGTTGCAAAGGGACTAGATCATATACACCGGAGCAAGGGGTATAACAATGCGCTCAACTGCCGCTCACTTCGTTCGCTGGACAGCCAAAAGCTACGCTTTTGTCTGCCCGTTAGCTTAATCGTTAGGTACCCTTAGCAGAGAGTGCAGTAATGGCCGGCTCCATAATTATCAACAAGCAATCCGTGCACGATCTGAGAACAATTGACTTCATGTGGTTGGCGGAGGAGCTTCGTTCGGAAAAGGGAAAGGCAGCGGCCGTACTGGCGAAGGTGCTTTGGCCTCTAGATGAGGGAGGCATGGACATGCTCCAGGCTGACGACCTAGATGAAGTAGAGTTCAAGCTATTTGCGCAAACTGTAAGAAATATCTGCAACTCCTCCGCGAGCACAGATATAGATTCAGGGATGAGTCAATTTCTTGTATTGCTGCTACAAGACATTGAAGAAGATGCGAGGTACTTATGAGAAGCTCAATCTCTCTTGTTAAGCTGGTAAAGGCTGCAGCGCATCGCAAGGGTTGCCTAACAATGCGCTCAACTGCCGCTCACTTCGTTCGCTGGACGCCCGTTAGCTTAATCGTTAGGCGTCATCATGAACCTTCGTGACCTGTTGTCGCAGCCAGACCGCACGTGGCATTTCAAGCCCGGCGCCACTGCGGATGAAATCGAAGCCTTGGTCACGCGCAGCCCCGTCGAGTTGCCAGACCGCTTGTTAGAATTACTGGCCACTTCAAATGGAGGGGAGGGAGAACTGGCGGCTGAGCCTCTGTGGTTCTGCTTGGACCCAGTACGGGAAATTATCGAGTCAATCTCTGACTCCTTCCTTGCGGAGTTCTTCCCTGGCTATTTCTTCTTCGGAGGCAATGGCGGTATGGAGCGAATCGCTCTCGATGTCCGCAGCGGTGTACCTCGTGAGGTGGTCATGATTGATCCGATCGCGGGCCCAAGTTCCGCTGTCCCTATAGCCCCCAGCTTTAATGAGTTTGTTCAGGCAATCGGCGTCACTTCGGATGACTCCGAGAATGACGCCTAACAATTCGTCCAAGCCGACGCCGCTTCGCGGCCCGGCTTAACTCAGGCGTTAGAGCTAAAGGCATGGAAGCAACCCTAGATCTATATAATTTCGTCAGATCAAATTTCCCTGAAATTACCGCCAAAGCTGATCGTGAGCACATTCGACTTTGGGGCGAGTTAGACCCTGAGTTTGCATACTCTTGGTTCGGCAGTCTGGCTAATGCGCTGAATGCAGAAATGTGTAAAGGCACAAATTACGAGAGCCACTCAAAGCTATTCATATTTATCAGCAACAGCCTCGAGAATTGCACAAAAGAAATTCGCAACTGCATTGATGTATCGTTTACTGAAAATTTGTTCTGGCAGGTTCCAGGCGAAAAAGCAGCGCCCTACTGGCACACCCTGCCTGAACCACTCAAAGAGCTATATTTAGGTTTCCATCGCCGTGCACCGCTCTAACAAACGGTTCAAGTCGCTCGCTTCGCTCACTCGGGACCGGCTAAAGCCGGCCCCTTAACCAAACGTTAGGCTTTCATAGTGATGCTGAACCATATATACAAGATTGATCCATCGGCTTCTCCAGAAAAGGCTCAGCAGCTAGCAGAGATCTGGGGCGAGGTAGTTAGCTCGATAATAAAGGAAATGCTCGATATTGCGAATCCTCAAATGGAGGACTTGCATATAAATCTTCGTGAAGAGATGGCGCATGAGCTAGCTAAATTAATCTTATTTACTTCAGAAAAAGTCGCATCTGATCGAATGAACGGGCGGGCTACAAATGAAATTGACCAGCATGTAGAGCGCGAGCAATGTTTCAGTTTAGAAGGTAAGGAGCGAATATCGAATACTGCACGAAACTTTGCAAGCCAAATATGGTTGCGCAAATATAATGAAAGATGGAAACCCAAAACAGTTACCGCCCTACGAAAGGGAAAAAATCCAAATAAAAAACCCATTACACCTAAGGCAGTTGAAAACAATCATTTTATCCCGAAGTCCTTCATCAAAAGATACTGGTCAGAAAGTCAATTTGTCTACAGAAACATCAAGACACCAGAAGGGATAGAGGAAAAAAAGGAAACTCCCTTTGGCAGCTGGGGCTTTAGAAAAAACCTATACTCTGACAGGTTAGAGGCATATTTTGGACTTTTGGAGGGAGATGCGGTTCGACCTATCCAAATGATGTTAGATGTGGAACCTTTGAACCGGCCTCAACGCGAGGCGTTGATCGGCTTCATAGTAATTCAGAGGATACGAAACCCTCATTTCGTGGAGTCATTAAAGAAATTTGTTGCTCCCTTGGTCGCCTCCGAAGTGGGGGCCGATAAGGCGGAAGACGAGCGGTACATGAGAGATGTTTATGAAACACTCTACAGCCAGAACGAGTTCTACGATAAGTTAGCTAGGCCAATAATGTACAGTCGTTGGGTTGTCGTACGTTCAGAAACTCCAGATTTTGTTTTGCCAGATGTATGTAATATATTTGGGCGTCACGAAGGTAGGCAGTACGTTTTTATGCCTTTAACTCCAAAAGATTGCCTAGTCGTGCTTCCAATTGAAGTAAAAGAGCCTCGAATCGTTCCTCATTATATAAAGGCATCTGGCTCCATGACTCAAAACATATCATACATACTACGCTGTGCTGCCAAAAGTGAGTTTCTGAGCACTACGAACGCATCATTTTCCAGCGTCAACGAAGAGTCTAACAAAATCATGCAGCGGATAATTTTGTCTATCGCCAAAATTACCGCTGATGAATAGCGCTAGGTGCCTCCGGCATGAATAGTGACCATCCTCCACAGAGCGAACTCGTCAGGGAGTTACTACTGTCGCTTAAACAAGACAGTGACGAACTGTTGAAGCTCGGAATGCAAGTTGTCGGGCCTTCTGGCAGTCCAATGTTTCCACTCGACTGGGTAGTATTCGCGGCCATCAAGAGGAGCATAAGCACCGCGAGTGCTGTCACGGCAATGGTTCAGGCGTGGAACATGGTCTGTGCACGCTCATTGCTTCGAATGCACATTGATACTGCATTACGATTCTCCGCTGCGTGGCTGGTCGCAGAGCCGCACACCTTTGCCACAAATTTGTTAGCTGGTGCGCGCATCGACAAGCTGAAGGACACGAATGGAAAGAGACTCACGGATGCACACCTTGTAGAAATACGTAAGAGCGACTATCCGTGGCTGCCGGATGTCTATTCAAATTTATCTGGCTATGTTCACTTTTCGGGCTCACATATCCACGATGCAATATCAAACCTTGTGGACGAAGATCGGACCATTGAGTTCTTGATTTCTGATACGGATTTAAAATTCCCTGAATTTAGCTGGGTCGAAATATTGGAGTGTTTCAGAGAAGTCACGTCAATTCTGGCTAATTATCTTCAAGGCTACGCTCAGACAAAAAAGCTGACTCCAGAGGAACTTGAAGCGTTACGTAGAGACGCCTAGCAACTGGTTCAAGTCGTTCGCTTCGCTCACTCGGGACCGGCTAAAGCCTGCCTCTTAATCAAACGTTAGGCATCTTCATGAATTCCGAGCCGAAACACAGCACAGTGATCTACGAGCGTTGGCTCAACGGCGCATATAAAGGGCGCTGGATCTACAAGCGTGAGGGCCATTCTTTCGGACTTCTGATGCTCCTAAGCTCTTTGAGCAGCGTCCGTACAAACAAAAAGAAACATCAAAAACCGAATGCCTCTTTCGCGAATCTGAGGAAGGCCTTCATATCGCACTGTTCTACGACGGCTTCCCAGGCAATATGAGTGGAGATGCCTAACAATGCGCTCAACTGCCGCTCGCCTTATTCGCTGGGCGCCAAAAAACTGCGCTTTTGATATAAGTGGATTAACTCAACGCTCAAAGTAATAGCCCATGATTTCATCAGGCCGGAGCACATTCAAGATGTCATGCCTCTCTATCGAGAGTTAGTCGCGAGGACCAAGGAAGAGGCGCTATGTGTGTCGTATGATATTTATATTGATCAGAAAGACCCCGGGCACTTCGTGTTTATAGAGGAGTGGCCTGATCGGGAAGCATTGGACGTGCATTGCAATACTGAGCACTTCAAGAGGCTGGTGCCGCTGATAGATCAGTATCAACGATCACCTGGAACCTACTTGCTTATGGACGCCTTTCAATGATTCAGCCATTCCATCCGATCTTGCTTCTCTTCAGATGAAAACGGCCTTCCTTGTGCTGATTTTTCTGCTTCATGTGCTGGCGGTAGGGGCTGCATTTCTCATTGCATTCGGATATTTATTTTTTCTGACCAGCCAGGGCATTGTCATGACGCTTTACGCTGGGGCGTCTATTGCTGCACTCTGCTACTTCGCTTTTTGCCCTCGTACTTTCTTGGTTACTCGAGTTGGCTGGGTTGCTACTGTCATTCTTGCGGTAGCTGCATCTCTATTAGCGTTAGCTCAGCTCTACGTGGACTTAACGTTCTTTGAAGGGTCTGAGTTATCTGCAGTTACTTTTCGTGCTCTAAATATCGGGATGTTCGCCATTTTTGTTTTGCGAGGCGCGCTGGAGAAGGAAGCACAGTGCCGGAAGCCATGCGTCCTGACATGGTGTCTTTGATTCGGCAAGGACGACTTGCTTCCACCGTTCGAGAGGGCTGTCTGGAGTGATTGGTATGCAGTGGGCTGTTTCGGTCGGCGCCAGGGGGGTATGCCGCGAGGCGGGGTCGCTTCGTTCTGGCGCATTGGCGATTCTGCTGATCGCGGGGCTGGTAGCTCCGGCTTCATGGGCGGATGAGCGTTCGCCGACGCAGGTGGTGGAGGAGTTCTATCGTTGGCGTATAAGTCCCGATGCTCAGGAGTCAGCGAATGATGCCGACATGAGGTATGCGTCTGGGCGCGGTTTGTTCGGCAAGGAGCTGATGGGAGCCCTGGAGGCGCAGGCCGCCTATGAGCACTCCTGTGCGCGGGTAGTTCCCACGGACATGAAGCCGCATATGATCGATCAGGATCCATTCTTCCTGGAGGCAGATGGGGCCAAATCTCTTTCGTCTCTTACCACTCGCGTCGCGGGTGATGTCGCCCGTGTTTCGGCACATCTTGCGTATGACGACTATCGGTGGACGGACCAGGTGCTCCTCACCCGGCAAGGAGCTCGTTGGGTCATTCTGGATATCGAGTGGGAGGGCGGTGGCAAGCTCACCGGAAGACTGGTGGCCTTTGCCGGAATTCCTTGCCTGGACCCAGAGAGTCCCTCGCGTTGATTAGCCCTCGTTCTACGAGCGTCTGAGGGCCATGCCTCAGGCTGTGTGCCCGGCGCCTTTTGGCTCGATCGGGCTGCGGTTCAGGCGTGCCGAGATCACGGTAGCCAGAAGAATCAGCGCACTACCGAACAGCATGCGCACACCCGGTTCTTCGTCAAAAATCCACCAGGCGAAGGCGATGCCGTAAACAGGCTCCAGGGCGAATACCACCGAGGCGCTGCGGGCGTTGAGTACTCGTAGACTGGCCACGAAGAGGCTGTGCGCCAGCGCAGTACACAACAGGCCGAGCAGGGCGATCCACAGCCAGTCCATGGGGCGAACATCCGCCAGCAGATGGATCGAGAGTGGCAAGCTAACTACGGCGATGCCGAGGTTCTGCCAGTAGGCCGCCTGCGCTGGTTTCACCCCCCGGGTAGTGGCCCGGTTGCCGACCGAGACCATGGCGAACAGCAGTCCGGACAGTACTGCCCAGCCCAGTCCCAAGGTGGCCTGGTTACCAAAGTCGAAATGCGGTGTGACCAGCACCAGGCCCAGGCAGACCAGTGCCACCACCCCCCACTCGGTGCGGCGGATTCGTTCGCGGAACAGCAGGCCTTCCAGCAGGACGGTGAATGCCGGGAAACTGGCGAAGCCGAGTGTGGCGATGGCGACACCGGATACTTTGACGGCCACGAAGAATGTCCACCAGTGCGCGCCTAGCAGCAAGCCGACCGCGGCGAGGGCCATGCGCTGGCGTCCGTCGAGGCGGGCCGTCTTTTCGCCGAACTGTGTGTATGCCCCCAGTGCGGCCATGGCGAATAGCGCACGCCCGAACACGATCACCAGCGGGGCGGCCAGTGCCAACTTGCCGAAGATGCCGGAAAGACCGAAGAAGACGGCGCCCAGGTGGAGGGCGAGGAGGGCGGTGCGGTGCTGCATGGACTACCTGGGCTGTTGAGTGGGGCACTGTAGAGAGGTGACTTGGGGGATGTCATGTCCCCCGATGCCGCTACGGCTACTGGGGCGTGGCTCAGGCCAGGCGGGCCCCGTTGGGTAGTGGCCTGTCGAAGCTGGCCAGCACTACCTTGCCGTCCTGGTCGTAGACTCCGGTCACCAGCACTTCCGATCGCACGCCGGCGACTCGTTTGGGGGCGAAGTTGCACACGCACAGGACCTGGCGGCCGATCAGTTCCTCGGCGCCATAGTGGGCGGTGAGCTGGGCGCTGGAGGTCTTGACGCCCAACTCGCCGAGATCGACCTCCAGCACATAGGCGGGCTTGATCGCCTTGTCATTGATGCGTGCGCTGAGCAGGGTGCCGACGCGCAGCTCGACGCGCTCGAAGTCCTGCCATTCGATGGTCTGCATGGAAGCCGCTCTCCTGAATGATCGGCAGAGTCTAGATGGATGACCTGTGCCGATCTGTCGCGGGGCTCGCGGACTTTGTCGCGCGACTCGCGTCAGCGGTCGGCGCGTAGCTGCCTGGGCGTCAGGCCGAACTCGCGGACCAACGCGGCGGTGAATGCACTCTGCGAGCCATAGCCGACCTTGGCGGCGATATCGCCAACCGGCAGACGGCTCTGCAGCAGCCACTGGCGACCCAGTTGCAGGCGGCGGGTGCGTACATGGTCCATTGGCGTGCGCCCGGTTTCGGCGAGGAAGCGGGCGTGGAAGCGCGCGGTCGAGAGGTCGCAAAGGCGAGCAAGATCGGCAACCTGCAGCGGGTGGGCGCAGTGGCGGTCGATGTAGGCGTCGATCCTGGTCAGTGGGAGGCTGGCCGGAGCGAGAGGATTGGTGTTGCTCAGACTGGCCAGCAGTAACGCGGCGCCTTGCTGGCCGATCACTTCATCGTTGATCGGGCTGGATGCCAGCCAACTGACCAACTGCCCTTGCCCCTGGTCGAGCTGCAGTCTTCCGGGCTTGTCCAGCAGGCGGCGACTGGCATCGGCATGGTGGCCGAGGCGTTGCTGCAGCCACCCATCCATCGGTACATCCAGTACCAGGCACCGACTGCCCAGGACGCTGGCGCATGCATGATGGGCCCCTGGTGGCACTACGGCCAGGCTCAGGCTGGAGACCTGGCAGCCGCGGCCATCCACCTCGAAATCCAGCTGGCCGCTGAGACCGAACACCAGCTGGGCATGCTCGTGACTGTGGGCAATCTGTTCATGGTCGTAGTGGCGCAGAGTGAGCAGCTGGTGCATGGCTGGCGGCTCCTGATCGAGCGGTCAGTGTACACGCCGTGTCCGTCCGCGGCTTGTCATGCAATGGTCACTCGTTCGTCATGGTCATTTCACCGCGTGCGCGCAATCTCGGCTAAACCCAGCCGGAGGCCGCCCATGAGCATCGCCGAGCGCAGCAAGCCCAGCCGCAAGCAGCACGTCCGCACCCTGTGGATATCCGACGTCCACCTTGGTACCCGTGATTGTCAGGCCGAGCGCCTGGCCGGGTTCCTCAAGCGCTACCAGGCAGACCGTGTCTACCTGGTCGGCGACATCATCGATGGCTGGAAGCTGCGTGGCGGTATCTACTGGCCGCAGGCCCATACCAATGTGATCCGCCGTCTGTTGACCATGAGCAAGCGCGGCACCGAGGTGATCTACGTCACCGGCAACCACGACGAATTCCTGCGCCGCTACTCGACCCTGATGCTCGGCAACATTCAGTTGGTCGACGAGGCTGTTCACACCACGGCCGACGGCCGCCAGCTGCTGGTGATCCACGGTGACCAGTTCGACGTGATCACCCGCTATCACCGCTGGCTGGCCTTCCTCGGTGATTCCGCCTACGAATTCACCCTGACCCTCAACCGCTGGCTCAACCACTGGCGCGAACGCTATGGCTACGGCTACTGGTCGCTGTCGGCCTACCTCAAGCACAAGGTGAAGACGGCGGTGAACTTCATCAGCGACTTCGAGGAAGCCATCGCCCACGAATGCGTCAAACGAGGGCTTGATGGCGTGGTCTGTGGGCATATCCACCATGCGGAGATCCGCCAGGTGAACGGCGTGGAGTACCTCAATTGTGGTGATTGGGTGGAGTCCTGCACGGCACTGATCGAGCATCTGGACGGCAGCATCCAGCTGTTCCGCCTGGCCGAGGAACAGGCCAGGGAGGCAGATCTGGCCGCTGTCGGGCAGGCCGCATGAGGATTCTCATCGTCAGCGATGCCTGGCACCCTCAGGTCAACGGCGTGGTCACCAGCTTGCAGGCACTGGTGGTCGAGCTGCGTGGCCTGGGGCATCTGGTCAAGGTCCTGTCGCCACAGGATTTCCGTCATTTGCCATGCCCGAGCTATCCGGAAATACCCCTGGCCTGGGACCTGTGGCGCGTCGGTCCGGCGATTCGTGACTTCCGCCCGGACTGTGTGCACCTGGCTACCGAAGGGCCGCTGGGCTGGGCTGCACGGCGCTGGCTGATGCGCCGCGGACTGATGTTCTCCAGCGCCATCCATACGCGCTTCCCCGAGTATGTGCATACCCGCTGGCCGCGGATTCCGCTGGAGTGGGGTTATGCCTTCCTGCGCCGTTTCCATCGACCTAGCCAGGCGGTGCTGGTGAGTACCGAGCGTATGCGATCAGAGTTCGCGGCGCAGGGTCTGGATCGTCTGCACCTATGGCGAAAGGGAGTCGACACGACATTGTTTCGCCCACAGGGCGAGGCCCCCGTGGAGCCGGTGTTCCTCTACGTGGGGCGGCTGGCGGCGGAGAAGAATCTGCACGCTTTCCTCGGGCTGGAGCTGCCGGGCGAGAAGCGCGTGGTCGGCGACGGTCCGGAGCGGGGCGCACTTGAGGAACACTACCCACAGGTACATTTCCTCGGTTTCCAGCAGGGTGAGGCGCTGGCGCAGTCTTTCGCCAGCGCCAGCGTGCTGGTGTTCCCTTCGCGTACCGACACCTACGGTCTGGTCATGCTCGAGGCGTTGGCCTGTGGAACACCGGTGGCGGCCTTTCCCGTGGCGGGGCCTCTGGATGTTCTGAAGCCGGGGCTGACCGGGGTCATGGATGAGGATCTACGCAAGGCCTGCCTGGGGGCGCTGTCGCTTTCCCGCGACGCTTGTGCGAATCATGCGGCGCATCAGTCCTGGCGTGCCTCCGCGCTGGAGTTCCTGGCTTGCCAGTCATCGGTGGAGGGTATGGGTGAGCTGAATAGTCCGCAGGTACTGCAGACGCTTGCATAGCTCCGCCACAGGCTCAGAGGCATATAAAGAAGAAGGCCCGCATTCGCGGGCCTTCTTCTTGGCAGGGAGCTTAGCGCTCCAGGTGCTGCAGCTTGTCTTTCACGCCATCCCATTCCTCGGCATCCGCGAGGGCATCCTTCTTCTCGGTGATGTTTGGCCAGACGTCCGCCAGCTCGGCGTTGAGCTCGATGAATTCCTGCATGCCATCCGGCACTTCGTCTTCGGAGAAGATCGCCTGGGCAGGGCACTCCGGCTCGCACAGCGCGCAGTCGATGCATTCGTCCGGGTGGATGACCAGGAAATTCGGACCTTCGTAGAAGCAGTCCACCGGGCAGACTTCGACACAGTCGGTGTATTTGCATTTGATGCAGTTGTCGGTAACGACGAAGGTCATTCTGATTCTCTCCTCGTGCGGCGGCACCTGGGCCCCGTCTGCGCAGGGTTTGCAGGCGCTCGATAAAGGCCGCGGCTCAGGCTGTAAACCGGGCAGTCGTAAAAATGCGCGCGATTCTAGCAGCTTGAGCGGGTTGGCGTTAGATGCGCGTCTTCCATGTATATAACAACTCCATGGCTCGACGAGGTGTCAGATCATCAGGATTGATCTTGCTCAACTCCTCGAGCACCGGATGCGGCAGGGCTGCGAACATGTCGCTCTGCAGCGGTGCGGCTAATTGTCCCGGTTCGCTGCGTGGCAGGTCGTGGGGCAGGCTGGTGGTCTCCAGGCGGGCCAGATGCTCACGGGCGCGCTGGATCACCGGGCCGGGTACGCCGGCCAGTTGCGCCACCGCCAGGCCGTAACTCTGGCTGGCCGGGCCGGGCAGCACGTGGTGCAGGAAGACGATGCGCTCATTGTGCTCGGTGGCATTGAGGTGCACGTTGGCTACCACCGGCTCGCTTTCAGGTAATACGGTCAGCTCGAAGTAGTGGGTAGCAAAAAGCGTCCAGGCGCGCAGCTTGGCCAGGTGCTCGGCGGCCGACCAGGCCAGCGACAGGCCATCGAAGGTACTGGTGCCGCGGCCCACCTCGTCCATCAGCACCAGGCTGCGGTCGCTGGCGTTGTGCAGGATATTGGCGGTCTCGCTCATCTCCACCATGAAGGTGGAACGGCCACCGGCCAGGTCGTCGCTGGAACCGATACGGGTAAAGATGCGGTCCACCAGCGACAGCTCGCACGCGGCTGCCGGCACGTAGCTGCCGATATGGGCCAGCAGCACGATCAGCGCGGTCTGGCGCATGTAGGTGGACTTACCGCCCATGTTCGGGCCGGTGATGATCAGCATGCGGGTGCCGTCGTCGAGGCCCAGATCGTTGGCGACGAATGGCGTCTCCAGCACCTGCTCGACCACCGGGTGACGGCCCTGGTCGATGCGCATGCAGGGCTCATCGACGAAGCGCGGACGGTTCAGGTCGAGGTTCAATGCGCGCTCTGCCAGGTTGGCCAGCACGTCCAGTTCGGCCAGGGCGCCGGCGGTGTCCTGCAGCGGTGCCAGTTGGGCGATCAGCAGCTCCAGCAGTTCTTCGTAGAGCTGCTTCTCGCGGGCCAGGGCGCGGCTCTTGGCCGACAGTGCCTTGTCCTCGAAGGTCTTCAGCTCTGGGGTGATGAAGCGCTCGGCGCCTTTCAGGGTCTGGCGGCGGATGTAGTCGGCCGGGGCCGACTCGGCCTGTTTACTCGGCAGCTCGATGAAGTAGCCATGCACGCGGTTGTAGCCGACCTTGAGGTTGGCCAGGCCGGTACGCTCCTTCTCGCGCGCCTCCAGGTCCATCAGGTATTGGCCGGCGTTCTCGCTGATCGACTGCAGCTCGTCCAGCTCGGCGTCGTAGCCGGTCTTCAGCACGCCGCCGTCGCGGATCACCGCCGGCGGGTTGTCGATGATCGCTCGTTGCAGCAGGTCGGCCAGTTCCGGGTAGGTGCGGATATTCACCGCCAGTTCGGCCAGGTGCGGGGCGTCCAGCTCGGCCATGGCGCTCTGCAGTTGCGGCAGTGCGGCGAGTGCGTCGCGCAGGCGTGCCAGGTCGCGTGGCCGGGCATTGCGCAGGCCGATACGGGCGAGGATGCGCTCGACATCGCCGATGTCCTTGAGCTGCGGCTGCAGTAGTTCGAAACGGTAGCGGTCGAGCAGGCAGGCGATGGCCTCCTGGCGTGCTTCCAGTACGGACCGATCGCGCAGCGGACGATTCAGCCAGCGGGTCAGCAGGCGCGAGCCCATGGCGGTCTGGCAGCGGTCGACCACCGATTGCAGGGTGTTGTCGCGGCCGCCGGCCAGGTTGGTGTCCAGTTCCAGGTTGCGGCGGCTGGCGCCGTCGAGGATGACGGTGTCGTCCAGGCGTTCATGGCGCAGATTGCGCAGGTGCGGCAGGGCGGTGCGCTGGGTTTCCTTGGCATAGATCAGCAGGCAGCCGGCGGCGCCGATGGCCAGGGTCAGGCCCTCGCAGCCGAAGCCCTTGAGATCCTGCACGCCGAACTGCTGGCACAGGCTCTTGCGCGCGCTGTCGCGCTCGAAGTCCCAGGGCGCACGGCGACGCACGCCTCGGCGTTTCTCGATCGGCAGGCCCTGGGGCCAGTCGTCGGGGATCAGCAGTTCGGCGGGGCTCAGGCGCTCCAGTTCGGCCAGCAGGTTCTCCCAGCCTTTCATCTCCTGGACGCTGAAACGGCCGCTGGTGATGTCCAGCACGGCCAGGCCGAACAGCTTCTCGTCACCCAGGATGGCGCCGACCAAGTTGTCGCGGCGTTCGTCGAGGAAGGCCTCGTCGCTGATGGTGCCGGGGGTGATGATGCGCACCACCTGGCGCTCCACCGGGCCCTTGCTGGTGGCTGGGTCACCAATCTGTTCGCAGATCGCCACCGCCTCGCCGAATTTCACCAGGCGTGCCAGGTAGCCTTCGGCCGAGTGGAAGGGGATGCCGGCCATGGGAATGGCCTGGCCGGCCGACTGACCACGGGCGGTGAGGGTGATGTCGAGCAGGGCCGCAGCCTTCTTGGCGTCTTCATAGAACAGTTCGTAGAAGTCGCCCATGCGGTAGAACATCAGCATGTCCGGGTGCTGGTTCTTCAGCTTCCAGTATTGCTGCATCATTGGGGTGTGTTGGGAAAGGTCGGACATTCAATAACTTAGCGTTGTTTGTCTGATGAGAGAGCGTTTTTGTCGAGCGCTTTGCGCCTCGCATTCCGATGATGCCGAGGCTGTCCGAGATTTTTGCGGACTGGCGAGATGCCTGTTTAGCGATGACCTGCCCTGAGAGCGACGAAGGGTAACATGCCCGGCTAGTCAGCAGTCGCTGTGCTGCTGGTTCGCCCAGCAGTAGAATCAGCTATGGGCGAGAAGGGTTTTACTCCCTCCACACGGCATTCTCCTCTACCGTTTGCGAGCTAGGTTGTTGATCCACGCCTCTGTTGCGTTTGTTGGATGGAACGCTATCGCCCGACGGATGGTTGGGCCGGGTGTGAACCATTTATCAATCGGGCGTCCAAGAGGGGGTGGTTAAGGACGATCCTAAGTTACGTGATCTAGGGTCGGCCTATCGAGCGGTGGGTCGGCCACTTTTTAGGAATGATCACGTGTTGCTGCAGCGAGATTTCTGCCGCAGTGACATTCCCAATGCCTGTCAGAACTTTCCATCTGTCGCGCCAGTCGCGACATTCTCCAATGCCCCGATCGATTGAGCCGAACGGCTAGATTCGGCTCGGCGAGCTTTATGTCCTCGTCATGTGGCGCCGTCTTCCTGATTCTGCTGAAAGGACCAATCCTGTGGTGTAGGGTGTCTCATTCAGCATTCCCGGAGAACACATGGACCCTATTACTCAGCAGGCCGAGATGCTTGGCGCTCGCCTCGTTGCTCTGGAAGCCCAGGTCAGTACGGCTGAATCCTGTACCGGCGGTGGTATCGCCGAAGCGATTACCCGGGTTGCCGGCAGTTCTGCTTGGTTCGAGGCAGGCTATATCACCTATTCCAATTCGCAGAAAACTGCCCAACTGGCGGTTCCAGCTGCTCTGTTCTCCAGCGTGGGTGCCGTCAGTCAGGAGGTTGTCGAGGCGATGGCCAGGGGAGCGCAACGTCAGAGCGGGGCACGCTACGCGGTTGCGGTAAGTGGGATAGCCGGCCCGGGAGGTGGCTCCATGGAAAAGCCGGTCGGAACCGTTTGGCTGGCCTGGGCTGACGGAGCTCAGTGTTTTACCGAGCGCTGCCTGTTCGCGGGAGATCGTGACTCCGTGCGCAGCCAAACGATTCGTCACGCGCTGGATGGGTTGCTCCGACTGACGGCGGGAGAAAATCCGGGGCAGGGGTAGGCGACTGACTTGCCTTATGAAATACTACTGTCTACTTATACAGTTGTTGGCGAGCGAACGGCTCCCTTTGATCACGTGAGGATGGAAATGGACGAGAACAAGAAGCGCGCGTTGGCGGCTGCCCTGGGCCAGATCGAGAAGCAGTTCGGCAAGGGTGCCGTGATGCGTATGGGCGACCACGACCGCCAGGCCATTCCGGCCATCTCTACCGGCTCCCTCGGCCTCGACATCGCGCTCGGCATCGGCGGCCTGCCGAAGGGCCGTATCGTCGAGATCTACGGTCCGGAATCCTCTGGTAAGACCACCCTGACACTGTCGGTCATCGCCGAAGCCCAGAAGGCCGGTGCCACCTGTGCCTTCGTCGACGCCGAACACGCGCTTGATCCGGATTACGCTGGCAAGCTGGGCGTCAACGTCGATGATCTGCTGGTCTCGCAGCCGGACACTGGCGAGCAGGCACTCGAAATTACCGACATGCTGGTACGTTCCAACGCCGTCGACGTGATCATCGTCGACTCCGTGGCTGCCCTGGTACCCAAGGCCGAGATCGAAGGCGAGATGGGCGATGCCCACGTCGGCCTGCAGGCCCGCCTGATGAGCCAGGCGCTGCGCAAGATCACCGGCAACATCAAGAATGCCAACTGCCTGGTCATCTTCATCAACCAGATCCGTATGAAGATCGGCGTGATGTTCGGCAACCCGGAAACCACCACCGGCGGTAACGCCCTGAAGTTCTACGCCTCCGTACGCCTGGACATTCGTCGTACCGGTGCGGTGAAGGAAGGTGACGAGGTGGTCGGCAGCGAGACCCGCGTCAAGGTGGTGAAGAACAAGGTGGCCCCGCCGTTCCGCCAAGCCGAGTTCCAGATCATGTACGGCAAGGGTATCTACCGTACTGGCGAGATCATCGACCTGGGTGTGCAGCTCGGCCTGGTGGAGAAGTCCGGTGCCTGGTACAGCTACCAAGGCAACAAGATCGGCCAGGGCAAGGCCAATGCCGCCAAGTACCTGGAGGACAACCCGGAGGTGGGTGGTGCCATCGAGAAGATCATCCGCGAGAAGCTGCTGGTCGACTCCGCAGCCCGTGGCGCGGTCGAGACTGACGAGACGGCCGATCTGGATGCCTGATCGGCTTGCCTGAAGCATGGAGCGTTCCGCAAGTGGCATGCTCGACAACCCGGTCGCGGTGCGCCGGGTTGCCATGGATCTGCTGGCCCGGCGTGAGCATGGGCGGGTCGAACTGGTGCGCAAGCTGCGTCAGCGCGGTGCTCCGCAGGATCTGATCGACAGTGCGCTCGATCGCCTCGCGGAGGAGGGGCTGCTGTCGGAGTCTCGTTATCTCGAAAGCTTTGTGGCCAGTCGTGGACGAGCTGGCTATGGTCCCATGCGAATCCGTGAAGAGCTGGCGCAGCGGGGCTTGTCCAGGCCCGATATCGAGCAGGCGCTGAGCGAGGCTGAGATCGATTGGGGGGAGCAGCTGCGCGAGTTGTGGCAGCGCAAGTTCGCCGGTCAGTTGCCGGCGGATATGCGCGAGAAGGCCAAGCAAGCACGCTTTCTCGCCTATCGAGGTTTCCCGCAGGAACAGATTGGCCGCCTGCTACGTGGTGCCAGTCTGGACTGATTTCCCCTTGAGCCCGGAGCGTTCCCCTCTCCGGGCTCCGTTTTTTCTACCTCACCCTCGTGTTGGTCGGACGACAATCAAGGGTTTCAGCCGTTCTGCACCCAGTTCTGCGGCAGATTGATGAAGTCGACCAATTCACGCAGACGCCCATGGTCGCGAGCGTTGAAATGGAATGCCAAACGAACCAGATCGAACAGCTCCGGTTCATCGCGTTCCTTTTCGTCGGCTGGTTGCTGCTGATAGTCGCCGCTCAGGCAAAGATCGAAGAACTCCTTGTTCAGTACCTGAATGGCCGACTCGTTGAGCGGGTGGTTCATGCGAATCACGAATTGGCCCTTGAGCCAGCGTGATGAGTGGTAGTTGCGATAGAAGCGAGCGATTTCCTGGCCGGCTTCCTCAGCGCTGTGTACCAGGCGCACCAAATGTAGATCACTGGGGAGTATGTAGCGGCGCTCTTGTAGTTGGCTTCCGAGCAGACGCAGGAAACTCTCCCAGTAGTCACTGTCCGGCTCGTCTAGCAGGACGATAGGGACCAATGGACTCTTGCCGGTCTGCACTAGCGTCATCACCTCCAGCGCTTCATCCAGGGTGCCGAAGCCACCAGGACAGAGCACTAGCGCGTCGGCCTCTTTGACGAAAAACAATTTGCGCAGAAAGAAGAAGTGGAATGACAGCAGGTTGCCGCTGCCCTGCATGGTGGCATTGGCACCTTGCTCGAAGGGTAGGGTGATGTTGAAGCCCAGGCTGTTTTCCCTACCAGCACCTTCATGGGCGGCGGCCATCACGCCACCGCCTGCACCGGTGATGACCATCAGGTCGAGACGAGACAAAGTCTGGCCGAGTTCGCGTGCCAATTGATAAACGGGATGGTCAGGCGGGGTGCGCGCGGAGCCGAATACCGTGACCTTGCGCCGCCGCTTGAACTGCTCGAGGGTGCTGAAGGCCAGTTCCATTTCGCGCAGGGTCTGCAGCATGATCTTGGCATCCCAGCGGTTACGATCTGCCTGTGCCATGCGGATCACGGTGGTGAGCATTTCCTGGTACAGCGGCAGGTTGGGGCTGGCGGTGGGAACCACGAGGGCGGCGAGCTCTTCGACCTTGCTGCTCAGATCAACGCCGCTAGTGTGGAAATGGCGGGATAGATAGTCATCCGGTTCATAAGGCATGGACATCTCCTTCTACTGAGGCGGCTCGACACCTGTTCTATGGTGTCGAGCGCCTAGCCAGAGTATGGCCCGCCCCGTGACGTTTTAGCTGCAAGATCGGCTTTCATGTCATTCGTCCGCCTCCACCAGACCCCGCCAAGGATCTGTTTTACTGCTGGGGTGAAGCCGCACGGCCGCCGATGAATGCAAGAGGTTTAAAAAAGAGAAGAAGATATGCCCGAGCTGACATTGGAGCTTGAACTGGGGTGTATCGCATGCTGTTGCGGGCAGCGCCTGACCTGAGTTGAGACTGGAGGGTGGTTTGCGCCGATCCGGCTACATGCCGGCTCTACATGGCGCAGTTGAGCGCAGATGGTAAGCATCTGCGCAGCAAGAGCTTGTCACTGCAGTCCGCAGTCCGCCTTGGCGAAGCGCTCGACAGTGATCGGCCGGTTGGTCTTGTACTCGCTGAACTGGTAGCGCAGCACGGCACCGCTGCTTAGCAGTTGGCTGTAACCGGGATTCCTGCAAACGCTGGCGGCCAGCTGACTGCGAACGCTCTGCGGGTTGCTGCGCATCTGTTCTGCGTGGGCAGGTCGCACGCTGAGATGGTTGATCAGTTCGTTACCTTCGACCGTATAGCCTTGATCGAGAATGTCCTCGTTGATTGCCCGCGGAGTGCCTGCGCTGCTTTCCTTGGCTACCTTCTCAAGCATGCGAGTCAACTCGTGCTCCTGTAACGAGGCGGCCTGGGCGAGAGGCAGGAAGGCGGCGATGGCGAATAGGGTAACGAGGCGGGGCATGGTGATCTCCATATGGGCGGTGCAGCCTTCGACCGGCACTCCTGGCACGGGTTCAGCAGGAAGCCATCTTACTCCCTGTCGGTGGTGGGGGTAGACTGCGCGCCTTTTCCGTGGAGTCAGTCATGAGTCATGCCGTCGCCCGCCTGCGTATCGAGCGCCTGGCGCGCAGCCTCAAGCCATTCGTATCCCGTGGTTCGCGCTCCGAGCGCTGCCCCGGTTGCCGGGTGATTCCTAGTTACTGCCTATGCGCCTGGCGTCCCAGGGTCGAAGTGGAGGCCGGCGTATGTCTGTTGATGTACGACGTGGAGGCGCTGAAGCCTAGCAATACGGGCTGGTTGATCGCCGACCTGGTTGCCGATACCCATGCCTTCGGATGGCAGCGCACCGAAGTGGATCCTCGCTTGCTGGAGTTGCTGGACGATCCACAGTATGCGCCTTGCGTGGTGTTCCCCGGTGAGTACGCCGAGCCCGAACGGGTGATCGAGGAGTTGCCGTCGTTGGCAGAGGGCAAGCGACCGCTGTTCATTCTGCTCGACGCCACCTGGACCGAGGCGCGCAAGATGTTTCGCAAGAGTCCCTACCTGAACCGATTTCCTGTGCTCAGCCTGAGACCGGAACAATTGTCGCGCTATCGTCTGCGCCGCTCCAAGCGCGACGAGCATCTGTGTACCGCCGAGGTTGCTGCGCTATGCCTGGAGCTGGCTGGCGAGCCTCGAGCCGCCAGCGCTCTGGATGCCTGGCTGGACCTGTTCACGGAACATTACCTGGGCGCCAAGCACCGCCGGTTGCTGGACGAGCAGAGCCCGGCGCACCAGGCCGTCAAACCTTTCCTCTGATCAGGCCTTCTTCGGCCACAACTGTGCCAGCAGCATGCCAGTGAACATCAGTGCGCAGCCGACGTAGCCTTTCAATGCCAGTGCTTCGCCGAGCAGGAGGGCTCCGGCGATAGCGGCGAACACAGCTTCCAGCGAGAGGATGATGGCGGCATGAGAGGCGATGGCGTGCTTCTGGGCCACTACCTGCAGGGTGAAGCCCACAGCTACGCCGAGCAGGCCGCCATAGAGAATGGCCGGGCCGGCAGCAAGGATGGAGACCAGATGGATCTCCTCAAACACTACCGCCAGGATCAGGCTCAGCACCGCACAGACGGCGAACTGCAGGAGCGCCAGGCGCAATGGGTCGTGTCTGCTGGCGAAGAAGCTCACCATCAGCACATGAATGCCCCAGACGAAGGCGCCGGCCAGTTGCAGCCAGTCACCCGAGGCGACGTGGAAGCCATCGCCTACGCTGAGCAGGAACATACCGACCACCGCAAGGCTTGCGCCTAGCCAGGTGCCCAGACCGGTGCGGTGGCCAAGGAACAGGCCGAGTAGCGGCACCACAATGACATAGAGGCCGGTGATGAAGCCGGAATTGGTGACGCTGGTGAACAGCAGGCCGACCTGCTGCAGATTGATGCCCAGCGACAGTGCCAGCCCCATGGCCAGGCCGCCGAGCAGCAGACCACGATTGAGTGGAGCCGGTTTGTGTTCGCCGTTTCGCTTGCCGAGCCAGAGCACCAGTGGCAGAAGCGCCAGGGTGGCGAGTGCGAAGCGCAGACCGGTATAGAGGAAGGGCCCGATAGCATCCATGCCCAGTCGCTGCGCGACGAAGGCGGAGCCCCAGATCATCGCGGTCAGCAGCATCAACAGGTCGGCGCGGAGGGCTTGGCTTCGCATGAGGGTTCTCGGATGGGAAAAGCAGGCGACTTTGCCGTAAAGCATGGAACTTGACCACCCCGTCACGGGTGGGCATGCTGAGCGCCGCCTCGCTGGCCCGTTCGACAACAACAACAGGAAAGTACATGGCCGCTTACGAGATTCTGATCGCTGACGACCATCCGCTGTTTCGCAGTGCCCTGCAGCAGGCGCTAACCCTGGGGCTGGGGGCGGAGGTGCGCCTGGTCGAGGCTGCCAGTATCGCCGAGCTGGAGGTTTGCCTCGGAGAGAAGGGGGATTGGGACCTGGTGTTGCTCGATCTCAACATGCCTGGCGCCTATGGTTTCTCAGGCCTGGTGCTACTGAGAGGCCAATATCCACAGATTCCGGTGGTGATGATTTCGGCGCAGGAGGAGGCTGCGGTCGTCGCGCGCTCCCGCGAGTTCGGTGCCAGCGGTTTCATCCCGAAATCGAGCCCGCTGGAAACCATCCAGCAGGCCGTGCGCCAAGTGCTCGACGGCGATGTCTGGTGGCCCCCGCAGTCCTCTGCCGTTGGCAGTGTATCGGCCGAGGCCAAGGCGGCCAGCGAAGGCCTGGCGAGCCTGACTCCCCAACAGTTCCGGGTGTTGACCATGGTCTGCGAGGGGCTGTTGAACAAGCAAATCGCTTTCGAACTGAACGTGTCAGAGGCCACCATCAAGGCCCACGTTACTGCCATCTTCCGCAAGCTGGGTGTACGCACTCGTACTCAGGCTGCGTTGCTGCTGCAGCAGATGGAGTCGATCCCGGGGCAATAGCCCTTCACGCATTTTTGACGGCGCAACCTCTAAGGTGCCGCGCTTCATCGCTCAGGACAGCAGTTCTTCATGTCGCCATTCAAGGGCCAGACCGGCCTGAAACGTATTTTCAACGCCGCCGGCTATTCCTTCGACGGCCTGCGCGCGGCCTTCGTCGGCGAAGCGGCTTTCCGCCAGTTGGTACTGCTCAACGTGGTGCTGATCCCGCTGGCTTTCTGGCTCGATGTGAGCCCGGTGGAGCGGGCGCTGATGGTGGCCGTGAGCATGCTGTCGCTGATCGTCGAACTGCTCAATTCGGCAGTGGAGGCGGCCATTGATCGCATCTCGCTGGAGCGCCATCCACTGTCGAAGAACGCCAAGGACATGGGTAGCGCCGCGCAGCTCACATCCCTGGCGGTGATCACACTGGTCTGGGCAATCATTCTGATCGGCTGAGCCGCGTCAGAACCTGTTCACAGTCTGCTGTCGTCGGCCGAACGGCGTTGGAAACCGCCTCGGGTAGCTCATTTACAACTCGTAAACTCCGCACCTCGGCCATTTCCGCCACCGTTTTGCTCTAGCTCGCGAGACTTTGAACGGGTGCTGTAGGGCGAGCGCCGCTCGCCCTACAGCACTCCGGCCTTCTTCCAGGCCAGATAGCGCCCGACCAGTTCCGGCCCCAGCTCGTTCGGCCTGGCATCCAGCACCGGCACGCCGTGGGCCAGTAGTCGCTCATGCAGGCCGGCACGTGCATTCAGATAGTCGACCGTGCCGCAGTAGGCCAGAGCTTGCTCGTAGTCCTGCACCTGGGTGTGGCGCAGGCGATCCAGCACTTCTTCGCGCAGGCTGGCGATCAGCACCCGGTGCTGGCGGCCGAGGCGTTTGACCGCGCCTAGCAGCTCTTCGTCGTCCTCGTCGCGCAGGTTGGTCACCAGCACCACCAGCGCGCGGCGGCGCTGACGGGCGAGCAGGGCGTTGATCGCCGCCGCATAGTCAGCAGGGCGACGAGTGCTGTCGAGGGCATATACGGCGTTGAGCAGGCTGCTGATATGCGCCTGCCCCTTGACTGGTGCGACGTACTGATCCTGATTGCCGGCGAAAGTCGCCAGGCCGACGGCATCGCCCTGGCGCAGAGCCACATAGCTCAGCAGCAGGCAGGCATTGAGGGCGTGGTCGAAGTGCGACAGTTCATCGTCCTGGCTGCGCATGCGACGGCCACAGTCGATCAGGAAGACGATCTGCTGATCGCGTTCGTCCTGATACTCGCGGGCAATCGGCGTGCGCTTGCGGGCAGTGGCCTTCCAGTCGATCTGGCGCAATGTGTCGCCGTCACGGAACTCGCGAAGCTGGTGAAACTCCAGGCCGAGACCACGCCGCTGGCGCTGGCGTACGCCCATCTGGCTGAGCCAGTCGTCCACCGCCATCAGCTGGGCGCCGTAGAGACGGGCGAAGTCCGGGTAGACACGGGTCTCGCTGGCCTTGTCGACGAAGCGGCGAGATTGCCAGAAGCGCAGGGGGCTCGGCAGCAGTACTTCGCAGCGAGGGAAACGGAAATGGCCGCGCTTTAGCGGGCGTACCCGATAGCCGAATTCGGTCTGCTCACCCGGATGCAGTTCCACCCGCTGCGGCAAGAACTCGAAGTCCATGTGCTCGGGCAGATGATCGAAGGCCTGCACGGCCAAAGGCTGACGGTAGTCGTGGTGCAGAGTCAGACGCACCTCGCTCCAACGGCCCAGCGGCAAGTTGCCGGGGAGCTGACGCTCCAGGCGTGGAGAGGGCAGGCGGCGGAGCCACGCGGCATCCAGGCCGGCGATCAACAGCATCGCTAGCAGCAGGCCCCACCACAAGGGTGACAGGGTCTGCGGCAGCTTGATACCGAGCAGCGGCAGCGTGCCGAGGACGATGGCCAGGCCCAGCAGGCCGCCGAGCAGTCCGAGGAGCAGACGGGATGGCTTCATGCGCGAGCGATCACAGGCGCGGTGCCGGAACCTGGTCTAGCAACTGCTGCAGTACCTGGTCCACGGAAAGTCCTTCGATATCCAGTTCCGGCGCCAGGCGTACGCGATGTCGCAACACGGCCAGGGCGCATGCCTTGACGTCGTCCGGGACCACGAAGTCGCCACCGCGCAGGAGGGAGCGGGCGCGGGCACCACGTACCAGGGCGATGGAGGCGCGGGGGCCTGCGCCCATCGCCAGGCCAGGCCAGGTGCGGGTGGCGCGGGCCAGGCGCACGGCATAGTCGAGCACCTGTTCATCAATGGGCAGCTCGCTGGCGATCTTCTGCAGGGCGAGCACATCCTTGGCCTGCAGCAGGGTGCGCAGTGGCGCCACCTCGAGCATGTCGGCCTTGGCCGAGCGGGTCACCTGGCGCACCAGGCTCAGCTCCTCGTCGGCCTGTGGGTAGTCCATGCGCAGCTTGAGCATGAAACGATCCAGCTCGGCTTCCGGCAATGGGTATGTGCCTTCCTGTTCGATGGGGTTTTGCGTGGCCAGCACCAGGAATGGTTGCGGCACGGCTAGCGCTCGGCCTTCGAGGGTGATCTGGCGCTCCTGCATCACCTCCAGCAGGGCCGCCTGGGTCTTGGCCGGGGCTCGGTTGATTTCGTCAGCCAGCAGAAGGTTGGTAAAGGCAGGCCCCTTGCGTAGCTTGAATTGCTCGGTCTGCAGGTCATATACCGCGTGGCCGGTGACATCGCTGGGCATCAGGTCGGGTGTGAACTGGATGCGTGCGAACTCGCCGCCGAAGCAGCGCGCCAGCGCGCGGACCAGTAGTGTCTTGCCCAGCCCAGGGACGCCCTCGACCAGTACGTGTCCGCCGGCAATCAGCGCCGTCAGCACGTCGTCGATGACCTCACGCTGGCCGACTACGGCCTTCTGCAGTTCCAGGCGCAGCACCTGGAGCATCTGGCTCGCGCGCTGGCGCTGCTGGCCAGCGGGATTGGCAGGTGCGGCCGCGGTCGCGGTGGCGGCTGGCGCAGATGCGGGTGCCGCGATAGTAGCTGGTGCCTCGGGCGAAGCAACTACGTCGGGGCTGGTACTGGGTTGCTGTGGGTCGTGTTCGCTCATAGGGCATTCCTGAGGGTTTGCAGGTTGGCGACCTGGCGGGTGAAATCGGCAGCGGATAGTCGCTTGGTCGGCAGGGGGCGCATGGCTGCGCTGACAGCACCGCTGGGCAGGCGGGTCAGGCGGCCGAGCACTTGCCATTGTTCGGCAACTGCCAGGCGTTCGAAACCGGGGTGTCGATGACGGGCGCGACGCAGAATATCGCGCTGCAAGCTGCTCAGCAGGTGTTGTTGGCCTGCACGGCGCAGCAGGAAGTCGGCGCCGGCACGCAGGTGTTCCTCGAGCTGGCGGCGAGCGTGGGTCGGAGGTTCGATAAGTGGTCCATGACGCATGCCCACGTGCCATAGCAGAGAGCCGATCAGGAGTGCCAGGGCGGCGAGGGCGGCTGGGTAATGTTTGAGCAGCAGACTGAGCAGACCGTCGCGCTCGGTGCTGTAGACCAGGGTCACGGCACTGTCCTGGGTGAGGTACCACAGCAGCCAGGCGTTGTCGTACTCACCGATGCTGTCGTTCTGCCAGAGCCAGGCATCGGTGAGCACGGTGACCAGGCCTTTGCCATGTTCCAGCTGGAGCATGTGAGTGGCATCGCCACTGTTGGCCCAGGCATAGGCACGATCTTCACTGTCGAGCAGGTGGTAGCCGGTATCGAACTCGGCATAGGCTGGAGCGTCTTCGTTTTCCAGATAGACCTTGGTCAATTCGGGATACCGATCTTCCTCGACCTCTTCGTCCGCCTGTTGCTCGGAGTCGGGCTCGACACCGGAAGGTTCGTCCTGGTGCTCTTGATCCGCAGGCTCGCTGTCGTCAGCTTCGGCCTGTTCGCTGCTTTCTTCCGAGTCTTCGTCGTCTTCGTAGACGCTGGTTTGCCGAATGCCGAGTGTATCCAGCAGCAGATCACCGCTGCGGCCTTCTTCTTCATCCCAGATTTCCTCCGCGACGAAGACTAAGTGGCCTCCCCGCGCTGCCCATTCCAGTACCAGCTGAGATTGGCGGGGTGTCATGTTGTGTCTCGGCGCGAACAGCAACAATGTCTGCCCCGTCGAAGGCAGAGCGCTCAGGACATCCAGGCCGTCGGTACGTTTGACGGTCATCTTCTGCTGGCGCAGAAATAACTCTGCTGCCAGATATTCGTTGGCTCGTGCTTCGGGAGAGGGGCCGTGGTCGATGGTATCTTCATATGGCTGCAGGCGTTGCGCGGCCAGCAGGCCGAACCACAGCAGTGCCACCAGCAGCAGGCCGACCAGGCCAATCTTGAGGGGACGGTTCATGCCTGTGCCCCAGTCGCGAACAGGCGCCGCCATCCTTCGCACAAGCCCCGCCGCAGCGTTTCCGGTGGCGCCCGATGACCATAGGCGAGGTTCTGCCAGTGCCGGGTCAGCGCTGCGCTGAAGCGGCTCAGATCCTCACGCTCCAGACGTTCGACCAGACGCAGCACTTCCCCTTCGGTATGGGAGCTCTTCAAGGGCAGGCGGAAGTCATGCAGCAGGCGGCTGAGCAATGCTCGGTAGAGAAGGCCGAGTGCCTCACGGGGGTGTTCGCCCCAGAGTCGTTCGGCCTCCGCGGCTACGTCGTCTGGAAGGCTTTCAGGCGCTATCTCCAGACCGAACAACTGGCTGGGCATCTCGCGAACGCGCTGGCGTTGTAGGCCCATGCGGCCGGCGAATGTCTCCAGCCATTCACGGTAGCGCCAGAGCAGCAGACAGATAGCCAGAACCAGCGAGGTCCACAACAGTATTTCGAATCCAATCGCTACGACGTCGAGTTTGCTCCAGAACTCGCCGAGCTTGAGCAGGTTCTTGATCATCTCGACAAAGCTGCGGACTTCTTCCTCGGAGGGTTCTTCGGCCTTCTCTTCTTCTCCGAAGCGCCAGCGTGTAACGGTCTCTTGGTTCTCGAACGGGGCTGCATCCAGCAGTTTGCCGATGGCATCCTTAGCCGCCTTGCTGCTGAGTGGTTGGCTGAGCAGGCGCTCGGCCTCCGGCCCCACTGGGTCCTCCACCGGCACGGGGCAGGAGGTAGGTGCGCTGTCGGCCAGCGCGTCGGTAGACGGCAGTGTCAGCATCAGCGCCGCGCAAGCCAGCAGAAGGACGTAGGCGCTACCGATGAGGCGCTGACGCAGGCGGCGGAACGTCAGTTCGATGTCCCATGCTTCGAGGTCGGTGCGGCGATTGAGGTAGAGGGTGAAACCGCAGGCTACGTAGATCGGCTCCCAGAACACCAGAACCAGTGCGTATATCAGGTTGGAGAGGTGCTCCACCCACAGCCATTTGCCGCTGCTCGCCTCGACCACGGTTTCCCAGTCCAGTTGCATCTCCAGAGGCTGAGGAACCATTAGCCAAGCCAGGGTGATGATACCCCCCCACAGCAGCAGTTCGAGATGAACGCCGAGGATGGTCAGCCATGCGGCTGCGCCCGCATGGCGCTGGCCCAGTACCACGAGTCTCTTGCTGCGCGCCTCGCCACCAAGGCCTTCGAGTTGCATCACCGGCATATCGAAGCTGCGCGTCGGACTCAGGCGCCGCCAGGTCAGGCTGGCGATCAGTTGTGGCTTCAGTAGCCGCGGAAAGGCCCTCAGTGCCTCTCTGACCGTCGGAACATCGCCGAAGAGCGAGCGTGACAGGATGTGTAGCGGAAGTCGTTCCCAAGCGGGTTTCAACCACCAAATAAGCACTCCGACTACCGACGGATATTGCCAGAGCAGTGCGGTGAGCAAGGCGAACAGCGGCAGCGTCACGGCTGCCCAGCTGAGCATGAGCAGGCCGGCATGGCGACGTGCGAGCAGCACGCCGAGATCGATCGCCTCCCAGGCGGTGCGTGGGCGGATGGCGACGCTGGCGTCAGTCAGGCGCATGGCGGGTCCGTCCGGCGAAGAGGAAGTAGGCGATTACCAGGAGCCACAGACCGGCACCGACCCAATACTTGGTAACGGGCGTGGCGTAGGTCATGGATGACCAGTAGGCCTCGACGAAGGCGGCGATCAGCAGGAAAAGAATGACGCCGGCGACCAGCTGGATAGCCTTTACTGCGGACTGGCGCAGGGCCTCGCCGCGGCTCAGGCGGCCGGGGGCTAGTAGCGCCCAGCCGAGCTTGAGGCCGGCGGCCCCGGCGAAGGCGATGGCGGTGAGCTCGAAGGCTCCATGGCCGATGACGAAGGACCAGAACGTCTCGCTGTAGCCGATTCGAGTGAGATGACCGGCGACGGCACCGATCACCAAACCGTTATAGAGCAGAAAGAAGAGGCTACCGAGGCCGAATATCAGGCCGCCGGCGAAGGTCTGAAAGGCGATGCCGATATTGTTCATGATGTAGAAGCCGAACATCATCCAGTCGTCGCCGGAGTCTCGCTCGGCGAAACGACCGACACGCCGTGCTCCCGGGTCGTACATCTCCTCCATCTGCCGCACCTGTTCGGGGTCCATGATGCTGTAGATGAGGTCCGGGAACAGCCAGGTGAGGAGCCCCATGCCGATCAGCGCCCCGAAGAACAGCGCAACGCCAGACAGTACGGCTCGCCACTCCCTGCGTACCAGCTGAGGGAAGCCGGCCAGGATGAAACCAATGATCTGGGCGCCCAGGTGACTGCGGTGCCGGTAGAGCTGTTGGTGACCACGCATGGCCAGGTGCTGGAGCTGGTCGATCAGATGGCTGCTGTAGCCGCGTTCCTGGGCGAGTGCCAGGTGTTGGCACAGATGGCGATAGTCGACAGTGAAGCTCTCGCAGTCCTTGCGTTCTACCTTGCCTTTTTCCAGGCTGTTCAGGCGGCTTTCGAGGCGTTGCCAATCGGCGCTGTGACGCTGTTCGAACAGGTGCTGTTTCATGCCGAGCCCACCAAGCCGCGGGCTATGCCGTGCAGGCGAGCCTCGGCGTGTTCGGGCAGGCTCTCCAGTGGAGCGGCGAGGATGCCGGCCAGCTCGGCTCTGCGAGCGACGGAAAGGCTGGTTCCGCGCTCAGCGAAATCCAGTACGGCGCGTTGCTCGGCGAGGGTGAGCGTGAAAGGTGCTCTCTCGGTGTCTGCCTCGGGAATCTGAGGGCGTTTCAGCTCATCGTCGCGATAGACCACCAAGGTGCCTGCCGCCAAGTCGCCAAGACGCTTGAACGAAGGGTGGTTGAGGCTGCTGACGACTCCGACGCAGTAGGCGAATGGCAGCATGTCGACGGCTCGCAGCAGATTGCGAGTCAGGGATGCAGCCCAGCCGACCGGTGTACCGTCATCGTGTACCACGCGCATTCCCATGGCTTTCTTGCCAGGTGTGCAGCCCTGGTTCAGCACTTCGAACAGTACTGGGTACCACCAGTTGACGAGAAAATAGAGAATGGTGCCCAGGCCCATGCCGAATTGGCCGAGGATGCCGAGAACCACGAACGCGACCAGCAGTATGCCGCCGCGAATCAGCAGATCTATTCCGAAGGCTGCCGCACGAGGCATGAGTCCGGCTGGACGGAGGATCAGATCAATGCCTTCCGGTGTTTCAACCCGGCGGCGGGTGTCCAGGGGAGGAAGGTCGGAGCGTTCCTGCGGGTGGGGAGAGTTGGACTGCATCGGGCGACTGTATCGAAGAAAACCTGATGCTAGCCAGCAGCAGGGCGCTAAAGCAATCGGGCCGCCATGAGGCGGCCCGAACTTCTTTCTGGATCAGTTGGCCGGCGGTAGCACACCGAAGATGGTGCGATACAGCGCGCCCATGCTGATGATGGCCAGCGGCAGGGTCCAGATAAGGCCGATTCCCAGCGGGATCGCACTGACGATAATGATCAGGCCGAGCACGATGAACAGGCCGAATATCTTGAACCAGTGCTGAGTGATGGCCTTGCGGGACGTTTCCAGGGCTTGCCATGGAGATAGGCCGCGCTCGATTACCAGGGGTACAGCCAGCACGTAGGCGATACTGAGATAGAGGCCGGGGATGATCAGCAGCATGAGGCCTACATAGACCAGTACGTTCATCAGCAGCGCGGTAATCAGGAGCGGCACGAACAGGCCCAGGCCCTTGAACACGTCATTGAAGCTGATGGGCTGGTCCGCTGCGCGACGGATACCGACCAGGTTGACGCCGGCCAGCAAGGGGTAAGTCAGCGCGGAACCCAGAATGGAGATGAGGAACTGGCCGATCATCATGCTGGTGACGCTGGTTTCGGAGATGATGCCCAAGGCGCCGAAGACGAAGCCGAGCACGGTGGTGGCGATCAGCATCACCACGTAGAAGATGATGAACCCACCGAAGATGATGCCCTTGGTGCCATTGACGCGCTGCCAGGACTCGCTGATCAGATCTCCGATGCTGAAGTCATAGCGCCGGCTGAGTGCCTCGGCGATGGTAGGAACCTGGCCGCTGGGGGCGTCTTGCAGGTTGCTGACAGGAGCTGCGTAGGGGTTGGGGGCAGTGGTTTCACTCATTGCGTGACTGTCCTTGTGTGGGGAATTTCCAGATCAGGCAATCCTATAGAGGCAGTTAGCTGCCTACAAGACGCTCAGCGTGAGCGATTTCAAGCTTTTGTCGTGCCAGGGTGAATCGAGGCTGGTGCTAGACTGCCTCGGCTACGTTTTTTCGAGGGGCCGCACTTTGTCAGCAAGTATCTTCTGGTATGACTACGAGACCACAGGCATCAATCCGCGTTGTGATCGTCCTCTTCAAGTGGCGGGCATTCGTACCGACGAGCAACTTAATGAAATAGGCGAGTCGCTCAATATCTATTGCAAGCCCTCCGATGACATCCTGCCGCATCCGGCTGCCTGCCGAATCACCGGGATAACTCCGCAACTATTGGCCGAGAAAGGCATGCCCGAGGCAAATTTCATGGCCAGGGTGCATGCTGAGCTGGCGTTGCCAGGCACCTGTGGTGCCGGATACAACAGCCTGGGCTTCGACGACGAGGTGACTCGCTACGGCCTCTATCGCAATTTCTATGATCCCTATGCCCGCGAGTGGCAGGGGGGCAACAGCCGCTGGGATCTTATCGACCTCGTTCGGGCTGCTTATGCGCTACGCCCCGAAGGCATCGAGTGGCCGGCGGACGAGGGAGGAAGGGTTTCGCTCAAATTGGAGCGACTGACCGTGGCCAATGGTATCGAGCATGGCCAGGCTCACGATGCGTTATCGGACGTGCGTGCCACTATCGGTCTCGCTCGTTTGATCAAGGATCGGCAGCCGCGTCTGTACGAATTCCTCTATCAGCTCCGGAGCAAGGTGCGGGTGACAGAACAGATCCGATTGCTCGAGCCGCTGGTTCATGTATCTGGCCGGTTCGCGGGGGATCGCCATTATCTGGCCGTGGTACTGCCATTGGCCTGGCATCCGCGCAATCGCAATGCACTGATCGTTTGTGACCTGCAGTCGGACACAAGTCCACTGTTGGAGATGGATGCCGAGAGCCTGAAACGGCGTCTATATAGTCGGCGGGACGAACTGGCGGAGGGTGAGTTGCCGGTGCCACTCAAACTGCTGCATATCAATAAGTGCCCGGTAGTGGCGCCACTCAAGGTGCTTCGTCCGAATGATATCGAGCGCTTGAGAGTCGACCTGAATCAATGCCACCAGCGCGCCGATATGTTGCGGAACAATCAGTCGATCTGGTCAACGAAGTTGGTGGATGTCTATGGGAAGGACGATTTCGACAAGGTACTGGATCCCGAGCAGTGCCTTTATGCTGGATTCTTGGGTGAACGTGATCGTCGCTTGTGCGATCAAGTAAGGAGCTCATCCGCGGAGCAACTCGCCCAAGATGATTGGGCGTTCAGTGATGAGCGATTGCCAGAGTTATTGTTTCGTTACAGGGCGCGCAATTTTCCTGACTCATTGACGAGTGCTGAGCAGCTGAAGTGGCTGGACTTCTGTCGGCTCCGGTTGGTCGATGGCGCCATGGGGGCACCGAATACCGTGGCAAACTTCGAACAGGCGCTGGGTATGGAGTGGGAGCAGGCAACTCCCGAGCAGCAGAAGGTGCTTGAGGGCTGGCGCAGTCATGCGCAGGAACTGCGCAGCCGCTATGGTGTTGAATAGATGGTGAAATAAAAATGCCGGCAATTGCCGGCATTTTTATTTTTCGTCGCGCTTAGCCGAGCAGAGTGGCCCAGCTTTCAACGGTGGCTGCGCCCCATTTGGCTTTCCACTCTTTCAGGGTCTTGTGATTGCCGCCTTTGGTCTCGATCACTTCACCTGTATTTGGATTCTTGTACTGCTTGACCTTGCGGGCGCGCTTGCTACTTGTGGTCTTGGTCGCGCGAGCTACTTTACCGCCCTTGGCGCCCTCAGGGTCCAGCAGGGCAATAACGTCGCGTAGCGACTTTTGGTACTCGCCCATCAGCGTACGCAGCTTGCCTTCGAACTCAAGTTCTTTCTTCAGCTTGTCGTCTTGCGACAGATTTTTCAGGCGCTCTTGCAGCTCTTTGATGGCTTCTTCTGTCGCGCGGTATTCATTGATCAGGGACATAGCTGTTCTACCCAAGGCCGGTTTCAGTTGTTAAGTAGGCTGATAATAGACATGGCAAATCGGCAAGTAAACAAGTGGGGACGGTTTTATCGGGTGCAATAGTGGATTCTGCTGCGAACCAACTGATTTATCTGGCGCCGCCGGAATGTTACCGTTTTTGTATAGCAGCATGGCGTGCCTGAGCCTCCAGATAATAGATGTGCCGCAGAAGCAAGTAGTTGGCGGTGGCGGTTGAATACTGAAGTTTTTCTCTGTTGCCGCTAGAATGGCGCCCTTGCGAAGTCTCTGGAGTCCTTTCATGCGTACCTTTCGGCTGGTGATCGCCTGCCCGGACCGTGTTGGCATTGTTGCCAAGGTCAGTAATTTTTTGGCCACCTATAACGGTTGGATCACTGAGGCTAGTCACCACTCCGACAATCAGAGTGGCTGGTTTTTCATGCGTCACGAGATTCGGGCCGATTCGCTTCCATTTGATCTCGACGGGTTTCGTCAGGCGTTCGCCCCGATCGCCAAAGAATTCTCCATGGAGTGGCGAGTTACCGATTCACAGACCAAGAAGCGCGTGGTGTTGATGGCAAGCCGCGAGTCGCACTGTTTAGCCGATCTCTTGCATCGGTGGCACAGTGATGAACTGGATTGCGATATCCCTTGTGTGATCTCCAATCATGACGATCTGCGCAGCATGGTGGAGTGGCATGGCATTCCGTTTCACCATGTGCCGGTCGATCCGAAGGATAAGGCGCCAGCTTTTGCCGAAGTGTCGCGCCTGGTCGACGGCTACCAGGCCGATGCGGTGGTTCTCGCACGTTACATGCAGATCCTGCCGCCGCAGCTCTGCCAGTTGTACGCGGGACGCGTGATCAACATCCATCACAGCTTCCTGCCGTCCTTCGTTGGCGCCAAGCCTTATCACCAGGCTTCGCTTCGCGGGGTCAAATTGATCGGCGCCACCTGTCACTACGTGACTGAGGAGCTCGATGCCGGTCCTATCATCGAGCAGGACGTGGTGCGAGTGAGCCACCGCGACAGTATCGAAGACATGGTGAGGCTCGGTAAGGACGTGGAGAAGATTGCTCTATCGCGGGGCTTGCGATTCCACCTCGAAGACCGTGTTCTGATTCACGACAACAAGACGGTGGTGTTCGACTGACCGTTACGGGAGGCGAAGATGAAACGAGGTACCGCCACGCCGCCACCGACCCTCGGCGAGGGCTGTTTGCAACGCTATGACCCCGAAGCGCTGAGCGACACGGACGGTACCGAGTTCCCGGAAGCCGCCGAGCTGTGGCGGAAATTGCAGGATGAGACCGGCAGCATTGATGAAGGGCAGGGCGCGGAGGATACCGCGCCCGTCTGATCAGATGCGGAAGCTGTCGACCAGATGCTTCAGGCGTGACGCTTGCTGTTCCAGGTCGCCACAGGCGCGCAGGGTGGCTTGCAGGTTCTCCACACCTTCCTGGTTAAGGGTGTTGATCTCGGTGATATCCATGTTCAGCGAGTCGACTACAGCGGTCTGCTCTTCGGTGGCGGTTGCGACCGACTGATTCATTCCGTCGATTTCTCCGATGCGTTGCGTGACGCTGCCCAGCCGTTCTCCGGCCTGGTTGGCAATCTCTACGCTTTCCTCGCTGTAGCGCTGGCTCTCCGTCATCGTCGTGACCGATTCACGTGCACCTACCTGCAGCTCTTCGATCATCTTGTGGATTTCCTGAGCTGACTCCTGGGTACGGTGCGCAAGGTTGCGCACTTCGTCCGCCACCACGGCGAAGCCGCGTCCGGCTTCACCCGCACGGGCTGCCTCGATGGCCGCGTTGAGCGCCAGCAGGTTGGTCTGCTCGGAAATGCCCTTGATCACTTCGAGTATCTGCCCGATGTTCACCGTCTTGCCATTCAATGTTTCGATGTTGCGGCAAGAGGCGCTGATCTTGGCCGACAGCTCGTTCATCGCGACTATCGTCTTCTGCAGCACATGACTGCCGTCCTCAGCCAGGTGGCGAGCGTCTGATGCCTGATGGGATGCGTCGGCGGCATTGCGGGCGATCTCCTGTGCGGCGGCTCCCAACTGGTTGATGGCTGCCGCCACGCTATTGGTGCGGCTGGCCTGCTCGTCCGAGTTGGCCATGGAGGAGTTGGAGGCGTTTACCACCAGCTTGGCGACTTCGTTGAGCTGCTGGGTGGCCGAGGACACTTCCCGAATCGACCCGTGGATGCGTTCGACGAATCGGTTGAACGAGCTGGCGAGCTCGCCAAACTCGTCCTTGCTATGCACTGCCAGGCGCTTGGTCAGATCGCCTTCTCCCTGTGCGATATCGCTCATGGCGCGACTCATGACATGTAGTGGCTGCATCAACACACGAATCAGCATGCCCAGCAGGAGCATGATGATGACCACCGCGATGACGGTAGCGATGATTGCCGAGGCCCTGAACTCGGTGAGCATGGAATAGGCGGCGGACTTGCTGACCGAGAGACCGATATACCAGTTTACCGATGGCAGTCCCTTGACCTGGGCAAAGGTGAGGATGCGTGTGTCGCCATCGAGCTCCGCTTCGCTGAACTCCGGGCTGATGCGAGGTGTATTCTTGGGATAGACGTCGCTGAGCGTCTTCATCACCAAGTCCTTGTTTGGATGAACGAGGATCTTGCCGTCAGCGCTGACCAGGAAGGCGTAGCCGATGCCGTCGAAATCCAGAGAGTTGATGATCTGGACCAGGGTGTTCAGGCTCAGGTCGCCGCCGACCACACCGGCATTGCCGGCAGGAGTGGCGATGGTAATGATCAGGTTGCCGGTGGCGGCATCCACGTACGGTTCCGTCAGGGTCGAGCCTCCGGCGCTGACGGCGTCCTTGTACCAGGGGCGTGTGCGCGGATCGTAATCGGCCGGCATTGCGTCCTCGGGACGCATGGTAAAGCTGCCGTCCTGCGCACCCAGATAGGTGTATGCGAAAGTCGATTTCAAGGCCGGACGCTCAAGGCTGGCGGCCAAGGTCTCCGGAGGGGTATCGGTGGAAATGGATTGCGCGACGCTTTCGACCAGCAGGATGCGCCCGGACAGCCAGTTCTGGATGTTGCTGGCGGTGACGTTACCCATTTCCTGGAGATAGTTCTCCAAGTCTGCTCGAATCGCATGGCGTTGCAGATAGTCGTTATACAGGGTGAACAGCGAAAACGCGGCGATCACCACCAGCGATGCCGCGAGGAGGATCTTGTGGCTGAACTTCAGATTCTGGGTCATGGTCACTTGCGTCCGATAAGGTCTGGCAGCAGTCTTGTAAGTAGTGGTGTTAGGGCCCGAGAGTGGGCTGCACCCTCTTATTTAACGACCTATTTGCAGTAAAGCTTTAGCCTGAGGGATGGCAAGATGCCTTTATTCGATTCTTTGATTCTCGGCGCCGATCCGCAGGGACAGCCGATCTCTCAGGCTCTGCGCCTGGCAAACCGTCACGGGTTGGTGGCTGGCGCCACGGGAACCGGCAAGACCGTGACCCTGCAGCGCCTGGCCGAGGCATTTAGCGATGCTGGAGTGGCGGTATTCGCCGCCGACATCAAGGGGGACCTCTGCGGGCTTGGGGCGCCTGGTGCCCCCCAGGGAAAGGTCGCCAAGCGCATTGCGAGTATGCCGTGGCTGAATCATCAGCCGAAAGCCTACCCGGTGACGCTATGGGATGTGGCAGGCAACAGTGGCCATCCTTTAAGGACCACGTTGAGTGAGATGGGGCCACTGCTGCTGGGTAATCTGCTGGAGCTGACCGACAGTCAGCAGGCCGCACTCTATGCGGCCTTCCAGGTGGCTGATCGTGAAGGGCTGTTGCTGCTCGATCTAAAGGATTTGAAGGCCCTGCTCAACCACCTCAAGGACAATCCATCGTTGCTCGGCGAGGACCGTGCTCTGTTTGCCGGGGCGTCGGCGCAAGCTCTGCTCCGGCGCCTGGCGACACTGGAGCAGCAAGGGGCGGAGGCTCTGTTCGGCGAGCCAGCGCTGCAATTGCAGGACATCCTGCAGTTGGATCGTGATGGACGTGGACGAATCCACCTGATGGACGCCAGCCGGTTAGTTCATGAGGCCCCAAAGGTCTATGCGACCTTCCTGCTATGGCTGCTGGCCGAACTCTTCGAGCAGTTGCCGGAAAGGGGCGACGCGGACAAGCCTGTTCTGGCACTGTTCTTCGATGAGGCTCATCTATTGTTCGCCGATACGCCCAAGGCGCTGCAGGAGCGCCTGGAGCAAGTGGTGCGCCTGATTCGCTCGAAGGGAGTAGGCGTCTATTTCGTCACACAGTCTCCCAGCGACTTGCCGGATCAGGTGCTGGCCCAGCTGGGGCTGCGTATCCAGCATGGTCTGCGGGCGTTTACCGCCAAGGAGCAGAAGTCGTTGCGCGCGGTGGCCGACGGCTTTCGGCCGAATCCTGAATTCGACAGTCTGAGCGTGCTTACCGAGCTAGGCATAGGCGAAGCGCTGGTCGGTACGCTGGAGGAGAAGGGGACGCCCGCGATGGTTCAGCGAGTTGCCATCGCGCCGCCACAGTCGCGAATCGGCCCGTTGAGCGCGGAGGAAAGAGCGGAATTGCTGCGCTGTTCTCCTCAAGCCGGTCGCTACGACAAACCAGTGGATCGCGAATCGGCTTACGAGATACTCATGTCTCGAGCCAGTCAGCCCCCCGTCGAGGCTTCGGGTGGCAAACCTCCTGCGTCATCCTCTGCGGAGCAAGGCGGATTGGGCGGTATGGCTGGCGAGCTTCTGGGCAGTCTGGCCAGTCAGGTCATGAAGACAGCCGTGCGCCAAGCCGCCAACCAGATCGGTCGGCAATTGGTTCGTGGTCTGATGGGGTCGTTGCTGGGCGGAAGTCGGCGACGCTAAGCCGTTGGGAACTAGGCTGGGTGTCCGGCCTAGTCATCACTCTCTCGAGCCTTTTCGATCTTCTGCAGTTCTTGCTGAAAAGCCTGGTCGATCAGACTGGGCTTCTTTCTCCAGGGCTTGCGCTCTGGATCTGGCTGGGCGGCGTAGGTCACAACCTCCCCACCGTAAACATCCTTGTAACGTTGCGCCTGGCGCTCCAGTTCCGCGCGCAGTTCGTCTTTCGTCACATAGTCACCATTCGGGCTGCGTCATTGGCTCGCAGCCATCAGTATTGCCAAAGAGTTTCACAGGGATATTAAGGCGGCGCGATTATAGCGACGACGTTCCTTATTGCTAGCATGCGCCGCATATATGGGATGGTTATTTCTGAAAATGAGTTCATCAATAATTGGCACATGCGAAGAGTGGCGGCATGCCAATTGTCTATAGCTTATCGGCACCGCTGCTGCGAGTGGGATATCCGCCTCGGGAAGAGGCGGTGCCCGTTCTCTCGATATTCCTAATGCATTCTCCCCAACAGCCCCAGCTCGTCCAGCTGCCTGACGATGATGTCGGCGGCCTCATCGGCGCTGTATTTTAGTGTCTCGATATGAATCTCGGGTGATTCGGGGGCTTCGTAGGGAGAGTCTATGCCTGTGAAGTTCTTCAACTCACCGCGCCGTGCCTTTTTGTAAAGACCTTTGGGGTCACGTTTCTCCACTTCGACCAGTGGCGTGTCGATGAATACTTCGACAAATTCCCCTTCGTCCATCAGGTCGCGCGCCAGCTGGCGTTCGGAGCGGAACGGCGAGATGAATGCTGTCACCACGATCAGGCCCGCATCCGCCATGAGCTTGGCGACTTCGCCGATACGACGGATGTTCTCCACCCGATCTGCCGCGGTGAAACCCAGATCCTTGTTCAGGCCATGGCGCACGTTGTCGCCATCCAATAGATAAGTATGTGCGCCCGAGGCATGCAGCCGCCGCTCCAACAGGTTGGCAATCGTCGATTTGCCTGCACCTGATAACCCGGTGAGCCAGATCACGCAAGGCTTGTGGCCGTTCAGGCGAGTTCTAGCTGTCTTGTCCACCTCGACGGCTTGCCAGTGAATGTTCTGCGAGCGGCGCAGGGCGAAATGCAGCATGCCGGCGCCGACCGTCTGGTGGGTGTATCGGTCGATGACGATGAAGCTGCCCATGTCGCGGTTTTCTGCATAAGGATCGAACGGCGTTGCGCGATCCAGGCTGAGCGTGCAGACGCCGACTTCGTTCAGGCCTAGCGTTCGGCACGGGAGCTGGTCGAGATTGTTGACGTCGATCTGATACTTCGGTTGGCCGAGGGCGCCACCGATGCTGCTGGCGCCTAGCTTGATCAGGTATGGGCGCCCCGGCAGCATGGATTCCTCGCTCATCCATACCACGGTCGCTTCGAACTGGTCTGCCACTCCAGGCGGGGCGTCGGCTGCGGCGATCACATCGCCTCGGCTGATATCTATCTCGTCGCTCAGGGTCAGGGTTACCGACTGGCCGGCAATGGCCTGTTCGAGGTCACCACCGAGCGTCACTATGCGCTCCACGCGACTGGTTTTCCCGGATGGTAATACGCGAACGGCATCGCCCTGCCGTACGCTACCGCCGAGGATACGCCCCGAGAAGCCTCGGAAGTCGAGGTTGGGACGATTGACCCATTGCACCGGCATGCGAAGGGGCGCGTCCTCACGCGCCTGATCCAGCTCCACCGTTTCGAGGAACTGCATGAGGCTGGGCCCGCAGTACCAGGGGGTGTTCGGGCTGAGCTCGGTGATGTTGTCGCCGCGCAGCGCGGACAGCGGAATGCTCTGGATGTGCTCGATGCCCAGCTTGCTGGCGAAGGCACGATAGTCGGCGTCGATCTGCTCGAACACTTCCTGGGAGTAATCGACCATGTCCAGCTTGTTGATCGCCAGCACCACTCGACGGATGCCTATCAGCGATACCAGATAGCTGTGCCGGCGAGTCTGAGTCAGCATGCCCTTGCGTGCATCGACCAGAATCACCGCCACATCGGCGGTAGAGGCTCCGGTGATCATGTTTCGGGTGTACTGCTCGTGCCCGGGAGTGTCGGCCACGATGAACTTGCGTTTCTCGGTGGCGAAGAAGCGGTAGGCCACATCGATGGTGATGCCTTGTTCGCGTTCTGCTGAAAGACCATCGACCAGTAGCGCGAAGTCCAGCTCGCCGCCCTGGGTACCGTGTTTCTTCGAATCGCTTTCCAAGGCGCTGAGCTGGTCCTCCAGTAGCGCCTTGGCTTCATATAGCAGGCGGCCGATCAGAGTGCTCTTGCCATCGTCCACACTGCCGCAGGTGATGAATCGCAGCAGGGTCTTGTGCTGGTGCGCCTTGAGGTACTGCTCGATGTCCTCTTCGATGAGCTGGATTTGCGCATTCATCAGAAGTACCCCTCGACTTTCTTCTTTTCCATGGAGCCAGCGCTGTCGTGGTCGATCACCCGGCCCTGGCGTTCGCTGGTGGTGGCCAGCAACATCTCGCGGATGATCGCCGGCAGGCTGTCCGCCTCCGACTCTACCGCACCCGTCAGCGGGTAGCAGCCCAGCGTGCGGAAACGTACGCTTTTCAGTTCGGGCTCCTCGCCGCCGCGCAGGGGCATGCGCTCGTCGTCGACCATGATGAGTACGCCATCACGCTGCACAACGGGGCGCCGTTCTGCGAGGTAGAGCGGTACGATCGGGATCTGTTCCAGATAGATGTACTGCCAGATATCCAGTTCGGTCCAGTTCGACAGGGGAAAGGCGCGAATGCTCTCGCCCTGATGCTTGCGGGCATTGTAGAGGCGCCACAGTTCAGGGCGCTGGGCCTTGGGTTCCCAGCGGTGCTGGGCGCTGCGGAAGGAGAACACGCGCTCCTTGGCGCGCGACTTCTCCTCGTCGCGGCGTGCGCCGCCGAAAGCCAGGTCGAAGCCATGCAGGTCCAGCGCCTGCTTCAGGCCCTCGGTCTTCCACAGGTCGGTGTGCAGCGCCGAGCCATGGGTGAAGGGGTTGATGCCGCGGGCCATGGCATCCTGGTTATGGTGCACCAGCAGCTCCATGCCGGACTCGCGGGCCATGCGCTCGCGCATGTCGTACATGGCGCGGAACTTCCAGGTGGTGTCCACGTGCAGCAGCGGGAAGGGCGGGCGCGACGGGAAGAAGGCCTTGCGCGCCAGGTGCAGCATCACTGCACTGTCCTTGCCGATGGAGTAGAGCATCACCGGTTTTTCCGCCTCGGAAACCGCTTCGCGGAAGATGTCGATGCTCTCCGCTTCCAGGCGCTCTAGATGAGAGAGGGGCATGTCGGGTGCCTCGTGGATAACTGGTTACTGCTGTTCATGGAGTGCAGTCAGCCATTCGCCAGGGAATGGCGCCGCGTTCTTGGCAGTACCTCAGGAGCAGGAGGGACGCCGTCTTCTGCCGTCCCGTCGCGTGGGCTCAGTTGCTCTTCTTGAATTGCTTGGCAAAGTCCCAGGCTGCCTGGCTGGCGGAGAAATTGCCGCCATACAGCTTGCGGTTGCGTCGGCTGTCGCCGCCCGGCCAGACATGCTCGCCGTTGGGGATCAGGCGCAGTTGCAGCGGCGCCTTGCCCTGGCAGTTCCAGCTGGTCAGTTCGGAGCCGTCCGCCAGGTCCTTCTCGCTGGAGCCGGCGGCGCAGCCGTGGGCGCTGGCGATCATCTTCAGGGTGTCGGGCACCGAGCGGTGGGCCACCCCGGCGATGGCGTTCTCGCCCATGCCGCCCTGGTACGGCACGTTGCTGTCCTTGCTGCCGTGGATGTGCAGCACCGGGATGCTCTTCGCCCCGGGGCAGCTGTTCAGCGCGATGGTGCCGGACACCGGCACTATCGCGGCAATGTCGGCGGGCAGCTCACAGGCCAGGCGGTAGGCCATCATGGCGCCGTTGGAAATGCCGGTGGCATAGACCCGCGAGCGATCGACCTGGTGATGGCTGGTGATGTCGGCGAGCATGGCGTGGATAAAGCCGACATCGTCCACCTTGCGCTCCACTGCCTTGCCGCAGCATTTTCCGGCGTTCCAGGTGCGGCGATTCGGCATGAGGCGGGCGCCGGTTCCGTTGGGGTACACCACCAGGAACTGGTTCGACTGCGCCACCCGGTTCATGCCGGTCGTGCGCTCAGTCTCGTCGGAGTTGCCCAGCCCGCCATGCATCACGATCATCAGCGGCAGGGGGCCTTTGGGAGCTCCATCGGGTACGAACAGTTTGTAGCTGCGCTGTTCGCCGCCAACGTTCATTTCGTACGATCGACCTTCCGCGGCCAGGGTTTCACCTGCCAGCAGGAGCATGCCGAAAGCGATCAGGGAAGTCAGACGCATGGGGTTGCCTCTCAGTAGTCTTCTGCTCGTTGAACGCTGGCCACATCCATGGCTGCGTCCTCCAGTTCGAGCACCACGCTCAGGTCGCTACGCAGCTCTATGAGTACGGCATCCAGCCACTGGATGTCCGTTTCGATCTTTTGCCGAAACTTGACGATTTCCTTGAGGCTGAGATTCTCGGACGGTCGGCCCTGCCCATCGAACAGCAGACGCACACTGGCCGCGATCTCACGGTTGCCGCTGAGGTGGGAGAGCTCTCGATCCAGGTAGTGGCGCACTCGGGTGGCTTGAATCCGCTTCTGCAGATCATCGCGCAGCACCTGAAGGTGCGGCGGTAGCTCGGGGAGGAGGTCGCTCGGGGTGCTGATGTTGCCCAGACGGCTACGAGTTGGCATGTGTCTTCTCGCTCAATGTGGGTAGCCGAAGTCCAGCGCCAGACGCTGCACTTCGGGTTTGAGGCAGGCTCCGTCCATGCGCCAGGGCAGGGGAGCGCGCAGGGGAGGCTGCTTCGGCGTGTGTGGCTCGAATACCGGGTTGCGTAGGTAGTTCGGATCGTTGCCGAACAACGCGTTGATCGGTCCGACCGTGGCGAACGGCGACAGCTCGGGATGTAGCATGTCCTCGAGCGCCTCGAAATCATCGCGCAGGCCCAGCCAGCGGCAGATGCGTGGCAGGCACTGCAGTGGATCGGCCATCACGTCCTCGCCGCGCACATGTAGTTTCTGCCGGGGTGGGATCTTCTCCAGCAGCTCCATGATGTTCAGGTTGATGTCGTGCCAGGCGATCTGCGGGTCGACGATCGCCTCGCCGCCGCAATAATCGATGGAGTTGACCGACAGTGCGTAGCCACCATCCTGAATCTTCATCACCGAGTTACCCTGATTGGTCGGATGACGGGTCAGGTGTAGATAGAAGGCGTTCGGATAGTTTTCGTAGATACGCTGCAGATACATCGGGCTCACGACATGGGCAGGGCTCTTGTCGATGGCCATCAGTGGCGACACCGCCTCGACTATCTCGCGGAAGACCTGTATGCCGCTGCGATTCTGCCGCGCCGCTACCCAGTGGTTGGCCATCACCACGGCAGCGCTGCTCTGCTCTCCGGCATAGATCTGCGCCACCGCGCGCAGGATGCCGTGGCGCTGGAAGCGCGACATGCCCGTCTTGTCCTGGCCGTCCTGCCACATCTCGATCAGCCGATCGACGGTGAACAGATTCAGCTCCGGCAGGCCATAGGCCTGCGGGTGCTGGCCGAGCATGCCGGCTATCAGCGAGGTGTAGGACCTCGGCAGCGCCAGGATGAACAGCGGCTGGCGCATCAGGCCTTGCCTGCGAAGCCTTCGACGAAGGGTACCTCGAAGCACTTCTCGTGCATGATCGGGCCGTGGCCGAAGTAGCCATCCTCGCCGAACAGCTCGCCGTGGTCCGCGGTGATGATGAACCAGGTGTTTTCCGGTGCCTTCTCCATCAGCTTGCCGATCAGCCCGTCGACGTACTCCACGCAGCGGACCTGCTGCTGGCGCAGCATCTCCATCTGCTCCTGATCGAAGAACGCGTCGCTGTCCGCGGCATTGTGCTGGGCCTCGCCGCCGAGGGTCTTGAACACCCCGTGCACGCCGGAGATGCGCGGCAGGTTCTCGTCCTTGAGCATGTAGGGATAGTGGGTCTCGCCCAGGTTGAGGAAGTAGTAGTGCGGCTCGTCCTCGGGGAAGGTCATCTCCGCGACCATGCCGGCGAAGTCGTTGTGGTTGTCCATCAGCTTGTAGTCATCGAAGTGCTGATTGATTGCGGTCTGCTGGTTGAGCACCGGCATGGAGACCCGCGCCACGGTGCGATAACCCAACTGGCCCAGAACCTTGGGCAGCGACAGCTCCGGGATGAAGTCGCGGAATGACACATCGGAGATGCCGGTGCGCTCCACCCACTGGACGAACTCTTCCTTGTACACCTCGGAGGCGTACACCTCGCGTGGCGTGCTGTGCGGCAGCATGCCCATGGTGAAGGCGTAGTGCGACGGCGCCGTCCAGGAGGCATAGGAGTATCGCTTCTCTACCTGACCAACGCGCTCGATGTTCGGCGTGCTGGCCGCCATGCAGGAGTCGTAGCGGCAGCTGTCCATGATGATGAATACGATGTGGTTGATGGGCGCGCTCATGGGGTTGTCCTCTCTGGGCTGATCAGAAATGAAGGGCAGTGCGGTGTGCGCTGCCACGAGTGGATGGGGCGGTTTCCGGGCAGGCCAGGGCGGCTCGTGAATGTTCGGCATCCATACCTTGCTCCTCGGTGGCGACAACGCCGGCAGACAAGGCCTATCGACCCGGATGACTGATTGGCGAGGCGCAAAAATTCACGTGTTAGCGGTGGTCCCCCTCCAAGGGAAGGGGGTGAGGCGCAGCGAAACTCTGCTCTAATCGCGTGATGTTTTTTTGACGATATTATTTTTGTGTTGTGTTGGCGGATGTAATTTTGACATTATTTGAGCGCTAGTGTTAAGTAGCCAGCAGCAGAGTTTTTGATTTCATGTGATCTGATTCATTCTGTTGTGGTACAGATCATTGAAAAATATAAGAAAAATAAAATTGTGCTTGTTGCCTTGCGCCATGCATCTGTCGGCCCTGTCTTCGGTGGGGCATGAGCAAGGATTGCTGTGGGGACGGTCGAGTCATCAAAGCGCCTACCGGGCTTCGCCCGCCTCCGCGTCTGATCTCTTCATTTAGTCACTGCTAGCTAATTGGCCCCCGAGCGTGAGCGGACATCCGCCGCACGGGGTTTTTTGGCCTCGTACAGGGCTACGATCATGCGCGTCACCTCCGCTCGTCCAGGTTTAGCCAAGCTGTTGCTGTCTCCGGCCGGTCTGGAGCACCCCGCACTCGCGATAGCGGCATCACGAGCCGGAGGTATTGGCGTGTTGGATATGGAGCTGGCAGACGCATCGGTGTCCGACCAGCTCGAACTCCTGCGTAGCCATGCCGGTGACAACGGTTATGGGCTGCGGCTGGGCGCTTTCACCGAGGCGATGGCCGAGCAGGTCGTGAGTCATTCGGGGCACGGCCTGCGTCTCCTGATCCTCGGGCGAGAGCAGTGGGAGGGCTGGTACAGCCAGCTGATTAGCCTGCCTGAAGGTGGTCCCGCTGTTCTGTTCGAGGTGAGCGATGCTGATCCTCTGGAGGCCGTCATTGCCTCCCGTATCGACGGTCTGCTGCTCAAGGGCTACGAGGCTGCCGGCTTCGTTGGCGAGAGCAGCAGCTTCATCCTCGCCCAGCATTGGCGCGCGCACAGCGACCTGCCGCTGTACCTGCGCGGCGGCATCACCCCGCACACCGCTGCCGCCGCGGCCCTGGTCGGCTTCGCCGGCGTGGCGCTGGATAGCCAGGTCCTGCTGCTGCAGGAGTCACCGGTCGCCGCAGACCTGCAACAGCATCTGCGCAACCTGTCCGGCAGCGAGACGGTCGCGGCGGGCAATGGTGAGTTCGGCTGCTACTGCCGCATCCTTTCGCGTCCGGGTTTCGCGCGCGCCAAGGCCTTCGTCGCCGATGCCGAGTCCCTCGCGCCCGCCCAGCTGCGTGAACGCCTGCTGGCCGAAGTGGAATGGCGCAACCCATCCGCCGGCCTGCTGCCGCTGGGGCAGGACGTGGCTTTCGCCGCTGCCTGGCAGAAGCAGTACGGCAGTGTTGCCCAGTTGTTCCAGGCCATGGATGCAGCTGTGCGGCACAACCCGCAGATCGCCCTGAGCGCTCGCGCCATGCGCAGCCAGCAGGCGCCGTTGGCCGAAGCGTTGGGCCTGCCGCTGCCACTGGTGCAGGGGCCGATGAGCCGGGTCTCCGACAAGGCCGAATTCGCTGCCGCGGTGGCTGAGGGCGGTGCGCTGCCGATGCTCGCTCTGGCCCTGCTCAAGGGCAAGCCACTGGCTGCCCTGCTGGAGAAGACTGCCGAGCTGCTGGCCGGTCGCCCCTGGGGTATCGGCCTGCTCGGCTTCGCCCCGCAGACCCTGCTGGACGAGCAGATCGCCGCCGCCAAGCCGCATCAGCCGAGCTACGCCATCATCGCCGGCGGTCGCCCGGACCAGGCCGTACGCCTGGAGCAGTCGGGCATCCCGTCCTTCCTCCACGTGCCTTCGTCCAACCTGATCCCGATGTTCCTCAAGGAAGGCGCACGGCGCTTTATCTTCGAGGGCCGCGAGTGTGGCGGTCATGTCGGCCCGCTGAGCAGCTTCGTGCTGTGGAGCAGCATGATCGACCGCCTGCTGGAGGAGATCGCCCTGGGCGTGCCGGCAGAGGAAATCCAGGTGCTGTTCGCCGGCGGCATTCACGATGCGCGCTCGTCGGCCATGGTCCAGACCATGGCCGCGCCGCTGCTGGCCAAGGGCGTCAAGGTCGGCATGCTGATGGGCAGCGCCTACCTGTTCACCCGCGAAATCGTCGGTGCCGGCGCCATCGTCGAGGGCTTCCAGCAGCAGGCCATCGAGTGCGCTCGCACGGTCAACCTGGAATCGGGTACCGGCCATGCCAGCCGCTGCGCCTACACGCCCTTTGCCGCTGCCTTCTTCGCGCGGCGCAATGAACTGAAGCAGGAGGCGGTGCCGGCCGACGAGGCCCGCGAGCAGCTCGATGACCTGATCCTCGGTCGCCTGCGCCTGGCCTCTAAGGGCAGCATGCGAGTGGGCGAGGAGGGCACCCTCAAGGAGTTCTCCACCGACGAGCAGGTGACCGACGGCATGTACATGATCGGCCAGGTCGCGACCCTGCGTGACGCCATCACTGATGTCGCCAGCCTGCACCGCAGTGTCACCGAGGATTCCCTGGCCTTGTTGGAGGACTACCAGCAGGTCCAGTTCGAAATAGCTGTCGAGCCCGGCGAGCCGGCCGACATCGCCATCATCGGCATGGGCTCGATCCTGCCTGGCTCCAGCACCACCCGCGAGTACTGGCAGAACATCCTGGCCAAGGTCGACGCCATCACCGAGATCCCCTCGCACCGCTGGGACTGGCGTCTGTACTTCGACGAAAACCGCAGCGCTCCGGACAAGATCTACTCGCGCTGGGGCGGCTTCCTCGACGACCTGGTGTTCGACCCGACCCGTTACGGCATGCCGCCCAAGTCCATCGAGTCGGTCGACCCGATGCAGCTGATGGCCCTGGACATCGCCCGCCAGACCCTGAGCGATGCCGGTTACGAGCAGCGTGGCTTCAATCGCGAGAAGGCCTCGGTGATCATCGGTGCCAGCGGTGGTGCTGGCGACGTCGGCATGCAGTACGGCCTGCGCTCCGAGCTGCCGCGTTTCAAGGGCGACCTGCCGGGCGAGATCGCCGGGCGCCTGCCGCAATGGACCGAGGACACCTTCGCCGGCATCCTGATCAACGTGATGGCCGGACGCATCGCCAACCGCCTGGACTTCGGCGGCGTCAATTTCGCCACCGACGCGGCCTGCGCCTCGTCCCTGGCGGCCATCTACCAAGGCATCAACGAGCTGCTCTCCGGGCGTAGTGACCTGGTCATCGCCGGTGGCGTGGACACGGTGCAGGGCCCATTCGGCTACCTGTGCTTCAGCAAGACCCAGGCCCTGTCGCCGCGCGGCCGCTGCCGTACCTTCGACGAATCGGCCGACGGCATCGTGATTTCCGAAGGTATCGCCATGCTGGCGCTGAAGCGCCTGAGCGATGCAGAGCGTGATGGCGACCGTGTCTATGCGGTGATCAAGGGCATGGCCGGCAGCAGCGATGGCAAGGCCAAGGGCCTTACCGCGCCGCTGCCCGCCGGCCAGTTGCGAGCCATGCGCCGTGCCTACCAGCAGGCCGGCTTCGGTCCGGACAGCGTCGGCCTGTTCGAGGCCCATGGCACCGGCACCGTGGCCGGCGACACCGCCGAGCTGGACAGCACCACTTCGCTGCTGCGTGAGGTTGGCAGCCGCCCGTCTCAGGCGGTGGTCGGTTCGGTGAAGACCATGATCGGCCACACCAAGGCCACCGCCGGCGTGGCCGGCATGATCAAGGCGGCCCTGGCTTTGCACCACAAAGTGCTGCCGCCGCACCTGGGCGTGCAGTCGCCCAACGCCGTACTGAAGCAGGGCGACAGCCCACTCTGCGTGCTCGACGAGGCGCAGCCCTGGCTGACGGCACAGCAGCCGCGCCGCGCTGCGGTCAGTGCCTTCGGTTTCGGCGGTACCAACTTCCACGCGGTGCTCGAGGAGTATGCCGGCGAGTACCGTCCTTGGCTGACCCAGGGCGTCAGCGATGCCTGGAGCGCCGAGTTGTTGCTGTGGCGCGCCGCCAGTCGCGAGCAACTGCAAAGCCAGGTGGCCCAGCTGCAGGCGCAGTTGGCAGCGCCGGGCAAGGTGGCGCTGCGTGATATCGCCTGTTATCTGAGCGACAACCTCGGCCAGGGCGAGCACAGCCTGGCGCTGGTGGTCGGCAGCCTGGACGAGCTGGCTGACAAGCTGGCCAAGGCTCAACAACGCCTGGCCGGCGAGGCGCTGATCGACCCGGCCATCGTGCTGAGCGACAGCCGCGTCGAACCAGGCCAGGTGGCCCTGCTGTTCCCCGGCCAGGGCTCGCAGAACATCAACATGCTGCGCGAGCTGGCCGTGCTGTTCCCGGTGGTTGCCAACACTCTGGCCGAGGCCGACAGCCTGCTGGCCGCCGGCACCGAGCGTTTCGCCAGCAAGCCGCTGAGCCAGTTCATTCACCCGCGCGCCTGCTATGACGAGGCTTCCCGCCAGGCCGCGAGCGCGGCGCTGACCAGCACCGATGTGGCCCAGCCGGCCCTCGGTGCGGTAGAGGCCGGCCTGCTACGCCTGCTGGGTGAACTGGGTGTGTCCGGCGATATGCTCGCCGGACACAGCTACGGCGAGTTCGTCGCCCTGTTCGCCGCTGGGCAGATCGACTTCGCCACCCTGATGAGCCTGTCCGAGGCCCGTGGCCGCTTTATCGTCGAGGCTGCGGCCAGCGCTGGCAGTGAGCTGGGCAGCATGGCCATGGTGCAGGCGCCGCGCGCCCAGGTCGAACAGGCCATCGCCGCCATTCCGCAGCTGCTGGTGGCCAACCACAATGCCCCGGAGCAGAGCATCATCAGCGGCTCCAGCGCCGGCATCGCCCAGGCGTTGGAGGTGCTGCAGCAGGCCGGCATCAACGCCAGTCCGATTCCGGTAGCCGCCGCCTTCCATTCGCCCTTCGTCGCTCCGGCCCAGGGCCTGCTCGCCGCTGCCATCGAGGCCGCGCCCTGGCAGGCCGGACGCCTGCCGGTCTACTCCAATGCTAGCGCCGCCCTGCACGCCGCCGAGCCGGCACAGGTCAAGCAGGCCATGGCCGAGCACCTGGTCAAGCCGGTGGAGTTCGTCGCCCAGATCGAGGCCATGCACGCGGCCGGTGCTCGGGTGTTCGTCGAGGTCGGGCCCAAGGCCGTGCTCAGCCGCCTGGTCGGTCGCATCCTTGATGGCAAGCCGCACCAGGCCGTAGCCCTGGACGAGCGCGTTGGTGGCCTCGCCAGCCTGCTGCTGGCCCTGGCTCGCCTGCATGGCCTCGGCGTGGCTTTCCAGCCCCAACGCCTGTTCGCCGGTCGTGCCTGTCAGATCAGCGCCAACGGTCGCCTCGAAGGGCTGTGGCGCGATGCCAGCCTGCCCAAGCAGGCCTGGCTGCTCAATGGCAGTGGCGCCCGCCGTGCCAGCGAGGCGCCGCGGCAGATCGGCGTGCGGCAAGACGACGTACTGCCTGTTTCCAGTTCCGCTACGGAGCCACACCCGGTGGCGGTTCCGCTCAATCGCAATCCCGCAACCCTGCCCCATAGCGCAGCCCCGGCTGCCACGCGACACAAGGAGAGGCTGGTCATGTCCGAACCCACGGCAACCCAAGGTGACGAGATGTCATCGGTGATGGCGGAGTACTTCGCCACCATGCGCCAGTTCCTGGAGACCCAGGAGCGGGTGCTCAACGCCTTCATGGCCGGCGGCGCACTGCCGGTCGCCATGCCACGCAGCATGCCTGCCGCCGCACCGGCGCCGCGTCGCCCGGTCGCCGCCGCGCCGGCTGCTCGCGTGGCCCCGGCCCCCGTTGCGGCCCCCGTTGCCGCGCCAGCTCCGGTCGCTGTTGCGCCTGCACCTGTGGCTGCACCGGTCGCCGCTGTTGCGCCCGTTGCTGCGCCGGCCCCTGTGGCTGCGTCGGCGGCCCAGGTGGATGGCGGTCGGATCAAGGACATCCTGCTGTCCATCGTCGAGGAGCGCACCGGCTATCCGAGCGACATGGTCGGCCTGGAACAGAACCTGGAAGCCGACCTCGGCATCGACTCGATCAAGCGTGTGGAAATCGTCGGCGCCCTGCTGCAGACCCTGCCGCCTGCCTACGGCAGCGCCCTGGGCGAGGCCCGCAGCCAGCTCAATACCCGAGCGACCCTGGCGGACATGCTGAAGATGCTCGAGGGGCTCAAGGTCGGTGAGGTAGCTGTCCCTTTTGAGTCTGCCGAGGCGAGCCCGAAGACTGTGCCGGTTGTGGCCAGCCACTCGCCTCGGCATATCGTTGTAGCCGAGGAGGAAGTCATCCCCGAGCAGGCCCTACGCCAGTTCGAACCGGGCTACTTCATTCTCACTGCCGACGACCACGGCTTGGCCCTGCGCCTGCAGGAATGGCTGGAGCAGCGCGGCTGCACGGTGTCCCTGCTGAGTCCCGGGCTGCTGGCCGACGAGGCGGCGCTGGCCAGCTGGTGCCGTGAGACGGCAGCCAACCCGGACAAGCAGGTCGCCGGTATCGTCCACCTGGCCGCCCTGGGTGCGCATGCCCTGCCGGCGGACGCCGGGCTCGAGGCCTGGCAGCGCGAGCTGCTGGTCAACGAGAAGTCGCTGTACCTGATCCTTCACTCGCTGGCCGCGCAGCTGCGCAGCGATGCCCATGTGGTCGCCCTTAGCGCCCTCGGTGGGCTGTTCGCCCGGGGGGGCGATGAACAACGGCAGAGCCTCAGCCTGCAGGGCGGCGGCAGCGGTCTGGTCAAGTCGATTCGCGAGGAGCGCCCGGCCCTGCGCACCCGCGCCATCGACCTGGATCCGGCGCTGAGCGACGCCGAGCAGCTGGCCATCATCACCGCCGAGTTGCAGCTGGTCGGCGGGCGCCAGGAGGTTGGTTATCCGGCCGGCCGCCGTACCGTATTCCGTACTCAGGCCGAGCAGTTGGCTGCCGAGAGCCTGCTGCCCGCGCTGGAAGGCGCCGTGGTGCTGGCCACTGGTGGCGCCCGTGGCATCACTGCCGAGGTGCTGCGCGAAATTGCCCGCCCCGGCAACGTGCTGGTACTGACCGGGCGCAGCCCGCTGCAGGAAGAGAGCGCCGCCACCGCTGCATTGCAGGGTGAGCAGCAACTGCGCCAGCACTTTATCGGCGAGGTGCGCGCCGGCCGCCTCAAGCTGACGCCGGCTGAAATGCAGCGGCGGATCAGCGCGCTGATCGGCCTGCGCGAGATGCACAGCAATATCGCCGACCTGCGCGCCCGCGGCGCGACGGTCGAATACCTGGCGGTGGACGCCACCGACGAGGCGGCCCTAGCCGCCGCCATCGACGGCATTCGCCAGCGCCATGGCAAGCTCAGCGGCGTGGTGCACGGCGCCGGGGTAATCGAAGACAAGCTGCTGGAAGACAAGACCCCCGACAGCTGGATGCGCGTGGTCGGCACCAAGGTGCTCGGCATGCTCCTGCTGCAGAAGCTGGTGCGCGTCGACGAGCTGGAGTTCTTCTGCGTGTTCAGCTCGGTGGCCGGGCGTTATGGCAACAGTGGCCAGCTCGACTATGCCACCGCCAACGAGCTGATGAGCCGCCTGTGCAGTCAGCTGCAGAGTCTGTGGGGCAACCAGGTCAAGCTGCTGTCGCTGAACTGGGGCCCCTGGGGGCCGACCCTGTTCGGCGCCGGCATGGTCACCAGCGAAACCGAGAAGAAATTCGCCGATAAGGGCGTGGCCCTGGTCGGGGCGGCGCAGGGTCGTCGCCTGTTCGACGAGGCCCTGCGCCTGAAGGCCGGACATGCGGTGGAAGTGGTGGCCGGCGACGGTCCCTGGGAGCGCCACGAGGCGGATGTCGGCCGCTGGCAGGAAGATGCCGGCGACGCCCCGCAGACCGCCCGCCAGCCGCTGCTGACCCAGTGCCGCATCGAAGATGGCGAGAAGGGCACCCAGGTCTTGCACTTCAACCTGGACGCCAGCCATGGCTACCTGCAGGAGCACTGCATCGACGGCATCCCGGTACTACCGGCGGCCGTGGCCCTGGAGATCATCGCCGAGGCCGCCACCCTGATGTGGCCGGGCTGGATAGTCGCGGAAGTGGCCGAGCTGCGCTTGCTCAAAGGCGTGCAGCTGAGCGAGCCGACCCAGGCCCTGTCGGTGCTGATCAACCCACCGACCTACGCCAGCAGCGAAGGCTTCGACGCCAGCATCAGCATTCGTTCCGGTAGCGGCAAGCAGCAGCGCATGCACTACCGCGCCGCGGTGAAGATGGCCCAGCAGCTGCCCGAGGCACCGCGTCACTCGATCGGCGAGTACCGCGAGCGCGAGCTGCCGGTGGCCAAGGCCTATCAGGAGTGGCTGTTCCACGGCCCGCGCTTCCAGGTCATCCGCGGCATCAGCGGCCTGTCCAGCCAGGGTGCGGCGGCGCTGATGTGTCCCAGCTCGCCGCAGCAGTGGCTGGCCGGTGGTCGTGCCGAACAACAGTGGATCATCGACCCGGCGGTGCTCGACGCCGCGCCGCAGATGGCCCTGCTGTGGGCCCGCACCTTCCACGACGGTTCGGCGCTGCCGGCCCAGTTCGGCCGGGTGGTCCGCTACGTCGAGCAGCTGCCCGAGCGCTTCCACATGGACTTCCAGTGCCTGCCCGGCGAAGCCCAGCAGGTGCGCGCCAACGTCTTCTTCAGCGATGACGAGGGTCGCCTGCTGCTGCTGATCGAAGACCTGCAATGCATAGTCGATGCGCGCCTCAATCGCCTGGGCGGCACCCACCTGCGCAAGGAAACCGAGTGATGAGCAACGCGCCTATCGCCATCATCGGCATGGCCTGCATCTTCCCGCAGGCCCCAGACCTGGCCGGCTTCTGGCGCAACATCCTGGCCGGCACCGACGCCGTCGGCGAGCCGCAGGACGAGTGGGAGGCGCAGCGCTACCTGGACTCGGGGCGCATCAACACCCAGCACGGCGGCTACCTGAACGATCTGTACCGCTTCGATCCGCGCGAGTTCGGCATCATGCCCAACTCGGTGGATGGCGGTGAGCCGGACCAGTTCCTCGCTCTCAAGGTGGCCTTCGATGCTTTGCAGGATGCCGGCTACGCGGGCGACGGCGTCGATCATCGCGATACCGGCATCATCCTCGGCCACAGCACCTACCTGCACCGCGGCCAGGTCAGCCATATCCAGAACCATATCGTCCTCGACCAGACTCTGGAGCTGCTCAAGGCTGCCCAGCCGAGCCTGAGCGAGGACGACCTGGCGCGCCTGCGCACGGCGCTGCAGAAGCAGCTGCCGCCGTCCAACACCGACATCGCCCCGGGCCTGGTGCCCAACGTGATAACCGGGCGCATCGCCAACCGCCTCAACCTCAAGGGGCCGAATTACATAGTCGACGCCGCCTGTTCCTCCTCGCTGCTGGCGGTCAACGCCGCCATGGACGAGCTGCGCAGCGGGCGCAGCCGCCTGATGATCGCCGGTGGGGTCAACGCCTCGCTTCCGGCCGAGGTCTCGGTGATCTTCACCCAGCTCGGCGCCCTCAGCGGGCGCGGCAAGGTGCGCCCGTTCGAACAGGGCAGTGACGGCACTCTGCTCGGCGAAGGCCTGGGCATGGTAGTGCTCAAGCGCGTGGATGACGCCCTGGCCGACGGCGACCGTATCTATGCCGTGCTGCGTGGCATCGGTCAGGCCAGCGATGGTCGTGGTACCGGCCTGCTGGCGCCGAGCGAGGAGGGCGAGGCCCTGTCGATCCGCCGCGCCTATGAGAGCAGCGGTGTCGACCCGGCCAGCATCTCCCTGGTCGAGGCCCACGGCACCGGTATTCCGCTCGGCGACAAGACCGAGATCGCCGCCCTGCGCAGCGTGCTCGGCGAGCGCCAGGGCCTGCTCGGCAGCGTGGCCATCGGCTCGGTGAAGTCGATGATCAGCCACTGCATTCCTGCCGCCGGCATCGCCGGCCTGATCAAGACCAGCCTGGCCCTGCACCACAAGGTGCTGCCGCCGACCCTGTGTGGCACGGTCAACCCGGCGCTGGGCATCGGCGCCACGCCGCTGTACGTCAACACCGCCAGCAAGCCCTGGATCGCCAAGCCACAGAGCCCGCGCCGCGCCGGCATCAACTCGTTTGGTTTCGGCGGCATCAATACCCATGCGGTGCTGGAAGAGGCGCCGGCCGCCGCCCAGCGTCCGTTGAGCTTTGCCCGTCGCGAGTGCGAGCTGTGCGTGTTCGCCGCCACCTCCGAGACCGAGCTGCTGGCCCAGCTGCAGCAGGTGCAGGGCTATATAGAGAGCAACCCCGGTGTGGCGCTGCTGGATCTGGCCGCGACCCTGGCCGCCCGCGACTGTGCCGGCAAGCCGGCACGCCTGGCCGTGCTGGCCGGCGATGTGGCCGAACTGGCGAAGAAGCTGCAGCAAGCGGCGAAGAAGATCGCCGAGGCCAAGAGCCCGCGCTGGATGACCCGCACCGGGCAGGTGTTCAGCAGCCAGCCGCTGCTGGGCAAGCTGGCCTTCCTGTTCCCCGGCGAAGGCTCGCAATACCTGAACATGCTGGCCGACCTGGCCCAGCAGTTCCCCGAAGTGCGCGAGTGGTTCGACTTCTGGCAGGGCCTGTACGACGAACAGCCGGGCTCGACCCGTACCGACATCCTGTTCCCGCCGGCCAGCGAGCTGGATGACGAGCTGCGCCAGCGCCTGGAAGCGCGCCTGTTCGACATGGACGTGGGCTCCGAGGCGGTGTTCGTCGCCAGCCAGGCCCTGTTCAGCCTGCTCGGCGCCCTGGGCGTGGAGCCGGATGCCATGCTCGGCCACAGCACCGGCGAGTCTTCGGCCCTGGCTGCCAGCGGCGCAATGGCTTTCAGCGACCGTGGCCAACTGGCCGACTTCATCCGCGAGCTGAACCAGGTCTACCGCGGCGTGCTGGACGGTGGTGGCATCGCCACCGGCGCGCTGCTCACCGTTGGCGCGCTCAAGCGCGAGGTGGTGGACCGCCACATCGCCGCCCGTACCGAGCCTGTGGTGGTGGCCATGGACAACTGCCAGAACCAGTTGGTGCTGTTCTCCGACCGCGCCACCATCGAGGCCCTGCTGCAGCTGCTCAGCGAGGAGGGCGGCATCTGTTCGATCCTGCCGTTCGACCGCGCCTACCACACGCCGCTGTTCGCCGCGGTGACCAGCGCCTTCCACCAGTACTACCGCGATGTCGGCCTGCAGGCGCCGAAGACACCACTGTATTCCTGCGCCAGCGCCGACCTGTTCCCGGCTGACTCACCCTCAGTCTTCGAGCTGGCAGCGGCGCAGTGGTCGAACACCGTGCGCTTCCGCGAAACCATCGCCAACATGCACCGCGATGGCGTGCGCTACTTCGTCGAGGTCGGCCCTTCAGGCAACCTGACCGGCTTCGTCAACGACATCCTCGGCGGTGAGGAATACCTGGCCATCGCCTCCAACGCGCGCAAGCGCAGCGGTGTGGAGCAGTTGTTCAACCTGCTCGGCAGCCTGTTCGTCAACGGCAAGGCGGTGGACCTCGGCAAGCTCTACCGCGGCATCGCCTGCCGCGTGCTCGACCTCGATCAACCGTTGCCGCAACCCAAGCGCGGCATGCTGGTGAAGAACACCATGCCGGTGGTGCATGTGAACGAATCGCTTGGAGAGCTGCTGCGCGAACTGTTCCAGCCGGTCGCGGCCGTAGCCGCGCAACCGCTGGCCGCCAGCCCGACGGCGCCGCTGCTGGTGGATATCCAGCGCCAGGGCGAGCGACTCAGCGCCCAGTGCCCGCTGTGGTCCACCGACCGCTTCCTCGCCGATCACGTGTTGTCCGGCCCCAGCTCCTACCATCAACCCGAGCTGCAAGGCCTGGCCTGTGTGGCGATGATGGCCAGCCTGGAAATCATGGCCGAGGCCTGCGCGCTGCTGGCCGGCAGCGTGGCGATCAACCTGATCGAGAACGTGCGTGCCTTCGACTGGGTCGCCCTGGATCGCGGCGAGCTGACCTTGCAGGTGCAGGCCGAGCGCGTCGCCGATAACCACTACCGGGCCGAGCTGCACAACGCCGGCAGCCTGGTGATGAGCGCCGAATTCCGCTTCGCCGCGCAGCTTACCGGCGCGCCGCTGGCCGAGCTGCAGGGTGGTATCGGTTATCGCTGGCCGGACCACGAGCTGTACAGCACCGGCATGTTCCACGGCCCGCTATTCCAGAGCATCGCCAGTGTCGGCGCCTGGGCTGAGGAGGGCATCGATGTCCAGCTCGCCAGCTGCTCGCTGGATGGTTTCGTACATGACGGCGAGCCCTGTGCCCTGGTGCTCAACCCGGTGCTGCTGGACGCCCTCGGTCAATTGGCCGCCTATTGGCTGGCGCAGCAGGTCGGCACCGATTTCAACAGCTTCCCTTCGCATATCGCCCGCATCGAAATTCATGCACAGGCACCTGCCGATCTGTCCGGCGCCTGGCTGCGTGGGCGCCAGCGCCCGGTCGATGCGGCCAATAGCGGCCTGGATGCACCGCGCACCTGGACCTTCGACTGCCTGCACGAGGGCCGCCTGCTGCTGCATGCCAGCGGTTTCGCCAACCTGTTCTTCCCCGTGCCCAACGCCTTCTACCAGCTGCGTCGCGAGCCCATGAACGGCTGGCTCGGTGCGCCGCTGGCCAGTGCGGCACCGCAGGCATTGCTGTGGCAGCTGGAGCAGCTGCCCGAGGACTTCTGCAAGCAGTCGGCGGCGATCTTCCTGCGCATCCTTGCCCATGCCGTGCTGGCCGTGGACGAGCGCGATGAGTGGGAAAGCGTGCGCCAGACCCGCCGCGCCCGTGAGTGGCTGCACGGTCGCCTGTGCCTGAAGGAAGCGACCCGCTACTTCATCTACCAGCAGACCGGCGAGCTGCTCTGCCCGGCAGACGTGAGCGTGCATCACGACGCACTGGGCGCGCCCTTCGTCGACGGCTGGTGGAACGGCCACTGGCTGGCCGCGCCGGCCGTGTCGCTGAGCCACGACCGCGATGGCTGCCTGGCCGCTCTGGTGCCGGGCGGCGCCGTGGGTGTGGACGCCGAGCGCCTGGATCGCCTGCAACGTCCGGAACTGGTGGCCGGCTCGTTCACCGCCCATGAGCAGCAGGTGCTGGCCGCGGTGGACCCGGCCTGGCAGGGCGAGCTGACCCTGCGTACCTGGTGCGCCAAGGAGGCTGCCGCCAAGTACCTGGGCTGCGGCCTGCGCGGTGCGCCGCAGGATTTCGAAGTGCAGTTCGCCGAGATCGGCGACCTGGCCGAAGTGAGTTTCGCCGGAGACGCCAGCCTGGCGCCGGCGTGCGTGAGTGTGGCCTTCGAGGTGCACGGCGATCAGCTGATCGCCCTGGCCGGGGCCGAATTGGAAGTAGCGGAATACGGAGTGGCCAATGGCTGAGAGCAAGAGCGCAATCGAGCAAACCCTGATCCACATCGCTGCCGACCTGACCCAGGACTGGGGCATCGAGCTGGACGCGCCGCTGAGTGCCGAGACCCGGCTGGTGGCGGACATGGAGTTCGCCTCGGTCGACATCATCCAGCTGATCGTCGCCATCGAAGAGCACTACAACCGCCCGAAAATGGGCTTCCAGGATCTGCTGATGAACGACGGCAGTTACGTCGACGATCTCTCCATCGGGCAGCTGATCGATTTCGTCCACGAAAAACTCACAGGAGTGCCGGCATGACCACTCGTACCCTCTTCATCGGCATGGATGGCTGCACCTTCACCATCCTCGACGACCTCTGCGTGGAGAAGGACGGCCAGCCGGCCGTGATGCCCTTCCTCGGCGGCCTCATGGCCCGTGGTACCCGCGCCAAGCTGCGCTCGACGCCCAACCCGCTGACCCCGCCGGCCTGGGTCTCGCTGATGACCGGGCGCAGCCCGGGCAACCACGGTCTGCTGGATTTCATCCGCGCCGAGGAGAAGAACGGGGACGTGTTCTTCACCCTCTACGATTCGCGTGACAACCGCGCCGAGACCATCTGGTCGATCGCCAGCCGCCAGGATCGCCGCGTCGCCGTGCTCAACCTGCCATTCACCGCGCCGCCACCCAAGGACCTCAACGGTTTCATGGTGCCGGGCTTCATCCCATGGCGGCACCTGCGCCGCAACACTGTGCCGGCCAACTTCTACGATCGTCTCAAGCAGGACCTGCCGGGCTTCGATCCGAAGGAACTGGCCTGGGACTTCGAGCAGGAGAAGCAGGCGGTCAACGACCTTACCGACGAAGATCGCGAGAACTGGGTGCGCTACCACCTGCCGCGTGAGAAGCAGTGGTTCGAGATCGCCAAGTTCCTGCTCAAGGAAGAGGCGCCCGAGCTGATGGCGGTGATGTTCGACGGCGTCGACAAGCTGCAGCACCAGGCCTGGCTGTTCCTCGACCCGGCCCTGCAGCACGACGGCGTCAGTGACTACCACAAGCGCATGCGCAAGCTGTGCCTGGACTACTTCCGCCAGCTTGATGGCTTCATCGAAGAACTGGTGACCATGGCCGGCCCGGACGTGCAGGTGTTCATGGCCTCCGACCACGGCTTCACCGCCACCACCGAAGTGGTGCGGATCAACGCCTGGCTGTTCGAGAAGGGCTACCTGCACTGGAAGGAAGTGCTCGATCCGGATTCCGAGGCCGCCAAGCGCCGCGAGGAAAGCATGTTCGCCAACCTTGACTGGACCAAGACCACCGCTTACTGCCGCACCCCGTCGAGCAACGGCATCAATATCCGCGTGGCACGCAATCCGGGCGAGACCGGGATCAAGCCGGAAGACTACGAGGCCTTCCGCGAGCAGCTGATCATCGACATCAAGGCGCTCAAGGATCCGGTCACCGGCGAGAGCATCGTCAGCGAGATCCACCTGCGCGAGGAAGTCTTCGCCGGCCCGGCGATGCTGGATGCGCCGGACCTGCTGCTGGTGCTGCGCGACTTCGGTTTCGTCTCGATCAAGAACAAGCTGCCGATCGTCGAACCGCGCGAGGAGCCGGCCGGCACCCACCACCCGGACGGCATCTTCATCGCCTGCGGTCCGGGCATCCGCAAGGGCGTACAGATCGACCGCCGGCACATCTGCGACGTCGGCGCGACCCTGCTCTACAGCCAGGGCCTGGAAGTGCCCGGCGACTTCGAGGGCAAGGTGGCCAACGACATGTTCATCAAGCCGTGGCTGAACCAGAACCCGATCCGCATCGGCGAAGCCACCCGCGGGGTGAACCAGGACGCCAACGCCGAAGGCATGGCCGATGACGAGAAGGACAAGCTGATGGCGCAGCTGCAGATGCTCGGCTACATGGAGTAACGCGCGATGGCGATGGCCGAGGTCAATGGTGTCCGGCTGCACTATCAACAGCTGTCCTGCGAACGCACGGAAGGCGAGATCGAGGACGTGGTACTGATCCACGGTCTCGCCGCCAACCTGGCGTTCTGGTACATGCAGATCGGCCATGCCCTGGCCAAGCACTACCGGGTGACCATGTACGACCTGCGCGGTCATGGTCGCTCGAGCATGCCGCAGCAAGGCTACACCCCGGCCGAACAGGCCGAGGACCTGCGCCAGCTGCTGGACTGGCTGGGCATCGGCCGGGCGCATTTCATCGCCCACAGTTTCGGCGGCACCATCGCGCTGAACCTGGCGTGCGAGCAGCCCCAGCGCTTTCGCAGCCTGACCATTGCCGATACGCACATCGCCGCCATTCGCAACGTGGGTGCCGACTGGCGCTATGCCGACCATATCCAGCGCATCCTGGATGACAACTGTATCGCCCTGAACACCCGCGAACCCTATTTCGGTTACCGCCTGCTCAAGGAGGCGGCGACCCTGCAGCTGAACCAGCGCGAGCTGCCGGAAGCCCTGCGCGAACTGATCAATCCGCTGATGGGCAGCTCCGGCAAGCGCACCGCCGACCAGTGGGTGAAACTGCTGGAGACCACTGCCGCCCAGGAAGAGCTGATGGGCGACGATGGCCTGGTAGTGGAGCGCCTGCGCCAGCTGCACTTCCCGCTGCTGGCGATCTACGGCGAACGCTCCCAGGCGGTGACCACCGGGGAGCTGCTGCTCACCGTCTGGCCGCGCGCGGACTTCCGCCTGGTACGAGGTGCGGGGCACTTCTTCCCGGCCTCGCGGCCGCAGAAGCTGATCCGCTCCTTCGAGTTCTTCCTGCGCCGCGCCAGCGGTCTGCGCCAAGGACGTGCCGAGGATGGCGAAACCAGGCCCTATTTCCGCAGCGACCGCATCTACAGTCGAGCCGAGCAGTGGTTCTACGCCACCCGCGAAGGCAAGGAGCAGGGGCCGTTCGGCGCCTTCGACGATGCCCTAGACCACCTCAACGCCTTTATTGCCGAGGTGCTGGCGCGCAAGATCAAGGCCGGCTCGATGTTCAACCTGCCGAGCAAGATCCGCGTGCCGGCCGGGCTCAGCGAGGACGACTTCCACCTGATCGCCCGTAACGGCTTTGGCGATGGCATCAACGCCTACGCCCACGCCATGGCCTGGTTCAACGACCACCTGTATGTCGGCACCACCCGCGGCAACTTTCCGCTGATGAAGGCGCGACTGCCGATCAGCATGGACCCCTGGCCGGTGGAGTGTCCGGCCAACCCGTTCGACCTCGACCTGCACGCCGAGATCTGGCGCTACAACCCGCGCAAGGACGAGTGGAAGCGGGTGTTCAAGGCGCCCACCATCATCGGCAGCGATGGCTCGAGGATCCCCCGCGAGCTGGGCTTCCGTGGCATGTGCGTGTACCCCGGCAGCGCCGGGCGCAAGCCATCGCTGTTCGTCAGTACCTGGTCGCCGGCCAAGGGACCGGGGCCGCTGCTGCTGCGCAGTGAGGATGGTCTGGACTTCACCCCCAGTTGCGAGCCGGGGCTGATGGGCCTGCCGGTGACCACCATCCGCACCATGGTCAGCTTCAAGGGGCGCATGTACACCACCCCGGCCGGTTCGCGCGGTGGCAATCCCAACGTTTCCTCGCACTCCATCGTCTACGAGAGCGAGACGCCGGAGGAGGGCCGCTGGGAGGCCGTCAGCGATTTCGGTTTCGGCGATGAGGGCAACAAGACCATCTTCGAGATGTGCCCGTTCGGCGATCATCTCTATATCGGTACCTTCAACCTCAAGGGCTACCAGGTCTGGCGCAGCACCTGCGAGTCCAAGCCCTACCACTGGGAGCAGGTGATAGCCGATGGCGCCGGCCGCGGCCCGCTCAACCAGTCGGTGCTGAGCATGTACCCGTTCAAGGGCGCGCTCTATGTCGGCAGCGCCATCCAGGGCGGCGGCATCGACCGGCAGAACGGCGTCGGCCCGGCGCCACCCGAGCTGATCCGCATCCGCCCGGACCTGAGCTGGGATCTGCTGGTAGGCGATGCACGGATGACCGACAAGGGCTGGAAGGAGCCGCTGTCCGGTTACATGGCGGGCTTCGACAACTTCTTCAACGGCTACTTCTGGCGCATGGCCGAGCACGAGGGCTGGCTGTATCTGTCGACCTTCGACTGGAGCGGCCTGCTCGGCTACGCCCGGCGCGACAGCTGGCCGGAGCCCTTCCTCAACATCGTCAACAGCGTTGGCGAGAAATTCATCTTCGAGCGCCAGTCGGGCTTCGACCTGTACCGCAGTTACGACGGCGAGAACTGGGTGCCGGTGACCACCGATGGCATGGGCAACCCCTACAACATCGGCATGCGCACTATCGTTTCCTCGCCCTACGGCCTGTTCCTCGGCGCTGCCAACCCCTTCGGCCCCAGGGTCTGGCCGCTGGGCGGGGACCGCTATATCGACAACCCGCGCGGCGGCTGCGAAGTGTTCTTCGCCCCGCGCAAACAGATGACCTCGGCCGCACCCAGCGCCGGTATCCGTGACCGGTCCAAAGGAAGCCCCGTGCTATGAACGGCAATATCTCCGCGAAGAAAGAGTCCGATCTCGGCGACGCCCGCAAGATCGCCACGCCGCTGCTGCTGCGCAAGGGGCTGCAGGTGTTCCTGCGCAACGGCCGACAGGAGCCGTTGTACGTGGTGATCGATCCGGCCAGCCAGCAGCAGTGGGAGTTGGAGACGCACCAGTTCTTCATCCTCGAGATGATGCAGGTGGACGAGGAATTCGTGGCCATTGCCGCCAGCTACGAACGACGCTTCTCGCATGCTCTGAGCCGTGGTGAGCTGGATGGCCTGCTGGTGAACCTGATCGACCAGCGTCTATTGGGGCTGGCCGCTGCCGCGCACCCGCTGGTGGCACCCTATCGCGAGCAGTTGCAGGAGGATCTCCAGCGCCTGCTCGAGGAAAAGGTGGCGCGTTTCCGTGACAAGGCGGCGCCACCCGCCCGCAGTCAGACGCCTGCATCGGCTCCGATCAGCGCCGTTCCGCTTCAGGCCGCTGCGCCCTCCGGCGCTACAGCCCGCCCTGGCGCAGGGGCTTCCAACGACACCAGAAGACCGGATTCGGATCAGTTGCAGGCTGGTGTGCGCGACTCAGCGGGCATGGACGACACCCTGCGTATCCCGGTACTGCACCTGTTCAATCCCCATCGTCTGCTGAAGTCCATGCAGGGCTGGACGGAATCGCTCAAGTACGGCGTTTTCGTTCTGCCACTGCTGGTTGGCCTCGCGTTGGGCGTGCTGATCAACAACTACTCGCTGGCCCAGCTGGATGCCGCCAGCATGCTCTCTGGCATGGGCGCGCTCGGCCATGTGTTCTTCAGCCTGTTCACCGTCAACCTGCTGTGTACCCTGACCCTGGCACTCACCGCACAGAAGTACCGTGGCACGGTGTACAGCCTGTCGGTGGCGTTCATGCTTGGCTTCCTGCCGCGTTTTCTGCCACGCATTCGCCATCTGATGGGCCTCAGCCGTCGCGAGCGGCTGTGGCTGCATGGCGGTCCGGTGCTGATGCGCATCGCGTTGTTCAGCCTCGGGGTCTTCACCTGGTATCTGACCCGCTCTTCCGGGGGACTGCTACCGGCAGGTGGTCTGGCATTGGCTCTCACCGCCGGGGTGGCGCTGCTGCTGACGCTCAACCCCCTGTCGAAGAGCAGCGGCTACCATCTGATCGCCGTGTTGCTGGATGAACCGCACCTGCGTGGCAAGGCGTTCAAGGCGCTGTTCGGACGCATCAAGGGCAATGCCTACCGCGAGGCCAACGACACCGCGCTGATGGCCTACGGCCTGGCGTCGGTTTTGTACTCGGTGCTGCTGTTCGTGGTGGCGCTGGTATTGGTTAGTGGCTGGCTGGAGGTGCATTTCGGCGGCACCGGGGTACTGGCCAGTATCGTTCTGGTGGGCTACCTGAGCGTGCTGACCTACCGCAAGTTCAGGTCGGCCAACGAGATGTACGAGCGTACCGTTCAGTACGAACGCTGGAAGCGTCGTCGTCTGCCAGAAAATCTGGAGCAGAAGGTCGGTGCCCAACCCGTCAACAAGACGGCTCGCTACACCGGAAGGGTAGCGGCTCTTTCCCTGCTGATCTGTCTGTTCCTACCCTATCCCTACGAGCCGGGGGGCTCTTTCGTCATTCTGCCGACCGAGCAGCAGCAGGTGGCGAGCGACATCGGCGGTATCGTCACTGAGGTGCTGGTGGAAGGGGGAGAGCAGGTAGCGGCGGGGCAGGTCCTGGCGCGATTGGCTACGGGTGACTATTCCGGCCAGGTGAAGATCGCCGAGGCGCGCATCGCCGAGGAGATGGCGATAGTCGCCGAGCTGAAGTCGCGCCCACGGCCCGAAGAGGTGGAAGTCGCCCTGCGCAACCTGGACATGGCGCGCACCCAGACCCAGTTCAGCCAGTCCAACAATCAGCGCCATGTCACCCTGCTGGCCAAGGGTGGAGTGTCCGCGCAGCAGGCCGACCAGGCCCGCCGCCAGTACGAGGTGGACCTGATGGCGGTCAAGGTAGCTGAAGCCAACCTGGCCCTGGCCAGAACCGGAGCCACCTCTGACTCGATTGCCGCCGCCGAGGCTCAGGTCCAGCGCTGGCGTAGCGAGCGCGACCTGTACCTGGCGAAGATCGAGCGTTCACAGCTGAGGGCGCCGATGGACGGCAAGCTGATCACCCTGCTGCTCAGGCAGAAGGTCGGCAAGTTCCAGCCTCCGGGTGAGCCCTTCGCAGTGGTGGAGAAGGCCGATCGGGTTTACGCCGAGATCGAGGTGCCGGAAACCGAGATCGGGTACGTGCAGCCGGGGGCGGTACTCAAGGTCAAGCCGCTGGCCTACTCCGACCGGCTGTTCGATGGGACCGTGACGCAGATCGATGCCAACGTGATCGAGAAGACCACGGGCAAGTACGTCAAGGTGCTGACGACAATCGATAACCCGAACGGGGAGCTGAAGTCGGGCATGACCGGCTACGCCAAGGCTGCGGGTGAGACATTGCCGGTATGGAAGGCCTTCACCCGGGCGATCTTCCGCTTCATCGATGTCGAACTGTGGTCGTGGATTCCCTGATCCGCGACATCTGAGCCACACAGAAAAACACCGGCCTCGGCCGGTGTTTTCATCTGCGCGCTCAGGCTGCTGGTGTGGGCAGCAGCTCCTTCAGCGGCCGGCTGTCGTCAGCCAGCTGCTCGGCGGTCACGGCGATACCTTCGGCCACCAGCCGCTTGGCGGCGATGAAGTCCTGCGGGCGGTTCACCGTGTCGGCTGCGAGCACCTTGCCGTCCCTGAGGTAGAAGGCACTGAAGCTGTCGGTCAGCGGGTCGCCTCGCAGCACCAGGCGTTCGAAGCCTTCGGACAGGCCGACCATCTTCAGCTTCAGCTCGTACTGATCGGACCAGAACCAGGGCACCGAAGCGTAGGTCTTGGCCTTGCCGGCCATGCCGGCGGCGGCCACGCGCGACTGTTCCAGGGCGTTGGGTACCGACTCCAGGCGCAGTCGGCGGCCGAGTAGCGGATTGGGATGGTTGGTGCAGTCGCCAGCGGCGTAAATGTCCGGGTCGCTGGTGCGAGCCTGTTCGTCGACGAGGATGCCATTGTCCACCGCAAGGCCGGCCTCGGCAGCCAGTTCGGTATTGGCGATCAAGCCGATGCCGACCACCACCAGGTCGGCCTCCAGGCGGCTGCCGTCGGCGCAGATCACCGCGCTGACCAACTCGTTTGCGACCTCCAGATCAGCCACCTGCACGCTGATGCGGATGTCCACGCCGGCCTCGCGGTGCTTGCGCTCGTAGTAGGCCGACAGCTCGGCCGCCGTGACGCGTTGCAGCACGCGCGGCAGGGCTTCCAGTATGGTGACTTCCAGACCCTGGGCCACGGCTGCGGCGGCCACCTCCAGACCGATGTATCCGCCGCCGACGATGGCCAGGCGCTTGCCAGGGGCCATCTGTGCGCGGATCAGCTCGACATCGTCGAGGGTGCGCAGGTAGTGGAAGTTGGAGCAGCGCTCGGCGGCCATGGCATTCGGTACCGCCAGCGGTCGTGGGCGGCCGCCGGTGGCGATGGCCAGCTTGTCGTAGGTCAACTGCTTGCCATCGGCCAGCGCCAGGCGCTTGTTGGCGCGGTCGATATGGGTTACTCGCACACCACCGAAGAACTCCACGCCGGCCTTGTCGTAGGCCATCTGCGGGCGGATCGACAGGCTGCTTTTCTCCACGCTGCCGGCCAGATAGGCCTTGGACAGCGGCGGGCGATGGTAGGGCAGATGAGCCTCTTCGCCGAGCAGCAGGATGCGCCCCTCCCAGCCCTCGTTACGCAGGGCGATGGCCAGTTCACCGCCGGCATGGCCGGCGCCGATGATGATGGCGGTAGAGGAAGCTGCGTCTGTCATGGTGGCCTCGGGCAGAAGGAAAACTGGTCGCTAGTGTATGCATCCGCGCTGGCCAAGTCCCGGCCGAAGATGCCAATCGCCATGCCGTTGTCGCAATGCCTATGGCAGCATGGCCGGCAATCCGGGGGAGGGCACGCATGCAGACCGAGGGACCGCAGCCGTTGAGCTGGCGTGAGGCGTTGAGATTCTGGCTGAAACTGGGCTTCATCAGCTTCGGTGGGCCGGCCGGGCAGATCGCCATCATGCATCAGGAACTGGTGGAACGCCGTCGCTGGATATCCGAGCGAAGGTTTCTGCATGCCCTCAATTACTGCATGTTGCTCCCGGGACCGGAGGCCCAGCAGCTGGCCACCTATATCGGCTGGCTGCTGCACCGTACCTGGGGCGGCGTAATCGCCGGCGTGCTGTTCGTGTTGCCGTCGCTGCTGATCCTGATCCTGCTGTCGTGGTTGTACATCGCCTTCGGCGACCTGGCCCTGGTGGCCGGTATCTTCTATGGCATCAAGCCGGCGGTGACCGCCATCGTGCTGCATGCGGCCCACCGCATCGGCTCGCGGGCGTTGCAGAACCGTTGGCTGTGGGGCATAGCCGCGCTGGCTTTCGTCGCCATCTTCGTGCTGCAGCTGCCGTTCCCGCTGATCGTGCTGGGTGCAGCACTGCTCGGTGTGCTCGGCGGGCGTGTGGCGCCAGGGTATTTCGCCCTCGGTGGCGGCCAAGGTGCGGCGCAGAACGCCTACGGCCCGGCGCTGATCGACGATGACACGCCGACACCAGATCACGCGCGCTTCCGCGTCTCGCGCCTGCTGCTCCTGCTGCTGGTCGGCGCCGTGCTCTGGTTGCTGCCGATGGGGCTGCTGACCCTGGCTTTCGGTTGGCAGGGCAGCCTGACCCAGATGGGCTGGTTCTTCACCAAGGCCGCGCTGCTCACCTTCGGCGGCGCCTATGCGGTGCTGCCCTATGTCTACCAGGGTGCCATCGGCCACTATGGCTGGCTGACGCCGAGCCAGATGATCGATGGCCTTGCCCTGGGCGAGGCCACTCCGGGACCGCTGATCATGGTGGTGGCCTTCGTCGCCTTCCTGGGGGGATACGCCCAGCCGGTGTTCGGTGCCGACTCGGCCTTCGCCACTGGCGCGCTGGCGGCCTGCCTGGTGACCTGGTTCACTTTCCTTCCGTCGTTCCTGTTCATCCTCGCCGGCGGCCCGCTGGTGGAGGCGACCCATGGCGAACTGAAGTTCACGGCACCGCTGACCGCCATTACCGCGGCGGTGGTGGGGGTGATCGTCAACCTGGCGCTGTTCTTTGCCTACCATGTGCTCTGGCCTGAGGGCTTTGCGGGTGCCTTCGACTGGCGGTCGGCGCTGATCGTCCTGGGTGCGGCTTTGGCACTGTTCGTGTGGCGCCGTGGTGTGATCGAGGTGCTGCTGGCCTGTGCAGTGGTGGGGCTGGCGGTCCATCTGGCACGAGGCCTTTATTGACCCTGGCGAGGCTTTTCTATATTTGATTCAGAAAAGCAGAGGTGAGCAGCGGCATTCGATGAGCAAGAGTACGGGCGCATGGCGCACGCACCGCAGCTGGTGGCAGAGGCCGTCGATCCTGTCGCTGGCCCGGGTGTTCGTTGTGCTGGTGTGTGTGTCCCTGGTGGCCACGGATGGCTGGCTGATCTGGAAGGCTCGCCAGGTACAACTGCGTGATGCCGAGATCGAAACCTCGAACCTGGCCTCGGCGCTGGCCCGCCAGGCCAGCGATACCCTGAAGAAAGCCGATACCGTGTTGCTCGATCTGGTCGAGCGGCTGCAGGTCGATGGCACCGATGCCGAGCAGCGGCTGCGTCTGCAGGGCCTGATGCGCCAGCATGTGCAGCAGCAGGCCGAGTTGCATGGCCTGTTCGTCTATGACCGTGACGGCAACTGGCTGGCCAATTCGTTCGGTGAGGTGCCGCCCGGCGCCAACAATGCCGATCGCGAATATTTCATCTATCACCGCCTGCACCCGGATGATCACGGAGCCCATGTCGGTCTACCGGTGCGTAGTCGCACCACCGGTGACTGGATCATCCCGCTATCGCGGCGCCTTGAGGATGCCCGGGGAAACTTCGCCGGGGTAGCGTTGGCGACGATTTCCATCGACTTCTTCCGGCAGTTCTACGGCACTTTCGATATCCGCGAGAGTGGCACCATCAACCTGGTGCTGAACGATGGCACGGTGCTGGTGCGTAGCCCTTACACCGAGACGGCGATCGGCACCAGCATCGCCAATGGGCAGATCTTCAGCCGCCTGCTGCCCCAAAGCCCGACGGGCACCGCGATGCTGCCCTCGATCGTCGATGGCGTGCTGCGCATGTACAGCTACCGGCAGATTCAGGGTTATCCGCTGGTGGTAGTGGCCGCCCTGGCCGAGCGCGACATCCTGGCGGATTGGCGTGCGGATACCACTCGGCAGCTGTTCGTCGTGATCGTGCTGGCCAGCCTGCTGGCCCTGTTTGGCTTCTACCTGCTGCGGCTGATCAAGCAGAGCCAGAAGACCGAAGCCGAGCTGACGGCCACCCGCGACGCCCTGCGCTCGTTCAACAAGCGTCTGGAGCAGCAGGCTCTGGAGGATGAGCTGACGCGCCTGGCCAATCGCCGTCGCTTCATTCGCGCCCTCAGCGATGAGTTCGCCCGCGCCGTGCGCAGCCAGAAGCCGTTGGCACTGGTGCTGTTCGACGTCGACTACTTCAAGCAGTACAACGACATATATGGCCATTCGGCCGGTGATGAATGCCTGCGCAGGGTCGCCGGAGTGATTCGGGACGGTCAACGGCGTCCAGCGGACATGGCTGCGCGCTACGGGGGTGAAGAGTTTTGCCTGCTGCTCCCCGAGACAGATGCTCATGGTGCCTTGCAGGTGGCAGAGCAGATCCGACTGTCACTGGAGGATCTGGCTCTGCCGCATACCGGCTCACCTTGGCAGCGAGTCAGCCTGAGCGCGGGTGTTCATGTCTGCCTGCCGTCATCGGTAGCAGCCGATGACGGCGGCCCGGAGCAGTTGATCCAGGGCGCCGACAAGGCGCTCTACGCAGCCAAGGCCGCTGGTCGTGATCGGGTGGTGAGATACGACGACAGGGCAGGGCAATTGACCGATTAGGTCGAGAGGGCTTCCTGCGCTGCTGCTCTGGCATGCAACAGGGTGGTGTCGAACAGGGGCACCGATGCATCAGCCGTACCGACCAGCAATCCGATCTCGGTGCAGCCGAGAATCACAGCTTCGGCGCCACGCTCGACCAGTCGCTCGATCACCTGGCGATAAACCTGGCGCGATTCCTCCCGTACGCTGCCCAGACACAGCTCTTCGTAGATGACCCTGTGCACCTCGGCACGGTCGGCATCGTCCGGTACCAGTACCTGAATTCCATGCCGGCTCTCCAGGCGCTCGCGATAGAACGGCTGCTCCATGGTGAAGCGGGTGCCAAGCAGACCGACCCGATGCAGCCCGGTGGAAAGGATGGCTTCTGCGGTTGGATCGGCAATGTGCAGCAGCGGAATGCTCGTGGCCTGCTCGATGGCATTCGCCACCTTGTGCATGGTGTTGGTACAGAGCACCAGGAAATCTGCGCCGGCGCGCTCCAGTGCTGCCGCTGCCTCGCCCAGCAGGGCGCCGGCGCGCGCCCAGTCGCCGCTGCGTTGCAGCTGTTCGACTTCGTGGAAGTCCACGCTGTACAGCACCAGGCGTGCCGAGTGCAGGCCACCCAGGTGAGACTTCACCGCTTCGTTGACGAGGCGGTAGTACGGCAGGGTGGACTCCCAGCTCATGCCGCCGATCAGGCCGATGGTTTTCATCGCTTCCTCCATATTTTTCCCGGCCCATGGTGCGCTTGTGCGGCGGGGGCTGGCAGCTACAGTGTGTGGCGAATCGGGGCTAACAGATGGCCGGTTGCGCCCCGTGAGACGAGAGGGGGCGGTGTTTTCCTGCCGCCTGGGGAATAATGCGCAGCTTCTTCACCGGGCCTCACGTCATGTCTTCCTCTTCTCTGAACGTTCGCCCCAGTTACCTGCACCTGCCGGCTGGCAGCTGGGCGACCGTACTCGATTGCCTGTGTGCGCGCTTCCCGCAGATATCCCGCGAGACCTGGCTGCAGCGCATGGCGCGCGGGCTGGTGCTGGACGACCAGGATCGGCCGCTGGGGCCGGAGGCGCCGTATCGCGAGGCGCTGCGGGTGCAGTATTTCCGCGAGATCGAGAATGAGCGCAAGATTCCCTTCCAGGCCTGCGTGCTGCACCTCGATAAGCACCTGCTGGTGGCGGACAAACCACATTTCCTGCCGGTGATGCCGGCAGGTGACTACGCCGAGGAAACCCTGCTTACCCGCCTGGTGCGCGAGACCGGCAACCCGCACCTGGCGCCGTTGCATCGCATCGACCGGCACACGGCGGGGCTTGTGTTGTTCTCGACCGAGCCGGCAAGCCGCGGCGCTTACCAGGCGCTGTTCCGGGAGAAACGCATCGACAAGCGCTATCAGGCCATCGCACCGGCCCTGCCGCAACATCAGTTCCCGCTGCGTCGGCACAGCCGTCTGGAGAAGGGCGAGCCGTTCTTCCGCATGTGCGAAGTGGAGGGCGAGCCGAACAGCGAGACCTTGCTGGAGGTGCTGGAGCGGCGCGGCGAGCTGTGGCGCTATCGGCTGTTCCCGGTCACCGGCAAGCAGCATCAGTTGCGCGTACACATGGCTGCCCTGGGGGCACCGATTGTCAACGACACCTTCTATCCCGAGCTTATCGATGAGAAGGGCGTGGACGATTTCACTCGCCCGCTGCAGCTGCTGGCCCACAGCCTGACCTTCGCCGATCCGCTGAGCGGTGAGATGCGAGGCTTCGAGAGTCGCCTTGAACTGAGCTGGTAGTCAGACCGCGCTGCGCAGTCGTGCCAAATCGCGTACCGGCGGTTCGCCGAACAGGCGGCTGTATTCGCGGCTGAATTGCGACGGGCTCTCGTAGCCGACCTTGTAGCCTGCGCTCGACACATCCAGGTTCTCGCACAGCATCAGTCGCCGTGCTTCCTGCAGGCGCAGCTGCTTCTGATACTGCAGCGGGCTCATGGCGGTTACCGCCTTGAAGCGGTGATGCAGGGTGGACGTGCTGAGGTTGGCCACCCGCGCCAGTTCGTCGATGCGCAGAGGCTCGTGGTAGTGGTTGTTCAGCCACTCGATGGCGCGGTTGACCCGATGAGCCTGGGTGTCGGCGGTGGCGATGTCGCGTAGCAGTTGACCCTGGGCGCTATGCAGCAGGCGATAGAGAATCTCTTGTCGCACCAGCGGGGCGAGCATGGCGATATCTCGTGGGCTCTCCAGCAGTCGCAACAGGCGTAGTACGGCATCCAGCAGCGGACCGTCGAGCCGGTCGACATGCAGACCACGACCGCTGCCTCGATTGGGCACGCCAATCGGGCCGGCGGCGGCCAGCAGGCTGCCGATCTCGTTGGGGTCGATGTCCAAGCGCAGGCTCAGATAAGGAGCCTCGGGGGAGGCCAGGGTGACTTCGCCGGTGACCGGCAGAGTCACCGAGGCCACCAGGTAATGCAGCGGGTCGTAGCAGTAGGTCTCGTCTTCCAGACGCACCATCTTCTGCCCCTGGGCCATGATGCACAGCGCCGGGCGATACAGGCAGTGGGTGATGGGCGACGGCTCGGTGGCCCGGTACAGCACCAGGTCGGGTACTGCCGTTTCGGCGGCCCCGATGCCGGGGCAGAATTGGGTGATCAGCTCGGCCAGTTCCTGACGCTGAGTCTCCAGGTAGGGCTCGGGGGGCATGTCTGACATGATGGTCTCCAGTTGCCCGCAGCTTAATCCGCAGGGCCAGGGAAATCCCGCCTGGCTGTCGATATCGGCAGAAATAGGCAAGTCGCTAGCAGCTTTGTGCAGACCGGCGCATCAGCGGGCGAACTCCGCATAGAGCTGCTTGTAGCGACCATCCCTGATCATTTGCTCCAGTGCGGCCTGCCAGCGCCGGACTTCAGCCAGAGGCGTTTCCTTAGACAGGGCGATATAGCCGCGGTCCTCACCCAGCGAGACGGCACTGGATACCACTTCGGTTGTGCCTATCTGCGCCTCTTCCAGCTTGCGGTCGAGGTCTGTGTCGGCTGAAGCCACCAGCCATACGCGTCCGGCATCGAGCATGCGGAAGCAGCCCGCGTAGGAGTTGGCGCGTTGCAGGTCGGTGAACCCGTGCTCGGTGAGCAGGCTGTCGTGAGAGCTGCCATTGAGTACGCAGACAGGTAGGGGAATGGCATCTGCCAGGCTGCGGATGCCGGTTGGACGCTCCTTCATCTCATACAGGTAGTCGGTTTCTTCCAGTGTGGGACCGACCCAATGCACCAGGTGCTCGCGATCGGGAGTCCGGCTGAGATTGAACAGCACGACATGGGGGCGTGACTGAACCAGCTTGAGACCGCGAGCCAATGGCACTTCGACGATCTGCTCCGATTGCTCCAGATCCTTCAGCAGGGCGCGGACCAGTTCGACGTAGAAGGCCCTTTTGCCGCCGTGCGGAAGTCCCCGCAGCGTACCGTCGACCATGCCGGCCTGGTTGCCCAGGCTATGGGTATAGACCTGCCACTGCACGCCGGATGCCGGGAGCGTGGCAAGCATCAGCAGGGTGAGCAGCAGACTTCTCAAAACCGATCTCGGCGGGCAGGGGGGCGTGGAGAGTGCAATGTCCGAGCCGTGTGCGCAACTCCCCATTGGTTTTAAACGGAGGGTGGCAGGATCGTGCAAGCAGCCGGCAGTTTCCGGCTAACGCCGCTGCTATCTGCCGGCGCATGCTCCACCTCGCCCCGCCGCCATCTGCACACCAACAGCCGAGGATCATGCCATGTGGCCACTTGCCGACTATCGCCACATAGAACGCCAGCCTCTCGCGATGGTGAGGGGAGTGCCGTTCCGTCATTCCGTTCCGCAAGGACCTTGCAGGAGACAGGACATGAATCAAGCGATAACCAGCCTGGCCTGCTTCCAGGCTCGCGAGGGTGCCGGTGAGGAGTTGGGGCTGTGCTTGCGCGAACTGCTGCTTCAGGCCCGTCGCGATGAGGGGTGTCTGAGCTGCGAACTGCGGCGTGATCACCGCAGTGCTGACGGCTGGCAACTGCAGGGACGATGGGGTTCCGAGTCCGCGCTGGACGCTCACCTGCAGCTGCCGCACATGCAGGTGCTAGGGCAATGGGTGGAAAACGGCTTGATCCGCCGGATGGAGATGCGTGTGGACGTCTACTCGGCGGGCTGTGCCTCGTAGCGGTAGGTGCCGCTGTCGAGATCAAGATCGATGCGGACCTTCCAGCTGCTCTGATCGTGGCCGTTCTCGGCCAGACCCTCCACTGTGACCCGCGAATGGTCATCGCTGCTGCAACTGAGCCGGGAGAAGCCCATTTCGGCGTGGTCGTTGTTTATCTCGACGAAGCCGTAGCCACGCTCCACTTGCCAGTTTTCTCCGGCATCGTCCGGTAAAACGCTGTCGACGAAGATCAGGTCCTGGGCATACATGGTGAAGCGCAACAGGCGCAGCTCGGCGATTCGCTCTCCAAACTGTCGGGTGCCGCACTCGACCACCTGGCGCAGGTTGGCGAAGCGTTCACGGGCCTCCTCATAGCCAACTTCCCGGCCGAGCGCCACGGCCTGGTCGGCCAGGCAAGTGACGAGCAGTCCGCACATCAGGGCGCGCATCAGCCGCAGCTCAGGCGAATGATGGTGTCGTCTTCATCGATATCGATGTTCAGGCGCCTTGGGTTGTAGTCCATGGTTACCGGCTGGTTGGGCTGGGTCACGCGCAGGAGTTCGGCGCCGGCTTCGGCGCGAGCTTCTTCGGCCATCTCGGTCGTGATGCGCTTGTCCACCAGATGCTGAACCGGTTCGGCATTGCAGCGGCCATCGCCCTTGGCGGCAGCTGGTTCTCCCTTGTCCGGGCTGGAGGCGCAACCGGCGAGCAGGGCGGCGGCGAGCAGGGCGGAGAGTGGCAGGGTTCGAGTCATGGTTTGCGTCCTTGTCTGAATCACGCCCCCACCGTGCCATCGTCGGCCCGCTCAGGCAACCGCCCCGGTCACAGTACGCGATAGACCTGGCCCGTCTGGTGGCCCTCCGCGCTCTTGGCATAGGCCAGCGCCACGGTGGCTGCCGGAACCGACTTGAAACCACGGAAATAAGGGCCGTAGCCAGGCAGAGACTCTTCGAGGATGGTCGGGCTCACGCTGTTGATGCGCAGGCCGCGTGGCAACTCGACGGCGGCGCCACGAACGAAGCCGTCGACCGCCGCGTTGACCATGCTCAGGGCGCTGCCGAATCGGATCGGGTCCTCGCTGAGCACGCCGGAGGTGAGCGTGAAGGACGCTCCGTCGTTGGCGAACTCGCGGCCGAGCAATACCAGGTTGACCTGGCCCATCAGCTTGTCCTCCAGGCCGACGGCGAACTCCTTGGCGGTCAGCTCTTCCAGCGGTCCGAAGTGGCCGTTGCCGGCGGCGCTGATCAGCGCGTCGAAATTGCCGGTCTGCTCGAACAGGCGGCGGATAGAGGTCGGGTCGGTGATATCTACTTGCAGCTCTCCGCTGGTGCGGCCGACACGGATGATCTGGTGGCGGTCGCCGAGCTCGTGGTCGATGGCCTTGCCGATGGTTCCGCTGGCGCCGATAAGGATGATCTTCATTAGCTGTACTCCCATGGGTGATTGACGGGGTCAGCTTAGGCGCTGCTCTGTTGCTAATAATCCGGCCAATGTGAAACATTTGGTTCTCAATAGGAAACAATGAGCGCCACGTCATGAGCGAACTGGAGGACCTGTCTGCCTTCGCCCTGCTGATTGAGGTCGGCAGCTTTACCGCTGCGGCCGAGCGCCTGGGTTGCAGCAAGGGCCAGCTGTCCAAGCGCATCAGCGGCCTGGAGCGCAGCCTCGGCAGCCAGTTGTTGCACCGCACCACCAGGCGTCTGCACCTGACTGCAGCCGGTGCGGCGCTATTGCCCGAGGCACAGGCGTTGCAGGCTCAGGCCCAGCGCGCACGTCAGGTGGTGCGAGGGCTGCAGGAGGAGGTCAGCGGTACGGTGAGGCTGACCGTGCCGGTATCGCTGGGCGAGACCTTCTTCGATGCGCTGCTGCTGGATTTCGCCAGCCGCTACCCGCAGGTGAGGGTCGAACTGGACCTGGCCAACGTCTATCGCGATTTGACGGCGGAAGGTTTCGACCTTGCCATACGCTCCGGCGTGAGCCCGGACGAGCGCCTGGTGGCGCGGCCGCTGTTCGCCCTGCAGGAAATCACCTGCGCCGCGCCAGCCTATCTCGAACGGCATCCCGCACCGCAGGTGCCGGCCGAATTGAGTGCGCATAGCTGCCTGCTCAACACCCACTACAGCGGTTTCGAGGAGTGGCTGTACCACCGCCAGCACCAGTTGGAGCGGGTGCGGGTATCCGGCCAGTTGGCCAGTAATCACTACAGCCTGTTGAAGAAGGCGGCACTGAATGGTGCGGGCGTGGCGCGCCTGCCGTCCTACATGGTGCAGGAGGAGTTGGCCGACGGTCGCCTGGTCTGGCTGCTGCGCGATTACCAGACGCGCAGCACTCCGGTGTTTCTTGTGCACCCCTGGCAGGGCAGCCTGCCGCGCCGTACCCAGGCCCTGGCGGATTACCTACTGGTGTGGTTCGAGCGCAGCCGCCAGGCGCTGGATGGGCTGCGCTAGGCGTTTTGCGCTGCGATCCAGCGCTTGTACTGGCGGGTGCGTCGGGCGCTGCGCAACTGCTCGCCGATCAGGGCGCGCAGCGGCGAAACCTCAGGATCGGGCTGGCGGCCCAGGCTGAGGCGGCGTAGCTGGAATTTCACCAGTGCCATGTAGGCCAGCGAGGCCAGGGCCTTGCGCTTCCAGCGGATCGGCGGCAGCTCGGCGCTGTGTTCTCGGCCCTGGCGCCACTGCTCCGGCAATGTCGGGTCGATGGCCAGGGCGGTAGCGATGCCGACCATGCTGACGCCACTGTCGACTACCTGCTCGACGACCGGTAGACGGCGAATGCCGCCAGTGACCATCACCGGCATACGCGCCACGGCAGCGATCTCACGGGCGAATTCAAGGAAGTAGGCCTCGCGCGCCAGGGTGCGGCCGTCGCGGGCGTCGCCCTGCATGGCTGGCGCCTCGTAGCTGCCACCGGACAGCTCGACCAGGTCGACATCCAGTTCATTGAGCATTTCCACCACACGCTTGGCGTCGGCAGCGTCGAACCCGCCGCGCTGGAAGTCCGCCGAGTTCAGCTTGACCGCCACGCAGAAGCCTGGCGAGACGCGTGCGCGCACGGCCTTGACCACCTCCAGCAACAGACGGGCGCGGTTCTCTAGCGAGCCGCCCCAGCTGTCCGTGCGCTGGTTGGACAGCGGCGAGAGGAACTGGCTGAGCAGGTAGCCGTGGGCGGCGTGGATCTGCACCCCGGTAAAGCCGGCGCGTTCGGCCAGCTCGGCGCTGCGCGCGAAGCGCTGGATCAGTGCGCCGATTTCCGTGTCGTCCAGCGCCTTGGGTAGCGGGAACATCTTCGACAACCCACCCAGCTCCAGCGCGACGGCGGAGGGGGCCACGGTCGGCTGGCCGAGATTGGCCTGCATCTGCCGGCCGGGATGGTTGAGCTGCATCCACATCTGCGCCCCACGGGCACGGCCGACTTTGGCCCACTCGCTGAACTTGGCCAGTTGCCGGTCGTCCTCCAGCACCACGCCGCCAGGGCCGGTCATCGCTCGGCGGTCGATCATCACATTGCCAGTCAGCAGCAGGCCTGCACCGCCTTCGGCCCAGGCCTGGTAAAGACGCATCAGTTCGGTCGATGGTGCCTGATCGGCATCGGCCATGTTCTCTTCCATCGCGGCCTTGGCGATGCGGTTGGGAATCTGGGTGCCGTTGGACAGTTGCAGAGGCTGGAAGGCGGACATGGAGGGTCTCCCGGTGGACGATGGGGGAAGCCTAAGATTAAAGTTAACTTCAAGGTCAATACCCTGCGGAGACATTCCTATGAAGATCGGTGAGCTGGCCAAACGCACCGGCCTGGCGGCCTCGCGCATACGTTTCTATGAGGCCAGCGGTCTGATCGCCGCGCAGCGCCAGGCCAACGGCTACCGCGAATATCCCGCGCAGACCGAGCAGACGCTGGCGGTGATCACCCGTGCCCAGCAGTCCGGTTTCAGCCTGGAGGAGATTCGCCGGCTGCTGCCCGACCCGGTGGCGCAGAGCTGGCCGCACGACGAACTGCTCGTCGCACTCAAGCGCAAGGTCGAGGAGATTGAGGCCATGCAGGAGCGGCTGGCGCAGAACAAGGCGCAGTTGCTGGCGACCATCGCCGATATCGAGAACAAACCCGAGGGCATGCAGTGCAACGAGAATGCCGAACGGATGATGGCCAGCCTGCGGGCTCGGCAGCAGGACGAGTGATCCACGCAATCTGACGAAACATTCGCACGGCAGGGTGCGACATCTTGGATTTGCCTGACCGGGTCGGCTGTAGTAAGACTGGAGTCAGAGATTCTTCGGACCGCGACGCCGTCGCTGTCCAATCGAGTTGTGTGGCCCGGCAAGGGGAGTGGTACGTCGATGGCGACGTATTGCGCTTAGCAGGCAACACCAGAGGAGATGCTTTAACCGCCTGACCCTGCGGCCTCGACACCTCGGAACACCCCAGGAAAACGAGGAAGCCCTATGCAAGTTCAAGTTCACACGAACCAGATCGAAGGTGGTGCTCGGCTTCAAGAGTGGGTCAGCGCAGAGCTGACAGACCGACTCGACCATTTCGACGAGCTGCTGACCCGGGTGGTCGTGCACATCAGCGACGAGAACGCGCACAAGTCCGGCAGCGACGACAAGCGTTGCCAAATCGAGGCCCGGCTCAAAGGCCATCAACCCATCTCCGTGACGCACAAGGCAGATGCCATGGGCTCGGCCATCGACGGCGCCGCCGAGAAAATGCGTCACGCGCTGGAACACCTGACAGGCCGTTTGGAGGCCAAGAGCATTTCCACCGGCCGTCTGGCCGATGCGGGTGACGTACAGCTCACCGATGCCCTGCTGGAAGAGGAGTTCCTGGAGAAGCAGGACGAACTCGAACGCGGCTGATACCGCTCTCCCTGATCCAACCCAACCGCCCGACAAGGGCGGTTGTCGTTTCTGCAGGTTGAGTTCAGGATTGTTTAGTAAACGATGAACTGAGTGTGTAAAGAATCCGATTTAACCCCGGCTAGCTGGCGTGCGAGTCTCATGGCATGAGTTTGCCCAGCCGTCGTTCCAGCCGCCTCTCCGGTCCGTGCCTGTCCAGGCTCGGCGGCGCCGACACGCTGCTCCCCGAAATCCTCGCCTTCTGGGCGCTCTGGCACTGCCGCCATGCGCGCCCCCCGGATGCCGTTCTCGCTACCTGAATAACGCAGCCGCGTCATGTTTGCGGCTCGCATTTCAGCTTTGCCTGGCCATCCCCTGTCTTGTGGCACGACCAATCTTGCCGGTATCCGGCGCCATTTACGGTGGAGAAGACTTGGTCGTGCTCCACCTTACGTCGATAAGGAAAATCCAATGAACGCCGCCACTCAACCCGTGATCGCCGCCGCCGAGCGGGCCAAGTCCTACTACAGCGCCACGCTGAACGAGGAAACCAACTACCCGACCCTGCAGGGCCAGGTCAGCGTCGATGTCGCCATCATTGGTGGCGGCTTCACCGGCGTCGCCACCGCGGTGGAGCTGGCCGAGCGCGGACTCAAGGTAGCCATCGTCGAGACTAACAAGATCGGCTGGGGCGCCACCGGGCGCAACGGCGGCCAGGTCACCGGCAGCCTGTCGGGCGATGCGGCCATGCGCAAACAGATGCGCAACACCCTGGGCGAGGAAGTCGACGACTTCATCTGGCACCTGCGCTGGCGCGGCCACGAGATCATCAAGAACCGCGTGGCCAAGTACGGCATCCAGTGCGACCTGCGCCACGGTCACCTGCACGCGGCGATGAAGCCCTCGCACATGGACGAGCTGCGCAGCTCCTACGCTGAGGCCATCGAACGCGGCATGGGCGACGACGTCAGTCTGCTCGACGCCGCCGGCGTGCGCGAGCACCTGGCAACCGATATCTACATGGGCGCGATCAAGAACACCCGCAACATGCACCTGCACCCGCTCAACCTGTGCATCGGCGAGGCCAAGGCCGCCGAGAGCCTGGGCGCTCTGATCTTCGAGCATTCCGAGGTGCTGGACATCGTCCAGGGCGCCAACGCGGCGGTGATCACCGCCCAGGGCCGCATCGACGCCAAGCAGGTGCTGCTGGCCGGCGACGTCTACCACAAGCTGGCGCGCCAGCAGCTCAAGGGCATGATCTTCCCGGCCATGGGCGGCATCGTCACCACTGCGCCGCTGGGCGACCTGGCCAAGGAGCTCAACCCGCAGACCCTGGCCGTGTACGACTGCCGCTTCGTGCTCGACTACTACCGCATGACCAACGACGGCCGCCTGCTGTTCGGCGGCGGCGCCAACTACTCGGGCCGTGACTCGCGCGATATCGCCGCCGAGCTGCGTCCGTGCATTGAGCGCACCTTCCCGCAGCTCAAGGGCGTGGAGATCGAGTTCCAGTGGAGCTGCGCCATGGGCATCGTGATGAACCGCATCCCGCAGCTGGGCAAGCTGTCGCAGAACGTCTGGTACTGCCAGGGCTACTCCGGCCACGGCATCGCCACCACCCACATCATGGGCGAGATCATGGCCAACGCCCTGACCGGCACCCTCGGCCACTACGATACCTTCGCCGCCTGCAAACACATCAAGGTGCCGATGGGCGATGTGTTCGGCAACCCGATGCTGGCCGCCGGCATGTGGTACTACCAGATGATGGAAAAGCTGCGTTGAGAGAGGCGTGGGCATCTCGTTAGACGCGATCCACCCTGTTGCGCACGGCGTGCAGCCGCAGTTCAGTTCGTGGTGCGGGTATATCGCTGGAGTCCTTGGAGCAGCCCCTGATGGTTAAATGGACCAATCAAGGGGGCGGCCAATAAGCTGATCAACTCGCTCCGTCAGTTTCTCGAACTGCTCATCCATGAGTAAGTGGCTTTCCGGTGTGATGAGGCTTTTGTAGGGCGGGGCAACGTTGGCGCAGGGCATGTCGCTGCCGAATCCAGCAATGTCCAGATCAAGAAATTCGCTGATGGACCGTATGGTGCGAATGGGTTGTGATTGTAGTTCGGCAAGGCTCATCACAAGAAAGCGCTCGCGTGGATAAAGATTGAAGTAACGCGCTAGCTGCCCATCGTAGAGGGAAGAGCGCATATACATGAAGTTCCAGAAGTAGTGCCGGCATGCGGTTTGGAAGGCGGGTGAGATAAAACGCTCAGCCTCAAGCTCTAATGCCGCGTGAAAACTCTCTGCCAATTCCAGCGGGTGACCGTCGGCGTGCAATGCACGGCGCATGTGTTGAAACAGTGAAAGCGCGCGGGCTTTGGGGTTGCGCAAAACTACTAGGAATTTTGCGTCCGGGAAAAGGCTGGAAAGAATGGGTGCCGTCTCATGGTTTGAAAAATAAACGTGAGAGGCATCGACGCGATACTTTTTGGTTGAATTGAACAGCTCGAAGTAAGTGACAGGGTTTTTAACTGCCTGGAAATAGCTGCAGAAAAAGCTTGGCTCTTTGATCTCGCTGACTTTGATGTCGTGGTGGCGTTCGAGCAGATGGTACAGCGAGGTGGTGCCGCATTTCCCTGCGCCAAGTATGAATAAGTTCGGTGTTGTCATAGTTGCCCTTGTCGATCCTTGTTCAAGTAAGGCATCGACCTCGACAGCACGCATGGTGCGTATTGATAGTCGAGGTGTTTCCGCTTTGCTGGTATCTGGTGCAGAACGCTGCTGGTCAGTGTGCAGGGCTGTTCTTCATCGTTCTAATGACCCCGATCAACAAAATAACGGCTCAGGTTCTGCGCGGCAGGTGCGGCTTGGCTTTGCTGCGTTGGGCATGGAGTCGTCAGTGTTCAAGAGTGCTTGCTGAGCGTTCTTGGACATCGCTCTTAGGGCGCGGTTGGTATCGCGAGAGGGATACGAGGCGCTTTCAGCCACAAGTACACTCGCTGCAGATCTGAAGAGGCTACCGACGCGTACGGGATGCTTGAGCGCCTGACTGGTTGCGATTTCGAACGGTGGCCTACTCGAACTTGCCAGGCTGTTCGGCATTGCCTGCGTTATGTCTTAAGATAACCGGCTGCCGAAAGAACCGTCATGGCTATAGCCATGAAGGGCTTTCATTCTTTACAGACAAGTGTGGTGAAGATGAACAAGCCTTTCATTTCGCTGTGCCCTGAAATTACCAGGGCACACGCGCTGACGCTGATGGACTGGTTGGATGATGAGCGCGTCACCTGCTACCTGAGCGATTCGCGTCATACCTCCCGCTTCATCGAGCAAGCCATCGATCGTACTCAGTTACCGATCCTGACCCATCTATTCAACCGGGGCGGCCGATTCTTCATGGCCTATGACCGGCACGACGCTCCGGTGGGCTTTGTCCGTCTCATCAAGACCGGCGCAAATTGCGAAATAGTCCTGGTCATCGGAGACAGCGATAAATGGGGCCACAACCTTGGCGCCAGCACCATCCGCGAAGGTATGAAACTGGCGTTCCTCGACATGCGGGCCGAAAAGCTCATCGCCAAAATCCACCCGGATAACGTGCGCTCACTAAAAGCCTTTCTGCGCAGCGGCTTTCTGCTTGAGAGCGAATCGCCTGCATTGAAATCATTTTCCATGACAGTGGGGCGCTATCTCCAGCTCTTGCGCGAGGGTACCGTTGGCGACTCCAGCAGGATCTACATCACTGAAATCGACAAAGCCAGGCTCGAGAGTCTGATCGCACTCGAGCAGGGCCAGGCCGTTGTTGAGCTCGAGCATGAGCTTGAACGAGCCATTGTCGTCAGGCCGCAGCAAGTGGCGTGCAATGTTGTCACGATGAACTCTAGGGCCTTGCTGCAGTTGGACGAGGAAGAGATCGAAGTGGCCTTGGTTTACCCGGAGGACGCGGACACCAGCGCCGGGAAGCATTCTGTGTGTTCCGACATCGGCGCTGCCATCCTGGGCTATCAGGAGGGGGACGCTATCGAGTGGCGTATTTCTGACCGGACCTGCCGGATTGCGATCAGGAAAGTGCTTTACCAGCCGGAGGCTGCGGGCCATTTCCACCTATGATTGCGCTTTTAGTTCAGTGACCGCCCATCAGGCGCGAGTATCTTCCAAAGTGCGGAGCCTCGCTTTCCGTACCTGATGTGGGCTGTATGCAAAAACGCTGCGCCGTTATAGATCGGCCAAGACTTGCCTGTTATCTGAAGTTTCTAATGGCTCTCCGTCAGCTCTGTAAGCAGCTCTTCCCGTAGTGTCTGCAGCTCTTGCGAATTGCGCTCGCGCGGGTGTGGCAGGTCGACCTTTACCTCATGGCGGATACGGCCTGGGCGGGCGTCCATGACGATGACGCGATCCCCGAGATAGAGCGCCTCCTCCACATCGTGAGTGACCATGATCATGGTGCTGCGCTGCTGCACCCAGATACGTTGCAGTTCGTGTTGCAGGTGCACGCGAGTGAGGGCGTCGAGGGCACCGAAGGGTTCGTCGAGCAGCAGCACCTTGGGGCGGGTGATCAGCGCGCGGGCGATGGCGGCGCGCTGAGCCATGCCGCCGGAGAGCTGGTGCGGGTAGGCCTGTTCGAAGCCGCTCAGGCCAACGAGGGCCACATGCTCGGCTACCAGATCGGCCTTTTCCTTCTTGCTCAGGCGCTGGTTCCTGAGGGCCAGGGCGATGTTCTGTTCGACGCTCTTCCAGGGGAACAGGCGGTGGTCCTGGAACACGATGCCGCGGTCGAGGCTGGTGCCCGACACGGACTCGCCGTCCAGCTGGATCTGGCCCTGGTAGTCGTTCTCCAGGCCAACGATCAGCCGCAGCAACGATGACTTACCGCAACCGCTGGCCCCGACGATGCTGACGAACTCTCCAGGCAGTACCTGCAGGTCAATGTTGTGCAGCACTGGCAGGACCTTGCCGTCGATCTGGTAGGCCTTGTTCAGGCCGCGGATCTCCAGCGCGCCGGGCTGGCGCAGGTCGTTACCGAGCAGTTGTGGATCGAGAATGGCGGTCATGAGGTTACCTATCGCGAAGGTTGCGCCAGCGCAGCAGGTGGCGGCTGAGGCGTGTAAACAGTTGGTTCATGGTGTAGCCGAGCAGGCCGATGCACAGCACGCCGATCACCACGACCTCCATGCGTGATCCGGTCTCGGCGTTCATCATCAGGTTGCCGAGGCCCATGCCGGTGGAGAGGAAGAGCTCGCAGCCCACCGAGCTGACCCAGGCGAAGGCCAGCGCATGCAGCACGCCGTTGGACAGGCTGGGCAGGGCGCTTGGCAGTTGTACCTGGGTGAACTGCTGCAGCGGCGTCAGGGTGTAGATGCGGCCGACCTCCTGATAGCTCTTCTCGACGTGGCTGAAGCCCTCGAAGCTGTTCAGCACCATGGGGTAGAAGGCGGCCAGGGAAACGATCAGTACCTTGGAGAACTCGCCGCTACCGAACCACAGGGCCAGTAGCGGGATCAGTCCGAGAATCGGCACCTGGCGCAGCGTGTGATAGAGCGGCGCGAGCAGACGCTCGGCGATACGCGAGTGGGCCATCAGCGCGCCTACGGCGAAGCCGGCGAGTACGCCATAGAGCAGGCCGAGGCAGGTGCGTTCGAGGCTGGCCGCCACGCTCAGCCACAGCTCGCCACTGGCCAGCAGCTCGTCGAGGCCTGCGCCGATCTTGCTCAGTGGCACGAAGGCGTACGCCTGGCTGGCGCCCTGACGCGACATGTATTCCCAGGCGGCGATCAGCAGCAGTGGCAGGAGCAGGCCGCGCAATGACGCGAGAAAGCGGAGCAGAATCTTCATGCGCGTGGTTTCCAGCGGAACAGGTGTTTTTCCAGGAGGCGGAAGCCGTAGTCGAGGGTGAAGCCGACCAGACCGGTCACCACCACGCCGACCATCACGATGTCGATACGCATCATCTGCCGGCTCAGCTCGATCAACTGGCCGAGACCGCTGTCGGCGGCCAGCAACTCGGCAGCGACCAGGACCATCCAGGAGCGGCTGAGACTGATGCGCAGGCCGGTGACTATGGGTGGTGCCGCGGCGGGGAAGGCCACGTCCTTGAGCAGGCTCCACAGCGGCAGGCGATACACCGCGGCCACATCGAAATAGCTGCGCGGAATGCCCTTCACGCCCTCGCTGGTAGCCAGGGCTACCGGGAAGAACGCCGCCTTGACCACGATCAGGATCTTGAAGGTCTCTTCGACGCCGAAGAACAGGATGAACATCGGGATCAGGGCGATGGAGGGAATCTGCCGCAGGGTATGGAACAGCGGGGCGCAGTAGGCCTCCACCCGCTTCGACAGGGCCATGGCGGTGCCGAACAGCAGGCCGCCGAGCGCGCCGAGAGAAAAGCCTATGGCCAGGCGTGACAGGCTGTTCTGCAAGTGTTCGCGCAGCTCGCCGCTGCCCAGCAGCTCGACGAAGGCTTCGTAAACATGCAGCGGCGGTACCAGCAACTGGGTTGGATACCAGCCGGCTTGAGCCACCAGGGCCCAGACGACGAGCAGTGCCAGTGGTGAAGCGAACCAGCTCAGGCGGTTGAGTGAGGCGGTCAGCATGTCATCCCTCCAATACGGCAGCCGCAGGGGCGCGGCGTAGCTTGCGCAGCCAGCAGAAGCCGGCCACCAACAACAGCAGTGGAATCCAGGCGAGGAACAGGTTGCTCAGCCCGACCAGCTGGCTGATCACACCGCCGAGCAGCGCGCCGGAAAAGCTGCCGAGCATGCCGGCCAGATTGAACAGACCGGAGATCTTGCTCTTGTCGGCGGCGTGTTCGCCGAGCTGGGCCATGTTGACCAGGTGCACCAGCGAGGCTGCCGTGCTCAACAGCACGCCGCCGATGGCCAGCAACGCATAGCCATGTGCGCGGCCGAGCAGCAGCAGGCCGAGCACCGCGGCGCTCAGCCCGGCGACATAGGCGAAGCGGCGGCCGATACGCTCTACCAGATAGCCGAGGCCGAATAGGCCAAGCACGGCGGCCAGGCCTTGCACCATCACCAGACTGACTGCCTGGCTCTGCGAGAGCCCGGCAACGTCCATGGCCAGCAGAATGATGAAGGTGCCGAACAGCGCGCCGGTGGCGCCGGAGAGCATTTCGATCAGGCAGCTCTCGGCGATTTCCAGGTTCTGCAGCATGGCCAGTACCTGGCTGAACATGCTGCCGCTTTCGGCACCAACCTCAAGGCTACTCGGCTCCACCTGTTCGGCCTCCCAGAAGCCCAGGCTGTATACCGCCATCAGGCCGAAGCACAGGCCGATCACCACGAAGCCGAGGGTGAAGCCGGTGCTGCCGCTGAGCCAGTTGCCTAGCAGGGGGCCGAGCAGGCCCATGCCCAGGGTCAGCGAGCCGCGGTACCAGCCGGCCTTGTCGTTGCCGATGCGCTTGAGCTGGCGCAGAAATGCGCTGTTCATGGCAACGATGCGGAAGGGGATGCACAGGCCGATCAGCAGGCGTGCCGCGGCCAGCCAGATCCAGCCGCCGAATAGCGGGATGGCCAGGTTCAGCAGCATGGGCCCCAGGCTGGCGAGGAAGTACACCCGGCGCGCGCCGAAGCGGGCGATGACGAAGCCGGCCGGCAGGGTCAGCAGCACCATGCCCAGCGATTCCATGGCCGAGATGATGCCGAGTTGCAGGGAATTGGCGCCTATCTCGATGGCGTACAGGGTGGTGATGATCTTGGCCATGCCGATGGTGGCGCCACTGAAGGCGGCCAGCAGCATGAAGTTGGCCAGGAAGGCGCCGGGGCGCCCGCTGGTTTCAGATCGCGACATTGACCTTCTCCAGCAGTTGTTCCAGTGGTTCTGCGGCTATCCATTGGCGCACGTCGAAACCGTGCGGGATGAAGTCCCAGCGCTGCAGGAAATCGGTGAGGTCCTGCAGCGCGCCGATGGAGCGCTCGGCCAGGTTGGTCTGCAGACGCAGATGGGCGTCCTCGCCATAGGCGCGGGCCACCCAGTACTCGCTGGTGTTGAGCTCGCGAGCGAGGAAGCGCCGAGTCTCCTCGGGATGTGCCCAGGCCCACTGCTCGGCGCGCAGCACGGTATCGAGGATCAGCACGGCCGCCTCGAAGTGTTCATCGAGCAGGTGCTGGTCGACGGTCAGGGTGCGTGGCGTGCCGATGTTGGCGCGGATCAGTGGGTCCGGGTGCGAGCCAACATCCACCACCACGCGCAAACCGAATTCGTTGGCCAGCTGCAGGCCATGGGCGCCCTTGACGAAGATCGCATCGATGTCGCCGCGTAGCAGGCCGATCAGCTCGTTGTTGCGCTGCGGACGGTTGCCGCCGAGGGTGACCTGGGCGCCATGTACATGGTGCACCGGCTCATCGCTGTAGGTGCCGCCGTAGGGGTAGTCGACCAGTTCCACGTCGGCGACCCGCAGGCCCTCCAGTTTGAGGGCGTTTTCCAGACCGCGAATGGCCTGGGCGCGGGTGAAGTCGATCTGCACGTTGGCCCACTTGGGCACGCCGAAGCGGCGGTTACGCAGGTCGCGGATATCGCGGATCTGGCTGTCGTGGGTGGTGACGATCAGCTGCACCTCGTCGGCCCAGGACAGGCCGATCACCCGGGTCTCGCTACCACGGGCGCGGGCCCAGATGGCCGGAATGTTGCCGCCATGGCGGACCGAGTTGTGCAGATGCTGGTCGAAGTGTGCCTCGCGCACTTCACGGTCCGAGGACTCGCGCAGTGCCTGAATGCGGGTTCCCAGCGGTCGGAAGGCCTGGGCCAGACGACCGGATTCAACGGCGATGCCGAGCCCTGTGGGTACCGGACTATGGGTGTACCAGAGGGTATCGAGGGGTGTGCTCATGAAATGTCCACGAAACGCTTGTTCGGATGTGTTCCGCACGGGCGCAGTGTTCGCCCGTGCGGAACCACGACTCAGCCGGCGCGCTGTGCCACTGCGCTGCGCAGGGTTTCCAGAGGGCGTGGGTCGATCCAGTCCTGGACCGAGAAGCTCTGCGGGATGAAGGCCCAGCGCTGGAGGAAGTCGGTGAAGTCCTGCAGGGCCACGATCGAGCGCTCGTCGAGGTTGGTACGCAGGCGCTGGTGAGCGTCCTCGCCGTAGGCCTGGGTCACCCAGTACTCGCTGCTGTTGGTTTCGCGGGCCAGGTAGCGGCGGGTGTCGTCGGGGTGGGTCCAGGCCCATTCCTCGGCGCGCAGCACCGAGCCGAGAATGCCGACCGCGGCATCGTAGTGCTGCTCCAGCAGGTTGGAGTCGACGCTCAGGGTGCGCGGAGTGCCGTTGTTGGCGCGGATCAGCGGCTCCGGATGCGAGCCGGTATCGATCACCGTGTGCAGGCCGAATTGCTGTGCCAGCTGTGCGGCATGGGCGCCCTTGAGGAAGATCGCGTCGACTTCGCCACGCAGCAGGCCGACCAGTTCGGCGTTCTGCCCGCCACGGCGGCGGCCGCCGAAGGTGGAGGTGCCGCTGACCGTCTCTGCCGCTTCGTCACTGAAGGTGCCGCCGTGGGTGTAGTCGACCAGCTCGACGTCCTTGACCTCCAGACCGTCCAGCTTGAGGGCGTTTTCCAGGCCACGGATGGCCTGGGCGCGGGTGAAGTCGATCTGCGCGTTGGCCCAGTTCGGCAAGCCGAACTTGCGCCCCTTGAGGTCCTTGGCGGTTTTGATGCCGCTGTCCGGCAGGCTGAGGATCAGCTGTACCTCGTCGGCCCAGGACAGGCCGATCACCCGGGTGTCGCGGCCACTGGCACGGGCCCAGATGGCCGGGATATTGCCGCCGTGGCGTACCGAGTTCTGCAGGGTATGGTCGAAGTGCGATTCACGCACCGCCTGGTTGGCCGACTCGCGCAGCGACTTGATGGCAGTGCCCTGGGCGCCCAGAGTTTCTTCCAGCCAGCCTTTCTGCACGGCGATGCCGAGGCCGGTCGGTACCGGGCAGCGGGTGTACCAGAGGGTATCGAGTGGTTGACTCATGGTGCGGTTCCTTGCAGTCAGGCGCTGGCTTGCAGCGCGGCGGTGGGGGCTTGGCTCTGTGCCGGTTTGGCGTGCACCAGCGGCAGGACTTCCTGGCCGATGCGCAGGGCTTCTTCGAGGTGCGGATTGCCGGCCAGGATGAAGGTCGAGAAACCGGCGTCGCGGTATTCGGCGAGGCGTTCGGCGATGTTCTCGTGGCTGCCGACCAGGCCCACGGTCGGTCCCGGCTTGGCCTTGCCGAAACCGGCCCAGAGGTTCGGGCCGAGGACCAGGTCTTCGAAGCGGTCGCTGTTCTGGTGGTAGGCGTTCTGCCGCGCCGCACCCACCGAGTCGGAGCCGGTGGCGAAGTGCTTGATGGCGGCGCTGGTGCGCGCGTCGATGCGTTCGTACTGGCGGCGCAGTTCGCTCCAGGCGGCCTCTTCGGTCTCGCGGGCGAACAGGTCGATGCGGATGCCGAAGCGCACACTGCGGCCCTGCTTGTCGGCCAGCTCGCGCACGCGTTCGAGGTGCGGCTTGAGCTTGTCGATCGGCTCGGCCCAGTTCAGGTAGACGTCGGCATGCTTCGCCGCCACGTCCAGGGCGGCATCGGAGAAGCCGGAGAAGTACACGCCGGGCTTGCGCTCATGCTTCAGGCCGAGCGGCAGCGCGCCGTTCTCCAACTGGTAGATGTCGCCCTGGTAGCTGAACTGCTCGTTGCTCCACAGGCCATCGATGATGTCGAGGAATTCGCCGGTGCGCTGGTAGCGTTTGTCGTGCTCGAGGAAGTCGCCGTTGGCGCGCTGGCTGGCCGGGTTGCCGCCGGTGATGATGTTCCACTCCAGGCGGCCACGGCTGAGGTTCTGCAGGATCGCCGCCTGCTGCGCGGCGTAGGCCGGCAGGGTCCAGGTGGCCTGGAAGGCGATCAGGAACTTGATCCTGCGGGTCTCGCGGGCCAGGGCGGCGGCGGCAATCCACGGCTCGGGGCCGGTCGGCAGCAGGGCTCCTTCGAAGCCGGCGAGTTCGGCGGCCTTGGCGACCTGAGCGACGTAGTCGATATAGGTGAAGCCATCCGGCTCGCCGTTGGGCAGGCGCCCCGGAGCGATATTGCCCGGGCGGTGCACGGCGGCGCCGCGGTTGTTCTTGTCGGTGGCCAGGTAGGGACCATCGCTACCCAGCGGTAAACGCCAGAAAAATTCGGTGCTCATGGCAGTGTTCCATTGGCTGCGTCGAGGAAGCCCGCCGCGTGCTGCGACCGGGGTTGCAATGACTTGAGCAAGGCCTGTGCCGAAAGGCTGAAAGCCAGTAATTGCGGGGTCTTCAGCTGTTTTTTATGGAGCTTTAGTAAGGTGATTGCTGATACAGCAACACCTGCTCAGCAATGGCTGCTTGGACTGCAGCAGATTCAGTCCAGAAGTGGCCGATGGTGTTTGGTGAATTTCACAACTTATTGAAATAAAAAGAGTTTTTCTTGTGGCACAAGTTCTGCTGAAGAGGGTTCAGTGCCGCGCCGATGAGGCGTGGTCCCCATCATCCTTCTCCAGGAGCTTCAGCCATGACTGCCAGCCTCACCGCCACACAACTCAGCCAGCTCAAACAGGCCAAACGGGATTTCGCCAAGGCCTTCCGCGTGCTCAAGGAAACCCGCACGTTGACCGCCACCAACACATACCAGGCCTATGTGCGAGTGCCAGATAGCGAGCTGGTGATCGCCCTGCATGCTCCGGGCCCTTGGGCCGATGACCAGGAGATCCGCGCCGTGGTCGCCAGCTACAGCGGCGAGGTGGTACTGGACGAGACCGCCGATGGCAGCTCGCCGCTTAGCGGGCGCAAGGCGGGTGGCAACGGCCAGCGCTATGCCGGGGTGTTCCAGAAGCGTCCCGAGGTCAACGTGGTGATCCATGTGCACACGCCGTACCTCGGCGGTTGGGCCAGTGCCCACCGGGTGCTGCCGATCCGCTACGCCGCCTCGCAGCGTGTGACCCTGGCCCGCGAGCTGCCGATCTACATCGACCGTCGTCAGCCGGAACACGCCTTCATCGTCGAGAAGATCGAGGAGAACCCGCACACCCCGGCGATTCTCGAGGCCAATGGTGGCGCGACCTTCTGGGGTGAGAGCGTGTTGCAGGCGTCCAAGCTGATTCTGCTGATCGAAGAGGGCGCCTACTTCCAGGGCCTCGCCGAACTGTTCGGTGGCTCCAAGGAGTTCGGCCCCGGTGTGCTGGAGCAACAGTGGAAGATGACCGGCCTGTGGGCCCAGGGGCAGAAGCTGCTCGAAGCAGTGGCCTGATCGGAGATGGCAGGCCGCTGCGGCGGCCTGAGCAAGTGACGAGCCCGAATGCGTTGCGCATTCGGGCTCGATCTTTTCAGGAGGTAGCGAAGCTGAAGCGGCCCTCGGCCACCAGGCTCGCCAATGGCTGGCGCTGGGTCGGCTGTTCGCGCGCACGCAGGTCCTCGGGAAGCTCGGCGGCATCGCCACGGCGGCCGATGGCGATGGCCAGCTCGACCTGGTAGCCGTCCGGTACGCCCAGCTCGCTACGCGCCCGCTCGCGGTCGAAGCCGCCGATGGCATGGCTGCTCCAGCCGCTGTGCTGGGCCTGCAGGGCCAGGCTGGCCCAGGCCGCGCCGCTATCCAGGGAATGGCTGAGTAGGAGGCTGTCCTCATCGGCGCCGGGGCGGCGATGGTGGGTGCGCGAGATCAGGATAACCAGCGCGGCAGCCTTGGCCGCCCAGCGCCGGTTGTACTCGCCGAGCAGGTCGAACAGGCTCGTCCAGCTGGGCGAGCCATTGAGTGCATAGACGAAACGCCAGGGTTGGGCGTTGTTGGCCGAGGGCGCCCAACGCGCGGCCTCGAAGAGGGCGAACAGCTCCTGCTCGGCGATCGCCTCGCCGGTGAAGGCGCGTGGAGACCAGCGTTCGAGGAACTGTGGATGAATGGCGTACTCGGTCTGGCGGGGTGTGCTCATGTCGCTGTCTCGTGCGGGTGAGTGAATCAGAGGCCGGTCTGTCGCTGGCGCTCGCGCAGGGCCAGGGCGGCCTCCAGGGGGCGGTTGTCGACCCAGTCGTGCAGGTCGAAGTCACGTTCGAGGAAGCCATACAGCCAGAGCGCCTGCTTCTGCTCAGCGAACAGGGCCAGGCGCTCGGCGGAGAGGTCCGGATGCAGGCTGCGGTGGAAGTCGTTGCGATAGGCGGCGGCCACTCCTGCGGCGCTACCGGCGGTCTCTCCTTCGAGGACCGCGTGCACGGCGTCGGGGTTGTTGGCGGCCCAGTCGGCGGCGCGCAGGGTCTCGGCGAGGAAGCGCACCAGCAGGTCGAAGTGCTGGTCGATCAGGTTCTTGTGCACGGTGATCGGCCTTGGCGTGCCGTTGTTGGTGCGCAAGTGGGCAGAGGGCAGGGCATCCAGATCGATGCCGACCACGACGCCGGCGGCGCGCGCTGCGTCCACCGCGGCGGCGCCTTTGACATAAACCGCATCGACCCTACCCGCGGCCAGCTGCTCGATGCCGGCCCACAGCTGGCGTGGCCCGTTCTGCCCGCGCTTGCCATGCCCGGATGGCACTTCCACCAGGGTGACGTCATGCAGGCCGAGCCCGGCGCTGGCCAATACGCCGCGATAACCCTGTAGCGACATGCCGCGGGCGATGCTGGAGCCGCGGGCGTGGCTGGGCAGGGGATGCTCGATCCACTGTGGCAGCGCCAGGCGCTTGCCGGCGAGATCGGCGGCGCTGCGAATGCCGGACTCGGGGCGCACCAGGATCACCTGCCACTCGTCGATCCAGGTCAGGCCGATCAGGCGGGTTGGCGCGCCTTGGGCGCGAGCGGCGAAGGCGAGGATGTTGCCGCCCTCGCGAATCAGCTCTGGCAGCTGATGGTCGTAGTGGTGCTGGCCGAGGCCGGGGTTGTCCTGCAGGGTCTCGACGGCGATACCGTCGTCGGCGAAGGCCTGCTGCAGCCAGCCGAGCCGGTAGGCCAGGCCGGTGGCAGTCGGCACCGGGCAGCGGGTGAACCAGAGCTTGTCGAGACCGGTTTTGCTGGGGAGAGGCGAGGGATTGGGCATGGCGGCTCCTAGAACTGGGCGGCGCGCCGGGGCCCGGCGGCCACGATGAAAACTAGCGGTGGCCGCGCAACAGCGGCAGGACTTCTTCGCCGACCCGGTAGGCTTCCTCCAGGTGCGGTGTGCTGGCCAGGATGAAGGCGTCGGCACCGAGCTGGACCAGTTCGTCCAGGCGTTCTGCCACCTGCTGGTAGCTGCCGACAATGCCGTTGGTCTGCCCGCCGCGCAGCAGGTTGAAGCCGGACCAGACGTTCGGCTCGAGGATCAGGTCGTCGAAGCGGCTGACGGTCTCTGGGCGGTTGCCGGCCTGCCGGTTGGCCCCCACCGAATCGCCACCGGGGCGCTGCGCGGCGCGCGCCAGTTCCGCGGGCGACAGCCGCTCGAAGCCTTTGCGTACCTCGCGCCAGGCCTCTTCCTCGGTGGCGCGGGCGATGATGTCGACGCGTACCGCACACTTGATCTTGCGCCCCAGGGCCTCGGTGCGCTCGCGTACGCGGGCAAACTTTTCGCGCAGCTGGGCGAAGGGTTCGAGCCAGGTCAGGTAGTACTCGGCGTGTTTCGATGCAGTAGCGAGTGCCGCATCCGAAGAGCCGGAGAAGTAGATCTCTGGAAATTCCTGCTGGGCCAGCGGTAGCGCCAGGCCACCATCCTCGACCTGGTAGTAGCGGCCTTGGTAGCTGAACGGGCCGCCGTTCCACACCCCGCGCAGCACGTCGAGGAACTCGCTAGTGCGGTCATAACGGGCATCGTGGCCGGCGCTGTCGCCCCACCACAGTTGCGCTGGGCCGCCGCCACCGGTGATCACGTTGAACAGCGCGCGGCCGCCGGTGGCGCGTTGCAGGCTGGCGGTCATGCGCGCGGCGGTCAGCGGGTTCAGGAAGCCCGGCTGGAAGGCGATCATGAAGCGGAAGGTGCGCGTCTCGCGGGCCAGGAAGGCGGAGATGGCCCAGGGCTCGTCGGTCATCGGGAAGGACGGGATCAGCCCGCCCTGGAAGCCGGATATCTCGGCGGCGCGGGCGATCTCGGCGAGATAGTCGATATAGGTGAAACCGTCGTCACGGGTGCTCAGCCCGCTACTGCTGGGGCTGCCGTTGCCGAAGAACCAGTCGCCGCGAAACGGCTCGCGGTTGCGGTGGGTGCTGGGCTCGCCATGGGTGGGCAGGCGCCAGAAGACATCGATGGCCATGCTGTGGGTTCTCGTCAGGCGGTATGGGCGGTGGCGCCGGCAAGGCGGGCGCGCAGGGCGGGCAGGACGTTCTCGCCGACCCGGTAGGCTTCCTCCAGGTGCGGCGCGGCGCCAATCAGGAAGCTGCCGATGCCGGCTACGGCGTATTCGGCTAGCCACTCGACGACCTCGGCGTAGCTGCCGACCAGGGTCGCGACGCTGCCGCCACCTGGCTGCCAGAGGCCGCTGCCACTAGGTGCAGGCAGGCCTGCCTGGGTGGCCAGGCGTTGGGCATCGGCCAGGGCTTCCGCGGCATCCTCACGGGCCAGCAGGTCGAGACGCAGGCCGGCCTGCGGGGCGCGGCCATGGGCGCGGGCGATGCGATTCAGTTCGTCGAGCAGCGGCGCCAGTTCGCTGGGCGACCGCGCGGAAAACACATGGACGTCGGCCTGGCGGGCGGACAGTTGCAGCGCCTCGGCAGCGTCGCCGGCGAGGTAGATGGGCGGCACTCGCTGGCCTGAAAGCGGACCCTGGAAACCACCATCGAGCACCTCGAAGAAGCGGCCCTTGAAGCTGAACGGGGCCTGGGTGATGACCCCGCGCGCGACGCTGATGAATTCCTCGATGCGTGGTAGCAGGTCGGCGTTCGCGACGAAGTCGCCCTGGCGTCTGCGTGCGGCGGCATTGGCCGGGGTGCTGATCTGCCAGGCGAAGCGCCCGCCGCTGAAGCGCTGGTAGCTGACCGCGTTCTTCGCCGCATACACCGCCGAGCCGCGCGCCGCGTCGAACTCGGTGAGCAGGCGCAGATGGCGAGTGCTGCGTGCGACGTAGCCAGCGATGATCCAAGGCTCGTCGCCGTCCGGATGGTTACCGATGCGGATGCCATCGAAGCCGCTGAGGTCGGCGGCACGGGCGATCTGCTGCAGGTAGTCGAGGTAGTTGAAACGCTCGCCGCGTGGGTCGCTGATACCAGGGCCGAAAGCGGCCTGGCCATCGCGCTCGCCACGCAGGTAGGGGCTGGCATCGGCGTAGCGTGAGTCGCGCCAGTTGGGTAGCTCCCAGATGAATTCGAGGCTCATGGGGCTCTCCCTAAGGGTGGCTGGCCAGGTCGGCCTGGTCTTCCTGCCAGTAGTTCTCCAGCTGCAGTTCCTTCAGCCCTTGGGCGACGAACTTGGGTTCGAGCAGCGCGTTGACGTCGACCTCGCCGCGAATCAGCTTGGCCTTCTGGCTGTAGGCGATGCCGTCGGCGTAGTGCTGGCGCAGAGCCTGGTCATACAGCGGGGTGAACTGGCTGACCCAGGACTCGCCCTCGACTTCGCGCTGCAACACGCTGAGTGGCTGACCGGACTGCGACAGGTAGCCCTGATAGGTCGCGCGGTTGGCATCCTGGGCGGTCCAGTGAGCGGCCTTCAGGTAGGCGGTGACCACCAGTTGGGTCAGTTCCGGTTGCTGGGCCACGAAGTCGCTGGCGCCCCAGAGTTCGGCGCGCATCTTCCAATCGCGTGGCGCCTGTTTGCTGGACCAGACGATCTTGCCGACCTGCTTGTCTTCGAGCAGGAAGGCGTCGCTGAGGGTGAAGAACGCATCCACCCGCCCGGCGCTCAGCGCGGCGCCGCCGGCCTGAGGATTGAGGTTGAAGATGCGGAAATCGGAGAAGCTGAGGCCATTGGCCTCCAGCAGCTTGGCGAACGACAGCTCCCATGGGCGGCCGCGGTGCAGGGCGATGCGCTTGCCCTTCAGATCCTTGATCGAGGTGACGCTGGAGCCGCTGGGTACCACCAGGTAGACATTGTTGCCACTGCCGCCGGGGGCGATCAGCTTGGTGGAGACGCCGGAGGCATTGGCGATGATCGACGGCAGGTCGCCGTAGAAGGCGAAGTCGATGCGCTTGTTGGCGAACTCCTCGTTGACGAAGGTGCCCACCGAGGCGGTGGCGGCCGGAACCCATTCCAGCTTGATGTTGCGCTTGGCCAGTTCCTGTTGCAGCCACTGGTCGCGATCCATCACGTAGGCCGGGCCGTTGAAGGTGATCTTGCCGGCATTGGCGTAGGCCACGGTGGCGATGCGCACGCTCTGCGGCGCTTCCGCCGCGATGGCCTGGCTGGCCAGCACGACGGCTGGCAGCAGGGTCAGGCGACGCAGCAGGCGGGTAAGGGTGAATGCTTGCATGGCGATGTCCTCGCGGGAGCCCGCGGCGCGAAGCCGCGGGCGGGGTGGGTCAGAAGTCGCTGGTCACGGAAACACCAACGGTGCGCGGGTCGCCGAACATCACCGCGGCGGTCTGGAAGCCGCCTGGCAAGGTGTGGTTGCGGTACTCCTTGTCGGTGAGGTTGTTGACGTAGGCGGTGACGCGGGTGGTCTCGCCCGGCAGCTCGTAGGTCACCCGGGCGTTGCCCAGGGTGTAGCCGTCGGCGCGCATGCTGGCGCTCTGGTCGTTGGAGAAGAAGTACTGGCGGCTGCGGGTGTTCCAGTCGGTGCCGAGGATGATCGCGCCACCGACATTCAGCGGGATGCGATAGTCGGCGCCGAGCACGGCCGAAACGTTGGGTGCACGGACGAACTTGTTGCCGGAGAAGTCGTCGTTGCCCGAGGTGTAGTCGGTGAACTCGGTGTGCAGCAGGCCGAGGGCGAAGTTGATGTGCAGGTTCTCGACCGGAATCGCTTCCAGCTCGAACTCGGCACCGTAGGCTTCGCCCTGTGCGCCGTTGGCCAGACGCGAGACGGTCTGGTTGTTCACTGCGTTCACGATGTTGAGCTGGATGTCCTCGTAGTCGTAGTAGAACAGCGCGGCGTTGGCGTTGAGGCGGCCGTCGAACCACTCGGACTTCAGGCCTAGCTCGTAGGAGGTCAGGTATTCCGGATCGACCGTCGCGACGGTGGCTTGGCTGGTGACCCCGGTGTTGTAGCCACCGGAGCGGAAGCCATAGGCGTAGCGGAAGTACACCCGGGCATTGTCGGAGAGGCGGTACTCGGGCGTCAGGTCGTAGGTCCAGTCGCTCCAGGTATTGCTCTCGTCCTGCACGGCGTTGACCACCAGCGGCGTGCTGACGCTGCCGAGGTGCCACCAGTCCTCGTTGTTGAAGCCGGCCTGGCCCTGGTTCTGCAGGCGCTGCAGATCGATGTCCTTGGTCTCACGGGTCCAGCGCAGGCCGGCGGTGACGTTGAAGTCGTCGGTGAAGTTGTAGGTCGTGCTGCCGAACAGGGCGTAGCTCTCGGTGCCCTGGTTGAAGGTGGTGTTGTTGTAGAAGCGCGGTATGTAGAGGTTGCTCAGCGAGCCGTTGGCGCTTTCCGAGTTGAGGTCTTCGTCGAAGTAGTGGAAGCCCAGGACCCAGTTCAGGCGGTCTTCACGCGGCGAAGCGAGGCGGAATTCCTGCGACCACTGCTTGCTGTCGGCGTAGCTGTAGCCGCGTTGCAGTTCAAACGGCGTGTTGTCGCTGTCGCTCAGACCTTCGCGTTCGAAGTGTTCGAAGGCGGTGATGGAGGTGAGCTCCAGTCTACCCAGCTGCCAGACCAGGTTGAGGTTAGCGCCGGCCTGGTCGATGTTCACCTTGTAGTCGGCGTTGTAGTTGACCTCGCCCTTCTTCGGGTCGATCGAGTAGCCGAACTGGTTGGTGCCATTGGGACGGGTGCCGTAGCTGACGGTGCTGTAGCCTCCGGTGTCGTGGTAACTGCGTGCGTGCAGGTTCAGGTTGGCTTCCAGGTCGTCGTTGATGCGCGCTAGGAACTGCAGGCGAGCGGCATCGTCTTCCAGTGCGCCTTTGTCGTCGTTGTCGGCAAGGTTCTCGTTGTAGCCGTCACGGCCCTGATGGCGCAGCGACAGGCGCGCGGCCAGGCGATCATCGACCAGCGCATCGCTGACCGCGCCCTCCACCACACGATCGGCGTAGTCGCCGACGCCGACCTTGAAGTACCCGGACTGATCGAAGGTGGGCTTGCGCGAGATGAAGTTGATCGCGCCGGCCGTGGTGTTCTTGCCCCACAGCGTGCCTTGCGGGCCACGCAGGACTTCCACCCGCTCCTGGTCGAACAGCGGGAAGCCGCTGGCGCTGATGTTGGCGATGTATACGTCGTCGACGTAGATACCCACCGGGCTGACGGTGTTGGCACCCTGGTCGCCAGTACCCAGACCGCGGATCCACCAGCGCGGGCGGCCGTGGCCTTCGGAGGTGCCGGCCGAGGCGTTGGGAATGAAGCGGGTGACTTCGTTGGCCGACTGCAACGAGGTGTCACGCACCTTGTCGCCATTGAGTACGGAAATGGAGGAGGGCACCTCCTGCACGGTCTCCTCGCGCTTCTGCGCGGTAACGGTGACCTTGGCCAGCGTCGGTGCGCTGTCGGCCTGCTGCTCGGCAGGCGTTTGTGCCTGTTGCGTGGTCTCGGCGGCATGTGCCGCGACCAGGTGAATGCCGGCCAGGCCCCCCAGGGCCCAGGCGATGGCAGTGGAAAGAGTGGTGCGCTTGAACATGTTGCCCCCAATGACTGGCTTGTTCCCAGGATCGCAATGGCGATCCCGGGCGATCAGGTGTTGGCGGTGCCCATGCTCTTTTGTCGGTGGTGGCTAGGCATCCGGCGGCGTGTGTAAGCCGCATTGCCCCTATCGCAACAACCGTACCTAGATGTGTTTATTGGTTTTAATTTGTTGATTAATAAGGATTTATTTTTGATTTTAGGGCTCGCGGAAGCGGTTTTTTCCTACTGCCTGGCCAGCAACCACTGCTGCTGGGTTGCTGCCCCAGCAGCAATTGGCTTCATATTCAATAAAAGAATAATCAAATGAATATTTATGATTATTTATGCATAAATGAAATCCTGCACTATCGGCACCTCTGGCCATCAATGGACTCGCCGCCATGTCGCTGCTCACTCATCCCCAGGCTCGGGAACTGACCAAGTCGGTTCGCGCCACCGTGCTGGTGTTCAAGGACCCCCGTTCGCAGGAGTTGCTGAACCGCATCGAGCGCCTGGCACCTAGCGAGGCCAACGCACTCATCATCGGTGAGACCGGTACCGGCAAGGAGCTGGTCGCCCGCCACATTCATCACCTGAGCCGGCGCGGCAAGGCGCCGTTCGTGGCAGTGAACTGCGGAGCCTTCCCGGAGACGCTGGTGGAAAGCGAGCTGTTCGGCCACGAGAAGGGCGCGTTCACCGGCGCCGCCACCAGCAAGGCTGGCTGGTTCGAGGCCGCCAACGGCGGCACCTTGTTCCTCGACGAGATCGGCGATCTGCCGTTGAACATGCAGGTCAAGCTGCTGCGCGTTCTGCAGGAGCGCGAGGTGGTGCGGCTCGGTTCGCGCACCCCGATTCCGATCAACGTACGGCTGGTCGCGGCGACCAACGTCAATCTGGCGGATGCGGTGGTGGCGGGGCACTTTCGTGAGGATCTGTTCTACCGCCTGCACGTGGCGACCATCCGCCTGCCGCCGCTGCGTGAGCGACCAGGCGATATCCTGCCGCTGGCCGAGTTCTTCCTGCGCGAGCACTGCCAGCGCTTGGGGTATCAACCTGCTTCGCTGAGCCCAGAGGCCGAGCGGAAGATGTTGTTGCACAGCTGGCCGGGGAACATCCGGGAGCTGGAAAACGCCATCCACCATGCGCTGCTGGTGTGCCGCAATCAGCAAGTGCAGCCGAATGATCTGCAGCTGGTAGACCTCCGTCCGGCGGTAGAGCGTCAGGTGCCGCCATCTGCACCTGTTACAGGCGTTTCGAATACGAGCTTGGAAGCGGCCTTGTATGCACTGTTCGAGAAGAATCTGCCCGATCTCTACGAACACATCGAGGAGACTGTTTTCCGTACTGCCTACCACTTCTGCCAAGGCAACCAGCTGCAGACCGGCCGCTTACTTGGAATCAGCCGCAACATCGTGCGGGCGCGGTTGGAAAAGATCGGTGAGCTGAACCGGCCTATTCGTGATGTCGTGCACTAGGTGTCTCTCGGCCTACAGCAGAGGCCGATCTCCTAAGGCGTTCGCATTCTCGTGTGATGAAGGAGCTATTGATCGATAGCAGCCTGCTACAAGCGTCTGCTTCCGGTCGATTCTGTTGAAAAAGTCCTGTCGGTTTTTTCGCTAATGAAAGAGCGTTAGCGACGTTGAAATCTGGTTCGTTCAGAAGACGGAGCTGTCTTGGATTTTACGTAGCAACGCCGAAATCGGGCGATTTCTTAGCTACCGAAAAGCTGCTATCTCAGAAACCGACTTTTTCAACAGAATCGGCCGTTAGCGGCCTCTCGCCCAGAAACTGGCACTTGCCTGGCTAGATGAACGATGGCCGAGCGCTGCGGCAGCGGTAAGGTGGTGATCCAGGCGCTATGCCGGGAGATCGTCTGTCATGTGAAACCCGGACACTGATCGTGCTGTCTGCACAGAGTCCGTATGGGGCGCATGAATAGCCATTGGGAGCGAGCCAATGCATCGATCACTGCTTTGTCTGGCCGGCCTGTTACTGGTTGCTGGTTGCAGCCACGACGAGCCGGGCGACTACCAGTCGCCTGCCAGCAACTATGACCTGACGCACTGGAAGCTGACCCTGCCCGACGACGAGGCCAGCGAGGTGCGCAGCGACGAGCTGAAGGGCGGCTACGCCTCGCGCTACTTCCACCTGGCCGACAACGGCGCCATGGTCTTCATGGCCCCGGCCGGCGCTGGCAGCACCAAGAACTCCGAGTACCCGCGCGCCGAGTTGCGCGAGCTGCTTGACCCGGCCGATGACAATCGCAACTGGACCGGCGCCGGCTTCCACCAGCTCAAGGCCAGCGCCCGGGTGCTGCGCGCGCCGAGCACGCAGAAGATCATCGTCGGGCAGATCCACGGTTTCGATGCCCGCCCGCTGATCAAGCTGCAGTGGGAAAAGGGCAAGCTCAAGTCGCTGATCAAGCGCCATCCCAAGGGCAGCAACCAGGACGTCAGCCATGTGTTCGCCACGCCGGTGGGCAACGATCTGTTCTCCTACGCCATCGAGGTGCACGACGGCGTGCTGACGGTGGAGGTCAACGGCGAGCGCATCCAGCACGACTTCTACAAGGAGGACCCGGCCTGGCGCGACGTGCCGTTCTACTTCAAGGCCGGCGCCTACGTGCAGGACGACGATGAGGACGGCGACGACGATGTGGGCGAGGTGCAGTTCACGCAGCTGAACGTGCGCCACGACTGAAAGGCGAAGTGCAGTTCACCCCGTTGGCGGTGAAGCACGCGCCGTGACGCGCTATCCTGTGCGCCCCGAACCCTCTGCAGGACCGCCCGATGCAAGCCCAGCTCCTCGAACTCATCACCCTGATCAGCTCCGGCTGCATGACCGACGAGGAGATCGCCCGCATCGCCGACGAGGCCGCCCAGGCCTACGCCGACCCGCAGGCCTTCCTCGCCGCCAATCCGGACATCAACTACGACGACGATTTCCCCATTCCGCTGGGCGAGTGGGTGGTGATCGGCAGCCTGCCGGAGACCGTGCTGTTCCAGGCCGACAGCTACGAGGACCTGCTGCAGCAGATCATCGACTCCTTCGGCCCGCAGGTGAGCTTCAACATCAGGCCCAAGCAGCTGCAGAAGGTCGAGCCGCTCAAGGCGCTGAACCGCATCCAGGTGCAGCTCTCGGCGCTGTACAAGGAGAAGGGCGGCTATGTGCTGGTGGACCTCAGCGAGCCGCTGGACGACGAGCTGCAGTGCGTACTCGTCTACACCAGCGATCTGCCCCGGGTGCTGGAGCTGGCGGTTGACGTCGGCATCTATGCTGCTCCGGCCTACGAGGCGCTGAAGGCGGCCCAGGACGAGTGAGTTGCAGCGCCGCAAGGTGTAGCGCTAGGCATGAAAAAGGCCGCCTCCCGATTGAGGGAGGCGGCCTTTTTTCTGGTGGACGATCAGGTCAGCAGTGCGATCAGGATGATCAGCGGGATCGGTACACCGAGGAACCACAGCAGAAGTGAACGCATGTCCGTTCTCCTTGTTATCAGTTAAGCGGGGCGGTAGTGGTGCGGTTGCGGTAGTCGCTGACCACGAGCACAACGGCGTCACGGCTGCGACCACCGAGGGTTGCGGCGAAGCTGCCGACGAAGGCACCGATCAATAGCGCAACGAACATCCACAAGGTGGCATGCGCGGCGGCCTTGCGTGCTTCATCGGCGGCCTGCTTGGCTTGCACCACGCTCTCGCGGGCCTGGGCATAGATCTCATCGACACGGGCCTGCGCCTCGGTGGGCGAGAGGTTGGTGCGTTGCGATACCAGCTGGATAAGATAGGCGCGGTCGGCCGGGGAGAGCTCGCCGTCGTTCTCCAGGTTGCGCGCGAGAATGCGCGCGACCACGCCATGGGCGGCATCATCCGCGCTGGGCGCCGGGCGATCATCACGAAACAGGCCGTCGATGTAGTAGCCGTATTCCTTTTCGGCCCCGGCCAGCGCCGCTGGCGCCGCGCCAGAGGCGACCTGCGCGCTGGCTTGTACGCCGGCGCCGATCATGCCACTCACCGAGCCAACCAGTACGGTGGCGGTGAGCAGGGTCGCCACGGCCCAGGCGAGGAAGCCGTGCGCGGTGTCGCGGAAAAAGACCTCGTCACCATGCAGGGTGGCCCATTTCACACGAAGGCGGCCGGCGAGGTAGCCGCCCATGCCCGCCGCGATAATCTGGGTCAGGGCCAGCCAGATGATCGTGGAGATGCCCAGCCCTTCGGCGCTGATGCCTTCGTTGCTCCAGGGCGAGACCGCGCTGAAGCCAAGGCCGAAACCGAGCAGGATCAGAATGAGTGACAACGCTGCCGCGGCGATGGCGCCCGCGAATATCGCGGCCCAGGAAACACCAGAGGTGTGGGCGGATTCATCCAGGGCAGTTGCAGCAATATCGGGTGTGGTGATCATGTTTTTATCCTTACTTGGACGGGACAACCCACTGCAGGACCGGCAGATCACCGGCCCTTGTGCATTAGTGAGACTGTCCGTCGGTAAGGTTCATGGTTCTTGTTATGGGCTGAGACACGGCGGTGTCGATAGCGGCGCAAAGCAGGCGGCGTCCTCTATGCCGAGGCGCGTGGGAGGGCGGCTCCCCAGCGAGCCGCGGGATGGTGCCAGTCAACACCTTCGCCACCCTGGACTGCGAGGTGGCGAAGGTCGTGCTGTCATCCGGGCAGAAACGGCTAGAGGCTGAAACCACCGTCGATGGGAATGATGGTGCCGGTCATGTAGGCGCCCGCCGCGCTGCACAGGCTGATGGCCAGGGCGGACATTTCCTCCTCGCGGCCCCAGCGCCGCATCGGGATATGCGCTACGTCCTCGGCCATGGCCGCGTCGTTGCCTGCGATGTGACGGGTCATCTTGCTCGGGAAGCGGCCGGGGGCGATCACGTTGACATTGATGTGCTCGCTGACCAGTTCCTTGGCCAGGATGCGTGACAGTTGGTGCAGCGCCGCCTTGCTCGGGCCGTAGGCATAGGCCTGTTCGCCGAACGAGCTGATACCGGCCACCGAGCCGATGTTGATCACCCGTGCGGGGCTTTGCGCATTGCCGGCTTTGCGCAGTAGCGGCAGCAATTGCTGGATGCAGCTGAACACGGCGGTGACGTTGAGCTGCATGACTTTTTCCCAGCCCTTGGCCGGGTAGCTCTCCAGCGGTGCCCCCCAGGTGGTGCCCGCGTTGTTGACCAGGATGTCGAGCTGCTCGACGCGGCTGCTCAGTACTTCGGCCAGGGCGCGGGCACCTTCCTCGCCGGAAAGGTCGGCAGCCAGGCCGATGCATTCGCCGTGTACCGACAACTCCTCGGCCGCCTGGATACAGGCGGCGCCATCACGCGCACAGATGAATACCCGAGCGCCGGCTTCGAGCAGGCCTTGGGCAATCATCCGGCCAATGCCGCGGCTGCCGCCGGTGACCAGAGCGGTGCGGCCCTGCAGGCTGAAATAGGGATGCATGGCGTTTCCTCAAGGGTGGTGTGGACGAGTCCGTACCCTAAACGAGGTGACCAGTGGATGTGGTGCATATAGCCGGTGCAAATGCTGGAGTATTAGCGCTTGCCCTGGCGCAGTGGCTCCAGCAATGGCTTGAGACCGTTGTGGTCGATCTCCTGCATCAGTGCCAGCAGGCGGCCGATCTCGCCCTTGGGGAAGCCTTCACGGGCGAACCAGTTGAGGTAGTTGCCCGGCAGGTCGGCAATCAGGCGGCCCTGATACTTGCCGAAGGGCATGGTGCGGGTGACCAGCAGGAGGAGGTCTTCGGGATTCATGGCGGCAACGGTAATAGGGGGAGGGCAGGATAACCCGGCAATGGCACTGTACGGCTACTGTTGTCCGCAGCTGTATGCCCGTGGTCAGGGTTGGCCGCGCTTTAATCACAGGCCTTCATCGTTGTTGCGGAGTGGTTTCATGGCGCCCAAGGATCTGTTGTTGGCACTGGTGGTGATCGTCGCCTGGGGCCTCAACTTCGTGGTCATCCGCGTTGGTCTCGACGGCCTGCCGCCGATGCTGCTCGGCGCCCTGCGTTTCGTGCTGGCAGCGCTGCCGGTGTTCTTCGTGCGCCGGCCCAACCTGCCGTGGCGCTGGCTAATCGCCTACGGTGCGACCATCTCCCTCGGCCAGTTCGTGTTCCTCTTTCAGGCCATGGCCAACGGCATGCCGGCCGGCCTCGCCTCGCTGGTGCTGCAGTCGCAGGCCTTCTTCACCCTGGCCTTCGCCGCGCTGTTCCTCGGTGAGCGCATGCGTGGTGCCAGCCTGCTCGGCCTGTTGATCGCCGGTGGCGGCCTGCTGTTGATCGGCCTGCAGACCGGCCACTCGACCACGCTGCTGGGCATCGTACTGACCCTGATTGCCGCCTCGATGTGGGCGATGGGCAACGTGCTCACGCGCAAGTTCGGCAAGGTCAACCTGATGGGCCTGGTGATCTGGGGCAGCCTGATCCCGCCGATCCCGTTCTTCCTTCTGTCGCTATGGCTGGAAGGGCCGCAGCGAATCGAACACGCACTGCTCAACATCGGCATGAGTTCGGTGCTGGCCCTGTTGTACCTGGCGCTGGTCGCCACGCTGCTGGGTTATGGCCTGTGGAGCCGCCTGCTGTCGCGCTACCCGGCCGGGCAGGTGGCGCCGTTCTCACTGCTGGTGCCGGTGGTCGGGCTGAGCAGTTCGGCGGTGCTGCTGGGCGAACGCCTCAGCACGTTGCAGTGGGCGGGGGCCGGGCTGGTAATGCTCGGCCTGCTGGTCAACGTGTTCGGCGGCAAGCTCTGGCAGCGCCTGCAGGGTACGCAAACCGCCTAGCCGAAGCGCTCGCCGGCGCGGTAGGCTGCGGCCTGATCGGCAAGGAGCGAGACCGTTGGATTTCAAGGCGAAGATTTCCCAGCGCCGTGCCCGTGAAAACGGCACGGTGCCCGAGCCCGGCGATGCCGCCTGGCTGTTCGAACTGGGCGAGCGGCTGGAGAGCGACCGCGGGCGCATCGTCAACTCTGCGGCGGTACGTCGCCTGCAGCAGAAGACCCAGGTTTTTCCGCTGGAGCGAAATGCCGCGGTACGCAGCCGCCTGACCCACTCGCTGGAAGTGCAGCAGGTCGGCCGGCACATCGTGCGTACGCTGTTCCACAAACTCGGTCCGAGGGCTGCCGATTATGGCCTGGGCGGCTTGGGACGGGAGTTGGAAACCCTGGTGGAAATGGCCTGCCTGACCCACGATATCGGCAACCCGCCGTTCGGCCATTTCGGTGAATTCGCCATCGGCGACTGGTGCGCTCGCCACCTGGATGCGTTGTTCACCGCTGCGGTGCCGATTCCTGGCGACACCGAACTGCGTCAGCGCATGCTGGCCGACCTGATGACCTTCGAGGGCAATGCCCAGGCCATTCGGCTGGTGCATCGCCTGCACGACATGAACCTCACCTACAGCCAGACGGCGTGCATGCTCAAGTATGTGCGCGCGGCCTACCAGCCGCGCCCGGCCAAGGGCATGCAGAACGGCTATCTGGCCAAGAAGCCCGGCTTCTATCTGAGCGAGGAGGGCTTCGTCGCCGAGCTGTGGCAGGTGCTTGGCATGGCGCCCGGTACGCGTCACCCGCTGGTCTACGTGATGGAGGCGGCGGACGACATTTCCTACTGCCTGGCCGATCTTGAAGATGCCGTGGTCAAGCGGATGCTCGACCTCAAGCGACTGAACGAGCTGCTGCGCGAGACCTTTGCCGAGTTCTTCCCGCTGGACTGCGTGATCGACGAGCAAGGCCGCAGCTTCGCCGAGCTGCTCGACGACGCCCGCGATGCCGCCGAGCGCGAGCCGGTGGACAAGGTCGGCAAGTTCTTCATCCGCCTGCGCGTCAACCTGATTCACCCGCTGGTGCAGCATGCTGCCGCCCAGTTCGTCGAGCATATCGACGCGGTGTACGCGGGTACTCTCGATCGTGCCCTGCTGGAGGACGACAGCCCGGCTTGCGCGGTGGTGCAGACCTTCAAGACCGTCGGCGCCCGGCACGTGTACTGCCACCCTGAAGTGGAAACACTGCACCTGCGCGGCCTGCGCATCCTGCAGGGTTTGCTGGATGGCTACGGTGCGCTACTCGGCCTGAGTGGCGAGGCGTTCTCTGCCGTGCTGGACGGCAAGGGCCGCGCCGGCCTGCGCATGCTGGCGCGGCGCCTTCCCACCCACCTGCTGGCCGCGTATCAGGTGGCAGTGGACGGGCGCGAAGGCAAGGACGCCGCGCTGTGGGAGTTTTACTACCGCGCGCGTCTGCTGCTGGATTTCGTCAGCGGTCTGACCGACCAGTTGGCCGAGGACGAGCACCGGGTGTTGACCGCCTCGTAGGGTGCCAGACAAGAAAAAGCCGGGTATCTCGCGAGCCCGGCTTTTTCGTTACAGCGCCGTGATCAGCTGGTGCGGATCAGGTGGTCGAATGCGCTCAGCGAGGCCTTGGAGCCTTCGCCCATGGCGATGACGATCTGCTTGTACGGCACGGTGGTCACGTCGCCGGCAGCGAATACGCCGGGGATGTTGGTGGCGCCCTTGGCGTCGACCACGATCTCGCCGAAGCGGCTCAGCTCCACGCTACCTTTCAGCCAGTCGCTGTTGGGCAGCAGGCCGATCTGCACGAAGATGCCTTCCAGTTCCACAGTGTGAATCTGGTCATTGGTGCGGTCCTTGTAGACCAGGCCGTTGACCTTCTGCCCGTCGCCCTTGACCTCGGTGGTCTGTGCGCTCTTGATCACGGTGACGTTGGGCAGGCTGTAGAGCTTCTTCTGCAGCACGGCGTCGGCACGCAGGGTGTCGGCGAACTCCAGCAGGGTCACATGGGCGACGATGCCGGCCAGGTCGATGGCCGCTTCCACGCCGGAGTTGCCGCCGCCGATCACCGCCACGCGCTTGCCCTTGAACAGCGGGCCGTCGCAGTGCGGGCAGTAGGCGACGCCACGGCCACGGTATTCCTGCTCGCCGGGCACGTTCATTTCACGCCAGCGGGCGCCGGTGGCAAGGATCACGGTCTTGGCCTTGAGGCTGGCGCCGCTCTCGAACTTCACTTCGTGCAGGCCACCTTCAACACCAGGGATCAGGGCGCTGGCACGCTGCAGGTTCATGATGTCGACGTCGTATTCCTTGACGTGCTCCTCGAGGGCGCGCGCCAGTTTCGGGCCTTCGGTCTCCTTCACCGAGATGAAGTTCTCGATGGCCATGGTGTCCAGCACCTGACCGCCGAAGCGTTCGGCTGCCACGCCGGTGCGGATGCCTTTGCGTGCGGCGTAGATGGCCGCTGCAGCGCCGGCCGGGCCACCGCCCACCACCAACACATCGAAGGCGTCTTTGGCGTTGAGTTTCTCGGCGTCACGGGCGCTGGCGCCGGTGTCGATCTTGGCGAGGATTTCCTCGACGCCCATGCGGCCCTGGCTGAACAGTTCGCCGTTCAGGTAGAGGCTCGGCACCGACATGATCTGGCGCTGCTCGACTTCGGTCTGGAACAGCGCGCCGTCGATGGCCACGTGGCGAATGTTGGGGTTGAGCACGGCCATCAGGTTCAGCGCCTGGACCACGTCCGGGCAGTTCTGGCAGGACAGCGAGTAGTAGGTTTCGAATTCAAACTTGCCCTGGATGTTCTTCACCTGCTCGATGACGTCGGCTTCGAGCTTGGACGGGTGGCCACCGACCTGCAGCAGGGCCAGCACCAGGGAGGTGAATTCATGGCCCATGGGGATGCCGGCGAAGGTCAGGCCGATATCCGCACCGGGGCGGTTGAGCGAGAACGACGGGCGGCGAGCGTCGCTGCCATCGGTCTTCAGGGTGATCTTGTCGGTCAGGCCGACGATGTCGTTGAGCAAGCCCAGCAGTTCCTGGGATTTCGCGCTGTCATCGAGGGACGCGACGATCTCGAACGGCTGGGTGACCTTCTCGAGGTAAGCCTTCAACTGGGTCTTAAGAGTGGCGTCCAACATGACGGAGTTCCTTTTTAACGAATTTCGGACAAACAAACGCCCGGGCGGATCGCGCCCGGGCGTTCGGGCACTTGCGGCTGGGTTGCAACCGGCGAAGCGCAATGCATGCGGGGCGCGAGGCCCCGCGAAGATCCTTAGATCTTGCCGACCAGGTCCAGAGACGGGGCCAGGGTGGCTTCGCCTTCTTTCCACTTGGCCGGGCAGACTTCGCCCGGGTGAGCGGCGGTGTACTGGGCAGCTTTCAGCTTGCGCAGTGTCTCGGACACGTCACGAGCGATCTCGTTGGAGTGGATCTCGACGGTCTTGATCACGCCTTCCGGGTTGATCAGGAAGGTGCCGCGCAGAGCCAGGCCTTCTTCAGCGATGTGCACGCCGAAAGCGTTGGTCAGCTGGTGAGTCGGGTCGCCGATCAGCGGGAACTGAGCCTTGCCAACGGCCGGGGAGGTCTCGTGCCAGACTTTGTGGGAGAAGTGGGTGTCGGTGGTGACGATGTACACTTCGGTGCCGGCTTTCTGGAATTCGGCGTAGTTGTTGGCGGCGTCTTCGATCTCGGTCGGGCAGTTGAAGGTGAAGGCTGCCGGCATGAAGATCAGGACCGACCACTTGCCTTTCAGGCTTTGCTCGGTGACTTCAATGAACTTGCCGTTGTGGAAAGCGTTGGCCTTGAACGGCTGAACCTGGGTGTTGATCAGGGACATTGAGTAACTCCTAGTGGGTTTGAGTAATGGGTTTGGAAAGTTGACGCTGGGCATATTAGCCGCATTGGCCGAGATTGCTTAATTGATTGCGGGCATTGAACCGATTGCCATGCCCTATGAAGGGCATGTCGCAGGAGGCAAGATACCTGTCTAGCTCGCGATCTGCAGTTGCGGATGTCGAAGGCGGTACTGCTCGAAGATGAACTGGCGGATGCGTTCCGCGTGCTCGCCATGCTGCAGTACGAGGCCATAGGCTGCCCGATGACGGCCAATACGGCGCACGCGCTGACCTTGGACAGGCAGGCGGTCACATCCCGGCAGGTGTAGCCATAGAGCGAATTTATCCGGAGGCTCTCTTAGCGGAGTGCCTAGAACCAGGCTGCCAGGAGCCAACTCGTATACCAGCAAGTCACTGTCGTCACCGTTGCGCTCACGCAGTGCAACCGGCTCGTCTAGCTCCAGGCGCCAGGGGCGGCGGACCTGCCCGTCCTGAAAGATGCTCGGGGCGCCCATTTCCAGCTGCAAGCCGTGCAGTTCGTCTTCTACCATCTGCAGCGGAAAGGTCATGCGGCAATCGTCCATCTGGGCTTCCAGGCTCAACTTGGCCTGACCACCGAGGCGGGCCAGCAGGGCGTTTGCCAGGGGACCGCCGTCAACCTTGAAGGCAGGAATCGGCAAAGGCTTGCCGATAAACTGGCTGTTGAAGACCTCTCGGATGAAATCCAGCTCCTCGCTGGACAGGGTAGGGTGCTCGGACATACGACGGCCCTCCGCGGGCTACTTCATGTGATCGAAAGCCTGGGGGCGCCTCGCGCACGAACGATCACTTGTGTGTGACGGCTCGTATCCGGGCGAGTTCCCCGGCGGGCGACATGCGGCATAATGCGCGGCGTTTTTTCGAACTTGCGGAGTGCTGTATGAAAGTCGCCATCCTTTCTGGCTCGGTCTATGGGGCCGCCGAAGAAGTATCCCGCCGCGCCGTCCAGGTGCTGCAGGGCGCCGGTTTCGAGGCTTGGCACAAACCCAGCGTAGAGCTGGACGAGGTCCTGGCCTTCGCACCCGAGGCGATTCTGGTAGTTACCTCCACGACCGGCATGGGAGAGCTGCCCGGCAATATCCAAGCGCTCTACTACGCCCTCCGAGATCGTTTTCCGGCCTGGAGAGGTCTGCCCGGCGCGGTGATCGCCCTGGGGGACTCCAGCTACGATGTGTTCTGTGGCGGCGGCGAGCAGATGCGCGAGCTTCTGCTCGAACTGGGTATGCGCGAGGTACTGCCGATGCTGCGTCTGGACTCCAGCGAGTCGGTGACTCCGGAAGAAGACGCCATGCCCTGGCTAGGCGAATTGGTCGAGACGCTCAGGGGCTGATCTTCGAGCAAATCGGCGCCGTCTACTGCTGCGGTGGTAAGAGTGTCGGCGCGTGTTTCTAGTTCGCGCGCCGAGCGGATCCGTGCCGTTGTTGCGCTGCTATTTCTTCGTCGAACCGGCGCCTATGCCATTGAGCGCAGCTTCCAGGGCGCCCGAGCAGACCATGATGCCGGCACCGTGAGACAGGCATTCGAAGCGCTCAAGATCCTCGCCTTCGCTCGCCATGCAGTTCTGCAGCGTCAAGGCATCGTCGACCTCGTCTAGCGCCTTGTTGGCTTGCCGCAGCTGATCCGAAGTTATCTTGCCGTCCTTCTTACGCTCCTCGGCGATTTCCTTCAGGTTGGGGATGTCGATCGCGGTCCAGCGCATCGCTTCCTTGCACATTTCCCGTTGCGAGGGTTTCTGCGAGGCCTCTGTCTGCTCATCTGCCTGGGGTTGTACGACAGCGGGTTGCGGGCCATCGCTGGAGTAACCCTGGCGAATCTTCACCGTCTCCACCTGCTTTTCCGGCGTGGGCGGTTGGTTGCCGAAGTGCTTTTGGCCGTTTTCGTCCACCCAGGTGTAGATCTGTGCCTGCGCGGGTAGCGCGCAGCACAGCAGCAGAAGAGAAAAGAGGTGGCGCGGCGCCATATTCATCGATCCTTGAAGAGAGAGGGTGAGGCACGATAGTCAGGCGTTGCTTGCTTGCCAAGCATGATCAGTCGATTCCCAGTACTTTGAGCAGGAAGGCGTATTCCAGGGCCACATCCCTGAGCGCCTGGTATCGGCCGCTCATGCCTCCGTGGCCAGCCCCGAGGTCGGTCTTGAGCAGTAGCAGGTTGCTGTCGGTACGGGTCGCGCGGAGTTTGGCTACCCACTTGGCAGCTTCCCAGTACTGCACGCGGCTGTCGTTGTAGCCGGCGACGGCGAGGATCGCTGGATAGGCTTGAGCGCACACGTTCTCGTAGGGGGCGTAGGATCTGATGCGTTCGAACACCTCGGGCTGGTTCGGGTCGCCCCATTCGTCGTACTCGGTCACGGTCAACGGCAGGTCGGGGTTCTGCATGGTGTTGAGCACGTCGACGAAGGGCACTTCGGCGACTGCCGCGGCGAACAGTTCAGGGCGCTGGTTGAGCACGGCGCCGATCAGCAGACCGCCGGCGCTGCCGCCGCTGATCACCAGTTGCGCTGGAGAGGTCAGGCCGTCGGCGACCAACTGTTCGGCGCAGGCGATAAAGTCGCCGAAGGTATTCTGCTTGTGCTCCAGCTTTCCGGCGCGGTACCAGGCCTCGCCCAGCTCGCCGCCGCCGCGCACGTGGGCGATGGCGAAGGCGAAGCCGCGTTCCAGCAGGCTCAGGCGTGCATGGCTGAACCACGGGTCAAGGCTCTCGCCGTAGGCGCCATAGCCATACAAGTAGAGCGGCATGGGCTGGCCGTTGGCGAGCAGGTCCTTGCGCGCCACCAGGCTGATCGGTACTTGCGTGCCATCGGCAGCCGTCGCCCAGACACGCTGGCTCTCGTAGGCATCGGCGTCGAAAGGGCCTTCCACCGGGGTCTGCTTGAGCACCTGCTGCTCGCCCGTGGACAGATCCAGCTGGCGCACCTGGGCCGGGCGGTTGAGCGCCTCGTACCGCAGGCGGATCGCCGGGCTGTGAAACTCCAGGCTGTCCTGCACATAGAGGCTGTAGGCTGCGTCGGGCAGCTGTACGGGGTAGGGTGCAGTCGATTGCGGGTGCACCTCGATGATCGGCAGGCCGCCCTCGCGCAGGCTGAGGACGAAGGCGTCCTGGTTGAGGGTCAGGCCCTCGAGCATGCGTTGCGGGTTGTGGGGAATCAGCTCGCGCCAGTGCTGGCGTGCAGGCTGCGCTTCGCTGGTGGCGTATAGAGCGAAGTTGATGCCGGTCTGGTTGCTACGCACGAACCAGGTCCATTCACCATCCAGCAGGCCGTGGTCGACATCGTACTCGTGCTCTTCCTGGCGGGGCGCCAGGCAGCGGAATTCGCCCTGTGGCGCATGAGCGTCCAGCACCCAGGACTCGCTGGTGGTCTTGCTGCCGAGGCTGAGGACCAGCTGGCGTTCGGAGCTGGTGCGGTAGCAACTGAGGAAGAAGCGCCCGTCGGCTTCCTCGAACACCAACTCGGCGGCTTCGGCGTCGAGCGAGTGGCGATAAAGGCGATGCGGTCGATGCGTATCGTCGAGGGTGACGAAGAACAGGGTTCTGTTGTCACCCGCCCAGGTCATCTGGCCATCGCAGTCCTCGAACGGCAGCTCGCGGAGCAGACCGCTGTCCAGCTCCTTGACGAACAGGCGGTAGATCTCGTCCCCGGCGGTATCCAGGCTGTAGCCGAGCAACTTGTGGTCCGGGCTGACGGTGAAGGCACCGAGGGACAGATAGCCATCACCGGCCAGGGCATTGGGGTCGAGTAATAGCATCTCGGTGCTTTCGTCCACGACCAGAGAACCATCGGCGGGGCGAGGGCAGCGATAGTGACGCGGGTATTCGTCGCCGGCCGTGGTGCGCTGGTAGTACAACCAGGGGCCCCAAGGTACCGGCAGGGAAAGATCGGTCTCGCGAATACGGCCCTTGATCTCCTGGAAGAGTGTCTCGCGCAGCTCGGCCTGGTCGGCCAGTTGCTCGTCCAGGTAGGTGTTCTCGGCCTTGAGGTGGTCGAGGACTTCGTTGGTGTCGCGTTGCTCCAGCCAGCGGTAAGGGTCGGAGCCGGCTTCACGGCGGGCGATGGGGGCGTCGGTCATGGGCATTCTCGTTCGGGGCGACCGCAGGGAGGTCGGGGGCCGCAAAAGCCGTTATCATAAGCGCCCCTTTGCCGGCCAAGCCACGAAACACCATGACCGAACAAGACTATCTGCTCGCCTGGAGCCTTTACGCGATTGCCGCGCTGGGCTGCCTGCTGGTGTGGTTCCGCATGACCGGCTGGATGTGGCGCTGGCTGCGCGAGCCTCTGCGGGTGATAGTTGCAGTGCTGTTGCTGACCCCGACCATCGTCGACCCGGCCAAGGAACTGTTTGCGCCGGCTATTGCCATCACTGCCATCGATCTGTTGTTCGAAGTGGGCAAGAACGCCTGGCGAGCGGTAGCCGACCTAGCCATCTACGGCCTCATTGCCCTCGGCGTGTGGCTGGTGTTCGCGGTCTTGCGCTGGCCGGTGGAGCGCTGGTGGGAGAATCGCAAGGGGCCGCGTGCACCGGCCGTCGAAGAAGACGAACCGACCCTGCGTGAGCTGATGGAGCGCGAGGATCGCCCTGATGCCGATACTCGCCTGGACGCGCGCGGTGATCGCCGGCTGCGCATTGAGCCACGTCTCTGAGCGCCGGGCTCTAGCTTCTACCTGGTTTTCCGAGGGCATCATGGGTTGCACGCCAGGCGGCTTGCGTTAGCATGACCGCAAGCGACAAGGAGAGCCCATGAACTGCGTGTTCTGCGCCATCGCCGACGGCCAGCTGCCGGCGCACATCATTCACGAAGACGAACACTTTCTGGTGCTGCTGGATATTTTTCCGTTGCGCCCGACCCATGTGCTGATTGTCGCCAGGGGCCATGCTCCGTTCCTGGCAGATTTGCCGTCGCCCCCGCGTGAGGCCCTGCTGGCGCTGGCTGATCGAGTGGCCAAGGCGCTCTATCGCGAGCCGGGCGTGCTGGGCATCAATCTGCTGCTCAACGACGGCCCGGTGGCCAATCAGCACGTTCCTCACCTGCATCTTCACCTGATCCCGCGTCGCAGTGGCGACCTGATCGCGCTGTGCTGGCGTATTCTCACCCGTTTCCTGCCGCTCGGTCGCAAGCGCCTGGAAGCCCGCCTGGCGTGTGAGGCCGAACGGCTGCGCGCGGCGTTGTTGGAGGCCTGAGCCATGTGCGAACTGCTCGGCATGAGCGCCAATGTCCCTACCGACATCGTCTTCAGTTTCACTGGCCTGATGCAGCGCGGTGGCGGTACTGGCCCACACCGTGACGGCTGGGGCATCGCCTTCTACGAGGGGCGCGGCCTGCGCCTGTTCCAGGACCCGGCGGCCAGCGTCGGCTCGGAAGTGGCCAAGCTGGTGCAGCGCTACCCGATCAAGAGCGAGACGGTGATCGGCCATATCCGCCAGGCCAACGTCGGCCGGGTGTGCCTGGCCAACACTCACCCGTTCGTGCGCGAGCTGTGGGGGCGCAACTGGTGCTTCGCCCATAATGGCCAACTGGCCGGCTTCGCGCCGACCTTCGACTTCTACCGGCCCGTCGGTGATACCGACAGCGAGTCGGCCTTCTGTGATCTGCTCAACCGGGTGCGCGGCGCCTTCCCCGAGCCGGTGCCGGTGGAGGTGCTGCTGCCGGTGCTGATTCAGGCGGCCCAGGACTACCGTGGCAAGGGTGTGTTCAACTGCCTGCTCAGCGACGGTGACTGGTTGTTCTGCTTCTGTTCGACCAAGCTGGCGCAGATCACTCGTCGCGCACCCTTCGGCCCGGCGCGCCTGAAGGATGCGGACCTGACGGTGGACTTCCAGTCGGAGACCACGCCGAACGACGTGGTCACGGTGATCGCCACCGAGCCGCTGACCGACAACGAGCGCTGGAACCTGTTCCAGCCTGGCGAATGGAGCCTGTGGCGGCGCGGTGAGCGCCTGGCCCATGGGCAGATGGGGGACTGAGGATGTTCAGGGGATACTTGCGTCTGCTGGTGTTCGCCTTCGGCCTGATGGTCGGGGTGCAGGTACCGGGCTTCGTCGATGACTACGCCAAACGCGTGGCAGCCCACCGTGCCGAGTCCGAGGAGAGCCTGCTGGGCTTCCGCGAGACCGCGGCAAAGTTCTTCAAGGGTGACCTCAACGCGCTGGTCGCTCATTACCGCGCCAGCACGGATGACGTTATGCGCAGCGATGCGGACAGCATCGGCCACCTGGTTTCCCGCTCCGAATTGCTGGAAGCCGAATGGCTGGCCATGCAGGGCCCCTGGTATGCGCAGGTCTGGCACCTGGGCACCAGCGCCGACCAGGCCCTGCTGCAGGAAACCTACGACGCCTATACCTACCAAGTGCTGCTGGCGCCCCAGGCGATCTACTGGGGGCTGTGCGTAGGTCTGGTGTTGGCCTGGCTGGCCGAGCTGCTGGCGCTGGGCATCGGCTGGACCGTCGGCATCGGCCGCAAGCACAAGGCGATTGCCTATGAGAAGCGCCACTGGCGCTGAGATGAAAAAGGCCCCGCGAGGGGCCTTTTTGTTGCGACGTTCAGACTGACTTGGCGTGGGCCTGGGTCGCCAACTGGCTGGCATCCACGCGGACGAAGACCGAGTCGCCGATGGCGGTCAGCACATCGCCGGCATACACCTCGCAGATCACCTGGGTCTTGCGGCCCACATCACCTTCTACCCTGGCGCGCAGGCTCAGGGTGACGCCCATGGGCGTCGGCTTGATGAACTTGAGGCCGAGGTTGCCGGTGACGCATTCGATGCGTGGCAAACTGCCGGGCTCTCGGCCTTCAGCTCGGTAGTGGTAGGCCATGGCGGTCCAGTTGGAGTGACAGTCCACCAGCATGGCGAGCAGCCCGCCATAGACCAGGTCTGGCCAGCCGCAATGCATGGGATCGGGCAGGTGTTCGGCCAGGACGTGGATGCCGTCCTCATGCCAGCGGCTCTTGACGTGCAGGCCGTGCGGGTTGCGGCTGCCGCAGCCATAGCAAACGCCATCGGGTGCGGCGGCGTCCTGTAGGGAAATGTCGTGCATGTTTGGCTCGTTGCAAAGGATAACGCGCCCAGCCTAGCGGCTTTCGCCTGAAAGCAGAACGGGGCCAACGGGCCCGTTCGTGTGCCACACCAGGGGGCAAAAGGGGCAGGGGTACTGCTTTGCCAACGTTATTTAGCCACTGCGGCGGCTGGCTGCAATTACCGGCTCCATTTCACCTTGCCGGTGCGGCCAGTCATCCCGGGCAGGGCGGCTCCTGGCGCGATGCTCCAGTCAACGAGACGTACGGAGCCGCTGTAGTCAGACCTTTGTCGCGGAGAACACGGTGAAGTCCGACGAGATTGTGCCTTCGGCCATCAGTTGATCCTCTAGGGCGAAGAAGCTTTCAGATGCGACTCACCGGAGATCTTGCGATTCAGTCGTGCTCACACACGGGGGGCCTCCATCCAGTTCATTCCCTGCTCTTCGATGCGCTGTGTGGCGGGCTGGCTCCAGACTTTAGAGACCTTGGAGGCGTAGCTTTGCCTGGTGTCATTAGCAGGTGGCAGAGCATCGTCGAGGAGTTTTTCGAGGGTCGCGGTGAAAACCTGCGCAGAGCAGTCTTGCTGGGTACGCAGTAGCGCCTGCTGGCGCAGTTGTTCCCAGAGTGGCGGTTCGCGATAGAGCTGGGCGCAGGCTTGCGCGAAACCTTCCGCCGAGTCGGCCGCAAGCAGCTCGGTACCGTCTTCCCAGCAGAGCTGTTCGACCAGGAGTCTGCTGGCTACCACGGGAACGCCATGGGCCGCTGCCTCGTAGACCTTTAGCGGGATGCCGGCGGCGAAGCGGGTTGGGGCGATGAACAGGCGGGTGTGGGCATAGAAGTGACGGATATCCTCGACACGGCCGTGGAACTCGATGCGCCGGCTGTGTAGATCGCGGCGCAGTTTCGCCGAACAGGCACCGACTATATGCAGTCGATAGTCGTTGCCGAGCAGGCGGTCCAGCCGGGGCATGACTTCGCGCACGAACCAGCGGATCGAGTCGGCATTGGGTGAGTCATCCTCCTCCAGGCGGCCGACGAACAGCAGGTCTTGCCGCTCGGCGTACCCATTAGGAGTGGGCTGCAACTCGATGCTGTGGCTCAGTATCCTTACGTCGCTGCAGCCAGCGAGGGTAAAGTGTTCCGCTTCCGCTTGGCTGACCGCTAGAATAGTCTGCGCTGGCTTGGCCAGCCTTAGCTCTCCCATAAGGTCGGTACCCTGCCCGGTGTGGCCCAGCACCTGGGCCTTGAGTTTTTCCCGCTGTGTGAAGATGGCTTCGGCATCGTAGACAAGTCGGGCATGACCTAGCAGGCCGGGCTCCCGCTCAAGCGCGCCGAACAGGATCTGCATGTTGTGTGGGCGGCTGATCATGACGATGTCGTAATAGTCCTGGCGACTACGCAAAAAACTGATCAGGCCGGCTGGCCCCTGAGGAGCGGCAATCTCGACTTCGCGCGGCAGGATGCTGTAGGCATCGGCGAAGTCGATTTCGGCTGGAACCATCGGATAGTAGGTGATCAGAGCACCCAGGCGATGAAGGGTGGTGACCACCTCGCGCGCACGGGGGAAGCCTGACCCCCAGGAGGGGACGGGGATATGATCGTCAATCAGTAGAATTTTTCTTTTCGATCTTTGCGCTAACTGGGACGTTCTGGCCTGCAGGAGTGAAGTGCCAACCGGGCAATGCTGCTGCAGCGCCTGGGCATGCAGTTCGCGAAGAACCAGCCGATGTGACTGCATCAGCTGAATTGCGGATTGATTGCCGGGGGCGCTGCCGAACTCGAAGTGAGTGATGGTGGCGTTTGGTTCGTAAATCACAGGATGGCCCGCCTGACGCAGGCGCATGCATAGATCGACCTCCTCGTAGTAGGCCGGTGCGAAGCGCGTATCGAACCCGCCCAACTGCTCGAAGAGTTGCCTAGGCACCATGAGGAATGCACCGGAGCAATAGTCGACCTCGCGGCGGAACTGGAATTCTTCACCATCCGGGTTACAGCCGCGACCGTAGCCATGGCAGCTTCCGTTCCGCCACACGATATTGCCTGCCTCCTGCAGGCTGCCGTCGAGCAGTATGATGCGACCGCCTACCGCGCCGGCATCCGGTCGATCCTCGAAGGCTCCCAATGCGGAGCTGATAGCCCCTGGCCTGACCTGCGTATCGTTGTTGAGGAACAGCAGCATCTTGCCCTGCGCCTGAGCCGCTCCCAGATTCGCGGCGTGCAGGAAGTGGAGGTTTTCTGTTTGTTGAAGTACCCGGCAGCCACGGGTTCTTGCCAGCAGCTCTGCCGTGCGATCGGTAGAGGCGTTGTCGACAATCAGCACCTCTGTAGGCGTGTCGATTACCTCTATCAGCGACTTGAGGCAGCGGAAACTCAGTTCGGCCTGATTGTGCGTGATGATAACGATGGAGAGGATGGGAGCCTCGGAGGTGGGTATTTCGAGAAGCTGATCGCCGCTCAAAAACGACTCCAGAAGCATCAGACTCTGGCGCCGAAAAGCGGATTTCAGATCCAGGCTTTCGTCGTGCTGCTCCGCACCTGCCACTGTCAGTCTCGGAACCGGAACTCCCCGTTTCTCCAGGCGTCCATGCAGCTCGTAGTGCAGCAAGGCGTTGACATTGTTTCTGGCTACATCAGGGTTGTACTGGAGGTACTCGCGTGTGGAGAACCAGGGACCGGGATCACGTCCCTCAAGGCCGCCATGTGCCAAGTAGTGGAATGCCGGATCGATCCCTGAGTACTCGATATCGGGATAGGTACGTACATACCAGTTTTCGTCGAATAGGGGGGAGCGGCGCACCACGTCTGCATAGGGGTTGCGCCTGGCATGCCCGCGTCGAAACAGGAGGGAAAACCGCCGGAAAAGGCCTGGTGGGCGAATGATCGGTAGTCCAGCCAGCAGGTCCTGAGCAAGCCTGCGGGTCTGCAGCTCGGCTTCGGCCTGGCTTCTTGTCAGCATCGATCTCGTGCTTTCGGTGCGCGCTTCCGCTTCGTCCAGCGCGGAGGCCAGAATAGCTTGCCGGGCGCTGCTTTCTTTCAGACTCAGCACCTGTTCGCGTAGCTGGCCGATTTCCTGTTCCAGCAGATGGCTGCGTTGGGCTTCTTCGAGATGAGTTTCTCGCTCGCTGTCCAGTTCGCGCCTGGTGTTGTCCAAAGCTTGTTGGAGGTCTACGGCAAGTGCTTTGGCGTGCAGGTACTGTTCCTGTAGTGCCTTTCGCTCCGTTTCCAGGAGATCGGCTCGTGTTCGAGTCGTGTCCAGTTCCACGGCAAGGTCGCTCGTCCTGGCGCATTGCTCGATGCGAAGAGCCTCTGCTTCGGCAAGTTGGTCTCTGGATTGCTTCAGCTCGTCCTTGAGCAATGCTGCTTGCTGAGCATGTTGGGTTTGCTCCTGTGCCAGTTCCTGCTGTCGTTGTGCTGCCACGGCTTCCGCACCTGCCCGTTCTTCGCCAGCCTTCACCCGCTCTGCCTCAAGCGCCGCGACCTGCAACGCGAAGGAGCGAGCCATTTCATGTTCGCTGGCCTGGCATTCCCAACGTGCTCCTGCGTGGGAAAAGCGCTCCCTTACGGCAGCGCATGCGGTGCCTTCGCTTTGCTCGCAGAGATGACGAACCGGAGCTGGGACCTGGCTTCCGTGAGCTATCAGGCCGAGTCCATGGCTGTGAAGGAACTCGAAGTGCGGATAGTCAGGGGCCAGTTCCGCGAAGAGCCGATGCACGCCGAAATCGTCACGGCGTACGTTGGTGTCGTGGAACAGGATGACGGCTCTATCGGATAGCTTCCTGCTCCATTGCTGGTAATCGCGTTGCACGGATTCGTAAGTATGGAAGCCGTCGATATGCAGCAGATCGATGGAACCATCGGCGAAATGTTCGAGAGCGTCTGCAAAGTTAGAGCGAATCAGCTCTGAGAAGCCGCTGTATCGACTTCGATTGAATTCCTTCAGTTCATGGTAGACCTCGTCACCAAAGTGACCTGCGTGTGCGTCGCCCTGCCAGTTGTCGATGGCGAAGCAGCGGCAGTCCAGCTCGGCGAGTCTGGCCGCCTCGCAAAAGGCCGCGTAGGAAACGCCATGGTGGCTGCCCAGCTCCACCAGCAGTCGAGGCCTAGCCGCTGCTACCAGCCAGAACGCGAACGGAACGTGTCCCCACCAGCCACTGGGTTTGTCGAGCAACAGGGGCTTCTGGAACATCCAGCTAAGTTGTGGGGAAAGCAGCTCGTCAAGAAGGTTGGCGGTGGACTGGTGCATGCAGCGATGTCCTGATTGACAAGGGAGTTAAGGGGAGTCAGCCACGATGAGCGACCACGGTGAACATGGGAACTGGCTCAGGTATTTCATTGTGGGTCTGGTGATGAATACTGACCTGAGTCCGCTCGAAGCCCAGTACGCCCAGGGCATTGACGATGAAGGCCGGGCTGAGAGCCCACCAGGTATCTACCTGGCGGACGGCTGGCCGTGGGATTAGCCGGCACACTGGCTCTTCTCCCAGGTTTGCGTCGTACAGATCGGTGATGATCATGGTCTTGCTCACCCGGCGTGAAAGGCTCTCGATGAGGCTGAAGGGGGAGCGGCAGTGCAGGAGCACTGCAGCCAGCACACCAATGTCGAAGCTACCTAGCTCTTCTGGTATGGCTTCTGGGTTGGTTTCGATCATCCTGACCGAGGAACCGTACAGGTGATGCAGGTACCAGAACGAATGGCGCACGCCCACGATGTTGTCCCGGAATTGCACTCGCCAGCCATCGATGTCGAAGCCGCTGAGCGGAACGACATCCCAGAGGTGCTTCATGGGCGGTTCCAGCGTGGTTACTTCCGCTCCCTGCTTCTCCATGTGAAACGATAGAAAGCCACTGGCGGGGCCGATTTCGAGCACCGATTGCCCCGGGAAGTCGACGTTGCCCAGGTAGGTTTCTACGCCAAGGCGCAGATCCCAGATTCCGCTGATCCCGTTGCCAGCAGGCAAGTCGACGCTATGGTAGAAGAGGCATTGAGCAAGCTCGGGACATGGCTTCACGATCCGAGTGTACTGCTGCTCGGCATACAGGGTTGCTTGGGTGGGGACGATGGTCCGTGAGGTGCTGCACCCGTGGCTCGTCGGATTGATGCGTGGCGGCCAGGCGAGGCTCATGTCCTCTCGCTCAAGGCTCAGGTTGGGGTTGTAGTAGGGGTCGTTGTCCAGCCAGTTGCCCCAGTGCCGACGCATATAGGCCACTTCCTGCTGCAGGCGAACGATCTTGTCTGGCGTCGTGTCATGGCCTCGAGAAGCAGACTCGTGATGCCGTAACCTGGCATGTGGTGTCCACAGCGTGCGCCATCCCTGCTCTGCTGCGCGCAGGCAGAGATCGACGTCGCTGCAAGCAACCGCCAGGTCTGTTTCGTTGAGGCCGCCTAACTCGTCGAACAGCGACTTGCGCATGACCAGGCAGGCGCCGGTGACTGCGGCGAAGTTGCTGGTTAGAGCTGCGCGTCCCCAGCGCCCACGAGTTTTCCCGGCCTGTCCCTTGTGTGCGTGGCCGGCCCAGCCACCGATTCCTAGTATCACGCCCGCATGCTGCAGCCTGCCGCTGGGGTAGAGCAGCTTGGCACCGACCGCGCCGATGTTTGGGCGAAGGGCATGGCTGACCATCTCCTGCAGCCAGTCTCCTTCCAGCACTTCGGTATCATTGTTGAGCAGGCAGATGACCGAGCCCTTTGCGTTGTGAACCCCGAGATTGTTCAGCTTCGAGTAGTTGAAGACGCCGGGTCCGGCCTGAATCCTTACCCTGGATTCACTCGCCAGTTGGCGCAGGTAGGAGAGCGTTGCCGGATCATCGGTATCGTTATCGACCAGTACTATTTCGTAGGCCGGGTAGGTGGTTTTCTCCAGAATACAGTCGATGCAGCGTCGTAGAAGGCGCAAACAGTTGCGACTGGTGATGACGATGCTGACCAGCGGGGGCGGGTTGGGCAGTGGATACTGAACCCGGTAGCCGCCGTCCTGCTCGCTCACCTTGCAGCGGATGCCTAGGCGAGCGAAGTGGTCGTGCAGGGCCTGCAGGCCCGCCTTCATTGCATAGGGTTTGGCGGCGCGGCTGGATGCCGTGCTGCCGGAGTGACTGCGCCAGTGATAGAGCACATGAGGGACATGCACGATCTCGTCTGGCCGGATCTTCTCGACGTACCGCAGGGCCAGATCATAGTCTTGCGCTCCCTCGAGTCCCACGCGAAACCCGTCGATATCTTCCACGAGTTTGCGCTGGTAGAGCACCAGGTGCGTAAGCAGGTTGTGCCCATGAAACAGATCCGGATTCCACGCACTCTTGAAATAGGGTGAATGGCGTCGCCCCCGGGCGTCGATCTTGTCCTCATCCGAGTACAGCAGCTTTGCCTGGGGGTGCTGCTGGATGCCGGCGACCATCAGGTAGAGGGCATGTTCGGCAAGCAGGTCATCCTGGTCGAGGAGCGCAATCCAGTCTCCTTCGGCCAGTTTCAGGGCGCTGTTAGTGGCCATGGAGATGTGGCCATTGCTGTCGCGACGAATCAGGCGAATGCGTGTATCGGCCTCCGCATAGCCGGCAAGCAGAGGCTGTAGCCGTGGGTCTTGTGAGGCATCGTCGGCGATGCACAGCTGCCAGTTTGGATACAGCTGGTTGCGAACGGATTCGATGGCGGCGATCAACCAGTCATGGCGAGGGTTGTACACCGGCATCAGTATGCTGATCAGTGGCCGGGAGGGGAGTGTTTCGATTCGCCGGAGGGCATTCAGGCGTGAGGCGTTGTCTATGTTGCCATACTGCCTCAGCCACTCCTGATAGTCGTTGCGCAGCACCACTCTGCCGCTACCGTCGGTAATAGGCACGCCCGAGGATGTTGCTCCCAGAGCGACCAGCCGGGCACGTAACCCGGTCAACCCTTCGGTGCGCAATACCGACATAGTCTTGGTCAGGGTCGGTCCCCATCCTCCTCCGTGGGCAACTACGCTGGCCAGCCGAGTAAGAAGCTTAGGTCCCTGGCTCATCATCGCAGGCCCTGGGTCATGACACGGTGCTGCAACCAGCGTTTCAGGGCGCTCTTCGTATTCCACAGCCGACCGTTGTCCGGTTTTCGGCAAATGAGCATGCTGTCGTGCCATGAATCGCTACAGTCCGGATAGCCCATTGCCTGCCACTGGGTGGTTGCTTGGATGACTTCTAACTGAGCGAACTGAGCCAGCGACCACATGCCGTCTGGATAAATGCGCCAGCAATCATGAGGGTGGCGGTGTTCCGGGCCACTGGATGGGGCTATGACGCAGCACAGGCCGCCGGGTTTAAGGACCCGTGCCACCTCCAACATGCTGATCCAGATGTAGCGAATGTGCTCGAAGGCCTGCCCGGAAACCACTACATCGGCGCTTGCACTGGCAATTTCCTTCCAGGCGTAAGGGGTCTTCAACACGATGTCCACGTTGGCGCCAGGGGCCATGTCCAGTCCGACATAACGCCAGTCGGGGCGATCGAACAATGGGCGGTAGCTGCCGTTCACGTCCTGGCTGCCCAGGTCGAGAATACTCAGCGGCCTCTGTTGGTGCTCGGTGAGGTACTGGTCGGCGAAGGCTCGCATCTTGTCGTAGGAGCTTGCATGCATGAGCGTTTCTCAGTCTCGTCGCCGGTACAGCCAGGCATCCGGCCAGTAGGTGAGGTTGTCGAGGCACCTGTCATCACTGAAGAGTGCTGTTGGACGTTGAATGATGAACTCGGGATGAGCTGCACTGAACTCCCTCGCGGCTTCCGCAGGGTTGTCCAGGCTCCAGGATCTGTCGCCATTTGGGGTATCGGCCAGGTGCTCCATGACGCCATCGGCTGCAACAATGTACGAGCCCGGCGTAACCAAAGGCGCATAGGCTTCGAGCTCGCGCCTGACATGATCCTTGCGATGGTCACTATCGAGAAACACGAAAACGGATTCGCCGTGGACAACTTGCGTACAAATCGATCACCTCGGTAGAGGCCGAATCGCCTTCAATCAGGGTAATGAGGTCGGCAAACGGGCTTTTGTCGATCGAGGTGCGTACCTGTTCCGGGATGTGGATATCGGATATCACACGCCCTTGCCCCAGCAACCGGCACAGAGAGGCGAAGAAGATGCAGCTTCCACCGGTGTTGATGCCTGTCTCGATGATCAGGTCTGGATGTAACCGAGCGATCACCTCCTGCAGTCTCAGGGCATCCTCCGGCAGTTGCCATATCTGAAAGCCCAGCCAGGAGAAGCTCTGCCAGTGCAACTGGTTCCATTCCTGCTTGAGCCAGATACCCGAGAGCAGACGGAACGCATCCTTTGAGTAAAGTGGCAGGCTGGTATCAGGGCTTCCCTTTGCCTGGTACTCCAGCGTCTGCAGCTCCGTATCGATACTGACTTTCATTGACTATCCGTTCAAAAGTCGTTGCGCCCACATTCCGTAAGCTGGCCATGCTCCAGGCGGAAGAAGCGATTGCAGTAGCGCTTGAGGATGTCGCTGAAATGCGAAGCGAAGACGAAGATGCCTACCGTGCTTACCAGCTCCTCCATGCGTTGTTTGGCATGGGCCTGGAACTCGGCATCTCCGAGCCCGAATACCTCGTCGACCAGCAGGATGTCCGGGCGAGTTGACGTGGCAATGGCGAACACCAGCCGGGCGAGCATGCCCGCCGAGTAGGTTCGCACAGGCATCTGCAGGAAGTTGCCGAGCTGAGTGAAGTCTTCGATCTCTTTTGTGTTTCGCTGAATGGCTGAGGGGCTCTCTCCCATCAGTAGAGACATGCGCATGATGTTGTCGTAGCCGGAGAGCTCCATGTCCATGCCCGCTGCCAACTCCAGCATGGTTGCGACTCTACCTTGGCGGGTTACGCTGCCTTCCGTGGGGGTATAAATCCCTGCCATGGTCCGCAACAGCGTGCTCTTGCCCGCCCCGTTGTGCCCGATCAAGCCAACCGAGTCACCATGCCTGAGCTGGAAGCTCACATCGCGCAGAGCGGTCACCAGTCGTACCTTGCCCGCACGGCCTTCGATGATCCCGCCCGTGCTTATGCGTAGCAGGTGGTTGCGCAAGGAGGTGCCCTGACCATCGTAGACTGGATAGCTGACGGTAACGTTCTCGAAGACAAGCGACACCATGGCTCAGACCCAGAATGCGATATGGCGGCGAAGACGATGGAAAAGCAGCATGGTCGTTGTGCCTCCGGCCAGCAGCATGATTAGGTTCGTGATGAGCACGAACGATGGAATCGGCTCCCCGAGGAGAGGGCTGCGCACGACCTCGATCAGGTGCGCAACGGGATTGAACCAGATATAGGCTTCGCTTTCCTTCAGGAAGTCGGGGCGGTAGAACACCGGGCTTAGAACCATCAGCAGGGGCATGGACATCGTTATCAGGTACTCAATGTCGCGGAATCTGGCACCCAGCAGGCCGATCAGCCAGGAGAACCAGAGCAGGTTCAGTGTCACTAGCAGCAGGGCTGGCAAGGCCATCAAGGTATTTACGTTGACTGGCAACGAGACAAACGGAGCAATCAGCAGGAACACGGGGAGATAGTGCATCAGGTTGAATAGATGACGCAGCATCAGCTGTAGCGGATAGATCGACAGAGGCATGTTGAGGTTACGAATCAGCATGGCCTGGCGGATGAACAGGGTAGGCGCCTCTCCCAGTATTCCGGCAATGAATTGCCAGAGAATCAGTCCAGCAGCCAGCGTCGGAAGGAACTCGAGCACGGTCTTGTGCATGAGCTCGCTCCAGATGAAGCTCAAGGCCACCGCTCCGATGGACGTGCCTAGTGTCAGCCAGAAGGGGCCCAGCACGCTTCTCCGATAGCGGGCTCGCAGGTCGCTGAGGGTCATGAACAGTATGGCGCGGGAGTAGCGCCGGGATTCATGAATGTCGTGCCGGAGCGAGGCTCGAAGAGCTGGAAAGGGCATGAGCGGTATCTGGTAGTAAATAGTGCGTGAGTGTGCCGGGTGTCGCCAATAAAGAAAATCGAGGTGTTCAGACTTTTCCGAAGGCCGCCGCCAGCAGCAGGCTCAGTGTGCCCAGCGTGGTCTGTCGATAGACCCCAGAGGCGAGGATGTCAGTTAGGCGCCGCCAGCCTGATGCGCGACGGGCTGCCGAGAAATGCTCGAGTATGATCTGGTTGTCCCGGGTCAGGCGATGCCTGAGGTGTTCCAGTGAGTTCAGGTTGAGGTCGGTCCAGTTCCGGAAGCGCCCCTGCCAGAGCATGCGCATCCGCACGGCACGAGCGGTCCAGCTGGAATTGGCGCCGACCAGGTTGTCGCCATGCTGACGGTAGCGTACCGAGGGGTAGGCATCGTAGTAGACCCGGCCGCCACAACCACTGACCACCATGTACATCCACCAGTCCTGCGAGACTATGTGGGCACCAGGGCTGACCTCGCGTAGCAGATCGCGTGCCGCACGGTTGAAGACCATGGTGTTGCCGCCTCCGACGTTCTGGACCAGGGCGTTGGCGAAGCTCGGCGGCTTGCGGAACAGCGGTGAGAAACCGACATGCTTGCCGCTCTTGTCGACAACACGGGTGCGGGTGCAATAGAGCGCCGGGGTATGGGGGGCGACCTGCTGCAGGCAGGTGAGTGCACGCTGTAGCTTGTCGGGTTCCCAGATATCGTCCTGGTCGGCATAGGCGTAGAAATCCACCTCGATGTCGGCCTGGCAGGTCAGGGACATGAAGTTGGCCACGAAGCCCTGTCGTGGGCCCGCTTGCAACCTGATCTTGTCCGGCTCCGTGGTGCTTTGATAGTGCTGCAGTATGTTGAGCGTATCGTCTTGCGAACCATCGTCGGATATCCACATCTGCCAGTTGCGATGGTTCTGCGCGGTGAAGGAGTCGAGCTGCTCGTGCAGGTGGTTCTGCCCATTGAAAGTACACAGCAGAATGGCCACCCGTGGCTCGGGAGGTGTGGTTCGGCTGGGGGGGGCTTCGGACACTGCAGTAGCCTCGAATGGCATATGGTCGTGGGTCAGCGTCGGCGCATGGCCACCAGATCCTGATTGCCGGCCATGGCTTCGACTATGTCCAGTACGTCGAAGTATTCGCTCCACTTGGCCATCACATAGTCGTGGGACTGGATCACATCGACATAGTATTCGGTGGCGTCGATGACCTGATCCAACTGCGGATTTTTGCCGACGTACAAAATGCCTTCGCGTTGAACGGCCAGGCGTTGCGCGCTGGATGATCGGTAGAGCGCGGACTGTGCCATACCCTGGATGGATAGAAGCACCAGCCCGCCGGGGGCAACGATGCGCTGCAGTTCCTCCAGCCAGGCGTTCTGTACGGGCTCCTTGAGATGGGTCAGCACCGAGATGCCTATCACCAGGTCGAAGCTGGCGGCGGCAAAGGGCATGGGAGGGTACAGGTCGATCTGCTGGAAGCGGGCCGAGGGAATGGTCTCCGTGCAGCCGAGAATATTGTCCGGATCTATGTCGACCCCGGTCACTGCAGAGGACAGGCGCGGTAGATAGCGAGCCAGCCGACCGGCGCCGCAACCCCAGTCCAGCACGGATGTGAAGGAACTCAACGAGCGGTCGAAGCGATCCAGCAGCAATTGCTCGATCCGATTGAGCGTCGTGGCTCCACCCAGCTTGAAGAACTCCAGGTGATTGGTGCCGATCACACGCTCTCTGCGGACTGCCGAAGGAACAGCAACTTCCAGGGCAGGGTCGCTGATGAACCAGGCGGTGCGATAGGACTTGCGGTGCTCGCCGAACTGTCCGGTGACGTTGAACCTGATGAAGCCATTCTCATAGGGGCTTTGGTCCGGCTCCAATGGCTGCCAGCAACGGAAGCGCGAGGCCTTGGTGTTGGGCAGGGTATCGAAGTGCGCGACGATGTCGGGGGAGTTGAGCGGCCACTCGACCTGGGTGAAGTCCTGGCCATTGATCAGGAAACGGACTTGCTCGGGGTGATCCCATAGGGTCAGAGCCCAGCCTTCGATACGCACCCCTTCGGAGTTGATTTCGATGCGATCGGGCATCCAGCGCAGGTGTCTGGCAGCATTCAGCTGCATATCGGCTTGGTAGATATCCACGGGAGCTCACCGGTCAGGAGACGATGCCGCATTCTCAACGGTCGTAATCCGGGCTTCAAGTTCGGCTGAAGGCTTGGCGCATCTAGCCGTGAAAGCAGAACGGGCCTGAGGGCCCGTTTGTGTGTCACTTGGAGAGGAATCTCATCCCTTCCTCCAGCCCCCGCATCGTCAGCGGGTGCATCTGGTCGTTGATCAACTCGCGCATGATGTTGGTAGATGCGGTGTATCCCCAGGCGTCCTTGGGGTAGGGGTTGATCCAGATGAGCTTCTTGTACTTCTCCATGAAGCGCTTTATCCACACGTAGCCGGCTTCCTCGTTCCAGTGCTCGACGCTGCCGCCGGGCTGGGTGATCTCGTAGGGCGCCATAGCGGCGTCGCCAACGAAGATGATCTTCCAGTCCGGTCCGTACTTGTGTAGCAGGTCAAGGGTGGAGAAACGCTCGCTGGTGCGGCGCAGGTTGTTCTTCCACACGCTCTCGTAGACGCAGTTGTGGAAGTAGAAGTATTCGAGGTGCTTGAACTCGGTCTTGCATGCCGAGAACAACTCTTCGCAGACCTTGATGTGCGCGTCCATCGAACCGCCGATGTCGAACAGCAGCAGCAACTTCACCGTATTGCGTCGCTCCGGGCGCATCTGGATGTTGAGTAGGCCTCCGTCTTTCGCGGTGTGGTCGATGGTGCCACCGAGGTCGAACTCTTCCGCGGCGCCTTCACGGGCGAACTTGCGCAGGCGGCGCAGGGCCACCTTGATGTTGCGCGTGCCCAGTTCGACCTGGTCATCGAGGTTCTTGTATTCGCGCTGGTCCCAGACCTTGGCGGCCTTGCCCTGGCGCTTGCCGGCGTCGCCGACGCGGATGCCCTCGGGGTTGTAGCCACCCGAACCGAACGGGCTGGTGCCACCGGTGCCGATCCACTTGTTGCCGCCGGCGTGGCGTTCCTTTTGCTCTTCGAGTCGCTTTTTGAACTCCTCGATTAGCTTGTCCAGGCCGCCTAGGGACTGGATCTGTGCGCGTTCCTCGTCGGTCAGGTGCTTCTCGAACTCCTTGCGCAGCCAGTCTTCCGGGATCAGCGCCTCGATGTGTTCGTTGAGATTTTCCAGGCCCTTGAAGTAGGCGCCGAAGGCACGGTCGAACTTGTCGAAGTGGCGCTCGTCCTTCACCAGGATGGCTCTGGCGAGGTAGTAGAACTCGTCCATGTCGGCGAACACGACGTTGTGCTTGAGCGCGTTGATCAGGTCGAGCAATTCACGCACCGACACCGGCACCTTGGCCGCACGCATTTCGTTGAACAGGTTGAGCAGCATGGCTGCACCCTCATGTTTATCTGTGAGGCCTCAGGAGCGAAGCTCCTGGGGCAGGCCGTCGGCGATGGCGTACCAGTCGGCCTTGGATTCGGAATAGATGTGCTTCTGTGGTACCTGGCCCAGTGGGGTGTCCAGTGTGCCCAGGGTAATACCGACCGTCTGCTGGTCTCTGTACCACTGCAGGGTGGCGCCGCAGTGCTGGCAGAAGCTGCGAGTCACACCGGGAGATGAGTGGTAGCGCGCCACCGAATCCTCGCCGGAGACCCAGCGGAAGCTGCTCCAGGGTACCGTGCAATAGCTGCCGAAGGCGGCCCCATGACTCTTACGGCACTGGCTGCAATGACAGTGAGTGGCCGACTCGATGGGAGCGTCGATGCGGTACTTCACTGCGCCGCACAGGCAACTGCCACTATGTATGGTCATCTGTTTCTCCAAGGGCTCAGGCATCCTGGCTCAGCCGAACTCTTCGAGTGACTGACGAACTTCGTCCAATGCCTCGGCCAGCAGTTCATCGAATGGCAGCTCGCCCCGCAGGCCATCGCTCAGCAACTCTTTCAGGTTGCGCTTGGCTTCGTCGAAAAGATCCTGGTGGTAATACAGGCTGCCGACCTGGCCATTGCGATCGAAGAACAGGAAGTGAGCGCCTTCGTAGATGTCCTCGCCCAGATACCAGCCGAAACACTGGTAGCCGTCATTCAGGGCGCCGATCTGGGCCGCATCGAAATGCCTGCCCTCATCGAACTCGCTGCGGTCGTTGCCCCAGTAGGCGCGAATCATCTCGATCAGTCCCAGGGAGCGAGCGGGATTCCAGCCAGGATCCTGAACGCGCTCGACCAGCTCGCTCGCAGAAGGGATCCAGAAACAGTGGGAGTCGTCCTGCAGGCGATTCTTCAGCGAGCCGAACTCGCGGTAGAAGTCCGCCAGCTCGGCCGGCAAGGGGAAGCCGGCCAAGGTTTCGAGGCGAGCGATCTCTTCGTCCGTCGCCGGGGCTTCGCTGTACAGCTCGTCCTCGTCGCCGTTCTGGTCGAGATAGACCTGGTTATAGGCGTCGATACCGCTCTGGATGGCACTCATGGCAGATGCCTTAGCGGCTGGCACGGCGCGCCATGAAGGCCAGGCGCTCCAGCAGCTGCACATCCTGCTCGTTCTTCACCAGGGCCCCAGCCAGTGGCGGGATGGCCTTGGTCGGATCGCGCTCACGCAGCACGGCCTCACCGATGTTGTCGGCCATCAGCAGCTTCAGCCAGTCGACCAGTTCGCTGGTGGAGGGCTTCTTCTTCAGGCCCGGCACCTTGCGCACGTCGAAGAATACATCGAGGGCCTCCGCCACCAGCTCGCCGCTGATGTTCGGGTAGTGCACGTCGACGATCTTCTTCAGCGTTTCGCGATCAGGGAAGGCGATGTAGTGGAAGAAGCAGCGGCGCAGGAAGGCGTCCGGCAGTTCCTTCTCGTTGTTCGAGGTGATGATGATGATCGGACGCTGCTTGGCCTTGATGGTCTCGTTGGTCTCGTAAACATAGAACTCCATCTTGTCGAGTTCTTGCAGCAGGTCGTTGGGGAACTCGATGTCGGCCTTGTCGATCTCGTCGATCAGCAGGATCACGCGCTCGTCGGCCTCGAACGCTTCCCACAGTTTGCCCTTCTTGATGTAGTTGCGAACGTCGTGGACTTTGTCGGAGTTCAGCTGCGAATCACGCAGGCGGCTGACCGCATCGTACTCGTACAGGCCCTGGTGCGCCTTGGTGGTGGACTTGATGTGCCAGGTGATCAGCTTGGCGCCGAAGGCGGCGGACAGTTGCTCTGCCAGCATGGTCTTGCCGGTGCCCGGTTCGCCTTTGACCAGCAGTGGGCGCTGCAAGGTGATGGCGGCATTGACCGCGAGCTTGAGGTCGTCGGTGGCGACGTAGGACTGGGTGCCTTCGAACTTCATCTGGAAATCCTCGAACGGCCGCGCCGTGGGCGCTGCCGGCTGGTTCGGTGGTGACTGAGTGGCCGACTATAACGCGCAGGGCAGTGGACTGTGAACGCAGACGGGGCATTCAGTCACTGAATGGCGGGTCATGCCAGGAAATGGCCAAAAAGCCGTGCGAATGACAAGCTTGCTTTACATTCTGAAAGGTCTGATGTTAAGTTTGCTTTACATTGAATCTGGAGCTACCGCCATGAACATCGCTTCTCGCCGCTATGTCGTTTCCTGTTCCTCACTGATGCTGGTGTATGCCGCGCTGGTTGCCCTGATCAGCTGGGGAGTGGACCTGCAGCAAATGCCTTATGCCCTGCGGGTGATTGCCGCTGCCTCGCCAGCCGTGCCGCTGCTGGCCTCGCTGTATGTGTTCGACCGCTACATGCGCAGCGAACCGGACGAGTTCCTGCGTTTCCTCATGTCTCGCGCCGCGTTGCTGGCCGGCGGGGCAGTGGTCGGTCTGCTCACGGCGTGGGGTTTTCTCGAGCAGTACGCTGGCTGGCCACGCTTCCCGCTGATCATGGCGTTTCCATCTTTCTGGGCCGCCTATGCCTTCACCTCGATGCTGGTTCGCTGGCGCTACGCCTGAGGAGTCGCCATGCACAATCGCCTGAAGGAACTGCGTGCCGAGCGGGGCTGGAGTCAGTCAGAGCTGGCCCAGCGGCTGGAGGTGTCGCGGCAGAGCGTGAATGCCATCGAGACCGGCAAGTACGATCCGAGCCTGCCGCTGGCGTTTCGGATCGCCAGGGTGTTCGTCTTGCCGATCGAGTCGATCTTCAGCGAGGAGCTCACGAGCTAGGGGGTGAGTTCTCGTAGCGCGCATTGAAGGCCTGCACGAAGCCGTTGCGCAGAATGGCAATGAAGGCCTGTATCGGGCTGACATCCTGATCCCTGACGCTACCCGACAGCTCCACTCGGGTGGCGAACTGGTTCTTCTGCTGGTTCTTCAATACGGTTTCGCTGCCGCCGACCAGGGCTTCCCAGATCGAGCGGAAGAAGCCTTTGTCGTCGTTCTGCACGTCCTGTTGCCAGTTGAATACGTCCACGTCGCGTAGTAGTGGCTTGATATAACCATCAAGCTGCCCATTCTCGGCATTGACTTCGACCACTAGGTCGCCATTGCCGGCATTAAAATCGAACTTGCCGTAAGCGGAGGAGAAGTCATTGAGCCGACGCAGCTCGACATCGGTGGCGCGCACACGGAATTCGAAGTCCTGGAAGTTCTCGAACGGATCGAACACCGCCGTTGCTTCCAGCGGCGCGTGGTCGAGCAGAAGTGCCTTGCCTTCGAAGCGGGCGACCCGCTCGCCGCGTTCGTCGGCGACATTGGTCAGGTTGTACAGGCTGGCATTGACGTCGCTGGCTTGCACGTTCACCGGCGGCTGGGAGGTGAAGTTGCGGAAGCTGATCCGCCCGTTCACTACTCGGATTTCGTCGAGCGTGATCGGCAGCAGTTTCTCCAGCTGTGCGCGCCAGTCGACGCCGGCACCGGTCTGACTGTCTTCGCTACGTTCGCCGCCGTCGACGAAGTTAAGTTCTGGACTCTCGAAGATCACCCGTGCCACCACACCGTGGTCGTACCAGAGCGAGTGCCAGCTCACCGATAGATCGATGGAGGGAGCATCGAGCAATGGTACCGGCACCTCGCCGTCAGCCTTGACGATCTTGAGACCATTGATGTGGTAGGCGCCGCGCCACCATGCGAGGTCCACATCGGTGATCTGGCCGCGATAGTCACCCATGTCTGCCAGCTTGTCGTTGAGATAGTTGCGAATCAGCACGGGCAGGGTCACGTGCAGGACCAGTAGCAGGGCTACCAGGCCAAGGCATATATAGAGCGGTAGGCTGTAGCGGCGTTTCATGGGGGCGTCCGTCGCAGCGGGTGTTTCTGGTGGACTGTCAAGCGTGGCGCGGAGTTCGACCCGTCTGCGCGGGGTGATCCGGCCTGGGGCCATTCGACACGCCAGCGTGGCTTGCGTCGGAGCACGAACAGCCCCTAGGCTGTCTGGCCTCGGTTTTCGACAAGGACACTGGACCATGAGCCGCATCTATTCCGACAACGCCCAGTCCATCGGCAACACGCCGCTGGTGCAGATCAATCGCCTGGGCCCCAAGGGCGTCACCATCCTGGCCAAGATCGAGGGGCGCAACCCCGGTTACTCGGTCAAGTGCCGTATCGGCGCCAACATGATCTGGGATGCCGAGTCGCGCGGCGTGCTCAAGCCGGGCATGACCCTGGTCGAGCCGACCTCCGGTAACACCGGCATCGGCCTGGCCTTCGTCGCTGCTGCCCGCGGCTACAAGCTGATCCTGACTATGCCTGCTTCCATGAGCCTGGAACGGCGCAAGGTGCTCAAGGCCCTGGGCGCCGAACTGGTGCTGACCGAGCCGGCCAAGGGTATGAAGGGTGCCATCGAGAAGGCGGGCGAGATTGCCGCATCCGATCCTTCCAAGTACTTCATGCCGGCGCAGTTCGACAACCCGGCCAACCCGGCCATCCACGAGAAGACCACCGGGCCGGAAATATGGAATGACACCGATGGCGCGGTCGACGTGCTGGTAGCCGGCGTTGGTACCGGTGGCACCATCACTGGCATATCGCGCTACATCAAGCACACCCGGCACAAGCCGATCCTGTCGGTGGCCGTCGAGCCGATCTCCTCACCGGTGATCAGCCAGACCATCGCCGGTGACGAGGTCAAGCCGAGCCCGCACAAGATCCAGGGCATCGGCGCCGGCTTCGTGCCGAAGAATCTAGACCTGTCCATCGTCGACCGCGTCGAGCAGGTCGGCGACGACGAGTCCAAGGCCATGGCCCTGCGCCTGATGCAGGAAGAGGGCATCCTCTGCGGTATCTCCTGCGGCGCCGCCATGGTCGCCGCCGTGCGCCTGGCCGAGAAGCCGGAGATGCAGGGCAAGACCATCGTGGTAATCCTTCCGGATTCGGGCGAGCGCTATCTTTCCAGCATGCTGTTCAGCGATCTGTTCAGTGAGCAGGAGTTGCAACAATAGGGCTTTCGTTTGTGCATGAAGAAGCCGCCCTTGGGGCGGCTTTTTGTTTTCTCTCCCCACACAAAGGGGCTGGGGTGGCCTGTGTCGGAATCAGGAGTCGCTTGCAAGACCCTCATCGTGGTGGGAGAGGGACTGGCGTTGCGGGCAACCCAAGCCTTTTCTTGCACCGAAAAAGGGGCAGAAGATCTTCGACAATTCCTGGAGTTGGGAGCCCTTGAGGCGGATAGCTCAACCGGAGTTAGGGGTTATGGAGCGCTTACCCTACAGATTGCTCCAGTCATTGATGTCATTTCGGGTTGGTATTTCTGCCAGTCGCTGCGAGCGTCTTTGAACATGTGTTGCTGCAGTGAGGCATTGAGAAATGTAGGCGAGACAGGTGAGTAAAAACTACCAGGAAGGCACAGGTTTACCCGTGGTCCAAGGCGCATTATTCTGGATAGATATCACCGTTTCGAAAGTTTGACGGGAGGTGTTGATAAATACTGTCGTGGCGAAAGTTTAGTCTGCTCCGCTGATTTTGTGTGCTTTGTTGCGTGAATTGTTCTTATCTTAAACTCTCATCGATTATCTGTTGGTCGATATGTCAAAGAAATGGTATTTCTCTCCTGAGAAAATAGTGGTGCAGCCCGAAGAGGATGGGGCATTGGTTGCCCATGTAGGAGACCCGTCCTCATTAAAAGTGAACCAAGTGGCGTTTGACGTATTGCAGTTACTATATGAGCCGCAGACGCTTGATGGTGTGGTAGAGCAATTATGTCGTGTATATGATGCCGACGAAGAAGAATGCGCCCGGTTCGTTCTGCATTTTTTGCGTGAGTTGGAGTCGACTGGTTGGATTGTTGCACTTTCTCCGGGGCGCGATGAGTCGCCACTCAATTCGCGCTATCTTGGCCTGCTGAAGCGTGTTTTGGTGAACTGGATATACCCCGAGCATGAATTGCAGGTGAGCTATCTTCAAAGTGACTATGTTGCCGAGGATCGATTGGCCCGCAGTCGCCACTTGCGTGATATCTCCCATATCGAGGCGGAAAAGTATGCCGAACTGTTGGAGAAGAAAAGGCATGGCTTTGTAACTGTCTTGTCACACACGTTGGTGGGGCTGCGGCGGCTGAATCACTTGGAATATTGTGCAAGGCAGATTTTTGCGCAAGGTATACCGGGCGACTTCTTCGAGGCTGGTGTCTGTCAGGGCGGGGCGAGTATTTTTCTGCGGGCATTGCAGGTTGTTTTTGGTGAAGAGCAGCGCAGAACGTGGGCGGCAGATTCCTTTGAAGGATTACCGCCTGCTGCTTTGCCTCAAGACGAAGGGTTGGATTTTACCGAGCCCAACTACCCGTGGTTGGCATTCAGCCAGGAAAGAGTTGAGGAGCACTTCAGGCGGTATGACCTATGGAGCGATCATGTGCGCTTGGTCAAGGGCTGGTTTAGTGAAACCTTGCCAACGTTGGACTGTGGGCCGCTTGCCATACTCAGACTGGATGCCGACTTATATCAGTCAACCATGGAAGTGTTGGTCAATCTGTATGACAAGGTGGTTCCGGGTGGTTTTGTGGTGGTTGACGATTACGGAGCGTTTCAGGCCTGTCGATTGGCGGTTGATGATTTCCGGATTGAGCGGAACATTCAGGAACCGCTGAAATGGATTGACTGGAGCGGTGTTTATTGGCGTAAGAACTGCTGAAAGTAATAAATCCGATATTTTCCGGGGGGGGCTTTCCTGCCTTATGATCTTTAGCTTCTTGAGCGGAACCCAGAGCTTCAGTCGCTAGAAATCATGGCTTGATATTTTTCCTTCACGAGTCAGAAAAAACAGTCCTGCCTGTAAGCCTCGGTGAAAGTCAAACAAGTTTCTGTCGGGCAGTTGGTTGGTCTGAGTGCGATTCCAGGCTTCTGTAATGGCGCTTAGGTTGAGATAGTGCGCCACAGAAGGGGATGTGCGCATCAAGTCCATCACATGAGCGACAGATTCGCGGTATTTGCTGTAGCGAAACCCCAGGTCGGCAGGTTGCATTCCTCGAATATTCGTAGTTCTCGTCGATTCCGGAATGATGCCTTTCATGGCATTTCTGATTAATAACCTGTTCTGGGCCGCGTTAAGGTATTCCGAATCTGGGATTTGCAAGCACCATTCGAAAACGCTTTGATCACACGTAGGATCAGCCAGAGTTATACCAAAGGCTCTGGCAGTCAGCTGTGCAAAACTCTGACTCGTTGTCAGCATCGGAAACATATGATCACGAAACTGGCGGTGGCTGGTGACCTTGGCACTGGCCGACATGAAGTCGGTTTCGAATCTACGTTGCCAATGCAGGCACATATTGGGATGCGCTATAGCCGTTAGCGCTGGAGTGAAGCGGGTAGTGGGAAAATCGCGGGCGGGATTGATAGAGCGCAGCGTATCTCCCACCAATAGCCGTAGTCTGTCAGGCCAGCTTTGCTGGTTGTGCCGCAGGTACTGTGACGCCTGCTCCCACTCTTTCCTGAATAGCAAGCTCCATATATTGGCTCGGCCGCCGTTCCACGAAACCGTAATGTTGCCTGCCAGGCCGCCCAGCAGGGTGTCGAATCCATCGTGTTTGACAGTCTGATAGAGGTGATGAATCCAGGTTGCGTTCGAATTGGCCGCCTGCATCCTGCCTGTCGCCTCCAGCATGAAAACGGTGGCGCCGATAGGGTTGAGGTGATCACTCTGGACGGCCATGTGTCTGATATTTGAGTACATGGCAGCTAGCTGGCCTGCGGCCGGCCATTCATTGACCAGTTTCCCGGGCAGGTGAAGATTCTGGGCTTCTCGAACCGGGACGTGAGTGTAGGCGCATACACCCCGGTTTTCTCCCATCAATATACGCGCGGCCAAGGCGGTTACGGAGCCAGAGTCGAGCCCGGCACTGAGCATGCTGGCGGCATTTCCAGTGCGAGGTAATCTGTTGACGACGGCCTGCTGGTATCGCTGTAAAAATTCCTCAACGTACTCTTCGGATGTGCAGGCTTGGTTTGTCTGAAACTGGGTAATTTGCCAGTAAGTTTCTGAGTTTATTTTTCCTGGTTTTATTATGTTGAATGTGGCTGAGCCGATTTGGCGGATTGCTTTGTATTCAGTCTGCAGGTAATCGTCATAATGGAGCCACTGCACGATATGGCTCAACGTCCGAGCTTCATGAAGGTCTTGGGAAATACCCTCAGTGTTCAGAATGTCAATTAAATTGGCGGAAAATACCAATTGACCTTTTGGGGTCCAAGCATAAAACAAGGTGGTCGGGCTGCTTGGATCAATTGCCAGTATCACTGATTGCCTGCGGGCGTCCCAAACGGCAAGCCACCAATCTCCTCTGATGTATCGGAACATGCCAACATCCCAGCGCTGAAATGCCAGGAGTAGTAAGTCCTGGGTGTTGACGCTCTGTGGGTCTGCATTATCCTGCCCAAGCCGAGATTTCAGTTCAGAGAGGTTGTCAATACGAGCGTGACAACCAAGTAGATAATGCTTTTCGGGGAGCGGCTGTGCATTCTGGCTTGCCGAAGTCTGGGCGAAATTTTTTTCTGCAAAATCTACGAGTGTTGCCATGGTGATAGTTCGCCTGCTCAATTATTCAGTGTTCTTGCAAAGGTGCGATAATAAAAAATCATGAGCACTTTGCAGGCTATGCAAACCCTCTGATAGTTGCAGAGTAAACACGGGAATCTGTTGTGCCAGTTTTACCAGCGCCTGGAACGGCTTTTGCCATAACTCGGGGCTGGCGGGCTGCCCGAGATATAACTGATGCAACAGTAGACCTATGGCCAAGTTGGCGGGTAATGGCTCTGCTGACATTCGGTCCTTACTTCGCTCTCCCAGCAGGTAAATGGCTTGTATCGGACGATCCTGTGGAATGAACGCATCAGGCTGCTGCGCAAGATCCCAGTAACACTTTTCGCCGGTCAGAGCGGTTCGCTCATAGACACTCTTCAATGAGGTCATGTGTGGAAGCAGCTCGGATGCTGTGTTCGGCCATAATCGCAACTGGGCAAACCCGTGGGCTGCAATGAATTGGTTGTTGCTGTGATTTATGCTGACGATATCGTCACTAAGCAGTGTCGCGCCGGCTTTTAGCAATGCCGCCGTGGTGCTGGATTTGCCGGCGCCCGATGGTGCGGCCAATAAAATACATGACTCACCGAGTTGAACTGCGTTGGCGTGCAGGGCCAGTTTTCCGGATAAATGCAGAATACGTCCCGCCATGATCGAGGTGCATACGCGTATTACATCATGCAAGGATACCTCTGGACTCCACCATGCCTCCATCCGATCCCCGTTCGGTTGTAGCTTGAATTCCACTTGCCCCTGATTCAATGGATCGTGGAAGCGGATGACTATTTCCCTATTATCAGATATCCACTCGCTAGAGATGGGAGTGATTTGCTTAGCCTGGGGGGGGGGCTTTGCAAGAGAAGTGCCGCCATGCAATAAAATCAGGCAGTCAGGTTTTTCTGGATTGGCTTCGGTTAGAAAGTGAATGGGGTGGTTGACGGCAAGATGCAGCCCAAATGTTCGATAGTAATATAGGTTGGGCATGATTGACGCTACTGTGAACTCTCTGGTGTCAGTAGTCTGGCGCGTGTTCTGAATATGTCCAACTCTTTGGTTTCCGGATGATGTTTCTCCAGTATCTGGATCAGGCCAAATAAAGAAAAATAATCATAGGGCAGCCAATCCAATATAAGTCGAAAATGGCGTTCCAGGTCTTTTGCGGGAAGTCCTTTGAGCTGAATTCTTTTCAGGGGATGCTGTACCTTTGTCAAGAGGCTTTCTTTGCGATGGCTATCCGATGGCGGAACAATTGAGTGCGCCAGTGCAGAAAACTCATCCGCCCATATGGTGCTGTTAGTGGGAATTTGTGTCGCGTCAAGCGCCCGTTCTCTCTGTCCTGCAGCCAGCAGGCTCCGGATCAATAGCCAGCGCACTTGAGGCAGGTCGGCGTGCTCATTGAGTAGTGTGTGGCACAGCTGGATCGATTGTTCATAGTGCTGCTCGTTCATGGCCTTATGAATTGCCCACCATGTCTTCCGTTCTTTTTCGGACCAAGGCCTCAGCTTGTCATGGGGTGTTTGGGATTGCGGCGGTAGAAACGTCGAAAATATCGACTCCAGATGATCCTTTATGGTTATCGGGCTTCGATGCTCTTGTGCCCATTGGCGGGCCGTATCTGCCAGTCTATTTAGAGTGGAGCGATCCCGATAAAGTCGCTCCAGCCCCTCGTACATGGCCGCTGGCGAGTCAAATAGAATTGCCCGCTCATGATGAGGATAGAACGGGGGTAAATTGCTGAGAAGACTGGCGCAGCCATTGATGGAATACTGGACGAATTTGCCATCGCTGCGACAGCGATTGAAACGGGTGTCTTTGAGTGGTGCTATGCCCACATGCAGTGACTGTAAAAAACTGAAGTAATCGGCCTCATCCCCAAAGGGAGTATGCGTGACTTGCGCCAATGGCAAAGCGCTCAAGAAATCGCCTAGTTTGCTGCTGCAACCCATGAGTGAGAATCGGGCATCTGGATGAACATCCAGAAATCTTGCCAATGCAGGGGCAATCCACAGCAGATCATCCAGGTGAGTTGTCGACCCGCCCCAGCCGATGATAAATCCCTTTGGCTTCAATGGTGTGATGCGAGGGGGCTCGACCCATGGGTCAGTGACCAGTCGTATAGGGTGCAGTGCTTCATAGTATCTGGCCAGTTCCTGGGACGAAAATAAGACAGCATCGCAATAATGAGCCAGATTAAGTAAGTACTGTCGGCTTAATGGGGATTTCAATGGATGAGTGGCAGGCAACCAGTCGCCAAGCAATGCGATATCGTCATTGATTTCATACAATGTCCCCAGTTTGGCCATCTTCCTGTGTTGGATGACGTGCCAGAGCCAGTGGATATTGCACTGAATAATGATCAGCAGGTCGCAATGCAGTGAAAATTCGAAGGCTTCCGGTGCATGCACGGAGAGTTCCGTGACATCGATCAGAGGGTCGTTCTGCCACAGTGAGCATGGCTTCCATACTCGCTGCAGGAAATTTCCATGATTTTCATTTTTGATGGCGCCTGAGTGAAGCCAAACAATATGGAATTTTGATTGGGCATGACGTCTAGGCACGGATGCTCATCCAACGCTGACTTAAAAGCTTTATTTACAGTTGACTGATTCGTTCCTATGGCAGGAGCGCTTGAAATGGTCAGGAATTAATGAAAGGAGCATATATCGCTGTTGCTCCTGTCCTTAGTAATGGCGTATTTTGATAAAGAAGATGCTATAGCAACTGCGGCTATTCTGAAATTATGTCTGCCCGTAAGTTCGAAAAATGCTCGTTTACAATTCGTAAACTCTGTTTTCACTTGTTTTCGTTGTGTTAGCTTGCGTATGTGGAAAAATCCGCGCCGTCAAAAGTACCCGCGCCGCTTTCGGTTAGCGCGATATCCATTTTTTCGAACTTTGGTGCAATAAATGTTTTTTTCTCCGCAGAGGCTGGGGTGGTGGTCTCTTTGCTCGGTGTGGTATCTGGCTTTTGCATGATTTTTCTCGGCTAATTTGACTGTGGATCGGGAGGTTTATATTTGTGACGTCTCGGTTGCTGCGGTGTTGGTAGGGCTTTGAAGCGAAATCATATTTTCTTTGTGCAGCTCTAGGATAAAGTGCTCTACCGCGTCTCTGCAGTGCTGCTCTGAAACTTCATAGTCCTCATGGATAATCATGCATAATTCATCGATTGTGCGAGGGCTGGCTAGTGACTCCCATATCAGCTTGGCTGTTGGGTTCAGATCAAAGTAAGCACCCTGCTCAATGCTCAGCATGACCAAGTGCTCCCCCAGCATGGCAGATACTCCGGGGGAACTCTGGACGACTAACGTATCGGATTCAATTCTGTATGAGGTGTCAGTCATTGAACGCTCTAGCTCGGAACATTTCTTGACGTCAGTGTTGCCAGCACCTGTGCATACGATGGGCCTCACCGTTATGTACCAGCCTGCTGACCTTAATCACATTCGATATGCTGGTCCGCCCTGCGGCTCATACGGCACACAACACTCAAATCGCTACTTGCAGTCGACTAAGCCTTCATGCTGAGGCAGTGCTGGCTGCCGTTGTGAGTCTAACGCAGTATCACCAACGCAGATAGATTTTCGATGACTCGCCAGAGAGGGTCTTCCAAGAGCTGCAGCGCAGTAGCTTATAGGCTCTATGCGAAAAGTATTGCCGTAGGTACCGCAGCATACCGGCGTGAGCATGGCGGCAAGATTTCTCGCCAGCCTGTCTTGGCGAGTACCGGCTCTGCGATTCTCTTTCAACCAGCCGAACATTCGCTCGACGATGTTTCGTTGCGTGCCTTTCGGGCAGTCAGATAGTCGAGGTGGGTCGGCTGGTGTGGCGGCGTTAGCCGCTTTCGAATTGCCGTAGGAGGACTCCTGGGCTTCAGGCCTTGGCCGTTGCTGTGGCAGGCGCGCTGGGTCGCACCACCAGCCACAGTGCCACGCCAATCAGCAGGCAGCCCGGCAGGTAGTCCCAGGTCAGCGGTTCGCCCAGCAGCAGGGCGCCCCAGATCACGCCGAAGGGTGGGATCAGGAAGGTGGTGGTGCTGGCCTTGATCGGGCCGATGTCGGCCAGCAGACGGAAGTACAGGACGTAGGCGAAGGCGGTGCAGACCAGGCCCAGTGCCGCCAGCGACAGCCACAGCGTGGGCCCGCCCCAACTGGTGGGCGGCTGCCAGGCCAGGCTGCCGGCGAACAGCGGCAGTTGGAACAGACTGGCACCGACCAGGCTGGCGAAGGCCACCAGGCGGTTGTCCAGGCCCAACGGGCCGATCCAGCTGCGGGTGAGGAAGCCGGCGAAACCGTAGCAGGTAGTGGCCACCAGGCAAGCGGCGGCGCCGAGCAGCAGCGGCAGGTCGAAGTCGATCGGGCCGGTGCGGGTCAGCACGGCCACGCCGAACAGGCCCAGCGCCACGCCGGCGGCCTTGCTGGCGGTCATCGCCTCGCTGAAGAACAGTGCACCGATCAGCACGCCCATCAGTGGTGTGGTGGCGTTGAAGATCGACGAGTAGCCGGCTGGCAGCACCAGCGCGGCCAGGCAGTACATCACCGACGGCAGGCCGGCGTTGATTACGCCCAGCACCAGGCAAGCGCGGAACTTGCCCTGGAAATTCCACACCGGACGCAGCACCAGCAGAAAGACCAGCAGGCCGAGGGCGCCGAGACTGGCGCGGAAGAAGGCGGTGGGCAGGCTGCCCAGCTCCGGCACGGCGATGCGCATGAACAGGAAGCTGGCGCCCCAGATGGCGGCGAGCAGCAGCAAGCGAAGCAGGTCGGCGGGTCTCATCAAACGGCTCCAGGCAGGAGCCGCCAGATTACGCCGCCCGGTCGATGGCGCAATCCGCAGCTGACTTTCAAATCGCCGGTACAGTGGCCGATAGGGTCAATCGTACCGAGCGCTTGGGTCATTGAGGGGCGGGAAGGGCGGACCTAACCTGCGACGAACCGTCATGGAACGAGGAGTTGCCGTATGACCGCAATCGATGCCTGGGCCCAGCCCGCCAGTGGCCAGCTGCGCGAGAAGATGCCCGAAGTGGCTCGGCTGTTCGAGAAGTCCGGCAGCGCTGCATTGCTCGATCAGCGCCTGAGTCCGCAGCAGACCGTGGCGCACATGGACGAGGCCGGGGTCGACAAGCTGATGCTGGCCGCCTGGTGCCGCCCTGAGGGCTGGGTGTTCAGCAATGACGATATCGCCGAGTACACCCGCGCTTTTCCCGAGCGCTTCGTCGGTGTCGCCACGGTGGACCTGCGCAAGCCAGTGGCTGCCGTGCGCGAGCTGGAGCGGGCGGTGCTGGAGCTGGGCTGCAAGGCCCTGCGCATCGTGCCCTGGTTGTGGAAGCTGCCACCCAACCATCGCCTGTACTACCCGTTGTATGTGAAGTGCATCGAGCTGGACATCCCGTTCTGCACCCAGGTCGGCCACACCGGCCCGCTGATGCCGTCGGAGACCGGTCGCCCGGTGCCTTACCTGGACGAGGTCGCGCTGGACTTCCCCGAGCTGCGCATCGTCGCTGGCCACATCGGCCATCCCTGGACCGACGAGATGATCGGCCTGGCCTGGAAGCATGACAACGTGTTCATCGACACCTCCGCCTACCTGCCACGCTACTACCCGCCGCAGCTGCTGCAGTTCATGCGCAGCTACGGCAGCGACAAGGTGCTGTTCGGCAGCAATTTTCCGCAGCTGCCGTTGACCCGCTGCATGCAGCAGGTGAAGGAACTGGGCTTGAGCAGCGAGGTGGAGGCGCGTTTCCTCCACGAGAATGCCCGGCGCATCTTCAAGCTCTGATCGGCCTCATCCACAACAAGAACAAGAGAGCCCGCATGACCGAACAACTGCCGCTGCAACGCTTTCAGTACTGGCTTGAAACAGCGCCTGATCGGGTCTGGCTGAGCCAGCCGGTGGATGGACGCTGGCATGATTTCACCTGGCGCGAAGTTGATGATCAGGCTCGTCGCCTGGCCAGTGCGTTACGGGGGCTGGGCTGCGAGCCCGGTGACCGGGTGGCGCTGCTGGCGAAGAACTGCGCCGAGTGGTTCATCAGCGACCTGGCGATCATGCTGGCCGGCCTGGTCAGCGTACCGTTGTATCCGCTGCAGACCGCCGAGAGCATCGCCTACGTGCTGGATCATGCCGAGTGCAAGGTGGTTCTGCTCGGCAAGCTAGACGAGCCGGAGAAGCTGGAGGCCGGTATCGCTCCGCAAATCGTACGCATCGCTATGCCGTACCCGACCCTGCGTGCCGACCACCAGTGGCACGCGTTGCTAGACGCCCACGAGCCGTTGCGTGAGGTACACCAGCAACAGGGCGATGAGCTGATCAGCATCCTCTACACCTCCGGCACCACCGGTCAGCCCAAGGGCGCCATGCTCTCGGCGCGGGCCATGGCCTTCTCGGCTGCCAACTCGACCCTGGAGATGAAGCTGTCGGAGCGTGACCAGTTTTTCTCCTACCTGCCGCTGTCGCATGCCGCCGAGCGCTTCCTGGTGCAGATGAACAGCCTGTACAGCGGCGCGCGGGTGGCCTTCGTCGAGTCGCTGGAGACCTTCGCCGCAGACCTGCGCCATGTGCGGCCGACGGTATTCTTCTCCGTGCCGCGGCTGTGGACGCGCTTCCAGCAAGGCGTGCTGGAGCGCCTGCCGGCCCGGCGTCTGGACCTGCTGCTGTGCGTGCCGGTCATCGGTGCCCTGGTGGCGCGCAAGATTCGCCGGGGGCTGGGGCTGGACCGGGCGCGTATTCTGGTGTCCGGCGCAGCCGCGATCTCACCGGGGCTGCTGGACTGGTACAAGCGGCTGGGCATGATCATCTGCGAGGGCTACGGCATGACCGAGAACTTTGCCTACGGCGCCTTCAATCGTCCCGGCAAGGTGCGTTTCGGTACGGTTGGCCGGCCCATGCCGTTTCTCGAGCTGCGCCTGGCCGACAATGGCGAGATCCTGTTTCGCAGCCCGACCCTGATGCTTGGCTACTATCGCGAGCCGGAGCTGAGTGCCCAGGCGCTGGCCGGCGGTTGGCTGCACACCGGCGACAAGGGCGAGGTGGATGCCGACGGCTATCTGCGCATCACCGGGCGGGTGAAGGACATCTTCAAAACCAGCAAGGGCAAGTACGTGGCGCCGGCGCCCATCGAGGGTGAGATCGCCAAGAACACCTGGGTCGAGCAGGTCTGCCTGATGGGCAGCAATCTTGACCAGCCGCTGGCGCTGATCGAGCTGTCGCCGGCTGCCCGCCTGCAACCGCGCGAGCGCGTGACGGCCGATCTGCAGGCTACCCTGAACGGCCTCAACGCTGACCTGCAGCCCCATGAGCGGCTGAGCCACCTGCTGTTGGTGCGTGACAGTTGGACCGTGGACAACGGCTGCATGACGCCAACCATGAAAATCCGCCGCAATGTGCTGGAGGCCCGCTATGCCGAGCGCGTAACCAGCCTGCCGTCCGAACCTTCTCTGCACTGGGAAAACTGAACATGAAAGGCCCGCTGTCTTCGCTGAAAGTTCTCGACTTCTCCACCCTGCTGCCGGGGCCGTTCGCTTCGTTGCTATTGGCGGACATGGGCGCCGAGGTATTGCGTGTGGAGTCGCCCACTCGTGTGGACCTGGTCCGTGTACTCCCCCCCCATGTGGATGGCGTCTCCACCAGCCACGCTTACCTCAACCGCAACAAGCGCTGCCTGGCCCTGGACCTGAAGAAGCCCGAGGCGCTGGAGCTGGTGAAGCGCCTGGTGGCCGAGTACGACATCGTGCTGGAGCAGTTCCGTCCGGGAGTGATGGACAAGCTCGGTCTCGGCTTTGATATGCTCAAGGCAATCAACCCGCGACTGATCTACGTCTCGATCACTGGCTACGGCCAGACCGGGCCGTACAAGGACCGCGCCGGCCACGACCTCAACTATCTGGCCCTCAGCGGCCTGGCCAGCTACACCGGCCGCCGCGACAGCGGTCCGTTGCCGCTTGGCGTGCAGGTGGCTGATATCGCCGGCGGCTCGCTGCACGGGGTGATCGGCCTGCTCGCGGCGGTGATCGCCCGGCAGAGCACCGGCCTCGGTCAGCACGTGGACATCAGCATGACCGACTGCGCTTTCAGCCTGCATGCGATGGCCGGCGCCGGCTACCTGGCCGGCGGCGTGGAGCCGGACATGCAGAACCAGGTGCTCAACGGCGGCAGCTTCTACGACTACTACCGCACCCGCGATGGCCGCTGGCTGTCGGTGGGTAGCCTGGAGCCGCAGTTCATGCAGCAGTTCTGCGCCGCCCTCGGTCGCCCGGAACTGGCTGCCCTGGGCCTGTCGCCCAAGGATCAGGAACGGCTCAAAGGCGAGATCGCCATCGAGGTAGAGAAGCACGACCTGGCCGAGTGGCAGCAACGCTTCGCCGAGGTGGACGCCTGCGTCGAGCCAGTGCTGAAACTGTCCGAGGCAGTCGAGCACCCGCAGCTCAAAGCACGCGGCGTGGTTACCGAGGTGCCGCGCGAGGGCAAGTCGGCGCAACGCCAGATCGCCTGTCCGATCCGTTTCTCCGCGGGACTGGAGTCACCACGGCATATTGGCGCGCCGGTCGGCGCACACAGTCATGAGGTGCTGCGTGAGCTGGGCTACGGAGAGGAAGAGATCGCCACGCTCAAAGCCAGCAAAGTACTGGGCTGAGGGTTATTCGACCCTCTGCTCACCGCTGAATACCAGGGTCGCCCGGCAACGCCGGCAGAAATAGCGGCGGCCCTTGCTGACCAGGCTGTGGCGCTGGCTGGAGAAGGGGAACTCGCCATCCGGGCACTGGCACAGGTAGAGGTAACGGGTGACCTTGCGCCGGCCGATATCGTAGTTGTGGCAGCGATCCGGCGGCAGCTCGTAGACGCCACGCATGATCAGCTGCCATTCCTCGCCATGGGGCTGGATACGCCCGCCGAACATCTGATGGGCGATCAGGTGTGCCACCTCATGAGCCACTGTCTGCTTGAGGAAGTGCTCGCGGTTTTCTGCATACAGCTTGGGATTGAAGCGCAGCAGGTTCTCGTGCAGATGCGCCACGCCGGCTTTCTGGCCGCGCAGCCTGAAGCTGACCTCAGGACGGGGGAACGAGCGCTTGAAGAAATCTTCGGCCTGCCGGTAGCAGACTTCGACGCGGGTATGGAGCAATTCGGGCATGCGGCGATTATGCCGCATTGCCCGTGCTGGCCAAACTAGCCGCTGGTCGCGTCAGTCCCTGCTGTGTTGCTGCTCGTAGACCGAGGGACGCTCCTCGCGTGTCGAGTAGCCCTGGTCGGGCGCCGTGCGCTCGTACACCGGATCGGTGTAGTAGTGCCAGTGCAGGATGGCCGACACCAGCAGCGTCACCACGGCCAGTACCGCCACCGCCCACACCGCACCGGCGTAAACCATGCCTTGCTGCTGGCGAATGCGCATGAAGGTTGGCAGGCCGACGAACAGCAGGAAGGTCGAATAGGCACAGGCCAGCCCCAGCGCGATCACCGCCAGCCAGCGGCTCGGGTAGACCGCCGCCAGGCCGGCCAGGAAGAACGGCGTGGCGGTATAGGCGGCGAAGCCGATGCACTGGTTCAGCGTAGGGCGGGTGTCAAAGGTGCGGGACATCCAGCGGACGAAACCACCCATGATTAATGTGCCAGCCAGGGCGGTGACGTACACGCTGAGCGACAACAGCAGAGCGCTACGCTCGTCCAGGCGTACTCGTTCGTCGCCGGCCAGGCTCCAGCCCATCTCGGTAGTGCCGATGAACAGGCTGACGGCAGGGATCAGCGCGAGCAACAGCAGGTGCCCCAGGTAGTGGCTGCTGTGTTGCTCCTCTTCCTGGCGGATCTCGTGCCAGGCGGCATCCGGGCGGGTGAAAAGGGTAAAGAAATGCGGAGTCATGGTCCGTGCTCCTCTGGGCGGCTATTCATAGCCTTAGAGCCACGGCATGGCCGCTGGGGTTCAACTTTCCGGGCGGGCGGCACAGCAAAAGGCCGCCCGTGGGCGGCCTTGTTTCTGCTGGTGTCGATCAACTGATGTAGACGGGACCTACGCCGAAGCCCCAGAGGATGACCGAGCAGGCGATCATTGCTACCAGCACCACCAGGCCTACGGCCAGTACCGAACTGGAGAACATGAAGCCTTCGTCTTGCGAGATGCCCATGAACGTCGGTATGCCGGCATACAGCAGGTACACCGTGTAGCAGACCGCCACCGTGCCGATCAGCATGCCCAGCCACAGGCTGGGGTACAACGCGGCGACACCACCGACGAATAGCGGAGTAGCGGTGTAGGCGGCGAATACGACGCACTGGGTGAAGGTCGGGTTGGAGTCGTAGGTGCGTGCCATCCAATGTATGAAGGCGCCCATCACGGCGACGCCGGCGATCATCGCCAGGTACGACATGATGGTCATCTGCATCGCACTGGTGGCGGTGAGCTTGACCGCTTCGCCATCGCCGATGCGCCAGCCCACTTCGGTGGTGCCGAAGTAGGCGCAGAGCGCGGGTATGGCGGCCAGAATCAGAACATGGGTCAGGTACATGTGGCTGATGGATTCTTCCTCGCCACGGATTTCCTGCCACTCTTGGTCGGGATGGGTGAAGAGCCCCCAAACATGGTGGATCATGCAGACACCTCCTCTTTTTATTGTCGATCGCTCTAGGCGGAGCGCCCGGCGCGCATGACCAGCGCTATCCGGGTGCAGGCCGATTTGGCTGCGACCGTATGCCGCAGTATAGGAGAAGGCTGCAGCCCGCATGAACCGTGGCTTTAGAGCGAATCGCTCTCTTAGGATCAGCCGTAATAGCGCTGCAGTATTTCCATCGCCAGGTTGATCGACTGCAGCCGGCTGGTGCTGCCGCCACGGTCGGGGTGGTGAATGCTCACCAACTGGCGGTAGCGCTGCTTGATGGTGGCGAGATTGAGCGGCTGGTCGCCATTCAGCTCGAACAGCTCCAGCGCCGCGCGCTTCTCGTCACCGCCCTGCATGCGCGTCCAGAAGCTGGACAAAAGCTTCTCCACATCACGCTCTGTGGTGTCGCGCAAATGTTGCAGATTGAGATAGTAGTCACGCAGCGGGTCGTGTTCGGCCAGCGCGGCGGGGCCCGGTCGCCAGGGTTGCAGCTGCACGCACACCGGGCTGATGTCGAGGTGCGCGCTTTGCGCCTGCCACAGGCGATCACGCAGCAGGTACAAGGCGTTGAACAGCAGAAAGTGGGTGCGGTAGAGCACCAGCTTGTCGGCCAGTTCGAGGTTGGGAATGTGCGTGGAGTGACGCGCCTTGAGCTGCCGGATCAGCTGGAACTCGCTGATGCCGGCGGGCGTTTCGCGAAGCAGTTCATGCAGTTGGTCGGGCAGGTCGAGGGCAGGATTGAGGTCGTTCATCCGATCAGCCTAACACGGGCTGCCTAGCGCCGGCTTTGTGCGTAAAATGGCCAGCTTTTCGACTCCAGCCGGATCCGCCCGCACCATGCCCAGCACCCTCTCGGTCAACCAGAACAAACTGCAGAAGCGCCTGCGTCGCCAGGTCGGCGAGGCCATCGCCGACTTCAACATGATCGAGGATGGCGACAAGGTGATGGTCTGCCTGTCCGGCGGCAAGGACAGCTACACCTTGCTCGATGTGCTGCTGTACCTGCAGAAGGTGGCGCCGATCCAGTTCGAGATCGTTGCAGTGAACATGGACCAGAAGCAGCCCGGCTTCCCCGAGCACGTGCTGCCGGCCTACCTGGAATCCATTGGCGTGCAGTACCACATCATCGAGAAGGACACTTACTCGGTGGTGAAGGAGAAGATCCCGGAGGGCAAGACCACTTGCTCGCTGTGCTCGCGCCTGCGCCGCGGCACCCTGTACACCTACGCCGACGAGATCGGCGCAACCAAGATGGCCCTCGGTCACCACCGCGACGACATCCTGGAAACCTTCTTCCTCAACATGTTCTACGGCGGCACGCTGAAGGCCATGCCGCCCAAGCTGCTGTCCGACGACGGCCGCAACGTGGTGATCCGTCCGCTGGCCTACTGCAACGAGAAGGACATCGAGGCCTACTCGGTGATGAAGGAATTCCCGATCATCCCGTGTAACCTGTGTGGCTCGCAGGAAAACCTGCAGCGCCAGGTGGTCAAGGAGATGCTGGTGGAGTGGGAGCGCAAGAGCCCGGGCCGCACCGAGATCATGTTCCGCGCCCTGCAGAACGTGGTGCCGTCGCAACTGGCCGACCGCAACCTGTTCGACTTCCAGAGCCTGAAGATCGACGACAGCGCCACGCCACGCTTCCTGGACGTGATGAACCTGTGATCCCCGACCGGCCGCCCAGAGCGGCCGGTTTCGTTTCCGGGTGGTCTATTTGTAGGGCAGGAGTAACCCGTCTGGCAGGCATACCCTGTGCATATCGAAGTCCCTGGCGAGCACTGCGCCCCGTAGGGTGCGCCATGCGCACCGATAGCCTGGAGCGGCGCAGGCTCACCCACCCTACATGCGCATGATCAGCTCGGGCACGGCGCGCTCCTCGACGAAGTGCTCCTGCACCAGGCGCTTCACCTCGGCCGCATCGCGTATCCGATACCACTCGCCACTTGGGTAGACGCTCAGGGTTGGCCCCTGGTCGCAGGGGAACTGGCATTGGGTGCGGGTGATATGCACGCCATCCTCGGTCTCCAAACGGCCGGCCGCCTTCAGCTCCTCGCGCAGCAGCTTCCACAGGGGCAGGGCGCCGCGGCGGGTGCAGCGTGGGCCGTTGCACAGCAGCACGCGATAGCGGTGCGGTGGGATGCACGACCAGGCGTGAGACTCCGGCAGCTGCGGCACGTCCACGCAGCCCAGGTGTTTTTCCGGCTGCTGGAGCAGTGCGGCCAGCGTCGCCACGTCCTCGGCATTGCCCGCGCAGACGAATAGCTGGTCGGCACGCTCGCCGGCCCGTGCCTGCAACTCGCCGCGCAGCCAGTCCAGCTGCTGGCTGCTGCCCAGCGGGTCGAGATCGACGACTAGTAGGGGCAGCTCTGTGCTGCTCAGGCATTCGCGTACTCGCGCCCACAGCTCATCGTGGCCAGCATTGGTGTCGAGCAGATCGCCCAGCACGGCGGCGCCGAACTGTTCAGTGAACTGGCGGCGGGTCAGCTCGGCGAAGCTGCCGTGGCTCAGATCTGGGCCGGCGAACAATACGCGGGCGTAGGTTTCGGTCTTCATCGGGTGTTCTCAAAGCAGCGGCTGCAGCGCCTGCCACAGGGTTTCGGGATCGGCGAAGGCGTGCTCCACCTCGGGCAGTTGCGGGCGTTGCAGGATCAGCACTGGCAAGCCGCGCTCGCGGGCGACCTGCAGCTTGGCCTCGGTGGCGTTGCCACCGCTGTTCTTGCTCACCAGCACATCGAAGCCTTCGGCGGCGAACAGCGCGCGTTCATCGTCGAGCGTGAACGGGCCGCGCGCGGCGATGCAGCGGGCGTGTGGATGCTCGGGTTGGGCATCGAGCAGGCGCAGGGTCCAGTGCTGGTGCGCGGGAATCTCGTCGAGATGCGCCAGCGGCTCGCGGCCGAGGGTGAGGAAGGGCTTGCGGAAGGGCTCCAGCGCCGAGATCAGCGCGGCCCAGTCGGCCACCTCGCGCCAGTCGTCACCAGGCTGTGGTTGCCAGCTGGGACGACGCAGCGCCCAGCAGGGCACGCCGGCCAGGCGCGCGGCCACGGCGGCATTGGCGCTGATCTGCGCGGCATAGGGGTGGGTGACGTCCAGCAACAGATCGAAGCCTTCGGTGCGAATAAACTCGGCCAGGCCCTCGGCACCACCGAAGCCACCGACGCGCACCTGGCAGGTCAGATCGTCCGGCACCTTGCCCAGACCGGCCAGGCTGTACAGGTGCTCGGAGCCCAGGCGCCGGGCCAGGCGCAGCGCATCGCCGACGCCGCCGAGCAACAGCACGCGGGTCACGGCTTGTGTACTTGCAGCAGGGTGATGGGCAGGGCGCTGCGCCAGGTGTCGAAGTCGCCCAGTGGCTGGGCCTGGGCCACGGCGATGCGGGTCAGCTCGCCGCCATGCTGTTCGCGGAAGGCCACCAGCATCGCCTCGCTTTGCAGGGTCACGGCATTGGCAATCAGCCGGCCGCCAGGCTTCAGCGCCTGCCAGCACAGCTCCAGCACGCCGGGCACGGTGACGCCGCCGCCGATAAAGATGGCGTCGGGGAAGTCGAGGCCGGCCAGTGCCTCCGGCGCCTCGCCGGCCACCAGCTGCAGCTGCGGTACGCCGAGGGCGTCGCGGTTATGCGCGATCAGTTGCTGGCGACCTTCGTTGGCCTCGATGGCGATGGCCCGGCAGCTCGGATGGCTGCGCAGCCACTCAATGCCGATCGAACCGCAACCGGCGCCGACATCCCACAGCAATTCACCGGGCCGTGGCGCCAGGCGGGCCAGAGTGATGGCGCGCACGTCGCGCTTGGTCAGCTGGCCGTCGTGGCGGTAGGCGTCGTCGGGCAGGCCGATGGTCAGTGGCAGCGGTTGCACGCCGGCATCGGTGCGGCATTCGACAGCTAGCAGATTGAGCGCGGCGACCTGGTCGATATTCCAGTCGGCGGCCAGGCCATCGATGCGTCGCTCCAGCGGGCCGCCCAGATGCTCCAGCGCGCTCAGGCGGCTGGCGCCGAAGCCGCGCTCGCGCAGCAGAGCGGCAATGGCACTCGGGCTGTTGCCATCGTTGCACAGAATCAGCAGGCGCTGGCCGTCATGTAAATGGCGAGCGACGGCGGTCAGCGGGCGCGCCACTACCGACAGCAGGGTTACGTCCTGCAGTGGCCAGCCCAGGCGCGCGGCGGCCAGGGAATAGGAGGAGGGCGCCGGCAGCACCAGCATCTCGCCCTGATCCAGCTGGCGCGCCAGGCTGGCGCCGACGCCGTAGAGCATGGGGTCGCCGCTGGCCAGCACGCAGGTCGGCGTACCGCGTCGTTGCAGCACCGGCTCCAGGCTGAAGGGGCTTGGCCAGCTCTGTCGCGGGGCGCGGATGCATGGCGGCAGCAGGTCGAGCTGGCGCGGCGCACCGACGATGCACTCGGCCGCCAGCAGCGCGCGGCGCGCCGCCTTGCCCAGGCCGGCATAGCCGTCTTCGCCGATGCCCACTACCGTCAGCCAGGCCGTCATCTGTGTCTCCTCGATGTCTTGCGGAACGACGCGCGGGTTTGGCCCGGTGCCGCTAAAAGCGGGCATAATAGCGCCTTCGTCGGTGCCCGGTTCTTTCAGAGGAACCAGCGGGCCTAAGAGGGAACACGGTACAAGCCGTGGCTGCCCCCGCAACTGTAAGCAGCGAGTCGCTCCACACACACATGCCACTGAGCAATCGGGAAGGCCGTGCAGCGATGACGACCTGTCAGCCAGGAGACCTGCCGACGACGCAGTCGCGAGTGCCAACATCGGGCGGGGTGTACCGATGCCAAGGAATCCCTCCGTGGGTTCCGCTGGTTCGGTCGCCGCGTCGTTCGTTGCCGGTGGCCGCTTGAAATCCGACTCTCTCTCTGCCGTTTTCACACCGAGGCCCTCACCTTGCCCGGGGCTGTGGCGCGTCGTGCCGGCGAAAGATGGCGGCATCTGCCGGGTCAAGCTGCCCGGCGGCCTGCTCACCAGTACCCAGGCCCGAGCCGTGGTTGAGGTCGCCCGCACCCATGCCAGCGGCGTGCTGGAGCTGACCAATCGCAGCAATCTGCAGATTCGCGGCGTACGCGAGGCATGCCAAGGCGCGCTGGTGCAGCAACTGCTCGACGCCGGCCTCGGCCCGCGTCACGCGGATGCCGACGATGTGCGCAATGTGCTGATCAGCCCCGCCGCCGGTCGCGATCCGGCCGCCCATCTCGATACCCGCCCGCTGGCCGAACAACTGCTGGCGCTGCTGCAGGACGTGCCCGCGTTTCGCGAGCTGTCGCCCAAGTTCGCCGTGCAGCTGGATGGCGGCGAGGCTCTGGCCATGCTCGACCACCCGCACGATATCTGGCTCAGAGCCTTGCCCGGCGGCACGCAACTGGCCTTCGGCCTGGCCGGCTGCCCGCGCGGTGATGTGCTGGGGGTGGTCGCGGTGGATCAGGCGGTGCAGTTGGTAGAAGCTCTATTGCACCTGTTCCTCCAGCTGGCTGGCGAACACACGCGCCTGCGTCAGCTGTTGGCCGAGCTGCCGGCGCAGGCATTTCTCTCTCGTCTGCCATCCGTCTTCCAGCGCGCGACGCCGGGCTTCACCAGCCCAGCGACGGAGGGCGTGCCACTGGGTGTGCATGCCCAGGCCCAGCCAGGGCGGGTGATGCTGCTGGCCGGCGCGCCGCTTGGCCGGTTGCAGGCCGAGCAGTTGCAGGCCCTGGCCGATCTGGCGGAAACAGAGGGCAGCGGCGAGCTGCGTCTCACGCCCTGGCAAGGCGTGCTGCTGCCGGATGTGCCCGCCGAGCGCCAGGCCGCCGTGACCCAGGCCATGAGCGATCTCGGCCTACTACTGGATACCCGCGCGCCACTGGCGCGCCTGCTCGCCTGCAGCGGCAGCGCCGGCTGCGCCAAGGCAGCGGCGGACACCAAGGCCGATGCCCTGCGTCTGGCCAAGCGCCTTGGCCCAAATGGGCCGACCCAGGTGCATCTGAGCGGCTGTCCGCGCAGCTGCGCCGCCGCCCATGTTGCGCCCTACACGCTGCTGGCCCAGCCCGGCGGCCGTTATGACCTCTATCGCCGCGAGCAGGGCCAGGCCGGGTTCGGCCGCCTGCTGGCGACGTCCCTCGATATCGACCAAGCCGGCGAGTACCTCGCCGCAGGAAACTCCGAATGATCGATTACATCCGCGATGGTCAGGAGATCTATCGCCAGTCCTTCGCCACCATCCGCGCCGAGGCTGATTTGAGTGCCATCCCGGCTGACCTGGAAAAGCTCGCCGTACGCCTGATCCACGCTTGCGGCATGGTCGACGTGGTGCAGGACCTGCGCTTCTCGCCCGGTGCCGGCGTTGCCGGCCGCGCGGCCTTGGCCAAGGGTGCGCCGATCCTCTGCGATGCGCGCATGGTCGCCGAGGGCATTACCCGCGCGCGCCTGCCGGCCAACAACCCGGTGATCTGCACCCTCAACGAAGCGGACGTGCCGCAGCTGGCCCGTGATCTCGGCAACACCCGCTCGGCGGCTGCCCTGGAACACTGGCGCGAGCACCTGGAAGGCAGCGTGGTTGTGATCGGCAACGCGCCCACCGCGCTGTTCTACCTGCTGGAAATGCTCGACGCCGGCGCACCCAAACCGGCGCTGATCCTCGGCATGCCGGTGGGCTTTATCGGCGCCGCCGAATCCAAGGACATGCTCGCTGCCGACAGCCGCGGCGTGCCCTACGTGATAGTGCGCGGCCGTCGTGGCGGTAGCGCCATGGCCGCCGCCGCGGTCAACGCCCTGGCCACGGAGGTGGAGTGATGCGCAAGGGACGTTTGCTCGGCCTCGGCGTCGGCCCCGGTGATCCGGAGCTGATCACTCTCAAGGCCCTGCGCCTGCTGCAGTCCGCGCCGGTGGTGGGCTACTTCGTGGCCAGGGCCAAGGCCAGCAAGGGCCAGGGCGGCAACGCCTTCGGCATCATCGAGCAGCACCTGACCGATGAGCAGCGCCGCCTACCGCTGGTCTACCCGGTGACCACCGAGAAACTGGAGCCACCGCTGACCTATGAGGATGTGATCGCCGACTTCTACGACACCTGCGCCGTGCAGATCGCCGCCGAGCTGGACGCTGGCCGCGACGTGGCGGTGATCTGCGAGGGCGACCCGTTCTTCTACGGCTCCTACATGTACCTGCACGACCGCCTCGCCGAGCGCTATGAGGCCGAGGTAGTACCCGGCGTCTGCTCCATGCTCGGCTGCGCCTCGGTGCTGGGCACGCCATTGGTCTATCGCAACCAATCCTTGAGCGTGCTCTCCGGCGTGCTGCCGGAAGAGGAACTGGAGCAGCGCCTGCGCACTGCCGAGGCCGCCGTGGTGATGAAGCTCGGCCGCAACTTCGACAAGGTGCGTCGTGTGCTGCAACGCCTCGGCCTGGCCGAGCGTGCCCACTATGTGGAGCGCGCCACCATGGACAACCAGCACATAGTGCCGCTGGACGAGGTGGACCCGCTGGCCTCGCCGTACTTCTCGATGATCCTGGTGCCGGGGGAGAAGTGGCGTGGCTGAGTCCATGAATCCCGCCGCCATCGTCATCCTCGGCGCCTCGGCGCTGGCCACCGCACGCCGCGTGCAGCAGCGCTATCCGCAGGCGCGCATCCACGGCCTGGCCGGGCGGGTGGACGAGGTCGACGAGAGCTACCGCGAATTCGCCGAACACCTGCGCGGCCTGTATCGCGTAGGCACGCCGATCATCGCCTTGTGCGCCGCCGGCATCGTCATTCGTAGCCTGGCTTCGGCCCTGGTGGAGAAGGGCATGGAGCCGCCGGTGCTGGCCCTGGCCGAAGACGGCAGCGCCGTGGTGCCGCTGCTCGGCGGCCTGGCCGGAGTCAACCGTCTGGCCCGCGAGCTGGGCGAGTGGCTGGCGGTGGCGCCGGCCATCACTACCAGCGGCGAGCTGCGTTTCGGCACCTGCCTGCTCGACCCGCCAGAGGGCTACGCCCTGGCCGATCTGGAGCAGGGCAAGCGCCTGGTCAGCGATCTGCTCGGCGGCGCGCGTCTGCGCGTCGAGGGTGAGGCGCCCTGGCTGCAGCAGGCCAATCTGCCGCTGGATGCCGAGGGTGAGCGCTGCCTGCGTATCGATGTGGCTGCGGCCAGCGGTGACGATGTGTTGCTGATCCATCCGCGCCGGCTGCTGGCGCGTTGCGCCGAGCCTTCTGTCGAGCTGGTAGCTCATCTGCGCGCCGCGCTAGCCGAGGCTGGTCTGGCCGAGGTGGCCCTGGCTGCGTTGCTGGTCGAGGGCGAAGGACGTTCGCTGCCGTTCGCCGAGCGGGCCGTTGCCGAGCTGAAGGTGCCGCTGCGTTTTATCGAGCCGAACACGACGCTGCCGCCGGCCTGCTACGAGGTGCCGGGCCTGAGCCTGCATCTGGCCGAGAGCCCGCAAACCGCTGCCGCCATTGGCCGTCCGCGTGGTCGCCTTGGCGTGGTCGGCATCGGTCCTGGCTGCGCCGAGTTGCTGGCCCCGGCCGTGCGCCGCGCGCTGGATGAGGCCGAGGACGTGCTCGGCTACGAGACCTACGTGACCATGGCCGGCCCCTATCGCACCGACCAATGCCTGCACGCCAGCGACAACCGCGAGGAGTTGCAGCGCGCTGCCCACGCCTTCGAGCTGGCCGCGCAGGGCCGCCGCGTGGTGATGGTGTCCTCCGGCGACCCAGGCGTGTTCGCCATGGCCGCGGCGGTGATGGAGGCGCTGGAGGGTTCCAGCGATGCAGGTTGGCAGGGCGTCGAGCTGGAAGTGCTGCCCGGCATCTCCGCAGCGCTGGCCACCGCCGCCCGCGCCGGCGCGCCGCTGGGCCACGACTTCTGCCTGATCTCTCTATCCGACAACCTCAAGCCCTGGACGGTGATCGAGAAGCGCCTGCAGCATGCGGCCGCTGCGGATCTAGCCATGGCCTTCTACAACCCGATCTCCAAGGCGCGGCCCTGGCAGCTAGGCCGTGCCCTCGACCTGCTGCGCCAGCACCGAGAACCGCAGACCCTGGTGGTGCTCGGCCGCGACATCGGCCGCCCGGCCGAGGCCCTGTGTGTGCTCACCCTCGGCGAGCTGACCCCGGAACTGGTAGATATGCGCACCCTGGTGATCATCGGCTCCAGCCAGACCCGGCGCTTCCCGCGCCAGGGTGGCGGGGAGTGGGTGTATACGCCGAGGTGGTATCCGCAGGACTGATCGGACCTCAGTTACGGAATTCGATCTGTAGCTCGGCCCCCTCCACGGAGTCCCAGTAGTCGTCGCCTCGATCATTGGTGATCAGCCGACCATTCAACTGATAGGGGCCTGGCTGGGTCGGTTTTTCGATGAACATTGGCGGCAACAGGGGCTTCGGTGGGTCGATGGGTTCGCCGGGCTCCAGTGTCTCCACCAGTTCGTCAGGCAAATACAGATCGAGCTTCAGAGGTGGCAGTGGCTCTTTTACCGAGGGTGCTACAGCCGAGCTGGCGCTGGGCTTGGAGGCTGGCTTGCTGGTCTTGGGCGGAGTGGCGACCTGTTTGGGCTTGGGTTTCTCTGCTTTCTCTGGCGCAGGGCGTGCCGGAGGAGTTGGAGTCACAACAGCTTTTTCAGGCTCGGCTGCAGGTGGCTGCGGAGGCGGGGGCACTGGCTTGGGTGGCTCGTCACAGGCCATCAGCAGGCCAAAGGCCAGGAACAGGGGAAGTATCTGGAAAACTTTCATGGCGGACAGGTTTTCATGTCGATATCCCATGCTCGCGCTTGAAGTGCTTCCTGGCAAGGCTACGGGGTTACGCCATATTGCACCGAACCGCTCATTCCAGGGCATGGACGGTTCGGGCTGAGGTCAGTTTCGCTTCAGACGTGCCAGCTCTGCATCCAGATCGCGATCTGGATGCTGCTTGCGAATCTCGACAAGCAGCCGATCGGCCTGTTCGCGTTGCCCTTCCGCACGCAGGCGCAGCACGTGGCGCAGACGTTCCTCCAGGGGCGTAGCTTCTTCGGCCAATACCATCTGCCCATCGACGGATTCGGCAGCGGCTTGTGCCTGTTGCCGAGTCGCCTTGGCCTTTGCTTCGAGCGGGGTATCGTCAGCAGCCATCCCCGGCTCGTCTTGGCGCACTGCATCGGTCACGATGCCGGCGGGCGACGCAGCTTGCGGTTTGGCAGGAGCCATCTGTCGCGGGGCAGCCGCTGCCGGTGGAGAGACGGCGAACGCGGTATTCGATTCCTGATGCTGTTCGGCCTTCTTCCTCTCGACGCCTTGAGGCTCCATTGCCTGTGCTGCTGGCGCCGGTGCACTGGCCAGTGCCGGCGGCGCATCGTAGGACTGCGGTAGCTGCTCGCGATTCTGCAGGGCCAGGTTGAGACCGATGCCGAACACTGCCAGGCCGGCCACGGCCATGGACCAGCGGGTGCGGCTGCCTGCGCCGAACAGCCAGGCATGCAGGCGCTGCGACCAGCTCGGTCGCGGTTGCGCCAGTGCCTCACGGGCGGCGGCGAGGATCATCGCGTCCAGCGCGGCAGACGGTTCGCCCTGGCTGTGCTTGCGGAAGTGCTCCAGCAGCTGTTGTTCCTGCGGCAGATCTTGGTCGTGTTGGCTCATGCGGATACCTCCTCGGCCGAAGCCGGATCGGCCAGCAGCCGACGTAACTTGTTCAGCGCATAACGCAGGCGGCTCTTCACGGTTTCCGCCGGAGTACGGGTGAGTTCGGCGATCTGGTGAAGTTCAAGGTCGCCGTGGGCGCGCAGCAGGAACACTTCGCGCTGCTCCTCCGGCAGGTCGGCCAGTGCCGCCTGCAGGCGTTCCTGGTCGCGACTGAGCAGCAGCTGCTGCTCGGGGCCGGGGCCAGGGTCGGCGCTGGCGTGCTGCGCCTCGTCGTACTCATCGAGCTTTCCCTGGTGGCGCCCGCTCTTGCGCCAATGGTCGATCAGGCGATTACGCGCGATCTGGTACAGCCAGGTCTTGAACAGCACCGCCTCGCGTTGCTCGCTGGCGCTGCGGATCAGGCTCATCCAGGTGTCCTGGAACACCTCTTCGGCCAGTGCGTGGTCACCGCACAGGCCGAGGAGGAAGCGGAACAGGCCTAGGCGATGGCGCTCGTAGAGCTGGGCGAACGCCGCCGCCTCGCCATTGCGATAACGCCGCAACAGCGCGGCGTCATCGTCCTTCAGTGGTTGGTTCAATTAGTCGGCCCTGACTTGAACGTTTTGCGGAGTTTGCAGGCTCTGCGCCAATTCGACCAGCTGCACGAACTCGCCACGCAGGCCGAACGGGTCCTCACCCTTGGCCCCACGGGCCAGCTTGGCGCTGTCGGCCAGACCGAAGTTGCCGGTGTACTTGGCATCCTTGAGCTGCTGGGCAAAGGCAGCCACCGCGGCGGCGAAGCGCAGGTCATCGCTGGCCTTGGCGATCGGCGTCGCCTCGCCCTTGCTGATCGGACGCTCGACCAGCTTGCTGGCACCACCTTCCGGCGCCTTGTAGCGCAGGCGCAGCCATGCGATCTCGCCGGCCTTGCCCTGTTCCTTGGCCTGGGCATAGCGCAGCGGTTCCAGCCAGCCCTTGGCGCCCACCGGCACTACTTCGTACAGGGCGGTGACGGTATGTCCGGCACCGATCTCACCAGCGTCGACCTTGTCATTGCTGAAGTCCTCGCGCTTCAGGGCGCGGTTCTCATAGCCCAGCAGGCGGTATTCGCTGACCTCGGCCGGGTTGAACTCGACCTGGATCTTCACGTCCTTGGCCACCACCGCCAGGGTCGAGCTGAGCTGGTCAACCAGCACCTTGCGCGCCTCGCGCAGGTTGTCGATGTAGGCGTAGTTGCCGTCGCCGGCATCGGCCAGCTGCTCCATCAACTGCTCGTTGTAGTTGTCGGTACCGAAGCCGAGGGTGGTCAGCGACACACCGGTCTTGCGCTTGTCGGCGGCCAGTTGCTTGAGCGTCTCGAAGTCGCTGATGCCAACGTTGAAGTCGCCATCGGTGGCCAGCAGGATACGGTTGATGCCGCCCTTGAGCATGCCCTTCTGCGCTTCCTGGTAGGCCAGCTGGATACCCGACTCGCCGGCGGTGGAGCCGCCCGCAGTGAGCTGGTCGATGGCCGCGCGAATCTTGGCCTTCTCGCTACCGGCGGTGGATTCCAGCACCACGCTGGCATTGCCGGCATAGGTGACCAGGGCCACGCGATCCTGCGGGCGAAGCTGATCGACCAGCAGCTTGAGGGTGCTCTGCACCATCGGCAGGCCCTCACGGCGGTCCATGGAGCCGGACACGTCGACCAGGAACACCAGGTTGGCCGGCGGCAGCTCGGCGGCGCTCAGGTCGGCGGCCTTGATCGCCACACGCAACAGACGGGTCTCGGGGTTCCACGGCGTGGTCGCCAATTCAGTGGCAACGCTGAACGGTACGTCGCCATCAGGCTTGGGGTAGGCATAGGGGAAGTAGTTGACCAGCTCCTCCAGGCGCACCGCATCCTTGGGCGGCAGGCTGCCGTCATTGAGGAAGCGGCGCACGTTGGCGTAGGCACCGGTGTCCACGTCGATGCTGAAGGTCGATACCGGCTGCTGGGCCACGGCCTGCACCGGGCTGCTCTCGATCTTCTGGTACTGCTCACGGTAGACATCCTGATAGCCGAAGGCAGCGCTATCGGCCAGCGGCGCTGCCGGGGCGATCATCGGCATGTTCTGCGGCATGGCCTTGCGCGCCTCCATGGCGCCGGCCACCACCGACGGCTGAGCGGAGTAGGAGGCGTTGGCGTCTACCTCTTCGTGCAGCGCCTCCTGCTTCATCTTGGACTCGGCAGCCTTGGGCACCACGACGCTGGTGGCGGGCTCATCGTTGGAAGCGCTGCAGGCCGCCAGGCCCAGCACCAGGGTGGCGCCGAAGCCGGCGAGCAGGGGTTGGCGGATCAGAACGGTGATGCTGGACATGGCGGGTTCTCCTCGGGCGAAAAGTCCATTCGACCGAGTAGACGCCAGCAGCAATGCGTTCGGGTTAACCCGATGTGTTTTCCTGACAGATCTGTTTGGCGAGCATGCCAAGCGTCATGATCGCCCGCTCGGATTCGCGGTTCCACGGGACACCACAGGTCAGGCGCAGGCAGTTGTTGAACTGCTCGGTATTACTGAAGATCAGCCCTGGCGCGATGCTGATACCTTGCTGCAGTGCCCGCACATGCAGCTCCTGGGAGCTGACCTTGCCGGGCAGGCTGACCCAGAGGATGAAACCGCCATACGGCCGTGTCATCTGCGTGCCTTCCGGGAAGTGCTGCTGTACCGCCAGCTGATAGGCGGTCATGTTCTTGCGATACTCTTGGCGGATATGCCGCAGGTGGCGGTCGTAACCGCCGTTCTCCAGGTAGGCCGCCACGCCCATCTGCGTCACGCTGCAGGCTGAGTGGGTACTGAAGGTCTGCAGGCGCTCCACTTCCTCCTGGTAGCCACCCGCGATGATCCAGCCGATGCGAACGCCGGGCGACAAGGTTTTGGAGAAGCTCGAGCAATAGATCACCTGGTCGTCGCGGTCATGTGCCTTGAGCGCTTTGCTGCGACCCGGTTCGAACAGAAGCTCGCCGTAGATATCGTCCTCGATTACCTGGATGCCATGGTCGGCGGTCAGACGCAGCAGCTGCTTCTGCCGCTCCTCGGGAATGCTGCCGCCTAACGGATTGCTCAGCCGTGCGGTGAGCACCAGGGCCTTGATCGGCCATTGGTTGGCGGCCAGCTGCAGGGCCTCCAGGCTGAGGCCGGTGGACGGATCGCTGGGGATCTCGATGACCTTGAGGCCGAGCACCTCGGCCAGCTGCAGCAGGCCATAGTAGGTCGGCGACTCGGCGGCGATCAGGTCGCCGGGCTGGGTCACCACCCGCAGCGACATATGAATGGCATCCACACAGCCATGGGTGATCACTACCTCGGATGGATCGACCACCACGCCGGCGTCACGCATGCGGATCGCCACCTGGCGACGCAGTGGCTCGTAGCCGGGGCTGAACATGTAACTGAAGGCGCGTGGGCTCTGGAAGCGGGTTACCTTGGCCAGCTGCTGGTGCAGTGAGCGTACCGGCAGGTAGTCCACGTGGGGGACCGCAGCGCCGAGTGGGAACACCCCATCCTGGCGTGACTCGGTGAGCACCTGGCTGATGATGCTGCTGCGGGTGACCATGGCCGGGCGCTCGACGCGCGCAATGTCGGGTGTGGCTGCAGTCAGGCCGGCGGTCTGGTGGACGTAGAAACCCGATTGTGGGCGGGCGCGAATCAGGCCCATGTCCTCCAGGTTGGCGTAGGCCTGTAGCACGGTGGCGTGGCTGACGCTGAGCTGCGAGCTCATCTTGCGCACGGACGGCACGCGTTCTCCAGGCTGATAGACACCGCGACGAATGTCCTCCGCCAGCAACTGGGCGATGCGCTGATAGAGCAACAAACTGGTCATGATGGCATTCCTTCCGCTACTGAACCGTAACAGTAGACAAGTTGTAACGCGGTGTATCGATACAGGAAACGAATTTGCCAGCAGCACAGTTTCGTCTGTACGAGTGCAGTGCTACAGATGCAGCGATGCCAGCGATCGAAGAAGCCAGGCCTTCTGGCATATCCGAGCATGCTCTCGCCTCCCCTATGGCTGGGCGAGTCGGGATAACAGATGGCGGATAGACTGCGGTTGGCGGCGATTGTTCCAGGGGTGACCGAGGCTCAGGAGGCCTCGGTGCGGGGAAGAGCTGTCAGTCCACGAACAGATCGGTCATCAGCTTGCCGGTTGGGTCGAAGCGGTAATGTTCGAAGTCGGTCTGCCCCTGCTCTCGGAGGATTTCTTCATCGATCAGCAGGCGGCCGCTGATCGTGCGCTCGCTGCTGGCGAGAATGGCGCAGGCAGCGTCAGCCATGATCGCCGGCAGGCGTGCAGCCTTCATGACGGCCGGGCCACCGGCCTCATACTCGATGGCGGCAGTGGCGATCACTGTCTTCGGCCACAGCGAATTGACACTGATGCCGTACTTCCTGAATTCCTCGTGCATGCCCAGGGTCAGCATGCTCATGCCGTACTTGGTAGTGGTGTACGGGCTGTAGCTGGAGAACCACTGAGGGGCGAGGTTGAGCGGCGGCGACAGGCTGAGAATGTGGCCGCGGCTGTCCTTAAGGTAGGGCAGGGCTGCCTGGCTGCAGACCATCACCGCGCGGGTGTTGATCTGGAACATCAGGTCGTAACGCTTGGGCTCCAGGTGCTCGACACCGATCAGGCGGATCGCCCCGGCGTTGTTGATCAGCGCATCGATTCCGCCGAAGTGCTCAGCGGCCTGAGCCATGGCGGCTTTCACTGCGGCTTCGTCACGTACGTCCAGCTGCAGGGCCAGGGCCTTGCCACCGGCGGCCTCGACCTCGGCGGCCACAGTATGGATGGTGCCGGGCAGCTTGGGGTGCGGTTCTGCGCTCTTGGCAGCGATGACGATATTGGCGCCTTGGGCGGCGGCCTTGAGCGCAATCTCGCGGCCGATGCCGCGGCTGGCGCCAGTGATGAACAGGGTTTTACCTTGCAGGGACATGTTCGTGCTCCGTGGCTTGTTGTTCGAGTAGGGTGGATCGGGGCGCGTAGTCGACGCTTTGTTCATCCACCAAGGTGGCGTTGTGGTGGATGAACAAAGCGTCATCCACCCTACATCAGGCTTCCGCGGCTTCGACTTCCACCAGCAGCTGGCGATTCTTCACCTGGTCGCCCTGGCTGACCTGCACGCGGCGGATCACGCCGTCGATGCCGGCCTTGAGCGGGTGCTCCATCTTCATCGCTTCCAGCACCACCAGCAGTTGGCCCTTGCTGACCTGCTCGCCCTCGGCTACCAGCACTTCGACGATGGCGCCATCCATCGGTGCTTTGACCGTGCCGGAGCTGGCGGCGTTTTGCCCGCCGGCCGGTTCGTGGGTGACGTCGGTGAGCTCCAGGTTGCCGTTGTGGCCGTACAGCCAGACACGCTCGCCTGCCAGGTGATAGGCGCGGCGCTGGCGGATGCCGTCCAGCTCCAGGCTGGCCCAGCGGCCATCGCTGGCCAGCAGGCGTAGCTCAACGGATTGCTCGCCGACCTGCGCACGCAGCAGCGGCTGCGTGCCGGGCTCGAGCACTTGCAGTTCGACTGCATGTTTCTGCTCGCCCTGCTTGAGCACGAAGCTCCACGGCGCGCCGCCGGCATTGCGCCAGCCAGCCAAGCCGCCCTGGTGCGCGCGGGCATTGGCCGAGGCCTGGTAGAGCAGGGCGGCGGCAGTGGCCAGCTCGCTGGCAGCGGGCGCCTGCGGGCTCAGGCTCGGGTCGTCGGCAAAATGTTCGCCGATAAACGCCGTGGTGGCATGGCCGGCGGCAAACTCCGGGTGCTTGAGCAGGTTGGCGAGGAAGCGCTGGTTGCCGTTGACACCGAGCAGCACGCAGTCCTCGACCGCGCGGGCCAGCTTGCGCCGGGCTTCGTCGCGGGTGGCGCCGTAGGCGATGACCTTGGCCAGCATCGGGTCGTAGAACGGGGTGACGGCCTGGCCTTCGACCAGACCGTGGTCGATGCGGATGCCGTCGAGCAGCGCCGGTTCCCAGCGCAGCACTTCACCGGTCTGCGGCAGGAAGTTGTGCGCGGAATCCTCGGCGTACAAACGCACTTCCATGGCGTGGCCGGTGAGGCGGATTTCCTCCTGCCTGAGTGGCAGCGGCTGGCCTTCGGCGGCGCGGATCTGCCAGGCGACCAGGTCTTGCCCGGTGATCAGCTCGGTGACCGGGTGTTCGACCTGCAGGCGGGTGTTCATTTCCAGGAAGAAGAATTCGCCGCTCTGGTCGAGGAGAAATTCCACGGTGCCGGCGCCGACATAGTTGACCGAGGCTGCAGCCTTCACTGCCGCTTCGCCCATGGCTTTACGCAGCGTCGGTGTCATCACCGGGCAGGGCGCTTCCTCAACCACTTTCTGGTGGCGGCGCTGCACCGAGCAGTCGCGTTCGCCCAGATAAACGATGTTGCCGTGCTGGTCGCCGAACACCTGGATTTCCACGTGGCGTGGGCGGATCACCGCGCGTTCGAGAATCAGCTCGCCGGAGCCGAAGGCGTTCTGCGCTTCGGAGCGGGCGGTGCGGATCTGCGCCAGCAGCTCACTGGACTCGTGCGCCAGGCGCATGCCACGGCCACCGCCGCCGGCGCTGGCCTTGATCATCAGCGGGTAGCCGATGCGTGCCGCCTCGCGGCTCAGGGTGTCGTCGTCCTGCGCCGCGCCCTCGTAGCCGGGAATGCAGGGCACGCCAGCCTCGAGCATGGCGATCTTGGACAGGCGCTTGCTGCCCATCAGGTGGATGGCTTCCACGGTCGGGCCGATAAACACGATGCCGGCCGCCTCGCAGGCGCGGGCAAAGTCGGCGTTCTCGGAGAGGAAACCGTAGCCGGGGTGGATGGCATCGGCGCCGGTCTTCTGCGCCGCGGCGATGATGTTATCGATCACCAGGTACGACTGGTTGACCTGCGCCGGGCCGATGCACACGGCCTCGTCGGCCAGCTGCACATGGCGCGCGCCGGCGTCTGCCGCGGAGTACACCGCCACGGTGCGGTAGCCAAGGTCTTGCGCGGTGCGCATGACCCGGCAGGCGATCTCGCCGCGGTTGGCGATCAGAATCTTGTTGAATGCAGCCATGTTGTTGTTCTACTCCTGCCGTTCAAACCGCAGTGGTTTACGTAGGGTGGATCGCGCTTTATCGATCCACCGGACGGTGTTCTTGGTGGATGTAGAAAGCGACATCCACCCTACGAGCTACGGTCGGCAATGCCGATCGGTCCAATCCATCATTGGGCCCACTTCGGCTTGCGCTTCTGCACAAAGGCCATGGTGCCTTCCGCGCCTTCGCTGCCCAGCACCGCTTCGGCGAACTGGCCGGCGGCGTGGTCGAGCAGGCTGCCGAGGTTTTCTGTTTCGGTGGCCAGCAGCAGGGCCTTGGTCGCCGCATTTGCGCCCGGTGCGCACTGGCGCACCTGCTGCAGGCATTCGGCGAGGCGGTCGACCACGGCCTGGTCGTCGGCTTCGCTGAAGTGCACCAGACCCAGACACAAGGCCTCGGCGCCGTCGAAGCGGGCGGCGGTGAGGGCCAGGCGGCGGGCCTGAGTCAGACCGATACGCTTGACCACGAAGGGGGCGATCTGCGCCGGCAGAATCCCTAAGCTGGTTTCCGGCAGGCCGAACTTGGCGCCCTGGTGGGCGATGGCGATATCGGAGACACAGGCCAGACCGAAGCCGCCGCCGAGCACCGCGCCTTCCAGCACGGCGACCAGCACTTGCGGTGTGTACTGGGCTTCCTCCAGCAGGTTGCCGAAGGCGCGGTTCAGCTCGCGGTAGGCATCGCCACCCTTGGCTCGCGCACCGGCCATGTCTTTGATGTCGCCGCCAGCGCAGAAGTGGCCGTCGGCGCCGCGCAGCACCAGAGCGCGAGTGGTCTGGTCGTTGCGCACGGCGCGCAGCACGGCGCGCAGTTCTTCGACCATCGCCAGGCTCATGGCATTGCGGCTTTCCGGGCGGTTGAGGGTGACGTAGAGCACGCCCTCGACTTGTTCCAGCAGCAGGGTTTGGCAGTTCGGCAGTTCGGCCATGATCGCTTCCTCAGCCCTTCTTTTTGCCGGGCAGGATGCCCATCAGCTTGCAGATGATGCCCAGCATGATCTCGTCGGCACCGCCGCCGATGCTCACCAGACGCACGTCGCGGTAGGCGCGCGAGACCGGGTTGTCCCACATGAAGCCCATGCCGCCCCAGTACTGCAGGCAGCTGTCGGTCACTTCGCGACCCAGGCGGCCGGCTTTGAGCTTGGCCATGGAGGCCAGCTTGGTCACGTCGCGGCCTTTCACGTACAGCTCGGTGGCGTGGTAGACGAGGGCGCGCAGGGCCTCGATCTCGCTCTGCAGCTCGGCCATGCGGAAGTGAATGACCTGGTTGTCGATCAGCGGGGTGCCAAAGGTGTGGCGCTGCTTGCAGTACTCGATGGTGCTGTCGACGCAGTACTCCAGGCCCTTGATCATGTTGGCCGCGCCGAACATGCGCTCTTCCTGGAACTGCAGCATCTGCATCATGAAGCCGGCGCCTTCGTGGCCGATGCGGTTGCGCTGCGGTACGCGCACGTTGTCGAAGAACACTTGGGCGGTCTCCGAGCTGCGCATGCCGAGCTTGTCCAGGTGCGGGCTGAGGGTGATGCCCGGGGTGTTCATCGGCACCACGATCAGCGACTTGTTGACGTGGGGCTTGTCGTCGCTGGTGTTGGCCAGCAGGCAGATAAAGTCGGCCGACGGGGAGTTGGTGATCCACATCTTGCTGCCGTTGATCACGTAGTCGTCGCCGTCCTTGCGGGCGGTGGTCTTCAGCCCGGCCACGTCGGAGCCGGCGCCGACTTCGGAAACGCCGATGCAGCCGACCATGTCGCCGGCGATGGCGGGACGCAGGAACTCCTCACGCAGCTCATCGGAGCCGAAGCGGGCCAGGGCCGGGGTGCACATGTCGGTCTGCACGCCGATGGCCATGGGGATGCCGCCGCAGTGGATGGTGCCGAACTCTTCGGCGGCGACCACCGAGTAGCTGTAGTCCAGGCCCATGCCGCCAAATTTCTCCGGCTTGGAGATGCCCAGCAGGCCGAGGTCGCCGGCCTTCTTGAAGATCTCGTGCATGGGGAATTTGCCGGCCTTTTCCCACTCGTCGACGTGCGGATTGATTTCGTGCTCGACGAAGTTGCGGACGGTGCGGCGAAGCTCTTCGTGTTCTTGGGTAAAGATCATTTTTATTGTTCTCCGAAGGGTTACAGGCGGGCGACGCCGAACGAGTTGGATTTGAGGGGGCGCACATTGGCTTCTGCGCAGATGTCCAGCAGGAAGCCGAGCAGCTTGCGCGTGTCGCGCGGGTCAATCAGGCCGTCGTCCCACAGGCTGGCGGTGCCGTACAGCGCGGTGGACTGGCTGTCGAGCTTCTGCGCGGTGGCCATTTCCAGCATGTCGAGCATCTTCGGGTCGGCCTCTTTGCCTTCCTTGCGGTGCTTGTCCTCGGTGACGATGCGCAGCACCTTGCCGGCCTGGGCGCCGCCCATCACGGCGGTCTTGCTGTTGGGCCAGGCGAAGATGAAGCGCGGGTCGAGGCCACGGCCGCACATGGCGTAGTTGCCGGCGCCGTAGGAGCCGCCGACCACTATGGTCAGCTTCGGCACGGTGGCGTTGGCCACCGCCTGGATCAGCTTGGAGCCGTGCTTGATCACGCCGTTCTGCTCGGACTCGGTACCGACCATGAAACCGGTGGTGTTGTGGAAGAACAGGATCGGCGTGTTGCTCTGCTCGCACAGCTGGATGAACTGGGCGGCCTTGGCCGCGCCGCGCGGAGTGATCGGCCCGTTGTTGCCGATAAAGCCGCAGGGCTGACCTTCGATGGCCAGGTGGCCGCAAACGGTCTGGCTGTCGAACTCGTTCTTGAAGTCGAGGAAGGCCGAGCCGTCGGCGATGCGTGCGACGATCTCGCGCACGTCGTAGGGCTTCTTGGCGTCGGCGGGGACGATGCCGAGCAGTTCTTCGGCCGGGTACAGCGGCTCGCTGTAAACCTTGGCCGGGCGCGCCGGCAGTTGCGCATTCCACGGCAGCAGGCCGGTGATTTCACGGGCCAGGCGCACGCCGTCGGCGTCGTTCTCGGCCAGGTATTCGGCAGTGCCGGCGACCTGGGCGTGCATCTCGGCGCCGCCCAGTTCTTCATCGGTGGCCACTTCGCCGGTGGCGGCTTTCAGCAGTGGAGGGCCGGCGAGGAACATCTTGGCCTTGCCGCGTACCACCACCACGTAGTCCGACAGGCCCGGCTGGTAGGCGCCGCCGGCGGTGCTGGAACCGTGCACCACGGTGATCTGCGGCAGGCCCATGGCCGACATGCGCGCCTGGTTGGCGAAGCCGCGGGCGCCTTCGACGAAGATGTCAGCGGCGTAGTTGAGGTTGGCGCCACCGCTTTCGGCCAGGGTGATCACCGGCAGTTTGTTTTCCACGGCGATCTGCTGCAGGCGCAGGGATTTCTTCAGCCCGGTGGGCGAGATGGTGCCGCCCTTGATCGCGCTGTTGTTGGCGATCACCAGGCAGCGCACGCCGGCCACGTAGCCGATGCCGGCGATGATGCCGCCGCCGGCCTGGGTGCCGTCTTTGTCGTCGTGCAGCTTGTAGCCGGCCAACGAGGACAGTTCGAGGAACGGCGCGCCGGGGTCGAGCAGCAGGTTGATGCGCTCGCGCGGCAGCAACTGGCCGCGCTTGATGAACTTGGGTTTGGCCTCGAAGGCCTTGTCCAGCACCTTCTGTTCGACGTCGCGGAAGCTGGCGATGGCGGCCAGCATGGCCTCGCGGTTCTGCGCGAAGCTGTCGCCGTGGACGTCGAGTTCGGACTGAATGACGGGCATCGGGTTACTCCTGATCCTTCAGTACATCGGGCACGTAGGCGCGATGGAAGCCGTTGTAGGACTCGCTGTTCTTCGCTTTGCCCAGCGTCCAGGCGCGGGTGCCTTGGCTCGCGGCGCCGTCGATGCGGATGGTGTTGCCGCTGATGAAGTTGGCGCCGGGGGAGAGCAGGAAGACGATGGCCGCGGCCACTTCCGACTCGGTGCCGATGCGCTGCAGCGGCACGTGATCCTTGAGGTTGCGGATCATGTTCTTCATCGACTCGGGGTAGGTGTCCATGCCGCTGGAGGCGATCCAGCCTGGCGCCACGGCGTTGACCCGCACACCGGCGTGGCCCCACTCGTAGGCGGCGGTCTTGGTGAAGTTCTCCATGCCGGCGCGGGCGGCGCCGGAGTGGCCCATGCCGGGCATGCCGCCCCACATGTCGGCGAGCATGTTGACGATGCTGCCGCCGGTCTTGCTCATGCTCTGGCTGAACACTTCGCGGGCGATCAGGAAACCACCGACCAGGTTGGTGCGCACCACGGTCTCGAAGCCTTTCTGGTTGATCGACACCAGCGGCGCGGGGAACTGGCCGCCGGCGTTGTTGACCAGGTGGTGGATCGGCCCGCGCTCGGCGATCACTGCCTTGACCATGGCCTTGACCGCTTCTTCCTCACGGATATCGCACACGGCAAAGCTGGCGCTGCCACCGTCTTCTGCAATCTCGCCGGCGGTCTTTTCCAGCTTCTCCAGCTTGCGCCCGACCAGCACCACATGGGCGCCCAGGTGGGCCAGTTCATGGGCCACGCAGCGGCCGATACCGCTGCCGCCGCCGGTGACCAGGATGGTCTGGCCGCTGAACAGGCCGGGTTTGAAGACTGAGTCGTATGCCATTGTTATTGTCCTTGTTACAGGCTGTCAGCCAGTGCGCGCGGCACCGGAATCGGGAACTCCAGCAACTGCTGGGCGAAGGCCTTGCCCTGCGGGTCGATGCGCAGGCTGGCCACGCCGCCGCCGCCCAGGGCGTTCTCCAGCAGGAAGTTGAGGCTGTGGCTGCTCGGCAGGTACCAGCGGCTGACCTTGCCGGTCTGGCCGTCGATCACGTGCTGCATCCATTCGGCCACGGCACCCTCGCTGAGTGCAGCGGCGATCCAGGCCAGATACTCGGGCTTTCTCGCCATCACACCGATATTGCTGTGGTTGCCCTTGTCACCGGAGCGGGCTACGGCCAGCTTGATCAGCGGCACCGTGGTATCGGCCTGGCCGCTGGTGGCCGGCACGGCGACTTCGGCGGCGATCTGTGTTGGGTCGAAGGTGTCCAGTTGGGGCAGGGCGAGTGGGCTGCGCTGGCCACCCAGTTCCACTTCCAGGCTACAGGCGGTCTTGTCGGCCAGGAAGCTGAACAGGCGGATCACCGGGTACACGGTGGGGCGGCCGCCGACTATGCCGGTCAGGCCCGGCGCCATGCCGGTTGCGGCCTGGGCGATCTCGCGGGAGAACAACACCAGCGCTTCCTTCTTGGCATGGCGCACACCGATCTTCACCACCACTTCGCGGGTGTCGCGGCGCTGGCCGTGCGGGCCGTAAGTCGCTTCAGTGCCGAGCAGTTCGATGCAGACTTCCTTGTATGGCCCCCAGCCTCGCTCGGCGAACATCTCTTCGGTCTTGTTGATGATCGCCCGGCTGACCCGCTCGGCCTTGGCCACTGCGTCGATGCCGGCCAGCAGGCAGCTGGCGGTGCAGCGGAAGCCATCAGGGTGGGTGGCGCTGACCTTGTACTGCGCGGTCGGTGCCAGGCCGCGAGCGCCTTTCAGTTCGACGCGGTTGGCGCCGACCTGGGTCAGTTGCACCCGGGTGAAGTCGCAGACCACATCGGGCAGGTAATAGGCACGCGGGTCGCCAATCTCGTAGAGCATCTGCTCGCCCACCGACAAGGTGGAGATCAGCCCGCCAGTGCCTTCCGGTTTGCTGACCACGAAGCTGCCATCGGCCTGTACCTCGACGACGGGGAAGCCGATATGTTCGTAATCCGGGACGTCGCGCCAGTCGGTGAAGTTGCCGCCGGTGCACTGCGCGCCACATTCGATGATGTGGCCGGCCAGGGCGGCCTGAGCCAGCTTGTCGTAGTCGTTCCAGGCCCAGCCGAATTCATGCACCAGGGCGGCGCTGACCACGGCGCTGTCGACCACACGGCCGGTGATGACGATATCGGCGCCGAGCTTCAGCGCTTCGACCAGGCCCGGTGCGCCGAGGTAGGCGTTGACCGATACGCACATGGGCGGCAGCGGGGCGCCGGTGAACATCTCCACGGTGCCGGCTTTGGCCAGTTCGCCCAGCTTGGGTTGCAGGTTGTCGCCGTGCACCACGGCGATGGTCAGATCGACGCCAGCCTTGGCGCAGACGGCGGCCAGGGCAGCGGCGCAGGCGCTGGGGTTGACCCCGCCGGCATTGCTGATGACGCGGATGTTCTTCGCGGCGATGTCCTGCAGCAGCGGGGCGAGCACTTCGACGAAGTCGGTGGCATAACCTTCGTCCGGCTTCTTCATGCGCGCGCCGGCCATGATCGACATGGTCACTTCGGCCAGGTAGTCGAACACCAGGTAATCCAGCTCGGTGCCACGCACCAGCTGGGCGGCGGCAGTGGAGGTGTCGCCCCAGAAGGCGGAGGCGCAGCCAATGCGGATGGTCTTGCTCATTTTTATTGGGATTCCATCGTCGCCAGAAGATGAATAGGACATTACCAAGCAAGCGCTTGGTTTTAAAGTCCCTGGCGCAACTTTTTAGCCAAGCGCTTGCTTGGGTGGCTTGCGCCCCGTAAATTTCGTCCAATCAGTTTCCGCGACGCGCCAGCTCTGGCGTGCCGCCTATTTTCCTCTGGAGAAAACGAGTTTGGACGATCGCAAGGCCCGCGCCGTGATGCAGCAACTGGTGGCCAGCGGCCAGGTGACCGACCCGGAAAGCGCGCGCGGCAAGCTGCTGCAAACCGCTGCTCATCTGTTTCGCAGCAAAGGCTATGAGCGCACCACTGTGCGTGACCTGGCCGGTGCCGTGGGTATCCAGTCCGGCAGCATCTTTCACCACTTCAAGAGCAAGGATGAAATCCTCAAAGCGGTGATGGAGGAGACCATCCTCTACAACACCGCACTGATGCGCTCGGCCCTGGCGCAGAGCACTAGCCCCCGCGAGCGCCTGCTGGCGCTTATTCGCTGCGAGCTGCAGTCAATCGTGGGTGGCACCGGTGAGGCCATGGGCGTTCTGGTCTATGAATGGCGCTCGCTGTCTGAGGAGAGCCAGGCCTACATCCTAAGCCTGCGTGACACCTATGAGCAGATTTGGCTCGATGTTCTCGGCGAGGCGCGTGACGCTGGCTACTTCAAGGCCGATCCGTTCGTGTTGCGGCGCTTCCTTACCGGCGCGCTGAGCTGGACCACCACCTGGTTCAAGCCGGAAGGCAAGATGACTCTGGATCAGTTGGCCGAAGAGGCGCTGACGCTGGTATTCAAGGAAAGCTGACAACTAGGCTACGCTGCTACAAGCACTGGCCGCGGCCGGTAGTGGCACAGGGAGGCGCCGGACATCTGGCCGCTTTCCTATTGAGGTAACCGCGTTGCGTGTCTCTTTCCGCCTGCTGCTGATTGCCCTGGCCTTCTGTGTGCCCGCCGTAGCTGCCGAGCAGAGCGTGCGCGTTGGTGCCTATCATTTCCCTCCTTACGTGTTCAAACCGGAGAGCGAGGCGCCCGAGGGGCTGGTGCCCGAGTTGCTGGAGGCACTTAATGCTGCCCAAAGCGCGTATCGCTTCGAGTTGGTGCCGACCTCGGTTACCCGACGATACAGGGACCTCACTCACGCCCGCTATGACATGATCCTGTTCGAATCACCGGACTGGGGTTGGCAGGACATCCCGCTGGACAAGCTCAATCTCCAGGTCGTAGATGCCGAGGTCTATGTCGCTCGCAAGGAGGAGGGGCGTGATCAGCATTTCTTTGATCGCCTGGGCGACAAGCGCATGGCGCTGTACAACGGCTATCACTATGGTTTTGCCGGCTACAACGCCGATCAGGACTACCTGACGCGCAACTTCAACGCGGTGCTCACTTATTCTCACGACAGCAATCTTCTGATGCTGCTTCATGGTCGCGTCGACATCAGCGTGGTGACACGCTCCTATCTGCGTCTCTATCAAGATGAACACCCGCAAGAGAGCAGTCAGCTTCTGGTGTCCGAGCGCGCTGATCAGGTCTATTACCACCACGCTTTGCTACGCCCGAACGGGCCTATCGACGCGGTACGCCTGCAAGCGCTGCTCGCTCAGTTGCAGAGCAGCGGAAAGCTGGGTGATCTGATTCGGCGCTATCACTTGCAGGTGGGCAGGCCAGAGCGGTTGGAGCATGCCAATCCCATGCCGCGCTGAGTGGCCGCGATCCGGCGAATTGTGAACATTTACGCAATCATGGCACTGGGCTAGTCTTCGTTCAGCTCAGTTGTCTATGAGGTCAACAATGTATCGGCGTCGACAGGGATGGCCTGGCGCTTTGGTGCTGGCGATGGCAACGCTATTCGGTCCGGGCTTCTGTGTGGCGGAAGACGTGCTGATTGCTGCGGTGCATTTTCCTCCTTATGTGATCAAGCCCGAGTCCAACCCCAACAGTGGGCTGCTCGGTGAATTGGTCGAGGCTCTCAACAAGGCGCAGAGCGAACACCGCTTCGCCTTGCGTGCGACTTCACTGAATCGGCGCTTCGATGATTTCCGTCAGGCGCGCATCCACATCGCCATCTTCGAGAACCCCGACTGGGACTGGCAGGGCATCTCCGGTTCTCGCATCGACCTGGGACTGGAGGATGCCGAGATACTGGTTGCCCGCCGCGAGGCGGGCCGCGATCAACGCTATTTCGACAACCTGATGGACAAGCGTCTGGCGCTGTTCAATGGCTATCACTACGGTTTCGCCGGTTTCAATAATGATCCCCAGTGGCTGGAAGAGAACTTCCAGGCGGTGATTACCTATTCCCATGAGAGCAATCTCAAGCTGGTATTGCGGGGACGTGCGGATGTGGCGCCTATCACTCGTTCCTGGCTTGGAGCGCGCCTGCGCGAACGGCCACAATTACGTGATGAGCTGCTGATATCGGACTGGGAAGACCAGCGCTACCGCCACTACGCGATCCTGCATCCCAATGCACCGATCAGCGCGGACGAGTTTCGCCGAGATTTGCAGACCCTGCGCGACAATGGCGAGCTGGCCCGTATCTTTTCCCCCTATGGCATCGACGTTACCCAGACCGTAGCGGGTAGCTCAGCAAAAGCAGATGCAGAAGATTGACCGCACTGTGCAGGGCCACTGCCGGCCATAGCCTGCCGCTGTAATGGAAGGTCAGCCCGTACCCCAGACCAGCGACAGCAGCGACCAGCGCAAACAGTTGACTGAAGGGAGCATGGGCGGCTCCGAACAGCAGGGCGGTGGCGACTATTCCTCCTGCTGCACCAAGGCGTGCAATCAGCACCGGCTGCAGCCAGGCGCGGAACAGCAGTTCTTCGGCCAGGACGACGGCGCCCAGATTAACCACTACCCATAGCCACAACTCCTGTGGCCACTTTGGCTGCCACCCCACCAGGCCAAGCAGCAGGGCCAATGACGGGATCGCCAGCAGGGTGGCGATGGCGACCAGTAGGGCAATGCGTGGTCGTTCTGCGGGGCGTAGCGGCTGGCCCATCCACCAGGCCAACAGCGTCAAGCCGAGCAGCAACTTGTCCCAGGACAGGCGCAAGGCATAGGGCGTGGCATCGGTGCTCAGACGTCGTGCCGGCCACAATGATGTAGGCGTAAAACCAGGCACCAGATGTGCAGCAAGGGCTATGCCTCCGAGTAGCCCCCCACACCACCACAGCCAGCGCGGCAGTCGCTGCTCGCCGAACAGGATCCAGGCGACATACGCCGTACCCAGTGCTAGTCCTGGCAATGTGATGAAGCCCAGGGCCAGGCCTGTGCCGAGTGCTAGCACCGGCAGCAGCAAACGCAGGTGTAGCGGTGGCATGCAGCGTCCTTGTCGGGGGGCTAATCAGCGGTCTTGAGCGTCCTTGGCGTCCATTTCCACATTGCGCTCATGAATGCGCTTGAGCTGTTCCTCGGTCAACGGCAGCTTTCGCGCGCTGTCGCGCAGCAGCATCAGGCTGCCGACTATGGAGCCGAGGGCCAGGATGATGATCAACCAGGCGTACCAGGGCATGGGCGTCTCCCTTGAGGGTTTAGGTTAACGATAGCCCCGGCTGTCACATCGCGGCAACCTGTCACTGCTTGAATGCGGAGCGTCCGGCGCTTCGCTGATCAGAAGGTGAAGCCTGTGACAGAGCGGTTGCTTTGCCTTACAGAACCAGCGCCAGCTGTTATGGGGCTAGATGAATTCGAACCTTTGAGCGCCTGTGTTCCCGGCCTAAGCTCGCCTGGCCTGGATATTTTCATAAGGAGATCAAGCATGGATATCACCGTGACCGAAGCCGCCAACCATGGCTGGATCGTGAAGTTGGGCGCGTGCGACGTGCCTTTTCGTTCTCAAGCAGACGCCGGCCTGTTCGTCGAGCGCCTGCAGGAGCGCCTAGACGCGCCCCATGAATTGCCGATGCTGCAGCTTCATCAAGCTGTCACACAACCGGCGCAGCATCGGACCTGACTACTCAGGTGCTGCTTTCCGGCTGAACCTCTCCTGCCGCGATCTCCGCGGCTTTTTTTTGCCTGCAAAAAGGGTTGTGGAGTGATTAGAGCTTTTGCTCTAAATTCGATGCAGCCCTTGCAGGAGAAAAACATGGTCGACGCCTTGCAGTTCGCCGATGGCAATTTCCATTGCCCAGTCAACCTGTACCCCGCTGCTGGAGAGGGGACGCACACACTGGTTGTGCTGCCTGCGTTGGGCGTTGCCGCGCGCAAATATGACGGGCTGGCCCAGCGTCTGATGGCAGCTGGCTACAACATTCTGGTGGCAGACTGGCCGGGGCAGGGCGAGAGCCAGCCGAGGCCGAATCGTCGTTTCGATTACGGCTACCGGCAATTGGTGACTGAGTTCGTGCCCAAGCTGCTCGATCTTGCCGGCCAGCATTTCCCCTCGTCCGTTCCGGTCCTGCTCGGCCACAGTCTGGGTGGACACATCGCTACGCTCCATGCCGCGGCTCATCCGGACAGACCTGTGCCGGTGATCGGTGTGGCTTGCGGCAATATCCATTACCGCCACTGGGATGGCCTGGGCAAACTGCTTACGCCCAGCGCTGCACTGGCGTTCACTCTGATTACCGCCGTACTGGGATATCTGCCGGGGCGACGCCTGGGTTTTGGTGGCCAGGAGGCTCGCTCGCTTATGCAGGACTGGGGGCGGGTGGCCTTCAGTGGTCAGTACCGGCATCTTGGTCTGACGCTTGCTTCTGCTGCACAGAACCGGGTTGACTCGTTGTATATCCAGATGGAAGGCGATCACTTTGCTCCACCAGCATCCACCTTGGGCCTTGCCGCACTGATCCAGGCCCGGCCGCACATCGAGCGACTGCCCTCGCCCCGGCCACCCGAAGAAAACCCGCACAGCGCCTGGCTGAAGGCGCCGCAGAGCGTGGTCGACTGCATCGACGGCTGGTTGCGGCGCGATAGCCGCCTCAGTGAGGAATCAGCAGGAGCAGCGTGACCGCCAGCAGCACCAGCATGGTCAGCGCGTGGCTGGCCTGGCGCAGCAGCAGGATGCGGGCGAACAGGCCGGTGCAGTAGAGCAGGCGCAGCATGATGAAGGCGAAGCCGAGGGCAGCGGTCAGCGGTCCGCCGACCTGCCCGGTGGCCTCGCCGAGATACAGCAGCACGATGAACAGCACCGACTGCTCCAGGCTGTTGCCATGGGCGCGTACGGCCTTGGTCAGGTCTGGCTTGCCGCCGTCGCCGAAGGCCACCTGGTGGCGCATGCGCAGGCGCGAGATGTTGAGCGACAGGGCGATCAGCAGCAGTGCCAGGATGGCGGCGATATAGACGCTGTAGAGCATGGTGGTTCCTCTTGTTGTCGTTGTGCCCCCAGCCTAGGGCCTGGCGCGTGCGCGGAGAAGGGGTGGAAACGACAAAGCCCGGCATGTAGCCGGGCTTTGTCGAACCGCTTGCCTCAGGCTGCGGGTCGTTGCTGGCGCTGGTAGAGGAATTCCAGCACCGCCGTGCGGTACTCGTGGTAGCGACTGTCGTTGGCCAGCGCCAGACGATCGCGCGGGCGCTCCAACTCCACCCGCACGATATCGCCGATGGTCGCCGCCGGGCCGTTGGTCATCATCACGATGCGATCGGACAGCAGCACCGCCTCGTCGACATCGTGGGTGACCATCACCACCGTGCTGTGGGTCTGGCCGACGATACGTAGCAGCTCGTCCTGCAGGTGGGCGCGGGTCAGCGCGTCCAGCGCGCCAAACGGCTCGTCCATCAGCAGCACCTTGGGCTCCATGGCCAGGGCGCGGGCGATGCCGACGCGCTGTTTCATACCACCGGAGATCTCGTTGGGGTGTTTATGCGTGGCATGGCTCAGACCGACCATGTTAAGCGCCGCGTTGGTGCGCTCCTTGAGTTGGGCCTTGCTCTCCTTGGCGCCGAACACCCGCTCCACCGCCAGGTGGACGTTGCCGAAGCAGGTCATCCAGGGCAGCAGGCTATGGTTCTGGAACACCACGGCGCGTTCCGGGCCGGGGCCGTCGATCTCGCGGCCGTTGCAGATCAGGCCGCCTTCGCTGGCCTCCAGCAGGCCGGCGATCAGGTTGAGTACGGTGGATTTGCCGCAGCCCGAGTGGCCGATCAGCGAGACGAACTCGCCCTTGGCGATGCTCAGGTTGACGTCGGCCAGAGCCTGGAAGCGGCCTTTCTTGGTGTCGAAGTGTTTGCTGACGGCGGTCAGCTCGACGAACTTGTCCATGGCGGTCTCCTTAGCTGGCGTAGTCGAAGCGCTTGGCCAGCAGGAGCAGGGCCTGCTCCAGGGCCAGGCCGACCAGGCCGACGATGATGATGGCGATGAGGATGTGTTCGACGTTGAGGTTGTTCCACTCGTCCCACACCCAGAAGCCCAGGCCTGTGCCACCGGTGAGCATCTCCGCGGCGACTATCACCAGCCAGGCCACGCCGATGGCCAGGCGGATGCCGGTCATCAGGTGCGGCAGCACGGCGGGAAACAGGATGCGCGTGAGCACCTTGAACTCGGAGAGCTTGAGCACGCGGGCCACGTTCAGGTAGTCCTGCGGCACGCTGGCCACGCCGGCGGCAGTGTTGAGGATGATCGGCCAGATCGAGCTGATGAAGATCACCCAGATCGACGCCGGGCCCGCGGCCTCGAACACCAGCAGGCCGATCGGCAGCCAGGCCAGCGGCGATACCGGGCGCAACAGGCTGATGATCGGCGAGAGCATGCCGGCGAGGAAGGCGAAGCGGCCGATGGCGAAGCCCAGCGGAATGCCGATCAGCGCCGCCAGGCCGAAGCCGACGCCGACCCGGCCGAGCGAGTGGAGGATGTTCCAGCCGATGCCCATGTCATTCGGGCCATTGTCGTAGAACGGATCGGCGAACAGCACGACGGCCGAGTGCCAGGTCGACAGCGGGCCTGGCAGGCCCTCGCTGCGCGCGGCGATCAGCGCCCAGACGCCGATGAACAGGGCAATGCCGAGCAGTGGCGGGGTGATCGCCTTGACCAGGCTGGTGAGCATTTGCGCCGTGATCAGGCGGCGCGACGAAGTGATGGGAGCGACTGGCAACGGTGTTTTCAGGGGCGCGTTCATGGTGGCCTCCGACTCAGGCTTTGATCGCGAACGAGGCGGCGTAGGCGGCAGGGTTGGCACCGTCCCAGACCTTGCCGTCGATCAGCGTGCTGGCGCGCAGCGGGCTGCTCGGTACTGCGATGCCCAGGGCGCCGGCGGCCTCGGCATAGAGCTTGGTCTGGTTCACCGCAGCGGCCACGGCGGCGTAGTCCGGGTCTTCCTTGAGCATGCCCCAGCGCTTGAACTGGGTGAGGAACCACATGCCGTCGGAGTGGTAGGGGAAGTTGACGTTGCCGTCCTTGCAGAAGGCCATGGCGTGCTGGTCTTCCCAGCTGTTGCCGAGGCCGTCTTCGTAGTGGCCGAGGAAGCGCTGCTCGATCACATCGACCGGGGCGTTAACGTAGGCCTTGCCGGAAATCAGCTTGGCCGTGGCCTTCTTGTTCTCGGCGCTGGCCTCGATGAAGCGGCTGGCGTCGAGGATGGCCATGACCAGGGCACGGGCAGTGTTGGGATTCTGCTCGACGAATTCGCGGGTGCAGCCCAGCACCTTCTCCGGATGGTCGGCCCAGATCTGCTGGGTGGTGGTGGCGGTGAAGCCGATCTTGTCGAAGATCGCCCGCGCGCCCCAGGGCTCGCCGACGCAGAAACCGTCCATGTTGCCGACGCGCATGTTGGCCACCATCTGCGGCGGCGGCACGGTGATGGTCTTGACGTCGGTGAAGGGGTTGATGCCGTGGTGCGCCAGCCAGTAGTACAGCCACATGGCGTGGGTGCCGGTGGGGAAGGTCTGGGCGAAGGTCAGCGGGTTGCCACCTTTCTTGATGTGCGCGGCGAGCTGCTCGCCGGTGATCACCCCGGCTTCCTTGAGCTGCTTGGAAAGGGTGATGGCCTGGCCGTTCTGGTTCAGGCCCATGAGCACGGCCATGTTCTTCTGCGGGCCGGCTACGCCGAGCTGTGAGCCATACATCATGCCGTACAGCACGTGGGAGGCATCCAGCTCGCCGGTGCCAAGCTTGTCGCGCACGCCGGCCCAGGAGGCTTCCTTGCTCGGGGTGATGGTCAGGCCGTACTTGCTGGCGAAGCCCTGGGTGGCGGCGACCACCACCGAGGCGCAGTCGGTCAACGGGATGAAGCCGATCTTCAGCGCGGCTTTCTCCGGGGCGTCGGAGCCGGCGGCGTAGGCGGCGCTGCGTAAGAAGGCGGGGGCAGACAAACCGAGGGCGGCGAGGCCGCCAACGGTGCCGGCGACGGCGATGGACTGCTTGAGGAAGTTGCGGCGGCTGTTGTCGACCGGTTTTTTCGAATCACGCTCACTCATGGAATGCACCTTTTCATGGGCAATAAAAAACGGCGTACGTCGAAGCTCCCGATGGGGGAGGGAGCTCCGACGGACGCCGTTGTCCGTGATCCGCGGCTCACCGCCGTTGGTGTGCTGCGCTGGAATCTACGGGGTTATTAGCAAGTGGCTTGCCAGTTTTCTGAGTGAGCTTCGAATAGCGCGTGAAACAGGCTGTGTCGGCGGCTCTTAGAGGGGTGTATGGCTTGTAAATCAGGCGATTAGATCTGCTGCGAGATCGCCGCTGGCGATCTCTGGAGAACGGTGGGCAGGTGGCGGCGTGCACCGTGCGGTAGCCGACCTGGCACGCCAGTGAGCGCTTTTGGTTCGACGCAGGGCGCGATCACACGCGCTGGCGCTGCGCCTCCTCGGCGTATTCCTTGAGCCAGCGCAGCACTTCCACGGCTTCCCAACGACTGGGGTCGAACAGCGCATAGACCTGGCCCTGGTAGCCGACCACATCGACCGGGCGGTGGTAGCCGGCCCGCTGCAGCAGCGCCTCGATCTCGGCGAAGCAAGTGTTGAAGTGCACGCGCTTGAACGGCGTCCGATTGCCGGTGACCAGGCCCTCCAGGCGCAGCTCCTCGACCGTGGCGCGGATATGCTCCAGTGGCATCTGGTTCACTTTGTTCTTCAGCTGCAGTACGTCCAGCATGATCGAGCTCCTCGGGTTTCTGTGGCCGCAAAAGAGTAAGCGAAAAATACTGTACAAATAAACACTACTGTATAATAGTACAGCTCAAGCGCCGTCGAGATCACAGAGACCGAAGCCGGAACAGGAGCTGCCTATATGCACCACAAGCTGATGACAATTCTGCTGTTGGCCATGTTGGCGGGCTGTGCCCAGCCACAGGTGGAGCAACCCCGAGCGAAGGGTGCCTATCTGGTGATCGAGGGGGCCAGGGCCTGGGCTGTGCTGGTGCGCGACGGCAAGCGGGTAGAGGAAGAGGTCGGCCGCGTACTCGATGTGGTCAAGCTGCCGGGGCAGAACTCCAGCATCTCCGCCAGCTACGTGATCGATACGCCCAACTGCGGGCGCCTGCAGTGGCTGACCGAGCGTGGCGGCGAGGGCGAGGTCACCCGCCTGGCGCATGCCGATGACGAGGCCGGCGAGCGCCCCGGCTGCACCATTGCCAGCGACCTGTCGCAGGCGTGGACGGCGCTGGATTACTCTGGTTGATAGGAACTGGTTGATTGCAACCGGCTGATATGAAAAGGCCCCGACTCGTGTCGGGGCCTTTTGCGTTTTAGGTCGATTCAGGCTTGGCCTTACCGGTTTCTCGCTTCGGCTTGGCGGCGGGCGCCTCGAGCAGGCCATCGGCGCGGAACATCGCCTTGATGCCGCGGATGGCCTGGCGGGTGCGGTCCTGGTTCTCGATCAGGGCGAAGCGCACGTGATCGTCGCCATAGTCGCCGAAGCCCAGGCCCGGCGAGACGCAGACCTTGGCCTCCAGCAGCAGCTTCTTGGCGAACTCCAGCGAGCCCAGGTGGGCGTAGGGCTCGGGAATCTTGGCCCAGATGTACATGGAGGCTTTGGGCTTCTCCACCATCCAGCCCGCCTCGTGCAGGCCCTTGACCAGCATGTTGCGGCGCTCGCGGTACTGCTCGGCGATGTCGCGTACGCACTGCTGGTCGCCTTCCAGTGCGGCGATGGCCGCTACCTGCAGCGGAGTGAAGGTGCCGTAGTCGTGGTAGCTCTTGATCCGCGCCAGGGCTGCGACCAGCTCCGGGTTGCCGACCATGAAGCCGATACGCCAGCCAGCCATGTTGTAGCTCTTGGACAGGGTGAAGAACTCCACGGCGATGTCCTTGGCGCCTTCCACCTGCATAATCGACGGCGCTTTCCAGCCGTCGTAGACGATGTCGGCGTAGGCCAGGTCGTGCACCACCAGCACGTCGTACTGCTTGGCCAGGGCCACTACGCGCTCGAAGAAGTCCAGCTCCACGCACTGCGCGGTGGGGTTGGAAGGGAAACCGAGGATCATCATCTTCGGCTTGGGAATGGCCTCGCGGATGGCGCGTTCCAGTTCGGCGAAGAAGTCCACGCCGGGCACCAGCGGTACCGAGCGCACCTGGGCGCCGGCGATCACTGCACCGTAGATATGGATCGGGTAGCTGGGGTTGGGTACCAGCACGGTGTCGCCATGGTCCAGGGTGGCCAGCATCAGGTGCGCCAGGCCTTCCTTGGAGCCGATGGTGACGATGGCTTCGCTTTCCGGGTCGATCTCCACGTCATAGCGGTCCTTGTACCAGCGCGAGATGGCGCGGCGCAGGCGTGGGATACCGCGGGAGGTGGAGTAGCCGTGGGTGTCTTCGCGCTGGGCGACCTGCACCAGCTTCTCGACGATGTGCGGCGGAGTGGCGCCGTCCGGGTTGCCCATGCTGAAGTCGATGATGTCTTCGCCACGGCGGCGGGCGGCCATCTTCAGCTCGGCGGTGATATTGAAAACGTAGGGGGGGAGACGATCGATGCGCGCAAAGCGGCGCTTGGCATTGTCAGCCATGCTTTCCTCGGAGTACGTAAGCGCCCGGAACCGTCCGAGCGACGTTGGCCACATGCGTGTGGCCTGGGGCGAAGATAAGGGGGCGGGCCCGCCGCTGTCCAGAGCAGTTCGCGGGCAAATGAGCGGTGCAGTCAGCCCAGCTGGCGTTTCAGGCGCAGCAGCAGGTCGGCCAGCAGGCGCACCTCGGCATCGCCAGTGCGCCAGGACGACAGGCTGAGGCGGAAGGCTGGGCGACCCTGCCAGACGGTCGGTCCGAACCAGACTTCACCAGAGGCCTGCGCCGCCTCGCGGATGGTGGTGGTCTGATCATCCGAGTCGCCGCGTACCAGCACCTGGTTAAGCACCACGCGGTTTAGCACCTGGTAGCCGCCACCCCGCAGGGTCTCGGCCAGCTCAAAGGCCTGACGGATATGCCGGTCGATCAGCTCGCGCAGGCCGTCGCGGCCGAGGCTGGCCAGCGCGGCCCAGATCGCCACGCCACGGGCACGGCGGGAGAACTCCAGGGTCAGGTTCTTCTGTGCGTCGCGACTCGCCGTGGCATAGGCGGCGTCGCTGTTCATCGCCGCGGCCAGGGCATCGGCGTCGCGGCAGATGGCCATGGCGCTGTCGTAGGGGGTGTTCAGCCACTTGTGGCCGTCGGTGGTCCAGCTATCGGCCTGTTCCACACCCTCGGCCAGGTGGGCCGACGAGGAGGCCTTGGCCCACAGGCCGAAAGCGCCGTCGACATGCACCCAGGCGCCGGCTTCTCGGGCCTTGGGGATCAGCTCGACGAAGCGATCGAACTCGCCGGTGTTGACCTCGCCGGCCTGCAGGATCAGTAGGGTACGTTCGTCGAGTTCTGGCAGGCGCGCTGGGTCGATGCGCCCGTGCTCGTCCACCGGCGCGTAGTGCAGGCGGTTCATGCCGAAGCCGAGCACGCGCAGGGCTTTCTTCACTGTGATGTGGGCGGTTTCGGAGAGCACTACGCGGATCTCCGGGGCGCCCATCAGGCCGTCGGCGTCGAAGTCCCAGTCCTGGCGCGCCAGCAGCTTGCGCCGAGCTGCGGAGAGACAGGCCAGGGTGCAGGCGGTGGCGCTGGTGCCGAAGCCCACGGCGCTCTCTGTTGGCAGGCCTAGCGCCTCACAGACCCAGCGGCCGGCGACCTTCTCCAGGCGGTCGGCCACCGGAGAGTTGTCGAAGGAGGAGGCGCACTGGTCCCAGGCCAGTACCAGGCGTTCGGCGGCCGCCGCGGCCGGCAGGGTGGCGCCGATGACGAAACCGAAGTAGCGCGGGCCGTTGCTCGCCACGGTGGCGGGCGAGCCGATCTCGTCGAGTTGCCGCAGCACCTGCTCGGCGGCCTGGGCGTGCTCTGGCAGTGGCTGATCGAACGCGGCCAGGGCGGCGATGGCCGAGGCGTCCGGGTACACCCGACGCTCGGGCGTGCCGTCGAAGTAGGCGAGGGCGCGGCGGTCGGCCTCGACCAGCAGATTGCGTTCGTTCATGACCGGTACTCGGCAGGGAAGATGCTTTCTACCCTAGCCGAGAGGTGCGAGAGGCCGGCAGATACAGGCGCCAGCCGAGTTGAGCGGAACAGTGGCGGCTAAGCGTGTGAGGGGACCGGTACAGTCGTGCTGGCGGGCGGTACAGTCGCACCGCCCGGACTTCAGTTACCCAGCATGTCGTGCATCGCGATGATCTGCTCGGCCACCTGGATCAGCTTCTGCTGGCGGCTCATGGCCTGGCGGCGCATCAGGGTGTAGGCGTCTTCCTCGTTGCAGCTCTTCATCTTCATCAGCAGACCCTTGGCCAGTTCGATGCGCTTGCGTTCGGCCAGTTGCTCGTCACGGGCCTGCAGTTGTGCACGCAGGGCCTGGTCGCTCTCGAAGCGGGCCATGGCCACGTCGAGGATCGGTTGCAGGCGCTCGGTCTGGATACCCTCGACGATATAGGCGCTGACCCCGGACTGGATGGCTTGGCGCATCACCTGTGGGTCGTGCTCATCGGTGAACATGACGATCGGCCGCGGCTGGTCGCGGGTCACCAGCACCACCTGTTCCATCACGTCGCGGCCGGGAGACTCGGTGTCGATCAGCACCACGTCCGGGCGCACGGCCTCGACCCGCTCGGGCAGGTCGATGGTCAGGCCGGATTCGTCGACTACCTCGAAGCCGGCCTCGACCAGCGCGCTCTTCAGGCGGCCAACCTTCTTCGGCGTATCGTTGATCAGGAGTATGCGTAGCATCGTGCTGGTGTCTCGGTCCGTTACAGGGCGATGGCGGCAGGGCCGTCGGTGCGGGCGTGGATGGTGAAGGAGCGGGCGTAGCCGGCCGGATCGCTGCCGTCCCAGGTAGTGCCATCGAGCAGGGTGGAGCTGCGCATTTCTGCCGCCGGCACGTGGATGCCCAGGGCCTCGGCGGCGCTGCGGTAGATATCCAGCTGGTGGATGCGGCGGGCGAGGCCGAGATAGTCCGGATCGTCCTTGAGCAGGCCCCAGCGGCGGAACTGGGTGAGGAACCAGATGCCATCGGACAGCCAGGGCGTGTTCACCTCGCCGTCGGCGAAGAAACGCAGCGGGTGGGCGTCCAGCCAGGCGTGGCCGAGGCCGTCCTCGTAGTGGCCGAGGAAGCGCGGCTCGATGGCGGAAAGCGGGGCGTCGACATACTCGCTGCTGCTGATCAGCTGGGCAGTGCCGCGGCGGTTCTCTTCGCTCTCGTCGATGAAGCGGCTGGCTTCGAGCACGGCCATGGTCAGGGCGCGCGCGGTGTTGGGGTATTGCTCGACGAATTCGCGGGTCACGCCGAGCACCTTCTCCGGGTGGTCGGCCCAGATGTTCTGGCTGGTGGCCAGGGTGAAGCCCTGTTGCTCCTCGACCGCCAAGGCGCCCCAGGGGCCGCCGGCGCAGAAGCCGTCGATGCGCGCAGCGCGCAGGTGGGCGACCATTTGCGAGGGCGGCACCACTACGGTGTTGACGTCTTCCAGCGGATGGATGCCCTGGGCGGCCAGCCAGTAGTACAGCCACATGGCATGAGTGCCGGTGGGGAAGGTCTGGGCGAAGGTCAGCTTTGCACCACTCTGGCGCGCGCGTGCGGCGAGTGCCTCGGCGCTGGTCACGCCGGCCTGCTTGAGCGGTTGTGACAGGTTGATGGCCTGGCCGTTCTGGTTGAGGCCCATGAGGATGGCCATCTCGGTGGCGGAGCTGCCGAGGCCCAGGTGTACGCCGTACACCTGGCCGTAGAGCATTTGCGCGGCATCCAGCTCGCCACACAGCAGGCGATCGCGCAGGCCGGCCCAGGAGGCCTGGCGCTGCAGGTTGAGGGTCAGACCGTAGGGTTGGGCGAAGCCCTGGGTAGCGGCCACGATCAGCGAGGCGGAGTCGGTGAGGGCCATGAAGCCCAGATTCAGTGCGCTCTTTTCCGGGGCATCGCTGCCCGCGACCCAGGCCAGTGCATCGTTACGGGTGTTGCTGTCGGTCATGTCTTGTTCCGCCCTTCAACAAAAAGGCGCCGCTTCAGGCTGCCGCGTAGCGGTTGCCGGAAGCGACGCCATTGTCTGTGAACTGACTCCGCCGTTGGAGAGAGTTCTGCTACATAGACCTAAGCAAGGCATATGCCAGCACAGTGGGTGGAACCAAGGGGCTCGTCTCAGCGTTCCATGATCTGTTTGATCTGGCTCTGGGGGATCTGTTGCTTGCGACCCTCGCTGTCCTCGAATTCGAGCATGCCGGTATCCTCATCCAACTCCGGCTCGTCGTCGCTGGTCAGGAGTTGGCCGTCGGTGGTGAGGATCAGGTGTTCACTGGCGCAGCCAGATAGGGCGGTAAGGCAAAGCAGGGCGGCTATCCAATGCTTCATGAGGTGCTCCAGATGACGGAATTCACCTCAAGGTATCCGCACGCCGCCGCGCTTGGCAAGGCGGCGTGGGATCGCAGGCATCTCAGCGTTCGATGATCTGCTTCACCGAGCTTTGCGGAATCTGCTGTTCGTTACCTTCGGCGTCCTCATAGGTGATCAGCCCGGTATCGTCGTCGATCTCCGGCTTGTCCTCGGCGCTGAGCATCTGGCCGTCGGTGGTGGCGATGATGTAGTCGGTGGCGCAGCCGGTTAGGCCGAACACGCAGAGCAGGGCAAGAATCCAGGGTTTCATGGTGAACTCCTTATGAAAGGGTGCCCGCGAGGGGCTTCAGAACTTCCGACCACACCACCTCCGGTTTCGCTCCATAAAAAAAAGCCCCGCACTAGGCGGGGCTTTTTCATTGCGCTAACGTTTAGATCTGTACGGTCGGGATCTTGGCATTGGCAGCGGCTTCGCGGAACTCGGCGATCTGGTCGAAGCTCAGGTAGCGGTAAACGTCGGCAGCCATGCTGTCGATGTTCTTCGCGTACTCCATGTACTCCTCGACGGTCGGCAGTTTGCCGGTGATCGAAGCGACCGCTGCCAGTTCGGCAGAAGCCAGGTACACGTTGGTGGCGTCGCCCAGGCGGTTCGGGAAGTTACGGGTCGAAGTGGAGACCACGGTGGAACCGGTCTGTACGCGAGCCTGGTTACCCATGCACAGCGAGCAGCCCGGCATTTCCATGCGTGCACCGGCCTTGCCGTAGATGCCGTAGTAGCCTTCTTCGGTCAGTTGGTGGGCGTCCATCTTGGTCGGCGGAGCCAGCCACAGACGGGTCGGAATGCCGCCCTTGACCTTGTCTAGCAGCTTACCGGCAGCGCGGAAGTGACCGATGTTGGTCATGCACGAGCCGATGAACACTTCGTCGATCTTTTCACCGGCAACGGTGGACAGCAGACGGGCATCGTCCGGGTCGTTCGGCGCGCAGAGCACCGGCTCTTTGACGTCGGCCAGATCGATCTCGATGATCTCGGCGTACTCGGCGTCCTTGTCGGCAGCCAGCAGTTGCGGGTTGGCCAGCCAGGCTTCCATCGCCTGGGCACGACGCTCCAGGGTACGGGCATCGCCATAGCCTTCGCCGATCATCCAGCGCAGCATGGTGATGTTGGAACGCAGGTACTCGGCGATGGCCTTTTCCGGCAGCTTGATGGTGCAACCGGCGGCGGAACGCTCGGCCGAGGCGTCGGACAGCTCGAAAGCCTGTTCAACGGTCAGCTCGTCCAGACCTTCGATCTCGAGGATGCGGCCGGAGAAGGCGTTGATCTTGCCCTTCTTCTCGACGGTCAGCAGGCCCTGCTGGATGGCGTAGTAAGGGATGGCGTGGACCAGGTCACGCAGGGTAATGCCCGGTTGCAGCTTGCCCTTGAAGCGCACCAGTACGGATTCCGGCATGTCCAGCGGCATGACGCCGGTGGCGGCGGCGAAGGCCACCAGGCCGGAACCGGCCGGGAAGGAGATGCCCATCGGGAAGCGGGTGTGCGAGTCGCCACCGGTACCGACGGTATCCGGCAGCAGCATGCGGTTCAGCCAGCTGTGGATGATGCCGTCGCCCGGACGCAGGGACACGCCGCCGCGGGTCATGATGAAGTCCGGCAGGGTGTGGTGGGTGTTGACGTCGATCGGCTTCGGATAGGCCGCGGTGTGGCAGAAGGACTGCATCACCAGGTCAGCGGAGAAGCCCAGGCAAGCCAGGTCTTTCAGCTCGTCGCGGGTCATCGGGCCGGTGGTGTCCTGGGAGCCGACGGTGGTCATCTTCGGCTCGCAGTAGGTGCCCGGGCGTACGCCTTGGCCTTCCTGCAGGCCGCAGGCGCGACCGACCATCTTCTGGGCCAGGGTGAAGCCCTTGCCGCTGTCAGCCGGAGCAACCGGCTTCTTGAACAGGGTGGACGGAGCCAGACCCAGCTCGGCGCGGGCCTTCTCGGTCAGGCCACGGCCAACGATCAGCGGGATACGGCCGCCGGCGCGGACTTCGTCCAGCAGCACGTCGGTTTTCAGCTGGAAGCTGGTGACCAGCTCGTCGCTACCATGGCGGCGAACTTCGCCTTTGTACGGGTAGACGTCGATAGCGTCGCCCATGGCCAGGTTGGTGCAGTCGAACTCGATCGGCAGGGCGCCGGCGTCTTCCATGGTGTTGTAGAAGATCGGGGCGATCTTGGTGCCGAAGCAGAAGCCACCGGCGCGCTTGTTCGGCACGTTCGGGATGTCGTCGCCGAAGAACCACAGCACCGAGTTCGTGGCGGACTTACGGGAAGAACCGGTACCGACCACGTCACCGACGTAGGCAACCGGGAAGCCTTTGGCTTTCAGGGCTTCCATCTGCTTGATCGGGCCGACGGTGCCGGGGGCGTCCGGGTTGATGCCATCGCGGGCCATTTTCAGCATGGCCAGGGCGTGCAGCGGGATGTCCGGGCGGGACCAGGCGTCCGGAGCCGGCGATAGGTCGTCTGTGTTGGTTTCGCCGGTGACCTTGAACACGGTCAGGGTGACTTTTTCCGGAACGGCAGGGCGGTTGACGAACCACTCGCCGTCGGCCCAGGACTGCATCACGGCCTTGGCGTTGGCGTTGCCCTTCTTGGCGCGTTCGGCGACGTCGTGGAAGGCGTCGAACATCAGCAGGGTGTGCTTGAGTTGCGCGGCGGCGACTTCGGCCAGTTCGGCGTTGTCCAGCAGCTCGACCATGGTGGCGATGTTGTAGCCACCCTGCATGGTGCCCAGCAGTTCAACGGCGCGTTGCTTGCTGATCAGCGGGGAGCTGGCTTCGCCCTTGGCCACGGCGGAGAGGAAACCGGCCTTGACGTAGGCGGCTTCGTCCACGCCTGGCGGAACACGGTTGGTGATCAGGTCAACGAGGAAGGCTTCTTCGCCAGCCGGAGGATTTTTCAGCAGCTCGACCAGGCCTGCGGTTTGCTCGGCGTTCAGCGGCTGGGGAACGATCCCTTGGGCGGCACGCTCTTCTACGTGTTTGCGATAGGCTTCAAGCACAGTTATTACCCTCATCAGTAGTCGCGGCGGCCCGCAACGCTTATCCATAAAGCTGCCGCACGTCGCGCCGCTGCGCTTTGTGAGCGCACTGGCCGGTGTGTCGACAACCCCATACTAGAAGCTGCTTTCAAAGTTTTACGCCGCAGAAAGCGAGAGGGGATGAGGGCTGGCGCAGGGTTCGATGAACCCGACGCCAACGACGCTTCTGACGGAACGACTGTGCTCGTGACGCTTTGAAAACAGCTTCTGACGGACATCGGCGCCTAAAAAGGCGGTCCGATTCTACTGGATCGAGGCGCCAAAGTTAAGCGCAAACCCCGATCCAATCGGGCTCTTAGGCTACTCCTCGTCGTTTGTCTGACAAGTCGACAAAGGTCTGGTTGGTCATGGTGACCCTGCCAGGGGGAGTCGCTATCATGGCTCGCCTGTTTCACAGTGCCCCGCCTGCCTTATGTCCAATCAACGCATCAAGACGCCTTGCGTCGGCCTCTGCTCCACCGTCTATGGCGATCTGGTGTGTCGCGGCTGCAAGCGTTTCCACCATGAAGTGGTGAACTGGAATGCCTACGGCGATGATGAAAAGCGGGCCGTCTGGAAACGCCTGGAGGTGCTGCTGGTGCAGGTCATGCAGGGCAAGGTGGAGATTTTCGACCCAGCGCTCCTGCGCTCGCAGCTGGAGCAGCGCCAGGTGCGCTTCGTGCCGGAGCAGTCGGAATACTGCTGGGCTTACCAACTGATCGCCCGGGCCTCGCGCCTGATAAGCCGGCTGGATGCCTATGGTCTGGTTCTGCTGCCCGAGTTCCGCGGCTGGGAACTGCCGGCGCTGCGCGAGGCCATTGATCGGGAGTTCTTCCTGCTCTCCGAGGCACATTACGAGCGCTATATCGCTCCGCGCTTCCTTCGGGAGGGTGTGGAGAGCCGCGTTTGACTCTGCTCACATAAAGAAAGCCACCGTGAGGGCGGCTTTCTGGTTCGTTGTGCCTGTCAGGCAGCATGTCTGGACGGCGTCTCGCTGGCCGGTGATGGTCGCCGTAGCAAGTGGCTTGCCGATTCAGGTCATGCTGGTACTGCCTTCCGCTGGGCAACAGGGCTGGTGCCGCGCAGGGTCATCCATGTGTTGAGCGCCATCAACAGCATGCCGCTGAGGAAGCACAGGCCTCCGGCCAGGCGTACGACGTAGCCTATGTGGCTGGCCTCCAGCGCTTCGACGAAGGAGTAGGTGAGGGTGCCGTCTTCGTTGACCGCACGCCACATCAGACCTTGGGTGATGCCGTTGACCCACATGGAGGCGATGTACAGCACGGTGCCGATGGTAGCCAGCCAGAAGTGCGCGTTGATCAGCCCGATGCTGTGCATCTGCTCGCGGCCGAACACCTTCGGGATCAGGTGGTAGAGCGAGCCGAAAGTGATCATTGCTACCCATCCGAGGGCGCCGGCGTGCACATGGCCGATGGTCCAGTCGGTGTAGTGGGACAGAGCGTTGACGGTCTTGATGGCCATCATCGGGCCTTCGAAAGTGGACATGCCGTAGAAGGCTAACGACACCACCAGGAAACGCAGGATGGGGTCGGAGCGCAGCCTATGCCAGGCGCCGGACAGGGTCATCATGCCGTTGATCATGCCGCCCCAGCTCGGCGCCAGCAGAATCAGGGACATCACCATGCCGAGGGACTGGGCCCAGTCCGGCAGGGCGGTGTAGTGCAGATGGTGCGGACCGGCCCAGATGTAGAGGGCGATCAGCGCCCAGAAGTGCACGATGGACAGGCGATAGGAGTACACCGGCCGGTCCACCTGCTTCGGCACGAAGTAATACATCATGCCCAGGAAGCCGGTGGTCAGGAAGAAGCCCACGGCATTGTGGCCATACCACCACTGCACCATGGCGTCCGTGGCGCCGGCGTAGAGCGAGTAGGACTTGAACCAGCCAACCGGCACGGACAGGTGATTGATCACATGGAGCATGGCGATGACCAAGATGAAGGCTCCGAAGAACCAGTTGCCCACATAGATGTGGCGGGTTTTGCGCCGGGTCAGAGTGGTGAAGAAGACGATTCCGTAGGCGACCCAGACGATGGCCATCCACACGGCGCCGGTGAACTCGATCTCGGCGTACTCCTTGGTGGTGGTCATGCCCATGGGGAGAGTGATCAGCATGATCAGGATGGTCAGCTGCCAGCCCCAGAAGGTAAACGCCGTCAGTCTGTCCGAGAACAGTCTTGCTTGGCATGTGCGCTGCACCGCGTAGTAGCTGGCGGCGAATTGCGCGCTACCGGCGAAGCCGAAGATCACCAGGCTCGTATGCAGTGGGCGCAAACGACCGAAGCTGAGCCAGGGCGTGTCGAAGTTGAGTTCGGGCCATACCAGTTGGGCGGCTATGAGCACGCCGGTGCACATGCCTATGACACCCCAGACGATGGTCATGAGGGTGAATTGCCGAACGACCCTGTAGTTGTAGGGTGGGTGGGTAACAGTGATTTGCATTCGAATGACCTGCCAGGCAGTAGCACGACCGGGGCCGCAAGGTGGCTGCACTCTATGGGGGGGAGAAAAAAGCAAACAGACTCAGAAATGACTCCGGAGTGCATATCAGATCGGCGGTTGGGCAGATATTGGGCTAGCCATAGGAGCCGGTAATACCCTGCTGAGATTGGTACGGTAGGGCCAGATGTTGTGCGGCTCGTGGAAATCATCTGATCAGCTCTTTTTTGCCATTTCTGACGCTGTTCTCGATCCGGTAGGGCCGGCATAGTCGAAGACTCGCGATCAAAAGGGCGATTCCCGTGTACCAATATGACGATGGCGGCCGGTATCTGGCGCGGGGAGAGACCGCACCATGATAATGAAAGGGCTGCTTTGGCTGGTGCTGCTGCAATTGCTGGGGAGCATGCTCAACCAGTGGCTATTGCCCATGCTGCCAGGCTCGATCATCGGCCTGGTGCTGCTCTCGATATGGCTGATGTGGCGCGGCCAGGTGCCTGAGCCTCTACAACTGGCGACGAGCAGCCTGCTGGCCTATCTGCCGTTGCTGCTGGTGGTTCCTGCCTCTGGCATCATGAGTAGCGGTCGCGTTCTGCTCGAGGAGCTGCCGGTGATCGCGGCTGCCCTCGTGCTTTCGCTGCTGGTCACCGTGCCGTTCTGCGGTTGGTTGCTCCAGGTGCTGGCCCGACGCCAGGAGCGCGAGCGGTGAGCTGGAACAGCCTGCTCGACCACCCATTGTTCGCCATCGCACTCACCCTGGCAGCCTTCCAGATGGCCGTGTGGCTGCAGCGCCGTACCGGTTGGCTGGTGTTGCAGCCCGTATTGATAGCAGTGCTGCTAGTGGTAGGGACGCTATTGCTGTGCGATGCGGACTACGCCACTTACCGCGCAGGGGCCGAGCCCTTGGCGCTCTTGCTTGGACCGGCAACGATTGCTCTGGCAGTGCCTCTGCAGCATAACTTCAGGCGCATCCGCAGCTTGTTCTGGCCGGTTGTGATCACGTTGCTGGTTGGTGGTGTGCTATCGGTGACGCTCACCCTGTCCATCGGCTGGCTGCTGGGTGCTGATTGGGCGGTGCTCATGAGCCTTGCTCCGAAATCGGTGACCATGCCCATCGCGATGCCGGTGGCCGAGCAGATGGGGGGTATTGCTTCGCTGGCGGCCGTGATGGTGATGCTTACCGGAGTGATCGGAACATCGCTTGGCCCTCTACTGCTAGGGTGGGCCAAGGTCGAACATCCGGCGGCGCGCGGTCTCAGCTACGGTCTCAACGCCCATGCAATCGGCACCGCCCATGCGCTGCAGGAGGGCGAGGAGTGCGGAGCCTTCGCCGCTCTCGCCATGAGCCTGCTCGGCGTGATGACGGCGGTTCTCATGCCGGTGCTGTACCGTGCTTTCCTTTGAGCAGGCCAGCAGCATGCGCCCGGCTCGGGATACTTCAGTCTTCCTTCCGTAGGCGATTTTCCATCGGCATTTTGGTAATCGCGAAGCCGATCAGCAGCAGCGTCGAATACAGCGCCAGATCGTGAGAAATCGGCTGTCCCTCGTACCAGGAACCGACGATCACCGCGAACACCGGGAAGATGATGAAAACGAAAGACAGTACGACCGGGCTCAGGCGCTTGAGCAGGAAGAAGTAGACGATGAAGCCGCCTACCGACGCACAAAGGCCGAGATAGATCAGTGCCATCCAGGAGCGCGCGCTGAAGCCGCTGATATCCGGTTGTTCCACTCCCAGGCCGATCAGAAACAGCATCAGGCCGGCCAGGCCGATAGGTAGCGTGTTGTAGGTGATCACCCCGATCTCGGCCCCCTGTTTCTTGGTCACCACGTAGCACAGTGCGTGCATCACCGCCGCGGCGACTATCGCCAGCACACCGGCGAATTCGTCGTGCGCCAAGGTCATGCCTTGACTGCGCAGGATCATGAACAAGCTACCGAAGCCAATGGCGATGCCCATCACCTGGGAAAGATGGATGCGCTGACCCAGAAACAGTGCGGAGAAGATCAGGATGAATACCGGCATACAACTGAACAGTAGAGCGGTGAGGCCGGAGGAGACATGAGTTTCGCCGTAGTTGAGCAGATAGTAGGGCAGACTGAAGTAGCAGAGGGTGACGAATGCGAAGAAGCCCAAGTGGCTGCGTGGAAAGAGGATCGAGTCGCCGCGTATCAGGGCGAAGCAAAGAAACAGCGGGAAGGCGAGCAGGAAGCGTAGGCCAGAGGCTGTAAGCGGTGGCACAGTCTCAACGGCGATCTTGATGCCCAGCCAGGTAGTGCCCCAGCTTAGACAGACGGTTAGAAACAGCAGGGATGTGACGAGCGTGGGGAGCCATCGCCGACTGGATCTGCCGATGCTTCCAATGGTTGTTGATATTGACATGATGACAATCCTTCGTTTTTGCTAAATTTGCCTCTGTTTGCTCGGTATTAATCGCCATTGATACCGAAAATTCAGGCTATTTGGACGAAAAATGACTGTCAAACCGATTATTGACACGGTTTCAATTCTTCAAGAGGCTCTTGGCTCTGGCCATGGCGCTAAATACAAGCGACTCGCTGCTGCCATGGAGGCTGGCATCCTGGCAGGGCATATCGCAGGCGGAGCTAAGCTATTGCCTCACCGCAGGCTGGCAGACCGACTAGGCGTGACGATCGGCACGGTCAGTCGTGCCTATGCCGAGCTCGAGCGCATGGGGCTGGTAGTGGCGCGGGTAGGCGACGGCACTTTCGTCCGCCAGCGTGATCTGGAGCGCAAGCGCGACGCCGGCTTCAGTAACTTCGTCGAGGAGCGGCCGGAGCAGTTCGACATGAGCCGCAACATGCACATCTCCGGGCCGGAGACCAGCCTGTTCGCGCAGAGTCTGATGGACCTGGCGCGTGACCCGCAGGCCCTCGCCGGGTTGACGCTATACACTCCGGATGCCGGCCTGCTGCACCACCGCCGGGCCGGCGCCAGCTGGCTGGCTCACGGTGACTTCCAGCCCTTGGCCGAGCAGGTGTTGTGCGTCAATGGTGGTCAACATGGTCTGCTCTGTACCCTGATGGCGCTGTTGCGCGCGGGCGATAGCCTAGTCACCGAACACCTCACCTACCCAGGCTTGATCACGGTCGCACGCATGCTTGGCATCAAATTGCTCGGCGCCAGCATGGATGAGGAGGGCATCGTTCCCGACTCCCTCGACGAGCTATGCCGGCACAACCGGGTTACCGCCCTGTACTGCACGCCAACCCTGCAGAATCCCACCGCCGGGGTGATGTCCTCGGGTCGTCGTGAGGCAATCGCCGCCGTGTGCCGCGAGCATAACCTGCTGATCATCGAGGATGAGGCCCACGCGGTGCTGGTGGAGGACCGCCCGCTGCCCATGAGCCACCATGCACCGGAGCGCAGCGTGCTGATCGGCAGCCTGAGCAAAGTGGTGGCTGCCGGCTTGCGAGTGGGCTACCTGTATGCGCCGGCGACCCTGATCAGTCGTATCTCCGCGGCGCTGAGAGCGACTTGCTGGATGGCAACCCCGTTGCCGATGGAACTGGCCAGTACCTGGATCGAGAATGGTGTCGCGAGGATGCTGCTACGCCAGCAAGTCGCTGAAATCGGGCGGCGCAAGCAACTGGTGGAGAAGCTGCTCACGGGGTTGAACTACAGGTCTCATGCGCAGAGTCCGCATTTCTGGATCGAGGTACCCGAGCCATGGCGCGCCTCGGATGTGGAGGCCGAAATGAAGTTGAAGGGATATCTGATTGCCACGGCGGAAGTCTTCGCCGTTGGCCGGGCAGTGGTACCGCAATTCATCCGGGTCAGCGTCAGCAATACTTCGCATGATGATCGACTGCTCGTGGAGGGCATCGAGACTCTGGTCGCAACCTTGCGCCAGGGCGGCGGGCCGTTCGACGAATGATCGCTGGGGCCGTCGCCTCCTGCTGTGCTTCGGAGATCGCGGCTAGCGCCGTGTGCAGCTGCTCCACTAGTTGAGTGCCGACCTGAGTGATGCGCAACTGGCGAGTCGTCCCTCTATCAGCCTTACGCCCAGTCGAGCCTCCATCGCGGCAACTCTCTTCGAGATCACAGAAGGGGCGCGCTGCAAACTACGCCCGGCAGCAATGAATGGGCCTTCACTGGCGACGGCGAGCAGAGCCGCAATCTCGTCACTGTGGTGACGATTGACGAGTGGGGCCGAAAGCATGGCGCATCCTGCTGAAATGTCCGGAGGCAGTATGAGTTCAGGAGATTTAGGCAGCCATTGTGGGGCCTTGCATTGCGTTGCCGCATGCTGTGCAAGAGTACTGCGAGGTGTTCTTCGTCAGTCACGGCTGCTCAAGTTTTCGATATCTGAACCGATAGCCGATGAATACATCGGCCATCTCGGAGGTAGCGATGCATATTCCTTCTTCCACTTTTGCGACGACCAGTGCGAGCGTGGCGGCGAAGTCACCGCAGCCCGCTGCCAAAGCCGCCTCGTTCAAGGCGATCCAGAGTTCGCAGGGTGTGCCGGGCATGAACACGGACCAGCTGAATTTGATGCTTCATACCTCCCTCAAGATGCAATCGATCCGCAACGACGCGTCCATTCCCGAAGAGGTCAAGAAGAGGTTGCTGCTGCCTCTGGAGCAGGCCAACAGGGATGCTCTGGCCGTAGCCGATGCGAAGGCGGAGCAGGAAGAGAAGTCGAAGATCATCGAGGCCTCGAGTGAGGACGCGGAGGCAATTCGGACGGCGGGTGAGGAGATTGCGGCCTCTGCCGAGACAGTGGGCGTGCCACCGGTTGCCCCACCCAATGCCGATGGAACGGCAGGTGTCACCGAAGCTGCAACGATAGATGCAGCAACCCAGCCACTTGCCCCTGTTTCCTTGCCGAAGCCCGAGGTGCGTTCTGCCATCTACGCGACCTCACCCTCCGCTTCAGCCGTTGGCGAGAGTGTCGATGTCGTCGCCTGATCGGGTAGGCAGATAACCTGTCGGGCAGCCGACTTCAGGGGGGATTCCAATGCACAGTCTGCGCCGACATGATGCGCGCCCCGGTGTTGCACCTCAGCCGTCGGTTTAATCCGGTTTGCATATTGCTGCGGCCTGCTGGGGGCCAAGTGCTGGCAGGAAAAGCCGTTACCCGCTTAGGAGGAGTGCCGCCGAACTCCACCAAACAGCACTGCCAGCGCCAGCAGCATAACCAGCGGAATGGCCGCGAATAGATACCTGAAGTCAGCAGCGATCGCAGTCGGTAGATAGGACGCGTACATCGCCAGCGTAGCGGTAGCGATCAACGCGCCGACGAACGAAAGGCGTTTGGGCAGACCTGTACACGCCCCCCAGATGATGATCACGACCAGCATCCCTAACCAGAATATGTGGTGATAGATGGGGGATGAGAAGTAGTGCTGGGCTATGTCGTAAATCAGTTGCGTACGCTGGGTTCTTCCTTGCTCCATTCTCACTTCGCGCAGATAGGCGGCATTTCCCTCGATACCTACATGAATGGGTAATGTTCCTTCGATGCCGTCGAGCCCCATCAGCTTGGAAAATGCAGCGAATCTATGGGTCAGATATGCGCTGGGGTTCTGCTTGAGCATGGCCCACCAGGCGGCCTTCAACTCCTCATCGCTCAATGGCTTTGTCCAGGCCTTGGCAAGCGGAAGATGTGAGATCGTATCGACCCGCTCAGGCGTGTAAGCGGCTTTGATCGCGCTAAATTGTTCCGGTGTCATAGGCAGCGCATATTCGCCGGCCGGCCGACCGGAGTTGCTGACCATTCCCGCCAGATCGAATGTCATGAGGCTGCGCAGGCCTACGGAGGTGGCGTCGGCTGCTGGAGGCTTGATGGACGAGTCGACTTGGCGCTGCAGCACCGCCACCGTAATCATGAACACGCCGATAACGGCAATGCTCATGCAGATGCCTTGGCGCAGGCGCCCTGGCCATAATGCGGCGATCACGGCCAAGACCATGAGGGGCACCATGAACATGCCCTGTTGCCTGGTCAGCAGTGCTGCGGACAGGAGCATGATGGCAGTGAGCCCGCAAATAGCGCGTCGATAGATAGGCCCTACGCAGGCGGCAATGGTGAGCGCGCCTGCGGAGGTCAGTAGCGACGCGAACAGGACATCCTTCCAGACGATGCCGGCGTACAGAAACACCAGGGGGTTCAAGACCACTATCGCAGCCAAGACGGCACGCCAGGCGGGCAGGGTGTCTCGTTCGTTCTCTATTCTCAGTTGGGCAAGTGAAACTGCCGCCAGAGCGAACCCTCCATAAAGCAGCCCTGTATTGATCAGCACCAGCAACGCGGTCGCGACAGACCCTCCGCCTAGCCAGCGCAACAGTGCCGACATGAACGGGGGATTGAAGCTGATGGATTGCCCGGTGAGGGCTTCATACAGTTGGACACTGCTATCCATCGATACTTGCCCAGGCGCATGAATTGCAATGCTCAGGCATGCCAGCACGCAGGCGATAAGCGCGATGGCGGTCGCGGCTGAACCGGGCGAGAGGATGCACCAGCGAGCGATTCGTGGGATCAACGATGCAGCCACCGCTCTTGTTGGCGGCTCATCCCCGTTCATTTCGACACTCGCCTCACGATGCCGGCTACACCCTCGGTACGCAGGATTTCCCAGGCGTGCTTGGCCATCTTCACACCATGCAGGGGATTACTCAGAGCACTGCCGACATGCTTGCGCATATGGCTACTACTGAGTGTCGGCTTGGTGCCACCTGCTTGGTAGCCAGGAGTCAGCGCCCGGCTGATGCGGATCATTTCCTCGGACACCGTCTCTTCGTCGAACAGGCCCGGGTACTCATGGGGGCCCTGTGATTCCCACCAGGCTTTGTAGCCGCCACCGTCAGTGGCGAATGGGTTGGGGAAGACACGTTGCAGGTCCAGGCGCTCGCGGTAGATGAGGCGAGCAGGTTTGGGTATGAGGCTGCCATCGTCGAAGGACGAGAACGCCCAGGTAACCTGGCTGAGTGGATCCTTGCCAAGCTCCTCGATGAGTGTGCTGTACCAGCGTATCAGTGCGGGAACAGCCTCCTGCTGGCCTGCATTCTTGCTGGCCATGATGCGGTGATCGCCGCTATCGAATCCGGTGAAATGATAGAAGCCCAGCGGTTCACCATCGACCATGATCTGATCCGGCACCCGGCCGGTGACCGTGCGATTGGTCATGTTCCAGGGGGCGACGTTCAGGCGTGGTGTCCGCAGGATGCAAACACCTTCGAAAAACGCAGGTACCAAGTCGATCCAGCGCTGGTCGGTGAACAGCCCGTTATGGGTTTCAGCGCGGCAGAAGTAATAGAGGCGTTCTGACCACCACTTCGCAAAGTGCTTGCCGGTCTCTGTCGCTGCAACGGCCAAAAAGCCCAGGTTGTAGGTGCCGTGCTTGAGGCTAGCGATCTCATTGTCCATCACACCTGAAAGTGTCGTGTCAGGAATGGTCACATGAGGTGTTAGCGCGATATTCGATTGACCGATGGCCTCCATGACGTCATGGAGCGGTGAGAACAGCACGGTGTCCGGATCGAGGTAGATCACCGCCGAGCAGTCATCACGTTCCAAAAGCTGTGCCAGCAGGAACGGTTTGATTGCCGTCGACAGCTCGACGATGGTGTGGCAAAACGCCCAACCGCGCGCGTTGGGAATACCAAGGGTATCCAGCGGATGAATCTCATCGAACACTTCGTTCGACAGATCCAGACCCGCTGGTATTTCGTCCGAGAGCGCCAGGTGCACGATCCAATCGGGATGAAATCGCCTGATCGACTCGACCAGGGCGCGAGCCTTTGGAACGTAGTTGCAGGCTGCGCTCGTATATACGTGGATCTTTTTCAACTGAGTACCTTCAGGCGCAGGGGATTGAGGTGGCGGTCGAATGCGATGAGCTCTTTGAGCAGCCCCGGGCCATCCTGGCGCGGGGATACCCATCCGGAGGGCAGGCTACGTGCCAGGTCGGCCTGTGCACCCAGATCGAGGCACAGGAGCGGAAGTCCTAGCGAGACGATCTCATGCGCGACGAAGGAGAACGTTTCGGGGCAGATGGACGGCAGCAAGGCTAGGTCGATCTGGTTTTTTTCGATCAGGTCCGGCAGGTCGTCCCGCTGATACGGCCCGGTTTGTGCGACCACTTCAGTCGGACAGGATGCATCGATGCTGCCAACAATCACGATTCGGATGTTTGCGCCGGCTGCGATGATGGCGTTGGCCAGGTCGGCAACGACCCGCGCTCCCTTGTGTTGAGAGATTGCTCCGATCACTCCCACCGTCAAGAGCGACTGCTCCCGCTTCGGCAGATGCACCGGGCGCAGGTGATCCACCCGATGCGGGCGAAGTGTTGCTCGCCCGGCCGCGAACGGGTAGGCACTTGCGAGCAGGCGCTGGGTAGACGCCGAGAAGCAGAGCACCTCATCGGAAACCATGAGAACTTCGCTCCACATAGAGCGCCATCGTTCGATGGAGCGCTCTCCGGCCAGTGAGGCGAAGCCGTCGAGGTGAGAGGGTAGGCAGGCATGGCAACGGTCTATCGATGGCACACCGCAGAACTGATCACTCGTGTCGAGCAGGAATGCCGAGGGGCATAGCAGGAAGTACTCGTGCATCGCCACCACCAGGCGCGTTGAGAAACGGTGCTTGAGGGAGAGTATGAGTTGTTGGACTTCCTCTGCGCAGGGGAAGGAAACCGCGCAGTTGAAGAAAATCTCCGTCAGAGTCGTCCCCCTCAGGATGTCGGTTACCTCGTCGAGTCGTTGCAGCGTTAGAGCGATCTTGTTCTGGAGTGTGCTTACCTCGATGAAGGGGACCATTTCGGCGAGACGAAAGCTGAGCAGTACCACCGCGTCTCCAGAGGCCAGCCAGTCGGATACCATCCGCTCGCGGAACAGGTTGGCACCACCGCCCATGGAGTGATCGATCACCAGACGGCACTGCCTTCCATGCAGAACTGCCGCCAGGTCATGGCCAATTTCGCCGGCCGGCTTTGCATTGAGGGGCAGACGATTGAGGGCTTTGCGGACCAATTCGCCGATTCTGCCCTGGCGCAGGTGAGCCAGAACCCGATCGACCAGGTAGCGAGGTTCGGGCGAACATGCCAGCTCGCCCGTCGTGCTGATGGTGCTCAGGCTCAGCTCGATGCGCTGCAGGCAGCCATCGAACATTTCGAAGACCAGCTCGGCCCTTCTGGGGGCTTTCTTTCCCCACCCCGCCATGAACATGAAGCCTGCCTGAGCGGCCTGCGGGTAGTCGGGAAAGGCTGTCGCGACATCTTCCCTTGCGCGCTCCATCGATATCCGCGTGGATATGCCACTGCTATCGGCGAACTGCAGCTGAAGCATGCCACGCATGATGTTACCGGCACGGTCCAAGGCCCAGCCGTAACCAAAAATGGCATGGGTGTTGTGCACGACGCGGTCGATCTGGCAGATAAAAGTCGACGCCGAGGATGGCGACTGTGAAGGATCGGCAGAATGGTGGGTCATGTCGCCAGTCTCGCCTTCTCCAGTTCCGCTAGGCGCTCCAGGGCTAGTCGTTCCGCGCGCGCCAATCCTTCGCTGGTCAGTTTGAGCTGCTGATCGAGCCCGTGGATACATCGCAGTCGCTCTTCGGCCACGCGCTCGAGCTCGGAAAATCGTTCGGCCCAAGCCCTCTCCCGTTCGCCCAAGGCCTGTTCCACTCGCATCCAGCGCTCGCTGCGCTCACTCATTTCCCGATCCAGCGCCTCGATGTCTGCCAGGCGTTGCAGGGCAAGCTTTTCTGCTCGAGCCAGAGCGTCAGTCGTTTGTGCGAGCTGTTGGTCAAGGTCGTGAAGGTCCCTTAGCCGATCTTCGGCCAGGTGCTCGAGTTCGGAAAAATGCTCGGCCCAAGCCTTCTCCCGCTCGCCCATGGCCTGCTCCATCTGCGTCCAGCGTTCTCCCCGGATCGTCATTTCTCGATTCAGTGCCTCGATCTCGTCCTGCCGCTGCAGGACCAGACTATCTGCGATTGCCAATGCCTCCGAGGTGCGCTTCAGCTGCGTGTCCAGGGAGGTAATCTGGTCGAGCCGCGCCACGGCAAGCTGCTCGCTGTTGGCTAGTCCATGGCTCGTTGCCGCTATCCTGGCGTCGCTCATCAAGGCTTGGCGATCGCCCTCGAAGAACCGTTGCACAGTTTCCAGATCGGGTTTTATCTCGTGTTCGAAGGCTTGCCGGATGGCTAGCCACTCGGGGCTATGGAGCCAATCTGTTGCGAACGGTTTGCCGCATGCAGTAGTTCGCCAGTAGTCATAGGCGCGAATGACCAAGGGGTGGAGACCAGTTGCCTGGGCATTTGTGCTTCGTGCGAGCCGAGGGGAGATGAAGTCATCGGCGAAGCGCTCGCATGCTTCATCATCCAGTGGTAGCTCAAGCCAGTCTCGCAGCTCGACCAATTGTCGAGCCGGCTCGCCCAGCAAGTCGGCGAAATCGATCAGCCTGCTGTCGTCGGCGCTCCGCGCGTAGTCCAGTGCCCCCAGCAGGTATGTGAACCACAGCCAACCCGCTCGGCGGATGGATATCCCGTCACGGTGTGCCAGGGAGTTGGCGACTTCGGCCGGATGTCGGAGGACCAGGAGCATTCTGGGCCGCAGTTGCATTGAGCTGAAGACTGGCTGCCAAAACGGTGCGAGCAGGCACATTCGGGGATCTTTGAACCCCCACACGGATGCGCCGGCGAACAGCTCGTGGAGCAGTGCTGACGCCGATGCCACCTGCCCGAAACACTGAGCTTGCAGCGCTGAGGGCGCAGGCAGGGGCGCGTCCCAGCGCAACCCTTGCATCTCCAGCAGTAGATTGTTGAAGGCGACGATTCGCTGCTCCTCGAAGTACCCTTTGGAGTTCCATTCATCGGCAGCGACGAGCGCGTCACCCATGTTCACGCCCAGCCGCTCCAGGCAGGCGGCCACGGCGCTGGTGCCACTGCGATGCATGCCGAGAACGAGCACGCCATTGTCATTCATCGAGGGCAAGGCTGGATCTCCTTCCACGCTGAGAAGTCTTCACCCAGCAGGTTGCTCAGCGCATCGATCCTGTCTGCGTACAGATCCAGCAGGACTTCGAGCAAGGCCGGGCGCAGTGCATATCCTGGGCCTTCGAATACCGGTTCGGCCAAGACATCTTGATCTGCTTCGGTAAAGAATGCGCCCAGGCCGATGTGTCTCAGCGCCTTGTTGGCGAAGATGATCGGTTCACGGAAGACGTCTTCGTAGCGTGCGATCAGGAAGCGTTCCCTGGGGTAGACCGAGAACCAATTTTCCAGGCACTTCGCATAGTCACCACGCGACAGGGAGCTTGCCGACCTGAAGTGGTCGATGAACCACTGGTCCGAGGCCTCCGGGTAGCTCATTTCAGCCCTCAGTACAGCCATTCGAGCAGCGGACCAGGCTCGCTCAATGGGGTTTCGAACTAGGTAGATGAAAGGTATTGACGGGAAGTTGGCGTGCATTTGACGGATGACATCCACTGGCAGGATCGCATAGGCGGGAGTGATGTCACCGTTGCAGTGGCTGTCGTCGAGGAATAGCTCTTTGTACCAGCTGATTCCCTTGGCCAGATGAGCATCCCAGTAGTGAACTTCCTTACCGCCGGGGAATGCGATCGATGGATGGCGGCTCAGTGTCGCATGGAGCCAAGTCGTACCGCTTTTCTGCGCACCTATGCAAATGAAGTTCAGCATGGACTACTCATCCAATGACCAGTGCGGAGTGCAGGAAAAGTCCACGCTACCAAGCCCGAAGCCGGTGTTGTCTGGGTTGACTCGAAAGCACAGCGCATCCAGCACTCGGTGAAGGTGCTGGAAGCCATCTCCACAGTCGCCAGAGACGCCAGCATTGAGGAAATAAACGCCTTCGTTGAGGTGGCAGGTGAAACGGTACTCGACGGAAAGAACCGAGCCGCAGGTAATGGTCGGAATGCCGTTGGCGATCTGCTTGGCGGAGGTGGCACCGCCGAGCTCCACCCCCGTCGTGGTTTTCAGTAGCATACCGAAGCGGACATTGTTTGCGTCCCGCTCGAAGTGAACGCGGTACCGGTAGCTGTAGGTATCGCCGGTCTTGAGGCAATTAACCTTCTGGCCCTGAGAGTTGTACAGTCCAGGGTCGGTAATCTGTGCACCGCGTGGTTCGTAGGAAAGTACCGTCTGGGAAACGAGATGCGGATCGAAACTGTCTTCTGCCGCTGGGCTGGCGAGTAGCATGCCGTGGGCGGCCGGTGTCGACTCTATATCCGTCGCAACTACGCCTGCGAGAATCTGCTCTCGCAGCTGGGTGGCCTTTTCCGCTGGAGCGTTGAGTAATCGCTGGTAGTGAGCAATGACCACCTTGGGATGGCCCTCGGCGAGTTTCCTGCCTCCATCTAGCAAGATCGCGCGATCGCAAAGGCCCAAGACGGTATTGCTGGCGTGTGACACAAACAGGATGGTTGCGCCTTGAGCCTTGATTTCCTCTATTTTGGCGAAGCATTTGCGCTGAAAAAGCTCGTCGCCCACAGCCAGCGCCTCGTCGACTATCAGGATTTGTGGGTCGACATGAATGGCGACGGCGAATGCCAGGCGAACCAGCATGCCACTGGAATACAGCTTTACCGGTTGGTCGATGAACTCGCCGATGTCCGCGAATGCTTCGATGGCTGAAAATCTCTCCGTGATCTCCATGTCGGAAAGCCCCATCACCGAGGCATTCATGTAGACGTTCTCGCGACCGCTGAATTCGGGCTTGAACCCCGCCCCGAGCTCCAGAAGCGCTGCTACCCGCCCCCAGATAGATACCTCTCCCTCGGAGGGCGTCAATGTTCCGCAGATGATCTGTAGCAGCGTCGACTTGCCGCTGCCGTTTCGCCCGACGATGCCAACGGTCTCGCCTTTTCGGATAACGAAGGAAACACCTTGGAGGGCTGGGAACTCCTTGTAGAGCTGTTTCTTGCGGAAAACCTGCAGCAGCCGGGAGCGCTGACTGTCGTATATGCGAAAGACCTTGCCGATGCCGCTGACGCTGATGGCGATGTCAGAGCACATCGGCAAACCCCGTGCGTGACTTCTGGAAACAGACGAACCCTGCCCAGAACACCAGCAGGGCCAACGTCCAATAGACCAGCAAACCGGCTAGATCCGGCATTTGGGCCCAGATCAGGACGGCACGTGCCTGCTCGATCACGAACGTCAGCGGATTAGCCATGATCAGAGGATGAAGTGCTTGAGGTATGTTCTCGATGGGATAAAACACCGGCGAGAGGAACAATAGAATGGCTGTGATGATCGAGGTCGTCTGCCCCACATCGCGGAAACTGGCTCCCACGGCCGCCAGGACCCAGCTTACGCCGAGCGAAAGCAGAACCAGTGGAAAAATAATCAGCGGAAGGAACAGGGCGTGCCAGTCGGGCACCCCCACGCAAACCAGGTAGAAAAGCAGCCAGACCAGCAGGCTGATCAGGGTATGAAAAACTGCCGCTCCCGTGACCACCACCGGCAATATTTCCAGCGGAAAGACCACTTTCTTCACGTAGTTGACGTTATCCGGAATCAACGTCGCCGAGCGGTTGAGGATTTCGGAAAACAGGCCATGCACGATCATTCCGATGAACAGGATGATGGCGAACATCACCTTGCTTTCACCTTCATGCGTGCCCCAGCGCGCTTTGAAGGCGATGGAAAACACAAAGGTGTAGACGCTCAACATCAATAGAGGGTGGACGAGGGACCAGCCCAGCCCGAGTGCCGAGCCCTTGTATCGGCCGATCACTTCACTGCGAATCATTCGCCCGATGAGCTGGCGAGAGCGCCACAGTCCAGCCAGCAAGTAAGTTAACGATATCGAATGTCGAGCGTGAGGATTCATTCCTCGCTTCCTCGTCGTAGGTAAGCGTAAATGCCTCACAGGCACTCAGACTTCAGGGGCGCGGTAGTCTATGCCATCGGTGCAGCCCCCTCAAATTGTACGGGGCACCAGTTCATGGTGTTCGACGGGCTATGATGGCAGGTTGTCTGGCCAGGTCGCGAGGGCTGCCGGCTATCGGGCGATAGGCCACTTATTGTCGAGGTCCTGCAGTGTAGTGGTGTACCTAACCGGGTACGCTCGCCATTGCTATGGCGACACCCTGAAGTCCGGTGTTGCCCCCCTCGGCCTCGCTCCCAAGGGGATAGCGCACGCGCGGCTGAGTGATTGCCTTCCTGTGTTATAAACCCGATCTGTGGTGCACCTGGATTTCCCGAAATATGGGCTCTTCCAGTTCTTCGGTGCTCGGCTCCTTCTGCTCTTCAGTTGCGCGATTCCATGGTTACCACCGTTATTCTCGGCATGCTCTGCGTGCACCTGCTTTGTTTTTGCGTGATGTTCCTGTTGATCAGCACCCGGCTGAACGGCAAGAAGATGGGCATGGAGGTCTTTGCAGCGGGCAACCTACTGCTTGGGCTGGCTTACATCATGCAGTTGCTGGACGCCCCTGCGAGTGGGGGCGTGATGAGTATCGTCGACCATACGCTGACGATCTGCGCTCCTGCAGCCTATGTGCTGGGCGCGATGCGATTCTTTGATCGCCCGGTCCCGGTGTGGGGTTCGTTGCTCGGGCTGGCTGTTAGCTACACGGCGGTACAGGTGCTGGTGCAGTCGATGCTCGGTACTGAGGCGCGTCATGCATTGTTGGCTGGTGCGTGTACTTTGCTTTTCATGGCCATGACGGTGGCAGTGCTCTATGCCAGACGGACGCTTGCGAAAGATCTACGCGTCGAGATGGTCGTTTTCGCCATCTTGATAGGCGGTATCTGTGCGCTGAATGCCGCGAAGTTGGTGATAATTCTCTCTGGAGGATTGGAGGCGCTTGATATGAACAGCAGCTTCCAGCAGATCTTCTATATCTACATGTCATTCTTGGGGACGGTACTTCCTCCTTGCGCTGTTTGGCTGGTCCTGCGTCGTCTCACGGATGAGCTGCGTACCATGGCTGCCCATGACCCACTCACACGCTTGCTGAACCGCCGCGGCCTGCTGGACCAACTGGATGCGCACTTTTGCTCCCGAACTGCCGGAGCTGCCCATCTGCTGATCGTGGACATCGATCATTTCAAGCGCATCAACGATACCTACGGCCACAAGGTAGGTGATCTGGTGCTATGCCACATTGCCAAGGTGCTCAATACCACTGCCCGCCAAGGTGATCTGACCTGCCGGCTGGGTGGGGAGGAGTTCGTAGTCATTGCCCTGGATACTGACAAGATCGGTGCCATGCAACTGGCAGAGCGCACGCGAGCAGCGATCGAAAGCAGCGAAGTATCGGGCGCTGGTCTGGATCGGCCGATCCGATGCACTGCAACCATTGGTGTCTCGGATGCTTTCTCCAGCGTGCAAGCTCTCGACGAGTCGATGCAGCAAGCAGATGCCGCGCTTTACCGAGGCAAGGGTTCGGGGCGCAATCGTGTCGAATGGGTGCACGCGCAATAGTCGGGGAAGATCGCCATGTCTGCCCGTTCTATGAAGACTCTCGTTTGCCCGGAGTTGGGTTGGCCATCTTCAGCTGGTACAGCTGGGGGGATCTGCACTGGGTCGAGATGCGCAGTGCCGGTATCCGCCAGGAGGAGTCCGTTCAGCTCTCCAGCCATGTGAGCCTGGAAACGGTGGATCTGGACGCGGTACTCAACGAGTTGTTCGAGTAGAACATTCCCAACCTGTACGAGCATATCGAGGAGACCGATCTTTGATCGGCCTATCGCTTCTGCCGTGGCAATCAGTTGCAGACGGGACGCGTGCTGGGGATAAGCTGGAACATCGTGCGGGCCCGGCTGGAAAAGATCGGTGAGCTTGTCTCGGCCAAGCGAGCGGGGTGAGTCGCTCGTCGCTGTCCCGAGGTGTGACCATCTCGAACTGTGCTGTCGGGGTGCGCATGGCGAAAGCGGAGTGAATACCCGAAGCGAGTCCATTCGCTTCATCGGTCGGTGCCGAAGCAGAGCGCCTCACGGCGCAGGTGTGCTTGCTACCTGGAGGCTGCCAGTACGTCGATGTTGACGATTTCTACCTTGCAGCGGTCCAGCCACTCGGCGGACGAGAAGTCGCCGAGCGGCAGTGGAGGCTGGTTGTCGTAGGCATCCATCAACACCCTCTCGGCCACTGCACGGTGGTTGGGCATCTTGATTTCGTGCACGGGTACTTTCTTCATGAGGCCTTCGGCCGTGCGATAGGTAATCAGCCAGTTCATTGTTGTTTTCTCTCGCATCAGATCCGAGCCTCCCAACGGAGCGGCAGGAGGCTCTACTGCAATGATGAGGACCGCTCGTCGCTAAATGACCCCAACGAGACGGTGAAGGTTCGAACTGTCGATCTCGGAAAGGCATCCCAGTTAATGCTCCTTGTCAGGATGACCTTTGCTCTACAGCAGACCGCCACTTCGTGTGGCGTTTTTTTTGCCCCGGTATGCGGGGGGCTAGCGCCGGAGGCCGAGGGACGGAAGAGCACAGGCGGAAAGCAGCAGCCCCTCCTGTCCAGCGTTGCGCACCAGCACGAGAAGGCTGATTGTCAGAACCACGCCGCTAGGAATCGCCAACGTCAGTCCATCACTTCCCCGACCGATGATCGCGCCCGCGCCAGTCAGGCCGCCGATACTGCAGAGCTCCATGGAGTTGGACATCAGTGGGACACCGGCTGCCTCCTGCACTTCCATGCCAGTTGATACATCGATTGCACCGCATACCAGCAGACATAGCCCGATGAGCATGGGGGCCTCGAGGAAGGAGAGCAGAGGCAGGGCAATCAGCCGACAGATGGCGCGACCTGGTTCTAGGTCGCCGCGTTTATGGAGGCATTCTTTAATTCGCGGATGCCGGGTTCATTCGGGATAGCTCCCTTTCCAGCTGGTCCTGATGCTGGGGACTGGCGATGTCGAGCATGGCCTGGAGCCGCTCTTTCATGGTTTTTCCCCTCAGGTCGGCGATACCGAACTCGGTCACGATCAGGCCAGCCTCGCTGCGTGGAATGGTCGCCGGGCCGTTCAGGCGCGCAACTATCCGGCTGGTGCTGCCGGCGGTGGAGGGCAGGGCGATAATCGGCAGCCCACCACGAGAGCGGCGAGCGCCCTGCAGGAAATCCAGTGCGCCGCCGACTGCACCGATGTAGCTGCCGGCGGCTACCTCAGAGTTGACCTGGCCGCTGAGGTCGACCTCCACTGCCGCGTTGATCGCCACCAGGCGACTCTGGGCGGCGAGCACATCGGGATCGTGGGTGTAGGCGGTAGAGCGCAGCAGTATCGCCGGGTTGTCGTGGGCGAAATCGTGCAGCAGGCGGCTGCCAAGGAGGATGCCGCCGACGCTTACGCCGCGGTCCAGCGACTTGCGCGCGTTGGTGATGGCGCCGCTCTGCATCAGCTGGGCGACGCCGTCGCCGAGGCTGCCGGAGTGCACGCCGAGGTCCTGGTGGTCGGCGAGGGCGCCGAGTACCGCATCGGGGATCGCACCGATGCCCATCTGCAGGGTGGCGCCATCCTCGACCAGCCCGGCGATGTGCCAGGCGATCTGTGCGTCGGCCTCGCGAATGCGGCTGGGCGGGTTCTCCAGCGGTGCCCGGTCGGTATGCAGGATGTAGTCGATGTCATCGGCGCCCAGGGTGCGCTCGCCGAAGGTGCGCGGCGCCTGCTGGTTGACCTCGGCGATCACCACGCGGGCCGTGTCCAGCGCCGGCAGCAGGTACTCGTGGGCCAGGCTCAGGCTGTAGCGGCCATTGCTATCGGCAGGGGCCAGTTGCAGCAGCAGTACGTCGATGCGTAGGGCGCCGCTGCGGATCATCTGCGGCAGTTGCGAGTAGTGGCAGGGCAGGATGTCGAGCACCCCGGCATTGGCCAGTTCGCGGTTGGCACCGGCGCCACAGTAGGCGAGGAAGTCAATGCAGTCGGCGTGCTCGGGGCGGCAGGTGCTGCTGTTGGCGATGCCGAGCATCACCCGGAAGCGGCCGATGCGCTGCCGCTGCGCCATCAGCGCGGTGGTCAGCGGCAGCGGCTCGGCGTTGGCCTGGCCCCACAGCACCGTGTCGCTGGGGCGGATCAGCGGGGACAGATCGAAGGTGTCGGGCTGCAGCAACGTGGCCATGGCGAACTCGTGAAGACGATGCGGCCGGCATTGGCCAGCCGCGAAAAAGGGGGAAGAAAAAGCGCTGTATCCGTTGGCGCCTCAGGCCGTGGGGTGCGCCGTGCGCGCCAGAAGCCTGCGTTGAAAAACCTGCTGGTGGCTTTGCCGCGCGCCGAAACGCTTCCGGCAACGCGTGCCTTCAATACACATGCGGCGACCGGATGGTCGCCGCATGCAGGCTCAGACGATGGACGACGGATGCTTGGCCAGCGGCGTGACCTGCATGGTCATGAACGGGAACAGCGGCAGGCTCGACAGCAGGGCGTGCAGCTCGTCGTTGCTCTCTACATCGAAGATGCTGATATTCGAGTACTGACCGACCACACGCCACAGGTGCGGCCACTTGCCTGCCTGTTGCAATTCGATGGCGCGGGCCTTTTCCGCCGCCTTGATGGCTTCGATCTCGTCCGCGGGAATGTCCCGCGGAATGTTCACATCCATCTTTACGCAATACAGCATGACGCTCTCCTGTTCAGGGGTCAGATCTTGCTCTGGCTCAGTTGGCCGTTGAGCGGGGTGTCGGCATCGTCGGTATCACCGAGCACCTTGGCGTCGACGTCTTCCAGGCGAACACCACGGGTCTCCGGCAGCAGCAGGACGGCGGTGACCGACAGGGCGTAGGCGACTAGGCAGAAGGTGCCGATCGACTGGGTCAGGCCGATGCGCTCGGAGAGTACACCGACGCCGGCGATGGACAGTGCGCCGAGGGACTTGCCGAGGTTGTAGGAGAAGCCCATGCAGGTGGTGCGCACATGGGTCGGGAACAGCTCGCTGAGGAATGGGCCGAGGACCGCGAAGATGCCGGTGGCGAAGGCGCCGACCGGGAAGGCCATGACCAGCAGCAGGTTGGTGCTCAGCGGGACCAGCATGTAGATCACGGTGAAGATCCACGCCCCGACGCTGAACAGCAGCAGGGCCGGGCGGCGGCCATAGCGGTCAGCCAGCCAGGAGGTGACGACGAAGCCGGCGAAGGCACCTGCGCACATGACCAGCATGGTGAAGATCACCGGGCCCGGGGTGAGGCCGCGCTCGGACACCATCAGCGTCGGCAGCCAGGCCATGATGGTGTAGGCGGCGGCCTGCAGACCGGTCACCAGCATCGCGCCGAGCAGGGTCAGGCGGATGATGCCGGGACGGAAGGCGGAGAGGAACGAGGCTTTTTCCTGCACCTTGGCGGTGGCCTGCTTGTAGATCTCCGGGTCCTTGACGTGACGGCGGATGAACAGCACGAAACCGGCCGGAATCACGCCGACCCAGAAGGCCACGCGCCAGGCGATTTCCTGCGGCAGCCAGGCCAGCAGGGCGGTCATGATCACGGCGGCCAGGGCCCAGCCGAGGGCGAAACCGCTCTGCACGAAGCCGAGTGCCTTGCCGCGATGCTGCGGACGGATCACCTCGGCCATCAGCGCCGCGCCGACTGCCCACTCACCACCGAAGCCGAGGCCCTGCAGGGTGCGCACGACCAGCATCTGTTCGTAGGTGGTGGTGAAGCCGGCCAGGGCACCGAAGAAGGTAAACCAGCAGATGGTGAAGATCAGGATGCGCACACGGCCGTAGCGGTCGGCGAGGATACCGGCGATCCAGCCGCCGAGGGAGGCGGACAGCAGTGCCGCGGTGCCGAGTACGCCGGCTTCGCCCTTGGAGATCTGCCACAGCGCCATCAGCGCCGGCAGCAGGAAACTGAACATCTGTGCGTCGTAGGTATCCAGCGCCCAGCCGGAGAAGCAGGCCCAGAAAGTCTTGCGCTCCCGTGAGGAGCCTGTTTTGTACCATTCGAACATGTTGACCGTCCTTCTTGTTATTGGATGTCGGCTCATGGCGCATCACGCCATGACGTCTGTTTCGGACCCGGCCTGAGCCGGGCATGGTAGCCGTCCTGGCCGAGGGTGCCGCTTGCGTCGTGCGCGTCGAGGCGCACGTACGCGGTGTCTTTTTTCTACGATTCGGAGCATGCGGCAGATTGTTCCTGCCGCCCATTTGCCTTTACGAAAGCCTGCCTTTCGACTCCCCTAAGTGCCTGTGAAATCAGGCATTGCGCGGCGAAATCAGCATGTCCTGGGCCATGCTCGCGACCAGCCGGCCATCGCGCTGGTAGATGTGCGTCATCGCCAGGCCACGGCCGGAGAGGCTGCGCACCGCATCGTTGACGAACAGCAGCCAGTCGTTGGCGTTGAGTTCGAGGCTGTGGAACCACAGCGTGTGGTTGAGGTTGCTGATGTAGTAGTGCTGCCACAGCTCGAACATGCCCAGCGGCGGTGCCAGGCTGCCGTTGAGCCAGCTGTCGGACATGTACGCCAGCGCCGCGTGGTGCAGGCAACCCTCGCCGACCAGAGGCTGGTTGAGGCGAATCCAGTAGGCGATCTCGCGTTGCTCGGCGGGGTGCTCGAAGTAGCCTTCCGGGTGGATCGGCCGTACGTCCAGCACCGGCCTGCCGGAGAAACGCAGCTGCACCGCTTCACTGTGCTGCGGGTAGCGTGCTGCCAGTTCGGCAAGGGTTGGCAGGTTCTCCGGGTCGGGCGCCGTGCGGGCCAGGCGATGCGGATCGCCGGGGTGCGCCTGGGCCACCTGGAACGAGGCGTTGGCGCTGAACACCAGGCCGGTGCCCTGCACGCCGTACAGGTGGCGGGTGGAAAAGCGCCGACCGTCCTGCAGGGTTTCCACGCTGTATTCGATGCCATCCTGCGGGCGGGCACCCTGCAGGAAGGTCATCTGCAACATGCTCGGGCTGCGTCCCGCTGCCGTCTGCGCCGCTGCCCACAGGGCCTGGCCGAGCAGCTGGCCGCCGTACACGCGGCCATTGGCATTGGTGTCGCAGACCTCGCTGCGGTAGCTGTTCTGCCCGTTGTGTTCGAGCGAGAGCAGTTCGGTGAGGTCGCGCTGGTCCCAGGCGCGGGCGTTGGCGGCAGTAGCCATGTCAGCGCGTCACTGTGCCGGGCTCAGCGCGGCGCTGGCACTGCGGCTGAGTTCACGCGGTTGCGCGGCGACGGCGGAGAAATCCAGCGGCACCGAGGTGGCGTCCTGCAGCGCAGCGGCGCTGATGTCGCCGACCAGTTCGATGACCTTCACCCCCTCGGCGGTGATCTCCAGCGTGGCCAGGTCGGTGTACACCCGGCTGACGCAACCGAGCCCGGTCAGCGGGTAGCTGCACTGCGGCAGCACCTTGCTGCGGCCCTGCTTGTCGAGGTGCTCCATCATCACGTAGATGCGCTTGGCGCCGATGGCCAGGTCCATGGCGCCGCCGACCGCCGGGATCGCGTCCGGCGCGCCGGTGTGCCAGTTGGCCAGGTCGCCGGTGGCGGAGACCTGGAAGGCGCCGAGCACGCAGATGTCGAGGTGGCCGCCGCGCATCATGCCGAAGGAGTCGGCGTGGTGGAAAAACGCCGCGCCGGGCTCCAGTTTGATCGGCTCCTTGCCGGCGTTGATCATGTCCCAGTCTTCCTCGCCGACCGGCGCGCCGGTCCAGCGGCCGAGCACGCCGTTCTCGCTGTGCAGGAAGATGTCCTTGTCCGCCGGCAGGTGGTTGGCCACCATCGTCGGCAGGCCGATGCCCAGGTTGACGTAGGCGCCTTCGGGGATGTCGCGGGCCACGCGGGCGGCCATGGCGTTGCGTGTTTCCTTGTCCATGTCGCTTACCCTGCCTGCTGCTGAGTGGATGCCGGCGCGCGGCGCTGAACGATGCGTTTGACGAAGATGCCGGGCGTGACCACCTGCTCCGGATCGATCTCGCCGAGTTCGCAGATGCGCCCGACCGAGGCGATGGTGTGGCGCGCGGCCATGGCCATCACCGGGCTGAAGTTGCGCGCGGTCTTGCGGTACACCAGGTTGCCCCAGCGGTCGCCGACCTCGGCGTTGATCAGTGCGTAGTCGACATGGATCGGCGCTTCGAGCACGTAGTGGCGGCCGTCGATCTCGCGGGTTTCCTTGCCCTCGGCCAGCAGCGTGCCGTAGCCGGTCGGGGTGAAGAACCCGCCGATGCCGCAGCCGGCGGCGCGCAGGCGCTCGGCCAGGTTGCCCTGGGGGATGATCTCCAGTTCCAGCTTGCCGGCGCGGTACAGCTCCTCGAACACATGCGAGCCGCTCATGCGTGGATAGGAGCAGAGGATGCGCCGCACCTGGCCGGCCTTGAGCAGCGCGGCGAGGCCGGTATCGCCCTGGCCGGCGTTGTTGCTGACCAGGGTCAGGTCGCGGGCGCCCTGGGCGATCAGTGCGTCGATCAGGTCTTCGGGCATGCCGGCGCCGCCGAAACCACCAACGGCGATGGTGGCGCCGTCGGGGATATCGGCCAGCGCGGCGGCGGCGCTGGGGGAAAGCTTGTCGATCATGCGGTTGTCCTTTCTCTTCTTGTGACGTCGGGGACCGGCGTGTGCCTGCGTTGCAGAGGCCCTGCAACGGGTTTTCCCCGCATGAAAATCAGCTTGCCAGCGCGTTCGGAAGGCGACAATTTCAGTCTGCGGAAGGGCTGCTTAACCGGCGGTTAAGGCGTGCTGCGGGCGTGGACGAGAGAGGCGGCGGGCGCTCCGTGCGCCCGCTGAACGGACGGCTTCAGACGCCGGCTACACCGACGGTCATGCCGCCGCAGACATACAGCACCTGGCCGGTGACGAAGCCGCTGCGTTGATCGAGGAAGAACGACGACGCCTGGGCGATATCCTCCGGCACGCCGAGGCGCTTGACCGGCACCGAGTCGATGATCGCCTGGGTGCGCGGGCTGTCCGGCGGGTTGGCACGCTCGAACAGTTCGGTGCGGATTGGCCCCGGGCCGATGGCGTTGGCAGTGATGCCGTGGCGGCCCAGTTCCAGCGCCCAGACGCGGGTCATGCCGAGCAGCCCGGCCTTGGTCGCGGCGTAGGCGCTACGCAGCTCCTTGCCCAGAGCGGCGCGCGAGGACATGTTGAGAATACGCCCGAAACCGGCCTCCTTCATGCCCGGCAACAGCGCCTGCATGCACTGCAGCGAGCAGCGCAGGTTGAGCGCCCAGACCCGCTCCAGCTCCTCGAAGCTCTGCTCCTCGGCGCTGGCCGGGCAGACCATGCCGACGTTGTTGACCAGGCGGGTGATCGGCCCATCGGCCAGGGCTTCCTGCAGGGCGGCAGCGGTGGCGGCGGTGTCGCTCAGGTCGGCGATCAGGCCGTCGCCGATGCGGTCGATGATGACCGGCTCGTAGCCGTCCTGGCGGCAGCGTTCGGCGATGGCGGCGCCGATGCCGGAGGCACCGCCGGTGATCAGTACACGTTGTTTGGACACGAACATTTCCTCGACTTCAGACAGTGGCGACAGGGTTCAGCGGCGCACCCACGGCACCCGGCAGGCGCAGCGGCGGGGCGGTGAGCAGGAAGCGGTTGCGGCCGTTGGCGCGCAGCCAGTTGGCCAGTGGCGTGAGGTGCCACAGCTCGCCCAGGTGCACGCCGAGCTTGAACAGGCAGTGGTGGTGCAGCGGCATCACCGAGCAGCAGCTGCCCGGCTCGCCGGAGGGGAAGATTTCCACTGAGTAGTTGTCGGCGGCGATGGCCACCAGGTTGCTGTCGGTGATCCAGTTGAGCAGGCGCCCGTCGTTGCCATCGAGCACCGCAGCGAGGCGCTCCAGCTCCTTCGGGTCGGGGTTCTTGTTCATCCCCAGCAGCGCCTCGGCGTAGCCTGTGTGCAGGCAGACCAGGTCGCCGGCCTCGACCTCGACCTTGTCGGCCTCCAGTACGCGCATCAGCTGGTCGTAACCGACGTGGGTGCGGCCCAGGCCGTAGTGATGGTGAAGGTCGATCATCACGCCGCGGCCCTGCACGCAGGTCTCGGCCATGCGCTCGATACCCAGGGCGTGGGCACAGGAAGTGCTGTGCGGTTTGATCGCCCCGGCGATGCCGCAGTCGGCCAGGTCGTCCGGCCCCTCGACGTCGCCACCGGCAGTGAAGCCGTTGTAGTACAGCGGTTCGGCCACGCCATCGCCGTCGGCGTCGAACAGCGCGCCGACGTGGGACAGCGCGTCCCACTGGGTCGAGTACTGCAGGTGGAGAATCGCCAGGTCGTCGCTGAGCACGTCCGGGCGGCCTTCTTCGATGCGCTCGTAGGCGTAGTTCATGTTGACCCCGCCCTTGCGCAGCAGCGGGCGCAGGATCGGCGGCAGGCGGTTGACGTTCATCGCATTGCCGCCGGGATAGTCGAGCGGCAGGCTGAGGCAGAAGGCCAGGCCCTCGCGGACCTCGGCGATGCCCTGACGGACCTTTTCCGGGGTCAGCAGGTTGAGCCGGCCGATCTGGTCGTCGGGGCCGAAGTCGCCCCAGTTGGAGCCGTCGGGGCGGTGCTTCCAGCGGTGTGCAGGCATGGCAGGTTCCTTGTTGGCAGGCGCCGGTGATGCAGGCAGGCGCGCGTGCAGGTCTGGTCGACAAGGCTCCCAGACCCATGCGGGGCAGACAATTTCACTCTGCGAAAGCCCCGCTTAACCGCGGCTTAAGCCTGGATGGCGGGGGTGTCCGGGGTGCGGTACCAGTCGATCAGGCTGTCGGCGAAATCGCGGGCGAAGGTCGACAGGCCGTCGAAGTCCTGGGCGCAGAGCTGGAAGGTGCGCACCGCCCAGGGGTCGAGCAGCTTGCAGGAGCCAAGATCCTGCCGGCCCTTGAGCCGCTCGAAACCGGCTTGCGGCACGATGGCGATGCCGGCGCCGGCCTCGACCATACGGAAGATGGCGTCGGAGCTGGCGACCTGCACGCGGATATTCCACGGGATGTGCAGCGCCGAGGCGGCGCGGTTGAGGAATACGTGCAGGGCGCTGCCTTCGAGCAGGGAAACGAATTCGTAGGCCAGGGCATCCTTGAAGAACACCTCTTCCTGTTCGAGGATCGGGTGGCCCTGCGGAGCGATGATCATCAGCCGGCTGTAGACGAACGGCACGCTCTGCAGGCCATCGGTGACCACGCTGCCGGAGACGATGCCGAGGTCGGCGCTGCCCTCGCGGATGGCACGGACGATGTCGTCGCTGAGGCGCTCACGCATGTCGATGTGCACGTCCGGGTGGCTGCGCAGGTATTCGCCCACCACCGGTGGCAGGTATTCGGTGATGGCCGTGGTGTTGGCCAGCAGGCGCAGCTGGCCCTTGAGGCCTTCGGTGAACTGCTGCAGGTCGCCGGTGAGCAGCTCCAGTTGCGAGAGGATCACTCGCGCGTGCTGCAGGTAGGTCTTTCCTGCGTTGGTCAGCGTCACACCCTGGGGCGAGCGCTCCAGCAGGCGCATGCCGAGGTTGTCTTCGAGGTTCTTGATGCGGTTGCTGGTGGCCGGCACCGAGAGGAATGAGCGCTCGGCGCCGCGGGTGAGGCTGCTGGTTTCCGCGATGTTGATGAACAAGCGGAAGTCGGTGATATCGAAATGCATCGCCATGGTCGAGTACGTCCTGCCAAGTGATGAATCACGGTACTGGCTGGCAGCGGCCCTGCCTAGGCGACATTCGTCGGCAGGGCAGCGCCACCGTCTACCGTGCAGGACCGCTGGTCGGCGGGCTTACCAGCCCGAGGGCTCGAAGTGGAAGCCGTCGCCCTGGCGGCGGATGAAACCGCAGTGCGGTTCACCGAAGTGCACCGGCATGATCAGCGCTTCGCTGTCGGCCGCGCGGTTGAGGAAGTCGAGGCGGGTCTTGCGCGCGATGTCTTCCCAGATGCAGTAGCCGGAGTTGATGTCGGGGCGCACGATCTGCACCGGGCTGTGCAGGATGTCGCCGCAGAAGATGCCTTCCTCGCCATTCGAGCGCACGCGGAACACCACCTGGCCCGGGCTGTGCCCCGGCGCCGGTTCGACCACCAGGCAGTCGGCGATCTCCTGGCCGGGCACGGCCATCTGCGCCAGGCCTTCGTTGATGATCGGCATGACGCTGTCGAAGAACGAGTCGCCGAACACGTCGATCACCCCGGCTTCCTTGTTCTTGCCCTGGGCGCAGAAGTCGAAGTCGTCCTTGGGCAGGTAGTAGGTGGCGTTGGGGAAGGTCGGCACCCAGCGGCCGTCCTGCCAGGTGGTGTTCCAGCCGACGTGGTCCGAGTGCAGGTGGGTGATGACCACGTGGGTGACCTTCTCCGGCGGCGCACCGGCGGCGATCATCCACTCGCGCACCAGGGTGTTGAGCATGTTCATCCGCGGGATGCCGGCACGCGGCTTGAAGTTACCCACGCCGGTGTCGACCACGATGATGTTGCTGCCGACGTGGACGATCCAGAACTGGATGGTGACGATCAGCTTGTTCATGTGCGGCACCCAGTGGTTGGGCGCCATCAGGTCGCGGTGCTCGTCGAGCACGCTGTTGTCCATCTGCGGAAACAGGAAGGCCGGATCGTGAGTCGGGCCGGCGTATTCGAGAATGCGGGTGACCTTGATATCTCCGATCATGCGCGACTGCATCATGGCGGTTGTCCTCATCTTGTTCTTGTAAGCGGCGGCGCGATGGCCGCCTGGCGTGTACGGATTATGTCGCGGCGCGGGCGCTGCGGCTGTTGCGATCTGCTTAAGCGCGTCTTAGGGCGCCGCTAATGCCGGCTCTCAAGCCGCATGCTGGCTGGCGCCGACGCGGTGCTCGGGTGTAGCCATGAAGGCGCGGTAGATCTGCGCACCGCTGCGCCCGTCGAGCACGTACTGGCTGAGCAGGGCCAGCACCAGGCGCGGGCTCTGCACCGGCATGAAATGCCCCGAGGCTACCGGTAATGCCTCGATGTGCGCGGAGAAACCGGCCAGGCGGTCGATCTCCTGCGGCGGGCGCAAGCCGTCGTACTCGCCGGCGACCAGCAAGGTGCGCGCCGGCAGGCGCGGCAGATCGGCCTCCAGGTTCAGGTCGGCAAGCATGGCGAAGGTCGCGGCGAAGCCCTCGGGGTCGGCCGCCAGCCAGCGCAGGCGATAGGTGGCGAACGCCTCGGCATTGCTGCGCAGCGGCGCCGGCCAGGTCTTCTCCAGCAACGCCGAAATCAGCTCGCGCAGGCCTTCCTGGCGCAGCGCAGCGGCACGGGCGCGGGTCGCTTCACGGGCAGCGTCGGCCACGCCGCAGGCCGGCGCCATACCGATCAGGTGGCTGCTGCGCTGCGGGTGGCAGGCGGCGAAGCGGATGGCGATGGCGGCACCCACGGCAACCCCGGCCAGGGCCACCGGGCCAGGGATATCCAGGGCATCGAGCAGCGCGGCGAGGTCGGCGACATGGCTGTCGATGTGCAGCTCACCGAGTACCTTCTCCGACAGCCCGGCACTGCGGGTGTCGTAGCGCAGCACCTGCATGTCGGCGGGCAGCTCGGCGAAGTGCCGGTCCCAGCTTTCCAGGCTGCCGCCCATCTCGTGAATCAGTACCACGGTCGCGCGCGGTTCAGCCACACGGCGCAGTTGGTAGCGCAGGGCGCTGCCGTTGATTTCGATCCAGTTCATCGAACGCTCCTCACACCCGTTCGAACAGCGCGGCCATGCCCTGGCCACCGCCGATGCACATGGTTTCCAGGCCGTAACGGGCGTCGCGGCGCTGCATCTCGTGGAGCAGGGTGGTCATGATGCGGATGCCGGTGGCGCCAATCGGGTGGCCGAGGGAGATGCCCGAACCGTTGACGTTGACCCGCTCGATGTCGTCCATCTGCCAGGCGCGCAGCACGGCCAGGGCCTGGGCGGCGAAGGCCTCGTTGACCTCGATCAGGTCCATCTCGGCCAGGCTGCGGCCGGTGCGTTCGAGCAGCTTGGCCACCGCCGGTACCGGGCCGATGCCCATGCGCGAGGGTTCACAGCCGGCTGCGGCCCAGTCGACCAGGCGCGCCAGCGGTTGCAGGTTGTAGCGCTTGGCGTACTCCGGCGACACCACCAGGCAGGCGGCGGCGGCGTCGTTCTGCTGGCTGGAGTTGCCGGCGGTGCACACGCCGTCGGGCAGCAGCACGCGCAGGCCGCTCATGCTCTCCAGGCTGGCGTCGGCGCGGATGCCTTCGTCCATCGCCACCGTGGTGCTGGTACCGCGCTTGCCCGGCACGTTCAGCGCCACCACTTCATCGGCGAAGCGCCCGTCACGCCAGGCGGCCGCGGCGTTGAGGTGGCTGCGCACGGCGAAACGGTCGGCGTCCTCGCGGCTGATGGCGTAGTCGCGGGCCAGGTTCTCGGCGGTCTCCGGCATGCCGGAGATGCGCCCGAAGCGCTCCACCGGCTGTGAGCGTTCGCGGCCGCGCTCCAGGCGGTCGTGGAATTTCACGCTGCCGGCGCGCGCGCCCCAGCGCAGGTCGGTGCTGTAGTACTCGATGTTGCTCATGCTCTCCACGCCGACTACCAGCACCGCCTGGGCGTGGCCGGTCTGCACGTGCATGGCGGCATCGGCCAGCGCCTGCAGGCCGGAACCGCAGCGGCGGTCGAGGGTGTAGCCCGGCACTTCGATCGGCAGGCCGGCGGCGAGCGCGGCGTAGCGGCCCATGCAGGGCGCTTCGCTGGAGGCATAGGACTGCGCGACGATCACCTCGTCGAGGGAAGTCGGCGGCACGTCGAGGCGTGCCATCAGGGTCTGGATCAGCGTGGCGGCGAGCTGGTCGGCGGTCAGCGGGGCGAGGGCACCGCCGAACTTGCCGATGGGCGTGCGCAGGGGCGAAACGATCAGCGCGTCTTTCATAGCAGCGAAACCTTGGGGCAGTGGCGAGTTCGGGCCAGCATGGGCAACTCGCCAGGGGCGGACAATTTCGCATCGCGAAAGCCGGTCTTTCGCATTGCTTAAGCGCTGCCGCCAGATGGGGCCTGTACTGCATGTTTACCTGCGCCGAACGGCCACTTAAGGAAAACCCAATACCTGAGGCGCGAGCGGCCTGCGCATGCTTGCTCGCACCGGTGTTTGCCCCGGAAGACCTACAAAAACAATCAAGACGGAATCCAACACGATGTCTAAAAGCTCGCTCGCGCAGCTCTGCGGTCTGCTCGCACTTCCCCCGATCCTGGCGCTGCCCACGCAGGCCAGCGCAGACTTCATCGAAGACAGCACGGTCAACCTGGCCATGCGCAACTTCTACTTCAACCGCGACTTCCGCCAGGACAACGCCGCGCAATCCAAGCGCGAGGAGTGGGCGCAGGGCTTCATGTTCAACGCCAAGTCCGGCTACACCGAAGGCACGGTCGGCTTCGGCGTCGACCTCTACGCCGCCCTCGGCGTGAAGCTGGATTCCTCCGACGCGCGTGCCGGCACCGGCCTGCTGCCCAACGCCTTTGGCGACGAAGGCCCGGACACCTACAGCGACCTCTCCGGCGTGGCCAAGATGAAAATCTCCAAGTCCGAACTGAAGGTCGGTGGCTTCATGCCCAAGTCGCCGGTGCTGCTGTCGAGTGACGCGCGCCTGCTGCCGCCGATCTTCAATGGCGCCACGCTGACCTCCACCGATATCAACAACCTGGCGCTCGACATGGGCCGCTTCAACAAGGTCAACTTCCGCAACTCCAGCGGCAACCACGACGAAATCCTCGCCGGCAACTACGGCGTGGGCGGTGATCACTTCGACTACTTCGGCGCCATCTACTCGTTCAGCCCGACACTCAACGCCTCCTACTGGCGCGCCGAGCTGGAAGACGTCTACGAGCAGAACTACTTCGGCCTGCAGGCCAGCAGCAAGCCGCTGGGCGGCTGGATTCTCGGCGCCAACCTGGGTTATTTCGATTCGTCCGAGAACGGCGCGGCGCGCGGCGGCAACATCGACAACGGCCTGACCTCGATACTGCTCTCGGCCAACCATGGCGCACACACCTTCCGCGTCGGCTACCAGGACAACAGTGGCGACAATCCCTTCCCATACCTGCAGGACGCCGACGCCAACGTCGCCAACGTGGTGCAGATCCTCGACTTCACCCGTGCCGAGGAAACCTCCTGGCAGGTGCGTTACGACATCGACTTCGCCACCTTCGGCGTGCCCGGCCTGACCTTCTTCGCCCGCTACCTGCGCGGTGACGGCTACGAGATCGCCGGCGAGAACGGCAAGGAATGGGAACGCAACCTGGACCTCAGCTACGTGGTGCAGGAAGGCCCGCTGAAGAACCTCGGCATCCGCTGGCGCAACGCCATGGTGCGTTCCGACGGCGCCGGCGAGCTGGACGAAAACCGCCTGATCCTGTCGTACACCATCCCGTTGAAATGAGTCACGGGCGCCGGCCTCCACAAGAAGCCGGCCACCTGCACCCGAGGCGCCGGGATGGGCCCGCGCCTCGGTGACCCGCAGTCCGCCCTGCTGCGGCACGTTCCTCGCGCTGAACACAGACGCCCGACCCTCACGAGGGGTTGGGCGTTTCTGTTGGTGTGCATCCAACAAACGGTTGCCTGGCGCGCACCGGTGATACGCGCGGGCTTGCCGGTGCGCATGGCGCACCCTACAACGGCGGCGTGCCGTTGGTGGGCCGCCACCTCACACGAGAGCTGCGTCGTAGGGTGCGCCGTGCTCACCGGGGATATGTGCGGGCTTGCTGGTGCGCATGGCGCACCCTACAACGGCGGGCGTCGTGTCGTTGGCGGTGCCGCGACTTCACGCGTGAGCTGCGTCGTAGGGTGCGCCGTGCGCACCGCCCAGGCGCCTCGGTTCCTCGATGTTTATCGCAGGCAAAAAAAGACCCGGCAGAGCCGGGCCGAGGAAGAACTCCGTTATGTCACCCCGCGCTGGCCAGCAGCCGCTGGGCTCGCGCAATGACTGGTGCATCGATCATCTGCCCGTCGAGCTGGTAGGCGCCGCTGCCTCCCGAGGCGGCTAGCACCCGCTGTGCCCAGTCCAGCTCGGCAGCGCTGGGTGCCAGGGCCGCATGCACGGCGGCGACCTGCTTCGGGTGGATGCACAGCATGCCGGCAAAGCCCATGTCGCCGGCATCACGGGCGAAGCGGGCGAGGCCGAACAGGTCTTCGATATTGGGGAATACCGTGTCCAGCGGCGGTGCCAATTCGGCCAGGCGCGAGTGCACCAGCAGCACGAAGCGCGCCTGGTCGAGCAGCCGTTCGGCCGCCGTGGTCCCGGCCACCAGGCCCAGGTCCAGGCTCAGATCGAGGCCGCCGAAAGTCAGGCGCTCGACACCGGCGACACGCGCGATCTGCGCCACCTCGGCCAGTCCGCGTGCGCTCTCGACAATCGGCATCACCGGTTTACCGAGCGCGGCAACGTGCGCCACCTGCTCGGCGCTTTCCGCCTTGGGCAGTAGCACACCGAGCACGCCGGCGTGTCGGCACAGCTCCAGATCGGCGGCATGCTCGGCGTGGCTGGCCATGTTCACCCGCACCCACACACGCGCCTCGGCATTGCTGTCGAGAAAGGCGCGCAGATTATCTCGCGCCTGGGCCTTGAGCGGCGCTTCCACGGCATCCTCGAAGTCGACGATCACCGCGTCGGCGCCCGTGGCCAGGGCCTTGGCGAAACGCTCGGGACGGCTGCCTGGGACGAACAGTGCGCTGCGCAGCACGGTACTCATCTCAGAACGACCGCGGCAGGTCGAGCAGGTGCTCGGCCACGTAGGACATGATCAGGTTGGTGGAGATTGGCGCCACCTGATACAGGCGTGTCTCGCGGAATTTGCGCTCGACGTCGTACTCGCAGGCGAAGCCGAAACCGCCGTGGGTCTGCATGCAGGCGTTGGCCGCGGCCCACGAAGCTTCGGCGGCCAGGTACTTGGCCATGTTGGCAGCGCCGCCGGCATTCAACCCTGCGTCGTATTCCTCGCAGGCGCGCCAGCGCATCAGGTCGGCGGCTTCCACCTCGATGTGCGCCTTGGCGATGGGGAACTGCACGCCCTGGTTCTGCCCGATCGGGCGACCGAACACGCTGCGGTCGCGGGCGTAGCCGCTGGCCTTCTCGATGAACCAGCGGCCGTCGCCGATGCACTCGGCGGCGATCAGCGTGCGCTCGGCATTCAGGCCGTCGAGGATGTAGCGGAAGCCCTTGCCCTCTTCGCCGATCAGGCTGTCGGCAGGGATTTCCAGATTGTCGAAGAACAGCTCGTTGGTCTCGTGGTTGACCATGTTGGCGATGGGCTGCACGGTCAGGCCGTTGCCGATGGCCTCGCGCAGGTCGACCAGGAAGATCGACATGCCGTCGACCTTCTTCTTCACCTCGGCCAGCGGTGTGGTGCGCGCCAGCAGGATCATCAGGTCGGAGTGCTGCACCCGCGAGATCCACACCTTCTGCCCGTTGACTACGTACTTGTTGCCCTTGCGCACGGCGGTGGTCTTGATCTTGGTGGTGTCGGTGCCGGTGGTTGGCTCGGTTACGGCCATGGACTGCAGGCGCAGCTCGCCGCTGGCCAGCTTCGGCAGGTAGTACTGCTTCTGCGCATCGGTGCCGTTACGCAGCAGGGTGAACATGTTGTACATCTGCCCGTGCACGGTGCCGGAGTTGCCGCCGCAGCGGTTCACTTCCTCGAGAATCACCGACGCCTCGGCCAGGCCCAGGCCCGAGCCGCCGTACTCTTCGGGGATCATCGCCGACAGCCAGCCGGCGTCGGTCAGCGCCTTGACGAAGGCTTCGGGGAAGCCCTTTTCCTCGTCGATCTTGCGCCAGTACTCGGCGGGGAATTCGGCACACAGGGCGCGCACGCCGTCGCGGATGGCATTCAACTCTTCACTGTTGCGGTCGATCATGGGGCTTCCTCGGAAACAGGCGCCCGCCGATGGCGAGCGGTTTTTCATGGGGTCGTTATGGGGTCAGTCGAACTGCACGTCGGCGCGCTGGCATAGGCCGCTGGCGTTGCTCGCCCACAGCTCGGCATGGCCGGGCTGGGTGTGGCGGCCGCCCACCTGGAAGGCATCGGGCGCGATCAGCGGGCGCACGCCGCGGAAGGCGAAGCGGCGCAGGCGCGCCAGCGGGTTGGCCTGCACGAAGGCATTCAGGCTCAGGGTGGCGGTCAGCGGGCCGTGCACCACCAGGCCGGGATAGCCCTCGGCCTCGGTCACGTAGGGCCAGTCGAAATGGATGCGGTGGGCGTTGAAGGTGACGGCGGAGTAGCGGAACAGCAGCACCGGATCGGGCGTCACGCTGGCCTGCCAGTCCGCCTCGGCCACCGGCTCGCCGACACCGAGCTTGGGCGGCGTTGGCTCGCGGTAGACGATGTCCTGCTCCTCGCGGATGCACAGCACGCCGTTCTGCACGTACTCGTGCTGCAGGGTGACGAACAGCAGCGAGCCGGTCCGCCCGTGCTTCTCCTCGATCTGCTTGATGGTGGTGGTGCGACAGGCTTCGCTGCCCACGCGTAGCGGCTCGATGAACTCCAGCCGCCCACCGGCCCACATGCGATTGCGCCCATGCGCCGGCGGCATGAACCCGCCCAGCGCCGGATGCCCATCCGGACCCAGGCCGCTGCAATCCACCGGCTCATTGAAGAAGCACCAGTGCCACAACCACGGCAGCTCCTCGCCATGGGCCGGAGCCTGCACATCGAAGGTCGCGGCGATACGCCGGACCAGGTTGCGACTGAGTTGATCATGTGTCGCCTGGGTGCGGCCCAGCCATTGCGCCGGATCGAAATGTTGCATGCCTTGCATCCACTCTTTGGGTAATGGCGGGCATGATTGCAATGCACAGGGGGAGGGAGGTATTTGCTTTTGCGGAAGTCGGCCTCAAGCTCAAACTAACATGGCGCTGTCGACGGATCGCAGGGTGGCGGTGGGCATCGTCTGTGCCCGGAGAGTTGCCCGCACCTCGAAAAGGCTGCCCTTACCATCCTTAGCCATCAGAGCGCGTGAATTGCTATCGCTTCTGGCGCAATCCAGCTTTCGTAAAACACCATAAGACGTTGTTCTCTGGCCTTATTAGGGGCAGCCCCCAGAGATAACCATCCTGTCCTGGCCGTACCGTTGCGCTGATAGCTGCATGCCATTACCTTGGGATCGTCCACTGGCGCTTTTTGCTCTTTCCTCCTGTCGTGCTTGATCCGATATGTGAAAGGAAAATCAAGAGCTTGGCGCTCGACAAGGAACGTTATGCGACACAAGTGGCGGAAAACATTACGCCACTTCTGTCGCCTACTTATAGTTATGTTTCACTTCTAGCCAAGGAAGGTGCCATGAAAAAAGCAGTTTTACCCCTAATCGTATTGCTTGCTTTCACAGCCTATACAGCATTTGCCATGTCGCAGGCAGAGCAATCTCTTATAGACTTTGGCATTGAACTAATGTCCGACCTAGACACCGCGCAAGTCGTTATTGATCTCTACATCTTGGCTGCACTTGCTTGCATCTGGATGTATCAAGACAATAAATCACGCAAAAAGCCATTCATTGCCATAGTCCCTTACATAGCAATCACAGCAGTTTTCGTATCCATCGGCCCATTGCTCTACCTTGTCGTCAAAGGTTTCTCAAAGGAGCAAGGTGCCGGTGCAACATAACAATTGGTTCAAGTCGTTCGCTTCGCTCACTGCGGGACCGGCTAAAGCCGGCCCCTTAACCAAACGTTAGCAGCCATGAGCAATAAATTGGAACTCCTCAGCTTTATTGAATTTTTTGAGTCCGAGCCTGAGTGGACACATGAAATGGACTGGTTCTATGGCGCGCGCTTTATTACAACACGGGGCTCAGACACCGTAATAG
>NZ_JACVAM010000008.1 GCF_014851865.1 Pseudomonas sp. PDM16
CTCGGTCATCGTGCCGCAATCAACAAAGCAGTGCGCCCCGGCCTCTTCGCCTAACAACTGGTTCAAGGCCGCTCGCTTCGCTCGCTCGGGACCGGCTAAAGCCGGCCCCTTAACCAAACGTTATGTACTGAGCCATTTATGAGTTCAAACCCTGAAGAGCTAATCGGTCTCTTGAAATGCTTTGATGGTGACTTAGAGTCTACAGGTCAAGGCTGGGCTGATGTAGGCGCCAGCCTAGCTGAAGGCGTGGTTAAAAAATTTACCAAAAACGACTGGCACGAACTGCTAAAGCGTCAAGAAAATCTAACCAACGGGCAGATGCATTTAATGGCATTGCTGATAGATCTTGCACCTGATGAGTTTTCAATAAAAATCGCCCAAAATTTAATTAAGCATGCAACTGGCGAACCATGGATTGAGGCTCTCAATACAATCAGCCACCTCTACATACTAAACGCAAGGCTTTTCCCACCGCCCTCCGAAAGCCAGGCTGAATTAAATAAATTTAAGTCAGAAGTCACGAAATATATAAATCTCTCCAACCCTGAAGACCTAGATTTCCATAGCTATTTAATGAAGCACAGCCACTTGATTGAGCTCGACTGGTTAAGCTACTACAAATACCTCTATTCCGGCACATAACAAGCGGTTCAAGGCCGTTCGCTTCGCTCACTCGGGACTGGCTAAAGCCAGCCCCTTAACCAAACGTTAGCTACCAATGAGCGCATCAATGGAAGTCAGAGATATAAACGGAAATCTAGTCACTGTTGGCTCGTACGTCCGAGTGCTATCCATTTCACCATTGGCATCAGATCTTGAACCCGAGGAGGTAGCTCGGGTTTCTTCTATGGTTGGCGAAATATTCGAGATCTATGAAATTGATCCCTATGGCCGTGCCTGGGTAGAAAAGTGGTGGCATCTAGGGTCAGATCAGAGCACTTCTCACAGCCTTGCGCTTGAGAGCCATGAAATGGAGCTGTCGGCTCCCGCAGCCGGCAGCTAACGAGTCGTTCAAGGCGGACGCCTTAACTCCAATGTTAACCCCGCCTGACCTTCCTTATTCGGGCGTACCAGCGCCTAGCTACTTCCTGGGTGAGCGCTATCCCGCGTTCTGACTGGTCAAGTTTCGGTTGGCTTCGTCGTACTCGGGGCTGGTTTGGCCACAGTCCGGCGCGGTCTCACCGCTAGCAAGCCACAGAGCGTATTGCGGGTAGATTTTGACCAGAGCCTCTACCTCCTCCGTGCTCATTCGGGCTTTTCTATGGCGTAGGTTCTTCCAGCGGACGTAGTTGATGTCCGACTGCCTGACCAGCTCGTCCAAGCCCGTCTTATAGATAAGGGCTATAGCCCTCTCCATCATTGATTCCATAAAGGTCTAAAAATCTCCGAGTTCAATATTTGAACTCTAGGAATGCACTGTTATTCTTGCTCGGCAAGTTCAGTATTTGAACTCCAATTCTGAACCGGCGTAGCCCAATAAAGACCAACATAGTGCAGCAAAGGCCATTCCTATGGAAGGAACCACCCTCATGCCGAAAGACCCTTCTGGCCAACCAGCGCCACCTCTGATGCCCTGGAGAGAGTTCGCAAACTGGATTCGCATGCCCGAAAGCCACGACGTGGTTTGGGGCTGGATTCGCAACGGCTACATCCCCTCGCACAAGGTCGGCCGCCACGTAGTGGTCAACGTCGCGCTACTGACCAGCCAGCTTCTCGAACAGGAGTGGACGCCATGAGCAAAGGCGAAAGTTTCGACCTGTGCAGTGTAAAGACCTTCGCCGAAATGAGCGGTATCTCGATAGAGGAAGCGATTGACTGGGTGGACAGCGGCACCATCCCGAGCATGAAGCTGGCCGACTTCCGCATGGTCAACCTGGCCCGGCTGCGTGAAGACCTGGCCAAGGGCAAGACCGAGTTCAAGGAAGGGGACTACTGCCATGTCTAGTAAGCCTGTTGGCTTGGATGTGCTCTCCGCTGTGGGCTTCCTGGGTGAGCCGGTGGTGGTCGAACTGGCCTGGGACGATGACCCCGAACCGTGCTGGCGTGCCGGCTATGTGATCGGCGTGGTACTGCTCATCGAAGGCGTGCATGAGCAGGCGTGCCTGTTGGTGAAGAGTCCCGGCGATGAACACCCCCTCGACGTGTACCTCTCGGACATCCGCTCTATCCGGTCGATTCGCAGCAGTGCGCGCAGCCTGCTTGGCCGACTGCCCCTCCCTCACATGCTCCAGGGCCAGACCGGGCTCATGGAAGGAGAGCGCCGCCATGCATAGCTGCAACGTCATCACCGCTGCCAACGCGGCTCAGTACATGGGCGCCACCGTGCTCGTGGAAATGGTCTGGAACCAAGACCCGGAACCGCTGTGGCGCTGCCTGCATATCGTCGGCATGGCCCTACCCATGGAGGGTGTGTACCACGAAGCCGGCTACTTCCTGACCATGCCCCTGGACGGCCAAGCCGACTTTCCGACCGAGCTTTGCTTCTACAACATCCGCACCATTCGGGCGATACGGCACCGCGACCGGCAGAGTTCCGGCAACGTACTGGGCCGTATGACCCGACCCTATGCGTCGAGGTCAGGGGCCGCGCTCCCGGCTCGTCGCGACGGTGCTCCCGTCGCGATGAACGGAAGCACGGGCGTAGCGCACCCTTGACCCTGCACCGCCATGAACAGCCTCTGCCGGGGAGCGTGGGGTAGCTTCACCACCCCACGCTCCCGAGCCCTCGGCGGCAAGAGCGGGATAACAAGGGCAGCGCCCTTGGTTTTCTTCCCTCTGTCCCTCGCCGATATCTCCCGCCTGCTTCTGCTGCTGGCCTTCCTCGCGCTCTGGCGAGGGTGCGCCTACGGTCTGCCTCCCGGTCCACCTCCCTTCTTCGTATTCGCCCTGGATCACTCCTGCAGTGACTGCCAGCGGGATGACTTCGCCGGTCTGCTAGAGGCTGACCAAAGCGAATGGTGGCTCAGGTGATCCGGCTGGGGTGGTCAGGCCGTCGGCGGCGCGGACTCGCCAGCGGAGCGCCGGAGCCGCGCCGCTGACGTCCCTGTAACACGTCAGATAACCACTAAACGAAATTCGCAGTATTCAGCATTGGAGTAACCGAGTGACTAAGCCCATCGATCAAGTCCGTCTGAACCAACTGACCGCCCAGGAAGACCCGAAGGGTCGCTTGTTCATTGATCCTTCGACCATCCAGTTCACCGACCTGACAGGCGTACGCCTGCTTCGCTGTGGCGTCGATACGGTGCGCCAGCTGTATCGCGGCCTGATCCGCCCGGAAATCATGGCTCTGTTCGAGAAGCCGGGCGCTATGGTCGATTTTGCCGGCCAGCGCTGGCACTCGGGGCGAGTGGGTCGAGATTCGGGTTACCAGTACAAGCTGCAGAACATGGACCTGGGCTTCGTGCTGCTGGTGAAGAACTTCAACGCCAAGCTCGACGCCATCGGCCCGCACCTGAAAATCGAGGTGTCACCGCATGCCCTGGATGCGCTGAGCCCGCAGCGCCTGCAGGAGCGCCTGGACTACTACGCCCAGGAGCTGATGACCAACGTCGAAGTGAACCAGTGTGCCGTGCACCTGGCGCTAGACCTGCAGGGCTGGAAGCCGCCCGTTGATCTGGTGGCCCGCATGCATTGCCGAGCGCGGACGCACCGGGACATTTCGGGGATCAACCAGATCGAGTGGGCGACCAAGTCCAGCGTCTACGGCCGCGGTGAAACCTCCATGTTCGGCTCGGCTGGAGGCATTCAGCTCTGCATCTACAACAAGACCGAGCAGGCCAAGGCCACGGACAAGCTGGACTACTGGGAAAGCGTCTGGCGTCGCCGTGACAGCTTCGACGACAACGACCCGGAGAACTACGACCCAGCCCAGGACGTGTGGCGCATCGAAATGCGTTATCACCACTCGATCATCCAGCAATTCGCCAGTGGCTCGGTAGACCTGCAGACCGGTCAGTTCATCGATACCAGCACCTTTGCAGCCTTCGCTGGCCACCTCGACGGCCTGTGGCGTTATGGTCTGGGTCAGTTCCGTTTGCTGGTCCGTCCTGGCGCCTATGAGGCCATCTGGACGCTGATTCGTGATGACGTGCGTGTAGACCTTCCGGTTGATTCGCTGCTCGAGGAAACCGAATACAAGCGCCACCACAAAACGGCCAGAGGCTTCTCCGGCAAGAATGTGGAGTTGTTCCTGGGAAACTTCGTAAGCCTGCTGGCTAGGGAGCGAGTGGGCGCAAAAAAGGCGTTTGACCGGCTGCAAACCTGGGAATGCTGGCCGGTTATTCGTGACCACTACGCCGCCAAGGATATGACCGACTTCGATATCTACAAGCACATCAAGGCGCTGCTGGAGGAGCGCCATGTGCGATGGGGAAGGGCGGTATGAGTGTTAAGCGCCGCGACGATGGTCGATGGCTGGCAGACGTTCAGCCGATCCGTGGCCAGCGCTACCGGAAAATCTTCAAGACCAAGGCGGAAGCCCTTCGCTATGAAGCCTTCATCATCGCCAGCAAGGCCCAGGACCCAGCCTGGAATCCCAAGGCGCCTGATCGGAGAAAGCTGAGCGAGTTGATCGGCCTGTGGTTCGACCTGCATGGCCACATGCTCAAGGATGGTGAGCGCCGTAAGGCCAAGCTCGATGCCCTCTGCACACGCTTGCGTAACCCGGTTGCTGCGCTGATCGATGCGGCCGCCTATGCGCATGATCGCCGGGTGCGTTCTCAGTCTGGTACCAGTCCGAAGACCCTGAACAATGAGCTGGGCTATCTGCGTGCTGTGTACAACGAACTGCGTGGCCTGGGCCAGATCGACTACGCCAACCCGCTGGAGCTGGTTAAGCCATTCCGCATTGAAGAACGGGAACTGTCCTGGCTGACCTCGGAGCAGATCACCGTACTCCTGGGAGCGATTCGAGACGGCTGCGATAACCCACACGTCGAGCCGATCACCCTGATCTGTCTGGCCACCGGGGCGCGTTGGTCAGAGGCGGAAGGAATGGTCCCGGCAAGGCTGCGGAGTGGGGCGGTCACGTTCAGCAAGACCAAATCCAGCAAGGTGCGCACAGTGCCGATTGATCCCGCCCTGGAGCTGCTGATACGCAATCACTGGAAGCGCTACGGCCAGTTCACTACCGGCAGCATCAATGCCTTCCGCCGTGCCCTGGATCGTTCCGGCATCGAGCTACCCCAAGGCCAAGCCACCCATGCACTGCGCCATACCTTCGCCAGCCACTTCATGCAGAAGGGCGGGAACATCCTCACCCTGCAGAAGATCTTGGGTCACTCCAGCTTGGCCATGACCATGCGCTATGCGCACTTGGCTCCGGAGCATTTGGCAGAGGCGGTGAGGTTAAGCCCGCTGGCTGGCCTTTCTCTGGTCAGTAATGCGTGAAGTGGATTAGGGTAGTGCCAGTGCTGTTCGTCCCTGTCCGCTACTGGCCGCGGCTGTCCGTATTTGGCCTTGTTTACTTTTCGCCATTGCGCAATACTACGTTCACGACTCAACCCTTGGCGGGCCGATTCAGTTCAGCCTTAGCCTCGGGTGAAGAAACCGGCCCAAAAGCCGGTTTTTTCGTTTCTAGGGATAGGGATTTGTGCGAACAGCTTTCTTCGTAGATGGCTACAACCTCTATTACGGCCTTTTGCATGGTTCGCCCCACAAGTGGTTGGACCTGCCGGCTTTGCTTACCCATATCCTGGGTATGCAGGATTCGTCCTCCGTTCTCTCTTCGGTCAGCTATTACACCTCTCCGGTGATCGCTAACCTTGCCACTCGTGGTCAGCAGTCGAACGATGCCCAGAGTCGTTACATCCGTGCTCTGCAGGCAAAAGGTGTGTCGGTCACGCTGGGGCGCCACCGGCTGGCCAAGGGATATGCTCCCCGCTACATCGATGGAGAGAAGGCCTCCAGGCGGGATCAGGTTGCCATCTGGCAGCTGGAAGAGAAGGAGACCGACGTAAACCTGGCTTTGGGTATGTACCGAGCAGGATGTCGGTCGGATGAGCTCCAGATTGAACAGATTGTTCTGGTGTCGGGCGATACTGATCTAGCGCCTGCTCTCGCTGCTATCCGTTCGGATTTTCCGCATATCCGCATCGGCGTGATTCTGCCGCATAGGCATGAGCAACGTGATCCGCCAGGTTCCTTGATGAAGCATACGCACTGGATGCGCCGCCATGTTCCCGAGTCGGAGCTAGCGTTCTTCCAATTGCCACCCAAGGTTCCGCTTCCCAAGAAGCCGGCCATCGTAAAGCCGGACTATTGGTAGTCCTACATCTGTGACACTTTCGGGACATTCGATAGCCCAAGAAAGCAAAAGCCCCCGATCTTCGCTAGGAAAATCAGGGGCTTAAGCTATTCTGATTTGGTGGAGCCGGGGGGATTTGAACCCCCGTCCGCCAGCTCTCCGCTATCGGTTCTACATGCTTAGCCATCTCTACTGAGTTAACTCCGCGCCGCCCGAGTGGCAGGGTGCTTGGAGCGAGCTGCATAAGTTTTAGCCGTTACACCTGCAGCGTGCTTGGCGGCGATCCTGTTCTATCTGACAGACCAAATCTTCGGGTTTACAGGCATCCCCTAGGGTCTGCTGGCGCCCTTAGGCGGCCAGAGCGTAGTTGTCGTCGTTGGCAACTATGAAGTTGTGGCAGCGGATTTACGAGAACTGTCACCTACTCGGCATGCCCCTCAAGTTTCGCTACCGGCGTCGAATCCTAATCGGCCCCAGAACGCTCTTGCGAGGTTGGACGGGCAGTGTACGGCAAAGGTTCATCAGCGTCGACCACCGGCTGCCGTTACAATGCCTGGCCCGGTACTCGCCGTTTACCAAGCCTGTGCCATCCTCATCAGATCAGAATTCGAGGAGCGACGGATGCCGCGCGCACCGCTGAAGCCTTTGCGCCGCTGGATCTGGCGGGCTTTTCTGCAGAGTGCGCTGATTCCACTGGTGCTGGTGGAGTCGGTGCTGATCGGCGTTTACCTCTATACCAATGAGTCGATCCGCGAGTCGCAGATTGGATACCTGCAATCCAGTGCCCTGCAGGATCTGGACAGTGCCGTCCGGCGCGAAGGCCAGGTTATCGATAGCCGTCTGCGTGCCATCGAAACGCAGGTCGGCATTTATCGTGACTCGGTGGCCGAAGCGCTTCGAGATTATCGCTACGCGCCCGACGAGTTGGAGCTGAGGCGTCATGCCGGTACGCCGGACGGTGTTTACTACAGCCGCAGCGACGATGGCCGGGCCGCCTCCTTCTATTCGTCCAGTACGGTGAGCCAGGATCGTGACAAAGCATTGCGCCTGTCGCGGATCGATCCACTGATGCGTTCCATCCGCCAGGCGGACCCGCTGGTGGCGGCCGTGTACTTCAATAGCTGGGATAGCTACAACCGCATCTATCCGTACTTCGAGGTACTGCAACAGTACCCGCATGACATGGTCATCCCGCAATACAACTTCTATTACCTGGCCGATGCCGAGCACAACCCCAGCCGCGGCACGGTGTGGACCGAGGTTTACCTGGACCCAGCCGGTCAGGGGTGGATGATGTCGGCAGTCGCGCCGGTGTATCGGGGTGATTTCCTCGAAGGGGTGGCCGGGCTGGATGTGACGGTGGGGCAGATGCTCGCCGAGATCGGCAACCTGCAGGTGCCCTGGCAGGGCTATGCACTGTTGGTAGGCCGAGACAATGCGATCATGGCCCTGCCCGCGGCTGGTGAAAGGGATTTCGGGCTGCGCGAGCTCACCAGCTATTCCTATGCCGAGGCTGTCAGCCGTGAAGTGCTCAAACCGGCCGACTTCAAGCTGGATCGTCAGCAAGGGCTGCGCCCATTGCTCGATGCCATGAAGGCGAAGCCGCACGGCGTGGTGGAAGTGCAACTCGGCGGGCGCGGCCAACTGATGGCGTGGAGTGAGATTCCGCAGACCGGCTGGCGGCTTATGTTGGTGGTGGATGAGGCGAGCATCTTCAGGGAAACCAACCGCCTTGCCGAGCAGTACCAGATCATCGGCTATCTGCTGATTGCGGGCCTGGTGTTCTTCTACCTGTTGTTTGGCTCCTGGATGTGGTTGCGCTCTCGGCGTCTGAGCAACGAGTTGGCTGAGCCAATCACCGGTATCGTTGGCATGATGCGCAGCTTGGGGGTGGGAGAGCGCAAGCCGGTGGCGCCGCCGACGATGATCGCCGAGCTGGCCGAGATGGCAGAGGAAGTGCAGCACGCCGGTCAGCAGTTGCAGGCCAGCGAGGAGAGCCGCCAGCACGCTCAGCGGACGCTGGAACTGGTGCTGGAGAGCACTACCGAGAGCCTCTGGGAGGTGGATGCTCACACCCTGAACATTCGTATCAGCGATCGTTTCGTCCGCCGCTTCGGACTTCCCACCGATTGCATGCCGTTTGCTGAATTCAACCAGCGCGTGCACCCGGATGATCTGCCTCGGGTTCGCCATCTGCGGTTGAGCATGGCGGGTGATAGCGCGGAGGATTTCTTCGAGGCTGAGTATCGCTATGCGGATGTCTTCGGCCGGTACTTCTGGCTGCTCAGTCGGGGCAAGGTCATCGAGCGAGACGAGGAGGGACGCGCGGTACGAGCTGCGGGCACGCATGTCGATATCACGCGTCTCAAGCAGGTGCAGGACGAGCTGCGCCGCGCCAGCCTGGAGGCCCAGGCGGCCAGCCAGGCCAAGAGTCGCTTCCTGTCCAGTATGAGTCATGAGCTGCGTACGCCACTCAATGCCATACATGGCTTTGCCCAGCTGATCGAGCTGGAGGCCCAGGAGCACGAGACGCGAAATCAAGAGGCGGAGTATGCCCGTGAAATCGTGTTGGCCAGCCGGCACCTTACCTCGCTGGTCGATGACATCCTCGATCTCTCTAGCATCGAGAGCCGCCAGCAGCAGCTGCAACTGCAGCCGGTCGATATCGGCCCGTTGCTGCGCGGCTGTGCGGAGTTGGTACAGCCCGAAGTGCAGCAGCGTCGTCTGCAGTTGCAGGTTCAGAATGAAGCCAATCCACCGCTGTTCGTCCTGGCCGATCCGAGACGCTTGCGGCAGGTACTGCTCAATCTGCTTTCGAACGCCATCAAGTACAACAGCCCGCAGGGCATGATCCGCATGGGCTACGAGGTGCGAGCCGGAGGGGTGCGGCTATGGGTCGACGACAGTGGCTCCGGGCTGAGTGTGGAGCAGCAGGCACAGCTGTTTCAGCCGTTCCAGCGCCTGGGACGTGAGAACTCCAACATTCCCGGCACCGGCATAGGGCTTGTGCTGTGCCGAGAGCTGGCGGAGCTGATGGGCGGTGAGATGGGTTTCCTCAGCGAGGCCGGGATGGGCAGTCGCTTCTGGATCGAACTGCCCAGTGCGGCAGAACCGCAGCTCAAGGGGAAACCGGTGGGCTCGGCAACGACGCTCTCTCCGCAACCCCTGGTGCGGGTGCTTTGTGTGGAGGATCACCCAGCGTGTATGAAGGTCCTGCAAGAGGCTCTGCGAGAAATAGCCGTGGTGGAAGGGGCGGGAACGGTTCGTCGTGCGCTGCTGCAGCTGGAGGGTGCAGAACCGGGATTGGTGTTGCTTGATCTGGATCTGCCAGATGGCAATGGCCTGGAGGTGCTTGAGCACATGCGTGGTGATACGCGGTTGGCTCAAGTTCCAGTACTGGTGGTCAGCGCGGCGGCGGACGAGGAGCTGCTGGCCGAGGCTCGCTCCAAAGGGGCACAGGCGTGCCTACTCAAACCAGTCGATCTTCAGCAACTGCGTCGGTTGGTGCTATCCCTGCTGGAGCGAGTGGCAGACCCCAAGTATTGAATGTCGAAGGGCGCCGTCTTTGCGAAGTCACTGCCCTAGAGGCGCAGATGTGCACCGGGTGGAAGCTGCCCCAGCTTTAGATGCATGGCGAGGGCGGCGTGCAAAGTTGGAGTGAGGGTGGGGGCCCGCGGGCCCCTTTCTAGCTAGTTGGCGGCGCCGCTGTCACCGCCTGAGTCGGCCTTCTGCAGCAGCATCAGCGCTTGGTTGGCGTTCGAGGCACAGTCTTCGGTCTTGCCCGCGGCCTGATCCTGCTTGGCTTTCTCATGCAGGTCTTCGACCTGGGTTTTCAGCGGATCCATCAGCGTCGTCTTGGTGGTGGTAGCGTCGTCGAGCTTCTGCAGGTTGACGGTGCACAGGTCGTTGGCAAATACCGGAGCAGCCATCAGCGCGCAGGAAAAGAGCAGGGCAGTACGTTTCATGAGGTGGTCCTCTTCCGTCCTATCGGGGCCCGGAGAGCCGCATGCCGAGGCTACGGCGAAGCGAATGGCCGCGTCGAGCAGGCTGTCCCGTAGGATGCCTGGCATTATTGGAGCTGCCTGTCCGGGATGACAAGGGGCCCGTAATTCTGGGCCCTGATGTGTGGACTTTTCTTCTGCCGCAGCGGTTCAGCTTTTCTTGCTTCCAGATTACGACGGCATGACACGTGGGCGGGTTACGCGATCCACCAGGTAGACCAGGCCGTGGTAGTCGATGCCGCTGTGGCTGGACAGACCGATCTCGCAGGTGCGGCTGGTGGAGATGCCTTCCTCGCAGTACTGCACCGCGTCCTTCAGCGAGCGCAGCGAGTGGGCGTTCAGCTCGGGCGTGGTGAAGCCCTTGTCGCCGGCGAAACCGCAGCAGTGGATGCCCTCGGGGATCACCACTTCCTTGGCGCAGCGGCGGGCGATGTCGATCAGTCCCTGGGCCTCGCCCAGATGCTGGGTGGAGCAGGTGACGTGCACCGCCACCGGTTTGTCCTGCGGGGTGAATTCCAGGCGCTCGAACAGATGTTCGCGGATGAACTTCACCGGGTCGTGCAGTTGCAGCCGCGGGTCGAGGCCGTCCTGGACCAGGCGCAGGGTGCAGGGGCTGGTGTCGCAGTAGATCGGGTCGAGGCCGCCGCGGCTGGCCTTGAGCAGCGCGTCGACCAGCTCCTGCTTCTTGCGCTCGGCCTGCTCCGGGTAGCCCTTGGAGGCGAACGGCTGGCCGCAGCAGAGGTTGTCTGCGTCCTCGGGGAACACCACCTGGAAGCCGGCCTTTTCCAGCAGACGGCGGGTCTTGTCGATCAGCGGCGTCTGTTCGGCATCGGCGAAGGCCGGGCCCATGGCGCGCGAGATGCAGGCGGCGAGGTAGACCACGCGTGGCCGCGCATCGTTGCTGAAGGCCGGCAGGGCGAGATTACGCACCGGCTGCGGCATGGCCGGCGTCCACTGCGGCACGCGCCCGGCGCTGGCCTTGTGCAGCAGGGCCGAGGTTTTGCCCAGCAGTGGCGCGCCCATCAGCATGCGCGCGCCGTTGGCCACGTGCAGCAGCACCCGAGCGCCCTGCAGGGTGCGGTGGAAGTGCGCGGCCAGCCAGTCGGCACTGCGCCCGTGTTCGGCGTCGCGGGCGCGCAGCTTGCGCACCAGGTCGCCGGTGTTGATGCCCACCGGGCAGCGCTGCGAGCACAGGCCGGTGGCGGCGCAGGTGTCCACGCCCTGGTAGTGGTAGGCGGCTTCCAGCTCGGTGGTGTCGATACCGGCGCGCTTGCGCGCCTGGATATCGCGCCAGATGACGATGCGCTGGCGTGGCGTCAGGGTCAGCCCCTTGGACGGGCAGACCGGTTCGCAGAAGCCGCACTCGATGCACTTGTCGACGATCTCGTCGGCGGCCGGCAGTGGCTTGAGGTTCTTCAGGTGGATCTGCGGGTCGTCCGACAGCACCACGTCAGGGTTGAGGATGCCCAGTGGGTCGAACAGGCGCTTGATGGTCCACATCAGCTGGTAGGCCTCGCTGCCCCATTCCAGCTCGACGAAGGGCGCCATGTTGCGCCCGGTGCCGTGCTCGGCCTTGAGCGCGCCGCCGAACTCCACCGCCACCAGTTGCGCCACGTCCTGCATGAAGGCCTCGTAACGTGCGACCTGAACAGGATCGTCGAAGCCCTGGGTGAAGACGAAGTGCAGGTTGCCCTCCAGGGCGTGGCCGAACAGGATGGCCTCGTCGTAGCGGTGCTTCTCCAGCAGCTCGATCAGGCGGTTGACGCCCTCGGCCAGTCGTTCCACCGGAAAGGTTACGTCCTCGATGATCACCGTGGTGCCGGTCTGGCGCACCGCGCCGACGGCGGGGAAGGTCTCCTTGCGGATCTTCCACAGCTGGTTGTAGACGGCCGGGTCTTCGCTGAAGTCGACCTGCTTCTCCACCGGGAAGTGGGCAATGGAGGCCATGATCTGGCCGATCTGCTCGTGCAGCAGCGACTGGCTGGCGGCACGCGATTCGATCAGCAGGGCGCAGGCACCGCCTGACAGGCTCTGCACCCACCCGGGCATACCCTTCATGTTCTCCACCGAGCGCAGGCTGCGGCGGTCGAGCAGCTCCACGGCGGACACCGGCTGCTGCTTGAGCAGCGGCACGGCCTGGCAGCAGCTCTCCACGTCGGGGAAGACGATCAGCGCGCTGGCCTTGTGCGGGTGCTCCGGCACGGTGTCGTAGGTCACCGCGCTGATAAAGCCCAAGGTGCCTTCGGAGCCGACCATCAGGTGGTTGAGGATGTCGAGCGGCTCGTCGAAGTCGACCAGGGCGTTGAGCGAGAAGCCGGTGGTGTTCTTCAGCCGGTACTTGTGGCGGATCTTGTCGGCCAGCGCGGTGTTGGCGCGGGTTTCGCGCCCTAGCTGGGCCAACTGATCGAGCAGCGCGCCGTGGCGAGCGCGGAAGGTTGCGATGCTGGCGGCGTCCTCGCTGTCCAGCACGCTGCCGTCGGCCAGCACCACGCGCAGGCCGGCGAGGGTCTTGTAGCTGTTCTGCGCCGTGCCGCAGCACATGCCACTGGAATTGTTGGCGACGATGCCGCCGATCTTCGCCGCGTTGATCGAGGCCGGATCGGGGCCGATCTTGCGCCCCAGCGGGGCCAGCCAGGCGTTGGCCTGGGCACCGATGACGCCGGGCTGTAAGCGGATCTGCGCGCCGTTGGCGCGGATGTCTTTGTGATTCCAATTGTCGCCGAGGACGATCAGCACCGAGTCGCTGATGGCCTGGCCGGAGAGGCTGGTGCCGGCGGCGCGGAAGGTTACCGGCACGCGCTGGGCGCTGGCCAGTTCGAGCAGGCGTACCACCTCGGCCTCGGACTCGACCCGTACCACCAGCTTGGGAATCAGCCGGTAGAAGCTGGCATCGGTGCCGAAGGCCAGGGTCGACAGCGGGTCGTCGAACAGGCGCTCGCGCGGGATCAGGCGGTGGACTTCGGCGAGGAAGGCGGCGGGCAGGCTCATGCGTGCTCCATGTGTCACGGTAAGTGCGGGCCGCTTGTGGCGGCCCTGCTTGTTATTGTCGGCTACGCCGGACGGGCATGCCCGCCTGGCTGCACTGCGGCGCGGGTGTGCGCTCGCAGCGTTTCCACGCCCGGGTAGGGCGCGGAGGGCTGGGCGTCAGACGCCCAGTTCACGCACCAGAGAGTCGCGGCTGATATCCGAGATCGACTTGGCGCCGGTCAGGACCATGGCCACGCGCATCTCCTTCTCGAACAGGTCGAGCAGGTTGCTCACTCCGGCACCGCCGGCGGTGGCCAGGGCATAGACGAAGGCGCGGCCGAGCATCACGCCGTCGGCGCCGAGGGCGATCATGCGCACCACGTCGAGGCCGGTGCGGATGCCGGAGTCGGCGAGTATCTTCAGCTCGCCCTTCACCGCGTCGGCGATCGCCGGCAGAGCGCGGGCGCTGGACAGCACGCCGTCGAGCTGGCGGCCGCCGTGGTTGGACACGACGATGCCATCGGCGCCGAATTTCACTGCGTCCTTGGCGTCCTCGGGGTCGAGGATGCCCTTGATCACCATCGGGCCGTCCCAGAATTCACGGATCCATTCCAGGTCCTTCCAGGAGATCGACGGGTCGAAATTGGCCCCCAGCCAGCCGATGTAGTCGGCCAGGCCGGTGGGGTTGCCACGGTAGGTGGAGATGTTGCCGAGGTCATGCGGGCGGCCGAGCAGGCCTACGTCCAGCGCCCAGGACGGATGGGTCATGGCCTGCAGCATGCGGCGCATGGCGGCATTCGGGCCGCTCATGCCGGAATGTGCGTCGCGGTAGCGCGCACCGGGGGTGGGCATGTCGACGGTGAACACCAGGGTGGTGACGCCGGCAGCCTTGGCCCGCTCCAGGGCGTTGCGCATGAAGCCGCGGTCCTTCAGTACGTAGAGCTGGAACCACATCGGTCGGTCGATGGCCGGTGCTACTTCCTCGATCGGACAGACCGAGACGGTGGACAGGGTGAAGGGAATGCCCTTGGCCGCCGCTGCCTTGGCCGCCTGCACCTCGCCGCGGCGGGCGTACATGCCGGTCAGGCCGACCGGGGCCAGGGCTACCGGCATGGCCAGCTTCTCGCCGAACAGCTCGGTTTCCAGGCTCAGCTCGGACATGTTCTTCAGCACGCGCTGACGCAGGGCGATGCCGGCCAGGTCCTCGACGTTGCGCCGCATCGTGTACTCGGCGTAGGCGCCGCCGTCGATGTAGTGGAACAGGAACGGCGGCAGCTTGCGTTGGGCTGCGGCTCGGTAGTCGGTGGAGGCGGAGATGATCATTGGCTTCTCATCCGTTGGAAAATGGGAACAACAATGTTGCGGACGGATCTCGCGAGCTAGAGCGAGACAAGGCAGACATGGCCGAGGGCGCGGAGTTTACGAGCTGTAAATGAGCAGCCCGAGGCCATGTCTAACGCTGTATCGCCGACGCGCAGCAGATCCGAATGTCCTCAGTGCACGAGCATGCCGGTCAGCCAGTAGGCCTGGACCAGGGTGATCAGACCGACGAAGGCGGCAAAGATCAGGCTGTGCTTGAGGGTGAAGCGGAACAGATCGGATTCCTTGCCGACCATGCCGGTGGCGGCGCAGGCCACGGCGATGGATTGCGGCGAGATCATCTTGCCGGTCACGCCACCGCTGGTGTTGGCCGCGACCATCAGGGTGTCGTTGACTCCGATCTGGTGGGCGGTGGTGGCCTGCAGCGAGCTGAACAGGGCGTTGGATGAGGTATCCGAGCCGGTCAGGAACACGCCCAGCCAGCCGAGGAACGGCGAGAAGAACGGGAACAGTACGCCGGTGCCAGCCAGGACCAGGGCCAGGGTGCTGGACATGCCCGAGTAGTTGGTGACGAAGGCGAAGGCCAACACCATGCCGATCGACAGAATCGGCCATTTCAGTTCGATCAAGGTTTCCTTAAAGGTGGTCAGACCAGTTTTGGCATTGATCTTCAGGACCAGCATCGAGACCAGCGCGGAGAAGAAGATCGCGGTGCCGGTGGCGGAGATCGGGTCCAGCTTGAACACGGCCGGCATGGCGGTGGCTGCAGTAACGATCGGAGCGGTCTTGATCACCAGTTGATCGAGGTACGGAATGGCGAAGTTGAACACGGTGCTGTACATCGCACCGCCCGCGGCAAACATCGCCTTGAACGGCTTCAGGGTCCAGATGGTGACCAGCACGGTGAGGATCAGGAACGGCGACCAGGCCTTGAGAATCTGACCGAAGCTATACGGTGACGGGGTAGTGGTGCGCTTGCCGCCGAAACCACCGACGATTGCGGCGCCGCCGGCAGTCACGCCAACCACCTCGGGTTCGGCTGCGCGGCTCGGGCTCCAGACCTTGAGGAACAGGGTCAGGCAGACCAGGCTGACCAGCGCCGAGGTGATGTCCGGCAGTTCCGGGCCGATGTAGTTGGAGGTGAAGTATTGGGTGACGGCGAAGCTGACGCCAGCGACCAGTGCGGCCGGCCAGGTTTCCTTGATACCACGCCAGCCGTCCATCATCGCCACCAGCCAGAACGGCACGATGATCGACAGCAGCGGCAGCTGGCGGCCAGCCATGGCGCCGATCTTGAAAGCGTCGATGCCGGTGACCTGACCTGCCACGATGATCGGGATACCCAGGGCGCCGAAGGCCACCGGGGCGGTGTTGGCGATCAGACACAGGCCGGCGGCATACAGCGGGTTGAAGCCGAGACCGACGAGCAGGGCGGCGGTGATCGCTACCGGGGCGCCGAAGCCTGCGGCGCCTTCGAGGAATGCACCGAAGGAGAAGCCGATCAGCAACACCTGCAGACGCTGGTCGTCGGTGATCGACAGGACCGAGCTGCGGATGATCTCGAACTGACCGCTCTTCACCGTCAGTTTGTAGAGAAACACCGCCGCAACAATGATCCAGGCGATCGGCCACAGACCATAGGCGAAGCCGTAGCCGGCAGCGGCGAAGGCCATGGCTGCCGGCATCTGGAAGGCAAAGATGGCGACGATGATCGACAGCGCCAATGTGATGCTGCCCGCGACATGGCCTTTCAGGCGGAACACCGCCAGGGCCAGGAAGAAGAAGACGATGGGGATGAGCGCGACCAGCGCGGACAGGCCGAGGCTGCCGAGCGGTGTGTAGAGCTGTTGCCAGGTTTGCATGCAGGTGGCTCCTAATTGTTTTTGGAGGTGCCTTGAGCTCGGTAGCGACAGACTTATGGTCTGGCGGCGGCAGTCCGAGCCTGTCGATGAGTTGCTCGCTTTAATTGGTCATACCAATTTACAAAAGCGAGGGCTCAGGGTAAAAGCCCTGCTTGGGCTCTGTCAATTTGTCGGTCTTCGACTTTGGTCGTGTATCCCGACCTATCGCTCAGGCTTGTCGGGGTGTGCGGGGCTGGGTAGGCTGCCGCCAGCAATACCGCGAGCGGCGATTCAGACGGTCGCTGCGCGGCAAATCAACAGGATGGAAAGTGGTATGACATTCGGTCAGGTGCGGCAGCGCCGCCTGTCGGACGACATCGTCAGTCAGCTCGAGTCAATGATTCTCGAGGGCACGCTAAAAGCAGGCGAACGCCTCCCGGCCGAGCGGGCGCTGGCGGAGCAGTTCGGCGTGTCCCGGCCTTCGCTGCGCGAGGCGATCCAGAAACTGGTGGCCAAGGGACTGCTGGTCAGTCGTCAGGGCGGCGGTAACTATGTGGCAATGGAGTTGGGTTCGACCTTCAGCGATCCGTTGCTGCATCTGCTAGAGAGCAATCCGGATGCGCAGCGCGACCTGCTGGAGTTCCGTCATACGCTGGAGGGCTCTTGCGCTTATTACGCGGCACTGCGTGCGACGCCGGTCGACCACGAACGCCTGCAAGCCGCTTTCGATGAGCTGCAGCGCTGCTATGCGCCGAACAGTAAAGCCAGTCGGGGGGAGGAGGGGGCGGCTGACGCACGTTTTCACCTGGCGATCGCCGAGGCCAGTCACAACGCCGTGCTGTTGCACACCATCCGCGGCCTGTTCGACCTGCTCAAGCACAACGTGGTGACCAACATCGGCGGCATGTACCTGCAACGCAGCGAGACACGAGACCAGTTGCGAGCGCAGCACCAGGCTCTGTTCGAGGCGATCATCGAGCGCCGTGCCGACAACGCGCGCGACCTGTCGCACCATCACATTCACTATGTGCAGGAAGTGCTGGCCGAGGCGCAGCAGGAAGCCAAACGGTTGGAGCGGGCGCAACGTCGACAGGGGTTGTAGTTGTCCTTTCGAGAGGCAAAAGAAAAGGGCGGATAATCCGCCCTTTCTTATTCGTCTTTGCCCTTGGTGCGCATGGCGCGCTGAACTTCTCGGTCGGCGTCGCGCTCTTTCTCGGTATGGCGCTTGTCGAAGTCTTTCTTGCCCTTGGCCAGGGCGATCTCGCACTTGATCAGGTGGGCTTTCCAGTAGATCGACAGCGCCACGCAGGTGTAGCCCTTCTGCTGGACTGAGCCGAACAGCTTGTCCAGTTCGCGCTTGTTCAGTAGCAGCTTGCGGGTACGTGTGGGGTCGGCGATGACGTGTGTGCTGGCAGTCTTCAGTGGGGTGATGTGGCAACCCATCAGCCAGGCTTCGTCATCCTTGAGCAGGATGTAGCTGTCTACCAGCTGCGCCTTGCCGGCGCGCAGACTCTTCACTTCCCAGCCGGACAGGACCAGCCCGGCCTCGAACTTGTGTTCGATGAAGTAGTCGTGGAGCGCTTTTTTATTCAGCGCGATGGTCCCGGTGGGATGTTTCTTCTGCTTGGCCATAGGGCGCGCATTATAGGGAGTCGGCGCGTCCGTGGCGACAGGTGCGCTTGAGAGGGTTAGTCGAATTCCGCACAATGCGCGCTCCGTGGCGCACGGCGAGCCGGCGCAGCAGTTCAGGAACAAGAAGGCTGATGAGTACCCGTATCCAACGCTCGGCCCTGTTGCCTTATCCGGCACAGGCCCTCTATGACTTGGTCAATGATGTGGCCGGCTACCCGCAGTTCCTGCCCTGGTGCTCTGCTGCCGAAGTGCTGGAGTCCAGCGAGAGTGAGATGCGCGCAACTCTGACTGTGGCCAAGGGTGGTATGAGCCAGCAGTTCACTACCTGTAATCGCCTGGTGCCGGGAAAGTCCATTGAGATGCAGCTGGTAAACGGGCCGTTCTCTCAGTTGCATGGCGTGTGGGAATTCAAGGCGTTGGGTGAGAAAGCCTGCAAGATCAGCCTGGACCTGACCTTTGATTACGCTGGCCCGCTGGTCAAGGCTACCCTTGGGCCACTGTTCACCCAGGCGGCTAATACCATGGTCGATGCCTTCTGTCAGCGAGCCAAGCAGCTCCATGGCTGAGAACATTCTCGTCGAGGTGGTTTACGCGCTGGAGGGCGCTCAGAAACTGTTGTGCTTGCGAGTGCCTTCAGGGACTACGGTGCGTGAGGCCGCATTGCGCTCTGGAATGGAGGTGCATTTTTCAGGGTTGGATCTGGCGTCGGCGCCGCTGGGGATCTTCGGCAAGCTGGTCGCCAAGCCAGAGGAGCGAGTGCTGGAAGCGGGCGATAGGGTGGAAATTTATCGGGAGCTGGTTGCCGATCCTAAAGAGGTGCGCAAGGCTCGTGCGGCGCGGGCTAAGGCTGCACAGCAAGGCAGCTGAAGTAATTCCTGCTCCCATGAAAAAGCCCGACATTGGCCGGGCTTTTCTTTGTCGCGGATTATTGCGGCTGTGGGTCCAGTGGTTCTGGGATGGGTACTGGAATTGGTTCAGCGGCATCCACCTCGTCCTGGATCTGTTCCAGCAGGGAGCCTGGTTTGGCCGGTTCTTCCGTCTGCTGCTGAGGCTGCTGGTTGACGCTGTTGTCGCTGCCTTCACCAAGAATTTCCTGGTCGCGGCTGACGCCTGGCATGAAGTCGCCGGCCAGGCCGATCAGTTGATCGTTGCCGTCGAATACCAGGCTGACTCGCTCCTGGTAGCGCTGACGGCCGCCCGGCTGAATGCTGTACAGATAATCCCAGCGCTTGGCATGAAAGGTATCGGTGATCAGCGGGTTGCCCATGATAAACCGCACTTGGCGTTGGGTCATTCCGGGCTTCAACTGGTCTATCATGTCCTGCGTAACGACATTGCCCTGCTGGATGTCGATTTTATAAACCCCGGGAAACGAACAGCCGGCGAGTGCGAACAGACCCACGAGGGTGAGGCTGGGCAGCAAGAGCTTGGTGTTTTGCATCGGTGGGTGACTTCCACTATCTTGGCTGGGCAAATTAAACCCCGATCATACCCGCATTAACGGGAGCTGCGAAGCAGCAACCACGAGAAAGCAGACCATGGTTGAAAACAACGAACTGCGTAAAGCTGGCCTCAAGGTCACTCTGCCCCGCGTGAAGATTTTGCAAATGCTGGACTCGGCGACGTCCGGGCAGCGTCATATGAGTGCCGAGGATGTATACAAGGCCCTGATGGAGGCTGGTGAGGACGTTGGCTTGGCCACTGTCTACCGCGTGCTGACCCAGTTCGAAGCGGCTGGCTTGGTCGAGCGCCACAATTTCGATGGCGGTCATGCCGTGTTCGAGTTGGCCGATGGCGGTCACCATGACCATATGGTCTGCGTGGATAGCGGCGAGGTGATCGAGTTCTTCGATCCGGAGATCGAGAAACTGCAGAAAGAAATCGTCAAACAGCACGGTTTCGAGCTGGTCGATCACAATCTGGTGCTGTACGTGCGCAAGAAGAAGTAAGCGCAGCCTGCACTGGATAAAGAAAGGCGCCCATGGGGCGCCTTTTTCGTTGCAGCGATTCAGGCTTGGGCCTTGGTGACCATCTTGCGGGCATGAGCCAGGGACTCCTCGGTGAGGTCGACGCCACCGAGCATGCGCGCGATCTCTTCGACGCGGTCTTCCGGGGCCAGGTTGGCCACTGCCGTCTGAGTGCTGTCCTTGCCGCGCGCCTTGTGCACGAACAGGTGCTGGTGTCCCTGGGCAGCGACTTGCGGCAGATGGGTAACGGTCAGCACCTGGCCGCGCTCGCCGAGGCGGCGCAGCAACTGTCCGACCACTTCGGCGGTGGGCCCACCGATGCCGACGTCGACTTCGTCGAACACCAGGGTCGGCACGCGTGAGGTCTGCGCGGTGATTACCTGGATGGCCAGGCTTATGCGTGACAGTTCGCCGCCCGAAGCGACCTTGGCCAGCGACTTCATTGGTTGGCCCGGGTTGGCGCTGACCAGGAACTCCACCTGTTCCAGACCATATGGCTGCAGCTCTTCCGGATTGCCGGCCTGCAGCTGGATGCTGAAGCGGCCACCGGGCATGCCCAGAGTCTGCATCTCTACCTGCACGGCTTCGGCCAGACGATCAGCGGCCTGCTGGCGCAGGGCGCTCAGTTCGGCGGCCTTGTGCTGATAATGGCGTGCGTAGGCGGCCAGCTCTTCGCCAAGGCGTGCCACCGCCTCGTCGTCGGCATTGAGGCTTTCCAGTTCGCTCAGCAGGCGTTGCTGTAGCTCGGCTAGTTCGAAGGGCTGGACCCGGTGCTTGCGCGCCAGGCTGTAGATGGCGTCCAGGCGCTCTTCCAGCAATTGCTGGCGCTGCGGGTCGGCATCGAAATGATCGAGGAAGCGATTCAGCTCGCCGACGGCTTCTTCTACCTGGATCTGCGCGCTGGCGAGTAGGTTGGTCGCCTCGCCCAGGGCGCCGGGCTGGCTGCTGAAGGCGGTGAGACGGTTGAGGCTGGCGGTGAGGGCGGACAGCACGTTGCCGGCGTCGCTCTCACTGCACAGGTCGAGCACCTGACGGCAGGCGCCGAGCAACTGTTCGGCGTTGCTCAGGGTCTTGTGTTCCTGCTCCAGCTGTTCCAGTTCGTTGTCGCCCAGACCGAGATTTTCCAGCTCTTCCAACTGGTAGCTGAGCAGCTGGTGGCGGGCGCGCTGCTCGTCGCCAGTCGAGGACAGGCGCTGCAGCTCCTGGCGGGTCTGACGCCAGCGCTGGGCGGCAAGGTGAACCTGGCGCGCCAGCTCCTGGCTACCAGCGTATTCGTCGAGCAGGCGGCGATGGGTGTCCGGCTTGAGCAACGACTGGTGTTCGTGCTGGCTGTGGATGTCTATCAGCAGCTCGCCCAGGGCCTTGAGGTCACCGAGCGGGCAGGGCGCGCCGTTGATATAACCGCGCGAGCGGCCTTCGCCGGTGATGACGCGGCGCAGGATGCACGGGCCGTCGTGGTCCAGATCACGTTCGGCCAGCCAGGCGCGGGCCTCGGCGATGTCTTCCAGGTCGAAGCTGGCGAGGATGTCTGCCTTGTCGGCGCCGGGGCGGACCACGCCGCTGTCGGCGCGATCGCCAAGGGCCAGGCCGAGGGCATCGAGCATGATCGACTTGCCGGCGCCGGTTTCGCCGGTGATCACGGACATGCCTCGTTCCAGCTCAAGGTCCAGGTGTTCGACGATGGCGTAGTTGTGTACGGACAGGTGCACCAGCATGGAGAGCGCTCCCAAAAAATTTTGCTGGCTATTTATACAGTGTTTTGTTTTGTCCCGGCAATAACCCTTGAAACTGTGCGACCGGCCCCCATATAGGCGGCAAGAAGCGCGGGCCACGACCCGCTGACGTTATAGACAGGAGGAACCAATGGCAGACGAACAGAACCTGGATACCAACCCGGAAGAGCAACTGGCGCCCGAAGTGGCTGCCGGCGACGAGCTGGCTGCCCGCGTGCAGAGCCTCGAAGAGCAGCTGGCCGCGGCCCAGGATCAGTCCCTGCGAGTGGCTGCCGACCTGCAGAACGTACGCCGCCGCGCCGAGCAGGATGTGGAGAAGGCGCACAAGTTCGCCCTGGAAAAATTCGCCAACGACCTGCTGCCGGTAGTCGATAGCCTGGAGCGCGGTCTGGAGATGACCAGTGCCGCCGATGAGGCGAGCAAAGCCATGCGCGAAGGCATGGAGCTAACTCTCAAGCTGTTCCACGACACCCTCAAGCGCTACCAGCTGGAAGCGGTCGACCCGCACGGCTCGCCGTTCAATCCTGAGCACCACCAGGCCATGGCTATGGAAGAGAGTACCCACGTCGAGCCGAACACCGTGCTCAAGGTGTTCCAGAAGGGCTACCTGCTTAACGGTCGTTTGCTGCGCCCAGCCATGGTCGTGGTCAGCAAGGCACCTACCGCGGCGCCGCCCTCCATCGACGAGCAGGCTTGAAATCCAACGGGCCGGCCCCATCTGTTACAGCAAGCGAATTCATAGCTGACGCGGCGGGCAATCACAGGCCGCGGTTAACGACAAAGTTTCGGAGAGTTTGAGCATGGGCAAAATCATCGGTATCGACCTGGGGACCACCAACTCCTGCGTCGCCATTCTGGAAAACGGTAACGTCAAGGTCATCGAGAACGCTGAAGGCGCGCGTACCACGCCGTCGATCATCGCGTACGCCAACGATGGCGAGATCCTGGTCGGCCAGTCCGCCAAGCGTCAGGCCGTGACCAACCCGCACAACACCCTGTACGCAGTAAAGCGCCTGATCGGCCGCCGCTTCGACGAAGACGTCGTGCAGAAAGACATCAAGATGGTGCCGTACAAGATCGCCAAGGCCGACAACGGTGACGCCTGGGTCGAAGTGAACGGCCAGAAAATGGCGCCGCCGCAGATCTCCGCGGAAGTGCTGAAGAAGATGAAGAAGACCGCCGAAGACTACCTCGGCGAGCCAGTGACCGAAGCGGTTATCACCGTTCCGGCCTACTTCAACGACAGTCAGCGCCAGGCTACCAAGGACGCCGGCCGTATCGCCGGTCTCGAGGTCAAACGCATCATCAACGAGCCGACCGCGGCTGCGCTGGCCTATGGCATGGACAAGGGCAAGGGCGACCACACCGTGATCGTCTATGACCTGGGTGGCGGTACCTTCGACGTGTCGGTGATCGAGATCGCCGAAGTCGACGGCGAGCACCAGTTCGAAGTACTGGCCACCAACGGTGACACCTTCCTCGGTGGTGAGGACTTCGACATTCGCCTGATCGACTACCTCGTCGACGAATTCAAGAAAGAGTCCGGTATCGACCTGAAAGGCGATCCGCTGGCCATGCAGCGCCTGAAGGAAGCTGCCGAGAAGGCCAAGATCGAGCTGTCGTCCGCTCAGCAGACCGATGTCAACCTGCCGTACATCACTGCAGACGCGACGGGGCCGAAGCACCTCAACGTGAAGATTTCCCGCGCCAAGCTGGAAGCCCTGGTCGAAGACCTGGTCACCCGTACCATTGAGCCGTGCCGCATTGCCCTGAAAGACTCCGGTCTAGACGTTGGCAGCATCGACGAAGTGATCCTGGTCGGCGGTCAGACCCGCATGCCGCTGGTGCAGCAGAAGGTTGCCGAGTTCTTCGGCAAGGACGCGCGCAAGGACGTCAACCCGGACGAGGCTGTAGCCATCGGTGCCGCGATTCAGGGCGCCGTGCTGGCCGGTGACGTGAAAGACGTACTGCTGCTCGACGTGTCCCCGCTGACCCTGGGTATCGAAACCATGGGCGGCGTGATGACCGCGCTGATCGAGAAGAACACCACCATCCCGACCAAGAAGTCGCAGGTGTTCTCCACCGCCGACGACAACCAGAGTGCTGTGACCATTCACGTGCTGCAGGGCGAGCGTAAGCAGGCTGGTCAGAACAAGTCGCTGGGCAAGTTCGATCTGGCTGAGATCCCGCCGGCTCCGCGCGGTGTGCCGCAGATCGAAGTGACCTTCGACATCGACGCCAACGGCATCCTGCACGTCGGTGCCAAAGACAAGGCCACTGGCAAACAGCAGTCCATCGTGATCAAGGCCAACTCCGGTCTGTCCGATGACGAGATCGAGCGCATGGTGCGCGACGCCGAGGCCAACGCCGAGGAAGACCGCAAGTTCGAGGAGCTGGCAGCCGCCCGCAACCAGGGCGACGGTCTGGTTCACGCCACGCGCAAGATGATCACCGAAGCCGGCGACAAGGCGACTGCCGACGAGAAAGCGGCCATCGAGAAAGCCATCGGCGAACTGGAAGTTGCTCTGAAAGGCGATGATAAGGCTGATATCGAGGCCAAGATCAACGCCTTGTCCGAAGCCACCACCCCGCTGGCGCAGAAGATGTACGCCGAGCAGCCACAGCCGGGCGCTGCCGCCCAGGCGGCGGATGACGTCAAGGACGCCGGTGACGACGTGGTCGACGCCGAGTTCGAAGAGGTCAAGGACAACAAGTAAGCTACGGCTTGCTTCCGTTCCAGCCTGCCGGAGCCTGGCTTCGGCAGGTGCGATTCACCGCGCGGGGGCATGCTCCCGCGTTGGTGCGTCTGGGGCAGACGAATTTAAAGGTGTAGATGTATGGCCAAACGTGACTATTACGAAGTGCTCGGTGTGGAGCGCGGTGCCAGCGAAGCGGACCTGAAGAAGGCCTACCGCCGCCTGGCGATGAAGCACCACCCTGACCGCAATCCGGACGACAAGGCCGCGGAAGAGAAATTCAAGGAGGCCAACGAGGCTTACGAGATTCTCTCCGATGCGGGCAAGCGCTCGGCCTACGACCAGTACGGTCATGCCGGTGTCGATCCGCAGATGGGGGGCGGTGGTGGCTTCGGTGCCGGCGGAGCGAACTTCTCCGACATCTTCGGCGATGTGTTCAGCGACTTCTTCGGTGGTGGCGGTCGTGGCGGGCAGCGTGGCGGCGCTCAGCGCGGCTCTGATCTGCGTTATACCCTGGAGCTGGATCTAGAAGAGGCGGTGCGCGGTACCACCGTGACCATCCGCGTGCCGACCCTGGTCGGCTGCAAAACCTGCGATGGCAGTGGCGCCAAGAAGGGTACCAGTCCGGTGACCTGTACCACCTGCGGCGGCATCGGCCAGGTGCGCATGCAGCAGGGCTTCTTCTCGGTGCAGCAGACCTGTCCGCGCTGCCACGGCAGCGGGAAGATGATCACCGATCCCTGTGGCAGCTGCCACGGCCAGGGTCGTGTGGAGGAAAGCAAGACCCTGTCGGTCAAGGTGCCGGCGGGCGTCGATACCGGCGACCGTATTCGCCTGTCCGGCGAGGGCGAGGCAGGCTCCCATGGCGGGCCGGCTGGCGACCTCTATGTGGTGGTCAACGTGCGCGAGCACCCGATCTTCCAGCGCGACGGCAAGCACCTGTACTGCGAGGTGCCGATCAGCTTCGCCGACGCGGCGCTGGGTGGCGAGCTGGAAGTGCCGACCCTGGATGGCCGGGTCAAGCTGAAGATTCCGGAAGGTACCCAGACCGGCAAGTTGTTCCGCCTGCGTGGCAAGGGCGTGGCCCCGGTGCGCGGCGGCGGTGCCGGCGACCTGATGTGTCGGGTGGCGGTGGAAACGCCGGTCAACCTGGACAAGCGTCAGCGCGAGCTGCTGGAGGAATTCCGCAAGTCGCTGGAAGGTGACAGTTCCCACTCGCCCAAGGCCAGCGGTTGGTTCGATGGCATGAAGCGCTTCTTCGGCGACATCTAAGGAATCGGCTATGCGACGTATTGCAGTGATGGGCGCCGCCGGGCGCATGGGTAAGATCCTCATCGAGGCGATCAGCCAGGCGGAAGGCGCGCAGCTGACCGCCGCCGTCGATCGTCCGGACAGCAGCCTGATCGGCGCCGATGCCGGTGAGTTGGCGGCGCTGGGCAAGATCGGCGTGACCCTGGCGGGTGATCTGAATGCCGTGCTGGATCAGTTCGATGTGCTGATCGACTTCACGCACCCTTCGGTGACCCTGAAAAACCTGGAAATCTGCCGTCAGGCGGGCAAGGCCATGGTCATCGGCACCACCGGTTTCTCCCCAGAGGAGAAGCAGTTGCTGAGCGAGGCGGCCAAGCAGATCCCGATCGTCTTCGCTGCGAACTACAGCGTTGGCGTCAATCTCTGCCTGAAGCTGCTGGATACCGCCGCCCGCGTGCTGGGTGGCGATGTCGATATCGAGATCATCGAGGCGCACCACCGGCACAAGGTCGACGCGCCGTCCGGCACCGCGCTGCGCATGGGCGAGGTGGTGGCGAGCGCCCTGGGTCGTGATCTGCAGAAGGTCGCGGTCTATGGTCGTGAAGGCCAGACTGGCGCCCGCGAGCGCGAGACCATTGGTTTCGCCACCGTGCGTGCCGGTGATGTGGTCGGCGATCACACCGTGCTGTTCGCCGCCGACGGCGAGCGCGTGGAGATCACCCACAAGGCCTCCAGTCGCATGACCTTCGCCAAGGGTGCGGTGCGTGCGGCGCTCTGGCTGCAGGCACAGTCGGCCGGTCTTTATGACATGCAGGATGTGTTGGGACTTAACTGAAATGCCTGAGCGGTCCATGCAAGCTGTGGACCGAAAAGGGCTTTTCCTGTAAGCTTCCCGCTTTAGTGTGTCCACTAAAAGTAACGCAGAATGAATCAGATAAAGAAGCGGGGTGACGGTCAATACGTCATCCCGCTTTTTTACAACCTGCGTTTGTGCAAGTTCCAGATCTAAGGGAGGTCTTCTTGACTAAGCCAGCCATACTCGCCCTTGCCGACGGCAGCATTTTCCGCGGTGAAGCAATCGGGGCCGACGGCCATACCATCGGTGAAGTGGTGTTCAACACCGCCATGACCGGCTATCAGGAAATCCTCACCGATCCTTCCTATGCCCAGCAGATTGTTACCCTGACCTACCCGCACATCGGCAACACCGGCACCACGCCGGAAGACGCCGAATCCAACCGCGTGTGGGCCGCCGGCCTGATCATTCGCGACCTGCCGCTGATCTCCAGCAACTGGCGCGACAAGCAGCCGCTGGACGAGTACCTGAAAGAAAACGGTACCGTCGCCATCGCCGGCATCGACACCCGTCGTCTGACCCGCATCCTGCGCGAGAAGGGTTCGCAGAATGGTTGCATCCTGGCTGGCGAAGATGCCACCGAGGAAAAAGCCCTGGAACTGGCGCGCAGCTTCCCTGGCCTGAAAGGCATGGACCTGGCCAAGGTGGTCAGCTGCACCGAGCGCTACGAGTGGCGCACCAGTGTGTGGAACCTGAAGAGTGACAGCCACCCGGAAATCGCTGCCAGCGAGCTGCCTTACCACGTGGTCGCCTACGACTACGGGGTCAAGACCAACATCCTGCGCATGCTGGTCGAGCGCGGCTGCCGCCTGACCGTGGTGCCGGCGCAGACCCCGGCCAAGGACGTGCTGGCACTGAACCCGGACGGTGTGTTCCTCTCCAACGGCCCTGGCGACCCCGAGCCGTGCGACTACGCGATCGCTGCGATCAAGGAAGTGCTGCAGACCGAGATTCCGGTGTTTGGTATCTGCCTCGGCCACCAGCTGCTGGCCCTGGCCTCCGGCGCCAAGACCGTGAAGATGGGCACCGGTCACCACGGCGCCAACCACCCGGTGCAGGACCTCGACAGCGGCGTGGTGATGATCACCAGCCAGAACCACGGTTTCGCCGTGGACGAGCCGAGCCTGCCGGCCAACCTGCGCGCCACCCACAAGTCGCTGTTCGACGGCACTCTGCAGGGTATCGAGCGTACCGACAAGGACGCCTTCAGCTTCCAGGGTCACCCGGAAGCGAGCCCAGGCCCGCACGACGTCGCCCCGTTGTTCGACCGCTTCATCGAAGCCATGGCCAAGCGCCGCTAAGCCACGCCGACTGACCCAAGGATTCGAGTAAGAACCATGCCAAAACGTACAGACATCAAAAGTATCCTGATCCTCGGCGCCGGCCCCATCGTCATCGGCCAGGCCTGCGAGTTCGACTACTCCGGCGCCCAGGCCTGCAAGGCCCTGAAGGAAGAAGGCTTCCGCGTCATCCTGGTGAACTCCAACCCGGCCACTATCATGACCGACCCGGCCATGGCCGACGCCACCTATATCGAGCCGATCAAGTGGGCCACCGTGGCCAAGATCATCGAGAAGGAGCGTCCGGACGCGCTGCTGCCGACCATGGGCGGCCAGACCGCGCTGAACTGCGCCCTGGACCTGGAAAAGCACGGCATCCTGGAGAAATTCGGCGTCGAGATGATCGGCGCCAACGCCGACACCATCGACAAGGCCGAAGACCGTTCGCGCTTCGACAAGGCGATGAAAGACATCGGCCTGGCCTGCCCGGTTTCCGGCATCGCGCACAACATGGAAGAAGCCTACGGCGTGCTGGAGAAGGTCGGCTTCCCCTGCATCATCCGTCCGTCCTTCACCATGGGCGGCACCGGCGGCGGCATCGCCTACAACCGTGAAGAGTTCGAAGAAATCTGCGCTCGCGGCCTGGATCTGTCGCCGACCAGCGAGCTGCTGATCGACGAATCGTTGATCGGCTGGAAGGAATACGAGATGGAGGTGGTCCGCGACAAGAAGGACAACTGCATCATCGTCTGCTCCATCGAGAACTTCGACCCGATGGGCGTGCACACCGGCGACTCGATCACCGTGGCTCCGGCGCAGACCCTGACCGACAAGGAATACCAGATCCTGCGTAACGCCTCCCTGGCGGTGCTGCGCGAAATCGGCGTGGAAACCGGTGGCTCCAACGTGCAGTTCGGCATCTGCCCGAACACCGGCCGCATGGTCGTCATCGAGATGAACCCGCGCGTGTCGCGTTCCTCGGCCCTGGCCTCCAAGGCTACCGGCTTCCCGATCGCCAAGATCGCCGCCAAGCTGGCCGTGGGTTACACCCTGGACGAGCTGCAGAACGACATCACCGGCGGTCGCACCCCGGCCTCGTTCGAGCCGGCCATCGACTACGTCGTGACCAAGATCCCGCGCTTCGCCTTCGAGAAGTTCCCGAAAGCCGACGCCCGCCTGACCACCCAGATGAAGTCCGTGGGTGAAGTCATGGCCATCGGCCGCACCTTCCAGGAGTCCATGCAGAAAGCCCTGCGCGGCCTGGAAGTCGGCGTCGCCGGTTTCGACGAGAAGCTCGACCTGAACGACCCGGAAGCCGAGAGCACCCTGCGTCGCGAGCTGACCGTGCCGAGCGCCGACCGCGTCTGGTACGTGGCCGATGCCTTCCGCGCCGGCAAGACCGTCGCCGAAGTGTTCGACCTGACTCGCATTGACGAGTGGTTCTTGGTGCAGATCGAAGACCTAGTCAAGGACGAAGAGCGCATCAAGACCCTGGCGCTGTCGGCCATCGACCGCGACCTGATGTTCAAGCTCAAGCGCAAAGGCTTCTCCGACATCCGTCTGGCCAAACTGCTGGGCGTGACCGAGAAGACCCTGCGCAGCCACCGTCACAAGCTGAAAGTGCTGCCGGTGTACAAGCGCGTCGACACTTGCGCCGCCGAGTTCGCCACCGACACCGCCTACATGTACTCGACCTACGAGGAAGAGTGCGAGGCCAACCCGAGCGGTCGCGACAAGATCATGATCCTCGGCGGCGGCCCCAACCGTATCGGCCAGGGCATCGAGTTCGACTACTGCTGCGTGCACGCGGCGCTGGCCATGCGTGAAGACGGTTACGAGACCATCATGGTCAACTGCAACCCGGAAACCGTCTCCACCGACTACGACACCTCCGACCGCCTGTACTTCGAACCGGTGACCCTGGAAGACGTGCTGGAAATCGTTCGCGTCGAGCAGCCGAAAGGCGTGATCGTGCAGTACGGCGGGCAGACCCCGCTGAAGCTGTGCCGCGCCCTGGAAGAGGCCGGTGTGCCGATCATCGGTACCTCGCCGGACGCCATCGACCGCGCCGAAGACCGCGAGCGCTTCCAGCAGATGGTCCAGCGCCTGAACCTGCGCCAGCCGGCCAACGCCACCGCGCGCAGCGAAGACGAGGCTCTGGCCCTGTCCAAGGCCATCGGCTACCCGATGGTGGTGCGCCCGTCCTACGTGCTGGGCGGCCGCGCGATGGAAATCGTCTACCAGGAAGAAGAGCTCAAGCGCTACATGCGCGAAGCGGTGAAAGTGTCCAACGACAGCCCGGTGCTGCTGGACCGCTTCCTCAACTGCGCCATCGAGGTTGATATCGACGCGGTCTGCGACGGCGAGACCGTGGTGATCGGCGCGATCATGCAGCACATCGAACAGGCCGGCGTGCACTCCGGTGACTCCGCCTGCTCGCTGCCGCCGTACTCGCTGCCGGCGCACATCCAGGACGAGATCCGCGACCAGGTCAAGAAAATGGCCCTGGAGCTCGGCGTGGTTGGCCTGATGAACGTGCAGATGGCCGTCCAGGGCGAAGACATCTACGTCATCGAGGTCAACCCGCGCGCTTCGCGTACCGTGCCGTTCGTCTCCAAGTGCGTCGGCGAGTCGCTGGCTAAGGTGGCCGCCCGCGTCATGGCGGGCAAGTCGCTGGCCGAAGCCGGTTACGCCGAGGAAGTGATCCCGCCGTACTTCAGCGTCAAGGAAGCGGTGTTCCCGTTCGCCAAGTTCCCTGGCGTCGACCCGATCCTCGGCCCAGAGATGAAATCCACCGGTGAAGTGATGGGTGTCGGTGACAGCTTCGGCGAGGCCTTCGCCAAGGCCCAGCTGGGCGCCAGCGAAATCCTGCCGAACACTGGTTGCGCCTTCATCAGCGTACGCGAAGACGACAAGGCTCAGGCCGTCGAGGTCGCCCGCGATCTGGTCAGCCTGGGCTTCGAAGTGGTCGCCACCGCGGGTACCGCCAAGGTGATCGAGGCCGCCGGTCTGCCGGTGCGTCGCGTGAACAAGGTGACCGAGGGCCGCCCGCACGTGGTTGACATGATCAAGAATGACGAAGTCACCCTGATCATCAACACCACCGAAGGCCGTCAGTCCATCGCTGACTCCTACTCCATCCGTCGAAACGCCCTGCAGCACAAGATCTACTGCACCACCACCATCGCGGCTGGTCAGGCGATCTGCGAAGCGCTCAAGTTCGGTCCCGAGAAGACCGTGCGCCGTCTGCAGGATCTGCACGCAGGAATCAAGGCATGAACAAGTACCCCATGACCGTCCAGGGCGCTCGCGCCCTGGAGGAAGAATTGGCGCACCTGACCAAGGTGGTGCGTCCCAAGCTCAGCCAGGATATCGGTGAAGCGCGCGAGTTGGGCGACCTCAAGGAAAACGCCGAATACCATGCCGCCCGCGAACAGCAGGGCATGGTCGAGGCGCGCATCCGCGACATCGAAGGCCGCCTGCAGCATGCAGTGGTGATCGACGTCACCACTATCGCCCACACCGGTAAGGTGATCTTCGGCACCACCGTCGACATTGCCAACTGCGATACCGACGAGACGGTGACCTATCAGATCGTTGGCGAGGATGAGGCCGACATCAAGATTGGCAAACTGTCGGTCAGCTCGCCCATTGCCCGCGCCCTGGTGGGTAAGGAAGAGGGCGACGTGGTGGCGGTGAAGACCCCTAGCGGCCTGGTCGAGTACGAGATTGTTGAAGTCCGTCATATTTGACCGTCTCCCGCAGCGTGCGGGCATCCTCGGTTGGCAGCTAGCTCAGACTTTCTGGGTCGGTGGCCTCTGGTTGCTCCATTTCGTCATGCTGCCGGCACTGGAGAAGATGGGGCTTGCACCGCTGCTGATTGAGGAGGTCAATGGCGCGCTCAGCCCGCTTTTGATCGGTTTCGCAGCCTTCTGCGTGTTGGTGCAGGGAATGGTGCTGATTCAGGCAGAAGGTCTGCGCAGCCTCTGGCGCGATCTGCGTGGTCAGTTGCTGTTGATCGTACTGGTCATGGCGGTTGCATTCTTCGTCGTGCGTGAGTGGCAGCCGGGCGCCGCACGCTGGTTGCTGTTCAACTATCTGGTGCTGGCCGTGTGTGGTCTAGTGCTGGTGATGCAGCCGCTGCCTGGGCAGCGGAGCGAATGAGGCGACGCGCATAGAGTGAGGTGCTGGGCTTGCGAGCCGCGAAAAGCCAGCTAAGAAGCCTGCCCTTAGGCCTGATAGCGATGGATATTGGACAGGTTCTTGTTCGGCTTGGGGTTCTTTCGATAGATCAGGGCCATCTTGCCGATCACCTGGACCAGCTCGCAGCGGCCAGCCGCAACAAGCTCGTCGATTAGCGTACGACGGTCGTCGCGCTCGGCCAGACGAAACTGTACCTTGATCAGCTCATGATCGCTGAGCGCACGCTCCAGTTCAGCCAGGACGCCTTCGGTCAGGCCATTTTCGGCCACGATCAATACCGGTTTCAGGTGGTGGCCGATAGATTTGAAGTGTTTCTTCTGTTCGTTGGTAAGCGCCATAATCTGACCCTGTTGCTATGGAATCCGGCCGCCTGATGGTTTGGACGTAGTCATGCCCATGCCATTTCGGTGTGCCTTCTTCTGAATCTTAAACGGCGCATTCTACCCGAGCTGGTCCGGGTGCGCCCCTTTATATGTTCGGGGCGAAAGGGTGTTCGATATTGTGATGAGGCTCGTTCCGTGCGGTTGCATGGGTGCCTGCTCGCGATGTCGGTCGTGGCGCGGTGAGTCTAAGGGCTGTGTGATGGCGGGTTGGCCTTGTGTTTTCTCAGATGACCCCAATATGACTGGATAGGTGTTGCCTGGAGGTTGCCGTCGTCGTGAAATCAATGTGCGGACAGCCTTCTGGCTCAAGGTTGTCTTGAGGCCTAGACTGGAACCGGTACAGTGAGTTTTAGTCGGATGACCGAGGTCTCATAAAGGGTTACAGACGGTTCCTGCTCGGGGCAGGGGTTGTGTAGTAAGTTAGGTTGGTAATCCACCAGCCGTCATGCGAAGCGAGTTTCCAGGACGAGGCTCGTTTCAGAGGGTAGCGAATTGAACGACATGGCAAAAAACCTGATCCTGTGGCTGATCATCGCAGCCGTCTTGGTCACGGTGATGAACAACTTCTCCAGCCCGAGCGAAGCCGGCAAGCTGAACTACTCCGAGTTCATCCAGCAGGTCCAGGAAGGCAAGGTCAGGCAGGTCACTGTCGATGGCTACATCATTAGCGGCAAGAATCTTGATGGCACCACCTTTGAAACCGTTCGCCCGGCTATCGAGGATCGTGGCCTGATCAAGGATCTGATCGACAACAACGTCGAGATCGTGGGCAAGCAGCCGGAGCGCCAGAGCATCTGGACCCAATTGCTGGTAGCCAGCTTCCCGATCTTGGTGATCATTGCCGTATTCATGTTCTTCATGCGCCAGATGCAGGGTGGCGGCGGTGGTCGCGGTGGCCCGATGAGCTTCGGCAAGTCCAAGGCGCGCCTGCTCTCCGAGGACCAGGTCAAGACCACTCTGGCCGACGTCGCCGGTTGCGACGAGGCTAAGGAAGAGGTCGGCGAGCTGGTTGAGTTCCTCCGCGATCCGGGCAAGTTCCAGCGCCTGGGTGGTCGCATCCCTCGCGGCGTGCTGATGGTCGGTCCGCCTGGTACCGGTAAGACCCTGCTGGCCAAGGCCATTGCCGGTGAGGCCAAGGTGCCGTTCTTCACTATTTCCGGCTCCGATTTCGTTGAGATGTTTGTCGGCGTTGGTGCCTCCCGGGTGCGGGACATGTTCGAGCAGGCCAAGAAGCATGCGCCCTGCATCATCTTCATCGACGAGATCGACGCTGTCGGTCGCCACCGTGGCGCCGGCCTGGGTGGCGGTCATGACGAGCGCGAGCAGACCCTCAACCAGTTGCTGGTGGAGATGGATGGCTTCGAAATGAATGACGGCATCATCGTCATCGCCGCGACCAACCGTCCCGATGTGCTCGATCCGGCGCTGCTGCGTCCCGGTCGCTTCGACCGCCAAGTGGTGGTGGGCCTGCCAGATATTCGTGGTCGCGAGCAGATCCTCAAGGTGCACATGCGTAAGGTGCCGATCGGCGACAACGTAGAGCCGGCGGTGATCGCGCGTGGTACCCCTGGCTTCTCCGGTGCCGACCTGGCCAACTTGGTCAACGAGGCCTCGCTGTTTGCTGCTCGTGCCAGCAAGCGCCTAGTGGAGATGAAGGAGTTCGAGCTGGCCAAGGACAAGATCATGATGGGCGCCGAGCGCAAATCGATGGTCATGTCCGAGAAGGAGAAGCTCAACACCGCTTATCATGAAGCTGGCCACGCTATTGTTGGTCGTTTGGTTCCCGAGCATGATCCTGTCTACAAGGTGTCGATCATCCCGCGTGGCCGTGCCTTGGGCGTGACCATGTTCTTGCCGGAAGAGGATCGCTACAGTTTGTCCAAGCGTGCTCTGACCAGTCAGATCTGCTCGCTGTTCGGCGGCCGTATCGCCGAAGAAATGACCCTCGGCTTCGATGGTGTCACCACTGGAGCTTCCAATGACATCATGCGCGCCACCCGCCTGGCGCGGAACATGGTGACCAAGTGGGGGTTGTCCGAGAAGCTTGGCCCGCTGATGTACGCGGAAGAGGAGGGCGAGGTGTTCCTGGGGCGCAGCGCCGGCAGTCAGCAGGCCAACGTTTCCGGGGAAACTGCCAAGGCTATCGACGAGGAAGTGCGCAGCATCATTGATGGCTGCTACGGTACTGCCAAGCGTCTGTTGGAAGAGAATCGCGACAAGCTCGACATGATGGCCGATGCGCTGATGAAGTACGAAACCATCGATGCTGATCAGATCGACGACATCATGGCGGGTCGTACGCCGCGTGAGCCTCGCGATTGGCAGGGTGGCTCGGGTGCCTCGGCGCCGAAGGAGCAGGCCGAGCGTCCGGAATCCCCGATCGGCGGCCCGGCAGGTGAGCACTAAGGTCGACGAATGACAACCCTGCAGTACCCGGCCCGGCTGCCATGCGGCAGTCGGGTGCTTGACCTGGCTCATCCGCAAGTGATGGGTATTCTCAATGTAACCCCTGATTCCTTTTCCGACGGAGGCCGCTTCGCAGTTCGCGATGCGGCCTTGCGTCATGCCGCGCAGATGGCGGCCGCTGGTGCGACCCTAATTGATGTGGGGGGCGAGTCCACTCGCCCTGGGGCTCGCCCTGTTTCTCCGCTTGAGGAGCTGGAGCGGGTGTTGCCGATTGTCGAAGCTCTCGCCGCTGAGTTGGATGTGGTTATCTCCCTGGATACGTCCACTCCTGCGGTGATGCGTGAGGGGGCCAGGCTCGGAGCTGGCTTGATCAATGACGTGCGTGCCTTACGGCGCGATGGTGCTCTGGAGGCAGTAGCTGCCACTGGCTTGCCGGTTTGCCTGATGCACATGCTCGGCGAGCCCGGAAACATGCAGCAAGACCCGCAGTATCAGGATGTTGTGGCTGAGGTCGGTGATTTCCTCGAGCAGCGGATGTGTGACTGCGAGGCGGCGGGAATACCTCGTGAGCGTATCATTCTTGATCCGGGTTTCGGTTTCGCCAAAACTCTCGCACACAATCTCAGCCTGTTTCGGCGCCTGGAAGTCTTGCTCGGCTTGGGGCGGCCTTTGCTGGTCGGTGTGTCACGCAAGAGCATGATTGGGCAGGCGCTTGGGCGAGAGGTGCATGAGCGGTTGCCAGGTGGTCTCGCCCTGGCTGCTCTGGCGGTAGCCAAGGGGGCGTGTATCCTGCGCGTCCATGATGTCGCCGAAACTGTCGATGCGGTGCGTATGATCGCCGCCGTGCAGGCAGCAGAATAAAGAAGTTGGAGTGACTATGAGCAGAAAATATTTCGGTACCGACGGCATCCGTGGTCCTGTCGGTCAGTTTCCCATCACTCCCGAGTTCATCCTCAAGCTGGGCTGGGCTGCCGGCATGGCATTTCGCAAGCAGGGTAAGTGCCGCATCCTGATCGGCAAAGACACGCGCATCTCGGGCTATATGTTCGAGTCGGCGCTGGAGGCCGGTCTGGTGGCTGCTGGTGCGGATGTGATGCTGTTGGGGCCGATGCCGACTCCGGCCATCGCCTATTTGACGCGTACCTTTCAGGCCGAGGCGGGTATCGTCATCAGTGCCTCGCACAATCCCCACCATGACAATGGCTTCAAGTTCTTTTCTGGCAAGGGCACCAAGCTGCCGGATGAGATAGAGCTGATGATCGAGGAGTTGCTCGATCAGCCGATGTCGGTGGTGGAGTCCGAGCAACTCGGCAAGGTGTCCCGTATCAACGATGCTGCGGGTCGCTACATCGAGTTCTGCAAGAGTAGCGTGCCAAGCAGTACAAGCTTCTCTGGTCTCAAGCTGGTCATCGACTGCGCCCATGGAGCCACCTATAAGGTGGCTCCTAGTGTTTTCCGGGAGTTGGGTGCTCAGGTGTCCGTGCTCTCCGCTCAGCCTAACGGGCTGAACATTAACGACAATTGCGGTTCTACCCACATTGAGCCGCTGCAGGCCGAGGTGTTGGCGCAGCAGGCTGATCTCGGGATCGCTTTTGATGGTGATGGCGACCGTGTGCTGATGGTTGATCACACTGGGGCAACCGTGGATGGTGATGAGCTGTTGTTCATCATTGCGCGCGATCTGCATGAGCGGGGCAGGCTGCAGGGTGGGGTGGTGGGTACTCTGATGAGCAATCTCGGGCTGGAGTTGGCGCTCGGTGATCTGGGGATTCCCTTCGCTCGTGCCAAGGTCGGTGATCGTTATGTGGTGGCAGAGCTACAGGAGCGTGACTGGCAGCTTGGTGGCGAAAACTCTGGGCATTTATTGTGTTGTCAGCACACTACTACCGGCGATGCCATCATTGCGGCGCTACAGGTACTAATGGCGCTTAAGCGTGGCGATCAGACGCTTGCCGAGGCTCGTCAGGCTGTGCGCAAGTGTCCGCAAGTGCTTATCAATGTGCGCTTTTCTGGTGATGTGGACCCGGTCGGGCATGTCGCCGTGAAGGATGCCTGCGCGCGCGTTACCGAGCGTATGGCGGGGCGTGGGCGTGTCTTGTTGCGCAAGTCTGGTACCGAGCCATTAGTGCGCGTCATGGTCGAGGGTGATGACGAGATTCAGGTGCGTTCATACGCCGAAGAGCTGGCCAAGGTGGTTGGCGAGGTCTGTGCCTGATTCGGCTTGCTAGTGGAAAAGCTCTTGGGTAACATCTGCGCCCACTTTGAACGACGAGGTCTGGCATGCGTCGCCCCCTGGTAGCTGGTAACTGGAAAATGCACGGTACCCGCGCCAGCGTCGCAGAGCTGATCAAGGGGCTTCGTCAATTGGCGCTGCCTGGCAGTGTTGAGGTGGCAGTCATGCCACCTTGCCTGTACATCAATCAGGTCCTGGTTGGGCTGGAAGGCAAGGCGATCGCCATTGGTGCTCAAAACTGCGCCGTGGAGCCTATGCAAGGCGCTCTGACTGGTGAGATTGCGCCTAGCCAGTTGGCTGATGCTGGTTGCAGCATGGTGCTGGTGGGGCATTCCGAGCGTCGCCTGATTCTGGGTGAGCGTGACGAGCAGGTAAGTCGCAAGTTTGCTGCTGCGCAATCCTGTGGTCTGGTTCCGGTGCTGTGCATCGGCGAGACTCTTGAGCAACGGCAGGCAGATAAGACGCTGGAAGTGGTGTCTGCCCAGTTGGGTAGTGTCATCGAGGAGTTGGGTGTAGGTGCCTTCTCCAAAGCGGTTGTGGCTTATGAGCCGGTTTGGGCTATTGGTACTGGTCTGACGGCATCGCCGCAGCAGGCCCAAGAGGTTCATGCGGCTATTCGTGCGCAGCTTGCTGCGGAGAATGCGGGTGTCGCGCGTGGCGTAAGAATTCTGTATGGCGGCAGCGTCAAGGCCGCCAATGCTGCCGAGTTGTTCGGTATGCCGGATATCGATGGGGGGCTCATTGGTGGAGCCTCCTTGAATGCAGATGAATTTGGTGCGATCTGTCGCGCCGCAGGAAACTGATAAATGCTGGAAACAGTCGTAATCGTCGTACATCTCTTGGGTGCCATCGGTGTAGTCGGCTTGGTGCTGCTGCAGCAAGGCAAAGGTGCTGATGCTGGTGCTTCTTTCGGTTCGGGAGCGTCCGGTACTGTTTTTGGTAGCCAGGGTTCGGCCACCTTTCTGAGTCGCTTCACAGCTGTTCTCGCAGCAATTTTTTTCATTACTAGCTTGGGTTTAGGCTTCTTTGCTAAACAAAAAGCTGATAACCTTACTCAGGTTGGGTTGCCTGATCCGGCAGTGCTTGAGGTTAAGCAAGACAAGCCTGCTGTAGAGGATGTGCCCGTGCTTGAAGAGCAGAAGTCGTCAGTCGAAAAGGCTGATGTTCCAGATGCCCAGGAGCAAAAGTAATACCCTCTTTGCCGAGGTGGTGGAATTGGTAGACACGCTACCTTGAGGTGGTAGTGGCCATAGGCTGTAGGGGTTCGAGTCCCCTCCTCGGTACCATATTTCGACAAGGCCCGCAGGTTGCGGGCCTTGTCGTTTTCGGGGGTCGGTTGACCCTGTAGGGTTAGGTCCGTATACTCTCGGCCCAGCTTTGATGCGGGATAGCTGTCTGCTGGTCGGGTTTGCTATTCGATGCTGGTTGCCGGCACTCGTGTCAGTTGTAAAAAAGCCCCTGTTTAGGGGCTTTTTGCTAGCTGCGGAGTCCGCCACCCGATGAGGGTGCACGATGGATGGGCGTTTCGCCCATTTTTTATTTCTACGACATGCGCGGAGGGCTTCGGGTGTCGAGCAAGCTGGAACAGTTGCAGGCCATGTTGGCCCCGGTAGTCGAGTCGCTTGGCTACCAATGTTGGGGGATCGAGTTCATCTCCCAGGGGCGGCATTCTCTGCTGCGTGTGTATATCGATCATGACAACGGCATCCTGATCGAGGATTGCGAAGCGGTCAGTCGGCAGGTCAGCGCCGTGCTGGACGTCGAGGACCCGATCAGTAGCGAGTACACCCTAGAGGTGTCATCGCCGGGCATGGATAGGCCGCTTTTCACCATCGAACAGTTCGCCAAGCATGCTGGTGAGCAGGTGAAGATCAAGCTGCGTTCGCCTTTTGAGGGGCGGCGCAATTTTCAGGGTCTCCTTCGCGGTGTGGAGGAGCAGGACGTGGTGGTGCTGGTGGATGACCACGAATTCCTGTTGCCGATCGATCTGATCGACAAGGCCAACATTATTCCCCGTTTTGACTGAGACGCGGATCCCGCGGATCCAATGGATTGCGAAAGGCGAGGCGTACGATGAGTAAAGAAGTACTGCTGGTTGTAGAGTCGGTATCCAATGAAAAGGGTGTGCCGGCCGGTGTGATTTTCGAGGCGCTGGAGCTGGCTCTGGCGACCGCGACGAAGAAACGTTTTGACGACGAAGTCGAGCTGCGCGTGGCGATCAATCGCCAAACCGGCAACTACGAGACCTTCCGTCGTTGGGAAGTGGTTGCCGAGGATGATCTGGAAAATCCGGCAGCCCAACTGACCGTTGAAGAAGCTCAAGAGCGTGAGGCTGGTGCCAAGCTCGGCGATTTCGTCGAAGAGCCGGTCGAGTCCATCGAGTTCGGTCGTATCGCTGCGCAGACTGCCAAACAGGTGATTGTGCAGAAGGTCCGTGAGGCCGAGCGCGCCCAGGTGGTCGATGCCTACCGCGAGCGCGTCGGTGAGATCATCTCCGGCACTGTGAAGAAAGTCACCCGCGACAGCGTGATCGTCGACCTTGGCAATAATGCCGAGGCGCTGCTGGCCCGTGAAGACATCATTCCGCGCGAAACCTTCCGTGTCGGTGCGCGTATGCGTGCGCTGCTCAAGGAAATCCGTACCGAGAATCGCGGCCCGCAACTGATCCTGTCGCGTACCGCCCCGCAGATGCTGATCGAGCTGTTTACCATCGAGGTGCCGGAAATCGCCGAAGGCCTGATCGAGGTGATGGCTGCCTCCCGTGACCCGGGCTCGCGCGCCAAGATCGCCGTGCGCTCCAAAGACAAACGTATCGATCCGCAAGGTGCCTGCATTGGCATGCGCGGATCGCGCGTCCAGGCCGTTTCCGGTGAGATCGGTGGTGAGCGCGTCGATATCGTGCTGTGGGACGAGAACGTCGCCCAGTTCGTGATCAATGCCATGGCTCCGGCCGAGGTGGCGGCGATCATCGTCGACGAAGACGCCCATGCCATGGACATCGCGGTCGGTGAAGACAACCTGGCCCAGGCCATTGGTCGTGGCGGCCAGAACGTCCGTTTGGCCAGTCAGCTGACCGGTTGGACCCTGAACGTGATGACCGAGGCCGACATTCAGGCCAAGCAGCAGGCCGAGACCGGCGACATTCTGCAGAACTTCGTCGACGAGCTCGATGTGGACGAGGAGCTGGCCCAGGTACTGGTCGAAGAGGGCTTCACCAGCCTGGAAGAGATCGCCTACGTACCGATGGAAGAGATGCTCAGCATTGATGGGTTCGACGAGGACATCGTCAATGAGCTGCGAGCTCGTGCCAAGGACCGTCTGCTGACCAAAGCCATTGCCACTGAAGAGAAACTGGCCGATGCCCAGCCTGCCGAAGACCTGCTGTCGCTGGACGGCATGGATAAAGGCCTGGCTCAGGAACTGGCAGTGCGTGGCGTAGTTACCCGCGAAGATCTGGCCGAGCAGTCGATTGACGACCTGCTCGACATCGACGGCATGGACGAAGAACGTGCCGGCAAGCTGATCATGGCCGCCCGAGCCCACTGGTTCGAGTAAGCGGTTGCGGCCTGAGGAGAGAAGTGCATGACGCAAGTCACGGTGAAAGAACTGGCCCAAGTGGTCGATACACCAGTGGAGCGCCTGCTGCAGCAGATGCGTGAGGCAGGTTTGCCCCACACCAGCGCCGAGCAAGTGGTAACTGATAACGAAAAGCAGGCCCTGCTCGCGCACCTGAAAGGTAGCCACGGCGAAAAGCTGGAAGAGCCGCGCAAGATCACCCTGCAGCGCAAGACCACCACCACCCTGAAGGTCGCCGGTAGCAAGACCATCAGTGTGGAAGTGCGCAAAAAGAAGACCTATGTCAAGCGCAGCCCGGACGAGATCGAAGCCGAGAAGCAGCGCGAGCTGGAAGAGCAGCGGGCTGTAGAAGAGGCTGCACGCCTGAAGGCCGAGGAAGAAGCACGCAAGCAAGCCGAGGCTGAGGCCCGCAAGCAGCAAGACGCTGCTGCGCTGGCATCCGTGGCTCCTGCTGCGGAAGCGACTCCGGCCGCAGCTGTGGCTGCCGAAGCGGCTCCTGCTGTTGCCGAGCGCAAGAAGGAAGAGCCGCGTCGCGTCGAGAAGGAAAAAGAGAAGCCGGCACGTAGCGACGATGATGATCGCCGTGATCGCAAGCATGCCCAACATCGTCCGACTCTCAAGGACAAGGCTCCGGCTCCGCGTGTCGCTCCGCGCAGCACCGACGAGGAAGTCGACGACTTCCGCCGCGGTCGTGGCGGTCGGATGAAGCCGAAGAAGCGTAATCAGCACGGGTTCCAGAGCCCGACAGGACCAATTGTGCGCGAAGTAGCTATCGGCGAGACCATTACCGTTGCCGATCTGGCCGCCCAGATGTCGGTCAAGGGTGCCGAAGTCGTCAAATTCATGTTCAAGATGGGCTCCCCGGTGACCATCAACCAGGTCCTGGATCGCGAGACTGCACAGCTGATCGCTGAGGAAATGGGCCACAAGGTCAAGCTGGTCAGCGAGAACGCTCTCGAAGAGCAGTTGGCTGAGTCGCTGAAGTTCGAAGGTGAGGAGTTCCATCGCGCGCCGGTAGTGACCGTCATGGGCCACGTCGATCACGGTAAGACCTCGCTGCTCGACTACATCCGTCGCGCCAAGGTGGCCGCTGGCGAAGCCGGCGGTATCACCCAGCACATCGGTGCCTACCACGTGGAAACCGACCGCGGCATGGTCACCTTCCTCGATACCCCCGGTCACGCCGCGTTCACCCAGATGCGTGCCCGTGGTGCTCAGGCCACTGACATCGTGATTCTGGTAGTGGCGGCCGACGACGGCGTCATGCCTCAGACCCAGGAAGCCGTGCAGCACGCGAAGGCGGCTGGCGTGCCTATCGTGGTTGCGGTCAACAAGATGGATAAGCCGGAAGCCAACCCGGACAACATCAAGAACGGCCTGGCCGCGCTGGATGTGATTCCGGAGGAGTGGGGCGGCGACGCACCGTTCGTCCCGGTTTCGGCCAAGGCCGGTACCGGTGTCGACGAACTGCTCGAAGCCGTGCTGCTGCAGGCCGAAGTTCTTGAGCTGAAAGCCACTCCGTCGGCCCCAGGTCGTGGTGTAGTGGTCGAGTCGCGCCTGGACAAGGGCCGTGGCCCGGTGGCTACCGTGCTGGTTCAAGACGGCACCCTGCGCCAGGGCGACATGGTTCTGGTCGGCGTCAACTACGGTCGTGTCCGTGCGATGCTCGACGAGAACGGCAAGCCCATCAAGGAAGCCGGCCCGTCGATCCCGGTCGAGATCCTCGGTCTGGATGGCACCCCGGATGCCGGCGATGAGATGACCGTGGTCGCCGACGAGAAGAAGGCTCGCGAAGTTGCACTGTTCCGCCAAGGCAAGTTCCGCGAAGTGAAGCTGGCTCGTGCTCACGCCGGCAAGCTGGAAAACATCTTCGAGAACATGGGCCAGGAAGAGAAGAAGACCCTCAACATCGTCCTCAAGGCCGACGTACGTGGTTCTCTCGAAGCCCTTCAGGGGTCCCTCAGCAGCCTGGGCAACGACGAGGTGCAAGTTCGCGTGGTCGGTGGCGGCGTCGGTGGTATCACCGAGTCCGATGCCAACCTAGCGCTGGCCTCCAGTGCGGTGCTTTTCGGCTTCAACGTGCGTGCCGATGCCGGTGCGCGCAAGATCGTCGAGGCGGAAGGCCTGGACATGCGTTACTACAACGTGATCTACGACATCATCGAAGACGTCAAGAAGGCCCTGACCGGTATGCTTGGCAGCGATGTTCGGGAGAATATCCTGGGCACCGCCGAAGTGCGTGACGTATTCCGTTCGCCGAAGTTCGGCGCCATCGCTGGCTGTATGGTCATCGAGGGTACCGTCTATCGCAATCGTCCAATCCGCGTACTGCGTGACGACGTGGTTATCTTCGAAGGCGAGCTGGAATCCCTGCGTCGCTTCAAGGACGACGTTGCCGAAGTGCGTAACGGCATGGAGTGCGGTATCGGCGTGAAGAGCTACAACGACGTCAAGGTCGGGGACAAGATCGAAGTCTTCGAGAAGGTCCAGGTGGCTCGCACCCTGTAAGGGACGGCCCGCAACACCGGACGCCCGGCCCCGCATCAGCGCGGCCGGGCGTTTGCCGCTTGTAAGTCCGCTGCTAGTGTCGGCGGGCGAGGTAGGAATAAATGGCAAAAGTGTACAGCCGAACCCAGCGTATCGGTGACCAAATCCAGCGCGAGCTGGCTCAGATGATCCCGCGCGAAGTCAAGGACCCGCGCCTGGGCTTTGTCACCATCACCGCTGTCGACGTCAGTCGCGATGTCGGCCACGCCAAGGTGTTCGTCACCGTGATGGGCGAGAATGATTCGGAGAAAATCACGCAGAACGTGCGTGTCCTCAACGATGCAGCCGGCTACCTGCGCATGCTGCTGGGCAAGGCAATGAAGCTGCGCAGTGTGCCGCAGCTGCATTTCCACTATGACGAGAGCATCTCCCGTGGTTCGCACCTGTCGGCGTTGATCGAGCGTGCGGTATCCGAAGATAGCAAGCATCAGGACGATTGAGCGTGGCCCAGGTAAAACGTATTCGCCGCAATGTGAGCGGTATCCTGGTTCTCGACAAGCCGCGTGGCATGAGCTCCAACCAGGCCCTGCAGAAGGTACGCTGGCTGCTCAATGCCGAGAAGGCAGGCCATACCGGTAGCCTCGATCCGCTGGCCACCGGCGTGCTGCCGCTGTGCTTCGGCGAGGCGACCAAGTTCTCCCAGTACCTGCTGGATGCCGACAAGGGCTATGAGACGGTGGCACAGTTGGGGGTGACCACGACGACCGGTGATGCCGAAGGTGAAGTGCTCGAGCGCCTCGAGGTGACCGTCGGTCGGGACGCTATAGAAGCGCAGCTGCCGCGTTTCCGCGGTGAAATCAAACAGATACCTCCGATGTACTCTGCCCTGAAAAAAGACGGGCAGCCGCTGTACAAGCTGGCTCGTGCTGGCGAAGTAGTGGAGCGCGAGGCGCGATCTGTTACTATCGCGCGCTTGGATTTGCTGGCCCTGGAGAATGCACAACTGCGTTTGTCCGTGGCGTGCAGCAAAGGCACCTATATCCGTACCCTGGTTGAGGATCTAGGTCGCGAGTTGGGCTGCGGCGCTCATGTCGCCGAGCTGCGCCGGACCCAGGCCGGACCGTTCAGCCTTGCGCAGACGGTGACGCTGGAAGAGTTGGAGCGCGTGCATGCCGAGGGTGGCAACGAGGCACTGGATCGCTTCCTGCTTCCGTCGGACAGTGGCCTGGAGCACTGGCCACTGCTGCAGTTCAGCGAGCACAGTTCGTACTACTGGCTGCATGGTCAGCCGGTACGTGCCCCAGAAGCGCCGAAGTTCGGCATGGTTCGGGTGCAGGATCACAATGGTCGCTTCATCGGCATTGGTGAAGTGAGCGAAGACGGGCGCATTGCGCCAAAACGTCTGATCTACACTGGCGCCTAGCGCGGGTGAGGAGTCCGGACTCAAGTTCGGATCAGCGGATTCGGTCGCAGGACCGGAACGAGGGTGGCTGTCAGCAGGCACGGTCATACCTCTTTTTAAAACACGGGACTGGTTCCCGGCCTGTTCACTCAAGGAGCCCATCATGGCACTGAGCGTTGAAGAAAAAGCCCAGATCGTAACCGACTACAAGCAAGCTGAAGGCGATACCGGTTCCCCGGAAGTGCAGGTTGCCCTGCTGACCGCCAACATCAACAAGCTGCAGGACCACTTCAAGGCCAACGGCAAAGATCACCACTCCCGTCGTGGTCTGATCCGCATGGTTAACCAGCGCCGCAAGCTGCTGGACTACCTGAAGGGTAAGGACACCAGTCGTTACAGCGCCCTCATCGGTCGCCTGGGTCTGCGTCGCTAAGACGTACACCTGAAGTGAGAAGCTGGAAGCTCGGAGTCACAGGTCGGTTGATACCGGCCCGTGGCTTCGGTCTTCCAGCTTCTGGCTTTCTACAGAGCGGAATTTGAAACCCGTTCAAAAACCGGCTCCGTCGAGCCGAGTTCTGAACAGGTTTCAGGGGCAGCAGGCCCCTGTCGCAGCAGTTTCCCCCAAGGCAACAAAGAGAAGGAAAATACCGTGACTCCGGTTATTAAAAAGTTCCAGTTCGGTCAGTCGACCGTCACCCTCGAAACCGGGCGCATCGCCCGTCAGGCCTCCGGTGCCGTCCTGGTTACCGTGGATAACGATGTCAGCGTGCTGTGCACCGTGGTTGGCGCCAAGCAGGCCGATCCGGGCAAGGGCTTCTTCCCGCTGTCCGTGCACTATCAGGAAAAAACCTACGCTGCCGGCAAGATCCCCGGTGGCTTCTTCAAGCGTGAAGCGCGTCCTTCCGAGAAAGAGACCCTGACCTCGCGCCTGATCGACCGTCCGATCCGCCCGCTGTTCCCGGAAGGCTTCCTCAACGAAGTGCAGGTCATCTGCACCGTGGTCTCTACCAGCAAGAAGACCGATCCGGACATCGCCGCGATGATCGGCACCTCGGCCGCTCTGGCCATCTCCGGCATCCCGTTCGATGGCCCGATCGGCGCCGCGCGCGTGGCCTTCCACCCGGAGACCGGCTACCTGCTGAACCCGACCTACGAGCAGCTCAAGGCTTCCAGCCTGGATATGGTCGTGGCTGGTACCAAAGATGCCGTGCTGATGGTTGAATCCGAAGCCAAAGAGCTGACCGAAGACCAGATGCTGGGCGCCGTACTGTTCGCCCATGACGAATTCCAGGCCGTGATCAAGGCCGTTGGCGAGCTGGCTGCCGAAACCGGCAAGCCGCGCTGGAACTGGACTGCTCCGGCAGAGAACACCGCTCTGCTCAGCGCCATCAAGGCCGAGTTCGGCGAGGCTATCTCCCAGGCCTACACCATCACCATCAAGCAGGACCGCTACAACCGTCTGGACGAGCTGCGCAACCAGATCGTTGCCAAGTTCTCCGGTGAAGAAGGCCAGCCGTCTTCCGGCGAAGTCAAAGACGCCTTCGGCCTGATCGAATACCGCACCGTGCGCGAGAACATCGTCAACGGCAAACCGCGTATCGACGGTCGCGACACCCGCACCGTACGTGGCCTGAACATCGAAGTCGGCGTGCTCGACAAGACCCACGGTTCGGCCCTGTTCACTCGTGGCGAAACCCAGGCCCTGGTGGTTGCTACCCTTGGCACCGCCCGTGACGCGCAGCTGCTTGACACCCTGGAAGGCGAGAAGAAAGACCCCTTCATGCTGCACTACAACTTCCCGCCGTACTCGGTTGGTGAGTGTGGTCGCATGGGCGCCACCGGTCGCCGTGAAATCGGCCACGGTCGCCTGGCCCGTCGTGGCGTAGCCGCCATGCTGCCGGCTGCCGACGAGTTCCCGTACACCATCCGTATCGTCTCGGAAATCACCGAGTCCAACGGTTCGTCCTCCATGGCTTCCGTTTGCGGCGCTTCCCTGGCCCTGATGGACGCTGGTGTGCCGATGAAGGCGCCAGTTGCCGGTATCGCCATGGGTCTGGTCAAGGAAGGCGACAAGTTCGCCGTACTGACCGACATCCTCGGTGACGAAGACCACCTGGGCGACATGGACTTCAAGGTTGCCGGTACCGCCAATGGCGTGACCGCACTGCAAATGGACATCAAGATCCAGGGCATCACCGAAGAGATCATGGAGATCGCCCTGAATCAGGCCCTGGAAGCGCGCCTGAACATCCTCGGCCAGATGAACCAGGTCATCGCCCAGTCGCGCACCGAGCTGTCGGCCAACGCACCGACCATGATCGCGATGAAGATCGACCAGGACAAAATCCGCGACGTCATCGGCAAGGGCGGCGCCACCATCCGTGGTATCTGCGAAGAGACCAAGGCCTCGATCGACATCGAAGACGACGGCTCGATCAAGATCTTCGGCGAAACCAAGGAAGCTGCCGAGGCCGCGCGCCAGCGCGTTCTGGGTATCACCGCGGAAGCCGAGATCGGCAAGATCTACGTCGGCAAGGTCGAGCGTATCGTCGACTTCGGCGCCTTCGTCAACATCCTGCCGGGCAAGGACGGTCTGGTGCACATCTCCATGCTGAGCGACGCTCGTGTGGAGAAGGTCACCGACGTACTGAAAGAAGGTCAGGAAGTTGAAGTGCTGGTGCTGGACGTCGACAACCGCGGCCGCATCAAGCTGTCGATCAAGGACGTTGCCGCTGCCAAGGCATCGGGCGTCTAACCTCCATTTGGCGGTATAGAAAGAGGGCCCTTGTGGGCCCTCTTTTTTTGCCCGGTTTTCCCAGCCGGAGGCTTTCGCGTATCCGTGGGCAATGACCGGAGTGCGGCTACGCTGCGTCCATCATTGCAATCTGCACGGCGAATTTTTGTTGTCTCGGCATTTTGCATGCCAACGGCTCACTGTTTTTTATTTTAACTTATTGAAAAATAAGTATTTATTTTTATTTTTGAGACTGGCACAACGCTTGCGATATCCCTTCTGCAAGCGCAGCCAGGAGTTGGCTGCGAATACTTCAGAAGCAATCAGGAGTAGATCGCCATGAAAAAGTCGTTCAACAAGTTGACCCTCGCTGCCCTTACTGCCGCCGCCATGGGCCTGCCGCTGAGCAATGCAGCCTTTGCCGATGAGCTTACCCAGCCTGCCTCCATGCAGCCGATGCAGCTGGCCGCTAACGAGACCGTCGACGAGGCGGAAGAGGCGGTCACCGATACCTGGATCACCAGTAAGGTGAAAGCCAGCTTCCTGGCTGATGACAGCATCAGCGGCCTCGATATCAAGGTAGAAACCAACCAGGGCGTCGTATCCCTGTCTGGCGTCGTGCCGACTGATGCCGAGCGCGATCTGGCCGTGGAGAAGGCCAAGGCTATCAAGGGCGTGACTGCAGTCTCCGCCGATGGCCTGAAATCCACCGAATAATCCTGTCGGGGCTGTCGACCCAGGTGTCGACAGCCTTAGGAGGTAAGTCATGAATTCCGATGTCATCAAAGGTAAATGGAAGCAGCTTTCCGGCCGTATCCAGGAGCGCTGGGGTAACCTGACCAACGACGATATGGATATAGTCGAAGGCCACAGCGAGTATCTGGAAGGCAAGCTGCAGGAGCGCTATGGCTGGACCAAGGAGCGCGCGCAACAGGAAGTGCGTGATTTCAGCAGTAAGCTGTAAGTCAGCCCCGCAGTAAAAAGGCCCTGACGGGCCTTTTTTCATTTGGGAGAGCACAAGGTGTTTTTAAGCGGAAGGTCCTGCTGAGTGAAGCGACACAGCAGGTAATCATTCGTAAGCATCTGACAGAAAAACAATTTTTGTTGGAAATTGGTTGACATGAGGCGCTCGGTAAGTAGAATGGCGGCCGCGGGATGGAGCAGTCTGGTAGCTCGTCGGGCTCATAACCCGAAGGTCGTCGGTTCAAATCCGGCTCCCGCAACCAATTCAAAGGCCACTCAATCGAGTGGCCTTTTTTATGGGCCTTCGATTTGCTTTTTCGATCAAGTTAATAAAATCGATTGACAGGCCTTTGATTATGAGTAAAATGGCGGCCGCGGGATGGAGCAGTCTGGTAGCTCGTCGGGCTCATAACCCGAAGGTCGTCGGTTCAAATCCGGCTCCCGCAACCAATTTTAAGGCCACTCAATGAGTGGCCTTTTTATTGGCCGGAAGTTTTGTCGGCATCCCCCCGTGTCACTTCTTGCTCCATCCCTCGGTGTTGGCCGGCCCCCCTGTGGCCTGTAGGCCTGCATCCTTTATTGCTCAGGATCAATGCCTGCATGTGGTTTCTGCGCTGGCGTTGTGCACAGTGGCGTAGATGCTTGTCAGACTTCCGTCACAATGTGCCGTAACCGCTTGATTCTGCATGATCATTTTTCAACTAGCTGAAAAATAAGGAATTTTTATGTTGGTGAAAAAAGCATCAGTTTGAGCCGAAGCCGCTGACAGTGGGGGATGAGAAAGGTTTCTACCAAGTTGTCCACGTAGTTATCCACAGCTTCTGTGGATTGTCTGAGCAGTTGCTCTAGAGCGCGATTTCGCGTGTTTGACAAGTCTTTACCGGGTAAAAAAAGAGAGTAGAGTGGCGCGCCCCGAAGCCAGCCGTTGCTTACATGAAGTCTCGCGTTCTGTCCGCTACCCAGCTCCAGCCCGATAGTGCCAATCGCCTGCCGGTGCGCCTGGCCTTCTGGCTGCTCGATCGTCCCCACCTCGGGCACCGCGACAGCATCAAGCATTTTGCCGGGCGCCTGCTCAAGCAACCCGCTCGCCAAGGTGTGGTTGCTGCCCAGAGTCGCTTGGGCCAACTGCTGTGCCGTGACTGTGGTAACGCTCGTGACCGTCGCATTGGCCTCGAATTGCTGCGCCAGGCCGCTCGCGCCGGTGATGTGCGGGCGCAGGTCGAGCTTGGTCGTGCCTATTGCCAGCCGCGTCAGCGTGAGCCTCAGCAGGCTCGCCACTGGCTGGAACTGGCCGCTGCCCAGGGTTCCCACGAGGCTACGCGCCTGCTGCAACACCTCAGTCACTGATCGTCGCGGGTATACTGCCGGGGCATTCATCACCCGCCAGCGAGCCCGCCCGTGCCTGTTTCCTTCGTTCTCGATCTGCCTAATCTGTTGCTCGGCCTGCTACTGGCTGCCGCCCCGCTGGCTGCGCTGCTCTGGCACCAGCAGCGTGGGCTGGCGACCCAGGCGGCCGAGCGTTTGCTGCTGGAAGAGCGGCTGAACCAGGCGCGTCTGGGCCTGGAGGGCCTGAGCGCCCAGCTCGACGGGGTCAATGACGATCTGCGGACCCAGCAACAGGAGGGCGCCCGTCAACAGGCCGAGCTGGCGGCTCTGCGCCGTGAGAGCGAGCTGCTTGGCCGTGAGCGCGAGACCGCGCAGGCGGCTGCCCAGGAGTGGGCGCGCGAGCGAGATAACAAGGAAGGCCAACTGCGCCAGCTGGAAAGCCAGCGCGCCGGCCTGGCCGCCGAGCTGCGTGAGCAGCAGGAGCATCACCAGCAGCGCCTGACCGATCTGCAGGCCGCCCGCGATGAGCTGCGTGCGCAGTTCGCCGAGCTGGCCGGCAAGATCTTCGACGAGCGTGAGCAGCGCTTTGCCGAAACCAGCCAGCAGCGCCTTGGCCAACTGCTCGACCCGCTCAAGGAGCGCATCCAGGCGTTTGAGAAGCGGGTAGAGGAGAGCTATCAGAACGAGGCGCGCGAGCGCTTCTCCCTGGCCAAGGAGCTGGAGCGCCTGCAACTGCTCAACCAGCGCCTGGGCGACGAGGCAACCAACCTGACCCGCGCGCTCAAAGGCCAGAAGACCCAGGGCAACTGGGGCGAGCTGGTGCTGGAGCGCGTGCTGGAGCACGCCGGCCTGGAGAAAGGTCGCGAGTATCACACCCAGGTCAGCCTCAAGGGGGCTGACGGCGAGCGCTTCCAGCCGGACGTGTTGATCCAGCTGCCGGGTGACAAGCAGGTGGTCGTCGATGCCAAGGTCAGCCTGACGGCTTACCAGGCGATGATCGTCGCCGAGGACGAAGTGGTCCGCACCCACGCCCTGAAACAGCATGTGCTGAGCCTGCGCAGCCACCTCAAGGGGCTGTCGGTGAAGGACTACCAGCGGCTGGAAGGCCTGCATAGCCTGGACTTCGTTCTGTTGTTCGTACCTATCGAAGCCGCCTTCGCTGCCGCATTGCAGGCCGATCCGGGGCTGTTCCAGGAGGCCTTCGAGCAGCATGTGGTGATCGTCAGCCCGACCACGCTGCTGGCCACCTTGCGGGTGATCGACAGCCTGTGGCGCCAGGAGCGGCAGAGCCAGAATGCCCGCGATATCGCCGAGCGTGCCGGCCAGCTATACGACAAGTTCGTCGCCTTTATCGGCGACCTGGATGAGATGGGCAGCCGCCTCAAGCAGCTGGACAAGGCTTACGACGCCGCCCGCAACAAGTTGTGCGAGGGCCGTGGCAACCTGATCAATCGGGTCGAGAACCTCAAGCTGCTCGGCGCCCGCGCGAGCAAGAGCCTGCCGACGGACCTCATCGAGCGTGCCGCCGGCATGCCGTTACTGGACGAGGCGGGCGAGTAGCTCGCCCGCTTCACGGCTCAGGCCACGTCGACCAGAATCACTTCGCTGTCTTCCAACGCGGTGACCCGCACCACTTCTTCCGCCGCGATGGCCACGCCGTCGCGCTCCAGTGCCTGCACGCCGTTGACCTCAATGCGACCCTTGGCTGCGACCAGATAGCCTTTGCGCAGACGACCCAGTGGGTACTCGGCGCTCTGGCCGGCGGCCAGGGTGGCGGCAGCCAGGCGGGCGTCGGCGCGGATGCGCAGGGCCTCTTCATCGCTGTCGTGACCGCTGGCCAGGACCACGAACTGGCCGGAACGCTCGCCTTGCGGGAAGGGCTTCGCGCCCCAGGAAGGTGCTTCGCCTTGCTGGTCCGGGATGATCCAGATCTGGAAGATCTTGGTGGTGACATCCTCCAGGTTGAATTCCGAGTGGGAGATGCCGGTGCCGGCGCTCATCACCTGCACATCGCCAGCTTCGGTGCGGCCTTGGTTACCCAGGTTGTCGCGGTGGGTGATCGCTCCTTCGCGAACGTAGGTGATGATCTCCATGTCGTGATGGGGGTGCGGTGGGAAGCCGCTGCCGGCGGCGATCTCATCGTCGTTCCACACACGCAGCCGGCCCCAGTTGACCCGCTGCGGGTCCTGATACTCGGCGAAGGAGAAGTGGTGGCGGGCATTCAGCCAGCCATGGTGAGCATGGCCGAGAGAGGCGAATGGGCGTACTTCGATCATGGTGATGACTCCGTGGCCTGCGATGCCAGATTGCATCGCAGGGGATAGAACGCATGATCTATCGAAGAAATATTGATAAAAAGCGCAAAAAGCCGCTACTTGCCATCGATAAAATCAATGGTTCACGCCAGCGGCAGGTGGCGGCTGATCAGTGCACGCAGTGCTGCAGGCTTCACCGGCTTTGGCAGGTAATCCAGCCCGGCAGCATGCACGGCGGCTACCAGTTCGGGGCGGCCATCGGCGCTGATCACCACGCCGGGTAGCGGTTGACCGAGGCGGGTGCGTAGCCAGGCCATCAGCTCGGTACCGGTGTCGCCTTCGTCCAGGTGATAGTCGATCAGCGCCAGCTGCGGACGCACGTCCTCGTCGAGCAGGTGCTCGCATTCCAGGCGGTTGCGTGCCGTCCACACCTGGCAGCCCCAGCGCGACAGCAGGCTGTGCATGCCGGCAAGGATGCTGTCCTCGTTGTCGATGCACAGCACTTGTGCTCCGCCCATGACCTGGTTGCCAAGCTCGCTGGCAGGGGCGGCCTGTGGCGCTGCCCCGCGTATCAGCGGCACGCGCACGCTGAACACGCTGCCTTTGCCCGGCCAGGAGCGTACCTCCAGGCGATGATCGAGCACGCGGCACAGGCCATCGGCAATGGCCAGGCCCAGGCCCAGGCCCTTCTCGGCGCGGGTCTGGTGGCTGTCCAGTCGCTTGAACTCCTCGAAGATCACCTTGCGCTTGTCCTCGGGGATGCCGGGGCCACGGTCCCAGACTTCCAGGCGCAGAAACTCGCCGTCACGGCGCACGCCGAGCAGCACGTGGCCGCGGGCATAGCGGAAGGCGTTGGTGAGGAAGTTTTGCAGCACCCGGCGTAACAGCTTCGGGTCGCTGTCGATACGCAGGCGGCAGGGCACCAGGCGGAAATCCACACCTTGCTCCTGGGCCAGCACCTTGAACTCGGCTCCGAGGGCGTCGAACAGTTGGCCGAGGGGGAAGTGGTTGCGTTCCGGGGTGATGCGCCCACTCTCCAGGCGCGAGATGTCCAGAAGGTCGGTGATCAGGTCCTCGGCCGAGCGCAGCGAGCTGTCCAGGTGGCGCACCAGTTCCTGAGCTTCCTGGGGCAGGGCCTCCTGTTGGTGGGCGAGGGAGGCGGAGAACAGCCTTGCGGCGTTCAGTGGCTGCATCAGGTCGTGGCTGACCGCGGCGAGGAAGCGGGTCTTCGACTGGTTGGCTGACTCAGCGGTGCCCTTGGCTTTGCCCAGTTCCTCGTTCAGCTGCGACAGCTCGCGTGTACGTTCCAGTACACGCTGCTCGAGGCCTTCGTTGGCATCCAGCAGGGCCTGCTCGGCCTGGCGGAAGGCGGTGATGTCGGTGAAGCTCATGACGAAGCCGCCACCGGGCATGGGATTGCCGATCAGTTCGATGACCCGGCCATTGGGGAACAGCCGCTCGGAGGTATGCGCCTTGCCCTGGCGCATCCAGAACAGCCGTTTGGCGACATGTTCTTCCACGTCGCCGGGGCCGCACAGCCCTCGTTCGGCGTTGTAGCGGATGATGTCGGCGATGGGGCGGCCGACGCCGATCAAGCCATCGGGGTAGCTGAACAGCTCCAGATAGCGATGGTTCCAGGCCACCAGGCGCAGGTTCTGATCGACCACGCTGATTCCCTGGGTAATGTTTTCGATCGCGCCTTGCAGCAGTGCGCGGTTGAACTGCAGTACCTCGCTGGCCTCGTCGACGATGCGCACCACGTCTTCGACCTGCATCTCGCGGCCTTCGATGGCGGCGCGCACCACGGCTCGTGTGGACGATGCGCCGAGTACGCCGGCCAGCAGGCGCTCGGTGTGGGCGATCCATTGGGCATCGGCGTTCTGGGTGGGATTGAATGGTCGGTCTTGCTGGTAGGAGAAGCGCACGAAGCTCTGCCGTGCACGCTCCTCACCAACGAAGCGTGCGGCCAGGGTCATCAGATCGGCCACCTGTACCGCCAGCAGGTTGCGGGCACTGGGCTTGTTGCCGGTGTCGAGGCCGATGAAGCGGCCCGCCTGCCAGTGTTCGGAGACCCGGGTGCGGGAGAACCAGGACACCGCGCCGAACAGCAGCCAGTTGCCGGTCAGCGACAGCAGCACGCCACGGGTCAGTGGGTCGATCTCGATACCGACCGGGTAATAGAGCAGTTCCGGCAGCAGCGGGAAGCTATCCAGCGACCAGCGCAGGCCGCCAGCCACCAGGGGCAATACCAGGGTGTAGAACCACAGGGTACAGCCGGCGAACAGACCGGCGAACACGCCACGGCGGTTGGCCTGTTTCCACACCAAGGCGCCGAACATGGCGGGCGCTAACTGGCCGATGGCAGCGAACGACAGTTGGCCGATGGTGGCCAGGCTGGCGTTGGTACCGAGCAGGCGATAGCAGACATAGGCCAGCAACAGGATGACCACGATGCTTACCCTGCGTGCGCTGAGCATCCAGTGGCGGAAGGCCTCGAACGGCCGCTCGGCGCTCTTGCGGCGCAGCAGGACGGGCAGCAGCATGTCGTTGGAGACCATGGTCGACAGGGCCACCGCCTCGACGATCACCATGCCGGTGGCTGCCGAGGCCCCACCGATGAAGGCCAGCAGGGCCAGCGCGGGATGCGCTTCGGCCAGCGGCAGGTTGATCACGAAGGAATCTGGCTGAACGCCAGGCGAGAGGATCAACTGGCCGGCGAGGGCGATGGGTACCACGAACAGCGCGGCCAGCAGCAGGTAGATGGGGAATACCCAGCGCGCCTGGCGCAGGTCGGCGGGCTCGATGTTCTCTACCACGCTGACGTGAAACTGCCGTGGCAGGCAGATGATGGCGATCATCGCCAGTCCGGTCTGCACCAACATGGCTGGCCAGCTCACCGTCTGCGACCAGAAACCCTCCAGCGCCGGTGCCTCGCTGGCGCGCTCGATCAGGTCGCCGAAGCCGCCGAACAGGCCCCAGGTAACGAACACGCCGACCGCCATGAAGGCCAGCAGCTTGACCAGCGACTCGAACGCGATGGCCAGCACCATGCCGCGGTGGTGCTCGGTGACGTCCAGGCTGCGGGTGCCGAACAGCACGGTGAACAGGGCGAGAATCAGCGACACGATCAGGGCCGTGTCCTGCCCGCGCGTGGGGCTGGGCGTGGTGCCGATCAGCAGGTTGACGCCCAGCACGATGCCTTTCAGCTGCAGGGCGATATAGGGCAGCACCCCGACCAGGCAGATCAGCGCCACCACCACGGCCAGGCTCTGCGACTTGCCATAGCGTGCGGCGATGAAGTCGGCGATGGAGGTGATGTTCTCCTGCTTGCTGATCGCCACCATCTTCTCCACCACCCAGGGGGCGAACAGCAGGACGATGATCGGCCCCAGGTAGATCGGCAGGAACGACCACAGCTCGCCGGCGGCCTGGCCGACCGCACCGAAGAAGGTCCAGCTGGTGCAGTACACGGCCAGTGACAGGCTGTAGACCCAGGCGCGGGTGCGTGGCTTGAGTGGCGTGCGGCGGCGGTCGCCATAGAAGGCGATGGCGAACAGGATGGCCATGTAGGCCAGGGCGACGAAGGCGATCAATCCGCCGGACAGCGACATGCGAACTCCGCGTGTGGGGCATGGTCAGCAAGACCATCGATTATGGGTTTAGTCTCGCACGCGGCGGCGCAATCGTCAGGCCGACCAAGGTCGCAAGCTGCTTGAGCGGCGCCCGTGCCCCTGCTAGCGTGGCCGGCCGTGGTCGCTTTACCGGAGTTCGCGTCATGTTCAAGCCTCAACCTGTCGCCCTGCAGCAGGGCGCCCTGCGCCTCGATCCGCTGACCGAGAGCGATCTGCCGGGCCTGCTGGAGTTGGCCGATGCCAACCGTGAGTCGCAGCAGTACATGAGCGGCACCACGCGCCCGGACTGGTACCGTGCGGCCCTGGCCGAACAGCGCGAGGGCCGCGAGGTGGTCTTTGCCATCCGCCTGGCCGGCGAGCTGGTCGGCACCACCAGCTTCTTCGACTTCAACCCGGTGCTGCCGGCTGCCGAGATTGGCGCGACCTGGCTTGATGCCCGCCAGCACGGCACCGGCCTCAATCGCATGATCAAGTACCTGATGCTGCGCCACGCCTTCGAGGAGTGGCAGCTGGTGCGTGTACAGCTGAAGACCGCGGCCAGCAACCTGCGCTCGCAGCGCGCCATCGAAAAGCTCGGCGCCCAGCGCGAAGGGTTGCTGCGCAATCATCGACGCCTGGCCGACGGTCGCCTCGATCACACTGTGATGTACAGCATCACCGACAGCGAATGGCCGCAGGTCAAGATCGACCTGGAGGCGCGCTTCGGCGCTTGATGACATGGCGGGGGGCGAGCAAACCCGCTTCTGGGAGAGTCAGGCGCTGACAGGCGTCGAGTTGCTGCATGCGCGTTACATCGAACAGCGCTTCGCCCCGCATGTGCACGAGGGCTTCGTGTTTACCGTGATCGAGGGCGGCGCTCAGCGCTTCCGTCACCGCGGCAGCGACCACCTGGCGCCCGTCGGCAGCATGGTGCTGATCAACCCGGACGAGGTGCACACTGGCTCCAAGGCCCACGAGCAAGGTTGGTGGTACCGCGCCTTCTACCCGGCACCGGCACAGGTTCAGGGCGTGCTGGCGGAGTTGGGTCTGGCCAGTGGCGGCATGCCGTCGTTCGGTATCAGCGTGTTGCAGGACGTCGATCTGCACCAGGCCTTCGGCCACCTCCACCGCCTGCTCGACAGCGACGCTGAGGCCTTGCAGCAACAGATCGCCTGGCGCGAGGCGATCCTGCTGCTGTTCCAGCGCCATGCGCGGATATCTCAGCCGGCAGAGCCCGGCCGCGAGCCCCGGGCCGTGGCCCTGGCCAAGGAGCTGTTGGCCTCGCGCCTGAGTGAGCCACCGTCACTGGAGGAGCTGGCCGCAATGGTGAATCTCTCGCCCTTTCACTTCGCCCGCGTGTTCCGCCGCGCCACCGGTCTGCCACCGCATGCCTGGCTCAAGCAGCGGCGCCTGGAGCAGGCGCGGGCGCTGCTGCGCTCCGGCTGCGCACCGCTGCAGGTGGCCATGCAGTTGGGCTTCTCTGACCAGAGCCATCTGAGTCGGCAGTTCAAGCAGAGCTATGGCGTCGCGCCCGGGGCATACCGGGACGCCAGCGCAAGATCGTTCAAGACCGCCACTCGCAGCGCTGACTAGCCTGTAGCTCCTGCATCGAGGAGCACGAGCCATGACTTGCAAGCTGTTCTGGCAAGATCCTTATCTGACGCGCCTGGACACTCAGGTGGCCTGGGTCGAGGGTGATGAGGTGGGACTGCGGTCGACCATCTTCTATGCATTTTCAGGCGGCCAGGAAAGCGATGCCGGAACCCTGGCCGGTTTCCAGGTTCTGGAGGCGCGCAAGGATGGGATGGATATTCGCTATCGCCTGCCACCTGAGCATGCGCTGCAGCCTGGCCAGGTGGTGTCTGTGGTCATTGACTGGCCGCGGCGCTATCGCCTGATGCGTTTGCACTTCGCTGCAGAAATGGTGCTCCAGCTCATCTATCGGATACGGCCGGGTGTCCGGAGAGTCGGCGCGCATATCGCCGAGGACAAGGCGCGCATCGATTTCGAGATGGACGACAGCATCGCCGGATTGTTTCCCGAACTGGACGCCGCCACCGCCCGGCTTGTAGCCGAGAATCGTCCCATCATCTGCGGCTATTCCGATCAGCAGATCCAGGCTCGCTACTGGCAGGTCGAAGGATTTGCCAGCATGGCCTGCGGTGGTACCCATCCACGTGGTACCGGGGAGGTGGGTGGTCTGCGTCTGCGGCGGCGCAACACTGGCAAGGGCAAGGAGCGGGTGGAGATTTTCCTGAAAGAGCAAGATCGTTCATGACCTCCGGAAGGCCGGTGCGTAAGCTGCACGGTTCTAGGAGAGACCATGTCCCGTCATAACGAATTCCTGCAGGGCGCTCGCGACATGCTGCCGATGCTGCTCGGCGCCATGCCGTTCGGCATCATCTATGGCAGCCTGGCCGGCGCCGCCGGCCTCACGCCCTGGCAGACCATCGGCATGTCGGTGCTGGTGTTCGCCGGCTCGGCGCAGTTCATCGCCATCAGCCTGCTCGGCGGCGGCGCGACCCTGGCCGTGGTCTGGCTGACCACTCTGGTGGTCAATCTGCGCCATGCCCTGTACAGCGCCACGCTGCAGCCCTTCGTCCGTCATCTGCCCAAGCGCTGGCGCGTGCCGCTGGCGTTCTGGCTGACCGACGAGGCTTTCGCCGTGGTCCAGCACCGCTATGCCGAGACGGATGCTTCGCCGCACAAGCACTGGTACTTCCTCGGCGCCGGCCTGGCCATGTACAGCAACTGGCTGGCCTGCACCCTGATCGGCTTGGTATTCGGCCAGGCGGTGCCCAACATCGCGGCCTGGGGCCTGGACTTCGCCATGCTCGCCACCTTCATCGGCATTGTCGTGCCCATGCTGAGCAACCGGCCGCAGGTAGCAGCGGCGCTGGTCGCCGCCGGGGTGGCAGTGGCTTGCCACGGGCTGCCCTACAAACTCGGCCTGATGGCCGCCGCCTTCGCCGGCATCGTCGTCGGCGTGGTGCTGGAACGGCGCTACCGCCTGCTGCAGGACGAGGTGTTCTGATGGAAAACTGGATCCTGATTCTCGGCATGCTGGCGATCACCTTCGCCACCCGCTACAGCCTGTTCGCCTTCCCCGATCTGCGTTTCCCGCCGCTGGTGCGCCAGGGCCTGCACTACGTGCCCACCGCGGTGCTCACCGCCATCGTGGTGCCCGGCATGCTGCTGCCGGACGGCAAGACCTGGGCGCTGAGCCTGGACAACGCCTACCTGCTGGCAGGTCTGGTGACCATCGCCATCGCGGCGGCGACTCGCCATCTGCTGGCGACCATCGGCGGTGGCCTGCTGGTGTTCTTCCTGCTGCGCTGGTGGCTGGGGCAGATGCCGATCTGATTCCCCTCTCCCGGAGGGAGAGAGCGGAGTGCGACGTGGGGTGTGGCTTTGTCGGGGTAGGATGCTGTCAAATGCAGGACGGCCCACTCGGCCTCTCACAGGTACAAGGACGATGACCCAGAATTCGCAATTCGCCCTGCTCAGCACCCGGCGTTTCCTGCCGTTCTTCGTGACCCAGCTGCTCGGCGCGTTCAACGACAACATCTTCAAGCAGTCGCTGATCCTCGCCATCCTGTTCAAGCTCAGCGTCAGCGCCGACCGCGATCTGCTGGTCAACCTCTGCGCGCTGCTGTTCATCCTGCCGTTCTTCCTGTTCTCCGCCCTTGGTGGCCAGTTCGGCGAGAAGTTCGCCAAGGACGCGCTGATACGTGCGATCAAGTTGGCCGAGATCGTGATCATGGCAGTCGGCGCCACCGGCTTCCTGCTCGACAACCTCTACCTGATGCTATTGGCGCTGTTCGCCATGGGCACCCACTCGGCGCTGTTCGGCCCGGTGAAGTACTCGATCCTGCCTGCCGCCCTGCGCGAGCAGGAGTTGGTGGGCGGCAACGCGCTGGTGGAGATGGGCACCTTCCTCGCCATCCTCGCCGGCACCATCGGTGCGGGCCTGCTGATGTCCGGTGAGGGCTACCGTGTGGCGGTGGGCGTCGCCATCGTTGCCACCGCCGTGGCCGGTTATCTGGCCAGCCGCAGTATTCCGCGCTTCGCCGCAGTGCTGCCGCAGTTGCAACTGGACTGGAACATCTTCCGTCAGTCCTGGCAGATCATGCGCCTGGGCCTTGGTCAGCGCCCGGCGGTGTCGCGCTCGCTGATCGGCAGTTCCTGGTTCTGGTTCCTCGGTGCGATCTACCTGACGCAGATCCCCAATTTCGCCAAGGATCTGCTGCACGGCGACGAGAGCGTAGTGACGTTGATCCTCACCGTGTTCTCGGTCGGCATCGCGCTCGGTTCGATGCTCTGCGAGCGCATGAGTGGGCACAAGGTGGAGATCGGCCTGGTGCCGTTCGGGTCGTTCGGCCTGTCGCTGTTCGGCATCCTGCTGTGGGCCACCTCCAGCAGCTTCCCGCAGGCGGCCACGGCGCACGATTGGCTGGGTCTGCTGCAGATGAGCGAGGCCTGGTGGGTGCTGGCCTCGATCCTTGGTCTGGGTGTGTTCGGTGGCTTCTACATAGTGCCACTGTATGCGCTGATCCAGTCGCGCACCGAGGAGCATGAGCGGGCGCGGGTGATCGCCGCCAACAACATCCTCAACGCGCTGTTCATGGTGGCGGCGGCGCTGGTGTCGATCCTCTTCCTCAGCGTGGCCAAGCTGAGCATCCCGCAGCTGTTCCTGGCCATCTCGCTGATGAACCTGGCGGTCAACGCCTACATCTTCAAGATCGTCCCCGAGTTCACCATGCGCTTCCTTATCTGGATGCTCAGCCACTCGATGTACCGGGTGCAGCATCAGAACCTGCAGGTGATCCCGGAGGAGGGCGCGGCGGTGCTGGTGTGCAACCACGTGTCCTTCGTCGATGCGCTGCTGATCGGTGGCGCGGTGCGGCGGCCGGTGCGCTTCGTCATGTACTACAAGATCTACAATCTGCCGGTGCTCAACTTCATCTTCCGCACCGCCGGCACCGTGCCGATTGCCGGGCGCAACGAGGACCCGGAAGTGTTCGAGCGGGCCTTCGCCCGTATCGCCCAGTACCTGGCCGAGGGCGAGGTGGTGTGCATCTTCCCCGAGGGCAAACTGACCACCAGCGGCGATATCGACGAGTTCAAGGCCGGGGTCGAGCGCATCCTTGCCGCCAACCCGGTGCCGGTGATTCCGCTGGCGCTGCAGGGGCTGTGGGGCAGCTTCTTCAGCCGTGCGCCACACAAGGGCCTGTTCAAGCGCTTCTGGTCGCGGGTCAACATAGTCGCCGGTGCGGCGCTGCCGGCGGACACCGGGCGGCTGGTGCTGCAGGAACAGGTATCTCTGCTGCGCGGCGATCAGCGCTAAGCTCGATGCCAACAAAAAAGCCCGCCGATTGGCGGGCTTTTTCATGGGGGCGGCTCAGTGGCTGAGCTTGAGGCCGACCAGGCCGATGACGATCAGCGCCACGCTGCCCAGGCGCATCAGCGCCATGGATTCACCGAACAGCAGGATGCCGGCGATCACCGTGCCGACTGCGCCGACGCCGGTCCAGATGGCATAGGCGGTGCCGAGCGGCAACTCCTTCATGGCTAGGCCGAGCAGCGTCAGGCTGACGATCATGGCACCAACGGTAAGCACGGTGGGAAGTGGACGAGTGAAGCCGTCGGTGTACTTGAGGCCGATGGCCCAGCAGACCTCGAACAGGCCGGCGAAGAACAGGATGATCCAGGACATGGTGGTAGCTCCGTACTGCTGAAAAGGCGACGGGCCGTCCCGGATGGTCACTCAAAAGGAGTCGCGAGGTCGTCCTCGCGTCGTTCGCTATTTTGCACAGTGGCCTGCACAGGGCAAGCCCGAGAGGACGGGCGGGCCTTGTGCAGTTGTTGCGACAGTTGTCCGAAGGGTCAGATGCCTTCCGGAATCTCTTCGCCGCCGAGAGCTTCGAACAGTGCCGGCAGGAAGTCGGTGAAGGTCAGCATCATCAGGGTGAAGCTGGCATCCAGCTGGCCCAGTGCATCTTCACCGCCATCCTGGGCTGCCTGGTCCTGCAGCAGGTCCTCGAAGCGCAGGCGCTTGACCGTCAGCTTGTCGTCCAGCACGAACGACAGCTTGTCCTGCCAGGCCAGAGACAGCTGGGTAACCAGCTTGCCGGAGGACAGGTGCAGCTGAATTTCTTCGCTGGTCAGATCCTGGCGCTTGCAGCGGACTACGCCACCGTCTTCGCTGGTGTCACGCAGCTCGCACTCGTCGAGCACGAAGAAGTCTGGCGCCGCGGCCTGGGTCTTGACCCAGTCGGTGAGGGTGGCAGTCGGTGCCATCTTCACATTGAGCGGGCGTACCGGCAGCGAGCCGATGGCCTCGCGCAGGGTGGAGAGCAGGTCTTCGGCCTTCTTCGCGCTGGCGCTATCGACCAGGATCAGTCCGAGCTTGGGCGCGATGGCGGCGAAGGTGGTGGAACGACGGATGAAGGCGCGCGGCAGGAAGCTCATGACGATCTCGTCCTTGAGCTGGTCGCGTTCCTTCTTGTAGACCTTGCGCATCTGCTGCGCCTCGATCTCGTCGACCTTGTCCTTCAGGGCATCGCGTACCACGCTGCCGGGCAGGATGCGCTCTTCCTTGCGCGCGGAGATCAGCAGGAAGTCACCGCTGAGGTGCACCAGCGGTGCATCGCCACCCTTGCCGAACGGCGCCATGAAACCGTAGGTGGTCAGCTCCTGACTGGCGCAGGGGCGCGCAGCCTTGGCGGCCAGTGCCGCTTCCAGGGCTTCGGCGTCGAAGGGCACGTCCTGGGTCAGGCGATAAACAAGCAGGTTGCGGAACCACATGGGGGAGACACTCCTTGAACACGAAGCACGCATTATTCTCTGCCGGCCTCGATTGGCCAACCCGAAGCTAAGCCTTTGGAACTGCTCGAAAATTTTTTTCAAAAAAGGCTTGCCAAGGTAAAGGGGCATCCCTAGAATGCGCACCACTTCGAGAGTGAAGGGTGATTAGCTCAGCCGGGAGAGCATCTGCCTTACAAGCAGAGGGTCGGCGGTTCGATCCCGTCATCACCCACCATCTCGCTCAAGAGGTTACGCGCAGCGGTAGTTCAGTCGGTTAGAATACCGGCCTGTCACGCCGGGGGTCGCGGGTTCGAGTCCCGTCCGCTGCGCCATATATAAAGCCTTGGTTAGACTGAAGACCGAGACTTGAAGAAAACGACCGAAAGGTCGTTTTTTTTTGCCCGCGATTTCGTTGGCGCCCGTATGAAGCTGCTCGACCCAGTCCGTGGTCGATGAACTTATCCGCTTTTTCCCGTTCCTACTGTGCCGTAGCCAGTGTTCGGTGCGGGCTGCTAAGCTCGGCGCTCTCTTTCTGCCCCTCGTGGCCTCTACAAGGAACAAGCATGAAACAACATCGTCTTGCTGCGGCGGTTGCCCTGGTCGGTCTGGTACTGGCTGGTTGCGACGCTCAGACCAGCAGCGAAGTGGAACTCAAGACTCCGGCGCAGAAGGCCTCCTACGGCATTGGCCTGAACATGGGCAAGAGCCTGTCTCAGGAAGGTCTGGCCGATCTGGATTCCCAGGCTGTGGCCATGGGTATCGAGGACGCCATTGGCAAGAAAGAGCAGAAACTGAAAGACGAGGAGTTGGCAGAAGCCTTCGCCTTCCTGCAGAAGCGCGCTGAAGAGCGTATGGCCAAGCTCAACGAAGAGTCGGCTCAGGCCGGCAAGAAATTCCTTGAGGACAACGGCAAGAAGGAAGGCGTGGTCACCACTGCTTCCGGCCTGCAATACGAAGTGATCAAGAAAGCCGAAGGCGCTCAACCGAAAGCCTCCGACGTGGTCACTGTTCACTACGAAGGCAAGCTGACCGACGGCAGCGTGTTCGACAGCTCCATCGAGCGTGGCAGCCCCATCGATCTGCCAGTCAGCGGCGTGATCCCGGGTTGGGTCGAAGGTCTGCAACTGATGCACGTGGGCGAGAAGTACAAGCTGTACATCCCCAGCGAACTGGCCTATGGCGCTCAGAGCCCGAGCCCGGCCATCCCGGCCAACTCGGTACTGGTGTTCGAGCTGGAACTGCTCGCCATCAAGGATCCGGCTGCTGCTGGTGCTGCCCAGTAACAGTTCCGCTTCGAGAGAACGCCCCGCTAGCCGGGGCGTTTTCATTTGTAGAACCGGCGATCGACCTACCGGTCTGAAAGGGAAGTGCAGGCGATAGTGGTGTTACGGTTATGCACATTGCGCCGGTTACCGGCCCAGTAAGTCGCGTTACGTGTTTCACGAGCAATGCTCATATCGTAACTGCATGATTTATATTGATTTTTGGTCGTGAGCAAATTTTGCCCGATCTGTGGAGAGGGCCCGTGGTGCGGGCGTTTGAAGGAATCATCAAACATCTGTTCACAGGGTTATCCACAGATCCGGTGGATAACCAGGCGCAGCCCAGTAGGCGCGCGACATCGCGGAGATTGGTCATGAATCCACCCTTCAATTCTGCGCGTTACTTCAGACTGGCTCAGCGTGTCTTGGCTCGTGGTCGGCTGCCTGCCTTGCTGCTGGCAGTGACCCGAAAGGGCGAAAGTGGTGCACGTTTCACTCGGTTGCGAGGTGATCTGCGCTTGCTGCAGGGGCTGTGCGCGGCCTGGTGGCGTGGCGAGTACCGTGCCATCGGTAGCCAGGCGCTGGTCGCCGTGGTTGCCGCACTGGTGTACTTCCTGATGCCGTTGGATATGGTGCCGGACTGGCTGCTGGGAGTAGGGCTGCTGGATGATCTGGCGGTGCTGGCCTGGGTACTGCGAACCTGGGAGGACGAGCTGCAGGCCTATCGCGTATGGCGCGATGCACAGGTACCGGAGGTGCTGCAGCGGGTGGAGGCACTGCCGCCTGCGCATGAGCGGCGACCTGTCTGAGCAGCATGAGCTCTGGTGGCGTATCAGCGGCCTATCTGGAGTGCTGTGCTACTCCTGCTTCGTCTATCGGATTTGACGCATTGGCGACATGATCAATGCTCGGCTTGTCTCCTCGGACTCTTGTCTGCCAGGTCAGTATGGGTCACGCTCTTGGCGTAGCCGGGCTGTTAATATGGGCGCCTGCAAGGGAAGTGCCGAGCGTTTCGGCACTGCTTTCCACGGAGAGCTGTAATGAGTGTGCAAGTGATCATGCGCGACGGCGAAGCGGAGTACGCCGTGCTGCCCTGGGCCGAATACCAGGCCCTGCTGACGGCCGCTGGCCAAGGCAGCGTCGCCCCGGCGCTAGAGGCGCCAGTAGCCGATCTCCGGCTCGACCAGATTGCCAATCTGCGCGAGGCCAAGGCGCTCTCCCAGGCCGACCTGGCGCGTGCAGTGGGCATCAGCCCGCATTACCTGAACCTGATTGAAACCGGTGAGCGTGAGCCCGATGGGGCGATCCTGCGCTCTCTGGCGCGTGTGCTGGAAGTGGGCGACTGGGAGAAGTCGTCTTGAGCGTGCGTATCCACCGGCAACACTGGCAGGCCTTGCTTGGCGAGTTGGAGGAAGCCCGCCGTCAACGCCACCTGCTGACGTATCGCGCTCTGGTTGAGCGTCTGCAACTGCCGACGCCAGCCATGCAGACCCTGACCGCCGCACTGGAGCATCTGGCTGCCCTCGACGCCCGTGCCGACCGGCCACTGCGTAGTGCTCTGGTTATCAGCCAGGGTGCCAGTCGCCTACCTCGCACCGGCTTCTTCGAATGTGTGGCGCGGCTGGGAAGGTTCTCCGGCCCATCCGATGGTATTGCCGCCGCTTCCTGGCACGCCGCCGAAGTAGCACGCGTCTTCGAATTCAGTTACCCCGAGGAGCCCTGAGGTGATTCTCTGGCGCCTGAGGGCGGGCATCGGATACTGGATAGCGCGTCGTCTGTTTCACTGGCGCTGGGTGATGCGACAGCCACGCGCCTGGGCGTGGATGGAAGGTCAGTTCTCCCGTATGGCTGCGCAGGACCATGTGCCGGCGCAAAGCTTCTACGGCCATATCCTGCTGTTTCGCGGCCAGGGCTTCGGTGCACGTGAGGAGGGCCTGCGCCTGCTGCGCCTGGCTGCCGAGGGTGGTGATGGCAAGGCCGCCTATCAGGTCGGTGTGCAATGCCTGGCTGGCGATAGCCGTCATCCGGCCGATGCATCTGCGGCGGCGCGTTGGTGGGTGAGGGCCGCCGAGCTGGGCCATCCGCTGGCGGCGCAACGTCTTGGCCAGCTCTATCTCGACGGAGGCCCCAACCTGACGCCAGATGCCTCTTTGGCCGAGCGCTTCTTCAGAAGTGCTGAGACCCTCGGCTTCAGGCCGAAAGGCTGAGGGTGTCGAGGATGTGCAGGCTGTAACCGGGGACGGCCTTGGCGTGGCGCTTGGCCTCTGAGGCCAGGCCGGCGAGCTGGCTGGCGTCCAGGTTCGAGCAACTCTGTGGATGCAGGTGCACCACGCCGATGGACAATGACAGCAGTGGAAACTCCTCGCGATTGCCCTGGCGATTGTGGCTGACGAAACAGCCGGCCTGCAGGTGCTCCTCGCGGTAGAAGCGTCGGCATTGGGCCTGAAAGTCTTCCAATAATTGGTTGAGTCGCTCGCGCCAGTTGCCCGGACCCAGTACCAGCAGGAAGTCGTCGCCACCGATGTGGCCAACGAAGTCGCGGCTGGGATCGACGCGCTCATTCAGACACTGGGCCAGGCACAGCAATACCTCGTCGCCTCGGGCATAACCGTACAGGTCGTTGAACGGCTTGAAGCTGTCGATATCCACATAGCACACCACTGCCTCGCGGCTCTGTTGCAGCAGACGGCCCAGGCACTGCTGGATGGGGACGTTACCTGGCAGCAGGGTCAGAGGGTTGGCGTGCCGGGCCTGCTGGATCTTCAGTTCGGTGATCAGCTTGAGTACGTCGATCACCCGGCCCAGTCCTCGGTAGCGGCCCTGCTGGGTGATGATGAAGTCTTCTTCCATGCGTTGGCGTGCGCGGCTGGTCAGCAGCCGGCTGACCTGCTGCAGCGACTGGCCGATGTCGACGGCGAGGAAGTCACTGATCATCAGGCGACTGATCGGCTTACGTGCAAACAGGTCGGTAGCGAAGGGCTTGAGCAGCGCGTCGGACAGCGAGTGGCGGTGGACGATACCAACCGGTTGCTGCTGTTCGTCCAATACCGCCAGCGAGTTGAGGTTGGCTTGGGCGCGGAAGGCCTCCAGTACCTCGGCGATTGGGATGTGCTGATCGACAGCCGGCTGTTCGTTGAGCAGTGCCGAGAGGTCGCCGCTGTCTTCCCCTAATGCGGGTGCGAGGCTATCCAGGCGTGGTAGCAGTTTCTGGGCATCCCGCGGCGGCTGCTCCTGTGGACGGCAGAGCAGGTAGCCCTGGACCAGATCGACGCCCATCTCGGTCAGGGTCGCCAGTTCTTCCACCAGCTCGATACCCTCGGCGATGACCTGGGCCCGCGAGGCCTTGGCCATCTTCAGGATGGAGTCGACGAATTCACGCTTTACCGCGTCCTGGTGGATGCCGTCGATGAAGTGGCGGTCGATCTTCACGTAGTCTGGACGCAGTTCGGACCACAGTCGCAGGCTGGAGTAACCGGCGCCGAGATCGTCCAGAGCGATGGAAAAACCCATGGCACGATAGTGGTGCAGTGCGGTGTCGAGTAGCTGGAAGTCGTCGATCGGTGCCTGTTCGGTCAGCTCGATCACCACCCTGTCCGGCGCGATGCCAAATTCCTGCAGCAGTCGCAGGGTGCGTCCTGGCTGATGACTGGATTCCAGCAGCGACTCCGGTGACACGTTGAGGAATAGTTTGCCGCCCAGTTGCAGGTTGCTGAAGCGGCGACAGGCACTCTTGCGTGCCAGCAGTTCCAGCTCGCTCAGGCGGCCGACATTGCGCGCTACCGTGAACAGGGCGATGGGGGCGTGTAGCGAGCTGTTGGACGGGCCTCTGGTCAGCGCCTCGTAGCCGAGGATACGTCGTTCCGAAAGGCTGACGATAGGCTGGAACAGGCTGTGAAGGTCGCCGTGAGCAAGGATGGATTCCAGCGCGCTCAACTGCTCGGTGACGGTCATGGGGGTGTCTCGGGTTGCCATAAAGAAAAGGGCCGGTATTGCTACCGGCCCCTTATTTCACGACAGAACAGTGACTGTTTGATTACATGCCGGCGTTACTGCTTGGCCACCGTGGATTCCAGGCCAAGGTAGTCGAGCAGGATGTGGCCGCTCTCCGTCAGATAGGCGTCGTCTTCCGGCTTGGTTTTCTCCGGCTCGACTGCCGGTGCATCTTCCTCTTCATCCTTGATCTCCTTAAGCAGTTCCTCGCCCTTGGCCTTGCGCTTGGCATTTTCCAGCGCCAGCTGCTTGGCCTCGATGTCGGCATGCTGAGCGCGACGTGCCTGCTCATTGAGGCTGACACTGGTCTCGGCCATCAGCTTCTGAGCCAGGGCCAGGCGCTCACGCGTGAAGACAAAGTCGGGGTTTTCCGCCGTGCGCGATTCGTGGCGGGATTTCAGCTCGGCCAGGAAGGGCTTGTAGGGATTGCTGTCAGGATTCACCGCCGGCTTGATGCTGTCCCAAGGCATGGCTTCAGGCAAAGCGCTTTCGCCAATCTGCTTGGTATCGACGATGTCCGGGTAGGCGATATCCGGCAGCACGCCCTGGTGCTGGGTGCTCTGCCCGGAGACGCGATAGAACTTGGCCAGGGTCAGCTTCAGCTCGCCATGGTTGAGCGGCTGGATGGTCTGCACAGTACCCTTGCCGAAGGTCTGTCCGCCGAGGATCAGTGCGCGGTGGTAGTCCTGCATGGCGCCGGCGAAGATCTCCGAGGCGGAAGCCGAGAGGCGATCCACCAGAACGGCCATGGGGCCGTCGTAGAACACTCCCGGCTCTTCGTCGGCCAGGATGTCGACACGACCGTCGCTGTTGCGTACCAGCACGGTTGGCCCCCGGTCGATGAACAGACCGGTCAGTTCGGTAGCCTCTTGCAGCGAGCCGCCGCCGTTGTCGCGCAGGTCGATGACCACGCCGTCGACCTTCTCGTTCTTCAGCTCTCCCAGCAGGCGCTTCACATCGCGAGTAGTGCTCTTGTAGTTGGGGTCTTGAGCGCGGTAGGCCTTGAAGTCCAGATAGAAGGCTGGAACCTTGATCACTCCGAGCTTGTACTCGCGGCCTTCGTGCTGCAGCTTGAGCACGGATTTCTGCGCGGCCTGCTCCTCCAGCTTCACGGCTTCGCGAACGATGGTGACCACCTTGCTGGTCTGATCGCTGGGCGCGTTGGCGGCCGGGATCACTTCCAGGCGTACCTTGGAGCCCTTGGGACCGCGGATCAGCTTGACCACTTCGTCCAGGCGCCAGCCGATCACGTCGACCATTTCCTTGTCGCCCTGGGCCACGCCGACAATCTTGTCGGCAGGAGAGATCTGCTTGCTCTTCTCGGCTGGTCCGGCCGGCACCAGGCGTACCACCTTGACGTATTCGCTATCGGTCTGCAGCACGGCGCCGATGCCTTCCAGCGACAGGCTCATGTTGATGTCGAAGTTCTCCGCGTTATCCGGGGAGAGATAATTGGTATGCGGATCGTAGGTCTGGGCGAAAGCATTGATGTAGGCCTGGAAGACATCCTCGCCACGAGTCTGTTCGAGGCGCTTGCGCTGATTCTTGTAGCGCTTGAGCAGCAGCTCCTGAATATCCTTCGGTTCCTTACCGGCGATCTTAAGGCGCAGCACTTCGTCTTTCACGCGCTTGCGCCAGAGGTCATCCAGTTCGTTCCGATCCTTGGCCCATGCTGCCTTCTCGCGGTCCACCAGCAGGCTCTCGTCGAGGCTGAAGTCGATTTTGTCGACACCGCCCTCAAGCATGGCTTCTACCTGGTCCAGGCGTTCTTCGGCGCGTTGCAGGTAGGTGCGATAGATGATGAAGCCCGGTTCCAGATCTCCACCTTTGAGCAGGTCGTCGAACTTGGTCTTCCAACGATCGAACTGCGCGATGTCGGCGGCGGTGAAGTAGCTGCGTGCCGGGTCGAGCATCTTCAGGTAGCCCTCGTAGATCTTCGCCGAGCGCTCGTCGTTGAGTGGGGGCTTGTTATAGTGGTGGCGCTTGAGCAACTCGACCACATTGAGGCTGGCGATCACCTGCTCACGATCCGGTTGCAGGTATGCCCAGTTCTCGGCGGCAGCCTTGGCGGCGGCAGGAAGGGCGTTCAGGCCGAGAAGCAGGGCCAGGGCGGTAGCGGGGAGGAAACGCTGCATGTTGGTTCGACGCGAAGGCAGGTGATAACGCATATTAGGCCGTCTGGTAGAGCGCCGGGTTCCATCATATCCCGGCGGCAAAATGCAAAAGCCCGGCATCAGGCGCAAAGCCGCGTGCTGTCTATGCCGGGGTCTCACTCACTATGGAGGCAGCATGAAGGCATTGCAAGGCATCGAAGGGCAGTTGGAATGGGGTGAGCGGCCTTCCCCCGCCTGCGATGTGGGCCAGGTCCGCATTCGCGTGGCTGCAGCGGGACTGAACCGCGCCGATCTGCTGCAGCGGGCCGGGCACTATCCGCCGCCTCCGGGGGCTAGCGACATCCTCGGCCTGGAGTGTTCCGGAGTGATCACCGAAGTGGGGGCCGGTAGCTCGTGGCAGGTCGGCGAGCGCGTCTGCGCGCTGCTGGCCGGTGGTGGCATGGCCGAGGAGGTGGTGGTGGATGCGCGTCATGCGCTACCAGTGCCCGATGGTCTGTCGCTGGCCGAGGCTGCGGCGTTGCCCGAAGTGTACGCCACTGCCTGGCTCAATCTGTTTCAGTTGGCCGCACTCAAACCTGGCGAGAAGGTGTTGTTACATGCCGGCGCCAGCGGTGTGGGTTCTGCGGCGATCCAGCTGTGCAAGGCCTTTGGCAATCCCTGCTGGGTCAGTGTCGGTTCGGCCGAGCGCCTGGCCTATTGCGAGGGGCTGGGGGCCCAAGGTGGCGCCATTCGTGGCGAGGCTCTGGAGAGCCTGCGTGATTTCGGCCCGTTCGACGCGATTCTCGATCCGGTGGGAGCCAGCTATGCCGAGCTCAACCTGCAGTTGCTGGCGCGCGACGGGCGCTGGGTATGCATCGGTCTGATGGGGGGCAGCAAGGCGCAGTTGGACATGGCGCTGTTGTTGGGCAAGCGCATCCAGCTGACCGGTTCGACGCTGCGCAATCGCGATGATCGCTTCAAGGCGGAGCTGATGGCCGAGCTGCAACATCATGTGTGGCCGCTGTTCGCCGAGGGGCGGCTGAAACCACAGCTGGAGCGTAGTTTTGCGAGCAAGGATGCGGAGACAGCCTTTGCCGAGCTGGCCAGTAATCAGGTGGCCGGCAAGCTGGTGCTGCTGATTGATGAGAGCCTGAGCTGATCGGCTAGCGGCACTCCAGCAGCAGGCGCATATCCTCGAACTCGTTGTTGGCCTGGCAATGAGTCAGTCCTGCGGGCAGCGAACGCAGCATGCGCTGCTCTATCCCGGCATAGGTGCAGACCATGAACAGCGGTTGACCAGCGAGCGTCCAGGCCACCGGCGCCACGCCGATCTGCCCGCTATGGTCGTCCGGAATCGACGTTGCGCCCTGGCGCGGATCGCCGTCATAGAGCTCGATGCGTTCGGCCCGTTCGCGGGTTGGTGAATCGGCATAGCCTGCGGGGAAGGCATGCCAGCCAGCACCGGCCGCTTGCGGGCTGGCGGGGCAGGCGAAGTCCTGTGCCAGCAGAGGCATGGTCGACAGTAGGCAGGCACTGAACAGCAAGGCTCTCATCGGCGAATTCCAGCAGGAGGTGGAGCCTCAGCTTAATCGGCTGGAATGCCGCATTCTCAGCGCCAGTGCAGAATTTCCCAGTTGGCCTGCTCGGCGTGGGCGCGCAGAGTAGTGTCGGGGTTCACCGCATGGGCATGGGGCACTTGCAGCAACAACGGCAGGTCGTTGCACGAGTCCGAATAGAAGTGCGCGCCGGTCAGGGTTTCGCCCTCGGCTTCCAGCCAGCTTTGCAGGCGAGTGACCTTGCCTTCGCGGTATGTCAGCACGCCAACGGTGTTGCCGCTGTAACAGCCGTGTTGTTGTTCACAATCGATGGCCAGTACTTCCTCGATGCCCAGGCGATCGGCGATCGCGCTGACCAGGAAGTGAGCCGACGCGGAGACCACCAGCAACCGGTCGCCAGCGGCGCGATGGGCGGCCAGGCAACGCATCGCGTCGCTGAAGATGATCGGTTCGATCACGTCCTCGACGAAGGGCGCGACGACGAACTCGACCTCTTCCTGGGTGCGCCCTACCAGGGGCGACAGGGTGAAAGCCATGTAGTCCTCCATTGCCAGCTCGCCCTGGGAGTAGAGGCTCATCAGCTCCTGCTCGCGGGGCACGAAGGAATCGCGGTCTACCCACTGGATATCGGCCATGTGCCTCGCCCAGAGCGAGGCGCAGTCGCCGTGGATCAGCGTCTCGTCGAGATCGAAAATTGCCAGGGCCATCAGGCTAGTTCCCTGCTTGCGAAGAATGCACTCAGCACTTTTACCAGGTGCGTCAGGTCATGGCTGCCTGCCAGCTCGCGGATGGAGTGCATGGCGAAGGTCGGCAGACCGATGTCCACGGTACGCACCCCGAGTTGGCTCGCGGTGATCGGGCCGATGGTCGAGCCGCAGCCCATGTCGCTGCGCACCACGAAGCTCTGTACCGGTACTTCCTCAGCCAGACAGAGATGGCGGAAGAAGCCGGCGGTCTCGCTGTTGGTGGCGTAGCGCTGGTTGCTGTTGACCTTGATCACCGGGCCAGCATTGAGCTTCGGGCCGTGGTTGGCGTCGTGCTTGTCGGCATAGTTGGGGTGCACGCCGTGGGCGTTGTCGGCCGATATCAGGAGCGACTTCTGGATGGTGCGGACGAATGCGTCGCCCTCTGGCAGCACACGGCGCAGCACTTGTTCGAGGAATGGGCCATCGGCGCCGCAGGCCGAGCAGGAGCCGATTTCCTCGTGGTCGGTGCACACCAGCACGCAGCTCTCGTCGCCCTCGGATTCCAGCAGCGCCTGCAGGCCGGCGTAGCAGGACAGCAGGTTGTCCAGACGGGCGCCGGCGATGAAGTCCTGGTTGAGGCCGATTACCGCGGCGCTCTGGGTGTCGTAGAAGCTCAGTTCGTAGTCCAGCACCGCGTCGGCAGCGATGCCGTGTTCGCTGGCCAGGCGGTCGGCGAGCAGGGCGCGGAAGTCGGCGCGTTCTTCGCCGGAGAGCTGGGCGAGGATCGGCGGCAGCTCGTTCTGCTGGTTGATCGGCCAGCCCTGGTTGGCCTCGCGGTTGAGGTGGATGGCCAGATTGGGAATCACGGCGATCGGCTGTTCGAAGTCGACCAGCTGGCTCTGTACCTTGCCACCCTCGCGGAAGGTCACACGTCCGGCCAGCGACAGATCGCGGTCGAACCAGGGGGCGAGCAGGGCGCCGCCGTAGACTTCCACGCCGAGCTGGAAGAAGCCCTGGCGCTGCAGCTCCGGCTGCGGCTTGACACGCAGGCAGGGGCTATCGGTATGCGCGCCGACCAGGCGCAGGCCGCCGTCCAGTGGCGCTCGATGGCCGAGGCGGAAGGCGATGGTCGAGGAGTCGTTGCGCGTCACGTAGTAACGCCCGCCCGGCTCGGTGTGCCAGGGCTCACGCTCGTCCAGGGCCTTGTAGCCGGCAGCTTGCAGGCGTTGGGTCAGGCTGCGGGTGGCGTGGAAGGGGGTGGGTGAGGCCTTGAGGAACTCGATCAGGCCTTGATTCAACTCAGCGCGCATAACGGACTCCAGACAGCGATGGCCGAGTTTATCGGATTCGGCTGGCGGATTGGCAGGAGGCTGCCAAGGATAGGCGCCATCCACCCTACGGTCACGTCAGAATGGCGCCGGGCACTCGAAGCGTAGGCGCTCACCGGTCTGTGGATGCGTCAGGCTGAGCATGCTGGCATGCAGGCACAGGCGTGGCCAGGCGACCAGGGCCTGTTCGTGGGCGTACAGGCCGTCGCCGAGCAGCGGGTGGCCGATGGACAGCATGTGGACGCGCAGTTGGTGCGAGCGGCCGGTGATAGGTGTCAGTTCCACGCGGGCCCAGTCACCACAGCGCTCCAGCACTTTCCAGAAGGTCAGGGCGTGCTTGCCCTGTTCATGGTCGACCACGTGGCGCGGCTTGGTCGGCGGGTCATAACGCAGGGGCAGGTCGATGCTTCCGCTGTCCAGTTCCGGCTGGCCCCAGCACAGCGCGGTGTAGGCCTTCTCGGTCTCGCGGTCGTGGAACTGGCGGGACAGCTCGCGGTGGCTGTCGGCGTCGCGGGCCAGGACGATGATGCCGCTGGTTTCCCAGTCCAGGCGGTGGACGATGCGCGCTTCCGGGTAGCCGTTTTCCTGCAGGCGGGTCACCAGGCAGTCGCGATTGTCTTCCGCACGGCCGGGCACCGAGAGCAGCAGGGTGGGCTTGTTGATCACCAGCAGGGCGGCGTCCTGGTGGAGAATCTCGATGTTCGACAGCGGCATGGGCGTTCCACAAATGACAACGGCGGCCAGGGCCGCCGTCGCTCACCACGGATGGATCAGCGATCCGGCAGGGTGATGTTGAGTTCCAGAATGGAGCAGCTGCCCTGGTTTTCCAGCGCGACCTGCACCTGATCCTGCTCGATCTTGACGTACTTGCGGATCACCTCGACCAGTTCCTTCTGCAGGGCCGGCAGGTAATCCGGCTGGCTGCGCTGGCCGCGCTCATGGGCGACGATGATCGACAGACGCTCTTTCGCGATCGACGCAGGGGTTTCTTTCTTGCGTTCACGAAAGAAGTCGAAAATGTTCATTAGCGCGCTCCAAACAGGCGTTGCATGAGTCCTTTCTTCTGCACATCGAGGAAGCGGTGGGGGACGTCCTTGCCCAACAGGCGGTCGACGGCATCACCGTAGGCCTGGCCTGCGTCGCTCTGATCGTCGAGGATGACCGGTACGCCCTGGTTGGAGGCCTTCAGTACGGCCTGGGACTCCGGGATGACCCCCAGCAGGTTGATGGCGAGGATTTCCTCGACGTCTTCCACGCCCAGCATTTCGCCCTTGGTCACGCGCTCCGGGTTGTAGCGGGTCAGCAGCAGGCGTTCCTTGATCGGCTCTTGGCCTTGCTCGGCGCGGCGCGACTTGCTGGCCAGTAGGCCGAGCATGCGGTCGGAGTCGCGTACCGAGGAAACTTCCGGGTTGGTCACGACGATCGCCTCATCGGCGAAATACATGGCCAGGTGGGCACCGGTCTCAATGCCGGCCGGGGAGTCGCAGATGACGTATTCGAAGTTCTGGGCCAGCTCGTCGATCACACGACCGACGCCTTCCTTGGTCAGGGCGTCCTTGTCGCGGGTCTGGCTGGCGGCCAGTACGTAGAGGTTCTCCAGGCGTTTGTCCTTGATCAGGGCCTGGGTCAGGGTCGCTTCGCCGTTGATCACGTTGACGAAGTCATACACCACGCGGCGCTCGCAACCCATGATCAGGTCCAGGTTACGCAGGCCCACGTCGAAATCGACGATGACGGTCTTGTGGCCACGCAGAGCGAGGCCGGTGCCGATAGCGGCGCTGGTGGTGGTTTTACCCACGCCGCCCTTGCCGGAAGTGACTACGAGGATCTTGGCCAAGGTGATTCACCCCAAATATATGAAAAATCGGGCATTCCCGAGCCGCACTGCTGGCTTCCGGATGCCTTTTTTGGTCCCTGAAAATTGGCCGCAGTATCCGTTAAAGGCGGGTGATGTTCAACACGTCACCCGACAGGCTGACCTGTACCGACTGGCCCCACAGAGGGTCGCGGCGCAGGTCCTCGGCGGTCTTGTACTGGCCGGCTACCGAGAGCATTTCCGCTCCCATCTGCTGGCAGAAGATCCGCGCCTTGGCATCTCCCCTGACGCCGGCCAGCGCGCGTCCGCGCAGCGGGCCGTACACATGGATATTGCCATCGGCGAGAAGTTCCGCACCGGCACTGACCGGAGCCATCACTACCAGATCTCCGCCCTGGGCGTATATCTGCTGGCCACCGCGTACTGGCGAGGTGATGATCCTGGTCGGCTTGTACTGCGGCTCGACCGGTTTCACTTCCTTCTTGCGCGCCTCCACAGGCTCGACCAGCTTTTCGCGCGCCCCCGAGGGCGGCAGCACGGGGATGTCCAGAGCCTCGGCGGCGGCGATATCGTCTGCGCGGCTAGCGCGAATGGCCAGGGTGCGCAGGCCGTGCTCGCGGCAGACTTCCATCAGCTTGCCCAGGTCGAGTTCGCCTTCGCCCTCCGGCAGTTTGTCCAGAGCGAGCACCAGCGGGATGTTCTGGAAGAAGTTGGGGGCCTGGGCGACTTTCTCGGCCAGTTGCCGGTCCAGGCGCTCCAGGTCGTTGTGCGCCAGTTCCAGCACGGTGATGGCGAGCATGCTGCCTTTGAGCTGGAACACGGGGTCTTGGTCGAGGAGGTCGGCTTGGCTCATGGTCTGCCCACTGCGTTGAATGGGCACGACTTATAACGAGAAGGCCGCAGCGCCGCAAGCCGCGAGGAGTTCTGTAGAATGCCGGGCTTTCTCGTCTGCCCGGAATCACCATGGATCGCCCGCAATTTCGCGCCTACTTCCTTCACCCGCGCTTCTGGCTGTTGTGGCTGGGCCTGGGGCTGCTTTGGCTGGTAGTGCAGTTGCCGTACCGGGTGCAACTGGTGCTCGGACGGGGCCTGGGCGCGCTGATGTATCGCACGGCTGGAGCGCGTCCGGCCATCGCGGCGCGTAACCTGGAACTGTGCTTTCCGCAGATGAGTGCGGCCGAGCGTGAGCGACTGCTACGGGAGAACTTCGCATCCACCGGTATCGCCTTCTTCGAGATGGCCATGAGCTGGTGGTGGCCCAGATCTCGATTGGCCAGGCTGGCGCATATCGAGGGGCTGGAGCATCTGCAGCAGGCACAGCAGGAGGGGCAAGGTGTGATTCTCATGGCTCTGCACTTCACCACGCTGGAGATCGGTGCTGCATTGCTCGGGCAGCACCACACCATCGACGGCATGTACCGTGAGCACAAGAATCCGCTGTTCGACTACGTTCAGCGCCGCGGTCGCGAGCGTCATAACCCAGACGCCACTGCCATCGAGCGTGAGGATATTCGTGCCATGCTCAAGGTGCTGCGCGCCGGCCGCGCGATCTGGTATGCACCCGATCAGGACTATGGCCGCAAGCAGAGCATCTTCGTGCCTTTATTTGGCGTTTCCGCCGCCACCGTTACCGCTACCACCAAGTTCGCTCGCCTGGGCAAAGCGCGGGTGGTGCCCTTCACCCAGGAGCGTCTGGCCGATGGCTCGGGCTATCGCCTGGTGATCCACCCGCCTCTATCGGATTTCCCCGGGGAGAGCGAGGAGGCCGATTGCCTGCGTATCAACCAGTGGATTGAGCTGGCTGTCAGCCAGCACCCTGAGCAGTACCTGTGGGCGCACCGGCGTTTCAAGACCAGGCCTGAGGGCGAGCCGCGGCTATACCGCAAGCGCAGGAAGTAGTGCCCCCCTATACTCGCTGAAAAAATGCGGAAGGCGCCCATGACCGAAGCTGTTGAAGTTGCCAGGCCTGTCACCGGGTTGATCCTTTCTGGTGGCGGAGCACGAGCGGCCTATCAGGTCGGTGTCCTGGCTGCCATCGCCGATCTGCTCGGCGAGTCCTGCCGCAATCCCTTTCCCGTCATAGTCGGCACGTCGGCTGGTGCCATCAATGCTGTCGGCCTGGCCTGCGGTGCACTGCACTTTGCCAGTGCAGTGCGTCGGCTGACCGAGGTCTGGCAGGCCTTCCACTGCGGTGACGTGTATCGCAGCGACTGGTCAGGCGTACTGCGCCAGGCCAGCCGCTTCTTCGGCCACAGCCTACTCGGCATGGGCAAGGATCTTCCAGTGGCGCTGCTCGACAGCTCGCCGCTGGGCGGTCTGCTCGCCCGCGAACTGGATTTCTCCGGCATTGCGGCGGCGGTGCGTATGCGCCAGCTGCGAGCGGTGGCGGTAACCGCCTTTGGCTATGAGAGTGGGCAGGCGGTGACTTTCTATCAGGGGCGCGCGACTATCGACCCCTGGTTCCGCCACCGCCGTGTCGGCGTGCCCACGAGCCTGAGCCTGGAACATCTGCTGGCCAGCGCGGCGATTCCACTGATTTTCCCGCCGGTGAAGATCAATCGCGAGTATTTCGGTGATGGCGCGGTGCGCCAGTCGGCACCGATCAGTCCGGCTCTGCACTTGGGCGCCAGTCGTATTCTGGTGGTAGGGGTGAGTGGTAATCCGTTGGGCAAAGGTGCCAATCAGCAGGTGGTGCGACCGCGCAGTGGTCTGCCGCCGACACTGGCGCAGATCAGCGGGCATATGCTCAACAGCACCTTCATCGACAGTCTGGAAGGTGATATCGAGACCCTCGAGCGGCTCAACCACATGAGTCGTCTGGTGCCCTCCGGGCTTCACCCGCGTGGTTTGGGCCTGAAACCGGTGGATGTGCTGGTGATTTCGCCGAGCCAGCCATTGGACCAGATCGCCGCTCGCCATCGACACCAGATGCCCAGGGCCATGCGCTTCTTTCTGCGCGGTCCGGGCGCGACGCGCGCCAGCGGGGCAGGGGTGCTCAGCTATCTACTGTTCGAGCCGGGATACTGCAATGAGCTGATCGAACTGGGCTACCAGGATGCCATGGCGCAGAAGGGCGCCCTGTGCCGCTTCCTCGGTCATGCCGAAGAGGCGGCGGAGGATGCCCCGGTACTGTCCGCGCGCTGAGGCTCAGGCGGTCAGGCGGTCATCACGAAAGTCGCGTAGTGCCTGCTCGATCTCCTCGCGGCTGTTCATCACAAAAGGACCGTACTGCACGATCGGCTCGTTCAGAGGCGTGCCTGCGATCAGCAGCACTCGCGCACCACTGGAGCTACCCATCTCGATGGCGCCGACGTCGGACAGACGCGCCAGGCGGCTCTGGTCGACGGTGTGGCCGTTGACCGCCAGCTCGCCCTCGTAGACGTAGAGCATCACCCGCTGGCCATCGGCCAGGCGCGGCGAGAGGCGACTGCCTGCCGGCAGGTGCAGGTCGAACAGTTGCGGCGCGGTATGCGGGCGCTGCACGGCGCCATCCTGCTGCAGCTGGCCGTCGTCGAAGCGGCCGGCGATCACCGTCACGCCCACACCGCCAGCGGTGGTCAGGCGCGGGATCTCTTCCGGGGCATAGTCGCGGTAGCCGGCATCGCCCAGCTTGTCCTTGGCAGGCAGGTTGAGCCACAGCTGAAAACCGCGCATCACACCTTCTTCCTGTTCCGGCATCTCACTGTGGATGATGCCGCGGGCTGCGGTCATCCATTGCACTCCGCCGCTTTCCAGCAAGCCGACGTTGCCCAGGTGGTCCTCGTGGCGCATGCGGCCTTCGAGCATGTAGGTGATGGTCTCGAAACCGCGGTGCGGGTGCGGCGGGAAGCCGGCGATATAGTCGTCCGGGTTCTCCGAGCCGAATTCGTCGAGCATCAGGAAGGGATCGAAGCGCTCGATGCCGGCGCCACCGATGACGCGGGTGAGGCGTACGCCGGCGCCGTCAGAGGCGGGTTGGCCTATGTGTTGGGCGATCACTTGGCGAAACTGGGTCATGGGGCACCTCCGTATGTGGAATGTGCCCATGCTATCGCTATAAATTGAATAAATGGTTGCGAAATTTGCTGCTTATATATCGACTAAACAGATTATTCGGCGATTTGTAACTTGCGGGCCTCGCGGTATACGTAACGCACTTTCTCGTATTCGAACGGGCTGTTCAGCTGGCCATAGCGGAAGTTGGTGGTGTTACGGGTATCGATCGCCCGCAACAGGGTGATTTCCGGATGGTCGTTGCTGACTTCGGCCACATTGAGGTAGTTGATCTGATTCTCGGCGACGAAGTCGAACACCCGGCCGCCTGTGTCGCGTAGGTTGGATGGGCCGAGCAGCGGCAGCATGACGTAAGGGCCGTCCGGCACACCGTAGAAGCCTAGGGTCTGACCGAAGTCTTCGTTCTGCTTGAGCAAGCCGATGCGGCTGGCCGGGTCCCACAATCCGGCGACGCCGACCGTGGTGTTGACCAGCAGGCGTCCAGTGGTTTGCAGCGAGCGCTTACCCTTGAACTGCAGCAGACTGTTGAGCAGGTTGGGCACGTCGCCCAGGTTGCCGAAGAAGTTGCTTACTCCGCTGCGCACCAAGCTCGGCGTCACGTAGCGATAGCCACGTACCACCGGCAGGAACACCCATTCGTCGAAGCGGTAGTTGAAGTGATAGACCCGGCGATTCCAAGACTCCCAGGGGTCGTAGACGTGCAGCGCACCGAGAGTCGAGCGCTCGAACTCGCGCTGGTCCAGGTAGGGGTTGAACTGCAGCTGTTCCAGCGGATTGGTGAAGCCGTCCGCATCGGGTGTCGTATCGGCATGCGCCACGACAGAGGCGAGTAACAGGGCGAGCGAGAGAGTCCATTTTCTAGCCACGGAAGAACTCCAGCATGGCGTCGCTGTTGACGCGGTAGTTGAGGTTGCCGCAGTGCCCACCACGCGGATACAGAGTCAGGCGCTCGCCGAAGGTGCGCCGCAGGAAGCCCAGGTCTCCGGGCCCGAGAATCAGGTCGTCGGCGTTGTGCATCACCGCGACCTTGGGGCTCTTCTTCAGGTAGTTCTCCAGCGCGTACAGGCTGACCTCGTCAACCAGCTGCAGTAGGCTGCCGCCGTCGTATTTCTCGCGCCAGTAGGGCATCAGTTGCTCGACGATGTAGCAGTCGAAGTCGCACTGCAGAGCGCGCTTGAAGAAGGGTGTGAGGCTGGTGCCTTCCGTGATCGGGTAGCGCGGTGGGGTGATCAGGCCGCGGCGGTTGATCAGGTCGGCGGTGAAGGCCATGTCTGACACGGAGAAGCGGAACGAACTGCCGATCAACATGGCCAGTTGCTCGTTGCTGAGCTTCTGTCCGGATTGCTGGAAGTCATAGAGCAGGGCGTCGTTCAGATCGATGTGGCCCTGTTCCTCGAAGTAACGGGTCAGCTTGGTGAGGATCAGTTCGAAGTAGGTAGTGCTGTCGTCGATACCGGCTACCCGGGTCTGCACCAGGCGGTCCAGGTTGGTTACCGAGGTGTACAGGTTGACCGGTGGGTTGAGTAGCAGCACGCGTTTGAAGTTGAAGCTGCGCAGGCGCTCGTCCAGTTCGCTGACGAAGGCGGCATTGAGCGCGCCGAGGCTGTAGCCGGTGAGGTGGAACTCGCTGATGTCCAGTTCCGGGTGCTGGGCTCGCACAGCCATCATCACCCGGTACAGGTCTTCGGCGTCGTGCTTGGAGAGCCCCGGTGTGGCGGTACGCGATGCGGCGCTCATGAAGTCGTAGCTGGTCGGCGAGGACAGCTGCACCACATGGTAGCCGGCACCATAGAACAGACGCTTGAGGTCTTCTGTCTTGCCGCTGGCAAAGCTGGCACCGGTGCCGGAAATGATGAAGATCAGCGGTGCTCGCTCGCTCTGGCGGGCCAGGCGATAGCGCAGCTTCTTCACCGGCCAGAAGTTGTCCGGTAGCTCGAACTCGCGCTCGGGGCGCAGCTTGAGGTCATAGTCGGCCTGGTCGATATCGTCGTCGGTTGGTACTTGAGGGCGTAGTTCCGGCGGCGTGGTGGCGATGGTCGCCTCGAATGGGTTGGCCAGCGGGTAGCCGTAGCTGGCGACATCGATGTCGGCGGCCAGCGCTGGCGCACCGAGCACCAGGCCGCTGAGCAAGGCAGCAAAAAGGGAAAGGCGAGACATGGCCGAATTCCTTGGCGAAGGACTGCTGAAGTGAATACTGGGGTTCTGACAAGTGCAAGCGTTGGGAGTGCCGTTTCGTTTACTCGACCGAACTGAGGCCTTCTACCCAGATCAGTTCACAAGCCCCTTCGCCAGTATCCTCGCGGCTTAGCGAGCTCTGCCAGCGGAAGCCATCGTCGCCATCCACTCGCACCAGTTGCCCGCTCAGGACGATACGCTGGCCGGGCTCGACCTGTTTCAGGGCTCTGGCCACAGTGTCGTTGGCAGGGATCAGGTGCATGTTGGCGCTGTGGGTCTCGATCTCGCGGCGTGGAATCGGGAATTCTTCGGCGCGCCAGCGGTACCAGCGATTGGATTGGCTGATGTCGATGCGCGCCAGTACCTGCGGGTCGGCCATCGGTCCCCAGCCCAGAGCCAGGTCGGTGGGAGATACGCGGGCGCCGCGATCGAAGCGATAGTCCTCGCGGCTCAGCACCAGAGCCTCGAGCTCGAACGGTTCGAGTGGGGTGATGGCGTGGCCGTTCAACTGGATGATGCCGCCCGGCATCGTCTGCCGTGGCGTTTCGGCTGGTGGATGTAGCCATTGCCAGCCGAACGCCAGGACGATCAGCATGCACGCAGTGGCTAAGAGGCGGTGAGTGTTCATGAGTGAATTCTAGGACCCCGGTCTTGCGCTCGGGCGCGAGCGGATTAAGCTGAGCGCCTTTTTCGGACCACCGGAGCGATGAGATGTCCCGCCATTTTCCCCTTCTGCTGTTGCTGTTGGCGCTGCCATTGTGGCTTGCAGCCAGCTATGGCGTGCGCTTCGCCCTGATGGAGGATGGCCAGTGGGTGGGGGCCTGCGTGGAGCAGGCAACGCGCTGGGAATGCCAGGTACGCGCGGGACTGGGTTACCTGATTCACTTTCGGGTGATCGCCGGGGTCGCTCTGGCGCTGGCCTTGGTCGGATTCGTCGCACCGGGCAAGGTGGGCAAGGTGCTGGCGGGACTGGCGCTGTTCTTCGCCATTCCGGCACTGGTGTTGTACAGCGCCAGTCTGGCGGTATTTGCTCTGGTGCTGGCCGGCTTGCGCTTGGTGCGGGCTCCGCGCGCGGTCTGATTTCTTAGCACCGGGTAGCCGGGCAAGGCACCGCCGCTCCCGGTTGCAGGCGCACGATCTGCTGAGGTGTCTGGTAAGGCGTGAGCTCGGTACTCTTGCCCGGTGCGGTCACGCACCTTTCCCAGTAGTAAACCAGGCGGCCGTGCATGAACAGCACCTCGGTCTGCCACTCATGCCGGCTGGCGAAGCGGGCAATCCCATTGGTATCTGTCATCTGAGTCGCGTGCGATTGCTCGATTGGCGTCGGATGGGCGCGGCCGATCAGCGTCACACTGGCGCCGGTCAGGGGTAGGCCTTGTTCGTCCAGCACCCTCAACTCTGCTTCGGGCTGGATGGTGCGATAGGCGGGGTAAGGCACGCAGGTGCTCAGACCAAGGGCCGTGAGCGCCACAAGCAGCCGCTTGGGCATCCTTGCCCCTCGGTTCAGGTGCGCGAAAGACGCAGGCTGCGCCACAGGGCGACGACCAGCAGGGAACAGGTCAGCGCCCAGCCGACTGCCTGCAGGTTGTGCAGTCCTTCCTGATACAACTGCGGGGCAATACCGGCACCGATGATGATGGTCAACAGGGCTATCTCGCGGCGTGGGGCACGTACCGGGCGGCACAGGTAGACCAGTGCCGGCAGCAGCAGAGCCAGACTCGGGAAGCTGCGATAGCGCGAGTCGAATACCAGACCGAGCATCAGCACCGCGCCGGCGAAGCCTGCCGCGGCCAGCCACCAGCCGCCACGGGTTTCCAGCCAGGCGAAGACGCGTTCGCGCCAGCCAACACGGGCCGACAGGGCCAGCACGGCATGGGCCAGCACCAGCAGGTTGAGGCCAAGCAGGACTGCGGCCCACAGCCATTCGCTCCAGTAGCGGCTGGTTATCAGTGCCAACTCGCTCCAGCCCAGCGTGCAGGCGGCACCGAAGGTGGCGGTAAAGGGCAGCAGCAGGGCGGCGCGGGTCGATGCCGGGCGGCCGGCGAGGATCAGTGCGGCGAGCAGCAACAGGCCGCTGGCACCCAGCCACAGTGGCCAGTGCGGCAGGTTGGAAACCGGGCCGGCGAGTATGCCCTTGTCCTGGCGGTCGGCGTCGAACAGGCCCCAGTAGCCGCCGACGGCACCTTCGCTGTCGCGCTTCCATGGCTGGTCGAAAGCCTCGATCAGGTTGTAGTGCCAGTCATTCTCCTCCGCCATCTTGACGAAGCCGCGAATGAACAGTGCCTCGTTGACCCGGCTCGGCAGTGCCGTCTCGCGTTGGCGCCCTTCGCTGGGCCAGCCGGTTTCGCCGATCAGGATATCCTTGGGGGCGTAGGCGTTGCCGAAGGTGCGGCGCACGTTGGCGACCTGGTTCAGTGCGGCGTCGATGCCGGTGGGGTCGTCTTCCCAGTAAGGCAGCAGGTGGATGGTGATGAAGTCCACCGCCGGCGCCACTTCCGGGTACTGCAGCCAGAACTCCCAGACGTCAGCGTAGGTGACTGGCTGCTCGACTTCGGCCTTGACCCGTTCGATCAGCTTGACCAGCTGGCCGCCGGTGACCTCCTTGCGCAGCAGGGCCTCGTTGCCGACGATCACGGCTTCGATCACGTCCGGGTTGGCTTTGGCATTGGCGATCAGCGCTGCGATCTCTCGTTCGGTATCCACCGGGTTGCTGCTGACCCAGGCGCCGGCGAGCAGCTTCAGCCCATGCTTGCGAGCCAGTTCGGGCAGTGCTTCCAGTCCGATCTGCGAGTAAGTGCGGACGCATTCGAAGCGTGTGGCCAGTTGTGCAAAGTCGATTTCCACCTGCTCGCGACGGATCTGTAGCGGCTGGTCGAAGGGCGACTGGTCCTTGCCGAATGGCGTGTAGGAAGCGCACTGCAGCTTGTGCGTAGCGCTGGCCACGTCGCTCAGCTCAACAGGGCGACCGACGCCATACCAGGCAGCGCTGAGTGCCGAGAGCGCGATCAGGAGGGCAAACAGGTAGGGCAGAGCAACGGCGCGCGGGCTAGAGGTCATGTCGGTTGCGGATGCGAGAGGGCAGGGCCGGGCATCTTAGCGGAGCCGGGCGCCGGCGGACAGCCGGGTTAAGGGCTGCTCAGGCGTGATGATGCAACCAGGCGTGTTTGGGGATTTCTTGATGGACTTTGCCCGGCTCCTCGAAGCGCTTCCAGATCTTTTCGTGGAAGTAAAAACCTACCGAGTTGCACAGCGGCTCCACGGCTGCGACCAGCCCGCCCACGGCGATGCTGCCGGTAAGGGCGTAGGTGACGCTGAAGGCGATGCAGAAGTGCATGAGGGTGAAAGTCACTGTCTTGAGCATGGCGCACCTCGATGAATGAGAATTGTTCTTTCTTGCTGTGCACATTAGCGCTGGCCGCCAAGGTCGTGAAATCGGCCCTGCCCATGGTTTCGATAGTTATGCTATATCGATTTTAGGTAATCGATTTTATCTGGATAGTGTTCCGTCGGCAGCAAGGCACTGGCGACGAGGCCTTTCTCGAAGTCCGTCAGGAATTGAGCCAGGACATCCAGTGGCAGCGGCTTGCTGAGCAAATAGCCCTGCATGTAGTCGCAACCCAGCTGACGCAGGAAGGCCAGTTGCTCGGCATTCTCCACGCCTTCCGCAACCACCTGTAGGTTGAGGGTGTGGGCCATGCCGACGATGGCCTGGACGATCTGACGGTCGGCATTGTCACTGGGCAGGTCGAGCATGAAGGATCGGTCGATCTTCAGCGTGTCGAGCGGCAGGCGCTTGAGATAGGCAAGGGACGAGTAGCCGGTGCCGAAGTCGTCGATGGAGATACCCACGCCAAGATCGCGGATGCGTTGCAGCAGGGTGAGGGCCTGATTGACGTTGCTCATCAGGGCATTCTCGGTGACTTCCAGTTCCAGGCGCTGGGCACGAAGGTCGGAGGCTTTGAGTGCGCGGGCGACCTCGTCCGGCAGGTCGTCATGGCTGAGGTTGAGTGCCGAGCAGTTCACCGCTACGCGCAGGTCGTGGTTTGCGTGTTTCTGGCCGAGCTGGCGCAGATCGTGACAGGCACGCCGCAGTACCCAGGCATCCAGCTCGCCGATGAAGCCGTTGGCCTCGGCGATGCCGATAAAGCGGTCGGGGCTTAACAGGCCCAGACGTGGATGCTCCCAGCGAACCAGAGCTTCCAGCTTGCCGATACGCCCGCTGCCGAGATCGAGGATCGGCTGGTAGTACAGGAGCAGACCGTGGTCCTTCTTCAGGGCTTGGCGTAGCTCCTCCTCCAGCTCAAGTTCCATGCTTGCCTTGTTGCGCAGGTGTTCGCTGAAGAAGTGAACGGCGTTGCGGCCGCTGCCCTTGGACTGGTAGAGCGCAAGGTCGGCATGCTTGAGCAGCTCCTCGCAGGTCTCGCCGTCGCGAGGGTAGATGGCGATGCCGACGCTGGTGGTCATTACCATCTGGCGGCGAGCGAGGGTGATCGGCTTCTTCATTCGCGCCATGATCCGGCGTGCCAGGGTGCGGGCCTCTTCGATCCTGCCGAGGCTTACCAGGATGCAGAACTCGTCGCCGCCAAAGCGCGCTACCACGTCCTGATCACGCAGGGTGTGACGTATGCGTTCGGCCACTTCCTTGAGCAACTGGTCGCCGGCGTCATGGCCGAGGCTGTCGTTGATCCGCTTGAAGTGGTCGATGTCGAGGAACATCAGGGCCATGGCCTGGCCCTGCAGAGCATGGCTGCGCAGTTTCTCGGCGAACACCTCGTTGAACGAGCGGCGGTTGAGCAGGTTGGTCAGCGGGTCGTAGTGGGCGGCCTGCTGCAGCGAGGCGCGGGCCTGGTTGAGCTGACTGAGCAGCGAGTTGACCCGTAACAGATCACGTTCCTTGCGCTGCAGCTTGCGGTCGGCCCAGGCCGCGCCGAGGCCGCCGCCGATGGCGAGGAGAGCGATCAAGGCGATGCTCAGGCCCAGTTGCAGCGTGTTGGTCGTGCTCTGCAGCTGCAGTGGCGTACCCAGCGGCACCACCATCTCCAGCGCCCACATGCCGGTGAAGCGCATGGAGACGATTGCGCCGCCCATCACCAGGCTGGCGGCGATCCGCAACAGCTGGTGCAGCAGGCCTTCACGGCCGCGGAAGAACAGCGACAGCTGCAGTGCCGCGAGGCTGGCGACAATGGCGATGACCAATGACAGGGCAAAGAGACTGGGGCGGTAGTACAGCTGTGCTTCCGAGCGCATGGCGGCCATGCCGCTGTAGTGCATCAGACCGATGCCGATGCCTATGCACAGTGCCGCCTGCAGCCGTTGGCGCAGGGACGGATTCGACTGGCTGAGCCCGGGCATGGCCAGCAGCGCGGCGAGTATCACCACCAGCAGCGAGAACACCGTGGTTGGCAGGTCATAGCTCACCGGTACCGGTACCTGGAAGGCGAGCATGGCGATGAAGTGCATGCCCCACACGCCCCCGCCCAGGCTCAGCGCACCGACTGCGCACCAGTTGCGCCGCGCCTCGGCACGCTCCGCGTGGCCTGCGCGCTCGGCGAAGCTGAGGGTGGCGTAGCCGGCGACGCAAGCGAGTAGATAGGACAGCACCACCAGCTCCATCGCATGGCTGCAGTCCAGCAGAATCTGTGCCCCATCGGGCTTTGAGGTGAGAAAGCGCAGACCCAGCCAATCCATAGCAGGCGACCTCAAGGAAGGGGGATGCAAGGAGGGACTACAGGCTCAGGAGTGATTGAGTATAGACGCTCGTGCCAGATGGCCAGGAGTGGCGCTCCACGGGGCTAAGACTTTGGTCGAGAAGGGCTGGGTGCTACGACTAAGGTCGTCTGTCTTGCCATGGCCGGCGCTCGCAGAGTGGCTCCACCCGTAACTCGTGCTGTGGAGGACAACAACAATGAACGACAGCGTCTACAAGCGGATTGAGCAAAGTCCGCGCTTCCAAGAGTTGGTCGCCAAGCGCGACCGGTTCGCCTGGACCCTATCCGCCATCATGCTAGGCCTTTATGTAGCCTTCATCTTGCTGATCGCCTTCGATCCGCAACTGCTCGGTACCCGCATCAGCGATAACTCGCCGATGACCCTGGGTATCCCTCTGGGCGTTGGCCTGATCCTCTCGGCCTTCGTGCTGACAGGCATCTACGTCAAGCGTGCCAATGGCGAATTCGACCGCATGACCCAGGAAATCCTGGACGAGGTGCAGAAATGATCGCGCGTCTGCTCACTGCCATTGGTTTGATGGCCGCCGCCCCGGCACTCTGGGCTGCTGGTGCTCTCGAAGGCGATGTCCAGCGCCAGCCGCTGAACGTAGCCGCCATCGTCATGTTCGTTGTCTTCGTCGGTGCCACCCTGTGCATCACCTACTGGGCGTCCAAGCGCAGCAAGTCGGCCGCCGACTTCTACACCGCCGGTGGCGGAATCACCGGCTTCCAGAACGGCTTGGCGATCGCCGGTGACTACATGTCGGCGGCGTCCTTCCTGGGTATTTCCGCCCTGGTATTCGCCTCTGGCTACGACGGACTGATCTACTCGATCGGCTTCCTCGTGGGTTGGCCGATCATCCTCTTCCTGATCGCAGAGCGCCTACGCAACCTCGGCAAGTACACCTTTGCCGATGTGGCCTCGTTCCGTCTCAAGCAGAAGGAAATCCGCACCCTGTCCGCCTGCGGCTCGCTGGTGGTGGTAGCCTTCTACCTGATCGCGCAGATGGTCGGTGCCGGCAAGCTGATCGAGCTGCTGTTCGGCCTGGACTACCACGTCGCGGTGATCCTGGTCGGCATCCTGATGGTCTGCTACGTGCTGTTCGGCGGCATGCTGGCCACCACCTGGGTACAGATCATCAAGGCCGTGCTGCTGCTGTCCGGTGCCTCCTTCATGGCCCTGATGGTGATGAAACATGTCGGCTTCGACTTCGGCGCCCTGTTCAGCGAAGCCGTTAAGGCGCACCCGAAAGGCGAGGCCATCATGAGCCCCGGCGGCCTGGTGAAAGACCCGATCTCGGCGATCTCCCTCGGCCTGGCTCTGATGTTCGGTACCGCCGGCCTGCCGCATATCCTGATGCGCTTCTTCACCGTCTCTGACGCCAAGGAAGCCCGCAAATCGGTGTTCTACGCCACCGGCTTCATCGGTTACTTCTACATCCTGACCTTCATCATCGGCTTCGGCGCGATCCTGCTGGTCGGCACCAATCCAGACTTCAAGGACGCTACCGGTGCCCTGATCGGCGGTAACAACATGGCGGCGGTACACCTAGCCGATGCCGTGGGCGGCAGCCTGTTCCTCGGCTTCATCTCGGCCGTGGCCTTCGCCACCATCCTGGCAGTTGTTGCCGGTCTGACTCTGTCCGGCGCCTCTGCGGTGTCCCACGACCTGTACGCCAGTGTGATCAAGAAGGGCAAAGCCAACGAGAAGGATGAGCTGCGTGTATCGAAGATCACCACCGTGATCCTCGGTGTACTGGCCATCGGCCTGGGTATCGCGTTCGAGAAGCAGAACATTGCCTTCATGGTTGGTCTGGCCTTCTCCATCGCCGCCAGCTGCAACTTCCCGGTACTGATCCTCTCGATGTACTGGAAGAAGCTGACCACCCGTGGCGCCATGATCGGCGGTTGGATGGGTCTGATCACCGCGGTTGGCCTGATGATCCTCGGCCCGACCATCTGGGTGCAGATCCTCGGCAATGCGACTCCGATCTACCCTTACGAGTACCCGGCGCTGTTCTCGATCCTGGTTGCCTTCGTCGGTATCTGGTTCTTCTCCATCACCGACAAGTCCACCGCCGCGGACGAGGAGCGCGCGCGCTTCTACCCGCAGTTCGTGCGCTCGCAGACCGGCCTTGGCGCCAGCGGCGCATCCGCTCACTGAAGGCACTGATGTACGTGTGACTGGGCAGCCTTCGGGCTGCCCTTTTTTTTTGCAGGGGAGGTTGTATGATCTGCCTCCCTCACCCATGGATGAACCGAGGATATTCACGGATGAATACCTGTATTTTCCGCTGCTGCACCATTGCCCTGTTGTTCTGTCTGAGCCTTCTGGCCGGCTGCGCCGGCAATGGATACGCCAGACCGATTGAGGCTACCCCCGCTTCTCCCGCGTCTGATTCCTCTCGATCCGAAGTAGCAACTCCTGCAGTGAAGCCCCAAGGCCGCCAGATTGTCTGGACTGCCGAGCTTTCGGTGCAGGTGGCGGATGTCGACAAGGCTGTGGCCGAGTTGGATGCGCACATCGCCGAACTGGGCGGTTATGCAGAAGAGAAGAGCCAGTTCAGCTATAACGGCAGCAGCCACAGCCTGGTCTACCGTGTGCCCGACGAAGCGTTCAACCGGGCTTTGAGAGAAATAGAAGACAGCGGCGAGGTGATGTCGCGGAGCGTCAAGGGCAGGGATGTCACCGAGCAGTACGTGGATCTGGAGACCCGGCTCAAGAGCAATCTGGCCTTGCGTGACCGTTACCGCGAGTTGCTGGCCAAGGCCAAGGACGTCAAGGAAGTCCTCCTGATCGAGCAGGAGCTCGCTCGTGTCCAGGCTGAAATCGACGTGATGGAGGCCAGTTCACGCGCGCTCAAGGATCAGATCCGTATGTCCACCATTCGCCTGAAGCTGGTCCAGAAGGAGCCTCCCGTACCACCGAAGCCCCGTACCATCTACGGCCCGCTGGGCTATCTGTACAAGGGCGCGGAATGGTTCGTGATCAAGCTGTTCGTCATTCGCGAATGAGCCCTTGGGTGGAAGTCCTGCGCATGGTTCTGGCGACGCTGCTCCTGCTGGCGGGCATCGCTTGCCTGGTGCAGGGCTTCTCCCAAGGGCCTCTGTGGCCATGCCTGATCGGCATGGTCGTCTGCTGGGTACTGGCTTATTGGTTATGGCCTCGCAACCGTGAGTGGGACTCCCCCTGGCTTGACGTGCTGGAGCTGGTCATCGAGTTGCCGGTGAGCACTGTCCTCTGGTTGCTGCGCCTGCTCGGTCGGCTGTTTCGCGATGTGGATGGTGTCGACCTGTGATGCGGCGGACCCGGTGGCTGGTAGGTATGGCGTTCATGCTATTGGCTGGCATGGCCGGATACCTCTGGCTAAAGGCTCCCTATGCCCAGAACGAAGCCAGCGTGGTTGCCCTGGCATTCATGTCTCTGCTCCAGCAGGAGCGGATGGAGCAGGCCTACGACTTGACGTTCAAGCGCCAGGGTGAGCTGAGCGAGTTCCGAGATTTTGCCAAGCGCCAGCTGTGTACACGTTCGCCGATGAGGCTGGCCTGGTTTCATCCACCGCAGTCCAATGGCAATCGCCTGCGCCGTTGGCTACACGGCCGCCAGCTGGAGATGGAAAGTCTCACTGCGCGCTTCGAAGGAGATTGCCTGATCAGCGTGGAGCTGCGTCTGGATGACATGGGGCGCTGGCGCGTGCACAGCTTCCAGTCGACAGCAGGCTGATACTTGAGCCGCGCGCTTGCCTGATGCAAGGTTGGCGCTCATCCTGCTGACGAGTTGAGATATCGTGGATCACACCTACCTGATCATTCCAGGCTACGGCGGTTCGGGGCCTGATCACTGGCAGAGCCGCTGGCAGCTTCGTGATCCTCATTTCCGTCGAGTTGAGCAGCGCGACTGGTGGAATCCGGTATGCGAGGAGTGGATGGCGACTCTCGAGCAGGCGGTGGCCTCCAGTGGGCCGCGCACGGTGCTGGTGGCGCACAGTCTGGGGTGTGGCTTGGTAGCCCACTGGGCCGCACATACCCGTCTCCGCATCCGTGCGGCCATGTTGGTGGCTCCTCCCGATCCTGAAGGGCCGGCCGCCGAGCTGAACATACAGGGCTTCGTCCCGGTGCCGGACCTTCCGTTGGCTTTTCCCAGTTTGGTCGTTGCCAGCAGTAATGACCCCTACAGCAGTCTCGAGCACGCTCGCGGGGCCGCTACTCGGTGGGGCAGCCGATGGCACAATATCGGTGCCTGCGGGCATATAAATAGTGACAGCGGCTTGGGCGAGTGGGGTGAGGGGCAGGCGCTGCTGAGGTCGCTGGTGGACCGCTAGAGCAGGAACGCAAACGCCGCGACATCAATGATGTTCACGGCGTCTTAGTTTGAACGTTAGACGGTTCCGGTTGCGGAATTACTCGTCCATCTGCGACTGCAGGTAGTTTTCCAGGCCAACCTTGTCAATCAGGCCGACTTGAGTTTCCAGCCAGTCGATGTGTTCTTCTTCGGACTCGAGGATGTCTTCCAGCAGTTCGCGACTGCCGTAGTCGCCAACGCTCTCGCAGTAGGCGATAGCGGCTTTAAGATCCGGCACGGCCTGCAACTCCAGGCGCAGGTCGCTGGCCAACATCTCTTTGGTGTTTTCACCGATCATCAGCTTGCCGAGGTCCTGCAGGTTCGGGATACCTTCGAGGAAGAGAATGCGCTTGACCAATTTGTCGGCATGTTTCATCTCGTCGATGGATTCCTTGTACTCGTGTTCGCCGAGTTTGTTCAGGCCCCAGTCTTCGTACATACGGGCATGCAGGAAATACTGGTTGATCGCTACCAGCTCATTGCCGAGGATCTTGTTCAGGTGCTGGATGACCTTCTTGTCGCCTTTCATGATGGGCCCCGCCCTGAGTAGTGGTTGTTAAGGGCGAAGTTTGCTCTGGAAGTTGCACTTGGTCAAATATAAGTTGTTGAATTATATATAAAAATTAATATAAATAAGAATGTTTAGCTTCCTCGTTATGTCGCTAAATCATTGATATATGAAGATAAAGCCTTGCGGTGCAATTTAAGGATGGATCGGTTGCCTGAAAATAATTCGACGGGCGTGAACGGTGTTCGTGGAGTTAATTGAAAATGATTCTTCGATTGGCTGCCGATACGGTCGTTCTGACGCACCTGCTTTTTATCCTCTTCGTGCTGGGCGGTGGATTGTTGGTGCTGCGGTGGCCAAAGCTGGTGCTACTGCATCTGCCTGCCGCGGCTTGGGGCGCGGCGGTGGAGTTTCTGCATCTCTATTGCCCCCTCACTCCACTGGAGAATCACCTGCGTCAGGCGGCGGGGCAGGCCGGTTATGAAGGTGGCTTCGTCGAGCATTACCTCATCCCTCTGATCTACCCCGCCGGTCTGACTCCGCATATCCAGCTTTGGCTGGGGGGTGTGGTGCTGGCAATCAACGTGCCGGTTTATCTGTGGTTGTTGTGGCGATTGGTGCGGCGTTGAGTCGGCACAGAGTACTTGTGAGCCGTCATTCAGCCGCCTGATGCTGCGCCGCCGAGAGGGATGCCTTGGCTACACTCGCCACAACCTCACTACATAACAAGGCAAGCAGTATGCAGAACCGCATGATGATCACCGGCGCAGGTTCCGGTCTGGGACGCGAAATTGCCCTGCGTTGGGCCCGTGAGGGCTGGCGCCTGGCGCTGTGCGACGTGAATGAGCAGGGCCTGGCGGAGACCCTGAAACTGGTGCGCGAGGCTGGTGGCGAGGGTTTCACCCTGCGATGCGACGTGCGTGACTACAGCCAGCTGACTGCCGTGGCTCAGGCCTGCGAGGAGCGTTTCGGTGGTCTCGATGTACTGGTCAACAACGCCGGCGTGGCAGCGGGCGGCATGTTCGCCGACCTCAGCCTGGAAGACTGGGATTGGCAGCTGTCGATCAACCTGATGGGTGTGATCAAGGGTTGCAAGGCCTTCCTGCCGTTGCTGCGCGCCAGCAAGGGCAAGGTCATCAACATTGCCTCCATGGCGGCGCTGATGCAGGGGCCGGCGATGAGCAACTACAACGTGGCCAAAGCCGGTGTGGTTGCGCTCTCCGAGAGCCTGCTGATTGAGCTCAAGCCTGAGGGTGTCGGCGTGCACGTGGTCTGCCCGTCGTTCTTCCAGACCAATCTGCTGGACTCCTTCCGTGGTCCGACCCCGGAGATGAAGCAGCAGGTCGGCAAGCTGCTGGAAGGCAGTCCGATCAGTGCAGCCGACATTGCCGGCTACATCTACGACGAGGTGGCGAAGGGTGAGTTCATGATCCTGCCGCACGAGCAGGGGCGCATGGCCTGGGCGATCAAACGGCAGAACCCTCAGATCATCTACGACGAGATGACCAAGATGTGCGAGAAGATGCGGGCCAAGATGGGTGCCGCCTGATGATCGGCTGACTCGCCGTTCACCGACGCCGCTTTCTCAATAGGGGAGCGGTGTCTTGCACGTCGCTCTCTGCGGTCCTGACGCGCTAAGTCACGTGCGTGTCAGCTTCCGGGCTGTTTGAGCAGGCGATCCAGCCGAGCGTCGAGCCGACGTTTGAGCTCAGCCTCTATCTGTGGCACGAAATCATCGATCACGTCCTGCAGAATCAGCTGTGCGGCGGCGCGCAGCTCGGCATCCAGCTTGCTCGTGCTTGCCAGGCGCTGCTGCATGCTGCTGACGATGGCTGCGGAGGACCCTGTGCTCGGGGGAGGAGATACCCCATCCATGCCTGGGTTGATGGCCGGTCGGGCCGGATAGGCGAGTGGGGTACTGGTGGCTGGTGGGAAGGGGGCAGCAGGGGTTGCAGGCGAGCTCGAGTCGGTGGGGCCAGGCTGAATGATGTCCGAGAGCAGTGGGATCTGCAGGTCGTCGTCGAGGCTTTCGGTCAGCAGCGGCGGCTCCAGCTGATCCTTCTCCAGCAACTGGCGGATGGCTTCCAGATCATCCAGCAGGAGATCGGGCTTCGGTGGTTTGGAGCTGTCCATGGGGCGTCGCGGGCAGTGGAAAGTAGACGAGGCGTGGGATTCTACGCCGAGCGGAAGCCTATTTCGACCGCTGTAGCGAATGTGTCTTGATTCCCACGAACTGGACCGGCCGAGTGAAAGGCAGCACGCATGGAGCACTCGGAGCTCTTTCAATAACGCCGGACGGATGCGTAATAGATCGCCGGGGGATTCTCAGAGTTCCACGCGCTGTGGGTCGTGGCCGAGCTGGCGATACTGGCGGAAGTTGTCACGACATTGAGCGAGCAGTGCCGGCTCCTGGTTGACGATCTCGATCACCCGGTTGAAACGCGACAGGTGCGGCGACAGCTGCGGGTGCAGGTTGAGCAGTACGCCACCGCTATGCTCAGGAACCTGGTCCACTCCGATCACCACCGGGCTATGTGGGGCTTCTTCGTGCAGGTTATGCGGAATGAAGGACTCCAGGCGAAAGCTCCACAACAACTGATCCAGTTCGGCGCATTGCGACTCGTCGCTGGCGCGCAGAAAGACCGGCAACCCGGCCTTCCAGGCCTTGCCGGCCAACTGGCAGGCCGCACGGAGGCGGCCTTCCGGTGTGGCGGAGGAGAGTACGTAGAACTCGACTCTCACTTGACCCGGTCCAGCAGGTACTGGGTCAGTAGCGGCACCGGGCGGCCAGTGGCGCCCTTGTCTTTGCCGCCGCTGATCCATGCGGTGCCGGCGATGTCCAGGTGCGCCCAGTGGTAGCTCTTGGTGAAGCGTGACAGGAAGCAGCCGGCGGTGATGGTGCCTGCCTTCGGCCCGCCGATGTTGGCGATATCGGCGAACGGACTGTCAAGCTGTTCCTGGTACTCGTCGAACAGCGGCAGTTGCCAGGCGCGGTCGTCGGCATGCTCGCCGGCCTTGAGGATCTGCTTCACCAGGGTGTCGTCATTGCCCATCAGACCGGAGGCATTGCTGCCCAGGGCGACGATGCAGGCGCCGGTGAGAGTGGCGATATCGATCACCGCCTGCGGCTTGAAGCGCTCGGCATAGGTGAGGGTATCGCACAGCACCAGGCGGCCTTCGGCGTCGGTGTTGAGGATCTCCACGGTCTGCCCGCTCATGGTGGTGACGATGTCACCGGGGCGGGTGGCGCGGCCGCTCGGCATGTTCTCGGCGCAGGCCAGCAGGCACACCAGGTTGATCGGCAACTGCAGCTCTAGCACGGCACGCAGGGTGCCGAGCACGCTGGCGGCACCGCACATGTCGTACTTCATCTCGTCCATGCCGGCGGCTGGCTTGATGCTGATGCCGCCGGTGTCGAAGGTGATGCCCTTGCCGACCAGTGCGAAGGGTTTCTCGTCCTTCTTGCCGCCCTGGTAGTGGAGCACGATCATCCGCGGCGGCTGCTCGCTGCCCTGGGCTACGGCGAGGAAGGCGCCAGCGCCCAGCTCCTTGAGTTTCTTCTCGTCGAGGATGTCGACCTTGAGGTTCTTGTGTGCCTTGGCCAGGGCCTTGGCCTCTTCGGCCAGGTAGCTCGGGTGGCACAGGTTCGGCGGCAGGTTGCCGAGGTCCTTGGTGAAGGCCATGCCGGTGGCGATGGCCTGGGCGTGCAGGCTGCCGCGCTCGACCTCGTCCTGCTCGGCCTTGTCGGCGATCAGGATGATCTTCTTCAGAGCCTTGGGTTCGGCCTTCTTGCTCTTGAACTGGTCGAAGACATAACCGCCGTCGGCTAGGGTTTCCACCAGCAGACGGGTCTTGCCATAGGCATCGCGACCTTTGACCTGGAGCTCTCCTAGGGCCAGCACCGCATCGGCGCCACCGAGGTTCTTCAACACGCCATGGACGGTTGCAACCAATTTGCGGAACTGGCGGTCCGATAGCTCACCCTTGCCGCTGCCTACCAGCAGCACGCGCTCGGCCTTCAGGCCTGGCAGGCTGTGCAGGAGCAGGGTCTGGCCTTGCTTGCCGGCGATGTCGCCGCGCTTGAGCAACGTGGAGAGGGCGCCACCGCTGGCGTCGTCCACCGCCTTTGCGGTAGCGCCGAGCTTGCGGCCTTCGCCGAGCGCGATGACCAGCGTAGCGGTCTTCAGGGTTTCCGGACGGGTGCTTTTGACGAGGAATTCCATGAGCTGTCCCCAAGACAAAGAGTCGGGTTTTGCGGATAATGCCCGCTATTTTTTCGAGGCCTGCCAAGGCGGCCCATGCTATCGAGAGCGGCTAGTGTGAGCGTTGCCGCCTGAGCCTGACAACCCTGGAGCGTCCGGTTTGATTGTCTTCCGTTATCTGTCCCGCGAAGTGCTGGTGACCCTCGGTGCGGTAAGTGCCGTGCTGTTGGTGATCATCATGAGCGGGCGTTTCATCAAGTACCTCGCCCAGGCCGCCCAGGGTGTGCTGGATCCGGGTGTGCTGTTCATGATCATGGGCTATCGCATGCCCGGGTTTCTCCAGCTGATCCTGCCTCTGGGGCTGTTTCTCGGCATCCTGCTGGCCTACGGTCGTCTGTATCTGGATAGCGAGATGACCGTGCTGTCCGCGACTGGCATGAGCAATCGCCGCCTGCTCGGCTACAGCATGGCGCCGGCCGCCATCATAGCGGTGATCGTAGCCTGGTTGAGCCTTGGCCTGGCTCCTCAGGGCGTGGCCGAGGTGGCGCGCATCTTCAACCAGCAAGACGCGTTGACCGAGTTCGACACCCTGGTGCCTGGCCGTTTCCAGGCGATGAAAGATGGCTCTCGGGTGACCTACACCGAGGGGCTTTCGGAAGATCGGGGTCAGCTCGAGGGCGTATTCATCACCGAGAAACGCCCGAGCGCAAAGGGCGAGAGTGAGCGCGGCATCACCGTGCTGGTAGCCGAGAAAGGCAGCCAGGTCATTCAGGCCGACGGTAGCCGATATCTGATACTGGAGAATGGCTACCGCTACGACGGTAATCCGGGGGAAGCCGACTATCGTGAAACCCGGTATGACATCCATGGCGTTCTACTGCCGAAGCCCAGCGTCAGCAGCGAGATCGGCGAGCGCGAGGCCATTCCTACCCGCGAGCTGATCGGTAGCGATGAGCCTCGCCATCAGGCCGAGTTGCAATGGCGCCTGTCCATCCCATTGCTGGTATTCATCGTCACCTTGCTGGCGGTGCCGCTGGCCAAGGTCAATCCGCGGCAGGGGCGCTTCCTCAAGCTGCTGCCGGCGATCCTCCTGTACATGGCCTACCTGGCGTTGCTGATCGGCGCGCGCGGCCAGCTGGACAAAGGCAAGATTCCGGTGGAGCTCGGCCTGTGGTGGGTACACCTGCTGTTCCTGCTGATCGGCGCGGTGCTGTTCCTCTGGCAGCCGATGAAGCTCAAGCTGGCCAGTCGCCGTGCAGTCAAGGAGATGGCTCATGCATAAGCTCGACCGATATATCGGTACCAGCGTGTTCTTCGCCATCCTCTCGGTGCTTGGCATTATCGTGGGCCTGGCTCTGCTGTTTGCCTTCATCGATGAACTGGGCGACCTGAGTGACAACTACGGCACGCTGGAAGCGCTGGTGTATGTCGTGCTTACGCTGCCGCGTCGGGCATACGAAATGCTGCCGATGGCGGCACTGATCGGCTGTTTGATCGGCCTCGGCAGCCTGGCCAGCAACAGTGAGCTGACCATCATGCGTGCCGCCGGCGTATCGGTTGGTCGTATCGTCTGGGCGGTGATGAAGCCGATGCTGGTGCTGATGCTGGCCGGTGTGCTGGTCGGTGAGTATCTGGCGCCCTGGAGCGAGAACATGGCCCAGGCCCATCGCTCGCTGGCCCAGGGTGGTGGTGAGGCGCAGAGCTCCAAGCATGGCCTCTGGCACCGCCAGGGGCAGGAGTATGTGCACATCAACGCCGTGCAGCCCAACGGCAAGTTGGTTGGTGTGACCCGTTACCAGTTCGATGCTGAGCGCAGGCTGCAGTCCGCCAGCTTCGCCCGGCGTGGTCAGTACCAGGTCGACCACTGGCAGCTGGAGGACGTCAAGACCACCCGTTTCCACGAGAAAAGCACCGAGGTTGTGGATATCCCCTCGGAGCGTTGGGATATCGAGCTGAACCCTCAACTGCTCGGGACCGTGGTGCTGGAGCCGGAGGCCTTGTCGGTGACCGGTCTATGGCGCTACATCCACTACCTGGCGGACCAGGGATTGAACAACGGCAGTTATTGGCTGGCGTTCTGGACCAAGGTGCTGCAACCGCTGGTGACCGCCGCGCTAGTGCTGATGGCGATTTCCTTCATCTTCGGCCCGCTGCGCTCGGTGACGCTCGGTCAGCGCGTGTTCACCGGTGTGCTGGTAGGCTTCGTGTTCCGCATCGCCCAGGACCTGCTCGGTCCTTCCAGCCTGGTATTCGGCTTCTCGCCACTGTTGGCGGTGGCGGTGCCGGCGGCGATCTGCGCCGCGGCCGGCGTACTGTTGTTGCGCCGGGCGGCCTGATTCATCGAGGTAAACGAAAAGGCCGGGCATTTCCCCGGCCTTTTTCATGCGCTATTGGCTCTGCTGTTCCATCTGCTGTAGGCGCTGCTGGTTCTGCATGTTCGCCTGATCGATCTGCTGCTTGAGCTGCTCCATTTGTTGCTGAGCCTGCTGCGCCTTGTCGGCCTGCAGTTTGGCCGTGGCGGTGGCCGCACCGCCATCACAGGCGGCGAGGGCGAACAGGCTGGCGAGAAGCAGGGCATTGCGCATGGTGGTCTCCGTGGAAGGATTTCGCTGACCATAGCGCACTTTGGGCGCTTGAACTTAAAGGCAGCTTCTACTCCGCTCGATCTTCAACTACTTTCACCTGCTTCTGGATGTTCCGAAAGCATGATTTGTAGCAGCGCCGGCTGTTGGAGAGGGTGCAATGGGCAGGATGCCTGGGCCGTTAGGAGTGCATGATATTAGCAGTGACACTGCTATGGGATTCAACAGAAGGCCAGGACCTTCAGGGATAGAGGATTTCCTCCCAGCAAAGAGCGAAGAGACTTTATTCAAGCCTGCAATTGAGCATCGAGTGGATATTGCGTTCGTTATCTCAGAGCGGTTGCTGAGTATTCATCTGCGTGGTTTGAGGGCGTATTACAGGCTACGAGTGGGCGGCTGGACTCATGTATGAACAGTGCCGCACTTTTGTGCCAGTTGATCAAGGATACGGGCCCTATACCCGTGTGAATCTACGATATCTCCCCTCAGGAGTTGGATGCCGCCGGGGCTCTTGTCAATCTGGGGCGATTGGCAGCTTACAGGGCGGATTGGGGGAGTTTCCGAGTATCCCTGCATCCCGACACATCAATGGTGACTACAGTTGCGGCGGTTTCTTCCTTCACGGTGGGATGTGGAAAGGTTCAGTTGGCTGTATCGACGTTGGCGGAGGCTTCAAGGGGAATGAGGGAGCCAGGAAGCTGGTACAGGCGATATCCAGCGGGCAGCGTGATCTAGTGCTGGAGGTAAGGCTATGAGGAGTTCTATTGGTTACGCTCTGGCATATCTTCTGACAGTTTTGATCATTTTCTCCCTTATTCGCCTCAGTGGAGTGGAGAGGGCGCTGACTTACGCAACACTCGGCAGTTTTCTCTGTGGAGTGGTTTTTGGTGTTCTATGGAGGCCACGTTTTTTGTCCATGTTGTTGAGCAGCGGCTTTTACGCGCTTTTATTTGCCATCGATGTTCAAAAGGGATGGCACTGGTTAAGCCATCCCAAGTCGATGGAAAGTGGCTGGATGGTGGCCGTAGCGGCTGGATTCTTCGTCTTCCCTCTATTCATGGCGTGGTTGGGCTGGGGCATATGGTCGAGGGTCAGGACTGGCGTAGGCGCCTGACTGGCCTTATCCGCCGTAGCGGCGCGCGGCCTCGATGGCCAGGCCGCTGCCGATGCTGCCGAAGGTGTCGCCCTCGGCGATGCGGGCGTTGGGCAGCAGTTCGGAGACGCAGCGGCGCAGGGCCGGCACACCGCTGGAGCCGCCGGTGAAGAACAGGGTGTCGACTTGCTCGCGGCTCACGCCGGCGCGGACCAGCAGTTCGTCGACGCCAGCGCGAATGCGCTCCAACAGCCCGTCGATGGCCTGCTCGAACATCGGCCGGTCGAGGTTCGCCTCGAGGCTGTCCTCGATCCGCGCCAGGTCGATGCGGTGAGCGTCCCGCTCGGTCAAGGCGATCTTCGCTTCTTCCACCTGCATCGCCAGCCAGTGGCCGGCGCGCTGCTCGGTGAGGCGTAGCAGGCGGTCAATACCGGTGGGGTCGACGATGTCGTAGCGCATGTTCTTCAGTGCCAGCTGGGCCTTCTGCGCATACACGGCGTTGATGGTGTGCCAGGTGGCCAGGTTGAGATGGTGGCTGGTGGGCATCAGCGCGTCGCTCTTCATCCGGCTGCCGTAGCCGAACAGTGGCATGATGCCGTCGAGGCTGAGCTGCTTGTCGAAGTCGGTGCCGCCGATGTGGACGCCTCCGGTGGCCAGGATGTCGTCCTGGCGCTCGGCTTTCTCGCGGCGCTCCGGCGCCAGGCGCACCAGGGAGAAGTCCGAGGTGCCGCCGCCGATGTCGACGATCAGCACCAGTTCCTCGCGCGTCACGCTGCGCTCATAGTCGAAGGCTGCGGCTATTGGTTCGAACTGGAACGACACTTCCTTGAAGCCGAGCTTATGCGCCACCGCCAGCAGGGTGTTGGCGGCCTCGGCATCGGCCTGCGGGTCGTCGTCGACGAAGAACACTGGGCGGCCCAGCACCACCTGCTCGAATTCACGGCCGGCCTGGGTCTCGGCGCGGCGTTTCAGCTCGCCAATGAAGAAGCCAAGCAGATCGCGGAACGGCAGGGCGCTGCCCAGCACGGTGGTCTCGCTCTTCAGCAGCTTGGAGCCGAGTAGACTCTTGAGAGCACGCATCAGACGGCCTTCGTAGCCATCCAGGTATTCGGCGAGCGCCTGGCGACCGTAGACCGGGCGGCGTTCCTCGGTGTTGAAGAAGATCACCGAGGGCAGGGTGATCTTGCCGTCTTCCAGCTCCAGCAGGGGCTCCACGCCTGGTCGCCACCAGCCGACGGTGGAGTTGGAGGTGCCGAAGTCGATGCCCAGGGCGTTGGCAGGAGCTGAATGGTTCATGGTGCGGGTGTTCCGAAAAAACGGCCGCGCATTCTATGCGAGTGCGTCAATCCGTGCATGCCGCAGATCGGCTTAGCTGCGCTAGGATGAAGCAATGGCTCGATGGAAAATGCGATGCGTAGCCGGCTGATCGCTTGGCTGGTGTTGGCCCTGTTGCCTCTCGTGGCGGCGGGTGAGTTACGCCTGCTTACCGAACAGGCTCCGCCGACCAGCTTCCTGCGTGATGGCGAGCCGGATGGCTACGCGGTCGAGGTGGTGCGCGAGTTGGTCCGGCGCACGGGCAGCCCCGCGCAGATCGAGATAATGCCCTGGACGCGTGGTTACTATCTGGCTCGTCACGATCCGCACACGGCCCTGTTCATGGTAGTGCGCACTCCTGAGCGCGAATCGATGTTCCGTTGGGTCGGTCCTATCCTGCAGGGCACCACTCGCTTCTATTCGCTCAAGGACAGCGGCCTGCGTATCGAAAGCCTGGACGCCGCCGCCCGCGCGGGTACGTTGGCTCTGCCGAAACAGTGGTATACCTACGAAACCCTTGAACGCATGGGCTTCACCAATCTGCACGGTGTTCCAGGTCCCAGGCAGATGGTGAGCATGCTCAAGCACGGGAGGGTCAAGCTGATTGCCACCGAGGATCTGACCCTGCGCGAGGAGCTGGCGATGGGCGGGCTAACGGTGGATGACGTCCAGGGGCATCTGGCGTTCATGCAATCCGACTACTACATCGCCTTCTCGCCGCACACGCCGCCCGAACAGGTCGCCAACTGGCAGCGTCATCTGGAGGCGATGCGTGCCGATGGCAGCCTGCGCCGCATCCGCCAGCGCTGGTTGCCGCAGGCGGAGCACCTCTGACGATTACTCGTGGTGTTCGCTGCCGAGGAAGGTCAGCGAGCTGAACAGACCAAGCTCCTCGATGTTCTTGTCACCTTTCACCGGTACGTACAGCGATGCGGCGATTACGTTCAGGCCGTCGTTGCGTACCGGCACGTCGGCATCGCCCTCGGCATCGGTGGTGGCACTGATGTCGTGAGGCATGCCGCGATAGTCGCCGATAAGTTGCACGTCTTTGGCCGGCTTGCCGTCCACCAGCACCCGTACGCGCAGTGTCTTGCCCGGACCGACCGTGAGTGGGTCGCTTTGCGGCACGATGGCCAGTCGCAGTTTGTCCAGCGCGGGCAGCTCGGCACCGTTCCGGAGGATCGCCAGGCTGTACTTGTAGGTGTGCAGGGAGTGGGTCGAATTCGGCACCTGGCTACGCCCCTGGTTGACCCACTGCTTGTCCGGCGTCTGCGACCAGGCGCCGTTATCCAGTGCCACGGCCAGTACGGCCGGCTTGCGAATGGGTTGAAGGCGGGCGTGGTCATCCAGGCGTTGCACGCTGACCGGGATCATCTTGCCGCCCGCGTCCCAGGACCAGGCGCCGCTGATCTTCTGCGCCTTGAAGGCGTCGTCTTCGGCGCCGTGGCCGTAAATCACTTCGTGGTTGCCACGGCGTTGTTCGGTCCACAGGCCATGGGCGGCAGCCTGGCCGCAGACGAACAGGCCGGCGAGCAGCAGGGGGAGGGTGGTACGCATCGGGAGTTTCCTTGTGATCAGAGGTTGAGGCTCAGGCTGAAGCTGAGGTTGCGGGGCTCGCCGGGCAGCACCCAGACGCTGTTGTAGGCGCGCTCGTAGTACTTGCGGTCGAAGACGTTGTTGAGGTTCACGCCCAGGGTCAGGTCCTCGCTGACCTTGTAGTGGCCGAGCAGGTCCAGCGTCTCGTAGGCGGCCAGGCGGAAGTCGCTGCCGGCCTGGCCGGAGCGTTCGCCGACATAGGTGACGGCCGCGCCGATATCCGATCCGTGCAGGGCGCCGCTCTGGAACTCGTACACCGCCAGCAGGCTGCCGCTGTGCTGCGGGATGCCGAGCAGGTCGCTGCCGGTGGGAATGGCGGCGTCGCCCTTGGTCACTTCGGCATCGATATAGGCGTAGGCGCCGATCAAGCGCACGGCGTCGCTGAGCTGGCCGCTGAACTGCATGTCCAGGCCCTGGCTGCGCGCCTTGCCGGCGGCCACGCTGTCGCCCAGGGCGTCGGTGGTGACGACGTTCTCCTTGTCGATGTGGAACAGCGCGATGGTGCCGCCCAGGCGGCCGTCGAACAGGTCCAGCTTGAGGCCGCTTTCGTAGCCCAGGCCCTTCTCCGGTTTGTACACCTGGCCCTGGCTGCCGATGGTGTTGGGCTTGAACGAGGTGCCGGCGTTGGCGAACACGCCCACTTCGGGAGTGAGCTGATAGAGCAGGCCGACCCGCGGCGTGGCGACGTCCTTCTCCTGCTCATTGCTGACGCGGGTGGTGCGGTTCAGCGAGGTCTGCTCGACCCGTTCCAGGCGTACTCCGACCAGGCCGCGCAGGCGTTCGCTGAAGGCGATCTGGTCCTGCAGGTTGAGCGCGTAGCTCTCGGTGTGCTCGTGGAAGTCGTTGGGCTTGGTGATCGGCGGTTTGGGCGCACCGTATACAGGCTTGTAGATATCCAGCCCATAGCTGGCCAGGGTCTCGCTCTGCGGGTACTTCTGGCTGTTGCGGTAGTTCTCGTACTCCAGGCCGATCAGGCTCTGGTGCTGCCAGCCGCCCAGCTCGAAGCTGCCGTGCAGCTCGGCCTGGGTGATGTTGTCGTTCCACTCGAAGTCGCGCTGGCGGTAGAAGCGGGTGATGGTGTCGCCGACCAATTTCTGCGGCTCCGAGCTGTCGCCGCGCAGGGTGCCCTGGGTGTAGTGATTGGCCAGGCGCAGCTTCCAGTCGTCGTTGAGGTAGCGCTCCAGCGCTAGGTCGAGGGTCTGGTTGTCGTTGCGGATCTCGCCGTCATTCGGCTCGCCGAAGAAGGATGATCGTTGCACTGCCCCCATCTCGCCGTTCACCGCCGGGATGCCGCGATCGAACACCGATTCGGTGCGCGAGAACTCGGCGTCGAGCATCAGCAGGGTGTCTTCATCCAGCTGCCAGCTGAGCGAGGGGGTGACCACCTGGCGGCTGTTGCCGACGTAATCGCGGAAGCTGCCGTTGTCCTCCACCGCCAGGTTGATGCGCGACAGCAGAGTGCCGTCCTCGTTGAGCGGGGTGTTGGCGTCCAAGCTGGTGCGGTAGCGATCCCAGCTGCCGGCGCTGAGGTTGAGCTTGCTGAACGCCTCCGCCTGCGGGCGCTTGCTGACGATGTTGACCAGGCCGCCCGGGTCGCCACGGCCATAGAGGCTGGCCGAGGGGCCCTTCAGTACTTCGATGCGCTCGATACCCGAGGCATCCGGCGAGCTGTAGCTGCCGCGGTTGATGGCGAAACCGTTGCGGTACAGCTCGCCGGTGGTGAAACCGCGCACGCTGTAGTTGAGGAAGGTCAGGCCTCCGAAGTTGTTCTGTCGCGACACGCCGCCGGCGAAGTCCAGGGCACGGTCGATGCGTGTGGTGTTGAGGTCTTCCAGCACCTGGGTCGGCACCACTTCGATGCTCTGCGGCGTGTCGCGGATATCCACATCGCTGCGTGTGGCGGTGCTGGAGCGAGTGGCGCGGTAGCCTTCAACCGGGCTGTTAGCGCTTTCGTAGGGGCTTTCAGTAATTGTCACGCTATCCAGCAGGATGGCTTTTTCCGCCCAGGCCGCGCCGCTGAGCAGGGTGGATGATATGCCTATCAATCCAATTTTTTTCACTTTTTTCATGCTATTTCCTTATATAGATGAAATAACATAACAATATTGACGTGTTCGAATCTACTCGCTGTCGGAAGTTTTGCTGTGCGAATAGAGCCCGGATTGCGTCTCTGGGAGGGGCAGCGCATAACTGATTTGCCAACTTCTGTTGGCAGAGCTTGGTTGTTTTTGTAGTTTTGCTACATAATTGGTCCGACCAAAAATACAAACGACATAGCCGTAGCGCCTTCCATGCAGAGAACCTCGCACCATGATCTTCGCGCGCAATTCCGCGCGCTGCTTAACTCGAATGCCTGTTACCACACGGCTTCGGTGTTCGACCCCATGTCTGCGCGAATCGCCTCCGACCTCGGTTTCGAGGTGGGAATCCTGGGTGGTTCTGTAGCTTCACTACAAGTTTTGGCTGCGCCGGACTTCGCCTTGATTACTCTCAGCGAGTTTGTCGAGCAGGCCTCACGTATTGGTCGAGTGGCACGTTTGCCGGTGATTGCCGATGCCGATCATGGCTACGGAAATGCACTCAACGTGATGCGCACCGTCGTCGAACTGGAGCGTGCGGGCATCGCTGCGCTGACTATCGAGGACACACTGTTGCCGGCACAGTTTGGCCGTAAGTCGACTGACCTGATCGGCATCGACGAAGGCGTCGGCAAGATCCGTGCGGCACTGGAGGCTCGGGTCGATTCGGACCTGGCGATCATCGCCCGGACCAACGCCGGGGTGCTCGAGGTGGACGAAGTAATCCGACGTACCAAGGCCTATCAGAGCGCCGGGGCGGATGGCATCTGCATGGTTGGCATACGCGACTTCGAGCACCTGGAGGCAATTGCGGAGAATCTCAGCGTCCCGCTGATGCTGGTCAGCTACGGCAACCCGTCGTTGCGTGACGATGCTCGTCTGGCCAGCCTCGGCGTACGCATTGTGGTCGACGGTCACGCCGCCTACTTCGCGGCCATCAAGGCGACCTACGACTGCCTGCGTGAGCAGCGCGGCATTGCGGCCAGTGACCTCAACGCCACTGAGTTGACGCACAAGTACACACAGCCCGAGGACTACATTGTCTGGGCGCGCGAGTACATGAACGTCAAGGAGTAGCAGTCGCCTCGTTCACCAGGCGCTGCAGCGAACCGTCCTGACGCATGTCGTCCAGGGTACGGTTGAAGCGCTGCAGCAGCTCACCCTGCTGGGCGCGTTTGGCGAACACGAGAAAGGTGGGATTGATGCTGAGCGGCTGGGGCAGTGGCTCCAGGTCCTCCAGCCCCGGTAGTTGCAGCAGGCGCTGGCCGGCCAGTTCGATGGCCACTACCGCATCCAGCCTGCCCGAGGCCAGCTTGCGCAGGTTGGCCTCGTCGGAGCTGCCCTCCTGGGCATGTATTCGACCGTCGCGCACTGCTCGGTCGAAGCTATCGGTATAGCTCCAGCCGCGAATGACGCCGATGCGCTTTCCGCGCAGGTCCTCGATTCGGTCGAATGGGAACCCTCGCGCGCGCTGTACATAGAGGAGCAGGCGCTCTTCGAATATTGGCTCGGAGTAGTCGAAGATCTTCAGGCGCTCACTATTGCGATAGATGCCGCCGATGCCCAGCTCACCGGCGGCGCCTCGAAGCATGGCGCGTTTCCATGGCATCGGCTGGATGGTCAGCGGCTCGCCCAGCCTGGCGAAGATTGCCTGCAGCAACTGTGGATAGAGGCCTTGGGCCTGGCCGTCCAGCTGGAACATGAAGGGTGGGTTGGCGTTGTCGATGGCCACCATTGTCTCGGCTCTTGCCAGCAGGGCAGCGCAGCTCAGCAGAACGACCGTTAGCAGACGTGAGCAGGACATCGCAGGTTCCTCCGCTACTGGTACAAGCATAGTCAGCCGACGCCCGCGCTGCGCTTGCATTCGCACGATGGCGGGCGCATATCTGTGTGGAGACAAGTGCTCGGAGGTGCTTCATGGCCGGGGGATGGACCAACGATGGTGCGGTACAGGAGCAGATCGACAGCAGTATCGAGGATGCGATAGCTCGCGCCCGCAGCCAGCTGCCGCGTGGCGAGAGTCTGAGTCACTGCGAGGAGTGTGACGCGCCTATTCCCGAGGCCCGTCGTCAGGCGGTGCCTGGTGTACACCTGTGCGTGAGCTGCCAAGCCGAGCGTGACCGCGAGCAGGCGTTCAGCGGCTACAACAGACGTGCTAGCAAGGACAGCCAGTTGCGCTGATTACGGGGTAATCGAGTAACCGCGAGCGCTCATGCAGCTGACATAGGCCTGGCTGGACCCGCTCTGCGTGGCCTGTTCGTCGCGCCGCTCCTCGCGCCTGTCGCGGCGTTGCCGGGAGCCTCCTACCACCACGCCGGCCGCCGCGGCTTCGCGTGCCTGGTTTTGTCGATACTCCTGCTTCACATCGTCATCCACCCGATCGTATGCCTCTTCGTGGCGCTGGCCCCGGACTTCTGCGGCCGCTGCTCCTGCGGCGGCTCCCACTGCAGCTCCCCTCAGGCGACCACCGCCGCCGCTATTGTCCGAACTGCTCGCTGGTTGGCTCTGGCAGCTGGCGATGTCGCTCTGAATCTGCTGCTGGCTCTGGCCGTTGAGTGGCACCAGCGTTTCTGCACTGGCAAGAGGGCTCAGCAGAACTGCGCAAGTCAGGGCGGTGATGGAAAAGGGTGTGGCGGTCATGGCGGTCTCTCCTTGATGGACCATCTAGCGGTACGGCTCTTTCAAGCGTAGCGGCGAGAGGGAGGGATGCCCGGTGACCATCGCTGCCGTTGGTCTGGCGGCGAGAGCTGCACCAGTCATGGTGCGTGAAGCCTATAGATAGGGGGGGAGATGAAGACTGTCTTCGGATGGCGGCATTGGCCGTTGAGACGGAGGTAGTGACCGTTCGGGGTCGATGACTGGATCGAGTCGTGATAGCGGGGCGAGTGCCCGATGCAAGAAAATATCAGGCCCAGCGGCGAACGCGCAGAGTGGGCATACCCGCCAGCGTCATGCTGGCACCGAGCAGCCCCAGCAGCAGTGTGCTGCCCCAGATCGCGCCTGCATCATCGATGACGGCGCTGCTGACAGGGGCCTCAGGGCGATAGTGCACGCCAACCGGCATGCCACGCTGATAACCGAAGACGAATCCATCCTGCGCGTAGGAAACGGCGTTACCTCGGTCATCGGTAAAGTTGATGCGCGGCTGTGAGCCGCTGGCCTCGAGTGAGCTTACCTGTCCGGAGGCGAACTTGGCCGTCTGCAGGAAATCGAGTCGCTCGGAGAAGGTGTGGACGGCTGCAAGCAGAAGCAGCGCACCTATCAGGGTAAACGGCATGCCTTTGGGCTTGGGGCGGGAAAAAGAGGTCGAGGCCATGTGGATCGAGCTCCTGTCGTCCAATTTTTATTTGTTTCAGGGTAGTGACGTCGTGTCAGAAGTACTGTGACGTTGTTCACGTCCATGTGGGCACAGGCAATATTCCCATTTGTTTCGGTTAGACCGAATTCGGCAGTTGCCCGACTAGCTGCTCAAGATTGAGCTGCATGAAGGTGAGGTCGAGCCATCGATCAAACTTGCGCCCTACCTGAGGCATCTGGCCAGTGATGACGAAGCCGAGGCGCTCATGCAGGGCGATGGAGGCGGCGTTTTCGCGCTCGATGGCGGCCACTATCACATGCAGGTTGGCTTGGCAGGCACGCTGAATCAGTGCTCGCAACAGTGCCTTGCCCAGACCCTTGCCTTGCTGGTCGCCGCGCACATAGACCGAATGCTCGACCGTGTGGCGGAAGCCGTCGAAGTTGCGCCAAGGGCCGTAGCTGGAATAGCCGAGCACATTGCCTTCTTCGTCCACTGCCACCAGCACCGGGAAGCCAGCGGCATTGCGATCCGTCAGCCAGGTACGGCGGTTTGCCAGGTCCACCAGGGTTTCGTTCCAGATGGCGGTGCTGTTCTGAACGGCGTCGTTGTAGATGGGCAGGATGCCGGCGAGATCGGCGTCGGCGGCATCACGAATCAGGTAGGACATATACGGCTCAAAGGGTGGTCATTGTGGAGCGGGGCGCCAGTGTAGCGTGCGAGCATGGGGTTAGGCCGTACTCATCTGTAGCCATTGCCTCGGGCTGGTATCGAACCAGCGGCGGAAGGCGCGGGAGAAGGCGCTGGTCTCGGAGTAGCCGAGCAGCGGCGCCAGTTCGCTGACCGGCAGGCGCCGGCGCAGGTAGTGCAGGGCCAGTTCGCGGCGCACCTGGTCGATCAGCGCAGAAAAGCACAGGTTCTGTTCGCGCAGGCGGCGCTGGAATGCCGCCGGGGTCAGGCCGAGGTGCGCGGCGATCTGTTCCAGCGCCGGCTCGCCCAGCGGCAGAGCGTCACGCACCAGGCCGCGGGCCTGATCAACCAGGCACTGCTGGTGCTGTTGGCCGCCGAGGCGGGCGATGGCGTCCTGCACCAGCATCAGCAGTACCGGGTCGCGCTCGGGCATCAGCCGGCCGACGATGTCGCGCTTGGGAATCAGCAGGGCATTGCACGGCTGGTCGAACAGGATCGGCGCATCGAACACCGTCTGGTGCTCGCGCCAGCCCTCCGGCTTGCCGTGCTCGAACAGCACCGCGCGCGGTGCCCAGGTCGGGCCCAGTACATGGCGCACCAGGTTCAACGCCATGCCCATGGTCAGCTCGGCGTCCTGGCGCTTGTCGAGGATCGCCGGATGGCGCACCTGATAGTCGAAGCGGTAGCACTCGCCGATATCCACCAGGCGGATCAGCGTGTCGTGCTGGTGATAGGGAAAAGCGCGGGCGAAGTTCTGCAGCGCCTGTTCCAGGCTATCCGAGCACAGCCCGACATAGCCGAGCAGGCCGAGGGCGCGCGGCTGGAACTGCTGGCCGTAGCGCAGGCCGAAGTTGTCGCAGCCCGATTGCGTGGCGGCTTCCTCCAGCACCTTGCAGTAGTTGCTCAGGCTCAGGCTCAGGGTCGGGTGCAGCAGCAGGTCGGGGTCGATGCCGGCGATGCCGAAGACCCGCTCGGCATCGCCACCCTGCAGGCCGATGAAGCGATCCAGTCCGCTGGCGGCGGCCGACAGCACGCCGAGATTGCTCGGGGCGTCGGTCATGGCCAGCGGATGGGGGATGTTCAGCGACATGGGCGGTGCGCATCAGAGAGATAGGTAACGTTTAGCAATACTCATGCCCCCTCGGCGAAGGCTCTAGATGAGCAAGTGGATCGCCTGCTCAGAATGGTTGTGCATTGCCTTGGGGCGGGCCCTCGGCGAAATGCACTCATGTGGCGCAAAGCCCGCCGCAGAGCGGTCTGCAGGCCTTGATGCGACTTGACTCTGCAGCTGCGCGCGGACTTTGCAAGGTCAAGTCTCGGCCGGGGTTGGCTGGATATCCTCGCCAAGCGATCGACGTCTGACGTGGCTCTCACATCGAGGAATTGGCAATGACAACAACGAAACTGAAACCGACGCTCGGCACCCTGCACCTGTGGGGCATCGCCGTGGGTCTGGTGATTTCCGGGGAATATTTTGGCTGGAGCTATGGCTGGGGCGTAGCGGGCACGCTGGGCTTCCTGGTCACCACGCTGATGGTGGCGACGATGTACAGCTGCTTCATCTTCAGCTTCACCGAGCTGACGACCGCAATACCGCATGCGGGCGGGCCCTTCGCCTATAGCCGCCGTGCGTTTGGCCCCGCCGGTGGGATGATCGCCGGCATGGCCACCCTGATCGAATTCGTCTTCGCTCCGCCGGCCATCGCCATGGCCATCGGTGCCTATCTCAACGTGCAGTTCCCCGGGCTCGACCCGAAACTGGCGGCGGTCGGTGCCTATTTCATCTTCATGACCCTCAACATCCTCGGCGTCAGCATCGCCGCCACCTTCGAACTGGTGGTGACTGTGCTGGCCGTGCTCGAGTTGCTGGTGTTCATGGGCGTGGTGGCGCCGGGCTTCAGCTTCAGCAACTTCGTGCTCGACGGCTGGGCCGGTAGCAACGTGTTCGGCATGCCTGCCATCGCCGGCATCTTCGCCGCGATTCCGTTCGCCATCTGGTTCTTCCTCGCCATCGAGGGGGCGGCCATGGCCGCCGAGGAAGCCAAGGACCCGAAACGCACCATTCCGCGTGCCTATATCGCCGGTATCCTGACCTTGGTCAGCCTGGCACTGGGTGTGATGGTGATGGCTGGTGGCGTGGGCGACTGGAAGGCCCTGTCCGGCATCAACGACCCGCTGCCGCAGGCGATGAAAACCGTGGTCGGCGAGAACTCCGGCTGGCTGCACATGCTGGTGTGGATCGGCCTGTTCGGTTTGGTGGCCAGCTTCCACGGCATCATCCTCGGCTACTCCCGCCAGTTCTTCGCCCTGGCTCGCGCAGGTTACCTGCCGCCGGCTCTGGCCAAGCTGTCGCGCTTCCACACCCCGCACCGGGCGATCATCGCCGGCGGCCTGGTCGGCATTGCGGCAATCTTCAGCGACGGCCTGATCAACCTGCAGGGCATGAGCCTGACCGCGGCGATGATCACCATGAGCGTGTTCGGCGCCATCGTCATGTACATCATGAGCATGCTCAGCCTGTTCAAGCTGCGTAAGAGCGAGCCGCACCTGGAGCGTACCTTCAAGGCGCCGGGCTATCCCGTGGTGCCGGGCATCGCTTTGGGCTTGGCGCTGGTGTGCCTGGCCGCGATGATCTGGTTCAACGGCACCATCGCGCTGCTGTTCCTCGGCCTGATGAGCATCGGCATGGTGTACTTCCTGCTGACCGGCGCTCAGCGCGACGCCGTGCCGGCCGACGTTCTGCTGCAACCGTAATGGATCCACGCCCGCCGGCAACGGCGGGCGCTTGTTTCAGGAGGTACCCATGGCCAGTTTCAGCCATACCGTCGGCCATCACACCTGGCGCTTCGACAGCCTGCGCGAGGTCATGGCCAAGGCCAGTCCGGCACGTTCCGGCGACTACCTGGCCGGCGTGGCCGCCAGCAGCGATGCCGAGCGTGTCGCCGCACAGATGGCGTTGGCCAATATCCCGCTCAAGCATTTTCTGAGTGAGGCACTGATTCCCTACGAAGACGACGAGATCACCCGGCTGATCATCGACACTCATGACGCGGTGGCTTTCGCCCCGGTCGCCCATCTCAGCGTCGGTGGCTTCCGCGACTGGCTGCTCGGCGAACGCGCCGACGAGGCCAGCCTGCGCGCCCTGGCGCCGGGGCTGACGCCGGAGATGGTGGCGGCGGTGTCGAAGATCATGCGCGTGCAGGACCTGATCCTGGTGGCGCAGAAGATTCGCGTGGTTACTCGTTTTCGCAACACCATGGGCCTGCGCGGCCGCATGTCGACGCGCTTGCAGCCCAACCACCCAACCGACGATCCGTCCGGCATTGCCGCCAGCATTCTCGATGGTCTGTTGTACGGCAACGGTGATGCCATGTTCGGCATCAACCCGGCCACCGACAGCCTGGGTGCGCTGACTGATCTGCTGAAGATGCTCGATGCGATCATCCAGCGTTACGAGATTCCCACCCAGGCCTGCGTGCTGACCCATGTCACCAGTTCCATCGCCGCCATCGAGCGCGGCGCGCCGGTGGACCTGGTGTTCCAGTCCATCGCCGGCACCGAGGCGGCCAACGCCGGCTTCGGCATCACCCTGCAGGTGCTGCAGGAGGGTTACGAGGCGGGTCTGTCGCAGAAACGCGGAACGCTGGGCGACAACCTGATGTATTTCGAAACCGGCCAGGGCAGCGCGCTGTCGGCCAACGCCCACCACGGTGTCGACCAGCAGACCTGCGAGGTGCGTGCCTACGCGGTGGCGCGCCACTACAAGCCGTTTCTGGTGAATACCGTGGTCGGCTTTATCGGCCCCGAGTACCTGTACAACGGCAAGCAGATTATCCGCGCCGGCCTGGAAGACCACTTCTGCGGCAAGCTGCTCGGCGTGCCGATGGGCTGCGACATCTGTTACACCAACCATGCCGAGGCCGATCAGGACGACATGGACACCCTGCTGACCCTGCTCGGTGCGGCCGGCATCAACTTCATCATGGGCATCCCCGGTTCCGACGACGTGATGCTCAACTACCAGACCACCTCGTTCCACGATGCGCTGTACGCCCGCCAGCTGCTCGGCCTGCGCCCGGCGCCGGAGTTCGAGGTGTGGCTGGAGCGCATGAACATCCTGCACCAGCAGGGCGGCCGCCTGCGTCTCGGCGACCCGGTGCCGCCGGCCTTCCGCAATGCCCTGGCGCAGCTCGCCTAGTTTTCCTCTTGCCTAGTTTTCCTCGCAGGTCCGCATGAGCGATTTCGACGACACCCCCGCCAGCAATCCCTGGGCCGCGCTACGCCGCCTGACCCCGGCGCGCATCGCCCTCGGCCGTGCCGGCACCAGTCTGCCCACCGGCGCGCAGCTGGACTTCCAGTTCGCCCACGCCCAGGCGCGCGATGCCGTGCATCTGCCGCTGGATGCCGATGAGCTGGCCACAGGCCTGACCGAGCGTGGCCACCAGGTGCTGCAGTTACACAGCGCGGCGGCGGACCGGAATACTTACCTGCAACGGCCTGATCTTGGTCGGCGCCTGGACGCCGCCTCGGTGCAGACCCTGCGCGACTATCCCCACGCCCATCCGGGCGGTTACGACTTGGCCGTGGTGATTGCCGATGGCCTCTCGGCTCTGGCCGTGCAACGCCACAGCCTGGCCTTTCTCGACCGCTGGCAGCAGCAGGCCAGCGAGGATGGCTGGACCCTGGCGCCGATCTGCCTAGTGCGCCAGGGGCGGGTGGCGGCGGCCGACGAGGTGGCCGAGCTGCTCGGCGCGAAGATGGTGGTGATCCTGATCGGCGAGCGTCCGGGGCTGAGCTCGCCGGACAGCCTCGGCCTGTACTTCACCTATGCGCCCAAGGTTGGCCTGACCGATGCATTCCGCAACTGCATTTCCAACGTGCGCTTGGAGGGCCTCAGCTACGGCCTGGCAGCGCACAAATTGCTATACCTAATGCGTGAGGCATGCCGGCGCAAGCTGTCGGGGGTCAATCTCAAGGATGAAGCGGAGATGGTCACCCTCGAAGGCGGGACGCCTTCCTCCCCTGACAACTTCCTGATTTCCGGCTGATCCGCCATGGGCGGCGCCGGCGCGCCGCTCTCCATCCACCTACGTGCATTTGTGGAGTTCCGGCCTATGTTTTTCATGCCCGCTCGCGTCGCCCAGCGCATGACCCTGGGTATTCTGCTGTTGCTGGCGCTGACCGCGTTGGCGATCTATTCCGTAATGACCCTGCGCGGCAAGCCACAGCTGGTCGAGGTCGGTAGCGCCGCCGCCGAACAGTCGGCAGTGGCCATGTCTCGCCAGCTGGCGCTGCAGCTCAACCTGATCGAGGGCACCACCGCGGCCATGGCGCACCTGGCCGAGACGCTGCCGCACGATGAGGCGTTGGTGAAGGCGCAGTTGCCCAACGTGATCGATAGCCAGGGTGACATGGCCATCGCCGGTGGTGGTCTCTGGCCTGAGCCCAGCGCCTTCGTGGCTGGAGTGGATCGACGCAGTTTCTTCTGGGCGCGCAATGCCCAGGGCGGGCTGGATTATTCCGACGATTACAATGCGCCCGATATTGCCGCTTACCATGGCGAGTCTTGGTACAGCGGTGCACGCAATTCACCTCTTGGTCGTTGCGTATGGTCGGATGCCTATCAGGACCCGGTCACCGGCGTGGCCATGACCACCTGCAGTGTGCCGTATCGCGCCGGGGGGCGATTCGCGGGCGTGGCCACCATCGACCTCAAGCTCGATGGGCTCGCCGAGTTCCTCCAGCGTGAGGGTGATGTCACCGGTGGCTACGCGTTCGCGGTAGACCGTGCCGGCAATATGCTGTTCTTCCCCGATGCCCGTTCCGACAAGGGGCTGCCGACTCTGGATCAACTGCGCCGCGAGCTGCCCTGGTTCGCTCCGGTGGCCGATGCACTGGGGCAGGGTGGGGAGGCCAGAACCCTGCTACTCGACCATGATGGGCGCCTCGATGGCCCAGCCTATGTCAGCCTGGAGCCTATGGCCGCCACCGGCTGGCGGGTGGGGCTGGTCACCCCTGAGGCGCAGGTCACCGGGTTGGCCGACCGTCTGACCGGGGAGATTCTGTTGTTCCTTCTGCCGCTCCTGGTGGTGCTGCTCGGCCTTGCGTGGCTGGCCGGCAAGCGGCTGCTGGCGCAGATCGAGGAAACCGCAGGGCAGATCCGTACCCTAGGTCAGGGTGGCCGCGCCAGCGAGCTGGAGATTCGCCGCCCGGATGAGATCGGTGAGCTGCGCAGCGCGGTGAACCAGTACGCCGGTTCGTTGCGCGACATGTTGCGGGCCATTGCCGGCGAGTCGGCAACCCTGGAGCGCCAGGCGGGTGAACTGGCAAGGCTGTCCCACGGTATTGCCGAGCGGGCCGAGGCGCAGCGTGAGGACAACACCCTGCTGGCTACCGCCATCACCCAGATGTCCGCCAGCGCCCAGGAGGTGGCGAGCAATACCACCGACTGTTCGGATACTGCACGTCATTCCCTGGATGCGGCGCGCCAGGGGCAGCAGCGGGTGCAGCACAACAGTCAGTCCATCCAGGCGCTATCTGGTGAAATCGATGGCGCCGCCGGGGCCATTACCCAGTTGGGCGACGACATTGAACGGGTTGGTGGAGTGCTGGCGGTGATCAAATCGATCTCCGAGCAGACCAATCTGCTCGCGCTCAACGCGGCAATCGAGGCGGCGCGCGCCGGCGAACAGGGTCGTGGCTTCGCTGTGGTGGCCGACGAGGTGCGTACCCTGGCCGGGCGCACGCAGTCTTCGGCGAACGAGATCCAGGACATGATCGGAACGCTGCGTCAGGCGTCTACCCAAGCGGTGGTAACCATGCAGGGCGGCGCCGAGCGTACTCGCGAGGCGGTGCAGCAGGCTGGCAGCGTGGCGCTGACGCTGGGGGATACGGTGACTAGCTTCGATGACATCGTCCAGCGCGCACAGCAGATCGCCGTCGCGGCGCAGGAGCAGAGCCACGTGGCGCAGGAGATCAACGAGCTGGCAGTGCGCATCCACGCTGCGAGCGAGGAGGGTGCTCGCGACGCCGGTACCCTGCGCGAGCTCGGGCAGGGCATGCATGCCCTGTCCGAGCGCCTGGGGCGGATGAGCCGCGGCGGTTAGCCCGTATTGGCCAGAGTCGAAAATGCGCCTCCCTGAACGGATCAGTCGCGGTCGACGGCGAAGGACGACCAGGCCTGACGTGACGGCATGATCTCCAGGCGGTTGATGTTGATGTGCGCCGGTAGGGTGGCGACGTAGAAGATCTGCTCGGCGATGTCCTCGGCGCTCAGCGGCGTGGTGGTCGAGTACAGCGCGTCGGAGGCGGCCTGGTTGCCCTTGGTGCGCACCAGGGTGAACTCGGTCTCGGCCATGCCCGGGGCGATGTCGGTGACGCGCACGCCGGTGGACACCAGGTCGCAGCGCAGGTTGAAGCTGAACTGTTTGACGAAGGCTTTTGTCGCGCCATACACGTGGCCGCCCGGATAGGGCCACTCGCCGGCCACCGAACCGATGTTGATGATGCTGGTGCCCTTGCCGATCTCCACCAGGGTTGGCAGCAACGCGTGGGTGACGTTGACCAGGCCGGTGATGTTGGTGTCGATCATGGTGTGCCAGTCCTCCAGCGCCACCTTCTGTGCCGGCTCGGGCGCCAGCGCCAGGCCGGCGTTGTTGACCAGCACGGTGATGCGGCGGAAGGCCGGTGGCAGCTCGGCGACCACCTGCTGCACGGCAGCAGCGTCACGCACGTCGAGGGTGGCGATATGCACCGGCACCTTGGCGCCCAGTTCGGCCTGCAGCTCCTGCAGGCGCTCGAGGCGGCGGCCGGAGAGCACCAGCGACCAGCCAGCCTCGGCAAAACGGCGGGCGGTGGCGCGGCCGAAGCCGGAGGTGGCGCCGGTGATGAAAACCACATTGCTCATGAGTCGATCCCCTGATGGTCATGGCACTGCGCGCATGGCGCAGGAAGCGGGCGTCGCAGGCGACGAACCCGTCTGAAATGGGCGCGCACGGCATGGCCGGCGCCTGAGCGCGCAATGGTAAGGGCGTGGTCGGGCTATGCCTACCCGCGAGTAGAGCGACCTTGGTCTAGATCGCCACCAGGCCGCGCACGCCGTCGGCCTCCATGGTCTCGCCACGGCCCTGCTGAACGATCTCGCCGCGGCTCATCACCAGGTACTGGTCTGCCAGCTCGGCGGCGAAGTCGTAGAACTGCTCGACCAGCAGGATGGCCATGTCGCCGCGCTCGGCGAGCTTGCGGATGACCACGCCGATCTCCTTGATCACCGAGGGCTGGATGCCTTCGGTGGGCTCGTCGAGGATCAGCAGGCGCGGTTTGCTGGCCAGCGCGCGGCCGATGGCCAGCTGTTGCTGCTGGCCGCCGGAGAGGTCGCCGCCACGGCGCTGCTTCATCTCGCGCAGCACCGGGAACAACTCGTAGATGAACTCGGGTACGGTCTTGGCTTCGCTGGTGCCAAAACGAGAAAGCCCCATCAGCAGGTTTTCCTCGACCGTGAGCCTGGGGAAAATTTCCCTGCCCTGCGGCACATAAGCGATGCCCGCATGCACGCGCTGGTGCGGCTTGTGGCCGTTGATGGTCTGGCCTTCCCAATTGATGCTGCCTTCCTTGGCCGGGATCAGGCCCATCAGACATTTCAGCAGGGTGGTCTTGCCCACGCCGTTACGCCCAAGCAGGCAGGTGACCTCGCCGATCTTCGCTTCGAAGGACAGGCCCCGCAGGATGTGGCTACCGCCGTAGTACTGGTGGAGCTGTTGGACTTGCAGCATGTCGGTGTCCTTGTTCATACGCAGGGTGGAGTACGGCGCGCCGCTCGCGCGTTTTCGATCCACCGTGCAGTGCCTGCGGTGGATGAGAAAAGCGCCATCCACCCTACGTTGTCTGATCGTGCCCCCGCAGGAGCCATTGAGCGTTCTGCGTTTTCCCCGGTGCGCGCGGCGCACCCTACGGCACGGTGCGTGTAGGGTGCGGCGTGCGCACCGAACCCCGCTCAGCGCCCGAGATAAACCTCGATCACCCGCTCGTTGGCCTGTACCTGTTCCAGCGAACCTTCGGCCAGCACGCTGCCTTGGTGCAGTACGGTGACGTGGTCGGCGATGGTGCCGACGAAGCCCATGTCGTGCTCCACCACCATCAGCGAGTGTTTGCGCGCCAGCGACTTGAACAGCTCGGCGGTGAACTCGGTTTCGGCGTCGGTCATGCCCGCCACAGGCTCGTCGAGCAGCAGCAGTTGCGGGTCCTGGACCAGCAGCATGCCGATCTCGAGGAACTGCTTCTGGCCGTGCGACAGCAGCCCGGCGGGGCGATGACGCGAGCCCTCCAGGCGGATGGTGGTCAGCACTTCCTCGATACGCTCCTTCTGCGCACCGGAGAGCTTGGCGCGCAGACTGGCCCACACCGATTTGTCGGTCTTCAACGCCAGCTCCAGGTTTTCGAAAACGGACAGCGCCTCGAACACCGTGGGTTTCTGGAACTTGCGACCGATGCCGGCCTGGGCGATCTCAACCTCGCTCATCTGTGTCAGATCGAGGGTGTCGCCGAAGTAGGCGATGCCGTTGTCCGGGCGGGTCTTGCCGGTGATCACGTCCATCATGGTGGTCTTGCCGGCGCCGTTGGGGCCGATGATGCAGCGCAGTTCGCCGACGCCGATGTACAGGTTGAGGTCGGTGATGGCGCGGAAGCCGTCGAAGCTGACGTTGATGCCTTCCAGGGTGAGGATGGTGCCGTGGCGCACATCCAGGCCCTTGGCCGCGGCGCTGCCGAGGCCGACCGCGTCGCGGCCGCTGCCGGCCGGGTCGAAGGCGGGTTCGAGCATGAATTCGGGTACCGGAGCGGCTCTCATTGGTCCTTCTCCTTCTTGATCAGGCCGATCACGCCTTTCGGAAGAAAGAGCGTAATCACGATAAACAGTGCGCCGAGGGCGAACAGCCAGTACTCGGGGAAGGCCACGGTGAACCAGCTCTTCATGCCGTTGACCAAGCCGGCGCCGAGCAGCGGGCCGATCAGGGTGCCGCGACCGCCGAGGGCGACCCAGATGGCGGCCTCGATGGAGTTGGTCGGCGACATCTCGCTGGGGTTGATGATGCCCACCTGCGGCACGTACAGCGCGCCGGCCAGGCCGCACAACACTGCGCTCAGCACCCAGATGAACAGCTTGTAGCCGCGCGGGTCGTAGCCGCAGAACATCAGGCGGTTCTCCGCGTCGCGCAGGGCGGTGAGCACCCTGCCGAACTTGCTGCGCGCGAGGGCGAAGCCCAGCGCCAGGCTGCCGACCAGCAGCAGTACGGTGCAGAAGAACAGGAAGGCACGGGTGCCCGGCGCGGTGATATCGAAGCCGAGAATCGTGCGGAAGTTGGTGAAGCCGTTGTTGCCGCCGAAGCCAGTCTCGTTGCGGAAGAACAGCAGCATGCCGGCGAAGGTCAGCGCCTGGGTCATGATCGAGAAGTACACGCCCTTGATCCGCGAGCGGAAGGCGAAGAAGCCGAACACCAGGGCCAGCAGGCCGGGAGCCAGCACCACCAGGCACAGGGCCCAGAGGAAGTTGCTGGTGCCGTACCAGTACCAGGGCAGCTCACTCCAGGCGAGGAAGCTCATGAAGGCGGGCAGGCCGTCACCGGCCGACTGACGCATCAGGTACATGCCCATGGCGTAGCCGCCGAGGGCGAAGAACAGGCCGTGGCCAAGCGACAGCAGACCGGCATAGCCCCAGACCAGATCCAGCGCCAGGGCGACGATGGCGTAGCAGAGGATCTTGCCGACCAGGGTCAGGCCATAGGCCGAGACGTGCAGGGCGTTGTCCGCCGGCAGCAGGTGCAGCAGCGGCATGGCCAGCAGGGCGAGCAGAACCAGGCCGAGCACGGCCAGCGAGGCTTTCGGGCCCAGGGCATTGCCGGCGCGGGCCAGCAACGTTTGATTGAGTGGCATGGTCATCAGTCGATCACCCGTCCCTTGAGAGCGAAGAGGCCTTGCGGACGTTTCTGGATGAACAGAATGATCAACGCGAGGATCAGGATCTTGCCGAGCACGGCGCCGATCTGCGGCTCCAGCAGCTTGTTGGCGATACCGAGGCCGAAGGCCGCCAGCACACTGCCGGCCAGTTGGCCGACGCCGCCGAGCACCACCACCAGGAAGGAGTCGATGATGTAGCTCTGGCCCAGGTCCGGGCCGACGTTACCGATCTGCGATAGGGCCACGCCGCCGAGGCCGGCGATCCCTGAACCCAAGCCGAAGGCCATCATGTCCACCCGGCCGGTCGGCACGCCGCAGCAGGCAGCCATATTGCGGTTCTGGGTGACGGCGCGGACGTTGAGGCCGAGGCGGGTCTTGTTCAGCAGTAACCACGTCAAGGCAACAACAAAGAGTGCGAAGCCGATGATCACCATGCGGCTGTAGGGCAGTACCAGGTTGGGCAGCACCTGTACGCCGCCGGACAGCCAGCCGGGGTTGGCAACCTCGACGTTCTGCGCGCCGAAGATCACCCGCACCGCCTGGATCAGTATCAGGCTGATGCCCCAGGTGGCCAGCAGGGTTTCCAGCGGGCGGCCGTAGAGGTGGCGGATCACCGTGCGCTCCAGCGCCATGCCGATGGCGGCGGTGACGAAGAAGGCCACCGGCAGGGCGGCCAGCGGGTAGAGGGCGAGGTAGCCGGGGGCGAACTTCTGGAAGGCGATCTGCACCATGTAGGTGGTGTAGGCGCCGAGCATCAGCATCTCGCCGTGGGCCATGTTGATCACCCCCAGCAGGCCGAAGGTGATGGCCAGGCCGAGGGCAGCGAGCAGCAGGATCGAGCCAAGCGACAGGCCGCTGAAGGCCTGGCCGAGCAGCTCGCCGACCAGCAGGCGGCGCTCGACCTGCACCAGGCTGGTCTCAGCGGCGGTGCGTACTGCAGCGTCAGTCTCCACACCTTCGGCCAGCAGGCCTTCCAGGCGGGTGCGGGCCAGCGGGTCGCCGCTTTCGCCGAGCAGGCGTACGGCGCTCAGGCGTACGGCCGGATCGGGGTCGACCAGTTGCAGGTTGGCCAGGGCCAGGGCCAGGGCGGCGCGTACGCCGTCGTCCTGTTCGCTGGCGACGCGGGCGTTGAGCAGTTCCAGCTGCGCCGGCTTGGCGCTCTTCTGCAGCTGCTGGGCGGCGGCCAGGCGCGTGGTCGGCTCTGCGGCGAGCAGCTGCTGGCTGGCCTGCACGTTGGCCAGCAGGCCGCGCAGGCGGTTGTTCAGACGCAGCTTCTTCGGCGTGCCTTCGGCAGTAGCGGCCGCTTCGGCGGCCTGCCAGGCGCCATCGACTTCATAGAAGGCGGCCTTGCTCGCATCGACGCCGACGCGGCCCTGCTGCAGGGCATCGAGTAGCGGCTGGCGAGCGGCATCGGGGTGGGCGGCCCAGCTCTCGAGGAGCTTGGCCTGCTTGGCCGGGTTGGCGGCGACGAAATCATTGGCGTCGCCCGCCTGGGTGGTCAGTGGCAGCAGCAGCGCCAGTGACAGCAGGATTCGGTAAAGGGCAGTGGGCATGTTGGAACAGTCCTTGGATTGCCGTTCCCGGATTGCATCCGGGCTACGAGCCCGAGAGATCGGTGCCGGCTGGCGCACCCTCTCCCCTGGCCCCTCTCCCGGAAGGAGAGGGGAAGGTGTGGTTGCACTCAGTCACCCCTGGAAGAGCGGGGTGACTGAGTGCGGGCCACGCGAGCTGTCAGTTGGACTTCACCGCGTAGTCCGGCTTCTTGTCGTTGCCGGGGATGAAGGGGCTCCACGGTTGGGCGCGCAGCGGGCCTTCGGTCTGCCAGACGATGGAGAACTGACCGTCTTCCTGGACTTCGCCGATCATCACCGGCTTGTGCAGGTGGTGGTTGGTCTTGTCCATGGTCAGGGTGTAGCCGCTCGGCGCGGCGAAGGTCTGGCCGGCCAGGGCTTCGCGGACCTTGTCGACGTCGGTGGTGCCGGCTTTCTCGACGGCCTGGGCCCACATGTTGATGCCGACGTAGGTGGCTTCCATCGGGTCGTTGGTCACCGCGGTCTGGTAGTTCGGCAGGTTCTTGGCCTTGGCGTAGGCCTTCCACTTGTCGACGAAGGCGGTGTTGACCGGGTTGTCCACCGACTGGAAGTAGTTCCAGGCGGCCAGCTGGCCTACCAGCGGCTTGGTGTCGATGCCGCGCAGTTCTTCCTCGCCGACCGAGAAGGCGACTACCGGGATGTCGGTAGCCTCGATGCCCTGGTTGGCCAGTTCCTTGTAGAACGGCACGTTGGAGTCGCCGTTGACGGTGGAGATCACCGCGGTCTTGCCGCCGGCGGAGAACTTCTTGATGTTGGCGACGATGGTTTGATAGTCGCTATGACCGAAGGGGGTGTAGACCTCTTCGATGTCCTTGTCGGCCACACCTTTGCTGTGCAGGAAGCTGCGCAGGATCTTGTTGGTGGTGCGCGGGTAGACGTAGTCGGTGCCCAGCAGGAAGTAGCGCTTGGCGCCGCCGCCGTCTTCGCTCATCAGGTATTCCACGGCCGGAATCGCCTGCTGGTTTGGCGCCGCGCCGGTGTAGAACACGTTCGGCGACATCTCTTCACCTTCGTACTGCACCGGGTAGAACAGCAGACCGTTGAGCTCCTCGAACACCGGCAGCACGGATTTGCGCGATACCGAGGTCCAGCAGCCGAACACCACGTCGACCTTGTCCTGGGTCAGCAATTGGCGGCCCTTCTCGGCGAACAGCGGCCAGTTGGAGGCCGGGTCGACCACCACGGCTTCCAGCTGTTTGCCGTTGACGCCGCCCTTGGCGTTGATCTCGTCGATGGTCATCAGCGCCATGTCTTTCAGCGAGGTCTCGGAGATCGCCATGGTGCCGGACAGCGAGTGCAGGATGCCGACCTTGATGGTCTCGGCTGCCTGTACGGTCCAGGTCATGCCCATGGCGGCGATGGATGCGGAAAGGGTGAAGGCCTTGATCAGGCTGCGACGTTGCATAGTGCGATCTCCATTCGAGCTAGTGTGTGTACTGCTGATTTCTGGTTATTCGGGTTGGCAGTCGTCCAAAAGGTCATCGCGTCACCCTTGCCCGGCCATTGCCCGTTGCCGGGCGCTGTGCAGCATGTGCAGGGTGATCTTGCGCACTTCGGCCTTGCTCAGTTCGATGTGGGTTCTGAGCAGCAGCTGTGCTTCTTCACAACGGCGCGACAGGATCGCGCCGAGGATCTGGGCGTGTTCGGCGTAGGTCGCCTCCACGCGAGGCCCCTGGGTGAAATCCAGGCGCCGGATGATGCGGATCTTCTCGCTGACTTCCGCGTGCATGCGGGCCATCTCGCGGTTGCCGGTGGCCTCGACCAACTGGCAGTGGAAGCGCTCATCGAGCAGCGACACGGCCCGACCGTTCTGCAGACGGTCTTCCGGGCTCACCATCCAGGTGGCACGCAGTTCTTCCAGTGGCACCGGCAGTTCGCCGGCCGGGCGATCGCACAGGCGCTTGACCGCTTCCAGTTCGAGGACGATGCGCACCTCGTACAGCTCTTCGAAATAATGGAAGTCGAAGGGGCGTACCTGCCAGCCGCTGCGGAAATACACCTCCAGGTAGCCCTCGCGCTCCAGCCGGTACAGGGCCTGGCGCACCGGGGTACGGCTGACTTGCATACGCTCGGCGACTTCCCCTTCGGAGAAGCGGTCGCCGGGCAGCAGGCGGAACTCGAAGATGTCGTCCTTGAGCTGGGCATAGATGCGTTCGGCGAGGTTCTCCGGGCGCTCCTTGCCGCGCTTGTCAGGGCTGACCAGTTGCATCTCAGGCGACCTCGACCACATCGAGCAGGAGCAGTGCATCGCCCGGCGTTACCGCCTTGCCCGGCTGGCAGCGCACCGACTTGACGATGCCAGACACCGGCGCGGTAACCGCCAGCTCCATTTTCATCGCCTCGACCACCAGCAGCGGCGTGCCGGCCTCGACGTGCTGGCCGGGCTCGACCAGGACCTTCCACACGCTGCCGCTCATCTCGGCGCTGACCAGGTGACCGTCGAGATCGCCGTCGTCTTCCTGCGCGGCGGCCAGCGGTGCGGTGGCCGCCGCCTCATCGTCGCGCCACAGCGGTACTTCTGCATCGAACGCAGCCTTCTGCTTGGCCTGGAAGGTGGCGATACCATCCTGGTTATCGGCGAGGAAGCGCTGGTACTCGGCGAAGTCGAACTCGCTGTGCTCGATGCGGATCTGCGCGCGGCCCTCGCGGAAGGCTTCGCGGAAGTCGTCCAGCTCGGCTTCGCTGACCGGGTAGAAACGCACCTGGTCGAAGAAGCGCAGTAGCCACGGCTCGCCGTTCTCGAACTGGGCGTTCTTCACGTACTTGTTCCAGATCGGCAGGGTACGACCGACCAACTGGTAGCCGCCGGGCGAGTCCATGCCGTAGATGCACATGTACATGCCACCGATGCCTACCGTGCCTTCGGCGGTGTAGGTGCGTGCCGGGTTGTACTTGGAGCTGAGCAGACGGTGGCGCGGGTCCAGCGGGACGGCGCAGGGTGCGTCGAGGTAAACGTCACCGAGGCCGAGGATCAGGTAGCTGGCGTCGAACAGGATGTCCTTCACCTCGTCGCGACTGGCCAGGCCGTTGATGCGCTGCAGGAAGTCGACGTTGTTCGGCAGCCAGGGCGCCTCGCTGCGCACGGTCTCGCGGTAGCGGGTGACGGCGCCGAGGGTGGCGCTGTCTTCGAAGGCCATCGGCAGGTGGACGATGCGGGTCGGCACCTTGAGGCTGGCGACGTCGCCGAGGCGCTGTTCCAGCTTGAGCAGGTGCTCAATCAGCGCCTGCTGGTGCAGCACGCGGCTGTCGTAGCGCAGTTGCAGTGAGCGCACGCCCGGCGCCAGTTCTTCCAGGCCGCGCAGCGGCTCGGCCTTCAGCGCTTCCATCAGCAGATGCACGCGCAGGCGCAGGGCCAGGTCGAGCACGTTGTCGCCGTATTCCATGAGGATGTAGGCGTCGCCGGCCTGGCGATAGACCACCCGTGGGCGGCTATCCTTGGCCGGCAGCTCGGCCAGCACGGTGGCTGATGTGGTGTCGCCTGGCTGCAGCGAAGGCGCCGGCAGAGTCACGGCGCTGATCGCGGCCAGGGCTTCGAGGCTACCCAGTTGGGCCTGCTCCAGGCTCTGCGCCTGCTGGAAGCCGATGGGGTGGAAGCGCAGCTTGTCGCCGGGTTTGACCTGGCCGACTTTCCACAGCTCGGCCTTGGCGATGGTCACCGGGCAAACGAAGCCGCCGAGGCTCGGGCCGTCCTTGGTCAGGATCACCGGGAAGTCGCCGGTGAAGTTGATCGCACCGATGGCGTATTCGCAGTCATGCACGTTGGACGGGTGCAGGCCGGCCTCGCCGCCGTCGGCGCGGGTCCAGCTCGGCTTCGGCCCGGACAGGCGCACGCCGAGGCGGTTGGAGTTGTAGTGCACTTCCCACTCGGCGGCGAAGAATTCCTCGATGGCTTCGGGGGTGAAGAAGTCCGGCGCGCCATGCGGGCCGTAGAGCACGCCGATGTTCCAGGTGGTGCCGTAGCTCGGGATCAGGCTCGGGTGCACGGCCTGCGGTGCGGCGACCGGGGCTGGCGTGGTGCAGGCCGGCAGCGCTGGTTGCGAGATGGCCAGCATGTCGGCCGGGCGCAGGGTGCGGCCGGCGTGGCCGCCGAACTGGCCGAGGGCGAAGGTCGAGCGACTGCCGAGGTACTGCGGTACGTCGAAGCCATTGCGCACTGCGAGGTAGGTTCGGCAGCCGCTGCTGGCGCGGCCGAGCTTGAGCACCTGGCCGGCCTTGATCGGGATCGGTTGCCAGTAGGCTACAGCCTCGCCATCCAGCGTGGCTGGGTAGTCGGCGCCGGTCAGGGCGATCAGCGCATCGCAATGGAAACGCAGGGTTGGGCCCTGCAGCGTGAATTCCAGGCCGGCAGCGTCGGCGTGGTTGCCGACGATGCGGTTGGCCAGGCGGAAGGCGAAGTCGTCCATCGGCCCGGATGGCGGCACGCCGATGTCCCAGTAGCCGAGGCGGCCAGGGTAGTCCTGCACGCTGGAGTAAGTGCCGGGTTCCAGTACTTCAATCACGCTGGCGTTGAATTCGAAGCTGTCGAGCAGACGGGTCCACACCTGGCCAGCGGCGAAGCGCGGATCGGCCACTACCTGGCGCAGGTAGTCGATATTGCTGGCGATGCCATGCAGGCGGGTTTCACCGAGAGCCGCACGCATCTTGGCGATGGCTTCGTCGCGACTGGCGCCGTGGACGATCAGCTTGGCGATCATCGGGTCGTAGAAGGCGGAAACCTCGCTGCCGGTGCTGACCCAGCCGTCGACGCGCGCGTCTTCGGGGAAATGCACTTCGGTGAGCACGCCGGGGCTGGGCTGGAAGTTCTTCAGCGGGTCCTCGGCGTAGATGCGCACCTCGATGGCGGCACCCTGCGGGGCGCGGTTGAGGGCGGCCCAGTCCAGGGCGTCACCGGCGGCCACGCGCAGCATGCATTCGATCAGGTCGAGGCCGGTGACCATCTCGGTGACCGGGTGTTCGACCTGCAGGCGGGTGTTCACTTCGAGGAAGTAGAAGTCGTCGCGAGCGGCGTCGTAGATGAACTCCACGGTGCCGGCGCTGCGATAGCTGACCGACTCGCCGAGCTGCACAGCAGCGGCGTGCAAGCGTTCGCGGGTGGCCTGCGGCAGGTTGGGTGCCGGGGTCTCCTCGACCACCTTCTGGTTGCGCCGCTGCAGCGAGCAATCACGCTCGCCGAGGGCGGCCACGCGGCCCATACCGTCGCCGAAGATCTGCACCTCGACGTGGCGCGCCTGGTCGACGAAGCGTTCGAGGAACACGCCAGCATCGCTGAAGAACTGCTCGCCCATGCGCTTGACGCTGTCGTAGGCACTTACCAGTGCTTCGGCGTCGGCGCAGCGGGTCAGGCCGATGCCACCACCGCCGGCGGTGGTCTTGAGCATCACCGGGTAGCCGATGCCTTCGGCAGCGGCGAGGGCTTCTTCCAGGCTCTGCAGCAGGCCGGTGCCCGGCGCCATCGGCACCTGGGCTTCGCCGGCCAGTTCACGGGCGCGGTGCTTGAGGCCGAACTCGCGGATTTGCTCGCCGGTGGGGCCGACGAAGGCGATGCCGGCAGCCTCGCAGGCATCGGCGAATTCGGCGCTCTCGGAGAGGAAGCCGTAGCCGGGGTAGATCGCCTGGGCGCCGGTTTCCTGCGCGGCGGCGAGGATCTTGTCGATGCGCAGGTAGCTGTCGGCCGGCTTGTCGCCGCCCAGGGCGATGGCGATATCGGCATCGCGTACGTGCTGGGCATTGCGGTCGGCGTCGGAGTAAACGGCGACGCTCTTCACGCCCAGGCGCTTGAGGGTGCGGATGGCGCGGACGGCGATCTCGCCACGGTTGGCAATCAGTACGGTATTAAACATGGGTGGCCTCCGTGGCGAGATCGCCGCAGCGGGCTACGCCCGCCCGGCACTTTGACTGCGTCGCTGCGTCGCGTTGCGGCTGGTCACCACGGTTGGCGATGAGTACGGTATGGAACACGGTCGATCCCTCTTCGTAGGGTGGAAAGCCGCGAAGCGTTTTCCACCAACTCGTTCATCGGATGGATGAAGGTGTCAGCTGCGCACCCCGATCCACCCTACGGTTCGTTGGTCGCTGTCTAGGGTTTCGCCAGGCTGGCGATGAAGGCGCGCCAGCCGCCGAAGCTGGTGATGTCGCGGGCGCCTGCCAGGGCGTAGGGTTCGCAGATGAAGCCCTTGACCCAGCGCCCATCGGCCAGCTGCAGGTTTCCGATGCCCAGCGGCGGCGGGATCTCGGCGACGAACTCGCCGAAGCGCGCCTGCGGCACATCCCACAGCTCGACGATGATCTCGGCGCCATCCTCGGCGACCCGCGCCAGGCCTGGTTTAGGTGGCACGGTGCCGGGCAGGGCGTAGAGGCGGTAGTCGGCCGAGCTGGTGGTCTGCTCGACCAGTACGGCGTCGCGGGTGGCGAGCTGGAAGTTCAGCGGCATGCCGGTGAGGTGTGCACCAACCACGGCGACCCGTACGCTGCCCGGTGCCTGGCCGATGCTCGGCTGGGCAGGCAGGGCGCGCTGGGTGGCGCCCAGCGGCAACGCCAGGGCTTGCTGCCAGCGTTGGCCGAAGGCGGCCAGGGCCTGATCGTGCCAGGCCGGGGCGATCAGGGTGATGCCGGCGGGCAGGCCGTCGTCGCGGAAGCCTGCCGGTAATGCCAGGGCGGCTAGATCGGCCAGGTTGGTGAAGTTGGTGTAGGTGCCGAACTGGCTGTTGAACAGCACGGGCTCGGCTTCCATTTCGGCCAGGGTGCGGATGGTCGGCGAGGTCGGCACCACCAGGGCGTCGAAACCGGCCAGGGCATCGTTGATGGTACGGCTCAGTTCGGCGCGGGTGTACTCGGCCTTGTAGGCGTCGCAAGCGCTGTACTTGTTGCCGTTGTCGACGATGCCGCGTACCACCGGGTTGATGTGCGCGGGCTCGACACCTTCCAGGGCTACCGTGCGTTCGGCGACCCAGGAGCCGTAGTAGAGCTGCTCGGCCAGTTGCTGGAAGGGCGTGAAGTCGATTTCCACCAGCTCCGCGCCCAGCTCGCGCAGCTTGCCCAGCGCCTGCTCGAACACCTGCTGGTTGCCGGCATCACCGAAGAACTCGGGGGCGGTTGGTACGGCCAGGCGCGGCTTGGCCGGCATACCGACCTTGGCGCTGACGGGGTTCTTGCGGCTGTAGGCATCGCTGGCGTCATAGCCGCCTGCGATGCTGGCCACGGCCTGGGCGTCGGCCACGGTCAGGGCGAAGATCGAGATGCAGTCCAGGGTACGGCAGGCCGGAACCAGACCGGTATTGGACAGCCAGCCCTTGGTCGGCTTGAGCCCGACGATGTTGTTGAAACCTGCCGGTACGCGGCCGGAGCCGGCGGTGTCGGTGCCCAGGGAAAACACCACCAGGCCGCGCGCCACGGTGCTGGCCGAGCCGGAGCTGGAGCCGCCGCTGACATAGGCTGGATCGAAGCTGTTGGGCACCGCGCCATAGGGCGAGCGGGTGCCGACCAGGCCGGTGGCGAACTGGTCGAGATTGGTCTTGCCGATCAGGATGGCGCCAGCAGCGCGCAGTCGGGCAACCACGGTGGCATCGGCCTTGGCCGTGTAAGCGAACTCGGGGCAGGCGGCGGTGGTGGGCCAGCCGGCAGCGTCGATGTTGTCCTTGATGGCGAAGGGCACGCCGTACAGCGGCAACCTGCTCAGATCACCTTCGGCGGCAGCCTGGCGTTCGGCCAAGTAGTCCAACTGGGTTTGCAGTTGGGCCGGGGTGGCCAGGCTGATCCAGGCCGGATCATCGGAGCTCAGCTCGGCGAGCAGCTCGGCGAGTGCCTCGGGTTGCAGGTTCTCGGTGCGATAGGCCTGTTGCCATTCGCTCAGGGTCCAGCCGAATCCGCGATGGGACATCTTCCTAGATTCCTTCTTGTATCCAAGTTGGTGTTTCTAGAGCAGATGTCGTGCCAGTTTATTAACTCATTGTTTTATATGTATTTTTATGATTATTTTGGTGAGCAAAGAGACATCGCCGCCCCGTTTGGGGGCCGGCGAGCGGGTGTGGTGCGCCAGGACGGAGCGGGAAGGGCGTCAGGGTGCGAGGTAGCCGCGCACGCCGGTAAAGATGATCTGCGCAGCCAGGGCGCAGACGAACAAGCCCATCAGGCGGCTTAGAATCTGCAGGCCCTGCTGGCCGATCAGGCGTTCGACACGGTCGGACAGGTAGAGCACGGCGCCGACCGTGGCGCTGGCGATGCCGATGGCGAGGATGGCCAGCAGCTTGTCATCCCACTCCGGTTGGCTGATGCCCATTACCAGCAGGGCACCGATGGTGCCTGGGCCGACGGTCAGCGGGATGGTCAGCGGCACGATGGTGACGTCCTGCTGTACGTTGTCCGCCTGTACCGCGGATTTGCCCTGGGCCATGCCCAGGGCCGAGATGAACAGCACGCTGCCTGCGCCGATACGGAAGGCGTCGGCGGTGATGCCGAAGATCTCGAAGATGGTCTGGCCGAACAGGTATAGCAACACGCTGGCCACCAAGGTGCCAAAGGCGACTTTCCAGGCCAGCTTCTTGCGCTCCTTGACGCTGTAGCCAGGGGTCAGGCCGAGGAAGCAGGACAGTACGAAGAACGGGCTGTAGAGGACCAGCATTTTCAGGTACAGGCTGAACAGCACGGAAAGCATGAGGCAGGGCTCGTCAGAGGGGCGATGGGGGAAGCATAGAGGGGCTTGGGGCGGCGTTGCCACCCCCTGGATCAGGACGGCAGGGCGTTACGCTGGCGGCGTTCGCGTTCGCTGACCCAGAAGGCCACCAGATCACGCAGTTGCGACATCTCCACCGGTTTGGACATGTGTCCGTCCATGCCTGCCTGGCGGGCACGCTCCTTGTGTTCGGCGAGAATATGCGCGGTCAGCGCCACGACCGGTGTGCGCTCGCGTCGTTCGCGTTGCTCCCAGGAACGGAGCTGTTCGGTGGCGGAGAAACCATCCAATACGGGCATTTCGCAGTCCATCAGCACCAGATCGTAGTGCTGCTGCTGCATGGCGCGCAGTGCCTCTTCGCCGTTGCTGGCGGTGTCCGGGCTCAGGTTGAGCTTGTTCAGCATGCCGCGAATAACCTTGGTGGAGATGCTGTTGTCTTCGGCGACGAGAATGCGGAAGTCTTCCGGTACCTGCACGGGCGCACTGTCGATGTGCAGGGGGCGTGGGGTACCTGCATCCCTCTGTGCCAGCTCATCGGCTAGGGTGGTCTTCAGCGTGTAGCCGGCCACCGGCTTGGCCAGGATGCGCTTGATTCCGGCGTTGCGGGCGATGATCTTGCTGGGTGCATTGCTGATGCCGGTGAGCATGATCAGCAGGATGTCATGGTTGAGATTGGGGTCTTCCTTGATCCGGGCCGCCAGTTGCATACCGGTCATGCCGGGCATCTCCTGATCCAGCAATACGGCATCGAAATACTCGCGCAGATGCGCCTTGGTGCGCAGAAGAGCCAGCGCCTCCTTGCCGGAGGCGACGGCGCTGGCTTGCAGGCCCCAGGCGCTGCATTGCTGCTGGAGCACCTTGCGGCAGGTCTCGTTGTCGTCGACTACAAGGATGCGGGCGCCTTGCAATGGGCTGTCGAGATCGGTGGTCGGTTGCTCGAGACGCTGTGGATCGAGCGGCAGCGTCAGCCACAGGGTGCTGCCGGCGCTGCCACCACTCTGCACGCCGAACTCACCGTCCATCAGACGCACCAGTTGGCGAGCGATGATCAGACCGAGTCGTCCGCCTAGCTTGCTGGCGGAGAGGAAGTCTCTGCTATGCAGCTGGGTATTGAGCAGAGCATCGCGCTCGCCGGGCTCCAGAGGGCGCCCGCTATCCTGCACGGCAATGCGCAGACGTGGCTCCTTGCCTTCAGTGTCCAGGGCCACCACCAGCAAAATCTCGCCCTCGTCGGTCTGGCGGAAGGCGTTGTCCAGCAGGCTCATCAGGGTCTGGCGCAGGCGTGTTGGATCGCCGCTGATGACGCGAGGTACCTGGGGTTGGGTGAAGCTGATCAACTCGACCTTCTGTTGCTCGGCCTTGGTACGGAAAATATCCAGACAGTCGTCGATCAGGGCATTGAGGTCGAACTGCACGTCGTCCAGTTCGATCTGCCCGGACTCCAATTTGGAGATGTCGAGAATCTCGTTGATCAGCGTCAGTAGCTCGTTGCCGGAGCTGTGGATGGTCTGCACGTAGTCTCTCTGCTTGGCCGACAGCGGCGTGCCCAGTAGCAGCTCGGTCATGCCCAGCACGCCGTTCATGGGGGTGCGGATCTCGTGGCTGATCTTGGCCAGGAACTCGGCCTTGGTCTTCAGCTCGGCGCTGGTCGCGGCCTCGCTGGTGCGCCGGGACAGAGTGTCGCTCTGGAACTGCCGTTGGCGCTCGGAGAGCGCGATGCTGAGTATCAGGCCGCCGATCATTGCAATGCTGAACAGACTGATCGACAGCCAGCCCGGATTGAACTGTTCGAAGCCGAGCAGCATAGGTGCCAGGGCGGCGAAGCCCAGATCGAACACCAGAACGCCAGCGAAGATCAGGCGTGCTGGCCGATAGCCTCCGCGCCAGTGGACGAATGCGATGGCGGATACGCTAAGGGAGGCCAGTGCTACCAGGGCATATACCAGCCATCCCTTCCAGAACAGCTCGCTGATGCCGATCAACGCCATGGCCAGCGCGATCAATGCAAACTCCAGGTGCAGCAGGTGGCGCAGCGGGCTTCGCTCGACGGAGGTCTCGCAGAAAAAGAAGCGTGTATAGCCGAGCAGGCAGAGCACGGCGGAGAGCGCAGCCAGGTCGGCGATCAGTGAAGGATTGAGGTTGCTGTTGGGCAGGAAGATGGCGAGCAGACCGATATTGGCTGCCGCGCTCAGTGCCAGAGCGGCGTGCATGCCGGATAGCCAGAGGTTGCTGGCAGTCGGCGAGTAGGTCATGCGCAACAGATTGAACAGCGCCATCAGCAGCAGGCCGCCGAGAAGGGCTCCGAACAGATATGCCGGACGCTCCTGCGCCACCAGTTCTGAGTCGTCGATGACCTTGAACCACATCATTAGCGCGTGATTGGAGGTCATGCGCAGGTAGGCGACCCGTGGCTGGTTGTCATTGGGCAGGCTGAACAAATAGGCCCGCGAAGGCAGGGGACGTGAGTTGGCCTTCAGCGCTTCGCCTGTTCCCTGTTGCTGCTCCAGCTGGCCATCGCGGACCAGATAGAAGTCCAGATGCTGGATGCGCGGGGCAAACAGCCAAAGCCAGTGCGGAGAAGCCAGCGCCTTGGTATCGACTCTTAGCCAGACAGCCTGCGGAGAGGCGGGGAGATTGAAGGCCTGCCGGTCCAGCGGCTGGAAGCGCGAGCTTTGCGCCAGCACCTCGTCAAATGTCAGCTGGGCCGACTTGTCCAGCAGAATCGACCAGCTCTCGTCCGTGCCTGCGGCAGCGGAAGAGGTCGATACCGACAGACCGAGAAGCAGGCTGACGATGAATCCTGTGGCGATCCAGAGCCGACGCAAGTGGAATCCCTTCTTTCGTTGATCCAGGAATTATATTTGGGCAGGGTTTAAAAGGCAGCCTTGCCGGCCGAGTTCATCTATGACGGCGCCGCAAGTTCGCCGCGAAATCGCTTCCAGATTGGCAATTTTGCAGGGAATCATGTCAATCGAAAGCGCTCTTGCCATTTATTCGATAAGACTTCAAGTACTTTAGACTAAAGTCTAATGCCTCTTGTTTGTAGTGGGTCTAGCCTTCCTCGTTAGAACAATCACAAGAAAGACGTCCGGGCGAAGGGCGATCTCGCTCTTTGCCGACTGGTCGTCGGAGGCAGCCTATATGAGCGTGTCAACCGCAGAACCCGGCCATGCGCCGGCCCGTCCCATGACGTCGGAAGAGCGCAAGGTCATCTTCGCATCTTCCCTCGGCACCGTCTTCGAATGGTACGACTTCTATTTATACGGTTCCCTCTCGGCAATCATCGCGGCGCAGTTCTTCTCCGGGGTAAACCCCACCGCAGCCTTTATCTTCGCCCTCATGGCCTTCGCCGCCGGTTTCGCGGTACGGCCGTTCGGCGCGATCTTCTTCGGGCGCCTGGGCGATCTGGTTGGGCGTAAATACACCTTCCTCATCACCATCCTGATCATGGGGTTGTCGACCTTCATCGTCGGCATCCTGCCCTCGTATGCCAGCTGGGGCATCGCGGCGCCGATCATTCTCATCGTATTACGGCTGTTCCAGGGCCTGGCGCTGGGCGGCGAGTACGGTGGCGCAGCGACCTATGTGGCCGAGCATGCGCCACATGGTCGGCGCGGCTTCTACACGTCATGGATCCAGACCACCGCGACCCTGGGCTTGTTCCTGTCGCTGCTGGTGATCCTTGGTACTCGTACCTGGCTGGGTGAGGAAGCCTTCGCTGACTGGGGCTGGCGTATCCCCTTCCTGCTCTCCATCGTGCTGCTAGGCATCTCGGTGTGGATTCGCCTGACCCTGAGCGAGAGCCCGGCCTTCAAGAAGATGAAGGAGGAGGGCAAGACCTCCAAGGCGCCGCTGACCGAGGCCTTTGGCCGTTGGGAAAACGCCAAGGTGGCGCTGATCGCCCTGTTCGGTGGTACCGCCGGTCAGGCGGTCGTCTGGTACACCGGGCAGTTCTACGCGCTGTTCTTCCTGACCCAGACGCTCAAGGTGGACGGTGCCACGGCGAACATCCTGATCGCCTTGTCTCTGCTCATCGGTACGCCGTTCTTCATCGTGTTCGGCTGGCTGTCGGACAAGATCGGGCGTAAGCCGATCATCCTAGGCGGCTGCCTGATCGCCGCGCTGACCTATTTCCCGCTGTTCGGCCTGATCACCCACTACGCCAACCCGGCGCTGGAGCAAGCCCAGGTCTCGGCGCCGGTGACGGTGGTGGCCGATCCCAACGAGTGCTCCTTCCAGTTCAACCCGGTGGGCACCGCGAAGTTCGTCACCTCATGCGATATCGCCAAGGGCTTCCTCGCCCGCAACTCGGTGAACTACGCCAACGAGGCGGCGTCGGTCGGGACCAACGCCAGCATCCGTATCGGCGAGCAGACCATCGCCTCGTTCTCCGGCGCCGGCATGCCGGCCGAGCAGTTCAAGGCCGAGTCCGATGCCTTCAATGCCAGGGTGACCGAGGTGATTCGCAGTGCGGGCTATCCGGCCAAGGCCGACCCTGCGCAGATCAATACGCCGATGCTGGTGCTGCTGCTGACCATCCTGGTGCTGTTCGTGACCATGGTGTACGGGCCCATTGCGGCGCTGCTGGTAGAGCTGTTCCCGACGCGCATCCGCTACACCGCGATGTCGCTGCCGTACCACATCGGCAACGGCTGGTTCGGTGGCTTCCTGCCGACCACTGCCTTCGCCATGGTCGCCGCTACCGGCAACATCTACTACGGGCTGTGGTACCCGATCGTGGTGGCGGTGATGACCTTCATCATCGGCCTGTTCCTGATGCCGGAGACCAAGGACCGCGACCTGCGCGACTGGCACTGACCTCCATCCGCAAATGAAAAGGCCCCGCAGTGCGGGGCCTTTTCATTGAAAGGGGCAAAAACGTGTTCACGGTTATCGAGCTAGAGCCATACAAGGCAAAAACAGGCGAGGAAGCGGAATGTACTTTTGTACATGAGCATTCCGAACCTGTTTTTAACGCAGTAGGGCCGACGCGCAGAGGGCCGTGAGCAGGTTTTTCAGCCTTCGCCGTTCTCGCGGGCGATAGCGCGGTAGCCGATGTCGCTGCGGTAGAAGCTGCCGTTCCAGCGGATCTGCTCGGCCAGGCGGTAGGCCTGTTGCTGGGCGTCGGACACGCTCTTGCCGATGGCGGTGGCGCACAGCACGCGGCCGCCCGCGGTGACGATTTCACCGGCTGCGTTCAGCGCGGTACCGGCGTGGAACACCTTGCCGTCGATCTTGGCAGCGGCGTCCAGGCCTTCGATCACGTCGCCCTTGGCATAGTCGGTCGGGTAGCCGCCAGCGGCGATCACCACACCCACGGTCGGACGCGGGTCCCAGGTCGCTTCAACTTTGTCCAGCGCCTTGGCCAGGGCGGCCTCGACCAGCAGCACCAGGGACGATTCCAGGCGGACCATGATCGGCTGGGTTTCCGGGTCGCCGAAGCGGCAGTTGAACTCGATGACCTTCGGCTTGCCAGCCTTGTCGATCATCAGGCCGGCGTAGAGGAAGCCGGTGTAGACGTTGCCTTCGCTGGCCATGCCGCGCACGGTCGGGTAGATCACTTCGTCCATCACGCGCTTGTGCACGTCGGCGGTGACCACTGGAGCGGGCGAGTAGGCGCCCATACCGCCGGTGTTCGGGCCGGTGTCGGCGTCGCCAACACGTTTGTGGTCCTGGCTGGTGGCCATTGGCAGCACGTTCTCGCCGTCGACCATAACGATGAAGCTGGCTTCTTCGCCGTCGAGGAACTCCTCGATTACTACGCGCGCGCCGGCGTCGCCGAAGGCGTTGCCCGACAGCATGTCGCGCACGGCTTCCTCTGCCTCGGCCAGGGTCATGGCAACGATCACGCCTTTACCGGCGGCCAGGCCGTCGGCCTTGACCACGATCGGTGCGCCTTTCTCACGCAGGTAGGCCAGCGCCGGCTCGACTTCGGTGAAGTTCTGGTAGTCGGCGGTGGGGATGTTGTGGCGCGCCAGGAAGTCCTTGGTGAAGGCCTTGGAGCCTTCCAGCTGGGCGGCGGCGGCGGTGGGGCCGAAGATGTCCAGCTTGCGGGTGCGGAACAGGTCGACCACGCCCTTCACCAGCGGCGCTTCCGGGCCGACGATGGTCAGTTGCACGTTCTGGGCGGCGAAGTCGGCCAGTTGCTCGATGGCCAGCACGTCGATGGCGACGTTCTCGCACTTGGCTTCGGTGGCGGTGCCGGCGTTGCCCGGGGCGACGAAGACTTTCTCGACGCGCTTGTCCTGCGCCACTTTCCAGGCCAGGGCGTGTTCACGACCGCCGCTGCCAATGATCAATACGTTCATGTCTCTCTCCCAGTGGAGGCGGGCTCTGGGCCCGTTCGGTGGATAAACAGAGCGTTATCCACCCTACGAAAACTTTGCTTCTAGCAATCTATCGGGCCGCGATGGAGCTGGTGGATGCTAGGCGCGGATGGCTTCGATAAGCGCAGTTGCCAACTGGCAATGAGCATTAGCGAAGTCGTCCGCAACAACGCAGACGCCTGCTACAGCGCGGCCGCGCCACGGTCAGTGGCGGAAGTGGCGCATGCCGGTGAATACCATGGCGATGCCGGCTTCATCGGCTGCGGCGATGACTTCGGCATCGCGCATCGAACCGCCCGGCTGGATCACCGCGGTGATGCCGACCTTGGCCGCATTGTCCAGACCGTCGCGGAACGGGAAGAAGGCGTCGGAGGCCATCACCGAACCGGCGACCTGCAGGCCGGCGTGCTCGGCCTTGATCGCGGCGATGCGTGCGGAGTTGACGCGGCTCATCTGGCCGGCGCCGACGCCGATGGTCTGGCGGCCTTTGGCATAGACGATGGCGTTGGATTTGACGAACTTGGCCACTTTCCAGGCGAACACCAGGTCGTGGATTTCCTGTTCGGTCGGCGCGCGCTTGGTGACCACCTTGAGGTCTTCGGCCTTGATCATGCCGATGTCGCGGCTCTGTACCAGCAGGCCACCGTTGACGCGTTTGAAGTCCCAACCGGCGCTGCGCTCGGCCGGCCATTCGCCGCATTCGAGCAGGCGTACGTTGGCCTTGGCGGCAACCACGTCGCGGGCGGCCTGGGAGATTTTCGGGGCGATGATCACTTCGACGAATTGACGGTCGACGATGGCCTTGGCGGTTTCGCCGTCCAGCTCGCGGTTGAAGGCGATGATGCCGCCGAAGGCCGACTCGGTGTCGGTGGCGTAGGCCAGGTCGTAGGCCTTGCGGATGCCGCCTTCGGCGTCGGTGGCAACGGCCACGCCGCACGGGTTGGCGTGCTTGACGATGACGCAGGCCGGTTTGACGAAGCTCTTCACGCATTCCAGCGCGGCGTCGGTGTCGGCCACGTTGTTGAACGACAGTTCCTTGCCCTGCAGCTGGATGGCGGTGGCCACGCTGGCCTCGCCTTTCTGTGCTTCCACGTAGAACGCCGCGCTCTGGTGCGGGTTCTCGCCGTAGCGCATTTCCTGGGCCTTGATGAACTGGCTGTTGAAGGTGCGCGGGAAGGCGCCGCGCTCTTCGGTGCTCAGGGTGTCGCGGCTCTGGTCGATGGTGCCCAGGTAGTTGGCGATCATGCCGTCGTAGGCAGCGGTGTGCTCGAAGGCCTTGAGGGCCAGGTCGAAGCGCTGGGCGTAGCTCAGGCCACCGGCCTTGAGGCTATCGACTATGCCGGCGTAGTCGCTGGCGTTGACCACGATGGCCACGTCTTTGTGGTTCTTAGCGGCGGAGCGAACCATGGTCGGGCCGCCGATGTCGATGTTCTCGATGGCGTCGGCCAGGTCACAGCCCGGCTTGGCCACGGTGGCGGCGAAGGGGTAGAGGTTGACCGCGACCAGGTCGATCGGCTTGATGCCGTGCTGCTCCATCACTGCGCCGTCGAGGGCGCGACGACCGAGGATGCCACCGTGGATCTTCGGGTGCAGGGTCTTCACGCGACCGTCCATCATTTCCGGGAAGCCGGTGTAGTCGGCCACTTCCACGGCCGCGACGCCGTTGTCCTTGAGCAGCTTGTAGGTGCCGCCGGTGGAGAGGATTTCCACGCCCAGGCTGACGAGTTCACGGGCGAACTCGAGGATGCCGGTCTTGTCGGAGACGCTGATCAGGGCGCGGCGAACGGGGAGGCGGGTGGTCTGGTCGGTCATTGCAAAGTCCATCGGAGCTGGAGATTCAGTAAAAAAGGCGACCCCAGGGCCGCCCTTTTCCATGTATTCGAGGCTTACAGCAGATCGTATTGCTTGAGCTTCTTGCGCAGGGTGCCGCGATTCAGGCCGAGCAGCTCGGAGGCCTTGGTCTGGTTGCCCTTGACGTAGTTCATCACGGTTTCCAGCAGCGGCGCTTCGACCTCGGTCAGGACCAGGTTGTAGACGTCGGTGACGTCGGCCCCTTCGAGATGGGCGAAGTAGTTGTGCAGGGCCTTCTCCACGCTGTCGCGCAGGGTCTGGCCCTGCTCGAACGGAGTGTTCAGGTGCTGCTTCAGGTTGGCGTTGTCGCTCACGGGTACTGCCCCATCAAAAACTGATTGCTCAAAAAAAGGCTCGGTCATCCTCGTCATGCGGCCACCCCTTCTCCTTTATTGTTCTGCTCGGCGAAGAACTGCCGAGCGGCGGTGTACTGCGCGTCCGTACTTTCCAGACGATTGAACTCGGCGCGGAACTCGCGGGCGCCGGGTAGCGTTGCCAGGTACCAGCCGACATGCTTGCGGGCGATGCGGGCGCCCATCAGATCGCCATAGAAGGCGTGCAGCGCGGCCAGGTGCTCCAGCAGGATTCGTTCTACTTCGTACAGCGTTGGCGCCGGCAGCTCCTTGCCGGTCGCCAGGTAATGAGCGATCTCGCGGAAGATCCACGGCCGCCCTTGCGCCGCACGGCCGATCAGCAGGGCGTCGGCGCCGGTGGCGTCGAGCACGGCCTTGGCCTTGTGCGGCGAATCGATGTCGCCATTGGCGAACACCGGAATCGAGATCGCCTGCTTGATGGCGGCGATGGTGTCGTACTCGGCCTCGCCGGTGTACAGGTCGGCGCGGGTGCGGCCATGCACGGCGAGGGCGGCGATGCCAGCCTGCTCGGCGATCTTGGCCACGTTGATGCCGTTCTTGTTCGCGCGATCCCAGCCGGTGCGGATCTTCAGGGTCACCGGCACGTCGACCGCCTTGACCACGGCGTCGAGGATTGCCGTCACCAATTCTTCATCTTTCATCAGCGCCGAACCGGCGGCCTTGTTGCAGACCTTCTTGGCCGGGCAGCCCATGTTGATGTCGATGATCTGCGCGCCCATCTCCACATTGCGACGGGCGGCTTCGGCCAGCATCTCGGGATCGCCACCGGCGATCTGCACCGAGCGTGGCTCGAGATCACCGGTATGGATCATACGCAGGCTGGATTTACGGCTGTTCCACAGACGCACGTCGCTGGTGACCATTTCCGAGACTACCAGCCCGGCGCCAAGGCGCCGGCACAGCTGTCGGAACGGCTGATCGGTGACGCCCGCCATGGGGGCGAGGATCAGCTGATTGGGCAGTGTGTAAGGGCCGATGCGTACCACCGACATGGTCATCCCTGTTGTCTCGAGGGTCGTTTCGGGCAATGGCGTAGCCTGCCAAAGTGCGGAACGGCGATCGGGGGAGTGCGAAAAAGGGAGGGCATGATACCCGCTCTCGGTGACCGGATAAAGGCTGTTTTGAACAAATTATGAGCAGCCATCGGGTTATCGCCGTTGGCTAGGTGAAGTGGCGAAAACGCCGGGAATCAGGCGTTTTCGACCTATTCGGGGGAGTGGAAGCTGAGGCTGTAGTTGACCGCTCTGGAGCCTGGGTCCTTGATCTCCAGGGAGATGTGGATCGGCGTCTGCGGCGGCATCTCGTCGCGGCCGGCCAGCTCGCCGCTGAGGTACTCGCTGGGGCGGAAACGGCTGCTGGCGATCAGCTGGCCGTTGAGGTCGGCGAAGCGCAGTTCCAGCAGTGGGAACGGCTGGGCGAAGGGTGCGCGGTTGTAGAGGATGGCGTCGACCATCAGCGCGTCCATGTATTGCGGGTGGCTGCGCACTACCAGGTTGGTGCTGCGGATCTGGGAGATATCGACCTTGGACGGTAGGGTGCAGCCGATTTCCGGACAGATGGTCTCGAACCAGGGGCGGTACTGGTCCTGACGCGCCAGTTCTTCGAAGTGGTAGATCACGTACTGGCTGGCCAGGGCGCCGGCGGCGATCAGGTTCAGCAGGCCCCAGCCGATCCAGCGGCCCCAGGGCTTCTTCGGTTGCTGCCAGTCCAGCTGCAACGGGTCGTCACTGAGGTCGAGCAGGTTGTTGTTGCGCAGGGCCGGCTCGCTACGAGCGGGCTTGGCTGCTGGTTCGGCGATGCCGTAATCACCGTCGTCGATTGCCTCGGCATTGTCATCCTGCTCATTGAAGTCGCCCAGTTCTGGTTCATCGCGCTCGCGTGGTGGCTTATCGACGGGCTTGGGTAGGCCCGGTGATTCGGTTTTGCCAGTCGGCGTCGCAGGTTGTGGGCGATGCTCGGACTTGAGTTCGGGCTCCGATAGCGGCCTTGGACGAGCTGTTTGCTGGGTTTCGATCTTGCTCGGCGGCTCGTCCTTGATCAGCGACTCGGCCCAGCTCTCGTCGTGACGGGGGTCTTCGTCATCGGTATGCGGCCGGTGTTCACCGGGCTTGGGCGCACTCTCCATCGCGAGAAACTCGCGAGACAGCTGCATCTCCTGTTCCTCAAGCTTGGCTAGCTCTTCGTCCAGGTCGAGGCTGTCGAGGTCCAGGTCGTCGTGAATCCATAGCGTGTCGACGGACTTCTTTTCCGGTGCCGGTGCCTGGCTCGGCTTGGCAGGAGGAGCCGGCGGCATGGCCGCGGGCGGCACTGTTGTGGCCACTGGCGCAGGTGCAGGGCGCGGTGGTTGTGTAGTGATCGGTTGTTCGGCAGGAGCTGCTGATCTGGTCGCGGGCGGTGTCGGGGTGGAGGGCAGGGCAGCTGGTTTGCTGGCTCTGTTTTGATCCACCAGCAATTGCTGGGCAGCATTGAACACGCGCATGCAGGCCCCGCAGCGGACTGCACCATGGGCTGCGCCCAGCTGCGCACGACTGATGCGGAAGCTGGTACGGCAGTGAGGGCATTGAGTGACGAAGCTGTCGGTCATGCGGCGGTCCGTGCGAAACAGGGCGCTAGTTTACCCAAGCAGGGGCCTGGGAATACAAGCGTTGCTAGCGCTTCACCCCGCTGATGCGTACCCAGCCGTCCTTGATCGCGGTCGGGTCGAGGTCGAAGGCGCCCTCGTAGGCGGCGCGCACTTCCTCGGCCTGCTCGGCGAGGATGCCGGACAGCGCCAGTCGGCCACCGGCCTTGACCAGGCTGGTGATCTGCGGTGCCAGCGAGACCAGCGGGCCGGCCAGGATGTTGGCCACCACCACTTCTGCCGGTTGTTGTGGCATGTCGGTGGGCAGGTAGACCGGGAACCGTGCCGGATCGATGCCGTTGCGTCCGGCATTGTCGCGCGAGGCCTCCAGTGCCTGCGGGTCGATATCGGTGCCGATGGCCTGTGGTGCGCCAAGCAGCAGAGCGGCGATGGCCAGGATGCCCGAGCCGCAGCCGAAGTCGATCACGTTGCAGTCGGCCAGGTCCTGGCCGTCCAGCCATTCCAGGCACAGCGCAGTGGTCGGGTGGGTGCCGGTACCGAAGGCCAGGCCCGGGTCGAGCAGCAGGTTGACCGCCTCCGGCTCCGGCGCGGCGTGCCAGCTCGGCACGATCCACAGGCGTCGACCGAAGCGCATGGGCTGGAAGTTGTCCATCCAGCTGCGTTCCCAGTCCTGGTCGGCGATGTGCTCGATCTCGTGGGCCGGCAGCTCGCCACCGGTGAGCAACTGCAGGTGCGCGACCAGATTGGCCGGATCGGTGTCGGCCTCGAACAGGGCCAGCAGGTGGGTGTTGGACCACAGCGGGGTGGTACCCAGGTCCGGCTCGAAGATCGGCTGATCCTCGGCATCCATGAAGGTTACCGACACGGCGCCGACGCCGAGCAGGGCGTCTTCGTAAGTCTCCGCCTGTTCCGGGGTGATGGCGAGACGGACTTGTAACCAGGGCATGGCGAACCTCGTGTGGTGTTGCGTGGGCGCGCAGCTTACTTGAGAGCCCGCTCAAAATCTGCTGCGCGTCGGCTAAACGGCGTTGGAAACGGTCTCGGACTGCTCATTTACCATCCGTAAACTGCGCGTCCTCGGCCATTCCCGCCACCGTTTTGCTCTAGCTCGCGAGATCTTGAGCGGACTCTGGGGAGGGAAACGACAAAGGCCGCCCGAAGGCGGCCTTTGTTTGGCAGGACGGCTCAGTGCTTGTCCATGCCCAGCTTCTTCTCGAGGTAGTGGATGTTCACACCACCCTTGATGAAACCCTTGTCGCGAGTGAGGTCGCGGTGCAGCGGGATGTTGGTCTTGATCCCGTCGACCACGATCTCTTCCAGAGCGTTGCGCATGCGCGCCATGGCTTCGTCGCGGGTACGACCGTAGCTGATCAGCTTGCCGATCAGCGAATCGTAGTTCGGCGGAACCGAGTAGCCGCTGTACAGGTGCGAATCGACGCGAATGCCGTTGCCGCCCGGGGCATGGAAGTGCTTCACCTTGCCGGGGCAGGGCATGAAGTTGTCCGGGTCTTCGGCATTGATCCGGCACTCCAGGGCGTGGCCGAGGATCTTCACGTCTTCCTGCTTGATCGACAGCTTGTTGCCCGCGGCGATGCTGAGCATCTCCTTGACGATGTCGACGCCGGTGACCATTTCGGTGACCGGGTGCTCGACCTGTACGCGGGTGTTCATCTCGATGAAGTAGAAACGGCCGTCTTCATAGAGGAACTCGAAGGTGCCGGCGCCGCGGTAACCGATCTCGACGCAGGCATCGACGCAGCGTTGCAGGACTTCGGCGCGGGCCTTCTCGTCGAGCAGTGGGGCAGGAGCTTCTTCCAGAACCTTCTGGTGACGGCGCTGCAGCGAGCAGTCGCGGTCGAAAAGATGGATGGCGTTGCCCTGGCCGTCGGACAGTACCTGGACCTCTACATGACGCGGATTGCCGAGGAACTTCTCCAGGTAGACCATCGAGTTGCCGAACGCGGCGCCAGCCTCGGTGCGGGTCAGTTTGGCCGACTTGATCAGGTCTTCTTCCTTGTGCACCACGCGCATGCCGCGACCACCGCCGCCGCCAGCGGCCTTGATGATCACCGGGTAACCGACTTCACGGGCAATCTTCAGCGCGGCTTCTTCGTCTTCCGGCAGCGGGCCGGCGGAGCCAGGCACCACGGGCACGCCGGACTTGATCATGGCGTCCTTGGCGGAAACCTTGTCGCCCATCAGGCGGATCACGTCGGCGGTCGGGCCGATGAAGGCGAAGCCGGATTTTTCCACCTGTTCGGCGAAGTCGGCGTTCTCGGCGAGGAAGCCGTAGCCCGGGTGGATCGCAGTGGCGCCGGTGACTTCGGCGGCGCTGATGATCGCCGGAATGCTCAGGTAGGACTGCGCGCCCGGCGCCGGACCAATGCAGACAGTCTCGTCGGCCAGGCCAAGGTGCATCAGTTCGCGGTCGGCGGTGGAATAGACCGCCACCGTCTTGATATCCAGTTCCTTGCATGCGCGCAGGATGCGCAGGGCAATTTCGCCGCGGTTGGCGATCAGGACTTTTTCCAGCTTCTGCATTACGGGCTCCCCGTCATCAGACGATGGTGAACAGGGGCTGGTCGTACTCAACCGGCTGGCCGTTTTCGACGAGGATCGATTCGATCACGCCGCTGGCCTCGGCCTCGATGTGGTTCATCATCTTCATGGCTTCGACGATGCACAGGATGTCGCCTTTCTTCACGGTCTGACCGACTTCGGCGAAGTTGCCGGAGGTTGGCGAGGCGGCGCGGTAGAAGGTGCCGACCATCGGCGAACGGACCACGTGGCCGTTCAGCTTGGCGGCGGCCGGGGCACCGGCTTCGGCCGGAGCGGCGGCTGCAACAGGTGCTGCGGCCGGAGCCGGTGCTGCTGCGTATACCGGTTGCGGGGCGTAGGCCGGTTGCTTGCTGTGGCGGCTGATGCGCACGGACTCTTCGCCCTCGCGGATCTCCAGCTCGTCGATACCGGACTCTTCCAGCAGCTCGATCAGTTTTTTGACTTTACGGATATCCATAGTTTTGCAACTCCCAAGGGTGAGGTCAGGGGCGTTCTAATTGTTCCAGGGCGGCCTCCAGGGCCAGTCGGTAGCCGCTGGCGCCAAGGCCGCAGATCACTCCCACCGCTACATCGGAGAAGTAGGAGTGATGGCGGAATGGTTCGCGCTTGTGCACGTTGGAGAGGTGCACTTCGATGAATGGGATGCTCACCGCCAGCAATGCGTCACGTAATGCGACGCTGGTGTGAGTGAAAGCGGCCGGATTGATCAGGATGAAGTCGACTCCTTCACCTTTCGCCGCATGGATGCGGTCGATCAGCTCATACTCGGCGTTGCTCTGCAGGTACATCAGGTGATGGCTTGCGGCGCGGGCACGCTGCTCCAGATCCTGATTGATCTCGGCCAGGGTGGTGGCACCGTATTTGTCGGGCTCGCGGGTGCCCAGCAGGTTGAGGTTGGGGCCGTGCAGCACCAGGAGGGTGGCCATGGGCGCTTCCTTGTTGTTCTGACCGTGGAATGGCCGGGACTATGCCGAAAGCGCTGCGGGCTGTCCAGTTGCCGGGAGTAGTCGGCAAGATGGACGAAATTTGCGGCAGAAATATGACGTCGTCAGTTCTGGCGGGCGGCGGCGCGGGTCAGGCGATCGGCGAAGTCGGCGGCGCTGATTTCACCTACGACACGCAAATCCGACCATTCGTCACCCTTTTCGCCGAAGAACAGAATCGCCGGCGGGCCGAACAGCTGATAGCGGTCCAGCAATTCGCGCTGGTCCGCCCGGCTCTCGGTGATGTCGAAGCGTACCAGTCGATAACCGCCTAGTTGCGATGTTACGGCCGGTGCGGTCAGTACTTCGCGTTCGATCACCTTGCAGCTGATGCACCAGTCCGCGTACCAGTCCAGCAGCAGCGGCTGACCGGCGCTCCTGGCTGATGCCAGGGCGGCATCCAGTTCGGCTGGAATGGTGATGGTCTGCCATTCGCTCTTTTGCACGCCTGATGCAGAGGCCATGACGGCTGCCTCGGCGTGACCCAATGGGCGCAACGGGTCGCTTTGCCCCTGCAGGGCACCGATCCAGGCGATCACGCCATAGACCAGCAGAGGCAGACCGATCAGTTGAGCCAGCTTCTGGTGATGGGTCTTGGGCGTCAGTTCCAGCACGCCAAGCCATAGCGCTACGCCTGCCGCCAGCAGGCCCCACAGGGCCAGGGCGACAGGGCCGGGAACCACACGTTCCAACAGCCATACGGCAACGGCCATGAGCAGGGCGCCGAAGGCGTTGCGTACGGCGAGCATCCAGGGGCCGGATTTCGGCAGCAGCGCGCCACCGCCCACGGCGAACAGCACCAGCGGTGCGCCCATGCCCAGACCCAGTGCGAGCAACTTGAGGCCGCCGCCAAGGGCGTCGCCACTGGCGCTGATATAGAGCAGGGCGCCGGCCAGCGGCGCCGACACGCAGGGTGAGACCAGCAGGCTGGAGAGCACGCCGAGGGCGGCGGCGCTGAGGACGGTGCCGCCCTGCAGGCGCTGGCTCAAACGCTGCAGCGGGCCATCGATAGCGGCCGGCAGGCGCAGTTCGAGGAACCCCAGGCTGGCGGCACCGAACAGAGCGAAGAAGATGGCGAACGGCACCAGAACCCAGGGTGACTGCAGGCGTGCCTGCAGGTTGAGTTCGGCGCCGAACAGGCCCATCAGCGCGCCGAGGATGGCGAAGCTGAGCGCCATCGGCAGCACGTAGGCCAGCGACAGCACCAGGCTGCGCGCGCCGCCCGGCTGGCCGCGCAGGACCACGCCGGTGAGAATCGGCAGCATCGGCAGCACGCAGGGTGTGAAGGTCAGGGCCAGGCCCCCGAGGAAGAACAGCGCCAGCTCTCTCCAGCTCCAGCCTGCCTGGGTCGGTGCAGAATTTGGAGCTTCGTCGGATTTGATGGTCTGCGCGGCTCCCTTGCCGTCGACCTCGATGCGCTCGTTCTCCGGTGGGTAGCACAGGCCCTTGTCGGCACAGCCCTGGTAGCTGGCATGGACGGTGAAGGGTAGGTCGACTGGGTTGTTGATCGGCAATTCGATGTCGGTGACGCCGTAATACACCTCGACATCGCCGAAGAACTCATCGTGTTTCGGCTCGCCCGCCGGGAGCACGGGCTCGCCCTTGGCCAGGTCGCTGGGCTCGATACGGAACTGGAAACGATGGCGATAGAGGTAGTAGCCCTCCGCATTGACGAAGCGCAGCTTCACCGATTTTGCCGTGCTTTCCACCAGGCTCAGGCGGAAGGCTTCGCGCACCGGCAGGAAGTCGCCGCTATTGTTCAGCGGCGCATCGCCGATCACACCACGCGGGGCGGGATCATCAAACAGGCCTGCCAGGGCGGGCAGGGTGAACAACATCAGGAACAGGGGGAGCAGACGGCGCATGACGGGCTCGCACGAGAGACGTGCCGGCATCATACCCAAGTCGACCGGCCGACCCTAGGCGACCCACTGGCGCAGGGTGTCAGTGGATATTGCCGGAGCGATGTGTGGTTACACGCGGAAGGCCTGTACTGCTGTGTGCAGGCGCCCACCCAGTTGCAGCAGCTGTTCTCCCTGGGCGCGACCTTCACCGATGCGGGTGAGGTTGTCCCCGCCCAGGTGGTGGATGCGTTCGCTGCGATCACGGATTTCGCTGGCGGCTCCACCCTGCTGGGCAGTAGCCTCGGCGATACGTTCGGCCATGCTGGCGATGGTGCGGATGGCCACCACCACCTCGTCCAGCGCACCGTCGGCCTGCTCGGCCTGGCCGGCAGTGGCCTCGGCATGTTCGACCTGGGCACGCATGGCGGTCACCGACTGCTGCGCTGCGCCTTGCAAGCGTGCGATCAACTGCTGGATTTCCTCGGTAGCACCGCTAGTGCGCTGGGCCAGCGAGCGTACCTCGTCGGCCACCACGGCAAATCCACGTCCGGCTTCGCCGGCGCGGGCTGCCTCGATGGCTGCATTTAGCGCCAGCAGGTTGGTCTGCTCGGCGACCCCGCGGATCACGGTCAGCACCTGGCCGATGGTCGCGGTCTCGTCGGCCAATTGCTCGATGGACTGGGCGTTGCCCTGCACCTCACTGACCAATGCGTGCAGCCCGGTCAGGCTCTGCTCGATCACCCGCTGGCCTTGTTCCACGGCCCGACTGGCATCGCGACTGGCATCGGCGGCATGGCTGGCGTCGTCGGCGACCCGGGCGATGGTTCCCTCCAGTTCGCCCAAGGCATCGCGGATCTGTGCGGTATCAGCCAGCTGGCGCTCGGCGCCACCATGCAGGCCGTGGCTCAGCTCTGCAAGGGTGCGGCTGCTGCCAGCTACTTCGCCTGCATGCTGGTGGATAGTGCCGACCAGCTCCACCAGATAGCGGCGCAGGTGGTTGAGCGATTCCTCGATGTCACGCAACTCACGGGTGCGTGAGTCGAGGTGCACGTCGCGGGAGAAGTCGCCGGCGGCCCAGGTAGAGAGCTCGGGTGCCAGACGGCTGAGCAGGTTGCTCAGGCGGCGCTGGATGCGGTCCAGGCCGAGAGCGATCAGCAGGATCAGGCCGATCACCAGGCCCTGGATAAGGCGAGCTTCCCCCTGGATACGACCGTGCTCGGCCTTCACCAGAGGCTCCAGTCCGGCCAGGGCAGTCTGTAGGTGATCGATCTTGGCGGTGCTGGTGCTGACCAGTTCGCCCCGCTGCTGGATCAGCGCGCGGGTTCGTGTCAGTTCGGCTGGGTAGCGCTTGACCAGGCTGGCGAAATCGCGTTTTAGCGCGACACCCTTGTCTTCCGCCTGTTTCTGATCGGTATCGCCGGCCAGGCCGAGCATGTCGGCGAAGCTGTTGCCGGCGTCGGTGCTGTCGGTCACTCCAAGCAGGGGCAGAGCATCCAGTGCCGTGGCTTGCTGGTTGAGCGCCGCCAGTTCGCGTTCCACATCGGCGGCCAGCTCGCTGCGACCGCTGCTGACCAGCTTGTCACGCGCATGGGCTAGGCGGATCAGGTGTTGGGAGGCACGGAAAAGTGGTGGTGCGTAGCTGTGAGCCTGCGGACTACCGCTGTCATCGGCGTAACGGGTCAGCTGGTCGAGCGCACCGGCCATCTCTCGTTCGGCCTGCAGCAGCAACCCTTGAGGATCACCTGCCAGCTTGCCAGCGGCGAGCAGGTCGGTCGAAGCAAAGCTGTTGAGGTCTTCCAGGCTCGGGCGCAGGGCGCTGGCCAGTGCGCTGGGCAGCTCGTCCAGGCGATTCTGCAGCTCGCTGATGGCCTGGGTCGCCTGGCTGTGGCGTACGGCGTCGCCGCTGGCCAGGTAGGCCTGGACGTTCTCGGCAACCTGGTGCTGGAACTGTTGGGACAGATTGAGGTAGCGCTGCATCAGCAGATAGGGCTGCTCCAGCGCTCGCTCGGACCACCAGAGCGTGCCACCCAGGGCCAGGCACGAAGTGATCAGGAGGAGGGTAGAGAGGTTGGTAATCTGCTTGAGACGCATGATGGGCACCGGAAAAGCTGGCGATGCCCATAGGTTATTGCGATTGGGTTACGGCTTTATGACTCTGTGATGCAGATCACGCTTGTTCGTCCAGGTAGATCTCGACCCGGTTGCGGCCACCACGCTTGGCGACGTAAAGCGCCTCGTCGGCTTGCTTGGAGAGAGTGTTGATGTCCATGCCTCCACTCATCTCGGCGATGCCGCAGCTGAAGGTGCAGGTCAGGTCGTGGGGTTGGGCCGGGTAATGGATTTCGGAGAAGCGCTGGCGAATCTCGTCGAGCACCTTGGCGGCGGTGACGGCGTCGGTATCCGGCAGGACCACGGCGAATTCCTCGCCGCCGTAGCGGCCGATATGGTCGGTCTTGCGCAGGCGCTGCTTGAGGAAGAGGGCCAGGCTCTTGATCACCCGGTCGCCCATGGGGTGGCCGTAGGTGTCGTTGACCCGTTTGAAGTGGTCGATGTCGAGCATGGCGAAGGTCAGCGGCTGTTCGTCGCGACGGGCACGGAAGCGCGCATCTTCCAGCAACTGCAGGATGTGGGTGTGATTGAAGAGCCCGGTGAGGCTGTCGCGCACCATGCGCGCCTTGAGGTTGCGCGCCCGCGCGGCACGGTTGCGCACCGTGGATATCAGGTGGCGTGGCTTGATGGGCTTGGTCAGGAAGTCATCGCCGCCCTCGCTCATGGCGTCGAGCTGCTTGTCCAGGTCGTCCTCGGCGGATAGATAGATGATCGGCACGCTGACATAGCGATCATTGTGGCGGATCACCTTGGCCAGTTCCGTTCCGTTGCAGTCGGGCATGTACATGTCGAGGATGATCAGGTCGGGCTGGAAGTCGGCCAGCTCAGCCATGGCCTGGATCGGTTCGGTCAGCGTCCGGGTGATGATGCTTGCGCTGTTGAGGACCCGCTCCGTATGGATTGCCTGGGCTCGTGAGTCATCGATGATCAGAACCTTGTAGGGGTCGTACTGCACCACATTGGTGAGGATTTCGATGCGCTCGATCAGGCTGGAGGCGTCGAGGGTACCAGTGAAAAACTCCTGTCCGCCGGCGCGCACTGCGGCCAGTCGCGTAGGGGTGTCGACGTCATCATGGCTGAAGAACAGCAGCGGCAGTTTATGTTCGAGTCCCTCCTGTGCTTCTGCAGCCAGAATCAGGCCCTGGTCGGGGCCGGAGAAATCCACTTCCATCAGGATCGCCGCGGGGTGACGCTCACCCATGGCGGTGCGAAACGCGCTGGCCGTATCCAATGACTGGGCGTGCAGGCCGAAAAATTCCAACTGCTGCGCCAGGCGTTGGGCACGGTCCTGATCCTGCAGAGCCAGGTACACCGGCTTGCGCAGCGGTGGCAGGTAAGTCTGTTCGTATTGATCGCCATGGCGCAGCCCGGTGCGAGACAGGCGCTGCATCAGTTGATTCAGCTCCATGATCAGCTGGCTGGTCAGGCGGCCTCGATTGGTCTCTACGGCCTCAAGGCAATGGCTGATCGAGCGTGCGAGGCTGACATGCAGGTCCTGTTCGAAGCGCTCGGCGTAGCGCAGCAGACCGAGGTTCGCCTCCACCAGTTCGGCCAGCGAGGTGGCATTCCACTCTTCCTGCTGCAGTCGCTGCCACACCTCCAGCACTTGTCTCGCCTGGTGGATCACACGCTTGGCGAAGTGTTGCTTGAGGCGGTCGCGGCTAGGGTCTTCGTGCTCGATCATGATTCGCATCTGATGATAGTCAGCCTCGTGGGCTGCATGATGGCCTGATGCTACCACTGGAGTGGGCGTTCGAGGTTAACCTTTAATCATTTGACGCCAATTTTCCAGCTTTTGGCCGAATCAGCGGCTTGGAGGCCAATATGTCACTGCCATGGTCCTGCGCTTCACTTATAGTGCAGAACGGATCGACCAAGGTTAGGGTCGGATCAAGCGAAGACGCAATCAAGGACCAAGATCATGCTGGATTGGAAGAATCGCGCAGGTGAGCTGCGTGGCAATGTCGACGATTCGGTGGACGGTGTGCGCAGCTATGCTCGTGGTGGCTGGCTCGGCAAGACCATCGGCACCCTGCTCGGTCTCTACCTACTGGGCGCCATGCTGGTGGGCTGGTACTGGAGCCAGGAGCCGGACCTGTTCCCCGTGCAACAGCATGCGCAATCAGCGGCAGAACAGGCGCAGCGCAAGATCGTCAATGGCTACACCACGGTGGAGACCCTCAAGCAGGTCTCCGAGACCCTGCTGAGCAAACCAGGTGGCTACCTGTCCAATGATCTTGCTCCGCCCGGCCTGTGGCTGGACAACATGCCTGCTTGGGAATACGGCGTGCTGGTGCAGGTGCGTGATCTGTCGCGCGCGCTACGCAAGGACTTCGCCCGCTCCCAGTCGCAGTCCACCGAGGACCCCAACCTGGCCAAGGCCGAGCCGCGCTTCAACTTCGACAACAAGAGTTGGGCACTGCCAGCCTCGGAGGCGGAATATGCTGAGGGCATCAAGTCGCTGGACCGCTACCTGGCGGCGCTGTCCGACCCGAGCCAGCCAAAGGCCCAGTTCTATGCTCGCGCCGACAACCTGAACAACTGGCTGGGCGATGTCGCCACTCGTCTGGGCTCGCTGTCTCAGCGCCTCTCGGCCAGCGTAGGTCGGGTGCGTCTGGACACCGATGTCGAGGCCAACCAGCCTGTGCCCGCGGGTCAGGTGGTGCCGGTGCGTGAGGAAGAGGTGAAAACGCCCTGGCTGCAGATCGACAACGTGTTCTATGAGGCCCGCGGTCAAGCCTGGGCACTGTCGCACATGCTGCGTGCCATCGAGGTGGATTTCGCCGACGTGCTGGCGAAGAAGAATGCCACTGTCAGCGTGCGCCAGATCATCCGTGAGCTCGAGGCGGCCCAGGAGCCACTGTGGAGTCCGATGGTGCTCAACGGCAGCGGCTACGGCGTGCTGGCCAACCATTCACTGGTGATGGCCAACTACATCTCTCGCGCTAACGCGGCGATCATCGACCTGCGTACCTTGCTGAGCCAGGGTTGATGGCGGTTTCACCGCGTGAGGCGGCCCATCGTGCTGCCTCAGACGCAGAGCGGGTCGCATGGGTGGATGAGCAGGATTGTCCGCTCGGCGGCTTGCCCCGAGCGGAGTTGCGCGAGCAAGGATTGATCGGTCGTGGCACCTTTATCCTGCTATTCAACTCTCGTGGCGAGCTGTGCGTGCACCGCCGAACCCTGAGCAAGGCCGTGTACCCCGGTTACTGGGACGTGGCAGCTGGCGGCATGGTTGGTGAGGGCGAGAGCTACGCCGATTCCGCCGCCCGTGAGTTGTTCGAGGAACTGGGCATCGCCGACGTGCGTTTGCGCGAGCATGGCCGCTTCTACTTCGATGAGCCGGGCAATCGCCTGTGGGGCGCGGTGTTTTCCGCGGTATCCGATGCACCGCTGGTGCTGCAGCCGGAGGAGGTGATGGAGGCGCACTTCGTTCCTCCTGCCCAGGCCCTGGCCGATGCGTTGGAGAAGCCCTGCTGCCCGGACTCGCTGGAGGCCCTGCGGCTTTACCTGGCCAGCGTCTGAGTCGGCTGGAGCGGCCTCGCCGCGCAGCGGTAGTCCACCTTCGTTCGGTGTATTGCCTTTGGCGAGTTTTCCCTACCATCGCCGCGAATGAGAGCCCCCCTGCAAGCCACGCCGGACGTGGTTTCGTGCAGTATTTCCCGGCGCACTGTGCATGATGCCGCACAGGGTCGCCAATCCGTCGATCAATGGCGCAATTTCGCACTTAGCAACCCGGCCTTTTGCCCTTACACTGCGCCACCTTCAAAGCCAGGCGCCATGCCTGGTTGCGCTGCCCCTGCCTGAGTGGGGCCCCGCGGTCGGCACTCGCCGGCCAGTCGCTATCCTGACCCCTATGAGGAAAAGCCGGTGGTCAAGAAAGCTTCGTCGTTCTCCGCCCTGAGCGGTCTCGTCTATTCCACCGATGCCGGTCGGCACTGTCCCGACTGTGGTCAGCCCGTGGCCGCCTGCATCTGCAAGCAGAGCCAGATCCCCGAAGGCGATGGCATCGCCCGCGTACGTCGCGAGACCAAGGGGCGTGGCGGCAAGACCGTCACCACCGTCACTGGCGTGCCGCTGGCCGAGGCCGAGCTGAAAGAGCTGGCCAGCGCGCTGAAGAAGCGCTGTGGATGCGGCGGCGGCCTGAAAGATGGCGTCATCGAAATCCAGGGCGACATGGTCGAGCTGCTGCTCGAAGAGCTGACCAAGCGCGGATTCAAGGCCAAGAAGTCCGGCGGCTGACGCACCACTTCCTAAACTTCCATGCAGGAGGGGGAGTCCACTCTCCTGCAACCTTCATATTCGTACCGTACAAGAGCTGCCGGGCGGCAGCCCTTTTTCTCGCCTACAGGAGACCTCGATGGCCGCAAGACGCACCCGCAAAGACGATGGCAGCCAATGGACAGTCGCGGATAGCCGCAGCGTGTATGGCATTCGCCACTGGGGCGCCGGATTCTTCTCGATCAACGATGCCGGTCGTGTCGAAGTGCGTCCCAACGGCCCGGAAAGCGCGCCGATCGACCTGTATGCCCAGCTTGACGGTCTGCGTGAGAGCGGCCTGTCGCTGCCGTTGCTGGTGCGCTTCCCGGACATCCTGCAATCGCGCGTGCGCCAGCTGACCAGCGCCTTCGACGCGGCCATCGAGCGCCTCGAATACGGCAGCCGCTACACCGCCCTGTACCCGATCAAAGTCAACCAGCAGGAAGCGGTGGTGGAGAACATCATCGCTACCCAAGACGTTTCCATCGGTCTGGAAGCGGGCTCCAAGCCTGAGCTGATGGCCGTGCTGGCACTGGCGCCGAAGGGCGGCACCATCGTCTGCAACGGCTACAAGGATCGCGAGTTCATCCGCCTGGCGCTGATGGGCCAGAAGCTCGGCCACAACGTGTTCATCGTGATCGAGAAGGAATCCGAGGTGCAGTTCGTCATCGAGGAGGCGGCCAAGATCAAGGTCACTCCACAGGTCGGCCTGCGCGTGCGCCTGTCTTCGCTGGCGTCCTCCAAGTGGGCCGACACCGGCGGCGAGAAGTCCAAGTTCGGTTTGTCTGCCGCGCAGATCCTCTCGGTGGTCGAACGCTTCAAGGCGGCCAAGCTGGACCAGGGTATCCGCCTGCTGCACTTCCACATGGGTTCGCAGATCGCCAACATCGCCGACTACCGCAAGGGCTTCCGCGAGGCCATCCGCTACTACGGCGAGCTGCGCGGTCTGGGCCTGCCGGTCGACCACATCGACGTTGGTGGCGGTCTGGGCGTCGACTACGACGGCACCCATTCGCGTAACGCCAGCTCGATCAACTACGACATGGACGACTACGCCTCCACTGTGGTCGACATGCTCAAGGAATTCTGCGACCGCCAGGACATCCCGCACCCGCACATCTTCTCCGAGAGCGGCCGGGCCATGACCGCGCACCACGCCGTGCTGGTGGTGCAGGTGACCGACGTCGAACGCCACAACGACGACGTGCCGGAGATCGATCCGGCCATCGAGCAGCCGGAAGTGCTGCAGAACCTCATCGACCTGCTGGCCGACAGTGACCCGGAAATGGTTGCCGAGAGCTACTGGCGTGCCACTCATTACATTGAAGAGGTGGCTGCGCAGTATTCCGCCGGCAAACTCAATCTGACCGAGAAGGCCCTGGCCGAGCAGTGCTACTTCGCCATCTGCCGTCGCCTGCACAATCAGCTCAAGGCGCGCCAGCGCTCGCACCGCGCGGTGCTCGACGAGCTCAATGACAAGCTGGCCGACAAGTACATCTGCAACTTCTCGGTGTTCCAGAGCCTGCCGGACACCTGGGCCATCGGCCAGATCCTGCCGATTCTGCCGCTGACCCGCCTGGAAGAAGAGCCACTGCGCCGTGCCGTGCTGCAGGACCTGACCTGCGACTCCGACGGCAAGATCCGCCAGTACGTCGACGAGCAGTCGATCGAGACCAGCCTGCCGGTACACGAGGTGCGCGAGGGTGAGGACTACGTGCTTGGTGTGTTCCTGGTCGGCGCCTACCAGGAGATTCTCGGCGACATGCACAACCTGTTCGGCGACACCGATTCTGTGAATATCTATCAGCGCCCGGACGGCAGTGTGTTCCACACCGGCATCGAGACTCACGACACCATCGAGGACATGCTGCGCTACGTACACCTGTCCCCGGAGGAGCTGATGACCTACTACCGCGACAAGGTGGCCGGCGCCAAGCTCACCGCCAACGAGCGTTCGCAGTACCTGGATGCGCTGCGTTTGGGGCTGACGCGCTCCTCGTACCTGGCGACCTGAGGGCTGGTCGCTGAGGTGCGCTCTAGGGCTGGGGTGAGGGGCACGCAGGCAGTGCGTGGCCGCCTCTCACTGGCCCGAGCAACAAAAAAGCCCGGCAATCGCCGGGCTTTTTCATGGGCGGCGAATCAGCTGAAAAAGCCGACCCCGCGTGCCATCAGGCTGGCCAGGAAGGGGAGGCAGACGAGCAGCAGTAGCTCAAGGCGGATCACCCAGATGGTGCGACTGGCCTGGGCCGGAGTGATGGTTGGCGCCTTGCCGGCCAACAGGTCGTTGCGCCAGTTGAAGAAGGTCAGAGTCGGCAGGATCGACAGCAGGCCGATCAGGATGAACAGGCTGACCTTGGCATGGAACATCCAGTTGTGCAGGTAGTAGTCCAGCCCCTTGCCGAAGCAGATCACCCGCGCCGCGCCAGTGGCCAATACCAGGCCGGCGGTGACGCCGTAGATCATGTCGATGCGCAGCAGGCGCTGTGCCGTGGCATGGTCCAGGTCGGCCTTGAACAGTACGTGCTCGCAGGTGAGCAGGGAGAACAGGACGAAGATCGACAGGTAGTGCAGGCTGGCGGCGATGGCATCGGCCATGGGTTTTCCTCAGGTGGCTGGTTCGGCGTGGACCGTTCTGTTGCGGCCCTGGTTCTTGGCAAGGTATAGCGCGCGGTCAGCGCGATCCAGCAGTTCGCTCTGACTCTCTCCGGCCAGCAGCAGGGCAGTGCCCAGGCTGATGGTCATCTGCTTCGTCTGTTTGGCCACCGCCATGGGGGCATCGCCGATGGCCTTGCGCATGCGTTCGGCGATGTGGCCCAGCTCCTTGGCATGGTGCACCGACACCAGGGCGACGAATTCCTCGCCACCCAGACGCACCAGCAGATCGTCCGGACGCAGTGCGGCGCTCATGCGCCGGGAGCTCTCCCACAACACCTGATCGCCGCCAGCGTGGCCGAACTGATCGTTGATCAGCTTGAAATGGTCGAGGTCGCCATAAATCAGGCCGAGCGTCAGCCCGGCACTCTGGGCAGTGGTGAGCTCGCGTGGGAAGAGCTGGCTGAGGGCGGTACGGTTCCACAGCTGGGTCAGTGGGTCGATCAGCGCCTTGCGCTGTTCGCGGTTGACGGCCTGGCGCAGCTTGTGGGCCTGCTGGCTGACGCTGCGCAGCTGCAGGTAGCCCTCCGCCAGGGTGGCCAGGTCGCGCAGGCGGAAGCGCTCCAACTGGCTCAGCTTGCGGGGTTCTGCGTGCAGCATGCACAGGGTGCCGATGGGCTGGTTGTCGCTGCTGTACAGCGGTTGGCCGGCGTAAAAACGGATAAAGGGAGCGCCGATGACCAGCGGGTTGTCGGCGAAGCGCGGGTCCTTCAATGCGTCCTCCACGATCAGCGGATTGCGAGCCGCCACGGCGTGGCCGCAGAAGGAGATATCGCGTGGCGTTTCCGCCGCATCCAGGCCGATGCGTGCCTTGAACCATTGTCGATCGTGGTCGACCAGGCTGATCAGCACGCTTTCCACCTCGAACAGCTCGCGGGTCAGGCGCACTAGCGTGTCCAGATGTATCTCGGCGGGAGTGTCGAGCACATCCAGGTTGTCCAGCGCCTGCTGGCGCTGGCTTTCATCGACAGGGCAGGGGGCAGGCAGCATATCCGTCTCCGCTCAGTGATCGGTGCCGAACCAGGCATCGCGTCTGCGCAGATGCCAAGCCTGGATGGCCAGGGTCAAACTGCGCATCAACATGAAGCATAGGAAAGCCAGCCACAGGCCGTGGTTGCCCAACCCCTGCAGCTGCCAGCCAAGCAGCAGGCCAAGGGCCACGCTGACCAGCATGGCATTGCGCATTTCCCTGGCTCGCGTCGCGCCGATGAACAGCCCGTCGAGCAGGTAGCTCCACACCGCGATCAGCGGCAACAATGCCAAGTAAGGTAGATAAGGGTAGGCGGCGCTGCGCACTTCGGCGATGTCACTCTGCAGGTCGACAAACAGTCGTCCGCCGATCAGAAACAGCAGGGCGAACAGCAGGCTGCCGAACAACGACCAGCCACCGGCCACCACCAGGGAGCGGCGCAGGGTGACGCGGTCCCGGGCGCCGATGGCGTGGCCGCACAATGCCTCCACCGCATGGGCCAGACCATCCAGGGCGAAGGCGGCGACCAGCAGGCCATTGAGCAGCAGGGCGTTGGCAGCCACGGTGGCATCGCCCAGGCGCGTGCCCTGCACGGTGATCAGGAAGAACACCAGATGCAGGGCCAGGGTGCGGATCAGGATGTCGCGGTTCACCGCCAGCAGTGCTTGCCAGCCGCGCCATTGGCATAGTGCCTCGATCTGCATCCGCCCCGGATGGCGGCCGAGAGTGCGCCAGGCCAGCAGCAGGCCCAGCAGTGCGCCGCACCATTCGGCCAGCACCGAGGCGCGCGCCGAGCCGAGCACGCCCCACTCCAAGCCAAGGACGAACCACAGGTTGAGCACGATATTGAGCAGGTTGGTGGCCAGCATCACGGCCAACGCTGCGCGAGCGTTCTGCGTGCCGAGCAGCCAGCCGACCAGGGCAGAGCAGGCCAGCGTGGCGGGCAGGCCGAACAGGCGGGCGTGGAAGAAGTCACGGGTCAGCGCGTCCAGCTCGGCCGAAGGACGCATCAGTTGCAACGCCAGGTCGCTCAGCGGAATCGCCAGCGCTCCGATCATCAGGGCGATGAAGGCGGCTAGCACCAGGCTCTGCAGCAGCACCAGGCGCAACGCACCGCCGTCGCCCCGGCCGACCGCCTGGGCGGCGAAACCGGTGGCGCTCATGCGCAGGATGCCGAATACGCCGACCAGCATGGCGTACAGGCTGCCGCCGACCACCACCGCGCCGAGCTGCTGGGTCTGCGGTAGGTGGCCGATCACTGCCGTATCCACCAGCGTTACCAGCGGCACCGAGAGATTGGACAGGATCATCGGCGCGGCCATCGCCCAGACCCGTCGATGGGTCGGTGCATGGCGCCAGGCGTCGAGCAGTGCGGACATGGGCGCTCCCGGCAAAAGGCCGAATTATAGGTGGCGTCCGGTCTGTCGCCGAGCGGCGGCGAACTGCGTGCCCGTTCCTCGAAGGGGGCGGGCTGCTCGGCTATAGTGCTGAACCTCCCTCGCCACTCTTCCGAGAGTCTGCCATGTCGTACAAAGGATTGTTTCTGGCCGCCGCATTTGCTCTGTTGAGCGCCTGCGATTCCTCCACCCCCGATACTCCTGCCGCTCCTCAGCCTGACAAACCTGCCGCCCAGCAGGATGCCGCCCGCCCGGCGCTGGACAAGGCCGAGTTGAGCAAGCGCTACGCCGGCCGCGAGCTGAGCGTGGCGGATGCCTCGGAAATCCAGCTGGACGGCGCCAGCACCCTGTCGGTGAGTTTCAGCGTGCCGCTGGACCCGGAGCAGGACTTCGCTGCCAAGCTGCATCTGGTGGATAAAAAGACCGGCAAGGTCGACGGCGCCTGGGAGCTGTCTGACAACCTGATGGAGCTGCGCCTACGCCACCTGGAGCCACAGCGCAGCCTGGTGCTGTCGGTTGACCGCGGCCTGCGCGCGATCAACGGCAGCGAACTGGCCGCCGAGTACAGCGCCACCCTCGACACCCGCGACCTGCAGCCCACCGTCGGCTTCGCCAGCCGCGGCTCGCTGTTGCCGACTCGCCTGGCCGAAGGCCTGCCGGTGATCGCGCTGAACGTCGACAAGGTCAACGTCGAGTTCTTCCGCATCAAGCAGGAGTCGCTGCCCAATTTCCTCGCCCAGTGGGGCCGCAGCTCCAACCTGGACACCTGGCAGTCGCGCGAGCTGCTGCCGATGGCCGAGCTGGTCTATAGCGGCCGCTTCGACCTCAACCCGGCGCGCAACACCCGTGAGACCCTGCTGCTGCCGATTGCCGGCCTGGAGCCGTTCAAGCAGCCCGGCGTGTACCTGGCGGTGATGCGCCAGGCGGGCACCTACAACTATTCGCAACCGGCGAGCCTGTTCACCCTCAGCGACATCGGCCTGTCCGTGCACCGCTACCACGGTCGCCTGGACGCCTTTGCCCAGGCCCTGGAGGGCGGCAAGGCGTTGGCCGACGTGGAGGTCGAACTGCTCGGCGGTAACGGCCAGGTGCTGGCCAGCGCCAAGACCGACGGCGCCGGCCATGCCGAACTGCCGCTGCCGGACAAGGCCGCCGTGCTGATCGCCCGCCAGGGCGAGCAGACCAGTCTGCTCAACCTTGGCAGCCCAGCCCTGGACCTGGCCGAGTTCGACATCGCCGGTGCGGTGGCCAACCCGCTGCAGTTCTTCGTGTTCGGCCCGCGCGACCTGTATCGCCCGGGTGAGCTGGTGCTGCTCAACGCCCTGCTGCGTGATGCCGACGGTCGCGCGGTGAAGCCGCAGCCGGTCAACGTGGAAGTGCGCCGGCCGGACGAGCAGGTCAGCCGCAAGTTCGTCTGGGAGCCCGGTGACAACGGTCTGTACCAGTACAAACTGCAACTGGCCGGCGAGGCACCGACCGGGCGCTGGCAGCTGCTGTTCGACTTCGGCGGCGGTCGCCAGCAGATCTATGAATTCCTCGTCGAGGACTTCCTCCCCGAGCGCCTGGCCCTGGAACTGAAAGGCAGCGACAACCCGATCAAGCCGAGCGACGAGGCACGCTTCCAGGTCGAAGGCCGCTACCTCTACGGCGCGCCGGCTTCCGGCAATCGCCTCACCGGCCAGGTCTACGTGCGCCCGCTGCGCGAGGCGGTCAAGGCGCTGCCCGGCTACCAGTTCGGCTCGGTCACCGAGGAGGAGCTGAGCCAGGACCTGGAATTGGAAGAGACCACCCTGGACGCCCAGGGCAAGGCCACGCTCAAAGTGGAAAACCGCTGGGCCGAGGCCAAGTCGCCGCTGCAGCTGATCCTCCAGGCCAGCCTGCAGGAATCCGGTGGTCGCCCGATCACCCGCCGCCTGGTGCAGCCGGTGTGGCCGGCCGAGCGCCTGCCGGGCCTGCGCGGCCTGTTCGACGGCGAGAACGTGGATGGCGACGGCCTGGCCGAATTCGAAGTGCTGCTGGCCGACCCGGCCGGCAACAAGCTGGCCAGCGACAACCTGCAGGTGCGCCTGATCCGTGAGCGGCGCGACTACTACTGGAGCTTCTCGGAGAGCGAGGGCTGGAACTACCACTACAACGAGAAGTTCCTCAACCTGGGCGAGGAGGGCATCAAGGTCGCCGCCGGCGGCACCGCCAAGGTCAGCTTCCCGGTGGAGTGGGGCCCATACCGCGTGGAAGTGACCGACCCCGAGACCGATCTCACCAGCAGCCTGCGCTTCTGGGCCGGTTACTCCTGGCAGGACAACACCGAAGGCGGCGCGGTGCGCCCGGACCAGGTCAAGTTGGCGCTGGACAAGCCCGCCTATGCTGCCGGCGACACGGCCAAGGTCACCGTCACGCCGCCGTCCGGTGGCAGCGGCTACCTGATGGTCGAGTCCAGCGATGGTCCGTTGTGGTGGGAAGAGATCGAGGTGCCCGCCGAGGGCAAGAGCTTCGACATCCCCCTGGCCAAGGACTGGGCGCGGCACGACCTGTACGTCAGCGCCCTGGTCATCCGCCCCGGCGAGCGCAAGGCCAATGCCACGCCCAAGCGTGCCGTGGGCCTGCTGCACCTGCCGTTCGACCGTGCGCCGCGTCAGCTGCAGGTCAGCCTGACGGCGCCGGAGAAGATGCGCCCGCAGCAGCCGCTGAAGGTCAAGGTGCAGGCGAAGAACGCCGACGGCAGCGTGCCGCAGAAGGTCAACGTGCTGGTGGCGGCGGCGGACGTCGGCATCCTCAACATCACCGAATACAAGACGCCTGATCCATTTGCCGAGCTGTTCGGTCGCAAGGCCTATGGTGTCGACCAGCTCGACGTCTACGGCCAGCTGATCGAGGCCGGCCAGGGCCGCCTGGCCAAGCTGGCCTTCGGTGGCGACGCGGCGCTGGCCAAGGGCGGCAAGCGCCCGGATACCAGCGTCACCATAGTCGCCTTGCAGAGCGTGCCGATCGAGCTGAATGCCCAGGGCGAGGGCGACGTCAGCCTGGACATCCCCGACTTCAACGGCGAACTGCGCCTGATGGCTCAGGCCTGGACCGACGAGGTCTATGGCATGGGCGAGGGCAAGACGGTGGTTGCCGCGCCGCTGGTGGCCGAGCTGTCGGCGCCACGCTTCCTCGCCGGTGGCGATGAGACCAGCGTGGCCCTGGACCTGACCAACCTGTCCGGCGCCGCACAGAAACTCGAGGTACAGATCGAGGCCGAAGGCCAGCTCAGCCTGGCGGACCCTGCCGGCCACAGCGCGCCACTGGCTCTCGACCAGGCCCAGCGCCACACCCTGCGCATTCCGGTGCGTGCGGTGGGCGGTTATGGCACCGGCGTGCTGCGGGTCAAGGTCAACGGCCTGAGCCTGCCGGGCGAGAACCTGCCGGCCTTCAGCCGCGAGTGGCGCATCGGCGTGCGTTCGGCCTGGCCGGCGCAGCAGAAGCACCTGCGCAGCGTGCTGCAGGGCGACAGCTGGCAGCTGCCGGCCGGCACCCTGGCGGCCTTCGAACCGGCCGGGCGCGAGGCTCTGCTCAGCGTCTCCAGCCGTCCGCCGCTGAACCTGGCCGAGCAGATTCAGGCGCTCAGGGCTTACCCCTACGGTTGTCTGGAGCAGACCACCAGCGGCCTGTATCCGTCGCTCTATGCGGACGGCGCGACGCTGAAGAAGCTTGGTCTGGAAGGCGAGCCGGAAGAGAAACGGCGCAACTCCATTGAGATCGGTATCGAGCGCCTGCTCGGCATGCAGCGCTACAACGGCAGCTTCGGCCTGTGGGGTTCGGACAGCGACGAGGAATTCTGGCTGACCGCCTACGTCACCGACTTCCTCCTACGCGCCCGCGAGCAAGGCTTCGCCGTACCGCCGGAGGCGCTGGAAAAGGCCAGCGAGCGCCTGCTGCGCTACCTGCAGGATCGCCAGCTGGTCGACGTCGGCTACAGCGACAACCTCGACCACACCCGCTTCGCCGTGCAGGCCTACGCCGGCCTGGTGCTGGCGCGCAGTCAGCAGGCGCCGCTGGGCAGCCTGCGTGCGCTGTACGACCGCCGTGGCGACGCCAAGTCCGGCCTTCCGCTGGTGCAGCTGGCCGTGGCCCTGCAGAAGATGGGCGACAAGCCGCGCGCCGACGAAGTCCTGGCCCTCGGTCTGGGACTCGGCCGCCAGCGCCAGGAGTGGCTGGCCGACTACGGCAGCCCGCTGCGCGACCAGGCGTTGATCTACGCCCTGCTGGAGGAGAACGATCTGGGCGCCAGCAGCCGCGACCAGCTGTTGTTCAGCCTGGCCGAGGAGCGTGCCCTGCAGACTTACCTGTCGACCCAGGAGCGCAACGCCCTGTTCCTCGCCGGCCGTGGCCTGATCAAGACCCCGGAGAAGAGCTGGAACGCCGTGCTCGAAGCCGGTGGTCAGGTGCGTGAGCTGAGCAACGGCCAGCCGGCGCTGAAGCTGGAGGGCGCCAGCCTGAGCGAGCCGCTGAGCCTGAGCACCGGCTTCGCCGACAAGCTCTACCAGCAGCTGACCATCTCCGGTTATCCGACTTCGGCACCGGCCGCGCGTGGCAACAACCTAAGCATCGAGCGTGGTTTCTACGGCCTGGACGGTCGCCCGCTGGACCTGGGCAACCTGGCCAGCGGCCAGCTGGTGCTGGTGCACTTGGCCGTTCGCGCCGAGGAGCGGGTGCCCGACGCCCTGGTGGTGGACCTGCTGCCGGCCGGCTTGGAGCTGGAGAACCAGAATCTGGCGCAGAGCGCCGCCAGCCTGGACGACGCCAGCAGTGCGGTGAAGGAGTGGCAGAAGTCGATGCAGAACGCCGCGATCAAGCACCAGGAATTCCGCGATGACCGCTTCGTCGCCGCCCTGGACGTGAACGGCTATGACACCACCCACCTGCTGTACCTGGCCCGCGCCGTCACCCCCGGCACCTACCGGGTGCCGCCGCCCCAGGTGGAGTCGATGTATCGCCCGGCCTGGAACGCGGTGGGCGCCGCACCGGCGCAGCTGGTGGTGCGCGAGCGCTGAGTGATGGCAGCCCCGGCACGCGCCGGGGCCGCCAATCCAGCAGCAGACTCAGCCGATCAGCAGGCTCAACACCCAGAGCGCCAGCAACAGGACGATCAGGCCCCAGATGATCGAGCCGCGCAGGAAGGCGCGTACCGCGCTGACCAGCAACAGCAGGCCGATGATCAGCACCAGGATGCTGATCCAGTTCGGGTCCATGCCCAGCGAGCGGGACAGCCCGTCGATGAAGTTGGCCCCGGCCTGACCGATCATGCGGAAGAAGCCGGTCAGAGCCTCGACCAGGACACGAATGAAGTTGCCCAGTATCTCGCCCAGTCGCTCGAAGAAGCTCTCGGTTCCCATCGATCCTTCCTTACACTCTGCTGGTGATCCTCAAGCTTGGGCTGCATGGGCCCGAGCCGAGTTCCCCCCGTTGCGTCCGAGCCCGTCCATGGCGAAGTACCCGAGCCGATGAACATGTCGTCCCTTCCGCGCCTCTGGTGGCTCCTGCGCCGACCCTGGCTAGGGTTGCCGCTCGCCCTGCTGCTAGTGTTGTGGACGGCCGACTGGCTGTTTCCCCTGCCGCTGCCGGAAGATGGCCTAGCCCGTGTGGTGCTGGCCGAAGACGGCACGCCGCTGTGGCGCTTCGCCGATGCCGATGGGGTGTGGCGCTACCCGGTGGCGCCGGACCAGGTCTCGCCCTATTACCTGCAGGCGCTGCTGACCTACGAGGACCGCTGGTTCTACGAGCACCCCGGGGTCAACCCGCTGGCCCTGGGCCGCGCTGCCTGGCAGAACCTCAGTGGCGGGCGCGTGCTGTCCGGCGGCAGCACCTTGTCGATGCAGGTGGCGCGCCTGCTCGATCCGCACGAGCGGACCCTGGCTGGCAAGCTCAAGCAACTGTGGCGCACCCTGCAGCTGGAGTGGCACCTGTCCAAGGACGAGATTCTCGCCCTGTACCTGAACCGCGCACCCTTCGGCGGCACGCTGCAGGGTGTGGCGGCGGCCAGCTGGGCCTACCTGGGCAAGTCGCCGAGCCAGCTGACCCGCGCCGAGGCCGCGCTGCTCGCGGTGCTGCCACAGGCGCCCAGTCGGCTGCGCCCGGACCGCCACCCCGAGCGCGCCCAGGCCGCACGGGACAAAGTGCTGCGACGCTTGGCGCAGTTCCAGCAATGGCCGCAGTCGGCGGTGGACGAGGCGCTGCAGGAGCCGGTGCTGTTGGCGCCGCGCCGCGAGCCCGATCTGGCGCCGCTGCTGGCGCGGCGGCTGAACGTGGCGGGCAGCCCGCCGTTGATCCGCACCACAATCGACGCCAACCTGCAGCGACGCTTGGAATATCTGCTGCTGGGTTGGCGCGCGCGCCTGCCGGAGCGCACCTCGGCGGCCATCCTGGTGGTGGACAGCGAGAGCATGGCGGTGCGCGCCTACCTGGGCTCGCTGGATGTCGGCGACGAGCGCCGATTCGGCCATGTCGACATGATCCGCGCCCAGCGCTCGCCCGGTTCCACCCTCAAACCGTTCCTCTACGGCCTGGCCATGGACGCCGGGCTGATCCATTCCGAGTCGCTGCTGCAGGACGTGCCGCGCCGCTATGGCGATTACCGGCCGGGCAACTTCGCCGCCGGCTTCATCGGCCCGGTGTCGGCCAGTGAGGCGCTGGCCACCTCGCTCAATCTGCCTGCGGTGCAACTGCTGGAGATCTACGGGCCGAAGCGCTTCGCCGGCGAGTTGCGTGGAGCAGGCGTGCCGCTGGCGCTGCCGGTCGGCGCCGAGCCGAACCTGGCACTGATCCTCGGCGGCGCCGGCAGCCGGCTAGAGGAGCTGGTGGCCGGCTACAGTGCCTTCGCTCGCGCTGGTCTGGCTGCGCGGCCTCGGTTGCAGCCGCAGGACGCCTTGCATGAGCGGCGCCTGCTGTCGCCGGGATCGGCCTGGATAGTGCGGCGCATCCTCGCCGGGCAAGCGCGCCCGGATCGCGACCCACGGGCCGAACTGGTGCAGCGCCCGGTGCTGGCCTGGAAGACCGGCACCAGCTATGGCTTCCGTGATGCCTGGGCCATCGGTGTTGGCCCGCGGCACCTGATCGGCGTGTGGATCGGTCGGCCGGATGGCACGCCGGTGCCCGGCCAGTTCGGCCTGGCTTCGGCCGCGCCGTTGCTGCTGCAGGTGCACGATCTGCTGGTCAACCGTGACCGCCAGCGGGGCCTGGTACCGCCCGTGCAGGAAGTGCCGGTGAGCCTCGGCGTGGCGGCCATCTGCTGGCCGCTGGGCCAGGAACTGCCACGCAATGACCCCAACTGCCGGCGCCAGCGCTTCGCTTGGACCCTGGATGGCACCACGCCGCCGACCTTGCAGGCATCCGACCAGCCGCTGGGGCTGGGATTGAGCCAGCGAGTCTGGCTGGATGAGCGCGGCAGTCAGGTGGCGGCCAGCTGCGAGGGGGCGCGGGAGACCCAGATCGCCTTATGGCCCGCACCGCTGGAACCCTGGTTGCCAAGACGCGAGCGGCGTGCCGCACGCCTGCCGGTGGCCTCGGCCGAGTGCCCGCCGGCACTGCCGTTGCCGACGGCGCCGCTGTCCATCGTCGGGGTGCGCGAGGGTGATCGTCTGCGCCGCCCGGCCAGCAGCGTCGGGCCGTTGCAGCTGAAGCTTTCGGCGCTGGGCGGTAGCGGCACGCGTTGGTGGTTCCTCAACGGCGTGCCAGTGGGCGAGAGCGAGCCGGGGGAAAGTATCGAGCAGAAGCTGTCGGCGGCCGGCCTGTATCAGCTCAGTCTGCTCGACCAGAGTGGGGCGACGGCACGGGTGGAGTTCCAGGTCGGCGAATGAGTCGGGGCGGCAGACTCTAAACGTCGGCCAGCGCCAGGCGGTCGCGGCCTTCGGCCTTGGCCCGGTAGAGGGCGTCGTCGACGCGCTTGAAGAAGGCTTCGGCGGTCTCGTCGCGGGTCGGGTCGAAGATGCCGGCACCCAGGCTGGTGGTCAGCGGCAGGGACTGCCCGTTCAGTTCGAAGCCAGCGGTGGCCAGTTCGACGCGGAAGCGCTCGGCCAGACTGCTGGCTTCTTCCAGGGAAGTATCGGGCATCAATACCCCGAACTCCTCGCCGCCCAGGCGCAGCAGGGCATCACTGTCGCGGCGGAATACCTGGCGCATGTGCTCGGCAAAGTCACTCAGGCAGGCGTCGCCGCTACTGTGGCCATGTTCGTCATTGATGCGCTTGAAGAAGTCGATATCCAGCAACACCAGTGACAGCGGTGAGCCTTGGCGCCGGGCGTTGGCGACCATGGCCGGGAACAGGCTGTTGAACTGCAGACGGTTGCCCAACTGGGTCAGGCTGTCGGTACGGCTGAGCTGATCGTAGCGCTCACGCTGGTCGACCAGTTGCTGCTCCATGGTCAGGGTCGCATGGTATTCGCGGTGGCTGCGGTTCAGCGCCAGCAGCAGGTAGCTGAGGTAGAAACCAAGCGTTACCGCCAGCGCCTCCTGGCTGGCCCACTGGGTAGCCAGCGCAATCAGCCCTGGGGCGTACAGCAGCAGGATGGCCACTACGCAGCGGGCCTTGCGCATGGGGAAGTTGAAGGCCATGGCAGTGCTGAAGGCCACGGTGCTGAGGGTGGCGATCATCCGCGAGGGTTCGAACTCGGGGCGCAGCAGTGCCCAGGCATGGGCCAAGCCCCAGCCCAGGCTGGTGATCAGAATCAGTGTCCAATGGCGGTCGATCCATTGGCGCAGGCAGCCGTCGCTCTGCTGGGCCGGCAGGCGGTGCAGCCAGCGCAGGGCCATCATCAAGGCGAAGAACAGGGTGCCGGTCAGCCCGAGGGTTTGCATGTCGCCCGGTGCGCTGCTGAAACTCCAGGTCAGGACCCAGGCGAGCAGGTAGTAGATACCGCCCAGGCGCGTGCGAACGCGGGTGTCCTGGCTTTCCCGGAGAAGGATGAAGGAGGTGTTGCGGAGGAACTGGGAGTCGGGAGCCATGTGCTGATGTGATCACAAATGCGGCATATCAGCAGCATAGCGTTGGCAATCGGGCAAAGAAAGCAAAGTGCCAGCATTTCGTCGTCAGCCGCGACGAATGAGCCAGACACCGCCAACGATCAGGGCAAGGCCCGCGGCCTTACCGGCAGTAATGGGAGCTTCACGGAAGCCTGCCCAGCCGTTGTGGTCGAGCAGCAGGGCCATGCCCAGCTGGCCGGCCAGTACCAGCACCATGAACAGCAGGGCGCCGATGCGCGGCCCGGCGAAGGCGGCAGTGGCGATGAAGAAGGCGCCCATCAGGCCACCACTCCAGTGCCACCAGGACAACCCCTTGAACGCCGCGAGTCCGGAGACTTCACGTTGCGACAGGACAATGATCAATAGGGCCAGGGTGCCGACCAGGAAAGACACCAGGGCGGCGGCCATGACGCTGGACAGGTGCTTGGCCAGTTGGCCGTTGATACCGGCCTGCAGCGGCATCACGGCGCCGGCGAGCAGGGGCAGGGCGAGCAGCCACCAGTTGGGCATGGATGTCTCCGAAAAATGGGCTGGGTAGTATGCGCCTTGCTGTCCTGATGGTCAGCTTCCAAGTGCCTTGGAGAACTGAACCAGCGCCACGCGCTGTTCGCCCCGAGGGCGTTCGACCAGGTCGATCAGGCGATAGCCCAGGCGCGCATAGAGCAGCAGTCCGGCAGTGTTGTCGTTGAAACAGGAGACCTTCAGTTCTCGAGCGGCAAAGTCGCGTCGCGCGAGCTGCTCCATCACCCCGATCAGGTAGCGCGCCACGCCTTGGCTTCGGGCCCAGGGCGCGATCATCAGATTGCCCAGCGCGCAGTACTTGCCGGGTTCGCTCTGATAGAAATTGGCGAAACCGGCTGGTCGCCCGTCGAGCAGGGCCAGGGTGCTGCCGCGGCGTTCGGCGCAGGCGGTCGCCAGCTGTTCGCGGGTCAGCGGCCAGTGGGCCTTGGGAAAGGCATAGAACAGCTCGTCGGCGTTGCGCACGAAACGCACGACGGCGTCGAGATCGGTGTCGCTGGCTGGATGGTGGCTAAGCAGTTGGTCGCTCATTGCGGTGGGTATTGTCCCAGCACCTTGGCTACTGTGGTGTGGATGGCGGCTTCGCGCTCGCGGGGTGTCGGCGGCGACTGGCGCATGACCTGCTCGGCGCTGCCGCGCCAGACCAGCTTGCCGTCCTTACCGTCGAACAGGTCGACCTGGATGGTGGCCACCTTGTAGTCCACATTGCGGGTCTCGGTGTACGCCGGGCCGCCCCAGCCGCCTCCCCAATAACCACCCCAGTAGCCGCCATAGTTGGTGCTGACCTGATCCTGGCGCTCGTCGATGATCAGCCAGGCCTGTACCTTGAGGTCCCCGGCGCCGCCGGCTGCGGCCGGACGCAGGCCCCGTTGGTCGAGCTGTTGAGTGATGGCGTCGCGAATGCGCTGCTCGGTGAGGTCGCTCTTGATCCGAGGATCATCCGGGCGGTACTGCAGTGCCGGCTCCTGCCAACTCCAGCTGCGGTAGGCGCCGAAGTCGCGGCTGGCGTCGAAATCGCGTTCGACGTTGACGCTCTGGCAAGCAGCCAGGAACAGCATCAGCGGTATCAGCAGCAGGCGGGGGAACATGATGAAAACCTCCAAGGGTTGAACCCGTATCGAACTGCATGCCGAGTGGTTCGGCAAGCTCATGTCATTCTGGCGGATAGGCGCCGAGGGCATCCGTCACCGCCCGGCGCAGGGCATCGGCGCGCTCGCTCTGGCTGCCCTGGCTGCGCGCCTCGGCGCTGCCGCTCCAGACCGCCTGGCCGCTGACACCGTCGAACATCTCAATCTGCACCACTGCGACCTCCACCTCGTAGGTGCGCACCAGCGGCACGCTGCCGTACATGCCGTAGTGGTCGCCGTAGGGGCCATTGCCGTAGTAGCTGCCGTAGTCGTCGCGCACCTGGTACTGGCGCTTTTCCAGGTGCAGTGCGGCGCTCACTTCCAGATCGGCCGCCTTGCCCTCACGCACAGGCCGCAGGCCGCGCTGGTCCAGGCCTCCGCCTACCGCTTCGGCCACCAGGGCGCCGTCTGCCCAGGCGCTGCCGGCCGGTTGTTGGCGCCAGCGCCAGTCGCGGTAGCGGCCGTAGTCGCGTGGGGGTGCCGGATAGGCGCTGCTGTCGAAATGCCCAGCGGCGTCCGGTGGCGCAGCTGGCAGCGGCTTGCCATCGGCGATGTAGGGATTGCTGCCCTGGCAGGCGCTCAGCAGGATCAGGGCGGATAGGAGCGAAAGGCGTTTCATGACGGTCCGTGGAATGCGTTCGGCATTCTCCTCAGCATAGCTCGGATAGGCGATCTAGAGCGGCCGGCACAGCCAATGCAGGTAGCGACCAAGGCCGCCGAAGGTCGGGTGGCGGCGGTGTGCCAGCTCCATCTCCAGCAGATCGGCTAGTTCGGCCTTGGCCTGGAAGTCACTCGGCATGTAGTCGTGGAACACCCGCACGCCGCTCTGGCTTTCGACCCGCCAGTGGTTGTCGAGTTGCGCCGCCAGCTCGCGCGGATCGAGCGGCTTTTGCGGGGTCAGGCTCTGCCCTTCGCCGGCGAAGCGTTCCTTGCGCAGCTTGCGGAAGTGGCCCTTGAGTAGGTTGCGATAGACCAGCGCATCCTTGTTGTAAAAGGCCAGCGACAGCCAGCCGTCGGGTGCGACCAGTTGGTGCAGCACCGGCAGAATCGCATGCGGTTCTGCCAGCCACTCCAGCACCGCGTGGCACAGCACCAGGTCGTAGGGCTCTGTCAGCTGGCCGAGCAGATCCTGCCAGGGCGCCTGGATGAAGCGCGCCTCCACTCCCGCTTCGGCAAAGCGCTGGCGCGCGCCTTCGAGCATCGGTTCGGCCGGTTCGGCCAGGGTCACGCTGTGGCCACGCTGGGCCAGCCACAGGCTCATGTGGCCAAGGCCGGCACCGACATCGAGTACACGCAACGGGCGTTCCGGCAGCGCTTCCTTGAGATCGGCCTGCAGCACGGCCAGGCGGATGGCACCCTTGGCGCCGCCGTAGATCTTTTCGGCGAAGCGGGTCGCCAATTCGTCAAAGTGTCTGTCGGTCACTTGAAGCGCCTCTCGCTGTCGGCCAGCTTGGCGCGTACCGCCTGTTCCATGTTGATGCCGGCCTCGGCGCACAGCAGCAGGAGGTAGAGCACGATGTCGCCGACCTCCTGGCCGGCGTGTTCGCGTTGTTCGTCGGAGAGCTGACGCGACTCGTCCTCGGTCTGCCACTGGAAGATTTCCACCAGTTCGGCCATCTCGACGCTGGCAGCCATGGCCAGGTTCTTCGGGCTGTGGAAACGGCGCCAGTCATTGTGGTCGCGGATGGCGTGCAGGCGGCGGGTGAGTTCGACGATATCCATGGGCTCTCCTTCGGGCCGCATAGCTTCAGCCCGAAGGCGCCGCGTCGCAAGCCCGTTACTCGACTATGACGCCTTCCTTCTGCAGCAACGCCTGTTTGCGCGGCACGCCCCAACGATAGCCGGTGAGCGCACCGCTGGCCCCTATCACCCGATGACATGGCACCAGCAGGCCCAGCGGATTGCTGGCACAGGCGCGGGCCACGGCGCGGGCGTGGCTGCCGAGATGTTCGGCCAACTCGCCATAGCGCCGCGTCTGCCCCGGTGGAATCTCGCGCAGGGCCTGCCAGACCTGCTGCTGGAAGGCAGTGCCACGCATGTCCAACGGTAGATGGGCGGCGCGCGCCGGTTCCTCGATCTGTACGACCACTTCGCGCAGCCAGTCGCGGAGCCCGCGTTGGTCGCGGCGCAGCTCTGCGGCGGCGAAGCGCTGCTGCAGTTCGGTCTCCAGTTCGTACTCGTCGTCACCGAACAGCACGGCGCAGGCGCCCCTGTCGCTGGCGGCGAGCAGCAGCAAGCCGAGCGGGCAGAGGGTGATGGCGTAGCGCAGCACCTCTCCGGCGCCTTTCTGTCGCCGTTGTGCCGGGCTCAACGCGGCGGGCTGTTCGTACAGGGCGCGGGTGCCGGAGTAGCCGGCGTCGAGCGCCGCCTGCAGCACCGAGTCTGAGCGGGGTAGGGCGCTGTCCAGACGCTGGCGGCGGTGGGCTTCGAACCAGGCCTTGGGCGTCATGCCGGTGCGAACCTTGAAGGCTCGGGCCAGGTGCGAGGCGGACAGGCCGATGCGGGCGGCCAACTGATCCAACGTCGGCGCTCGCTCGCTGTTTTCCAGCATACGGCAGGCGGCCACCACCAGTTCGTCGAGCTGTTCGGCCGTGCTCTTGCCTTGTGGCGAGCAGCGTTTGCATGGGCGATAGCCAGCGGCTTCGGCGCTGACCGGGTCGACATGGAAGCTGACGTTGTCACGGCGCGGCCGACGCGCCGGGCAACTGGGACGGCAGTAGATGCCAGTGCTGCGCACGGCGAAGACGAACTGGCCGTCCTGCTCGGCATCTCGGTCGCATACGGCTTGCCAGCATTGGTCCTGGTCGAACATGACAGATCTCCCGACAGGGCGGTCCTGAAAATGTGCATGCGTCGATTGTCGATCCCCGTGGCGGCGCTGCCAATCCGCATCTGACTTTCAAAGCCTATGCTGAAAGTCCACCCGCCACGGAAGACGCCTCCATGTTGCGCCTGTGCAGCCTGCTCCTGCTCTGCCTGTTGTCGCTGCACGCATTGGCAGACCTGCGCCTGAGCGACGCCGATCGGCAATGGCTGCGCGAGCACCCGGTGCTGCGAGTGGGTGTCGAGCGCAACGGCTGGCCGCCGTTCGACGTGATCGACGAGCAAGGTCAACACCGGGGGCTCAGCGGAGACTATCTGGGGCTATTGGCCCAGCGCCTCGGCCTGCGGCTCGAGCCGGTGCTGCTAGATGATTGGAACACTGCACTGCTCGCCTTGCATGAAGGCAGAGTCGACTTGCTGCCCTCTGTGGCGCGTACGGCCGAGCGTGAGACGACCATGGCGTTCAGCGACCCATACCTGGTCAGTAGCAGCCTGATCTTCACCCGCGCCGATGTGTCAGTGCAGCGTCCGGGAGACCTGGCGGGCAAGAGGGTGGCCATCGAGCGCGGTTACGTGCTCCAGCAGGCGCTGCGCGAGAAGGTACCGGATGTGCGCCTGCTGGAGGTGCGCGACACCGAGGCGGCGTTGCGCGCGGTATCTTCCGGGCGCGCCGATGCCTATGTCGGCGACATGATCGTGGCCAGCTACCTGATCCGTGAACTCAACCTGACCAACCTGGAATTGCGCGGTGAAACAGGCCTGGCCAACAGCGAATTCCACTTTGCCGTCCGCCGCGACGAGGCGCAGCTGGTCGACCTGCTGAATGCTGCACTGCTCGACCTGAGCGGCCAGGAGCAGGAGGCGATCCAGGAGCGTTGGTTGCCGCCGCTCACCGCCTTCAACTGGCGGCGTCTGCTCGAGGTGGGCTGGCCGTACCTGCTTGGTCTGCTGGCGCTGATCACTTTCGTACTGCTGTGGAATCGCCGCCTGGCGGTACAGATCGCCGAGCGCCAGCGCGCAGAGGCCGAGGCACAGCGCCAGCGAAGCACCCTTGAGGCGCTGATCAACGCGATTCCCGACCCGATCTGGTTCAAGGACACCGAGGGCCGCTATGTCGGCGTCAACCAAGCCTGTGCCGAGCTGTTCGGCCGGCCGCGCGAGGATATCCGTGGCTTCCGCGATGAAGACCTGCTGCACCCCGACTGGGCAGCGATTCGTACCGAGCATGACCTGACTGCCTTGAACTGGCCCGGGCCCTACGAGAGCGAGGGCTGGTCACTGTACCCGGACGGTCGGCGCGCGGTGTTCGATACCCTGCGCGCCACCTTCCATGACGACCGTGGCCGGTTGCTCGGCCTGGTGGGTGTCAGCCGCGACATCACGCTGCGCAAGCAGGTCGAAGAGGATCTGGAGCGAGCCAAGGAACTGGCCGAGGAGGCGGCGCGGCTGAAGTCGGACTTTCTAGCGAACATGAGCCATGAAATACGCACGCCGATGAACGCCATTATCGGCATGTCGCACCTGGCCATGAAGACCGAGTTGAATCCACGCCAGCGCGACTACCTGAACAAGATCCAGCAGGCCGGCCAGCACCTGCTGGGGATCATCAACGACATCCTCGACTTCTCCAAGATCGAGGCCGGCAAGCTGACTATCGAGCATATCGAGTTCGACCTGCAGCAGGTGCTGGAGAACCTCTCCAGCCTGATCGGCGACAAGGTCGGCAGCAAGGGCCTGGAGTTGGTATTCAACCTCGATCCCGAGTTGCCGCAGCATCTGCTGGGTGACCCGTTGCGGCTGGGGCAGATACTGGTCAACTACGCCAACAACGCGGTGAAGTTCACCGAGCAGGGCGAAGTCGAGGTGATCCTGCGGGCCGAGCAGCGTGGGGAGGAGTCACTGCTGCTGTACATGGGCGTGCGCGATACCGGTATCGGCCTGACCAGCGAGCAGCAGAGTCGGCTGTTCGAGTCCTTCCAACAGGCCGACAGCTCGACGACCCGCAAGTACGGTGGAACGGGCCTGGGCCTGGCCATCTGCAAGAGCCTGGCGGAGGCCATGGGTGGACATGTCGGGGCGCAGAGCGAGGCGGGGCGAGGCAGTCTGTTCTGGTGTCGTGTGCCTCTGGGTATTGCGCCCCGGCAGAGCCAGCGGTTGCTGGCCCAGACCGATCTGCGCGGCCGCCGGGTGCTCGTCGTGGACGACAACGACAGTGCCCGCCAGGTCATGCGCGACATGCTGGAGAGCATGAGCTTCCGCGTCGAGGCGGTGAACTCCGGCCGGCTGGCGCTGCAGCTTGTGCAGGAGGCGGCGCTGCGTCGGGAGCCCTTCGAGCTGATTCTGCTGGACTGGCAAATGCCTGGCATGGATGGCCTTGAGACTGCCCGCCGGGTGCGCGAACTGGGCCTGCAACCACCTCCGCATCTGTTGATGGCTACCGCCCACGGTCGTGAGGAGGTGCTGGTCGGCGCCGAGCGGGCAGGCATCGAGGACGTGTTGCTCAAGCCGCTCAACCCCTCACTGCTGTTCGATGCGGTAATCCGCAGTCTGGGTGGTGTGGGTAGTGCGCAAGGCTTTGCACGTCTGCCGGTGGGGGAGACGGTGCCGGATTTCAGTGGCCAGCGCGTGTTGCTGGTCGAGGACAACGAACTCAATCGCGAGGTGGCCTGTGGCCTGTTGCAGGAGAGCGGCCTGCAGATCGACCAGGCCGAGCACGGCCAGATCGCCCTCGACCTACTGCGCGCTGCTGCTGATGGGCATTACGCGCTGGTGCTGATGGACATGCAGATGCCGGTGCTGGACGGCCTCGCCACTACCGCCGTGCTGCGCAGCGAGCCGCGTTTCACCGAGCTGCCCATCGTGGCGATGACTGCCAATGCCATGCCCGCCGACCGCGATCGTTGCCTGGCGGCAGGGATGAATGATCACTTGGGCAAGCCGATCGAACCCGCCGAGCTGTGGGCGACCCTGAGCCGCTGGTTGCAGGTCCGTGAGGCGGTACAGACGTTGGCGAGCCCGGTGGTACTGCCGAACTGGCCGTTGCCGGGCGTGGATCTGGCCAGCGGCATGCGTCGCGTGCTCGGCAAGCCGGAGTTGTACCTGCGCCTGTTGGACAAGTTTGCCAGCGGCCAGGCGGATGTCGTCGAGCGCCTGCGGGCGGCGCTGATCGCAGGTGAGCAGGAGAGTGCCGAGCGTGAGGCGCACAGCCTCAAGGGCCTGGCCGGCAACCTCGGTGCCGTCGACTTGGCGACCCAGGCGGCGGCGGTGGAAAGCGCGATCAAGGATGCTCGTCACGACGAGCTGGGCGCGCTGCTGGCCGAGCTGGAGCGTACCCTCGCGCCGCTGGTCGAGGCCATCCAGGCATTGCAGACGCCCGGCCCGCAGGTGGTGGTCGACGATGAGCAACTGCGGCCGCTGTGCCTGCAGTTGCAGCAGTTGTTTCTGGAGGATGATCCGCGTGCCGGAAAAGTCTTCGAAGAGCAGGCCGAACTGCTGCGCAGCACCTTTAATGAGGGGTACAGCCAACTGGCAGCGGCGGTGCACGGTTTCGATTTCGAACGGGCCGGGGAATTGTTGCGCCAGGCCGCGTCGCGGCATGGGATCAGCCTCTGAGGGATGAATGATGGTGGACATGCTCGATCGGCCTGACCAGCCGCTGGTGCTGCTGGTGGACGACATGCCAGAGAACCTCACGCTGATGAGTGAGCTGTTGGCCGACAGCTATCGGGTCAAGGTCGCCAACCACGGCGCCAAGGCCTTGCGCATCGCTGCTGGCGATCCCGCGCCGGACCTGATCCTGCTCGACATCATGATGCCGGAAATGGACGGCTATGAGGTTTGTCGTCGGCTCAAGGCCGACCCTGCCACGGCCGAGATCCCGGTGATCTTCCTCACCGCCAAGACTGAACAGGCTGACGAGCAGCAGGGCTTCGACCTGGGCGCGGTGGACTACATCACCAAGCCGATCAGCCCGCCCATCGTTCTCGCCCGGGTTCGCGCCCAGCTGCAACTCAAGGCCAGCGCCGACTTCCTGCGGGACAAGAGTGAATACCTGGAATGGGAAGTGCGCCGCCGCACGCGTGATATCCAGCGCCTGCAGGAAGTGACCATCGAAGCCATGGCCAGCCTCGCCGCCATGCGTGACAACCCCTGCGGCAAGCACCTGGCACGCATCGAACGTTACATGGTGGAGCTGACCGCCACCCTGGCTCGCCAACAACCGCTGCTGACCGCCGAGCTGGACCAGGCGCGCGCCACCCAACTGGGCAAGTCGGCGCTGCTGCACGGCATAGGCAAGCTGGTACTGCCGGATCGCATCCTGCTCAGCCCGGTGCCGCTGCAGGGCGACGACCTCAAGCTCTTGCACGGCCACACCACGGCCGGGCGCGATGCCCTGATGGCCGCAGAAGCCAAGCTGGGCAGCGTGCCGGACTTCCTGCGCGATGCTCGTGACATCGTCTACAGCCAGCATGAGCAGTGGGATGGTGGCGGTTATCCGCAGGGCCTGCGCGGCGAGCAGATTCCCCTGGCTGCGCGGCTGATGGCGGTGGTCGGCACCTACGAGGAGCTGACCAGCCGGCATACCTATCGCCAATCGGTGGAGCATGCTGACGCGGTGGCGCAGATCAGTGCCGCCAGCGGCACCCGCTTTGACCCCTCGGCGGTGCTGGCTTTCATCGAGGCCGCTGACCGTTTTGCGGTGATCGCCCGCGAGCATGCCGACGATGCCGCCGCCATCCACTACGAGCTGCAGCGTCTGGAAGAGTCACTCGGCGAGAGCATCGAGCTGACGCTGCCGCCGAGCTGAGGGTTCCTTACTCTCGCGCCTGCCAGTCCAGTGTCAGCGCTTCCTGCCAGGCGAAGCGCTCGAAGTGGCTGCCCACCACCTGTTCGAGCCTCTGCCGGTCGCCGTCGTTGGCGGCCTGTACGCTCAGCGCCAATCCACCGTCTTCTGCCTGCAGCAGGGCTAGGCCGAGCTCGAATTCGATACGTCCCTGCTGTTCGTCGAAGCTCACCGGGATCTTGTGCGCGAAGTGCTTGCACAGGCGCCCGATGTAACGCCCCGGCGTGTCGGTGGCGACGAAGGCGCGGGATTGCACATGGCTCATGGCGGACTCCTCAGTAGGCCAGGGTAAAGCGCTGGCGCACATGGCGCGGCTGCTCGGTTTCGTCGAGCAAGGCAACGGCCAGGTCGGCTACCGAGATGTGTCCCGGCTGGCCATCCTTGAGGAGCAGGTCGTCACCGCCCAGGCGGAACTGGCCAGTACGCGGGCCCGGCTCCAGGTGTGCGGCGGGGGAGAGGAAAGTCCACTCCAGCTCGGCCTCGTCGCGCAATTGGTTGAGCGCCTGGCGCGCACCCTCGGCGCCTTCCTTGTATTCGGCGGGGAAGCCTTCGCTGTCGATCAGTTGTTTGCCCGGCGCCACGTACAGGCTGCCGGCGCCGCCGACCACCAGCAGGCGTTTAACGCCGGCTGCCTTGGTGGCGGCAACGATGGCGTGGCTGCCGCTAACGAACTGCTCGCGGATATCGGCCACGCCCCAGCCGGGGTTGAAGGCGCTGAGCACCGCATCGTGGCCACGCAGTTGCTCGCTCAAAGCGGCCACGTCATGAACATCTGCCTGGGTGGCGGTGAGGTTGGCGCGCTGCGGCAGCTTCTCCGGATGGCGGATCAGGGCGGTCACTTGATGGCTGCGGTTCAGGGCTTCTTCCAGCAGGGCGGCACCGACGTAGCCGGTGGCGCCGATCAGGGCGATTTTCATGGAGCATCCTTTGTGAGGTATGTGTGGCACAGATAATCACCGCTGGATAAAGGTTGGAAAAAGACGCCTAATCCGCTTTGACAATTAAGCGGAGCTTAATAATTGGAGCAGCTCAAACGCATGGCCCTGTTTGCCACTGTTGTGGAGAAGGGCTCCATGGTGGCGGCGGGTGAGGCGCTGGGAATGACCGCCTCGGCAGTCAGCCAGCAGATTCGCAAGCTGGAAGAGGGCACCCAGGTCAGCCTGCTGCACCGCACTACCCGGCGCCTGACCCTGACCGAGGCTGGCGAGCAGCTGTACCAGAGCTGCCGACAGATCGTGCAGCTGGCCGAACAGGCCGAGCAGCGCCTGGCCGAGCTGCGCGATGCCCCGGTGGGAGAGCTGCGCATCGCCGCGCCGGTGGGCTTCTCCGGCCATCTGGTCACCGATGCTCTGGCGCCGCTGCTTCGGGCCCATCCGCAACTGAGCCTGCGGCTGTTTTTCCAGGACGAGCAAATCGACCTGATCGAGCAGCGCATCGACCTGGCTATCCGGGTCGGCAGCCTGGAGGACTCCAGCCTGGTTGGCCGGCATATTGGCGACTGGCCGATGCTGCTATGCGCGGCTCCTTCCTACCTGGCGCGCTGCGGCCTGATCGACAGCCCGGAGCGGCTGAGCGAGCTGGACTGGCTCAGCCTCGGCCACGAGCGTGGCGGCCAGGTGACGCTGCACGGGCCGGGCGGTGCGCTGCAGCGCCTGCGGGTGGAGGGGAGGGTGGTGTGCAATAACATCCTCTCTGTGCGCCAGTTCACCCTGGCGGGCATGGGGTTGTCGTTGCAGCCGGAGCCGGAAATCCGCGAGTTGCTGGCCCGCGGTGAGCTGCTGGCGGTGTTGCCGCAGTGGCAGCCGGCGCCCATTGGCCTGCATCTGGTCACGCCCCGGCGCGATGCCCAACCGGCCAAGGTGCGCTACGCCATCGAAGCATTAAGGCGCTCGCTGGTGGCGGGCTAGCTGGGCGGCGGCGACGGATTGCCGTATAAGGGCGGAATTGTCACCAGTGGAAACCCGATCAGTTCGATGAAAACCCCGAAACGCCTGGAACCCCTGCTCGAAGATGGTTTGATCGACGAGGTGGTGCGGCCGCTGATGAGCGGCAAGGAAGCCTCGGTCTATGTCGTTCGCTGCGCCGGTGAGCTGCGCTGCGCCAAGGTCTACAAGGAGGCCAACAAACGCGGGTTCCGCCAGGCCGCCGAGTACCAGGAAGGGCGCAAGACGCGCAATAGCCGCGACGCCCGTGCCATGGCCAAGGGCAGCAAGTACGGTCGCAAGGAGCAGGAGGATGCCTGGCAGAATGCCGAGGTGGCCGCGCTGTTCCGCCTGGCCGCCGCTGGCGTGCGTGTGCCCAAGCCCTACGACTTCCTCGACGGCGTGCTGCTGATGGAGATGGTCGACGATGGCTATGGTGATGCTGCGCCGCGCCTCAACGATGTCGACCTGTTGCCCGAGGACGCCCGAGAATTCCACGCCTTCATGATCGGCGAGATCGTCAAGATGCTCTGCGCCGGTCTGGTGCATGGCGACCTGTCGGAATTCAACGTGCTTCTCGACCCCTATGGCCCGGTGATCATCGACCTGCCGCAGGCGGTGGACGCAGCCGCCAACAACCATGCCTTCAGCATGCTCGAACGCGACGTGCGCAACATGGCCGAGTACTTCGGCCAGTTCGCCCCGGAGCTGCTGGAGACCCGCTACGCCAAGGAAATGTGGGCTCTCTACGAAGAGGGCAAGCTGACCCCGGAAAGCCAGCTCACCGGCCAGTTCGACGAACCGGAAGAAAGCGCCGACGTGGATGCGGTGATGCGCGAGATCAAGGCCGCCCTGCTCGAACAGCAGCGCCTGGAAGCCCTGCGCAATGCCGAGGATGCCCCGCGCGATGAGCCGCCACCGCCGCCTTGGGCGCAGTAGAGATCGTTTAGGTGCGCTGTGCGCACCGATAGCCTATGCAGGCGCGCATGCGCGCCCTGTGGAATAAAAGCGCCCGCAACTGCGGGCGTTTTTATTGAACCGGTATTTGCTTACCAGCGGTAGGCAACACCAGCGGTGACCTGGCGCTCGGCGCCGTAGAAGGCGGCGTAGGTGTAGTTCACGTAGTCCTCGTCGGTCAGGTTGCTGGCGTTGAGGGTCAGGTCCCAGGGGCCGACTTCGTAGCCGAGCATGGCGTCGACCAGGGTGTAGGACGGCGCTACGACACTGGTGTTGAACAGGCCCGGCACCTCGTCGACGTAGCGCACGCCTGCGCCGGCACGCAGCTGGCCAGGGCCGACCTGACCGAAGCGATAGTCGCCCCATACCGAGAACATATTGCGCGGCATGCCGCCGTTCCTCTGGCCCTCGTTGCCGGCATTGCTTTTGGTCACTTCCGCTTCGGTGTAGGCGTAGGCAGCGGTCAGGCTGGCGTTGCCGATATCGGTCTTGGCTTCCAATTCCAGACCGCGCGAGCGCTTTTCTCCGGTCTGCACCTGGGAGAAGGGATGCGCGGGGTCGGGGTCGTTGGTCAGCACGTTGCTCTGAGTCAGCTGGTAGATCGCTGCCGAGTACAGGCTGTTGCCGCCTGGCGGCTGGTAGCGGATGCCGATCTCGTACTGCTCGCCCTCGGTCGGGGCGAAATCCTGGCCGAAAAAATCGGTACCGCTTTGGGGCTCGAAGGATTCGCTGTAGCTGATGAACGGTGCCAGACCATTATCGGCGAGGTACACCAGGCCGGCGCGCTTGGTGAAGGCGTCGCTGTCCTGGCGGCTTTTGTACTCGTCGAAGACGGCGTCTTCCTTCTGCTTGGCCCAGTCCTGACGGCCGCCGAGCAGCAGTACCCATTTGTCGTCGAACTTGATCTGGTCCTGCAGGTAGGCGCCGGTCTGCCGGGTCGAACTGGCATAGCTGGCCGCCACGGCGGGAACGGCCGGGCCGAAGATGCCACCGTAGACCGGGTTGAAGATGTCCAGCGGCGTTAGCGTGCGGTTGTAGCGCTCCGTGCGCAGATGGCGGTCGCCTTAGTCCACGCCGCCGAGCAGCACATGCTCGAAGCGCTCGCCGTGCAGGCGATATTCGAGCTGGGTATCGACGACGAAGTTGCGCGAGTCGTCCACCCGGTCCTGGGCGCCACGAGACACGAGGGTCTTTTCCGGATTGATGTAGCCGCCGACCCATACCGACGGCATCTCGTTCTCCGACTCGAAGTAGCGCAGGTTCTGGCGCAGCTTGAGGTTGTCGGTGAAGGCGTGCTCGAAGCGATAGCCGACATCCCAGGCGGTGATCTCGGACTGGTTGTAGCCCGGCTCGCCGGTGAAGGTATGGCGCGAGATGTATCCGTTGGGGCTGCGCATGATGGTGCCTTCGGCCGGCATGCCGTAGACGTAGGTGGATGTGCTCTTCTGGTAGGTGGCCAGCAGCGTCAGGCTGGTGGCCTCGTTGGGCTGCCAGGTCAGCGACGGGGCGATGAAGGTGCGGTCGTCCGGTACGTCGTCGACCATGGTGTCGCTCTTGCGCTCCAGCGCGGTGAAACGGTAGCTCAGGGTATCCGTCAGCGCGCCGCCGTGATCGGTGGCCAGTTGGTGACGGTCGTTGCTGCCGGTTTCGGCCTTGATCTCATGCAGTTCCTCGCGGGTCGGCAGCTTGCTCACCACGTTGATGATGCCGCCGGGCGCTGCCTGGCCGAACAGCACCGACGAGGCACCGCGCAGTACCTCCACACGCTCCATGCCGTAGGGCTCCTGGGAGCCGTCGTAGATGTTGCTCATGTAGCGCATGCCGTCGCGGTAGGTGCTGCCGCTGATCTGGAAGCCGCGCAGGACGAAGGAGTCGGTCAGGCGGTCGTCGGCCTCGGTGGCGATCACCCCGGCGGTGTAGCCGAGCACGGCGCGCAGGCTCTGGGCGTTGATCGCGCTGATCTGGTCGCGGGTTACCACGGAGATCGACTGGGGCGTTTCGATGATCGGCGTGTCGGTCTTGGTGCCGGTGCTGGCGGCCTTGGCCACGTAGCCGTCGACACTGCCGTAGGCCGATTGCACGCCGCTGGCGTTGACGTTGAGTTCGGAGAGGTTGAGCGCGCCGGTCGTTGCGGGCCGTAGCAGAGTGAGCGCGGTAGCCGAGCTGCGGCTATAGGTCAGGCCGCTACCGGCGAGCAATTGCTGAAGGGCTTCCTCCGCGGTGAGGTGACCATTCACCGTGGGCGCCTGGCCGCCGAGCTCCTCGTCGGATGTGCGGAATACCGCGATACCGGTGGTGGCGGTGAACTCGCCGAGGGCGTCGAGCAGTGGCTGGGCAGCGATGGCGAAGTGGAAACGTTGAGTCTTGGCCTGCTCTATGGCAGCGCTTTCAGGTGTTTCTGCGTGGCTGGGTGCGGCGATGACGGCCAGCAGGGCACTGGCCAGTAGCGAGCGTGCGAGCGAGGGCCCACGCAGGGCACGGTGGATAGGCATGATGGTCTCCCCCAAGGAGTCAGTCTGGCAAATGCGAATTGTTCGCTGCCAACACAACGCGTGAGCTCTGGATTTCCCTCATGCCTTTTTTGAAAAAGATGGGTGGCTGGCTTTCCGCTGGGGATGGGAAGCCGCCCGCACCGGCGGTTCGCGCGGTTCAGCGGTGGATCAGCAATGCCAGCCCGGGGACTCGTGTGGTCCTCAACTGCAGGCTGGCGGTCAGTGCGTTCAGCGTGGCCTGTGGGTCGTTGGTGCGGAAGGTGCCGGACAGACGTTGCTGGCGCAGCGAATCGTCGAGCAGCAGCACCGGGGGCAGGCCCTGGCGCTGCAGGCTGTCGACGACCTCGCCCAGGGTGGCGCGGTCGAACACCAGAAGGCCCCGGCGCCAGGCGAGGGCGCGGGTGCTGTCCACGGTGATCGGGTCGCTGAAATGCCTGTCGTGATGTCGCACTTGCTGGTTGGGAGCCAGTGTGGCCTGCTCTCCAGAGCTTTCGTCGCGAACCTCGACCCGCCCGCGCGTGAGGGTGACGAGCCGGTCGGCGCCTGTGGCGTCAACGGCGAAGGCGGTACCCAGCACCAGGGTAACGAGCTGCCCGCTGTGTACGCTGAACGGCCTGAGTGGATCGTGGCTGACATCGAACCAGGCTCGACCGCGCAACAGCCTGACGGTGCGTTGATCGGCGCTCAGGTCGACATCCAGCGCGCTGTCGCTGTCCAGCAGCACGCTACTGCCGTCGTCGAGTGTCAGCTGGCGTTGCTCGCCGGGAGCGCTGGCGTAGTCGGCACTGGCGCGCTGCAGCATGCCTGGATCTCTCCAGAGGCCGATTGCCACCGCCACTGCCAGTACGCTGCAGGCCATGGCGAGCGCCGGCCCACGTATCCAGCGCAGGTTGAGGGCATGCCGCGAAGGCCGGTACCAACCGTTGCCAGCCAGCCGCTTCGCCGGCTCGCGGAGCTTCTGCCAGACCACCTCGACTTCGTGGAAGGCTTCGGTATGAAGCGGGTCGCTGTCCAGCCAGCGGCGGAAGGCGATGCGCTCGCTGGCGGGCAGATCCGGGTTCTGAAGGCGCACGTACCAGGTGGTTGCCGTCTCCTGACGGTCCAGGCGGGCCTGCTGTTCGGGCGAGGTCTTCACGATGGCTGGCTCTCGCTGGAAGGTACAGATACAACGCGCGACACCACTGCAGTCCTCATTGCTGCTCCCGCTGACAATGCTGGAGGGCGCGGATCATGTCCTTTTCCACGGTACTCACGGAAACGCCGAGTTGGTTGGCGATGGTGGCATAGGGCAGGCCGTCCACGCGACTCAGGAGGAATACCTGCTGGGTTCGCCGGGGTAGTTTGCGCAGACGCAGAAGCAGGTCATCCAGTTCCTGGCTCGCGCTGACCTGGACTTCCAGCTCAGCGCCGGAGCTTTCCTCGTCCACCTGTTGCTGGGCATAGCGGTTGCGTACCTGGCGCGCCCGCAGATGGTCGAGGGCCAGATTCTGGGCGGTACGGAAGAGCAGGCTGCGGTCGCCCTCGTTCAGTTGGCGGTCCCACAGGCGAAGGAAAGTGTCCTGGGCCAGGTCCTCTGCGGTACCTCGGTCACCGACGATGCGCCGGATGAGCTGCAGCAGGCGGCTCTGTTCGCGCAGGTAAAGGGAGAGGAAGGGCGACGACTTGCTCATGGCTTGATGGCGGCCGCAGGCTCTGATCTGGAGTTGCGATATTAGTACGCCTGAGATTTATTCTCAAATAATGAATTGATCTTCGCTGCTTTCAGCACTCGATGATGTTGACCGCCAGGCCACCCCTGGCGGTTTCCTTGTATTTGCTCTTCATGTCGGCCCCGGTCTCGCGCATGGTACGGATCACCCGGTCCAGCGAGATGAAGTGCTGGCCGTCGCCGCGCAGGGCCATGCGTGCGGCGTTGATGGCCTTCACCGAGCCCATGGCGTTGCGCTCGATGCAGGGCACCTGGACCAGCCCGCCGACCGGGTCGCAAGTCAGGCCGAGGTTGTGTTCCATGCCGATCTCGGCAGCATTCTCCACTTGCTGGATGCTGCCGCCGAGCACTTCGCACAGGGCGCCGGCGGCCATCGAACAGGCCACCCCGACTTCGCCCTGGCAGCCGACTTCGGCACCGGAGATCGAGGCGTTTTCCTTGTACAGGATGCCGATGGCCGCGGCAGTGAGCAGGAAGCGCACCACGCCGTCATCCGAGGCGCCGGGCACGAAGCGCCGGTAGTAATGCAGTACCGCCGGCACGATGCCGGCCGCGCCGTTGGTGGGGGCGGTGACCACGCGCCCGCCGCTGGCATTTTCCTCGTTCACCGCCAGGGCATAGAGATTGACCCAGTCCATCACCGTCAGTGGGTCGCGCAGGCTGGCCTCGGGGTTCTGGCTGAGTTGGCGGTGCAGGGCGGCGGCGCGGCGGCGTACCTTGAGCCCACCGGGCATGATGCCCTCGTTGCGGCAACCGGCGGTGACGCAGTCCTGCATTACCTGCCAGATGTTGAGCAGGCCGGCACGGGTTTTTGCCTCTGGGCGCCAGGCGGCTTCGTTGGCCAGCATCAGCTGGCTGATCGACAGGCCATGTTCGTTGCACTGGGCCAGCAGTTCCTTGGCGGTCTTGAACGGGTAGGCCAGCGGCGTCTGGTCCTCGACGATGCGGTCGGCCCCGGCGGCTTCCTCATCGACCACGAAGCCGCCGCCCACCGAGTAGTACTCGCGCGAGCGGATCTGCAGGCCGGCGGCGTCGAAGGCGCGGAAGATCATGCCGTTGGGATGGAAGTCGAGTGGCTTCCTGATCATCGCCAGGTGCTCCTTCTCGACGAAGCGGATCGACTTGTCGCCGCCCAGCTTCAGCTCGCCGCTGGTACGTATGGCGGCCAGGCGGCTGTCGATGGTCGCGGTATCGACGCTATCCGGATGGTCGCCCTCCAGGCCGAGCAGCACCGCCTTGTCGCTGCCGTGGCCCTTGCCGGTGGCGCCGAGCGAACCATATAGCTCGACCTTCAGGCTCTGCGTGGTCTCGAACAGCCCTTCGCGGTGCAGCCCCTCGACGAAGCGCGCAGCCGCCCGCATCGGCCCCACCGTGTGGGAACTGGAGGGGCCGATGCCGATCTTGAAGAGGTCGAACACGCTGAGTGCCATGGGCTGCTCCTGTGACTGGATGGTCAGAAGCTTACACCCGATGCCTGCGACTATCGGTCGCGGATGCGACCCGGAATTGTCGTCCTTCGCCGCCTACACCCCGAACATCTGCCGGACTTCGCTGGGTACCAGGCCGGTCCAGCGTTTGAACGAGCGGCGGAAATTGGTGGTGTCGTTGAACTGCAGGTAGCCGGCCACTTCCTCGTTGCTGTAGCCGCGGACCTGGTAGAGGTAGAGGGCGACATGCTTGCGCGCCTGGTCCAGCTGTTCCTGGAAGTGGGTGCCGTGCTTTTGCAACTTGCGCTTGAAGGTCGATGCGCTCATGCCCAGGGCCTGGGCCACGCTCTCCAGCTGCAGCGGCTCGCGGATGTGCGTCAGCAGGTAGCCATAGAGGCGGTCGAGCAGGCCGGCGCGAAAGCCCAGTTGCTCGAGCTGCTGCAGGGCCTGTTGCTGGGCGACCTGGCCGGCGGTGAGGGCGGCGCCCGGCCAGGGCTTGTGCAGGTATTCGCGGGGCAGGCGCATCAGGTCCATGGGCGCACCGAAGCGCACCGTTTCGCCGAGGTGCACCCAGTACTGTTCCACGTAGCGCGGCTGGGCGTGGCTGAAGCTGCACTCCCAGGGCAGTGCCTGGCCGGCCAGCCAGCGGCTCATGGCCACCAGCGCGGTGCATGAGGCTTCCAGCAGGAAGCGGCGCTGGGCGCCGGCACCACAGCTGTCCAGCCAGTATAGATAGAGATAGTGCTCGTCGAGCAGCACGCGCGGGCTGAGCAACGGGCTGAGCAGGGCGCGTTGTTCGCCGAACATGTCCAGCGCCTGGCGCAGGTCGGCGGCGTGCTGCAGGGTGTGGCTGGCCGGGCCGTAGTGGCCGGGCAGCAGGCGCTGGCCAAACAGGAAGCTGCTGTCGTCGGCGTCCAGCAGGCGGCTGGCGTTATCGATCAGGCAGAGGAACTGCTGCGGGCTGAGGCGTGCATGGCCGGCCAGGATGTCTTCGTGGAACAGGCCGCTGCCGCGCAGCAGGCGATGGCTGTCGATACCGCGCGACAGGGCCAGGTCGAGCAGTACTGCCGGCTGCCAGTGGCCGGGAATGAAGCGGCTATCGCATTCGTACCAGTCGGTGTGGAGGGTCATGGCGATGGGCTCAGGCGGCCAGCGGCGGTTGCTTGGCTCGCGCCAGCGCCACGTTGAGGCGTTGCAGCAGGCTCTGCGCGTCGTCCTGCAGGGCCATCACCGTGGCCACGCTGGCGCGCAGTTGCAGACGCTCGCCGTGTTGCCCGCTCTTGTGGGCGAAGTGCTTCACCGCCGCCTGCAGCTCGCCGGCCAGTTGCCGTGCTTGGCTGTCACCGGTATTGGGCAGCAGCACCACGAAGCGGTCACCGGCCAGGCGGCAGAGCAGGTCCTGGCGGCGCAGGTTGAGCAGCAGTAGCTGGGTCAGCGCCTGCAGGACTCGGTCGCCCTCGGCGTGGCCGTAGGTGTGGTTGACCGTGGCGAAGTCGTCCAGGTCGAGGATCACCAGCGACAGCGCCTGCTGGGTGGCGCGCGCCTCGACCAGACTGTGTTCCAGCTGCAGGCGCAGATAGTCGGCATCGCCCAGCGGAGTGAGCTTGTCGAACATGCGGTGCTCGCGGAACAGCCGCTCGCGCTTCTCCATCTGTTCGCTGATGGCGCGTTGCTCGTGGTGCCAGTGGTACAGGCCGAACGTCAGCAGCAACAGGCCGACCGGCATGGGCGCCGACTCCAGCCAGTGGTCCCAGGTGATCGCATCGGGGATGGCGATGAATTCGTCCAGGCAGTCCACCCACCAAGAGAAAAATACCAGGCCCAGGCCCAGCGCCAGCAGGTTGGTGACCCGCCCGGCCGGACGGCTGTTCAGCACCAGGCCGAGCCAGACCAGGCAGAGCAGAGCCGAGCCGCCCTCGCCGAGGATATCCAGCCACACCCATTCGCTGGTCGCCTTGAGGTCGCCGGCACCCAGGTGCAGGAGCAGGGCGGCATTGGCCGCCAGCAGCAGGGCGGCGAGTTTCAGGCGGTGCAGGCCGAGCAGGGTGGGCATGACGGGCTCCAGATCAGTCGTTCGTGCGTCAGCAGAGCAGAGCCATATGACCGAATGGTTGCAGCGGGGGAGGTCGAATCGGCTCAGGGCGGGTGACGACTTTTTCGCGGCGGCAGCGCAACACTGCGAGCGGTGGCGGCCTGTGGCGACTCGGCGGGTCATTACGGCTCGCCGGGTCGGGTCAAATCGGCTCATTGCACCCCGTCAGCGAGGGTGAACGCCGAGCAAAACGGCAGGGTTGCCTAGGCCTGTCACAGAACCGTCATCCCTCGCTCCTAGCTTGCGCTCCAAGTCGCCGGGCACTGGTCCGGCCGGAACGCTTATCTGGGGAGATCAGCATGCACAAACGCCAACTCAACGCCCGCCGTGCGGGCTTTTCCGTCAGCATCCTGGCGCTGGCCATCGCTGCCACACCGCTGTGGGCGGCCGAAGAGAACGCTACCGAGCACGTCGAGGTAATCGGCCAGGCCGCCAGCATCGACCAGGCACTCAAGGAGCAGCGCCGTTCCGACAGCGTGAAGAGCACCGTGCATGCCGATGGCGTGGCCCAACTGCCCGACCAGAACGTCGCCGAAGCCACCCAGCGCCTGCCGGGCGTAGCGGTGGAGCGCGACCAGGGCGAGGGCCGCTTCGTTAGCGTGCGTGGCCTGGGGCCTGACCTCAACAGCGTCAGCGTCAACGGCACGCTGATCCCTTCGCCGGAGGCGGATCGCCGCGCGGTGGCCCTCGACGTGCTGCCGTCCGAGCTGGTGCAGTCGCTGTCGGTGGTCAAGACCCTGACCCCGGACATGGACGCCAACTCCCTCGGCGGCACCATCGAGGTGGAGAGCCTGTCGGCCTTCGACCACAAGGGCCTGTTCTACACCGGCAGCACCGAGGCCAGCTACGACGACAACACCGAGCAGACCAGCCCGAAATTCTCTGGCGCCATCAGTGACCGCTTCAGCCTCGGCGACGGTGTCGACAACTTCGGCGTGGCCGCCGCGCTCAGCTGGCAGCAGCGCGACTTCGGCTCGGACAACGTCGAGACCGGCGGCGACTGGGACTTCGAGGACGGCGCCCGGTTGCAGCAATTCGAACAGCGCGACTACGACATCCGCCGTGAACGCAGCGGTTTGGGCCTGAACTTCGACTACCGCCCGGATGACTTCTCCAGCTACTACCTGCGCACCCTCTACAGCCGTTACAAGGACACCGAGACCCGTCACGCCGCCGGCGTCGAGTTCGCTGACGCCCAGTTGGGCGGCGAGCGCGGCGATGCCGAGGGCTGGCGCGAGCTGAAGGACCGCGAGGAAACCCAGGATATCCAGTCCTACGTGTTCGGCGCCGAGCACCTGATTGGCCAGTGGACGCTCAATGGGCAGGTCGGCTACAGCCAGTCGAGCGAAGATACGCCGGGGCACATCGGAGGAGCGTTGTTCGAGGGCAACGACGACTTCGCCGATGTCGGCTTCAGCGGCAGCAAGAAGCCACGCCTGCAGATCGGCGACGACTTCTACGACCCGGCCAATTTCAGCCTGAGCGAGGTGGAGTGGGCCGAGGAGAACACCGAGGACACCGAGAAGAACATCAAGCTCGACGCTGCCCGCGACTACGAGTTGGCCGGCCACGCGGCCCAGGTCAAGTTCGGCGGCAAGCTCAGCCGTCGCGAGAAGAGCAACGACACCGACATCTGGACTTACGAGGACCTCGGCGACTTCGGCTTCAGCGACGAGCAACTGAGCATGGACCAGTTCACCAAGGGCCGCGTCGACTATAGCCTCGGACGCTTCGGCTCCGGCCTTTCGGCTGGGCGCATCGAGGATCTGATCGGCGGCCTGGACCGCGCGGAGTTCTTCAACGAGGAAGAGTCGCGGGTCAACGACTTCGACATGAGCGAAGACATCGATGCCGCCTACCTGATGCACACCCTCGATATCGATGACCTGCGCATCATCGCCGGTGTGCGCTACGAGGGCACCGAATTCGAGGCCAAGGGCACCGGCATCCGTGATGGCGACTACGAGAGCATCGAGGCGAAGAACGACTACCACCACTGGCTGCCGGGTCTGCATGGCCGTTACCAGCTGGACAAGGACACCCAGGTGCGTGCGGCCATCACACACAGCGTGGTGCGCCCGACCTTCGGCCAGATGGCGCCGGGCTTCGTCATCGACGGCGACGAGGCCAGCTTCGGCAACCCGAGCCTGGACCCGCTGGAGTCGCGCAACTTCGACCTCGGCATCGAGCACTACCTGGGCCGCGCCGGCGTGGTGTCCGCCTTCGTGTTCTACAAGGACATCGAGAACTTCGTGTACAACGCCGACCTCGCCGGCACCGGCGACTGGGCCGACTTTGCCGAGGCCAACACCTTCGCCAACGGCGACAACGCCGAGCTGTGGGGTCTGGAACTGGCTTACTCGCAGAAGTTCGACTGGCTGCCGGCACCGTGGAACGGCCTGCTGTTGGGCGCCAACGCCACCTTCAGCCGCTCCGACGCCAGCATCAGCGGCTTCGATGCCGACAGCGGCAGCTACCGCGAGCGCGACATCGACCTGCCGTTCCAGTCCGACACCGTCGGCAACCTGATGCTCGGCTGGGAAAACGACAAGCTCAGCCTGCGCCTGTCGGCCAACTACAAGTCCGACTACCTCTACGAAGTGGCCGGCATCAACGACGAGGCCCACGACCTGCACGTGGACGACCAGGTATTCGTCGACTTCAGCGCCGGCTACTTCCTGACCAAGGAACTGCAGCTCAAGTTCGAGGCGCAGAACATCACCGACGAGAGCTACTACGTCTACACCGGCCGCCACGCCTACAACGCCCAGTACGAGGAATACGGCCCGACGTACAAGCTCGGCCTGACCTTCACCCACTTCTGACTCGTGCCTCCCTCTCCCTCTGGGAGAGGGCCGGGGTGAGGGAGCTTGGCTCCGCGCACCAGCTAACTGTTTCCAGCCCGTGCACGCATGGCTCGCCGGGCTTTCGACAAGGAATACCCACGCAATGAATCCGTTGTTCCACCTTTCCCTGTTGTTCGCCGGCCTGCTCGTGGCCGGTTGCGACCAGCTGCCATCGGCGGCTTCCGCCGCCACGCCAAGTCTGGCCCTCAGCCCCTGGGGCGCTTCCAGCCAGATCAAAGCCGAGGACCTGCGCTTCGCCGGCGAACAGCGTCTGGCCGCCAGCGAGAAGCGCGGCCTGCTGCTGCTCGATGCTCAGGGCGTCGAATTGGCGCGCCTGCCCGGCAACTTCAGCGGGCTGGATAGCCGCAGCCTTGGCGAGCAACTGCTGGTCGCCAGCCTGGACGCCGCCAACCAGCGCCCGACACTGGCGCTGCTCGACCCGGCCGCGCGCCAGTGGGGTCGCACCTTGGCCCTGCCGGCGCGCGACTATGCGGTGACCGGCCTGTGCCTGTACCGCGACGAGGCGGCCAACCTCTACCTGTTCCTGGTTGGCGAAGAAGGCCGTGGCGAGCAATGGCTGGTCGGCGCCGGTAGCGGGCTGAACGCCGAGGCCCTGCGCGTGCGCGGTTTACCGCTGCCACCACAGGCCGAGTTCTGCCAGGTCGACGATGCCGCCAACCAGTTATTGGTGAACGAAGAGAACGTCGGCCTGTGGGCCTACCCGGCGCACCCGGAGGCCGAGGCCAGCCGCGTGGCGGTGGACATGGTCAAGCCGTTCGGCGGCCTGGAGCAGGGCGTCGGCGCCATGGCCACGGTGCCGGGCGGCGTGCTGGCGCTGGATGTCGGCGCCCGTCGCCTGCATCTGTACCAGCGCCAGGGCGAAGCCTGGCAGGCGGCCGGCAGCGTGGCTCTGGAGGGCATGGAAGAGCCAGAGCGCCTGGCCGTGCGTGAAGGTGCCGCAGGTCTCGAACTGCTGCTGCAGGACGACGGCAGTGGGCGCTTCTACGAGGGCGAGCTGGCCTGGAAGCCGCAACCGGTGGCGGTGCCCGAAGCGCTGGTCAACGTCACGGCGCTGCGCCAGAGCGAGCCGGTCGGCCGCCACGGCGACGCCGCCGACGATCCGGCGATTTGGGTTGACCCGGCCAACCCGACGCGCTCACGCGTGCTCGGTACCAACAAGAAGCAGGGCCTGCTGGTCTACGACCTGGACGGCAAGCTGCTGCAGGACCTGCCGGTAGGGCGCCTGAACAACGTCGACCTGCGCCCCAACTTCAGCCTCGGCGGCGAGCGCGTCGACCTGGCCGTGGCCAGCGATCGTGACCGCAACAGCATCGCAGTGTTCGCCATCGACCGCGCCAGCGGCGAGCTACGCGTGGCCGGCGAGGTGCGCACGCCGCTCAAGGAAATCTACGGCATCTGCTTGTTCCAGCCGGCCAGCGGCGAGCTGTACGCCTTCGCCAACGGCAAGGACGGCAGCTTCCTGCAGTACCGCCTGAGCGACAGCGGCGGCGAGGTCAGCGGCGAGCTGGTGCGGCGCTTCGCCGTGCCGAGCCAGCCCGAAGGCTGCGTGGCCGACGACCAGCGCCAGCGCCTGTTCCTTGGCGAGGAAGACACCGGCATCTGGGCGGTGGACGCCCGCGCCGATGGCCCCACCGAGCTGCATGAGGTGATGAAGGTCGGCGGCGCGCTGCACGCCGATGTCGAGGGCCTGGGCCTGTACCAGTCCGAGGCGCGCGACTACCTGGTGGTGTCCAGCCAGGGCAACGACAGCTACCTGGTGCTCGACGCCGAACCGCCATTCGCTCTGCTCGGCGCCTTCCGCGTCGGCGCCAACGGCGCCCTGGGTATCGACGGCGCCTCCGAGACCGACGGCCTGGAAGTCACCTCGGCCAACCTCGGCGGGCCCTGGAGCCAGGGCATGTTGGTGGTGCAGGACGGCCGTAAGCGCATGCCCGAGGCCACGCAGAACTTCAAGTTCGTGCCCTGGAGCGAGGTCGCCCGCGCCCTCGGCCTGGAGTAGCGCTGTCATCAGCCGGTAACCGCGAAGTAATCGAATAGCACCATTCACCCTCTCCCCCTGGGAGAGGGCCGGGGTGAGGGATGTGCAGCGCACGACTCAGCCCGCCATGTAAAGGAGCCACACCATGCACGCCACCCTCGAACAGATGACTGTCTGGAGCCTGGTCAGCGACGCCAGCCTGCTGGTCAAGCTGGTCATGCTGACCCTGCTCGCCGCCTCCCTGGCCAGCTGGTATTTGATCGTCCAGCGCAGCCTGCTGCTGGGCCGCAGCGAGCGCCTGGCGCGGGACTTCCTACGCCGCTTCCGCGAGACCGGCGACCTCGCCACCCTGTACCGTGAAGGCGCCGAACGCAGCGATGCGGACGCCGCGCTGGAGCAGCTGTTCCGCGCCGGCTACGGCGAATATGCGCAGCTGCGCCGCGACCCCGGTGTGGAGCGCGAAACGCTGATCGACGGCGTCGAACGCAGCCTGCTGGTGGCCATCTCCGAGCAGGAGGAACGCCTGGAGAAGGGCCTGCCGCTGCTCGCCACCATCGGCTCGGTCAGCCCCTACATCGGCCTGTTCGGCACCGTGTGGGGGATCATGAATTCCTTCATCGGCCTGTCCCAGGTGCAGCAGGCGACGCTGTCCACCGTCGCGCCGGGCATCGCCGAGGCGCTGATCGCCACCGCCATCGGCCTGTTCGCCGCCATTCCGGCGGTGATCGCCTACAACCGCTTCGCCGCTCGCGTCGCCGCGCTGAGCACCCGTCTGTACGCCTTCGGCAACGAGCTGCAGGGCCGCCTGCAACGGCGCCTGCCGGCTGCAACCGGCGTGGCCCAGGCGGCCTGAGGAGAGGCGAGATGCGCAAGCCGCAGAACAAACACGGCCCCAAGGCCGAGATGAACGTGGTGCCCTATATCGACGTGATGCTGGTGCTGCTGGTGATCTTCATGGTCACCGCGCCCATGCTCACCCAGGGCGTGAAGATCGAGCTGCCCAAGGTCGCCGCCGAGGCGCTGCCGACCGATAGCCAGCAACAGGTGCTGACCCTCTCGGTACAGGCCGATGGCGGCTACTACTGGAACCTCGGCAGCGAGCTGGATACCCAGCACAGGACCGACAGCGCGGTGAACCTGGAGGAGATGACCAGCAAGGTCGGCGCGCTGATCGCCGCGCGCGGCGACACCCAGGTGTACATCCGCGCCGACGGTCACGCCGACTACGCCACGGTGGTGGCCGGCATGGCCGCGCTGCAGCAGGGCGGGGTGAGCAACCTCGGCCTGATCACCGAGGCGCCGCAGTGAGCGCGCTGGTCATGCAGGCCACCGCGCCGCTGGCGCTCGCCGCTCCCTCCAGCCGCTGGCTGCGCAGCTTCCTCGCCGCCGGCGTGGCGGTGGGGCTGCACGCCCTGGTGCTCGGCCTGTTGCTGACTCACTGGCAGGCCGACACGCCGCCAGCGCCGCAGGTACGTACCCTGACCACGCGCCTGGTGACCCTGGCCCCGCCGGCACCGCCACAGCCCGAGGCGGTTCTGCCGACGACCGCGCTCCCCGAACCCGAACCGGCCAAGCCGGTGGAGGCGCCCAAGCCTGATCCACGCATTGAGCAGCAGAAGCTAGAACAGGCCGCCCTGGCGCGCAAACGCGTCGAGGAACAGCGCGAGCGCCAGGAACGCGAGCAGGTCGAGCGCCAACGCATAGAGCGTGAACGTCGCGAGGCCGATGAACTGGCCCGCCAGCAGGCGCAGCAGCGCCAGGCCGAAGCCCAGGCCCGCGCCGACGCCGAAGCCGCCGACCGCGCCCGCCAGGCCGAGGCCGCTGCGGCCGCCAGCCGCCAGTACCTGCCCATCGCCAAGGAGGCGCCGGACTATCCGGAGCGTGCCCTGGACAAGGGCATCGAAGGCGACTGCACGGTGACCTACCGGGTCAGCCCGCAAGGCCGCGTCGAAGACCCGCAAACCCTCGGCGACTGCCACCCGCTGTTCGTCCGTCCGTCCCTGGCCGCCGCCCGCACCTTCCGCTACCAGCCGCGCGTGGTCGATGGCCGCGCGGTAGCGGTGGACGGCGTGAAGAACACCTTCCACTACCGCATCGAATAACCAGAGAAGCCCTGATGAACCCTGAACACCAGCAGTTCCACCAGCGCCTGGAAGCGCACGACGATATCGCCATCAACCCCAGCGCCAACCCGCCGCTGGACGCGCTGGTCGACGGTGGCCGGCGCAACGTACTCAAGGGTGGCCTGACCCTTGCCGCGCTGGGCTTCTTCGGCGGTGGCCTGGCCGCCTGCTCCAAGGCTTCAGCCAGCCCGCTGCTGAGCTTCAAGGGCGTGCCGGTGCAGCTCGACCCGCAGTTCGACAGCGTGCTGGTGGCCGAGGGTTACCGCGCCGTGCCGTTCTTCTCCTGGGGCGACCCGGTGGAAGCCGGCGCACCGGTCTGGAACCCGGACGCTAGCGACGACTGGCAGGCCCAGCTCAAGCAGGCCGGCGACAACCACGACGGCATGGACTTCTTCGCCTTCCCCGGCGAGACCGACCGCGGCCTGCTGGTGATGAACCACGAGTACATCAACCCGCCGCTGCACCCGTCCGGCAAGATCGACCAGTCCAAGCCGCGTCCGCTGGCCGAGGTGCGCAAGGAGCAGGCCGCCCACGGCGTCTCGGTGATCGAGGTGAAGCAGGGTGCCGATGGCCAGTGGCAGCGCGTGATGGATTCCGCCTACAACCGCCGCATCAGCATGCTCACGCCCATGCGCATCGCCGGCCCGCTGGCCGGCCACGAGCAGATGAAGACCGCCAGTGACCCGAGCGGCCTCACCGTGCTCGGTACCCTCAACAACTGCGCCACCGGCGTCACGCCCTGGGGCACCTTCCTCACCTGCGAGGAGAACTGGCCCAACTACTTCATCAACCGCGACAAGGCCGACTTCGAGACGCGCGTGTCGCACAAGCGCTACGGCCTGGCGAAGGAGGGCACCAGCAAGAACTACGCGTGGGAGACTGCCGACGCTCGCTTCGACGCCACGCCCTACGCCGACCAGCCCCACGGCGGTCACGTCAACGAGCCACACCGCTTCGGCTGGGTGGTCGAGATCGACCCCTTCGACCCCAAGGCCCAGCCGATCAAGCGCACCGCCTTCGGCCGCTTCAGCCGCGAATGCGCGGCGCTGAGCCTGGGCAAGGACGGGCGCATGGCCTTCTACTCCGGCGATGATGCCAAGGGCGAGTACGTCTACAAGTTCGTCCCGGCCGGCCGCTTCGACGCCGCCAACCCCAAGGCCAATCGCGACCTGCTGGACGAAGGCACCCTGTACGCCGCGCGGTTCGATGCCGACGGCAGCGGCCAGTGGCTGGCCCTGGTGCACGGGCGGAACGGCCTGACCGCCGAGAACGGCTTCGCCAACCAGGCCGAGGTACTGCTCAACGCCCGCGCCGCCGCCGACCGCGCCGGTGCCACACCAATGGACCGCCCCGAGTGGGCCGCCGTGCATCCCGCCACCGGCGAGGTCTACGTGACCCTGACCAACAACGACGGGCGTGGCGACAAGCAACCCACTGACAAGGCCAACCCACGCCCGCACAACCTGCACGGGCAGATCCTGCGCTTCAACGAAAAGGGCGCCAACCCGACCGCCACCGCCTTCACCTGGGAACTGTTCCTCCTCGCCGGCGAAGCCCACGGCAGCAAGGACAAGGACGGCAAGCCGGTACCGGCCAACCTCACCGGCACCATCAACGGCGACCTGTTCTCCTCACCGGACGGGCTGGCCTTCGACGCGGCAGGGCGCCTGTGGATCCAGACCGACTACGACGACATCGAACCGGTGATGGCCGGCATGGGCTGCAACCAACTGCTCTGCGCCGACCCCAGCACCCGCGAGGTCCGCCGCTTCCTGGTCGGCCCGCGCGGCTGCGAAATCACCGGCCTAGCCTGGAGCCCGGACGGCAAGGCCATGTGGGCCAATATCCAGCACCCGGCCATCAGCTTCCCGGCCAGCGACGGCAAGACCCGGCCGCGCTCGACCACCGTGTTGATCACGCGTCTCGACGGAGGTGTGATCGGCGCCTGATCCAGCTCAACGCCGGGCCTTTGCGTCGGGGCTAGAATGCCGGCCTTTCAAGCAAGGAGCTGGGTATGAGCGAGCAGTATGGTATCGGTGATGCGTCCTATCGGGCGGCGGGTGGGCTGGAAGGGCTGCGCCGCCTGGTGGATGACTTCTACCGTTTCATGGATGAGTTACCGATGGCGGCCGAGGTGCGTGCCATGCACCCGGCGAGCCTGGAACTGTCGCGCGACAAGCTGACCTGCTTCCTCAGTGGCTGGCTCGGCGGCCCCAAACTGTTCAGCGAGAAGTACGGCTCCATCTCGATCCCTACCTTCCACGCCCAGTGGCCGATCGGCCCGGAACAGGCCGAGGTGTGGCTGGCCTGTATGGTCCGTGCAGTGGCCTGCCAGGACTACACGCCTGACTTCACCGAGTATCTGATGGCCCAGCTGCACGCTCCCGCCCAGCGCATCGTCGAGGCCAGCACCGCACGACACGGTGGCTGAGACGGCTATTGGCATTTCGCATAGCCACTATCGAGAACAGCGATTTCCGCCCGAGTGGCCACTTCCCTAGAGTGGTCACACGTTCAGAGGAGATCAGCAGATGGCCCGCATCGACATAGCATCCATGATTGGTAGCGCCGTCCCGGAACCACTGCGTATCGGCGGCTATCTGGCCTGCTGGTATTTGATGGTCGACGGTGTGCGGCGCTCCGGCCCGTTCGTATCGCTCGACCAGGCCTACGATGCCAAGCAGCGATTCCAACGCCAGCTGCACCTGCACTGATCCCTGACACAGAATGGCTCCTGCGCCGATCACGGCGCTTTAGGCAGCCTCGGCTGCCCGTTTATTCCCCCTCTAGCGCCCGCCTCGGCGGGCCTTTTTTTATACGCTCAACGCACCCGTCCGCGGCTCTGCACCGCCAGGTCCAGAGCCTTTTGCATGTCCAGGCGGGCGGAGCGGCCGACGTCCTTGTCGTCCAGCTGGTAGTTGCGCTCGGAAGGCAGAATCGGTGCGGTCAGATCTTCCGCGTCCATCGGCTCGAAGTCGTAATCGCCGCCAATGGTCATGGCGCTGCGTCGCAGCAGCATGCGCAGCTGGTCCGGCTGCAGCTCGGGGTTGATCGACAGCATCGCCGCGACCACGCCGGCCACCATCGGCGTGGCATAGGAAGTACCGCAATGCACTTCGCCGCGTTCGCCGTCGCGCAGAGTGGAGGCGCGAGTACAGGCCGAGGCGGTAATGTCCACGCGCATGTCGATATTCGACGAGCTGCGCTTGATCACATAGGCCGGATCGTCCACCGCCACGTCCTTCTTCTGGCTGCGCTGGTGGCCGCCGACCACCAGCAGCTGGTCGGTGATGAAGGAGGAGGGCAGGCGGTATTCGTCGGTGCCGGAGAAGGCCGCACCGTTGCCGGCCGAGTTGATCACTACCACGTCCGGGTGCTCGCGGCGCAGCCACAGGAAGAACTCCTCCAGCAGCTCCTCATAGCCGCTCATGGCCAGACCGGAGCGAATCAGCGAGTCGACCTCGTCGCCTTCGACGTTCTTCGCTCCGACCCGGTGGATGCCCCAGCTCCAGTTGAGTACCCGCACGCCATCCTCGACCAGATTGACCGAGGCAGCGATGTTGGCGGTAATACCGGCGTCGGAGTTGCGCTCGACGATGACCTCGAAGCCAGGTCCGGCGCCGTCCAGCGCCTGCAGGAAGCCGCTGTTGCCACCGCGTTGCGGGTGGGCGGCGAGGATGCCGGCCACGCTGCTGCCGTGGTTGTCCGGTTTGTCCGAGTCACGTGCGTAGAGGCAGGTGCGCTTGTCCGGCGCGCAGCCGCCAAGATGGTCAGCAAAGTCCGGCGCGTCGAAGTCGACGTTGCGCTCGATAACACCGATGCGCACGGGCTTGGTCTCGATCGGCGCCTGCTTGGCGGGGATGCGTCGTTGGTAGTAGTTCACCGCATCGGCGAAACGGTTGGCCGCCCACTCGTCATTGCTCGGTTGCTCCGGCACCGTGGTGGGCTCGCTTTCCTCGCCTTTTTCCGGAGCGGATTCCTCGATGATCACCGCGTCCACGCTGGCCTCGCTGCCCAGGCGCAGGATCAGCGCATCGCGCTGGATCAGGTCCTTGGCCGGCAGTCGCAACTGGTAGATGTTCAGTGGTGGAATGGCGCCGACCACCTGGGCGCCATAGCGCTCGGCCAGGCGTTCTGCCTCCTGGCGCCCGTCGTGTTTTTCCTCGATCAGCAGGCTGATCAGGTCCAGGTAGGTGGTCAGTCCGTCCATGTTCTTCGCTACTTCATCAGGTCCGGCGGCCAATACCTGGCTGCGTCCGCGCGACAGCCACACGGGATTGCTGTGCCGTTCGCCCTGCTCCAGCCACAGGGGGGCACTGGGACCGTTCGGCAGGTCCAGAACCAGGGACTGGTCGTCGCGCTTGACCCGCTCGGCCGTGAGCGTGGCTTCACCCAGGCGAACCTGCAATTGCCCCTCGGCCAGGCCGCTAGCCCGCGCGCAGTATCGATTGGCATCCTCCCTCAGTAGATCGCCACAGCGCTGCAACTGGACGATGCGCAGGGAGCCCTGCGCATGAACAATCGAGGGGATAGAGAGCAGGACGAGCAGGGCGGCGCGGGCAAACACGGTCTTACCTCCGGAGCGAAGCGTTCCGGATTGGGACCGGCTTCGTCCCTGCCGCGTTCCGCCTGTATGCGTGGCTCAGGTACGGAAGCGACTGACCAGCATCTGCAGCTCGTTGCCCAGACGGGCCAGCTCTATGCTGGAGGCCGCTGTTTCTTCGCTGGCAGCGGCTGTCTGCTCGGACACGTCGCGCACGTTGATGACGCTGCGATTGACCTCTTCGGCCACGGCGCTCTGTTGCTCGGCCGCCGCGGCTATCTGGTGGTTCATCGACTGGATGGCCGACACCGCTTCGGCAATCAGGGTCAGCCGCTCACCGGCGCGGCGAGTGAGATCCACCGTGCTTTCGGTCAATATCCTGCTGTTCTCCATCAGATCGGCCGCCTGCTGGCTGCCATGCTGCAGGCTGCCGATCAGCGCCTGGATCTCTTCGGTGGACTTCTGCGTGCGCTGGGCCAGCCCGCGCACCTCGTCTGCCACCACGGCAAAGCCGCGACCTGCCTCGCCTGCGCGAGCCGCTTCGATGGCCGCGTTGAGTGCCAGCAGATTGGTCTGGTCCGCCACCGCCTTGATGACGTCCAGCACGCTGCCGATTTTCTCGCTCTCGTGCTTCAGGTGGTTGACGGCACTGTTGGATCGTTCGACCTCGTTGGACAGGCGGTCCATCTGTTCTACCGCGTTGCCGACCGCGCTCTCGCCTTCTCGGGCCTGGCGATCCGCCTCGGTAGCAGCGTGTGAGGCCTCTTCCGCATTGCGAGCCACTTCCTGAACGGTGGCCGCCATCTCGTTCATCGCGGTGGCTACCTGGTCGGTCTCGACCTTCTGGCTGTTGACCCCTGCGCTGGTCTGCTCGGTGACCGCCGACAGCTCCTCGGCGGCGCTGGCAATCTGGGTAACGCTATCGCGAATGTGGCCGATCAGCTCGCGCAGACTGACTGTCATGTTTTGCATGGCGTGTTGCAATTTGCCCAGCTCGTCTTCGCGACTGACGCGGATGTCCTGGCTGAGGTCGCCGGCGGCGATTCGCTCGGCCGCGTTGAGAGTGCTCTGCAGGGGACGCACGATCAGGCGAGTGATCAGCAGGGCAGCACCGCTGCCGATCAGCAGTGCGAGGGCTGCGGCGCCCAGGAGCAGCATGCGCGCGCTGGCGGTTTCGCTGTCGCGTTTACTGCTCTGGCTGAGCCCGAGCTTCTCGCTGAGCACTTCGATGTCATCGCCTACCTGGATCATCTGCTTGCGCAGGGTCAGGCTATCGTTCAGATCACGTCCGAAGAGGCTCAGGGTCTCGCGGTAGCTCTGCAGCTCCTGTTGGGAGGTTTGCAGCTCGGAGCGCTCCGCCTCCGCTACCGATTGCTGCAGCGCCGCAACCGCCTGGATGGTCGAGTCGATGGCGTTCTCGGCGATGCTGGCCTGGGCTGGATTCTCGCTGGCGACATACGACAGCACGAGCAGGCGGGACTGCTCGATCTGCAGGGCGACACCGCTGATCTGGTGCAGGGCTACCAGGCGCTGCTGGTTCTCCAGCGGGTCCAGGCTGGGCTGCGCCAGTCCTTCCATCAGCCGTGCAATACCCTGGCCGACACGCTCCGCACCTTCTGTCAGATTCTTGCGTGCAGCTTCGCGTGTGCCGATGCTGGTCACCAAACGGTCGAAGTACCCGCGGTAGCCCTTGATCAGTTCGACCTGGCGTTTGATCAGGTCCAAGTCTACCGGATCACTCATCTGCTGGCTCATCCGTTGCTGCAGTTGCTCCAGATTCTGCAAGGCGGACAGCACCGAGTCGTGGGTCTCCTGGTCGCGGTTGGCCTGGTAGCGCAGGCGCGCGATGCGCAGCTCCTTGGTCAGGGTATTCAGCCGAGCGCTGTCGCCGATCTTCTCGCCTCGTTCGAGGATGCCGTTCATGCCCACCCAGCTGGTCAGGGTGATGAGGGCGGTCAGCATCAGCACCAGGCCGAAGCCGAGAGTCAGCTTGCGGCTGACGTTGAGGTTGGCTAGCCAGCGAGTCATGAAAGTATCTTCCTGAGCGAGTGGAGTTGCGCCCCGGCGACTACTAGTTACCGGGTGTGTTGCGGCTGTTGCATTTTGCACGATCTACTAACGGTACGCTGCAAGAATGATCAAGTGCAATTTGTACGGGTGCGACAGACTGCCTCGGCAACGTGAGGAGCGAACATGGACCCCATCGGCAAGGCCCTCTGGCTGATCGAGACCGATCTCGAAGGCAGCCTGGATCTGCAGGACATTGCCGATGCCTGCGGGCTGTCCCGTTTCGGCATGGCGCGAGCCTTCGTGGTTGCTACCGGCTGGCCGGTGATGCGCTACGCCAAGGCGCGGCGCCTGAGCCGGTCGGCGCGGCAGCTGGCCGAGGGCGCCCGGGATATTCTCGGCCTGGCACTGGAGGCGGGCTATGGCTCCCACGAGGCGTTCACCCGCGCGTTCCGCGAGCAGTTCGGCATCACGCCGGAAGCCTTGCGGGCGAGCGGCCAACTGGATGGCATCGAACTGAGGGAGGCCATGCGCATGCAACCCACCACCACGTACCCACTCGCCGAACCGCGTTTCGAACACGGCGAGGAACTGCTGATCGCCGGGCTCGGCGGGCGCTTCACCATCGACAAGTCCCAGGGCATCAGCTCGCTCTGGCAAGGCTTCGTGCCCTATATCGGCAAGGTGCCAGGCCAATTGGGCTGGGAGACGTTTGGCCTGTGCTGCAACCCGGACGAAGACGGTAGCTTCGAGTACATCGCCGGGGTGCAGGTCAGTCGTGTCGACGAGCTGCCGCCAGGGTTCACTCACCAGAGGCTGCCCGCTCGGCGCTACGCGGTGTTCCGCCACACGGGGCATATCTCCAGCATCCACGAGACCTTCGCCGCGATCTTCCAGCGCTGGTTGCCGGCTTCCAGCATGCAGGCAGCGGACGCGCCGGAGTTCGAGCGCTACAGCGCCGACTTCGATCCCATGGCCGGTACGGGGCATGTGGATATCTGGGTGCCGCTGCGCGACTGATCGACGCCGCCAGTATGGCCCCCGCAGGTGGCGTGCTTCCACCTCAAATATCTGAGTCGTCCGGACCCGATTCTGCTGCCGCCACCCGCAGCTGATCCAGCGCTTCGATGCTTTTCGCGTGAGCAGCAGGCGGTGCAGCGGCTCAGAGGCAAGTACGAGTTGTAAAGGTCGTACTGGCCGATTGGCACGACTTGATCGCACCGCCGCAGGGGACGATAGTCGGCGACTCATTCGTAGAGACAAGATGCATGGACAAGCAGAAAGTCATCGGCCCGACGCCAGTGCGAGGCGACCTGATCGATACCCCGCTCGGCGTGATGATTGCCCTGGTGGACGCCGAGGGCGCCCTGCAGCGTCTGGAGTTCCTCGATGACGAGGTACACGAACCGCTGATCTGGCGTGGCTACCAATTGCAGCGCGAAGCGGCGCTGGTGGCACCGGTGGCGCGCCAACTGGACGAGTACTTCGCCGGCCGGCGCCGCGAGTTCGACCTGGCCCTGGCGCCGCTGGGCAATGCCTTCCTGCACGAGGCCTGGAAGCACCTGCGCCAGGTGCCCTATGGCACCACCATGACCTACGGCGCACTGGCCCTGAGGCTGGACCGAAACACCTCGGCGCGCGCTGTGGGCCGGGCCAACGCGGTCAATCCCATCGCCATCATCGTGCCCTGCCATCGCATCATCGGCGCCAACGGCAGCCTCACCGGCTATGCCGGCGGCCTGCACCGCAAACAGGCGCTGCTGGAGCTGGAAGGCGTGCTCACCGCGGCGAGCCAGCAGTCGCTGCTGTAGGTCTGTCTGCGTGGTGCCGGGCCGACTCCGCCCGGTAGAATGCCGATCCGTATAGAGCTTTCCCGAGGCAAGGGCGTGGATCTACAGCAGGGCTTCGTCCTGACCCGGCACTGGCGCGACACGCCGGCCGGTACCGAGGTCGAATTCTGGCTGGCCACCGACGCCGGCCCACGACGGGTGCGCCTGGCGCACCAGCCCTCGGTGGCTTTCATCCCCGCCGTGCAGCGCGAGCGCGCCGAAGCGCAGCTGCGTGGCGAGCGCGAGGTGGAGCTGCGCCCGCTGGGCCTGCGCGATTTCCGCCATCGGCCGATGCTCGGCCTGTACTGCAACTCCCATCGCCAACTGATCAAGCTCGACAAGCAGCTGCGCAAGGCCGGTGTCGACGTGTACGAGGCCGATATCCGCCCGCCCGAACGCTTCCTGATGGAGCGCTTCATCACCGCACCGGTCAGTTTCGGTGGCACGCCGGGCGAGGACGGTACGTTGCTCGACGCGCGGCTGAAGCCGGATGAAAGCTATCGTCCGAAGATGCGCCTGGCCTCGCTGGATATCGAGACCAGCGAGCGTGGCGAGCTCTACTCCATCGCCATCGAGGGCTGCGGCCAGCGCCAGGTCTATATGCTCGGCGAGCGGCCGGAAGTCGCCCCCGAGGTGGATTTCGAGCTGGCCTACTGTGCCAGCCGTGCCGAGCTGCTGCATTGCCTCAACGACTGGCTGGCCGAGCACGATCCGGATGCGATCATCGGTTGGAACCTGGTGCAGTTCGACCTGCGCGTACTGCAGCGCCACTCCGCCGAACTGCAGGTGCCGCTGCTGTTCGGCCGTGGCGGCGAGGTCATGGAATGGCGCGAGCATGCCAGCCACAACCACTTCTTCGCCGCGGCGCCCGGCCGCCTGATCATCGACGGCATCGAGGCGCTGCGCTCGGCCACCTGGAGCTTTCCCTCGTTCAGCCTGGAGAACGTGGCGCAGACCCTGCTCGGCGAGGGCAAGGCGATCGACACGCCGTACCAGCGCATGGACGAGATCAACCGTATGTTCGCCGAGGACCAGCCGGCCCTGGCCCGCTACAACCTCAAGGACTGCGAGCTGGTCACGCGCATCTTCGCCCACACCCGGCTGATCGACTTCCTCCTCGAACGCGCCGCCACCACCGGCCTGCCGGCCGACCGCAGCGGCGGCTCGGTGGCGGCTTTCACCCACCTGTACCTGCCGGCGATGCACCGCATGGGCTTCGTCGCGCCCAATCTGGGCGAGAAGATGCCCCAGGCCAGCCCCGGCGGCTTCGTCATGGACTCGCGCCCAGGCCTCTATGAGTCGGTGCTGGTGCTGGACTACAAGAGCCTGTACCCGTCGATCATCCGCACCTTCCTGATCGACCCGGTGGGCCTGATCGAGGGCCTGCGCGAGCCGGACGACGAGCACTCGGTGGAGGGCTTTCGTGGCGCGCGCTTCTCGCGCACCCAGCACTGCCTGCCGGCCATCGTCGAACGCGTCTGGCAGGGCCGCGAGGCGGCCAAGCGCGAGGGCAACGCGCCGCTGTCGCAGGCGCTGAAGATCATCATGAACGCCTTCTATGGTGTGCTCGGCTCCAGCGGCTGCCGCTTCTTCGACACGCGCCTGGCGTCGTCCATCACCCTGCGCGGCCACGCCATCATGAAGCGTACCCGCGAGCTGATCGAAGCCGAGGGCTACCAGGTGATCTACGGCGACACCGACTCCACCTTCGTCTGGCTCGGCCACGAGCACGACGAGGAGGCTGCCGCGCGCATCGGCCGCGCGCTGGTGGCGCGGGTCAACCAGTGGTGGCGTGAGCACCTGCGCGACGAGATAGGCCTGGAAAGCGCGCTGGAGCTGCAGTACGAGAGCCACTACCGGCGCTTCCTGATGCCCACCGTGCGCGGCGCCGAGGAGGGCAGCAAGAAGCGCTACGCCGGCCTGGTGCGGCGTACCGAGGGCCACGAGGAAATGGTGTTCAAGGGGCTGGAGACGGTGCGTACCGACTGGTCGCCATTGGCCCAGCGCTTCCAGCAGGAGCTGTACCGGCTGATATTCGAGCGCCGCCCGCATCAGGAGTACGTGCGCGACTACGTGCGACGCACCCTGGCCGGCGAGCTGGACGAGCTACTGATCTACCGCAAGCGCCTGCGTCGCAAGCTCGGCGACTACGAGCGCAACGTGCCGCCGCATGTGCGCGCCGCGCGCCTGGCCGACGAGCACAACGACCGCCTGGGGCGCCCGCGCCAGTACCAGCGCGGTGGCTCGATCAGCTACCTGATCACCGTGGCCGGCCCCGAGCCCCTGGAGACCCGCGCCGCCGCCATCGACTACGAGCACTACCTGACACGCCAGCTGCAGCCGATTGCCGACGCCATCCTGCCGTTCGTGGGCGACGACTTTGCCAGCCTGGTGGATCGGCAGCTCGAGCTATTCTGAATCGTGGCCGGGAGAGGAGGCCGCCGGGCATTTGCCGATGTCCGGAGTGGCTGACTAAAGTGACGGCTTTCCTTCAGAGGTATCAGTCATGCTTCGCCAAGCGCTTGCCCGCTTCCCACGCTTCGAACTGATTCCGACCTCCACGCCTCTGGAGCACCTGCCGCGTCTGTCGCAGCACCTGGGGCGAAACATCTGGGTCAAGCGCGACGATCTCACGCCCATGGCGTTCGGCGGCAACAAGTTGCGCAAGCTGGAGTTCCTGGCCGCCGACGCATTGGTCCAGGGGGCCGATGTGCTGGTCACGGCAGGTGCCATCCAATCGAATCACGTACGCCAGACTGCCGCCGTGGCCGCTCGGCTCGGTCTCCGATGCCTGGCGCTGCTGGAAAACCCCATCGGCACCCGTGATGGCAATTATCTGAGTAACGGCAATCGCTTGTTGCTGGATCTGTTTGGTGCCGAAGTCGAACTGGTGCCCAATCTCGACGATGCCGACGAGCAGCTGGCCGCCGCGTGTGATCGCTTGCGTGCCGCTGGGCACTCGCCATACCTGGTTCCGATTGGTGGCTCCAATGCGCTCGGTGCACTTGGTTATGTACGTGCCGGCCTTGAGCTGGCCGAACAGATGGAGTCGAGCGGCCAGCAGTTCGCGGCGGTGGTGCTGGCCTCCGGTAGTGCGGGTACCCACAGTGGTATTGCCCTGGCGCTGGAGCATGCACGGCCGGGCACACGGCTGGTGGGAGTTACCGTGTCACGTCCGGACGAGACCCAGCGACCGAAGGTGGATGGACTGCTGCAGCGTACTGCCCAGTTGCTGGGAATGAACGTACCGGCCACTCTGCGCATCGAACTCTGGGATCGCTATTTCGCTCCTCGCTACGGCGAACCAAACGCCGGCACGCTGGAGGCGATACGCCTGCTGGCAGGGTATGAAGGCCTGCTGCTGGACCCGGTCTATACGGGCAAGGCCTTCGCTGGCCTTCTGGACGGTATTGCGTCGGGGCAATTCCCCGGCAGAGAGCCGTTGCTATTCCTCCACACCGGCGGTGCTCCAGCCCTGTTCGCCTATCATCCAGCGGAGCAGTTGAATGATTAATTTTTAATTAATGAATAAGAATGTAATTTTTAATTATTTTATCGAATAAATAAATGCTCATAGAGTCGCCTGCTACTAACCCCAGAGAGGCTTGCCATGACATTCACCACGCTGCGTCGCCAATTCCTCCTCGGTAGCCTGAGCCTCCTGCTCGGCGCCAGTCTGGCCACTCCCGGCTTCGCTGCCGACCTGCTGGATGAGATCAAGGCCAGGGGCTCGATCAAGGTCGGCCTGGAAGGCACCTACCCACCCTTCAATTATCAAGATGAGAGCGGCAAGCTCACAGGGTTTGAAGTGGAGCTGGCTGAAGCCCTGGCCAAGGAGCTGGGCGTCAGCGCCGAGTTCCAGCCGACCAAGTGGGACGGCATCCTCGCCGCCTTGGAGTCCAAGCGCCTGGATGTGGTGATCAACCAGGTGACCATCTCCGACGAGCGCAAGAAGAAGTACGACTTCTCAACTCCCTACACCGTTTCCGGCATCCAGGCCCTGACCCGCAAGGCTGACGGCGACAGTATCAAGAGCGCTGCCGACCTGGCCGGCAAGAAAGTCGGTGTGGGCCTCGGCACCAACTACGAACAGTGGCTGAAGGAAAACGTGCCGCAGGCCGACATACGCACCTACGATGACGATCCGACCAAGTTCCAGGACCTCAACGTCGGTCGTATCGACGTGATCCTGGTGGATCGCCTGGCCGCCTTCGAGATGGTTGAGAAAACCGGTGGTCGCCTGGCCGTGGCCGGCGACGCCTTCTCCCGCCAGGAGTCCGGCGTGGCCTTGCGCAAGGACAATTCCGAGCTGCTGGCTGCCATCGACAAGGCGCTGGCCAAATTGAAAGCCGACGGCACTCTCAAGCAACTGTCCGAGAAATGGTTCAAGGCTGACGTCACTCAATGATCGAAAGCAGCCTGCAGCTCGCCCTGGACTCGCTGCCTTTTCTGCTCAAGGGCGCGCTGTGGACCGTGGTGCTCAGCCTGGGCGGGATGTTCTTCGGCCTGTTGCTGGGCTTCGGCCTGGCCCTGCTGCGGCTCTATGCCTACTGGCCGCTGCAGTGGCTGGCGCGGATCTACGTATCGTTCTTCCGTGGCACGCCGCTGCTGGTCCAGCTGTTCATGATCTATTACGGCCTGCCCCAGCTGGGCATCCAGCTGGAGCCGCTGACTGCCGCCCTGATCGGTTTTTCGCTGAACATGGGGGCCTATACATCTGAAATTTTGCGCGCCGCCATCGCCTCCATCGACCGTGGTCAGTGGGAAGCGGCGGCTAGCATTGGCATGGGTCGGGCACAAACCCTGTATCGGGCCATCCTGCCCCAGGCCGCGCGTACCGCGCTGCCGCCGCTGGGCAACAGCTTCATCTCGCTGGTCAAGGACACCGCGCTGGCTGCCACCATCCAGGTGCCGGAGCTGTTCCGTCAGGCGCAGCTGATCACCGCGCGTACCTTCGAGATCTTCACCATGTACCTGGCTGCAGCACTGATCTACTGGGTGCTGGCCAGCATCCTGGCGCACTTCCAGGCGCGCCTCGAGGCGCGGGTCAACCGGCACGAGCAGGACTCCTGATGATTTCCGTCCGCAACCTGAGAAAGGCCTTCAAGGGCCAGGAAGTACTCAAGGGCATCGACCTGGACGTCTCGCCCGGCGAAGTCGTGGCTATCATCGGCCCCAGTGGCTCGGGCAAGACCACCTTGCTGCGCTGCCTCAATCTGCTGGAAGAGCCCAGCGGTGGGCAGATTACCGTCGGCAGCATCGCCATCGATGCCGATCAACCGCTCAAGACCCAACAGAGCCTCGTGCGCAAGCTGCGTCAGCACGTTGGCTTCGTGTTCCAGAACTTCAACCTGTTTCCCCATCGCACCGCCCTGGAGAACGTCATCGAGGGCCCGGTGCAGGTGAAGAAGGAGCCGCGCGTCCAGGCCATCGAGCATGCCCGTGCGCTGCTGGCCAAGGTCGGCCTGGCTGGCAAGGAAGACGCCTACCCGAAGCGCCTCTCTGGTGGCCAACAGCAGCGCGTGGCTATCGCCCGCGCCCTGGCGATGCAGCCGGACGTGATTCTGTTCGACGAGCCCACCTCGGCGCTCGACCCCGAGCTGGTCGGTGAGGTGCTGGCGACCATCCGTGGCCTGGCCGAGGAGAAGCGCACCATGGTCATCGTCACCCACGAGATGGGTTTCGCCCGCGACGTGGCCAACCGGGCGATCTTCATCGACCAGGGGGTGATCGTCGAACAGGGTGAGGCCAGGGCTCTGTTCAGTGCACCCAAGGAGGAGCGCACCCGCCAGTTCCTTGGCAAATTCCTTGGCCTGGACTGAGGCTCGCCAGCTCCTTCGAATACGCTTTTCTATCAGGTCGCACCGGGTGCGCGCTGGTGCCAGACGATTTTTTCTGTGAGCTCTTGGTTACCGCAGTTTCGCCCCAAACTGTGACGCACCACGCCGAGGTTCCCATGACTGCGCCAGCCTCCACACCTCCCGCTTCACAGGTTCATCCTCGTCGCCTTGCCTGGCTTGATCGCATCAGCGCCTACCGACAGCCCATCGGCCTCGCCCTTGGCCTGGGGCTGTTCGTCCTTGCCCTGGTGGCCTGTAAGCACCTGCTCGACGAACTCGACCCCGGTACTCTGCGCGCCGCTCTGCAGAACGTGCCGTCGAGCGCCTTGGTCGGAGCCTTGGTGGCCACCCTAGCCGGCTTCGTGGTGCTGCTCGGCTACGAATGGTCGGCCAGTCGCTACGCCGGTGTGCGCCTGCCCGTCGCCAGCCTCGCTCTGGGCGGCTTCAGCGCTTTCGCCATCGGCAACGCGGTCGGTCTGTCGATGCTTTCTGGTGGTTCGGTGCGCTATCGCCTCTATACCCGTCAGGGTCTCGGCGCAGGCGAAGTGACGCGTATGACTCTGTTCGCCAGTCTGTCGCTCGGCTGTGCGCTGCCGCTGCTGGCCGCCCTGGCGATGCTCAGCGACCTGCCCGACGCCGCGCTGGCGTTGCGCCTGCCGACCAGCGCGCTGGCCGCCATCGCCGTGCTGGTGCTGCTCGGCTATGCCGTCGCCACGGTGCTGATCCAGCGCCACCGCCTGCCCGAGCAACCGCAGGCGGACAATCTGCTGGTGCAGTTCGGCCGTCGCACTCTGCGCTTGCCGAGCTGGCGTCTGAGCGGCCTGCAGCTGCTGATCACCGGGCTGGACGTGGCCATCGCGGCGTCCGTGCTCTACCTGTTGCTACCGGACGCCCCGTCATTCGGCGCCTTCCTGCTGGTCTACCTGCTGGCCCTGGCGGCCGGGGTGCTCAGCCATGTGCCTGGCGGTGTCGGCGTGTTCGAAGCGGTGATGCTTGCCGCGTTCAGCGGCCAGATCGACCCTGCGCCACTGGCCGCTGCGTTGCTGCTGTATCGACTGATCTACGTGGTGCTGCCGATGCTGGTGGCATGCGTGGTGCTGCTGGCGGTAGAAACGCGGCGCATGCTTGCCAGCAGCCAGACCATCCGCGTCGCCTCAGGGCTTGGCGCGCCAGTGCTGGCGCTGCTGGTGTTCATTTCCGGAGTGGTATTGCTGTTCTCCGGTGCTACGCCGGCGGTCGATGTTCGGCTCGAACACCTGGGCTTTCTCATCCCCCATCGGCTGATCGATGCGTCGCACCTCGGTGCCAGCCTCGTCGGCGTGCTCTGTCTGCTGCTCGCCCAAGGGCTGCGCCGTCGTCTATCGGCCGCCTGGGCGCTGACCCTGGTGCTGCTGCTGGTCGGTGCGCTGCTGTCGCTGCTCAAGGGTTTCGACTGGGAGGAGGCGAGCTTGCTGACCCTCACCGCCAGCTTGCTCGCGGTATTCCGCAAGTCCTTCTACCGCCCCAGCCGCCTGCTCGAACTGCCGTTTTCCTGGCTCTACCTGGCGGTAGCCGCCTCGGTACTCGCGGCATCGATCTGGCTGCTGTTGTTCGCCTTCCAGGACGTGCCCTACGAACACGAGCTGTGGTGGCAGTTCGCGCTCGATGCCGAAGCTCCACGCGCCCTTCGCGCCGCGCTCGGTAGCGCACTGCTGCTCGCTGTGCTGGCGCTGGCCTGGCTGCTGCGTGCCGTACCACCGGCCATTGCATCGCCGAGCCCGGCTGAACTGGAGCGCGCCGCCAGCATCTTGCGCCGCTCCGACCAGCCCGACGGCGGTCTGGCGCTGACCGGCGACAAGGCACTGCTGTTCCAGGCCGACGAGCAGGGCGACGAGGCGTTCCTGATGTACTCGCGCCGTGGCCGCAGCATGGTCGCGCTGTTCGACCCGGTTGGCCCGACGCGCCAGCGCGCCGAGCTGATCTGGCGATTCCGCGATCTCTGCGACCTCCACCATGCCCGCCCGGTGTTCTACCAGGTGCGCGCGGAGAGCCTGCCGTTCTACATGGACATCGGTCTCACCGCGATCAAGCTCGGCGAGGAGGCTCGCGTCGACCTTACGCGCTTCGACCTCGAAGCCAAGGGCAAGGAGATGAAGGACCTGCGCTACACCTGGAATCGTGGCCAGCGCGACGGTCTGGAGTTGCGCATCTACCCACGCGGTGAAGCGCCGATGGAGGAGCTGCAGCCGATCTCCGACGCCTGGCTGCTGGGCAAGAACGTGCGCGAGAAGGGCTTCTCACTTGGCCGTTTCAGCACCGATTACCTCGGGCATTTCCGCATCGCCGTGGTGCGTTTCCAGGGCAAGGCGGTGGCCTTCGCCAACCTGCTGGAGACTGACGGTCGCGAACTGGCCAGTCTCGACCTGATGCGCTCGGCGCCGGACGCGCCGAAGCTGACCATGGAATTCCTCATGCTCGGCCTGATCCTGCATTTCAAGAGTGAGGGCTACCAGCGCTTCAGTCTCGGCATGGTGCCGCTTTCCGGCCTGCAACCGCGACGTGGCGCCCCGATGACTCAGCGCCTAGGCTCGCTGGTGTTCCGCCGCGGAGAGCAGCTCTACAACTTTCAGGGCCTGCGTCGTTTCAAGGACAAGTTCCAGCCTGACTGGGAACCCCGCTACATGGCCGTTCCTGCCGGGCTAGACCCCCTGGTAGCGCTGGCCGACACCGCTGCCCTGATCGCCGGCGGCCTGACCGGACTGGTGAAACGATGAAACGCACCCTGCTGATCGCCTTGCCCATGCTCGTCCTCCTCGCGCTCGCAGGTGGCGGCGTTTGGTACTACGGCCAATACCGCGCGGTGCAGCAGAGTCTGCCTCTGGCCAGCGGCGGCGAGCTGAGCATCAGCTTGCCCGCCGGGCGCCCGCCGCATCGCGTGTTGCTCGCCCTTCCCGCCGACCAGTTGTACAGCACCGAGGAGCTGGCTGAGCTGGCCGAAGCCGGGCATACCCGCATTGCCCAGTACGCCATCGCGAACAATGCCAGCTGCGAATCCCAGCGGCAGCGCCTCGACCAGGCGCTGGAGCAGCTCGGCGGCGCCGACCTGGTGGCCGGCAGCGGCCCGGGAGCGGTACTGGCCTGGCGCTGGCTGGCTAGCCAGCCGAGCGACCAGGCCAAAGCGCTCTCGGTCGACTTCAATATGAAGCACCCCGACTGCAATGCCGTGCTGCCCCAGGAGTTGCAGCACGGCCACTGGCGGGTAGCCTGGAATAACAATCCGGACGACATCAGCGCACGCTTCGTGCGTGGTCAGCCCAACACCGAGACGCTGATCGGCGACTATGCCACTTCGCTCAAGGACCTGCTCCATGCCCAGCTCCTGCGTACCCTGCAGGCTAGCCCGGAGGCGCTGCCGGTGGTCGAAGTGAAGGCGGCCAAGCCGAGCGATACCGTGACCCTGTTCTATTCCGGCGACGGCGGCTGGCGCGACCTCGATCGTGATGTGGCCGCGGAGATGGCCAAGCGTGGCTATTCAGTGGTGGGTATCGATTCGCTGCGTTACTTCTGGCAGCACAAGAGTCCGCAGCAGGGGGCGGCCGATCTCTCCTCCCTGATGCAGCGCTATCGTGAGCGCTGGGGCGGCACACGCTTCGTTCTGATCGGTTATTCCTTCGGCGCGGATGTATTGCCGGCCTTCTACAACCTCCTGGACGATGATGCGAAGCGTCAGGTCAGCAGCATCGTCCTGCTGGCTCCAGCTCGCAGCGCCAGCTTCGAGATCGAGGTCGGCGGCTGGTTCGGCAAGGACGGCAAGGAAGCGCCCACTGGCCCCGAACTGATGAAGCTGCCGGCGGCAAAGGTACTTTGCGTCTATGGCGCGCAGGAAAACGCGGAAAGCGGATGCACCCTGCCGGGAATGCCTGGCGAGAAGCTCCAGCTGCCCGGGGGGCATCACTACGATGGCGACTATCCGCGGCTGGCTGAGCTATTGCTAAAAGCGATCAGTCAGAGATTGCCACTCAGCCCAAAGCCCTGAAATATTCAGCAATGTTTAAGCTTCGCCATTCGATAATATCCCTACAGGGCTAAAGGCCATTGACTGGGAGAACGTGATGAGCTGGAAGAATACCGAACAACGCTATGGCAACTGGTCTATCGCATTGCACTGGCTGATGCTGCTGCTGATCGCGGCTGTTTATGCCTGTATCGAGCTCAAGGGCAACTTTCCCAAGGGTAGCGAGCCTCGCGAGCTGCTCAAGCAGTGGCACTTCATGCTCGGTCTGGGCGTATTCGCCCTGGTCTGGCTGCGTCTTCTGGCGCGCGTGACCGCACCGACGCCGAAGATAGTGCCGGCCATCCCCGCCTGGCAGGCGATACCCGCCAAGCTGATGCACCTGGCCTTGTACGCTCTGATGATCGGTGCTCCGCTGGCCGGTTGGCTGATCCTCAGTGCCGCCGGAAAACCGATTCCCTTCTTCGGTCTGGAGCTGCCTCCGCTGATCGAAAAGAATCCGGAGCTGGCAGGGCAGATCAAGGAGCTGCATGAGCTGGCCGGTACTGCCGGCTACTGGCTGATTGGACTGCACGCGATAGCTGCGCTGTTCCATCACTACATCAGCCGCGACAACACCCTGATACGTATGCTGCCAAAGCGGAGCTAGTCCAGTATGGAAGCGGCGCCCTTGGGCGCCGTTTCTCGTCAGATCTCCACCTGGGTCCCCAGCTCGATCACCCGGTTCAGCGGTAGCTTGAAGAAACGCAGGTTGCTGTTGGCGTTACGCAGCAAGAAGGCAAACAACGCCTCGCGCCAGCGCGCCATGCCGAAACGCTTGCTGGCGATCACCGTCTCACGGCTGAGGAACCAAGTGGTGCTCATCGGGCTGAAGTCCAGATCATCCAGATGGCACAGGCGTAGCGCCTCTGGCACGTCAGGCTCTTCCATGAAGCCGAAATGCAGGATCACCCGGAAGAAGCCATCCCCATAGGCCTCCACCTCGAAGCGCCGCTCCGGTGCCAGGCGTGGCTCGTCCTCGCTGACCACGGTCAGCAGCACCACCTGCTCATGCAGTACCTGGTTATGCAGCAGGTTGTGCAGCAGCGCATGGGGCACGGCATCCGAGCGCGCGGTGAGAAACACCGCCGTGCCCTTGACCCGATGCGGCGGCTGGCCGCGAATGCTGGAGATGAAGATCGGCAGCGGCAGGGCGTTGTCGTCCAGGCGCTCCACCAGCAGGTGGCGGCCGCGCTTCCAGGTGGTCATCAAGGCGAACACCGCCAGCCCGGCGATCACCGGGAAGGCACCTCCCTGGACGATCTTCGGCACATTGGCAGCGAAGAACAGCGCATCCACCAAGAAGAACGCCAGCAGCAGCGGAATGGCGATCCAGCGCGGAGCCCTCCACAACAGCAAGACCACGGCGGCCGACAGCAGCGTGGTGATCAACATGGTGCCAGTCACCGCCACGCCGTAGGCCGCGGCCAGCGCATCGGACGACTCGAAGCCCAGCACCAGCAGCACCACGGCGATCATCAGTGCCCAGTTCACCGCTGGAATATAGATCTGCCCCTGTTCCGAATCCGAAGTGTGCTGGACATGCATGCGTGGGATATAGCCAAGCTGGATGGCCTGCCGAGTCAGCGAGAAGGCTCCGGAAATCACCGCCTGGGAAGCGATGATGGTGGCGAAGGTGGCCAGCCCCACCAGCGGCAGCAGCGCCCAGCCCGGTGCCAATAAATAGAAGGGATTACGCGCCGCCGCCGGGTTCTCCAGCAGCATCGCGCCCTGACCGAAGTAATTCAGCACCAGAGCCGGCAGCACCAGCAGGAACCAAGCCCGGGCAATTGGCTGGCGACCAAAGTGCCCCATGTCCGCATACAGCGCCTCGGCGCCGGTCAGCGCCAGCACCACCGCGCCGAGAATCGCCACGCCGATACCCGGATGGGCGATGAAGAAGTGGATGCACCAGTACGGATTGAGCGCCTGCAGCACCTGCGGCTGGTGCACGATGCCGTAGAGCCCAAGTGCCGCCAGGCAACCGAACCAGGCCAGCATCACCGGTCCGAACAGAATGCCGATACGCGCCGTGCCGTGCTTCTGGATCAGGAACAGGCCCACCAGCAGGATCAGCGCCAACGGCACCACCCAATGCTCCAGCCCGTCGAAGGCGATCTCCAGGCCCTCCACCGCCGACAGCACCGAGATGGCCGGGGTGATCATGCTATCGCCATAGAACAGCCCTGCACCGAACAAGCCCAGCAGCACCAGCACCATGCGCAGTCGTGGATGACTGGCGGCGGCACGGCTGGCCAGGGCCGTCAGCGCCATCACCCCGCCTTCGCCCTGGTTGTCCGCACGCAACACGAACAGCACGTACTTGATCGACACCACCCAGATCAGCGACCAGAAGATCAGCGACAGCACGCCGAGCACGCCTTCGGGGTTGACCTGAACCCCGTAGCCGCCGTTGAACACCTCCTTGAGGGTGTACAACGGGCTGGTGCCGATATCGCCGTAGACCACACCGACCGCACCGATCAGAAGGCCGATGGAGGAGGAGGGGTGGGAGGGTTTGGCTTGATCGGCAACAACTTCGGTCATGAAGAGCTCCATCCGGACGAGTGGTACGCATCCTGCCACCGTCTCAAGGCCCGGGCCAGGGCCGCTACAGCGCGACAGAGATCGCCCGGCAGAGCATAGATCAGTTGTCTGGCGGGCTGTTCAAGTCTGCGACCTGCCGCTAGAATTGCGCACTTTTTGATCAGAGGCGCCTCCCGAGCGCCCGTTTGAGGTTAGCCCCGATGTCCACCGCCACACCGAAAGTCGGCTTCGTCTCGCTCGGATGCCCGAAAGCGACCGTCGACTCCGAACGCATCCTCACCCAGCTGCGCATGGAAGGGTACGAGATCGTCCCGACCTACCAGGATGCCGACGTCGTGGTGGTCAACACCTGCGGCTTCATCGACAGCGCCAAGGCCGAGTCGCTGGACACCATCGGCGAAGCCATCGCCGAGAACGGCAAGGTAATCGTCACCGGCTGCATGGGCGTATCCGAGAACGCCATCCGTGACGTGCACCCGAGCGTGCTGGCCGTCACCGGCCCGCAGCAGTACGAGCAGGTGGTCAATGCCGTACACGAAGTGATCCCGCCCAAGGCCGATCACAACCCCTACGTCGATCTGGTGCCACCGCAAGGCATCAAGCTGACCCCGCGTCACTACGCGTACCTGAAGATTTCCGAGGGCTGCAACCACAGCTGCGCCTTCTGCATCATCCCGTCCATGCGCGGCAAGCTGGTCAGCCGCCCGGTCGGCGACGTGCTCTCCGAGGCCCAGCGCCTGGTCAAGGCCGGCGTCAAGGAGCTGCTGGTGATCAGCCAAGACACCAGCGCCTACGGCGTGGACCTCAAGTACAAGACCGACTTCTGGGAAGGTCAGCCGGTCAAGACGCGCATGAAGGAGCTGTGCGAAGCGCTCTCCAGCATGGGCGTGTGGGTGCGCCTGCACTACGTCTACCCGTACCCGAACGTCGATGACGTGATCCCGCTGATGGCTGCCGGCAAGCTGCTGCCGTACCTGGACATCCCGTTCCAGCACGCCAGCCCGAAAGTGCTCAAGTCCATGAAGCGCCCGGCCTTCGAGGACAAGACCCTGGCCCGCATCAAGTCCTGGCGCGAGATCTGCCCGGAACTGACCATCCGCTCCACCTTCATCGTCGGCTTCCCTGGCGAAACCGAGGAAGACTTCCAGTACCTGCTGGACTGGCTGACCGAAGCCCAGCTCGACCGCGTTGGCTGCTTCCAGTACAGCCCGGTGGATGGCGCCCCGGCCAACGACCTGGGCCTGGAGCCGGTACCGGACGACGTCAAGCAGGACCGCTGGGACCGTTTCATGGCCCACCAGCAGGCGATTTCCACCGCACGCCTGCAGCGCAAGGTCGGCACCGAGATCGAAGTGCTGGTCGACGAAGTCGACCACGAAGGCGCCGTTGCCCGCTCCTGGGCCGATGCCCCGGAGATCGACGGCAGCGTGTTCATCGACGCGACCAGCGTGAAACCGGGAGACAAGGTCCGCGTGCGTATCACCGACGCCGACGAGTATGACCTCTGGGCCGAACTGGTCTGATCGCCTGATGCGAATGAAAGCCCCGTCGATGCGGGGCTTTTTTATGCCCGATCCAGTGGGCTGACTACTCCCAAGCCGCCGCGATTGAGCACATGGGTGTAGATCTGCGTGGTCTTCACGTCCGCATGGCCGAGCAGCTCCTGCACGGTTCGAATGTCCTGACCACTCTCCAACAGGTGGGTCGCAAAGGAGTGACGCAGAGTGTGCGGGGTAGCGGGCTTGATTAGGCCGACCCGGCGTACTGCGTTGCGAATCGCCCGCTGAATCGTCTTCTCATGCAGATGGTGACGGAAGATTCCATTCGAGCGCGGGTCCTTCGAGCGACTGATCGAGGGGAAGACAAACTGCCAACCCCACTCCGCCGCGGCATTGGGGTACTTACTTGCCAATGCATGAGGCAAGTTCGCCCTCCCGTATCCTTCACGCAAATCCTGATCGTGCAGCACCTGCACCCGCTCTAGATGCTGTTGCAGAGGTGCAGCCAGCCTGCGTGGCAACATGGTCACTCTATCCTTCTGGCCCTTGCCATCGCGAACCAGGATCTCGAAGCGGGAAAACTCCACATCCTTGACCCTCAGCCGCAACACCTCCATCAGGCGCATACCCGTGCCGTACAAAAGACTAGCCACCAGCCACAACGTGCCATCCAGTTGCGCTAGCACACTGGTTACCTCGTCTCGGGTCAGCACCACGGGTAAACGCTGAGATCGGCGCGCCCTAATTACCCCGTCCATCCAAGGCAACTCGATCCGCAGCACCTGTTTGTAGAGAAACAAAATCGCCGACAAGGCCTGATTCTGTGTGGACGCCGATACATCACGGCGCACCGCCAGATCGCTCAAGCACGCCTCGACCTCAGCTGCTCCCATCTCCTGTGGATGACGGTACTTGTGAAAGCGAATGAAGCGCCTGACCCACTCCAGATAGACAGTTTCAGTACGAATCGAATAGTGTCGAAGGCGAATCTGCTCGCGCACTTGATCGAGCAGCTTGGGTTTGTCATCCATGTCGCTATTGCTCCCTGATTTATGTCGCATCTCCTGATGCATTGTGCAGGCTAGACAAGGACTTGTCGGACGACAAGGAACGTTATGCGACACAAGTGGCGGAAAACATTACCCCACTTTTGTCGCCTACTTATAGTTAGGCGCAAGGGCAATATTGGTTATTCAGCACCGAGCCAGGAAACACAATCACCGCATTGGCGCGGTGTTCCTGAATCGAATGGTCGCCTGGTAGTAGAGGCCGTTATTTGTGGCCAGCAAAGGAGTTGCTTTCAGAGAATGTGCACGTCACAAATAACCTTCCGGGCCAAAACCGACACGCCGTGCGCTCCGCCGGTCAAGCTCGCCGCTGGCATCAGTTCCAGCGCTCGACTGGGCAATCTAACAATTGGCTCAAGTCGTTCGCTTCGCTCACTCGGGACCGGCATAGCCGGCCCCTTAGCCAAACGTTAGCATCAAGGAACATCATGAAAGCATTAATCCTAACCCCACTGTTAGCCATCTTGACCGGCTGTGCAGTCACTCAGTATCAGGGGTACGCAGGTCCTGCCAAGCCCGACAAAGAAGTAGCTAT
>NZ_JACVAM010000009.1 GCF_014851865.1 Pseudomonas sp. PDM16
AGGAACAGGAAAACCCTGTAGAACAGAGACTGAGATTCCAAGGGCAGTACTACGATCAGGAAACAGGGCTGCACTACAACCGGTTCAGGTACTACGATCCGGATATCGGGCGCTTCATCAGCCAGGATCCAATCGGCTTAAGGGGAGGGAACAATAACTACCAGTACGCGCCCAACCCGCTCGGATGGATCGATCCATTCGGTTTAAAGAAAAGCAAAGGAAGCAAAAGACTGAGAGATGCTTTAGGGGCATTAAGTGGTGATTGCCACCAAGCGCATCACTTGATCCCTGAGGAGGTAATGGACGATAAGGCTTTTGCCAAGTTGTTCCAGCGACTTAGTGAGTTAGGTTTTGATCGCGATGGCGCGGGTAACGGCATCATGTTGCCTGGCAACGAGGAACTAGCAAGAGCCACCGGATTGCCAGGGCATTGGAGTAATCACAAAGACTATACGAAATTCATTAAAGAAAAAATTATAGCTTTAAATAGTGAGTGGAAAGAAGGTATGGATGATATGCAGTTGATTTTGGGGATCAAAGAGATTCAGATGTCTGCCAGAAGTGATATTGAAGGTGGTAAGTTTGAGATTAGCCCGAATTGCAGGTTGATGTAATATGAGGTGGTATATTGTAGATTACGATATTTCCGGAAAAAAAGGATGTCCTCCTTATCTGAAGGGGGAGCTGAATCATGATTGGGAGTGGGATGATTATGATCCTGATCCATTTAAGTTTGAAATCAGCGACGATTATGTATTTAAGGCTCGACATAATTTCTTGAATTTTGACTTTTGGGACAGCGGTCCTTTAGTGTCAGAGAGATTTGTGAAGATTTGTGAGCGGTTTGGAGTTGCATTCAGACTAGTGCCTGTGCGTATGATCCAGTCAGGAGGGGAGGAGGCTGAGAAGAAATATTATTATATTCTCTTGGATGGTCAATATGGTGCTCTGGATTATAAGGAGTCCAAGTTGAAATTTTATACAGACCTACGAACTGGAGAGGTGTTGTATAGAAAGCATTGTCCTACTATTCCTCGGATTATCTCGGTGTATAGGGCGGTGATTGATAATGAAAGGATTTTGGGCAAGCATATTTTTAAGTGTGTGGACTTTTCTGGCAAGCTCGTATGTAGTGAGGAATTTAAGGTAGAGTGTGAGGAAAATAGTTTGCTAGGCGTTAAATTTATTGAGATAGATGAGGGTTTTCAGTATTTGGGGGTGGGAGGATGAAGTTTGCTGGGAGGTGAGTGGATGTTTGTCAACTTCGATATTGTGGGGCAATACTTGGAATAGTATAGCTTGATGGTGCTTTGGCGTGGGCAATACGGCGAGGATTGCGCGACCCGCACGGCTGAGCATGGATGTCCAAGGTAATTGTCCCGATTAAGCGGTGAGAGCAGCAGGTCGAACCTATTGAGCAGAACCTGATATTCCTGGGGCGGTACTACGATCCGGACTGCAGGCTTTGCATCTGTAGAGGTGCAGCTTGAGCATCGGGCCTCGCGGTGTTGCTGGTTTCGTCGATGCTCCCGTGGACTGATTTGTCGCTGTTATAAAGCCCGCCAATTTTTACATTTTCTTTATGGCCTACTGGCTTTCAGAGAATCGTTCCTTTACGTCACTCCGTTGAAGAATTCGCTCACAGCGGCGTAGCCCGCATTACGGAGCGATCACATGAGCATTCTCAACGGGGTGTCCCTGGGCCTGGCCTTGGGGCTGTTCATCTACCTGCTGGTGGCGCTGCTGCGCGCCGAGCGAGGCTAGGAGGCCCCATGCAACTTCAAGACTACGGGTTGATCCTGGCCTTCTTCGTCCTGGTCCTGGCGCCTGCGCCTTGGCTGGGACGCTACCTGTACCGTGCGATGGAGGGTGAACGGACTCTGCTGACCCCGTTGTTGGGGCCGGTGGAGCGGCTCTGCTACAAGGTCGCCGGCGTCGACGCCAAGTCCGACCAGGACTGGAAGACCTACGCCCTGGCGATGCTGGCCTTCACCCTGGCCAGCTTGGCGCTGCTATTCGCCATTCTGCTGTTGCAGGGACTGCTGCCGCTCAACCCACAGCAGCTGCCGGGCCTGGAGTGGACCCTGGCGTTCAACACTGCGGTGAGCTTCGTCAGCAACACCAACTGGCAGGCCTATAGCGGCGAGGCGGCGCTCAGCTACTTCAGCCAGATGGTTGGCCTGACCGTGCAGAACTTCGTCAGCCCGGCGGTGGGCCTGGCCATTCTGGTGGCTTTTGCCCGCGGTATCTCTCGCAAGTCGAGCAGCGGCATCGGCAACTTCTGGGTCGACCTGACCCGCGCCACGCTCTACGGCCTGCTGCCGTTCTGCGTGATCTTGGCGCTGCTGCTGGTCTGGCAGGGCGTGCCGCAGACCTTCATGGACTATCCCCAGGCCAAGACCCTGATGGGCACCGACCAGACCATTCCGCTCGGTCCTGCGGCCAGCCAGATCGCCATCAAGCAGCTCGGTACCAACGGTGGCGGCTTCTTCGGCGTGAACTCGGCGCACCCTTTCGAGAACCCCACGGCGCTGAGCAACCTGCTGGAGCTGGCGGCGATCATCCTGATCCCGGTGGCGCTGGTGTTCAGCTTCGGCCACTACGTCAAGGATCTGCGCCAGAGCCGCGCGATCCTGGCCAGCATGCTGATCCTGTTCGTCATCGGCCTGGGCATCACCCTGTGGGCCGAATACCAGCCGAACCCTGCTCTGGCGGCGTTGCCGATCGAGCAGGCCGGCTCGCTGGAGGGCAAGGAGAGCCGCTTCGGTATCGCCGCCTCGGCACTCTGGGCGGTGACCACCACGGCCGCGTCCAACGGCTCGGTCAACGCCATGCACGACAGCTTCAGCGCCATCGGCGGCATGATCCCGATGTTCAACATGATGCTCGGCGAAGTGATCTTCGGCGGCGTCGGCGCCGGTCTCTACGGCATGCTGTTGTTCGTTCTGATCGCCGTGTTCCTGGCTGGCCTGATGATCGGCCGCACCCCGGAATACCTGGGCAAGAAGCTGGAAGCCCGCGAGGTGCGCCTGCTGGTCGCCACTCTGCTGGTAATGCCGATCGGTGTGCTGGTGTTCTGTGCCCTGGCCGTGAGTCTGCCGGGCCCGGCGGCCTCGGTGACCAACCCAGGCGCACACGGCTTCAGCCAGGCGCTGTACGCCTACACCTCGGGTACCGCCAACAACGGCTCGGCCTTCGCTGGCTTCGGCGCCAACACGCCGTTCCACAACATGATGATCGGTTTCGCCATGTTACTCGGTCGCTTTGGCTACATCCTGCCGATCCTCGCGATCGCTGGCAGCCTGGCCGCCAAGAAGCGCGCACCGCTGGGCAACAACAGCTTCCCCACTCATGGTCCGCTGTTCGTCACCCTGCTGACCCTGACCATCCTGCTGGTCGGCGGTCTCACCTTCCTGCCTGCGCTGGCCCTGGGCCCGCTGGCCGAACACCTGGCGTTCTAAGGGAGAACCATATGAATGCCCCCACTCGTGCGCCTAGCGGCGCCGTGCAAACCTCCAAGACCAGCTTCCAGGCGCTGTGGCAACCAGCCCTGAAACAGGCCTTCGTCAAACTCGATCCGCGCCAGCTGAAGCGCTCGCCGGTGATGCTGGTGGTGGAACTGACCGCCATCCTCACCACCGTACTGTGCTTCATCCCCAACCCGGCGGTGAGCGTCGGTCTGGCCGTTCAGATCGCTCTGTGGCTGTGGTTCACCGTGCTCTTTGCCAACTTCGCCGAGGCTCTGGCCGAGGGGCGTGGCAAGGCTCGCGCCGACAGCCTCAAGGCCGGTAGTCAGGGCCTGACCGCGCGGCGCAAGGTCGGCGAGCAGTTCCAGATCGTGGCCGCTAGCCAACTGCGTAAGGGCGACATCGTCCGCGTCGAAGCCGGCGAGCTGATTCCCGGTGACGGCGAGGTCATCGAGGGTATCGCTGCAGTCAACGAGGCGGCCATCACTGGTGAGTCCGCGCCAGTGATTCGCGAGTCCGGTGGCGACCGCTCGGCCGTCACCGGCAACACCCGCGTGGTGTCCGACTGGCTGCTGGTACAGATCACCGCCAATCCGGGCGAATCGACCCTGGACCGCATGATCGCCCTGGTCGAGGGTGCCAAGCGCCAGAAGACCCCCAACGAGGTGGCGCTGGATATCCTGCTGATCGGCCTGACCCTGATCTTCCTGCTGGTGGTGGCTACCCTGCAGCCGTTCGCCCGCTACGCCGGTGGTGATCTGCCACTGGTGTACCTGGTGGCGCTGCTGGTGACCCTGATCCCGACCACCATCGGCGGCCTGCTGTCGGCCATTGGTATCGCCGGCATGGACCGCCTGGTGCGTCTCAACGTGATCGCCAAGTCCGGTCGCGCGGTGGAAGCGGCGGGGGATGTGCACACCCTGTTGCTGGACAAGACCGGCACCATCACCTTCGGCAACCGCCGCTGCAGCGCGCTGGTCAAGGCGCCGGGCGTCAACGGTCGCGATCTGGCCGAAGCGGCGCTGCTGGCCTCGCTGGCCGACGACACGGCCGAGGGCAAGTCCATCGTCGAATACCTGCGCGGTCTCAGTCCGGTCGAGGCGCCGGAGCGTGGTTCGGTACGCGGCATCGCCTTCAGCGCCGAGACGCGCCTGTCCGGTGCCGACTGGAACGGCCGCAGCTTCCGCAAGGGCGCCGTGGATGCCGTGCTGCTGTACCTGGGCATGACTCGTGAGGAGATGCCCGAGCATCTGGCGCGCGAGGTCGACAAGATTGCCCAGAGCGGCGGTACGCCGTTGCTGGTGGCTGGCGACAATCGCCTGCTCGGCGCCATCCACCTCAAGGACGTGGTCAAGCCCGGCATCCGCGAGCGCTTCGCCGAGCTACGTGCCATGGGCATCCGCACGGTGATGGTCACCGGAGACAACCCGCTGACTGCTGCCGCCATCGCCGCTGAGGCCGGTGTCGACGACGTGATCGCCGAGGCCACGCCGGAGAAGAAGCTGCAGCGCATTCGCTCCGAGCAGGCCGAAGGCAAGATGGTCGCCATGTGCGGCGACGGCGCCAACGACGCCCCGGCGCTGGCTCAGGCCGACGTTGGTCTGGCGATGAACGACGGTACCCAGGCTGCCCGCGAAGCCGCCAACCTGGTCGACCTGGACTCCGACCCGACCAAACTGCTGGACGTGGTGCAGGTGGGCAAGGAGCTGCTGGTGACCCGTGGTGCGCTGACCACCTTCTCGGTGGCCAACGACGTGGCCAAGTACTTCGCCATTCTCCCGGCGCTGTTCGCTGGCATCTACCCGCAGCTCGGTGCACTCAACCTGATGCAGCTGCACAGCCCGCAGAGCGCCATCCTCTCGGCCATCGTGTTCAACGCGCTGATCATCATCGCGCTGATTCCCCTGGCCCTGCGCGGTGTGCGCGTAGAGGCGGCCGACGCTGCCAGCCTGCTGCGCCGCAACCTGCTGATCTACGGCCTGGGCGGCATCCTTGCGCCCTTCGTGGGCATCAAGCTGATCGACGTGCTGCTGACCACCCTCGGCCTGGTCTGACCCTGAGCCGCCCCGGCTGCCGGGGCGGTTCCGAATTTCTGGAGAAACGACATGCTCAAGCAACTCCGTCCGGCCCTCGGCATTCTCGGCCTGATGACCCTGATCACCGGCGTGGCCTATCCACTGCTGGTCACCACCGTGGCCCAGGTGGCCTTCCCCGAGCAGGCCAACGGCAGCCTGCTGCGTGACGACCAAGGCCAGCTGCTCGGCAGCGCGCTTCTGGCACAGAACTTCGAGGGTTCGCAGTGGTTCCAGCCGCGCCCCTCGGCCGCTGGTTTCGCCACTGTGTCTAGCGGTGCTAGCAACCTGGCGCAGAGCAACCCTGCCCTGGCCGAGCGTATCGCCAAAGATGCCCAGCGCCTGCTGGGCGAGGGCAGTACTCCGGTGCCGCTGGAGCTGGTTACCACCTCGGCCAGTGGTCTCGATCCACATCTGTCGCCGGCTGCCGCGCGCTGGCAGGTGGCGCGCATCGCCGCTGCCCGGCATCTGCCGAGTACCAGTCTTGAGCGGCTGATCGAGCAGCACACCGAGCGTTCGCTGGTCGGTCCCGACGTGGTCAACGTGCTGGCGCTGAACCTGGCACTGGCGGACAATCGCGCCTTCGCCGTGAACGAGAACAGCCCATGAGTGATGCGCTACGCGCCGATGCATTGTTGGCTGAAATGCCCCGTGAGGGCCGCGGCCGGCTGAAGGTCTTCCTCGGCGCGGCACCTGGCGTAGGCAAGACCTACGCCATGCTGCAGGCAGCGCAGGCGCAGTTGCGCCAGGGCGTCGACCTGCGCGTTGGCGTGGTCGAGACTCACGGCCGGGCAGAGACCGAGGCGATGCTCACCGGTCTGCCGCAACAGCCGCTCAAACGCGTGGAATACCGCGAGCGGCCGCTGCAGGAGATGGACCTCGATGGCCTGCTGGCCAGGCCGCCGCAGCTGGTATTGGTGGACGAGCTGGCCCACAGCAACGCCCCCGGCAGCCGCCACGCCAAGCGTTGGCAGGACGTACAAGAGCTGCTCACCGCCGGCATCGACGTGTACACCACGGTCAACGTGCAGCACCTCGAGGCGCTCAACGATCAGGTCCGCGACATCACCGGCGTGCAGGTGCGCGAAACCCTGCCGGACTGGGTGCTGCAGGAGGCCGACGAGATCCTGCTGATCGACCTGCCGCCGCGCGAACTGCTCGAACGTTTGCGCGAAGGCAAGGTGTACGTGCCGGAGCAGGCGCGTGCGGCCATCGACGCGTTCTTCTCGCAGACAAACCTCACCGCATTGCGCGAACTGGCGATGCACACCGCCGCCGCGCGGGTGGATGCCGACCTCAACCGCCGCTATCGCCAGCAGGGCCAGGAAGCACCGAGCGTACGCGGCCGCCTGCTGGTCGGCATCGACGGCGATGGCCAGGCCGAGCGCCTGGTGCGCCACGCCAGCCGAGTCGCCGAACGCCGCCATCTGCCCTGGTCGGTGGTGCACGTGGACACCGGTGGCCCGCGCGACGAGGAGCGCCTGGGCAACCTGCAGGCGGCCCAGCAACTGGCCGAGCGCCTGGGCGGCGAGGTAGTCAACCTGCGTGCCGGTGAAGTTGCCAGCACCTTGATCGCGCATGCCCACGAGCGTCGTGCCAGCCTGATTCTGGTTGGCCGCAGTCGTCAGCGTCTGCGCCGGCGCTGGCGCTTCGGTCGCGGCCTGGCCGAGCGTCTGCTGGCGGACGGCAATGGCCTGGAGATCAGCGTGCTGGATACCGAGGCCGAGCTGGCGCCGGCGCGGCCTCGGGCGCGCGCGCCGCTGGCCTGGCGCGACTATTTGCTGGCGCCCCTGGCGACCGCCGTGGCCAGCAGCGCCGCCCTGGGCCTGGCGCAGCTTGTGCAGTTGCCGAACATCTCGCTGATCTTCCTCGCTGCCGTGCTGGTGGTAGCGGTGCGCAGCTCCTTGGGTCCGGCACTGCTCTGTGCCGGCCTGTCGTTCCTGGCCTACAACCTGCTGTTCATCGAGCCGCTGCTGTCGCTGAAGATCGACCGCCAGCAGGACGTGCTTACCCTGCTGTTCTTCCTGCTGATGGCCGGCCTGACCGGCAACCTGGCCAGTCGCCAGCGCCGCCAGCTACAGGCCCTGCGCCAGACCCAGGCGGAGACCACGGCGCTGCTCGACCTGTCGCGCAAATTGACCGTGGCCACCGACCGCCAGGCGGTGTTTTCCGCGGCCACCCAGCAGTTCGGCCTGTGGCAGGAGATCGAAATCAGCCTGCAGTCGCGCGGCCGCGATGGTGTGTGGAAGAACGAGGCGGGTGTGCAGCGCCTGCTCACCGAACAGGAGCGCGCCGCCGCCGACTGGTCCTGGCAGCACGCCCAGCCAGCCGGGCTCGGCACCGGTACCCTGCCGGGCGGGCGCTGGTGGTGGTGGCCGCTGGCCGGCGAGGAGGGGCCGCTGGCCCTGCTCGGCGTGGCACCGAAGGACGAGCGGCCGCTGACCCCGGAGCAGCGCCGCCTGATCGCCGCCCTTGGCCAGCCGTTGGCCCAGGCCCTGGAGCGCGCCCAGCTGGCGGCGGACCTGGAGGCGGCGCGCCTGCACGGGCAGACCGAGGAGCTGCGCAGCGCGCTGCTGGCATCGGTGTCCCACGACCTGCGTACGCCATTGACGGCCATGCGTGGCTCCATCGACAGCCTGTTGGCCCTCGGCGAGCAGATTCCCCTGGCCGATCGCCGCGAGTTGCTGGAGGGCACCCGTGACGAGGCCGAACGTCTGGATCGTTATATCCAGAACCTGCTCGACATGACTCGTCTCGGCCACGGCGGCCTCAAGCTGGCGCGCGACTGGGTGGCGCCGGCGGACATTGTCTCCAGCGCTGTGCAGCGCCTGCGCCCGGTGCTGGCGCCACTGCAGGTGGAGTTGCAGGTGCCGGCGCAGCTGCCGCTGCTCTATGTACATGCGGCGCTGATCGAACAGGCTTTGGTCAACGTACTGGAGAACGCTGCACGCTTCTCGCCGGTGCACGGGCGTCTGCGAGTAGCGGTGGACAGTGACGCGGAGGAGCTGCGCTTCTCGGTCAGCGACCAGGGCCCCGGTATCCCGGAGGCGGAGCGGGAGAGGATCTTCGATATGTTCTATACCGCTGCCAGGGGCGATCGCGGCGGCCAGGGCACTGGCCTGGGCCTGGCGATATGCCAGGGCATGCTCGGCGCCCACGGCGGCCGGGTCACGGTGGGCGAGGGCTTGGATGGTCGTGGCGCCAGCTTGGTCCTGCACCTGCCGCTGCATCCGCAACCGCAGCTCGAGGAAGAGTAGGTATGGCCAGCAATGCCACGACCATCCTGGTGATCGACGACGAGGCGCAGATTCGCAAGTTCCTGCGCATCAGCCTCAATGCCCAGGGTTACCGTGTGCTGGAGGCGGGCAGCGGCAGTGAAGGCCTGGCCCAGGCCGCGCTGGAGCGGCCGGACCTGGTGGTGCTTGATCTCGGCCTGCCGGACAAGGATGGCCAGCAGGTGCTCAGCGAGCTGCGCGAATGGTCACAGGTGCCGGTGCTGGTGCTCTCGGTGCGCGCCAGCGAAGGCGAGAAGGTCAAGGCTCTGGACAGCGGCGCCAACGACTACGTGACCAAGCCCTTCGGCATTCAGGAGTTCCTCGCCCGGGTGCGTGCGCTGCTGCGCCAGGGCGCTGTGGGCGAGCCGCAGGAGGCCGCCGCGCAGAGCGGTTCGTTGCAGGTGGATTTCGCCTATCGGCGGGTGACCCTGGCGGGCGCCGAGGTGGCGCTGACGCGCAAGGAGTACGCGGTGCTGGCCATGCTCGCGCGGCATCTGGGGCGGGTGGTGACCCAGCAACAGCTGCTCAAGGATATCTGGGGCCCGACCCATGTCGAGGACAGCCACTACCTGCGCGTGGTGGTCGGCCATCTGCGGCAGAAGCTCGGTGACGACCCGGCGGCGCCGCGTTTTGTCCTGACCGAGCAGGGAGTCGGTTATCGACTCAGGGACGAGTAGCGACAGCGAGTTTCTTGAGGCGATGCAGCATGTACATCTGACAAGCCGCACGCGTCGGCTCGATCAAGTCGATCCATTATACGAGAAAGCCCCGAAAGATTTCTTCCGGGGCTTTGCAGTGCCGGATTGCGCCGGCGCGATCCGGTTTTGCTGGCTCAGGCGGCCAGCAGGCTGCGCAGCATCCAGGCAGTTTTCTCGTGCACCTGCATGCGCTGGGTCAGCAGGTCGGCCGTGGGTTCATCGCTGACTTTGTCCAGGAGCGGGAAGATGCCGCGAGCGGTTCGTACCACTGCCTCTTGGCCCTGAACCAGCAGCTTGATCATGTCCTCGGCGCTGGGTACACCTTCCTCTTCCTTGATCGAAGACAGGCGGGCGTAGGCGGCGTAGGTGCCCGGAGCTGGGAAGCCAAGGGCGCGAATACGTTCGGCAATGGCGTCGACGGCCAAGGCCAACTCGGTGTACTGCGCCTCGAACATCAAGTGCAGTGTGTTGAACATCGGGCCGGTGACGTTCCAGTGGAAGTTGTGAGTCTTCAGATACAGGGTGTAGGTGTCTGCCAGCAGACGGGACAGCCCCTCGGCGATGGCAGCGCGATCCTGTTCAGCAATGCCGATGTTGATTTCCATACCTTTTCTCCTCAGATGGCCGGAGCAGAAGCTCCTCTTGATGGCGGCAGCCTACCATAGGCCGTGTGGTTGACGATTTGGCTAGAATCAATCGAAGTCATGCTTGGAGGCTATCGCCCTACCTGCGGTTCCGCTTAAAGATGTGCGAGTTTCGGGTTGTCCTGCAGCGTTCGGTTGAAGACCTCCACCCAGTAGGCGCTGAACTGCTGCCCGGCCAGGTTGTTGATTTCCAGGATGGCACGAAGGCGAGGGCGCTTGCTCATGGTTTGGTGAGCTCGCTCATGGGTGCGTGCGTCGAATGTATCGACGATGTTCAGGAGCAGGGCGCCTGGGTGGATCTCCATTTCTCGCAGCCCCTTCGGATACCCGCTTCCGTCCGCATGTTCCTGATGCTGGAGAATGATTTCCCCGGCTTCGCTCCAGGCAGGCATGCGCTTGAGCAGCTCCGAGGCCTGGCGGGGGTGAGACTGCATCTGCCGACGCTCTTCGCGGCTCAGTTCGCCTTCTTTGTGCAGTACGTCCAGGGGCAGGAAGGCCATGCCCAAGTCATGCAGGCATGCCGCCGCTGTCAACTGTTCCGGCTCCACCGGTGTGCCGGCCGATTCGTTCATGGCCAGCGCCAATTCGAGCAGGCGGGTGCCCCTTCCGTGCCAGTAGGGGGATCGGCGCTCGCTGGCGCTCATGAGCTCGGCGAAGAACTGCAGATCTGAATTCGCGATTACACCGTATACCGCTAGTAGCTGGGTGAACTGCTCGTGACTGATCTCGACGGGTTGCAAGCGGGTCTCTGGCGCTAGATGCTGCAGGAGTGTGCGGCGAATTTCGGTCTGGCGCGAGCCGGGAGCTGCCGCCAGGGCCTGCAGGGCCTGGCATTGGCTGGCGATCTGCTGCGGGTCTACATCGGGGGAGAGCCCCAGGGCTGAATCGATCAGGTTGCGCAGCTGGTCGAGGCTGAGCAAGAGGATATCGCCGAGCAGGCTATCGAATTGCAGTGCTCCTTCACGCAGACGATCAAGCACGTCCTCCATCGCCTGTGGCAATGGCAGCAAATGGCCCAGCTCGACGTAGCCGAGGCTGCCTTTTACGGTGTGTACCAGGCGGAACAGCTCGCGCAACCTCGCTCCGTCCTGTGGGTGGCGCTCCAGTTCAATCAGCAGTTGCTCGCAGCGTGGTAGCTGCTCGGCGGTGTCGAGGCGAAACTCCTCCAGCAGATCACTGGGTATGTCGGCGGCGCGTGCAAGGGCCATGGGACTGTCTCCACGGGGCTGAGCTCTGAGTATAGAAAGGCCGCGGACGATAGGCTGCAAGGGTGCGATTAACCCTATATAATCCCGCCCCTTGTCTCCGGATGCGGAAGCGCATTGGTCAAGGCGCGGCGGCGCCATTGATCGAGTTTTTCCTGCGATTTCCCCTCCGAATTGAAGAAAATGCCCGCTGCAATTCAGCGGAAGCCTGCCGGGGTCAGCCCCAGGCGCGAATTCAAGACTGATCTAGAGAAGCGAACCACGACCATGATGCGCAGCCACTATTGCGGCCAATTGAACGAGAGCCTGGACGGCCAGGAAGTCACCCTTTGCGGTTGGGTTCACCGCCGTCGCGACCATGGTGGCGTGATTTTCCTCGACATCCGTGACCGTGAAGGCCTGGCCCAGGTGGTGTTCGATCCGGATCGTGCCGAGACTTTCGCCAAGGCCGACCGCGTGCGCAGCGAGTACGTAGTCAAGATCGTCGGCAAGGTACGTGTACGCCCCGAAGGTGCGCGCAACGCCAACATGGCCTCCGGTGCCATCGAAGTGCTCGGCTACGAGCTGGAAGTGCTGAACGAGGCGGAAACCCCGCCGTTCCCGCTCAACGAATACAGCGATGTGGGTGAAGAAACCCGCCTGCGCTACCGCTTCATCGACCTGCGTCGCCCGGAAATGGCCGAGAAGCTGAAGCTGCGTTCGCGCATCACCAGCAGCATCCGTCGTTACCTCGACGACAACGGCTTCCTCGACGTCGAAACCCCGATCCTCACCCGTGCCACTCCGGAAGGCGCGCGCGACTACCTGGTGCCGAGCCGTACCCACGCCGGCAGCTTCTTCGCCCTGCCGCAGTCGCCGCAGCTGTTCAAGCAGCTGCTGATGGTGGCCGGCTTCGACCGCTACTACCAGATCGCCAAGTGCTTCCGCGACGAAGACCTGCGTGCCGACCGTCAGCCGGAATTCACCCAGATCGACATCGAGACCAGCTTCCTCGATGAAAGTGACATCATGGGCATCACCGAAACCATGATCCGCAACCTGTTCAAGGAAGTGCTGGGTCTGGAGTTCGGTGAGCTGCCGCACATGACCCTGGCCGAAGCCATGCGTCGCTTCGGTTCCGACAAGCCGGACCTGCGTATTCCGCTGGAGCTGGTGGATGTCGCCGATCAGCTGAAAGATGTCGACTTCAAGGTCTTCAGTGGTCCAGCCAATGATCCCAAGTGCCGCATCGCCGCCCTGCGCGTGCCGGGCGCCGGCAGCATGCCGCGCAGCAAGATCGACGACTACACCAAGTTCGTCGGCAACTACGGTGCCAAGGGCCTGGCCTACATCAAGGTCAACGAGCGTGCCAAGGGTGTCGAAGGTCTGCAGTCTCCGATCGTGAAGAACATTCCGGAGGCCAACCTCAACGTGATCCTCGATCGCGTCGGCGCGGTAGACGGCGACATCGTGTTCTTCGGCGCCGACAAGACCAAGATCGTCTGCGATGCTCTGGGCGCTCTGCGCATCAAGGTCGGTCACGATCTGGAACTGCTCACCTGTGAGTGGGCGCCGCTGTGGGTCGTTGACTTCCCGATGTTCGAGGAAAACGACGACGGCAGCCTGACCGCCATGCATCACCCGTTCACCGCGCCCAAGTGCACCCCGGAAGAGCTGGAGGCCAACCCGGCCGCCGCCCTGTCCCGCGCCTACGACATGGTGCTCAACGGTACCGAGCTGGGTGGTGGTTCGATTCGTATCCACGACAAGGCCATGCAGCAGACCGTGTTCCGCGTGCTGGGCATCAGCGAAGACGAGCAGCAGGAGAAGTTCGGCTTCCTGCTCGACGCCCTGAAGTTCGGTGCTCCGCCCCACGGCGGCCTGGCCTTCGGCCTGGACCGCCTGGTAATGCTGATGACCGGCGCCAGCTCGATTCGTGAAGTGATCGCCTTCCCGAAAACCCAGAGCGCGGCGGACGTGATGACCCAGGCTCCGGGTGTGGTCGATGCCAAGGCGCTGCGCGAGCTGCACATCCGCCTGCGCGAACAGCCCAAGGCTGAATAAGCGGTAGCAACAGGAGCCTGGCATGCCAGGCTCCTTGCATTTCAGGCACTACAAAACCGAAAGAAACGGAGTGAGTTATGGCCGGTCATTCCAAATGGGCCAACATCAAGCACCGCAAGGGGCGCCAGGACGCCAAGCGCGGCAAGATCTTCACCAAGCTGATTCGTGAGCTGACCGTGGCCGCCAAACATGGCGGTGGAGTGCCTGCGGACAACCCGCGCCTGCGTCTGGCGGTGGACAAGGCGTTGACCGCCAACATGTCGCGTGACGTGATCGATCGGGCCATTGCCCGTGGCGCCGGCAACACCGAAGCAGACAACATGACCGAGCTGAGCTACGAGGGCTACGCGCCGAGTGGCGTAGCGATCATCGTTGAGGCCATGACCGACAACCGCAACCGTACTGCCGCCGACGTGCGCCATGCCTTCACCAAATGCGGTGGCAATCTCGGCACCGACGGTTCGGTGGCCTATATGTTCGAGCGCAAGGGGCAGATCGCTTATGCGCCAGGCGTGGATGAGGATGCGTTGATGGAGGCGGCCCTGGAGGCTGGCGCCGACGACGTGGAAATGGGCGAGGAGGGCTCGGCGCTAGTGTCGACCAGTTTCGCCGACTTTCATGCTGTCAACGAGGCGCTGGTTGCCGCCGGCTTCAAGAGCGAGGAGGCGGAAGTCGCGATGATTCCCTCCGTCAGTGCCCCGATCACTGATCTCGATACTGCCAAAAAAGTGCTCAAGCTGATCGATATGCTGGAAGATCTGGATGACGTGCAGAACGTCTATCACAACGCAGAAATTCCCGACGAGATCATGGAGCAGCTGGACTGACTACTGACTCTCAGGGCTGACCCATGCCTGGGAGGAGGCTCGCCTGATGCAGGTGTGCCTCGAACTGGGCAATGATCTGTGACCAGCCCTGCTTCCCGGCATGCTGCCGTGCATTCAGACGGGTGCGGCGCAGGCTTTCCGAGTCCTGCAGCAGCCATTGCGCGGCCTCGATGAAGGCCTGTTCGTCTCCGGGGCTGGCCAGCGCGCCATTGTGGCCGTGGCGGATATGCAGCGCGGCGGCGGCCTGGTCGAACGCGACCACGCCAAGGCCTGAGGCCAGGGCTTCCAGCAGCACATTGCCAAAAGTCTCGGATAGGCTGGGGAACAGGAACAGGTCGCCACTGGCATAGTGCGTAGCCAGTTCTTCGCCCCGCTGCACGCCGCAGAACACAGCGTCGGGCAGTTCTTGCTCAAGCTGTGCACGCAGCGGCCCATCCCCGACGATCACCAGTTTCATGCGACGTTGTGGCAGGGAAAGCTTCAGGACCTGATAGGTACGCACCAGCAATTGCAGGTTCTTCTCCGCCGCCAGACGGCCTACATGCAGGATGGCCGTCTCGTTTTCGGTCAGACCCCATGTGGCGCGCAGCTCGGAGGAGCGTCGTGTGGGATGGAAGAGCTGCCCATCTACTCCGCGAGCCAGTAGCTCCAGTCGTTCGAAGCCGCGTCGTTGCAGCTCCAGTCGCTGACTGGGGCTGGGTACCAGCGTTAGGCGGGAGCGATTGTGGAACCATCGTAGGTAGCCGGTGAGCAGGCGGGTGAGTAGGCCTAGTCCATAGTGGTCACTGTACTGCTGGAAGTTGGTATGAAAGCCGCTCACAACTGGAATGCCCAGGCGCCGCGCAGCTCGCAGTGCAGAGAGTCCGAGCGGCCCCTCTGTGGCGATGTAGAGAACGTCTGGTCTGTTGCGTTGCCAGCGACGTAGCAGCTTGTGCAGTGACGATTGCCCCCACTGCAGTCCTGCATAGCCTGGTAGTGGCCAGCCGCGCGTCAGGAGTAGTTCATCGTTGCTTGCACCCGTCTCGTCGACCTGTCGAGGGCGCACCAATTGCAGGCGATGGCCGCGATCACGCAGGCCCTGGCAGAGGCGGCCCAGAGTGTTTGCGACGCCATTGACCTCTGGAGGATAGGTCTCGCTAACGAGAGCGATGTGCAGGCTTGTGACATTCATGGCAGCAGTCTGGACCGATGCCATTGCGCGTACGTGACGAGTGAGTGACCGAATCATGACGGGCCTGGCCCGTGCGCGTTGCTGGTGCTGCGATAGAGAGGGGCTGTATCTGTGGGAGGTGCTCGGCTGGACTTTGCCGTCTTGCGGCAAGCCCGGCCGGGCCGGTCAGACTTCTTTCGGCTTGATGTGGCCGAACAGTTGCTGGGAGAAACGCACGCGGTCTTCCACGCTCTCCTTCACGTCATCCTTTGCTAGCTCGGCCAGCCGCGCTTCTACGGCATGGGCACGGTGGGTCAGGCCGCAATCGTTGGCGATCTGGATGTTCAGGCCTGGGCGGGCGTTGAGCTCGAGGATCAACGGGCCCTTGTCCACGTCCAGCACCATGTCCACGCCGATATAGCCCAGACCGCAAAGCTCGTAGCAGCCGGCCGCGAGCTTCATGAAGCCGTCCCAGTTGGGCAGCTGCACGCCGTCCACTGCGTTGGTGGTGTCCGGGTGCTTGGTGATCTTGTTGTTCAGCCAGGTGCCGCGCAGGGTCACGCCGGTTGCCAGGTCCACACCGACACCGATAGCGCCCTGGTGCAGGTTGGCCTTGCCGTTGGACTGTCGAGTCGGCAGGCGCAGCATGGCCATCACCGGGTAGCCCATCAGCACGATGATGCGGATGTCCGGCACGCCTTCGTAGCTGATGCTCTTGAAGATCGGGTCCGGGGTTACCCGGTATTCGATCAGTGCGCGGTCGCGGTGGCCACCCAGCGAGTACAGGCCGGTGAGGATGCTCGACAGCTGGTGCTCGATGTCTTCCTGGCTGACGATCTTGCCTGAAACGGTCTTGAAGCGGCCTTCGAACTTGTCGGCGATGACCATGATTCCGTCACCGCCAGCGCCCTGCGCCGGCTTGATCACGAAATCGGTGCGTCCGCCGATGATCTCGTCGAACTTCTCGATCTCCTTTTCCGTGGAGATGATGCCGTACATCTCCGGCACATGGATGCCGGCCTCGATGGCCCGCTCCTTGGTGATGATCTTGTCGTCGACGATCGGGTACAGGTGCCGTTTGTTGTACTTCAGCACGTAGTCCGCGTTACGCCGGTTGATACCCATGATGCCTTTGGCCTCGAGGGCTTTCCACGTCTTGATCAGACCGAACATGGGCTCAATCCTTCAGGAACGCTTTGAAGCGGAACAGCTCGGTCAAGCGGTAGCCGCGGTAGCGACCCATCGCCAGCATGAAGCCCACCATGATCAGCAGTACCGCCGGGAAGGTGAAGATGAAGTAGGTCAGCTCCGGGATGGTCATCAGCAAGTGCGCCAGGGTGGCTGCGAACAGCGTGCCGACGGCCACCTTGAAGGCATGGGTGCCGCCACGCTCTTCCCAGGTGATGGACAGGCGCTCGATGGTCATGGTCAGGATCACCATCGGGAACAGGGCGACGGACAGGCCGCGTTCCAGGCCGAGCTTGTGGCTGAACAGACTGATCACTGCGATCAGCACCACCACGAATGTCAGCACCACCGACAATCGAGGCAGCATCTGCAGCTTCAGGTGCTCAAGGTACGAGCGCAGCGACAAGCCGAGAGCGGTGATGATGGTGAACAGCGCGATGCCGAAGCCCAGCTGGGTCTCACGGAAGGCCAGGGCGATCAGTACCGGGGTGAAGGTGCCGAGAGTCTGCAGGCCACCGAGGTTGCGCAGGATCAGGATCACCAGCACGCCGATCGGGATCATGATCATGATCTGGTAGGTCTGCTGGGTTTGCAGCGGCAGGCCGTACAGGGAGTACTCAAGGAAATCGACGTCGGTGTTCTCGTCAGTCAGCTTGGCCAGGCGGATGGCGTTCATCTCGCTGTTGTTCAGGGTGAAGCTGACTTGCGGCTTCTTGCCGCCTTCGATGCTGACCAGCGGCTCGTCGCCGGTCCACCAGACCACGCGGTCGACCGGCAGGCCCTGTTCACCGGTTTCCGGGTTGAAGTACAGCCAGTTCTCGCCATTGAAACTGCGCAGCCACAGTTCCGGTGTCTGCTGGGCATCGGCGATCAGGCGGATGGTGTGTACGCGCTCCATCGGTACGTGGGCGATGGACAGCAGCAGGTCGATCACCTTGGCCTTGTTGGCGGTGGAGGCGTCGCCGCCGAGCAGCAGCTTGACGTTGTCATCGCCAACATTGTTGACACGCTTGATGGTCTCGCTGATGAAGGTCTGCACGTCCGCCGAATGCTGACGGATAGGGGCGAGCAGGGCTTCGGCGGCGAGCTTCTCGGCTCCCTCTACCGAGATGCTGTCGCGGAAGATCGGGCCCTTTGCCTTGGCCGGCTCACCGCTGTAACGCTTGGTCAGCACCAGGCGGTAGTAGAGGGTCTGGTTACCATTGGCGCGGCGGGCGGACCAGGTCAGCTTGCGGTTGCCATCCACACGGTTGACGCTCACGCCATAGTTGTTCGAGATGAAGCTCTCGTTGAGGCTGACGTAGTCCTGGTTCAGCGGTGGTACGAACATCTGTACCTTCACCGGCTCGCGCGGGCTTGCCTGGAATTCGACCTTGGCGTCGATGTTCCACAAGTCGTCGGTCTCGTCCTCGGTCACCGGGATGCCGAGGATGAAGATCTGGTAGGCCGTGACCAGAACGCCCACTGTCACCAGGAGGGTGATAAGGACTTTCAGATGCAGGGTAAGAGAGCGCATGAGAATTACTCGGCAGAGTTTGCGTCGGGGGTGCAGCCAGGTTTACCAGCAGCATATTTAAGACTGGGATCGACCACGGCATCCAGGCGTTTGAGCGCTTCGGAGCCGATCAGCAGCGGGTATTGGAATGCGCTGCGGTCGGTCAGGTTCACTTCGATGGTGCGCAGAGCCTTGCCCATGCACAGTTCCAGTTCGATCACCGGGCGGGCAGTGTAGGTCTTGCCTTCCTCGGGGTCGAAGTCACCAGCGCGGCGCTTGATCTTGCTGATACGCGCCAGCGGGCGCTCGATCGCGTGCTCGTGGGCCTCATCGATGGCTAGGTAGAAGCGCACCCAGGTCTCCCCGTCACGTTTGAAGCGTTTGATGTCGCGGGCGCTGAGGGAAGCGGTCTTGGCACCGGTGTCGAGTTTAGCGGCGACTTCCAGATCGAGATCGTTGAGGCTGACGTATTCGTTGAGACCATAAACGGTCTTTTCGGCGGCGACACTCAGGCCGGGAAGCAGGCTGCAGCTGAGGATGATGGCGAAAGGCTTGAGTCGCATAAATCCTTTGATGGGTCGCGTCGTCGGGGCGGCGGCAGTGCGCGAAGCAGGCCGATGGAGTCTAGCAGGCAGGGAGGTAGCCTGGGCGGGTTCGTGCAGGCCGCATTCTAACATGGGGTTTTTCTGCCGCGACAGCCGCTTATGAGCGTTTCTGCAGGTTGTTTGCTCGGTTGAGCGGGGTTTTTCTTTGCTCTGAGATTGTCGACAATCTTGTTGTTCGTCATTGACGAAATGGGTATTTAGAGCATATTTTGCTCCTACTTCAATTGGATCTGTTGACAATGATGCTTGAGTCTCCGGAGTCGTTCAGTGTTGATCAGGGTGATTCGGAAACCCTGGCCGAGCACGTGTTTCGACGCATCCAGGCAGCCATCGTGCAGGGCGAGATTCCACCCGGCAGCAAGATTTCCGAGCCCGAGCTGGCGCGCACCTACGGCATCAGCCGTGGACCACTGCGGGAGGCCATCCACCGTCTGGAGGGACAGAGGCTGCTGGTTCGAGTTCCGCACGTTGGAGCCCGGGTGGTCTCGCTCAGCCATGCCGAGCTGATCGAGCTGTACGAGATTCGCGAGTCGCTGGAAGGCATGGCCTGTCGGCTGGCCGCCGAGCGCATGAGTCAGGCCGAAATCGATGAGCTGCGCCGCGTGCTGGAGCTGCACGAGCAGGATGCTGCCTTCAAGGCCGGCGTCGGCTACTACCAGCAGGAAGGCGACTTCGACTTTCACTACCGGATCATTCAGGGCAGCGGCAACCGCACGCTGACGCAGATGCTCTGTGGCGAGCTGTACCAGCTGGTACGCATGTATCGCCTGCAGTTTTCCACCACGCCGAATCGCCCACACCAGGCCTTCGCCGAGCACCACCGTATTCTCGATGCCATCGCCGACCGTGACGGCGAACTGGCCGAGCTACTGATGCGCCGTCACATCGGCGCCTCCAAGCGCAATATCGAGCGCCACTACAAGGAAGCGCTCGCCAACCCGTCCAAAACACGAGGTGAGTCATGAGTGTAAGAACCCCCGGCCAGCGCTTCCGCGACGCCATCGCAGCCGAGCAGCCGCTGCAGGTGATTGGCGCGATCAACGCCAACCATGCGCTGCTGGCCAAACGCGCAGGCTTCCAGGCCATCTACCTGTCGGGTGGCGGTGTCGCGGCGGGCTCCCTGGGCCTGCCGGACCTGGGTATCAACACCCTGGATGATGTGCTCACTGACGTACGCCGCATCACTGACGTCTGTGATCTGCCGCTGCTGGTGGATATCGACACCGGCTTTGGCCCCAGCGCCTTCAACATCGAACGCACCATCAAGAACCTGATCAAGGCCGGCGCTGCTGCTGCCCACATTGAGGATCAGGTCGGCGCCAAGCGTTGTGGTCATCGCCCGGGCAAGGAAATCGTCTCCTGCGAGGAGATGGTCGACCGTGTTCGCGCTGCCGCCGATGCCAAGACCGACCCGAACTTCTTCCTGATCGCCCGTACCGACGCCATCCAGGCCGAGGGTGTGGACGCCGCCATCGAGCGCTGCCAGCGCTATGTGGAGGCGGGCGCCGATGGCATCTTCGCCGAAGCCGCCTATGACCTGCCGACCTACAAGCGCTTCGTCGATGCGCTGAATGTGCCGGTGCTGGCCAACATCACCGAGTTCGGCGCGACCCCGCTGTTCACTCGTGACGAGCTGGCCTCGGTCGGCGTGGCCATCCAGCTCTACCCGCTGTCGGCCTTCCGCGCCGCCAACAAGGCGGCGGAAAGTGTCTACACCTCGATCCGCCAGAACGGCCACCAGAAGGACGTGATCGAGCTGATGCAGACCCGTGCCGAGCTGTATGACCGTATCGGCTACCACGCCTTCGAGCAGAAGCTCGATGCGCTGTTCGCCGCCGGCAAGAAGTAACCACCAGCCTGGCATGGTGAATGACGCTCCGCTGTCATTCGCCGCAGGCACCCTCGGCGGATTGAGATGTCTGCCGACCGCATTCGAACCGAACGACAGGCCTTGAGGCCTGCGCAACAAGAACAAGCAACCGGATTTGATGAGGAGACACGCGATGAGCGCTACCGCAGAAACCACCACCGGCTTCAAGCCTAAGAAGTCCGTGGCGCTGAGTGGCACCGCCGCTGGCAACACCGCCCTGTGCACCGTTGGCCGCACCGGCAACGACCTGCACTATCGTGGCTATGACGTCCTGGATTTCGCCAATCGCTGCGAGTTCGAGGAAATCGCCCATCTGCTGGTCCATGGCAAGCTGCCCAACACCGCCGAACTGGCCGGCTACAAGGCCAAGCTGAAAGCCCTGCGCGGCCTGCCGGCTGGCGTGAAGGCCGCCCTGGAAACCCTGCCGCCGTCAGCCCACCCGATGGACGTGATGCGCACAGCCGTGTCCGTGTTCGGCTGCCTGTCGCCGGAGAAGGACGACCACAATCATCCGGGTGCCCGTGACATCGCCGACAAGCTCATGGCTTCGCTGGGCTCCGCGCTGCTGTACTGGTACCACTTCAGCCACAACGGCAAGCGCATCGACGTCGAGACCGACGACGACTCTATCGGCGGCCACTTCCTGCACCTGTTGCATGGCGAGAAGCCGCGCGAGTCCTGGGTGCGTGCCATGCACACCTCGCTCAACCTGTACGCCGAGCACGAGTTCAACGCCTCCACCTTCACCTCCCGGGTGATCGCCGGTACCGGCTCGGACATGTTCAGCTGCATCGCCGGTGCTATCGGCGCGCTGCGCGGCCCGAAACACGGCGGCGCCAACGAAGTGGCCTTCGAGATTCAGAAGCGCTACGACAACCCGGACGAGGCCGAGGCCGACATCCGTGCCCGTGTCGAGAAGAAAGAAGTGGTGATCGGCTTCGGTCATCCGGTCTACACCGTGGCCGACCCGCGCAACAAGGTGATCAAGGAAGTCGCCCAGCAGCTGTCGAACGAGCAGTCCAACACCAAGATGTATGACATCGCCGAGCGCCTGGAAACCATCATGTGGGACATCAAGAAGATGTTCCCCAACCTCGATTGGTTCAGTGCCGTGAGCTACCACATGATGGGCGTGCCCACCGCGATGTTCACCCCGCTGTTCGTTATCGCGCGCACCGCCGGCTGGTCCGCCCACGTCATCGAGCAGCGCATCGACGGCAAGATCATTCGCCCGAGCGCCAACTACACCGGTCCCGAGGACCTGAAGTTCGTGCCGCTCAAGGACCGTAAATAAAATGAACACCAACTACCGTGAACGCCTGGCCGGCACCGATCTGGATTACTTCAACGCCCCTGCGGCCGTCGAGGCGATCCAGGCGGGCGCCTGGGCCAAATTGCCCTATACCTCGCGCGTGCTGGCCGAGCAGCTGGTGCGCCGCTGCGAGCCGGAGCTGCTGACGCCCGCCCTGGAGCAGCTGATCTACCGCAAGCGCGACCTGGACTTCCCCTGGTACCCGGCGCGCGTGGTCTGCCACGACATCCTCGGCCAGACCGCGCTGGTCGACCTGGCCGGCCTGCGCGACGCCATCGCCGAGCAAGGCGGCGACCCGTCCAAGGTGAATCCGGTGGTGCCGACCCAGCTGATCGTCGACCACTCACTGGCTGTGGAAGCGCCGGGCTTCGATCCGGATGCCTTCGAGAAGAACCGTGCTATCGAGGATCGCCGCAACGAGGATCGCTTCCACTTCATCGAGTGGACCAAGACCGCGTTCAAGAACGTCGATGTGATCCCGGCCGGCAACGGCATCATGCACCAGATCAACCTGGAGAAAATGAGCCCGGTGATCCAGGCGCGCGGCGGCATCGCGTTCCCCGACACCTGCGTCGGCACCGATTCGCACACTCCGCACGTGGACGCCCTGGGCGTGATCGCTATCGGCGTCGGTGGCCTGGAAGCCGAGACCGTGATGCTCGGCCATCCGTCGATGATGCGCCTGCCCGACATCGTCGGCGTCGAACTGACCGGCAAACGCAAGCCGGGTATCACTGCCACCGACATCGTCCTGGCCATCACCGAGTTCCTGCGCAAGGAGCGTGTGGTTGGCGCCTACGTCGAGTTCTTCGGCGAAGGGGCGGACAGTCTGTCGATCGGCGACCGCGCGACTATCTCCAACATGTGCCCGGAATACGGCGCCACTGCCTCGATGTTCTACATCGACGGCCAGACCATCGACTACCTCAAGCTCACCGGTCGCGAGCCCGAGCAAGTGGCGCTGGTGGAAAATTACGCCAAGACCCTCGGTCTGTGGGGCGATGCGCTGAAGACCGCCGAATACGAGCGCGTGCTGAGCTTCGACCTGGGCCGCGTGGTGCGTAACATGGCCGGCCCATCCAACCCGCACCGCCGCCTGCCGACCTCGGCGCTGGCCGAGCGCGGCATTGCCGACGAAGCCAAGCTGCAGTCCGGCAAGGCCGAGGAAGCCGAAGGCCTGATGCCCGATGGCGCGGTGATCATCGCCGCCATCACCAGTTGCACCAACACCTCCAACCCGCGCAACGTGGTTGCCGCGGGGCTGGTGGCGAAGAAGGCCAACGCGTTGGGCTTGATCCGCAAACCCTGGGTCAAGACTTCCTTCGCTCCTGGTTCGAAAGTCGCCAAGCTGTACCTGGAGGAGGCCGGCCTGCTGCCGGAACTGGAGAAGCTCGGCTTCGGCATCGTCGCCTACGCCTGCACCACCTGTAACGGCATGTCCGGTGCACTGGACCCGGTGATCCAAAAAGAGATCATCGACCGCGACCTGTACGCCACCGCCGTACTCTCGGGCAACCGCAACTTCGACGGTCGTATCCATCCGTACGCCAAGCAGGCTTTCCTGGCGTCGCCGCCGCTGGTGGTCGCCTACGCCATCGCCGGTACCGTGCGCTTCGATATCGAACAGGATGTGCTGGGCACCGATAAGAACGGCAACCCGGTTACGCTCAAGGACCTGTGGCCGTCCGACGAGGAGATCGACGCCATCGTCGCCTCCAGCGTCAAGCCGGAGCAGTTCCGCCAGATATACATCCCGATGTTCGATCTGGGCAGCGTGCAGGAAGCGGAAAGCCCGCTATATGACTGGCGACCGATGTCCACCTACATCCGCCGCCCTCCGTACTGGGAAGGCGCGCTGGCCGGCGAGCGTACGCTCAAGGGCATGCTGCCGCTGGCGATCCTGCCGGACAACATCACTACCGATCACCTGTCGCCATCCAACGCCATCCTGATGGACTCGGCGGCCGGCGAGTACCTGCACAAGATGGGCCTGCCGGAGGAGGACTTCAACTCCTACGCCACCCACCGCGGCGACCACCTGACCGCCCAGCGCGCCACCTTCGCCAACCCGCAGCTGGTCAACGAGATGGTCGTGGTCGATGGTGCGGTGAAGAAGGGTTCGCTGGCCCGCGTCGAGCCGCAAGGCCAGGTCATGCGCATGTGGGAGGCCATCGAAACCTACATGAACCGCAAGCAGAACCTGATCATCGTCGCTGGCGCCGACTACGGCCAGGGCTCGTCTCGTGACTGGGCGGCCAAGGGCGTACGTCTGGCGGGTGTGGAAGTGATCGTCGCCGAAGGCTTCGAGCGTATCCACCGCACCAACCTGGTGGGCATGGGCGTGCTGCCGGTGGAGTTCAAACCGGGCACCACCCGCCTGACCTTGGGTCTGGACGGCACCGAGACTTACGACATCAAGGGCGAAGTCTCGCCGCGCTGCGACCTGACCCTGGTGGTCAATCGCCGCAATGGCGAGGTGGTCGAGGTGCCGGTGACCTGCCGCCTCGACACCGCTGCCGACGTCAGTGTGTACAAGGCTGGTGGCGTGTTGCAGCGCTTTGCCAAGGACTTCCTCGAAGGCGCGGTAGCCTGATGTAACGACTCCGCTCCGCCAATGGCGGGGCGGACCTCTTCTCGCAGGGCCGGGTCAGTTCGACCCTGCATCGAATGGCCAGGACCTGACTCATGTCCCATGTACCTCAAGTGAAGATCCCCGCCACCTACATTCGCGGCGGTACCAGCAAAGGCGTGTTCTTCCGCCTGCAGGACCTGCCCGAGCGTTGCCAGGTGCCCGGCGAGGCCCGCGACAAGCTGTTCATGCGCGTGATCGGCAGCCCCGATCCGTACAGCGCGCATATCGATGGCATGGGCGGCGCGACCTCGTCGACCTCCAAGTGCGTGATCCTGTCCAAGAGCAGCCAGCCCGATCACGACGTCGACTACCTCTACGGCCAGGTTTCCATCGACAAGGCTTTCGTCGACTGGAGCGGCAACTGCGGCAACCTGTCGACCGCTGCCGGCGCCTTCGCCCTGCATGCCGGTCTGGTCGATCCGGCGCGCATCCCGGACAACGGCACCTGCGTGGTGCGTATTTGGCAGGCCAATATCCAGAAAACCATCATCGCCCACGTGCCGGTCAGCAATGGCCAGGTCCAGGAAACCGGCGACTTCGAGCTGGACGGCGTGACCTTCCCGGCAGCTGAGATCGTGCTGGAGTTCCTCGATCCGTCCGACGACGGCGAGGAGGGCGGCTCGATGTTCCCCACCGGCAACCTGGTCGATGACCTGGAAGTGCCAGGTGTCGGCACCTTCAAGGCGACCATGATCACCGCTGGCATTCCCACGGTGTTCGTCAGTGCCGAGGACATCGGTTACCAGGGCACCGAGCTGCGCGAGGCGATCAATGGCGACCCGCAGCAACTGGCGCGCTTCGAGCAGATTCGCGTGGCCGGCGCCCTGCGCATGGGGCTGATCAAGACGGCAGAGGAGGCGGCCACCCGCCAGCACACGCCGAAGATCGCCTTTGTGTCCAAGCCCAAGAGCTACAAGGCGTCCAGTGGCAAGAAGGTGGCTGCTAGCGAGGTCGATCTGCTGGTCCGTGCGCTGTCCATGGGCAAGCTGCACCACGCCATGATGGGCACCTGCGCGGTGGCCATCGGCACGGCGGCGGCCATTCCCGGCACCCTGGTCAACCTGGCGGCCGGTGGCGGCGAGCGCGAAGCCGTGCGTTTCGGTCATCCATCCGGCACCTTGCGGGTTGGTGCGGAAGCCACGCTAGTCGACGGTGAGTGGACTGTGACCAAGGCCATCATGAGTCGCAGTGCACGAATCCTAATGGAAGGCTGGGTTCGGGTGCCGGGCGATTCCTTCTAGGAAGCGCCCGCTGGAAGCGTCAGTGGTTGTTGACGCCCAGCATCAGCCCACCGGCGCCAACGAAGAAGGCGCCGGTACTCTTGTTCAGACGGCTGACACCCTTGCTGCTGCGCACCAGGCGGCGGATCTGCATGCCGAACAGGGCGTAGGCCGTGGAGCCGACCAGCAGTTCGGCCAGCAGATAGGTGCTACCGAGATAGAGGAACTGCTCGGCAGCGGGTTCTCCGGGCTTGATGAACTGCGGAAAGATCGCGGCGAACAGCAGAATGGCCTTGGGGTTGCTGATGCCGACCAGGAACTCGTTGAGCATAAGCTTGCCGATGGGTGCCTTGGCAGAGTCCTGGGGACGCAGTTCGCCTTCATCGACCTTCAGTCCGCTGAACTCGGTGCTGCGCCAGGTCTTGATACCCAGGTACACGAGATAGAGCGCGCCGACCCACTTGATGATGGTGAAGGCGGTTTCCGAGGCTAGGAGCATCGCGCCTAGGCCGACCGCAGATACGAACAGGAAGATGGCGTAGGCCGTCAGGCGCCCGAAGGTGGCCAGCAGGGCCGCGCGAAAACCGTAATTGATCCCGTTGTTGAGGGCGCAGAAGTTGTTGGGGCCGGGGCCAAGCGAGATCAGCGCGGCGATAGGGGCGAACAGTACTGCGTCCATCAGGGTCATGACGGTCACCGAAAGGCGGGGTGGTATTACTTGAGGCGCCGCTCGACGCCTTTTTCCACCAGAATCTTCGCCGAGATTTCCTCGACGGAGAAGTGGGTGGAGTTGATGAAATTGATGTTTTCGCGACGCAACAGGTTTTCCACCTCGCGCACCTCGAACTCGCACTGGGCGTAACTAGCGTAGCGGCTGTTGGGCTTGCGTTCGTGGCGAATCGCGGTGAGCCGATCGGGATCGATGGTCAGGCCGAACAGCTTGTGCTTGTAGGGCTTGAGGGCAGCCGGTAGCTGCAGGCGCTCCATGTCCTCCTCGGTCAGCGGATAGTTCGCGGCACGGATGCCGAACTGCATGGCCATATAGAGGCAGGTGGGCGTTTTACCGCAGCGAGAAACACCGATCAGAATCAAATCGGCCTTGTCGTAGTAGTGGGTGCGGGCACCGTCGTCATTGTCCAGAGCGAAATTGACTGCCTCAATGCGCTCCATGTAGTTGGTGCTGCTGGCAATGGAGTGGGACTTGCCGACCGAGTACGAGGAGTGTTCGCTGAGCTCGGCCTCCAGCGGAGCCAGGAAAGTCGAGAAGATGTCGATCATGAAGCCGTCGGACTGGGCCAGAATGTCGCGGATCTCGTGGTTTACGACGGTGTCGAAGATGATCGGCCGGGCGCCGTCTTTCTCGGCAGCATTGTTGATTTGCTGTACCATGGCCCGCGCCTTCTCGACGCTGTCTATATAGGGACGTGTGAGCTTGGTGAAGCTGATGGCCTCGAATTGCGCCAGCAGGCTTTGCCCGAGGGTTTCCGCGGTGATGCCGGTGCCGTCGGATATGAAGAATGCGGTTCGTTTCATTGATCCCGGAGGCCTTAAGTCAGGAGCGATTCTTGGCTATCATAGGCCCCCTTTGCCGGGCCTGTACTGGACGGCATTGTGACTTATTTCCTTGAGGCAAAGCCAGGCTGCGGCGGCGCTGCACCGGCTCTGCCACGTACAGTGGAGAGTTCACCTTGGTAGAGTACGTCATTTCCCTCGATAAGCTCGGCGTCCACGATGTGGAGCATGTAGGGGGCAAGAATGCATCCCTCGGCGAGATGATCAGCAACCTCGCCGGTGCTGGCGTATCGGTACCCGGTGGTTTCGCCACCACCGCCCAGGCCTACCGTGACTTCCTCGACCAGAGCGGTCTGAATGACCGCATCCACTCCGCCCTCGACGCGCTGGACGTGGATGACGTCAACGCCCTGGCCAAGACTGGCGCGCAGATCCGTCAGTGGGTGATGGATGCCGAGTTCCCGGCCCAGCTCGACGCCGACATCCGCACGGCCTTCGCCGAAATGAGTGCTGGAAACGACAACATGGCCGTTGCCGTGCGCTCTTCGGCAACCGCCGAAGACTTGCCGGACGCCTCGTTTGCCGGCCAGCAAGAGACCTTCCTTAACATCCGTGGCGTGGATAACGTGATCCGCGCGGCCAAGGAAGTGTTCGCCTCCCTGTTCAATGACCGTGCCATCGCCTACCGCGTGCACCAGGGCTTCGACCACAAGCTGGTCGCCTTGTCCGCTGGCGTGCAGCGGATGGTGCGTTCGGAAACCGGCACCGCCGGCGTGATGTTCACCCTGGACACCGAGTCCGGCTTCCGTGACGTTGTGTTCATCACTGGCGCTTACGGCCTCGGCGAGACCGTGGTGCAGGGGGCGGTGAACCCCGACGAGTTCTACGTACACAAGCAGACCTTGGAAGCTGGCCGCCCGGCCATTCTGCGTCGCAACCTGGGCAGCAAGGCGATCAAGATGGTCTACGGCGAAGAGGCCAAGGCCGGTCGTTCGGTCAAGACCGTCGACGTGGACCGCGCCGACCGCGCGCGCTTTGCGCTGTCCGACGCCGAGGTCACCGAGCTGGCCAAGCAGGCGCTGATCATCGAGAAGCACTATGGCCGCCCGATGGACATTGAGTGGGCCAAGGATGGTGACGATGGCAAGCTGTATATCGTTCAGGCCCGTCCGGAAACCGTGAAGAGCCGTACCACGGCCAACGTCATGGAGCGTTACCTGCTGAAAGAAAAAGGTACTGTTCTGGTGGAAGGCCGTGCTATCGGCCAGCGTATCGGCGCCGGCAAGGTTCGGGTAATCCACGACGTATCCGAGATGGACAAGGTCCAGCCGGGCGACGTACTGGTCTCCGACATGACCGACCCGGACTGGGAGCCGGTGATGAAGCGCGCCAGCGCCATCGTCACCAACCGCGGCGGACGTACCTGTCACGCGGCGATCATCGCTCGTGAGCTGGGTATCCCGGCCGTGGTCGGTTGCGGTAACGCCACCCAGGTGCTGCAGGATGGCCAGGGCGTGACTGTGTCCTGCGCCGAGGGCGACACCGGCTTCATCTTTGAGGGTGAGCTTGGCTTCGATATCCGCAAGAACTCTGTCGATGCAATGCCGGACCTGCCGTTCAAGATCATGATGAACGTCGGCAATCCCGATCGCGCCTTCGACTTTGCTCAGTTGCCCAACGAGGGCGTGGGCCTGGCTCGCCTCGAATTCATCATCAACCGCATGATCGGCGTACACCCGAAGGCACTGCTGAACTTTGCCAGCCTGCCGGCGGAAATCAAGGACAGCGTCGAGAAGCGTATCGCTGGCTATGACGATCCGGTTGGCTTCTATGTCGAGAAACTGGTCGAAGGTGTCAGCACTCTGGCCGCTGCTTTCTGGCCGAAGAAAGTCATTGTGCGCCTGTCGGACTTCAAGTCCAACGAGTACGCCAATCTGATCGGCGGCAAGCTGTACGAACCGGAAGAAGAGAACCCTATGCTCGGCTTCCGTGGCGCTTCGCGCTACATCAGCGAGTCTTTCCGAGATTGCTTCGAGCTTGAATGCCGGGCGATGAAAAAAGTCCGCAATGAGATGGGCCTGACCAACGTCGAGCTGATGGTGCCGTTCGTTCGTACCTTGGGGGAAGCCTCTCAAGTCGTCGAGCTGCTGGCCACCAATGGCCTGAAGCGTGGCGAGAACGGTCTGCGCGTCATCATGATGTGCGAGCTGCCATCCAACGCTCTGCTGGCCGACGAGTTCCTCGAACACTTCGACGGCTTCTCCATCGGCTCCAATGACCTGACTCAACTGACCCTGGGTTTGGACCGTGACTCCGGCATCGTTGCCCATCTGTTCGACGAGCGTAACCCGGCGGTGAAGAAGCTGCTGGCCAACGCCATCCAGGCCTGCAACAAGGCCGGTAAGTACATCGGCATCTGTGGCCAGGGCCCATCCGACCACCCGGATCTGGCCAAGTGGCTGATGGAGCAAGGTATCGAGAGCGTATCGCTGAACCCGGACTCGGTCCTGGACACTTGGTTCTTCCTCGCCGAAGGCCAGCAACAGGGCTGATCCCGAAGCCGTTACAGAAAGGGTGGGAGCGATCCCGCCCTTTTTTGTGGCTCCTCATTCCAGGCCGGGTCGTCGTGAAAGCGGCGTCGGAAATGGCTCCCGGCAATCTTCTTGTGCAAGAACGGCAGTATGCAAAGCAGCAGTGAATTGTTCCCCGTTGCGCTGATCAGCGCCGAGTATCGTGGTGATCTGAGTGAGGATGTGTATCGCCTGAAGCCTGGAAGGGCCCCGGATTTTTCCGTCGAACTGGCGGTGACCCGACTTGGCCTTGCCGACCAGCCTAGCCGTGGCCAGCCAGTAATCCTGCTGCATGGCAGTTTCTCCAATCGGCGCTTCTGGTACTCGCCGCGCGGCATTGGTCTTGGCCCCTATCTGGCGCGTGCTGGATTCGACGTATGGGTCGCCGAGATGCGTGGCCACGGACTTTCGCCGCGCAATCAGGCGTACAAGCACAACAGTGTCGCCGAATATGCTCGCTACGACTTGCCGGCCATCGCTGACTTCGTGCGCGAACAGACCGGACAGGTGCCGCATTGGGTGGGGCACTCCCTGGGAGGGACGACCCTGGCCGCGGCTCTGGGAGGAGGCTATATGGGTGAGCAGGACGCCGCGTCGGTCGCATTGTTTGGCACCCAGATCAGTCGCATCTATTGGCCGCTCAAGGTGCCGCCGGTCGAGTGGGGGGGGCGCCTGCTACTGAAGGGTTTCCACCATATCTCCGGAGCACGATTCAAGCGTGGGCCCGAGGATGAGCCCGTGGGTGTGGCTCTGGAAAGCCTTCGCTGGCATCGCCTGTTTGGCCGCTTCGGCGACGCCGAGCGAGACTGGTGGGCAGGTATGGCCGAGGTTCAGGTGCCGCTGCTGGCTGTGAGCGCCACCGGCGATCTGCAGGACCCGGCCTGGGCCTGTCGCAAGTTGTTCGAGCAGTTCGTGTCTGCGCCACGCAGTTTTCTGCTGCTGGGGCGGGAGAGGGGCTATTCCAGCGATTTCGGTCATATAGAGATGCTGGTCAGCAAGGAGGCCCAAAGCGAGGTCTGGCCGTTGGTGGAGTATTGGTTGCGGGAACGGCAACTGCCGGCCGAAAAGCAGCAGGATTGAGGTTACAAGCGCACCGGCGTGCGGCTACTATGTGACGAATTGAGCTTGGCCGGTCACGGTTAGCATGTTCGTTGCCCTGGAGCGTCTGATCAATCTGCAGGAAGGCTATCGACGGGGCTTCACTGTCGCCGGTCGCGACTTGCTGCTACTGGTGATCGATGATCGACCGCTGTTGCTGGAAAACCGTTGCCCCCATCAAGGGGCGCCGTTGACCAATGCGACCCTTATCGGCTCGATTCTGCGTTGTTCACGCCATGGTGTGGAGTTCGATTTGGGAAGCGGTCGACCCTTGAGCGTTCAGTGCCCTGCGCTTCGCCGATTCAATCTGGTCTACGACGGCGACCGTATCGGTATCGATGTGTGAGTTTCAACTGAAAGGAGCTTTTCCATGCAATACGTCACTCCCGATCTGTGCGACGCCTATCCGGAACTGGTTCAGGTGGTCGAGCCGATGTTCGCCAACTTCGGTGGCCGCGACTCCTTCGGCGGCGAGATCGTTACCGTCAAGTGCCACGAGGACAACTCGCTGGTGAAGTCTCAGGCTGATCAGCCTGGCAAGGGCAAGGTGCTGGTGGTCGATGGCGGTGGCTCCCTGCGTCGTGCGCTGCTGGGCGACATGATCGCCGAGAAGGCTGCCAAGAATGGCTGGGAAGGCATGGTGATCTACGGCTGTGTGCGTGACGTCGACGTGCTGGCGCAGACCGATCTTGGGGTGCAGGCCCTGGCGAGCCACCCGATGAAGACTGACAAACGCAACATCGGCGACCTCAACGTGGTTGTGACCTTTGGTGGTGTCTCTTTCAAGCCGGGTCACTATGTCTATGCCGACAACAACGGCGTGATCGTTTCTCCCGAGCCGCTGAGCATGCCGGAGTAAGGCCTTGCGGGCCTATTGAAAATAGGCCCGTTTGGGTAGTGAGATAGGGATGTACGAGAAAGACAATCTGCACTGGGGGCTGCTGCATGCCTTCGTACTCGATGGTCTGGGTGGTGCCCGAAGCCTGGAGTGGGACCAGCTGGAAGTGCTGGAGCTTGCCGAGCAGGAGAGTCTCTGGCTGCACTGGGATCGTGCGCACCCGCAGACAGCGGCCTGGCTGCGCGCGCAAAGCGGGCTTAGTGAATTCAGCTGTGACCTGCTACTGGAGGAGAACACCCGGCCGCGCCTATTGACGCTACCTGAGCATGAGTTGCTGTTGTTCCTGCGCGGCGTCAATCTCAACCCAGGCGCGGATCCCGAGGACATGGTATCGGTGCGCATCTTCGCCGATGCCCGCCGAGTCATTTCCCTTCGTTTGCGCCCTCTGCGCGCTACTGAAGAGCTGATCGCGCTGCTGGAAAAGGGGCAGGGGCCCCGCAGTAGTGCTGATCTGGTTCTACAGCTCGCTCACCACATGACCGATCGTGTCGACGGGCTGACCGATGAGCTGTCCGGACAGTTGGATGGGCAGGAGGAGCAGCTCGATGGGGATGCCCGCTTCATGCCTGACCACGGCCTAGTGCTGCATGTGCGCCGTCGGGCGGCGGGTTTACGGCGCTTCCTCGCGCCGCAGCGAGACATATTTGCCCAGTTGACGCGTAATGGTTTCGGTGACAGCGACCAGTGGAACGAGCTGAATAACCGGCTGACGCGTTATCTGGAAGAGCTGGAGATGATCCGCGAGCGGGTAGGACTGGTGCTGGAGGCCGAGCACCGACGCATGAGTGAGAAAATGAATCGTGCCATGTACCTGCTTGGCGTCACCACGGTGTTCTTCCTGCCGATGAGTTTCCTCACAGGTTTGCTCGGTATCAATGTCGGCGGTATTCCCGGTGCAGATAGCCAGTACGGTTTCCTGCTCATCTGCGCCATTCTTGGCAGCGTTGGTGCGTTGCAATGGTGGTTGTTCCGCCGTTGGCGCTGGCTCTAGATGTGACCTGCTCTCTTGTACTCACGTCTAGCCAACAAACCCGTGCGAGGTAGGCATGTACGATCCTTTTGAAGAGTCCCTGCGCGATCTGCTGAAGTCGTCACCTGCTGAGCATGACGATGACGCAACCCTCGGACGTGTGCTCAAAACGGCCAATCGCCAGGTGGGGGCCGGAGATCTGTTCGGTCTCATGGGGCGCGGCCTGGAAGCATTGATGATCGCACTGAACAATGGCTCGCCTCATTTGATGCCGGTTTCCCGCTCTACCGCCCGTTCTGCAGACAAGGCTGACTGAATATGGAACTCGATCCCTGGACCCAAGCTCTGGTTGCGGCCATGACCACTCTCTGGAGCAAGATCGCGGGCTTCATCCCCAATCTATTCGTGGCTCTGATCCTCGGTCTGCTTGGTTTCGTGGTAGCCAAGCTACTCGATACCCTGATCTCCAAGCTGCTGGCCAAGCTTGGCCTGGACCGCCTGATGGCGGGCACCGGCCTTACCAAACTGATGGCGCGTGTAGGCATTCAGGTATCCGTCTCGACCCTGATTGGCAAGATCATCTATTGGTTCGTGCTGCTGATCTTCCTGGTCTCGGCCGCTGAATCCCTTGGTCTGCAGCGGGTTTCCGCGACACTGGATGTACTGGCACTGTACCTGCCGAAAGTGTTCGGTGCTGCGCTGGTCCTGCTCGCCGGTGTGTTGCTGGCGCAGTTGGTCAGCAGCTTGGTACGTGGCGCCGCAGAGGGTGTCGGGCTCGACTATGCCGCAGGTCTTGGCCGAGTTGCCCAAGGGCTCGTAATCATCATCAGTATCTCGGTTGCCATCGGTCAGCTGGAGGTCAAGACTGACCTGCTGAACAACGTGATCGCCATCGTGCTGATTTCGGTAGGTCTCGCCGTCGCCCTCGCACTCGGTCTGGGCAGTCGCGAGATCGCCGGGCAGATACTTGCCGGTATCTATGTGCGTGAGCTCTACGAGGTCGGGCAACAAGTGAGAGTCGGCGAGGTCGAAGGCCAGATCGAGGAGATCGGAACCGTGAAGACCGTGCTGCTCACCGAAGAGGGTGAGCTGGTCTCCGTGGCCAATCGTACTCTGCTCGAGCAGCGCGTCAGCAGCCGCTGACGAGCCAATCCCTGCTAATGTATGCGACCAGCGCTTCTCGCGTTGCGCTTTGGCGCTGCCATCTGACCTGACTGTCGGCACGAGTTGTTTTGAACAAGGCCCAATCGCATTCCACGCGGTACGATCCACGCGAGCTCTCGGATGAGGAGCTGGTGCAGCGTGCACACGTCGAGCTGTTTCATGTCACCCGGGCATACGAAGAGCTGATGCGCCGTTACCAGCGCACCCTATTCAACGTGTGCGCCCGTTATCTGGGCAATGATAGGGATGCTGATGATGTCTGCCAGGAAGTCATGCTCAAGGTCCTTTACGGGCTGAAGAATTTCGAAGGCAAATCGAAGTTCAAGACTTGGCTGTACAGTATCACCTATAACGAATGCATCACTCAGTACCGTAAGGAGCGCCGTAAGCGCCGACTTCTGGATGCGCTCAGCCTTGATCCGCTGGAAGAGGCTTCTGAAGAGAAGGCTCCCAAGCTGGAAGAGAAAGGAGGCCTGGACCGATGGTTGGTGCACGTCAATCCGATTGATCGGGAAATACTGGTGTTGCGATTCGTTGCGGAGCTGGAGTTCCAAGAGATCGCCGACATAATGCATATGGGATTGAGCGCAACGAAGATGCGCTACAAACGTGCGCTGGATCGACTCCGGGAAAAATTCGGCAATATTGGTGAAACTTAATTAGCCGAAGCGTTTCTTACGCGCTGGGTGCGCGAAATATACATACACCGTAATGGGTGGTTTTGTTACAATCGCCGCCTTGTTGTTCCCGGCCTCCGGGCAGGCAACTATTAATCGTCTTCTGATGGGGATTTACGGATGAAACTGAAAAACACCTTGGGCGCTGTCATCGGCTCGCTGGTTGCTGTCTCTTCGCTGAATGCTCTGGCCCAAGGCCAGGGTGCTGTTGAAATCGAAGGCTTCGCCAAGAAGCAATACTTCGACAGCGCTCGCGAGTTCGACAACGACGGCAATCTCTTCGGCGGTTCCATCGGTTACTTCCTGACCGATGATGTCGAACTGCGCCTGGGTTACGACGAAGTGCACAACGCTCGTGCCGACGATGGCCGCAACATCAAGGGCTCCAACACTGCCCTGGATGCTCTGTACCACTTCAACACCCCGAGCGACAGCCTGCGTCCGTACGTTTCTGCCGGTTTCTCCGACCAGAGCATCGGCCAGAACGGCCGTAGCGGTCGCAACGGCTCCACCTTCGCCAACCTGGGCGGTGGTGCCAAGTACTACTTCACCGAAAACTTCTATGCCCGCGCTGGCGTCGAAGCCCAGTACAACATCGACCAGGGCGACACCGAGTGGGCCCCGAGCGTTGGTATCGGCCTGAACTTCGGTGGCGGCTCCAAGCCGGTCCCGGCACCGGTCGCTGAGCCGGCTCCTGAGCCGGTTGCAGAAGTCGCTCCGACCCCGGAGCCGGCTGAAACCGTACGTGTCGAGTTGGACGTGAAGTTCGACTTCGACAAGTCCAAGGTCAAAGAAGAAAGCTACAGCGACATCAAGAACCTGGCTGACTTCATGAACCAGTACCCGCAAACCAACACTACTGTTGAAGGCCACACCGACTCGGTCGGCACCGACGCCTACAACCAGAAGCTGTCCGAGCGTCGTGCCAACGCTGTTCGTGAAGTGCTGGTCAATCAGTACGGTGTAGGTTCCGAGCGTGTTGGCTCCGTTGGTTACGGCGAATCCCGCCCGGTTGCCGATAACGCCACCGAAGCCGGTCGCGCGGTCAACCGTCGCGTAGAAGCTGAAGTGGAAGCTCAAGCTCAGTAATTTGGCTTGGTGCTCTGCAGAAAACCCGGCTCCGGCCGGGTTTTTTGTTGCCTGCGATTTGTCACAAGCTCGTCATCGGCTCGCCATAAGCCTGCGTTGCAATCTCAATAGGCGACTGCAGGAGAGCGGCGATGCGACTGTGCGTGATCGGAGCGGGCTATGTGGGGCTGGTGACGGCGAGCTGCTTTGCCGAGATGGGCAACCGGGTGATCTGTGTGGAGCGAGACTCCTCACGTCTGGCCCAGTTGGCAAACGGCAGGGTGCCGATCTATGAGCCGGGGCTCGAGCCCATGCTGAAGGCGCATCTTGCCAGCGGCCAGCTGAGCTTTACCGGCGTGCTGGCCGAAGGCCTACGCCAGGCGCAGGTCGTATTCATCGCCGTCGGTACGCCGACAGGCGAGGACGGCTCGGCCGATCTCGGCCATGTGCTGGCGGTGGCTGATCAGTTAGGGCAGACGCTGATTGCCCCTTGCCTGATCGTTGACAAGTCCACAGTGCCTGTCGGCACGGCCGAGCGCGTCGGCCAGAGGATCAACCGTCAGCTGGCTGCTCGCGGTTTGTCCTTTCAGGTGACGGTGGCGAGCAACCCGGAGTTTCTGAAGGAGGGCAGCGCTGTAGAGGATTTCATGCGGCCGGATCGAGTGGTGCTGGGGTGTGATGACGAGGACAGCGCCGATCAGCTGCGCCGTCTGTATGCGCCATTCCTGCGGAACCATGATCGGGTACTGAACATGGGTGTTCGCGCTGCCGAGTTCACCAAATACGCGGCAAATGCCTTCCTCGCTACCAAGATTTCCTTCATGAACGAGATGGCAGGGCTCTGTTCCCGTCTGGGGGTGGACATCGAGGACGTACGCAGGGGCATCGGCAGCGACAGGCGCATCGGCACGCACTTCATCTATGCCGGATGTGGCTATGGCGGCTCCTGCTTTCCTAAAGATGTGCGTGCCCTTATTCGTGCCGCAGAGCTAGAAGGCTTCGAGCCGGCCATCCTGCGAGCGGTCGAGGCACGCAACGCCCTGCAGAAGACGTTGCTGTTTCAGTCCGTGCGCGAGCACTTCAATGGTTTTCTGCAGGGACGTGTGGTTGCGCTCTGGGGGCTGTCGTTCAAGCCTGGCACCGATGACCTGCGCGAGGCTCCCAGTCTCGTTCTGCTGGATGCGTTATTGGCGGCAGGTGCCCGTGTCCAGGCGTGCGATCCGGTAGCCTGTCCTGCGATGACCGCGCGCTACGCAGAGGCTTTGGAGTCAGGCCAGTTGCGCCTTGGAGAATCGCCCTACATGGCGGTCGAGGGAGCCGATGCGCTGGTGCTGGTGACAGAATGGAAGCAATTTCGTCAGCCGGATTTCGAGCGGGTTCGGGCGGCCATGCGCATGCCTATCATCTTCGATGGCCGCAATATCTACGACCCCGTGGAGATAGCGCAGCTTGGCTTCCTTTATCGTGGCATTGGCAGGCCGCCGGCGGGGCATTGTAAGGCTGACGCCGCGTGATTAGACTGCGCGGCAACTCAGCCCCTCGCAATTCCAAGGATTGCCATGATCAAGAAATGTCTGTTTCCGGCGGCCGGCTACGGTACTCGCTTCCTGCCTGCCACCAAGGCGATGCCCAAGGAAATGCTACCGGTCGTCAACAAGCCATTGATCCAGTATGGCGTCGAGGAGGCTCTTGAGGCGGGGCTGACTGAGATCGCGATGGTTACCGGCCGCGGTAAGCGGGCGCTGGAGGACCATTTCGACATCAGTTACGAACTCGAGCACCAGATCCAGGGTACCGACAAGGAGAAGTACCTGGTCGGCATCCGCCGGCTGATCGAGGAGTGCAGCTTCTCCTATACCCGCCAGATTGAGATGAAGGGGCTCGGCCATGCCATCCTCAGCGGCCGCCCGCTGATTGGCGACGAGCCGTTCGCCGTGGTTCTGGCGGACGACTTGTGTTTTAACCTCGAAGGCGACGGCGTTCTGCAGCAGATGGTCAAGCTGTACAACCAGTTCCGCTGCTCCATTGTCGCCATTCAGGAAGTACCGCCGGAGGAGACCTCCAAATATGGCGTGATCGCTGGCGAGATGATCCGTGACGATATCTTCCGGGTGAACAACATGGTCGAGAAGCCGAAGCCGGAAGATGCCCCGTCTAACCTGGCGATCATTGGCCGTTACATCCTGACCCCGGACATCTTCGATCTGATCGAGAATACCGAGCCAGGCAAGGGGGGTGAGATCCAGATTACCGACGCCCTGATGAAGCAGGCCCAGGACGGCTGCGTCATCGCCTACAAGTTCAAGGGCAAGCGTTTCGACTGCGGCGGCGCCGAGGGTTACATCGACGCTACCAACTTCTGCTTCGAGAACCTGTACAAGACTGGCAAAGCCTACTGACAGGTCAGCAAGTCAGCCAGAGCCACCTTCGGGTGGCTTTGTCATTTCAGGCTGTTCGATTCAGGGGATTGTCAGCGCTCCCGAGCCAGGTCCCAGCGGCTGGCCGTAGCTGAACTCGATGTAGTTGCCAGCGGGGTCGCGCAGACCGCAGTAATAGCCCACCGGATAGGGCTCGTCGCGTGCTGGCCAGACCAAACAGCCGCTATCTGCGGCTCGCGAGGCGATCGCGTCCACTGCCTCGCGGTTATCCACGGCGAAGCCGAAGTGGCTGTAATCGTCTGTGGCCAGTTGACGGTTGTTGCCGCCTGGCATGATCACGAAGATAAACTCGTGCTCCTTGCCAGGTTCGGCCATCCAGACGATCTTCGAGCCTTTGCCAGTGCGCTCGTGGATCACGTGCATGCCGCAGAACTCGCGGTAGAAGTCCACGCAGGGCTGTAGCTCCGGTACGTGCAAGGCGATATGAGTGAGGGTGGGGCGCATGTGGTCCTCCGGACGAACCGCGGTGGCGCGGTTCGGGTCTAGTCCTACATTGTTCCAGCATACACGCAGCCTCCGAGCTCTCCGGTATGCTGGCCGCCTGTAAGGAGAACTGCAAATGTCCTATGAATTCGACCTGTTCGTGATTGGCGCCGGTTCCGGTGGTGTGCGTGCCGCCCGTTTCGCGGCCGGCTTCGGTGCCAAGGTGGCGGTGGCCGAGAGCCGCTATCTGGGCGGTACCTGTGTCAACGTTGGCTGCGTGCCGAAGAAGTTCCTGGTGTACGGGGCACATTTCGCCGAGGACTTCGAACAGGCTGCGGGCTTTGGTTGGAGCTCGGGTGAGCCCCAGTTCGACTGGCCGACCCTGATTGGCAACAAGAACCGCGAAATCCAGCGGCTCAATGGCATCTACCGTAACTTGCTGGTGAACAATGGTGTGACCCTGCTGGATGGTCACGCCAAACTGACTGGTCCGCATGAGGTCGAGATCAACGGCCAGCGCCACAGCGCCAAACACATTCTGATTGCCACCGGTGGCTGGCCGCAGGTGCCGGATATCCCCGGCAAGGAACTGGCGATCACCTCCAACGAGGCGTTCTTCCTCGAGCAACTTCCCAAGCGCGTGCTGGTAGTGGGCGGCGGCTACATCGCTGTTGAATTCGCTTCTATCTTCCATGGCCTTGGTGCCGAGACTTCGTTGCTGTATCGCAAGGATCTGTTCCTGCGTGGCTTCGACGGCGCCGTACGCAAGCATCTCAAGGAGGAGCTGGAGAAGAAGGGCCTTGACCTGCAGTTCAACACCGACATCACCGCTATTGAGCGCCAGGCCGACGGCAGCCTGCTGGCTACCCTGAAGGATGGCCGACGGCTCGAGACCGACTGCGTGTTCTATGCCACCGGGCGCCGGCCGATGCTGGACAACCTGGGCCTGGAAAACACCAGCGTGGCGCTGAACGACAAGGGCTTCATTCAGGTCAACGACCAATTCGAGACCAGCGAGCCGTCGATCCTGGCCCTTGGCGACGTGATCGGCCGCGTGCAGCTTACCCCGGTTGCCCTGGCCGAAGGCATGGCCGTGGCGCGTCGGCTGTTCAAGCCGGACGAATACCGCAAGCTGGACTACAGCCTGATCCCCACTGCCGTATTCAGCCTGCCGAACATCGCCACCGTCGGCCTTACCGAGGAGCAGGCGCGCGAGCAGGGGCATGAGGTGAAGGTGTTCGAGAGTCGTTTCCGGCCGATGAAGCTGACGCTCACCGAGAGCCAGGAACGCACGCTGATGAAACTGGTAGTCGACGCCAAGAACGACAAGGTGCTCGGTTGCCATATGGTCGGGCCGGAGTCCGGAGAGATCGTCCAGGGCCTGGCTGTGGCGCTCAAGGCGGGAGCGACCAAGCGCATCTTCGACGACACCCTGGGCATTCATCCGACCGCCGCCGAGGAGTTTGTGACCATGCGTTCTCCCGTCAGCTGACAGCATGCAGCAGCTTTTCTATCTTGCCGATCTGTTCGGCGTTGCGGTCTTCGCCATCACCGGCGCTCTGATGGCGGGACGCAAGTCCATGGACCTGTTCGGCGTGCTGGTCATCGCGATCATCACCGCGCTGGGTGGTGGTACGTTGCGTGACCTGATCCTCGACAACCACCCGGTCAGCTGGATTCGCAACGATACCTACATCGTCGTTGCATCGATCTCTGCGGTTGCCACTGTGCTGTGGGTGCGTCTGACCCGGCCGATCCACGAGCGTGGCTTGCTGATTGCCGATGCCTTTGGACTGGCGGTGTTCACCGTGATTGGTACCGAAGTGGCGTTGCAACACAACGTGCCGCATAGCACGGCAGTGATCATGGGTGTGATGACCGGTGTGGCCGGTGGGGTGATGCGCGATGTGATCTGTAACGAGATCCCGCTGATTTTCCAGAAGGAGATCTACGCCACCGCCTGCATCCTCGGCTCGCTGGTGTTCATCGTGCTGCGCGCGATGGATACACCGCACTGGCTGGATACCGGTATCGCCATGCTGGCCGTGTTGCTCACCCGTTTGGCCGCTATCCACTGGCGCCTGTCGCTGCCGCGCTTCCACTTGCTGGATCGTGACTGACGAGATCAGTGCGGATGTTCGTTGGTCGGTATATCCGCCTCGATGAAGACTTCCACTTCGACCTTGCCGGCTTTCTCGAACTCCAGGGTCAACGGTAGATGCGTTCCAGCCACCAAGGGGCGATTCAGGCCGAACAGCATGGCGTGGTTGCCGCCTACCCCGAAGCGGGCCTTGCCACTGGCAGGAATGCCCACGGAGTCGACCTTCTGCATCCTCAGGACCTTGCCCAGCGGGATATGCGTGTGCAGTTCCGCACGGGTAGCGCTCGGCGAACTGGCGCCGAGCAGGCGGTCATCCTGTTCGCCGTGGTTGTACAGCATGAAGTAGACGGATAGGGCCTGAGTGTCGTCTGGCAAGGCCAGTGCCCATGGATGCTCGATCTGCAGGTGGCCGGCACGATAGTCGTGCGCGAGCACCGGCTGGCAGAGTAGGGCGAGCAGAGTGATAAAGGGAAACGGGCGCATGTAAACCGCTCGGGCAAGTGCTCATGGGCACCCTAGCACGAACTCTCACCACGGCCGACGGCAAAGCCGCGCAGAGCGGGTAATATCTAGGAACGGTCCGGACACGGGCTCCGCATCGAGAGGTGGGACATGGCGCAAGCCGACAATCTGACACCCGGGCAGTTGCCGCCACTGGACAAGCTGATCGCCTGCCATGAGTGCGATCTGCTCATGCACTACCCGGATGTCGGCGAAGAGCAGAAGGCCTGCTGTCCGCGGTGCGGCTTCGAGATGATCGTGCACCGCTCGCACATGCGTCGCCGCTCGCTGGCACTGGTGCTGACCGCACTGATCTTGTTCGTGCCAGCCAACTTCCTGCCGATCATGAGCTTGAACATGCTGGGCCAGAGTGCGGTGGATACCGTGTGGAGCGGTGTGCTGGGGCTCTACGCCTCGGGTATGCAGGGCGTCGCTGTGGTGGTGTTCTTCTGCAGCATGCTGGTGCCGCTGCTCAAGCTGCTCTGTCAGCTGTTCGTCCTGCTAGCGATGCCACGCCCGACACTACGGCCGCTGGCGTGTCACAGCTATCGCATTTACCACCACATGCGCGAATGGGGGATGCTCGAGGTTTACCTGTTCGGCATCCTGGTCTCCATCGTCAAGCTGATCGACATGGCCGAGCTGCACCTGGGCATCGGCCTGGCCTGCTTCATCGCCCTGATGATGGCGCAGGTATGGCTGGAGGTGACCATGTCGCCGCATCAGGTATGGGATGCGCTGAGTGAGGAGGAGGGTGGCCATGCGCGCACTTGATGCCGGGATCATCGTCTGTGGCGAATGCCATAAGCTGGAGTATCTGAACGAGAACGAGGTTCAGCACTGCACCCGCTGCGGCTCGAAGCTGCATGCCCGGCGCCCGGACAGCATCGCCCGCACCTGGGCGTTACTGGTAACCGCCGCGATTCTCTACATCCCGGCCAACATCTTGCCGATCATGACGGTGAACTTTCTCGGCCAGGGCATGCCTTCGACCATCATGGAGGGGGTGGTGGAGCTGATGCATGCGGACATGCTGCCCATCGCCATGGTGGTGTTCGTTGCCAGCATCCTGGTGCCCACCTTCAAACTGGTGGGCATCGCTTTGCTGCTCTATTCAGTGCAGCGTCATCAGCCCATGTCGGCGCGCCAACGCATCCTCATGTACCGCTTCATCGAGTGGATCGGACGCTGGTCGATGCTGGACATCTTTGTCATTGCGATCCTGGTCGCCGTGGTCAACTTCGGTAATCTGGCCAGCATAGAGGCCAATCTCGGAGCGGCGGCTTTTGCCAGCGTGGTGATTCTGACCATGACCGCTGCGGTTACCTTCGACCCGCGTCTGATCTGGGACAATACGTTTGGTGCAGGAAAGGAAGAAGAGAGAGATGCTGCGGTGCAGGGCGACGGGGCAGGCGCACGCTGACCGCAGCGCGAGAGCGAAGCATCTGCCCCGCCCTCGAACTACTCACGCGCTAGTTGCGCCCGCCGTGGCTATTCTGGCCGCCTTTGCGACCTGCCTCGGAGGCACGCTGTGGGTCGTTCCTGAAATTCCCGCCGCTTACATGGCCACCTTTTTTGCCGGCCTCGGAAGCGCGCTGGGGGTCTTCCGCAAAGTTACCTTTACCACCTCGATGTCCAGCCATAATCACATTCCTCGTTAGTAATCTAGGTGCGTGCCCAGCGGGCACACTTATTGGGAGGAACGAGGGTAAGAGGTGTTCAGTTTTTTTTAATTCCATGTAGGTATATAAAGCCGCTTCTCTGGCTTCTGCACGCAAGAAAGTGCATAAGAAACGCCTGCTCCCATCCTCTCTCTCCTACGCAAACAGCCTGAATCATTCCCTCATGGGCCAGTCGACAATGGACGATCACTGTCACAGGAGTAGCGCCATGAGCGAGCACAAGAACCGGGTGGTAGAAATAGATGACACCGAAGACAGTATGGGCTCCATGCATGAGCTGGACTTCGATGAGCGTCGCGACGAACGAAAAGGGCGGATCGGTGACGAGCGCTCAGCGGCTGAGGTTGAGAAGGAGTTCCCTGCAGAGCGCGAAGCACAGGCTGGTATGAGCGGCGGCGAGGCTCTGACGGACAGTGTCCACGAGGACAACGTGACCATGGATGACCTCAGTCCGGAAACTCTCATTGATGAAAGTGGAGAGTATTCGCCGGGTGATCATGGCGTCGCTGGGCCTGCGGACAAGGAGCTGAGCGTGGTGGATGGCTCGCGCATCGGAGGTGGTATCGGTCTGGACGAAGCGGAGCTGGCCCGCTCGGCGCCCCTCGACGGCAAGCCCTGGACTGATCAGGTCTCGCCGCCGAACGCAGACCAAGAACCATAGTCATAGCGGCTCAGCGCAGCGCGTTGAGCAACTCTGCCTTGCGCATGCTCGAGCGGCCGCTGATGTCGCGCTTGCGGGCCAGGTCCATTAGCTCCTGACGGGTCATGGATTCCAGCTTGTCACCTGGGCGCGGCACGCCCTGCCGTGTTGCTACCGCGCGGCGTGCCGAAGACTTCCGCGCCGCAGCCTTCTGCTGCGGACTTGTAGCCTGGCCGGAGCCGCCCTTGCGTTCGCCGCCGCCGGACTGCTTGTTCACTGTCGCCCAGGCGCGGGCTTCGGCTTCCTCGGTGGGAACGCCCCGCGCCTCGTAACTTTCCTCGATATGCGCCGCTTTGCGCTTCTGTTTGTCCGTGTACTTGTCTTTGCTGCCGCGTGCCATGAGCTTCGCCTCCACATGCGCCGTGTGAGCACGGCCTCTTTCCAGAGAATTCGGCGTCCGCCCGATAGTTCGAAAATTCCTCAAACCTTCCGCGCTCCAGCAGGGTCTTTCCCTTGTGATCCCACGGATATGGAGCTTTCGTCATGCCTCTTCTTTGTCTGATTTCCGGCTGCCAGTGGTTTCCCAGCTCTTCTTCGGTGGTACCGCGTGTGTGTGGCAGCGATCTGCTGCATGAGTGCTGCAGCCGTTGCGGCGGCCAGCGCTTCCTGCTGCCGGGTGAACGGCAGGCGCTGCTGAGCCTGCGCCCAGGTCAGCGCCTGCCGTGGAGCTGAGTGATTACCTCTGGGCGGTGGTGTACGACGAGTTCGCTGACCTGGGCCAACCCGAACAGATGTTTCGAGCTGGGTTGCGCCTGACCATGGCGGCTGTGCTGGGCGGATTGCTCGGTTTTGAGCGCCAGGCCAAGGGCAAGGCTGCCGGATTGCGCACCCACATGCTGGTCACTTTGGGCGCGGCGCTGTTCGTGATGGTGCTGGACCTCGATGGGGCCGAGCACGATGCCATCAGCCGAGCGATCCAGGGCATCGCCGCCGGTATCGGCTTCCTCTGTGCCGGCACCATCCTCAAGGGCGACACCATCAGCCAGATCAAGGGCCTTACCACCTCGGCCTCGCTGTGGTTCAGCACGGCCATCGGCATCGCCGTGGGCCTGGGGCGTGAGGGCACCGCCCTGCTGGCCACTGTATTGGCGCTACTCATTCTGCACGCCATGCCGCTGCTCGAACGTGAGGCTCGGCGGCAGCCACCCGATCATTGAGGCTCAAGCCATGTTCCGTGAGTTCGAACATTGCACCGCCTGGACCGACGCCATGTACAACGGTGCCAGTTTCATCGGCCTGATCGAGTACCAGCCGAAGCGCTACGGCGGCGAAGTCAGTGTGCTCTGGGTGATCGACCCAAGCTGCGTCTGTGAGCGCGAGGCGGAGGATGCCGCCGAGCGCATGTTGTGCGCCATTCTCGATATCCATCCCGAGCGCGGCGTGCTCTATGCCGACGGGATTCCGCTGTAAGCGACCTGAACTTTTACCGGCGCGCCGGGCTCGGAATTCCATGCGCCGGTGTCCGTTCCGGTCTACCTCTTTCATCCCCAGCCTACGTCCGCCAGGCGTCAAGGAGCCCGCCGAGATGCATTCGATTCGCCAGGCCGAAGCTCGCAACACCGCCCTCCATGCAGCCAAGACCGCCCGCATCGCCATCGAGTCGGTGACGCCTCAGGTGGAGGCGGGACGCTTCGCTGCCAAGTGCCTGGCGAATGAGGCGCTGGAGGTGCGGGCGGTGATCTTCACCGATGGCCATGACCAAATCGCTGCGTCTCTGTTGTGGCGCCGGGACGGTGAGTCAAGCTGGTGCCGCGTACCGATGCGTGCCCAGGGCAACGACCACTGGCAGGCCTGGCTGGCCCCTGATGCGCCGGGGCGCGTGGAGTTCGTCATCGAGGCCTGGCAAGACCTCTATGCCAGCTATCACTACGAGCTGAAGAAGAAGTACGCGGCCGGTGTGCCGGTCCATCTGGAGGTGCAGGAGGGTGAGCAGCTGTTGCGCGAAATCGGCTCTGGCGCACCGGCCAGTCTGGCCGAGCGTTTCGTCGAACTGCTGACCCGGTTCGCGGATTGCCAGTCGCTGGACCAGCGTGTGGCGGTGCTGCTCGACCCGCTTACCAGCGAGCTGATGGGCCGCGCCGAGCATCGCCCGCACCTGGTGCGCAGCGTGGTGTTCCCGCTGGATGTGGATCGCCAGCTGGCGCAGTTCGCCAGTTGGTACGAGCTGTTTCCCCGCTCGGAAAGCGGCGACCCGCAACGCCACGGCACCTTTAGCGACGTACAGCGACGCCTGCCGGACATCGTCGCCATGGGTTTCGACGTGCTGTATTTCCCGCCCATTCACCCCATCGGCCGCACCCACCGCAAGGGCCCGAACAACAGCCTCAAGGCCGGGCCGGACGATCCCGGCAGCCCCTACGCCATCGGCAGCGCAGAGGGTGGGCACGAGGCGGTGCATCCCGAGCTGGGCAGCCTGGAGGGCTTCCGCGAACTGGTGGATGCGGCGCGCAACCATGGCCTGGAGGTGGCGCTGGATTTCGCCATCCAGTGCTCGCCCGACCATCCCTGGCTGCAGCAGCATCCGGGCTGGTTCAGCTGGCGTCCGGACGGCACCATCCGCCATGCCGAGAACCCGCCGAAGAAGTACGAGGACATCGTCAACGTCGACTTCTACGCCGAAGCCGCCGTACCGGAGCTGTGGCTGGCGCTGCTGGAGGTGGTGCAAGGCTGGGTAGAGCAGGGCGTCACCCTGTTCCGCGTGGACAACCCGCACACCAAGCCGATGCCGTTCTGGGAATGGCTGATCGCCGAGGTGCGTCGTTCGAATCCTGAGGTGATCTTCCTGGCGGAGGCCTTCACCCGGCCGGCGATGATGGCGCGCCTGGGCAAGCTTGGCTTCGCCCAGAGCTACACCTACTTCACCTGGCGCAACACCAAGCAGGAACTGGCCGAGTACCTCTCCGAGCTGAACCAGTCGCCCTGGCGCGAGTGCTACCGGCCCAACTTCTTCGTCAATACGCCGGACATCAATCCGTACTTCCTGCATCACAGTGGCCGCGCCGGTTTCCTGATCCGCGCCGCGCTGGCGACCATGGGCTCGGGCCTGTGGGGCATGTATTCCGGCTTCGAGCTGTGCGAGTCGGCGCCGGTGCCGGGCAAGGAGGAGTACCTCGACTCGGAGAAGTACCAGCTGCGCCCGCGCGATTACCACGCACCCGGCAACATCATTGGTGAGATCACCCGGCTCAACCAGATCCGCCGCGACAACCGCGCGCTGCACAGCCATCTCGGCTTCCACACCTACCCGGTGTGGAACGACAACATCCTGTACTTCGGCAAGCACACCGCCGAACGCGACAACTTCATCCTGGTGGCGATCAGCCTCGATCCGCACCAGGCCCAGGAAGCGCATTTCGAATTGCCGCTGTGGGAGTTCGGCCTTGCCGACGATGCCGCGCTGGAAGGCGAGGACCTGATGAACGGCCACCGCTGGACCTGGCACGGTAAGACACAGTGGATGCGCATCGAACCCTGGCACTTGCCATTCGGCATCTGGCGCGTACGCCCGGTGCGTTGAGAGGAATATCGCCATGGCCCGAAGCAAGCCCTTTCTCGACGATCCGCAGTGGTACAAGGATGCGGTGATCTACCAGCTGCATGTGAAGTCGTTCTTCGATGCCAACAATGACGGCATCGGTGACTTCGCCGGGCTGATCGACAAGCTCGACTACATCGCCGACCTGGGCGTGAACACTCTCTGGCTGCTGCCGTTCTATCCCTCGCCACGCCGAGACGACGGTTACGACATCGCCTTGTACAAGGGCGTGCACCCGGATTACGGCACCCTGGCTGATGCCCGCCGCTTCATCGCCGAGGCGCACAAGCGCGGGCTGCGGGTGATCACGGAGCTGGTCATCAACCACACCTCCGACCAGCATCCCTGGTTCCAGCGCGCACGCTGTGCCAAGAAGGGCTCCAAGGCACGTGACTGGTACGTGTGGTCCGACACGGACGACAAGTACACCGGCACGCGGATCATCTTCCTCGACACCGAGAAGTCCAACTGGACCTGGGACCCGGTCGCCGGCCAGTACTTCTGGCACCGCTTCTACTCGCACCAGCCGGACCTCAACTTCGACAACCCGCAGGTGCTGCGTGCGGTGCTCGGGGTGATGCGCTACTGGCTGGACATGGGCGTGGATGGCCTGCGCCTGGACGCCATTCCCTACCTGATCGAGCGCGACGGCACCAACAACGAGAACCTGGCCGAAACCCATGTGGTGCTCAAACGCATCCGCACGGCACTGGACGAGCGCTACACCGACCGGCTGCTGCTGGCCGAAGCCAACCAGTGGCCGGAGGACACCCGGCCGTACTTCGGCGGTGGGAGCGACGGAGGCGAGGGCGACGAATGCCACATGGCCTTCCACTTCCCGCTGATGCCGCGCATGTACATGGCCATCGCCCAGGAAGACCGCTACCCGATCACCGACATCCTGCGCCAGACGCCGGATATTCCGGCCAACTGCCAGTGGGCGATCTTCCTGCGCAACCACGATGAGCTGACCCTGGAGATGGTCACCGACGACGAGCGCGACTACCTGTGGAACTACTACGCCGCCGACCAGCGTGCGCGGATCAACCTGGGTATCCGTCGTCGCCTGGCGCCGCTGGTGGAGCGCGATCGCCGCCGCATCGAACTGCTCAACAGCCTGTTGTTGTCGATGCCCGGCACGCCGGTGTTGTACTACGGCGACGAGATCGGCATGGGCGACAACATCTATCTCGGTGACCGCGACGGTGTGCGCACGCCCATGCAGTGGTCGATGGACCGTAACGGGGGCTTTTCCCGTGCCGATCCGGCCAGCCTGGTGCTGCCACCGATCATGGACCCGCTGTACGGCTACCAGACTGTCAACGTCGAGGCTCAGGCCCGCGACGCCCACTCCCAGCTCAACTGGATGCGCCGCATGCTGGCCGTGCGCAAGCAGCAGCAGGCTTTCGGCCGGGGCAGCCTGAAGATGCTCACGCCGAGCAATCGGCGCATCCTCGCCTACCTGCGCGAGTTCCGCGGTGCCGATGGCCGCGACGAAAGCATTCTCTGTGTGGCCAACCTGTCGCGGGCAGCCCAGGCAGTGGAGCTGGAGCTGTCCGCCTATGACGGCCGGGTGCCGGTGGAGATGGTCGGCGGCTCGTCCTTCCCGCCGATCGGCGAGATGACCTACCTGCTGACCCTGCCGCCCTACGGCTTCTACTGGTTCTACCTGGCCGATGTCTCGCAGATGCCCAGTTGGCACGTGGCACCGGTGGAGCGCATGGCCGAGCTGCCGACCCTGGTGATCAAGCGTGATCTGCAGGAGCTGGCCCAGGCACCCACTCGTGGTGTGTTGGAGAGCGACCTGCTGAGCAGTTACCTGGACCGTCGGCGCTGGTTCGCCGGCCATGGCGATAGCGTCGCGCAGCCGGAGCTGACGTATGTGCAGCCGTTCGGCGATCTGCGTGCCCTGGCCGAGATCAGCGTCGGCGGTGAGCGTTACCAGCTACCGCTGGCCTATGTCGACGAAGGTTCGGCCGGCAACCCGTTGGCCCAGCAACTGGCCCTGGCCCGCCTGCGTCGCGGCCGCCAGGTCGGCCTGCTGACCGATGGCTTCAGCCTGCCGGCATTCACCTATGAAGTGCTTGCCCATCTGCATGGCCGCCAGGTGCTGCAGGCAGGCGGTGGCGAGATCCACTTCCTGGCTGCCGCCGGCTTCTCCGACTATCCGGCGGTGGCGGGCGAGGAGACGCGCCTGATCGCCGCCGAGCAATCCAACAGCTCGGTGATCATTGGCGAGCGCATGGTGCTCAAGCTGGTACGCCGCCTGTTCTCCGGTGTGCACCCGGAGGCGGAGATGGGCGGCTTCCTCACGGCCAACGGCTACGCCAACATTGCGCCGATGCTGGGCGAGGTACGCAGGATCGACGGTGCCGGTGAATCCTTCACCCTGATGATCCTGCAGGGCTACCTGAGTAACCAGGGCGATGCCTGGGGCTGGACCCTCGACAACCTGCAGCGTGCCATTCGTGACGAACTCAGTGGCGGCATCTCCAACGTGCAGAGCGAGTACGACGCACTGGCGGAGCTGCAGACTTTCGCCGCCACCCTCGGCCGGCGCCTGGGTGAAATGCACCTGGTGCTGGCCAAGCCCAGTGACGATCCCGACTTTGGCCTGCGCCCCAGCGACGAGGCGGACAGCCAGGCCTGGGGCGAGTCCATCGGCGCACAGCTACAGCAGGCGCTGGATGCACTGCAGCAGAGCCGCGAGCGCCTGAGCGAGGCCGACCAGCGCCAGGTTGACCATTTGGTGCAGCAGCGCGACGAGCTACTGCGCCTGGTCATGGACCTGGCGCGGCTATCTGCCGGTGGCATCCGCATCCGCGTTCATGGCGATCTGCACCTGGGCCAGGTGCTGGTGGTGCAGGGCGATGCCTACCTCATCGATTTCGAAGGCGAGCCGAGCCGCCCGCTGGAGCAGCGCCGCCAGCGCCACAGCCCGATGAAGGATGTGTCGGGCATGCTGCGCTCCTTCGACTATGCCGCCGCCGTGGCGCTGCGTAACGCACAAGGTACTGACCTGTCCGACGAGGCCTCCGTGGCCCGGCAGCGCATTGCCTCGCGTTACCGCAGCGAGGCGCGCACGGCCTTCTACGATGCCTACCGCCTGGCCGCCGCTGACCTGCCGCACGAGTGGCACGCCCGCGAAGGTGAGGGCGCTGCGTTGGCGCTGTTCAGCATCGAGAAGGCCGCCTACGAGATTCTGTATGAAGCCGCCCATCGTCCGGACTGGCTGGATGTGCCATTGCATGGGCTGCTGGAGCTGGTTCACCAACTGCAGGGAAACCGTTGATGACTGACCTGGAACGTCTGCGCCGCGCCGAGCATGGCGACCCCTTTGCCTTCCTCGGTCCGCGCCCGGACGGTGACGGCAGCCTGGTGCGGGTCTGGCTGCCCGGTGCGTTGGCCGTCGAACTGCTGGCCGCCGACAGCGGCGAGCTGCTCGGCGCCATGCAACTGGAGGATGCCGGCGGCTTGTTCAGCCTGCGCCTGGCCAAGCCACAGCCGTACCGCCTGCGCATCCACTGGCCACAGGCTGAGCAGGAAACCGAGGACCCGTATGCGTTCGGCGAGTTGCTCGGTGATATCGACCTGTACCTGTTCGCCGAGGGTAATCACCGTGATCTTGGTCGCTGCCTGGGTGCCCAGCTGACACAACTGGGCGACGTGTCCGGCGTGCGCTTTGCGGTGTGGGCGCCGAATGCCCGGCGGGTGTCGGTGGTTGGTGATTTCAACGGTTGGGACGGGCGCCGCCATCCCATGCGCCTGCGCTACCCGAGCGGTGTCTGGGAGCTGTTCATTCCGCGCCTGGGCGCCGGCACCGTGTACAAGTTCGAGATCCTCGGCGCTGATGGTGTGCTGCCGCTCAAGGCCGATCCGCTGGCGCTGGAGGGCGAGCTGCCGCCAGCCACCGGTTCGCGCGTTGTCGCTTCGCTGGATTTCCACTGGCAGGACCAGGACTGGATGGAGCGCCGCCAGGAGGTCCAGGGCCATGACCGGCCGCTGAGCATCTACGAGGTGCATGTCGGCTCCTGGCAGCACGTCGACGAGCGTCCGCCGACCTGGGCCGAGCTGGCCGAGCGGCTGATTCCCTACGTGCAGGACCTGGGCTTCTCCCACATCGAACTGCTACCGGTGATGGAGCACCCGTTCGGCGGTTCTTGGGGCTACCAGCCGCTGTCGCTGTTCGCGCCGACCTCGCGCTATGGCTCGCCGGCGGACTTCGCCGCCTTCGTCGACGCCTGCCACCGGGCCGGTATCGGCGTGATCCTCGACTGGGTGCCGGCGCATTTTCCCACCGACGAGCACGGCCTGGCGCGCTTCGACGGCACGGCGCTGTACGAGTACGAGCACCCGTTCGAGGGCTTCCATCAGGACTGGGACACCTTCATCTACAACCTTGGCCGCACCGAAGTGCACGGCTTCATGCTGGCCTCGGCACTGCACTGGCTGCGCACTTACCACATCGACGGCCTGCGCGTGGATGCGGTGGCCTCGATGCTCTACCGCGACTACTCGCGCAAGGATGGCGAGTGGATTCCCAACCGCCACGGTGGGCGCGAGAACCTGGAGGCCATCGAGTTTCTCCGCCATCTCAATGAAGTGGTCGCCAGCGAGGCGCCTGGCGTTCTGGTGATCGCCGAAGAGTCCACCGCCTGGCCAGGTGTTAGTCGGCCGAGCGGCGAGGGCGGCCTGGGCTTTGCCTACAAGTGGAACATGGGCTGGATGCACGACAGCCTGGCCTACATCCAGCAGGACCCGGTGCACCGCAGCTTCCATCACCACCAACTGACCTTCGGCCTGATCTACGCCTTCTCCGAGCACTTCGTCCTGCCCATCTCCCACGACGAAGTGGTGCACGGCAAAGGTTCGCTGCTGGGCAAGATGCCCGGCGACCGCTGGCAACAGTTCGCCAACCTGCGCCTGTTCCTCAGCAACATGTGGATGCACCCGGGCAAGAAGCTGCTGTTCATGGGCTGCGAGTTCGGCCAGTGGCGCGAGTGGGACCACGACCAGCAGCTGGACTGGTACCTGCTGCGCTACGGCGAGCACGCTGGCGTGCAGAACCTGGTTCGCGAACTCAATCGGCTGTACCGCGACTATCCGGCGTTGCACCGCCAGGATGGCCGTGCCGAAGGTTTCCAGTGGCTGATCGGCGATGACCAGCGCAACAGCGTGTTCGCCTGGCTGCGGCACGCCGAGGGCGAGCCGCCGCTACTGGTGGTGCACAACTTCACCCCGATACCACGCAATGCCTATCACGTCGGCGTGCCTCAGCGTGGCCGTTGGCAGGTGTTGCTCAACAGCGATGACGAGCGCTTCCTCGGCTCCGGTGCCGGTAGCCGCGGCGAGTTGGACTGCACAGTGGAGGCGGCCCATGGCCAACCCCAGTCGCTGAGTCTTGATCTGCCGCCATTGGGCACTCTGGTGCTGGTACCTATCTGACCTAAGTCCTTGATCTGTTGGCTCTAACGACCGCCCATCGGTTAGGTGGAACACCTATCGAAGCGGTCGAGTCGACACCTTCAGACGGCGCGGTAGCGTCCACGCCTCTGCAATCATCCCACCAGCCGCCGGCGGCGCCGGCAAAGGAAGACAGTGATGAGCGATACCATCAAAGACACCATCAAGGTCCTCAACAATCTGATCGAGACCAGCAAGGACGGCGAAGCGGGCTTCCGCACCTGCGCCAAGGACGTCAAGGATCCGCAGCTGCAGTCCTTGTTCAACAACCGCTCCCGTGAGTGTGCGGCGGCCGCCGGCGAGCTGCAGGGCCTGGTGCTGGAGCTGGGCGGCAAGCCGGAGGACAGCACCAGCGTCGGCGGTGACATTCATCGCCGTTGGGTCGATCTCAAGTCGCTGATCACCGGCAAAAGTGACGAGGCCATCCTCAACGAATGCGAGCGTGGCGAGGACGTCGCCAAGAAGCACTATGCCGAGGCATTGGAGGAGAAAGCCTTGCCGCTGAAGGTGCGCGAGGTGATCCAGCGCCAGTACGCCGGCGTGCTGCGCAATCACGATCAGATCAAGGCCTTGCGCAACATGGCACGCGCCAGCTAACTGGTATCGTGCGCGAGAAGGCCGGCCATCAGGCTGGCCTTTTTGTTTGTGTTCCCCGAGATTTTTCGTGTCATCGCCTTGTCATGGGGAATCTTCAGGCTGTTGGCATGGTCTTTGTTTCAGCCAAACGCAACGACAGAGAAACGACAGGAGAAACTCCAATGGATGATTACGTAGAAGAACTGCTCGAGTCCCGTGCCATCGAGCAGGACCCGGTAGAGCCCGCCGAAGACGCTACCGAGCTCTAACCGCTCTCCAGGCGTTGACTGCGGCGGAACTCGCCAGGAGTCTGGCCGCTCCAGCGCTTGAAGGCTCGTTGAAAGGCTTCCGCAGAAGCGAATCCGAGCAGATAAGCGATCTCCCCGAATGCCAGTTCGGTGTCGCGAATGTAGGCCATCGCCAAATCCCTTCGGGTCTCGTTGAGCAGGGTACGGAACTGCGTACCTTCTTCGGTCAACTTGCGTCGCAGTGTCCAGCTGGGCAACTGGAGCTTCTTCGCCACCTCATCGAGCCCCGGCTCGCGCCCGTGCAGCATCGGACCCAGCAGGTGGGTGATGCGCTCGCGCAGGCTGCGGGTGCGGGTCAGCTGCTCCAGCTCCCGTTCGGCCAGCTCCAGCAGTTGCTGCCAGGTGCTCGGGCAGTGCTGCGACAGCGGCTGGTCGAGGCTGGCATTGGCCAGGCGCAGACGGTTGTGGGCGGCACCGAACTCTACTGGGCAGCCGAAACACTGCTCGTAGCGTTCTTCGTAATCGGGGGCGGGGAACTCAATCTCCACCCGCTCGACCGCCAGAGCTCCGCCCAGCAGCGCGGCGAGCTGGTGGCGCCAGCTGGACAGCACCGAGTCCACCACGAAGCGATTGAAGTCGTTGTACGGGCTGATCGAGTAGAAGCCCAGCCAGGCGCCGCCGGCGTCTTCCGCGAAACTCGAGTGGCCCCGGTAGTTGTGCGCATAAAGTGGTTCGAAGCGAATCAGCGTACGTGCAGCCTCACGCAGGGTCGGTGCCTGGGCAGCGGTGACGCCAGCCAGCCCCGCCTGGCTGATGCGGCTGTGGCGACCCATCTCCAGCCCCAGGGCGCGATCACCGCACAGGCCAATGGCGCTATGCCCCAGGCGCATGTAGCGCGGAATCGACAAGCGCTCGCGGGGCAGGGCCAGGCGGGCATCATCAAGGCGAAACTGACGCAGCAGCTCATCGGCAGCCACGCCTTTCTCGGACAGGGCATCCACCAGGCCGTGGACGAAGGCGACGGACAGATCGCCGAGGCGAACGCGGGTCGCTTTCATCTCATAGCCACAGGTTGAGCAGGCGGGCCCCGGGTGTTTCGTCGACCAGCTCCTGACCGTCGCGTTGCACCACCATGCTGCGCCCATCACTGCCCAGGCCCCATAATTGACCACGCATGAACACTGCCATGCCGGCCCTTGCTGGAGTCTGTTTCAGTTGCGTGGGTAGCGAATGGCGAAGCCAGGCCTCGCCCTCGCTGAGCTGGCTGGCACGACTGCGCAAATCGGTGGGCGTGCCGGACCAGGTGCCGTTCCAGTGACCATCGCCGTGCAAAAAGGCTGGTACCACCAGCAACTCCACCTGCTGGGCGGCGAGCGGCGCGTAGCTTTCCGTCCGCCAGCTGTCGGTGCCGATAAGCACACCCAGGCGCCCAGCGGGAGTGGTCACCACGTGCAGTTCCTGGTCGGCTGCTCCCGCGGTGAAGCTGTCTTCGTCGCGGTGTGGCAGCACCTTGCGTTGGGGTTGGCCGAGTGGCATCCCATCGCTGCCAAACACCAGACTGACGTTGTACAGCGGGCCGTCGCCGATCTGCAGCACGCCTTCCTCGACGCGCGGCTCCGGCAGCACGATGGAGCCGGCCACGATGGTTACCCCGTAGGTCTCGGCCAGGCCGCCGAACAGGTTCTGGTAGTCGGCGGCCATCTGCTCGGCCTTCATCCGCAACAGGGCGTCGCTGAAGCGCGCGGTGCCTTGGTTGGCGAGCAGTGCGCGGATCAGTTCCAGCGGGTGACTGAGGCCCAGCCAGATGCGTGCCTCGGCCAGATCGCGGGCGGCGAACACTTCACGCTTTTCGCCGACGGCGACCAGCCAGGTGCCGATATGTTCGGGCAACACCACCACCGTCTTCGGATTGAGCAGGCCCTCTTCCTTGGCCTTGTCCAGATAGGCCGCCAGCTTACGGTGCAGGTGCAGGGCGCTGCGGTAGTCGGCGCGATACAGCTCGGGCTGGATGCCCAGTAAATTTCCGCGACCTTGGTCGCTGCCCTGGCTGAACGCCAGCGAGCTACGCAGGTCGCTGAGGAAATGGCTGGCGGGACGCCACTGGATCCAGGCGGCGTAGGCGATCAGCAGCGCGACGACGAGCAGCCAGAAGCCGCGGTGGAGCAACTTGAACATGGTTAGGCCTGGTGGAAATGAAGCCGTCAGCCTAGGGCAAGGTAGCGTATTTGCCTAGTCGGCCTGTCACTTATGATCAATAACTTGTGCATTTCGATCATTGAGCGGTCGGCTGCTGCTCTTTATCGTCTGCCGCAACAACGACCACGTACGCATCAGTGCGTGGCAGCCCGTGATAAGCCCGACGCTGTGGAGATGACCATGAGCAACGCCTACCCGAACCTGCTGGCCCCTCTGGACCTGGGTTTCACCACCCTGAAGAACCGCACCTTGATGGGCTCCATGCACACCGGTCTAGAAGAGAAGCCGGGCGGTTTCGAGCGCATGGCGGCCTACTTCGCCGAGCGTGCCCGTGGCGGCGTCGGCCTGATGGTCACCGGCGGCATCGGCCCGAACGAAGAGGGCGGCGTGTACTCCGGCGCGGCCAAGCTGACCACCGTCGAGGAAGCCGAGAAGCACAAGATCGTCACCAAGGCGGTGCATGAGGCGGGCGGCAAGATCGCCATGCAGATCCTGCATGCCGGCCGCTACGCCTATAGCCCGAAATCGGTGGCACCGAGTGCCATCCAGGCGCCGATCAACCCGTTCAAGCCGCGCGAGCTGGACGAGGAAGGCATCGAGAAGCAGATCCAGGACTTCGTCACCTGCTCCGTGCTGGCCCAGCAGGCCGAGTACGACGGCGTCGAGATCATGGGTTCCGAGGGTTACTTCATCAACCAGTTCCTCGCTGCCCACACCAACCACCGTACCGACCGCTGGGGCGGCAGCTACGAGAACCGCATGCGCCTGCCGGTGGAGATCGTTCGCCGCGTGCGTGAGGCCGTAGGCCCGAACTTCATCATCATCTATCGCCTGTCGATGCTCGACCTGGTCGAGGGCGGCAGCACCTGGGACGAGATCGTCCTGCTGGCCAAGGCCATCGAGAAGGCCGGCGCCACCATCATCAACACCGGTATCGGCTGGCACGAAGCGCGTATTCCGACCATCGCCACCAAGGTGCCGCGCGCGGCCTTCACCAAGGTCACCGCCAAGCTCAAGGGCGAAGTCAGCATCCCGCTGTGCACCACCAACCGCATCAACACCCCGGAAGTGGCCGACCAGGTGCTGGCCGAGGGCGATGCCGACATGGTCTCCATGGCCCGTCCGTTCCTCGCCGACCCGGATTTCGTCAACAAGGCTGCCGAAGGCCGTGCCGACGAGATCAACACCTGCATCGGCTGCAACCAGGCCTGCCTGGACCACACCTTTGGTGGCAAGCTGACCAGCTGCCTGGTCAACCCGCGTGCCTGTCACGAGACCGAGCTGAACTACATCCCGACCACCACTGTGAAGAAGATCGCCGTGGTCGGCGCTGGCCCGGCCGGTCTGTCCGCTGCTACCGTAGCCGCCGAGCGTGGCCACAGCGTGACCCTGTTCGACGCGGCCGGCGAGATTGGCGGCCAGTTCAACGTGGCCAAGCGCGTGCCGGGCAAGGAAGAGTTCTACGAGACCCTGCGCTACTTCAAGAAGAAGTTGGAAACCACGGGTGTCGACCTGCGTCTGAACACCCGCGTCAACGTCGACGACCTGGCCAAGGGCGGCTTTGACGAGATCATCCTGGCCACCGGCATCGCTCCGCGCACCCCAGCCATCGAAGGCATCGACAACGCCAAGGTGATCAGCTACCTGGACGCCATCCTGCAGCGTAAGCCGGTCGGCCAGAAGGTCGCGGTGATCGGCGCCGGCGGCATCGGCTTCGACGTCTCCGAGTTCATCACCCACGCCGGCGAGACCACCAGCCTGAACCGCGACGCGTTCTGGAAGGAGTGGGGCATCGACACCGCGCTGGACGCCCGTGGCGGCATCGCCGGGATCAAGGCCGAGGTGCATCCGGCGGCGCGCGAAGTGTTCCTGCTGCAGCGCAAGAAGACCAAGGTCGGCGACGGCCTGGGCAAGACCACCGGCTGGATCCACCGTACCGGCCTGAAGAACAAGAACGTGCAGATGCTCAACTCGGTCGAGTACCTCAAGGTCGACGACGCCGGCCTGCACATCCGCATTGGCGAAGGCGAGCCGCAGGTGCTGCCGGTCGACACCGTGATCGTCTGCGCAGGGCAAGACCCGCTGCGCGAGCTGCAGGACGGCCTGGTCGCCGCCGGCCAGAACGTGCACCTGATCGGTGGCGCCGACGTGGCGGCTGAGCTGGACGCCAAGCGTGCGATCAACCAGGGCTCGCGCCTCGCCGCCGAACTCTGATCGACAGACGCCCCGCCTAGTGCGGGGCGTCTGCTTTAAGGCTCACAACAATAAGGAGAAGCTCATGTCTACCGATCTTCAATTGCAACCGGCCGCGGCAGCCAGCCTGCAGCGCTGGCACCAGTTCATCGCCGCCCAGGACCTGAGCCAGCTGCCGGAGCTGCTGCACCCGCAGGCGGTGTTCCGCTCGCCCATGGCGCACAATGCCTATCCGGGCGCGCAGGCGGTCAACCTGATTCTCAATACCGTGCTGCAGGTGTTCCAGGACTTCGCCTATCACCGCGAGCTGGCGACTGCCGATGGCCTCAACGTGGTGCTGGAGTTCAGCGCCAAGGTGGGTGAGCGCGAGCTCAAGGGCATCGACATGATCCGCTTCGACGAGAACGGCAAGATCGTCGAGTTCGAGGTGATGGTCCGTCCGATGAGCGGTCTGGCTGCCCTCGGCGAGGAGATGGGCCGTCGCCTGGCTCCCTACCTGGCTGCCGCCAAGGCCTGAGAACCTGTTTACGATCCGCTACGCGTCAGTTAGACGGCTTTGAAAACAGCCCGGAACACGTCGGCTCGGACTGTTCATTTACTTCCTCGGCCGTTTTTGCCAACGTTTATCGCTAGCTAGCGAGATCGTAAGCGGTTTCTAACGCCCAGCCCGTCACACTTTCGTCCTGTCGTCGCTGCTTATACCGGGCGGCGGCCGGGCGGCTGCCAACCCAGTCACATTGCCCGCGTTCCGTTTTCCCCTAGACTTGCCCAAAACAAGGGATTGAGCCTGCCAGCAGGCAATGCACGCGCCCAGGGCCTGCCTGTCGCGCGCTGATCATGATCCCGGTGGCCTTGAGGAAAATCCATGAGCATGCAGAACAAAGCGCAGATGGTTGAGGCCGTCTTGTTCTTCAACGAGCGCGGAATCTGCAAGGAAATGCTCTTCCCCGAGTTCGAGGCACTGCTCGACAACGTGGTGAGCATGGCCGAGTTCGCCGACCAGCAGATGCGCCTGGCCTATGTGTTGATCAATCCGCGCCTGATGGTGCGCTCCGTTGTCTTCTTCTACCTCGACTTCGACGAACACGGCTCCGCTGACAGGGGCTGGAACCTGCCGTTGCGCCATCTGGCCGACAACGCCGGTCGTGGTCCGGATCTTGGGGCCGGTCCGATCCGTCTCGCCTGCCGTAGCCAGTGCCCGGTTTCCTGGCACCAGATGCACCTGTGGGACCCAAGCCTGGCCCCGGGTAAGAACGATCTCGTTCTGCTGCGTGACGCGGTCAAGCGTAATGCCTTGGGTTTGCTGGTGGAGGAAGATGCACCGGTGGTGCTGCCCGAACGTTTGCAGGTCGCGGCCGAGGACAAGTGGCAGGCACCGGATCCTGCCAGAGCCGAGGCCGAGAAGCAGGCGGAGCAGAAAGAACATGAGCACCGCCTGAAGACCGCTCAGCTGATCAAACAGCAGCGACTGCGCATCAGTACGCTGGGCAAGCAGCACGAAGAAGAACTGGCCCGGATCAAGTTGGCGGCCGATGAGCAGCAACGCGCGTGGCAGTCTGAGTCCACCGCCCTGCGTCAGTCCCTGCGCCAGCAGGAAGAGCTGAACAACAGCCTGAAGGTCCAGCTCGGTGCTCAGGCCGATAGCATGCAACAGGCTCGCGAGGACATGTCTCGTCAATTGCGTGAGCTGGAGCGCCATGGCCGCACTGAAGCGGACATCCTACGTGCTCAATTCGACTCGGAGCTGCAGGCGCGGGTCGCCGCTGCGGTAGCCGAATTCAGGGAGCAGGTGGCGATTCGCGATGTTGAGCTGGCCTACCGTGCTGAGCAGGATACCCAGCTGCAGCAGGAACTGGATCGTGCTCGGCGTGAGCGAGACGAGTTGGCTGGACAGGGCGGAGAGCAGATTCTCGAGCGATTGGCCAAGCTCGGGGTCGTATTCGTGGTCTATCACCCGGGGGCCGGTCATCTGACCATTCCGTTACAGGATATGGCCCGCTATCAGAACAACCCCATGGGTTATGCAGCGGCCAAGTGCTTCGTCTCCGAGGAGCAGTACCGGCAGTGGCTGGCGCATTATCAGCAGCCAACCTGCGAGGCCAGCCTGCCGTCCGGCGAACGTTGCGCCATGCCTATCGATAGGGTGGAGACCCCGAGCCGCTTCGTGGTCGGCGAATCCAACTGCTGCGCTCGCCACAAGGCCGGCGCGCGCCTGCGCACTGTGAGCTGAGCGGTTACCATGACGGTCGGCGCCTGATCACTGGCGCCCAACCGGTTGTTTCTCCATGCCCATCATCGTTCCACATTGGCAGCCCTCGGCCCCCTTGCAGCTTCTGCACCTCGACTGGCTAGCACGCGCTGGCGTCGAGGTGGCGGTGTTGCGCCTCGACCTGCTCGATCCGCTGATCTCAGGCAACAAGTGGTTCAAGCTCAAGCCGCATATCGAGGCTGCGGCTGCAGTAGGTGCCGAAGGTCTGATGAGTCTTGGCGGGGCTCACTCCAACCACCTGCATGCTCTGGCGGCCGCCGGCCGGCGCTTCGGTTTCCAGACGGTTGGCCTGCTGCGCGGCGAGCCACAGGAGACGACTACGGTTCGCGACCTGTTGGACTTCGGCATGCGCCTGCACTGGCTCGGCTACGCCGGATATCGCGAGCGTAATCAGCCGGGTTTCTGGATGAGCTGGCAGGCGCGTTATCCGCGCCTTGTGCCGGTGAACGAAGGTGGCGGAGGGCTGCTCGCGGCACGTTCCTGTGGTGCCATCGTCGAGATGGCCAGGGGTCAACTCGCCGAGCTGGGTTGGGAGGACTATCAGGGTTGGTGGCTGGCTGCCGGCACGGGAACCACTGCAGCTGGACTGGTGATGGCCGAACAGGGCGGGCACCAGATTCATGTGGCCACCGCGGTGCCCTTCGGACATGGGCTGGAAAAGAACCTTGCGTCGGTGCTCAGCGAGGCGAGGCATGCGGATTCCGGCTATCGTCTGGTGGATGCCAGTGGTGGTGGTTTCGGTCGGGTAGATGCGGCGTTGGCACGCTGCATCCGTGATTGCGAGGCCACGTGTGGCCTGCCTCTGGAGCCGTTGTATACCGGCAAGGCAATGCTGGCATTGCGCGGGGAGGTGGAGGCCGGTTACTTTGCTCCGGGTACGCGTCTGCTGTTGCTCCATACCGGAGGGCTGCAGGGGCGCCGGGCCATGGCCCAACGCCTGGAAGAAATGGCAGCAGTGCGCCAAGAATAACGAAGGACAGGTGTCGATGATCGAGCCGCTGAACCCCGAACAGCTGCGCAGCTTCACTCCGCTCAATGTGCTTTCCGAGCAACAATGGCGCGAACTGCGCCACCAGCTGGTGCCTCAGCCGCTGCTGGCTGGCCAGTTGTTGTTCCGCCATGGCGATCAGGCCCGCACTACATATTACCTGCTGTCCGGAGAGATCCTGCTGCGTGACGCGGAGGGCCATGAAGAGCGCCTGCAGGTCGGTAGCGAGGCCAGCTGCCACCCGCTGTCACCGACCCTGCCGCGCCAGCATGAGGCGCGAGCACTGACTGACGTCAGCGTGCTGGCGCTGGACAGCGCCAATCTCAGTCGTCTGTTGACCTGGCGTCTGGCGTATCAGGACCTGTTGCTCGACCTGGGCAGCAACGGGGATGATGTCGAATGGCTGGAGCGCCTGCTGGAAAACCCCCTGTTCACCAAGGTGCCACCCGCGAACGTGCGCGCCATGCTCGATCGGCTGCGCCCCATCGACCTGCCTGCCGGTAGCCGAGTTCTGGTGGAAGGAGAGGGTGGCGACTGCTGCTATTTCCTCAAGAGTGGACGTGCTGAGGTGTTTCGCGAAGGCGAAGGCAGTCGCCAGGTATTAGCGGAGCTGGACGTCGGCGCCTGCTTCGGCGAGGAGGCCTTGCTCTCCGACCAGCCGCGCAACGCCACGGTGACGCTGATTGAGCCGGGCGTGGTCATGCGTCTGGATCGCCAGGACTTCTTCGCGCTGCTCAAGGCGCCCGTGGTCGACGAGGTGTCTTTCGGCGAGGCGGCTCGCCTGCTGTCTTCCGGTGCCCAGTGGCTGGATGTGCGGCTCCAGGAAGAATACGAACGGGCTCATGCCCAGCAGGCATTGAACATGCCCTTGCATCTGCTGCGTTTGAAGCTGCGCCTGCTGGACAAGGAGCGCACCTACCTGTGTTACTGCGACAGCGGCAAGCGTAGCGCCAGTGCCGTGTTCCTCCTGTCTCAGCTGGGCTTCAAGGCCTATGCGTTGCGTGATGGACTGGATTCCCTGCCGGCGGTGCAGCGAGCCGGCCTGCTGTGCGAGAGTGGTTCGGGCTATCTGGCCCGCTCCGGCGGTCGCACCGAGCGCAGCAGCTAGGGCTGTTCCGGAGGGCGGCGCGGCCAGTGGTCATTGACCAGAAACAGCCGCTCGCGCTCCAGCCAGTCTCCTTGCGCATCCTGTTCCAGGCGTACCAGCAATTGCGCCGGTGCTGCTGCGTCCAGTTGAGCCATCCAGTTTCGAAACTGCTCGCCTGTCCAGAGGTGCTCGGTCGGCAGCAGCGCGGGCGGGAGCCAGGCAGGGCGGGGTAGGGGTTGCCAGTGCTGGTCAGGCACCATTCGGCGCTGCCAGTCACGCAGGCGTAACCAGTGGCCTCGCAGGTGCTGCGGGTGATTCCCATCCGGGGCGGAGCAACTGTCCGGCCAGGGATAGAACAAGTAACCACCCAGCCAGGCCGAGGCGCGGGGTTTCTCCGTGGCCAGTTCGGCCATTGCCATCCGGGCCTCCTGGGTGGACGACAGCGGCAGCTGATGCTGCTCGAGATGATCCAGCTTGAGTCCCAGGCGGTCCTCGCTGGCGGGCCCCAGCCAATGGGTGGTCAGTTCACCCGGTCCATGCTCCGGCCCCAGGTAGAGTTTGAATGCCTGCTCCAGGTGGTGCAGGCCGTCGTCGTCGCGCACCAACAGATCCAGCTCGCCCAGTGTCTGGCCGTTGCGACGTACCGGCAGGTTGGCCGCCAGCAGCTGCACATCGGGGGCCGCCTGCAGGGCGAACTGCCAGAGCCGCTCGTAATAGTGGCCGAGGCGGCTGGAGCCGTTGGCCAGGTGCCGCTGTAGCGTGCTGCTACTGGCTTCCTGCTGAAGGAGCCAGCTCGCCAGGCGCTGCGGCTCGCTTAGCCAGATACTGGCCGCCAGGGGATGGCGCAGCGGCAGGTTGCCGGCCGCGAGCAGCGGAGGGGAGAGCAGTGCCCAGGCCAGGTCGCGTACCTGAGGCTGGCGCAGATGCCCCAGCAGGTCATCCAGTGGCAGATTCATTGGCCGAGCATAGCCGAGGCGGTTTGCTGCAGTTAGCGCCTTTCGCCCATAATCCGGGCAATCATCCCCGTTGCAGAGCGCCCCATGGAGCAATTCCGCAATATCGGCATCATCGGTCGCCTGGGTAGCGCCCAAGTGCTCGACACTGTTCGACGCCTGAAGAAATTCCTGCTCGAGCGTCACCTGCATGTGATCCTCGAAGACACCATTGCCGAGGTGCTGCCCGGCCACGGCCTGCAGACCTGCTCGCGGAAGAACCTCGGCGAAATCTGCGATCTGGTCGTGGTGGTCGGTGGCGACGGCAGCATGCTCGGTGCCGCGCGCGCGCTGGCCCGACACAAGATTCCGGTGCTCGGCATCAACCGCGGCAGCCTGGGCTTTCTCACCGACATCAAGCCCGACGAGCTGGAAGTGAAGGTCGCCGAAGTGCTGGAAGGGCGTTTCCTGGAGGAGGGCCGCTTCCTGCTCGAGGCCGAGGTCCGCCGTCATGGCGAGGCCATCGGCCAGGGCGATGCGCTCAATGATGTGGTGCTGCACCCCGGCAAGTCGACCAAGATGATCGAGTTCGAGCTGTTCGTTGATGGCCATTTCGTCTGCAGCCAGAAGGCCGACGGCCTGATCATCGCCACGCCGACCGGCTCCACCGCCTACTCGCTGTCCGCCGGCGGGCCGATCATGCATCCCAAGCTGGATGCCATCGTCATCGTGCCGATGTACCCGCACACCCTGTCCAGCCGGCCCATCGTGGTCGACGGCAATAGCGAGCTGAAGATCGTGGTGGCCGATGATCTGCCGATTTATCCGTTGGTCTCCTGCGACGGCCAGAACCATTTCACCTGCGCCCCCGGCGACACCATCACGGTGGCCAAGAAGCCGCATAAGCTGCGTCTGATCCATCCGCTCGATCACAACTACTACGAGGCCTGCCGTACCAAGCTTGGCTGGGGCGGTCGGCAGTGGAGCCACGACTGAGATGCTCCTCGATCCGGCGCGCGGCTATGATCTGATCGGCGACGTGCACGGCTGCTCGAGCAGCCTGGCACGCCTGCTCGAGCAGATGGGCTACCGCCGCGAGGGGGGCGTCTGGCGCCATCCGCGGCGCATGGCGCTGTTTCTGGGCGACATCATCGATCGTGGCCCGCGTATCCGCGAGGCCCTGCACCTGGTGCACGACATGGTCGAGGCTGGCCAGGCCCTGTGCATCATGGGCAATCACGAATACAACGCATTGGGCTGGTACACCGAGGCACCGCCGAACAGCGAACGGCGCCATGTACGCGAGCACACGCCACGCCACGAGCGACTGCTGCAGCAGACGTTCCGCCAGCTCGAGAACCATCCGAGCGACTGGCACGATTTCCTCGACTGGTTCCAGCAGATGCCACTGTTCATCGATGCCGGGCGCTTCCGCTTGGTCCATGCGTGCTGGGACGACAGCCTGATCGACATACTCCGGCGTGATTTTCCGGATGGCCGTGTCGACCGTGACTTCGTGGTGGCCTCGGCAGTGCCGGGGAGTTTTGCCAACCGGGTGTTCGAACGCCTGCTGCGCGGTACCGATCTGCGCCTGCCGCATGGCCTGACCCAGACCAGCGAAGAGGGCTTCACCCGTGCCTACTTCCGTACCAAGTTCTGGGAAGACGACCCGCAGACCTACGGCGATGTGGTGTTCCAGCCCGATGCGCTGCCGGAGAGCGTGGCCAGCCTGCCGCTGACGCCCACCGACAAGGGCCGCCTGCTGCAGTACGGCCTGGACGAGCCCATGCTGTTCGTCGGTCACTACTGGCGGCGCGGTCGCCCGGCGCCGATCCGGCCCAACCTGGCCTGCCTCGACTACAGCGCGGTGATGTACGGCAAGCTGGTGGCCTATCGGTTGGACGACGAGATGCAGATCGATCCCCATAAGTTCGTATGGATCGAAGTGGAACGTCCGGAGGCACCGCAATGAGCCGGGTAGAGGCGCTGCGGCGCCCGCTGCAGGAGGATCTCGGCGGCTTCGTGTCCCTGTTGCGCCGCCTGCAGGTACCGCATCGGGTCAGCGAGGAGCGCGACGCCCAGGTGCTCTGGGTGCCAGCTGGGCCGCTGGCGGAGCAGGTGCAGGCGCTGTACCTGCGTTACCCGCAGGGGGCCGGTGAAGCGGAGGTGCCGACGCCCGCTCGGCCGGCTAGACCGGGCTTTGCCGAACAGATGCGTGCCAGTTGGATGACCTCGCTGGTATTGCTGATGACGTTGGCGATCGCCTTGGTCACGCAACTGGGCGATAGCTTTGAGGGCTTACGCTGGCTGACCTTCCAGGATTTCCAGGTTCGCGGCGAGTACCTCTACTTCCAGCCTTGGCTGGCCAGCCTGGAGGCAGGGCAGTGGTGGCGCCTGGTAACGCCCATGCTGATTCACTTCGGCGTTCTGCACCTGGCGATGAACAGTCTCTGGTACTGGGAGCTGGGAAGGCGCATCGAACACCGCCAGGGGCGTCTTGCCCTATTGGCGTTGACGCTGATATTCGGCCTGTTGTCCAACTTCGCCCAGTTCTGGTTTGGCGGGCCGTCGCTGTTCGGCGGCCTCTCCGGCGTGCTCTATGGTCTGCTCGGCTACTGCTGGATCTTCCAGCTGCTGGCGCCGACACCGGCTTACCAGCTACCGAAAGGTGTGCTGGGCATGATGCTGGTGTGGCTGCTGGTCTGCCTGAGCGGAATCATCGATACCCTGGGCATCGGCTCCATCGCCAATGCCGCTCATGTCGGTGGCCTCACCGCCGGTTGCGCCTTCGGCCTGATCGGCGGTGCGCTGGCGCGTGTGCGCCGGTAAACTGCCCACCTGTTTAGCTGCCCGCTGTTGGAGTCTGCAATGTCGTCCTTTGCCGAAATGATCGAGAACATCACCCCCGATATCTACCAGAGCCTCAAGTTGGCCGTGGAGATCGGCAAGTGGCCCGATGGCCGCAAGCTCTCTCAGGAGCAGAAGGAACTGTCGCTGCAGGCGATGATCGCCTGGGAGATCCAGAACCTGCCAGAGGAAGAGCGCACTGGCTACATGGGCACCTCGGAGTGCGGTTCCAAGTCCGAGCCGATTCCCAACCTGCTGTACACCTCGGTAGGCAGCAAGGATTCCCTGCACTGATGATTGAGCTGGCCCGTGGCTCCCTGAGCAAGATGAAGGCGCAGCTCGGTGCGCCCGTGCAGTACGCCTTTCGCCTGGGTGATGAGGAAGTACCGGTCAACCCACTGATCGGCAAGACCCTGCGCCTGGAGTACCTCGGTGCGATCCATTGCAGCCATTGCGGTCGCAAGACCAAAACCAGCTTCAGCCAGGGCTATTGCTACCCGTGCATGCAGAAACTGGCGCAGTGCGACATCTGCATCATGAGCCCCGAGCGCTGCCACTATGACGCCGGCACCTGCCGCGAGCCGGGTTGGGGCGAGCAGTTCTGCATGACCGATCATGTGGTGTACCTGGCCAACTCGTCCGGGGTGAAGGTCGGCATTACCCGCGCCACGCAGATTCCTACGCGCTGGGTCGACCAGGGCGCGACCCAGGCGCTGCCGATCATGCGTGTTGCCACGCGCCAGCAGTCCGGCTTCGTCGAAGACTTGCTGCGCAGCCAGGTGGCGGACAAGACTAACTGGCGCGCGCTGCTGAAAAGTGATGCCACGCCGGTCGACCTGCTGGCCATCCGCGATCAGATTCTCGACGCCTGCGCCGACGGCATGCACGCCTTGCAGCAGCGCTTCGGCATCCAGGCCGTGCAGCCGCTCAGCGAGCAGCCGGTGGTGCAGATCAGCTACCCGATCGAGGCCTATCCGGCGAAGATCACCAGCTTCAACCTGGACAAGAACCCGCTGGTGGAAGGCACCTTGCTCGGCATCAAGGGTCAGTACCTGATGTTCGACACCGGGGTCATCAACATCCGCAAGTACACCGCCTACCAGCTGGCCGTGCATCACTGATCAGCGAACTCATCGTCAAAGGGCCGCACCGCCGGCCCTAACACAAGGGCCACAAGCCATGCGTACCGAACAGCCGAAAATGATCTACCTCAAGGACTATCAGGCGCCGGACTACCTGATCGACGAGACTCATCTGACCTTCGAGCTGTACGAGGACCACACCCTGGTTCACGCGCAACTGGTGATGCGCCGCAACCCAGCGCTGAGCGCCGACCTTCCACCGCTGGTGCTGGACGGCCAGCAACTGGAGCTGATCAGCGTGGCGCTGGACGACCGCGAGCTTGCCGCCTCTGATTACCAGCTCAGTGACAGCCACCTAACCCTGCAGCCAACCCAGGCCAGCTTCGTCATCGACAGCAGCGTGCGCATCCACCCGGAAAGCAACACCGCGCTGGAAGGGCTGTACAAGTCCAGCGGCATGTTCTGCACCCAGTGCGAAGCCGAAGGCTTCCGCAAGATCACCTACTACCTTGACCGCCCGGACGTGATGAGCAAGTTCACCACGACCCTCAGCGCCGAGCAGCACAGCTATCCGGTGCTGCTCTCCAACGGCAACCCGATTGCCAGCGGCAGCGAAGGTGATGGCCGCCACTGGGCGACCTGGGAAGACCCGTTCATGAAACCGGCTTACCTGTTCGCCCTGGTCGCCGGCGACCTCTGGTGCGTGGAAGACACCTTCACCACCATGAGCGCACGCGAAGTGACCCTGCGCATCTACGTCGAGCCGGAGAACATCGACAAGGTGCAGCACGGCATGAACAGCCTGAAGAAGTCGATGAAGTGGGACGAGGAGGTGTACGGCCGCGAGTACGACCTGGACATCTTCATGATCGTTGCGGTCAACGACTTCAACATGGGCGCCATGGAGAACAAGGGCCTCAACATCTTCAACTCCAGCTGCGTGCTGGCCCGTGCTGAAACCGCCACCGACGCTGCCCACCAGCGCGTCGAGGCGGTGGTCGCTCACGAATACTTCCATAACTGGTCGGGCAACCGCGTGACCTGCCGCGACTGGTTCCAGCTGTCGCTCAAGGAAGGCTTCACCGTGTTCCGCGATGCCGAGTTCAGCGCCGACATGAACTCGCGCACGGTCAAGCGCATCGAGGACGTGGCCTACCTGCGTACTCACCAGTTCGCCGAGGATGCCGGCCCGATGGCTCATCCGGTGCGCCCGGATGCGTACATGGAAATCTCCAACTTCTATACCCTGACCATCTACGAGAAGGGTTCCGAAGTGCTGCGCATGATCCACACCCTGCTCGGGCCGCAGCTGTTCCGCAAGGGCTCCGACCTGTACTTCCAGCGTCATGACGGCCAGGCGGTGACCTGCGACGATTTCGTCAAGGCCATGGAGGATGCCAGCGGCCAGGACCTGACCCAGTTCAAACGCTGGTACACCCAGGCCGGTACGCCGCGCCTGGAGGTCAGCGAGAGCTACGATGCGGCCGCCAACACCTATCGTCTGCAATTGCGCCAAAGCTGCCCGGCCACGCCGGGACAGAGTGAGAAGTTGCCCTTCGTCATCCCGTTGGAACTGGCCCTGCTCGACGCCCAGGGTCGCGAGCTGCCGCTTCAATTGGTCGGCGAGGACAAGCCGGTCGGTCGCACCCGGGTGCTGCAGGTGACCCAGGCCGAGCAGGCATTCACCTTCGTCAATATCGAAGCCAAGCCGCTGCCGTCGCTGCTGCGCGGATTCAGTGCACCGGTCAAGCTGAGCTTCCCTTACAGCCGCGACCAGCTGATGTTCCTCATGCAGCACGATAGCGACGGCTTCAACCGCTGGGAAGCCGGCCAGCAGCTGTCCGTGCAGGTGCTGCAGGAGCTGATCGCCCAGCATCAGCGTGGCGAGGCATTGGTGCTGGATCAGCGCCTGGTCACTGCGCTGCGCAGCGTGCTGGAGAACGAGTCGCTGGACCAGGCGATGGTCGCCGAGATGCTCTCGTTGCCGGGCGAGGCCTACCTTACCGAGATCAGCGAAGTAGCCGATGTCGATGCCATTCACGCTGCCCGCGAGTTTGCTCGTATGCAACTGGCCGAAGCGCTGTTCGAGCCGCTGTGGAAGCGCTACCAGGCCAACCGCGAGTTGTCGCGCAGCACGCCGTACGTGGCCGAATCCCGTCACTTTGCCCGTCGCAGCCTGCAGAACATCGCGCTGTCCTACCTGACGCTCACCGGCAAGCCGGAGGTGCTGGCCGCGACCCTGGAGCAGTACGAAGCATGTGACAACATGACCGAGCGCCTGACCGCGCTGGCGGTGCTGGTCAATTCGTCCTTCGAGGCGGAGCGGGCCAAGGCGCTGGAAGCCTTCGCCGAGCACTTCAAGGACAACGCGCTGGTGATGGACCAGTGGTTCAGCGTACAGGCCGCCAGCACCTTGCCGGACGGTCTGGCCCGCGTGCAGGCGCTGATGCAGCACCCGGCCTTCACCCTGAAGAACCCGAACAAGGTACGCGCGCTGATCGGTGCCTTCGCTGGGCAGAACCTGATCAACTTCCACGCGGCCGACGGCAGCGGTTATCGCTTCCTCGCCGACCAGGTGATCAGCCTGAATGCCTCCAACCCGCAGATCGCTTCGCGTCAGCTCGGGCCGTTGACCCGGTGGCGCAAGTACGACACGCAGCGCCAGGCGCTGATGCGCGGCGAGCTGGAGCGCATCCTCGCCTCCGGGGAGCTGTCGAGCGATGTGTTCGAGGTGGTCAGCAAGAGCCTGGCCTGATGCTCGCCAGGGTGTTACCGAGCGCTTGCTTGGTAGCACCCTTTGTTACCTCTCGTTTCCTTTTCTCCAGATCGATTCGCGCATCCTTCACCTAGGCCGTTTCCGGCTGAATGGGCCTTTCTAGAGCGGGCAAATCCACAATGCTGGATGGCGCCAGGCATGCGACAAATTCGGACATCATCAGGCGACATCGGCCATATTCGGGACTGTCGTACCTGTCAGGAAAAAAAACCGCATTCTGGTACTGTTTTTGAATGGATCGTCCTGATCAGGCCGGTCCTTCCGGCAGACGGACATAACAAGAACAACCCATCCATGGAGTTGCCGATGGCTTTCCCCTTGCACAAGTCGCCCCTGTGTCTCGCTCCCGCCAAGGCGGGTTTTGCCCTGGCCGGGCTCATCCCATTGCTGGCGGCCGTGCCGGCCGGCGCCGTAGAGTTCAGTTTCGTCGATGGTGAAGTCACCGGGTCGCTGGATACCACGGTGTCGTACGGGCAGATGTACCGTGTGCAGGGTCAGGACAAGACCAACGATGACACCAACGGCAACGACGGCAACCGCAATTTCGATACCGGCCTGGTTTCCGAAGTATTCAAGATCACCTCCGATCTGGAGGCCAACTACCAGAACTACGGCATGTTCGTGCGTGGCACTGCGTTCTATGACACCCAGATCATGGACAAGCGCAACGACAACGATGATTTCCGGCCGAGCCAGAGCTACCCGAACAACGACCGCTTTACTGACGAGACCCGTGATAGTGCCGGCCACAGCGCAGAGATTCTAGACGCTTACGTCTACGGCAACTGGGATGTCGGCGCCATGCCCCTGACTGTCAAGGTCGGGCGCCAGGTGTTCAACTGGGGTGAGGGCATCTTCTACCGCGGAGGCATCAATACCACCAACCCGATCGATGCCGGCAAGTTCCGCCTTCCGGGCTCCGAGCTGAAGGAAGTGCTGGTGCCGGTGGAGGCCTTCAACTTCAACATCGGCGTGACCGACAATCTGTCGCTCGAGGGCTTCTATCAGTGGAACTGGAAGGAGTCGGCCATCGACCCGGCCGGCACTTTCTTCTCCGAGACCGATCTGTTCGCCGACGGCGGCAGCACGGCCTACACCCGCTACGACAACCCGCTGTTGCCCATCGTGATGTCGGGGTATCAGAGTGCGCTCGACGCCGGCCTGGTGGGCAATGGTCCGTTCGGCCCCAATGCCTACCTGGACTCCGAATACAACGTGTTCAAGGTGGCCAATGTCAGCAGCGACATCAATGCCAAGAACGATGGCCAGTTCGGCTTCGCCGTGCGGTATGTGGCGGAAGAACTGAACCTCACCGAGTTCGGCTTCTATTTCATCAACTACCACGCCAAGGAGCCGCAGATCGCGGTGGACTTGAGTGCCTACGAGGGTGTTGATCTGGCTGCACTGGAAGCGCTGCAGGGCTCCTTGCTCGCACCGGCCGTCGCCACCCTGGATGCCGCCAGCAATGCCGTTGCCCGCCGTGAGTACGTGGAAGACATTCGCGTCTACGGCTTCAGTTTCAACACCACCATCGGCGAGGCCTCGGTGTTCGGCGAGATTGCTTACCGGCCCAACCTGCCGGTCGGCATCAGCGCTACCAACGATTTGCTCGGTGACCTGCTGGGTCAGGGCTTCTTCGGTCAGACCAACATTTATGACGGTAACATCGCCGGTGACCAGGCCTGCGCCGACATCTCCGGCAAGCAGCTGTGCCGCGGGCCGATGTTCCACAACTACGAACGTATCGAGGCGTTCAATCTGTCTATCGGTACCATCTACAACTTCGGCCCGGCCATCAGCTTCGACTCACTGATGGGCGTAGCCGAGTTGGCTTCCGAGCATGCCCGTGCCAGCAGCCTCAGTTACACCGCCTACGACGGCAGCGAGCGTGGCTTCGCCGGTAGGCCGAACGGCGCCTACGTGTCCGATTATGACGATGGTGACCAGATCGATCGTGACGCCTACGGCTACACCCTGGCTCTATCCGGCACTTGGAACGATGTCTACGCAGGGGTCAACCTGTCGCCCTTCGCGGTGTTCAAGCACAACTTCCAAGGTAACTCGCATCAGACCGGCAACTTCGTCGAGGGCGCCATGGCCTACTCGGTTGGCATGCGTGCCAGCTACCTGAACAGCCTCGAGGCCGAGGTGCAGTACACCGAGTACTACGGCGGTGGACAGAACAACAGTGGTCGCGATCGCGACAACGTCGGCGTCAACCTCAAATATTCCTTCTGATCAGTTATAAGGGCAGGGCGGCCAGACCGCCCGGCTCACCCGTACGGAGAAACACCCAATGTTGATGAAACACTCGCTGATGGGCGCGGCCGTTGCCCTCGCGCTCACCGCCGGTAGCGCCCTGGCTGCCGTATCGGCCCAAGATGCGGCCAAGCTTGGTACCTCGCTCACTCCCTTCGGTGCCGAAAAGGCCGGTAATGCCGACGGCAGCATTCCCGAGTGGACTGGCGGGATCACGCAGGCCCCTGCGGGTTACAAAGGCTCCGGTCAGCACCATATCGATCCATTCCCGGATGACAAGCCGCTGTTTACCATCACCAAGGCCAATCTGGACCAGTACAAGGACAAGCTGAGCGCGGGCCAGATTGCCCTGTTCAATGCCTACCCTGAAACCTTCCAGATGCCGGTGTACCAGAGCCGTCGCTCGGGCTCCGCACCACAGTGGGTCTACGACAACACCATCAAGAATGCCACCACCGCCAAGCTGGTGGAGGGAGGCAACGGTTTTGCAGATGCCTACGGCGGTATCCCGTTCCCGATCCCGCAGGATGGTGTCGAGGCCCTGTGGAACCATATCGTGCGCTACCGCGGTACCTACATCACTCGTCGCTCGGTGGAGGCCGCGGTGCAGCGTACTGGCGCATACTCGCCTGTCGTATCGGAGGTCGAGGCGCTGTTCCGCTACTACAACCCGAAGGGTAGCTACGCTGACCTGAACAACATCCTGTTCTACTACCTGAACTTCACCAAGAGCCCGGCGCGCCTGGCTGGCGGCGCCGCGTTGGTCCACGAGACCCTGGACCAGGTCAAGGAGCAGCGTCAGGCCTGGGCCTATGCTGCTGGCCAGCGTCGTGTTCGTCGTGCGCCGAACCTGGCTTACGACACTCCGATCGCGGCCTCCGAGGGCCTGCGCACCGCCGACGATACCGACATGTTCAACGGTTCGCCGGATCGCTACGACTGGAAGCTGCTTGGCAAGAAGGAGTTGTACATTCCGTACAACAACTACCGCATTGCCGCAGCAGGCGTGAAGTACAAGGATCTGCTGCAGGTCGGCCATGTCAATCCGCAGCTGACTCGCAACGAACTTCACCGTGTCTGGGTAGTGGAGGGCACACTCAAGTCGAGCGCCCGTCACGTGTATGGCAAGCGCACCCTGTTCCTCGATGAGGACAGCTGGCAGGCTGCCGTGGTGGATCAGTACGACACGCGCGGCGAGCTGTGGCGCGTTTCGATCGCTTACCTGAAGAACTATTACGACCTGCCTACCACCTGGTCGGCGATGGAAGCCTTCCACGACCTGCAGAGCCGTCGCTACTACGTGCAGAACCTGGATAGCGAGGAGCCGAGCACTGCCAACTTCAGCAAGGCGATCCCGGCCGAGAGCGAGTTCACCCCGTCTGCCCTGCGCCGCCGCGGCACCCGCTGACAACCGCTACTCCCGCCGCCCATTTGGGCGGCCCTCTGCGACCCGGCGACTGCCGGGTCGCGCTTTTTCTCCTGTCAATGAAGTTGCCGTGGTGGCTGCGGATCGATGCCTCCGGCCTTCGTGTCGCATGGCCGAGCCGCTGGTGCCTTGGCCTCCCCGCATGTTTGCCCTGGTCGCCGAGCGTCTCGAGTGGAGTTGACGAGGAGGGGCGGTGACTCTGATCGGGGAATCGGTCACGAGCGCCACTTTCTCGAGCTGTTCGGTGCTTAACAAAACATAACGTCACGCCGATTGTCAGTTTTTTCCAAAGCCGTATAGCATGAGCTCCGCCTATCAATAAGGCGTGAACCCACCTATAAGAATAAAGGGGGAAGTACATGCGTGAGCCCGTCCTGCGGCGCACCCGCTCCGGTTGCCTGACATCCGTCCAGGCCCCGGCCCGTCATCCATCGCCGCTGGCGAAAGCGCTGTCTCTGCTCAGCGTATGTTCCGTTCTGGCTCTGACCGTTCCTCTGCCTGTGCAGGCGGCGGACTCTGCAGCCGTCCTCTCCATCGAATCCTCCCAGGCCGTCACCAGCCTGCTGCTGGACGTTACCCACGCCGGCAAGCGACTGGTTGCGGTGGGCGATCGTGGTCATATCCTGTTTTCCGAGGATGCCGGGCGTAACTGGGTGCAGGCGCGCGTGCCGAGCCGTCAGTTGCTGACTGCCGTGTACTTCGCCGATGACAAGCACGGCTGGGCCGTCGGCCACGATGCACAGATCCTCGCCACCGACGATGGTGGTGCCAACTGGACGTTGCAGTTCGAAGACCTGCAGCGCGAGGCGCCGCTTCTGGATGTCTGGTTCCGCGACACCAACACCGGTTTTGCCGTCGGCGCCTATGGTGCGTTGTTGGAAACCAGTGATGGTGGCAAGACCTGGAACGATGTCAGCGACCGTCTGGACAACGAAGACGGCTATCACCTCAACGGCATCACCTCCGTGAAGGATGCCGGCCTGTTCGTGGTGGGCGAGGCGGGCAGCATGTTCCGCTCCGCCGACTGGGGCCTGACCTGGGAAAGAATCCAGGGCCCGTACGAAGGCACCCTGTTTGGCGCCACCGGCACAGCCAGCGCCAATACCGTTCTGGCCTACGGCCTGCGCGGCAATCTGTTCCGCTCTACCGATTTCGGCAATACCTGGCAGCAGGTCAAGTTGCTCTCGGACAGTGGCCCCCTGGAGTTCGGACTGGCCAACGCCAGCCTGCTCAAGGACGGTACCGTGGTCATCGTTGGCCATGGCGGCAGCGTGCTGACCAGCAAGGACTCCGGTCGTAGCTTCAACGTGGTCAACCGCCCGGACCGAGCTTCGCTGGCGGGTGCCACCGAAGACGCGGCAGGCAACCTGATCCTGGTGGGGCAGGGCGGCGTGCAGCTCGCCACTCCGACTGGCAGCGTGCCAGACAAAAAACAATAAGCCGGGGCGAATGAGTATATGAGCAGCCATCATCAGGACAAGGCGACCTTCCTCGAGCGCCTGATCTTCAACAACCGGCCAGTGGTGATCGCGCTGTGCGCGCTGATTACCGTGCTGCTGCTGTGGCAGGCCTCGCACATCCGCCCCTCGACCAGCTTCGAGAAGATGATCCCGCTGGAGCACCCCTTCATCGAGAAGATGCTTGAGCATCGCAACGACCTGGCCAACCTGGGTAACACCGTGCGCATCTCCGTGGAGGCGAAGGATGGTGACATCTTCTCCAAGGAGTACATGGAGACCCTGCGCCAGATTCACGACGAGGTGTTCTACATCCCCGGCGTCGACCGTTCCGGTCTGAAGTCGCTGTGGAGCCCGAGCGTGCGCTGGACCGAGGTGACCGAAGAGGGCTTCGACGGCGGCGAGGTGATCCCGCAGACCTACGACGGCTCCTCGCAGAGTCTCAGCCAACTGCGCGGCAACGTGCTGAAGTCCGGCCAGGTCGGTCGTCTGGTGGCCAACAACTTCCAGTCCAGCATCATCGACGTGCCGCTGCTCGAGCAGTATCCGGACCCGAATGACCAGAGCAAGCTGCTCAAGCTGGACTATCGCCAGTTCTCCCACGAGCTGGAGGAGAAGATTCGCGACAAGTACCAGGCACAGAACCCCAATGTGCAGATCCACATCGTCGGCTTCGCCAAGAAGGTTGGTGACCTGATCGATGGCCTGATCATGGTGGTGGCCTTCTTCGGCATCGCCCTGGCGATCACCCTGGTGCTGTTGTACTGGTTCAGCTGGTGCATCCGCTCGACTATCTCGGTGGTCTCCACCACGCTCATCGCGGTGGTCTGGCAACTGGGCCTGATGAACCTGGCTGGCTTCGGTCTCGATCCTTACTCGATGCTGGTGCCATTCCTGATCTTCGCCATCGGTATCTCCCACGGCGTACAGAAGATCAACGGTATTGCCCTGCAGTCGAGCGACGCCGACAACGCTCTGACGGCGGCGCGCCGTACCTTCCGCCAGTTGTTCCTGCCGGGCATGATCGCGATCCTGGTGGACGCCGTCGGCTTCATCACCCTGCTGATCATCGACATCGGCGTGATCCGCGAGCTGGCCATCGGTGCCTCCATCGGCGTTGGCGTGATCGTGTTCACCAACCTGATCCTGCTGCCCGTCGCGATCTCCTACATCGGTATCAGCTCGAAGGCCGTGGAGCGCAGCAAGCGCGAAGCCAATCGCGACCAGCCGTTCTGGCGTCTGCTGTCCAACTTCGCCCACCCGGTGGTGGCGCCGATCTCCGTAGTCATCGCACTGTCCGCTGGCGTAGCGTCCTTCTGGTACCAGAAGGAGCACCTGCAGATCGGCGACCTAGACCAGGGAGCACCGGAGTTGCGTCCGGACTCGCGCTACAACAAGGACAACGACTTCATCATCAACAACTACTCGACCAGCTCCGACGTGCTGGTGGTGATGGTCAAGACGCCCAACGAAGGTTGCTCCACGCACCAGACCCTGGCGCCGATCGACCAGTTGATGTGGCAGTTGGAGAACACCGAAGGCGTGCAGTCGGCCATCTCGATGGTCAGCGTGTCCAAGCAGGTGATCAAGGGGATGAACGAGGGCAGTCTCAAGTGGGAGACCCTGTCGCGTAACCCGGACATCCTCAACAACTCCATCGCCCGTGCGGATGGCCTGTACAACGCCGACTGCTCGCTGGCGCCGGTGCTGGTGTTCCTGAATGACCACAAGGCTGCGACTCTGAAGCGTGCCGTGGGCGTGGTGGAAAACTTTGCCAAGGAGAACAACAAGGATGACCTGCAGTTCATCCTTGCAGCCGGTAACGCCGGTATCGAGGCGGCTACCAACGAGGTGATCGCTACCTCCGAGCTGAAGATCCTGGTACTGGTGTACATCTGCGTGGCGGTGATGTGTCTGATCACCTTCCGCTCCTTCGGCGCCATGCTGTGTATCATCCTGCCGCTGATCCTGACTTCCATCCTGGGTAACGCCCTGATGGCCTGGCTGGGTATCGGTGTGAAGGTGGCGACGCTGCCGGTGATCGCGCTTGGCGTGGGTATCGGTGTCGACTACGGCATCTACATCTATAGCCGTCTGGAAAGCTTCCTGCGGGCGGGCATGCCGTTGCAGGAGGCCTATTATCAGACCCTGCGCTCTACCGGTAAGGCCGTACTGTTCACCGGTCTGTGCCTGGCGATCGGCGTGGTCACCTGGATCTTCTCGGCGATCAAGTTCCAGGCAGACATGGGCCTGATGCTGACCTTCATGCTGCTGTGGAACATGTTCGGTGCTCTGTGGCTGCTGCCTGCACTGGCTCGCTTCCTGATCAAGCCGGAGAAACTGGCTGGCAAGCAGGGCGGCTCGCTGTTCGCCCACTGACCGTCACGAAGGTGGTAGTACGGAACGCCCGGTGCTTGCACCGGGCGTTCTGCTTTTCCGGACAATGAAATAGCAGAAGCCGGAGGCGATGGTGATCGCTCCCGCAGGAACGAGTGGGTCGTCGACAAAGACGTGCAGTTGGCTTCAAGGGGCGTCGGTTCTGGCTTCCTGCTGCCACGCTCAATGGGCCTACTCGGAGCACTCTCGGCCGAGTTTCTGCAAACCTGACTCTTCTTTTTGAGGTAGTGCCTGCTCGCCAGGCAACAGAAGCCACAGGTCACCACCGCTGATGGGATTGTCCAGCTCCAGAGACTTGGCTATATCCCTGCCTCATCCAGGGGAATAAAACGCCAGACCGCCAGCCTATTTGGGGCGAGTCATGTGATGAGCGGAGAGAATGCCGGTATGGCTACCAGCGCCGGTGTCAGCTCCAACGCTACGCGCAATGCTGAGGTCATCGAGCTGCGCCGCCTATCGTGAACTGCAACAGCGAACCCCGAAGCAATTAAAGAGGCAGAAGCGCAGAAAGAGAGAAGGGGGCCTCTCCTGCGCCATTTCAGGTCCTGCGGATGCTTGCCCAAAACGAAGTCACGCTACCTTGTTGTCCGACGTTCAGTGAGCTGGCGCCTCCAAAATCCATGTTTGCTGGGTTGAGGCTGGCAGGTAATGGCGCCGCTCCGTGGAGTGCAGTCTTCGAGGAACCTGAGTCGGCGCCGAGTTGATGCGTAGGGTGGATCGGCTAGCGCTTATAGATATCCAGCAACACCTGGTCGAGGATCGCCGAGGCGCCCCACGGACGTGGGTCGTTGAGGATCGCCACCACTACCCAGTTCTGCCCCTTGGCCGTGCGGGTGAAGCCGGCGATGGCGCGCACGTTGTTCAGGGTACCGGTCTTGATGTGGCCCTGGCCTTCCATGCCGGTGCGCTTGAGGCGTTTACGCATGGTGCCATCCATGCCTACCAGTGGCATCGAAGCGATGAATTCCGGCGCATAGGGGCTGTGCCAGGCGGCTTGCAGCATACCGGCCATCTCCCGAGCGCTGACCCGTTCGGCGCGCGACAGGCCGGAGCCATTCTCGATGACCAGGTGAGGCGCAGTGATGCCCTTCTTGGCCAGCCAGTTGCGGATCACTCGCTGTGCGGCCTTGGCGTCGTCGGGGTCGGCTCGGTCACGGAAGTTCTGGCCCAGGCTCAGGAACAGCTGCTGAGCCATGGTGTTATTACTGTATTTGTTGATGTCGCGGATGATTTCGGTGAGATCCGGCGAGAAGGTACGCGCCAGCAGCTGGGCCTTCTGTGGCACATCGCCGACGCGGTCCTTGCCTAGGATACTGCCGCCCAGCTCCTGCCAGATGGCGCGCACGGCGCCGGCCGCGTAGCCCGGGTGGTCGAGCAGGGCCAGGTAGGACTGGGCACTGCAGCCTTCGGCCAGCTTGCCGGTCACTACCAGGGTAGTGCCGTCGAACTGGGTTACCGGGTTGTAGCGCACGTCCGGCCACGCCGGGCACTTGGTGGCGCCGAGCGCCTTGACCTTGTTGTCGATGCGCACGTTGGTCAGTGGCGGTTCCATCATCACGCTGACCTTGCCGCCGCTGGTGCGAGTGACCATGCGCACAGCCTTGAGGTTGACCAGCAGAGAGTCCGGGCCGACCAGAAACGGTTTGTTAGGGTCGCCGCCGTCGTCATTGAAGCTCGGCAGGGTCGGGTGGTGAAAGTGGTTGCGATCCAGCACCAGGTCACCGGTGATGCGCTGCACGCCGTTGGCACGCAGGTCTCGCATCATCAGCCAGAGCTTCTCCATGTTCAGCTTCGGGTCACCGCCACCCTTGAGGTAGAGGTTGCCGTTGAGGACTCCGTCCTTCAACGGGCCGTCACCATAGAACTCGGTACGCCATTGATGGGTAGGACCGAGCAGTTCCAGGGCGGCGTAGGTGGTGACCAGCTTCATGGTCGATGCCGGGTTCACCGAGACGTCGGCATTGTGAATGATCCCACCGCCGCTGCCGTCGAGTGGCAAGGCTACCAGTGACAGGCTGCTGGCCTGCAGCTTGTTGGCCTTGAGCGACTGCTGCACCTTGGCGGGCAGCGCGCTGCTGACCTGGGCGGCGGAGAGGGGAAGGGCGGTGGGAAGCAGGAGTGAGGCGATGACGAAATGGCGCAGAGTTCTGATCATTGGCACGGGCCCAGGCAGAAAAAAGGGCAAAAAGAGGGTGCAGCTAGAGTGATTATGTCGCGCATTATGCCCCATGCATCGGTTCCTAGGGGGCTGGGCATGCCGGCTGCGCGGGCTTTTTTCCGAACGGGCGGGCAGCTGGCGCGGCAACCTGCTAGAGTGCCGCCCGTTGCAATCAATGAGTATCTAGGAGTGTTTATGGCCACCAACCGTTCCCGCCGCCTGCGCAAGAAACTGTGCGTCGACGAATTCCAGGAACTGGGCTGCGAGCTGACCCTCGGTTTCCACGAGGGCCTGAGCGAAGAGGGCGCCGACAAGTTCGTCGACGAATTCCTGCGTGACGGCATCGATGCCAATGGCCTGGGCTACGTCGGCGGCGAAGACTACGGTTTCGTCTGCCTGGCCAAGCGTGGCTCGGTCAGCGAAGAGCAGCGCGCCGCGCTGGAATCCTGGCTGAAGGGCCGCAAGGAGCTGAGCGAATTCTCCCTCAGCCCGCTGATGGACGTGTGGTACCCGGAAAACCCGATCGCCCCTAAGGCCTGATCGCTTCCGGTTCAACGAAGAAGCCCGGCATATGCCGGGCTTTTTTGTGCGTGCCTTTCAGGCCAGGCCGGCCTTGGCCAGGATCGTCGCCGTATCCACTGCGTCAATCTGTTCCGGTTGTAGATGGCGCGCCGCGTACTGCTGGGGAATGCCGCTGGCGATGAACAGACCGAACAGCTCGGGATCGATGTGGGAGCCACGACACATACCAGCCATGATGGTGAGCGACTCGGTGAGCGTCTTGCCTCTCTTGTAGGGACGATCTACTGCGGTCAGTGCCTCGAAGATGTCGGCAATGGCCATCATTCGTGCCGGCAGGCTCATTTCCTCGCGTTTCAGGCGCTTCGGGTAGCCAGTGCCATCCATCTTCTCGTGGTGCCCCCCGGCGATCTCCGAGACGGTTGCCAGGTGCCGGGGGAACGGCAGGTGGTCGAGCATGCGGATGGTCTGCACGATATGGTTGTTGATGATGTAGCGCTCCTCGGCGGTGAGGGTGCCACGGGCGATGCCAAGGTTGTACAGCTCGCCGCGGTTATGCTTGTAGTGCGGTACATCGAGCTTGAAGCCCCAGGGGTTGTCGTCCGGGATCAGCTCTCCGTCCGGACGCTCCATGAGGTGCTCGGGCTTGTCGGCCAGTAGGCGTTCCTGAATCGGTAGCGGCGGCGCGGGGGTGCGTGCCTGGCGTTGATTTTCTTCCCAGGACACGCCGAGACGATCGTCCAGCGTGCGCACCCAGGTTCGAGCGCCGATGCTGCGCAGGCGTTCCAGATCGGCGTCGGCCATGGCCTCTCCGCCCAGGTTGCAACGGGCGATGAAGGCGAATTCGTCATCCAGCACGGCCAGCGTTTCGTCGCGCAGGGCTGCCAGTGAGGCCTCGTTGCCGCCAGTAGCCAGGCCTTCCCAATAGGCGATACAGGCGTCGCGCTTGAGCACCTCGAAGCGCATGCGTACCTCGTGGATTCGGTCGTAGATGGTCTCCAGCTTGGTGGCCTTGTCCACCACGTATTCCGGCGTGGTCACCTTGCCGCAGTCGTGCAGCCAGGCGGCGATGTGCAGAGCCTCCCACTCCTCGTCGCTTGGCCGGTAGTGACGGAATGGCTCGACATCGCTGTCGGCGGCCGCACGGGCGAGCATCAGGGTCAGCTCGGGTACCCGCTGGCAGTGACCACCGGTATAAGGGCTCTTGGCATCGATGGCACCCGCGATCAACTGGATGAATGCATCGAGCAGTTGTTTCTGCTGGTCCAGAAGTCGCTGGCTCTCGATGCACAGAGCGGCGACGCCCGAGACCGCCTCCACGTAGGCAATGCGTTGAGGACTTAGCATGGCCGCCTCTTCGCCGGTATCGCGGTGCAACAACACCAGTACGCCGAGGGTTTCACCCTGGCGATTGTGCAGACCGGTGCAGACCAGATGGACGCGCGGGCTATCCAGTGCGTGCAGCAGGCCCTGAAAGCCTTCCGCCTGGTCGAAGCCAATGGAGATGACTCGTGTACTTCCGCCCTCTGCCGGTTGGCGGAGCCACTCCGGCAAGGTTGAGCCATCTTCGTACGTTGGTACTCGGTGCTTGTCCAGATCATGCTGTTCGTCAGTGACGAACAGACCATGCGGTTCCAGCGCCCCGGTACCTGCCTCGCGCAGGTAGAGCAGGCCGGCGCTGGCTTCGCTGAGTCCCACTGTCTCGCGAAGCACCCGGCGAAGCAGGGCATCGAAGCGGTTTTCGGCGGACAGGCTGGCGGTGATCTCGAGGAAGCTGGACAGGGTGTCCTTCATCTTCCCCATCGCCACGGCCAGTTGATCGATCTCCAGCACCGGCGAGCGTCCGCTGGCCGGGTGAGAGAAGTCGAAGCTGCGTATAGCCTCGGCTTCGGCGACCAGTGCTCGCAGCGGCTTGACCAGGATGCGTGACATCAGCCAGCCAAGTGGAATGCACAACAGCAGGATGGTCAGGGTCAGCACCGCGCCTTGCCAGCGGATGCGGTAGGCATCGGCCAGCAGCTCCTCTTCCGGTGCCAGCAATGCCAGGCGCAGGCCATTGGGGCCGCCTTCCTCTAGCTGGCTGTAGGAGACCTGCCACTGCTTGCCGGCCAGCTTCATCGCTCCCTCACGGTCCTTGTTTAGGTCGCGTTGGAACAGTTCTGCCAGGGCCGGGCTGAGCGCTTCGACCTGAATCAGGTGAGTGGTGCCATTGCTGACCACCAGCTTCTGCACGTCTGGATAGGCCACGGCGCCGCCGTCCGGTCGATACAGCACCACTTCGGTGGAGGGGGTGACCTTATGCCTGGCCAGGGTGGCCGAGAGATCGACCAGGGTCAGGTCGGCGCCGAGCACGGTGTTGCCGCTGCTGACCTGGGCCAGGGTGGTGCCGACGTCTTTGGTGGAGAAGAATGCATAGGGGTCCGTGGTGATCAGTGCACCACTCTCGCGAGCGCTCTTGTACCAGGTACGGGTGCGTGGATCGTATTTCTCGCTGAGGTTCTGGCGGCGGGCGATCCAGTTCAGGTCGACATCGAAGTACTGTGATTCGGAGATCGGACGTGCGTCCCCATGCCGGTCGATGCTCCAGACCTGATAGGCGGCGTTGGCCGGTGCATCGAAGACCTGCTTGAGGCGATCGTCGCGCAGTGGTCGCACCATGAAGAAATCACCGTCCTCGTAGCCGATGTACAGCGACGCCAGCTTGGGATTGTCACGCAGGGCCTGGGCGAACATCGGTAGCAGGCTCATGCGCTGGTAACTGTCGTGGGCCAGGTTGCGTTCATTGAGCGCGAGCAGACCGAGCAGGTGGCGAATCGGCTGGTAGGTGTGCTGAAGGTCGGCCTCCACCTCTTCACGCATCTGGCTGAACAGCTGCTTGCTGCTGGAGAGGATGACCTGGGTAGTCTGGTAGTAGTTGAACAGGCCGAGGGCCATGCCGCTGCCAAGCAATAGCAGGGTGAACAGCACGCTGATATGGACGTGGAGTGGGAGGCGTCGTTCTTTGCTGAGAGTCTTGCCCTGCATTGTCTTACTCCTTGACAACATCCCAGGTCAGGCCAGAAGCATAGCCGCTTCGTTACTGCTGCGGCGGCTCCTCGCGGCGATTCAGCCACTGCTGCAAGCCATGCATCAGCAACGCCACCAGCATGGCCAGCACCACGCCGATCAGACTGTTGAACAGGCGCACCTGCGCCAGGTGCCAGTCGTGCGACAGGCTCTCGGCCAGCAGCACGAAGCTGATCGTCACCTGCAGCACGAACAGGCCATAGTGATGAGCCTGAAATGCTCGGCTGAGCATGATCAATGGCAGGATGAACGCGACCATCAACGATGGACTCTGCAAGCTGTGGCCGAAGTAGATGAGCAGGGCAGAGGCGCAGAGGCTGGCCATGCTCAGTTGAAGGGCACGCACCAGGCTGCCGCGAATCTCAAGCTGCAAGGTGGCGATCAGCGCCAACGTCAACCAGTAGCCGCGTTGCAGTCCGGCCAGCTGCACGATCAGACCGGCCGCCGCGCAACCCAGGGTGCAGCCCAGCGCATGCAGGCGCCAGCGCTGCTCTGGGAGGCGCTTGGCATGGCGCTTGAGCACCTTGAGGATGGCCATGAGGCGCGGCATGTACGGCCACATACGCAGGCCGTGCATGCCGCGCAGGGCAAAGGCGAGCAGGGCGACCCAGAGGCCGCCGAGTACGAATAGCGCTGCGACCGCGTCGGCATTCTTCAGGCTCCCCAGCCCGAACTGTCCCTGGCCGAGGCACAGGCACACGGCCAGCCCGATGCCCAGTTTGCCTGCCTCGGTGCCGAAGCGCTGTAGCCACGCCAGGAGGAATCCATAGAGGGCGAACAGGCCGAGGCTGAGTGCCGGGTGGCTGGCCGCCCAGAAGCCGAGCCCTGCACTGCAGGCACCCAGCAGGGTGAGCAGCAGCAGGCGCAGCATGCCGAAACGGTGCAGCGGATTGGCCTGGGCCGCCTGGAAGGCACCTGCCGAGGCCCATAGGAAGCCCGGGTGACCGCTGAACAGCCCGAGCACCAGGGGGAGGGCGCAGCCCAGCCCCGCGACCACGGCGGGCCCCCAGGCCGGAGGCCCCGCATGCCAGCTGATCGCCTGCCTGAACAGCGCCTTCATCGCATCACACCGGGCTGGAGCGGCCGGTCATTTCCCGAGCCATTTCGGTGGCATAGCTGTCGGTCATCCCGGCGATGAAGTCGATCATGCGCAGGAACGACAGATACAGCGGCCAGCCTGGCTCCGGTGCGTAATGCGCCAGCAGGTCGAGGATGCGCCGGTTCTTGAACGACAGGCCGTTGCCGGCATGCTGCTCCAGTGCCGCGCCGCAGAAGGCGTTGAGCAGGATTTCCAGGGTGGTGTAGGCGCCGATCTCGTGCAGTGTCTTGCGCTTGTCCTGGAAGATCCGCTCGCGGGCCACGGCCTTGGCGCGCAACACGCAGCGCTTTGCAGGGCCGTGCATGTGCTCCACCAGATCACCTTCAAGGGTGCCGCGCAACAGGTCTGGCTGCTGCTCGACGAAGGCACGGGCGGCGGCGTTGGTCAGGTGTTCGATGGCCTTGCCGCGCAGAATCGCCAGCTTGCGCCGACGCGAGTCACCGGGCCCGAGCTGGCGATAGGTTTCTGGCAGGTCATCACCGACCAGATCGAAGAGCAGGGCCTCGACTTCGGCGTAGTCGAGCAGCTCCATCTCCACGCCGTCCTCCAGGTCGATCAGCGCGTAGCAGATGTCATCCGCGGCCTCCATCAGGTACACCAATGGATGGCGTGCCCAGCGCTGCTTGTCGAGCTGTGGCAGGCCGAGCTTGGTGGCGATCTGCTCCAGACGCGGCAGTTCATTCTGGTAGCAGCCGAACTTGTGCTTCTTGTAGCCGAGCGCCTCGGCATGATGGGCGGTCCAGGGGTACTTCAGGTAAGTACCGAGGGTTGCGTAGGTCAGGCGCATGCCGCCATCGAACTGGTGGTATTCCAGCTGTGTCAGTACACGGAAGCCCTGGGCGTTGCCCTCGAAGCTGAGGAAGTCGCCTCGCTCGGCGTCGCTCATGTCGTCCAGCCAGCCCCGACCTGCAGCCTGCTGGAACCAGTGGCGTATGGCGTCCTCACCCGAGTGGCCAAAGGGCGGGTTGCCGATGTCGTGGGCCAGGCAGGCGGACTGCACGATCACGCCGAGGTCGCTCGGTGCGCACCAGGCCGGCAGTTCCTCGCGCAGCATCTCGCCGACGCGCATACCTAGCGAGCGGCCGACGCAACCGACTTCCAAGGAGTGGGTCAGGCGGGTGTGGATGTGATCGTTGCTGGAAACCGGATGGACCTGGGTCTTGCGTCCCAGGCGGCGGAAGGCGCCGGAGAAGATGATGCGGTCATGATCCTTGTGGAACGGGCTGCGTCCCAGCTCGTCCGAGCTATAGACCGCTTTGCCGAGACGCTCGCGGGTGAGCAGGGTTTGCCAATCCAAGCGTTGTCCTCGTCGATGGGTGATCTGGCGCTCCGCCAGGCCGGAGGCCCTAGCTTCGGTGTTCGTGACGAAGCCCGCAAGTCCCGTGTTTCCCCCACTGGGCGGGCGACGGGCGGCAGGGGGCGGCGGGGATTTTTTGTGATCACGATGATATCGTCGTGCCATCGCGTACCGCCTGATAGCCATAACAAGAAGAGCATTCGCACGTGATTTCAGAAGCTGCCTTACCCAAGGACTCGCAGCAGCAGTTGCGCATCCGTCGCTTCATGATGAGTGTGGCGATGTACGTCCTGGCCTGTGTGCCGCAGGGTGTGTCCCTCTACAACGGTATTTCCCCGGCCTGGGTGATGCAGGTTTGGGTGGTGATCGCCATCGCCACCAATCTGGCTTTCTACCTGTTGTTCCATTTCGGCATCAACCTGCGCTTCCGTGATCCAAGCATGACCATGCCGCAGATGCTGGCGGCAATCGCGATGGTGCTGTTCACCCAGCTTTACGCCGGGGAGGCGCGTGGAGCCTATCTCGTGGTGCTGTTGATCATCATGGTGTTCGGTTGCTTCAAACTGCACACGCGTGATCTGCTGGTGCTGAGTCTGCTGACCATCGTCGCCTACGCCCTGACCCTGCCGCTGATCGAACGCATCGACGGAGAACACTTCAATCTGGCGGTCGAGATGGTGCTGTGGTGCAGCTTCTCGGCCTTCCTGCCGTTCATCTCGGTACTCGGCGGCAGCATCAGTGAGCTACGCAAGAAACTCATGGCCAGCAATGCCCAGCTGCAGGAGGTACTGCAGCAGGTCACCGAGCTTGCCACCCATGACGAGCTGACCGGGGTGTACAACCGGCGCTACTTGTTGGAGATGCTGCACCACGAGAAGAACCGCACCGATCGCGGTGGCGCGGGATTCTGCGTGTGCATGCTCGATCTCGACCACTTCAAGCGGATCAACGATACCTACGGCCACCCGGTCGGGGACGAAGTGCTAAAGACCTTCGCCGATACCGTGCAGCCGTTGCTGCGGAGCACCGATTTCTTCGCTCGTTATGGCGGCGAGGAGTTCATCCTGTTTCTTCCGCAGACCTCGCTGGAGATGGCTCAGCACTGCATCAAGCGTATCCAGGAGTCGCTGGCCGAGGCGACGTTCGCAGGACTGCCGAGCGGTGCCTGCGTAACCGCATCGATCGGCGTGGCCCAGTATTACCTGCAGGAAACCGTGCCAGCACTTATCGAGCGTGCCGACAAGGCGCTGTACCGGGCCAAGCAGAACGGCCGCAACCGCATGGAACTGGCGCCGTTCCACCGGCCGATCCTGATCTGATGTGGCGCTAGAAGCCCTTTGCGTCGATATCTATCAATAGCAGGCGACCTCCGCCGTCGATGAACTGGCCCGCCGTCAGGCAGTACTGGTTGCTGGTGGCATCGCGGTAGGTGTTCGACAGGGTCAGCCGGCGCTCTTCCCAGCCTTCTGCCAACAGCTGATAGAAATAAGGTCGCCAGGACCAGTTGTGACCGACGTAGCGGGCGTCTTCGTGCCAGCGAAGCCCGTCCCACTGCAGGTTGGGACTGACTTGGGTGCCGTGGCGGTCGCATTGGTAGATGCGCAGTAGCCAGGGGTAGTCGGTTGGCTTCAGCAGCGAGTCCAGCCTGCCGCCGCGCTCGGCCCAGCGACGCACAAGCCCCATCAGCTCCGTCAGCTGCTGGCGCAGGTTCATCAGGCGGGCTCGCTCGGCCAACTTGTGTTGCACATACTGCTCGCGCAACTGGGCGAAGCGCTCGACGAAAGCATCGGCGGCGAAGAACGCCTCTTCGGGCTTGGCGAACAGATAGCCCTGCACGTAGCGCGCTCCACATTCGAGCGCGAAGTTCAGTTCGGCCTCGGTCTCCACACCTTCGGCGATGATCCAGCAACCGGTCTTCTCAGCCATCTGCGCGAGGGCCTTGACCACCTCGCCGCTGGGGCCGCCTCGCGCTGCGGCCTGGAACAGACGCATGTCCAGTTTGAGGATATCTGGCTGCAGGGCCAGCACGCGATCCAGTTGCGAGTAGCCGGCGCCGAAGTCATCGATGGCGATGCGTGCCCCGGCCTCGCGATAGCGGGCGACCACATCGGCCAGTTTCTGGCTGTCTCCACTCAGCTCGGTGATCTCGAAGACCACCTGGCGCGGTTCTACGGCGTGGAGCTGCAGCTGCTTGAGGCTATGCAGGGCCTGGTTGGGGCGTAGCTGGGTGATCCAGCGTGGCGAGATGTTCAGGCTGAGGAACCAGTCTGCCGGCGCGAGTCGCATGCGGGCGAGGGCGTCGTCGCGAATCTGTCTGTCCAGGCGGCGCAGGTGAGCGGGTGAAACTCGTGGGTCGGTGAAAAGTGGCCCCACGGAGCGCAAGCTGCCGTCCTCCTGGCGCAGCCGCCCGAGGGCTTCGATGCCGGCAATGCGCCCGGTGGCGGTGTCGATGAATGGCTGGAAGACTGCTACGGGTTGCCCGTCGATCACGGACCATTTCCTTGCTCAGATGAAAAAACCTGACCGGCTGGACCGATCGTGTCCCATCGCTTTTGCAAGAATGCGGCCAAATGTTTCAGCGGTGCACTTCGACGATAGTCTTCTTCTGAGGCTGCAGGCCTCGTATCACCGGGTACAGCACCAATGCACTGCGGGCCAGTTTGCCAAATGTACCCAACCGGCTGCCGAACAAGGTGAGCATCACGCCGGCGGCGACCATCAGCGGAGTTTTCACATTGGCTGGCTCCCCCCGCCGCAGCTGCCTCAGCTGCTGCAGAGGATTGGTCAGTGGCTGGGCATGGTAATGCAATTGCTGGCGGTGCATCTCCATGCGCAGGCGGACCAGTTCCTTGCGCATGTCGCGGCGTGCCGCGCTGGAAAGCGATTGGCTCATGGCAATAAGCGCTCCTTGTTGCGTGCCAGTTCGGCCAGGGTGGCGCGGAAGGGCGATTCGCCGTCGCGTGCGAGGCGCATGGCCTTGAGCACGCAGGCTGCCAGCCCGACTGCATATACCAGGCACAAGCCGATGGCGGCGGGTACTCGGTATGTATCCCAGCAGAGGATCAGCACCAGGGCGGAAACACAGAGCAGAACCAGCAGACCGAAGATCAGGCTCAGGCCGGAGAAGACGAACAGACGGAACGAACGCGACTTCTCCTCCTGAAACTCGATACCGAGCAGCTCCAGATGGCCCTGCACCAGGCCGACCATGGCACCGCCCAGCTTCTTCAGAGAAGGCTTGGACGGCTCGGCGGCCGACTGCGGCTGCATGTCATCCATGGCGTGCCCAGCCTCAGCGACGGCCGGCCAGCAGGCCGAGCAGGAAGCCGACACCTGCTGCTACGCCGAGAGTCTGCCACGGATGCTGTTGCACGTACTCCTCGGTCTTGGCGACTGCCAGGCGGCCTTGCACCTCAAGAGTCTGCTCGGTGTCCTTGAGTACGACCTTAGCGCGGTCGATGTTGTTGCTAATGCGGGCGCGAAGCTCCTGTACCTGGACGCCCGCCACTTCCGAGGTCTGTTTCAGCAGGTTCTCGGTGTCGCTGACCAGGGCCTGGAACTCGGCAGACAGGGCATTCTGCGCGTTGCGCAGATTGCGTCGATGGGTTTCCTTGTCGATGTCCGGCGTAGTGCTGGCGGTGCTCTCGAAGCCGGAAAGATCGGTTTTTGCTGTGGTAGGCATGGCGCTCTCCTGGGGTCATGGTTGCGGACTCTTCAGGTTCGAGCGGGGGCAAGGCCGTCAGGTTCAGGCTTTTTCACATCTTCCTCTGGCATAGCTTTTGCCACGCGATGGTGCGTCGCGTTTTTCTCGCGCCCTGAGGTGGGGCGGGTGAATCGCGGTGGATCTACCGTGTCTCCCTGTATATCACTGAAAACAAAGGTTAAAAATCACGAGAGTGATTTTGGGGTTAGGCCTCTGCTCCTGATCGGGGCGCAGTGATTGGTCAACGTAGCGAACAATTGCCCGTGTTTGGTGCGTTAGGCTGGGGGAGGGATCGTTTTTGGTGCTTTTCTGCCGGGAAATCAGTCGATGGAAAATCTCAATAGTGCTGTGGAAACGCTGATCCACGGCTCCAACACCTTGTTCATCCTGCTGGGCGCGATCATGGTGCTGGCCATGCATGCGGGCTTCGCCTTTCTCGAGGTAGGCACGGTACGGCACAAGAATCAGGTCAATGCGCTGTCGAAGATCCTCTCCGACTTCGCCATTTCGGCCCTGGCATACTTCTTTGTCGGCTACTGGGTGGCTTACGGCGTGAACTTCTTCGCGCCAGCGGCGCAGCTCACCGAAGGCAACGGCTATGCCCTGGTGAAGTTCTTCTTCCTGCTGACCTTCGCCGCTGCCATCCCTGCGATCATCTCCGGTGGCATTGCCGAGCGGGCTCGCTTCGGTCCACAGCTGTGTGCGACGTTGCTGATCGTCGCCTTTGTCTATCCGTTCTTCGAAGGTCTGATCTGGAACGGCAACTTCGGCCTGCAGGCGTGGTTGACCGAGCGTTTCGGCGCCGCCTTCCACGATTTCGCCGGTTCAGTGGTGGTACATGCGGTGGGCGGTTGGCTGGCCTTCGGCGCGGTCACTCTGTTGGGGCGCCGTGATGGGCGTTACCGTGACGGCCGTCTGGTGGCCTTCGCTCCATCGAATATCCCGTTCCTGGCGCTGGGCTCGTGGATTCTGATCATCGGCTGGTTCGGCTTCAACGTGATGAGTGCGCAGACGCTCGGCAGCATCAGCGGCCTGGTGGCGGTCAACTCGCTGATGGCCATGGTCGGCGGCACCGTCGCCGCGCTGCTGGTCGGGCGCAATGACCCAGGCTTTCTACACAACGGCCCGCTGGCCGGTCTGGTAGCGATCTGCGCTGGCTCCGATCTGATGCACCCGGTTGGCGCACTAGCCACCGGTGCCATCGCCGGTGTGCTGTTCGTCTGGGCATTCACGGCGACCCAGGTGAAGTGGAGGATCGACGATGTGTTAGGCGTGTGGCCTCTGCACGGTCTGTGTGGTGTATGGGGCGGTATCGCCTGCGGTATCTTCGGCCAGAGCTATCTGGGTGGTCTCGGGGGTGTCAGTCTGGCCAGCCAGCTGATCGGTACCGCGCTGGGCGTGCTGGTGGCATTGGTCGGCGGTTTCATGGTCTACGGTCTGCTCAAAACCCTGACCGGCATTCGCCTGAGCCAGGAGCAGGAGTACTACGGCGCTGACCTGTCGATCCACAAGATCGGTGCCAACAGCCAGGACTGATCGCCCAGCGCGTCGCAGCGAGACTCGTTGTCAGTTCCGGCGCGCCGGTTGAAAAATACCCTGAGCGGCGGGGCCACTCAGGGTATTTCCGGGTGTTGGGGGAGTTTTGTCTACCGACGATCAGTCGGTGGCTGCTTGGCAACCAAGCAGGTCATCCTCGGTAACGACCCACTGTTCGGATTCGGTGATGTGGACATCTTCCAGGGTGCATTCATCGCCATCCTCGTCCACCAGGCGAATATCCCAGCGACCGGATTCCACACCCGTCAGCGTCAGCGAGTCACCCTGTTCGAGCACTTGATCTCCGAGATGATCGTCGCCCCAGTTTTCCTGGCTGGTCGGCGAGAAATAGATTTCATGCAACTCCCATCCAGACTGATTGACGATCTGGATCGTGGAGTCGGCCATCGCCGCGGCGCTGGTCAGGGCGGCAAACAGGAGAGCTAGGGTAAGCGGGCGCTTCATTGGAGACTCCATTCTTCTCAGGGGAAGCCGATGGTCGTTGCAGTCCAATTCAGCCGTCAATATCAATCTGATATCACTCAGGAGTTCGACCGGGGCCGTGCTAGCCCCGGTCGATGGGTTTACAGCCCGGCCAGCTTCAGGCGGTTGGCCTGCTGGCGGTACACGGTCGTCGGGCTGGTCTCGAACAGGCTGCCCAGGCCGAGGAACTGATTGACCTCATCAAGGTGATTCATCTTGTAGTTATCGCGAATCACCATGCCCAGGTGCGAGCTGCAGCGCTCGACGAAGCCATCGTTGGCCACCCCCTTGGGGAAGGCCAGTGAGGCGGCGGTGGTGATCAGGTCCATCGGGTCCAGAACGTTGGTGACCGGAGAGGTCCCGCTCCAGGAGTAATAGCTGATGCCATTGACCTTGTAGGCGCCTTCACCGCAAGCACTGGTGGGTATGCCTTGGGGAAACCTCGCGTTGAAATCGGCGGCACCTTCGCTGTTCAGGGATACCAGGGCTGCCAGCGAGTCCTGGGGCGTCTGGCTGGTGCTGCCTGAGAGGAAGTGGATGACACTGCCGATGGCGTTCACCAGGCCGGCGAGGATGGCTTCGCCGTTCGAGCCTTCGGGAATCTTGCGGATCAGGTCGGCTACCGCCGAGCCTTTGTGCGGCGCGCCCACGCTGGTGACTGATGCCACCAGGTCCGGCCTCACGGCGGCGACATAGCGGACGGTCGGGCCGCCGTGACTGTGGCCGACCAGGTTCACCTTCGGCTTGCCGGAGATTGCGACTATCTCTTCCACTTCCTTGATCAGATCCTCGCCGCGAGCCTCCGACGATCCCATCTGCACGACTTCGGTGGTGTAGACACTGGCTCCGTCCTGGCTCAGGGCCGAGGGGATTCCATACCAGTAGTCGATGCCAAGCATCGTGTCCCAGCCCAGCATGCCGTGGGCGAGCACGATCGGGTATTGGGTCTTGGTGTAACCGGTCGAGCCAAACAGCGCGGCTTGTGCCGTGCCGCTGGCTAGCAGGGAGCCGCCGATGCAGAGGGCGAGCAGGGTCTTCTTGTTATTCATGGATTGCTCTCGGTAAATGGGAGTGATGGTTCCTTTATCGCTACCCAGGCACCCGTGCGCTGGTACTTCAGCGCACGGGTGTTCGCAGAAAGCATGCCAAAGATGAGCAATGTTCAACTAAAGGCTCTAAACGGACGTTTGTACCAAAAAGCCCAATCAAGAACATTTTGCATCTGCGTTACGAGAGGAAACGTCTCGTTACGCCGGGCAGGAACGAACGTCTGTGCGTAACGCCGTCCGCACGCTATAACGCTTGCCCGTCTAGCCAGGATCAGTCGCCACCTTGTCCGACGCATCCGTCTACATCGCGCTGTTTCTCTCCGCATTCGGAGCTGCCAGTCTGCTGCCCCTTCAATCTGAAGCGGTACTGGTTGGCTTTCTGCTTGGTGGCGATCAGCCGGCAGCCATCCTGCTGGCGGTAGCCAGTGTCGGCAACATTCTGGGCTCGGTGCTGAACGCGGCGTTGGGGCGGGGGATCGAGCGCTTCCATGAACGGTCGTGGTTCCCGGTCGGTGCGCAGCGTCTGGAACAGGCCAGGGCTACCTACAGACGCTATGGTCGCTGGTCGCTGCTGCTGAGTTGGGTCCCTGTCATCGGCGATCCGCTGACGCTGGTGGCCGGAGTGATGCGCGAACCCTGGTGGAGCTTCCTGTTGCTGGTGAGCGTGGCCAAAGTAGGTCGTTATCTGGTGCTGGCGGCGATCACCCTCGGCTGGGCCTGAGCCGGTCATTCTCGATAGAACACCTGAATCAGGTGATAGCCGAACTGGGTCTTCACGGGGCCGTGGACCTCACGTAGTGGCTTCTTGAAGATCACCTGGTCAACCGCGCGGACCATCTGCCCTGGACGTACCTCGCCCAGATCGCCACCTTTCTTTCCGGAGGGGCAGGTGGAGTGCTTCCTGGCCAGCATATCGAACGCCTCTCCGGCGGCGAGGCGCTTCTTCAGGGCGGCCGCTTCGGCCTCTGTCTTCACCAGGATGTGGCGGGCCATCGCCTTGGGCATGATCGGTTCCTCATTTTGCGAAGGCGCTATTGTGCCAGCAATCGCTGCGCCATCAGAATGACGCCATTTTTCAGGCTGATGAGCCTGCAAAGCTTGACCTACCTTGTTAATTCCACCCGTATGGAAGCGCGCCCGATGGACCTCACCCAGATGCTGAAAATCCTGTCCAGCCAGGACGGATCCGACCTCTACCTGTCCACCGGAGCGCCGCCCTGCGCCAAGTTTAATGGCGTGCTCAAGCCGCTCAGCCAGGAACCGCTCAAGCCAGGTGACGTGGCGGCCATCGCTGCAGGGGTAATGGATGCCGAGCAGCGGGCCGACTTCGAGAAGGAGCTGGAGATGAACCTGGCCATCTCGGTGCCGAATGTCGGCCGGTTCCGCATCAATATCTTCAAGCAGCGCAATGAAGTCTCCATCGTCGCGCGAAATATCAAGATGGAGATTCCCAAGTTCGAAGACCTCAAACTACCCGAGGTACTGCTCAAGACGGTGATGGAGAAGCGTGGCCTGGTGCTGTTCGTCGGTGGTACGGGGTCGGGCAAGTCGACTTCCCTGGCCGCCCTTATCGACTACCGCAATCGCAACAGTGGCGGTCACATCATCACCATTGAGGACCCGGTGGAGTATGTACACCGGCACAAGAAGTCGATCATCAACCAGCGTGAAGTCGGCGTGGACACCCGCAGTTTCCATGCGGCACTGAAGAACACACTGCGCCAGGCGCCGGACGTGATCCTGATCGGTGAGATTCGTGATCGCGAAACCATGGAGCACGCCCTGGCGTTCGCCGATACCGGACATCTGGCTATATCGACCCTGCATGCCAACAACGCCAACCAGGCGCTGGATCGCATCATCAACTTCTTCCCCGAGGAGCGGCGCCCGCAGCTGCTCAATGATCTGGGCAACAACCTGCGGGCGTTCGTTTCTCAACGCCTGGTCAAGACGGTTGACGGCAAGCGCCGTGCCGCCGTCGAGGTGATGCTCGGCACCCCGACCGTGCGTGATCTGATCAAGCGCAACGAGTTCTCCGAACTCAAGGAGATCATGGAGAAGTCGAAGAACCTCGGCATGCAGACGTTCGATCAGGCTCTGATCGATCTCGTACACGAGGGCAGCATCGACGAGGATGAGGCGGTGAAGAATGCCGACTCCGCCAACAACGTACGCCTCAAGCTGAAGCTCTACCGGGATAGTCCGGCCACCACCGTAGTGAGCGCTACGCCCGCACCAACACCTGCGCCGGTCGCAGATGTTGCGAACTGGGGCATGGAGTTGAAGCTGGAAGACATCGAGGAGGAGAGCTCGCCAGAGGACCCGGGGCGTCCGGGTATCTGATGTCGGACGCGGCGCTCAGGAACTCTTGTCCTCACCACTCGCGGGCCTGATCCCCTGATTCTTCGGCTCCTCGAACTGCTCGTAGCCACGACCCACGACAGGAGCCTTGCGGACCAGTTTGATGGTCTGGATGTCCTCGATGCGGAAGATCATGTCGCCATTGTTCTGCTGGTCGCGGTAGCTGTAGATCAGGTCATCGTTGCCCCAGTAATGCATGTTCTGCACATGCACGAAGCCACTCTCCAGGCTGTTGGTGCTGATCAACTGGTAGATGCTCTTGGGGATCTGCCCGAAGTAGTAGTAGGACTCCATTCCCTCGTCCTCCTCCGGCACATTGAAGTGAATGAAGGTCCAGACCTGCTCCTTGGAGACGTTGGCCTGCAATGCCTTGGCTTCTTCTTCGGCGCGGCAGCCGGCCAGGGTGAGCGTGGCGAGCAATAGTACGAGTGGAATCTTCATTGCAGTTCCCTTGAATGGAGGTGGTTTCTGTAAAGCCCGAAATGCCTTCAGTGCGCACGGAGGTTACTCAACGGTTGGGCGCGGAATGTCGCATCTCCGCCGCTCTCGTACGAGCAGTGCTGTCACTGGTAGGTCTGCTGAATCCTGCTGGCGAAGTCGGGGAACTCTGCCTGGGCTCTGGTCACGACTTCCCATGGAGTGCTTCTTTTGGTGCGGGAGTGTTGTTCGGCAAAGGTTGTGAACTGCGCATCGGTCGGCCTCTCCAGGCCGGGATAGGCAATCGCTTCGTACGGACCTATACCCCCAGCCAGCAACCATAAGTAGTCACTGAAATTCGATGCCACCATGCCCTGTTCGCCTTCGGAGCCGAAGAACACGATCGGCTGTTCCAGAATGGGCGCGCCGGGTCGTACCAGCCAGAACGCGGCGTAACCACCTGTGCCGTCCTGCCCGAAGATGCGCAGCGCATCGCCATTGAGGGACTGGTTGCCTGTCCAGGCATGAATCCAATCCGTCGTGTCCTCTGCCGAGAGAAACTCCGAGTACGGCTCGAAGTCCATGCCTTCGCCATCGGCGTAGTCAATCTCCAGCGTGTGAAGCTCCGCAAGCTGCCTCGGAAAGACCCGGTCATCACCAGTCGACTCTCCAGCCAGAGCCGTGAAAGCAAGTAGAAGCAGTGCCAAGGTGGAGAGCATGCGGTGAATCGTCATGGAATAACCTGCGAGCTGAGGGTCTAGAATGGCTGCCCACTAGGGCGGGCATAGGTGTGTTGCACTGTCTGAACAGGAGAGGCAGCGATAGGTGTATAGAATTCCACGCCGCGAAGAACTGCCTAAGAGCTTCCATCTGCAGGTGACGGAAATCGAACTTGGTGTACTGGCGGTTCTCGATACATCCCAGCATTGTGGAATGCCTATCTGTAATGGATCGCAAGTTCTCATGGCATTTCACGGCTGCCAGGAATTCATATACCAAGAGCGTAACCCACTAATGCTGCGGTTATCGCTAAGAACGAAAGTGCCATCATGGGTTTTGAGGTGATCAGACGTAGGAAAGTTTTGTTATTTTGATAGCGTATCTCTCTTATCGTCGCAAACGCTTCTGGATGAATATCGCCGATAAAGTGCTGGCAGCTATAAATCAGGTGCCTGGCAGTTTTAAGTTCGCTGGCATTGAAACAGGAAATTGAAAATACCTGAGCGCCTTGTGGGCTGATCCCAGTCTTCAGCACAAAGGAGTCCAGACCGTGTCGGCGCAATACCGAGTTCAGATACTCGGCCTGGTTTTCATCGTAGAGATCAATCAGCGCGTACATGATACTTGTTCAAGGTAGGCAGGAAGGGCGGCATGTCGACCAGCGCCGGGAGGGAGGACCTATCACTTCTGCTCATCCTGTCGTATTGCATACTTCCCAAGATCGGCTGGCTGGAGCTCAAAGCGAGAAGGCTCGTTGCTATAGCTGTGCTGGACGGGAAAAAGGAAGGAGCAGTCCTGAGTGTTCACCGACGGTGCTCCTGCCGACCAGAAACCTGAGCTCAGCTCCACGATGCGTTCGGACATAAGAAGCTTTGGGCCGTCCTGATTCCACTCCAGCCATTGGAGATAGACTACCGAGGACAGGTGCTCGAAGCCTTGAGTGAACACAATGGCTCGGTAATGAACCGAAGCATCGGGGAGGGAACATGACGCGACATGGGATATGTTGGGTGCCAGTTTAGCCGCACCGTTCCCAAAGAAATCCTCTGCTGCCATGGAGGCGGAAGAGAGTGATAGTCCGATTATTGCTAGAGCGAGGGGGGAGGTCGGGGTTTTCACTGTGGCTGCCATTATTTGCACTTGCAGCTCGGCGAGAGGTCTGAGCTGCGTGAGTGAGGTCTCTGGGTATTAGATGCTGAATACCAAGGGCGCTATAGAAGTGAGTACCGAAAGGTCCTTGAAGCGCCAGATGCTAACGCAGTCCTTGTCGCTCCAGAATATCTATCTATTGGAGTTTTGACCTGCTCCCGATTTCAGCACCGCGCTGAGCTTAGTAGGGACCTGGTTCATGCTCTGGCCACTGGGTTTCGGTGGTACCGCTGGTTTGCTCCAAACTGACTTTGTACGCCATTGCTGCCATCGAGTGGTGATATTGACCCTGACGCATGGGCTCAGCTCTGGCTGGAATGGTGGTTGGCTGTGGCTTTCTGCAAGTCTTTGTAGTTCATGGGCCGGCTGATGTTCTGGTGAGCATGGGAAGGTATTCGTGCTAGGCAAGACCTCGCTTTCTTAAGTCGGAGAGGCACATTTCAGAAAACTCCCGGCACTCCGCGCTGGCGGAAGAGTTGCTAATTATCTCTACAAGGCAGGAAGCGAAATCCCCGGCAGAAACTGGGTTGGTGCCAGAGCCATTTTGAAAATCCTCGTCCATGATCGATCGATCAAGCCAGCCAACGACTTGAGTGCTGGGCTTGCGCCGCAAGGATGCCAGTAGTGCAGGTGTGTAACATGAAAAGGGTTGTTCCTCGATAAATGTTCCAAATGGTCCTGGGCCGCCGTAGTCAAGACTTGGATAGTCTTCTATTGTCGACAGAATTCTCTCGAGAATCTCTTGGAAGCCGAAGGCTGAAAAATCTTCGAGGTATTCATATATCTTATCTATGACGATATATTTGTCGTCGCTCTCTAGTGCGTGTTTTGCGCTGGAGCGTATATCGTCAAAAATAGTATCTAAATAGTTATTCATGTGGTCTTCCAGTTGGCCCGATTGAATGGGTGGCAGCGATATTGTTGCAATTTGCAGCTGATCTGAGGGCTGAATTAAAGCCTGATTTATTCGATGCCTCTTGATTGAAGCTCCAGCTTGGCCTCATCAAGATCTTGCGCTGCTGCAAGGCGAAACCATTTTATCGCTTGTGGCTCGTCTTTTCTGTCAGTGCAAATCAGCCCCATTTCATATTGGGCCAGTGAATAATTTGCTTTGGCAGCGATCAAGAACCATCGGATGGATTCCTCTTCACTTTCGGCTACACCAAGACCATCACGATACATGGTGCCGAGGTTATGTGTGCCTATGGGGTCGCCTTGATCGGCGGCCTTTCTAAACCAGGAAATTGCCTTGTCATGATTTTCTTCAACGCCTTCGCCAGCAAGGTATAGATTGCCCAGCTCCACCTGGGCTGGTGAGTATCCTTGTTTGGCCGATTTTTCTAGATGTTTAGCAGCAAGGGAAGAGTTCTGGCTTGTTCCGCATCCATCTATATAGAGAAGTGCAAGATTGAACTGCGCCTCCGCGTTGCCTTTTTCTGCCAATTTGATCCATATTTCCAATGCGTCGGAATAATGACCGCTGGCTTCCATGTCATAGGCTATCGCAATGGTTGTCTCTTCAAATGACTGTTTGCCGGTGATGGCTTTGAAAAAGTAGCCTTCTTGTTCTGACATGGGTGATGTTCTCCTGGGTATTCATATCGGCCATTTGAGGTGGGCTGTATCTCAGGTGGTATGGAGTTGATAAATCGGTTAGTTGCGTGTGTAGAGCTTCTCCAGTCTGGAAACAGCTGACTGCACGAAATCCTCTGGCAGATCCTGAATTATTCTTGATGCAGGCGTGAATACATCTTCCCCGTGTGCCGATTCGATTTCCTCTAGGCAAGCCATGCGCTGCTCATGATCGACGGGGTACGATGTTCCAAAATAATCCAGCGCTGACTGGAATGCTTTCAATGTGATTGGCGCATTCAGATCCCTAAGGCCAGACAGGGCGATCAAGGCAAGGTCCCCGGAGCTATTCCAGAAGAATTGATTCAAGGTTCCATTCATGGTTTCTGCTTCCAGCCACCACAATGCGAGAGCCTCTTGCTCTTCTTTTATCAGCGAGTCAAATCCGTTTTCCCAATTTTTCTCGAGTTGCTTCCATGTTGGATTTTTGGTGATGGACATAGATATACCAAGCGTTAAGTGGGTGAATCGGGTAAGTGGCAAGATGCCGCCACGTTGTTTGCTATGGCTTGAACGGTGCTTTTGAAAACAATGACCGCCGCAAACTACAGAATGGTCATGACGTCATGCATACAAGGCCGGGTCTACGCAGGCAGCCGCACCGACGGTACTAGCAGATCAAGGGCTTTGCCCGCTACCTGGCCCACTTCCCCAAAGGCGATCAGCCAGACAAGGCTGTCCCAGCTCCACTTGCCGCCTAGCGTTTTGACCAGACGTTGCAGATATCTTTTGTGACGATGAGTGCGCAGGGCAACGGTTGTAGGAGTGGTTTTTTGAGTGTTGGGCAGGCTTTCGATCAAGGCACCCCTCTGCTCGATCACCAGTTCGGCCGTTGTGTAGTGCGTGGGGCTTGCGAACGATGCAGTAGCGAACGGCTACGAGCTGCTCGCCGTAGCGTTCGACCAAGTGTTTGGTGCCAAGGGCAGCCAAGATTGAGGGGTTTGACAATGTCCATATTGTCACCGAACGGTCGGTTGCTTGAGGCGGCAGTCTGACCGAGCGATGGTCTTTTGCTCAAGCCTGGTGCCGCCGGCTCCTCAGCTTTTAGCTTTGCAATTCAGGCAGGTCGCGATATAGCTCCAGCGCCTGCGGGTTGGCCAAGGCGTCGGTGTTCTTCACCGGTTTGCCGTGCACCACGTTGCGTACCGCCAGTTCGACGATCTTGCCGCTGATGGTGCGCGGGATGTCGGCCACGGCGATGACCTTGGCCGGTACGTGGCGCGGAGTGGTGTTGGCGCGGATCACCTGGCAGATGCGCTGCTTGAGTTCGTCACTCAGCACCACGCCATCTCGCAGGCGCACGAACAGCACCACGCGCACGTCGCTGCTCCAATCCTGGCCGATGGCGATGGACTCCAGCACTTCCTCGACCTTTTCCACCTGGCGGTAGATTTCGGCGGTACCGATGCGTACGCCACCGGGGTTGAGTACGGCATCCGAGCGGCCGTGGATCACCAGACCGCCGTGCTCGGTCTCTTCGGCATAGTCGCCGTGGGCCCAGACGCCGGAAAAGGTGTCGAAGTAGGCGCTGCGGAATTTCTCGCCATCGGCATCGTTCCAGAAGCCCACCGGCATGGAGGTGAAGTGCTTGGCGCAGACCAGCTCGCCTTTCTCGCCGATCACCGCTTTGCCGGCGTCGTTCCATACCTGCACGTCCATGCCCAGGCCCTTGCACTGCAACTCGCCGCGCCACACCGGCAGTACCGGGTTGCCGAGGGCGAAGCAGGAGACGATGTCGGTGCCGCCGGAGATGGAGGACAGGCAGACGTCGCGCTTGATGTCGCGGTAGACGTACTCGAAGCTCTCGTGGGCCAGCGGCGAGCCAGTCGAGAGGATGGCCTTCAGGTGGTTCAGCTTGTGCGTCTCTCGCGGCTTGGCGCCGGCTTTTTCCAGGGCGGCGATGAACTTGGCGCTGGTGCCGAAGATGCTGATGTTCTCGGCATCGATCAGGTCGATCAGACGTTCGGCACCGGGGTGGAACGGCGAGCCGTCGAACAGCACCAGGGTGGCGCCCAGGGCCAGGCCGGAGACCAGCCAGTTCCACATCATCCAGCCGCAGGTGGTGTAGTAGAACAGCGTGTCGTCGGCGTGCAGGTCGGCGTGCAGGCCGAGCTCCTTGACGTGCTGCAGCAGGGTGCCGCCGACTCCGTGGACGATGCACTTGGGCACGCCGGTGGTACCGCTGGAGTAGAGGATGTAAAGCGGCTGCTCGAAAGGCACTGGGGTGAACTGCGGCTCGCCGCCGGCCTGGTAGAAGCCGTCCCACAGCGCCACAGGCGCGACCGTCTTGAAGTCGCTCGGCTGGGTGCCGGAGTTGGAGTAGGGCACCACCACCAGTTGCTGCAGTGTGGGCAGGCGATCAAGGATCTCGTTGAGCTTGGTGGTCAGGTCGAGGTTCTTGCCGGCATAGCGGTAGCCGGCGGCAGCGATCAGCACCTTGGGCTCGATCTGGCCGAAGCGGTCGATCACGCCCTGGGTGCCGAAGTCCGGCGAGCAGCTCGACCAGGTGGCACCGAGGCTGGCGGTGGCGAGCATGCCGACCAGGGTCTGCCAGGTGTTGGGCATGAAAGCGGCAACGCGATCGCCAACTCCAACGCCGGCGGTCTCCAGGCTGCGTTGCAGGCCGGCGACATGGGCGGCCAGTTCGGCGTAGCTGAGTTGCTCGCGCGAGCCGTCCTCACCGATGGCGACCAGCGCCGGATGGTTGTCGCGACGACGCAGCAGGTGCTCGGCGAAGTTCAGGGTGGCGCCGGGGAACCAGTGGGCGCTGGGCATGGCCGCGCCTTCACGCAATACGGCCGCGGGTTGGGCGGAGAAGCGCACCTCGAAGAAATCGACGATGGCCTGCCAGAAGGCTTCGCGCTTATCCACGCTCCAGGCATGCAGCGCCGGATAGTCGGCCAGTTGCAGAGCGTGGCGCTGATTCACAAGGAGGCGGAAGGCGTCGAGGCGCGTGGCGGTGATGCGTTCGGCTGTCGGGGTCCAGAGTGGTTGCTGCATTGCGCATCCTCGATTGTTCTTGTCATGGCTGTCGGCTGGCCCTTGGTGCGCTGGGCAAGCGCTAAGGCGCTGGCGAATCCTTCTCGGCTCGAGCGATGGGGCGGCACACGTGCAGACGACCTTTACGTTAACGTAAAGTTGAGGATGCTGGCTGTCAATGCGTGACTGTTCCTCGCGGCGTCACGCAGGAGCAAGGCAATGGTGTTGTTGCATTGATCGGCCTATCCACTGGCCAATGGCGAGAGGTGTCCGCTGTCGAATCAGGCCGGCTCGGCGACCTTCTTCTCTTGCGCGCAGATCTGCTGGGCCAGCTCGATCAGTTGCTCGCGCATCCAGCGGTTGGCCGGGTCCTGGTCGGTGCTCTCGTGCCAGTACAGATGGGTTTCGAGGGCTGGTACATCACTCACCGGCAGATCCACGAAATGAAGGTTGTGGCGGCGGGCGAAGCGCTCCGGCACTGTCATCGCCATATCGGTGTTGTGCAACACCGTGGAGGCCATCAGGTAGTGTTGCGAACGCAGAGAAACCTTGCGCTGCAATCCCATCTTGCCCAGTGACAGGTCGATGTAGCCGAGACCGCTGCGGCGGCTGGAAATCTGGATGTGAGCCAGCGACAGATACTCGTCGAGGGTCAGCTTGTCCTTGGCCAATGGATGGCCAGGGCGCAGCGCGCAGACGTAGCGGTCCTCCATCAGCTTGACATGGCGCACCTGCGGGTCGGTGTTCAGCGGGGCGTCCACGGCGAAGTCCAGGCGGCCGGCGGCCAGTTCCTTGGTGGTTTCGCGGCGCTTGGCCTGGAAGCTCTCGATCTGTACTGCCGGAGCCAGCCGGCGCAGACGCTGGAACAGCGACGGCAGCAGAATCTGCTCGGACAGGTCTGTCATGCTGATGCGGTACGTCTTGTTCGCCTGCAGGGCGTTGAAGGTGCGGCTCTCCTGCACCGATACGCGCAGCAGCTGCAGGGCGTTGCGCACCGGACCGATGATGTTCTGCGCCATCGGTGTCGGCACCATGCCCTGGGCGGTACGCACGAACAGAGGGTCGTTGAAGGTCTCGCGCAGGCGAGCCAGGGCATTGGACACGGCCGGCTGGGTGATACCGACAATCTGTCCGGCACGGGTCAGATTGGCCTCGGTATAGATGGCGTCGAAGACGATGAAGAGGTTGAGATCGACCTTGTTCAAATTCATGTCCCGCTCCGTGCATCAAGCCTTATCGCATATTGCTTATGAATGTTGATAAGGCAGGAAAATAGCTTAGATAAATCGAGGATGCTGTTCTAGCATCATTCCACATCGAAGCCAACCACCAAGGTATGCCCATGGATTTCGCCTACTCCCCCAAGGTCCAGGAACTGCGTGAACGCGTCACCGCCTTCATGGAAGCTCACGTCTACCCGAACGAAGCGGTGTTCGAGCAGCAGGTCAACGAAGGTGACCGCTGGCAGCCGACCGCGATCATGGAAGAGCTCAAGGCCCGCGCGAAAGCCGAGGGGTTGTGGAACCTGTTCCTGCCGGAATCCGAGTACGGCGCTGGTCTGACCAACATGGAATACGCGCCGCTGGCCGAGATCATGGGCCGCTCGCTGATGGGCTCCGAGCCGTTCAACTGCTCCGCGCCGGACACCGGCAACATGGAAACCCTGGTGCGCTATGCCAGCGAAGCGCAGAAGAAGCAGTGGCTGGAGCCGCTGCTGTCCGGCGAGATCCGCTCCGCCTTCGCCATGACCGAGCCGGGCGTGGCTTCCTCGGACGCCACCAACATGCAGGCCAACGCCGTGCGTGACGGCGACGAGTGGGTGATCAATGGCCGCAAGTGGTGGACCTCCGGCGCTTGCGACCCGCGTTGCAAGGTCATGATCTTCATGGGCCTGACCAACCCTGATGCGCCGCGCCACCAGCAGCACTCGATGATCCTGGTGCCGAGCGACGCTCCCGGCGTGACCATCCTTCGCCCGCTGCCGGTATTCGGTTACGACGATGCCCCGCACGGCCACGCCGAAGTGCTGTTTGAGAACGTGCGGGTACCTTACGACAGCGTGCTGCTCGGTGAGGGCCGTGGCTTCGAGATCGCCCAGGGTCGCCTCGGCCCAGGCCGGATCCACCACTGCATGCGCTCCATCGGTATGGCCGAACGTGCGCTGGAACTGATGTGCAAGCGTTCTGTCAGCCGTACCGCCTTTGGCAAGCCGCTGGCTCGCCTGGGCGGCAACATCGATCACATTGCCAACTCGCGCATCGAGATCAACCAGGCTCGCTTGCTGACCCTGAACGCCGCCTACATGATGGATACCGTGGGCAACAAGGTGGCTCAGAGCGAGATTGCCCAGATCAAGGTCGTGGCGCCCAACGTCGCGCTTAATGTGATCGACCGTGCCATTCAGATCCACGGCGGTGCAGGCGTCTCCAACGACACGCCGCTGGCCTACTTCTACGCGATGCAGCGCACCCTGCGCCTGGCCGACGGTCCGGACGAAGTGCACCGTGCCGCCATCGGCAAGTTCGAGGTGGGCAAGTACGTGCCGCGTGAGGCGATGAAAGCCAGTCGTTGAGCCCAGCTAGGGTGCGCCATGCGCACCTGCGTTCTGGACAGAGGCCCGCTTATGCGGGCCTCTGTCGTTTCTGACCATCGGGTTTGGAGGTGGGTGAGGTCCCGAAGTAGGTGCCAAGATGGGACGTGATCGTCGTTTATGACAGTCTTGAATTGTTGCTGGGGGTTGGTTCGGGTGGAATTCTCCAACTGATTGTCGCAGGAGCGCGGCGTTCTGCTTAAGGCTTGCATGGAGGCGAGCTGATGAACCGACTACCCAACGTCACCATGGGATTTGGTGGCGCTGCGCTGTGTTTTTCTTTCATCCACGACCAGCATCTATTGCGCGAAGCCGCGCAGAAATATCTGCTCGTTAGTGACCTGCACGACTGGAACGCCGCAACGGCAGGCCAGCGCCCGGCTGCTTATCTCAAGGCGGGTGGCAGTATTCGCATCGCCACCGTGGCCCAGGCTGCGGGGATAAAACGCATCAATCTCTACTGTGCTTCCACGGCTCTTGCTGGCACGGAGGCGTGCCGTGGGTGATCCGATCAAGGCCGAGCGCACCGCCAAGCACTTCGCCGCCGTCGTTTCTCCCGCACTGGCCGCGACGCCTTTCGGCAGCCGTATGGTGCCGAGCGTGCCCGCGGTCAGCTTCGCCATCGCCGAGCTGGTCGCCGAGCGCACCTACGGCAACAGCGCTAACTTGTTTCTGGAACGCTCGGTTGCCATCGACAACGGCAAGTTCTTCAAGCCGGTCGAATTCCTGCCCGACAACGCGGTGGAGGGTGGTTTCTCCACCAGCCATGGGCACATGGGCGTGATCAGCGGTCCCGCCATCA